>NZ_CP029427.2:932500-5732500 GCF_002266465.3 Bradyrhizobium symbiodeficiens | reverse complement strand
AGGGACGCTATTGCCCGCCCGTCGCCTGCAGATACGCAGCCACCTTGGCGGCCTCCTCCGCCGAGATGCCGCCATAGGGCTGCATCTTGTTGCCCGACACCACCTCGTCGGGCTTGACCATGAAGCGCGTGAGCTTGTCCTGGTCCCAGACGAAACCGGCATCCTTCATCGCGGACGAATAATTGTAGTCCGGCAGCGAGCCGGCCTTGCGTCCCAAGATCTTGTTGAGATTGGGGCCAAGGCGGTTGTCGCCTTCCTTCACGGAATGGCAGGTGCGGCAGGAATTGTTGAAGGCCTGGTGGGCTGCCTCGTCGCCCGCAGGCTGCTGCGCGAGCGAGGAGGGAGTGGAGAGAAGCAGTGTCACCGCTCCGGCGGCCGCGATCGTGCGCAGCCATGAACTTCGTGGCGTCTGCAGGCGTGATTGCATCTGCGCCTCTATCGGAGTTCGCGCCGCAACACGCGAGCGCGCCGGAATGTCGAGGGGCAAACGGAAACGGCCCCGGTAGGTTCCGGGGCCGTTTGCGTCACAATGTCCTGTCGCGTTAGCGCGTCGCGGTTCCGAGCTCGGCTCTCCGTTCCGTCATCGGCAGCACGATCACCTTGGTGCCGACGTTGACGCGGGAATAGAGGTCGGAAACGTCCTCATTGGTCAGGCGGATGCAGCCCGAGGAAACGCGCTTGCCGATGGTGTCGGGGGCGTTGGTGCCGTGGATGCGGTAAATGGTGCCGCCGAGATACATGGCGCGGGCGCCGAGCGGATTGCCGGGGCCGCCGGCCATGTGGCGCGGCAGATAGGGCTGGCGGGCGATCATTTCCGGCGGCGGCGTCCAGGCCGGCCACTCGGCCTTGCGGGTCACCGACTGGGTGCCCGACCAGGTGAAGCCATCGCGGCCGACGCCGATGCCGTAGCGCAGCGCCTGGCCGTTGCCGAGCACGTAATAGAGATAGGTGTTGGGCGTGTCGATGATGATGGTGCCCGGCGCCTCGCGCGTCGCGTAGGCGACGGTCTGGCGGCGGAAGCGCGCCGGCATCTCCACTGCGTCCTGATCGTCGGACGGCTCGGTCTGATAGGTCGGCGCCTGGTAGGGCTGATAGGGCTGGACCGGCTGCGGCGCGGCGAATGGCGGCAGCGGCTGGAAGAAGGGGAAGAGCTGCACTGGCGCGGCCTTGGCTGCACCTGCGAATGCGATTGCGGAGACCGCAACTGCGCCAAAAGCAACGGCGCGCGAAAAAATCCTGAACGTGTCCAGATTGAACATGTGATCGCCCCTGTTTGCTCGGTGGTCTCTGCCACCGCGGCACCATTGCGGTGCTCCGTTGCCTGGATCACTAACGGCAAAACGTTTCGGGACATTTGCGCGGAAAACCGAAAACGGTTTCGTCGCTGAAAGGATTGTTTCATGACAGTTTCGTGGCCGCAGGCTCCCGTTAACGAACAAAACGGTGGGCCGACACTTCTGTGACGTCACACGCTTGAAATATCCTTCGTTGATGGTCGGAAACCGAGAATCATCAAACTCTCGGGATTTCCCCATGCGGGTATTAATCGCGACTGACGCCTGGCATCCCCAGGTTAACGGTGTGGTCCGCACCTTGACCTCGCTGGCAAATGCCGCCAAGGCCCTCGATGTCGAGATCGACTTCCTGACGCCGGACGGCTTTCCGTCCTGGCCGCTGCCGACCTATCCGGGCCTGCGCATCGCGCTGCCGAGCGGAAAGGAGATCGCGCGGCGGATCGAGAAGGCGGCGCCGGATGCGCTCCACATCGCGACCGAAGGCCCGATCGGCTGGGCGGCGCGGGCCTATTGCCGCCGCAACCGGCTGGCCTTCACCACGTCCTACACGACGCGCTTTCCCGAATATGTCGCGGTGCGGACCGGCATTCCCGCTGCCGTCGGTTATGCCGTGCTGCGGCACTTCCACGATGCCGCCGCCATGACCATGGTGGCGACGCCCTCGCTGCGGCAGGAGCTCTCCGAGCGCGGCTTCAAGCGGCTCGGCTTCTGGACGCGCGGCGTCAACACCGAGCTGTTTCACCCCGACTCTCCGGCGCGGCTCGATCTGCCCGGACCGATCTTCATGACCATGGGACGCGTGGCGGTGGAGAAGAATCTCGAAGCGTTTCTTTCGCTCGATCTGCCCGGCACCAAGGTCGTCGTCGGCGATGGCCCGCAAAAGGCCGCGCTCGAGAAGAAATACCCGGAGGTGGTGTTCCTCGGCGAGAAGAAGGGCGCGGATCTCACTGCGCATCTCGCCGCCGCCGACGTGTTCGTGTTTCCGAGCCTGACCGATACGTTCGGCGTGGTACAGCTGGAGGCGCTGGCCTGCGGCACGCCGGTCGCGGCGTTTCCCGTGACGGGGCCCAAGGACGTCATCGCCGATCATCCGATCGGCGCGATCGACCACGATCTGCGGTCCGCGTGCCTGCGCGCGCTCACCATGTCGCGCGAGACCTGCCGCAATTTCGCGCTTGAGCGCTCCTGGGAAAACAGCGCGCGCCAGTTCGTCGGCAACCTCACGTCACTTCAGCCCAGCCGCGTCCTGCGCGCCTCGCCTCGGATGGCGCGGCGGCCGGTGCGCGGCTGATCCATTCTTTGAACCACAGCGAGAACCTCATCGATGGCTAAGATCATGAACCTTGACGGCACCCAGCAGCTCGACCTCACCCGTGGCACGGTCGAGCAGGCTTACGATCGCTGGGCGCCCGTCTACGATCTCGTGTTCGGCGGCGTGTTCGCCAAGGGCCGGCAGGCTGCGATCGCGGCCACCAACAAGATCGGCGGCCGCGTGCTCGAGGTCGGCGTCGGCACCGGCATCTCGCTGCCGCTCTATGCGCCCAACCTGCGCATCTTCGGCACCGACATCTCGGAAGCGATGCTGGACAAGGCGCGCCAGCGCGTCGCCGAGGGCAAGCTGAAGAACGTCGAAGGCCTCGCGGTGATGGACGCCGAGAAGCTCGAATTCCCCGACAACTCCTTCGACGTCGTGATGGCGCAATATGTCGTCACCGCCGTGCCGAATCCGGAAGTCGCGCTGGACGAATTCGCCCGCGTGCTGCGCCCGGGCGGCGAGCTGATCATCCTCACCCGCGTCAGCGCCGATGCCGGCATGCGCCGCTTCATCGAGCAGAAGCTGCAGCCGGTGGTGCGCCCGCTCGGCTTCCGCACCGCCGAGTTCGCCTGGTCGCGCTATGCCAAATGGCTGGCCGGCGCCCATGGGATAGAGCTCGCCGAGCGCCGCCTGATTCCGCCGCTCGGCCATTTCTCGCTGGTGCGCTTCCGCAAGGTCGACGTCGCGAAAGCGGCATGAGCTGAAGCTCGCGCCTCGCGTGCGTCATCGCGCCGCTGCACGTCGTCACATGACAAAATGATGATGTCACACGGCCTACATCGAATCCCTGTAATCCCGTACCCGAAAGCATTTGGGGGAGAGCATGATCAAGAACTATCTCGAGCAGCTGCGGATCCAGCGCTGGGACGACCATCGCTACTATCACCACAGCCGCATCAATCAGAGCCTGCACTTCATCAGCGCGCTGAGCTTTCTCTTCGCCTATGTCTGGCTGTTCATCGATCCCGTCGTCTCCGCGCTGGTGGGATGGCTGGTCTCGATGACCTCGCGCCAGGCCGGTCATTTCTTCTTCGAGCCGCACGGCTACGACCACGTCAACCAGGCCACCCACGAGCACAAGGAAGAGATCAAGGTCGGCTACAACCTTCAGCGCAAGGTGGTGCTGATGGCGATCTGGGCGGCTTCGCCGCTGGTGTTGTTCGCCGATCCCACACTGTTCGGCCTGTTCACCCCCTGGGCGACCGCGACCGACTTCATGCGGCAGGTTGCCAAGATCTGGCTCGTGGTCGGCGGCGGCGGTCTGCTGTTCCGCACCGTGCACCTGTTCTTCATCCGCGACGTCGAGACCGGCCTCGTCTGGATGACGAAGATCCTGACAGATCCCTTCCACGATCTGATGCTCTATCGCAGCGCGCCGCTCGCCTTGATGCGCGGCGAGCTGATGGACCCCGGTCTGCACCTCAACCCCGAGCACACGCTGGGCCTCATCGGCGAGCCCACGCTCGAAGAGCAGCACGCCTGAGCGCGCCGCTCGCACGATACACTCCGATGTCTGAAGGTTGCGTCATGCCCGGGCTCGTCCCGGGCATCCACGTCTTGGGGGCTTTTTCGCCTTTCCCCGTGTGCGGTCAAACAATCGCACATGGTGCACACAATTCAGCGGCATCGGCAGTGGGCTCCCTCTCCCGCTTGCGGGGGAGGGCTGGGGTGGGGGTGTCTCCGCGTCGGGATTGCAGCAGAGCACTGAGGATGTCCCCGAGCGGTGAGAACCCTCACCCGCCGCGCTCTGCGAGCGCGTCGGCCTCTCCCGCAAGCGGGAGAGGCGGAGCAAGCCCCCGCAGTGTGGCCTCAGCGCCCAAAACGCTTGGCGAGCATCTCTTTCAGGATCTGCCGCTTGATGTTCTTGTCGGTGAGCACGCCGTCGTGCCACCAGAAGCCGTCGGCCTTCATCTTTTCGGCGGCGCGGACGAAGCGCTCGGCGACCTCGGTGAAATCGGCGTCGGTGTAGTTGAGGCTGAAGATCAGCCGTCCCGTGCCGACCCAGCTCAGCGCCAAGCCCTCGGCGCGCAGGTAATATTGCAGCATCCAGTTGTAGCGGGACGGTGTGGTGTATTTCACCGTCCAGATCGACGAGAAGTTTGCGAACCGCACCGGCAGGCCGGCGTCGGTCATCATCTGGTTGAGCCTCTCGGCGCGGCCGTTCCAGGTTTCCTCCAGCCCGTCATAGACAGCGCGGAAATTCGGGCTGGCGAGCCGGCTCAAGAATTCGTCCATCGCCGTCATGACGTAGGGGTGCGAGTTGAAGGTGCCGCGGGCAAAGCAGATGTCGGCGGGACGATCGTCGCGGAAGCGGCGCATCAATTCCTTTTTGCCGCAGACGACGCCGATCGGCAGGCCGCCGGCGAGGCTCTTGCCGTAGGTCACCATGTCGGCCTTGACGCTGAAATATTCCTGGGCGCCGCCGGCAGCGAGACGGAAGCCGACGAAGACTTCGTCGAAGATCAGGACGATGCCGCGCTCGGTGCAAACGTCGCGCAGCCTCGCGAGCCATTCGGTGTAGGCCGCGCGATCGAAATTGCCGCCGCGGGACGAGTCAACCAGCGAGGAATCGCCGGGCGCGTTGCCGTTCGGATGCAGGCCTTGCAGCGGGTTGACCAGCACGCAGGCGATGTCGCGGCGGGTGCGCAGCACGTGCAGCGTCTTCTCCGACATTTCGGCGAGAGTGTAGGTCTCGTGCGCGGCAATCGGATTGCCGACGCCGGGCTGCACGTCGCCCCACCAGCCGTGATAGGCGCCGGCGAAACGAACCAGATGCGTCCGCTTGGTGTGGTAGCGCGCGAGCCGCACCGCCTGCATCACGGCCTCGGTGCCGGACATGTGGAAGGAAACTTCGTCGAGGCCGGAGATCCGGCAGAGCCGCTGCACGTTCTCGAGGATGACGGGATGATAGGGGCCGAGCACGGGACCCAGCGCATGCGCGCGCTTCTCCGCGCCCTCGATGCACTCCTTGTAGAAGTCGTTGCCGAAGATGTTGACGCCGTAGGACCCGGTGAGATCGTACGACGTGTTGCCGTCGACATCGGTGACGGTGACGCCGCTCGAGGAGTCCATGAAGGTCGAGGTGCCCAGATGCTCGCGGACCAGACGCGAGAACTGGAACGGTACGCGGTAGGTTTCGGTGAAGTGCAGGTCGGAGATCTTCTCCGCCGCGTCCTTCGTCATTGCGCGGCCCTTGGGGTAGCGCTCGGCGTAAAGCCTAGCGAGGCGGAAGAACGCGTCCTTGCGCTGCGCCACCACGTCATCAGGCGCGCCGTCGCAGCTGAAATACTTGTCGCCTTCGAACTCGTAGAACGGCAGCAGCTTTGCCACCCGCCGCGACATCTTGGAATGCCCGGCGAGCGAGCGGTGCTTGGCGCGGGACAGTTCGACCCGCGCCTTGATCTTCGGGAAGACGGCGGCAGCAGACGCTGCGGCGGCCACGGACATCGAGAGAATCGGGAGTGTCGTTTCCATGACAACAAGCGCTAATACTGTGAGCTGACAGATTCATGACAGTCAAAGCCCTCATCGCCTCTTTCACCCAGCAGGAAGACCTCAACTTCCTGTTGACCAACCGCATCCCCCGCGCGGCCCTGACCCGCTTCATGGGCTGGTTCTCCAAGATCGAGAATCCGCTGGTGCGGGACGGCTCGATCGCGCTGTGGAAGCTGTTCTCCGACCTCGATCTGTCGGAGGCGCGGAAAGATCATTTCACGAGCCTGCACGATTGCTTCACCCGGGAGCTCAAGCCGGGCCTGCGTCCCTTTGATCCGGATCCGTCCGTTGTCGCCAGTCCGTCGGATGGCATCGTCGGCGCGCATGGCCGGATCGCCGACACCGAACTGTTTCAAGTCAAGGGCGCGCCCTATTCGCTGCTCGACCTGCTCGGCGATTCCGCGCTGGTCGACCAGCACCGCAACGGCTCCTTCGTCACGCTGCGGCTGACCTCGAGCATGTATCACCGCTTCCATGCGCCGTTTGACGTGCATATCGAGCGGGTCACGCTAATCCATGGCGATGTCTGGAACGTCAACCCGATCGCGCTGAAGCGGGTCGAACGTCTGTTCTGCAAGAACGAGCGCGCAGTGATCCGGACGCATCTTTCGACCGGCGAAGCCGTGACGCTGGTGCCGGTCGCCGCGATCCTGGTCGCGAGCATCCGCTTGCACTTCCTCGACATGGTGCTGAACGCGCAGTCCCGCGGACCGGTCAATTTCCCCTGCGACGTCAACGTGACCAAGGGCGAGGAGCTCGGCTGGTTCGAGCACGGCTCGACCATCATCATCCTCGCGCCCGGCGATTTCACCTTCTGCGACGGCATCGCCGAGGGCACGCGCATTCGCGCCGGTCAAGGGCTGTTGAGGAGAAGATAGCCTTCAATCCGCCGTCCCCGCCGCCTATATCCTTGGCGGGGACGATGGATCGACACGGATTTTGGTGATGGCGCGGGCGCCGGTCATGGCGGCGGGTGGTATTGTGCTGCGGCGTGGTGCACCGCCGCTGATCGCGGTCGTGCGCCAGCGCAAGCGCAACGAATGGGTCTTGCCCAAAGGAAAGCTCGACGACGGCGAGACGCCGAAACAGGCGGCGCACCGCGAGGTGCTCGAGGAAACCGGGCATGACGTCGCCATCCATGAATTCCTGGGCACGCTGGTCTACCAGTCGGGCGGGCGTTTCAAAGTCGTGCATTTCTGGCGCATGGAAGCTGAGGGCGGTCCGGTTCGCAAGCTGATGAACGACATCAAGGCGGTCGACTGGCTGACGCTCGACGACGCGCTTGCGCGTCTGTCGCGCGAATATGAGCGCGCCTTCCTGACCCAGATCGGCCCGATCGCGCTTGCAGCAGCGGGGCTGGCGTCGTCCCCCGCGCCCGAGCCGACGTTGACGCTCGCGGCCGACGATATCGACGGAACGCTGCAGACTTTGACGCCGGCCGAAGCCGCCTCCGTCGACGAGCTGCGGCATGGTCTGCTGCAGAAGGTGAAGGCCTGGCTGCGCGGCGAGGCGTGAGTTCGAGCGCGCTGCTCTCGGGTGGAAGAGCATCCGCGAGCTCATGCGGTTAGGTGAGCGTCAATTCCCTCCAAATCGTCATTGCCAGCGCAGCGACTTGTCCGCCGAGGCCTTAGTCGAAGGCGGAATCAATCCAGGATTCCTCCGCGAAAGGTTTATGGATTGCTTCGGCAATGACAGAGGAGAGAACAGCGGCGAGGGCGGCACCATCACCGCCGCTCCTTCTCCTTCTGTGGCGGCGCCGGCTTGCGCGGCGCTGCGGGGCGTGGTGCGGCGGCGGGGCGCTGCTGGAAGCCGCCTGGTCGCTGCACGCCCGGCTGTTGAGCCGCGGACGGTTGGCCCGGCTGCATGCCGGTGCGCGGCAGGTGCGGCTGCGGACGAGTTCCGCCCGGCTGTGGCGGCACGACTCCTCCGGGCTGAATCTGCCCACCACGCTGCGGCTGAGTTTGCGGCGTGCCGTTTGGCGGTGTGCCCTGTCCTTCGCGCGGTGCACCCGGACGTCCGGCGCCTTGCTGCTGGCCGCGCTGCGGCCGGCCTTGTTGATGTTGTCCTCGCGGCTGTTGCCCCTGGCCCGCACGCGGTGTGCCCGGCTGCACCGCGCCGCTTTGTCCTTGTTGTCCCTGTCCCTGCCGTTGCGGCGGCTGGGCGCCTTGCCGTCCCGGCGTACCCGGCTGCTGCTGACCGGGGCGGATGTTCTGGCCGGGCTGGCCGTTCGGCCGCAATTGTTGTTGCTGCGGCGGCTGGGCCGGCCGCGGAATGCGGCTGAGCGCGGTCGGATTGGCGCGGCGGAAGTCGCGCTGCTCGGTGACGATCTGGCGGCCCGTGGTCTGCGCCAGATGCACCTGGCCGACGAAGCCGCGGTCGCGCGCGATCTGCTGCGCGGGAATCGTGATCGGCACGGCGGCGAAGCGCATGATTCCGGCAGTGGCCGCGCCGGGCCGGATCGCAAAGCCGCTCGCGCCTTGCGTCAGCGCGCCGAGCCGCGTGCCGCTGCTGCGGTCGTCGACGTCGATGTGGCCGACGCGGCCGTCGGCATCGGGATAGAGCTTGATGTTGACGTTGCGGGCGTTGCTCGCCGCCGCCCCTTCAGGCACGTCGACGACGCCGGTGGTGCCGCGGATGCCGAGCGTCGCGGTCGGCGTCGTGATCTTCATGTCGCCGGTCTTCGCCACGGCAGCCGCGACGAAGGCGACCGTGCCCTTGCCGACGTCGAAGATCGCGGAGTTCTGCTTGCCGCCGTCCTCGTAGACGTAATTGTCGATGGTGATCTTCGAGCTGGCGGAGAGATTGAACGTGGTGGCGTCGTCGAAGGTGATGCCGAGCGAGGAGTTCGACGAGGTCTGCACCACGTCGTTGAGATAGATGTCGTCGCGCACGCGCAGCGGATAGGAATTCTTGTCACGGATCACGGTCGCGATCCCCGTGACAGTCGCAACGTTGCCGATCGGCTCGACGGCGGCGGTTTGTGCGTCCGTGGCCGGCGTCGGCGAGGTCGAGGGCGTCGGGGAGGGGGAGGGAGCCGGCTGAGCTTGTGGCTGCGTCTGCGCGAGCTCAATTGTCTCGGATGCGCAAGCCACGCTGCTGCCTGCCAGCGGCAAAGCCGGCAGCATGAGCGCGAACACGAAGCGGCGCCAGGCCAGCATTGATGTCACGAAGAAGTCCCGGTGAGAACGCGAGGCGAGATCGGCCGATTTCAGCCGGGGAGACCTGAATGGCGGATGAACGTGAGTCGCATGGGAGCGGCGAACGATCAATGGGCGCGCGATGCCAACAAGGGACTAGCTGTCTTCACATCGTCATGGCCGGGCTTGACCCGGCCATCCACGTCTTGACGTACGATCTTTAGAACGTGGATGCCCGGGACAAGCCCGGGCATGACGAATATTTGTGCGCTCAGCGTCTCAGCTCACGCGCTTCCAGGTCTGACCGCCGCAGAACATGCCGCCGAAGGCGCAGCCCTGCACGCGCATCGCATTCGGGCCCTTCATCGCGATGGTCGAGTCGTAATTGCGGCCGGAGTCGGGATCGTGGATGCGGCCGCTCCACTTCGAGCCCTCGGGCTTCATGTTGATCAGGATGCGCGCATTGGTCTTCTCGGCGTAGCCGCAGAGATTGGCGCCGCACTGCTCGACGCGAACGTTGCCCTTGTTCTCTTCGGTTGCCCAGATACCGATCGGCGTGTTGGCAACCACCACAGGCGCGGCGGCCACAGGGGCCGGAGCGGGCGCCGGAGCAACTGCGACCGGCGCGGGTGCGGGAGCAGGAGCCGCGACGGGCGCGGGCTGCGTATTGGCGTCGAAGCCGACTGACGGCGCGGCGGCAACCGTCGTGGCCGGAGCGGCGGGAGCCGTGACTGTGGGCGCGGCCGGCGCGGTCGCCTGCACTGGCGCCTGCTGAACCAGAGCCGGCGCGGGCTGCGCAGTCGTTGTGCCTGGCGTGGTGTCGTCATCGTCCTTGGAGCCGCCCAGGCCCTTCAGGTTGATGTTGTTCAGCTTGATCGGCTTGTCCGACAGGCCCGGTGCAACGATGGTCACGCAGTTGAGCGAGGCGCAGTTGCGCGGCGTCTCGATGCGGATGTGCTGGCCTTCGATCTGGAACGAGATCGTGTTGCCGCCGGCGTGGGCGGCGGCGGTCGATGCCAGAAAGAGCGCGGTGGCGGCGATGGTGAGCTTGTTCATGACAACCTCCGAAAATGGCGTGGTCCCGATATGGACTGGTGTCGCCGGTGGATGAAACGTGGTTCGACCCTACGCCGGGGCGGCCGGGCGTTCTGTGATGGGGGTCACAACGGTGGCGCGCGGTCTGGGTGAGGCAGCGCACATTCAGCCCCTCTGCATCCCGCGTAATCTCGTCGCGACACAGAGGGGAGGGGTCGACGATGCGGCTTTTGATTTCGCTTGGCATGGCGGTCGCCTTGACGGCGAGCGCGCCCGCAGCCCAGGCCGGCTCCTACTCTTTCTCGATCGGCGGTCACCGGTTCCGTGTCGACGCACCGCGCAATTGTAGGTCCAGTTCCTGTGTTTCAATGTCCGGTCGCAGCCTGCGGATGACGGGAGATGTCGGCACGGCCCCGCCGCCTGCGCCCGCACCGGTCGTGCAGGCGCCGCAGCCGGTCGCGACGATCATCCCGGTCAGGTCAGTGCAAGCGACTGCCGCCGCTCCGCCACCTGCCCCCGTCCTTGCCGCCACGACTTCGCAGCCCGTTTTGCCTCCGCCGGCGCCGAAACTCGAGGTGTCAAGGATTGAGCCGCTGAGCCCCAATCCGCCGCGGGTTGATTTGCAGCGCGTCGATACGTCGGAGATTGTTACGCTCGATCCGCCGCGGATGGAGCCGCCTGTCGCTGCTCCGAAGCCCGAGATCAAACAGGGCACGACCATCGCACAGCGCAGCGACGAGGAGCCGGCTTATTCGCCGCTCGGCGAATGGGAGAGCACGGGTGCCAAGGGCACCGTTCGCATCGAACGCTGTGGCCCTGCGCTTTGCGGTTTCGCACTCACCGAAGCCTCCGACCGGGGTGAAAGTGTGCTCGTCAATATGAAGCCGAAGACGCACGACGTCTGGACTGGCAGCATCTACAGCCGCTCCAGCGGCAGCACCTATTACGGCAGGATGACGTTGACGTCTTCCGGCAAGCTCCGTGTCGAAGCCTGTGCGATCGGCCGCTTCTGGTGTTCCGGCAACGACTGGACGCGGGTCGAGGAGCAGTTGGCCACGACCTCGCGCCAATGGAATGGAGCGCGGTCGTAGCTCCGCGCAGGCCGTGGCGGGATTTGGCCGATCGTCGTCGCTAGATCATGCCGAGCACGATGACGCCGACAAAGGCCATGGCGAGATACGCGGTGGCAACGCTCAGTCTCCCGGCGAACGTCATGACGTTGCTCCTGGGTCTCTCCGCCACGCGCGCCGCTTTGCGCGCGAGCCTCATGGTTAACAAAGAGTCTGTGTCCGAAAAAGTCAGCCCTGCTGTCGCTCGGTGGCGGCGTGTTCGGGCGCGCGCGGGGCCTTATGGTTAAAGAACCCTGAAATCAACGCGTTGAAGAGTCTTTAAGTAAATTCACCGAACGTGCGTGCATGACGCGCGGAGTTCGTTTGTATCTCGTCGGCTCCATCGTCCTTGTTTCGCTAGCGGGTTGCGGACGCGGCTTCTTCCAGGCCGAACGCGAACCGTGGCGGGCCGAGGCCGAAGCCGCTTGCCTGAAATCGGGCGCGGTGAAAGAGGGGCCGGACCTCGTTCGCATCGACCCGATCTCCGGGCCAGGCATGTGCGGCGCCGAGTTTCCGCTCAAGGTCGCCGCCATCGGCGAGGCCTCGAGCAGCTACGGCTTTGCCGACGAAGAGCTGCGTCCGCCGGGCAGCATCGGCGGCCAACCGCGCTGGCCGGTGACACAGCCGCGGTCGAATTATCCGGCATCGTCCTCTCCGCAACGGTCGAACTATCCTGAAGCCGCGGTGCGCCAGCCCGCCGGCTATGGTGCATCGTCCGGGCCGATGTCGCTGAACGCGCCCGGCGTGGCGGCGCAGGAGGACGAGATCGATCTGCCGTCCGATGGCACCGATGCCGCGGGCGCTGCGCGCTACATGAATTCGCCGAGCTATCCGGCACGGCCGGCGCCCTACTCGCAGGCGCCTGCGCAGCAGCCGCCGCCGCGCCTCGGTCCGGCGCAGGGCAACCCCGTCACCGCCGTCGGTCCGGTCGCGATCAAGCCGACCGCGACGCTCGCCTGTCCGATCGTGTCCGAACTCGACCGCTGGCTCGCCGACACGGTGCAGCCGTCTGCGATGCGCTGGTTCGGCGTCCGCGTCGCCGAGATCAAGCAGATCTCCGCCTATTCATGCCGGGGCATGAACGGCAATCCGCATTCACACATCTCCGAGCACGCCTTCGGCAACGCGCTCGACATTGCCGCCTTCGTGCTCGCCGACGGCCGCCGCGTCACCGTGAAGGACGGCTGGCGGGGCGTGCCGGAGGAGCAGGGATTCTTGCGTGACGTGCAGTCGGGCGCCTGCGCGCATTTCACCACCGTGCTCGCGCCGGGATCGAACGTCTATCACTACGATCACATCCACGTCGATCTGATGCGCCGCGCCAGCCGCCGCCTGATCTGCCAGCCCGCCGCCGTCTCGGGCGAAGAGGTCGCCTCGCGCGCGCAGTCGCGCCGCCCCTATGCCAATGCGGGCGATCAGTCCGTCACCGGTTCGCTCGGTGCGCGCAAGAGCGCGACGCGCAAGCACCAGGAAGACGACTACGCCGACGATTAGGTGCCTTCGCCGGATCTGGACCGGCCGCCCACCCGCTGAGACCGGTCTGTTCAAGCAGCGCTGTGTGTTCGGCAAAGCGTAGTTGGCGCGCAAAAATTTGCGCGGTCGTGGTTTTCAGTCAAGTCATTGAATAGTTATCGCTATTCGCACCCCGCCGGGCTTTTCCCGTGGTTGGCACATTCGCTGCAATGAGGTGCTGCAACGAAGCGGCGCTGCCGGCGCTGTGAGCCCACGGAACCCGTCATGCAGATGCCCGTCACCCCGCCGTACTCCGATCTCGAGCAGCGCGTGCTGTCGCGCATCACGGAGGAGCGTTGGCTTGAACTGGCATCGGAGCTGATCCGCACCGGCCAGCCGCGCTCCGGCAATCCGCTCGATCCCGACCTGCCGCCGGCGGAGGAAGAGGCGATCTCAATGCTGGTCGCGGGCAAGCTCGAAGCCCTCGGCATGGAGGTCACCAAGCACAGTGCGCAGCCGCACCGGCCGAACGTGCTCGGCGTGCTCCGGGGGCAGGAGGGCGCGCCGTCGCTCATCCTGAACGATCATCTCGACACCTATCCGGTGGTCGAGCCCGAGAAATGGCACATGACGGATTTCGATCCTTTCAAGGCCACACGTCATGGCGACCTTCTCTACGCCCGCGGCACCTCCGACACCCGCGGAAACCTTGCAGCATCGCTGCTCGCGGTGCAGGCGCTGATGGAGGAAGGGGTGAGGTTCAAGGGCACTTTGATGTGCTGCTACACCGTCGACGAGGAGCGCAACGGCACCGAGGGCTCGATCTACATGCTGAACAAGGTCGGCCTCACTGCCGACTACGAGATCACCGCCGAGCCGACTGCGTGGGGCGACGTCAGCAAGGATTGGGGCATGAACCTCTCGGTGGCCAATTCAGGTCACTGCCTGGTCGAGGTCACGGTCGAGGGCATCAAGTCGCATATCTGGCGCCCCGACATCAGCGTCAACGCCATCATGGAGGCGGCGAAGCTGCTGCCGAAGCTGAAGGAGATGGCTTTCACGCACGTGCCCAGCAAGTTCATGGGACACACGCCGCCCTGCTGCTCGGTGGTGCGTATCCGCGGCGGCCTGCCCGGCGAGATGCAGTTCTCACCCGATGCCTGCACGATCACGCTCGCGGTGGTCGGCATCGTGCCCGGCATGACGCTTGGAAGCGTGATCTCCGACATCGAGCGTCTAGGGCAGGAGACATTCGCTGGCGTCAACGACGTCAAGGTCGGGGTGCGCCAGGTGCCCGGCTCGCTGTTCGTTAACGCGACCGAACCGGTGCCGGTCGAGGAAGAGCCTTGCCGCTCCCTGCGCGCGGTCTATCAGCGCCTGATGGGCCGCGAACCCGGCGTCAACCGCAAGAATGCGTTCAACGACACGATCCGTTTTCGTGAGGCCGGCATCAACGCAGTGACGTTCGGGCCCGGCGAGGACGGCTGGGCCGTCGACAACGAGAATATCTCGATCACCAAGTCGGTGATGGCGACACGGATCTACGCGCTGACCATCATGCAGATCCTGGGCGTGCGTGCATGAGCGTCGAGGCAAGCCACATGGCCATTCCGATCTCGGCAGACCGCACGCGGCGCGGCAGTCTGCGGCTGAGGGTCCCGAAGGTCTCGCGATCGGTCCTGCTCTCGATGCTCACGATTGCCGTGCTGTTGGCCTGCTGGGCGATTGTCACGGAGATGGGCTGGGCCAACGAGTTGTTCCTGCCGAAGCCGCAGGCGGTCTGGGCCGCGTTCATCAAGACGATGACGAAGGGCTACCAGGGCGCGACGCTGCTCCAGCATCTCGGCGCCAGCCTGTATCGCATCCTCACGGCTTTCGCGCTGGCCTGCCTCGTCGGCATTCCGCTCGGCGTCCTCATGGGCGTGTCGCGCAACGCCCGCGCGCTGCTCAATCCGCTGATCGAATTCTACCGGCCGCTGCCGCCGCTCGGACTCTATACATTGCTCGTGATGTGGCTCGGCATCGGCGAGAGCTCGAAGCTGTCGCTGCTGTTCCTTGCCGGCTTGCCGGGTATCGTCATCTCGACGATCCAGGCCGTAACGAGCGTCGATCCCGTCTACGTGCGTGCCGCACAGTCACTCGGCGCGACCCGGCGCCATCTGCTGTTCCACGTCTATCTGCCCGCTGCGGGGCCCTTGATCCTGGCCGGCATGCGCATCTCGCTCGGTTTCACCTACACCGTTCTGGTCGCTGCCGAGATCGTCGCGGCATCAGCTGGCATCGGCTGGATGATCTGGGATGCTGCAAAGTTCCTGCTGTCCGACGTCGTGATCATGGGCCTGATCGTGCTTGGCCTCACCGGCGTCGTGCTCGATCTCATCATGCGCGGGATCGCGAAACTGTTGATGCCATGGGCCTGAAATTCAATTCTGATCGAGGGAGATCGATACGATGAAGAGATTTGTTGCCACGCTCGCACTTGCCACGCTCGCGTTCACGTCCACCCTGCGCGCCGAAGACAAGCCGGCGAAAGTGACCGTCGGCTATCTGAATCTGGTGAATGCCCAGCTCGTCACCAAGCATCTCGGCCTGCTCGCCAAGGAGATGCCGGGCGTCGACATCAAATACGTGAAGGTTGGTGGTGGCGGCGACATGCTGCGCGCGATCGCCGGCAATGACGTCGACTTCGGCGGCCTCGGCAACCCACCGACCGCGATCGGCGCGACCCGGGCGCTGCCGATCAAGGGCATCCTCGTCATCAACATGCTCGACTATGTCGAATCGATGGTGGTTCGTGCCGACAAGAACATCACCTCGCTCAAGGACCTCAAGGGCAAGACCGTCGCCGCGCCCTTCGGTTCGACGACACACTATCTGCTGCTCCAGGCTTTGAAAGACGAAGGTGTCGATCCCGCATCGATGAAGATTATCGACCTCGCGCCGTCGGACATTGCGGCGGCCTGGCTTCGCGGCGACATCGACGCCGCCTGGTTCTGGGAGCCAAATCTCGACAAGGCCGTGAAGAATGGCGGCAAGATCCTCGTCACCTCGGGTGAGATGGCGAAGCGCGGCTACCCGACCTGGGACATCGGCGTCGTCATGAACGCGTTCGCGCAGAAATATCCGTCCTACGTCGAGAAGTTCGTCAAGGCCGAATGCGAAGGCATCGATTTCTGGCTCAAGAATCCGGACAAGACCGCCGAGATCATCGCGGAGGAGCTTTCCCTTCCGCTTGAGGACGCGACGCGCATGATGAAGGGCACCGGGATGGTCCCCTGCAGCAAGCAGCTCACGGACGAGTATCTCGGCACGTCCGTGAAGAAGGGCAAGTTCGTCGACACGCTGGTCTCGACCGCCGATTTCCTGGTGAAGCAGGAACGTCTGCCGAAGCTGTTGCCGCGTGCCGACTTCGAGGCCTTCATTCAGCCGGCCTATATCGAGAAGGTGATCGGCCGCTAAAGCCGGTGCCGGCGGTCTCGTTCTCGCCGGCACCTCCTGTCCTTGCAAGCACGTGACCGACATGGATATCTCGCCCTGCCAACTCCGCGCCGCCTATCGCAGCGGCCGGCTCAAGCCGTCCGATGTCGCCGGGCATGTGCTGTCGCGTCTGAACGGCGCCGATCAGAGCGGCGTCTGGATATCGACGGCAAGTCCCGAGAACGTCATGGCCGCTGCGCGTGCGCTCGACGCGCGCAGCGGTGAGATCGATAAGTTGCCGCTCTATGGGCTCGTCTTCTCGGTGAAGGATTGCATCGACGTCGCGGGGGAGCAGACGACGTCGGCCTGTCCGGAATTCGCCTATGTCGCGAAGGACACGAGTCCGGTCGTGGCCGACGCGATCGCTGCGGGAGCAATCTATGTCGGCAAGACCAATATGGACCAGTTTGCAACCGGCCTGGTCGGCGTGCGCTCGCCCTATGGCGTTGCGCGCAACCCGCACAATCCGGATTACATCCCGGGCGGCTCCAGTTCTGGCGCGGCGGTGTCGGTCGCGACCGGCACGTCATCATTTGCTTTCGGCACCGATACCGGTGGATCGGGCAGGGTGCCGGCGTCCTATTGCGGCGTTACGGGCTTCAAGCCGGCGCCCGGCGCCTTCAGCCAGCGCGGCATGGTTTATGCGTGCCGAAGCTTCGATACCATCTCGCTTTACACGCGCGGTGCACGAGACGGCTACGACGTCTATCGCGTGCTGGCACGCCGCGATCTTGAGGATGGCTTTTCGCCGGCGGATTTTGCCGGCTGGACCGAGCAGGCGCCACCGGCGCGTCCCCTGAAGCTCGCGACACCGCGCGTCGATCAGCTCAAGTTCTTTGGCAATGCCGAGACCGAGAGGCTGTTCGGCGACGGGCTTCGCCGGTTGCGGCAACTCGGCATGGCGGTTGTTCCGGCTGATTTCGCGCCATTCACCTCGATCAATGATCTGATGTTCTTCGGACCGTTTCTCGCCGAGCGGGATGTCTCGGTTGGCGCGTTCCTCGACGCCAATCCGGATGCCGGCGTCAAGATCGTGCGCGATCTCGTCGTCGGGAGCCGGAAGTTCACGGCGGCTGACGCCTATCGTGCGCTCTACAAGGTCAAGGAAGTTCGGCGCTCGCTGTCCGACTTCTGGCAGGGCCATGATGCGCTGGTCGTGCCGACAGTCGGCACCGTATTGAGCATCGACGACGTCGCGCGCGACCCGCTGACGGCCAATTTCAACAATGGCTACTACACCAACTTCGCCAATCCGCTCGGGCTCGCCGCAATCGCGGTGCCGAACGCGGTAACGGGGGTCGGCGTGCCTTACGGGGTCACATACCTCGCGCCGGCCGGGCGGGAGCGCCTGCTCACCGACCTCGCCTGTGCGTTCATGGGAGCGGCAGCCCCGCCTTGAGCATTCGCGCCGCGTTGCAATCTGACCAGAGACCTCCTAGCCTTCGGCCCGTCGCTCGAAGGGAGACCGATCGTGGAGCGCAGTCTTGCGCATGAGGTGGCCGATCCGGCTGAGCCTTGCACGGATGTGCGGAGGGCCCGGAGCGGACGTTACGTGCTGAAGGCGTTGGAAAAGCCCGATCTCGACCTGGTGATGCGGACCGGCAGGTTGGCCATCTACCAGAACCGCGAATATCTGCTGCGGGAATCCGAGGCCGCGAACGGCATCCACATCATCCTGAGCGGGATCGTCGAAAGCACCCATGCCGGCACGCAGGGACGCGAACTGATGCTGGCAACCTGGGAGGCCGGCGATTTCGTCGGTGCACCCTACATTCTCGGCGATCACCGTCATAGCTGGTCGGCACGCGCGCTCGGCCGTGTCGAAGCGCTGCACCTCGACCAGGATGCGATCCGCCGCCTGATCGCGCAGTCGCCATCCTTCGCGGTCGCGCTGATCGAGTGCCTCGGCTTCAAGGGCGAGACCTATTCAATGCTGGCGCAGATGCTTGCTGGGCAGAAGGCGGCCGAACGGCTGGTGTTGCTGCTGGTGAAGCTATGCGAGAACGCGGCCCAGGACGAGAGCGGGCCGATCTCGCTCGGCCGGATCACGCAAGCCAATCTCGCGCGCATGATCGGCGCGACGCGGCAGTCGATCAGTCTGATCCTTGGGCGACTCCAGGACGACGGTATCATCGCGACCGGCCCGACCAAGATGGTCGTCAACGACCTCGCGGCATTGAGGAAGCAGGTGCCGGATTAGCGTACGCTGCGTGAAATGTCATTTCGACGTCGGCTTCGTCGGTGCGGGAACAAGCCCCATGCACCGCTGCACCTCGGCCGGGACGTTGTAGGTCCGCATGATATGGCGGCTGTCGCGCAGGCCGGATGACTCCCGCTGCACCACCAGCATCCAAAGCGCCTGGCCGGCTTCCATCACCAGCTTGCGCCTGGCCGGCTGCAGCGAGGCGGGCAACTCCGGGAGCGCATGGGCGGCGTCGAACTCACGCAAGCGCGTCAGCGCCTGTTCGAGCGTGTGACCCATTCGTCCAAGCGCGGAGGCCTGTTCCTGAACGATCTCGTAATGAAGGATATCGACGGGCGGGCGAAGATCACGGGACATGAACCCAAATATAGCGCCGTCCGAATGGCCTGCAACGCATGGCCGGCTTGTCGCTACTTCGCCCGATACGCTGCCAGGAACATCCGCGTCGCGCTTTCGACCACCTCGGTCATGCGCTCCTCCGATGGCGCGGGCGCGGCCTGGAAGACGAACGGCAGGAAGAGGGAAGCCTTGCACAATTCCATGAATTGCGAGGCGGCAAGGTCGCAATCGTCGATATCGAGATTGCCGGAAGCGACGCGGGCTTGGAGATAGGCGGAGAGGCGGTTGATGCTCTTGTCGAGCACGCGCGCATAGTAGCGGCGGCCGACATCCGGCATGCGTTCGGCGATCGCCATCACTGTGCGGATCGCCGATCCGCCACCGGGCCGGCAGACCAGGTGAAGGTAGGCGAGACCGAACTCCTTCAGCGTGGTCTCGGCATCGCGCGCGGGATCGAAATTGAACACGACTTGGCCGTACTGGAGCGCTTCCTGTTCGAGGATGGCTTCGAACAGCGCGCATTTGTCGGCGAAGTAGACGTAGAGCGTGCCCTTGGAGACCTGCGCGGCGCGCGCGATCTCGCCCATGCTGGCGCCGTCGAAGCCGAGATCCATGAATACTTTGCGGGCGCCGTCCAAGATCTGGCGACGTTTGGAGCCGTCCTCCTCCTGGATGACGTGCAGATGATCGCGGCCGGCTACAACCATTGGTTCAGGGTCTCGGAAGGTTTTTGAGTCGGGTCTGCGGCCATGAAACCCGAATAAAGGATTCTCGTCAGTAGGGTCCGGCCGGGACTATTATGTATATTGACCGAACCGTTCGGTCAATGATATTTGGATTTGGCGAGAGGGAACGGGCCGCACGCCGGCTTTCCTGGATCGCGCTTTTTTTGGGGAGGCCTTTATGGCCGTATCGAGAGACCAGGCTGCGCGCGTCCTTCGCCAGGAAACGCTGGAGGATCACGCGGACGGTGGTGCTGCGATCGAGGACGCTGCGCCCCTTGCCGGGCAGTTGCGCTCTCACTTGGCCGAGGAAGCCAAGCGCCGCACCGCCGAGGCGCCGGAGAAACCCGTGACCGACAAGCCGGCCGCACCTGCGCCCAACGCACCGGCCGCCGGCGCTCCCAAATCCGGCAAGCGCAAATTCGTGCTGATGGGTGTCGGCCTGGTGCTGGCGCTCGCGGCCGCGAGCTATGCCGGCTACTACACGCTGGTCGGACGCTTCTATATCTCCACCGACGACGCCTATGTCCGCGCCAACAACACCATGCTGGGTGCGCGCGTTGCCGGCCACATCGCCTCGATCCTCGCCGGCGACAACACCACCGTGCGCGCCGGCGACATCGTCTTCCGCATCGATGACGGCGACTACAAGATCGCGGTCGATGCCGCCGCGACCAGGATCGCGACCCAGCAGGCCACCATCGATCGCATCGGCCGCCAGATCGCCGCGCTCGACAGCCAGGTGGCGCAGGCCAAGGCGCAGCTGGTCTCGGCCGAGGCGGGACTCAAGCGCGCCGATCTCGACTATGAACGCCAGCAGGCCCTGAGCAACAAGGGGTTTGCCTCGCGTGCCGTGTTCGAGAGCTCGGAAGCCGGACGCGACCAAGGCGCCGCCGCGGTCAAGGCGGCACAGGCCGCCTACGACGTTGCAATCAGCAATGTCGATGTCGCCAAGGCGCAGCAGGCCGAAGCGCAGGCCCAGCTCGCCGAGCTCAAGACCACGCTCGCCAAGGCGGAGCGCGACCTCGGCTTCACCGCCGTGCGTGCACCGGTCGACGGCACGTTTTCGAACCGTCTGGTCAGCACCGGCGATTTCGTCGCGGTCGGGCAGCGCCTCGGCAACATCGTGCCGCTCAACAACGTGTATATCGACGCGAATTTCAAGGAAACGCAGCTCAGGCGCATTCGTCCCGGCCAGCCGGTGACGATCAAGGTCGACGCCTACGGCATGCGCAAGTTCTCCGGTGTCGTCGACAGCATCGCGGCGGGCTCGGGTTCGGTGTTCACGCTGCTGCCGCCCGACAACGCCACCGGCAATTTCACGAAGATCGTGCAGCGCGTGCCGGTACGCATCCGCGTGCCGAAGTCGGTGGCGAAGCAGAACCTGCTCCGTGCCGGCATGTCGGTCTATGCGACTGTCGACACCAACAAGGGCGCGGCCGACGCCGACAGCGAGGTCGACCTAGACGATCCCACCGCGATCCATCCGCAGTAGGATTTGGTGACATGAGCCGCGCCGCCACCTCTCACGCAGGTGCGCTCCCTCTCCCGCTTGCGGGAGAGGGCTGGGGAGAGGGTGCCTCCGCAACGGGACAATCCCCAAGCGGAGAGAGCCCCCACCCGGCGCTTCGCGCCGACCTCTCCCGCAAGCGGGAGAGGTGCACCGACCTCGCGGCTTGCTTCAGTCAGAGCTGACACAATGGCCAACGCCACCACCGCTTCACCCGCCATGATGGCGGACCCCGCTTCGGAGCGCATCGCGCCGAAGCGGTTGTTCGCGTTCATCATCATGGTGTTCGGGATGTTCATGTCGATCCTGGACATCCAGATCGTCTCGGCCTCCCTCAGCGAGATCCAGGCGGGCCTGTCGGCGAGCTCCAGCGAAGTCTCCTGGGTCCAGACCGCCTATCTGATCGCCGAGGTCATCGCGATCCCGCTGTCGGGATTCCTGTCGCGCGCCTTCGGCACGCGGCTGCTGTTCGCGATCTCGGCGGCCGGCTTCACCGCCTCGAGCCTGCTCTGCGGCTTCGCCACCACCATCGAGGAGATGATCCTCTGGCGTGCATTGCAGGGATTTTTGGGCGCCGGCATGATCCCGACGGTGTTCGCCTCGGCCTATACCGTGTTCCCGCGATCGAAATTCCACATTGTCGGTCCCATCATCGGACTGGTCGCGACCCTCGCACCCACGATCGGGCCGACGGTCGGCGGCTACATCACCGACCTGATGTCGTGGAACTGGCTGTTCTTCATCAACGTCGTGCCCGGCATCGGCATCACCATCGGCGTGCTCGCGCTGGTCGATTTCGACGAGCCGCATTTCGAACTGCTCGACCGCTTCGACTGGTGGGGCCTCTTGTTCATGGCCGGCTTTCTCGGCACGCTGGAATACGTGCTCGAAGAGGGGCCGCAATATGAATGGATGCAGGACACCTCGGTCGCGATCTGCGCCTGGATCTGCGCCATCTCGGCGATCGCCTTCTTCTGGCGCGTTTTCACGGCGGTCGAGCCGATCGTGAATCTGCGCACCTTCTCGGATCGCAATTTCGCGATCGGCTGTGTCCTGCAGTTCTGCATCGGCATCGGCCTCTACGGCCTGACCTACATCTATCCGCGCTATCTCGCCGAGGTGCGCGGCTACAGCGCGCTGATGATCGGCGAGACCATGTTCGTCTCCGGCATCACCATGTTCCTGGTCGCGCCGCTGGTCGGCCGGCTCATGACGAAGCTCGACATGCGCTACATGATCGCATTCGGCCTCGTCGTGTTCGCGATCGGCTCCTACCAGATGACCTGGATCACCCGCGACTACGATTTCTACGAGCTGCTGGTGCCGCAGATCCTGCGCGGCATCGGCATGATGTTCGCGATGGTGCCGACCAACAACATCGCGCTCGGCACGCTGGCGCCTGACAGGGTGAAGAACGCCTCGGGCCTGTTCAACCTGATGCGCAACCTCGGCGGCGCCGTCGGCCTCGCCGTCATCAACACCGTGCTCAACGACCGCACCGATTTGCACATCACCCGCCTCCAGGAGCGCGTGACCTGGGGCAATGCAACCGCGACCGAAACGCTGACCATGTTCATGCAGAAGTTCCAGGGGCTCGGCGATTCCACGCTGATGGCGATGAAGCAGCTCTCCCAGCTCGTGCACCGCCAGGCCGTGGTGATGAGCTTCGGCGACGCCTTCTTCGTGCTGACGCTGTTCTATCTCGGCCTCACCCTGCTGGTGACGCTGCTGAATAAGCCGGCCTCGCTGACCGGCGGCGGCGACGCGCATTGACCGCGCTTCGCCTGACGTCCTTCGTTCGAAGGAGGAACCAAATTGCAACACTCGTCCGTGATCTCGCGCGGGCCCCGTTGCAAACCGAAAACGACGCATCTATAAGGCGCACCTCATTCATTCGAACCGGGGAGAGATTTGCATGATTTCGTCGCTTTCGCAGATCGCCCGCCCGCGCTCGATGATGTTCTGGCTCGGTATCTGCTCGGCCTCCTAGAGGCCTCTTCCGCCAGCTTCGATTGGGCACAAAGTCCCGATCGCTCCGCTTCCCAAGTCAAATTCAGTCTCAAGTAACGCTGTCCCGGCCCTCGCGGCCGGCCTGCGTCCATCGATGGAGCCGGACCGCGCCAGAAGCGGCCGGATGATGCCATGACCGCTCTGTCAAAAAAGCCCGCGGCGATCCGCCTGGTGCTGCCCTTCGTGTTCCGGCACTGGCTGAAGCAGCCGGGACGGGGCCTGATCGTGGCCGGCGGCTTGCTGGGTGCCACCATCGCCGACCTGTTCATGCCGGTCTTCTCGGGTCGGCTGGTCGATGCGCTGACGCGCGGCCCGTCCGATCCCGATGCGCGGCATGCCGCCCTGATTGCTTTCGGCGCCATCGTGGCGCTGGGCGCCGCGTCCGTGGTGCTGCGGCTGGCCGGCCTGCAGGCGATCGTGCCATTCACGCTCAAGACCATGTCGGACGTCGCACAGGAGGCTTTCATCCGCGTGCAGCGCTTCTCCACCGATTGGCACGCAAACTCCTTCGCGGGCTCGACCGTGCGCAAGATCACGCGCGGCATGTGGGCGCTCGACCTGCTCAACGACACCATCCTGATGGCGCTCGCGCCCTCGCTGCTGGTCTTGATCGGCTCGATGGTCCTGATCGGGATGCACTGGGCCTCGCTCGGCGCGGTGATCGCGGTCGGCGCGTTCTTCTACGTCGCCGTGACCGTCGTGTTCTCGACGCGCTACATCGCGCCGGCAGCGCGCATCTCCAATGCCTGGGACACCAAGGTCGGCGGCACGCTTGCGGATGCCCTGACCTGCAACGCCGTGGTGAAGTCGTTCGGCGCGGAGGCGCGCGAGGATTCGCGGCTCGCCCGTGTCATCAACCGATGGCGGGTGCGGGTGCGGCGGACCTGGCTGCGCTACAACTACACGGCCATGGCGCAGCTCTCGCTGCTGCTGTGCCTCCGCACGTCCGTGATCGGCGGCGCGGTGCTGTTGTGGATGTCGGGACGCGCCTCGCCCGGCGACGTGACTTATGTGCTGACCAGCTACTACATCATCCACGCCTACTTGCGTGACGTCGGCATGCACATCAACAACCTCCAGCGCTCGGTCAACGACATGGACGAGCTGGTGGCGATCCATGCCGAGCCGATCGGCATCGCCGATGCGGCCGGTGCGCAGCCGATCGCGATCGAGGGCGGCGAGATTGTGTTCGAGGACGTGACGTTCCACTATGGCGGCCATCGCGCGCCGCTCTACGACGGGCTGTCGGTGACGATCCGGGCCGGTGAACGTGTCGGCCTGGTCGGCCGCTCCGGCTCCGGCAAGACCACCTTCGTCAAGCTGGTACAGCGGCTCTACGACGTCACCGGCGGTCGCGTGCTGATCGACGGGCAGGACATCGCATTGGCTACACAGCAATCGCTGCGCAACCAGATCGCGATCGTGCAGCAGGACCCGATCCTGTTCCACCGTTCGTTGGCCGAGAACATCGCCTATGGCCGGCCCGGGGCCAGCCTCGAGGCGATCGAGCACGCGGCGCGGTTGGCCAACGCGCACGACTTCATCCTGCGCCTGCCGAAGGGTTACGGCACGCTGGTCGGCGAGCGCGGCGTGAAACTGTCGGGCGGCGAGCGGCAGCGCGTGGCGCTGGCGCGCGCCTTCCTGGCGGACGCGCCGGTGCTGATCCTGGACGAGGCGACCTCGAGCCTCGATTCGGAATCGGAGGCGCTGATTCAGGAGGCGATGGAGCGGCTGATGAAGGGCCGCACCTCGATCGTGATCGCGCATCGGCTGTCGACGGTGCGCAGCCTCGATCGCATCCTGGTGTTCGACCGCGGCGAGATCGTCGAGCAGGGCACCCATGCCACGCTCGCGGGTAAGCCGGGAGGCATCTATCGCGGCCTGTTCGAGCGCCAGGTGGTCGAGCTCGGGCACGTCGCAGCGGCGGAGTGAGGCGGGCGGCTGCGGGACGAAAGTCCCGCAGCCACGGCGCCAAGGAATGCGTCAAGGATGGAATGAGATGAAAGACCTGACGAACGGCTCCATCGTGAGACACATCCTCGTCATGACGCCGCCGATCATGGCCGGCATGATCTCGATCATGATCTGCCAGCTGGTCGATCTGTATTTCGTGTCGGGATTGGGCGATGCCGCCGTCGCGGGTGTCGCTGCGGCCGGCAACGCCGGCTTTCTCGTCAACGGGCTGATGCAGGTGCTCGGCGTCGGCACGGTCGCGCTGATCGCGCATGCCGTGGGACGCAAGGATCGGGCGGACGCCAATCTGATCTTCAACCAGGCGGTCGCGCTGTCGGTGCTGTTCGGCCTGTTGACGCTGGTCGCGGGAGCGGTGCTGTCTCGCCTCTATATGCGTTCGATCGCCGCGGACCAAGCCACGATCGAGGCGGGAACCGTTTACCTGCTGTGGTTCATGCCGGCGCTCGCTCTGGAGTTCGTCATGCAAGTGATTGCGTCCGCGCTCCGTGCGACCGGCATCGTGCGTCCCGCCATGTTGGTGCGGGTCGTCGCTGTTATCATCAACATCGCGCTGGCGCCGGTGCTGATCTCGGGCTGGGGCACCGGCTACGCGCTTGGCGTCGCCGGCGCGGGGCTGGCGAGTTCGATCGCGGTTGCCATCGGCGCTCTGATGCTGCTGGCGTATTTCCGCAAGGTCGAGCGCTATGTCGCCTTCAATCCTGCGCAATGGCGTCCGCAGCCGCACCATTTGAAACGCATTCTCAACGTCGGCCTGCCCGCCGGCGGCGAGTTCGCGATGATGTTCATCTTCATGGCAGTGGTCTACTATGTGCTGCGCGATTTCGGCGCGGCGGCGCAGGCCGGCTTCGGCATCGGGCAGCGCGTGCTCGGCCTGATCAACATGCCGGCGCTTGCGGTCGGGCTGGCGGCCGGGCCGATCGCCGGCCAGAACGTCGGCGCAGCCAACGCTGCGCGCGTGCGGGAGACTTTCGTCAAGGCTGCTTTGATCGTCACGATCGTGATGACCGGCTTCATGATCCTTGCGCAGTTGAAACCGGAGCTGCTGCTTGCCGGATTCTCGAATGACCCCGAGACGATGGACATCGCCTACCTGTTCCTGCGGATCATATCGCTCAACATGGTGGCGCAGGGGCTGATCTTCACCTGCTCGAGCATGTTCCAGGCCCTCGGCAACACCCGGCCGGTGCTCTTGAGCTCGGCGACGCGCGTGTTCACCTACTCGCTGCCGGCGATCTGGCTCTCGACGCGGCCGGGCTTTCGCATGGAATACGTCTGGTACCTGTCGGTCGCGGCGACGATGTTGCAGGCGGGCTTGAGCCTGTGGCTGCTGCACCGCGAGTTCGGGAAGCGCCTGACGTCGGCGCCGAAGGAGGCGGTCCCAGAGCAGGAGAGCGCCGAAGCCGTTGCACCTCTCGCCCGCGAGCCTGCGTAACGGTAGCTTGTTTCATCCTGGCTGCTCCGGCTAACGTGCCGGGCGGTGGTGATTGCTGTCCTTGTTGGCGCCGACGTCGCAGGCGATATCGCCCGGTTTGAGATGCCGCCAAATGGTGGTGAACTCGGTCCGCTCGTCGCGCAGCAGCGCCTTAAGCGCACGAACCCAAAATCTGATGCTCGTGGCCGCAAACCATGCGATCAGATCGCGCCGATGCTGTTCCAGACCAGGGTGAGGCCGGAGAGGAACAGCAGGCCGAGCACGACGTCGCCAAAATGCTTGTCGTTCAGCGCGTGATAAACGCGCGCGCCGGCCCAGGCGCCGATCAGCGTGCCCGGAAAGGCAACGGCTGCGAGCCAGATCACCTTGAGCTCCACGATGCCGGACACGGTCTGCATCACCAGCGCGGCCGAGAGCACCGTGAAGTTGAAGAGCTGGAAGATGCCGCGCCGCTCATGCTTGTTCCAGCCGCGGATATTGGCCCAGAGAATCGGCAGCGGCCCGGACAACCCGGCGAGGCCGCCGAGAATACCGCCGGCAAAGCCGATCGCGCCGTCGGCAAGGCGGCCGCCGAACTTGATCGCGAGCGGTCTCTTGTTCAGATAGAGCGCGCTCGAGAAGACCAGAATTAAAATGCCGACGCTCAGCTTGAACACTTTTGGATCGGCCGAGGCGATCAGCATGGTGCCGAGCGGCACGCCGATCAATCCCCCGATCAGGAACGGCCATACCAGCGAAAGATCAAAACTCTTCCACATCGACGGCAGCGTTGAAGTCTGCGCGATCACCGAGCAGATCAGCACCAGCGGCACCGCGAGCGAGGGCGGCAGCACGTAGAGCCAGATCCCGAGCGCCATCAGCGCCGTGCCGAAACCGGCGAGGCCCGAGACGAAGCCACCGGCCAATGCACCGAACAGCAGCAACGCGTAATTGGACGTTTCCAACCGATTATCCCTGCAGCAATGGGCGATCCCGAACGGTTGATCGCCACTGCCCGCATAGCACGGCTTCGGCCGTGAAGGTCAATTTCAAAACCGCACGCAAGCGTGATCCCTGGGACCAATCAGGGACGGGCGTTCGCGGAAGACGCGCCTACATGATGGCCGTACATCAATCGGGGGCATGCCAACGCCATTTGATGCGCTCGCTTGTCCGGAACCAGAGGACGGAGAAGGACGATGACCCATACGAAGATTGCCGTTACGGCCGCGCTATTGTCGGCGGCTTCCTTGATGCCGACCATGGCGCAGGCGCAGTTTTCCGAACCTGCGGCCTATCAGGCCGCCCATCCCGATCGCGACGTGCTCAATGGCGGCCAGCTCACGCCGGCGGGGCGCGCGGCCCGCGGTGAGACGGGGGCGCCGAGCGAGGCCTATGCGGCCTTTCCATCAGGTGCGACGCCCGTCGTCCGCCCGCGCCATCGCCGTCATCATTAGGTTTCACTAGCTAGACGATCTGCCTGGTGTCGGCGGGCCTGTGCAGCGCGCCGACCAGGATGCGCAGCGCTTCGGTCAATTCGGCCCTGTTGCGCGCGGCACCAAGTGAGACGCGTGCCGCGTTCGGCGGCGTTCCGTCGACGGTGAAGGCATCGCCGGCGACGACTGCGAGGCCATTGCGCAAGAGATATCCTGCGACGTCGGGCCGGTTCTCAGGCAGTCGCAGCCAGAGATGATGCGCGGCGGGCTTTGCCAGAAACTGAAATCCCTTCAGGGCGCGCTGGGCGAGCTGCTGGCGGCCGACAGCCTCATTGCGGATGGCCGTGATGATGCGATCGGCAATGCCGGTCTCGATCCAGTGCGTCACCAGCGCGACCATCAATGGTGCCGGCATCTGCACGGTCGCCTGCAGGCAGGTCCGCATGTCCTGCTGCGCGGCGTTGTCGGGCGTCACGAGATATGCAACGCGCAGCGCAGGTGCGATGCATTTTGACAACGTGGTTGCGAGATAAGTCCGCTCCGGAATGAGATTCGCGATCGGCGAGGCCGCACGGTCAAGCAGGCCGTAGGCGTCATCCTCGATCAGCACTGTGTCGGCATCGCGGACGATCTTTGCAATCGCGTTGCGCCGCTCGGCCGACAGCGTCGCCGTGGTTGGATTGTGCAGCGTCGGAATGAGATAGACGGCCTTCGGATTGTGCGTGCGGCACGCTTTCGCCAGCGCGTCGGGCAGGATGCCGCCGTCATCCATCGCGACGCTCACGAGTTTGACGCCGAGCTGCGCGGCGGCTGCCTTGATGCCGGGAAAGGTGAGAGCTTCGGTCAGCACGACGTCGCCGGGCCAAGCAAGGTGCGCGAGCAGGTTAAACAGGATGGTCTGCGCCCCGGGAAAGATCACGAGCCTGTCGGCATGTGCGTGCGGCACGCGGATGCGCATCCAGCGCGCCGCGACCTCGCGCTCATGGGCACTGCCACCGGGCGGCTGGTAATTCAGGAAGGCGGTCAGGCCCGATTGCGCGCGCAGGGCCTCCATGCCGGCGATGATGCGTTCGTCGAGCTGCGCCTCCAGCGGATGCGGCGGCACGTTCATCGACAGGTCGATCGCGACCGGATGCGGCAGGTCGACAGCGCGGCGCGCGCTGGTCTCCGACACGAACGATCCCTGGCCGACGCGCGCTTCCATGATGCCGCGTCGCCGCGCCTCGGTGTAGGCGCGCGTCACCGTGGTGAGGTCGACGCCGAGCGCCTTTGCCAGCGCGCGCTGCGTCGGCAATTGCTGGCCGCGCACCAGCCGGCCGGCGCCGATGTCGGCTTCCATGGCCTCGACGATGCGCTGATAGCGCGGCCCTGATAGCTCCGAGATTGTCGGGGTCCAATCCATGCAATTTAGCCCCAAATCCTTTGAATGTATGGATGCAAGATATTATTGTATGGATCAGTGAAAAGGAAGGTGCTGTCATGGCAACCGGTTCGATCTCTCTGGCGAAGGCAATGTGGCGCGGTTTCCGGGGCAAGTGCCCGAACTGCGGCGAGGGTCATCTGTTCGGCCGTTTCCTGAAGGTCGCGGGCGCTTGTGACCATTGCGGCGAGGATCTGTCCCACCAGCGCGCCGACGACTTTCCCGCCTATCTCGTGATCGTCGTGGTCGGCCATCTCGTGGTGCCGGCGATCCTCGCGGTCGAGACCGCGTATGCGCCGGCGGTCTGGCTGCAATTGGCGGTGTGGTTGCCGGTGACGCTGTTCGCTTCGCTCGCGCTGCTGCAGCCGACCAAGGGCGCGATCGTCGGGCTGCAATGGCAGATCGGCATGCACGGTTTTGAGGTGAGCAAGCAGCGGCGCGAGGCCGCCGAGCTCGCGCCCGTACTGGCGAAGATCGACACGCGCGCCGCCTGAGGCGCGACGACGTTGAGGCGTCGCTGAAAATGGTGAGGGGTTCGATGCGGTCGGCATCGAACCCCTCGTTGCAAGATATCAGCCGGCCTGTAAGCCGGGTTCTGTAAGGCACCGTCCGCTTGCGCGAACGATACGTGACGGCCATTCCTCTGGGACCATGTTTGCACATGGCCTCAAGCAACCTACCCGGACGGCGGGCCTGACATCGCCCCGCGGCGTTATCGCTTGTGCGAACAGCCCGCTACGCCGTCCCTATTCGGTTTTGCTCCCGGTGGGGTTTGCCATGCCGGCTCCGTTGCCGGACCCGCGGTGCGCTCTTACCGCACCTTTTCACCCTTACTCCGCGAAGCCCGAAGGCGACGCGAAGCGGTTCGTTCTCTGTGGCACTTTCCCTGGGGTCACCCCCGCCGGACGTTATCCGGCACCGTATGTCAAGGGAGCCCGGACTTTCCTCCCCGGCGGCCTTTCGGCACCTGCCGGAGCGGCCGTCCGGCCGACTGACGGACAACGCATGAGGCATTTGTGACGGTTTCGTCAAGCCGTTATCGCGACCCACGATCCCCCCGAAATAATTTATCCTGAAGATGTCGTTTGCTGCGTGCCCGTTCGACTGGATGTCGGCGACACAGCCGAGCAACAGGAGTGAAGCGATGCAATATCTGCTGATGATCTACCAGAACGAGGTGGAATACGCGAAGAACGACGCCGCCACGGCCCAGAAGCTGATGGCCGAATACCAGACCTTTACCCAAGGCATCATCCAGAGCGGCAATTTCAAGGCCGGCGATCGGCTGCGGCCGACCACGACCGCGACGACGGTGCGCGTGCGCGACGGCAAGACGCTGACGACCGACGGGCCGTTTGCGGAGACCCGCGAGCAACTCGGTGGCTACTATCTGATCGAGGCCAAGGATCTGAACGCCGCGATCGAGATCGCGGCGCGGATTCCGAGCGCGAGGATCGGCTCGATCGAGGTACGGCCGATCTGGGTCTACGACAAGTGACGGCTGGCCCGCGCATCGACGCATGACCCCTTCCGAGATCGACAAGGTCTTCCGCGACGAGGCGGGGCGGGCGCTGGCCACGCTGATCCGCCTCGTCGGCGATTTCGATCTGGCCGAGGACGCGCTTCAGGATGCTTTTGCCGTCGCGCTGGAACGCTGGGCAGCGTGCGAGGTCCCCGACAATCCACGCGCCTGGCTGGTCAATGTCGCCAGGAACAAGGCGATCGATCGGGTCAGGCGCCAGGCCGTCTTCCGCGGCAAGCAGCAGGCGCTCCTGCACGAGATCGAGCTCAACGCGCAAGCGATCGACGAGCCGCCGGCAATGCTCGACGACGACATGCTGCGGCTGATCTTCACCTGTTGCCATCCTGCCTTCGCAGCCGAGGTTCAGGTCGCGCTGACGCTGCGCACGGTCTGCGGACTGTCGACCGTCCAGGTCGCGCGCGCCTTCCTCGTCGGCGAGGAAGCGATGGCGCAGCGGCTGGTCCGTGCCAAGCAGAAGATCAGGCTCGCCGGCATCCCCTACGAGGTGCCCGAGCGCGACGCGCTGGCGCCGCGGCTCGATGGCGTGCTCGCGGTGATCTATCTGGTCTTCACCGAGGGCTATGTCGCGACCGAGGGCGCGGATCTGATGCGACCAGATCTTGCGATTGAGGCCATCCGCCTCGGCCGTTTGCTTGATCGGTTGATGCCGGACCGCGGCGGCGTCAAGGGCTTGCTGGCCCTGATGTTGCTGCACGATGCGCGCCGCGCCGGACGCGAGACGTCAGCCGGCGATATCGTATTGCTCGAGGAGCAGGACCGCACGCTGTGGGATCGTTCGCAGATCGAGGAGGGCCTGCGTCTGGTCGAGGATGCGTTGCGCGTGCCCGGACGGCCGCAGCCTTATGCCGTGCAGGCTGCGATCGCCCGCGCTGCATGCGCGTACGCCGAGCTTTGAGCAGACCGACTGGCGGCAGATCACCGGGCTCTACGAGGTGTTGCTGCGCATCGCTCCCTCTCCGGTGATCGAGCTCAACCACGCTGCTGCGGTGTCGATGGTCGACGGGCCGGCACGTGCGCTCGATCTCGTCGATGCGATCAGCGCCCGAGGCGGGCTGCGCGGCTATGAGCTCTTGCCCGCAGTGCGCGCCGATCTGCTGCGGCGAATCGGGCGCAACGATGAAGCGCGCGCGGCGTATCAGGCTGCGACCGCGGCGACTCAGCTCGAGCCGTTGCGGCGGCTGTATGCGCGGCGGGTGAGAGAGATGGGGTAGGGCCTCTCGTGCCCCGGAGCGGACTGCGCGGCCATCGCCGTCACTTCGACGCGACGGCCGTGCCCTCTGCCGGCAAGCTCGCCAGCAGCGCCTGCAATGTCGACAGCGTCGAGTGGTCGGCGACACCGTCGAGCCGCGCAGGGCGGAAATGGCGCTGGAAGGCGGTGACGACTTCCATGGTCGCGGCATCGTATTTGCCGTTCAGCGGCACGCCGTAGCCGTATCGGGCGAGCGCCTGCTGCAGGCTCAGCACCTCGTCGCTGATGGTGCCGAGCATCAGGGTCTCGCCGCGCACGACCGGGGCCGGCGTCACCCAGTGACCGACGCCGGAATTGGCCAGCGAGTGCCACGGAAACTTTTCGCCGGGGTCCTTCTTGCGCGCGGGCGCGACGTCGGAATGGCCGAGCACCCGGTGGGCCGGCACCTTGCGGCGAAGCATGATGCCGCGGCACAGCGCGATCACGGCGGCGATCTGGCGCAGCGGATATTCCGGATAGCCCCAGTCATGGCCGCGATTGATGATCTCGACGCCGATAGAGCAGGAGTTGATGTCGTCCTCGCCGGCCCAGGACGAGACGCCAGCGTGCCAGGCGCGCCTGGCCTCCGACACGCATTGCACGATGCGGCCGTCCTCCAGCACGACGTAATGCGCCGAGACTTCGGTCCCTGCCGTGCACAGCCGCGCCAGCGCGCCCTCGACATCGGGCATGCCGGTGTAGTGCAGCACGATCATATCGGGCTGCCGCGCCTTGTTGCGCTCCCCATAGTTCGGCGAGGGGATGACGTCGGACACGATCGAGGAATCCGGCTCGAACGCCCTCATGCTCGCCGCGGCCTTTGGAACCGGGAGAACGCGTTGACGCTTCGAATCAGAACCAGACGGTGTGGACGAACCGGACGGCGGCATAGACAAACCAAGGTGGGACGGAGAGTGGGCCAAGCCCTTCTCTTTACTATTCCTTTACCCTCCACCGTGCGCAATCGCACGGCGCGGTTAACGGATGCATTTTGGCGCACTGTGTGGATGAAGCATCACCGCCTCATCGCTTTTCGACTTGTGAGCAGCCGAGCAACGCTTTCTTAACGCTAAGGGTCGTTACTGAGGGATGAAGAGCCGACCCGCGTCCGGAGGCGGCCAAAGCGTATTTTGGCTCGAAATCCCATGGCTGCCCGACAAATTCCGCTGGGAACACTCGGTTTGCGGTCCGGGACGATCGGGCTCGGTAACCATACTGGACTGGGGCGTTGTCGTGGAACCGCCGCGACGCGGAATGATTCGAGGCGTTATGGGCTTGTTCGTCCCCGATCTCGCTTGGACGTCAGGGGCCGTCGGCAGGCGTGGCGCATGAGCTCGGTTCCGCATATCCCCGTTCTCGGTCGCGAAGCCGTCGACCACCTGGCCCCACGCGCGGGCGGCATTTATGTCGACGCCACCTTCGGCGCCGGCGGCTACAGCCGAGCCATTCTCGACGTGCCGGGAACCCGGCTTATCGCCATTGACCGCGACCGCACTGCAATTTCTGCAGGTGCCGAACTGGTCGAACGTTCCGCGGGCCGGCTGACGCTGGTCGAGGACCGATTCTCCAATCTTGCCGAGGTCTGCGCGGCGCAAGGCGTGGACGCCGTGGACGGCGTTGTGATGGATGTCGGGGTGTCCTCGATGCAGCTCGACCAGGCGGGCCGCGGTTTCTCGTTCCGCCTCGACGGCCCGCTCGACATGCGGATGGGGCAGGCGGGGCCGACCGCCGCCGACGTGATCGCGCGTGCCTCCGAAGGTGATCTCGCCGACATCATCTATCTCCTTGGCGAGGAGCGGAATTCGCGCCGCGTCGCCCGCGCCATCGTCGCGGACCGTCAGGAAACGCCGTTCACGACCACGCGTGCGCTCGCCGACCTCGTCGGCAGGGTGGTGCGCTCGAAGCCCGGCGACATTCATCCGGCGACGCGGACGTTCCAGGCCCTGCGCATCTTCGTCAACGAAGAGCTCGACGAACTTCAGGCCGCGCTCGCTGCGGCCGAGCGCGTGCTCAAGCCCGGCGGCCGCCTCGTCGTGGTCTCGTTCCATTCGCTGGAAGACCGCATCGTCAAGAATTTCCTCTCCGAGCGTTCGAAGACCGGCGGCGGCTCGCGGCATCTGCCGGAGGTGGCTCAGGTTCCGCCGAGCTTCCAGCTTCTCACGCGGCGGCCCGTGGTCGCCGGCGACGACGAGGTCGCGCATAATCCGCGTGCGCGCTCCGCAAAGCTTCGCGCGGCCGAGCGCACCTCGGCGCCCGCGCATGACGATGCCGAACCATCTTCCTGGCCAAGACTCTCCGACGTGATGAGGGGAGGCTAGCGCATGCGCATCATCCACCTCTTCGTCATCGGCGCGCTGATCTTCGCGGCGGCCTATGTCTACCGGATCAAGATGGACTCCACGGCGCGCACCGAGAAGGTGTTGCGGCTACATGCGGAGATCCGCGAACAGCGCGACGCGATCGCTTCGCTGCGATCCGAATGGGCCAAGCTCGATGCGCCGCTGCGCCTGCAAGGCCTGTCCGACCGGCATTTGCAGCTCAAGCCGGTCAACGGCACTCAGTATGACTCGTTGAAGAATCTGCCGGAGCGTCCGCCGCGGATGTTCCGGCCGGGCGAGCCCGACCCGATCGGGGCGATGCTCAACACCATCGAAGCCGCGAGCGATCCTGACAATGTGACGGGCTCCGTGCCTCAGCCCGAGGACAAGCAATGAGCGCTGCGACTCCGGTCAAACCTGCAGAACCCTGGCGGCAGCGGCTGATCCGCAGCCTGCTCTACGGGCGCAACGTCGACCGCGCCGCGAAGGCGCGCGCGCGCGTCGGTCTCGTCATGCTCGCCTTCGCCTCGGTCTACGCCCTGATCGGCGGCCGGCTCGTGATGTTCGCGATCGGCGCCGATGCGCACGGCGCACGCCGCGCCGCGGCGCAGGAAGTGGTGGCGACAGCACGGCCCGACATTGTCGACCGCAACGGCGCCATCCTTGCGACCGACGTCAAGGCGGCGAGCCTGTTCGGCGAGCCGCGCCGCATCATCGACAAGGACGAGGCGATCGAGCTTCTCACGGCGACCGTGCCCGACCTCGACGAGGCCGAGGTGCGCGAGCGCCTGAGGACGCGCAAAGGCTTCGTCTGGCTCAAGCGCGAGGTCACGGCGCAGCAGCAGCAGGCCATCCACAAGCTCGGCATTCCCGGCATCGGCTTCCTGCGCGAGAACAAGCGCGTCTATCCGACCGGCAATGAGGTTGCCCACCTCATCGGTCTCGTCAACATCGACAACCAGGGCATCGCCGGCATCGAGAAGTGGCTCGACAATCAAGGTCTCGCCGATCTCCACCGCGCGGGCTTTGCCACAGACCGGCTGCAAAAGCCGATCGAGCTCTCGGTCGATCTGCGTGTCGAGCACGCGCTGCGCGACGAATTGCTGAAGGCCAAGGACAAGTTCCACGCCAAAGCCGCGTCCGGCATCGTCTCGAACGTGAAGACGGGCGAAATCGTCGCAATGGTCTCGCTGCCTGACTTCGATCCGAACAACCCGAAGGAAGCGCACGACCCCGACCGCATCAACCGCCTGACCACCGGCGTCTACGAGATGGGCTCGACCTTCAAGGCGTTCACGCTGGCGATGGCGCTCGATTCCGGCAAGATCAACCTGAACACGATGTGGGACGCGCGCGGAAATCTGCACTACGGCAAGTTCACCATCCACGACAGCCATCCGCTCGGACGCTTCATCAACACCAAGGAAGTGTTCACCTACTCGTCCAACATCGGCGCGGCGCGGATCGCGCTGGGGCAGGGCGTGGAGGCTCACAAGGCGTTCCTGGCCAAGATGGGTCAGCTGACGCGTCTTCGCACCGAGCTGCCGGAGAGCGCGGCGCCGCTGATCCCGCGGCGCTGGAGCGAGCTCAACACCGTCACCGCCGCGTTCGGCCAGGGACTGTCCGTGGCGCCGCTGCAAGCCGTGATGGGCATCAACGCGCTGGTGAACGGCGGCTATCTGATTCCGCCGACCTTCATGAAGCGCACGCCGGAAGAAGCCGCAGCATTGGCCAAGCGGGTCGTCAGAACGGACACCAGCGACAAGATGCGGTATCTCATGCGGCTCAACGCCGAGATCGGTACTGCCAAGACCGCAGACGTCAAGGGTTATTACGTCGGCGGCAAGACAGGCACGTCCGAGAAGGTCATCAACGGCCGCTACGCCAAGAAGCGCGTGCTCAATTCGTTCACCGCGATTCTGCCCTGTGATGATCCGAAATATCACGTCCTGATCATGCTCGACGAGCCGCAGGCGCTGCCCGAAACGCATGGTTTCATCACGTCCGGCTGGAACGCGGTGCCGACCGGCGGCAAGGTGATCGAGCGGATCGCGCCGCTTCTGGGCATCGAGCCGCGGTTCGACCTGCCGCCTGCGGACCGCCTTATTCTTGCAGCATCCAGGACAACCCAGTAATCAATCGGGTGGGCCGTAGCCGCTGCTGAGTCGGGGATTTCCCTCGAAATCGGCTCTCCGGTACGGCGACTGGAAGTCCATGAAGCTGCGCGACCTCTTAGGCCATGACTCCGCGATCGAGCCCGCAATTGCGGCGCTCGAGGCGACGGGCCTTGCGCTCGACAGCCGCGTGGTCAAGGCCGGCGATCTCTTCTTCGCACTCGCGGGCAGCAAGACCGACGGGGCGCGCTTCATCGATGCCGCGGTGGCCGCAGGCGCCGTGGCTGTCGTCGGTGACCATGCGCCGACCGGCAGCAAGGTGCCGTTCATCACCGTTGCCAATCCGCGCCGCGCGCTGGCGCTCGCCGCGGCGAGATTCTTCCCGTCGCAGCCCGCGACCATCGCCGCGGTGACCGGCACCAGCGGCAAGACCTCGGTCGCGGCGTTTACGCGTCAGATCTGGGAGCGGCTGGGCCATGCCTCCGCCAGCATCGGCACCATCGGCCTCGTCTCGCCCAAACGTACAGTCTATGGCTCACTGACGACGCCGGATCCGATCGCACTGCATCGACAGTTGGATGAGATCGCGCGCGACGGGGTGACCCATCTCGCCTTCGAAGCATCGTCGCACGGGCTCGATCAGTATCGCCTCGACGGCGTGCGCGTCTCCGCCGGCGGCTTCACCAATCTCTCGCGCGACCACATGGATTATCATCCGACCGTTGCGCATTATCTTGCGGCGAAACTCCGCCTGTTCCGCGAGCTCGTGCCCCCGGGCGGCGCGGCAGTGATCTCGGCCGATCATGACTGCTCAGCGGAGGCGATCGATGCCGCGACCAGGCGCGGCCTGCATGTGATGGCGGTCGGCCGTCACGGCGACGGGGCAGGCGAAGGCATCTGCCTCGTCAATGCCGAGGTCTCAGGCTTCTCGCAAGAGCTTTCGCTCGTACATCGCGACAGGGCCTACGCCGTCCGGCTGCCGCTGGTTGGCGAGTTCCAGATCGAGAACGCGCTGGTGTCGGCCGGCCTTGCGATCGGCACCGGCAGCGATGCGGCCAACGTGTTTGCGAGCCTCGAACATCTCGAAGGCGCCAAGGGCCGGCTCGAGCGCGTCGGCGAGCGCAACGGCGCGCCGATCTTCGTCGACTATGCGCACAAGCCCGATGCGCTCGCGAAGGCGCTGCAGGCACTCCGGCCCTACGCGAAACGAAAGCTGGTCGTCGTGTTCGGCGCCGGTGGCGACCGCGATGCCGGCAAGCGTCCGATCATGGGCGAGATCGCGGCCGAGAACGCCGATCGCGTCATCATCACCGACGACAATCCGCGCAGCGAGAAGCCCGAAACCATTCGCGCCGAAATCCTCGCAACCGCAAAGGGCGCCCGCGAGATCGGCGACCGTGCCGCGGCAATCCGAACCGCGATCGGGGAACTTCAGGAAGGCGATGCACTGCTCGTCGCCGGCAAGGGACACGAGACCGGGCAGATCGTCGGCGGAGAGGTTCTGCCGTTCAGTGATCACGAGGCGGTCGCCGCCGCATTAGCGTCGGGGGTTGCATGAGCGCGCCGATATGGACGGTTGCCGAAGTGGCGCGCGCGCTGGGCGCGGAGGGGACGTTCCCGGACACCCCGATCGATTTCGTCACCCAGGACAGCCGCCTGGTGAAACCGGGCAGCCTGTTCGTGGCGCTGAGCGGCACGCCGAGCGGCGGCTTCGTCTCGGCCTTCGCCAGCGCGCGCGACGGCTGGGAGTTCGCGGACAAAGCGGAAGCCTCGGGCGCGGTCGCGATGATCGTGCCGCACGAGATCGCGGGCATCCGGATTCCGCAGATCGTCGTCAAGGACACGCTGATCGACGGTCTTTGGGGCCTCGCCCGCGCCGCCCGCGCCCGCTTCCACGGACCTGTGATCGGGCTTACCGGCAGCGCGGGCAAGACGAGCACCAAGGAATTCCTGGCGGCCTATCCGAACGCCTATGCGAGCCCGTCCAGCTTCAACAATTTCTGGGGCGTGCCGCTGACGCTGTGCAATGCGCGGCCGGATGCCAGCCTCTGGGTCGTCGAGATGGGCATGAACCAGAAGGGCGAGATCGCGCGGCTGAGCGAATTGACCCGGCCGACGGTCGCGCTCGTCGTCAACGTCCAGCCCGTGCATCTGGAAAAGCTCGGCTCGCTCGAAGCCATCCGCCGCGAGAAGGTGTCGATCGCGCTCGGCCTGCCCGAGCATGGCGTGCTGGTGCTGCCAGCCGGGCTGAAGGCATCCGAATGGAAGGGCAAGGTGGTGCGCTTCGGCGAGCATGCCGAGGTGCACGAGGTCACGCACGCGCCGCATGGCGAGAGCTGGCAGGTCGTGGCCATGATCGGCAAGAAGCAGATCGCCTTCAGCCTGACGCCGGGCGCGCCGCACCGCGTGCAGAATGCGCTGGCGGCGCTTGCCGCCGTCCGTGCGGCGAACCTCGATGCATCGACGCTCGCAATCAAGCTCGACCGGGTCGGCATCATGACCGGCCGCGGGGTCGAGCAGACGATCGGCGGTATCACCGTCATCGACGACAGTTTCAACGGCAATCCGGCCAGCGTGGCCGCTGCGCTGCAAAGCCTGCAGGCGCGCCACATGAGCGGTGGCCGCCGCATTGCGGTTCTCGGCGACATGCTGGAGCTGGGCGATGACGCGCCGGACTATCACACCGGCCTCGCCGGGCATCTCGACGGGATCGACGGCGTCTACTGCGTCGGCCCTCTGATGCGACACCTCTATGACGTGCTGCCGGCCGGCAAGGGCCTCGGCTGGCACGACGATCCCGCCACGCTGAAGCCGAGTGAGGTCGCGAACCTGCTGAAGGCAGGCGACGTCGTAGTTGTCAAGGGCAGCAAGAAGATGTTCTGGGTCAACAAGTTTGTGCCGGGCCTGGTGGCCGCCTTGCAGGCAAAGGCGTAAACTGCTTGGAAGGCGCCGCTCCCGAATCCCACCTTTACGGCGCGCAACCGCCCGGTTTCCCAGAGGTCGCGCGATAGGACCCGTCTGAATGTTTTACTGGCTGATCGACCTTTCCAACACATTTTCGGGCCTCGGTGCCGTTCGCACCTTCTTGAACGTGTTCCGCTACATCACCTTCCGCACCGGTGGTGCCGTCGTCACCGGCGCGCTGTTCGTGTTCCTGTTCGGGCCCTGGATCATCGATCATCTGCGCATCCGCCAGGGCAAGGGCCAGCCGATCCGGGCCGACGGTCCGCAATCGCATCTCGCCAAAAAGGGCACGCCCACGATGGGTGGGCTGATGATCCTGTCCGGCCTCACGGTCGGCACGGTGCTGTGGGCCAATCCGCTCAATCCCTATGTCTGGATCGTGCTGGCGGTGACGCTCGGCTTCGGCTTCGTCGGCTTCTATGACGACTACCTCAAAGTGACCAAGCAGACCACGACCGGCTTCGGCAGCAAGCTGCGCCTGCTGATCGAGGCGGCGATAGCGCTGGTGGCGTGCTACGCTCTGGTGCGGTTGAACCGCGATCCCGCATCGACCGCGCTGACGATTCCCTTCCTGAAGGACACCGTGCTGCATTTCGGCTGGTTCTTCGTCATCTTCGGCGCCTTCGTCATCGTCGGCTCCGGCAACGCGGTGAACCTCACCGACGGTCTCGACGGCCTCGCCATCGTTCCCGTGATGATCGCGACCGCGAGCTTCGCGATGATCGCCTATCTCGCTGGCAACGCGGTGTTCGCCGAATACCTGCAGATCAAATATGTCGCCGGCACCGGCGAGCTCGCGGTGCTCTGCGGCGCGCTGTTGGGCGCCGGCCTCGGCTTCCTGTGGTTCAACGCGCCGCCGGCCTCGATCTTCATGGGCGACACCGGCTCGCTCGCGCTCGGCGGCATGCTGGGCGCCATCGCGGTCGCGGTGAAGCACGAGATCGTGCTCGCGGTGATCGGCGGCCTGTTCGTGCTGGAGGCGGTCTCCGTCATCGTGCAGGTGGTATCGTTCAAGCTCACCGGCAAGCGGATCTTCAGGATGGCGCCGATCCACCACCATTTCGAGCAGCTCGGCTGGACCGAGCCGCAGATCGTGATCCGCTTCTGGATCATCTCGGTGATGCTGGCGCTCGCCGGCCTGTCCACGCTGAAGCTGCGGTGATCCCTCAATGATTCCCGTCACGTCCTTTGCCGGCAAGACCGTCGCGGTGTTCGGCCTCGGCGGCTCGGGGCTTGCCTCCTGTCACGCGCTGAAGGCCGGTGGTGCCGAGGTGATCGCCGCGGACGACAATGCGGAGAATGTCGCCAAGGCCGCGCAGGCCGGCTTCATCACCGCCGATCTGCGCAATGTGTCCTGGACGAATTTTGCAGCCCTCGTGCTCGCGCCCGGCGTGCCGCTCACCCATCCGGTGCCGCACTGGAGCGTGCTGAAGGCGCGCGAGGCAGGCGTCGAGGTGATCGGCGACATCGAGCTGTTCTGCCGTGAGCGCCGCCGCCACGCACCGAACGCGCCGTTCGTCGCCATCACCGGCACCAACGGCAAATCGACCACGACGGCGCTGATCGCGCATCTGACCAGGTTCGCGGGCTACGATACCCAGATGGGCGGCAATATCGGCACCGCGATCCTGTCGCTGGAGCCGCCGCGCATGGGCCGCGTCCACGTCATCGAGATGTCGTCCTACCAGATCGACCTCACGCCTTCGCTAGATCCCTCCGTCGGCATTCTGCTGAACGTCAGCGAGGACCACATCGATCGCCACGGCACCATTGAGCACTATGCCGCGGTGAAGGAGCGCCTGGTTGCCGGCGTGCAGGACGGCGGCACCGCGATCGTCGGCGTCGACGACGGCTTTTGCCGCGACATCGCCGACCGGCTCGACCGCGCCGGCAAGACCGTGGTGCGCATCTCCGTCAAGAACCCGCTCGCGTCAGGCATCCATGTCGAGCACGGCAATATCGTGCGCACCGCGGGCGGCGCCCGCAGTGAGGTCGCTGCGCTCGGCGGCATCGGTTCGCTGCGCGGCCAGCACAACGCGCAGAACGCGGCCTGCGCTGCCGCTGCCGCGCTTGCGATGGGCATCAGCCTTGATGTGCTGCAGAGCGGCCTGCGCAGCTTTCCCGGCCTTGCCCACCGCATGGAGCAGGTCGGCCGCCGCGGCAACGTGCTGTTCGTCAACGATTCCAAGGGCACCAACGCCGACGCTACCGCGCATGCGCTGTCGTCCTTTGCCGACATCTTCTGGATCGCCGGTGGCAAGCCGAAGGCCGGCGGCATCACTGGCCTGACCGGCTTCTTCCCGCGCATCCGGAAAGCCTATCTGATCGGCGAGGCCGCGCAGGAGTTTTCGGGAACGCTCGGCACGGTGGCGCATGAGATCAGCCAAACCCTCGACGTCGCCGTCGAGCACGCCGCGCGCGATGCGGAAGCCTCAGGCCTGACCGACGCAGTCGTGCTGTTGTCGCCGGCCTGCGCCTCCTTCGACCAATACCGCAACTTCGAAATCCGCGGCACCAAGTTCCGAGAACTGGTGCAGGCGCTGCCGGGCGTGAAGCCGGTGGTGTGAGAATGTCGCGCCGACGCTGGATTGGAATTGCCGTCGCTGCTCTTGCTGTTCCGATCGGTTTCCTCGGCGTCGTCCTCATCGACAGCGTCATGCACCAATTCGGTGCATGCCGCGTCGTTCGACAGCGCGCCTTCGCCTCGCCAAACGGTAGCCAGTTGGTCGTCGTGGTCTGGAAGTCGTGCGGAGCGACGGTACCCGACAGCACGCAAGCCAGCATCGTGGCGCGCGGCCGGACGTTTTCGCCCGAGAGCACGCCGACCTTTCTCAGCGTGCGCGGGCACCTCGATCCCGTCGTCGTCTGGAGTAGCGAGCGGGCGGTCAGGATCGGTTTCATTCCCGGGCCAGACCAAGTCTACAAGCGCGACGCACGCGTTGGGGATGTCACGATCAGCTACGAATAGGTTCTCGTGTCCCGGACGCGCCCCGGGGCACGAGACTCTTCGAAACTTGAACAAGCTATTAACCCAGCGGTAACCAACCTCGGCGACCAATGAACGGACCTCTATCCGAAAGCGGTCGCCCATGCTCTCCCGTGAAGAACGTACCCCCTTTTCCGAGTGGTGGTGGACCGTCGACAAGCCGCTGATGGGCGCCATCCTGGCGCTGATGCTGACCGGGGTGATTTTGTCGCTCGCGGCGAGCCCGCCGGTTGCGACCCGGATCGGGCTCGATCCCTTCCACTTCTTCAACCGCCACGTGATGTTCCTGCTCCCCTCGTGCCTGGTGCTGCTCGGAGTCTCCTTCCTGTCGCCGCGCGCGATCCGCCGCTCGGCCCTGATCATCTTTGCGGCGAGCATCATCCTGATCGTGCTGACGCTCGCGATCGGTCCTGAAGTGAAGGGCTCGCGGCGCTGGATCACGCTGCTCGGCGTCAACATCCAGGCTTCCGAGATCGCAAAACCGTCCTTCGTCGTCATCGCCGCCTGGCTGTTCGCGGAATCGACCAAGCGGCCGGAGATGCCGGCGACCACGATGGCGATGGTGCTGCTGCTGATGCTGGTCGCGCTGCTTGTGATGGAGCCGGACTTCGGCCAGACCATGCTGATCCTGATGGTGTGGGGCTCGCTGTTCTTCATCGCAGGCATGCGCATGATCTGGGTATTTGGGCTCGCAGGTCTCGGCGCGGCCGGCCTGTTCAGCGCTTATCTGTTCGTCCCGCACGTGGCGGGACGCATCAAGCGCTTCATGAACCCGGCCTCGGGCGACACCTTCCAGGTCGATACCGCCATGGAGGCCTTCTACAACGGCGGCTGGTTCGGCCTCGGGCCGGGCGAGGGCATTGCCAAGCGCAGCCTGCCTGACAGCCACACCGACTTCGTGTTTGCGGTCGCCGCCGAAGAGTTCGGCATCATCCTGTGCCTGGCGATGCTGGCGCTGTTCGCCTTCGTCGTGATCCGCACGCTGTCGCGCGCTTATGCCACTGAGGACATGTTCTCACGCTTTGCGGCCTCGGGCCTTGCGATCCTGTTCGGGGTGCAGGCCGCGATCAACATGTCGGTCAACCTCCAGCTGATCCCCGCCAAGGGCATGACGCTACCGTTCATCTCCTATGGCGGCTCCTCGATCGTGTCGCTCGCCTATGGCGTCGGTATGATGCTCGCGCTGACACGGCTGCGCCCGCGCACCGAGGTCGAGGCCAGCGGCCATGCCGACGCGATGCGGAGTTACGCCTAGCCGCGCGTGTCCCGGACAAGCTCCGCGAAGCGGAGCGCAGATCCAGGACCCAGAATGCCGCAACGATGGGCCCCGGTTCAGCAGCGCACCACGCCGCGAAGTGCGACGTACTGCGCTGCGCCCGGGGCACAAGCACGGTGTAGCCGGCTCGCATTGACGACAAGACCCCTGTAAAAGGGCAATTATGGACACTTCCCCCTGATTCTTCTCGCCGCGGGCGGCACCGGCGGGCATTTGTTTCCGGCTGAGGCACTCGGCGTCGAGCTGATCCGGCGCGGCTTTCGCGTCCGCCTCGTTACGGATGAGCGCGCGCTGCGCTATAGCGGGCTGTTCACCAAGGATATGATCGACGTCGTCGCGAGCGAGACCGCGCGGGGCCGCAATCCGCTCCAGCTCGCCTATGCCGGCCTCACGCTCGCCGCCGGTACGCTCTCTGCCTATAAGCTGATCAAGCGGTTGAAGCCCGTCGCCGTCGTCGGCTTTGGCGGCTATCCGACGCTACCGCCGCTGGTCGCGGCCAAATTCGCCGGCGTGCCCGGCATCATCCACGACGCCAATGCCGTGCTCGGCCGCGCCAACCGGTTCCTGTCGAGCCGCGTGCGCGCCATCGCGACGTCCTTGCCCGGCGTGCTCGATCGCGATCCCGCACTTTCTGGAAAGACAACGACGGTCGGCACACCGATGCGCCCGGCGGTACTCGCCGCGGCTGCCGTCCCATATGCCGCGCCCGAGGTGAACGGTCCGCTGCGCCTGCTCGTCGTTGGCGGAAGCCAGGGCGCGCGCATCATGGCCGACATCGTGCCGGGCGCGATCGAGCGGCTCGAGCCTGCGCTGTGGAGCCGTCTGATCCTCACCCAGCAGGTTCGCGACGAGGACACGGCGCGCGTGCGTGCGGTCTACGACAGGCTCAAGATCAAGGTGGAGCTGGCGCCGTTCTTCACCGATTTGCCGGCGCGGCTCGCCTCCAACCATCTCGTGGTATCGCGCTCGGGCGCCGGCACTGTCGCCGAGCTCGCGGCGATCGGCCGGCCCTCGATCCTGGTGCCGCTGCCCGGCTCGATCGACCAGGACCAGTTCGCCAATGCCGGTGTGCTGGTCAAGGTCGACGGCGCGATCCGCATCCCGCAGACCGAGTTCAGCTCCGACCGGCTGGCCTCCGAAATTTCCGCCTTCGCCGTCGAGCCCGCGCGCCTCGCCGCCATGGCCGCAGCCGCGAAGGGGGCAGGTCGGCTCGACGCCGCCGAGCGGCTGGCCGATCTCGTGGCCAAAGTCGCGGGAATCTGACGCGAAGCGGACCGATTTTCGTATTTTTGCCGTCATGGCCGGGCTTGTCCCGGCCATCCACGTCTTGCATGAAGTAGCTTGGGATTCGTGGATGGCCGGGACAAGCCCGGCTATGACGACGGAACCACGGGATAAGCCATGAGACTGCCGCGCGAGATCGGACCCATCCACTTCGTCGGGATCGGCGGGATCGGCATGAGCGGCATCGCCGAGGTGCTGGTCAATCTCGGCTATGCCGTGCAGGGCTCGGACGCCTCCGACAATTACAATCTCGACCGCCTGCGCAAGAAGGGCGCCAAGGTCTCGGTCGGCCACAAGGCCGAGAACGTCGACGGTGCCGAGGTTGTCGTCGTCTCCACTGCGATCAAGCGCGACAATCCGGAACTGATGGCGGCGCGCGAACGGCGCATCCCCGTGGTGCGCCGCGCCGAGATGCTGGCCGAGCTGATGCGGCTGAAGAGCTGCGTCGCGATTGCCGGCACCCACGGCAAGACCACGACGACCACGATGGTTGCAACGCTGCTCGATGCCGGCGGGCTCGATCCTACGGTGATCAACGGCGGCATCATCAATGCCTACGGCTCCAACGCCCGCCTCGGGGCCGGCGATTGGATGGTGGTCGAAGCCGATGAGAGCGACGGCACGTTCCTGAAGCTGCCGACCGATGTCGCGATCGTCACCAATGTCGATCCCGAGCATCTCGACCACTTCAAGACCTTCGAGGCCGTGCAGGACGCCTTCCGCCATTTCGTCGAAAACCTGCCGTTCTACGGCTTTGCCGTGATGTGCATCGATCACCCGGTCGTGCAGAGTCTCGTCGGCAGGATCGAGGATCGCCGTATCATCACTTACGGCGAAAATCCGCAGGCCGATGTGCGGCTCGTCGATCTCACCCCGATGGGCGGTGGCTCCAAGTTCAAAGTCGCGTTCCGCGATCGCAAGACCGGAGCCGTGCACGAGATCGCCGATCTCATGCTGCCGATGCCGGGCCGCCACAACGCCTCCAACGCGACGGCGGCGATCGCGGTCGCGCGCGAGCTCGGCGTCTCCGACGACGCGATCCGCAAGGCGATCGCCGGCTTCGGCGGCGTCAAGCGCCGCTTCACCAAGACCGGCGAATGGAACGGCGTCACCGTGATCGACGATTACGGTCATCACCCCGTCGAGATCGCAGCGGTGCTCAAGGCGGCGCGCGATTCCTACACCGGCAAGGTGATCGCCGTGGTGCAGCCGCATCGCTACACCCGCCTGCAATCGCTGTTCGAGGAATTCTGCACCTGCTTCAACGACGCCGATGCGGTCATCGTCGCCGACGTCTATGCCGCGGGCGAAGCGCCGATCGAGGGCATTGACCGCGACCATTTCGTGACGGGCCTGCGCGCCCATGGCCATCGCGAGGTTGTCCCGTTGCCGGGCGCGACGGAGCTCGCGGGCATCGTCAAGAGATTGACGAAGTCCGGCGATCTCGTCGTGTGCCTGGGCGCGGGTAACATCACGCAATGGGCGTATGCGCTGCCGGACGAATTGAAGGCGCTGGGGTAGGGCAGTGGGATTCCCCGACATCACGCCCGATCTCAAAGCCGCGATGCCGGACCTTCGTGGCCGCCTGCTCGCCAACCAGTCGCTCGCCGAACTGACCTGGTTTCGCGTTGGTGGTCCTGCGCAGGTGCTGTTCACGCCGGCTGACGAGGACGATCTCGCTTACTTCCTCGCGCATCTTGCGCCCGACATTCCCGTCTACGTCGTCGGCGTCGGCTCCAACCTGATCGTGCGCGACGGCGGCATTGCGGGCGTCGTGATCCGCCTTGCGCCGCGCGCCTTCGGTGAGGCGAGCGCGAGCGGCGACGTCGTCACCGCCGGCGCTGCCGCGCTCGACAAGCGCGTGGCGGAAGTGGCTGCATCCGCCAATATCGGCGGGCTCGAATTCTACTTCGGCATTCCCGGCACCATCGGCGGCGCATTGCGGATGAATGCGGGCGCCAATGGCGGGGAGACCAAGGACGTGCTGATCGAGGCGCGCGGCGTCGGGCGCGACGGCACGAAGCAAATCTTCTCCAACGCCGACATGAAGTTCGTCTACCGCAACAGCGGCGTCGATCCCTCGGTCATCTTCACCTCCGCGCGCTTTCGCGGCGAGATCAGGGACACGGAGGCGATCCGCGCGCGCATGGCGGAGGTGCAGACCCACCGCGAAACCGCGCAGCCGATTCGCGAAAAGACCGGCGGCTCGACCTTCAAGAATCCGCCCGGCCATTCCGCCTGGAAGCTGGTCGACGCCGCCGGCTGCCGCGGTATGCGCGTTGGCGGCGCGCAGGTTTCCGAGATGCACTGCAATTTCCTCATTAACACTGGCGATGCCACCGCGCGCGACATCGAGACGCTGGGCGAGACCGTGCGTGAACGCGTGAAGGCGAACTCCGGAATTGAGCTACACTGGGAAATCAAGCGGATCGGAATTCCCGGTTAACCTGGACAGGCGACGAGAGAACATGCACATCACCATCCTCTTCGGCGGTACCAACCGCGAGCGTCTGGTTTCGGTCGCCTCGGCCCAGGCCCTGCATCAGGCGTTGCCCGAGGCCGATCTGTGGTGGTGGGACGTCGAGGACAAGGTGCACGCCGTTCAGTCGAAGCAACTGCTCGAACATGCCCGCCCCTTCGAGGACGAGTTCAAGCCCGGAACATCAGGCATCCCGCTGGAGCAGGCGCTCGATCAGGCCAGGGCCGAGGATCGGGTGCTGGTGCTCGGCCTGCATGGCGGGCGCGCCGAGAACGGCGAATTGCAGGTGATGTGCGAAGCGCGCGGCGTACCCTTCACCGGCTCGGGTTCGGCGTCCTCGCATCTGGCCTTCGACAAGATCGCGGCCAAGCATTTCGCCGCGCTCGGCGGGGTGACGCCGCCGGCAAACATTGCGCTCGACAACATCGACGAGGCCTTCGCCGAATACGGCAGGCTGATCGCAAAGCCGGCCAGGGACGGCTCGAGTTACGGCCTGATCTTCGTCAATGCCAAGCAGGATCTCGTCGCCGTCCGCAACGCGGCCAAGCACGAAGAGTATGTGATCGAGCCCTATATCGCCGGCGTCGAGGCGACCTGCGGCGTGCTGGAGCGCACCGATGGTTCGATCATCTCGCTGCCGCCGATCGAGATCATTCCGGGTGAGGGCAATTTCGACTACGCCGCAAAATATCTCCTGAAGTCGACCCAGGAGATCTGCCCCGGGCGCTTTTCACCCGAGATCACCGCCGCGCTGAAGGCGCAGGCGATGCTGGCGCACCGCGCGATGTCCTGCACCGGCTATTCCCGGTCGGACTTCATCGTCTCGGACAGGGGCCTCGTTTATCTCGAGACCAACACGCTGCCCGGGCTGACCAAGTCCTCGCTCTACCCCAAGGCGCTGAAAGCCGAGGGCATCGAGTTCGTCGACTTCCTGCGGGGCCTGGTCGAGCTCGCCGGGCGGGGCGTGCGAAAATAGTTAGGACTGGTTAACGGCCAAACGGGCGAAACGGCCCACTTTGGGGTCCAAAACCGGTAAAATGCCGGACATCGCGGCATAAATGCCTCACATGGCGGGGCAAAAAGCATTCCGCGTTAACGAACTTTACCTTTTGTTTACCAGGACGTCCGAAGGTTAACGCTGGCGGCGCATATGGCGTTTTGGCTGCCGGCGCGTGGGCTGTTGTGGGTGTGATGCCACCTCCAGCGCACGCTTTGATGGGGAGAGGCTTCTTCTGCTGAAGACCAGCACCCGGCCCGGCAAGACCGAGACGTCATGTTCGCCAGGACCCGCGCGATGTCGCGGGCAAACTGTTGACGAGCTCGTGCAATGGATGGAGCAGGAAGCCTCACCCGGTCGCTTTTCAGATCGCTGAGGCCCCAAGCTGACCTGAAGGCGGCCGCTGTCGGAGCGGTCGTGCTTCTGCGCGAGTGGCTGCAGGACAGGCGTGACGAGAGGCGCGCGGCCGCCAAGGACAAGATCAAGGCCAAGGCCCTCGTCGAGCGCGAGCCGCCGCCGCGCGTGGTCGCGGTGATCGAGCGCTATCTGCCGCGCCGGGTCGGGATCACAATGACCGTGCTGCTGCTGATCGGAAGCTGCGGTTTCGGCATCGTCAAGGGCGGCCATCTCCAGGATTTCATCACCGCGGTCAGCGATGCCCGCAACGCGCTGGCCAATTCCGCCGGCTTCCGAATCACCTCCGTCGTGATCAACGGCCGCAAGCAGCTCAGCCAGGACGAGATCCTGGCGATCGGCGGCGTCAGCGGCCGTTCCTCGCTGCTGTTCCTCGATGCCGACGGCGTGCGCGACAAGCTCAAGGCCAATCCGTGGATCGCCGATGCGACCGTGCTGAAGCTCTATCCGGGCCAGCTGATGATCGAGCTCACCGAGCGCAAGGCGTTCGCGCTGTGGCAGGAAGCCGGCCGGCTCTCTGTCATCGCCGATGACGGCGCCGTGCTCGAGCCATATGTGTCTCGGCGCTTCCTGTCGCTGCCGCTCGTGGTCGGCAAGGGCGCCGACACCCAGGCCCGCGATTTCCTCGCTCTGCTGGCGCGTTATCCGCAGGTCAATTCGATCACCAAGGCCGCGATCTTCGTCGGCGAGCGCCGCTGGAACCTGAGGCTCAAGGACGGTCTCGACATCCGTCTGCCGGAACAGGACGTCGGCAACGCGCTGGCGATGCTGTCCAAGCTCGACAAGGAGGACAGGCTGTTCTCGCGCGACATCGTCGCCGTCGACATGCGCCTGCCCGATCGCCTGGTGGTGCAGCTGTCCGAGGACGCCGCCAAGGCGCGCGAGGAGCTGTTCAAGGACAAGAAGAAAAAGAAGGCCGGGGATTCCGCATGACCGGTCTCGATCGCACCCAGACGCCGAAGACGCGCCCGATGCCGCACAAGCGCGGCGGTCTCGTCGCCTGCCTCGACATCGGCACCAGCAAGATCGCCTGCATGATCGCGCGGCTGAAGCCGTCGCCGCCGAGCGAGGCGCTGCGCGGCCGCACCCATGCGGTGGAATTGATCGGCTACAGCCAGATCCAGTCGCGCGGCATGAAGGCCGGCGCGGTGATCGATCTCGGCGAATGCGAGCAGGCGGTTCGCCAGGCCGTCGCGCTCGCGGAAAAAATGGCCAAGGTGCGGGTCGAGTCCGCGCTGCTCTCGGTCTCCGGCGGCCGGCTTTCCGGCCAGCTGGTCGAGGCCGCCGCCGACATCCGTGGTGGGGCCGTGACGCAGGCCGATGTCAGCCGCGTCACCTCCACCGGCATGCGTCACGCCACCGGCGAAGGCCGTACCGTGCTGCATGCGCTGCCGGTCGGCTACACGCTCGATGGCGTCAAGGGCATCCGCGACCCACGCGGCATGGTTGCCCATCAGTTCGGCGTCGACATGAACGTCGTCACCTGCGACGCCACCGTGGCGCGGAACCTGATGCTGGCGGTGGAACGTTGCCACATCAACGTCGAAGCCATGGCGGCGAGCCCCTATGTCGCCGGATTGTCGGTGCTGACCGACGACGAGGCCGATCTGGGCGCCGCCGTTGTCGAGATGGGCGCCGGCACCACGACGATTGCCGTTTATTCCGGCGGCCGTTTCGTTCATGCGGCGGGTTTTGCGGTCGGCGGGCAACACATCACGATGGATCTGGCGCGCGGACTCTCCGCGACCATTGCCGATGCCGAGCGAATCAAGACGTTATACGGGACCGTCATCACCGGCGGATCGGACTCGCGTGAGCTGATGTCTGTGCCGACAGCCGGTGACGAGCAGGATCTGCCGCAGATCGTCTCCCGCGCCACCATCGCCAACATCGTCAAGCACCGTGCCGAGGAAGTCTTCGAAATGGTTCGGGACAAGCTGAAGGATTCGCCCTTCGCCTCAGAGCCCAACGGCCGCGTCGTGCTCTCGGGCGGCGCCTCGCAGCTGACCGGCCTCGCCGAGCTCGGCAGCCAGATTCTCGGCCGGCCCGTCCGGGTCGGACGTCCGCTCGGCTTCGGCCGGCTGCCCAACGAGGCGAAGAACGCCGCGTTCGCGGTGCCGGCCGGCCTTCTCGTCTACCCGCAATATGTTCACCACGAACATGTCGAACCGCGGCACACGCGGCAGCAGGTCAAGACAGGGACCGGCGGTTATTTCGGAAAGGTCGGACGATGGCTACGCGAGGGCTTCTGATGACTCATTTCCGCAATTCCCGACTTTCACCAACTCCCGCGGCCGCCGGCCGGGGCGAACCCACGCGCACGTGATCGAGAGGCAAACATGACCATCAGCATCAACGTTCCTGATATTCACGAGTTGAAGCCCCGGATCACCGTGTTCGGCGTCGGCGGCGCCGGTGGCAACGCCGTCAACAACATGATCACGGCGGGCCTGCAGGGCGTCGACTTCGTGGTCGCCAACACCGACGCGCAGGCGCTGACGATGTCGAAGGCGCAGCGCATCGTGCAGATGGGCACGGTGGTCACGCAAGGCCTCGGCGCAGGTTCGCAGCCGAACGTCGGCGCCACCGCGGCGGAAGAGGTGATGGACGAGCTGCGCGACCATCTCTCCGGTGCCAACATGGTGTTCGTCACCGCCGGCATGGGCGGCGGCACCGGCACGGGTGCTGCTCCCGTCATCGCGCGGATCGCGCGCGACATGGGCATCCTTACCGTCGGCGTCGTGACCAAGCCGTTCCATTTCGAGGGCGCCCGCCGCATGCGTACGGCCGAGGCCGGCATCGCCGAGCTGCACAAGGTCGTGGATACGCTCCTGATCATCCCGAACCAGAACCTGTTCCGGGTCGCCAACGAGAAGACCACCTTCGCCGACGCATTCGCGATGGCCGACCAGGTGCTCTATTCCGGCGTTGCCTGCATCACCGACCTGATGGTCAAGGAAGGCCTGATCAACCTCGACTTCGCCGACGTGAGAGCGGTGATGAAGGAGATGGGCAAGGCGATGATGGGCACAGGCGAGGCTTCCGGCGACAAGCGCGCACTGACCGCCGCTGAAGCCGCGATCGCCAACCCGCTGATCGACGACAGCTCGATGAAGGGCGCCAAGGGTCTTCTCATCTCCATCACCGGCGGCAAGGACCTCACGCTGTTCGAGGTTGACGAAGCCGCAACCCGCATCCGCGAGGAGGTCGACCAGGACGCCAACATCATCGTCGGCGCCACCTTCGACGAAGCGCTCGACGGCCTGATCCGCGTTTCCGTCGTTGCCACCGGCATCGAGCAGGCCGCGATCGCCCGCAACAGCCAGGCCACCAGTGCTCCGGTTGCGAACGCGGCGCCGCAGGCGCAGCAGGCTCCCGCAGCTCCGGCCGTCGCCGCCGAGAGCCGTCTTGCCGACCTGACCGCGCGGCTCCGTGCCGACAATCAGCGTATGGCTGAGCGCGCCCAGAAGCTGGAAGGCCAGGTTCCGGGCGCGGTCGCAACCGCGCCGATGGCGCCCCGTCCGAATGTCGAGCGCGCCGCGCTCGCCGCCATCGCTGCCGCCGTTGCGGATGTCCCGCAGGTTCCGGCGCCGATGCAGACCTATGGCGACGTCACCGTGCGCCCGATCGCGCAGAAGCCGACGCTGTTTCCGGAGCCCGACATGGCCCCGGTCGCGATGCAGGAGCCGATGACGCCGGAAAACTTCATCCCGCCGCAGGCCGAGCGTGCGCCGGTCCGTGCACCGCGGATGCCGCGCCTCGAGGAGCTGCCGATGCCTGCCCAGGCCGAAATTCGCCAGGCCCGCGGCGAGGTCGAAGACGAGACCCCGCAGAAGAGCCGCCTGTCGCTGCTGCAGCGCCTTGCCAATGTCGGTCTCGGCCGTCGTGACGAGGAGAGCGAGCCGCCGGTCGCAGCCCGCACCGCCGGTCCTGCGATGCCACCGCTGCCCGAGCGCCGGCAGCAGAAGACCGTGGCGCAGCAGATCGCATCGAGCGACCCGGTATCGGAGTATGCCCGTCGCCCCGCACCGCAGGGGCTGGATATGCATGGCCGTCCCGCGCCTGTTGCGCCGGCGCCACAGGGCGACGACCATCTTGATATCCCGGCCTTCCTGCGGCGGCAGGCGACCTGAGGATTGTTACAATAAGGCAGACGAAAAAAGGTCCCGGCAGCAAGCTTGCCGGGACCTTTCCTTTTATCCCGCGCATATCCGGATTGCGCATTCAAGCAACTGATTTTAAATCATTAATTACGTGTTTGGGTGTTCAGTCAACTGCCGGAAACGACCCAAAACCTCGGCGTAATTTGGTTAAGCCTTGGCGCGAATACGGCGGGTTTGGGGTAACAATCGGTAAAAAAGCGTGAGTTGGCGCTGTTTGAGGCAGTGACTATGGTTTGGCGTGACTTGGGGATACGGATTCGCGGACGTCGGCAGTGGCCGGCCAAGTGGGTCGAGTATAAGTCGCAGTGGGTCGTAGTGGGGCGGGTTCCTGATGAAATTTAGCCGGCAAACAACGCTTCGTGCGCAAGCCTCCGTGGCAGGCGTGGGCGTTCATTCCGGTCTTCCCGTCACTCTCACCCTTGGGCCTGCGCCAGTCGACGCAGGTTTTGTTTTTGTCCGCACCGGCCTCGAGGGAAGTGATCGCGAAGTTCAGGCGACCGCCGAGCAGGTGATCGCGACCGATTTCGCCACCGTCCTCGGCGATCGCAACGGTCCGCTGGTGTCCACAGCCGAGCACGTGCTTGCTGCACTCCGGGGCATGGGTGTCGACAACGCCACGATCGAAATCGACGGTCCCGAAGTGCCGATCATGGACGGCAGCGCCGCGGCCTTCATTGCGGCGATCGACCAGGCCGGCATCGTGACCCAGCCGGCACAGCGCCGCTTCATTCAGGTTTTGAAGCCGATCTCGGTCAAGATCGGCGACTCCTTCGGCGAGATCAGGCCCTACGCCAACGGGTTCTGCGTCGAGGTCGAGATCGATTTCACCAATCCCGTCATCGGCCAGCAGGCTTACACCTTCGACCTCAATCCGGAGCGTTTCCGCCGCGAGGTCGGCCGGGCCCGGACCTTCGGTCTGATGTGCGACGTCGCTCGGCTCTGGAGCGCGGGCTATGCCCTCGGCGCCTCCTTCGACAACACCGTCGTGTTCGACGACGAGCGGCTGCTCAACACCGAGGGCCTGCGCTACGCCGATGAATGCGCCCGCCACAAGGTGCTGGACGTGATCGGCGACCTCGCCCTGGCCGGCCTGCCGCTGCTTGGCGCCTATCGCTCGGTGCGTGGCGGCCACAAGCTCAACCATGCTGTCCTGACCGCGCTGCTTGCCGATCGTACCGCCTGGCGGGTGGTCGAGGGCGAGGCGGCTCGTCGTACCACGCGTCCCGTGGGCGAAGTCGGTCGCGGTATTGTCGGCGGCCGGATCGCTGCGGCTTACGGGCCGGACGTGTCCTGAACAGAGCTATTGCCGCGGACCTCACGCAGCGGCTTGTCCCGGAAACCCCTGGTAACCATGATTGGCTAGCATTGCGGCAAGTTCGCCTTAATCCCGGCGAAATGCCTGCCTATCCGTTTGGTTAAAGATCGCTTTTCGGATACACCGGCGTGGTCGCATGGCAGGCACCACGGTTTCATTTCGCGCCCATGACGGGGTTCATGGGCCGGCGGCACCGCATCACAGGGCGTCAGGGCTTCAATTCATGTCGGCACAGCGTATGACGCGCGGATATTTCTCGGTCTCGTCGCGAGCGCGTGGGCTGCTTCACGCCGCCACCTTCATCATACTCGCGCTGCCGCTGGCCGGCTGCGGCACCGGCTCGCTCTGGGACAAGTTCACCGCCAAGGACGACACCTTCGTCGAGGAGCCCGCGGACAAGATCTACAATGAGGGCCTGTACCTCATGAACGAGAAGAAGGACATGAAGGCGGCGAACAAGAAGTTCGAAGAGGTCGACCGCCAGCATCCTTATTCCGACTGGGCCCGCAAATCGCTGCTGATGTCCGCCTATGCGTCCTACCAGGGCGGCGACTATGACGGCTGCATCGGCGCCGCCACGCGTTACGTCACGCTGCATCCCGGCAGCCCGGATGCAGCCTATGCGCAATATCTGATCGCGGCCTCCCATTACGACCAGATCCCGGACGTCAGCCGCGACCAGGCCCGCACCGAGAAGGCGATCGCCGCGCTGGAAGAGGTGGTGCGCAAATATCCGAACTCGGAATACGCGACGTCCGCCAAGGCCAAGATCGAGGGCGCGCGCGACCAGCTTGCCGGCAAGGAAATGAATACCGGCCGCTATTACGCGCAGAAGCGCGACTACACGGCGGCGATCAACCGCTACAAGACCGTCGTCACGCAGTACCAGACCACCCGCCACGTCGAGGAGGCGCTGTTCCGGCTGACCGAGGCCTACATGGCGATCGGCATCGTCGGCGAGGCGCAGACCGCGGCGGCCGTGCTTGGGCACAATTTTCCTGACAGCCGCTGGTACAAGGACGCCTATAATCTTGTAAAATCCGGCGGTCTCGAGCCGAGCGAGAATCAGGGGTCCTGGATCAGCAAGACCTTCAAGAAGATGGGCCTCGGCTAGGAAATTTGGTTCCATGCTGGCGCGTCTATCGATCCGCGACATCGTCCTGATCGAACGGCTCGATATCGAATTCGCCACCGGCCTCGTGGTTTTGACCGGCGAGACCGGTGCGGGCAAATCCATCCTGCTCGATGCCTTTGCGCTGGCACTCGGTGGCCGCGGCGATGCGGGCCTCGTGCGCCACGGCGCGGAGCAGGGGCAGGTCACTGCCGTGTTCGATGTCCCCAAGAATCACCCCGCGACGAAAATCCTTGCCGAGAACGGCCTGGACGGCACGAGTGTCGAAGAGTCTTGCGAGATGATTCTCCGCCGCGTGCAGCTCGCCGACGGCCGCACCCGGGCCTTCATCAACGACCAATCGATCAGCGTGCAGACGCTGAAGGCGGTCGGCGCCGCCCTGGTCGAGATCCACGGCCAGCATGACGAGCGCGCGCTGGTCGACGCCGCCACCCACCGCCGCCTGCTCGACGCGTTCGCCGGCCTGGAGAAGGACGTCGCCGCGGTCGAAACGCTCTGGGACGCACGCCGCAACGCCAATACTGCGCTGGAGGAGCATCGCGCCGGCATGGAGCGCGCCGCGCGCGAGGCCGACTATCTGCGCCACGCCTCCGCCGAGCTGAAGCAGCTCGCGCCCAAGGACGGCGAGGAGACCTCGCTGGCCAACCGCCGCACCACCATGATGCAGGGCGAGAAGATCGCCTCCGATTTGCGCGAGGCGCAGGAGGCTGTCGGTGGCCACCATTCGCCGGTCTCGACGCTGTCGGCGGCCGTACGCCGGCTGGAACGCCGTGGCGTCAATTCGCCGGCGCTGGTCGAGCCCGCCGTGAAGGCCATCGACGCGGCGATCAACGCGCTGGAGGAGGCCGACCAGCATCTCCAGGCGGCACTCGCCGCGACCGATTTCGATCCGGCCGAGCTCGAACGCATCGAGGAGCGCCTGTTCGCGCTGAGGGCGGCCTCGCGCAAATATTCGACGCCGGTCGACGGGCTCGCCGCGCTGGCCGCGAAATACGCCGCCGACGTCGTGCTGATCGATGCCGGCGCCTCGCGGCTGAAGAAGCTGGAGCAGGCCGCGATCGAGGCAGATGGCCGCTATGCCGCCGCCGCCAAGAAGCTGTCGCTGGTGCGGCAGAAATCGGCCGAGAAGCTCAACATGGCGGTCAACGCCGAGCTGGCGCCGCTCAAGCTCGAACGCGCCAAGTTCATGACCCAGGTCGCGACCGACGAGGCGACGCCAGGCCCGCAAGGCTTCGACCGCGTCGAGTTCTGGGTGCAGACCAATCCGGGCACCAAGCCAGGACCGATGATGAAGGTCGCCTCCGGCGGCGAACTGTCGCGCTTCCTGCTGGCGCTCAAGGTGGTGCTGTCCGACCGCGGCTCGGCGCCGACGCTGGTGTTCGACGAGATCGACACCGGCGTGGGCGGTGCGGTCGCCGATGCCATCGGCGGGCGCCTGGCGCGGCTTGCCGGCAAGGTGCAGGTGATGGCCGTGACCCACGCCCCGCAGGTTGCCGCCCGCGCCGACCTGCATTTGCTGATCTCCAAGGACGCCCTCGACAAGGGCAAGCGCGTCGCCACCCGCGTCAATGCATTGGCCGCCGACCACCGCCGCGAGGAAATCGCCCGCATGCTGGCCGGAGCCGAAATCACGGCGGAGGCGAGGGCAGCCGCGGACCGGCTGCTCAAGGCGGCGAGTTAGGTTTCGTGTCCCGGACGCGCGCAGCGCGAGCCGGGATCCACAATGCCGCCTCGTGCTGCACAGCATCCGGGGAACAAACAGCCCAACCTGCCTTTACCCTTCCGCCCGCTCCGTCGTATCCAAGCATCATGGCCAGAGCAGCAAAATCCAAAGCAACACCGCTTCGCGACGTCGCCGATCTCACCAAGGCCCAGGCCAAGGTCGAGCACATGCGGCTGGCGCTCGAGATCGAGGGACATAACGAGCGCTACTATCAGGAGGACGCGCCCACCGTCACCGACGCGGAGTACGACGCGCTGCGCCAGCGCTTCAACGCCATCGAGAAGCGCTTTCCCGAATTCGTCAGCGCGGACTCGCCCTCACAGAAGGTCGGCGCGGCGCCGTCAGGCCGCTTCAGGAAAGTCGGGCATTCCGTTCCGATGCTGTCGCTCGACAACGCCTTTGCGGAAGAGGACGTGCGCGACTTCGTCGGCCGCATCATGCGCTTCCTGAAGCTCGACGACGACAAGGTCGATTTTTCCGCCGAGCCGAAGATCGATGGCCTCTCGATGTCGCTGCGCTACGAGGGCGGTGAGCTGGTGACCGCGGCGACGCGCGGGGACGGTGCGGTCGGCGAGGATGTCACCGCCAACATCCGCACCCTCGAGGACGTGCCGCAGAAACTGGAGGGGCGGAACATCCCCGACATCTGCGAGGTGCGCGGCGAGGTCTACATGACCAAGAAGGCGTTTCTCGCGCTCAACGAGCGGCAGAAGGCCGCCGGTGACACCATCTTCGCCAATCCGCGCAATTCGGCCGCCGGCTCGCTGCGGCAGAAGGATCCGACCATCACCGCCTCGCGTCCCCTCGGCTTCTTCGCCTATGCCTGGGGCGAGATGAGCGCGATGCCGGCAGCGACGCAGAGCGGCATGATCGGCTGGTTCGAGCGCTGCGGCTTCAAGACCAATCCGCTGACCAAGCTATGCCACTCCGTCGAGGAGCTGATCGCGTTCCATCAGAGCATCGAGGAAGAGCGCGCCGAGCTCGACTACGACATCGACGGCGTCGTTTACAAGGTCGATCGCATCGACTGGCAGGAGCGTCTCGGCTTCGTCTCGCGCACGCCGCGCTGGGCGATCGCGCATAAATTCCCGGCCGAGCGGGCCATGACGGTGCTGCGCGACATCGAGATCCAGGTCGGCCGTACCGGCTCGTTCACGCCCGTCGGCAAGCTGGAGCCGGTCGGCGTCGGCGGCGTGATCGTGCAGAACGTCACGCTGCACAACGAGGACTACATCAAGGGCATCGGCAACAAGGGCGAGGTGCTGCGAGAGGGGCGGGACATCAGGATCGGCGATACCGTCGTGATTCAGCGCGCCGGCGACGTCATCCCGCAGGTGGTCGACGTCGTCCTCGACAAGCGGCCGAAGAGCGCCAGGGAATATCACTTCCCGAAGAAGTGCCCGTGCCCGCTGCACACCGACGTCGTGCGCGGCGAGACCGCCGCCGGCGAAGAGGAATCCCGCGCCCGCTGCACCGGCGAGTTCGCCTGCCCCTATCAGAAGATCGAGCATCTCAAGCTGTTCGTGTCGCGCCGCGCCTTCGACATCGACGGTCTCGGGGAGAAGCAGCTGCAGTATTTCTTCGACCAGGGATGGGTCAAGGAGCCCGCCGACATCTTCACGCTGGAGAAGCGCAACGCGAAGCTGAAGCTCGAAGAGGTTGAGGGCTACGGCGCGACCTCGGTGCGCAACCTTTTCGGCGCCATCGAGGGCCGGCGCAAGATCTCGCTGGAGCGCTTCATCTATGCGCTCGGCATGCGTCATGTCGGCGAGACCACGGCGCTGGCGCTGGCGCGCGGCTACGGCTCCTGGGACGCCTTCCAAGAAGCCTGCCTCAAGGTCGCCAAGGGCGACGAGGAGGCGATGGCGGAGATGGACGCGCTCGACCAGATCGGCGACACCGTGATCAAGAGCATCGCCGATTATTTCGGCGAGAGCCACAATCGCGGCATCGTCGAGCGGCTGACCAGGGAGGTCGAGATCGTCGACGCCGAGAAGCCGAAGAGCAATTCGGCCGTCGCCGGCAAGACCGTGGTGTTCACGGGCTCGCTGGAAAAGATGACGCGCGACGAGGCGAAGGCGACGGCCGAACGGCTGGGCGCAAAGGTCTCGGGCTCGGTGTCGAAGAAGACCGATCTCGTCGTCGCCGGCCCCGGCGCGGGCTCGAAGCTCGCGGAGGCCAACAAGCACGGCGTCAAGGTGCTGACCGAGGACGAGTGGCTGGCGCTGATCGGGGAGTGACGGTCGCTCCCCGTCATTGCGCGGAGCGAAGCGACGGAGCAATCCAGAGTGCCGCCTCGGAGGGATTCTGGATTGCTTCGCTACGTCGCAATGATGGGGAAGGCAGCGCGGCGCCCCCTTACATCATCCCGCCCTCTTCCTCCTCGGCCCGCTCGATCAGCGTCTCGCTCACCACCACTTCGCGGCGGGGGACGACGAAGATCATCATGCAGGCACAGAGCAGCGAGATGGCAACGACGGCCGAGGTCAGCGGCAGCGTCGTGGCTGAGTGGCCGCCGAGATAGGCGCCGAATTGCGACATCAGCGCGCCGATCCCCTGTTGCAGAAAGCCCATGGCGCCCGACGCCGCTCCCGCGGCTTCGGGGCGGATGCTGATCGCGCCGGCCGCGGAATTCGCCATCACGAAGGCATTGCCGACCATCACGATCATCTGCGTGCCGAACAGCCAGGCGGGAGCTTCGTTCCAGCCGGTGAAGCTCCACAACAGATTCAGGAGGCTGCCGCAGAGTTGCAGGGCGAGCCCGAACCAGATCAGCTTTTCCAGCGAATGCCGCGGCGCGAAGCGTACGCAAAGCAGGTTGCCGACAAGGTAGGCGAAGCCGGTGGTCGCAAACCATGCGCCGTATTCGGCGCTGGTCCGGCCCATCTGCGTCACCACGATGTAGGGGCCGCCGCCTGCGAAGGTGAAGATGATCTGCGAGGCCAGCACCTGGCACATCACGTAGCCGACGAAGGCGCGGCTCTTGATCAGGATGCCGACGTCGCCGCGGAAGCCGCTGCCCGCGGCGCGGCTGCGCCGTGTCTCCGGCAGCGCGATGGCGATGCCGAGGGCGACGACGATCGCAGCGACCGTGACGGCGTAGAAGATCGCGCGCCAGCCGAACGCCGTCTCGATCAGACCGCCGGTGAGTGGCGACACCATCTGGCCGATCATCAGCGCCGCGACCACGAGGCTGATCATGGAGGCGACGCGGTCGCGCTCGTAGATGTCGCGAATGATGGCGCGGCTGATCACCATGCCGGAGGCGCCGCCGAGCGCCTGGAAAAAGCGCGCGGCAATCAATTGCGGCAGGGTCTCGGCGAAGATGCAGCCGACGCTCGCCACGACCATCAGCGCCAGCCCTCCGAGCAGCACCGGACGCCGCCCGAACCGGTCCGACAGCGGTCCCATGATGAGTTGCGACAGCGCGATGCCGACCATGTAGAGCGACACCGTCATCTGCGCGATCGAGATGTCGCTGCCGAAATTGGTCGCGAGCACCGGCAGCGCCGGAACCAAAATGTATAACGAGATCGGGGCGATCCCGGTCATGACGACAAGCAGCAGCAGCACCCCGCGCGACGTTGCGAGGTCGCTCGCGCCTTTCGGCGGCTTGCTGATGATGCCGTGCATGCGGGGCCGTCTTTCGAATTCGAATCGACTGTAGCGCGCTCGCGCAAGACGGATATCGGCGTTTCGGAATGCGGCTATACGGATTTTGGGACGGTTATGATGAGGGCATCCGCGGAGGCGTGGCATCCAGTACGCCGCGGCCTCCCCGAACACGCCTTGCGTGCGCGTTGCGGCGGGGCGACCTTACCGCTTCAGCTCCGCGGTGGCCTGATCGAGCCAGGCCTGCGTCGCCTCATCCAGCGCCGGCCGCACCTCGGCGCGGACGCGTGCATGGTAGGCATTGAGCCAGTCCAGCTCGTCGCGGCCCAGCATCGCGACATCGATCAGCCGGCGGTCGATCGGCGCCAAGGTCAGCGTCTCGAACGCGTTCATCGGCTTCTCGGCGCCCTGGATGTCGGCGGCGACCACCAGTTCGAGGTTCTCGATGCGGATGCCGAAACCGTCGGTCTTGTAGTAGCCAGGCTCGTTGGAGAGGATCATGCCGCGCTTCAGCGGCGTGGTCCCGAGCTTCGAGATCCGTGCCGGCCCCTCGTGCACCGAGAGATAGCTGCCGACGCCGTGACCGGTGCCGTGCTCGAAATCGACGCCGGCGGCCCAGAGATATTGCCGCGCCAGCGTGTCGAGCTGCGCGCCCGTGGCGCCGTCCGGAAAGACGGCGCGCGCGATCGCGATATGGCCGCGCAGCACGCGGGTGAAGCGGTCGCGCATCTCGTCGGTCGGCTCGCCCACCGCCATGGTCCGGGTGACGTCCGTGGTGCCGTCTTCGTATTGCGCGCCGGAATCGATCAACAGGAGGTCGCCGGGCGCGATCCGCCGGTTGCTCTTGCGGGTGACGCGATAGTGCACGATGGCGCCGTTCGGGCCAGTGCCGGAGATCGTCGGGAACGAGACGTCCTTCAAGGCGCCGGTATCACGGCGGAATGTCTCCAGCGCCTCGACCGCGTCGATCTCTGTGAGCTTGCCGCTCGCGGCCTCGCGGTCGATGAAGGCGAGGAAGCGCGCCAGCGCCACGGCGTCACGCACATGGGCGGTCTTCGTGCCCTTGATCTCGGTCGCGTTCTTGACCGCCTTGAGCAGCGCGATCGGATCGCTGCCGCGCACCGGCTTGCCGCCGGCGCCCGCGATCAACCGGCTGAGCGCGTCGGCCGCGGTGGCACTGTCGAGTGCAATCGATCTGCCGCCCTTGGCGAGCGCCATCAGTGTCGGCGCCATCGCATCGGGCTCGCGCACGTCGGCGGACTGCTCGAGATGGTCGCGCGTCAGATTGGAGAGCTTTCGGTGGTCGATGAAGATGGTCGGCCGTCCCTCCTTCGGCACCAGCGCGTAAGACAGCGGCAGCGGAGTATGGGCGACGTCGGCGCCGCGGATGTTGAAGGTCCAGGCCACCGCGTGGCTGTCCGACAGCACCAGCGCGTCGGCGCCGAGCTTGCCGATTTCGGCCCTGATCTGCGTCAGCTTCTCGGTTTCAGTGACGCCGGCATTCTGCAGGCTGTGTACGGCGACGGGGGCGAGCGGCGGCTGCGGGCGGTCCTGCCAGACTGCGTCGATGGGATTGCTTTCGACGGCGACCAACTCGGCGCCTGTCTTGGCGCAGGCGGCGGACAGGCGCTCGGCTGCCGCAAAAGTGTGCAGCCATGGATCGAATCCGAGGCGGTCGCCGGCTTTCAGATGCGCCGACACCCAGCTTTCCGGCGGTGGGTTGATCAGGGATTCCACGGCCCAGGCCTTGGCATCGACCTGCTTGGCGGCCTGAAGCGTGTAACGGCCGTCGACGAACAATGCGGCCTCCTGGATCAGCACCACCGCGAGCCCCGCCGAACCCGTGAAACCGGTCAGCCAGGCCAGCCGTTCTTCCGACGGCGGCACATATTCGTTCTGCTGCTGATCGGCGCGCGGGATCACGAAGCCGGTCAGCTTGCGACGGGCGAGTTCTTCGCGAAGTGCGGCCAGCCGCGCCGTCAATGCGACGCCGGCCTCCGGCTCCTCGAATGTCTGGAAGTGTGCTTCGAACATGGTGGACTACTTTAGGATCATGGCGACCGGTCCGCAATGTAGACGCATTTGAGGTCGCATCTGGCACAGACTGTGCTTGAATAAGTTCCATTCGAATTGAGTGGAGTAAAGGATGCAGCAGTTGCGCTTCGTCCCGATAACAGAGAAATTCGAGCAGGTGGTTCATCTCAACGGCGAGGGGACACACGATGCCAGCGTTCACGTTTGAGAAGATTACGCCCCCGGTGCGCCGCGCTCCGACTGCGGCGGCGCCGGAGAAGCCGCGCGGCGTCATCAGCCAGATGATCGAGCGTATCGCAGAGCGCCGCGCGAGGCGCGCCTTGCGGGGCGAACGCACACCACAGCGGGACGAGAAGGCAGCGGAGTAGCGGCATTGATGATCTCGTAAGGGTGGACAAAGGCGAAGCGCCGTGCCCGCCATCGATCCGCGATTGCAGATGAACATAGTGGGCACGCTTTCGCTTTGCCCACCCTACGACGCTTCGCTCACCCCATCTTCCGTAGCAACAGGCTGCTCCACCCCTCGATCCGCAGATGCTTCACCGGTACGAGGCCGCGGGCGCGATAGGCGGCGATCACGGCAGGGGCCTGGTGCGTCAACAGGCCGGAGAGGATGACGCGTGCGCCGGGCGCGAGATGCCGCGCCATCGGGCCCGCCAACTGCCTGAGCGGGTTGGCGAGGATATTAGCCAGCACCAGGTCGAACGGGCCTGCCTTTCCGAAATCCGGCGCGGCGAAGCCGGTGGCGCGGATCACCCGGACCTGGTTGCCGACCTCGTTCAGCACCGCGTTCTCGGCCGCGACCCGCACCGACGGCGGGTCGATGTCGGAGGCGAGCACCGCGCGATGCAGCGCTTTCGCCGCCGCGATGCCGAGGACGCCGGTTCCGGTGCCGAGGTCGAGCAGGTTCCGCGGCCGGGAACTCTTCAGGACATGGTCAAGCAGCAGTAAACAGCCACGCGTGGTTCCGTGGTGCCCGGTGCCGAAGGCGAGCGCCGCCTCGATCTCGATCGCGAGCTTGTTCGGCGCCACACGGTCGCGGTCATGGCTGCCGTGCACAACGAAGCGTCCGGCCGGGACCGGGACGAGATCTTCCAGGCTGGCCTTGACCCAGTCCTTGGCCTCGATGATGTCGAAGGCGAGCGTCGCGGCGATCTCATTTCCCGCTGAAGTTACAACGAGTTCGCGCAGCCAGGCTTGGTCCGGCGCATCCGCAAAATGGAGCGTGACATCCCATGGTCCGTCCGGCCGCTCGAAGGCGGCAACCGCCGCATCACCGTCGAAAAACACCTCGGTGAGCACGTCGACGACGCGCCTCGCGTCGGCCTCGCTGCCGATCGAAAAGCTGGCGCGATGAGTAGGAGAAGGCTGCATTCAGGGTTCCGTTGAGTTCAATTTTTGGAACTTTCGTCGCCAATTTTCCGCATAAGTTGCGGTTCCCGGATTAACCGGGCTGTAGGTTGTGTCTCGTACATTTTCGGATGTTGAAACCAACCAACACAGCTTTGAATTGTAACGGAGGCGAGTCTTGAAGCGCATGGTTCAAAAGTTCTGGTCGGACGAGTCCGGTGCAACCGCGATCGAGTACGGCCTGATTGCCGCAGGGATCGCTTTGGCGATCATCACCGTGGTGAACAGCCTGGGCGTCACCCTGAACGACAAGTTCACGTCGATTAGCACCTCCTTGAAGTAATTTCCGCCTCCATTTCCCAGCGGGGGCTGTTTTCTTCAAAGGCTATTCCTGATCACCGCCCGCGAGGGGTTTTCCCCTGGCGGGCGAGGTCGTTCTGGGGCGACTGTTCCCGGTCGATTTCACAAATTGTCCACCGCTTGCCGGGACGCCATCCACCCGCTTTTCCTGCGATTGTCCTGCCGATTTTCCACCGGCTTTCCCCAAGTTCGGTCCCGACTTTCTGGCCCACATATCCTCGGTCTGACCACAGGCCACTCAACAGCCAGTCCACAGCTCATCCACAGACCTATCCACGCGTTTTGAACAGCGACCGGTGATCCCTCAAGATCGCCTGCGCGGCGTTATGGCCGGGAGCGCCGGTGACGCCGCCGCCGGGATGGGCGCCGGAGCCGCAATGGTAGAGGCCCCTGAGCGGTCCGCGATAATCGGCATGGCCCAGCATCGGGCGCGCCGAGAACAGCTGGTTCAAGGTCAGCGCGCCATGGAAGATGTCGCCTCCCAGCAGCCCGAACTGCCGTTCGAGGTCGAGCGGGGACAGTATCTGGCGGCCCAGCACGCTCGCCGCAAAACCCGGCGCGTACTTGTCCACCGTCGCGATCATGAGATCGGCGACTTCGTCGCGATGGTCATCCCACGATCGTCCGTCGGGAAGCTCCGGCGCGACGTGCTGGCAGAACAGGCTGGCGACGTGCTTTCCAGCTGGGGCCAGCGTGTCGTCGAGCGTCGAGGGGATCAGCATCTCGACGACCGGCTCCCGGCTCCAGCCCTGCGCCCGCGCATCGAGCCAGGCGCGGTCCATGTAGCCGAGGCTTGGCGCCAGGATGATGCCGGAGCTGAGATGATCGCCCTCGCCCGGCAGCGCCGTGAACGAGGGCAGGCGATCCAGCGCAACGTTCATCCGGAAGGTGCCGGAGCCGTTCTTCCAGTGCCGGATGCGGGCGAGGAAGTCCGCAGGAAGAGCGTCGGCTGCGACCAGCCGCGTGTAGAGCAGCTTTGGATTGACATTGGCCGCGACATATTTGGCGCGGATGGCCGTGCCGTTCTCCAGCACGACGCCGACGGCGCGGTCGCGCTCGACGATGACCTCGCGGACGCCGGCATCGGTTTCGATCACGACGCCGCGGTCGCGTGCCGCGCGCGCCATCGCCTGCGTGATCGCGCCCATGCCGCCGATGGCGTGGCCCCAGACGCCCTTCTTGCCGTTCACCTCGCCGAAGGCGTGATGCAGCATCACGTAGGCCGAGCCGGCGGCGTAAGGGCTGGCATAGTTGCCGACGATGGCATCGAAGCCGAACAGCGCCTTGACCAGATCATGCTCGAAGCGTTCGTCCAGCATCTCGCCGGCGGAGCGGGTGAAGAGATCGAGCAGGCTGCGGCTCTGTTCCAGCGTGAGGCCACGCAGGATGTTGGCGCTCTTCCAGGCGTTGACGCCTTCGCGCAACGCCGCTGCGCCAAAGCCGTTGACGAGATTCGGCGGCGCGCGCAGCACGAATTGCCTGAGCACGTCGGCGATGTCTTCCAGCTCGCGCGAAAACCCGTCGAGCGCGGCTGCGTCATGCGCGCTCAGCCGCGCGACGGATGCTTTCGTCCGTCCCTCGCCGGTGAGGAGATAGCTGCCGTCGGGTGCGGGCAGAAAATTCTGGGCGCGCCGTTCGACGATCCGCAGGCCCTGTTCGGCGAGGCCGAGGTCGCGGACCACCTGCGGATTGAGCAGACTCACGGTGTAGGCCGCGACCGAATTGCGGAATCCCGGGTGAAACTCCTCCGTGACCGCGGCACCGCCGACCACCTTGCGGCGCTCGACCACCCGCACGCGCAGGCCCACGCTCGCGAGATAGGCGGCACAGGTGAGGCCGTTATGGCCAGCGCCGATGATGAGGACGTCGGTTTCGGTCATGAAATGCAAGGCCCAGTGTGCTGTCTCTCCGGGGCTCGCGAAGCGAGAACCCGGAATCTCGAGGGTCCGGGTTCGATGCTTCGCATGGCCTGGAACCACATCTCTATATCAAGCAATCCTCGCTGCAACATCACGACGCCCTTTATTGCCCGTTCAGACGCCTTGTGCTCCATTGCGCGCATCCGGCGCCCGCCGGGTTTTGAGCCGGAGCTTCCATGGATTCGATCGTGCAACCCGCCGCCACGGAGCAGCCGTCCTCGACGCGCAACCGGCTGGTGCTGACGGTCTACACCGCCGCGATCTTCGTCAGCGCGCTGCTGCTGTTCTCGGTGCAGCCGCTGTTCACGAAGATGGTGCTGCCGCGGCTCGGCGGCTCGCCGGCGGTGTGGTCGGTGGCGATGGTGTTCTTCCAGTCGCTATTGCTGGCAGGCTACGCCTATGCCCATCTGTTGATGCAGGCGAGGAACCGCATCGTTCCGATCGCGGTGCATCTGGTGCTGCTGATCGCTGCCTTCGTGACGCTTCCGCTCGGCATTGCCTCCGCCTATGGCGAGCCGCCGGCGTCGGGCTATGCGTTCTGGTTGCTCGGTCTGTTCGTGGTTTCGATCGGCCTGCCGTTCTTCGCGCTCGCCGCCAACAATCCGCTGCTGCAGGCCTGGTTCGTCCGCACCGGTCATCCCGCCGGACACGACCCCTATTTCCTCTATGCCTCCTCCAACATCGGCAGCTTTCTCGCGCTGTTGTCCTATCCGTTCCTGCTTGAGCCGATGTTCACGCTGCATGCGCAGAACCGGCTCTGGACCGGCTTCTATGGCCTGTTGATCCTCCTGATCGCCGCCTGCAGCGTGCTGTTGTTGCGCTCGCCGAAGCTCGCAATGGTCGACGCGCGGACCGAGGACGCCAATGCGCCGGCGCCTGAAATCGTGACGCGGCTGCGCTGGATCTTCCTCGCCGCGGTGCCCTCGGGACTTCTCATCGCGGTCACCGCGCACATCTCGACCGACGTCGCAGCAGCGCCGCTGCTCTGGGTGCTGCCGCTGTCGCTGTATCTGCTCACCTGGGTCGTGGTGTTCCAGTCGCGGCCGCTGCTGCCGCACAAATGGATGCTGATGCTGCAGCCGGTCGCGATCGCGGGCGTCGTCGTCCTGCTCGCGTTCGGCGGCGAGCAGAATTTGCTGCTGACACTCGGTGGCCACCAATTATGCTTCTTCATCATCGCCATGGCCTGTCACGGCGAGCTGGCGCGGACCCGGCCGGCGGCCAGATATCTCACCGGTTTCTACGTCGCGCTGTCGTTCGGCGGCATGGTCGGCGGTCTCTTTGCTGGCCTGGTCGCTCCCTTCACCTTCTCGTGGATCGCCGAATACCCGATCCTGATCGCGTTTGCCGCGCTGTGCCGGCCGTCCGCGAACGAGCGTCTCGCAGGTGTCGTAAAATGGTATTGGCTGGTGCTCGCCGCGCTCGCGGGGGCGCTGGTTGCGCCGTCCTATACCACTGGCAGCCCCTCGACCTGGCTGGAGGATCACCGTGTCTGGGTCGCCGGCGCCGTGGGCGCGCTCGCTGCGCTGCTGGCACTGGCGCTCAATGCCGGCCGCTGGAAGATCTTCGCCACCGTCGCGCTCGCGCTGGCGTTGATCCGGGTCTATCCGGCGGACGAGGGCCGGGTCACGACGGTGCGCAGCTTCTTCGGCGTGCACAAGATCGTGGTGACGCCAGGCGGCTATTTCCACGTGCTGATGCACGGCACCACCATCCACGGGGCCGAACGCTTCCGCAACAATGACGGCACGCCGGTCACCGGCCGGCCCGAGCCGATCACCTATTATCACAAGGACGGCGGCATCGGTCAGGCCGTCAGCGCGATCCGCGAGCGCAAGGGCGCGCCGCTCAAGGTCGCCGCGATCGGCGTCGGATCGGGTACGCTCGCCTGCGCCGCCGAACCCGGCGAGGACTGGAAATTCTTCGAGATCGACCAATCGATGGTGGATGCCGCGCGTGACCCCAGGAATTTCCGCTACATATCGAGCTGCCTGCCGGACATGAAGCCGGTGATCGGCGATGCGCGCCTCACCTTCGCAAAGGAGCCTGACGGCGCCTACGACCTCGTCATCGTCGATGCCTATTCGTCGGATGCGATCCCGATTCATCTCGCCACCGAAGAGGCGATGAAGATCTACAAGGACAAGCTGGCTCCGCACGGAGCCGTGGTGATGCACGTCTCCAACCGGCATCTCGATCTCGAGACCGTCGTGGTCGGCATTGCCGACGCCAACGATCTCAAGAGCTGGGTCTTCAACGAGGATTCCGGGCGCGATGGCGATTACATCTTCTCGACCGACGTCGTCATCTCCGCGCGCGAGGAGACCGATGTCGGCAGGCTCGCGTCCTCCAAGGTCTGGGAGCAGACCGAAGCCGACGACAGGGTGCGGGTCTGGACCGACGACTATTCCAACATCCTTGGCGCTTTGTACCGGCGTTTGAAGAATGGGGAGTAGGGCGGCACGAGACTGGAGTTACGGCGCGACCGGCGTCCCCGCTGGCAGCGTGATGCCCTTCTCGCCGGCAACCTCGCGCAGCAGATCGGGCCGGTCGGAAATGATCCCGTCGACGCGGAGCTCCATCATCCGCGCCATGTCTTCGCGCTTGTTGACCGTCCACACCACGACGCGCAAGCCGAGCTCGTGGGCTTCCGCGATGAGTGCCGCGGTCACGTCTCCGAAATAGGGCGACCAGATCGCTCCGCCCGCCGCCTTGATCGTCTGCGGCAGCGAACCGCCATGATCGGTAGGGCTGAAGCCCGCCGTCCAGTTGGTGGGCTTGTCCAGCGCGACTGTCTGGCCCGAGCCTCGCTGCAGCGTCAGGTACACCGTCGGAATTTTGGGTGCCTGTTGCTGGACCAGCAACAGGGCCCGCCAGTCGAACGACTGGATCAAGACGCGGCTTGAAAATCCCTCGGCTTCGATCAACCCGAGCAATTTTGCGACGAAGACTTGCGGATCGAGCGTCTCGTCCGGATGGTTCGGATCGATCTTGGTCTCGATGTTGAAACGGACGCGCGTGTTGCCGGACTTACGCACTAGCGCAAACAATTCCTTCAGCGTGGGAATGCGTGTCCCCGGTATGGTGTGCTGATCGGGGAATTGCTTCGCATAAGAACTGTCCGGCCGGATCTGGCCGACGTCATAGCTCCTGACATCAGCCAGTTTGAGCGTCACGAAAGGGGGCCCGGGCGGCGGCACATAGGCGCCACGCGCATCCCGCGCGAGATCCGGATTGAGACCGCGTTCATGCGATACGACGACCTCGCCGTCGGCGGTCACCCCGACGTCGAGCTCCAGCGTGTCCACGCCCATCGTCAGCGCGTTGGCAAAGGCCGGCAGGGTATTCTCGGGCAGCAGCGCCCGTCCGCCGCGATGCGCCTCGATATCGAAAACCGGGTCATATGCCATGGCCTCTCTCGCGATGAGAAATGACAACACGGTCAGAATTGTCACGGCGCGTGATGTCATCACAGTCCCAAAGGTCAGTGGAAACAAGGTCGGTGGAAAGCTGGGCATTCAAACGCATTTTGCGCCCAGCGCCAATTCTATAGGCTTGCCGCTTGTTGAAACTCCAGGCTCCGGCCTGGGTTGCGTCCGGCCGGTGGGTATGTACTCATGCTCCTGGCCCGCTGAAATTGCCATTTGACGCGCGTGACGGGATTTTCGCATGAACCGCGCCCGCTTGTTTGTCGCATGTCTGGTTGTGGCTCTGTTGTCCGGACCGGCCTTCGCCCAGCGCGGCAATGATTTCGATTCGTTGGTCGTGCAGATGAACGCGGCCACGCAGGCCGGCCGCTGGGCCGAGGGGCTGGCCGCGGCCCAGAAGCTTGAAATCCTGGTGCGCCGCCGGCAGGGCGCCGACAATATGAATTATGCCGGGGTGCTGCACAACGAAGGCATGTATCTGCACAATCTCGGCCGTTTCCCGGAAGCGATCGAGAAGCTCAACGCGGCGCTCGGCATCAAGCTGCGTAACAACGACGTCGTCTCCACGCTGCGGACCTCGAATATCCTGGTCGGATCGCTCGGCATGCTCGAGCGCCGGACAGAGGCGACCACGGTCGCCGAGCGGGCGCTCGCGCTCGGCACCAGCGCTTTCGGCGCCAATGACGGTAGGCTCGCCGGGACGCTGTCGGCGCTCGGCGGGCTCGCGCGCGACAAGGAGAATCTTGCGGAGGCCACCGGCTATTTCGAGCGGGCACTCATCGCCCTGCAAGCCGCCAACGCGCCGCCCGTCGACGTCGCCTCCGCGCTGGACGATCTCGGAGACGCCTACGGCCTGCTCGGTCGCTTCGACGACGGCGAGCGCATGCTGAAACAAGGGCTTGACCTGCTCGATCTCAGTTTTGGCAGAGACGCCGAGACAACGATGAACTACGACAAGATACTCAACGATCTCGGCAACCTCTATCTGGATGCCGGCCGTCTGGCCGAGGCGGAGGCGTCGATGCGGCGCTCGCTCGCGATCACGCGGGCGCGACGCGGCGAGACCCATCCGAACGTCGCGGCCAGCACCGGCAACCTCGCAACCGTGCTTAAGCACGAGGCGCGTTACGCGGAGGCGGAGAAACTCTATCAGCAGACGCTGCAGGCCTACGAGCGGATCTACGGTCCGAACCATCCGACCACGGCTATCGGGCTGAACAATCTCGCCAACGCCTTTTCAGCGCAGGGCAAGCACGAGGCAGCGGCCGGTCTGCAGGAGCGGGTGCTCGCGATCTATGAAAAGTCCTTTGGCGCCGATAGCCCGGATGTCGGCCGCGCGCTGAACAATCTGGCCAACAGCTATTCGGACCTCGGGCGTAAGGAACAGGCCCTCGGTCTCTACCGCCGCTCGCTCGACGTCATTGAGCGCAAGTTCGGTGAAGGCAGCGGCCCGACCGCGCTTGCCGCCGGTTCGCTCGGGCAAGCCCTGATGGACGCTGGCCAGGTCGATGAGGCGAGACGGCTTCTGCTGCGTTGCCTCGAGATCGACGAGCGCGTACTCGGTGCCACGCATCCGCAACTTGTCAAGGACCTGCGGGCCGTCGCGCTGCTCGACCTCAGGACCGGCAACATGACCGAGGCACGCGGCCGGCTCGACCGCGCCCTTGCGATCGCGCAGGCCCGGCTCGGACCCCGGCATCGCGATTCCATCGCCACGATGATCAACCTGGCCGACGCCGATCGCCGCGAGGGCAAGTGGCCGGATGCCCTGGCGCGGCTGCGGCTGGCTGCCGCCGCGCTCAACGCAGAGAAGAATACGCAGTTCGTCCGTTTTCCCGAGATCGATCCCTGGCTGATCGATGCGATCTGGCGCGTCTCCGACGGCACCCCGGACAATGCCGCGAAGGACGAGGCCTTCGGCGCCGCCCAGCGCGCCCACGAGACCAGCGCGGGTGCCGCGCTGTCGCAAATGGCGGCCCGGTTCGGCGCCGGCAACGATGCGATCGCCGGACTGGTGAGGCGGCAGCAGGATCTGAAAGCGAGCCTCGAAACGCTCGAAAAGCGCGTGACGTCCGAGCTCGGGCAGGCGGACGGCAAGCGCAACGACGCACTGATCGCCAGCCTGCGCGCGCAGACCGCGCAAACACGAGAATCGCTCGAAGACGTCTCGGCCCAGCTCGACCGCAGCTTTCCGGCCTATGCTGAATTGTCCAACCCGCAACCGCTGACTATCGCGCAAACGCAGGGGCTGCTGAAGCCCGACGAGGCCCTGGTGGCGTTCATCGTGCGTGGTGACAAGACCTACGCCTTGGCGGTGACGCGTGAGGCAAGCGCGCTGCGTCAGATCGCGCTCGGCAGCCGCGAGATCGGCGATCGTGTTGCCCATCTCCGGCTCGGGCTCGCCAATCCCGAGGCAGCCCAATCGTCATTCGACCTCGATGCGTCCTTTGAACTCTACAATGTGCTGTTCGGCCCGATATCGGCCGACATCACCGGCAAGCCAAAACTGCTGGTCGTCCCGGCCGGTGCGCTCACCAGCCTGCCGTTTCATGTGCTGGTGACGAAGCAGCCCGACACGGCGTCTGCCGACCGCTTTCGGCAGGCGGCGTGGCTGCTCAATGAGCGCGCCATCACGGTGCTACCATCGGTGCCGAGCCTGCGCGCGCTGCGCAGCTTTGCCAGGGACTCACGCGCGCAAAAGCCTTTCATCGGATTTGGCGATCCGGTGTTGCGGCGTACGCCGAGCGACAAGCGCGCAGGGCGCAACGTGCAGCCATACCCAAGCTACTATGACGGCACTTCCGTCGATCTCGAGCGCCTGCGCACGGGGCTGCCTTCGCTGCCGGAAACCGCGGGCGAGCTCCAGGCGGTGGCGCGTGCGCTCGGCGCCTCGCCGCAGGACGACGTCAAGCTTGGCTCAGCCGCGACCGTGACCAGCGTGAGCACACTGCCGCTCGATCAATACCGTGTCGTCGATTTCGCCACCCACGGCCTCGTCGCCGGCGAGGTCAGCGGCCTCAGCGAGCCCGCGCTCGTGCTGACGCTGCCGGACAAGCCGACCAGCGACGATGACGGTTTGCTCACGGCAAGCCGCATCGCAAAACTCAAGCTGGATGCGGACTGGGCGGTGCTTTCGGCCTGCAACACGGCAGCCGGCGACAAGCCTGGCGCCGAGGGCCTGTCGGGCCTTGCGCGCGCGTTCTTCTATGCCGGCGCGCGGGCGCTTCTCGTCTCGCATTGGCCGGTCGATTCCGATGCAGCGGTGCGGCTGACCACGGGCGCCTTCTCCGAGCTCGCCGCGCATCCCGGCATCGGCCGCGCCGAAGCGCTGCGCCGGTCGATGAAGGCCTTGATTGCCGACCGGTCGTCGTCCCGCAACGCCGATCCTGCCGTGTGGGCGCCGTTCGTGCTGGTGGGCGAGGGCGGCTGACGGCGCCCCTCAGATTCAGATTGCGTCAGTTCTGGTAGTAATAGCCGCGCGGCTGGTAAACCTGCCGCGGCTGCGGCTGATAGTAGGTGCCCTGCTGGCCGTAGCCCTGGTCGTAGGTTGGCTGCGGCAATTGCTGATAGGCCTGCGCGCCATAGGGCCGCGTGATCGGGCGCGGCGCCGGATAGCGGGCGCCGGTGTCGCTGCCGTCGGCGGGATAGATGTAATTGTCGTCCTGCGGCATGTAACGACGGGCGGGCTGCTGCGGCGGCGTCAGGTTCACGGGATCGCCGGTGGTCGCGTACTGCTCTTCGACGGGCTGCTGCGGCGCGCGGGCGATTGCATTGTTGGTGCGGCCGCGCGGATTGCGCGCCAGCGCCACCTGTGCCGAGCCGGTCAGCGTCACCGTGGTGTTGAGCACGCCCTGCTGCTGGACCAGCGCATAGAGCGTCGAGGCGTTCTGGCGCGACAGCCGCACGCAGCCATGGGACGCCGGCGAGCCGAGACGGCCGACCGAGTCCGTGCCATGGATGGCGTGGCCGACCTTGGTGAAGAAGATCGCGTGCGGCATCGGCGCGTCGTCGAATTCCTTGGAGTAGTGATCCTCTTCCATGCGGAAGGCGCGGAAGGCGCCGTTCGGCGTCTCGCGCGAGGGGACGCCGGTCGATACCGGCCAGTGATACCGCGCGACGCCGTCGACCGCGACGGTCATCTGCTGATTGTCCTTGTCGACGGTGATCTCGACCTTGGCCTGCGCGCTGCCTGCGCTCAAAAGCATCAGGGAGGTGAAAGCGATGAAAAATGAACGCATCTGGAAACGCATTTGAATCCCGGCCTCCGGCCTGTTCACGCTAGGCGCCGCGGCTCTCCGTCCCCGGCGTGCAATATGCCTGCAATCCGGCTTTCGTTCCAGCGGCCTGCCCGCCCATCGTTAACGTGATGCCTGATCTAAGCAAGGCCGCTTTGTCCCCCTCAGCGCGCAGCGGCGCTGACATTTTCGCGAGCGGCGACCCGTTCACGACGTCGACAATTCGTCACAAAGACGCAACCATTCCGCCGTCCGGTGCGTTGATGATTACCTGCCTCGACAGGCGGCGCTCGCCGCCATTCAGCCTTTGGGATCAAATATGAACAAAGTACGTATCGCCGCCGCGCCGTCGCCGGCCGGTTTGCCCGTCCGCCTGGCGTTCGCAGCCGCCGCCATCCTGCTCGCGCTGTCGGTGCTGCCGCAGGCCGGCCATGCCCAGGGCATCATCCGCGGTGCTCAGGAAGGCTCTCACGAGGGCAACCGGATTGGCGGCCCCGTGGGCGGTGCGGTCGGAGGCGTCGTCGGTGCCGGTGTCGGCGGTGCCGTTGGCGCGGTCGAGGGTGTGCTGGGCATTCCCCACCGTCATTACCGTCACCGCTGCCGCGGCTATTACGACGGCTACCACCGCTTCCATTGTTATCGGTAAGCCCGTGCCGCCATTCCGGGCTCGCCCTTCGGGCGCCCGGAACGACGGCTCAATTCTTCAGTCGATACCCGGTCCGGAAAATCCACCAGATCACGACGAGACAGATCACCAGGAACGCCAGCGTCATGCCGATGCTGACGGACATGCTGACGTCCGCAATCTCGTAGAAACTCCAGCGGAAGCCGGAGATCAGATAGACGACCGGGTTGAGCAGCGCCACCGTGCGCCAGGTGGGCGGCAGCATGTCGATGGAATAGAAGCTGCCGCCGAGGAAGGTCAGCGGCGTCACCACCAGCATCGGGATCATCTGCAGCTTTTCGAAGCCGTCGGCCCAGATACCGATGATGAAACCGAACAGGCTGAACGTCACCGCCGTCAGCACCAGGAAGGCCAACATCCAGACCGGATGGTGGATGTGCAGCGGCACGAAAAGGCCGGCGGTCGCCAGGATGATCAGGCCGAGGATGATCGACTTGGTCGCGGCGGCGCCGACATAGCCGAGCACGATCTCGACATAGGAGATCGGCGCCGACAGGATCTCGTAGATCGTGCCGGTGAATTTCGGGAAGTAGATGCCGAACGAGGCGTTGGCGATGCTCTGGGTCAGCACCGAGAGCATGATCAGGCCCGGCACGATGAAGGTGCCATAGCTCACGCCCTCGACCTGGCTGATGCGCGAGCCGATCGCGGCGCCGAACACCACGAAATAGAGCGAGGTCGAGACGACCGGCGAGACGATGCTTTGCAGCAGCGTGCGCCAGGTGCGGGCCATTTCGAACAGATAGATGGCGCGGACAGCGCGATGGTTCATGGCGTCCTCACGAGGTCGACGAAGATGTCCTCGAGCGACGATTGCGTCGTGTCGAGATCGTTGAAGCGGATGTTGGCGTTGCGGAGGTCGCTGAGCAGGCTGGTGATGCCGGTGCGCTCGCCCTTGGTGTCGTAGTCGTAGACCAGCGTCGCCCCGTTGTCGCAGAGCTCGAGCTCATAGTGGCCGAGGCTCTCCGGCAGCGCGTCCAGCTTGCCCTGCAGATGCAGCGTCAGCCGCTTCTTGCCGAGCTTTTGCATCAAGCTCGCCTTGTCCTCGATCAGCACGATCTCACCCTTGTTGATGATGCCGATGCGATCGGCCATCTCCTCGGCTTCCTCGATGTAATGCGTGGTGAGGATGATGGTGACGCCGGATTGCTGCAGCGTGCGCACCACCTCCCACATGCCCTTGCGCAGCTCGACGTCGACGCCGGCGGTGGGCTCGTCCAGGAACAGGATCTGCGGCTCGTGCGACAGCGCCTTGGCAATCATCACGCGGCGCTTCATGCCGCCGGAGAGCGTGATGATCTTGTTGTCCTTCTTGTCCCAGAGCGAGAGGTCCTTCAACACCTTCTCGATATGACCAGGGTTCTTCGGCTTGCCGAACAGGCCGCGGGAGAAGCTCACCGTCGCCCACACGCTCTCGAAGGCGTCGGTATGCAATTCCTGCGGCACCAGGCCGATCAGCGAGCGCGCCTTTCGGTAGGAGGTCTGGATGTTCTCGCCACCGACCAGAACCTGGCCTTCGCTGGGATTGGCGATGCCGCAGATGATCGAGATCAGCGTGGTCTTGCCGGCGCCATTGGGGCCGAGCAGCGCAAAAATCTCGCCGCGCTTGATGTCGAGATTGACGTTCTTGAGCGCCTTGAAGCCGGACCCATAGGTCTTCGACAGATTGGCGACGGAAATGATGGAGGACATGGATGGCCGTAAGGCTGAGGGGTAAGGCTGGGGAGGGGAAGCTGGAACCTGCCGGGAAGGCGCGGTCAGCGGAGCCCTGAGATAGGAATGCCTTTGCCGGGCCGCAATTGGCGCGAGAGAAATGGTCTCAAAACAGGCGCTTCGGTGGCGGGTTTCGGGCAGGTGTTGCGCGATGGTCACGGGCTGTGGCTAAGATTGCCGTTCACGCGGCTCTTTGTTGCGTCTGCGAGCGGGCCGTGGCTACGATTCCGGCCAATCGCAAAGCGTATGTCCCCAGGGAAAACACCGATGAGACCGAACGGCCGTCACACCGCCGGCGCCAGCCAGTTGTCCGCCCTCCGTGTATGGGCGGTGGGTCTGCTCCTGCTGTCAGCTGTTGCCATCAGCCCGACCACGGCCCGGGCCGCCCCGAGCCAGGCTCAGGTAGCGACTACCCATGTCTATCTTCTCCGCGGCGTGCTCAACATCTTCTCGCTCGGGCTCGACACGATCGGCGCCCGGCTTCAGGCGCAGGGCATCCCGGTAACCGTCGCCAACTTCGTTTCCTGGTCCTCGCTTGCCGACGAAGCCGCTGCCGCCTACAGGGCCGGCCGGCTCAAGACCATCGTCCTGGTCGGGCATTCCTCCGGTGCGACCGCGCTGCCGGACATGATCGCCAAGCTCAACCAGCTGGGCGTGCCTGTGAAGCTCGCGATCGGCCTCGACTCGGTGTTCAAGACCAAGCTCTCGACCGGCGCGGAACGTTACATCAACATCTTTATCGGCGACGGTCCCGGCGAGCCGGTGCGCGCCGCAAACGGCTTCCGCGGCAAACTCGACAATGTCGACGTGCGCGGCACCGGCGTCGGCCACATCTCGATCGACAAGAACGAGGCGATCCAGCGCCGCGTCATCGCGGAGATCGATGCCGCGATCATGCGCTCCCGCGCTCCTGCGCTGCCGGTCGCCGAACAAGGCGCTCCGCGGCAGGCCCGCTCGGCGGCAGCGTCGGCGCCCGCCAGGAACTAAGCTTGTTTGCGCGACGGACACGTCGCGCAAACTGCTCGTGGCGAGCGCGAAGATGGAGTGCGGATCAATGCGCTCCCAATCGTGTCGTGAGGAATGCGCGAATGCTCTCCGCGATCTCCCGCGCATGCGTTTCCAGCGCGAAATGGCCGGTGTCGAAGAACTGCACCACGGCGTTGGGATTGTCGCGCTTGAACGCCTCGGCGCCGGGAGGGATGAAGAACGGATCGTTCTTGCCCCAGACCGCCAGGAGCGGCGGCTGGTGGGCGCGGAAATAGTCCTGGAAGGCGGGATAGAGCGCGACGTTGCTCTTGTAATCGCCGAACAGGTCTAGCTGCACATCGTCCGAGCCCGGACGCGCCAGATAGAAGTTGTCCAGGTTCTGGCCGTCCGGCGACACCGTGGCGGCGTCAGCAACGCCATGCGTGTACTGCCAACGTGTCGCCTCCGGCGTGAGAAGGGCGCGCAGCGCGTCGCGATTGGCGGGCGTGGGGTCCTGCCAATAGGCCTTGATCGGAGACCAGCCGTCGCTCAGGCCATCTTCGTAGGCATTGCCGTTCTGGGAGATGATGGCGGTGATACGCTCGGGGTGACGCAGCGCGAGCCGGAGGCCGGTCGGCGCGCCATAGTCGAAGACGTAGACCGCAAAGCGATCGAAGCCGATGATTTCCGTGAAGCGCTCGATCACGCGTGCGACGTTGTCGAAGGTGTAATTGAAGGTCTCGCGCGGGGGCATGTCGGACTGGCCAAAGCCGGGCAGGTCGGGCGCGACTAGATGGAATTTGTCGGCGAGAAGCGGGAATCAGGTCGCGGAACATGTGGCCGGCGCTCGGGAAGCCGTGCAGCAAAAGAAGCCTTGGCGCGCCTTTGGGACCGGCCTCGCGATAGAACATCTTGAAGCCATCGACATCGGCGGTGCGATAGGTGGTCGGCGTCATGTCCTTCTCCATCGGGTGTAACCTGACAAATGACATGTTGATGGTTACGTCTCCGTGGAGTAACTTGTCAATCGCAATTTTACAGGTTACTTGTTGGCCTGCCTCTTTCAGCAGGCCAAGGACCGCCAATGGACAGACCGCCCGCGATGTTCATCGCCGACTCGCTCGGCCTCGATTTCCTCAACTCGGTGGCGACGCCGGTCGATATCCCCGTCGACTGGCTCGACGACGGCGATGGTCTGATCGACTGGCTGGCCCAGGCGAAGCTGGTGCCGGCGGAGGAACTGGACGCCCTGAAGGCGCGCGCGAAGCCGGGCGAACTCGACAGGGTCGCCGATCAGGCTCGCGCCTTGCGTGAGTGGTTTCGCGGCTTCGTGCGCAAGCATGCAGGCCGGCCGCTGACGGCGGATGCACTGCGCGAACTCGGTCCGCTGAACAGTTTGCTCGAGCGCGACGAAAGGTTCAGTTGGATCGAGCCCGGGCCGGACGATGGCGGCGTTCTCGCGCTGCGAACGAAGCGACGCTGGCGATCATCAGACTCCCTGCTGCTGCCTATCGGTGAGGCAATGGCGAAATTCGTCTGCGACGAGGACTTTTCCGACGTGAAGGCATGCGAGGGCCATAACTGCAGGATGCTGTTCGCCGACCACACCCGCAGGCGCGCACGGCGGTGGTGCATCATGGCGGTCTGCGGCAATCGCGCAAAGCAGGCCGCGCATCGCATCCGGCTCAGGACCAGGCAGTGACGAGTCGGGAGCGTGCTTGTGTGAGATCACGGGGCTTTGATGTGCGCGTGTCCGGTTCGTGCGCCCCAAAATCCGCCAAATCGCTGGTCACTAAGCCCCGGTGGGGCCATCGCCCCCGGTGGTGGGACTACTGGACCGATGATTGATCCGAGGCGCCTCGTCGCGCTGGCAGCTGTCGTGCTGCTAGCCCTGAGCACCGGCATGGCCGCTGCCTCACCCGCCAAATCGAAGTCGACTGCGGCCGTCCCCACCGCGCCGCCGCCTCCGCCCTTCGAGCCATTGCCGCCGCCCAAAATCTACCTGTTCCGCGGCGCCATGGGACCGATCTTCTCGACCGGCATGGACCGGCTCAGCGAGAAGCTGACACAGGCCGGCTTTTCCGCCGATGTCTATGAATTCACCCTGTGCCGGTTCATCGGCAACCGCGTCATCGCCAGCTACAAGGAGAAGGCGGCGCCGATCGTGCTGATCGGCCACTCCATGGGCGGGCTGTGCTCGATCATCATCTCCGAGATGGCGGAAAAGGAGAACATCCCGATCAGCCTCGTCATCGCCATCGACCCTGCGCATGCGACCGGCGACGTGCCACTCAATGTCGAGCGCTTCATCAACATCTTCCTGTCCGACAGCGTGCTCGGCGGCGGCGACGTCGTGGCGGTCCCCGGATTTCGCGGCCATTATGCGAGCTACGACCTCAAGGAAAACAGCCGCGTCTCGCACATCAACATCGAGAAGTCCGACGACATCCATCGCCAGATCGTCGAGATGGTGACGCAACTGCCGCGCATTCCGCCACAGACCCAGTCCGGTGCCGTGCCGCTGCGCTATCTGGTGCCCGCGGATACGCTGGTTGAATTGTGGGATAGCGGCGTGCGGGTGCCGGTGCGCCCCGGCGACACCATGGAGAGCATCGCAGCCGCCAATCGCGTGCCGCTGTGGACGCTTGCGCAGAGCAACTCGCTTGCAGAGAACGCGCAGCTTACCCCGGGCCAGACCATCATCGTCCCGCGCCACCTGACGCCGCCCGAGCCTGCATCCGCGATGGTGATACCGCCGCCGGCTCCGGCGAAGCGGAAGTAGGCTCTTCGCCTCTTCCGCAAGCGGGGAAAAGGATCGCTACACGTTCGACCCGTTGATCGCGTCGATCACCGCATCCGTCACTTCCTTCGTTGTCGCCTTGCCGCCGACATCGGGCGTCAGCACGCCCGCCGCGCAGACACGCTCGACCGCCGCCATCAGCCTCAAGGCCGCATCCTTCTCGCCGAGATGCTCGAGCATCTGCGCGCCGGTCCAGAACGTCGCGACCGGATTTGCGATCCCCTTGCCGGTGATGTCGAAAGCCGAGCCGTGGATCGGCTCGAACATCGAGGGGAAGCGGCGCTGCGGATCGATGTTGCCGGTCGGCGCCACGCCCAGACTCCCCGCAAGTGCGCCGGCGAGGTCGGAGAGGATGTCGGCGTGCAGATTGGTCGCCACGATGGTGTCGAGGCTCGTCGGATGCAGCGTCATCCGCACCGTCATGGCGTCGACCAGCATCTTGTCCCAGGTCACGTCGGGAAATTCACCGGCGACCTCGGCGGCGATCTCGTCCCACATCACCATGCCATGACGCTGCGCGTTCGATTTGGTCACCACGGTCAGGAATTTGCGTGGACGCGACTGCGCGAGCTGGAACGCATAGCGCATGATGCGGGTGACGCCGACGCGGGTGAAGATTGCGACCTCGGTGCCGACCTCTTCCGGCAGGCCCCTGTGCGCGCGGCCGCCCATGCCGGCATACTCGCCTTCCGAATTCTCGCGTACGATCACCCAGTCGAGATCGCCGACGCCGACATTGCGCAGCGGCGAGGAGACGCCCGGCAAAATCTTGGTCGGGCGCACATTGGCGTATTGATCGAAGCCCTGGCAGATCGGCAGGCGCAGGCCCCACAGCGTGATGTGGTCGGGCACATCGGGCGCGCCGACCGCGCCGAAATAGATCGCGTCGAACTTCTTCAGCTCAGCGAGACCGTCGGCCGGCATCATCACGCCGTGCTTCTTGTAATAGTCCGAGCCCCAGTCGAACGTCCTGAAGTTGAAGGCGAGATCGCCGCTGCGTTTTGCGAGAGCCTCCAGGACCCGGACGCCGGCCGAGATCACCTCGGGGCCGATGCCGTCGGCGGGAATGGCTGCGATCGAATGGGTACGCATAGGAAATCTCCAGGGGACCAGGCCGCGGCGCGCCCAGATGGGGCTGGCGAGGCGAAGCAATTCACGCTGGCTTATACAGAAAATGATGCGCTATGACATCAATCCCAGCGAGAAAGCAGGATGCGATGACCGGACAGAAAGCCTCCCACGAGTTGCGGGTTGCCATCGCAGGCCTGGGCTCGATCGGCACCAAGATCGCGACCGCGCTCGATCAGGGCATCGAGGGGCTGACGTTGTCCGCCGTGGCCGTGCGCGATCCCGCCAAGCATCAGGCCTTCATCGGCGGTTTGCGTCATCCGCCGAAGATCCTGCCGATCGATCAACTCGGCGAGGTCGCCGATATCGTGGTCGAATGCGCGCCGAGCAATCATCTGCGCGCGATCGTCGAGCCTGTGGTGAAGCGCGGCAAGGCCGCGGTCGTCGTCAGCGTCGGTGGCCTCCTCGACAATTTCGATCTCGTCGATCTCGCCCGCGCCAATGGCGGCCGCATCATCGTGCCGACCGGCGCGCTGATCGGGTTGGATGCCGTCAACGCCGCGGCAATCGGCACTATTCATTCCGTGAAGATGGTGACGCGCAAGCCGATCGACGGACTGAAGGGCGGGCCCTTCATCGTGCAGAACAACATCGACATCGACAATCTGCGCGAGCCGCTCAAACTGTTCGAGGGCAGCGCGCGGGAAGCGGCGAAGGGCTTTCCGGCGAACGTCAATGTCGCCGTTGCGCTGTCGCTGGCGGGCATCGGGCCCGACCGCACCCAGATCCAAGTCTGGGCCGACCCGACCGTGACGCGCAACGTTCACCGCATCGAGGTCGAGGCGGATTCGGCGCGGTTTTCGATGGGCATCGAGAACATCCCGTCCGAAAATCCCAAGACCGGGCTGATCACGGCGCTGTCGGTGATCGCGCTGCTGCGCAAGCAACGCGCCACGCTCTGCGTCGGGACGTGAAGTTCTACGCGCCCGTCACGCGCCAGATCACGTTGCCGACGTCGTCGGCCATCAGCAGTGATTTCTTGTCGGGGCCGATCACGACGCCGACCGGGCGGCCGTAGGATTCCTTCTCGTCCGGGGACAGGAAGCCCGACAGGATGTCGCGACCGGGGCCGGATGGCTTGCCGTTCTCGAACGGGATGAACACCAGCTTGTAGCCGGACAGCGTGCTGCGATTCCACGAGCCGTGCTGGCCGATGACCATGCCGTCGGGGAAACCCGGCAGCGTGCCTGCTGGCATCCAGCACAGGCCGAGCGAGGCGGTGTGGCCGCCGAGCGCGTAGTCCGGTTGAATCGCCCTGGCGACCATCGCAGGATCCTGCGGCACGCGGTCGTCCACCGTCTTGCCCCAGTAGCAATAGGGCCAGCCGTAGAAGCCGCCGTCGCGCACCGAGGTGAGATAGTCCGGCGGTGTCTCGTCGCCGAGCCCGTCGCGCTCGTTGACGACGGTCCAGAGCACACCCGTATTCGGTTCCCACGCTAGCCCGACCGGGTTGCGCAGGCCCGCGCCGAAAATGCGGTGCGTGCCGGCAACGAGGTCGAGCTCGTAGACCGCGGCGCGGCCTTCCTCGACCTCCATGCCCATCTCGGCGATGTTGCTGAGCGAGCCGACGCCGGCATAGAGCTTCTTGCCGTCGGGGCTTGCGAGCAGGCTGCGGGTCCAGTGCCCGCTCGGCTTGAAATTGGTGAGGCGCTTGCCCGGCGCGGTGATGCGGTCGGCGTTGGCGACGTAAGGAAAGGCCATCACGCCGTCGGTGTTGCCGACATAGAAGGTGTCGTCGATCAGCGCCATGCCGAACGGCTGGCTGAGATTTTCCATGAAGGCGCCGCGAACTTCGGCGACGCCGTCGCCGTCCTTGTCGCGCAGCAGCGTGATGCGGTCGGCGGACACGCCGAGCGCCGCGGCGCGCCGCATCGTCGCCTGCATGGCATAGTGAAACACGCTGCGCGGTTTGCCCGCGATCTGCGTCGCTTCCGCGATCAGCACGTCGCCATTGGGCAGCACCTCGATCCAGCGCGGATGGTCGAGCCCGGTCGCGAACGCGTTGACCTTGAGCCCGGGCGCGACGGTCGGCTTCTGGCCCTCGCTCCAGCCGCGCGCCGTCGGCATCTTCAAGGTCGGGATCGCGCCTTGCGGCTTCGCCTCGGGAATGGCGGGTTTGTCTCCCCAGGCCGGCGCAGGCACGGTGCCCGACAGCTTCCGCCATTGCAGCGCGATGCCGCCGAGAAGCGCAACGAACTGCGCAAAGATGCTGGAGAAGGTCATGAGAGGGCCCCTGTTTGCGCGCGCATCCAACTGGCTGACGGGGCAGACGTCAACCTGTGTGGGGCGCCGGCCGGGCCTATTCCCGTGGAATGGCAGCCGATCGATTTTGCATGGGACGAACGTCGATGGCCGTTGCCCGGAGATCAGCCTCGGATCTGCCGCTCCAGCTGCCGTGCCACGCGAAAATCATCGAGGTGCTGAATGTTCGGAGCCAGCGCGGCCTCCTTGGACAGCAGATGATAGACCCGCGCCACCGTGCGCTGCTTCTGCTTCGGCCGACCGCGCGGCAGCGCCCGCGCCTTGCGGATGGCGGCGATCGCGTGCTCGCGGAAATAATCGTAGGCGTCCGACATGGCTCGATGCTCTGCGGCTAATTGCATGCGTCGAATGGGTAACGAGCTGGCGGAGCGGCGGTTCCTGGCGGGTGGGATCGTGTGCTCGTGCCTCGGACGCAGCGCAGCGCACCTTTCGCGGTGCACTGCCGAGCCGGGGCCCATCTCATCGGCTCACGGCTCTGCGCAGCAGCGTTGCACGCTGCAGCGCGTCCGGGACACGAGAATGACGCGAGCTGCTAAGCCTTCACCGCGGCGACAGGAACGGGATGATCATCGGCACGCGGCGGCAATAGGCGCCGTACGAGTCTTCGCCGAGCTCCTTCGACAGAAACACCTCTTCCATCCGGCCCTTTTGCCACATGCCGAGCGAGATCAGGATCGCGCCGAGGATCGTCGTTACGAGGCCGATGGCTATGCCGGTGACGAGCATGCCGAAGATCAAGCCGGTGTAGATCGGGTGACGGACGATGCCGTAGGGACCGGTGTCGATGACACGGTGGTCTTCCTTCTGGGTGATGGCGTCGGACCAGAATTTTCCCAGATGCAGCCGGCCCCACCAGGCGAAGGCAATGCCGGCAGCCGAGAGGACCGCGGCAATGGCGATGCCAGTGTTGCCGAGCACCCAGAGCGGCTTCCAGCCCAGTATCTCCGCGACCCACGGCGTGTACAGGATGCCTCCGACCAGGATCGGCAAACGAAAGCGCTGCGACTCCAGCGTCATGACCTGCTTCTTGGTCTGGCCTTGCCAAAACGAAGCGCCGACCCAACTGGCGAGAAAGGCGAGCCAGAGCAAGGCCAGCACTTCGGTCGGCCAGGCCGTGGTCCAGCCACCCCAGGCGACGGAGAGAAGCTTGCTGAAATCGAAGGACATGAAGGTTCTTTGCGTTGGGCGGCGGCTCTAGCTCGCGCGCGAGGAGAGCGCGTGATGCTCGAGGGCGCCGGAGGGCTGCTGGCCGTTGCGGGCGAGCAGATGGGTGATGGTTTCGCGCAGCACGGGCTCGATCGGACGCGGCGAATAGCCGAGCTCGGTGCGCGCCTTGCCGATCGAGAGGTCGCTGGCGGCGAGCGCGATGCGCACGCCCTCGGCGGTGCCGTTGGGCGGCCGGCGCGTGACGTGGTCGGAGATGTATTCCAGCATGATCGCGGAGAGTTCGGCGATTCTGCCGGGTACGACGATCGGATACTGCCGGCGGCCGCTCATCGCCGACATCATCCGCAGGATGTTGCCGAGCGGGACGCAGTCGCCGCCGAGGATGTAACGCTGGCCGAGGCGGCCGCGCTCCATGGTCAGCACGAGGCCCATGGCCACGTCGCGGACATCGACGAGGTTGACCAGGAAGTTGAGATGTGGCTGCACCTTCTTCTGGAGGAAGTACCACAGCATCGCCGTCGGCGGCGTCAGATTGTGGTCGGCCGCGCCGATCGGCATGGTCGGCGTGCCGATTACGAGCGGAAAGCCGCTGGCCGCCGCTTTCGCGGCGTGATGCTCGGCGAGCGACTTCGAGCGCGTATAGGCACCCGGCATCGCGTCGGCCGGCTGCAGCGCCTCTTCGGCGGCAACGCCCTTGAGGTCGGTATAGGGGAACAGGATCGATTCCGTCGAGCAGTGCAAGAAGCGCGACACGCCGCGCTTCATCGCGGCTGCGAGCACCACCTCGGTGCCGCGGAAATTGACGTCGTGAAAGTCCTGCTTGTTGGCGACCCACATGCCGGGCAGGCCGGCAAGGTGATACACTTGGTCTACGCCCGCGATCGCAGCGTCGACCGCTGCGCCATCCAGCACCGAGCCGTGCACGTGTTCGACATCTGCGGCCGGCGCGCGGACGTCGAGTACGCGCACCCGCTGCCCACGGGCGCGGAGCGCTTCGACGAGATGATGTCCGATGAAGCCGCTGCCACCGGTAACAAGGACGAGAGCCATGCAGAAGGTTGCTGTTTCGCTGCTAGAGCTATCGGGTTGAAAGGGAATTGGCCGGAAGAGGCGCCAGAATCGCGGCAAGGTCGCGACGGAAGCCCAGTGCAATGAATAATTTTGCCATCACGAACATCGGTCCGAGCAAAAGGTGCGAAGGAAAAGTGAACAACGAGGCTTCGCGGCCCTCGAAAACCTTGTGGCCGATGGTCTGCGCGGCGAGGCCGAGCACCACCAGCGCGGCGAAAATCGCCCACATCGTCGCGGTGCTGACTTGCGCCGCAATGGTCGTCCCAACCGAAAACAGCACGATGGAGACCGCCAGAATGCCGATTCCGAGCGCCACATCGAGCAGCAGCCAATAGACCAGAACCGGCAAGGCCAGGATCACCGCGAGGCTGACGTCGAAACCGAACAGTGGAAGCTTGACCAGCGTCAGCGGCATCACGGCGCCGGTGAACAACAGCAGAATGCCGACCACATGCATCGCCGTGTTCCGGGGGTCGCGATGGTACTCGACGTAAACGGCAAGTTGGCGCTGGAAATAGCCACCCATTTCGGTCTCATGCAGCACGGGGTCGGGAAGGGCGAACAGTGGCTATAGCACTGGACCGGGCGGTGCACAAACCGGCGCATTTGTCGCGCGAAACCGTATTTGTGCGCACCGGACAGGGTGCAAAACGATCGGGACTTCAATGGGTTCCCGCAGGTGCAAAAGCTGCGTGCGCTCAGCGCTTCTTGGCGGGCTTTTTCGCCGCAGGTGCCGTAGCCGGACGCGCAGGTGCGTCCTCGGGCACCTTGGCATAGGTCAGGATTTGCAACTGGCCGTTGACGGCCGCGGTCGGCTTGGCCCGGTCGAGAAACTGCTCCTCGCCGAGGCCGATCGGATGCAGCCGCTTGGTCGAGATCTTGAACGTGTTCACCAGCACGTCGCGGATCGCGTCGGCGCGCCGCTGGCTCAGGATCGCATTGGCCTCCCGCGTCTTCGAGTTGGATTCGACGTGGCCTACGATCAGGAACGTGTAGGGCAGCAGCGAGGAATGAACCAGCGCGTCCGCGATGCGGCCGACGGTCTGGTAGGAGGCCGGCTGGATGATCGGCGTGTCGGCATCGAACTGGATCTGCGCGTTGAAGGCGGGCAGCTTGGCGAGGTCAGGCGCGATCAGTGGCCGGTTCACCGGACCCGGATCGTTCTTGATCCTGGTCTTGGCGCGCTCCATCACCTGCTGCTTCAGCGCGGGAAGGTCGACCTCGGCGGCTTCTTCGAAATGGTTGAGCTTGCCGACGATGTCGTCGCGGGTCGGAGCCGCCGTCTGGGCACCGGCCCCGCGCGTGATCAAAGCAAGGCCGAGCACGACCGCAGCTCCGGCAATGAAGAGCCTGCTCGCGCGCATCAGCGGTACCCCGCGTCGTCGACGGCCTTCAGGCAATTGTTGCTGATGCCCTTGGGCGTCGAAACCAGGCAGGGGACCGACTTGCTGGTCTCCTTGGTCGAGCCGCCGCAGACCTTGACGATCTCGCGCTGGCAGGCGTTCGCCACAGTGACGCGCGCGGCGACGCGCTTCTGGATGGCGTCGAACGCGCCGAGATAGTCGCTCGCGCACTGCTGGGACAGCACGTCGCGATTGCGCGACAGGCACTCCTTCAAGCGGGTCGAATCCGGGTTGACGCCGCGGCAATTGGCGACGATTTCCGCGCCGCAGCTTTTGGCCAGCAGCCCGATCGAATCGCCAAAGCTCATGGTCTCCGCCGCCGCAAGCGACGGCATCCCCAATGCCAGCAAGATCAGTGTGATGGAGCCCCGGATCATGGCCGCATCTGATACGGGGAAGTTTGGGCTGGTCAAGGGGCGTTCGAACGAGAACTGTCGAAGGCGCGGCGAGTGCGGCGAACAGTCCTCACTCGGGGGCGTCGAGGGGCGGCCATTCGATCAGGGCGACGGTATGGTTTCTGAGGTCGTCGGCCACATCTGGGTCGGCCTTGAGCTCATCCAACTTCCGCGGCGGGGGAAGCTCTCGGCCGTCCGCGATCAGCTCCTGCGCATAGAACGCGAGTGCCTCGGGGGCACTCTCCAGGGCCTCCTCGACATCGTCACCGCCGGAAATGCAGCCGGGCAGGTCGGGAAACCACAGGCTGACGGCGTCGTCCGGATCGGTGTCCTCGATGATGGCAACATACAGAGCCATATCGTGGCTCACGCCCGCTGCACGAAACTGTCCACGACCTTCTTCTCGCCGGCCTTGTCGAAGTGGATCGTGAGCTTGTTGCCGTCGATCTTGGTGACGTGGCCGTAACCGAATTTCTGGTGGAAGACGCGGTCGGACAGCGAGAAGTCCGAGGTCGTGCCGGTCGATTTGGCGACCAGCTCGCCCTCGATCGTCAGCGGACCGCGGCGGCGCGAGGAGAAGCTGCCGAAGTCGGGGCCCGACGATGAGGAGGACGAGAACGTCGCGGCCTCTTCTTCGAAGCCGCCGCCACCGCCTCCGTTGCGGCCGCCGCCCCGATTGCGGTTGGCTTGGGCGCGCTGCCAGCCCGGCGTCGAATAGGTCGAGCCGAACGCCTCCATGTCGTCGAAGCGCGAAGCGCCGTAGCCGCCGGTGCCGCCCCAGGCCGAGCCGCCCTTGGATTCGGTGATCTCGACATTGGCCGCCGGCAATTCGTCGAGGAAGCGCGACGGGATCGTGGTCGACCAGGTGCCGTGGATGCGGCGGTTGGTGGCGAAATAGATCATGGCGCGGCGGCGGGCGCGGGTCAGGCCGACATGGCCAAGCCTGCGCTCTTCTTCCAACCCCGCGCGGCCCTGTTCGTCCAGCGTGCGCTGGCTCGGGAACAGGCCTTCCTCCCAGCCCGGCAGGAACACGTTGTCGAATTCGAGTCCCTTGGCCGAATGTAGCGTCATCAGGGACACCGCGTCTTCGTCGGCGCCGCTGTCACGGTCCATCACTAGCGAGATGTGTTCGAGGAAGCCTTGCAGGTTCTCGAACTCCTCCATCGAGCGCACCAGCTCTTTCAGGTTCTCCAGCCGGCCCGCGGCGTCCGCCGAACGGTCCTTCTGCCACATCTCGGTATAGCCGCTCTCGTCGAGCACGATCTGGGCGAGGTCGGTGTGCGCGGTGACCTCGCGCTGAGCGCGCCAGCGGTCGAACTGGGCGACGACCTCGCGCAGACTCCCGCGCGCCTTCGGCTTCAGCTCGTCGGTCTCGATCACCGCGCGCGCCGCTTCGAACAAGGGAATGCGGCGCTTGCGGGCGTGGTCGTGCAGCATCTGCACGGTGGCATCGCCAAGTCCCCGCTTGGGCACGTTGACGATGCGCTCGAAGGCGAGGTCGTCGGCCGGCGAGTTGATGACGCGCAGATACGCCAGCGCGTCGCGAATTTCGGCGCGCTCGTAGAAGCGGGGGCCGCCGATGACGCGATAGGGCAGGCCGAGCGTGACGAAGCGGTCTTCGAACTCGCGCATCTGGTAGGAGGCGCGCACCAGAATGGCGACCTCATTGAGCTTCTCGCCCTTGCGCTGAATCTGCTCGATTTCCTCGCCGATGCCGCGGGCTTCCTCTTCCGAATCCCACGAGCCCGTCACGGTGACCTTCTCGCCGTCCTGGTCCTCGGTGCGCAGCGTCTTGCCGAGCCGGCCTTCGTTGTGCGCGATCAGATGCGAGGCGGCGGCGAGGATGTGGCCGGTCGAGCGGTAGTTGCGTTCGAGGCGAATGACCTTGGCGCCGGGGAAGTCATGGTCGAAGCGCAGGATGTTGTCGACCTCGGCGCCGCGCCAGCCATAGATCGACTGGTCGTCGTCGCCGACGCAGCAGATGTTTTTGACGTGGCCCTTCTCCCTCTCCCCGTCCTTTACGGCGGGAGGGTTGGGGTGAGGGGCTGCTTCCACGAGTTCAGCTTGCGGAGAGTCCCCCTCACCCGCATCGCCCTGCGATGCGACCTCTCCCCGCAGACGGGGAGAGGTGGAAGAGGGCGCCTGCGACAGCAGCCGCAGCCACAGATATTGCGCGACGTTGGTGTCCTGATATTCGTCGACCAGGATGAATTTGAAGCGCTGCTGGTATTGCCGCAGAATATCCGGGTGCTCGCGGAAGATGCGGATGTCCTCGAGCAGCAGATCGCCGAAATCGGCGGCGTTCAAAATCTTCAGCCGCTCCTGATAGCTCGCATAGAGCTTGCCGCCCTTGCCGTTCGCGAACACGGCAGCTTCTCCGGCCGGCACCTGCGACGGCGTCAGGCCGCGGTTCTTCCAGCCGTCGATCAGGCCGGCGAGCATGCGTGCCGGCCAGCGTTTGTCGTCGATGTTGTCGGCCTGCAGCAGCTGCTTCAGCAGCCGCACCTGGTCGTCGGTGTCCAGCACGGTGAAGTTCGATTTGAGCTGCGCCAGCTCGGCATGGGTCCGCAGGATACGGCCGCCGATGGAGTGGAAGGTGCCGAGCCACGGCATGCCCTCGACGGCATGGCCGAGCATCTGGCCGAGCCGGTGCTTCATCTCGCGCGCGGCCTTGTTGGTGAAGGTCACCGACAGGATCTCGGCGGGGCGGGCGCGGCCCTGGCTCAGGATATGGGCGATCCGCGTCGTCAGCACGCGCGTCTTGCCGGTGCCGGCGCCGGCCAGCACCAGGACCGGGCCGTCCAGCGTCTCCACAGCCTCGCGCTGCTCCGGATTGAGCCCGGACAGATATTTCGGGCCCACCGAGGCGCGCGCACGCGCGGCAATGCCGCCGGCTGCAGGCTGGTGGTCGGGGACGCTGGTGATTTTGCTCGGCTCGGTCATGCGAATCATTGGCCCCACGATGGCACCGCGGGGTGGCGGAAGGGAGCCTTCTAACAGGGATTGGTGCCTATATGGGATCGCGGAACGAGGTTTTCCACGTGCACGGCGAGCCAATTTGTTCCTGGGGTCCTTGCGAATTTCCGCGCTGTGCTGGCCGGAACCATTGTTCCCGCGTCGAGATTGTCTGGGCAGGTGGTGCGGCCGGCCGCGCCAGATGCAGACAAACATCAAGACGAGGGTTTCACCATGCTTGGCTGGGTTGTGACATTTCTGGTTATCGCATTGATCGCCGGCATCCTGGGCTTCGGCGGCATCGCCGGCGCTTCGATCGAGATTGCCAAGATCATCTTCTTCATCGCGGTCGTTCTGTTCCTGGTCTCGGCCGTGGTCGGACTGGCCCGCGGCCGCAACAGGGTCTAGCGCTTACCGTTTCGAGGGCATCGCCACGTTGCGGCCGATGCCCTCGGGCCGCGGCACCGCGTTGTGGGCCTTGGTGACTGCAGCGATGCGCTCGCTGATATCCGGCGGAAAAGGCGCAACGCGCCGCGCGTTCATGTCCATGTGCAGCGACATGTTCTCGGACGTCGCCGACAGCCAGCCCTCAGTCGCGTGCCGCATCTCCTCGAACGTGTGCAGGCGCTTGTCGTCGGCTTCCAGCAGCCAGACCAGAATCTGCACGGGATCGCCGAGGTGAATTTCGCGCAAATACCGCACATGGCATTCGGCGGTGAAGGTCGAACCGCCGCGCTCCTTCATGTAGGTCGGCCCGATGCCGAGTTCGCTCCAGAGCTGGTCGATCGCGCGGTCGAACATCACGTTGTAATAGGCCATGTTGAGATGGCCGTTATAATCGATCCATTGCGGCTCGATCTGCATGATCGAGGCGCGGAACGGTTCGGCCTTGGGCGCTGAGGCGGCAGTCTCGGGCATCGTTTCCTTCCAGCTATGCGTCCGGTCGCTTGACTTGACCGGCTTTATGTCCTTTGCCACGGTTCTTCTGTCGGGAGGAATTCGTGGGCACGACCATCACCAATAATCCGCCGCGGCCGGAGCCGAAAGCCCTCGCGAGCGCGCTGGAGCAGCTTGCCGCACGCTTCGGCAACCGCCTCATCACCTCGCAGGCCGTCCGTGAGCAGCACGGCCATACCACCACCTGGATCCCCAACCAGCCGCCGGATGGCGTGGTGATGGCGCAGGAGACCGCCGACATCCAGGATGTGGTGCGGATTTGCGCCAAAAATCGTGTCCCCGTCATTGCCTTCGGCACCGGGACCTCGCTCGAAGGCCAGGTCAACGCGCCTGCCGGCGGTATCTCGATCGACCTGCGCGACATGAACAAGGTGCTTGCGGTGCATGCCGAGGACCTCGACTGCGTGATCCAGCCCGGCGTCACCCGCAAGGCGCTGAACGAGCATCTGCGCGACCAGGGCCTGTTCTTCCCGATCGATCCCGGCGCCGATGCCTCGCTCGGCGGCATGGCCTCGACCCGGGCCTCCGGCACCAACGCGGTGCGCTACGGCACCATGCGCGACAGCGTGCTGGCGCTGAAAGTGGTGCGCGGCGACGGCGAGATCATCACGACCGGCACACGCGCCAAGAAGTCATCGGCGGGCTACGACCTGACGCATCTGTTCGTCGGCGCCGAAGGCACGCTCGGCATCATCTCGGAACTGACCATCCGTCTGCGCGGCATTCCCGAGACCATCGCCGCCGGCGCGGTGTCGTTCGAGAGCGTGCATGGGGCCTGTCAGGCCGTGATCCTGGCGATCCAGACCGGCATTCCCGTGGCGCGCATCGAGCTGCTCAACGCCGCGCAGGTGCAGGCCTGCAACGCCTATTCGAAGCTGACACTGCCGGAGACGCCGCTGCTGCTGATGGAATTCCACGGCAGCGAGATCGAGGTCGCCGAGCAGTCCAAGGCCTTCGGCGAGATCGCCAGGGATTGCGGCGGCGGCGATTTCTCCTGGACCACCAAACCGGAGGATCGCACCAAGCTGTGGCAGGCGCGGCACGATGCCTATTGGTCGGTGAAGGCGCTCCGCCCCGGCGACAGCATCGGCGTGGTCGCGACCGACGTCTGCGTGCCGATCTCGCGGCTCGCCGATTGCGTCGGCGAGACCGAGGAAGATCTCAAGCGCCTCAATCTGCTGTCGCCGATCGTCGGCCATGTCGGCGACGGCAATTTCCATTGCTCCCTGGTCTGCGACACCAACGACGCCGCCGAGATGGCGCGCGGTGAGGAGTTCATGCATCGCCTGGTCGAGCGCGCGCAGGCGATGGACGGCACCTGCACCGGCGAGCACGGCATCGGCCAGGGCAAGCAGAAATATCTCGAGGCCGAGCTCGGCCCCGAGGCGCTCGATGCGATGCGGGCGCTGAAGAAGGCGCTCGATCCGCTCAACATCTTCAACCCCGGCAAGATCGTGCCCGAGGCGTAGCGCGCAGGCCGAGCGCCGTTTATGCTCGCTCCATCGGCTACGGAGCGGGCAATGCGCTGGTTCGCGCGAAAGGCGCGACGGGACATCTGGGACGAAGCGATCGAAGCACCGCTCGGCGACATCGATGCCGCCGAGCGCATTCGCGCGATCTGCGATGCTGCGGCTCCGAGCGCCACACATGCTGCGCAGGGCGACAAGCGCGAGGGCGAGCGCTACGAGCGCGCGGCCAAGGTCGCGATGGAAGTCGCCATGAAGATCTCGGATGGACTGATGCGCGATGATGCCGTTCGACGCATCGTCGATCTCTGCATGACGGCCAACGACCTCAAGACTGCACAGATCCTGTTCCGCGCGATCCATGTCGGCTGGATTCGCGAGACGATCCAGCGGGATCACCCGACGCTGGCGCAATGAAGGCGGCTACTTCGCCATCTTGCGCACGGCCTCCTCCACACTATAGAAGACGTGCTCGCGGGGCAGGGCGTCGAACAGCCTGAAGCGCTCGAACGCATCCTGCGCACGCACCGATTCCAGTCGTGCCAGCGCCACCGTGACGCCTTGCTCGCCGCACACCTTGAAGACATCCAGCAGCATCTGCGCGGCGGTGAAGTCGATCTCGACCATGCCGCTCGCCTCCAACACCAGCAGTTGCGGCGTCGTCGTGAGCACCTTGGTCACGTCGCTGCGAAAACCCGGCGCGTTGAGGAAGGACAGCGGCGCCTGCAGTCCGATCACGGCGACGCCTTGGACGCGCTCGCCGGTGATGTGCGGATGCGCCGGCCACCAGATCGTCGTGCCGGGCACGCGCTCGAACGCGACCAGCCGCGCGCGCGTCGTGCTCCAGATGCCGTGCAGCAGCGACAGCACGATGCCGAGGAACGCGCCCTGCTGGATCGGCAGCACGATGATCAGCGCGGCGGTGGCGACGATCAGCAGGAATTCGCTGAATGACTGGCGGTAGATCGTCACGATCTGCCTGAAGCGGACGATGCGTAGCGCCACGAACAGCAGGATGCCGCCCAGGGCCGCATCCGGCACGTGTTGCAGCAGTCCGGTGCCGAATGCGAGCAGCATCAGCACGATGGCCGCGGCGGCAAGGCCCGCGAGCTGCGATTGCCCTCCGGTCTCGGCGACGATGCCGGTGCGCGGCGGGCTCGCATTGACCGGAAAGGCGCCGAACAGGCCAGCGAGCACGCTGCCGGCGCCGGCGCCGAGGAAGTCGCGGTCGACATCGGCGGGTGTGTCGGGATCGGACGGGAACGACTGCGTCGTCGCCGCGGTCTGCACCATCACCACGACCGTGATGACGAAGGCGAGCGGCACGAGGCGCACCCACAGCTCCGGTGCCAGTTCGGGAAAGGTCGGCCGAGGCAGCGTGCCCGGCACACTACCGACGACGTTGACGCCCTTGCTCTCCAGGCCGAACGCAATCGTGGCCAGCGTCGCGGCGACGAGCCCGATCAGTGCGCCCGGAATTTTCGCGCTGATCGTCTCGAAGACGTAGATCAGGGCCAGCACACCGAACCCGATGCACAGCGTGAATGGGTTGCTGAGGCCGATCTCGCTTGCGAGCAATCCTATGCGATCGAGCGTCGGCCCGCTCGGCGATTGCAGCCCGAGCACGCCCGGCAATTGCGAGACGATGATATGGACGGAAATGCCGGCGAGGAAGCCCACCATGACCGGCACCGATAAGAGGTTTGCGATGACGCCGAGGCGAAGGGCGCCGCCGGCCAGCATCATCGCGCCGACCATCATCGCCAGCGCAATCGCAAGCCCCTGATACTCAGGCGTCCCGGCGGCGGCCAGCGCCGCGAGCCCGCCGGCGAAGATCGGCGTGATCGTGGAATCGGCGCCGCAGGACAGGAAGCGGTTGCCGCCGAGCAGTGCGAAGCCGAGCGAACCCGCCATGAATGCGAAGAAGCCGATCTGCGGCGCGAAGCCGCCGAGCCGAGCTGTGGCCATCTGCTCGGGAATCGCAATCGCGGCCAGCGTCAGTCCCGCCATGAGGTCGCCGGGCAGGGAATAGGATGCGAGCGAGCGGAAGAGCGGCCATGCGTACTTGGCGTGCGGCATCGATGTGAGATCCCCGGAAATGCTGGCGTCAGTCGATCAGACTACAGCATTTCTGGAAGTATGCGTGTCCCGGACGCGGTGCGGCACGAAGTGCCGCTCCGCAGAGCCGGGACCCATCATGCCGCGCAGTACATCGCCGCATGGGCCCCGGATCTGCGGCGCACCGCAAGAGCGCTGCGCTGCGTCCGGGGCGCGAGAGTTGCGGATACCTCAGTACCTGCTGCGGTAATTGTCGCCACGTGCCGGTCCCCCGTAGCCGCCACCGCCGTAGCCGCCGCGGCCCATGCCGATTCCAATCCCGATGCCGACACCCACGGCTGCGGGCGGCGGTGGCGGCGGGGCGCGCTCGTAGACGATCACTTCCTCGGGCGGCGGCCGGCGCGTTTTGGGAGGCGTCTCGACCACCTTGCGCTTCGGCGGGGTGTCGTCGACGCGCTTCTTGATGACGGGCGCGACCGATGGGTTGACTGGCGTCGCCGGCGGCGCCGAACACGGGCAGGTCGGAGCCGTCGCAACCGCGACCGGGGTCGTCGCGGCGGCGACAGGCACGCCATAATTGCGGTTCTGCACCCGCAGCAGCATCCGGCGTGCGGTCGCGGCGAGGTCGCTGTTATCCCAATTGTCGAGATAGGCCTCGAACGAGGCGCGGGTGTTGATCGCGGTAGCGCGCTCCCAGGCCAGCATCTGGCGCCGCCGCTCCAGTACCGTGCGCAGGCGCGGCGTGCGGGTGTCCTGGGCGTACAGCTCGACATAGGCTTGATAGGCCGGCACGGTGTCGTCGGTGATCACGAGTTCATAGGCGACGGGAGCCGGCTTGCCGCGCAATTCCTTGCGCCAGTCATCGAGGCTGCGCGTGCCGCCGGCAAGGGCCATCGAACCCGCGCCCGGAATGGACGGAGGCTGGCCGCTGCTCTCGCCGAAGAACTTGAAGTCGGTGGTCAGCGACGAGCTTTCCCAGGGGATCTGCCGTCCGTCGGTCGATTGCGCGACGGCGACGCGGATGCGCTTGAACACCTCCTCGATCGGCAGATTGGGCTGCTTGGCGACGGTCAACGCGGCCGCAGTGTAGGGGCTGTCGACGCCATTGCCATCCTCGGCTTCGGCGCCGGGCGAGGTCGAATAGGAAATGAAGGTGCCCTGCGCGCCGGCCTTGGTGTCGACGATCGCAAGCCCATGGCCGGCGCCGCTCAGCGCCGGGAACGGGTTGTTGCGGCAGGCGTCGAGCATGAAGATGCGCGCCCGCGTCGGCAGCGCGCCGAGCGTGTTGAGCATGTCGTTCAGCCGCACGCCCTGCAGCGGAATGTCGGCCTCGCGCTTGGGATCGAGATCAACGGGAACGAGATAGTTTTCACCGTCGATCTGCAGGCCGTGGCCGGCATAGAACACCAGTGCCACCGTGTCGGCGCCGCTGGCGCTGACCTTGCCGGCGAAATCCGAGATCGCCGCGCGCATCTCGTTCTGTGCCAAATTTGAGGCCGTGGTGACGGTGAAGCCCGCATTGCCGAGCAGCTCGGTCATGCCCTTGGCGTCGTTGGCAGCGTTGGGCAGTTCCGGCACGGTGCGATAGGCGGATTGGCCGATCACCAGCGCGAGCCGCGCTTCGGCCGAGGCCTCCGTCGGTGCCGTCAATTGGGTGAGGGCCAGAAGGCCGGAGGCAAGAAACAAACGGGAAAAGGCAGGAAGGCGCATGGTGTCAGCTCCATCGGCAATGGGCGCGACGATGCCAGCTTTCTTATGCGGTCGCCATGCGTCCGTCTGTGCGCTGGGTCACGCTTGCACTGCGGCAAAATGGGGCAGGTGTTTGCCGGAGCCGGCAGGCATCGGTGTGGATGCATCCATGCCAATTGCGCATTGATCCATGCTCCCATTGGATTGATGGCGGCCCTGCGCGGCAGCCCACATTGCGCGGCGGGGCGTCAGGCCTCTCCTCTCCGCAAATCCTCGGGGAATGCCGTCGTTCAGCTGCGCTTCTCGGGCTGCTGCGGGTCTGACGCGCTGCTGTGCGCCTGCAAGCCCTAAGCTTGCCTGTGCCGTCGCTTTGGCCATACAGTCCATGCAACAGGCCACGGCAACGACCGCGGCAAACAAAAATAATGTGGGAGAGACCGCACCATGACCATCGTGCCCGTGAACCGTCGCGCGTTCATCAAGTCATCGGCGGCGGTTACCGCCGGCCTCGTGCTCTCTCCCGCCATCATCGGCCGTGCCGAAGCCGCGACGCTGAAGCTGAAATGTTCCTCCTCGCTGCCGAACGATCCCAAATTCGCCAATGGCCGCGTCTATTACGACAATCTCGTCAAGAATTTGAAGGGCAACGGGCTCGGCGAGCAGATCGAGATCGCGTTCTTCCCCGACAACCAGCTCGGCCAGGAGATCGACGTCATCAATTCGGTGAAGCTCGGCGTCATCGACCTCATGGTGTCGGGCTCGTCGATCTCGGCCAATCTGGTGCCGCTGGTCGGCACCTACGATCTCGGCTTTCTATTCTCGAGCTTCCCGCAGCAGACCAAGGCGTTTGACGCCGGTGCGGCCAAGCCGATCGAGGATGCACTGCTCAAGGGCGGCAACATCCGCATCATCGCCTGGGCGTATAATTTCGGCTCGCGCAGCGTGCTGGCGAAGAAGCCGGTCAAGACGCCGGAGGATCTCGCCGGCCTCAAGATCAGGACGCTGCCCAATCCCGTCATCACCGAATGCCTGCGCTTGATGGGCGCTGCCGCGACGCCGCTGGCCTTCGGCGAGATCTATACAGCGTTGCAGGCCGGCGTGCTTGACGGTCTGGAGCACGATCCGCCGACGATCCTCGCCAGCAAATTCTTCGAGACTGCGAAATTTTACGCCCTGACGCAGCATAATTTCTCGCCGCTCGCGATCTATTTCAGCGACGTGACCTACAACCGCATGGATCCGAAGCTGCGCGAGGGCTTCCTCGATGCTGCGAAGAAAGCCGCAGCCGACACGCGTGCCCATGGGCTTGCGGTCGAGAAGGAGGCGCTGGCGGCTTTGACCGAGAAGGGCGTGACGGTGGCCGAATGCGACCGCGAGGCGTTCAGGAAGCGCGTCGCGCCGCAGACCGAAAACTTCATCAAGGCACGGCCGGAATCCAAGGCCGTCATCGACATCATCCGCGCAACGCAAGCCTGAGATGACGATGACAGCCGCCGTGTCGCTCCCGGGCGGCCGCCACGGGAGCATCACCCTGCTGCTTCGCCTCAGCGACGCGATCGCGGCCGTCCTGCTCGTCGCCGATCTCGTGGTGGTCTGCGCTTCCGTGCTGCTGCGCTTCTTTTTCAACGCACCGGTCGAATGGTCGGATGACGTCGCTCGCGGGCTGATGGTCGGCTCGGCCTTCTTCGGAGCGGCGAGCGCGCTCGCGCGCGGCGAAAATGTCGGCGTCTCGTTCTTTCGCGACCTCCTGCCGGCGCGTCTGCGCACGCTGGTCGATGCCGCCGGCGCGCTGCTGGTGGTGCTGATCGCGGGCTATGTCGCCTACAACGCCATCAAGCTGGGTTCGCTCACCGCGGGGCAGACCACCGGCTCCGGCCTGCCGCTGGAGCTGACCTTCTATCCGATGGGCGTCGGCGCGCTGTTCATGACGGTGTTCGCGATCGACCATCTCTGCGCACGGCCGTTTCCCGATATCGTCAGGGGGCTCATCGCGATCATCGTCGTCACCGGCCTCTATCTCGCCTGGGATTATCTGTCGCCGTCTTCGGTGCCGTCGGCGGGCACGCTGATGCTGGTCGGCTTCTTCGTGACGCTGTTCGGCGGATTGCCGATCGGCTTTGCGCTGGCGCTCGCCGCGCTCATCTTCATCTGGGTCGAGGGCGCGCTGCCCGGCGTCATCTTCGCCCAGCAGATGGCGCGCGGCATCGACAATTTCGTGCTGCTTGCGATCCCGTTCTTCATCCTCGTCGGCTATCTCATGGAAGCCAACGGCATGTCGGTGCGGCTGATCGAGCTGCTGCAGCGCGGGGTGGGGCGCATGCGCGGCGGGCTGAACGTCGTGATGGTCGCGTCGATGGTGCTATTCTCCGGCATCTCAGGCTCGAAGATGGCCGATGTCGCCGCGGTCGGCTCGGTGCTGATCCCGGCGGCGCGCCGCTCGAAGCAGAACCCTGGCGGCGCGGTGGCGCTGCTCGCGGCCTCCGCGGTGATGGCGGAGACCATCCCGCCTTGCATCAATTTGATCATTCTCGGCTTTGTGGCCAATCTTTCGATTGGCGGCCTGTTCGTCGCCGGCCTGTTGCCGGCGGCGTTGATGGCGGCTGCGCTGATCGCCGTGTCCGTCATCTTCGGCAAGCGGCCGGACAAGGTCGAGGAGGTCGAGCCACAGATGCCGGTCTCGGGCCTGTGGAGCGGAGCGATCGCCTCGTTCGGCCTGATCTTCATGATCTTCTTCGGCTTCAAGAGCGGCTTTGCCACCGCGACCGAGATCTCGGCGTTCGCGGTGGCCTACGCGCTCGTCGTCGGCAGCGTGGTGTTCCGCGAGCTCAGCTTCAAATCGGCGACACACAGCTTCGTGCAGGCGGCGACGCGCGCCGGTCTGGTGCTGTTCATCGTCGCCGCAGCGCAGTCGCTCGCGTTCACGCTGACCTTGCAGCAGGTGCCGCATGCGGTCGGCGATTTCATGCTGGGCTTGTCGAAGACGTCAGGCGTCTGGCTTTTCATTCTGCTTGCGATCGCCGTGCTGATCGTGATGGGTTCGGTGCTGGAGGGTGCGGCCGCGCTGATCATCTTCGGGCCATTGCTGTTGCCGGTTGCGGTGCAGCTCGGCGTCGATCCCCTGCATTTCGGCGTCGTGCTGGTCATCGCCATGGGCATCGGTCTGTTCGCGCCGCCGCTCGGGCTCGGGCTCTACGGCGCCTGCCTGATCGGCAATGTGCCGATCGAGCAGACGGTGAAGCCGATCATGGGGTATCTCGGCCTGTTGTTCCTCTGCCTGCTCGTCATCGCCTTCGTGCCATGGCTCTCGACCGCGCTGCCGCGGGCATTCGGCTACTGAAGGAGTTTTGTCGTGAAGGTTTTGCTCGCTCACACGCCGGAGATGCGGGGCAACTACTATGGCGATCGTAGCCTGAGCGGCCTGCGCGCGGCCGCCGAGGTAATCCTGCACGAGAGCGACGCCACTCTGGACGCCGCCAGCCTCGTGCGCGCTGCGCAGGATGCCGACATCATCGTCGCCGACCGCATGACGGAAGGTCGCGGCGAGATCTTTGCGCAATTGCCGCGCCTGCGGGCCTTCGTCCGCTGTGCCGTCGATATCCGCAACGTCGATGTGGAAGCGGCCTCGGAGGCTGGCGTGCTCGTGACCCGCGCCGGGCCCGGCTTCGTGCAGGCCGTCGCCGAGCTTGCACTCGGCTTCATGGTCGATCTCTCCCGCGGCGTCTCGCGGGCAACAGCGGACTACCAGGCCGGCCGCAAGCCGGAAGCTCGGATGGGCCGCCAGCTTGCCGGCAGCAAGATCGGTATCATCGGTTACGGCAGCATCGGCCGCTATCTCGCCGAGGTCGCAAAAGTGCTGCGCATGGAGGTGCTGGTCTCCGATCCCTTCGCCCCCGTCGGCGACGGCACCATCAGGCAGGTCGCTCTCGACGAACTGCTCGCTGCGTCGGACTACGTCGTCTGCCTCGCGATCGCCAACGAGCAGACCGAGAATCTGATCGGCGAGGCGGCGCTGGCGCGCATGCAGAAGCATGCGGTCTTCCTCAATCTCTCGCGCGGCAATCTCGTTGATGAGGCGGCGCTGGCACGCGCGCTGCTGGAGCGTCGTATCGCCGGCGCGGCGATGGATGTCGGCCGCGCGCCCGATCAGATGCCGACGCCCGAGTTGGCGAAGCTTCCCAACGTCATTGCGACGCCGCATGTCGGCGGGCTGACGCCGCAGGCGATCGAATATCAGTCGCTGGAAACCGTGCGGCAGGTCGAGGCGATCGTCAAAGGCGAGGTCCCGCCGGGAGCGGTGAACGCCGACCGCTGGACGAGGCGGCGGTGAAGCGGCCCTAAAGCCGGTCCACCGCCCTGAACGTCCCGTCCTTCTGAATCACCGTCAAAAACACCTTCGGCGGCGTGTCTATCATGCGCATGCCGACGGTGACGACGCTGCCGCTGATGTCGAAGCGGCCGACATCGTTGATGGTGCGGAGCAGGTTTGCGCGCGTCGGGTTCGGCCCGGCTTTCTCCAGCGCTGCGGCCGCGAGGCGGCCGGAGAGATAGCCCTCCAAGGACACGAAGTCCGGTGTCAGCGTCGGATCGAACGCCTTCTGCGCATCCTGATAGTCGGCGACGAGCTTGAGCGAGCGATCCCATGGAAACGGCACGACCTGGGAAACGATGACGCCTTCGCCCTCGGGGCCGAGCTCCTTGGCGAGCGCATTGGCACCGACGAAGGAGATGTTGACAAAGGTCGGATGTAAGCCGCTGCGGTGCGCGAGCTTGATGAACTCGGCGGAGGGCCCATAGGTCCCGACCATCACGATGGCTTCGGGTTCGGCGCGCTTGATCATTCGCCAGGCGGCCGCGACCGCGCGGGTGTTGCGTTCGAAGGTGCCTTCGGCGGCGAGCTCGAGGCCGCGCTTGGCGAGCGCACGCTTGACGCCGGTCAGGCCGTCGCGGCCGAAGGAATCGTCCTGATAGAAGATGCCGATGCGGGTGAAGTGGCGATCGTCGGTGAGGTGCTTGATCCACGCCTCGGCCTCCGCACCATAGCTCGCGCGGATGTTGACCACGTTTGGAAGTTCGAGATCGCGCAGGAATTCGGCGCCGGTGAAAGGGCCGATGAACGGAACGTTCCTGGCGCTGGTGATCGGAATTGTCGCCATCGCGGTCGGCGTGCCCACCGCGCCGATCAGCGCGAACACCTTGTCGTCCTCGATCAGGTGCAGCGTCTGCGCCACCGAACGGTCGGGGTCGTAGCCGTCATCGCGGCTGATGAGCTGGAGCTTGCGGCCGTGGACCCCGCCCTTGGCGTTGATCTCGGTGAATGCCGCGACGATGCCTTGCCGCATGCGCTGTCCGAGCGCGGAGGAGGGGCCCTCCAGCGCGGCGGCCTGGCCGAACAGGATCGCATCCTCGCTGACGCCGGCCTCGTCGGCTCTCGCCGGGAGCATCGCTGCGGCCAGCAATGCGATGGTCGAGGCGACATATGCCGCGGATCGCGATCGTGTCATGAGAATGGTTGCCGGATGCTGGACGCGGTTGCAGGAACGATAGGTCTGCGAGGCTGAACAGGACGCTAACTCCGCGCCGCGCGGACGGTCCGTAAGACTCCGGGGAAAACCGGCAACTTGTTTCCACAACGCCGGATCATTCGGAGACTTCGTTAACTAATTCACGCGTTGCGGAATGCTCGGGTTCCGAAATTGTGCAGTTCTTAACCGCGGTCTTGTTCCGATAGCCGCGCCGGTGCCTCAACCAGAGGTTCGGTTCGTCGCGGACAGGGGACGGCGCTTGAAGATGGGCGATCGCGATCGGAACGATCAGGATCGGAGGGGGATGACCGGATGGTGGCGTGCCGCGCCGCTGCTCGGGCTCTATCGCCCTGCGCTCGTCGCCGTCGGCGTCGGTCTTCTGTTCTCGGTCGCGGGCGCGGCCGCCGTGGCGCGGTGGGAAGATCGCGTCAACAGGATCGAGTTCGAGAACGCGGCCGAAACCGAGGCGATCGTCATGCAGAACGGCATGGGCGAATACATTTCCCGGCTCGTCGCGCTGCGCACGTTGTTCGAATCGACCAACGACGAAGTCTCCCGCAACGAGTTCGAGACCTTCAGCGCACGCCTGTTCGAGCGTCATCCCGGCATGCTGCGCATCGCCTGGCTGCCGCGCGTCAACCGCAGGGAGCGCGCCGAATACGAGACCGCGGCGATCACGGACGGCGTGTCGGGCTATCGCATCAAGTCGCTCCAGGGCGAGAGCTTCGCGACTGCGCCGCAGAGCGACGAATATTTTCCGGTGTTCTACTCGACCCAGCCGAAGACATCGCCGGTCTATGGCATGGATTACGCCACCGTCCCGGAGCGCCGCGCGGTGCTGGAGCGCGCGCGCGACAACGACAAGGTCGCAGCCATCCGCACGCGCCTGTTCGAGCCGAGAGAGGGAGGCCGGCTGCCCGATGTCCTCGTTGCCATTCCCGTCTACGCCAAGGGAACGTCGCGCGAGACGGTCGCGGACCGGCGTCGCAATCTGGCCGGCTTCGTGGTCGGCATCTTTGACCTGCCGCTGTTGATCCAGACCATTCGCGTCACCACCGGGGCAAGCCCCGCGGTCAGCATGAACGTCTACCCGCCCTTCACGGCGCAGATCGTCAGCCTGGAACAGACGCTGCCGGATTATTCCTCAGCGGCCACGGCGCCGCAGTCGATGCGGGACGTCGCGCGGGCGCTGCACTGGTCGGGCAGTCTCAAGATCGGTGATACCGATTGGCAGGTGCGGGCGGTTCCGACCGCCGGCGGTCCGCTGGAGACGACTTATGATCGCGCGGGCGCGGTGCTCATCGTCGGCTTGCTGCTGACGCTGTCGCTGTCGACCTATCTCATGCTCGCGAGCCGCAATTCGCGCCGGCTGTCGCTGGCCAACCGGCGGGTGCTCGAACTCGCCCAGACCGACATCCTGACCGGATTGCCGAACCGCGCCTTCTTCCTCACCCGGCTCGACGAGATGAACAGCCAGCTGAGCGTGCGAGGCCTGCCGTTCTCGATCCTGATGCTCGACCTCGACCGCTTCAAGAACGTCAACGATTCCCTCGGTCACGGCGCCGGCGATGCGCTGCTGCGCCAGGTGGCGCAACGGCTGAAATCCGCCGTGCGCGCCAACGACGTGCTGGCGCGGCTCGGCGGCGACGAGTTTGCCGTCATCCAGGAAGCGGGTGCCGACCAGCGCGCCTGCTCGACCGAGTTGGCGGCGCGGATCGCGAAGCTCTTGACGGAACCGTTCCTGCTGCCCGGTCACCGCGTCGAGATCGGCACCAGCATCGGCATCGCCATCGCGCCGGATCACGGCAGCGATCAGGAACAACTCCTGAAGAAGGCGGACCTCGCGCTCTATCGTTCGAAATCGGTGGGCCGCAACTGTTTCACCATCTACGACGAGGCGATGTCGGCCGAGCTGGAGGCCCGCAACACGCTGGAGGGGGATCTGCGCGACGCCATCGCGCAGTGCCAGCTGGAGGTGCATTACCAGCCGTTCGTCGACGCGCTGAGCGGCGCGCGGCGCGGCTTCGAGGCGCTGGTGCGCTGGCGGCATCCGACACGCGGATTGATTCCGCCGGATCAGTTCATTCCGCTTGCGGAAGAGACCGGGCTGATCGTTCCGCTCGGCGAATTCGTGCTGCGGCGCGCCTGCGCGGACGCGGCCGGCTGGCCATCGGATCTCGTAGTCGCCGTCAATCTGTCGCCGATCCAGTTCAAGGAGGCCGAGCTGTTCGAGATGATCTGCGCGGCGCTCGCCGATTCCGGCCTGCCGCCCCAGCGGCTGGAGATCGAGATCACCGAATCCGTGCTGCTGGAACGCGGGGTCGAGAACCACGCTTTCATGCAGCGGTTGAAGCAGCTCGGCATCGAGCTCGCGCTCGACGATTTCGGCACCGGCTATTCCTCGCTGAGCTATCTGACGGCGTTTCCGTTCGACAAGATCAAGATCGACAAGTCGTTCATCCGCAACCTCACGGGTCAGCCGCGCAGCTCCGCCATCATCTCCGCGATCGTGACGCTGGCGCGCGGGCTGGACATGTCGGTGACCGCCGAGGGCGTCGAGACCCGCGAGGAGTTCGAGCGGCTGAAGGCGCTCGGCGTCAATTTCGCGCAGGGCTATCTGTTCGGCCGCCCGCAGCCGGTCGAGCGGATCCTGTTCGATGCGCCTGTCAAAACCTCGCGGCGCGACGCCGCCTGAACGTATCCTGGCGCATCCCGGCCGACGGGCATGCGCGGAATTCGCTTGACCCGGGCATTCCCGGATGGTCGGTAGCACCGTCCAGGGATGAAACATACAAACATGCGGCTTCGGTTCTTCTACGGCTGGGTCGTGGTCGCCGTGACCTTCGTCACCATGGCCATCGGCGTCAACGCGCGCACCGCCTTTTCACTGTTCTTTCCTCCCATCATCTCCGAATTCGGCTGGGAACGCGGCGTCACCGCGGGCGCGTTCTCCTTCGGTTTCGTGGTGTCGGGCTTCGTCAGCCCGCTGATCGGTCGCCTGATGGACCGCGCCGGCCCGCGCGCGGTGATGGAGCTCGGCGTGGTGTTGATGGGCGGCGGGTTGCTGCTTGCGCCGCTTACCAGCGAGCCCTGGCATCTCTATGTCACCATCGGCGTCATGGTCGGCGCCGGCTCGGTGTGTCTCGGCTATTCCGGCCAGTCGCTGTTCCTGCCGAACTGGTTCATCCGCAAGCGCGGCTTCGCCATCGGCATCGCTTTCGCCGGTGTCGGCATCGGCTCGGTGACGTTGCTGCCGTGGGTGCAGCACATGATCGAGCAGACCGGCTGGCGCACCGCCTGCACCGCGATGGGCCTGCTCGTCCTGGTCGTGCTGGCGCCGGTCAATTTGCTGCTGCACAAGCGGCCACAGGACATCGGCCTCGAGCCGGACGGCGATGCCGTCCCGGCCGCGGGCGCGGCCCCGCCGATCTCCAACGTCGTCGATCCCACCTGGGTCGGAACCGACTGGACGCTGAAACGCGCCGTCGCGACCGCGCGATTCTGGTGGATCGCGCTCGGCTATTTCTGCGGCCTGTACATCTGGTACGCCGTCCAGGTGCACCAGACCAAATTCCTGCTCGACATAGGCTTCAGTCCCGGTGTCGCGGTGTGGGCGCTCGGCATGGTCAGCCTGCTCGGCATTCCCGGTCAGATCCTGCTCGGTCATGTCTCCGACCGGATCGGGCGGGAATGGGTGTGGTCGATCAGTTGCGCCGGCTTTGTGATCTGCTTTGCGGCGCTGATGGTCCTGAAATTCCAGCCGTCGCTGTGGCTGGTCTACGTGATGGTGTTCGCGCAAGGCGCGCTCGGCTACGGCCTCACCTCGATCATGGGCGCGGTGGTGTTCGAGATTTTCCAGGGCAAGCATCAGGGCAGCATCTTCGGCACGATCATGCTGGCGGCGCTGGCGGGCGGTGGGGCCGGACCGTGGGTGACCGGCTTCCTCTACGATCGCGCCGGCGACTACACGCTTGCCTTCGCCGTCGCGATGATCATGAGCTCCCTCTCGGCGCTCTCGATCTGGCAGGCGGCACCGCGCAAGGTGCGGGCGGTGGCCGGCCGTCTGCACAAGCTCCAGACGGAAACCGGCACGGACTAAGACTCAGCACGCATCGAGATACCGTCGTTGTTTTTTGCCGGTCTTTAAGCATGTCGCGTCTTGGCCCGAGGCCCTTAGGCGGCGAAAACGTCTTGGACACCATCGGAGCGTTAGCGTCGGGCCGATTGCCGCATTTTCCCGATGTTGCCGGGTCAAACGATGTCCGCCTTGGATTGTCTCACTGAAATTCCGGACGTGCTTCGAGCCGCGCTCGAACGCGCCGACGATGGTGTCGTCATCGTCGACGACGCGCATCGCATCACGCATTTCAACGCCGCCGCGGAGCGCATCTGGAAGCTGGCGCGCGCCGACGTGCTGGGTCGGGATGCCGCTATTCTCGGTCTCGCGGGCTTTCAGCCCGATCCGGTGACGGATTTCCGGGACGAGATCAGTCTCGTGCGCCGCGACGGCAGCCGCATCAGGGCGGCTATCGCGCTCTCTTCCGTGAAGATCGGCGGCGCCGATCATTACATCGTGTTTGCGCGCGACGTCACCGGGGAGGCCGAGCGCCGCGTCAGGATTGGACTTCTCAACGCCGTCTCCGACCAGACCAACCGGGCGGTGATCATCAGCGACACCGAGCAGAACATCGTCTACGTCAATTCCGCCTTCACGACGTTGTTCGGCTACACCAACGCGGAGGCCGAGGGCCGCGGCGCAGGCGAACTGATTGCCGGCCGGCACACCGATCGCAAGGCCATCGCGAAGCTCATCGCGCGCCTGAGGCACGGCGGCCGCCGCGGCGAAGCCGAAGTGCTGGCCTACGACAAGGACGGCGAGGAGATCTGGGTCTGTGCCCGGATCGATGCCTTCCGCGACACGAAGGGCCGGGTCAAGCACATCTTCGCGCTGATCGAGGACATCACCGAGACCAAGCAGCTGCGGTCGCTGCAGCAGCTCATCATGAGCTCGCTCGCGGACGAAGTCCCGATCACCGAAATCGCCGACAGGCTGTGCCGTCGCGTCGAGGAGATCGCGCCCGATGTCGTCTGCTCGCTGCTCCACGTCGATGCCGCCGGTCTCGTTCATCCGCTGGGCGGCCCCAGCCTTCCCGAGGACTATTCCCGCGCGCTGGACGGCATTGCTATCGGCCCCAATGTCGGTTCCTGCGGCACCGCCGCCTTCTACGGCAAGCCAGTGCTGGCCGAGGATCTCGACACCGATCCGCGCTGGCAGCCCTACAAGGCAATGCCGCTCGCGATCGGCTTGCGCGCCTGCTGGTCGACGCCGATCAAGGCCAAGGACGGCCGGGTCATCGCGACCTTCGCCTTTTACTTCCGCGAAGCGCGCGCGCCGAGCAAATGGCACCGGCGCATCGTCGATGCCTGCGTCAATCTCGGCGCCTTCGCGATCGAACGCAAGGAAGCGCGTGCCGAGATCGCGCGGCTCGCCTACCACGACATTCTCACCGGCCTGCCGAACCGCGCGCAACTGCGCAACCTGATCACGACGGCGATCGATGCCTGCCCGCACGGCAGTCATGTCGCGCTGGCCTTCCTCGACGTCGATCATTTCAAGGACGTCAACGACACGCTCGGCCACGCCGCCGGCGACGAGCTGCTGATCCAGCTCGCCCAGCGCCTGCGCGAGCAGATCGGACCCGAGGACATGCTGGGACGGCTCGGTGGCGACGAATTCGTCATCCTGCTCCCGCAGCGTAACGCCGAGGCCGCCGATCGCGTCGCGTCCGGGATCACCGATGCGCTCGCGGCACCCTTGCGGATCGGCTCGAAGCCGATGCCGATGTCGGTCAGCATCGGCATCAGCCTCTATCCCGATCATGCCACCGACATCGACACGCTGATGCAGCAGGCCGACGCCGCCATGTACATGGCCAAGCAGGCGGGGCGCTCGACCCATCGCATCTTCAGCGCGGAGATGAACGGGCTCACCGAGCAGCGCCTGGCCTTGATCGCAGCGCTCCGCCGCGCCATCGCGGAAGGGACGCTGACCCTCAGCTACCAGCCGCAGATCCGCAGCTGCGATGGCGCGATCCATGGCGTCGAGGCGCTGGCGCGCTGGCACGATGCCTTGCTCGGCGACGTCTCGCCGGCAAAATTCATCCCGCTCGCCGAGGAGTGCGGCCTGATCGAACAGATCGGCCTGTGGTCGGTGCGCGAGGCCTGCCGGCAGATAGCGAGCTGGCGCCGCGCCGGCCTCGACATTCCAAGCGTGTCGGTGAACCTGTCGCCGATCAATTTCCGCAACGTCACGTTGGCCGCGCGGCTCAAGGACATTCTCGCCGAATACGATCTGCCGGCGGACGCCTTGATGCTGGAAATCACCGAAGGCGCCTTCATGCATGACAGCGTCGCGGCGCTGGAGACGATGAACGCGATCCGCGAGCTCGGCGTCGGCCTCTCGGTCGACGATTTCGGCACCGGTTATTCCAGCCTCAGCCGTCTTGCGCATCTGCCGATCCGCGAATTGAAGATCGACCGCAGTTTCATGCGCGACATCGAGCGTGACGCCGGCGCGGTTGCAATCGCGACCGCGGTGGTGCGCGTCGGCCAGGGCCTCGGCATGACCGTGGTCGCCGAAGGCGTCGAAACCGAGGGCCAGCGCAACACCCTGGCTGAACTCGGCTGCGACGTCGTACAAGGTTTCCTCTACGCCCCCGCACTTCCCCCCGTCGCGTTCGAGCGCTGGCTGATCGAGCACTGCGCCGAGCAGGCGAGGGCGATGCTGGGGCGGCTGGACGTTGCCGCGGTGGGGAGTGATGCCGTGAGGCGGTCGGCGTAGGGACAGCGTCGAAAGCAGGGTGCGACCCCACTCATGCGGTGAGTCGCACCCCGGTTCGGCTCTAACCCGACGGGCGGTCAGTAGTCCCAGAACGCTGGCACCCAGCGAAAGTGGTCGCCGTCGACCGCCACCCGGCCGATCGACGGGAACGGCATGTGAGTGGCGACGAGGAGCTCTCCGTTCGCTGCCAGCTCCCGCAGAAGACGGACCCGGACGCGGGCCGCCTCTTCGGGATCATGCTCGAAGCCGTTGTACCAGTCGGGGTGGTCGAATCCGACGGTGAACACGGCATCGCCGGCGAATGTCAGCCGATCGTCGCCGGATGCCAGGCGGACCACGCTGTGCCCGGGGGTGTGGCCGCCGGTGCGCGTGACCACTACGCCCGGCGCCACCTCGTGCTCATCCTCGAAGGTGCGCAGCTGGTTGTGATATTCTTTCGCGAACCGCTTGGCGGTCGCCCGAAGCGCGTCCGGGAATCCCGGCGGCATCGAGACGTGGGAGAAATCGGGCGCCTCCCAGAACTTGACCTCGGCAGCCGCCACGTGGATGCGCAGGTCCGGGCGCAGCCGCTCCCTCACCTCGTCGACGAGCAGCCCGCCAATGTGGTCCATGTGCATGTGCGTCAGCACCACGTCGGTCACGGACGCAAGATCGATACCGGCGGCTTCCAGTCGCTTGCTCAACTGGCCGGCGCGCGGCAAGTGCAAGTCCGGGTCGGATCCCAGTCCTGCGTCGACGAGGATGGTCTGGTCGCCGCTGCGCACCACCACCACGTTCAGCGCCCAGTCGAACGCATCCGGCGGCAGGAACATGTCCTTCAGCCACGCGGCGCGGACGGCCGGGTCGGCGTTGTGGGCCAGCATCGCGCCTGGCAGCATAAGTACGCCGTCGCTGATCACCATCACGTCGATCTCGCCGATCTTCAACGCGTAGCGCGATGGAACCAACTCCTGGGGCCCCGGCCCGCCGGGGCGTGTGGTGTTATGCAGGTTCATGTTCGTCTCCTCAGTGTTACGGATCGTCTGGTTCATCTTGAAAGCTCCTTTGCTCTGTCTTGACGCGGTTCTGTAGGAGACCGCGCCACTGCCGTGAGCAGTGCGGTCAATGCTGATGAGGTGTTCGGAAGATTGGGGGCGACCTGATCCGACAAGCGGTCAGTAGTCCCACCAGGTCGGTACCCAGCGAAACAGGTCGCCTGCGGCCGCTACCCGGCCGATCGACGGGAACGGCATGTGCGTGGCGACCAGCCACGCGCCCGTCTCCGCCAGCTCGCGCATGAGCCGGATCCGGACGCGCGTCGCCTCCTCGGGATCGTGCTCGAAGCCGTTGTGCCATTCGGGGTGATCAAACGAGACCGGGAATATGGCATCGCCGGCGAACATCAGCCGGTCGCCGCCGGACGCCAGGCGGACCACGCTGTGACCGGGCGTGTGACCGCCGGTGCGACTGACGAGCACGCCCGACGCCACCTCGTGCTGCTCCTCGAAAATGCACAGCTGGTTGCGGTATTCGTCCATGAATTGCTTGGACGCGCGCCGAGCCAGGTCAGCGAGCGCGGGAGGCATGGCGGTGCGGGAGAAATCGGGCGCTGCCCAGAACTTGACCTCGGCCGCGGCCACGTGAATCCGCAGGTCCGGACGCAGCCGCTCCTTCACCCCGTCGACGAGCAGCCCGCCGACATGGTCGAAATGCATGTGGGTCAGCACCACGTCGGTCACCGATCCAAGATCGATGCCGGCAGCATCGAGTCTTGAGCCCAGCTGCCCGGCGCGCGGAAAGTCCGGGTACTCCACACCGAGCCCGCTATCGATGAGGATGGTCAGGTCGCCGCTGCGCACCACGACCTCGTTCAGCGCCCAGTCGAACGCGTCCCGCGACAGGAACATGTCGTCCAGCCAGGTCCCCCGGGCAGCCGGGTCGGCGTTGGTGGCCATCGACTCCGCTGGCGGTGTCAGCACGCCATCGCTGACGACAAGCACGTCGATCTCGCCGACGCGCAGCGCGTAGCGTGACGGAACCAGCTCGTCGGACCGGGGTTTGTCGAAGTGTGCGGCGTCGTGCAGGTTCATGTTCGTCTCCTTCTGAAAGTGAGAGATCATCTGATTCATCTTTGAAGACTCCTCTGTTTGGATGCTTGGGCTGCGGATTCTTGAAGGCTGCCGCGAGGCCGCGCCCGCAGGGCGCGCGGCCATCGTCAGGTGGGCGTCTAGAGATCAGTCACGCGTTCCGGATCGGCTGACGCGAGCGCGGCGGCGCGTTCGGCGCGCGGCGGGTAGATCCAGACCGTGTTGATCTCCCGCTTCGTCTTCTTGGCGACGTCGCCGACCATCTCGACGTTGCGCTCCCAGCCGCGCGTGAACAGCGCGCCGGCTTCGCCGAGGTCGAGACAGGTGACGTAGGTCTTCTGGTGGTAAGGCCTGGTTGCGAGGCCGAGCAGCTCGGCCGCGGCATTGTTGCCGGCGAAGGCGCCCATCCGCGTGGCGTGCTGGCACGACATCAACGCGTAATTGCCCTCGTCGTCGCAGGCGGCACGCGCCGCATCGCCGGCCGCGAAGACGCCCTGAACGCCCGTCACCTGCAGGCAGCGGTCGACAAGCAATCGGCCGAAACTGTCGCGCTCGGCGGGAATCTGCGCCGTCAGCGGCGCGGCGCGAATCCCCGCCGCCCAGATCACGGTCTCGGTTTCGATGTGCTCGCCACTCGACAGCGTGACGCTGGATTCATCGAGCGAGGCGACACCGGCGCCGATCCGTGTCTCCACGCCGACCTTGCGCAGGGCTTCCTCGATGACCGGCCGGGGGCCCGCGCCCATGTCGGGCGCGATCGCATCGTTGCGCTCGACGATGATGACGCGAGTCTTTGCGCTGGTGCCCAGGATTTCGCGAAGCCGCGCCGGCATTTCGGTGGCCGCCTCGATGCCGGTGAAACCGCCGCCGGCGACGACGACCGTGTCGCGCCCGGTCGTGGCCGGTCGCATGGCGAGACCATGCAGGTGCTTGTCGAGCGTGATCGCATCGTCCAGCGAGTCGACACTGAAGCCGTGCTCGGCAAGACCCGGAATGTTCGGACGAAACAGCCGGCTGCCGGTGGTCACGACGAGGCGGTCGTAAGAGAGCGACTTCTTCGTGCCGTTCGCGTTGGCGATCTTCACCAATTTGGATTTGGTGTCGACCGTTTCGGCGCTGCCTTGCACATAGCTGACGTCGATGGCCTCGAGCATGTCAAACAGGGGCGCCGTCAAGGTCTCCGGCTTCCGTTCATAGAGCCGCGGGCGAACCACGAGCGTCGGCTCCGGGGCCACTAGCGCGATCTCGAGTTGGCCTGGCGAGACGCCCCGGATCTCACGCAGGCGGGCGGCGGACAGGGCGGCGTACATGCCGGCAAAGCCGGCGCCGATGATGACGAGTCGCATGTGTCTACTCCTTGATGTCTGCGTTTCGAAAATTTGTGCGGGAGCAGCTGCTGCACCGCTCCAGGGCAGTATCCGGTGACGGCACGAAGAGGTGAGGTGAATCGCCGGTGTTAAGGCGCAACGCAGCGCGATAGCGGCGAACCCGATGGCCAATCTTGGCGTGACCAACCTTGGCGCAACCAACTTTGGCGAAAGACGACCGGCAGAGTCGCCCCCGGGCCCCAGTCCTGGTAGGGAAGGCCGGAGCCATCCCGGGTCATGATGAACACCAGCGGGTAGACCGGATGCATGGCGTGCGCCGGAATCTCTACCTCCTCGCCCGTTGCCGACGTGAAGCGAACGGCCAGCGAGAGTCCGTACAAGGTTGCGGTCGCGAGGCTTCGGCGGCGCGAGCCGATCAACCGCCGGCTGATGAAGTTTTTCCAGGTCATCTTCGGTCTCCGTCGATTGGTCTGGGCATGGTGATGATCTAGCGGATCGGATTTGCCGCTGCGCCAGAGCGATTGCCGTGGTTGCAGCGCGATTGCTGCCAACGCTTAGGCCTGGGCCGACCGCTCGGGCTTTCGCCGCTCGGCTTGCTGTACGCGGCCGCGAACGCCGTCTGCGGGGAATAGCCAAGCGCAGCTGTGATCGAGACGATCGAAACGTCGGGGTCGCGCAGCATCTTCACGGCTTGCTCGAGCCGGTGCTGGCGCAGCTACGCATGCGGCAAACGCCCGGTGCTTTCCTTGAGTGTGCGACAGAAATGGTAGCGCGACGGGCCGGATCGGCGAGGCTCGTTAGCGCGCGTGCCGCCTGCGCCAGTCGCTCGGCGTCTCACCGGTCAGCTTCCTGAAGGCTGCTGCGAACGCCGTCTGCGACGAATAGCCCAGCGCCGCGGCGATCGAGACGACCGTTTCGTCGCCGTCGCGCAGCATGTTCATGGCCTGCTCGAGCCGGTGTTGGCGTAGCCAGGAGTGCGGGGAAAGCCCGGTGCTTTCCTTGAAGGCGCGGCAGAAGTGAAAGCGCGATAGTCCGGCATCGGAGGCCAGCGCATCGAGCGAGACGTCCGCATCGCTGTCCGAGCGCAACCGTTCGATCGCACGGAGCAGGATCTTCGGCGATAGCCCGCCCATGGTCGGCTGCAGCGGGGTCGGAGAACCCGTGTGCGCAACCAGCAGGCGCGTGGCGAGAAGATCTGTCAGCTGATGCCGGAACAGCGCATCCAGGGCTTCATTGCCTCCCAGCGTATCCGCCGCACTCAGGAGCAGCCGGGACGTAATGGGGTCGGGATGCGCCGTCCGCTCCAGTAGATCGTCCGCTCCCGTGATCTCGGCTTCGCGAGCAACGCGCTTCAACGTCGCATCGGGAAGATACAGTTGAACCACATCGACAGGCTTCGGAATGTCCCATCGGGAGCTTGATCCTTCTGGAATGATGATCACGACCCCGCGACGAAACGTGCCGATCGCAACCGATTTTCCCGTCCGCCGCTCCATGCGTTGCATCACGCCGTTGTAGGCCATGATCACGTGGTGGCTCATGGGTTCGACGACGTCGTGCAACGGATCATGTTTCCAATGGGCGATCCCGGCACCGGAGGACTCCAATGCCATGCGAAGTGGTTCGGTCCCGAGCACGCGCGCCATCTCCGCATCGGCGCGTCGCTCGGAACTCGAGCGATCGTCCGGCTGTGAGCCCGGCGCGGGTGGCAAGCCCTTGGGCGAGGGATTGCGCATGAGTGCAGTGCTCCCGGTCATTGCGTGGTCCTCCTGATCAGCTCGAGCTTTCGATCAGTGTCCGTACTTGTACGAGTCGGCGGGTGTTCTATGCACTGCGAAGGATCAGCGTATTTCCTGAAGCGGTGACGCTTTGTCCGATCCTGCTCCAAGCCGGCGCGCGCTTTCACAAATGCACGATGAGCCGGTGTTGCGCCTGCCGGAGCACTGAACAAAGATCGCGCGAGATTTGTCCAAGCCTGTTGAAATTGCTCGTGAAAAACAGTCTGAGGCAAGAGGCGCGGCGGGCCGTCACACGGCTATCGCTCCGACGCGCTGGTCTGGACCGTCGCTTGGCGATGTCGGATAATCGGGCGTGATTTGGCGATGGCGCCGCGCTCCCAAGTCTCCTCTCACACGAGATCCAAGCCCGAGATATCCGTCCATGGCACAGGCAGCTGCCTTCGCGCAGAAAGTCGAACGGTTTCTGCATCTGAAAGATGCGCCGCCAACGCTGGTCACGCGTTCGCTGCGTAGCGCCGAGCTCGCCGTCACCGAAACCCGGGATGACCATCCCATGCCGCGTCTTTCCGATTCGATGCCCTCGGAGGATGCCTATCTCGTTGGCCTGAAATTTCGCGATTTCGCCGATTGCGAGTGCTGGGAGCGCGGCCGCTGCGTGATCAAGAGCGATATCCAGGCCGGCGCCACATATCTGTACGACCTGAAACGCGATCCGCGCTACGTGATCGACAAGCCCTTCCATTCCCTGTTGTTCTATCTGCCTCGTTCGGCTTTGGACGACATGGCGAGGCAAGGCGGCGCGCCACGGATCGGCGAACTCGCCTATCAGCCCGGCGTTGGCCATGACGATACGACGATCCGCCATCTCGGCGCGTCGTTCCTGGCGGCGTTGCGCCAGCCTGATGAGGCCAACCAGCTCTTCATCGACCACATGATGCTCGCGCTCACCGCACATGTTGCGGCGACCTACGGCGGATTGCGGAGCGCCGCCGAGCCGGCGCGCGGTGGCCTTGCTCCATGGCAGGTCAAGCGGGCTTGCGAACGGTTGGAATCCGATCTCCGCGGAAAGCTTTCACTGGGCAAGGTCGCAGCCGAGTTCGATCTTTCCGTCAGTCATTTTTCGCGTGCATTTCGCGTCTCCACCGGCCTGCCGCCGCACCAATGGCTGCTGCGCCAGCGCGTGGACACGGCCAAGCAATTGATGACGGTGCGCGACCTGTCGCTGGCGGAGATTGCGATCTCGGCGGGGTTCGCCAATCAAAGCCACTTCACCCGGGTATTTTCCTCGATCGTCGGCGTCAGCCCGGGAGTATGGCGCCGCGAGGCGCAGGGCGTGCCGGAAAGTGAAACGTGATCGGGCGCCCAAGAGCCTCTCCAAGAACCTGTCCAAGAGCCTGTCCAAGAGCCTGACCGCCCGCTGTTCGGCTCAACGGCGCCCTGCCTGAGAGATGGCATAGGCGGCGCTGCGCGCTGCAAACATCTCGTCCGGCGGATGGTCGATGCCTTCGGCGAGATAGGCCGGATTGAACGCGGACCCGTCGCACGCCTCGTCGGATTCCGTGCCCGTTATCACGATCGTTCCGAGGCGTACCGCTTCGCGCGCATCCTCGTCGGGCCAACGGCTGGTCACGTCCATCACGGGGTCGCCGGGCCGGTCCAGCAGCGCCATCACGCTGAACCTGACATCGCGTGCCCCGATCCGGGCTTCGAGCTCGCCGCGCTGAAAGCCGGTGGGCTCGGCTGTGGCCGCGTCGGCGGGCGGCCTGCCTTCTTCGCCGACCGGCGCGACCTTGAATTTGATGAATCGCGTCTCGCCCTTTGCGTTCGTCGCTGGAAAGGCGTGCACGCCCCAATAGGTCGTGCACGCAAGGCTCGCGGGCGGCGGATGCACGGCAATATAGCTCGCCTGACGCAGCGTTTCGGGATTGGCGGCGGAGAATGCCTCGACCTGCGCCGTATCAGGCTTGCCGTCCGGTCCCGGCATGCGCGCCTGGAGGAACGCCAGCATCTGGTCGAGCGTTCTGGCGAAATGAACCGGGGCGCTCTGGGTGAAGATCTCGGAGCGCTGATCCCCGCTGCCGAGCCGGAAGCTGAAGCCGCGCAGCGAGCTTCTGCCAATGTCCACGGCGTTCGGGGCGCAGCCATCGGCCGCGAACCGCGCTAGCACCCGGGATGGCTTGGTGAAGCTGCGGGATTTGGTGATCTCCTTGGCCTGATACGATGGGGCGTAGGTGCCGCGAACGCATTGGCCCCAGGAAAAGCTCGCGCGCGCCCCTGGCGGAAGCCCGCCAGCCGCCTTCAGGGCATCGACAAGGGACGTCGGCGTTGCAGCGCCGCTGGGGAACTGAGGCAGGACGAAACCCCGGGTTCGAACGATGGCGCTCGTTTGTGGCCCAGGGCGGATCGAGCTTCTTTCCCAAAGCGGGCGTGCCTTGCCCGATCCTGCGACAAATCTCGTGACCGGCTTGCTTCGAGCCCGCCGCGTCTATGAAGACGCCCCCTCATCCGACGCCAGCCCCGTCCTCCGCCGCAAATCCGTGATCGCCCGCAGAAAGCTGTCCGCGGGCGTCGTCTCGGGATCGATCAGCCGGTGCAGACGGAAGCCGTCTTCCAGCGCCAGCACGATGGAGGCCATCCAGGGCGGGTTCAGCTTGTCGCCTCTGCCGTTGCTCTTCAACGTCGCCTCGACGATGTCGGCAACAAGTTTGCGCCGCGCGCGCAGGCGTTTGGCGAGTTCGGGGCGGCGCTTCTCGGCGCGTGCGACGAACAGGATCATCTCCATGTGTAAGAGCGGTGCGCGGCCGAGCGGGTCCTGCCGGCTGCGGTCCATCGCCTTCAACGCCGCGATGAAGTCGTCGAGATTGTCGTGCTGCGCGAGGATGTCGAGGTTACGCCGGATCGACTGCTCGACATGGTCCTCGAGCATCGCGATGATCAGTTCGTCCTTGCTCTTGAAGTTCGAATAGAACGCGCCGCGGGTGAAGCCCGCCGCCGCTGCGATCGCCTCGATGCTGGCGCCGCCGATGCCGTCCTGCTCGAACACGCGCGCGGCGGCCTCGAACAATTTGTCGCGCGTGTCGTCCCTGGTCGGCCTGGTTCTCACCCTTGACATCGGACGAGGTTAGGGCAGAATGCAACTCGATACAACAATGTATCGAGTTGATAAATCTTGGGGATGGTTACGCCGGGCAGTCGGGCTGCGATCGGCGTATTCGTGTCATCGGCAACCGATCTGAGGTCACCATGAACGAGCACGTGCAAGGCGCCGGCGGCGGACCGCTGTTCAACCCGCTCTCGCCGGACTTCATCCGCGACCCCTATCCGCACTATGACCGGCTGCGCACGATCGATCCGGTCCACGTGACGCCGTTCGGCCAGTTCGTCACCAGTCGCCACGCCGACGTCAGCCTCGTGATGCGCGACAAGCGCTTCGGCAAGGATTTCGTCGAGCGCTCGACGCGCCGCTATGGCGAGAAGATCATGGACGAGCCGGTGTTCCGCAGCATGAGCCATTGGATGCTGCAAGCCGATCCGCCCGACCATACCCGCCTGCGCGGCCTCGTCGTGAAGGCGTTCACCGCGCGCCGGGTCGAGGACATGCGGCCGCGCATCCAGGCGATCGTCGACCAGGCCATCGATGCCGTGATTGATCGCGGCCACATGGACCTGATCGAGGATTTCGCTTTCCGCCTGCCGGTGACCATCATCTGCGAGATGCTCGGGATCCCCGAGGACCATCGCGAGGTCTTCTACAAGAGCTCGCGCGACGGCGGGCGGCTGCTCGACCCCGTGCCCCTCACTCCGGAGGAGATCAAGAAGGGCAACGAGGGCAACCTGATGGCGCAGATGTATTTCCAGCAGCTGTTCGAGCTGCGCCGCCGCAACCCAGGGGACGATCTCACCACCCAGCTGGTGCAGGCCGAGGAGGACGGCAACAAGCTCACCAACGAGGAACTGACCGCCAACATCATCCTCTTGTTCGGCGCCGGCCACGAGACCACGGTGAACCTGATCGGCAACGGCCTTTTGGCGCTCCACCGCAATCCGGACCAGCTTGCGCTGCTCAAGGCCCGCCCCGAGCTGATGGAAGGCGCGATCGAGGAGTTTTTGCGCTACGATTCCTCGGTACAGATGACCGGCCGGGTCGCGCTGGAGGAGATCGAGGATCTCGGCGGCAAGAGGATCCCCAAGGGCGAGAGCGTGCTGTGCCTGCTCGGCTCGGCCAACCGCGATCCCGCGGTCTATCCCGACAGGCCCGACCGGCTGGATGTCACCCGCCAGAATGTGAAGCCGCTGTCGTTCGGCGGCGGCATCCATTTCTGCCTGGGTGCCCAATTGGCGCGCATCGAGGCCGAGATCGCCATTGCCACGCTGCTGCGGCGGCTGCCTGATCTGCGCATCGACGACATCGAAAACCCGGAATGGCGGCCGACCTTCGTGCTGCGCGGCCTGAAGCGGCTGCCGGCGAGCTGGTAGGCGGCTCCGGCGTTAACCTCCGCGCGCAACAGTCGCTGTGACTTCGCCACACTTCCCCCTATATAAGGGGCTGTTCCGGCACGCCTGAAGTCCACGAAGGCCAGGGTTTGGTCCGGGTGCCGGTTTGGCCGAGGGGAGACCCGTGCAGACGACGCTGCTCGGATTGGCGATTGCCTTCATCATTGCGCTGCTGGCCGCGTTGATCGGGCCTTCCTATGTCGACTGGAACCAGTTCAGGCCCCAGTTCGAGGCAGAGGCTGGCAAGATCATCGGCGTGCCGGTGCGAGTCGCGGGCGAGCTCGACGCGCGGCTGCTGCCGGCGCCGACGCTGCGGCTGCGCCAGGTCACCTTCGGCGGCAACAACGATCTCGGCCGCCTGCGCGCCGACAAGCTCGACGTCGAGTTCAGCCTCAGCTCCCTGATGCGCGGCGAATGGCGCGCCACCGAGCTTTCAGTGGGCGGCATGGCGGTCGATCTCGGCTTGGATGCGAGGGGACGAGTCGACTTGCCCTCCACCGCGAGCGGCACCTTCAATCTGGCCTCGCTCGCCATCGAGCGGCTGAATCTCACCGGCCGTATTGCGCTCCACGATGCCGCCAGCCGCTCGACGCTGGAGCTGAACGACATCGCCTTCTCCGGCGACGTCCGCTCGCTCGCGGGCTCGGTGCGCGGCGACGGCGGCTTCACCGCCAATGGGGTGCGTTATCCCTTTCGCGTCTCCTCCGGCCCGAGCGCCGACGGCAGCGCCACCCGTCTTCACCTCAACATCGATCCTGGCGAGCGCGCCATCCTCGCCGACCTCGAAGGCGTGCTCGCCTTCGACAATCGCCTGCCGAAATTCGACGGTGCGCTGACGCTGGCCGTGCCGGCGGTCAAGAAGGCGGGCGAGGCAGGTCCGACGCCGTGGAAGCTCACGACCAAGCTGAGGGCGGACCCGGCCGGCGCGAAGTTCGAGCAGATCGACGCGAGCTTCGGCGCTGAAGACAATGCGCTGAAGCTCGGCGGCGTCGGCGATGTCAGGTTCGGCGCCTCGCCGCTGCTGCGCGCGGTGCTGTCGGCGCGCCAGGTCGATGCCGACAGGCTCGCGGGCAAGGATGATTCCGAGACGCTCCGCATCCTGCCGGCGCTGCGCGCGGGGCTGGCTGCCATTCCGCAGGCGCCGATCCCGGCGCAGATCGAATTCAACTCCGACCAGATCATGCTCGGCGGCCGCCCGCTGCAGAACATCACGGCAGAGCTGCAGACCGATGGACGGTCCTGGACCTTCCAGCGGCTCGAGCTGCGTGCGCCCGGCATGACGCAGCTCTCGCTCAACGGCGCAACCCCGGGCGCCGACAGTTTCAGCGGCCGTCTCAGCGTCGAATCCTCCGATCCCGACGCGCTGGTGGCCTGGCTGCAGGGCCGCAGCGAGATCACCCGCCGCAGCACGCGGCCGCTGCGCCTCGCCGGCGACGTGACCATCGCCGCCAACCATCTCGCCATCGACAGGCTGAAGGCCGACATCGAAGGCGGCGCGGTCGAGGGCCGCATCGCCTTCGTGCAGACAGGTGCGAGCAAGGGTTCGCGGATCGACGCCGAGCTGAAGGCCGACCGGCTCGACCTCGATGCCGCCGCAAGCTTCGTGCGCGCGCTCGCGGGGCCGCAGGGCGAGTGGCCGGAAGAGGCCAAACTCTCGCTCGATATCGGCCGCGCGATCTCCGCCGGCCAGGAGCTGCGGCCGTTCGCGGCCAAGCTTGGTTACGGCCCCGCATCGCTGTCGCTGGAGCAACTGCGCTTCGGCCAGGCCAGCGGCGTGACCACCGAGGCGAGCGGCAGCTTCGACCGCACCAAGGCCACCGGCAAGCTCGCGCTGAAATCCTCGGCCAATTCGCTGCGCGAGCTCACCGCTCTGATCGAGCCGTTTGCGCCCGCGGTGCGGGCCCGCTTCGATGCCATGCCGTCGTTGCCAGGCGCGACCCGCCTCAAGCTCGATCTCAGCCTCGACAGGAATGCCGAGCATGCCGATCGCAGCAACGCCCGCGCCGTGCTCGATCTCGACGCGCCGCAGCTCAAGGCGACCGCGACGCTGGCCGCGCAAATGCCAGCGGCGGCCGTCAATGGCATCGATATCGACAAATTGCGCAACAGTGACTTCACCTTGGACACGAAACTGTCGACCCCGCAGGCCGGCGCGCTGCTGGCGCTGCTCGGGCTCGATCGCGTGGTGGCCGCAGGCGAGGGCGCTTCGCAACTCGAAGGCAAGCTGACCGGTGCATGGCGGCGACCGTTGCAATTGAACGCAAAGCTCAACGGCGGCGGGCTGGATGCCGATGCGCAAGGCAGCGTCGAATTGTCGGGGCCGAAAGCCAGCGTGAACCTGCGCGTGCGCAACGCCAATCTGGCGCCGCTGTTCGGGACCAGCCCGGCCGACAAATCGATGCAGGTCGTCAGCCTGTCCTCCCGCGTGGGGCTATCGGGCAACCGCCTGACTTTCGACGATCTCGACGGCAATGCGGCCGGCTCGCATTTGCGCGGTCATCTGGCGGTGATGCTGGATCCGGAGAAGAGCGTCGACGGTGAAGTCGGCCTCGATACGCTCGATCTCGCGCCGGCGCTCGCGGTGGCGATCGGCGCCGCTGGGCATGAGTCCGGCGAGCCGCTGAGCGCGGGGTTGTTGAGCGGTTGGCGCGGCCGCATCGCCTTCCAGGCGCTGCGCGGGATGTTGCCCGGCGGCATCGAGCTGCGCCCGTTCGGCGGCACGATCCGGAGCGACGGCCAGTCGCTCGCGCTCGACGCGCTGAAAGGCGGCCTCGGTGGCGGCGAGATGTCGGCGAGCTTTGACGCACGCAACGGCGCCAACGGCCTGACCTTGAACTCGCGCATCGAGCTGAACAATGTCGATGCGGCGGCGCTGCGCTATCGCGCTCTCGCGCTGCCGAAGGGGCGCGCCTCGGTGCAGATGGCGCTGACGAGCCAGGGCCGCAGCGTCGCGGCGCTCACCGGCGCGCTCGCCGGCAACGGTACGGTGACGCTGGACTCCGCGGAAATCGGCGGCCTCAATCCGCGCGCCTTCGAGATCGCCATCCGCGCCAGCGACGGCGGGCAGGTCGCCGACGACAATCGCCTGCGCCAACTCGTCGAACCCGCGCTCGCCGCCGCACCGATCGCGGTTGCCTCGGCGCAGATCCCGTTCACGATCCGCGACGGACGCTTGCGCGTCGGCGCGACGCCGCTGGAAGCGAAGAACGCCCGCGCCATCGTCTCCGGCGGCTACGACATTCCCGCCGACCAGGCCGACATCCGCGCCAGCCTGACGCCGATCATGACCGGGCTCTCCGGCGCCCCGCCGGAGATCCAGCTGTTCGCGGCGGGTCCTCCCGACAGGCTCAATCGCACCATCGACCTCGCGCCGCTGTCGTCGTGGCTGGCGGTGCGCACCATCGACCGCGAGACGCGCCGGCTCGACGCCATCGAGCGTGGCGAACCGCCGCCGGCGACCGCGGCGCTGCCGATGCTGGTGTCTCCTGATGCCGCTCCGGAGCAGGCGCCGGTCAATGTGCCGCTGCCCGGCCAGGATCCGCGCCGCGCGCCGCCGAAGCCGAAAGCCGCGCCGACGCCGAAGGCCCCACAAGCCGCGCCCGCAGCGCCAAGCCCGCCGCTTGCCAGTCAACAGCTTGCGCCGCTGCCGCCCGCCATCGACGTGAAACCGGCTCCGGGTCCTTCACCCGCCAGGCCAAAGCCGAAGCCGCCGCTGGTCCTGACGCCGCAGAATCCGTAGGGCTGATTGGTTTGCTCGGACCGAGCCGCAGGCTGGCTGACCTCTCCTGCTTGCGGGAGAGGTCGGCGCGAAGCGCCGGGTAGGGCTTTCTCTTCCAGGGGGTGTCCCGTTGCGGAGACACCCTCTCCCCAGCCCTCTCCCGCGAGCGGGCGAGGGAGCGCACCGTCTTCCTTCTCTCGCGGTAAACCCATTCCCTCGCATTTGAATGAATCTTGCCCGGCAAAACTGATCTGCCGACTTTACTGGATTCTCGCGTTTGTTCCCTAGTCTCGGTTTCCAGAGGAATTCGGCGTCGCGCCACGAGCGGCGGGACGGCTGGCCTAGAGAACTGCCAAGAACTGGGGTTATCGAAATGAACGGGGCGAAGACGCTTCTACAGGATCTGGACGACGCGATCGCGCGCGGCAGCGACGAAAGCCGGGCGAAGGCGTTGTGGCATGCGACCGACATCCTGATCACCGGCCGCTACAGCGACGACGAAATCAGCACGTTCGGGGAGGTGATCGGCCGGCTTGCCGACGAGATCGAGGTGGCCGCGCGGGTGCAGCTTTCGGAGTTGATGTCGGGGTGCGATCAAGCTCCGCTCAACGTCATCGAAAAGCTGGCGTTCGACGACGAGATCGCGGTCGCCGGTCCCGTGCTGCGCGACTCCAATCGTCTCGACGAGAAGATGCTGGTCGAGAGCGCCATGACCAAGGGCCAGTCGCATCTGCTTGCGATCGCCCAGCGCAAATCGATCGGCGAGGCCGTCACCGACGTGCTGGTCAAGCGCGGCGATCAGGAGGTCGTGACGTCGGTTGCCAGGAACGAGGGCGCGCGCTTCTCCGGTTCGGGCCTGTTGCACATGGTCCGCCGCGCCGAGGGCGATTCGATCCTTGCCGAGCAGCTCGGTCTGCGCAAGGACGTGCCGCGCCACATCTTCCAGCAGTTGATCTCGAAGGCGTCGGAAGACGTCCGACGCCGGCTCGAGACCGAGCGGCCCGAAATGATGGCGCAGATCCAGAGCTCGGTGACCGAGGTCACCGGCGATCTTCAGTCCAAGTTCGGCCCGTCCTCGCGCAGCTATTTCGTCGCCAAGCGCGTGGTGACGACGCAATATCGCCAGGGCAATCTCAACCAGGATTCGATTTCGAATTATGCGCGCCAGCACCGCTTCGACGAGGTACAGATCGGCCTGTCGCTGCTGTCTGCGCTGCCGGTCGACGTGATCGAGCGCGCGATGATGGACCGCAACCGCGAGATGATCCTGGTGCTGTGCAAGGCGCTCGACTTCTCCTGGGACACGACCATGTCGCTGCTGTTCCTCGGCGCCAAGGATCATCTGATCACGGCGCGCGAGCTCCACGACAACGAGCGCGATTTCGGCCGGCTCAAGATCGAGACCTCGCGCAGCGTCTTGAAGTTCTACCAGTCGCGAAAGACCGCCACCGATTCCGCCTCAGGCGGCCGTCAGCCCGAGCTTCAGGTCCACTGAACAGGTGCACTGAGCATCGTCCCGGAATTCAAAGGGGAGTATTTGCAATGTTGCCTCAATTCGGCACCGCGGTTCGCAAGACCAAGAGCCTCACCGCCGAGACCAGCGGGTCGGCTCCGGAGCGGGCCACGGTCGATGCCGCCTGGCTCGTGCTGGAAGCCGCCAACGACCTCGGCGACCACGCCGCGATCGAAGCCTGCCGCCGCGTCATCGACGCCGAGCTGAACGGCACCGTCGCCGGCAGTTCGGATACCGATCTCGTGCTGGGCTATTTCAGATAGGAACTCGTGGGTGGCGGGGCGCTCCTGCGCCGTGCTCACCACCGATCTGCATTCCTTGCGACTCGCAGGCCAAGCGCGGCGGACCGGTCGCATGGCCGCTTCAGGCGGCGAACCTCCTCATTGCAGCAACGACCTGTCTCTCGTCGTAGGGCTTGGCGAAGAACATGCCGCGTGCCGGCAGATCGACATGGGACACGTCGAAATGACCTGACGTCAGAATGATATTGATCGGAGGCCACCGGTCGCGGATCAGAGCCGCGAGCTTCATGCCATCGACGCCGCGAGGCATCTGGATGTCGGAGAAGACGATGGTGATGTCGAGATGCGCCTCCAACATCTGAACGGCTTCCGTGGCATCGGCGGCTTCCAGCGCCTCAAAACCTGCTTCTTCGACCATGTCGACGGCGTTCATTCGCAGGATCGGCTCGTCTTCGACGATCAGGACAAGAGGCCGGGGCCTCGAATTGGTGCATGTCATGCGTTGGCTTCCTGTCTCATGGTTGTTGCACCTGAGACAGAGGGGCTGAGAAATCAGCTTCGAACCCAGTGGGCAGGTAACGAAGCTCGACGCCTCCCGTTCCGATGAGGCCCATACTGATGAGCCGCGATCCGAAGCCTTTGCGCGTCGGCGGGATCGCGGCGGGCCCGCCAATTTCGCGCCAGCTCAGGGTCAATTGATCGTCCAGGACGGTCCAGGAAACGGCGACGCGCCCCGCAGGCTCGGAAAGTGCTCCATACTTGATGGCGTTGGTCGACAGCTCATGAAGCAGCAGAGACATCGATAGGGTCGCCCGCGCGCCCAGATTGACGGCGGGCCCGTCCAGGTCGAAACGCTCGATGCCCTCCATGGTGCCGAGGACGCTTTTTACGACGTCGAAGATCTTGGCTTCGGACCAACGTTGCTGCATCAGCGTCATATGGGCCGTCGAGAGGGCCTGAAGTCTTGCGTTGAATGCCTCGACCGGCGCCTGGTCCGGGATCGATCGCAGGGTTTGCCGCGCGATCGCCATGACCATGGCCAGTGTATTCTTCATCCGATGACTGAGTTCGAGATTGAGGACGGCTTGAAGTGCTTCCGCTTCCAGGCGTGCGACGCTTGCCGCGATGCGATCGCCGGCGTTGCGAAGGAATGTGAGATCCTCGGTACCCCAGTCTCGCGGCTCGGCGCCGTGGGCGAAGAACAGTACGGTCGAGCCATCGTGGTCCCGCCTCGGTATGATAGCCAGCGACCTGACGCCAAGACGAAGCAGCCAATCTCGCCGCGGCCCCGGCAGGGAACTCGCGAGCACGTCCCCGATGATGATCGGCTGGTTGCCGGTGAGGACCGCGGTCAGATCGCCATAGTTAGATACGCGATGTCGCCCGGCGAGGCTGTCGTAACCTTCGGCGCACCAGTCGTTCTCGATGGTGACGTATTCGCCCGCGGGATCGACACGGCAGAATCCGACCCGTATGGCACCGAGCGTCCGGCCGACGATCTCGGCCGCGGCGCCTGTGATCTCGGGGATGGTGGCGCGTGACCGCAGCCGATCGCCGAGGCTCAGAAGCGCATTGCGCCGCAATTCGCTCCGGCGCCGCTCGGTGATATCATTGAACAGGATCGCGACAAGATGTGCATCCACATCTCCTACCCTGAAGGCGTGGACGTCGTACCAGCGATCATTCAGTGCCTTGGCGGGGTTCTCGAAACGAACTGCTTCTCCGGTAATCGCGACCTGCCCGTAGAGATCGAACCAATGCTGCTCGTGGTTCGGCGCAAGCTCGCGCATCCATTTGCCTTCGGCATCGATCAGGCCCGTCTGTCTTACGAAAGCCGGATTGATCTCGATGAACCGGTAGTCGGTGGCGGCGCCCGATGTATCGAACGCGACCTCGACGATGCAGAACCCGGCATCGAGAGAGTTGAACAACGAGCGATACCTGTCGTCAGCCAGGCGGCGCGCGGTTTCGGCATTGTGCCGTTGCCGCATTTCGGCCTCGAGTTGTGTTCCGTGGGCATGCTGCAGGCCGATGACGCGGCGCATTTCAAGTTGGGTCATCACCAGGCGTGCGAGCACCTCCAACGTCAATCGTTGGTGATCCGTAATCCCTTGCGGGCGCGGTTCCCGGTCGAGCACGCAAAGCGTGCCGAGAGGCAGGCCTTGCTCGGTCTTGAGCAGGGCGCCCGCATAGAAGCGAAGGCCATTCGTGGCGGTCACGAGGGGATTGCGGATAAATCGCTCGTCGAGCCGGGTGTCCGGAATCACCATGGTATCGTTTTGCAGGATCGCATGCGCACAGATCGACACATCGAGCGGAAGTTCCCGTGCGCCGATGCCAACCTCTGCCTTGAACCATTGCCGGCCGCTGGCGATCAGGTTCACCACCGCGATCGGCGCGCCGAAAGTATCTGCGGCCAACCGGACGATATCGTCGAACTCGCTTTCCCTCGGGGTATCGAGAATTCCATAGCGATCGAGCGCAGCGAGCCGATCCCGCTCGTCCCAATCTGCCTGCCCCGACTGGGATCGGGCTGGACTCACGTTCATACTATCGTTCCTGACACTGGAGGCCTCAAACAGCGCCCTCGCGGGGAGTTCCATTGGAACGAATGGGCTGCGCAATCCTGTATGCCATATTGCAGCCCTGTTGGCTGCCATGTTGATATTAACATGAATGATATCTGCAGTGAGGGCGACCGCTGAAAACTGGGCGCCTTTTGCGATCTTCACCGTCTGATGCGGTGGATCACCAGGTCCTCGCCGTGTCGCGTGGTGCTCTTCTCGAGGGTGTAGTTCGCCTTCTCCAGCACGCGGCGGGATGCGCCGTTAGCGAGATAGACGAGGCCGATGAGGGACGGCACTTCGTGGTGCGACAGCCCAATGTCCGTCAGCGCGATTGCGATCTCGCTCGCGAATCCCTGGCTCCAGAACTCTCGCCTGAAGGCATAGGCAACCTCGATCTCGTCGATGCCGTCCACGAGGATATGCCGGATGCCGGCCCGTCCGGCGAAGGCGCCGTCTTTCGTTCGCAGCACCCACAGCCCAAAACCATGCTGATCCCAATGCGCCATGTTGGTCGCGAGATAGGTCGTCGTGACCTCTGGAGTGCGCACGCCGCCGAGATAGCGGGACACCTCTGAATCGAGATGTAGCGCGACGAGATCGGCGAGGTGGCTGTCGTTCAGCCTCTCGGCCGTCAGTCTCTTCGTGGTGAAGTGATCCATGGACGGGGCGGTCGTTTTTGGTCGGCTGACGATGCCATCGTGCCAGCGCTTTGTCCAAGGATCAACGAGCGCGCGGTCGTGCGCTCGATGCTCCTCATGCTTTCTAACACAACCTAACGAGCAAGTTCCGCAGCGTTCTGTAAATGTCAGAGGATGAAAGCGGCCGCTATTTCAAAAGCACACGATCATCGACGGAGACTGCATGACGTCCAAAACGCCAATCGAATTGTTGCCGCGGGCTGCAAATCTTTCGCGCCGCGGCTTCGTGGGAGGCCTCTCAGCGGGTATTCTTGGTGTGGCTGCGACCGAGGCGGCCGGCGCCGAGACACTGGCCGACGTTCCTGATCGCGCGCCAGGCGGCGATCTCGGCGCGCACAGCGAGCGATCCCGCTTCGTCAAGATCGACCGTATTCCCGAGGCCACACCGGGCAAGCGCAACGTCGACCCCGGCGATGCCATCAACTCCAAGACGCCGCACCAGAAGCTGGTCGGCAATATCACGCCGACCGATCTGCATTACGAGCGCAGCCATTCCGGCGTGCCCGACATCGATCCCGCGCAGCACCGGCTGCTCGTTCATGGCATGGTGCAGAAGCCGCTGGTCTTCAGCCTCGAAGACCTGAAGCGGATGCCCTCGGTCACACGTATCGTGTTCATCGAATGCACCGGCAACGGATGGGAGAACTGGAAAAAGGCGGATCCCGACCTCACGGTGCAGAACACGCATGGACTGGTCAGCACCAACGAATGGACCGGGGTGCCGCTCAAATTCCTGATCGACCTAGTGAGCAAGGACAAGGGCTCGAACTGGATGCTGGCGGAAGGCGGCGACGGAGCGGGCGTCGATCGCAGCATTCCGCTCACCGACGAAATCTTGAATGAGGCCTTCGTCGCCTATGGACAGAACGGCGAGCCGCTGCGACCCGCGCACGGCTTTCCGATGCGGCTGGTGATGCCGGGCTTCGAGGGCAACCTCAATATCAAGTGGCTGCGCCGCCTCAAATTCGGCAACGCGCCGTGGATGACGCGTTGGGAGACGGCGCGCTACACGCAACTGCTCGCGAACGGCAAGGCACGGCAATTCCAGCTGAGGATGGAGACCAATTCGGTCATCACGCAGCCGTCCGGCACGATGCAGATACAGCCGGGCTATAACCGCATCTCGGGCCTTGCCTGGAGCGGCCATGGGAAGATCGCCAAGGTCGAGATCTCGACCGACGGCGCCCGGACGTGGAAGCAGGCGCAATTGGCTCAGCCGGTATTGTCCAAGGCGCAGGTGCGTTTCCAGATGGATTGGGACTGGGACGGCAAGCCGACCAGGATTGTCAGCCGCTCGACCGACGAGCAAGGCAACACCCAGCCGGACCGGCAGACCTTCATCGCAGCGATGGGGACCAATGCCCTGTTCCACTACAACGCCCAGCAGACCTGGAGCATCGATGACGCCGGGAGGGTTCGCAATGTCCTCGCATGACAAGCTGTTTCTCGCAGGCATCCTCACATTCGGCCTGCTCGCCGCACCTGCGTTGGCGCGCGACTTCGGCCGTCCGGCAACGCCTGCCGAGATCAAGCTGTGGGACATCGACGTCGGCCCGGACGGCAAGGGCCTGCCCGACGGCAGCGGCACGGCAGTGCAGGGCAAGCAGATCTTCACTGACAATTGCGCGGCCTGTCATGGCGACAACGGCCAAGGCGGCATCAAGGATCGTCTTGCCGGAGGGCAGGGCACACTCGCATCCAACATGCCCGTCAAGACCGTCGGCAGCTTCTGGCCCTATGCGACGACTTTGTTCGACTACATCCATCGCGCGATGCCCTATCCGACCCCGGGCTCGCTCAGCACCGATGAGACCTATGCCGTAACCGCCTACATCCTGAGCCTCAACGGCATCGTTCCAGCCGACGGCAAGGTGGACAAGGAAAGTCTGCCGAAAATCAGGATGCCCAATCGCGACGGCTTCGTTCCACAACCGGGATTCGATCCCGCCAAGCTGTTCCGCAGGAAGTGAGCGGGCGATGAAGCTTTCGATATTGATCAGGATCCTCGTTCTGATCGCAGCGACATGTTCATGGGAGGCACAGGCAATGGCCGCAGACGGACTCATCACCATCAAGAGCAGTTTCGGGCCCGAAGACACGATGAAACGGTTGGAGGCGGAAGTGAAGGCCAAGGGCCTCACCGTGTTCGCCCATGTCGATCATGCGGCCGGTGCCGCCGCGGTCGGCCTGCCGCTGCGGCCGACCGATCTCATCATCTTCGGCAACGCCAAGGGCGGCACGCCCTTGATGCAGCAGGCGCAAACCGTCGGCATCGACCTGCCGCTAAAGGCGCTGGTCTGGCAGGACGAGCAAGGCGTGACCTGGCTGTCTTACAACGACCCCGCCTATCTCGCCGGGCGTCATGGCGTCGGCGAGCCGGCGAAGTCTGCCGTCACGGCGATGACGGGCGCTCTGCATGCGATCACGGCCAAGGCCACCGCACCGTAAGCGTGAGCGGCGGATGCGTGAGGAGGGCTTCATGAACAGCACTGACGAACAACCGGCATCATCCTTGTCGCAAGGTAGCAACCTCGCCAGATGGCTGGTCATCGCGGTGTTGTGTGCGATGCTCGTCGCCGCGTCCGTCCTCGGCTATCTCGGCTGGACCAGCACCGACACCAGCGTTCCTGCGTCGGGCTATGCCGCGCTGGTGCTGGGTGTTGTGTTCTCGCTGGTGGTCGGGGTCGGCCTGATGGCGCTGGTGTTCTACAGCAGCCGCAAGGGCTACGACGAACCCGCGGTGCTGATACAGGAGCCGGAGCACGATCCGGAAAACGGAAGCGACCAGGCGCGCTAGCAGGCCATGCGGTCAGCCAACGGAGATCGACCAGCCATCATGCTTCTGTTTTGCCAGCCGGGCCGGCCGCTTGTCGGTCCGAACTATGGGTATTTGCGTGTCAGCTGTTCGCAAAATATGCTCAAGCAGCAGCCTTGATTTATGTCAAGCACACGGACGACAGTCGCACCACAACGCCACTGTAAGGGCTGGTGCCATCCTGGTGTGCGTAATGAATTCGACTTGGTACGTCACCTTTGAAGTCCGACAACGCGGCCTGCTCTTGAAACAGCGGAGCCCGCGTGAGACGAAGACGTTCGCGACAGAGGCCGAGGCCAAGCTGTTCGCGCGCGCAAAGCTCGATGAGGGCCTCGCTGTCTTCGCTGGCACGATCAATCCTCGCCTTCCCCGGCGGGTCATTCCAGCATCCTGCATTGCCGATTGGCTTGCCGAGGGACAGGACGGCACCGGATTGCCTGGAACCCCGGATGGCGATTAAGCACGTTACCGTGCGCAGCGATCACCCTTGAGTGTTGCCATTCTGTTACGGGCCGAAAGCCCCCTCGCGCCTAAACTTCAGGATGTTCGCGGAACTTGTGCACGCCAGCCTGCATAAGCGCTCATCTGACGGACGATATACAAGCAAGAGGGGATGAGACGATGAAGAGGTTTTCAATAGCTGCAATCGGCTTCGCGGCGCTGAGCATGACGGCTCCGGCCATGGCGGCCGACATGGCCGTCAAAGCGATGCCGCCGCCGGCGCCGGTCGCGGCGGTCTACAACTGGAGCGGCTTCTACATTGGCGCCAACGGCGGCTGGGGGCAGAGCCATGGCTGCGTCGATTTCGTAACGCCCGCAGGAACAGTCGCAGGCGGTTGCGCTGATCGCTCCGGAGGCCTCGTGGGCGGGCAGATCGGCTATCGCTGGCAGACCAATCAGTTTGTGCTCGGCCTGGAAGCGCAGGGCGATTGGGCTGAAATCAAGAATACGCGCGTCAGCCTGATCGATCCATTGATCTCGACCACAGGCAAGATCGACGGCATCGGGCTGTTCACGGCCCAACTCGGTTGGGCTTGGAACGCCTCGCTGTTCTACGTGAAGGGCGGCGCTGCCGTGACGCGCAATCGCTTCGATGTATTCAACAACGTCACCGGGGTCGGCCTGGCGTCGGCAGGCCACACGCGCTGGGGCGGTGCTCTGGGTGTCGGCTGGGAATACGGCTTCACGCCGAACTGGTCGTTCGGCATCGAGTATGACCATCTCTGGATGGGTCGTGACAATTTCGGCTACGCAGGCGTAGTCACGCCCGGAGGGTTCACCCTCACCGGCAGCGGGGTCAGCCAGGATGTGGACCTGGTCACGCTTCGGTTGAACTACCGCTTCGGCGGATACGGGGCGCCGGTCGCGGCTCGCTATTGACCTTAATTCTTCCCGGTGAACTCAGGCCCCGGCATCGACCGGGGCCTTTTTCATCGGCGAATGAACGCGAGGATGTCCGGCGCGTTCAACGTCAGGTCTGCCGGTCGAACTCGACGAGTTGCCTTCTGTCCATGATGACGACATGGCGCTGATTGTTGTCGATGAAGCAGACGCGTCGGGACGTGCGTCGCTGCGTCCGCTGGCAGGAAGGCGTCTGCGCATCGTATCAATAGATGCCATGAGACCCGGCGTCCGGCTCGTCGCCCGGACGCCGCCAACGCCGAACGTGATCCAATGCGGTGCGAGCGCGTCCTTTGCGATCACCAGTACCGGTACCCAAACCAGCCGAACTTTGGTTGCCGGGCCGCCAGAACCATCCGCGGTGCCCCGTGCCGTTTCGACTGCATTGCGACGTGTTGCGTCTTTCGCGGCCGTTTGCGCTCGACGGCTTCGTGCGGCGGCAAATCTGAGCGTGCCATCGCAAGTGCATTGGCGACGGCGGGCGTCTCTGCCTGAACGACCGGCGCCATTTGAGAGACGAGAGGTGCAGGTTCGGTGATCACAGGCGCAGATGTGACCGCCACGATCACCGGCAGGGTCGTGTCGAGGACCACGCGCTCAGGCCATTTTCGATCCGAGTGAATTCGTATGGTCGCCTGGTCCACTGCCGTCCTCCCGGTGACGGCCGCCTTGGGCAGACAAAAGTCCGCAACGAAGAGAAGCGCGATCAACGCTGCGCCGACCTTCCAGAAATACGCCAACACTGGCATTTCGCTCGCTCCGCGTTCCTCCCCCACATATTCGATGATGAAATTGCGCCGGTGTTTTGCCCGATGGTGAAGCCGGCACGCCAGGTCATGCCAGAAGCTGCGCACAGCTCGATCGATCCCGCCGCGCAGCCTCCCGGGCACAACACGACGCGACAATCACGAGCTTCGCCGAGCTGTCGGCAAAGCTCGTGACGCCAAGCTGAACCTTCAGCGCCTCGCGCCGACGCGATTGACGCCGCCATTTGCATTGCCGCCGGCATTGTGGCGGACCGCAGCACGAGCGACGGGCCTGGGCCTCAGGACGACGCCGGCCCGCGCAATGCAACCAACGGGATAGCCGACGTACTGGCAATACGCCGCAGCCGCAGCCGCCGGTGCCGGATTGACGGTGACGCCTGCAATTCCAATGAGGGCGCTGGCAGCGAGTCCCGAAACTGTCGCGGACTTGATCGAAAAGCGCATTCTTGGATTCATGATGATCCTCCCGTTTTCGTTTGCGCATGAAGGTAGCGAGAGCCGCCTTATCCGCGCCGATCACAACCCTTTTCTTCGAGGGATCAATCACGTTGATGTAGATCAAGCTTGCGCAGGCGGTTGCGCCGGTCCGGGGAGGTCGTGCTTGAGAGGCCGCCTGCAATATCCGTCGGGATGAGGTTTGTGCAGCAGCGATGATTTTCGGGAGGATGCCATCCTGGTCCCGTTTTGGCCGACGGGTCAACAGCGCGCAACGTGAAGTGCAATCCGAGAATCCCTGCATAGGACGCGCTTGCCTGGATCTCGCTACGCTCTGTCCGGGTTACACGGTCGTATGCCTGTTGGCCTGCGCTTAAGCCATTGATTTCACAACCCTCGTCTACTGTGCATGGGGTTGTTTTCGCATTTTTTGTTTTGGGAGGGGCTGCTAGCCGGCGCCGAGCGCGACCGCGACGTTATACGTCACGAGACTTGCCGCATACGCCAGCACCAGCATGTAGGTGAACGTCACCGCCATCCAGGTCCAGCTTCCGGTCTCGCGCCGGATCACGGCGAGCGTCGAGGCGCATTGCGGGGCGAAGATGTACCAGGCCAGCATCGACAGCGCGGTGGCGAGCGACCATTTCGTCGCCAGCACCTGGCCGATCTGCTCGGCCGCTTCCTTGCCGCCTTCGATCGCATAGACGGTGCCGAGTGCTGCGACCGCGACCTCGCGCGCCGCCATGCCCGGGATCAGCGCGACCGCGATCTGCCAGTTGAAGCCGACCGGGGCGAGCAGCGGTTCGAGCGCCTTGCCGATGATCGCGGCGAGGCTGAAGTCGATCGCCGGCTCGGTGGCGCCCGCCGGCGGCTGCGGGAACGAGGCGAGGAACCAGATCAGCACCATCATCGAGAAGATCGTGGTGCCGGCGCGCACCAGGAACATCTTGGCGCGGGTATAGATGCCGATCGCGATCGATTTCAGCCGCGGCATCTTGTAGTCCGGGAGCTCCAGCATGAACGGGGCTGGCGCATAGTCGCGCAGCATGAAGAACTTGATCAGGAACGAGACGGCGAGCGCGCTGGCGATGCCGGTGGCGTAGAGTCCGAACATCACGAGGCCCTGCAAATTGATGAAGCCCCAGACTTCCTTTGCGGGAATGAAGGCGGAGATGATCAGCGTGTAGACCGGAATGCGCGCCGAGCAGGTCATCAGCGGCGCGATCAGGATCGTCGTCAGCCGGTCGCGCTTGTTGTCGATCACGCGCGTCGCCATGATGCCGGGAATGGCGCAGGCAAAGCTCGACAGCAGCGGAATGAAGGCGCGGCCGTGCAGGCCGGCGCCGCCCATGATGCGGTCCATCAGGAACGCGGCGCGCGCCATGTAGCCGAAATCTTCCAACAGCAGGATGAACAGGAAGATGATGATGATCTGCGGCAGGAACACGATGACGCTGCCGACGCCCGAGATCACGCCGTTCTGGAGGAAGCTCTGCAGCAGGCCGGCGGGCAGGGTGGCGTGAACGAGCTCGCCGAGCGCATCGAAGCCCGAATTGAGCAGATCCATCAGCGGCTGCGCCCAGGCGAACACCGCCTGGAACATCACGAACAGGATCAGCATGAGCACGATGAGGCCCCCGACCGGATGCAGCACGATCCCGTCGATCCGCGCGGTCCAGGTGTCCGGACGGCTCGGCAGGCTGACGCAGTCGGCGATGATGCGATCGGCCTCGCGCTGGGTCGCGCGCAGCTCGGCGACACTGAGCGCGCGCCAGCTGTTCGCCTCCGCCTCGGCGGCGAGCTTGGCCGAGATCTCATCGGTCAGCTTCAGGAGGTCGGCGGTGCCGCCCTTGCGCACCGCGATCGAGGTGACCACGGGCAGTCCGAGCTCCTTGGCGAGCCGCTCGACGTCGACACTGATGCCGCGGCGGGCGGCGATGTCGAACATGTTGAGCACGAGCACCATCGGCCGCCCGGTGCGCTTGAGCTCCAGCAGCAGGCGGATGGTCAGGCGCAAATTGGTCGAATCGGCCACGCACAGCACGAGATCGGGCACGGCTTCGCCTGAGGCCTTGCCGAGCACGAAGTCGCGGGTGATCTCCTCGTCCGGGCTGCGGCCGCGCAGCGAATAGGTGCCGGGCAGGTCGACCAGCGAGACCTGGCGTCCCAAGGGAGTGACGAAGAAGCCTTCCTTGCGCTCGACGGTGACGCCGGGATAGTTCGCGACCTTCTGCCGGCTGCCGGTCAGGGCGTTGAACAGCGACGTCTTGCCGCTGTTCGGCGTGCCCACCAGGGCGAGATGCAGCAGGGGTAATTCCATGGAATCACTGGTCCGGGATCAGAGGTCCGGTCGCTGTCTAGGCGACGATGATGGCCATGGCTTCGCGGCGGCGGACCGCAATCGTGATGCTGTCGACCCGCACGGCGATCGGGTCGCGCCCGACCAGTCCCTCGTGCAGGATCTCGACCCGGGCGCCCTCGACGAAGCCGAGCTCGATCAGACGGCTTTCGAGCTCGATGTCGGAGAGCGCCGAGCCCGCATCGCGAGCTGAAAGATGCTGGATGACGCCGGTATAGCCGCGATGGGCCAGACCCAGCGGCATATGCGGGCGCGTGTCATTGGTGTCGGTCATGCCCTGTATTTTCAACGCAAGGCATTGAGGTCAAGCGCGCGTGCTCAATGAAACCGCACCTTAGAGCGATTATAAAGTGCGGGTGGCGGAGCGCCGTCGAAGGCGCTCCGGCGGCTACTGGGCCGGGACCTTGTCCGGCTGGGGGGCCATGGCCCGGCTCTTGAAGTAGTCCAGGACGAACAGACGGATCGCCGACGACAGATTTCCCTGTTGGCGGTTGTTGTCGATCTCGCCGACCAGCTCGGACAACGTCATGTTGCGCAGGCCGGAGATCTCTTTCATGCCGTTCCAGAACGCCTCTTCCAGGCTGACGCTGGTTTTGTGCCCGGCGACGACGATCGACCGTTTCACGACGGGCGACTTCATGGCTGCTCCTCGCGATCGATCTGATGCTGGTCCAACTGATGCTGGTCCAGGTGCGCCTTCGCCTTGTCCGCGCGCGCCTCCTCCGACGACCGTTCCGCCTTCGTGCGGCCGAACTTCGTCCGGTTGACGTCCGCCTGCTTCGCCGAGGCTTCCCGCTCGGCGCGCTTCCTGAAGCGATTCAGGTTGATGACGTTCCCCATGCCGCGTCTCCATCATCCGATCCTTTCCAGGCAGGATGAAACATTCAGAAACAGGGTGCCGCGCTGCGCCCCAAAAGACTTGATCGCCATTCGCTTGTCCTCGTCAATCGGCCGCTCGGGCCATCAAACGATGAATTTCACCCTCGTCGAGGGGCGGAAAGGCCTGCGTAGCACGCCGTTCCGCCGGAACATTGACGGTAATCAAATCCCGCCCCCAAAGCCGCACATTTCTGGGGCGCTCAGCGTCCGTATCATTACGGAGGGCTATCGGAATTCGGAGTTTTACCCCGGGCTGGTCATCTTCTCGGGGCGCACCAGGCGGTCGAACTCGTCGGCCGAGACGAAGCCGAGCCGCAGCGCCTCCTCCTTCAACGTGGTGCCGTTGGCATGGGCGGTCTTGGCCACCTTGGCGGCGTTGTCGTAGCCGATCTTCGGGGCGAGCGCGGTCACCAGCATCAGCGAGCGCTGCATCAGCTCGTTTATTCGCTTCTCGTCGGCGCGGATGCCGCTGACGCAATGCTCGGTGAAGGACCGCGCGGCATCCGCCATCAGGCGGATCGAGTGCAGCATGTTGTAGGCGAGCACGGGCTTGTAGACGTTGAGCTCGAAATGGCCCTGGCTGCCGGCCACCGTGATCGCAGTGTGATTGCCGAACACCTGGCAGCACACCATGGTCATCGCCTCGCACTGGGTCGGATTGACCTTGCCCGGCATGATCGAGGAGCCCGGCTCGTTCTCCGGCAGGATCAGCTCGCCCAGCCCTGAGCGCGGGCCTGATCCCAAGAGGCGGATGTCGTTGGCAATCTTGAACAGGCCGGTCGCGACCGAATTGATGGCGCCGTGCACCAGCACATAGGCATCGTTCGAGGCCAGCGCCTCGAATTTGTTGGCGGCGCTGGTGAAGGGAAGCTTCGTGATTGCGGCAACGTGCTTTGCGAACAGCTTGGCAAAGCGCGGCTTGGAGTTGAGGCCGGTGCCGACGGCGGTGCCGCCCTGCGCCAGCGGGTGAAGATCCTTCACGGCAACCTTGAGCCGGGCGATGCCGCTCTCGACCTGCGCTGCATAGCCGGAGAATTCCTGGCCGAGCGTCAGCGGCGTCGCATCCTGGGTATGGGTGCGGCCGATCTTCACGATCCTGGAAAACGCCTTCTCCTTCTTTCGCAGTGCGCGGAGGAGCTCGGTGAGGGCCGGGACGAGATCGGCAGTGATGCGGCTGGCGGCCGCGATGTGCATCGCGGTCGGAAACGAATCGTTCGACGACTGGCTCATGTTGACGTGATCGTTGGGATGCACCGGCTTCTTGGCGCCGAGCTCGCCGCCGAGCAGTTCGTTGGCGCGGTTGGCGATCACCTCGTTGAGGTTCATGTTGCTCTGCGTGCCGGAGCCGGTCTGCCACACCACGAGCGGAAAATGGTCGTCGAGTTTGCCGTCGATCACCTCGCGCGCGGCGCGGATGATGGCATTGGCGCGTCGCTGGTCGAGCAGGCCGAGCTCGAGGTTGGACTGCGCGGCCGCGAGCTTGACGATGCCGAGCGCGTGCACGAGCGAGATCGGCATGCGATCGGTGCCGATGCGGAAATTCTGGCGCGAGCGTTCGGTCTGCGCGCCCCAATAGCGGTCGGCAGGGACCTCGATGGGACCGAAACTGTCGGTCTCGATGCGGGTGGCGGGGCGGGCGGTCTTCGCGCGAGCGGCTTTGGCCATGAGCACATCCATTCTGCCGCGCGAAACGCCGCGCGGCTCTTTCATGTGCTTCTCTATATAGGGAGTTCGGCCGCGTGCGACGGGCTCAAGCCCAACCTAGATCATTTCTTGCGGAAACGATCGAGCCGCACAACTTCGGCGCCGCCCTGGTTCGGCGGGGTCGGCTCTTCCGGGGTCTCGGCCTTTTCCGTGGCGGCGGCGGGCACAGCTACGGCCGAAGGGGCAGGGGCGGCCGGCAAGTTCTCCGGCGCGACCTCGGCGACATCGGAGGTGTCGAACTGGAGGCCGAACTTCACGGACGGATCGAGGAAGCTCTTGATGGCGCTGAACGGCACGATCAGCCGCTCCGGAATGCCGCCGAAGGACAGCCCGACCTCGAAGCGGTCCTCAAGCACGGTCAGATCCCAGAATTGATGCTGCAGGATGATCGTCATCTCTTCCGGATATTGCGCCAGCAGCCGAGACGACAGCTTCACGCCCTCGGCCTTCGACACGAAGGTGATGAAGAAATGATGCTCGCCCGGCAGGCCTTGGGCGGCGGCATCGGTCAGCACCTTCCGCAGCACGCCGCGCAGCGCGTCGCGGGCAAGCACATCGTAACGGATATGATCGGTCGCCATGGTGGTCCTGTTGCATCCCGAAGCCGGACCGTGCCGATCCGACTCGCCAAGCCGCGATAGTACCGCGCCTGACGGGTCAGCAGGAGTCCCCGCCGAGGAAGAAATCAAGAGTAAAGTGGAGGCTTCTGTTGCCAGGTGCCTCCGAACCCCGCCTAACGGAGCTTAACCCGTTAGGACTTCAGAATGGTCTTTCAAACTGCGTTACGCAGCCTGAGCAACCGGAGCAAAGTTGTCGTTGGCAACTATTGCATAGCCCGATAACGGCGGAACAATACCGGGAAAAAGTTCGCCCTTTACGCCCTCGTCGATCCTATTTCGCCCCCGCCAAAACCCGCCTTTCGGCAGGCTGAAGCCCGAAGACCGGTGGGCTTTGGTGGAGGCGCCGGGTACCGCCCCCGGGTCCGAATGGTTTATTGCGACGACCGTTTATTTCCATAGCCGGCGAACCGGCACTCCCAATATAGGGGGCAAACGTTTCGAAAAACAGGGGTTTCGAGTCACACGGTGCGGTTCCCTTTGGATAGGTTCCGAACCGACGCGAGCCTGACCTTGGCCGCGGTGCAAGCCTCGTTCTAAGCTCCTAACATGTCCTCGGATTCAGCACCGGCCGTGCAAGAGCCGGATTTCGCCCCCGCTCCACCTGGCCTGCTCGCGCTGTTTCTGGCCTTTGCCAGAATGTCGCTGGCCGGTTTCGGCGGGGTCTTGGTGTTTGCCCGGCGGGCCATCGTCGAGCAGCATCGCTGGATGACGGCGGACGAGTTCAACGAGACCTTTGCGCTCTGCCATTTCCTGCCCGGGCCCAACATCGTCAATCTGTCGATGGTGTTCGGGTCGCGCCTGCGCGGCATCGCCGGCGGGGTTGCCGCCTTTGCCGGGCTGTTGCTGCCGCCGACCCTGATCATGACGGTGCTCGCGATCGCCTACGCCCGTTTCGGCGACCTCGACGTGCTGCGCCGCAGCCTCGCCGGCATCTCTTGCGCCGCGGTCGGGCTCTTGATTGCGGTGGTGTTCCGCATGATGACGCCGCTGCTGAAGCGGACGGATCCCCTCGCGCTGATCTTGATGGCCGGCGTGTTCCTCGCCATCGGCGTGCTTCGCCTGCCGCTTCCGGCGGTGCTGCTGGTTGCGATTCCCCTGAGCATCGGCGCCACTTTCTTCCTGCGGCGGAAAGTAGCAGCATGAAGCCTGAGAATCCGATCTGGGCGCTGATCTCCACCTTTGGACTGATGTCGCTGTTCGCGGTCGGCGGAGCCGCGGCGGCGGTGCCCGAGATGCACCGCATCGCGGTCGAGGTGCATCACTGGATGACCGACAAGCAGTTCACCGACGCCTATGCGATCGCGCAGCTCTCGCCAGGTCCAAACGTGCTTATCGTGACGTTAATCGGCTATGCCGTCGCCGGCATCCCCGGCGCATTGGCGGCGACGCTGGCGATGTGCCTGCCGACGGCGCTGCTTGCCTATTACGTCAGCCGGCTCCTGAATCGGCCGAGCCAATCGCGCTGGCCCGGCCTGATTCAGGCTGCACTGGTTCCGCTCTCGATCGGATTGATGGCGGCGAGTGCCCTGATCCTGGCCCAGTCGACCGATCGCACGATTGCTGCAGTGCTTCTGACCGCAGTGGTTGCGGTGGTCGCCTCCGTCTCGCGCATCAATCCACTGTGGCTCCTGCTCGCCGGCGGAGTGTTGGGTTTTGCTGGCATTGTGTGATGAAAATGGCTAGGCAGTGGAGCGGGCGAGGGGAACAACTTCCAAGCCGATTAGAACAACAGTGCTCGTGACTTAAGGGTCGCGGAGGAGACATGCATGGCCGATACGATGGGCCACTCGGCGACAGCCACCCGAAACACATCGATGGCGCTCGGCTTCTGTCTGCTGGCGATTGCGCCGCAGATTTTCGAATTCATCTGGTCGATAGGAACGATTTTCGGTTGGGGCGCGGGCCGCGGCCCGGCCACGGTCGTGATCAGCCACGCCACCGCGCTTCTTGCCGGTGCGCCCGGTGCGTTGATCGGAGCGGCCAGCGGCGACGGCAAGAAGGCGTCATCCGAGGTGCTTCTGGCGCTGATCTACACCTATCCGATCTTGGCGGTGGCGATCGTCACGCTGTTCATGACCATCAGGTCGGCTCAGGACTATGTCGGCGGGGTCATCCTGATGGCGCTGGGGCTGTTCGCGCTGTGGGCTTCGAGCGATCTGCAGGGCATGCGCGGCTTCTCCTTTGGTGCCGGCACGGCACCGCGGATGTTCGGCGGGTTGCTGGTAGTCTTGTCCGCCGCTATTGCCCTGACCGGTCTTCTGACCGATGGGCCGGGGATGTCCCATTATTCATGGCGCGGGCCGCTGTTCGTGATGGCCGCGATCCTGTTCTTCGCGCTGGCGATCCGACCGCTCGGCGTCGTGGTCTCAGCCTTCGTCAGCTTCATGATTGCGGCGGCAGGATCGCATGAGACGCGCTGGGTGGAGGCGGCCATCGTCGGCGCCTGCCTGACGGTCGGTTGTGCTGTGCTTTTCCCATATGTGCTCGGGTTGCCGATGCCGATGTTCCCGCGTTTCCTGATCCAGTGAGGGCGTAATGGATCTCTTTGCCAACCTCGCTCACGGCTTCGCCGTCGCGTTTTCCCCGATCAACCTCCTGATGTGCCTGATCGGCGCCCTCGTCGGTACGCTGGTCGGCGTGCTCCCGGGCATCGGCACCATCGCCACGGTCGCAATGCTGCTTCCGATCACGTTCGGATTGCCGCCGGTCGGCGCGCTGATCATGCTGGCCGGTATCTATTACGGCGCCCAGTATGGCGGCTCGACCACATCTATCCTGGTCAATATTCCAGGTGAGGCGACATCGGTCGTCACCGCTATCGACGGTCACCAGATGGCCAAGCAGGGTCGTGCCGGCCCGGCGCTGGCGATTGCGGCGATCGGCTCGTTCTTCGCCGGCTGCGTTGCGACCGTGCTCATTGCCGTGCTCGGCGCGCCGCTGACCAAGCTTGCGCTGGCGTTCGGTCCCGCAGAATATTTCTCGCTGATGGTGCTCGGCCTGATCTTCGCAGTCGTGCTGGCCAAGGGCTCGGTGCTGAAGGCGATCGCGATGATCGTGTTCGGCCTGCTGCTTTCGATGGTCGGCTCGGATATCGAAACCGGCGCCTCGCGCATGGCCTTCAACATTCCGGAGCTTGCCGACGGTCTCGGCTTCGCGACGGTGGCGATGGGTGTGTTCGGCTTCGCCGAGATCATCCGCAATCTCGACGCCGGCGCCGAGATGAATCGCGACCTCGTGCAGCAGAAGATCACCGGTCTGATGCCCACCAGGAAGGACCTGAAAGATTCGGCGCCTGCGATTCTGCGCGGCACCGCGCTCGGCTCGATCCTCGGCATCCTGCCGGGCGGCGGCGCGGTGATCGCTTCCTTCGCGGCCTACACGCTCGAAAAGAAGCTCGCCAAGGATCCCAAGCGGTTCGGCCGCGGCGCGATCGAGGGCGTTGCGGGGCCGGAAAGCGCCAACAACGCCGCGGCGCAGACCTCCTTCATTCCGCTGCTGACGCTCGGCATTCCGCCGAACGCGGTGATGGCGCTGATGGTGGGCGCGATGACCATCCACGGCATCGTGCCGGGCCCGCAGGTGATGCAGAAGCAGCCCGATCTCGTCTGGGGCATGATCGCCTCGATGTGGATCGGCAATCTGATGCTGATCATCATCAACCTGCCGCTGGTAGGTATCTGGGTTCGCCTGCTCCGCGTGCCGTACCGGTTGATGTTTCCTTCGATCGTCATCTTCTGCGCGATCGGCATCTACTCGGTGAACAACGCGCCGGTCGACGTCATCCTTGCCGGCGTGTTCGGTCTCGTCGGCTATTGGCTGATCAAGCACGATTTCGAGCCGGCGCCGCTGCTGCTCGGCATGGTGCTGGGACCGCTGATGGAGGAAAACCTGCGCCGCGCGCTGCTGATCTCGCGCGGTGACTGGAGCGTGTTCCTGACGCGTCCGCTGTCGGCGGTGCTGCTCGCGATCGCAGCGGGCCTGCTGCTGCTGACGGTGTTGCCGGCGCTGCGGTCGAAGCGTGACGAGGTGTTCACCGAATCCGAGAACTGAGGGCGCCTGCGTCGGCGCGCCGCATGCGGAAGTCGGATCGACTTGTGCTACGGCTTCGTGAAATGAAAATGCCGGCCGTTGGGCCGGCATTTTGCTTGGTATCCAATTGTTTGTGTCCAAGGGACCGATACGGGGATCGACATGACCTTCATTCGCGCGCTCACGGGCGCCTGTGCCGCAGCGCTTGCGTCGCTATCCGCTTTTGTTGCACCGGCGGAGGCGCAGACCTATCCGACGCGCAGCATCACCATGATCGTGCCGTTTGCGGCCGGCGGCCCGACCGACGTGATCTCGCGCATCGTCACCGGGCATATGGCGCAGACGCTGGGCCAGAGCATCATCATCGAGAACGTGGTCGGCGCCGGCGGCACCACCGCCACCTCGCGCGCCGCGCGCGCGGCCAATGACGGCTACACGCTGATCACCGGGCATATGGGCACGCATGCCGCATCGGTGCCGCTCTATCCCAAGCTCGCCTATCATCCCGAAAAGGACTTCGAGCCGATCGCGCTGCTCGCGGGCACCCCGATCCTGATCCTCGCGCGCAAGGACTTTCCGCCGAAGGATTTGAAGGAGTTCGTGGCCTATGTGAAGGCCAACGCCGAGAAGGTGAACGCTGCCCATGCCGGCGTCGGCTCGGTCTCGCACGTCTCCTGCGAGCTCCTGCACTCGATCCTCGACATCAAGCCGGTCAGTGTGCCCTTCAACGGCACGGGACCCGCGATGAACGCGCTGGTGGCGGGGCAGGTCGACTACATGTGCGACCAGATCGTCAACGCCGTGCCGCAGATCAATGCCGGCACCATCAAGGCCTATGCGATCGCAACGCCGGAGCGCAATCCGTCGCTGCCGAACGTGCCGACCACGGCGGAAGCGGGCCTGCCGAAATTCCAGGCCCAGGCCTGGAACGCGATGTTCGCGCCCAAGGGAACTTCGCCGGCGATCCTGGCCAGCCTGAACGCTGCGGCCAGCAAGGCGCTCGACGACGAGACCGTGAAGAAGCGCCTGCTCGAGCTCGGCAGCGTCATCCCGAGCCCTGCTGAGCGGACGCCGGAGGCTCTGGCGGCCCTCGTCAAGAACGAGATCGCGAAGTGGACCCCGGTGCTCAAGCCGGCAACTTAGCCAGCACTTTCAAGTCGATAGGTGAGGGGCGGGACGCAAGTTCCGCCCCTTGTCGTTTGCGCCGGGATGCTCATTTTTCCGGGTATAATCGGTGCAGGCGGCGAATCGCTGCTGTCGTACCGCAGGGGGCGCCGTTAAGTTCGCCGCCTCCCCAAAGGCTCAGTCGCACATGCACCAGTATCAGGACCTGCTCGAGCGGATTCTTTCAGACGGCGCCGAGAAGACCGATCGGACCGGCACCGGCACGCTCTCGGTGTTCGGCCATCAGATGCGCTTCAATCTGTCGGCCGGCTTCCCGATGCTGACGACCAAGCGGCTGCCGCTGAAGGCGATCATCCACGAGCTGTTGTGGTTCCTGAAGGGCGACACCAACATCAAATATCTGCGCGACAACGGCGTCACCATCTGGGACGAGTGGGCCGACGCCAATGGCGACCTTGGCCCGGTTTACGGGCATCAGTGGCGCTCCTGGCCAACGCCTGATGGCGGCAGCATCGACCAGATCGCCAAGGTCATCGACATGATCAAGCGCACCCCGGATTCGCGCCGGCTGATCGTCACCGCCTGGAATCCGGCCGACGTCGACAAGATGGCGCTGCCGCCCTGCCATCTGCTGTTCCAGTTCTATGTCGCCAACGGCAAGCTGTCGTGCCAGCTCTATCAGCGCTCGGCCGACGTCTTCCTCGGAGTGCCCTTCAACATCGCCTCCTACGCGCTGCTGACCATGATGGTGGCTCAGGTCACCGGCCTGAAGCCCGGCGACTTCGTGCATTCGTTCGGCGACACGCACCTTTATTCCAACCATCTGGAGCAGGCGCGGCTTCAACTGACACGTGCCCCGCGTCCGCTGCCGGTGATGCGGATCAATCCCGAGGTGAAGGACATCTTCTCCTTCCGCTTTGAGGATTTCGAACTCGTCGGCTACGACCCTCATCCGCACATCAAGGCGGAAGTCGCGGTCTAGCGCCGATGTCGCTCAACATCCGCCGTGTGCGCCCGGGCGAAGCCGGGCTCGTTCTTGCTTTCATCCGCGAGCTCGCCGAATACGAAAAACTCGCGCACGAGGTGGAGGCGACCGAGGCTGACATCGCCGAGGCGCTGTTCGGTGAGAGGGCGCAGCTCTATTGTGCGATCGCCGAGTGGAACGGCGAGCCGGTCGGTTTCGCGGTGTGGTTTGCGAATTTCTCCACCTTCAGCGGCCGCCATGGCATCTATCTCGAAGATCTCTACGTGCGGCCGTCGCATCGGGGCAGGGGCCTCGGCAAGGCGCTGCTGGTCTATCTCGCCAAGGAATGCGTCGACAACGGCTGGTCCCGCCTGCAATGGGCGGTGCTCGACTGGAACGCGCCGTCGATCGCGTTCTACAAGTCGCTCGGCGCGGTCATGATGGACGACTGGACGCTGTGCCGCGTCACCGGGCCAGCGTTGACGCGGCTTGCCGGGAGTGTGCCCTGATGGAGATCGTCTTCGTCGTCGCGATCGCGGAGAACGGCGTCATCGGCGCGGGCAATGCGATGCCGTGGCGATTGAAATCCGACATGGCGCGCTTCAAGACGCTGACCATCGGCAAGCCCGTGATCATGGGCCGCAAGACCTTCGAATCCCTGCCCCGCCGTCCCCTGCCGGGCCGCACCAACATCGTGATCACGCGTGATGCGGCTTATCGTGCCAAGGGCGCCCTCGTCACGACGTCCGCCGCAGATGCGGACGCGGTTGCGCGCGGCGATGCCCTGCGGCGTTCGGCCACTGAGATCGCCGTGATCGGCGGCGCCGAGATCTTTCGGCAATGGCTCGATCGCGCCGATCGCCTCGAAATCACCGAAGTGCATGCGCGGCCCGACGGCGACACGCATTTCGACATCAACAAGGCGGAATGGGATGAGGTCGCACGCGTCCGCCATCCTGCCGGAGGCGAGGACAGTGCCGAATACTCCTATGTGACATATCGTCGGCGGCGCGGCCATTAACCGCTTTCTTCAATGTTTACATTGACTTTTTCGCGCCCGAGCATAGCTCGGAAGACGGTCACCGCTGCGTTGTAAGGGACTGGCCTGTCCCCTATAAAGCCGGACCGGACAAAGCGGGCGGGGGCAATTCCACCCTGCCGAGGAGAGCGTCGAATGCCGTGGAAGAATCAGGGCGGTGGCCCATGGGGCTCGGGTCCGAAGGGACCATGGGGCTCAGGCCCGCAACCAGTCGGGCCGAGGCCGCCGGATCTGGAAGACCTTCTGCGGCGCGGCCAGGACCGCCTCCAGCAGATCATGCCGGGAGGCTATTTCTCCGGCATAGGCATCACGCTGGTCGTGCTGCTGATCGCCGCGTTCTGGTTGTTGTCCGGCTTCTTCCGCGTGCAGTCCGAAGAGCTCGGCGTCGTGCTGCGCTTCGGCAAGCACGTTCGCACCGTGCAGCCAGGCCTGAACTATCATCTGCCCTATCCGATCGAGACCGTGCTGCTGCCGAAGGCGCTGCGCGTCAACACCCTCTCGATCGGCATGACGCTGATCGATGACCCGGCGCGGCGCGGCCGTTCCGTTCGGGACGTGCCCGAAGAGAGTCTGATGCTGACCGGTGACGAGAACATCGTCGACGTCGATTTCACCGTGCTTTGGCGCATCAAGCCGGACGGTGTCGGCGACTTCCTCTTCAACATCCAGAATCCCGAGGGCACCGTGAAGGCGGTCGCCGAGAGCTCGATGCGCGAGGTGATCGGCCGCTCCCAGATCCAGCCGATCCTGACCGGTGCGCGCAACGTCACCGAACAGGGCGTGCAGGAGCTGATCCAGAAGACTCTGGACACCTACGGTGCCGGCATTCAGATCAGCCAGGTGCAGATGCAGAAGGTCGACCCGCCGGCGCAGGTGATCGACGCCTTCCGCGACGTCCAGGCTGCGCGCGCCAATCTCGAGCAGTTGCAGAACGAGGCGCAGACTTACGCCAACCAAGTGGTGCCGCAGGCGCGCGGTCGCTCGGCGCAGATTCTGCAGGCCGCCGAAGGCTACAAGGAGCAGGCGGTCGCCGAGGCCAAGGGCCAGAGCGCTCGCTTCCTGAAGGTGTACGAGGAATACAAGAAGGCGCCCGACGTGACGCGTGAACGGATCTATCTGGAGACGATGGAGCGCGTGCTCGGCGGCTCTGAAAAGCTCATTTATGACGGCGGCCAGTCCGGCCAGGGCGTCGTGCCTTATCTGCCGCTCAGTGAGCTGACGGCCAAGCGGCCGCCTACCACCGGTCAGCCCTCGAGCGGAGGCACCCGATGAGGTCTCCGGTCACAGGTATCGTCACGCTGCTCGCCCTCCTGCTCGTCGTGATCGTCGGCTACATGTCGTTGTTCACGGTACAGCAGACCGAGCAGACCATCGTGCTGCAATTCGGCCGGCCCGTCGACGTCGTCACCGATCCCGGCCTGCATTTCAAGGCGCCGTGGAACTCGGTGATCAACATCGACAAGCGGATCCTCGATCTCGAGAACCCGTCGCAGGAAGCGATCGCTTCCGACCAGAAGCGGCTCGTTGTCGACGCTTTCGCACGCTACCGCATCAAGGACGCGCTGCGCTTCTATCAGAGCATCGGCTCGATCCAGGCCGCCAACATCCAGCTCACCACGCTTCTGAACGCGGCGCTGCGCCGCGTGCTCGGCGAGGTCACCTTCATCAACGTGGTGCGCGACGACCGCGAGAAGCTGATGCAGCGCATTCGCGACCAGCTCGACCGCGAGGCCGACGGCTACGGCATCCAGGTCGTCGACGTCCGGATCCGCCGCGCCGACCTGCCGGAGCAGAACAGCCAGGCAGTCTACCAGCGCATGAAGACCGAGCGTGAGCGCGAAGCCGCCGAGTTCCGCGCCCAGGGCGGACAGAAGGCCCAGGAGATCAAGTCCAAGGCCGATCGTGAGGCAACCGTCATCGTTGCCGAAGCGAATTCGCAGGCCGAGCAGACCCGGGGTGCGGGCGATGCCGAGCGCAACCGCCTGTTCGCGGAAGCCTACAGCAAGGATGCCGACTTCTTCGCCTTCTACCGGTCGATGACGGCCTACGAGAATGGGCTGAAGTCGAACGACACCCGCTTCCTGCTGCGGCCGGACTCGGATTTCTTCCGGTACTTCAGTAACCCGTCCGGCAAAATGGCGACTGAGACGCCGGCGAAGCCGTAAGCCAGACAAAGGGCGGCGGATATCGCCGCCCTTCGTCCAGACAAGAACAACATACCGGGAGGTTCCGATCCGATGAGGTCCATTGCGTTCACCGATTTCCTCATCGGTTTGGGCATCCTGTTCGTGCTGGAAGGCTTGATGTTCGCGGCCAGTCCCAACTGGATGCGGAAGGCCATGAAGAGCGCCATCGCCACGCCGGACAACATCCTGCGCGCGGTCGGGATCGGTTCGGCCGTCGCCGGCCTGGTCCTGATCTGGGTGATGCGACGCCCCATTTAGGCGTCTCGCCAACGCCAAAGTGAAGGCGAAAGACCGGTTTTCGCCGTATTATAGGGGTCCTGAGGCCCGCTAAGCTCCGCGCTTGCGCCGTCTCCCCGTCAAGCGCAGTCTGGCGCCAAATCCCTCTCTCTGGAGATCACAATGACCGCTGCCGCCCTTGCTCCGTCCCGCTCGCGACTTGGTGTGCGAATTGGGCTGGCCGCGCTCGCCGTCGCTGCTTTCAGCGCGCTCGGCACGCCGGCCTATGCGCGCGGACCGGAGGGTATCGCCGACGTCGCCGAGAAGGTGATCGACGCGGTCGTCAACATCTCGACCTCGCAGACCGTCGAGGCCAAGGGCGGCGGCGGCAACGCCATGCCGCAATTGCCGCCCGGCTCGCCCTTCGAGGAGTTCTTCGACGACTTCTTCAAGAACCGCAAGGGCCCCGGCGGCGGCAAGGGCGGTGAAAACAGCCCGGCGCCGCGCAAGACCAACTCGCTCGGAAGCGGCTTCATCATCGACACGTCGGGCATCGTCGTTACCAACAACCACGTCATCGCGGACGCCGACGAGATCAACGTCATCCTCAACGACGGCACCAAGATCAAGGCCGAGCTGGTCGGCGTCGACAAGAAGACCGATCTTGCGGTGCTGAAGTTCAAGCCGACCAAGCCGCTGATCGCGGTGAAGTTCGGCGATAGCGACAAGCTGCGTCTCGGCGACTGGGTGGTCGCGATCGGCAACCCGTTCAGCCTGGGCGGCACGGTGACGGCCGGAATCGTCTCGGCCAAGAACCGCGACATCTCCTCGGGTCCCTATGACAGCTACATCCAGACCGACGCCTCCATCAACCGCGGCAATTCCGGTGGCCCGCTGTTCAACCTCGATGGCGACGTCATCGGCGTCAACACGCTGATCATCTCGCCCTCGGGCGGCTCGATCGGCATCGGCTTCGCCGTGCCATCGAAGACGGTCGCGGGCGTCGTCGACCAGCTCCGTCAGTTCGGCGAGTTGCGCCGCGGCTGGCTGGGGGTGCGGATCCAGAGCGTCACCGACGAGATCGCCGAGAGCCTCAGCATCAAGCCGGCGCGCGGTGCGCTGGTTGCGGGCATCGACGACAAGGGTCCCGCCAAGCCGGCCGGCATCGAGCCGGGCGACGTCGTCGTCAAGTTCGACGGCAAGGACGTCAAGGATCCGAAGGACCTGTCCCGCGTCGTCGCCGACACGGCGGTCGGCAAGGAGGTCGACGTCGTCATCATCCGCAAGGGCAAGGAAGAAACCAAGAAAGTCACGCTCGGCCGCCTCCAGGATCCCGACAAGGTGCAGGCCGCGGTGAAGACCGACGAGCCCGCGCCCGAGAAGCCGGTGACGCAGAAGGCGCTGGGCCTTGACCTTGCGGCGCTGAACAAGGATCTGCGCACCCGCTACAAGATCAAGGAAAGCGTCAAGGGCGTGGTCGTCACCAATGTCGACGCCAATTCCGACGCCGCCGAAAAGCGCCTCTCCGCCGGCGACGTCATCGTCGAGGTCGCGCAGGAGGCGGTGTCCAGCGGCGCCGACATCCAGAAGCGGGTCGATCAGCTCAAGAAGGACGGCAAGAAGTCGGTGCTGCTGCTGGTCTCCAACGCCGACGGCGAGCTGCGGTTCGTGGCACTGAGCGTGCAGTAGTCGCAAGGGCAGAGACTTGTAGGGTGGGCAAAGCGAAGCGTGCCCACGTCTTTCTATCGCTGAAACAAAGGTGGGCACGGCGCTAACGCGCCTTTGCCCACCCTACGGCAGCTGAGTGTGCAGCTAGAGACTACCCCTCCACGAACTCCTCGCGCCGATAGCCCTGCGCATAGAGCAGCGCGGTGAGATCGCCATGGTCGATCCGCGCCGCGGCGGCAGCGGCCACGGCCGGCTTGGCGTGATAGGCAACGCCAAGTCCCGCCGCCTGGATCATCGCCAGATCATTGGCGCCATCGCCGACCACGACCGAGTCGATGTCGTCGAGATCGAACGATTCCATCAAATCCACCAGCGTCGCGAGCTTTGCCGCCCGGCCCAAAATCGGCTCCTTCACCTCGCCGGTGAACTTGCCGTCGCGCACGACGAGCTCGTTGGCGCGGTTCTCCTGGAAACCGATCCTGGCGGCGACCGCGGTCGTGAACAGCGTGAAGCCGCCGGAGACGAGGCAGGTATAGGCGCCGTGGGCGCGCATGGTCGCGACCAGTTCGCGACCGCCCGGGGTCAGCGTGATGCGCTTGGCCAGGACTTCGTCGACCACGCCGGCGGGCAGGTCCTTCAGCAGCGCCACGCGCTCGCGCAGCGCCGGCTCGAACTCGATCTCGCCGCGCATGGCGCGTTCGGTGATGCCTGCGACGTGGGCTTTCATCCCGACGAGGTCGGCGAGCTCGTCGATGCACTCCTGGCCGATCATGGTGGAATCCATATCGGCGAGAAAAAGCTTCTTGCGCCTGAAGCCGACAGGCTGCACCACGATGTCGACGGGGAGATCGCCGCGAAGCTCGCGGAGCCGCTGCTCGATGGCGTGACGGTCGCCTTCGAGGTTACTGTCGGCGCCGAAGGGAATGTCGACCGCAACCCCGTCGAACAGCCAGCGCGCGGGTGCTGCCTGGGGCAGCACGGCGCGGGCGCCATCGACGATGGTGCTATCGAGCGCGGGGTTGTCGGGGTTGCAGATCAGCGTGGCGACGAGGGACATTTGAGGTTTTCGTGAGCGAGGAACAGGTCGGCAGAAGGCAGCTTGGCGAGGCCGTGCTTATCGCAGGCCCGACCGCCAGCGGCAAGTCGGCGCTGGCGCTGGAGCTCGCCCTCAGCACGGGTGGGGTCGTCATCAATGCCGACTCCATGCAGGTCTATCGTGACCTCCGCGTCATCACGGCGCGTCCCACACAAAGCGAGGAGGCGCGCGCGCCGCACCGTCTCTACGGCCATGTCGATGCGGCCGTGAACTTCTCGGCGGGCGCCTGGGTGGCTGACGCGGCAAAGGCGCTCGACGAGGCGAAAGCGGAAGGCCGTCTGCCGATCTTCGTCGGCGGCACCGGCCTCTATTTCAAGGCGCTGACGGCGGGGCTCTCCGTGGTGCCGCCAATTCCTGCCGAGGTGCGCGAGGACGTGCGCGCGCGGCTGGAACGCAACGGCGCGGAGGCGCTGCATGCGGAACTGGCGCGTCGCGACCCCGGTGCGGCCGGGCGATTGAACCTGCGTGACCGCACCCGGATCGCGCGCGCACTCGAGGTGGTCGAGGCGACCGGCCGTTCGCTGCTCGACTGGCACAGGGAAGGCCAGCCGCCGCTGCTGCCGAAGCACAGTTTTCGCGCGGTGTTTCTCGCGCCCGAGCGGGACGAACTCTATGCCCGCATCGATGCCCGGTTCGACGCCATGCTGGACGCCGGCGCGCTGAGGGAGGTCGAGCGGCTCGCCGCCCGACATCTCGATCCGCTGCTGCCGGCGATGAAGGCTCATGGCGTGCCGGCCCTGATCCGCCATCTGCGCGGTGAGCTCAGCCGGGAGGACGCCGCAGGAATCGGTCGCGCCGACACCCGCCACTATGCCAAGCGGCAATTCACCTGGTTCCGGCATCAATTGCCGGAGTTCGAATGGGTGAAGTCCGGGGAGGCACGGGAATGGCTCGCCGCCATTGTGAGCGCGGCCAGAGACCACGGCTGACACGTTATTCTGTCCGGGTTCCCGAATTTACCTCTCGCCCAACCCAGGGAACACCGCTACACTGCCAAAATCGCGCGAGAACGGCCGCATCGCCTTGACATCCAGGGTTTGGCCGCTATGTTTCGCGCAACCTTTGGGAAGCCGAGCGTCAGTCATGCGCAACATTATTACCAGACTCCTTATCGCCGTCGTACCCAGGCACACCGCCGGGGGTGGCTAGCTGCCATCCACATGACAGGCGGTGTGCATGGGCCCTCTTCGGGGCCTTTTTTATTTCCCGAACCAGACACGAACGAAGCCGCTGACAACAGCGCATCCGGAGCAAGCCAATGAGCGACAAGAGCCACGATCCGAACCAGATGACCGGCGCCGCGATGATCGTCCGCGCGCTCATCGATCACGGCGTGACCGACATTTTCGGCTATCCCGGCGGCGCGGTGCTTCCGATCTATGACGAGATCTTCCAGCAGAGCGAGGTCCAGCACATCCTGGTCCGCCACGAGCAGGGCGCGGGCCATGCGGCCGAAGGCTATGCGCGCTCCACCGGCAAGCCCGGCGTTGCCCTGGTGACCTCCGGCCCCGGCGCCACCAACATGGTGACGCCGCTCACCGACGCGCTGATGGACTCGATCCCGCTGGTCTGCATCTCCGGCCAGGTGCCGACGCATCTGATCGGCAACGACGCCTTCCAGGAATGCGACACGGTCGGCATCACGCGTCCCTGCACCAAGCACAATTGGCTGGTGCGCGACGTCAACGATCTCGCCAAGGTGCTGCACGAGGCCTTCTACGTCGCGACCACGGGCCGTCCGGGTCCGGTGCTGGTCGACGTGCCCAAGGACGTGCAGTTCGCGACCGGCACCTATCACCCGCCACGCAAGTCCGACGTGCATCGCTCCTACGCGCCGCGCGTGAAGGGCGACGCGACGCAGATCCGCAAGGCCGTGGCGTTGCTGGCCAATGCCAAGCGCCCCGTGATCTACAGCGGCGGCGGCGTCATCAATTCCGGCCCCGAAGCGACCAAACTGTTGCGCGAGCTGGTCGAGGTCACGGGCTTTCCCATCACCTCGACGCTGATGGGTCTCGGCGCCTATCCGGCGTCGGGCAAGAACTGGCTCGGCATGCTCGGCATGCACGGCACTTACGAAGCCAACATGTCGATGCATGATTGCGACGTCATGCTGTGCGTCGGCGCGCGCTTCGACGACCGCATCACCGGCCGGGTCGACGCGTTCTCGCCGGGCTCGAAGAAGATACACATCGACATCGACCCGTCCTCGATCAACAAGAACATCCGCGTCGACGTGCCGATCATCGGCGATTGCGGCAACATCCTCGGCGACATCCTCCAGGTGTTCAAGGCGGAGGCGAAGAAGCCCGACATCAAGGCGTGGTGGCAGCAGATCGCGCAGTGGCGCGCCCGCAACTCGCTCTACTTCAAGAAGAGCAACGACGTCATCCTGCCGCAGCATGCGATCCAGAGCCTGTTCGAGGCGACGCGCGGCAGGGACACCTACATCACGACCGAGGTCGGCCAGCACCAGATGTGGGCGGCGCAGTTCTACGGCTTCGAGGAGCCGCATCGCTGGATGACCTCGGGCGGTCTCGGCACCATGGGCTACGGCCTGCCGGCCGCGGTCGGCGTGCAGGTGGCCCATCCCGACAGCCTGGTCATCGACATCGCCGGCGATGCCTCGGTGCAGATGACGATGCAGGAGATGTCGACGGCGGTTCAGTACGAACTGCCGATCAAGATCTTCATCCTCAACAACCAGTACATGGGCATGGTGCGGCAGTGGCAGCAGCTGCTGCACGGCAACCGGCTGTCGCATTCCTATTCGGAGGCGATGCCGGACTTCGTCAAGCTCGCGGAAGCTTATGGCGGCGTCGGCTTCCAGGTGCACAAGCCCGGCGATCTCGACGGTGCCATCCAGGAGATGATCTCGGTCAAGCGCCCGGTGCTGTTCGACTGCCGCGTCGCGTCACTGGAAAACTGCTTCCCGATGATCCCGTCCGGCAAGGCGCACAACGAGATGCTGCTGCCGGAGCAGGCCAACGACGAGGCCACCGCCAAGGCGTTTGCCGGCGGCAAGGCGCTGGTGTGACGAAGACATTTGAGGGGACGACAATGAACCAGCCCGCATCCGCCTACTTCATCGAAGAGCGCCACGATCCCAACGAGACGCACACGCTTGCCGTGCTCGTGCAGAACGAGCCCGGCGTGCTCGCGCGCGTCATCGGCCTGTTCTCGGGCCGCGGCTACAACATCGAGAGCCTCACGGTCTCGGAGACCGAGGCCCAGAAGCACCTGTCGCGCATCACCATCGTCACCACCGGTACGCCGATGGTGATCGCGCAGATCAAGAACCAGCTCGACCGCATGATCCCGGTCTACCAGGTCGTCGACATGACCCAGACCCGGCGCTCGATCGAGCGCGAGCTCGCGATGGTGAAGGTGCGCGGGCAGGGCGAGCATCGGGTCGAGGCGCTCAGGCTCGCGGATGCCTTCCGCGCCCGCGTGATCGACGCCACCACCGAGAGCTTTGTGTTCGAGATCACAGGCAACACGGACAAGATCAATCAATATATCGACCTGATGCGTCCGCTCGGCCTCGTCGAGGTTTCGCGCACCGGCGTTGCCGCGATCGGCCGCGGGCCTGAAGGAATGTGAACCATGCTGGCGCGCGACTGGTATTATAACGAGCGGAACCGGATGGGGATCGAGCCTGCTGTGGCCTCGATCTACGACGCCCATGACGATGCCGATCTGCGGGCGCGCGCCGCACTGAAAATGTTGGGAGTCCAGCGCGGCTGGCGCATCGCCGACATCGGCTGCGGCAACGGCGTGCTGGCGACCGAAGCGGCGCTGATGGGTGCCGAGGTCGATGCCATCGACATATCGCCGGCAATGCTGGCGCTCGCCGAAATTTACGCGCGTGACCGCAAGGCGAAGGTCACAACCCAGTCAGCCGGCCTGCTCAGCTTCGCCTACCGGCCGGAATCCTACGACCTGATCGTCAGCGAGTTCACGCTGCACCATCTGCCGGATTTCTGGAAGGCGGTGGCGATGTCGCGAATTTTCCGCGCGCTCAAGCCCGGAGCGACGTTCTATCTGCGCGACCTCGTCTACGCCGCGATGCCCGACGCCATCGAGCGCGACGTCGAGCAATGGGCCGACTTCCAGATCAAGAACCACGATTTTCCGCGCGACAGCGTCGTCACGCACATGCGCGACGAATATTCCACTTTCGGCTGGGTGATGGAGCGGATGCTGACCGACGTCGGCTTCACGCTGGTCTCGGCCGATTACCACGCACCGATGCACGGCACGTATCTGCTGCGCAAACCAAGAGCCGGCGAGCAAGGCTAGACGACAAACAACAGGGCTGCACGACAGGGCAGAACCGAGAACAACAATGAAGCCGGCCGATATCCTCATCGCCATCCTGGTGGCGATCATCTGGGGGCTTGCCTTCGTGGCGAGCCGGATCGCGCTCGACGAGCTTTCGCCGGAGCTGATGACCGCGATGCGCTTTTCCATCGCCGCGTTGCCGTGCCTGTTCATTCCCAAGCCCAAGGTCGCATGGTCGCGTCTGATCGCGATCAGCTTCACGTTGTTCCTCGGTCAATTCCTCAGCCAGGCCTACGGTATCGCCCATGGCGTGCCGGTGGGGCTGACCAGCGTCGTGGTGCAGAGCCAGGCGCTGTTCACCATCGGATTTGCCGCGATTGCCTTCGGCGAACGGCCGACGCCGGTCCAGACGCTCGGCATCGGCATCGCTGCGATCGGCCTGCTCATGATCTGCGGCACGGTCGGTTATGATTTCAGTGTCGCTGCATTTGCGGTGCTGATGATCGCTCCGATCTGCTTTGCCGTCGGCAATCTCCTGCTGCGCGGCGCCCGCGGCGCGCCGATGTTCGATCTGTTTGCCTGGCTCTGCCTCACCGCCGCGGTGCCGCTGTTTGCGCTTGCGCTGGTCGTCAACGGGCCAATGCCGACCTTCCAGTCGCTGATCCACATGTCGCTGACCGGCTTGATCTGCCTGCTGGTGATCGGCGCCATCTCCACCAGCATCGCCTATTGGCTGTGGGGCCGGCTGCTGCGTGATTACCCGGCAGCGCAAGTGGTGCCGTTCGCGTTGCTGGTGCCGTTCGTCGGCTCGGCCGCCTCCAGCATCGTGTTCGGCGAGCGGTTCGGGCCGTTGCGCCTGGCCGGCATGCTGACGGTGATTGGCGGTATCGCAGTGATGGTGCTGGTGAAGCGCCCGCAGATCCTGCCGAAGGCGGCGTGAGGTGGCGATGACCTATCCGTTGTTCTATGCCTTCCTCGTCTTCATGGTCGTGATGTACTTCACGCCGGGGCCGAACAACATCATGCTGCTGTCCTCCAGCCTGACTTACGGCTTCCGGCGCACCATCCCCCACATCGTCGGCATCGTCCTCGGCTTCGCCTTCATGGTCGCCGCCGTCGGCCTCGGGCTCGGCTCGGTATTCCTGACCTATCCGATCCTCCAGACCATCCTGAAATACGCCGGTGCCGCCTACCTGATCTATCTTGCCGCCGCGATCGCCATGTCCGGCCCGACCAGGCCAGGGGAGGGGGATGGCCGCGGCCCGATGACCTTCTGGGGCGCGGCGATGTTCCAATGGATCAATGCCAAGGGCTGGGTGATCGTGATCGGCACCATCACCGCCTATGCGGCGATCGCCCAATTCCCGCTCAACATCGCGATCCAGACCCTGATCAGCCTGCTCGTCGGCACCGTCTCGACCGTGGTCTGGGCCCTGTTCGGCTCGGCGTTGCGACCGGTCCTGACCTCGGAGCGGCTGGTCCGCGCCTTCAATATCCTGATGGCGATGCTGCTGCTGGCCTCTCTCTACCCCGTTCTCATGGATGCATGATGTCGCGGATTTCCATGCAGAAACGGGTTTCCCAGGGGAGCGAAAATGCTCTAGACAGCCCCCGAAATCCGCAAATTTCACCGTCCAAGACTTGAGCAGTCGGACCTGACCAACGGCCGATACTGGCCCCTAACGAGGAAACAACCCATGCGTGTTTATTACGATCGCGACGCCGACCTGAACCTGATCAAGGGCAAGAAGGTCGCCATCGTGGGCTATGGCAGCCAGGGCCACGCCCATGCGCTCAACCTGAAGGATTCCGGCGTCAAGGACGTCGCCATCGCGCTGCGCAAGGATTCGGGCTCGGTCAAGAAGGCGGAAGCCGCCGGCTTCAAGGTGATGGAAGTCGCCGAAGCCGCCAAATGGGCCGACCTCGTCATGATGCTGACCCCCGACGAGCTCCAGGGCGACATCTATCGCGAGCACCTGCACGACAACATGAAGAAGGGCGCCGCCCTCGTGTTCGCGCACGGCCTCAACGTCCACTTCAACCTGCTCGACCCGCGCGGCGACCTCGACGTGCTCATGATCGCGCCGAAGGGCCCCGGCCACACCGTGCGCTCGGAATATCAGCGCGGCGGCGGCGTGCCCTGCCTGATCGCGATCGCCAAGGACGTCTCGGGCAACGCCCATGACCTCGGCCTGTCCTACGCTTCGGCTGTTGGCGGCGGCCGCGCCGGCATCATCGAGACCACCTTCAAGGAAGAGTGCGAGACCGACCTGTTCGGCGAGCAGGTCGTGCTCTGCGGCGGCCTGGTCGAGCTGATCAAGGGCGGCTACGAGACCCTGGTCGAAGCCGGCTACGCGCCGGAGATGGCCTATTTCGAGTGCCTCCACGAAGTGAAGCTGATCGTCGACCTGATCTATGAAGGCGGCATCGCCAACATGAACTACTCGATCTCCAACACTGCGGAGTACGGCGAGTACGTCACCGGTCCGCGCATCGTCACCGCCGAGACCAAGGCCGAGATGAAGCGCGTTCTCGCCGACATCCAGGGCGGCAAGTTCGCCCGCGACTGGATGCTCGAGAACAAGGTCAACCAGACCTCGTTCAAGGCGACCCGCGCCAAGCTCGCCCAGCACCCGATCGAGGAAGTCGGCGCGAAGCTCCGCGACATGATGCCCTGGATCAAGAAGGGCGCGCTGGTCGACAAGTCGAAGAACTAAGTCGGTTTGCCCCGGACGCAGCGCAGCGCCCGGCGATGCAAAGCATCGTCGGGTGTGATGCGCTGCTGATCCGAGGGCCGATGCTGCTCCTGGGTCCCGGCTTTGCGCTCCACTTCGTTGCGCTTGTCCGGGACACGGGCAAAAATCCGAGGCATGATCGCGGGAACTCCAGGGGGGGAGACCATGCGATCTGTCGTCGTGACCGGTGCGTCCACGGGCATCGGCTGGGCTACTGCAAAATTCCTGATCGGGCGCGGTTATCGCGTGTTCGGCAGCGTTCGCAAGCAGGCCGATGCCGAGCGGCTCAAGGCCGAGTTCGGCGCCGATTTCACGCCATTGCTGTTCGACGTCACCGACGAGGCCGCGGTCCTCGCGGCTGCACGGGACGTGCGTGAGGCGCTGAATGGCGAGACGCTGGCGGGCCTCGTCAACAACGCGGGCGTCGCGGTCGCGGGTCCCGTGCTCGAATTGTCCGCGGATGATTTCCGTCGCCAGATGGACATCAACGTCATCGGCCCTGTCATCGCGACGCAGGCGTTCGGGCCGCTACTCGGGGCCGACCCGTCGCTGAAGGGGCCGAAGGGGCGGATCGTGATGATCAGCTCGGTCGCCGGCAAGAACGGCAATCCGCTGTCGGCGCCCTACTGCACCTCCAAGCACGCCATCGAAGGCCTATCCGAAAGCCTGCGCCGCGAATTGATGCTGTTCGGCATCGACGTCATCATCGTCGCCCCCGGCGCGGTGAAGACGCCGATCTGGAGCAAGCCGAACAGATCGACCTCTCCGTCTACCAGAACTCGCCCTATCTGCCGGCGCTGAACAAGGTCATGGCCTTCATGATGGACCTCGGGGCGAAGGGCCTGCCGGCCGAACGGATCGCCGAGATCGTGTTCGAGGCGCTGACGACCGCAAGCCCCAAGGTGCGCTACCAGATCACGCCGGACCCGCTGCGGCATCTGATCGGCGCCGTACTGCCGAAACGGACGGTCGATCGCATCATCGCCAAGCGGCTGGGATTCCTGCCGCAGGGGTGACTGACGTTCAGTTCGCCCCGGGCCAGTCCTGCGATGCTGCCTGTCTTGCCTGCGGCCCATCGCCGCCCGCGAAGCATTAAGCGAAGGTCGGATCACGGCCTGCATTGCCTGTCCTTGACCGTTCCGTTACAGTTTTATGACACGGTGCAGGCCTTCCGGCTGCGCCGGATGCCCTAGCTGCCCTTATTCTCTCTTGGGCCGGCCAGACGGCTAGGTATCATTGCGCCGGACCAGCTGTTGCGTGTCGTCGATGGCGTCCGCGCCCAATCCAGGTCCTTCTGCCGCCACCGCCGTGCTGGCGAGCGTCGCCGCGCTCGGTATCTGGCGGCTGCTCGCGGTTGCCGCGCCGCATCTGGCCGCGCTCGCGCTGATGTACGAGACCGAGACCGATTTCGGCTCGCGCTTCTCCTTCGCGCTGGCCTGGGGCATCCTGAATTTCTTCTGGATCACGCTGCTGCGCCGGCCGGCGCTGTCAGGCGCGCTGTCGCTGACCCTGGTCGTGGTGTTGGTGCTGCTGTCGCGGCTCAAGCACGACGTCGTCCAGATGACGGTCAACTTCATCGACCTGATGATGATCGACCGCGACACCGTCGCATTCCTGTTCACGATCTTCCCGAACTTGCGCTGGTCGGTGATCCTGGCCGGGCTCGTCACGCTGCCGCTGATGTATGCGCTGTGGTGGCTCGATCCGTTTCGCATCCGCCGCCTGCCGGCGCTCGCCTGCAAGCTGGCCTGCCTCGCCGCGCTGGTCGGCTATTCGCTCTATCATCCGGACGAGGCCTGGCGCGGCTATTACGACGACGGCTATCTGTCGAAGTTCTTCCGCTCCGGCGTCAGCTCGGTCTCGGACTTCGTGCAATACGGCTTCATGGAATCGGCCGCTGCGACCGACGAACGGCTCAACGTGCCGCTGGTCGATTCCTGCCATCCTGCCGGACGCCGGCCGAACATCGTCATGATCCATGATGAATCGAGCTTCGACATCCGCGCCGCCCAGGGCATCAAGGTGCCGCAGGGCTATGGCAGCCACTTCAAATCCTGGGACGGCAGACAGCGCACCTTCCTGGCCGAGAGCAATGGCGGGCCGAGCTGGTTCACCGAATACAACGTCCTCGCAGGCCTCTCCTCGCGCTCGTTCGGCCGCTTCGCCTATTTCGTGACGCGCATCGCCTCGAACCGCGTCGAGCGCGGGCTGCCGCTGGCGCTGCGTCGCTGCGGCTACGACACGATGTCGCTGTATCCCGCCAATGGCGGCTTCATGGCCGCCCGCAGCTTCCAGATGACGACGGGCATCGAACGCTTTTTCGACTCCAAGGATCTCCACGCCAAGGACGTCGAGCCCGACGGCTTCTTCTACGACAAGGCGCTCCAGTTGATGGGTCAGCAGCCGCCCAACAAGCCGCTGTTCACCTTCATCTATCTCGGCGCCAATCATTTCCCCTGGGAGACGCGCTTCCGTCCCGACCTGCTGCCGAACTGGCGCGCGCCTGGTAACGTTGCGTCGATCGACGAATATCTGCGTCGTCAGGCGATGAGCGCCGAGCAGTACAAGGCGTTCGTCGCCGGTCTGAAAAAGAACTTTCCGGGCGAGCCCTTCCTGATCGTGCGCTATGGCGATCACCAGCCCGAGTTCGCGCCTGCGATCCTCGAGCCCGGGCTCGACGAGGGCGCCATCGGCAAGAAGCTCGACGCCTACGATCCACGCCTTTACGCAACCTATTATGCGATCGACGTCGTCAATTTCGAGCCGGTCAGAAGCGAGGCCGTGATGGACACGATCGACGGCCCCTATCTGCCGCTGGTGATCCAGGAAGCCGCCGGCATCCCGCTCGACCCGTCCTTCGCCGAGCAGAAGCAGATCATGCTCCGCTGCAAGGGCGTCTTCTACAGCTGCAAGGACGGCGCCGAAGCGCGGCGGCTGAACAGGCTGCTGATCGAGGCAGGAATGATCCGGGGGCTTTAACGCCGGCTCGCGGACCTCAGGCGATGACATCGCCGCTGCCGATCGCGGTGGCTGCTGCGCGCAACAGATCGCATTACGGCATTTTAATCTTCGGCGATGTGCGCGGGATCTCAAACTAAAGTCTGAAGCTGAAGCGCCCGCTATCACCGACTTGTAATTGGTACGGTGCTTCGCCACCCAAACTTCGTCACGATTGCTTCCATCATTCGACACGTCGCCGTCACGGCCTGACTGTCTCTTCGCGACGCGATGCCCGTCTCTGGCCCACCCATCCTTGCAGGAGTATCATCCATGCGAGCGCTTGATGCTGCGCGTCTTGCATTTGCCCTCACGCTTGTCAGCCCCGTCGTTCATGCCGCCGAACCGTCGCATGAGATCAAGGGTCTGTATCTGATGACCGACTATCCGGCGATCACGGTGCGGCCCGGCACCACAACCAACGTTGCGCTCCGCCTGCAGGATTACGGCCTGTCGCCGGAGCGTTATCAGCTCTCGGTCGCAGGCGTTCCGAGTGGCTGGACCGCGACGCTGCTCGGCGGCGGACAGCCGGTCGGAGCGGCGATGCCGGCGCCTGATGGCAGCGTCACATTGCAGCTCAGGCTCGATATTCCCACCGGCAACGATCTCAGCGCACACACGCTCACAGTCAAGGCCGAAGGGCAGGGCACCAACGCGGAGCTGCCCATCGCGGTGTCGCTTGCCAAGGAGCTTCCCGCCAAGCTCAGCGTGAAGTCCAGCCTGCCGTCGCTGCGCGGCAGTCCGAAATCCAACTTCGACTACACGCTCTCGATCAAGAACGATTCAGGCCGCAACCTCGTCGCGAGCTTCGGAGCGGACGCGCCGGCCAATTTCGAGACCTCGTTCACCGAGGCCTATGGCACCCAAGAGCTGTCCTCGATCCCGATCGACGCCGGCCAGTCCAAGGACGTCAAGTTGAAGGTGCGCCCGCCCAGCACGATCGATGCCGGTCATTTCCCGGTCAAGGTCACAGTCAAGGCGGAGGATGCCTCGGCGTCGACCGAGCTTGCGCTCGACGTGGTCGGCGAGCCACAGCTCCAGATCTCCGGTCGCGACGGTCTCTTGAGCGCGCGTGCGGTCGCCGGGCAGCAGAGCTCGATTCCAATCGTCGTGACCAACACCGGCACGGCGCCGGCCGAGAACATCGCACTCGCCGGGAGCGCGCCGAGCGGGTGGAAGGTGACGTTCCAGCCGGCGACGATTGAGCGCCTCGTGCCGGGCAAGGACAGCGAGGTACAGGCACTGGTGACGCCGAGCGACAAGTCGTTGGCCGGTGACTACCAGGCCACGATCCGCGCCACTTCGCGCGGCGAGAGCGCTTCCAGCCAGTTCCGCGTCACCGTCGCCACGTCGACCGTATGGGGCATGGCAGGTGCCGGCGTCATCGGCGTCGCGCTGCTGTTGATGCTGGGTGCAGTGGCGAGGTTCGGACGGCGATGAGCGGTCAATCCAGCCAAAGCCAAGGGACGGCACAAGGTCCCGTCATCGCCGCGCGCGGGCTGACGCGGCGCTATGGCGCCACCGCCGTGGTGGATGCCATCGACTTCGACATTGCCCGCGGTGAGGTGTTCGGCCTGCTCGGCCCGAACGGCGCGGGCAAGACCACGACCATCCTGATGATGCTCGGTCTCACCGAGATATCTTCGGGAGAGGTCAGCGTGCTCGGCTTCAATCCGGCGCGCGAGCCATTGAAGGTCAAGCGGCGCGTCGGCTATCTGCCCGACGCCGTCGGCTTCTACGACCAGCTCACCGCCACGGAGAACTTGGCCTACACGGCCAAGCTGATGGGCCTTGCGCGTACCGAACGGGCTCGGCTGATCGAGGCGGCGCTGTCCCGGGTCGGGCTGGCGGACGTCGCGTCGAAGCGTGTTGCGACCTTCTCGCGCGGCATGCGGCAACGGCTTGGCCTGGCCGAAATCATCATGAAGCGCGCCGAGATCGCGATCCTGGACGAGCCGACCTCCGGGCTCGATCCGCAGGCGACGCAGGAATTCCTCGGATTGATCGGAGAGCTGAAGGCCGAAGGCATCACCGTGCTGCTGTCGTCCCACATGCTCGACCAGGTGCAACGCATCTGCGATCGCGTCGCGCTGTTCAAGGCCGGCCGGATCGTGCTGATGGGCGCGGTGCCCGAACTCGCGGTCAAGGTGCTCGGCGCGAGCTTCGTCGTTGAGGTGGAGGCTGAAGGGCCTGGCATCGCCCGGCGGCTGGCGCTGATCCCGGGCGTGACCGAGGTGGAGACCCTCGCCGTCGACCGTTTCCGCATGACGGCCGAGCGCGACGTGCGGCCGGATGCGGCCCGCGCCGTGGTCGCAGTCGACGGGGCGCTGCGAAAATTATCAGTCGACGAGCCGAGCCTCGAAGCGATCTACGCGCACTATTTCCAGGCGCAGCCCATGGGAGACGTTCGGCATGCGGCGTGAAGGATCACCGTTCCAGGGACTGTCGGCCGTGTTTGTCAAGGAGCTGGCCGATCACGTCTCCAGTATCCGGATGCTGATGCTGGAGCTCCTGATCGTGTCCACGGCGCTGGCCGCGCTCTATGAAGCGATCAGCCGCCTCAGGCAGACCACGGCCGAGGATCCGTTCCTGCTGCTGCGCCTCTTCACCATCGATCAGGCGCCGTTGCCGTCGTTCGTCGCGATCCTCGGCTTTCTCATTCCGCTGATGGCGATCGGGCTCGGCTTCGACGCCGTCAACGGCGAGCACAACCGGCGGACACTCTCGCGCATCCTGGCGCAGCCGATCTACCGCGATGCATTGCTGATGGGGAAGTTCCTTGCGGCGCTCGCCACCATCGGTATCAGCCTCGCCGCGTTGTGGCTGCTGGTCATCGGCCTCGGTCTGCTCTTCCTGGGCGTGCCTCCCGGCAGTGAGGAGATCGCAAGATCGCTGGTCTTCCTGATCGTGGCGATCTTCTACGCCGGCGTATGGCTGTCGCTTGCGATGTTGCTGTCCACAGTGTTCCGTTCGGCGGCTACCGCTGCGCTGGTCTCGCTGGGCATCTGGTTGTTCCTGACGGTGCTCTGGCCGATGCTGGCTCCAGCCATCGCGCAGGCGATCGCGCCGGCCGATCCCCGCTATGCGCTGCTGGGCCTGAACGATCCAGCGACTGCCGTCTGGACGCAGGAATTGCAGAGGCTGTCGCCGAACGACCTGTTCGGCGAAGCGATGCTCGCCGTGCTGTCGCCGACGACGCGCACGCTCGGCCCCGTATTCCTCGATCAGCTCCGCGGCGCCGTCATGGATGCGCCGCTCCCATTCGGTGAAAGCATCATGATCGCGTGGCCGCAGACCGTCGGCCTCGTTGCCGGCACCATCATCTTGTTCGCGTTCAGTTACGTGCTGTTCCAGCGGCAGGAGGTGAGGGCGTGAACCGAAGCTGATCGGCGTTGCCCTCTCTTCCTCCAGGAGACGGGCGAGAGGGGGTGGTCGGAGTTTCCCCATCGCGGCCACCCCCTCGACTTTGCTCTACCTGATCTTCCCCCACAACCACTTCGCCACCGCATCCGGCGACGAATTCGCATCGTTGCCGCTGGCGCGCAAATTCGCTTCGCGCATGGTAGCGATGTCGATCTTGCCGAGCAGGGGCTCGAGTGCGGCCTGCAGTCGCTTGTCGCCGGCACGTTTCGGCGCCAGCAGCAGGATGGCATCGTAGGGCGGAATCGCGTGCCTGGGATCGTCCAGCGCGACCAGATCGTATTTCGCGATCAACCCGTCACTGGTGTAGCCGGCGATCACGTCGACCTCGCCGCTGGCGACCGCCGCATACATGAAGTCTGGCTGCATCTGGCGCTGCGCCTTGAACGAAAGGCCGTAGGCCTTTTGCAGCGCCGCCCATTCCGGCCGCGAGAAGAACTCGTAGTCGCCGGCAATCGACAGCGTCGATGCGTACGCGGCGAGATCGGCGATGGTGCGGATATGAAGGGCTTCGGCGCGTTTCTTCGGGATCACCAGCGTATAGGCATTCTCGAAACCGAGCTCGCCGAGCAGGGTGATGTTGTCCTTTGCCAGGCTTGCCTTCAAATCCGCCAACAGCTCTGCGCGCGGCTTGATATCGGTGCGGTGAAACTGGTTGGCCCAGAGCGTGCCGGAATAATCGATGTAGAGATCGATGTCGCCGGCCTTCAACGCCCCGAAGATCACGCTGGAGCCGAGGCCCGATCGTGTGGTGGCGGGCAGACCGGCGGCCTGGAGGCGGTCCCTGAGCAGGGCCGACAGCACATATTGCTCGGCGAAGGTCTTGGCGCCGACGACATAGCCCTGCGACGGGCGCCCCATCGCCGGCACCAGCGTGGCGGCGACCAGCGCCGCGATGCCGGCCGCGCCGAGGCCGGTGCGCAAACGGCTGCGGCGTCGCAGGCCGCTCTCGATCAGGCCGAGCAGCTGATCAACGGCGAGCGCGAGCAGGGCCGAGGCAAAGCAGCCGAACAGCACGAACACCCAGTTCTGGGTTTGAAGCCCGGCAAAGATGTAATTGCCGAGGCTGGTCTGCCCGATCGGCGTCGATAGCGTCGCGGTGCCGATCACCCACACCGCGGCGGTGCGGATGCCTGCCATCATCACCGGCAGCGCCAGCGGCAGTTCGACTGTGACCAGCGATTGCCGCGCCGTCATGCCGACGCCCTTGGCGGCCTCGATCAAGGCGGGGTCGATGCCGTTGAGCCCGGTGACGCCGTTGCGCAGCACCGGCAGCATCGAATAAAGCGCCAGCGCCAGCATCGCCGGCAGGAAGCCGAAGGCCGAGAAGGATACGCCGAACCAGGCCAGCGTCACCGAGGCGACGAGCAGCAGCAACGGGTAGAACAGCGCGAGCAGCGCCAGGCCCGGCACCGTCTGCACGATGCTGGCGAGTGCGAGCAGGATGGCGCGGGGCGCCGGGCGGTTGCGCGTCAGGATCGCCAGCGGCAGGCTGATGGCGAGACCGAGCGCAAGCGCGGCGAGGCTCACCCGGACATGATTGCCGAGATAATCGGGCAGATGCGCCAATGCTTCGCCCCAGCGCGGATCGGCGAGCAAGCTCATGCCGCACCGCTTTGCGGCAGCAGCGCGTTCAGCCGCTCGACCTGGCGGCGCGGCGTGCGCAGCAGCTCCAGCACGTAGGCGTCGCTGCTGTTCGACAGCTCGGCGGGGGTACCCTGCGCGAGCAGCTGTCCGCTGCGCATCACCGCGATGCGGTCGGCGAGCAGGATCGCCTCCGTCATGTCATGGGTGATCATCACGGTGGTCAGGCCGAGCTTGCGATGCAGCGAACGATAATCGTCGCCGAGCGCATCGCGGGTGAGGGGATCGAGCGCGCCGAACGGCTCGTCCATCAGCACGATGCGCGGCTTGGCCGCCAGCGCCCGCGCCACGCCGACGCGCTGGCGCTGGCCGCCGGAGAGCGCCTCCGGCAGACGGTCGCGATGGGCATCACGGTCGAGCTGCACGAGCTCCAGCAGCTCGTCGACCCGCGCTGCGATATCCGCCGCCGGCCGGCCGAGCAGTTTTGGCGTGATCCCGATATTGTCGGCCACGCTCAGATGCGGAAACAGCCCGCCGCTCTGGAACACGTAGCCGATCCGCCGCCGCAGCGCGACCGGATCGACGTTTTGCACGTCCTCGCCCTCGACCGTGATGGTACCGCTGTCGGCCTCGATCAGCCGGTTGGCGAGCCGCAGCAGCGTGGTCTTGCCGGAGCCCGAGCCGCCGACGATCGCCAGAAATTCGCCCTCGGCGATGTCGAGCGAGACGTCGTCCACGGCCTTGAGCGCGCCGAAGCTCTTGGTGATTTGGGCATAGCCGATCATCGGCCTGGACGGCATCGGGCGGGGCTCACTTCGCTGACCCGCCCACGGAGGGAGGGAATGAGAAGACCCATGCGTAGCACGCTTGGCGCCTTGATTGAACTTGGCCGCGCGAGCGGCTAAGGCATCGGGCCAAGTTCGGAGGGAACATATGTCAACGCCAACGGCAGTGGCGCTGGAAGATGCCAAGGTTGCGTTCCGGCTCGGGGACGGGCGGGTCTATACGGCGGTGGAGAAGGCTCATCTCACGGTTGCGCAAGGCGATTTCGTCGCCATCGTTGGGCCCACCGGCTGCGGGAAATCCACGCTGCTCAACGTCGCGGCCGGGCTGCTGAAGCCGGCTGCCGGCAATGTCAGGATATTCGACCGGCCGCTCGCCGGGCTGAACCGGGATGCCGGCTATCTGTTCCAGGCCGATGCGCTGTTCCCGTGGAAGACTGCGCTCGACAATGTCGCGATCGGGCTGGAGGTCCAGGGCACGCCGCGCGCCGAGGCGCTGCCGCGGGCGCAGCAATGGCTGACCTCCGTCGGCCTCGGCGCCTTCGCGGGTCGTTATCCGCACATGCTTTCCGGCGGCCAGCGCAAACGCGTGGCACTGGCGCAGGTGCTGATCCGCGATCCCAAGATCCTCTTGATGGACGAGCCGTTCGGGCCGTTGGATGCGCAGACCCGGCAGGTGATGGGCAACCTGCTGCTCGACCTCTGGAGCGCCGACCGCAAGGCCGTGCTGTTCGTGACCCATGATCTCGAAGAGGCGATCGCGCTCGCCGACCGCGTCGTGATCATGTCGGCCGGTCCGTCCTCGCGCATCATCGGCGATTGGCGGGTGAGCCTGCCGCGCCCGCGCGACATCTTCGAGGTGCGGCTGGACAAGGAGTTTCATGCGCTCCACCGTGAGATCTGGAGCGTGCTCAAGGACGAGGTGATGAAGGGCTATGCGCAATCCACCCAAGCGGCGGAGGCGGTCTGATGTCGCGTCCGACGCTGTTTGCGCTGCAAGTCCTGGTCGCGGTCGTCTGCATCGTGCTGTGGCAGGTGCTGTCGACCGTCCCCGTGTTCGGCAAGATCCTGCTGCCGCCGTTCTTCTTCTCCAACCCGCTCGACGTCTTCAGCCAGATCGTGAAATGGTTCTCTTCCGGCGTGATCTGGAAGCATCTCGGCATCACGCTGACGGAATCGCTCCTGGCCTTCGTGATCGGTTCGGCCGGCGGCGTTCTGGTCGGCTTCTGGTTCGCACGCCAGCCGCTGGTCGCCGCCGTGTTCGACCCCTACGTCAAGATGGTCAACGCGCTGCCCCGCGTCGTGCTGGCGCCGATCTTCGCGCTGTGGCTGGGGCTCGGCATCTGGTCCAAGGTCGCGCTCGGCGTGACCCTGGTGTTCTTCATCGTGTTCTTCAACGTCTATCAGGGCGTCAAGGAGGTCAGCCGCACCGTGCTCGACAATGGCCGCATGCTCGGCATGAGCGAGCGGCAGCTGATGCGGCACGTCTATTGGCCCTCGGCGCTGTCCTGGATGTTCTCCTCGCTGCACACCTCGGTCGGCTTCGCCGTGGTCGGCGCGGTGGTCGGCGAATATCTGGGATCGGCCGCGGGCCTCGGCTATCTCATCCAGCAGGCCGAAGGCGTGTTCGACGTCGCCGGCGTATTCGCCGGCATGTTCGTGCTGTCGGCGTTCGTCATCCTGATCGACTATGGGGTGACGCTGGTGGAGCGGAGGCTATTGGTGTGGCGGCCGACCGTGGACGGTCGCGGCTAGGCTCGATCTGCTGCTGACATTTATGTGATTGGCCGGCCGGAATAGAACGCGCGCCCACGCGTCATACCCCCATGCGACCACCTGCATGGGAGTTCAGGATGCACCAGTTACAGTTTCGCCGCGTCGTTGCGGCGCTCGCAGGCAGATGCCGATGGCCGAGGCCCGGCCTCGGCACGGCGCTCATCGGCGCCCGCATTTTCGTCGCATTCGCGCTGCCGTCGCTCGTGCTCGCGCACGAAGCCCATCCGGTCGCCCCATCGGTTGCGCACAGCGCGGATGAGCGCGCGTTCCTGGAGGAGAACGACGCGGCGATGACCAAGATGATGAACGACATGGCGGCCAAGCCGACCGGTGATATCGATCGCGACTTCGTTGCGATGATGAATCCGCATCATCAGGGCGCGATCGACATGGCGGTCATCGAACTGCGTTACGGCAAGAATGAGCAGCTACGGCGCATCGCCCAGGAAATCATCGTCGATCAGATGCAGGAGATCGCGGCGATGAAGCTCGCCATCGGCGAGCCTGCAACGGACACGACGCCGGCCCCGACGCAGCCGCCGTCCGTTTCAGCCGCAAACGTTCATCATCAGGGCATGCAGATGGATATGTCCGCCGGAATGAAGAAATAGGAGTCATCGATGAAGACGTCGCAAAGCAATCTCATGAAGAGCATTTTCCTGGCAGCCACGATGCTCGCCACCGGCTCGGCCGCATGGGCAGGGCAGGCGCCGGGCGCGCTATCCGCCCCCGATATTCCGATGAGCCATCACGATCGCGTCTATGCGGCCGAGCAGTTCTCGAACACGGTCTCGGTGACAGATCCGGTCGACAACAAGCTGCTTGGTGTGATCCGCCTGGGAGACCCGCAGCCCGGCAATTTCAGCCCGCTCTACAAGGGCCAGGTTCTCGTGCACGGGATGGGTTTCTCCCCCGACCACAAGACGCTGGCCGTGGTGTCGATCGGCTCGAATTCGGTGAGCTTCATCGACACCGCGACCAATGCGGTCAAGCACGTGACCTATGTCGGGCGGTCGCCGCACGAGGCGTTCTTTACGCCGGACGGCAAGGAGGTGTGGGTCACCGTTCGCGGCGAAAACTACATCTCCGTGATCGATGCGAAGAGCCTGAAGGAGAAAGCCCGTATCACGACCCCCAACGGGCCGGGGATGCAAATCTTCTCGCCCGACGGCAAATACGGTTACATCTGCTCGTCGTTCAATCCCGAGACCGATGTTGTTTCTGTCGCCGAGCACAAGATCATCGCCAAAGTGAAGCAGGAGAGCCCGTTCTGCCCGAACATCGCGGCGACGCCCGATGGAAACCAGGTCTGGTTCACGCTGAAGGATGTCGGCCGGACCCAGGTGTTCAACGCGAAGCCGCCGTTCAACCTGATCAAGACGATCGACACCGGTCCGATCACCAATCACGTCAATTTCGCGCACACCGCGAAGGGCACATTCGCCTATGTCACCGTCGGTGGCCTGAACCTGGTGAGGGTCTTCCGCACAGACGATTTTTCGCAGGTCGCGACGATCCCGGTCGGTAATCTGCCCCATGGCGTCTGGCCGTCTGGCGATGGCACGCGCATTTATGTCGGCCTCGAGAACGCCGACGCCCTCGCGGCGATCGACACCGCGACCAACAGCGTGGTTGCGAATGTCCCGATCGGCCAGGCACCGCAGGCGATCGCCTACGTTCCAGGCGCGGCGCCCAATCCGGATGACCGCCAGAATCTGCAGCCGCTGGGCGTAGCCGGCCAAGTCGCCCATCTTTCGATGGGCCCCAAGGACGGATCGAAGGATGGCGCGGCGCCGACCAGCGTCTCGCTGTTCGATCAGGGCCTGATCCAGATATTGCAGGCTTCGGTGACAGGACTTCAACCCAAGCAAAAATATGTGCTTGCGCTGGCGGATCGAAATGATGGAAGCGGCCCGCTGCAGCCACTCGCGGCCTTCATGACGAATCCGGCCGGATCAGCTATCGTCAACGCGGCTGGTCCGATCCGCCAGATCGTCGATCAGTCCGCGGCCTCCGGAAAGCGATATCTCGTGATTGCCTCCGGTGATGCGGCCGAGCCCGGCGGCGCGGTCCAGATCGAGACGCAATGACGCGCCATCGGGTGTCAACGAAAGGCAGGCGGAGCACTCCATGAAGGACATGCTGGTTCAGGTCGAGCCGCTGATCCCCTCGCTCCGCCGTTATGCGCGCGCGCTGATGCGTGATCGCACGACCGCCGACGATCTGGTTCAGGATTGCCTGGAGCGCGCCGTCAGCCGCTGGCATCAGCGGCGTGACGGCAGCGTGCGCGCCTGGCTGTTCACCATCCTCCACAATCTGGCGGTCACCCAATTCCGTCAGGCCGCGACGCGGGGAAGGCATATGCCGATCGATGATGCAGGCGAGCGCGAGCTCGCGAGTGCTGCCGCGCAGGAGCACAGGCTGATCTACCAGGACGTCCTGAACAAGCTCGCGAGGCTGCCGGAAGAGCAGCGGGCCGTGCTGTTGCTTGTTGCAGTCGAGGATTTTTCCTACGCCGACGCCGCGAAATTGCTGGATGTCCCGGTCGGGACCGTGATGTCGCGGCTGTCACGCGCGCGGGAAAGGTTGCAGCAGGAGCTGGAGGGGGCTGCACCGGGGAATGTCGTGGAATTGCGGAGCATGAAATGAGCCAGCGACCGATCACGGAAGATGATCTCCACGCCTTTGTGGATCAGGCACTTGCACCTGAGCGTCTTGGAGAGGTTGTTTCCTATCTGAAACTTCATCCGGATGCCGCCGAGCGCGTCGCGGCCTTCGCCAGCCAGCGCGAGCAGTTGCGCGGCGCGTTGGCTTCGATCGCGGATGAACCAGTTCCGGCCGAACTGAACCTGTCGCACATCATTGAACGTCGAAAGCGACGTCCATTGCGGGCATGGAAAGCAATCGCGGCGCTGTTGCTGGTGAGCATCGGCGGTCTCGGCGGGTGGACCGTGCGCAGCCTGTTGCAAGGTGGTTCGAGCGGATTGTCCGCCTTGGCGCAGGAGGCCGCCTACTCCTATGGCGTCTACGCACCGGATCGCGTGCGGCCGGTCGAAATACGTGCTTCCGACAGGGCCGAGCTCACGCAATGGGTTTCCAGCCGGCTGAAGCGGGTGGTCAAGGTGCCTGATCTCTCCACGTCGGGCTATCGGCTGATGGGAGGCCGCCTGGTTGCGACCTCGCATGGTCCGGCCGCGATGTTCATGTATGACGACGATCAGGGCGACCGTCTCGTCATGCTGACACGTCCAATGAGCAGCGGCAGTCAGGATGCGCCGATGATGCCGCACGCCGCCGGCGATATCGCGGGCTTCGCATGGGCGGATCGTGGCATGGGCTATACGCTCGTCGGTCAGCTTCCGGGGGACACCCTTAAGCCGATCGCAAACGAGATTCGGAAACAGGCGGGACCGATCTAGCTTCGGAAACCGGGGAACGGGTCCGCGCATTGGCGCGAACCCTGATAGCGAAGCCTGGCGCCGTCGGCGGTCATGAAGCTCTTGGAGCGATAGCCGACCTTGTCGGCCGGGCCCAGGGCCACGCATGCTATTGCGCCGAATGGCCGAAGGCCAGTGCTTCCCGAGCGCTTCTCAAGCCCGTCCCGCTGCTCTATGGTGCGCCGGCCGAACGGAGGAAACCAATGAAGAACACGATTGCCAGGCTCGCCGGCGCGCTGCTGGCGCTGATGCTCACCACCGGATTTGCCGCAGCGCAAAGCAAGGTCACCATCGCGATCGGCGGCGGCTCCTGCCTGTGCTATCTGCCGACGGTGCTGGCCAAGCAGCTCGGCGAATACGACAAGGCCGGCCTCAGTGTCGAGCTGGTCGACCTCAAGGGCGGCTCGGACGCGCTGAAAGCCGTGCTCGGCGGCAGCGCCGACGTGGTCTCCGGCTATTTCGACCATTGCGTCAATCTGGCTGCCAAGAAGCAGGAGCTCCAGGCTTTCGTGGTCTATGACCGCTATCCCGGCCTCGTGCTCGTGGTCGCGCCCTCGCGTACCAACGACATCAAGTCGGTCAAGGATCTCGCCGGCAAGAAGGTCGGCGTCAGCGCGCCCGGCTCCTCCACCGACTTCTTCCTGAAATACATGCTCAAGAAGAACGGCGTCGACCCAACCAGCGCCGCCGTGATCGGCGTCGGCCTCGGTGCCACCGCGGTCGCCGCGATGGAGCAGGGCCAGATCGATGCCGCCGTAATGCTCGACCCCTCCGTCACCGTGCTTCAGGGCAGCCACAAGGATCTGCGAATCCTCTCCGACACCCGCACGCAGAAGGACACGCTCGAGACGTTTGGCGGCGAATATCCCGGCGGCGCGCTGTACTCGACCGCGGCCTGGGTTGCCAAGCACGAGAAGGAGACGCAAGCGCTCACCAACGCGATCCTCGCCACACTCGCCTGGATCCATTCGCACAGCCCTGAGGAGATCATGGCGAAGATGCCGGAGGAGACGGTCGGCAAGAACAAGGACCTCTATCTCGCCGCGCTGAAGAACACGATCCCGATGTTCTCCGAGACCGGCAAGATGGACCCGAAGGGCGCGGACGCCGTGCTCGCGGTGTTCAGCGTCGGCTCGCCCGAGGTGGCCAATGCCAAGATCGACGTCAGCAAGACCTTCACCAACACCTTCGTCGAGCAGGCCAAGAAGACGACGGGGAGCGCCAAATAGCCGACGCGAAGGCGTGATAGCCGCCCCCTCATGACGTCACCGATCATCCATCGCGTCACGACGCTCGATCTGGCCGTCCGCCCGATCGCCTGGCCGTTCGCGGAAGAGCGTCGCGACGAGATCGCGGCGCATTTCGCCGAGAAGCAGCGCGAGCGGCCGAAGATCTGGAACGGACGCGTCCTGGTCGGGCGAGATCCTGTGTTCACAGACGGCCATTTCGCCGCGACCTATTTCGAGACCGACTTCGCGAGCTTCCTCGCCTGGCGCGACTGGGGCTTTCCCGGCGCTCCCGTGTTCAACGGTTTCGGCATGGGCGCGCTGCGCACGTCCGATGGCGCCTTCGTCATGGGCGAGATGGCGCAGCACACCGCCAACGCAGGCCGCATCTATTTCCCTTCGGGCACGCCCGATCTCGACGACGTCAGGGGTGGCACACTCGACATACCCGGCAGCGTCATCCGCGAACTCGAGGAGGAGACCGGCCTGACGGCGGCAGACTATCGCGCGGAGCCGGACTGGCATTGCGTCGTCAGCGGTCCCACGATCGCGATGATGCAGGTGCTCAACCTGGATATGTCAGGCGAAGAAGCGCGCGCCCGGATCGAAGCCAACCTCGCCCGCGAGGACGAGCCCGAATTGTCGGCCATCCATCTCGTGCGCGGGATCGGCGACCTCACGCCGACCATGCCGCGATTTGTCACGGCCTTCGTCGAGCAGCAGTTCGCCTCGCGCTGACGCGCAAGGCTTGACATCCCGGCGTTCAGCCCATGTGATGGGAAAAAGCAAAAGCAAAAAGATTGCAATGCACAATCGTCCAGGGAGGTTTTGATGCGCCTGCGCATGGCTGCCCGCTTGGTACGTGGGCTGTTGGTCGCGATATCAGCGACGGGCTTGGCGGTGTCCGCCCAGGCTCAGGACAAGAAGATCAAGATCGGCGTCGTCTTTGATTTGACCGGGCCTCTGGCCGGCGGCGGCTCCGAGCTCAATTATGTCGGCACAAAGATCATCCTCGACCATTTCGCCAAGACCGGCGTCGAAGGCTACAAGATCGAGGCGGTCTATGCCGACGCGCAGAGCAAACCCGATATCGCCATCAACGAATCCGTGCGCCTGCTCGAGCAGGAGAAGGTCGACATGGTGCTCGGCTTCTTCTCGTCGGCGCAGTGCGTGCCGGTGGCCGCCCGCGTCGAGCAGCTCAAGAAATTCATGTGGATGACGACCTGCATCTCGTCCGCCGTGTTCAACGAGAAGGGCTACAAATACGTCTTTCGCCCACAGGCGAGCGGTGATCAGTTCGGCATGATGACGATGGATTTCATCGCGCAGAACGCTAAAGCGAAGTTCGGCAAGGAGCCGAAGGATCTGCGCGTCGCCATCATCCACGAGGACGGGGCTTATGGCGTCGACGTCTCCAAGGGCAACGAGGCCGGTGCGAAGAAGGCGGGCTTCAACGTCGTGATGAAGGAGGGCTATTCGGCCACCGCGCCCGATCTGTCGGCGCTGGTGACCAAGCTCAAGCGCGCCAAGCCCGACGTGATCTTCCACACCGGCTACAATCCGGACATCACCCTGCTGCTGCGCCAGGCGCGCGAGCAGGGTCTGAAGTTCGGCGCGCTGATGGGCCACGGCGCAGGCTATGGCGTCTATGAGAAGCTGAAGGAAGGCATGGGAGCCGACGCCACCTATATCTTCAACACCGACCCGATCTCGATCTGGCTCGCCAACCAGAAGACCATGGATCCGAAGCTTGCGCCCGTCATCAAGATGGTCGGCGAGGAGTTCGACAAGATCAAGCCCGGCGTTGCCATCCGCTCCGCCCATGTCGGCATCGGCGCGTCCAACACCTACGTCTTCATGGCCGACGTGCTGCCGCGGGCAATCAAGAAGTACGGCGGAGTCGATCCCGAAGCGCTGCGCAAGGCGGCGCTCGACACCGACATCGCCGAAGGCGGCACCATGCTCGGCTTCGGCGTCAAGTTCTACGGCGAGGGCACGCCGATGTCGGGCCAGAACGAACGCTCGTTCCCGGTCGTGATCCAGTACATCGACGACAAGTCCTCGGTGGTGTGGCCCAAGAGTCAGGCGCAGCGCGAGGCCGTGCTGCCGCTGCCGAAGGGCACCACCTACAGCAACCAGTAGCAGCGGAGGGCTCTGGTGCTGGAAGTCAGTGGGCTGGTGAAGCGGTTCGGCGGCTTCACCGCCGTCAACAATGTGTCGTTCCGGGTCGATCAGGGGGAGATCCTCGGCCTGATCGGGCCGAACGGTTCGGGCAAGAGCACGATCTTCAACATGCTCTCCGGGACGCTGGCGCCGACATCGGGCTCGATCGTGTTCGACGGCTCGGAGATTGCAGGCCTCGCGCCGCACCGGATCATCAACAGCGGGGTCGGCCGTACCTTCCAGATTCCGCGGCCGTTCCGCCGCCTGACCATTTTCGAGAACGTCGCGCTCGCCGGCTTTTACGGCCAGGGCCGCCATAGCCGTGCCAGGGCGGAGGAGGCGGCCGAACGATCGCTGGCGATGGTCGGCCTGCCGACCGATCGCCATGCCAGCGTCGATGGCCTCGGCGCGGCCGGGCTGAAGAAGCTCGAACTGGCGAAAGCCCTCGCGACTGCGCCAAAGCTGCTGCTCGCCGATGAGAGCCTCGGCGGTCTCGACGAGACCGAGATGGACCAGGCCGCCGACATGCTGCGCAACATCCGCGACGAACTCGGCATCACCATCATCTGGGTCGAGCACATCATGGGCGTCTTGATGCGCGTCGTCGACCGCGTCATGGTGCTCGATCACGGCGAGAAGATCTCGGAAGGATTGCCGAGCGCGGTCGCGGGCGATCCGCGCGTCATCGAGGTCTATCTCGGCACCGATGCCGAGACCACGCAGGCCGCGGCCGCCGAAGCGCGCCGCCGTGCGGGAGGCGCCTGATGCTGGAGCTCCGCGCCGTGAATGCCGGCTATGGCACCTTCCAGGCGTTGTTCGACGTCGATCTCGACGTCAAGGCCGGCGAGGCCGTCGGCGTCATCGGCCCAAATGGCGCCGGCAAGACCACCTTGATGCGCGTCATCTCCGGGCTGATCCGACCCTCGCGCGGCTCGATCCGGATGGAGGGCACCGACGTCGTGGCAACGCCGCCGCACAAGATCGTCAGCCTCGGCATTGCGCATGTGCCGGAGAACCGGCGGCTGTTTCCGCAGCTCTCGGTCGACGACAATCTCAAGATGGGCGCCTTCATGAAGGAGGCGCGCAGCCACTATGCCGAGCGGCTCGAGGTCGTGTTCGACCTGTTTCCGCGCCTGAAGGAGCGCCGCCACCAGATGGCCGGCACCATGTCCGGCGGCGAGCAGCAGATGTGCGCGATCGGCCGCGCGCTGATGTCCAATCCAAAGCTGCTGCTGCTCGACGAGCCCTCGGCGGGGCTGGCGCCGGTCGTGGTGCAGCAGGTGTTCGAGCTGGTAAAGCGGATTCGCACCAGCGGGCTGACGGTGCTGATCGTCGAGCAGAACGTGCAGCAGGTGCTGAAAGTGGTCGATCGCGCCTATCTGATCGAGGCAGGCACGATCCGGGCATCCGGCACGTCCGCCGAGATGCTGGCGAGCGACACGGTCAGGGAAGCTTATCTCGGGGTGTGATGGGCATGCAGGGATTTTTCGACATCTTCGACATCTACCTGCTGGAGGCCGTGATCAACGGCATCCTGCTCGGCGGCGTGCTCGCACTGCTCGCGCTCGGGCTCAATCTGATTTTCGGCGTCATCGACGTGACCTGGATCTGCTATGCCGAGCTGGTGATGATCGGCATGTATGCCATGTATTTCATGGTGCAGGTCTACGGCCTCAGCTATTTCGTCGCCGCGCCGTTCACCATCCTGCTGGTCGCGATGCTCGGTGCCGCGCTGCATTTCCTCGTGATCGCGCCGCTATTGACCGCCCCGCCGATCAACCAGCTGCTCGCGACCGGCGGCGTGCTGTTCGTTCTCCAGAGCTTTGCCACCGTCGCCTTCGGCATCGACTTCCGCAATCTCGGCATCCGCCTGCCGGTGCTTGCGTTCGGCGACATGAATTTCAGCTATGCGCGACTTCTGTCCTTCCTGGCGGCGCTGGTCGGCATGGTCTGCGTCTATCTGTTCATGACGCGCACCTTCACCGGCACCGCGATCCGCGCCATCTCGCAGGACCGGCAGATCATGGCGCTGATGGGGGTCGACACCAGGCGGATCTATCTCATCACCTCTGCAATCGGCGGTGGGCTGGCCGGGCTCGCTGCCTGCCTGCTGGTGCTGCAATACGACGTGCATCCCTTCGTCGGCCTCTCCTTCGGGCCGATCACCTTCCTGATCTGCGTGCTCGGCGGCCTCGGCAATTTCATCGGCGGTTTCATCGCCGCCTTCGTGTTCGCCGAGATCATCTCGCTCGGCGGCCTGTTCTCGGATCTCGAATGGGGCTACGTGCTCGCCTTCGCCTTCTTCATCGTCATGATGTTCATCCGGCCTGCGGGCCTGCTGGCGAGGCGCCGATGATGGGGCAGGGGCGGCTTGCAGCTTGGGGGATCGGACTGGCGGCGCTGGTCGCGCTGCCCTTCGTCTACCGCGATCCCTATCATCTGCACATCCTGGTGCTGATCCTGATCTGGTCGTTCGCCTACACGTCGTGGTCGATGATGGGGCGATTCGGCCTCGTCTCGCTCGGACATGGCGGCTTCATGGGGATCGGCGCCTATGTCACCGCGCTGCTATGGAATCACCTGGGCTGGTCGCCCTGGATCGGCATTCCCATGGGCATGGTCGCGGCCGGCGCGCTGGCGCTGATCGTCGGCTATCCCTGCTTCCGCTTCCGCATCACCGGACATTATTTCGTGCTCGTGACGCTGGCGCTGTCGGGCATCGTGCTCCAGGTCATCACGGCGACGCGCGATTACACCGGCGGCTCGCTCGGCTATACGCCGAACCGCGCGTCCGGCAACAAGCTGCTGGCGCTGCAATTCGACGACAAGATCACCTGGTACCTGATCGCACTCGGGGTCTGGTTGTTCGGCATCGTGGTCTGGCACTGGGTCGACCGCAGCATGAGCCGCTACGCGCTGGAGGCGATCTCCGAGGACGAGGACGCCGCGGCCGCCGCGGGCGTGAACGTCACCGCGGAGAAACTTAAGATCACGCTGCTCAGCGCGGTGATGACGGCGCTCGCGGGCGCGATCTACTGCCAGTACCAGATGTTCATCACCCCCGACACGGTCAGCGGCATCGCGGTCTCGCTGCAGATGGTGTTCGCGGCCATCGTGGGCGGCCTGTTCGTCTCGCTCGGCCCGACCTTTGGCGCCGTGATCACCATCCTGCTGGCGGAAACCCTTCGCATCGGCTTCGGCACCAAGGCGGTCGGCTGGGACAATCTCGTCTATGGCGTGCTGCTGGTCCTTTTCATCATATTCCTTCCCAAGGGCATCCTTGGTAGCGTGCTCGACCGACTGAAGCCGCAACGCAAGGTGCCCCGCGCTCATGAGCAAGAAGCCGTCTAAATCGCTCGACCAGGAACTTGACCGCTACATCACGCCATTCCGCTACGACGGATCGGGCAAGTTCCATCTCAAGGATCACAAGACCGACGAGAAGGACGATCTCGACAAGGAGAAGGCACAGGCGATTCTGGACGCCAACAAGAAGCGGCTGATCGGGTTTCAGGAGAAGCTCTACGCCCAGGACCGCTGGTCGCTCCTGATCGTGTTCCAGGCTATGGACGCCGGCGGCAAGGACAGTGCGATCAAGGCGATCTTCGAGGGCATCAACCCGCAGGGCTGCGAGGTCCATGCCTTCAAGGCGCCTAGCAGCAAGGAACTCGACCACGATTTCCTATGGCGTCATGCGATCGCGCTGCCCGAGCGCGGCCATATCGGCATCTTCAACCGATCCCATTACGAGGAGTGCCTGGTCACGCGCGTCCACCCGGAGCTGCTCGCCAAGGAGAAGCTGCCGCAGAAGCTCGTCACCAAGAACATCTGGAAGGAGCGGTTCGAGGACATCTCGTCGTTCGAGCGCTATCTCTGCCGCAACGGCACCGTGGTGCTGAAGTTCTTTCTCAACGTCTCCAGGGAGGAGCAGCGCAAGCGCTTCCTCGACCGGCTGGAGGAGCCGGCCAAGCAGTGGAAATTCTCGATGGACGACATCAAGGAGCGCGCACTGTGGCCGCGCTACCAGGCGGTCTATCAGGATATCGTCCGGCATACCGCCACTTCTCATGCGCCGTGGTACGTCGTGCCCGCGGACCACAAATGGTTCGCGCGCGTCGTGATTGGCTCGGTGATCAATGCCGCGCTCGAAAAGCTCGACCTGCGTTTTCCGCGGGCCGACAAGGCCTCGGTGGAGGAGTTCGAGCAGGTGCGCAAGGCGCTGGAGAAGGAGGGCAAGGGGAAGCGGTAAGGCGCCGCGATCGCCGATCCAGCAAGATCCCGTAGGGTGGGCAAAGCGGAGCGTGCCCACGACTTCCAAAGACGTGGGCACGGCGCTGACGCGCCTTTGCCCACCCTACGAATTCGGCGCCGCCCCTCAATACCCGCGGGCCCACCAGTAGCAGAAGCGCTCGATGTTGGCGGGCAGTGCGGTTTCGTAATTGGCCCACTTTTCATACTTCGGCAGCTTCACTTCCTTCATTGCGGTGTCGAAGCACTTGCCGCTATCTGCGGCCTTCTTCACCTCGGTGGAGAGATCCTCCATGTAGGCGATATCGTCCTCGATGTCCTTCTTGGTGCCGAAGCGGCCGCCGGCATAGGGATGGCCGGGGATCATCCGCTCCCAGTCGAGTGACGCCAGCTTCTTCAGCGAGGCGATGTATTCCAGCGGCGAGGCGTTGTCGGGGATGTTGCGGAACTGGACCTGCTCGATCGGTGCGAAGTCGACCACGAAGACGATCTTCTCCTTCGGTAGGCGCATCACGAGCGAATTGTCGGAATGGTTGCGGCCGACATAGTTCAGCTCCAGGGTGGTGCCGCCGAGCGTGATGCTCTTCTTGTCGTCCACCACCTGGTCCGGCATCACGACATCGGCGAGCAGCGATTTCTGCTTCTTCAGCTCGAGGAAACGCTCCTTGGTCCGCCGGTGCGCGATGAAGGTGGCGCCGAGATCCTTGAAGGGCTGGCCGCCGGCGATGTGGTCGTAGTGGTGGTGGCTGTAGACGACGTATTTGATCGGCTTGTCGGTGACTGCCTTGATCGCATCGATATAGGGCTTGGCTGGACGCAAATAGGCGATCGGGTCGGTCGCGATCACGCCCTGCGGCGTCACGATGAAGATCGATTGATGGCCGCCATAGCGGAAGACGTAGACGTTGTCGGTGCCGTCGACCTTCTTGGTCGAGGTCTGCGGAGGATTTTGCGCAGCAGCGGGTCCAAGTCCGGCAACGATTGCCGTGAGTACGGTGAGGCAAATCGATATCTTCATGTCTGACTTTCTGAAAATGAATGAGGGCGGGAGACAGGTATCCTCGCCATCACAAACGCTGGCGGAATGATTTTATTCCGCTGCATTGAGTCGCAGGCGATCCAGGCCGACACGGCATGATCCAGCGCCTAGCTGCCCCCGAGGAACTGGCGCGTCAATTGTGATTGCTCTCTCGATTGATCTCGCTTGACAGTCTTGTGGCACAGGAGGAGCATGGTCGCGGTCGCAAACAAGCGACGCGCAACGTCCACCTCATGAGCAAGGGGAGGTCTATGACTCCACCTCCGCAAACCCAGCCGCGTTAAGTGCGATGGAGCTCGTTCGGACTATCGCATAGCGGCAGAAACCGCGAACGGCACGCCGGGTCAAGGTTTAGCGGGCTGCATCAGTAAGGCAGAGCCCCTACCTTCCCGGCGCTGTATTTTGCATCACCCGATCATGTCGGATCAGCCCGGCGCGCCGAGTGCCTGATCGCATTCTGCTTTTCCCCCTTCTTCCACGTCGCCGTCATTTCGGGTCAACGCCTGGAATGACCGAGTGATATGGAATGAGGAGTTCCTTCCCCGCGGCGCATCCTTCGATACGAGTCGCTTCGTTGCGATCACGGTTCCTACATCTTCGCATTGCGGCAAATGCCAAGAGAATGTCGCCCCAAAGGCCAACTTCCGACACAGGCCGCGGGCGAATAGCGGCCATCCGACATGATGCATGCGCTTCGGCGGTGACGGGTCCCGACACCGCCGGTGCATGCATTTGTTCCAGGAGATCCTCGTGTCGCATAAGCTTGCCCCGGCGCTCCTCGCCGCTCTCTTCCTCGCGATCTCCTCTCTCTCAGCTGTCAGCGCCGAAACGCCTCGGCCGGCGACGAACAATGCCGCCGCGCTGTCGCCCGACGAAGCCAGGCGCGCGCTGGAGACGCTTCAGGACGACAAGAAGCGGACGCAGATGATCGATACGCTGCGGGTGATCGCCAATGCGTCCGGTCAGCAGCAGCCTGCGCCGCCCGCGCCCGAGCAGAAGTCGCCGATCCCGCTCTCGGCCGACGGTCTCGGTGCGCAGCTCCTGCTTACGGTGTCGGAGGAGATCGGCGACATTTCGAGCCAGATCGCCAGCGTGGCGCGGACGATCACGCATTTCCCGGCGTTCTATTACTGGATCGTGCGGACTGCGAATGATCCCGCGGCCTATAACCTTCTGATCGAGATCGCCTGGAAGCTTGCATTGGTGGTGGGTTGCGGGCTCGCGGCCGAATGGGTGCTGTTCCGCCTGATCCGTCGCCCGGTTGCCTTCCTGGAGGGACGCGTGCCGCAAACCGCGCATCTGCCCGCGCAGGTGCTGCCGATTGCCGATCCGCCGTCGTCGGTTGCCGATGTCACCCCTGCGCCCGAACTGAGCAAGCGGCGTCACAGCCTCGCGCGCGCCTGGCAGATCGTGCTGCGGCTGCCTTTCGTGCTGGGGCGCTTCCTCCTCGAACTCCTTCCCGTACTCGTCTTTGTGGGCGTTGCCACGGCGCTGATCGGCACCGAGCTCGGCGAGCCCACGACGGTTCGCCTCGTGATCCTCGCCGTCGTCAACGCTTATGCGTTCTCGCGCGGGCTCATCTGCCTGGTTCGGGCGCTGGCCGGACCCTTCGGCCTGTTCCCGGTGCGGGCCGAAACCGCGGCTTATGTCGAGATCTGGGCCCGCCGCATCGTCGGCGTCGGCGTCTCCGGCATCGCCTTTGCCAATGTGGCGCTGCTGCTCGGTCTGCATCGTGCCGGCTATGCCGCGCTGCTGCGCATGGTGATGCTGGTGGTGCACCTCTTCGTCGTCGTCATCATCCTGCAATGCCGCCGGCAGGTTGCCGAAGCGATCCGGGCGCCGGCCGACCGGCAGGGCATCGCCGCGCGCCTGCGCAACCGCATCGCTGGCGGCTGGCATTATCTTGCCATTGCGCTCGATCTCGCGCTATGGGCGGTGTGGGCGCTCAACATCCGCAACGGCTATTCGCTGCTGCTGCAATATTTCGTCGGCACCATCGCAGTCGCCCTGATCACCCGCGTCGCCATCGTACTGACGCTGAGCCTGATCGACCGCGGCTTCCGCATCAGGCCGGAGATCCTGCAGCGATTTCCGGGCCTGGAGATCCGCGCCAACCGCTATCTGCCGCTGCTGCGCAGAATTGTCTCCGGCGTGATCGCCTTCATCGGCTTCGTCGCCGTGCTCGAAGTCTGGGGTGTGGATGCCATCGTCTGGTTCTATGGCGGCCAGATCGGTAGCCGGCTGATCTCGGCCGTGGTGACGATCGGCCTCGCCGTGTTGGTTGCTGCCGCGATCTGGGAGGCCGGCAACGCGCTGCTGGACCGCCAGATCAACACGCTGTCACGGGACGGGCACTATGCGCGCGCTGCCCGCCTGCGCACCTTCCAGCCGATGCTGCGCACCGCGCTGCTGTGCCTGATCGCCACCGTCGTCGGCCTCACCGCGCTGAGCGAGATCGGTGTCAACGTCGCGCCGCTTTTGGCGGGCGCCGGCATCGTCGGTATTGCCATCGGCTTCGGCTCGCAGAAGCTGGTGCAGGATCTCATCACCGGGCTGTTCCTGCTGCTGGAGAACACGGTCCAGGTCGGCGACAATGTCAGCGTGTCCGGGCTTTCGGGCGTGGTCGAGAATGTTTCCATTCGAACGATTCGCCTGCGCGCAGGCGACGGCGCGGTGCACATCGTGCCGTTCAGCGCGGTCACGACCATCACCAATGCCAGCCGCGGAGCCGGCAACGCCTCGGTCAGCGTCAACGTCGCCTACAAGGAAGACACCGATCGAGCCGGCCAGATCCTCAAGGACATCGTCGAGGAGATGCGCCGCGAGCCCGAATTCCGGCCCCTGATCCGCGGCGACCTCGATCTCTGGGGCATCGACAAGGTCGATGGCGCGATGGTGTCGATCGTCGGCCAGATCCGCTGCACCGAAGCCGGGCGCTGGCCGGTCCAGCGCGAATTCAATCGCCGCATGAAGCTGCGCTTCCAGCAGAACGGCATCAATGTCGCGTCCGCGACCCAGACCATCCTGATGCACATCGCGCCGCCGGCCGATAGCGCCGCCAATCTGACGCCGCGGCGCGCGGCCGGCTGATCGCTGGGCGACTTCCCGCTTGCCTTGGCGCATTGTGGCGGCGTTCACTCCGCTGGCAACATGCGGACGGCAAAAGGAGGAGCGCGTGAACGATGCGGGCTGGGGGGCGTTGTGCTCGGCGCCCGGCCGTTTCCGTCGCGCGCGATCACTCTGATGATACCGTTTGCGATGACCACCGGCCTTCCTGAGGCCCGCGTGCCGCGCTCTCCATGGGCGGTGGCTCTGCGGCATTAATCTTTTGCCGCGCGATGGCGTTCTCGTTCGTTCTCGTTCGCGAGAAATCTCGCTGCGGTGCGAGATCACAATCGGCGTCTCAGTCGCTACGTCCTTGATCTCAATGGAACGCTGGTCGACAATGTACACAGGTTCAATGTGAAGCTCCTTGGGGGAATTTGTGAATAGACCTGCCCGGGTCGTTGCCCAATCGAAATCGTCCAATTCGCCGCAAGGCATGGCGCTGCTGCGCGATCCCCTGCTCAACAAGGGCACCGCCTTCACGGAAGCGGAGCGCGAGGCCCTCGGCCTGCGCGGCCTGTTGCCGCCTTGCGTGCTGACGATGGAGACGCAGGCGCAGCGCGTCCTCACCAATCTGCGCACGCTGCCCACGGACCTGGAAAAATACGTCGCGCTGAACGCGCTGCATGACCGCAACGAGGCGCTGTTCTTCCGCGTCGTCGTCGACAATATCGACGAGATCCAGCCGATCATCTACACCCCGACGGTCGGGCTGGCCTGCCAGAAATACGGCCTGATCTTCCAGCGGCCGCGCGGCATGTTCATCTCCTCGCGCGACCGCGGCCAGATCGCCGAGCTGCTGAAGAACTGGCCCTATCAGGCCAAGCTGATCGTCGTCACCGACGGCGAGCGCATCCTGGGGCTTGGCGATCTCGGCGCCAACGGCATGGGGATTCCCGTCGGCAAGCTGTCGCTTTATTCGGCCTGCGCCGGCGTGCATCCGGAAGCCTGCCTGCCTGTCGTGCTCGACGTCGGCACCAACAACGAAGAGCTGCTGAACGATCCCTATTATCTCGGCCTGCGCGAGCGGCGGCTGACCGGCGAAGCCTACGACAGCTTCGTCGACGAATTCATGCAAGCCGCGCGAAAGACCTTTCCGGGCGTGCTGATCCAGTTCGAGGATTTCGCCAATCATTCGGCGTTCAAGCTGCTGCACAAATATCGCGATGAAGCCTGCGTCTTCAACGACGACATCCAGGGCACCGCGGCGGTGGCGCTGGCCGGCCTGTTCTCGGCGCTGCGTGTCAATGGCGGCAAGCTGAAGGATCAGCGCATCCTGTTTCTCGGCGCAGGAGAGGCCGCGACCGGCATCGCCGATCTCGTGGTCTCTGCCATGATGGCGGAGGGCGCCTCGGAAGCCGAAGCACTCCGGCGCAACTGGCTGGTGGATTCCCGCGGACTCGTCGTCGGCAGTCGCGAAGGCCTCCACGGTCACAAGCTCCGCTATGCCCATTCCGACCAGGCGCCGATCGCCGACTTCCTCACCGCGATCAAGACGCTCAAGCCGACGGCGATCATCGGCGTTGCCGCGGTTGGTGGCGCCTTCACGCCCGAGGTGCTCAAGACGATGGCCGAGCTCAACGAGCAGCCGATCGTGTTCGCGCTCTCCAACCCGACCTCGAAGGCGGAATGCTCGGCGGAGGATGCCTATCGCTACACCGAAGGGCGCGCGCTGTTCGCCTGCGGCAGCCCGTATGATCCGGTCAAGCTCAACGGCCGCAGCTTCGTGCCGCGCCAGGGCAACAACTCCTACATCTTCCCCGGCGTCGGCCTCGGCGTGATCGCCAGCGGCTCGAAGCTGGTGACCGACGAGATGTTCATGGCGGCGGCCCACACGCTCGCCGATTGCGTCGGCAAGGAGGATCTTGCGCAGGGCAGCCTCTATCCGGCCCTGCCGCGCATCCGCGAGGTCTCGATCCGCATCGCCGCGGCCGTTGCCGACGTCGCCTATCAACGCGGGCTCGCCGACGGACCCGCGCCCAACGACGTCAAGGCTCTCGTTCAGTCGCAGATGTACGAGCCGCATTACTGAGGCCGCTCAGCCGACAGTTGATCGGCGCCGGAGCGCGATCCGGTCAGGCGCTCGCCAGGCTTTCGCTGGGCGCCTGATTTCGCTGCGTGGGGGCCGGCTCGGGGCTGTCTGTCCCGATTCAGGACGCGTCACTGTGGTGGAATCGTCACAGCTGACGCGAAACGGCGGCGGCCTCAGGCCCGCTTTTGTTCCGACAAGGTTCTGCCCTCATTGCCCACCGAAACTCCGCATCATTCGGAGGGCGCATCATGTCTTGCATTGCACGTGCCGAAACTGCCCGGATTTCATTGGCAACCTCGAGCCGGCTGCTGCTGGCCATCGTCGGTGCCGCCTCGCTCGCCGCCTGCGCGCAATCGCCGGCCGGCCGCCAGAAGGCCGATCTCGCGGCGACCGGCCGGCACGCTGCGGTGGAACGGCCGCACAAGGTGGCGGCGCTGCATCGACGCCCGATCAGCCGGGTGCGCATTCCCGATGGCGATGCAAAGCAGACCGCTTCGCATGGCGTCGCCAGCTTCTATTCGGACACCGAGACCGCGAGCGGCGAGAAGTTCGACAAGAACCAATTGACCGCGGCCCATCCGAGCTTGCCGTTCGGCACGAAGCTGCGCGTCACCGACGTGTCCTCCGGCCGCTTCGTGACCGTCAGGGTCAACGACCGCGGTCCCTATGTTCGCGGCCGCGTCGTCGACATCTCGCCGTCCGCAGCCGAGGCCCTCGGCATGGTCGACAGGGGCATCACCAATGTCCGGCTCGACGTCGTGCAGTGAGGCAAACTCCGTCGAACTCGACCCGCCGTACTTAACCGGCTGTTAGCCGCTCTGTCGCACCATGGCTGTCCAACAAGTCGGGGGCTCCGGGTTCGGCGCCCTCTCGGGAGGCGGCCCTTGAACACGATCCAGTATCTCGAAGATCAGGCTGCGCACGCCGAGCGGCTCGCCAAACGGATCACGGATGCGCTGACGATCGAAAGGCTGCTGAGCTTCGCGGGCGAGCGTCGCCGCGAGATCGAGGTCATCGCCGGCAGGCACCGCCGCGCCTGACTCCCGCGTCCATGCGCTGAGCGCATTCGCCCTCGCTACGAAGCGCGGAACTTGTTCGCCTCTCCTGCGTCATGTTGGCAGTGCATGAGGAGGAGGAATTCATGGGCTTTGGACGAGGTGCTTTGCTTTGGTTGCTTGGCGTGCCGCTGCCGATCGTTCTGCTGCTGGCATTGTTCTGGCATCACTAAGCTGACCAGATCACACGAAAGCGCCGCGCAAGCGGCGCTTTTTGTTGTCTGCGCAAACCGGCGAATTCACTCAGCCAATTCACTTCAGCTATGGCTCTCGACGAAGTCGCTGAGATAGTCGGGCAGCGTCACGCCGTCGATATCGCAGCGCGCCTTGAGCTCGCCGGCGACATCGGTCGAGATGTCCTTCATCCAATGTTCGAGCGTGTTGAACGAAATCACCTTGATGGGGTCGTTGAAGCAGCCGGCGACGAGCTCGCCGATCGTGGCTTCGAGATCGCTTCGTTCGATGCGAATCTCTCTCGCTTGGTCGAGGCGATCGATCACCACGAACAGGGTCTTGTCTGCGCCGTAGGGCACGACCGGGGATGGCACGCCAGCTTCGAGCATATCGGGCACTCACGCCTTGGCTTCCGATCTCCACCAACGGGAAAAACCGGCCGAAGGTTCCAGCGCGCCTGCAGGTGAAGTGCCGTCAGAGAAATTCTCTCCAGCGCGAGAGCTCGATGACGTGTTCGGGGGAGAGGATGCCGGTCACGAGCGGCGGCTGCGCCGCTGTCCGGATCTCATAGAGATGCCGGGTCGCCGCCGGCTTTTCCATGAACGCCGAGATGCACTGGTCGAGGGTGCCTTCACTGACCTGGTAAGGCTCCCGGTCCGGCCGGCGCTGGTTTGCCAGCGATGGCCATTTATGCAGGCGTGCATGCGCACCGAAATCGACCTTCGACTCCGCAACCACGTCCGCCATCGCTCCGCCTCACGCAAAAAACACCCCAGCACGCGGATCTACGTGCCGGGGCTCACACCAAACGTTGGATCCCAATGCCTGACCCACAACCCGGCAGCCGGGAAAAGGTTCCCGGCTGCCTTCTCGCAATCAGCTCGCCGCCGCCGCGATTTTGAAACCCGGGCCAGGCTCGCCGCGACTGACCTCCGGCAGGCCGGCGAAGCGTCGCAAGGCTTCCGCCATCTGCACCCGGCCGGACACACCCGTGATCACCACATCGACCATGGTAAAAGACGAGTGGAAATGGCCGTGCGCCTTCAACTGCTCGACCGGGACGCCCGCGGCCGACATCGCCTCGGCATAGGCGATGCCCTCGTCGCGCAGCGGATCGAACTCGCAGGTCGTCACGAAGGCCGGCGGCAATTTTTCGACCTTGCCGCGCAGCGGCGAGACGCGCGGATCGGTGCGGTCCGCCGGCGAGCAGTAGAGATCCCAGAACCAGTACATCAGCCCGCGCGTCAGGAAGTAGCCCGCGGCGTTGTCGTTGTAGGAGGGACGATCGAAGCTGCAGTCGGTGACCGGGCAGATCAGCAGCTGGCCGGCGATCTCAGGTCCGCCACGGTCGCGCGCGAGCTGGCAGGTGACGGCAGCGATGTTGCCGCCGGCGCTCCAGCCCGCGACCAGCACCGGTCCCGCTCTGCCGCCGAGTTCGGCGGCATGCTCGGCGATCCAGCGCGTGGCCGCATAGCCGTCTTCGGCCGCGGTCGGGAAGCGATGCTCAGGCGCGTGACGATAGCCGACGCTGACGAACATCATGTCGGTCCGCCGCACCATGTCGCGGCAGAACGGCTCGTCCGACTGCTCGTCGCCGAGCACCCAGCCGCCGCCGTGGAAATAGACCACGACCGGATGCGGTCCCGGCGTTGCCGGTTTGTAGACGCGGTACGACAGCGTGCCGTCGGTGACGGGCAGGGTGCCGTCGACGATGGCGCCGATCGGCCGCCCCGCGGGGCGGCCCTTGTTGAACTCGTTCACGAAGGCGCGCGCGCCTTCCGCGCCCATCGACTCGATCGGCGGCAGGTTCAACGACGTGAGCAGGTTGAGCACCAGCCGCACGTCGGGCTGCAGCCGCACCACCTCGCCGTCGTTGCATTGCGTGGCGCCACCGGGGCCGGTGAGCTTGAAGCCGAGCATGCCGCGGCTGACCACCTCGTCGCAGATGTTGCGATAGGGGCCGACGCCGCCGGTATAGGGCATCAGGCCCTGCACCTTGCCGGGGACGTTGGCGCCCGTGTACCAGGTGTTGGCGAGCCGATGCAGTGTCACCATCGAGCAGTCGGCCATGTGCCTGTTCCAGCCGGCCTGCGCCGTCTCGGTCGGCTCGATCGTGGTGAAGCCGGCATCGCGCAATGCCGCGAGGCGATCCACGACCCAGTCGACATGCTGCTCGATCGACACCGCCATGTTCGATAGCACCGACGGGCTGCCGGGCCCGGTGATCATGAAGAAGTTCGGGAAGCCCTCGACCGTGAGCCCGAGATAGCTCTGCGGCCCCTGCGCCCAGACGTCGGTCAGCGATTTGCCGCCACGTCCCGTGATGGGATGCACGGCGCGGATCGCCCCGGTCATAGCGTCGAAGCCGGTCGCGAACACGATGACGTCGACGTCGACGTTGCGCCTGGCCGTCGTGATGCCGCCGGCCGTGATCGTCTTGATCGGCTCCTGGCGCAGATTGACCAGCGTGACGTTCGGCCGGTTGTAGGTCGCGTAGTAATTGGTATCGAGGCAGGGACGCTTGGCGCCGAAGGGATGGTCGTCCGGCATCAGCGCCGCGGCGGTCTCGGGGTCCTTGACCGCGGCGCCGATCTTCTCGCGGATCAGGTCCTGGATGATCTTGTTGCCGTCGACATCGACGGCCTGGTCGGCCCAGAGCTGTGTCAGGATGTGGACGAGGTCGCCGGCCGCCCAGGCGCGTTCGAACCGCTCGCGACGCTCGGCGTCGCTCAATTGCCAGCTCACGACCGTCTGCTGCGGATACGGCACGCCAGCCATCGATTGGCGGGCCTGCTCGCGATACGCCGCGCGATCGGCCTGCAACAGGCTCATGCGGTCGGAGGGTGCCGGGCCGTTATGCGCGGGCAGTGCGAAGTTCGGCGTGCGCTGGAACACGGTCAGATGCGCGGCCTGCTCGGCGATCAGCGGGATCGATTGGATCGCCGACGAGCCGGTGCCGATCACGGCGACGCGCTTGCCGGCTAGATTGACGCCGTCATGCGGCCAGCGTCCGGTGAAATAGACCTCGCCCTTGAAATCCTTGACGCCGTCGATCTCCGGCGGCTTCGGCGCCGAGAGGCATCCGGTGGCCATGATGTAGTGGCGGCAGGAGACTGGCGCGCCGTTGTCGGTGGTGATGAGCCAGCGCTCTGCCTTCTCGTCCCATCTGGCTTCGGTGACCTTGGTCTTGAAGCGGATGTCGCGCCTGAGATCGTAGCGGTCGGCGACGAAGCCGAGATAGCGCAGGATTTCGGGCTGGGCCGCGTATTTCTCCGACCAGGTCCAGGCCGTCTCCAACTCGGGATCGAAGGTGTAGCTGTAGTCGATGGTCTGGATGTCGCAGCGCGCGCCCGGATAGCGGTTCCAGTACCAGGTGCCGCCGACGTCGCCGGCCTCATCGAGGGCGACGGCCGAGAAGCCGGCCTTACGCAGGCGATGCAGGAGATAGAGGCCGGAAAATCCGGCGCCGACCACGGCGACATCGACCTGCTGAGCGGTTCCGCGGTCTTCGGAGGCACGTGTGGCAACCATCGCGTCAGGCATGGCATCCTCCCGAATGTTTTGTTTTGCCGGCAGGCTATCGCTGCAGGGTCGGCTTGTCATCAGAGCAAGTGCAATCTTCGGTAGTCGTTTGCGGCGGCATCAAGGCCAATTGAACGTTGCGGCGCTACACGCACCGCGATGCACAATGGCCGTGATGACCCGGGGTAATCATGCCCGGTCCATCTGTGTATGCTTGCGGCTACAAGCCACGCGTAGCGATCGAGCGTCATGCCAGAGTTGAGTGAGCGGACCAAAGCCAACATGGACGTCGTCCTTGAGGAGACGTGCCGGCAATTGCCGCACGGCGGCGATCACGACAGCCGCAGATTCATCGCCGAGCGCTTGATCGAGGCCGCGCAAGCGGGGCACTCCACGCTCGGCGAGCTCGGCATCGTCGCGCGGCACGCGCTGGCGGAGATTCTCGCAAAGCGTGGTGCGTGAGCCGAAAGGCTTGCCTCTCGGCGCGCTCCGGACTTAACCTCACGGGGACCTTTCCGCGCATCGGGATGCTCCGAAGATGCGATCCTTGCTCGCGCTTCTTGCGGCCTCCATTGTCCTGTGCTGCGCCGGCTCGGCCGTGGCGCAGCCGGTCGGACAGTTTCCATTCGCGCTGACGCGTGAAGGACAAATGCTCGGTGCCGTCGAAGGCGAGGTGGCCTCGTTCAAGGGACTGGCCTACGCCGAGCCGCCGCTCGGCGCGCTGCGCTGGCGCCCGCCGCAGCCGGCGCCGGAAAGTTCGGAGATGCACACCGCCTACCAGTACGGCGCGCCGTGCCTTCAACAGTCGTTGCCTGATGCGAGCGAGGATTGCCTGACGCTGAACGTGTTCCGTCCCTTCGGGGTCGACGGGCCGCTGCCGGTGATGATGTTCATCCACGGCGGCGGCTTCGTCAGTGGCACCGCGAATGAGCGGCTGTTCGACGGTGCCAGGCTGGCGCAGGCCGGCCTCATCGTGGTCACCGTGAATTACCGCCTTGGAGTGCTTGGCTGGCTCGCTGATCCCGCGCTGACGGACGGCGGCTCCGGCAATTACGGCCTGATGGACCAGATCGCCGCGCTGCATTGGGTTCATGACAACATCGCAGCCTTCGGCGGCGATGCTGATAACGTCACCTTGTTTGGCAGCGGCGCAGGCGCGACATCGATCGCGCTGCTGATGTTGTCCGCGCAATCGCGCGGCCTGTTCAAGAAAGCCATTCTGCAATCGATCCCCGCCCGGGCGCGGTTGCGATCGTCGCAGGAGGCGGAAGCTATCGGCCGGCAGTTCGTGGCGGCGCTTGGACCGGAGGCGGATTTGCGCGCCGCCGAACCGCGACGCCTGCTGGCCGCCGAAAGCCGTCTCCTGGAGCAATCGCGGCACGGCTTCGCGCCGATGATGGATGGAGCCCTGGTGACCGAGGATATCGCTGCAGGCTTTGCGGCCGGACACCAAAGCCGCATGGCCCTGATGATCGGCTCGAACGACGACGAGACCGGTTTCGACGGCGAGTTCGATACCAGGCAGGAGCTTGCAGCGTCAGGCCTCACGATCGATGATCTGCGCAAGCTCTATCCCGATCTCGCCGAGCCTTCTCTCGCCAGTCCGACGGATATCGCGGTGAGGTTCTACTCCGATAAGGTCTTCTCCGAGCCCGCAAGACTGCTGGCGCGCCTGCACGCCGCAAGTGGCGGGGCGACCTTTCGCTATCGCTTCGCCTATGTGCCCGAGGCGCGTCGCGGCAATCCCGGGGCTGGGCACGGGCGCGAGCTGCAGTTCATCTTCGGTGCGGAAGGCGTGCCCGGAGCGGGCATCTTCTCGCGAGCCGATCGCGAGGTCGCCAGCCGCATGCGGTCCTATTGGATCAACTTCGCCAGGAGCGGCGATCCCAACGGTCCCGACCTGCCGCATTGGGACTCGGCCGCAGGCCGCGATCGCCTGCTGCTGATCACGAACGATCGCATCGCGAGCGGCGACGATCCCCTGGCGGAGCGTCTTGACCGGCTCGCGCGCTAGCGCGACACGAATGGGTTGGACTTAAGCCGCGAGCTCGACGCGGGGCGCCGGCGTCAGCCGGTCTTCCTCCAGATAGTCCATCGCGCCGTCCTTCTCGACGGCGTAGAACTGCTGGCCGTCCCGCGACTTGAAGGCGGCGCGAACGATGCCGCGGCGGCCCTTGTCACTGTTGACGACGTCCCCCAGCGCAAACTTCCTCATCTCAACGTCTCGCTTGTCTTCGGGCCGACTGCTTCGGCCGCACCGGGGATTTTGGGCGGCAATCGTTAACGACTTGCTAACCATGCCGGTTTGCCTATGCTCGCGGCCGTCGCGCGGGCGCTGGCACGCGCACCTTTCCGACGAGACCAATCCGATGACGCGATTACCGACCCTCTTCCTGTCGCATGGCGGCGGTCCGTGGCCATTCATGGAGGATCGGCGGGTGCAATACGCCAGGACCGCCCAGGAGTTCGGCCGGTTGCCTCAGCTGCTTCCCGAAAGGCCGAAGGCGGTGCTCGTCATCACCGGCCATTGGGAAGCCGATGCCTTCACCGTCTCGACCTCCGCGCAGCCGCCGATGGTATACGACTATTACGGTTTCCCCGAGCACACCTATCACCTCAAATATCCAGCGCCGGGCATGCCGGAGCTCGCAGCGAAGGTGAAGACGCTGCTTGCGGGCGAGGGCGTCGCTTGCCGGGAAGATCCCAACCAGGGTTTCGATCACGGCACCTTCGTGCCGCTCGGCCTGATGTATCCGAACGCCGACATGCCGATCGTGCTGCTCTCGCTGAAATCTGCTTACGATGCGGCCGAGCACATCAAGGTCGGCGAAGCCATCGCCGCGCTCCGCGACGAAGGCATTCTGATCGTCGGCAGCGGGTTGACCTATCACAACATGCGTGGCTTCAACCGGCCGGAGTCGAAGCCGGTCTCGTATGATTTCGAAGCCTATCTGAACGAGGCGATCAGCAACCCCGATCCCGCCCGCCGCAACGCGATGCTGGTCGATTGGGAGAATGCGCCCGGCGCACGGCTCGCGCATCCGCGCGAGGACCATCTGCTGCCGCTGATGGTGGCCGCCGGCGCCGCCGGCAGCGATATCGGCAAACGCGTCTTCGTCGACGAGGTCGCGAGCGTGGCGATGGCGTCGTACGTGTTTGGTGGGTGATCTTCTCCCTCGCCCCGCAGGCGCAGGGCAATCGCATATGCTTCGCAGCGACATCGGAGCAAGCGCCTCGTCCTTCGAGACGACCGCTTCGCGGTCTCCTCAGGATGAGGCTCGGCTGCGTCGGTGTGCTTTGAATCCGTACCGCGCACTCCGCCCTCATCCTGAGGGGCCCGCCAACGGCGGGCGTCTCGAAGGATATGCCGCGGCGAAGGTCGCCTCAAATGCGATAGCCCTGCCGCAAGCGGGAAGAGATGAAGGAAGGCGCCTCACCCGTATTTCAGCTTCATGAACAGGATGCAGCCGGCGAGCACCATGGTGATGGCGTTGGCGGCGACCAGCGGCGCATCGCCCGAGAGCAGGCCGTAGATCAGCCACAGCGCGAGGCCCAGCACCATCACCAGGAACATGCCGAGCGAGATGTCGCCGGTGGAGCGGGTCTTCCACACCTTGATGGCTTGCGGCGCGTAGGCCACGGTGGTGCAGGTGGCGGCGGCAAAGCCGATCAGCTTGATCACGAACGGGTCCATGCCGGCTCTATAACATGGATTCGACGGTCATGCTTCTCAGGGCGGCCATCCATGCGGCCGTCGGTGCGCACGCCTCGTCCTTCGAGACGGCGCTTACGCGCCTCCTCAGGATGAGGCTAAGCAGCGCCGGTGCTGTCGAGGTTCGTTGCCGCGGACTCCGTCCTCATCCTGAGGAGACCGCGAAGCGGTCGTCTCGAAGGATGGCTGAGGGTCTCGAATGCCCTGCCGCTTCAGGCGCGGGCCGCCATCAGATCACGATACAGCGCGGCATAGTCGCCGGCGCGGTTGCGCCAGGAGACGTCGGTCGCAAGGCCGTTTCGTTGCAGCTTGCGCCAGGTCGGCTTGTCGTGAAAGGCGGTGTTGGCCTTGCGCAGCGTGCCGGCAAGGGCCTCTGCCGTCACGGGTGCGAACTTGAAACCGGTGGCATCGCGGCCGGAGGCGTCGGCCTCTCCGATATCCACGATGGTGTCCTCCAGCCCGCCGACGCGTGAGACGATCGGAACGGCGCCGTAACGCAGCGCGCAGAGCTGGGTCAGGCCGCAGGGCTCGAAGCGCGACGGCACGATCAGTGCGTCGGATCCGGCCTGGAGCAGGTGCGCCAATATCTCGTCATAGCCGATCACGACGCCGATCCGGCCGGGATTGGCGCGGGCTGCGGACTGATAGCGATCCTGAAGATCGCGGTCGCCGCTGCCGAGCAGCGCGAGCTGCATGCCTTCGGCCAAAATGGTCGGAAGGGCCTCGAGCAGCAGATCGAGACCCTTTTGCCAGGACAGCCGGCTGATGACGCCGAGCAGCGGCGCCTCGTCGGAGGAATCGAGACTGAACTGCTGCTGCAGCACCGCCTTGTTCGCGGCCCGGAAGGTCAGGTCCTCGGCGCCGTAGCGGTAGGCGATGTGCGGATCACCTTGCGGATTCCACACCGAGACGTCGATGCCGTTGAGGATGCCGCTCAGCACGTTGGCGCGTGCGCGCAACAGGCCGCCGAACCCCATGCCGCCTTCGTCGCTCTGGATTTCCTGCGCGTAGGTCGGCGACACCGTGGTGATGCGATCGGCGAATTGCAGGCCCGCCTTCAGGAAGCTGATGCCACCGAAATATTCGATCTCGTTGACGCTGAACGCGTGCCAGGGCAGGCCGATCGCACCGATCAGCTCGGGAGCGAACTTGCCCTGATAGGCCATGTTGTGGATGGTCATCACGGTGCCGGGCCGCGGGCGATCGTCATAGTGCAGATAGGCCGCCGCGAGCCCGGCCTGCCAGTCATGGGCATGGACGATTTCGGGCACGAAGGCGGGGACGAGGCCGTGGCCGATATCGGCGGCGATGCGCGACAGCGCCGCGAAGCGCACGCCATTGTCCGGCCAATCGACACCTTCGGTGGTGACGTAAGGGTTGCCCGGCCGCGCATAGAGATGCGGCACGTCGAGCACGAACAGGTCGAGCCCGTCATGGGAGCCCGCAAGCAACCGGCCCCGCCCGCCGAAATAATCCGGCCAGCTCCGGATCTCCTCTGCGTTCGATACCAGCCGCATCACGTCGGGATAGCCCGGCATCAAGGTGCGCATCTCGACGCCATGCGCCTTCAGCGCGATCGGCAGCGCGCCGGCAACATCCGCGAGGCCGCCGGTCTTGACGATGGGATAGACTTCAGATGCGACCGCGAGGACGCGAACAGGCGTCATGTATTGAGCCTGTCGATCATCGGCTGGGTGACGAGCGAGATCCCCTGCTCGGTGGTGCGGAAGCGCTTTGCGTCGAGTTCGGGATCCTCGCCGATCACGAGTCCCTCCGGAATTTCGACGCCGCGGTCGATCACGACGTTCTTCAAGCGGGCGCCGCGGCCGACTTGCACATAAGGCATGATCACGGCGTTCTCGACATTGGCGTAGGAGTTGATGCGCACGCCGGTGAACAGCAGCGACCGGCGCAGCGAAGCGCCGGAGATGATGCAGCCGCCCGAGACCAGCGAACTCACGGCCTGGCCGCGCCGGCTCTCCTCGTCATGGACGAATTTCGCCGGCGGCGTGATCTCCGCATAGGACCAGATCGGCCAGGAGCTGTCGAACAGATCGAGCTCGGGCACGACGTCGGTGAGGTCGATATTGGCAGCCCAGTAGGCATCAACGGTACCGACATCGCGCCAATAGGCGCGTTCCTCGGTGCCGGTGCGCACGCAGGAGGTCGAGAATTGGTGCGCCATCGCGCGGCCGTTCTTGACGAGGTAGGGAATGATGTCCTTGCCGAAATCGTGGTTCGAGTTCGGGTCCTCGGCGTCGCGCTTGAGCTCCTCGAACAGGAACTTCGCGTTGAACACGTAGATGCCCATGCTGGCGAGCGAGACGTCCGGCTTGCCCGGCATCGGCGGCGGATCCTTCGGCTTCTCCAGGAATTCCTGGATCCAGCCGTTCTCGTCGATATGCATGATGCCGAAGCCGGAAGATTCTTGCCGCGGCATCTCCAGGCAACCGACGGTGACGTCGGCGCCGCTCTCGACGTGCTGGCGCAGCATCACCTCGTAATCCATTTTATAGATATGGTCGCCGGCCAGCACGACGATGAAACGGCAGGCGTGGGTTTCGATGATGTCGATGTTCTGGTAGACGGCATCCGCCGTGCCGACATACCACATGTTCTCGGAGACCCGCTGGCTCGCGGGGAGGATGTCGAAACTCTCGTTGCGTTCGGGGCGGAAAAAGTTCCAGCCCATTTGAAGATGCCGGATCAGGCTGTGCGCCTTGTACTGGGTCGCGACAGCAATGCGGCGGATGCCCGAATTGACGGCATTGGACAGCGCGAAATCGATGATGCGGGACTTGCCGCCGAAATAGACAGCCGGCTTGGCGCGGCGGTCGGTCAGCTCCAGGAGCCGGCTGCCACGTCCGCCGGCCAGGACGAAGGCCAGCGCCTGACGGGCAAGCGGCTCGGGTCTCGCGGCACTCATGTCATCCTCCCACACACCCGGCGCAGGGCCGAGGCTATTCGTCGCGAGAAACCTCGCTCCCTTGGAACCGATAGTAGCGGTACGAATAGTCAATCGTGAAGTAGGTTGTTGGTTGCGAAGGCGGGAAGCTTAATGCTTTTGCGTTGGCCGCAGGGCTCCGGCATCGCGTCGGCGTCACGTCGGGCAGAGCAGGCGCGTTGGTCCGCCTCGCAGGTCGGCAGCCGCTTCGCAGAAGCATGAACGGGACTTGTGCGCCGCACGCAAATCCGGGCTTTAAAATCCCGGCTTTGACTTGGCGCAAAGATGCCCGATCATGCTGTTGCGATCCTTTTCCAAGCGAAACGTCAGACAGGGAGCAAGTTGATGAGGATCTGGAAAACGGCAATTGCCTGTTCGGTCGCCGGCGTGGTCATCGCTGGCCAAATTCAACAGGCGGCAGCGGCCCCGCTGCCGACCAACGTCGCGACCATGAAGGCCGCGGTCGGTGACGATGTCGCGCAAGTGCATTGGCGCGGTCGTGGCTGGGGATGGGGTGGAGGCGGCCTCCTTGCCGGTGCGATCATCGGCGGCGCCATCGCCAGCGGCGCGCCTTATGGCTACGGCTATTACGGCGGCGGTCCGTATTACGGCGGCTATGGGCCGGGCTATGGCTATGGTTACGCGCCGGCCTATTACGGCGGCTATGGATACGCACCTGCCTATCCGCGCTATTACCGGCCCTATCGTCCGTACGGCTATGGCTACGGTTACTACCGGCCGTACCGGGTCTATCACCGCCACTATCACCGCCGATATTGGTGAGAGCCGGTTCGAGCATGCGCGCAAACGATGAGCGTTTGCGCGCACCTCCGCGCGGCATCGCGGCGTGCCGGGACAGACTGCGCGAGATATCGACGGTGCTTGCTGCTCTTTCACGAAAGTAACAATGTGTGATGGTCCTGCCGGGGATTGCTCGGCAGTATGCTGGAACTCGAGGAACAAATGCACGTTTGCAGCGCCGGGCGGGGCCAATCGGGAGCGGTGCCGTGCGAGCGCAAACGACGCTATTCTTTTCACTGGCCTGTTTTTCTTTTTCTGCCTTTTCCGTCGCCCGCGCCGAAAGCGGGCTCGCTTCCTATTACGGCTACGCAAAGGCCGGCAAGGGCGAGCTGACCTGCGCGCACCGGACCCGCCCGTTCGGCAGCGTGCTCAAGGTCTCCTACAGCGGCCGCACGATCCAATGCCGCGTGAACGATCGCGGCCCCTTCATCCGCGGCCGTATCGTCGATCTCTCGGTGCCCGCCGCCCGCGCGCTCGGCATGATGAGCGCCGGCGTGGTGCGGGTCTCCGTGGAATAAGCCGGCCCGCGCGCTATAGTGCCGCCCAAAGCAAGGGGGCGCTATGGCAAGGATAAGGGTGGGACTCGTCGGCTGCGGCTTCGTGTCGGAGCTGCACATGTACGCGTTCCGGCGCGTCTATGGCGTGGACGTCGAGGTCGCGGCGGTGGCTGCCCGCGGCGACCATGTCGTCGAATTCGCCGGCCGCCACGACATCCCGCGGGTCTATCGCAGCTTCTCTGATCTGATCGGGGACGCAGCTATTGACGTCGTCGACATCTGCACCCCGCCCAATCTTCATGCGGAAATGATCGTCGGCGCGATGCAAGCCGGCAAGCACGTCATCTGCGAAAAGCCGTTCGCCGGCTATTTCGGCCGTGACGGCGATCCGCAGCCGATCGGCAAGCACGTGCCGAAGGCGCTGATGTATCAGCGCGTGATCGAGGAGATGGACAAGACGCGCGCCGCGATCGAGCGCACCGGAAGACTCTTCATGTATGCCGAGGACTGGATCTACGCGCCCGCGGTGACAAAGACGGCGGAGATCATCAGGGCGACGAAAGACAAGATCCTGTTCATGAAGGGCGAGGAGAGCCATTCCGGCTCGCACGCGGCCCACGCCGCGCAATGGGCGATGACCGGCGGCGGCTCGCTGATCCGCATGGGCTGCCATCCGCTCTCGGCGGTGCTGTATCTGAAGCAGGTGGAGGCGAAGGCGCGCGGCGAGAGCATCCGTGTCGCCAGCGTCACCGGCGATGTCGGCAACGTCACCGCCGCGCTCAAGCCCGAGGAGCGCGGCTACATCAAGGCCAATCCGCTCGACGTCGAGGATTGGGGCACGCTCACCGCCACCTTCTCCGACGGCACCAAGGCCACCGTGTTCTCCGGCGACATGATCATGGGCGGCGTGCGCAATCTCGTGGAGACCTACACATCCGGCGGCTCGCTGTTCGCCAACATCACGCCGAACAATCATCTGATGAGCTACCAGACCTCCGAAGAGAAGCTCGCATCCGTCTACATCACCGAGAAGGTCGATCGCAAAACCGGCTGGCAATATGTCTGCCTGGAGGAGGAATGGACGCGCGGCTATTTGCAGGAGATCCAGGACTTCATGGAATGCGTGGCGACGGGCCGGCAGCCGCTGTCCGACCTCGCGCTCGCCTATGAGACGATCAAGGTCAACTACGCAGGGTACTGGGCGGCGGAGGAGGGGCGGAGGGTGGTGTTGTGAAGGAGGCCATCGCTGCAGCGGAGGTGTGCTCCCTCTCCCCGCAAGCGGGGCGAGAGAGCGCAGCACCGTGGCCGTCGCTCGCTCCTACGCCCCGTAGGTCGAGCCCTTCGGCAGCGGGAATACCGGGTCCCGCGTTTTGATGTTGGTCGGCCACACCACCGAGATGTGCTCGCCAGCGTTCTGCATCACCACCGGGGTCGAGCGTTCGTTCTGGCCGGACAGCGGCGTGCCCGGCGGGAAGAATTTCACGCCGTAGCCCTGGATGGTGCCGCCGGCGGGAATATCGACGTCGAGCGCGGCCTTGCGGATCGCCTCCGGCTCGAAGCTGCCGTACTTCTCCTTGGCCACCGGCAGCACGTTGTTGAGCAGCACCCAGGTCTGGTTGAAGCCCATCGAGCAGTGCGGCGGCACGTCGGTGGCGCCGGTCTTGGTCTGGTAGCGCGAGACCATGGTCTTGATCAGCTCGCCCATGCCCGGCGCGAGCTTGGCGGGATCGAGCAGCTGCGCCGGCACCGGATCGATGTTGCAGAAATTGTCGATGTCGGGGCCGAAGGTGGCGCGCAGCTTGTCGAGCTGGCTGTAGCCGGCGCCGGCCCCGAACAGCATCTTGAAGCGCAACCCGCTCTCGCGGGCCTGACGCAGGAACAGCGTGATGTCGGGGTTGTAGCCGGCGTGCGAGATCACGTCCGCCTTGGCGCGCTTGAGCTTGGTGACGAGCACCGAGAGGTCGGGCGCGGACGCCGAATAGCCTTCGCGCAGCACCACCTGGATGCCCGCCTGCTTGGCATAGGCCTCGTCGGCCGCGGCGACCCCGACGCCATAGGGGCCGTCTTCGTGGATCAGCGCGACCTTGACGTCCTTGGCCTCCATGCCGAGCCTGGCTTTCGCGTGCTCGGTGAGGAAGCCGGCGAAGGCCTGGCCGTATTGATCCGAATGGATCTGCGCGCGAAACACGTATTGCAGGTTCTTGTCCTTGAACACGGCGGTCGAGACCGCGGTCGTGATCCAGAGGATCTTCTTCTGCTGCTCGACCTTTGCAGCCATCGGCACCGCATGCGCGCTGGAATAGACGCCGTTGATGATGTCGATCTTTTCCTGGCTGATCAGCCGCTCGGCCTCGTTGATCGCAACGTCGGCCTTGCTCTGGGAGTCCGCCGCGACGGGCACGATCTTGGTCTTGCCGCCGATGCCGCCCTTCTCGTTGACGAGGTCGATGGCGATCTGCGCGCCGACCGAGGAGGCGACCGAGCCGCCGGCGGCGAAGGGACCGGTGAGGTCGTAGATCAGGCCGACGCGCAAATTCTCGGCCTGCGCCTGGGCCCTGGTCCAATCGAGGCTGAGCGTAGCGGCGGCAGCCGCCGTACCCTTCAGCAGCTGCCTGCGTGAAGTTGGCATCCTATCCTCCCTCAAATCCGTCGTGTGACTGGTTGTTATTTTTTTGCGAAGTATGAGGAGGGGGACAGCGGAAAGTCAACATCGCGAAAGTCGGGTGCGCCGCAGAACGCAATTGCGAGACGACGGTGAGCCCCGGCGAGATCGTGCGCTATTGCGACAAGCGCCGCGCCAGATAAGGCGCCGTCTTGCCGCCGGCTGTGGCGACCTGGTCCGGCGTTCCCGATGCGACGATGCGGCCGCCCTCGTCACCGGCGCCGGGGCCGAGATCGATGACCCTGTCGCTATGGGCCACGACGTCCATGTCGTGCTCGACCACGATCACGCTGTTGCCGGCATCGACGATCCGATCGAGCTGGGCGATCAGCCGCTCGACGTCGCGCGGGTGCAAGCCGGTGGTGGGCTCGTCAAGCACATAGAGCGTGTGGCCGCGTTGCGGGCGCATCAGCTCGGTCGCCAGCTTGATCCGCTGCGCCTCGCCGCCGGACAGTTCGGTCGCGGACTGGCCGAGGCGGATATAGCCGAGACCGACTTCGCGGACGACCGACAGCGACCGGTTCAGCGTGGCATCGTCGCGGAAGAAGTCGAAGGCCTCGTCCACGCGCATCGCCAGCACGTCCGCGATGGATTTTCCGTCGATCTTCACCTCGAGCGTCTTGTCGTTGTAGCGCGCGCCCTTGCAGGTCGGGCAAGGCGCGTAGACGCTGGGCAGGAACAGCAACTCGACGCAGACGAAGCCTTCGCCATTGCAGGTCGCGCAGCGCCCCTTCGCAACATTGAACGAGAAGCGCCCGGCATCGTAGCGTCGCGACTTGGCCTGAGGCGTTGCCGCGAACAGCTTCCGGACATGGTCGAACAGGCCGGTATAGGTCGCAAGGTTGGATCGCGGCGTGCGGCCGATCGGCTTCTGGTCGACGACGACGAGACGATTGATCCGGTCAAGTCCGGCAACGATCTTGCCGCCAAGCGTCTCGACCGTCGGGGCGAGGCTGTCGTCGTCCGTATCGGTGGCAAGCGTATGGCCGAGATGCGCGGCCACGGTCTCGACGAGGAATTGGCTGATCAGGCTCGACTTGCCGGAGCCGGACACGCCGGTGATGCCGGCGATGACACCGAGCGGAATGTCGACGTCGAGGCCGCGCAGATTGTTGCGGGTCACGCCCCGGAGCTTCAGATGTCCCTTCGGCTCGCGGCGGATCGCCGGCAGTTTCTTGCGCGGACGTGCAAGGTAGTGCGCGGTGCGCGATTGCTCGATCTCGCCGAGCCCTTCCGGCGGTCCGCTGTAGAGGATGAGCCCGCCGCCCTCGCCGGCATCGGGGCCGACATCCACCAGCCAGTCGGCATGCCTGATCACCTCGATCTCGTGCTCGACCACGAAGATGGAATTGCCGGCGTGCTTCAGCCGGTCCAGCGCCCGCAGCAGCGCCTCGGTGTCGGCCGGGTGCAGGCCTGCGGAGGGCTCGTCGAGCACGTAAACCACGCCGAACAGGTTGGAGCGGACCTGCGTCGCCAGACGCAGGCGCTGCAGCTCGCCCGGCGACAGGGTCGGCGTGCTGCGTTCGCAGGCGAGATAGCCGAGGCCGAGGTCGAGCAGGACGGCAAGGCGCGCGGACAGATCCTCGCAGATGCGCATCGCGACGACGGTCTTCTCCGATTTGTCGGCCGAAGGTCTCGCAAACGGCCTGATCACTTCGTGCAACTGCTTCAGCGGCAGGTGCGATATTTCGGCGATGTTGCGCCCGGCGAACTTCACCTTGAGCGCCTCGGGCTTCAGCCTTGTGCCGTGGCAGATCGGGCAGTCCCGGATGATCATGAATTGCGCGACGCGGCGCTTCATCATCGCACTCTCGGACTTGGCGTAGGTCTGCATCACGTAGCGCCTGGCGCCGGTGAAGGTGCCCTGATAGCTAGGGTCTTCCTTGCGGCGAAGGGCGCGCTTGACCTCGGCGGCGTCATAACCGGCATAGACAGGCACAGTCGGCTGCTCATCGGTGAACAGGATCCAGTCGCGGTCTTTTTTGGGCAGCTCCCGCCAGGGCTTGTCGACGTCGTAGCCAAGCGTCGTCAGGATGTCCCGGAGGTTCTGTCCCTGCCAGGCGCTCGGCCAGGCCGCGACGGCGCGCTCGCGGATCGTCTTGGTGTCGTCGGGCACCATCGATTTCTCGGTGACGTCGAGCATCCGGCCGATGCCGTGGCAGGTTGGGCAGGCGCCCTCGGGCGTGTTCGGCGAGAACGATTCCGCATAGAGCATCGGCTGCCCCCGCGGATAATCGCCGGCGCGCGAATAGAGCATCCTGAGCAGGTTCGAGATGGTGGTGACGCTGCCGACCGACGACCGCGTCGTCGGCGAGCCGCGCTGTTGCTGGAGCGCGACCGCGGGCGGCAGGCCCTCGATGTCGTCGACCTCGGGGATCTGCATCTGGTGGAACAGGCGCCGCGCATAGGGCGACACCGACTCCAGATAGCGCCGCTGCGCCTCGGCGTAGATCGTTCCAAAGGCGAGCGAGGATTTTCCGGAGCCCGACACGCCCGTGAACACGACGAGGGCGTTGCGCGGAATCCTGACGTCGACGTTCCTGAGATTGTGCTCGCGCGCCCCGCGCACCCGCACGAAGCCGTCGTCCTGCATCAGGCTGTCGGGCCGTCCCGGTTGATCGTCCATCTCGCCTCCTCCGGCTCCCTGGGGAAACAACGGCAGGATCGCAGGATGGGTCCTTTGAGGCCAGTGGGACCGGCAGTGTTCTGCACAAGGCGAAGGCCCGCCGCGGTCGACGACGGGCCTTGCAAGGGAAGGATGCCGCGGAACGGCTCGCCCGGCGCTTACTGCGATAGCTTCACGAAGTTCGGAAATTTCAGCTTGCCCTCCGCGATCTTCTCGGGCCAGACCACGACCTGCTTGGAATCCTGCCACTGGAAGACGAGGCCCGTCACGGCGCCCGGCCCCGACTTGATGCCGTGGGTGAACTCGTCGTTCTTGCCGTAGAACTGGATCTTGCCGATCGTGCCTTCGTAGTCGGTCTTTTCCAGCTCGGCGACCATCTTGTCGGGATCGGTCGAGCCGGCGCGCTTGATCGCGTCGGTGATCATGTAGACCTCGTCATAGGCGGTATAACCGGTATAGGCCGGCGCCGAACCGAACTTGGCCTTGAACGCCGCCGCGAACGGCTTGGTCTTCGGGGTCACCGCAACGTCCGGAGTAGCCACCGCAAGCGAGGGTATGCCGTCGGCGGCGCCATTGGTGTCCTTCCAGAAGGTCGGGCTCAGCGCCTGCGCGGAGATGCCGAACATCGGGATCGGCACCTGCTGGTTCTTCCACTGCACGGTCGGCTGCACCCCGACATGCGAGATGCCGGTGACGATCACATCAGGCTTCTTGCTCTCGATGTTGTTGAAGATCGGCGTGAAGTCGGTGGTGTCGGGCGAGAAGCGCACGTGCTCGACCACCTTCAGGCCTGCCTTCGGCAGGCAGGCCTCGTAGCCGACGTCGAGCGGCTTGGTCCAGGCGGCGTCCTCGCTCATGATCGCGACCGTCTTGAACTTGAGCTTGTCGACGAGGAGATCCTTGGCGGCGTCGCAGACGATCTGCGCCTGCGCGGCCGACGTCAGATAGCCGTGGAAGGTGTACTTGTTCTTCTCATAGTCGTTGTGGATCGCCTTGGTGATCTCGTTCGAGGCGGCGCCGGGCGTGATCAGCGGCATCTTCAGCCGCGCCGCCCAGGGCTCCAGTGCCAGCACGACCTCGCTGATGTAGCTCGCGATCACGGCGGAGACCTTGTCCTCGCTCACCGCGCGCTGGAAGGCGCGCACGGAATCCGCCGAGGAGCTCTTGTTGTCGTAGGTGACGATCTCGACCTTGCGGCCGAGAATGCCGCCCTTGGCGTTGATCTCGTCGGCGGCGATCTGCGCGCCACCCGGCGTCGCCGCACCCGCGATCGACTGCACCTCGGCGATGACGCCGATCTTGATCGGATCGTTCGACTGCGCGTAGGCGGGCGCCGCGAGGCACAGCACCAGCGCGGAGGCGAGCAGGCTGCTGCCGAGAACTGAAGGTCGCATGGTCGTTTCCCTTTCGTTGTTTTGTTGTCGAGACGTACGAACTAGAGAAAATCCGCGCCGGCCTCGCTTGCGAAGCGGCCGGGATCGCCCTCCCAGACGATCCTGGCATGCTCCAGCACGTAGACGCGGTCGGCATGCGGCAGCGCGAAGGTGACGTTCTGCTCGCCGAGCAGCACCGTGATCGCCGTGGTCTGCCGCAACTTCTCCAGCGCCTTGGACAATTGCTCGAGGATGACGGGGGCAAGGCCCAGCGTCGGCTCGTCCAGGATCAGGATCTGCGGCTGCATCATCAGCGCGCGGCCGATCGCCAGCATCTGCTGCTCGCCGCCCGAGAGCGTCTGCGCCATCTGGCCCTGGCGTTCCTTCAGGATCGGGAACAGCTCGAACAGCCAGGCAAGCTGCTTGGCGCGCTCGTCGTCGGACAGGTGCTGTCCGCCGAGATCGAGGTTCTCCCGCACGCTCATCTCGCCGAACAGCTCCCGCGATTCCGGGCACTGCACGAGGCCGCTGCGCGCGATCTTCGCCGGACTGGTGCCGCGCAGTTTGTCGCCGCCGCGCACGATCTCGCCGGTATAGGGCAGGAAGCCGGAGATGGTGTTGAACAGCGTGGTCTTGCCGGCGCCGTTGAGGCCGACGATGGAGACGAACTCGCCCTCGTGAACGTGGATTGAGACGTTCTCCAGCGCCTGCGCCTTGCCGTAGAATACGCTGACATTCTCGACCTGGAGCAGCGGCACCTGGTCCTTGAAGCCGGTCTCGGGCCGCGCATGGGTCTCGAGGGCGCCGCCGAGATAGACCTTCCGTACCGTTTCGTTCTTCATCACGTCCTCGGCCTTGCCGGTGACGATCTCCTCGCCGAGATACATCGCGAGCACGCGGTCGACCAGCGCGGCGACGCTCTTGACGTTGTGGTCGACGAGCATCACCGCGCGGCCCTCGTCGCGGAAACTTCGGATCAGCTCGGAGAAGATGTCGACCTCGGCCCGTGTCAGTCCTGCGAAGGGTTCGTCGACCAGGACGACCTTGGGGTCGCGCGCGATCGCTTTCGCAAGTTCGAGCCGGCGCAGATCCGCAAAGGGCAGCGTCGGCGGGCGGCGGTTCATCACATCGCCGAGCCCGACGCGCTCGGCGATCCACTTGGCGCGCTCGACCAGCGCCTTGTCCGGGAACAGCATGAACAGGCTGTCCGGCAGCAGCGCGACAAGGATGTTCTCCAGCACCGTCTGGCGGTTCAGGGGACGCGAGTGCTGGAACACCATGCCGAAGCCCTTGCGCGCGATCTTGTGCGCGGGCAGGCCGGCGACGTTCTCGCCCTCGAAGATCACCTCGCCCGAGGTCGGGCGTTCGATCCCCATCACGCTCTTCATCGCGGTCGATTTGCCCGATCCGTTCGGTCCGATCAGGCCGAAGATCTCGCCGCTGTTGACCTCGAAGCCCAGGTTCTTCACTGCGGTCAGGCCGCCGAAACGCTTGGTCAGTCCGCGGACTTCGAGCACGGCCCGGTTTGAAAGCCTCATATCCATCACGAACGCGCCTCGCGCGAGAGGGCCGCTCCGAGGAAGCCGCCGGGGAAGAACAGCACGACGAGCAGGGCGACCGCCGAGACGATGAAGGTCGCGAGCTCGCCGGTCGGGCGCAGGAACTCGCCGGCGACGATCAGGAAGATCGCCCCTAACGCCGCGCCCAGCACGGTGCGCCGGCCGCCGAGCACCGCCGCAACGATCACGTTGACGCCGACGGCGACGTCGACGACGGTGCCGACCGAGGCGGTGCCGAAGTAGAACACCAGCAGCGCGCCCGACAGCCCCGAGAAGAACGCGCTGACGATGAAGGCAGCGAGCTTGTGCTTGACGATGTTGAAGCCGAGCGCGCCGGCCTGCACCGGGTCCTGGCCGCTCGCCTGCAGCACGAGGCCGATGGGCGATTGCGACAGGCCGTAGAGGATGGCCGCCGAGATGGTCATGAAGCCGAGCGCGATCCAGTAGTTGGTGCCGGCGTTGATGCTGATGACGTCGGGGATGGTGAGCCCGATCTCGCCGCCGGTGAGGTCGGCGAACACGACGATGAAGTTCTGCAACATCAGCACCGCGACCAGCGTGGTCAGGCCGAAATACGGTCCGCGCACGCGCAGCGCCGGCAGCGCCAGCACGAGGCCGGCGATCACGGAGGCGACCGCTCCCAACACGATACAGAGATAGACCGACCAGCCGAACTGGGCGTTCAGGATGCCGGCGGTGTAGGCGCCGACGCCGATCAGGAAGGTCGGCCCGAAATTCACTTCGCCTGCGAAGCCGAACAACAGATCCCAGGCCATCGCGAACACGCCGAAATAGAAGGCGACGGTCAGTAGCCCGAGCACGTAGCCGGAGACGTAGAGCGGCAGCGTTGCCGCAATGACGACGAGCGCGATCGAGATGAAGAACAGGCGCGAGGTGAAGAAGTTGGACATCTCAGCGCCTCCCCAGCAGGCCTTGAGGCCGGATGTACATCACGAACACGAGCAGCAGCAGCGCCGGGATGGTGCGATAGGCCGGCGAGACGAGGTAGGCCGTCAGCGTCTCGAGATAGCCGACCACGAAGGCGGCGATCAGCGAGCCGGAGACGCTGCCGAGGCCGCCGAGCACGACGATCGAGAACGCGCTCGCCGTCAACGGTCCGACGCTGTAGGAGCTGACGCCGAGGAACATGCCGAGCAGCACGCCGGCGATGCCGGCGAGAATGCCGTAGATCGCCCACACCACGACGTAGATGTTGGTGAGCTCGAGCCCGAGCAGCGTGACGCCGCGCGGGTTCATCGAGGCCGCCAGCACGGCTTTGCCGATGCGGGTGCGGTTCACCAGAAGCCACAGCAGCGCGATGACGAGGCAGCACACGATCGCCGTGAAGATCTCGTTTTGCGGCGTGCGGACGCCGAGGATCTCGACGACGCCCTCGACGATCGGCAGCACGGTCTTGGCGTTGTTGGTGAAGAAATAGGCGATCAGCTCCTGGATCATGATGCCCCAGAGCAGCGTTCCCGTGAGAACGAAGATCTCCTTCTCCTCATTGGGAATGCGCCGGGAGTCCTGGATCGGCTTCACCACCGCGAAATAGGTGGCAAACGCGGTGAGGAGCGCGACCGCCACTCCGATCAGCGCGCCGACATAGGTGCCGACACCAAGCACGCTGGCCGCGGCCCAGGCCGCCACCGCTGCCGCGACCATGATGGCACCGTGAGAGAGGTTGAGCACGCCCGAGACGCCGAAGATCAGGGTAAAGCCGGTGGCACCGAGAGCGTAGAGAGCGCTGATGGCAAAGCCATCGATCAAGATCTGGAAGGCTCGCATTGATGATAGGCCGGATGGCAGCCGGGCTGCCGCTTTGAGGGACGGTGCTGCGTTGGACGCATGTGGAAGCTCCCGGGAAGTGGTCGCGGGAGCATTTCCTGCTAATTGCTGAGCTTGACGAAGCTCGGGAACTTGACGTCGGCCTTCGCGACGTCCTTGGGCCAGACCGCGACCTGCCTGCCGTCCTGCCATTGCAGCATCAGCCCGGTGATCAGGCCCTTGCCGTACTTGATCGAGTGGGTGAACGGATCGTCCTTGCCGTAGAACTGGACGCGGCCGATCGTGCCTTCCCAGTCGGTCTTCTCCAGCGCATCGACGAGCTTGTCGGCGTCGGTCGAACCAGCCCGCTTCACCGCGTCGGCGATATAGTAGACCTCGTCATAGGCGGTGTAGCCGGCATAGGAGGGATAGTTGCCGAACTTCTTCTTGAAGGCTTCTGCGAACGGCACCGACTTCGGCGTCACCGCGACGCCTGGACCGGAGACGCCCTGATAGAGCACGCCCTCGGCCGCCTGATTGGTGTCCTTGCCGAAGGTCTCGTTGGTGGCCTGCGAGGAGATGCCGAACATCGGAATCGGCACTTGCTGGTTTTTCCACTGCACCGTCGGCTGCACGCCGACGTGGGAAATGCCGGTGATGATGACATCCGGCTTGGAGCCCTCGATCTTGTTGAAGATCGGCGTGAAGTCGGTGGTGTCGGGCGAGAAGCGGACGTGGTCGAGCACTTTCAGCCCGATCTTGGGTAGACATTCTTCGTAGCCGGTGTCGAGCGGCTTGGTCCAGGCGGCGTCCTCGCTCATGATGACTGCGGTCTTCATGTGCATCTTGTCGACGAGCAGATCCTTGGCGGCATCGCAGACCGAAAGCGCCAGTGCCGCCGAGGTCAGATAGCCGTGGAAAGTGTACTTGTTCTTCGCGTAGTCGCTATGGACGCTCTTGCTGATTTCGTTTGACGCTGCGCCAGGCGTGACGAACGGCGTCTTCAGCCGCGAAGCCCAGGGCTCGAGCGCCAGCACGACCTCGCTGATATAGCTGGCAATGACCGCGTTGACCTTGTCCTCGTTCACCGCGCGCTGGAACGCTCGCACTGAATCTGCCGAGGAGGAGTGATTGTCGTAGGAGACGATTTCGATCTTGCGGCCTTCGACGCCGCCTTTCGCATTGATCTCGTCCGCTGCGAGCTGCGCCGCCTGCGGAATGGATGCGCCGGCAATCGCCTGAGCTTCCGCGATCACGCCGATCTTGATCGGATCTGCCGCTTTGGCCGCGCTTGACGCTGTCATCATCGCGGTGGTCGCGGCCACACCGAGCGTCATTCGCAATGCAACAGAGAGTGCATTATTCATTTTTTTTCTCTCCCTTCGAACAGGCCTCTTGTGAGCCATTATGTCGCACTATAGCGGCGAGGGAGGTCTCGGCAAGTGAAACCGCGTTCATGATCGTGAGAGCGGGACTAAAGTCTAGCGCCTGCGCAAATTGCGGGCAGTCCTTGCCACTTCTCTTCAGTGCCAGAAAAACCGCGGCGCGGAACCAGGGTTCGACACGCGCTAGATTCGAAATGTCGAGGGCGTCGCGTGATGCCGACGCCCTCGATGATGCCTTGCGCTCAGCCCGGGCCCGCGCCCTGCGTTGCGGTGAACACCGCGTAGAGCGATTGGCTCGCGGCCATGAACAGGCGGTTGCGCTTGGGGCCGCCGAAGGTGATGTTGCCGCACACCTCCGGCAGGCGGATGCGCCCGAGCAGCTTGCCCTCCGGTGACCACACCGTCACGCCGTTGTAGCCGACCGCGCGGCCGGCATTGCTGGAAGCCCAGACATTGCCGTTGACGTCGCAGCGCAGGCCGTCTGGCCCGCATTTGACGCCGTCGATCACGCAGTCGCTGAACCTCTTGCCGTTGGACAGCTTGTTGTCAGCCCCGACGTCGAACACGAAGATATCGCCTTTGCCGCCCGGGCCTGTGTCGCCCGGTCCCTTGCCGGTTGAGGCGACGTAGAGCTTCTTGTAGTCGGGCGAGAAGCACAGGCCGTTCGGGTCCGGCACCTGCTCCTCGGTCACGACGAGATCGATGCGGCCTGAGGGATCGATGCGATAGCAATTGGTCGGCAGTTCGCGCTTGCCGGGGACGAAGCCGGCGGGCTGTCCGATCCGCGGATTGAGCTTTCCGCCCGCATTGCTCGGGCCGCTTGCGGCGTCGGGTTCGCCCTCATAGAGTTGGCCGCCATAGGGTGGATCGGTGAACCAGTAGCTGCCGTCGGGATGTGCGACCACGTCGTTCGGCGAGTTCAGCTTCTTGCCGTTGTAATTGTCGCAGAGCACGGTGGCGGTGCCGTCATGCTCGTAGCGCGTCACCCGGCGGGTCAGGTGCTCGCAGGAGAGCTGGCGGCCCTGGAAGTCGAAGGAGTTGCCGTTGGAATTGTTGGAGGGCGTGCGAAACACGCTGACGCGGCCGTCGTCCTCGCTCCAGCGCATCTGCCGGTTGTTGGGAATGTCGCTCCACAGCAGATATCTTCCTTGCGCGCTCCACGCCGGGCCCTCGGCCCACAGCACGCCGGTGTACAGGCGCTTGATCGCGGTGTTGGGCTGCGCGAGATCGTTGAAGGACGGATCGACTGCGATGATGTCGGGGTCCCAGAAATAAGTGGTCGGCGCGCCGCGGGGGCCGAAATCGCGCGGCGGGGTGGTGATGGTGGTCGGCGGTGCGGCGGGTCCGGTCTGGGCCAGCGCAGGGCCGGCGAGCGTGGCCGCGGCGCCAAGCGCAAGCCCCCGGACGAGTGTTCGTCGTGAAAGCGCGGCATCCTGCTCACGCTGCTCTTGGTAACGAGCCGCTGGCTCACCCGTCTCCTGGCGTGTCATCGCGTCCTCCCAATAATGTTCGCTGACCGGTTGATCCGGCCGAGCGGAAGCGGAGGTTAATGCGGTCCGCCTCCGGTTGCGAGAGGAATAGAATTCTTCCGTGCGGTTGTGAGCCGCAATGTCGTCATATTCGAATGCGCTGGAGAAAAAAGCCGTGTCGAAGCCTTGATTTCGCGCGGATTGCCACGCAAGAACCGGCCGGGCAGATGCACGGAGTTGAATGTGGCTGGCGTCATCGTATTGATCGTGTTGCTTGGGATCGCGTTCGCGGCCGGCTATTTCACGCGTGATCACATCTCCAGCAAACGACGCGCGGAAGCCCGCCGCTGGCGCGAATATAGCGAGCCGGATTGGCTCTCCGCCAATGCGCCTGCGAACACCAACGAGATCGCGAGCGCGATCACCGCGGCACCCGTCGTCACCGGCGAACTCGGCCAGATGCTGACCCGCTGGGAAAGCCGGGCCCGCGCCCGCCGCGCGGGGTAGCAGAGTTCGCAGTGCGCGTAGTCCCGTAGCCCGGATGAGCGAAGCGACATCCGGGGCCTTCGTGCCGGCTGCACCGCTCCCGGGTATCGCTCCGCTCACCCGGGCTACGGCACCGCGCCTGTGTCGCCCTCTGTCAATCCACGCGCGCGAAGATATTCCACTTTACCGAAATTCGGTTTCGGCGTATGTGTCGTCCATCCCGGCTCACCCAAGAGGGGCGACGTGTCGTCGTCATGTTCGCGAGCCGGGGTTGCGGTGGACGCGGCAGCGTCGGCATGAGAGGTGCGGGCAGGGCGGGTAGTCCCTGTGAGTCCGTAACCGCGTGCGGACGACGGCGCTGCTAGGCTTCGTCTCGCTCGTAAGTTTCCGGCTCTGTCGACGGAGCTCGGGAATACTGCGGCGACATGGCGGGCCGTGCGTACGGCAAAACCGTGTGGTCCTGGCCGTCGTTGCCACGGTCAAGTCTTTCGCGAAGGTGCGAGCGAGCCCAACCGGGCAGACTGCATCATCCAAATTCGCGGGGCGAGGGAGGCCAGAAGGAATGGTCGGCTCCCGGGAGATCACGGCATAAGCCGTCCAGCCACTGCGCAGGGAAGGCCGAGTGATCGGCGACACCTGTATGCTGCTGTGCGGTCTTTTTTGCGCGTGCATTTCGCGCAGCGGACCGCGGGTGCCAGCCGGCACCCGGCCTTCCCTGTGCCCTCTTGGATCAGAGGGTGGAGCGATGAAGCAAAGCTCGGGCGAAATCCGCCGCGAGGACGAGAAGGCATGTCTGCAACCACACATTCAATGTCGTCGCCCGGCCAGTGCGCAATTGCGCACTGCTGCAGAGCCGGCGCCAATCTCGGCGCGTCCCGTGCCGCCCTGGATCCCGGCTCTGCGCCGCAACGCCAAGAGGCGCTGCGACTTGTCCGGGACACGGAGAGAGCGGGACGACTCCCAACCAGGTCAGGTTCCCTGACCATCTTTTGGCGTTGCAGTTGCGGCTATTTCTCGTCTAGAAACAGGCTACTGAGCCCTCTGGCAACCAACCGTCAACGGTTTTGGCCGAGGATTTATGGGCTCAAAAGGGTCTGGCAATGCTGATTCGCGGCCAAATCGATGGGATTTCGGGGGAGGTGGCTCTGGCCGCCGCCACGATCCCGGCCGCGCTGCTGCCCACCCTCCTGATTGGCGGGCTTCTTCTTACTTGCCCCTGAGGGCCGGCTGGGCGCCACGCGCCTGGGCGCTCAGGGGTTGGTCGAGATCACCGGACACCTCAAGCGCCCTTAAGACTGACGGCGCGAAAGCTCAAAAGGAATTTTACAATGGCCCCCGCGAACAAGTCCGATAAGGACCGCGTCATCATTTTCGACACCACGCTGCGCGACGGCGAGCAGTGCCCCGGCGCCACCATGACCTTCGAGGAGAAACTCGAGGTCGCGGAGCTGCTGGATGATATGGGCGTCGACGTCATCGAGGCCGGCTTCCCCATCACCTCCGAGGGCGACTTCCAGGCGGTGAGCGAGATCGCCCGCCGCTCCAAGAACGCCGTGATCGCCGGTCTGTCCCGCGCCCATCCGGCCGATATCGACCGCTGCGCCGAAGCCGTGAAATTTGCCAAGCGCGGCCGCGTTCACACGGTGATCGCGACCTCGCCGCTGCATATGCGGGTGAAGCTGAACAAGACCCCCGAGCAGGTGCTCGAGACCTCGGTTGCCATGGTCGCGCGCGCCCGTAACCAGATCGACGACGTCGAATGGTCGGCCGAGGACGGCACCCGCAGCGAGATGGACTATCTGTGCCGCATCGTGGAAGCCGTCATCAAGGCCGGCGCCACCACGGTGAACATCCCCGACACCGTCGGCTACACGGTGCCCGAGGAATACACCCACTTCATGAGGACGCTGATCGAGCGCGTGCCGAACTCGGACAAGGCGGTATTCTCGGTGCATTGCCACAACGACCTCGGCATGGCCGTGGCGAACTCGCTGGCCGGCATCATGGGCGGCGCGCGCCAGGTCGAGTGCACCGTCAACGGCATCGGCGAGCGCGCCGGCAACGCCGCGCTCGAAGAGATCGTGATGGCGATTAACGTCCGCAACGACAAATTCCCCTACTGGAACAAGATCGACACCACGCAGCTGACCCGCGCCTCCAAGGTGGTCTCGGCGGCGACCTCGTTCCCGGTGCAGTACAACAAGGCCATCGTCGGCCGGAACGCGTTCGCGCACGAGAGCGGCATCCATCAGGACGGCGTGCTGAAGGACGCCTCGACCTACGAGATCATGCGCCCCGAGATGGTCGGCCTGAAGCAGTCCTCGCTGGTGCTCGGCAAGCATTCCGGCCGCCACGCCTTCGTGCACAAGCTGGAGGAGATGGGCTACAAGCTCGGCCCGAACCAGCTGGAAGATGCGTTCACGCGGATGAAGGCGCTCGCCGACCGCAAGAAGGACATCTACGACGAGGACATCGAGGCGCTGGTCGACGAGGAGATGGCGGCGTCGCACGACCGCATCAAGCTGACCTCGCTGACCGTGATCGCCGGCACCCATGGCCCGCAGCGCGCGACCATGAAGCTCGACGTCGACGGCCAGATCAAGATCGAGGAAGCCGAGGGCAACGGTCCGGTGGACGCGGTGTTCAACTGTATCAAGCGCCTGGTGCCGCACGAGGCCAAGCTGGAACTGTACCAGGTCCACGCCGTCACCCAAGGCACCGACGCACAAGCCGAGGTCTCGGTGCGCCTGTCGCACGAGGGACGTGCGATGACGGCGCGCGCCGCGGATCCGGACACGCTGGTGGCCTCGGCCAAGGCCTATCTCGGCGCGCTCAACAAGATCGTCATGAAGCGCCAGCGTGACACCGTGACAACGGCGGCTGCGAGTTGACGAGCGAAGCTCGTTATCCCGGGGCGTCTCGAAGAGGCGGACTATGGTGCGCAATTGCGCACCTGAGGATCTGGGGATCCTCCGATGTGCAATTGCACATCGTAGCTCGATGCTTCGCATCGCCCCGGAATGACGGCGTTGGTTACCGCGAATGGCCGCCCTGCTAACGGCCAATAGCAGTCCACTCCGGCGGCCTGTATTGATGCAGCCGGAACAAGCATTGGTCGCCCGCGCGGGCGGCTTAGATAACATCAGGGAGAGATTATGCGCACCATCGCAATCGCCGCGTCGATCGCGGCACTGGCACTCGGGCTTGCCGGGCCGGCATCGGCTCAATCGCCAATCATCATCAAGTTCAGCCACGTCGTCGCCACCGAGACGCCGAAGGGCAAGGCGGCGGAGAAGTTCAAGGAACTCGCCGAGAAGTACACCGGCGGCAAGGTCAAGGTCGAGGTCTACCCGAACTCGACGCTGTACAAGGACAAGGAAGAGCTCGAGGCGCTCCAGCTCGGCAGCGTGCAGATGCTGGCGCCGTCCAACTCCAAATTCGGACCGCTCGGCATCCGCGAGTTCGAGGTGTTCGACCTCCCCTACATCCTGCCCGACCTGAAGACGCTGCGGAAGGTGACGGATGGCCCGCTGGGCACCCGGCTGCTCAAGCTGCTGGATGCCAAGGGCATCACCGGCCTTGCCTATTGGGACAACGGCTTCAAGCAGATGAGCGCCAACAAGAAGCTGATCACCCCGGCCGACTATCAGGGCGTCAAGTTCCGCATCCAGTCGTCACGCGTGCTGCAGGCCCAGTTCAAGGCGCTCAGCTCGCTGCCGCAGGTGATGGCGTTCTCCGAGGTCTATCAGGCGCTGCAGACCGGCGTGGTCGACGGCCAGGAAAACACCTGGTCGAACATCTATACCCAGAAGATGCACGAAGTGCAGAAGTACATCACCGAGACCAATCACGGCTACATCGGCTACGTCGTGATCGTGAACAAGAAGTTCTGGGACGATCTGCCGGCCGACATCCGCGACCAGCTCACCAAGGCGATGAAGGAAGCGACCGAGTTCGGCAACGCGCAGTCGCAGAAGGAGAACGACGACGCGCTCGCCGAGATCAAGAAGAGCGGCAAGAGCGAGATCATCAAGCTCACGCCGGAGCAGAACGAGGCGATGCGCAAGGCGATGGAGCCGGTCTACAAGGATGCCGCAGGCCGCATCGGCCAACCCTTGATCGACGAATTCCTCAAAGAGGCCAAGAGCACGACGAACTGAGCACGACGAACTGAGCTCCGAACGATGAACGAAGGCTTCCTTGCGGTCTGCACGGAAGCCTTTCTGTTGCGAATGATTTCCGATCGCGGCTGGAGGTAAAATCGCGCGTTACATCTTCGTAAGGACATGCTCCCTGTCCAGATTGTAAGTTGCTTGTCAGCCGTCCGGCGCCCATCTTCATGGCCATCCTTCCAGAGGAGGTCCGGATGAAGAAGTTCACCATTGCCGCCATTGCCGTGCTCAGCATCGCCGGCTCGGGCGCGGTCTATGCCCAGTATCATCGCCCGTGGATGGAGCACATGCGCCACCACATCCGCATGAACCCCGAGGACCGCGCCGCCCTCGTCGACGCGCGGATCGCCGCCGTCCATGCCGGCTTGAAGCTCAACGCCGACCAGGAGAAGCTGTGGCCGCCGGTCGAGGCTGCCGTGCGTGATTTCGCCAAGCTGCGCATCGACCGCGCCAATGCGCGGATGAATGCCGGCCCTGGCGATGCCGGCAGGAATGCTGACAAGGACAGGCCGGAGGATCCGGTCGCCCGCCTGCGCCAGCGCGCCGAGGACATGGGCGCGACGTCGGCAGCCCTGAAGAAGATCGCCGATGCCGCTGACCCCCTCTACAAGACCCTCGACGAGGGCCAGAAGCGGCGCCTCGCCGTGCTGACCCGCCACCGCGGGCCGTTTGGAGGCGGCGAAGACGGCTCGCACCGCCACTTCATGGAGCGCGGCATGGACCGCATGATGGAGCGCAACATGGAGCACTTCCATCGTGACCGCTCCGACCGCGACGGCGGCCCCGACCGGGACCGCGAGGGCCGGCTCTGAACGGGGCTGGATTTCGCGACGATTAACCCTGGAGAAGCCGCTGGAATCCAGCGGCTTTTCGCTTTCTGGGGACTTTGGAAAAACCTTCATTGCATCGCTTGCCATACCCGGATCGCTTTGCTAAACGACCGACCTCGCAAGGCACTCACCGCCTTTCGGGCGCATAGCTCAGTTGGTAGAGCAGCTGACTCTTAATCAGCGGGTCCCAGGTTCGAGCCCTGGTGCGCCCACCATATAAATCAAACACTTAGCGGTTTGAGCAAACGGCAAAACGAGCGCCGTTTACACCATCGTTTACAGTTTTGTTCTCGCTTCGAGCTTCACCGCAGCTTCTGCGAGCTGAATGTCGCGACCGAGGTAGTGCGCATCGAGAATGGCCTCGACGTCCTTCAACGAATGACCGGTGACGGCCGCGATCTGCGGCACGCTGGCGCCTGCGATCGCAAGGCGAACCACCGCCGTGCCGCGCAAATCATGAAACGTCAGGCCGTCGATGCCGGCACGCTCGCAAGCCTTTCCCCCACGACGCGCGAGAGCCATCGGACGTCCAGGGCCGGCCCAGTGTGTCGTCAGGATGAGCGGCCCCCGACGGTCGGTGGCGTCGAGTAGAGCTCTCAACGGCGTGCCGGCCGGCATCGCGACGCGCCGGCCGCCTTTCGATTGCCGCAGCCAAATGTACGGGTTCTCGTACGCAGACCAGGGCAGGGGCCCGCGCGAGACCTGATGAACCGCCGAAAACAGTTGTTGCAATTTTGATTGACCGAGCGTGCCAGCGTTTGGCATTCGATCAAAGATGTGATCGAGACCATCCAAGTAAATGGGTACGTCGATTAGGCGGCGAGCATCACCGCCCCTTTGCTCGCCACACTTCGCCGCAAGCTCCGCTATTGTGGTCTCTGCTGATGTAAGCGAAATCACCCGGTATTGTTCACCATTGTCCGAACCGTCGTCGAACGCGGGGCTGCGCCGTTTGGTCGAGCCAGTGGCAAGGTTGTGGGCGAAATTGTTTGCACTGTGATACTTTTCTTTGTCAGATGCGACCGGCATCTTGTTTAAATCGTCGACGACCATCAGGCAGTCATTATGTGAGCGCAGGGCTGGTTCAAGGCCACCCAATGTTGCGTTCCAAGTGAGTAACTGGTCGATCCGACCGGCCCCACAAACTGACGAGCCGACTAAGGTAGCCGTCGTCTTTCCACCCCCGGTTTTCCCTGCGAGACAAAGTCCGAACGCCTGCTCGTTCGCGATGCGCAAGAGGGGCGCCGCAAATGAGCAGCACGTGGTCAGCATCATGCCCGACGACTTCCTGGCGAGCACTCCGACCGACCTGAGCCAAGCTTTGGATGTACCTCGCGGCTCAGGCCGATGCGCGTCAGGCGGCAGGCCGCAGATATTCTTCGTGTTGGCTCCAATGGCCCGATGTGCCAGCACAAATGTCCTATGGCCGGGGCGCCAACCTGTTGCGGCCGCGTATGCGGATCGCCTTGTTGGTTCCGAAGATCGTAGGGGCGTCGCCGGGGCAGTCAGTTGGGTGCGCAGGTCACAAGATGATGGTTTAGGCGCGGCTAAGTCATGTCTCACCAGAGGCGCCGTCGCTGTCCTCATTGAAGAGCGCTCTCAGCAAACGCCAAAGTTCGCGGTGACCAGCGGTTTGGCCGCCCTGTGTTAGATAGACCGCAATATCCATTGTCGATGTTTGGAATGCGACTGTGCCCCCGCGTCCTGTCTCCAAATGCGTCACCTCCCGCTCGACATACAAGCTCTTGGTGTCAGTATCGAAGACAAGAAAAGAACGATCCTCGTGTGTGATCTCCGGGCCTTTCACCTGACGATATAGTTGTCTCTTGAGGAAGGCCATTCTCCGCTCCCGATGAGGACGGTGCGATAGCTAGGTTTCGGAGACCAGTAAGGTTCGGACCCTCGTGGCGGCGTCATAGATTTCGATCTTGAGCATCCGATAGGTCGATTTCAGTTTGCGACCGGCTGATCTTGCCGCTTCGGCCGTCTCAAACTCCGATTTAAAGTGTCCGTCGACAACGACCACAAATCCCTCCGACGGCGGCCTGTCGGCACGCGGCACCTTTGGCTCAGGATCGTCAATTGAGCGAACCGACTTTTTCATGGGAGCTCTCATTGTATCGCAGGCGCGTGACAAGGGGCCTCTCTTGGCACCCAAAGCCAATCAAGCTGCCAGTCTCATTCGATGGCGGCATCAGAGAAGACGAATGACGAAATCCGGAGACGGGAACCAGCTTATCTGGCTCGGGTCTCCGGCTTTCGGCGAGGACCCCACAGGGCTAGGCCGCCTTGCCAGGTGCAGCGGTTTCGTTCGGCTCGGGGCTCGCGCTTGGGGGAGCGCCGGTCTTGATATTGATCGTCTTGGTGGTCTTCACCGCCTTGGCCGGCTTCTTAATGGCGAGATGCAGCACGCCTTTGTCGAAATGAGCTTCGATTGCTCCCTCTTCCGGCTCGAAAGGCAGAGACATCGATCGATAGAATGAGCCGTAGCTGCGCTCCTCGACGTGCCAGTCCTTTTCATCTTTCGTGCTCTCCGCCTTCTTCTCGCCGGAGATAACCAATTGGTTGCCGTCCAGGCCGACCTTGATATCTTTCTCGTCCACGCCTGGAAGTTCGGCTGTCACTTCGAAGGCATCCCTGGTTTCTGCCACATTAATTGCAGGCGCCCCCGCCCCAATGCTGGGAGTCGGCGAACCCTGATCGAAAGCGCGAAATGCGTTTTCCATTTCACGCCGCATGGCCCTTAAAGGATCGAATGCAACCTCCTGGCTGGCGGTCCACAATCTCGGAAGGCTCATCTGCTCTCTCCACACGTTCAAGAAACATCAAAAGCAGCTTGCTCCCCGCGGTCGCGGTGGCTTTGATGTAGCGCAAAGCGGCTGGGTTATTTCGAAGCGGAACGCTAGCCCATGCCGATGAAAGAGAGCACGTCAATGAAGTTGCCCTAATGGCGCCCCACGAGCTTGCATCGCTGCACTGAAAGCCGGCAGGCGCGAGCGCATTCAGTCGCAGCCGGACTAATACCAGAGGCCAAAGATCCATTTCGCGCCGAGGACGGTTTCCCAGACTGCGGTCAATTCGACCGCCAGCACAACGACGCTGACCAGCAGCGCGATCAAGAGCAGGAGACCGTCCTCTTCGAGATAGGCCAGCGAGATCAGCGCGATCACCAGAGCGGGGACGACATTGCTGAGAGGGACCGGCGTGAAGAGCAGGGTAATGTTCAGGAGCACGACGACGGCGCCGACGAGACGCTTGGTCGCATCGAGTGGAGTCGGCCAGCGGGGATGAATGAGCTTCTCGAGAGACCTAAGCACGGGCACAGCGCGCTGGACCAGAGCGGCAAGGTGCCGTGTCGGCAATGGACGGGCGGCGATGCGGCGCGGGAACACCGGCATGTTGTGGCCCAGAATCATCTGGAACGCGGGGATCATGAGCAGCAGGCCCGCGACGATCGAGACACCCGGCGCAACAGCTACCACGGCGAGCAGCAGCATGATGAGGCCGTAGGAGCGCTTGTGCATGCGGCTCATCAGCCAACCCAGGGTAAAGTGATCCCGCCGGCGCCTCGTCGTGCAGTCGCTGCAGCAAGACCGAAGCGGGGACAAACGCTGTCGTGTCGGCGGGTAGCGCCTGCTTCAGATTGGGTCTCCTCTCTCTTCCTTCGAGGCCGACCGCAATTGATTGGATCAACGAACTCCACCGCGCTATGGCGAGGAGACGCGGCAGAGGCATTCCCAAAGCCACCCCCATGGAATGGGCCGCATTCGAGCCCGGCTCATCACCTGCTCGCCGGCCACCGCTTGGTCAAAGTTTGCCGAGCAAAAGCAAGATCAGCAGAATGACAATCACAAGACCAAGACCTCCACCACCGTAGTAGCCAGTACCGTAGAACGGACCGCCACCGATCCCACTGAAGCCGCCCAGCAGCGCGATGATTAGAATGATCAGAATGATGGTCCCGATTGACATTTCGATATCTCCCTTTGCGACTTGGTCGCGACTGGCTCGAACATTGCGCCAACCGCCGATTCCAGGCAGGTTCCCAGTAAGGAACTCATCTTGTCGCGAAGTAGCAAGGCCTGGTTGACGCAAATCAAAGATGTGGATGGTTCGAAACGGCCCCATCATGTTCGGATAGTCAGCAGCCAGTCGTCGAGCCGTTGCAGCCAGCGCCGAGGGGGAGGTGGAGCGGGGGGCGGTTTGAGCTTGAGGCGGTCGCCGTCACGTCCATGAACGAGCTGGAGCGTTCGGGTGTGGTAGACTGCGAGATCCGGTCGGTGACCAATGCTTAACACGGTGGTCCGCTTCAGCTCGTCATCGAACAGGCGCATGACGCGGCGCTGGCTGTCTTCGTCGAGCGCGGCTGTCGCCTCGTCGAGAAAGACCCACCCAGGCTTGTGCAGGAGAAGCCTCGCAAAAGCGAGGCGCTCCTGTTCGCCAAGCGAAAGCTCCTTGTCCCAGCGCTCGGTCTTGTCGAGCTTGGGAATGAGATCGCCGAGATCGCACCGCTCCAGGGCTTGTCGTACATCCGCGTCAAGGAAGGCGTCGGCCGGGCTCGGATAGCTCAGGGCGTTTCGTAGCGTGCCCAGGGGCAGATAAGGGCGCTGCGGCAGGAACGACATGGCCTCGGGCGCAGGCGTGAGGATTGTCCCGGATCCCCACGGCCAGAGGCCCGCCACGGCGCGGAACAGCGTCGATTTTCCTCTTCCGGTGTCGCCGACAATAGGACGCGCTCGCCCGGGGTGATGCTGACCGTCGCGTCGTCGATGACGATATGGCCGTCCGGCAAGAGGATGCGCACGCCCTCGAAAGCAAGATGTCCTTGCGGATGCAGACCGCGTTTGATTTCCTCTGCGCCCGCTTCGATCGCAGGGAGATTGTCGAGCGCTTCGCGAAACCGCGCGACGCGATGGACTGCTGCGCGCCAGTCGGCGAGCCGTGAGAAATTATCGACGAACCATCGCAACGCCAATTGTACCTGGGTGAACGCGCCCGCCACCATGATCAGGCCGCCCAGCGTCAGGTTGCCGCCGAAATAGGCCGGTGCTGCCACCAGGATCGGAACGACCAACGACAGCCAGCCGATGCCCGATGTGATCCAGGTCAGGTGAGCGAGCGAAGAGGATATCCGCCGCATCGTGTCCACGACAGCCGCGAGCGCGGCCTCGAGATGCCGCCGTTCGTCATTTTCCCCGCCATGCAGTGCGATGCTCTCGCCGGACTCGTTGACCCGAACGAGTGCAAAGCGGAATTCCGCCTCACGCGCATATCGCTCGCCGTTCAGGGCGATCAGCGGCCGCCCCACGATCCAGGTCAGAGCCGAGCCGATCGAGGCATAAGCGAGCGCACACCAGACCATATAGCCGGGAATGGCGATGTCGTAGCCCGCGACCTGGAAAGTGACTTGCGCCGAGAGAGTCCAAAGCATCCCGACGAAAGCTATGAGCTGAAGCAAGGAATAGACGATGCCGCAGCCGAGGTCGGCGGTGTAGTCGCCCAAAAGGCGCGTATCCTCCTGGATGCGCTGGTCCGGGTTGTGACCATACTCGCCGGCAAAGCCGAGTTGATAGACGCGCAGCGGCTTGAGCCACTCGGCCAGGAGGTGACGGGTGATCCATTCCCGCAGTCGAAACTTCAGGCGCTCCTGGAGAAAGGTGTTTGCGACCGTGAGCGCCAACAAAATAGCGATGATGACGACAAACGTCTGGAGATCGTGAACGAAGCCCGACAGGTCCTTGCGGCCGACGGCGTCGAAGAACCGGCCGTTCCAATCGTTGAGTTGGACTTGTCCAAACATGTTGGCAATGGTGACGACAGTCGAAGCAATGAAGATCGCCACTACCCGTCGCCCGCCTTCAGCCTGCCGAAGCACGCGCGTGAACAAGCTCAGGTCCCGGGCAAGATTGAAATCGTGTACTGGCGCAGCCTTGATGAGCGCGTTCGCGAGAGGGGGCCTGGCTGCCACGCCCGGCATGATTGGAATTAAAGGATGCGCAGCCTGCGGCAGCTTCGGAATTGCCTCCGCCGGCGGCGAGACGGCCTGTGGAGCAGCAGGTGATGCAACGTCAGCCTTCATACGCTCGTGCCCCCCTGTTTCGTCCGCGGATCATCGGATTGGAGCAGGCCCCGGCGACTGGGATCCTGACCCGCCGCGATGACCTGCCCCGGCGGTATGAGCTATTGCACTATCATGAATGTGCTTGGCTCGCCGTCTGTTCATCGCCGATGCGGCATCTGGTGCGGTGGGCCGTGCCATTGCGGAGATATCTCGGCGAGCCCTTTCGCTGTCACTACCGGCTGAATGGAAAATACGGAAAGAACGGAAAGAACGGAAAGAACGGAAAGAACGGAAAGAACGGACCGTAAACTACCGGTGCAGGAGAGCGTTCACGTTCAGAGGTCCTGAAAACGTCGTCGGCGATTCTTTTCTGGTCGTCGGGCATTGCGTCGTAAAGCGTCGCGAACGATGCAATCAGATTATTCAGCCCGTCGACATGCGCCTGTGCATATTTCTGATAGCTTTTCAGATCGTCCACTGCGGTCATGTCTTGTGGGGGCATCCTCCGAGTTTCTGCAATTAAGGTGTCCATGTTAATGGCATTTTCGCGCATCGCCTGCGCTACGGCGTCCCATTTCGGCTCTTGGTCGGACGTGATTTTCAGCGCCCTCTGAAGAGTCCTGACCCGTTGCTCGACGGTCTCCCCCTTTTGCCTCGGTGGCTCCCGCGGCGGCCCCGCTCGTATCGGACTGCACCAACTGGATTGCAGAGTCGGGGACGGTCTCGGCGCGAACCGCGGTCGGCGGGCTGGCGAGCATCGTCGAGCCCATCAGCGCCCCGATCGCAACCGAGCAGACGAAGGGCACGGGTATGGCAATAGGACCGAAGAAAGATGACATGGCGTGTCCTCTCTGGAAGCCTACGCGCAGCGTTTCTGCGGTTGCGCACTGAAGCGCTTCGGACCGGCTGGTATTAAAGTTACGTGCGGTTGAGACAGTGGAATTGATGCTGATCAACTTGAACGCACGGCGGAGCAAGGCCCACCCAGCAACCTGCTCCGGCTGGAAGCACCGGCGCGGCTATGGAGGGAACGAGGGTGGCTGACGCCTTCGGATAGCGCCTACATTGCGCGATGTCCCCCGGAGCCCCTCCGAAGCTCAGTGTAAGCACCTCGCTCGGTATCCCCCTACTGGGCGGGCCTAGTTTACGAGCTGCCTCAGTTGGCTGCCTCTTTCACCAAGAGGCAGATCGAGGAGCCCAACCACGATCCAGGGGGGAACTATTAATTGGCGGTTTTGTTGTGGTCCCGCGAATCTCTGCATTGATCGAGATCAAAGCCAAATGCGGCGATGCAGTTAATCTTAATATACCGGGGCTGGTGATTTTAATGAGCGTTCATTGCAACCCGGTAAGGGGCTGCTGCGAGGCGGCCCCTTTTATTCGACAATGGCCCCCGCGCTCATTTAAGCGATTTCGTACGGCCAGCGCGCACCTCCAGCTCAACCTCTCGGGCCTCTTCTTTTGAAATGAGATCCGGAAGCACCGACCGTTTCTTGGCATCGGTTTAAGCTGGCTGAGGGGCCGCTGGAATTCGGTACTGAACATTGCTAAACAGTTTCGGCCGCGCTGAGGGCAAATCCACCTAAGCAGTTTCGGGCGATTCCTGTTGCGGGAGCAGGACTGCAGAACTTTTATCGCCCAGTAGTTCCCGGTTGATTTGCTTATGAGATGCGTCCGCCAGCATGCTGGACAGCCTACATTCGCGTATTCTTCGGCTTAGGCCGTGGACGCAATCTCAAGCTTAAATGGCAACGGGACATTCATCTCAGTGCGCGGGCACAGAAGCGGAGGAGCCGTACGCATTACGGACATCGACATCGGCGGACATCGTGCCTGGAAAGTTTCTCGTTAGTCGGCGAACTCCAGAACAAACCGACCTGCGCCCGTCGTCTTGGTGGTGAATTTGAGGGTTTTTCCGGCAAGCGATCCAGATGCGAATTTGACGATCGCGGTGCCCGAACTTTCGCCGCCGACCGGGCTGCCATCTTTCATGATCATGGACTGAGTCCCTTGCAACATCTGCGTGACGGCCAATCCGCCCCCCGCGCGATGCGTGCCGCCGGCTTGCAACTGCGTTGCCTTGGCACCATCCCATTCCGAAACGTTGACGGCCGAATACACCGCGTTCTTCAGAATGCCCTCGACGCCAAAGCAGGAGAATTGGGTCGTCACCAGATTATGTCCGCTGCGATCGCCAATCGGCTCCGGCGCTTGGATGCCGTAGACGTTGCATTCATTAGCGTCCGATGGGGTCGGCGGATGCAAATCCGACTATTCCCATGCAGCCGATGGCAGAAGCGAAGATCGTACCGATGACACGTTTCAACATGGCCGACTGATCTTGACCTACATCAATCGAAAGCTTTAGCCGCCAACCGCGCGACGGTGGCGATCGTTATCCGCGATGGCTCCCAAGCCAAACATCAACATTGCGGGGCGCTGGAGCCCAAGGACGACGTGGAATTCGAGCTTTCGCGGGCGCCGCTCTCAGCCGCGCATACGTACTTTATCATCCTTCACCTGAGATGGATCGGTCTTGTCCAATGCGAGAAGAAGCGACGCGACACGGTTGGCCGAAGCAGCCCATTCGGCAAGGCGTGGATAGTTATCCGTAAACCAGCTGCAGGCGCCCTGGACCACGACAAAGGCTGCGGCCGCCTGGACGACCTCGCCGAGCAGAATCGTACCGGCAACGTATTTCGGCGTGCAAAGCAGCAGACCGATCACCGGCGTCACCAGCGAATTCGTGTGGGTTATGATCGTGAGACGTACGAGTTGCCAGCAATAATCCAGCCACGATGAGATTACCGCCTTGAGGGCGGGGTGGATCGCGCGAATTCCATCCTCGCCTTTCATGCCGGGTGCCGTGCTTTCTCCGCTTTCACGCACATGGGTTCCGACGGCCCTCAACTGGGCTTCGGCCCGTTTGTTCTCTTCCAGAACGTCCGTCAGCCGGCGGCCGATCAACATCGTCACGGCTGCTACGGCGATCGAGTAGATGACGACGGCGACGACCAGATAGCCGGGAATGGTCAGAGTGAGGCTGGCTGCATCAATCGTGAGATTGCCTCCGACCACCCAAAGGATGCCGATAAAGGTGGCCGCTGTCAGGAGAGAAGCCGCGAGCCCGAGAACGAGGTCGACCGGGAGATCCGTTGCCAGTCTGACGTCCTCCGCGATACGATATTCAGGGGCCTGATAGTCTCCCGCTACGAAGTTCAGTCGCACAAAGCGATCCTGCCCCAGCCAGTAGCGGTAAAGCTCATCGCTGAACCAGGCTCTCCACCTTCGCTGGAGCGTCATCCGCCCCCAGACCGAGAAGACGGCGAGCGACAGGCTGGCCGCAGCGAGCGGGATGAATCGCAGCGCCTGGCTGAGGAGCTCTTTCCCGTCCTTGCGCTCGACCGCGTTGAAGAAGTCGCGGTTCCAGAAGTTCAAGTAGTATTGGGTCAGCAATTGCAGAAGAACTGTCGCAATGAGCAACACCGTGAGAAGCCAGGCCCAGCCCGCCGACTTGCCTTTCCAGAAGCCCCCGGCACTTTTCCAGAAGCGCAGCAGCAACTGCCGTTCGCCGGGTGAGTGGTACGCCTCGTTGCTAAGCATGATAGCCGGCTATGATTGTGACGTTCACGCTGGATGCTAGGCGATGAACGTCGGCAGCAAGGCAAAGCCCCGTTCCGGGACTGAGCAGCGCCGCCGAACCGCCGGCAATGCCATAACGCAGGGCGCTATCGAGCTTGTCGCCATTGGCGAGGCGCCACACCATCGCCCCCAGGAAGCTGTCGCCTGCGCCGGAAACGCTGACAGGCTCCATAGGAAGGCCATTCGCACGCATGGCGATGTCGCGCGTCAGGAGCAGTGCCCCGCCGGAGCCCAACGAGAGGGCAATGATCTCGATGCGATAACGGTCGAACAGGCGGCGCCCCGCCTCCAGGAGCGAGGATTCGTCGGCGCAACTGATCCCCGCAAGCTCCTGAAACTCGCGAAGGTTGGGCTTGATGAGATAGACGCCCGCTTCCAGCGCGGCTTTGAGCGAAGCGCCGGACGTATCAACGATGACTTTGGCCGCCCCTTTCGATGCCCGGACCACCTTGCCGTAGAAATCGACCGGCGCACCCGGCGGCAGGCTGCCGCTTGCGATGACAAACGCGGCCCGCGGAGTGAGACGCGCAATTGCGTCGAGACATTGCTGCCATTCGAATTCGCTGAGGGAGGCGCCCGGGAAAACCAGCCGGAACTGCTCCTTGCTGGTCTCGTCGAAGACGGTGATGTCTTCGCGAGTATCCTTCAACGTCGGGATGACGATGCTGCGCACAGCCTCGCGTTCAACCAGCGCCGCCAGCGTTTGGCCGGTTGCGCCGCCGGCCGGATAGACCGCAGTCGCTTCGAGGCCGAGCCGCATCAGGACACGGGCCACATTGATCCCGCCACCGCCGGGATCACGCTGAGCCTCGGTGCAGCGCATCTTCGTGAAGGGCACCAGCTTCCTGACCGAGGTCGAAATATCGACAGCCGGGTTGATGGTCAGGGTCACGATGTCGAGTTGCGGTATCTCAGCCAATGCCTTCGACCTCCATCAGGTTACGAAGGCCGACGAACGCAACGTCGTCGTCCAGGACGAGATAGGCTGGTATGGGTTCCAGGAATTTTCGGAGCCGCCCCTTCTCCTCGAAGCGCCGGCGAAACTCGGAGGCGGCAAGATAGTTTGGCATGTGGCGCAAAATGCCGCCGCCGATGAATATCCCGCCTCTCGCATTCAGCGCGAGCGCTAGGTTGCCCGCGACAGACCCCAGCATCGCGCAAAACATGTCGACGGCGGCGCGGCTGGTCGGACACGTCCCCTCAATTCCGGCCCGCGTAATGTCGGCCGCGCGGCGTTTTGGCGGCGTCGCGCCGTCGATCGAGGCGAGAGCGTCATACAGGTTTTCGAGCCCCGCGCCCGACAGGGCGCGTTCGGCCGACACATGTCCGAAACGTCGCCGCAAATGCTCAATCACCGCATCCTCGCGTAACGAACCGCCTGCCATCGTGGCATGGCCTCCCTCGCTGGCGAGAACGATCTGTCCGCCGGGGCGTGGTATGCTCACCGCCATTCCCAAACCGGTGCCTGGGCCGATCGCGGCAAGGGGCGCTCCCGGCACCTGCTGCCGCCCGCCGAGCTGCAGCAAGCTGCGAGGGCCAAGGCGGGGTAGGGCCCATGCGACTGCTTCAAAATCGTTGATCAATCGTACGATCGAAAATCCATGGGTCCCGCGCAACTCCTCTGCATCGACGATCCAGGAATTGTTCGTGAGCGCGCAGCGGCCATTCTCAACCGCGCCGGAAGCGGCAAGGATCGCATGGGCAGGCCTTTCGGCCTTGGCCGAAGCGCCGAGATAGGCAGCGAGCGCTTCCTGAAAGGTAGCGTAGTCATTGACCGCCATATGTGTGATCGCGCCGAGCTCGCCGTCAGTTAGCAATGCGAAGCGGGCGTTGGTCCCTCCAACATCTGCAAGCAACGCGGCTCGTTCTTCCAGCGTCGCCTTGATCATGGCCGCACCGCGCTGATCAACCCGGCATACCAGCGGAAAGACGATTTCGGGATTCGCCGCAGCGAAGCATAATCGACATAGGTCAAGCCGAACCTGATGCTGTACCCGGAGTCCCATTCGAAATTGTCGAGCAGCGACCAGACGAAATAGCCACGAACATCGACGCCGCTGGCAGCGGCTTCGTTCATCGCGTTGATATAGGCCTTCAAGAACTCTATCCGGCCCGGGTCGACTACCGCACCGGTCTGGTCGGGCTGGCCGGAATCGCCATAGCCATTCTCGAGCACGTAGATTGGGAGGCCATACCGCGCGTGCACATCCTGCAGTGCTTGACTGAAAGCGTCGGGATCGATCGGCCATCCGATCGGGGTCAAGGGCAGGCTGGCCGGCTTGTCACCGAAGTCGTAACCCAGCATCGAATCCGCCCCGGCCTTCACGTAGACCGGGCTATAGTGGTTCAGTCCGAACCAATCGAGCGGACGGCAAATCCGCGTCAGATCCCCCGGCTGCATATGCGGTTCGATCGCCGTGCGCATCGACCGCGGATACTCGCCGCGGCATTGCGGATCCGGAAAGACCGCATTCCAGTACACATCCAGGCGTGCCGCAGCCGCTGCATCGGCCTCGCTTGCGCTGGAAGGCCGGCATGGCTGCCGATTGTGAATGCAGCCGATCGAGGCGTTGATTACGTTGGCTCGAAGCACATCCACCGCCGCCCCGTGGGCGAGATTGACGTTGTGGATCATGCAGTGGAGCTTGTCCTCGCTGCTGCTATCCCGCTTGCCGAGCGAACGGCTGAACAGGCTGAACATCGACGGTTCGTTGAATGTTGCAAAGCGCTTGACCCGGTCACCAAAGCGCGCGGCGATCAAACTCGCATAGTCGGCGAACCACACGGCCGCTTCCCGATTGAGCCAGCCGCCGCGCTCCTCGAGGGCCTGCGGCAGGTCCCAATGATACAGGCACAGCCACGGCTCGATACCGGCGGCCAACAGCTCGTCGATCAGACGGTCATAAAATGCAAAGCCCGCCTCGTTGGCGGATCCGCGGCCCTGTGGCAGGACGCGCGGCCAGGAGACCGAGAACCGGTACGCCTGCACGCCTAGCGCCTTCATGAGACCGACATCTTCGCGGTAGCGATGATAATGGTCACACGCGACGTCGCCGGTGTCGCGATTCTTGATCTCACCGGTCCGACAATAGATGTCCCAGACGCTCAATCCGCGCCCATCCTCCTGAGTTGCCCCTTCGATCTGGAAGCTGGAGGTAGAAACGCCCCAGATAAAATCGGAGCGCAGGCTGGCGGTGTTCGGCAGTTGCGTTGTCTGCATGGACGACCTGCTTGGTCCTGCTTGTCGGCGACCGCTATGCTGTTGCGCGGTCCGCCGGTGATCTCAGGCACGTTGTCTCCCTGTGACATTGGTAGTCGTGTCGGTTCCGAGTGGTATTGAGATAGGTCAAGAAGCCCCGTGCCGGCCGTGCGATGGATTGATATCGTTAGAATGTTGCCGGGGTCCGCGCTTGCAAAGAACCAAATGGGGAGGGGTGGTCGACGCCGACCTCAGCGGGAGCGGCTTCTTCCGCGTTGCCGAGCGCAATGGCGTATTCTGGCTCGTCGATCCCGATGGTGGCAGATTTCTCTCGAAGGGCGTCAATACGGTCCGATTCGATCAGGATCGCATCGCCGGGACCGAACGCGTGCCTTACGCCGATGCCTGCCGGACCAAGTACGGCAACCTGCAGAGCTGGCGCACCGCTGTGTCCGACCGTCTGGCAAGCTGGGAATTCAACACGGTCGGCTGCTGGTCAGACGAACTCGTCGCCAGCACGGGATCGCGCTTGCTGGCGACCGCGCCGATCACGGAGCTCGGCGCTTCGTTTCGGCTGCACCGGCGTGATCAGATCTTTCCGGATGTGTTCGATTCCGAGTTCTGGGCGCATATCCGCGTGAGCGCCGATCAGCGCTGCCGGCACCGGCATAATGATCCCGGCTTGCTCGGAACGTTCGTCGATAACGAACTCTACTGGTCGCCCGACTGGCGCGGCACCGACGAGCTTCTGACGTTATTTCTGAACCTGCCATCCCATCGTCCCGGCAGGATTGCCGCAATCTCGGGTCTGCAAGCGCACTACCGAGAAATTTCTCAATTCAATGCGGTATGGCGCACACGGGCGCGGTCCTGGGAGGAGCTCGGCAGGATCGAACACATCGTGGCGCCGTTTGTCAGACTCCGGCCCGGCGCCGTAAACGATGCGCTAGAGACCAAGGCCAACCTGGAAGATCCCGCCCGCGAGGCGTTCTCAGCAGATTGCGATGCCTTCGCGGCTGTTGTGGCCGATAAGTATTTCGAACTGTGCGTCTCGGCGATCAAGGCGGCCGACCCCAATCATCTCGTGATCGGCTCCCGGTTCGGATATCAACCGCTCAGCGGTGTGATTGCCGCGGCCGGCCGTCATCTGGATGTCGTTTCATTCAATTGCTACGACTTCGATCCAGGTCCTGTTATTGACGCTTACGCCGCTACCGGTAAGCCGTGCCTGATCTCGGAATTCTCGTTCCGCGGCGACGATGCGGGCCTACCGAATTCCAAGGGAGCGGGGCCACGGGTGGCCACTCAGACGGAGCGCGCCCAGGCTTTCGAGGGCTACGTCGTGGCAGCACTCAGCAAGCCGAATGTGATTGGCTATCATTGGTTCGAGCATGCCGACCAGCCGGTCCAGGGCCGCTTTGACGGCGAGGACTCCAATTTCGGCACGGTGACCATCGATGACCAGGTTTATGGTGAGCTGACGGAGATGATGAGAAAGGTCAATGCCGCGGCGGAGCGTATCCACGCTGCTGCCGTCGCGGCCGCGATCTGATTGCGACAACGCGCGGAAGCGTCACGTCCCGGACTTTGGGAGAGTGGCCTCGGCGTCCGCCACGGCGGCCATGGTCCGAAATACGCTCGCGGGATTCACGCTGATCGAATCGATGCCCAGCCCCGTCAAATAGCGCGCGATCTCCGGGTAGTTCGCGGGTGCCTCGCCGCAGATGCCGATGTGGCGACCGTTGCGCTTGGCCCCGACCACCGCTTGCCGGAACATCTCCAGCATGCCCGGATCGCGCTCGTCGAAGTCGAAGGCCACGATATCGGAATCCCGGTCGACCCCCAGCGTGAGCTGGGTGAGATCGTTGGAGCCGATCGAGAAGCCGTCGAACAGTTCCGCAAACGCGTCGATCTGGATGACATTATTCGGGATCTCGCACATGACGTAAATCTCGAGACCATCCTCGCCGCGCTTCAGTCCATTGGCCTCCAACGTCGCAATCACGCGCCGGCCCTCGCCGACCGTGCGGCAGAATGGCACCATGAGGCGCAGATTGGAGAGACCCATCTCCTTGCGCACTCGGCGGAGCGCAGCGCATTCCAGTGCAAACCCCTCGGCATAGGCGGGATGGCTATATCGTGAGGCGCCCCGGAAACCCAGCATGGGGTTTTCTTCCTTGGGCTCGAAGCCTTCCCCGCCAAGCAGGCTGGCGTACTCGTTGGTCTTGAAGTCGGAAAGTCGGACAATCACCGGCTTCGGATAGAATGCCGCGGCAATGGTACCGACGCCCTCCGCCAGTCGTTGAACGAAGAAATCTGCCGGGCTCGTGAAGTCCTTCACCAAGCGGGCGATCGCGGTCCGCGCCTTGGTTGACGTGACCTTCTCCGGCTTGAGCAGCGCCATCGGGTGAACGCCGATATGTTCGCTGATGATGAACTCCATGCGGGCGAGGCCGACTCCGGCCTGCGGCTGCATCGCCGTGCGGAACGCCATTTCCGGGGTTCCGACGTTGACCATGATCGCCGTGCGCGGCTGCCGCAGTTCGTTCACTGGCGTCTTTGTAACGTCGAAGGCAATGGCTCCCTGATAGACGCTGCCGATATCGCCTTCGGCGCAGCAAATCGTGACGTCAGTCCCGGTCTTGATCTTTTCGGTCGCGTGCGTAGCGCCCACCACGGCGGGGATGCCCAACTCGCGCGCCACGATGGCGGCATGGCAGGTGCGGCCGCCCTTGTCGGTGACGATTCCGGCTGCGATCTTCATGACCGGCTCCCAATCCGGGCTGGTGGCCGGCGCCACCAGGATTTCACCCGGCCTGAAGGCTGCAAGATCGCGCGCGGTCGAAATGCGGCGCGTACGCCCTGAAGCGATCTTCTCCCCCACCGCGCGACCGCTGACGATGACCGGGCCATGTTCCTTGAGGTTATATGTCTCGTAGAAGTCCGCTGAGCGCTGCGAGGCGACGGTCTCGGGCCGGGCCTGAATGATGTAAAGCTTCCCGTCGACACCGTCCTTGGCCCATTCGATGTCCATCGGCATCGAAACGCCGGCATGTTTCGAATAATGGGCTTCGATCCGGACCGCGATCTCGGCAAGTCTCAGCACGTCCGGGTCGGAAATGCAGAATTTCTGTCGTTCGGCGTCAGGCACATTGCGGGTGAGCGTCGCATGGCTGCCGCCACGCTTGCCGTAGATCATGCGGATCTGCTTGGCTCCGAGCCGGCGCCGCAGCACGCGGCGGAAACCCTGGCTCAGCGTTGGCTTGTGAACGTAGAATTCGTCCGGATCGACCTGGCCCTGCACGATGGTCTCACCGAGGCCGTAACAACCCGTGACAAAGACCACGTCACGAAAGCCGGATTCGGTATCCAGCGTGAAGACGACGCCGCTTGCAGCCAGATCCGAACGGACCATTTTCATCACGGCAACAGAGAGCGCGACCTTGAAATGATCGAAGCCGTTGTCGATGCGATAGGAGATCGCGCGATCGGTGAAAATGGAGGCAAAGCAGCGGCGGCATGCTTCGAACAAATCCTTCGGCCCGCGCACATTGAGAAAGCTCTCGTGCTGGCCTGCAAAACTCGCCGTCGGTAGATCCTCCGCCGTCGCAGAACTCCGAACGGCGACCGCGACCCCGATCCCGGCCTCGCGCTCGAGCTGCCGATACGCTTCCACGATCTGTTCGCGTAGACGCGGCGTTTCCATCGCTTTGTATATAATCTCGCGGGCCTTGGCGGCCTTGCTCGCGAGCTGCCTGATCTTGGTTTTGTCGATCCCGTCAAGAAGCCCGTGAAGTGCGTCCGCGACACCGTCCCGGGATAGCGCTTCGCGATAGGCGTCCGCCGTGATCGCAAAGCCGTTGGGGACGGAAATCCCCTGGGGCGCGAGAGCAGAATACAACTCCCCTAACGACGCGGTCTTGCCGCCGACCAGCCCGACGTCGTTCAATCCGATTTCGAGGAAAGATTTGATATATCGAGCCATGAAAACATCAGATCATGTTAGACCTGCCCGGTCTTGAGACAGGTCAACCTTTCAACGGATTTTACGTGGCTGCCTTATAAGCCGTCGATCACGTTTCGGAGCAGTGTCTGGACACGCTCAGCCGACGCCTTGAGGCCAGGATTTTCAATTGCCTGCATTGACGCGACGGGATCAATGGCGGCGACCTCGGTGCGATCTTGAGTGATCTCCTGAACGACGACGTTGCAGGGCAGCATAGTGCCGACCTTGTCCTCAAGCTGGAGTGCTTCGTAGGCAAGCCGCGGATTGCATGCCCCGAGGATACGATAGTTTCGAAAATCGATACCGAGCTTGTCCATGAACGTTCGCCTGACATCGATTTCCGTGATGATGCCGAAGCCTCCTTTCTTTAGAGCTTCGGTGGCGCGGCGCACGGCTTCGTCGAACCCGACCGGCAAGGTCTTGCTGAAGTAATAGCCCATTTTGGGATCCCTCCTGGTCAGCCGGCATCCGACTTGAACGCGCCCTGGACAAAAATTCGAAGTCTCGTCTTCCAGACCCGGCTGATGCTCTACCAAGGGTGCCGCCAAAAGCGGCCGCGGTCCGAAGGCGTATCCAGTCGGCTCTTCTGCTCGTCGCTGAGAGTGGCGTAGAAGGCCTCGAAAGCGGGACGCATGGTCTTGATCGACTGCAGCATCGCTTCCATGCGCTTCTCCATGAACTCCATTCGACCGACTGCGGTGGTCGGCACGTCGGTCGGACAGGCGAGGCGGAGGGCCTCGGAGGCTCTGTCGGATGTCGCCTTCAATTCATCGAACTTGGCACGTTGCGCATCTGTTGGCTTAATGACCTGTTCGAGCCGGGCAATGCGCCATCCGGAAAAGCCGGCGGCAGCGGGGCTGCACATGCCCGCGAATCCACCACGACCCATGAACCCCGGCCCCATCATCGTGCCGGAGCCCATCATGTCCCGTCCCCATCCATGCGCTCCGGGTCCGTAAGGCTGAGCGTTGGCGCCTGCGGAGGACATTGCGATGGCGAATGATACGGAAGCTATTGTGACGAGTTGATTGAATCTGAGCACGGCATGGTCCTCCATTGCTATCAATCTCTCGGTCGAGGCCCGAAATCCTTCATCTTATGAGGCGCCCTCGACAAGTCCTTGAGTTGGATCAAATTGCAGCGGGTCGGGCGATTTCGACCGCAGCAACGTCTCGTAGAATCGGTAGGAGCGCTGAGGATCGTTTTTGCGATAATTGATCTGGTCGCTCACCTCGAAGCGAGCGAGAAAGACCAGTGGTCCTTAGAATGGTCAGTCACAAACACAAAGGGACATTTTAAACACAATCTGCGCAACGCTGCCGGTTGCCGAGGCCTAAGGCGGATGATTGGCGCGCCCTTTGCCGTGAAGACAACCGCCGATTTCCCGGACCGAACATCACTAAGTGCCCGGCTGGTGACCTCTCTCCTGGAGCTTGCTCTCCCGCGATGTCGCGGCTGCGATAGCGAGTTGAACGGTTTCGTCCTGCGTCTTGATGGCCCGGCTCAGAGAAAACAACCGTTGGCGGGTGTCGTAAAGCTGATCAAGCAACGACAGCACCACCGGTAGCGCGCTGTCATCAACGTCGAGTTCATAGGTCAGCGTACAAATGAGTCGGATCCGCGCGCATTCCATGTCCGAGAACATCAGCGACCCTTCGTTCTGTTGCGGCGCGACCAGTTCTTCGCTGATCCAACGTTCGAGATCGCTGCGCTGGAGGGCGGATATGGCGGCCAAGAGATCGTCGACAGCCATCATGGCTCCATCTCCTTGCGTGGATCCTGAGCGTTTTTCGGTCGCCATGCTTCCAGAAATTCTACGAGTTCGGGTTCTTCGCCCGCAGGCAGGACCACCTTCAGCGTGATCAATTGATGTCCGCGCTGCCCGGACTTTCGGTTGCGGATACCTCTTTCACGCAGCCGCAGCGTAGTGCCGGAATTCGAACCCTTCGGGACTGTCATCGTCACCGGTTGTGTGATTGTCGGCACCTCGATCCTGCCTCCGAGCACTGCCTCCCTCAGGGTCACGGGTATTTCGACATGGATGTTGTCATCCTTGCGGTGAAAGAACGGATGCGGCTGGATATGCAACTCGACATAGGCATCGCCCGGCGGCCCGCCGCCATAGCCAGGCATTCCCTGGCCTTTCAGCCGCAGCATCTGCCGGTCTTCGGCGCCCTCGGGAACCATCACCTCCAGGGTCTTGCCGTCCGGTAGCGTGATGGTGCGGGTGGCGCCGCTGGCGGCGTCCACGAAGGCCACCGGCAGCACATAGGTCACATCCTGACCGCGCGCCCGGAATGCCCTCTCTGATCGTTGCCCTCTGCCGGCAAACGCTTTTGCCAGGAATTCTTCCAGATCTTCGTTGCTGTCAAATCCATCCTGCGCGGCATGGGTGGTGTAGGCAGGCCCATCCGCGAAGTCGCGATAGAACCGCTCCTGCGGTCGCTCTGCGCCGCTGGCGTCGATCTCACCCGCGTCAAACCGCCGCCGTTTCTCCTTGTCTTTGAGCAGATCGTTGGCAGCCGAGATGGCCTTGAACTTCGCCTCGGCCTCCTTGTCGCCCGGATGGAGGTCGGGATGAAATTTGCGGGCGAGCTTTTTGAAGGCGCTCTTGATTTCCTTGTCGGTCGCGGATCGGGTTACGCCGAGCGTCTCGTAAGGGTCTTTCATTCACCTGGTCCCCGAAGGCTACGAAATCCAGTCAATCTTCGCGACCTTTCTGGGAACCGGCGCCACCGCTGTTTTGGGATGCCCTACGATAATGGGCGCGACTGGCACGGTCGTGCCGGAAAGCTTGAGCGACGACTTCCCCTCCGACGTTCCAAGCCATCCCTGCGCAAAGCCGATCCAGCATGTTCCCAATCCGACGGCGCAGGCCGCCAACATCAAGTTCTCAGCCGCCAGGGCGCAATCCTCAATGACCCATGGGCCCTCGGGTGCCGAGATCACGACCAATGCCGGAGCGTGATAGAATATGTCGAAATCGGGATTTTCGAGGATGCTTTGGAAGTGATGCGATGCCAACGCCGCGGCCGAGGTTCTGAGCATATGGGCTTTTGCCTCGCGCGAAATGCGCGCGAGTAATGCTTTGTCCCGCACGATCGTAAACAGCCATGGCTGTTGATTGACGGCGCTAGGCGCCTGGATGGCAGCATCAATGAGTTGCTTCAACTCTTCCTCGTCCACCGGTTGCGAGTTGAATTCGCGTACGGCGCGCCGATTATAGATGGCTTCGTTGATATCCATGGCCGCCTCCATTTGCATCCAACGAATTGATCCTGACGCGTTCGTCATTTCTGGGCTTGATGTCGATCAAATCGATGGAGGCGCAATGGTCCTAGGTTGAACTGCTAGTGGAGGTGGATCATGCATGAACGCGCTGCAATTCGAGTTGCGATCTTTGTCGTCACCTTCTTGAGCTTTGCTGGCCCGATGGGTTCGGCGATAGCAGCACCGCTGGCGCCGGCAACAACCGCAATGACAACGTCAACCGGCCTCAACGTCACACAGGTCCGCTGGCGTCACGGTGACGGGGGTGGTGCGCTGGCTGCGGGGCTATTGACCGGAATGATGATTGGCGGCTTGTTTGCCGCGCCGGGCTACTACGGGCCGTATCCCTATTACCCTTACGCGTATGGTGGCTACTACCCTCCGCGATATGTTGCACCGATTGGCTACGGTGCGCCGGGGTGGGAGGCCTATTGCACGTTTTCGTTCGTTCGATCCGATCAGCGGGACATATTTGGGGCGCGACGGTCGACGGCACTATTGCAGATAGCGAGGCGTTTGCAGGCGCACTCAACGTAGCTGAGATGCAGGAGCCGCCATCATGGGGTCGTTAGCGTCGAATCCAGATCGCTCTGACGAGGTGAGGTCGTTTCCTGCGCTGCGGGCAGAGATGGTCAAGCACAATATCGTGGCGCGCGGTGTGCGTGACGAACTCGTTCTTGAGGCAATGGGCAAGGTGCCGCGCGAGCTGTTCCTGCCGGAGAAGCTTCGCGAATTCGCCTACGAAGATTCGCCGCTCCCGATCGCCGGGGAACAGACCATTTCTCAGCCCTACATCGTCGGTTTCATGGCGGAGGCGCTGATGCTCAAGGGCGGCGAGAAGGTGCTCGAGATCGGCGCCGGCTCCGGTTACGCCGCCGCGGTGCTGTCGGAGATCGCGGCCGATGTGTACACGGTCGAACGCCTCGGACCGCTCGCGGAAAGGGCGGCGGTTACACTTGCCGAACTCGGTTACGATAACGTCCATGTCCTGCACGGTGACGGCACCAAAGGCTGGCCCGAACATGCGCCCTACGATGCCATCGTTGTAGCCGCCGGTGGTCCGCAGGTTCCAGAGGCGCTCAAGGAGCAGTTGAAGATCGGCGGCAGGCTGGTCATCCCCGTCGGCGCCGATCAGCGTACCCAGGAATTGGTCCGGGTCGTCCGCGTTTCGAAGAACTAATATCGTAGTGAAGACATTGCCGACGTCCGCTTCGTTCCATTGATCGGAGAAGAGGGATGGGCGACTGCAGAAGGCAAGACCAGCGCGCCCGTGCGACGAGCGCTGCGGCCGGTCGCTCCGGATGAGGAAACGCTAGTCCACGATCTCGCCGACGCCGCTGAATCGTTTCCATCCATCGAGGCGGCCGATCTCAGCCCGCTGATGGATCGTATCGGGTCGGCGCGCATCGTGCTGCTCGGCGAGGCAACCCATGGCACCTCCGAGTTCTACCGGATGCGCGAACGCATCACCCATGATCTGATCGTCAAGAAGGGTTTTCGCTTCGTGGCGATCGAGGCGGACTGGCCGGATGCTGCCCGGGTCGATCACTATGTGCGGCACTTCCAATATGCGCCTTCGGAGTGGACTGCGTTTGCACGGTTTCCGACCTGGATGTGGCGAAACACCGAGGTGCGCGATTTCGTCACCTGGTTGCGCAAGCATAACGGTTCCGTAGAGAAGAGTAAGCGCGTCGCATTTCACGGTCTTGATCTCTACAGCCTCTACGATTCAATTCGGTCGGTCCTGAACTATCACGCCCGCAGTAGGCCGCGATCAACCCGACAAGGGCTGTGACGAGGAGCATCGTTACGATGGTCTGAATCAGGCCAAAGTTCAACGCGTCTCGCGAAACGAACAGCGCCGTGATCGGCGCTGCTATGGCAAAGAAAATTCGAACGATCCATCCAAGCATGGCCGCTCCCGATGCGTCGGCGTTCAGCCCGCGGCCTCCAAGTCCTCTGGCGCTTCGACATAGTAGCCAGAGTATGAATCAACCAGGCAAAGGTGGTCGTGCACGTCCTGGACGCCACGGATGCCAGTCGGATTTATTGACCGCACGCGCAATACGCCCGCGAATGTGCTCGTCATCGGCGGTCGGGTCCGGAATCTTGTGTGCGAGGCTTGCCATCGCCTGTAGCAAGTTGTTTCTCGTAACGATCCCGATCGTCGCCTTGCCCCGCATCACCGGGACGCGTTTAATGTCGTGCTTCTCCACCAGGTCGGCGAGTGAGGTTTCTTCTTGAGCGGAGACAACTTTCCGCGTCATGACATCTTCCACCTTGCGACCGCTCTCGTGAATAAACTCGGCTGCCGCTCTTCCTGGTCCCATGAAGAATCTCAACCAGGCTGCGTGCTTGCGCCCAGTGCCGATCTCGCTGCGACGGAGGAAGTCACTTTCCGACACAATGCCAACGAGATTGCCGGCATCGTCGATGACAGGTAGGCCGCTGATGTGCATCTGGAGCATGATCTTGGCCGCTTCTTCGATCGTCGCATGAGGCGTCGCGGCGACGACGTCTCTCGTCATCACGTGAAGTGCGTGCATTGATGTGCCCTCGATATCATGGAGTTGCAACTGCGGGCGAGGCTGCGATGCAACCTCGCCCTGGCAGGCTGTCAAGCCGCCTTCACGTTGATCGTCTTGGCCGGCTTCGGGGCTTCCTCGGTTTTCGGAAGAACGACTTTCAGCACACCGTTCTTGAAGGTCGCCTCGATCTTGTCGGCGTTGACGCCCTCCGGCAGGGTGAAATAGCGCTCGAGGGTGCCGTAGCGGCGCTCGGAGACGTAGTAGTCCTTCTTCTTCTCGGTCTCCTCGCGCTTCTCGCAGACTTGACCGATCCTGCCGCCGGCGGGCCGTAGCTCGTGGCTTCCGTGATCCGATCGTCTGCTGTTGCTTTCTTGCTTCTTCTGGCCATCGTCTGACTGTGCCGGCAATTCCGCAGACATCCGGTAAAGCCGCGCCGAAATCCTTGTTGAGTGCCCGTGTGGCGGCACGTTAATCGGGTTGCGCAGGCAGGTCCAGCCGAGCGCGCGTCGATAGGGCCGGTATCCCGCTTCGGCAGATCCGTCATGACTTCCACATCGTCCGCCGCTCACATATAGGGCGACGGTGAAGTGGCAGCGTCTGAGTCGCGAGTGAGTTTCCAGCTTTCGATCCTGAAGATTCTCGACGGGCAGACCGACGGACGTGCCAGCCTCGAGGTCATCAGGCAGCACCTTGCCGTTTTCTACACGAGCGGACAGGAATGGACCGGACGGATGAATCGTCTCGCCGAACGTGCGCCCGATCTCGATATATTCCGCCAGAAGCTCGTGGTGCGCGAGCCGGGCATGTGGAACATTACCGCAGAAGGCCGCAGCTTTCTCGCGATCCTCGAGGGGCGGGGCGCGGCTAATGAAGATATCGCGCTGGCCGAGCCGAGTTCGGTCGGCCTGACGACCGGGGCGAGCGCTCCGCCTGGCTCCTAGTTCCGTCGAAAGACGTTGGCGTCCGCGCGTTCACTTGCCGGTGAAGCGTGGCGTCCGCTTTTCGATGAAATGAGCAACGCCTTCCTTGAAGTCTTCCGTTCCCCGGCAGATCGCGACTTCCCTGTTCGCGAGCTGCGTCGCTTCGGCGAGGGTTTGCCGAGGGGCTGCTGTGAGTTGCTGCTTGATGATGCGCATGGATCGGGGCGAGCAGAGATTGGCGAAATCCGACGCGGTCTGTTGAACCGTCTCGCGAAAAGTTTCTGCGGGCAACATTCGGACCAGGCCGAGCCGCTCGGCCTCGGCGGCTTCGACCACGCGTCCGGACAGCAGAAGGTCCGCGGCATTCATCGGCCCGATGAGCTTACGTAACATCCAGGCGCTGCCGTGTTCTGCGATGAGGCCGCGCCGGGCGAAAGACGTCGTCAGCTTCGCGCCCGCGGCCATGAAGCGCAGGTCGCAATAGAGCGCGATGCAAAGACCAACCCCTGCGATGGCGCCATTGATGCCCGCAATGATCGGCTTGGGAACGGCGAGAAGATAGCTGTATCGCTGCGCCAGATCATCGTCACTTTCCGCCGGGGCGACCGGGGGGGCGGCGCTCGTGTTTCCCGACGACGCATCTGACAGGCGACCCATGTCGGCGCCAGCGCAGAAGCCTCGGCCTGCGCCGGTGATTACGATCGCGCGGACATAGTCGTCCTCGGACGCGATGGCCATCAGGCGGCGCAGCTCGCTCTCCATGACAGGCGTCCAGGCGTTCATCTTGTCCGGTCGGTCGAACGTGATCGTCGCGACGCGATCGGACACTTCGAACTTCATCTGCTCGGCAGAAACCATGGGCGATCTCCATTGAGGAGCTTTCTAGCAAACGCAAGGAACCACCGAAATGCCTTTCGTCCATGAAGAAACTTTTCTATCTATGTGAAAAAGCAAGCGAGGAAGCATGTCCAAAGAGGTCATCAAGACGGCCAAGCGGCTGTTCGAGATCCTGGAATATTTCGATGAAGTGCAGCGGCCCTTGAGTCTCAAGGAGGTCGCGCTGCGCTTCGGCTACCCCGTCTCAAGCGCGTCCGCGGTCCTCAAGAGCATGGTGGTGCTCGGTTATGTCGACTTCGACCGCTATTCGCGGACCTACATGCCGACGATGCGGATCGTGCAGCTGGGGCACTGGGTGCAGGGCGCGCTTTTCGGCGAGCGCGGAATTTCGGCGCTGGTGAACCACCTCAACAAGGAAACCGAAGAGACCGTCAGCATCGCAACCCAGAGCGACCTGTACATGCAATATATCCATGTACAGCCTTCGCCGCGCACGATCCAGTTTTCGATCAAGCCGGGGACGATCCGGCCGCTCGCGCGTTCGGGCCTCGGATGGATGCTGCTGAGCGCGCGTTCGGACGAGACCATCGAGAAGCTCGTGCGCCGCATCAATTTCGAGGAGGAAGACCGAAAGAAGAAGGTCGACCTGAAGGAGCTGATGCAGAAGCTGCGCAAGATCCGCAAGGATGGTTACGTCATCTCCCTTCACACTGTAACGGCCGGAGCGGGCGTCATCGGGATGTTGTTGCCGGAGCGGCGCCACGGCCGCATCCTGGCGATCGGCGTCGGCGGTCCGGTCGAACGACTGGTATCCAAGCGAACGCAGATCCTGAGATCGCTGCGCGAAGGCATCGACAAATTCGTTACGCGGGAGGATCGCGCATCCGCGACAAAAGCCCGCAACTGAACAGATCCATTTTCACATATCTGTAAATACGCACGCATATCTGTAATGCTCTGGCTTTCAGCTACGTCCCGGCACATTCTTCCGCCCACTCCACGCCTCGAACGCGCGGGGATACAAAATGGTTAGAAGGGTGGAGTCGTGCAGGAGAAGGTCGTCGATCTGAAAACCAAGGACGGGGTGATGAACACGTACGTGTTTCACCCGGACCGTCCAGGACCGTTCCCCGTCGTCATCTTCTATATGGACTCGGTCGGCGTCCGCGAGGAGCTGTCCGACATGTGCCGTCGTCTGGCGACAGTCGGCTATTACGTCATCATGCCGAACATGTACTACCGCATGGTCCGCTGCGTCGATCTCGACGCGAACCGGCTGTGGGACCCCGCCTGCGCGGACAAGCTGGAGTTCATGTGGAAGCTCAACCGCCACCTCACCAACACCATGGTGATGGAAGACACCCAGGCCATATTCGACTTCCTCGCCAATGAGCCGGCTGCTCGGCAGGGCAAGACGGGATGTGTCGGCTATTGCATGAGCGGCCGCTACGTCTATCGCGCGATGGGCGTGTTTCCCGATCGCATGGCCGCCGGCGCATCCGTCTACGGCGCGCGCCTCGTCACTGACCAGCCGGACTCCGCGCATCTCGTCACCGACAAGATCGAGGGCGAGATCTACTTTGCGCTGGCCGAGCATGATCACTACGCGCCTCCCGAGATGCTCGAGCAGGTATCGCAGGCGATCAAGACGACCGGCATCAACGGGCGGATGGAATACTATCCGGAAGCCGAACACGGCTTCGCCTTTCCAACCCGGCGCCTCTACCACAAGGCCAGCACCGAGCGGCATTGGGAGCGCCTGTTCGATCTCTTTCAGCGCAATCTGAATTGAGCTCGGACGCTGAGTCCATCAGAAATCATAGGAGCCGCCGCGTTGCCGCGGGCTGGCGAGACAAATCATAGGGGGAAGAACGATGAAGCGTGCGGATCGCCGAAATGTAATGTTGTCTTTGGGGGCCATCGTGGCGGCGACTGTGCAGCTCGCTTACGCGCCCGGCGCGATGGCGGCTGACCCGGTCAAGATCGGCCTTGCGCTGCCTCTGAGCGGCGCAGCGGCGACTTATGGGCAGGAATTGCAGCGCGGCGCTGAATATGCAGCCGATCTCGTCAACCAGCGCGGCGGCATTCTCGGCGGCCGGAAGATCGAACTGGTCTTCGAGGATGAGAAGGGCACGCCGCAAGGCGGCGTCGCCGCGGTCCAGAAGCTGATGTCGGTGGGGCGCGTGAAAGCGATAACCGGGGGGACGAACAGCTCGGTCGTGCTTGCCGAGTCTTCGGTCACTAAGAAGCGTATCCTGCAAGTAAACGCTGGCGCGCAGGCTGATGCGATCACCGATCAGGGCAGTCCCTGGCTGTTTCAAATCAACAACACGGTGTCGCTCAACTCCGAATCGTTCAATGCCTACATCGTCAAGACGTTGAAGCCGAAGACGGTCGCCTACATGGGCGAGAATTCCGAGTTCAACAAGACGGTCCTCGAGAAGCTCAAGGCGAGCCTCCAGTCCGCAGGCATTGAGCTGGTGAGCATCTCTACTTATGACGCCGAGACTAACGATTTCACGTCCATTCTCACCAAGATCAAGGCGAGCAATCCGGACATGATCTACGTCGCCGACGCCTACCCGGCGCGCGCCGCACAACTGTGGAAGCAGGTGCGCCAGCTCGGCGGCTTCAAGATCGAGGTGATGTCGCCTGGCGTGGTGACGCCGGGCATGATCAAGCCATCGGAAGGCGCCATGAACGGCGTCATTACGGGAGAGATCTTCATGGCATCAGATCCCGGCGCCGAAGGCAAGGAGTTCGTCGAGAACTATCAGAAGAAGTTCAACTCCTCTCCGGGAAAAGGTGAGCTTGTGATCTTCGAGGCGGTCAATCTCATCGCCGCCGCGATGGATAAAGCCGGTACCGACAGCGACTACGACAAGATCTCGAAAGTCATCCGCGAAAACGCCTGGCCGAGCCCGAGGGGACTGCTCAAGTTCGACGAGAAGGGCAGGGCGCGGGCGCCGTACTTCTATATCCAGCGAGTCGAGAACGGGGCTGTCGTCCAGGTCGAGCGCGTCAGCTCGAACTGACGATCGCGCGGATCAAATTTAGAAGGCACGTACGGCTTTGGAACTTCTGGTTCAAACCCTCGTCAACGGATTGGTGCTTGGCGCCGGCTATGCCGTCATCGCCGTCGGCTTGACGCTGATCTTCGGGATCGTGGGCATTGCAAACTTTGCCCATGGCGCGTTCTTCGCCATGGGCGGCTATGCCTGCTACCTGCTGACGTCGCGAGGCGTGAACTATTTCATCGCTGTTCCGTTGTCGGTGCTGATCGTCGTGGCCATCGGCGCCGTCACAGAATGGGTCGTCATCCGTCGCAGCCTGTATGGCGATTCACATCACGGCTCACTGATCGTCACGTTCGCGCTCGGTCAGGCGGCGGTGGCCGGATTGATCCTGATCTTCGGGCCGGACCCGCTCCCCGTGACATCGCCGCTCGGACAAAGCACGATGCGATTTCTCGGTATCTTCGTGACGTCGCAACGCGCGTTCATCTTCGTCTGTTCAGTTCTCGTGCTTGGCGCGCTCGGTCTGTGGCTCCGTCTGAGCATAAAGGGCCAGCAGGTCGTGGCCGTCGCCCAGAACGCGCGTGGCGCGCTCTATTCCGGCATCGATGTTCCCTGGATCCGCGCGCTGGCCTTCGTGCTAGGCGTCGCCGCCGCCGGTCTTGCAGGCGCGCTGTTGGCGCCGATCTCGACGATCTATCCGACCATGGGATACAGCGCCCTGATCGTCGGCTTCACGGTCGTCATCCTGGGCGGGATGGGCAGTATTCCGGGCGCAATGCTGGGTGCGCTTCTGATCGGTGTCGCCAACGCGCTGTTTGAAACTTACGTCTCTGTCTCGTGGACGCCCGCGCTGGGCTGGGGCCTCGTCATCGCCACGCTGCTGTTCCGACCGCAAGGACTGCTTGGCCAAGTCCAGCAGCATCGGCACTGAGATGGCGATCCAGGATTTCGGCACGATGATGGACAGGAAGCGGGCCGGCGCCATGAACGGCGACAGGGCCGGGCGCGCCGCGCGAGAGGCCATTTACGTCGCATGCGCCGTCGCGGTCATCGCGGCGTTCGCCTTCGCGTTCACCGACCCGTTCGTGGTGACCCTCGCCGGGTACACCTGTGCGTTCGCCCTGTTTGCTCTGAGCATCAACATCATCCTCGGCGGCGTCGGCGAGGTGCCGCTCGGCCAATGCCTGTTTTTCGGCGTCGGCGCTTACGGCGCGGCGATCGGAATGGGCAAGCTTGGGCTGCCGTTCGAGGTCGCGGTGCTGATCGCGCTCATGCTTTCCGTGGTGCTGGCCGCCATCATCGGCGTCATCACGCTGCGTCTGACCGGCGCCTATTTCTCGATCGTGTCCTGGGGCCTGACCGGCGTCGCCATGGTCGCAGCGACGAATCTCGAGGAGATCACCGGGGGACCGCTCGGCCTGTTCGGCTTTCCGCCGATCGAGATCGGTTCGCTTGAGCTGTCGGATCCGCAGACCTACTTCGCGGTCACCGCCACCATTCTTCTGCTTGCGATCGTCTTCCTGGTGGCCCTGCGCCGGTCCCCGTTCGGCGCCGCCATGGACAGTGTCCGCCAGAATCCCCATCTCGCGCGCTCGGTCGGCGTCGATGTGGCGCGCGTCCGGCTGAAGGCTTTCATGCTGAGCGCGCCGTTTGCCGCGCTGGCTGGTGCGCTCGCCGTTCCCTACACGCAGATTGTCACGCCTGAGGTCTTCAGCGTCGCGAATACGGTGGACGGGCTCCTGATGGTCCTGCTGGGCGGCGCGCAGCTCGTGGTCGGACCGGTGATCGGCGCTGCGATGTTCACGCTGATACCGCAGGCCATGAACCTCGATCCGAACGTGAGGATCCTGGTGTTCTCGTCGATCATCATCCTGATCATGATGTTCGCCCCCGGCGGACTGCATCAACTGGGCGTTGCTCTGCGTGACCGGCTCGGAAGGAGGACAGATGACGATCGCAGCCGCTGAGCGTCCAGTCGTCTCGGCCCGGGATATCGTCAAGCGATATGGCGGCGTGACGGCCCTGAACGGCGTCAGCCTCGATGTCGAGGAAGGCGAAATCTTTGGCATTATCGGCCCGAATGGTGCGGGCAAGTCGACGCTGTTCGACATCCTCTGCGGCATCACCGTGCCGACCAGCGGATCGATCCGCATCATGGGAAGCGAGATCTCGGGGATGCCGCCGCATCTCATCGCGCGCTCAGGCGTCGCCCGAACCTTTCAGAGAACTGCGGTGTTCGCCGAAAGCACGGTGCTGGAAAATCTCCTGTTCGGGCGCCATGCGAGCTTTCACCACGGCGTCCTTGGCCGGATCGTCGGCAGCAAGTCCTATGTCCGGGATCAGCAGGCCTTCCAGGCCCGCGTCGAGGAGGTTCTTGCGCTGATCGGCCTCGACGGAGAGCGGCACCGGAAGGCCGGCGTGCTGGCCTATGGCGTGCAGCGCCGGCTGGCCGTCGGAATCGCATTGATGTCCGATCCGAAGATCATGTTCCTCGACGAGCCCGCCGCCGGCATGAACGGGCGCGAGACCGCCGACTTCATCGCCCTGATCCGTGCGATCGCACCGGGGCGGACCATCCTGATCGTCGAGCACGACATGGCGGTCATCCGGCAGCTCTGCGGCCGCGCGCTCGTCGTCGTCGACGGCAAGCCTGTCGTGGTCGACGCGCCGCATCACGTTCTCAGTCATCCGGAAGTCGTGACCGCCTATCTGGGGGCTGACGATGACGAGTGATGGCTCGCTGCTGACCGTCAAGGACGTCTCGGCGGCTTACGGCAAGGTCGTCGCGCTCCGCGGCGTCTCGCTCTCCGTCAACCGCGGCGAGATCGTTGCCATCCTCGGCGCCAATGGCGCCGGCAAGACCACGCTATTGAACGCGATCTCCGGCGTCCTGCCGATCACTGCGGGCCGCATCGAGTTCGCGGATCAGCGCATCGACGGGCGCAAGCCCTGGACGCTCAGCCGGGCCGGCATCAGCCACGTCCCCGAAGGGCGCGAAATCTTTCCGTCGATGACGGTCGAGGCGAATTTGAAGATCGTCGACGCATTCGGCAGCGGTCCCGTGTTTACGGTCGATGACGTGCTCAACATGTTTCCGCGCCTGCGCGAGCGTTTCCGGCAGGCCGCCGGAAATCTCAGCGGCGGCGAGCAGCAGATGCTGGCGATCGGCCGCGGCTTGATGGCGCGTCCGCGGCTCATCCTGTTCGATGAGCCGTCACTCGGTCTGTCGCCGTTCTTCTCCAAATTCGTGCTCGGCGCGATCGGAGCGCTGCGGGCCAAGGGCCTTTCGGCGCTTCTGGTCGAGCAGAACATGCGCGCGGCGCTCAAGATTGCCGACCGGGCCTATGTGCTCAGAGTGGGCTCAATCGTGCGCGAAGGAACGGCCGGCGAAATCGCTGATGCCCCCGACATCCAGGAAGCCTATCTCGGCGCTTAGCGGACATAGCTCTTTGCAAGGGATTTGAGACAGACACATGCAGGGTCGACGCAATCTTCCGCTCGATGGCCTTACGGTCATCGATCTTGGTCAGGTCTATCAGGGCCCTTACGCAACTTATCTGATGGCCAAGGCCGGGGCCCAGGTGATCAAGATCGAGCCGCTTGCCGGGGAACCGGTTCGTCAGCGCGACAGCGTCAGTCGCGGGTCGGGCGCACCTTTCGCAATGCTGAACGGTCACAAGAAGTGCATCACGCTGGATCTGAAATCCGCGAAGGGCAAGGAGATCCTCAAGCGCCTGGTCAAGGACGCCGATGTCCTGCTGGAAAACTACGCGCCGGGCGTGATGGATCGGCTCGGGATAGGCTGGTCCGTGCTGCACGAACTCAATCCCCGGTTGGTCTATGCGTCGGGATCCGGTTATGGGCTGTCGGGCCCGGATAAGGACAATCTGGCCATGGACGTGACTGTGCAGGCCGTGTCGGGACTCATGAGCGTTACCGGCTTTCCGGATAGCCCGCCCGTCAAGGCCGGTCCGGCGCTGGTCGATTTCATGAGCGGAATTCACCTCTATGCCGGGGTGATGACGGCGTTGTACGAGCGGCAGATCACGGGCGTCGGCCGGCTGGTGGAAGTGGCGATGCAGGAGGCCGTGTTTCCCGCGCTCGCCTCGAACCTGGCCTACATGTACGACATCGGCAGGGCACCGCCGCGCACCGGCAATAGACACGGCGGGCTCTCCGCGGCGCCATACAATGTCTATCCGGCGATTGACGGCTACATCGCGATCATTGCGACCAACGACAAGCATTGGGGCAATCTGCTGCAAGCGATCGGACGGACCGAACTCGCGGACGATCCGCGATTCCGCGACAAGGTCGCGCGCGTTCGCAACATGGACGAAACCGACCAGTTGATCGCGGGCTGGAGTTCGAAGATCACCCGCGAGGAGGCCTGCGCTGCACTGGCGAAATTCAAGGTGCCCTCCGCACCGGTCCGCGACCTAGAAGAGGTGTGCAACGACCGGCACATGCATTCACGCGGCATGCTGGAATGGATCGAGCATCCGCAGTTCGGGCGGATCGTCATTCCGGACAGCCCGATCCGCATTCACGGCGCGGACAGGCTGCCGGCCGCGGTTTCCTCCAGATTGGGCGCGAACACCGATGAGGTGCTGTCGTCGATGCTCGACATGTCGGAGCCCGAGATCGCTACGCTGCGGAGCGAGGGCGTGATCGGCCCGCGCCCCCCATCCACATGGTGAGAGAATGACGATGTCAGCTTCCGAAACCCTCGTCGTCGAAACAGCCGCGCGCGTCCTTGCGGATCTGGCCGATCCGCAGACCATTGTCCAGAAGCGCGACGATGCCTGGAAGGCGCCGCTCTGGTCGTCTCTTCAGGAGATAGGACTGGACCTCGCCTGGGCTTCCGAGACCGCCGGCGGGGCAGGGGCCTCGCTCGGCGATGGCTTCGGCATCATTCGCGAGGCCGGCCGCGCGGCATTGGGAGTGCCGCTCGCGGAAACGCTTCTGGCCGGATGGCTGCTGGACCGCGCGGGTCTGACCGCGCCGGGCGGGCCGATGACGGTGGCGCCGGTTCGGCCGAAAGATCACCTCACACTCGACAAGACCGGCCGCGTCAACGGCCAGGCCCGCATGGTGCCCTTCGCGAGCGATGTCGAGCATCTCGTCGTGCTGGCCACTGGCGACGAGGGGCCGTCGGTCGCTCTGGTCCGAACGGCCGATTGCGAGCTGAAGCCGGGCAAAAGCCTCGCGAGCGACGCGCGCGACACCGTGGAGTTCGCGAACGTGCTGCCGGTTCATCGTGCGCGCCTGAAGGAATCGGGAGGGCGCGAGAAGGACGTCCTCCTGCTGATGGGCGCAGCTGTGCGAGCGCAGCAGATTGCGGGCGCTCTGGACAGGATCCTCGAACTTTCGGTTCATTATTCGCAGCAGCGTGTCGCGTTCGAGAAGCCGATCTCGAAATTCCAGGCGATCCAGCACAGCCTGGCGCGGCTTGGCGGCGAGGTCGCTGCGGCCGCGTCCGCCGCGGCTTCGGCCGCGGATACCATCGCCAACACCAGCTTCGATGACGACGCCGCGCTACTTGAGGTCGCAGCCGCCAAGATTCGCTGCAGCGAGGCCGTTGAAGTGGGGACCGGCATCGCTCATCAGGTGCACGGCGCGATCGGCTTCACCGACGAGCACATACTGCACCGGTTTACGCTGCGCCTGCTGTCGTGGCGAGATGAGTTCGGTGACGAAACGTTCTGGAGCCTCAAGCTCGGCGAGTTAATCACCGCCAGAGGTGCCAGGGAACTCTGGCCCCTGCTGGCCTCTCGCTGAAAGGAGCCGCGATGTCTCTCATTCATTTCGACGCCATGCGCCTGCCGGATCATTGCCAGGAGTTGCGCAAGGAGGTCCGGGCGTTCCTTGAGAGCGAGATCGCAGCCGGCACGTTCGATCCCGACAGGCCCGAAGTCGGCGCGAAGAATGCCGATGAATTCTCCCGTCGCGTCGGCGCGAAAGGCTGGATCGGCATGACCTGGCCGAAGAAGTATGGCGGGCAGGAGCGCAGCTTCCTCGAGCGATATGTCGTCACCGAGGAGATGCGGATTGCAAATGCACCCGTGCGCCGTTTTTTTGTGGCGGATCGGCAGAGCGGCCCAACCCTCATTCGCTACGCGCACGAGAAGATCAAGCAGGACGTGCTTCCCCGCATCATCCGCGGCGAGCTGTTCTTCTGCATCGGCATGAGCGAGCCGAATTCCGGCTCGGATCTGTTCGCGGCGAGCGCGAAGGCGACCAGAACGGACGGAGGCTGGCTGATCAACGGAACGAAAGTCTGGACCAGCAGCGCGCACATCGCGGACTACATGATCGGCTTGTTCCGGACCTCCGGCTCGACCAAGGAAAACCGGCGGCACGGCCTCACGTCGTTCCTGGTCGACATGAAGACGCCTGGCATCACCTGCCGGCCGATCGGGCAGATGAGCGGCCAGCGCGACTTCAACGAGGTCGTGTTTCAGGACGCTTTCATTCCGGACGATCATGTTATTGGAGAGGTCGATGGCGCCTGGAAGCAGGCCACGAGCGAGCTGGCTTACGAGCGCTCGGGGCCTGAGCGGTTTCTCGAAACCTACGATGCGTTGCTTGCGCTTACCAACGCAGCGGGCGCCAAGCCGGACGTGAGGGTGACCGTCGGCATCGGGCGGCTGGTCGCGCAATTGCACACGCTGCGCCGCATGTCCGTTTCGGTGGCGGGGATGCTCGAGGCGGGCCGCGAACCCGTCGTCGAGGCCGCGATCGTCAAGGATCTCGGCACGGTCTGGGAGCAGGGCTTGCCGCATCGGGTCCGCGAGCTCGCTTCGCTGCTCGACCTCGAGGACGACGAGGAGGACGCCTTCCGCAACAAGCTGGATTTCGAGCTCAAGATCGCGCCGAAGCTCACAATCCAGGGCGGCACCACGGAAGTCCTGCGCGGCATCATCGCGCGCGGGCTTGGACTTCGCTGATCAAGACAAAAGGAATCTGACTCCACATGAGCACTGATATCGCGGTTACCACGCAAGGCCAGGTCGCAACGATCGAGATCCAGCGGCCACCGCTGAATTATTTCGATCTCCAGCTCATTCGGGACATCGCCGACGCGCTCGACAAGATCGATGCGAACGGCGAGATCCGCGCCGTCGTCCTTGCCGCGCAGGGCAAGGCGTTTTGCGCCGGCGCGGATTTCAATACGCCGGCCCGGGACGCGCCGGCCAGTGGCGACCAGCGAGATGGCGGTCACCTCTATATCGAGGCCGTGCGCATCTTCCGGAACAAGAAGCCGATCGTCGCAGCGGTGCAGGGCGCGGCAATCGGCGGCGGCTTTGGTCTGGCGATGTCGGCGGATTTCCGCGTGACGTGTCCCGAGGCCCGGTTTGCCGCGAACTTCACGCGCCTGGGCTTCCATCCCGGCTTCGGACTGACCGTCACGTTGCCAGAGGCCATCGGCAAGTCGAACGCCGAGCTGATGTTCTACACCAGCCGGCGCGTCACTGGTGAGCAGGCACTGGCGATGGGATTGGCGAGCGTCTTGGTCCCTCAGGACCAGGTTCGCGCGGCCGCGATGTCGCTCGCGCAGGAAATTGCCGAATGCTCGCCGCTCGGCCTTCTGTCGACCCGCGCCACCATGCGCGCGGGACTCGCGGACCGCGTCAAGCATGCGACGGATCACGAACTCACCGAGCAGAATCGCCTGCGCGTGACCGACGATTTCCGCGAAGGCGTCAAATCCACGGCGGAGCGCCGGTCCGCCAATTTCACCGGCAAATGAGGTCACCATGACGGAAAAGCTCGAAAAATTTCCGGACGGAAGTTGCGATTGCCACGTCCACATCTATGGGCCGTTCGATCGCTTCCCCGTCGACTATTCCGGAAGATTCGCTCCGAAGCAGGAGTTCCCGGTCGAGATGCTGTTCGACGTCTGGAAGACGATCGGCATTTCGCGCGGCGTGATCGTCCATGCCGGCAATGCCGGCTCGGACAACGAGGTGACGCTCGAGGCCTTGAAGCGCTTTCCGGACAAGCTGCGCGCGGTCGCGATCCTCAATCAGGATGTCACAGACAAGCGGCTGGACGAGTTGACCGATGCCGGCTTCAAGGGCGTGCGCATCAATCTCCTGTACCAGGACGGCAAGCCCGTGTTGTCGGGCGGCGGCATGAATCTGGACGACCTGAAGGCCTTGGCGCCGCGCATCGCCGAGCGCGGTTGGCACGCGCAGCTCTGGATCGAGACCGGCGATTTGCAGCAACTGGCGCCCGAAATCGAGAAGCTCCCGCTCGACTTCGTCATCGACCATCAGGGTCGCACCATGGCAGACAAGACCGTCAATTACAGTGGCTACCAGTGGTTCTGCGACCGCGGCCTCAAGAGCGGCCGCTATTGGTGCAAGCTGTCCGGTGCGGATCGCAACACGCGAGTCGGCAGCCCGTACAAGGACACCGAGGACTTCATGAAGGCGCTGGTCGCGGCCAACCCCGACCGGCTGGTCTGGGGCAGCGACTGGCCGCACGTCGGCCACGCTGACGACGCCGTCCCGAAGGAGTCCGTGCTGATGGATCTGTTCAGGCGCTGCGTGCCCGACCAGGCCGTCCGCAGGAAGATCCTGATCGACAATCCGGCCAGACTCTACGGCTTCTGAGAGCCGAGAGCTGCGAAAGGATTACGCCAGGCTGGTCCCGGCGGGATTCTTGGGCCGTAGAGCCGCCGTCGAACTCGCCGTTGCGATGAGCACGTCGTTTGAATCCCGAAGCTCGGCTTCCAGGAAGCCGACGCTGCGTCCCTGCCGGACGACCTTGCCGTAAGCCCGATACAGGCCCGGGTGTGCGGGCAGCAGGAATGCGACCTTGATCTCGAGGCTCGCGACTGCAATCAGGTATTCGCCGCGCAGCAGGCTCGCGGTCGCCATGGCCGCATCGAGCCAGCCCGTCACGATTCCACCCTGTACGATGCCGCCCTTGGGATGCCCTTCGGTGGAATGGCAATGCCGAGGCTCGGCATGCCATTCGATCACGACACGATCGCGTGTCTGATCGTAGGAAACGGCGCCGACGCCGAGCAACTCCCACGCAGCCGGCCGTCGCGCCTCGGTCTGCTTGATCAAGTCTTCGTACGACATGTCTGGTGATAGCCCGCAATTGCTTGATGTTCACAAGGCGTGCCGCAGCACGCCTCGCAAACAATCAGCACAGGCAATGTCGCTACACAACAGCGCCCGGCGGAGATCAGCTATCCGACGCGATGCCCTTTTGCCACGTGGAGGGATTTCCGCCAAAGCCGCGGCGGGCCCGCTTTTCGAGCCAGTAGCCCATTTGCGGCGGGACCGTGCTGAAGGTCGGATCGACGCCGAGCTTCTGCGCCGCGTCCATCGCCCAGTTCGGGTTGTGGATGAACTCTCGGCCGACAGCGACGAGGTCGGCTTTCTTGTCCTGAAGGATCGCTTCGGCCTGATCGCCGTGAATGATGAGGCCGACCGCCATGGTCATGATGTCTGCCTCGCGGCGGATATAGTCCGCAAACTGGACCTGATAGCCGTACTCGTTGAGGCGGAAGAAGTTGGGGACCTTGCTGTTGAGGCCGCCGGTGCTGCAGTCGATGACGTCGACGCCCTTCGTCTTGAGGATGCGGACCAGCCTGGCGTTCTCCGCCGGACCCCAGCCCGCCTCGTCTTCGATCGAAAGACGAACGAACAGCGGCTTTGGCGCCGGCCAGTTGGCGCGCACGGACTCGGCGACCTCGATGGCAAATCTCATCCGGTTGGCTTCGCTGCCGCCATAGTCGTCCGTTCGCTGGTTCGCCTCAGGCGACAGGAACGAATGGATCAGATAGCCATGGGCGGCATGCAGCTCGACGACGTCGAAGCCGGCCTGGTCGGCGCGCGCCGCCGCCTTGCCCCAGGCGTCGATCGCATCAGGAATCTCGTGACGCTCCAGTGCGCGCGGCGTGAAATAGCCGTTGCCGAACGCAAGCGCGCTCGGACCGATCAAGTCCCAGCCGTCGACGTCGTCGACGGCTGCAAGCTCCTGGGCGGAGAGGGTTCCATCTCCCTCCCAGGGACGCCGGGCCTTTCCCTTCCGGCCGGTGTGTCCAAGCTGGATGCCGGCTGCAGCGCCGTTCGACTTGATGAAGCTCGCGATGTCGCGAAGCGGCGCGATGAACTTGTCGTCCCAGATGCCGAGGTCTCCGGCCGTCCCGCAGCCGCGGCGCTCGACCTTGGTCGACTCGACGATGACAAGGCCCGCGCCGCCTGCGGCGAACTTGCCCGCGTTGGTGATGTGCCAGGGGGTCGGAAAGCCGCGCTCTGCAACGTATTGCAGCATCGGCGGGACCACGATCCGGTTCTTGAGCTCGACATCACGGATACGTAGTGGTGAGAACAGCAGCGTCTCGTTCATCCGGCCTCCCTTGTTGATTTCAGATTAGGGAGCTGGCCTACATATGCCAATGCACGTCAGGGACGGCATCGCATTTCTATGGATGTGAAAAGAGGGGCTGACGATACCTTGTTGGCTGGACGGCGTCGTTCACGCGACCGTTGACCTCCGCTATTCTGTGTCCGGATGGTCTGCAAGAATTGTCGCCAACGCTTTTCCCGATTTCGCGAGAATCTTCTGCCTCGCTTCCGCGATCTGCTCGAGGGGCGGTGCGATCTCCCGCAATCCCATCTCGACCCCAAGATCGTTGAGGGCTCTCTGGTCGAACGCGAACGAGTCGTCGGCCCAGCGGTTCATCTGCTCCGCCCAGAGCTTGCAAAGATCGTTGGCGGAGAGTTGTTCGTACCGGCGGCCGCGTACGAGATAGGATTGCCGATTGTCCGATTGACGGTTCTTGAGCAGCAGCTCGACAGCTTCTCGCGCCTGATCGGTCATGGACCATCCTTTCCCGAATCGTGTCGTCGAGATCCTCAATTCGGGTTCGTTGCGAGATAAGCATAAATTCTGCGGGACCGGAAGCCAAGCCGGCCACTTCAGCCCGATCGAGCGGTGGAAGCCGCCCTGAACGGCAGCACTGGGCTGCCGCTCAAAGATCCTTCACGAAGCCTGGAGATCAGGACTTCTTCATCAGCGAACACTTGCTCTGTTCGCGCGGAATGTTGGCGTCTTCGGCCGGGACCGTTGCGACGACGTCGTAGAAGTCCCACGGCCCCTTGGACTGCTCCACCGTCTTTGCCCGCAGCAGGTAGTAGTCGTGGATGTGCATGCCGTCCTCGCGAACGTAACCCTTCTCCGAGAAGAAGTCGCTCACGGGCATCGAACGGAATTTTGCGAGCACGGCTGCGGTGTCGAGGGTTCCGGCAGCTTCGACGGCCTTCAGATAGTGCAAGGTGGCCGAGTACATGCCGGCCTGGACCATGGTCGGCATGCGACCGACCTTGTCGAAGAAGCGCTTCCCGAACGCGCGCGAAGCGTCATTCCGATTCCAATAGAAGGCTTCCGAGGTGTACAGACCCTGCAGATTGGGAAGACCCACCGACTTGGCATCCGTGATCTGGAACAGCAGAGCCGCGACCCTCATCTTGCTCTTCTGTCCGAGCAGGCCGAACTCGTGCGCCTGCATCAGCGAGTTGGTTGTGTCGCCGCCGGCATTGGCGAGAGCCAGCACGTTGGCGCTCGAGTTCTGCGCCTGCAGCAGGAACGACGAGAAGTCGCTGGTGTTGAAGGGGTGCCGCACCGAGCCGACCACCTTGCCGCCGGACTCCTTGAGCACGGCGGACGCATCGTTCTCGAAGGCTTGTCCGAAGGCATAGTCGGCCGTCAGGAAGTACCATTCGTTGCCGCCCTGTCCCAACAGCGCCTTCGCGGTGCTGCGCGCCAGGGTGTAGGTATTGTAGGTCCACTGGAAGGTGTTGGGAGAGCATTTCTCGTTCGTGATGGCGGATGCGCCGGCCGACGACACGATCATCATCTTGTTCTTGTCCCGGACCAGATCAGCCAGAGCCAGCGCGACCGCGGAGTTTCCGATATCGAGAATGACATCGACATTCTCCGTGTCGATCCATCGCCTGGCGATGCCCGAGGCGATATCCGTCTTGTTCTGGTGATCGGCGAACACGAGCTCGATCGGCTGTCCCAGCAATTTTCCGCCGAAATCGGCGATCGCCATTTTGGCGACTTCAACGGCTGCAGGCCCGGCGGCATCCGCGTATTGGCCGGACTGATCGTTGAGCACGCCGAGCTTGACCGGCTTCGACGCAGGCGTCTGCGCGTGAGCCGAAGCAAGACTGAGGAAAACCATCGACGCAGCCAGTACATTTCTCATTTTTCACTCCCCTTTGAAGTTTTTTTGACTTTCGAGATCAGGATTGATCTTGCGACTTCAGCCGCGTTGGCAGCGGTTCTATTCGGCCGCCTCGCGGTATCGCTCGACCCCGTCCAGACTTTCTCCGGCGGCACGAAGGGCTCCGCCCCATTTGGCAAGCCACCAGCCATATTGCTCAGGCCATTGCTCGAAATGACCGGTCAGCCCGAAATGCTCCGCGGCGTGAAGCGCCCAGAACGGATCGTAGAGCATCTGGCGGGCCATGAAGATGAGGTCGGCCTTGCCGTCCTGCAGAACCTTCTCTGCAAAGTCCGGGGTCCGGATCATGCCAACCGCGCCGGTCGCAATGTCGGCCTCGCGGCGAATGCGTTCGGCAAACGGCACCTGATAGCCTGGACCGCGACCGAGATTGGCGTTGGTCGATCCCGCGCGAAGATTACCGCCCGTCGAACAATCGACCAGATCGACGCCGAGCTCCTTCAATTTGCGGGAAAAAATGATGCTGTCTTCGATTTCCCAGCCGCCGTCGATCCAGTCGGTCGCGGAGATGCGCACGAAGAGGGGCGTGGACGAGGGAAGTGCGGCCCTCACGGCACGCGTCACTTCGAGCGGAAACCGCATCCGGTTTTCGAGGTTGCCGCCGTATTCGTCGGTGCGGAAATTGGCGAGCGGCGACAGGAACGATTGCAGGAGATAGCCGTGAGCCATGTGAAGCTCGATGATGTCGAAGCCCGCGAGCACAGCCCGACGCGCCGTGGCGACGAAGGCATCGCGTACGCCGACGAGTCCGTCCTTGCTGAGAGGGATGGGAGTCTGGAAGCCATCAGAGAATGCCACATCCGACGGCCCCGTGGGCACCCAGGTTTCCTCTCCCATTTCGATATCGCGGTCCGTCAAATGGCTATTGCCCCGGAACGCGCGCTGCTGGCTCGATTTGCGTCCGCCGTGATTGATCTGGATCGCTGCCTTTGAGCCGTGCGACTTGATGACATGAACGATCTGGCGCATGCCGTCGATCTGGCCGTCCTCCCACAGCCCGGGATCGCCGTTGGTAATGCGCCCCTTCCGGGAGACCGACGTCTGCTCGACGAAGACGAGCCCGGCCCCGCCCTGGGCAAATTTGCCATAGTGAACCAGGTGGAACGGCGTGACGTAGCCGTTCACGGCCGAATACATCCCCATCGGCGAAACGACGATGCGGTTGCTCAGCTCGACGCCGCGGAATGCAATGCTTTCAAACAGCTTGACCATGGTGATCTTCCCCTGAATTGGCGGACCGGGGCATTCGCCCCTCGACGTTCGTCATTGTTGTGCAATGGCGCCGGAGCGGCGTAGCTCATCAATCTCGCTGCTGGACAGGCCGAGATATTCCGACAGGACCTCGCCATTGTGCTGACCGAGACGCGCGGACGGAACGTACTCGGGCGTCGCCGTATCGTGCAGCACCAGCGGGCTGCGATGAACGAGGATGTCGCCGTATTCCGGATGCGCGATCTCGCGCAACATGCCGCGGGCGTGGAGGTGTTTGTCCTCGGTCACTTCGCGCAGGTCGCGAACGGCGGCGCAGGGCACCCTGTTGACGCGGCAAAGCTCGGTGATCTCGTCGCGCGCGAGCTGCGAGGACCAATCGGATACGATCTGGTCCGTCAGATCGATGTGCTTCAAGCGGTCTAGCACGGTCTTGAACCTGATATCGTCGGCCAGCTCCGGCCGCCCCATCGCGCGCGTCAGTCCGGTCCAGTGGGATTCGTTGACGCTGATGATGGCGACATAGCCGTCGGATGCCGGATAGACATTGTAGGGCGCCTCGGCGAGCCCGCCGTGACGATTGCCGGTGCGGGGGGCCGCCGCCTTACGATTGAAGACATCGGCCAGGTTCGAGGCCATCGCCGGATAGACGGTCTCGACCATCGCGATCTCGACCAGCCGGCCGCGGCCGCTTTTCTCCCGATCGTAAAGCGCCGTCAGGATGCCGGCGTACAGATGCACGCCGCTGATGAAGTCGGTGATGGCAGGCCCGGCCTTGACCGGAGGACCATCGGCAAATCCCGTTACGCTCATGATGCCTGACACGGCCTGGATGGTGAGGTCCATCGCCAGATTGTCCCGGCTGGGCCCGGACAGGCCGTAACCGGTAGCCGAGCCGTAGATCAGCCGCGGGTTAACGGCGCTGAGTGCAGCATAGCCGACGCCCAGTCGATCGAGCACGCCGGGGGCGTAGTTCTCGATCAGCACGTCGGCCTTCGACGCGAGCTCCTTCAGGACCCTGACACCGTCGGGCGACTTCAGGTTCAGGCTGATGTTGCGCTTGTTGGCGTTCAGCATTGCGAACGGGACGGCGTTGCCCTTGCTGATGCGGGCGCGATGACGCACCGGCTCGCCGTTCGGCGGCTCCACCTTGATGACGGTCGCGCCGGCCTGCGCCATCAGGAAACCGGCGTAGGGGCCCTGATAGACCTGGCCGAGGTCGATGACGATCACGCCGTCGAGCGGCAGCTTCTTGTTGTTGTCCAAGGTGTCCTCGGTCCTGTCAGAAATTGTAGAGCCGCGCCGGGTTGGCGATCAGGATCTTGCGGCGGGTGGCTTCGTCGGGGACGCAGTCGTGCAGCAGACGAAGCAGGTCCTGGAGATCGGGCATCGTCTCGGCGCTGTGGCCGACATGGGGCCAATCGCTGCCCCACACGACCTGGTCGGGCGCTGTTTGGACGATGGCGCGCATGAAGGGCGCCGTGTCCGCATAGGGGCGGCCGACGCGCGTGTTGCGGTCGGCACCGGAGATCTTGGTCCAGTAGCGCCCGGTCTTCAGCCGGTCGGTGAAGGCGCGGAAATCCGGGTGATCGTGCCCCTTGTCGGCCATGGTCCGTGACATGTGGTCGATCACGTAGTTCAGTGGCAGTTTCTCTAGCTCGGCCGCGGCGGCGGCAAGATCCGAGCTCTCGATCCAGAGCTGCGCATGCCAACCCCGCTCCGCGATGCGGGGGGCGAGCTTGACCAGATCGTCGTAGCTGGTGCCGAGCGTTGAGACCGGCTTGCCGTCCTGCCGGATCATGGTGACGCGCACCGCCTTGAAGCCGACGTCGGTGAGTTGATCGAGCCGCCGATCCGAGACATCGGGCCGCAGGATTGCGACGGCACGAAGCCTGTCGGGGTAGCGGCGCAGCGCATCGTAAGTGACGGCGTTGTCGTCTCCCGATCCGACCGCATGGACGATGACACCGCGCGTGATGCCGAGCTTGTCCCAGATGGCAAAGGCGTCTTCGATTGTGAATGGCTTTGCGGCGGTGAAGCGGCCCTCATTTCCGGGCGGAAAGCGATCGAAGGGGCCGTAGATGTGAAAATGACAATCGCAGCTGCCTTCAGGCAATCGGTAGTCCATGGAAGCAAATCCCTGTTCGGTCTAGGTGTTGCCGCCGCTGCACACGATGGCTTGCGAGCCGTCGCCGACGTGAGCGCGATGGTTGATCTCTGGAAGCATGGTCGCGAAAGGGTTGGGTTCAGCGGCGGGAGCCCAAGCGAAGACAGGTCGAACCGGACGACATCAGTCGATAGAGATGGACAAATTCATTCCCGGCTTCATCACGCCCTCCCTGCAAGCGCGCGCCACCTTGGCGGGGCGCTTTTCATTCTTGAACGGCTGCTACGCCGCAGCCTTTTCGGCCGCTGCAAGTCTAGAGGCAGGGCGCTTCTGAGTCCATCATGTTACATATACATGGTTCTATTTCTATATATGTGTAAAAGACTTGTTGTCATAGGAGGGAGGGGCTATACTGCGGCCGAATTCTGCAATCGGCTCGACTTATCAAGGTACCTATCAACTAACCGTCATTCCAGATATGTGTAAATGATGAGCTCCAGTATCAAATCGGCCAAGCGGATCTTTGAAGTCCTCGAGTACTTCGAGGAAGTGAAGCGTCCGATTTCGCTGAAGGAAGTGGCGACGAAGTGCGACTATCCGACGTCGAGCGCCGCGGCCTTGCTCAAGAGCATGGCGATGCTGGGGTACCTGTTTTACGACAGCTACAATCGCACCTACATGCCGACCATGCGCATCGCCCAGATGGGCCGCTGGCTGGACACCGGGTTGTTCGGCGACAGCGCCATCCTTGCGCTGGTCGATTTCGTCCATGGGAAGCTCGACGAACTCGTCAGCATCAGCACGCAGTCCGATCTGCATGCGCAATACATTCACGCGTTGCAAACCAGCAAACGCCTGCGCTTCGAAGTGAAATCCGGCGACGTCCGGCCGCTTGCGATCAGCGGCATCGGACGCACGCTGCTGAGCGGCCATACCGACGTCGAGATTGAGCGGCTCCTGCGCCGCATCAACGCCGTCTGCCCCCGGGAAGAGCACGTCGAACTGAATGCGCTGATGAAGATCGTCAACGGCATCCGGCGCGACGGCTACATGTTCTCAAAACACATCATCGTCCAGGACGCTGGCGTGATCGCCGTCCTGCTGCCGAAGCGCGATTTCGGCCGCGACCTGGTCCTCGGTGTCGGCGGCCCGGTGTCCCGTCTCGAAGAGCGGCAAGACGAAATTTTGGCTTGTATCCGTGAAGGCATCGCGCAGTTCCTGTCGTGACGTCTCCGTCTTCATCGCCACCGCGTTTGCCCAGGACGATGCCGAGGCCGCGCGAACCCAGTGGCGCAAGGTCGCCGACCAGCTCCGGCCAAAGCTGCCGAAGCTAGCCGGCTTCCTCGACGAGGCCGAGACCGACGTGCTCGCCTACATGACGTTCCCGCCGCAGCATCGGACCAAGCTGCACTCGACCAGCCCGATCGAACGCCTCAACGGCGAGATCAAGCGGCGGACCGAGGTGGTCGGCATCTTCCCCAATGAGGATGCCATCGTCCGCCTCATCGGCGCCATCCTGCTCGAGCAAAACGACGAATGGGCCGTCCAGCGCGCCCGCTACATGACGCTGGAAACCATCGCCCCATTGGGCGATGATCCAACTGTCAGCCTTACGGCTATCGCCAGCTGACCGGCCCGGCCTTGCCGGCGAACGCGGTACCCACCGCCAGCTACACCACGCCAGGGGACACGATCCAGCCATCTCCCAGCCGCCAAGTTGCTGGACGATTGATAGGAGGACCAATAGTTTAGTGTCGCATATTTTGATTTGGACCGAAAAGTCTTTCCCCAAAGAAGGTCTTGATAGTGACTGCGATTGCTATTGTTGGCATCGGCTGCAGACTCCCGGGATACATCGACTCCCCGAAATCCTTGTGGGGTGCGCTGCTGGCAGGCACCGACCTCGTTAGCGAGATTCCGCAGCAGCGCTGGAATGCCGACGATTACTACGAGCCCGTAGCGGGCGTGGCGGGCCGCTCGGTTTCGCGCTGGGGCGCCTTCCTGGACGACCCATCGGGCTTTGATCATCGTTTTTTCGGTATCGGTGAACCCGAGGCCCTCGCCATGGACCCTCAGCACCGGCTGTTGCTCGAGGTCGCTTGGGAGGCCGCCGAACATTCCGGCCGCGATCCGCGCTGCCTGTTCGGGACCGATGCCGGCGTGTTCTTCGGCCTTTCGCACCAGGACTATATGCAGGTCACGCGTGACGCAGATGCGATGGGCCAGGCCTACGCTTTCACTGGAACACCCTTCAGCATGGCGTCAGGGCGGGTTGCGCATGCATTGGGCCTCACGGGTCCAGCCATCACCATGGACACGGCCTGCTCGTCCAGCCTCGTCGCCGTGCATGCGGCTCGGCGAAGCCTGCTTGCGCGCGAATGCCACGTCGCGTTTGCCGGCGGGGCCATGTTGATGTTCTCGCCCACGAGCTTCGCTTCGGCGTCGGGTCTCGGCATGCTGTCGCCGACAGGGCGGTGTCATGCGTTTGACGAGCGCGCCGATGGTTTTGTTCGCGCCGAAGGCTGCGGCGTGGTGATGCTCAAGCTGCTGAGCGACGCCCTGCGCGACGACGACCGCGTGCTCGCCGTCATCCGCGGTAGCGCCGTCAACCAGGATGGACGCACGCACAACATTCTCGCACCTTCGCGCGCGGCCCAGGTCGCGGTGATCGATCGTGCGCTTGCCGAGGCACAGGTTGATCCCGCAGCCGTCGGCATGATCGAGGCGCACGGCACTGGTACGCCGGTGGGCGACACGGAGGAGTTCCACAGTCTCTCTACGCAGTATGGACGACATTCGCCCTGCGCCCTTGGCTCGCTCAAAAGCAACCTCGGCCACGCGGAATCGGCGGCGGGCGTCCTTGGTCTGATCAAGGCGACGCTCGCGCTGGCACATGGCGTCGTACCGCGATCACTTCACTTCCGTCAGTTGCCTGCGCATCTCCAGCCCATCGAGACGCGGCTTTTCGTCCCGACCGACACCGTGCCCTGGCCTGCGACTGGCCCCGACGGCCTTCGCCGCGCAGCCGTATCGTCTTACGGCATGTCCGGCACGAACGCGCACGTCGTGCTCGAACAGGCTCCTCAGGCACCTGCCTCATCTCATCGACCAGAGGCCGCCAGAACACAGGAGCAGCCGTGGCTGTTTCCAATTTCTTCGACCTCGCCGGAGGCGCTTCGCGCAACGGCTGCGCGCCTCGCGGCTTGGCTGAACGGGAGCGCCGCCAGTCATCGCCCGGTTGACGTCGCGCGGACCCTTGCCTGCAGGCGTGGGCACCGGCCGGTCCGGCAGGCGCTCATTGCGAAAACGCTCGGCGACCTGACGGCGCAATTGCGCGAACTCGCAGCCGGTCGGTCCATCGATGCGGACTGGGCCGACCATGATAGCCGCGGTCCCGTCTTCGTATTCTCCGGACAGGGCTCGCAGTGGGAGTCGATGGGCGCGGAACTGCTCGATATCGACCCGGTCTTCGCCAGGATGGTTGCCGCCATCGAGCCTCTGATTCAGGCGATCGGCGACTTCTCGGTGACCGATACCCTGCGTCGCCCGGCGCAACTCGAAGGCATCGAACGTATCCAGCCGGCGATTTTCACATTTCAGGTCGCGCTGGCGGCGTCGCTGAAGGCCCGGGGTGTGGTGCCGTCGGCAGTGATCGGCCATTCGATGGGCGAAGTGTCGGCGGCAGTCGTGGCCGGTGCGCTCTCGCTGGAAGACGGCGTGCGAGTGATCTGTCATCGCGCCATGCTGTGCCAGACGCTCGCTGGATCCGGCGCGATGGCAGCCGTCGGGATGGCACCGGCGGCGGTTCGCGAAGATCTGGCGCGCCGACGGATTGACGATGTCGAGATTGCCGTGCTGGCTGCGCCGACCTCGACGGTCGTCGGGGGCTCCGTCGAGGCCGTGCAACGCCTCGTGGCTGCGTGGCAAGCCGAAGGCCTTTTCGCTCGCGAGGTCGCGGTGGATGTGGCCTCACACACGTCGCAAGTCGAACCGATCCTCGCGCAGCTGTCGGAGCGCCTTGCGGAGGTGACGGCGTACAATCCGCGTATACCGATGTACTCCACCGTGCTGCTTGATCCGCGCGAATCCCCCATTTGCGATGGCCCCTACTGGATCCACAACCTTCGTCAGTCGGTTCGCTTCCGTCCCGCCGTGCAGGCGGCGCTCGAAGACGGACACCGCGTATTCGTCGAGCTTTCGCCGCACCCGATCGTGACCCGCGCGGTGCTGGAGAATGCTGCCGCGACGGACTTCGCCGTCCGCGCGCTTCCGTCGATGACGCGCGGCGAGCCCATGCCCAACGGGCTTCTGAACCTGGTCGGCGCCATCCATGTCGCAGGAGCCTCGATCGATTTCAATGTCCTGTATCCGGACGGCCAGCTGCTTGATCTCCCGTTGCCGGCCTGGACGCACTATCCCCTGTTCCTTGCGCCGGCGACGCCGGCCGCTGGTCAGCATCACGTGTCGTCATCGCATCCGCTGTTGAACGTCCACCGCGTCCTGCACGAAGAGCCGGAACGCCACATCTGGGCATGTGAGGTTGGCCTTGGTGCCCACCCCTGGCTTGCGGACCACCGGGTCAACGGAACGCCGCTTTTCCCGGGGGCTGGCTTCTGCGAAATGGCGCTCGCCGCGGCGCGCACAGCCCTCGGGACATCGCTCGTCGAAGTGCAGGCGATGACGTTCGACCACGCGTTGCGGTTGGAGCCGTCGATGCCGATCGTCTGCACGGCAGTGCTGGACCGACCGGGTGAGTTGAATTTCAGGCTCGAGAGCCAGGCGAAAGGCGAAGCGCGGGTCCATGCAAGCGCCCGGCTTTCTGGCGCTACCTCTGCAAAGCCTCCGGCCGCGCACGACGTAGCCGCGCTGCGCGCCGCTCACGCGACGCCCGTCGCTGCGGAGGAGGTGTGGCGGTGGTTCGACTCGCAGGGCATCCAATACGGGCCGTCATTTCGCGCACTGGCCTCGGACTTGGCAATGTCCGCGGACGGCGCTTCGCTCTTTGCGGATCTTCGGCTCCCGAGCTCACTCCGAACGGGCAGGCGGGGCTACATAGTGCATCCCGTGCTGCTTGACGCGTGCTTCCAGTCCGTCGGGGCGTTCGCCCGGGTCGCTTCGGAGACAAATGGGCGCCTGCTGCTGCCGCGCTCGGTACAAAGGCTCCGGCTCCACCGCACAGACGCCGACGTCGCCCATTGCATGACCCGCTTGGTCGCGATCGACGCACTGCACGTCGAGGCGGACATCGATCTGCTCGACGCCTCCGGTCGCGTGCTGCTCAGTGTCGATGGATTGGCACTGTGGAGCGGCTCGGCCGAACAGCACGCCGATGCCGTCGCCTGCGACGCGCGCCTGCTCGACATAACCTGGCAGTCATGGGACATTCCTCGCGCCACGGTCAGGCCGGACGACTGCGCCTGGTTGCTGCTCGATGCCGATGATGCGGCGCACCGCTTGATGTTGGATCTGGAAGGAAGCCTGCGCGATCAAGGGTTCAAGTCTCGAATCCTCAGTTGCGCCGGGGTGGGGAAGGGAGACGCATGGCGCGAGCAAATTGAAGACGCTCTGCGTCTGCATCGCCCTGGAGCCGTGGTGGTGGTCTTGCCACGCGGCGATGAGCCGGCGAATCCCGACGCATCTCGGGCGAACATAAGCAGCCTGCTCCACCTGACCAACGCACTGAGCCAATGCGAGCGGCGGCCTCGGCTCTTCGTCGTCACCTGCATGGCCCAACGCGTGCTGCCGGACGACACTGTTCAGCTCGCGCATGCCGGTGTGCGTGGATGGCTGCGAGCCATCGGTGCCGAATATCCCGCACTCCATCCCACTCAGATCGACGTGACCCCACTGCCCGACGTGTCACTACTTCGGTCTCAGCTGCTGAGCGGCTCGGACGAAGACGAAACGGCGCTGCGCGGAGCGAGCGCCTATGTCGCACGAATGCAGCGAAGTCCCCTTGGTCCTGTTGATCGCCGAATGGTGGACCACGACGCGGCTCGCGACGGTCTTCGCCTGGAAATCCGCGTGCCCGGCGATCTGCAGAGCCTGGAGGTGACGGCATCCGAGCGTCGTGCCCCGGGCGCGGGCGAGGCGGAAGTGGCCGTCCATGCCACAAGCGTCAATTTCGCCGATGTGCTCGTTGCCCTTGGCCGTTATCCTTCACTCGATGGCCGTGCGCAGGGACTTGGCCTGGACTTCGCCGGCATTGTCACCGCAGTCGGGCCTGGCGTTTCGGCATTTCGCGTTGGCGACCGCGTGGCCGGGCTCTGCTGCGGGGGTGCCTGGGGCACCTATCTGACTTGCGATGCTCGCCTGCTCGTCGCGATACCCCGCACGCTCACGGATACCGAAGCGGCCGCCATTCTCACGACAACTGCCACGGCCGCGTATGGTCTCGAGGATCTGGCCCGGATCGGACCTGGCGACAAGGTGCTCATTCACTCGGCGACCGGCGGCGTGGGGCAGGCGGCTGTGGCCATTGCCCGCGCGGCTGGTGCGGAGATATTTGCAACAGCGGGCTCGGAGGCGCGACGAGAGCTGCTGCGCGCCGACGGCATCCGCCACGTGTACGACTCTCGAACCGCGGACTTCGCCGAGAAGATCCGGCAGGACACAGCGGGCTACGGCGTGGACGTGGTCCTCAACTCGCTCACGGGCGCGGCGCAACGCGCCGGCCTGGAACTCCTTGCGGCGGGCGGGCGCTTCATCGAAATCGGCAAGAAGGATATCTATGGAGGCACGTGGCTGGGACTGTCTCCGTTCAAGCGCAACCTCTCGTTCTTCGCCGTCGATCTTGCGCAGATGTGTATAACGGCTCCGGCGCGCGTGCAGGCGCTGCTGTCACGGGTCATGCGTCTTGCCGGGGAGGAGCGGCTGCGCCTGCCGGACATCGCGAGCTACCCCCTCGCCGAAGCGGCTTGCGCCATCCGAATTGTCGGTGGCGCCGATCACACCGGCAAGCTCGTGCTCACCGTTCCGAGAACCGGCCGCTACCGGGTACCAGCGGCGCCGGAGCGCCTCACGCCGTTCAGGCGCGATGGTGCATACATCGTCACAGGCGGCCTCGGCGGGCTCGGCCTGTTCCTCGCTGACGCGATGTCCGCCGCCGGAGCGGGTCGCGTCATCGTCAACGCGCGCTCCAGGCCCACCGACGCCGCGACGAGTGTGCTCGTCGCGATGAAAGCACGCGGCACCGAGGTTCGGGTGATAAGTGCGGATATCGCAGAGCCATCGACCTCGCGACGTCTTGTCGAAGCTGCCACGACGACGGGCCTGCCGTTGCGCGGTGTCCTGCACGGTGCAGCCGTTATCGAGGACGGCATCCTTCCCTCCGTCTCAGAGGAGAGGCTGCATCGCAACTGGGCACCCAAGGCGGAAGGCGCCTGGCATCTGCATGCGGCAACGCTGGAGCAACGACTCGACTGGTTTTGCTGCTTTTCTTCGGTTGCGGCGCTCTTTGGTTCGCCTGGGCAGTCCGCGTACGCAGCCGCCAACAGCTGGCTCGATACGTTTACACAGTGGCGGCGCGCCCAGGGGCTGCCGTCGTCGGCCATCGCCTGGGCGGCGTGGGCGGATATTGGTGCCGGTGCGCATCTCTCGGCCCGCGGCGATGCGCGAATGATCGAGCCACGTGACGGTGCTTACGCGTTCGAGACGCTGCTGCGGCACGACCGGGGGTATGCGGCATATGTCCATCTCGACGGCGCCCCATGGCTGACGGCGCTCGCTGCGCGGAGCCCGTTCGGGGCGGCGCTGTCGCAGGCACCAGAGGCCGCGGGCGAACCGGGGGGCCACCGGCGCGTGGAGTTGAGACGCGCGCCGTCCGAAGAGCGGCCGGCCCTGCTGCGGCGTCTGATCATCGAGCATCTCGGTGTCATCCTGCGCCGCACCGTGAATCCAGACCGCTCTCTGTTCGATTACGGCCTCGACTCACTCGGGACACTCCAGTTGTTGATCGCGCTCGAGGCCGACACGGGCATCCGGCTCCGTTCCGTGAACGTAACGACCGTGCGCGCACTCGCCGACACGCTGAGTGGCGCCATGCAGGAGTTTCAGTCCGCTGGAGCAGATGCCCGTGACTGATCTGCGTCCATTGCACGACTGGTCGGGGCCTCCTGCGATGCTGACACTCTGGTGTCCGTCTGCGGCATCGATGGAAAGTGCCAAGCGCGCACCGGTGTCTCCCGCATTGCCGAGCTACGAACAGGAGCAGCATCTGCACGCCTTCCGCGCCTGTGAGCAGCGGCACGAGGCGATGGCGCGGCTGCTTGTCGTCGTGTGGGAGGAACCCGGCCGGTGTGACCCCAGAGCCATGACCCATGTGGTGACAGCACATCTGCGCAGGCACGACACGTATCACAGCTGGTTCGAAGAGCGTGAAGGGGCCATCGTACGGCACATCCTCGCGGATCCCGCGGCTATCCAGATGGAGCCTATGGCGCTCGGTGAGGTTCGCGCGGAGGATTGGCAGAAACATGTCATGGCAACTCCTGCACCGTTTGCGTGGGATTGCTTTCGATTTGGCATTCTCCAGCGCGCGAATGGGTTCACGTTCTTCGCAAGCGTCGACCATTTGCACGCCGATGCGACCGTCATCGCGTTCCTGATGACGGAGATCCGCTCGGCCTATCGGGCCGTGCTTGACGGCGAGGGGCCGCTTCAGCTTGGACAGCCAGGAAGCTATCTGGATTACTGCGGCAATCAGCGCCAGCGGGCTGCCGCGACGACGCTGGCGGATCCTGAGGTGACGCGATGGATCGCGTTCCTGCACCGCAACAGCGGGCGGATGCCTGCTTTCGCGCTGCCGCTCGGTGTGCCGGAGGATCGCTATCATGCGGAGTACGTGCATGTAGACATCCTCGAAGATGCCGTCATGGACGCGTTCGAGTCCGCGTGCCACGCTGCTGGCGCGCGAGCGATCGGCGGCCTGTTGGCCTGCGCGGCGCTGACCGAACGGGAATTGGCAGGCCGCTCGCGCTACAGTGTCGTCACGCCCACGACGACGCGAAGATCGCCACAAGCGTTCCGGACGACGGGCTGGTGCGTTGGCGTGGTGCCAATCGACTTTGACGTGCAACAACGAACGTTTCCTGAACTCGCCTTGACCGCCCAGGACAATTTTGACGAACGGCTAAGCCTTGCCGATATACCGATCGAGCTCGTGCTCGAACTCGCAGCCGGGCTGCCGACGGTCGGGCCCGTCGCCACAGGCGGCGTCATGCTATCCTATATGGATGTCAACGTTGCTCCGCTCAGTGCACACATTGCGCGAGAATGGCATCAGGCGAATGGCCGGGTCTATATCAACCAGGGCATCGCCGCGCAGGTTGCGATCTGGCTATTTCGTACGCAACGCGGTCTCTCGCTCACGGCGGCCTATCCGGCAAACAGCACAGCCCGCGCATCGATGCACCGCTATGTCGCAGCGTTTGCGGGCGCGTGCCGCATGGCCGCCGACGCATTGATGCCGACGTACTCTGATGTCGGTCGTGAACGATGACGCAGGCGGTTGCGCACCCAACGAACGTATCGGATATGCCGCCGGCATTCTTGTCCTTCGCGGATCAGGCCATGTACCTCGCGCATGTCTCGCTCGGGCAGCACGCGGTCATTCAGGTGCTGTGGCGCTATCTGCGGCCTGTAGACATCGACGCGCTCACACGGTTTCGTGACAATCTCGCGCACGGTCATCTGGCACGGCTGATCCGGCCGGCGCGGCTTCCGTTCGGACGACACCAGTGGGCCAGCGCGCCACCGCCGTCGGCTGCTCTGGTTGCCGCCGAGACGGCGCTTGCCCCCGAGGCGATCCAGACGTGGGCCGACGCGCAGGTGGCGCTTCCATTGGACCTCGTGCACGGACCGGCATGGACCTTGACTTTCCAGAGCTTCACAGACGGCTCCACGGTGGTCTCGCTGGTGGTGTCCCACTGCATTGCGGACGGACTGACGATTGCAATGGCCGTGAGCGATGCAGTGCGCGGGGAACGGCGGATTCCAATCTATCCTGGAGTCTGGACGGCGCAGCGCGCCCTCACAACGCTGGGTGTCGAGCTCCAGCGCATTGTGCGTGACGTGCCGGCGACATTTCGGGCGCTGGGCCAACTGGCCCGTACCGCATACACCTCCCTCGACACGTCGAACACACCCGCTGCATCGCCCGTGGGGCCAGCCGCGGATGACCAGACGGTTGTGTTTCCGTCGGCCTTCATACGCGTGCCCATATCGGTCTGGGACGCCGGAGCGCGGAGCCGCGGAGCGAACCGCCTCACGCTCCTGACCGCAATGACCGCGGCGTTCGCCGAGGCGCTCGGTCGTATCCGTGACGAGGAAGTGACCCTGCTGATTCCCGTGAACCAGCGCGAAGGTCTGTCCCACGCCGGCGGGAACAGCGTCGCACTTGCCACATTGAAGGTGCGTGTCGACGAGCCGCGCGGGCGCCTGCATGCGTTGCAGCGGCGTCTGCGGGCTACGTTGCTACAGACAAGACGGGAGCCAAATCGACTTGCTGCGCTGCTACCCTTGGTGCCCTTTGTGCCCAGACGCGCATTTTCGGCCGCCAGCCATCTGGCGCTTGGCGCGCTCGCCGACCTGCCGGCCACGTGTTCGAACTTGGGCGGCTTGCCCAAGGACGTGCTCCAGATCGACGGCAACGCGGCTGATCGAATCTGCTTTCGCGGCATCGACCGTCCGGTCGCGCGCCGCGCGATCGAGGCTCGTCAAGGGGTGGCCACGCTCTTCGCCGGCGTCATCCCCGGATTTGTCGCCCTGAGCTTCGTTGCCTACCAGCCCGGCGTGGTAACGGAGCCTCGGCATCTTCGTGCGCTCGTCGAACGGCTCTTGGCTGACTACGAACTCGTCGGCGAGTTTTTCGATGCTTGAGACGAGCACGACCGGCACCTCCACCTACGCGAGGCACCGCCTCGCCTGGCTCGACCAACTGGCGTACGAACTGTTCAGGGTCACCGGCCGAAGCCAGTTGATGCAATGCCTCTGGCTCTATGATCGTGACGTGAACCGCGCCGCGCTGGTGCAAACATATGAACGCCTTATCGCACTGTCCTTCAATCGGCTCATTGAACCGTCATCCTTGCCATGGGGCAGGCCTCGCTGGGTGGCCGGGACCTTCGTTCCGTTCGAGCAGAGTTCTGATCCGCTGCCACGATCGCGGCTGCTGCAATGGGCGAACCAGCAGGCGCGCGCGCCGGTAGACCCTGTCATCGGTCCGGCCGGACGGATGGCCATCCAACCATTCGACGATGGCAGCACAGCCGTGAGCATCGTCGGATCGCATCTGGTGCTCGACGGAATGGGAGCTTTGCGCGTCATCGCGGCCGCCGTGAACGGAACCGGCATCCCGAATCCGTACTTGCCTCAAGGCGCTCGCGGGCGACTGTCCGGCTGCCTGTCGGATGCGTGGCAGATCCTCGCCGATGCTCCGCAGACGGTTGCCGCACTCGCTCGGATTGCGCAGGCGGACTGGTCGAGACTCGTCGCTCCCAGGCGAAGTCCGGCCGTTCCAGCAGCAGACGCAGTTCACGACCCAACGATCGTAGAGCTTCCCTCTGTTGTGGTGAGTGTTGAATCGCGTGTCTGGCTCGCGTGCGAGCAGCGGCTTGGTGGCGGCATGAATACGCTGTTGCCCGGCTTCGTGGCGTCGCTGGCATCGCGTCTAGGCCGCCGCCGTTTATCGGATGGCGCGATCAGCCTGCTTGTCCCAAGAAGCCGAAGGCGTGGGCTGGCCGACGAACGCGCGCTGGCGATCGAATTCCATATGATGAACGTCGCTCCTGAAGGCCTGACCAAGAGCCTGGAGCCCGTGAATGACGCGAGGGCGCTGCTCCGTGGCGCGAGGAAAAGTCAGACCGATGTACTGACTTCGTTACTCCCTGCCATCGCTTTGATGCCTCGCACCGTCGCAAGGGCGCTCGTGAACCGGTTGTTCGATTATGCCGATGAGCTGCCGGTAAGCTGCTCCGACCTTGGAATGCTGCCGGAAGGGCTCGCGCGGATCGACGGCGCGCCGTGCCGGCACTTGCTGACACGAGCCGTCGATGTCAACGTCACACGCCAGGACCTGGAGCGTTCCCACGGTCATCTCGTCGTCGTGGCCTCCCGCTACGACAAGACTGTTTCTCTTTGCATCGAGGCCTGCCAGTTGCGCCCCGCAGCAACGACGGTCGACGAACTTCGCCTGCTGGTCTCTCAAACACTCACCGACTTTGGGCTTGAGGCTGTCATAGACGCCTGATCCCGGCGCGTGACCGAAGCCCGTTATTGCATGTAGATTCCGACTCAATGGGAGATCAAGCCTCGATGGGCAGCGGTCGCTTCGTGCAGCAGGAAGACAGGGGGCTCGAGGGTTGAGCTCTTCTGCCAACGAACGGCGTGGACGGCGCGGCGGCGGGGGGCGCAACCTCGACGTCAGGGCGGACGACGTCCTGTGCTATATGGACCAGGCCTCATTCGTCGGATTGCGGGCGCTCGGACGCGGGCCGGCACTGCAACTCACCTGGCTATATCCTCACGAGATTGACGAGGCCGCCGTGACGCAATTCAGCGAGCGGCTCGCACACGGATTGCTCGGACGCCTCCTGCAGCGTTCACCATTGCCATGGGGGCGGCACCGTTGGGTGGCGAACCCCGTGCCGGGCCCGGTGGCGTGGTTTCGTCACGGGTCGCTCCCCAGGTTACGACCTTTGCTGCTCGATCTACCGGTGGATCCCGAGCGTGGGCCAGGCTGGCGCTTGGCAGTTCAGGCACTGGAAGGCGGTGGCTGCGCGCTGACATTGCTGGTGTCGCATACGATCGCCGACATGCAGGCCACCAGCCAAACCATCGCCGACGCGGTGGCTGGTCGACGTCCCGGCTACGGGTTCCCGGCCCCATCTTGGCGATGGTCTCCAGTGATGCTGGCGCGCGACAGCGTCGAGAGCCTGCGCACCCTGCCTGATGTTTGGCGCGCTATGGTGGTTCTCACGCGGCGCTCGGGCAGGGGACGGACGAGCTTGCCTCGCTCGAAGCCGCGCGCGCGAAGCCGGTATCATTTTGAGCCGGCAGTGGACGTGCCGCTCGTGCAGGTGGTCATGGACGCAGGAGCGTGTCAACAGCGTGCGTCGGATCTGGGCGTCGCGAGCAACACGCTGATCATGGCGTTCGCGGCACGGCTCGCTTTCAGGATGGATCGCGTGGACGCATCAGGACGCGTGAAGCTGGTGCTGCCGGTCAGCGACCGTCATTCGAATGATCGGCGCGGCAACGCGCTGCGGTCGATCACGGTGATGGCGGACCCCGATGCTTGCCGCAGCGATGCGCGCGCCTTGCAGCGGGATCTCAAGGCTGCGCTGGCCTCGCTGGTCCGAAACGGCGACGATGTGTCGCCGTTGTTTCCGCTGATCCCCCATGTGCCGTTGTGGCTGGCGCGCCGTCTTGAGCGGGAGGCGCTCGGGGCGGACCTGCCGGTTGGATGCAGTCTTATTGGCGAATTGCCGCTTGACGTAAACCGCCCCTGCGGCGAGGCATCGCTCCTGCAGATATCGTTGCTGGAGTGCTATACAGCTTCGGAACTCGAGCGGCTGGGCGGCGTGCTATTCATCCCCTGCTATCGCGTCGGCGAGCGGCTATTCATGACCGTGTCCGGATACGCGCCAGACCGCGTCACGTCCCGCGCCGAGCTGATGCCATTCGTGCGCGATGCGCTCGCGGACATGGGCCTGTGCGGGACGATCGGCTGACGATTGCCGGTCGACGAGGCGGATGGTGCAACGCCTGCCGAGCGCTCAAGCGACGCGCAGGGCGTCGACGATCTTCATGCGGGCGGCCCGCACGGCCGGCAGGAAACCGCCGAGAAAGCCCATCAAGAGGGCGAAGACGAGCGACCGCAGCACGATCCCGGGCGTCAGCACAAACCGAAATGCGAGCTCGGAGAGTGACGTCCAGTTGAGCGTCGTGATCTTCACCTGCGTCATCAGTGACGCGAACAGGATTCCAATGGCCCAGCCGATCAGCGCGAGCAGCAGCGCCTCGACGAGGAATGCAATCAGGATCCGCGACCGCCGAAATCCGAGCGCGCGCAGCACTCCTACCTCCATCATGCGGCTGGCCACGGCCGCGTACATCGTAATCGTGGCGCCAATGACTGCGCCGAGCGAGAACATCCCCGAAAGCGTGAGCCCGAGAATCTGAATGAACCCGGAGAGCAGGCGTGACTGCTCCTCATAGAAGATGCGCTCGCGCTTGGCCTCGATGGTGAGGCGGGGATCCGCTTCGAGGCGCGCCTTGAGGGCGTCGAAGCCGGAACGATCGGCGAGCCGTACCGTGATCGAAGAGAAAAAGTCTCGGCGGAACGATTGCATGAGCTGCTCGCTATCGCCCCAGATCTCGGAATCGAACCCGCTGCCGCCCGCATCGAACCGGCCTACGATCCTCCATTCCCGCTGGGCAAACCGGAGGCTCGATCCGATCTCGACGTCTTCGAAACGTCCCGCGAGGGCGCGCCCAATGACGATCTCGTTGGACCCCTGGCGAAACATGCGCCCCTCGGCGATCCGCACTTGCGGGCGCACGGTCAGAGCGGCCGGACCGACCCCGCGGATCAGGAGGTTGCTCGCCTGCCTGGTCTTGCGTTTTGGCTGCGAGATCAGAACCGCCACTTCCTTCGATACGAGCGGCGCTCCTTCGGCTCCGACGATGATTTCGGGCTGGCTTTCGATGATCCTGGCCTGACGGCGGTCGATCAGGCTCTGGATCTCGACTTCCGCGGAGCGGCGCACGAAGATGACGTTCGTGTCTTCGCCGGTCGCGACGAGCGTTTGCTTGAGTCCGGAGTCGAGCATGAGCACGGCAGCGTAGACGAATACCACGAGCGCCATGCCCGTCGCGGTCAGCAAATTGGTGAGCTTGCGCTCCTGCAGGTTTCGCAAGCTGTAGGAGAGCAGCAACGGCATGGTCAGCCCAACGCCCGAAGGCCGTCGACGATGCTGACGCGGGCTGCCCTGCGCATCGGCAGGGCCGCGGCGAGGATTCCGACCACCACCGCCGCAAGTGCCTGCAGCATGACAGTATTGACGCTCACGATCAGGGTCGGGAACAGCGTGGCGGAGAGCTCGGCAAGGTGGGCGGCGACCGGGGGCGTGAGCCCGATGCCGATCGCACCGCCGATCGAGGCTATCAGGACGGATTCTGCGAGGATCAATCGCGCCACGTAGCCGGGGCTGAAGCCGATGGCTTTCAGAGTGGCATACTCGCGGAGCCGCTCGCGGGCCGTCATCGCCATGGTGTTCGCCATGACCGCCAGGATGATGAAGATCACGACGAAGGAGACGACGCGAATGGAAATGAGGATCGCCTCCGTCTGCTTGACGAACCCGATCTGGAACGCGCGCTCGGTCTCGGTGAGCGTCTCGGCAAGCGAGTTTCGAAACACTTCGTCGATGGCCTGACTGACGTCCGCGACACTATCCAGGCTGACGACGTCCACGGCGAACACGCCCACCTGGTCGGCTTGTGCCTTGGAGCGCACACGCAATGTTTCGTTCAGGTAATCCCAGCGGAAGAAGAGTTGCGACGTATCGGTTTTGGGATCCCGGCCGTCGAAGACACCGCAAATCAAGAACTCCCAATTGCCGGGGAAAATGGTCCCGCGCAGCTGGATCACGTCGCCCGGCTTGAAGCCGTAGCGTTTGGCGAGCTTGCGCCCGACAATCGCGCCGCGGCGCTCGCGCAGGAAGGCACGCCGCACCTCGTCCGGAACCAGGAGCTCGGGGAACATGTCGAGATAGCTCGCGGCATCGATCGCAAACTGGGGAAAGAAGTTCTTCGAATCCTTGTAGACGCCGCCGAACCAGCTCAGGTGGGTGACGCGCCGCACGCCTTCGACGGCGCTGATGCGCTTCTGATAGGATTTCGGTAGCGGCAGCGCAAAGGAGATGGCGTTTCGGGTCAGCAGCCGCGAAGGGACGGCGCCGTCCACCCCCGCATACCACGTTTTGACGACGGTCTGGAGCACGCCGAAGGCGAGGATCGCGACGACGAGACCGACCAGCGTCAGGGACGTGCGGAGCCGGTGGCGCAAGACGTTGCGTGCCACGAGGGTGAGCCACTGGCTCATGACCGGCACTCACTCAAGCCGCTGCTCCACCAGATAGGAGAGATCGCCCTTCTCCAGACTCATGATGCGTTTCGCATGCGCGGCGGCGCGGTGATCATGCGTGACCATCACGATCGTCTTGCCCATGTCGCGGTTGAGCCGCTGCATGATCTCGAGCACCTCCTTCGCTGACTGCCGGTCGAGGTCGCCCGTCGGCTCGTCGGCCACGAGCACCGTCGGGTCGGTTACGATCGCCCGCGCGATGGCCACGCGCTGCTGCTGTCCGCCCGAGAGTTCCGAGGGCAAATGCTTGACGCGATCGCTGAGGCCGACCAGGCTGAGCGCGAGTTGCGCGCGGTCTCGGCGCTCGCGCCGCCCCAGGCTCGTGAGCGTGAGAGGCAACTCGACGTTCTCGAGGGCCGTGAGCACCGGCATCAAATTGTAGAACTGGAAGATGAAGCCCACGTTCGCCGCGCGCCAGTCGGCAAGTTCGGCTTCCGGAAGCAGCGTGATGTCCTCGTCCCCCACCTTGATCGAGCCCTGGTCTGGACTGTCGATGCCGGCGATCAGGTTGAGCATTGTCGATTTGCCCGACCCCGACGGGCCCATCAGGGCGAGGAACTCCTTGCGGCGGATGTCAAATGTGAGTTTGGCAAGGACCGGGACGATCTGCGCGCCGCGCCGGTAGCTCTTGCTTACGTCGCTCAGCGCGATCAGAACGTCCTCTCCGGTGCGCGCCTCGGAGATGTGAAGCACGGTCACTTCGTGGCCTGCTTCACTGCGCGCCCGTCGACCAGATCTTCCAGCGGCCGGACCACTACGCGCGTGCCGGCTTTGACGTCGCGGACCTCGATCTGATCGCCCACCTTCGCTCCGAGATCCACGCTCCGCAGACGGGCCTTGCCATCCTCGACGACATAGAGATGCTGTCGCCCATCGAGCTCGAAGACGGCCGCCATCGGCACTGCAAGAACAGGCTTGCGCTCCGATTCGGAAACTTCACGCTCGAGGAAAGCCACCTTGGCGCTCATGTCCGGAAGCATTCTCGGGTCGCGCTGCACGAACCGGGCTTTCACGAGGGTCGACGCCTTGGCGCGATCCACGGTCGGCACCATCCGGCTGACCACGCCCTCGAAACGCTCGCCGGGGATCGCGTCCAGCTGGATCTCGACCGGCTGTCCGACGTGGATGCTGAGATACGACGACTCCGCCACGTCGGCTTCCACTTCCAGCGAGTCCATGTCGGCAATGGTGACGACCGCGCCCTTTGTGTCGACCGCCTGCGAGAACGGCGTGATCGTGTCGCCCACGTTGGCGTGCCGGGTGAGGACGACGCCGTCGAACGGCGCTCGGATCTGGGTCTGCCCGACGGCAACTTCGGAGGCGCGGAGATTGGCCTGCGCCGCGGCGATGGCGGCCCCGTATCCGGCAAAGGCAGCGCGCGCCTTGGCGAGGCGTGCCTCGGCGCTTTCGCGCGACGAGTCGCTGATGATGTTCTTCTCGCCGAGGGCCTCGGAGCGCTTGAACGCGATTTCCGCCTGCGTGAGCTCCGCCCGCCCCTGGGCGAGGTTGGCCTCCGCAACCTGCACGTTGGCGGCTGCCTGGTCGCGCACCGCCGCCGTGTCGCTGCTCTCGATCCGGGCGATCAGCTCACCCTCGTGCACCTTGCTGCCTTCGAGCACACCGAGCCATTCGAGACGGCCTGTCGCCTTCGAGGCGACGGACGCCTTGCGTTGCGCAACGACGTACCCTGTCGCGTTCAGCAGCGTCAGCGCCTGCGACGGATAGACGGAGTAGACGACCGCCGTTTCGACGACGATCTGCGTATGCCGCCGCCACACCCAGATCGCGCCGGCGATGCCGACGAGCAGCGCGACGAGAAAGACCCGTCCCAGGAGGCGGCGGGATTGCCTGCGGCGCCGCGAGCCAGCGCTACGGTCGATGGCAAGGGCGGACAGATCGGAGGCGTCGGGTGCGCCGTCGCTCAGGGCCTGGGGCAAAGTCATGGTCTGATCATGGACTTTCGAACAAAACAGCGCAGACTTTGAAGAAAATGTCTAATCGAGAAAGCCGTAAGCCATGCGCTTGACCACTGTCAATTAGCAGAAAGCGCCGCGCTTGACATCCATCAGTTCGTATTCTCCAAATCTTCTCAGGGTGTTAAACATAGCCGATGGCACCCGCGCCGCGCGACCGCCATACTCGGCTCCGCGAAAACCGGAGCGGGACCATCAAGTTTGCCATCGCAGTCCACGGGACACGAGGAGACATCGAGCCTGCGGCTGTGGTTGCACGTGAGCTGCAGCGCCGCGGTCACGACGTTAGGATGGCCGTGCCTCCCAATCTCGTCGGGTTCGCCAAATCGGCCGGTCTATGCTCGGTGGATTGTTACGGCCCCGATTCCCAGCGCCAGCTCGAGGCGGAGGTTTTTCACGACTGGTTCAAGTTGCGTAATCCGGTCAAGGTGCTGAGGCAGGCGCGAGAGTACCTCGCCGACGGCTGGGCGGACATGAGCGCGACCCTGACCAGGCAGGTGACCGGCGCCGATATGATTCTGAGCGGTACGACCTATCAGGAGCTGGCCGCCAACGTTGCAGAGGCCCATGGGGTGCCGTTCGCCGCCCTTCATTACTTCCCCGTTCGGGCGAACAACCACATCCTGCCGGTTCGATTACCCCTGAGTCTGGTCGAACCCTTGTGGTCGGTCGCCGAGTGGTCGCACTGGCGCCTGTTGCGGCCGGCCTATAACGCGCAGCGCCGAGCCCTTGGGCTTCCGCACTCCAGAATTCGTGCCGTGCGCCGTATGGTCGAATCCGGCGTGCTGGAGATTCAAGCCTATGACAAGGTGTTCTTCCCCGGGCTCGAGGCGCAATGGGGCTGGAAGAGGCCGCTGGTCGGCACACTGACCCTGCAATCCGCCACCGACTTCGATGATTCCGTGAATTCCTGGATCGCCGCCGGCTGGCCGCCAATTTATTTCGGGTTCGGCAGCATGCCGGTCGACAGGCCGGCCGAGACCGTTGCGATGATCGCAAATGCGTGCCGGGAACTCGGAGAGCGTGCCCTGATCTGTTCGGGCGCTATGCCGCTTGAACGCACGGCCGCCACGCTGGACGTCATGGTCGTGCCTTCGGTCAATCACGCCGCGGTCCTGGCGCGATGCCGCGCCGCTGTTCACCATGGCGGCGCCGGCACCACGGCCGCCAGCGTGCGCTCCGGCGTTCCAACTCTTGTGCTCTGGATCGGCGCCGACCAGCCGGTTTGGGCGACACAGATCAGGCGCCTGGGTGTCGGCACCTCGCGTCGTTTCTCCGCAACGACGCGAGCGACCCTTCGCCATGACCTGAGGACCGTTCTGGAGCCAGGCTGTGCAGCTCGGGCGCGGCAGGTGGCCAGTCTGATGACTCCGCCGAGCCAGAGCCTGACGACCACCGTAGCCCTTCTCGAAGAGTTGGCCGCATTGCGGCGCGGGGGGTGAATCCGGCGACGGCAAGATCAAGGGGCGCGTCGTGATTGATGTGAAGGCGCAGGATCCGACGATTGGCTTTTGACGGCGGGGTATGCCGCCGGCCTGGAATAGCCAAGGGCGGCGCCGATGGTTCGGGCTGCCTCCATCACGTGAACTGAATATTCCTTGATCTGCTTGCGCTTGATGCGGCTGTCGGGGCCGGACATACCGATCGCTCCGACGAGTTCGCCGGAGCGGCCGAGGATCGCGCAAGCGCAGGCCGCGATGCCCTCGCGCCACTCGCCATGCAGCACGGAAGAGTAACCCTGCGCGCGCGCCAGCTCGATGTCGTCGCGCAGCTCCTTGATCGTCGTTCGCGTCGCTTCGGTGTACCGCCGGAGATGCGGCCGGAACCGCTCGAGGTAGTCATCCGGCATATATGCGAGCATCGCCTTTCCTGTCGCCATGGTGAAGGCGGGGGCACGCATACCCACGCTGGTGTGCGCGCGAATATGGTGAGCGCTTTCGATCTTGTCGACGTAGACGACTTCGGTGTCCTCGAGCACCGAAAGATGAATGGTTTCGCCGGTGATTTCGGCGAGTTTCGTCATCGCCGGCCGCGCGACGTTGATGAGGTCCATCCGGTGGATGACGTGGCTGCCCAGCGCCCAGATCTTGGTCGTGAGCTCATACATGCTGTGTGGGGGGATCTGGCGCACGTATCCTTGGGACTGCAAGGTCATCAGCAGCCGATGCACGTTGCTCTTGGTGAGCTTCAACTCGCTCGCGAGGTCCGTGACCCCGCGAGGCTGCTCGCTCAGAGCAAGCGTTTCCAGCAGACGCAGTCCCTTGATAAAAGCCTTGTCCATCCGTCCGCCGAAATAGAATGATCTTTCGTCCGATCTAGCATGGTCGGGCGGTCGGCCATAGTCCCGGGGATCGGATGTCCCCGATCCCAGCGGATCGGGGACATCTGCGGATCGGCCTGCTTATTGAGCCAGCAAGGCGTTGAGCTTCTCCTGGCCGTACTCTTCGTTGGTAGAGTTTCCGGCCGGCGAAGCTGCGCCCCAGTAATCCGGGCTCCATTCGATCGCTTTCGAGATGTTGTCCGGGTTGTTGGCCCAGTAGCGGGCGAGCTTCTTGTCGGTCGCCGCCTCGAACACGACCCGGGAGGGGAGGGCGACCGGGAAGGTCGAGGTCAGCTGCGCCGCGCGCTTGGGCTCGAGCCGCCAGGACAGCAGTTTCAGCGCGTTGTCGTAGTTTGGCGCCCCCTTGGGGATCGAGAAGAAGTCGTAGTAGACGAAGCCCTGGTTGAAGGTCAGGTCGATCGGCGCGCCCTCCAGGGCGAGCTTGCTCATCGAGCCGGTGTAGGCCATGCACATGTCGGCCTCGCCGTCGAGCAGGAGTTGCGGCGGCTGTGCGGACGTCGTCCACCATTTGGCGATGTGGGGCTTGATCTCCTTGACCTTCTTCAGCGCCCGCTCCATGTCGATCGGGTAGAGCTTGCTCTTCTCCACGCCATCGGCCATCAGCGCCGCTTCGAACACGAAACGCGGCCAGGCCGGCATGCAACGCCGGCCGGGGAATTTCTTCACGTCCCAGAAGTCGGCCCAGCTCGTCGGTACGTTTTCGCCCTTGAACTTGTCCTTGTTGTAGACGAGGCCGACGCCGATCACCTGCAAGGCCACGCCCTTCTTGCGCTTCAAATTGTCCGGCATCGCCGCCAGCGTCTGTTTCGCCCCGTCCGACAGCTTGGAATAGTCGATATCGGCCAGGCAGCAGTCGCCGAGCAGCTTCGTCTCCTGGTCGAAGATGAACGTCAGGTCCCATTGCGCCTTGCCGGCTTCGGCCTGAGCCTTGATGCGCGGGCCGCTACGGGCTTCCTGGACGGTGACGACCTTGATGCCGGTCTCCTTCTCGAACGGCTCGTACATGACCTTGCGCAATGCATCGCCATACCCGCCGCCCGGATCCTGCATGATCACGACGTTGCTCTGCGCTTGAGCCAGACCCGTTCCCATCGCGACGAACAGGGCCGAGGCCAATACGGAAGCCGATAGCCGCCAGCGTTTCATTCCCAGCATTTTCTCTTTCCTCCAGTTGAAATCGATCATTGTGACGTCGCCTTCCGCGACGTCGCGAGAACGGGGCGTGCAAGGGCGAGCCCTGCGACCACCAGCAGCACCTCCAGCGTCGAGACCACGGCCAGCACCGGGTTGAGCCGATAGTTGACGTCGCCCCACAGCATCAGCGGAAGCGTCTTCAGCTCCGCGCTCGACAGGAACAGCGTCAACACCAGTTCATCGAACGAATGCAGGAAGGCGAAGAACGTCGCTGCGGCAAGGCCCGGCATGATGGCCGGCAGCGTCACCAGGCGGAACACCGTCAGGGAGGACGCGCCATGGACGGCCGCTGCCTGCTCGAGCCTGGTATCGACGCCTTGAAGCGAGGCGGACAGGATCACCACGACGAGGGGAAGGCCGCCGATCGCATGCGCGGCGGCAAGGCCGAACACGGAGCCGACGAGATCGAAACGCAGGAACAGGCTGTAGAGCGACAGGCCGAGCACGACCGGAGGAACGATGATCGGACTCACGAGAAGCAGCATGATGGCTGATTTGCCGCGAATGTTGCTCCTGACGATGCCGAGGGCCGCCGAGGCGCCCAGCGCGATCGCGATCGCGGCCGACATCGCCGCGACGACCAGGGATGTCCAGAACGCCCGCATCCAGTTCGAATCGGAGAAGAACTGCTCATACCAGCGCAATGAAAAGCCCGGCGGCGGGAAGGTCAGATAGCTCGCGCTGCTGAAGGAGATGATCATCACCACGATGATCGGCAGGATGAGAATGGCAATGACCAGGCCGCCCATGAGGCGCACGGTCCAGGCCCCGCAGCTCGCCGGCAGCCGCCCGAACAGCCGCAGGAGCGGCCAACCGATGAAATCGGCAACCGAGGCGCCGAAGCTGCGGCGGCCGACGTCGCCAGCGTGGCGATCTGTGGCTCTCGGCGCGGCCTCCGTCAGCTTGCGGCCGCCCCAGATGAACTCGAATCCGAGGAAACGTCCGGCCACCGCGACCACCGCCAGCGTGATCGTCAGCAGCACCACGCCCAAGGCTTGCAGGAATCCCTCCGACGTGACCGAGTCCGCCTGCTGGGTGATATGCATGGCGAACATCTGGTCACCGGGTCCCCCGAGCAGGGTCGGCGTAATGAAGAAGCCGATCGCGGCGACGAAGACCAGCAGGAAGCCGGCGCCCATCCCGGGCAAGGTCAGCGGAAGCAACACGCGCCAGAACGCCGCAAGAGGCCCGGCGCCGCTGGCCAGCGCCGCGCGCGTCAGGCTTTGGTCGAGGCGCGCCACGCTGGAATAGATCGTCAGCACCATCAGCGGCAGAAGCACCGCGGTCATTCCGAGAAGCACCGTGCCGCGGTTGAACAGAAGCTGCACCGGCTCGCTCAATATGCCGATCGAGACCAGCAGCTTGTTGACCGGCCCGTTGCGGCCGAGCAGGACCATCCAGGCGTAGGTCCGGATCAGGATGGCGATGAAATAGGGAAGCACGATCGCGGTCGCGATCAGGACCTGGGCAATGCCGCGACTGCGATGTATGAGCAGCGCAGTCGGATATCCGAACAGCAGGCACAGGCCTGCGACCGTCACCGAGATCTGCATCGTGCGGACGAGCGAATCCCAATAGAGCGGTATCGCGAACACCCGCGCGAAATACGACGACCACGACGGACCGCTGACGCTGATACGGATCAGATCGATCAGCGGGAGGAGATAGATGAAGGCCAGGAAGGCAAGCGCCGGCAGCAGCAGCAGCGCCGGATCCTTCAGCCTCCTGACGAGATCAAGCTCCGCAGGACGGTCCGCCTGGACGCCGATCGATGCCGAGCTCATGCAAGCACCCAGCAATCCGCTGCGCCCCAGCTCACGTGCAGACGATCCCCGACGGAGGGCAGGGGCCGGTCCGCCATGTCGGTGCACCTGATCAGGAGCGGCTCTCCGCCCTCCATGTGCGCCTCGATCCGCAGGATCTCGCCGAGGAAGATCGCAGACGTGACGCTGACGGGCGTGGAATTCGCAGTCGGCTCGTTCGATACGGCAATGCGTTCGGGACGCACCAGCACGGTTGCGCGCCCGACGTCGATCGTGTCGCGGCTTTCGGCGCTGAACACGTATCCCGCGCGGTTCTTCATCGTCAGCGTCGATCCGCGCTTCTGCAGAATCTCCGCTTCGATCAGGTTGCTCTCGCCGACGAACGAGGCGACGAAGCGATCCGTTGGATGTCGATAGATGTCCAGCGGGCGGCCGATCTGGACGATCTTGCCTGCGTTGAGCACGGCGATGCGGTCGCTCATGGTCAGGGCTTCGCCCTGGTCATGGGTGACGAACAGGATCGTGCTGCCGATGGTCCGGTGCAGGTCGCGAATCTCGATCTGAATCGATTCGCGCAACCGCCTGTCGAGGGCGCTGAGCGGTTCGTCCATCAGCACGACCCTCGGCCTCCTGACGATGGCGCGGGCGATCGCGACGCGCTGTTGCTGCCCGCCCGACATCTGCGAGGGGGACTTCGTCGCATGCTCCGTCAGGCGCATGATTTCCAGCGTCTCGGCGACGCGTCGGTCCGTGGTTGCCCGGTCGACGCCCGCCATGCGAAGCGGAAACGCGACGTTCTGGCTGACCGTCATGTTGGGAAACAGCGCGTAGCTCTGGAAGACCATGCCGAAGCCGCGCTTGTGCGTGGGCACGTTGTGGACGGGCTTGCCGTCGACGAGAATCTCGCCGCTGTCGAGGCTTTGGAATCCGGCCACGAGGTTGAGCAGCGTCGTCTTGCCGCTGCCGGAAGGGCCGAGGAGCGTGATGAATTCACCCGGCTCGATGTCGATGCTGATCCGGTCGACCGCATGAAAGCTGCCGTATCGCTTCACGGCGTCGCGGACGGCGATGCTTGATCCGATGGTGCCGCGCTCCCGCGGGAGGCCGCTCGGCGACGTCCGAGCGCCTACGTCGCCGGAGCGCGTTGTGCGCAGAGCCGCGGGCTCACCCATTCTTCCCCTCCCACATGTTCTATATTGTAGAACGCTATTCCAATTATTGTTGGCGTAGCGCGCGCACTTGTCAAGTCGCGCCGTTCAACCGCGACGCAGCCGCGCGCGCCGCGATCGCCTGCGCAGGCGACATTCCCTGCAAACAAAGGCCTATCCGGTGAAGTCAGATTGACAGTCGCGTTCAAATCCGTCTAACATTTATTTGGAATAGTGTTCTACAATATAGAACAATCGCAGGGAGGATGATGGTGTTGAGCGAGCCTCGCGCAATGGCGAAGCACATCGAGCCGGGCATGCGCGTGGCGCTGCCGGTGGATTACGCCGGCGTCTCCATGGTCATGACGCGGCCGATCATCGAGCATGGCGCGGGCGATCTCGATCTCGTGTGCGTGCCGACCGGCGGATTGCAGGTCGACCAGCTCGTCGGCGCGGGTCTGGTCCGCACGGTGGAGACCAGCGCCGTCTCGCTTGGCGAAGCGGGCGGAGCGCCCCGCTTCAACGCCGCCGTCAAGGAAGGCGCGGTTCGACTCAAGGACGCGACGTGCCCTGCCATCCACGCGGGCCTGATGGCGGCGCAGAAGGGCAGTCCCTTCATGCCGCTCCGGGGGCTGATCGGAACGGATCTGCTCCGGCATCGCGACGATTGGCGCGTCGTCGACAATCCGATGGCGGACGGAGGCGATCCGATCGTGCTGATTCCCGCCATCAAGCCCGACGTCACGATCTTCCACGTGCCGATGGCCGATCGCTTCGGCAATGTCTGGATCGGACGGCGCCGCGAGCTTGCCGCGATGGCCTACGCCTCGCGGATCGCGCTCGTCACGGTGGAGCGCATCGTCGAGGAGAATCTGCTTGCGGACGAGATGAGCGCTGCCGGCGTGCTGCCCGCGCTCTACGTCACGGCGGTCGCGCTGGCCCCGAAGGGGGCGTGGCCCTATGGCCTGTGGGGCGAGTATCCGACAGACAGCGCGGAGATCGCACGCTACGCGAAAGCCGCGCGGACGGCCGACGGCTTCTCCGCCTATATGGCCCAGGCGCAGATGGAGCCCGCGTGATGGCCGAGGTCCTCCCTCGCGAAGTGCTGATCTGCACGATCGCACGGCTGCTCGATGGCGTCAGGCATGTCGCGGTCGGCGCCTCGTCTCCGATTCCCGCCGCCGGCGCGATGCTGCTGCGTGCAATGAAGGAGGCGGAGGGCGCCGTCGGTCCACGCATCTCCATTCTCGGCTCCGTCGAGCACAATTTCTTCACCAACGGTTCGGCGGAACTGTTCGATTGCGCGGGGCAGGGCCGAATCGATGCGTTCTTCCTCGGCGGTGGCCAGATCGACGGCTTCGGCAACGTGAACCTCGTCGGCGCCGGGGATTATCCGCGATCGAGCGTGCGCTGGCCCGGCTCGTTCGGGTCGGCCTATCTCTATTTCGTCGTACCGCGCGTCATCCTGTTCCGGGAGGAGCATACGCCGCGTGTTTTCGTCGAGAAGGTGGACTTCATCAGTGCGCCGGGTGTCAGTCCGGACGGGGTTTTCCGGAGCGGCGGTCCTATCGCCCTGCTGACCGGCAAAGGCCTCTTCCGCTTCGACAAGACGCGGCCGGGCTTCGAGCTGGAGAGCGTCCATCCCGGGCATGATCTCGCGGAGATCAAGGAGGCGACCGGTTTTCGGTTCGCCCATGACGCCGAGCCGCGGCAGACCGCGCTGCCTGATCGAGCGACACTCGACCTGCTCCGCAGCCGCGTGTTCGACGAACTCGCCGAGACCTATCCCGAATTCGCCGCGCAGATGCGGCGCGAGCTTGGGACGGTTGACGCATGAGCGAGGTCAAGCGGGTCCCGCACTGCAGCCATTGGGGTGCGTATACGATCCTCGTCGAGGACAATCGCATCGTGGGCGTCGAGCCGTTCGAGCACGATCCGGCTCCTTCCCCGATCATCCATTCTGTCGCCGAATGGGCGAACCCGGCGCGCCGCGTTCTGCGACCGATGGTCCGTTCCGGCTGGCTGGACAAGCGCGAGAAGAGCGACCGCCGGGGCCGTGGCCGGGAGAAGTTCGTGCCGGTCAGCTGGGACGAGGCAACGACGCTGGTGTCGGATGAAGTGCGCCGCGTCGCCGGCACCTTCGGCAATGCGTCGATATTCGCCGGCTCCTACGGTTGGACCAACTCGGGCCGCCTGCACCACGCCTCGTCGCTTCTGAAGCGCATGCTCAACCTGGTTGGCGGCTTCACCAGGCATGTCGACACCTATTCGATCGCGGCAGGTCCCGTGATCCTGCGGCACACGCTGGGCAGCGACGATGCATGCGGCGGCCGCGCGAACACGCTCGACACCATCGCGCAGCACACCGAAACGCTGGTGGTGTTCGGCGCGCTCTCGCCGCGAACCGCGCAGAACGAGGCCGGCGGAATCGGCAGCCACCGACTTGAAACCTATCTCAGGAAAATCGTCGCGCGCGGCGTCAAGGTGATTCATGTCTCGCCGCTGAAGGACGATCTGCCAGACTGGGTCAACGCCGAATGGTGGCCGATCCGCCCGAACACCGACACTGCGCTGATGCTCGGCCTTGCCGGCGAGATCGTGAAGGCGGGCCGGCACGACAGGGATTTCCTGGCGCGCTGCACCAGCGGCGCGGATCGCCTGCTTCGCTATCTCGAAGGCGAGGCGGATGGCGTCCGCAAGGAGGCGGTTTGGGCTGCGGGCATCTGCGGCCTCGATGCGGAGAAGGTCGCAGGGCTCGCAAGGCGCCTGGTCGACACGCGCAGCATGCTGACCGTGAGCTGGAGCCTGCAGCGCGCCCATCATGGCGAGCAGCCGTTCTGGGCGGCGCTCGGACTCGCGTCGGTTGCCGGCCAGATCGGATTGCCGGGGGGCGGCGTCGGCTACGGCTACGGCTCCCTGGGGGGCGTGGGAGCGCCGCTCAACCTGGCCCGGTCTCCGGCCATCTCACAGCTGACCAGACCGATCGACAGCTTCATCCCGGTGGCGCGGATCACCGACATGCTGCTCAATCCCGGCCGGCCATTCAGCTATGAAGGCGAGCTCCGCACCTATCCGGATACGAGGCTGGTCTATTGGGCGGGCGGCAATCCTTACCACCATCATCAGGATCTCAATCGCCTGTCGGACGCCTGGACGAGGCCCGAGACGATCATCGTGCAGGATCCGATGTTCACGGCGACGGCTCAGCGCGCGGACATCGTGCTGCCGGCGACCACGTCGATCGAGCGCAACGATCTTGCCGGCAACAGGCGTTCCGACTTCATCCTGGCGATGAAGCAGGCAATCGAGCCGCTCGGCGAATCCCGCTCCGACTTCGATATCTTCAACGCCATTGCAGGCAAGCTCGGAGTGGCCGATCGCTTCAACGAGGGCCGGGACGAGATGGGTTGGGTCCGGCATCTCTACGAAGAGTGCCGCAGCGACGCTTCGAAGCGCTTCGATTTCACGATGCCTGATTTCGATGCGTTCTGGGAAGCCGGCTATGCTCGCTGCCCGGTCAAGGCCGAGCAGACGTTCCTTGCCGACTTCCGCAACGAGCCGGAGGCCCATGCGCTGAGGACCGAAAGTGGAAAGATCGTGCTTGGCAGCGCGACTCTGGCCAGGCTGGACTATGCCGATTGTCGCTCGCATCCGGCGTGGATCGAGCCGGCTGAATGGCTCGGCAACGCCGCCGATGCCGGCCAGATGCACCTCATCTCGCACCAGCCGGCGGGCCGTCTTCACAGCCAGCTCGAAACCGGCGCATCGAGCAGGGCCATGAAGCGCAACGGCCGTGAACGGGCTCACCTGCATCCCGACGACGCGGATGCTCTCGGCATCGCCGATGGTCAGACGATCCGTATCTGGAACGGCCGCGGGGAGTGCCTGGCGACGGCCGAGGTCACCGACAAGGTTCGCCGGAGCGTGCTGGTGCTCCCGACCGGCGCATGGTTCACGCCGACCGGCAATAGCGGCCTCGAGGTTGCCGGCAATCCGAACGTGCTCACGCTCGACATCGGCACGTCTCAATTCGGCCAGGGCTGTTCGGCCCACACCTGCCTCGTGCGGGTCGAGCCCTACGCTGCCGATCGGCGCGATGCGTTCGAGGCCTATCAGGAAACGCTCGCCGCGCTCGCGGCAGTCTAACAGGAGCTTGCAACATGTCTGCACCCGCCATCAGCCGCTTTCCCGTCCCCGACGTCGCGACCCTGCCTGCGGATATCCGCTCGCGGATCGAGGCGGTTCAGGAGAAGTCCGGTTTCGTGCCCAACGTCTTCCTGACGCTCGCGCATCGCCCGGACGAGTTTCGGGCGTTCTTCGCCTATCACGACGCGCTGATGGACAAGCCCGGGCCGATCACCAAGGCCGAGCGCGAGATGATCGTGGTGGCGACCAGCAGCGCCAATCAATGCCAGTATTGCGTCGTCGCACACGGCGCGATCCTGCGCGTGCGGGCGAAGAATCCGCAGATCGCGGACCAGGTCGCCGTCAACTATCGCAAGGCCGATATCACCGCGCGGCAAAGGGCGATGCTCGATTTCGCAATGAAGGTCTCGGCGCGCGCCTATGAGGTCGACGATGTCGACGTACGGGATCTCAAGGGACACGGATTCACGGAGGAGGACGTCTGGGACATCGCGGCCATCGCGGCATTTTTCGGGATGTCGAACCGCCTCGCCAACGTCACCAGCATGCGTCCGAACGACGAATTCTTTGCGATGGGCCGCTGAACGCCTCGGACGAAGACCGCAATGGTATCGCTTGTCATCGACAGACGCTTCCGGGGACCGCCGAACTCCGGCAACGGAGGCTATGTATGCGGATGTGTCGCAAGGCACGTCGCCGGAGACGCCGAAGTCACGCTACGCGCGCCACCGCCGCTGGAGCGGCCGCTCGACGTTCTGACCGCATCTGATGGCACCATTGAGCTGCGCGAGAACGACAGGCTGCTCGCGACGGCGTCCGCAACGAGGATGGACGTTCGGGATATTCCCGGCGTGAGCTACGAGGCGGCGGAAGAAGCGGTCGCCAGAACACCCTACGACGCGCAGACCCACGACCTTCCGGGCTGCTTTGTCTGCGGCCCTGCGCGCGGCCATGGCGACGGTCTTCGGATCTTCGCAGGTCCGGTGCAGGCGGGAGCAGTCCCGGGCAAGCCTGTGGTGTTCGCAGCGTCCTGGATACCTCATGGCAGCCTGTCCGGCGAGGACGGCTATATCGCGCCCGAATTCGTCTGGGCCGCCCTCGATTGTCCGACCGGCTATTGCAGCGTGGGTGCCCGTCACCTGGGCTTGAATGGAAACGAGACGGCCCTGCTCGGACGCATGGCGGCGCGGATCGAGCGCCGGCCACGCCCCGGCGATCGTTGCGTGGTGACGGCCTGGCCGACCGGGCGGGAGGGCCGCAAGCTCTTTGCCGAGAGCGCCTTGTTGAGCTCGGAACAGGACGTGTTGGCGGTCGCACGAACCACGTGGCTGCTGGTCGACCGCCAGGTTCAGCTTGGAGCAACGACATGAACGGGAGTCGGAACAGCGCATGACCAGTCGCGAAACAGAGCTCGAGCTTCGTCAGTCCGTCATCGACGCATGTCGCGAGATGGCGGCGCAAGGCATCAACCAGGGGACGTCCGGAAACATCAGCGTTCGAACCGACGACGGCATGCTGCTCACGCCGTCCGGTCTTCCATACGACCGCATGAAGCCCGAGGACATCGTGGCCATGAAGTGGGATGGTTCATGGGCCGCGTCGGCCGGCAACGTTCCGTCGACGGAATGGCGTTTTCACCTCGACATCCTGAGATCGAAGCCGGAGGTCGGCGCCGTCGTTCACGCGCATCCGATCTTCTGCACTATCATCGCGATCATGAATCGCGCGATCCCCGCGATTCACTACATGATCGCTGCCGCCGGCGGCAACGACATCCCCTGCGCACCCTACGCCCAATACGGCACGGCCGAACTGTCGCAGGCGGCCCTTGACGCGCTTCGCTATCGACGCGCCTGCCTGCTCGCCCATCACGGGCTGATCGCCACAGGTCCCAACCTGCGCAAGGCGATGTGGCTCGCGGTGGAGGTGGAGGTGCTTGCCAAGCAATATCACGGTTGTCTTCAGCTTGGCTCTCCTCCGCTGCTGCCGGACGAGGAGATCGACAGCATCCTGAAGCGGTGGGGGCAGTACGGCCTGCGCGACAACGACGGCGCGCTCAAGATTCCCCTGCAACCGAGCTAGATGAATCCCGCTCAAACCACTTTCCTGCGAGAACTCATGGCAAACACTCACGACGTCAGCGTCTGCGGCACGTATATTCTGGATATTCTGGGGGTCCCGGTCACCGAGATTCCGCCCGGTGGCGGACGCTTGCTGATCGAAGAAATCCGGCTCGCGGTGGCAGGCACGGCCGGCGGAACGGTTGTGCCTTGCGCGCGTCTCGGTCTGAAGGCGCTCGCGGTTGGCGCCGTCGGCTCCGACGAGAAGGCAGACTGGATGCTGAACGCGCTGGAGCGCGAAGGCATCGATATTTCCCTCATGGAGCGGATGGCCGGCAGCCCGACCTCGGCCACGATCCTGCCGATCCGGCCCGACGGCTCGCGTCCGGTCATGCACGCAAGGGGGGCTTCTGCCCGCTGGCGGATCGCGCCCGAAGCGCAAATGGCCGCTTGCCGGAGCAAGATTCTGCATCTCGGCGGGGTCGGCTCCCTGCTCGCGATGGACGGCGCGCCATCCGTTGCCTTGCTGCGGGACGCGAAAGCGGCCGGCTGCACGACGACGCTCGATCTGATCCAGGCGCGAGGCGAAACGCTGGCGCTGGTCGAACCGTTGCTGCCTTACGTCGACTTCTTCATGCCGAGCATCGACGAGACCAGTGCCATGGTCGGAACCGACGATCCCGCCGCGTGTGCGCGGTTCTTCATCGAGAGGGGAGCGGGGGCCTGCGCCATCTCTCTCGGTGCCGATGGCTCTTTCGTGATGACGCGTGACGGACGTCAGTTCACGGTGCCGGCGTTCGAGGTTGCGGTTCGCGACACCTCGGGATGCGGCGATTCCTACACGGGCGGTTTCATCGCCGGTCTCGCGCGCGACTGGGACTTGCTCGACTGCGCCAGGCTCGCGACCGCGACGGCCGCGATCGTCGCGACGGGGCTGGGCTCGGGCGCCAATCTCGTGTCGTTCGAAGAGACCGTGAAGGCCATGAACAGCCTCCCGGTCCGCAAGCCGGCTCGCGTCTGATCCATCCACACCATCAAGAAACATTCATCCGAACGACAGGGGAGAACGCAACATGGCCCGACATGCGATCGTGACCGGAGCAAGCCGTGGAATTGGCCGCGCGATAGCGCTTGGTCTTGCGAGGCGCGGCTACGATCTCGCGCTGACCGACATCGCAGCGCAGGAGAAGGTCCTCCTCGAGACCGTTTCCGAGGTCAAGGAGCTTGGCCGCCGCTGCATCCCGGTGCTGGGCGACGTCAGCAACGCCGCCGATTGCAGGCGCGCCGTGGCTGAAGCGGTCCGGGATCTCGGGCACGTCGACGTCCTCGTCAACAATGCGGGAATACTCAGGCTGGCGACCATCGACGAATTGACCACCGAAACCTGGGATCAGACGTTCGCCGTCAACACGCGCGGCGTGTTCCAGATGACCCAGGCCTTGGTGCCGCACATGAAGGAACGCAAATACGGACGGATCGTCAACATTGCCTCGCTCGCGGCCCGAACGGGCGGTCCGGGACAGTCCCACTACGCCGCGTCGAAGTCGGCCGTGGTCGGCTTCACCCGGGTTTCGTCCATGGAGTTCGGAGGCTTCGGCATCACGGTCAATGCCGTATGCCCGGGCATCATCATGACGGAGATGGGGATAAACAATCTTCGCGATCCCGAGCGGGTCGCCTATTTCGAAAAGGTCACGGACCTGCACAGGCTCGGGCAGCCGGAAGACGTCGTCGGGCCCGTGGCGTTTTTCGCGTCCGATGATTCAGCGTTTGTAACCGGCCAAGCCCTTAACGTGGACGGAGGTATCTTCTACAGCTAGCGACGGTATCGTTCGTCATTTGATGATCCCAATCCGTTGTTCGCGAAAGACCGCACAGAGCCCGCTCCTTGGCCGGGAAGTGCGGTCCCTAAGCGATTGCAACCCCGATCATGGTCAGACATGTCAAGAACCCCAGGATCGGCACCCAGATCGGGACCCGAACGTGCCGTTCGACCGAATGGACATGGCGCGCGCGAATGCAGAGCAGCGACAGGTTGACCATCGCAAACGTCGCCAGCGTGGCGACCGAGGTGCCGGTGGCCAGTCGTTCGATCGGAAATGCGAGCGCGAGGGCGATCACGGAAAGCATGACCAGGCCGGTCGCTATCACGGGTGTGCCGGTGCTCGCGTGGACACGAGATAGCAGGCGCGGCAGGTCGCCTTGCCGCGACATTCCGTAAATGACGCGCGCGGCCATGGTCATTTGGGCGAGGACGGTGTTCAGCGTTGCGACGACGGCGATCACGTTGAGCGGCACGGGCTCCATGCCCGTTACGGTGCGGAATACCAGGCTGAGCGGAGCAGGCGAGGCGGTCAGGCGATCGGTCGGCACGGCTGTAATCGATATCGCAGCGATGAGAATGTAGAGGACTGATGTTATCAGGAGGGTGAGAACCATGGCGCGCGGAATGTCCCTGTGCGGAACCCTGGCCTCTTCAACCACGTTCGCCAAGTCCTCGAATCCGACAAAGGCAAAGAACGCGAGCAGGGACGCATAGGCAATTCCCGAGAGCGCTGCTGCGTTCATCGGAGGAAAGGCAACGAGCGCCGAGGGGAACGACGGCATATGCCAAATGGCTGCGAGGATGATCCATGCGAGCCCTCCGGCTTCGATGACCGTGAACACACCGGCCAACACGACGGATTCAAGAATCCCCCAGGCCGCGATCGCTCCCAGCGACATGACGACCGCGACGACGATGACTGGCGGGGGTAGATCGACGAATTGCCTGATATAGCCGACACTCCCCAGAGTGACTGCGCCGGCTGCGACCACACCGGTACACAATGTCAGGAGCCCGACGATCGTCGAGAGCAGCCGGGAATTGAACGCAGCTCGCACATAGGCTGCTTCACCGGCGCTCACCGGATACCGCGTCGCCATCTCCGCGTAGGATGCCACCGTGAGCCCCATGACCAAGGCTGCCAGCAGGAACGACCATACGGAATATGGGCCGGCGTGCCCGGCCACGGCGCCGATCAGAACATAGATGCCCGCGCCGATCGTAATGCCGGTCCCGTAGAGGACCAGCAAGGGAAGGCCGAGCCGGCGGCGCAGATTGCCTGACATGTCGACGGATGAATCGGTCATCTGACGAGAAGCGATTCCTTGCTTGACTGGACGTCAGTAACTGACCGTCCGCAGGACCGCTTGATTTGCGTCAACGGGATAGCCGGGAAACGCGAGATAAAGGGATGATCCGAGCAAAGGAGCAACGCTATGTCTCTTGCCAGCGTCATGGTCTACGTCGATTCCCAGCAGCAGGACGAAGGGCAGATTGCCGTCGCCGAAGGCGTCGCGAACAGCTTTGGGGCAGCCCTGCTCGGCGTCTCGGCCATCGCAACAGGGCCTCCGTTCGTCGCCGAAGGCGTGATCATCGAGCAGACGACCGCCGACGATCTCGAGCGCATGCGCGCAACTCTTTCGGCCAAGGAGGCTTGGTTCAGGCGCATCGTTCGCCTGCCGAGCGAAAAGGTGGAATGGCGTTGGGCGATTGGCTTTCCGACGGAATTCCTGGTCGAGCAGTCCAGGGCGGCGGACCTTGTCGTGGTGCGGCGCAGCCAGCTGAAGGCCAAATCCACTCACTACCTCGATGCGGCCGGAGCCATGTTGCGGCTGGGCCGTCCGATCCTTGCGGTGCCGGACGGCGTCACCACATTGTCGGGTGATCGGATCGTGGTCGGATGGAAAGATGCCCGGGAGGCGCGACTGGCCGTTCGCGATGCACTGCCGTTTCTGACGCGGGCTTCGCAAGTCACGATCGCCGAAATCTGCACGTCGAGCGAACAGGATTCCGCGCGTGATCGGGTGCGAGACGTTGCTAGGTATCTTCAGCGGCACGGCGTCAATTGCCAGCACGAGGTGCGCGTGCATACGGCGGAACCCGACGCAGGCTATCTCGTTCGGCTGGCCGCCGACGTCGGTGCCGACCTCGTCGTGACCGGCGGGTATGGACATAGCCGACTGGGAGAATGGATTTTCGGCGGCATGACGCAGAGCCTGTTGCAGCAGGCTCCGACCTGCCTGCTGATGTCGCATTGACGCCGACACAATCGGAGGGCGTGCGATGGCCGGGCAAAACGCACCGGCCTCCGCGGACGCCTATCCGGACCGCCATGCGCCGCCACGGTCGGCGGTGTTGAGCTGAATCAAGCGGAGACCCGCTGTTCCTCATTACCATTCAAGCTGCAGCTGATGGCGATGGGAGAAGCAGGTTGGAGTCCGATCAAGGTTCACGGAAGCCGGGCCTCGCGATGGCTGCCATTTTGGCGGGTGGCTTGCTGCTCGTCATGCTGCAGTTCGGCCTTGCTATGTATAGTTCGACCGAAACCATTCCCTACAGCCAGTTCGAGCAGTTGCTCGCCCAGGACAAGATCACGGAGGTGTCCGTCGGCTCGGATACGATCCAGGGGAAATTGAAAGAGCCGCTTCCGGGCGGCAAATCCGCCTTCGTCACCGCCCGGGTCGATATGGCCTTGGCCGAAAAGCTCGCGGCGAAGGGCGTGAGCGTTACCGGCGTTCCCGGTGGTGGAGCGTTGCAGACATTGTTGTCCTGGATCTTCCCGGTCATCGCCTTCTTCCTGATCTGGTTCTGGATGGGCCGCGGGATCGGTGGCGCCCAGGGCCTGGGCGGGCTGATGTCGATCGGCAAGTCCCGCGCAAAGGTCTACGTCGAGAAGGACATCAAGGTCACCTTCGCCGATGTCGCCGGGGTGGACGAGGCGAAGTTCGAGCTGCAGGAGGTGGTGTCGTTCCTCAGGGATCCCAAGAGCTATGGTCGCCTGGGAGCGCATGTTCCCAAGGGCATCCTGCTCGTTGGACCGCCGGGGACGGGAAAGACCTTGCTGGCCCGCGCGGTCGCGGGAGAAGCCGGCGTCCCGTTCTTCTCGATCTCGGGCTCGGAATTCGTGGAGATGTTCGTCGGCGTCGGCGCCGCCCGGGTTCGGGATCTGTTCGAGCAGGCCCGCAAGGCGGCCCCATGCATCATCTTCGTCGATGAGCTCGATGCGCTGGGACGCAGCCGCGGGCCGCAGTCGTTCGGCGGCTACGACGAGAAGGAGCAGACCCTCAATCAGCTCCTGTCCGAGCTCGACGGCTTCGACCCGAGCGCCGGCGTCATTCTGCTGGCGGCCACCAACCGGCCCGAGGTCCTGGATCCGGCGCTGCTGCGCGCAGGCCGGTTCGACCGGCAGGTGCTGGTTGACCGGCCGGACAAGATCGGGCGCGTTGCGATCCTGAAGGTGCACGCCCCCAAGATTCACACCAGCAAAGACGTCGATCTCGACAAGGTGGCTGGTCTCACGACCGGCTTCACCGGGGCCGACCTCGCAAACCTCATCAACGAAGCCGCGATCGCGGCGACCAGACGGAGCGCCGAGGAGGTCACGTTCGACGATTTCGTCACGGCGATCGAGCGGATCGTCGCCGGCATCGAGAAGAAGAGCAGGGTACTCAGCAAGGGCGAACGGCGCAGGGTTGCGTATCACGAGATGGGTCATGCCCTCGTTGCGGCCAGCCTGCCCGGCGTCGATCCCGTGCAGAAGGTGTCCATCGTCCCGCGCGGAATCGGCGCGCTCGGATACACCATTCAGCGTCCGACCGAAGACAGGTTCCTGCTGACGGTCGAGGAACTGAAGAACCGCATCGCGGTGCTGATGGGAGGGCGCGCGTCGGAGCATCTGATCTTCGACGGGGCGATCTCGACCGGTGCAGCCGATGACCTTCAACGTGCGACCGAAGTCGCGATCGAAATGGTGACCAAGTACGGTATGGACGAGACGGTGGGGCAACGCACCTATGCGTCGAAGCCGCAGGCCTTTCTCGTGGCGGCGCAGGACAAGATCGTTGCGGCCGCGGAGGCAACCGGCCGCGAGATAGATCTCGCCGTACGTAACCTGATCGAGGAGGGAGGCCGCCGCGCCCGGGAGATCCTCCAGCACCGGCGGGCAGATCTCGATGCCGGCGCCGAACTGTTGATCGCAAATGAGACCCTGACATCCGAGCAGTTTGCGCCGTTGCGAGGTAAACGCTCCGAAGGAAGCAAGCCGGTCGCCGCATGACGGCGCTGGCAGCTTGATGTGCCGCGCACTCGGTCCTCGTCCTGAGGCCCGCTAGCGGCGGGCGTCTCGAAGCATGGCGAAATCGCTGAAATATGCGATTGCCCTACGCAAAGAATGGGGTCCTTTGAGACCTGCCTGATTGTCCCGGATTTGATCCGGGTCAAGATTTCGACCCGGCTGTCCCATTATGATTTGATTTTCCGGTCGCCGCGGGCCACCCCACCCTCGGCAGCTCCTTTTTCCCGGGATGATGGCGTCAAACGAGCCGCGTGAAGACGCGGGAAGGAGTTCATGCCCACATATTATTTCGACATGAAGGACGGTGTACCCGCCCGGGACAGGTCCGGACTGGAACTGGTGAGCGATGGTGCCGCCATCGTGCACAGCAAGAATCTCGCCGATAAGGTGCGCAGAGAGAAGCCGAAAGGCCATCCCGACCTGCAGGTCATCGTCATCGATGAGAGCGGCCGGGAAGTCCACCGCGAGCGAATTTATCCAGACGCCACCTGATCATTGGCCCGCCGCCACGAGAGCCGGGGCCGCGATCATTCGGCCCGGCCGCATCATTTCTTCCTGCCGCTTCCGGATGGCGAAAAGATCTGATTGGCGGGCGGTTGCCCGCCGGTCGGAACGGAGATCGCAATGAAGCCGCGTCCCATTGAAGTGTGACAGGCGTTGCAGCCGTCGGTCAGCCCGCGCATGGAAACGGCGAACTTGCGATTGTCTCCCGCCGCGATCGCGTCCGCGATCGAGAGCAGCGGCTCCTTCATCGTGGTCACGTTGCTAATCGGAATTGCCGGGTAGAAAATGGCGGCTTCGGCCAAGCTGTTGGTCAATTGGCGCAATTCATACGCGGCGAGGTCCCAGTTTCCCGCCTTGCCTGCATGCCACAATTTGAGATGCTGAAGTTGGGCCATGCTCATGACCTCGACGAGGCGAGGCGCTTCTTGCTTGCTGTTCGCGGAGGGCGGGAAGTCGGATTGGGCGATCGCGGATGAGACCGCGCCCGCCGAAATCACCAGAACCGCGCACCAATTCTTCAGCGTCATCCGACCATTCCTTGCTGATTGGAAGCCTGAATATCAGGACCACGCTCCGTGCTCTTGCGGTGAATCAATCCTGCTGCGCTCGCCGCATTCCTGTGGGCGGAGCCGGGGCACGTCTATCGCCAAGCCCGACCAGGGGATGCGCAAGCCTCAGCAGAAATCGGGCCTCCCTAGACGGCGCGGCGTTGCCAGGTGCTCAAAAATTCGTGGCCATTGCGGCCAGACGTCGATGGGCCCTGTCCCGCGCGGCCTCGATCGGCTGCTGCGGTCCCGTGGTTGGCCCGATCGGCACGAAACGGACATTGTCGATGCCGATGAAGCGCAGGATGTCGCGCAGGTAAGGCGTCGCCATGTCGATGCGGCCGCGGTTCATGCCGGTGGCAAAGTCGCTGCCGCTGGCGAGAATCACCAGCGTCGGCCGGTCCTTGAGCAGCGGCAGATAGCCTTGAGACGGGTCGAACCGGAACGTCAGCCCGGGCTGCACGATGATGTCGAACCACTGCTTGAGCTTGTAGGGAATGCCGAAGTTCCACATCGGCGTCGAGATCAGCACGCGATCGGCCAACGAGAACCGCAGCGCCATGCGCTCGGCCTCGGCAAAGCTGTCGCGCTGCGCGTCGTTGAACGCTTGCCCGTTCAGCCGGGCATATTTGGCCTCGACGATGGGGCCCGAGAATTCCGGCATCCGCTCCCGCCAGAGGTCCATGACGTCGAGGTCCCAGTCCGGCCGGGCCTGGCGAAAGCCGTCAAGAAAGACGCGCGCGCCGGCGGTCGACTCGGAGTCGGCGCGCGGTGAGCAGGAGAGGTGCAGGAGCTTTGCCACCGCTCATCTCAGCGCGTTGATGACGGCGTCTGCCCTCGTGACGATCGCGACGTTCTGCATGGCGAAGTTGATCGAGGCATTGTGCCAGTCCGCGTTCATGGTCGAGCAGCAATCTTCGGGCACGATCATGAAGTAACCCTTGTCGGCCCCGGTGCGGGCGGTGTGCTCGACCGACATGTTGGTCCAGGCACCGGTGTTGATGATCATGTCGCGCCCGGTCGCCTTGAGGATTGTCTCGAGCCGCGTGCCTTCCCACGCGCTCATCCGCATCTTCTCGACGACGAAATCGCCTGGCCGCGGTTCGAGGCCGGAAACGGGCGCCGCGCCCCAGCTGCCGCGCACCATCGCTTTGCTGTCGACGAGACCCTCAAAAAGCGGCGCGTTCAGCGTCACGCCGGGCGCGCCCGGCTCGACCACGAACCAGACGTGGATGATGGCGACGCCGCGGGCCCGCGCGGTCTCCGCGAGGCGGCGGACATTCTCGACGACATGCTGCTGCTTCGCATGTCCCGGCGCGCCGGACTCGGCGAAGGCGCCGCCATCCATGATGACGTCGTTCTGGAGGTCCTGGATGATCATGGCACAGCGCTGCGGATCGAGCCGCATGTCGCCATCGGCGAGGATCGGCGCCGCCGGCGAGGCGCTTGCCGCCTGGCCGCCGCCGCTTCTCCGGCCGCTCATATAAGGCTCATGCCGCGGGCCGACCTTGGTCGGAATAGCGTAGACCGAATGCGTCGAGGTCAGATACAGCGTGCGGAAATCCGGTCCGCCCCAGGCGAGGTTGGCGACCATCTCGGGCACGCGGACCTTGCCGAGCAGTTCGCCGTGTCGCGAATAGACCCAGACTCCGCCAGGCGCGGTGACCCAGACATTGCCATGCTGGTCGCATTTCATGCCGTCGGGCAGGCCGGCCTCCAACTCGGAGCGGATGCCGCTTGCGAACACCCGCGCATTCGACAGCGAACCGTCGGCATTGACGTCGAAGACGCGGATCAGCGCTTGCACCGTGTCGTTGACATATAGCAGCGTCTCGTCCGGCGAGAAGCACAGCCCGTTCGGCTGGTCGAACAAATTGCGCTCGACCACGAGCTTCGGCTCGCCCCCGGGCACGACGCGATAGACGCCCTGGAAGCCGAGCTGGCGCGGCCGCTCGACGCCATAGACCGGCATGCGGCCGTACCAGGGGTCCGAGAAATAGATCGCGCCGGAGGAGTGCACGCAGACGTCGTTCGGGCTGTTCAGCTCCTGGCCCTGGAAATGCGAAGCCAGTACCTCGCGCCGCCCATCCGGCCGTTCGCGGATCAGCGATGAGCTCGCGTGCTCGCAGACGATCAGATTGAGCTCGGCATCATAGGTCATGCCGTTGCATTTGTTCGAGGGACGCTTAACCTCGGCCACACCGCGCCGCGCGTCCCAGCGACGGCGTACGTCGCCCGGCATGTCCGAGAACAGCAGATAGTGATCGACCGGATGCCAGATCGGCCCCTCCGTGAAGTCGAAGCCGGTGCCGACCTGCGCGACCGGCGCGTAGGGGTCGACCAGGGTTTCGAATTCGCTTCGCAAGGTGACGTGGGTCATCGGTCGATTCCTCAGATCATCTCAGGCCGGGAACCAGTTGCGCGCGGGCAAAGACTGCACGATCGGTCCGGGGACCTGATCGTGCAGGCGCCCGACGACGTTGCCGCCTTCGATCTTGGCGGGACGGTCGTGCACCGGCAGCAGATAGCGCGAATTGCTCAGCAGCTTCTTGATCGAGGCCTTCTCGGCGCGCTTGCTGGTGCCATGATTGCCTGTCGTGCGCGGCTCCCAATCGTTGATCTCGTTGAAGGGCGTCACGATCTGGTCGTTGAAATCGTAGATCACGTCGCCGCAGATCGTCGCGATGCCGTCGGCGGTCTCGACGATGACGTTCATCGAGCCCTCGGTGTGCGCGTTGGCGGCGTCGCAATAGACGCCGGGCATCAGCTCGATCGGGCCGGTGATCTCCAGGTCGAGGAAGCGTAGCGCGCTCTTGGTGTGCAGGCGGTCGATCAGGTGCTTGATGTCGGGCGCCGGATATTGCGGATGCATCAGGCCGGAGACGGAATATTCGAGCTCCTTGCGGTTGAGCACGACGGTCGTGTTCATCGGGAACAGATCGTCCTTGCCGGCATGGTCGATGTGCAGATGGGTGTGGCAGACGAAGCGGACGTCGCCCATGCGCACGCCGTGGCGCGCGAGCTGGTTCTCGATCATGTTCTCGTGGTATTGCAGCCCGCGCATGCCCAGCGTCTCCATGATCTGGTTGGAGCGGTAGCCGGTGTCGACCACGACCGGATATTTCCCCCCGAGGATCAGGAAGCCGAGGGTGAGGACGCGGCGGGTGCGGCCGCAGTCGCGGCCGAGCACCAGAAAGCTCGATTCCAATTCGATATCGCCATAGTCCAGGATCTTGATCTCCAGCGCCATTCGTTGCCCTCCCTCATCTGTTTCTTGTTTGTCAAAGCCGGTAGACGCGCGTCGCGGTCGTCCTGAAGATGGCGTCCTGCTGCTCCGCGCTGAACGGCGCGGCTGCCGCGCGAAAGGCGCCGACGAGCTCGCGATAGCTGGTCCACAATTTCTCGATCGGGAAATTGGAGCCGAACAGGCAGCGCTCGGCGCCGAAGATCGCGACGGTATCGGTAAGCACGGCAGCGATGTGCGCGGGATCGTTGCGATGGATGAAGGTGCCGAGCCCGGACAGCTTTGAGACGACGTTCGGGCAGGCGGCGAGCCGGGCCATCCCGCTGCGCCAGGCGGCGCGGCCGGAAGGCGAGAGATCCTCCAGCATGCCGGCATGCTGGAGGATGAAGGTCACGTCGGGGCAGGCCTCGGCCAGCGCAGCGGCGTCCGGCATCTGCGGAGTGAAGACCTGCAGGTCAAAGCTCCAGCCGTAGTCGGCGAGACGCGCGACGTTGCGGCGGATCATCGGATCGGCGCAGAGGTCCGCCCGGGCCGCAAAGCGGTAGAGCGGGTTCTCGTGCCAGTGCAGCTGCATGCGCACGCCGCGCACGAGTGGATAGCGCTTCAGGCGATCGAGCTGCGGGCGCACGTCGTCCACGGCAAAATCGGCATAGGCGACGATCGCGTGCGGCCAGCCGTGCTCGTCCGCTGTCTGTTGCACCCAGGCCGCCTCGTCCTCGAAGCGGTCGTTGGCCCAGTTGGTCTGCACATAGACCGATCGCGTGACGCCGGCGCCCTCGAGGTCATCGAGATATTCCTGAATCGGATAGTCGCGACGGATCGGTTCATACGGGCCGAAGATGCGGGGCTGCATGGGGCCGGTCAGCCAGGGCAGATCGGCTTGCCGCCAGATATGATGATGGCCGTCGACAATGCCGGTCACGCTGCTCTCCTTCGTCCCAACGCCAGAATATGGGCGACGATTGACGCGCTCGAACCGCCGTCCACGATGTCATCGACGAAGCGCTCGATCGCGACGAGCGCTTCGGTCTGCGGGCGGAAACCAGGGCTCGTCGCCAGCGGCGTCAACCAGCTCAGGCGCCAGGCCCGCCGCGACAATTTCGCGACGGCGTCGCGAAGTGCGTCGGTCTCGCCGCGCTCGAGTCCGTCGGAGACGATCACGACGGCGGCTCCGCGCGCATAGCCGCCGAAGCGGGGCACGGCGAGGAAAGCTTGAAGTGCGTCGCCGATGCGGGTACCGCCGTCCCAGTCGCTGACCAGATGCGCGGCGGCGTTCATGGCCTGCTCGCGGCGCTTCAGCCGCAGTGGGCGGGTGATGCGGGTCAGCCGCGTGCCGAAGGTGAAGACCTCGACACTGGGTGCCGCCTGCACCAGCGCATGCGCGAGCTTCAAGTTCTCTTCGGTGCGGCTCTTCATCGAGCCCGAAACGTCGATCAGCAGCAGCATCTTGCGCGGGCGCTGGCGCCGCTTCATGTGGCCGAGCCGCAGGATCTCGCCGTCGCTGCGGACAGAGTCGCGCAAGGTGCGGCGGAGATCGGCAAACGGCCCGCGTCGGGCGCGCATGCGGCGATGGCCGCGCCGCCGAGGCAACCGCCGCGGCGCCTCCCGTGCCAGGCGGCGCAATGCATCCGTGCTCGATGTCGCCCCAAAACGGCGCTCGACCAGCGCCTCGCTTCGGGTCGCGGTGAGACCGGACTCGTTGGCCTCATCGGAGAGAAGCGGTTCCTCATCACCGCGGCCTTCCTCCTGAAGCCGGACGGTCTCGTCGTCTTCGCCGTCCTGGGTACGCTCGATGGCCTCGCTGCCGCGGAAATGCAGGTCGAACAGCCGGTCGAAGGTCGCGCGGCGTTCGGGCGGGGGAGCCAGTGTCGCCAGTGCGGCTTGCCTGATGTGCTCAATGCTGCGCGGGCCGAGCAGCTCGATCGCGGCCAGGAACGTCGTCGTCTGTTCCGGCGCGACGGCAAAGCCGTTCGCGCGTAGCAGCGGGACGAAGGCGACGAAGATGCGCGCGGCGCGCGGGAGCTGCGGCTCGGTGTTCATGCGGTCACCTCCGCGAGCATGGCATCGAGCCGCGGCGAGATGAAATGCAGATCCTCCTCGTCCTTCAGCGCCACCCCGATCGAGCGCTTGAACGCATCCGGCCAGCGCGCGCCGCCGTTATGCAGCAGCGTCGCAGCCTCCGCCCAGTCGACGGCCTCTGCAATGCCGGGCGCCTTGCTCAGGGGCTCGCGCCGCAGTTTCTCGACGGCCGCGACGACGGCGCGGGCGGTGGCGTCGGCGACGCTGGAGGCGCGCATCATGATGATCCGCGCCTCGCGCTCCGCGGTCGGATAGTCGATCCAGTGATAGACGCAGCGGCGGCGCAAGGCCTCGTGCAGATCGCGCGTCCGGTTCGATGTCAGCACGACCACGGGGCGTTCGGCGGCGCGCACCGTGCCGCGCTCGGGAATCGAGATCTGGAAGTCGGAGAGGAATTCCAGCAGGAAGGCCTCGAACTCCTGATCGGCGCGGTCGATTTCGTCGATCAGCAGCACGGTGGAGTCGGGCGCGCGGAGCGTGGCCAGCATGGGACGCTCGATCAGGAAGGTCTCGCCATAGATGTCGATGCTCTCGTCGCCGGCCTGGCGGATCGCCAGCATCTGGCGCGGGTAGTTCCACTCATAGAGTGCGGCAGAGGCGTCGATGCCCTCGTAGCATTGCAGGCGGATCAGGCGCCGGCCGAGCACGGCGGCGATCGCTTTCGCCGCCTCCGTCTTGCCGACGCCCGGCGCGCCTTCGAGCAGCAGGGGCTTGCCGAGCGCGAGGCCGAGATAGGCTGATGTCGCAAGGCCCTCGTCGGCGAGGTAATAAGCCGCGCGCAGCGCCTTCTCCAAGGCCTCCGGGCTGTCGATGCCGACGATGTTGCTGCGAACTGCCACGGTCAATCCTCTAGCGCCGCGCCTGCGGCCGGGCGCCGCCCTGGGCCTTGATCGCGCGCAGCACCTTTTCGGGCGTGATCGGCAGGTCGTCGATGCGCACGCCGACGGCGTTGAAGATCGCATTGGCGACGGCCGGCAGCACCGGGTTGGCGCACATCTCGCCGGGACCTTTGGCGCCGAACGGACCATCGGGAGCGGGGCGTTCCAGCACCGCGATATCGTGCGGGCAGATGTCGCCGGGGCCGGGCATCAGATATTCGACGAAGTCGCGCGGGCCGTGAACGGGATCGGGATAATAGGGCTCCGGGGTCTCGTAGAGCGCGTGGCTGACGCCCATCCAGGCGCCGCCGACCAGCTGCTGCTCGACCAGACGCGGGTTGAGCGCGCGACCGAGTTCATAGGCGGAGTCCATGCGGACCATCGCGACCTCGCCGGTCTCGTCGTCGACATCGACCTCGGCGACCAGGCAGGCATGGGCGTAACAGGTCGCCGGCGACATCTCGCCGGTCTCCGGATCGACGTTGGAGAGGGGAACGAGGAAGATGCCGCGGCCGGAGATGGTCTTTCCCTGCTTGAACTGCGCGGCAATCGCGACGTCCTTGGTCGAGATCGAGCGATGCGGTGCGCCCTTGACATGGATGTTGCCGCGGCCGTCGGTTTCGAGATCGGCAGCGTTGACCTCGAGCTCCTCGGCTGCGGCCTCCATCATCACGCCACGGGCCTCGCGGGCCGCCGCCATCACGGCATTGCCGACGCGGTGGGTGCCGCGCGAGGCGAACGAGCCCATGCAATGCGGGCCGGTGTCGGAATCCGCCGTGTCGACATAAACGTCCTCGACCGGCACGCCCAGCGTCTCGGCACAGATCTGCCGCGTCACTGATTTCATGCCCTGGCCGAGGTCGATCGACGACAGCGCCACCGTGAACTTGCCGCTCGGATTGGAGTGAACCAGGGCCTGGCTCGGATCGCCGCCAAGGTTCATACCGATGGGATAGTTGATCGACGCCATGCCGCGTCCGCGATGCCGGGTCATGTCAGCGTCTCCTGGTGCCGAACACCGACGAGAACCGGGTCGCACCGTGGGATGGTGCGGCCGGACGCGGCGGGGGAGGCGGCGGCGTTGGTGGGGGCGGATCACGCGGCGGTTCCCGCGTTGCGGTCACCGGTGCGCGGTCATAGCTCGTGCGCTGCTGTGCAGGCGCAGCCGGACGATTACGCGAATCCGTCGGTGTCGGCGGGATGGCCGCGCGGCTGCCGCCGCCGTCCTTGCGCGAGGAGGCGCGCTTGAACTCGTCGCGGATCGGCCATTTGGCCTTTTCGGCGGCGACCTGAACGCATTCGATCAGCGCGGTGTTCTTGGCCTCGCGCCGGTGCGCCTTCATGTCGCCGTCGCGATAGGCGTTGAGAATGCGAAACTCCATCGGGTCCATGCCGACGAGGTTCGCGAGCTTGTCCATCTGGCATTCGATCGCGAAGTCCATCGCGGTGACGCCGAAGCCGCGCATCGCGGTCGCAGGCGTGCGATTGGTGAAGACGCAGTAGACGTCGCCATAGACGTTCGGGATGGTGTAGGGGCCCGGCAGATGTGCCGCGCACTTCACGGCGGCGTAGCTCGACAACCGCGTATAGGCGCCGCTGTCGAAATAGGCGTGGATCTTGCGGGCGACGATGCGGCCGTCGCGCATTACGCCGTCCTTGATGTAGATGCGTTCGGCGCCGCGCGGCGGCCCATATTGCATCTCCTCCTCGCGCCCGAACACGTAGCGCACGGGGCGTCCCGTCAGCATCGCGCCGAGGATGGCGAGCGGCTCGGTCAAGGTATCCACCTTGCCGCCGAAGCCGCCACCGACGGTGCCGCCGATGAAATGGAAGGTGTTGGAGGGCACGTCCAGGATCTTGGCGCAAGTGTCGACGGAGAAGAACAGCGCCTGGGTCGAGGTGTAGACGACATAACGGCCATTGGTGTCGGGCGCCGCAATGGCGCCGTTGGTCTCGGTCGGCGCGTGCTCGATCGGCGACATCTGGTAGCGTTGCTCCAGCACGTGGTCGGCGGTCGCGAGCGCCGCGTCGGCATCGCCGAAGCGCAGGCGCTGATGGTCGTAGGCATCGTGATAGATGAAGGCGTTCTTCGGATAGGTCTCGTTGACCACGGGCGCGCCGGGCTTCAGCGCATCCTCGACGTCGAACACGGTCGGCAGGGGTTCGTAATCGATCTTGACCTTCGCGATGGCCTCGAACGCTTCGCGCTCGCTGTCGGCAACGATGGCGAGGATCGGCTCGCCCTTGTAGCGGACCTTGTCGACCGCCAGCGACGGCTCGTCGTCCTTGCCGAAGTTGATCAGGCTGAGCAAGGTGTTGAGATTGACCGGCACGTCGGTGCCGCGGATGATGCGTCGCACGCCGGACGAACGTTCGGCCTCGGCCGTATCGATGCGGCGGATCCTTGCATGCGCCTGTGTCGAGCGCACGACCTTCAGGTGCAGCATGCCCTGCAGCTTGTGGTCGTTGAAATAGCTCGACGTCCCCGTGACATGGCCGAGCATGTCCTGGCGCTGGGTGCCCTTGCCGATTTCATTGAGATTATCGTCGCGCTCGTCGGCGAAGATGTCCTTGCGAAGTTCCAGCATGGTTGACCTCAGGCGCTGACCCGGCCGCCGGCGGCAGCCAGGATGGCGTTGATGATCGGCTCGTAGCCGGTGCAGCGGCAGATATTGCCGGAGATGGCCTCGACGACTTCGTCGCGGCTCGGCGAGGGATTGCGGTCGAGCAGCGCCTTTGCCGCCATCAGCATCCCCGGCGTGCAATAGCCGCACTGGGCCGCGAAATGGTCGGCGAAGGCGCGCTGCAGCGGGTGCAAATTCGGGCCCTGCTTCATGCCGTCGAGCGTCTCGATGGAACGGCCGCCCACGGTCTCCGCCAGCGTCAGGCAGGAGAGATGAAGCTCGCCGTCGATCAGCACGCTGCAGGTGCCGCAGCCGCCCTGGCCGCAGCCGAATTTCGGCGTCATGTCGCCGATCAGCTCGCGGAGCGCGACCAGCAGATTGGTGCCGCCATCGACGAAAATCGCGACGTCGCGGCCGTTGTGACGAAATTGCAGGGGGATCTTGGACATGGGCCCTATTCCTGTCCCGTCAGCAGGCGCCGCAGGTGGACGCCGACGATCTCGCGGCGATACCAGGCGCTGCCGAGCGCGTTGTCGGATGGCGATGTTCCTTCGGCTGCAGCGGATGCGGCCGCCGCAATGGTCGTGGCATCCAGCGAACGGCCCTCCAGCGCACGCTCGGCGGCACGGGCACGGATCTGGGTCGGTGCCATCGATCCCAGTGCGATCCGGGCGCCTGCAATTCGACCGCCACTGATCGGCAGATGCGCCGCCAGCGTGACGACCGAGCCTCCCTTCGGCTTGATGCGGGCAATCTTGCGATAGCGGAACGCCTCGCTGCTCGCCGGCCGGGTGCAGGAGACCGACAGCACCAAGGTTCCCGCCTGCCGGTCGCGCGCCTGCAAAAACTCCTCGATCGGGATGTCGCGTGAACCAAAGCCGCCCGCCACGGCGACGGTGGCATCGAGTGCCAGCAGCGCGACGGTGAAATCACCATAGGGACTGGGTGCGAAGAGATTGCCGCCGACCGTGCCCATGTTGCGGACGGCGGGACCGCCGATCGAGCGGGCGGGCGCGTGCAGGAAGGCGAGGTCGCGCTCGGCAAGGACGCGCGCGAAGGTAACGCCGGCGCCGAGCGTGACGCGCGGGCCGGAGGCGTCGATCCGGGTCAGCGCCTGATCCTGGGCGCGGATGACGGTCGCGATCGCAACATCGCCCTCGTTCAGCGCGCGCATCACCAGCGTGCCGCCGCCGAGATAGCGCGCGCTGCGGTCAGAGGACAGCGCCCCGGCCGCTTCGCTTACGCTTGCAAACGTCTTCACTGTCACGGCCATGATTATGCGGCCTCCTTCAGATGGCGGCGGATCGCCTCGAACCCGGCCTGGTAAATGTCTTCGGCGACCATATGCGTGATGCGGTCGCGATCTTCCGGCTTGGTGGTGAAGCGGGACTCCCAGTGCCAGAAGGTGCGGTCGCCGTCGGTGACCGGTAGCAGTCGGACATGGGCGACGTAGTTGAACATCGGCATCGGCGTATCGAGCAGGCAATAACTGAAGGACTGTTCAAGGTCCGACAGCGCCAGCAACTGCTCGCGCAGCTCGGAGCCGTCGTTGAGCTTGAACCGCCTGATGCAGCCGATCTTGTCGGAGGACTGCGCGCGCTCGATCGAGGACGTCGCGACGACCGGGTGCCAACGATCGTGCCCGTTGAAATCGCGCAGCACGGTCCACACCGCATCGGTCGGTGCGTCCAGGATCGTGCTCTTGACGACATGCGGCACGGCTAGCCTCCGAACACGCGCTTGAGCGCATCGAACCCGCCCTGGAACACGCCGCCGCCGATATTGCCGACGAACTCGGCCTCGCGCTCCGGCGCGCAGTCGAACTCGGCGGTCCATTCCATGAAGGTCTGGTCGCCGTCGGTGACGGGTGTCAGCCGCAGGGTTGCGACGTAGTTCTCGACACCCATCGGGGATTCCAGGATCGAATAGGTGCAGAACATGTCGTAGTCGGAGAGCCCGAGCAGCTTCTCGCGGATGCGATCGCCGTTGCGCAGGCGAAAATCCCGCACGCAACCGATCTTGTCCGAGGGTTCGCCGCCCTCGATACGGCTTTCGGCGATCGCCGGATGCCAGTTCGGAAGGCCGTTGAAATCGCGGACCCGCGCCCAGACGCGGTCGTTGCGGGCATTGACGACGGTGGAGACGTAAACGCGAGCCATGGTGCGACCTCAGCCCTTCTTCCGCGGTCCGCGATCGGCCGGCGGCGCGCCACCTTCGGCCGAGGGGGCTGGTGAGGCCGCCGGCTTGTCGCCGCCACCTCCGCCCCCGCCGCCCTTGCGCGCGGCTTCCTTGATGCCTTGCATGTCGCGGGCCTCGCGGATCAGGCCCGGCATTTTGGAGAGGCTGCCGCCTTCGACGCCGATGTCGGCGAGGATCGAGTCGATCAACGGCGCCTGAACGCGATAGCGCAGGGCGGAATCGATGACCTCGTCGGTGGCGCTGCGGCCGCCATTGCCACTATTGCCATTGCCGTTGAGGCCGTCGACCTGGAGGATGCGGATGCCCTCGATCTTCTCCATCGGCTTGACGCTCTCGCGCACGATGCCCTCGATCCGGTCGAGCAGCTTGCGGCGGAACAGCGAGTAGCGGGCTTGATCGGTCAGCACGTTCTCGGCTTCGTTGAGCATCCGCTGCGCCTCGGCTTCGACGGTCGCGCGCACGCGCTCGGCCTCGGCCGCGATGCGGGTCTCCTCCGCCTGCTTCTCCGCCAGCAACACCTCGATCGTCTTGCGCCGCTTGGCGATCTCGCTCTCTCGCGCGGTGACGACACGCTCGGTGGCTTCCGTCGCGCGCATCCGGGCTTCCTCGGCCGATGCCTTGGCTGCGGACTCTTCCAGAGACTTCAGATGAATGGCGATGGCCTTCTCCATCAGGACGGTCTCGACCTCCTTCTCGCGATTGACCTCGAGCTTGCGCAGCTCGCGCTCGCGGCCGACGCGGGCTTCGTCGAGGCCCCGATCGGATGCAATCCGTGCGCGTTCGACCTCCTCGCGCGAGGCGATCTCGGCCTCTTGCAAGGATTGAACGCGGGCGACCTCAAGTTGCTCGATCGAGCGGCGCCGCTCGATGCGAGCCGCTTCCAGCGCCTGCTCGCGCGAGACGTCAGTGGTCTCGACCTCCTTGCGCGCCACGATTTCGGCCTGCCGGACCTGGCGGTCGGCATCGATCCGCTCGGACTTCTTGGTCGACAGCGCGATGACGCGGTCCTCGTCGGCGATCTCGATCGCCTTCTTCTGCTCGATATTGAGCACCTCGCGCTTCTTCGAGGAATTGATCCGTTCGGCCTCCAGCGCCAGATCGACCGTGATGCGTTGGCGCTCGATGGCGTCGCGCCGCTTCAGCTCGGCTGCCTCCAGCACGCCGGTGCGCTCGATTTCGAGCGAGCGGGTGTCGCGCTCGGCCTGGATGCGCTCGGCCGCAACCGCCTTCTCCTGGGCGATGCGGGCTGCCTCGATCGCCTCGCGGGAGGCGATGTCGGCTTCCTCGACGGCGCGGTTGCGGGCGATTTCCAGCGAGCGCACGCGCTCCTCCTGGGCAATGCGTGAGGCCTCTGTGGTCTCGCGCGCGGCGATGCCGGCGACGTCGAGCGCCTGGTTGCGCTCGATCTCCAGCTGCCGCGTGTTCTGCTCGGCGGCGATGCGCTCCGCGGAGAGTGTCCGCTCGCGGGCGATGCGGGCGGCCTCCACCGCGCGCTGCGCCTCGATCTCGGCCTCCTGGATGGCGCGCACCTGCTGGATCTCCAGCGCGCGGGTGCGCTCGTCCGAGGAGATGCGCTCGACATTGACGATCAGCGTCTGGGCGATGCGGGCCTTTTCGGTCGCCTCGCGCGCGGCGATCTCGGCCTCGTCGACGGCGCGGGTGCGCTCGATCTCGCGGCGGCGCGTCTCCTCCTCGTTGGCGATGCGGGCATCGGTGATGACGCGATCCTGCTGGATCCTGGCCTTTTCGATCGCTTCGCGCGCCGCGATCTCGGCTTCCTCGACCGTGCGCATCCGCTCGATCTCGCGCTGGCGGACCTCGCGCTCCGAGGCGATCCGCGTGGTGTCGATCGAACGCTGGTTGGCGATCCTGGTCTTCTCGATCTCCTCGCGCGCCAGCAGCTCCTTTTCCTCGATGGTGCGGGTCCGCTCGATCTCCTTCTGGCGGGTCTCGCGCTCGGAGGCGATGCGGGCCTCCGCGATCGCCTGGTCATTGGCGATGCGGGCGCGCTCGATGGTCTCACGCGCGGAGATCTGCGCCTGTTCTGCCTCGGTCTCGCGCAGCGCGCGCTCGCGGGCGACTTCCGTGCGCTGGAGCGCGCGGCGCATCTCGATGTCGCGTTCCTGCTCCAGGCGCGCGGTCTCGCTCTCGCGCTCTATCTCGAGCGCCTGCCGCTCGGCTTCCAGATTGCGGGTGCGGATCCTGATCATCGAGTCCTGCTCGATGTCGTTGCGCAGCTTCCGCTTGGCCTCGATGTCCTGCATCAGCTGGGTCAGGCCTTCGGCGTCGAACCGGTTCGAGGGATTGAAGAATTCGAGATCGGTCTGGTCGAGATCGGTGATGGCGACCGATTCCAGCTCGAGGCCGTTCTGGGCGAGGGCTTCCGTCGCGTTGGCCTTGAGGCGGGCGACATACTCGCCACGCTGCTCGTGCATCTGCTCCAGCGTCATTTCGGAAGCAACCGAGCGGATTGCCGAGATGAACTTGCCGGCGAGGAGGGCGTGGAGCTGCTCGGGCTCCATGGTGCGGCGGCCGAGCGTGGCGGCTGCGATCGACACGGCCTCGCGGGTCGCCTGCACGCGGACATAGAAGTCGGCCTCGATGTCGACGCGCATGCGGTCGCGGGTGATCACGGCGTCCTGCTTGGACCGCACGATGCCCATCGGCAGCACGTTCATGTTGACAGGCGTGTAATCGTGGATGAACGGCATCACGAAGGCACCGCCATTGATCACCACGCGCTCGCCGAGGAAACCGGTGCGGACGAACGAGGTCTCCTTGGAGGAGCGGTGATAAAGCCAATTCACGATGTAGACGCCGACCACGATCACGACGATCGCGACGATCAGCCAGAGGATCAATTCACCGACCAGATTGCCCGACATCTATTCCTCCCTCGTACCTTCGGCGTTATCGCGCGCCGATCGCCTTGAATTGACGCACCTGCTCCGTCAGCGCCCGTTCCACCGGCAGCCGCTCCATCGAGGAGGCGCCGTAGAAGCCGTGGCAATGGCGGGTGTTCTTCATGATGAAATCGGCGTCGGCGGGATCCGCGATCGGGCCGCCATGCGCCAGCACCAGGATCTCAGGATTGACGCTGAGCGCAGCGGAAGCCCAGGTGTCGATCCGGGCGGGACAGTCATCGAGCTTAGGTGCCGTCTGCGCGCCGATCGAGCCGCCGGTCGTCAGCCCCATGTGACAGACGACGATGTCGGCGCCGGCGATCGCCATCGCGGCGGCCTCCTTCTCGCTGAACACATAGGGCGTCGTCAGCATGTCCTTGTCGTGCGCCTTGGCGATCATGTCGATCTCGAGCGCATAGGACATCCCGGTTTCTTCGAGATTGGCACGGAAGGTGCCGTCGATCAGGCCGACGGTCGGAAAGTTCTGGACGCCGGCGAAACCGAGCGCCTTCAGCTGGTCGAGGAAGACGTCCATGTCGCGGAACGGATCGGTGCCGTTGACGCCGGCGAGCACCGGCGTCCTGGTGACCACGGGCAGCACTTCGCCGGCCATTTCCAGCACGATGGCATTGGCATCGCCGTAGGCCATCAGGCCGGCGAGCGAGCCGCGGCCGGCCATGCGGTAGCGGCCGGAATTGTAGATCACGATGAGATCGACGCCGCCGGCCTCCTCGCATTTCGCCGACAGCCCGGTGCCGGCGCCGCCGCCGACGATCGGCTCGCCGCGCTTCGCCATCTCGCGAAACCTCTTCAGCAGTGCTGCGCGTTCAAACCTGGCCATCTCTCACCTCGCTAGTCTCCGCCGCGCGCCGGGTCGCCCGAACAGGGTTCGGAACGCACTGACGATGGCGGCGGCGAAGTCGGGATCGTTGATGTTCTTCGGCGTGCGAATGAGCTGGCGATGACCGGTCTGCCGCACGGTCCGCTCCAGCGCGCGGAACAGCGCGGCGTCCGCATCGGGGTCCCAGAACGGCTGGCCGCGGGCGTCGAGCGCGGAGACGCCGCCCTCGGGCAGGAAGAAGCGCACGGGTCCGTCCATCTGGTTGAGCCGCTCGCCGATCCAGCGGCCGATGCGCTCGTTCTCTTCCACGGTCGTCCGCATCAGCGTCACCTGCGGATTGTGGACGTGGAATTTGCGGCCGCGGTAGCGCTCGGGGATGGTGTCGGGCGCGCCGAAATTGACCATGTCGAGTGCGCCGACCGAGCCGATATAGGGGACGCGCGTGCGGATGATCGCGCCGAGGCGGTCATCGGTTGCGGGAAACACACCGCCCAGCAGGAGATCGCAGACCTCCGTCGTGGTGAGGTCGATGACGCCGGCGAGCTGGCCGGACTCGACGAGTTTCTCCATGGAGCGGCCGCCGACGCCGGTGGCATGGAAGACCAGGCATTCGAAATCCTCGCGCAAATCGGCGGCGATCTTCTGCACCGCCGGCGTCGTCACGCCGAACATGGTGATGCCGACCGAAGGCAGGCCGCCGGCGGGTCGGGCCGCGCGCGTATCGAGCCGCGCCTTGACCATGCCGGCCAGCGCATTGGCGCCGTTGGCCAGCACCGAGCGCGAGATCGAGTTGAGCCCCTGCACGTCGGTGACGGAGTACATCATGGTGATGTCGGCGGGGCCGACATAAGGCCCGACATCGCCGGAGGCAACCGAGGAGACGATCAGCTTGGGCACGCCGATGGGAAGCGCGCGCATGCCGGGGGCAACCAGCGAGGCCGCGCCGGAGCCGCCGGCTGAGATCACGCCGGCGACATTGCCCTGGCGCCGCAGCCAGCTGGCAAAGGCATCGGCCATCGCCTTCACGGCCGCGCCGCGGTCGGGGCCGAATACGGCGGAGCCGCCGCGGCCGTGGTTCAGTGCGATCTCCTGCGCGGAGACATCGCAGCTGGAATGCTTGCCGCTGGTCGAGACGTCGACCAGCCGCGTGCGCAGGCCGGTTTCCGCGATGATGTCGCGGATGAAGCGCAGCTCGAGACCTTTCGTATCGAGCGTGCCGACCACCAGCACGACGGGCGGCCCGGCGGTCTGCGCCGCCACCGGTTCGCGCTTGCGCCGCGCGGTGTCGTCGAGTCGCGCGACCTGGGTCGAGAGCGTGCGCGCTGCAGCCTCGATGCGGGCGATCGGCACCGGTTGCGACCACCGCGTCGGAAGCGTCGGGTTGGAGATGTAGATGCGGACCGGTCCGTCGCGGCGCGGCGCCGGCACCGGTTTGGCCTCCGGGCCGGATGCGGGGATGTCGAGATCCGGCTCGAGTTCGGCGTGGAGGCCGACACCGAGCAGGCGCTGCTGCAGCTCGCGGTCGGCGGCGAGCCGCGCGGAATCGATGATGCGGTTGATGCGGCCGTTGACCATGATCGCGACGTTGCGCGAGACCGCGGTGGCGACGCCGATATTCTGCTCGATCACGAGCACGGACATGTCGCCGTCCTCGCCGAGCCGCAGCAGCATCTCCTCGACTTGCGCCACGATGACGGGAGCGAGGCCTTCGGTCGGCTCGTCCATGACGAGCAGCTGTGGATTGGTGAGAAGCGCGCGCGAGATCGCCAGCATTTGCTGCTCGCCGCCGGAGAGCTGGCCGCCGCCATGGTCTTTGCGCTCGGCAAGGCGCGGGAAGGTGTCGTAGATGCGCTCGACGGTCCAGGCGCCGGACCGCAGCCCGCCGGCCAGCCGCAAATGCTCGTCGACGCTGAGCGAACGCCACAGGCGGCGTCCCTGCGGCACATAGCCGACGCCGAGCCGGGCGATCTGGGCGGAAGGCCGCCGCGTGATGTCCTCGCCGCGCAGGCGGATCGAGCCGCCGCTCACCGCGACCAGCCCCATGATCGCCTTGCACAGCGTGGTCTTGCCCATGCCGTTGCGGCCGACGACGGAGAACACGCCGCTCTCCAGCGTGAGGTCGACGCCTTGCAGGGCGTGCGAGTGACCGTAATAGACGTCGAGCCCGCGGACCTCGAGTGCGGCGGCGGAGCGGCGGGCCTCATTCATGGCCGCCTCCGAGATAAAGCTCCTGCACTTCCGGATCCGACTGGATCTCCTGCGGCACGCCTTCCTTGAAGACGCGGCCGTTGTGCATCATCGTGACGCTCTCGACGACGCGCAGCGCCACGTCCATGTCGTGCTCGATGATGATGTAGCCGATATGCGCCGGCAGCGAGGTCAGGATCTCGATCAGCTCGGCACGCTCGGTCGGCGACAGGCCCGCGGCCGGCTCGTCGAACAGCACGAAGCGGGGCGCGCCGGCGAGCGCGAGCGCGATCTCGAGCTGGCGCTGCTGGCCGTGCGCGAGTTCGGCGACGCGCTGGTCCTTGACGGCGGACAGATGCACGGCCTGGACCAGATTGTCGGCTGCGTGCATCAGGGCATCGTTCTGTCCCGGACGCAGGAACGAGAAGCGACCGCGCGAGACGCCGCGGCAGGCGAGATAGACATTGTCCTGCACGGTGAGGCCGGGGAACAGCGCGGAGATCTGGTAGGTCCGGCGCAGCCCGCGGCGGATGCGTTCATAGGGCGGGAAATGCGTGACGTCCTCGCCGAAGAAGCGGATCGTGCCGGAGGAGGGCGGGAAGTCGCCGGTGATGCAGTTGAACAGCGTGGTCTTGCCGGCGCCGTTGGAGCCGAGCACGGCGCGGCGTTCGCCGGGACGCACGGTGATGGTGACGTCGGTGAGCGCGGCGAGCGCGCCGAACAGCCGCGTCACGCCGCGCAGCTCCAGCGCGGCGCCGGCGCCGACGGCCGAGAGGCGCTGGGCGACGCTATCCATGGCGACGCCCTCCACCGGATCGGTCGGCGCCGCGGTGCTGGCGCCAGCGCTGCCACAGCCCGATGACGCCGTCCGAGGACCAGAACACGATGGCGAGGAAGCCGAGTCCGATCAAAAGCCGGAATCGGTTGCCGTCGAGACCGATCCTGACCAGGAAATCGAGCGCGAAGGTGCGCAGCAGCACGAAGATCAGCGCGCCGATGAAGGGACCGATCGGGCGCGTGATGCCGCCCACGACGGCGATGATCAGCACGTCGATGCAGGCGCCGACGCTGACGGAGCCCGGCGAGATCTGGCGGTAGTTCCAGACCTGGAGGACGCCGGCGAGCGCCGCGATGAAGGAGGCGAAGGCATAGGCGGCGACCCGGTGCGCGTTGACGTTGAAGCCGAGTGCGGCCATGCGCCTGGGATTGTCGCGCACGCCCTGCAGCGCAAGGCCAAACGGGGCGCGCGAGAGATATTCGACGGCGAAATAGCAGAGCGCGGCGACCGCGAGCACGATGTAATAGAAGGGAATGTCGGCGCGCCAGTTCACGCCCCAGAAGTGCGGTGTGGCCACGGTGTTGATGCCGGTATGGCCGTTGAAGATCGCCCAGTTCTGGTTGGTGAAATAGTAGAAGGCAGCTCCGATCGCGAGCGTGATCATGATGGTGTAGATGCCTTCGGTGCGTACCGCGAGCGCGCCGCCGAGCGTGCCGAAGGCGGTCGCCAGCGCCAGCGCCATGGGAACCGCCAGCCACCACGGCCAGCCCAGGCTGATATTGGCGTTGCCGCTGACGCCGAACACGGCGACCATGTAGGCCGAGAAGCCCGCGATGGTGAGCTGCATCAGGCTGACCATGCCGCCGTAGCCGGCGAGGAACATCAGGCTCAGCGCCATGGTGCCGAGGATCAAGGTGGAAGCGAAGATCTCGATCAGGAAGAAGCCGTTGGCGATCAGCGGCATGATCAGGAGAATGACCGCGACGATCCAGGCCGCGGGATGGTTGATCTCAGGCCATATGCGCGCCGGGCGCTGCGCCAATGCGGCGGGCCGTACGGTGATGCGGCTATCGTGGGCGAGCGACATCTCAGCGCCTCGCCAACAGGCCTTGCGGCCGGATCGCCAGCACCAGCACCATGATCAGGAAGGTCACGACGATGGCATAGGTGGGGATGTAGACCGAGCCGAGCTGCTCGGCGAGGCCGATGATCAGCGCGCCGAGCGCCGCGCCGGGGATCGAGCCCATGCCGCCCACGATCACGACGACGAGGGAGGCGAGCAGGAAGCGGATGTCCTCGCCCGGCGACAGGGATTGGAAGGTGCCGCCGACGACGCCGGCGATGCCGGCAAGTCCCGCGCCGAACGCAAACACCGCCACGAAGACGAGCTGGATGCGCACCCCGGTCGCCGCGAGGATATCGCGATCGTCGACGCCGGCGCGGACGATCATGCCGACCCGGGTGCGATTGAGAACAAGCCACATCGCAACGCCGATGACCACGGAAGCGGCGAAGATCACGAGCCGGACCATGGGATATCTGAGATAGACCGGTTCGCCCGAGGACTTGATCGCCGTGACCAGCGGCAGCTCCATAGGGCCGATCAGCCAGTTCGGTGTCTGGATCTGGTAGAAGTCGCCGCCGCAGGCCCACAGCATGAGGTCGGCGAACACGATCGAAAGCCCGATCGTCACCATGGTCTGCCTGAGATCCTGTCCCTCCATCCGGCGGAACACGATCAACTGGAGCAGGACGCCGACCATGGCGGTGAGGATGAAGGCGACGATGAAGCCGAGCACCCAGGAGCCGGTTGCCGTGCTGATGGCGTAGCCGACATAGCCGCCGAACAGATAGAGCGAGCCGTGCGCGAGGTTGACGTTGCGCATCAGGCCGAAGATCAGCGTGAAGCCACTGGCGACGAGGAAGTAGAGGCCTCCGAGCGTGATGCCGTTGAAGACCGCGTTGAGGAAGACGCGCTTGCGGCCGATGGCCTCTTCGAGGCCGGGCGGCCAGATCGCGAAGACCAGCCAGAGCCCGACGGCAATGGCGATGATCGAGATCAGCGCCCAGGCCGGATGGCGTTCGACAAAGCGGCTCATGGCTTCACCTCGCCCCGATTGCGGGGAGAGAACCGCATATCGGGAACGGCGTCTCCGCCGCGGCCCATCCTTCGAGACGCCCGCATTGGCGGGCTCCTCAGGATGAGGGCGGAGCATGCGGCAGCAGGTCCGATGCCGATCAGCCTCATCCTGAGGAGACCGCGGAGCGGTCGTCTCGAAGGACGAGGCGCTTGCCGTTCCAAGAGATCTTCTGCGATTTTCCCCCCGCACGCGGGGAGACGTCGCGAAGGCGCGGGCACACCCCAACCGCCTCCCCGCATGCGCGAAGAGGAGGGATGCAAGCCGTCGTCGGCTGCGAGCCCTGCCATTGACGTACGTCCTCCCGTCGGTCGCGACCCTCTTCCGGGATCGCGTTGCCCGCATCCTAGCGGGGCTGCGAGGGCGACGTTTGATCGTGAGTATCTTTTCGCGCAGCTCAGGCGCGCAAAATCTTGGCTGCGCGACGATAATCGGTCGGCGCCATCCCGACATTGGCAGCGAAGAAGCGGGTGAAGCCGCTCTGGGAGGAGAAGCCGAGATCGAAGCCGATATCGGCGATCGGCGCCTCGCTCGCCACCAGCGCTTCGAGCGCCTGTTCCATGATCAGCGTGTTGAGATAGAGGTTCGGCGTCACGCCGGTCTGGACGCGAAACAACCGGTAGAAATGCGGCCGCGACAGGCCGGATTCCCGCGCGATCGCATCGAGTTCGATCTCGGCGCCGGGGCTTTCCGACATCATCTTGATGCACTTGCGCACGCGAAAGTCGGTGACGGAGCCGTTTGCGCGAGGATCACGTGCGATCTCGGCCTGCTGCCAGCTTTCGTCGTAGCAGACGTCGATCAGCCGCCGCAGCTCGGAATCCAGGCTGGAGAGCGATGGTGCGCCGCACACGAGCGCGGCGGTCCGCCTGATATGCTTGTCCAGCGCCGGCGTGCGCCGGAACTGGGTGCGGCCGAAACGCATCCGGTGGGTGCCGGATGCATCGGGCGCAAACCATTCGGCGTTGACATAGAGCACGAAGAAGATCGCGCCGCCGTCGAGATCCGCGGGCAGGAAATTGTGCGGCTCCCACGGATTGACCGCGACCACGGACGTCTCGTTGAGATCGTGGTGTCCGTCGGAGACGTCGATGCATGCGGGCATGCCGCCAACATGGAAGATCAGATGACCTTCACGATGGGCGTGGATATTGAAAGGGCGGTTCAACTGATAAACCGTCGCCCGGCCAAACCGGCCATGGAAGACGGCGAGCGCACGGCTCATGCCTTCCCCTCCCGAATGTTCTTGTCTTTTCGGTCAGCGTTCAACAACGCCGACGAGATTGCAAGAGCGGAGAGCGACCGCGTCAGCGAGTCGCTCCCCGGGTTGTGCATCGCAGGAGTATGCGTCAGTACTTCTTACATTCCGGCACGGTGCGGCTCGGCAACCCGATCTTGGAGAAGACCGCCGGATCGTAGCCGAGCGTCTGGTTGACGTTCGGGATCACCTTCACGACCTTGCTGAACAGCGCGCCCTTGCCGTCGTCGACGACCTCGGTGACGAAGTTGGTGCCGATCGCCTGGCGATTGGCGTCGAGCTTGATCTTGCCGTTCGGCGCATCGATCTCGATCTTGGCGAGGGCTTCCTTGTACTTGGCCTGGTTGTTGGAGAGATCGCCATTGACCGCACGCAGCGCCAGGATCAGCGCCATGGTCGAGCCGTAATAGTTGGTGGCGAGCAGCGACGGGCTCGGGAATCGCTTGTTCGGCGGGAAGGAGTCCTGATAGGCCTTCACGAATTTCTGCCAGCCCGGATCCTCCCAGGTGTCGGCCTGGCCGCTCGCCGCGATGGTGCCGACCAGGGCGTTCTTGGCGTTGCCCTTCGACGACAGGATGGTCTGGTCGATCATGATCGAGCCGCCCATCAGATGCGCCTTGCCGCCGGCCTGCTGATACTGGTTGAGGAAATTGACGGCGTCGGCGCCGCCGAGCCCGAGATAGATCGCATCGACGTCGTCGGGCAGTGCCGCGATGACCGAGGCGAAGTCCTTGGTGCCGAGCGGCACCCATTGCCGGTTGGTGACCTGTCCGCCGGCGCCGCAGAACTCGAGCACGAGACCGAACACCTGGGTGTAGATGAAGGAATAGTCCTCGCCGACGGTCGCGATCTTGCGATACTTCTTTTCCTCATAGGCGTATTTGCCGAGGCCGACCTGCCACTGCGCGCCGTCCATGTTGTAGCGGAAGAAGTTCGGGGCCGGATCGACATAGGTCGTTTCCTGCGCGCCGGAGGCCGCGTTGATGAAGGTCAGCTCGGGATGGGTTTTCGCGAAATTCTTCACCGCGATGCCCTCGTCGCCGGAGAGCGGCGAGAGCAGGATCTGCACCTTGTCCTGCTCGATCAGCTTGCGCACGGCGCGCACGGCGCTGTCCGGCGTCGCGTCGGTCGAGGCGACGATGAATTCGAGCTCCTTGTCGCCGACCTTCTTGCCCAGGACGTTGAGGGCCGTCTGGTGGCCGCGCATGCCGTCCTCGCCGAGCACCGTGTAGGTGCCTTCGAGGGTTGCGGTTACGCCCACCTTGATCTTCTCCTGGGCGAACGCCGCGGTTGAAAGAAACAAGCTGCTCAGCGCGAGCAGTCCCACACTGCATTTCGACATTGTGCTCCTCCCTGTGTGTCGTCTTTTGTCGCCGCGTGGCTCTCGAAAGGCCCGCGGCTTTGATGGGAAAGCTAACCGAAGTCGGACGCGGTGCATGCGTCGGCGCCTCCTTTGGTTTGACGGGCAGTCTCATTTTCGAATGGTGCGGTGCAAATGCTTCCGCGATGCAACAGGCGGTCGCACCGCGCTGGTGATGCTCGACGGAGGCAGGCACCATGGCGCCCGGCGGAGCGTTGCCTGTGTCGGCTTCTGTCAATCCACGCGCGCAAAAATATTCCCCTTTACCGAAATTCGGTTTCGGCGTATGTGTCGTCCATCCCGGCTCACCCAAGAGGGGCGACGTGAAGTCGTCATGTTCGCGAGCCGGGCTTGCGGTGGACGCGGCAGCGTCGGCACGAGAGGTGCGGGCAGGGCGGGTAGTCCCTGTGAGCTCGTAACCGCGTGCGGACGACGGCGCTGCTAGGCTCCGTCTCGCTCGTAAGTTTCCGGCTTCGTCGACAGGGCTCGGGAATACTGCGGCGACATGGCGGGCCGTGCGTACGGCAAAACCGTGTGGTCCTGGCCGTCGTTGCCACGGTCAAGCTGTTCGAAGATGTGCGCGAGCCCAACCGGGTGGACGGCATCGTCAATTTGAACGGCGAGGGAGGCCAAAAGGAATGGTCGGCTCCCGGGAGATCACGGCATAAGCCGTCCAGCCACTGCGCAGGGAAGGCCGAGTGATCGGCGACACCTGTATGCTGCTGTGCGGTCTATCTTGCGCATTATTCGCGCAGCGGACCGCGGGTGCCAGCCGGCACCCGGCCTTCCCTGTGCCCTCTTGGATTCAGAGGGTAGCGAGACCAGGCAAAGCTCGGGCGAAATCCGCGGCGAGGACGAGAAGGCATGTCTGCAAGCGAGCTGCTTGTCACAAGCCGGATCTCGTAGGGTGGGCAAAGCGGAAGCGTGCCCACGCCTTGTTGCTCAAAGAGGGAGATCGTGGGCACGGCGCCGTGCGCCTTTGCCCACCCTACGGCAATGCGCGGGCGACGAAGCAATCCAGAATGTCTCCGCGGAAAGACTCCGGATTGCCTCCCGCACATCTCGTCAGGCGGCGTTGGACGCCTTGGCGTTGACGCCCTTGCGAAGAGCCACCGTGTTCAGCTTGGTGTTGGCGGCCTTCTCTTCGTTCAAATTGGTGGTGAGGAAGCGCACGATGTCGTCGTGGCCCAGCTCTTCCGCCCAGGCGATCAGCGTGCCGTAGCGGCACATCTCGTAGTGCTCCACCGCCTGCGCGTTGGCGACGATCGCGGCGTCGAGCACGGCCTTGTCCTCGATCTCTCCGGCGGTCTCGTCGGCCTCCTTGATGATGCCGTCGATCGCAGGACATTGCGTGCCGCTGGGCTCCTTGCCGAGCTTCGCGAACACCTTGCCGAGCCGCTCGACCTGCTTGTTGGTCTCGTCCAGATGGGCTTTCAGCCCGGTGACGAGATCCCTGTTGGTCGCCTTGTCGATCATCTTCGGCAGCGCCTTCAGGATCTGCTGCTCCGCGTAGTAGATGTCCTGCAGCCCGTGCAGCAGCAGGTCTTCCATCGTTTTGATGTCCTTGGTGAAGAAACCCATAAATGACCACTCCTTTGACAATGATGACAGTGGAACGCTCCACGGCGACAGCTGTTCCATTCCGTGGTGACACCAGGAGAGCCGAATGAGCGACGGAATTGATCATCTTGCGGGCCTGCTCGGACGCGCGGCGATGGACGTGTGGGGCGATATGCCCCGCGATATCCAGGAAGCGCTGTTCGAGACCGCCATGAAGGGCCGCGCTACCGAGCGCGAGGAGCTCGCGCGGCTGCTGCACGAGCGGCACCCGCGCACGCTTCATCCGGCCCGGCCGGGCTGATGCCGTGGATGGAACGATCGTATGCTGCGCCGATTGGTAAATTGAGCGACGCGCCGCCGAATGGTTCGCATCGGGCCGCGGGAGGCGCAACGCTGGACCGTCGGAAAATCTGTGAGTCGATCGCCGTGACTGGGATGAACATCGGAAAATGGTACGACCCGATCTCAGAGCGGTGGATCGTGCCGCGTGAAGCGCGCGCGATCGCCGGATATGGCCGGCCCAGTGCCGAGAAGGTGCCGGAGGATCACGCGGAAGGCGAGGCGCGGCGGATCTGGCAACTGTTGGTGGATTGCTGCGCAGGTGAGTGAGGCCGAGCCGCAGTAGGGCCTATGCGGCCCGCCCGGCACGCATCGTCATAACGTGATCACGTAGACCGCGAAGGCGATGACGATCGCCAGGCTCACGTCGACGCTGATTAATAGCTTGCCCATGCTGCTCCTGCGGCATCAATGAAACGGCCGAGGCCTTCGTTCCTCGCCGCGCAGTCGCGTCCCATTCGGCTTGGGCGAACGCCCCTGCAGCGGCTTCCGGCCTCGCGCGGGGCAGCCCAGCGTTTCCGTCAACGCTGATCTCGACGAATTCCGGATCGGATCGGTATATTACCACCCTGATTGCAGGCCGATGCCGGAACAAGGATCAGATGATGGACGATACGATTGGCTTCCCCGATCCCGGTCTCGACCTCTCGGATGGCTTCAAGCCGCACACCTCGCATTGGGGCGTGTTTTCCGCGCGTCAGAGCGCGGCTGGGCTGGAGGTCAGGGCCTATGCGGGCGATCCCGATCCGAACGGCATCATCGATAATTTCCCCGGCGCGCTCCGCCACCAGGCGCGCATTGCCCAGCCGGCGATCCGCCGCGGCTGGCTCGAGCGCGGGCCGGGTCCCGACGATCGCCGTGGCCGCGACGAATTCGTCTCCGTGAGCTGGGAGAAGGCCCTTGACCTCCTCGGCGACGAACTCGGCCGCATCCGCGACACGCGCGGGCCGGGCGCCGTATTCGGCGGCTCCTATGGCTGGTCGAGCGCCGGCCGCTTTCATCACGCCCAGAGCCAGGTGCATCGCTTCCTCAACATCGCGATGGGCGGCTATGTGCGCTCGGTCAATTCCTATTCCTCGGGCGCGTCGTCGGTGCTGCTGCCGCAAATCCTCGCGGGCTATGAAGACATCACCAAGCGCAACGTCACCTGGGAGCAGATCGCCGATCACACCGACATCGTGCTGGCGTTCGGCGGCATGGCGCTGAAGAACTCCATGGTGGCCGGCGGCTCCATCAGCAAGCATGTCGAGCGCGGCGCCATGGCAGCGGCCCGCAAGCGCGGCTGCGAGTTCATCCTGGTCAGCCCGCTTCGCGAAGACCTGCCCGTCGAGGCCGGTGCGGAGTGGATGACCTGCGTGCCGAGCACCGATACCGCCTTGATGCTCGGCCTCGTCCACACGCTTGTCAGCGAAGGCCTGCAGGATCAGGCCTTCCTCGATCGCTACACGGAAGGGTGGTCCGTCTTCCTGCGCTACCTCACCGGCGAGAGCGACGGGCAGGCAAAGCATGCCGAATGGGCCGCCGCGATCTCGGGCGTCGATGCCGAGACGATCCGCACGCTCGCGCGCCGGCTCGCCGGAAAGCGCGCACTGATCACCGTCTCTCATTCGCTGCAGCGGGCCGAGCATGGCGAGCAGCCGGTTTGGATGGGCATGGTGCTGGCGGCAGCGCTCGGCCAGATCGGCCTTCCCGGCGGCGGCTATGCCTATTCGCTCGGGGCGATCGCCTACTACGGCCGCCGCGTCAACGACGTGCCGGGGCCGACGCTGGGACAGGGCCGCAATGCCGTCGCCGATTTCATTCCGGTGGCGCGCATCGCCGACATGCTGCTCAAGCCGGGCAGCACCTATCGCTACAACGGCGAGACGCGAACCTATCCGGACATCCGCATGGTCTACTGGGCCGGCGGCAATCCCTTCCATCATCATCAGGACATCAACCGCCTGCGCAAGGCCTTCGCTCAACTCGATACGTTCGTCGTGCACGAGCTCGCCTGGACCGCCACCGCCCGGCACGCCGACATCGTGCTGCCCGCGACGATGACGCTCGAGCGCGAGGACATCGGCTATTCCAGCAACGACCCTCTCATGGTCGCCATGCATCAGGTCGCCGAGCCGTTCGGGCTTGCTCGCGACGACTACGATATTTTCGCTGATCTCGCCGAGCGTCTCGGCGCCCGCGAACCCTTCACCGAGGGCCGCACGTCGCGGCAGTGGTTGGAGCATCTCTACGAGCCGACACGCGCCTCGCTCGCCAGGCGCGGACTGGAAGCGCCAAGCTTCGACGAGTTCTGGGCGCGCGGCAGCCTGGTCGTGCCGCAGCAGCCCGATGATGGCGGCCGGTTGCGCCGCTTCCGTGAGGATGCCGTCGCTCACGCGCTGCCGACGCCGAGCGGGCGCATCGAGATATTTTCGGCCAAGATCGCGGGGCATAACGATGCGGATTGTCCGGGACATCCGGTCTGGCTCGACAAGACCGACATGCCCAGGCCGGGGGCGCCGTGCTTCCTCGTCGCCAACCAGCCGGCGACGCGCCTGCACAGCCAGCTCGATTTCGGCGGCCATTCGCTTGGCGCGAAACATCGCGGCCGCGAGGTCGCGCGGATGAATCCGGTGGATGCGAACGCGCGCGGCATCGGGGACGGCGACATCATCCGCCTGTTCAACGATCGCGGGGCGTGCCTTGCCGCAGTCCGCGTCACCGATGGCATCGCGCCCGGCGTGGTCCAGCTTCCTACCGGCGCCTGGTACGATCCGATGGACCCCGAAGAGGAGGCGCCGCTGTGCGTTCACGGCAATCCGAACGTGCTCACCCGCGACGTCGGGACTTCGTCGTTCGCGCAAGGCTGCACGGGGCAGCTGACGGTGGTCGAGGTGGAGAAGTTCACCGGCAATCTGCCGCCGATCCGCGCGTTCGATCCGGTGTAGCCCTCTCGTGCCCCTGAGGCGGCACTACGCCGCGGCGCTGGCGATCCAACCGACCTCCGGGGAAGGACGCCGCCGCCGCGGCGGCGCTTCGACCTCGAGCCGTTCATCCCTGCTGGCGAGGCGCCAGCGTGCCGGCGATTCACCGCTGATGCGCTTGAACACGGTCGAGAAATGCGCCTGCGTGCTGAAGCCCACGGCAAGCGCGATCTCTGCCAATGGCCGCTCGGTGGTTGCAAGCAGCATCTTGGCCTGCTCGGTCCGGTAATTGAGCAGATATTCGCGGGGACGGTAACCGGTCGCGATGCGGAATTGCGCCGCAAAGTGCATCCGGGACAGGCCGGCGACATTGGCGAGTTCGGACAGGCTGATGCAGCGGTGGAAATGATCTGCGACATATTGCTCGACACGCCGCAGTCGCCATTTCGGCAAGGCATTGACCCGGACGCGCGGCAACTCCATCCGGGTGAGATGCATCGCCAGGGTCTGGCCGATGCACTGCGTAAAACGTCGGTCAGCGGCATCGCTCTGCTCGATCAACGCCTTGGCAAGCTCGGCGGCGAGTGGATCGCGCAACAGCACGAGGTCATTGAGCCCGTCAGTCGCAACGACATGTGCCGGAAGACGATCCGCGGAGATGTGGACGTGCAGGAAGGCGCATGGCGACTGGAATTGCACGCCGAGGGACTTCGACGGAGCGGTGACATAGAGCGTCCCCGCAGGCATCGTGCCGTCGAAAATGATCTGGCGGTCCCGTGTCAGCTTCGCGCGCGCGGTCTTCAGGGCGATGCCGATGAAATAGCGATCGTCCGGCGTCGTCGTTTCGTGCGACGAGCTGCTCCGCGAGTCCTCCCATCGCGAGATGGTGACGTCCTCGGTCGCGCCATCCGGTGCGCGATCGATCTGACGCCATCGGCTCTCCCGGGCGATCACCTGCGTCGGGCGAAGAACCTCGCGATCCCGCGCGCCGGCGGGAAGATCGATCCAGGCATCTGCCGCTTGCAAATTGTTCGACATCGCTCGTCCTCTCCTGGTCCTGTGGCTGCTTGCGACGACCGGCAAACGCGCAAGCCCGATGCTTTCCATGCTCGGAGGATAGGCGGGAGCTGGCCAGGACGCCCGTTAGTGGTGATGAGGAGTTGTTAGATTTTGTGCGTGTGCGCAGGTGCGACAGCCCGCCGCAGACGTTTGATTAGGTCCAATTTGTCGAATATTCGCGCGGCTGCCCTGTTTGAGGGGCCCTCATGGCGCATCGCGTGGGGATCGACGTGCCGGTGTGTGACCCGCGAAGGGCCTTCGCTGGACCTCGCATTGGGGCCGGGTATAGTCCCTGCGCGTTTCGAGGAAGCCGTCGTCAAGATGAGAAAGATGTGACCGACCTCTCGGCAGGACATGACCCCGGCGGCGGCGCCGGAACGATCCCTGATCTCGATGCCGTCTCGTTCGGGCCGTTTTCGTTGCGGTCGCGGCTGCTGCAGAAGGACGGCGAGCCGGTCAAGCTCGGCAGCCGCGCGATGGATATTCTGCGCCTGCTCGTCAGCCGTGCCGGCGAGGTGGTGCCCAAGAACGAGATTATCAGCTACGCGTGGTCCGGACTCTCCGTCGAGGAGATCAGCCTGCGGGTTCATGTCGCTGAGCTGCGCAAGGCGCTCGGCGACGGCAAGGACGGTGTCCGCTACATCACCAACGTCCCGAGCCGGGGTTATTGCTTCGTTGCGCCGGTGCAGCGTGGCACACGCGCAGAGCCGCCCGCACCAGCGTCGCTGCCGCCCGATAAAGTGGCGGCGCCACCGTCTCTGCCGCATCGTCTGGACCGGATGATCGGGCGGGACGAAATCGTGGCCGAGCTGGCGCCGCGTTTGCTCCGCGATCGTTTCGTCACGCTGCGCGGGCCAGGCGGCATCGGCAAGACCACCATCGCGGTCGCGCTCGCGCATGAGCTGTGCGATAGCTTCGAGGGCAACGTCCATTTCCTCGAATTCGGTCCGCTCAAGGACGCCGCGCTGGTGGCGAGCACGGTCGCCGCCGCGCTGGGCCTCGTCGTGCATCACAACGATCCGGGCGGCAGCATCGTCAATTTCCTGCGCGTGCGGCGGCTGCTTCTCGTTCTCGACAGCTGTGAGCACGTCATCGACGCTGTCGCGCGTCTCGCAGAGGACATCTATCGTGAGGCGCCCGGCGTCGCCATCCTCGCCACCAGTCGCGAGTCGCTGCTGGTGGCCGGCGAGCAGATCTTCGAGCTCGTTCCGCTGCCGGGCCCGCCGCAGGGCGCGCGCCTCAGCGCCGGCGAGGTGCTTGGCTATCCGGCCGCGCGTCTGTTCGTCGATCGCGCCAATGCGGCGGGGCATCGCGACGACCTCACCGACGAGGATGCGGAAGTCCTGGTGCAGATCTGCGGCAAGCTCGATGGCATCGCGCTCGCGATCGAACTCGCCGCCGCCCGCGTCGGTCTCTACGGGCTGCGCGAGATGGCGGCGCTGCTCGACAGCCGCCTGCAGCTCGAATGGCGCGGACGGCGAACGGCGCCGCCGCGGCAGCAGACGCTCGGCGCCACGCTCGACTGGAGTTTCAGCCTGATCGGCGAGAACGAGCGGGTCGTGTTCCAGCGGCTCGCTGTCTTCGCGGGTCACTTCACCCTGAAGGGCGCAATAGCGGTGGCGGCCGAGGAGGAGACGCCGGAGGATCGCGTCGTCGACGCGCTGGAGCAACTCGTGGCCAAGTCGCTGGTGTCCTCGCAGCCGGACGGCGCATCGCGGCGTTATCGACTGCTGGACGCGACGCGTGCCTATGCCATGCAGAAGCTGGTGGAGGTCGGTGAGGCCAACGTCATCGCGCGCCGTCACGCCTGTCATGTCCAACGCACGCTCGAAGCCGGCCTGGCGGTGCAGGGCGGCGGCGGCCAGCTGTCACGCCCGCATCAGCGGGCGGGTCTGCTCGCCGATGCCCGCGCGGCGCTGGCATGGAGCTACGCCAATGATGACGGCGCGGATTTGCGCGTGCCGCTTGCCGGCAGTTGCATGGGTCTGTTCGTCGAGCTCAATCTGCTGAACGAGGCGCGCATCTGGTCCGATCGCGCACTCGCAATGCTCGACGACGCCGATCGTGGCGGCCGATGGGAGCTCGAGCTTCAGTCGACGCTCGGCCACGCCTTCATGTTCACCGAGCGCAACAGCGAGCAGGCGGAAGCGGCACTCAGGCGCGGGCTGGAGATCGCGCAAGCGCTCGGCGACCACGCCAATACGTTCAGGCTGCTGTCGCGGCTGAACATGTACTACCGCCGGACCGGCGGCTACCGGCATCTGGTGCCGACAGCGCGTCACGCCGAGCGGATTGCGCGCCTGATCGGCGATACCGCGGGCATTGCCGGCAGCAAAGCGCTTCTCGGCGTGTCCTATCACCTCGCCGGCGACCAGGCCGAGGCGCAAGCTCATCTCGACGAGGGCATGCGCGACGACGCCGCGCTGCGGGGCACGCAACCCGGACATTTCGCCTATTCGCGTACGCCGCAGATTCCGCTCGCGCGCGTGTTGTGGCTGCGCGGCTATCCCGATCGCGCGCTCGAATGCGTCCTTCCGCTCGTCGGCGCGTCAGCGCCGCGCGACGTGGTCATGCATTGTATCGCGCTGTGCTGGTCCGCCTCGGTGTTCGGCTGGGTTGGCGACTGGTCCGCCGTCGAGACCATGAGCGCTCGCCTGGCGACGCATGCGAACATGCACGGGCTCGTCCCCTACGAAGCCGTTGCGACCGGGTTTCGGGCGCAGACCTTGATCGCCCATGGCGAGGTAACCGGCGGCATCGACCTGTTGCGGAGCGCGCTCCCGCGCCTGCACGCGGATCGCTACGAGCTCTATATGTCGGCATTCGCCGCGGATCTGGCTCGGGGGCTGGTGTTTTCGGGGCGATTAGCGGAAGGCGCGCAGGTCCTGCACGAAACCATCGACCGCGTCGAGCAGGAAGGCGGCGCCTTCGACATGCCGGAACTGCTCCGTCTGCGCGGAGAGCTCGAGGCGCAGGGTGGGAACCTCGACGCGGCCGAGGCAAGCCTCGTCGCGTCGGCGGAGCTCGCCGAGCGACAGGGGGCGCTGTCCTGGCGGCTGCGCACCGAAATGTCACGCGCGCGGCTGCGCGAGCGGCAAAGTGTCGGAAATCCGCGCGAACAGCTCGCCAGGACCTATGCACAGTTCACCGAGGGGTTCGAGACCGCCGATCTCAAAGCCGCACGGCTCATGCTGAACCCGCCCACCGCCTGATCAAGCCACCGCCTGATCAAGCCGGAGGGTTTATCCGGGCAGCCATGCCGGACCGAACTGGATCAGCATGAGCAGGACGACGACGAGCAAGGCGAGGGTCGCAAACAACCGGCGCATCCCCGGTCGCTCCCTTGGTGCGGGTTTCGCCATTGTGATGCTAGCTCGCGGTTGCCACGTCCAGGATCGCGTCGGCGAAGGCCTTTGGCGCCTCCTGCGGCAGATTGTGCCCGATGCCGCCCTTGATGGTCCGGTGCGAATAGCGCCCGGAGAATTTTGCGGCGTAGGCGGACGGCTCCGGATGCGGCGCCCCGTTGGCGTCGCCCTCCATGGTAATGGTGGGCACGGTGATCACGGGGGCCTGCGCCAACCGCGCCTCGTAGGCATCGTATTTCGCTTCGCCCTCGGCGAGGCCGAGGCGCCAGCGGTAATTGTGGATCACGATCGCGACGTGGTCCGGATTGTCGAAGGCCGCCGCGCTTCGCTCGAAGGTGGCATCGTCGAAATGCCATTGCGGCGAGGCGAGCTGCCAGATCAGCCGTGAAAAATCCCGACGGTACTTGTCGTACCCTTCGCGGCCGCGTTCGGTCGCGAAATAGAACTGGTACCACCATTGCAGCTCCGCCTTCGGCGGCAGCGGCATCTTGCCGGCCTGCTGGCTGCCGATCAGATAGCCGCTCACCGAGACCATCGCCTTGACGCGCTCCGGCCAGAGGGCGGCGACGATGTTGGCGGTGCGCGCGCCCCAGTCGAAGCCGGCGAGCGTGGCCTTCTCGATCTTGAGCGCGTCCATCAGCGCGATGACGTCGGTTGCGATCGCCGCCGGCTGACCGTTCCGCATCGTTGCGTCGGAGCGCAGGCGCGTGCTGCCGTAGCCGCGCAGATAGGGGATGATCACGCGATGGCCGGCCGCCGCGAGCAGCGGTGCGACGTCGACGAAGCTGTAGATGTCATAGGGCCAGCCGTGCAGCAGGATCACGGGCGGACCATCCGCGGGACCCGCTTCGGCATAGCCGACGTTGAGGAGGCCGGCGTCGATCTGCTTCAGGGACGCGAACGCCGTGTTGGCTCCCGGCTTGATGGTGACGGCGGACTTCGCCGGCTTGGCCGTCTCAGCCGAGGCGGTCGCGCCGAGCGAAAGCTGGGCGGCCGCGAGCGACATGGCGGCACTTCCGAAAAAGCGGCGGCGGTTGATGTTGTCGGACACGTGTTGCTCCTGTCATCGTTGCGTGGTGTGAAGCGTGGCGATCCGCCACGCGGCTGCTGTTCAGCCCTTGTGTCCGTCCAGTCGCGCAAGGAAGTCGCGAACGAGCGCAGCGATTTCGTCGGTGGCTTCATCCAGCGCGAAATGGCCCGCGTCCAGGAGGTGAACCTCCGCATCCGGAACGTCGTCGCGATAGGCCGAAGCGCCGGCAATCGCGAAGGACGGATCGTATTTGCCCCAGACCACCAGCGTCGGCGGCCGGGTCTTGCGCAACCACTCCTGCCATTTCGGATAGGAGGCGACGTTGGTCCGGTAATCCAGGAACAGCGTGGTCTGGATTTCGGCCTGCCCCGGACGCGTCAGGAACGCGTATTCGTCGCTCCAGGTATCGGGGTCGTAACGTTCGGGGTGCGGGCTGGAGCCGAGATGCCGTTGGCGCGTCGCCGCCAGGGAGGTGAAATTGGCCTTGAGCGCCTCGAGCTCATGTGCCGGATCGGCCCAATATCTGCGACGCGCGTCCCAGAGCGGGCTCAAGCCCTGCTCGTGCGACACGGCGTTCTGGATGATGATCCCGCGCACACGTTCGGGATGCGCCAGCGCCATGCGGAAGCCGACGGGGCCGCCATAGTCCTGCATGAACAGGACGTAATTGCCGAGACCGAGCTTGGCCGTCAACTCGTTCATCACGCCGGCGATGTTGTCGAACGTATAGGCGAAATCGGACGGCGGCGGCGCGCTGCTGTTGCCGAAGCCGGGATAGTCAGGTGCGATCACGTGATATTTGTCGGCCAGCAGCGGCAGCAAGGGCTCCCACATCCGCGACGAGGACGGGAAGCCGTGCAGCAGCAGCACGGCCGGGGCGTCGGGCGATCCGGCCTCGCGATAGAAGGTCTTGAGACCGCCGATATCGACGGTGTGATAGCTGATCGAGCGCCGGCTCGATCGCAATTCCTGCGCCGAGGCCGGTACGACGGCGCAGGCCATTGCGGCGGAGAGGGCGAGGGCGGCTGGAATGCTCATGTCGTTGCTCTTGTGCATAGCGTGAGGGTTTGCGGAAAGTGCTGCGGCGCATTCCACGCGCGTGGCTGCGTCGGCCGGGTTTCGTTCGAGCACGTCGTTCGTTGCTCGCAAACCCAATCTGCGCTCAAAGTGGACCGTTGGCTCGTTATGTATTGTTAGGCGTTGAGAGCGGCCGTATCAGGCGTGTCGCCGCTATTCGAAGACGGCGTCGAAGATCTCGACGTCCATCAGCACCGGCTTGGCAATCACGGTTCCATCGGGCCGCACTGTCTGCGCGCGCCGAAGTGTCGGCACCACGATGCCGCCGAAGCTGTCATGGGCCCAGGAGGAGTGCGCGACCTTCATCCCGAAGAGGTCGTGATCTGTCCGCCGCTGCAGGGCGCTCTCGTCGAAATAGAAGACCTGCTCGGGCGCGAGCGTCATCAGGTGAGCCGGGAATTGTGCCCGCAGCCGTCGCCAGGTTTCGGCATTCTCCTGCCAGGGCGACAGCTCCTCGATCACAACATCAGGATGGGCAAGCAGGAATGGAATCGTCAGATAGCTCCAGATCGCGACGCCGCAGAAGAAGATCAGGTGCAGCTCATCAGCGAGCGCTGACGGATCGACCTCGGGAAATGCAAGGCTGGGGTTAGGCCAGGACCGCAACACGTCACCATCCAGGCTCTCGATCGTGATCGCATCCGGTTGAAAGGAGCCGGAGTATTCACCCCCGGTGATGCCGGTGAAGCGCACCGATTGCGTCCGGGTCGAGCCTTCCGCGGTCACGTCCTTGAATTCCAGGGCATGGCCGGCACTGGAGAACAGCGTTCCGCCAACGGAAAGGTGGAGCGTGAACCGGTTCAAGCTGTTCCAGCGGGCCATTCCGCCGCTGGCATCGATTACATCGTCAAGAAGCGCCATGTCCCGCCATATCCACCGTGAGTGTTTCCACCATGGCGGGGCCCATGCGGCTTGGCGTGTTAGAAGTTGTTAGGAGTTGCGAGCGGGCATCATGGCGGTATCTCGTTGAAGATACTCTCAATTCAGGGTGCTCAGCAGCTCCCTGGCAGCGATCAGATCGCGGGTCTGCAAGCCCTCCTGGTAGCGCGCAACGAGGGGGGTGAGCAAAGCGCGGACGTCAGCTGGCTGGCCGGCCCGCTCCCAGATGCGGCCAAGGCTGATCGCCCCGCGAAGCTCCCAGCCGACCGCGGATTGACGCCGGGACAGATCGAGCGATTTGCGCAAGATCCTCTCCGCCTCTGCAGCGTGGCCCGATCCGGCGAGGATGTCACCCTTGATCCTGAGCATCTCCGGCATGTCGAAGGATTCGCCATGATCGGGAATCTGGGCGATCGCTTCGTTGATCGTCTGCAAGGCCTCGTCCGGCTGGTTCTGGGCGGCGAGACCCTCCGCGAGCGCCGTCGCAAACACCGTCGTCATGATGCGGTGCCGTGTCGCGTACAACGTGGCCTGGCTGCGGCGAAGGTGCTCGATGCCCGCCGCGGCGTCGCCGCGGCGCAGCAGCAGCTCGCCCTTCTGGCCGATGCCGACCGCGTGATAGGGGCCGAGGAAGTGCCGTGCGGAATGATCGATCAGCCGATCGATCAGGATTTCGGCATCGGCCCAGTCGCCGACCCAGAGGAACACGTAGATCGTCCAGATCAGGGAGATGCCGAGGGTGAGAGGCTGCTCGAGCAACTCGGCCTCGCGAACGGTGTATCTGGCCACCTCGACCGCTCGCTCGGGCCGGCCCGTGAGCCAGAGCCCGCGCGCCAGCGCAACCAGTGCGACGATGCGGTCGTCATAACCGAGATGGCCGATGTTGAGCCGTTGCGAGCCTGGATTGTGCACCATCGCGCTTTCGCAGAACCGAATCGCCTTGTCCTGGTTGCCGATCAGATGATGCGCGACGCCGAGCATCCAATCCACGTTCAGCGCGGCCGCGGAATCATTCAGCTTGCGCGCAACGCCCTCGCCCTGTTCGCCGGTGTCGAGCGCGCCGTGAAAATCTCCGACCCTGGTCAGGTAGATGTGCAATCCGCGCAGCAGCCAGAGCTGCCAGTGCAGGTCATCGAGCTGCCGGGCGAGTTCGAGACTGCGCGTGAAGGCCGACCGGACCGCTTCCGTATTGCCCTGCGTGAACATCACGGAGACGCCGAGCGCGGCCTGCAGGGTCATCTCCTGGCGGCTGTCGACGGCGCGCGTGTCGAGGGACGCCAGCGCCTGCTGGGTCCATCGGTAGCATTCCGTCAGCAATGTCAGTTCGAGGAAGAACTGGGCCGCCGAGGCCGCCAGATCCACGCCGATCGTCCGGTCGCCGCGGTCCGAAAAGCTGAACGTCAGCGCGGCCCTGACGTTGGGCAAATGGTCGGCATAGGGAAGGAAGCCGCCCGCGCTCTGCATGCCCGTGGATTTGAGGGCAATGTCGTGCAGGACGTCGCGGAAATATTCGGCGTGGGCACGCGCGACGCGGTCCGCTTCCCCCTTCTCGACGAGCTTGTCCGCCATGAAGGCGCGGGTGGTGTCGAGCAGGCGATAGCGCAGCCGCCGCTCCGCCGGCGAGGTCGCGATCAGGGATTTGGAGAGTAGGTTCGAAATGGCTTCCACGCCTTCGGGCTCGTCGACACCCTGGCAGGATGCGACCGCAAGCGCGGCTTCCAGCGTGAACGGCCCGACGAACACCGACAAGCCGCGCAGGGTCGCGCTCTCGGTCGGCGGCAGCAGATCGTAGCTCCAGGCGACCGCGGCGCTCAGGGTCTGGTGCCGCGGAATCGCCGTGCGCCGTCCCCGCCACAGCAGCGAGAAGCGGCTGTCCAGCAGTGATGCGGTCCCGGCAATGCCATAGGCGTTGACGCGTCCGGCGGCGAGCTCGATTGCCAGTGCAATGCCGTCCAGGCGCCGGCAGATTTCGGCAACGAGCGGCGCATCCTCCTCGGTGAGCTCGAATTCGCTCAGGCTCTCGGCAATGCGTTCCACGAAGAGCTGGCTTGCGGGATAGGCAAGGATGTCGGCGATGCCGAGGCCTTCACGCTGCGGCGGGCAATCCAGGGGAAACAGCCGGTGGACGCGCTCACCTTCGGTCCGAAGGGATTCGCGGCTGGTGGCCAGAATATGCAGCTGCGGCGCCTCGCGGACCATGCGCTCGGCCAGAGGGGCGAGCTCGTCGAGGATATGCTCGCAGCTGTCGAACATCAGCAGCATGCGCCGGCTGCGCAGGACTGTCAGCAGGCTCGGCACGGGATCGTCGGCATTGACGGTCAGGCCCAGTGCGGAAGCAATCGTGCCGGGAACCAGCCGGACATCCGTCAGTGCGCCGAAATCGACGAAACACACCTGGTCATCGAAGGCCGCGAGCTCGCGATGCGCGACGGCAAGCGCGACCGACGTCTTGCCGATTCCGCCCGGGCCGACGATTGTGACGAAGCGATGCTGGGCAAGCTCGGCGGAGATTTTCTCGACCGCATCGTCCCGCCCGATCATCTTGGCAAGCGGTGTGGGCAGCGAGCGGGGCGAAGCGGCCGGCAGGCCGGCCCGGCTCTCCGAAGGCGCAGCCCGGAGCAGCGGGGCTGCGAAGCAATAGCCGCGGCCGGGGACGTTGATCACATAGCGGGAACCTTCGCCGGCAGTGCCCAAGGCCTTGTCGTCCAAAGCCTTGCGAAGCGTCGTGATGTGGAAGCGCAGGCTTCCCTCGTCGACGTTGACGTCGGCCCAGACACGCTTGATCAACTCTCGCTTGTCCACGACCTCACCGGCACGTTCAGCGAGACAGATCAGGATATCGAGCGCGCGGCCGCCGAGATGATGCGGTGCGCCGTCCTTTTCAAGCAATCGCGATTTCGCGAACAAGCGGAAGGGCCCGAAGGCAATGGCCGAATCCTGCTCGTTGGTGTCTGGCACGGGCGAGTAATCCGGTGAAAGGGCTGATGTTCGCAATTTGAACTACCAGAACGCGCTGTCCAGTAAACCGGCCGAAAGTGGCGAAATCGCGTGACCGTCGGCCGATTGCATGGAAGCGATCCCGGCAATCTCACCCAAAAGCAGCAATTTTGGGCACGGCCGGGCCAGCTGAGCAGTCCCATTGGCAGCGATCGACCGGGCGCTGACCGGGTGCGTGCACCGCCCTTCATAACAGAATCTTGCAACGTCTAACGGGCTAAACACGCGCGATGCATCCAGTATGGCCCTCGAGTTAGATCCTATCAACGGGGAAGCCATGATGTCCATTATCGACGCTCGGCCGAACGACCATGTCGTTCGATCTCAACTCGTCGCCAGTCTCGATGAGCAGTCGCGTGATTGGGAACTCGTGCTGCGGGAATCCCACCATCGCATGAAGAACACGCTGACGCTGCTGGGGGCGTCGGTCCGTCGCGATTTCACGCGTGCGGGCAGGGGCGATGTGTCGCTGGCGGTGGACCGGCTCGAGCGGCGCATCGTCGCCTTCGGCAGGCTCTATCAACTCTTGTCCGATCATGGCGATCTGCCGGTGGTCTCCGCAGCGGCCTTCTTCGAAGGCCTGTGCAAAGCGATCTCCGAGGCCGTGCTGGAGCCGGCGGGCATCCGCTGCGAGGTTGCGATCGAAAGCGGCTTGTTGCCTTCTGCGCAGTGTCATCGGCTCGCGCTGATGCTGACGGAGCTGGTGACGAATGCGGCAAAGCATGCTTTCCCGAACAAGAATGGTGCGTTGATCCGCATCGGCCTGGCCAGGCGCGACGGCACCTGGCTCTGCACGGTGGCCGACAACGGCATCGGTGCCACCGGTCCGCTTCAGGGCACCGGCAGCCGGATTCTCGAAGGGCTCGCTCGCAGCATCCACGCTCGGTTGCAGGGCGAGGCGGGGGAGGGCGGCACGCGGGTCACCATCGTGCTGCCGATCGCTGCGGCGTGACGGCTGGAGAAGTTTTGCCCTTCCCTCACAACGGCTGGCGGAGCCCAACACTGCATGACGGGCAAAGGTCTCTCCTTTGCGCGACAGTCTTGACGTCCGGAGCGGGTGTCGATCCCGAGAACCCGCGGCTTGAAACAAGGAGTTCGACATGGCTGTGATCGAGATCAATCGCGAAGCTGAAACAAGGCCCTCGAAATCTCGCGGAGTTGATTCAAAGCTCGAGGTCCTCGTGATCCCGGTGGCCGACGTCGACCGCGCCAAGGCGTTCTATGCGCGACTCGGCTGGCGGCTGGACGCCGACTTCGCCTCAGGCGACGACTGGCGCGTGATCCAGTTCACGCCGCCGGGCTCGGCCTGTTCGGTGATCTTCGGCAAGAACGTCACGGCCGCAGTGCCCGGCTCGGCGCGAGGCCTGTATCTGGTCGTCTCCGATCTCGAAGCGGCACGACAGGATCTGCTCGACCGCGGCGTCGAGATCAGCGCGCCATTCCACGGTGCCGGCGACGTTCACGCCGGGCCTGACGAGCCATATCTGTTCGGCAGCGTTCGAGTCGGCGGTGCTGACCCGAAGCGCGGCAGCTATGCTTCATTCGCCGCGTTCAGCGACCCCGACGGCAATGGCTGGCTGTTCCAGGAAATTACCACACGATTGCCGGGACGCATCGCGCCCGACAGCACGACATTTGCCTCAACGACCGATCTGGCCGCAGCGCTGCGTCGCGCGGCGCTGGCGCATGGCGAGCATGAGACGCGGAGCGGCGGACACGACGAGAACTGGGCGGATTGGTACGCCGACTACATCGTCCGCGAGCAAGCCGGCCAGCCGCTGCCGACTTGAGCTGCAGCGTAAGATATCTCCCGATCCTGCCCGACACGGCGCGCGATAATCATCGCGCGCCGTGTCGCATTGCGCCTATGTCGTCGCCCTCTTGCCGTGCGCGGACTCGCAACGGCTAACGCAGGCTAACAATCCATAACGCGTAAATTGCCGGGGCCTCAGTCAATCTCTCTGCACACCAACGGACGCGCTGATCTCGAATTCGGTCAGCGTCTCCGACCAAAGCAAGGGAGATCCAACATGACCGCGCAAGAACGATCCGAGAGCCTCAATCCCGACCGCCGACAATTGCTGAGCCAGGCCGCGATGACCGCGGTCGCCGCCAGCGTGTCGAGCCTGTTGCCGCTGCATCCGGCCAAGGCTGCCGCAGGCGGCGCCATCCGCCCCTTCCAGATCAGCGTGCCCGAGCAGGATCTGCTCGACCTGCGCCGGCGCCTGGCTGCCACGCGCTGGCCGGATCGCGAGATCGTCACCGATCAGTCGCAGGGCGTGCAGCTGACGACGGTGCAACAGCTCGTGCGCTACTGGCAGAGCGACTACGACTGGCGCAAGCTGGAAACGCGGTTGAACGCCCTGCCGCAATTCGTCACCGAAATCGACGGCGTCGACATCCACTTCGTTCACGTCCGCTCGCGGCACGAGAATGCACTGCCGATGATCGTCACGCATGGCTGGCCCGGCTCGATCATCGAGCAGATGAAGATCGTCGGTCCGCTGACCGATCCGACTGCGCATGGCGCCAAGGCCGCGGACGCGTTCGACCTCGTGATCCCCTCGCTCCCTGGCCACGGCTTCTCGGGCAAGCCGACGGTGCTCGGCTGGGATCCCCAGCGCATCGCGCGCGCCTGGATCGTGCTGATGAAGCGGCTCGGCTACAACCGCTATGTCGCGCAAGGTGGCGATTGGGGGAACGCGGTCACCGAGCAGATGGCGCTGATCGCGCCGCCGGAATTGCTCGGCATCCACACCAACATGCCCGCGACCGTCCCCGACGACATCGCCAGGGCGCTGCAACCCGGCGGAACGCGCCCGGCGAACCTCTCGGCCGAGGAGCGCCTTGCCTACGACCAGCTCGACGATTTCTACAAGCACGGCCTCGGCTACGCGATCGAGATGTCGAACCGGCCGCAAACGCTCAACGGTCTCGTGGATTCGCCCGCGGGCCTCGCGTCGTGGATGCTCGATCACGATGCGCGCAGCGCCGCGATGATCGCACGCGTGTTCGACGGCGGGACGGAAGGGCTGTCGCGCGACGATGTCGTCGACAACATCACGCTCTACTGGCTCACCAACACCGCGGTGTCGTCAGCGCGGCTGTACTGGGAGAACAAGCTGGTGTTCTTCGCGCCCAAGCACGTCAATATCCCGGTCGCCGTCAGCGTCTTTCCCGACGAGATCTATGCCGCGCCGCGGAGCTGGACCGAGAAGGCCTATCCCAAACTGATCCACTACAACCGTCTCGACAAGGGCGGACACTTCGCGGCCTGGGAGCAGCCGGCGCTGTTCTCCGCGGAGGTGCGGACGGCGTTCCGTCCGCTGCGGCAATCGATCTGAGATGCGAACCCATACATCAGGAGTGCAACACATGAACCGTCCCGAACGCAATTTCACGACCGGCGACATCCGCCTCGAGCGCCGCCTTCCGACCTATTGGCGCGTCACCTTCGATATGCCGCCGGTGAACATCTTTGGCCCGAGGCATCTTCCATTGCTCAATGACGTCGTCACGGCGATCGAAACCGATCCGGACGTGAAGGTCGTCGTGTTCGACAGCGCGGTCGAAGGCTTCTTCATCACGCATTACGACTTCCTCGCGCCGCTCGAGGATTCACTCGAGGTCCCGCCCGGGCCGACCGGCCTGCAGTCGCTGCCTGACACGCTGGTGCGCCTCAGCCGCGCGCCGGTCGTCTCCATCGCCGCGATCCGGGGCCGAGCGACAGGCGTCGGCAGCGAGCTCGCGCTCGCGAGCGACATGCGCTTTGCCAGCCGCGAGAAAGCGATCCTGTCGCAATGGGAGGTCGGGGCGGGCCTCGTGCCCGGTGGCGGGCCGATGGCGCGGCTGCCGCGCCTGATGGGCCGCGGCCGCGCGCTCGAAGTGCTGCTCGGCGCCGACGACATCCATGGCGATCTCGCCGAACGCTACGGTTACGTCAACCGGTCGTTGCCGGACGCCGAGCTCGATGGCTTCGTCGAGGCGCTCGCCATGCGCATCGCGTCGTTCGACAAGGAGGCGCTCGCCGAGACCAAGCGTCTCGTCGATGTCGCAAGCCTGCCGCCGGACGTCGATATCAAGCCGGAGTGGGACGCGTTCCTGGCCTCGCTCGGCCGCCCCGCGAGCCAGACCCGCATCAAGGCGCTGATGGCGCGCGGCTTCCATCGCGCCGGCGACGTCGAGAACCGGCTCGGCTTCCACGTCGGACAGATCGGCAGCTAAAGCGTTTTCGAGCGAAGTGGATGCCGGTTCGCGTGAAGAAAACGCGTCAAAACAAGAATCCAACCCCGTTCAGATGTCATCGGAACGGGATTTGACGGAACCGTTGCGATGCTCGGCCGGTTGGAGCGGCGGCGGGCGGTCACGCCGATGCCGCCTTCCATCGGTAGAGAGTGCCGGTGTGTAAAACAAACAAGGAGAATTGAGATGATCCGCAAGGCAAAGGCAGTATGGAAGGGTACCGGCCGCGACGGCACCGGCCAGCTCTCGAGCGACTCCGGCGTACTCGCCGAGACGCCTTATTCGTTCAAGACCCGTTTCGAGAACGAGAAGGGCACCAATCCCGAGGAGTTGATCGCGGCGGCCCATGCCGGCTGCTTTACGATGGCGCTGGCCTTCGGGCTTCAGATGGCAGGTTTCACGCCGGACGAGCTCTCGACCGAAGCCGCCGTGACTCTCGAGCCTGAAGGCAAGGGCTTCAAGATCGCCAAATCCGCGCTCACCTTGCGCGCCAAGGTGCCGAAGCTCGACGAGGCCGGTTTTGCCAAGATCGCCGGTGAAGCCGAGAAGAACTGTCCGGTGTCGAAGGTGCTCAACGCCGAGATCACGCTCGACGCCAAGCTCGCCTGAGCGAACGGGAAGGAGCCGCGCCATGTCGCGTCAAGATCTGCCTCGTCAACATCAACCGGATGAAGACAGGTTCCGGGCGATCCTGCCCGAGGACATCGCATGGCAGCCCTTCCCGGCATTCCCCCCGGGGGCCCGGTTGGCCGTCATGGTCGGACATCCCGCCGCGCCCGGACCTTATGTGGTCCGGGTCAAGGTGCCAGGCGGCACCAGGCTGATGCCGCACAAGCATCCCGAGGACCGCATCTACACCGTCATGTCGGGCGTGTTCTACATCGGGCTCGGCGAGAGTTTTGACGGCGATAAAGTCAGCGCCTATCCGCCGGGCAGTGTTATCGTGCTGCCCGGCGAGACCTGGCATTTCCATTGGGCGAAGTCCGGCGAGTATGTCACGCAGGTGAGCGCGATCGGGCCGCTGGGCCTCGAATATCACGACGACAAGGACGACCCGCGCTTGCATGCAGTTGCAGAGCAAAGGTAAGCATCTCGACGAAACCAAGGAGCATCAAATGACGATGGAACGCGCAGTTTTGGCCGGAGGCTGCTTCTGGGGCATGCAGGATCTGATCCGCAAGCAACCGGGCGTGATCTCCACACGCGTCGGCTACACCGGCGGTGCGGTGAAGAACGCGACCTACCGCAACCACGAAGGCCACGCCGAGGCGATCGAAATCATGTTCGATCCCGCCAGGACCAGCTACCGGACCATGCTGGAATTCTTCTTCCAGATCCACGATCCCTCCACGCTCAATCGCCAGGGCAACGATCGGGGCACCAGCTATCGCTCCGCGATCTTCTATACGAGCGACGAGCAGAAGCGGATCGCCGAAGACACCATCGCCGACGTCGAGGCCTCGGGCCTGTGGCCGGGCAAGGTGGTGACCGAGGTCGCGCCGGCGGGAGAGTTCTGGGAGGCCGAGCCCGAGCATCAGGACTATCTCGAACGTTATCCGGACGGCTACACCTGCCACTTCATCCGGCCGGATTGGAAGCTGCCGCGCCGCGCGATGGCTGCGGGAGGCTAACTCAAGACGCCAGGAGCCGTCAGGCCCGCGATGGCATCATCAAATCGCGGGCCATGCGCATGTCGGCGATGTCGAAGCCTTCGGCAAACGTCCCGCAGACTTTGTCAAGAACCACGCGAGCTTCCGCGCCCCGGCCGGCCCCGCTCATCGACCGCGCGAGGCTCGTCGCGCATCGAAGCTCCCAGAAGCGCGCCCCCTGCTCGACGGCTATGCCCATCGCCTCGCGAAAGTGCGTCTCGGCCTGCTCCGCGTGCCGCGCGCTCCTCAGCAATAATTCTCCCTTGATGCGGAGCAGCTCCGGTAGATACCAGCGCTCCTGCCGGTCGTTGCAGCGGGTCAGCACGTCCTCGATCACGTCGAGGCCCCGGTCGATTTGGTCGGCCTCGAGGAAGCACGCGGCGAGCTCGCCGAGCAGCGGCAGAAAGCGCGGCAGGAAACGCGCATCGCCGGCGCGGTTGAGCTCTTCGCGCAGGAGCGGCAGGCCGGTGGCGATGTCGCCGCGCCTGGCCACGACCGCTGCGTTGAAGGCCCGTGCCCAAAGGCCCCACGGCCGGATCGCGTTGCGCTCGGTGTGTTCGAGCAACTCGGCGCCGTGGCGCTCGGCGGCATCGAAATCGCCGGACCAGAATGCGATCGGGCAGGCGGCCTGCCCCAGCACGCTGCAGAAGGTCAGCGCATGGCCGTTGGCGCGGCCTTCCTCGATGTTGTTGGCGGCGAGCGCCCGGGCTTGATCGGCGAGGCCCTGCAGCCACAGGATGCGGGCGCGGAAATATTGTGTCGATATCCTGAGATCGAGCGGGAAGATCTTCGGCTTCTCCACCAGCACATGCAGCGAGGCGTTGACCCGGTCGATACGCTGCCGCGCCTCGCTCTGGTCTCCCAGATAATGCAGCGCGACCGCCATCAGGCGGTCGCTCAGCATGAGATCGGTGTTGTCGGATGAATTCACCGCGGCATTCGCAAAGCGGTCGGCGAGCGCGCGGGCCTTGCCGAACTGCCCGTTGTTGAACTGGTCGATACACAGGCCCCAGAGCGCGCGCAGCCGGAAATCCTTGTCGTCGAGGCTCTCGGCCAGCTCGAGGGTCGTCTCGAGGATCGGGCGCGCCTCGCGCGCGCGGCCCTCGCCATACATCAGCGACCAGCCGAGTGCCGACAGCAGCTGCATGCGGATGCGGTCGTTGTCGCCGCCGTCTCCGAGCGCCGCAAGTGCCGTTCTGCAGCGCTCGCGGCATTCGGCGAACAGCGACAGACGCACCCACAGGATGACCGCGGTCGCCGTCAGCGCGATGCCGAGCCTCGCGTCGCCGTCGGGCGCGAAGGCCCAGTCCAGCGCCGCGCGCACATTGTCGAGCTCCCCGCCATAGGTGCTCAGCCATTCGGGAAGCGGCGTCGAGGTGTCGGCCCCCGCGCGTTCGAAGAGGTCGCGAAAATGCTCGGCATGACGCCGCGCGAACTGCCTGTTTTCGCCGAGCTCGTTCAGTTTCCCGAGTGCGTAGGTGCGCGTGGTGTCGAGCAGGCGATAGCGCAGCGCCCGCGAGCCGGATGACGAGATCAGCGATTTGGTGACCAGGCTGTCGATCGCCTCCAGCGTCTCCGGGGTGCTGAGGCCATCGCCGGACGCGACCGCGGCGGCCGCCTCCGGCGCGAAGGGTCCTGCGAACACCGACAATCGTCGCAAGGTGGCGCTTTCCGCCGGAGGCAACAGGTCGTAGCTCCAGTCGAGGGCGGCGGCGAGCGTCTGGTGCCGCGGGACGGCCGTGCGCCGTCCGCGCCATTGCAGCGAGAAGCGGCTGTCGAGCAGCGAGGCGGTGCCGGCGATGCCATAGGCGTTGACACGGCCCGCCGCGAGTTCGATCGCCAGCGCAATGCCGTCGAGGCGCCGGCAGATGCTCGCGACGAGCGGCGCCTCTTCCGCGCTGAGCTGGAACGGCCCGGAGCTCTGCGCGATGCGCTCGACGAAGAGCTGGGCCGCGGGGTAGGCGAGAACCTCGGCGACGTCGAGGTCCTCGCGCTCGGGCGGGCAATCCAGCGGAAACAGCCGGAAGATCCGCTCGCCTTCGCTTCGGAACGATTCGCGGCTGGTGGCGAGAACACGAAGCTGCGGTGCTTCGCGAACGATGCGCTCCACGATCGGCGCCAGCGTGTCCAGCACGTGTTCGCAACTGTCGAAGATCAGCAGGGCCGGTCCGCTCTTCAGAAATGTCAGGATGGCCGGCGTCGGATCCTCCGAGTTGACGGTCAGTCCGAGCACGGCGGCGATGGTGGTTGGGACATGGCTGGCGTCCCGCAGCGGACCGAAATCGACGAAGAAGACGCGGCCGCCGAAATCCGCCGAGCGCCGATGGCCGACCGTGACGGCGACGGCGGTCTTGCCGATGCCGCCGGGACCGACCAGCGTCATGAAGCGATACAGCGTCAGGCCGTTCGAAATCTTCTCGATGACCTCCTCGCGTCCGACCATCTTCGCAAGCTGGGCGGGCAGGGAGCGGGGGAGAATGATTTCGGCGGCGGCCGGTACGGCCTGCGAGGCGGCTTGGGCGGACGGGGCGACGAAGCAATAGCCGCGGCCGGGCACATTGAGGACATAACGGGCCGATTTGCCGGTGTCGCCGAGCACCTTGCGCAACGCTGCGATATGGAAGCGCAGGCTGCCCTCGTCGACATTCACCTCGGCCCAGATGCGCTTGACCAGCTCTCTCTTGTCGACGACTTCGCCGGGACGCTCGGCAAGCAGGATGAGAATATCGAGCGCGCGGCCGCCGACGTGAAGCGGCGCCCCTTCCTTCTCCAGGAGCCGGGACTTGGGAAACAGCCGAAATGGCCCGAATGAAATGGCCGAATCTTGGTTGTTATTATCAGCTGGCACGTGCCATTGCCCCCGCAACGGGAGTCGAAAAAAAGGTATCTTGTTGTGGTCTAGCAGAACGAGGCGTCCAGTAAACTGGCCGAAAGCAGCATGGCTGGCAGACCTGCGCAGATGGCTTGGGCTTGGCTTCGGTCCGCTTGAATAGTGCTGGAGATGGAAGGGGTTGGCTTTCTGCAATCCTAACGCGAACCCGCAGTGACGACACGCGCCGACAGCGCGACCAGACCCATCAGCGCAGCCAGCAGCCAGAACGCCATGGGCAATCCGCCAAAACGTGCGACGAAGCCGACGCCGGCGGGGCCGACGAGGATTCCCGCGTAGCCTGCGGTCGTGATCGCCGCGACCGCAAGCCCCGTGGGCATCACCGTCTGCCGCGCCGCCCGGCGGAACAGCACCGGCACGAGATTCGACGCGCCGAGCCCGATCAGCAGGAAGCCCCCGATGGCGACCGCCGCAACGGACGCCGTCAGCAGGACCACGAAGCCGGCGATCGCGATGAGGCTGCCCCACAGCAGCGTCGCGCGGTCGCCGATGCGCGCGACGACGGCGTCGCCGCCGAGCCGGCCCGCAGTCATCGCGATCGAGAACACGATATAGCCGGCGCCGCCTTGCGCCTCGGTGACGAGACCTGCGCCGATGACGAGCAGGGCGCCCCAATCCAGCATCGCGCCTTCGACCAGGAAGGTGATGGCGCCGAGCAGCGCGAGCAGCAACACCGATCCGTGCGGCAGCACGAACAGCGGTCCCTCCTGCACCTGCACGGAACGAAGCAGGCGCGGTGAGGTCACGACCATCGCGACCAGCATCAGGACGGAGCAGATCAAGGTGCAGGCGAGCGTGCCGAATTGCAGCGAGAGCAGCGCCGTCATCAGCGCGGATCCGGCAAAGCCCCCGATGCTGAACAGCGCGTGGAAGCCGGACATCAGCGGGCGTGCCGCGGCACGCTCCACCTCCACGGCGTGGATGTTCATGGCGACGTCGATCGAGCCGAGCGCGGCGCCGAATGCGAACAGCGCCAGCGCCAGCGTTGCGGGCGAAGCCGCAATGGCGAGCAGGGGCAGGACCAGCGCCAGACCGAACCCTCCCGCAATGATGATCGGCCTGCTGCCGTAGCGCGCGCTCACGATTCCGGTCACCAGCATCGCGACGACCGAGCCGATGCCGAGGCTGAGCAGCAACAGTCCGAGCACGCCGTCATCGACGCCGAGCCGCGTCTTCGCGAACGGCACCAGCGGCGCCCAGCACGAGATGCCGAAGCCCGCGACGAGGAAGGCAAGCCGGGTCGCAAGGCGCGTCGAAGGCCGGTCGGCGGAAGACATGGGAACTCCGGGAAAGCAGGCGGGGCGATCGACAAGCCCGGGAAATGCCGCGGCTTTATGTCCGGAGCGCTTCCAAATCGTCACGTGCGGCCCGCGCGAGTTGCAAGCGGACGCGCAGGCCCTTTGGCGCGTTGTCGAGCAGCTGAAGCGATCCGCCATGCGCGGTCACGATCGTCTGCGCGATCGAAAGGCCGAGACCGAATCCGGCCCTCTCGTCGAGGGTGCGGGCTTCTTCTCCGCGCACGAAGGGCTCCAGCATCGCGGCCTTCCTTTCCTCGGGAATGCCCGGCCCGTCGTCGGAGACGTCGATGACGAGCCGGTCTCCGGCCGCCAACAGCGCGACCTCGATCCGGGTTCCGAAGCGCGTTGCGTTCTCGATGAGGTTGGTGACCGCGCGGATGATCTCGTCGGGCCGCAGGATGAAGGCGGCCCGGTCCGGTCCGGAATAGGTGACGGCGAATCCGGAATCCGAAAACTGGTCGCAAACCATTTGAAGCAGCGCCGCGACGTCCACCAGCGTCGGCTTGACCGGGGTTTCGCTGCGCAGGAGCGACAGCACCGATTCGAGCATCGACTGCATCTGGTCGAGGTCCCGCACGGTCTGCGTGCGTTGCGCCGGATCCTCGATATATTCCGAACGCAGCCGTAGACGCGTGATCGGCGTGCGCAGATCGTGGCTGATGGCCGCGAGCATGCGGGTCCTGTCGTTCATCAGCGTGGTGATGCGATCGCGCATCCGGTTCAGCGCCCTCGCTGCGGACCTGATCTCCTCCGGTCCGTTTTCGGGCAGCGGCGCGGAGGACCGGCTCAGGCTGAAATCCTCCGCCGCGCGCGCGAAGGCCGACAGCGGCGAGGAGAGCGCGCGGCCGGCCCAGACGCCGAGCAGCGTGACGCTCGCCACGAGGAACAGCAGCGTCGAGGTCCAGAGGCCGCTGACGAAGGCCGGCATCATCGGTGATCCGATCGTGGCCTCGAGCACGTCGTCGTTGGCGAGGTAGAACCAGACGCGGTTGTCTTCCGGCGCAGAGCCGCGAATGAGATCGGCCCGGCCACCCAGCGATGTCGGGATGTTCAGGGGCGTCCGCTCCGGCAATGGCGCGGTGGAGGCGGAAACGCCTTCTTTCAACTGGAGCTTCAGCCCCGGAAAGGTTCGACTGATGCTTTCCAGGACGAGACTGCGCTCCACCTGTGACGTATTGGCGATGATCCGCGCGATCAGCTCGAACTGCTCGAGCGGCCTGTCCGTCAGCAGCATCGGCCGGTTGAGCAGAAAATATCCGGCGATCAGGACGTGGATCAGGATCAGCGATCCCAGGATCAAGGCGGCGATCTGGCCGCTGATCCGCCGGAAGCTGAAGAGCGCGACGATGTCGGCGGTGCGGCTCATGCTTCCTCCACCACCGGCGTGAAGACGTAACCGCCGATGCGGACGGTCTTGATCACGGATGTTCCTTCCGTCCGGTCGAGCTTGCGGCGCAGCCGGCTGACCAGCACGTCGATGCTGCGGCCGAAGCTTGCTCCGGGACGACCGCGCGTCATGCTCAAAAGGTTGTCGCGGGTGAGAACGCGGCCAGCCCGCTCGCAGAAGGCCTGCAGCAGATCGAACTCGGCACTGGTCAGCGGTACCTGAGCGCCTTGCGGATCGCGCAATTCCCGCAGGCGAAGGTCGATGGTCCAGCCCTGGAACCTGAGACGCGCTGCGGCGGAGCCGGCGGCGAGGCCGCTCGAACGCCGGCGCAGCACCGCGTTGATCCTGGCGAGCAGTTCGCGCGGGTTGAACGGCTTTGCCAGATAGTCGTCGGCGCCCATCTCGAGGCCGAGGATCCGGTCGAGATCCTCGCCCTTGGCGGTGAGGATGATGATCGGCGTCGTGGAGTCCGTCCGCAGGCGGCGGCAGAGGCTCAGGCCGTCCTCACCCGGCAGCATCAGGTCGAGCACGATCAGATCGACCCGGTCCTTCGAGAGATAGCGGTCCATCTCCTTGCCGTTCGCGACGGCGTCGACCGAGAACTGGTGATCGCGCAGATAACGCGAGATGAGGTCGCGGGTCGGCTGGTCGTCCTCGACGATCAGGATATTCTGGCTGCCGTCGGTCATGATTGAAATCGCATCGGGGGCACCGATCATCGGTCGATTTGCGGACGAATGTCCCGTCCGAAGCACTGTGGTCATGGTCAATCCTAGGGTCAGTCGCGGCTCAGCGCCACCACGGGGTCGAGGAACGCGGCGCGGCGGGCCGGGAAGAAGCCGAAGGCCACCCCGATGCCGGTCGAGGTCAGGAACGCCGCGCCGATCGAGAACGTCGAATAACTGACCTCGAACCCGGGCACGGCGAGGTTGATGGCGAGGCCGAGCAGCATCGCGACGAGAATGCCGGCGATGCCGCCGATGGACGAGATCAGGGTCGCCTCCACCAGGAACTGCTGGAGGATGTCGCCGCGCCTGGCGCCGACCGCCATGCGCACCCCGATCTCGCCGATCCGTTCGGACACGGACACCAGCATGATGTTCATGACGCCGATCCCGCCGACCACCAGCGAGATCACCGCGATCGCTGCCACCAGGAACGCCAGCGTCTGGGTCGTGCTGGTGATGGTGCGGCGGATATCGTCGGTGTTGAGGATGACGAAATCCCTCGTGTTGTGCCGCTGCGTCAGCAACGTGGTCACCGCGTCCTGCGCCAGGTTGGTCGAGATCTCGTCGCTGATCCGCAGCAGGATGCTGCGCAGCGCACGATCGCCCGTGAACTGGGCCTGCACGGTGGTGTAGGGCAGGTAGACCGACAGGTTCTGGTTCGAGCCGAATCCGCCCTGCTGCTGGGCGATGACGCCGACGATGCGGCATGGCACCTTGCCGAGCCAGATCACGCGGCCGACGCCCGCGGTCTGGTCGTCGGCGAAGAAGGTCTTGCGGGTGTTGTCGTCGATGACGGCCTGGCGCTCGATATTGCGGATCGCGTCGGCGTCGAACAGGCGGCCCTTCGCGAGCTTGGCGCCCTTGACCTGGAAATAGCTCGCGCCGACGCCGTTCACCAGCACGTTGGACTCGTTGCCGCGATACCGCACCGTCGTGCTGGTCGAGACCGTCGGCGTGACCCCGGCGATGAAGTCCTGCCGGTCCAGCGCGCGGGCGTCGTCCAGCACCAGCGTCTTGATCTTGCTGGCGCGCGCATCGCCAAAATCCTTGCCCGGAAAGACCTCGATCGTGTTGGTGCCGAGGTTGGAGATATCGGACAGCACCTTGCGCTGGGAGGCGTTGCCGAGCGCGACAACGGACGACACCGCGGCGATGCCGATGATGATGCCGAGCATGGTCAGGAACGCACGCAACCGGTGCGCGGCCATCGCGGCCAACGCCATGCGCGATGCCTCATGCAAGCGCCCCATCGTACTGAACCAGCCGACACCGCTATCCCTTGCGGATCGGGAAACCCCGGCGGCCGGTTCTATCGTGGCTGCGGATTCAGTGCGGCGATCGGAGGCGATCTTGCCGTCCCGCAATTCGATGATGCGCTCGGCCCGTGCGGCGACATCGGCATCATGAGTGACGATGATGATCGTGCGTCCCTCGCGATGCAGCTCCTTGAGGATCTTGAGCACTTCCTCGCCGCTGCGCCGGTCGAGAGCGCCGGTCGGTTCGTCCGCCAAAATCACTTCGGCGCCGTTGATCAGGGCTCGCGCGATCGAGACGCGCTGCTGCTGGCCGCCGGAGAGCTGGTTCGGGCGATGACCGCTTCGGGTCGCCACGCCAAGTCGTTCGAGCAGTTCGGTCGCGCGCGTGCGGCGCTCGCGCGCATTGATGCCGGCATAGACGGCCGGAATCTCGACATTGGCTGCTGCGGAGAGGTCCCCGAGCAAATGATAGCGCTGGAAGATGAAGCCGAAATGTTCGCGGCGCAGCGCCGCCAGTTGGTCCGCATCGAGCTCTGAAACGTTCTTGCCGGCGACGCGATAGGTGCCGGATGTCGGGCGGTCGAGACAGCCGAGGATGTTGAGCAGTGTCGATTTGCCCGATCCGGAGGAGCCGATGATCGCGACCATCTCGCCGGGCTGGATGCTCAGCGAGATGTCGTCGAGCGCAACCACGCAGGTGTCTCCGGTCGCGAATTCCCGCCGGACCTTCTCCAGCGCGATGATCGGATCGGCCATGTCAGAGACCTCCGGGCGCGCTACCCGGCGCGCCGCGCGATGCGGTCTGCTCGCTCGCCTCTCCGGTGACGACCCGCTCGCCCTCGTCGAGACCGGATCTGATCTCGACGATGGTGCGATCGTTGAGGCCGGTCTTGACCTCGCGCTCGCTGACGTCACCGGACGCGCTGAGGGTGCGGACGGTGCTGCGGCCGTCGGATTTGCGCATCACGGCCAGCGCGGGGATCACCTTCACGCGCTTCGCCTCGCCGGTGACGATGTGAACCTCGGCGGTCATGTAGGTCCGCAGCGCATAGTCCTTGTTGGGGACGTTGAAGACGCCGATGTAGTAGATCGCCGTGCTGGTCGAGCTCGACGAACTCGAGCTCGACGAGGACGTGGTGGTCGAGGAGAAGCTGGCGTCGGTCTTGATCGACTCGGGTGCCGGCTCGATCTGCTCCAGCCGGGCCTCGTAGCGATGGTCCTGGTCGCCGAGGATGGTGAAGTACAGCGATTGCCCCGGCTTGACCTTGACGATGTCGGTTTCGGAAATCTCCGCCCGCACCGTCATGGTCTCGAGCTGGCCGAGCACGACGATGGTCGGCGCGGACTGCACCGCGTTCACCGTCTGTCCTTCCTGCGCCACCGTGGCGAGGACCGTGCCGTCGATCGGCGCGGTGATGCGGGTGTATTCGAGGTTCACGCGCGCGGTCTCGACGCTGGCTTCCGCTCCCACGATCAGGGCTTCGAGGGCGGCGATCTGGGCCCGGGTCTGCCGCACGGTCGAATCCGCACTGTCGAAATCGCTGCGCGAGGTCGCGCGCTGCGCCAATGTCGCCTGTTGGCGTGCGAGGTTCGCCTCGGCCAGCACCAGCGCGGCCTCTTTCTCGACCTTCTGCGCCCGGTAGTTTTTCAGCGACGCCTCGGAGCTGCGCAGATCGTTCTGCTTGGTGACGGGGTCGATCTGGGCGATGACGTCGCCCGCCTTGACCGTATCGCCGACGCGAACGTTGAGGGCGGTGATCCGGCCCGACACCTGCGCGCCGACCGCCGTCAGTCGCGCCGGCTTCAGCGTGCCGCTCGCGAGCACCTCCTCGCGCAGATCGCTGACGGTGACCGGCGCCGTGATGTAGGACTGCGTCTTGTTCGACGTGCCCGGAAAGCGCATGGCCGCGACGACTCCGGTCGCCGCAACGGCAACGATTGCCGAGGCGATCTTCAGGCGCTTGGGGGTGATGATCCCGGTCACTTCTGCATCTCCCGGAAGTGAGGTCCCGTGTTGCTGTCCACGATGATTGGCGTCGACACGTCGACCGGATCGGACCAGCCGCCGCCGAGCGCCTTTGCCAGCGCGATGTAGTCCTTGGCCGCCGACACCTTGCTCTGGATCAGCGAATCCTCGGCCGAGTACAGCGACCGTTCGGCGTCCAGCACGTCGATGAAGCTGGCGCTGCCGGTCTCGAACAGCGATCGCGACAGCCGTGCGGCCTCGCGGTAGTTTTTGGCCGCTTCCGTCAGCTTGGCCGCACGCACGCGTTCGCGCGACAGCGAGACCAGGGCGTTCTCGACGTCTTCGAACGCGGTGAGCAGCGTCGAATGGAACGTCGCAAACGCCTGGTCGCGCTGCGCCTCCGCGATCCTGACGGTGGCCAGGCGCTTGCCGGCGTCGAATACCGGCACCGTGACCGAGGGGCCGACCGACCAGCTCACGCTGGAATATTTCGCGAGATCGCCGGCGCGTAGCGCCGAGGTGCCGACCGAGCCGGTCAACGACACCGCCGGATAGCGATCGGCCTCGGCCGCGCCGATCTTGGCGGTCGCTTGGGCCAGCTTGCGTTCGGCGCTGGCCACATCCGGGCGGCTCATCAGGAGATCGGCAGGCAGTCCGGTGGGGAGCGGCATGCGCGGTGCCGGCACGGGCGCGGACCGCGCCATCAGCGAAGCGACGCCGTCGGGTGGACGGCCGAGCAGGATGCCGAGCCGGTGAATGTCGGCCGCGAGCGCGGCCTGATAGGTCGGAACGTTGGCCTCGGTACTGGCGGCCTGCGCGGTCGCCTTGGCGAGATCGACGGCGTTGCCGCTGCCGGCCTCGTATTTGCTGCGGGTGAGCTTTTCGGTGTCGCGCTGCGAGACCGAGGTCCGCTGCGCCAGCGCAATCCGGGCCTGATAGCCGCGTGCGTCCACATAATAGGCGGCGACGTCGCCGATCAGCGTGACCAGGCTGTCGCGCAGATCTTCCTCGGCCGACTGCGCGCCACGGACGGCCGCCTCGATGCTCCGCTGCGTGCCGCCGAACAGGTCGAGCTCCCAGCTGGAGTCGAAGCTTGCCTGGTGAAGCGAGTAGGGGGAAGTGTCGACGACGGCCGAGGCGGAGCCAGCGCTGGTCTTGTTGTCGGTTACCGAGGCAGAGCCGCTGACCGAAGGAAACAGGCCGGCGCTGGTTTGTTGAACCGTTGCGCGCGCCTCGCGCACGACCGCCTTGGCTTTGGCGACATCTGGATTGGCTTCGACGGCTTGTTCGATCAGCCGATTGAGCAGGGGATCGCGCAGGCGCAACCACCAGCGATCCAGTGTGCCGGTCTGCCGTCGGGACGCCGGTTTGGCGCTCCAGTGCGCGGGCATGTCCAGCCTGGGCGGCCCGGCGTAATCCGGACCAACCGCACAGCCGGTCAACAGGCCGCCCAGCATCAGCGCGAGGCAGGCCGCTCCGGCGCGCGACTGCGTGGTCGTCGGATGATGATTCTCCTTTGCGGATGGTACGGGGATTGCGACGAACGGGTGTGACGGCATCAAATCGGCTGAGATCCATATGGCCTTGCCCCGGGAGGGCACCCATGGCCCCCCGGAGGGGGCAGGAACAGGCTGAAACCAATAGCCGCGCGATCGTGGCCTTTCAGCAGCCCGAATGTTGCTGAATGTAAACAGGTATTGCCGGACATCTCGGCGCCGCGCCTGTGTCGCCCTCTGTCAATCCACGCGCGTGAAAATATTCCACTTTACCGAAATTCGGTTTCGGCGTATGTATAGCCCATCCCGGCTCACCCAAGAGGGGCGACGTGTCGTCGTCATGTTCGCGAGCCGGGGTTGCGGTGGACGCGGCAGCGTCGGCATGAGAGGTGCGGGCAGGGCGGGTAGTCCCTGTGAGCTCGTAACCGCGTGCGGACGACGGCGCTGTCAGGCTTCGTCTCGTCTGTAAGTTTCCGGCTTTGTCGACAGGGCTCGGGAATACTGCGGCGACATGGCGGGCCGTGCGTACGGCAAAACCGTGTGGTCCTGGCCGTCGTTGCCACGGTCAAGCTCTTGCGAAGGTGCGAGCGAGCCCAACCGGGCAGACTGCATCATCCAAATTCGCGGGGCGAGGGAGGCCAAAAGGAATGGTCGGCTCCCGGGAGATCACGGCATAAGCCGTCCAGCCATCGCGCAGGGAAGGCCGAGTGATCGGCGACACCTGTATGCTGCTGTGCGGTTCTTTCTGCGTGTGCATTTCGCGCAGCAGACCGCGGGTGCCAGCCGGCACCCGGCCTTCCCTGTGCCCTCTTGGATCAGAGGGTGGCGAGACCAGGCAAAGCTCGGGCGAAACACGCCGCGAGAACGCAAAGGCGCGTCTGCAAGCCGAGCTGCTCGCCACAAGCCGGATCTCGTAGGGTGGGCAAAGCGAAAGCGTGCCCACGCCTTGTTGCTCATGGAGGGAGATCGTGGGCACGGCGCCGTGCGCCTTTGCCCACCCTACGGCACCGCCCCTGGGATCTGCACTGGCGCATTGCAATGACGATGTGGAAGAAGCTGCGCTACGCTCCGCTCACCACGAAATCGGTATCCTCTGCGCGAATCCGCCGAGGTCCGAATCCGGGCTCAGTGGCTGCCGGTCGAGGGGCCGGTTGTTGTTGCTGCGTGCGAACGAAGCGCCGGGCGGGAAGGCATAGTCGGTGAACTTGCGCTCGCCCGGAAGGACCTCGGTGCCGCCGTCCAGCCACGACCGCTTGCTGACATAGATGCGCGTATGCAGGCCGGATTGATAGGACCGGTTGGGGCCGCGCGGGCCGTATTCATAGACGGCGCTTTGTATCGCCGGCTGTCGATTGCGCTTGCCGGTGGTCGCGGCATGCGCGCTCAGAGTCGAGAGAAGGAGGGCGGCCAGCGCCGCTCTGGTCGTGACGCGCGCGCTCATCGGTAAATACCCCATGCAAGTTCCTGATGGCGCCGCCTCTCGCACCGGTCCCGGACCTTGTAAAGAATTCACGCGTTACGGAATGTTGTCGAACATCCGCGCGGGCGCGCCATGGCGCGAAGGCTGCAAAGTCGACCACCCGCGGCCGCGCAGGGCCCGGAGACCGCCGCTGCCCATGCGCATATGCGGCGCGCGCAATCGACCGACCGCACGAAATTCAACGCGCAGAAACATGCGGCAATCCCAAAGCCACACCGCGGCCACAGCGTTCCCGTCTTCAGAACATGCGAAGTGCTGTTGAGGTGTGGAATGTCGTTTTTGCGGGCCTGGCTGATCGTCGTGGCGATGAGTGCTGTATCGATTGCAAGTTCGCTTCCGTTTGCTCTGTTGCCGCAACCGGCGGCCGCGCAAGTCGCGGAGACGATCGTGGTCGAAGGCAATCGCCGGGTGGAGGCCGAGACGGTCCGCTCCTATTTCAGGCCCGGTTCGGGCGGACGCCTCGATCAATCCGCCGTCGATGACGCGCTCAAGGCGCTGATCGCGACCGGCTTGTTCCAGGACGTGAAGATCAATCAGTCCGGCGGCCGCATCGTGGTGTCGGTGGTGGAAAATGCAGTGATCGGCCGCATCGCCTTCGAGGGTAACAAGAAGATCAAGGACGAGCAGCTTTCGGCGGAAATCCAGTCCAAGCCACGCGGGACCTTCTCGCGCGCGCTGGTGCAATCCGACACGCTGCGCATCGCCGAGATCTACCGGCGCTCCGGCCGCTATGACGTGCGGGTCACCCCTGAGATCATCGAGCAGCCGAATAGCCGTGTCGATCTCGTCTTCACGGTCGAGGAGGGCGCCAAGACCGCGGTGAAGTCGGTCGAGTTCATCGGCAACAGCGCCTTCTCGGCCGCACGCCTGCGCGACGTCATCAAGACGCACGAGAGCAATCTGCTCAGCTTCCTCGGCAGCAACGACATCTACGACCCTGATCGCGTCGAGGCCGACCGCGACCTGATCCGCCGCTTCTATCTCAAGAACGGCTTCGCCGACGTCCAGGTCGTGGCTGCGCTCACCGAATACGATCCGGAGAAGAAGGGCTTCCTCGTCACCTTCAAGATCGAGGAAGGCGCGCAATATCGCATCGGCTCCGTCGACTTCCGCTCCAGCATCGCCAATTTCGACACGGGTACGCTCCGCGCCTATTCGCGCGTCAGTGCCGGCTCGCTCTACAACGTCGAGTTGGTCGAGAAGTCGGTCGAGGAGATGCAGATCGAGGCCTCGCGCCGCGGCTATGCCTTTGCCGCGGTCCGTCCCGGCGGCGACCGGAATTTCGAGGCGCACACCGTCTCCGTTGTGTTCAACATCGACGAAGGCCCGCGCACCTATATCGAGCGCATCAATTTGCGCGGCAACACGCGCACGCGCGACTACGTGATCCGCCGCGAGTTCGACATCTCCGAGGGCGATGCCTACAACCGCGCCCTGGTCGACCGCGCCGAGCGTCGACTGAAGAACCTCGACTACTTCAAGAGCGTCAAGATCGTCACCGAGCCGGGCTCCTCCAGCGATCGCGTGGTCCTGAACGTCGAGATGGAAGAGAAATCGACCGGCGACTTCTCGATCTCCGGCGGCTATTCCACCAGCGACGGCGCGCTGGCCGAAGTCTCGATCTCCGAGCGCAACCTGCTCGGCCGCGGCCTCTACGGCAAGGCCTCGGTGAGCTACGGCCAGTATTCACGGGGAATATCGCTGTCCTTCGTCGAGCCCTATCTGCTCGACTACCGGATGGCGCTCGGATTCGACACCTATTGGAAGCAGCAGAAATCGAACAGCTATACGAGCTACGGCGTGACCACGCTCGGCTTCTCTCCGCGCATCGGGCTCGCCCTGCGTGAGGACCTCTCGCTTCAGCTCCGCTATTCGCTCTATCAGCAGAGCATCACGCTCGCCAGCGCCTACAACAATTGCAACAACAACGCGTCCAATAGCTCGCTCGCCTTCAACCCGACGCCGTCCTACATCCAGAACGTCCTGGGCGGCGTCGACCCGACCAATTCCACGAGCTCGGGAGTCTATGGCTATGGCTGCTACGGCGACGGCGAATCGAGCCTGCCGGTCCGGAAGGAGCTGGCGAACGGCGCGACCTGGACCTCGGCGCTCGGTTACACGCTGAGCTACAACACGCTCGACAACACCAAGAACCCGACGGACGGATTGCTGGTCGACTTCCGGCAGGATTTCGCCGGGGTCGGCGGCGACGTCACCTATCTGAAGACGGTGCTGGACACCAAATATTACACGCCGCTCGTCTCCGAGATCGTCAGCGTGATCCATCTCCAGGGCGGCCTCCTCAGCAAGCTCGGCAACCAGGATTTGCGCATGCTGGATCACTTCCAGATGGGTCCGAACCTGGTGCGCGGCTTCGCCTCGAACGGCATCGGTCCGCGCGACATCAGCTACTGGAGCCTCGGCGCCAGCGGCGATGCGCTCGGCGGCACGAAATATTGGGGCGCGTCCGCGGAATTGCAGATGCCGTTCTGGTTCCTGCCCAAGGAAGTCGGCCTGAAGGGCGCAGTCTACGCCGATGCCGGCTCGCTGTGGGGCTATCAGGGGCCGACCTCGTGGTCGGCCACGGGTGAGGTCAACACCAAGGCGTGCCCGACCTGCGGACTGCAATATGACGACGGCAACACGGTGCGATCGTCGGTCGGCGTCGGCCTGATCTGGGCCTCGCCGTTCGGGCCGCTGCGCTTCGACTACGCCGTGCCGATCACCAAGGGCAAATACGACGTCGTGCAGGAGTTCAGATTCGGAGGAGGGACGTCGTTCTAACCCCCGAGAATGCGGCGGCAGGCGTCGACATACACCTCCGCGCCGGTGACGATATCGGCGTCGGCGGTGTTCTCGGTCCAGTGATGGCTGATTCCGCCGATCGACGGCACGAACAGCATGGCGGCGGGCATGACGGTTGCCAGCATCTGCGCGTCGTGGCCGGCGCCACTGGGCATGCGAACGGACCGTCCGCCGGCCAGCGCCTTGCTCGCGGCTTCGATCGCGTCCTGAAGGCCCGGGTTCATCATGGCGGGCGCGCCGGTGCGCAGCTTCTCGACGGTGACGGTGCAGGGACCCTGCGTGCTGGCCTCGTCCGCCATGGTGCGCAGCTCTTGCTCTAATCTCGCAATGACGGCCGGATCGTCGTCGCGGATTTGGAACAGCATTTCGGCGCCGCCCGGAATGATGCTCGGAGCGCCCGGATCGAGCGTGATGCGGCCGGTGGTCCAGACCGTGCGCGGACCGCAGGTATCGGGAAAACGCTCGTCGATCGCGACGCAAAATTTGGCCAGCGCCAGCCCCGCATCCTTGCGCACGGCCATGCGCGTGGTGCCGGCGTGGTTCTGCTCGCCGGCAAAGTTGATCCGGTATTGCCAGATACCGACGATGGACGTCACGACGCCGATCGCGAGGCGGCCGCTTTCGAGCGTATCACCCTGCTCGATATGCGCCTCGAGATATCCGACGTGGCGGCCCGGCTCGACGCCGACGCGCGGGCGTCCTGCCAGTCCCATGTCAGCAAGTGCGTCGCGCATGGTGCGGCCGCTGGTGCGGTCGCGCGCGGCGTCGATCTCGGCTTCGGTCACCTGGCCGACATACGAACGCGAGCCCAGGAAGCTGCCGAAATGACCTTCCTCGTCGCACCAGGCAGCGACTTCGACGGCGCCCTTCACGGAGGGATCGATATTGAGCACGCGGGCGGCCTCGAGCGCGTAGACCACGCCGAGCGGGCCATCGAGCCACCCTGCGTAGTTCTGGCTCTCCAGATGCGAGCCGGCCAGCAGCTTCGACCCGGGCTTCGCGCTGGTGCCGAAGACATTGCCGATGCCGTCTACAGCCGCGGAGAGATTGGCCTCTGGCAGCTTCTGCACGAGCCACTCCAGGGAGAGCTTGTGTGGCTCCGAGAAGGTCGGCTTGTGCACGCCGGTCTTGTAGGCGCCAAAAGCGCGCAGCGCATGGAGGTCAGCGAGGACGCGCGCGCCGTCGGCGGAGGGACGATTGTCAGGCATGCTCGGTAACCTTCAGCGCCTCGGTACGGATTTCCTCGACCAGCCGTTCCTTGAGCTGGACGAATTCCGGCGTGGTCTTGATCTTGTAGGAGCGCGGATGCGGCAGGTCCACTGTGATCTCGGCCTTGATGCGGCCTGGCCGCGCGCTCATGACGATGACGCGGCTGCCGAGGAAGATCGCTTCTTCGATGTCGTGGGTCACGAACAGCACGGTCTTCTGGTCGCGCTCCCAGATCCCCAGCAGCATCTCCTGCATCAAGGCGCGGGTCTGGTTGTCGAGCGCGCCGAAGGGCTCGTCGAGGAGCAGGATCTTGGGGTCGTTGGCGAGCGCGCGCGCGATCGCGGTGCGCTGCTGCATGCCGCCGGAGAGCTGCTTGGGCCAATGGTTCTCGAAGCCGGACAAACCGACCTGGCGGATGAAGGCGTCAGCGATTCTGTGGCGGTCCGCCTCGGAGACGCCGCGCTCGCGCAGGCCGAACGCGATATTCTCGCGCACAGTGAGCCAGGGGAACAGCGTGTAGGACTGGAACACCATGCCGCGATCGGCGCCCGGACCCGTCACCTCGCGGCCGTCGAGCGTGACGCGTCCGCCGGTCGGACGATCGAGGCCGGCAACGATGCGCAGCAGCGTGGACTTTCCGCATCCGGACGGACCGAGAATGGTGACGAAATCGTTGTTGCCGATGACGAGATCGGTCGGCTCCAGCGCCTTGGTCGGTGCGTTGCCGTGGCGCGCGGGGAAGGTGCGCGAGACCTGCTCGACCTTGAGGATCGTCATGCGAGCCTCCACGGGAACAGCCAGGCGTTGAACGCCTTGAACATGAAGTCCGAGAGCAGCCCGATCAGCCCGATCACGATGATGCCGAAAATGATCTGGCCGGTGTTGAGCAGCGCCTGGCTGTCGGTGATCATGTGACCGATGCCCGAGGACGAGCCGATCAGCTCGGCAACGATGACATAGGTCCAGGCCCAGCCCAGCACCAGCCGCAGGATCTCCGCGATCTCGGGCGCGGAGGAGGGCAGCAGCACACGCCGGATGATGCCGCGGTCCTTGGCGCCGAGTGTATAGGCCGCCTCGACCAGATCGCGCCGCGTCGAGCCGACCGTCACGGCGATCATCAGGATGACCTGGAACACCGAGCCGATGAAGATGACGAGCAGCTTCTGCAGTTCGCCGATGCCGGCCCACAGGATCAGCAGCGGGATGAAAGCGGAGGCGGGCAGATATCGCGCGAAGGAGACGAACGGTTCGAGGAAGGCTTCGACGGGCTTGTAGGCGCCCATCAGCACTCCGATCGGCACTGCGATGATGGCGGCGAGAGTAAAGCCTCCTACGACGCGCCAGATGGTCATGCCGATGTCGTACAGGAAACCCTGCCTGGCGATCAGGTCGACGCCTTCCTGCACCATGGTCAGCGGATTGGCGAGGAACACTTTCGACACATGGCCGCCGAAGGTCGCCCATGACCAGAGGGCAACGAACACCACGAAGAACGCAAAGCCATAGGCCACACGTTGCTTCGATGTCACGGGATCCAGAGGGCGCATCAACGATCTATCCAGGCGATGAACGGGATCGCCGGCCCCGCCGCGAGACGGAGCCGGCGGCTATCGAGGCGTTACTTGATGAAGCTGGCGTCGAAGAGGTCCTCGACCTTCGGAGCGGCCTTGATGATGCCGATCTCGAGCAGGAGCTCGGCGGCCTCCTTGTTGAAGGTCAGGAAGTCGCCCGCGAAGAATTTCTGGTTGGCGGCCTTGTCCTGCCAGCGCAGATACTTTGCCGAGTTGCCGAACTGCTCGCCGCTCTGCTTCACGTCGGCGCCCATGATCTCGTAGGCCTTGGCCTGGTCCTTGGCGATCATGTCGAGCGCCTCGAAATAGCTGTCGGCAAGCGCCTTGGCGGCCTTGGGATTCTCGCTCAGGAATTTCGGCGTGCAGCCAAAGGTGTCCATGACCATCGGGTAGTCCAGCGTGGTCGCGATGATCTTGCCCTTGTCGGGCGCGGCGCGCACCGTCGACAGATAAGGCTCATAGGTCATCGCGGCGTCGTTCTGGCCGGAGACGAAGGCCTGCGCGGCGGCCGCCGGCTCGAGGTTGACGACGGTGACGTCCTTCACCGTGAGGCCGTTCTTCTTGAGCATCCAGGCCAGCGCGAAATAGGGCGAGGTGCCGGGCGCGGAGGCGGCGACGGTCTTGCCCTTGAGGTCCTTGATCGCGGCGACGTCGTTGCGCACGGCCATGCCGTCTGCGCCGAAGCTCTTGTCGAGCTGGAAGATCTGCTTGGTCGCAACGCCATTGGCGTTCCAGGAGATCCAGGTCTCGACCGTGGTCGCGGCGCACTGGATGTCGCCGGACGCAATGGCGAGATGCCGGTCCTTCTGCGGGATCTTCTTGATGCTGACGTCGAGGCCGTTCTTCTTGAAGATGCCGGCTTCCTTCGCCAGCGTCAGCGGCGCGAAGCCGGTCCAGCCGGAGATGCCGACGCCGACCTTGACGTCGTCGGCGAGCGCGGGAGTGGCGGCCGCGAAAGCAATGATTGTCGCAAATATCGTCGAACTACGCATGATTGTCGTCCTCTTGCCCAGATGGTTTGACGTGCTGTTGAATTCCGTCGGTCCAGGCGGACCGTTGCCCGAAGCGTTGCACGATTTGTGCCGACATATCCTCTCAACCTCCCTTGAATCGCGCGACAAGGCGGTGAGAGTCACCGGGATAGAGCAGGCGCACGGCGGTGATGGTGCGCGCGCTGCGCCAGGTGTAGCGGTCGATCACGAGACAGGGCGCGCCGACCGCGATCGCCAGCGCGTCCGCCGTGGGCTCGTCCGCAACGACGGCGCTGATCGTGTGCTCGGCTTCTGTCCATGGGACATGATGAAGCAGCCAGGACCCTGGCGGCTCGCGCGAGAAATCAGCCGTGGCGGCGTCGGGCACGGACGACAAATCGATCAGCCTGTCCTCGATGGCGAACGGTACCTTGTCGGCGCTGTGCCGGCAGGTGATCGCGACCACCTTACCGGCCTTCCGCACGCCGAGACGGTCACGGTCGGCCGCGGTCGCGGCGCGCAGCTTGCGATGGATCAGCTCATAGCCGTAAGCGCGCCCGAGCGCGGTGATCTCGGCGCGTATGTCGGCGATCTTGAGCACCGCAGACTGATGCTGCGGCCGGCGCACGAACGAGCCGGCGCGCCGCCGCCGCTCGATCAAATCCGCCTGCGCGAGCTCAGACAGCGCCTTGTTCACGGTCATGCGCGAGCAGCCGTAGCGCGCGACCAACTCGTGCTCGAACGGAATGCGGTGGCCCGGCGGCCATTCGCCGGTCAGGATGCGTTTTTCAATGTCGTCGCGGATGCGCTTGTAGAGCGTCGGCTGGTCGGCCGCGTCGGTGGCGAGGCTCATGCGACGAGCCTCCGCACCGCCGCGTTGAAGCGCTCGCGCGCGGTCTGGCGCAATCTGTGGTGCCCGGCTTCGACCACCTTGTGGCCGCCGGACCAGACGCAATCGATCGCGCCACTGCTCGCGGCAAAGATCCAGCCGTCAATGGCTGCGTCGCCGACGCGCCCCGATAGCGAAGGATGCGCCGTGTCGAGCGTGACGATGTCGGCCCGCGCGCCAGGGACGAGGCCGACCGTCGGCTCGGCCAGTGCTTGCGCGCCGCCCGCAAGAGCATGGTCGAATAATGTGCGACCGGTGGAACGGCCCGCGCCGCTGGAGAGTACGTTGCGCTCGCGATGGGTCAGCCGCTGGCCATATTCGAGTTGGCGCAGTTCGTCGGCGACGCCGACCAGCACGTTGGAATCGGTGCCGACGCCGAACGTACCGCCCGCGCCGAGAAATTCGCGCGCCGGGAAGATGCCGTCGCCGAGGCTCGCTTCGGTGATGGGGCAGAGACCCGCGACCGCGCCAGACTTTGCGAACGCGACGACTTCCTCACCCGTCGTGTGTGTCGCGTGAATGATGCACCAGCGCCGGTCGACGGGCGCATGCTCCAGCAGCCATTGCACCGGTCGTCGCCCCGACCAGGCGAGGCAGTCCTCGACTTCCTGCACCTGCTCGGCGGCATGGATATGCACCGGGCCGCCCTCGGCGAGGGGAATGATCGCTGCGAGCTCGTCCGGCGTCACCGCGCGCAAACTGTGCGGCGCGATGCCGATATTGGCGCCGGGCAATGCGCTGATGGCCTTGCGCGAGGCGATCATGAGCTCAGCGAACCGATCGACCGAGCAGATGAAGCGGCGCTGGCCGTCATGAGGCGCTGCGCCGCCGAAAGAGCCGTGCGCATAGAAACTCGGCAGCAATGTCAGGGCAATGCCGGAGGCCTCGGCCGCCTGCGCGATCCGCGCGGCCATCTCGGCGGGATCGGCATAGGGCGCGCCGTCGCGATCATGGTGCAGGTAATGGAATTCGCCGACGCGGGTAAAACCTTGCTCCAGCATCTCGACATAGAGCAGCGTCGCAACGGCGGCGACGTCATCGGGCGTCATTGCGAGGGCGAAGCGATACATCGTCTCGCGCCAGGTCCAGAACGTGTCGGTGCTGTCGCCGCGCAGCTCGGCAAGGCCGGCCATGCCGCGCTGGAAGGCGTGGCTGTGCAGGCTCGCCAATCCCGGCACCGCAATTGCGTGGCGCTCGTCGCCGGCAGCTGGCTGCACGCCCGCCGTCACCGCCGCGATCGCGCCGGCGGTAATCACCACCTGCACGTCATTGGCCCAGCCCGAAGGCAGGAGCGCGGAGGCGAAATGCAGTCGGGACATGATTGATGACACGCCGGCTGGACAGAAGAGCCTTACGATTATATGTCTAGACATATAAGTCAAGCATCTCAGGGCGTAGGGACATCCGCGAAGGGACCGTTGCATGGCAGAGCGCTTCGACCGGATCTGGCACAATGCCCGGCTCGCCACGATGCGGGCTGATCGGCCCGACCTCGGCGAGATCGAGCATGGCGTGATCGCCGCGCGCGGCGGCCATATCGTCTATGCGGGCGCGGCGGCGGACTTTCCTGTTGATGCCGACGCGATCAAGCGAACGGACTGCGAGGGCCGCTGGATCACGCCGGGCCTCGTGGATTGCCACACCCATCTCGTCTATGGCGGCAACCGCGCGCACGAATTCGAGCTGCGCCTGAAGGGCGCGAGCTACGAGGAGATCGCACGCGCCGGCGGCGGCATCGTCTCCACGGTGGCCGCGACGCGCAAGGCGAGCGAGGCCGAACTCGTCGCGAGCGCCCTGCCGCGGTTGGATGCGTTGATCGGCGAGGGCGCAACCACGGTCGAGATCAAATCCGGCTACGGCCTCGACACCGAGACGGAGATGCGGCAGCTCGCGGCCGCGCGCAGCATCAGTCGTCAGCGGCCGGTCGCGATCCGCACCTCCTTCCTCGGTGCGCACGCGCTGCCGCCCGAGGCCGATGGCGACAAGGATCGCTACATCGATCTCGTCTGCAACGAGATGCTGCCGGCCGTCGCAAAGGCCGGACTTGCCGATGCCGTCGACGCCTTCATGGAAGGCATCGCGTTCTCGGCTGAGCAGACGGCGCGCGTATTCGAGACGGCGCGGGCGCTCGGGCTGCCGGTCAAGCTGCATGCCGATCAGCTCTCGAACCTCGGCGGTGCTGCGCTCGCCGCAAAATTCTCGGCGCTGTCGGCCGATCATCTCGAGCATACCGACGAAGCCGGCGCCGCTGCGATGGCAAAAGCCGGCACGGTCGCCGTGCTGCTGCCCGGCGCGTTCTACTTCATCCGCGAGACGCAGAAGCCGCCGGTCGAGGCGTTCCGCAAGCACGGTGTTCCCATGGCGCTCGCAACCGACTGCAATCCCGGCAGCTCGCCGCTGACGTCGCTGCTGCTCGCGATGAACATGGGCGCGACGCTGTTCCGGATGAATGTCGTCGAGTGCCTCGCCGGAATCACCCGTGAAGGCGCGCGAGCGCTGGGCGTGCTCGGTGAGACCGGAACGCTGGAAGCCGGTAAATGGTGCGACCTCGCGATCTGGGACATCGAGCGGCCCGCAGAACTGGTCTACCGCATCGGCTTCAATCCGCTGCATCGCCGGGTGTGGAGGGGACAGTGACGAGCCAAGGCGCAGCGATCGTCGTCACGCCGGGAACGGTCAGCCTCGACGATCTCGCACGCGTGCTTGAAGGCGCGCCTGTCGTTCTCGATCCATCATATTGGCCACGGGTCGAGGCTGCCGCGGCGATCGTTGCGAAAGCCGCGCGGGCGGACGCTCCCGTCTACGGCATCAACACCGGGTTCGGAAAGCTGGCCTCGAAGCGAATTCCGCCCGACCAGACTGCGCTGCTCCAGCGCAATCTGATCGTGTCGCATTGCTGCGGCGTCGGCCCGGCGACGCCGGAGCCGATCGTTCGGCTGACGATGGCGCTGAAGATCGTCTCGCTCGGGCGCGGCGCCTCCGGCGTACGCCGCGAGGTGATCGAGCAGTTGCAGGAGATGTTGGTGCGAGGCGTCTATCCGCTGGTGCCGCAGCAGGGCTCGGTCGGCGCCTCCGGTGATCTTGCACCGCTCGCGCACATGACCGCCGTGATGATCGGCGAGGGGCAGGCGTTCGTTGATGGGACAATCGTGTCCGGCAGCGAGGCGCTCGCCGCCGCCGGTCTCGCGCCACTGACACTCGGCCCCAAGGAGGGTCTCGCGCTGATCAACGGCACGCAATTCTCGACCGCCTACGCCGTATCAGGTGTACTCCGGGCATTCGGCCTGGCGCGTGCCGCGCTGGTGACCGGCGCCTTGTCGGTCGACGCGGCGATGGCGTCGACCGCGCCATTCCGCCCCGAAATCCAGGCCCTGCGTGGTCATCCCGGCCAGATCGCCGCGGCCGCGACGCTGATGGCGCTGCTGGAGGGCAGCGACATCCGCCTGTCGCATCTCGAAGGCGACGAGCGTGTGCAGGATCCCTATTGCCTGCGCTGCCAGCCGCAGGTGGCAGGCGCCGCGCTCGACCTGATCACGCAGGCCGCGCGCACGCTGATCGTCGAGGCCAACGCCGTCACCGACAATCCGCTGGTGCTGGTCGAGACCGGCGAGATCGTCTCGGGCGGCAACTTCCACGCCGAGCCGGTGGCGTTTGCCGCCGATGCCATCGCGCTGGCGCTGTCGGAGATCGGTGCGATCAGCGAGCGGCGCATCGCGACGCTGGTGGATCCCGCGCTGAATTTCGGCCTGCCGCCGTTCCTGACGCCGGATCCCGGCATCAACTCCGGCTTCATGATCGCGGAGGTGACGGCCGCCGCGCTCTACGCCGAGAACAAGCAGCGCGCTTCTGCCTGCTCGATCGATTCGACGCCGACCAGCGCCAACCAGGAAGATCACGTCTCGATGGCGGCGCACGCCGCGCGGCGCTTGTCCGACATGGCCGACAATCTCGCCGCCATCCTCGGCATCGAGCTGCTGGTCGCCGCCCAAGGCATCACGCTGCGCGCACCGCATGCGACCAGCGCGCCGCTCGTCGCGGTCATCGCGAGGCTTCGCGAGCAGGTGCCCGCACTCGGGGCCGACCGCTACATGGCCGGCGATCTCGCCCAAGCCGCCGCGTTGATCGAGGCTGATGCGCTGCCGGCCGCAACGCTTGCCAAGCTTTCAATCGATCCGTTTCCAAGACTGAGCTGAAGGGGTGCCCGCATGAACCGCCGACTGGACAATGACCGCACCATCCGCGCGCCCCGTGGCAGCGAGATCAGCGCCAAGAGCTGGCTGACGGAAGCGCCGCTGCGCATGCTGATGAACAATCTCGACCCTGACGTCGCGGAGCGCCCGAGCGAGCTCGTGGTCTATGGCGGCATCGGCCGCGCCGCGCGCGACTGGGAGAGCTTCGACCGGATCGTTGCGGCCTTGCGCAAGCTCGAAGGCGACCAGACGCTGCTGGTGCAGTCCGGAAAGCCGGTCGGCGTGTTCCGTACCCATGCCGACGCGCCGCGCGTGTTGATCGCAAACTCCAACATCGTGCCGCATTGGGCGACGCTCGATCATTTCAACGAGCTCGATCGCAAGGGCCTGATGATGTACGGGCAGATGACGGCGGGCTCCTGGATCTATATCGGCAGCCAGGGCATCGTGCAGGGCACCTACGAGACCTTCGTCGAAGTCGGCCGTCGCCACTATGGCGGCAGCCTTGCCGGCAAGTGGATTCTCACTGCTGGCCTCGGCGGCATGGGCGGAGCGCAGCCGCTGGCTGCGACCATGGCCGGCGCTTCGATGCTCGCGGTCGAATGCCAGCCGAGCCGCATCGAAATGCGCCTGCGTACCGGATATCTCGACCGCCAGGCCGCGACGCTCGACGAAGCGCTCGCTATCATGGAAGAGGCTGCCAAGACGAAGAAGGCCGTCTCGGTCGGCCTGCTCGGCAATGCCGCGGAGATCTTCCCGGAGTTGGTGCGCCGTCGCGTCAAGCCCGACATCGTCACCGACCAGACCAGCGCGCATGATCCGATCAACGGCTACTTGCCGAAAGGCTGGACGCTCGCCGAGTGGGAGGCCAAGCGTAGCTCCGATCCGAAAGCCGTTGAGCGTGCCTCCAAGACCTCGATGGTCGAGCACGTCCAGGCCATGCTGGATTTCCATGCGCAAGGAATCCCCACGCTCGACTACGGCAACAACATCCGCCAGATGGCGCAGGACATGGGCCTGAAGAACGCCTTTGATTTCCCGGGCTTCGTTCCTGCTTATATCCGGCCGTTGTTCTGCCGCGGCGTCGGGCCGTTCCGCTGGGCAGCGCTCTCGGGCGATCCCGAGGACATCTTCAAGACCGACGCCAAGGTCAAGGAGCTGATGCCCGACGACAAGCATCTGCACAATTGGCTCGACATGGCGAAGGCGCGCATCAAATTTCAGGGCCTGCCGGCGCGGATCTGCTGGGTCGGGCTTGGCGATCGCCATCGCCTCGGCCTCGCCTTCAACGAGATGGTGGCGCGCGGTGAATTGAAAGCGCCGATCGTGATCGGGCGCGACCATCTCGACAGCGGCTCGGTGGCGAGCCCCAACCGCGAGACCGAGGCGATGAAGGACGGCTCGGATGCGGTGTCCGACTGGCCGTTGCTCAACGCGCTGCTCAATTGCGCCAGCGGCGCGACCTGGGTCTCGCTGCACCACGGCGGCGGCGTCGGCATCGGCTATTCCCAGCACGCCGGGATGGTGATCGTCGCCGATGGCACGCCGGAGGCCGCCAAGCGGATCGAGCGCGTGCTGTGGAACGATCCCGCCAGCGGCGTCATGCGTCATGCCGATGCCGGCTACGAGACGGCGATCGACTGCGCCCGCGACAAGGGCCTCGATCTGCCGAGCCTGTCGAAATAGTGCGCGCACGCCTCGTCCTTCGAGACGACCGCTCCGCGGTCTCCTCAGGATGAGGCTAACTGGCATGGGCGTTCGCTAGAACAGCTGCCGCACACTCCGCCCTCATCCTGAGGGCCCGCCGGAGGCGGGCGTCTCGAAGGATGCGCCGGGGGGCGTCGATTTAGCCGCTTACGAGCAGTTTCGGCATCGTCGTCTTCGCGCCGTCCATGAAGGTCTGGACGGCGTCGCGGACGATGGCGTCGAGATCGGCCGGGATCGGCGTCTCGTAGATGAACTTGCGGATCGCGAGATAGAAGATGCGGCCGTGCAGCCCCCAGAACAGCTCGGTCTCGCGCTCGCTCAATGAATGCGCCTTCGCGTCGGGCAGCCTGAGCTCGTGGCGCAGTTCGGTCGCCGCCGGCTCGATGATCTCGCGGCGGACGATGTCGAGATAGCGGCCGGTGATGCCGAACGACTTCATGCCGGAGAACACGAAGATCCGCACCCAATTGTACTCGAACACGCGCTCGACATAGTCGAGATAGAACCGCGTGAGCCTCACTTCGAGTGACAATGAACGATCGCGGATCATCGGAGCCCAATCCGGCGACCAGCGGCTGAGATAGACCTCCTGGTAGACCCGCTCGATCAACGCTTCCTTGCTGGGGAAGTGGCGATAGATCGCCGAATGCGTGATGCCCATGCGCTTGGCGAGCTCGCGGGTCTGGCCCTCGAAGCCGCGCTCGGCGAAGAAGCGGACAGCCTCGTCCACGATCGCGCGCTCGCGGTCGGCCGCGCGCATGTTGCGACGCTTTGGCGCGGACTTGCTGCCTGTCGCGGTCCGCTTGCGGGCCGGTTGCTTCGCCGTTTTCTGCGCTTTTCGGGCCATCTCGTCGCTGAATCAACCTGCCGCTGTCTTCATAACCCAAGGTGCTTTTGTGACCAAATGGTCATTTCCTGTTGACCGGCCTCTGGAGCCGTGTCAGGATTTTGAGACCAGATGGTTACAAATCTGGCGTCCCGGTTGATGAGCCGATGGATCTCGAGGAAACGGCAGTGAAGGCGAGGGCTTTCAGCTATTTTCGTGCTGCGACGATCGACCAGGCGCTGGATGCTCACGCTCGCGCCGGGGACGATGCGCGTTTCATCGCCGGCGGCCAGAGCCTGGTGCCGGCGCTGTCGCTGCGACTGCAGGCGCCACGGCTGCTGATCGACATCACCCATATCGACGAGCTGCGCGGCGTCAGGCGCGAAGGCGGGCATTTGCGCATCGGTGCGCTGACGCGCCATTGCGAGATGCTCAGCGAGCCGTTGATCGCCGAGTTCGCGCCGCTGCTGCATGCCGCGGCGCCGTTCGTGGCCCATCCCGCGATCCGCAACCGCGGCACCTTCGGCGGCAGCGTCGCACTGGCCGATCCTGCTTCCGAATTTCCTGCGATGACCCTGGCGCTGGATGCCGAGATCGAGATCGCCGGGCCCTCAGGTCGCCGCCGCGTCAAGGCCGACGACTTCTTCATCGACCTGTTCGAGACGTCCCTACAGCCCGGCGAGCTGATCACCGCAATCTACGTTCCGCTGTTCAGGGCGGATCAGCGCTTTGCATTCGACGAGTTGGCGCGGCGTCGTGGGGATTACGCGCTGGTCGGTTGCGGTATGCTCGCGACCTTTGCCGGCGCGCGTATCGACGACATCCGTATCTCCTTCTTCTCCGTCGGCAATACGCCGACACGGGTGAGGGGGGTCGAGGCGACCTTGATCGGCTCGCGCCTGGATGCGGAGCGGGTTGTCGCGGCGCAAGGCGCGCTCGAAGGCGATCTCGCGCCGCCCGAGAGCGACGAGGTGCCGCCCGCGATGCGGCTGCATCTCGCCCGCGTATTGCTTGGCCGCCTGCTCGGACGTCTCGGTGAGGGAGCATGAGCGGCTTCGACGATAGCCTGCTGAACGAGGCGGACGAGACGGTGCGCATTCGCATGGTCGTCAACGGCCGCAAGGTCGCCTGGGAGGTCGCGCCACGGGAGACGCTGGTCGACTGCCTGCGCGACAGGCTCGAGCTGACGGGCACGCATGCCGGCTGCGAGATGGGCGCCTGCGGTGCCTGCCTGGTGCAGCTCGACGGCCGCGCCGTGCATTCCTGCCTGATCTTCGCGGTGCAGGCCGACGGCGCCACCATCGACACCATCGAAGGCCTGTCGGAGCGCGGCGCGATTGCTGACCTCCAGGCCGAATTCCACCGCCGCAATGCGCTGCAATGCGGCTTTTGCACGCCGGGCATGCTGGTCAACGCCCACGAGCTGCTCTCGCAGGTGGCGCAGCCGAGTCGCGAGGAGATTCGCGACGCGCTGTCGGGCAATTACTGCCGCTGCACCGGCTATGAGGCCATCGTCGACGCCATCGACGCGGTGGCCAAAGCGCGCGGTACGAGTGGAGGCGTAACATGACCGCGCCGCTGACCTCGCTCGATCGCCCGAATTCCTACATCGGACGCTCGGTGCCGCGGCCGAATGCCAAGCGGTTGCTGGCCGGGCGGGGTCGCTATGTCAGCGATCTCCGTCTGCCGCGCATGCTCTACGCCGCGTTCCTGCGCAGTCCGCATGCGCACGCGAAGATCGTCTCGATCAACACCGAGCCGGCGCGCGCAATCGAAGGCGTTCATCTCGTTGCGACCGGCGTTGATCTCGCCGAGATCTGCACGCCGTGGACCGGTACGCTGGATCATTTCAAGGGCATGACCTCCGCGCCGCAATGGCCGTTGCCGGTGGATCGCGTGGTCTGGGCCGGGCAGGCGGTGGTTGCCGTCGTCGCCGAGAGCAGGGCGATCGCCGAAGATGCGCTGGAGCTGATCGAAGTCGATTACGACGACCTTCCCGTCGTCGTGGATCTCGACGTCGCACGCGAGGCCGGCGGTCCGCTGGTCAACCCCGGCAGCGTCAATAACATCTGTTTCCGTAGCCAGCTCGACAACGGCACCGTGGACGATGCCTTTGCACATGCGGCCCATGTGGTGGAGGAGGAATTCACCTTCGGTCGCCATACCGCGGTGACGCTTGAGCCGCGCGCGATCGTCGCGGACTATGATCCCGCCGCCGGAATGCTCACCGTGCACCACGGCACGCAGACGCCTTATCAGTTTCAGGACCTCTATTCGCGACACTATGATATTCCGGAATCGCGCGTTCGCGTGATCGCCAGCGATATCGGTGGCTCGTTCGGGATGAAGCTGCATGTCTATCACGAGGACATGGCGGTGGTCGGTCTCTCGATCCTGCTCGGCCGGCCCGTGAAATACGTTGCCGATCGCATGGAGTCTTTCGTCTCCGACATCCACGCCCGCGACCATCGCGTCCGTGCTCGTATGGCGCTCGACGCAAAGGGCGGGATTTTGGCGATGGACGTTGAGGACCTGACCGCGATTGGGGCGTTCTCGACCTATCCGCGCACCAGCGTGGTCGAGGGCAATCAGGTGATCCGCCTGATGGGCGCGCCTTATCGCTTCGAGAACTACCGCGCCACGCTGGAGGTGATCTTCCAGAACAAGGTGCAGACCAGCCAGTATCGCGCCGTCGGCCATCCCATCGCCTGCGCGGTGACCGAGCGTCTCGTTGACATGGCGGCCGCCAAGCTCGGCCTCGATCCCTTCGCCATCCGTGCGCAGAACGTCATCCCCGATGATGCCTATCCGCAGACCTCGCCGACCGGATACCGTTTCGAGGCGCTGTCGCATCAGGCGTGCCTGAAGCGCCTGCACCAGATGATGGACTATGACGGCTTGCGCGCGGAGCAGGCGGATCTGCGCAAGCGCGGCATCCATCGCGGCATCGGCATTGCAGCCTTCGTCGAGATCACCAATCCGAGCCCAGCGTTCTACGGGGTCGGCGGCGCCCGCATCTCCTCGCAGGACGGCGCGATCCTCAGCCTGACGCCGTCGGGCGAGGTGCGCTGCCTGATCTCGGTCACCGAGCAGGGGCAAGGCACCGAGGCGATCATCAGCCAGATCGTGGCCGACCAGCTCGGCCTCGCGCAGGAACACGTCAAGGTCATTACCGGCGATACCGAGGTGACGCCGCATGGCGGCGCGACCTGGGCTTGCCGCGGCGCCGGCATCGGCGGTGAGACCGCGCTGCAGGCGACGCGCGCGCTCAAGCGCAACATCCTGGAGATCGCTGCGCTCATCTTGCAGGAGCAGCCGTCGGCGCTCGATATCATCGATGGCCAAGTGGTGGATGCGGCAACGCGGAACCAGCGGATGCCAATCTCCGAGATCGCGCGCATCGCCTATTTCCGTTCCGACACGCTGCCGCCGGGGACGCAGGCGCAGCTTACCGTGAGCCATCATTTCGCGCCGCAGGGCTATCCGTTCGCCTTTACCAACGGCATTCAGGGCTGTTTGCTGGAAGTCGATGTCGAGACCGGGCTCATCAAGCTCCTGAAGCACTTCATTGTCGAGGATTGTGGCCGCGTCATCAATCCGATGCTGGTGGACGAGCAACTGCGCGGCGGTGTCGTGCAGGGGCTGGGCGCGGCGCTTTTCGAGGAATGCCGCTACAGCGACACCGGCCAACTCGTGAACGGCTCGCTCGCCGACTATCTCGTGCCGATGCCGATGGAGATGCCCGACATCGTCATCGCCCATGTCGAGACGCCGACCGCCGACACCGAGCTCGGCGCCAAGGGGGTCGGCGAGGCCGGTACGGCTGCGGCGTCCGCCTGCGTGCTCAACGCCGTCAACGACGCGCTCGCGCCGTTCGGTGCCACGATCAATTCGATTCCGATCACGCCGATGAAAGTCCTGACAGCCCTGAAGCGTTTCTAGAAAAAAGACACTTGAAAAAGACCTTGGAGGAAATCATGCCTAAGTCCGGTTCGACCCCGAAAATAACCCGCCGCACCGCGCTCGCCGGCCTCTCGGCAGGCGCTGCATTGCTCGCCATGCCTCGTCTTGGCCGCGCCGCCGACGAGACGATCCGCATCGGCTTTCCGACGCCGCTGACCGGCCCGTTCGCGGCGGAAGCGCGCGATCAGGTCAAATGTGCCGAGCTCGCAGTCAAGCTCGTCAACGACAAGGGCGGCATCGGCGGCCGCAAGGTCGAGCTGCTGGTGCGGGACGACAAGCTCAACGCCGGCGAGGCCGCAACGCGGACGCTCGAGCTGATCGAGAAGGACAAGGTTCACGCCGTGGTCGGCGCGCTCTCCAGCGCCGTGCAGCTCGCGGTCAACGAGGTCACTCGCGCCCGTGGCGTGATCTACGTCTCGATCAGCCAGTCCGATACCATCAACGAGGCCAAGGATTTCAGCAAGTACACCTTCCACGAGGCGCTGAACCCGCACATGACGACGGCTGCGGTGGCGCGGCAGACCCTGAAGAAGGGCATGAAAGTCGCTCATCTCGTCGCCGACTATGCGTATGGCCACGAGATGCTCCGCGGCTTCAAGCGCGCGCAGGCCGCGATCGGCGCGGACAATGTCGGCGAGATCCTGCATCCGTTCGGTGCGGCCGATTACTCCACCTTCATGCCGCGCCTGATGTCGATGCGACCCGACGTGCTGTGCATCTCCAATTTCGGCCGCGATCAGGCCAATGCGATCAAGCAAGCGGTGGATTTCGGCGTCAAGCAGCAGATGAAGATCGTCGTGCCGGTGATCCTGCACAACCAGCGCCTCGCGGTTGGCCCCGACGTGTTCGAGGGCGTGGTCGGCGGTGCCAATTATTATTGGGGCCTGGAGGCGCAGAGCAAGTCGGCAGCCGCGTTCAACACGGCGTTCAAGGCCGCCAATGGCGGCGCGATCCCGACCGATTACGGTGCCTACGGCTATTCCGGCGTCGGATCGTTGTTGGCCGCGATGCAGACCGCCGGCGGCACCGACACAGACAAGGTGATCGATGCGCTGGAGAAGCTGCAATATGATCTGTCCAAGGGACCGCAGCACTATCGCAAATGCGACCATCAGTCGGTGCAGTCGGTGCTGGTGCTGGAGTCCAAGAAGAAGTCCGCCATGGCGGGCGACAACGACCTGTTCGCCATTCTCGCCAACGACACCGCCTCGGACGACATGCTGCGCAGCTGCAGCGAGCTCGGCCACGCGACCTAAGACTTGAGACGATGGACCTTTCGCTGATCATCATGCAGCTTCTCTCCGGGATCGCGCTTGGCGCGGTCCTGGTGATCACTGCGCTTGGACTGACGATCGTCTTCGGCATGCTCGGGGTGGTGAATTTCGCCCATGGCGCGTTGTTCATGATCGGGGCCTATGCGGGGCTGTACCTGGCCTCGCTCACCGGCAGCTTCTGGTGGGGGTTGCTGCTTGCGCCCATCCTGATCGGCGCCTTCGGCATGCTGATCGAGTTCGTGCTGATCCGCAGGCTCTATGGTCGTTCGATCGACGATCCGCTGCTGCTCACCTTCGGCCTCAGCTACGTCCTGGTCGAGGGCGTGCGCATCGTGTTCGGCAGCGACGGCATTCCGTTTCCGACGCCGCCGCAGCTGGTCGGCGTGCTCGATCTCGGCATCGGCTTCTTCCCGCGCTATCGCCTGTTCGTCATCGCGCTGGTGGCGGTGGTGCTGCTGGTGCTCTGGCTGACGCTGGAGAAGACCCGTGTCGGCTTGATCGTGCGTGCGGGTGCGCGCGATCCCACCATCATGCAGGTGCTCGGCGTCGACATCGGCCGGGTGTGGCTCGCGATCTTCGGCCTTGGCGTCGGGCTCGCCGCGCTCGGCGGCGTGCTCGCCGGGCCGATGCGCAGCGTCAATCCGGAGATGGGCTCGCTGGTTCTGGCCGAGGCCTTTGTCGTGACCGTGATCGGCGGCCTCGGCTCGATCGTCGGCGCGGTCGTGGCCGGCCTCATGGTCGGCATTTCCATCAGCCTGGTGGCGCTGTTCGCGCCTGAAATGGCGACCATCGTGATGTTCGCGCTGATGGCGGTGGTGCTGCTGATCCGCCCGCAAGGCCTGTTCGGCGTGAGAGGGAGGACGGCGTGACGCACCCTTCGAGCGGCGAGGCTCTCGCCAAGCCTGCGCCGGGCGGGCTCGGCCGGCTTCTCGACCACCGCGTGTTGCTCTCCATCGCCGTGCTGGCGATATTGCCCTGGCTGCTGCCGTCCAAGGCGCTGGCCGTCAACGTCCTGATCTACGGCGTCGTGGTGATGGGCTACAATCTGCTGTTCGGCTACACCGGGCTGCTGTCGTTCGGCCAAGCCGCGTTCTTCGGTGCGGGCGCCTACTTCACCGGCATTGCGATCGGCCGCTACGGCGTGCCGTGGTTTGCCGCGGTCGCGCTCGCCGTGTTCCTCAGCACCTGCCTGGCAGCCCTGATCGGAATCATCTCGACGCGCACCCGCGGCATCTATTTCTCGATGGTGACGCTCGCTCTGGCGCAACTGGTCTATTACGTCGCGCTTCAGGCCTCCTCCTTTACCGGCGGCGAGAACGGCCTGCGCGGCTTCACCGTCGACCGGATCAGCCTGTTTGGCCTTCAGGTTAATTTCCTCGACCCCGTCAACAAATATTACGTGCTGATGGCCTTCGCGGCGCTGGCGATGTGGTTCCAGTCGCGCATCCTGAACTCGCCGTTCGGGGCCGTCATCGAGGCGATCCGCGAGAACGAGCAGCGCGCGCGGGCCTGCGGCTACGACGTCGAACGCAGCAAGCTGGTCGTGTTCATGCTGTCGGGCGCGATCTCCTCGCTCGGCGGCTGCATGCTTGCGCTGCACCTGTCGATCGTGCCGCTCGACATCCTGCACTACCAGACCTCGGGCATGATCGTGATGATGGTGCTGCTCGGCGGCGCCCGCAGCTTCTTCGGGCCTTTCGTCGGCGCGGCGAGCTTCCTGATCCTGGAGGACGTCATCTCGCTGTGGACGCCGCATTGGCAGATCTTCGTCGGCGCGATCTTCGTGCTGTTCGTGCTGTTCCTGCCCAAGGGCATCTGGGGCACGCTGCTCGATACGCTTGGCATCGGAAAGGCGCGGCGATGAGCGGCGAACTGCTCCGCGCCGAAGGGATCGGCAAGCGCTTCGGCGGCTTCGTCGCGCTCGAGGATATCACCTTGTCCTTCGCGGCGGGGCAGCTCACCTCGATCATCGGGCCGAACGGCGCCGGCAAGAGCACGTTCTTCAACATCCTCTCCGGTGTGTTGACGCCGACGTCCGGCAAGCTGCATTTCCGTGGGCGCGAGCTGAACGGCCTGCCGCAGCACCGTTTCGTGCATCAGGGCATTTCGCGCTCCTATCAGATCACGAACATCTTCCCTGACCTGTCCGTGCACGAGAACGTGCGCGTCGCAGCCCAGGCGCTGACCGTGAGCTTCGACATCTGGCGCAACCGCGACCGGCTGACCGAATTGCATGCGCGTGCGGATGCGGCGCTGGACGCAGTCGGCCTGCTCGGCAAGCGCGGCGATCTGGCAAAATTCCTCTCGCATGGCCAGCAGCGCGCGCTGGAGATCGCGATCGCGCTGGTTTCCGAGCCGGAGTTGCTGCTGCTCGACGAGCCGACAGCCGGCATGGGTCCGGAGGAGACCAAGGACATGGTCGCGCTGCTGGAGCGGCTTGCGGACAAGCGCACCGTGCTTCTGGTGGAGCACAAGATGAAGATGGTGCTGGGCCTCTCCAAGCGCGTCGTGGTGCTGCACCACGGCCGCCTGCTCGCGGACGGCGCGCCCGACGAGATCAGGAGCAATCCGGACGTGCGCCGGGTCTATCTCGGACAGAGTGAAGGTTATGGCTGAGACCGCGCTGCTCGAAATCGAAAACCTCCACGCCTGGTATGGCGCGAGCCACATCCTCCACGGCATCTCGCTGCACGTGAAGGAGGGCGAGGTGGTTGCCCTCGTCGGCCGCAACGGCGCCGGCAAGACCACGACCTTGCGAACCATGATGGGCCTGATGCCGAAGGCGACCGGCCGAGTGCGCTTTGCGGGCAGGGAGCTCCTGCCATTGCGCGCCCATCAACGCTTCCACCTCGGCCTCGCTTACGTGCCCGAGGAGCGGCGCATCGTTCCCGGGCTGTCGGTGCGCGAGAACCTGCGGCTCGGTCTGGTCGCGGCCGGCAGCGAGATCGACGAGCGCACGGCCATCGACGAGATCGCCGAGACCTTCCCGCGCCTGAAGGAGCGGCTTGACCAGGAGGGCGTGACGCTCTCCGGCGGCGAGCAGCAGATGCTGGCGATCGCGCGCGCGCTGATCGGCAAGCCCAGGATGATCCTGCTGGATGAACCCTCGGAGGGCATCATGCCCGTCCTCGTCGAGGAGATGGGCGTGCTGTTCCGCCGCCTGCGCGACGAGGGCAAGACGCTGCTGCTGGTCGAGCAGAACGTCGAATGGGCGCTGCGGCTGGCCGATCGCGCCGTGATCATCGACCAGGGCGAGGTCGTGCATCAAAGCAGCGCCGCGGCGCTGCTCGCGGACAAGGACATCCAGGAGCGCTATTGCGCGGTGTGACGTCTGGGCCCGCTAGGCCACGACCTTGGCGCTGTCGAGGCGGTGGCGCTCGTTCGCGAGATAGTCGCCTATCGCATCGGCCGACATGGGCTTTGCGAAATAGTATCCCTGGATGAAGTCGCAGCCGAGCCGGCGCAAGGTGTCGAGCTGGGCGCGGGTCTCCACGCCCTCGACGACGCAGGCGATCTCCATGTCGTCGCAGAGGCCCGTCAGCGACTTGATGATCTTGTGACTGACCGGATTCTCGTTGACGTCGGCGACGAAACTGCGGTCGACCTTGATCTTGTCGAGCGGCAGCCGGTGCACATGGCTCAACGAGGAATAGCCGGTGCCGAAATCGTCCAGCGAGATGCCGCAACCCATCGCTTTCAGCGTCGCGATCGACTGCTCCGCGCGCACGAAATCGAACGTGACGGCGGTCTCGGTGATCTCGAAATCGATCCGGCGCGGCGACAGACCGCTCTTCTCGATGATGGAGATCAGCGGCAGGATGCCTTCGGCGGCACAGACGTCGTGAGCGGACAGGTTGAACGACAGGCGGACGTCGGCGGGCCAGGTCTTGGCCGTCGCCAGCGCCCGCGTCAGGAGCGCCTGCGTCAAGGGACGGATCAGGCCGATGCGCTCGGCGGCGGGAATGAAGTCGGCAGGGGAGACCCAACCGAGACGGGGGCTGTGCCAACGCGCCAGCGTTTCGAAACCCGCAGTGTGCTCGCTCATGGCATCGACGATCGGCTGGAACACGAGCTCCATCTCGGCGCCGAAATCGGAGGTGCGCAGCAGGTTTTCGATGACGCCGCGGCTGCGGATCTCGGCTTCGAGCTCGCCCGAGAAGATCATGGTGCTTCCGCGCTGATGGCGCTTGGCGTGATAGAGCGAGTAGTCGGCGCATTCATAGAGAGCTTCCGACGTCGTCGCGGCCTCCGGATACGACGCAAAGCCGATCGAGCAGGACAGGCCGGTGTGGGCGGTGTCGAGCTGGTAGGGCAGCTTGACCTGCGCGCCGATGCGTTCGCCGAGCCGCGCCAGGTCGGCGTCGTCGGGATCACCGCACACGACGAGGCCGAACTCGTCGCCGCCGAGACGGGCGAATTCCACGCGTTGCGGCCCGAAGCCTTCGCAAACCTCGCGGATGCGGCGGCCCGCCTCGATCAGGACGCGGTCGCCGACGCTGTGGCCGTAATTGTCGTTGATCGGCTTGAAGCCGTCGAGGTCGATGATACCGACCGCGACGCGAACCTTTCTGCGCTCGGCGTCGCCAAAGGCGTTCGATAGCTCGGCGAAGAAGCGGCGGCGGTTCGGTAGCTCAGTAAGGGAATCCAGATTGGCGAGGCGGAAATTCTCGTCCGAGAGCGCCTGGGTCGCCGTCTGCTGTGCCAGGAGCGACTTACGGCTGGCGACGAGATCGGCGAAGTCCCGGTAGTAGATGATGAGCACCGTCACCATCGCGCCGGTGACCAGCAAATTGTTGATAGCCATCGCCTCCAGCGTCGGCTCGCCCGTGGCGAAGTAGAACACCACATAGGGCACGTCGACGACCAGCGTCACGATCAGCGCGGACGAACGAAGATGCATTAGCGAGAAGATGCAGCCGATCACGGTCACCGCCATGTAGAAGGCGACCTGGCTCTTGGCAAAGGGATCGCCGTAGGGATAGAGCGCGAACGACCAGGCGGTGAAGCCCGCCGCGATCGGCGCGGCGATCCAGTTGGTGAGACGCAAACTGCGGAGGATGTCGGCATCGCTGCGTACGACGTGGCGCTGCCGCAGCCACCAGAAGGTCCGATAGCCCGCCACCGCGATCAATATGCCCGGCACGATCATGCTGAGCGAGGCGGGCGCCAGCGGAACATAGGTATAGGCGACCGCGATCGTGTTGGTGATCAGGATGAAGTAGAGCAGCGGGATCTGCTTGGAGAAGGCATCGAACTGCGCGCGCGTCAGCTCGGGATTGTCGACCGGGACCCGGAACAGATCCACGACAGTGGCAAGGTGAGACTTGAATCTGGCGACAGGCATTGCAATACGAGCCTTGGATACCTTCAAAAACGCGGGCGATCTTGCACGGCTCGGGTAAAGGGGGCGTTAGATCGATCCCCTCGTCGCAGGTTGCGCGCGCCGCAGATGCTCCGGCCTGGTGCTCCAGTGAGGCCACGTTAAGCATAAGCCGCGGCAGAAGCCTGCGGTTTGGTTGCAAATGCCTGCAATAGGCGCTGCTACGCTCCGCTAACCATATGCGTCAGCGCAACGTATTGCCGCACCGCCGATGTGAGAGCTGCTCGTCGAAATCCTCAGGCAGGCCGGTCGCATAGGTCGCAATCTCACCCGGTTTGACGAACGGATTCGGTGCGCCGTTCGGCAATGGCGGCGTGGCAGCTGAAAGCCGGATCGCCTAGCGCCCGATCGTCACGCCGGCGGTCGAACGCATGGCGTCGCGCAGGCTGGTCGCCTTCATGTCGTCGATGACCTGGCGCGTCAGCACGGTGGTCTGGCCCGGCGTGTCGAGGATCGGCTCGCCGCGCGAGGAGGAGAGCCGATTCGCCTTATAGGGTGCGGCTGAATCGGTGGCGGGAGCGGCGGCGACTGCATGACGTGGCCGCTTGCCCGCAGCGAGGGCCGGCTGCGAGACGCAGAAGGCGGCGATCACGATCAGTCGCGATAGCTTTGCAGGCATGCGATCTCCCATGTTCGGGAAACCTCAGCCTAGCACGGCGAGATGGCGCTTGCAGCGGAAAGGATCAGGCGAGAGCGGCCTGGCGCTCCCGCACCGGTTCGCGAACCCGGTCGAGCTTCCCTGGCTCGGCGAGCCGGGTGAAGTTGCGATGGCTCGCCTGCGCGGGGGCCTCGACGATGACGCCCTCGCAGACGATCTGTCCGCCGAGTATCTTGAACTCCAGCTTGTCGTAGCGCGGCATCGTCTCGCCCGGCGCCGGCGGCAGCAGCCCGACGCTGCCCTGGATGTTCAGCGTGGCTTCACCGGTGCCGTGAAGGCGGGGATTCCACATCCTGATTCCGCTTTCCGCCCAGCGCTGCCGGATCAGCGCGGTGCGATCGGCAGGTTCCGCGACTTTCGCGCGTTTCGGCGTACTGCGAATCCCTTCAACTGGAGCCGCGAGAGCCGGAGCCGGCTCATCATCAGTATCTACGACGGCGTCGGCGGAAGAGTCCTCCGCAACGACAGGGGCGGGATCGCCTGCCGCGGCTGGCTCGATGGCCATCGCTGCGCCGGAAGTGGTATCGCTGTCGAGGCTGTCTTCGGCGACAGGCTCCGCCGAGACATCGCGACCGGCAGGCGTGACCTGGGAGTCGTCTACAACGGGCCCGACATCCACGGCCGCAACAGTGGAGGGGTCGTCGGCAACGACGAGAGCGGGAGCGTCAGCCGGAGCGACCTCAACGGAAGCGATCGCGACATTGGACGAGGTCTGCTCCGCCACATCAGGCTCAACATCGGCCGCGAACTCGGGAGATGGATCGCTGCTGATGACGGGCTCGTCCGCCTTGGCCGGCTCGTCGGCGACGTCGATGGTCGCGGCCGCTTCTGCGGCGACGGGCTCGAGTGTCTTCGAAAGCTCCACAGGCGCATCATCGCCTTTGACGGGTTCAGGACCATCGACTGGTTTGGGACCATCGACTGTCTCGCCAGCCACTTCGTCCGAAGCGAGAACCGCAGTCATGATGACCGGCTGGAATTCCGTCGGCGCCCTCTGCAGGGAATCGTCGTTGCCGCCGACATCAGCTGGTGTTTCCGCGATGACGGGATGGGCAGTGCCGTCTTCGGCGACCGCGGCGTCGCTGCGCAGTGGATCAGTGCGGATGCCGGTGTCGAGCGCCGGAAGAGCTTCGGCGCCGTCGGCGACGATGACAGGCTGTTCCGCGACGACCGCCGCACCGTCGATGCTGCCGCCATGCGGCAAGGGCCGAAGCCGGGTGAACGCCCATTTCACCGCGGGGATGCGGCGCAGCAACGATATCAGTCTCGAAAGCACTGGGAGTTGTCCAAGAGGTACTCGGCGTGAGGCAATCGCTGATTCGCCAGCAATGTGAAAAACTGCCCCGGCCGTCACACCCCTGTCAATGCAGGGGAGATCAATTGCAGAACATCTGCAGTGTGCGGCGGTGAGGGATGAAGCGTCAGCCATGACGGCGAGCCCGAAGGATCATCGTGAAGCAAAGATCATCGTAAAGCCACGGCTCGCCCGGCCAATGTGACGGCGACCACGGTCCAACCCGGCCGGAATGGTGACGCTCTGCTTCGAAAGCGAAGGAGAGGAAACGTGATCCACAAGATCTGTCTGGCTGCGGGCATCGCAGCGTTCGTCGGTGCCCCGGCGCTTGCGGACGATCTCACGCCGAAAATCGCGGCTCGCCTCATCCCGCCCAATGCTGAGATCAACATCTCCTGGACCAGCCCCGCGTCCGATCCGGACGGTCGCACGATCGAAGTGGCCTGCGGCGAGATCACGGTTCGCAGCGACAAGGGCTTTTCGACGACGTCCTTTGCGTATGTCATCGACGACGACAAGCTTTGGCAGGCCTGGAAGATCGAGTGGATGAAGGAGCCGGAGCCGCAGGGCGTCCGCCGCGTGATGCGGTATTGTCTCGGTCGTTGACGGACGGTACATGTCTGCACCGAATGTAGGGTTCCGCGTGTCGTTCCCTCGGGCTAGTCTGGAGCGCCCCGCATCCTGTGTAAGGACGAAACATGAAAAGAATAGTCGCCGTCGGAGCGGCTCTGCTCTGGTCCACCATCGCGTTCGCGCAGGACCGCACCATCACGGTCGCCTCGACCACCTCGACGGAACAGTCGGGCCTGTTCGGCCATCTGCTGCCCTTGTTCTCGAAGGACGAGGGCATCAGCGTGAAGGTCGTTGCCGTGGGCACCGGCCAGGCGCTCGATATCGGGCGGCGTGGCGATGCCGACGTGGTGTTCGTCCATGACCGGGCTGCCGAAGACAAGTTCATGTCCGAAGGGCAGGGCGTGAAGCGCTTCGACGTGATGTACAACGACTTCGTCATCGTCGGTCCCAAGAGCGATCCGGCGAAGATCGCGGGCGGCAAGGACGTCACCGATGCGCTGCGCAAGATCGCGGCCGCGAAGGCGCCGTTCATCTCGCGCGGCGACAAGTCCGGCACGCACGCGGCCGAGCTCCGGCTGTGGAAGGAGGCGGGCGTCGATCCCGGCGCCGGCAAGGACAGCTGGTATCGCGAGATCGGCCAGGGCATGGGCCCGGCGCTGAACATGGCGTCGTCGTTGAACGCTTATGTTTTGTCGGACCGCGGCACCTGGCTGTCCTTCAAGAATCGCGGCGAGCTTGCCGTCCTGACCGAGGGCGACAAGCGGCTGTTCAACCAGTACGGCGTCATGCTGGTCGACCCGGCCAAGCATGCAAACGTGAAGGCGAAGGACGGGCAGGCCTTCATCGACTGGCTGGTCTCGCCGAAGGGGCAGCAGGCGATCGCCGGCTACAAGGTCGGCGGCGAGCAGCTATTTTTCCCCAACGCGTCCCACTAGCACGAAGGCGACGGTCGACACCGCCACGCTGAGCGCGAGCAGGATCAGCCCCAATCCGAGCGCCAGCGGCAGATCGCCCTTGCTGGTCTCCAGCGCGATCGCGGTCGTCATCGTCCGCGTGAAGCCGCGGATATTGCCGCCGACGATGATGATGGCGCCGACCTCGGCGATGGCGCGCCCGAACGCCGCGAGAAAGGCCGTCAGCAGCGAGGTGCGCCCGAGCGCGAACAGCAGCGCCACGCTGCGGAAGGCCGACAGCCCGTCGATCCGTGCGAGGTCGCCATATTCCGCCCACAGCAGGCTCGCGGGCCGGTGAACCAGCGCCACCACGATCGGGGTGGCGAGCAACGTTTGCGCGATCACCATGGCGGCCGGCGTGAACAGCAGTCCGGCCACCCCGAGCGGGCCGGACCGCGACAGCAGAAGATAGAGCGCGAGCCCGACCACGACCGGCGGAAGGCCGAGCAGCGCATTGGTCAGCACGATGACGACCTGACGCCCGCGGAAACGCATGATGGCAAGCAAGGCCCCGATCGGTGCGCCGATCAGTAGCGCAATGACGCTCGCGGTCAGGCTGACGCGCACCGACAATCCGACGATGCCGAGCAGCTCGGCGTCGGCTTCGCCGATCAGGGAGAACGCCGCGCCAATGGATCGTGCGAAGTCGTTCATGCGGCCTGACGCTTCGGCGCCGGACGGAATGCCGCGGGGGCGTCGGTGTCGGGACTGGGCAGACGTTTCACGGATGATTCCTGCGAGTGTCGCTGTGCAATGCAGTGGCGCGAGCGCGTTCCGCAGGCACTTGTGGCTCCGCCGGCGACAAGGAGTTCTCCTTGCCGCAGGCGGTCACAGAATACTCGCGTGGAGCGGTTTGGAAACCGGATTCAGCTGGAATGCAATGTCGCGGACGGGGATAGCACGTCTGCTTTCGGCATTAGTGCTTGACCTTGGTCGATGCCGAGATCGTGGGGGCTGCCCCGGCGCTTTCCCGCCAATAGCGCTCGATCTGGTCGATCAAGGCGGGCGGGAGCGGGACGTAGTTGAGCGTTTCGGCCTGGGACCTGCCGTTCTCGAGCAGCCAGCGCATGAAGTCGATGGCGGCTGCCGATCGTTCCGGTGATTTCGGAGCCTTCGGCATGAGCACGAACGTCGTCGCCGTGATGGGGTAGGCATCTTCACCGGGCGCGTTGGTAAGCACGAGGTGGAAATCCTTCTCCGCCTTCCAATCCGCATTCGCTGCCGCCGCCTGAAATGATGCCGCGTCGGGCACGACATAATTGCCGGCGCTGTTCTGCACGATCCCGAAGGAAATCCGGTCGAGCCGTTGCAGCGCGTAAGTGTATTCGAGATAGCCGATCGCGCCGGGGACGAGGCTGACGAGCGAAGCGACGCCGTCATTGCCCCGGCCGCCGAGGCCGAGCGGCCACTCGACGGAGGTGCCTTCGCCCATGCTGGCTTTCCATTGCGGGCTGACCTTCGAGAGGTAGTTCGACCAGTTGAACGTCGTGCCGGAGCCATCGATGCGATGAACCACCGTGATCGCAGTGTTCGGCAATCTCACGTCGGGGTTGATCGCGCCGAGAGCGGGATCGTTCCAGAATTTGAGCTTGCCGAGGTAGATGTCGGCGAGCACCTGCCCGGTGAAGCGGATCTGGCCAGGCTTGATGCCCTCGATGTTAACCACCGGCACGACGCCTCCGATCACGATCGGGAATTGCATCAGGCCGAGCCTGTCCAACTCCTTCCGGGCGAGCGGCATGTCGCTGGCGCCGAAATCGACGGCTTCCTTCATGATCAGGCCGAGGCCGGTGCCGGAGCCGACGGCTTTATAGCTGACTACGTTGCCGGTCCCGGCCTTGTACGCGTCGGTCCATTTCGCCATCACGGGCGAAATGAAGGTTGAGCCGGCGCCTCTGGTTTCGGCAGCCACGCCTTGTGTGGCGACGAGCAGAGCGGTGAGGATGATGGATGGCTTGATGTGGTTCTTCATGTGGGCGACGCTAACAGGTGAGGTACGAAGCCGATGTGGTCGATGGCACAAGGGCGTCGCGACGCATTCGCGCTGGCATTGCGCATCGACTACACCACACGGTATGTGGCTGCCGCGTCGTCCGATCGGCGGAGATCGAGGCCCGAAGCGTGCTGGGACTTTGGCCGTCCTCCCGCGGCGCGGCGCCGGGCCCGGCGCGGGCGCAAATTCGGCGCAGACCGCCTGCCAGGTGGCCAAATCGCGCCATTTCGCGACCCACGGCGGCTTTATTCCCGCCGTGGATGCTTTAAGGAAGAGGCAGGATCAGGTCGCGGGCGCCGGCCGGCGATGCCAGAGCCTGATGCAGGAACAATGGGCAGGGCCGGGACGGCTCGCCCGCAAGGATGAAGGATGTGAGGCTATGATCCAGACCGTTGGCATCATCGGGGCAGGGACCATGGGGAATGGTATCGCGCAAATCTGCGCGGCGGCCGGGCTCTCTGTCGTGATGGTCGATATTTCCGATGCGGCGGTGAACCGCGGGCTGTCGACCGTCGGCGGCAGCCTCGAGCGCCTGGTCAAGAAGGAGAAGATGTCGGCGGCCGACCGCGACGCGGCGCTCAAGCGCATCACCGGCACGACGGACCGCGCCAGGCTTACCGATTGCGATCTCGTCATCGAGGCCGCAACCGAGAACGAGGAGCTCAAGGTCAAGATCCTGAAGGACCTCTGCGCCACGCTGTCGCCGCGCACGCTGCTCGCGACCAACACCTCGTCGATCTCGATCACGAAGCTCGCTGCGGCGACCGATCGTCCCGACCGTTTCATCGGCATGCACTTCTTCAACCCGGTGCCGGTGATGGCGCTGCTGGAACTGATCCGCGGCCTGCAGACTTCCGACGATACCCACGCCAAGGCACTCGATTTCGCCAAGCGCGTCGGCAAGGTGGCGATCACCGCCAAGAACAGCCCGGGCTTCGCCGTCAACCGCATCCTGTGCCCGATGATCAACGAGGCGATCTTCGCCCTCCAGGAAGGGATCGCGACCGCGGAGGAGATCGACGCCGGTATGAAGCTCGGTTGCAACCACCCGATCGGGCCGCTGGCTCTGGCCGATCTCGTCGGGCTCGACACCATGCTTTCGGTGATGGAGGTCTTTTACAAGGGCTTCAACGACCCCAAATACCGTCCGGCCCCCTTGCTCAGGGAAATGGTCGATGCCGGCCATCTCGGCCGCAAGACGGGGCAGGGCTTTTACACATACGGCGCCTGATGAAGTCGCCAGCGGCGGGCGCCAAGCGCCCGCCGCCTTATCCCGCATTTGCGCTGCGACAAAGACGCCGCTCGCAATTGGTCCGACAATGTCGAACGGGCGGCTCGCGGGACCAACGGAACGGAAAACAAAGGACATGTCGGATCGACTGAAGGCCGAGCGCGAAGCTGCGGTCGCACGGCGGAACCTGCTGACCCAGGATGCGATCGAGCGTACCGGGATCACCGAAGAGATGATCTCCGACCTTGTCACCCGTTTCTACGGGCGCGTGCGCGAGGATGCGCTGCTGGGACCCGTGTTCGCGATTGTGAAGAACTGGGACGAGCATCTCGCCAAGCTCAGGGATTTCTGGTCGTCGGTCGTCCTGATGAGCGGTCGCTATCATGGCTCGCCGATGCGGGCGCATATGCCGCTCGGTCTGGCCGGCGATCATTTCGACCGCTGGCTCGATCTGTTCGAACAGACGGCGCGTGAGGTTTGCCCGCCGCCGGCGGCCACACTGTTCATCGACAAGGCTCGGCGCATCGCCGACAGTTTCGAGATGGCATCGGCCACCGTCGCGGGTTCGATCGCCGCGCCACGCCACGTGCTCAGATCCTGACGACGACCGGCTGCCTGCAGAACATGCAGGGACCTCGCGCTGCGTTTGCGCTGCGCGACGAATAGCGCGCTGCACCAATTCCGACATCATCGGTCTGATCTGCAAAATCATCATGCCGCTCGCGCGGCGCGACGTTGAAATTGCAAAAACGCGCTTGAACGCGTTCGTCGTTGTTCAATCAACGCGAGCAAAGTCATATTGATGCACTGCGGCGCCAATTCTTCGCCTTGTTTTCGGCAGAGTTCCAGCGCCAGCTTGTGGACATGTCCCGCGCATCCTTCACCACGAATTCCTCATCGTCCGAAAACCCTGGGGAGCCCGAAGCCGACATGTGCGCCGAGCAGACGCGGCGAACGGTCCTGCTCGGCGCACTTGCCACCACCGCGTGCCTCGGTTGTTCCGCGCATGCGCGCGCGGACGAGGATCCGCCCGGCTCCGACGAACGGCCCCAGAAGGGCGATGTGCTCGTCTTCTCCGAAGGCGACAAGGAGGGAAAGCTGATCACCGCGGCCGATCTGCCGGCAGGCGGACCGCCGGTGCATGCCTGGCCGAAGGATCCCAAGACATCTGTGGTGCGCAGCGCCTCTCGTCTCAACGAGATCCTGGTCATCCGGCTCGATCCGGCCGAGCTCGACGACAAGACGCGCGCGCGTGCCGTCGACGGCATCATCGCCTATTCGGCGATCTGCTCGCATGCCGGCTGTCCCGTCACCGCCTGGGTCAAGAGCGATGTCGGCGACAAGGAGGTGTTCAAGTGCATGTGTCACAACTCCGAATACGATCCTCGTGCGGGCGCACAGGTCGTGTTCGGCCCGGCGCCGCGACGGCTCGCGGCGCTGCCGCTGGCGCTGGCTGACGGCTCACTCAGCGTCGCCGGCAACTTCATCGGAAAGGTAGGTGGCGTGCAGCCAGGATGACGGACGGTGCGGGATATGCCCGCGTCACGAGAGGCCGCATCCGCCGAGGGGCGGACGACGGGACGACAAGAATTCAAAACAACAATTCAAAACAAGAATTCAAACGGATGAAAAAGGGGAACGTCCATGACCAAAAAGCAATGGTACCTGTCCGGCTTCGTCGCCTTCACCTGCCTCGTCTCGACCGCCGCGATCGCCGGCCCGATCGAGAATTATTCTCCGGTCACCGCACAACGATTGGAGAATCCGGAGCCAAAAAATTGGATGCTCTACCGGCGCACCTATGACGGACAGGGCTACAGTCCGCTCGACCAGATCAACACCTCGAACGTGAAGAACCTCACGCCGGTCTGGACCTTTGCCACCGGCGTGGTCGAAGGCCATCAGGCGCCGCCGATCGTCAACAATGGCGCGATGTTCGTGACGACCCCAATGGGTCAGGTGATCGCGCTGAACGCGAAGACCGGCGACGAATACTGGCGCTACAAGCGGCAGCTCCCTGACGATCTGTTTCAGCTGCATCCGACCAACCGGGGCGTAGGCCTGTGGGAGGACAAGCTCTACCTCGCCACCACGGACGATCACGTGGTCGCGCTCGATGCCAAGACCGGCAAAGTGGTGTGGGATACCAAGGTGCAGGACTACAGGAAGGGCCAGTATTTAACGCTGATGCCGTTGATCGTCGACGGCAAGGTCATCGTCGGCGGGTCCGGCGGCGAGTTCGGCGTGCGCGGCTATATCGTGGCCTATGATGCCAAGGACGGCAAGGAGCTGTGGCGGACCTACACCATCCCCGGCGAAGGCGAGCCCGGTCACGACACCTGGCAGGGCGACGACTGGAAGAACGGCGGTGGATCGGCCTGGATGACCGGCAATTACGACAAGGAGACCAAGACGATCTATTGGGGCGTCGGCAACGCCGCGCCATGGCCCGGCGAGACCCATCCCGGCGACAATCTCTACACCGCATCGGTGCTCGCGCTCGATCCCGACACCGGCAAGATCAAGGCCTATCACCAGTACCACCAGAACGATTCCTGGGACTGGGATGAGGTCGAGGCGCCGATGCTGATCGATCTGCAACGGAACGGTCGCACCATCAAGAGCCTGGTCCATCCGGGGCGCGACGCGATCTTCTGGGTGCTGGAGCGGACGCCGACCAAGATCAACTATGTCGCCGGTTGGCCATTCGTCTATACCGACGTCTGGAAGGGCATCGACGAGACTGGCAAGCCGATCGTGGACCCCGCGCACAAGCCGGTGATCGGCAAGCGCGTCGAGTTCTGTCCGTCGCTGTGGGGCGGCAAGGATTGGCCGTCGGCCGCCTACAGCCAGAGGACCGGCCTCGTCTACGTGCCTGCCAACGAGAATTTCTGCGGCGGATTCACCGGCGAGAAGGTCCCGCTCAAACCGGGTGAGCTCTGGCTCGGCACCAAGCCTGAGGACATCGGCCTGAAGACGAAGCCGGGCGCCGATCATTTCGGTGAGCTCCAGGCATGGGATCCCGCCACCGGCAAAAAGGTGTGGCAGCACGACTTCCCCAAGTCGCAGTTGTTCGGTTCGGTGACGGCGACGGCGGGCGATCTCGTCTTCGTCGGCGGCACCAACGACCGCAACTTCCGAGCCTTCCATGCCAAGACCGGCGAACTCCTGTGGGAGCAGAAGACCAATTCCGGCATCGTGGGCATGCCGGTGTCCTACGAGATCGACGGCACGCAGTACATCGCAATCCAGTCGGGCTGGGGCGTGGACGCTCAGCGCATCCAGGATGCGCTGGTGACCAACAATATCGGCATCGAAGCCAATGTGCCCCAAGGCGGCGTCGTCTGGGTCTTCGCACTCAAGAAATAGCTCCGCGGGCGGATCGAAAGAAGCGGAGCAGCAGGGGGGTGGCGAATGCGGCGGACGGCAACGTCCGCCGCATTTGGTGTGGGTGGCTAGTAGCAAGGCGACGCCCCGTACCACGAGTTCGTCATGCCCGGGCCTGTCCCGGGCATCCACGTTCTTCCTGCCGCGGCAAAGACCGTGGATGGCCGGGACAGCCCGGCCGTCACGCGGAAACAGCCGCGTGGAAAAGCGCCCCGTCCACTACTTCCCCTGCCGGTCCACCTTGTCCTTTTCCTTCTGGTTCATCTCCTGAATCTTGGGATCGGGATTGTGCTGTCCGGTGGTCTGGGTGGTCGAGGCGGGCGGGGCGTTGGCGTTGGGCAGCGAGTTCTGGTCCGGCGCGGAGGGGCGTGTCGCGGTGGACGGTGGCGTGGTGTTGCCTTGGGCGAATGCGCCGGAGGCCGTCGAAAGAAAGGCGCCCGACAGCAACGAGACTGCGAGCGCCTTTGGGATGTTTGTCATCGATCTGCTCCTGTCAGATCGATGGAAACGGCGCGAGATCGTTTGTGTTCCGTCTCGCGCCGTTGTTTAGGCTCACGCCTCCAATTGCTTGCCGAGCGGCAGGCTGCGGATGCGTTTTCCCGTCGCGGCGAAGATTGCGTTCATCAGCGCGGGTGCGAACGGCGGTACGCCGGGCTCGCCCACGCCGCTCGGCGGCGTGTCGGGTCCGGGCGGCACGATGTAGACGTTGGTCACCACGGGAGATTCGTCCATCCTGATGACCTGGAAGTCGTCGAAGTTCTTTTGCTCCACCTTGCCGTCCTTGAAGGTGATCGCGCCGTATTTGGCAAGACTCAGCCCCATGATCGCCGCGCCCTCGATCTGCGAGGCAATGCGCTCGGGGTTGACATAAGTGCCGCAGTCGATCGCGGTGTCGACCCGCGGCACACTCAGCTTGCCCTTCTCGTCGACGGCCACCTCGACGATGGTCGCGATGTAGCTGACGAAGCTGCGGTGCACGGCGATGCCGAGACCATGGCCCTTGGCGACCGTCCGCCCCCATTCGCCCTTTTCGGCGACCAGTTCGACCACCTTGCGCAGGCGCGCGGTGTCGATCGGGTAACTGTCCTGGGGCTCGCCGTAGTTCCACATGTCCTTCACCGCGGGCTTGACGATGCGCGGGCTGCCGATCAGCGCGAGCAGCGTCTCCTTCTGGTCGCGCCCGGTTGCTGCTGCGATCTCGCCGACCATCGATTGCACCGCAAACGCACGCGGAATGTTCGAGACCGAGCGGAACCAGCCGATGCGCGTGAATGCCGCGGCCTCCGGGTTCTCGCAGGAGATGTTGGCGATTTCGAACGGCATGTCGACGAGTCCCATGCCAAGCTCGAAGGGCGCCGCGTGCTTGGCGCCCGCAGCGAAGGTCGAGGCGATGGTCGGCGCGACGCTGCGATGGCGCCACGCGATCACCTTGCCGCTTTTGTCCAGGCCCGCCTCGATGCGCTCCACCGAGACGGTGTGCAGGAAGTCGTGGTGCACGTCGTCCTCGCGCGTCCACTGCACCTTCACGGGCGCACCGAGCTCCTTCGACAGCAGCGCGGCCTCGAGCGCGAAGTCGCATTTCGACTTGCGGCCGAAACCGCCGCCGAGCAGCGTCACGTTGACGGTGACATTGCCCTCGGGGATACCGAGCGTCTTGGCGACGTCCTCGCGGGTGCCGCCGGGGCTCTGCACCGGCGCCCAGATCTCCGCCTTGTCGCCCTTGACGTCGGCAACCGCGACCGGCGGCTCCATGCTGACATGGGCGAGGTGGGGCAGGTAATATTCGCCGACGACGACCTTGTCGGCGGACTTGAGCGCGGCGTCGGCATCGCCCTCGGCGCGCACGACGAGGCCGGGCTTGCGCGAGGCCTCCTCGAGCTCCTTGCGATAGGCGACCGAGTCGTATTTGCCGTTGGCGCCATCGTCCCAGGTCAGCTTCAGGGCGTCGCGGCCCTTGATCGCAGCGCCGGTGTTACGGGCGATCACCGCGACGCCGCCGAGCGGCTGGAACTTCGAGGGCCACGGCCAGCCCTGAACCTTCATCACCTTCTCGACGCCGGGAACCTTCAGCGCCGCATCGGGATCGAAGGAAACCAGCTTGCCGCCTGTGACCGGCGGACGCGCGATCACCGCATATTTCATGCCGGGCAACCGCACATCGGCGCCGTAAAGCGCCTTGCCGGTGGTGATGTCGTGGAGATCGACGATGCCGACCTGGCCCTTGCCCAGGTAGCGGAAATCCTTGGGATCCTTCAGCTTGAGGCCTTCGATGCTGGGCATCGATTCCTTGGCGGCATCCGCGGCGAGTTCGCCGAAACCGAGCTTGCGCCCGCTGGCGCTGTGGACGACCTCGTGATTGACGGCCTTCACTTCGGTCGCCGGCACACCCCAGCGCTTCGCCGCGGCCTGCTCCAGCATGGTGCGGGCGGAGGCGCCGATCTGGCGCATCGGAAGCAGATAATGCCGCGTACTGCGCGAGCCGTCGGTGTCCTGGTTGCCGAACTTGACCTCGTCGCCATGGGCCTGCTTCACCTTGACCCTGGACCAATCGGCTTCCATCTCCTCGGCCACGATCAGCGGCAGGCTGGTGCGGACGCCTGTGCCCATCTCGGAACGGTGGGCGAGGATGGTGACGATGCCGTCGGGCCCGACCGCGACGAACACGCGCGGGTCGACCACGACGCCATGCGGCATTTTGCCCGCGCCGGTCTCATAGGCAAACGCCTGGCGCGACATCACGGGTGCCGCCAGCACGAAGCCGCCGGTGATGCCAAGGCCCTTCAGGATGCTGCGGCGCGAGACCTTCTCGATCTTGATGTTCTTTTCGAAGCCATTTTTTTCGAAGACATGGAGCTTGCCGGGATTGTCGATGAAATTCATGTCACACCCCCGTCGATGCGAGATGGACCGCGTTCTCGATGCGCTGGTAGCAGCCGCAGCGGCAGATGTTGCCGGACATCGCCTCGCGGATCTGGTCATGCGAAGGCTTCGGATTGTCCATCAGAAGCGCGGCGGCCTGCATGATCTGGCCGGCCTGGCAGAAGCCGCATTGGGGCACATTGACCTGGCGCCAGGCCTTCTGCACCGGATGATCGCCGTTCGGATGCAGTCCCTCGATCGTGGTGACCTCGCGTCCGGCGACGTCGTTGATCGACGTGATGCAGGAGCGCACCGCTTCCTTGTCGACGATGACGGTGCAACTGCCGCACAGGGCCTGGCCACAGCCGAACTTGGTGCCGGTGAGCCCGGCTTCGTCACGCAGGAACCAGAGTAGCGGGAGATCCGGGTCGCCGTCCCAGCTCTGTTCCTGGCCGTTGATCTTCACCTTGATCATGATCGTCCCTCGCTCTTCATAAGCATGCCAAAATTCAAAATTCGCCGACGCTGGTCGGCGACGGTTGATGTCTCGTCTCGCCAGATCCCGCCGTCGTCCCGCGCGGGCAAATCCCGGAGGGAGGCAGGAATGCCGATGGCGATGTCTGGATGTGCTCGATACCTCCCGTTTTTGTTCTTGATTGTTGAACGTCGTGCGGCATCGTGACGGCGCGACCGTAGCAGAGATCGCGCCGGCCCGGCGTTCACAGCCGGGTGTTCTCACCGGGAAAAGATTGCATCGACGATTTGTCAAAAGCAGGGCGCGTCATCGCGCCGTGTAGACCGCGCGTTTGCAAACAGAGGTTGTGATGGAAAAAAGCTTCGTCCGCCAGAAGACTGCGCGGACGAAGCAAGGTGCCTCAGTCGAGGGAGGGAGAAACGCAGGGACCGGGACTTCAAGAGGGAAGTTGCGGTGCTGCGCAGTCATTCAGAGACCATGACTGAGGGAGCCAATGACTGAGGAGCCAATCGCCCTCGCATACGCGTAACTTGCAGAGGCGGCGGCCTCGCCGCGATCGCTCCGCGGCAAGGCCCCGTCCGGCTCGCTGGGCTGGATCGAGGCCAGCGAGCCGATGGGGAGCATGGCGAACGTCCGACCGCTTGCGCAGGCGGCTTTGTCAGGCGGCCTTGCTCAGGCGGCTTTGGCTTTGGCGACGTGGGTCGCTATCGCGTCCATCAGCGCCGGTGACAGGCAATCATAGGGCTCGAGCCCGATCTCCTTCAGCCGCGAACGGATGCCGGCCATCTGCTCCGGCTTCACGCCCGCTTCGATCACAGAGGAAACGAAGGCGGCGAATTGCGGCGCCTGCGAACCCTGCTCCTGGAACAGCTCGGGATGGATGAAGTCGAGGCCGTAGAACGGATGGTTCTTGTTCTCGATGCGGCCGAACATGTGGGTGCCGCAGGCCTTGCAGGCGTGGCGCTGGATCACCGCGGAGGGATCGACGATCTGGAGCTTGTCGCCGTTCTCGAGCACGGTGACGTTCTGGCGCGGCACCACGGCGACGACGGAGAACGTCGCGCCTTGCGGCTTCCAGCACTTGGTGCAGCCGCAGGCGTGGTTGTGGGCGACGTCGCCCTTAACGCCGACCTTGACCTGGTGGTCCTTGCATTTGCAGGCCAGCGTGCCGCCGGCAAAGCTGCCGCTGCCTTGTTTGAGGCCGTTGTCGATCGAGGGATGGAGTGCAACAGTCATGGGTCGATCCTCCTTGGGGTGACTCTTTCGAGCTAGTAGACGACGACTGAACGGATGGATTTGCCCTCGTGCATGAGGTCAAATCCCTTGTTGATCTCCTCGAGCTTGAGCACGTGGGTGATCATCGGATCGATCTGGATCTTTCCGTTCATGTACCAGTCGACGATCTTCGGCACGTCGGTCCGGCCGCGCGCGCCGCCGAAGGCGGTGCCGCGCCAGTTGCGCCCGGTGACGAGCTGGAACGGGCGGGTGGCGATCTCCTTGCCGGATTCGGCAACGCCGATGATGATCGAGGTGCCCCAGCCGCGATGGCAGGCTTCCAGTGCCTGGCGCATCACCGTGGTGTTGCCGGTGCAATCGAAAGTGTAGTCCGCGCCGCCGTCGGTGAGGCCGACGAGGTGCTGGACGATGTCGCCGGTGATCTTCTTGGGGTTGACGAACTCGGTCATGCCGAACCTGCGGCCCCAATCCTCCTTGGAGTCGTTGATGTCGACGCCGATGATCTTGTCGGCGCCGGCCATCTTGGCGCCCTGGATCACGTTGAGGCCGATGCCGCCGAGGCCGAACACGACGACGTTGGAGCCCGGCTCGACCTTGGCGGTGTTGACGACGGCGCCGACGCCGGTGGTGACGCCGCAGCCGATGTAGCAGCTCTTGTCGAAGGGGGCGTCCTCGCGGATCTTGGCGACCGCGATCTCCGGCAGCACGGTGAAGTTCGAGAAGGTCGAGCAGCCCATGTAATGGTAGACCGGCTTGCCCTTGTAGGAAAAGCGGCTGGTGCCGTCGGGCATCACGCCCTTGCCTTGCGTCGCGCGGATCGCGGTGCAGAGATTGGTCTTCTGGCTGAGGCAGCTTTTGCACTGCCGGCATTCCGGCGTGTAGAGCGGGATGACGTGGTCGCCCGGCTTCACCGAGGTCACGCCGGGGCCGATCTCGCGGATGATGCCGGCGCCCTCATGGCCCAGGACCGACGGGAAGATTCCCTCGCTGTCGAAGCCGTCGAGCGTATAGGCGTCGGTATGGCAGATGCCCGTCGCCTTGATCTCGACCAGGACCTCGCCGGTCTTGGGTCCCTCGAGGTCGAGTTCGACGATTTCGAGCGGCTTCTTGGCTTCGAAAGCGACGGCGGCACGTGTCTTCATTGGTAGCTCCTCAAATTCTCACAGGATGCCCAGAAGTAGTCTCGGCAGTCCTCGTAACGTTCACTTGTGGCCCATGCAGGCGTCTTCCGCCTTGGTGTAGACCTCGTTCTTCTCGTCCTTCTTGGCGGGACGCTGCCGGCCCCACGCTTCGGTGGAGCGGGCGCGCAGATAGACGTAGAGATCGTCCATGTAGCAGGCGACGTTCGGGTTGTCGCCGAAGGCCGGCATGACGTTCTCCTGCGCGGTCGAGACGTTCTTGCGACCGGAGGCGACCACGCCGAGAAAGTCGCCATAGCTCATGGTCTTCACGGAATCCTTGAGCGCCGGCGCGTAGGTGGAGCCCATGCCGTCGGGGCCGTGGCAGACGTGGCAGTCGGAGTGATAGCGGCGGTATCCGGAGTAGGTGAACCAGTCCACGGTGCCGTCGGCCGAAATCTTGTAGGTCGGAATTCCGTCCTTATCGAGCCACTTTCCGTCGTCTTCCTTCTTCACGGCGGTCGGATCGCCCGGACCGTCCGCGACCGCAATTCCTCCGGACGCAACCAAGATCATCGCAGCAATGACAGAGCAGATTTTACGCAAGAGATTCATCCTCGAAGGCATCAGGGGAGACGAGCCGGCGCGTGGAGTTGATTCCACGCGCCGGAGCGATGCTGATGAGCCTAGTTCGGCAGCGCGAACACGGTCAGCGTACCGCCGAGTGCCGTGTAGTTGCTGAGAGCCGCGTAGCCACCGACCGCGCCGAGACCTGCGTTCGGATCGGTCAGGCCTGCCGCCAGACCGATGCCGGCCCAGCCGCCGACGCCGGAGAGCACTGCGATATACTGCTTGCCGGCGTTCTCATAGGTGGTGACGTTGCCGATGATGCCGGAGGGAGTCTTGAACTTGTAGAGCTCCTTGCCGGTCTTGGCGTCGACCGCCTTCAGGTAGCCTTCGAGCGTGCCGTAGAACACCACGTTGCCGGCGGTCGCGAGCGCACCCGACCAGACCGAGAACTGCTCCTTGTTCGACCAGACGATCTTGCCGGTCTTGCCGTCCCAGGCGATGAAATTGCCCATGTGGGTTTCACCCGGAGGCGGATACATCGAGAGCGTCGCGCCCACATAGGGCTGGCCCGCGGTGTAGCTCACCTTGAACGGCTCGTAGTCCATGCAGACGTGGTTGGTCGGAACGTAGAACAGCTGCGTGTCCGGCGAGTAGGCTGCCGGCTGCTCGTCCTTGGTGCCGAGCGCGGCCGGGCAGATGCCCTTCACGTTGACGTCCTCGCCCGCCTTGTCGGTCGAAGCTGCGTCGAGCACCTTCGGACGGCCGTAGGTCGGCGAGTTCTTGTCCATGTCGACGCCGGAGGTCCAGTTCACCTTCGGGTCGTACTTTTCGGCGACCAGCAGTTCGCCAGTGGCGCGGTCCATCGTGTAGGCGAGGCCGTTGCGGTCGAAATGGGTCAGCAGCTTGCGCGGCTGGCCGTTGATCGACTGATCCGAGAGGATCATCTCGTTGACGCCGTCATAGTCCCACTCGTCGTGGGGCGTCATCTGATAGACCCACTTGGCCATGCCGGTATCCGGGTTACGTGCCCAGATCGTCATCGACCATTTGTTGTCGCCGGGACGCTGCTTCGGATTCCAGGTCGAGGGATTGCCCGATCCGTAATAGACGAGGTTCAGTTCGGGATCGTAGGAGATCCAGCCCCAGGTGGCACCGCCACCGATCTTCCACTGATCGCCTTGCCAGGTCTTGAGGCTGGAGTCCTTGCCGATCGGCTTGCCGAGCGCGGTGGTCTTCTCCGCATCGACCAGGAGCTGGTTGTCCGGCCCTTCCGAATAGCCGCGCCATGCCAGCTTGCCGGTCTTGATGTCGTAGGCGGACATATGGGCCTGGACGCCGAACTCGCCGCCGGAGATGCCGACCAGCACCTTGTCCTTGATGACCATCGGCGCCGACGTACCGGTTTCGCCCTTGCTGGGGTCGCCGTTCTTGACGGTCCATGCAACCTGACCGGTCTTGACGTCGAGCGCGACGAGGGTGGTGTCGGCCTGATGCAGGAAGATCTTGCCGTCACCGAAAGCGAGGCCGCGGTTCACCGTATCGCAGCACATCACTGGAATGACGTTCGGATCCTGCTTCGGCTCGTACTTCCAGACGATCTTGTTCTCCTGCGAAAGGTCAATGGCGTAGACCTTGTTCGGGAACGGCGTGTGGACGTACATCATGTTGCCGATGATCAGCGGGCCACCTTCATGGCCGCGCAGCACGCCGGTCGAGAAGGTCCAGGCCACCTGGAGCTTGCCCACGTTTTGTGCGTTGATCTGGTTCAGCTTGGAATAGCGGGTATTGGCGTAGTCGCCCGTGGGCATCACCCAGTCTTTCGGGTTCTGCGACATCTTGAGCAGCTCGTCATTGGCTGAGGCGCCCCCGACGGCGAGAGCCGCCGCGGAGCCAAGAAAGGTCGCCAGTAGCACCTTGCGCATAGTCATTCCTCCGTTGGTATCGTTTATTGTTCCGAAGCAAAAATGATTCACCGGGCTTCTCGTCCGGCGTCTGCTCGTGCAGGGCGGTCGCGATTGGGACCAGAAACGATGCTGTGGTGTTTTCTCCTCCCGATGAGAGCCACGGGTCCACGTGCAGGAGCGGCCCGTTCTTATTGTTCCTCTCTCAATCCCTAACGACTTCGTCATCGGGAAACTTGCCCAAGAGAGAAGATGGTTTGCTTGATAGCGCACGGACGCGAAGATTTTGATTTTGCAGTAGCGAATTCAGCGGCTTCCGCGTCGCTTGACAGCGCACTCAACGCTCAGGTTCCCCTTGACGGCGCTGCAACTAAGGCGGAGGATTAACTTTCAAGGGTGGCAAGGGAACGGTGGCGCTCGTTCCAAAGATCGCCCAAATTTGAGGTAAACGTCACGCAATCAAGGGTCAGGGCTCCGCAGCACTGGTCGCGATTCGCGTCGAATCCCGGGTAACACCAGTGGCTCAATTAATGTCCGACACAATTCACACGCTCTCGACGACAGGACTGACGCCGAAGCGCCAGATCCAGAGCTGGATCGACGGGCTGACGAGTCTGTGCGGGCATTTCGACGTCGATCCGCTGGAGGCGTCCTCGCTCGAGGGCCGCATCGACTACACCAGCGTCTCGCGACTGAAGCTCTGCCAGATCGAAGTGAGTCAGCATCGCATCGCCCACACGCTGGCGCGCGCCAAGGCGAACGAGCATCCGTACATCAAGATTCACTTCCAGACCTACGGCGTCTCCTATTTCGAACAGGAAGGCCGCCACATCGAAATCAATCCGGGCGACATCATCGCCTATGACGTCTCCTGCCCGCATTCGATCATCAGCCCCGCCTTCACCCGCCATGACGTGGTGATCGTTCCGAAGGCGCTGCTGCGCGACCGTGGATTCCCGTCGCAGCGGATGCCCGCCTGCAAACTGTCGTCGAAGACGGGGACGGGGCGGATCGCCCACGATTTCGTTCATGCGACCTTCGACGAGGCGGCGAAGCTGTCGGCAAACAGCGCGGTCGGCGTCGCCGATTCGCTGATCGACCTGCTGCTGCTGCCGCTGCGCGAAGCCGACACGATGTTCGACCGTGTCGGGCCCGAAGCGATGTATGTGCGCGCGCAGTTCTTCATCCGCGAGCACCTGCGCGATCCGGATCTGTGCATCGACCAGATCTCGACCGAGCTTGGCTGCTCCAAGCGCTATCTGCACATGCTGTTCTCGGAGCGCGGCACCACGGTGAGCGACTACATCTGGCAGGCCCGCCTGCAGAACTGCCGCCAGGAACTCGAGGCCCACGCCGGAAAGACCATCACCGACGTCGCGTTCTCCTGGGGCTTCTCCAGCTCATCGCATTTCAGCCGCGTGTTTAGGAAATATTTCGGCGTGGTGCCGTCTTCGATCCACAAGGCGCAGCAGGCGAGTATTTCCCCGGAAGAGCTGTAGAAGGGGCGAGTTGGCTAGAGCTTCACCTCGACCCTGTCGATCCTGCCGTTGAACCTGAACGGGCGGCGATCGAAATAGTCCAGCGAGACGGTCGAACCGAGGTCCGCACCCACGTCGAACGTTTCGCTCGCCGAGAATGCGGCGGGCACTGTGCGTTTGACCGTGGTCCGCGCAACCTCCTGTCCGTCGACCTTCAGCACGACCTCGGCAGGCGAGAGGGGCTTCGGGCTCGCAAGCTGGGTCGTGACCTCGATGTGCCGCTTCCCCGGTGCGATCTTCGAGGTGGAGCGTGCGATGTACCGCTCGATGATCATCATGTTGTACTCATAGACCAGAGTTCCCTTGTCCATGTACAGCGTGACGCCGCCACCGGCCCCACCCAGCGCGTAGAGCACGCCGGACGTGGTCTCGCCGACCTCGGCGTCGATTATTACCCTATTGCTTTCGCGGCCGATGCCCGGCGCCGAAAATTCGGGCATACGCGTCGTCGTCGCGTCGAACCGCCAACTCGTATACGGCGACTTGATGCGATCTTCGGGATGCAACCGAAGCCAGATGCCGGCGCCCAGCGGATAGACGTGGTTGGCCTTTGCCTGCTCGTCGAACACCCTCTGCAATTCCGCCAGGCGCTCTGGTTCCTTGGCGGCGAGGTCGTTGGCTTCCGAGAAATCCTTGCTGATCTGGTAGAGTTCCCATTTATCCTTGGCCGAATCCCATTCGGCGAGACCCGGTGCGCCGGGCAGCCAGGGGACCAGTGGGCCAAACGTGGCCGCGATCCAGCCATCCCGATAGATCGCGCGGCTGCCATTGTTATCGAAATACTGCAACTCCTTGCGGGTGGGAGCCCCTGGATCGCTGAACGTGTACGCGAGACTGACGCCATCGATCGGATCCTGCGCGAAGCCGTCGACGACCTTCGGCGGCTTGATGCCGATGATCTCATAGAGGGTCGGCGCGATGTCGTTGACATGGGCGAACTGAGGCCGCGGCCTGTGATCCGGCTTGATGCCGTTCGGCCAGGAAATCACCATCGGATTGCGCGTTCCGCCGAAATGCGACGCGACCAGCTTCGTGTGCTGGAATGGCGTATTGCCGGCCCACGCCCAACCGGCGTGATACATGCTGTCGGTCTTGGGCGAGCCCAGCGCTTCGAGACCACCGATCTTGTCCAGCGCGGCGATCTGCTCCTCGACGGTATTGGGAATCCCGTTTTGCGCCAGCAATTCGCTGATGGTCCCGTTTTGGCCTTCGGCGCTGGCGCCGTTGTCGCCGAAGATGTAGATCACGATGGTATTGTCGCGAATGCCGAGACGATCCAGCTCATCCACCACCCGGCCGGCCTGTACGTCGACGTGCTCGACGAAGCCAGCAAAGATTTCCATCAACCTGCGCTGGAACGGGCGCTGCGTTTCGGGAATGCTGTCCCAGTCGGGCATGGATGCAGCCCGCGGTGTGAGCTTGGTGTCAGCCGGTATCCAGCCGAGTTGCTTCTGTCGTTCGAACACGCGCTCGCGATAGGCATCCCAGCCGCTATCGAACTTGCCCTCGTACCTGTCGGCCCACTCCTTGAAGATCTGATGGGGCCCATGTCCGGCGCCGGGTGCCCAATAGAGCAGGAACGGCTTGTCCGGCGCGAACGCCTGATGGTGACGCAGCCAGTCGATGCCGTGCTGCGCGAGGTCCTCGCTCAGGTGGTACTTCTCATCGTGCGGTGGCTCGATCTGATTGGTATTCTCGACCAGCCGCGGTTCCCACTGCGACGTCTCGCCGGCGAGGAAGCCATAGAAATAGTCGAAGCCGTGCCCGGTCGGCCAGCGGTCGAATGGCCCCATTGAGGTGGTCTGGTCGGCGGGCGTGTTGTGCCATTTGCCGATGGCCGCGGTCTTGTACCCGTAATTGCGCAGGACCTCCGCCATCGTCGCCGAGGTCTTCGGAATGATGCCGGTATAGCCGTCCCAGTCCACCGCGCGTTCGGCGATCGTGCCGTTGCCGACCCGCTGATGATTGCGCCCCGTCAACAGCGCCGCGCGCGTCGGGGAACAGATCGCAGTGGTATGGAAGCTGTTGTAGCTGATGCCCTGGTCGGCAAGCTTGCTAAGCGTCGGGGTATTGATCTCACCGCCGAACGTTGCGGCTTGGCCGAAGCCGACGTCATCCATCAGGATGATCAGCACATTGGGCGCATCCTTGCGCAAATGATCCTGTGCTGGCCGTCGCTGGTGCTTGGAGTCCTGCAATCGCGGCGCGGCGACGCTCGCCGACGGTGCGGGCGGGAATGGAAGCACTGAGCCGTCGGTGGAAGCGGCGGTTTCAAGCGGTGCCGCGTTCGACATCGATATGCAGGATGCGATCGCCAGCGCGGTCGGAAGGAGTCCTCGTTTCAATGTTTCCGTGAGTTTTCGAGACTTGGTCATCAAACGATCTCCAGCAACTGAGTGCAGTTGAACGATCCTTACTGGCGCCCGACCAGAGCAAACGCACCGGTCTCATCAAGCCGGCAAGCTTCGTCGTGCCGGTGATCGAATTTCGGCATGTCTCCGTCCTGGTCGGCGAGCAGCAGACGCAAGGTCGTTCGGAACGAAATGCTTCGATTGCCAAGCAACGCCGTGTTATCGTTCTCGGCGCCGTGATCGGTATAGGTTCCGCAAGAAGCCGATCGTGGCGATTTTTCGCGCGAACGGCCGGGTTGCCAGATCCAGCGTGTGCTCCTGGGACGTGGCCTCGCCTTTCCACTTGCCGCCGCAGCAGACATAGCTGCCGGTGAAGTAGAAGAAGGAATCGCCGCCGCGGATCGTGGCGTCGCGCAGCACCAGGACGCCATTGCCTCCGCCTTGAATGCCGTCTTGCAACTCGATTGATAATGCGTAAAGCCCGTTCTTGATCATGACGGCGTCCCTCCAGTTCATGACGTGAAGCATGTGCCGCACTTAGTGCGCGATCGGTCATTGATGCTTCGGCAGCGCAATCCTGTCGCGCGGCAACCCCCCGTCGTCGATGTCGAAGTCCGGATCGAAGATGGTCTGCCCTTGCGCGCCCAGGTAGTTCGGTTGCGCCTTGAGCCATTCGCTCATTTTCTGCTGCTTGGCATAGGCGAGCAGACGAGTTTCGAGATCGCGCACGACATCGACGTTCTGATCCGCCACATTGTTCTTTTCGCCTGGGTCGGTGGTCAGGTCGAACAGTTCGGTTTTGCCGGGCAGCAACGCGATTTTCACGAGCTTCCATCGCCCCTTGATGATGGCGCCGCGAAATGCCTCGACATTCACCAGGATATCATCGTGCGGCGAAGGCGTTCCATTGGCTACGGTCGCCCAGATATCCTTGCCGTCCAGTGGCTTGTCCGCGGAATTGGCCGTTGCACCGGCCAGTGCAAGGGCTGTAGGCATGATGTCGACCATATGAAGCGGTTCGTTCACGACGCCCGGCTTGAGTTTCGCCGGCCAGTTGAAGATAGTCGGCACGCGGACGCCGCCCTCGTAGAGACTACCCTTGCCGCCACGAAGAACTCCATTGTTCGCCGGCAGCGATCCTTCTTTGACCCCGCTTTCAGTCCGCTCCTCCTTCGAGTGTGCGCCGCTGGCGACCACCGCGTTGCGCGGGCCGCCATTGTCGCTGGAGAAGATGATCAACGTATTGTCGCGCATGCCGCGTCTCTCCAGGCGCGCGACGATGCGGCCGACCTGGTCGTCGAGCGAGGTGATCATCGCGGCGTAGGTACGGCGTGTAGGATCGGTGATGGTTGTGGCGTAGCGATCCTCGTCCGCTTTCTGTGCCTGGTACGGCGCATGCGGTGCCAGCGACGCGAAGTAGAGGAAGAAGGGCTTGTCCTTTGGCTGCTTGTCGATGAGCTTCACGGCTTCGTCGCCGTCCAGTGTCAGGACGTAACCCTTCTCGTCGATGAAGGAGCCGTTGCGTTGCCAGTCTATAATGCCGGCGCGCTTGTGTGTGAAGTAGTCGACCTCGCCAACCGTATTGCCGTAGAAGTGGTCGAATCCGCGGTTCTGCGGCCAGAACTTCTTGTCGGCATGCCCCAGATGCCACTTGCCGACCATCGCGGTGCTGTAGCCCGCCTCTTTCAACGCCTGCGGCAGGGTGCGCTCATCGGTCGGAAGGCCATAAGTGTGGTTCGGAAAGATCACCAGGGTCTGCAAGCCGTAGCGCATCGGATAGCGTCCGGTCATCAGCGCCGCGCGCGCAGGTGTGCAAACCGGCATGCCATGGAATGATTCGAGCCGCACGCCGCCTTTTGCAAGCTGGTCGATGTTCGGCGTCTTGATCTCGCTGCCGCGATAGCCGAGATCGGCATTCCCGAGATCATCGGCAAGAATGACGACGATATTCGGGCGCTGCTGCGCCGCGACGCAGTCGCAGGCCATCAATGAGAGGATTGATCCAATGGCCGCGATCGCTAGATGACGCTGAGAGTTCATGGCGTGCTCCTGGTAGTTTGCGACGCTTGGCAACAACGGAAGTTGACGCTGGAGCGTTGATTGTCGTTGGCCGCGCTGGAGCGACTGACGCCGCCGCTCGCGCCCGGTTCAATCTCGATCAGCAGCAACAGCACGGCCAGGAGCGCTCTGCTCAGAATGCCTGATGCTGTCATTTGCGCTCCAATCCAAACTTGCGAGGATGGAGGTGCGCACTCAGCCACGCACGCCACCGCGCTCGTTGAGGTAGATCAAAATGTTGTCGCCGTTGAGAGAGTAGCAGGAGGATGGAGAGGACATTGATCGCGGGCGATCAATTGGACGCCAAATGTCGCAGCGCGAGGCAGCGTGCAAGGTTGTCACTAGTAACGGTTGGCTCAGCCGGACGCCAGCATCGTTCCAGCGCGAGGTGCTTGCCAGATCTCTCCTGGAGCAATTCAAGCAAGGCGCCTCGATCTACTCGATCGGAGACGACCCGGGCGGCATGTTCGGCCTCGTTGCCGGCGGCCTTGGAGTCGCCATGGCTCCGCAGGAAGAGGGGCCCTATACCGCGCATTTCGCGATGCGGGGGACCTGGTTTGGAGAAGCGGCCGCCTTCACGCGGCAGCCTCGGATGGTCGGCCTGATTGCCACCCGGGACAGCGAACTCTTGCATCTGCCTCTGGCGGCCATCGACGAAATTGTCAAGTGCGACCCTTCTGCGTGGCGCCTCTTCGGTCTGGTCACACTCGATCATCTCCGCCTTGCGATGGGAGGCGCCGACGACCTGATGATACGTAACCACGTCAAGCGGTTTGTCGCAGTCCTGCTCCGCACTGCTGACTGCCGCCTTGTTACTCCGCGTAACCGACATCCGATCGAGATCGACATGAACCACGAAGATCTCGCGCATATGGCCAATGTGTCAAGGACAACAGCCGGCGCCATCCTTCGCGAGTTTGAGGCGAAAGGGCACGTGGCGCTGTCATACCGCCGTATCAGCATTCTTGCACCTGACGCGTTGCGGATGATGCTGCGCGGCTGATGGCGTCAGGTCCGACAGCGAGTTTCGGTCCTTCCGGCGCCCTTCTGGCGCGCTTGCTTCATCGATCGCAGAGATCATTGCAGGAACGAGAGAGCGCCGAGCCCGAGGCGATGTATGTGCGCGCAATTCTGGGTGTTCCGGAAATATTTCGGTGTGGTGCCGTCTTCGATCCACAAGGCGCAGCCGGCCACTGCGAGTTCGGGCGAGCATTAAGCGCTTTCGAGCGCAGGCATTGGGCAGCGATGGTCGGGCCGTTCGCGCCGTCGCGGCGACATTTCACGCGGACGTGGCAATGTAGGGAATGCCGGCCAGGAGTGCGACGAGCAGCACCGCATTGGCCAGCATGCCGCTCCAATGCAGCCGCCGCAGCCGACGCGGGGCATCGGCATCGCCGGCGTCCCTCGCGCTGAGCTGCTCGTCGACCCTTCGCATGAACCAGCGGCGTCCCCAGATCGCCAGCGCTGCGAGCAGGCCAACGCCCAGCGCGGCAAGCAGGCGGCCGTCCAGGAGGAGTGCCGCGGTCCCGATGAAGGCGGCGACGCGCATCACCAGAAAATGGGCGTTGAACATTCCGCGCAGCAACTGGGCGACGGGCTGAATATCGAGCCTCACCAGCAGGAAGGCCGGCGAGGCCAGCGTGAAATAGCCCATCGGAAAGAGCAGGATAATCATAACGGCGACAGCGACTGCATCCGGTGTCATGCAATTGGCCCTTCTGGTCCGCAGCGGCACGCAATCATAGCGGGAAAACGCGCTTCCGACACTAGGCTTTGGTCGGACTCCGGGGCGAGATGGGGCAACCGGCGCGCCGGCCCCGGGCTCGGAGCCTAGGCCGGCTCTAGGCCGAGCGACTTCGCGCTCTCGATCCAGATCGGCAGTTCGCGCTGGTACAGCGCATTGGTCTCCTTGAAGCCGATGGCGGGTTCGAGCACGAAGGTCGTGAGCACTTCCTTCACCTTCGGATCGTTGTTGGCGGCCACGCACAGCTCCGCCAGTCGGTCGACGACCGCTTGCGGCGTCGCCTTCGGCACCGCCCAGCCGGAGAAGCCGCTCACGGTGAAGAATTTCGAGGTCGCGCCCTGCTCCGGGAGGGTCTTGATGGCAGGGATCGCGTCGACCTTCTTCGAATGCACCGCGAACACGGTGCCACGGTCGCTTTGCAGGACCGACTGCGCCGCAGTGTAGCTGCCCATTGCGGCATCCAGCGTACCTTCGAGCATCCCCGTCCACATCGGGGCCTCGCCGCGGTAATGGATCGGCTCGATCGACAGGCCATACTGCTTGTTGAGCTCGTTGACCGTCATGTGCGGGGCCGAACCCGCGCTGTAGGTGCCGAAGTTCACCTTGCCGCTCTTGCGTGCGAACGCGACGAAATCCTCCAGCGTCTTGACCCCGGTCCTGGGGTTCGCGACCAGCAGAAGGCCGGCGCCGGGAATGACGCTGACCAGCGCCAAATCCTTGTCCATGTCGTAGCCGGGATTCTTCATCACCATCCGGTTCATGATGTAGGTGGTCGAGATCGAGCACAGCATGGTGTGGCCGTCGGGCTCGGCGCGGGCCACCTCCGCCGTACCGATCGCGCCGGAGGCGCCGGGCTTGTTCTCGACGACGACGGTCTTGCCGACCTGCTTGGAGATGAATTCGCCGTACGCGCGCGCGAGCAGGTCGGTTTGCCCGCCGGCGGGGTAGCTGCAAATCATGCGAATCTGCCGTGCGGGCCAAGCGCCCTGCGCGGAGGCGTTGCGCGAAACGAAGGGCATCGCGAAGGCGCCGGCTCCAGCGGCGATGAAGTGGCGGCGATCGATTTTGTAGACATGATTCCCTCCCGGTTCCGGGCAAGGTACTGCACCAGGCTGGCGCTGCCATGGGTGTCAGGCGAGACAGATTGGCGCATTCCGTCGGACCGAGTGGGGGCACGGTGGCACGGCGTTCGTGCCCCGGACGCAACGCAGCGCTCCTTAGCGGTGCGCTGCAGAGCCGGGGCCCATGCTCGACCGCAAGCCATACCGCATGGATCCCGGCTCTGCGCCGCAACGCTCGCGCGTTGCAGCGCGTCCGGGACACGAGAGCCTCACCGCTGGATGATCTTCATCCAGACATCGCCCAGGATCGCAGGCTCGCGCGGCGGCAGATAGGTGAGCCCGGCCTGCTTGCCGAACTCGGCGATCTTGCCCTCAGCGGCGAGCCCCGTCAGCGCCTTGTTGACGGCGTCGATCAGCGCGCCATCGCTGGCCAGTCCGACATAGCCGCGATTGGCGCCGATCGGATAATAATAGCCGGACGCCGTGATCGCCGTGTCCGGGTGCGCGGCGCGATGGGCGTCGAAGCGGGCAAGATCGATCAGCGTCGCGTCATGCTCGCCGCGCTGGAGCGTGGCCAGCAGATCGTCGCGGCCGGGGACGAGATGGGTGATGCTGTCGATCAGCCGCCCCTTGTCGAAGCTCATCAGGATGGCGTCGCCGAGCGAGCCGCTATCGATGACGAGACGAAGCCCTGCGAGATCGCCGATGTCGCCGATCTTGCGGCCGCTTGCCTTCGGTCCGAGCACGACCGTCATCGGCGAATAGACGTAAGGCTGGCTCGGCGCGAGCACGCCGAGTGCAACGCGCCGCCGCCGATCGTCGCGTGTGGCCCCGGCGAAATCAGGCAAGCGCGCCGTCTTCATCCCGGGGACGACGAGCGAATCCTGCGTCAGCGCGTAGCCGCCGACCAGCGAGCAGCGTCCGTCCGAGAGCAGCGCATTGGCCTCGAGCTGGGGGCTCGAATCCTCGTCCAGCTTGCTCTCGAACCACTGGATCGCCAGCTTCCGTCCGAGCCGTTCCGCGATCGCCTGTGCCAGCAGCACGTCGAAGCCGGCGTCCGGCTTGCCGCGGTGGTGCATCGAGAGCGGCGGCCGGTCCTCGTCAAGGCAGATCTTCAGGGGATCGTCGGCTGCGAGAGCAACCGACGCCATTGTCGAAAGCAGGGCCGCAAGGCTCCATGCGGCACGACGACCCCTCATGGCTTCCTCCGGCTGGAGATGAAGGCCCAGAGAGAGCCGATCTCGTCGTCATTGAGGATATCGCCCCATGGCGGCATCCTGTTGTTCTTGCCGTTCTTCACCGTGGTGACGAAGCGGGTCTTGTCGTCGGGGAAGGCACGCAGGTCCGGCGTGATGGTGCCGGAGTTCATCAGATTGGGGCCATGGCAGTGCGAGCATTTCGAAGCATAGGTCGACTTGCCGTGGTCGATCTGTGCCTGCATGGGATTGCCGGTTGCGTCGTCCGCGGCGCGAACGGTCGCCGCAAGCGCGACCGTCAGCCCCGCGACGGCGGCGAGGATCGCCGCCGTCTTGTGAGATAGCCTTCTCAGCATCATGCCGTGGATTACTGCTTGACCGCAAAGACCCACAGCGAGCCGCCGGGCGGCACTTTGGCAAGCCGCTCGTCGCCCGAGAACAGCGAGTAGACGCCGCCATAGCCTGATGTCACCGCGACATATTGCACGCCGTCCTGCTGCCAGGTCACCGGCTGGCCCTCGATGCCGGACCCGGTCTGGAACTGCCAGAGCTTCTTGCCGGTGTCGGCGTCGAAGGCCTCGAACTCGCCGGTCAGTGCGCCCGAGAACACGACGCCGCCCGCGGTCGACAGCACGCCCGAGAAGCGTGGAATGTCGCTCGGTGCTTCCCATTTCGACTTGCCGGTCATGGGATCGATCGCCTTGAGGTAACCGCGCGGCCCGTCCCCGAATTCCCAGGGATCGGTCAGGTCCATGCCGAGATACCATTCACCCTGCTTGAAGGTGACGGGCTCGGCCTTGTACTTGCCGCCGAAGTTGAGCGTGTTGGCGTAGGCGAGGCCGGTCTGCGGGTTGAACGACATCGGCTCCCAGTTCTTGCCGCCGAGGATCGACGGATAGACCGTGACCTTCTTGCCCTCGCGCGCATCCTTGGCGACGTCGGTCTCGATCGGCTTGCCGGTCTTCATGTCGACGCCGGTTGCCCAATTGACCTTCACGTAAGGATTGGCCGCGAGCAGCTTTCCGTTGGTGCGGTCGAGCACGTAGAAGAAGCCGTTGCGGTTGGCATTCATCAGCGCCTTGGTCGGCTTGCCCTCGACGTTCACATCCGCGAGCACCATCTCGGCGACGGCGTCGTAGTCGAACGGATTGTTCGGCGAGAACTGGTAATGCCACTTGATCTTGCCGGTCTTGGGATCCATCGCCAGCACGGAGCAGGTGTAGAGATTGTCGCCGGGGCGCACCGCCGAATTGAACGGGCCGGGATTGCCGATGCCCCAATACACGGTGTTCAGCTCGGGATCGTAAGAGCCCGTGATCCAGGTCGAGCCGCCGCCGAGCTTCCAGGTATCGCCCTTCCAGGTGTCGCCGCCGGGCTCGTCCGGCGAGGGGATCGAATGGGTGCGCCACAGATGCTTGCCCGTCGCCGGATCCCAGCCGTCGATGAAGCCGCGCGTGCCGAATTCGGCGCCGGAGATACCGGTAATGACGACACCGTCGGCGACCAGCGGGGCCACCGTCATCGAATAGCCTTCCTTGATGTCGGCAGCCTTCTGACGCCACAGCTCCTTGCCGTTCTTGGCATCAATCGCAATCACGTTGGCATCGAGCGTCGTACGAAACAATTTGCCTTCGTGGATCGCGACGCCGCGATTGATGATACCGCAGCAGACGATTCTGGGCGTCTCGGCCGGATATTCGACCTTGCTCTTCCAGATCTGCTTGCCGGTTTTGGCGTCGACCGCCATGGTCGCATTGTGCGAGGTCACATAGATCACGCCCTGATAGACTATGGGCTGCGATTCCTCGCTGCGATCGTCGTTGAAGGAGTAGTTCCAGACCGGGACGAGGTTCTTGACGCTGTCCTTGTTGATCTGGTTCAGCGTCGAGAAGCGCTGCAGATTGTACCCCATCCCGTAATTGAGAACATTCGATGTATCAGTCCCGCCCTTGACCAGTTGCTCGGTGGTCTGTGCGCTTGCACAAGTCGATGCAAGCATGACGAGGCTCGCGGCCATCGCAAAGCGTTTCATCCGTTCCTCCCAATATGCGCGCCTTTTGACGCTGCGGGAGCAACACTCCGTCGGAAACCAAAACGCGTCAACACGAAAGTCGTAAGAGTCGTGTCGATCGTTGAACGCAAGTGCCGGTCACCTTACGGAAACCTGACGGCAGTGCAGTCCAACTTGCGTGGAGACGCTGCAAAAATTCCGCGACGCGAAGCAATCCGGTCGGCGGTCGTGCCAGGCTTCCCGGGTTGTCGCGCGCGCAAGTTGCAATTCCGGGCTTGAACCGGGGGCCGCTTGCGGATTTATGTTGTGTATCGCGCCCAAACCGGGCGCTTCATCTGGGAGGTCTTGATGATTTCGCGTCGCTCAGTTGCGCTTGCGCTCACCATTGCATTGTTGTCCGGTCCGGCATGGTCGGCCTCCGGCAACGCGGTCAAGTTGTTCGACACCGACAATGACGGCACGCTCGATCTTGCCGAGGTGAAGAAGGCGGCCGCCGCGACCTTCGCAAAGCTCGATCCCGATCATGACGGCACGCTCGACGCGCGCGAATTGCGCGGGCGGTTGTCGGCGAAAGAGCTCGCGGCCGCCGATCCAGACCGCGACGGGACGCTGACGCTCGACGAATATCTGTCCGTGGTCGAGCAGCGCTTCAACGCAGCCAATCCCGACAAGGACGGAACGCTGGATGCGAAGGAGCTGAGCTCGCGTGCCGGCCGGAGCCTGGTGCGATTGTTGCGGTGAGCGGAACAGGCGTGGCGCGGCGGTGTTTGCGAGCATTTCCGCTCCGACACTCGGAACATCGGGCAGCTCGGCCTGTTCTCTTCGCGATGTCCTGCCCGGCGTCGGGGCAGCGCGGCAGGACAAGAGGAGATGCAGATGAACACGAAACGTTCCGTTCTAGCCGCCTGCGCGATCTTGACGTTAAGCGCCGGCGTCGCCGTCGCCGGCCCTTGCAACACAGGGAGCGCCAGCACTGACAAGGATGCCGGTTCTGGTCCGGTCACCGTAGGCTCGGCGCAATCGCACGCGTCCAGCTCAGCGAGCGACACCAGCCAGCATCCGCCGACCAGCACGATGAATCGTGCAAGCGGTGAAACTCCGGCGTCGTCCGAGGATGCACAGCGGCAGATGCAGAGCCAGCCGACGGCGGCTCAGCGGGCCGACGGGGCCAAGCCGAACGCCACAGCGGCCGACAAAGGTTGCTGACAGCGCGGGTACGTTTGGTGTCGATTCGGCGCGCGGTGCATCGCACAAGCCAGTGTCTTGCAGGGCGTGTTTGACCAAGAGAGAACTGGTTTTGTCCGAGAGAGAAATGCAGCCACGAAGAATCGACACGGACGCGCTTGGCAGCCGAATCGAGGCTTGAACTGCACCTGAGGCAGCCCTAGGTTTTTGCGCCGCGCGATGTCGCGCTCAATACCTTGGGGAGACCCCGAATGGCTTGGAAAGCTCCGAAGATCGTGGAAGTGCCGGTCGGCATGGAAATCAACATGTACGCCTGCGCTGCGCGCAAGTAAGACTGACGACCTGCCGCGGCCTCGACGGTGAACGCCGTCGAAGCCGTGGCAGTGTCGGATCTCGAGCCGGGCATCGTTGTGCCCTGTGCTTCGCCGTCGACACGATGAGACGCCTGCGCGGGCTTCAATCATCTTCCATCAAAATCTCGACCTCGCTCTTGCGGCAGTGTGTTACGCTGATGCCCGGTCGGCGCTGCTGGCGCATCAAAGCGGCGTGCGCTATCGGGACAGGGGATGCGCGGCAGGACTCGCAGATGTCTGATGGTGATGGCCTGCGCGGTCGCGTTGAGACCGACGCATGGGCACGCCGAGGAGGGCTTCGATACCGAGCACATTTTCGGCTTCATGATCGGTAGCGATGTCGGCAATCCCGGCGAGCGCGAATTCCAGAGCCAGACGACGGGGCGATTCGGCAAGGGCGCCGGGACCTATCGCGCTCTGGAGAAGGAGGTCGAGATCGAGATCGTACCGCTGCCGAACTTCCGCATCGAGCTCGGCGGCATCGCCTCGCTGCACGACATCACCGGCGTGCCTGATATCGACGACCGCCGCCAGCTCAACTTCCAGGGCGCCTCGCTCGACCTGCGTTATCGCCTGCTCGACCGCGAGCGCGCCCCGTTCGGCCTCACCGTCGCCGCCGACCTCCATGGCGACCGCATCGACGAGACCAGCGGCGCGAAAGGGCGGATGTACGGCACCGATTTCACCGTGGCGTTCGACCGCGAGCTCATCCCGAACTTCGCCATCGGCGCGCTCAACCTGATCTATCAGCCGGAATGGGCGCGCTTCGAGGTGACGGGGCAGTCCGAGAAGAGTTCGACGATCGGTGCGGCCTTTGCCGGCCTGGTGCGCGTGCGGCCCAACGTACTGCTCGGCGGCGAGCTGCGCTACTTCCGGCAATATGAAGGCATCGGCCTCGGCGAGTTTTCCGGCCAGGCCCTGTTCGTCGGCCCGACCGCCTATTTCCAGCTCTCCGAGCGCTCGCGACTGACCCTGAGCTGGAGCATGCAAGCCTGGGGTCGCCCGGCCCGATCGGGCGGCAATCTCGACCTCGTCAATTTCGAGCGCCACCAGGCCCGTATGGTGTTTGGCATTAACTTCTAGAGGTGGCTCTGTTCCTCACTCCGGATTGAAACTTCCCTCTCCATGGGACGTAGTTTCTTGTGCTAACCTCCATTTGTTCCCGTGAGAGGATCTCGGCATGAACCCGATCGACCTGGTGGTGACCGTGTGTGCGGTGCTCTCGCCTGCGACCTGCGAAGAGCAACACCTGATCTTCAACTATGCGGGGTCGCCCCGCCAATGCGTGATGGCCGCGCCCCCCTATATCGCGCAATGGGTCGGCGATCATCCGAAGTGGCAGGCGGTGCGGTGGCGCTGCGAATATCCGCACCCGAACGACAGGGCGTAAGACGTCTCGCTATTTGCTGCAGTCCTTCAGATCCTTGTCGGCGATCGAGAACACCGCATCTGCCCTGATCTCGATGTCGCGAACGACGCACTGCCGCGCATTGGGATAGCCCACCTTGGCATCGTAACGGCCCGGCTCGACGCCGGTGATGCGCAGCCGCTCGTCGTGGTCGACCTCCTTGTCCTTGTCGTTCAAGCACTGGTTCGGGCCCCACTCGGTCTTGCCGGCGGGTGAGAGCTGGAAGCCGGAGATCGTCTCGCTCGTCAGGTTCCAGAGCCTTATGCCCTTGCCCTTGGTCTGCGCCAGCGCCGCGCCCGGCACCGCAACCAAGAGGATGCCGATCGCAATCAGCGTACGCCGCATTGGTGAACCTCCCTCGACACATTGGTCCAGTTGACCACGAGTTTTCATTTCGATTCAAGCTGCAAGGCCGCGAGCTCGGCCCTGATCCCACTGAGCGCAGCTTCGCTGCGCATCGCGCGCGGGATGGTGATCGGGACTTCCTGCACGATATGCGCGGGACGCGGCGACAAGAAGAACAGGCGGTCGCCGAGCCGAACTGCGTCATCGAGACTGTGGGTGACGAGCAGCGTCATCACCGGACGGCTCGCCACCAGCGCCGCGATCTCGTCGCGCAAACGGCCGGCGAGCGCGTCGTCGAGCGAAGCGAGGGGCTCGTCGAGCACCAGCAGATCGGGCTCGACTGCGAAAGCGCGGGCGAGCGCGACGCGCCGGGCAAGGCCGAGCGACAACTCGCCGGGAAAGTGGCTGCGATGCGCGTCCAGCTCCAGAATCCTGAACAGCTCGGACAGCTTGGCATCGGTCACGTCGGGCGCAGCCAGCCGCACATTCTGCTCGACCGAACGCCACGGCAACAGCCGCGGCTCCTGGAACACCATGCCGATCCGCGCTTGCGGCGGACGCGCGACATGGCCCCTGAAATCTGCGTCGAGCCCGAGGATGATGCGCAGCATCGTGCTCTTGCCGCAGCCGGACGGACCGATCAGCACGCCGACCTCGCCGGATTGAAGCGCGAATTTGAGCGGGGCGAGCACCTCGTGGGTCCCGCCCGCGACACTCCTGAACGTCTTGCCTGTGATCTCGACCTCAAGCCGCACGGGGCCGCCACCGTGTTGCCCGGGCTTCGAACGGCTGCACCAGCAAGGTTTCGATCACGAACACGACCGCGGCGAATGTCAGCGAATAGGCCAGCAGCCGCGGCGTGTCGAACAGCTGGAAGGCGACGCCGATCTCGAAGCCGACGCCGTTCGGCCGTCCCAGCAGCTCGGCGACCAGGACGATCTTCCACACCAGCGACAGTCCGGAGCGGGCGGAGGCCGCGATATAGGGCGCAAGCTGCGGCAGCACGACATGGCGGAACGCGCGCCAGCGCGGCATCGCGAACACGCTCGCCATCTCGTCCAGCGAGCGGTCGAGCGCGCGGGTACCCTCGCGCAAGGTGACGACCGCGGTCGGCAGCTTGTTGATGGCGATCGCGGCGATCGCGGCGGCCTCGGTGAGACCAGCCCAGATATAGGCCAGCACGATCACGACCAGCGCCGGCAGATTGAGCAGCAGGATCAGCCAGGGATCGCCGAGCTTGTCCGCGAGCCTGACCCGTCCCATCAGATAGCCGATGGCGCTGCCGAGCGACATCGCCAGCACGAAGGCGAGGATCACGCGCGCCAGCGTGGCGCCAAGATGCAGGAACAGCGCGCCCGATGAGGCCTCCGCGATCATGACCTCGAGCACGGCCGGCGGTGAGGGCAGCTTCGCGCCGCCGACGAACAGCGCGGCAATCCACCAGATCACGAGAAACAGGGCGAACGACAGAAGACGCAGCACCTCAATCTCCGGGGACTGCGTGATAGAAAGTGCCGGGATCGAGCTCGGCCGCGGGGCCGACGAGGTCACGGCCGCCGGTCTCGGCCAGCACGCGGTAGAGCACGCGCGCATCTTTCTCCTCGTCGTCGATGCTCCGGCGTGGAATGCCGTCTCGATAGCGGTCGCGATAGGTCTTGAGCAGGGTGGCATCGCTCGTGCCGGTCAACGGCGCGATCTTGTCCCAGGCTGCATCGGAGGTCACCAGTAGCTCTTTGGCCTTGCGGGTCATCGCGATGAAGCGCGCCACCGCGTCCTTGTGGCTCGCCGCCCAGCTCTCGTCGAAGACGTAGCCGACCGCGGAGACCGCGCCTTTGGCGCCGAGCTTCGGCAGAATGTCCTCGATGCCGGCGAGGCGGCGAAAACCCTTGGCCTCGAGCTGGGCACAGAAATTCCAGAAATTGAGGCTTGCATCCATCTCGCCGTCGAGCGCTTTGGCGGCGATCAGGGGCGGGGCGCCATAGACGATGGTCGCCTCCGACTTCAGGTCGATGCCGTCCTGCTTCATGCTCGCCTGGAGCAGCAGCCAGCTCTTGTCGATTGCGCCACCGGCGATCGCGAGCTTGCGCCCCTTGAGGTCGGCGAGCGTCTTGATCGGCGAGGATGCGGGTACCATCACCGCGCCGAGCGCGCTGGAATAGGGATAGAAGGTGAGCTTGGCGCCGAGCGCCCGCTCGCGCGATACCCACAGCCAGTCCGACAGGATGATGTCGGCGCTGCCGGCGCGCAGCGCGATCTTGCCGGCCTCGGTGCTCGCGAGCTCGGTGACATCCAGCGAGAGGCCCGCCTCCTTGTCGAGACCGTTGGCGCGGATCGCGGCCAGCTCCCAGGAGAATGTTCCGGTCTTCTGCACCGCAAGGCGGATCGTATCCGCGGCGCGGCCGGGTGCGACCAGTGTCAGCATCAGCATCGTCGCGAGCGCCAATGTCCGACCTTGTGCCCTTATCACGCCAAGTGCTCTCATCACCTTGTGAGCCGTTTCCTCTGACAGAGTGCTTTTCAGGACAATACGCATAGCATAGCTTTGCTCGCAACCCGCGGGAGGATGCGCATGAAACTGGCCGGACAGCTACGACCGATTGTCGCCGCATTGACGGTGCTGGCGGCGACCGCGTGCGTGGCGCGGGCCGAGGAGGCCAATGATTACCCGACGTCGGCGCGCGCGGAGTACGTCTATGGCTGCATGAAGGCGAATGGCGAGAGCCGGCAGTCGATCGAGCAATGTTCCTGCTCGATCGACGTGGTGGCCTCGATCATGCCCTATGAGCGCTATGTGACCGCGGAGACCGCGCTCAGCATGTCCCAGGTCCGCGGCAATCTCGGCGTCCAGTTCCGCACCTCGGAGCAGGCGAATACGGCCGTGAATGATCTGCGCCGCGCGCAAGCGGAAGCCGAGGTGAGGTGTTTTTAGCGCTTTCTTCCTTCTCCCCTGTGGGAGAAGGTGGCGCGAAGCGCCGGATGAGGGTATCTCACCGCGCACTCATCTGAGGAAAACCCCTCACCCGTCTCACCGCTATCGCGGCGATCCACCCTCTCCCACAAGGGGGAGAGGGATTCAACGCAAGTCGCGCGAGTCTACGTCCCCGGCTTCTCCACATCCCACTCATTGCGGAACACATGCCCATCCGTATCCTTGGCTTCCGCGCGGAAACGCTTGGCGCCGTTGGATACGTAGGTGAAGCGCAGATTGGGATCTTCCGAGATCGAGATGCCGCCTTCCATCGACAGCACGAGGCTGTCGTCCTGCGTCAGCTTCAGCTGGTTGACGAAGAAGGCGGGAATGTAGAGCTGGGTGACCTGGTCCATCTGCAGGCCGGAATTGTTGGGATGGCCGATCATGATCTGGGCTTCGCGGATGCGGCTCGCCTGCGCTTCCTCGCGCGCGAATTGCCTGTAGCGCATCTTGCCGAGCCGGCTTTGCGCCTCCTCGGCGTTCTTTCCTGCCGGCGCCGAGCAGCCACCCGAGGCCTTGACATAAACTTTCGAGACATAGAGCTGGCCGTCGCTGAGCTCGGCCACCGCGTGCACATCGGTGTAATTGTTGACACGCACGCGCGTCGAGATCTCCGTGACATTGGCATCGGCGCCGAGCTCGAACTTCGCCGCCATCGGCGCCGGGTTGCGGTCGATCACGAGCGTGATCGAACGGATACGGCGGCCATCCGCGGGCGAGAGCTTGCTGCGCAGGGTCACCGGCACGATCGCCGCGTCCTCTGCGCGATACGGCATCTCGATGCCGATCACGGCGCTGCCGTCATTCATCGCACGGTTGTTGAAGATGTCCTGCACCAGGCCCGGCCATGGATCGTCAGCCTCTTCAGCCTGCGCCGGCAGGGCGAAGGCGATGCCGAGCAGTGCGGCGATCAAGGGCAGGCGGCGTGTCCATCTGGTCATGGTCATCATCCTCCGAGTCAGCGAAGCTGATCTCGTAGTCAGCGAAGCTGATCTCTCGCTTCTATCGTAGCGCGCCTGCTACTCCCATTCAATTTCCGAAAATGCTGCAGTTGCGTTCCGGGCGTTGTAATCGCCGAACAACTCCCAGCGCGGTCGCTCCTCCGCGGCCGCCTTCTCGGCGGCGGCCCGGATCGGCTCGCCGTTCTTGTTCCGCGCGCGCACGTCGGACAGCAGCGTTGACAGGTAACGCCGCTCATCGGCCAGCGCGGCAGGCCAGTCGCTCACGGGTCCGTGACCGGGAACGACGCGTCGCGCCGGGATGGTCTCCGATTCCTTCAACGTGGTGAGCCAGCCGCGGATACTGCCATCCATGACGGGAATGTGGCGGAGAAAGACGAGGTCGCCCGCGAACAGGGTTTTCGTCGTCTCGTCGTACACGGTCACATCGCTGTCGCTGTGCCCGGCCCGCCATGCGCGCAACGCGAGACGGCGCGCCCCGAGATCGAGCGTCATCGTGTCCGACACCAGGAGGGTCGGAGCAATGATCTTCACGGGATCGATCAACTCGCTGCCCATGATGCGGCGGAAATTGTCGAGATAGTAAGGCCCGCGCGTCGCCAGCGCCTGCGGCAGCCTGCTGTGGCCGACGAAGCTGGTGCCGCCAGCGGCGAAGGCGGCATTGCCGAAAACGTGGTCGGGGTGGCCGTGAGTGTTGATGACATACCGGATCGGCTTATTGGTGCGGGCCCGCACGGCGGCCAGCAGGGCCTCGCCTTCGCGGAGGCTGCCGCCGGTGTCGATGACGGCCACGGCATCATCGCCCACGATGAAACCGACATTGGCAATGTCGCCCTCGTTCTCGCGGGTCATCAGGGCAATGGCCCCGGAGTGTACGAAGATTCCGGATGCGACTTCGCTCACAGGCAATTCGGCCGCCCCGGCCCGTGCTAGCGTTACCGTCCCCAGCAGGGACAAGGCTGCGATCACTCGAGCGATGCGAGACACTTTTCCGCCTCAGTTCAAAGGATTGGCTGCATTGCACTGCAACAAAGCAAAGCCAGCAGAGTCTGGCGAAACTTGGCGCGTCATGCGTTGCATGGATAGCATTCAAACAAAACGAGGAGGAAGCGGGATGACGGAGGCCGGACCACATCGTCGCTGGTTGTTTTCACTGTGGGTCCTGGTTGCGTGCTGTGCATTCGGCGATGGCGCCGTCGCGCAGACCAATGACAGCGGCGACCTCTCGTTCGAGCTGGTCGACCCGAACGTGCTACGCGTTTGCGCCGATCCCCGCAATCTGCCGTTCTCGAACGAAAAGGGCGAGGGGTTGGAGAACAAGCTGGCCGAACTGTTTGCCGACAAGCTCAAGAAGAAACTCGACTACGTCTTCTTCCCGCAGGCCACCGGCTTCGTGCGGATGACGCTGGGCGCGCACCGCTGCGACGTCATCATGGGCTTTCCGCAGGGCGATGACGTCGTGCAGGGCACCAATCCCTATTACCGCACGAGCTATGCGCTGGTCGCCAAGGCCGGCAGCGGGCTCGAGGACGTCGACACGCTCGAGGACGCGAAGTTGAAGGGCAAGCATGTCGGCATCGTCGCCGGCACGCCGCCGGCGACGAACATGGCCATCGCCGGCCTGATGGGCGACGCGAAGCCTTATCCGCTGATGATCGACACGCGCTACGACAATTCGGCCCAAGCCATGATCGACGATCTCGCCGCCGGCAAGATCGACGCCGGGGTGCTGTGGGGACCGATGGCTGGCTACTACGCGAAGAAGGTCGGCTCGCTTCACGTCACACCGCTGGTGAAGGAAACCACGGGGCCGAAGCTGGTCTATCGCATCGGCATGGGTGTGCGTCCCGCCGACCAGAACTGGAAGCGACAGCTCAACAAGCTGATCCAGGAGAACCAGGGCGAGATCAACAAGATCCTGGTCGACTTCGGCGTCCCGCTGCTCGACGAGAACAACAAGCCGCTCGGCGCGGAGACGGCCAAGAAGTCGCCATGAGGTGGCGTCTTGCCGCTGCGCTCGTGGTTGCCGCGTTCGCGGTGCCGGCATTCGCGCAGCAGCAGGAGCCGTTCGAGCCCGACGGTTATCGCGCCGACAATTATCGCGCACCGGTGCCGGCGACGCTGGCGGGTGCGCGCGTGCTCAATACGGTGGAAGCCGAAGCGATCTGGCGCGCCAGGAGCGGTGCGTTCGTCGACGTGCTGCCGCGGCCGCCGAGGCCGAAGAATCTTCCGGCAGGCACGGTGTGGCGTGATGCGCCGCGCAAGAACATTCCGGGCAGCATCTGGTTGCCGGATACCGGCTACGGCAGCTTGCCGCCGGCGATGGACGATTATCTCCAGCGCGGCCTCGCACAGGCCTCACGTGGCGACAAGTCCGCGCTGCTGGTGATCTATTGCCTCGCAGATTGCTGGATGTCGTGGAACGCCGCCAAGCGCGCGCTGACATACGGCTACTCCAGCATCGCCTGGTACCCCGACGGCACCGACGGCTGGGAGCGGGCGAAGCTTCCGACTGCGGAGGCGCAGCCTGAGCCGCGCCCCGAGCAGTAGAGGCGCGAACTCAGGTGTGCTCCCTCGCCCCGCTGGCGGGGAGAGGCGAAGCAAGCGCCTACTGCTTCTGCAGCTTCGTCAGCGTGCCGGTGCCGTTATTGTCGGTGGCAGAATAGTTCACCCTGTCGCCGGCGTGAACGGACTCCAGCATCGCGGCGTCCTTGGTTTTGTATTCCTGGAGCGCGCCGGCGCCGCCGGCGCTGCCGCCGACCGTGCCCTTCTGCGTCTGCTGGATCGAGATCGTGCCGTTCAGCCGATCGATCCGCATGACCAATCCGGTCATGTCGTCGGCAAAAGCGCTGGTTGCGAGCATGCTGAGGGCCGCAACGCCCGCACAGATGAATCTTGTGGTTCCCATCGAGGCCTCCCGACGTCCTGGAGTTCACGTCGACAAGCCATCCTAGCGCGATTTGGTTCCGGCAAATAGCGGAGCAAAGGGGTTAACCGGTGATCCGGGAACCTGCCGTAACCGGCAAGCGAGGCGGACGCTATTCCATTTCCTGCTGAATCACGCGGCCGAGCGCGAACAGGCGCTGGTCGATCGTGGTTGGAACTTCGCAGACGAACCGCACGACCTTGTTGCGGTCCTCGAAAATGCGGGTCTTCCAGATCAGCTCATTGCCGAGCGCCTCGACCTTGGCCTCGTCACGCGGAGTGGCGCCCTGCAGCGCCTGGAGCTGAATAGCCTCCTCGCGAATCTTGTCGGCGGCCTCCCGCTGCTTGCGGCTGACGCGCTCGAGCCCGTTCATCACCTGGGAGCGCTGTGCGTTGAGCGTGTCGAACAGGCCGGCGAACAGCAGCTTTGCGTTGTTGGTCTTGTCGGCGGAAGAGGCGGCCAAAAAGTCTTTCACCGACTTCTCGGCCTCGTCCATCGGCGTCTTGCGCGCCGACAGCTTCGCGACCAGCGCGGTGATCTTCGCATCGTTCTTCCACTTGGTCTCGGCGTCGTCGAGCGCAGGACCAGCCCAGACGGCGGCGAGCGAAATCTCCGGCACCTTGGCTTGCGTGCAGGGCCAGTTGGGGTAGCGCGGATCGGCCGCGTGGGCGGCCGTGCCCGACAGCGCCAGCGCCACAACAGCCATGGCCAGAACCTTCATCCTTCGCCTCCTGCGGGCCCCCGTCGCGCCAGCCCACGCGAGGGATCATAGGCCCAAATCGCGCCGATCATGAAGACGATTGTGCATGCCGCGACCACCGCCAGCGAGATCCAGTTGATTTGGCCATAGAGCGCAAAACGTATCAGCTCGACCGCATGGGTGAAGGGATTGGCCTCGCAGAGATAGTAGAGATAAGGGCTTCCCTCCTGCACCCGCCACAGCGGGTAGAGCGCGGAGGAAGCAAAGAACATCGGGAAGATGACGAAGTTCATGACGCCGGCGAAGTTCTCGAGCTGCTTGATGCCGGAGGAGATCAGCATGCCGAGCGAGCCCAGCATCAGCCCGGACAGGATCAGCGCCGGCAGCACGGTGAGATAGCCCGAGGATGGCGGGGTGATGTCCCAGAACCAGGCGATCAGCAGGAACGCGTAGACCTGGAGCAGGGAGACGGCGGTGCCCGCCAGCAGCTTGCAGAACAGCAGGAAGCCGCGCGGCAGCGGGCTCACCAGCAGCGTGCGCATGTTGCCCATCTCGCGGTCGTAGACCATCGACAGCGAGGACTGCATGCCGTTGAACAGCTGGATCATCGCCATCAGCCCGGGCGCGATATAGACCTCGTAGAGGATGTAGGTCTCGTAGGGCGGGATGATGGAGATGCCGAGCACCTGACGGAAGCCGGCGGCGAAGATGAACAACCATACCAGCGGCCGCACCAGAGCCGACACGAAGCGCTCGCGTTGATGCAGGAACCGCAGGCCCTCGCGCCAGACGATGCCGGTGAGGCAGGTCATGTACTCGCCGGCCGAGAAGCCACGCGGGGTGTCGCGCGTCGTCATGCTGCTCATGCGCCGCCTCCCGGCATGGTCTGCGCCCCCGTCAGCCGCATGAAGGCGGTGTTGACGTCCTGCGCGCCGGCTTCGGTAACGACGCGGCTCATCGGCCCCTGCGCCAGTACCTTGCCCTGGTGCAGCACCACGAGGTCGTCACTGGGCATGATCTCGTCGAACAGATGCGTGGCCCATAGCACGCCGATGCCTTGCTCCGTCACGAGCCGGCGAACCTGGCTGATGATGTCGGCGCGCGCCTTGACGTCGAGGCCGACGGTGGGTTCGTCGAGCAACAGCAGCCGCGGCCGGTGCAGCAACGCTCGCGCGATCTCCAGCCGCCGCATCTGCCCGCCGGAGAGGTCGCGCACCTTGCTGCCTGCGCGTTCTTCCAGCCCGATGCGGCCGAGCAGTTCGGCGCTGCGTGCGGCGGCCTCGCTCCGGCTGATGCCGTGCAGCGCGGCGTGATAGAGCAGGTTCTGCGTCAGCGACAGGTCGAGATCGAGCGTGCGCGGCTGGAACACGACCCCGAGCAGCCGCAGCGCCTCGCCGGGGCTCTTGCCGACGTCATGGCCGAAAATGCCGACCCGGCCGGACTGGATGCCGAACAAGCGCGTGATCAGCGAGAACAGCGTGCTCTTGCCCGCGCCGTTGAGCCCGAGTAGCGCGGTGAAGCTCGCTGGCTGAACGTTGAAAGAGACGTCGATCAACGCCCGCCGCGATCCATAGGCATGGCTGACGCCGTCGATCGACAGCGCCGGCACCGCGGCCGCATCTGGCTTCGGCGCCTCCTGTGGTTTGGGAATCGGAGCAGGGCTGGTCATGGCGCGATTGCGATACCCCAGGGCAGTTCGCCCACCTGAATGGTCTTGATCACCTTTTGCGCGGCGACGTCGATGACGGAGACGTCGTTCGACACGCCATTGGTGGTCAGCAGGTATTTCTCGTCCGGCGTGAACGCCATGTGCCAGACCCGCTGACCCACCAGCAGATATTTCGTCACCTTGCGCGAGGCCACGTCGACCACGGCGATGCGATTGGCGGGGCCGAGCGCGACAAAGGCGGTCTTGTCGTCCTTGGTCATGCCGATGCCGACCGGCTGGATCGCTTCTTTCCGCAGGCCCGGAATTTCGAACGTGATCTTGCCGATCACCTCGTGCTTTTTCGGGTCGATCACCGAGACTGTGCCGCCGATCTCGGAGGAGACCCACAGTTCGGAAGCATCGTGCTTGAACTCGGCAAAGCGCGGCCGCGCGTCGACCAGCACGTTGGCGACGATCTGGCGCGAGGCGGTGTCGATGAAATGCGCCATGTTGGTGGTTTCCGACGTGTTGATCAGCGTCTTGCCGTCGGGGCTGATGGTCATGCCCTCGGGCTCGACGCCGACCTGGATGTCGCCGAGCCGGGCACGCTTCTCGAGGTCGATCACGGTCACCGTGTTGTCGTTCTCGTTGGCGACGTAGAGGATCTTGCCGGCGGCGTCCTGGGCGAACAGTTCCGGGTCGGGTCCGGAGGGCAGGCTGTCCACCACGGCGTGCGTCTTGGCGTCGATCATCTGGACGGTGTCGTCGTCGCCGACCGCGACCATCACGAACTTGCCGTCGCGCGTGAAATCGATGCCGCGCGGGCGCTGGCCGACCTTGATGGTCTTGGTCACCGTCCAGCTGTCGGTGTCGATCACCGAGACCGTATTGCTCTTCTCGTTCGAGACGTAGGCGATGAAGGCGTGTGCTGGCGCGGCCGCGAGCGCAAGGGTCAGCAGCGACGCTGCTCCCAGCATGCGTGATGTCTGCCCGCGGGCGGTCTTCACCTCCCCCGCCTGCGGGGGAGGTCGCATCGCATCGTCAGATGCGATGCGGGAGAGGGCTCTCTCCTCTTGGGGGCTCTCGCGAGCGGAAATACCCTCTACCCAACCCTCCCCCGCAAGCGGGGGAGGGGGCGCTGCGTCGTTGTCGAGCCAGCTTGAACTCATCTCACATCGCTCACTTCAGCTTGCATTTGCTCTCCGGACGATCATAGCCGAGCGTGTCGAGCTCGGAGACCTGGTGCAGAAATCCTTCCTGCGGCGAGACCGAAACCACCATGCGACCGTCGACCAGCAGGATCGGCTGGCGCAGCTGCAGGTTCCAGTCACGCAGGGTCAGCCGTGTGCCCTTGAAGGCGGCGACCGAGAAGTCCGGGCCCTTGATGAAGTCAGTCACTTTCTTGACGTCGCCGGAATTGGTGCGCGAGGTGGCCTCTCCAATCATGCGGGCCGCGGTCCAGGCCTGCATGTCGAGCGCCGACATGCGCCGTGAATTCAGCTTCATGAAGCGGTTCTGCATCTGGATCGCGCCCCATTGGTCCTGCGATGCGTCCCAGCTGCGCGGCACGAGCCCCGCCGAGCCCGCGACGGGGCGGGGATCCCAGGTGCGATAGGGCAGGTAGGCGCCGAACACCTCGCTCTCGTCGGCAGCGACCAGCACGTCGTAGGCGGGCGCCTGCTGGGTGAACACAGGCATCTGGCGCTGGATCAGCGTCACGCCGCTGTCGGTGCGGCGTGCGCCGCCCTTGTCCTCGAAAGTGCGCTCCTGCACGATCTTGGCGCCGAACCGTGTGGCGGTGCGCCGGAGCGCATCCGCAAACAGCTTGTCCTCGTCATGCGAGCCGACCACGAGCAGCCAGCGCGACCACTTTTTCCAGACGAGATATTGCCCGAGCGCATCCGCCAGCATCGCCCGCGTCGGCGCGGTGTGGATCACATTGGCGCGGCAATCGGCCTCGCGCAGCCGCTCGTCGATCGCGCCTGCGTTGAACAGCAGCGTGCCGCGCTCGCGCAGGGCGTCCGAGACTTTCAGCAGCGCATCGGCGGGCAGGTCGGCGATGATGAAGCCGTTCTTCTCCGCGAGCGCGGTTGCGGCCTGGACGACGTCCTCACCTTCTTTGATGCGGCGCTCTTCCAGTACGAACCGCTGGCCCAGGAATTTGCCGGTGGTGTTGTTGTCCTCGATCGCGAGCCGCGCGCCGGCGATGCCGTCATTCTCCGCGGGCTGCTCGACCAGCGATAGTGTGGATCGGGTCGCGGCGACGCCGAGATAGCCGACGCCGATCAGGGCAGGCTCCGCCGCGAGCGCACTCGTCGCAGCAAGAGCAAAGCCGATCAGGCCGGCCAACCATCGGATCATGTTTCCTCCGAGCGATCCCCCCGGCTTGACCGCAGGTGGAGAATTGTCTCTGCTTCAAGCATGACCAATTTGTCAGGGCATGCAACCCCGCATTTCGTCCCCGCGCGCGGCGGCATCACGATCATGCGAGCATTGATGGTGATCGCCGCTTTGCTGTTGACGCCGTCGGTCGCGCGCGCCGATCCACCCAAGCTCGCCGTGTTCGATTTCGAGCTGATCGATACCAGCCTGCCGGGCGAGTTTTACGGCTCCAAGCCCGAAGAGGCGCGGCTCGTACTCGTCAGCGAGCAGCTGCGCAAGGAATTGAAGGAGTCCGGCAGGTTCCAGATGCTCGACATCGCGCCGGTCAGGGATGCCGCCCGTCACGCGAACTTGCAGGCCTGCGGCGGCTGCGACCTCAAGCTTGCCGGCGAATTGGGCGCTGACCTCGAGATCACCGGCATGGTGCAGAAGGTCTCGAACCTGATCATCAATCTCAACGTCTATTTGCGTGACGTGAAGACCGGCCAAATGATCATGGCGGCGAGCGCCGACATGCGCGGCAACACGGATGAAGCCTGGACCCGCACGATGAGCTATCTGATCCGCAACCGGCTGTTGGCGCCGAATTACGGCAGGCGGGAGTAGGTTCTTCGCCTTTCCGCGAGTCCCACTGTCACCGCTTTCGGGGATGTAGCCCCTCACCCCAACCTTCTCCCCGTACGAACGGGGGAGAGGGGGAGGAGAGACCGGTCTCACCCCTTCAGCTTCTCAGCATGCCAGTGCAGATGATCGCCCATGAAGGTCGAGATGAAATAATAGCTGTGGTCGTAGCCCGGCTGACGCCGCAGCGTCAGCGGGATGTTCGCCTTGCTGCAGGCGGCTTCGAGCAGCTCCGGCTTCAGCTGCTCCTTCAGGAAATTGTCGGCCTCGCCGACGTCGACCAGGAAGCCGGAAAACTTCGCGCCGTCCGCGATCAGCGCCACCGTGTCATGGCTGCGCCATGCGTCCTTGTTCGGCCCGAGATAGCCGGTGAGCGCCTTGATGCCCCACGGCACCTGCGAGGGCGCCACGATCGGCGCGAAGGCGCTCGCGGCGCGATAGCGGTGCGGATTGCGCAGTGCCACCGTCAGCGCGCCGTGGCCGCCCATCGAATGGCCCATCACCGATTGCCGCTTGGCGTCGACGGGAAAATTTCCCGCCACGAGCTTCGGCAACTCGTCGGTCACATAGCTCCACATCCGATAATTGCGCGCGAACGGCGCCTCGGTCGCATCGACATAGAAGCCGGCCCCGAGGCCGAAATCATAGGCGTTGTTGGCATCGCCCGGCACGTCGGGCCCACGTGGTGACGTATCGGTCGCGACGAAGATCAGGCCGAGCTCGGCGCAGGCCTTGCGGAATTCGCCCTTCTCGGTGACGTTGGCATGGGTGCAGGTGAGGCCGGACAGGTACCAGACCACGGGCAGCCTGGCGCCGCCGGCATGCGGCGGAACATAGACCGAGAACACCATGTCGGTTCCCGTCGCCTGGCTGGCATGGCGATACACGCCCTGCACGCCGCCGTAGGATTTGTTGGTCGAGACAGTCTGAATCGTCATGCCTTGGAGCTCCGTGGCATCTCACCACTTCAAGATTGCAACGCTTATGTGACCGAATTCGTGGCGCCGTCAGGCAACGCCGCTGTCGATCGCCAGCCGCACCAGCTCGACCGAGGTCTTGACCCCGAGCTTCTGGCGCATGATGGACGAGGTGTTGGCGACCGTCTTGTAGGACGACTGCACCAGCCAGGCAATTTCGGACAGGCTCTTTCCGGCGCTGAGCAGCCGCAGGATCTCCATTTCGCGCGGGTTCAGCTTGGACAGCGGGCTTTGCGCCAGCGTCGGCCCTGCGAAGGCGATGCTGCGCGCGATCGCGCTCGGCAGATACGTGCCGCCGCCGCCGACGGCGCGGATCGCCTCGACGAGATCGTCGGGGTCGCCGGTCTTGGAGACGTAGCCCTTGGCGCCGCACTCGATCGCGCGCGCGGCAAAGGCCGGGTCGTCGTTCATGCTGAACATGATGATGCGGGCATCAGCCGCGCGCTCGAGGATGCGGCGGGCGAGCTCGAAGCCGGAGACGGTCGGCAAATTGATGTCGATGATGCAGAGGTCGGGGCGTTCGACGATGAAGACGCACTCGCCGTCCTCGGCGTCGGCGGCCTCCAAAATCTCGATCTCGCCCTCGTCGGCCAGCACGGCACGGCAGCCGGAGGCGACAATGGGATGATCGTCGACGATCAGAATGCGCATAGGCGTTTCCTTGTGACAGCGTCGGCCTGTTTCGCGCCCGGCCGGGATTGCTGTACGCTTCCGATTAGATATCCGCCGCTTCGCCCCTGTCAACGCCATCGGACCGGGGCGGGCGAGGCATCGCGAGGCACGGGCGACACCAATGTGGCAAAATCTATCCTTGCGCGGGCGCATCAACCTCTTGCTGGCGCTGCTGCTGGCGCTGGGGCTCGCCGTCAATATCGGCCGCCAGGTCGCGGAGGCAGGTCCGCGGGTGCAGGCCGAGGACCAGAGCGTGATCCGCCTCGCGCGCGAATTCATCGAGATGATCGTTGCCGATCTCAACGAGGCGCCCGATCCGGATGCCAGGCTGAACCAGATCGCGCGCGATCTCAGCCGTCTGCGCCATGTCAGCATCACGCTTCGGGATGCCGCAGGCAATCCGCAGACGCCACCCCGGCTTGATACTGACGCCGACACGCGCGGGCCGCCGGCCTGGTTCGTCGGCCTGGTTCATCCCGAGCAGACCGCGGTGAGCGTACCGGTCTCGATCCACGGCAGGCCCGGCTCGCTCCTGATCACCTCGCATCCCGATGACGAGATCGCGGAGATCTGGGACGGCATCGTGACCCAGCTCGAGGTCGGCTCGGCGATCGCGCTGGCGCTGTTCTTCTTGATGATGAATGTGGTCGGCCGCGCGCTGGCGCCGCTGCAGTCGCTGGCGGAGGCAATGGGGGAGCTGGAAGGCGGACATTACGAGGCCCGTGTCACACCGGGCGGTGCGCCGGAGCTCGCCGTGATCTGCACCAAGCTCAACCACCTCGCCGCAACGCTGGGTGAGGCAGTCGAGGACAAGCGGCGCCTCGCCGAGCGCGCGGTGTCGCTCCAGGACATCGAGCGCAAGGAGATCGCGCGCGAGCTCCACGACGAGTTCGGGCCGTATTTGTTCTCGCTGCGGGCGCATGCCGGCGCGCTGGCGAAGCAGGCGGACGGACGCGTTCCCAGCGCCGAGGCCGTGCGAAAACACGGCAGCGCCATGCTGGAGCAGATCAACGCGCTGCAGCAGTTCAATCGCCGCGTGCTGGAGCGCTTGCGCCCCGTCGGCCTTGCCGAGCTCGGCCTGCGCCAGGCGCTGGAATCGCTGTCGCGGCTGTGGCGGGAATCGCATCCGGATGTCGCGATCGAGACGTCGATCTCACCCGCGCTGGGCGCAACCGGCGAGACCGCCGACCTCACCATCTACCGCATCGTGCAGGAGGCGCTCACCAACGTGTTCCGCCACGCCGGCGCGACCTCGGTCAATGTCGTGATCGAGCCGGCGGAGCAGACGGCGCAGGACGGCCGCGTCTGCGCCCGGGTGCGGGTCAGCGACAATGGCCGCGGCATGGAGCCGGACCAGAAGCTCGGCTTCGGCCTCGTCGGCATGCGGGAGCGGATCCTGGCGCTGGGCGGCACGCTCAACGTCGTCTCCGGCGATGGCGGATTGACGGTGGAGGCACTGGTTCCGACGGCGGTGGCCTGATCTGAACGTGGCGTCTACTGCCTCCGAGCGAGCAACGGACCAAGTGGTCGCGCGTCAATTCGGGCTGTCTTCTCCGTCGGCGAGATCGCGCGCCCGTCGGAGCAGGTCGCTCGTGCGGCGGATACCGAGCTTGGTCCTCGCCTGCTTGATGAGCCGGGCGACAGCCCGAGGCGTGATAGCCAGCTCGTCGGCGATCGCAGGATACGAATGTCCTTGGCCGAGCAGGCCGAGCGCCTCACGCTCTCTTCGTGTCAGTGTGGCTTTTCCGGAAACGACGTGGTCGGGCAGGGTCACGCCGCGCAGGTTGATCCGTTCGTCGACATAGCGATGGCCGAGTCGGACCTGACGCACCGCCTTTGGCAGTTCGTCCGGCGGAGAGTCCTTCAGCAAATATCCGATGGCTCCCGCCTTGATCGCGGACGCGACGATATTTGCGTCGGCATGCATGCTGAAAACCAGGATGCGTGCGAGCGGCGCATCCGAGGAGATGCGGTGCAGCAAGTCGACACCGCCCAGTGCTTCGCCGGGAAAGCTCAAATCGAGGATGACGACTCCCGGCCGGTGCTCCAGGAATGCGTCATAGCCGCTCGGCACGTCGCGCGCGGCGACAACGTCTTCGACGTCCCCCAGCACGATACGGCATGCCTCCGCAATGATGGGATGGTCATCGACGACCAGTATGGAACTCAATGAACCTCCTCGAAATGCATTGTGTTTCAGAGGATTGAGGCGTGTTGCGAACTTCGCATCCACCGGCTGCGGCAAGGCCTGCCGCAGCCGTGCCGCCATGTCATTTCTTCGGCCGTATCGCGTCGGCGGTGCCTTGGATGAAGGCCTGGATCTTCACGACGTCGGCTTCCGTCAGCTTGCCCGTGAAGTCCGGCATGCCTTTGTCGCGGAACGGTCCCTTGAAGACGATGTCCTTGAGGTTGGCGATCTCCGCCGCGGGTACGTAGCCGAGATTGCGGACGTTGCCGCCCTTGTCGACGCCGGGCACACCATGGCATGTGGCGCAGGCGGCAACGTAGAGGGCCGTTCCTTCCGGCACGTCCTTGGGATCGTACTTCACGCCCTGGAGCAGGCCTTCGGTCTGGTACTTCACGAATTCCGGAAGCGGCGCCTTGCCGTTGAGCGCGAACGTGTAGACCGTGCCCGGGTTTTGCCGCTCGGTCGCCCGCTGCGCCATGCCGTAGACGCCGCCCCAGCCGACGGCGATCGAGACGTACTGCACGCCATCGAGCAGGTAGGTCGAAGCCGCCGCGACCACGCCGGTGCCGGTCGGTGTTTCCCACAGCGTCTTGCCCGTCATGGCGTCATAGGCGACGAAGCGTCCGTCCGCGGTGCCCTGGAAAACCAGGTTTCCGGCCGTGGTCAACGTTCCGCCGTTCCATGGCGAAGGGTATTCGACGCGCCAGGCTTCCTTCTGCTTGACCGGATCCCACGCGACCAGCCGTCCGAACGGAAGACTCTTGGGCGGCTCTCCGTTGAGCACGAAGCCGACATTCCAGCCGGTGGTGCCGCCGAATTTGCCCGGCGTTGCGGCATTCTGCTTGAAGCTCTTTTCCGGAATGAGATTCAACGGCACGTTCTGGGCCGGCAGATAGACGAGGCCGGTCTGCGGGTTGAACGACATTGGATGCCAGTTGTGGGCACCGTAGGGTCCGGGGATCGAGTCGTAGGCTGCTTCGCCACGCGCGGCCGGCACCTCGATCGGGCGGCCGTTGGTGTCGTAGCCAGTGGCCCAGTTCACATCGACGAAATTCTTCGCCGAGATGAATTTGCCGTTGGTGCGGTCGATCACGAAGAAGAAGCCGTTCTTGGGCGCGTGCAGGATGACCTTGCGCGGGGCGCCGTCGATGCTGATGTCGGCGAGGATCATCGGCTGGGTCGAGGTGTAGTCCCAGTGGTCGCCGGGCGTTTCCTGATAATGCCAGGCGTATTTTCCGGTGTCGGCGTTCAGTGCGACGATGGAGGCGAGGTAGAGGTTGTCGCCGCCGGCGGGACTGCGCACATTTCTGTTCCAGGGCGAGCCGTTGCCGGTGCCGATGTAGACGAGATTGAGGTCGGGGTCGAAGGTGATGGTGTCCCACGGCGTGCCGCCGCCGCCGTTGAGCCAGTACTTGCCGGCGGGGTCCCACGTCTTGGCCGCCTTCTCCATCGATTCGTCCTCGAACGGCTTCGAGGGATCGCCCGGCACGGTGAACCAGCGCCAGAGCTGGTTGCCGCTTTCGGCATCGTAGGCGGTGACGTAGCCGCGCGCGCCATATTCGGCGCCGCCTTGTCCGATCACCACCTTGCCGTTGAAGACGCGCGGCGCGCCTGTGATGGTATAGGAATGCTCGTGGTCGAGCAGGGTGTCCTTTTCCCAGACCTTCTTACCCGTTGCGGAATCAAGCGCGATCAGGCGCCCGTCGTAAGCCGCCACGAACACCTTGCCCTTGTAGAGTGCGACGCCGCGGTTGACGACGTCGCAGCAGCCCTTGAAGCCGAGTTCGCGGTTGACCTGGGGATCGAACGTCCAGATGCGCTTGCCCGTGCGCGCGTCGATCGCGTGCACGACGCTCCACGATGCCGTCTGGTACATGATGCCGTCGACGACGACCGGTGTGGCTTCGACGCCGCGTGAAGATTCGAGATTGTAGGTCCAGACGAGGCCGAGGCCTTTGACGTTGTCGGCCGTGATCTGATTGAGCTTCGAAAAGCGCGTCTCGGCATAGTCGAGACCGATCGTGGGCCAATTGCTGGACGTCGCGGTGTTGGCCTTGATGTAGGCGCTGTCAACCTGGGATGTGATGGCTTTGATGCTCTCTGGCGTCGGACTTTTTGCGCCGTCCTGGGCCAGAACCGCCGTCGTCGATGCCGCAACGCCGAGGCCGATGACAAGGCTGGTCCAGGTTCTCTGCAACGTCAGGGGTCGCGTTGCGGGCCGAATGGAAAAGCGAGCCCAACATGTCTGAGCCATCGTGTCCTCCCGAATTATTGCTTGCCGCAAAAGCACCCCGCCACGGGGGCGGGGTGAGTCTACGGATGAATGACTCGTGACCTAAGTCGCGACGTCGAATCGAGGATTGCACGGAGGCTGTTCGCGAAGTTCGGCAAAATGTCTCGCCGCGACCGGGAATAGTTCCCATTACGGCAAGATGGACAGCGGCTCCCGCCCGCCAATTGAATCGGGAATAATTCCCGATTTGATCGGGAATTCGTGCTCCGGACGGGCCTGACCTTTTACGGCTGGTGCTTTTCGGCGGTTGGCTTGTATCGTTTGCTCAACCGGCGGGGAAACAAATAGCCGGACAAGAGGGTACGGGTGGAGGCGGCATGCGCGTTCGCGGTCTGATCATCATTTCAATTTCCACGGGAATGGTCGTGGCAACCGACGCGGCTGCCGCGCAGGACGAGGAGACCAACGTCCAGAATCTGCCGCCGGTCGAAGTCGCAGCGCCACCGCCGTCGGTGGCCAGGCGTACCGCGCCGACGCGGCCGGTCGCGCGCATAGGGGCGCCGTCGTCCGCCGCTCCGAAGACGCGGCTTTACGTCTACCCGACCGCGCCGGGCATGGGCCGCGGCCTCGACGTCGATAAAGTGCCGTCGGCGATCAACGCCGTCGATGCCAGCCAGATCAAGCGCACCGGATCGCTGAACGTCACCGACGCGCTGCGCGACAATATCGCCGGCGTCAACATCACCGAGGTCACCGGCAATCCATTCCAGCCGGATGTCGAATTCCGCGGCTTCGTCGCTTCGCCCGTGGTGGGCACGCCGCAGGGCCTTGCGGTGTATCAGAACGGCGTCCGCATCAACGAAGCGTTCTCGGATGCCGTCAACTGGGACCTGATCCCGACCGCCGCCATCAGGTCGGTAACGCTGGTGACCAACAACCCGGCGTTCGGCCTCAACGCGCTAGGCGGCGCGCTCAACCTGCAAATGAAGGACGGTTTCACCTATCAGGGCGCCGAGGTCGACGTGATGGGCGGTTCGTTCGGTCGCATCCAGGGCTCGGCGCAATGGGGCAAGCAGGTCGATCAGAATTACGCGGTCTACGCCGCGCTCGAAGGCCTGCGCGACAACGGTTTCCGCAATTTCTCCCAATCGACCGTTCGGCGCTTCTACGGCGATGTCGGTTACAGGGCTGGCGACAGCGAATTCCACGTCAACATGGGTGCCGCCAAGAACAAATTTGGTGCAAGCGCCACCGTCCCGGCCGAGTTGCTGGATAAATACTGGGGCGCGACCTACACGACGCCGCAGACCACCTCCAATCGCGTCGGCTATCTCAATCTGACCGGAAAAGTCGATGCGACGCCGACCTGGACTTTCGAAGGCAGCGCCCGTGTGCGCAGGTTCGAGCAGAACATCGTCGACGGCAATCCAACAGACGTGGAGGAGTGCGCTGCAGATGCGACGCTGCTCTGCTTCGGCGACGACACCTCACCCGCCAACGGCGCCGGCGGCGGTCAGCTCGCCAACCCCTATGCGCCGGGAACGATCCTCGGCGCGATCGACCGGGGCTCGATCCGTTCGTCCACATTCGGCGTCTCGGGGCAGGCCACCAACACCGATCAACTGTTCGGCCATGACAACCGCTTCGTGATGGGTTCAACCTATGACGCCAGCGTTACGCGCTACAACGCCAGTTCCGAAATCGGCTCGATGGGAGAGAACTACGTCGTCAGCGGCAGCGGCGTCTTCCTGGGGCCGACCCCCGCGGCAGATCCCGTTGCCGGTCCCGTGTCGCTGCGAACCGTCAATCAGTATAATGGCCTCTACGCGATGGATACGTTCAACGTCACGGACGCGTTCGCCATCACGGGCGGCGGTCGCTTCAACGCGGCGCGGATCTCGCTCGAAGATCAGCTCGGGACTGCGCTGAACGGATATCACACTTTCACCCGTTTCAATCCGATCATTGGCGGCACTTACAAGATCACGCCGGGATTGACCGCCTATGCCGGCTATTCCGAGGCTAACCGCGTGCCGACGCCGCTCGAGCTCGGCTGCGCGGATCCCGCCAGGCCCTGTCTCATCGCGGCCTTCCTGGTTGCGGATCCGCCGTTGAAGCAGGTCGTCTCCAAGACCGTGGAGGCCGGCTTCCGCGGCACCAAGGAACTGAACATCGGCACTCTGGGATGGAAGATCGGCGGCTTCCGCGCCACCAATCACGACGACATCATGGCGGTGCCGGTCGTTGGCCGGACCGGCTTCGGCTATTTCTCAAACGTCGGCCGGACACGGCGGCAGGGGCTCGAGGCCGAAGTCAACATCAAGTCGCCCACGCTTCAGTTCCAGGCGAGCTACGCCTTCGTCGATGCGCGCTTCCTCGATCCGCTCGAGCTCGGCTCGGAGAGCCCGTTCGCCGATGATGCCAGCGAGACCATCCAGGTCAGGCCCGGCAACCAGATTCCCGCGATTCCGCGCCACCGCGTCAAGGTCGGCGTCGATTACGCCGTGACCGACGTCTGGAAGGTCGGCGGCAACGCGCTGTTCGTCTCCAGCCAATACATCGTCGGCGACGAGTCGAACCAGTTCGCGAAGCTGCCGTCCTACACGGTGTTCAATCTCCACACCTCCTACCAGGTCGCGAAGAACATCCAGCTTTACGGCCGCGTCGACAACATCTTCGACAGGCGCTACGCCACCTACGGACAATTCTTCGACCGCGAGGCCTTGCCCAACTTCACCAACGGCGGCAACGACTTCACCGACCCGCGCTCGCTGAGCCCGGCAAGGCCGCGCGCGTTCTACGCGGGGATGCGGGTGACCTTCTAGGAACGGCCCCGGCCGGAGGCAGCGCCTCTTGTTCCGCGATGGCGCACGCTGAGCTTGCAGAATATCCCGCCTCCGGCATGATGGCTTCGGAGGCTCGCTTTGCTGTGGCGTTGAAGAATCCGGACGCCGTCGCTGCTATCGTTACAGCGCTTCGGCACGTCTACGGTGACGAGATCGCGCGACTTTTGCTCGTCGAGGGCATGAGCCTCGCCGACCTCATCGATGCGATGTTTTCTGCGCCCTTGACGCACCGCGAGGCCGTTCGGGATATCACCGACGGATTGGACGATTTTGTCATTTCGCCGGACCTGGGTCTGATGTGGCACCTCAAATACATCTATGCAGACGAGCCCGGCTCTCTGCACGTCGTGGACATGGAGATCGCCACGCCGAACGGCACGCTGGCAAGCAGAGACGTCTGGCTTCGTCTGCCCTCCTAGAGGAGAGGCCGCCCTCGGGACGATGTGGCCCGGCGCGGCCGAAGTTCCGTGCGGCGCTGGCTTCACCAACCGGAAACCATGTCAAATGATCTTAAAATTTTAATGCAACTGCCCGGCGCTCTCCGCGTCAGTTCGTCGGAGGGCCCGTGTGATGACAGAGCGCCAATTGACCGAGCAGGAGTGCCAGATCGCGCGTTATCGGTATTTGGAGCGGGAGGTGACGGATCCGCTTGCCGCGTGCCTGCTTCACGGCATCGTCGAAGAGCTTGAAGCCGAGCTGCGCAGGCAAAGGCCGGATTGGCACGGGCCGCGCGATTAACGCTTTCTTAGCGCTATTCATGCGGATTGTCGCACGGGAATGGCCAAGGGAGACTGCTCCCATGCTGAAGGACGGCACATATGCGGCGTGGTACGAGACGCCGCTCGACCAGGGTACCGGGATCGTTCATCTCGCGGACGGGCAGATCTGGGGTCGTGACAGCCTGATGACGTATCACGGCTCGTGCCGGGTCGATGGAGATCGCTTCACCGCCACCGTAACAGCGAAGCGTCATACCGACGGACGTGTAACGGTGTTCGGCGTGGATGACGACCTCACTTTGGATATCGAGGGAAACTGCCCCGGCAAGATCGCGACTTACACCGCGACGACACGACAAGTGCCCGGAATGATCCTCAAGGGCACGCTCATCCTGACCGAACAGCAGCCGCCGGCACCGGGACGAACCGAGCAGTTCCCGGCGTTCAATCCCGGCAAGCTGCCAAAGCTGCCGAAGCGCTCGCGCTGATCGCGGAGGCCGGCGCGGGGCTGGCCCGCATCCATATGTCGCGCCCCCGGCCGCGCGATTCCGTATCCGGCTTGTTCCAAAGCTTGCTTCTCAAACCGCCATGGACTCGCCATTGTGCGTCCGCAACATTTTGGAAGCGGAGAAGCATCGATGTCGGACAAGGTCTCGCGCCGCCGGTTCGCGAAACTCGCGGGGCTGTCTGCAGCCGGCTTGACCGGTTCGCTCGGCGCGGCCGAAGCCCGGCCGGCATCGCCGCCGCGCGCCGGCGGCGGCTTTCCGGCCGGCTTCGTCTGGGGCACGGCGACCTCGTCCTATCAGATCGAGGGCGCGGTCAACGAGGACGGGCGAGGGGCCTCGATCTGGGACAAGTTCGTGCGCATCCCCGGCAAGATCGAGGACGGTACCACCGGCGACCGCGCCAATGAGCACTATCACCGCTACAAGGAGGACATCGCGCTGATCAAGGCGCTCGGCTGCAAGGCCTATCGCTTCTCGGTGGCCTGGCCGCGGCTGTTCCCGGACGGCGACGGCAAGCCGAACCCGAAGGGACTCGATTTCTACAATCGCCTGGTCGACGAGCTCCTGAAGAACGGCATCGAGCCGTGGCTGACGCTCTATCACTGGGACCTGCCGCAATCGCTGCAGGATCGCTTCGGCGGCTGGCGCTCGACCGAGACCTGCAAGATCTTCGGCGACTACGCCGCCTACGTCGCCCGGCATCTGACCGACCGCGTCAAGAACGTGTTCACGCTGAACGAGAGCGGCCGCTTCGTCTATTTCGGTTACGGCATCGGCATCGACGCGCCGGGCGTGACGCTGCCGCAGGCCGAGGTCAACCAGATCAGGCACAACAGCGCGCTGGCGCACGGGCTCGCGGTGCAGGCGGTGCGCGCCCATGGCCGCCGCGGCACCAAGGTGGGGCCGGCCGAGAACATCGATGCCTGCGCGCCCGCCATCGACACCCCGGAGAACGTTCGCGCCGCCGAGATCGCGCTGCGCGAGATGAATGCCGGCTATCTCAACGTCATCATGACGGGCCGCTACACCGACGCCTTCCTGAAATTCGCCGGGCCCAACGCGCCGAAATTCACCGATGCGGAGCTGAAGATCATCTCCTCGCCGGTCGATTTCCTCGGCCTCAACATCTACGCGCCGCAGAATTATGTGGTGGCGTCCGACCAGGGCGCGGGCTTCATGCCGCTGCCGATCCCGAAATCGTTCCCGCACATGAACTCGGACTGGCTGCGCGTCGGGCCGGAGACGCTCTATTGGGTGCCGAAGCTGGCGGCGAAGATCTGGAAGACGGACGCGATCTACATCAGCGAGAACGGCGCCTCCGGCGACGACGCCGTCACGCCGGACGGCAAGATCTACGACACCGACCGCATCATGTATCTGCGCAACTATCTCGCCCAGCTGCAGCGCGCCACCGCTGAGGGCGTGCCCGTCCGCGGCTATTTCCTCTGGAGCCTGATGGACAATTTCGAGTGGGTGTACGGGTTGAACAAGCGCTTCGGGCTATACCACGTCAATTTCGACACCCAGGTGCGTACGCCCAAACTCAGCGCCAGTTTCTACCGCAACGTGATCGCGACGAACGCGGCGGGGGCGTAGCCGGTTTCGCAAACCGCGCAGCGGAAAATCCGGGTGCGAAGCGGTAAACGTCTCGCATTGACTCTCCTCTCCCTCTTATTCAGAACCGTCCTCAACAACCCACAGCAAGAGGACAACGCCAATGGCTGACGCGCTGATCATCGATGCCTGCCGGACCCCGCGCGGCGTCGGCAAGGCCGGCAAGGGAGCACTCTCCGGCATTCATCCGCAGCAGCTCGGTGCCACCGTGCTGCGGGCGCTCGCGACGCGTACCGGCATCGACACGGCCGATGTCGACGACATCGTCTGGGGCTGCAGCGCGCAGGTCGCGACCCAAAGCGGCGATCTCGGCCGGATGTCGGCGCTCGATGCCGGCTACGACGTGCGCGCCAGCGCCGTGACGCTCGACCGCTTCTGCGGAAGCGGCATCACCAGCGTCAACATGGCGGCATCCTCGATCATGGCGGGCGCGGAAGACCTCGTCATCGCCGGCGGCTGCGAGATGATGTCGATGGAAGGACGCCGCGGCGGCAGCGGGCCGATGATGATGGATAGCGGCAATCTGCGCCTGCGCGCGCGGCATCCGCAATCGCATCAGGGCGTCTGCGCGGATGCGATCGCAACGCTCGAAGGCATCACGCGGCGGGACGTCGATGCGCTCGGGCTCGAGAGCCAGAAGCGCGCCGCGCACGCGATCGCGAACGGCCACTTCGACAAGAGCCTCGTGCCGGTGCATCGCGAGGACGGCAGCCTTGCGCTCGACCACGAGGAATATCCGCGGCCGCAAACCACGATGGAGGGGCTGAGCGCTCTGAAGCCGGCATTCCCGGCAATCGCCGACTATGCGATCGATGACAAGGGCACGACCTATCGCGGTCTGATCCTCCAGAAATATCCGGATCTGAACATCGACTTCATGCACCACGCCGGCAACTCCTCCGGCGTCGTCGACGGTGCCGCTGCGATTCTGCTGGCCTCGCCCGCTTACGCCAGGGCGCACGGCCTCAAGCCCCGCGCCCGTGTCGTCGCGATGGCGAACATGGGGGACTCCCCGACCCTGATGCTGAACGCGCCGGTGCCGGCCACGCGCAAGGTGTTGGCGAAGGCGGGGCTGACCGTCGACGACATCGACCTGTTCGAGATCAACGAGGCGTTTGCGGTGGTGGCGGAAAAATATGTCCGCGACCTCGATCTCGATCGCGCCAAGGTCAACGTCAACGGCGGCTCGATCGCGCTCGGCCATCCCATCGGTGCCACCGGCTCGATCCTGATCGGCACCGTGCTCGACGAACTCGAACGGCGCGATCTCAAGCGTGGTCTCGTCACCATGTGCGCCGCCGGCGGCATGGCGCCGGCCATCATCATCGAGCGCATCTAGCCAATCATCCCCTCGCTTTCTCCCTGTTTTTACGGGGAGGAAGGCCGCGACATGCACTCCGGACCTTATTTTTCAGGGTGAATCACGATCGACCTCTCACAAAGAAGCACCTCGTCGCTTGTCGAAAGCCGCGAATCAGTTTTAGCAAGGTTGCGTGCGGGCCTTTGAAACAAGGCAAAATCCACTGATCGAGGCTTCTCCCGCTCAGGAAGTAGCTAAAAAGCAGGGTTTTTTGCCACAGAGGGCCAAAAATGCCCGTAAAACCGCGACAAAACTGTGCAGAAGGCTACAGGCCTTCGCTGGTTGGTCTAATATGCAGCCGTCACGAATCAGAGGAGACACGATGGCAACCCAAATGTCGAAATCGCAGCTGATCGAAAAGATTGCGACCACCACCGAGCTTTCCAAGCGCGACGTCAAGAGCGTCATGGAGACGCTGACCGACGTTGGTCACAAGGAGCTCAAGAAGAACGGCCTGTTCCTGGTGCCGGGCTTCGCCAAGTTCGTGGTCATCAAGAAGCCCGCGACCAAGGCTCGCAAGGGCACCAACCCGTTCACGGGTGAAGAGATGATGTTCAAGGCCAAGCCGGCCCGCAAGATCGTCCGCGCCCGCCCGGTCAAGGCGGCCAAGGACGCCGTGGGCTAACGACGCAAAGGCCCCCTCGGGTAGGAGGGGGCCTTTTGATTGGGGCAGCCGCGAGGGCCTGAGACGGAGGGCTCAACCCTTGCGGCGCTTCACCCGGACCGGGATCGGCTGAAGCCGCGGTTCGGGCCCTGCGAGCGCATCGCGCACCCGATCGATGGCACGATCGAGCAATTGGCGCAGCTTCTGCGTCTTCCGCGATCGCTTCGCATCTTCCAGCAGTTTCTTCATCGTACTCACTCCGCCGCTGCACCGATTTGAGCTTCGACCGGCTCGAGCGCGGCGGCGATGGCTTCGTCGACGCGCTCCAGCCAGATGAATTCGAGGTTGTCCCGCGCGCTCTTCGGGATGTCGTCATAGTCCCGCTTGTTGCGCGCCGGCAGCATCACCCGCTTCAGGCCGGCAGCGGCCGCAGCCACCACCTTCTCCTTGATGCCGCCGACCGGCAGCACCAGGCCGCGCAGCGAGATCTCGCCGGTCATGGCGGTGTCGCTGCGCACCGTGCGGTTGGTGAGCAGGGACGTCAGCGCCGTGAACATCGCAACGCCCGCGCTCGGTCCGTCCTTCGGGGTTGCGCCCGCCGGAACGTGAACGTGGATGTCGCTCTTCTCGAACACCGACTGATCGATGCCGAGTTGCGTGGCCTTGCTCTTCACCAGGGTCAGCGCAGCCTGCACGCTCTCGCGCATGACCTCGCCGAGCTGACCGGTCAGGATCATGCCGCCCCGGCCCGGGACGCGCGAGGCCTCGATGAACAGGATGTCGCCGCCGACAGGCGTCCAGGCAAGGCCGGTGGCCACGCCCGGAATGCTGGTGCGCTGCGCGATCTCGCCCTCGAAGCGCGGCTGGCCGAGCACGGTGGCGATATCCTTCACCCCCACCACGACCTTGGCAGCCGTGCCCTCGGCGACCTGCACCGCGGCATGCCGGAACAGCTTGCCGATCTCGCGCTCGAGGTTACGCACGCCCGCCTCGCGGGTGTAGCCCTTGACCACCAGCTTCAGCGCTTCCGGCTCGATCTCGGCCTGCTCGGCCGTCAAGCCGTTGGCCTCGAGCTGCCGCCGCACCAGATAGCGCTTCGCGATCTCCAGCTTCTCCTCCTCGGTGTAGCCGGCGAGGCTGATCAGCTCCATGCGATCCAGCAGCGGACCTGGGATCTGGTCCAGCATGTTGGCGGTCGCGATGAAGACCACGCGCGAGAGGTCGAAGGGCACGGCCAGGTAATTATCCCGGAACGTCCCGTTCTGCTCGGGGTCGAGCACCTCCAGCATGGCGGCCGAGGGATCGCCCTGCACGCCACGGCCCATCTTGTCGATCTCGTCCAGCATCATGACGCAGTTGCGGCTGCCGGCCTTCTTGATGCCCTGGATGATGTTGCCCGGCAGGGCGCCGATATAGGTGCGGCGGTGACCGCGGATCTCGGCCTCGTCATGCACGCCGCCCAGGCTGACGCGCACGAAGGGGCGATCCATCGCGCGTGCGATGGACTGGCCGAGCGAGGTCTTGCCGACGCCGGGCGGGCCGACGAAGCACAGGATCGGCGCCTTGCCCTGCGGTGCCAGCTTCCGCACCGCCAGATATTCGATGATCCGGCCCTTGATCTTCTCCAGGCCGAAATGATCGGCATCCAGGATGGCTCGTGCCGCCTTGATGTCGATCGGCTTCTCCTCGGGCAGCGCCCAGGGCAGCTCGATCAGCCAGTCCAGGTACGTGCGGACCATGCCGGCTTCGCCGGCGGCCTCCGGCATGCGCTCGTAGCGGCGCAGCTCCTTCCTGGCGTGCGCGTCCGCCTCGGGCGGCATGTTGGCCTTGGCAATGGCAGCCGTCAGCTCGGCGACCTCGGCCGCCTTGCCGTCGCCTTCGCCGAGTTGGCGCTGGATGGTCGCCATCTGCTCGCGCAGGATCGCCTCGCGCTGCCGCTCGTCGAAGCTGGCGCGGGTCTTCTGGCCGATTTCATTGCTGATGCGCAGCACCTCCAGCCGCTCGGCCAGATGCTTGGACACCTTCTCGACACGCAAAGCGAGGTCGATGGTCTCCAGGACCTCCTGCTTGTCCTGCGGCTTGATGTCCATGAACGAGGTCGCCAGATCCGCCAGCGCGCCGGGCGCAGTGGTGCCCTGGAACATCGCGGCCAGCTCGGGCGGTGCCTGCGGCAGCAGCTCGATCGCCTCGATCGCCTGGCGCTGCAGGTTCAGCGCGCGCGCCTCGATCTCCGGCGAGGTCGTGGTCGGCTCCGGGATCTGCTGGATCCGCGCGGCCGGGAACGGCGTGCCCGGCAGGAAGTCGAGGATGCGCGCGCGCTGCACGCCCTGGCAGACGATATGATGGGTGCCGTCGGGTGCGGTGATGTAGCGCACGATGTTGGCGATGGTCGCGACCCGATAGAGATCGTCCGGGCCCGGCTCTTCGGTCTCGGGGCTGCGCTGCAGGACGATGCCGATCGGCCGCTGCTCGCGCAGCGCCTGCTGCGCGGCGGCGACCGACTTCGGCCGCGCGATCGCGATCGGCGCGATGGCGCCGGGGAACAGCACCATCTCGCGCACGGGGATGATGATCAGCGCGTCGTCGGGGATCTTCACGTCGTTATTGGTCTGTTCGTTGTTCATCTGTTCGGTGGCCATGATCGACCTCAGGATTTGGCGAGACGCAGCGCGACGCAGCCGTCCATCACGAAGCGGCTGATGGCGTAGCGGCCGACGGGAAGCGCGATGCGACGCTCGAAGCGGCCCTGCGGCAGTTCGAGCCGGTGGATGCGGGCCTTGCGAAGCTCCGGCGGAAGCGTGCGCTGGCCGGAAACGACGAGCACACCGTCATGAATGACCGTCTCGACATTGTCGGGATTGACGCCGGGAAGCGCGACCAGGATCAGCAGCTCATGCTCGGTTTCGAGCACGTCGATCGGCGGCTCCCAGCAGGCTTCCTGACGGCCGAACTGCTGGCGCAGCCGGTCGGCGCGCGTCAGCTGGTCCAGGGCTTCGGACAGCATCCAGTCGAGGGGATTCTTCGGTTGCATGATGCGGGCTCAGGGGTGGGAAAGCCTGCATATGGGGCTGGTTCCCGGGAAATCCAGTGCACTGGCGCTGACGTGCCATGCGCCGTCGTGCGATCGCAAAAGCAAACGCCGCGGCAGGTGCCGCGGCGTTCCGTCATCGGCGCGGGCGCGGGTCAGGCCGCGTCGCGATACTCTTGTTCCGCTTCGAGGTTGATCACGGACGTCGCAAGCTCGGTCAGCGTATGGTCGGTCGCCTCTTCCTCGTCCAGCGTCGCCTGAAGCAGCCGTGCTGCGTCCTGCATGCCGAGCTCCTCGGCCCAGGTGCGCAAGGTGCCATAGCGGGAGATCTCGTAATGCTCCACCGCCTGCGCGGCCGCGAGCAGGCCCGCATCGAGCGCCGGGGCGCCCTTGAAGTCCTTCATGATCTCGGCGCCCTCGTCGGTGATGCCGTTGATCGCCTCGCAGGGCTTGCCGCGCGCCGGCTTGCCCAGCATCTTGAAGATCTGGTCGAGCCGCTTGACCTGGCCCTGGGTCTCGCGCAGGTGCTTGTTGAAGGCCGCTGCGAGCTCCTTGGAGTTCGCGGCCTTTGCCATTTTCGGCAGGGTCTTGATGATCTTGTTCTCGGCGAAATAGATGTCCTTCAGCGTCTCGTGAAACAGGTCGCTGAGCATCTTCGGCGCCTGACGCGGTCGGCGGGTCGCGGTCTTCTTGGTCGTGCGCTTCTTTGCTTTAGCCATACGTCCTCCTCATGAGGTAACACGGGAAGGCCTCGCCCTCCTCAATCCTCAGGCGATCAAAGCCGCTTCATGAACGAAAGTTCCAAACGGCAACCGGCGCGGGGGCCGAACGCTCAGGTCGGGCGCTTGTACGGATCTTCCTGGCGCTGCCGTGCCTCGGTGTTGCGATCGAGCTGCGCCCGCTCGCTGCGCCTGAGGCGGCCGGCCTTCGTCACGCCATAGACGAGGACTCCGCCGAGCACGAAGGCGCCGATGAACCAGAGCCAGAGCAGGTTGGTCGAGAGGTGGCCGAGGAGCATTCCGATTCCACTGTCGCTCATTGTCGTCTCCCCGTGATTTCCAAAGCGGCTTTGCTGGGCTAAGTCAGCGCGGAAGCCATCGTTCCAGCTCCCGAGAACCCTGCCGGCACATGCTCGATTTCGCCCTGTCCGCTTTCGTCACGCTGCTGCTGGTGGTCGATCCGGTCGGCCTTGCGCCGGCCTTCCTGGCCGCGACCACCGGCATGCCCGACAAGGTCAAACGGACCGTCGCGTTGCGCGCGCCGTTGATCGCCGCCTCGATCCTGGTGGTGATCGCGCTGGCCGGAAACTGGCTGCTGCGCCAGCTCGGGATCGGCATCCCCGCCTTCCAGATCGCCGGCGGGCTGCTGCTGTTCGGCGTGTCCTACCAGATGATCTTCGGCGATCGTCCGCATCGCGAGGCCCGCGAGGCCGACAAGGCGACATCCGAGCACGCCTCCGACGTCGCGGTGTTTCCCCTGGCCATCCCCATGACGGCCGGCCCCGGCGCGATTGCGACCACGCTGCTGCTTTCGGGCGATGCCGGCTATGGGGCGAGGCTCGCGGTGATCATCGCGGTCGTCCTCTCGGTCTGCCTGCTCTGCATGCTGTGTTTCGTTTCGGCGCAGCTGATCGCCAAGACCCTCGGGCGCACCGGAAATGCCGTGCTCTCGCGCGTCCTCGGCATGCTGCTCGCGGCCTATTCCGTGCAGTTCGTGATCAACGGGATTGCGGCCGTCCGGACCAGCCTGTCATAGGGCTGCGACAATCCGTGAATTCATTGATTTTGCCGTCCATTTCGTGATTTGGCAGGTGTGGCGACAAGGTGGCACCGGATCCGGGCCGCTTTCGCTTGCACTGCCACATTGCTTTGACGTACTTCGGGTCTAACAAGATGATCGTCAGGAAATCGGGATGTCGATGACAGCGGACGAGCCCGCCAAGAGACAGGCCATCATCGACGCCTGCCGGCGCATGAACGCGCTCGGCATCAACCAGGGCACCTCGGGCAATATCTCCGTCCGGCATGTGGACGGGCTCCTGGTCACGCCGACCAGCGTGCCCTATGAGGCCATGACGCCGGACCAGATCGTCTTCATGACCATGGACGGCGCGCACGCGCCCGATCAGAAGCCGTCGAGCGAATGGCGCTTCCATCGCGACATCCTGAAGTCGCGGGATGACGTCAACGCCGTCGTGCATGCGCATCCGACCTATTGCACCATCCTGGCGATCATGGGCATGGAGATTCCGCCGGTTCACTACATGATCGCGGCGGCCGGCGGCGACAGCATCCGCTGCGCGCCCTATGCGACGTTCGGGACCGTGGAGCTGTCCGAACATGCGGTGCGGGCGCTGGAGGGGCGGTTTGCCTGCCTGCTCGACCATCACGGCATGATCGCGACCGGCAAGACGCTGGACAAGGCGATGTGGCTCGCCGTCGAGGTCGAAACGCTGGCGCGGCAATATCATGGCTGCCTCCAGATCGGACAACCGCCGCTGCTCGCCAGCGCCGAGATCGAGCGGGTCCGCAAGCGCATGGCCGGCTACGGCCTGTCGGAAGGGTAGGGCGGGCACACGGTGTTCCTACGGCTCAGGCATTTCGCTGATCGCAAAGGATCCAGCCGCACCATGGTTCGGTTGCGCGCCCTGTTGCGCAGCAACGAATTCTACCTGATCCCGCTTTCACTGGTGATCGGCACGCTGGCGGGCGCGGTGGTCACGCTGATGGCGCACATCGCCCAGTTTGCGCATGTGGTGATCTATGGGATTCCTGTCGACGTCCATTTGTCGGCTCACGCGAGCGTTAGCCCCTGGGCCGCGCTGATCGCGCCTGCGCTCGGCGGGCTTCTGCTCGGCATCATGGAGTGGTCGCGGCGCCGCATGAAGATTTCAAACGCGGTCGACCCGATCGAGGCCAACGCGCTGCGCGGCGGCAATCTGTCGATGCGCGACAGCGTCATCGTGTCGAGCCAGACGCTGATCTCCAACGGCTGCGGCGCCTCGGTCGGCCTCGAAGCGGGCTATACCCAAATCGGCTCCGGGATCGCCTCGCTGTTCGGCAAGTTCTTCAATCTGCGCCGCAACGATCTGCGCCTGATGGTCGGCTGCGGCGCTGCGGCTGCGATCGCGGCGGCGTTCGGCGCGCCGATCACCGGCGCCTTCTATGCCTGTGAGTTGATCGTCGGCGTCTATTCGGTCGGCAGCGCGGCCCCGATCCTGGCAGCCTCGCTGGCCGGCGCCTTGACCGCGCAATGGCTCGGGGGCGCGCCATACTCGCTGGAGATCCCCAAGGTCAGCGCCGTCGGCGTCGAGCAATATCTGGCGCTGATCGGGCTTGCGCTCATCACCAGCGGCGTCGGCATCGCCGTGATGCGCTCCTCGCCGATGTTCGAGCGCCTGTTCGCCTGGCTGCCGGTCTGGCTCCGCCCGGTGGCCGGGGGTCTCATCGTCGGCGGCTTTGCCATCATTACCCCGCAGGTGCTGGCGGCCGGCCATGGCGCCATGGTGCTCGATCTGTTTCACGACATGACGATCGGCCTGATCGCGCTGATCATCGCCCTGAAGGTGACGGCCTGCCTGATCTCGCTCGCCTCGGGCTTCCGCGGCGGCCTGTTCTTCGCATCGCTGTTCGTCGGCAGCCTGATCGGCAAGTTCTTTGCCGCGGTGCTGCTCCTGGTCAGCCCGAACTTCGCCATCGATCCGCTGGTCGCGATGCTGACGGGCATGGCGACGCTCGGTGTCGCCATCGTCGGCGGCCCCCTGACCATGTCGTTCCTGGTGCTCGAGATGACCCGCAACGTCGACGTCACCGCCGTGGTGCTCGCCGGCTGCATCGTCACCTCGATCTGCGTCCGCTTCATGTTCGGCCATTCCTTCTCGACCTGGCGCCTGCATCTGCGCGGCGAGACCATCCGCAGCGCCAACGACGTAGGCTGGCTGCGCAATCTCACCGTCGAGCGGCTGATGCGCTCCGACGTCGGCAAGGTGCCCTCGACCACGACGATCGCCGCGGTGCGCCGCGAGTTCGTGCTGGGATCGCGGCCCGGTATCGTCATCGTCAACAATTCCGACGAATATGTCGGTCTCGTCATGCTGCCCGATTTGTTCTCCAGCGATCTCGACACCATCGCCGACGAGATCCAGGTGATCGAGCTCGCCCGCCTGATCGACATCGTGCTGATCCCGGAAATGAACGTGAAGTCGGCGATGGCGGTGTTCGACGAGGCCGAAGCCGAGATGCTGGCGGTGGTCGATTCCACCGACAGCCGCAAGGTGGTCGGCTTCCTCACCGAGACCTTTGCCCGCCGCCGCTATGTCGAAGAGATCGACAAGGCGACGCGCGGGGTGTTGGGAGCGTTGTCGTAGGCGCCTTCTATCGGCCTGGTTGAGGCGGGGCCGCGACGACGAGCGTCACGATCCGCCGCACCATCGGCAGAACCACCAGCAGCGTCGGAAAGGCGACCAGCCAGGACAGCGCCCAGGCGCCCGGCCAGGTCGCGAGGAACGCCGGCGTCGCCCCTAAGCTCCGAAGCGTCGAAATGACCGACACCACGGCCGTCATGAGGATGGACAGCACGAACGGCATCACGATCGGCGCATAGCGCGCCGGCAGTTTGCGAACCACAATCATCTGATTTCTCTTGGAAAAGGACGCGTCGATCACGTTGAACCCTGCAAATGGCATCGATCCCGACGGCGTCGGTTGATGCGTTGGTTCACGTAAAACGCTTACGGCGACCGAAAAGCGGCGCGGCTGTTCATTATCCGCTCAGGTTCGATGGTTCAAGCTGGGATACGACCGTTTGGTTATAATCGTTCAAAGCGTGGCGGATTGCCGCGAGCACGAAACTATCTCGATGGTTTGCGCATTGAATCCGGTTTGCAGATACCTACGTTTGGCAGCAGCATCGGCAAGATGACAGGAATATCAAAATGACTGTTAGACCCATGATTTCCGGAGCCGGCCGCAAGATGGCCTTGGCCGCGTTCGCAAGCCTGGCATTTGTCGCAACCTCCGCATCGCCCTCGGCTGCGGCGTCCCTCGGGGCGGTGTCGGCGCAGCCCGTCACGGCGGGCCAGGGCTCTTCCGACGTCACCGATTTCAGCGCGGCCCGTCGTCGGCACTATTATCGGCGCGGGTCGAACGCCGCAGGTCTCGCCTTCATGGGCGCCGCAGCGGGTATCATCGGCGGGGTGATCGCCGAGCAGCGGCGCCGCGACTATTACGAGAACCGCTATTATTATGGTCCGCGTCCCTACTATGGCGGTCCCGGCTATTATGGCGGGCAGGGCTATTACGGCGGCGGCAGTCCGTTCTATTACGATCGGGGTTACCGCTACGGGCCCTATTGAGCGGTTCATTTCAACGCAGCCCGGATCGGGTGGCGAGATAAGGGCGGTGCTTTGCGCCGCCCTTTTTGATGGTCGATACCCTCGTAGCCCGGATGGAGCGACTTGTCCGCCATAGCTCGAAGAGCGACGGCGGAAGGCGTAATTCGGGACGGCTCGCCCGGCATTTCACACTGTCCCGGATGTCGCTCCGCTCATCCGGGCTACGGGACCGCGCCTGTGTCGCCCTCTGTCAATCCACGCGCGTGAAAATATTCCACTTTACCGAAATTCGGTTTCGGCGTATGTATAGCCCATCCCGGCTCACCCAAGAGGGGCGACGTGTCGTCGTCATGTTCGCGAGCCGGGGTTGCGGTGGACGCGGCAGCGTCGGCATGAGAGGTGCGGGCAGGGCGGGTAGTCCCTGTGAGCTCGTAACCGCGTGCGGACGACGGCGCTGTCAGGCTTCGTCTCGTCTGTAAGTTTCCGGCTTTGTCGACAGGGCTCGGGAATACTGCGGCGACATGGCGGGCCGTGCGTACGGCAAAACCGTGTGGTCCTGGCCGTCGTTGCCACGGTCAAGCTCTTGCGAAGGTGCGAGCGAGCCCAACCGGGCAGACTGCATCATCCAAATTCGCGGGGCGAGGGAGGCCAAAAGGAATGGTCGGCTCCCGGGAGATCACGGCATAAGCCGTCCAGCCATCGCGCAGGGAAGGCCGAGTGATCGGCGACACCTGTATGCTGCTGTGCGGTTCTTTCTGCGTGTGCATTTCGCGCAGCAGACCGCGGGTGCCAGCCGGCACCCGGCCTTCCCTGTGCCCTCTTGGATCAGAGGGTGGCGAGACCAGGCAAAGCTCGGGCGAATTGCGCCGCGAGAACGCGGAGGCATGTCTGCAAGCCAAGCTGCGTGCCACAAGCTCGGTCTCGTAGGGTGGGCAAAGCGCAGCGTGCCCCGCATTGTTGCTCATGGAAGGAGATCGTGGGCACGGCGCTATGCGCCTTTGCCCACCCTACGGCACCGCCGCTGGGACCTGCACCAGCGCATCGCCATGACGACGTGGAGAGCGTGCGCCGCTCTCCGCTCTCGTCCGGGACGCCGGCTAAATATTCGGCACGCTCGCCCTTTGGCGCCGATGGACTTGGCCGCCGCAATCCGGTTCAATGGGCCAATCGAGCTTCAGGCGACAACGATGTCGAGATATCTGCTGGTCCTGGTGCTGCTGGCCTCGCCGGCGTCGGCGCAAGTCAAGTTGGCGCCGAAGACCGCGGCCGGACATCCCGATCCCTGCGCGCCGATCGGGCGTACCGCGGACGGCAAGCTGGTCTACTCCATGAAATGCGAGAACCTGCCGGCGCCGCCCCCGCCGCCGCAGGCGGAATTGAAGCAAGCGCCGCCGCCGGCCGTCGAGCCAGAACCGGAGACGCGGCGGAGCGGCATTTTCGGCTGGTCCTACGACCGCAGGTGATGCGTCCGCGCCACTTGCGCGAAACTGTCGGGAATGCTCTTTGCTTGAAAATGACCCGTGGGGCCACCGGCCCCGATCCAGAGAGATGAGATGAGCAAACTCGTTATCCGTGCCGGCGATTTCACCTTCGATGCCCGCTTCGAGGAGCAAGCGGCACCCAAGACCGTCGCCGCCTTCCGCAAGGCACTGCCGTTCGAAAGCCACATCATCCATGTGCGCTGGAGCGGCGAGGGCGTGTGGATGCCGCTCGGCGATCTCGATTTCGGCGTCGGCTACGAGAACCACACCAGCTACCCCGCGCCGGGCCAGATCATCCTCTATCCCGGCGGCATCAGCGAGACCGAGATCCTGATGGCCTATGGCGGCGTGCATTTTGCCAGCAAGATGGGCCAGCTCGCCGGCAATCACTTCATCACGCTGACCTCGGGCCTGGAGAACCTGGCGACGCTGGGCAAGAGCGTGCTGTGGAAGGGCGCGCTGCCGATCCGCTTCGAGGAAGTTTGAGTGGCTGACACACGCTACCCGCGCGATCTCCGCGGTTACGGCCGCAACCCGCCGCACCCCGAGTGGCCCGGCCATGCGCGGGTCGCGGTGCAGTTCGTGGTCAATTTCGAGGAGGGCGGCGAGAACAACATCCTGCACGGCGATCGCGCCTCGGAAGCGTTCCTGTCCGACGTGCTCGGCGCCCAGCCCTGGCCCGGCCAGCGTCATGCCAATATGGAGTCGATGTTCGAATATGGTTCGCGCGCCGGCTTCTGGCGGCTGTGGCGGATGTTCACCGCGCGCAACTGGCCGACCACGGTGTTCGGTGTCGCCACCGCGCTGAAGCGCAATCCTGAAATCGTCGCTGCGATGAAGGAGGCGGATTGGGACATCGCGAGCCACAGCCTGAAATGGATCGAGCACAAGGACATGACCGAGGCGCAGGAGCGCGCCGAGATCGCCGAGTCGATCCGCGTCCACACCGAGGCCACCGGATCGCGGCCGCTCGGCTGGTACACCGGTCGCTCCTCGATCAACACCAACCGTCTGCTGATGGAGGAGGGCGGCTTCCTCTATCTCTGCGACTCCTATGCCGACGATCTGCCCTATTGGATCAAGGGCGCGAATGGCAAGCAGCTCGTCATTCCCTATACGCTCGATGCCAACGACATGCGCTTCATCAACCCGCAAGGCTTTGCCGAGGGCGAGCAATTCTTCACCTATCTGAAGGACGCCTTCGATGTGCTCTACGCCGAAGGCGAGATCGCGCCGAAGATGATGTCGGTCGGCCTGCACTGCCGTCTCGCCGGCCGGCCCGGCCGCGCCGCGGGGCTGATGCGCTTCCTGGATTATATCGGCAAGCACGAGCGCGTCTGGGTGCCGACGCGGCTGCAGATCGCGCAGCACTGGCACGACAAACACGCGCATCTTGCCGCCAGCGCATTCGAGATCGGTTGAGGCACGATGTCGCAAATTTCGCTGTCTGACCTCAACGCCGCCGCCAAGGCCGACTTCGTCGCGGTGCTCGCCAATGTCGTCGAATATTCCCCGTGGATCGCCGAGCAGCTCGCCGGCAAGCGGCCGTTCGCCGGCGTCAACCAGCTGCACGCCGCGCTGATGGCGGCGATCCAGAGCGCCGAACCCGACGTGCAGCTGGCGCTGCTCCGGGCGCATCCCGACCTCGCCAACAAGACCCAGCGTGCGGCGGGCCTCACCGAGGAATCGACCGAGGAGCAGAACAGCGCCGGCCTCGACCGGCTGTCGGAGGCCGAATACGCCGCATTCGAGCGCGTCAACAACGCCTACCGCGAAAAATTCGGCTTCCCCTATATCGTTTGCGTGCGGCGTCACACCAGGGATTCCGTGCTGAACGACTTCGAGACACGGTTGCGCAATATCGCCAAGACCGAGACGCGCCGTGCGATCGAGGAGATCGGCCGCATCTCCGCGTTGCGGCTCGATCAGCTCGTTGCCGCCGAGGACAAGCTGAAGGTGCACGGCCGGCTTTCGACCCATGTGCTGGACAATCAGATTGGCAAACCGGCGCCGGGGATTCCGATTGAGCTCGTTGAGCTCGCAAGCCTCGGTGAGAGCCGTGTGATCGCGCGCGCGGTCACCAACGCCGACGGTCGCACCGATCAGCCGTTGATCGGTGGTCGTCCGCTTCCGATCGGCCGCTACGAGCTCAAATTCAGCGTTGCCAAATACTACACCGAGCGCAACGTGCAGCTCACGGACCCGCCATTCCTCGACGAGATCCCGCTGCGCTTCGCCGTCAGCGAGCCGGAGGGGCACTACCACGTGCCGCTATTGGTCACGCCCTGGAGCTATTCGACCTATCGCGGCAGCTAGTCCCCGAACTTCGCGTGCAGCGCCGGAAACAGCCGGTCCGGCTTGAACGGCGGCGCGGTGAAGCGGATGCCGGTGGCATTCGCGATCGCATTGCCGAGCGCGGCCGCGACCGGATTGTACGGGCTCTCGCTCATCGACTTCGCCCCTAGCGGCCCGATCGTGTCGGACGTCTCGGCGAAGAACACGTCGGTGCGCGGCACGTCGGCGAAGGAGGGCAGGTGGTAGTCGCGGAATTTCGGGTTGGTGACGCGCCCCTCGGCGTCGATCACCATCTCCTCGTAGAGCGCAGCACCAAGCGCCTGCGCAACACCGCCTTCGACCTGACCGCGGCACTGCATGGGATTGGCGACGACGCCTGCGTCCGCGGCGTGGACGCTCCGGAGTATCCTGAGCTCGCCGGTGGCCTTGTTCACGGCGATACGAAAACCCTGGACGTTGAAGCCGACCGAACGCGGCGTGCCCGCAGAGTTGCCGCTGCCTGCGAACGGCTGCCCGCGTTCGCGGGCGAGCTTCACCAGTTCCGCAAACGGCATGCGCCGGACGCCGCTGACGACGGCGTTGTCCTCGAGCACGCAACCCTGGACGTCACAGAGCCACGTGCTGGCGGCGGCCGCTTTCAATTCGGCCGCAAGCTGCATGGAAGCCGCATGCGTCGCCTTGCCGGCGACGAACATGCCCGCGCTGCCATAGGCGCCGGTGTCGTGGCCGCCATGGGCCGTGTCGGACTGGCGCAGGCGGATCCTGTCGACGGTGGTCGCCAGCGTGGTCGCGGCGATCTGCCGGTGCACCGTGCTGGTGCCGTTGCCGAATTCAGCGGTGCCGACGGTGAGATCGAAACCTCCGTCGTTGCGCAGCGCGATCGTCGCGTCGGCGAGGTGGCCCGCCGGCGGCACTGTGTCGATCATGGTCAGCGCGACACCGTCGCCGATCAGCCAGTCCGGCGACAGGTCCGGCTGCGGGCCATCAGCCTGCATCGCGCGTTCGACGAGGTCGAGGCATTGGTCGAGCCCGTAGGAGCCGTAGAGCACGTCGTGAAATTCGGACGGCGGCGGCGACAGCATGGGATCGCCGTCCCTGACGATGTTGCGCCGGCGCATCTCGAAGGGGTTGATGCCGAGTTGCTTGCCCAGCTCGTCGATCGCGGCCTCGATTGCGATCAGCGTCTGCGGCAGACCATAGCCGCGAAACGCGCCCGCCGGCACCGTGTTGGTGTAGACGGCGTAACCGTCGACCCGCTTGTTCGGGCAATTGTAGACGGCGATGGACTCGGACAGCGAATGGAACATCACCGGGCCGGCGTGATTGCCGTAGGCGCCGGTGTTGGAGAGCACGTCGAGCTGGAGCGCGGTGAGCTTGCCGTTGGCATCCGCTCCGGCCTTTATGTGGACCCGCATCGGGTGCCGCGTCGAGGTCGCGATGAATTGCTCCTCACGGGTGAGCTCCAGCTTCACCGGACGACCCGTCTTGAGCGCAGCGAGCGCCAGGATGTCCTCGACGAACATCTCCTGCTTGCCGCCAAACCCGCCGCCGACACGCTCGCAGAACACGCGAACTTTGTCGGGAGGAAGCTCGAAGATATCAGCCAGCGCGCGCCGGGTCAGGAACGGCACCTGGGTCGAGGTGCGGACATTGAGCACGCCCGCTTCATCGAGCCAGGCGAGGCCGCCATGGGTCTCCAGCGCCGCGTGCTGGACGCGATGACTGTGGAAGGTGCCCTCGTAGGTGACGGCAGACGTTGCGAGCGCCGCTGCGACATCGCCGTACTCGCCATGCGTCTCCGCGGCGAGGTTACGCTGAGCGTCGGCGATGCGGTTCGCGGTGGTGCGGTCGGGATGGATGATGGGCGCGCCGGGCGCCATCGCCTGCTCCGGATCGATCAGCGCAGGCAGGATCTCATAGTCGACCTCGATCCGCCGGCACGCCTCCTCGGCGGCGGCTTCGCTCTCGGCGACGATTGCGGCAACTCTCTGGCCGATGAAGCGGACGACGTCGTCGAGAACGCGGGTGTCCTCGGGGTCCATCCAGTCCATCTCGTGCCGCGCGGTCGAGATCAGCATCGAAGGTGCGTCTTCATGCGTCAGCACCGCGTGCACGCCGGGAACGCGAAGGGCGTGCGACTTGTCGATCGCGACGATCCTGGCGTGCGCATGAGGCGAACGCACCAGCTTGACGTGAAGCAGGCCATCCATGGCGGTGTCGAAGGTGTAGCGCGCATTGCCGCGCACGATATCGGGGCCTGCGGGTGCCGGCAGGCTGCGGCCGAAGGCAGCGCCGGCCTCGACGCTGGCCTCGACATTGGTCTTGCCCAGCAATGCATCCTCGATCGCGCGATAGCCGGTGCAGCGGCAGATATTGCCCTTCAGCGCCGCGCCGAGATCGGTGCGCTGCGCCTGGTTCAGCGAGGCGCAGGTCAGGATCATGCCGGCGGTGCAGAAGCCGCATTGAAAGCCCTGCGCGTCGAGGAAGGCCTGCTGCATCGGATGCGTGCCGTGGTCTCCGCCCAGACCTTCGATCGTGGTCACGCTGCGTCCCTCGGCCCGGAACGCCGGGATCAGGCAGCTGTGCACCGGCTCGCCGTCGAGCAGCACGGTGCAGGCGCCGCAGTCGCCGGCGTCGCAGCCTTTCTTCACGCCGAAATGGCCGAGCTCGCGCAGGAACGTGCGCAGGCACTGGCCGGCGCGCGGCGCCTGCGCAAACGGCTTGCCGTTAACCTCGAAACTCATGACGGTACTCCGGCAGAGAGCTCGCCGCGGATCTCCTCGGCGAGCCGTAGCGTCATGTGCTTGCGCCAGAGCGGCTGGCCGTGGATGTCGGTGTGGTACAGATCGTCCCCGATCTGCTGGACGATCGCATCGCGAAGCGCGCCCGCATCGGGCGGCTTGGCGAACGACAATTGGATCGGCCGCACCGTGGAGGCCGTGACCGTCAGCGTCAGCGGGCCATCGGCATCGAGGCTGCCAATCAGAAGGGCCGCCGACCGGCCGACCGGCGCGAGCGAGATTTGGCGGAAGGCCGTGCGGCGCTTCAACGCGGCAACTGGAATATCGATCTGCCGGAGCAGGTCGCCCGGCGTCAGGCGGTTGCCCTGGTTGCCGGTGACAAACTCGGCAACGGGAATCCGCTGCTCGCCGCCGCCGGCTTTCCAGATGGTGCAGACGCCGTCGAGCGCCGCGGTCAGCGAGATCATCGGTCCCGCCGGCAGCGACATGCAGAGATTGCCGCCGATGGTTGCGGTCTTCCAGATCTTGAACGACGCAAGGAATGCGCGGCAGCATTGGTTGATCAGCGGCGCGGCGAGCCAATCGGACGGGCAGGCAAGTCCGTCGAGTTGCGCGACCGTGCAAGTGGCGGCGATGGAGAGATGGCTTTGGCTGATCGTCAGCGCCGGCCATTTCAGATCGGTGAGATCGATCAGCCGCGCGAGGTGCGCTTGTGGTTCCGAGAACAGCCAGGTCCCGCCCGCGAGCCAGGCATCGCCGGCCGTCCAGGCCGGCAATTGTGCCCGTGTTTGCGGATGGGCCACTGTCGTGATGGTATTCAAATCCATGGCTGCGCCAAAGCTTTCGCCGGTGAATCGTGCCGATGAGTCTTGCAGATGAGTCTTGCAAGACCGGAGCCAAGTCGCAACAAACAAGTGGTCGCGCGAAGGTGACCGGGCCGGCCTTACCCGGCAGGCCTGTCAGCGGATGTAAGGGAGAAGCAGGATCATGAGCGATGCAACGCCGATCTGGATCCGGGATCCGCTGGCCATCCTCGCCGATGGCGCCGCGCGCGGGATCGTGGTGAAGGATGGCCGGATCGTCGAGCTGGTGCCGGCCGGCGCCGCGCCTGCGACCGCTGACGCCGCAACGTTCGATGCCAGCGAACACGTCGTGCTGCCGGGCCTGATCAACACCCACCATCACTTCTACCAGACGCTGACGCGAGCATTGCCGGCAGCGATGGATCGCGAGCTGTTCCCCTGGCTCAAGGCGCTCTATCCGGTGTGGGCGAGGCTGACGCCCGAGGCGCTCGAGCTCGGCGTCACCGTGGCGATGTCCGAATTGCTGCTCTCGGGCTGCACCACCACGACGGACCATCATTACGTCTTCCCTGCGGGCCTCGAGGACGCCGTCGATATCGAGGTCGCCGTGGCGAAGCGTCTCGGCGTGCGGGTGCTGCTCACGCGCGGTTCGATGAACCTGTCGCAGCGCGACGGTGGCTTGCCACCTGACAGCGTGGTGCAGGACGAGGACACGATCCTTGCTGACAGCGCGCGCGTTGTGGCCAGGCATCACCAGCGCGGCGCGGATGCGATGGTGCAGATCGCGCTGGCGCCGTGCTCGCCGTTCTCGGTGACGACGTCGCTGATGCGCGCCACCGCCGATCTCGCCGGCAAGCTCGACGTGCGCCTGCACACCCATCTCGCCGAGACCGAAGACGAAAACAGATTCTGCCAGCAGATGTACGGCTGTCGTCCGCTCGACTATCTCGAACAATGCGGCTGGCTCGACGCGCGAACCTGGCTCGCCCACGGCATATTTTTCAACGCCGACGAGATGAAACGGCTCGGTAAGGCGAAGACGAGCATCAGCCATTGCGCGTGCAGCAATCAGCTGCTGGCGTCCGGCTGCTGCCCGGTCTGTGAGATGGAGGAGGCCGGTGTCGGCATCGGGCTTGGTGTCGATGGCTCGGCCTCGAACGACGGCTCGAACCTGATGCAGGAGGTCCGTGCCGCCTTCCTGCTGCAACGGGCGCGCTACGGCGTAGCGAAAGTCAGCCACAAGGATGCGCTGCGCTGGGCCACCAAGGGCTCGGCGGCCTGCGTCGGCCGTCCGGAACTCGGCGAGATCGCGGTCGGCAAGGCGGCCGACCTCGCGCTGTTCAGGCTCGACGAGCTGCGCTTCTCCGGCCATGGCGACCCCTTGGCCGCGCTGGTGCTGTGCGGAGCCCATCGGGCCGACCGGGTGATGGTGGCGGGAAGATGGGCCGTGATCGATGGCGCCATCCCGGGCCTCGACGTGGAGAACCTCATCCGTCGCCACAGTTCGGCGGCGCAGGCCATGCGGATGGAATGAAAGAGGGGGCGACCACAAGTGCCGGGTGCTTCTGGCCACCCCCTCCGAACCTCCTCCGGGAGGAGCAGGTGATTTGGATAAAGCAAGAAGCGTGCTACTTGCCCGGCAGCTTGTCGTCGATGCCCTTCACATAGAAATTCATACCGAGAATCTGGCCGTCGTCGAGGTGATCGCCGCCTTTGCACTCGACCGGCTTGCCGTCCTGCCCAATGATCGGGCACTTGAACGGATGCAGCTTGCCCGCGATGATCGCGGCCTGGGCATCCTCAGCCAATTTTTTCACGTCGTCAGGCATGTTGGTGTAGGGCGCCATCGCGAACATGTGACTGTCGAGGCCGCCCCAGCTGTCCTGGGACTTCCAGGTGCCGGCGAGCTCGGCCTTGACCCGCTCGATGTAGTAAGGGCCCCAGGTGTCGAGGATCGAGGTCAGCTGGGTCTTGGGCCCGAACTTGATCATCTCGGAGTCCTGGCCGAAGGCGAGCTTGCCGCGTTCGCTGGCGATCTGCATCGCGGCTGGCGAATCCGTGTGCTGCATGATCACGTCGGCGCCCTGGTCGATCAGGGCCTTGGCGGCGTCGGCCTCCTTGCCCGGGTCGAACCAGGTGTTGGCCCAGATGATCTTGACCTTGATGTTCGGGTTGATGGTCTGCGCCGCCAGCATCGTCGCGTTGATGCCGGAGACGACCTCCGGAATCGGGAACGAGCCGATGTAGCCGAGCACGCCGGACTTCGACATCTTGGCCGCGATCAGGCCCTGAATGTAACGGCCCTGCCACCATTTGGCCGAGTAGGTCGACATGTTCGGATTGCGCTTGTAGCCGGTGGCGTGCTCGAAATGCACGTTGGGATATTTTTTCGCGACCTTCAGCGTTGGATCCATGTAACCGAACGACGTCGTGAAGATCAGCTTGTTGCCGGCGCGGACGAGCTGCTCGATGGAGCGTTCGGCGTCGGGGCCTTCGGGCACGTTCTCCAGATAGGTGGTCTCGATCTGGTCGCCCAGTTCCTTGACCAGCGCCTGGCGCGCGAGATCGTGCTGATAGGTCCAGCCGAGGTCTCCGATCGGGCCCAGATAGATGAAGCCGACCTTGAGCTTGTCGGCGGCGGAGGCTGCACTGACGCTGCCGGCAAGCAAGAGTCCGGTGGCCAGCGCAAGAAATGATTTCCTCATCATCGATCTCCAGACATCAGGGGAAAGTCACGATTCGCAACTTGCGCGCCCCATCGCGCCCGTTGCGGAAATGAAATTCAGCGGTCCGGCACGAACACGGTGCCGAGCGCGGCCGGTGCGGTCGAGCCGCCGCTGCGCGCGCGGGAGAGCAGGACCAGCACGATGACGGTCGCGAGATAAGGCAGCGCCGACATGAATTGCGAGGGGATGCCGATGCCCCAGCCCTGCGCGTGCAACTGCAGGATCGTCACCGCGCCGAAGAGATAGGCGCCGATCACGAGGCGGCCCGGCCGCCAGGACGAGAACACCACCAGCGCCAGTGCGATCCAGCCGCGGCCCGCGGTCATGCCGGGAATGAAGAACGGCGTGTAAGCGAGCGGCAGATAAGCGCCGGCAAGGCCCGCACAGGCACCGCCGAACATCACGGCGAAGGTCCGGATGCGCAGCACGGGATAGCCGAGCGCATGCGCGGAGACGTGATTGTCGCCGCAGGCGCGCAGGATCAATCCCGCCCGCGTGCGGTACAGGAACCACCAGACGCCAATGACGAGGGCAATGGAGACGTAGACGAAGCCATCCTCGCCGAACAGCACGCGCCCGACCAGCGGGATGTCGGTAAGGCCGGGAATGGCGAGATGGACTGCCGGCGTGATGCGCTCGCCGACGAAGCCGGCGCCGATCAGTCCGGACAGTCCGACGCCGAGGATGGTCAGCGCGAGACCCGTTGCCACCTGGTTGACGGCGAGCCCGAGCGTCATCAGCGCGAAGATCAGCGACATCATCGTGCCCGCGACTATGCCGAACAGCGCGCCGACGAAGACCGATCCGGTGAGCCAGGCGCCGGCAAAGCCGCAGGCCGCGCCAACGATCATCATGCCCTCGACGCCGAGATTGAGCACGCCGGAGCGCTCGGTCACGAGCTCCCCGGTCGCGGCGATCAGGAGCGGCGTGGACGCGGCGAGCACGGCCAGGACGATGGCTTCAATGAGTTCCACGGGCCACCTGGCGGTTCGGGAAGCTCAGCTTGAAGCGGTAGAGGATCAGGGAATCGCAGGCGAGCACGTAGAACAAAAGAATGCCCTGAAAGACCTTGGTGACATCCAATGGAATCTTCATCGCGATCTGCGCCTGCTCGCCGCCGATAAAGGTCAGTGCAAGGAAAAGTCCTGCAATTAATATTCCAAGCGGGTTCAGCCGGCCGAGGAAGGCGACGATGATCGCAGTAAAACCGTAGCCTGGAGAAATGCCGGGTTGGAGATGCCCGACGGGTCCTGCCACCTCGATGATGCCGGCAAGCCCTGCGAGCGCGCCTGACACCGCGAAGGTCAGGATGATCAGGTGGTTGGCATTGAAGCCGCCGAACCGTGCCGCGCGGGGCGCTGCGCCGACGATGCGGATCTCGAACCCCTTGATGGTGCGCCCGAGCAGGATTGCGGCTGCGGCGACGACAAGAAGCGCGATGATCGAGCCGAGATGCAGCCGGCCGCCCTCGATCAGCAATGGAACGGTCGCCACCGGATCGAACTCGGCCGTGGTCGGGAAATTGAAGCCGTTGGGGTCGCGCCAGGGCCCGCGCACGAGATAGTCGAGGAAGAGGTCGGCGACATAGACCAGCATCAGGCTGGTCAGGATCTCGCTGGCGCCAAACTTCACCTTGCAGATCGCCGGGATCAGCGCATAGAGCGCACCTGCCGCGGCGGCGAGCACCAGCATGGCCGGCAGCACCCAGGCGCCGGCGTCGGTGCCTTGCGTCTTCACCGCGATCCAGCTTCCGGCAACCGCGCCCATCAGGAATTGTCCCTCAGCGCCGATGTTCCAGGCATTGGCGAGATAGCAGAGCGACAGCCCGATCGCGATCATCACCAGCGGCGTCGCCTTGACCGCGATCTCCTGCAGAGAATAGCCATCGGTCAAGGGCGCGATGAAATAGGCATGCAGTGCGAGCAGCGGATTCTTGCCGAGGATCGCGAACAGGATGACCATGGTCACGACCGTGAGGCCGATCGCGATCAGCGGCGAGACCAGCGCGATCGCGCCAGAGCGTTCGGCGCGCTTCTCAAGTACCAGCTGCATGCGCGGCCTCCTTCGGCTCGAGGCTACTGCCGCCCATGAGCAGGCCGAGCTTTTCGCGGCTGGCCTCGCGGGTAGCGAGCGGTACCGACAGCTTGCCGTGGAACATCACGGCGATGCGGTCGGCGATCTCGGTGAGCTCGTCGAGATCCTGGCTGGTCACGAGCACCGCGGCGCCTGCGGTTGCGAGATCGAGCAGCGCCTGGCGTATGACGGCGGCGGCGCCGGCATCGACGCCCCAGGTCGGCTGGCTCACCACCAGCACCGCGGGGTTGCGCAGGATCTCGCGTCCCACGATGAATTTTTGCAGATTGCCGCCGGAGAGGCTGGCAGCCTCGGGATCCCGCTTGGCCTTGCGAACATCAAAGGTTTCGGTCGCGCGGTCCACCGTCTTCAGCGTGGCGGCAGTGTCGATAAAGCCGTGATGGACCATGCCGCTGGCCGCGTGCCCGGTCAGCAGCGCGTTCTCCGACAGCTTCATGCGCGGCGCGGTACCATGGCCGAGCCGCTCTTCGGGAACGAAGGCTGCTCCCAGCTTGCGTCGCTGCGTGATCGAGAGATGGCCGGCGGCAATGCCTTCGATCACCACCGTGCCGGGATCCTTCGAGAGACGCTCGCCGGATAGCGCGGCGAACAATTCGTCCTGGCCGTTGCCGGCGACGCCGGCGATGCCCAGGATCTCGCCGCCCTTCAGTTCGAACGAGATGTGCTCGAGCCGCACGCCATGCGTCTCGGCTGGCACAAGCGAGAGATCGTTGACGACGAGCCGTGGCACGGTGGTCTTCCGGCCGGATGCCGCCTTCACTTCCTTGATGTCGCCGCCGACCATCATGCGTGCGAGCGAAGCGGCGGTCTCGCGCCGGGGATTGCAGGTCTCGACCTTCCTGCCGCCGCGCAGGATCGTGGCAGTGTCGCAGAGCCGCTTCACCTCCTCGAGCTTGTGGCTGATGTAGAGGACGGCGCGGCCTTCGGCCTTAAGCCGCTCCAGCACGATGAAAAGCTGATCGGCTTCCTGCGGCGTCAGGACGGCGGTGGGCTCGTCCAGGATCAGGAATTTCGGATCCTGCATCAGCGCGCGGACGATCTCGATGCGCTGGCGCTCGCCGACCGACAATTGCCAGACCTCGCATCTGGGATCGAGCGGAAGGCCGTAAGTCTTCGATACTTGCTCCAGTCGCGCCGACATGTCCTTGAAGGACTCTTTCCCGTCGAGGCCGAGCGCGACGTTCTCGGCGACGGTGAGATTGTCGAACAGCGAGAAGTGCTGGAACACCATGCCGATGCCGAGGCTGCGTGCTTCGGAGGGACCGGACAGCACGACCGGCTGGCCCTGCCAGCGAATCTCGCCGGCGCTGGGCTGGATCAGCCCATAGATCGCCTTGACCAGCGTCGACTTGCCGGCACCGTTCTCGCCGAGCAGCGCGTGGATTTCGCTCGGCCGGATATCGATGTCGATGGAATCGTTGGCGAGGAAATCGCCATAGCGTTTGGTGAGTCCGATCGTCCGCAGCAGCGGAGGCGCGCCGGAATTTTGGCCGTCAGGTGTCGAATCCAACATTCGCTGATGCGCTTGCATGGTGAAATGGCCCGATAGTGGGCCAGTTTGACCCGCGGCGTAAGGTGTGAAAATGCGTCATCCCTTGCTCAACGCTTCGGCAGGCACTGCGCCCGCGTCGGCCGGAACGTAAGGCCTTGCTCTAACGCCCGCGCGGGTGTGGCTCCCCGCGGCGCCTGTTGCAGATTTGTGACGGTTCAGGCCAAATCGGAACTCGCTATGCAGACCCGATGTCGCAGTGAGCAGAGTTGCGCCATCGCGATTATGCCATGCGGATCGACGCGACATTGGCTCCTGACCGTCCGTCCCCAAACAGCCGCTCGACATGAAAGAAGGGCGAAATCAAACGGCAATGTCCGGCAATAGCCGAACCGCTTCCCTACAGTCCGGCGAACGGCGTCTACAACACGGCGGTCGAATTGAATTCGGAGCCGATCCGCCTGACCTTCGATGCCTCGAAGGCCGCTTGGGGTGACAAGTACTCCCACCTCGTGGACGTCCGGGTGGCTTACCGCTCCTGGCAGAACAAGTTCGGTCTCGATCACAACCTTGCCGTAGGCTTTACCACAGCGGTCGGTGGCCGGACGGTGAGCACCGGTTCGTGCACCGAGTCCTCGCTCTACTCGGGTATCACCGTGAAGTTCTGATCGCCAGACGCTCGGCAGTCGTAGGTGGATTGGCCGAAGGCATCATCCACCACTTCGGCTGGCGAGCGCGGAAGCCGCCCTGCTGATCGGAGTTTGTGTCTACTTCGTCCACACACCGTCGTGCAGCGCTTCGGCTTCGTCCTCCAGCAGCGGACCAACGACCTCGGTCGGACGCTGGCCGCTGGCAAAGACCTCGCGGCACGGCAGGTCGAGGGTCGGGTTGTCAGGATGGTTGCCGGTGACGCCGCGCAGGCGATGCTCGCTGAGGCCGTAGACGACGCGGCCGATGCCGGCCCAGTAGATCGCGCCGGCGCACATCGCGCAGGGCTCTGCCGAAGAATAGAGCGTTGCTGTTGCCAGCACCTCGCGGCCGAGTGTGCGGCAGGCCTGGGTGGCCGCCAGGCGTTCGGCATGCGCGGTGCCGTCATGATCCGGCATGTAGCCGTTCTCGGTCTCGATCAGCACCTTGCCGTCCGCACCGACGACGATGCAGCCGAACGGGTGGTTGCCATGGGTGAGGGAGCGCTGCGCGACCGCGAAGGACAAACGCAGAAACTGCTCGTCACGCTTCGATACGCCGTCCATTGATCCTCCCGGTCGGTGCCGCCATGCGCCAGACGATCATGGCGAGATCGGCTTCGCTGGTCCGCCTTTCATACACGAATTCGCAGTGGACCCTCTCCACCAGCCGCCCGTGATCGTTGAATGGATTTCGGGATAATTGATTGAAAATATTGATTATACGGCCCGTCCCGGCCCTGATAAGAACGAAATCATCGGTGTTGAGCCGGGCCTGTGCACGAGCGGCGCGACGCAGCCTGCCGCGTACGCGCATTCATGCTAATCACGCGCTGGTCGGGACGGGCGCCGGTGCTTGATTGGCCGCCGAACGTCTAACGATTGTCGCCAGGACGGCCGCTGCCGCGGTCCAGAGAAGAGAGAGCTCGTCGAGATGGGTGCCGTCAACGCCGTTCAAAATGCATCGCTCGGCGAAGAGATCGTGCGTCGGATCAACGATCTGGCTGCGATCTCGGAAAGTAGCGACAACCTCACCCGCATCTATCTCACCAGGCAATTGCGTGAGGCGGCGGACCTCCTCCTGAGCTGGATGCGCGACGCCGGTATGAGCGCGCGTCTCGATGCGATCGGCAATGTCTGCGGTCGCTATGAAGGCGAGCGGCCGGGTGCGCCTTGCCTGATGCTCGGCTCGCACTACGACACCGTACGCGACGCCGGCAAATGGGACGGGCCGTTGGGCGTGATCACGGCCATTGCCTGCGTTGCCGATCTCAATCGCCGTGGCAAGCGCCTGCCGTTTGCGATCGAGATCGTCGGCTTCGCCGACGAGGAGGGCGTGCGCTTCGCGTCGACCTTGCTCGGCAGCCGTGCGGTGGCCGGCACCTTCGATGAGAGTGTCTTGAATGTGCGCGACCGCGACGGTGTGTCGATGCGCGATGCGCTCGTGCAGTTCGGCCTCGACCCCGATCATATCGGAGCGGCCGCGCGGACGAGGCGTGAGCTGCTTGCCTATCTCGAATTGCACATCGAGCAGGGGCCGGTGCTGGAAGCGCAGGACCTGCCTGTCGGTGTCGTCACCGCGATTGCCGGCGCCACGCGGCTTGCCGCGCGGCTGACCGGCATGGCCGGGCATGCCGGTACCGTGCCGATGGCGCTTCGGCGTGATGCGCTCACGGGAGCGGCCGAATGCATCGGGGCGATCGAGCAGTTTTGCCGCACCGACGAGAGTGGGCTCGTCGGCACTGTCGGCTACATCCAGGCGAGGCCCGGCGCGACCAATGTCATCCCGGGCGAGGTGTCCTTCACCATCGACATGCGGGCGCCGACCGACATGCACCGCAAACGCGCGGTCGCCGATATCGTCCGCCAGATCGAGGCGATCGCCAGGCGCCGGCACCTGGCCCTCCAGCTCGACGTCACCCACGAGAACCGCACCGCGCCTTGCGCGCCGTGGCTCAAGGAGCAGATCGCGCAGGCGATCGGAGCGGAGGGCTTCTCCGTGTTCGAGCTTCCGAGCGGGGCAGGGCACGACGGCATGGCCATGATCGACATCGCCGACGTCGGCATGGTCTTCGTCCGCTGCCGCGGCGGCATCAGCCACCACCCGGACGAGCATGTAGAGCTCGCCGATGCCGACGCCGGTGCCCGGGTGCTGCTGCGGGTGATCGAGAATTTCAGACCACGAGAAGGCTAGTCCGGGCGGGTCGGATAAGCCCCGCCGGAAGCCGACACGTCATCTGGAGGAAATACGAATCAGCCATGCTTCGGATGGTGGCCGCACCACCGGAGTCACTTGGCCACATATGAATTGCGATATCTCGTTGCCCTCAGATCGCGGAAACCGATTTTACCAAGGCGTTGCCGCGACCTTCTTCGCCAACGCCCTCCAGGCGGTCAATTTTCTCGGTGATCGATTCCTGAGAAAATCGCACCATTCGTTGTCTGGGATCGAGGACCTTTACCGGCACTCGATGGACAGCGCCTTTTCGGTGACCGAGGCCTTCCTCGTCACGGGCGCGCCGCACGCATCCGCCTATTACCCCCGCGACTTCGCCTGGTTCTATCCTGATGTGCTCGACCCCGAGACCATCATGGATGCGCAGGACGCGGCGCGGCGAGCGCACCTGCTCGACAAGAGTGTCCGTTTGTTGCTGGAGGCGGTTCGTGCCGACGTCGTCACGACGACCATCGTCCCGGCGGGGCGCGGCCGGTATCTCGGCGTGAATTATTTCTCGCGGCCTTCGGACACGCTGCTCGGCATTCTCGCCGGCCTGCAGCAGATGATCTCGGCGGATCAGAGGGCGCCGTCCTATCTGGTGATGGCACAATGCGCGCACGCGGGCCGGCTGCTGCAGGCGGAATACGGTGGTGACCTGAAGCGTGCGATCCTGCAGCTCGCAAGCGAGCTCGAGCCGTTCGACGATGACGGCACCAGGTATCTGTTGTGTGATGCCCGTGGCCCTCGCTCGGCTGCAACGGATACCCGTGCGGAACGCAGGCGCTTTGTCACCAATGCCTGCGTCTACACGACCTTCCTGTGGAGCGTGCAGCTCGGCATCATCGAGGAGAACGAGCTGAAGCGGCTGCTCGGACGCGATCTCGCGCAGTACAAGAAGGACCTGCTCCGTCTGTTCGGCAAAGAGGGCTACATCAGGCATTCCCTGGATGGCCCGAAGGGCCCGCCGGTGTCCGCGGTCGCGCTGGATTTCGTCGGCGTGCATCGCGGCTTCTGGGATATGACCGATGCGAGCGAGCGGGCGCTGTTCGCGGCCACGACGGATCTGATCATCGCGGAGCCGCGCTTCCGCATACCCTCTACGTTCCACTTCCTGGTGTCCGCGGATAATCCCCGGAACAAATTGATCCACAAGATTGCGGCTCCCGCCTATCAGGGACGTTCGTCCTGGCCGACGTTCAACGTCGAGTTCGCGGACCGGATGCTCGACTACGACGAGGTCTCTGGCGGCGATAACTACCGGGCCTGCGCGCAAGGGATATTGAAGGACATTCGCACCGCGACCGAACTCCACGGCGGATATCAGGAGCTGATCTCGGAACAGGGGCTGAAGTACCGCACCTGGGCCTACAAGGGCGCCGTGGCCCATTCCTGGTTTCCACGCTTCCTGTCGGTCTGGAGGAGGGCGCATGGAACGCCGCTCCTCCAATGGAACGACTGATCCGGCGGGGCGCTATCCCGCCGTGACGTCCACCAGTTCGCCACCCTCCAGCACCTCGGCCGCCTTGGCGCGGTCGAGATCGCCTTCCCAGGCCGCGACCACGACGGTCGCGACGCAGTTGCCGACGAGGTTGCCGAGCGCGCGGGCCATGCCGATGAACCAGTCGACCGACAACACCAGCACGAGCCCGATCGCGGGAATGCTGGGCACCGCATTGAGGGTCGCGGCCAGGATCACGATGGCCGAGCCCGGCACGCCATGTGCGCCTTTGGAGGTGATCAGGGAGACGCCGAGAACCAGCAGGAGGTCGCCGAAGGACAGCGGCGTGTTGGTCGCCTGTGCGATGAAGACGACAGCGAGCGTCAGGTAGATCGAGAAGGCGTCGAGGTTGAAGGAATAGCCGGTCGGAATCACGAGACCGACCACGGAATCCTTCACGCCCATCCGCTCCAGCTTCTTCATGATCTGCGGCAGCACGGCATCGGAGGAGGCGGTCGCGAGCACGATGGTCAGCTCTTCCCGCAGGTAGGCGAGGAATTTGAGGATGTTGATTCCGACGAGCGCCATCACCCCGCCGAGCACGCCCAGCACGAAGATGCCGACCGAGACGTAGAACAGCGCTACCAGCGAGACGAGCTGCTTGAGCGAGCCGACGCCGTATTTGCCGACAGTGTAGGCGACCGCGCCGAGCACGCCGAGTGGTGCGACGCGGACAATCAGGCCCATGACGCGGAACAGCACGGTGGAGGCGGCATCGATCATGCTGGTGACGAGCTTGCCCTTCTCGCCGCCGACGAGCGCGAGGCCGACGCCGAACAGGACCGCGAAGAACAGCACCTGGAGCACGTCGTTGCGCGACAGCGCATCGAAGGAGGTGGTCGGGATCACGTTCATCAGGAAGGCGCCGATGCCGCCGCCTGACAGCTTGTGGGCGTTGTCGGCGTAGGTATTGAGCGCCTTGGCATCCAGCGTCGAGGGATCGATGTTCATGCCGTGGCCGGGGCCGAAGAGGTAGGCGAGCAACAGGCCGACGACGAGGGCCACGGTCGTCATGACCTCGAAATAGACCAGCGCCTTGACGCCGACCCGGCCGACCTTCTTGAGGTCGCCGGCGCCGGCAATCCCGTGCACGACGACGCAGAACACGATCGGTGCCACGATCATCGAAATCAGCTTCAGGAAGGCGTCGCTGAGGATCTTGAGCCCGATCGCGAAATCCGGCACGGCCATCCCGAGGATGACGCCAAGCACAAGGGCGGCCAGGACCTGAACGAACAGCGAGGTATAGAGCGGCTTCGGCTCGGCGGCGGGCGCCGCTGCGATGGTCGACATGGTAGATTCCCCCGATTTGACGCGACTTGGACGTCAAATCGGAGCAACAACCGTGCCAGATTGACGCGGGGTACCCCGGAAAGTGGCGCTGGACGTCACTCTGGTATCGCGGGGGCGACGCGACGCTTCTTGCGTCGTCCCCCGTTCGGAGCGGGGCCCACCCGTCAGTCGTTATGCCTTCGCCGAAACGAACGGCATCGTCATGCCGCAAGATCCAGCAGCCGGCATGATCCGCGCACGAGTGCCTTGCGTCCCGTAGGCGTCATCACGGGGACGCCATCATTGACGACAACGAGGCCGAGCTTGACGAGGCTTTCGACGAGATAGGCCTTCGAGAGGCGACCGCTCGACACCGGATTGCGAAGCGTGCGCAGCGCCTCCCATTGGTCCGGCGAAAGATCGAAGTCGATGTCGTTGCTCATGTTGCCTCAAACGATAGTGCCATTCGCGCCTCTGTTAGCGGCGCTGCGTGAAGACCATGCGATGACAATGAGTCGGGAATCCGGTGTGCTGTTTAGAACGTCTCTTCACGAATTGCCGCACTTCATTGCGCCACAAGAGGAAAGATCGCTGGATTGCGGATATCGTCCCGAGCTTCGATCACATATTGATGATGTCGGCTTGGTGTTGCACGGCAAGTTGCTGCGACGCACGGGAAGCGCTGCTGTCCCATTCTGCGTCGCAATATGCACAGATATCGTGAGACGAAAGGTCGAGGAGTCTGTTACGGTGATTCCCGGCGAATGACTTCACGCTGCAGGAGTGGAGTGCATGAACAGGCTGGTCGAAATTCGCAGTCAGGAATCCCTGTGCCGGGAGCGTGCGGCGCTCGATTGCGATCGCCGGAATTTCTGGCTCGCGCAAGCCGAAGAATGGGAGCAGCGCGCGCTCGACGAAATTGCCTATCACTTTCGGGAGTGTAACGTCGGCCAAGTGGAGCTTGCGCGAAACTGACGCTGGCCGCGCCGAGAGCGTCTATTGATAAGTCGCCACGATGTCGGACACCGCGCGCTCAAGCTGCTGCGCGGTGGCGCATTGGCGTACGACCGTACAGAAGGTCGCGTAGCGCGGCATCTCGGAATCACCAAAGCCCCAGGCGAGCCGTCCTTCGGGATTGAGCCAGACCAGTCGCTTCGAGCGTTCGGAGATGCGGCGCAGGATGTCGGCGCGCGGGTCGAGATTGTTGCTGCGGGCATCGCCGAGCACGATCACCGTGGTCCGCGGCGTCAGCGCGCTCATGAAGTCCTTTTCGAAATCGACCAGCGAAGAACCGTAGTCGGACGAACCGAAGCCGACCTTGGACATGATCTCGGCCATCGCCTCCTCGGGAGACTTCTTTTCCAGGATCTCGCTGACCTCGATCATGTGCGAGGAGAAGGCAAAGGAGCGGACGTCGTCGACCACCTCGTGCAGCGAGTGGATCAGGAGTAGAAAGAAATCGGAGACTTGCGCGACCGACCCGGAGACGTCGCAAAGTGCCACGATCTTCGGCCGGTCGCGATGCTTGCGCTTCCATGCGGTGAGGAAGGGAATTCCGCCCCAGGCGGCGTTGCGCCGGAGCGTGCGACGGACATCGAGATGGCCGCGGCGCTGGCGCTTGCGCGGTTTCGAGTAGCGCTCGCGCAGGCGGCGCGCGATCTGGCGGATCAGGGCGCGCATCTCCGCGACCTGGCGCCGCTCGATGCGCGCGAGCGGCGCGTTGCGCAGGATCTCGTTGCGGAGGTTTTCGGCTTCCTCACGGGCGTAGAGCGCAAGCCCCTGCGAGACGGTGTCGCGCACGGCTTCGCGCAACGCGTCGAGCGCGCTGCGCAGACGCTCCGCGAGAGCCGGGTTGGTCGCGGTCAGCGCGTCGAGATCGTCGCGCAGGCGCTGGAGACCCATGGCATCGAGGATGCGGCTGGAAAAGATCCCGCGCTGGGTGGAATAGCGAATGTCCGACAGGGAGGCGGCACCGGAGGCATTGGCGATGGCCGCCGCGATCGCGCTGCGGTCCTGCGACAGCAGCATTTGCGCGAGCGGACCCAAGTCTTCGGGAGGCTGGCCTTCGCCCGCTTCGCTGGCCGAGCCGGAGGAGGGCGACTGATCCGGATCCTGCGAGGCGTTCTCCTCGCTATTGGCTTCGGTCTGATCCTGCCGCGGCTCCGGCTGGCTGAAGAACAGGTCGAAGCAGTCGCCGAGCGCGAGCTTCTCGTCCTGCGATTTGGCAAGGGTCAGGAGCAGTGCATCGCGCAGGACGGCGCGGTCGGAGATGCCGACCTGCGCGACCGCGCGCATCGCATCGATGCTTTCGGCGGGCGAAACGTGGACGCCGGCGCCGCGAGCCGCCCGAAAGAAACGATGGAGATTCTCGCGCATCGGCGTCAACCGAAGACGTTCGACCGGGCCGCCTTGGCAATGAAGGTCGTCACCTGTGGCGATGCAGCCTCGATGTCGGCTTCGTATTTCAGGAGCACGTTGAGCGTGTCCTTGACCATCTCGGTGTCGAGCTCCGTGGCCTGGAGCAGCACCAGAACGCGTGCCCAGTCGATGGTCTCGCTGACCGAGGGCAGCTTCTTCAGATCGAGCGAGCGGATCTCGTGGATGAAGCCGACCATCTGCCGGCGCAGCGCCTGCGAGATGCCGGGCACCCGGCTCTCGACGATGCGTTCTTCGAGCCGCTGCTCGGGGAAGCCGATATGCAGATGCAGGCAGCGCCGCTTCAGGGCATCGCCGAGATCGCGTTCGCTGTTGGAGGTGAGGATCACCGTCGGCGGCGTGATTGCGGAGACGGTGCCGAGCTCGGGGATCGTGACCTGGAAATCAGACAGGATCTCCAGCAGCAGCGATTCGAATTCGGCGTCCGACTTGTCGATCTCGTCGATCAGCAGCACGCAGCCGCCCGGCTGCTCCAGCGCCTGGAGCAGGGGGCGCGGCTCGACGAATTCCTTTGAGAAGAACACGTCGCCGAAATCGTGGAGCTGGTCGAGCGCGGCATCCAGCGTCTGCGCGCCGCCCAGGACTTCGCCGAGTTTGTCCTTGAGGATCTGCGTATAGAGAAGCTGCTTGGCGTATTTCCATTCATAGAGCGCCTTGGCCTCGTCGAGGCCTTCGTAGCATTGCAGGCGGATCATCTTCATGCCGCGCCAGGCGGCGATCGCCTTGGCAAGCTCGGTCTTGCCGACGCCCGCGGGGCCCTCGACCAGGATCGGCTTCTCGATCTGTTGCGACAAGTAAACGGCGGTCGCGATCTGCCGGCTCGCGATATAGCCCTGCGCGGCAAGGCCGCTCTGCACTGCCTCGATCGAGGTCGAGGCCTTCTGATCAGCCACGAAAGGGCGCTCCCAAAGGTCTTGCTTGAGGCTTGTTCTGCCTGCGTTCCCGGCAAAGAACAAGCCTCGTTTGGGAAGGACCAGACCCGCACGGACGGCGCTATTTCCGTTCGACGCAAATACGTCTCGTCGCGGATATTTGCGCGGGATCAGTGCCGCAGCAGCTCCGGCTTGCGGATCGTCTGTCTGACCTCGGCGCCGCAATCGGCGCATTCATAGACGAAGTCGATCTTGGCGAGGCTCCAATGCGGTTCGACCTCGCGTACATACATCGGCAGGAACCCCATGCATGTCGGGCAATTCACAGGCGCGATCTCGATATCCTGATGATGCTGTACATAAGCTGGCATCTTGGTTCTCCTTCGCAGGCGACAACCAAACCCCGCGCAGAAGCTACTGCCGGCCGCTCCAGGCGCGTCATCAACTCTTTCGAACGGAGATGGAACGGGAGACGTTTGTCGCGCGCTGTGACATTCTTGTTACGTGCCTGTACTGTAACGGGCGGACCGAATGCCTATTTCTGCCGCCAATCCGGTTTTCCGGATCCTCAACCAACGATAAGGGAGCAACGCCCATGACGCATGCCATTCGTTTTCACAAGACCGGCGGTCCGGAAGTCCTGGTCTGGGAGGAGGTCAGCGTCGGCAAGCCAGGACCGGGCGAGGCACGCATCCGCCACACCGCCGTCGGTCTCAACTTCGTCGACATTTACAACCGCTCCGGCCTGTATCCGGCGCAACTGCCGAGCGGGCTCGGCAGCGAGGCGGCCGGGATCGTCGAGGAAATCGGGCCCGGTGTCTCCGATCTGAAGCCGGGCGATCGTGTCGCTTATGGCGCCTCGCCGCTCGGTGCCTATTCCGAGGCGCGCGTGATCCCTGCGGACCGCCTGCTGAAGCTGCCTGACGGCGTCGACGACAGGACCGCGGCGGCGATGATGCTGAAGGGTCTCACCACGCAATATCTGATCCGGCAGACCTATCGGGTGAAGGCCGGCGATACCATCCTGCTGCATGCGGCGGCGGGCGGGGTCGGTCTGATCCTGAGCCAGTGGGCCAAGCACCTCGGTGCGACCGTGATCGGCACCGTCAGCAACGACGAGAAGGCCAAGCTTGCCAAGGCGCACGGCTGCGACCATGTCATCATCTACACCCGCGAGGATTTCGTGAAGCGGGTCGACGAGATCACCGGCGGCAAGAAGGTCCCCGTGGTCTACGATTCCGTCGGCAAGGACACGTTCCTGAAATCGCTGGATTGCCTCGCTCCGCTCGGCGTTGCCGCGCTGTTCGGCCAATCCTCCGGCGCGGTCGAGCCGCTGAATCTTGGCCTGCTGGCGCAGAAAGGCTCGCTCTACGTCACCCGGCCGACGCTGTTCACCTACGCCGCCAAGCGCGAAAATCTGGTCGCGATGGCGAACGAGTTGTTCGACGTCGTCAAGTCCGGCGCGGTGAAGATCGAGGTGCACCAGACCTATCCGTTGAAGGACGCTGCCAAGGCGCACGCCGATCTCGCCGCCCGCAAGACCACGGGATCGACCGTCCTTCTGGTGTGATGTCGGTCCCGACGGTGACGCAGGCCCCCTACGGGACTGCGTCACGTCCGTTCGTGTTTGCGCAGATCGCGGGCGTGATCGAGGCGAATTGCCTGCAGGTCGATATCCTCTGGCGGGATCTGGGGCAGGGCGGCCTCGGTCAGGATGGCCTCGGTGACGTCCTCGATCGAACTACCGGCGATCTCGTGGATGAACGAGACATTCCGGTATTCGCCCGAGGCGATGCGGGAGATGACCTCGCGCCTCGTGATTTCAGGGTCGACGACCGCCTCGCGGCCCCGCCGTCCATAGTCGATCATCACGACGAAATACTGCATCAAAACGACTCTGCCGCGCCCCCGTTGCGGGCACGCGGCAGATTATTTCCGAAAAACGGAAGCAAGTCAAGGGCGATTTCGAAAAAATCGAAGTCGCTGGCCTTGGCGAAGCCTTACTTGCCCTTCTTGCGGGGGCGCGCCGACTTGGCGCGCATCCGCTCGAGCTGGCCTTTGGGCATGGACAGGCAGATCTCACCGACCCACTCGAGCTTGACGCCGACGATCGGCTTGGCATTGAAGCTGGTGAGATTGACGACGGAGGGGCTTTTTCCCCGCTCGATCGTCTTCAAATAGCGCTCGCCGGTCTTGAGCCGGACCACGGCCTCTTCGCCGTAGAAGGAGGACAGCGGATGGCGCTGGTCCTTGTAGGCCACGATCACGTCGCCGCTCTCGTATTTAGGCAGCATCGAATCGCCCACGATCTCGAAGGCGACGGTCTCTTCCATGATCGGGAAGGGCAGCGCGACATCGCCGAGACCCTCCGGGGGGACCTGCTCGTAATCCGGCTCGATCACAGCGCCGGCGCCGACGCGGCCCATGATCGGCGCGAGATTGAGCTCGAGATATTCCATGATCGGAACGATCTCCGAGGCCTTCACCAGGCGTTCGCCGCCCAGGATCTCCGAGACCGCGCCGGGCCGCACGCCCATGGCCGCCGCGAGGCCGCCCTTGCTCTTGCCCGTCTTCTCCAGGCCCCGCTCGATCATTGCAACGTCCAACATGGTGATTCCCTCGATTACCCATCGTCCCGCTCTTGTAATCCGAAATTCGGAATTATTGCAATTATGAATATCAGAATTATTGCTTGACTTTGGATTCGGAATACCGGAATGTCTGTTTCGCCCCCGGTCGTGCGATCGGAGGGGCGCATCACAGGACAGCAGCATGGAACCGGGCCATTGGCCGTCGGAGCACTCCGACGCGCTTCGCGACTATTTCCTCAAGGGCATGTCTTATGCGGAGGTCGGAAGGCAGATTAACGCAAGGTTTGGAACGGCTTACACGCGCAATGCGGTGATCGGCCGCGCCAAGCGGCTCGGGCTCGTCATTCCGGAATGGATCGTGAGCCCATCACTCGCGCCATATTTGCCGGGTGAGGCTCCGGTTTCGCCGCGCCGCGCGGTGCTACCGAACCTGAACGTGCCGCCGAAGTCCGCAATGAAGCCCGCGGCGCCGCTGAAGCTGCGCTGCGTCGGCATCCAGCCGCGCTTGATCCAACTGGTCGAACTCGAGCCGGCCGACTGCCGCTATCCCTATGGCGGCGACAAGGAGGGGGAGGAGATCGCCTTCTGCGGCCATCCGCGCCAGCCGGGCTCCAGCTATTGCGCGCCGCATGCGGGCCTGACGCGTCGCTCCGGGGCTGCGTCCGCCCGTGTCCCCGGTCCCGTCGTGCTGAAGCTGGTCGTCGCGGCCTGAGCTCTCAGTCTTTCCATGGTCAATCTCGCAAGGAGTATCCAGGTGGCTCGCGTCCGACGCAACAAGTCCTACAAATTGGCGCAGATCTACGACCGGCGGTCCCGCGACGTGCCGTTCAATGCCGAAGTGGCGGAGGTCGAGGTCGACAATCCGCTGGCGCTCGATGCCGGCGAGAAGATCGTGGCGATCCGGTCGATCCGTGGCGATCCGCTGGGACGGCTGCACGCACACCACCAAATCGACGAGGCGCAATACCTCGGCGGGCGCGCTTTCCAGAACGATTGGGAGAGAGCGGAGCGGGGCCCCCAGGCGATGGACCCGACCCGCGAATATGTCGATGGCGCGCGCACGCGCGAGCCGGTCACCGAGAGCCAGCGCCAGGCGGTGCTGCGGCTGAACCAGATCGAGCGCGAACTCGGGACCGACGGCGCGGCGCTGGTGCACGACGTGCTGGTGCTGGGCCTGACCATGGATCAGATCGGGCAGCGTCGTGCCGTCCGTACGCAGCGCTGGAACGACTATTTCGCGCGACGCTTTCGCGAGTGCCTGGATCGGCTGGCGCTGATCTACGGCTTTGCGACGGAAACGGGGGCACAGCACGCAGGGCGGCGCAGATGACAACGGCACGCCTGCGGTCTGTGCCGCGGGCGTGCCAGTCGGCCGCTCACGGATGCGGCACAATCTGATAAGGCGTCGTATAGGGCTCGACGCGGAGCGAGGCGTTGGCCAATAGCCCGATCCTGGCTGTCGGCGCCTGCTGCAATTCACCGTTCGGGCCGCGATGCACGTTATATTGCCAGACCGTGAGATCGCCCTTCTGCGCCAGCGCGTGCGCAACCGCGCTCGCATCATTGCCGCCGAGCGCCTGAAGCTCCTCCGCCGACAACCCGACGACGATTTCGTCCTTGATGGTGACGATCTTGAACAGGTTCATCCTGGTCTCCTGCGCCCATGCGCCTTGTATCGAGAGGGTAAAAAGCGCGACCGCGGCGCCCTTGATGAGATCGCAGCGAGAAAGCATGCCGTCGTCCTTTGGTGCTGAGGCGCGCCCGAATCGAAGAGTTTTCAGCCAAGGCGCCCGTTGTCTGCGTGGCCGTGTCGCAACGCCTTGGTCGTTCGGTCACGGACAACGGTTCACGGGTGGAGGCATATCCAACCCGGATGAATTCCCGAGGCGGCAGCCGCGCCGGGGTCAGGACGTCGGAGATCGGCTGCCGGATCGACCTTCGTTTCGTGCTGGTACAACCGCCAGGGCGAGACTCAACAATTACGTGTATGCGCTGGAGAAGCGCCAATTCGTCGCCAATGTCCGTTCATGTCGGAAACAAGCAGAAACGTTTGTCCCGATTGACAGCGATCCGGACTGTGGGCGTGATTGATGCCGCTTGTTGACGCAGGTGGGTGACGGCGGTCGATATACCTGTTATCCGGAATTGCCGTGGTGCGATGCAGACGAAGCATCGCTACAGCCATTGTCGGGCTTGCCGGAGGGGTTGTTCCTTGGCATAATTGCAACCCTCTGGTTGAGCCGTCCGTTTGGACATGTCGTTCGGCGTGCCAACCCGCCGGGCCACCCGGCCGGGAGTTCGTCGCCAGGGGGCGCGTTATGGCGTGTCCTGTTATGGCGTTCGGTTCTCGAGTGGCTCACGAAGCCGGTGCTTGTGAATAGGTGCGAGATGAAAAACCTCAATTTCGCGGCTGAACTGCACCTCAAGGTCGGTGCGCCCGCGAGCGGCACCGTCGAAAGCCTGCGCTTGCTCCGCGCGTTTCTGAAGCTCGCGCCGCGACAGCGTTTCGAGGTCATCAAGCTGGTCGAAGACCTCGCCACCGAAGAGGCTCTTCCCGAGCACCCCTTGTCCTGAGCCGGCCGCGCGCCGGCTTTCCGCCTCCACTTTCATTTTCCCGTTCGTTTCCGCGCCGGAGCCGGACCGCCGGCGACGTCCCCAAACCTGGTGTCCCCGAGCCTGGCCGCTGGAAGGCGATCCGGCAAGTGTGGTATTCAATTGGGAAAACGAAGGGAGTGCGACCATGATCGAACCGAAGCTCGAAGTTCCGGCCGAACTGCGCGACCTGGCCGAGAAGACAATTGATCAGGCGGAAAAAGCATTCGGCATGTTTTTCGAAGCCGCTACCAAATCGATGTCGTCCGTTCCAGGAGCGGGGACGGAGGTGTCGAAGCAGGCGCTGGTTTTCACCGAGCAGAACATGAAGTCGGCCTTCGAGCATGCGCGCAAGCTGGTTCATGCCACCGACCTCCAGGAAGCGATGCGAATCCAGTCCGACTTCCTGCGCAGCCAGTTCACCAGTGCCGGAGATCACATGCGCCAGATGACCGGCAGTCTCATGCAGCCGGGCAAGGGGAAGTCCTGATTCTCTGCGTGCGCACCCAAGGTCGATGACGGGCCACCGAACGGCCTCGTTCGCCGTCCGTCATCCGTTCTGCTGATCCCTGTCGGACCGCCGGCAGGGATTTGCATTTGTGGCAAGCGTCGTGTTCTGCGCGTAACGAGATGAGCCCCGATTGCCGCAATGACGGAGGTGCGTTCCCTCTCCCGCGAGCGGTGAACGAGCCGCAGCGATCGATTCGACCTAAAGATGTTTCGCTTTAGCGCAGCGATGCGATGTAGGCCGCGATATCGCCAGCTTCGGTTCGGCTTAGGGGGAAATTCGGCATCTTCGGGTGCGGATCGAGCAGGAAGAAGGCGAGCCTCTCCGGACTGAAGTCCGGTCTGAGCGCAACGGAGACAAAGGAGGGGACGTCCGCGCTCGCCTGGGTCTGGCCGTTCGCGACGACGTGGCAGCTTGCGCACCAGCGCTTGGCGAGGTCGGCACCGTGATCGGCATCGGCTGCGAGAGCGGACGACGTGCCGAAGCTCGAGGTTACGGCTAGCAGCAGGTAAATTCGTCTCAAATGCTGACGCATAGAGCAACCTTCATGAATTCGTTGGCGATCGCCATGCTATCCGCAGCACGATCCCGGAAATTGCGAGAGATCAATGCGGCCGATGATGGACCGCAGCAGCTTGCGGACGGAACGATAGAGATGCCTTGCGAAGGCCGGCATTCTCGCCGCGGGCAGGCCAAGGCTCTTTGTAACGAGACTTCTCGTATCGAGACCTTTCGCTTCAAGACTTTCGATATAGTTCGACACGTGTCTCTCCGGGGCCATATCACCTTTTTTAGCCTCGTGCCTCGGAGCCGCCTTGATCTGCCGCAAGGCGTTCCCGGCTAATAGTCGCCCGGATTCATGATCATCGGGCTTTTCGTATCGGCCGGCGCGAGCGCGCTGCTGGCGCTGTCACGCAGGAAGCGGTCGAGCGTCTCCTGAATCTTCTCCTTGACCGCGTTGGGCCCACGATCGCTCATTTCCGTGTGCTGCGCGCCGGTATGGACGATGTCGATACCGCGCGCCTTGGCCTCTTCCGGTGTCGGCAGCACGCCGGGATCGGTCACGAAATGCGGGTCCTTCGACCGGAAGGACAGGATCTTCAGGCCGTCGCTGAGCACGAAAGGCACCCGCAGATTGTCGAGCGTGATCACCTTCGACACCAGCTCCGGGTGTTGATGGGCCACATACATGGAGACATCGCCGCCGTTGGAATGGCCGACGAGGGTGATGTGGTCGTAGTCGACGTTCTCCTGCTGCCTCCTCAGCTTGTCCAGCACGAAAAGAATGTTGGCTTCGCAGCGGATATAGACCTCGCGTCGGCCGACATATGGCTGACCGACATGGGTCATCAACGGCGGATCGCTCGGCAGGTCCTGCTGAATGCTGGCAACCATATAGCCGCGCGCGGCGAGCACGTTGGCGAGGAAGGAATATTCGGTGGCCTTGACGGTGTTGCCGTTGCTGATGATGGCGAGCGGGAGTTTCCAGAGGCCGAGATTGGCCTTGGTCTCGTAATCGCGCCGCACCGCCACCTCGACTGAGATCGGCCGCTGCCGCGCCGCGTCATACAGGGCCAAAGTTTCGTGGCGGATCGCGAACCGGCTGACGACGAAATATTCCCCGACGCCGAGGATGCAGAGAAACGCCAGGACTGCAAAAACTCGCTTCATTCGTCTCGTCTCAAATCACGTTCCGCTGAACATGGCCATTGGTAACTCCCGGATCGAGCGACCGTGAGCAGGTTACTGGATTAAATTTAGGCAAGTCTGTGAGCAAGGCCGCAAAAGGGCCGCATGTCGCGCCGCCGCGCGAACCACAGGCCAACTAGAGACAGCCGGAGTTGCCGCGTTCGGGGCAGAGCCGGAATGCGCTCGACAGGGTGAGCAGGAAGCGCGGGCTGCGGCGCTGGTTGTCCGGCGCCCGGTAGCTCAGAGGCACGGCCACGGCGAGATCGGCCTGGAGATCGTCTGGCATGAAGAAGCGCACACCGGCTCCGGCCGACGTCAGCGACAGGCTGTCGCTCAGGTGGTAACCGTCGTTCCAGACTGCGCCAGCGTCGCCAAAGGCGTAGAGCTGATAGCCGGTCCAGTAGCGGAAATTGAGCTTCTGGTCGAAGCGCAGTTCGAGCGAGCCGGCAAGGCCATTGTCGCCGCTGATCTCGGCCGCGCCATAGCCCCGGCCGAAGGCCGCGCCGCCGAGATAGAATTGCTGCGAGGTGAACAGCGGCCGCGATGCCGTCTGGCTCGCCGCGGAGAGCTTGAGCGACCAGGCATCGCTGAGCGTCTGGTAGCGCGTGAACCAGAGGTTCAGCACCGAGAAGTTCGAGGAGGCGCCGGCGCGCGACAACAGCTCGTCGTCGAAATGCGAGGCGCCGAAGATGTCGAGGCCGTGGCGGTAGGTCAGCGTCGCAAGATTGGTGCCGCCGAAGCGATCCTGCAGCCGGTAATCGGCGGTCAGGCTCGCGGTCCTGATATGGTCGTTGTACCAGGGACCGTAACGGTCGTGCTCGGACACGTTGCTGAAGGTCGTCGCCGCAGTCAACGTGAGCGTGGAGGATTGCGACTGGAGCGGGACGATGCTGACCCGCAGCTCGAACGCCTCGGTCGTCGTGATGTCGTTGTCGAGGCGGCGGGCATCGCCCGGCCTGACCGCGCTGTACAGCACCGACCCGCCGAGGCGCAGGCCGTCGATGCCGACCGGCGCGTCGTAGGACAAACGGGTGAAGCCGAGCTGGCGCGGGTCGTTGGCAATCGTCGACAGGTTGACTGCCAGCGTGTCTCCAGGCGTGAGGTAGGAGTTGAAGGCGCCGGTCGCGTAGGTCTGCCACGGGCCGACCGATGACGATCCGAGATTGTCCAAGCCGAACGAGGAGAAGACGTGCCAGGTCTTCAAGAAGACGATGAGGCGGAAGCGGCCGGTCGTACCACCGATCTCCTCCAGCGCGGTATCGGTGATCCGGACGCCCGGCCTGCCGTTGATGAGGAAGAGCTGACGTTCGAGTGTCGGCAGGCGCGACGGCTGCTCGGCTAGAATCGGCCCAAGCATCGGCCTTACGCCGAACTGCTCGGCGCCGTCGCCTTTCAGCTCGGCCTGCACGATGGCGCCTTCGATCACCTGGATCCGGACGCGGCCATCGGCAATGTCCTGCGGCGGCACGATGGCCCGGCTCAGATGGAATCCGTCGGCGCGGTAGAGCTCGCTGATCGCGCCGGCAATCGCAGCGAGATCCGCCTGCGAAACCTGCTTGCCGAGATAGGACTGATAGACCGTGGCGATACGATCCTGGGAGACAGCGTGGGCGCCGCTGACGGTGACGCCGCGCAGCACGAATTGCGGCTTGGTATCCCCGCCGGTGTTCGGCTGCCCGACGCTCGGAAGCTGAACCGGAGGCCGGCTCAGCGATTCTCGCTCGGTTTGGTTATCGAAATATTTCTCGGGCTGGCGCGGATCGAAGCCCGGCTGGTTCGCCTGTTGGGCGAAGGCCTGCGGAATACCCGCAAAAATCGGTGCCATCAACACCAGCGCGGTAAGGAGATGCCGCCTCTCAGCCCGCGCAGCGAACCTGCCCCCGTAGTTTGGCGGAGATTCTCTGATGGAACGGTAAGGCTTCGTTAGCCGCATGATTTTTCATAGTTTTTTATGGTCAATGATTGGTTAAGGCACCCTCTTGGCTGGCCGCTTGCCGCTAATCCTCTCTTGAGTGATTTCGGATACTCCTCAGATCGGGCTGTAACGCGGACTGAGGATCGTCATGCTTGGCAGAATTGGAATGCGGTGGGCCTTCGTGGTGGCGCTGACCCTCGGAGCGGCTTCCGGTGCATTCGCCGCGGAGGACGGCGTCTGGTCGGTCAGCAAGGCCACCGGCGAAGTATGGGTCGCGACCGACGGCGCGCAACAGGTGTCGCTGAACCAGGAAGCGACGCTCAAGCCCGGCAATACCATCCGCACCGGACGCAATGGCCGGGTGCTGCTCGTCCGCGGCGAGGAAACCATTCTGATCTCTCCGAACTCCGTGGTCGGCTTGCCGGCCGAGAAGAAGGATGGGCTTTCGACCACCATCGTCCAGCAGGCGGGATCGATCCTGCTCGAGGTCGAGAAGCGCAACGTCAAGCATTTCGAGGTCGAGACGCCCTATCTCGCCGCCGTGGTGAAAGGAACGCAGTTCAGCGTCACGGTGGGAGCTGGCAGCACCAAGGTCGGCGTGCTCCGCGGCCAGGTCGAAGTCTCCGACTTCAAGACGGGACAGATCGCCCAGGTCATGCCGGGTCAAGCGGCCACGGTCTTTGAGCGCGGCAAGCCCGGTCTCAGCCTGAGCGGTGCAGGCACGTTCAATCCGATCGAGCACGGCAAGCCGCGCGCCTCGACGATCGAGCGTGTCCCCGTGCCGAAATCGGGCCTGTCAGCGCCGCGCAATGCCGCGAGCGGCCATGCGATCCATGCGCTCGGTCCGATCGACAAGGGGACCAAGGCGGCTGGCGTGCCGAAGGCATCGCATCAGGCGGCCGGAGGTCATGTTTCCAAGGCCGGCGTCGTGCGCATTTCGAACTCGCTCGGCGAGGTCAAGCTGAATGTCCACAAGGTCACCAATGGGCTCGCCCGCGGCGCGGTTGCTCCCGGACAGGTGCGCAACGCGAACGCCAACACCGGTTCTGAGACGGTCTGGAGCGACGGCAAATCGAATGCCCCGGCATCCAACAGCTCCGTCCAGACTGCGGCAACGACGAGCGGTGCGGCAACTGCTAGCAGCAGCGCATCGGCTGCGAGTGCGGCGATCGCGGCAGCGGCAGCAGGTGCATCCAGCGACAGCCCTGGAAACTCCGGCGGCAACAACGGCAATAGCGGTAACGGCAACAACGGTAACGGGAATGGCAATAACGGTGCCACCGGCAACGGCAGGGGCAACAACGGCAACGGCAATGGGAACGGCGGCGGTAACGGCAGCAACGGCCATGGCCACGCCTATGGCAGGCGCTGAGGCGGTTTACTAGGGGATGAGGGACGCACCTGCAGAAGCGGGTGCGCGGGAGGATCGGGTGAAACGCTATCGGCCGCATATTCTCGTCGCGATCGCGCTTGCGATCGTGCTGTCCACGGGATGGCATGGTGCGCTTCGCAACGCGCTCACCGACCTACGGTTCAGCTGGCAATCGCGTGCGGCCAGCGGCAATGTCGTCGTGGTGGCTATCGACGCGCCGTCCATCGATCGGATCGGGGTGTGGCCCTGGCCGCGCCGGCTCCACGCGGAGCTGTTGCACAGGCTCGAGGCGGCGGGAGCGGCGGATATCGCCTTCGACGTCGATTTCAGCACACCCTCGGATCCGGCTTCGGACGAGGCCTTCGTCCAGGCCCTTCGCGAAGCCGGCGGCTCGACGATCCTGGCGTCCTTCAAGCAGCCGACGCCGAATGGCGGTGCGGCCCACATCAACCGTCCCCTGAAATCGTTCAGCAACCAGTCGTGGCCGGCGGTCGTCAACGTCGCAGTCGAATCCGACGGACTCGTTCGCCGCTATCCGTTCGGTGAGAAGCTTGGCGATGCCGTGATGCCGTCGATGGCCGTCGTGCTGGCCGGGCAGGACGCCAACCGGCGGCCGCCCTTCCTGATCGATTTCAGCATTCGTGCAGCCTCCATTCCCAGCGTCTCCTATGTCGACGTGCTGCGCGGCGATACCGCTGCTCTCGACAGGCTGAGAGGCAAGAAGATCATCGTCGGCGCCACTGCGCTCGAGCTCGGCGACCGCTTCAGCGTTCCCAACGGCAAGATCGTCTCGGGGCCGGTCCTCCAGGCGCTGGCCGCAGAATCGATCCTCCAGAACCGGATGCTGCGCTGGACGTCCGATATCGGCATGATCCTGGGTCTGGGCGTGATCTGCCTGCTGATGATGTATTCGTGGCGCCGCCTCGCGCCGGGAATTCGCGTCGCGGTCCTGGTCGCCGCCGGGGCGGTTGTCGAACTCGTCGCAGCCCTCGTGCAGGCAAGATGGTCCCTCGTCATTGACACATCGCTGTTCCACATCGCGATCGTCGCTTATCTGACCGCGATTGCGCTGGACGAGATCGATTTCCGTGGTCTCCTGGGACGCATCGCCGAGAGCCGCTTTCACCGCATCGCGATGTCGCTTGGTGACGGTCTCGTCTGCACCGACGAGGATCATCGGATCACGGTCTGGAATCCCGGCGCGAGCGCGATCTTCGGCTACGCGCCGGCGGAGATGATCGGCCGTCCGTTCGAAACGCTGTGCGTCGTGCCGGCGGACGGTGATGCAAGGCCGTCCATGCATGACGCCGCGCGCCAGGCGCTCCTGGTTCCGGGCGGCGCGGTCGTCGTCGAGTTCGAGGGCCGGCGCAAGAATGGTGAAACCTTCCCCGTCGAGGCGAGCTTTTCGGGCTGGCAGGGAACGGAGGGTTTCCAGTACGGCGCGATCCTGCGCGACATCTCGGTCCGCAAGCGCGAAGCCGAACGCGTCAAATATCTTGCCGAACATGACGCGCTGACCGGCCTTGCCAACCGCAACACGCTGCACGCCCGCCTGGTCGGCATGATCGCGAATGCGGAGCGAAAGCCTCGCGAGGTCGCGTTGCTCGTCATCGGGCTCGACGGCTTCCAGAGCATCAACGACATGCTGGGGCATTCGGCGGGAGACCTCGTACTGCAGGCGGTTGCCATTCGCCTGGAGGGGCAGGCCGGAGATGGGGCGATCGTCGCGCGGCTCGGCGGAGATGAATTCGCCATTGCGCGCGAAGCCGCAGATGGCAGTGAGCCGATCGTGAAATTCGCCGAGCGGATCGCGCGTGCATTCGAAACGCCGCTGGCGACGGGCACGCGCCAGCATCGCGTCAGAATCAGCATCGGCGTCGCTGTCTATGGCGAAGGCGGACAGGGCGCCGACGAACTTCTCAGCAATGGTCATCTGGCGCTGAGCAAGGCAAAGATGACGCGGCGCGGCAGCCATGTGATCTTCGAGGCTGCGATCAGGCAGGAACTGGAGAGCCGGCTGACGCTGGAGAGCGAGTTGGCGCTCGCCGCGGATCGCGGCGAGTTCGAGCTGTTCTACCAGCCCCAGGTTCGTCTGACCGACGGCAGCCTTGTCGGCGCCGAAGCGCTCATCCGTTGGCGGCACCCCGTGCGCGGCTACGTCTCGCCCGGAGAGTTCATGCCGGTGGTCAACACCTCGGCCTTGTCCGAGCGGATCGCGAACTGGGTGATGGAAACCGCCTGCCGTCAGGCGCGCGGCTGGGAGCTGTCCGGAAGCGGCGTGCGCGTCGCGATCAACCTGTCGCCGTCGCAGCTCCAGTCCGGCGATCTCGCGCATTCGGTTGCGACATTGCTGGAATCGACGGGGCTGACACCGTCCCTGCTCGAAATCGAGGTGACCGAAGACATCCTGCTCGATGATGAACGCCGCGTGCTCGACATGTTCAAGCGCATTCAGGAGCTTGGCGTCCGCATCCTGTTCGACGATTTCGGTACTGGTTACGCGAGCCTGAGCTATCTGAAGAAGTTTCCGCTCGACGGGCTCAAGATCGATCGGTCGTTCGTGTCCGGGCTGCTCTCGAATTCCGACGACGCGGCGATCGTCGGTTCGACCATCGGCCTCAGCAAGCGGCTCGGTCTCACCGTGGTGGCGGAAGGCATCGAAGATCGTGCAACCGCCGACTTCCTGGTCAGCATGGGATGTGAAGAAGGTCAGGGATACTTCTTCGGCCGTCCGATGCCTGCGCAGTCGTTTGAAAAGCAATTCCTGGCGCCGGAACTCGACGCGGTCAGTGCCGCCTGAGCCAGGTGGCCTCGCTGTCTATCGGCGGCGGGCGACCGCGACCCCGAAAAGGAAGGCGACGAACAGGCTGGCAAGCGGCGCTTCGCGCGTGATCGATGCGACTGTCGCGAGAGTCCCACCAGGTTTCCGCGATTCCTCGACGGCAGAGGTCAGGCGGCCGACTGCCGAATGCAGCCCTCCGGCCACTTCACCAATCGTGCGGGAGACGTCCGCCGCTGTATCGATGGCGCGCTCGGCCATGCCGGGTTGGTGCTCTGACTGCGGTATCTCGGTGCTCAAGCGCGATCTCCAAGCGTGAGAATGGAGGCCGACACCTTTGGCTATCCGCGCGAGCGCTCGTTTTGAACAGCGGGTCTGACGACCTTTGGCTATCCGCGAGAGGCGCCGTGGTTTACGGCGGGTGCCGGCCTTGGATAAGCAATTCAGCGCGCGGGCCTTTGTTCCGAATGATATGTCGGATGAGGCGTTTGTGCCCGGGAAACGACGGGGGCGAATCTCTGTTAGGCTGGCTCGACCTCGTTGACGTCAGGAGACAGCCGTGACCGATCGAACCATGACGGATCGAGCCCGGCGCATCGCTTTACTCGGTGCTCCCATCGACATGGGGGCGTCGCAGCGCGGCACCTTGATGGGCCCTGCGGCGTTGCGTACCGCGGGCCTTGCGACATTGCTCGAAAGCCTGGATTTCGAGGTCGTCGACTATGGCGATCTTTCCGTGGCCGAAGTCGGGGATCTCACCGACAGGCCGCCCGAAAGGGCCAATCACTACCGCGAGATCCAGCGCTGGACGCGCGTTCTGAGCCAACGAGGCCATGAGATCGCGCAAACCGGCGCGCTGCCGATCTTCCTCGGCGGCGATCACACGCTCTCGATGGGATCGGTGAACGCCATGGCGCGCCATTGGCAGGACCGGGGACGCGAGCTGTTCGTGCTCTGGCTCGATGCCCACGCCGACTACAACACGCCGGAGACGACGATTACCGCGAATATGCATGGCATGTCGGCCGCGTTTCTGTGCGGCGAGCCCGGCCTCGACGGCCTGCTCGGTGACGATCCGCGCGCTTCGATCACCCCTGACAGGCTCGATCTATTCGGCGCGCGTTCGATCGACAAGCTCGAAAAAGAGCTGATGCGCGCACGCCGGATCAGGGTTGTCGACATGCGCCAGATCGACGAGTTTGGCGTCGCCGTGTTGATCCGGCGGGTCATCGAACGGGTCAAGGCGAGCAACGGCGTGCTGCATGTCAGTTTCGACGTCGATTTCCTCGATCCCAGCGTGGCGCCGGGCGTCGGCACCACGGTGCCGGGTGGCGCGACCTATCGCGAAGCACACCTGATCATGGAGCTGCTGCACGATTCCGGCGTGGTGGGATCGGTCGACATCGTCGAGCTCAATCCCTTCCTGGACGAGCGTGGCCGGACGGCGCGCACCGCCGTCGAACTGATCGGTAGCCTGTTCGGCCAGCAGATCACCGACCGGCCGACGCCGAGCAATGCGATCGCTCCGGGCGAGTGAAGCGGCGGCTGACGAAGGCTACGAACGCCCATCTGCTAGATGGGGCGCAGCTTGTCACCCGGCAGTTGCGACAGGGCCGTATCGATGGCGGACTGCAGCTCTGCCGGCAAGGGGGCTTTCTCAGAGTTCCGCGAGACTTTAAGCTGCGCGGGGGAACATTCTCGCAATTGCCAAGTTTTCCCGATGCCCTTCCCCAAGGGTGACCCCGCATGGCCCCAGCTCCAATGCCCCCCAATATACCCGCGAGCTGGGGCCTTTTTTTCTCAAACCCCAGCGGCGACGCGGCCGCATTTTGCCAATGCAGACGTGAATAGGCGGACACCATGAAATGGATGCTCGTGGTCCTCGTGGGTGGCGTCGCGCCCGTCAACACCGATCTCGTCTTCGACAAGTTCAGCGACTGCCTGTCCGCCGAGGCGCAAATGCGACAGCATTACTCCGATGCGTTCGATGCCTGGGACCGGCTGGCCGCTGCAAGAATCGACCGGCGTAGCGACTACAAGAAGGCGCGCGAGCTCGAGGCGAAAAGACTGCTAAGCAACGTCGGCACCTGTGTGCCCCACGGCGGGGGCGAGTCTGTTGCTCCGGCAGAGCCGCCCAAGTCGCCCGCTGCATCTCCGCAGCAACCTGCTACGCCGTCACAGCCGCCCCGCGAACTTAGCGAAACGTCTCGCCTCATAGGAAAAAGCCACGTTTATTGCAGCGCGGCCTTTGAGGTGTAGCGCTCGCCAATGGCGATGATGCCGTTGCCGTACCACGAGGTGGTCGTGGTGGAGCCGCCGCTCCATCGATGCGGCACATCGTATCCGGCGGGGCCGCCATCACGGCCGGCGCCATGGCGGACGATCTGGTCGTTTCGACCAAAGTTAATCGGGAAAAAGTGGAAATATAGACGATGCCGTGAGTTGGCAGCATGGATACAGGTGTCTGGAGAGCATCATCGTGGACGACGCCGTCTTGAAGAATGCCGCCGAAACGGCGTGGACGGTGTACCGGGCGCGTCATCCCGAGGTCGACCTGTTCGACAGCCGGCGATGCCTGCTGGAACGCCATTTGCTCAGGAGAAGGGAAGAGCGCGAGAGCGATGCCGAAGAACTCGCCAGCTTCGGGATAGCCTACCTGTGCCGGCTTCCCAGAGACGAATGTTGACCACCATTAAAATGTTCGTCGCGCGCGTAGTTCGCGGGAGCACAAGTCCGAGTTGGACGCTGCTCGCGATTTCGTTTCTCATCTCGGCGGTCATCGTAACCGCCTTGCGGACGACGTTTGGGAATTAGTTGCCGACACGCCGCGGACGGCCGGTCCGGGCCGCTCTAGTGCAAGCGCCCGCAGTCTAGAACCTTGATCCTCCCGGCGGCGTCAAACGCCAAATTCGCGCTCATGACGCCCTTACTGGTGACGTACGAAATCACGGTTCCCCGGTCTGAAGGGTTGAGATCGTCCAGCGTGCCCGCGGGATATTTTTGGAGGTGCTGGATCCAATAGGCACGAAGGGCTTCGCGGCCGGTGATCGTCTGGACGCCGCTGCAGCCGCAGTGCACTACGGCATCGTCTGCATGAAGCTCCAAGATCGCTTCGATATCGCCAGCGCGGTAGGCATCAAGCCAGTCCACGGCCACGGCCATTGGGTCAAAAGAGCTATTTGTCACTTGCTGCCGTCCAAACTGATTTCCGCCAAGGGAACCAAATCCACTCGTCATATTTTAATAAGCCACCCGGCCACGGCCATATGCCGAAGGACATAGAGGACCGGGCCGAGGCAAAGTCGATGTTGGACGCGTCCGCCAAGCACCGGATACTCAAACCCATCCGGCTTGCGATCGTTGATCGGCAACCGATCGTCCTGCAGGGGCTGAAGTCGGTCCTCGGGACACAGCAGGATTTCGATATCGTCGCCTCGGCTAGCGACGGGACAAGCTGCCTCGAAGCTATCAGGAGTTTGTCGCCCGACGTCGCACTCATTGCCGACACCCTGCCGGACCTGACCGCATCCGACATCCTGGCGATTGCGAAAGTCGAGAAGCTTTCCACGCGCCTGGTGTTCTTTACCGAAGCCGGCGGCAATCACGATCTGACCGCAGCGATCGCTGCCGGCTCTTGCAGCGCAATTTCCAAAGATGCCGCTCCCGGCACCATGCTGCAATCACTGCGGCTGATGGGAAAAAGCGGTGTCTCGCTGGAGCCCTCCGATCTCTCGCCCGCCGGCAGGGAAGCGGGTGGCGGCAGCAAGATCGAAAAGATGCTCGAGCTGTTGACGCCCCGGGAACGTCAGATCGTTCGGTTGGTCTCGGAAGGAATGTCGAACAAGGAGATCGCTCGCCAGCTCGACGTTTCCCAAGGGACGGTCAAAGTCCATCTGCATAATATCTTTCAGAAGCTCGAGATCACCAATAGAACGGTGCTCGCGACCATCTCATTGCTGCAACGCACCTCTGGTTTCAGCGTGCTCGCGCTGGGCATTCTGGCGGTCGCAATTGCGGACGAGCTCAAGGCGTCGGAAGCCAACGACATATTTGCGCATGATGATGACCACGGTCAGAAAGGCGAGCACGCCGAATATGAGGTCTGCAAGAAAGCCATTCTCCAGCATCTCATCGTCTCGAAATCCGGCGACACGCCACCATTCACGGAGAGGGACCTGCTTGCCAAAGCAAGCCAAGCCGCGAGCCCGTCCGCGGCAATGGAAGCGCTGCGCGCAGCGGAGCAACTCCTGGGCTCGAAACCCTGGAAGGATGTCGTGGCAGGATCGGGCACGCCAAGTCTGCCGGCGCTCTTGCTGCGAGGGACCAATGACGCTCTGAGCGGAGGTGACCGTACAGGGGAAGATCACCTTCCGCGGCTTGCTTCGAATCCGATGTCGATTCACGGAGCCTATGGCACCTTCGCCGCTCTCGCCGGGGCATTGATCTACGAACTGAGCGATGTCCAGCACGCCGCGCAGTCGCATGAACTGGATCAGGCTTCCATCGACAGCTTCCTGGCTAGCATCGGGGACAATGCCACCAAACTGGCCGCGATCACGCATGTCGATGCCAATCCCGCAGACAACGCAGCACCTCATTTCCTTTCACACGATTTCGGTCCGCATTCTGCCTCGGTGACCACTGCGAACAACATCGCGCAAGAGCGCGTTCGGGGCGAAGAGGGCCCGGACGCCGCGGCTCACAACCTCCAAGCACTAGTCGGCGTAGTGGACCCGGGTCACGATCCCCGCCCGCGCGGACACAGCGGCGATCAGCTGTTGGGGGGTAACAGCGAGAATGGTGTTGATCGCTCTCCGACCGGCGCCAAGTCTGCCTCTTCCGATTCCGTCCTGGATGACGCATCCGGGCCGGGCCGGCTCAATCTTGCGGCTTTCGGGGCACTCGCCTGGCTGCATCTGACGGCGGCAGCCAAATCCATCCCGCCACATACCCTCGCCTGGATCTATGACCCCGCAAGCAATCAAACGATCGTCTATGTGAATCCAACCGACCACATCCTCGATGTCGGAGACCGCGGCCTGCTCGAAATCCACATGCAGGGAATTGTCTCCGTTGCGGAGTCGGATGTCGTTCAGCAATCGGGGGGCGCGGCTGTCGCGGTTACCCTTGAGCAACTCGAACAGGCGCTGATCCTGGCGTCCGCAACCGATGAGACGGCTTCCAGTATGAGCAGCAGCCACGCGAGTGAGGAGCCGCTCGGGGAGGCCGGCGTTTGGAGCGCTTCGGCCGATGACGGCTTGAGCTTTCAATTCGCGCACGTTCGAACCGGCTCTGGGACGGCGGCCAAGTCCGGCACCTACAGCAGCGATTCTGCGGATGCAGCAGACGAGAATGCGGGTGCGTCCGGTGTGCCCGCCTACGGATCATCAATCGCGCCTGGTCAGGGTGCGTCGCCTCCGACGGTGGAAAACCTCTCCTGGAAGAATGAGCCGACTCACCCGAATACCGGGGCTGCGTCGACGAAGCAGAGCGAGATGGTCCAGCCGGACTTCAACACCGCCGACAGGACCGGCCACAGTAACTCTGAGCACAGTCCGGAACCAGGTTCGGAAAAGGCGACGGAAAAGGCCGAAACTGAGTCCAAACCCGGCAAGGGCGTCGGTCTTGGCAATGACCACCATTCCCAGGCGCCGGACAGTATGCAAGGAGCAGCGAAGACGGCAGAGCCAGGCGGTGGCGCGCACGGCAACTCGAGCCAATCGGCTTCCGCCAAAGGAGCGGAAGCGGGCGAGAGCGCCGAAACGCCCGGGCAGACGGAGCACGGCCACTCACAGAAGGTTGCGGAGCGGGGCCCGATCAAGGTGGTGGCCGTGGAGATGGCCGGGGCGGAGCCCAAACCCGGCAACGGCGTCAGTGATGGCAAAGAAGGCCATTCTCAGGCTTTGGACGGTTCGCCAGGAGCAGCGAGGACGGCCGAATCCGGCAGCGCGGCACACACGAATTCCAGCTCAACATCAGCCAAAGCAGCGGACCCAAGCGAGAGCGTCGCAACTCACGGCAACACGGATCATGGCAACGCGCAGCAGGCAGCACATGCCGGTGCAAACCCATCGGAAGCTGTGCCGGTGAAAGCGGCATTCAAGCTTGGAAGCGCAGATCAAGAACCAGTGTTCCGCTTCGATGACGACGTGGCTCCTTCCACGCGCGTCGCGGTCGTCGAGTCCAAAGAGCATGGCAATCCCCACGTTACCCCCGGTCAGAAAGATGCCCCCCAGATGATCGCCGAGATTGTCCCTGGTTCATTCGACGAGCACGCCGCCAGCCACGGCATTACCGATCCGCATCACGGCGTTGGACCTGCGCCCCATGACTGGCTGATTTGAAGCCTTGCATCCTCCTGACTGAACATGGGCGGGAGGGCGACCACGCGGGCCCGGGTTGTGCACTGTTGGAACCCGCCTGACGGGAGCGGGGAACCGAGAGGGGCGGCTCTGAATTAACCTGCGATGGGAAAATAGCGGATACTTCGATGACAAATGGTCGTTTCGCGAGCTCCATATCTATCGCCCTACGCCACCCCGGCGTGATCGCGCTCATCGTGGCGGGTGTCACGATTGCAGCCATGCTGATCGTCGACCACGGTCCATGGAACCGCGCCAAGACGCAGCCGGCCCATGTTGCGATGTATGCAACGACCGGAGAAGCGGCACGGGCCGCCGGCGCCGCGGTGCTCCCGACCAGCCCGAGATCGCCGATCGAGCCCTCGCGGCCCGGGCCCAAAACGTCCCCGACCGTCAATCCCGTGACGCCGTAGCTTCGTTAGCCCAACACCGACGAGCCGAGCAGAGCGAGCACGGCCAGCGCCATCAGCGCGGTGCCGAGCCAGCCCAGCGCGATCAGCCATGAGCGGGCCCTGAAGCGGCCCATGATCGCGCGGCTCGAGACGATCAGCATCATCATCGCCATGATGGGCACGGCGACGATACCGTTGAGCACCGCGCTCCACACCAGCATGTGGATGGAGTCGATCCCGGTGAAGCCGAGGCCGAAGCCGATGATGGTTGCCGCGGCGATGATGGTGTAGAAGCCGACCGCTTCGTCGGGCTTGGCCTCCAGCGTCGCCCGCCAGCCGAAGATCTCCGCGACGCCATAGGCGGCCGAGCCCGCCAGCACCGGGATCGCGAGCAGGCCCGTGCCGATGATGCCGAGCGCGAACAGAGCGAAGGTGAAATCGCCGGCCAGCGGCCGCAGCGCTTCGGCCGCCTCCGTCGCCGAATTGATCTTGGTGATGCCATGCGCATGCAGCACGGAAGCCGTGGTCAGGATGATGAAGAAGGCAATTCCGTTGGAGAGCAGCATGCCGGCGAGGGTGTCGGTCTTGATGCGGTCGAGTTCGTGGTTGCCGCCGCGCTTGAGCTCGCGGAGCGGCTTGTCGCGCCGGCCCTGGTTCATCTCCTCGACCTCCTGCGAGGCCTGCCAGAAGAACAGATACGGGCTGATGGTGGTGCCGAGCACGGCGACCACCATCATGAAATACTCGGCGCTGACATTGGCCTTCGGCCACACCGCGGCGAGCAGTGCCGTACTCCACGGAATCTTGACGGTGAAGGCGGTCGCGACATAGGCGAACAGCGCCAAGGTGAGGAATTTCAGCACCGGCGAATAGCGGCGATAGGGCAGGAACACCTGGAGCAGGGTCGAGCCCGCCGCGAAGATCAGCGCGTGCTCGTGGTTGAGCCCGCCGATCACGAGCGAGAGCGCCTCGGCCATCGCGGCGATGTCGGCGGCGATGTTGAACGTGTTCGCGGCAACGAGCATGGCGACGAGGCCCAATACCGCCCAGCGCGGCGCGAGCTGCATGATGTTGGCGGCGAGCCCCTTGCCGGTGACCCGGCCGATCTGCGCGCTGACGAGTTGGATCGCGATCATGAACGGTGTGGTCAGAAACACCGTCCACAGCAGACCGTAGCCGAATTGCGCCCCGGCCTGCGAATAGGTGGCGATGCCGGACGGATCGTCGTCGGCAGCTCCCGTGATCAGTCCCGGCCCCAGCCTTTGCAACAGCGTCGGCGCGGATTTCGTCGGCGTGAGAGCGCTGTCGCTCATGAACGGACCTCGTCGGGGCGCGGCTACTTTCATAGCAAATGCTGACGAGGGAACGAAAGTTCCTCACCGCGCGGGCGATCCAATATTTCGGTTAAGCCTAAATCAGCTTGACTGTCGGGCAAAACAGGAGTAGATTGCGATCATCCCAGAGTTTGCGTCGGCTCACCGCCGGGGTCCGTGAGGCTTGCCCGCGCCAGGTGACGGGGATGTCGAGGGCCAGGGATGATAGCCTGCGCCGCCGCGCTACTTGATGCTGACGAACATGCCCCAGGCGGCGGCCAGCGCCGCGCCGGCAAAGACGATCAGCGGGTTATCGCAGAATGCGCCGCCATAGCTGCACATCGTAACGCCGAGCGAGCCGATCTCGTGATGGCTCGCGGAATAGAACAGTCCCGACAGCACCAGCAATGCAGCGGCGACGTAGTACATGGGCGATTTCTCCGACGTTGTCCCGATTGCATTCGCGCAAGCACATGTCCCAGCATGGCGCGAAGAGATTGCATTTCGCCAAATCCGCTATGTTGCATTTGAGATAAAATTTTGATCTGCCGGGCAAGGCATCGGACGGATGAGAGCATCGGGACGATTTGGCACTCGGCTGACGGCGTGTTCGCCCATGAGAAAGGGCCCCGCACCGCGGGGCCCTGGTCGTGCAATCCGAGAACGCTTAGCGACGCGTGCTCGTGCCGTAGAGCTGACGCTCGCGGCCGATATCTTCCGGCGAAAGCGGCGGGCTCGCGGCATCGAAGTCGTTCCAGCCGGACTTCTGCCAGGCCGCGCTGCGCTCCTGCAGGTTCACGGCGCGCTCGTGCAACAGAGCATCGAGACGGGCGCGATCCTGGCCGGGCACCCGCGCGGTCACCAGCGTGCCGCCGCGGCGAACGCCCTCGGCGTAACGCGAGGCTTCTTCCTTGGAGACGCCGGCTTCCGTCAGGGCACCGACAATGCCGCCCGTGGCCGCACCGGCAGCTGCGCCGACTGCGGTTGCGGCGAGCCAACCCGCTGCGACGACCGGTCCGAGACCGGGGATCGCCAGCAGGCCGAGGCCCGCGAGCAGGCCGGCCGCGCCGCCGAGGCCCGCACCGATACCGGCTCCGGTCCCGGCGCCTTCGGCACGATCATCGACGCCGTCGCGATCGCGGTCGACCTTGCCGGAGCGCGAGCCATACCAATTGTCGGAGTTGTTGGCGACGATGCTGATGTCGGAATGCGGCACGCCGGCGCCTTCGAGCCGGGTCACGGCGCTCTCGGCGTCGGAGTAAGTGTCGTAGAGGCGAGAGATGGTGGTGGTCATGTGTCAGGTCTCCTGATTGCTTTGCGCGCTATTTGGCGCGTTACTTGGCGGGATTGACGTTGCCCTGGAAGTCCAGGCTGACGTCAGCCTTGGTGCCGGCCTTGTCGGCCTTGCCGCGCCAGACGCCCTGGTCATCCTTCTTTAGGCCGGAGACATTGGAATATCCCGCCTCTTCGATCTTCGATTTCGCCTGGCCCTCGGTGAAGCTGTTGCGGCCGGCGACAGGCTTGTTCGAGTTGTTCTGGTCCGCGCTGTTGACGGCGTTGTTGCCCGGCCCGCTCTGGGCAGGCTGAGACTGTGCGCTTGCGGGCACCGCTGCGAGCAGCAACATGGTCGTGGCAAGTAGAGTAAGACGTCGCATTTTTTTGTCCTCCGGCAGTGAATGTGCCGGCGACAACAAGTGAGATTCGAATTGGTTGCTTTGAGTTCGTAGCTTCCGAGTGCCGCAGCTCGTCTTATGCGAATGCCGCGTGCATCGAAATCAGTTTAGGAACGTTTGCCGGTTTGTCCTGTTATGCGCGCTCTGCGGCTGATGCTGATTGGGGTCGCCGAATCCAACGCGCCGCGCAGGCGAGACGACTCCCACATGCAATCCCGCGACCCGCTGTTGAAGAAATGGACGGTGCAAGACCACGAGCGGCCTTGGCCGAAGCGGGCCGGCGGCCCGACGAGATTGCGCTCGAGCTCGATCGCAGCGGGGCGGCCGTGAGGGCGCGCGCCTGGTAGCACGGGATCGGCTTGAAGCTTGTTACGCAGAAGCGCGGCAAGCAATAGAGGGCCGTCTTCCTCCGAGCTTGCCTTTATGCCGGCACCTCACTTCGTCGAGTGTGCTTCGGCCTGCGTCGTGGCGGGCTCCCAAGGTGCGGGAAGGATGACGCGGATCGGGCGCGCGTCAGTGGCGCCTTGAACCGCGGGCCGGACCTGCTCCCTGGCGGGATCGGCCAGTGCCACGGACAGCAGTGCAATCAGCATAGCCAGCGATGTCGCCACAAGTCTCAAATCCAGCATCGAAGCCTCCGTTGTGCGCATCAACGCAGGCGGCGCGACTTGGTTCGGGCCAGGCCGGGAATAAGCGGCAATATTACGATGTTCCAGAGAAGACAGGTCCAATTGACGTCTTGGACCTAGTGCTGAGTTCTTGCGGAACGCTGCTCGAGCGGTAAGCAAAAACCCGCGTGGAGCAATCCGCGCGGGCTTTTGGTTATGAACCGTTATCGAAGAGAACCCGGCGAGGCAGATCTCACCCGGCGAGGGACACCTCCATGCGCTGAAATCCCCGCACCGCCGGCAGCGACATGAAGCCGGGCTTGGCAAAATGATAACCCTGGAACAGCGCGATGCCGGCGGCCCGCAGCACCGTCAGTTCGGCCTCGTTCTCGACGCCCTCGGCCAAAACCGTGATGTCGAGCTCGCGCGCCATGGCTGCCACGCCCGATACGATGACCTGCTTGGCATGGCTGAGATGGATGTCGCGCAGCAGCTCCATGTCGATCTTGATGAGGTTCGGCTGCAGCCGGGCAAGCAGGCCGAGGCCGGCATAGCCGGCGCCGAAATCGTCCAGCGCCGTCCAGAAGCCGAGGGCCTTGTAGGCGCGCACGATGTTCTCGACATGTGCGGGATCGCTCATCCGCTCGTTCTCGGTGAACTCGAACATCAGATTGGACGCAGGGAAATTCGCGCGGCGCGCGGCCTCGAGCGATTTCTGGATGCAGGCGCGCGGCTCGTACACCGCGTTCGGCATGAAATTGATCGAGAGGCGCGCGCGCGGATCGGCGAACAGCTTGCCCGCGGTCTCGATCGCCATGACGCGGGCGGCCTGGTCGAAGCGGTAGAGTTGATCGTCGGTGAGCTGGCTGAGGACGCTGTGGGCGCTCTCGCCGTTCGGGCCGCGCACCAGCGCTTCATAGCCCCAGATCCTGCTCTCGGTCACATCGACAATCGGCTGGAACGCCATCTTGAATGCGAACGGCAGTTCCGTCCCGTCGGCACATCCCGCGCACTTCACGCCCATCTCGTCAAACTCCTGCAGCCCTCAAACATGCGGACGTTAGGGCGCAGCAGTTAAAGAACAGCGAAGCGGGAGGGCCGCCGCGACCGGTTGCGCTCAAGTTCAATTGTGCACACAGGCAGGCTGGTCATCACCGTTTCGGCGCGACGAAACACGGCTGAAACAGAGCTGAAACCCGATTGTCCTGAACTGCCTCGCGCCCGGTTCCGACCAACGGAGCGAAGAGGAGAGAACTCATGATCCAGATCGGTTCGAAGGAAGAAGTCGCGTTCCTGCTGGCGCTGTTCGGCACCCACACCCAGCCGGTGAAGCGGCCGAAGCCGAAATCGCAGCACAGCTAAGGAGGCTGAACCCATGCCAGGTTTGGCCGAATGCCAGAGCCTGCTCAGGCTCCTGATCGCCAGGGGCGATCCCAAGGCCATCCCGCTCGCCAAAGGCGCCATCGATCAGTATCTGAACACGGCGCCGCTCAGCGCCCGCGGGCGCGGCCTGCGCGTGCTCCAGCGCGACGCGCTGGACCAGCACGATGTCGCGGTCGGCGTGCAGCGCTCGTTCGCCGAGACGGTGGATGCCTATATCGAGAACAAGCTCGCGGAGGAGTAGGAGCAGCGCGAGCCGGCGCAGTCAGGCCGCTGGAGCGGCCGGCGCCCCGGTTCCGGGATCCGATTGATTCCCGCGGAAAATTTCCATTCGGCAGCAACTTTCGTGCGGGGCCGCGCCTTTCTACGGAAAGGATGCGCCAATGCCCCGCTATTACTTCGATCTTCTCGATGACAATGGAGTTGCGCGCGATGAGGAGGGCCTGGAATTGTCCAGTCCGCGCGCGGTCCAGGCGGAGGCCGCCAAGTCGCTGGCCGACATGGCACGCGAGGGCGTCATGTCCGCCCCGTCGGCAGGTGCAAGGCAGAGGATGGCGATCGACGTTCGCGACGCCAGGGGGCCCGTGATGCAGGTGACGTTCTCGTTCTCGATCGAGATCTTCGATTCGCGATCGCAATAGGGATCATTGACGCGTCAACGGACCCTGCGGGGGCTGCTCGGGATCAAGCACGGCGATCTTCCGGTCGAGCTGCCACACCTCGACCTTGCCGTGTCGTGTAAACTGCCGCGCGAAGCCGAGGGCGGACGAATCCGACGGGGCCTCGAACGCTTCGGCCGAGCGGAAGATGCCGTTCTCGCCGACGAGATAAGCGCGATATTGCTGCATCATGTCGGCGCCCTCAGCCCGGGCGAGCGCAGCCAGGCTTCGATCTGCATCGCCGTCTCGTCCTGCCGCGCCCGGCGCAGCAGCATCTCGCGGCGCCGCCCCGGCGACAGCGCGCGCGCTTCCTCGCGACAGCGCGTGGCTTCCTCCGCAAGTCTTTCGTTGAGTGTCATGCTCTGTTTAAGACGACGCCGCTTCATCATGGCGTGCTCTCCTTCGCTGCAGAAAGGCGGGAGCGCAATTGGCGTTCTCATCACCGATCTCATGCCACGGGCCTTGCGGTAATGCATGAAGACTAGGCCTGCCGCGGCGGAGAGTCTGTATCTTTTGATATGCGTGAAGATTAAATTTCGCGCGGGAGACCGAGCCTTTTAAGCAAATTACTCAATTTGAGTGCGAACGATTTCTGAGTTCACTTTGAATCAAGGCCGACCCCGGAGGGCGTTTTTCGACACCATCGTCTCAGGGCGTCGTCTCAAGGCTTTGTCTCAAGCAACGCTTGTGAAAGAGCAGGGACGGGACGCGGATGCCGGCTGACGCGCTGGGTGCCGGCTCCCGCGCGCCGGCTCAGTCGCGAAGCGCAAGGTGCAGGAATTGATTGAAGGCGCTCGCCTGGTAATCGGCGAACGCCTCGCCGTTGACGAAGCCGCGCTTGCGGTACAGCGCGAGCGCGGGCTCGAACGCCGGGCCGCTTCCGGTCTCGAGGCTCAGCCGGGTCAGCCCGCGCGCCCCGGCCTCGCGCACGATGTGGTCCAGCAGCAGCGCCGCGATGCCGCGGCGCAGATGATCGGGGTGCGTCCGCATCGACTTCACCTCGGCGCCGCCGTCGCCGAACTCCTTCAGCGCGCCGATGCCGACGACGTCATCGCCTGCGCGCACCGACCACACGGTGACATCAGGCGTCTGCAGTCCCGACAGGTCGAGCGCAAACACATGGCCCGGCGGCGAGTTCGCGTGCATGCCGGCGAGATGAAGCGCGAGCAGGCGGCGAGTCGGTTCAGAGGTGAGATCGTCGGGATGGATTGAGAACATGGGGATCATTTGGGAGCTGTGTCGGCACTCGGATTGGCCCGGATAGTATGAACCATCGAAACGCCGGTTGACAATGTTCTTGTTTTGTTCCATCTTCCAAAATACTTCAACTTTTGGGCGAGCATCGCAGAGGATCGCGTTTCGTCCCCAAATTTCAGTGGGTCGTCGATGAGTAGCTCCCTTCTCGCTTTTGTCTTGCTGGAAAATCCGGTGACGCCGGACATGTCGGCAGTTGCGGAGGTGCTTCACGCCCGACATCCGGAGTTGGCAACGGAGTCCATGGACGACGGGCGTGTACAGCAGGCTCGAGCAAGCTCGCCGCTCATTCGCTGCGGCAACGAACTCGTCGCCGTCATGGCGATGCCGGCGCCCATCCCGGACGATGACGGACTGTGGGCGCGCGCGGCCACGACGTGGCCGGAGAGCAAGGCGGTGGCAGCCCGGCATCGAGGTCATCTGATCGTCTCGATGCTCGGAAAGAGTGAGCAGCCGCTGGTCGCGGCGCGCATCACGACTGCGGTCATCGGCGCGTTGATTGCGACGATGCCGGAAGCTTGCGGCGTTGTGTGGGCCGGCCGGGTCGCGCGGCCCGCCGACCTCTGGCTCGAGACGTCCAGCTATTCGTTCGCACCGTATCCCGACTACCCCTTCAGGCTGTGGGTCGACATTCTTCTGTTCCGGTCAGGCGACAAGATCGGCGCAGTGACGATGGGGCTGACCGCCTTCGTGGGCCGTGAGATCGAGTTCGTGACCGGCAAGCTCACGCTTCCGGAGTTGTTCGACAAGGTGGCAGGGCTTTCCGTCTATCTGATCGAGCATGGCAGCGTGGTGAAGGACGGCGACACGATGGGGACAAGCGCGAGCGAGCGCATCCAGGTTCGTTACAAGAGCTCCGATGCGTTTGGCGGACTGCCGGTATTTTACTGTGTTGATGAGTTCAAGCACTGATGTCGATGAGCAACGTCCAATCGGTACGTGCCGCCAAATTAATTGCTCGGGATCGATCGTTTGACACGTCGGGCAAAACACCGGCAGAATGGCATCATCGAAACAGTCCGATCAAGCTCGTGGGAAGCCGCGGGCTTTATTGTTATGCGGCCGATCGCGGTCTCCGCCGCGTGCGGTCGCGAGCACGATGTTCAACGAGATGCAGTCATGCGTGACGATAAAGCAATTTCTGCTGCAAAGCGTCCCCGAGCACGAAAACGCCGCTTCTTCGAAATCGGGCCCGATTTCAACGGAAGGGGGCCGGGCTTTTCGCTTCTGGACGAGAGCGTCCTTCCTCCCCACCGAGTATATCGTCTGCCCGCCTCTACGCCGCCTGTGCCTTACATGTTTGATAAATCCAAGGGCAGTTTGCCCTATGACCTGGAGCTCTGCTTCCGTTGGTGGCTCATTTCGGACCGAACCAAGGCCCTCTTCGAGCGGATTGATCCGGAGGCTTTCGTGTTCGTGCCATGCGACGTGCGCGTACCGCAAGGTCGCTATCACGGCGCGGACTATTGGCTCTGTGATGTTGTTCGCGTCCTCGATGCGCTGGACGAATCGGCGTCCTGTTTGCGCATCGGTATCCGGGACGACGTTCGCTATATAGATCATGGTCAGAAATACTATGGGTACGCTCCCGGCTACAAACTGTTCTTCAGAGAGGCCGCGGTCGGGAACGCGCACATCTTCCGCATGGCCTATGACAATGGGACTATCATATGCGATCAAGAGTTCAAGGACGCTTGCAAGTCGGCGGGACTGAAGCGAATTCGGTTTCGCGATCCTTCGAAAACCATATGTTGATCCGCGCCATCTGAGAAATGAAGAAGTCTGTTCGCTCGTGGGCGCCAGTTCATACTCGGAAGGTGAATGACGCCGGCCACCTTGGCTTCAACGATGATCAGTGGCTTGGTAATTATTGCTAGCGCACAGAGGGGCGCCTGCGAGTGCATGGCGGCGGGCCCACAGTACGTATTCTCGATAAAATCAAATCCATTAAAGCTCGCGCTTTCGGGCCGGTGAGTAGTTCAGCGCTCCGTAGGCGTCGACTACCGGCGGTCTGATCGAGTGCTCGCCTGCACGCCATAGCACTTCAGGAACATTGCAACCCTGTTGACGAACGCGCGGGCGTCCCCGCCGCGGCCGCGCTTGCGCGCTTGATCCGCTCACTTTGCCAACTCCTATACTCAATGAAACCCTTGTGAGGGTGCATGTCGATTTTTTTCGATCACCACATCATTCCAAAACGCTTTGAAAATCACCCCGCGTTTCGCGGTATCGACAAGAAGACGTTTGATATCGACGGGCCCGCAAACCGAATCTATCTGCCGGCAAGTCGGGAGTTCGCTGCAAAGTTGGAGGTGTCGCCCCATCCGGGCAGACACCTGGAGCCGTATGGCGGGCTCATTTGCAAGAGGCTCAAGCAGATCGAAACGATCGAAGATCCAGACGAGCGACTTGCGGAGATCACTACTCTTATCGATGCCATGCGCGTCGGCTTCCTTAACGCCCATCTCTACACCAATGTGCCTATCGGCAAAACACGAGAGGAAGTGTACCAATGGCTCAAGGAAGTTTTGGAGGATCCCAAGGCTTACCGCGGTCAGTACCCGGATCAATTGAGGAGTATCAGAGATGTCGAACGAAGGGGAGCGGAAGCCGGTCAGGATCATTGGATTAAATGGTTGCTCTACCTGGCTCATCCGGAGCGGCAGAAACTGATTGACGAGGCAATTGCTCGCAAACCTGACGTCAACCTCACTGCTGGCAATCGCGACCTGGGCGGAACGAATTGGTCCAAGTTCGAAGTGTTCGACCCTTCTTCGGACACTCTTCACACGCCTGGTATCGCGCCACCCAACCCGAGCGATCTCCCGCCGCTGCCGGGCTACAGTTCACCTTCGCTTGCAGGTCTAAACGAACAGGAAGGATTCAGGCGAAGTGATCCCCGCTTCACGGGTGTTCTGCCACCGTTTCCCGCGCCTGATCCCGGCGAACAGCGGCTCGGTCAATTGCCTCCGACAACGGCCGCTCCATCAGATCCGCTTGTGCTCCAATCCGATCCGCACTCCGGAGTGACGTATCAATACTACGAGAATCCGTTGGCTGGAGGCACATCTCCGGAGCGCAGCGTCCTCCCTTGGTTGGCCGGAGGGGCCGCCGTCGGCTTAGCGGCTCCCTTCGTTCCCGCTTGGCTGCTTGCCATAGGGAGCGCCTTGGCGCTTTCGCGCGCTGCCAACGCCCAGGGCACGCGGGGCGCGATGAGGGGCACCGCCGCTCCTAGCGGAGGAGTGTTTTCGACAGGAGCCTCGCCGTTCAACACCATCGGCAATGGACTTAACGTCGACAACACGGCCGGGAACAGCGGCTCTTCGGCCTCATCGAGCTTCGGGCCGCAGCTGGGCGGGGCTTCCTCGATCGATCCAGAGACCCGCGCTAGCACTTTTGCGGATCGCTTTGGCAACTATGCCAGCACGGCAGACGGCTCTGTGCCTGCCGAACCGGCAGACTTGTCCAAAGTACCGGATTCTCCGACACGCGGATCAGTCGCGCCCGAGAATGTTCGGCGCCTCGCGCAGGTCAACGGGTCCAACGCGGGCAGCGTGTTCAGGTCGGGGAGTGCTCCGGTGCCATATCTGCCTTCCACGGAATTCAACGAGCGGTTCGGCAATTGGACCTTCCCGACGGCTAACAGCGGCCAACCTCAGGCGGGCAAGCCGATCGGCGCGTTCGCGGACGAACCAGGTTACCTCGTTCCACCTCCGATATTCGGCGTGGATGGTTCAGGCAATCCGAGCAATGGCGCCGAGGAGTGGTTTTCGCGCTGGATACGGCCGTTGCTTCGGCCGGAGTGAAGACTGATCTCGGAGTTGAGTAAGTCGTCGTTTGGCACGTCGGGCAAAACACCGGCAGAATAGCATCATCGGACGAGTTTGGATCGAGCCCGCGGGATGCCGCGGGCTTTCTTGTGTAGAGAGGTGGGACCGAACCACCGAGTCAACGCATCCTCGAGTCCGTGCTGGCTTTCGTCTCCCACCCAAGCCACGTGCCCGTCAGGCCGCACCAGTACGGCGCCGGGCGCAGTGACCCGTCCGATCACCGGAAGCTCCCATGGGCCGTCATAGGCGACATCGACGGCATCGACGCGATCCGCCCATGGAGCGACGTCGATCTCGCCGCCTTTGCAAAAATCGAGCAGCACGCCCCGCGCGCCGCGCAACAGCGTGAATAGCTTTTGCGCTTGTCCTTCGACCGTCAGATCGAGATCAGGCATGCGCCGGCCGAGCAAAGCGTGGCCTTCGCCGAGATCGTAGGCGATGTCGAGCCCGCTCATCATCGCGCCGACGCGTTGGCGCGGCGCGTCCATGGCGAGCAGGTCGGAGATCACCTCGCGCGCAGCCTTGCGGCCGTCGTCGCCGCGTCGGAGCAGGGCGATCTGCGCCATGGTGTTCTTCAGCACGCGCGCGCCGACGGGATGGCGCTCGGCGTGATAGCTGTCGAGCAGGCTGTCGGGCGAGCTGCCTTTGACCACCTGCGCCAGCTTCCAGCCGAGATTGACGGCGTCCTGCACACCCAGATTGAGGCCTTGCCCACCGACGGAGTGATGGATATGCGCGGCATCGCCGGCGAGCAGCACGCGCCCCTTGCGATAGGTCGCGGCCTGCCGGGCTGCATCGGTGAAGCGGGAGATCCAGGCGGGATTTTTGACACCGAAGTCGGTGCCGTAGACCGCGACGAGCGCATCGCCGAGATCGCGCAAGGAGGGCTCGCTGGTGCGCGCGAGGGTTGCTTCCGTCACGACGACCAGCACGCGACCGCTCTCGGTCTTGCTGAGGCCGTGAAAGCCGAGCGCGTCATGGCGCAGGCCCCATGCCGGCGCCTCGCGCATCTCGACCTCGGCCATGAGGTTGCTGAGCGTCGGTGAGGTGCCGGGGAAATCGATGCCGGCGGCCTTGCGCACCAGGCTGCGACCGCCGTCGCAGCCGACGAGATAATCTGTGCGCAAGCTCGCGCCGCTGGAGAGCGTCACGTCGATGCCGGTGTCGCCCTCGGCGAAGCCGGTAAGCTCGACGTTGCGATAGATCGGCACTCCGAGCTCTTCGACCCAGTCCGCCAGGATGCGCTCGATGTGGCTCTGCCGCAGCGCCAGCCCGTAAGCGTGCCTCGTGGGGAGGTCGCTGATGTCGAGCCGCGTCCAGGCAAAGCCCGCGAGCTGGACGATCTGTCCTTCGCGCAGGAAGCGATCGGCAACGCCGCGCTGATCGAGGATCTCGATGCTGCGGGCATGCAACCCGCCGGCGCGCGTGCCGACGAGATCCTGGCTCGCGCGCCGCTCGAGGATGGCGACGTCGATCTTCGCGAGCGCGAGTTCGGCGGCCAGCATCAGCCCGGTCGGGCCGCCGCCGGCGATCACCACGGCATGGCCGCGCGGCATCTGTTTCCCCGCGCCGGCCGCATGTGGCCGGCGGTGTGAACGGGACGTCGGAAGCAGTACAGGCATGTCGTGACCCCTCGGCTGGTTGCTCTGGATGTTTCCGGGGTCGGGGTTCTACGGCAGAGGCGGGGACTTGAAGCAAGCCCATTGCGCACCACATATTGAGTTGGGAGGAGGGGCTTCCCCTTCCGTGTCCGCGACGTTGACACGTCGGGCAAAACACCGGCATGGTGGCATCATCGACGGAGTCTGGTTCAACCCGTGCGGAGCAATCTGCGGCGGGTTTTGTTTTGCGGCATTGGACGGTCAGCAGACGCCGGTGGTCCGCCGCATGACGTCGGCGAGCTCTTCGAACGAAAACGGCTTTCGGATCATGGGAAGGCCGCCGCGCCGGGGCTCGCGACCCGACAATTGCAGCATCTTCAACTCCGGCCGGATGCGCTTGGCCAGCTCGGCCAATTCATGACCATCCATGCCGGGCATGTTGATATCCGTGATGAGGATGGAGATGTCCTGATTTTGCTCGAGCCGGTCGAGTGCATCCCGGCCGCTTTGGGCGCTGATCGGTTTGCAACCGAGATCTTCCAGCATGGCCACGAGCACGTCGAGGACGGCGGGATCGTCGTCAACAACCAGGACAGTGTGGCTCATCGCAGGTACGTTCCTTCTGACAAAGCAACCAACGCAGCCCTCGTCGGGTAAGTTCCTGCAAAGGCCCGGCCGCGTGAACGGATGTTGAAGACCTCGAGCGAGACGCCGGCGTCATCGACGTGCGCGCCGCGCACCGATCCTCTAATCGTCCTTCGACAAATCGCCAGGTTTGGCGGGAATGTCGATGGTGCCGCCATCGCCGTGCACGAGATCGCGATCCCCGTCCTTTGTCGCGCAAGCGTCTTCGATGATCGCCTCTCGCGTCTCGCGCTTCCTGTCGATGCGCGGCTTGGCTCCAGGCAATTCTTGCGATGTCTCTGCCGAGGTCTTCTCGAATGTCATCAAACCGATCCTCCTGATCGGCTAACGATCTCCGGGCCGGTAAGTTCGTTTGACTCGTCGGGCAAAACACTGGCAGAATGACATCATCGAAAGAAGTTTGGTTCAGCCCGCGCGGAGAATATCCGCGGCGGGCTGTTTCATTTCAACGGGGCTTTGACTTCAACGGGGCTTTGACACGTCGGGCAAAACACCGGCATAATGACATCATCGAGACGAGTTTGGTTCACCCGCGCGGAGCACATCCGCCGCGGGTTTTTTCGTCTCGATTTCAGAATCGGACGGCGGCGGCGCATTACGGCCACGCACTCGTCAAACCTGGAGCGCCGATCGGCGCGCCGCCGTCCGAACCATTGCTGGCCGCGCACGCGCGAACGTGCCGGCCCGCGGCGCAGGGCCCATTGCCTCCGCCGCTGCGGTCTCCGGAAGACACGGAGATAGGGTTCGCGCCCGAAACGATCGCGCCTCGCCTGGCGCGATCTGCCGCGCATTTTCTTCGCATGGAGGGATGATGACCGCCTATCTGATATCGCTCGCGCTCGCGGGCCTGATCGCAATCGTGCTGTGGGAGACGCTGTCGTGAACGAGCAAGTCGAAGGCGAGTTCGCGAGCGAGCGGTCCCCCCAGCCCGCGGCCAGGAAGACGTCGAGGGCACGAACCCTGACCGAGATCCGCTCGCTGGCGCGCGGCCACACCAGGACGGCTCTCAGGGTTCTCGTCGGCATCATGCGCAGCGACGAAGCCACGCCGGCCGTGCGCCTCTCGGCGGCCAACGCCATCCTCGATCGCGGATGGGGCAAGGCCGCGCAGCCGATCGAGAACGCCGAAGACGGCCCGCCGGAACTGGTCCACCGGGTCGAGCGCGTCATCGTGCGTCCGGAAGACGCCGTCGGGGGCGATGCCGGTCCGAAGGTATGAGATGCGGTATATCCCGATCTGGGGTCGTCTCGATTTCGTTTGGTGCCGAGGGCCGCGATTCGCTTGCTGGTCCTAGCTCTTTCATAGGGCCGCGACCGAAGACTGGTCCGCGATGTGGCGCAGGCGCACTGGCCTGCCCTAAGGGCGAGCGAGCGTAGCCATTGTCCATTCTGAAAATTCCAACGGCGAAGATCTTCGAGCCACTGCTCAAACCTGCGCGCTACAAGGGGGTGTACGGCGGACGCGGCTCGGGTAAATCGCATTTCTTCGGCGAGCTGCTGGTCGAGACCTGCCAGGCCGAGCGCGGCACGCTCGCGGTCTGCATCCGCGAGGCGCAGCGTTCGCTGGCGCAATCCTCCAAGCGGCTGATCGAAGGCAAGATCGCGAGCCTGCGCCTTGGTCACGGCTTCAGGCTGTTCAGCGACAAGATCGAGACGCCCGGCGACGGGCTGATCATCTTCCGCGGACTTCAGGCCAATCTGGTTGTCTCTTTCTATTTCGCCAAGCGCGGCTTCGAGAATGTTGCGAGGATCATCAAGCGGTGAAGATTCAAGACGAGGAGATCCGGGCGATAGTCGCGGAGACACTGGCCGAGCAGCACCGAGTTCAGCAGGAGAGCGTCGACGCCATCGTGTTGAAAGCGGTGGCGTCGGTCCTGGCCTCGTTCGGGATCGAAGACGATGACCGGAAAGAGCTCAGAGCGGACTTCCAGCACCTGCGGCGCTGGCGAAAGAGCGTGGAACAGGCGCAGAGCTACACCTTCAAGGCGGTGATCACGGTGATTGCGACCGGTCTGATGGGGGCGGTCTGGCTCGGCGTCAAGGTCGTGCTGGGCAAGTGAGCCGCGACGCAACGGAATCGCAGGTCACTCACTCCCGATTGCGCCCGCCAATAGGTATCCCATGTACAGAATTCGTATCGCCGATGCGGACGACGATGAGACTGCTGAAATTCTCGGCGATCTACACCGGCTGACATTCTTCGGCGGGGCGTCCCTGCCGCAGTTCGAATCGGGTACGTGGTGGCTCGCCCACCACGATGATGATGCGGTGGCCTTCGCCGGCGTCGTGCCGTCGACGCATGCGCGAAACAGCGGATATTTTTGCCGGGTCGGGGTCTTGCAGCGGCATTGGGGGCGGGGACTTCAGCTCAGGCTGATGCGAGCGATCGAGGCGCGAGGGCGGCGTCTCGGATGGGACAGCATCGTCTCGGATACGACGGACAATCCGGTATCTGCCAATAATTTCATCCATGCGGGTTATCGGCTGTACGAGCCTGAAGCCCCCTGGGCCTGGTCGCATACGCTTTACTGGCGAAAGTGGCTGCGTTGAGCAATAGGAGTGGTTTCCCGTGATGCGGAACGTAACCTTCTCAGACTGACGTGACTTTCTCAGACGAGAGTGGCTGCGCAAGATGCGCGCAGCCTCCATACGCTCAAATACTAACGGCCCGGCAGCTCGGCAGCTGCCGGGCCGTTTTTGCGTTTCAGGCGGAGCGAGCGAGACCCTTGCGAAGTTGGCGGCGCCGGGCTTTAAGTTTGCTCTTGCAGGAAATTCGGCGGCCACAAGCCGATGTAAGGGAGCGCTAGAGATGCCGACCAAGCCTCAATTGCCGGAACGTTCGTCGCGAGCGACGGAAGGGCCGAGTGCGCTCGACGGTCTGCTGGTCATCGATTTCACGCGTGTCGTCGCCGGCCCGGCCTGCACGCAGACGCTCGCGGATTTTGGCGCGCACGTCATCAAGATCGAAAATCCCGATGGCGGTGACGACACCCGCGCGTACGAGCACGCAGAAATTGGTGGTGAAAGCGCCGCCTATCTCAGCCTGAACCGCAACAAGCGCGGTATTGCGCTCGATCTTGCCGTACCGGAGGCCCGCGAGATCGCGCTGGATCTGATCCGCAAGGCGGATGTGGTCGTGGAAAATTTCTCGAGCGGCGTCATGAAGAAGTTCGGGCTCGACTATGAGGCTGTCGCCCCGCTCAATCCCCGCCTGGTCTATTGCTCGATCTCCGCCTACGGGCGCTCCGGGCCGTTCGCCTCGCGCCCCGGCTTCGATCCCATCACGCAGGCCGAGAGCGGCTTCATGTCGCTCAATGGATTTGCCGACGGCCCGGCGGTTCGTACCGGCCCACCCATCGTGGACATGGCGACGGGGATGTCTGCCTGTAACGCCATCCTGCTGGCGCTGTTGGCGCGGGACCGGCTCGGCCGCGGGCAGCGCGTTGAAGTCGCCTTGTTCGACGTTGCGATGGGGATGACCGGCTTCTACGGCATGGCGTATCTCATCAACGGCGAAAACCCCGGCCGGTTCGGCAATTCACCGAGCGGGTCTCCCACCGTCGGCGTCTATGAGGCCTCCGATGGGCCGCTCTACATGGCCTGCGCGAACGATCGGCTGTATCGCCGGCTGGTGGTCGAGGTGCTGAACCGGCCTGATCTCATCACCGATCCGCAGTTTGCCACGCGCAAGGCTCGTTCCGAGAACAAGGAGCTTTTGCGGGCAGCCATTGCAGAGGTCTTTGCCGGCGATACGCTCGAGAACTGGATGGCGAAGATGAAGCAGGCCAATATTCCGGTCGGTTACCTCCGGACGGTCGAGGAAGGGTTCAATGCGCCAGAGGCTCGCGAGCGACATCGCTTGAGCCGCATTCCGCACCGTACAGCGGAATGGGTGCCGAATATCGAGCCGCCGATTACCATGAGCCTGACCGGCGCGATCGATCCCGTCGCGGCCCCTCTGTTAGGTGAGCATACCGTGGACGTCTTGCGCAGCATGCTCGGCTATGACGAGAGTCGGATCACGGAGTTTACCCGGAAGGGCGTCTTTGGCTCGGGTAAACCCTCGACGCCGGTCTAGGCGCGGTCGGTCCCCAGGCAACAGGCACCGCGCGGCATGGGAATCGATGCTTTGTGATGCGGGCCGCATTGGCTTGATTTGGTGGAGGGCCGGCCGCATAAATACGCGAAAGTGAGGGACACGAATGGCGCCTCGTCGAACGCCGAGCATGGGTAAGCCCACCGGGCCGGAAGCCGGCGAAAGCGCCTATGCGGCAATGATCGCAAAAGCCCGGGCCCTCCTGCCGCGACTACGAGAGCGGGCGGTGCGAACGGAGGAGTTGCGGCATCTTCCGTCGGAAACCGAGATGGATCTCCATGAAGCCGGCCTGTTCCGGATGCTCCAACCGGCACGGATTGGCGGCGCCGAGCTTGACTATGTCGCTCTTGTCGACTGCGCTGAGCTGCTCGGACAAGCGGATGCGTCTGTAGCCTGGAATCTCGCCAATCTGGCGAGCCATCACTGGATGCTCGGCATGTTCAAGCAGCGGGCGCAGGATCTGGTCTGGGGTCGTGATCCGGACGCGCTGATCGCATCCTCGTTCATTTTTCCCGCCGGACGCGCCACGCGAGTCGAGGGCGGATACCAATTGCACGGCAGCTGGCCGTTCTCCTCCGGCGTCGCCTCCTGCGAATGGAACATGCTTGCAAGCGTGGTCTACTCCGACGACGAGGCGGACGGTATCGAGTATCGGATTTTTCTGCTGCCCAAGGTCGATTACAAGGTGCTGGACACCTGGAATGTCGCGGGACTGCGCGGGACGGGGTCTTGCGACGTGGAGGTCAGGGATGCCTTCGTGGCTGACCACATGACGGTCGCCGTCGGTGACCTCTCAGGCGGCCCGACGCCGGGAAGCACGGCCAATCCAAATCCGCTATATGCGCTGCCCGTGTTCTCGCTGTTCCCATACGTCCTCTCCGGTGTCGCGCTGGGGAATGCGCAGGCGTGCCTCGACGATTACACGGAGGTCGCACGTCACCGTATTTCGACCTACAATCGCGCCAAGCTCAGCGATTTCCAGAGCACCCAGATCAAGATCGCGGAGGCATCTGCGAAGATTGACGCCGCGCGCCTGATCATGCGATCGGCCTGCCTCGACGCCATGGAGGAAGCGCGGCGCGGTCACATCCCTGACATGGCGACCAAGACCCGTTATCGGCGCGACGGATCTTTTTCGGTGAATTTGTGCACGGACGCGGTCTCGATGCTGTTTGCCGCGAGTGGCGCGCGCGGTCTGTTCACGACCGGCGTGTTGCAGCGGCAATTCCGCGATGCGCACGCGATCAACTCGCATCTCGCATTCAACTTCGATGCGGCAGGCACGAACTATGGACGGGTGGCGCTGGGCCTGCCGTCCGAGAATCTCACGCTGTGAGGGCTGGCCGATGAATGACCTGCCGCAGCAGCCCGGCGCTCCCGATCCCGCCAACGAGTTCGCGAGCGACAGCTCTTCGATCGATCCTCGCGACTTTCGCAATGCGCTCGGAACCTATGCAACGGGCGTGACGATCATCACGGCCGCAGCGCCTGACGGCAAGCCCTACGGACTGACTTGCAATTCGTTCGCCTCCGTATCGCTGAACCCTCCGCTGGTCCTATGGAGCCTGGTCGTCTATTCCTCGAGTCTCACCATCTTCCAGAATGCCACCCATTTCACTGTCAACGTGCTTGGAGCTTCGCAACAGGCGCTTGCGACGAAATTTGCCAAGTCGTCGGACGACAAGTTCACGGGTGTGGACTGGACGCCGGGCCTCGGCGGAGCGCCGGTGCTTGCGGAGAGCGTCGCGAATTTTCAATGCCGCTCCGTGAATCGCTACTATGGCGGCGACCACGTGATCTTCCTCGGCGCGGTCGAGGCCTATACCTACGGTGCGAAGGAGCCGCTGCTCTTCGCGCGAGGGACATTCGGCCGCTTCCTCGCAGATGACAAGCGCAAGACGTCGCCTTGACGTGCCCCAGATCGCGCTCGACAGCTTAGCGCTCGGCCACTGAAAGCTTGTAAATCTCCAGCGCGTCCGCTTCCGCGCCGCGTGCGACCTTGGCCAGCCTGAAAAGCTGCCCCGCTAGCGAGGCCATCGGCACCGGCGTCGATGTCGCCTGCGCGACGTCGGCGACCGTATCGAGATCCTTGAGCATCGTGGCAATGTGACCGAGCGGGGGCGAGTGAATGCCTTGCACCATTCTCGGGACGAAAAGCTGAAGCGGGATCGAGTCCGCGAAGCCGCCGGCGAGCGCTTCGGGCAGGCGATTGGCGTCAATCCCCGCGTTGACGGCCAGGCGCGTGGCTTCTGCCAGCACGGCCATCGCGCATCCCACGATCACCTGATTGCAGAGTTTCGTGGTCTGGCCGGCGCCGGTCGGGCCCATGTGGGTGAACCTGCGCGCCATGGCCAGCACGTAGGGGCGTACCCTCTCGATCTCGTCTGCTTCTCCGCCGGCCATGATCGCAAGGGTGCCTTCCTCGGCGCCCTTCGTTCCGCCGGAAACCGGCGCATCGATCCAGCCGGCGCCATTGGCGGCTTTCAGTCGCTTTGCCAGATCGCGCGCGGCGTCGGGATGTATCGACGAGAAGTCGACGACAAGCTTGCCTGCGCCGGGCGCCGCTGCCAGCCCCTCAGGCCCGAAGATCACCTCCTCGACGGCCGCGGCATCCGTCACGCACATGAAGGCGATATCGACGTTCGTCAGGAGATCACGAGGCGTGGCTGCGCGCCTGGCTCCGGCCTCGGCGAGCGGGGCCACCTTGCGCTCCGAACGGTTCCAGACAGTGACCTGATAGCCGGCCTTGAGCAGGCGTCGCGTCATCGGCGTTCCCATCAGGCCAAGGCCGAGATAGCCGAGTCTCTCGACGTCTTGCGGGTTTGTCTTGCTCGCATCAGCCATAGGTTGCCTCCTTCTGTCGCAGCGCGACGCCGCTTTACCATACATTGCGCATCGGACGGCAAAACCGCTGGGCTCGCATGGCTTGCCTGATTGTTTGAACCATGAAAGATTTGAGCCCAGTCGGGGTTGGGTGGCGCTTGTCGGCGCCGGAGCAGCGGAGTGGGCACGATGCGAACCGTTTCGAGATGGATCCTGGCTTTGGGGGCGGTGGCGGCGGTGAGCGCCGGGGCAAGCCCGTCAAGGGCGCAGCAGACGATCCGCGTCGGCTGGACGATCCCGGCCGAGGAATCCAAGTACTGGATGATGCGCAGGCCGGCCGAATTCCCCAATATCGGCAAGGCCTACAATATCGAATGGACCCAATTCCAGGGCACTGCGCCGATGACGCAGGCCTTGGCAGCCGGCGCGCTGGACTGCGCGACGCAGGCGCCGCTGTCGCTCGCCAATGGTGTGGTCGGCGGCAATCTCAAGGCCTACATCGTAGCCCAGCACGTGTTCGAGAAGCCCGGTGGCTTCTCGGTCTACTGGGCCGTCATGAATGACTCGCCCATCAAGACGATCGCTGATCTCAAGGGCAAGACGGTCGGCATCTCCGTGATCGGCGGCGGCACGCAAGGCCCGTTCAACCTGCTCCTGAAGCAGAATGGTGTCGATCCAGCCAAGGATATCAAGCTGGTCGAGGTCGGCTTCGCCGTGTCCGAGGATGCGCTGCGCCAGGGCCGCGTCGATGCGGTCAATATGAACCAGCCGTTCGCCGCGCGGGCGGAGGCAAAGGGCGGCACAAGGAAGCTCTTCTCGCTGTCCCAGGCCATGCCGAACATCGTGCACATCCTGGAAGCCTGCCGCGCCGATTTCGTCGACAAGAACCCGGAATTGGTCAACGCCTATGTCCGCGATATTACCTCTGGCATGAAGAAGGCTCTGGCGAACCGCGAGGAGACTCTCAAGGTCGTCAACGAAGTGCTGAAGGCGCCCATCCCGGTGCTCGAGACCTACCTGCTCAAGGACAACGATTTCGGCCGTGATCCAGGTGCGGCGCCGAACTTCCCGGCAATCCAGAAGATGCTGGACATCTACGCCGAGACCGGAATGCTGCCGAAACTGGATGTCGCGCAGTTCAAGCATCCGACGATCGTCGCGCCGCTGCAATAGGCGGCCAGGCGGATGATCCGAACCAGTGCTCGCGGCGTCCCCGGGTAATCCGGGACGAGGCACGAAGAAGATGCACGTATGAAGAAGTTGCGATCACGAGTCACGACAGACGGCCTCGACCGGGCCCCGCACCGCGCGTTCATGCGCGCCATGGGGCTCGACGACGCCGCGATCGCCAAGCCGATGGTGGGCGTCGTCAGCATGAAGGGCGAGCAGACGCCCTGCAACATGACTCACGATTTTCAGGTGGCCGCGGCCAAGACGGGTATCGAGGAGGCCGGCGGCACGCCGCGTGAATTTTCGACCGTGTCGGTTTCTGACGGCATCAGCATGAACCATGAGGGAATGAAGTTCTCGTTGTTTTCGCGTGAACTGATCGCCGACTCGATCGAGGCGGTCATCCACGGTCTGGCCTACGATGCGCTGATCGGATACGGCGGATGCGACAAGACGTTGCCTGGCGTGATGATGGGCATGGTTCGCTGCAATGTGCCCTCCATCTTCATCTACGGCGGCAGCTCGCTGCCGGGCCGCGTGGATGGGCGCACGCTGACGGTGCTCGATTCCTATGAGGCTGTCGGCAGCTTCATGACCGGTGAGATCGACGGCGCCACGCTCGAGCGGATCGAGCGTGCCTGCTTGCCGACGATCGGCGCGTGTGCCGGCCAGTTCACCGCCAACACAATGGGAATGGTCTCCGAGGCGATGGGGTTGACGATTCCCAACGTCTCGATGGTGCCTGGTGTCTATGCCGAGCGTGCGCAGATATCGCGACGCGCTGGACGCCTGATCATGGAGATGCTGGCCCGCGGCGGACCATTGCCTCGCGACATCGTGACGCGGAAGTCCCTCGAGAATGGCGCGGCGATCGTGGCGGCGACGGGGGGCTCTACCAACGCCGCGCTACATCTGCCGGCCATCGCGAACGAGGCCGGCATCGCATTCACGATCGACGATGTGGGCGAGGTCTTTGCCCGGACGCCGCTGATCGGGAATCTGCGGCCCGGGGGCAAGTACACCGCGAAGGACGTCTACGACATCGGAGGTGCGGCGGTCGTGATCCGTGAGCTGATCCAGAGCGGGCATATCGACGGCGGTTGCCTGTCCATTACCGGCCGCACACTTGCCGAAGAATATAGCGGGGCCCGCGCACCCGATGGAGAAGTTGTGTATGCAGCCCGCGCGCCGATCATGCCTGACGGCGGCGTGGCGGTGCTGAAGGGAAATCTCTGTCCTGACGGTGCGGTGATCAAGGTCGCAGGTTTGAAGAGTCAGTTCTTCGAAGGCGTGGCGCGCGTTTTCGAGGATGAGGAGGCTTGCGTCAAAGCGGTTCGTGACCGTAGCTACAAGGCGGGCGAGGTTCTCGTGATCCGCAATGAAGGGCCGGTCGGTGGCCCCGGCATGCGTGAGATGCTCGGCGTTACCGCGCTGATCTACGGACAGGGTATGGGCGAAAAGGTGGCGCTGATCACCGACGGCCGGTTCTCCGGCGCGACCCGTGGCATGTGCATCGGCTACGTGGCCCCCGAGGCATTTGTCGGCGGTCCGCTCGCGCTCGTTCGCGACGGCGACAGGATTCGGATCGATGCCGGAAACCGGCAGATGGACGTCCTGCTCGATGAGCAGGAGCTCGCCGCGCGGCGACGAGATTGGAAGCAGCGTCCGCCGCGCCACCGTGCGGGTGCGCTTGCCAAGTATGCGCGACTGGTCGGGCAGGCGCCGGGCGGAGCCGTGACGCATGAAGGCCCGGCAGAATGGCCGTGGTTCGAATGACGCACCGCACGGGTGCGAAAACGACCGCCTGTCTGGCAGGCTTCTTGCTAAGCTCGAGCGGCTGACGGAGGACGTTCAGCAGGTTCGGCGGCAATGTTCGCGCGAGTGAGGCGAGAGACGGGATGACGGTAGTGCCTGCGAGATCGAGCAAATGGGTGAGACCGGTGACATCACCAGAGCCGGCTTCTGCGATTATCGAGATCGATCGCGTCTCGCAGGTCTTTCAGACTTCGGCGCGCAAGAATCATGTGGCGCTTTCGGACATCTCGCTGACGATCGAGGAGGGCGCCTTCGTTTCCATCCTTGGGCCGTCCGGCTGTGGCAAGTCGACACTGCTTTATATCGTCGGCGGTTTCGTCAGCCCAACCAGCGGCTCGGCGAAGATCAAGGGACATGCGATCACGGGGCCCGGTCCGGATCGCGGACCGGTGTTCCAGGAGTTTGCGCTTTTCCCCTGGAAGACCGTGCTGGGCAATGTGATGTACGGCCCGCGTCAGCAGGGCGTGCGCGCCGCCGAGGCGGAAGCGCAGAGCCGGGCCTTGATCGAGATGGTTGGCCTCGAGGGCTACGAGAACTTCTACCCCAAGGAATTGTCGGGCGGTATGAAGCAACGCGTGGCGCTGGCGCGGACACTTGCCTACCATCCCGAAGTGCTATTGATGGACGAGCCGTTCGGCGCGCTCGACGCGCACACGAGGACGCGCCTGCAGAACGACCTTCTCAACATCTGGGAGCGCGACCGCAAGACGGTGCTGTTCGTCACCCACTCGGTGGACGAAGCCGTCTTTCTCTCGGATAAAATCGTGATGATGTCGAAATCACCCGGCCGCATCCGCGAGGTTATCGACATTGATCTACCACGGCCGCGTCGCCGCAACGAGCTGTTGCTCGATCCGAGCTATCAGAAATACGTCGTCGATATCGAGCGCATGTTCGATGAAAGCGACGAAGTCGGGCCTGCCTCGTGATGTCGCCGGCCGCCTTGCTCAGACGGGTCGCCCCGGTACTGGCCTGCATCGGGTTGCTGGCAGTGTGGCAGATTGCATCCCTAGCGCTCAAGAACGACAGCTTCCCGACGGCAACTGAGGCGATCCGGGCAATTCCGGATATTCTCGGCGACAGGGAATCCCTGATCAACATCCTCGCGTCGCTTCGCCGGATGGCGCTCGGGTTCGGTGTGGCGGTGCTGGTTTCGATTCCGCTGGGCCTGTTAATGGGACGCAGCCGGGGCGTCGCGGCCTTTTTCAATCCGCTTCTGATGGTGATTTATCCGGTGCCGAAGGCCGCCTTGATGCCGATCATCATGCTTTGGCTGGGCGTCGGCGATGTTACCAAGACATTGGTGATCTTCCTGGGCGTCAGCCTCCCCGTGATCTATCACAGCTTCGAGGGCGCCAAGGCTGTTGAAGAGAAGATGCTGTGGTCGGGTGCTGCGATGGGGCTTTCGCCCGCACAACGCCTGGTGCGGATCGTGTTGCCCGCAGCGCTGCCGGAGATCCTGACCGGCTGCCGCACGGGGCTGGTGCTGGCGCTGATCACGATGATCACCAGTGAGATGATCGCCCGCCAGTCCGGCGCCGGCAACATTCTGTTCAATGCGCTCGACATGGGCCAGTACGACACCGTCTTTGCTATGATCATCATCGTGGGGGCGATGGGAATTTGCCTCGACGCAATTTTTGAAAGGGTTCGTGCCAGACTCGTGCGTTGGTCCGAACCTCAGTTCGACATGCCGCTGAGCTTCTCGTGATGTCGCGCCTTCTCTCCGCAAACGTCCTACTTGGGATTGCCCCGATCGCGCTGGTCATCGCCTTATGGCAAGGCCTGGTGTCATTTGGCTTCGCGCCCGCGGTCTTGCTGCCGCCGCCGGGCTTCGTCTTCAGCCGGCTGCTCCAGCAGCTCGTGACGTGGACGTTTCAGCAGGAGATCGCGGCAACCCTGATCCGGCTGTTTGCAGGGTTCGCGATTGCGGTCGTGCTGGGTGTCAGCATCGGCATTGCCGCCGCCGCAAATCCGGCGATCAATGCCGTGGTTCGGCCGATCGTCCGCGTATTGGCCCCGCTGCCCAAGGTTGCGCTCTATCCGGCACTCCTGCTTTTGCTCGGCTTCGGCCACGGGTCGAAGATCACATTGGTGGCTGCGGACGCACTCTTTCCCATTCTGCTCTCGACCTATTATGGTGCCTCGACCGTCGAACAAAAGCTGATCTGGTCGGCGATGGCAGCGGGAACGCCACGCTACGAAATCCTCTTCAAGGTGGTGCTGCCGGCGGCGATGCCGTCGATCCTGACTGGCTGCCGGATCGGGCTTGTCATTTCCTGCATCGTGGTGTTTCTGGCCGAGATGATCACGTCGACGGACGGATTGGGGCATGCGCTCGTGACCGCGGCGCGGACTTTTCAAGCCGTCGACATGTTCGTGCCTCTGATCACGATCTCGCTGCTGGGCCTGATCCTGAATGGCCTGCTCGGGGCGCTGCGCTCATACTTGCTGCGGGGCTTTCCCGAGGCCTGAACTGACCAAGAAGAAACCGGAAGACCGGGAGTGAACCATGCTGGCTGATCGCATTGAGGCAAAATGGATCGACGCATTCTGCGAGATCTTTGAACGCTGCGCCGTCAAGTCCGGCGATACCGCGGCGATCCTCTCCGAAACCCAGTCGCGTGCGCTGAACGTGCATCTGGCGGAGCTTGCGCTGCTGCGCATGGGCGCGCGGCCGTTTCACGTGGTAATGCCGACACCGCGGAACCGGCATATCGTTCCGGTTCGCTCGACGGGGGCGAGCGAGGCGATCCAGAAGCTTGGTCCGGTCATCAGTGCGCTTCAGCAGGCTGGTTTCGTGGTGGACTGCACCATCGAGGGCTTGATGCACGCGGTGGAGACGCCGGAGATCCTCAAGGCCGGCGCGCGGATCCTGGTGATCTCCAACGAACATCCCGAGGCGCTGGAGCGGATGGTGCCGGATACAGCGCTCGAGAAGCGCGTTCGGGCGGCGGCCAAGATGCTGCGCGGGACCAAGCGAATGCGGGTGACCTCGAAGGCTGGCACCGCGCTCGATGTCGATATGGTCGGTGCGTCCACGGTCGGTGTATGGGGCTGGACCGACAAGCCCGGCACGCTGGCGCATTGGCCCGGTGGAATCGTCGTCAGCTTCCCCAAAAGCGGGACGATCAACGGAACGCTGGTGATGGCGCCAGGCGACATCAACCTGACCTTCAAGCGCTATCTGACGTCGCCGGTGACGATGACCTTGAAAGACGACTATGTCGTCGAACTCGAAGGCGAAGGCACGGACGCCGCAATGATGCGTGCCTATCTTGCGGCTTGGGGCGATCGCGAGGCCTATGCGGTCTCGCATGTCGGTTTCGGCATGAACCCGGGTGCGCGTTATGAAGCGCTGTCGATGTACGACCAGCGCGACACCAATGGCACGGAGATCCGAGCCGTCTCCGGTAATTTCCTGTTCTCGACCGGCGCCAACGAATTCGCCGGCCGCTACACGGCGGGGCATTTCGATCTGCCGATGATGGGAACGACGATCGAGCTCGATGGCGTTGCCGTGGTCCGGGGAGGCGTGCTCCAGGACGTATTCGGCTAAACGCGGTCGAGCACGGGTGGGCGAGCCAGGTCGAAGTGGCGCAGCAGGTCCACCATGGCCTGAAGCCGTTTTACGCGATAGGCATCGACGTCCATGCCCGAATAGTCGAGAAAGCCGGCGCCCGTGCGCAAGCCGATCCGGCCTTCATGCATGTTGCGTGAGATGACGTCCGGCGCGCGATAGCGGTCGCTGCCGAGCGCGCCTTCGAGATAGCGGCTGGCATAGTACAAGATGTCGCCACCACCCCAGTCGATGAACTCGAGCAGTCCGAGCACGGCATAGCGGAAGCCGAAGCCATAGCGGATCGCTTTGTCGATCTCCTCGGGACTGGCGACGCCTTCCTCGACCATGCGCGCGGCCTCGTTCATCGCCAGCGCCTGGATGCGTGGAACGATGAAGCCGGGTGTGGCGGCGCAGACCACGGGTACCTTGCCGATGCCTTCGAGCAGCGTCTTGACGTCCTCGACGATGGCGGGGTCGGTGGCTCGGCCGGGCGAAACCTCGACCAGCGGGATCAGATAGGCCGGGTTGAGCCAGTGCACGTTGAGAAAGCGGCGGGGGTTCACGATCGCGCCGGATAGATCGTCGACGAGGATGGTAGATGTCGTCGAGGCGATGATTGTATCCGGACCGACCTGCTTTGAAGCCGCCCCGAGCACCTCCCGCTTGAGTTCGACGACCTCGGGAACGCCCTCGAAGACCATACCGGCCCTGGAGAGGGCTGCCCCGCTCTGGCTGGCGGGCACCACCGAGACGCGCGCGACGAGCGGGTCAACATCCGCTTCGGTCAGCAATCCCAGCTTCGACAGGCTGGCAAAGGTCTTGCCGACTTCGCCCAGCGCGTCCGCCTCCAGCTTGGCGAACTCCTCCGCGGAGCGCGCCTTGACGTCGATCATCGTAACCTTGTGCCCAGCGTAGGCGAACGCGACCGCGATGCCGCGCCCCATGCGGCCAGCCCCCAGACAGACGATGTTGGCGCGATTGGTCATCGATCAGAATCCATTGCGAAGCACCGTCTGCAATTCGGCCTTGCTGAGATTGTCGAGCCCCAGCGTCTCGAGCGTTCGGCCACCTTGCGCAAAATCCTCGCCGCAAATCGCGCCGCCGATCGACAGGAACGCTTTGGCGAGCGGCGTGGCCACGCCAGCCAGGCCGGCAACCGACACCAGCAGCGACAGCCCAAGCCGGAGGTCTTCTCGCATGTAACGGTGCTCCGTCAGCACGATCCGCTCGCGCCAGTCGCCTGATTCGGTCAGCCGGTCATGCGAGCCGCGACCATACATCCAGATCTCGCCTTCCTTCGCATAGTGATGAGCGAGCGGGAAATGCGGTGCGCGGTAACCGAGCGCTTCGCGCACGGCGATCCGCTCGGCGTCAAGTGCGTCGGTCACCCGGCGGATCGCGGCCTGGGTGCCTTCCTTGTGAATGTCCCAGCGCTCGAAATGCTCGATTGGACCTGCATTCATCACGATCAGCGGTGGATGAATGATCGGGCCGGCATTCATCAACGCCCCGGACAGCGCGTCTCCGCACGGCTCGATCGCGTCGGGGAAAGCGCGTCCGATCACGTCAAGCGCGTGCGGTGCGTGATCGAGCGGGAACACCCCGACCGGAAGCCGTTTGGCGCGGATGGTGATCGCGACCTCGAACGGTCCGTGCTTGCGGGTCAGCCACGGCAGCGTGCCGGTTTCGGCAAAGCTTGCCTTGGCCTGGTTGCCGGCGTCCCGCGCAGCTTGCGCGAAGATCATCGAGCCGAATGTCGCCGGCGGCAGGAATACGACCTGACCGTCCCGCAGATGCGGGGCGAGCAGGCGAGCGATATCGGTTTGCGCGAAGGCAGGAGCGGGGCACAAGATCAGCTCCGTGCCGTTGACGGCCTCGGCGATATCGGTCGTGACCAGCGCGAGCTTCACGTCGTGGCGGCCGTTGTGATCCCTCACCAGGATGCGCGAGCCGGCAGCGCGATGCGCCGTGACCTGACCGGCATCGCGGCGCCAGAGCCGCACCTCATGCCCCGACAGCGCAAAATCGCCAGCGGCCGCGAAAGAGCCGTTTCCCCCACCCAGAACCGCAATCTTCAAGATGCTTCTCCTTGCGCGCGGGACTGCGCATCGAGTTGCCTCAGCAGGAAATGCTGGACCTTTCCCAGCGCCGTGCGCGGCAGGTCGGTGACGAAGATAATGTCGCGCGGCACCTTGTAGCGCGCGAGTTGCACCTGGATGTGCGTTCTGAGTTCGTCCGCTTCGAGCCGGCAGCCGGATCGGGGGATCACATAGGCGATCGGCACCTCGTCCCACCGCGGGTCCGGCCGGCCGATCACGGCGCATTCGCTGACGTCGGGATGTTCGAGCAGGACGCGCTCGACCTCTGCCGGGTAGACGTTTTCCCCGCCTGAAATGATCATGTTCTTCTTGCGGTCGCGGACCCAGAAATAGCCGTCGGCGTCGCACAGGCCGATATCGCCGGTGCGATACCAGCCGTCGTGCAACGCATCGCGCGTTGCGGCCTCGTTGCCCCAATATTCGAAGAACACATTGGGTCCGCGCACCGCGATTTCGCCCGGCGTGCCAGCCGGCACCTCATTGCTGGAATGATCGACCACCTTCGCTTCGCAGCACAGGCCAGCAAGCCCGGTCGATCCCGCCCGCGAAAGGTCACCGCCGAGCCGTGTGTAGACGGCGATCGGGCAGGTTTCCGTCGAGCCGTAAACCTGAAGCACCGGGACATCGCGCGCGACGAAACGCTCGATCAGATGCGAGGGTACGATGGTCGAGCCTGTCGCGACGGCCTTGAGTGACGAGAGATCGGCCGCCGCCCAGGCAGGATGCTCGCTCACGGCCTGGATGATCGCAGGTACCATGACCGTGAGCGTCGGCCGCTCGTGCTCAATGGCCGCGAGCGCGGTGTCCGGCGCGAAGCGGGCGTGGATTGTGACAGTTGCGCCCAACTGAAGCGCCGGCGTTGTCTGGATGTTGAGGCCGCCGACGTGGAAAAATGGCAGCACGGTCAGCACGTGGTCGTCGGACGTCATGTTATGCATGTGCTGGCTCATGACGCCGTTCCAGAATAGCGCCTCCTGGCGCAGCACCGCGCCTTTCGGCCGCCCGGTTGTCCCCGATGTGTAGACGATCAGAAGCGGGCAGGAGAGATCGGTGTGTGGATTTCGGCTGCTGCCGTCGCTGCGCGCCAGCAGGCCTTCGAATGTCGTGCCATGAGGCGGCGTGAAGCCAAGGCCGACAACGGATGTCCCCGGCGCTAGCTCGGGGAGAACGCCCTCGAATGCCTGCTCGAGCACCAGCACCTTGGCGCCCGCATCGGCGAGGATGAAGAGTTGCTCGGCGACCGCGAGCCTCCAGTTCAGCGGCACGAGCATCGCACCCAGCCGTGCGCATGCGTAGAGCAGGACCAGATAGTCCGGCCGGTTCAGGCTGAGGATGGCAACGCGGTCGCCGCGGCCGACGCCGAGCTCCTGCTTCAATGCCGTCGCGGTGCGTTCGATGCGTGCGGCGAACGCGGCATAGCTGAGCCGCTCTTCCTCGAAGGCAATGGCCGTTTTGTCTGGCGAAAACGCCGCGTTGCGGTCGATCAGACTGCAGAGGTCCACCGTCAGTCGTCCGTCTCGCCGGTCTCGTACAGCGCCTCGCGTCCGATCCGGTCGAGGCACAATTCGGCAGTCCAGGGCAGCATCAGCGAGCCGCAGCGGCTGTCGCGGTAGATCCGCTCCAGCGGCAGCGAGCGAAGCATGGCCTGGCCGCCGCAGGTGCGGATCGCGAGCGCGGCGAGCTCGTTGGCGCCCTCCATCACCGAATATTGCGCGGCATAGGCGCGCAGCACCTGTTCCTTGCTCGGATTGGCGCAGGCCTCGGTGACGGCCTGGAACCAGATCGCCTTGATCTGCTCCAGCTTGATCTGCATCTGCGCGACCGCGATCTGCTTAGTCGGATACATCCGACGCTTGACCGGCGGCATTCCCGGCACTTCGCCGCGCAAATAACGTACGGTGAAGTCATAGGCGGCTTGCGCCAGGCCCATATAGGTCGGCGACAACGTCAGGAACATGTGCGGCCAGCGCATCGCGGCCTGGAAATAGACGCCGCGGGGCATCAGCGCAGAATCGTCCGGCACGAACACATCCTTGAACAGCAACGTGCGTGAAACCGTGCCGCGCATGCCGAGCGGGTCCCAGTCGCCGACGACCGAGACGCCTTCGGATTTGGCCGAGATGGCGAGATAAAGCGTGTTGCGGCGCGACGCCTTCTCGCCTTCCTCGATCTCGGTGCAGAGCACGCCGTAATAGTCGGCATGACCGGAGAGCGAAGCAAAGATTTTCTTGCCGCTGACGATCCAGCCGCCTTCCACGGGTTTTGCTTCCGTGCCGAACGCGACGCCGCCGGCGGCGGCCGCACCACCCTCCGAGAAGGGCTGCGAATAGATCGCGCCGTCATCGACGATGCGCTTATAGTGGACCGCACGACGCCGCTCGTGCTCCGCGCGGGTCTCGGCGTCCATGTCGAGATCGTCGGCGAGCGGGCCAGACCACAGGGTCGAGCACACGTGCATGTTCCACGTCAGCGCGGTTGCGCCGCAATAGCGGCCGATCTCGGCCGCCGCCAGCGCATAGGTCTGGTAGTTCGCGCCGAGCCCGCCGTGTTTCCTCGGAACGGCGATGCCGAGCAGGCCGACGCGATGCAGGTCGCGATAATTCTCGACCGGAAAGGCCGCCTCGCGATCGTAAGTGGCGGCGCGACCGGCGAACACGCTCTGGCCGATCTCCCTTGCCCGTGTGATGATGCCGGCCTGCTCGTCGCTCAAGCGGAATGCAACGGGATCGAAGATCGGAGCGTCCAGCGCGACCTTGTCAGTCGTGCCGATAGTCTTGCTGACTTGCATGGTCATTGCAGTCACCTTACGCTTTGGTCGCGAGAGAGTTCAGGAACTTGCCAAGGGCTTCGTCGAAGGCGTCGGGGCGTTCAAGGTTGGCGAGATGGCCGACGCCGGCGAGCTCGACATATTCAGCCCCAGGAATGTACGTTGCCGTCTTCGCCATCATGGGCGCGGGCGCATTGTTGTCCTTGGATCCCGACAGCAGTAACGTAGGGACGGAAATATTCCCGAGCGTGCTGCGCTGATCGAAGCCGATGAGAGCCAGCATCATGGCGCGATAGCTCGCCTCCGGCACGCTTCCCATGCATTCGCGTGCAAGTTCCATCCCGTTCGGATCGGGATCGTCGCCGACGAGCTCCTTCACCAGTGAAGGCGCCAGCGACTTCATCGTCTCGCCGCGATCGAGCGGCCCGAGCCGCGCCGCGATGAACGATTTTTGCCAGTCGCCGTCAGCCTTGCCGAAGGCCGGACTGGTTTGTGCCAGCACGACGGCCTGTGCCAGCTCTGGAGACCGCACCAGCCACTTCTGCACGATCATGCCGCCGATCGAGTGACCGACCAGGATGGGTCTGGCTGCGCCGAGTTGTTCGATGAATTGCTGGAGCGCCTCCGCCAGGGCAGCGATGCTGACGCTGGCGAGCGGCGCCGATCTGCCGTAGCCCGGCATATCCCATGCGACTGTGCGGAAGCGGTCGCTGAACGTGGCGAGTTGCCGCCGCCAGGCCCGCGCTGCGCCACCGATGCCATGCAGGAAGATCAGAGGTGTCGCGTTCGGATTGCCCGCGGCTTCATAGGCGAAGCGTCCGTCCCTTGTTATCTTTGGCGCAGGCTGCGACACGCGACATCCTTTGGATTGGCCCTTTGATGCTAACAGGCCTGTGGGGGATGGGAAGTGATAATTTTATACTTAAAGCAATTTTCGGGCCGCGCTCTCGGGTGACGTTCGCGGCGGCGATCGCCGCTTTCGTTGCAAAAATTTGAAGGTTAAAATATATCGGAAGAACGATCACGAGATCTCAGGGAGCCAGCGCATGTCCGGATTGCCGCACTCGCCGCACGCGCTGGTGACAGGTGGCGGTCGCGGCATTGGCCGCGCGATCGCGGCATCTCTCGTCAGTGCCGGCGCCACCGTAACCGTGCTTGGCCGGAATGCGGCGACTCTCGCAGAGGCGGTCGATTCCGGCGCCGCGCATTTCGCGGCCGTCGCCGATGTTTCGGACGAAGCGTCGTTGAAGGCCGCCATTGCCGAGGCGAGCGCGCGGCAGCCGATTGATATCCTCATTGCCAATGCAGGCAGCGCCGAATCCGCGCCATTCGCGAAGTCGGACGCCGCCCTTTTTGCGCGCATGATGGATGTCAATTTCATGGGCGTGGTCCACGCCATCCGTGCTGTGCTGCCGGGCATGAAGGATCGTCCCTATGGCCGTATCGTCGCGGTCGCCTCGACCGCGGGCCTGAAAGGCTATGCCTACGTCAGCGCGTACAGCGCGGCCAAGCACGCCGTGATCGGCCTGGTGCGTTCCCTTGCCCTCGAGATGGCCGTAAGCAACGTCACCGTGAACGCGGTGTGTCCCGGCTTCACCGACACCGATCTCGTCGCTGGCAGCATCGAGAACATCATGAACAAGACAGGGCGTAGCCGCGAACAGGCAATCGCAGAGCTCTCCAAGCACAATCCGCAAGGGCGCCTGATCACGCCTCAGGAAGTGGCAGACGCAGTTCTCTGGTTGTGCGGCGAGGGTGCCGGCGCGATCACCGGGCAGGCGATTGCCGTGGCCGGGGGCGAGGTCTAGCGTGCATGGCGCAGGCGCGGAACAAGGAAGCCAAGGAGATCGCATGAGCAGGCCAGCAAATCCCGTCACCATTCCGCTCGCGGACTATTCGCCGCAGCACTTCCTGCTGGCGGTGGTCGACGGTGTCGCGACCGTCACGCTCAACCGGCCGGAGCGAAAGAATCCGCTGACGTTCGAAAGCTATCGGGAGTTGACCGATCTCTTCCGCGCTTGCGCGTTCGACGACGAGGTCAAATCCATCGTCGTCACCGGCGCCGGCGGCAATTTCTCGTCCGGTGGCGACGTGTTCGAGATCATCGGCCCGCTGGTGAAGATGGACACCAAGGGGCTCACGGCCTTCACCCGGATGACGGGCGATCTCGTCAAGGCGATGCGCGCGTGCCCGCAGCCGATCATAGCCGCGGTCGAGGGCATCTGTGCCGGGGCCGGTGCGATCGTCGCGATGGCATCCGACATGCGCCTCGCGGCGAGCGGGACCAAGGTGGCGTTCCTGTTCAACAAGGTGGGGCTGGCTGGCTGCGACATGGGCGCCTGCGCGATCCTGCCGCGGATCATCGGACAGTCCCGCGCCTCCGAGTTGCTCTACACCGGCCGGTTCATGACCGCGGAGGAAGGCGAACGCTGGGGCTTTTTCAGCCGCATCGTCACGCCGGAGCAGGTGCTACCCCAGGCGCAACTGCTGGCAAAGCAGATCGCGGAAGGGCCGACCTTCGCCAACACCATGACCAAGCGGATGCTGGCGATGGAATGGGCCATGTCGGTGGAGGAGGCGATCGAGGCGGAAGCCGTTGCCCAGGCCCTGTGCATGACCACGACCGATTTCGAGCGCGCCTTCGAGGCCTTCGCCAACAAGGTCAAGCCGGTATTCAGGGGCGACTAGACGGCGTCTTTGTCCGACGCCGGGCCAGCAACGGGGACTTGCGCGAAATTATTTTAGGCTTAAAATAGTTTTGTGGCCGGGTGAACTTGGCGAGGCTCCCATGAAAGTCGCGATCATCGGTGGCGGACCTGCGGGTCTCTACGCTGCGATCCTGCTCAAGAAGCAGCGCCCGGGCGCCGACATCACGGTGTATGAGCGCAATCGGGCCGACGACACCTTCGGCTTCGGCGTGGTGTTCTCGGATGCCACGCTGGACAATTTTGAGAAACACGATCCGCCGAGCTATCGTCGCATCACCCAGGAGTTCGCGTACTGGGACGACATCGCCGTGCATTTCCGCGGCACCGTCCACCGGGTCGGCGGTAACGGCTTTTGCGGATGCTCCCGAAGCAAGTTGCTCCTGATCCTCCAGGAGCGGGCCCGGGAGCTTGGCGTCGTCCTGCACTTCGAGGTGGACATCGACGACGAATCCCGGTTCGCAGATGCCGATCTCGTCTTGATTGCCGACGGAATCAACAGCCGCTTCCGCGAGAAATACGTCGATCACTTTCAGCCGGAGATCGACCTCCGCTCCAACAAGTTCGCCTGGATGGGCTCGACCAGGCCGCTCGATGCCTTCACCTTCATCTTCCAGGAGACCGAGTGGGGGCCGTTCATCGCCCACGCCTATCAGTATGAAGCCGGACACTCGACCTGGATCTTCGAGACCGATCCGGAGACGTTCGAGCGGGCCGGCCTGACGGGTCTGGACGAGACGCAATCCGCTGCGCGAATGGCCGAGATTTTCGGCTGGTTCCTCGGTGGTCACAAGCTGCTCACCAACCGTTCGATGTGGCGCAATTTCCCGATGATCCGCAGCAAGCGCTGGGTCAAGGACAACATGGTGCTGCTCGGCGATGCCAAGGCGAGCGCGCATTTTTCGATCGGCTCCGGCACCAAGCTCGCGATGGAAGACGCGATTGCCCTGGCCGAGGCGATGCAGAATGCGCCGAGCACCGAGGCAGCGCTCGATCTCTATGAGCACGGCCGCCGTGAGGAAGTCGAGAAGACGCAGCACGCTGCCGACGTCTCGCTGGTCTGGTTCGAGCATGTCGACCGCTTCTGGGATTTCGATCCCGTGCAGTTTGCCTTCGGCGTGATGACACGCTCGAAGGCAATCACCTATGACAATCTGAAGCTCCGCGCGCCGGATTTCGTTGCGGAAGTCGAGAAGTCGTTTGCCAAGCAGGTTCGCGACAGCGGCTTTGACGTCGATATCTCAAAGCCGGTGGTGCCGCTGTTCCAGCCATTCCGACTGCGGGAGATGGAGGTCGCAAATCGCGCGGTGATGTCGCCGATGTGCATGTACTCGGCGAAGGAGGGCGTGCCGACTGATTTCCATCTGGTGCATTACGGATCGCGTGCGATCGGCGGTGCCGGCCTGATCTTCACGGAGATGACCTGCGTCAGCCGTGATGCCCGCATCACGCCGGGCTGCGCCGGTTTGTGGAATGACGAGCAGGAGGCCGCCTGGCGGCGCATCGTGGATTTCGTCCACGGCAACTCGGCTGCAAGGATCTGCCTCCAGCTCGGGCACGCCGGTCGCAAGGGCGCGACCAGGCTGATGTGGGATGGTATGGATCGCCCGCTGGATGCGGGTGGCTGGGATGTCGTCTCGGCGTCGCCGCTGCCCTATTTTCCCGACAGTCAGGTGCCGCGCGAGCTCGATCGCGCCGGCATGAATGCGGTGAGGGAGTCTTTCATCGCGGCGGCCGAGCGCGGCGAACGCTGCGGTTTCGACATGCTCGAGCTGCATTGTGCCCATGGCTATCTGCTTGCGAGCTTCATCTCGCCGCTGACGAACACCCGTACGGACGAGTATGGCGGCTCGCTCGAAAACCGTCTGCGTTTCCCGCTCGAGATCTTCGAAGCGCTGCGATTGGCGTGGCCGCCGCACAAGCCGATGTCGGTACGCATTTCCGCGACCGACTGGGCTGACGGCGGCATCACCGGCGACGATGCGGTGGCGATTGCGCGCGCCTTCGCCGAGGCCGGCGTCGATCTCGTCGACGTCTCGACCGGGCAGACCGTTCGCGATGCGCAGCCGATCTACGGGCGCATGTTCCAGACGCCGTTCTCGGACCAGGTCCGCAACGAGGCCCGCGTGGCCACGATGTGCGTCGGCAACATCACGACGGCCGACCAGGCCAACACCATTCTGGCCGCCGGCCGGGCAGACCTCGTCGCCCTTGGCCGGCCGCATCTGGTCGATCCCTTCTTCACCATCAAGGCGGCGGCCTGGTACGGGGCAACGGACGCGTTCTGCCCGCCGCAATATCTGCCCGGAATGGATCAGATTTTCCGCAACAGCGTCCGCGACCGTCAGGATCTTGAGGAGCTACGCATTAAGGCTAAGCCCAAGACACGGGCCGAGCTCAAGGCGGAGGCGACAAAGCCGCTTGCGGCGGAGTAACCGCCCGTGCGACGTTAACCTCATTGCCTCAAGTGTTTCGAGTGGAGTAAGGGCGATGAAGGCGATTATCGTCGGTGGCGGTATCGGTGGTCTCACCACGGCGTTGATGCTGCGGTCACGCGGCCTCGACTGCGAGATCTTCGAGCAGGCGGACACCATTCGGGAGCTCGGTGTCGGCATCAACACGCTGCCGCATGCCATGCGCGAGCTTGCCGGCCTTGGCCTACTCCAGAAGCTCGACGACGTCGCTGTTCGAACCGATCAGCTCTATTACCTCAACCGTCACGGCCAGGAGGTCTGGCGCGAAGCCCGCGGCATCGACGCCGGTCACGACGTGCCGCAATTCTCGATTCATCGCGGCCGGCTTCAGGGCGTCATCCATCGCGCCGTGGAGGAGCGGCTCGGGCATGAGGCGATCCACACCGGCTGCCGGCTTGGTGCGTTCACGCAGGACGAGGGCGGCGTCACAGCCTATTTCTTCGACCGGGCCGGCGCGCATGTCCACACTGCGCGCGGCGACATTCTGATCGGCGCCGATGGCATCCATTCCCGCGTCCGCGACACGCTGTTCCCGAACGAGGGGCCGCCGTGCTGGAACGGCCTGATGTTGTGGCGCGGTGCGCGCGACTGGCCGTTGTTCCTCACCGGTAAATCGATGATCGTGGCCGGTGGCCTCAATGCCAAGGTGGTGATCTATCCGATCGCGGAGGGATCGAGCCCGGCGAGCCGCCTGACCAATTGGGCCGTGCTGGTGAAGGTAGGCGAGGGCAATGCGCCGCCACCGCGCAAGGAAGACTGGTCGCGGCCGGGTCGCCGCGAGGAGCTGATGCCGCATGTCGCCCGCTTCTCCGTGCCGTATGTCGACGTGAAGAGCCTGATCTCGGCGACGCCCGAATTCTACGAATATCCGACCTGCGACCGCGATCCCTTGCCGTACTGGTCGTCCGGACGCGTCACACTGCTCGGCGACGCCGCGCATCCCATGTATCCGGTTGGGTCCAATGGCGCGTCACAGGCGATCCTCGATGCGCGCTGCCTTGCTGATGCGCTGGTGCGCGCCGAGCATCCAAGCCAGGCGCTGCTCGAATACGAGAAGAAGCGCCTGCCGATGACGGCCGATATCGTCCGCTCCAACCGGCGCGGCGGTCCCGAGGGCGTCATCGACGCTGTCGAGCAGCTTGCACCCGACGGCTTCGATAATGTCGACAACGTGCTCAGCTATTCCCAGCGCGAGGCCATCGTGCGCGGCTACGCCACCAAGGCCGGTTTCGCCGCCGTGCCGGGGCTTGCAGCGGTGCGTGGCTAACGCGCGGCTAGCCGCCGGGAGGCGGCGGCAGGAAGTGGATGTTGAACTCGGCCGCCATCGCCACCACGTCTTCCGGCTTCTGTTCCTTCATGTTGTGAAGGCCCCAGAACAGGTCGAACAGCTTTTTGGTCGGGGAGACCCAGAATAGCACTTTTGCGGTCTGCTCCGACTTGTTGAAGATGCCGTGCGGCACGCCCATGCCGAGCCGGATAAGGTCGCCCGCGGTCGCCTGCGATTCCGAATTGCCGAGCATGAAGTCGAGCTTGCCCTCCAGCATATAGAGATACTCGTCCTGGTCGGGATGAATGTGCGGCGGCACGAACGTGCCCGGGGGCAAGGTCGCGTGCCAGGAGAAACTGTGCTCGGTCTTGCTCTTCGGCACATAGGTCTGGCCCAGGATGTTCCAGGAAATGCCCTGGATGCCCTCATTGGCTCGTGTGATGCCGGTGATTTCGCTGCTCATTGAAGTCCTCCCGTAACCCGTCGCGGCTTTAGTTCGCCGCCTTGCAGTCCTTGGCGTAGCGGTCGCCGTAATTCTCGAACACCTTCTGGACGATCTCGGTCTGGAACTTGCCGTCCGGACGCTTGGCGACCTTGGTCAGATAAAAATTCTGTATCGGATAGCCGTTGGTGTTGAACTTGAAGGCGCCGCGCAGCGAGGTGAAATCAGCCTTCTTCAGCGCGGCCCCCACAGCATCCTTGTTCGACAGATCGCCCTTCACGGCCTTGATTGCACTGTCGATCAGCATCGCGGCGTCGTAGGCCTGGAAGGCGTAGGTGCCGGGCACGACGTTATAGGCGGCCTCGTAGGACGCGACGAATTTCTTGTTCTGGGGATTGTCGAGATTGGGCGCCCAGTTGGCGCCGCCAAACATGCCGACGGCCGCGTCCTGCTGCGCTGGCAAGGTCGATTCATCCACCGTGAACGCTGAGAGCACCGGAATGCTGTCGGCGAGGCCGGCCTGCCGGTACTGCTTGACGAGGTTGACGCCGAGACCGCCCGGCATGAACGTGAAGAGCGCATCGGGTTTCTGCGAGGAGATCTTGGACAGCTCCGGCTGGAAGTCCAGCGTGTTCAGCGGCATGTAGGATTCCTCGACGATCTCGCCCTTGTAGTCGAGCTTGAAGCCCGCCACCGAATCCTTGCCGGCCTGATAGTTCGGCACCATCAGGTACATGCGCTTGTAGCCGCGATCCTGCGCGACCTTGCCGAGGATCTCGTGCACCTGATCGTTTTGATACGAGGTCACATAGAAGAACGGGTTGCAGTCCTTGCCGGCAAAGGTCGAGGGGCCCGCGTTGGGGCTGATCAGGAAGGTCTTCGATTCCGTCACGGGCCGGTGGATCGCCTGCAGGATGTTGGAGAAGATCGGGCCGATCACGAAGTCGACCTTGTCGCGTTCGAGCAGTCCCTTGACTTTGGTCACCGCTGCGTCCGGCTTCAGTTCGTCATCGACCACGACGACCTCGACGTCGCGGCCGCCCATCTTGCTGCCGAGGTCCTTGACCGCGAGCGCAAAGCCGTCGCGAACCTGCTGACCAAGCGCTGCGGCCGGTCCCGACAGGGTCACGATCACGCCGAGCTTGATCTTCTCCTGGGCCAGTGCAGGGGTCATTGCGGTGCCGAGCAGCAAGGCTGCGGCCAAGGTCGATTGCATTCTCATGATCTGTCCCCCGTGACATCAGGGCTTGCGTAGCAAGCCGCGTACTCTGATCCAAGCTTATGCCGATGATGGCGGCCGCGGCAAGCAGAGCTCAATGTGTCGCCATCCCGCGCGTAGCGGCGCATGCAAGCAGCGCGCCAATTATTTGAAGCCTAAAGAAATTGGCGTGCGATCGATTGTTGCAGCTTTGGACTTGCGGCCGGCTCCAATTTATTTGAAGCTCAAAACGTTGGGGAATCCGTGCCGGCGCCAATGCCCGCCGAGAGTGACTGCACCGCGATGCTCGATTCCGAGACCAAGGCCGTCGAAACGCCGGAGGACCACGCCGACGAGCTTCGGCTGTGGTTGCGCCTCCTGACCTGCACGACGCTCATCGAAGGCGAGGTCCGCGGCCGGTTGCGGCAGCGGTTCGACGTCACGCTGCCCCGCTTCGATCTGATGGCGCAGCTCGACAAGGCGCCCGACGGCATGACGCTGTCCGATGTCTCCAAGCGGATGATGGTGTCGAACGGCAACGTCACCGGTCTCGTCGAGCGCCTCGTGGAGTCCGGCCATCTCGACCGTCGGACCTCGGAGACGGATCGCCGAGTCCAGGTGATCCGCCTCACGAAACTCGGTCGCGCCGAGTTCCGCAAGATGGCCGCGGAGCACGAGACCTGGATCGCCGATCTGTTCGTCGACCTCTCGCCGAAGGACGTGCGCGAATTGATGCGGCTGCTCGCCAAGACCAAGGCGTCGGCGCAGAAATCGGCCGCGCGCCGCCGGACGTAAGAACGGCGCCCCAATCCCTTCTGCCGCTGGAAAAAGCATGGGATGCCCAAAATCCGCTATTGCGTCGAATTGTTTTAAGCCTAAAATGTTTTCCAGATCGTGCTGCCGGGTGCAATCCATGCTGAAAGGAGCGTGCGATGGCCAACGCCGCCAAGGTTCAAGTGACGGGCTCGCATGACGGCAACGCCGCGACGGCCCATGTCGATATTTTTGCGCGGCAGCATCTGCCGCCACGCGAGCTGTGGCCCGAGTTCATCTTCACGCGGCCGGAGCTGAACTATCCGCCGCGATTGAATTGCGTCAGTTATTTCCTCGATCGCTGGGTCGAGCAGGGACATGGCGAGGCACCCTGCGTCATCAGCCCCGCCGTCAGCTACACCTATCGCGAGTTGCAAGCGCTGGTGAATCGCATTGCCAACGTGCTGGTCGGCAAGCTCGGGCTTGTTCCCGGCGGTCGCGTGCTGCTGCGCTCGGCCAACAATCCGATGATGGTTGCGACCTATCTCGCAGTGATCAAGGCCGGCGGCATCGTGGTGGCGACGATGCCGCTGCTGCGCGCCAAGGAGTTGTCCTATCCGATCCAGAAGGCGGAGATCACGCTGGCGCTGTGCGACGGCAAGCTCGCCGAGGAAATGGAGAAGGCAAGAGCCGCGGCCCCCGGTCTCAAGCACGTGGTCTATTGGGGCAATGGCGCCGCCGACGCGCTCGAGGCGCTGATCGCCGATGCGAGCCCGGAGTTCAGGGCCGTCGATACGGCCGCCGACGACATCTGCCTGATCGCCTTCACGTCGGGCACGACAGGCGATCCCAAGGGCACCATGCATTTCCACCGCGACATGCTCGCTGTGTGTGACGGTTATGCGCGCAACATCCTGCGTGCCGAGCAGAACGACCGTTTCGTCGGCTCGGCACCGCTTGCCTTCACCTTCGGCTTCGGCGGCGTGCTGTTTCCGATGCATATCGGTGCCTCCTTTGTCGTGCTGGAGAAGACGACGCCGGACGAAATCCTGACGGCGATCGAGCAATACAAGACCACGGTCTGTTTCACAGCGCCGACGGCATACCGCGCGATGATCGGCAAGCTTTCGGGGCGCGACATCTCCTCGCTTCGAAAGTGCGTCTCCGCCGGCGAGACCCTGCCCAAGCCGACATTCGACGCCTGGCTCAAGGCCACCGGCATCAAGCTGATGGACGGCATAGGCTCGACCGAGCTGCTGCACATCTTCATCAGTGCGACCGAGGAGGAGATCCGCCCCGGTGCGACGGGCAAGCCCGTGCCGGGCTATGAGGCCAAGATCGTCGACGATGACGGCCATGATTTGCCGCCGGGAACGATGGGGAAGCTTGCGGTGCGCGGGCCGACCGGATGCCGCTATCTCGCCGACGAGCGACAGCGCAAATACGTCCAGAACGGTTGGAACATCACCGGCGACACCTATCTGATGGATGGCGATGGCTACTTCTGGTACCAGTCCCGCTCCGACGACATGATCGTATCGGCCGGCTACAATATCGCGGGCACCGATGTCGAGGCGGCGCTGCTCACGCATCCGGCGGTCGCCGAGTGCGGCGTGGTCGGCGCACCCGACGAAGCGCGCGGCATGATCGTAAAGGCCTATGTCATTGCGGCGCCCGGCGTGACGGCGGATGCACAACTGATGGCCGAGCTGCAGGAGCATGTCAAACGCGAGATCGCGCCCTACAAATATCCGCGGGCGATCGAGTTCGTGACGCAACTGCCGAAGACCGAGACCGGAAAACTGAAGCGCTTTGCCCTGCGGCAACTGGCGCAGGCCGCGGCGACGTCCTCAGGCGTCGCGGCGGAATAAGAGAAGGATGACGAATTGTCCGTGACGACGCCGAAAGGCCCGCAGCTCGCAGTGCTGCCGACAGCAGCCGAGGATGACACTCGTTCGCGGGTGCAGGTGCTCCAGCCGTCGGGGTGGCCGATGCCGAAGGGCTATGCCAATGGCATGGCCGCTGAGGGGCTCATCGTCGTCACCGGCGGGGTGATCGGCTGGGATGCGCAGGAGCATCTTGCCGACGGCTTTGTCGCGCAGGTGCGTCAGACCCTGAGCAACATCGCCGCGATCCTGACTGAGGCCGGCGCGCGGCCCGAGCATCTCGTGCGGTTGACCTGGTACGTCGTCGACATGGACGAGTACCTGTCCAACCTGAAGGAGCTCGGCAAGATCTACCGTACCATCTTCGGCGCACACTATCCGGCGATGGCGCTGGTGCAGGTGGTGCGCCTGGTGGAAAAGGCGGCACGCGTCGAGATCGAGGCCACCGCCGTCATTCCACGCTGAATCGCACTGGCTCCAGCTGGCCTTGTCAGCTCGCTTTGGCGAGATCGTCGTCCTCGGGCGAGTTCAGATAGATGCCCGACATGGTGTCGACCCAGCACAGATGGTCGTGCACCTTCTTCACGCCCTCTACGTTCTCCGCGGCGACCATGGCGGCCTGCCGCGTGCGCTCTTCGGTGATGACGCCGCTGAGGTGAACGATGCCGTCGCGGACGATGACGTTCAGCCCGAACGGGCACCAGTCGTTCTTCTCCATGGTATCGATGATGCGGCTGCGAATGTGATCGTCGTCCGCCGTCGGATCACGCACTTCGCGGGCGAGCCCTGCCACCGCCTGCAGCAGATTGGCGCGCGACACGATCCCAACCACCTTGTCGCCGCGCACCACCGGCAGCCGCTTCACGTTGTTCCGCTCCATGAGATCGACGATCTCGGCAAGCGCGGTGTCCTCCGTGATGGTCACGACCGAGGCGGTCATCACCTCCGCGACCTTGCGGCCGTGCTCATGGACGAAATCACTGGCCGACTTGCCCGGACCGAGAATGAACCGCAGCCAACGACCGCGCTTGCGCCCGGTGCCGATTTCGCTGCGGCGAATGAAATCTCCTTCGGAAACGACGCCGACCAGCTTGCCGGTATCGTCGACCACCGTGAGACCACTGACGTGCCGTTTCAGCATGATGTTTGCCGCCTCGACGATGCTGGTGTCGGGGGTAACCGAAATGACCGACCGGGTCATGATCTGGTGGGCGCGCATGGCAGTCTCCGCTGGCCTGTTGAATATCGATGTGCGAAACTAGCTCAGGTATCGAGGTGCAGTTTGACCCAGGTCAATCGGACGAAGCCCGCCCATCCCGATTAAGCAAACGTGATCTGCGGCCGGATTTGATGCAGCTCAACCCCGATGCGAAGCTTGGCCATATCCTGTCGAACTAGAACAGCCGACAGGAAGATTGAGCCATGAGCGTCGTCCAGATAATTCCCCGGACTGAAGAGCCGGCGGCGCAGGCCCTCCCCGTCAATCCTGTGGCGGGTCGCGCGGTCTCGACCGTGAGCTCCGGAGGGCCTGCTGGGGTGCCGGCTGCCGCCGATCCTCTGCCAACATCCGATCCATATCCTTTCGACCGCGCGTTTCACGCGATGCTGGCGCGGTTCACGGGCGGGATTTCGCCACTGGCCTTGTCGCTGGCCTGGCTCGACTGGAGCTCGCACCTCGCTGCGGCGCCGCAGCGCCAGATGGAAATGTCGCGCAACGTGCTGCGCGACACCGGCCGGCTGGCGGAAGCCGCTGTGCACGCGACGTCATCGGGCCAAAAGCCGTGGTCCGTGATTCAGCCGCAGGGGCGGGATCGCCGTTTCAGCGGACCACAATGGGAGACCGCGCCGTTCAATCTGCTGGCGCAGGCATTTCTGCTCACAGAGAGCTGGTGGCGCGATGCCGCGACGGGTGTGCGCGGGGTTTCGCACGCAAACGAAGCCATCGTCGAGTTCTCGATGCGCCAGACGCTCGACATGCTGGCGCCTTCGAATTTCGCGGCGACCAATCCGAAGGTGCTGGAGAAGGCGTTCCAGAGTGGCGGAGAGAATTTTGTCTTCGGCTGGCAAAACTGGTGCAGCGACCTGATGCGCCTGCTCTCCGGCTCGAAGCTGGCGGACGACGGGCAGTTCGTGGTCGGCAAGACGGTGGCGGCATCGCCCGGCAAGGTCGTCTACCGCAACGAGCTGATCGAGCTGATACAGTACCATCCGACCACCGCGCAGGTGCGGCCCGAGCCGATCCTGATCGTGCCGGCCTGGATCATGAAGTACTACATCCTCGATCTCTCGCCACAGAACTCGCTGGTCAAATATCTGACCGGTCAAGGCTTCACCGTGTTCGCGATCTCCTGGCGCAACCCGGATGAGAGGGATCGCGATCTCGCCTTCGACGACTATCGCAGGCTGGGGGTCATGGCGGCGCTCGACATGATCGGTCTGATCGTGCCGGGGCGGAAGACCCACGCGCTCGGCTATTGTCTGGGAGGCACATTGCTGTCGATCGCAGCCGCTGCGATGGAGCGCGACGGTGACAACCGCTTTGGCACCGTTACTCTCCTTGCCGCCCAGACTGACTTCACCGAGGCCGGAGAGCTGACGCTTTTCATCAACGAGAGCCAGGTCGCCTTTCTCGAAGACATGATGTGGCAGCGTGGCTATCTCGACACGACGCAGATGGCCGGCGCCTTCCAGCTGCTGCGCTCCAACGAACTGATCTGGTCGCGTCTGTCACATGACTATCTGATGGGCGAGGGCGCGCCAATGAACGATCTGATGGCGTGGAATGCGGACGCAACGCGGCTGCCTTATCGCATGCATTCGGAATATCTGCGAAAGCTGTTCCTCGACAACGATCTGGCCGGGGGACGATATCAGGTCGGCGGCCGGAGCGTTTCGCTATCCGATATTCACGCCCCCATGTTCGTGGTCGGCACGCTGGCCGATCACGTCGCGCCGTGGCGGTCCGTCTACAAGATCCACTATCAGGTCGATGCCGATGTGACGTTCCTGTTGACCAGCGGCGGTCACAATGCCGGCGTCGTCGCGCCTCCCGACGAGCCCGGCCACAGCTATCAGGTGCTGAGCAAGGCCGAGGACGCGCCCTATGTCGGTGCGGATGAATGGCTGAAGCTGGCTCCGCGCGTCGAAGGGTCGTGGTGGCCGGAATGGGCCAAATGGCTGGCGGTGCGCTCCGGTGCGCCCTGCGATCCGCCGTCGATCGGACTTGGAGACACTGCCGACCTGCCTGATGCGCCGGGGGACTACGTCCACACCTAAGCCTCCGGCTCCGAACTCGGTGCGAGATCCGAGGAGCGGAAGGGCTTGGCCTTGTTCAGTTTGCGGTAGGCCGTTGCCGCTTTACGCAACAGCTTTTTCTCCCGCTTGCGGCTGCGGAAGCGATTGCCGGCATCGAGGCCGGCACCGTTCAACGAGGCCGCCAGCGCTCGTCCCCGTGCATCGTCGTTCAATTGTCCGAGCGACCGTTGCGCCTTGCGCAATTTCTTGAGGATGGATTTCTGTTTCGTCAGCGATTCCTCGGCGAACAGGTCCTGGAGCGACTCGATCGAATAGGTCAGCCGCTTGTTGAGAATCCGCAGCTTGTGTCGTTTCTCGACGTCGAGCTTGTGGAGTTTTCGCGCCTTCTTGAGCAGCGTCGTCTCCCACTCGGTCAGCCGTGCCGTCGCGTGGTCGGCGAGCGTGCAGCGGCGCAATCGAATGGCTTCCTTGCTGCGCCGGGTCGACCAGGGGCCGCTCTCGATCCAGATCGCGGTCTGCTCGACAAGGCGGCGATACCGCGGGGATTGCAGCGCACGAGCCAGCAGGCGGTGGCTCTCGGCGCGCTTGTCGTTCCAATGCTGAAGCTCGGCGACGACCGCGAGCTCGTCGCCGCTCTCGGCGACGATCCGTTCGATTGCCACGTCGAGATCCCTGACCATGCCGAGCTGGCCGTTCAGCCATTTCAGTTCGGCCCAGACCTTCGGGCGCAGGGCGTCGTCGACCATCGGCGAGAAGAAGCGGATGGCGGTTCGCAGATGCGTCAACGCGATCCGGATCTGGTGCAGCGCGTCGGGATCGCCGCCGCAGGTGCCGTCATGCTGGGCGAGCACGGCATCGAGGTGGCGGCGCGCGATGATGCGGAACGCGGTATCGCAGGCCATTCCGGGGCTGAGGCGGCCGGGCAAGGCATTGCGCCGCGCCGCCGGCGTGGTGCGAGCGGCCGTCGGGGTCGTGGTGGGTCGCGCCATCTTTGCTCGCGCCAATCCGGTTGCCTTATTTGCCTTCAGCGATCGCGTCCCGGCAGTTCTCGAGCGTCTGCTCTCGAGTCCCGGATGCATCGATGGTCGCCCAGCCGACGCGGCCGATATTATAGTGCTCTTGCTGCGCAGCAACCTCCTGCGTGGCGTCGGATGCGTCTCCCCGGCGGCTTCCGATCCGCATCTGCCGGGTCGCGAGGTCCGCAACCAGAAACAGGCCGTTCAGCGGCACATTGCGCTCCCGCGCCAGTACGGCGATCGCGTCCCGTTCGTCCTCGCGGGCGAATACGCCGTCGATGATCGCCGAATGGCCCTGCGCCAGCACCCGCCGGGTGTGCTGAGCCAGCGTATCGTAGACACGCGCCGCTTGCTCCGGCGTGTAGGCGGACGGCGGCAGGCGGTGCGTGTCCTCGACCCCGAACATCTGCTTGCGAACGAGGTCGCTGCGCAGCACGACGGCCCCAGGGGGCGGTGCGACGACGGGTGCGAGCGCTTGTGCCAGAACCGTCTTGCCGGTGCCCGACAGGCCGCCGACCGCAATCAGGCGCGGTGCGGCAGGATGGATCAGCGTCCTCGCGAGGTCAAAATAACGTCTTGCCTCGCCAAGGATGCCGGGGTCATCGGGATGCGCCGGCTTCAGCCGCGCCAGGGCCACCTGGGCGCGGATCGCTGCGCGGATGGACATGAAAAGCGGCAGGGCCGAGAGCGCATCGAGATTGTCGGCCGGCGTCCCGGCGAGATAGCGGTTCAGGACGATGTTGGCCGCACATGGCTGATCGTGGTGCAACAGGTCCATCAGCGTGAATGCGAGATCGTAGAGCACGTCGACGGTCGCCATCCGCGCATCGAATTCGATGGCGTCGAACAGCACCGGCCGGTCGTCGATCAGGACGATGTTCGCGAGATGCAGATCGCCATGGCAGCGGCGCACGAAGCCCTGACCGCTGCGCTCTGCGAGCAGGGGACGGAGGCGCAAGAATGCCTCGTGGGAGGCTTTGCCGAGCTTTTCGATGTCTCCCGCATTGAAATGGCCGCCGGCCCGCAGACCGTGACTGTTGCCGTCGATCAGGGCGGGGATGGAGGCGACCCACGCTTCGCCGTCGGCGCGTGTCGCTGCGCCGTGGGAGGCCGCAATCGCGTCCGCGGCAGCCGAAGCGAGCTTCGCATCCAGCGGGCCCACCTTTGCCAGGTGATCCAGCGTCATGTTTTCGTCGAAGCGCGACATGTCCACCGCATACTCGATCGGCCGGCCGGGACCGTCGACCTCCACCGAGCCATCCGGTTCTTCCGTGATCGCCACGACGCGATGATAGATCTGCGGCGCCAGCGGCCGGTTGATCCTGATCTCCTCCTCGCACGCCCTCTTGCGTTTCTCGAGCGTCGAATAATCGAGGAAGGGAAACCGGACGGCGCGCTTGATCTTCAACGCGCGCTTGCCGTCGAGAAAGACCGAGGCTCCATGCGTGTCGATCCGCGTCACGTCGGGATGACGGGCCAGCGTCCGGAAGATCCGCTCCTGGGTCGCCATTTCATCTTTCATGGGAACGGACATTCGAAAGCACCATCAGGGCGTCAGCACGGCCGCGCCGAGAATCTGGCCGGCTCGCAGCATGTTCAGGACCTCGTTGGCCCGATGAAGCGGAAATGCCGTCGTCTCGGCGCGCACGCCGGCTTGCGGAGCGATCCTGAGAAAATCGAGGCCATCCTGCCGGGTCAGATTGGCGACCGAGAGCAACCGCCGTTCCTGCCAGAGCAGATTATATGGAAAGCTTGGAATGTCGGTCATGTGGATGCCGGCGCATACGACGCGGCCGCCTTTGCGGACGGCGCGCAGCGCGGCCGGGACAAGCTCGCCCGACGGTGCGTAGATGATGGCCGCGTCGAGCGGTTCGTCTGGCACCTCGTCCGATGCTCCCGCCCAGACGGCGCCGAGACGACGGGCAAGGTCTTGGGCAGCAGCGTCGCCGCGTCGCGTGAATGCGTAAACAGATCGCCCTTGCCAAACCGCGACTTGCGCAACGATGTGGCCAGCTGCGCCGAAACCATAGAGGCCGAGCCGTTCGGCAGGGCCGGCCAGGACTAGCGAGCGCCAGCCGATCAGCCCTGCACACAGCAGAGGAGCAATCTCCACGTCGTCGCCCTCCTCACCGAGGGGAAAGGCATAGCGTGCGTCGGCGATGGTGTGGGTCGCGTAGCCGCCGTCGCGCGTGTAGCCGGTGAACAGCGGTGCGTCACACAGGTTTTCCATACCCTCACGGCAGAAGCGACAATGCCCGCAAGTGAAACCCAGCCAGGGAACGCCGACGCGATCACCGGGCGCATGCGTGGTGACATTCGGACCCACGAGATCGACCCGACCGACGATCTCGTGGCCGGGCACGATCGGATAGCGAATATCGGGCAGCTCGGCATCGACGAGATGAAGATCGGTCCGGCATACGCCGCATGCGCTGACCTTCACCCGGAGCTGACCCTCGCCGGGTATCGGGTCAGGCCGCTCCTCCATCTGGAGCCGCGTTCGCGGGGCCGGCAACACCATCGCGCGCATCAGTCTCTCCGGGGCGAACGCTTATTATTCATAGAATAGCTGGACGGCCAATCCTTGACGTCGGTCAACGCCCGTTTCCATCCCGATCGGACCGAGTTCCCCTGGCTTGACGAGGATCAAGGGTTTCGACGAAAGCCGGCTTATTGTGGCGACCGAGGAGAATCCCGATGCCCATCAAGGATGTCTTTTTGCCGCTTGTCGGCCAGCCGCGCGGACCAGCCTTGGTTGCGATCGAGAAATGTGTGGCCGTCGCCGCCGATCTCGGCGCCAGGATCACGGCGCTCGCGCTCGAGCAAGACGTTTTCGAGCGGCCGAAGGTGATGCTGCCCTATGACGGCGATTCCACGGAGGCCGGCAGTTCTAGTGAGGTGAACGACACCCAGCAGCTCCTCAATGCCTTCACCAATGCGGCTTCCCGCGCCAACATCCGCGCCCAGAGCCGAACGGGCAAGGTGCCGGCGGATCAGATCGCGGCGATCCTGGCCGAGCATGCCCGTTTCAGCGATCTCACGCTGTTCCCCGTGAAGCCGCACGACAGCCGAACGGAGCACATCATCGAAACCTTCCTGTTCGAATCCGGGCGGCCGCTGCTGCTCTGCCCGGAGCAGCATGCGGAGCAGTTGCGGCCGGAATTCGAGAACGTCATGATCGCTTGGGATCATTCTGCCCGCGCGGCGCGTGCGGTCGGCGACGCGATGCCGATTCTTCAGGCTGCCACCTCGGTCCGCGTGGTGACGGTGGCAGAGGACAAGGCTGACGCGGTCGTTCAATCCGGCTCGGCTCTCGTCGACCATCTGAGAGAACACGGGGTCTATGCCTCCTCCGAAGCGGCGACCGGCAACGGCAGTTCGATCGGCAAGGTCCTGGGAAGTTGGGCGAATTCCCATGGCATGGATGCGATCGTGATGGGCGCCTATCATCATTCACGCCTGAACGAGATCGTGTGGGGCGGTGTGACAAAGACCGTCATTGGCCAGCCACCGTGCTGGGTTATGATCTCGCACTAGGCTCGCCATCTTCCCGGCCTGATCGTCAACCATCGGAACCGCCGCTGACCCGGCGCATTTGCTTTCATGTCCACTTATCGTCTCAACCATCTGCTGGCGCCGCGTTCAGTTGCACTCGTCGGCGCGAGCGCCCGTCCGGTCTCCGTCGGACGCGCCGTTCTGGAGAACATTCACAAGGCCGGGTTCAAGGGGCAGTTCGGCCTCGTCAATCCACGCCATGCCGAAATCGGCGGCGTCGCCGCGGTGAAAAGCCTGGACGGCCTGGACTTCGTGCCCGAGCTCGTGGTCATCACCGCGCCGGCGCGCGAGATTCCTGACATCATCGACCAGGCCGGGCGTCGTGGATCGGCGGGCGCGCTGATCGTTTCGGCCGGGCTCGGCCACGGACCGGGATCTCTGCACGAGACTGCAATCGCAGCCGCCCGCAAATACGGCATGCGGCTGATCGGGCCGAACTGCCTCGGCATCATGATGCCCGGGGTCAACCTGAATGCCAGCTTTGCCGCGCACATGCCGGAGGCGGGCAGCCTCGCGCTGATCTCGCAATCGGGCGCGATCGCTGCCGGCATGGTCGACTGGGCGGCGCCGCGCGGCGTCGGCTTTTCCGGGATCGTCTCGATCGGCGATCAGATCGACGTCGATATCGCCGATCTGCTCGACTATTTCGCGATGGATCACAAGACCCGCGCGATCCTGCTCTACATCGAATCCATCAAGGACGCGCGCAAGTTCATGTCGGCGGCGCGTGCCGCCGCGCGCGTGAAGCCTGTCGTCGTGGTGAAATCCGGCCGCATGGCGCAGGGCGCAAAGGCGGCCGCCACGCATACCGGCGCGCTCGCCGGCGCCGACGCGGTCTATGACGCGGCGTTCCGCCGCGCGGGTGTGCTGCGGGTCTCCGACCTGCGTGAGCTGTTCGATTGTGCCGAGACACTTGGCCGCGTCGAATCGCCGGCGGGAAAGCGTCTCGCCATCCTGACCAACGGTGGCGGCATCGGCGTGCTCGCCGTCGATCGATTGGTCGAACTCGGCGGAATTCCGGCAACCATCTCGGCCGAGGCGCGCGAGAAGCTCGATGCGGTTCTGCCGCCGACCTGGTCCGGTGCAAATCCCGTCGACATCGTGGGCGATGCCGACGCCTCGCGCTATGCGGCGGCGCTGGAGGTGCTGCTAGCTGATCGCGACAACGACGCGGTCCTCGTCCTCAACGTGCAAACGGCGATCGCCTCGGCGGCCGAGATCGCCACGACCGTGACGGAGCTCGTCGGCAAGTATCGGAAGGAGCACCGCAGCTGGGCCAAGCCCGTATTGGCGGCCTGGGTCGGAGCCGATCAGGGCATCATTCAGGCGCTTTCCAGCGCCGGTGTACCGAACTATCCGACCGAGGACGACGCCGTACGTGGCTTCATGCATCTGGTCCGGCACCGCGAAGTGGTGGAGGAGCTGAGCCAGGTTCCTCCCGCGATGCCCGACACGTTCGTTCCGGATGCCCGGGGCGCGAGGCAGATCATCACCGCCGCGATCGCGGACGGTCGTGAGTGGCTCGAGCCTGTCGAGATCAAAAACCTGCTCGAAGCCTACGACATCGCCATGGTGCCGACCTATGCGGCGACCGACGTCGAACAGGCGGTAGGCTATGCAAAGGAGATCTTCGCACAGGGTGGCACCGTCGTGCTGAAGATCATGTCGCGGGACATCACCCACAAATCCGATGTCGGCGGCGTCGTTCTCAACCTGACCACGCCTGAAGCCGTGCGAGGGGCTGCCGCGAACATTCTCGCGCGGGCGAAGAAGCTGCGTCCGGAGGCGCGTATCGGCGGTGTCATCGTCCAGGCGATGATCGTCAAGGCAAAAGCGCGCGAGCTGATCCTGGGTCTCGCCGACGATCCCACGTTCGGCACCGTCGTCGTGTTCGGGCGCGGCGGCACGGCGGTGGAGATCATCAACGACAAGGCGCTGGCGCTGCCGCCGCTGGACTTGCAGCTCGCTCGCGACCTGATCGACCGCACGCGCGTGTCGCGGCTGCTGAAGGCCTATCGTGACGTACCGGCGGTCAAGCAAGATGCCGTGGCCATGGTATTGGTCAAGCTGGCGCAGATGGCGGCCGATATTCCCGAGATCCGCGAATTCGACATCAATCCGCTGCTGGCGGACGAAACCGGCGTGACCGCGGTCGATGCCCGGGTCGCGGTCGGGCCGCCGCAACGGAAGTTCGTGGGCTCGGGCCCGGCCAATTTCGCCGTTCGCGCCTATCCGTCACAATGGGAGCGCCGCATCAAGCTCAAGGACGACTGGCGCATCTTCGTTCGCCCGATGCGCCCCGAGGACGAGCCTACCATCCACGAATTCCTGCGTCACGTCACGGCGCACGACCTTCGCCTGCGCTTCTTCGCGCCGATGAAGGAGTTTACCCACGAGTTCATCGCGCGCCTGACCCAGCTCGACTATGCGCGGGCGATGGCCTTCATCGCCTTCGACGAGGCCACCGGCGAAATGGTCGGTGTGGTCCGGCTCCACTCGGATTCGATCTACGAGAGCGGCGAATACGCGATCCTGCTGCGGTCCGATCTCAAGGGCAGGGGGCTCGGCTGGGCGCTCATGCAGCTCATCATCAACTACGCCAAGTCGGAGGGGCTGAAAGTCATCTCGGGCGACGTTCTCAAGGAGAACACCGTGATGCTCGAAATGTGCCGGCAACTCGGCTTTGAAGTGAAGCCGGATCCGGCCGAACCCGACATCTGCGATGTGAAGTTGAAGCTCTGAGCGGTCCGCGCCTCAGGATTCTGCTTCAGTCGGCGTTGCGGCGGATTTACCCGCCGACGTCCGCAGATTCCTGATGATGATCGCGATCAACGGCACCAGCACCGGCACGATCGTGCTGAGCGGATGATGCACCGCGCCCGATACCTGGGCCTGGAACGCGCGCGCCTCGAGCTGAAGAGCTTCGATGGAGGAGTCGTGGATTTCGTTGGCAAGCTCGATGTCGCGGCCTGACGGAGCGCGGCCGGCGATCGCGAAGAGAGCAGCTGCGATGGCGAAATTGACGGCGCCTAGGATGGCGGCCGCGGCAATCGCACTCCATATCTGCACCAGCGCGAAATAGGCAGACAGCTCCAGCATCAGAAGCCCGAACGCCGCGATCAGCGCCGCAAAGGCACGCAAGCCGAGGCCGACAAGCAGATGGCGCAGCCTGATGTCCGCGATGATCCTGTCGGTGCGCCACAACGCGCGCAGATGTTTGACCACATTCTCGGTATTCACCTAGTGTCTCCTCAGCATGAAGCCCACAACGACGCCGAGCGCGAAGGCGGAGGCGAGCGATGTGATCGGACGGTCCGCAATGATGCCCTGAAGCTGCGCCTGCTCTTCCTCCACGGTCTCGCCGAGTTCGGTCAGCGCGGCCCTGATCTGATCGGCGAGTGCCTCGGCGCGGTCCTTCGAGCTCTCGAACATCTCCTCGCCCGCGGTGCTCAGCAAGCGTGTGACATCGACCTTCAGCGCCCGCAATTCTTCGCTCATCCTGTCACTGTCGAACATGGACTTGATATCCCCGTTGAATGGAAGCAAGCCTAGGGCCCGGCCGTGCAATCGTGCTTGATTTGCCTCAAGCTGCGGTCGCGATCGGGGTCTTGAGACAGGTCAAGCCGGCCGCCATATGCTGGCCTAGAAATGCCGTCTGAATGGGGACCGATTGTCCCGACGAGGTGGAAGCGTGAACCACGAACCGCTGTTGCTCGCGACGCCGTCCGGCGACGCGCTGAACTTGCGCCCCGAAGGGCCCTGGACCGCCGCGAACGTGGTCGCGCTCGAGACATTGTCCCGGTCGGTCGGTGCGGACCTCGATCGCTCGCGCGTCGTCACCCTGGATATGTCGGGCGTCAGCGCGCTCGACACGCTCGGTGCCTGGGTCCTGGAAAAACTGTCGCGCAGGGCCGCAACATCGGGCAGGTCGGCCGAATTCGTCGGCGTCGCCGATCATTTCAGCGGGCTGCTCGACGAGGTGCGCCAGGTCAATCGCCACACACCGGTCCCGGTCGCCGCGCCCAATCCGGTGCTGGCGAGGCTGGGCGACCTCGGCAAGGCAACGGCCGGTGCGCGGGAAGACATCACGATCTTCCTGCAGATGCTCGGCGCATTGTTCATGGCCGTGATCGGCGCGCTGCGCCGGCCGCGTTCGCTGCGGCTGACCTCGCTGATCTATCAGCTTTATCGCATCGGGTGGCAGGCGATCCCCATCGTCGCGCTGATCACTTTCCTGATCGGCGCCATCATCGCGCAGCAGGGCTTCTTCCATTTCCGCAGGTTCGGCGCGGAGTCCTACACCGTCGACATGGTCGGCATCCTGGTGCTGCGCGAGCTCGGCGTGCTGATCGTCGCCATTATGGTCGCGGGCCGGTCGGGAAGCGCCTACACCGCCGAACTCGGCTCGATGAAGATGCGCGAGGAGATCGACGCGCTCTCGACCATGGGGCTCGATCCCGTTGACGTCCTGATCCTGCCGCGCGTTGCGGCCCTGGTCATTGCGCTGCCGATCCTCACCTTCATCGGATCGATTGCCGCGCTTTATGGTGGCGGTCTCGTCGCGCAGTTCTACGGCGACATGGGGCCGGCGATCTACATCGCACGGCTGCGTGAGGCCATCTCCGTCACCCATTTCGAGGTGGGCATCCTGAAAGCGCCGTTCATGGCGCTGGTGATCGGGATCGTGGCCTGCAGCGAGGGGCTGCGCGTCAAGGGTAGCGCGGAATCGCTCGGGCGGCAGACTACGACGTCGGTGGTGAAGTCGATCTTCCTGGTGATCGTGCTCGACGGCCTGTTCGCGATCTTCTTTGCCTCGATCGGAATGTGACGATGGACGTATCGCAGGACCAGTTCGCGATCCGCGTCCGTGACCTCGTGGTCGGCTTCGGCCGCCAGACCGTGCTTGACCATCTCTCGCTCGACGTTCGCCGCGGCGAGATTCTCGGGTTGGTGGGCGCGTCCGGCGGCGGGAAGTCGGTGCTGATGCGCACCATCATCGGCCTCATCCCGCGCCAAAGCGGGACCATCGAAGTCATGGGGCAGCCCACCGGTGGCCACGGCCGCGGGGCCGCCACGACATGGGGTATTTTATTCCAGCAGGGCGCGCTGTTCTCCTCGTTGACGGTCCGCCAGAACGTCCAGTTTCCGTTGCGCGAAAACCTCGTACTGTCGCAGGAGCTGATGGACGAGATTGCGATCGCTAAGCTCGAAATGGTGGGCTTGCGCGCCCAGGACGCCGACAAATACCCGGCGGAGCTGTCCGGCGGCATGACCAAGCGCGTGGCCCTGGCGCGGGCGCTCGCGCTCGATCCGCCGATCCTGTTCCTGGACGAGCCGACCTCCGGCCTGGATCCGATCGCCGCCGGCGATTTCGACGTGCTGATCAAGACGCTGCAAAGGACGTTGGGGCTGACGGTGTTCATGGTGACCCACGACCTTGCGAGCCTGACCACGGTCTGCGACCGCGTTGCCGCACTCGCCGACGGCAAGATCGTGGCGATCGGCCCGATGCGCGAACTGCTGCAATCCGAGCATCCCTGGGTGCGCGCCTATTTCCACGGCAAGCGCTCGCAGATGCTGCAACACGAGATGAGATGAGACATGGAAACCCGCGCTCCCTACGTGCTGATCGGCAGTTTCGTGCTGGCCGCGATCCTCGCGGTGTTCGGCTTCGTCTATTGGTTGAACAACACCGGCGGCATCGGGCCGCGCACGAACTATCATGTGCAATTCCAGGGTTCGGTCCCAGGCCTGCTGGTCGGCGCGGGCGTGCTGTTCAACGGCATCCGTGTCGGCGAGGTGACCCAGCTCGGGCTCGCGCCTGATAACCCGCGTTTCGTCAATGCGACGATCTCGGTTGCGACCGCGACGCCGGTGCGTTCCGACACCAAGGTCGGTCTTGAATTCCAGGGCCTGACCGGCGTGCCGGTGGTGACGTTGGAGGGCGGCGTGATCGTCGCCAAAACCGGCGAGCCCTTGACCTTGATCGCGGAGGCCGGCGCCGGCCAGAGCATGACGCAGGCGGCGCGCGATGCGTTGCGGCGGGTCGACACGGTGCTCCAGGACAATTCCGGCCCGCTGAAGGACACCATCGCGAATTTCAAGACGTTCTCCGACGGTCTCGCGCGCAACACCGGCAAGCTCGACGGCATTCTGGCGGGCCTCGAGAAAATGACCGGCGGCGGCGCTCCCGCGCAGAAGATCACCTACGACCTGCACACGCCGCAGAGCCTCGGGCCGGCCGGCAAGACGCTCTCGGCGTCACTCGCCATTCCCGAGCCGAGCGCGGTCGCAATGCTGCAGACCCAGCGCATGCTGTTCGCGCCGGTCGGGGACCGGCCGGGCTTTGCCGACTTCCTCTGGGCTGACAGCATTCCAAAATTGGTGCAGGCGCGCCTGATCGACAGCTTCGAAAACTACGACATCGCCCACGCTCCGCTGCGCACGAGCGATCTCGGTCAGGCGGATTACCAGCTTCTGATCGACATCCGCAGCTTCCGGATCGCCACGGAGGGCGAGCCACGGGTCGAGATCGGACTGTCGGCGCGGATCGTCGACAAGAACGGCAAGGTGGTGGCATCGCGACTGGTCGAGAGCAGCGAAAAGCTCGACAAGGTCGAGCCGGCCGCCGCGGTCGCCGCCTTCGATGCGGCCTTTGCCCGCATCGCCAAGGAGCTGATCGGGTGGACCGTGCAGGCGGTGTGACGCCGTCTATTCCAGCGTCTTCAGGTAGGACAGAAGATCGTGGATCTGGTCCGGACTGAGCTCGAAGGCCGGCATGTCGGCGTGGCCGGTGTAGATGCCTTCGGCCAGGGCCTCACCAAGGGTCTCGATCGGATAACGCCGGTGCAGATTGCGCAGCGGCGGCGCACCCTCCCGCGGGCTACGCGAGACGCGGTCGATCGCGTGACAAGTTGCGCAATTGGCCCGCGCAAAGGCCTTGCCACGCTGCTCGGCAGTCGGAGCCGCCAGCGCAGGCGTCATCAGAAGCAGCCCAATCAGGCCGTGACGTAAGGCGCTTTGCAGCATGGAAAGGTGATCCCGTCGAACTTTGGAAGCAGAATATGACGGGGATGCCACTCAAATTTGATCTCTGTCAATTGGCTTTGGCGCAGTGCAGTAAAATGCACCCGCGAGGTGGACTCGGCCCGGGGGGCGGAGCTGGCCGACGCTGGGAGCGGTGGATGAAGCCTTCCGTGGTCACGATTGAGCCGAACGGGCATTTTTGCAGCGATTGTGCCGTACGCGGAGCGGCGGTTTGTTCGTCGCTGAATACGGCCGAACTCAGGGAATTCGAGCATCTCGGACGCCGCGTTCATTTCGACTCCGGCGAGACCGTCTTCTCCGAGGAGGACATCACGACCTCGTTCTACAACGTCCTCGAAGGCGTCATGCGGCTGTACAAGCTGCTGCCCGATGGCCGGCGGCAGATCGTCGGTTTTGCCTTGCCCGGCGATTTCCTGGGGATGAACATCTCCGGTCGGCACAATTTTTCGGCCGATGCGATCGGCGTCGTGACCGTGTGTCAGTTCGCCAAAGCGCCCTTCGGCCGTTTCATCGAAGACCGGCCGCAATTGCTCAAGCGGATCAACGAACTGGCCATCCGTGAACTGAGCCAGGCCCGCGATCACATGGTCCTGCTCGGCCGCCGCTCGGCCGACGAGAAGGTTGCGACCTTTCTGCTCGGCTGGCGCGAGCGGCTGGTCACGCTCAAGGGGTTGTCCGACACGGTTCCGCTTCCGATGAGCCGTCAGGACATCGCCGACTATCTCGGCCTGACCATCGAAACCGTCAGCCGCACCTTCACCAAGCTGGAGCGTCAGGGCGTGATCGAGATCATTCACGGCGGTATCAGCCTGCTGGATCCCGCCCGTGCCGAGGCGATGGCCGCAGCCTGATATTTCGTTCGGCCCCCTTACGTTTTTGATCTCGATCAATGACGCCGGCCAGCTGCGGCAAATAATGCCCAAAACTTCCGGGAGGGGATGATGCCTGCTGACGCGCTGCTGGTGACTGTTATCGTCGTCGCGATCTTCGTCGTATTTGCTGCTTCCTTGGCTTGGGCTGACCGGCAAACCAGCTCACGCCGGCTCGATCCGGATTCCAAGCGCTGAAATTTCCGCGCCCCTGGTCAGTTTGGCCCAACGCTTGGTCCGGCCGCATTCGTTGTTGGCCAGCGCCTCAACGCAATTGCGCTTGCGTTGACTGCAACTCTGCATCGATCCAGCACATCGACGCATCCTTCGGATGCAAGCTTTCAGCGTGACCGCGTCGTTTTCACGGCATTTGCCACAAATCGCGTGTGTGCTTTCCGGTTGAAAAGCCTGATAACGTTGACTACGCAGGAACCCCAGTGCCTCGTAGTCTTAGGAGCCCCGCGGCGTGCCTCAGGACAAGACCGGCGATCCCCGACAGTCGGCGGGCAACAAACTATCGGTCCTGCGCAAGCACCCGATCTTCGCGGATCTGGAGCCGGAAGCGCTTGATCAGCTCTGCCGCTACGCCAAGCACACCACCGTGAAGCGCGGCGCGACGATCGCTGCCAAGGGCGATCCCGGCAACAACCTGTTCGCGGTGATCACGGGGACAGTGAAGATTTCCTCCTCGTCGCCCGATGGGCGGAACGCGATTCTCAACCTGATCGGTCCCGGCGAGATCTTCGGCGAGATCGCGGTGCTCGACGGCGCTCCCCGGTCGGCCGATGCGACCGCCAACACCAATTGCGAACTATACATCATCGATCGCCGGGACTTCCTGCCGTTCGTGAAGAGCCAGCCGGCGCTGGCGATGAAATTCATCGAGCTGCTCTGCGCGCGTCTGCGCTGGACCAGCCAGCAGGTCGAGCAGGTCATCCTCCAGAATCTGCCGGGCCGGCTGGCGAGCGCACTGCTCGGCCTCACCGAGGAGCGCAAGTTCGACTCCGGCAGCGGCACGCTCGCCATCACGCAGCAGGAGATCAGCGAGATGGTGGGGATGACGCGCGAGAGCATCAACAAGCAATTGCGCGCCTGGGCCGGCCGCAACTGGGTTCGCCTCGAGCACGGCGCCATCGTCGTGCTCGATACCGACGCGCTGCGCGAACTCGCCGAGAGCGGCCTAGACGGCGGGTGACGGCGTCTGCCTAACTGTCGATGATGGCGACCGCGCGGGTCCAGCCCGCCGAGGCGCGTTCGACCTTCACCGGAAAGCATGAGACGGTGAAGCCGGTCGAGGGCAGCTGGTCGAGATTGTGCAGTTTCTCCAGATGGCAATAGCCGATGTGCCGTCCCGCCTTGTGCCCCTCCCAGATCAGGCCGGCGTCTTTTGTTTCGGCGTATTTCTTCGCGGTGTAGAAGAACGGCGCGTCCCAGCTCCAGCCGTCGGTGCCGGTCAGCCGCACGCCGCGTTCGAGCAGATACATGGTGGCCTCATAGCCCATGCCGCAGCCGGAATTGACGTAGTCGGCCTGACCGAATTTGGCGCCGGCGCTGGTGTTGACGACCACGATCTCCAGCGGCGACAGCGTGTGCCCGATGCGCTTCAGCTCCTTCTCGATGTCGTCGGCGCTTGCCACGTAGCCGTCGGGCAGATGCCGGAAGTCGAGCTTCACGCCGGGCTGGAGGCACCATTCCAGCGGCACCTCGTCGATCGTCCATGACCGCTCGCCGCGGTTCATGGTCGGATGGAAGTGCCAGGGTGCATCGAGATGCGTGCCGTTATGGGTCGACAGCGAAACCTGCTCGACGGCCCAGCCCTGTCCGTCAGGCAAATCCTCCGCCTCGAGGCCGTCGAAAAACTGCAGCATGCGCGGCAGGCCCTGCTGGTGATCGATGTACTGGATGGTCGGGTGATTGCCGGGCGGATCGGCCGTCACGTCGTTTCTGAGCGGGACCGAGATATCGATCAGCTTCCGCGGCATGGGTATTCCTTCGAGATAGTCCGCTGTTTCGGACATCTTGAGGGGCCTCTCTTGGTCGCGTCAAGTCATGTACTGGCGACGCAAGCCGTCCCGCCGTCTTCCGCAATGGCGCGAATTGCGCCAGATTGATCGATGCAACTGCTGCATCGATCAATGCCGGATTTGGCTTGGACATGGAATGCCACGCGCCCTAGGGACGACATTGGCGCTTGACTTCACACCTGAAGGGGGGGCGACCCAAGGCGGCCTGCAGCCTGCCGACAACGACATAATCAACCAGGAGGAAGCCCAGATGAAGACACTCACCGGTATCACCGCAGCCGTTGCATTGGTGCTCTCAGCGCCACTGGCGACCGCACGCGACTTCCGCTCCGCCGACATCCATCCCGCAGATTATCCGACCGTCGAGGCCGTCAAGTTCATGGGCAAGCAGCTCGCGACGGCGAGCGGCGGCAAGCTCGGCGTAAAGGTGTTTCCGAACGGAGCCCTGGGCTCCGAAAAGGACACCATCGAGCAACTCAAGATCGGCGCGCTCGACATGATGCGGATCAACGCGTCGCCGCTCAATAATTTCGTGCCGGAAACCATCGCATTGTGCCTGCCGTTCGTCTTCCGGGACACACAGCACATGCGCACTGTCCTCGACGGGCCGATCGGCGATGAGATCCTGGCGGCCATGGAGCCCGCTGGATTGGTCGGGCTTGCCTATTACGATAGCGGGGCCCGGTCCATTTACACCGTCAAGGCGCCGGTAAAGTCGCTCGCGGACCTGAAGGGCCTCAAGATTCGCGTCCAGCAGTCCGATTTGTGGGTCGGCATGATCCAGAGCCTTGGCGCCAACCCGACGCCGATGCCGTATGGCGAGGTCTATACCGCGCTCAAGACCGGCCTGGTCGATGCCGCCGAGAACAACTGGCCCTCCTATGAGTCGTCGCGCCATTTCGAGGCCGCCAAGTTCTACAACATCACCGAGCACTCCCTGGCGCCCGAAGTTCTGGTGATGTCCAAGAAGGTCTGGGACACGCTGAGCAAGGAGGATCAGGCCATCATCCGCAAAGCGGCCAAGGAATCGGTGCCGGTCATGCGCAAGCTCTGGGACGAGCGCGAGCAGGCGTCCCGCAAGACGGTCGAGGCCGCCGGCGTTCAGGTCGTCACGATCGCCAACAAGCAGGAGTTCGTCGACGCGATGAAGCCGGTGTATCAGAAGTTCGCCGGCGACGAGAAGCTGCAGTGCCTCGTCAAGCGTATCCAGGACACGAAGTAGGACCACGGCGTCGGGTCCGGCGTCGCCACGGAGGCGGCACCGGGCCGCTCGCAAGGAGTCGCGGGAATGACAGATCCACACGTCGCAGACCACGAGCAGGGGGCGGTCGCCGCCGCACGCCCGGCGACCGGCTTGCTGTCAAGCGTCAATGCCGTCGTCGCGCGTGCGGGCATGTATCTGTCCGTGAGCGGACTGCTCCTCATCGTCACCGTCGTATTCTACCAGGTGTTCGGCCGGTACGTGCTCAATTCGAGCCCGACCTGGACGGAGAACCTTGCGCTGGTTCTCATCCTGTATGTCACGCTGATCGGCGCCGCCGTCGGCGTACGCGATGCCGGACACATCGGCATGGACAGCCTGCTGGTGATGCTGCCCGATCACGCGCGAGAGAAAATCGAGCTCATCATCCACGTCCTGGTGGCCGCGTTTGGCGTCGCGATGGCCTATAACGGCTGGATTCTCGGCGCATCCGTCGGGACCGTGAAGATCCCCAATCTCGGCCTTCCCGAGGTCGTCCGCTACGTCCCGTTGATCGCCTCCGGCGTCCTGATCGTCTCCTTTTCAATCGAGCACATCATTGCTGTGCTGCGCGGCGAAGAGGTTGTTCCCTCATGGAACTGATCATTCTCGGGGCTTCCTTCTTCGGCTTTCTGATCCTCGGCGTCCCCGTCGCCTTCGCGATCGGCCTCTCGGCGATCTGCACCATCCTCTACGAGGGTCTGCCGGTCGCCGTCATCTTCCAGCAGATGATGTCGGGAATGAACATCTTCTCGTTCCTTGCCATCCCGTTCTTCGTCTTCAGCGGTGAGCTGATGCTGCATGGCGGCGTCGCCGACAAGATCGTGCAGCTCGCCAAGAATCTCGTCGGGCACATCCGCGGCGGGCTCGGCATGTCGAACGTGGTCGCCTGCACGCTGTTCGGCGGCGTCTCCGGCTCGCCCGTGGCCGACGTGTCGGCGATGGGCGCGGTGATGATCCCGATGATGAAAAAGGAGGGGTTCGACACCGACTACGCCGTCAACGTCACAACCCATGCCTCGCTGGTGGGCGCCCTGATGCCGACCAGCCACAACATGATCATTTATGCCCTGGCCGCCGGCGGCAAGGTCTCGATCGGCGCGCTGATCGCCGCCGGCCTTTTGCCGGCGATCGTGCTGATGGCGTGCATGCTGGTCGCCGCTTACGGCGTTGCGGTGAAGCGAGGCTATCCGGCCGGCAAGTTTCCGGGCTGGGCCGAGGTTTTCCGCTCGCTCGCGGCGGCCCTGCCCGGCCTTCTGATCGTCGGCATCATCCTGACGGGCATCCTGTCCGGGGTCTTCACGGCAACTGAATCCGCAGCCGTCGCGGTCACCTATACGATGCTGCTGACGTTCTTCATCTACCGCACCATGACCTGGAGCAACTTCCTGCATGCCGCCGCCAAGGCGGTGAAGACGACGGGCGTGGTGCTGCTGTTGATCGGCGTCTCCACCATGTTCCAGTATCTGATGGGGCTCTACGAGGTGGCTGATCTCGCCGGCAACTTGATGGGCAAGGTCTCGACGCAGCCCTGGGTCATCTTCCTGCTCATCAACGTCATCCTGTTCGTGCTCGGCACCTTCATGGACATGGCGGCGACGATCCTGATCTGCACGCCGATCTTCCTGCCGATCGCGATGAAGGCGGGCATGGATCCGGTGCAGTTCGGCATGCTGATGCTGATCAACTGTGCCCTCGGGCTCAACACCCCGCCGGTCGGAACCACCCAGTTCGTAGGCTGCGCCATCGGCGGAATCTCGGTGGGCGCGGTGATGCGCACCATCCTGCCGTTCTACACCGCGCTGATCGCAGCCCTGATGTTCGTGACTTACGTCCCCGCATTCTCGCTGTGGCTGCCGCGCCTGCTGATGGGTTACAAGGGCTAGCAGCTACAGGAGAAGCCATCAGTGACTGACTATCGCAAGCTCTTTGATCTCACCGGCAAGACGGCCGTGGTGCTCGGCGCCGCATCCGGCATCGGTAAATCGTCGGCCGAGGCGCTGGCTGGGCTCGGGGCCCGAATCGTCTGCGCCGATCGCGCGCTTGACGCCGCGGAGGCAACCGCCGCCGGCATTCGCGACAAGGGCGGCTGGGCGGAAGCAGCCGGCTGTGACGCCGCGAGCGCTGCGGACGTCAATGCGCTGGCCAAAACGGTGATGCAGAAATTTCCCCGGCTCGACATCGCCGTGACGACGCCCGGGCTCAACATCCGCAAGACCATCCTCGACTACACCGAGGAGGATCTCGACCGCGTCCTCAACCTCAACGTCAAGGGCACGGTGTGGTTCTTCCAGGCTTTCGGCCGCATCATGGTCGCGCAAAGGGGCGGCAGCATCATCGCCTGCTCGTCGGTGCGCGCGGTCACCATCGAGCCGGGCCTCGGCGTCTACGGCTCCACCAAGGCGGCAATCGGCCTGCTGGTGAAGGGCTTTGCCTCCGAGGTCGGCCATGCCGGCGTGCGCGTCAATGCGATCGCGCCGAGCATCGCCGAGACCGCGCTGACCGGTCCGTTCAAGCAGCGGCCCGACATCTACAATCTCTACGCCGGCCACACCGTGTTCAACCGCTGGAGCAGCGCCGACGAGGTCGCGACCGCCGTGGCCTATCTCGCCTCGGACGCCGCGAGCTATGTCAGCGGCAGCACGCTGTTCGTCGACGGCGGCTGGACCGCCGTCGACGGTCCGCCGACCGGTCTCACCCAGCTGCACAAATAGGGCCTCATCGGCATCTAGCCGGTGAAGCCAGCGCGCTGGCGCAGATCCTTATGATCTGCGTCGGTCAGCAACGCGATCAGCGCGGCCGCTTCCTTCGGATGCGCTGCGCTCGCGGTCACGCCGGCCGTATACATCGTCAGGAGTTCGCAGCCGGGCGGCAGCGCCCCTGACAGTTCAATGCCGTCTGTCGCGATGATCTCGGTCGCCTGCGTGCATCCGATCGGTCTTGCCGCCGTCGATGCCGCGAGTTCCCGCATCGCCGTTGCACCGTTCGGAAATATCTTGAGGCGCGAGGCGACTTCATAGGCGATGCCGAGTTGGTCCAGCACTTTTGCGAAATGCTGGCCGGCGGTCGAGGCCTTGGTGTCGGGGACGTAGATGGCATCGGCACTGCGCAGCACCTCGCGCAGATCTCCCTGGGTCTTCACCATCACCTTGGGATCGCGGCTGCGGACAGCCAGCGCGGTCTCGACCCGGCCGACATCCGTGATCGAGAAGGGGACGACGAGCTTCTCTTCGGCAAGCTTCGCAAGCAGCGCCTGCGTCAGGATCACGAGATCGGCCAGTGTCCTCGCGCGCAGCTTGTCGGCCATGATGCCGACTGCGCCGAATTCGCCATCGATGCCGAGGCCGGTCTGCGCCTTGAAGGCGTCGCCGAGCCCGCGCACCAGACCTTGCGCCGCGCCGCCGCTCAAGATGGTCACTGTCTTCAAGGCGCACGCTCCATCGCTCCAATGATCCTGTCCCGCGTGATCGGCAGGTCGCGCACGCGCACGCCGAGGCAATCGTAGACCGCATTGGCGATCGCCGCCGTCACCGGGCCGTGTGCGGCCTCACCGGCGCCGACCGGCTCGATCTCCGGCCGCTGAATGATCTCGACATCCACGGCCGGCACCTCGCTGAAGGTCAGGATCGGATAGTCGGTCCATGAGGTGGATGTGATGCGCGACCGGTCGAAGCGGACGCGTTCCTTCAGCACCCAGCTGGTCGCCTGGATTGCGCCGCCCTCGATCTGGTTGACGACGCCGTCCGGGTTGATGGCCTCGCCGACATCGACGGCCAGCGTCAGCCGCCTCACGCGGATGTCGTCGGTGCCCTCGATCTCGGCAATCGCGGCGCAATAGGCCCCCGTGTTCTTATAGCGGGCAAAGCCGACGCCGTGGCCGATGCCGGGCTGTTTCTGCGGCTTCCACTGCGCACGTCGCGCCGCAGCGCTGATGACATCGCGCGCCCGTTCGTCGCGCAGGTGCCGCAAGCGGAATGCGATCGGGTCTTCACCGCGCAGCGCTGCGATCTCGTCGAGCAGGGATTCGATGGCGAACACGTTGCCTTGTCCGCCCAGCGTCCGCAGCGCCGAGGTCCGTACCGGCATGGTCAGCAGCCGGTGGCTCGTGATGGTCCAGGCCGGGAAGTCATAGAGCGGGACGGAGTTGCGATCGCCGCCACCGCCATTCGCAGCCGGCGGGTTGGTCGAGACCATGCGGGGATAGGGATTTGCGATCTCACTCGCCGCCAGCAGCGCGGGCTTTGCTGCGCGTCCGGGCCGTGCCGCATGGCCGTTGCTCCAGATCGCGTGGCGCCAGCCGACGATCTCGTGGTCCACGTCGAGATCGGCCTCGATCTCGACGGCCATCGCCGCGCCGAACGGCGCGTGAGACATCTCGTCGTGGCGTGACCACTGCACGCGGACCGGGCGTCCGCTGGCCGCTTTCGCCAGCAACACGGCATCGAGCGCGACGTCGTCGGCCGCATTGTGTCCGTAGCAGCCGGCGCCCTCGATGTGCTCGACGACGATGTGGTCTTCCGGCAGCGTCAGCACAATCGCGAGATCGGCGCGCAGCAGGTAGACGCCCTGGCTGTGCGTCCAGACGTGGACACGATCGCCGTCCCATTGCGCCACGGCGCAAGACGGCGCGATCGAGGCATGCGCGATGTAGGGGCGGGTGTATTGCCGGCGGAGCGTTTGGGTGGGATTGCGGGCCGGCTCCGCCATCCTGGTATCGATAATGGTGGTCTCGATCGGCTGGCTCTTCAAAAAACCCGCCAGATCGTCTTCGTCGGGCAGCGGCTCGCCGACCGACCATGTCGCGCCCTTGCGCAGCGCTTTGAGTCCGGCTTCCGCCGCCGCCTCGTTGTCGGCAACCACGCCGGCAAAGCCGCCGTCGCGGACGATCGCAACGAGGCCGGGGACCGCGCGCGCAGCCGCCTCATCGAGTGCGATCAATCTGGCGCCCGAGAGATCCGGCCGCAGCACGCGTCCGTGTGCCAATCCCGGCAGAGCGAGGTCGTGGATGAAACGCGGCCGCGCAAACACCTTGTCGGGAATGTCGACGCGCTGGACCGAATGTCCGGCGATGATACGGCTGGCGGCACTCTTCGCTGTCGGGCCTGCGGTGGCGTCGTGGTCGAGCGAGACCTCGTCCATCAGCTCCCAATAACTTGTCCTGACATTGCCGGGGCCAGAGATGGTGCCGTCATCGATATTGAGCCGCGAGGCATCGATTCCAAAGCGTTCTGAGGCGACGGCAAGGAAGCGCTGGCGCACCTCCGCGCAGACCTGGCGCAGCGCGCGGCCGGACTGCTGGATCGAGAGGCTGCCCGAGGTAACGCCTTCGTTTGGGCTGGTCGCCGTCGAGGCGCGGATCATCTCGATCCTGACGATTTCGACATCGAGTTCGTCCGCGGCGATCTGCGCCAGCGCCGTGACGATGCCCTGGCCGATCTCGACCTTGCCGGGCGAGATCGCCACGCGGCCGTCATCGGTGAATCCCACCCAAGACGACAGCTTGGGATTGGCCACGAGGCTGACCGGCAGCTTCGGGGCAGGGGACAACGTGCTCATGATGCCGCCATCTCTGCGGCCGCACGCAGGACGGCGCGGACCATGCGGTTGTGCGACCCGCAGCGGCACAGATTGCGATCCAGTGCCGCCCTGACCTCCGCCTCCGTCGGGGACGGATTGCGCTTCAGCAGCGCCGCCGCGCTGATCAGGATTCCTGATACGCAATAACCGCATTGCATCGCCTGTTCGGCGATGAAGGCGCGTTGCAACGGATGCGGTGCGCCCGCCGTGCCGAGGCCTTCCACCGTGACGACGTCCTTGTCCGCGACCGACCACATCGGCATGTCGCAGGACGCCATGGCGCGATCGTCGACCATGACGTAACAGGCGCCGCACTCGCCGGCACCGCAGCCGAAATGCGCCCCGGTGACACCGAGCCGGCCGCGCAGCACGTCGAGCAGCGTCTGATCGGGATCGGCATCCACGGCCGTGGCTGCGCCGTTGAGCTGAAATTGAATGGCTGGCATTTCCAATACGGCCTCAGGACTTGTCGAACTTCTTGACGACGTCGGCCCATTTCTCGATGTCGCCGCGCAGGAATTTTTCGAATTCCTCCGGCGTCATCGACATGGGCACGGCGCCCTGTTCTGTCCAGAGCTTGACGATGTCGGGCCGCTTCACCATTGCGTTGACGGCGGCATTGAGCTTGTCGATGACCGGCTTTGGCGTGCCGGCCGGTGCCATCAGGCCCAGCCAGATCGTCGCCTCATAGGCGGGAACGCCCGCTTCGATCGCGGTCGGCACGTTCGGCAGAACGGTAGAGCGCTGCTTGCCGGTTGTGGCGAGCGCGCGCACCTGGTTCTCGCCGATGTTCGGCGCCATCGCCGGCACCGCGTCGATCATCATCTGCACCTGTCCGCCGATCACGCCACTGCGCGCCTCGCCGCTGTTGCGATAGGGAACGTGGACGACATCGATACCGGCCATGGCTTTGAACAGTTCGCCGGCCATGTGGTAGGGCGTGCCCTGACCGGAGGAGGCGTAGTTCAGCTTGCCCGGCTGCGCCTTGGCGAGCGCGATGAACTCGGCCAGCGTCTTCACCGGCACTTGCGGGTTCACCACGATGACGAGATCGGAATAATTCACCGGCGCGATCGGCGCGAGGTCGCGCATCAGCTCGTATTTGCGCTTGTCCGCCGTCAGCAGCGTTTCGTTGGCGGTCTGGGTGTTGGACATCATCAGCAGCGTGTAGCCGTCGGCCGGCGATTTCGCCGCCTCGATCGTGCCGATGACACCACCGGCACCGGTGCGGTTCTCGACCACGAAAGGCTGACCAAAACTGTCCTGCAGCACATTGCCGATCAGCCGGGCCGCGACGTCGGCCGGGCCGCCGGCCCCGAACGGGACGACGATCCGGACGGCGTGGCTGGGATAATCCTGTGCAAAGGAGGGGGCTGCGGAGACTACGGCAAGCAGGCCGGCCGCCAAAGCCAGCACGGATCTTCGAGCGATCATACCCACCTCCCTGATATCGTTTTTGTTGGCCGGCACTGTAGCGGCAGGGAATGCGGACTGTCGACGCCTCACAACGGCGACAGGGCTGGCAATACCGGGTGGCTTTCGGTGTGGCTGGTCCCTATTTCGCGCTTGCAGCAGGAACCGGCGGCGCGTGCGGTTTGAGCAAATCGCATGGGCCGTGCCGGATAAATGCGCTCGGCTGGCCGGTATTTTGGTGTTACGAACTGAGACATGAACCAGCACGCCAAGATCGAAAGCAAGATCGAAATCCGCCATTCGACCTGTCCGCATGATTGCCCATCGGCCTGTGCCCTCGATGTCGAGGTGGTCGAAGGCCGCAGCATCGGCCGTGTCCGAGGTTCGAAAAAGCAGACCTATACGGCCGGCGTGGTCTGCGCCAAGGTCGCCCGCTACGCCGAGCGCATCCATCATCCCGAACGGGTCACATTTCCGATGCGCCGAACGGGCGCGAAGGGCTCCGGGCAATTCGCGCGGATCTCTTGGGACGAGGCGCTGGACGAGATCGGGCATCGCTTCAATCAGGCCGAGCGCGAATTCGGCGCGGAATCGATCTGGCCCTATTACTACGCCGGCACCATGGGCCTCGTGATGCGCGACGGCCTCAACCGCCTCACGCATGTGAAGAAGTATTCGCGCTTCTATCAGACGATCTGCGCCAATGTCGCGCGCATCGGGTTCGCGATCGGCACCGGCAAGATCGCCGGCGCCGATCCGCGCGAGATGGCGCTGTCCGACCTCGTCGTGATCTGGGGCACCAATCCCGTCAACACCCAGGTCAACGTGATGACGCACGCCTCCCGCGCCCGCAAGGAGCGCGGCGCGAAAATCGCGGCGATCGATATCTACGACAACGACACCATGAAGCAGGCCGACATCAAGATCGTCCTGCGGCCCGGCACCGACGGCGCCTTCGCCTGCGGCGTCATGCACGTCCTGTTCCGTGACGGCTATGCCGACCGCGCCTACATGGACAAGTACACCGACTGCCCCGCCGAGCTCGAGGCGCATCTGACGACGCGCACGCCGGAATGGGCGTCCGCGATTTGCGGCGTACCGGTTTCCGAGATCGAGGCCTTTGCCAACGCGGTCGGCGAGACCAAGCGCACCTTCTTCCGCTTCGGCTACGGCTTTACGCGGAGCCGCAATGGCGCCACGCAGATGCACGCGGCCAATTGCATTCCCGCGGTGACCGGCGCCTGGCAGTATGAAGGCGGCGGCGCCTTCTTCAACAATTACGCGCTGTGGCACTTCAACGAATCCATCATCGAAGGTCACGACGCGATCGACCCGAGCATCCGCGCGCTCGACCAATCCCAGATCGGCCGTATCCTCACCGGCGATGCCGAGGCCCTGCATGGCAAAGGCCCGGTCAAGGCGATGCTGATCCAGAACACCAATCCGATGACGGTGGCGCCGGAGCAGGCGCTGGTCCGGCAGGGTTTTGCGCGCGAGGATCTGTTCGTCGCGGTGCACGAGCAGTTCATGACCGAGACGGCGCAAATGGCGGACATCGTGCTGCCGGCGACCATGTTCATGGAGCACGACGATCTCTATTACGGCGGCGGCCACCAGCACATCTCGGTCGGGCCGAAGCTGATCGACCCGCCCGGCGAATGCCGCTCCAACCATCAGGTGTTGCAGGCGCTGGCGCCGCGCCTTGGCGCGAGGCATCCGGGTTTCGAGATGACGCCGCGCGAATTGATCGATGCGACGCTGAAGCTCAGCAATCACGGCGACATCGCCGGCCTCGAAGCCGACCTCTGGCGCGACCTGCAACCGGACTTCCGCACCTCGCATTATCTCGACGGCTTTGCCCATGCCGACGGCAAGTTCCACTTCAAGGCCGACTGGGCGCATCCGCCGTTCGGCGTGACCATGGGCGATGTCGACAACATGCCCGAGTTGCCGGACCATTGGGCTGTGATCGAGCAGGCCGACCAGGCCCATCCGTTCCGGCTCGCGACCAGCCCCTCGCGCAGCTTCCTCAACACCACCTTCAACGAAACCCCGTCCTCGCAGGCGCGCGAGGGCAAGGCGAGCGTGATGATCCATCCGCTGGATGCGGCGGCGCTCGACATCGCCGACGGCGATGCGGTGACGCTCGGCAATACCCGGGGCGAGACCACGCTGGTGGCGACCTTGTTCGATGGCGTGCGGCGCGGCGTGCTGATCGCGGAGTCCGTTCATCCCAACAAAAACCACATCGGCGGCCGCGGCATCAACATGCTGACCGGAGCCGAAACCGTCGCGCCGATCGGCGGCGCCGCGTTCCACGACAACAAGGTCTGGATCAAAAAGGCGCTCGCCGTTTAAGGCACGCACTCCGAGACACCGTAGCCTGCGAACTCCTTCGCGATATCAGGGTTCATCGACTTTGCCGACGCGATGTCGGTGGCGCCGTCACCGCCGCTCTTGCGGGTGGCGATGCCACGGCCGAACAGCGACGACGAGGAGCGCGGATTGCGCTGGATCGCGTCGGTGTAGTCTTTGATCGCTTCCGCATTGCGCCCGAGCTTGAGATTGACGAGACCGCGGCTGTCGAGCGCATCGCTCAAGCCGGGATCGATCTGCAGTGCCAGATTGCAGTCAGTCAGCGCGCCCTGCAGGTCGCCGGTCGCAGCGCGCGTCCAGCAGCGGTTGTTCAGCGCCTGCGCATCCCTGGGATTCCTGCGGATCACCGCGTCGAAATCCTGCATGGCGCGCGCGTGCGCGCGCTTGATCGCATAGACTTGGCCGCGCTTGTAGCGCGAGACGATGTCATTGGCGTTCGCCGCGATTTTGCGGCTGAGATCGGCGATGACGGAATCCCTGGCGAGATCGTCGGCGCTCGGAGGCGGCTCTGCCTGCGGCGCCTCGCAAGCCGGTTTTTGCGGCTCGGGTTTCGCCGGCGTCGCGTCGCCCTTGTTGTCGGGCGGCTGCGTCACCGGGCCTGCGAACGAGAATTCCGTCGTCAGCGAGGACGACAGCCACGGCACCTGCTCGCGCTTGGTGGCGGCGACGACGCCGTTCTTGGTGTTGGTCAGGGCCTGCTCGGCGCTGATGTTCGGCGCGCGCATCTCGCGCAGCAGCTCGGCGACGAACAGGCCGTGCTCGGTCTTGCCGCTCGCCGCGACCGCGCCGAGCGCGGCGGAGTAGAGCACGAGCGAATTGCTCGGCGCGATCGCCGGCGCAAGGCCGGCCGAATAGCGGCGGAAGCGCCGCTCGAACGGGTTGCGGCGCGAGGCGTCGATCAGCGCGATCTTGATCGCGGCGCCGCGCGTGTTCATCTCGGCGAGGATGCTGTCGAGGCTGAAGCCGTCGCGCGCCACATCCGGCTCGGTCCAGATCTGCGCGTCGACCGGCAGCAAATAGGTCTGCCGGTTGGACTGGATCGCAAAACCGTCGAAGAAGATCAGTGCCACCGCGCCGCGCTCGATGCGGGCATAGAAGCGATCCAGCACCTGCCGCATGGCGTCGGCCGTGAGATTGCTCTGGCGGTCGACGACGAAGCCGTCGCGCTTCAATTCTTCGGTGACGTCCTGGGTGTCGTTGGCGACGTCGTTCAGCACGAATTCGTTGTCGGGATACCTGGCGTTGCCGATCACCAGCGCCAGTTTCGCAGCATCGGCCGCGCGGCTTGCGCCCAGCACGAGCAGGCCTGTCAGCAACAACATCATCGCGGCGCGCATGAAATGACTCATCGGTGATCAAAATCTCCAGTCAGGATAGCGGCCGTCACCCGTAATTCAATCGCCAAGCGAATTTGCGCCCACACGCTATGGTGACACCGCGCTGCAGATTGGCCTTGCACGCTCCGCCCGTCCTGCCGCAAATGGCAGCAAAACGGATGGCAAGGAAGCGAGCGTACCATGACCGACACCACAGCAGTCGTCACCGAGAAGCGCGGGCAGGCGTTCTGGATCACCATCAACCGGCCGGAGAAACGCAACGCACTGAACGGCGAGGTCATCGCCGGCATCACCAAAGGCTATCGCGACGCGCATGACGACAAGGACGTCCGCGTCATCGTGCTGACGGGCGCGGGCGACAAGGCGTTCTGCGCGGGCGCCGATCTGCAGAATTCCGGCGCGGCTTTCGCAATGGATCATTCCAAACCAAATGTCGACTATGCCGATCTGTTACGTTTGTCACAGAACGCCACCAAACCTGCGATTGCGCGGGTCGGCGGCGTCTGCATGGCCGGCGGCATGGGCCTGCTCTGCATGACCGACATGGCGGTCGCGGCCGATCACGTCGTATTCGGCCTTCCGGAGGTGAAGGTCGGCGTGTTTCCGATGCAGGTGCTGAGCCTGCTGCAGTCCATCGCGCCGCCGCGCCTCGTCAACGAATGGGCGCTCACCGGCGAGCCGTTCGATGCCAAGACGGCGCAGGCTGCCGGCCTGCTCAACTACGTCGTGCCCACGGCCGAGCTGGATGCCAAGGTCGACTGGCTGATCGGCCGCATCGTCGACAAATCCCCGACCGCGATCCGTCGCGGCAAATACGCCATGCGCGCCATTGCCTCGATGTCGTTCGACGAGAGCATCGCCTACACCGAAAGCCAGATCGCGCTGCTGGCGATGACCGAGGACGCCAAGGAAGGCCTGAAGGCGTTCGGGGAGAAGAGGAAGCCGGTCTGGACGGGGAGGTAGACGGGGCACGAGACTGTAGTTACTAGCTCATTTCGACTTTCAAAGAGAATGTAGCCGCATTCCTCCGTCGTCATTCCGGGGCGCGCGTAGCGCGAGCCCGGAATCCATCGTGCAGGAAGCCTCGCGGAGAAATGGATTCCGGGCTCGCGCCAAGTGGCGCGCCCCGGAATGACGTACTACCCCGCGTTGGCTTTCAGCCCGGCAGCCTGGATACCGGCCACCGCGCAGGCCTCGTCATTGTCGGAGGTGTCGCCGGAAACGCCGACGGCGCCGAGCAGGGTCGTGCCGTCCATGATCAGCACGCCGCCGGGGACCGGCACCAGAGCGCCCTTGGCGATGGTGTTCACGGCGTCGATGAAATAGGCCTGCTCCTGGGCGCGCTGGAACAGCGCGCGCGAGCCCATCCCCATCGCGAGCGCGCCATAGGCCTTGCCGTGCGCGATCTCGCCGCGCATCAGGCTGGTGCCGTCCTGCGCCGCGGCGAGCTTGAGCACGCCGCGCGCGTCGAGGATGGTGACGACCAGTGGCTTGAGCTTGAGTTCGCCGGCCTTCGCGAAGGCGGCGTCGAGGATCTTGCGGGCGGTGTCGAGGGTGAGATCAGCCATGGCTGGTTTCCTTTGCAGCAGTTGAGGTGGAGTTGGTTTCGGTGCGATCGAGGCTCATCGCCAGCACGCGCGCGACGTGAAGCGCCTCGCGCTTCGTGCCGTCCTGGATCTGGTGCCGGCAGGAGGTGCCGTCGGCAACGACCAGCGTCGTGGCGTCCGCGCGCCGCACGGCGGGCAGCAGCGACAGCTCGGCCATCTCGATCGAGGCATCATAGGTATCCGCGCCATAGCCGAAGGCGCCCGCCATGCCGCAGCAGCTCGATTCGATGGTCTCGACTGCAAGTCCCGGAACCAGCCGCAGCACCTGCTCGACCGGCTTGAAGGCGCCGAAGGATTTTTGATGGCAATGGCCGTGGACGACGACCTTGTCGGCGATGGTGCCGAGCGGCAGTTGCAGCCTTCCGGCCTCGGCCTCGCGCACCAGGAATTCCTCGAAGGTCAGCGCGTGCGCGCCGACCGCCTTGGCGTCGTCGTCCTTGCGCAGCGAAGAAAGCTCGTCGCGCAGCGTCAGCAGGCAGCTTGGCTCGAGGCCCACGATCGGCACGCCGCGCGCGGCAAAGGGCGCGAAAGCGGCCACGAGACGATCGAGCTCGACCCTGGCCTCATCGACGAGTCCGGCGGAGAGGAAGGTGCGGCCGCAGCAAAGCGGGCGGTTGCCGCTCACCGGCTTCGGCAGATGCACGCGATAGCCGCCGGCCGCGAGTACGCGCAGCGCGGCCTCGAGGTTCTCGCGCTCGTAGATGCGATTGAAGGTGTCGGCGAACAGCACGACCTCGCGGCCCTCAACAGGTCCAACCACCTCAGCGGCCGGCGCAAACACGTCGCTGCGGAAGGCGGGCAGGGCGCGGCGCGCGCTAATGCCGGCAAAGCGTTCGAGCAGCTTTCGCAACAGCGGGCTGCGGTTGCGCAGATTGGCGAGCGGCGCCAGCCGCGATGCGAGACCGGCATAGCGCGGGAGATAACCGACGAGGCGGTCGCGCAGTGTCAGGCCATGCGAGGCGGCGCGCGCGGCCAGCACTTCGATCTTCATCTTGGCCATGTCGACGCCAACAGGGCACTCGTGGCGGCAGGCCTTGCAGGAGACGCAGAGCTTGAGCGTCTCCATCATCTCGTCGGACGACAGCGCGCCGGGGCCGAGCTGGCCGGAGATCGCGAGCCGCAAGCTGTTCGCGCGTCCTCGCGTGACGTCCTTCTCGTTGCGCGTGGCGCGATAGGACGGGCACATCACGCCGCCCTCGAGCTTGCGGCAGGCGCCGTTGTTGTTGCACATCTCGACCGCGCCCTGGAAGCCGCCGCCGGCGCCGGGCCAGGCCGACCAGTCGAGCTTCGTCTCGAGCTCGCCGACGCGATAGTCTGGCTTGAAGCGGAACAGCGAGCGGTCGTCCATCCTGGGCGCATCGACGATCTTGCCGGGATTGAGCGTGCCATCGGGATCGAAGCGTTGCTTCACCTCGCGGAAGTCGGCGACGAGACGCTCGCCGAACATGGTCTCGTGGAACTCGGAGCGCACCAGGCCGTCGCCGTGCTCGCCGGAATGCGAGCCCTTGTATTCGCGCACCAGCGCGAAGGCCTCTTCGGCGATGGCGCGCATCGCCTTGACGTCCTTGTCCAGCTTGAGGTTCAGCACGGGTCGCACGTGCAGGCAGCCCTCGGAGGCATGCGCGTACATCGTGCCGCTGGTGCCGTGCTTGGCGAAGACTTCGTTCAGCCGCTGGGTATAGTCGGCGAGGTGCGGCAGCGGCACGGCGCAGTCCTCGACGAAGGAGACCGGCTTGCCCTCCTGCTTCATCGACATCATGACGTTGAGGCCGGCCGCGCGGAAATCTGCGATGCCGCCCTGCAGCGCAGGCTCGGTGATCTCGACCACGCCACCCCATTTGCGCTTGTCGTTATTCCAGCCGAAGCCGAGATCGCCCATCAATTCGCCGAGCTGCTTCAGGCGCAGGAGGTTGTCCGCCTGGTCCTCTTCGGCGAACTCGACCACCAGCACGGCGTCCGGATCGCCCCTGATGGCAGCATTGATGATCGGCTTGAACATCGCTATGTCGCGCCCGAGCGCGAGCATGGTGCGGTCGACCAGCTCGACGGCGATCGGCTTGAGCTTGACGAGGTGCTGGGCCGCGTCCATGGCTTCGTAGAAACTGCCGAAATGGCAGACGCCCAGCGCCTTGTTGCGGATGACAGGCCACAGCTTCAGCTCGACCTTGGTGGTGAAGGCCAGCGTGCCCTCCGAGCCGACCAGAAGATGCGCCATGTTGTTGCGCACATTGCGCGGCACCAGCGCATCGAGATTGTAGCCGCCGACGCGGCGCTGCACCTTGGGAAATCGCGCGGCGATCTCGTCGGCTTCGCGAGCGCCGAGATCGAGCATGTCGCGGAACAGGGCGCGTGCGTTGTCGTTCGCGTCGAGACCGGAGAGATCGCGTGAGACCTCGCCGTAACGGCTCAGCGTACCGTCCGCCAGCGCCGCCTCCATCGACAGCGTGTTGTCGCGCATCGTGCCGTAGCGCAGGCTGCGCCCGCCGCAGGAATTGTTGCCGGCCATGCCGCCGATGGTGGCGCGCGAAGCCGTGGAGACGTCGACCGGGAACCAGAGGCCATGCTTCTTGAGCTGGCGGTTGAGGTCGTCGAGCACGATGCCGGGCTCGACCACGCAGGTCCGGCCCTCGACGTCGAGCGACAGGATGCGGTTCAGGTGCTTCGACAGATCGACCACGATCCCGTCATTGACGGTCTGGCCGCATTGCGAGGTGCCGCCGCCGCGCGGAGTGACCTTGCGGCCTGCGTCGTGGGCAATCGCCAGTGCCCGCAGGGCCTCGTTCATGGTCTTGGGGACGACCACACCTGCCGGCACGATCTGGTAGAACGAGGCGTCGGTGGCGTAGCGGCCGCGGTTGAACGGGTCGAACAGGACGTCGCCGGTGATTTCCCGGGCCAGACGTGCCGCCAGGCCGTCCTTTTGAGCCGATTCCGGTGATTTTCCAGCCACTTCCGCCGCCATGGTCCGCTTTCGCCTGTTCGCCGGCACCGTCTTGCCTCCCGTCACGGCCCTTGGCAAGCAAGCCCTGCTTTCTGTGCATTGATGGACCTCGCCGGGCGAGGGACAAGCCCGGCGAATAATGATATGCGAGCGGCTCGCGGGAGCCTGAATTCGGGCCGACCGACGCTCGAGCCAAGACACGTTTCCAAGATAAGCCTCAAAGACCGGGAAGGACGCCGATGACCGTGCACAGTGGAAGGCATTTCCTACAGATTCCAGGACCGACCAACGTGCCCGACCGGGTGCTGCGGGCGATGGACATGCCGACGCTGGACCATCGCGGTCCGGAGTTCGCCGAGCTCGGTTTTGGCGTGCTTGCCGCGATGCAGCGCGTGTTCCGCACCAAGCAGCCCGTGATCATCTTCCCCTCATCCGGCACCGGCGCCTGGGAAGCGGCGATGGTCAACGTGTTCGCGCCCGGCGACAAGGTGCTGATGTGCGAGACCGGCCAGTTCGCCGTGCTGTGGCGCGGCATCGCCGACAAGTTCAAGATCGACGTCGATTTCATCCCGAGCGACTGGCGCCACGGCGCCGACCTCGCCGAGATCGAGAAGCGCCTCGTCGCCGACAAGCAGCACGCGATCAAGGCGGTCTGCGTCGTCCACAACGAGACCTCGACCGGCTGCGTGACGCCGCCGCTGGAGGTGCGCAAGCTGCTCGACCGCGTCAAGCATCCGGCGCTGTTGATGGTCGACACCATTTCCGGCCTCGGCTCGATGGAATACGAGCATGACGCCTGGGGCATCGACGTCTCGGTCGCCGGCTCCCAGAAAGGCCTGATGCTGCCACCCGGCCTCAGCTTCAACGCCGTCTCGGAGAAGGCGCTCGCCGTGGCCAAGGCCAACCCCGGCATGCGCTCCTACTGGGACTGGCAGGAAGTCATCAACTTCAACAAGCTCGGCACCTTTCCCTATACGCCCGCCACCAATTTGCTCTACGGCCTGCGCGAAGCGGTCAAGATGCTGGAAGAGGAGGGGCTGGAGAACGTCTGGACCCGCCACAAGCGCCACAGCGCGGCAACGCGCGCGGCGGCCAAGGTGTGGGGCCTGGAGACGCAGTGCATCGATCCTGCCGCCCACTCGCCGGCACTGACCGGCGTGCGCGTGCCTGATGGCCACGACGCCGACGCTTTCCGCAAGGTCGTGCTGGAAAACTTCGACATGTCGCTCGGCACCGGCCTGAACAAGGTCAAGGGCAAGGTTTTCCGCATCGGCCATATCGGCCACTTCAACGATCTGATGCTGATGGGCACGCTTGCCGGCGTCGAGATGGGCCTGGATCTTGCAAAGATCCCGCACCGGAGCGGCGGTGTGTTGGCGGCCATGGACGTCCTGAAGGGACGCGACGTGGTGCCGATGGCCAAAGCCCAGGTCGCTTAGAGGCTCCGGTGGCGTGAAGGCCGGCCGGCCCAAGATCAACAAGAGTGAAGTGAGCGCGCGATGAACGCACCGACGACTGCCAACGAAGACCTGCTCTACTCCGTCACGGACGGCATCGCGCGGATCACCTTCAACCGCCCGCAGGCACGCAACGCCATGACCTTCGCCATGTATGACCGCATGGCGGAGATCTGTCAGGAGATCAACGCAGACCGCTCGATCAAGGCGCTGATCCTGACCGGCGCCGGCGACAAGGCGTTCGCCTCCGGCACCGACATCTCGCAGTTCCGCGCCTTCAAGACCGCGCAGGACGCACTCGACTACGAGGCGCGCATCGACCGCGTGCTCGGCACGCTCGAGCAGTGCCGCGTGCCCGTGATCGCCGCCATCGCCGGCGCCTGCACCGGCGGCGGCGCCGGCATCGCGGCCTGCTGCGACCTGCGCATCGGCACCGAGACGACACGCATGGGCTTTCCGATCGCGCGCACGCTCGGCAATTGCCTGTCGATGTCCAATATCAGCCGCGTTGTCGCGCTGGTCGGACCGGCCCGCACCAAGGACATGATCTTCAAGGCGCGCCTCGTCGAGGCGCCGGAAGCGCTGGCGCTCGGCCTGCTCAACGAGGTCGTGCCCGACGTCGAGACGCTGCAGCGCCGCGCCGACGAAACGGCGAAGCTCGTCGCCAGCCACGCGCCGCTCACGCTGGAAGCGACCAAGGAAGCGGTGCGCCGCATCCGCCGCACGCTGTCGCGTGAAGAGGGCGAGGACCTGATCCTGAAGGCCTATATGAGCGAAGATTTCCGCGAGGGCATGGACGCCTTCCTCAACAAGCGCACGCCGGTCTGGAAGGGCAAGTGAGGCTCATGCGCTATCGACGTCGTCCGTCGAAAGTCATATGCGCCCAATTGCCCGGCCGCTTGCACTCGTCAGCTTTAGTCCGCACAATGCAGGGATAGAATTCTTCCGCACTACAACTCAAAAAAACATCAGGGGGCGAAACTCGTGCGAATTCCAGTGAAAGCCGTCGCCGCTGCGACGGCGCTGTTGTTGAGCACGCCGGCATTTGCCGGTTGGGAGCCGGCGAAGCCCGTCGAGATCGTGGTGGCAGCGGGCGCGGGTGGCGCCTCCGACCAGATGGCGCGGATGATGCAGGCCGCGATCCAGAAGAACAATCTGATGAAGCAGCCGATCGTCGTCTCGCTCAAGGGCGGCGCCTCGGGTGCGGAAGCGCTGATGTACATGAAATCCAGCGAGGGCGATCCGAACAAGGTGTTGATCGCCTATTCCTTGATCTACATGCTGCCGCTGTCGGCTAAGATCCCGTTCAACTGGCGTGAGCTGACCCCGGTTTCGGTGGTCGCGCTCGACCAGTTCGTGCTCTGGGACAACAGCGCAGGCCCCAAGACGGTGAAGGAGTTCGTCGCGGCCGCGAAGGCGGCGAGTTCGCCGTTCAAGATGGGCGGCACGGGCTCCAAGCGCGAGGATCACGTGCTGACCGTGTTCCTCGAGCAGAAGACCGGCGCAAAATTCTCCTATCTGCCCTACAAATCCGGCGGCGAGGCCGCGACTCAGCTGGTCGGCAACCACACCGAAGCCAACGTCAACAACCCATCCGAAAACCTCGAAGTCTGGCGCGCCGGCCAGGTGCGTCCGCTCTGCGTGTTCGACAAGGAGCGCATCTCCTACACCACCAAGGTGACGGACACCCAGTCCTGGGCCGACATCCCGACCTGCAAGGAGGAGGGCGTCGACGTGCAATATCTGATGCTGCGCGCGATGTTCCTGCCCGGCAAGGTGACGGCCGAGCAACAGGCCTTCTATGTCGATCTGTTCCACAAGGTGACGCAGACCGCCGAGTACAAGGAGTACATGGAAAAGCAGGCGCTGAAGCCGATCTTCCTCACCGGCAAGGACATGGTGAAGTTCCTCGAGGAGGATGATGCCGTCAACAAGTCGCTGATGACCGAGGCCGGTTTCGTCGCGAAGTAAGCACATCCTCCGCGTCATGCCCCGCGAAGGCGGGGCATCCAGTATTGCACAGAACTCGAATACGGCTTCTGCACGGCGTACTGGATCATCCGCTTCCGCGGATGATGACGGCGCAACTTGATTTGGCAGAGCATGTCCCAAACCGATCTGGAAATCGTCGTCGACGATCCGACCGCGCCTGAAGACGACTCGCCTTCCGTCGTCTCGTCCGGCACGGTCGAGATCGTCGTCTGTCTGCTGCTGCTCGCGCTGGCCGCCACGCTCGGCTACGACAATTGGCGCACCGGTGCGTCCTGGGATTCGACCGGGCCCGAACCCGGTTATTTTCCGTTCTATCTTTCGGTCATCCTCGGCGGCGGCAGCCTCTACGGCCTGATCGTGGCGCTGCTGGCGCGGCGTGCGGCGTCCGAGACCTTCGTCACCCGCGCACAGGCCCGCCGCGTGCTGGCGGTGTTCGTGCCGACGCTGCTGTTCTGCCTGGTGATGCAGTTCCTCGGCCTTTATGTCGCGAGCTTCCTGCTGATCTCAGGCTTCATGCGCCTCGTCGGCAAGATCGCGCTGTGGAAGTCGCTGCTTACCGCCTTCCTGTTCACTGCGATCATGTTCGTCACCTTCGATGTCGCCTTCGACGTCATCATGCCGAAAGGGCCGCTCGAAGCGGCCTTCGGCCGCTAGGCGGTTTCGCGATGGAAGCTTTCGGTCTCCTGCTCCACGGCTTTGCCGTCCTGCTGACGTGGAAGACGCTCGTGCTGATGATGGTCGGGCTGGTGCTCGGCATCTTCGTCGGCGTGCTGCCCGGCCTCGGCGGTCCCAACGGCGTCGCGATCCTGTTGCCGCTCACCTTCACGATGGATCCGACCTCGGCGATCGTGATGCTGTCCTGCATCTATTGGGGCGCGTTATTCGGCGGCGCGATCACCTCGATCCTGTTCAACATTCCCGGCGAAGCCTGGTCGGTGGCGACCACTTTCGACGGCTATCCGATGGCGCAGCAGGGCAGGGCGGCGGAGGCGCTGACGGCGGCGTTCACGTCGTCCTTCATCGGCTCGCTGGTCGCGGTGCTCTTGATCACCTTCCTCGCGCCGATGATCTCGTCCTTTGCGCTTAAATTCGGCCCGCCCGAGTTCTTCGCGGTGTATCTGCTCACCTTCTGCTCCTTTGTCGGCCTCGGCCGCGAGGCCAAGCACAAGACCGTCATCTCGATGTCGCTGGGGCTGCTGCTCGCCGGCATCGGCATGGACACGGTGTCGGGCAATCTGCGCATGACCTTCGGCTCGGCCGAGCTGCTCCGCGGCATCAACTTCCTGGTCGCCGTCATCGGCCTGTTCGGCATCAGCGAGATCCTGCTGACGATGGAGGAGCGGCTGGCGCTGCGCGGACACGCCGCAAGCATTTCGCTCCGCGTCGTGCTCGGCGTCTGGAAGGACCTGCCGAAATACTGGGCGACGCTGCTGCGCTCCTCCTTCATCGGCTGCTGGCTCGGCATCACCCCGGGCGGCGCGATCGCGGCGTCCTTCATGGGCTACAACCTCGCCAAGCGCTTCTCGAAGGATCCCGAGAGCTTCGGCAAGGGCCGCATCGAGGGCGTGTTTGCGCCCGAGACCGCAGCACATGCCTCCGGCACCGCGGCGCTGCTGCCGATGCTGGCGCTCGGCATTCCCGGCTCCGGCACCGCGGCGATCCTGCTCGGCGGCCTGATGGTGTGGGGTCTCAATCCCGGGCCGCTGCTGTTCGTCGAGCACAAGGACTTCGTCTGGGGCCTGATCGCCTCGATGTATCTCGGCAATGTCGTCGGCCTCGTGCTGGTGCTGACGACGGTGCCGATCTTCGCCTCGATCCTGCGCGTGCCGTTCGCCGCAGTGGCGCCGATGATCGTGGTCTCCTGCGCGATCGGTGCCTATGCGATCCAGAACGCGATGTTCGACATCTGGCTGATGCTCGGTTTCGGCGTCGTCGGCTACGTCTTCAAGAAGATCGGCATTCCGCTGGCGCCGTTCACCCTCGCGCTCGTGCTCGGCAATCGCGCCGAAGATGCCTTCCGCCTCTCGATGATCGGCTCCGGCGGCGACCTCAAGGTGTTCTGGTCGAACGGTCTGGTCGGCTCGATCACGACACTGGCGATCGTGTTGCTGTTCTGGCCGGTGATCGACGGCATGCTGTCCCGCGTCGGATGGACGCAACGGACAAGGGCGACGTCGCCGTAAGCATAAGTATTTTGATTTCAATGACATGCGCAGGCGATGTCGTTGTAGTCCGGGCTGCTACACGCCGCGATTGCTTCGGGATGTTGCTGCCGCGGCACAGCCTTTGGGCCGAAGCTGGCGTATGTTTCCAATCACAAAATCGTGCGGAGGGGTTACTCATGAAGCGGATCGTGATTGGGATTGCGGCGGCGATGTCGCTGTTCGCGACAGGTGCACTTGCTGCCGATATCGCGGCGCGTCCCTACGTCAAGGCGCCAGTGATGGACCCCGTCTGGAGCTGGACCGGCTGGTATGTCGGCGCCAATGGCGGCTACAGTTGGGGCCGTTCGCGGACCGACGTCTCCTACGTCAATTCGGCAACGGGTGTGCCGGTTGCGCCTCCAGCCGGCTCCATCACCGGTGCATCGTTTGACATGAATGGCGGCGTCGCCGGCGGTCAGGCCGGCTATAACTGGCAGAGCGCCAATTGGGTCTATGGCCTTGAAGGCGACTTGCAGTGGTCGGGCGAACGCGGCAGCGCCACATCGACCTGCTTGATCACCACGATTGCTGGCGGCCCCTGCCTTCCCGGTTTGACGTTCGCTCCGGCTGGCCTTGGAACCTCCACCACCCTGACGGTCGATCAGCACCTCCAGTGGTTCGGCACGGTTCGTGGTCGCGTCGGCATCCTGGCGACCCCTAAAGTGCTGTTCTACGGCACCGGTGGTCTGGCCTTCGGTGAGATCAAGACCACCGGCACCATGACCGGCTTCACCCCCGCTGGCGTCGCGATTGCCTCGATCGGCACGAACTCGACGACGCGTGCGGGCTGGACCGTCGGTGTTGGTGTCGAAGGCAAGATCACCCAGAACTGGAGCGCCAAGCTCGAATATCTCTACATGGATCTCGGTCGCTTCTCGTCCGGTCCGTTCACGCTGGCGCCGCTCTCTACGATCAACGCCAACGTCTCGTCGCACTTCACCGACCACATCCTGCGCGCCGGCATCAATTACCAGTTCGGCGGTCCGGTCGTCGCGAGATATTGAGCAGATACTGAACCAACAAAGGCGTCAAACAACAAGCAAAGCCCGGCCTCGTGCCGGGCTTTGTCGTTTCTGTCCGATCTTTGATCGGCCTCGCCCCGCAGTCGCCTTGCTGCGATCGCGAGCCGCTCCTCCAAACGACCGACATTCGATCGCAGGACGCGAGCCGAACGGCTCTTCCCTAGTGTTGCCGCACTGAATCGCTCGCGCATCTTCGCGTCCGCGGTCAGGCAATGCCGTTTCTCGAGGGAAGATTGATGACACGAACTCTGCTGGTTGCGTCCGCGATCGCCATGCTGCTCGCGCCGCGAGCTTTCGCCGCCGATCTGGCGGTGCCGCACATCTATACCAAGGCGCCGCCGGTGGCCGCGGATCCCGGATACAATTGGAGTGGTTTCTATGCCGGCATCAATATCGGCTACGGCTGGGGCCGCTCTTCCACGACAGCGAATTTCATCGACAGCAGGGCCGGCACAGGGCTGAGCTCGAGCGCTGGAGCGTTCGATCTCAACGGCGCCATTGGCGGCGGACAGATCGGCTACAACTGGCAGCGCGACATGTTCGTGGTCGGTCTCGAAGCCGACTTTCAGGGCGGCGGACAGAAGGGCCGTTTCGACGCGTTGTGCGCCGGCGCGCCCGACGGTGTGCAGGACGGCGTCTGCACGCCGGGCCATCGCGGCGACAACACGTTCGATCCCGCGCTGCCGGTGACGTTCGATCTCACCCAGAAGCTCGACTGGTTCGGCACCGTCCGCGGCCGGCTCGGCGTCGCCGTGACGCCGCGTGTGCTGCTCTACGGTACCGGCGGCCTTGCCTATGGCCGCGTCTCCACCTCGGGCAGTGTCAGCGCAATCAATGTCGGCGGCTTCCCCGGCGCAGACGGCGGAACGTTCACACCGGTTGCAGCAAGCTTCAGCAGCAGCACGACCAAATTCGGCTGGAGCGCGGGTGCCGGCGTCGAAGGCGCCTTCGCCGACAATTGGAGCGCCCGGCTCGAATATCTCTATGTCGATCTCGGAACGGTGTCCGGCTCGCTCACAACGCCCGTGATCGCGCTTAGCGGCGCGCCGCTGGTCGTCAGCTATCGCTCGCGCGTCACCGACAACGTCTTGCGCTTCGGTCTGAACTACCGCTTCAGCGGCACGTGAGCCGCCACATGGCTCTTGAAGTCAAAAGCCCGGCGCGAGCGCCGGGCTGTTGTCGGTGGTGACGTCAGCGCGGCGCTCACACCACCTTGGCATCCCGCAGCTGTGCGATCTCGTCCGCGCTGAGGCCGAACTCCTTCAGGACCTCTTCGGTCTGCTCGCCGAAGTCCGGCGGCCGCGCCACCATTTTGCTCGGCGTGCGCGACAGCGTCACGGGCTGGCCGACCAGGCGGATGTGGCGGTCCTCGTCGTTCGGCACGTCCTGGGCGATGCCGAGATGTTTGACCTGCGCGTCCTCGAACATCTGGTCGATGGCATAGATCGGCCCACAGGGTACGCCGGCCTCGTTGAGTTCGCGGACCCAGCTATCGGTCGATTTGGTCAGCGTGCGCTTCTCGATCTCGGCGTTGAGCGCGTCGCGGTTCTTGGAGCGGGCCGGTGCCGTCGCATAGTCCGGATGGCTGTAGAGCTCGGGCGCGCCGATCGCCTGGGCGCAGCGCTCCCAGATCCGTCCGCCCGTGGTGGCGATGTTGATATAGCCGTCCGAGGTCCTGAACACGCCGGTCGGAATGCTGGTCGGGTGGTTGTTGCCGGCCTGCTTGGCGACTTCCTTCTCCATCAGCCAGCGCGCGGCCTGGAAGTCGAGCATGAAGATCTGCGCCTGCAGCAGCGAGGTCTGCACCCACTGTCCCTTGCCCGAAACTTCGCGCTCCAGCAGCGCGGTGAGAATGCCCATGGCGCAGAACAGGCCCGCCGTGAGGTCGGCGACGGGAATGCCGACCCGCATCGGGCCTTCGCCCGGCGCCCCGGTGATCGACATCAGCCCGCCCATGCCTTGCGCGATCTGATCGAAGCCGGGCCGCTTGTGATAGGGGCCGTCCTGACCGAAGCCGGAGATGCTGCCATAGACGATGCGCGGGTTGATCGCGGCAAGGCTGTCATAGTCGATGCCGAGCTTCTTCTTCACGTCGGGCCGGAAATTCTCGACCACGACGTCGGCCCTGGCGGCGAGGCGCTTGAACAAAGCGAGCCCGCGCTCGTCCTTCAGGTTCAGCGTCATGGCCCGCTTGTTGCGGTGCAAATTCTGGAAGTCGGAACCCCGGCGAGGTCCGCCCGGCTGCTCGCCGCCGGAATCCTCGGTCAGCGCGTCGATCTTGACGACATTCGCCCCCCAGTCCGCCAGCTGCCGCACGCAGGTGGGCCCGGAGCGGACGCGGGTCAGATCGAGCACGGTGAAGCGCGACAGGGCTTCCGAGGCATGCGGAAAAGGCATTTTGAGACGCTCCGGGACAGATTGCGGGCCTACCATAGTGCCGAAAGATCACCCGACAAGCCGGCCCGGCGCCGATGCCGCCTGCCGAAATGCCATGCCTGATGCGGTGTCCGGGCGATCACCGCGACAAGCGCTTCAACTCCGCGCGCGCCTGCTCGGCCAGGGGGGCGTCGCCGTGGCGTGCAATGAAGAGTTCGAGGGCCTCACGCGTTCCCTTACGGCGGGCGGCCTCGTATTCCTCTGCCACCGCAACGGCGGGATCGCGGGCCATCGGCATGGTGGGCGCACGGGCCGCCTTGCCGCTGTCGTCCGCCTTGGCCTTTTCCACCATGACAGGCAGTCCTCCGAAGGGTTGATGGTCCAGGCCTGCGAGCGCCATCAGGGCGCCGAACAAGCCGGCCGGGAGTGAACGTCGTGGCATGAAAAGCCCTGCAAACTACGGGTGCCGCGGGACCCGGAGGCCGCTGCCGGGGTCCCGTATGACTACGGGATTTGATGGCTAACGAAGCCCTATGGAAGAGCGCGGGCGCCGCTGCCCAATTTAAACCAAACGTTCAACTCTCAAGCTAGAATTATGTGCCGTCGCGGCGAATCACGCGCGATGCGTTGCTCTGGAGAGTCCATTGGCTACCGCTGTTAACGTCAGTGCCACCAACAACGCCGAGATCGACGGCTTGCTGTCGGGTGCCAAATGGTCTGGCACGATCACTTACAGTTTTCCCGATGCAACGAGCGACTATGCCAATCCATATAGCGGCGGCAACGGCGAGCCGACGACGTCCGGCCTCTCAGCGGTGCCCACGCAGATTCAGGCGGCGATCAACTACGCGATCGGGCTGATCCTCAGTTACACCAACGCCGACATCCAGTACGCGGGCACGAACGGCGCCGACATCATGGTCGCGCAGTCGCCGGCGGCCAATCCGACCGCCTACGCCTACTATCCCGGCAATTACGCCTCCGGCGGCGACGTCTGGTTCGGCACCCAGTACAATTTCTCGCTGGCCAAGCTCGGCAATTACTACTTCACCACCGCGTTGCACGAGCTCGGCCACGCCCTCGGCCTCAAGCACAGCCAGGAGACCGGTGGCCCGGCCAACATCGCGGTGCCGAGCGCGCATGACGACAGCGAATACACCGTCATGAGCTATCGCAGCTATGTCGGCGGTTCGACCACGTCCGGCTACACCAACGAAGCCTACGGATATTCGCAGACCTATATGGCCAACGATATCCTCGCGCTGCAGACGATGTACGGTGCGGACTACACGACCCAGAGCGGCAACACCGTCTACACCTGGAATCCGACCACGGGGCAGGAGTTCATCAACGGCGTCGGGCAGCTCGCGCCGGGCGGCGGCGTCGGTGGCTCGGCCAACCGCATCTACGAGACGGTCTGGGACGGCGGCGGCGTCGATACCTTCGACCTGTCGAACTACACGACGAATTTGAGCATCAATCTCAATCCCGGCGCCTCGTCGGTGTTCTCCTCCGTGCAATTGGCTTATCTCGGCGATGGCCATTACGCGTCGGGCAACGTCTACAACTCCTATCTCTATAACGGCGACGCACGCTCCTACATCGACAACGCCATCGGCGGATCCGGCAACGACACCATCGTCGGCAACGCCATCGCCAACACGCTGAACGGCGGCGGCGGCAACGACGCGATCACCGGCGGAGCGGGCAACGACACCATCATCGGCGGCTCGGGCACCGACACCGCGGTGTATTCGGGCAGCCGGGCCAACTATTTCGTCGCGTATAACGTGGCGACCCAGACGTTCACCGTGACGGACCAGCGCAGCGGCGCGCCTGACGGCACCGACAGCCTCGCGAGCATCGAGTATTTCCAGTTTGCGGACGGCACGGTCGCAAGCTCCAGCCTGATGACGACCGTGATCGAGACGTTCGGATCGACCAGCCTGGTGCTGACCGGCGGCAACTATCACATGGACAGCATCGCGACCGGCACCGGGCCCATCCTGAAATATGCGGGCTCAGCGGTGATCGCGGCGAATTGGGGCACGTGGTCGGTGATCGGCGTCGAGCAGGTGTCGGGCGGCGGCTACGACGCGGTCTGGAAGGATTCTGCGAGCGGCCAATATTCGGTGTGGAGCACGGACAGCAACGGCAACTTCCTGACCACGCTCGGTTCGGCTCCTCAAATGCTGGGAACCGATCCATCGCTGAAGGCGCTCGAGGCCACGCTGCAGCAGGACCTCAACGGCGACGGTATCACCGGCGTTCCCGCTGCCTCGAGCACGACGATCGAGGCGTACGGATCGACCCGCCTGGTCCTGTCCGGCGGCAACTACCACATGGAAAGCATCGCGACCGGCACCGGGCCTATCCTGAAATATGCGGGCTCTGCGGTGATCGCGGCGAATTGGGGGACGTGGACGGTGATCGGCACCGAGCAGGTGTCGGGCGGCGGCTACGACGTGGTCTGGAAGGAGTCGACGAGCGGCCATTATTCGGTTTGGAGCACGGACAGCAACGGCAACTTCCTGACCACGCTCGGGTCGGCTCCCGACGTGCTGGGAAATGATCCGTCGCTGAAGGCGTTGGAGTCGACGCTGCAGCAGGACCTCAACGGTGACGGCACGATCACCGCCACTGTTGTCAGCGGCACCACCATCGAGGCGTTCGGATCGACCCGCCTGGTTCTCTCCGGCGGCAACTACCACATGGACAGCATCGCGACCGGCACCGGGCCTATCCTGAAATATGCGGGCTCTGCGGTGATCGCGGCGAATTGGGGGACGTGGACGGTGATCGGCACCGAGCAGGTGTCGGGCGGCGGCTACGACGTGGTCTGGAAGGAGTCGACAAGCGGCCATTATTCGGCCTGGAGCACGGACAGCAACGGCAACTTCCTGACCACGCTCGGTTCGGCTCCCGAGATGCTGGGGAGCGATGCAGCGCTGAAGGCACTGGAGCCGACGCTGCAACAGGACCTCAACGGCGACGGCACGATCGCGACCCCCGTTGCCAGCGGCACCACGATCGAGTCCCTGGGATCGACTCGTCTGGTCCTTTCCGGCGGCAACTACCACATGGACAGCATCGCCACCGGTGCCGGACCTGTCTTGAAATATGCGGGCTCTGCGGTGATCGCGGCGAACTGGGGCACGTGGAAGGTGATCGGGGCCGAGCAGGTGTCCGGCGGCGGCTATGACGCGGTCTGGAAGGACTCGTCGAGCGGCCATTACTCGGTGTGGAGCACGGACAGCAACGGCAACTTCATCCGGACGCTCGGCTCGGCTCCCGAGATGCTGGGGAGCGATGCAGCGCTGAAGGCGCTGGAGCCGACGCTTCATCAGGATCTCAATGGCGACGGCACCATCGGCGCAGCGCCGCCCGCGACTGCGGGGCTCGGGAGTTCCGGTGACGGCTTTGCGTTCAATTTCGTGCAGAGCGAGACTTCGTTGGCCACCGTATCCGAGGTACCGGACGCCATGCCCGCACCGGTCAATTTGCCGACTGCGTCAGAGCTGTGGACACAACAGTTGGCTAGCCACGATTCGGCCGTGAACGACATTCTGGCCGATTTTGTTCACAACTTGCAGGGACACGGCTTTCTGCTGAGCTGACAGTGCTGGTCTTCGGCGACGGGCGGGATCGGGTTGTGCCTGCTGACGCTGGCCTTCGCAGTCCCGGTCCACGCCCAATCGTTCCGCCAGGGCGTCTCCGCTTTCCATCGTCTGGACTACGTCACGGCATCCCGCATCTTCATCCCGCTCGCCGAACGGGGCAGTACTGCGGCCTGAAGGCCTGCGGGCTCGGGGTGTTCGGAGGGAGCGGTGCGGAGCGTCACACGAAGACGCGATGCCGGTGTTTCGCCCGACGCGTCAAATCGCCGGTCAAAACCGTCGTGAGTGCACTCTCTAAGCCATTGATAACGCAGCCGCCGTCTACTGTGCATGGGGTTGTTTTCGCAATTTTTGATGTGAGCAGGGTCCGCAATGACGATTATCCAATCGCGCCCGCTTCCTCCTGTTCTGTTCTGCATTTCAGGCCATCCTGGCCATCTCGCCCGGGGTGGGCCGGATGGTGTGGGTTGATGATGCCGCGGATCGGAACTAGTTTGGCGCTGATGCCTCGCCGTCGTGTGGCGCGGCCGGTCGCAGGGGAATATCGATGTCCGGGTGGCTGAGGCCGATAGGATTGGCCACGCTCTGCATGTACCGATCCGCTGCCGCGAGCCCACCCACAGATGCCGGGGGCAAGCTGGCGATGCCGGGCCCGGCCGATCCGTCGTTCTCCCCCTTCGTGCCGCGCTCGACGCCGAAGAACGGCGAGTCGGATGGGCTCTGAGCGCTGGCGGGCGCGCGGCCGATTGCTCGACGGGAAGGACGCGGCTTGACCGACAAGCAAATTGACGCGCCCGGCACGGCCGACGGTTCGAGCAGGCCTGGCGGCATCGGTCGCGCCCGCCGCCTCATGCACGGCTGGTCCGCCAACCTGGTCCAGATGGCGCTGGGGCTGTCTCAGCAGCTCCTGCTCATCCCGGCCTTCCTGCATGTCTGGACCGGCGACATGCTCGCGGCCTGGCTCGCGATCTATGCGGCGGGAAGCCTCGTCGTCGTGGCGGATGCCGGACTGCAGCTTCGCGCGATCAACCGCTTTCTCGCGTTCAAGGCTTGCGCCGATTGCGACGGGCGCACGGCGCAGTTTTACGCGGCGTTGCTCCGGATCTATCTCGCCATCGTGGTGGTGCTGGGTGTCCTGCTGTGCGCAGCGGTGGTCCTCGCGACGCCATCGGCGGTGCTCGGCTTTCAGGCCACGCCGACATTCGACGCTGCGATGCTGGTGATGATTTTGGGCATGCTTCTGACCGTGCCCGCCAACCTCGTCTCCGGCCTCTACCGGGTGCGCGGCCATTACGGCCGGACGGTCTGGCTGCAAAACGCCGCGCTGCTGCTCGGACAGATCGCCCAGCTCGCGGCGCTCGCATGGTTCGGCAGCCTGCTTGCGGTCGCGATCGCCTTCGTGTCGATGCAGCTGCTGTTCGCGATCCTGCTCGCTGCGTTCGACGCGCCGCGACTGTTTCCGTTCCTGCGCCGCGCCGGCAAGCCGCCGTTGGTGGCGCCATCGCTGCGCTGGAGCGTCGGGCAGTTCGGCCGCGCAGTGCCCTTCGCGGTCGCCAACATCACCGAGCTTGCGCTCATCAACGTTCCGGTGCTGCTGGTCTCCGCGCTGGTCACGAACCGCGTCGCGGTGGCGCAATGGGGCCTGACGCGCGTGATCGCGAGCCTAGTGCGCGGTCTCTGCCTCCAGGTGACGCTACCGCTCGCCGCCGAGCTCGGCCACGACCATGCGGTCGGCGACAAGGATCGGCTGCGTCGGCTCTACGCCCACGGCTCGGTGTTCGTGACCGGCCTCGCCTGTCTGATCGTCGCGGGCCTGCTGCCGTTCTGGCCGGACTTCTTCGCGTTGTGGACCCATGGCAGCATCCCCTATGACGCGCCGCTCACGGTGACGCTGCTGCTCGGCTCGGCGGCCGTCGCGCCATCGCTGCTGGCTCTGGTCTTCGCCAATCACAGCAATCGCGGCGATCTCCTGATCCGGACCAAGGGCCTCCAGCTCGTGGTCTTCCTGGCGCTGTCCTTCGTCCTGATCCCGCAACTCGGACCGCTGGGCGCAGCACTCGCCGTGGTCGCGAGCGACATCCTCATCCAGTTCGGATTGCTCGCGCTGATCGTCATGCGGCAGACACTGCACCATCCGTTCAGGCACATTGCCTTCCTGTTGCTCATGGCCGTCATTGTCGTGGGAACAGGCTGGCTGATCGGGCAGGCGATCATCGCGCTGGTACCGGGAAGCGGGCTCGTGCACTTCATCGTGGAATGCGCGATCTGGCTGGCCGCAGTCGGCACGCTCGCAAGCCCACTGTTGAGCGGGGCGCTGCGCGAACGCCTGAGGGCGCGCATTCCGGCATAGGACGATTCAGCGCGCGGTCAATGCCAGCCGGTGCTTCAGCCGTTCCAAATGACGCGCGAATTGCGCGTGGCCGGCCTTGGTCTCCTCGGCAAACTGCGCGAGGCGGAGGTGACCGGCCGCACGCAGCCGCTCGCGCGTGCCGTCGGCGCGCAGGCTGACGATCGCATCCGCCAGCGAACGCGGGTCGTCATAGTCGAACAGGATCGCGGCGTCGCCGGCCTGGGTCTTGAAGGCCTCGGGATAGATCACCGGCGTGCCGACCGCCCAGGCTTCAAGCGGCGGAAGATTGGTCGGACCGAAATAGCTCGGCATCACGAGCGCCGCGGCGCCGCGATACAGTGCGCCGAGCTCGGCGGACTCGACGAAGCCGATGATGGAGATCTGGTCCGACAGGCCGTAGGCGCGGATCGCCGCATCGATCTTGTCGCGGCCGCCGCGATCCGATCCGCACAGCACCAGCCGTTCAATGATGCCCCTCTCGCGCAAGCTTGCCAGCGCCGCGAGCAGCGTCATGTGGTTCTTGTGCGGCCAGAATTGCGCCGGATAGAACAGATAGCCGGGTTTGAGCCGATATCGTGACAGCACCGCCTCGTCGTCGGCGGCGTCGGACGTGGACTGGCTGACATAGGTGGAGGGCGAGAACGGGATGCAGACCGCGCGCTCCTGTTCCATGGCATAACGGCGGCTGAGATCGTCGATCAGCTCCGGCGCGTTGACGATCACGATCGCCGCCTTGGTGCTGGCGAGGCCGAACAGGATCTCGCGGCGCTCGAATTCGCCGAACGTCCTGACTTCCGGAAATTCCGGTGCGTCGCGGTGGCAGCCGTCGAAGATCGTGATGATGAACGGCAGCTCGTAGAGCAGCAGGTGCCGCTTCGAGGTCGAGGTGAAGTGCACGACATCGATGCCGTCGCGGATCAGCGCACGCTCGAACGGCGATTTCAGCTTCAGCGCGATCTGGACGAGATCGAACGGCCCGCAATATTTCAGGAACAGGAAGACATGGTCGAGCGGGCCGAACTTGAGCAGACGCGCCGTGACGGCGAACTCCTTCAGGATGTCCAGGGTCTTCGGATAGGGCGAGTACACCACGATCTCGTTGCCCGACCTGGCCGCCCAGTCGCGCAGCCAGAGCAGGTCGTTGAGCGGCTGCTGAAAGCCGCCGCCGACCTCGAGCGCCTGTTCCAGCATCACGGCGAGCCGCAGCGGTCTCACGGTGCAACACTCTTTCTGGCGACCGCATAGGCCGCCCAGCTCTTCGAGTTCGGCGCGTCCTGCGTCAACCATGCGGCGTGAGCGGCGGGCTCGAAGCCGCTCGCCGCAAGCGCCGCGTCGATCTCGAACGGAAACCAGTAGCGCATGTGGTGCGCTTCATCGACACGCCGGATCGTGGCGCGATCCATGTCCTCGCAGAACAGGGTGTAGTTCACGGTGACGGTCGCGGCCTGTTCGTCATGATCGGATTGCGCAATGCGGGTGAGGCGCAGCGGCTTCTGCTCGATCACCTTGACGCGCGTCTCGACGCCTTGCGCCAGCACGGCGCCGCCGTACCAATAATCGAAGAAGAAGACGCCGCCCGGCTTCAGCGCCGCGTGGGCCGTGCGGAACATGGCGGTCAGCGCATCGCGGCTGGTCTGATAGCTTGCGACGTGGAATAGCGACACCACGGCATCGAAGTCGCGTTCGGGACCCGTCTCGCAGGCATTACCCTGCCGGAACGGAATCGAAAGCCCGGCCTGCCCGGCGCGCGTCTTGGCGCGCGCGATCATCTCGTCGCTGAGATCGACGCCGGCAACATTCCATCCCTGGCGCGCGAAGGCGAGCGCATGCAGGCCGGTGCCGCAACCGAGATCGAGCAGCTTGCCCGAGGAAACGCCGTGGTCGCGCAGGCGCGCTTCGACGAATGCCGTCTCGGCCGCGTAGTCCTTGTCCTGATAGAGAAGATCGTACCAGGGCGCGTAGTCGGCGAACACCGTCACGCCAGGATCTCCTTCAGCGCCGCGGCCGATCGCGCGATCTCGTCGTCGGTCAGGGCAAGCCCGCTCGGCAAATAAAAACCGCGCCGGGCGATGTATTCCGCGTTCGGATGGCTTTCGTCGCGCATCAGGCCCATCCGGCGCAGCACCGGCTGCTCATGCATGCACCAGAAGAACGGCCGCGTCCCGATGCCTTTTTCGCCGAGGCGCCGCATCGCCTCCTTGGCGTCGAACGGTACCTCGTCGTTCAACACGACGCCGTAGACCCAGTAGATGTTGTCGGCATAGCCAGTGCGGGCGACGGGGCGGCGGATGCGATTGAGGCCTGCGAGGTGTTCGTCATAGAGCCGGCCGATCCGGCGCTTGATCTCGACCGTGCGCGGCAGGCGCTCGACCTGGGCGACGCCAAGCGCAGCCTGGAGGTTGGTCATGCGCGCGTTCCAGCCGAGCTCCTCGTGGACGAAGCGTTGCTGCGGCTGGAAGCAGAGATTGCGGTAACCTTGCAGCCGATCGGCGAGCGCGTCGTCGTCGGTGAGGATCATGCCGCCTTCACCGGTCGTGACGTGCTTGTTCGGATAAAAGCTGAAGGTCGAGACGTCGCCGAAGCTGCCGCAGGGCGCACCGCGATAGGTCTGGCCGTGCATCTCGGCGGCGTCCTCGATCACCTTCAGATCGTGCTTGCGGGCCAGCGCCAGGATCGGATCGAGATCGACCGGCAGACCGTAGATGTGAACCAGCATGATCGCGCGCGTGCGCGGCGTGATCGCGGCTTCCACGCCCTCGGCCGTCATGTTCCAGGTCGCGGCATCGCAGTCGACTCCGACCGGGACGAGGCCGGCACGCACCAGGGCAGCGGCGCAGCTGATGATCGTGAAGGTCGGGATGATGACTTCCGACCCCTCATCGAGCCCAAGGGCATGGACGGCGATGTCGAGCGCGACCGAGCCGTTGGTGACGGCGATGCCGTGTCGTCGCCCCGCGGCCGCGGCCATCGCCTGCTCGAAGCGCTTGATGAACGGTCCCTCCGAGGAGATCCATCCGGTCCGGATGCATTCGGCGAGATAGTCGGCTTCGTTACCGTCGAGCAGCGGCGTGTTGACGGGAATGAACGGTGCAGTCACAGGTTTGGGCCTTTGATCCGGATCTCGGACGGGGAGGCTTCGGCAAACCGGGTCTTGTCGTTCTCGCCGGAATAAGGACCTTGCTTGATCTCGAACATCTCGAGCGGCTCGAGCACGTGGAAGCCGTGAGCACCGCTGCAGAGCAGGATGATGTCGCCGGCACCGAGCACGCGGCTTTCGAGATATGTTTCCTCGACGGTGTAGAAGTCGACCTGGAGCTTGCCCTTCTGGATCAGCAGGACCTCCTGGGTGTAGTGCACCTCACGCGTCACCTTGTTGTGGCGGTGGGGCTCGATGGTCTTGCCTTGCGGATGGCTCATGAAGGCGAGCTGCTGGGACAGCTCCGGTGTCGAGAAGAAATGGATGCCCGGCTCGCGGAACGAGGCCCGCACGATGATCGCGTAGAGCTGGTCGCCGAATCGAACCTGTTCGACGTGTTCCATCGTGAGCCTCAAAAAATCGCTGTGATTAGAGTGAGATAGCTGTCTCACTCTGCACTTTGGCCATTTTGGCCGGGACCGTCAAGGGCGGACGGGCGTGGCGCTCGGTTCGCCCGCCGGTGTGGAATTCAGCCGGTGTATCCGAGGATCTGTTCGACACGCCGACGGAAGGTATGGGTGGCAAACGTCCTTGCCTGTCCCGCCCTGGCGATGGACTGGCGCGCCGTATCGTCGGCAAGATACCGATCGATCAACGCGAGACAGTCCTCGACGCTACACCATGCGATGACCTCGCGCTCGGGAGCGAACAGCGTGTGCAGATTGTCCTTGAAGTCGGTGAGCAGAAACGCGCCGACGCCGGTCGCTTCGAACAAGCGGGCATTGCCAGCCTCGCGACCGGCCATGTCGATGTGCGAATTGAGGGTGACGCGGGAGGCGCGCAGTGCCTGGTACATTTCAGCGCCCCACACCTCGCCCTGGTAGCAGCGGTGCAGCGGCGAGGAGGCGGGAAGGGAATGCAGGCCGCTGCCGAACAGTTTGAGATCGTAGCGCCGCGCCACCGCTTCGAGCTGCGCGACGCGAAGCTGGTGATCGGCCGATACCGCACCGACGAAGGTGACGTCGAAGGCCTGCGAAGGTGGCGGAGGCAGGACGTCGAGGATACCGGGCTCGAAGGCGAGATGGACCACTTCCGCGCGCGCTCCATGGGCACGGAAGAAATCCACCACCGCAGCCATCTGCGAGATCATGAGATCATAGACCGACCAGTCCTCGCCGCGTGAGGGCGAGATGCCGATCTGGCCGATCAGGATCGGGCGGCCGATCCCCTTGATCCGGCGCGCCAGGCGCGTGTCGACGTGAAACAGATCCTGGTTGAGGACGAGATCTGGCTTGAAGTCCTCGATCTGCGCCAGCAGGATCTTTTCCGCTTCGGCATCCAGGCGCGGGCTGAGGCCGACCTTGCGCGCGAGCGGCCGCAGCACCGGCTTGAAGGGGGCGACCGCGCGTTGTAGCCAGCCGGGAACGGCATCGCGCGCGGCCGGCGTGCCGGGCGGCGGCGGCTCGGTGACGGCAAGGCCGTGCTCGCGCGCCCAGGCCGCCCGCATCCAGGGATTGTTGACATGGATGTCGGCGGCGGCGTGCCCGAGGCCGGCGAAATTGCGCGAATAGAAATCGGCGACGCCGAACAGGCTGGCGTTCCGCGCCGCCATCTGCGCCGCGTAAGGCTCGTTCTCGAGGCCGGGCGTACGCCGGTACAGCCAGGCGAGGAAGCGCGGATAGTCGGCATTGAGGATCAGGATGCGCACGGCGTTACGGCTTTTCTTCGAACAGGGTGCGGGGCATCACGTACCAGAGCAGGAAGAGGATCGCGGTGCCATGGGTGAGCATGGCGACGGAGAGCGGCACGTTGAGCAGGACGTGCGGCAGCACGCCTGATGACATCAGGACGAAGCGAGGCGGAAGCCCTGCGGAGGTGCGGTTGCCGAGCGCCAGCACGAAGCCTGCTGCGAGCGCGGTCAGCGGTGCGAGCCAGGGACCGACCGACGCAATGCCTTCGGTAGCAAACAGCGACGCATTCACATTGCCGAAGTCGTAGGCGTTCTGCATGACCACCGCGAGCGGCTCATCATAAGGACAATGCATCAGCGGCTTGAGAACGGAGATCTGGCAGAACCAGGTCAGCGGGTGGTTAGCGAAGAAATCATTGTAGAGTTCGAGCGCGCCCGATGCCGTCGCCATCATCCGGATGTTGACGATATCGAAATACCTGCCGGGAATGCTCCGCAGGCTCGCCTCCGTCAGCCAGATCACGAGCAGCCCGATCAGCATCGGAACGAAAATCGAGGCGATGACCGATGCTCTCGCCTCCAGGAGCCGCGACAGCACGACCAGCGCGATCAACCAGGCCGGCGTGAAGAACGCGAACTTCGTCAGGGTGATGGGATAGAACAGCAGGAGCAGGACCAGGACCAGGACGGCGCGGATGCGGCGGCCGAGCAGCCAGTAGCACGCGAAGACGAACGGCAGCAGCGTGCTGGAAACCCAGCCGATGAGATATCGCAGCGCTCCCGGAAATTCGAGGGTGTCGCGATAGTCGTAAATGCGCGAGATCGAGACCAGCCGAAAATTGTAGGTCGCGGCCACCGCGATCGTGGCTACGGAGATCGCCAGAATGAGCGTGAGCAACTGCTCGAAGCGGACGTTGGAGAGGATCACGAACTGCCGCAGCGGTGCCCGGATGAACAGCATGGGCATCAGGCATAGCAGCAGCGCCAGTGCCGCCGAAACTCCGGCAAGCAATCGCGGGTAATTGTAGTCGGAGAAGACGTCGATCCAGAGGAAGCCCAGGATCATCGTGTAGAAATAGAATCCGACGAAATAGCCGAAGCAGAAGCGGACGGAGGCGAACAGCAGCGAGACGAGGGAAAAGCCGGCCGCAATGATGACCGCGATCCAGAGGCGCCTCGGGTTGAAGTCGATGGAAAGCTGGAAGGTCGCAACCTCGATCAGCGACAGGCAGGTGACGGCGCTGTGCAGCAGCACCAACCTCGTCAGCGCGGCTTTCGTGTCCAGGCGGGTGCGCAGATCGCTGATGATGCCGGCCAGTGCGCTCATTGTGGAAGCTCGCTGCGGACGATGGAGGTTGCGAGCAGGTCAGGCGATGTCGAGCGAGTGCTTGAAGTAGGCGATCGTTTCCTTCAGCCCGTCCTCGAGTGCGACCTTCGGCTCCCAGTTCAGCATCGCCTTCGCCTTGGCGAGGTCGGGCTGGCGCTGGCGCGGGTCGTCCTGCGGCAGCGGCTTGAACACCAGCTTGGACCGCGAGCCCGTGAGCTTGATGACCTTTTCGGCGAGTTCACGGATCGTGAACTCGGAATTGTTGCCGAGGTTGATCGGGCCGGTGATGTCTTCCGCCGTCACCATCAACCGCATGATGGCCTCGACGAGGTCGTCGACATAGCAGAACGAGCGGGTCTGCCCGCCGTCGCCGAAAACGGTGATCGGCTCGCCCTGGAGCGCCTGGACGATGAAGGACGACACCACGCGGCCGTCATTCGGCTGCATGCGCGGACCGTAGGTGTTGAAGATGCGCGCGACCTTGATCGGCAGGCCGTGCTGGCGCCAATAGTCGAAGAACAGCGTCTCGGCGCAGCGCTTGCCCTCATCGTAGCAGGAGCGGATGCCGATCGGGTTGACGTTGCCCCAGTAATCTTCGGTCTGCGGATGGATCAGCGGATCGCCATAGACCTCGCTGGTCGAGGCCTGAAAGATGCGCGCCTTGAGCCGCTTGGCGAGCCCCAGCATGTTGATGGCGCCGTGCACCGAGGTCTTGGTGGTCTGCACGGGATCGCGTTGGTAGTGGATCGGCGAGGCCGGGCAGGCCAGGTTGAAGATCGCGTCGACCTCGAGGTAGAGCGGAAAGGTGACGTCGTGCCGGATAGCTTCGAACAGTGGATTTGCGATCAGATGGGCGATGTTGCGCCGGCTGCCGGTGAAATAATTGTCTGCGGATACCACTTCGGCTCCGGCATCGAGCAGTCGCTCGCATAGATGCGACCCGATGAACCCGGCGCCCCCGGTGACGAGGATGCGGCTGTTCCTGTAGTTTTCAAACGGCATGATCGGGTTCCAGCTGGATCTCGGGACGGTCTCCCGGTGCGGCGGCAGAGTGGTATCGGCTACGGGTGAAAACGCCAAGGGCTTTGTGGGTAACAAAATACCACTTGATATCGGAAGTGGTTTGAGACCGATGGATTTTCCAGGTCCCGCCACTTCGTATAGAAGCCGTCTGGAGTACGCGGGGAGCGTGCCTCCGTTCGGAGCAGGTGAATGAAAGTCGTAATTCTTGCGGGAGGCCTGGGCACGCGAATCGCGGAGGAGACCACCACGCGACCGAAGCCGATGGTGGAGATCGGCGGGCGGCCGATCCTGTGGCACATCATGAAGATCTACAGCCGTTATGGCTTCCATGATTTCGTGATCTGCCTTGGCTACAAGGGCTTCATGATCAAGGAGTACTTCGCGAACTACTTCCTGCACATGTCCGACGTGACCTTCCACATCGCCGAGAACCGGATGGAAGTGCATCGCGAGACGGCCGAGCCGTGGCGGGTTACGCTCGTCGACACCGGCGAGGACACCCAGACCGGCGGCCGGCTGAAGCGGGTGTTGCCTTATGTCGCGGACGAGCCCTTCTTCGCATTGACCTATGGCGACGGTGTTGCCGACATCGACCTGGCCGCCGAGATCGCGTTCCACAAGGCGCATGGGCGGCGCGCCACCGTTTCGGTGGTGCGGCCGGCCAAGCGTTTCGGCGCGATCGCGATCGAGGGCGACCGGGTCGTCAATTTCGAGGAAAAGCCCAATGACGACGGCGGCTGGATCAATGGCGGTTTCTTTCTGTTGTCGCCGTCGGTCGGCGAGTTGATCGCAGGCGACAACACGATTTGGGAGCGCGAGCCGATGGAGCAGCTCGTGCGCGGCGATGATCTTCGCGCCTACGTGCATCCCGGCTTCTGGCACCCGATGGACTCGCTGCGCGATCGTAACTTCCTCGAGGGTGAGTGGGCCGGCAACCGTGCCAAATGGAGGGTCTGGTGACTGATCCGGCATTCTGGCGCGGCAAGAAGGTCTTTCTCACCGGCCACACCGGCTTCAAGGGCGCGTGGGCGTCGCTGCTGCTGCGCCGCCTCGGGGCCGACGTCTACGGCTATGCGTTGCCGCCGACCCACCAATCCGCGCTGTTCGTCACGGCGCGCATCGCCGACGACATCAAGCACCGCATCGCCGACATCCGCGATCTCGCCACCTTGCGCGCCGCAATGGCGGAAGCCGAGCCCGACATCGTCATCCACATGGCGGCGCAAGCGCTGGTGCGTCCGTCCTATGAAGAGCCGGTCGAGACCTTTGCGACCAACGTGATGGGCACGGTGCATGTGCTGGAGGCGGCACGGCCTCTGCGCTCGGTGCAGGTGATCCTGAACGTCACCAGCGACAAGTGCTACGAGAACAACGGCAACGACGCCGCCTTCGGCGAGGGCGACCGGCTCGGCGGTGACGACCCCTACAGCAACAGCAAGGCCTGCGCCGAGCTCGTGACGCATTCCTACCGCCATAGTTTCTTCAACGCGAAGGGGGCGGCGCGCGTCGCGACCGCACGGGCCGGCAACGTGTTCGGCGGCGGCGACTGGGCGCGCGACCGCCTGGTGCCCGATGCGATGCAGGCGTTCCTGGCCGGCGAGGCGCTCCGCATCCGCAATCCCAATTCGGTGCGGCCCTGGCAGCACGCGCTCGACCCGGTGCTCGGCTATCTCTCGCTGGTCGAGCGATTGGCGGGCGATGAGCGTTTCGTCGGGGGCTGGAATTTCGGACCGGATACCGCAAGCGAGGTGCCGGTCGGGACCGTGGTCGATCGTCTGATCGCGCTGTGGGGCGACGGCGCGCGGTGGACGGCCGATTCCGGCCCGCATCCGCACGAAGCCGCCTATCTCAGGCTCGATTGCGCGAAGGCGCGGAGCGAACTCGGCTGGACGCCCCGGCTCGATCTGGCGCAAGGCCTTCAGCTGACCGTCGATTGGTACAAGGCGCTGCGCGAGGGCCGGGACCTGCGCAGCTTCTCGCTCGATCAACTCGACCAGGTCGCTGGCGCCGCGCAGGCCTGATCAGACCGGCAGATCCAGGATCTCGGCAATGCGGTCCTCTGCCGACATCGCGTGCTGCAGGTGCTCGCCCGACAAGACCGCCAGATAGGATTTGAGCAGGACGACGAGCACGAGGATGGCGCGCTCGACGTCGGGCGAAAGACCGGTTCGGCCGAAGGCGGCCTCTTGCAGGAACGGCCGGTTCTCCATGAAGGTCAGCCAGTAGAGGTAGTCGTAGCCGGCGATGCCCCGGAATGCATCTTCCCAGTCGATGACGCGCCGCACGCCGCCCTGGAGCATGATGTTCTTGGGCCCGAAATCGCCGTGACAGAGCGCCTCGGGCAAATCCGCCAGACCATCCCCGAGCAGCGCAATCAGCCTGCGCACCTCGGTCGCGCCGGCCCGATCCAGCAGGCCGCGGCTCGAAAGCGTCTCCAGTGCCCCTGCGGCGGACGCCAGATAGTGATCGAACGAGGCAAGCCCATCCGGCTGCCAGTCCTTGAGCCGCTCACTGCACGCGGATGCCATTGCGGCGGCATCAGCGGGGGGCATCGGGGCGGCCTGTGGCACCAGCGCGGGCATCATGAGGCAGAGCCGCGCCGCTCCATTCGCGAGCGGGATCTCGAATCGTTCGAGCACGACCGTGTTGCCATGGAGTTGCTCGAGGATGTCGGCTTCCTTGGCGAGGTTGGCGCGCGCACGCGCCCCCGGCAGATGGGTCTTCAGAAACCGCTTCTCGCCGGAGATATCCGCATCGTAGCAGGCACCGAGGGTACCGCCGGGCGCCGGCGCGACGGTGGCGTCGCGGCCCAGGGATTGCAGATGCCGTCGCAGCGCGGGCAGGAGGCGCGCGCGATCGGCGGCGATGTCGGGGCGGTCGTCGGTCTCGAAGAACGCGATCTTACTCAGCACGATAGAGCGGGCTCAGATAGTCGATCCGGTCGTAACCGAAATGACGGGCGAGTGCGGCGGTGCCCTGTGCAATCTGCTTGCGCTCCTGGTCCGAGAGCTCCTGGATCACGGCCTGGTTGTAGTCCTTGGTGCTCTTGAGCACGGTTCCCCAAGGTGCGATGGAATCCTTGATCTCGACGCCGTTCCAGCTCGGATAAAGCATGGAGTCGGCGAACGGCACGCCGATGAATCCGGCCGCCTCGGTCATGAACTTGCGCTTGTCGTCGACGAGGTCCTCGTAACGGAAGATCCGCACGTTCTCGGGATACATTTTGGCAAACATCTCGACCGTCGAGTGATAGATGTTCCAGGTGATCAGGTATTTGGTCAGCGGCTGCGGGAACGGGCGGCGCTTGGTGTCGCGGTAAGCCGAGAACGGATTACGCACGATGTGCAGGATGCGGACGTTGGGAAAGTCGCGCACCATGCGATCGGCATCGATCCCGATGGCGGGCGAGTAGCCGACATGGACCATGCCCGGCCGCGGCTTGACGTAATAGTTCTCCCAGGCTGCGAAGGTCGCGCGGAAGAAGGCTTCGATCACCTGGCGGCGGAAGATCGGCGGCTCGCCGACGATGCGGGCAAACTCGGCGACCCGCTTCTTCTCGTCCATCACGCAGTCCGCATCGCGGAACTTGGAGCCGTTGCGCTTGCGCAGGAAGGTCTTCAACTCCTCGTCGATCATCTGCTCATAGAGCTCGGTAGCCGTCAGCCCCTCCGGGAATTCGGGATAGCGGTACTGGACGCGCTCGACCGAGGCGAGGAAGTCGTTGAAGTTGCGGTTGCCGAGCTGAGATTCAAAGGGATAGACGAGCAGGTCGGGATGGCCGTCGAAGTGACGATGGGTGACGTTTCCGCCGTGCTCGAAGCCTGCGGAAACCATGGCCAGCCGGAAGTCATTCATGCGTCTACCCCTGCGTCGTCGAACCTCGATCTGGCCCTCCGTTTAGCCGCATGGGCCGGATAATCAAGTTCGGATCGCCCCTTCCGCCGTGTCGGGAACGTGGCATGGGCGGGGGGCCTTGCCGAAGCGGGACATTGACGGCGCCGGGGTAGCTGATCTACCCGGGGGCTTATGCGTGTTTTTGCCACCGGTGCGAGCGGTTTTCTGGGCTCCTATCTCGTTGCGGACCTCGTGGCGCGGGGGCACGAGGTGGCCGTCCAGCTGCGGCCGGCAAGTTCCTATTGGCGCCTCGCGCAGCTCCATGACCGGCTGCACGTGATCCCGGGCAGTCTGGAGCATCCGGATGGGCTGCGCGGAGCGCTGGGGGCGTTCGCGCCGGAGGCGGTCGTGCACATGGCCTGGCGTGGTGTCGCAGGCAGCGATCGCAACAGCCCGGTCCAGGCCGTCAACGTGGCCGACACGGTGGGCCTCGCCGAGATCGCGGCCGAAGCCGGCGCCAGGATCTTCGTCGGAGCCGGATCGCAGGCGGAGTACGGCCCCTATGATCGCGCGATCCGGGAGGACGACGTGCCACGGCCGACGACGTTATACGGCATGGCCAAGCTCGCGGCCGGATCGATGGCGATGCGCCTGTGCGAGGAGCGGGGCCTGCGTGCCGCCTGGCTCAGGATTTTCTCGACCTACGGCCCGAAAGATGCCGATCATTGGCTGATTCCGAGCACGATCCGGAACTTGCGCTCCGGCCACCATATGGCGCTGACGGCCTGCGAGCAGCGCTGGGGATTTCTGCACGCGCGCGATGCCGCGAGCGCTTTCCGGCTGGCGATCACGCACGAAGCGGCGAGCGGCATCTTCAATGTCGGCAGCGCCGACGCCCCGCCGTTGCGCGAGACGGTGACGCGGTTGCGCGATCTCGTAGACCCCGGCGCCGCTCTCGGCTTCGGCGAGTTGGCGTATCGGCCCGATCAGGTTATGGTCCTGGCCGCGGACGTTTCGCGCATGCTTGCCTTGGGCTGGAAGCCCGAAGTGCCGTTGGATGAGGGACTACGCGAGACGGTAGAGTGGCATGACGCGACAAAATCTTCCTGAGCCGAAAGAATTCGCGCGACGGATTCGTGCGCACGCGTTGCGCATGGTGCATGCCGCGAAGGCGTCCCATATCGGCGGCTGCCTCTCGATGGCGGACATCCTGGCGGTGCTCTACACGCGGATCCTGCGCGTCGATCCCGCTGAGCCGCAAAGCCCGAGCCGCGACCGCTTCGTGCTCAGCAAGGGCCACGCCACGGCGATCATGTACGCAACGCTTGCCGAATGCGGTTTCTTTTCCCTCACCGAGCTCGACTCCTATTGCCGCGACGGGTCGATCTTCACCGGGCATGTCAGCCACGCCGTGCCCGGCGTCGAGGTTTCGACCGGCTCGCTCGGCCATGGCCTGCCGATCGCGATCGGCATGGCGCTGGCCGCACGCCATGCAGGCGCAGGCAGTCGCGTGTTCTGCCTGCTCAGCGACGGTGAATGCGACGAGGGCTCGAACTGGGAGGGCATCCTGTTCGCGCCGCATCACAAGCTCGACAATCTCTGCGTCATCGTCGACTTCAACAAGATCCAGAGTTTCGGCTCGGTCGCCGAGGTGTTGAACCTGGATCCGTTTGCCGAGAAATGGCAAGCGTTCGGCTGGCAGGTCGAGGAGATCGACGGCCACGACCTCGCTGCGCTCGAGCGTGTGCTGAGCGGCGTGCCGGCCGCATCGGGCCGGCCGACCGTCGTGATCGCCCACACCGTCAAGGGCAAAGGCGTGAGCTTCATGGAGAACAAGCTCGAATGGCATTATCGCTCGCCATCGGATGAGCTGCTCGCGCAGGCGCTGGCCGAGGTCGGCGCATGAGGACGACGTTCATCGAGAGCCTGTCGCAGGCCGCAAGCGAAAATCCCGACGTCTGGCTGCTCTGCGGCGATCTCGGCTACTCCGTGCTGGAGCCTTTCGCGGCGAAGTTTCCCGATCGCTATCTCAATGTCGGCGTTGCCGAGCAGAACATGGCGGGGATCGCCGCCGGAATTGCGCTGTCGGGCAAGACCGTCTTCATCTACTCGATCGGCAATTTCCCCACGTTGCGCTGCCTCGAGCAACTTCGCAACGACGTCTGCTACCACGGTGCTGACGTCAAGGTCGTGGCGGTGGGCGCAGGCTATGCCTATGGCAGCCAGGGCTACACCCACCACGCGCTGGAGGATGCGGGGATCATGTCGATGCTGCCGGGCATCGAGGTGTTCGTGCCGTGCGATCCCATGGAGGTACGGGCTGCAACGCGTCTGATCGCAACCAGCGGCAGGCCGTCTTACTTGCGGCTCAGCCGTCAGGGGGAGCCGAATCTCGGCGCCGCCGTGACCGATCTGCGCAAGCCCAGGGTTTTGCGTGACGGACGGGATGTCGTCATCCTCGCGTCGGGGCCGATTGCCTCCCGCGCGCTGGAGGCCGCCGGCGAACTCGCCGGGCGGGGCCGTGCCGTCGGTGTCGTCAGCGTCTCCTGCCTGAAGCCGCTCGACGAAGCCGCGATCCGCGACGCCGTGCGCGACGCCTCGCTCGTCGTGACGCTCGAAGAGCACATCTTGCGCGGCGGCTTGTTCAGCCTGGTAGCTGGCCTATTCGCCGGCGATCCGCGGCGACCGCCGGTCACAGGCCTCGGCATTCCGGAGCAGGGTGGCAAGACCTCGAGCGCGGGGTCGCGCGAGGCGCTGCTCGATGCCGCCGGTCTCTCGGCTCAGGCGATCGTCGCGCGAATAGAGCAATCGCTGGCGAAGTGCTGACGCGCCTGCGCGTCACGGGCCGGGCGGCGATAAGGGGTCGAAATTGACGCGCTCGCGCTCGAAGACTACTGGCTTCTCGCGCACCTGTCCGTAGATCGCGAGAACGTACTCGCCGATCATGCCCATGAAGAACAGCTGTACGCCACCGAAGAAGAACATGGCGACGATCAGTGTGAGGATGCCGGGTTCGGCGAGCTTCTGATAAAGTACCAGGCCGATGATGAAGTTGACGATCGCGTATGCGATGCTCACGGCCGAGATCAGAAAGCCCGCGAGCAGGCCGAATCGGACTGGCGCGGTGGTGAAGGACACCAGCCCGTTGAGGCCCTGATCGATCAGCGCGCTGGCGCGGTTCTTGGAAAATCCCTTCTTGCGCTCGCGCCAGGTGTAGGGCACGCCGACCATGCGACCGCCGCATTCGAACGTCATCATTCGCATGAACGGATAGGCGTCACGGACGTGACGCATGGCCTCGACAACACGCCTGTCGACAAGTTGGAAGTCACCGACTCCTGGAGGCACCTTGAGCTCGGAGAACCGGGTCAGCACGCGGTAGTAAGTGTTGCGGAGCCCGCGCATCAGACGGCTTTCCTCGCGCGCGGCGCGGATCCCATAGACGATCTCGTAGCCGGCTTCCCACAGCTTGACGAATTCAGGAAGCAATTCGGGTGGATCCTGAAGGTCCGCCGGCATGAACAGCAGGACGGCGTCGCCGCGCGAGGCCATCACGCCGTTGTAGGTGTTGCGGAGCGGTCCGAAGTTGCGCGCATTGACGATGATCTTTACCGCCGGGTCCCGCGCTGCGATCTCGCGCAGGATCTCCATGGTGCGATCGTCGGAGGCGTTGTCGCAGAAGATGTGCTCGCGCTGATAGCCCTGGAGCTCGCCGTCGAAGATCTTCCGGATTGCCTCGTAGCAATCCCTGACGTTGAGCTCTTCATTGTAACAGGGCGTGATGACGCTGATTGTTTTCACGTTCGCATCTCTGAAGCAGGGCAAATGGTCATCGCGGCGTGTCGGCGCCGTAGACGGCGGATTTGTGGTAGTATCTGGCGATGCAGTCGTTCGGCAATCTGTCGGCGTTGGCCGTCACATCGGCGGTCATCAGCAGAGACGGCGTCCATTTGTGCCGGGGAAGCACGACAACCGGTTCGGGGCTCGTCGTCAGGAGGGCATGCCGATCGGCGCTCTCCCGCCAATAGGGATACAGGTCCTGCCATTGCGCGCGCAGCTGGAACGCCGTTGAGCTCAGGCTGAGCGAGACGATCGTGAGCAGCGCCAGGCTCGCGGGCATCCCGACCGGACCGAGCAGGCCACGAAACGCGCCCGCCGCAAACCGTTCGCGCAATTGCCGGCTGTAGGCACCGACGACCAGCCTGACGCCCAGAGTCGATCCGAACAGCAGCAGGATGAGCGCCTGGTTCTGCGCCCGCTCGATCAGCCGCATGCCCGTCGCATATCGATGAGCGAAATACTCGAAGTAACAGCACGCCAGGCAGATCGCGATCGTGCCGAGAGCCAGCATCTTGCCTCTTTGCGGCGCTGGTTGCGTCGCTTGAGGTTCGGCCAGTGCGATCAGGCCGACGGCGGCGAGCCAGGCGACGACGGCAGGTTCTCTAAGGAAGCGGCCGAGACCGGCGAGCGAATCGACCAGTGCTTGAACAACCGACCACGTCACATGCCCGCCGTTCGGGAGTTGCTCCATGCGCGTGCTGTTGCCGCCGGCCGAGACAACAATGATCCATCCGATTGCAATGGCGGTCGCGATCAGGAGGTGCTGCGCGATCTGGCGCTGTTGGCCGAGGAGATGGCGCGCGCCCAGCGAGGCCGACACGATCAGCAGCAGCCATGCCCCGGTAAATTCGTTGCACAGCGCAGCAGCGAAGCCGCCCAGGGCCATCGCGAGGCTGAGCGGCCACGAGAAGCCGGATTCCCCGTCAAGCGCCCGAACGCACTCCCCGAGGATCAGGATGGTGATCAAGGCCGGCGGGACGTAACAGGTCACGGCCGAGAGCCAGTACAGCAGATCGCGCACGCTCGGTGCGGCACTGACCACGGCGCTCGCGAATGCGAGCGTGAGGAAAACCAACTGGAGGGCGGCAGTGCGGGGCCAGGCCCGGACCATGGCGAGGGCCGTGGCGGCCAGGAACAACGCCGCGCTCGCAGCCATCGTCAGTGAATAGGCAGACAGCAAGCTGACACCCGTCGCGGCCGATATCGCCGGCGGAAGCTGAGTCAGCCACAATGCCAGGATCCGGCCCGACTGCGTATGATAGAAGATCGACACGGTGTGGACGAAGCCGTGACGCACATACAGTTCCGCGAAGCAGAAGTCGTCATGTTCAGGCGCGCTAAGCGACGTGAGTGCAAACAGACACAACAGAAAAATTGCAGGAAACAGGCTGCACAGCGTCCAGCCGATCCAGGACCGGCGATCGGCGTGGGGACGCGCTGCCAGTGGAATAACACCTTGATTGTACACGCAAAGCCCCCTCCGATCCGGGGCAGATTAAAGACAACCCGTCAAGGTCGCAATGTTCAATTCCAGCTGTTGCAAGTGGCTGCGTGTGCCGCGCCGTCGGAATCGCTGGAGCATGATCCCGAAAAGTGTGCAGCGGTTTTCCGAAAAGATCATGCCCAAACAACAACCTAAAGCGCGATGACGATTCACCCTGATTTCATTGCGCTTTAGAACTCCCGCCGTTTCAGCCAGGCCCGCGTAGACCAGTGGGCAAAACACCAGGCCGACCTGATCGGGGAGAGGTGCTCGACATCGCGGTAGATCCGCCAGACCCATTTGGCCGAACGTGCCGGCCGGCTGGAGACCGAGGAGCCCCTGACGCGATAGCGCGCGAGATCCTCGTTGAGGCCGTAAGCGGTGTGACCGCGCTTGAGGATCGAGAGCCATAGACAGAAATCATCGTAGCCCTCGTTCTTCATCGCGATGGGGCCGGCGATCTCGCGGTCGACCATTGCGGTCAGCGTCGCGATCGCGGTGTTCTCCAGGAGCTGGCCATAGGTGAGCGAGGCCGGCACCTCGATCAGCCGTCCGGTGACGGTGTTGGTCTCGTTGATGCGGCGGAAGGCGGTGTAGCTGAGGGCGGCCTGCCTTGCCCTCGCGAAGGCAAGCTGCCGCTCCAGCTTCTCGGGCAGCCACAGATCGTCGCTGTCGAGGAAGGCGAGATAGCGGCCCTGCGCTGCGTCGATCGACGCCTGGCGCGCTAGCGCCGGCCCGCCGTTCTTCGGCATCCGGATCAGCTTGACGCGCGGGTCGCGCTCGCCGATGCCGGCGATGATCGCCGGCGTCCGGTCGGTCGAGCAGTCGTCCGCGATCAGGAGCTCCCAATCGGCGAAGGTCTGGTTCTGCACCGAGTGGATCGTCTCCTCGATCAGGCCTTCGACATTCCAGGACGGCGTGATGATCGAGACGAGCGGCATGATGGGTCCGTTCAGTTCACGCCGGCCGGCTCGGCGACGGCCGCGCGCAGGGAGGCCGCAAAAATGTCGAGCAGCTTGGGATCGCTGATATAGAGCTCGCCCGGATATGACTGACGCCAGGCAGACTCGAAATAGGGCGCGCCTTTGGCCGGATCGAACGGCCCGGCGGAGAGTGCCTCGCGCAGGCGCGCGGGCACATCGGCCAGACGATCGACGGCATACACCAGCGGGCACGAGCGGTAGAACGCATCGCCCATCACCACGACCGGCTTGCCGAGCAGCAGCGCCTCGGCGCCCGATTTGCTGTTGACGGAGATGACCGCATCGGCGCGATTGAGCACGGTGTAATTGTTGGTCTGCGGCGGCAGCAGCACGAAATTGTCGAACCGGCGCGCGAGCTCGAACAGCCGGGAGGCCGCGATCGCGCCGATCTGGGCGGGATGCTCCTTCACCACGAGCACATGCGAATCCGGGATCGTGCGCAGCAGGAAGTCGACGGTCGCGACTTGGTCGAGATAGTCCGGCGAGCGCAGCGTCAGCGCCATGTCGGCCGGAACGTGAAACGGATAATAGACGAAGGGCGCCTCGGGGATCGGCTTATAGAGCGTGCGCAGCCGCGTCGCGTTGAGCGCCATCGCGGCATGGACCCGGGCGTGGCGCAGATTGTGCCCGAACTCCTGGTGCTTGCCGAGCGCGAACTGGTCCCACAGCTTTTCGGTGAGGCGGCGTGCGTTGCGCAAATTGACGACTTTCTTGAAGGCCGCGGAATAATGGTGCTGATCCTTCTTGGGAATGACGATCGCGCGCTGCCTCAGCGTGTCGTCGAGATAGGCGCGCACTTCCGACGAGACGGCGTCCGCCGGCGTCGACATCACGTCGGGTGCACCGAGGGTGTCAGGCGTGAAGTACATCCGGCCGCGAAAAAACGAGGGCTCGATGAACCAGTTGCGGATGTCGCGGCGCCTGGCGGCGTAAAAGCTCGCGAGTACCGAGAGGAAGCCGCCGAGCTCCTGCACCAGCTCGGCGCGCTTGCCTTGCCGCTCCAGCCGGTCGAGCACTGTCTCCATCGCATTGGCATAGATCATGAAGCGCCGGCGCAGTGCCGCGGTGTCGCGGATGCCGAAAGTGAAGCGCTCATGACTGAATAGGAAATTGGTTCCGTCGAGCCCGTAGGCCGCAACCCGCGTGTCGAAAGCCGTGCGGTCGTCGGGCGAGGGGGCGGCCTTGAGGCCCTCGCGATACATGTTCGTGACCGGAATGCCTTCGGCCGTCGACATCTCCGCGCTGCGATCGTCGAAGGCGAGCAACTCGACGTCATGGCCTGCCGCGCGCAGCCGTTGCGCAACCGGAATCCAGAACCGGGTCTGGTATTCGGCGAGCGTGGTGATGAGAATGGTCTTTGCGGGTGTGGCCATGGCTCTATCGGGCGGGTTCGATCGCAATACTTGCGAGGGGCAAGCCCGTCACCGCGCAATGCGCGCGTCTTGCCGTAAATTGAGACGGGCTCGCCTGATCGTGAGTGGCGATGCGTTGAAGCAGGGTCTGGACGAAGGGCGGTGCGATTCGCTTGTCGCGCCGGGCGGGATTGAACTGGCTGCGCAGCCGCTCCGTGACGGCGGAGCCGAGCGCGGCGCTGGCGGCTCCTTTGACAATCTGGCCAAGGCTCGGCCTGGCACGCGTTCCCTTCACGGTCGCGAGCAGCGAGACGTAAGGTCGGCGCGAACGCGTCGCACGGGTCAGGACTTCGGCGACACGTTCGGCGGCTTGTCCGTCGTTGAGATGGAAGAATGCCTCGATATCGGCGGCGTGAACGCGAGCGAAATCGAAGGTCTCGGTCTCGCGCTCGATGTGGTCGATCGCGTCGAGCAGCTCGTCGAACGAGGCGACCCGCCGGCTCACGCGCGCCGGCAGCGCGGCATGGCCGGCCGTGGTCGGCGTGTTCAGATATTCGAGCTGCAGCGGCAGCTTTCCCAACAAGACCGATTCGACGGCCGTCCCGCAGTTGAGATGGATCACCGCGGTTGCATTGCGGATGCGGTCGAGCACGCTGCCGCTGCCGTCGATCAGGACGTTGGCGTGGCGCGAAAGGGCGTTACGATAGACGTCATCGCTCTCGAAGGGGTGCGGACGCACCAGAATGTTTCGGTCGGGCCGCGCAGCGGCGAGCCGGTCGATCTCGACGAGATAATTGGCGAAGACCTGCTTCAGGTCGGCGATGAAGCGATCGACATAGGCGCCGTCCCAACCGGCCCGCACCATCGCTTCGCGCTCGCCGCCCGGCTTGCCGGTGAAGCGCGAATTGACCAGCGGAAAGTTGGCGTTGACGAGCAGATAGCCGTGCGGCTCTCCGTCGAGCAGCGCGCGCCAGTGCGGGGCCGCGAAATCGAAGCGCGGGCATCCGGTGAGGTGAAGCTGCTCCGGCTTCATGGTTCCGGCCGCGAGGAAGGCCTCGTACAGCCGGCTCCCCCAGAAGAAATAGCCCGCCAGGATATCGGCGTAGCCGCTGCCCTTGATGTGAGCGGCCATCGCAGGAGGCGAGTTGCCGCCTTTCTCCGCGAGCACGCCGCCCTCGGTGTCAAGCACGTACAGGGCGAGGCCCGCTCCGGCAAAGCTGCGCATCAGGTCGAGATTGACGGGACGCGCGTAGTTGACGACCAGCGCGTCCAGCCCCAGTCGCGGGACATCGACGGCCTGCTCGTACATCGGCACCAGTGCGACGGAGACGCCGCGCCGCGCGAGTTGATAACCGAGCATGACTGCCCCCGGCAGGTCACGCTTGGGGTGATCGACCACCAGGCCTATACGCAAGATGTGAGCTCCCGGCAGGTCCGTGTCAGAGCCGCATCACGGTGCGCTCGAGCTCCGTCAGCGCACCGACCGCGCGGAAGCGCGCCGGCGGTTCGGGAAAGATGCGCGGCTGCTGGATGTAGGTTGCCGTGTACAGCAGGCGGCTGTGATCCGACTGGATCCTGCTTCCCATGTGCAGGCAGCGCGCCGTGTTGACGATGAAGGACGACAGGCGGGGCGCGATCATCTCCTTGACGGCGTCGGGACCGGTCTTGGCAAAAACCTGCGTATCGCTCATGTGGCTCTTGAGCGAGTTGCGGAACGCCTTTGACGGCCCGGCCGGGATGAAGGTGAACGGGCCATCGGCAGTGTCCTGCACGTCGGTCAGATAGATGAAGAGCTTGCAGACGCGCTTGTCGTCGTGATCGAGATGCCACAACTGGGAGAAGCTCAACGCCTGGTTCGGCGTGGGTTGAGACAATGTCAGCACCACGTCCGACAATTGCGGCAGGTCGTGCATGAAGTCGCCGATGATGCGCAGTGCAGCCGGCTGCAGGGCGTAGCGGACGAACGGATGATCGGTGGCAAACGCACCGTTGACGAGGTCCTCGTCCAGCAGGCTGACCCAGAAAGATTTGTGCCCTTCCTTCTGCCGGCCGACCAGCTCCTGGAGGCGGTTCACCTTGCCGTCCGCGAACGACGCGACGGCTTCCGCGAGTCCGCGGTCCACGATCGAGGAGACGTCGACGTAGCCGTCTGTCTCCAGCTTGCGGCTGGCCTCGGCCCACTCGGGTTTGGTCGGAAGCTGCTTGAGCAACGCGATCCGTTTGGCACGAGCCGGCAGTTGCAGGCTGGTCAGGGCAGCCTTCAGTACCCATCCGAGATCGGTGCGGTTGACGTGCCACAGAAGGCGGCGGAACTGGCTGATCTTCGCCTTCTTCGGGGCAGGCCGATCAGCCGTCGTATCGACGGTTGTCATGTGGGCTCCCAGCAATACAAAAAACCATCATTGTGGATCGTCGGCGCGAACGGCATGCGTTCGCGCGCCAAGATGCGGACGCGGCCCTGCCGCTCGTAATCGTCGAGCGTCGAGAACAGCTGCGTCTGGTAGTCCACCGACCGGATGTAGAGGAAGCTGACCATGTCTCGCGGACTTGCGAGATTCAGAAGCTCCGTCGTCGGCTCGATGTTGATGACGCGCTTGGGCTTCGCCGCAATGATGTTGTCCACCACCTTGTGCACGTCGTAGGGAATTTGCTCGATGCAGAAGTAGGTAAAAACGACCTGGTCCCTGATCGCGGCGTAGCTGGGGTCGTTGCCGTCGGTCAGGTCGATCCTGTCGAGCGCTATCCGGTCCGACAGCCCATAATGCGCCGCGATCTCGCGGCCGGCAGCGATGCCGTTCGGCGCGATGTCGAACCCGCGTAGCCGCCAATCGGGATGGTTGAGGTGAAGCGACAGAAGGTTGATGCCACAGCCGGCGCCAAGCTCGACGATCTCGGTGGCGCCGCCGGTGTGCCGCGCCAGCAATTCGCCGAGCGCCCTGGCGCGATAGCGATAATAGTCGTCGGCCGCGACCCTGCAAATCTGATTGTCGACCTTGCGAAGACCCAGCGCGGGGTTCTTCGGAATCAGGAAGTCCTGGATGCTTGCGGCCTTCGCCCAGTTCTTTTCCGACAGCGTCCGCTGCCAGTGCAGCAGATTGTATTCGGAATCGACGATGTCGGCCGTGCGTTTCACGCGGCGCATCGCAAGACGGCCGATACTCCTGACCGCGTCCAGAGCATAGGTCGTCGCCCGGTCCGACAACGATGCCGGAGCAAAACCCGTGATGACGGCCTTCGTGTCTGTCGCGTGGATGTTCATTCAACTGCTTCTGGATGTCAGTCCCATCAGTTGTCCGACGGCTGGAAATACAGTCCGGTGCCGCTTTTCGAGCACGAGGAAGTATTGGAGCGTCCAGGTGATCAGACAGAAAGCCATGGAACCAAGGGCGAGCTTTAGCACGCTGTCGAACCGAATGTAACCTGCAATTGCCGCTAGAAAAATGCTTGCCAGGACTAGGATTGCGAACTGGGTTCCGATGACCTTCGCGAAGCGATTGCGGTCGAGCTCGAGTGCGCCGCGCAACGCTTCCAGCTGCAAGGGCAGGATGAGCATACTACCGATCACCTGGCCGAGGATCAGGGCGCGTTCCGCGAACAGGTGCAATGTCGCGGCCGAGACCACCGCCCAGATCAGGAGCTGAACGGCGATCAGCCGGTTGAGCCTGGCCTGCACCTCCGGCCGCGTCATGAAGATCAGGCTGCCGATCGCGACGTATTGGGCGCAGATCGGGACCAGGAAGCTCAGGCCCATCCAGAACGCGTAGGGCGCGAGAAGGGGGCCGATCCAGATGTTCATGATCTCCGGCGAAAGGATCGCGGTCGCAGCCAGCGGCGGCACCACGAACATCGGCATCATGACGAGGCCGAGGTCGCCGAGGCGCTGGAACGAGGTCGCGCTGCCGCGCTCGTCGAGGCGGCTGGCGACGGGAAGCAGGGCGGATGTCAGAAGGCTGACGACGACCTTGGAAACCCGCGACAACCGCACCAGCGCGTCGTAGGTGCCGACCGCCTTGGGACCGAACAGCAATCCGATCAGGAACGGCTGAAGCGGTCCGGAAATGCCGCCCATCAGTTTGCCCTGCAGGAGCAGCAGGCAGCGGTGCAGAATATCCTGCCGGATGTCCGGGGTCCACGGCAGCAATCGCACGTGCTTGTGCCGCAGGGCCACGAACGCGGCAATTCCAATGACGACGGCGCGGGCCACCAGCGTGGCGAGATAGATATAGGCGACCACTTCAAAGCCTGCCGCCGCCCACGAGGCTGCGAATGTCAGGCCGACATAGGCCGCCGTTGACGTGACCTCCGCAACGCGGAGCAGGTTGTAGCGCTCGAAGCCCTTGACGGTGCCTTCCCACACCAGTGCCGGAACGAAGATTAGATTCGCGAGGGCCGTGTAGTGCATGATCCGCGTGAACGTCTCCACATGTGCGGCGTCGACCTTCATTACGATGACGAACAGTGGCGTCGCGAACCATATGACGGCGCTCAGCATCAAGGTGAGAGCGAAGGAGACCGCCCCCAGGAAAGCGAGCTGGCGACTGGCCTGTGTCCAATTGCGGTGCTCGCGCGCGCGGGCGACGACCTGGGTGGCGACCTCGGACAGACCGAGGTCGAGCACCGCCATCATGCCGCTGGGAAGCAGCAGCCGCGAGATGACGATGAGGCCGAACTCGGTCACCCCCCAGGTCCCGATGATCAATGGAATGACCGCAAGACCCAGCAGGGCGGCCACGCCGAAGGCCAGCGCCGAAATCACCGTGTTCTGGATCAGGCGCTTGATCATTGATGTCTTGCTACCAGGCGCTCAGGCCGCCGTCGACGGCGACGTTCTGCCCAGTCACGTAGGACGCGGCATCCGACACCAGGAACAGCATCGTCCCCACCATCTCGTCAGCGCGAGCCATGCGGCCGAGCGGGATACGGGCACCATAGCGCGCCTTGAAGGTCTCGTTCTGTCCGCTCTCGACCCCGCCGGGGGTGAGGGTATTGACGCGAACGCCCTTCGCCGCCCAGTAGGTCGCCAGGTGCTTGGTCAGGCCGATGACGCCGGCTTTGGACGCGGTGTAGACCGCGGGCGTGTTGATGGCGCGGCCGAGATATTCGGAGCCTTCGTAGATGCGCTGGTCGGGCGCCATCAGGCCGTAGATCGAGGCGGTCTGCACGATAGCGCCGTAGCCACGCTCGGCCATTTGGCCGCCAAATACCTGCGCGACGTTGAACATGCCGTCGAGATTGACCGCCATGATCTCTCGCCATGTGTCCAGCGAGAATTTTTCGACCGGTGCAAAGAAGGCGTCGACATCGCCGGTCTTGCTCGCGGCGTTGTTGAGCAGGATCGAGACCGGTCCGAGGTCCGCTTCGATCGCATCGGCCGTGTTGCGGACGGAGCTTGGCTCGGTGATGTCGCAGCCATAGCCTTTGGCGCGCGCGGCATGGCGTGAGGCGACGTCGGCTGCCGCAGCATCGGTCGCGGCCTGATCGAGATCGACGATCGCGACGTTGGCGCCAAACTCGGCAAGGCCCTCGGCGAAGCGGCGTCCGAGGATGCCGCATCCCCCGGTGACGACGGCGGTTCGGCCGGTCAGATCGAACAGGGCCTTGAAGCTCGTGGTCATCGTTTGGGCCTCCTCAGGCCGGCAGTCGTTGGCGCAGCAACAGTTCGACCAACGCAAAATCGAGATCGGAATCGATGTCGATCGAGCGTTCTTCCGGCATTTCGAACAGGCGCGTGTCCGGATAGAACACCGCAGGCTGCTCCAGGAACGGCGCGACGCGCCAGACATAGATCGACGCGTTCATGTCGAAGCAGCGCGGCGCATCCTGACGGCGGGTGATTGGAGGATCGGCAGTTTTGGAGAGGCCGACGCTGCCATCGGTGCGCTGCTCGACCAGATTGAAATAGGGCGAGCGTCGCGCCGGTGCCCCCGTAATGACATTGCGTGTGCCGCTCTCGCGCAGCAGCGCGACCGCATCGGTGATGTCGGACGCCAGCCTGAGCGGCGAGGTGACGTCGAGATCGACGAAGATCTCCGGCGTGCGGCCCGTTTGCGCGATGGCCCGCTCGAGACAGTGGCGGATTGCCGGAAGCTTCGGTGCTGTGTCGGTCGCCATCTCGTCGGGACGCTTAACCGCGATGTCGGCACCGGCTTTGAGGGCCGCGTCGAGCAGCGCGTCCGAATCGCTGCTGAACGCGATTGCATCGAACAGGCCGGTCTCGCGTGCCTGCGCGATGCTCCAGGCCAGCACGGGTTTGCCCAGCAGATCGCGCGCATTCTTGCCGACGACCCCTTTCGAGCCGCCGCGTGCGCAGATGGTGCAGAGGAGACTCATGGCGATATCCAGGTCTTGGTGCGCAGAGCACGCTCGCTGGCATCGATCAGATGCACGACGCCGAGCGCCTCGGGCAGCGAGCAGGCCGGGCTCGCGCCACGTATCGCCGCGACATGCATGTCGCGATAGCTCTGGTCGCGGTCGCTGGGGATCTCCGTTGCCTTGCCGTTGATCGCAAGACGGCTGCCGACGAGATCGGCCTCGATGGTGTCGTCGTCGACATTGACGCGAATGCGGCGGATGCCCTGCCGGTCGAGATAGTCCATGTGGACGTGGACCGATGGCGCGCGCTGCATATCGAGCAGCAGGTCGAGATGGTCGTCGACGTCGATGTCGCGCGCGCCGGACGCACCGCCGAGCGCTGCGACGCGATGCCACGGACCGAACAGCCACAGCAGATAGTCCAGTTCGTGGCTGAGATCCCGCAGCACACCACCTCCGGCATCGACTGTGGCGGATGCGGTCGCGCGATGATCGCGGCCGGGTCGCCAGTCCCTGATGTCCTGGCCGACATAGGCCGCGACCGTGATCACATCGCGCCCGCGCAGTTTCTCGGCCAGCGCCGTCATCACGGGGTGGAAGCGCAGATTGTATCCGACGCTGACATGGGCAAACGGATATTTCGGCGGAGGCATCGGTGTCGCGAACAGCGGCTTTTCGACAAGGACTTTGCCATCGAAGCCGGCCTGCGCGAGCTCTTTCAGATCTTCCGCATGGCGCGCAGTCTCGGTGGCGATCACTACGTAGTCCGGATGCGCCGTCGCGACGGCCTGCGTGATCGATCCGTAGTCGCCGCCTTCGCGGCGGCTGACGGTCGCGACCTCGAGGCCGAGCTCGCGCAGAACGCGCGCATGCCTCGTGCCGATTGAGCCGAGACCAACCACGACGGCTTTTGTCGAAGTCACGGGAAGACCTCGTGAAACTCCGCATGCGCCTGCTCGAAATCCTCCAGGCGGCCGATATCGAGCCAGTATTCGCGAATGGGATAGACCGCAACCCGCCCCTTGTCGGCGATGACGCGCTCCAGCACGGTCGGCATGTCGATGCTGACGCCGGGCGTGACACGGCTGAAGACGGACTGGCCGATCACGTAGATGCCGGCACTGACGAACCAGCTCTCAGTCGGCTTCTCGCGGATGGCATCGAGAAAACCGTCCGACGTGGAAACCACGCCATAGGGGACGTGGACCTTGTGCTCGCGCACCACCATCGTCGCTTCCGCCGGAGTTGCGTTATGGAAGTCGAGGAGGGCGCCGTAGTTGATCGTGGTGAGGATGTCGCCGTTGGTGACGATCATGGGCAGGGCCGGCGGGGCCCGGAAGAGTCCGAGCGCGCCTGCAGTCCCCAGCCGTTCCGTTTCGTGGACGTACTGGATATTGGCGCCGAAGGCGGTGCCATCGCCAAAGTAATCCTTGATCATCTGGGCCTTGTAGTTGACCGAGATGAAGATGTTGCCAAAACCCTGCTGCACGACGTTGCGGACGATGGTCTCGAGCAGCGGCCGGCCGCCGACATTGAGCATCGGCTTCGGCAGGTCGCGTGTCAGCGCGCCCAGGCGTTCGCCGAGGCCGCCTGCCATGATCAGGACAGGGTTCGGATAGTGTGCCGGTTCGAGCAGTTCGTCGAGCGTCTCGACCACGACCAGATGGCCGCTCTCGTCGACAAGCGGAAGCTGCTTGATCGACTTCTGCCGCATCAGCTGCAGGCGATCCTCGCGTGGCAGTGTCGCTGGAGCCGACACCGCCGCACGGTTCATGATGTCGGTCGCAAGTCCGGTGAGAGGGATGCCGCGCAGCAGGCCGCGCCTCACGTCACCGTCGGTGACCACGCCGAGCAGGCGGTTCTGGTCGTCGAGTACGAGCGCAATCTGGATGCTTCCGCTCTCGATGGCAGCAATGGCCTCGCCCACAGTCGCCTGCGTTCCAACGACGGCCTTACGCCAGGATTTCATGGCAATCTGCCTCGTATACGCCAGATATTGGGGGCGGCCCACGGCTGAGCCTGCTATATCGCGGCTGCGAGAGGCGGCGTCAACCCCAACGGCATCCTCCTGAACAGCCCCGTTAACCCAGGCATTTCGCGGTCCGAATCAACAGTTTGGAGACCCGCGATCCCCCCGCTAAGATTGCCCCGCGAAGGGGAGCAGCGATGGACGATCTCATCATCATAGGCGGCGGCGAGCACGCCTTCATGGTCTGCGAGGCGGCGCTGTTGTCCGGCCAGTTCAAGGTCGTCGGCTTCCTCGATCGCCAGCCCGGAACGCTCGGTGACATCAGCTATCTCGGAACCGACGACGCCGCGTCGGAGTATCCGAATGCCGCCTTCGTGATGGGAATCGGATCGATGCAGGCGGGGCCCGCACGCCGGCAGATGATCGGCCGAATACAGGTCAAGCGCTGGGCGTCCGTGGTTCATCCGCGTGCGATCGTCTCGCCGTCGGCCACGATCGGCGCTGGCACCGTCATCATGCCGGGCGCAATCGTCAACGCGCGAAGCCGGGTCGGCGATCACTGCATCGTCAATTCAGCTGTCGTCGTCGAGCATGACGTGCGGATCGGCGATTGCACGCATCTGTCGCCTGGAACCGTGATCGGCGGCGGCGCGAAGATCGGCGAGAACTGCTTCGTCGGTCTCGGCAGCCGGGTCAGGGACCACATCGTGATCGGCAACGATACGCTGGTCGCAATGGGATCGGTGGTCACGGCTCCATGCCCGGCAGGTGCCGTCCTTCGCGGCGTTCCGGCAAAGCCGCAAGGCTAAAGCGGATCGTCAGGCTCGAGCGCGCGGGGCGCGGCCGTTCCGACCAGCGACCAGTAGTCGATCGGCGGCCGGCCGGTGCCCGGTCGCTTGGCGGTGATGTCGGCGGGGCCGATGGTCTCGCCGGCCTCGAGCGCGCGCGCCGCAACGATGCTCTTGCGCGCCACAGGGACATTCCTGATCTCGGAGTCCTTCGGCGCCTTCACGCCGTCGCCAAGCGCGCGTTCGACGTTGCGGATGGCGACGACCATGCGCTTGAAATCGTCAGGCTCCAGCGAGGCCGCGTGGTCGGGGCCTTGCGCCTTGCGATCGAGCGTCAGGTGCTTTTCGATGATCGTCGCGCCGAGCGCGACGGCGGCCACCGAAACCTCGAAACCGTCGGTGTGATCGGAATAGCCGACCGGAAGCTGGAATGCGGATCGCATCGTCGCCATTGCAGCGAGGTTCACGTCGCCGACGGGGCAGGGATACTCAGTCGTGCAATGGAGCAGGCTGACGTGCTGTGCGAGCGCCGTGCGCCCTGCCGGATCGCGCCACGCCGCGCGGAAGGCGGCAATGCCGGGTGTCCCGCAGGGTGGGCCGTAGCCATGGGCGAGCACGCCCAGCGCCTCCTCGATCTCGCCGAGCGTTGCCATGCCGGTCGACAGGATCAGCGTCGCGCCGGCCCTCGCCGCCGCATGAAGCAGCGGCGCGTTGGTGAGGTCGCCAGATCCGATCTTGATGCGCGGCAGCTTCAGTGACAGCAGGAAGGCGAGCGAAGCGTCGTCGAACGGCGTCGACAGGAATTCGATGCCGCGTTCTCTGGCACGTTCGATCAGCGTGTGATGCGCAGCCTGCGGCAACTCCAGCCGTTTCAGCATGGCGAGCTGACTTTCATCAGCGGCCGTCGTGCGCTGCTGATAGTCCGCCTTCTTCGCAGCGTTGCCGGCCAATGCCTTCGCGTTGAAGGTCTGGAATTTGACGATGTCGGCGCCAGCGTCGGCGGCCGCCTCGACGAGGGCCAATGCCTTGTCCAGGCTTCCGTCGTGATTGACGCCGGCTTCCGCGATGATCAGCGTGTGCGTGGTCATACCTGCGCCCCACCTGGAGGAAGCTCGTAAAAGCCCTTGACCAGAAGCGGCCTGAAATCCGGGATGCCGGCGATGATCTCGGCAAATCGTCGGCTGGATTCGCCGTCGCCGTAAGGGTTGACGGCGGCTTGACGGCCGCGCGCGAGCCCCGCCGCAATGGCGGTGGCAATGGCCCCGCGCTCGGGCGCAGCGTGAAACACCGAGGCCGCACGCTCGCGTCCCTTCTGGCGGTCGCCGATATCGACCGTGGGAACGCCGAAGGAGGGCGCTTCGAGCAGGCCGCTCGAGGAGTTGCCGATCACCAAGTCCACCTGGCTCATCAGGCTGAGATAGCGAAGTTGCCCGAGCGAGGCGACCGCGATCGTGTTCGGCCGGCTGGCCGCGAAAGCCTCGATCCCTGCGTTCAAGGCGCGGCCCTCGGCGTCGGCGTTGGCAAGTGTGAACACGAAACGAAAGGCGGGATCGAGCGTCGACAGGGCGGCGAATAATTCATCCAGCTCAGCCACCGAGCGTCCGGCTTCGACCGTGACGGGGTGAAAAGTGATGAGCGCATTGCGTTCGCCGAGCGGTATCCCGATCGCACCGCCGATGTCGTCGCGATTCATCAGATCGAGATGCTTGATGGCGTCGATGCCGACCGAGCCGATGGTGTGAATGCGGGACGGATGCTCGCCAAGCTGCATCAATCGTCGCGTCGAGCCTTGATTGCTGGTGAAATGCAGGTGCGACATCTTGCTGATGGCGTGGCGGGTCGATTCGTCGACCGCGCCCTCGGTGACGTCACCGCCGAACAGATGCGCCATCGGCAGCCGCATGAACATGGCGGCCTGTGCAGCTGCAAACATCTCGAAACGGTCGCCGAGCACGACGACGAGATCCGGTTGCAGGCGTGTGAAGGTATCGGCAAAGCCGATGACACCAAGGCCGACGGATTTTGCGACTCCGGCGCCGGTGTCGCTGCTCAGCAGCGTCTCGACGCGCGCGTCGACCTCGAATCCCTCGTCGCGGATCGCGTTGAAAGTGTAGCCGAACTCCGGCGCGAAATGCATGCCGGTGGCGACGAGTTGTAGTGTCAGGCCGGGCGTTGCCCGGATCGCGCGCATCGGCCAGACGAGCAGCCCGAAATCGGCGCGGCTGCCGGTGACGAAGCAGATCTTGCGCGCACCATTATTCATCGCGGGACCTGATGCTGGCGCTGCTGGGCAGGTTGATCAGTCTGCGTTCGATGGCTTCGGCGGTGGAAAGATCGCCGCGAGGGCTTTGCGCGAACATCGGCAGCCTGTGCATCAAGGTCCAGGCCGGACGCGCGCCGAAGCCGGCGTCGTTGAGCGCGGCGAGGACGTCGTCGCGGCGGCCGGCATTTTCCTCGTCAAGCAGGATCGCATTCAGCCAGTAATTGCTCGTGGTGTCCTTCGGCTCGTGCGAAAAATGGACGCCGGGCACATCCGCAAAGGCGCGCTGATAGGCTGCGGCCAATTTGCGCTTGTTCGCCAGGAAGCCGTCGAGCTGCTCGAGTTGGGCGCAGCCGAGTGCCGCGTTCAAGTTCGGCAGGCGGTAGTTGAAGCCGATCTCGTCGTGGACGAAGGCCCATTTATGCGGCAGCTTTGCCGTCGTCGTCAGGTGCTTGGCGCGGCGGCCAAGCTCCTCGTCATTGGTCAGGATTGCGCCGCCGCCGCCGGTGGTGACGATCTTGTTGCCGTTGAAGCTGAGTGCTGCAAGGCGTGCCTGCGATCCGACCGGGTGGCCCTTGTAGGTTGATCCGAGCGATTCCGCGGCGTCTTCGACCAGCGCGATGTTCCAATCCTTCGCAAGTGCTGCGATCTCGTCGAGCTCGACGGGATGCCCGAACGTGTGCATCGGGGTGATCGCTGCGATGCGGCGGCCGGTCTCGCGGTTGATGGTGCCGGTCGCGGTCTTTTGTGCGATTGCATCGAGGCGCGTCGCGAGCGCGCGCGCGTCCATGCCGAGTGTTTCGAGTGAGCTGTCGACGAAATGAGGGGTCGCGCCGCAATAGGCGATTGCGTTCGTCGTCGCGATGAAGGTCAGTGCCGGCGAAATGACCTCGTCGCCGGGCTCGACTCCGGCGAGGATGAAGCAGGCATGCAGCGCGGCCGTGCCATTGACGACGGCAACCGCGCGCCTGGCGCCGGTGACCTCCTCGAGCATGCGCTCGAACCGATCGACGAAGGGACCGACTGAGGAAACGAAGGTGCTCTTGATGCACTCTTCGAGATAGGCGATCTCGTTGCCGGCGAACACCGGCTCGTGCAGGCCGAGGATGCCGTTCGGCGTTCCCACTGCACGCCGCACGGCATCGACGATCGTCTTTTGGTCGAAGCCTGACCTCGTCACGTGACTGTCCACCATCGGCTCAGACATTGTACACGTCCGCCTTGTAGCGGCCGAGGTTTGCAGGATTGGTGAACCAGTTCACCGTCTTGACCATGCCGCGGCGCATGCCCTCGATGCCGCCGAATTCCGGCCTCCAGCCGAGCTGCTGGCGTGCCTTGGAATTGTCGGCCCAAAGCCGCTCGACCTCGCTATTGGCGGGGCGCAGCCGCGCCTCGTCGGTCTCGATTTCGATCGCCGTTCCCATGACGTCCGCGATCATCTGCGCGGTCGCGCCGACCGAAATCTCGAACCCGCTGCCGAGATTGATGGTCTGGCCGACGACTTGCTCCGCAGGTGCGGTGAGGCCCGCGATCAGGCCGCGCGCGGTGTCGGTGACGAACGAGAAATCGCGCGTCGGGCTGACGGCGCCGAGGCGGATCCTGCGCTTGCCGGTCGCGATCTGGCTGATGATCGTCGGGATCACCGCCCGCGCCGATTGCCGCGGGCCAAAGGTGTTGAAGGGGCGGATCACCACGACGGGCATGTCGAACGAAGCCTGGAATGACAGCGCCATCTGGTCGGAGGCGATTTTCGAGGCCGAGTAGGGGGACTGCCCGACCAGCGGATGGCTCTCCTTGATCGGAACCGTCTGCGCCGTGCCGTAGACCTCGCTGGTCGAGGTCTGAACGAAGCGCCGCACCCCGGCCATGCGCGCGGCCTGGAGCACGTTCACGGTGCCGCGCACATTGGTCTCGACATAGGAATCGGGCGCGACATAGGAGAAGGGGATGGCGATCAGCGCCGCCAGATGCAGCACGTCGGTGCAGCCGCTCGCGGCCGCGATCATGAAATGGGGGTCGCGGATGTCGCCAGCCGCCACCTCCACCGACGTCATGATCTCGGCCGGTATCGTGTCGAGCCAGCCCCAGGAGTTGAAGGAGTTGTAATAGACGACTGCCTTGACCCGTGCGCCGGCCCTGACCAGTTCCTCGACGACATGCGAGCCGATGAAGCCGTCGCTGCCGGTCACGAGGACGCGGGCATCCTTCAGATCTTCCATGTCGGACCCCAACGCGATTAGCTCAGTCATCGCAATAGGATGGCGCTATAGCACACTGGCGGTTGCGTGCAACAGAGCACCGCTCGGCTTTGGCCAAATGCCCGGGGATGCAGCACTTTTGGGCGCGACTCTAGGCGTCTCCGGCCGGGACAAGGCGTTGCTTCACGAACGTCTCCAGATTTCCGCCCTTGAACAAATGGCCAGCAAGGCCCGCGGCCTCCGCCGCTTCCATGTCGCTTTCCTTGTCCCCGATCACCATGCTGCGTGTCATGTCGACGGGGAAGCGCATGACGAGATCGGTGATCATGCCCGGCGCCGGCTTGCGGCGGTCGCTGATGCGGCAATAACGCGCGACGGTTCCGTCGGGGTGATCAGGGCAATATTCGAATGCATCGATATGCGCGCCGATCAACGCCATCTGGTCCGCCATCCAGCGGTGCAGCGAGACCACGTGATGCTCCTCGTAATAGCCGCGTGCGACGCCGGATTGATTGGTGATGACGAAGGCAAAATAGCCGGCATCGTTGACGGCTTTCACGGCCGCGCGTGCCCCCTCGATCCATTCGAGCTTGTGCGTCTCGAACGTGTATCCGGAATCGTGGTTGAGCACGCCGTCGCGATCGAAGAACACGGCCGGCCGCCTCAACTGCCGGCGCAATTCGCGATCGGCGCGCGCGAAGTCATCGGGAATGCCGATGTCGATGAAGTAACCGCGATAGGCCGTGCCACGCAGCGCGCCGGACCTGGCAAGGCCGGGGAATATCTCCTGCTCGAGCGAAGCGGGAAGCGTCGCGATGTCGTCGAGAACGGATTTGTCGATGACGTAGATGCCGGCATTGACCGGGCCCGTAGCGCCCGCACCCGGGGCGATGAAATCGCGCACGATGTCACCATCGAGCACGACGCGCCCGTAGCGATCTCCGACGACGCCGTCACGCAGCGCCATGTGCACGCGCCCGTCATGCGCGCGGGCGATCAGGTCGAGCAGGTTGAAGTCGAACAGGGAGTCTCCATTGAGCAGCAGAAAGCGATCGTGCAGCAGATCGCGCGCATGAACGAGCGCGCCGGCGGTGCCGAGCGGCTCGGTCTCGCGCGACACGACGATTCGCGGCCGCCCCCGGACGGCCGCGGCGTAGTGTGTCTCGACGATCTCCGCCTTGTGGCCCGCGAGCAGGAGAATTTCATCGAACACGCCATAGCGCACCAGCTCGTCGATCAGTGTATCGAGAAACGGCCGTCCGCCGACGTCGAGCATCGGCTTTGGAACCTGCTTCGTGCGCTCACCCAACCGGGTACCCAGCCCACCGACGAGGATCGCGGCCTGTCTCAGCATGAGGTGCCCTTCTCACTGGATGGTTGGCGGGCCGTTGCGCCAATCTGCGACCGTGCGAGGATCAATGTCCGGTCCACTTCATATCAGCGCGAGCAGGGAATGCGAACGACGGCAGCCTGCCTGTTGGCAAACAGAACTGGAAACGGGCCGGCGCGCAACGCATCGATGATCGCAGGCTCGATCGACTCGGTGGGCGGAAAATAGCTGAGGCGCTGGTTGGCCGCGAGGTGTGTCCAGGCGATCGTGCGGGGCGTGATGATCGCGACGAGGTGCCAGGCATCTTCCCCATTTCCCAGAATGTTCTGGATCGTGGACTTGGCTTCCTCACCCGTAAGTTCCGGGCCCACCCAGGCGCCTGGGGAAGACGGTTGCCCCGTTTCCGGAAGCGGTGCCGTTACGGTGCGGACAGATCGCATCATTCCGCCCAAAGCATCGGCCCGTCCCATCTGAAAGAATGTCTCCGAATTGATTGCACCAACCAGAGGCGCGATCAGGCTGCAAGTGTCTTCAAGCCGCTGACGTCCTTCGGTCGGCTGCAGCATCGTGCGCACCATCGATTTTGTCCGCTTCGCGACCGCATCGTTCACAGTGTCCAGATTGGAGAACAGATAGGCGGCCGGCGCGCCCGTGACCGCCTGGACGATGCCCATCGTATACGGGTCCGAAAGAATGATTCCCTTTCGCAGATTGTCGCGGAGCCAGCGAGCGACCTCGAGATCCTCGGCGTTGTAGTGTGAAACGACTGCCGTGCGGTCGGGAAGCGCGCCGTAACTGTAGCTCCTGACAATGCCGGAGAGGCCAATCCTGTCGACCGCCACGCCCAATCCCACGACCCCCACCAGACCATAAATGTAGACCCGCCTCGACCGGGCCAGGGTCGATAGCGCGAGTATCGCGAGCAGCACGATGCCTGCGATTTCCGTCGGTCGCAGGAACGCCTGGTAGCGGGCAAAAGGCAGGTCGGTCCGCCAGGCAAACGCGTAAACCACTACCACGAGGACGGTTGCGAGCAGTGTAACGGTTGCGGCAACCAGGACCCGTCGATATCGGGAAGGGCTGAAATCGACCAGCAACTGGCAAAAAGTCTCAACGGCCGTGATCGTGAACAGCGACATTATGATCGTGCTGATACGATACAGGAAAGGGAACCCAGAGAGTACGGCGAGCATCAGGCCGCAGCCGGCAATCCAGGACCACACGAGTGTCACGAAGCCTTTGCTTTGAAGTCCGATCGCCCCTGAGGGGCCACGGAAGACAGGCCGGGTCATCGACCACCACGCAACGCCCAGTGTGATGCAGATGGTGAAAAGCGGCCCCATCGCCCGGCCAACCTCAATCGTGGCGACCTGTGGTCCGGAGCCCAGGAACAGCTCTTCGCCGCCCTCGATCCGTCTGCCCAGGATCAGGCCCGTAATCGAGGAGAACGTGTCGTTGCCGCTCATCGGCGGAATGTAGCCGAAGCGCATTCCCGCAACGCAGACGACAATTCCGGCAATGATCAGGGGTAGTGTGACGGACAAAAATCGCAGGGCCGCGATGCTGACGGACGGCCAGGCGGAGATCATCCGCACGATGGCAAGATACAGAAGCCAACTGGCCAGGACGGTTGGAACGAACAGGAAGGAACCGCGATGTGCAAGCAGCAGCGTTGCCGGCCAGACGCAACCAAGAAAGAGAAGCCCTGCATATTTTCCGGTGTTGCTCAGGATCCTGACCCCGAGTAGCCCGGCGATGAGCAACGCAAGCACGAGCGTGTTGTTGTTGAATGCGAACGCGAGCAGAAGCGTCGCGCCGGCGGTAACCGCCAGCAGCAAGACGGATCGCATCGACAGATCGTTTGCGTTCCGCTTCGAATTGCTCATCAATACGCCGAGAAAAACGACACTGCTGACGACCGCCAGGCTGCCGTTTGTCATCAAGACGACGGCGTTGCCGGTCGCGGCGAAGAAGAAGGCAATCCATTTTCGCGGAGACGTGGAATAGATGCCCTGCACGAAGGCATAGGACGCCAACAGGAAGAACAGGATCGAGAAGAAGCGATAGGTCCAGCTGAATCTCAGAAGATCCAGGCCCAGCGTTCCAGCGAGGGAGCCTGCGAGTGCGGACCGAAGATCGACGTAGGATTGGGCCGCGTAGGGATTGATGACGCCGCTGTCGGCGTACTCTTGCGCGGTCTTCATCCAGTGAACATCGGCGCCGATGTCCCCGTAGGGAAAGCTGGAAAATGCGCCGAAGGACCACCACCATGTCAGGAGCGCAATCGGCAGCGCCAGGAGGCACCAAGCGGCCGCGTCGCGTGTCTCGCCGGTGCTCGGGCGCCAGTTCGGCCATGACCAGGCAAGGCCGAAGCCGGAGACGGCAAGCATCGCGGCGAACTGAAGCCAGATGTCGTCTACGAATAGCGAGAGTAGTCCGAGCAGGATGCCGGTTGTCGAGGCGCCAACCGTGAATCCGAGAACGACGAACTGAGCCTTCGTCAGCCGGCATACCTCGATGAATTTCGTCGACGCAATGGTCAGGATCGAAAATCCGGTGCCGAGCTGTATCAGGAAGAACAGGAGCGTCAGGACAAATGTGGTCGTCCACATCGGGAGATCTCTACAATGGGCTTCGGCCAAGCAACCGGGAGATGGCGATGTTCAGTGTCCTATCGATAGGTCGGCCGGACGGCCGACGATCAGCGAGCCGAGTGTAAACAGATCCTCTTCGGAGAAGTCTCTGAAGCATGGTGCCAGTCGTTCGAGGATGTGCTGTTCCGGTGGCCGGCGGTCGGGCTGGTCGCTGAGCAGTTGAAACCCTGCCTCCCTGAACAGCTGCAGATATTCGCTGTGGCGCAGACGATTGACGTATTGGAAGCGCGACTGGAAAGGCGCCCAATCCTCCTCGGAATATGTCAGGAAGTTGAATGAACTGATGGACGGATCGAAGCCTTTGAAATGGTCGCCATAGTCGATTTGCATGAGGACCAATCCGTCGGGACGCATGATGCGTCGCAGCTCCTTCAAGATTGCCGCGATGTCGCGCTTGGGAATGTGCTCGAGCGTTTCGACGGAGACGGCGCAGTCGATCGAGGCGGCGGGCAGGCCGGTCGTCCGGGCATCGGCCGGTGCGCGATAGTCGATCCTCCACGTAGGTTCGAGGTCCTCCAGGGAATTTATCTCGGGGTGGTCGGTGCCGCTCAGTCGAGAAACGATGGCGGCGTTGGAGCGGATCAACTCCAGCTTGGCCAGGCGCTCGATGTCGACGGTGACGAAGCGTCGGGCCCCGTGGGCGCTGAAAGCCAGCGGAACGATCAGATCGCGTCCGGCGCCGAATTCGAAGCAAGTCGAATCCCGCAGCGGCCGCAAGCTGTACTTCTCGTGAACGGCCAGCAGCCGCTGCGCGAGGGTGTAGATGGATCTGACCTGCTTTTCGGGGCGCGGCAGCCGGCGTGTGACGTAGCGCTGCAGCGCGTAGTGCAGGTCTCCGCCCCGGGGGATATTCGAAAGCACCGAGAACGCCCGCGCTTTTGTTTGCCAGCGCACGTCAGCGTTTCCCCGGCGGAATGGACGCCGTGATTGGAGTGATGCTGAGGAGCAGTCGCTGAAGCACGGTGTGGATCCAGGAAATGGCCGATGTTCCGGCCTGTTTTCAGGCGGGTACCAGGTCACGTAGCCGGATTCGGTCATACGGGAGCCGCAGCGGCAATGCAAGGATCCCAGGGCAGGCGGGATCGCGGGTATCCGTACCGAAGCGGAGCATCATCTTGTCTGGTTGCCACGCATTGTCCGGCTGCCACGTGGCCGCAGAGACTGGGGCTATCGAGCATGACCACGATGCTCGCGCCGTCTCTTTGGGGCCGCTCGACGCGACCCCGTTCCCGGTTGATTCTGCTGTCGGCTCAGCGTAAACAAGCCCTGAAATCGCGTCGAGGTTTTAGCAAGCGGGCAAGAACATCGCGTCTGATTTGTCCAAAGCCGCCGGCCGGTTCGGCCTGTGCCGATCCATCGCTCTCCCGCCGAGTCTTGTCGAATGCCCGGTGAATTGCTGATTGGCGAGGCGGTCGCGAGGGGCTATCCGCCCGCCGTGCTCTACCTGCGCAACGACGATACCGTCACGACGGAAGTCTGCGCGTTCAACTACTTCTCGGTTTTCATGAAGGATCATCCGGAGGTAGATGCTCATGTCTGGCTCTTCGATGGAGCGGGCAAGCCGGCTGGATATTTCCACAGGGAACTCGGCGTCAACGGACAAATGCAATTGCAGACGTCGGAGCTGTGTCCGCGCGTTTCGGGAACGGTCGCGATGGCGCTGGTCCCGAAGCACGAGACCAAGCTTCGTCCCGGACGGAAGGTGACAACCGGCTATTACGCACAATATTTCTCGCAGCACGGTGCGATAACGTTGTCTCACGAACGCGAACCGGTCGCGGCAGCGCCGTTCCCGACCTCCGCCTGGATGCAGTCCTATCTCACGCGATTCCTGAAGGAGTCCGGCGTGGTGCTGGTGAACTCCTGCATGGCGTCCGAAGGCGTCTCGGTCGGGACGGCGCGGCTCATGGCCCTCGACGGCACGGCATTAGGCCAGCGTGAAATACCGGAGATCGCGCCGATGGGCGCCATCCGGATCAGCACGCTGGACCTTTTCCCTGAGGCTGAACGGCTGGTCGGCGCGGCCGAAGGTTTCGCCCTGGAATTCAAGGGCACCAACATCGCCAGTCCGTTCAGTTATTACGAATTTGCCAACGGCAAGTTCAGCCTGCATCATTTTTAGAGGCGCGTCCGTGACACGTTTCTCGTCCAGCCCCTGGAAGCCCTACGAGCCAAGATTCATGTTCCCGACTTTCGCGGGCGTCGAGTCGCGCATGGGCTTTTCGATTCCTGCCTGGTATCGTCCGGTCGACATCAGGTATCTCCGCAGCCTCGTCGCAGGCAGCCTGCGCAAGAATTTTCGCGAAACGGTCAAGGATCTCGTTCCCGAGTTCGCCAGCCTGGTCGCTTCGGGCTTCAGCAAGAAGCTCAGGTTCAAACTGCACATCCTGTCGCGTGACGGCGAGTATCGGGCGACCTACGAGTTTCCGGAAGACTACGCGCCGGGCGCCTCCGTCGAGATCGAGCTGTCGCGGCTTTTCGCCTCGCTCAAGCTGCCACAGCACGATTACCTGGTCATCGCCGTAATGTCGCGCGGACGCATGGACGGCTTCCGTTCATCGCCTGCCAGCTATTCGATGACCTATGTCGATCAGGATAACGTCGCGATCTACCGCACCGGCGCGTTTGCCCGGCCCTTGAACGAGGGCAGGCTCAAGGCGCATGTCGGGTTCACCGGGATCAATCCGAAGATCATTGCGACCAGCGACATCGTCAGCAGCGTGATGCTGATCAATCACTCCTCCGATCCCGAATATGCTCATGCGGCGCGGCCGACGTCGAAGCTGATCCGCGAGGACGGCGAGCAGATCGAGGGCGATTTCGGCGAGATTCCGCCGCTCGGTGCGCGAGAGGTATCGGTCGTCGACATGTTCGGCAGTCACGTGTTCGACTTCCTCAAGCCGTTCGGCGGTCGCGGGACTACGGTTACCACTTGCACTGGAATGACGCTCGCGAGCCTGCACTTGCAGCGCACCAACGACAATCGGCGGACGTTGCTGGGTATCGAGCACTCGCGGCCTGCGCACATGAACCTCGCCGGCATTCTCCAGCATTGATCAAGGAAATCGATTGTCGGAGCACGGGGCAATGCTGTCACGGTCCGGCGGTCTTGGCCGCTTGCTGAAGTTTGACGATCAGATGAAGACTCCATCCCTCGGCCTGGTGCTGGGGTTTTGGGTGATTTCCAACGTTCTGGTCATCGCCTGGTACTGGGTCAACATCTCCGATAGATACCTCCCCGGTTTGCTGCGATATGCCGGAATAGGTTTCTACGTGGTCGTTGCCGTCGTTCCGCTGCTGGTCTTGTACAAGGTCAGACGCAGTTTCTTCAATCCAGTCACGCTGGGGCTGCTGGTGAGCTGCTGCCTCGCGCTGTCCATCACCGCGCACGAAGCCAACCTGCTGCGCGAGCAGATGCAGTTCAGCCTCGACCACGAGCGAGAGTTTGCCCACATGGATGCTGTCGAAGGCGTCATGCGGCCGTTGCTCGCCAAGATCACCGAGGCCTATGTGCAGCTATTCGGCGACGATCACACGCATGGGGGCTCGACGTACCACACCCACATCATTGCGAACTATTTATTCGATTCCCTGTCGTTTCTTGCAGTATTCGCGCTGGCGACGTTGCTTCTTTCACCGACTGCATCGTGGCTCTGCTTGCTGACCTTTGCATTCTACACGCAGACCGCGATGTATCCGGGACGCATGGGTCCCGTCTTCATCGCGGGGGGGCTGTTCTGGCAGCTGTTTCTGCTGACGTCGCGGCGATATCCCGCCGCGGTCATTTCGGGGCTGATCATCAGCTTCGGTCGGACCGACGTCGTGTTCGCGTCAGCGTTCTCGCTGCTGGCCCTCGCAGCTTTCGAGCGGCGATGGCCTACACTGAAAGAATGGGTCGTGTTCGGGTTGCTGATCGGCATCTCGCTGGCCGTGCCGAAGATGCTGATCTGGATGCATCCTGGAACGGATTACAGATCATTCCTGGTCACCAATGGCGACTTCAGCAAGCTGGTCGGCAATCTTCAAGCCATGAAGCTCGTGGTGGCGATCGCCAGTCCTGTGCTCGCGATCGCGATCGTGAGGACGGTTGCCTTGACCCGGACGATCGCCGTGGTCGGTTCGGCTTGCTTGGTCCATGTGGGGCTCGTCTTTTTCATAGCGGATTTCTCCGAGACGCGGCTCATCATACCCGGGTTGGCGGGGCTCGTGTTCGTCGCCAGCGAAGGACTTGGCAAATTGCTGGAAGGCAAGAGCGAGGCGCAACCCGCTAGCGGCTGAAGCCAGTGCTGCCATGGATCACGGCTGAAGGGGCGGCGAGCGCGGTCTTGCCGTCTTTGTGCCGGTTCTGCGTGCGCTACCAGACGCTCCGCCCGCTATCCATGACGAGATTTTAGCCGGCTTGCGCGAATTCTCTGGCTACTGCCCTGTCGACGTGTACCTCAAAAGGACCCTTTTGAGGTCATTTCCGACGACGCGTTCTCCGCAGACGCTGAGATGATCGGAATCCCGGTACATCAGGCAATCGCCATCGAGCAATCCTCGTGCCTCCTGATTGATGACTTTGGAGAACGAGATGAACTGGAAGTTCCTTGGCGGCTGGCTGGTCTTGTCACGAAGGTGCTTATCAAGGGCCGCAAAGATCTCTACCGTCGGGGGATTGAGATGAAATCCACCGCGCGCGACCCGTTTCATGCGCTCGAGATCGCGGAAGTCCATTCTCGATTCGAGGAAAGGGCCCAACCAGATCGTCTTGGTCAGGTGGGACAGAGCTTGCAGATAGTCGATCGTCATGGCGATCGGGCGGTCGTTGAAATGATACCTGCCTCCGAACTTCAAGACATCGGCGGGCTCCTGCCGGTTATGCTCGTCGACCACGAGGTGAGATCCGGAGAAATGCAGGATGACGGTTTCGACGACCTCGCGATGCGCGTTCATGAATTCATCGAACCCCGTATAGGGGCAATCTGGAATCCTGGCCCAGGGTCGACATCCCGGACCGACCAGGCCGACGAGGAACTGGGAGTAGTTGTTCCTGAACAATGCATTGTAGATGTTCATCGCGTGAGAATCGCCGAGAACAACGGTCGCTGGCCCAAACCTCTTCGAGCATTCGATGAGCCGGTCCCTCGCGGCAGGCTCGAATCGATTTGTCCAGAATACGCAATCGCCGTTGGTGCCCATGTCGCGCATGAAATCGCCACCCGTGCTGCGTTCGAGAAGTTCGTAGAGGCGGCGGGTATCGTTGCTGCTGAAGTAGAAGCTTTGCTTCTCGAAGCCGTTTGTCGCGATCGCGAAAGCACTGGCGCCGGCCAAGCCGCACATGCCGACGGCGGAAAGCCCAATCAGGGCAGGCCTTCCGAATCGTTTGCGATCTCTCGCTGGCAGCTCGACGAAGCGGTAAGTCAATGCGGCAAGTCCGAGAGACGTCGCTGTCAGCAAGAGGGCGAGGCCGACATTTGGCCGGTCGAAGCCGCTCAACCTGGCGAACACGAAGATCGGCTGATGCCAAAGATAAGCGCTGTAGCTGATGAGCCCAATCGCGACGGGAACGCGGCTTCCGAGCAGTTTGCCTGCCATGGTCCGAGCGGTCGCGAATGCGATGACGAGGCAGGCTCCGAGCACGACGGGCAGCGCGCGCAAATCCGGGTACCGGATATCGCTGTGGTCGAGGAGGCCATAGCCGATCAGTCCGATGCCGATGAAGACCAAGATGTCGAGCGCCACATCCGGCAGCTTGGCCCTCAGCTTTGTGGTGGGCCACAGGGCCAGGAGAGCACCATCCAGCAATTCCCAGAAACGACTTGGTATCAGGTAGAACGTCGTCTCTTTGGCCTGGGGACCCCACTGGGCATAGGCGATGCTCGCGACCGCAATCGCGGCGAAGAGCATGCCGGCGCGCCTGCGACCAATTCGCAAGGCCGCCATCAGGAGAATAGGAAAGAACAGGTAGAATTGCTCTTCAACGCCGAGGCTCCAGGTATGCAGCAGCGGCTTCAGCTCGGCAGCTCTGTCGAAGTAGCCGCTTTGCATCCAGAAAAACACATTCGCGACGAAAGCGCACGCTGCGATCACGCTCTTCGAAAACTCGACCACCTCGCTTGGGAGCATGAAGATGGGAACGAAGGGAATGCAGGCCAGCAGGACCACAATGAGTGCAGGCAATATCCGCCGGAGCCGCCTTTCGTAAAAGGCTGAAAATGTAAATCGGCCGTCCTCCATCTCCGTGCTGATGATGGACGTGATCAGGTAGCCGCTGATGACAAAGAAAATATCGACGCCGAGATAGCCGCCTGGAATAGCATCCAGCCCGGCGTGGAAGAAAATAACAGAGAGAACGGCAATTGCTCTGAGGCCATCAATTTCGGGGCGATAGTGCACTTGATAAGCCTGATCTGGACTCGAAGCCGACTTGATGATCGTGATCGAGCGTTCCCACTGGCGATGTCCTCGCGTGAAATACTCGCGCTTGGCCGTGGCGTCGTTACCAGACGCTCCGACCGCCATCCATGACGAGATTTTGCCCGGTCATGTAGCTCGATGCGTCCGAGCAGAGGAACTGCACTGCCGCGCGGTATTCGTCGACATCGGCCATGCGGCCCATCGGGATCAGGCGCGTCAGTCGTTCGACGAAGGCGGGGTCCTGGTTGTTGAAGACGCCCCCGGGGGAGATCGCGTTGACGCGGACGCCGTGATCGGCCCAGTAGGTCGCCAGATACTTCGTCAGCCCGATCAAGCCGTGCTTGATCACCGAATAGGTCACGGGCTTCACCGGCTGTTCTTCTTCGCGCGTCACCTGCGGCTGGCGGTAGAGCCGCTGGTCCGGCGCGATCACGCCGAGATCCGAGGCGATGTTGAGGATCACGCCGCGACTGCGTTTGGCCATCTCGCCGCCGAACACCTGCGCGCACAACATCGCGCCGGTCAGACCGACGGCGATCTCGGTCTGCCATTGCGGTACCGGAAACGCCTCGAAGCGCGAGGAGTGCATCACGCCGGGCGCGGACGTCACCTTCGGATCGATCGCGGCGTTGTTGACGAGGATGTCGACGATGATGCTGCGGCCTGCAAGCTGCTCATTGGCTGCCCGCACCGAGTCGAGCGAGGTGACGTTGATCTCAAGCGCGATTAGATCGGCTGAAGGCGTGACCTGCTTCAGCGCCGCGACGGCGGCTTCGGCCTGCGCCAGTCCGATGTCGGTGACGACCACGCGCGCGCCAGCTTCGCTGAGCGCTGCGACGTGCTGCTTGCCCAGCAGGCCGCCGGCGCCGGTCACGAGCGCGGTCCGGCCGGTCAGGTCGTAGCGGGAGGAGGGATTTGCCATCGAAGGCTCCTGTTCAGCTTCTGAGCTGGCCGCCGTCCGCGACCATCACGCTGCCGGTGATGAATGCTGCGCGGGGTGAAACGAGAAAGGCGACGAGGTCGGCGATCTCTTCCGGCTTGCCCAGGCGGCGCAGCGCCACGTCGCGCACGAGCATTTCTTCGACCGCGGCACTGTTTTCCGCAAGCTTGCGCGCCCAGGTGCCGTCCGCCGACAGGATGTTGCCCGGCGCAACCGCGTTGACGCGAATGCCTTCGAGCGCCAGAGGCCGCGCCAGGCCACGCACGGTCGCATTCAGCGCGGCCTTCGCCGCATGGTAAGTGACGGGCGCGCCAAGCGCCGCCATGCCTGCGATCGAGGAGATGCAGGCGATGGCCCGGTCGCCGCTGCCGCGCGCCATCAGCGGCCGGGCAGCCTCGATCATGTTAGTCGCGGCAAACAGATTGAGGTCCATCACCCGCGACCACTCGACCGCGGTCTCCTTGCCCGGCGGCACGGAGGCGCCGCTGCCGACATTGCAGATGAGGACGTCGAGCCGGCCCCATTGCTCCTCGACGCCCTCGACCAGTGCCTTCGCAGCGGCGGGGTCAGTGACGTCGGCGACGTGGACGGACGAGATGCCCCCGACGATCGTGCGCGCCGCGCCGAGTGCCTCGGCACCACGCGCCGCGAGCGCGACCTTGGCGCCTTCTGCGGCGAGCGTCGTCGCGATCGCAAGCCCGATCCCGCGACTGGCGCCGGTGACGAGAGCAACCCGATCGTTCAGCTCGAGCTTCATCGCGCGGCGTCCTCGATCCAGCGAACCGTCATGTCGCGATATTTCGCCAGCGCGCCGGGATGGTCGCCGTCGGCGGCGCGCGCGGTTTGCAGGATGTATTGGCCCTTGTAGCCCGCGCACTCGATCAGCCGGATCGTCTTGGCGAGGTCCGCGTTGCCGGTGCCGAGCGGCACCGTGGTGCCGCCGCGAATGCGGTCCTTCACGTGCACGTTGAGAATGCGCGGCGCGTAGGCGGCGATCTCCTCGTCGCTGTCATAGCCGAGCGAGGCACTGTTGCCGCTGTCATAGTTGATGCCGAACACGTCCGGCGGAAACGCCTCCATGAACCGGGCGAGATCGCGCGGCGGCAGATCGGATTCGAAGACGATCTTGACGTTTCTTCTTGTCAGCTGCCCGGAGCGTGCGAGCAGCACGCGTTTCAACGTATCGCTCTCGCTCTCGCGCTCGATCTTGCCGTTGTCGACCAGCGGGATCACGACGAACGCGATGCCGACGCGGCTGCAGGCGGCGATCAGGAGATCGAGGTCGGCGACGAGCGCGTCGCGCACGACGGCGTCGACCTTCCAGAACGGCGCCTGCATGAAGCAGTCACCGGTCAGGCTCGGGATGCGCACGCCGTTCTCTTGCGACAGCGCCAGAATCTCCTGCTGCCCCGGCTCGGTCGTCAATGGGTTCTCGCGCAGCCGTTCCTGGTCGATGGTCCATTCCATCCGCGTCAGACCGAGTTCTTTCGCGCGTGGAAATTCGTCCCGCCACTCGTCCCAGGGGAAGGCCTGGATCTTGCCGTCAACCAGCGCCGACAGCCGTCCCTGCATGAAGCCGATGCGTTCGATCGTTGTGGTCACGATTTGCTATCCGAACTGATGGCGAGGCCCTTGGCGATCCAGCCGCCGTCGACGAAGAGCTCCTGACCGGTCACATAGGCGGAGGCTTCCGAGGTCAGGAAAACGGCGGCGCCCACCATGTCGGCGGGCTGTCCCCAGCGGCCGAGCATGGTGTGCCGGCGTCTCTCCTCGTGCATGACAGGATCGGCAAAACTCTTTGCGGTCATCTCGGTCACCACATAACCCGGTGCAAGCGCGTTGACCCGGATGCCGTCGGCGGCATAGTCGGCGGCGAGCGCGCGCGTCAGCCCGGCGAGTCCGGCCTTCGCCGCCACGTAGCCCGGATTGCCGGGAAAGCCGCGGATCGAATTGATGCTGGTGACGTTGACGATCGCAGCCGAGCCCGCCTTCTTCAAGAGCGGATAGGCGGCGACGATGGTGGCGTAGACGCCGGTGAGGTCGGTCGCGAGCGTGGCGCGGAAGCGCGCGAGCTCGCTCTCGGTGCTCTGTGGGGGAAGGCTGATGCCGGCAGCGTTGACCAGTGCGTCGATACGGCCGCCCTGCGCCGCGATCGTGCGGAACGCGTTTTCAATCGCCTTGTCGTCGGAGAGATCGCACGCAATCGCGGTCACGCCCTGCGGCGCGGTCCCGGAACGGCTGAGGCCGAACACCGTCGCTCCCGCATCCTGGAGGCCGGTCGCGATGGCAGCGCCGATGCCGCGCGAAGCGCCGGTCACCACCGCGATCTTGTGCTTGAGCGAGAAGGCGCTGAGATCAGGCATAGCCATAACTGCGCATGATGGCGGCACAAAGCTTGACGTCCTCGGGGCGGTCGATCTGGAACATCTTGTGACGTTCCATCACGTGGAAGCCGATCTTGCCGCCGAGGCGGTTGTTCTGCTCGCGCAGCAGGGATGGGATCAGGACGTAGAACGAGCCGTTCTCCAAATAGCGCTTCTCGATCTGCTGCCGCATGCGGCGGTTGCGATAGTCGTAGTTGATCGGCTCCGGTCCGTTCGCGCCGATCCGCCAGTTGAAATAATCCTCGACCTCGCAGACCGAGAGCAGGCTGTCGAGATGGTCGCGATCGAAGGTCGCAAGCGCGTTCTCTATGTCGCCGGGTTCGCGGATCGGCGATGTCGCCTGGAGCGCGACGATGCGCTCGAACCGTCCCATCCGCGCGTCGATCGCATCGAGCGCATTCAGCCAGGCGGATTCGGAGGAGGCGAGGTCGCCGGAAATGTCGTCGGGACGCCGCACCCCGACCGCGCCGGCGGCTTCGGCCGCGGCGAGGATCTGGTCGCTGTCGGAAGACACGGCGACCACGTCGACGCCCCGCGCCGCGCGTGCCTGTTCCACCGTCCAGGCGATCAGCGGCTTGCCGCAGAGATCGAGAAGGTTCTTGTGCGGGATGCCCTTCGAGCCGCCGCGTGCGGCGATCACGGCCAGCGTCTTGCGCGCCATCAGATGTGTCCCTCGAGACGCTCGAACGCGGTCCAGAAGCCTTCGCCCATGTTCTTGTGGCCCTGCCAGATCTCGGGAATGAACGAGGCCGTCGGCGCGTGCTTGCGCAGAACCTTTCCGATCTCGTCGAAGTCGATCTCGCCTTCGCCGATCTGAAGACCCTCGCCGTCGAGCCCCTTGGCGTCGCCAAAATGCAGATGCGCGGTGTGCGGACCGAGCTGGGCGAGGCCTAGCGCGAAGTCGAAGCCGAAATGATTGGCGGCGAGTTTCGTGTGCGAGATGTCGACGCACATGCGCAGATCATGCCTGGCGCAGAACGCGGCGGATTCGTCCGGGAAGATGAAGATGTTCTGGTGGCGCTGGCCACCGAAATGCCAGGGGAACGGCGCCATGGTCTGCGGCGTCAACTCGACGCCCTCCATGTCGAGCTCGGTCAGGCTCTGTGCGAAGATGCGATAGCGCTCGGCCTTCGCCTCCGGCGGCAGCGGCTCGTCCATGGTGAAGCCGCCGATATTGGCGACGATGGGCGGACGCTTGGTCTTGGGGAAGTACTTCTTGAGGCCGCGGGTGATGTCGATCACCGCCTGGGTCTGCTCCAGCGAATAGCGCCGCAGCGCCTCGTCGGGCGTTGCCAGATCCATCAGCTTGGAGCCGGCAAACAGCTCGGGCGCATGCACGACGAAGCCGAGATCATAGCTGCCGGACAGATAGGCCGCGGGATCGCGCTCCATGTCGCTGTAGCTGAGATGGAATTCGATGATGTCGGGCTGGCAGATCTCCAGGAAGCGCTCGGCGTCGTGATAGCGCACGGGCACGCCCCATGGGCGGTCGAAGCGATAGCGCCGTGCTTTTGCGGCGCCTTCATCGAGGTCGCTCTGGAAGAAATAGTCGTCGGCCGCCATCGTCCGTGTCAGCTTGCGGCCGAGCAGCGCCGGCATCTTCAGCGGCGACAGGCCCTGTCCCGGGCTCTTCACCGCGATGTCGGCTTCGGAGATCACGGTGCCGGACGAAAGGTCGCGCGCGGCCACCAGGCTCTTGGCGAGGTTTTCGCGGTTGATCAGTTCGCCCTGGCTCAGCGCGCGCTCGGCCAGCTTCTTGCCGCGCGCGACCTCCACCTCGCGGATGCCCGAGACGAGAGCCTTGAATTCCTCCGGCTCCAGGCTTGCAGCATGGTCCGGACCTTCCATCTCGCGGTCGAGGGTGATGTGGCGTTCGATCACGACGGCGCCGAGAGCCACCGCGGCGGTCGAGACGGCAATGCCGCGCTCGTGGCCCGAATAGCCGACGACCGGATGGATCTCGCGCAACGTTTCCATGAAGCGCAGATGGATGTTGTGGAGCGCGGCCGGATAGGTGCTCTGGCAATGCAGCAGCACGTAGCTCGTGTTGCGCTCGTCGAGGAATTTCGCCGCGGCCTTGATCTCGTCCGTCGTGCTCATGCCGGTGGAGACGATCAGCGTCTTGCCGGTGGCGGCGAGGCGCGCGAGCAGCGGCAGGTTGGTGAGGTCGGCCGAGGCAACCTTGTAGGCCTCCACGCCGAAACCTTCGAGCACGGCGACGCTGGTGGCGTCCCAGGGCGTGCAGAGATACTGGATGCCCTTGGCTGCACAATACTCGGCGATCTTCTTCTGTTGCGCCGTCGGAAGCTCGAAGCGGCGCAACAGATCGAGCGTGTATTCGACCGCGAGGTCGTCGTCCTTTCCGGACAGGCTCGAGGCGCGATAGATCTCGTCGAGCTTGCGCATCTGGAATTTGGCGCAGTCGGCCCCAGCGGCAACCGCGGCATCGACCAGCGCAATGGCGCGATCGAAGTCGCCATTGTGGTTGTTGCCGATCTCGGCAATGACGTAGCAGGGCTCGCCGTCGCCGAGGAGGCGGTTGCCGATGCGGACTGAAGCGGTCTGTTTTGGCGATGTCATCAACATTCTCGTCTCACTGCGTCAGGCAAATCGCGCGGGAAAACGCGACTTCCACGTTCGCAGCCCGTTCTCTTCGAACATGATGCGCGAACAGCTGTGCCCCTGCTGTTCCAGTGCGGCGATGAGCTGGTAGCGCTCGAACGGACGCACGAAGAACAGGAAGTAGCCGCCGCCACCTGCGCCCAGTAGCTTGCCGCCGACCGCGCCGTGCTGTTTGGCGAAATCGTAGATCGCATCGATCGCGTCCGACGAGATCTTCGAGCTCAGCTTCCGCTTGGCGTGCCAGGCCTCGTCGATCAGCCGGCCGCATTCCAGGAGCTGTCCGCGCAGGAGATGCCGCCGTATGTCGCGCGTCACTTCCTTCTGCTTGGCGGCTGCGGCGACGGCATCGCTGGTCTCGTGCTGTGCCTTCTGGTCGCGGTGGATGGCGCCGGAATCGCGACCCGAGCCGGTGTAGCAGAGCACCAGGCTCTCCTCGAGCTCGGCGATGATGTTGGGGTCGAGGCGAAGCGGCACGATGGTGTTCTGGTCGGAGAAGAACTCCATGTGGTTGAAGCCGCCGAACACGGTGGCGTACTGGTCCTGCCAGCCGCCGGGGATGTTGAGCATCAGCCGCTCGGCCTGGAACGCCATCTCCGCGATCTCGTGGCGGTCCCACTGGTCGCCGCGGAATTCGTTGAAGCAGCCGATGATGGCGGATGTGACCACCGCCGAGCCGCCGAGGCCCGAGCCGACCGGGAAATCGGCGGAGACCTCGAGCTCGAACCCGTAAGTCGGCTTGATCAGGCGCACGACGGACTTGATCAGGGCTAGGTCCCCGTCCGTTCCAAGCTCCGCGAGATTGTCGGCCTCGATCGTGCTGCGGAAATCGTGCGAATAGATCCGGATGCTGGAATCGCTCCGGCGCCGCAGCGTCGCGTGAGCGTACATCTTGATCGTGGCGTTGATGACCGCGCCGCCGTCATTCTCGACGAAATAGTGCGTCAGGTCGGTGCCGCCGCCGGAGAAGCTGATCCGCACCGGCGAGCGGGCGCGCGCGAACACCTCGCTCTCTTCGGACAGGTTGAACAGCTCGCGGCTGAACACGTCGACCAGCCGTCCTTCGCCATCGAGGATAGGCACCACGTGCACGCGCTGATCCAGCAATTTGAGGATCTGCTCGCGCGGGCCGCCGGCCCTGGCCGAGACGAAGTTGCGATTGATGCAGGTCGCAACCCGGTCCTGGATCGTGGTCCCGGCGAGCATGCGCCTGCGGATGTCGCCGTCGGTCACTGCGCCGACGATTCGTCCGCTCGCGTCCTGTGCGAACAGGATGCCGAGCATGTTCGCATTCAGGCGCCGGAAGGCTTCCTCAATGGTCTCGGTCTCGGCGATGGTGACGAGGGTACGTTCAAGCACGTTTCGGGGTCCAGGAAGGGCCAATTCCAGGCCATATCGCAGCAAGGTTGGTAATACGGGAGCGGCAGGGGCGATGCAAGGTTCCTGCGCCCGGCGGCATCGGGCCAAAATGGCCGGCCTCAAGCGCTTCGGTCGGCCCGAGCCGATTTACATTGGCCGCGGTTTCTATAGAAGGCTCCCGAGGGGTCTACGCGACATGTATGTGATCGGAATCAGCTCGGGGATCAAGCACGGGCATCACGACGGTGCGGCGGTTTTACTGCGCGACGGGGAGCTGATCGCTGCTGCCGAGGAGGAGCGCTTCACGCTGGCCAAACATGCGCGCGGCGAGCTGCCGCGCGGGGCGATCGGCTTCTGCCTGAAGCAGGCCGGTATCACCATGCGCGACGTCGACTGGATCTGCTCGCCGTTGAAGACCTACACCAACTACACGCAGCGTCTCACCGAGTATTTCAAGTATCAGTTCGGCCACAGCCCGAAGATCGAGCTCTACGACCATCACCTCTGTCATGCCGCGAGCTCGTTCTACGGCTCCGGTTTTCCGGAGGCGACAGTGGCCTGCTTCGACTTCTCGGGCGATTCCAGTTCCGGCCTCGTCGCGCATGCGCGCGGCAACGACTTCCGCGTGCTGACGCGGTTCGGACGCAACAACAGTCTCGGTCTCTATTACGGGATGCTGACGCAGTATCTCGGCTATCAGATGACCAATGACGAGTACAAGGTCATGGGCCTGTCCTCCTATGGCAGTCCGGACTATCTCGACAAGTTCGCCCAGCTGCTGCGTCCGAACGGCATCAATTACGAGCTCGATCCCGAGCTCGACAAGCGCAGGCGCGACGCCGAGATCTTCACCAGCGATTTCTCGACACGGCAGGAGCGCATCTTCACCGAGAGGATGGAGGAGATTTTGGGGCCGCGGCGGCTGCGTGGCGCGCCGCTCGACCAGCGTCTGACCAACATTGCCGCAAGCGGCCAGAAGCAGCTCGAGATCGTCGCCACCGAAGTGATCCGTTCCGCGATCGCCGAAACCGGCTGCGGTGATGTCTGCATCGCCGGCGGCGTCGGGCTGAACTGCAAGATGAACATGGAGATTGCGGCCGAGCCGTCCGTGAAGCGTCTCTACGTCCCACCGGTGCCGCATGATGCCGGCGTGGCGCTCGGCGCCGCAATGATGAAATGCGCGGAGGCGGGCCACGCCATCGCACCGCTGACCCATGCTTACTGGGGACCGGACTATTCCAACGACACGATACGGGAGACGCTCGACAAGATCGGGGCGCGGTTCGAGCTGCTCGACGATCCCGTGTCGCGCTGCGTCACCGATTTGACCGAACAGAAGACGGTGGGCTGGTTCCAGGGGCGGATGGAGTACGGTCCGCGCGCGCTCGGCAACCGCTCGATCCTGGCCGATCCCAGGCATGCCGGCATGAAGGACCGCATCAACCTCACCATCAAGTATCGCGAGGAATTCCGCCCGTTCTGTCCGTCGGTATTGTATGAACGCCAGGCCGAGTATTTCGAGGACACGTTCGACGCGCCCTTCATGGTGGTGACGTTCCCGGTCAATCAGAAGGTCGCCGAGACCATGCCTGCGGTGGTCCATGTCGACAACACCGCGCGCATCCAGAGCGTCCACGCGGACAGCAACCCGCTCTACAGTCGCCTGATCGGCGATTTCGCGAAAGCGACCTCGCTGCCGGTTCTGATCAACACCAGCCTCAACATCAACGAGCAGCCGACGGTGAACGCGCCGCTGGAGGCGTTGCACACCTATTTCTGCTCGGGGCTGGACGTGCTCTATCTCGGCAATTACCGGCTGTCGAAATCGAATTGACCCTAAGTGGAATATCGCCCCGAAATAGATGGACTTAGAGCGATCGCCGTTCTCTCGGTCATGCTCTTCCATGCGGGCATCAAGGCTCTGCCGGGCGGCTATCTCGGTGTCGACATATTCTTCGTCATCAGCGGCTATCTGATCACCTCCATCATCAGCACCGAGATGGAGCAGGGCAGGTTTACATTCGCGGCGTTCTACGAAAGGCGTGCGCGGAGAATATTGCCGGCACTCATCGTGGTCGTGCTGGTGTGTACCCCCCTCGTTTTCGTTCTCATGCTTCCGCGTGAAGTGCTTGAGTTCTCGAAGAGCGTGATCGCGGTGTGCGCGTTCGTGTCGAATGTATTTTTCTGGTCGCAGAGCGGCTACTTCGACCGGATAGCCGAACTTAAGCCGCTGTTGCATACGTGGAGCCTCGGCGTCGAAGAGCAGTTCTACCTGATCTTCCCCATTCTCCTGATGGGCGCTCTGAAGTTCGGTCGGAAGTGGGCCGGAGTGCTGCTCGCCGCGATCGCCGTCGCGAGCATCAGCTACGCTCAATGGGGACCCCAAACCAAGGAAGCCACCTTCTATTTGATTCCGAGCCGCCTCTGGGAACTGCTCATGGGCGCTGTTCTGGCCTTGTGGCCCGTCACGAAGTTGCGGGCCCGGCTGTCAAACGCAACGCTCGACACTTTGGTCCTCGTCGGCATCGGGCTTATTGCGTTCGGCCTTTTTGAGCGCGGCGGATTCAAATATCCAGGTTTTCGCGCTCTGACCCCGGTGGTCGGAGCCTGGCTCGTCATTGCGTTCGCGACCACTCGGACGACGGTCGGAAGGGTGCTCGGAAGTCGGATCCCGGTCGCAATCGGGCTCGTCAGCTACAGCGCCTATCTATGGCATCAGCCGGTGTTGGTTTTCGCCAGATTGAGCGGCTTTGATCGCCCCAGTGTCGGTGTCGCGCTTGCGCTGACGGCTGTTTCTTTCGTGCTTGCCATCTTGACCTATCGCCTGGTCGAGCAGCCGGCCAGAGATCGCAAGTGGCTGAGAAAGCCGGCGCTGATTGCGGCTTGCTCGCTCGGCATATTCTCACTCGCCGGCACCAGTATCGCTGCGATCGCCACCAACGGATTCGAAAAGCAAGGTCTCTACTTCAGTGGAGACGATACGCGTCGTCTCTACCAGTTGCTCATGCGTGACACCGGGGGCGAGCTCACGCGCGACATGGCCACGGATGGCAATTGCGTCTTCTGGATGACGCAGCTCGAACCTGCGGCCTGGGGCCGGCTCGTCGATTGCTCGAAGAGGTTTGGACCCGGGACAGTCGTTATCGGCGACTCCCACGCGATGAACATCTACAACGCACTGTTCAGGAACAACTATGGCAAGTTTGTCGTTGGGCTGGTCAACCCTGGCTGCCGCCCTTGGGACAACACGAGACGCGAATGTCCCTATATTGGATTCGGCGAATTCATGGATGCGCATCGGGAAGTTGTCGGGACGGTCATCCTGCATTTCTCCGGATCCCATCTCGTGCTCGACGAAAATGATCAGGAAGAGCCCGGCGAGGTGCTGAAATTTGGCGGCAAGTACCATTTCAACGATAACGCGATCACCCAGACGATCGGCTATCTGCAAGCCATGTCTGGGATGACCAGGACAATCTGGCTTGGTCCCTTCGTCGAACCGAGGCTCAATTTCGCCGACTTTGAAGGGATGAAGAAGGTCGCGCGAGAGGGGTATCCCGTCAGTCCCGTGACGGCGGGTATCTTTTCGGCGCTCGAGAAGCACTTGCGCAGCACCGTTGACCTGCAACGCAGGAACTTCGACTACGTGTCGTTCTTCGATATCATCAATCCCGATGCGATGAATCTGCTGAGCGGCGATTGCTTGATGTACAGGGATTTCGATCATCTCAGCGTTTGCGGCGAGACCGTCGTCGGCAAGGATTTGAAGGCGCGCCTTTCGCGATATGCCTCGCCGGAGCGGTGAGCGGGGACGGGCGGCTTCAGGCGCCTGTCAGGGATGCTACCGCTCGTCCGCGATCACCTTGCCGTCGTTCGGCAGCATGCCGGGGCTGACCAGCTCGACGGCTCCGCCGAGTTTCGTCACGGCGCGCAAGCTGCTGGCGATCTCCTCGTGCAGCGCCTGGCTGGCCGCCGCCGTTTCCGCTTTCAGTGTCATCGCATCGGTCTCGCCCTGCCGTGTGACGACGAGGCGTAATCTTCCGAGCGCGGAATGACGTTTGCCGATCTCGGCGATCTGTTCGGGGCGGATGAACATGCCCTTGACCTTGGTGGTCTGGTCGGCGCGGCCCATCCAGCCCTTGATGCGCATGTTGGTGCGGCCGCACTTGCTCGGACCCGGCAGCGCTGCGGTGAGGTCGCCAAGGGCGAGCCGGATCCAGGGATGGTGGGGATCGAGCGACGTCACCACGATCTCGCCGACGTCGCCCGACGCGACGGGATCGCCAGTGCCGGGCCTGACGATCTCCAGGATCAGGTCTTCGTTCACGACCATGCCCTCGCGTGCCTCGGTCTCGAACGCGATGAGGCCGAGATCGGCGGTGCCGAAGGCCTGGTAGGCGTCGATGCCGCGCGCCTTGATCTCAGCCTGGAGCGAGGGCGGGAACGCCGCGCCGGAAACCAGTGCGCGTTTGATCGAGGAGACGTCGCGGCCTGAACTGGCCGCGGCATCGAGCAATATCTTCAGAAAGTCCGGCGTCCCGCTGTAGCCAACCGGGCGGTAGGCTTCGATCAACTCGAATTGCTGTTCGGCATTGCCGGGCCCCGCCGGGATCACGGCACAGCCGAGCGCGCGGGCCGAGGCGTCGAAGATGAAGCCGCCCGGGGTGAGATGGTAGCTGAAGGTGTTGAGGACGGTGTCATCGGGCCGGAACCCGGCCGCGAACAACGCCCTCGCGCCGCGCCACGGATCAGCCTGCCGTCCCTCCGGTTCGAAGATCGGGCCGGGGGAGGTGAAGAGGCGGGCGAATGAACCGGGGGCCGCCGCCACGAAGCCTCCGAAGGGCGCAGAGGCCTTGTGCAAGGCGGGCAGTTCCGACTTGCGCAAGACCGGCAGGCCCGCCAGCGCGGCCCTGGAGGTCACGGCGGCGGGATCGATACCTCTCAGCCGCTCGGCATAGGCCGGGGCGGCCATCGCGGCTCGCAGCACCTCCGGCAGGCGGGAGAACAGATCGGCCTCGCGGGCGGCTTGGTCGCGCGTCTCGCGGGCGTCGTAGTGGGTGGTCATGGCTGTTCTTTCCGTGTTGGCATCCGTTGCGCGCCGCCGCTGGCGTGGGTATCAGACGGCCATTGGCGAGGCCCGGAGAGGACGCGATGGCGGACGAAGGAATCATTGCGGCGGAGGAGGCGACGGACGTCGTCGCGCGCCTGAAGCGCCGGATGATCGAGGAGGCGCTGCCACTGTGGTCGGCCGTCGGTTGGGATTCTGCCGGAGGGGGGTTCATCGACCGGCTGCACCGCGACGGCGCTGCGGATGCGGCTGCGCCGCGGCGCGTGTTCGTGCAGGCCCGCCAGATCTATTGCTACGCAAAGGCCGCACAAATGGGCTGGTACCCTGAGGGGCGCGCCATTGCGCTGAAGGGGCTGGAGCATCTGCTTGCCAAAGCCAAAGCGCCCGACGGCCGGCCCGGCTACGTGCACCGGCTGACGCCGGAGGGGACGGTGCTGGACGGCCGGCGCGATGCCTACGACCACGCTTTCATCCTGTTCGCGCTCGCGACCGTCTACGCGCTCGACCAGGACGCGCAAATTCGTGCCGAGATCGACGCGCTGCTGGCCTTCCTCGACGGCCATCTCCGCTCGCCTCATGGCGGCGTGCACGAAGGCCTTCCGGTTTCGCTGCCGCGCCGGCAGAACCCGCACATGCATCTGTTCGAGGCGATGATCGCGTGTTTCGACGCGACCCACGATCTGGCGTTCCAGAACCGTGCCGGCGAGTTTTTCGCGCTGTTCCTCGCCAATCTCTACGATAAGCAGAAGCGCATCCTTACGGAGTATTTCGAGGAGGACTGGTCGAAGATCGAGCCTGTCAGCGTCGAGCCGGGCCATCAGGCGGAATGGGTCTGGCTGCTGAAAGGTTTCGAACGCATCACGGGATGCCCGACGGGTCAGCGGCGTGCCGAGTTGCTTGCGACCGCGCTCCGGTATCGCGACGAGGCCACGGGCTGCCTGATCGACGAGGGGGACGACATCGGCAACATTCGCCGCGGCACGCGCCGACTTTGGCCACAGACCGAGATCGCGAAGGCTTGGATCGCGCAGGCCGAGTCCGGTGAGGCGGGCGCAGCGGACGAGGCACGTGCGGCGCTGGTGCGGCTCGAACGGCATTATCTCAGCCATCCCGTGAGGGGCGGCTGGTACGACCAGTTCGATCGCGACGGCAAGTCGCTGATCGACACCATTCCTGCGTCGTCGTTCTATCATGTTCTCTGCGCAGTCACGGAAGCGGAGCAAGTGCTGGGTTAGAGCCACCGTTTGCGCCGCTTGAAGCTCTTGAGGTTCTTGAAGCTCTTGCGCTGGTCGCCGGCGCCGCCGAGGTAGAATTCCTTGACGTCCTCGTTGTCGCGCAGCTCGTCAGCGGTGCCGTCGAGCACGACCTTGCCCTGCTCCATGATGTAGCCGTGGCTTGCCACCGACAGCGCGGCGCGTGCGTTCTGCTCGACCAGGAGGATGGTGACGCCGAGGTCGCGGTTGATCTTCTGGATGATCGCGAACACCTCTTTCACCAGCAGCGGCGAAAGGCCCATCGACGGCTCGTCCATCAAGATCATCTTCGGCCGCGCCATCAGCGCGCGGCCGATCGCGAGCATCTGCTGCTCGCCGCCGGAGAGATAGCCGGCCAAACCCGTGCGTTCCTTCAGGCGCGGGAAATAGGTGAAGACCATGTCGAGATCGGCATCGACCTCGCGGTCCCGACGCGTGAAGGCGCCGAGCTTGAGGTTCTCCAGCGACGTCATGTCGGAGACGATGCGCCGGCCCTCCATCACCTGGAAGATGCCGCGGCGGACGATCTTGTCGGGATCGATGCCGTTGATCCGCTCGCCCTCGAACAGGATCTCCCCGCGCGTGACCTCGCCGTCTTCGGTCTTGAGCAGCCCCGAGATCGCCTTCAGCGTCGTCGACTTGCCGGCGCCGTTGGCGCCCAACAGCGCCACGATCGCACCCTTGGGGACGTCGAGGCTGAGGCCGCGCAGCACCAGGATGACGTCGTCATAGACCACCTCGATGTTGCGCACGGCGAGGAGTGCGGCAGGTGCCACGGCGGTTGGGGAGGACCGTGGTGCTTCGATGATTTCGGTCATTGGTCATGCCGCCAATCTGGTTCTCTCGTCATGCCCGGGCTTGTCCCGGGCATCCACGTTCTTCATGCCGAGTGGTCAGACGTGGATGGCCGGGACAAGCCCGGCCATGACGCCCGAATTTGCGTTACCAGCCCAGCAATTCCGCCTTGCGCGGCAGCTCGACGGTCTTGACCTTCTCGAGCTTGATCGCGCCCTTGGCCATGAGATCGTTGAGGTCGCCGTCGGTCGCACCGGTGATCTTGGTGCGATAGAGGTCGACCTTCAGCGTGCCGCGGTGGTCCTTTTCGGTCCAGGTCGAAGGATTGCAGACGCCTTCCATCCCGGCCGGGACCCAATCCTTCTTCTGATAGAATCCCTTGCGGACGTTTTCGCCGGTGGCGCCGCCGTTCTTGGCGGCCCAGTCGAGCGCTTCCCTCATGTAGAGCGCCGAACAGACGGCCGCGATGTAGTGAACCGGGCGATAGACCTTTCCGGTGGGGTCGGACATCTTGGAGATTTCCATCACCGTCTTCATGCCGGGCGCATCGCCACCCCAGCTCACCGCGGTGCGCAGCGGGAAGATCACGCCGTTGGCGGCGTCTCCGGCCGTCTTGGCGGCGTTCTCGTCCATGCCCCAGACATTGCCCATGAACTGGATCTCGACGCCTGCGGTCTTGCACGCCTTCATCACCGAGATGTTGGAGGCCGCGGTGTTGCCGAGATAGGCGTAGTTGGCGCCCGAGGATTTCAGGCTCAGGCACTGGGCGCTGTAGTCGCCCGGCGCGAGCGCGAACACGAGCGGCGGCAGCACTTCGAAGCCGAGTTCCTGCGCCATGGCTTCGCCCGCCGCCTTCGGCGCGTTCGGATAAGGATGGTTGGCGCCCATGTGCACGAATTTCGGCTTGCCGGACTTGCCCTTGGCCTTCCAGTCCTCGGCTGCCCAGATCAGCATCGCACGCAGCGAGTCCGAATAGCTCGGGCCGTAGAAGAAATTATAGGGCGCGGGCTTGGCCTTGCCGCTGACGCCTTCGGGATCGGTGAGGGCCGCGGCATAGGAGCCGGACATATCGGGGATCTTGTCCTGGGCGAGGAAGCCGGTCAGCGCCTCGGTGTCGGCGGTGCCCCAACCCATGATCGCGGCGACCTTGCTGTCCGGCGCCGACCACTTCTTGTAGAGCGCAATCGCGCGCGGCACCTGGTAGCCATAGTCGTTGGTGTCGACGTTGAGCTGCTTGCCGCCGACGCCGCCGTTCTTGTTGACCCAGGCGAATGTGTCGGCAACAGCTTGGCCATAGGGGGTGCCGACGTCGGATGTGCCGCCTGAGCGATCCTCGAGGTGGCCAACCGCGATCTGCGCCTGTGCCCCCGCGGAAAAAGCTGCGATGACAAGCGCGAGCGACGCGGTGCTCAAAAAGGACTTGGTCTTCATGGGTCGTTCCTCCTTTTATCGTTTTTAAGTGAAGTTGCCGTGCTCAATGTGAGAACGGATAGAGCTTCCAGTATGCCTTGATCTGCCGCCAGCGATGCGCGAGCCCGTCGGGCTCGAACATCAGGAAGGCGATGATGATCACCCCGATGGCGATCTCGCGCAGGAAGGTGAGATTGTTGTTGAGCGATAGAGCCTTGTCGATCGCGCCGCCCTTCAGGTGGCTGCTCAGGAATTCCATGGACTCCGGCAGCAGCACGACGAACGCGGTGCCCATCAGCGTGCCCATGATCGAGCCGGTGCCGCCGATGATGATCATGGCGAGGAACAGGATCGAGCGCTCGATGCCGAAACCTTCCTGCGACACCACGAGCTGGTAATGCGCATAGAGCGCGCCGGCGATGCCGGCGAAGAAGGCGGCCAGCCCAAACGACAGCGTGCGATATTTCGTGAGATTGATGCCCATGATCTCGGCGGAGAGATAATGGTCGCGGATCGCCACTAGCGCCCGGCCGTCGCGCGTGCGCATCAGATTGGTGACCAGAATGTAGCAGAGCAGCACATAGGCCAGCACGACGTAGAAATACTGCTTGTCGCCGCGAAGCGTGTAGCCGAAGATCGAGAACGGATTGGCGCTCGCCGGTACCGAGCCGCCGGTGAACCACTCGGCGCGGGAGAAGAAGTCGAGCAGGATATATTGCGCGGCCAGCGTCGCGATGACGAGATAGAGCCCCTTCAGCCGTGCCGCCGGGATGCCGAAGATCAGTCCGACCAGCGCGGTGATGACGCCCGCGAGCGGGATTGCGAAGAAAACCGGGATCGGCGCGTTGTTGGAGATGTATGCCGAGGTAAAGGCGCCGAGCAGGAAGAAGGCGGCATGCCCGATCGAGATCTGTCCGGTGAAGCCGACCAGGATGTTGAGACCGAGCGCCGCGATCGAAAAAATGCCGATCTGGATCAGGACGCTGAGCCAGTAGCCGCTGAAGAACTGCGGCGCCAGGCATAGCAACAGCACGCCCGCAATCGCGAAGTTGCGGCTCGTGGTGGTCGGGAAGATCGTGGTGTCGGCCGCATAGGAGGTGCGGAAATCACCAGCAGGAATGAGGGCAGGGCCGGCCATGGATCAGATCCGCTCGATGTCGTGGGTGCCGAACAGGCCATAGGGCTTGATCATCAGCACGATGATGAGGACGTAGAACGGCGCGACCTCGTAGAGATTGCCCCAGTGCAGATACTCGCTGTCGACATATTGCGCGATGTTTTCCAGGAGCCCGATGATGATGCCGCCGAGCACGGCGCCGCCGACGGAGTCGAGCCCGCCCAGGATCGCTGCCGGAAACACCTTGATGCCGTAGGCCGCCAGGCCCGACGACACGCCGTTCACCACGGCAACCACGACGCCTGCAACGGCCGACACCGTTGCCGAGATCGCCCAAGCCAGCGCGAACACGCTCTTCACGGAGATGCCGAGCGATTGCGCCACCTGCTGGTTGAACGCGGTGGCGCGCATCGCAAGGCCGTATTTGGAGGCTCGGAAGAACCAGGCCATGCCGATCATCATGGCGACCGACACCACGAGGCTCATGACATAGACGGTCTGGATCTGGAGCCCGAACAGGCTGATCGACTGGCTCTCGAACACCCGCGGGAACGGTTGCGGGTTGACGCCGAACATCCATTTTAGCGTCGCCTGCAGCACGGTGGAGAGGCCGATCGTCACCATGATCACCGAGATGATGGGTTCGCCGATCATCGGCCGCAGGATCAGGACCTGAATCGCGATGCCGAACACGAACATGAACACCAGCGTCATCGGCATGCCGAGCCAGAACGGCACCTGGTATTTGGCGAGCAGCGCCCAGCACACCCAGGCGCCGACCAGCAGCAATTCACCTTGCGCGAAGTTGACGACCTGCGTCGCCTTGTAGATCAGCACGAACGACATCGCGACCACGCCATAGAGCGTGCCGACCACGAGGCCGTTGACCAGGAGCTGGATGAGAAAGGCGGTGTTCATGTGATATGCTGTCCTTCGCCTCTCCCCGCTCGCGGCAGGGCTATCGCATATGGTGCGCACGATGCGGCGGCATTGGCAGTCGGCTCCCTCTCCCGCAAGCGGGAGAGGCGAAGGGCAGCGGTGCTTGCGCTCAAACTCACTCCGCCGCCTCCGCCATGTGCCCGTGCCCACCCAGATCCACCACGCGCAACGTCGTCCGCACGCGCTGCGTGGTGCCGTCCTGGAAGCGGATCACGGTGTCGACGGGGATGTCGGCATCGCCGCGGTAGATGGCATCGATGATGCCTTCATATTTCTCGTTGATGACGCTGCGGCGAACCTTTCGCGTGCGGGTGAGCTCGCCGTCGTCGGCGTCCAGCTCCTTGTAGAGCAGCAGGAAGCGCGAGATGCGCTGGGCCGGCGGCAGCGTGGCGTTGACGGTCTCGACCTCCTTGCGGAGCAATGCATAGACCTCCGGCCGCGAGGCGAGATCGCTATAAGTCGTGAAGGAAAGGCGGCTCTTCTCCGCCCATTTCGAGATGATGGAGTAGCGGATGCAGATCATCGCCGCGAGCGCGTCGCGACCGGCCCCGAGCACCACCGCTTCGGCGATATAGGGCGAGAACTTCAGCTTGTTCTCGATGAACTGCGGCGAGAAGCGCTCGCCGCGCGAGGTCTCGGCGAGATCCTTGATGCGGTCGATGACGACGAGCTGCCGGTTGGCGTTGAAATAGCCGGCATCGCCCGACAGCATCCAGCCGTCCTTGATGTCGGCGACGCTGGCCTCGGGATTCTTGTAATATCCGAGGAACATGTTGGGATGCCGCACCACGATCTCGCCAACGCCATGGACGTCGGCATTGTCGATGCGGATCTCGACTTGGTCGGACATCGGCACGCCGGTGGTATCAGGATCGACCTTGCCCTCGGGGTGCAGCGTGTAGGCCCCCAGCAGCTCGGTCTGGCCATAGAGCGTGCGCAGCGGCACGCCCATGGCCTGGAAGAACTTGAAGGTCTCTGGCCCGAGCGCCGCGCCGCCGGTCGCGGCCGAGCGCAGCCGGGTGAAGCCGAGGCGGTCGCGCAGCGCGCGGAACAGGATGGCGTCGGCAAGGCCTGAGCGCTTGCCTTGCTCGAGCGCGGCAAGGCCTGACTTCATCCCGAGATCGAACAGGCCTTGCTTGAGAGGCGTGGCGTCCATCACCTTGGCGCGGACGTCCGCGGCGATCGATTCCCAGACGCGGGGCGCGAACAGGACGAACGTCGGCGCGATCTCGCGCAGATCGTTCATCATCGTCTCGGGCTCTTCGACGAAGTTGATCTTCATCCGGCAAAGCAGACCTTTGCCAAGCACGTAGACCTGCTCCATGATCCACGGCAGCGGGAGCACCGAGACGTATTCGTCGTCCGGTCCCTTCGGATCGAAAGTGAGATAGGTCGCACAGTGGCCGAGCACGCGGCCGGCGGCCAGCATCGCGAGCTTGGGATGCGACGTCGTGCCCGAGGTCGTGCAGAGGATCGCGACGTCTTCGCCCTTGGTGGCATCCACCAGTCTGTCGTACAGCTCGGGCTCGCGCGCGGCGCGGGCGCGGCCCAGCTCCGCGAACTTCTCCGCCGACATCAGCCTGGGATCGTCGTATTTCCGCATCCCGCGCGGATCGGAATAGATGATGTGCTTCAGCTTCGGCGCGCGGTCGGCGAGGGTAAGCAGCTTGTCGACCTGCTCCTCGTCCTCGGCGAAGACGAGCTGTGCCTCGCCATAGTTGAGGAGATAGGAGGCCTCTTCATCCAGCACGTCGCGATAAAGTCCGAGGCTTAGGCCGCCGATGGCGTGCGTCGCCACTTCAGCCGCGACCCAGTCCGGCCGGTTGTCGCCGATGATGCCGATGACGTCGCCGCGGCCAAGGCCCATTTCGAGAAGACCGAGCGCGAAATCGCGCACCCGCGTCTGGTAGTCATTCCAGGTGAACACGCGCCAGAGCCCGAGATCCTTCTCGCGCAGGGCAATCTTGTTGCCGTGCTCCCTGGCATTGAGCCTGAGCATCTTCGGATAGGTGTCGGCCTGGGCGACGCGGCCTACGTAATCCATCATGCCGCGCTCTCCTGCGCGGGGGCCGCGTCATCGGGATCGACCAGCACCTCGTCTTCTTCGCCCAGATAGGCGCGCCTGACGTGGGGATCGGCGAGCACGGTCGCCGGATCGCCTTCGGCGATCTTCTTGCCGAAATCCAGCACCATGACGCGGTGGGAGATGTCCATCACCACGCCCATGTCGTGCTCGATCATCACCACCGTCATCCCGAATTCCTCGTTGAGATCGACGATGTAGCGGGCCATGTCCTCCTTCTCCTCGAAGTTCATGCCGGCCATCGGCTCGTCGAGGAGGATGAGACGCGGCTCCAGCGCCATGGCGCGGGCGAGCTCCACGCGCTTGCGCAGGCCGTAGGAGAGGGTGCCAGCGGGAGCTTTACGTACCGACTGAAGATCGAGGAAGTCGATGATCTCCTCGACCTTGCGGCGATGATCGAGCTCCTCCTTGCGCGCGCCGGTGAGCCAGTACAGCGAGCCCGTGAGGAAATTGTTCTTCAGCAGGTGATGGCGGCCGACCATGACGTTGTCGAGCACGCTCATGTGGTGGAACAGCGCCAGGTTCTGGAAGGTGCGGCCAATCCCAAGCGAGGCCCGCGCATTCGGCGTCAGGCCGGTGATGTCGCGGCCCTGGTAGTACAGCTGGCCTTCGGTCGGCTTGTAGCGACCGGAAATACAGTTCACGATCGAGGTCTTGCCGGCCCCGTTGGGACCGATGATCGAGAACAGCTCGCCCTCCCTGATGGCGAAGCCGACATCGGTCAGCGCCCGGACGCCGCCGAATCGCAAGGACACGCCGCGCACTTCAAGACTGGTAGCCACCAAACAAATCCCTCCCGGTGATGGCGCGTTCAGCGGCGCTCTTCGTCGGTTCCTGCCGGGCGATCCTAGTACGGCCGTGCCGGTGAGGCCATGCAGCAGTTGGTCTCCACCGGAGCCGTACCGCTCTCATTCCCGCTTGGGATCAAAAGCCGCATCGCCCGAGGTGGCTCTCAATAGGGGAAAGCGCTATTTTGAAATGTCTCTTGGCTGACAATTCTGCGACAAAGTTTTTCGGGGCCGCAGCTTTCGTCTTTCGTCGAATGGCCTGTCGAGACGATCTTATTGCGGTGCAGCAGAAGGCTTGGGTGACGAAACGGTGCGTCTGGCTTCGGGATCATGATTTCAGAGGATCAACTGAAGCGCGTCGCCGCCTGGTCGCGTGAGCTCACGCAGGCTGAGATCGAGGTCGCTCGCGCAGGCATCACCGAGCGGTCCTATGGCACCGGAGAGACCGTGTTCATGCGCGGCGACACGTTCGACTATTGGGCCGGCATGGTCTTTGGCCTCGCCCGGATGGGCGGTGTCTCGCGCGATGGCAAGGAAACGAGCCTTGCCGGTCTCACGGCAGGGGCCTGGTTCGGCGAAGGCAGCGTGCTCAAGAACGAGCCGCGCCGCTACGACGTGGTCGCGCTGCGCAACAGCCGCGTCGCGCTGATGGAACGCAGCGCCTTCATGTGGCTGTTCGAGAACAGCGTCGGCTTCAACCGCTTCCTGGTGCGCCAGCTCAACGAGCGGCTCGGGCAGTTCATCGGCATGCTCGAGGTCAATCGCACGCTGGACGCCACCGCGCGCCTCGCCCGCGGCATCGCCTCGCTGTTCAACCCGATCCTCTACCCGGAATCGACCGCGCATCTGGAGATCACCCAGGAGGAGATCGGGGCACTCTCCGGCATGTCCCGCCAGAACGCCAACCGCGCGCTGAACCGGCTGGAGAAGGAAGGCCTGCTGCGGCTCGAATATGGCGGCGTCACCATCCTCGATATCGAGAAGCTGCGCGGGTACGGGGATTAGGGCGTGCACGCCCTTGAAGAAGTGGACGGCTCCAGAGTCCTGACAACGCTATCCGCTTACGTGGAACGAACAGGCACAGCAAGCGTTGTGGGTTAGGTTATACAGGTAGATTGGCGTGGCAGGCTCTCGAAGCCAGGGCATGACCCAACTTCCGGTGGAATGACCATCCAGAACGGGCGGCATCATGCCTAGCGAACCGAAGCCGGTCCTTCAGACCGTCTCGGATGCTCCTGTCAATCCTCAGGATGAACTTCCGTATCGTCGTCGCCAACAGGCTCTGCTGCGAGAGTTTGGCACCGCTGCGCTACAGACCCGAGATTTCCGGCAAATTCTCCAGAATGCCGCAGAACTTAGCGCGCGAGGTTTGGGGTGTTCATACGCCAAAGTCCTCGAATATCTCCCCGACGATCATCGCCTGATCGTGCGTGCGGGCATCGGCTGGCCCGCGGGTACTGTGGATCGCGTGTCTCTCGGTGCGGATATCGAGTCTCCCGCCGGCTTTGCATTTCAGACCGGGCAATCGGTCGTCTCCAATCATTTGCAAGATGAGACGCGCTTTAGGACGCCCAAACTCCTTGCTGATCATGGCATCAAACGTGCGATCAACGTTCTCATCAGACGCGGGGGCGAGGGCAACACGCCCTTTGGCGTCCTCGAAGCCGACAGTCCGGCCCCCGGCCAGTTCGACGACGCCGATGCGGACTTCCTTGCAGGTTTCGCCGGCTTGCTGGGTATTGCGATCGAGCGTCAACATGCGGATGCCAAGCTCGAAGAGGCCCGCGATCACGAGGCTCTGCTGACACGGGAAATGAGTCATCGGGTGAAAAACAGCCTGACCTCGGTCGTTGGCTTGCTGCGTGTTCAGGCGCGCGCTTCAGAGTCCTTGGACGTCAAGAACGCTTTGGAAAATGCAGCCATGCGCGTTTCTTCGATAGCCGAGGTGCATGATCATTTATGGCGCGGCAGCAAGGTCGGATTTGTCGATCTCTCGGATTTTGTCGGTCATCTCTGCGAAAATCTGCAGCGATCCGCGCCCGAGCACAAGCTTCAATATCATTCCGACCCGGTCATCATTTCCGCCGACAAAGCCATTCCGTTGGGGTTGCTGGTCAATGAGCTGGTCACCAACGCCGTCAAGTATGCCTATGTCGACGCGCCTGGCGTCATCCGGGTGGATGCCCGGGAAATTGATGGACATCTGATCGTCGAGATTTCCGACGAAGGTATGGGATTGCCCGAAGGGTTTGACATCAATCAACCGCGAAACAGCCTTGGCTTTCGCGTCATCAATGGTCTGGTCCGGCAGTTGATGGGCGAGTTGAAAATTTCAAGAAACACCCCAAGAGGGGCGCTTTTTACAATCAAGTTTTCTCTCGATCCGCCCTGAGCAACATCGGGCGCCGAAGCCAACTTTCAGGGCCAAGTCGAGAACGCCAAGCAACTGCACCCGAGTTTTGTGAGCGTTCTGCCTGATGCAATCAATCATGAAAGCTGTCCGGATTCTTGTCGTTGAGGATGAGACGTTCGTTCGCATGGATGCGGTCGAGATGCTTCGCGACGCTGGATTCGACATCCTGGAGGCCGTCAACGCGGACGAGGCCATTCGGCTGCTGGCACTGCATTCCGATATCCGGCTGATATTTACCGACGTTGATATGGCGGGTTCTATCAACGGTTTGGAATTGGCGACAATTGTCCGAAAACGTTGGCCGCCTGTCAGGATCGTTGTGACGTCTGGATATTACAAAGTGCAAGCCGGTGATCTTCCCGAAGGCGCCCGGTTTTTTCCCAAACCTTACCGGCCGGACCAAATCATCGATGCTGTCCGCGAGTTGATCAACGCGACGTGGGAGGAAGAATCGCGTTAGCAGACCCGAAGAGGTGCAGCCCATTGCAACAACAGGCGCTACCTTCTTGTCAGGCAACCACTTGGCTGAGGCAAATTGCGCAAATTGAACCGAGTGGCGACCCAATTCACTTACGATACGTTAATTCGCCTTGGCGATGAGCAATACTGACCAGCGCTGCACCTGGCACAGCTCCACAGTTGGTCACCACCGTCCCAATACGGCAACTAACGGTGGCTGAGAGTTCTGTAACGCTCCCGCCTCAACAGGGCGTTTGAAATGTTCCACTATCCTCGGACGCTATGCCCAGCGTGCCGAAAAGAAACGGTGCTCGCCCGAATTACGCCCGGCCAATTTGGCTTCGAAATCCGGACGCTTGAGTGCCCGTCGTGCAAGGACGTCCACCAGCGTGTGGCCGAAGCCGATCTGGCTGATCCGATGAAATCCCCACGAACAACCGGCTGGCTTCACGGTCAATTGCAAGCGCCTACTTAGCAGTCGCACGTCATCGGGCCGGGTTTTCGTACGAGGGCCTTGAATACACTGGAACGGTGCCAATCTCGCGCCCATCGTCGCTGATTATGGCGATGCGACGCCCTGGATCATCCTCGGGCCTATCGAGTGAAACACCGACGGCGAGCACGCTCGCTCTGATGAGGGCCGCTACATCGTCATCGCAAACAAAGCCCGTGGAATCAAAAAGCCTGTGACCATCCTCAACATCAAAAAAGTAGCGGGGCATTGGCAACCTCTCAACGTCTAGAGGGCCAAGTTCTCACAGATGGCGTTGTTCCGATATGAGTCCTCCAATTTGCTGCCTCTTCCGGGCCGACCGGCCGAAGTAATTTTTTGCTGTGCACACTAGGGAACATATGTTCGATACAGGACACATGCTACGATCCCGGTGTCATCGAGCGGCCTTTGGCTTCTATCGGTGATGAGAACGCTAATCGCGCTCCCGCCCTCCATCTCGGCTAGACGCCTGACCTAGCAGCGCATCAACGAGCTGATAGCGGACGTCAACGGCATCTCCAATTTATGAGTGCACGCCCTAGCGCGCATTGGCGGGAGCGTTGACCGGCCAGAGATCGGCACGCCACCGGATCGCGATCGCCAGCATGGCGATGAAGCCGGCGGCGGCATAGAGCGAACCGGTCGCGGAATAGCCGATGACGTCGATCAGGCTGCCGGCGGCGAGCAACCCGATCGGCAGGCCGTAGATCACCATCATGCGCACGCCCATCACGCGGCCGCGCAGATGCGCGCTGGCCGTCCGCATCAGGATCACCGCAGCCGATATCATCGACATGCTCTGGGCGATGCCGGCGAGCACGAGGCAGGCCATCGCTACCGGCATGGTCCTGATTTCGACGAACACCAGCAGCATGGCGTACCAGGCCAGCGTTGCGCCGATCAGGAGCCGGGCAATGCGCAGTCCGCTGACGAGGCTCAGCGTGATGGAGCCGATCAGCGAGCCGACGGCGAAGCTCGCGGAGAGGTAACCGAGGCCGGTCTGGTCGGTGTGAAAGATCTCCCGGGCAATGTAGGGCAGCAATCCGCCGGTGAAGGGAAATGCGGTGAGATTGGCCAGGAAGGCGACGCACAGCGCCGCACGCATTCCCGGGCCGCTCCAGGCGTAGACGATCCCTTCCTTGAGGTCTCCCAGCAGCCGCGACACCGCATGGCTGTTGGCCGGAAGATCGCTCGTGATGATGGTTCTCTTGGGCCGGGTCAGGCACAGCATCAGAAGCGCGGCCACGAAGTAGAGGCAGGCGATCGCCACATAGACGAGGCCGATGCCGAGGACGGCGAACAGGCCGGCGCCCGTCAGCGCTCCGGCGATGCGCGCGCTGTCCTGGGTCGTGCGCGCGACGCTGATGGCGCCCACCAGTTGCTCGGCCGGCATGATCTCGGCGAGCAGCGCGCCGCGGACGCCGAGATCCGAGGGGCGGATCAGGCCCATGACCGCGACGATGATCATGACGCTCAGCGGCGACAGATGACCGCTCAGCGCCAGAACCATGATGGTCGACGACAGCACCGTATAGGCAAGACGCATCACGACCAGCAGGTCGCGATGGCCGATGCGGTCGCCGATCATGCCGAACACCGGCGCGACCAATGTTCCGACGAACTGAAGCGAGGCAAGCACGGTGAGCAACAGCACCGAGCCGGTCTCGACCAGGATGTACCAGCCGAGCACGAGCGTCTCCACCTCGAACGCCCAGGAGGTGAGCAGATCGGATGGCCACTGGAAGCGATAATTGCGGATGCGGAACGGCGCGAGCGCAGAAGGTCGTGCGGCTGTGCTCAAGGCGCGATGGCTCGTGTCACGACGATTCCCTGCCCGTGTGGTTTCTTTTCATTTCCGGCACCGTAGGGCCGAGGGCGCACGTGTCAATCAGAGCCGTCGCATGCCGCTCCCGCGCTCAGCTCTTATCTGGTCGTCGCCGGCTTCCGCTCTGCCAGAGCCGTGGCCATCGCCGAGATCAGCGGCCGCATGAAATAGGCGTCATCGGCCGGGGAGACGTCGGCGCGCAAGCCGTGCGCGGCAAGCTCGCCCGAGACCGCCGGGCCCACCGACGCAATCAACGTCCGTTCGAAGCCTGCGCGCAGCTTGGCCTCGCTGCCATGCGCCTTCGCTGCCTCGATCAGGCGGCGGACCTGGCCGAGATTGGTCAGCGCGATGGAATCGATCCGCCCCTCGGCCATCTCGTCGATGGCGGTGACAATGTTGGCATCCGCTGCGCTGGCATCGTAGGCATAAGGCAGCACCGCATCGACCTCGGCGCCTTGCGCGGCCAGAGCGCCGGTCAGTGCGCTATGGTCCTTGTCCGGATAGAGCTGGAGGCCGATACGGTGCCCCCTCAAGTCGAGCTTGCCCAGCATCTCGATCACGCCCTCGGTGGTCGGTTTCTCGGTGGTCTGATGCGGTTCGAGGCCGACCTCGCGCAGCGCCTTACCTGGTTTCGGGCCGCGGATGAACTTTCGCGATCCGGAGAGGGCCGCGACGAGGGCCGCGTCGAGCCCGCGTGCGCGCGCGAGCTTCATGATCCGCCGCAGGCCTTCGCCGGTCATCAGCACGAGATCGTCGAACGGCTTGTCGATGGCGCGGCGGATCCAGGCCTCGACCGGGGCCGGATCCGGCGCATCGTGGATGGTGAACATCGGGCACTGCACGACCTCTGCGCCTTGCTCGGCCAGCAACTTGGAAAACTGCGCCTCCTCGCGCGTTTCCAGGATCAGGATGCGGGTGCCGTTCAAACGGTCGGCCATGGGAATGCTCCGGGATTAATCGCAATCGTCCGTTCATCCTGACCCCACGCTTTACGCCGAGGCAAGCCCCGGGATTGGCGCAAGGGGCGCGTCGGTGCTAGAGCAGGGCGCAAATCGCGGCGCGTCCCGTAGCTGCCGCACAAACCTTCATCAGAGCCAAGCCCGTTCATCAACATGCCCGATCATCAATATGTTCTGACCCTGTCCTGTCCGGATCGCCCCGGCATCGTCTCGGCGGTGTCGACCTTCCTGGCCCACAACGGACAGAACATTCTCGATGCCCAGCAGTTCGACGACATCGAGACCAAGAAGTTCTTCATGCGCGTGGTGTTCACCGCGGCCGATCTTGCCGTGGAACTGTCGGCGCTGCAGACCGGCTTTGCGGCGATCGCCGAGCGTTTCGGCATGGAGTGGCAGATGCGCGACCGGGCCGCGCACCGCAAGGTGATGCTGCTGGTGTCGAAGTCGGATCACTGCCTGGTCGACATCCTCTATCGCTGGCGCACCGGCGAACTGCCGATGACGCTAGCTGCGATCGTCTCCAACCATCCGCGCGAGGTCTATGGCGGGCTCGATTTCGGCGGCATCCCGTTCCACCATCTGCCCGTGACCAAGGAGACCAAGCGCGAGCAGGAGGGCCAGATCATGGACCTCGTGGATAACACGAAGACCGATCTCGTCGTGCTGGCACGCTACATGCAGATCCTGTCGGACGACCTGTCGGCGAAGCTTTCGGGGCGCTGCATCAACATCCACCACTCGTTCCTGCCGGGCTTCAAGGGCGCAAAGCCCTATCACCAGGCTCATGAGCGCGGCGTCAAGCTGATCGGCGCCACCGCGCATTACGTCACGCGTGACCTCGACGAGGGCCCGATCATCGACCAGGACGTCGAGCGCATCAGCCATCGCGACACGCCTGAGGATCTCGTCCGCAAGGGCCGTGACATCGAACGGCGCGTGCTGGCCCGCGCGATCCGCTACCATCTCGACGACCGCGTCATCCTCAACGGCCGCAAGACCGTGGTGTTCGTGGATTAGCGAATGGGGAGTGGCGAGTAGCGAATGGAAGAGGGGTATATTCGCTACTCCCTATTCGCCATTCGCCCCTCAGCGTACCGCGCTGCCCGACGTCGTCCCCGTCGCGCCCTTCTGCGCCTGCTCTTCCTTCTCGCGATCCGCCGCCGGCAGCAGCCGCTTGCGTTCGCGCTCTTTCATATAGGCGTCGTATTGCGGCGTGCCCGCCCGCGGCGGGGCATCGGCCGGCAGCCCGCCGGCCCATTGCGGGACGTAGTCGCCCATGCCGGCGGAGAGTCTTTCGTTGACGGTGCCGCAGCCCGCAAGGCTGGAGGCCAGCAAGGCAACGACGGCAGCGGTCGAAGGCAAACGGATACGCATGAGCCTCTTCTGGGTCGAACTGGACCGGGCGCGGATGATGGGGACGCCCGATGGGCGCCAGCGGCGCACTCTAGTCCTCAACAAGTAAAATTGGCCTATTCAGCGGCGAATTCGCCTGTATACAAAATGGTATAATAATACATCTTATTTGATCTCGATCGCCTCTTTGCCAGTTGATACGGTATACAGTTCGTATTCATGATTGGGGCGGGGACGTCAATTGAGTCGTGCCCGGCGAATGTTCGAATTCTGCAAAGCAGAGGCGGATTCATCCAACCACGGCGCCGCCGGGCGCTCTTAGAGTACGGCATGGCGCGGAGGGTTAGGCTAGGCATCGAAAGGCTTTTTTGTTGACAGGACCATTTTATTTGTACAATCGTACAAATATCTCCCCTGCCGTCAATCCGATCGCGCGGCTTGCGCCGAATGGTCGCCCAACGTCCGATTGACAACGGGGTTGCGGAGGACGCCATGTGGCCGCGCGGCATGGCTTGTCCGTGGTTAGAGCGCGGCAAGGACCGGGTACTCGGTCTGGCGCACAACAGGTCAGGAATGAAGGGGAGGGACATCTGATGTTCGAACGCAGAATTTTTTCACGCACCGTAGCAGCAGCCGCCATCGCGGGCGTTGCAGGTTTTGCGCCTGCCAAGGCGGAGGACAGCGTCAAGATCGGCCTGATCCTGCCGATGACCGGCGGCCAGGCCTCGACCGGCAAGCAGATCGAAAACGCGATCAAGCTTTACATGCAGCAAAAGGGCGACACCGTCGCCGGCAAGAAGATCGAGATCATCCTCAAGGACGACGCCGCGATCCCGGACAAGACCAAGACCGCCGCGCAGGAGCTGATCGTCAACGACAAGGTCAACTTCATCGCAGGCTTCGGCGTGACGCCGGCCGCGCTCGCGGCGGCGCCGCTGGCGACGCAGGCCAAGATTCCGGAGGTCGTGATGGCGGCGGGCACCTCCATCATCACCGAGCGCTCGCCCTATATCGTACGCACCAGCTTCACGCTGGCGCAATCCTCGACCATCATCGGCGACTGGGCGGTGAAGAACGGCATCAAGAAGGTGGCGACGCTGACCTCCGACTACGCGCCGGGCAATGACGCGCTCAATTTCTTCAAACAACATTTTACCGCCGGTGGCGGCGAGGTGGTGGAAGAGGTCAAGACGCCGCTCGCCAATCCCGACTTCGCGCCGTTCCTGCAGCGCATGAAGGACGCCAAGCCGGACGCGATCTTCGTGTTCGTGCCGGCCGGCCAGGGCGGCAACTTCATGAAGCAATATGCCGAGCGCGGCCTCGACAAGGCCGGCATCAAGGTGATCGGACCGGGCGACGTCACCGACGACGACCTGCTCAACAACATGGGCGACGCCGTGCTCGGCACGGTCACCGCGCATCTCTACTCCGCAGCGCACCCATCGCAGATGAACAAGGATTTCGTCGCAGCCTACAAGAAGGCGTTCGGCAATCGTCCGGGCTTCATGGCGGTGGGCGGATATGACGGCATCCACCTGATTTACGAGGCGCTCAAGAAGACGAACGGCGACACCGACGGCACCAAGCTGGTCGAGGCCATGAAGGGGCAGAAGTGGGAGAGCCCGCGCGGCCCGATTTCGATCGACCCCGAGACTCGCGACATCGTCCAGAACATCTACATCCGCAAGGTCGAGAAGGTCGACGGCGAGCTCTACAACGTCGAGTTCCAGACCTTCGAGGCCGTCAAGGATCTCGGCAAGACCAAGAAGTGACGCGCTCGCTTCACCTCTCCCGCCTGCGGGAGAGGTCGACGCGAAGCGTCGGGTGAGGTTTCTTTCCACTAGGGGACTGTCCCATTGCGGAGACACCCTCTCCCCAACCCTCTCCCGCAAGCGGGAGAGGGAGCGCAGCACGGCCCTGGGCTACACCTGAAATGATCTTCGACCCTCAATGACCTCTATCCTCACCAACCTGTTCGATGGCGTCGCCTACGGCATGCTGCTGTTCGTGCTGGCTTGCGGGCTCGCGGTCACGCTCGGATTGATGAACTTCGTCAATCTCGCCCACGGCGCCTTCGCCATGGCCGGCGGCTATGTCTGCATGGTGCTGGTCAACCGGATGGGCTGGCCGTTCTTCGCAGCGCTGCCACTCGCTTTCGTCTCGTCAGCCGCGATCGGCATCGTGCTCGAGCGCACGCTCTACCGCCATCTCTATGCGCGCAGCCATCTCGATCAGGTGTTGTTCACCATCGGCCTGACCTTCATGTCGGTCGCCGCCGTCGACTATATTCAGGGCTCGTCGCGGGTCTTCATCAACCTGCCGGCCGCGCTCCAGGGCCAGTTCGATCTGTTCGGGGTCGGTATCGGCCGCTACCGGCTGATGATCATCGTGATCTGCGGCTTGCTCACCATCGGCCTCCAAATGGTGCTGGCCAAGACACGCTTCGGCAGCCGCCTGCGCGCCGCCGTCGACGACCCGCGCGCCGCGAGCGGCCTCGGCATCAACGTGCCGCAAGTGTTCGCCTTCACCTTTGCCTTCGGATGCGGGCTCGCCGGCCTCGGTGGTGCGCTGAGCGCCGAGATCCTCGGCCTCGATCCTTACTTCCCGCTGAAGTTCATGATCTACTTCCTGATCGTGGTCACCGTCGGCGGCTCGTCCTCGATCACCGGCCCATTCCTGGCCTCGCTCCTGCTCGGCATCGGCGACGTCGCCGGCAAATATTACGTGCCGAAGATGGGCCCCTTCGTGATCTACACCATGATGATCGTGATCCTGATCTGGCGCCCGAACGGCCTGTTCGGCCGCACTGCCGCGCGTTGAGTTCGCCGATGAGCGCTTCCTCCGACGTCGGTCATCACGCCCAGCGCCAGGCGCGCTGGCACTATGGCGAAGTCGCCTTCTGGCTGATCGTGCTGGCCTGCGGCTTCGCGTTTCCCACGCGCTATCTGATCATGACCGACATCCTGCGGCTGGCGCTGTTTGCGATGTCGCTGGATCTGATCCTCGGCTATGCCGGTATCGTCTCGCTCGGCCACGCCGCCTTCTTCGGCGTCGGCGCCTATGCGGCGGGGCTGCTCGCGCTTCATGGTATGGTCAACGAGCCCGTGCTCGCGCTGATCGTCGCCGGCCTTGCCGCGATGGTGCTCGGCTTTGCCACCAGCTTCCTGGTGATCCGCGGCGTCGATCTCACCCGCTTGATGGTGACGCTCGGTATCGCGCTGCTGCTGGAAGCGCTCGCCGAACGCTTCTCCAACATCACCGGCGGCACCGACGGCCTGCAGGGCATCGAGATGCAGCCGATCCTCGGCGTGATCCCGTTCGACATGTTCGGCAAGGCCGGCTTCTTCTATTCGCTCGCCGTCCTGTTCCTGCTCTTCCTGTTCGCCCGCCGCGTCGTGCATTCGCCGTTCGGCCTGTCGCTGCGCGCAATCAAGAACAATCCGCTGCGCGCCGCCGCGATCGGCATTCCCGTCAACCGTCGCCTGATCGCGATCTATACGCTCGCGGCATTCTATGCCGGCGTCGCGGGCGCGCTGTTCACCCAGACAACCGCGATCGCCTCGCTCGACGTCTTCGCCTTCGAACGCTCCGCCGATCTGATGCTGGTGCTCGTCATCGGCGGCACCGGTTATCTCTACGGCGGGCTGATCGGCGCGGTGATCTTCCGCCTGCTCCAGGAAGTGTTCTCCACGATCACCCCGCAATATTGGCAGTTCTGGATCGGCCTGGTGCTGGTCGTGATCGTGTTGGTCGGGCGCCAGCGCCTGCATCGCTGGGTGCTGTACGTGCCGAACCTGATCATCAAGCAGATTGCCGGTCGCAAGGCGGTCGTCGCCGTGCCGGAGAGCGACACATGACTATCGCGCTCGAAACCCAGAACCTCGAAAAGCAGTTCGGCGGCCTGCGCGTCACCCGCGATCTCTCCTTGAAGATCGAGCAGGGTGCCCGCCACGCGCTGATCGGTCCCAACGGCGCCGGCAAGACCACGGTGATCAACCAGCTCACCGGTGTGCTCAAGCCGAACTCGGGCCGCATCCTGCTCGAAGGCCAGGACATCACCGATCTTCCCGTGCACAAGCGCGTGCTGCGCGGCCTGTCGCGCACCTTCCAGATCAACCAGCTCTATCCTGACCTGACGCCGCTCGAGACCATCGGCCTTGCCGTCTCCGAGCGCCTCGGCCATGGCGGCGACTGGTGGCGGCGGATGGGCACGCGCAGCGACGTCAACGGTGAGATCGCCGATCTGCTCGCGAGCTTCCATCTGCTCGAGGTCATGAACGAACAGACCGTAACGCTGCCCTACGGCAAGCAGCGCCTGCTCGAGATCGCGGTCGCGATCGCGGCCAAGCCGCGCGTGCTGCTGCTCGACGAGCCCGCTGCCGGCGTGCCCGAGAGCGAGCGCCACGACATTCTTGCGGTCGTCGGCAGCCTGCCGCGCGACGTCACCGTGCTCTTGATCGAGCACGACATGGACCTCGTGTTCTCCTTCGCCGACCGCATCTCCGTGCTTGTTTCGGGCGGGCTGCTCACCGAGGGCCCGCCCGAGCAGGTCGCGCGCGATCCGCAGGTCAAGGCCGTCTATCTCGGCGAGGAGGCGGTCAATGTCTGACCTGCTCGCGATCGAGGCGTTGCGCGCCGGCTATGGCGAAGCGGTGGTGCTGCCCAACATGTCCTTGTGGCTCGCCGAGGGGCAGGTGCTGGCGCTGCTGGGCCGCAACGGTACCGGCAAGACCACGCTGATCAATTCGATCGTCGGTGTCACCCGCCGCTTTTCCGGCAGCGTGGCGCTCGCCGGCGCCGATGTCACTTCGCTCCGGCCCGACCAGCGGGCACGCGCCGGCATCGGCTGGGTGCCGCAGGAGCGCAACATCTTCCGCTCGCTGACGGTCGAGGAGAACATGACCGCGGTCGCGCAGCCCGGTCCATGGACGGTCGAGAAGGTCTACGAGATGTTCCCGCGGCTGAAGGAGCGACGGAGCAATTTCGGCAACCAGCTCTCCGGCGGCGAGCAGCAGATGCTGGCGATCGGCCGCGCGCTCACCCTCAACCCGAAAGTGCTGCTGCTGGACGAGCCGACCGAGGGCCTTGCTCCCATCATCGTCGAGGAGCTCTTGAAGGCGATCGGCAGTATCACGCGGGCAGGCGGCATCTGCTCGATCATCGTCGAACAGAATGCCCAAAAGATTCTGGGGCTGGCCGACCGCGTTGTGATATTGGAGCGCGGAACGATCGTCCACGACGCTCCGAGCGCCGCGCTGAAAGCCGACCCTTCGGTTCTGGAACGCCATCTCGGCGTCGCCGGGGCCGCAGCTCACTAAACTAAAATGTCCAGGGAGTAAGACATGCAGCGAAACAGAGCCCCCTTCCGCGCCGACGAGGTCGGCAGCCTCTTGCGTCCGGCCAAGATCAAGGAAGCCCGTAGCCGGCTCGAGAAGGGCGAGATCTCGGCCGACGATCTGCGCAAGATCGAGGACGTGGAGATCGAGAAGGTCGTGCACAAGCAGGCCTCGCTCGGCCTTAAGCTCGCGACCGACGGCGAATTCCGCCGCTCCTGGTGGCATTTCGACTTCCTGGCCAAGCTCACCGGCTGCGAGCTGTTTCATCCCGACGCAGGCATCCAGTTCGCGGGCGTGGAGACCCGGCACGACGCTGTGCGGGTGATCGACAAGCTCGACTTCCCCGCCGATCACCCGATGCTGGACCACTTCCGCTTCCTGAAGAAGGTCGCCGACCAGGCCCACGTCACCGCCAAGATGACGATCCCGTCGCCCGCGGTGCTGCATTTCCGCGGCGGCCGCAAGGCGATCTCGAAGGAAGTCTATCCCGATCTCGAGGCCTTCTACGAAGACCTCGGCAAGACCTATCGGAAAGCGGTCAAGGCCTTCTACGACGCCGGCTGCCGCTATCTCCAGTTCGACGACACCGTGTGGGCCTATCTCTGCTCGCAGGACGAGTTGCAGAAGGCGCGCGAGCGCGGCGACAATCCGGACGGTCTCCAGCAGATCTATGCCCGCATCATCAATTACGCGCTGGCCGAGAAGCCCGCCGACATGGTGGTGACGACGCATGTCTGCCGCGGCAATTTCCGTTCGACCTGGATTTCCTCGGGCGGCTATGAGCCGGTCGCGGAGACCATGCTCGCCGGCACCAATTACGACGGCTATTTTCTCGAATACGACAGCGACCGTGCCGGCGGCTTCGAGCCGCTGCGCTTCCTGCCCAAGGGCAACAAGGTCGTTGTGGTCGGCGTCATCACCTCGAAGTTCGGCGAGCTCGAGAAGAAGGACGACATCAAGCGCCGTCTGGAAGAAGCCGCCAAGTTCGCCCCGCTGGAGCAGCTCGCGCTCTCGCCGCAATGCGGCTTTGCTTCGACTGAAGAGGGCAACGTCCTTTCCGAGGAAGAGCAGTGGGCGAAGCTGAGCCTTGCGGTCGAAATCGCAAAGGAAGTGTGGGGTAACTGAGTTACCGCGCGGCTGCTGTCATTCCCCGCGAAGGCGGGGAATCCAGTACGCCGCAGCTTCTCGATTGAAACACGCCGTCTCGGCGTACTGGATCGCCCGGTCAAGCCGGGCGATGACGGTTGAGTGTTGGGAAGCAGTCGTAGCCCGCATGAGCAAAGCGACATGCGGGATCAGTTGCATCGGACGTCGCTTCCCTAGATCCGGGCTACCTTTAACCCCTCACTTCTCCGCCAGATAAACCTCGCCCAGCAGCGACGAGTTCGACCACGGCACCTGCTTGCTCTTCGTGGACGAGACCACCTCGGCCCGCACCCGCGTCAGCATCTGCTGCACTTCCAGCCCCGGCGTGCCGAGGTGGCGTGACAGCGCGGCGGAGAACGGCGAGTTGGCGCCTTCGCCGTCGAGCGCGACCTGGCCCGGCGCGGTGGCGAAGGCGATCAATGTGCCTGCTCCGAGCGTCGCACCCGTGCCGAGACTCGTTGGCGCCGCGAGGCCCGAGGCGCCTTCGATGCTGCGATTGGCGCCGGCGGATACGACCTTCGGGGCCATGGGATTGTTGCGGCAGGCATCGAATATCAAAATGTTGGTGCGAACCTGGTCGTCGAGGCCGGCCATGATCGTGTCCATGTCGATCATCGCCTCGGTCATGGCCGTGCCCGGCTTGAGCTCGACGTCGATGGGAATGAGATAGTTGCGGCCGTCGACCTGGACGCCATGGCCGGCATAATAGACCACCGCGACCTGCGCCCGCGCGGCCTCGCGCAGGAAGTCGCGTGTCATCTTCTGCATCGCGGCGCGATCGAGATCGATGCCTTCCGACACGGTGAAGCCGATATCGCGCAGGCTCTTTGCGACGGCGCGTGCGTCGTTGGCCGGATTGGCCAGCGCCTTGACGTGCGCATAGGCGCCGTTGCCGATGATCAGCGCCATGCGTGCGCCGCGAGCGGCTGGCGCAGGTGAGGAAAGCTGCGCTGCGCCCGTCTTCTGCTGCGGGGCGGGGACCGCATTCGGTTGCGTCGCTGGCGAGGGCGCATCGCGGGGGATCGGCGCGCTCGTCTCGGTCACCAGCGACAGCCGCACCTTTGCTGTGGCCTGGTTGGCCTTGCTGCCGGCATCGGATGCTGCGATCGCGAGCGTCGCCTTGTAGTCCTCGCGAGCACTTGCGTAGTCGCCCTTCGCTTCATAGGCCAGCGCGCGATGGGTGTAGCCGGAGATCAGCACGCTGTTCGGCGGCGTCGTGATATTGGCCGGCGGCTTCTCCCTGGCGAGCCGGATCGCCTCGCTGCCGTCAGCGATGGCGCGGTCGAGATCGCCCTTGGCGCGCCAGATCGCGGTGCGGTTGATCAGCGGCTGCGGCAGCGAGGGATCGAGCCGGATCGCCTGGTTGATATCGGCAAGCGCGCCGTCGAGATCGCCTAGGGCCTGTTTCGAGATGCCCCGGTTCTGAAACGAAAACGTCGCTTTCGGATCGGCCTTGATCGCCATGTCGTAGTCGGCAATGGCCTTCGCATAGTCGTGCTTGCCGCGCCAGGCGTTGCCCCGATTGTGGAAGATGGTGCCGCTGGGTGGTCCGAGCTTCAGCGCGTCGTCGAAGTCTGCGATCGCGATGTCGTAGTCGCCCTTGTCGTAATAGGCGGATCCCCTGAGGTTGTAGGCTGCCTGGCTCGGCTGGAGCCGGATCGCTTCGGTGGCGTCGGTGACGACTTTCGCGTAGTCGCCCTTCTTGTTCCAGCCGACGGCGCGCCAGAAATGGATCGTCGCAAGCTGCTCGCCCCGAAACGCCTTCAGAGCGATGATCTTGGTGCAGGCGTCGATCATCTTGTCGGCCGGCGTCGTGTCGGTGGTGCAGAGCGGCCCGAGCTGGTTGCGGGCCTGCGCGGCCGCGGGCGCCGACCCCAGGATTGCGGCAAGCAGACTGAGCGCGACGAGCAGGCGGCGCATGGCGAAGGTCCCCATCAAAGGAAGGCGCTTGTTTGTTGTCCGGCTTGCCGTGGGGGTTCACGGGCCACGCTGGCGTGAGCAGACGAGGAAAAGTCAGACAGCTGCTATTCCTTTAGTGGGCAGATTTTGCTAGGAGGCGAAGCCCAATTTTTCTGCCCACCGCGTCCCACTCATGAAAAACGACGAAATCCTCAGCCAGATCACCGAGTTCTGCCGCAAGGCGGACATGGCGGAATCGACGTTCGGCCGGCGCGCGGTGAACGATGGGAAGCTGGTGCATCGCCTGCGCGAGGGCAAGCGCATCACCATCGACACGCTGGACCGGATCCAGGCCTATATGGCGGCATCGATGGCCGGGGGAGTGCCGCCGCCGCGGGGGCTTCAGGTGCCGCCCGAAAAGCGCGACCCGCGCGGCAATTTCCGCTTCTTCGAGAACCGGCAGAAATACCTGCTGTTCGTCCACACCTGCAGCGAAAAGCGGGTGGTCGCCGACAGGGTCGCGCTGGAGCTCGCCTCCATCCATCCGCGCCCACCGGCCCTGCGCCTGTTCGACGCCGGCGTCGGCGACGGCACGGTGCTGGCGCGGGTGCTGCGCGCGACGCACCAGCGCTACCCCCACATGCCGTTCTACGTTGCCGGCAAGGAGCTCAGCCTGGAGGATCTGCGCCTGACGCTGGAGAAGGTGCCGGACCGCATTTTCGAGCATCCGGCGTCGGTGTTCGTCTTCACCAACATGTTCTACTCGGAGGCGCCCTGGCTGACGCCGGCATCGCCAGCCGCGGCGGCGGCGACCGTCTGGCACGAGGTGCCGCTGCGGGGCGCCTCGTCAGGTGAATTCGAGCAGCAGATCGCCGAGCTCCGGCCATTCCTGGAGCAGAACTGGCGTGCCGCGATCAGCCCGCGCACCGCCATGCCGCTGTACGAACGGCCCGTGGTCCTCGTGCTTTACCGCGAGGATCACCGATTCCTGCTGGATTCGACCATTCCGCGGCCGGGCCAGACCGAGGCCAATTTCGACCTCGTCATCGCGTCCCAGCCCTACCGGGCCCTGTCCTCGGTCAATTTCCGGGCCAAGCGGATCATCGCCCCCCTGGCAAAGGCGCTTCGGCCGGGAGGGCGATTGATCGGAATCCACTCCCATGGCCAGGATCCGGGCATGGAAATGATCCAGGCGATCTGGCCCGGAGAAAATCCTTTCGCCGTGAGCCGTCATGAGCTATTGCGCGCCGTTAAGTATGAACTTGGCTCGTTGGGCCGCGACTTAAATTTTAATGCATATGCGGATAACCGCTCGATCTTCAGGTATGATATGGAAGCGCTGCCCAACGAGGTAACCGGCACTATCGGAACCTCGACGGCCTTTGCAGCGTGGAATGCGGCGGTGTATGTCGCTCAGATTGAGGACGACCGGTTGACAGAAATGACTCAAAACGGCCGCACTCTGGATGCCGCCAGGGACGTGCTGCGGAAGTACAATGGGCTCTGGTTTCTCGACGAATCCTACGTCATCTCGCGCCGGCGTGATTGACTTCATTCACAGGTAAAAATCGCAAACGCCCGCCGGCTTAGTGGCGGAACAAGGGGTTACTGATGCGCGCGTCCTATCTCTTCACCAGCGAGTCCGTGTCCGAGGGTCATCCGGACAAGGTGTGCGACCGGATTTCCGACGAGATCGTCGATCTGTTCTACCGCGAAGGGCCGAAGGCCGGCATCGACCCCTGGCAGATCCGCGCCGCCTGCGAGACGCTCGCGACCACCAACAAGGTGGTGATCGCCGGTGAGACCCGCGGTCCGAAGTCGGTGACCAATGAGCAGATCGAGGGCGTCGTCCGCGGCGCGATCAAGGATATCGGCTACGAGCAGGAAGGCTTCCATTGGAAGACCTGCGACATCGAGATCCTCCTGCATCCGCAGTCGGCCGACATCGCGCAGGGCGTCGATGCGCTTCAGCCGGGCGAGGTCAAGGAAGAGGGCGCGGGCGACCAGGGCATCATGTTCGGTTACGCCACCAACGAGACGCCCGATCTGATGCCGGCGCCGATCTTCTACGCCCACAAGATCCTGCGCCTGATCTCCGAAGCCCGTCACTCCGGCAAGGAGAAGGTGCTCGGCCCCGACTCCAAGAGCCAGGTCACCGTGCAGTACGAGAACGGCAAGCCGGTCGGCGTGCGCGAGATCGTGGTCTCGCACCAGCACCTGATCGAGGACATCTCGTCCACGCAGATCCGCGACATCGTCGAGCCCTATGTGCGCGAGGCGCTGCCGAAGGACTGGATCACGCCGAAGACCATCTGGCACATCAACCCGACCGGCAAATTCTTCATCGGTGGCCCCGATGGTGATACCGGCCTGACCGGCCGCAAGATCATCGTCGATACCTACGGTGGCGCGGCTCCGCATGGCGGTGGCGCGTTCTCCGGCAAGGATCCGACCAAGGTCGACCGCTCGGCGGCCTATGCCGCGCGCTACGTCGCCAAGAACATCGTTGCCGCCGGTCTTGCCGACCGCTGCACGCTCCAGCTCGCCTACGCCATTGGCGTGGCGCGTCCGCTGTCGATCTACATCGACACCCACGGCACCGGTAAGGTGTCGGAGGACCAGCTCGAGAAGGCGGCGGCGCAAGCGATGGATCTGACGCCCCGCGGCATCCGCAGCCATCTCGATCTCAACCGCCCGATCTACGCGCGCACCTCGGCCTACGGTCATTTCGGTCGCACGCCCGACAACGAGGGCGGCTTCTCCTGGGAGAAGACCGACCTCGTCGAGCAGCTCAAGCGCGCGCTCTGATGCTCTTACCTCGCCCCGCTTGCGGGGAGAGGTCGCCGCGAAGCGGCGGGTGAGGGGGACTCTCCGCAAGCTCGGTGCTTGGAGAGAGCCCCTTCACCCCAGCCCTCTCCGCATAAGAATGGGGAGAGGGGTTAGTACCGACACGAAGCGTTCAGCTTGCGTTGCACTGAGACGCTGAACCCACAAATTAGGAAACAGACATGAACGCGAAGCCCGGCTTCACCGATTACATCGTCAAGGACATTTCGCTCGCCGATTTCGGCCGCAAGGAGCTCTCGCTGGCCGAGACTGAGATGCCCGGCCTGATGGCCACCCGCGAGGAGTACGGCCCGAAGCAGCCGCTGAAGGGTGCCCGCATCGCCGGCTCGCTGCACATGACGATCCAGACCGGCGTGCTGATCGAGACGCTGGCGGCCCTCGGCGCCGACATCCGCTGGGTCTCCTGCAACATCTATTCGACGCAGGACCACGCCGCAGCGGCGATCGCAGCCGCCGGCATTCCGGTGTTCGCGGTCAAGGGCGAGACGCTGGCCGAGTACTGGGACTACACCGCAAAACTGTTCGACTGGCACGGCGGCGGCCACCCGAACATGATCCTCGACGACGGCGGTGACGCCACCATGTACGTCCATCTCGGCCTGCGCGCCGAGAAGGGCGATACCGCCTTCCTCGACAAGCCCGGTTCGGAAGAAGAGGAAGTCTTCTTCGCGCTGTTGAAGAAGCAGCTCAAGGAGAAGCCGAAGGGCTACTTCGCCGCGATTGCCGAGAGCATCAAGGGCGTCTCCGAAGAGACCACCACGGGCGTGCATCGTCTCTATGACATGCAGAAGGCCGGTACGCTGCTGTGGCCCGCCATCAACGTCAACGACAGCGTCACCAAGTCGAAGTTCGACAACCTCTATGGCTGCCGTGAATCGCTGGTCGACGGCATCCGCCGCGGCACCGACGTGATGATGTCGGGCAAGGTCGCGATGGTCGCCGGCTTCGGCGACGTCGGCAAGGGGTCGGCGGCCTCGCTGCGCCAGGCCGGCTGCCGCGTGATGGTGTCGGAAGTCGATCCGATCTGCGCGCTGCAGGCCGCGATGGAAGGCTACGAAGTCGTGACCATGGAAGACGCGGCGCCGCGCGCCGACATCTTCGTCACCGCGACCGGCAACAAGGACATCATCACCATCGAGCACATGCGCGCGATGAAGGATCGCGCCATCGTCTGCAACATCGGTCACTTCGACAACGAGATCCAGATCGCGGGTCTGCGTAACCTGAAATGGACCAACATCAAGCCGCAGGTCGACGAGATCGAATTCCCCGACAAGCACCGCATCATCATGCTGTCGGAAGGCCGCCTCGTGAACCTCGGCAACGCGATGGGCCATCCGTCCTTCGTGATGTCGGCCTCCTTCACCAACCAGACGCTGGCGCAGATCGAGCTTTACGCCAACAACAAGGACGGCAAGTACAAGAAGGAGGTCTATGTGCTGCCGAAGTCGCTCGACGAGAAGGTCGCGCGTCTTCACCTCGCCAAGATCGGCGTCAAGCTCACCGAGCTCCGCAAGGACCAGGCCGACTACATCGGCGTCAAGCAGGAAGGTCCTTACAAGAGCGATCACTACCGGTACTGAGACGCAGCATCGGTCAGGAACGCAAGAAGCCCCGGAGCGATCCGGGGCTTCATCGTTTCGGCGCATGGAATTCAACTCGCTTTCCAGTTGCTGCACGCTGATTGCCAATTGACGGCCAGCAGCGCCGGTCCGACAATCCGCCCGGCGGAGGAAACCATGCAACAAGAACATTTCGACGTCCTCATCGTCGGTGCCGGCCTGTCCGGCATCGGCGCGGGCTATCATTTGCAGAAGAAGTGCCCGGGCAAGAGCTACGTCATTCTGGAGGGGCGCGACTGCATCGGCGGCACCTGGGACCTGTTCCGCTATCCCGGCATCCGTTCGGACAGCGACATGTTCACGCTCGGCTATTCCTTCAAGCCGTGGACCGATCCGAAGGCGATCGCAGACGGGCCGCAGATCCTGAACTATGTGCGTGAGACCGCGGCCGAGAACGGCATCGAGAAGCACATCCGCTTCCGCCATCGCGTCAAGCGCGCTTCGTGGTCGACGCCGGACGCACGCTGGACCATCGAGGCTGAACGCATCACGGGGGAGGGCGCGACCGAGCTGGTGCGCTTCACCTGCAATTTCCTCTTCATGTGCTCGGGTTATTACAAATACGAGGCGGGCTACACGCCGGAGTTCAAGGGCTCCGCCGATTTCGCCGGGCGCATCGTCCATCCGCAGAAATGGACCGAGGACATCGACTACGCGGGCAAGCGCGTCGTGGTGATCGGGTCGGGCGCGACCGCGGTGACGCTGGTGCCGGAGCTCGCCAAGAAGGCGGCACAGGTCACCATGCTGCAGCGTTCGCCGACCTATGTGGTGTCGCGTCCGGCGCAGGATCCCGTCGCCAACAAGATCCGCCGTAATTTGCCGACGCGGCTTGCCTATCATGTCATCCGCTGGCGCAACGTGATGTGGGGAATGTTCTTCTTCCAGCTTAGCCGGCGCCGTCCTGCGAAGGTCAAGGAGCTGGTCCTCAAGGGCGTGCAGATGGCGCTCGGCCCGGACTACGACGTCGCCACCCATTTCACGCCGCGCTACAATCCCTGGGACCAGCGGTTGTGCCTGGTGCCGGACGGCGATCTGTTCGCGGCGATCCGCGAGCAGCGCGCCACCGTTGTCACCAGCGAGATCGACACGTTCACGAGCGACGGCATTCGCCTGAAGGATGGCAGCGAACTGGCCGCCGACATCGTCGTGACGGCGACCGGGCTGGTGCTGCAGGTCGTCGGCGGTCTCGACGTCAGTGTCGACGGCCGTGCCGTCGATTTCGCCAATACGCTGACCTACAAGGGCATGATGTATGCCGACGTGCCCAACATGGCCTCGGCGTTCGGCTACACCAATGCGTCCTGGACGCTGAAATGCGACCTCACCTGCGAATATGTCTGCCGGCTCATCAACTACATGGACCGGCACAATTTCCGCCAGTGCATGCCGCATAATGACGACCCGGAGATCACGGCACAGCCCTCGCTGGACTTCACCTCGGGTTATGTGCAGCGTTCGGTGGCCAAGATGCCGAAGCAGGGCTCGAAGCAGCCGTGGCGGCTGTACCAGAACTACGCGCTCGACATCGTCTCCTTGCGCTTCGGCCGGATCGACGACGGCGTGATGCGATATTCCTGATCGCATCGCCGCCTATGCTCATGCCTTGCGTGTGGTAAGTGCCAGTGCAAGGTCGATCGCCAGTGCCAGCACCACCGCCGCACCGCCGAGTCCGAACAGGACCAGATAGTCGCCACCGGTCTGCGCATAGATCCACGAGAACCCGTAGGCCGCTGCGGCCTGGAACAGCGCAAAGCTCGTAGTGGCGTGGCTCCAGGTCGCGCGCTGTTGTTCGGCCGAATGCGGCACGAGTTCGTGGATGCGACCGAGCACCAGGGGCACGATGCCCGGCGTGAAGGCGCCGACCACAACACTCGATACGATCAGCGAAACCGGCGCGGTGCTGACGGTCGGCAGCAGCACAGCGGCCGCCTCGATCAGGAAGGCCGCGCGCAATGCCGGTCCAAATCCGGACCGGTCACCGAGATGGCCGGTGGCGAGCGGACCGACGATCGCGCCAAGGCCGTAAAGCACCCAGTAGTGCGATCCCGCGGCAATTCCCTGGCCAAGGCCACGGGCCACGAAGTCGACGATGAAAACCATGTGCGGCACCAGCGCTACCGCGTTGAGACCGTATTGGACCAGCAGCGCGCGGGCGGCGGGCGAGGCTCGATGGGGCTTTGCCTGATGCGAAGGAGCCGCATTGCCCTTGGCGTCAGCAGGCCAGTTCCACCAGCTCGCGAGCGTGAGGAGGGCCGAGAGCGCGCCAAGGCCATACCAGCTCTGCTGCAGGCCCTGTTGCAACAAGAGCGGCACCAGCGTGCCCGATGCTGCGACGCCGAGGCCGACGCCGGCAAAGATCACGCCGCCGACGATGCCGCGCCGTGCGGGTGAGGTGTGCGGCAGAATGACGGAAGCCGCCAGCACCATGATGATGCCGCCGGTGAGACCTGACAGAAAGCGCCAGGCGAAGAACCAGGTAAACGACACCGGTGCCGAACTGGCGAAGAAGGAGAGGGTCGCCAGCAGCATCATCGCTCGCAGCGCAGGGACCGCGCCGATGCGCGAAGCGACAGCCCGTGCGGCGAGCGCGCCGGCGAGATAGCCGGCAAGGTTCGCCGCACCGAGATAGACGACGTCTGATGCGCTGAACCATTTTGCAGCGATCAGGGCCGGGATCAGCGGGGTATAGGAAAAGCGCGCGAGGCCAAGGCCGACCAATGACGCGGACAAGCCCGCCACGGCATATCGCCAGGTTCTTTGTGAAGTTGACCTTGAGTCTGATCCCGGCTGCGGGTGCAGCCGGGTCTCGATGTGTTGCTTCGTATCTGCGTTGGTCATCTCATCCTCCTGCGCGCAATGGCGCGCGGATCATCCGGTCTGGGCGCGGCGGCGCCGGAATTCAGGCACGGGCAGGCCGCCCCAGCCCCAATTATCCAGGTCGACTTCCTCGATCACGACGAAGGTGGAATCGAGCGGCTTGCCGAGCACGTCGAGCAACAGCTGGCTCGATCCCTTGATCAGGGCGGCCTTTTCCTCCGCCGTGATCGACGCCGCTCCCGGCGTCGTTCCCTCGCGGGTCACTTGAATGGTGACGATGGGCATCGTGTTTATCCTCGGCTCAGTGGCCGGCGCTCTGGCCGCCGTCGACATGCAGGATCTCGCCGGTGACGAAGGAAGCACCCTCGAGATAGAGCACGGCATCGACGATGTCGGACATCTCGCCCATATGGCCGACCGGGTGCAGCGCGCTGAGCTGGGCATGCGTCTCGACCGGATGCATCGGCGACTTGATGATGCCGGGGGAGACCGCGTTGACGCGGATGCCGCGCTTGGCATATTCGATCGCGAGCGACTTGGTCGCGGCGCTCAGTCCGCCCTTGCTCAGCGAGGCCAGCACCGAGGGGACGTTCGAGTTCGCCTGTTCGACCAGGGTGGTGGTGATCTGGACGACGTGGCCAGAACCCTGCTTTTCCATCTCGGCGATGGCGAGCTGCGTGACGTTGAAGAAACCTGCGACATTGGTCCCCATCACCGCCGCATAGTCTTCGGCCGTGTACTGCGTGAACGGCTTTGCGACGAAGATGCCGGCATTGTTCACCAGCGTGTCGACTCGGCCGAAGCGGGCGACGGCTTGCGAGACCACGCGCTCGGCGGTGGCTCTATCCGAGATGTCGCCGGGAACGGCGAGAACATCGTCGTCGCCCGACGGCTTGATGGAGCGGGCCGTTGCCACGACGCGGTAGTTGCGATCACGAAAACCCTTGACCAGGGCGGCGCCGATGCCCTGCGATGCTCCGGTGATGATGGCGACCTTCTGTTCGATACCCATGACGGGCTCCTGTTGTTGGCTTCCAGAACCTGAGCCAGCAGCGGCTGGCCTCGGGTGTGAGGTACGCTCCAGCGGCCCGGCTGCGAATACACGTTGTCCGGCAGACACTGTTACGTGGCGCGAACGAATGCCGGATCTGGCCTTGGCGGCAGTTGTCGCGGCGGAGACGAACGCCTAGCTTGTCACCGGAATTTGATGGGGCGACGGGAAGGCATGGATCGTCTGGATGCGATGAATGTGTTCGTCCTCGCGGTGGACGAGGGAAGCCTCGCGGCCGCAGGGCGCAAGCTTGGCCGCTCACCGGCAGCGGTCAGCCGCGCCATCGCTTTCCTGGAAGAGCGGGTCGGCGCCGAGCTGCTGCACCGGACGACACGATCGATCAAGCTGAGCGAGGAGGGCGAGCGCTATCTCGCGATCTGCCGCCGCGTACTCGCGGAGCTGGAGGAGGCCGACGACATTGCCGCCGGACCGCGCACGGCGCCGCGCGGCCTGCTCACGATCACCGCCCCTGTTGTGTCTGGCGAGATGGTACTGCGGCCGATCCTCGATGCGTTTCTCGATTCCTATCCGACGGTGTCGGCAAAGCTTCTGCTGTTCGACCGTGCGGTCAACCTGATCGAGGAAGGCGTCGATATCGCGCTCCGCATCGGGCCTCTCGCGGATTCAACGATGGTGGCGATGCGGGTCGGCGAGATCAGCCGCGTCGTCGTGGCGGCGCCGCGCTATCTCAAGCAGCACCCGCGCATCACCGAGCCCGGCGATCTTGCCAAGCATCAGATCGTGGCAATGGCGCATCTTCCGAACTCCTGGACCTTTGTGCCGCAGGCCGGCTCGTCGGCGGCCCGGACGGTGCAGTTTACTCCGCGCCTCGTCGTCAACAGCACTTATGCGGCGGTGGCCTCCGCCGTGGCCGGGCGCGGGGTGGCGCGGATGTATTCCTACCAGGTGGCAGAGCAGGTCGCGCGCGGCGAGCTCGAGATCGTACTGGCCGGCGACGAGGATCCGGAGATGCCCGCGCATTTGATCTGCCCGCAGGGCAGGCTTTCGGTGCCCAAGGTGCGTGCCTTCACCGACTTTGCGGTGCCGCGGCTGAAGAAGCAATTTGCCCAGCTCAAGAAGAGCATGGCTGCGCGATGAGCCGCTGCACCCTCGGCAATGCGTTGTTTTGCGTATACGGGCACCGGGCTGAATCAGCCATGCTGCCCGAACGGTTAACGCCGGATTAACCGGTGAGTCCTAGCCTGTCTTGGCCGGGTTACTCGCAAGGCCGAGGTGAGCCCAATGGAAGCCCAGAAGATCGCGGTCGACGCCGTCGTCGCGTTGACCGATTGCGACCGCGACGCCGTCATCGCCTTCATCCGCCGGCTCTATCTCGCCGGCGTCACGGATCCCAAGCGCCTGACCTTCAAGGGTCTCCAGGCGCTGTCCCGGGCGTGATTCAGCTCGTTTCGGCCAGTTTCAACCCAGGTTCCGCACCGCCGTTCTCCCCAGCGTGATTGCAACCCAGCGGTGAATATCTTGCCGCTCGGGCCGGGCCGAGGTAAATCACGTTCCCGGCTGGGTCAGTTGGGAGCTGGGGAAATGGTGAAACAGCTTTTTGCGCCGCAACTTGTCATTTTGTATGTGCTGGCGGCCTCCACGATTTACGTTCACTTCCGCGGCAAGCAGCGGCTGCGCTTTGCGCGCCAGCTCGGCGATCACTCGACCTACCTCGCCCCCTACAATGTGCTGATGTACGCCGGCTCTGCCGTTCCGAACAAACCGGTGATCCCGGTCGAGCAGTTTCCCGAGCTGAAACCCCTCAGCGAGAACTGGGAAACGATCCGCGACGAGGCCGTGCGTCTGTTCGACGAAGGTTTCATCCGCGCGGCCGCGAAGAACAACGACTGGGGCTTCTACTCGTTCTTCAAGAGCGGCTGGAAGCGGTTTTACCTGAAATGGTACGACGACTTCCTGCCGTCGGCGAACACGCTGTGCCCGAAGACGGTGGAGCTGCTCAAGTCGATCCCGAGCGTGCATGGGGCGATGTTCGCGATGCTGCCGCCGGGCGGCAAGCTCGGCGCGCACCGCGATCCCTTTGCCGGCTCGCTGCGCTATCACCTCGGCCTGGTCACGCCGAACTCGAACAAGTGCCGCATCCTGGTCGACGGCGTCGAATGCGTCTGGCGCGACGGCGAGGCCTTCATGTTCGACGAGACCTTCATCCACAGCGCCGAGAACGCCACCGACGTCAACCGCATCATCCTGTTCTGCGACGTCGAGCGCCCGATGAAGTATGGCTTCATGACCGCGATCAACCGCTGGGTCAGCCATCACATCGTCAAGGCGTCGGCGACCCAGAACGTCGAGGGCGAGAATGTCGGCTTACTCAACAAGGTGTTCGGCAAGCTCTACGAGATCCATCTCGCCAGCCGCAAGGTCAAGGCGTGGAACCGCAACGTCTACTACACGCTGAAGTACTCGCTGACGGCGCTGATCCTCGGCCTCATTGTGTTTTCGGCGTTGAGGTAGTCGGCGCACAATGGCTTCCTTGCCGCTTGCGGACACCGAGATCGTGCAGTTCTTCCGCCGGTGGCTGGAAACCTTCGCAGGCTATGTCCGCGAGGTCGACTATGCGTCGGCGCGGCCGCTATTCCATTCCGACGTGCTGGCCTTCGGCACGCATAACGATGTCATCCCCGGCCTCGACCAATGGGTCACTTCGCAATGGGATAACGTCTGGCCCAAGACGAGTGACTTCCGTTTCGTGCTCGAGCAAGTTTCGATCCTGGCATCCCCCGACGGCATGATGGCGACGGTCATCGCGCCGTGGACGAGCACGGGCTATCATGCCGATGGCAGCGCGTTTCCGCGCCCTGGTCGCGCGACGATGGTGTTTTCGAGAGAAGGTGATGGCTGGCTGTGCGTGCATTCGCACATGTCACTCAATCGTGGTGTGCCGCAGGCCAGCCACGCCAATCGACCGGTAAAAGCCTGGTAGATGTGATCGGAATCAAAAAGGCCCCGGATATGTCCGGGGCCTTTTGATTTTCGAGATGTCGTGCAGCCTATTCCGGCTGGCCGATGCTGACCTTCAGCGTGCCGACGCCGTCGACGCCGCATTCGAGCTTGTCGCCGGGCTGGAGCTGCGACACTCCGGCGGGCGTGCCGGTCATGATGATGTCGCCGGCGGCGAGCTTCACCTGCTGCGAGAGCTGCCAGATGATCTCGGGCACGTTCCAGATCAGCTCGGTCAGGTCGCCCTTCTGAGCCTCCTTGCCGTTGACCGTGAGCCAGATCTTGCCCTTGGCGGGATGGCCGATCTTGGAGGCCGGCTGGATCGCGGAGCACGGAGCGGAGCCGTCGAACGACTTGCCGATCTCCCAGGGACGCTCCTTCTTGCGCGAGGCGATCTGGAGGTCGCGGCGGGTGAGGTCGATGCCGACGGCATAGCCGTAGACGTGATCCAGCGCCTTGTCGGCGGGGATGTTGAGTCCGCCGCTCTTCATCGCGACGATCAGCTCGACCTCGTGATGCAAATCCTTGGTCAGTGGTGGATAGGGAATGGTGGCGCCATCGGGCACCAGCATATCGGCGTGCTTGGCGAAGAAGAACGGCGGGGCACGCTCGTCATTGCCCATCTCGCGGATGTGCTCGAGATAGTTGCGGCCGACGCACCAGATGCGGCGCACCGGATAACGGCCGCTTTCGCCGACGACGGGAAGCGAAGCCTGGGGTGGAAGCGGGATGACGTAGGAGGCGGCGTTCATGCGGGTCTCGCGGCTCTTGAGGTTGACAGGGAACTCTATGCGGTTGCGCTGATCGGCGCCAGAGCGCCGGCATCGTGATGTTGCAGGCGGAAGAATGAGGCATAGCGCCCGCCGCGGCGGAGCAGCTCGTCGTGCCGGCCCTGCTCGACGATTTCGCCGCCTTCGATCACAAGGATGCTGTCTGCGTGCATGATGGTGTGCAGGCGATGCGCGATCACGATGGTGGTGCGGTTCTGGCAGAGATGCTCGATCGCCTCCTGCACCTGCCGTTCGGATTCGGAATCGAGTGCGGCGGTGGCCTCATCAAGCAGGATGATCGGTGCGTTCTTGAGCAGCGCGCGCGCCACGGCGATGCGCTGGCGCTGTCCGCCTGACAGCTGGGTGCCGTGCTCGCCGACCGGCGTGTCGTAGCCGAGCGGGAAGCCCATGATGAAATCATGCGCGCAGGCTGCCTTGGCGGCGTCGACGATTTCGTTCTCGGTCGCGCCCGGCTTGCCGAACGCGATGTTGTTGCGGATGGTGTCGCGGAACAGATAGACGTCCTGCCCGACATAGGCGGTCTGCGCCCGCAGCGATTTGCGAGAGATCGCACCGATCGACTGGCCGTCGATCGCGATGTCGCCCTGCGTCACCTCGTAGAAGCGCAGCAACAGCGCCAGCACAGTGGACTTGCCGCCGCCGGACGGGCCGACCAGCGCGGTGACCTTGCCGGGCTCCGCTACGAAGCTCATGCGGTTGAGCACGGTCTCGCCCGAGCGATAGGAGAAGCTGACGTCGCGCAGCTCGATCCGCGCGTCGGTGAGCTTCAGCGCCGGCTTGTCGTCGTCGGAGTGCTCGCTCGCCGGGCTGTCGATGATCTCGAGCAGCATGCGGGCGCCGACGAGCTGGCTGTTGAGGTCGATGTTCAGCCGCGCCAGCCGCTTGGCCGGCTCGGTCGCCATCAGGAAGGCGGTCATGAAGGAGAAGAAGGCGCCGGGCGTGGCGTTGAGTGCGACCACGGCATAGCCGCCGTACATCAGGCAGCCGGCGACCGCGAAGCCGCCGAGCATCTCCATCAGCGGGTTGGAGCGGTTGGCGACGCGCGCCATCTTGTTGGCGTTGCGCTCGACGATCGCGATGTTCTCGTCGATGCGCTTCTGCATGGTGTCTTCGAGCGTGAACGCCTTGACGGTGCGGATGCCCTGCAGCGATTCCTGCATCGTCTCCATGATGTCGGCGGTGCCGGTGAACTGGTTGAAAGCGAGACCCTTGATGCGCTTGACCAGCTTGCGCAGCACCAGCATCGCCGGCGGCACCACGACGAGGCCGATGAACGACATCACCGGGTCCTGCCACACCATCACGCCGATCATGGCGAGAAGCATCATGAGGTCGCGGCCGACCGCGTTGACCAGCATGTTGAGGACGTCGGTGATGGATTTCGCGCCGGCCGTCAGCCGCGCCAGAAATTCGGACGAATGCCGTTCGGAGAAGAAACCGACGCTCTCGCGCATCAACTTGGCGAACAATTGCCGCTGGTTGGTGGCGAGGATGGCGTTACTGATCTTGGTCAGGATCACCATGTGGCCGTAGGTCGCCACGCCCTTGATGAAGAGCAGGATCACCGTGATGCCCGAGAACATCGCGATGCCCGGGATGTTCTTGTCGACATAAGCCTGGTTGATGACCTGGCCCAGCACGTAGGTCGCGCCCGCGGTCGATCCGGCGGCAAGCGCCATCAACGCGAAGGCGACGAGGTAGCGCCGCCAATAGACGACCCCCTGTTCCGTGACCAGGCGGCGAACCAGAACCATTGCCGCATAGGGATCGTCGGTGATTTTCTTTGGAAACTGGGCCATCCGCAGTCCATTGACGGCACGGGACAAAGCCTGCCCGCGCGTCAGGGATCGAACGGCCTCTGTGCCCGCTCAAGCGGAGTTTTTCAAGCCCAATTAAGGGCTTGCGCTCAGAGGGAATCTAGGCCGAGGCGGCGTGGCGGAGCTCGCCATGGCGCTCGTGGAACAACTTGTCCTCCCACGCCAAGGCGTGCGCGGCGATGGTCTCGAGGTCGTCGTATTGCGGCTTCCACTCGAGCAGGCCGCGGATGCGGCTGGTGTCGGCGACCATGGTCATGATGTCGCCGGGCCGGCGCGGGGCGTATTGCACGGCGAAGCTGCGGCCCGACACCCGCCGCACGGCGTCGATGGTCTCCAGCACCGAATAGCCGCGGCCGTAGCCGCAATTAAGCGTCGTCGAGGCGCCGCCGTTGCGCAGGTACGCCAGCGCCGAGCGATGCGCCTGCGAGAGGTCCGTGACGTGGATGAAGTCGCGGATGCAACTGCCGTCGGGGGTCGGATAGTCGGTGCCGAACACGTCGATCTTGGCGCGCTGGCCGGTCGCAGCTTCCACCGCGATCTTGAGCAGATGCGTGGCGCCGGCGGTGGCAAGGCCGATGCGGGCCTGCGGGTCGGCGCCGGCGACGTTGAAATAGCGCAGGGTGACGTACTGCATGCCGTAGGCGGCGGCGACGTCGTGCAGCATGATCTCGGTCATCAGCTTCGACGAGCCGTAGGGCGACAGCGGCCGCGTCGGCGCGTGTTCGGGGACCGGCACCTGGTCCGGATTGCCGTAGACGGCGGCGGTCGACGAGAAGATGAAGCGGTTGATGCCGCGCTTGACCGCGACGTTGAGCAGATTGCGCGCGGTCGTGAAATTGTTGCGATAGTAGCCGAGCGGATCGCGCATCGAATCCGGCACGACGACGGAGCCGGCGAAATGGATGATGCTCTCGATGTTGTGCTGCGCGATCACGCCTTCGAGCAGGTTCTCGTCGCCGGCATCGCCAATGAACAGCGGCACGCCCTCGGGCAGATAGGCGGAGAAACCGGTAGAGAGATCGTCGATCACGACGACGTCCTCGCCGGCTTCCGCCAGCGCGAGGACCGTATGACTTCCGATATAGCCGGCGCCGCCGGTGACTAGCACAGTCATGATCTCACCCGTCTTCGATCAACGCGCCAAGTTAACGTTTGCGCGGTGAAGAGGGGTTTCGGCGTGGCTGAACTGGTCACTATGCTTAATGTTGCGTATAGGGGGTTTCCGAAACGGAGCGTGACGTGGCGAATCCCCTGGGCGATCTCGAAGTGATCGTGCCAAATCTGCACAGGCGCTATTCCGGGGTCACCGCGACCAACCGGATGGTGGCGCTGCGGCTGGCGAAACTGTACCGCGCCGCCTGGTTCGGCTCGCACGCGCCGGCCGGGATCGCGCGCCTGAGTGTTGCCGATTTTCTGAAGCTGTGGCGCCGCAAGGCGCCATTGATCTGGCACGCGCGGCGCAACAACGAGATGATCGCGGGCGTCGTGCTGCGTGCGCTCGGCTGGCGGTTGAAGCTCGTGTTCACCTCGGCGGCGCAGCGGCATCACAGCTGGATCACGCGCTGGCTGATCCGGCGCATGGACGCGATCATCGCGACGTCGGACATCTCGGCCTCGTTCCTGAAGGTGAAGGCGACGGTCATCCCACACGGCGTCGACACCGATGTCTATGCGCCCCCGCACGATCGCGCCGCGGCCTTCGCGGAAGCCGCGTTGCCGGGCCGCTACGCCATCGGCTGCTTCGGCCGCGTGCGCGCGCAGAAGGGCACCGATGTGTTCGTCGATGCGATGTGCCGGCTGCTGCCGCGCTATCCCGATTTCACCGCCGTGATCGTTGGTCAGGTCACGGCCGAGCAGACCTCCTTTGCCAATGACCTGAAAAAGCGGATCGAAGCAGCCGGCCTGCAATCGCGCATCGTCATCACCGGCGAGCTGCCGATCGAAGCGGTGCAGCGCTGGTATCAGCGACTGACGATCTACGCCTTCACCTCGCGCAACGAAGGTTTTGGCCTGACGCTGATCGAGGCGATGGCGGCCGGCAGCGCGCTCGTCGCCGCACGCGCCGGCGCGGCCGAGCTGGTGGTCGAGGATGGCGTGAGCGGCGTGCTGATCCCCTCGGGTGATGCGGATGCGCTTGTAGCAGCGCTGGAGCCCCTGATGCGCGATGTCGACGCCGCGACGGCGATGGGCGAGCGGGGCCGGGCCCGGGTGCTCGAAAAATTCAGCCTCGATGCGGAAGCGGCGCGGATCGGCGAGGTCTATCGGCCGCTGCTGTGAGGGTTGGCGCCGCGGACCTACGCAAATTTAGCGAAAACAACCCCATGCACAGTAGATGGTCGTAGTGAAATCAACGGCTTGGATGCCGGCGCGGCGGCTCGAATCTTGGCGCCCGTCGATACGTTTGGAAAACACCGGCGGAAATCGATAGTCTCAAGAGACCAGCATCTCATGTCGCCGCGCGCGATGTCTCCAACACCCGCTGCGCGATCCCCACCACCTCGCTCGCCGCGATATTCCGCATGCAGCGGTGGTCGTTCATCTTGCAGATCGTGCTCTGGCAGGGCTGGCAGGACAGCTTTTCCTTGTCCTGCACCACGGTGGCGGCGAGGCCGTTGAGCGGGGCCCAGAGATAGGGGCTGGTCGGGCCGAAGATGCCCATGGTGGGCGTGCCCAGCGCAGCTGCAATGTGCATCAGGCCGGAATCGTTGGAGATGGCGACACCGGCGGCGGCCATGGCCAGCACGCCGTTGCGCAAATCGTTGCCGGTGAGGTCGCGGACCCCCGGGCTGCCAGCGGTCCCCGGGCCGCCAGCGGTCCCGGAGCCGCCCGCCGCGACGATCTCCTGGGCCAGCCCCTTTTCCGCGGGGCCGCCGACCACCCAGACCTCGAGGCCGCGCTCGACCAGCAGCCGAGCGGCCTCCGGATAGTAGGTCCAGCGCTTTGAGACGCCGACCGAGCCGGGCGCCAGCGCCACCGCGGCGCCGGCGCTGAGGCCGTTGGCCTGCCGCCAACGGACGATGTCCTCGACCGGGACCCGCAATTGCGGCACCGGCCATTCCGGAGGCAGGGGCGCGCCATCAGGCTGGGCGAGGGCGGCATTCTTGTCGATGAAGCGGGGCAGCTTCTTCTCGCCCCAGCGCCAGCGGTTGAGCAGGCCGAACCGGAATTCGCCGACGAAGCCGACCCGTTCAGGGATACCGGCCAGCGCCGGCGCAATGGCCGCCTTCCAGGTCCGCGGCAGCACCAAGGCGGTGCCGTAGTTCCGTTCGCGCAGCAGTTTCCCCAAGGCGAACTGGCGGGCGATGGCGAGGCGGCCGCGGGGCAGGTCCCACACGATCCCCGCGCGCACGCCGGGCATGTAATCGACCAGCGGGGCGCACAGGGATGTGGTGAGCAGATCGACCGGCCGGTTGGGCCAGCGCTCCTTCAGGACGCGGACCACGGTGTGATTCCGCACGAAATCACCGATCCACATGTAGGGAATGATCAGGATCGGGCGTGTGTCGTCCCGATCGGCATCTCCACTAAATTCCGAATCTTTATTCATTTGTTGATAGGGCCGATGCGATCCGATTATGGCGGTTCGGTAGCCGCTCCGGGCCGGCAGGTAAAGCCGGCAGACCGTTCAATCCCAAAACCGCTTACACTTTGGCGGCTCATGCGCTACGGCAGGACCGGGCCGCAAAGATCGGGCAGGGATTTCTGAATGTTGCTGGTGACCGGCGGGGCCGGTTTTATCGGGTCGAATGCCGTGGCCGCGCTCAATGACGCCGGCCGCAGTGACGTCGTGGTCTGCGATTTCCTCGGTAACGAGGGGAAGTGGCGGAACCTCGCCAAGCGCCAGCTTGTGGATATCGTCCCGCCGGCCGAGCTGATGGACTGGCTGAAGGGCCGCAAGCTGGACGCCGTGATCCATCTCGGAGCGATTTCCGCGACCACTGCGACCGACGGCGACCTCGTGTTCGAGACCAATTTCCGCCTGTCGATGCGCCTTCTCGATTGGTGCGCGGCGAGCGCGGTGCCCTTCATCTATGCTTCCTCGGCGGCGACCTATGGCGACGGCGAGGCGGGTTTTGACGACGACGGCTCGCTGCCGGCACTGAAGAAACTGCGGCCGATGAATCTCTACGGCTGGAGCAAGCACATGTTCGATCTCGCGGTCGCCGAACGTGCCGCGCGTGGCGAGAAGCTCCCGCCGCAATGGGCTGGCCTGAAATTCTTCAACGTGTTCGGCCCCAACGAATATCACAAGGGCTCGATGATGAGCGTGCTGGCGCGGCGCTTCGACGACGTCAAGGCAGGCCGCGTCGTGCAATTGTTCAAGTCGCACCGTGAGGGCATCGCCGACGGCGATCAGCGCCGCGATTTCATCTATGTCGACGACGTCGTGCGCGTCGTGATGTGGCTGCTTGCGACACCATCGGTGTCCGGACTCTTCAACGTCGGAACCGGCAAGGCGCGCAGCTTCAGGGATCTGATGTTGGCGGCCTATGCGGCGCTCGGCACCAGGCCAAACATCGAATATATCGACATGCCCGAGCAGATCCGCGGGGCCTACCAGTACTTCACCCAGAGCGAGGTCGATCGCCTCCACCGCGCCGGCTATAACGGCGGCTTCACGACGCTCGAGGATGCGGTGAAGGCCTATGTCGGGGATTACCTCGACCGGCCCGACCGCTTCCGCTGAGGCCATTTCACCATGCCGACGCCCATTCTCGATTTCGACGCCCTCGCGAAGGCCATCTCAGGCCGCACGGTGCTGTGCATCGGCGACATCATGCTGGACGAGTTCGTGTACGGCGAGGTCTCGCGGATCTCGCCGGAAGCGCCGACGCCCGTCATCACAGCCCAGCGCAGCGAGATCCATATCGGCGGCGCCGGCAATGTCGCGCGCAACGTCGCCTCGCTGGGCGCACGCTGTATCTTCGTCGGCCTCGTCGGCGAGGACGATGCCGGTGCACGGCTCAAGGCGGCGCTGGATGAGCTTACCGGCGTCGAGAACGTGCTGGTGCGCGACCCCACGCGGCCCACCACGCGAAAAGTCCGCTTCGTCTCCGAACATTTTTCCACGCATATGCTGCGCGCGGATTGGGAGCAGGCGGCGCCTGCGTCCGATGACATCGAGACGAAGCTGATCGAGGCGATCCTGCCGCAGATCGCGCGCGCCGACATCGTGCTGCTCTCGGACTACGCCAAGGGCGTGCTGACGGCGCGCGTCATCCGCCACACGATCGACGCCGCGCGTAAGCTCGGCAAGCCCGTGATCGTGGATCCCAAGAGCCTGAACTGGGCGATCTATCGCGGCGCCACGCTGCTCACGCCCAACCGCAAGGAATTCTCGGAAGCAACGCGCAGCCGCGCCGACACGCCACAGAGCATCGTCGATGCCAGCGAGGACGTGATGCGGCTCGCCGATTGCGAGGCGATCCTGGTTACGCAAGGCGAGCACGGCATGACGCTGGTGCCGCGCAATGGCGCAGCGGTTCACGTTCCGGCTTTCCCGGTCAAGGTGCGCGACGTCTCCGGCGCCGGTGACACCGTCGCCGCCGCGCTCGCGGTCGCGCTTGCGACAGGCGCGGATTGGGATACGGCGTTGCGCATGGCCAATGCCGCTGCAGCCGTTGCCGTCGGCAAGCAGGGCACCGCAAGCGTGAGTGCGGCCGAGTTGCGCCGAAAGATCCTGCCGCATGCCACGCTGGCGGCCGAAGAGAAGATCGTGCTCGAGCCGGCCGCCCTCGATGCGCAGCTCGCCGAATGGCAAAAGCAAGGGCAGCGCGTCGGCTTCACTAATGGCTGCTTCGACATCCTGCATCCCGGCCACGTCAAGGTGCTGACTGCGGCGCGCGCCGCTTGCGACCGCTTGATCGTCGGGCTCAACAGCGACGCTTCGGTGCGGCGGCTCAAGGGCGCCGAGCGGCCGGTCCAGGACGAGCGCGCGCGTGCCGAGGTGCTCGCCGCGCTGGAGGCTGTCGATCTCGTCGTCATCTTCGAGGAGGACACGCCGATCGACCTGATCACGCGGATCAAGCCCGGGGTGCTGGTGAAGGGGGGCGATTACACCCGGGAGCAGGTGGTCGGCCACGAGGTCGTCGAGCAAGCGGGTGGAACGGTCGTGCTCGTCGACATCCTCCAGGGCTTCAGCACGACGGCGCTGGTCGATCGCGCCCGGGGAGGGGGCAAGTGACGGCACTGGCACGCGAGACGACCGGCGAGATGATGCTTCGCCGCCTGCGCAGCCCGGCGGCCTGGCGCGAGACCGTCGATATATTTGCGATCCTGACCGCGGCCTCGCTGCCCTGGTCGACCTCGCTGGCGGGCATCTTCAACGTGCTGATGCTGCTCTGCATGGTGCCGTTCCTCGACGTCCGCACGTTCCTGCAATCCCTGAAGCGTCCGATCTGTCTTGCTCCGATTGCGCTGGTGCTCCTCGCGCTGGTGGGGACGCTGTGGTCGGACGCGGCCTGGGGCGCGCGCCTCCATGCGGTCAATCCGACCATGAAGCTGCTGGTGCTGCCGGTGCTGCTCTATCATTTCGAGCGTTCGCCGCGCGGCCGCTGGATATTCGTCGCCTTCCTGGTGTCCTGCGCCCTGTTGTCGGTGATGTCCTGGCTGGTCGCCTTCTATCCGAACCTCGCGCTTAAGACCGATCCGGCCGAGCGCGGCATCTTCGTCAAGAATTACATCGACCAGAGCCAGGAATTCGCGCTGTGCGCGGTCGCGCTCGCCTATCCGATCGTGATGCTGCTGCGTGAGAAGCGATACTGGCTCGCCGGGCTGCTGACGGCACTGGCACTGGGATTCTTCGTCAACATGACCTTCGTGGTGGTGTCACGTACCGCGCTCGTCACCATCCCGATCATGTTCGGCGTGTTCGCGCTGCTGCATCTCAAAGGGCGCAGCATCGCACTCATCTCCGCAGGTTTGCTCGCCGTTGCCGTCCTCGCCTGGCAGGCCTCGCCGTATTTGCGCCATACGGCCGAGAGGTTTTCCGACGACTACACGCGCTATGTCGAAAAGGGCGAGCCGACCTCGCTCGGCCTGCGGCTCGAATTCTGGCGGAAGTCGCTCGGCTTCTTCGCGGAGGCGCCGATCAAGGGACACGGCACCGGCTCGACGCGCGGATTGTTCGAACGGGTCGCGACGCCCGGCGGTCTGTACCAGGCCTCCGCCGAGGTGATCGGCAACCCGCATAACCAGACGCTCAACGTTGCCGTGCAATGGGGCTTGATCGGCATCGCCGTTCTCTACGCGATCTGGATCCTGCACCTGCGGTTGTTTCGCGGCGACGGGCTCGCGAACTGGATCGGGCTCCTGGTGGTGGTGCAGAACGTCTTCACCTCGCTGTTCAACTCCCATCTGTTCGACTTCCACGAGGGCTGGATGTACGTCATCGGGGTCGGCGTTGCCGGCGGCATGGTGCTCCGGGCACAACAGCCCCAGGCGAAGATGGGGGAAGCCGGTTCCTGAGCGGCCGCGCGGCTGGCAAGTCCTGTCCAGATGGGCTATCAGCGCGGTCAGGTTGCACCTAACTGGGTTTTCATCGGTCGGCGGATGACGCGTCTTTCGCATCTCACCTTGCGCAATTTCCTGATCGCGCTCCACGACCTGCTGGCGACCGCGGCGGCGCTTTTTGCCGCCTTCTATCTGCGATTCGAGGGTGGCGACGGCTTCTACGACCGGCTGCCGCTGCTGTTCCAGATCCTGCCCTACTTCCTCGCCTTCAGCGTGGTCGTGTTCTTCATCTTCAACCTGACCACGACGAAATGGCGCTTCATCTCGCTGCCTGACGCGCTGAACATCATCCGCGTCGCGACCGTGCTGACGGTCGCCCTGCTCATACTCGACTACATCTTCGTCGCCCCCAACGTCCGCGGCGCCTTCTTCCTCGGCAAGGTGACGATCGTCCTCTATTGGTTCCTCGAGATCTCCTTCCTCAGCGCGTTGCGCATGACCTACCGCTACTTCCGCTACACGCGGGTGCGGCGTCACGCCAGGGGCGAGGAGGCCGCGCCGACGCTGCTGATCGGTCGCGCCGCGGATGCGGAGGTGCTCCTGCGCGGCATCGAGAGCGGCGCGATCAAGCGCATCTGGCCGGTCGGCGTGCTGTCGCCGTCGATCTCGGATCGAGGTCAGTTCATCCGCAACGTGCCGGTGCTCGGCGGCTTCGACGACGTCGAGGACGTCGTCGCCGACTTCGCCAAGCGCAACAAGCCGATCGCGCGCCTCGTCATGACGCCGTCGGCATTCGAGCCGGAAGCGCGTCCGGAATCGATCCTGATGCGGGCGCGCAAGCTGGGTGTGATCGTCAACCGGATGCCCTCGCTCGAGAGTGGCGATGCGCCGCGGCTCACCGCCGTCGCGGTCGAGGACCTCCTGCTGCGGCCGAGCGAGACGATCGACTATGCGCGCCTGGAAGCGCTGATCAACGGCAAGGCGGTGATCGTCACCGGCGGCGGCGGCTCGATCGGGTCGGAGATCTGCGAGCGCGTCGTCGCCTTCGGCGCCGCGCGGCTCCTGATCGTGGAAAACTCCGAGCCCGCGCTCTATGCCATCACGGAGGCGCTTGCCGCGCGAGGCGCCGCCGCCGAGGTCGAGGGGCGAATCGCCGACATCCGCGACCGTGAGCGCATCATGCGCCTGATGGCCGGGTTCAAGCCGGACATCGTGTTCCACGCCGCTGCGCTCAAGCACGTGCCGATCCTCGAGCGTGACTGGAGCGAGGGCGTCAAGACCAACATTTTCGGCTCGATCAACGTCGCGGATGCCGCCGTTGCCGCCGGCGCCGAAGCCATGGTGATGATTTCGACCGACAAGGCGATCGAGCCGGTGTCGATGCTCGGCCTGACCAAGCGCTTCGCGGAGATGTACTGCCAGGCGCTGGATCACGACCTTGCGGCAGATAGCGGCGGCGCCAGGTCTCCGATGCGGCTGATCTCGGTCCGGTTCGGCAACGTGCTGGCCTCGAACGGCTCGGTGGTTCCGAAATTCAAGGCCCAGATCGAGGCCGGCGGCCCGGTGACGGTGACGCATCCCGACATGGTCCGCTACTTCATGACCATCCGCGAAGCCTGCGATCTCGTCATCACCGCGGCCACGCATGCGCTCGGAACGCACCGTCCCGACGTCTCGGTCTACGTGCTCAACATGGGCCAGCCGGTGAAGATCGTCGATCTCGCCGAGCGCATGATCCGCCTTTCCGGACTGCAGCCCGGCTACGACATCGAGATCGTGTTCACCGGCATGCGGCCGGGCGAGCGCCTGCACGAGATCCTGTTCGCCACCGAGGAGCCGACCCGCGAGATCGGCGTCGCCGGCATCATGGCCGCGCAGCCGAACGAGCCGCCGATGCAGACGCTGCGCAAATGGATCGTGGCGCTGGAGCAGGCGATCGCGCGCGACGATCGCGCCACCATCAGGACCATCCTGAAGGATGCGGTGCCCGAATTCGGGTCGACCGCGGCCTGACCATGCAGCCTCGAGGCAAGATCGTCGTCGCGAGCCAGCATTATCCGCCGGATACGAGCACGACGGCGGCGATCATGGCCGAGATCGCCTGCCGTCTCGCCATCGAGCACGAGGTCGTCGTGCTCTCGGGCTGGCCGGGCGCATCGCCGGCCTCGCAGACCGGACCGGGCAAGCCGCGCGTGGTCGCAATCAAGAACCGCATGGCGGGCAAGGCGGCGCTGGTGCGGCGCGGGCTGTCGGAACTGCTGTTCGCGGCGCGCACGTTCGTCGCGTTGATGCGGGAGCTGAGGCGAGGTGACGTCGTGCTCACGGTCACCGCCCCGTTCATGCTGCCTTACGCGGTGGCGGCGGCAGCCAGGTTCAAGGGCGCGCGCTCGGCGCTGATCATGCACGATCTGTTTCCCGACGTGCTGGTGATGGCGGGCCTGCTGAAGCCGGGCTCGCTCGTGACGCGAACGATGCGCGCTGTCAACAGCCTGATGTTCCGCGCGCTCAATGCCGTCATCACCATCGGCCGCGATGCGGAGCGGCCGTTGCTGAGCTATGCCGGAATGACGCGGAACAAGATCCGCTTCATCCCGAACTGGGCGACGCTCGTGCCCGCGCCGCGGCCGGTCAATTCGGACAACCCGTTCCGCAAAGGATTTTCCGCGCGCTTCATCGTCGGCCTGTCGGGCAATCTCGGTTTCACCCATGATCCGGAGATCGTGTTCGAGGCGGCGCGGCTTCTAAAGGACGAGGCCGACATTCACTTCCTGCTGTCCGGCTGGGGCATCGGATTCGAGCGGCTGAAGCAGTTGCAGGCCGAAGCAAACCTCTCCAATGTCTCCTTTGTGGCGCGCGTCGCGGATACCGAGCTCGAGGCGTTCCTGGCGGCGGCCAATCTCTGGATCATTCCGTACCGGAAGGACGTGGCGGGGGTGTCGGTGCCGAGCCGGTTCTACAATCTGCTGGCGGTCGGCCGTCCCGTGCTGCTGGTCTCCGAGCCGGAGGCCGAGGCGGCCCTGACGGTGGTGGAGAACGGGCTTGGCTGGGTCGTGACGCCGGGCCGCCCGGACCAGCTCGCCGCGGCGATCCGCACCGCGTCCCGTTCCGACGACGATGCGATTGCGGCGCGCGCGGTGAAGACGGCGGCGCGATTCGACCGGGCGACGGCGATGAACGCCTATGCCGGCGTGATCGACGAATTGCTGCGCACCCCGCACCTTTCGGAGCAACGATGAACGAGAAGAAGCCGGTCGTGCTGGTGACGGGGGCGAGTGGTTTCGTCGGCCGTCACGTCGCGCCTGCGCTGGCGCGCGAGGGATGGTCGGTCTGCCGCGCGGTCCGCAGCCCGCAAGGTGTCGACGACGAGGTCGTGATCGAGACGATCGGTCCGGAGACCGATTGGCAGGCCGCGCTGGAAGGCGTCGACGTCGTCGTCCATCTCGCCGCGCGCGTGCATCACAAGAACGAGGAGCACGCGGTCCAGCTCTACCGCAACGTCAATATCGCCGGCACGCTGCATCTGGCGCGTTGCGCGGCGACGGCCGGCGTGCGCCAGTTCATCTTCGTAAGTACCGTTCTGGTGCACGGCCGCAGCAATGAGGGCCGCCCGCCGTTCAGCGAGGACGACATCCTGACGCCGCGCGGCCTCTACGGCATGTCCAAGGCTGCGGCCGAGGCGGGCTTGAGGACGCTGGCGCGCGACAACGACATGAATATCTCGGTGATCCGGCCGCCGCTGGTCTATGGCGCGGGCGCCAAGGGCAATTTCGCGCTGCTGACGCGCGCGGTCCATCTCGGGGTGCCGCTGCCCTTTGCCGCGATCCGCAACCAGCGCGCCTTCCTTGCCGTGCAGAACCTGTCGTCGTTCATCCTGCACCGGCTCGGCCATCCCGATCCCGTCAGCAATTTCGAGATCTTCCTCGTCGCCGACAGGGAGCAGGTCTCGACGCCCGAATTCATCACACGGCTGGCCGAAGCGTCCGGCAAGGGGCGGCGGCTGTTCGGCGTGCCGTCGGGCGTGCTCAGCACGCTGCTCAGCGTGATGGGCCGGCAGGATACGCATGACAGCCTGATCGGCTCGCTCGAGCTCAACATCTCCAAGGCGCTCGCGACCGGCTGGCAGCCGGAGGTCTCCCTCGACGAGGGGCTGCGGCTGGCGCTGGCGGCTCAGGACGCCTGAGGGCGCGCGAACCGCCGCAGCACGAAGGCGACTGCGGCCGCGCCTGCGAACAGGGAGACGATCGTGACCGGCATCGAGCCGGCGCGAACACTGACGACGGCAAGCAAGGCCAACACGAGATTGAGCGCGAACACCTCGGCGGTCACCTGCTTGACCGTGAAGCCGTTGTCGGTGGCGCGCTGATAGAAGTGCGTGCGGTGCGCCCACCAGAATGGTTCGCGCCGCGCGATGCGCCGAAACAGCGTGATGGTGGAATCCGCAAGATAATAAGCCGGCAGCAGCAGCGCCGCGGCGGGCTGTCCGTGCCAGGCGAGTTCCAGCAGGCACCAGCCGAGCAAAAGGCCGATCGGCAGGCTGCCGACATCGCCCAGGAACACTTTTGCGACCGGCTTGTTGAACGGCACAAAGCCGAGCATGGCCCCGCACAGCGCGGTGGCGAGCAGCGCCGCTGACGGCGAGAGGTCGCCGAAGAGCCCGAGCAGCAACAGCGCGGCTGTGACCGGCACCACTTCCGCCACCGTCATCAGGTCGAGCCCGTCCATGAAATTGACGAGGTTCACGAACCAGACACCGGCGAGCACGATGAGGCCGCGCTCCAGTGCCAGCGGCACCGCCGGCACGATGCGCGCATCGTCAGGCGCGGTGAAGACGACAGCGCTGACGCAGGCGGCCTGCAGCACGAGCCGCACCAGCACCGGCAGCGAGACGATGTCGTCGGCGAACCCGACCAGCGCAATGACGACGGTGGCAATGACCAGCGCCGGCGGAATCGCGACGTTAATCCAGGCCGCCAACACCAATGCAACGACGAGCGTCGCCGCGATCACGGCGATGCCCGCGCCTTGCGGGGTGGGGATACGATGCGAGGAACGCGCATTCGGGCGTGCCAGTGCGTAGCGCTGCAGCAGGGGGCGGCTGATCCAGGTGATGAGCGCCGAGATCAGTGCGGCGATCGTAACGGCTAGCAGCGAGGCTACGATCGTCGGCACGGTCACTCCGGCACTCCGATCGGCGCCGACCCCTGCGCGGCTTTCTCCGCGCTGAGGATCCAGACCAGGCCGCCGAACGCGCCGACGATGAAGGACACGGCGCCGAACAGCAGCGATACGTTGACGCCCTCGTTGGCGGCAAGTCCGGCGAAGCCGAACGCCAGGCCCATCGTGGCTTCACGCACGCCCCAGCCGGCGATCGAGATCGGCATCATCGTGATCAGCATCACGGGCGGCACCAGCAGGAAGACGTCGCTGAAGCGGACCGGGGCCGCGATCGACTGTACGACGCACCAGGCGATGACGACGGCGAGCACGTGAACGAGCACCGACAGGATTGCGATGATCGGTCCGCGGCTGCGGCTGAAGATCACGCGGTTTGCGATCACGGCACAGGCGTGAATGTGATGCGTGGCCCACCAAGTCTTCAGCCAGCGCCATTTCAGCGCGCCGAAAACCAGGAAGCCCAGGCCGCCGGCGAGCGCCAGGAGATCGATGAGCAGCAGCGCCGAGCGCCCGTGCGGATCGGTGATGAGGGTGTAGCTCCAGGGCAGGCTCGCGACGATGAGAATCGCAAGCGCGATCAAGCCGATCGCGCGGTCGACGAAGATCGAGTAGGTCGCCGCACGCCAGCCGGCGCCGGCGCGCGCGACCAGCCACAGCCGGACCGCGTCGCCGCCGATCGCCGACGGCAGGGTCTGGTTGAAGAAAGAGCCGATCACGTTGTAGCGCATGGCGCGGCCGAGCTCGAGCGGCGCGCCGCAGACGGCGCTGATCTCGCGCCAGCGCAGCACGCCGACGAAGATCTGCAGGAAAGTGATGGCGATCGCGGCTCCGATCCAGAACAGGCTGGTCACGGTGAAGCGCGAAAACAATTCGGACAGATCGACCTTGCGCAGCGCCAGATAGAGCAGCGCCACGGAAATCAGGATTTTGGCCGTCGACAGCAGGATTCGGCGCATCTCGCCCGCATGAACTGGGTTTGCGAAGATTTGAGGCAACCCGACGCGAGCGCCGAATTCGGCCGCTTTGGTATGGTTTTGGCGCCGATCTTGCAATAGCCGTCGTGAGAGGTCCTCGTGAGCCCTCGTGGGGGGCGTTATGGAGCGCTCGAGACGCGGGCCCTATTGCGACCCCCTCGAACGGACGGCTAAACAGGATCGGGCGAGGGGATCTCCGGGGAACAGGATGACGGATCAGGCGATTTTGGTCACCGGGGCCGCCGGCTTCATCGGCTTTCACGTCGCCCGGCAGCTCCTGGGCGAAGGCCGATCCGTCGTCGGGCTCGACAATCTCAACGCCTATTACGATCCGGCGCTGAAGCGGGCGCGCCTGGCGCTGTTGCAGGGCGACCCTCGTTTCTCCTTCGTCGAGGCCGATCTTGCCGACCGCGAGACGATGGCGGCGTTGTTTGCGCGGCATCGTTTCACCGAGGTCGTGCATCTGGCGGCGCAGGCCGGCGTGCGCTACTCGATCGAGCAGCCGCACGCCTATGTCGATTCCAACCTGGTAGGCTTTCTCAACGTGCTCGAGGGCTGCCGCAACAGCGGCTGTCGTCATCTCGTCTACGCCTCGTCATCCTCCGTTTACGGCGCCAACACAAAAATGCCATTTGCGGTTGCGGACCGCACCGATCATCCCGTGAGCTTCTACGCCGCGACCAAGAAGGCGAACGAGGTGATGGCGCAGTCCTACAGCCATCTCTATCGCCTGCCGGTCACGGGCCTGCGCTTCTTTACCATTTACGGGCCATGGGGACGGCCCGACATGGCCATGTTTCTGTTCGTAAACGCCATCATGGCGGGCAAGCCGATCCGGCTGTTTAACCATGGGCGAATGCGCCGCGACTTCACCTATGTCGATGATGTCACGCGTGTAGTATCCAAGCTGATCGATCTTGTGCCTGCGGACGATCCGGCTGCCGCAAATGCGCCGTTTAAGCTCTACAATGTCGGCAATCACCATCCGGAGGAACTGATGCACGTCGTCGGTCTTCTGGAGCGGGAGCTGGGCCGGACGGCGATCAAAGAATTGCTGCCGATGCAGCCGGGAGATGTGCTGGAAACGTTCGCGGATGTCGAGGACCTGATGCGCGACACCGGCTTTGCACCGTCAACGCCGATCGAGCATGGGATCCACAATTTTGTCACCTGGTATCGGGACTACTTCAAGGTTTGAGATGACGATGGACAAACGCATTATCCCCCTGATCATGTGCGGCGGCGCCGGCACGCGGCTATGGCCGGCTTCGCGCGAGGTGCGGCCAAAACAGTTCCTGCCGCTGTTCGGCACGCGCTCGACGTTCCAGGACACGCTGCTGCGCGTCTCCGATCCCTCCCTGTTCGACCGGCCCATCGTCATCACCAACGCGTCCTATCGCTTCATGGTGCTGGAGCAGCTCGCCGAGATCGGCATCGAGGCCGACGTGATCCTGGAGCCGATGCGGCGCGATTCCGGACCGGCGATCGCGGCCGGTGCGGTGTTCGCGCAGAACCGCGCCAGCGACGCCATCGTGCTTGCGCTCGCCGCCGATCACGTCGTGCAGGACAATGCCGCCTTTGTCGCCGCGTGCCGCGAAGGCCTCGTTGCTGCGAATGCGGGGCGCATCGTCACCTTCGGCGTCAAGCCGGAGCGGCCGGCGACCGAATACGGCTATATCAACCCGGGTGAGGTGATCTCCGGCGAGGTGCACGCGGTCGCGCGCTTCGTCGAGAAGCCGGACGCGGTGAAGGCGGCCGACTACGTCAATTCGGGCTATCTCTGGAACAGCGGCAACTTCATGTTCCCGGCGAGCGTGCTGCTCGACGAATATCGCAAGGTCGATGCAGCGAGCGTCGAGACTATCACCAGCGCGGTCAACAATGCCGGTCGCGATCTCGGCTTCCTCACGCTGGAGCCCGAGGCATTCGGCGCCGCGAAGGCGATCTCGATCGACTATGCGGTGATGGAGAAGACCTCGCGCGCAGCGGTCGTACCGGTGTCGTGCGGCTGGTCCGACGTCGGCTCCTGGCACGCGGTGTGGGAATTGTCGGACAAGGACGCGCAGGGCAACGCGTCGCACGGTAGCGCCGTGTTCGAGGATTCCCGCAATTGTAACGTCACCACCGATTCCGCGCTGGTCGCGCTCGAAGGCGTCGATGATCTCGTCGTGGTCGCGACCGCGGATGCGGTGTTGGTCTCGCGCCAGAAAGATGCCAACGGCCTGAAGCGTCTCGTGACGAAGCTGAAGGCGGTCGCGCCGAAGGTCACCGAGGAGCATCTGAAGGTGCACCGCCCCTGGGGCAGCTACCAGTCGGTCGACAATGGCGAGCGCCACCAGGTCAAGCGCATCGTGGTGAAGCCGGGCGGGCGGCTGTCGCTGCAGAAGCACCATCATCGCGCCGAGCACTGGATCGTCGTCCGCGGCACGGCTCGCGTCACCGTCAACGAGACGGTGAAGGCCGTGCACGAGAACGAATCGATCTACATCCCGATGGGCGCCGTCCATCGGATGGAGAACCCCGGTAAAATCATGCTGGAACTCATCGAGGTCCAGACTGGAAGTTATCTCGGGGAAGACGACATCATCCGGATTGAAGACGACTATCAAAGGTCGTAACCAGCAAACTCCGAATCACGCGACCCGGGCCGAACAGGCGATATTTTTCGGCTTAAGGCCCGGGGAACGTGTAACTTTTTGAATCAAATCGTGTCCGGGCCGCCAAGGCGGCATTCGCCACAAATGTGGCGCCCGTGCTAGAAGCGCGCCGGGGATTTGCGTTGAATCGGGGTTTGCTCAGATGAGTTCCAAAGGGTCTGCACCGGCAAAGGCCGGCTTGCGCGTCGGCGTCATTGGCGCTGGCGTGATGGGGAGCAACCACGCGCGCGTGCTTGCGGGTCTCCCCGGCGTCAGCCTCGTCGGCGTCGTCGATCCTTCGCCGGCACATCGCACGCGTGCGACGGAACTGGCCAATTGCGCAAGCTTCGAGACGCTCGACCAGCTGCTCGCCGAAGGCGTCGACGCCGTCACCATCGCAGCTCCGACCCATCTCCATCACGAAGTCGCGCTCGCCTGCATCGCCAAGAACATCCATGTTCTGGTCGAGAAGCCGATCGCGTCCACCGTGGAGGAGGGCCGCGAGATCGTCGCTGCCGCGCACGAGGCCGGCGTCACGCTGATGGTCGGCCATGTCGAGCGCTTCAATCCGGCGGTCGTCGCCGTCAAGCAGGCGATCGCGGGTGAGGACATTCTCTCCATCGCGATCACGCGTGTCGGCCCGTTCCCGCCGCGCATGTCCAATGTCGGCGTCGTCATCGACCTCGCCGTGCACGACATCGATCTGATCCGCTGGTTCACCGAATCCGACATCGTCGAGGTGCAGCCGCAATTGTCGAGCGCGGTCGCCGAGCGCGAGGACATCGCGCTGTTGCAGTTCCGCACCGCCAACGGCGTGCTCGCGCACATCAACACCAACTGGCTGACGCCGTTCAAGGCGCGCAGCGTCACGGTCGCGACCCGCGGCAAATACGTGATGGGCGATCTCTTGACGCGCCAGGTCACCGAATGCTTCGGCTTCAAGCCTGACGGCAGCTATTCGATGCGGCATCTGCCGGTCGGCCATGACGAGCCGCTCCGCGCCGAGCTGATCGCGTTCCTCAAGGCGGTGCGCAACGGCGAAACGCCGGCAGTCACGGGCGACGAAGGCGTTGCCAGCCTCGAGATCGCGACGCAGTGCCTGGAGACGCCGTCACGGCCCGCGGCCAAATCGCCCGCCCTCAAGGGCCCGCGCCGCGTCGCCGGCTGATCCCTTTCCATGTCGACCGTTCAAAACCAGCAAGGCGCCAAGAACCAGACTATGAACCAGCATCTGCGTTCCGAACCCATTCCCTTCATCGACGTCGCCTCGCAGCGCCGCCGGCTCGGCGCTTCGCTGGATGCCGCGGTCAAGCGCGTGATGGACCATTGCCAGTTCGTCAATGGTCCTGAAGTCGCCGAGCTCGAGAAGCAGCTCGCGGCCTATAGCGGTGCCAAGCACGTGATCGGCTGCGCCAGCGGCACCGATGCGATCCTGATGGTGATGATGGCGAAGAACGTCGGGCCCGGCGATGCCGTGCTGTGTCCGTCCTTCACCTTCATCGCGACGGCCTCGCCGGTGGCGCGGACCGGCGCGACGCCGGTTTACGTGGACGTCGACGAGACCACCTTCAACATGAGTCCGGAGTCGCTCAAGCGCGGCATCGCAACGGCGCGCAAGGCCGGCCTCAAGCCGGTCGCGGTCATTCCGGTCGACCTGTTCGGCCAGCCCGCCGATCACGATGCGATCGCGGAGATCGCCAGGGCCGAGGGCCTGTTCGTGCTCGATGACGCTGCGCAGGGCTTTGGCGCGAGCTACAAGGGCCGCAAGCTCGGTACCTTCGGGCTCGCCACCGCGACCAGCTTCTTCCCGGCCAAGCCGCTTGGCTGCTTCGGCGACGGCGGCGCGATCTTCACCGATGACGACGAACTCGCGGCGACACTGCGCAGCATCCGCGTGCACGGGCAGGGCGTCGACAAATACGACAACGTCCGCCTCGGCCTCACCGGCCGGCTCGACACCATGCAGGCCGCGATCCTGCTCGAGAAGCTGAAAATCTTCGACGACGAGATCGCCGCCCGCAACAAGGTTGCGGAACGCTATGCCCGCGGCCTGTCCAATGTCGTCGCCGTGCCGCGCCTGGCGCCCGGCAATACCTCGGTCTGGGCGCAATACACCATCCGTCTGCCTGAGGGCACCGACCGCGACGGCTTCGCTGCCGCGCTGAAGGCCCAGGGCGTGCCGACCGCGATCTATTACGGCAAGTCGATGCATCAGCAGACCGCCTACAAGCAATATCCGGTCGCCGAGGGCGGCCTGCCGGGTTGCGAGAGCCTGTCGCAGGACGTCATCAGCCTGCCGATGCACGCCTATCTGACCGAAGCCGATCAGGAGCGAATCATCGCCGCCGTGCAAGGTGCGCTGGCGGGGTGATTTCATCGTTCTTGCTGCGCTAGTCGTCATGCCCGGGCTTGTCCCGGGCATCCACGTTCTTTGAGTGTGCGGCCAGGCGTGGATGGCCGGGACAAGCCCGGCCACGACGCTGTGGAGACTGCCGGCGCTCCTGGCGCGCACTTCCGCCGCCGCTTTCACCTAGACCTAATCGCGCCATGCTCTAAAACAGACGCATGCTCGGACGCATCTTCACGGTCGGTGGTTACACGCTGCTCTCGCGGCTGACGGGGTTTGCCCGCGACATCATGCTCGCGGCGATCCTCGGCGCCGGCCCCGTGGCCGACGCCTTCTTCGTGGCGCTGCGGCTGCCCAATCATTTCCGCGCGATCTTCGCCGAGGGCGCCTTCAACGCCGCCTGGGTGCCGGCCTATGCCCACGTCCATGGCGAAAAGGGGGAGGCGGCGGCACATCTGTTCGCCGACCGCATCTTCACGCTGCTGCTGGCCTCGCAGGTGGTGTTGCTGATCGTTGCCTGGCTGTTCATGCCGCAGGCCATGAGCATTCTGGCCCCCGGCTTCGGTGACGAACCCGAGCAGCGCAAGCTCGCGATCGAACTGACCCGGATCACCTTTCCCTATCTGCTCCTGATCACGCTGGTGACGCTCTATGGCGGCATGCTCAACGTGATGCAGCGCTTTGCCAGCGCCGCGGCTGCGTCGATCTTCCTCAACGTCGCGATGATGATGACGCTGGCGGTTGCCGTCTGGTTTCCGACCGCGGGCCACGCCGCCGCCTGGGGCGTGCTGATCTCGGGCTTCCTGCAATATTTCCTGTTGGCCGGCGATCTCGCCCGCCATGGCGGCTTGCCGCGCTTTGCGCCGCTGAAGCTCGACGAAGACGTCCGCGGTTTCTTCAAGGCACTCGGCCCCGCGACGCTGGGTTCGATGGGCACGCAGGTCGCGCTGTTCGCCGACACCATCATTGCGACCTTCCTTCCCGCTGGCGCGCTCTCGGCGCTGTATTATGCCGACCGCCTCAACCAGCTCCCGATCGGCGTCATCGGCATCGCGATCGGCACGGTGTTGCTGCCGGAGATGTCGAAACGGATCACGGCGAACGACCATGACGGCGCGATGAAGGCGCAGCGCCGCGCCTTCGATTTCACGCTGCTGTTCTCGATCCCGTTCGTCGCGGCTTTTCTCACCGTGCCCGACGAGATCATGCGCGCGCTGTTCGCCCGCGGCGCGTTCTCCAAGGCCGATGCCGCCGCCGCCGGCGGCACGCTCGCGGCCTATGCGATCGGCCTGATCCCCTTCGTGCTGATCCGCAGCGCGGTCGCGACTTTCTATGCCCGCAAGGATACGGCAACGCCGGTGCGGGCGTCGCTGACCGGCATCGCCGTCAACGTCGCGCTGAAGATCGCCCTGATGGGATCGCTCGCCCAGATCGGCCTCGCGCTCGCAACCGCCGTCGGCGTCTGGACCAATCTGCTGCTGGTGCTGTTCTTCGCGGTGCGCCGCGACTTTCTCGTGCTGGACCGCGCCTGGCTGATGTCGCTCGCCAAATTCCTGCTGACCGGGATCATTCTGGCGGTGACGTTCTGGCTGATCGCGCGCTTCAGTGGCTCTTGGCTGGGTGCGATGCACTTCCGGGACGAAGTGATGTTGGGGCTGCTGGCGCTTGGCGGCACCATCGTCTACGCGCTCGCGATCCTCGTGTTGTTTGGGCGAAAGTGGCTTGTCTCGCTGGTGCGTGGCTAACCGAGCGGGGGCGTTCGCCTCAAGGCTGCACCCGACATTCGCACATCTCTTGATTTTGCGCGATCGCCGTGTTACCGAGGCGGCATGATTAAATGCTCGCGCAAACTCAACCGCAACCACATGACCCGCTTCGGCTGGGCCGTGGGAGGAGTCGTGCGCTAGGATTTCGACGACATCTTTTCCACCAGGCCCCGCCGGCATCGGACGGGGCCTTTTGTTTGGCCACGCTCCCTGCCGGCTCAACAGCAGGAGCGTCCGATGCCACCCCAACAGACCGACATCACAGCTGCGATGGAGCGTGATGCCGCGAGACTTCGCGTCGACCTTTCCATCGTCCTGAGCCTGCTTAGGCGATACTGGCGTGCGTTTCAGGAGTGGCGCCCGCGCTCGCGGGTGACCTTGCAGGGTCTCAGCGACAGGGAGCTGATGGATATCGGCCTGACGCGCGGCGAGATCGACTGCATCGCGCCTGAACGTGCCATCGATAGGCTGCGAGATCGCACGCGGTATCTTTTGAACCGCGGTGGAATGTAGACGATCAACCACGCGCGATGGAGATGCGCTTTGACGCAAGCGGCGTCGGCGAGGCCGCTTGTCTCAGGCTTCTCTTTGGCCCAGCCTGCTACTCGAGAAACGTCTCGGACTTCTCGTCTTGATTGGTGCTGTCGTTCTTCAATTCGCGTTCGGCTTCGTGCCAGAACTCGTCCTCGCGGCCCTCGGGGTGTCCGGCGGCCTCCCACAATTCATGTGCGCGAATACTGATCTGCTCTTGGGTCGGGCTCGGCATGGGTCCACTCGTTGATTGAAAGGGTAACGCGGCCGCACGGGCATTACGCCGTATGGCCGCGCTGGCGACTGTCCCGCTCCGGATTCTGTCTCCGCAACACAAAGCTTGGCCTGGAGGATTGTTCCTGCGCGGCGGTCTCGGGAAGGAGCCACGCCCAAGGGGCATGTCCGGCACCGACAAACCCGTTTGCGTTGCCAGTTTTTCCACGGCAATATGCCCACAAAACAACCATGAGAACGGGACAATCAAATGGCGGCTCCCATCAAGTTCGGCGTTGGCCAAAGCGTGCTGCGCAAGGAGGATGACGCGCTCATCCGCGGCAAGGGCCGCTATACCGACGATTATGCGCCGCAGGCTGCGCTCCGCTGCCTGATGCTGCGCTCGCCGCACGCGCATGCCAAATATACCATCGATGTGAGCCGCGCCCGCGGGCTTCCCGGGGTCGCGCTGATCCTGACCGCCGACGACGTCAAGGACCTCGGCAATCTGCCCTGCCTGTTCAACCTCGAGACCGATCCCTTCACCGGCCCGCCATACCCGATCCTGGCCAAGGACGAGGTGCGCCATGTCGGCGATGCCGTCGCCTTCGTCGTCGCCGAGACCATCGACCAGGCCCGTGACGCGATCGAGGCAATCGAGGTCAAATGGAGCCCGCTGCCGGCCGTGACCGGCCTCGTCAACGCCGTGAAGAAGGGCGCAGCCTTGGTCTGGCCGGACAAACCCGGCAATGTGCTGTTTGATGTCTCGATCGGCGACAAGAAAGCGACCGAGGCCGCGTTCGCCAAGGCGCATACCGTCGCCGAAATCGCCATCGTCAATCCGCGCGTGGTCGCAAGCTTCATGGAGACCCGCGCCGCGGTCTGCGAATACGATGCCAAAAACGATCACCTGACGCTGACGATCGGCAGCCAGGGCAGCCATCGGCTGCGCGACATCCTGTGCCAGAACGTGCTCAAGATCCCGACCGAGAAGATGCGGGTGATCTGCCCCGATGTCGGCGGCGGGTTCGGCACGAAGTTGTTTCCCTATCGGGAATACGCCTTGGTGGCGGTCGCTGCGAAGCAACTGAAGAAAACGGTGAAATGGGCCGCCGACCGCACCGAGCATTTCATGGGCGACGCGCAGGGCCGCGACAACGTCACCACCGCGAAGATGGCGCTCGCCGAGGACGGCAAATTCCTCGCGATGGATTGCGACCTGATGGGCGACATGGGCGCGTATCTGTCGACCTTCGGGCCCTACATTCCCCATGGCGGCGCCGGCATGCTGCCGGGCCTCTACGACATCCAGGCGTTCCACTGCCGGGTCCGCACCGTCTTCACCAACAGTGTGCCGGTCGACGCCTATCGCGGCGCAGGCCGTCCTGAAGCGGCCTACGTCATCGAGCGCCTCGTCGACGCCTGCGCGCGCAAGCTCGATATGACGCCGGATGCCGTCCGCCGTAAGAACTTCATTCCGCCGAAGGCGCTGCCGTACAAGACGGCTACTGGCAAGGTCTACGATTCCGGCGATTTCGCCGCGCATCTGAAGCGCGCGATGGAGATCGCCGAGTGGAAGGAATTTGCTAAGCGCGCCAAGGCGGCCAAGAAGCACGGCCTGATCCGCGGCATTGGCCTCGCAAGCTATGTCGAGGTGTGCGGCACCATGGGTGAGGAGACCGCCAATGTGCGGATGGACCCCAATGGTGACATCACCGTCCTGATCGGCACGCAGTCGAGCGGGCAGGGCCATCAGACCGCCTATGCACAGATCGTCGCCGAGCAGTTCGGCGTGGCGCCGGAGCGCGTCCACGTCCACCAGGGCGACACCGACGAGATCAAGACCGGCCTCGGCACCGGCGGCTCGGCCTCGATTCCCTCAGGCGGCGTCAGCGTCGAGCGCGCCACGCGCGAGCTCGGCCAGAAGCTGAAGGAGATCGCGGCGCAGGCGCTGGAAGCCGGCGCAGGCGACCTCGAGATCTCGGAAGGCGTGGTGCGGATCGCCGGCACCGACCGTTCGATCTCGTTCGCCGATCTCGCCAAGCGGCCGGGCGCGGATCCGTCGAAGCTCAATGCCAGCGCGACCTTTGCCAGCGCTGACGGCACCTATCCGAACGGCACCCATGTCGCGGAGGTCGAGATCGATCCGGCCACCGGCATCATCAAGATCGTCAACTACGTGATCGTCGACGATTTCGGCAAGACGCTCAATCCGCTGCTTCTCGCCGGCCAGGTGCATGGCGGTGCCATGCAGGGCATCGGCCAGGCCCTGATGGAGCAGGTGGTCTACGGGCCCAATGACGGCCAGCTGATCACCGCGACCTTCATGGACTACGCGTTGCCGCGGGCGGCGGACGGGCCGGCCTTCGTGTTCGAGACCGCCAACGTCCCCTGCAAGACCAATCCGATGGGCGTGAAGGGGGCAGGCGAGGCCGGCGCGATCGGCTCCTGTCCGGCCATCGTCAACGCCATCGTTGACGCGCTCTGGCGCGAGTACAAGATCGACCACATCGACATGCCGGCAACGCCTGAGCGGGTGTGGATCGCCATCAACGAGCACCACCGCCGTCACAGCCTGTAATATCAAGCCAATTTGGAATGGAGGCAAACGCCGGACACGTTTGCCCAAACCATTACCGGAGTGCGACGATTTATCGTCGCGCTCGGAATGGAATGAAATCTGTCAAACGGTGTTGGCCCATGAGGGGTCGGCACGATCCTGCATCAGGAAAGGGATTTTGCGAATGAAGCGAGTATTGGTTGTTGGGGGCGCACTGCTGCTCGGGATGGGCGCCGTTTGGGCACAACAAGACTCCGTCAAGGAGGTTCAGGCCCTCATGAAGGGCAACGGCAAGAACGCCGGCGCGGTGTCGGCGATGATCAAGGGCGAGAAGCCTTACGACCAGGCCACGGTGGACAGCGCGCTGGCGCAGTTCGAGGACACCGCCAAGAAGCTGCCGAACCTGTTTCCGGCCAGCGCCAAGGGCGTGAAGCTCGACGGCGACTACAGCGCCTCGCCGAAGGTCTGGGAGGACAAGGCCGGCTTCGACGCCAAGGTCGCAAGCTTCGCCAAGGTCGTCAGCGAGTCCAAGGGCAAGATCAAGGACCTGGATTCGCTCAAGGCGAATTTCCCCGCCGTCGGCAAGGAGTGCGGCGGCTGCCACGAGACCTATCGCGTCAAGAACGGCTGAGGCGGGATTCGTAGCCCGGATGAGCGCAGCGATATCCGGGGAGTCCAGCCGATAGTCTGTCCCGGATGTCGCTGCGCTCATCCGGGCTACTGGAATCAAAAGGGGCGGTTGCGAAAGCAGCCGCCCTTTTTCTATCCGCAAGGTCTGACGGATCGCTGTCGGAACGGTTATCTTTGCACCAACGGCCGTGACGTTGATGCGAGTCGGCGCATCTCATTCCCGACTGCGCCATGACATCAGGAGTTCCAGCGCGCGGCGAGGATCCCAATCAACAGCGAGACAGGCCATGGTCAAACCGTTCCCGTCGAAAACGCATATCGGCAATCACATGCTGCATCCGGAAACGCTGATGCTGACCTATGGCTATGATCCGCAGCTGTCGGAAGGCGCCATCAAGCCGCCGGTGTTCCTGACGTCCACCTTCGTGTTCAAGACGGCTGATGACGGCCAGGACTTCTTCGATTTCGTCGCCGGCCGGCGCGAGCCGCCGGAAGGTATGGGCGCGGGGCTGGTCTATTCGCGCTTCAATCACCCCAACAGCGAGATCGTCGAGGACAGGCTCGCGATCTACGAGCGTACCGAGAGCTGCGGGCTGTTCTCATCCGGCATGGCGGCGATCGCGACCACGATCCTGGCTTTTGTCCGCCCCGGCGACGTCATCCTGCATTCACAGCCGCTCTATGGCGGGACGGAAACGCTGCTGACCAACACCCTGGCGCGTCTGTCGATCGGCGCCGTCGGCTTCGCTGACGGGATTGACGAAGCGGCCGTCAAGCAGGCGGCGGACGAGGCCATGGCCAAGGGCCGTGTTTCGATGATCCTGATCGAAACCCCGGCCAACCCGACCAACGGCCTGGTCGATGTCGCCATGATCCGCCGCATCGCCGATTCCATCGGAAAGGCGCAAGGCGACACGCCGATCATCGCCTGCGACAATACGCTACTCGGGCCGGTGTTTCAGCGGCCGATCGAGCACGGCGCGGACCTGTCGCTGTATTCGCTGACGAAATATGTCGGAGGCCACTCCGACCTGATCGCGGGTGCAGCGCTCGGCTCGAAGGCGATCATGAAAGGCATCAAGGCGCTGCGCGGCGCCATCGGCACCCAGCTCGATCCGCATTCCTGCTGGATGATCAGCCGCTCGCTCGAGACACTGAGCCTGCGCATGGAGAAGGCCAACAGCAATGCGCGCCTCGTTGCGGACTTCCTGCGCGATCATCCCAAGGTCGCCAAGGTCCATTATCTCGGTCATCACGAGGGGGCATCACCCGCGGGCCGTGTGTTCGCGCGGCAATGCCAGGGGGCGGGATCGACCTTCTCGTTCGACATCGTCGGCGGCAAGGACGCTGCGGTCAAATTCCTCAATGCGCTGCAGATCATCAAGCTGGCGGTAAGCCTCGGTGGCACCGAGTCGCTCGCGAGCCTGCCCGCGACCATGACGCATTCCGGCGTTCCCGCCGACATCCGCCGAAAAATCGGCGTGCTCGATTCCACGATCCGGCTGTCGATCGGCATCGAGAACCCCTCCGATCTGATCGCCGATCTCGCGCAGGCGCTGAACGCGGCTTAGGCGCGATCGAATCGAAAAGGCCGGACGCCCCCTCCTGCGCCGGGCCTTACACGCAAGGAAGCAGCGTTGCGGCTTACTTCGTCACCTGACCGCGGATCTCGCCGCCCGGATTGGCCGCGGTGTGGATGTTGATGTAGTACTTGCCTCCGAGCAGGTCCGCGGCCTGCGCATCGGTGAGGGTCGCCTCGCCCTTGACCGGGCTTGCGGCCGCATTCGGGATCGCAACGGCCACGCCGGCGTTCTTGCCAACCTCGGCAGGCCCGTGGAAATGCGCGGCGGTGGCGGGTCCGGAGAGCCCGGAATAGGTGACGGTCCAGGACAGCTTCTTGCTGGCGGCATCATAGTTCAGATCGGCGGTTCCGGTGCCGCTGCTGGTCGTTGCCGGCACTTCGGACTTGCCGTCGAGCGTTGCTTTCAGCTTTTCGGCGCTGGCCGGGCTCACAAAAGCAACGGCACCGAGCGCTACGGCGGCAATGACGGTCTTGTTCATGGCATTCTCCCTGTTGAACCCGTTCGGGCTGCCAAACTTCCAACAGCCGGCATTTCAGTTTATTCCCGTTTTCGGCCAGGGCGGGCTAAATTCTTCGTGGCTGGAGCCGCGACGACATCGGTCTTAGGTTAGCCGCGACGAGTGAATGGATCGGCATGTTGCAACGAACAATTCTCGCAGGGCTGCTCGCCGCGGCCATTGCTGCCGGCGTCTATTGGTGGCTCAGCGCGCCGGTGGTGGCAGCCGTGGGCAAAGCGCCGGCCCATGTGGCAAACCTTGCCAACGGTGAGGCGATGTTCAACGCCGGGGGCTGCGCGTCCTGCCATGCCACGCCCAACCAGCCCGATCGTGTCAGGCTCGGCGGCGGCGTCGCGATCAAGTCGCCGTTCGGAACGTTCTACGCGCCGAACATCTCCCCCGATCCGAACGACGGCATCGGCGAATGGACCGACGCCGACTTCGTCAACGCGGTGATGCGCGGGGTTTCGCCGGGCGGGCAGCATTATTTTCCCGCGTTTCCCTATACATCGTACCAGCATGCCAGGCGCGAGGACGTGCTCGATCTCTTCGCTTATCTGAAGACGCTTCCGCCCGTGACCGGCAAGGTACGTGACCACGACGTCGGCTTTCCCTTCAACATCCGCCGCAACATCGGCATCTGGAAATTGCTGTTTATGGACGACAAGCCTTTTGTCGCCGACGGCACCAGGTCGCCGCAATTCAATCGTGGCGCCTATCTCGTCAACAGTTTTGGCCATTGCGCCGAATGCCACAGCCCGCGCAATGCACTCGGCGGCATCATCTCGAGCCAGCGCTTTGCCGGCGGGCCGAATCCGGAAGGCGAGGGCTGGGTGCCCAACATCACGCAGAAGCGCCTCGGCGAGTGGAGCGCGAAGGATATCGCCTATTTCCTCAAGACCGGCGAATTGCCCGACGGCGACAGCGTCGGCGGCGCGATGACGCGTGTGATCAAGAACACCTCGCAATTGTCCGACGCGGATCTTGCGGCGATGGCGGACTACCTCAAATCGCTGCCGCCGGTGGACGGTCCGCCGCGGCCAAAGCGCAAGGACGCCGGCTAGCTGCGGGCTAGCTGGCGCCGAACGCCTTGAAGGTGATGATGGTGAGGGTGTCCTGGATGCCCGGCAGCACCTGCACCTTCTCGTTGACGAAATGGCCGATGTCGGTGTCCTTGTCGACGTAGAACTTCACGAGAAGGTCGTATTGGCCGGCCGTGGAGTAGATTTCGGACGCGATCTCGGCTTCGGCAAGCGCGTTGGCGACCGTATAGGACTGGCCGAGCTTGCATTTGATCTGGACGAAAAAAGGAACCATCGCGGGCACTCCGAAAGCGTATTCTTCCGGCTAATAGGCCAAAACCGGCCGGAATTAGCAAGCGAACTTGCTTGTCACCCGGCGCGCGCGGTAGGACGGACCATGGTCCCGAAAACGCTGAAAATCTGCCCATGACGACCCCGGTCGCACTCACCATCGCCGGCTCCGATTCGAGCGGCGGGGCCGGCATCCAGGCCGACCTGAAGACCTTTGCCGCGCTGGGCGTCTATGGCGCCTCCGCCATCACGGCGTTGACGGCGCAGAACACGCGCGGCGTCACCGGCATTCAGGCGGTGCCGGCCGAATTCGTCACCGCGCAGATCGATGCGGTGTTCTCCGATCTCGACGTCGGCGCGGTGAAAATCGGCATGGTCGCCCAGGTCGCCAGCATCGATGCGATCGCGGCCGCGCTGTCGCGCTGGAAGCCGAAGCATGTCGTGCTCGATCCCGTGATGGTGGCGACCTCCGGCGACCGCTTGCTCGCATCCGAGGCCGTCGATGCCCTGCGCACAAGGCTGATACCGATGGCCTCAGTGATCACGCCGAATCTGCCGGAGGCCGCAGCTTTGCTCGACGAGGAGATCGCGGTGAGCGAGGCCGAGATCGAAAGCCAGGGGCATCGCCTGCTGGCGCTCGGCTGCCGCGCGGTCCTGATCAAGGGTGGCCACGGCGAGGGCGGAGAGAGCACCGACTATCTCGTCACGTCCGAAGGCACGATCGCGCTCGCGGCGCCGCGTGTTGCCACGCGCAACACCCACGGCACCGGTTGCTCGCTGTCCTCGGCGGTCGCGGCGGGGCTGGCCAAGGGCGAGGGTCTGGAGCCTGCCGTACGCAACGCGAAGGCCTGGATCAGCGCGGCCATCGCAGCCGCCGACCGCTTCAGCGTCGGCCACGGCCACGGCCCGATCCATCATTTCCACAAGTTTTACTGACGCGGATTTTACTGACGCGGAGCTTCCGCGGAAGCAATTTCGCCAGCTGTCATCCTTCGAGACGCCCGCCGTTGGCGGGCCCTCAGGATGAGGACGGAATGTGCGGCCGCAGTTTCACAGAAACCGGTGCTGCTTAGCTTCATCCTGAGGAGACCGCGAAGCGGTCGTCTCGAAGGACGCGGCGTGCGCTCAGCTGTGCAAAGCGACATTCGTGAAAAGGTGCGCCCTGGAGCCCCCCTGCGGCGCCATGTCGCCTGATTGTCGCATGCGACTGATATTCGCGGGGAGGGCGAGGCAAGGTTTGATTCGTATCTGAAGGTGCCTCAAGGGTTCAATCTGTCATCCCCCTGTCACGGGACATTTGTTACAGGCTGGCGCATGGGAAGTTACGATGTGAGTGACGAGAGCCCGGAGCGGCGCTTTCGCACGTTGTTCATCTCCGACGTTCATCTCGGAGCCCGCGGTTCTCAAGCCGATCTTCTGCTCGACTTCCTGCGCTACCATGATGCCGACACGATCTATCTGGTCGGCGACATCGTCGATGGCTGGGCGCTGAAATCGAGCTGGAACTGGCCGCAATCCCACAACGACCTGGTGCAGAAGCTGCTGCGCAAGGCGCGCAAGGGCGCCAAGATCGTCTACATCCCCGGCAATCACGACGAGTTCCTGCGCAACTATTACGGCACGCATTTCGGCGGCATCGACGTGGTCGAGAACACCGTCCACACCGGCGTGGACGGCAAGCGCTATCTCGTCATCCACGGCGACATCTTCGATCTCGTAGTGCAGAACGCGCGCTGGCTCGCCCATCTCGGCGACAAGGCCTACGACTTCGCGATCCAGATGAATCGCTTCGTCAACTTTTTCCGCCGCCTGTTCAAGGTGCCCTATTGGTCGCTGTCGCAATGGGCCAAGCAGAAGGTCAAGAACGCCGTCAATTACATCGGCGCGTTCGAGCAGGCGCTCGCCGCAGAGGCGCGACGCTACGACGCCGACGGCGTGATCTGCGGCCACATCCACTACGCCGTGATCCGCGACGAGGGCGGCATCCGCTACATGAATTGCGGCGACTGGGTCGAGAGCTGCACGGCGCTGGTCGAGCACGACGACGGTCATTTCGAGATTATCACCTGGGCGGATCATTTGCAGAAGCCGGCAGCCGTCCCGCAGGTCGCAGCCAGAGCTGCATGACGGAGACCGCCTGATGCGCATCCTGGTCGCGACCGACGCCTGGCACCCGCAAGTGAACGGTGTGGTTCGGACGCTGACCAAGCTTGCCGACGCCGGCAAAAGCCTCGGCGTCGAATTCGAGTTCCTGACGCCGCAATCGTTCCGAACCTTTGCGATGCCGAGCTATCGCGACGTGCGCCTAGCGATGCCCCGCCCGGCGCGAATTGCGAAGCTGATCGCGGAGGCGCAACCGGACAGCATCCATATCGCGACCGAAGGGCCGATCGGCCTGATGGTCCGCCGCTATTGCCGCCAGCGCAAGCTGCCGTTCACGACCAGCTTCCACACCCGCTTTCCCGAATATGTCCGCGCCCGCGTGCCGGTGCCGGGCTCGCTGATCTGGCACGCGCTGCGCCGCTTCCATGCGCCCAGCCGCGCCGTGATGGCGGCGACGCCTGCGCTCGCCAGCGAGCTGACCGAGCGCGGTTTCGACAATGTCGTGCTGTGGCCGCGCGGCGTCGACACCCATCTATTCCACCCCCGCGCCATCGACCTCTGCCTGCCGGCGCCGGTGTTCCTGTCGGTCGGCCGCGTCGCCGTGGAAAAGAATCTCGAGGCCTTCCTCGATCTGGATCTGCCCGGGACCAAGGTGATCGTCGGCGACGGCCCCGCGCGCGCCTCGCTCGAAGAGGCCTATCCCGACGCGATCTTCCTCGGCGAGAAGCACGGTGAGGAATTGGCCGACATCTATGCGGCGGCCGACGTGTTCGTGTTTCCCAGCAAGACCGACACGTTCGGCCTGGTGCTGCTCGAAGCGCTCGCGAGCGGCCTGCCGGTCGCGGCCTTTCCGGTGAAGGGCCCCCGCGACGTGATCGGCGATGCGCCGGTCGGCGCGCTGGATCACGACCTCCGCACCGCCTGCTTTGCGGCGCTCGACGTCCCCCGGCAGGACTGCGTCGAATTCGCCGCCAGTTACACCTGGGAGGCCTCGGCCCGGGTTTTCGTGGACAGCATTCTGGCGGTTGGCGCGGTGCTGCCGGGCCGGAATGGGACGGAACAGCCACGCTTCGTCGCCTGATCTCGCGGAGGTGTCTTGCCCGGGCCTCACCGGCCGCGATAAGGTCTGACATGACCGAACAGCTCCTCCCGATCGGCCCCGCCGACATCGACGCCGCAGCGCGCGTGATCGCGCCCTACGCCATCCGCACCCCGCTGTTGTCCTTTCCTGTGCTCAATGAGCGCGTCGGTGCAAAAGTGTTCCTGAAGCCGGAGATGCTCCAGCGCACCGGCTCCTTCAAGTTCCGCGGCGCCTTCAACAAGGTGTTCTCGATCCCGCAGGACAAGCGCGCCGGCGGCGTCGTCGCGTTCTCCTCCGGCAACCACGCCCAGGGCGTGGCGGCAGCGGCAAAGATCCTCGACATGCAGGCAACCATCGTGATGCCTGCGGATGCGCCGTTGTCGAAGCGCGAGCGCACCAAATCCTACGGCGCCGAGGTCGTACTCTATGATCGCGACAAGGACGATCGCGAGGCGATCTCGCGTGGCATCGCCGAGAAGCGCGGCGCGACGCTGGTGAGGCCCTACGACGATCCCTTCGTGATCGCAGGCCAGGGCACCGCCGGCCGCGAGATCGCGGAGGACATGGCAACGCTCGGCCTCAGTCCTGACATCGTGGTGGCTCCGGCCTCGGGCGGCGGCCTGATTGCGGGCGTGGCGACGGCGGTGAAGGCGCGCTTTCCGCTGGCCGAGATCGTGGTGGCCGAACCCGAGGCGTTCGACGATCACGGCATTTCGCTATCCGCCGGCCATCGCGAGCCGCACGGCCCCGCGGGCCGCACCATCTGCGATGCGCTGATGGCTCTGATCCCCGGCGAGATGACCTTTGCGATCAACAGCAAGCTGCTCGCGCGCGGCGTCACGGCGTCGGACAAGGAAGTCGGCGCCGCCGTCGCGTTCGCCTATCGCGAGCTGAAGCTCGTGGTGGAGCCGGGCGGCGCGGTGGGGCTTGCCGCGCTGCTTGCGGGCCGCCTCGATGTCGCCGGGAAGAACGTCGTGATCGTGCTCTCCGGCGGCAATGTCGACGCGGATCTGTTCTCTGAGCTGGTGGCCTGAGAGCGGTTTCCCCGTGGCGCATCCTTCGAGACGCCCGCTTTGGCGGGCTCCTCAGGATGAGGGCGGAGTGCGCGGCGACAGTTTCAACGGGCACCGATGCTGATTAGCCTCATCCTGAGGAGACCGCGCAGCGGTCGTCTCGAAGGACGAGGCGTGCGCTCCAGCGGTTCCAATGGTGAAGGCTGGCTGCGATCGAGCTGATCGTATCTATCCTCGATATGAAGAAGGGGCAGAGCGTTTCCGCTCTGCCCCTTTGTCGTTGTGTGGCCGACCGCGATCAGTGCATGAAGCCGCGATGGTTGTTGCCACCGCCCATGGAGGGCGCCTGGTTCATCGACTGACGGAAGTTGTTGCCGCCATTGTTGACGTTGCGGTTCGTGGTGTTGAACTGCGGGCGGTTGTTGTTCTGCACCTGCACCTTGTTCACCGGGTTGTTGTTGATCTTCGCGCCGTTGTTGACACGGATCGGGTTGTTCTGCGTCTGAACGTTGATCGGCTTCGTCCCGACCTTCGTGCCGCCCTTGCCGATATTAACCGGCATGCTCACGATCTTGCCCGGCTTGCCGTTGGCGTTGCCGCCGTCCGTCTTGTTGTTAGTCGCCGGCAGCGTCACGATCTTGCCGATGCCGCCATTGTTGGTGGTCGTGTTGGTCGGCGCAGGCAGCGTGACGATCTTGCCCGGGATCTGCGACGGCGTGCCGTTCTGCTGGTTCGGCTGGTTGTTGTTGCCAGAGGGCAGGTTGACGATTTTGCCGCCAGTGCCGAGCTTGCCGATGACGTTGCCATCGACCGGCTTCTGCACGATCGGCAGATTGCCGCCCATCTGCGAACCACCGTTACCCTGCTGCAGCGGCATGTACTTCGGTTGGCCGAGATTGCCGATCTTGAAGGTCGGAGCAATGTTCTGCGGGGCCAGGAACTTGGTCGCCTGCATCAGGGGGATCTGCTTCGGCTGCACCTGGAGCTTCAGCGCCGTCTGCGCATAGGGGCTGTTGCCGTAGCTGTCATAGAAGCTCTTGTAGCCGAGCGGCGAGTTCACGAGCACCGCCTTGTGCCAGGCCTGCGAGAGCACGATGTTGTTGAGCAGCCAGCGAACGTGGTCGCACAGCGGGTCGTGCGGATACATCCGGATGAACTCCTGATAATATTCCGGCCGGCCTTCGGACACGACGTAGTCATAGGCCTGACGCGTCGAGCGGCTCGGCAGGTTGGAGGCCATCTGCACCACAGGCGTATTCACCGGCGCGCGGTTGGCAGCGACAGCAGTGTCGCCGAAGAAGGTGAAGTCCGAGGTGAGCGAGGAGCTCTCCCACGGGATCTGCGCGCCGCTGGTGGACTGGTTTACCTGCAGGCGGATGCGCTTGAACAGCTGCTCGATCGGCACGTTGGGCTCGCGCGCGACGTTCAGGAAGGCTTGCGTGTAAGGGCTGTGGCCGCCGGTGCCGTCGAGCGCTTCAGCGCCCGGCGCGGTCGAGTAACCGACGATCGAGCCGTTCGGCGCATCGACGATGGCGAGGCCGCGGCCGGCGTCATTGACTTCAGGGAACGGGTTGTTGCGGCACGCATCGAGAACGACGATGCGCATGCGGCTCGGGATCGTCTCCAGCGTCGACATCACGTCGACCAGGCGCACCGAATTGTTGACGAGCTCGGTCTGGCTCGACACCTTGGCGTCGACGGGAACGAGATAGTTCTCGCCGGCGAGCTGCACGCCGTGACCGGCATAATAGACCATCGCCACCGTATTCGGACCGCGCGCGGAGACTTTTGCGGAGAAGTCCTGCACCACGCGCAGCATGTCGTTCTGGGTCAGGTCGGTTGCGGCAACCACCTCGAAACCGGCGGAGTTCAGGAACTTCGCCATCGACTCGGCATCATTGTCGGGATTGGCGAGCTGCGGTGCGTTCTGGTAGTTCGAATTGCCGATCACCAGCGCCACCCGCTGCTCCGGGCCTTGCAACGCGGTGGGGGCCGGCTGGACCGGGGCGACTTGCGCGGAAACAGGGCCGCAGGCGAAGCCGAACAGGCTTCCCACGAGGCCGGCTGTCATCAGCAAAGGCTTTAGGCGGAACATGGCGTGCTCCTTTGGCACTGATCTCGGATACGAGATTGGTTGCCGAGGAGCTTCGCCGCGTTCGAGCTCGAAGTCCGTGATCCCTCTCACCCTGGTGTCTTGCGTGATCTGAATCACGCCCGGAACCTGCTATGGTTAGCGATCGATAAGGGGAACTGCCGTCACATGCTGAAATTGATCGATCCGATCCTGACGCCCGACCTGCTCTGGCTGTTGGCCTCCATGGGTCACGGCGATGATCTCGTGGTCGTCGACGCCAACCACCCGGCCACGCACATCGCCCGCTCGACGTCGTCGCAGCGCCTGATCCAGCTGCCGGGCCTGACGATGGAGACGGCAGTCCGCGCCATCATGTCGGTCTACCCGCTCGACGATTTCGATCCGGACCCGGTGCGCGTGATGGCGCCGGTCGACGATCCCGACCGCGTGCCCGACGTGCAGCGCGCGGTGCTCGCCGAGATCGAACGCGCCAGCGGCAGCCCGGTCAGTCCCGGCAAGCTCGCGCGGGCGGATTTCTATCGCGCGGCGGCGGCGGGCTTTGGCGTGGTCCAGGTCGGCGACAGCCGAGGCTATGGCTGCTTCCTGATCAGGAAGGGCGTGATCAGCTAGCCGGATTGGCGCATCAGCTCCGAGGGCCAGCCAACCCGGACGAGAAGGCCGTCGGGGCCGTTGATGCCGACTTCATACATGCCCCATTCGCGGTGACGCAGCACGCCGCCGGGACGGATGACGAGGTCATCCACGCGCGCCGCAATGGCCTCGACCTCGGGCGTGCGAATGAAAATGCCAAAGGGATTGTGCTCCGGCACGCGCCATGGGCCATCGCCGGCCTGCGTGAGATGCACCTCGCATCCCCAGCCCCTCACGATGACGTAGCCGTCATCACCGCCGGTACGCGCGAAGCCGAGCCGTGCCCAGAATGGGATCGCAGCGGAAAGATCGTTGCAGGGAACGATGGCGAAGGCGCCGACACGTGGCGTTTCAGGCATTCGTTGACTCCGGAACATGCGGGCGGTTCGCGTAGCGCTCACGCTGCGTCTTGCGAGCATAGCGAGAGCGGCTGCTCGGCAGAAGCGGCGAAACGTGCTGCACTCGAATTTGAATGGCGCGGCGGGAACTGACTGTCTATGGTCTCTCCATGTCGCGCTTCATGTGTCTATTCGTTGCTGTCATCCTGTCGCTGCTGCCGGCCGTCGCATCCGCTGACCCCGCTCAAAAGCGTCACAAGCCGGTCTGGAAGGGCTACGGCTTCCTGCCGGGCTATCGTCAGCCGCTGAGCAACAGCATTCCGCTCTACAAGCAGAAGGACGCGATGCGGCGCCTGGCGCGCAACGATCGCCGCCATTGGTACATCGATCCGGTTCCGCAATATTACCGCTGGGACGGCGAGTGGCACTATTTCGGCCGCCCCGGCTTCAACGGCGGCCGCTACAACGGCGGCAGCTTCGGTCCGTGCTGGACACGGACGCCGATCGGAGCGGTGTGGAATTGCGGGTGATAGGGCGCTGACCGCGCCACACGTCGCTGCGCTCGCAATGACGATTGAGTGTGCGCCTCTTCCCCGCTCTCGTGCCCCCCTTACGAGAAGAACGCGATCTTCTCGGCCTGGGTCATGCGGCGGATCGGGGCGAGGGGATCGTTGGCCGGCGCGCGGGGCTTTTGCAGGATACCGCTGGCCAGGATGGTGGCGCCGAGCGAGGTCTCGGGCAGGGAAGCAGACAAGGGCGAGGGCATCGGCAGCGTCGCGGTCGGGCCTGCGCCGAACGATGCTGCGGCCGCCATGGCCGGGGCCGGCTGCTCCATCACTTCGGCCGCGGCTTCCGCGATGGCGTTGGTGAGGCGCGCCAGCGATTCCATCGCGATCGGCGCTTCCTCGACCGGCTCCTCCATCACCGATGCGGCGGCCGGCTCTGGTGCGATCGGTTCCGGCATCTCGGCTGCAATGGGTGCTGCGGCCTCCACAACCATCGGCTCCGGAACGGCTGCTTCCATTTCGACCGGCTCGGTGATCTCGTCGAACTCGGGGTCGGGCGCGGCCATCTCCAGCGCGATGGCCTCGAGTATGGCTTCGTCCTCGGCTTCCGCGGTGGCATCGAGCGCAAATTCGTCGGTCGCTTGCGCAAGCGCGGCGGGTTCGGCGATCTCCGTTTCGAGCGCGACAGTCTCGGAAGCGATGTGGCTCTCGGCAACGACCTCCGACGCGATGGCCGCGTTCATTGCCTGCTCGACAATTGCGAACGTCTGGGCGCTGCCAACCGTCTCGCTGGCTGCTTCGGCCTCGGCAGCCTCCGCGATGTCCTGCGACGGCTCCGTAAAAGCCACGGGTGCTTCGCTCGCCGTCGCCACGGACACGGTTTCGGCAGGCGGAGCTTCGGCGGCTGTTGACGGCGCCTCCTGCACCGGAGCCGGGGCGGGAGACGCCGCCTGCGGCGTTGCGCCGCCGTCGGTCTGCTCCACCCGATCCCTCAAGAGATCGAATGCGGCCTTGAGCTCGACGCGGGGGTCGATGATCGAAATCTGTCCGCAGGCGGCCTCGATCGAGGCGAGCTGCGAATCAATGAGGTCGCAGATCCGCCCGTCGGCGCCGATCTCGCGCCAGCGCCAGGAGATCTCCTTGATGATGCGCACGCCGCGCGGGATCGCGGCGAGGCTCGCCTCGATCGCGGTGGGATCGAAGGCGGCGATGGCGCTCGTCTCGGCCTGGTGGATCGCGCGGCGGATCTCGACCAGGGCTTCGGGCAGACGATCTTCGACGACGGGTTGTCGCTGCGCCGCAAGGGTTTCTTCGATTTTCGCGACCGCGTCGAGCACCATGCTCGTGTCGGCGTTGCGGTTGCGCCTGGCGTATTCGCCGAGGAACCAGCGGCCGCGCGCCGTCTCCATGAAGGCTTCGCGGATCGCGTCGTAATCCTGCTCGTTCGGCTCGGCCGCGCGGGCAGACATGGGCGAAAGGGCGAATGCTTCGTTGGCCATTGCAATCTCGTCGCGCAAATCACCGCGCGTTACAGTAACGATCATCACGATATCGACCGAATCGCAATTGGTTTGATGGCACCCGAATCACAAATCCCCACGCCAGCATCGGCGAAACGGCGATTCGCCGTGAGCCTCGCCCTGTTCTACTCGGCCGTCTTCGCGGTCTCGGGCACGCATCTGCCGTTCTTCCCGGTGTGGCTGAAGGCGATCGGCGTCGACGCGGCATGGATCGGCCTCATCAACGCGCTGCCGGCGATCACGCGCTTCACCACGCTGCCGCAAGTGACCGCCTTTGCCGAAAGGCGCCATGCGATTCGCGCCGGCATGATGGTGTCGGCGCTGGCGACCGCGATCGGCTTTACCGCGGTCGGCTTGCAGCAGCAGCCGCTGGCGCTGTTCCTGATCTACGCGGTGACCTGCATGATGTGGACGCCGACGATGCCGCTGACCGACGCCTATGCGCTGCGCGGCGTCGCCCGCTACGGGCTCGATTACGGACCCTTGCGGCTGTGGGGCTCGGCGGCCTTCGCCGCCGGCTCGCTCGCCTGCGGCTATCTCGTCGACCACATCGCCGCGCGCGATCTGATCTGGGTCATCGTCGCATGGGCCGTCGTTGCGGTCGCAGCCGGCCTGCTGCTTCGGCCGCTGGACGATGTCAGGCGCAAGACGACGGAGAGGCAGGCCGGCGAGGCGCTGCTGCGCGATGCCGGCTTCTGGGCCGTCATCGTCTCGGCGGCGCTGATTCAGGGCAGCCACGTCGCCTATTACACCTTCTCGGCCATCAACTGGCAGCTCCATGGGATCGGTGGGTTGACGATCGCGGGCCTGTGGACGCTGGGCGTGATCGCCGAGATCGTGGTGTTCGCGCTGTCGCCGCGCTTCTCGCTGCATCCGTCCACCATGATCGCGATCGGGGGGCTCAGCGCCGTGCTGCGCTGGATCGTCACCGCCAATGAGCCACCGCTCGCGCTGCTCGCGATCGTGCAGCTCGGCCACGGCCTCAGCTTCGGCATGACCGTCGTCGGCACCATGAATCTCCTGGTGCAGCGCGTGCCCTCGCATCAGATCGCGCGGGGGCAGGGCTACCTCGCCGCGTGCAGCGGACTGCTCAGCGCTGCGACCTCGATCGCGTCAGGCGCGATCTACGCCCGCGTCGGCGATGACGTGTATTACGTGATGGCTGCGATGGCCGCGGCCGGCGCGCTTCTGATCTGGTCGGCGCGGCACCGGCTCATGCCTCAGCCCCAGAGCGAAGCGTCCGGCGGATAGACCAGGCTGTCGTCATAACGCAGGGCGTGATCGCGGTCGCGCGCCAGCAGCAAGGGGCCGTCGAGATCGACGAAGCGCGCCTGCGGCGTCACCAGCATCGCAGGCGCCATCGACAGCGAGGTCGCGACCATGCAACCGATCATGATCTCGAAGCCGAGCGCCTGCGCGGCGTCCGCCATGGCCAGCGCCTCGGTGAGGCCGCCGGTCTTGTCGAGCTTGATGTTCACGGCATCGTAGCGCGCGCGCAGCGGCGCCAGCGAGTTGCGGTCGTGCACGCTCTCGTCGGCGCAGACCGCGAGCGGCCGCCTGATCCGCGCCAGCGCCTCGTCCTGACCTGCAGGCAGCGGCTGCTCGACCAGCGTGACGCCGACGGCGGCGCAGGCGGCGAGATTTTGCGCCAGATTGGCCTCGGTCCAGGCCTCGTTGGCATCCACGATCAGCTCGGATTCGGACGCGGCCTTGCGCACTGCCATGATCCGCTCCGGATCGCCGTCGCCGCCGAGCTTGATCTTGAGAAGGGGGCGGTGCGCCGCCCTGGCGGTCGCGGCGGCCATCGCCTCGGGGGTCCCTAACGAGATCGTGTACGCCGTGGTGCGCTCGCCCGGTACCGGCCGGTCCAGCAGGTTCCAGGCCCGCAGGCCCGTCGCCTTGGCCTCCAGATCGATCAGGGCGCAATCGAGGGCATTGCGGGCCGCCCCGGGCGGCATGGCGGCCTGGAGGGCTTGCCGCGTCAGGCCGTCCGCCACGGCCTGCTGCATGGCCTGGATGGCGGCAAGCGTCGCCTCGGGCGTCTCGCCATAGCGGGGGTAGGGCACGCATTCGCCGCGGCCGGTAAGCCCGTCCCGGCTGACCTCGGCCACGACGGTCACGGCCTCGGTTTTGGCCCCCCGGCTGATGGTGAAGCTGCCTGCGATCGGGAAGCGCTCGATTCGCGCGGCCAGGGAAGCAAATTTCATGGAAGTCATTTTGAACTCTGGCGAAATCTGAACCTGCTAGTTACCTCTAGCAACTAACATTAACCACTTGGGGATACCTTCTCTGGGTAAGGGCGCGTGCGCAACACTCTGATTTTCTCCGCCCCATACGGGAGCGGGACATCTTGAATAGCGATCCGAAGCTGGAACGGATTGCCAAGGGCAATGCGCTGGCACTCTGCGCCACCGGAACCTGGACCGCGAGCTTCGCACCGGTGCTGGAGCGGATGGTGGCCGACGCCGAGAAGCTCGCCGGTGGCCCGCAAAGCATCTTCATCGACGTCTCGGAGGTCGCCAAGCTCGACACCTTCGGCGCCTGGCTGATCGAGCGGCTGCGCCGCAGCCTGACGCAAGGCGCCGTCGAGGCGCAGATCGCGGGTCTCTCGGCCAATTATTCCAGCCTTGTCGACGAGGTGCGGCGGGTCAGGGCGACGGCCGTGGTCGACAGCGGCACGGTGACCATCACCGGCATGCTGGAGCAGATCGGCCGGGCCGTGGCCGGCGTGGGCGGGACGGTCGCGGGCCTCGTCGACATGCTCGGCGCCGTGCTCGCGGCAGGGTTTCGCGTCCTGATCCATCCGCGCTCGTTCCGCCTGACCTCGACCGTGCACCACATGGAGCAGGTTTGCTGGCGCGCGGTGCCGATCGTCGTGCTGATCACCTTCCTGATCGGCTGCATCATCGCGCAACAAGGCATCTTCCATTTTCGAAGATTCGGCGCCGATATCTTCGTGGTCGACATGCTGGGCGTGCTGGTGCTGCGCGAGATCGGCGTGCTGCTGGTCGCGATCATGGTCGCGGGACGCTCGGGGAGTGCCTACACCGCCGAGCTCGGCTCGATGAAGATGCGGGAAGAAATCGACGCGCTGCGCACCATGGGCTTCGATCCCATCGAGGTGCTGGTGCTGCCGCGCATGATGGCGCTGGTGCTGGCGCTGCCGATCCTGGCCTTCCTCGGCGCGATGGCCGCGCTCTATGGCGGCGGGCTCGTGGCCTGGCTCTATGGCGGCGTCGAGCCCGAGGCCTTCCTGCTGCGCTTGCGCGACGCCATCTCGATCGACCATTTCATCGTCGGCATCGTCAAGGCCCCCGTGATGGCCGCGGTGATCGGCATCGTCGCCTGCGTCGAGGGCCTCGCCGTGCAGGGCAGCGCGGAATCGCTGGGCCAGCACACCACGGCCTCGGTGGTGAAGGGTATTTTCTTCGTCATCGTGATGGACGGCGTGTTCGCGATCTTCTTCGCCTCGATCGGGATGTGACGATGGCTCCCGAAATCCCAAATCCCATCATCCGCGTCCGCGATATCACCGTGCAGTTCGGCAGCACACGCGTGCTCGACGGCCTCAACCTCGACGTCAAGCGCGGCGAGATTTTGGGCTTCGTCGGCCCATCCGGCGCGGGCAAGTCGGTGCTGACGCGCACCATCATCGGCCTCGTGCCGAAGCTCGCAGGCTCCATCGAGGTGTTCGGCGTCGACCTCGATTCCTCCAACACGTCGCAGCGCCGCAACGTGGAGCGGCGCTGGGGCGTCTTGTTCCAGCAGGGCGCGCTGTTCTCCTCGCTGACCGTGCGGCAGAACATCCAGTTTCCGATGCGCGAATATCTGCGGGTCTCGCAGCGGCTGATGGACGAGATCACCATGGCCAAGCTCGCCATGGTCGGCCTCAAGCCCGAGGTCGCCGAGCGATTTCCCTCGGAGCTCTCCGGCGGCATGATCAAGCGCGTGGCGCTGGCGCGCGCGCTGTCGCTGGATCCGGACCTCGTCTTCCTGGACGAGCCGACTTCGGGCCTCGATCCGATCGGCGCCGGCGATTTCGACGAGTTGGTCAGGACGCTCCAGCGCACTTTGGGGCTGACCGTTTTCATGGTAACCCACGACCTCGACAGCCTTTACACAGCATGTGACCGCATCGCCGTTTTAGGAAACGGTAAGATCATAGCGGCAGGGTCGATCGCCGACATGCAGGCCTCGCAGCATCCCTGGTTGAGGCAGTATTTCCATGGCAAGCGCGCCCGCGCGGTCATGGGGTGAGGAGCTGAGTAGCTGGGATGAGTAGCCGGAGCACCTGATGGAAACGCGGGCGAACTACGTCTTGATCGGATCGTTCACGCTGGCGGTGCTTGCCGCGGCGATCGGCTTCGTGCTCTGGTTCCAGTCGCTGCACACCACCAAGCAGCGCAGTCCGCTGCGCGTCGTGTTCGAAGGTCCGGCGGCGGGCCTGCGCAACGGCGGCAGCGTCAATTTCAACGGTATCCGGGTGGGCGAGGTGGTCTCGGTGAAGCTGGACAACCCGCGGCGGGTTGTCGCACTCGCCATGATCGAGAATAACGCCCCGATCCGCAAGGACACCCTGGTCGGCCTCGAATTCCAGGGCCTCACCGGCGTTGCCGCGATCTCGCTCAAGGGCGGCGACGAGGCCGCGCCGCCGCCGCCGCTCGACCAGGACGGCATCCCGACGCTGACCGCCGATCCCAACAAGCTGCAGGACGTCACCGAGGCGATCCGCGGCACGCTGCAGAACATCAACAAGATCGTCGCCGACAATCAGGAGTCGGTGAAGAACTCGCTGAAGAATCTGGAGACCTTCACGAACTCTCTGGCGCGCAACTCCGAGAAGATCGACGTCATCATGGGCAAGGTCGACGGCGTCATGCTCAAGGCCGACAATCTCATGCTGGGCCTGAATACGCTTGCCGGCGGCAAGGACGGCGGCGAGCTGTTCCAGGCGGTGAAGTCGATCCGCGAGCTCGCCGACGATTTTGACAAGCGCTCCGGCGCCTTGATGACCGACGGCCGGCGCACCCTCGGCGACATCAGCCGCGCCGTGAACAATTTCGACCGCAACCCGACCCGCGTGCTGTTCGGCGCCAGCAACAGCGCGCCCGCCGCCGCGCCGCCGCCACCGCCTGAGCCGCCGAGGCCGGCAACGGCGCCCAAGCGGCAGTAAGCGGCGTCCCTTCTCCCCTTGTGGAGAACGTGGCGCGCGTAGCGCGCCGGATGAGGGGTCTCTTTCCGCGCGTGCATCGTTCGCAGTTGAACATTAGGATACAACCTCATCCGGCGCTTCGCGCGACCTTCATCGTTTTATTCGTTGGTAACTTCGAGCGCCGATAAATTGGCTGGCCGAATGCGGTGATTCGTCGTCTACGGGAGAAATTTCCGCAGAGCTCGAAGGAGGAGCGCTGAATCAGCCGTTGAGAGAAGCAACAAGAGCCTGCGCCTCCGGTTGTTTTTTCTGCTGCGTGTCGGCCGCAAGGACCTTCTCAGCCTCCGTTAAGTCAGCAAGGAACCGGAAACCGTCAATGACGCGCCGGATCATCCCATCAAGATCGGGCTTCTGATCTTTTCGCAGAAGGTTAGTCAGATCGGCGATATCGTAATCGCCGCCGCCTTTTACGCGTTCGGCGAAGCGCCCGTAATCAAGGCCTGGACCGCCGCTGTTCCAGAGCTTCAGAACCGCGAGCGGCCGCACGAGGTCGCGGTTCGGATTGCGTCCTGTGATTTCTGAAAGATCGTGCAGGTCGCGAATTTTCGAACGCTGGCTCGCGGCGCGAATCTTTTCGGAGATCGCCTCCTCCAATGCGAGCGATGGAATGTCAGCCGGCTTGAATTCGAGAAGCTTGAAATATTCCTGGTCAAGTTGCGCGACAGGCAGAACAGGAAGAATAGGCTTCTCACGCAAGCTGACTTGCAGCTTGATGTTGACACCTTGCTCGTTGTCCTCGTGAGAGCAGATGGGATTTGCGGCACAGCCGTCGTCGGTGAGGTACCAGTCCTTGTCCTTTAGCTCGAAACTAAGTCCCCTATAAGGTTCCGACAAAGCATCGAGCATCATAGTCATGAGGTCGTCCCGGGAGATGTCGGTTCGAACCGTGAAATCCAGGTCGGTTGAAAGCCGGCCTCTTGGGCCAAAAACCATCTTGCGCAGCATCGTCCCGCCCTTGAAGGCGACGTGCTCCGTAATTCCCTTCTCGACGAAAAGCTGCAACAGGTAGGTCAAGATGATGTCGATCTCGACCTTGCTGATATCGCGCGCCCCCGATCGGAGCGCTACTCTGCGCATGTCGTTCAATCTCAGCATCAGTTGAATTCCTTTTGCTGAATTCGAGGAACTTCAGAAAGCAGATCATCTCTCTTTGCGTTTACGTACAATCCCCAAGCGGCAACGTAGCCTATATCCCCTCGCGCCTTTCCGTCCGGCCGAACGTTGAACGGTAGCTCTTCGGAACGGCAGTCCTCAAGGTCGATCGAAACTCATCTGCGAGCGGCCTTCCGACGAGGTCGGAGAGGAAGCCGAGACGCTGGAAAACCGCTTTGGATTTCATCGAGAGGACCGTGTCGCGCAGCTTCTCCAAATCAAGCTTTGCCAGCGCACTATGGGCGATGCGCGCAAGCTCCGACGGACCGCCGCAAAGTTCTGGATGATCCAGACAGTCCACGAATGTTTTCTCGGGCGTCGAAATCAGGACGATCCGGTCGTAAACCTTATACGGCCCGTAACCGAAGAACTTCCTGGGAGTGACTTTGATGAAGCGAACGTCGCTCCCCTCGATAGTACGGACAGGTACTTGCCGCTGCACCGCGACAAACACAGTCATCGGCTTTTGGGTAGTGAAGCCGTGATAGGATGCGGCCGACCACCAGCCGATGTAGGAAGGCTCTACAGCCGCAGCCGCAAGGGCGAGGATATTATTTTCGCCGAGGTTTTCAGGACCATGTTCGGGCGGCAGCAGCATGTAGCGTCCGCCAACTATTCTGGAGAGCCAGCCTTTCCTGATGAGATTGCGAATGACTTTTCGGGCCGAGTTCTCAGATCCCAGCAGCTCGAGCACATCCGACGCGCGCACGACCGTTCGTCCCTGCTCGCGGAAGGATAGGACGACTTTAGATTCGGCGGGGCCGAGGGTTCGAAGATTGTTTTCTATCATATTAAGGACCTTATGGGGCTAACTTAATATATATAATAATCTATACGTGGAACTTCTGCCAGCGGACTAGAGTGTTATCTATATAAAAAAGGCCCTCTAGGGCCAAAAAACAATAGGGAAAAATCCGAGCAAAATCGCCTATGTTCTGCTAATGTTCCGGAATGGCCAACAATCCCGCCCAAACCAATCAGTCTCAGCTGACGGAAAAACTGTCGCCGTCCGGATTCATGAGAAACCTACGGCCTGAATATTACTCCGACACCGAAGACCGCGTTTCGTATGTATTGGACCGGCCCACCCTAGAATATCATCTCGACACCATCACACAGCGCAATCAGACGCACGATTTCGAAATTTTTTGCCGGAAGCTCTGCGAGCGCACGATTTGCCCGAACCTTCGCCCACAGACAGGGCCTGAAGGTGGAGGCGACAGCAAGGCAGACGCCGAAACATACCCTGTCACCGATGAAATCGCCTCGCTTACTTACGTAGGGCAGCCCCGTAACGGCAGCGAGAGATGGGCATTCGCGTTCAGCGCAAAAGAGAAATGGACCGACAAAGTCCGCAGCGATGTCGAAGGTCTCGTAAAGACCGGCCGTCCCTATGACCGGATCATTTTCGTTACCAGCAGATTTGCCAGAGCCAAGGACCGCGCCCGTCTTGAAGACGAGCTTTCATCCCAGCACGGCATACCGGTGACTATCCATGATCGCTCCTGGATCGTCGTGGAGATCGTTGAGAAAGACCGCAAGGACCTCGCCTTCAACTATCTCGGCATCGGTGAGCAGAAAAGCGATCCGCTGCGCCTCGGCCCCACCGATTATTCACGCACGCAACAACTGACAGACATCGAGAAGTCGATTGACGACCCGAGCGCCTTCGTGGGCATGGAACGCCAGCGCGTTACGGAAGCGCTTATCACCGCCAAACTCTCCCGAAATCTTGAACGCCCCCGCACGGAAACGGACGGCCGCTTTCTCCGCGCCATACGGTTGGCGGAAGCCGACGGTTCGTACCGCCAGAAGCTTGAGGCCAAATACGAATATATCTGGACCGCGTTCTGGTGGTTCGACGACATCAAGTTCGTCAATGAATCCTACGCGGCATTCGAAAAACTCGCGCTTGAGGCTGATCACGCCAGAAATCTCGAGTTTCTTTGCAACCTCAATCAGCTTCTGGTCAACGCCGTCATTCACAATCTTCTGACTCGCGCCGAATGCGATTTCGACGATCGTACCGCCCGCCTCACCCGCGCGCTTGAACCCATGGCAGCGAACAAGGACCGGCCGAACAACCGCCTCGAAGCGATTACGTCGCTGCTCATCTTGCGGCTCAATCAAGCCCACATGGATAAGCAGCCCGAGCGCCTGCCGGATACCTGGCGCGATTTCGCCGCCGCTCTGGATGAAGCGAAAGGGTTGAGTGAATTCGACATCGACCGTCTCGCCAAGATGATCGAACTCGGCGGCAACATCGCCGGGAACGATCCGGCTTATAACGCCTTGATCGAGAAACTGGCCGATTTCGTTTCAGCTCGCACGGGTGAAGCGGAAGGCGCACTCATTCTCCTCAAGCGGGCGCAGAAGCTGGATTTCTCGGATCATTTCGAAATGATCCGGCTTCTTGGCAAAGCCGCAGCCGGTCTATCGAAAAAAGAATACTCTCAAAGCCTCATAGAAGCCGCCCAGCTTTTGATGCTGGCCTACAGGAGCGCAGGATTGTTATGGGCGGCCCGGGCAACTTGCGCCTTCACCGCCGCGACAATCGCTATCGAAGGGGAAGAAGATAGTCTGATTCCGGCCCCCATTGTGCCGGTATTCAAGATTTGGGCATGGATCGCGCTTGAGATGCGGCACTTGCCCGATGCACTGCACGCTATCCAACTATTAAACGGCGCATTGGAGGTATTGCCTCTCACCGACGATTCAAAATCGAGGGTGCGGGAAGACCTTGCCAAGTTCGACATGGCGCTAGGCAGCGTGTTCCTGAGCTTGAACGACGATGATCTTCGCAGGCTTGAACGCATCCCGGATATCCTGGAAGGGTTGGGTCTCTTCACCGCAAGATCCGCACTCCTCTACACGCTGGGGCACAGCGACGTTCTGCGCGCGGACGGAAGCCTGCCGGCCAGCGAGAGCGATGAAGACGTCGATCGGATGTTTTCGATACTTGCCAGTCAACCGGTGGCGGAACAGACGCGCGGCCCCCTGATTTTAAACGCCGAGGCAACGCAGAGATTTTCTACGTCGCTTCTTGGCATGACTGTTGAGATTGAGTTACAGGGCAGCGATCAGTCCATTATTGTCGCGGAGACGATCCTGGGATCGTTGGAGGCATTTTTTTCGACAACGGTTGAGCAACCTGTCATGCCCCATACGGAGCGCCTCCAAATATCATTGGTGGAACGCGCCGATATATCGGAGCCCACATTTGACATCGATCAGATGGAAATGAAGGCAACGCTCACTTGGCCCTCCGGATTGTCCCCGGCCAATTTTGATCGTCACGCAGATATCCAAAAATTTCTCGCCCTGGTCTCAGGTCAAGTGCTGGTCGCTACGTGCGCCCTTCGCGATCCAAAAGAGCTTCTCGACAGACTGTTCATGGATGAAGCAGTCCACAGCCGCATGAGCCTTATCGCCGCCGCGACAAACAGCTATCATCGCGTGAACTCAAGCAACCTGACCAGACTGTCAGAGTGGGATGACGCCGTTCAGGCGTCCTATGTCCTGCGTCTTCCTCGCCCAAAATTGAACCGCATCGATCTGACGCCCAGCGCTCCAACCGAGGCGGAGGAAGGTGAGGAGAGCGACCGCCCGGAAGAAGCTAAAAGCCATACACAGATGAGCATCCGGTCCGTCATTGATGTTCACGCTTGGGACAAGGCCCAATGGAAGGGCGCTGCTTATGCCGACCTAGGGCCGAATTGTCCGCCAGCCATGGCCTTCCTCTTCAAGAACGAGGAAGGCGGCAAGAAAATTTTCGAACGCTGGCGCGAGCGCTTCGGCGAAAGAGATACAGAAGAAGAAATCCATCTCGCAATCGTGCGGCAGCTCCCTGGAAAAAATCCGCATCACTACGTTGCTATCGTGACATCGAAGCAGCCGGACCTGAGCAAGATTCCCCGCAGCCAAGGCCTATCTGTAACAACACGGTCCTTGACCATGGAGCCGAACGACAGCGTAAACATTGACCGCTTTCTGGCGGGGTATCACCGCCATGGAGCATTTCTGCTCATCCCCGCTATCCTTCGCCCGGACAAACCGCCCGAGCTTCTGCTTCAACTCGCCATCATAAAGCGTAGCCTGACCGTGAAAATGGCCGCGCACGTCCAAGACGGCGACATCGAGTCCATAGCCCTTCGACGACCAGCGAATGCGTAGCTCTGTTTCAACGGAGCTCCTCACGAAGATGGAATAGGAAGCAGAATGGATTGCTTCGTCGCAAGAGCTCATTGCAATAGCGGCGCTTGTAGAGCCGCCGCAATTCCCGAGTGCGCAGTGAAAGGCTGACGCAATCACGATCCAAAACAAAACGGAGCCCGTGAGGGCTCCGTCTTTCATTCGCTATTCGCCACTCGTCATTCGCGAGGTGGGTCTCACCCCAGCCGTCCCGCCGCATGCGCCAGCAGGGTGTACACGAGACCCGTTTCCGAGGTCAGGTGGCTGCGCAGCTCCTGCGGGCCGCGGCCGTCGCGGGCGACTTCGTCGAGCAGGCGTTCGAACTCGGCGACGTAGCGGTCGACCGTGCCCTTGAAGTTGCGGTCGGCGCGGTACTTGCGGGCGACCTCGTCGAAGGCCTTCTGGCCGGCGGGCGTGTAGAGGCGCTTGGTGAAGGCCTTGTTCTCGCCGCGCTGGTAGCGGTCCCACATCTCGGCGGCGAGGTTGCGGTCCATCAGCCGGCCGATGTCGAGCGACAGCGATTCCAGCGGATTGCCGCCACCTTGCGGCGCCTGCGGTTGCGGCGCGGGTGCAGCGCGGCCACGCGGAGCCTCACGGCCGGTCGGGGCGCCCTGATTGGCGTCGGTCCGGTTGAGGAGGTCCGACAGCCAGCCGTCACGGCCCTGGTCGTTGCCGGCGGGCGCGACCGGCGGTGCTTCGGTGCGGCGCGCGGCCGGCATGCCGAGGTCCGGCGGCGGCAGCGTGGAAGCGCTGCCGGTGTCGCGCATGCGGGTCTCGGCGCTGCGTCCGCCCGCGCTTGCCATGACCGGCTCCTCCTGGCGCTGGACGGCGACGGACGCGCGGCCCGTCGTGGTGACGTCGAGGCCGCGGCCGTGCTGGGCCACGATGCGGTTGAGCTCGGCGAGGGCCTCGATCTGGTCGACGATCACCTTGCGCATCTGCGCCGTGCTCTCGGCGGCCTCCTGCGGCATCTCGAGCACGCCGCGGCGCAGCTCGTTGCGGGTGGCTTCGAGCTCGTTGTGCATCTCGAAGGCCATCTGCTTCATGCTGGAGACGAGGTTGGTGAACTTCTCGGTCGACTGCTTGAACATCGCATCCGCTTCGTCGGTGGTGGAGCGGTAGATGTCGTGCATGGCCTCGATGGTCTGGCGGTGCTCCTCTTCGGAGGCCACGCGCACCGCCTCGAACTGGCGGGTGATCGCGGCCGAGCCTGCGCCGGCGGTCTCGGCGACGACGCGCGCGATGTCGCGGGCGCGCTCTTCGGCCGCGGCCAGCGATTCATCGAGCAGGCCGGTGAAGCGCGACAGCCGCTGGTCGAGATCGGCCGTGCGCAGGTCGATCGTGGTGACGAGCGATTCCAGCGCCTGCTTGCGCTCGGCGAGCGAGGCGGTGGTGTTCTTGTTGCTCTGCTCGACGACCTGCGCGGCTTCGACCAGCGCCTTGCCGTGCGCGTCGAACTGGGTCGACAGCTCGCCGAGATCCTGCAGCGCTTTCGTGGTCTTGCTGTTGAAGACGTTGAGCTGCTCTTCCAGGTTCTGCGTCGCCTCGCCGTTGCGCGAGGTGACGTCGTTCATCGCCGAGACGAAGTCAGCGACACGCGTCACCAGTGCCCGCTCGAGCGAGTTGAGGTTGTCGTGCGCACCGGTCAGCACCTCCTGAAGCAGGATGTTGCCTTCGCGCAGACGCTCGAACAGCGCCACCGTGTCGGTACGCAGGATCTTGCTGGTCTCCTGCATCTCGGTGACGGCCGCGATCGAGACCTGGCGCGACTGGTCGATCGCCGAACGCGAGGCCTGCTCCAGGTCCTTGAGCGACTTGCCGACCGCCGTCGTGGCGATCTCGCTCGCCGCGTTGATGGTGCGCGCGACTTCCGAGCCGTTGCCCATCATGGTCTGCGAGAACGCCTGGCCGCGCGTCTCGATCGACTTCAGCGCGTCCGAGGTGACGCGGTCGATGTCGAGCGTGAGCTGGCTGGTCTTGGAGCCGATCGCGTCGACCAGGGAGCCGCGCTTGGCGTCGATCATGTTCGACAGGCGCTCGGCCTGCTGCTGCACGTAGGTGACGATCTCGTCGGTCTTGCCGGTCATGGCCTGGCCGAAGCTCGAGCTGGCGGCGAGCACCGAACGCTCGACGTCGGACGAGCTCGTCTTGACCCGCGAGCTGGCCTCGTTGGAGGCGGTGATCAGCGCGTTCTGGGCGTTGAGCGCGCTGGTCTGGATGTCGTTGGTCGCGTTCGCGGTGGCTGCGCTCAGCGTGCGCTCGATCTCGGTCGAGATCGTGCGGATCTGGCTCGCGGCGTCCGCCGAGGTCGAGGTCAGCGAGATCTGGGCTTCGCGCGCGCTGCCGAGGATGGTCGAGGCGGTGTCGGCGCCGACCGCGGTCAGCGTGCGCTCGATGTCCGTGGTCAGCGACTTGATCTGGCTGGCCGCGTCGGTCGACGCGGAGATCAGCGTGCCCTGCGCCTCGCGCACGCCGCTGGTGAGCGCCTCGATGGTGGCGCCGCCGGCGGTTGCCAGCGCGCGCTGCATCTCGGCCGCGAGCGAACGAACCTGGCTGGTCTGTTCGGCCGAAACCGTGAGCAGGGTGCTCTGGGCGTCGCGAGCGCTGGTGGTGATCGTCTCGGCGGTCGACTGGCCGACCTGCGAGAGCGAACGATGCACTTCGGCCGCGAGCGACTTGACCTGGTTGGCCGCCTCGGAAGACGCCGTGACCAGCATGTTCTGGGCCTCGCGCGCGCCGGCGGTGATGGTCTCGGCGGTCGAGGTGCCGGCCATCGAGAGCGAGCGCTGCACGTCGGCGGTGAGCGACTTGACCTGGGCCGCCGCATCCGAGGAGCCGGCAACCAGGGTGTTCTGAGCCTCGCGCGCGCCGCTGGTGAGGATCTCGGCGGTGGAGGTGCCGGCCATCGTGAGCGAGCGCTGCACATCGGAGGAGAGCGCCTTGATCTGGTTGGCGGTCTCGCTCGAGGCCGCGATCAATGCACTCTGCGCATCGCGGGCGCCGGCGGTGATCGATTCCGCCGTGGTGGTGCCGGCCAGCGACAGCGAGCGCTGCACGTCGGCAGTAAGCGTCTTGACGTGGTTGGCCGCATCCGACGACGCCGTGACGAGGGTGGTCTGCACCTCGCGCGCGCCGGCCAGGATCGAGGCGGCCGTCGCCGAACCGGCCGCGGACAGCGTACGCTCGACGTCGGCGGCGAGCCCCTTGATCTGGTTCGAGGCCTCGCCCGAAGCCGTGACCAGGGTCGACTGCGCTTCGCGTGCACTGGTCAGGATCGAGTTTGCCGCACCGGTGCCGACCGCGGTCAGCGCCCGCTCGACTTCGGCCGAGGTCATGTTGAGCTGGGCGTTGACGTCGGAGGAGACCGTCATCAGCGACTGCTGGGCGGTGCGTGCGCCTGTCTGGATCGTCTCGCTGGTATTGACGACGAGGTTGGTGAGCGAGCGCTCGGCGTCCTCGACATGCGAGCGGATCGCGGTCGAGATCATCTCGGCGCGGGACATCATGTCCTCGCTGGCCTGGCGGCCGCTGCTTTCGATGCGGCCTGCGACGGCCTCGACACGTGAGCCAAGCAGGTCCTCGAACTGCGCCACGCGCACGTCGATGTCGCTGGCGACGGAGCCGACCTTGGTCTCGATGGCCTGATGGATCTCCTGGAAGCGCGCCGTGACCGTGTCGGTCAGATGCGTGCTGCGGCCGTCGATCACCTCGGTGACGCCGGTGATGCGGCGGTCGACCGCCTCGATCGCCTGCGCGGTGCCGTCCGTGAGGGCCGATGTCAACAGGGTCAGACGCGTGTCGATCGACTGCACCGCCTGCGAGGCGCCGTTCGTCACCGCGGTGGAGAGGTAGGTGAGGCGGGAGTCGATGGACTCGAGCGCCTGGGTCGCGCCGCCGGTGAGCGTCGTCGTGAGGTGGGTCAGTCGCGTGTCGATCGAGTGGATGGTCTGGGATGCACCATCGGTGAGCGACGTCGTGAGGTGGGTGAGGCGGGAGTCGATCGACTGGATCGCCTGGGTGGCGCCGTCAGTCAGTGTCGTCGCCAGGGTGTCGAGGCGGTTGTCGATCGTGTCGGTGACCGACTTCGCGCGGGTGTCGAACGACTGTTCCAGCGCGGCGACGCGGCCGACGAGCTGTTCGTCGAAGGTCTTGATGTGGCCATCGATCGTGCCGTCGAGGCTGGCGATCTTGCCGTTCAGCGAGGTGTCGAAATTGCTGACACGTTCGCCGATCGTGGTCTCGAACTGCACCAGGCGCTGGTCGAGAATGGCGGTGATCTCGCCGCCGTTGGCGGTGAAGCGGGTGTCGAAATTGTCGACATAGGTCTTCAGCGAGTCGTGGATGTCCTGCGTGCGCTGGCCCATGCGCTCGACGATCTCGCCGCCGAAGGTCTTCACGGTGCGGTCGAACTCGGAGATGTGGCGCGTAATCAGCGCGCCCAGCGTACCGCTGTCACGCGCGAACTTCTCGACCAGCTCGGTGCCCTGGTTCCGCACCAGCTCGTCGAACGCGCTCATCTGCAGCGACAGCGAATCGTGCGCGGTCTCGGTTTGGCTGACGACCTTCGCGACGAGGGTGTTGACGGTGGCGTCGAGCGCCTCGCTCGCCTTGTCGCCGCTCGTCAGGATCTGGCCGGCGAGGCGGTTGCCGGCGTCGTCGATCTTGGCGGAGAGGTCGTTGGAGCGCAGCTCGAGCTCGAGCAGCAGCGAGTCCGAGGAGTTCTTCAGGCTGTCGTGCACCTGCTCGGTGCGCTCGGAGATGCCGTCGACGATCGCGGCGGAGCGCTGCTCGAACTCGCCGGTGATGCGGTCGATGCGCTCGTTGAGCATCTCGTGGACGCGGTCGGCGAGGTCGACGAACTCGTCGTGGACGTGGCCGGTCTTGAAGTTGAGGCTGGTGGTCAGCCGCTCGCTGGCGTCGAGCACGGCGCGCGTGGTCTCGTTGCTGGCTTCCTCGAGACGGTCGAGCAGGTCGCCGCCGCGCTCGCCGAGCGCCAGGATCATGTTGTCGCCGGCATTGCTCAGCGCGCCGGTGATGTGGGCGCCGCGCTCTTCCAGCGCGCCGGTGATTGACTTGGCGACCTCGTCGACGCGCGAGGCGATCGCATCCGAGATCAGCGCGATGTCGTGGCGCAAATCGATCTGCACGCCGGAGATGGCGCTGCGAACCTGCTCGGCCTGGCCGACCAGATTGTCGCGCTGATGCGCGATGTCCTGCAGCAGGGCGCGGATGCGCACCTCGTTGTCGGAATAGGCGCGTTCGAGTGCGGCGACCTCGTTGGCGACCAGCGTCTCGAGTTCGCCGGCGCGCGCGATGGCGCGCTCGATGCCGTCGCCCATCGCCGCGACCTCGCGGCGGATGGCCTGGCCGACGGTGACCATGGAATCGGAGGCGGAGCCTTCGGGCTCGGAGAAGCGGATCGCGACCTGGGCCATCGCCTGCGCGACCGAGCTCATCTGCTGGCCGCGCCAGACGAGGCTCGCCAGGAAGTAGAACAGCATGATGGGCGCGAAGAACATGGTGACGAGGCCGGCGATGGCCAGCACGCCGCCGCTCTGGCCCATGGCGGCCTGGATCGAGGGCAGGAAGCCGACGGTCAGCGCGGCGCAAGCTGCGAGCCAGATGACGGTGAAGATCGTCGCGCCGGTGTAGATGCTGCGGGCAGGGCGACCCGTCTGCAACGCCTGGAGCAACTGGCCGATGGTCTCGCGGTCGTCATTGGCGGCGCGGCGCGAAGCGCGCGGCTCCTCGACCGGGTCGAACACATTTGCCCGTTCGTTGGCGGCAGGACGCGGCTCGAAGCTCGGCTCGTCGAAGATCGGGGGCGGCGGCGCCATCGAAGGCGCGGTTTCGTTTCGCATCGAGGCGTTGCGGCTGGTGTCGGCAGCCGTGTCGCTGATGTTCAGGGCTTCCTGGATCGCAGAAAGCGCAACTTCTGTGGGGTCTTTGACCTTTTTCGGAGTGTTCGCCATGTTCAGTCCGAGCCCTCGTTACTTGTACGCGTCCCCCCGCGAGCCCTGCGCGCTGCGCAAGCCCACAGACCGGATCATGCCGCTTGCGCGGGTCTCCGAGCCGTCCCCACCCGGACGGCTTGTCCGCCAATTTCCGAAACATCCTATTGGCAGAGCGTCGCGAATGAAATGCCCGCGATTAAGACAATCTTAATCATCGTTAACAGGATCGCGCCGTAACGCCTTAGCAATAAATGCAATTCTCCACCGGACTCGGCCGATTGCGGCAACTTTTCGTCAACAAGCCGGCGGATTTGCGTTTGAGACCCCGAACATTTCGTTAACCATTTCCATGCTTGGGTGAGGCGAACTTGCCGCCGAACCGGCGGAACCGTCGCGCGATGCCGGGGCCTGCGCCATGATGCCTGAACTGCAACGGATGGACTGGATGCCCTCGCCCCCGCTTGCACCCATCGACAGCCCGCTCGACCTCGTCCATCTCTCCCGGATGACGCTCGGCGACGCCGAGCTGGAACAGGAAGTGCTGGCCATGTTTGCCGAGCAGGCAGTCCGCCTGGTCGCGGCGATGGCGGCGCTGCCGGCCGAGGCGGGCGCACTGGCCCACAAGCTCAAGGGCTCGGCCCGCGGGATCGGCGCTTTCGCGGTGGCGGATGCCGCCGCAAGCCTGGAGATCGCGATCCAGTCCGGCCATGACCAGCGCCACGCCTTCGCCGCGTTGAAAGAGGCGGTGACCGAGGCCCGCGCCGCCATCGAGGCGATCCTGAAGGCTTGAGGCCACGCGGCCGAGCCGGACTGTAGTCTCTTGTTTTGACGCGTTTTCTTCCCGCAAAGCGGGATTCACTTCGCCTTAAAACCCTATGGCGCCGGCATGATCGACCCGTTATAGGACAGCCCGGACCCTCCTTCATTCCCAGCACCGCGGCAGCACGAGCACACATGGCCAAGATTCACTTTGTCGACCACAAGGGCGAAACCCGCACGGTAGAAGTCGAGAACGGCGCAACCGTGATGGAAGCCGCGATCCGCAACAGCATTCCCGGCATCGAGGCCGAATGTGGCGGCGCCTGCGCCTGCGCGACCTGCCACGTCTATGTCGACGAAGCCTGGCGCGAGAAGGTCGGCAGCCCGACGCCGATGGAAGAGGACATGCTCGACTTCGGCTTCGACGTACGCCCGAACTCGCGCCTGTCCTGCCAGATCAAGGTCTCCGACGAGCTCGACGGTCTCGTCGTGGCGACGCCGGAACGCCAAGCCTGATCCTTGCAAGCCTGATCCTTGCAAGCCTGATCCTCGCAGGCCTGCCTCTTCTAGACTGAATTAGATGTTCGGCGTCGCGACCTCGATGCCGCGCTTGTGCCAGGGTCTGAGCTTCTCGACGATCTCCGCGCTGAGCGGCGCTGGCCGCCGCGTCGCCTCGTCGAGCATGACGCCGACCGACATCGCCGAGGCGATGCACTTTCCTTGCGAGAATACGACCTGCTCGAAGGTCACCGACGTCCGTCCGAGCTTCACCACGCCGAGGCCGAGCTCGATCGTGTTCGGCCAGTGCAGCTCGGCGCGGAAATGGATGTCGAGCCGCACCATGATCCAGGCGAGCCCTGGCGGCGTCAGCCCGTACTCGGGCAGCTTCATCAGCGTGACGCGGCCGGTCTCGAAATAGGTGGCGTAGACCGCGTTGTTGACGTGCTGGTTGGGATCGAGATCGCCGAAGCGGACGTTGTCGCTGAGGCGGAAGGGATAGTCCTCCAGGCGCGGCGTCGTATCGAGGCGGCTTGGTGCGTTCACCGATTGATCTCCGTCATATCCTGCTCGTTACAGCCCAGTTATCCTGCTCCGGCAAGTGGGTGCGGCAGCGGGGCGCTCCCGCTTTTATGCCTTCCCTGATCCATCCCCGTTGGCTAGACAGGCAGGGTCACTTCTGCCCGCCGGGCGCCGTCCAACAGATAACGACAGCCAAAGAGACGACATGAGCGACGCGATCAAAACAGATGTGCTGATTATTGGCGCCGGCCCCTGCGGTCTGTTCGCCGCTTTCGAGCTCGGCCTTCTCGACATGAAGACGCATTTCGTCGACATCCTCGACAAGGTCGGCGGCCAGTGCGCCGAGCTCTATCCGGAAAAACCGATCTACGACATTCCCGGCATTCCGCAGGTTTCGGGGCAGGGCCTCACCGACGCGCTGATGGAGCAGATCAAGCCGTTCCATCCGACCTTCCATCTCGGCGAGATGGTCGAGACTGTCGAGAAGATCGGCGATCCCCTGTTTCGCTGCACGACTGATGCGGGCAAGGTGTTCGAATGCAAGGTGCTGGTGATCGCGGCCGGCGGCGGCTCGTTCCAGCCCAAGCGTCCGCCGGTGCCGGGCATCGAGGCCTATGAAGGCACCTCGGTCCATTACGCCGTGCGCAAGATGGAGACGTTCCGCGACAAGAACGTGCTGGTCGTCGGCGGCGGCGATTCCGCGCTCGACTGGACGCTCAACCTGCATCCGATTGCGAAGCGCATCACGCTGTTGCACCGGCGCGACGAGTTTCGCGCCGCGCCCCACAGCGTCGAGCAGATGCGCGCGCTGGTTGCCGGCGGCAAGATGGATCTCCGTCTCGGCCAGGTCACCGCGCTCTCCGGCGCCGAAGGCAAGCTCACCGGTGCCACCATCAAGGGCAACGACAACAGCGTGACGGACATGGCCTGCGATACCATGCTGCCGTTCTTCGGGCTGACCATGAAGCTAGGCCCGGTCGCCAACTGGGGCATTGCGCTGGAGAACAATCTGGTGCCGGTCGAGACGTCCGCGTTCGAGACCAATGTTCCCGGCATCTTCGCGATCGGTGACATCAACACCTATCCCGGCAAGATCAAGCTGATCCTGTGCGGCTTCCACGAGGGCGCGCTGATGTCGCAAAAAGCCCATCGCTACGTCTATCCGGAGAAGCGGCTCGTGTTCCAGTACACGACCTCGTCCTCCAGCCTGCAAAAGAAGCTCGGTGTCAACTGACGGCGGCCGGCCGAGAGGGCAACGCCCCATGTTTCTGGTGCTGGAACCGTTCGCGAAATCGCCGTAGTCTGCGGCCATTCCGGTCGTGGAATAACAAGGTGATCTAATGCGGAATTTTTCCAGCTCTCGACTGCTTCCCTTTCTCGCGCTGGCATTGTCGCTCGCGATGGTGACGCCGTCTGCAGCGCAAACCGCCGAGCCCACGGCGGCGGGCCTCTGGCAGAAGGTCGAAGACGGCAAGACGGTCGGATGGTTTCTCTTCGTCGACCACAACGGCATCTTCGAAGGCGTGATCGCAAAGACCTTCCCGCGGCCCGGCGACGATCCGAACGAGATCTGCGCCAAGTGCACCGACGATCGCAAGAACGCGCCGGTGCTCGGCATCTCCTTCGTCCGCAACATGAAGCGCGAGGGATTGAAGTACGAAGGCGGCAACGTTCTCAATCCGCGCGACGGCCAGATCTGGAAGGCCAACATGAAGGTCAGTCCTGATGGCCAGACCCTGACCCTGCGCGGCTATCTCGGCATTGCGCTGCTCGGCAAGGACGAGACCTGGACGCGCCTGCCTGACACCAATATCGCCCAGGTCGATCCCGCCATCGTCGCGAAATATTTGCCCGCGCAGGCTGCGGCCACCAAACCGCCGGCACCCGCGGCCAAGAAGGGCGGCGGCATGATGATGGCGCCGGCGCCGAAGCAGTAAGAGTGTCCGTCGAACGCTTGGCCGCCTGATCGGCGATAGCTCCACACATCGTCGTCATTCCGCGTGCCGGCGGGGAGGGCTGAAATTCAGCGACGGCCATCTCCGCCGAAAGGCGAATGCGCCAGGGCCCCATTCCAGTAGTCGCCCGGAATGCGTACTGGCGCCGGATTTGCATAACTTTCCGCAAAGCTGCTGGGGGAGTGAGTCGCTACCCTTTGCGCCTTTCGCCGAACTGCGAAAGGCGGGCGGCCTCTCTTGTCCCACGCGGCGATCATGTCGACCCGCGGAGACAACATGCCACTTCCGAGATCGCGACTTACTGGATTGCGCGCAGCGCCCTTCCTGACTGCGTTGAGCCTGGTAGCGCTCCTGCCGACGTCAGCGCCGGCACGAGACGACGGGCGCTTCGCCAACTCGCCCTTGAAGCCCTGGTTCGAGAGCCTGCACAGCGAATTCGGCCAATGCTGCAGTGATGCCGACGGTTACGTCATCGCCGACGTCGATTGGGAGTCCGATCATGGCCGCTTTCGCGTCCACATCGACGACGAATGGGTTGTCGTTCCCGACGGTGCCGTCATCACCGAGCCGAACAAGATCGGCCGCACCATGGTGTGGAAGCACTATATCGACGGCCATCCGCGGGTGCGTTGCTTTATGCCGGGCAGTATGACCTGAAAACGCTGACGGCGCCCGCATCAGATGCCGGCGCCGCAAGCTATGAGGCTTAACGCGCTTCGCTTCCCGACCCCGCGCTCGCAAGCCGCTTCACGCGCGGCGACAGCACCGAAACCTGCGCGGGCGAGGCGGGCATTCCGGCGACGATCATCGCGGGCGCGGTCGACTGCTCCTCGACGCCGGCGCCACCGAGCACCTGCACCTGCGTCGCCGAGATCGGCAACGACTGCACTTCGTAAGACGGAAGCTCACTCGCGAAAGCACCGGTCGGGCTCGCAATCACGGCGCTGGCGATGGCAATCATCGTGAGAACACGCATTGGAAAATCTCCGTTGAAGATGTCAATCGGAGGTTTGGTCGTGGCGATGCCGGAACAGGTTCGCGGGTGTGCGAACATTCGTGTGTCCGCCGGCGAACCTATTGATTGCGTGATGCGACAGGGCGAAACGGCGACGAAATTTTCCGCCTCAATGTTTCCGGACGGTTTCGCGAAGGCCGCTGCGCGTTAGGTCACGGGCGCCGGATTGAACAGCGTGAGATCGTTGTGGATGCCCCAGCGGTCCGACCATGGCTTGGTGCGGCCGGAGGCGACATCGAGGATGAGGCGGAACAGATCCCAGCCGGTCTCCTCGATGGTCTTTTCGCCGGTGGCGATGCCGCCCGCGTCGAAGTCGATCAGGTCCTTCCAGCGGCGGGCGAGCTCGGTGCGGGTCGCGACCTTGATCACGGGCGCCGCCGCGAGGCCGTAGGGCGTGCCGCGGCCGGTGGTGAACACCTGCAGCGTCATGCCGGAGGCGAGCTGGAGCGTGCCGCAAATGAAGTCCGAGGCTGGCGTTGCCGCGAACAGCATGCCCTTCTGCGTCGCCTTCTCGCCGGGCGAGAGCACGCCGGTGATGGCGGAGGAGCCGGACTTGACGATCGAGCCCAGCGACTTCTCGACGATGTTGGCGAGGCCGCCCTTCTTGTTGCCGGGCGTGGTGTTGGCGCTGCGGTCGGCACCGCCGCGCGCGAGGTAGGAATCATACCAGGCCATCTCGCGCACCAGCGCGCGGCCGACATCCTGATTGATCGCGCGTCGCGTGAGCAGCTGGATGGCGTCGCGCACCTCGGTCACTTCCGAGAACATCACGGTGGCGCCGGCGCGCACCAGGAGGTCGGCGGCAAAGCCGACGGCGGGATTGGCGGTGACGCCGGAGAAGGCGTCGCTGCCGCCGCATTGCAGGCCGATGACGAGATCGGAAGCCGGGCAGGTCTCGCGGGTGCGCTTGTTGAGGATTTTCAGGCGGGCTTCCGCCTGCGTCATGATCGCATCGACGATGGCGCCAAAGCCGTCGAAGGCTTCGTCCTGCATGCGCACGATGGCGTCGCTGACGCCTTCCGGCACCAGGCGCTCGGGTGCGAGCTTTTCGCATCCGAGGCTGATGACCAGAATCTCGCCGCCGAAATTCGGATTGATCGCGATGTTCTGCAGCGTGCGGATCGGCACGACCGCGTCGGGGGCATTGATGGCGACGCCGCAGCCGTAGGCATGGGTGAGCGGCACCACGTCGTCGACGTTGGGATATTTGGGCAACAGCTCGGCGCGGATGCGCTTCACCGCATATTCCATCGTGCCCTTGACACATTGCACCGAGGAGGAGATGCCCAGAATGTTTTTCGTGCCGACCGATCCGTCAGGATTGCGATAGCCTTCGAAAGTAAAGCCGTCGAGCGGCGGCAGCGGCGCGGGGACCGCGGTCGAGATCTCGAGCTTGTCGAGGTCAGGGGCCTCCGGCATGCGGATGCGGGCCTCGTCGACCCATTCGCCGGCCAGGATCGGGGAGAGCGCGTAGCCGATGATCTCGCCGTAGCGGATGATCGGCTGATCCTGCGCGATGTCGACCAGCGCCGTCTTGTGCCCCTGCGGCACGAAGGCGCGCAGCGTCAGTCCGCTGGCAAAGCGCGAGCCGGCGGGAAGCCCGAAATCATTGACCACGATCGCGACATTGTCGCGCTCGTTGAGCTTGATGTAGCGGGGCTGCTCTTTCGCTGCGACGTCCTGGTCCATCTGCTCTTGCCTCAGAAGCTGAAGTCGTAGGGTGGGCAAAGGCGCAACGCGCCGTGCCCACCATGCTTCACACCGAACGTAAGCGGTGGGCACGCTTCGCTTTGCCCACCCTACGATATCAACCTATCAGCCGGGAAACGTATAGGCCGTCTTCACCGTGGTGTAGAACTCGCGCGCGTAGGAGCCCTGCTCGCGGGCGCCGTAGCTCGAGCCCTTCCGGCCGCCGAACGGCACGTGATAGTCGACGCCGGCGGTCGGCAGATTGACCATCACCATGCCGGACTCGCTGTTGCGCTTGTAGTGCGAGGCGTATTTCAGGCTGGTGGTGCAAATGCCTGAGGCGAGGCCGAACTCGGTGTCGTTGGAGATCGCCAGCGCTTCCTCGTAGTTCTTGGCGCGGATGACGGCGGCGACGGGCCCGAAGATCTCCTCACGCGCGATGCGCATGTTGTTGTTGGCTTCGGTGAACAGCGCCGGCTGCAGGTAATGGCCGGGCGTCTCGCGCTTGAGCAGCTCGCCACCGAAGGCGAGCTTGGCGCCCTCGTCCTGGCCGATCTTGATGTAGCGCAGGTCCTGGTCGAGCTGGCTCTGGTCCACGACAGGGCCGATATGCACGCCGGCCTTGAGCGCGTCGTCGACCGACAGGCCGTTCAGGCGCTCGGCCATGGCCGCGACGAAGCGGTCGTGGATGCCTTCGGTGACGATCAGGCGGGACGAAGCCGTGCAACGCTGGCCGGTCGAGAAATAGGAGCCGTTGACGGCGACCTCGACGGCGGTCTTGAGGTCGGCGTCGTCGAGTACGACCAGCGGATTCTTGCCGCCCATCTCCAGTTGGAACTTCTTCATCGGGTTCGACAGCACGCAGGCCTGCGCGATCTTGCGGCCGGTTTGCACCGAGCCGGTGAAGGAGATCGCGGCCACGTCCGGATGGTCGAGCAGCGTCTGGCCGACCACCGAGCCGGAGCCGACCACGAGGTTGAAGACGCCGGCAGGGATGCCGGACTTGGCGATGATCTCGGAGAGCGCATGCGCGCAGCCCGGCACCAGCTCGGCCGGCTTGAACACGACGGTGTTGCCGTAGCAGAGCGCGGGCGCGATCTTCCAGGCCGGGATCGCGATCGGGAAATTCCAGGGCGTGATCATGCCGACGACGCCCATCGGCTCACGCGTGAGCTCGACGTCAATCCCGGGACGCACGGACGCGCCTTTTTCGCCGATCAGACGCAGCGCCTCGCCGGCGAAGAACGCAAAGATCTGGCCGGCGCGTGCGACCTCGCCGACTCCCTCGGGGAGTGTCTTGCCTTCCTCGCGCGCGAGCAGGCGGCCGAGCTCTTCCTTGCGGGCGAGGATCTCGAGGGAAATCTTGTTCAGCGCGTCATAGCGCGCCTGCGGCGTCGACTGCGCCCAGGCGGGGAAGGCGGCTTTGGCGGCTGCGATCGCTTTTTCGGTCTGCGCTTTGTCGGCCTTGGCGTATTCGCCGACGACGTCGTTGGTGTTGGAGGGGTTGATGTTCCTGGTGACGCCGGAGCCGTCGACCCATTCGCCGCCGATGAAGTTCTTCAGGATCGCAGTCATGTATTCCTCCAGAGTTTCTTAGCGAACGAGGCAGGGACGCTTGTCGTCGAAGGTCCAGCCGGGGATCAGGTCCTGCATGGCAATAGCGTCATCGCGGGCACCGAGTCCATGCTGCTTGTAGAGGTCATGCGCCGCATCGATGGCGGCCCTGTCGATCTCGATACCCAGGCCCGGGCTATCAGGGACGGCAATCTTGCCGCCCTTGATCTGGAGCGGCTCTTTGGTGAGGGCCTGGCCGTCCTGCCAGATCCAGTGGGTGTCGATCGCGGTGACCTTGCCGGGTGCGGCGGCGCCGACATGGGTGAACATGGCCAGCGAAATGTCGAAATGGTTGTTGGAGTGCGAGCCCCAGGTCAGGCCGTTGTCACGGCAGGTCTGGGCCACCCGCACCGAGCCCTGCATGGTCCAGAAATGGGGATCGGCCAGCGGAATGTCCACCGCGCCGAGCCGCAGCGCATGGGAAAGCTGGCGCCAGTCGGTGGCGATCATGTTGGTTGCCGTGGGCAGCCCCGTGGCGCGGCGGAACTCGGCCATGATCTCACGGCCGGAGAAGCCGCCTTCGGCGCCGCAGGGGTCCTCGGCATAGGCGAGGATGCCGTGCATGTCCTTGCAGAGGCTGATCGCCTCGTCGAGCGACCAGGCGCCGTTGGGGTCAAGCGTCACGCGGGCGTCCGGAAAACGCTTTGCGATCGCGGTGACGGCCTCGATCTCCTGCTCGCCGCGAAGCACGCCGCCTTTCAGCTTGAAGTCGGCGAAGCCGTAATGGTCGTGGGTGGCTTCGGCGAGCCGCACCACGGTCTCCGGCGTCATCGCCTCCTGATGGCGAAGGTTGAACCATTCAGGTTTGCCGGTCTCGCCGCTGACGTAGTTGAGCTTGCTCTTGCGCCGGTCGCCGACGAAGAAGAGATAGCCGAGCGTCTCGACGCTGTTGCGCTGCTGGCCCTCGCCGAGCAGCGCGGCAACGGGCAGGTCGAGATGCTGGCCGAGCAAATCGAGCAGAGCGGATTCGATCGCCGTGACCGCGTGGATCATGACGCGAAGATCAAACGTCTGCTTGCCGCGGCCGCCGGCATCGCGGTCGGCGAAGGCGGTGCGGACGTCGGCGAGGATGTTGTTCATCGCGCCGACGGTCTTGCCGATCACGAGATCGCGGGCGTCCTGCAGCGTCTGCCAGATTTTCTGTCCGCCCGGCACCTCGCCGACGCCGGTGTGACCGGCATTGTCGGTGAGAATGACGATGTTGCGGGTGAAGAACGGCGCGTGCGCGCCGCTGAGGTTGAGGAGCATGCTGTCGCGGCCCGCGACCGGGATCACCTGCATCGCCGTGACGACAGGTGCGCCGGAACTCTCGGTCAGGGCCATCGCTTGCTCCTCGCTGTTGTCGTTCTTATTCTGCCGCTTGTTGTGTCGATCGGATGGCGGGCAGATTGTTCACCAGCGCGGTCACTTCGGCGCTCTCCTGCTCGGTGAGCTCGGTGAGGGGCGGGCGGACCGGGCCGGAATCGCGGCCGATCACCTTCATGCCGGCCTTGATGATCGAGACGGCATAGCCCTTCTTGCGATTGCGGATCGCGATCAGCGGCAGGATGAAGTCCTTCAGCCCGGCCTGGATCGTGGCATGGTCGCGCTTGCGCACCGCGGCGTAGAAATTGGTGGCGAATTCCGGAACGAAGTTGAACACGGCCGAGGAATAGGTCGTCACGCCCATGTCGAGATAGGGCAGCGCGAAGGTCTCCGCGGTCGGCAGGCCGCCGATATAGGTCAGGCGATCGCCGAGCTTGGTACGGACGCGGGTCATCAGTTCGATGTCGCCGATGCCGTCCTTGTAGCCGACCAGGTTCGGGCAGCGCTCGGCGAGGCGGGCGAGCGTGTCGGGCTGCAGGATGGCGTTGTCGCGGTTGTAGACGATGACGCCGATCTTCACGGCGGCGCAGACCGCCTCGACATGGGCGGCAAGGCCGTCCTGCTCGGCATGGGTGAGATAGGGCGGCAGCAGCAGCAGGCCGTCGGCGCCGGCCTTCTCGGCACCAACAGCGATCTCGCGGGCGATCGCGGTGCCGTAGCCGGTACCGGCGAGCACGGGCACGCGGCCCTTGGTCTCGTCGACCGCGATCCTGACGACTTCAGGGACCTCGGTCGGCGTCAGCGAGAAGAACTCGCCGGTGCCGCCGGCGGCGAACAGGCCGGCGACATCATAGCCGCACAGCCAGTCCATGTTGGCGCGATAGGTCGCCTCGTCGAAGGAGTAGTCAGCCTTGAAGGGCGTGACGGGGAAGGAGAGGAGGCCCGATCCGATCTTCTGGGCCATTTCCTGCGGGGTCATCTTGCTCACGGGCGCTGCTCCGTCATCGCGTGTTGTGGAGGACGCCACCGACATCTGCGCGTCCATGCGCCGTGGTTTAGGAGACCGTTCGATGCGGGTCCAAGCCAAACCCTATATCGACCGATGCGAAATCAGCATCAATCTTCCGTTGGCTCCGCCGAGGCCAGCTCGCCGGCGATTTTGACGAGCGCCGACAGCAGCGGATTCTCGTCGTCGCGGCGCCAGACCATGAACAGCTCGACGGGGACGCGCGTGCGCAGTTTCAGCGGGCGCAGGCGCACGTCGGAAATCTTCAGGCTCGCCGCCGCCGCCGGCACGATGGCAAGGCCGAGGCCGGCGCGCACCATGGCGAGGATCGAGTGGATCTGGCTGAGATGCTGGACATAGCGCGGCAGCACGTCGGCGCGGGTGAACAGCGCCACCAGGAGATCGTGGAAGTAGCGGCTCTCATAGGGCGAATACATCACGAAGGGCTGGTCGTCGAAATCCTTGATGGTGATGCTGTCGGCATTCGCAAGTGGATGCTTCTTCGGAATCGCGGCGAGCAGGGGCTCGGCGACGACGCGGCGGCTGGTGAGTTCGGGCCGCGCGATCGGCGGCCTGAGCAGGCCGGCGTCGATCTGGCCCGAGGTCAGCGCCTCGAACTGGTCGCCCGACACCATCTCCTTCAGGGAAAAATCCACCTCCGGCAGCCTGGCGCGGCAGGCCGCGACGAGCTCGGGCAGGAAGCCATAAGCCGCGGCCGCGGTGAAGCCGATCTTCAGCGACCCGGTCTTGCCGAGCGCGATGCGGCGGGCGACCTGCGAGGCGCTTTCGGCGAGCTTGAGGATGCGCCGCGCCTCAGGCAGGAAGCTGCGCCCGGCAGGGGTCAGGCGCACCGAGCGGCTGGTGCGCTCCAGCAGCGGCGCATCGATGATGTGCTCGAGCACCTGGATCTGCCGGGACAGTGGCGGCTGGGTCATGTTCAGCCGCGTCGCGGCGCGGCCGAAATGCAATTCCTCCGCTACCGTGACGAAGCAGCGGAGTTGGTTGAGGTCGAACATCGATACATGCCTTAGATGGATAAGGCGTTTCCCCGGCACTTCTAGCATCGATCACCCCTAAAACAAAGACGGCGGCTTTTTGGGCCGCCGTTGAGTTGCCTGTCCTGCTCCGATCACTCCGGAACGCTCAGGAGGAACGTTTGAGCACCACCCGCTCGATCTTGCCGACCACCACGAGATAAGCGAATGCGGCCACCAGCGCGTTGGCCCCGGGTGCTGATCGAGGAGAGGTTGCCGAACTCGAATGTCTTCTCCCGACGACTCCTAGAGTCGCGCGCGGCAAAGTGTCCAAGTTCAAGAGAGTATCGATTGATGCCGTTTTTGGATCGATCGGGCAGAGCGCTAGGTGCTTTGTGGTGCGGCGGTGCCACCGCTGTCTGGGCCGCATTTCGTCGCGTCGCGGCGGTCGCTGGATGGTGACGGCGGCCAGCTTTGCCGCGCTTGGGAACATCTCTGCGCCCGGCGGATTACCTCAAGTCGAAACAGCTACGGTGATTGAAATGCCCGCTCGTCTTCAAATCTCGGCCATGGTGTTCATGATGGCGCAGGCTGTGCTGTTCGGTGCAGGCATGCTGGGGATCCTGCTCAGTCCCCTTCGTGATGAGGCCTCGTTTTACATCCCGGTCATGATCGTCCTGAGCGCAATTGCCTCAGTTGCGATCGCTTGGGAAATCGCGCCGCGGCTGCAGATGCGTTACTGGCACGGCCGGGGCGTCGACCACGATTTCATTTCTGGCTGAACTCCCCAGCCGTCGCGCCGAAGCAAAGGCGCCCGACTACTGTTGCGCGCCCGGCAACAGCTGCGGCAGAAACCCGCGCGTCACATTTGGCGGCGCAGCGTCCAGCCCGAGCACGGTGCTCGCGGCCGGCAGCGCCGCATCCGCCATCGCCGCATGCCCTTCCGCGCTCGGATGTACCGCGCCGCCATAGACGGCCGAGAGCACGCCCCAGGTGGCGTCGTGGATGTCGGTTGGCTGGCTCGCCGCCGGCAATCCTTGCGGATAAGTCATCGCGGCGAAATAGCTGTCATTGGCGTCGCGGATCCAGCGCGCGCGGGGCAAATAGGCGCGATATTCCGAGGCGCCGCGGCCGCACAGCATCGGCTGACTCGCCGCGCTCACGATGTCAGGATTGAAGCTCTGGCCGTTCTCGGCAAAGCAGCTGCGGTCGAATTCGGGGTCGTTGCCCGAATGGGCGCAGAAGCCGTGATCGGCGAATGCTGCCTGGTGCGCGTCGACGAAGGTCATGCGGTCGGCTTCGGGATCGCGGCACAGCGCGCCGCGGGTGCAGGTGGCGAGCCCCTTCAGCTGCGGAAGGAACTCGGTGTCGACGAAGGTCGATACGCGCGCCAGGCGCTGCGGATCGGCATTGAAGGCCGGATGGATGTCGAAGCCGGCCTTGCCGCCGCGGCATGGCACGCCGCCCTCGGCGAGCGCCGGGTTGGCGTAGGAGACATAGACGACGTGCGAGAGATCGCCGCCGACCAGCGGCTTCAGCGCCTCGCGCAGCTTGACGAAATTCTGCGGCAGTTCGCGCGCTAGCGCGTCGCGGGAATCGTCGACGGTCGCCATCACGCCGGAGCGGCGGAACAGCGCCCGCTCGGTCGCGGTCTCGACGATCACGTCGGCGACGAGACCGGAGAAATAGATGTCGTTGGCGCCGACCGACAGCAGCACGAGATCGAGCGTGCGGTCGGGCTGGCGCTTCTTCGCCGCGGTGAGCGCCTCGCGCAACTCGGCGACTTGGGCGTTCACGCTGGTGTTGCAGACACCGGTCTTGCCGGGCGGGCATTCGCGGGCACGCTGCGAGCCGAGCAGCCCGTCGCTGATGCTGGCGCCGGTGCAGGCGAGCGGAAGATAAGTCACGGCGATGTGGGTGTAGCGCACCGCGAGCGCCAGCGCGGTGCGGGTCTGGTAGCTGTAGAGCGAGCGGTGGCACGGCGAGTTGAACCAGAGCGCGCTGTAGCGCTGCCAGTTGGCGAGCGTATCCGGCGCCTCGCAGGCCCGGCCGCCCTTGAAGCCGTGGCGGCTCGGCCGGTAGTACTGCGCGCCGGCGGTGCCCAGATAGGAGCGGAAGCAAAAGCCTTCGTCCGACAGCGCCAGCGGCCGGTCCGGATTGCCTTCGCCGGAGGCGATGCTGTCCCCGAGGCCGGCGATGAAGATGTCGCGGACCTGGATCTCGGTCTGGACGCGCTGGGTCGGATCGGAGCCGGAGGAGACGTCGACGGTCGCGACCGTTTGCTTGCCGTAGCGGACGCGCAGATTGATCGGCTCGGCGCAGTCGAAGGTCGATTGCTGAGGCCCGTCGCCGTCGTCGAACGACCAGGCGCAGGTGGCGCCGACCGGCACCGCGCCGACGAGGCGCACGGTGACGGGATGGTCGATCGGGGTCAGGTAGTTTTCCTTGGTATTGTCGCGAGTGCAGGGCTGGTTGACCCGGCCCTGCAGGTCGATGCAGAGCCGATTGACCATGTTGCGGGCCCAGCCGCGGCCCTCGCTCTGGAGCTCCAGCGATTGCTCGGCGGCGAGGATGCTGCGGTTGCGGGCGTTCTCGACATGGAGCAGGAAGTCGCGCTCCTCGCGGAACAGCCGGAAGCGGTTGCGCACCTCCCAATTGATCTGCAGGGCGCCGGAATCCTGAGCGCTGGCGCGCTCCGGTGGCATGGCAATCAGAATCCCGGCAAGCAACAGGGCGCCTGCGGAGAGGGTGCGAAGGAATGAAGGGATCATGGCCCGCGTCTTCAACGGCAAAGTTGAGGCGGAAATAAGAGAGCATTGCTCTGCCGCCTGCAACCCCTCCGGGGCGAGATCGTGGCCTACCGCTTGCTGGCCTGCCGCAGCGTCCGCTCGCGCTCCATTGCTGCCACCTGCTTTGGCAGATTGGCCTGCGCGCAGGCCTCCGCCAACCGCCGCCGCTCCTGCCAGGGCTCGACCACGTTCATCCAGAGCTCGCGCGCGCCCATGATGGAGATGGCGAGGCCGAACGGGATCACGAAATAGAGGATGCGGAACACCAGCAGCGTCGCCAGCAGCTGCTCGCGGCCGAATTCGGGCAGCGCCAGCAGCATGGCGGCATCGAACACGCCGATCGAGCCGGGGGCGTGGCTGGCGAAGCCGAGCAGCGTCGCCAGGATGAACACCACGGCCAGCGACATGAAGTCGATTGGCGGGTTGGCCGGCATCAGCAGGTACATCGCCGTGGCGCAGAAGCCGAGATCGACCACCCCGATCAGGATCTGGACCAGCGTCAGCGGTGCCGACGGCAGCACCACCTTCCAGCCCTTCTGGCCAAGCTCGCGCCGCTTCTCGCCCATCACGAGCCAGACCAGGTAGGCGCCGATCGAGGCAAGCCCGCCAAGCGCGATCAGCCGGTTGATCGAGGAGGGGAGCTGATCCATCGAGGACGCCGCATCGGGATGGATCGCCATGCCGATCGACAGCACGAAGATGTTACCGAGCCAGAAGGTCAGGCCCGACAGGAAACAGATCTTGGCGACGTCGATCGCGTTCAGCCCATAGTCCGAATAGATCCGGAAGCGGATCGCGCCCCCGGTGAAGACCGTGGCGCCGATGTTGTGGCCGATCGAATAGGACGTGAAGCTGGAGAGCGCCGCAATGCGGTACGGCACGTGCTTCTTGCCGATCGTTCGCAGTGCAAAAAAGTCGTAGAAGGTCAGCGTACAGAACGCGAAGAACACGCAGATCGCCGCCAGCCCGATGCTCCCGCGGGGAATCTCGGTTAACGCGGTCAGGATGACCCCGGTATCGATGCCCTTGAGGGTCCGCACCAGCGAGGTGATCGCGAAGGCGATGATGAAGATGCTCGCGGCAACTCCAAGGCGTCGCCAGCCGATCCATCTCTTGAACCCGCGCTTCAGCGCTGGCAGCAGTCCGTGCATTCATCCTCCCGGCGGGGGCAAAGACCGTCCGGGCCAGACATTGGCCGGTCGGGTGCGATCATGGCCAAAGGCAGGCATCGATCGCTAGGCATGATCCAGATCATTTAAGGCATAATCAGCGGCTTGTGCAGCCCTTGACAACAATAGGTTCTGCGCCGGACCGGCCCCTTTGTCATACGCGGTTCACATCGCTGGCGCGTTAAGCATATGAGTCGTGAGCCCGGTCCGGCTCACGCATGTCGTATGTCGACACGATCTTCGATCCCGACGCCGGCCGCATTGTTCCAGCGCAAGCCATATGGGTCTTTTTGGAACGCCGATGCCGCGCGCTCGTTGGGCCCCATCAGCAACCGGACACGGCGGAACAAGCGGCTTTCTGGCAAAGCCGCTGACTTCGTGTTCCAGAAATCGGAAGAGGACGGAACGATGGGACTGTTCACAAAAGACATCAAGACCATGAACGACCTGTTCGTGCACCAGCTCCAGGACATCTATTACGCCGAGCAGCAGCTGACCAAGGCGCTGCCGAAGATGGCCAGCAAGGCCACCGATCCGCAGTTGAAACAGGGCTTTTTGACGCATCTCGAGGAAACGAAACAGCACGTCGCGCGGCTGGAGGAGGTCTTCAAGATGCACGGCGTCGCCGCAAAGGCAGTCGACTGTCCGGCGATCGACGGCATCATCGAGGAAGCCGAGGAGACCGCCGGCGAAGTCGCCGACAAGGCGGTGCTCGACGCCGCCCTGATCAACGCGGCGCAGGCCGCCGAACATTACGAGATCGTGCGCTATGGGAGCCTGATCGCCTGGGCCAAGCAACTCGGCCGCAACGACTGCGCCAGTGTGCTCGCCAAGACGCTTGAGGAGGAGAAGGCAACCGACCAGAAGCTGACAGCACTGGCCGAGAGCAAGGTGAACCTGCGCGCGGCAAGCTAATGTAAGGTGTCGTGATCGAAGCGCCGCGCGGTCATCCGCGCGGCGCTTCCCTGACCACGGGAGCCGTCCATCATGATCGGTCCCGGTGTTCGCGGGCGGGATGAACAATCCGAGTGAATGGACACAGCTTCCGTTCACCATTGCCGAAGCTGGCGCGTAGCCAGTTACCACCTGTCCATTATTGTCAGGCCATGTGCGGGTCCATCAGAGGCCCGCAATGCATCAAGTTCTCTACTGTCTCACCGACGAGCACGATTGGCGGCTCGTTGTGCTCGCCGGCGCGGTGTGTCTGCTTGCCAGCGCGGCCGCGATCAGCCTGTTCCACCGGGCGCGGGCGACTCAGGGCGTCGGACGCCTGACCTGGCTCGGCCTCGACGCGGCCGTCAGCGGCTGCGGCATCTGGGCGACGCATTTCATCGCGATGCTCGCCTACGGACCGGGCGGCGCCGGTGCCTACAACATTCCAGTGACGATCCTGTCGTTGATCTTTGCGATCTCCGTGACCTTCGTGGGGCTGAGCATCGCCGTGGCGTCCTCGCGCGCGGTGTGGATCGTCCTCGGCGGCGCCATCGTCGGCGGCGGTGTCGCGGCGATGCATTACACCGGCATGGCGGCGCTGGAGATGCCGGCGCGGGTGCACTGGATCGGAAGCACGGTCGCCGTCTCGGTGCTGTCGGGTATCGTCTTTGCGGCGCTTGCATTGCTCGTGGCCGTGCGGCGCGACGACCTCTTCCATGCACTGACGGCGATGGTCCTGCTGACGGTCGCCATCGTCGCGCATCATTTCACCGCCATGGGCGCGGTGGTGCTGACGCCGGATCCGACGCTCGCGATCGGTGGCCTCTCGATTCCGCCGGCCTCGCTGTCCTTCCTCACCGCCAGCGCCGCGGTTGCGATCATCGCGATCGCGCTCGTGGCCGCGCTGCTCGACCGCCGCGCGAGGGGCGAACTGGGCGCCCAGCAGATGGTGCTGGATACGGCGCTCGAGAACATGTCGCAGGGTCTTTGCATGTTCGATGCCGACGGCAAGATCATGCTGTTCAACGAGCGCTACGCAGCCATGCTTCGTCGCACCGACGTCGCGCTGACCGGCCGCCTGCTGGTCGACGTGCTCAGGGAGGAGCAGGCCAAGGGCGAGTGGCAGGGCGACGCCGATGAATTCTTCGCCCGCCTCGTCGCCGACGCGCGCGAGGGCCGCACCACGACGGACGTCGTCAACCGGTTCGGCCGTTCCATTCGGGTGGTCAACCAGCCGATGCAGAGCGGCGGCTGGGTCGCGACCTTCGAGGACATCACCGAATGGCTGGAGGCGCAGGCCAAGATCTCGCACATGGCGCGCCATGACGCGCTGACAAGCCTGCCGAACCGCGTGCTGTTCCACGAGCAGCTCGAGCAGGGACTGCGCCGGACCAGGTCGGGCGATCAGCTCGCGGTGCTTTGTCTCGATCTCGATCACTTCAAGGACATCAACGATTCGCTCGGCCATCCCATCGGCGATGCGCTGCTGAAGGAGGTCGGCCGCAGGCTGACGGCCGCCGTCGGCGAGAACGACACCGTGGCCCGACTGGGTGGCGACGAGTTCGCCGTGGTCCAGATCGGTCGTTCCGAGGAGACCGCTGCGAGATCGCTTGCCGGCCGGCTCGTCGAGGCGATCTCGGCGCCCTACGAGATCGACGACCATCAGATCGTGATCGGCGTCTCGATCGGCATCTCACTGTCGCCGCAGGACGGCAGCAATCCGGACGAGCTGTTGAAAAACGCCGACCTCGCGCTCTACCGCGCCAAGGCGGACGGCCGCGGCACCTATCGCTTCTTCGAGACCGGCATGGATGCGCGCGCGCAGGCGCGGCGCCTCCTGGAAATGGACCTGCGCGCGGCGCTGCAGCGCGACGAGTTCGAGGCCTATTATCAGCCGATCCGCGATGTCGCCAGCGGCCGCGTCGTCGCCTTCGAGGCGCTGCTGCGCTGGAACCATCCGCAGCGCGGCCTGATCGCACCCATCGATTTCATTCCGCTGGCCGAGGAGACCGGACTGATCCTCCAGCTCGGCGAATTCGTGCTGCGCTCGGCCTGCACGGATGCCGCCACCTGGCCGGACGATGTCGATCTCGCCGTCAATTTGTCGCCGGTGCAGTTCAAGAATCCGAACCTGATCGCCTCCGTGATCGCAGCGCTCGCCGCCTCGGGACTGGACGCGCGCCGTCTCGAGCTCGAGATCACCGAATCCGTGCTGCTGCAGAACAGCGAGGCGACGCTGGCCACGCTGCATGAGCTGCGCGCCATGGGCGTGCGCATCTCGCTGGACGATTTCGGCACCGGCTATTCGTCGCTGAGCTATCTGCGCAGCTTCCCGTTCGACAAGATCAAGATCGACCGCTCCTTCGTGTCGGAGTTGGCGACGCGCGAGGATTCCATGGCGATCATCCGCGCCGTGACCGGTCTCGGCCGCAGCCTCGGCATCGTCACCACCGCGGAAGGCGTCGAGAACGACGCGCAGCTCGAGCTGCTCAGGCGCGAGGGCTGCACCCAGGCGCAGGGCTATCTGTTCAGCAAGCCGCGGCCCGCCTCCGACGTGGCAGTGATGTTGAACCGCCCGCGGCTGCTGGCCTCAGCCTAAGGTTTTTTACCCGCGGCGCAGGGCGAAATGGGCGCCGCAGAATGCCATGACCGCGCCGAGGCACAGCGCGGCGAGCCCGGCCAGCACGCCCGAGACGGTCGGGACCGGGCTCGGCGCCGAGGCCACCTGGCCCGCACCCGCAAGCAGCAGCACGCCGACCGCGATCAGGAACTGCCGCATCCGTTGCGGGATCTGGCCGGAGACCGCGCTCTGCATCAGCGTCGCCGTGAAATAGCCGCCGGAGAAGCCGACCGTCGCGATCAGCCACCACGCGATCGCAGCGCCCGCGGGGATGAACTCGGCCGTGTCGGAGCGCCAGAGACCGCCGAGGTCGAGCCCATAGCGCGCGCCCAGCATGTGCACCGCAAGCGCGAGCAGCACGCCTGATATCATTGCGGCGCCGAGAATCAGGCGGCGCGGAAAAAAGGTCGTCTCAGCCATGGCCCGCTTGTAGGATGGGCGAGGGCGATCGCGCAAGCGGATCGCAGGCGGGATGGCGGACGGGGTCGATTGTCGGGATGCAGGGTTCGGAAGCTGAGACCGGGTCGGTCACGAGCTACGCCTACAGGGCGTCGCTGATCGGCTCGGCACATCGCTTCGAGCTGACCGAGCAGGGGCTGTCCTGGCACATCGGCGGCCGATCCGGCCTGTGGCCTTACGACGAGATCAGCGCGATCCGGCTGTCGTTCCGCCCGGTGTCGATGCAGCAGCACCGCTTTCGCGCCGATGTCACACACGCCAGCGGCCGCCGCATCGCGATCCTGTCGACGAGCTGGCAGACCGCAGCGCTGATGGCGCCGCAGGACAACGGTTTTCGCGCGTTCATCGTCGCGCTGCACGCACGGATGGCGAAAGCGGGTAGCCACGCAACGCTGACCGCCGGGCTCGGCCGCACAGCCTATGCGGCGGTGCTGGCATCGCTGGCGGTGCTGACGGTGGCGATGGCGGGCCTCTTGATCCGGGCGCTTGTCATCGGCGAGTTCGCCGGCGCGCTGTTCATCATCGGCTTTGCCGCATTGTTCGCCTGGCAGGTCGGCGGCTTCGTCCGGCGCAACCAACCGCAGAGCTACAGCTTTGATCAGGTGCCGAAGGCGTTGCTGCCCTAGACCGATCGCTACGGCCAATCGCTACTCGGTCGAGTCGAAATCCTCTTCCTTGGTGCCGAGCAGCGAGACGATCGTGCGCAGGCCCGAGTCGAGCTGCTCGAAGGTGGGCGGGGCGAGGGCGAGGCGCACCGCGTTCGGTGCATGGCCGTGGGCGATCGCGAAGGTGGAGGACGGCGTCAGCGCGATGCCGCGCCGCGCGGCGGCGGCGACGAAGGTTTGCGAGCGCCAGTGTGGCGGCAGGGTCAGCCAGAGATGATACGAGCGGGTGTCGGCGGCGATCTGGTAGCCGGCGAGCAGCCTTGCCGCGGTCTGCTGCCGCCGCGAGGCGTCGATGCGTTTCAGCCGCGTCAGCTCGGCGACGGTGCCGTCGGCCATCAGCCGTTGTCCGGAGGCGAGCGCGTGGCCCGAGGCGATCCAGCCGCCGGTGCGGACCGCGCTCATCACGCTCTCGCGCAAGCGAGGCGGCGCCACGAGGATGCCGAGCGCGAGGCCCGGCGCGACCTTCTTGGACAGGCTGTCGATCACGATGCAGCGGTCCGGCCCGAGCGCAGCCAGCGGCGTGTCGTCGGCGAGGAAGCCGTAGACGGCGTCTTCGATGATGGTGAGGTCGAGCTTCTCGGCGACCCGCATGATGTCGGCGCGCCGCGTCGCGTTCATGGTGACGCCGAGCGGGTTCTGGATGATGGGCTGCAGATACAGCGCCGACAGATGCGCCTCGCGATGCGCTTTCTGGATCGCATCGGGACGTGCGCCGAATTCGTCCATGGGAATCGGGACGAGCGTGATGCCGAGCCGCGCCGCGATGCTCTTGACGTAAGGGTAGGTCAGCGCCTCGACGCCGCAACGGCCGCCGGTGGGGACGAGTGCCGCGAGCGCGGCGGCGAGCGATTGCTTGCCGTTGGCGGTGAAGACGATCTGCTCGGCCTGCGGCACGAAATCCTTGCGCGCGAGATAGGCGGCAGCCGCGTTGCGCGCGCTCTTGGTGCCGGTGCTGGTCGAAACGCGCAGCGCGGATTCCAGCGCGTCGACGCGCTCCAGCCCCGCGAGGCTCTTGGCGATCATCGCCCATTGCTGCGGCAATAGCGGATAATTGACCTCGAAATCGATCCGCGCATCGCGCGGCTCGCTCAATGCTTCGACCTCGCGCCTGATGTCGCCGGAGATGAAGGTGCCGCGGCCGACCTCGCCGACGACGAGCCCGCGGCGGAGCAATTCCGTATAAACCCGGCTCGCGGTCGAGACCGCGATGCCGCGGTCATAGGCAAAATTGCGCTGCGGCGGCAGCCGATCGCCAGGTCTTAACGTGCCATTAGAGATATCCGAGGCAATGGCATCGGCAAGCTTCACGTACTCGAACTTGGACATTATTGCACCGAGAGCAATGTTTCACTTGCTCCGAGTAGTGTACTGGAGCATTTAAGTTCCATCAAGGTCCGCGATTGAGCCGAGGAGAGCGAGAGCAATCCGACGGCAAATGAGGTGCAAGCGCTTACGCGTCTGCGCCAACGGCATTCGCTTCGCCGCGCGGACCACCAGGCCGGAGAAGAAACATGACCACGATCTCACAAACTGCCGGGCGGAATTTACGCCCTTCCTCGACGGGCGGATTTTTCAGCATCCTCGCCCAGGGCGCCTATGCGCTCTTCAACAGCCTCGAGCGCCGCTCGGCCGTCAAGACATTGAGCGACCTCGACGACCGCGCCCTGCGCGACATCGGGATCACGCGCAGCCAGATCGAGGACGCCGTCTACGGGCAGGTCAAGGCCGAGCTGACGCGGTATCTGTGAGGCGCTTCTGACGCGCTCGCTCCCTCCGTGTCCCGGACGCGCCGCAACGTTCTTACGCTGCTGCGCAGAGCCGGGACCCGGGAAGCCGCGCACTCGCTGATGCATGGGCCCCGGCTTTGCAGCGCACCGTCGAAGAGAGGCTGCGCAGCGTCCGGGGCACGAGAGCTTTGTCGAATGACTGACATGGGATCGCATCCTCGCGGCGCATTTCGCCCGAGCTTTGTTGATCGCTTCACCCTCGAATGAAAGAGGGCGCAGGGAAGGCCGGGCGCCTGCTGGCACCCGCGGTCCACTGTGCGAATTCTGCGTAACAAAAAGCTGCACAGCGGCATACAGGTGTAGCCAGGACAGCCCGGCCTTCCCTGCGCAGTGGCTTTACGGCTTATGTCGCGCTCTCCCCGGGGAGCGTTGCACTATTGCCCCCGTCGCCTTGCGGATGACTGATGCGCTTGCCCGGTTGAGCAATACACATCACCACAAGACTTGGCGCACAGACCCCGGGCGCCAGGACCACACGATTTTGCCGTACGCCGATCACACCGGTCGTGTGCGCGAGGCGCCTTGCTCACGGTTGCCCGCCCTGCAAAACCCTTCGCGCCGATGCCATCAGCGTCCACCGCCGCCCGGCCCGCGTTCGTGACGATCGCGATACGCCCCTCTTCCTTGGGCCGGGTTGAGGCGACACATACGTCATTTCCGAATTTCGGTAAAGTGGAATGTTTTCGCTGCCGCGCGTTGACCCACTGGTCGCGTGTTTTGCCCGCCGGCAGTGCAAGGTCTTGTGTCAGGACCATACTATAATTGGCTCACGGGGATACGGTTGGTCGACCTCAAAACAGCGAGGAGAGCGGCTGATCCAGCGTGGGCGACCGCCCCGCAGGAAGGATTCCACTTCTCTCGTGGTGCCATCAGAGCTTTTTGTTCCGGAGCCAGGTGCGGATCGCCTCGATGTGTTCTGCCTTGCGTTCCAGCGGCAGCCAATGCCCGGCGGGTATACTCGTCACGGTAAGGTCCGGGCAGGCCGCGCTCATCGGATCGCCTTGGCGATTTCCAATGATGGTGCAGATCTGATCAAAGTCGCCGTTGACGAACAGCACCGGCTGCGCGATGCGGCCGCCGTTGGGCGCCTTGCGCGCGTAGGCGATGTTGGCGTCGTCGTTCAGGTACCACGCGCAGGATGGACGGAAGCCGTGAGTCTTGAATGCCTGCACCAGCACGTCGAAGTCGGCTGGCGGCCAGAGAGCCGGATCAGGCTCAGTCGGCGGGGCACGGTGCGCGGCGCCAAAGCGCCCTCCGTTGCGTGTGACCATCGCATTCGGCGAAACCTTGTTGATGCCGGCGGCGCTGCCTGGCCGAAAGATCGACGCCAACGATGCTGCCAGGTCAGCATCGAGGTCGGCAACTGCGGCCTCGAAGTGCGTCGTGTAGTAGCGGTAGTAGTCCCATTGGCCATCCGGATATTGGTCAGCCGGATAGATCGTTCGGTCGACCAGCGGGACGACTGTGTGCAGGGCGTGCCCGGCGGGTTGATACGCGAGCGAGGTCAGCACGACACCACGGCTGCGCTTGGGCTGATGCGCGACCAATTCACCGACCACAACACAGCCCCAGTCGTGACCGACCCAGATCGCAGGCCGGCCGCCAAGGTGGTCATGGAGTTCCGCCATGTCCGCCACGACTTCCTCGATGGTGTAGGCCTCGTTGGCCGCGGGCGCGGAAGAACTGCCGAAGCCGCGCAGATCAGGAGCGACGCAGTGCCAACCATCGGCGGCGAACGCGTCCATCTGAGCGCGCCACATCAAACTGATGCTCGGCCAGCCATGGAGGAAGATCATCAACGGTGCGTCGGCTTGCCCGCACTCGATGTAGTGCGTGGTCTGACGAGGCGAACTGAAAGTGCGTTGGTGGAGCGTTGGTCCGGCCCCAGAACTGATCGGTTGCAGTGGATCTGTCATGGTCGAATACTTCGGTTGAGTTCAGACGTTCCGGAACGTGAAGCGCTCACCGAGCGCTGACGCTGTTTGGGTGCTGGGGAATGCCCGGACATCGGCGAGCGGCGCGCCTGCGACCAGTCCCGGACCGTATCGGCCTTGGGTGAACGCGTCCGCGTCACATGCTCGCAGATCGTCCAGTTCGCGCTCGAGCAAGGCGATCGGCGCCGGTGTGATTAGGCCGTCCTTCATGTGTTTGCTGGACGGCCGGGTTGGCGCGCGCCGGGCGCCTTGCGATCGATCATCAAGGCGACGCCCCCCAATGCGATCCCGCCTGCCAAAAGCTTCTCGACCGTGAGGGGCTCGTGCAACAGCAGCGCGGAGAGACACAGGGCGATGACTGGCGCGGCGTAATTGAAAGTGTTGGCGAGCGTCGGTGAGACCTTGGCGTTGAGCGTCAGGAAGACGGCATACCCGACCAGCGTGCTTGCCACGACCAGGAAAGCCAGCGCACCCCAAGCTGCCGGGGGCATGCGCGATAGGTCAGTCCTGATGGTTATCCCCGATACCGTGACGATCGCTCCGAGCACCAGGCCGGCGGCCGCCAGCTGCGTCGTGAGGCCGATCACGGGATCGCGCGGCAGCGTCAGCCGCGGCGCGAGTAAGGACCCTGCCGCCCAGGCCGCGGCCGCTGTGAGCGTGAGCACCGCGCCGAGCGGTCGGAACTCGGCTCCGGTGGCGGACGTCCAGCCCATCAGCACAAGGCCGAGGAAACCAATGGCGACGCCGGCGACCTGACGGCGCGTCAGCGGCTGATGGAACAGGCCCCAGGCGAACAGCGCCAGGAAGAGCGGTGCCGCGGACCCAAACACCGCGGCCACTCCGGCTGGCAGAAAGTGCGTCCCCCAGATCGCCAGCGCCTGACTGGCGACGAGCATGATGACGCCGATGAGCGCGGCGCCGCCCAACTCGCGCGCCGAGGGCGGCGATCTTTGCCAACGGACCAACGCGAATGGGAGCAGAAGCAGCGCCGCAATCGAAAAGCGCAGCGTTGCCACCATCAGCGGATGCAGGACGTTCCCGGCGACCTTGAAAGCCAGGAAGTTGGCTCCGTTATAGAACCACTGGTAACCGACTGCGAGGGCGACCAGCCCGCGATACCTGCTCCAGCCGGTGTCCGTCATGGTTGTCGCGGTCATGTGCTGACCGCCAGCCGGTGGACGAAGCTCTCGATTTCGGTCGCCACCCGACCAGGCTGTTCGTGACGGGGGAGATCGCCGGCGTCCGGCAATGGCGAGCAATCGCGATCGGTGAGTGGAGGTCCCTTGACCACGCAGACAACGCGAAACGACGCGTCGCTTGCTTTCATCGCCATGTGTTTGATTTTGAGGCCCATGCGGCCAGTCGCTCCGGTCAGTTCAAGAGATAATGGTGCAGATAACAATTCGGTCGCGTGCCGACTGATGATTCGGTAGCATCATCGACCTCGGCAATCGCATCACCGATGTGTCAGCCCGGAGAGGCGTAAATGGAACTCAAGGATCTCCGCTGCTTCGTCGCCATTGCGGAAACCGGCGGTTTCCGGAGTGCGTCTCGGCGGCTCGGGATGGAGCAGTCGATCGTCAGCCGGCGGCTCGCGAGCCTGGAGGACGGCCTTGGCGTCTCTCTGGTCGAGCGCGGTCGCAATGGCGTTCGGCTGACCGCGGCGGGCGGACGCTTTCTCGAACAGGTTCGCACCTCGCTGTCGCAACTGGACGTGGCGGTCTCGCATGCGCAGGCCGCGGGTGAAGCGGTGGCCGGACGCGTCAGGATCGGCATCACCTCATCCATCGCCTCCGGCTTCGTGCGCGAACTGCTAGCGGCATGGCGCACGGACCACCCACGCGTGGCGATCGATCTCGTCGAGGGCGGGCCGAACGAGCACGTGGCCGCGGTCCTCGCCCATAAACTGGATCTGACGTTTCAACTGAGTTCAGTCCCCCACCAGGGGCTCGATGCCGAGCAGCTCTGGATCGACCGCGTATTCGCCGCGACCGCGAGCGGTAGCCCTTATGCGGCGCACGGCCGTTGCAGGATGGCTCAGCTCGCAGACGCTGAATTCATCGTCAGCACGCGAAACTCTGGACCCGACATCCGGGACTTCCTGACCACCCGACTCTATCAGCTCGGCAATAGCCCCTCGATCCGGATGATCGATATCGGACGCGAAGCCCTGATGCATTGCGTCGGGCTGGGCATGGGCGTGACGGTCACCACCAGCGCCGACGCTACAATCGGCTACCCCGACGTCACGTTCGTCGAGATTCTCGACGAGCGACTGCCCTTCAGCGCAATCTGGTCGCCTCACAACGACAACCCGGCATTGCGACGCTTCCTCAGTGGGGCACGGATCAGGGCACGCAAAAGCGCGCGTCCGCACAGAGAAGCGCCTGCCAATGACTGAAGGACGCGCGTATGCTGGGTGATACGAGAGCGCTCCGAACTCAGTGCCTCACCACCAGCACCGAGCACTTCGCGTAGCGCACCACGTGGCCGGCGTTGGAGCCGAGGAAGTAGGTGCGCATCGCCGGCCGGTGCGAGGTCATCACGATCAGATCGGCCTTCATGTGCACGGCTTCCTCCAGGATCTCGTGGTAGATGCCGCCCTGGCGGACCACGCTGGAGATGCGGCTCGGATCGATGCCGGATTCGCGCGCGACGATGGCAAGTGCTTCTTCCGACGTTTGGCGCTGCTGTTCGTCGAAATCGGCCGGCACATATTCGGCCAGCATCACCGGCGTCATCGGCAGCACGTTGAGTAGCCGCACCGTGCCGCTCCAGGTCTGCGACAGCGTGGCCGCGGTCGCGATCGCCGGCTTGGCGAGGTCGGTGTCGGCGAGGTCGATGGGCACGAGGATGGACTTGAACATCTGCGCCTCCAAATCTTCATTCCCCCGGATCGAACTGGATCAACCGGTCGAGACGGCGCCCGCTCGTCTCATCCCGATCGTAGCAGCTTATCGTAGCAGCTTGGGGCTGGTGAACAGCACCAGTCTGCCGCGGCGGTAGGCCACGTCAGCCCAATCCTTGACGTCAAAGTCGAAGATCGCAAGCCCCGCGGTGGGCAGATTGTCGGCGAGCGCCCTGGCGCCGTCCGGATCGCCGCCGCCCATCAGCATCAGGGCCGCTTCGTGCATGCCGGGATTATGGGCCACCAGCAGCAATTGCTTCGGGTCGGCCGGCGCGGTTGCGGTGCGAATGGAGTCCAGGATCTGCGCGGGATCGGCGCCGTAGAGTTCCGGCAGGATCTCGACCTGCGGTGTCGGGACGCGGTCCTTCATCGCCTCCCAGGCGGTGTCCCAGGTCTGCCGGGCCCGCACGGCGTGCGACACCAGCACGGTATCGGGGAAGGGAGGATGGGTGGCGATCCAATCGCCGATCCGGGCGGCATCCTTATGGCCGCGGTCGTCGAGGCGGCGATCCTGGTCACGGCCGCTCGGCGCGTCGGTCTCGGTCTTGGCGTGACGCAGCAACATCAAACGGCGCATGGCATTCTCGAATCGTTCCACGTCCAGAATAATCTACAGGCGCCGGTCGAGGACAAGGTGACGGGCGCCCGGTTGGCATTAAGCGCGATCAGACTAGAACGAATCGTCATCGCGCTTAAGGTTGTTATTTCGAGCATGATCTTTTCGGAAAACCGCTGCACACTTTTCCGGATCATGCTCTAAGAAACGACATGAGCGAGACTTTCACAAGCGTGTCCCAGGAAGAAGCCGGCCTTCGCGACCGTGTCCGGCTGTCGTTCGATCTCGACGTGGACATCTGCGTCATCGGGGCCGGGCTTGCCGGGCTCTCCATCGCGCTGGAGGCGGCCCGGCTCGGGGCCAGTGTCGCGGTGCTCGAGGGCCGTCATATCGGCTGGAACGCCTCCGGCAACCAGCTCGGCACAGTGATGCCGGGCTTTGCGCTGCCGCTCACCGACCTGATCGAGCGCATCGGCTTCGAGGACGCGCGTGAATTGTGGACACTGTCGAAGGAGGGCGCCGAGCTCGTCCGGGCCAACGCCACGGAAGCGAACATGCCGGGGATCGCTCCTGATAACGGCGTGCTGGAGGTCTCCAACGTCGATGCCGGCGACCGCCTGATCAGCCGGTTGCAGATGCTGAACGAGGATTTCGACACCGAGGTCGAGGGCTGGCAGGTCGATCGCGTCCGCGAGGTGCTCAGGACCGATCGCTATTTCCACGGCGTGTATTATCCTAGGGCGTTCCAGGTCGACGGCCGCAAATACGTGCACGGCCTTGCCGCGCTGGCGCGGCGGGCCGGCGCCCGCATCTTCGAGGACACGCCGGTCGTCAGCATCGATCATTCCGGCATCCGCAAGCGCATCGTCACGCCCTCGGCACGGCTGCGTGCCAGCCACATCGTGCTCGCGGGCAACATCCATCTCGGCGCGCCGTTGCGGCGGCTGTCGGAGACGCTGCTGCCAGTCTGGCGCTATGCCGGCATCACCGCGCCGCTCGGCGAACGCGTGCACGAGATCATCGCCTTCAAGGGATCGGTGATGGATTCCGACGGTGTCGACCATTTCCGCATCGTCGACGGCGACCGGCTGATGTGGGAGAGCCCGGAGACCACCTGGGCCGCGCGTCCGCAGCGCTTTGCGGGCAGCGTCAGGCGCCGGATCCGCACGATCTTTCCCGACCTCGGCAATGTCGAGGTCACCGAGACGTTCGGCGGCGCCACCGGCCAGACAGTGCACGGCATGCCGCAGATCGGCCAGTTGCGCAAAGGCCTGTGGGTGGCGAGCGGGTTCGGCCGTCAGGGCATGAACACCTCGGCCATGGCCGGGCAGATGATCGCGCGCAGCATCCTGTGGGGCGACGAACGCTGGAAGCTGTTCTCGCCGTTCGAACTGGTCTGGGCCGGCGGCGCCACCGGGCGGGTCGCGGGCCAATTGGTCGGGATCTGGGGCAGGGCGAGCTCCGCCGCCGCCGGCTCGCTCGCCCGCTACCGGGAACGCGCCAAGGTCAAGGACCGCCAGCGCGAGGCGCGCCTCGCCGAAGCCAATCGGGCCGCCGGCACCGGTCCGCGCCGCCCACTGGCCGGCGTCAGGCCGCGACCGGCCGCGCCCCCGAAGCCCGCAGCCCAAGGGGGACAACATCGCGCGGAACCGGCGCCGCATGATGGCGCCGCCTCCCAATAAGTTGATAGAAATTCCGCCTGATCATGTAACGTCAGTCGTTAAAGCCCGTATCTCAGGGCGTGGATTGCCCGCGCACGGAGAATGAGATGTTTGACCGCCGCATTCTGTTGACGACTGCCGCCGGCCTGTTCGGCCTTGGAGCCTTCCGCTGGCTGAGAGGGACGCCTGCCGAGGCTGGCGAGAAAGCCGCGGAAAAGTTCGAGATCACGAAGACCGAGGCCGAATGGCGCGCCCAGCTCACGCCGCAGCAATATGAGATCCTGCGCAACCACGGCACCGAGCGGCCGGGCTCCAGCCCGCTGCTGAAAGAGCACCGCAAGGGCACCTTCGCCTGCGCCGGCTGCGACCTGCCGCTGTTCGCCTCCGAGACCAAATTCGAGAGCGGCACCGGCTGGCCGAGCTTCTACCAGCCGATCGAGGGCAATGTCGGCAAGACCGAGGACCGTGCCTACGGCATGCTCCGCACCGAGGTGCATTGCCGGCGTTGCGGAGGCCATCTCGGCCACGTCTTCGACGACGGTCCGAAGCCGACGGGATTGCGCTATTGCATCGACGGTTTCGGGCTGGTGTTCCGCCCGGCGGCGGCGTCCGCGACGTAGGTTCTTCGGTTGACGCGTTTTCTTCACGCGAACCGGCGGCCACTTCGCTCGAAAACGCTATGGGATCCCGGCAATTGTTGCCGGCCCCGGCAATTGTGCCCCGGTCATCGGACCGGGGCTTTTCCATTAAGTGATTGATTTTCCGAGAATACCCGCATTGGCATAGCCTTTGCGACTGTCTCCTCCGACTGCGGCCCTGGTCGACCGGCCGCCGAGATCGGATTTGGAGACAAAGTTATGGGTATCTTCGATGCAATGAACACCTCGGTGGGTGGCCTGCAGGCGCAGTCCTACGCGCTGCAGAACATTTCCGGCAACATCGCGAACTCATCCACCACCGGCTACAAGGGCATCGGCACCAGCTTCGTCGACCTCATCCCCGACTCCTCGGTTCCGAGCAAGCAGGTCGCGGGCGGCGTGACGGCCAACGCCAAGGCCACCATCACCACACAGGGCACGATCTCGGGCTCCACCGTCGCCACCAACATGGCGATCACCGGCGACGGCTTCTTCTCGATCCAGAAGGCGAGCGGCGTCGTCGACAACGTGCCTGTCTTCACCGGGGTCACCTATTACACGCGGCGCGGCGACTTCCAGCTCAATGCCAACGGCAATTTGGTCAACGGCGCCGGCTACTATTTGATGGGCGTCACGGTCGACCCGAAGACCGGCAATCCGACCGGCAGCGTGGCGAACGTCCTGCAATTCCAGAACAACTTCATTCCGGCGCAGGCGACCACCTCGATCCAGTACGCAGCGAACCTGCCGACCCAGCCGAACACGGTGGCGAAAACGACCGCGTCGACCGGCACGCTGCTGGCGGCCGGCGGGCTGAACCCGTCCGATTTCTCCGCCAACCCGTTGCCGGTCGGTACCCCGCCGGCGCCCTATGCCAACGCACTGGTCTCGGGCGCGGCTGCAACCGGCAACATCCGCTCGCCCTATTCATCGACGACGGCCTCGGGCACGGTCGCACTGCAGAACAATTCGTCGGCGGTGGCCTCGACCACCACGTCGCTCGACAACGCGGTCGGCACGCATCTCGCCTCCAGCATCCTCACCGCGCTGAGCGGGCAGACGCTGACCATCAACGGCAACACGATCACGTTCAACGGCGGCACGACGGTCTCGACCGTCGGCAACAACACCACGATCGGGCTCGGCGCGGGCACGACGGCGACTGTGGCGGACATCCTGAACGGAATCCAGACCGCCGGCGGCGCCGGCGTCACGGCCTCGCTCTCCGCCAGCGGCAACATCGTGATCTCCAGCGGCACCGGCACCGACGTAGCTGTCGGCAGCGGCACGGCCGCCACCGCGCTCGGCATCAGCAGCGTGACCCGCGGCGGCAACGTGCTGTCCTCACCTGCGATCTCGGGTGCAACGGTGCTGAGCGGCAGCGCGACGGCCGGCGGCGCCCAGGTGCTCTCGTCCGGCTTCGCCGCCGGCGATACCATCACGGTCGACGGTCAGACGCTGACCTTCATGGCCTCGGGTGCCTCGGGTGCCAACCAGATCAACATCACCGACAACATCACGACCCTGCTCGGCAAGATCGACGCTCTCGCAGGCGCCTCGGGGTCGTCAGTCAGCAGCGGCGGCGTCATCACGCTGAACACCGGCACCGTCTCCAATCTGTCGGTGTCCAGCTCCAACAGTGCGGCCTTCGCCGCGCTCGGCTTCACCTCGACCATCACCAAGAACCGCGACGGCGGCGGCACCGCCGGCACCGGCGGCGTGGTCGGCAACGACATCTCGACCTTCACCAAGGAATCGATCAGCGGCGGTGCGGTGACTGCCTACAACGCCGCGGGCACGCCGGTGAACCTGCAATTGCGCTGGGCCAAGACCGACAGCGCCTCGCTCGGCGCGGGCCACTCCGATAGCTGGAACCTGTTCTACCAGACCGATCCGAACGCGACCGGCACGACCGTCGGCTGGGTCAATACCGGCCAGACCTTCACCTTTGCCGCCGACGGCTCGCTGACCTCGCCGAGCGGCTCGGGCATCACCATCAACAATGTCAGCGTCAGCGGTCAGTCGCTCGGCTCGGTCGCCTTCAACATCTCCACGGGCGGACTGACGCAATATGCCAGCACCAGCGGCGCGGTGACCATCAACACGATCACCCAGAACGGCTATGCCGCCGGTCAGCTCCGCTCGGTCGCCGTCAACAACAGCGGCATCGTGGTCGGCACCTTCTCGAACGGCCAGAACCTCAATCTCGCTCAGGTTCAGCTGTCGCATTTCAACGGCACCAACTATCTGAAGGCGCTCGATGGCGGTGCCTATGCCGCAACCGAACAGTCGGGACCTGCCATCGATGGCGCTTCGGGCACCATCAGCGGCTCGTCGCTGGAAGGCTCGAACACCGACATCGCCGACGAATTCACCAAGCTGATCGTGACCCAGCAGGCCTACTCGGCCAACACCAAGGTGATCACGACCGCGAATTCGATGGTGCAGGACCTCTTGAACGTGTTGCGCTGATCGGCGCGTAACGTAACCAAAGGCGGCTAGTCAACATGGGTTTGAGTTCAGCCCTCGCCAGTGCGATGAGCGGTCTGCGTGCCAACCAGGCCGCGCTCTCGATCGTCTCCTCGAACGTCGCGAATTCGCAGACGCCGGGTTACGTCGTCCAGACCCCGAACCAGATCGAGGTCACCACCGGCGATTTCGGCGCGACGGCGATGACGACCGGCGTCAGCCGGGAGCTCGACACCTATGTATTGAACCAGCTGCGCACCGAGACCGGCGGCAGTGGCTACGCCGACCAGATGGCCAGCATCCTGAAGCAGCTTCAGAATGTCTATGGCACGCCCGGCAACAGCGGCACGCTCGAAACCGCGCTGAACAAGTTCACCACGGCGCTGCAGGCGCTGTCGACCAGCTCGGGCGCCTCGTCGGCGCAAACCGTTGCGCTCGGCGCGGCGCAGGCGCTGGCGACCCAGCTCAACGTCACCACCAAGGGCATCCAGTCGCTGCGCTCCAACGTCGAGCAGGATCTCGGCAATTCGGCGCAAGCGGCCAACGTCGCCATGCAGCAGGTCGCCGACATCAACACCAGGCTGCAGGGCCTGTCGGCCAACGACCCCTCGGCCGCGACGCTGATGGACCAGCGCGACCAGGCCATCAACACGCTGTCGAAATATGTCGACGTCCGCGTCACCACCGACGGTTCGAACCAGGCCAACATCTACACCACGACGGGCATCCAGCTCGTCGGCGCCGGGCTCGCCTCGCAATTCACCTTTGCCTCGGCCGGCGCGCTGTCGGCGACCTCGCTCTACAACATCGATCCGGCCAAGTCCGGCGTCGGCGCGTTCAACATCGTGCTGCCGAACGGCTCGAAGGTCGACGTCGTCGCCAACAGCGTGGTCTCCTCGGGCCAGATCGCGGCCGATCTGAAGTTGCGCGACCAGACGCTGGTGCAGGCGCAGGAGCAGATCGATCAGCTCGCCGCCACGATGTCGAGCGCGCTGTCGGACAAGACGACCGCCGGCACCACGGTGACGGGTCCGCCGGCCGGATTCGACATCGACCTTGCCGGTGCGCAGCCGGGCAACACCGCCACGTTCACCTACACCGACACGGCAACCAATACCCAGCGCCAGGTCACGCTGGTCAACGTCACCGATCCGGCGGCGCTTCCGCTGCAGAATGCGACCAACGCCAACCCGATGCAGATCGGCGTGAACTTCTCCGGCGGCATGGGCGCGATCGCCTCGGCCCTCAACACGGCGCTCTCCACGTCGCACCTGACATTCTCCGCCGCCCCGTCGCCGGCGACCGCCACGACGCTGCGGATCACCGACGACAACAGCGGCCTCGCCAAGGTCAATTCGGCCTCGACCAGCAAGACGATCTCGTCGCTGACCTCGGGCAATCCGCAGCTGCCGCTGTTCACCGACGGCGGACAGGCGCTCTACACCGGCGCGATCACCGCCTCGGGCTCGCAGATGACGGGCCTGGCCGGACGCATCGCCGTGAACACGCAGCTGGTCTCCGATCCGACCCGGATGTCGGTGTACAACACCTCGCCGGTGACGCCCGCAGGTGACACCGCGCGTTCGGACTATCTCTATTCGCAGCTCACCTCGGCGGTGTTCTCCTATTCGCCATCGAGCGGCCTCGGCTCGCCGAGCCAACCCTTCACCGGCAGCGTCTCGAACTATCTGCAGCAATTCCTCAGCGTCCAGGCCAATTCCGCGACCCAGGCCACCCAGCTCCAGCAGGGCCAGAGCGTCGTGGTCTCGACGCTGCAGGCCAAGTTCAACTCGACCTCCAGCGTCAACCTGGACTCGGAGATGTCGAACCTTATCCAGCTCCAGAATGCCTATGCCGCCAACGCCCACGTCATGTCGGTGGTGCAGAGCATGATGAATACGTTGCTCCAGGCTCAAGTGTAACAAGTAACAGGGCTCTGAAACATGTCGATCAGCAGCATCAACTACTCTTCGTCGATTCTCGGCTCGCAGATCCGCAATATCAATCAGCAGCTCACGGACCTGTCGACGCAGCTCTCGACCGGCAAGCTGTCGCAGAACTATTCCGGGATGGGCACCAACGAGGGCTTTGCGATCGCCGGGCGCGCGCAGCTCTCCAACATCGCCGCCTATACCGACACGATCACCAACGTCAACGTCAGCATCAACCTCGCCAACACCGCGCTGCAGTCGCTGACCAAGATCCGCAGCACGGTGCAGACGGGTGCGGCCAACACCGCGCAGGATCTCAACGTCAACGGCCAGACCATCGCGCAGAACACCGCCGCCGCCCAGTTCGGCTCGATGATCGGCGTGCTCAACACGCAGACCGGCAACCGTTATCTGTTCTCCGGAACGGCCATCGGCACGCAGTCGGTTGCGAATGCCGGCGACATCATCAACGGCACCACGACGCAGGCGGGGTTCAAGACCGTGATGGCGGAGCGCCAGGCCGCCGATCTCGGCGCCAACGGCATGGGTCGCCTAGTGCAGACGCAGCCGACGCCGAGCTCGGTCCAGGTGTCGGAAGACGCCGCCGGATCGCCGTTCGGACTCAAGCTCAAGGCGGTGTCCTCGACCCTGACGGGGGCGACCATCACCGGCCCGAGTGGCTCGCCGGTGTCGTTTTCGGTCGATCTCAACGGCGTCAATCCGAACAATGGCGACAAGCTGAGCGTGCAGTTCACGCTGCCGGACGGCTCGATCGAGCAGATCGACCTGACCGCGTCGACGGCCACGCCGACGCCGCTCGGCAGCTTCGCCATCGACGCCAGCACCCCCGTCAATCCGACCAACACCGCCAACAACCTCAACACCGCGCTGAACACCGCGATCACGAAACTCGCAAACACCTCGCTGGTCGCGGCATCCGCCATCGTCGCCGGCGACAATTTCTTCAACACCGCCAGCTCTGCGATCGGCACGGCCGTCAACAACCAGGCGGCGCCGCCCGCACCGATCAGCGGTGCAACGGCGCTGTCGGGCGCGAGCCCCTCGGACTCGATCTCGCCGGGCTTCGTTGCGGGCGACACCATCACGGTCAACGGCACCACGCTGACATTCGTGGCGTCGGGCGCGACCGGCAACCAGCTCAACGTCACCGACAGCATCCAGGATCTGCTCGGCAAGATCGACCAGATCACGGGGACGTCGAAGCCCTCGACGGTCCACGGCGGCTCGATCACGATCAACACAGACGATGCGGCGAGTTTGAACATCACGAGCTCGAATACCGGGGCGCTCGGTTCGCTCGGCTTCAGCGCGACGCCCGTGACCGCCACCCAGCCGCCGCTGCGCGTCGGCTCCTCGCCCGCGAGCTCGGCGACGACGCTGGTCAACGGCTCGGCCACCACGGTGAAATGGTACCTTGGCAATGACGGGCCCGGCTCGCCGCGTTCGACTGCGATGGCGCGGGTCGACGATTCCGTCTCGGTCCAATACGGCGCCCAGGCGAACGAGGACGCGATCCGCCAGCTGTTGCAGGCGACCGCGGTGTTCGGGACCTTCTCGACTTCGCCGACCGGGCAGTATTCGGGCGGGCAGGTCGCCGCGCTGAGCCTGCGCACCACCCAGGCGCTGACCCAGCAGCCCGGCCAGCAGCGCATCGAGGACATCCAGACCGACATCGCGATGGCCCAGAATACGATGAAGGATGCGAGCACGCGCCAGACCCAGGCCAAGGCGCAGCTCCAGACCATCATCGACCAGGCGGAATCGGCCTCGCCCGACCAGGTCGCGAGCCAGCTGCTGGCGCTCCAGAACGCGCTCCAGGCGTCCTACCAGGTGACCTCGAACCTCGCGCAGCTCTCGCTCGTCAAGTTCCTGTAAGGACGCGTTAAGGCGCCGTTAACCATGCCTCTTTACCTCTTGGTGAGGATTGGAGCGGGGCGGAGCTGTCGATGTCGGACAAGATGCATTTGGTGGTGGCAACGCCGTGCTTCGGCGGGCAGGTGTCGAGCATCTATGCGAGCTCGATCTTCGCGCTGCAGCGGGCCGTGCACGGAATGTCCAACCTCGAGCTCAAGGTGCTGCTGCGCGACGGCGACGCGCTGATCACCCGCGCGCGGGCCAATTTGGTCGCGATGTTTCTGGACGATCCCAGGGCGACGCATTTCCTGTTCATCGACGCCGATATCGGCTTCAAGCCGGAGCAGGTGTTCCGGCTGATCGAATGCGGGGCGGACGTCGTCGCCGGCTGCTATCCGATCAAGCGGATCAACTGGGACAAGGCCGCGCGGGCGATCCAGTCCGGCCGCGCCGATGTGCCGGCCGCGTCGCTCGACTACGTGCTTGAGATCGAGGATCCCGACCGCATCGTCGTGGTCAACGGCTTCACCCGCGTGCGCTATGCCGGCACCGGCTTCCTGATGATCCGGCGCCAGGCGCTGGAGGCGATGTGCCGCCATCCGGACCATGCGGCCCTTCAGTTCTTCCGCGAGCATTCGCACGACACCCTTGCCGCGAGCCAGAACCGGTTCGCGCTGTTCGAATGCATGATCGACCCGGCAACCGGCACCTATCTTTCCGAGGACTTCGCCTTCTGCAAGCGCTGGACCGGTATCGGCGGCGAGATCTGGGCCGACATCCAGAGCTCGCTCGATCACGTCGGGCCGTCGGTGTTCCACGGCGACATCGCATCGCAATTCGCAGCCGCGCCTGCGGCCGATGCGGCGTGAGCCTTCCGGGATGAGCGCCGGCGCATCCCGTCTGTCTGGTCAGGAGCCCGTCCCCGACGGCGGCTCGCGTTATCGCCTGCGCGATCTCTTCACACCATTGGACACGCTGCTCGTCTCCGGCGGCGATCCGCGGCTGGCGCTCGACGCCAGGGATCGCGTCAACGGCTATGGCTGTGCGGCTTCGCCGGAGCCGGAGATGTGGAATTTCGCCTCCTCGACCGCATCGACGATCTCGCAAGCGGCTTACGACCGCGCCGCGCTGGCGCGCGAAGAGCTGATGCACAAATGCCTGTTCGACGAGGTCGAGATCGCCTTCGACGCGCGCTGCGAGGACATGCGGGACGAGCTGCGCGGTCATCTCCAGCTCTCTGCGCTCGTCGACATCGTGTTCTCGCCCTCCGGCACGGACTCCCAGCTCCACGCCTTATTCCTGGCGCGTGTGTTGCTCGGGGCGCCGCCGGTGACGATCGTGGTCGGCGCCGACCAGACCGGAAGCGGTACGATCCATACCGCCCGCGGGCACCATTTCAGCTCGATGACAGCGAGCGGCCTTGCGGTTCGCAAGGACGGTGCGGTCGCAGGGCTTGCCGGCGCCAGTGTTACGTTGCCGCTGCTCGGGACCGCGCCCGGGATTGCGATGCGCGCGGACATCGATGCCGCGGTGCTGGATGCGATCGAGGCCACGATCGCGCAAGGCGCGCCCGTGCTGCTCCAGATCATGGATGCATCGAAGCTAGGCTGGCGCGCACCGAGCGAGGCCTGTCTCGACGAGATCGCGCGGCGCTGGCCGCGCAAGGTCCAGATCGTCGTCGACGCCTGCCAGGCCCGGCTCGGCCGCCGCCGGCTGCGCTCCTATCTCGACCGCGGCTATATGGTGCTGATGTCAGGCTCGAAATTCTTCGGTGGACCTGCCTTCAGCGGTGCGGTGCTGGTGCCGAAGGGCCTTTCGCGGTCGCTCGACCGGGCCGAGGGGATTGCGCCTGGTATCTTCGATTATGCCGGCCGTTGCGATTGGCCGGTGGCCTGGACGGCGCTGCGTTCGCGCTTCGAACGCCGTCCGAACTTCGGTCAATGGCTGCGCTGGGAAGCGGCGCTGGCCGAGATCGGCCGCTACTACGCCGTACCCGGGGCTTTCCGTGCCGACGTGCTCGCCGGGCTTGCGGCCGGCATCGACAGCATGATCGCGCTGTCGCCATCGTTTCGCGTCGTCCGATCCGCGATCGGGACCGCCGGCGCGGATGATGAGGAATTTGCACAAGCCACCATCTTTCCGTTCATCCTGCTGCGCGACGGCAAGCCGGTCTCCATCGCCGAGACCGGGGCCGTGCATCGGGCGCTGGCGCGCGACATGAACGAGGCGATCGGCGGCAGCGCTGCGGACCGGCAGGTTGCCGTGCAGCGCTGCCTGGTCGGCCAGCCGGTCCGGCTGGAGCGGCAGGACGAGGCGCCGCAGGCCGTGCTGCGCCTCTGCGTCGGCGCACGGCTCGTGACCGAGGCATGGTCGCCCGACAGCGCGCAGGCGCAACGCAACGTGCAGGACATTCTCGATCGCATCGCCCATGTGCTGGTAAAGATCGAGCTGCTGCTCGACCGTGGCACGGTCGCGGCCGTGCCGGTAAACTCCGCTTTCGAGGTGTGAGATGCAGCATCCGGTTTCCGCGCAGCTTCGCATGACCGCGGCGAACTATGCCGATCGCATCGGCTTCGCGCAGTTGACGCGCCAGGCCTTCGAAGGTGGCGACCTGCATCCGTTGCGCGACCAGCTGGTGGCGCGGATCGCGGCGGGGACGGCGCTGGCGGGCGAAGGGCTGGATCTGTCGTTGATCACGCAGCTGCTCGGCGACAAGGATCAGGGGCTTGCGATCCAGTCGGAGGTGCTGGCCTTCCACCAATTGTTTCGCACGCCGAGCGCTGCTCCGAAGCCGGGCTTGCGCGTGCTCGCGCTTGCAGCCGACATCGACATGGGCGGCAACACGCCTATCGATTTCCTGCTCGAAGGCTCCGACATCGAGCTGTTGACGCTCTACGTGGTCAAGGGCGTCGGTCTGCCAAAGGATTTGCCCGAGCACGACGTCGCCATCGTGGTCGCATCCGATTCCGAGGAATGCCGCGAGGCGCTTGCTTCGATCGAGAGGGTCGCGCCGCGTTGGCCGCGGCCACTGCTCAATCGTCCCGATCGCATCGGCAACCTCGATCGCGACAAGCTGCACCGGCTGCTGGCCGGCGTGCCGGGTCTCGACATTCCCGCGACGATTCACGCAACGCGCGCGCAATTGTCCGATCTTTCACGAGGGCAGATCGCCTGCCGGGACATCGCGGGCGAATTGCGCTTTCCGATGATCGCGCGGCCGCGCGGCTCGCATGCCGGCGTCGGACTCGCGAAGCTCGACGATGCCGCGGCGATCGCAGCCTATCTTGCCGAGCGTGACGAGCAGGATTTCTTCGTCGCGCGCTTCGTCGACTATTCGAGCGCCGACGGGCTCTACCGCAAATATCGTCTCGCGATGGTCGACGGCAAACCCTACGCCTGCCACATGGCGATCGCCGACCGCTGGGACATCTGGTATCTCAACGCCTACATGGCCTTCAGCGAGGAGAAGCGTGCGGAAGAGGCGATCTTCATGCGCGACTTCGATCGCGCCTTCGCGGCGCGCCACGGAAACGCGCTCGACGAGATGAGCCGGCGCGTCGGCCTCGATTATTTCATCGTCGATTGCGCCGAGAACCAGAGCAACGAGCTGCTGGTTTTCGAAGCCGACAACACCGCCGTCGTGCACAACATGGATTCGCCGGACGTGTTTCCGTACAAGCCGCCGCAGATGCGCAAGATCTTCGCAGCGTTCTCGGCGATGCTGTCGCGGCATGCAGGAGCAGGCGAGGGGAGTGCAACATGAACGAGATCATCCGCAACGCGCAGAGCTCCGTTGTCCGCACCTCGCTCGATCCGCAGGAATGGAGCGAATTTCGCGCGCTCGCCCATCGCATGCTCGACGATGCGATCGACGGCATCGCCAACGTTCGGGCGCGCCCGGTCTGGCAGCCGATTCCCGATGCGACCCGCACGGCCTTCAAGGCGGACGTGCCGCACGAGGCGAGCGAGCTCGCCGAGGTCTATCGCGAGTTCGTCGAGCATGTCGCGCCCTATGCCACCGGCAACGTCCATCCGGGCTTCATGGGCTGGGTGCATGGTGGCGGCACCGCGGTCGGCATGATCGCGGAGATGCTCGCTGCCGGTCTCAACGCCAATCTCGGCGGACGCGACCACATGCCGATCGAGGTCGAGCGTCAGATCGTCGACTGGATGCGCCGCCTGTTCGCGTTTCCGGACAGCGCGAGCGGCATCTTCGTCACGGGCACGTCGATGGCCAATCTGATGGCGGTGCTGGTGGCGCGCAACGCTGCGCTCGGAACGCTGGCGCGGCAGCACGGCATCGGCAATGACGGCGCGGTGCTGACGGCCTATACGTCGCAGGCCGCGCATGGCTGCGTCTCCAGGGCGATGGACATTGCCGGGCTGGGCACCGACGCGCTGCGCAAGATCGGCGTCGATGCCGATCATCGCATCGACGTAGCCGCGCTGCGTGCGCAGATCACTGTCGATCGCGAGGTCGGTTTCAAGCCGTTCCTGGTCGTCGCGTCCGCCGGTACGGTGGACATTGGTGCGATCGACGACCTCGAGGCGATCGCGGAGCTGTGCCGCGAGGAGGGCATCTGGTTTCACGTCGACGGTGCTTTCGGCGCGCTCGCGATCTTCTCGCCTGAGCTCGCGCCGCTGCTCGGCGGCATCGAGCTCGCGGATTCCATTGCGCTCGACTTCCACAAATGGGGACAGGTGCCCTACGACGCCGGCTTCCTGCTTGTGCGCGACGGCGAGCAGCATCGGCACGCCTTTGCGCAGCCCGCGGCCTATCTGCGCCGCGAGGCGAGGGGGCTCGCGGCGGGCGCGGTCTGGCCCTGCGATCTCGGCCCCGATCTGTCGCGCGGCTTTCGTGCGCTGAAGACATGGTTCACGCTGAAGACATTCGGCATCGACCGGCTCGGTGCGACGATCACGCGAAGCTGCGCGCTGGCGAAATATCTGGAGGCCCGCGTCCTGGCCGAACCACGGCTGGAATTGCTGGCGCCGGTCAACCTCAACATCGTCTGCTTCCGCTACCGGGCCGATGATGCGGTCAATCGCGAGATCGTCGCCGACATCCAGGAGTCCGGAATGGCGGCGCCCTCGAGCACGACGCTGGGCGGCAGGTTTGCGATCCGCGCCGCGATCGTCAATCACCGCACCGAGGAGGCGGACGTCGAGGCGCTGGTCGGAGCCGTGCTGGAGTTCGGCGGCCGGCGGTGCGGCGACGGAATGATCGAGGTCGAGGCACCGCCGCTCGCAGCGCAATAGCCGGGTGCATGGCTGAGACGACAACGGCCCCGGAGGCGATCCGGGGCCGTTGTCGTTTCGCGGGGCGCGCGCGAATGCGCGCGTCAGGCGGCGGAGCTCACGTCGTCCTTGGCCGCTTCCGTCAGGGGATGGGTGGCCTCGAATTGGCTGCGCAGCTTCTCTTCATAGGCGATCAGCTTGCGGGCGTCCTTCAGCGCCCGGTAGAGGTCGCCGTTCAGGATGTTGTTGTTGATGCCCTCGATGATCGGCCAGGCGCTCGGCACCGCGGTGACGATATCGCGCACCAGGTTGAAATAGGTGCCGTGCTGGCTCTGCGGATCCGGCGAGATGTACATGAGCTGGACCGCCAGATAGACGAGCTTCGCAGGCGAATCCGCGGTCTCCGGCGTGAGGATGTCGCGCTCGCGCAGGATCGGCACGTTGTCGCCGTCGATCAGGAGGCGAGCGCGCTGGTCCGTATTGGTAATCACGCAGTTACCGACGATGATGCGTTCGTGCGGTCTGAGCTCGACCTTGAGAGCCATTGCCTGTTCTCCATCAACGCTTTCGTAACCGAGCGTTCGTTGCGGCCTTTGAAGTGGTGATTCTCGCTCGCAACTAGTTAACGAGCTGTAAATTCCTGATCTTCGTTCGGAAAAGCTCAATGCTTTCAAGGGGTCGTCGCTGCGGCGGCGCAGCGATATGCGCGCCGTCGGGGGCCGAATCACGCGCACGGCGGCGAAAGCGCGAGTTTCATTTCATGTTTCGTTAGAGGTCTCGGCGCCACGGTCCGCCGGTCGCTGGGTCACTCTCGATCCAAGCAGACGAGTAAAAGTAGCGTCGTTTACCAGAAAGGTAACAGAGTTATGTCAGGCATCGTCCTCTCCGCATCGGTTCGTCAGAACCTGCTCTCCCTCCAGTCCACCGCTGATCTTCTCGCCACCACGCAGAACCGTCTGTCGACCGGCAAGAGCGTCAACTCGGCCCTGGACAATCCCACCAACTTCTTCACCGCGCAGTCGCTCGACAACCGCGCCAGCGACATCAACAATCTGCTCGATGGTATCGCCAACGGCGTGCAGGTGCTGCAGGCCGCCAACACCGGCATCACCTCGCTGCAGAAGCTGATCGACAGCGCCAAGTCGATCGCCAACCAGGCGCTGCAGACCACGGTCGGCTACTCCACCAAGTCCAACGTCTCCGCGACCATCTCGGGTGCGACGGCGGCCGACCTGCGCGGCACGACCTCGTACGCCAGTGCGACTGCGAACAGCAACGTCGTTTATAGCGGCGCGGCCGGCGGCACCACTGCTGCGAGCGGCACCACGACCCTCGGCGCGACCATCGGCTCCTTCACGGGCACCGCGGGAACGGCCGGCGACGGCACCACGGCCCTGACCGGCACCATCACCCTGATCGCCACCAACGGCACGACGGCAACTGGCCTCGCCAGCAACGCCCAGCCCGCCGACGGCGACACGTTGACGGTGAACGGCAAGACCATCACCTTCCGCTCGGGCGCAGCTCCGGCGTCGACTGCGGTTCCGTCCGGTTCGGGCGTCAGCGGCAATCTCGTCACCGACGGCAGCGGCAACACCACGGTCTATCTCGGCACTGCCGGTACCCCGACTGCGACCGTCGCCGATCTCTTGACCGCGGTCGATCTGGCCAGCGGCGTGAAGACGGTATCCATCAGCGCGGGTGCTGCGACGATCGCGACGAGCGTCAACCAGACCGCTTCGAGCGTTGGTGGCGGCGCCATCACGCTGAAGAGCTCGACGGGTGCGGATCTGAGCGTCACCGGCAAGGCCGACCTGCTCAAGTCTCTCGGCCTGACCACGTCGGTGGGCGGCGGCAACGCCACCGTGAGCGTCAACCGGACCACGAGCTCTGCCTCGCTCGGTGCGACGATTGCGGACGGCTCGACGCTGAACGTCGACGGTCACGTCATCACCTTCAAGAACGCGCCGATCCCGGGTTCGACCGGTGCTCCCAGCGTTCCGAGCGGGTTCGGTGCGAGCGGCAACGTCCTCACCGACGGCGCCGGTAACTCGACGGTCTATCTGCAGGGTGGCACGGTCAACGACGTGCTGAAGGCGATCGACCTTGCCACCGGCGTGCAGACCGCGACGGTCAACGCCAACGGCACCGCGACGCTTGCGACCGCCACCGGCCAGACCAACTCGTCGATCAACGCCTCGGGCCAGCTCAAGCTCTCGACCGGCGTCAACGCCGATCTGTCGGTCACCGGCACCGGCAATGCGCTGAATGCGCTTGGCCTCGCCGGCAACACTGGGACCTCGACCGCCTTCACCGCGGCGCGCACCTCGGGCGTCGGCGGCATCAGCGGCAAGACCTTGACCTTCTCCTCCTTCAATGGCGGCACGGCGGTCAATGTCACCTTCGGTGACGGCACCAACGGCACGGTCAAGACGCTCGACCAGCTCAACTCGGCGCTTCAGGCCAACAACCTGTCCGCGACGATCGACGCCAACGGGCTGCTGACGGTCTCGACCACCAACGACTACGCGTCCTCGACGATCGGGTCGACCGCCGCGGGTGGTGCGATCGGCGGCACGCTGACCACGTCGCTGACGTTCTCGACGGCTTCCAGCCCCGTCCAGGATACGGTTGCCCAGACCTCGCGTGCCAATCTGGTGTCTCAGTACAACAACATCCTGAACCAGATCGACACGACCTCGCAGGACTCCTCGTTCAACGGCGTCAACCTGCTGAACGGCGACCAGCTCAAGCTGGTGTTCGACGAGACCGGCAAGTCGAACCTGAGCATCACCGGCGTGACCTACAACTCCAAGGGTCTCGGCCTTGCCTCGCTGACCAGCGGTGTCGACTTCATCGACAACTCCGCGACCAACAAGGTGCTGTCGAACCTGAACGCCGCGTCGAGCACGCTGCGCTCGGAAGCTTCGAGCCTCGGCTCGAACCTCTCGGTGGTGCAGGTTCGTCAGGATTTCAACAAGAGCCTGATCAACGTGCTGCAGACCGGTTCGTCCAACCTGACCTTGGCCGACACCAACACCGAAGCGGCGAACAGCCAGGCGCTGTCGACCCGCCAGTCCATCGCGGTCTCCGCGCTGTCGCTGGCCAACCAGTCGCAGCAGAGCGTGCTGCAGCTGCTCCGCTAATAAGCGGACCACATCGCAAGCAAGATCCGGCGGCGGGGCTTCGGCCCCGCCGCTTTCTTTTTGCGGCGGCATCAGAGTGCCGCTCGGCGAGTGGAGGCCAGGCCTCCAGATGCAGCCAATTGCTCACTCTGAGTTATGGTTGACAAGTCGCAAACGCCTCGCCGGTGCACCAAAAAGCATCATTCTATCATGACGATATAAGCGAGCACGACTCGACTACGAACGCGCGTATGGTGAATCCGAGCAAGGACTGGCGCGACACGCTTCATGCTTTGTTAGCCCACAACGTTCACCGTCCCGGCCATCGATTAATCCTAATCGAAGTTTGTTGCGTTGCGTACCAGAAGGGTAACACTCAATGTCCGGTATTGTTCTCTCCTCGTCGGTTCGTCAGAACCTGCTCTCCCTCCAGTCCACCGCCGATCTTCTCGCCACCACCCAAAGCCGTCTGTCGACCGGCAAGAGCGTCAACTCGGCCCTGGACAATCCCACCAACTTCTTCACCGCACAGTCGCTCGACAACCGCGCCAGCGACATCAACAACCTGCTCGACGGCATCGCCAACGGCGTGCAGGTGCTGCAGGCCGCCAACACCGGCATCACCTCGCTGCAGAAGCTGATCGACTCTGCGAAGTCGATCGCGAACCAGGCGCTGCAGACCACGGTCGGCTACTCCACCAAGTCCAACGTCTCGACCACGATCTCCGGTGCGACGGCGGCCGACCTGCGCGGCACGACGAGCTTCGCCAGCGCGACCGCGAGCAGCAACGTGCTGTATAGTGGCGCCGCCGGCGGCACCACTGCGGCGAACGGCACCACGACCCTCGGCGCCACCATCGGCACCTTCACGGGCACTGCGGGAACGGCCGGCGACGGCACCACGGCCCTGACCGGCACCATCACCCTGATCGCCACCAACGGCACGACCGCGACTGGCCTGGCCAGCAACGCCCAGCCGGCCGACGGCGACACGTTGACGGTGAACGGCAAGACCATCACCTTCCGCTCGGGTTCTGCTCCGGCGTCGACTGCGGTTGCGTCCGGTTCGGGCGTCAGCGGCAACCTCGTCACCGACGGCAGCGGTAACACCACGGTCTATCTCGGCACTGCCGGTACCCCGGCTGCGACCGTCAGCGATCTGTTGACCGCGGTCGATCTGGCCAGCGGCGTCAAGACGGCCTCCATCACCGCGGGTGCTGCGACGCTCGCCACCAGCGTCAACCAAACCGCTTCGAGCGTTGGTGCGGGCGCCGTCACGCTGAAGAGCTCGACGGGTGCGGATCTGAGCGTCACCGGCAAGGCCGACCTGCTCAAATCTCTCGGCCTGACCACGTCGGTGGGCGGCGGCAACGCCACCGTGAGCGTCAACCGGACCACGAGCTCGGGCTCGCTCGGTGCGACGATCGCGGATGGTTCGACGCTGAACGTCGACGGTCACGTCATCACCTTCAAGAACGCGCCGATCCCGGGTTCGACCGGTGCTCCCAGCGTTCCGAGCGGCTTCGGTGCGAACGGTAACGTTCTCACCGACGGCGCCGGCAACTCGACGGTCTATCTGCAGGGCGGCTCGATCAACGACGTGCTGAAGGCGATCGACCTTGCCACCGGCGTGCAGACCGCGACGGTCAATGCCAACGGCACCGCGACGCTTGCGACCGCCACCGGCCAGACCAACTCGTCGATCAACGCCTCCGGCCAGCTCAAGCTGTCGACCGGCGTCAATGCCGATCTGTCGGTCACCGGCACCGGCAACGCCCTGAATGCGCTCGGCCTTGCCGGCAACACCGGGACGGCGACCGCGTTCACCGCAGCCCGCACCTCGGGCGTCGGCGGCATCAGCGGCAAGACCTTGACCTTCTCGTCCTTCAACGGCGGCACGGCGGTCACCGCCACCTTCGGCGACGGCACCAACGGCACGGTCAAGACGCTCGATCAGCTCAACACCAAGCTTCAGGCCAACAACCTGACGGCGACGATCGACGCCAACGGCCTGCTGACGGTCTCGACCACCAACGACTACGCGTCCTCGACCATCGGTTCGAGCGCCGCGGGTGGTGCGATCGGCGGTACGCTGACCTCGTCCCTGACGTTCTCGACGGCTTCCAGCCCCGTCCAGGATACGGTTGCCCAGACCTCGCGTGCCAACCTGGTCAACCAGTACAACAACATCCTCCAGCAGATCGACTCGACGGCTCAGGACTCTTCGTTCAACGGTGTCAACCTCTTGAACGGCGACCAGCTCAAGCTGGTGTTCGACGAGACAGCCAAGTCGAGCCTGAGCATCACGGGCGTGACCTACAACTCCAAGGGTCTGGGCCTTGCTGCGCTGACCAGCGGTGTCGACTTCATCGACAACGCTGCCACCAACAAGGTGCTGACCAACCTGAATTCGGCCTCGAGCACGCTGCGCTCGGAAGCTTCGGCTCTCGGCTCGAACCTGACCATCGTGCAGGTCCGTCAGGACTTCAACAAGAACCTGATCAACGTGCTGCAGACCGGTTCGGCCAACCTGACCCTGGCCGACACCAACGTCGAGGCGGCCAACAGCCAGGCGCTGTCGACCCGCCAGTCGATCGCGGTCTCCGCGCTGTCGCTGGCCAACCAGTCGCAGCAGAGCGTGCTGCAGCTGCTCCGTTAAGTCACGGACCACATCGCAAGCAAGATCCGGCGGCGGGGCTTCGGTCCCGCCGCTTTCTTTTTGGCTGCGCGAGATTGCGCGACGGGCAGGGGGCGCTCGGAAAAAGTAACCATCAAAAGTAACCAGCGGTTATGGTTAATGGAGCGTAAGCGCCGGGAATTTCCAATGATTTCAGAGGCATTGTGAATCGTGCCGGCGCCTTCTGCTCCGTTATGGTGAACCGGCGCTTATGCGAGCCCCACGCGCTTCACCCTTTGTTAGCCATGTCGCGGCACGCTGGCCCCGTCACTCGATCCAGAAGCGATCGAACGAAGACGCGTAAGCCAGAAGGGTAAAGAGTCATGTCCGGTATTGTTCTCTCTGCGTCGGTTCGCCAGAACCTGCTCTCTCTCCAGTCCACCGCCGATCTTCTCGCCACCACACAGAACCGTTTGTCGACCGGCAGAAGCGTCAACTCGGCCCTGGACAATCCCACCAACTTCTTCACCGCCCAGTCGCTCGACAACCGCGCCAGCGACATCAACAACCTGCTCGACGGTATCGCCAACGGCGTGCAGGTGCTGCAGGCCGCCAACACGGGCCTGACCTCGCTGCAGAAGCTGATCGACAGCGCCAAGTCGATCGCCAACCAGGCGCTGCAGACCACGGTCGGTTACTCCACCAAGTCCAACGTCTCCACCACGATCGCAGGCGCAACCGCGGCCGATCTGCGCGGCACGACGAGCTTCGCCAGCGCGACCGCGAGCAGCAACGTGCTGTATAACGGCACGGCCGGCGGCACCACGGCGGCGAACGGCACCACGACCCTCGGCGCCACCATCGGCACCTTCACGGGCACCGCGGGAACGGCCGGCGACGGCACCACCGCTCTGACCGGCACCATCACCCTGATCGCCACCAACGGCACGACCGCGACTGGCCTGGCCAGCAACGCCCAGCCGGCCGACGGCGACACGCTGACCGTGAACGGCAAGACCATCACGTTCCGCAGCGGCACTGCGCCGGCGTCGACGGCGGTTGCGTCCGGTTCGGGCGTCAGCGGCAATCTCGTCACCGACGGCAACGGCAACACCACCGTCTATCTCGGCACCGCCGGTACCCCGGCTGCGACCGTCGCCGATCTCTTGACCGCGGTCGATCTGGCCAGCGGCGTGAAGACGGTATCCATCAGCGCGGGTGCTGCGACGATCGCGACGAGCGTCAACCAGACCGCTTCAAGCGTTGGTGCGGGCGCCGTCACGCTGAAGAGCTCGACGGGTGCGGATCTGGACCTCACCGGCAAGGCCGACCTGCTCAAGGCTCTCGGCTTGACGACGTCTACGGGTGCAGGCAATGCCGCCATCAACGTCGAACGGACCACGAGCGCGGGCTCGCTGGGTGCGACGATCACGGACGGTTCGACGCTGAACGTCGACGGTCACGTCATCACCTTCAAGAACGCGCCGACCCCGGGCACGACCGGTGCTCCGAGCGTTCCGAGCGGTTATGGTGCGAGCGGTGCGGTCGTCACCGACGGCAACGGCAACTCGACGGTCTATCTGCAGGGCGGCACGGTCAACGACGTGCTGAAGGCGATCGACCTTGCCACCGGCGTGCAGACCGCGACGGTCAACGCCAACGGCACCGCGACGCTTGCGACCGCGACCGGCCAGTCGAACTCGACGATCAATACGTCCGGTCAGCTCAAACTCTCGACCGGCGTCAATGCCGACCTGTCGATCACCGGCACCGGCAATGCGTTGAATGTGTTCGGCCTCGCCGGCAACACCGGCAACGCGACCGCGTTCACCGCGGCCCGCACTTCGGGCATCGGCGGCATCGCCGGCAAGACCTTGACCTTCTCCTCCTTCAACGGCGGCACGGCGGTCAACGTCACCTTCGGCGACGGCACCAATGGCACGGTCAAGACGCTCGATCAGCTCAACACCAAGCTTCAGGCCAATAACCTGGCAGCCACGATCGACGCCAACGGCCTGCTGACCATTACGGCCTCCAACGACTACGCGTCCTCGACTCTCGGCTCGACGACCGCCGGTGGTGCGATCGGCGGCACGCTCACTTCGGCGCTGACCTTCTCGACGGCTTCCAACCCCGTCCAGGATGGCGTTGCGCAGACGGCCCGTGCCAATCTGGTGGCTCAGTACAACAACATCCTGAACCAGATCGACACGACCTCGCAGGACTCCTCGTTCAACGGTGTCAACCTCTTGAACGGCGATCAGCTCAAGCTGGTGTTCGACGAGACCGGCAAGTCGAGCCTGAACATCACCGGCGTGACCTACAACTCCAAGGGTCTGGGCCTCGCTGCGCTGACCGTCGGTGTCGACTTCATTGACAACGCCGCCGCCAACAGGGTGCTCACCAACCTGAACGCCGCGTCGAGCACGCTGCGCTCGGAAGCCTCCAGCCTCGGCTCGAACCTCTCGGTGGTGCAGATCCGCCAGGACTTCAACAAGAACCTGATCAACGTGCTGCAGACCGGCTCGTCCAACCTGACGCTGGCCGACACCAATGTCGAGGCGGCCAACAGCCAGGCGCTGTCGACCCGCCAGTCGATCGCGGTCTCCGCGCTGTCGCTGGCCAACACCTCGCAGCAGAGCGTGCTCCAGCTGCTCCGTTAATAAGCGGCTGAAATCACTAAATAAAACCGGGCGGCGGGGCCATTTCCCTGCCGCTCTTTTTTGCGTCCCGAGCTGGGCGAAGGCGTTCACCGGCCATTAACCGTGTCTCTTAAACCGGCGTTAACCATACTTTAAAGGACACCCCCTAAAACTGGACAAAAGCCCGCTTTCGAGACCGCGCGGCCGATTCGTATCCGGTTCAAGAGGAAGACTCGCCAATGTCCAACATCGTTCTCTCGGCGTCCGTTCGCCAGAACCTGTTGTCGCTGCAGTCGACGGCCGACTTGCTGGCCACGACGCAGGAGCGGCTGTCGACCGGCAAGAAGGTCAATACCGCGCTCGACAATCCCACCAACTTCTTCACGGCGCAGGGGCTGGACAATAGGGCGAGCGACATCAGCAACCTGCTCGACGGCATCAATAACGGCGTCCAGGTGCTGCAGGCCGCCAACACCGGCATCACCTCGCTGCAAAAATTGATCGACAGCGCGAAGTCGATTGCCAACCAGGCGCTGCAGACCACGGTCGGCTACTCCACCAAATCCAACGTTTCGACCACGATTCCCGGCGCGACCCCGGCCGATTTGCGCGGCACGACCTCCTATGCGAGCGCGACCGCCAAGAGCAACGTGCTCTATACCGGTGCAGCCGGGGGCGTGACCCCGGTCACCGGGACTGCCGCGCTCGGCGCCTCGCTGGGTTCGACCGCCGGCACCTTTACCGGCACGGCAGCGCTCGCGGCCGACGGCACCACCGCGCTGTCCGGCACCGCCACGCTGGTCGGCACCACCGCGTCCACCACATTCGGTAGTGCACCCGCCGATGGCGACACCATCACGGTGAACGGCAAGACCATCACCTTCCGCACCGGCGTCGCGCCGAGCACGCAGCCGACCGGCTGGGGCCTCGACGCCAGCGGGCACATCGCTACAGACGGCAACGGCAATTCGATCGTCTATGAAGGAACGGCGGCTGCTCCCGGGGCAACCATCAATGATGTCCTCAGTGCGATCGACCTCGCCAGCGGCGTCAAGACCGCGACGATCAGTGCGGGGGCGGCGACCATCGCGGTCAGCGGTGCGGCCGGTCCCGTCGGCACGCTGCAGGTGGCATCCTCCATCACGGCGGGCGCGACTACGCTGAAGAGCTCGACCGGCGCCGATCTGAGCGTGACCGGAAAGGCCGATTTCCTCAAGGCGCTTGGTCTGACCGCCGCGACCGGCGCCGGCAATGCCAATGTCACCGCGGCCCGCTCGACGACCGCGGGTTCGCTCGGCTCTCTCGTTCAGGACGGCTCCACGCTGAACATCGATGGCCACACCATCACGTTCAAGAACGCGCAGACGCCGCAATCGGCGCTGAGCGTGACCTCCGGCGGCGTCAACGGCAATGTCGTCACCGACGGCAACGGCAACTCGACTGTCTATATCCAGAGCGCGACCCTGACCGACCTGCTCAACGCGGTCGACCTCGCCACCGGCGTCAAGACGGCGAGTATCTTCAACGGCGCGGCGACACTGTCGACCACCGCGGGCCAGATCCCGTCCTCGGTCAACAGCAGCGGCCAGCTTGCGCTCTCCACCGGCATCAATGCCGACCTGTCGATCACCGGCACCGGCAATGCCCTCAGCGCCTTCGGCCTCAGCGGCAACACGGGAACGGCGACCGCCTTCACCGCGGCACGCACCTCGGGCGTCGGCGGCGTCAGCGGCAAGACGCTGACTTTCTCGTCCTTCAACGGCGGTACGCCGGTGAGCGTCACCTTCGGCGACGGCACCAACGGCACCGTCAAGACGCTTGATCAGCTCAACGTGCAGCTGCAGGCGAACCATCTGACGGCGACGATCGATGCCAACGGCGTGCTGACGGTCACCACCGTCAACGAGTACGCGTCCTCGACCCTCGGTTCGACGGCCGCGGGCGGCGCGGTCGGCGGTACGCTCACCGGCGTGCTCGCCTTCACCACCGCGCAGCCTCCGATTCAGGATCCCGTCGCGCAGACCGCGCGATCGAGCCTGGTCAGCCAGTTCAACAACATCCTGGCGCAGATCGACACGACCTCGCAGGATTCGTCCTTCAACGGCATCAACCTGCTCAACGGCGACACGCTGAAGCTGGTCTTCAACGAGACCGGCAGCTCCACGCTCGGCATCAACGGCGTCGTGTTCAACGCGGCCGGCCTCGGCCTCAGCAATCTCGTTCCCGGCACGGACTTCATCGACAACGGCGCCACCAACAAGGTGCTGGCCAGCCTGAATGCCGCCTCGAGCAGGCTGCGCTCGGAAGGATCATCGCTCGGTTCGAACCTCTCGATCGTGCAGGTGCGTCAGGACTTCTCCAAGAACCTGATCAACGTGCTGCAGACCGGCTCGTCCAACCTGACGCTGGCCGATACCAACGAGGAAGCAGCCAACAGCCAGGCACTGTCGACCCGCCAGTCGATCGCGGTCTCCGCGCTGTCGCTCGCCAACCAGTCGCAGCAGAGCGTGCTGCAGCTGCTGCGCTAATTTCGCAGCGCAAGATCGCTAAGACGTCACGGCGGGGCTAATGCTCCGCCGTTGTTTTGAGGGAGATCGCTAAGGCAGGATTAGCTGAGATCGACATGCATCACGCGAAGCAAGTTTACAGCGTGCGTGTGTGCATCTAGCGTTGCGCTGAGAAGAGCTCCGTGCCCCGTAATTATCCGGAGTACCTTCCAAGCACACACGTAAGCAAATCTTAAGCGGTGCTGCCTAGGGTTGGGAAAGAAATCCTTAGCGCGTTCAACGGGCTAGGTAACCTCCAGGGTGTGATTGATGTCGAATTCCGCTGCCTCGGCTTATGCGCGTGTTGCAACGACCACCGCATCTCCTCGCGACATCGAGGCGCAGACCCTGCTCAAGGCCGCGAACAAGCTCCAGGATGCGGTGAACAACGCCGATCCGCTCAGCGAGCAGACCATGCAGGCCCTGATGTTCAACCGCAAGCTCTGGACCATCTTCCTGAGCGAGGCGATGCGCGAGAACAATCCGCAGCCGATCGACGTCCGGCAGAAGATCGCCAACATCAGCGTGTTCGTGCTGAGCCAGACCGCCGCGCTGCAGATGAGCCCGCAGTTCGATCACTTCCGTCCGCTGATCGAGATCAACCGCAACATCGCTGCGGGCCTGTCCGGGCGGCCGTGACGGCTGCTCGTGATGCTTGGCATCACCAGCAGCTTGGATCTCCGTCTTTCTGCAACACGAATTTCGCGCTGACCGGTGCCGGTCAGACGCAGCAGAACATCGCTACAGATCGCGCCACGCTGAAATAGCTGATCGTCAGGCGCTGACGTCGGTGCTGAGAGGACGCGAGGGTTCGGACTTCATATCCATTGCATGGAAATAGGCTCGCCGGCGCAGCATCGCCTCGTCGGGGAACTGGTTGACCACCGCGTCGGTCCTGTCGTTGACGACCTGAAAGACGAAGGATGCGGCCGCCTGATCGAACACGACCTGGCGCGAGACGTTCTCGTGGTTCGGCAGATCGTTGCGCACGGGCGCGCCCGTATCCGCCGCGGCGACCGTCTGGTTCACCGGAAGATCGGTTTGCACAGCCTCGTTCGCCGCCGCATTGGACGTCGTTACGATCTGCACGGGGGCCGGGATCCCCACCGGCCTGATGCTGAAATCTGTACTCATGGCAGCCTCCTGGTTGCCTAACGTGAGTCAAATCCCAACCCCTCTCGTAACGCAACCATGGAACGCCAGGACTGAAGACCCGGTAAGGAAACGTGCCTAACCGCGCGACGATTTCGCCGCGCGGTTTTTCATAAAATTGTCGCTTGTTCTCGTGCGCGCTCGACTCAGAGCGAGCGGCTGACCGCGAGCGGCGTGATGTGACGCGGACCGGGAGCTGCGCGGCGACCTGCGGCCGTGTAGGTGTTCGGCACGTTGCGCTTCTGGATCTCGGCGTTGACGCCGCGCACGACGCTTTCGGAGACCGCGTGCGCGGTCGCGAGTACGGTGAGATTGACCTGGAGCATCGCGCGAAACGCATCGTGGTGGCGGTGCAGCGTCGAGAGCAGCTCCGGTGCGGATTTCGCGAGCTGCGCCTGGTTCGCCTTCAACTGGCCGACGGCGCCGACATAGTTTCGCGACAGCTCCTGCTTCTTGCTCTCGAGCATCATCGCCTCCCGAACCTGGCCGGCGCGAACGAGCTCGGTCTCGCGCTCGATCAGTCCGAGCAGGGCGCTCATCGCGTCCATCAGGCCCTCGGCGAGCTTGCGCGCCTCGGCACTGCCGGGCGCGGTGTTCGGGCGCTGTTGCATCGGCTGACGTGAGGCGTTGAAATGGTTCATCTCGTTTGACCTTATGCCGTGCGGATCGTTTTCGCCTGCTGCGTGATGAGGGTGCGATAGACGTCGCGGGCAATGCCGACGCCGCCGGCATTGGCGAAGTTCTTGGAATATTGCTCGGTCAGCATCGAGCGCCACACGCCGGTGCCGGGCGTGTCGCCGAACGGGCCTTCGCCCTTCAGGCCCGAGGTCATCTGCGAGAACATGCTGTTGAGGAACATCGCCTCGAAGTCGGTGGCGGTCTTCTGCGCTTTGGCCTGCTGCTTCGGCGAAACCTTTTGCAGGGCGCTCGCGAGTTCGAAATCGGGCCGGCCGTTGCGGCTCTCGACCGAGAAGGCCGAGGAGGTGGCGGCACGCGGGGTGTTGATCGTGCCGGCCTGCATCACATCACCTCGATGTCGGCTTCGATCGCACCGGCGGCCTTGATCGCCTGAAGGATGCTGATCATGTCGCGCGGACCGATGCCGAGGCCGTTGAGGCCGTCGACGAGTTGCTGGAGCGAGACGCCGTCCTTGACGAGGGCCAGTTTCTTGCCGTCCTCGGTGACGGTGACGCTGCTGCGCGGCGCGACCACGGTGCGGCCGCGCGACAGCGGGTTGGGCTGGCTGACTTGCGGACTCTCGGAGATGGTGACGGTGAGGTTGCCCTGCGCCACCGCGACGGTGGCGACGCGGACGTCGCGGCCCATCACGATGATGCCGCTGCGTTCGTCGATGATGATCTTGGCGGCGAGATCAGGGTCGACCTGCAGCTGCTCGATCTCGGTGAGAAAGGCGACGACGTTGCCCTTGAACTCGGGCGGGACCGAGAGCTGCACCGTCGAGGGATCGATCGGCTCGGCGGTCTTGACGCCGAGATAATCGTTGATCGCAGCCGCGATCCGTTTGGCCGTGGTGAAGTCGGCGTTGCGCAGCGCCAGGCGCACGTTCGGCAGCCGGTTGAGCGCGAACTCGATCTCGCGCTCGATGATGGCACCGTTGGCGATGCGTCCCACGGTCGGCACGCCGCGCACGATCTTGGCCGCCTCGCCCTCGGCCTGGAAGCCGGAGATCGCGAGCGAGCCCTGCGCCACCGCGTAGACATTGCCGTCGGCGCCGAGCAGGGGAGTGACGAGCAGGGTGCCGCCCTGGAGGTTCTTGGCATCGCCGAGCGCGGAGACGGTGACGTCCATGCGCGTGCCCTGGGTGGCGAAGGCCGGCAGATTGCCGGTCACCATCACGGCTGCGACGTTGCCCGTGCGGATGGTGGCGCCGCGAATGTTGACGCCCATGCGCTCGAGCATCGCCTGCAGCGACTGCTTGGTGAAGGGGATGTTGTTGAGCGTGTCGCCGGTGCCGTTGAGGCCGACGACGAGGCCATAGCCGATGAGCTGGTTCTGCCGCACGCCTTCGATGTTGGCGAGGTCCTTGATGCGCGATGTCGCAGCTGCGGGCGCGAGCGAAAGCGTCAGCGCCGACAGCGTGGCACAGGCCACCCCGATAATCCTCACCCAACGAACGCCTGGCATCCTCTGCTCCCCAAGGATCCTCAAAAGGCTCCTCAAATCGTAAGGACCTGCACGACACTCCCATGACGAGCTGGTCCGGCGCTGTCCTTGCGAGTGCCGTGCCAAGCCGGCGCGGCAGGGATAGGTGGCTGAATAGGTTGACTAAATCTGTTTCGACCGGTGTCAGCCGGTGTTGTCCCTGAGGACCGAAACTGCCGCCTGTCGGCAGATTTTGCCGGGCCGTTTACGCCCCGTTAACCATAAGACGGCGAAGGTGACGGCATCGACCACCCGGATTCCCTCCGATGCGCATCTACGGACCGAACGGCACCACACTTGGATCGCCGGCCAGCCAGGCCCGGCGGACCGGCTCCGGCACCTTCGTGCTGCCCGACACCTCGTCGGCGCAGGAGACCCGGAGCGCCGCCGCACCGAAGGCAGCCACCAACATCGACGGGCTGCTGGCGCTGCAAGGCGTCGAGGAGGACCCGGTCGAGCGCCGCAAGCGTTCGGTCTCCCGCGGCAGGACGGCGCTCGACGTGCTCGACGATCTCAAGATGGGGCTGCTGTCCGGCAATCTCGACGCCTCGACCGTGATGCGGCTGCGCGATGCTGCGGCGAACCTGAAATCATCCTCAGGCGATCCGGGCCTGGACTCGCTGCTTTCCGAGATCGAGCTGCGCGTCGAGGTCGAGCTGGCCAAGGCCGGACAGGCGTAGTCAGGCATAGTCAGCTGTCGTCGTCCGGCTTGACCGGGCGACCCAGTATTCCAGAGACAGTCGTTTTTGAATCGAGGGGCCGCGGCGTAGCCGGGGCATGACAGCGGGATTGGGCGAGACCGCGCGTCGTTCCGCAACGCGCCCCTTACGCCGCTTCCTTCTTCTGCTGCGCGTCATAGCTGCGCTGGGCGGCGAGAACGTCTTTCAGATTCTGTTCGGCCCAATCGCGCAGCGGATCGACCGCACCGGCGAGCGTCAGCCCGAGCTGCGTGATCGAATACTCCACCGTGACGGGCACGGTCGCGATGGCGTGGCGCCTGAGCAGGCCGTCGCGTTCGAGCGATTTGAGAACCTGGCTCAGCATCTTCTGCGAAATGCCTTCGATCGTGCGGCGCAGCTGATTGAAGCGCATCGGCTCCTCGCGCAGCAGCAGCAGGATCAGCACCGCCCATTTGTCGCCGATGCGATCGAGGATCTGGCGCGTAGGGCAGTTCGCTGCATAGACGTCGGGTTTCATCGTCGGGCCTCGGAATCCGGTTTCATCGCTTGCGATACGCGTGGCGGTCACCCCTGCGTTATCAGGTAAGCACAAAGTGCTCTCTTAACACCAGCATTCTTTGCGATATCTAGTCACTGTTAGTTACTATCGAAGCAAAGGAGCCTTCCATGAAAATCGCAGTTGCCGGCGCATCGGGCCGGGCCGGGTCGGAGATCACCAAGGAACTGTCCCGCCGCGGCCATGCGGTCACCGCCATCGCCCGGAACCCCGAGAAGATCGCGGCCCTGCCGAACGCCACGCCGACCAAGGGGGACGTGCTCGACCAGGCAGGCCTTGCCAAGCTTTGGGCCGGGCAGGACGTCGCCGTGAGTTCCGTGCACTTCCTGGCCAGCGATGCGCGGAAGCTGATCGGCGCGGCGAAAGACGCCAAAGTTGGTCGTTACCTCGTCGTCGGCGGCGCCGGCAGCCTCGAGGTCGCACCGGGCGTGAAACTGGTCACGACTCCCAATTTTCCGGCCCAATACAAGGCGGAAGCGGAGGCGGGCTCGGCTTTCCTCGACCTGCTGCGGCAGGAAAAGGAGCTGAACTGGGCCTTCATTTCGCCGTCGGCCCTGTTCGTCGAGGGGGAGCGCACGGGCAAGTTCCGGCTCGGGACCGAGCAGCTTCTCGCAGATGCGAACGGCAAGAGCTGGATCACCTTCGCCGACTATGCCATTGCGCTCGCCGACGAAATCGAGCGGCCGGCCCATCAGCGGCAGCGTTTCACGGTCGGCTACTAGGTCTTCGGCCGTCCCCGGGCCCTCCAGGATAAACCTTCCTGTGCAAGGGCTTGGGGGCGCCGCTCGGGCCGTGAGGGAAATATTGTCTGTCACAGGTGGCCGCTATATAAGGCCCCGCTCAGCGGACCTCGTTCCGTTGTGCGAGTCGTTGCTTAGACAGATAGGCCGCCCTTGGAAAAGTTGAAAAACTACCGACCGACCGAAAAAGAGCCTTTCATGAACGACCGGCAGAAGGAGTACTTCCGTTTGAAGCTCCTCGCCTGGAAGGATGAGATCCTCAAAGAGTCCAAGCTCACCCTGCAAGCCCTGCAGGAGGAGAACGTGAACCATCCCGATCTCGCCGATCGGGCATCGTCCGAAACCGACCGTGCCATCGAACTCCGTGCCCGCGACCGCCAGCGCAAGCTGATCGCCAAGATCGACGCCGCGCTCCAGCGTATCGAGGACAACACCTACGGCTATTGCGAGGACACCGGCGAGCCGATCTCGTTGAAGCGGCTCGAGGCCCGGCCCATCGCGACGCTCTCGGTGGAGGCGCAGGAGCGCCACGAGAAGCGCGAGAAGGTCTATCGCGACGAATAGAGCCCGAGCCGCAGAGATGCGGCTCTTTGTTTTTGGACTTAAGGCGCCGCTTGGCGCCGTGATCAGCATTGTGCCCGACGTTTGCAGCCGCGCGCGTTTGCGCGCGAGCGGAAGCGCGAAAAGTGAATCACGATCAATGGGCTAGAGTCCATTCCTCCGAGCTCACGTGAGTTCGGATGAGAATCGACCTTAACTTCAGGTGCTGGCGGTTTTGCGAGTCGCATCAACGAGATCGGCTCGGATGCTGAGACACTGATCCAGCGGAATCAAGCATCGCTGCAATCAGGCTTCTTGCGGCGCCGCGAGGCGTGCATCCCCATAAAGCCTGGACCAGCTCAATATTTCCTTAAACGCCGGCAGCAAGCCGTAGGCCGCATCGGTCAGCTCGTACGCGATCTGCAACGGCCTCGAAGCGAGAACGGTGCGCGACACCAATCCGTCCCGCTGCAACTCGCGCAATTGCGTGGTCAGCATGTGCTGGGTGATGCCGCCGATCGATCGCCGCAAGGCGCCGAAGCGGACCGCACCGTTCATCAGTGCGAACAGGATCTCCAGCTTCCACTTGCCGCCGAGGGCGTGGATGGCCTGCTTGAAATCGGCGAGCACGGCAGGGTCGGGGCTGCAATCGCAGTCCTCCTCGCAGGCGGTGGTCAGGTTTTCCATACTGGTCTCGAAATCCATTCTACTTGTTGTCCCCTGAGATAGTGACCAGATGCGGCCCTGAGCAGGTGGCGGAACCAATTCGCCGGCCTGGGCAATGAGGGAATTTGGCAATGAGCACTGTCCTGGTGACCGGCGGGTCCGGCTTCGTCGGCATCCATGTCGTCCTGCAGCTTCTCGCCGCCGGCCATCAGGTGCGGACCACGGTGCGCCGGCCGGACCGGCAGGCCGACGTGCTGGCGATGCTGCGCGAGGGCGGGGCGGCATCGCCCGAAAGCCTGTCCTTCTTCACCGCCGACCTCACCGCCGACGAGGGCTGGCGCGAGGCGGTCGCGGGATGCGACTACGTGCTCCATGTCGCCTCGCCGCTCTCGACCAGCGTTCCCAGGGACGAGAACGAGATGATCATCCCCGCCCGTGACGGTACGCTGCGGGTGCTGCGCGCCGCGCGCGATGCCGGCGTCAGGCGTGTGGTCATCACCTCGTCGCTGGGGGCGATCGGCTACGGCCATCCGCCGCGCGAAAAGCCGTTCGACGAGTCCGATTGGACCAATCTCGGCGGCGCCGACGTGCAGCCCTACATCAAGTCCAAGACGCTGGCCGAGCGTGCGGCCTGGGATTTCATTGCGCAGGAGGGCGGCGGGCTCGAATTGTCGGCGGTCAATCCCGCCGGCATCTTCGGTCCGGTGCTCGGGCCGGACTTCTCCGGCTCGATCGAGATCGTCAAGTCGCTGCTCGACGGTGCCATGCCGGCCGTGCCGCGAGTCTATTTCGGCGTGGTCGACGTGCGCGACGTCGCCGATCTGCATCTGCGGGCGATGACGGCGCCCGAGGCGAAGGGCGAGCGTTTCATCGCGGTTTCCGGCGAGACGATGTCGATCCTCGACATCGCCAAGGCGCTGCGGCGGGAACTGGGGCCGCGGGCGGGCCGGGTTCCGCGGCTTCAGGCGCCGGACTGGTTGGTGCGGCTCGCTGCGAACCGGATCCCTTTGCTGCGCGCGGTCGTGCCGATGCTCGGCAAGGTGCGACATTCGACCAGCGCCAAGGCGAGGTCGGTGCTCGGCTGGCAGCCCCGTTCCAACAATGAAGCGATCCTCGCAACGGCCGAAAGCCTGATCCGGCTCGGTCTCGTGAAGGCGTGAGGGCCCCGTCCTTGTCACGCCCCGGCGGGGGTGCTGAAGTGCCGTCCTCGATTGGGTAGCGTAGGAGGCGGCGCCGATGGACAATATTCTCAAAGCCGCAAAGGCGATCGCGCTGGCGCGGCGCAACCATGCGCCGCTTGCCGCGCTTGAGGTTCCTCCCGCCGACGAGGACGAAGGCTACGAAGTCCAGCGCGCGCTGCACGATCTGCTGCTGCCGCATGCCGGGCCGCTGGTCGGTTACAAAATCGGTTGCACCAGTCCGGTGATGCAGGAATATATCGGCATTCCGCACCCCTGCGGCGGCGGCGTGTTCCAGAAGGGCGTGCACGACAGCGGCGTCAGGCTCGCGGCCGCCGACTATGTCCGCGTCGGCGTCGAATGCGAGATCGCGGTGCGCCTGAAGCGCGACCTTGCCGCCGGCGAGGCGCCGTTCACGGCCGAATGGGTTGGTGAAGCCGTCGAGGCCTATCATCCCGCTATCGAGATCGTCGACGACCGCTACGTGAAGTGGGAGACGATGGGCGCGCCGTCGCTGATCGCCGACGATTTCTTCGCCGCCGGTTGCGTGCTGGGTCCGTCCGTGCCGCGCTCGTCGGTGCCGGATTTGAAATCGGTCAAGGGCCGCGCCATCGTCAACGGCGAGGAGGTCAGCCACGGCACCGGCGCCGACGTCCTCGGTCATCCCCACAACGCGCTCGCCTGGCTCGCCAACCATCTCGCCGCCGACGGCAAGGGTCTTCACGCGGGACAGCTCGTGCTGACGGGCAGCCTGGTCAAGACGCTGTGGCTGAAGGCCGGTGACAAGGTGCGGATGGAGCTGGACGGGCTGGGGGCGGTGGAGGCGGAGTTTACGTGAGGTCTTCTCTATCGCAATGACGTGGATGGCGTGCCGCTCTCATGCGACCATCCGACGCGCAGCCGCTATACGAACCATCCCAAAAATACATGCGGCCTCCGGCAGGGGAGCTACCGGAGGCCGCGTCGTACATCGTCGCCCGCGCCTAGGTTCGCGAACACGATGTGGGAGCTCGGGAGAGACTTAGAAGGGCAGCAGCACGTCCATGACTTGCTGGCCGTAGCGCGGCTGCTGCACGTCCGTGATCTGGCCGCGGCCGCCGTAGGCGATGCGGGCTTGCGCGATCTTGCTGGAATCGATGGTGTTGTCGCTCTGGATGTCTTCGGGCCGGACGATGCCGGCGACCACGAGCTCGCGGATCTCGTAGTTGACGCGGATCTCCTGCTTGCCTTCGACCACGAGGTTGCCGTTCGGCAGCACCTGGGTGACGACCGCGGCGACGTTGGTCTGCAACGCTTCGGTGCGATTGACCGAGCCCTTGCCGTCGGAGGAGGATGTCGAGTCGGTGGTGAGAAGGCGACCGGGCAGGACCTTGAGCGGCTGCGTGACGGTCTGGCTGCCGATAAAGTCGGTAATTCCCGAATCTTCCTTGGCGGTGCGGCTGCGCTGGGTCTCGTTGGCGATGTTGGCCTTGTCCGTGATGTTCACGGTCACGGTCAGGAGGTCGCCGACCTGGCGGGCGCGCTGGTCCTTGAAGAAGGCGCGGCTGCCGTTGCGCCACAGCGAGTTCGGATTGTAGGAGGCGACCTCCGGCTTCGGCATCGGCATCTGTACCGGCTTGTAGCCCGGCTGCGTCGTCGGATTGTCAATCGCGGACAATTTCGGTTGCTCGCCGATCTGCGACAGGCGGTCGATCGAGGAACAGCCGCCCAGCGCGCAAGAGGCCAGCAGCAGGGCGGAGATCGCGATGCGACGAAGACGGTAAGCCGAACTGAAAGCGGACATGACGAACTCTTACTTGGCTTGAGCTTGCGAGGCGCGAGCTTGCGGGATCTGGGCTTCTGCGATCTGGGCCGGCGACGCGGGGGCCTGCACCAGGTTCCGGAGGAGTGCTGCGGTGTCGACGGGGGCGGGCGCCTCATCGCGCTTGAGCGAGGAGGTCTGCTCGACCGCGGGCACCATCGGTGCGGAGTGGCTCGCGCCCTCGATCGTCACCTGGCCGCGGCCGGTGACGGTGCCGGTCAACGTCCGCTTGGTTTGCACATTGACCACGCTGACGGCGTCGCCCTCGGCGCCGCTCTCGACCGCCTTGCCGCGCGTGGTGAGGTAGACGCCGGGCACCTGGTAGATGATGGTGACGGCCTGATCGCGCACCACCAATTCGGGCTTGACCATGTCGGCGACGCGGAGCGGCGTGCCTGCCCGCATCGGCCGGCGCAGCTGCATCCCGACGCTGCGCTCGCGCGAGGCGGCCTCGCCGGTGACCTCGGCCTTCGGCCGGCGCTCCAGCGTGACGTCGGAGGATTTCAGGAGCTCGGCACGGTCGATGTCGCGCGTCAGCACGGCCACTTCCACCGTCTCGATCGCGGTACCGGTGAAGCGCAGCTTGGTCGGGGTCGAATTGTTGTCGTTGGCGATCTCGAAGGCGATGTCGAAACGGCCGCTGCGGGCGTCATAGCGGGTTGCGACCGGCTGCAGCGCGCCGGAGTTGGAGGCATCCAGCCGCATCTCGGCGACGCCGCGGTCGAAGGTGACGTTGATGTTGGCGGCGTCCCCGAGGCCGAAGCGGCGCTCGAGCGCCGATGCGACCGCGGTTTCGAGATCCTTGTTCGCCAGCGTGCGGGCGAGGCGGGTGACCTGGACCTCCTTGAGGTCGCCGGTCATGACGCCGATCACCTGCTTGGCGCGGAGCACCGACAGCACCTGGCCGACCGTCAGCGTGCCGGTGGTGCCGAGATCGGGCGAGCGGTAGACCGGGATCAGCGCGGCCGATCCGGCATTGTCGATGAGATCGCCGACCCGCACCACGTCCGAAGTCACGGTGACGCTCGCGCGCAGCGTCGGCGAGGCGATGAAGTCGTCCTTGGCCGCTGCCGGCAGGGCCAGCGCGAGCAGGGCGAAGAGGGTGGCGAGGGTGGTGCGGATCATCGTCATCACCTCAGCGGAACAGCGCCGTGGTCGATTGCATCATCTGGTCGGCGGCGCTGATCACCTTGGCGTTCATCTCGTAGGCGCGCTGCGCGGCGATCAGGTCGCTCATCTCCGAGACGACGTCGACATTGGCCTGCTCGAGGCTGCCTTGCGTGATCTTGCCGTAGCCCTCGGAGTTCGCGGTGCCGTCCTGCGGCGGGCCGGACGACGGCGTCTCGGTGAACTGGTTGCTGCCGACCGGCTGCAGGCCGGCCTTGTTGATGAAGCGGGTCACGCCGATCTGGCCGACGATCGAGGAGGTCGACGAGCCCGGCAGCGTCACCGAGACCTGGCCCTGCTCGCTCACCGAGATGCCGGAGGCGTTGTTCGGGATCGTGATCGTCGGCTGCACCGGGTTGCCCTGGGCGGTGACGACGCGGCCCTGGTTGTCCATCTGGAAGGTGCCGTCGCGGGTGTACTGGTAGGTGCCGTCGGGCATCAGGATCTTGAAAAAACCTTCGCCGGACATCGCGAGGTCGAGATCGTTGCCGGTCTGCGACAGCGTGCCCTGCGTCATGCTGCGCGGCGTGCCGACGGTCTTGACGCCGCCGCCGATGTCGACGCCGACGGGCAGGATGGTGCCCTGGTCCGAGGCCTGCGCGCCGACGCGGCGAACGTGCTCGTAGATCAGGTCCTGGAACGCCGCGGTCTGCTTCTTGAAGCCGGTGGTGCGGAGGTTCGCGATGTTGTTGGAGATCACCTGAACGTTGAGTTCCTGTGCCGCCATTCCGGTCGCCGCGGTGTGAAGCGCCTGCATCTCAGTTCTCCTTCAATCAGGCCGGAACGTCGGCGAGCTTCTCGATCGCCGATTTGTGGAGGTCGCTCTGCTGCTGGAGCAGGTTGGCGATGGCGGTGTAGCTGCGCATGACTTCGACCATGCGGGTCATCTCGCCGACCGAATTCACGTTCGACTTCTCGAGATAGCCCTGGCGCACGGTGGATTTGGCATCGGGCTGCTGGGTGGCGGAGCCGGCGGAATAGAGATTGGCGCCGAGCTTGGTCAGCTTGGTCGGATCGTCGAACGAGGCCATGCGGATCTTGCCGCGGATCGAGTCGGTCTTGGCGGTGCCTTCGAGCACCGTGATGGTGCCGTCCGGCGCGACGTTGATGTCGTGATCGGTCGGCTGGAAGGTGATCGGGCCGCCGGTGCCGAGCACCAGATTGCCGCTCGGGGTGACGAGCTGACCGGTGCTGTTGAGCGAGAACTTGCCGTCGCGCGTGAACATCTCGCCGCCATTGGCCTGCACGGCGAAATAGGCGTTGCCGTCGATCGCCATGTCGAGCGGGTTGCTGGTCGCCTCCATCGGCCCCTGGCCGATGTCGCGGTAGGTGCCGCGGTCCTGCACGTAGGAGACACGACGGTCCGCGCCGACGAAATTGTCCTCGCGCGCGTTCGAGTTGAGGAATTCCTCGAACAGCGAATGGTCGGCCTTGAAGCCGTTGGTGTTGGCATTGGCGACGTTGTTGGCGATGACATCCATCTGCCGTTCCAACGTCATCTGCCGTGACAAGCCGATCAGAAGCGCGTTCTGCATCGGAAATCTCCCCTGAGCGGATCTGCCATTTCGCTCTCCCAAGCGCCGTGGCGGACCCCGTGAACGAGACCGTCGGGTTCTCCCAAACCGTTCGGTCTCGATCCTTTCTCAGCGAAAGCCGTGCCAACCTGAAAAAGTTTGTAATTTCAGCGGCTTGCTTATTTTTGCGGGGCGTCGGAGGGCGGCAGAAAGGTTCTGTTAGCCATGTCTGCCCGGCAGATTTTTCCTAGTGGATGCCCAATCGAAAGGTTCCGTTAACCATTATTACCGTAGCGTTTGCATGAAGAGGAGCGCATCGCGCCGGGGCATTTGTATCGCGTTCTTGTCTTGAGGCTTCGCTCTTTCGACCCCTTTGAGAGATCCGGGCGCGGCGATCATGGCAGAGAACGAAGCGGAAGGCGGCGCAGCCGCTGAAGGCGCGGAAGCCGCTCCGCCGAAGAACAAGCTGAAGCTCATCATCATGGCCGTCGGCCTGCTCGCCGTGCTCGGCGGCGGTGCTGCGACCTGGTTCTTCTTCTTTCGTCACGGCGACGACGAGCATCATGCCGAGGCAGCACCCCCGCCGAAGCCGCCGTCCTTCGTCGACGTCCCCGACATCATGGTCAATCTCGCCGGCGCGCCCGGCGAGCGCGTGCAATATCTGCGGCTGAAGATCGTGCTGGAGCTGAAGGAAGAGAAGCAGATCGAGGCGATCAAGCCGACGATGCCGCGCGTCACCGACATCTTCCAGACTTACGTGCGCGAGCTGCGTCCCTCCGACCTCAACGGGTCGGCCGGCATCTTCCGCCTCAAGGAGGAGCTGACCAAGCGCGTCAACGCGGCGGTCGCCCCGGTCCAGGTCAGCGCGGTGCTGTTCAAGGAAGTCGTGATCCAGTGACGGCTTGCGGAAGGTAACGGGCTAGCGTCATGGCCGGCAACGAGCAAATGGACCAGGATGCGATTGCCGCCCAATGGGAGGCATCGCTCGATTCCGAGGATCCCGCGGAGGCCGCGAAGGCTGCCGCCGAAAACGAACTATCGGAGACCATGGCCCTGCAATGGGCGGCCATGGTCGAGGACGGCAGCCGCGATCTCGGCACCGGCAAGAACTCCGGCGAGAGGGTGCTGTCGCAGGAGGAGATCGACAACCTCCTCGGCTTCGCCGTCGGCGACGTCACCCTCGACGACCATTCCGGCATTCGCGCCATCATCGATTCGGCGATGGTCTCCTACGAGCGTCTGCCGATGCTCGAAATCGTCTTCGACCGCCTGGTGCGGCTGCTGACGACGAGCTTGCGCAATTTCACCTCCGACAACGTCGAAGTCTCGCTCGACCGCATCACCTCGGTGCGCTTCGGCGATTACATGAATTCGATCCCGCTGCCCGCCGTCCTCACCGTCTTCAAGGCCGAAGAGTGGGACAATTTCGGCATGGCGGTGGTCGATTCCAGCCTGATCTACTCGATGATCGATGTGCTGCTCGGCGGCCGCCGCGGCACCAGCCAGCTCCGCATCGAGGGGCGGCCCTACACCACGATCGAGACCGAGCTGGTCAAGCGGCTGGTCGAGGTGGTCATGGCCGACGCCGAGCAGGCGTTCCGGCCGCTGTCGCCGGTGACCTTCACGATCGACCGGCTCGAGACCAATCCGCGTTTCGCCGCGATCAGCCGTCCCGCCAACGCTGCGATCCTGGTGCGCCTGCGCATCGACATGGAAGACCGCGGCGGCAACATCGAGCTGCTGCTGCCTTACGCGACCATCGAACCGATCCGGGGCGTTCTGCTCCAGATGTTCATGGGCGAAAAGTTCGGCCGCGATCCGGTCTGGGAAGGCCATTTCGCCACCGAGATCGTGCAGGCGGAGATCGCCGTCGATGCCGTGCTCTACGAGGCCGAGATTCCGCTCAAGCAGCTGATGCGGCTCAAGGTCGGCGACACGCTGCCGCTGGACATGCGCGCCGACGCCAACGTCACCGTGCGCTGCGGCGACGTCACGCTGACCGAGGGGCGGATGGGCCGGGTCGGCGACCGCGTCGCGATCCGCGTGACGAAACCCTTGCGCAAGCCAAGTACGACACTTGCGATGTTCGAGAAGGTGGACGAGCAGAACAAGATGATGGAGGCCCCATGAACCACTCCCTTGGAATGGCGATCGAGACGCTGGTGGCTATCCTGCTGATGCTGACGATCTTCTACTGCGTCATGCTCAACAAGCGGCTGACGCGGCTGAAGGCGGACGAGCATTCGCTGAAGGCGGTGATCGGCGAGCTGATCACAGCGACCGAGATCGCCGAGCGCGCGATCGGCGGGCTGAAGCTCGCCGTGCGCGACGTCAACGAGAACCTCGGCAGCCAGCTCGTCGCGGCGACGCAGATGTCGGACCAGCTCTACAAGCAGCTCGGCGAAGCCGACAACGTGGTGCGGCGGTTGTCCAAGATCGCGATCGCGGCGCGCCCCATGACCAATCCCGAAACGGTCGTCGCGTCCGCAGCCAAGCCCTCGTCGGCGAAGGCGGTGGCGGCTGCGGCCGAAGCCTTCTCCGAACGCCGACGGTCCAACGGCCTTGCCGCATAAAGTCAGGGTATGAAGTCCTTTCGTAACATCCGCGTCATCCCGGTCGTCCTGGTCGCCATCGCAGGTCTCGCCACGCTGAAGGTGGCGGGCCTCGTGATCAATGGCGGCTACGTCTTCGACTACAAGCCGAACCAGACCAAGAAGTCCTGGGCGGAGGAAAATCTGAACTTCCCGACCGGCCGCGAGGAGCCGGAGATCATCACCGGCTCGACCCACGGCGCGCCGAAGGAGGCGCCCAAGCCCGCCGCGCCCGAGACCAAGCCGGAAGGCACCGTGGTCAAGATCGACGAAGCCCAGCCGCAGATCTCGGCCTCCGAGCGCGCGATCCTCGAACGGTTGCAGGCGCGCCGCCAGGAGATCGAGGCCCGCCAGCGCGAGATCGACATCCGCGAGAGCCTGTTGAAGTCGGCCGAGAAGCGCATCGAAGGCAAGGTCGAGGAGATGAAGGCGGTGGAAACCCGCATCTCCGCGACGCAGGCCGAGCAGAAGGCGGCCGAAGCCCAGCGGATGAAGGGCCTCGTGACCATGTACGAGGGCATGAAGCCCAAGGACGCTGCGCGGGTGTTCGACCGGCTCGAGATGGGCGTGCTGATCGAGATCGCCTCGGCGATCGCGCCACGGAAGATGTCGGACATCATGGGACTGATGTCGCCGGAGGCCGCCGAGAAGCTGACGGTCGAGATGGCCCGCCGTGCCAATGGCGGCGGCGATCAGTCGGCCTCTGCCGGCGAGTTGCCGAAGATCGACGGCAAGCCGACGCAAAAGCCGAATTGAGGGCTCATACTTAAGAAGTCCTTAATTGGCAAAACCTTAGAGTCGGGGCAGGGGCCGGCACCAGTGCCGTCGTGGACCCGTCGAAACGGAAGACATGCCGCAAATGGCGCGAGAGGCTGCCGATGGATTGTGGTCGCGAGCCCGCGCTCTGGCGCCGGGGCTGTCGCGTCACGTCCGCGCGCTGGCGGTCTGCCTGCTGGTCGGCCTCGGTGCGCCTGCCCGGGCGGCCGACACCGTCAGGGGCGAGGCGAGCTTTTCGGCCGGCGGCGGCTTTGCCCGTCTCGTCATCAAGCTCGGCGAGGACGTTCCCTCCGAGGTGACGACCGCGGGCTCCATCCTCATCATCCGCTTCGACCGACCGGTCGACGTTCCCGTCGACCGTGTGCCCGAAGGCGCGCCCGATTACGTCAACTCCGCGCGCCGCGACCCCGATGGCGGCGCCATCCGCCTGTCGCTGGCGCGCCGCGTCACCGTTAACACCATGAATGCCGGCGAGCGTACCTTCGTCGACCTCCTGCCGGAGGGCTGGAAGGGACCGCCGCCGAGCCTACCGATGGACGTGGTCAAGGAACTCGCCGAGCGCGCCCGCGCGGCCGAACGCGCGCTGCGCGCCCAGCGTGCCGCGGCGGAGAGCAAGAAGCGTCCGCAGATCCGCGTGCGTGCCTCGGTGCAGCCGACCTTCGTGCGCTTCGTGTTCGAGATGCCCGACGGCGTCGGCGTGTCCTCCGTGCTCAACGAGCAGAAGCTCACGCTCGCTTTCAACGCCAACCTGAATTTCGATCTGGCGGACGCGGTCGTCGCAGCGCCGCCGAACGTCGCCTCGATCAAGCAGAAGGCCGACATCGACCAGACCAATGTCGAGATCGCGCTGATCGGCGATTCCGACGTGCATTCGTTTCGCGACGAGAAGAACTACGTCGTCGACGTCTCCTTCCAGCCCGACAAGGGCAAGACCGCCGCGACGCCCGAGGCGGCGATCGCGCAGATGAAGCCTGCCGGTCGCGGACCGGCGCCGGCGCCGGACAAGCAAGCGGCCCAGAAGCCGAAGGACGCCCATAAGGACGTCCATGGCGAGATCGCGCCGCCGACCTCCGAGACGATCGCGCGCGAAGCCAAAATCGACGTCAAGCCCGAGGTGAAGCCGGACGCGCCCACCGCGATGCCGCCCGCGGAAGCGCCGAAACCGGCGCCAGCTCCCGCGACCGAGGCCGCGCACGCGCCGGAAGCGCCCAAGGAAGCGTCTAAGGAAGCTCTGAAGGAAGCTCCGAAGGACATTTTGAAGGAAGCTGCGAAGCCCGCGCCGCCGGTTGCCGAAGCTGTGGCCGCGCCCGCCAAACCGGCGCCTGCGGAAGCGCCGAAAGAGGCTGCGAAGGAGCCGGTCAAGGACGCCGTCAAGGCTGCGTCCGCCGAGGCGCCGGCCGCGCCGCAGCCCACCGTCGCCAGCGTCGATGCGCGCCGCGACAGCGACGGCTTGCGCGTGACGTTCCCGATTCCGGTCGCAACACCGGCGGCGGCGTTCCGCCGCGGCGACACGGTGTGGCTGGTGTTCGATACGCCGAAGCCGATCGACCTCGAGGCGATCCGCAGCAAGGGCGGGGTGATGATCGGCGAGGTCGGCCGCATTCCGCTCGACAAGGGGCAGGCGGTGCGCATCCGTCTCACCCGTCCGCTGGTCTATTCGCTGGCGAGCGAGGAGGTCGGCAAGGAGACCAACTGGCTGCTGACGCTCGCCGACAAGATCCAGACGACGCCGCTGCCGCTGATGATATCGCGCAACATCACCGACCCCGCGCTCGCCAACATCGCCATCCCCTTCGCCAATCCGGGCCAGCTGCACAAGCTCACCGATCCCGATGCCGGCGACATGCTCTATGTCGTCACCGCGCAGCGGCCGGTGCGCGGCTTCATCAAGCGGCAGGATCTCGTCGATCTCTCGCTGCTGGAATCCGCGCACGGCATCGCGATCCGGCCGAATTCCGACGAGATCGGCGTCGAGGTCGGCGCCGACAAGGTGATCCTCGGCAAGAAGGGCGGACTGACGCTGTCGCCGGTCGACATCTCAGCCGAACGGGCGCCGACCGCGGTGCGTCCGGTGTTCAGCCCCGAAGGCTGGCGCAAGGGCCAGTCGGAAAATTTCATCGCGCGCCAGAGCGAGCTGATCGCGGCGATCTCGGCCGTCGAGCCGGCGCTGCGCTCGTTGCCGCGGCTCGAGCTCGCGCAATTCTACATGTCGCGCGCGATGTATCACGAGGCCAAGGCCGTCACCGACCTGATGCTGAGCGACCCGCTCAACAAGGAGGAGAGCGGCGCGCTGATCATGCATGCGATCGCCAGCATCCTGATCGGCCGCCCGGCGCAGGGCCTGAAGGACCTCGCCAATCCCGTGATCGGCAACAGCCACGATTCCCAGCTCTGGAAGGCGCTCGCCTATGCGCGCCAGGGCAAATGGGCTGACGCGCGCGAGAAGTTCAAGAACGTCGAATTCGCGATCGCCTCGCTGCCGCTCGACATCCAGCGCATCGTGACGATGGAGGCGATGCGCGCCTCGCTCGAAGTGAAGGACTATGCCGGCGCCTCCAAGCGCCGCAGCGAGCTCGAGGTCGTCGGCGTCTCGCCCGAGGCGGCGCCCGGCTTTGCCGTGCTGCGCGGCCGGCTCGCCGAGGCGCTCGGCCACGACAAGGACGCGCTCGACGATTACAAATTCGCGGCTGCCTCGGCCGATCGGCCGGCTGCGGCCGAGGCCAAGCAGCTCGAGATCGCGCTGCGGCAGAAGCGCGACGAGATCGGCAAGGACGAGGCGCTGCGCGAGCTCGAGACCCTGTCCATGACCTGGCGCGGCGACTTGATCGAGGTCAAGACGCTGCAGATCCTGGCGAAGATGTACGCCGAGGGCGGGCGTTACCGCGACGCGCTCACCGCGGCGCGCACCGCGACCAGGCTGCAGCCGAACGCGGAAGCCTCGCGTCAGGCGCAGGATCTCGCCTCGGACCTGTTCACGCAGATCTTCCTGGGGCCGAAGGGTGACGAGCTGCCGGAGGTCGAGGCGCTCGGGCTGTTCTACGAGTTTCGCGAGTTGACGCCGATCGGCAGGCGCGGCGACGAGCTGATCCGCCGTCTCGCCGACCGTCTCGCCTCGATCGACCTGCTCGACCAGGCGGCCGAGCTGCTGCAATATCAGGTCGACCACCGCCTCGAAGGCGCCGCCCGCGCCCAGGTCGCCGCTCGCCTGTCCATGATCTATCTCGCCAACCGCAAGCCGGACAAGGCGATCACGGCGCTGCGCGCGAGCCGCATCAGCGACCTCTCCGGCGAGCTCAGGCAGCAGCGCCTGCTGCTGGAAGCGCGCGCGCAGAGCGACGTCGGCCGTCACGATCTCGCGCTCGACATCGTCTCCAACGTCTCCGGGCGCGAAGTGCTGCGGCTGCGTTCCGACATCTTCTGGGCGGCACGGCGCTGGCGCGAGTCCGCCGAGCAGATCGAGCTCTATTACGGCGAGCGCTTCCGCGACTTCAAGCCGCTCAATTCGGTGGAGAAGAGCGACATCATCCGCGCCGCCGTCGGCTACGCGCTCGCCGACGACTCGATCGGCCTGTCGCGCTTCCGCGAGAAATACGCGCCGCTGATGAGCGAGAGCGCCGATCGTCTGGCCTTCGACATCGCCAGCAAGCCGGCCGCGGCCTCCAGCGCCGAATTCGCCGAGATCGCCAAGCTCGCCGCCAGCGTCGATACGCTCGACGGCTTCCTGCGCGAGATGAAGCAGCGCTTCCCCGACGCCACCGCCCGCGCGCCGCAGGCCAAGGAAGAAGACCACACCGGCTCGCTGCCGACGATCCCGGTCGTGCGGCAGATCAAGATGGCGCGGTAGCCGCGTTCGCGCGAAGCGCGTCCGGGATAGCGACGCATCCTCCGTCACAGCGAGCGCAGCGACGTGTCCGTCGAAGCCTTGGCGAAGGCGTCACCAGAGGCTCACCCGCCCCCGTAACTCTGCACAAGGCTCCCCGCCACCAGCGACCAGCCGTCGACCAGCACGAAGAAGATCAGCTTGAACGGCAGCGAGATCGTGGCCGGCGGCAGCATCATCATGCCCATCGACATCAGCACCGAGGCGACGACGAGGTCGATGATGAGGAAGGGCAGGAACAGCAGGAAGCCGATCTCGAAGGCGCGCTTCAGCTCGGAGATCATGAAGGCGGGGACCAGGATGCGCAGTGCCAGCTCGTCGGGAGTGGCCGGCGGCGGCTCGCCCGAGAGGTCCAGGAACAGCTTGAGGTCCTTCTCGCGCACGTTCTTCTGCATGAATCCGCGCAACGGAACGGAGGCGCGCTGCAGCGCGTCCTCGACGCCGATCTGGTTGGCGACGAGCGGGCGGATGCCGTCGTCGTAGGATTTTTGCAGCACCGGCCCCATCACGAAGAAGGTGAGGAACATCGCCAGCGCGATGATCACCGAGTTCGGCGGTGCGGTCGCCGTACCCATCGCGGTGCGCAGCAGCGACAGCACGACCACGATGCGCGTGAACGACGTCATCATGATCAGGATCGACGGCGCGATCGACAGCACGGTGAGCAGCGCGATCAGCTGGATCGCGCGCTCGGTGACGCCGCCGCCGCCAGCGCCGCCGCCGAGATTGATGCTGATGTCCTGCGCATGCGCCGGCATCGCTGCCGATGCCGCGCCGATCAGAACAGAAAGGAAAACAACTCTACGCGGGAGGGACGGCAGCCTCACGAAGACGGCTTCGGACGGCCGAGCAGCGAGGCCATCTCGTCTTCGAGATTTTCAAAGCTGGTCTTTTCCGCGGCCGGTTTCGCGGGCGGGGCCGGTGGGGCCGGCGGCTCGCTGCGCGCGGCGCGCGGGGAGCGGCAGGCGGCTCCGGTGCAACCGGAGGCGCGACCGTGTCGCCGGCCGGGCGACGCAGCGCGGCTTCGAGCCGCTGTGCCATCTCGGCGAGATTCTGCTCGGCACTGGAGGGGGCTGCGGCGGAAGCCGGCGGCGGAACGGGCGGAGCCTGCGGCACCGGCGGAGGCGGGGCCGCGACGCGCTCGGCGCGCACCGGCGGCATCTTCGGCGGCTCGCTCTGGCGCGGCGGCCGGGGCATCAGTGGCGGCTCGCTGCGCGGAACGCGCGGCGGCAGCGGCTCGGGCCGCGGTTCACGCTCGAGGCGTGGCGCGATCGGCTCGGCCGTGAAGCCGGCGAGGGGATCGCTGCGGCGTTCGGCCAGCGCGGGAGCGGGCCGGCGCACCTCGTCGGCAAAGGACGGTCGCGCGGGCCGCGGCGGCGGCTCGGGCATTTGCGGCTCGGGATGATCGAGCATTTCCGGCCGCGGTGCCTCGTCGGCCCAGCCGCTGGTATCCGGCATGGGCGCGAGCCGCGGCGGTTCCGCGGCGTTCGGACGCTGCGGAAGCTGGTCGCGGCCGGGCGCGGCGCGAACGATGTTGGGCTCGACGACGATGTCGGTCGGCCCGCCGATCATCAGGAGATGCTCGACATTGTCACGCCGGACCAGCACCAGGCGGCGCCGACCGTCGACCGCGGCAGCGTCGATCACCGCGAGCCGGGGCATCCTGCCGCGCTGGGTGTTGGCGCCGACCCGGCTGCCGGCGAATCGGCGCACCAGCCAGGCAGCGACGCCGATCAACGCCAGGACGACGATGAACGCGACGATGAAGGTGATAGGGCTGCCTTGCATACTTGTCCCCGACAAATGGCGCTGTTCTCGTGCCGATGGTTGGACGCGCCAACCACTGGTTTAACGATGCCCCAAACTGCGATTTCTTAACGTCCCACGGCAAGTTTTGCCGTCCCCAACTCTTAATAACCCATGAATCGCTCGATCCAAAACGACTTCTTCGGCTGTGCACGGGCCGCCAAATGGTTGGGTTAATGCCGGTTTTGGAGACGTAGAATCACGGGAGCACAAAATGGTGTCCCGCCCGGGGACACGCCTCGAGGGCGGTCTTAACCAGCTGTTAACCATACACGCGGCAAATTCTGCCTAGCGGCGGACCCAAGGTTCGCAAGAAGGCGGAAGGAGCCGCGACGATGTCCATCAACGACCTCCCGGTGCTGTCGGCGCTTCGCACCAAGATGCAGTGGCACCAGGAGCGCCAGCGCGTCCTGTCCGAGAACGTCTCCAATTCCGACACGCCCAAATTCCGGCCGCGCGACCTTGTCGAGCCCAAGTTCGACAAGGCCGGAGCCGTCACCGGCTCGATGGGTCCCCTGGCAATGACCCGCACCAGCGGCTCTCACATGACGCCGTCGGGGGCTGCTTCCGGGTTCGACCAGAACAGGAACGCGGGCTTCGAGACACGCCCCGCGGGCAACGCCGTCAATCTCGAAGAGGAGATGATGAAGGCGGCGAGCAACCAGATGGACTACGCGGCGGCGACCTCGCTCTATTCGAAGAGCCTGCATCTGCTCAAGACCGCGATCGGCAAGGGCTAGAGCATGATCCGGAAAAGTGTGAAGCGGTTTTCCCTCGCGACAAACGCGGAACGCGTTTGCGCGGAGATCATGCTCGGACGAGAGAGCTAGAGGAGGCGCATCATGGCCAATGACAGCAGCGACTTTGCCCGCTCGATGGCGATCGCGACCTCCGGTCTGCGGGCGCAAGCCGGCCGCATGCGGGTGATCTCGGAAAACATCGCGAACGCGGATTCGACCTCGCAGACCGCCGGCGGCGATCCCTACCGGCGCAAGGTTCCGACCTTCTCCTCCGCGCTCGACCGCACGCTCGACGCGCAGGTCGTCACCCTCGGCAAGATCAAGCCCGACCAGTCGAACTTCCGCGTCAAATACGAGCCGAGCAATCCGGTCGCGGACGCCAGCGGCAACGTCAAATATCCAAACGTGAACTCGGTGGTCGAGATGACCGACATGCGCGACGCGCAGCGGTCCTACGAGGCCAACCTCAACATCATCAGTGCGACGCGCCGGATGATCCAGCGCACGCTCGACATCCTCAAGAGCTGAACAGGACAATTGAGCCATGGCATCACCGACAATCGCAGCCAATGCTTATGCCAACCTCGCCCGGGTGCTGGAGAACAGCGGTGCCGGCAAAGCCACCGAGGCCGGCGGGCCATCCTTTTCCTCGATGCTGAAGGACGCCGTCGGCAGCGTCATGGAGTCCGGCCGCAAGTCGGACGCGCAGACGGTGGCGATGGCCGCCGGCAAGGCCAACGTGATGGACGTGGTGACGGCGGTGGCGGACACCGACGTCGCTGTGTCCACCCTGGTCTCGGTCCGCGACCGCGTGATCGCCGCGTATGAAGACATCATGAAGATGCCGATCTGAATTGGGGGAGTGGCGAATGGCGAGTAGCGAATTGGGGTCGCCCATTCGCTACTCGCTATTCGCCACTCGCTTCCCGACACCTTTGGACAACGAGCAGCGGAACAGTACAATGACCGGACCTGAGACCCTCGACGTCGCGCGCGATGCGATCTGGACGATCGTGATCGTGTCCTCCCCCCTGATGGTGGTCGGTCTGGTGGTCGGCGTCGTCGTGTCGCTGTTCCAGGCGCTGACGCAGATCCAGGAACAGACGCTGATCTACGTGCCGAAGATCCTCGCGATCTTTGCCACGATGCTGCTGACGCTGCCGTTCATGGCCGACGCGCTCCACGCCTATATGCTGCGGATATCGTCGCGAATCATCGGCGGCTGAGGCAAGATGCGTCAATTATGCGCATCGACGTCTCGCTGCTGCCGGCGCTCGCCGCCTCCTTCATGCTCGCCTTCGCCCGGGTCGGCGCGATGGTGATGCTGTTGCCGGGACTGGGCGAGACCAATATTCCGACGCGGATCAAGCTGTCGATCGCGCTGCTGCTGACGCTGATCATCCTGCCGCTGCATCGCAACGCCTACCATGTCGACATGGGCTCGCTGGCGCCGCTCCTGGTCCTGATGCTGCACGAGATCGCGATCGGAATCGTGCTGGGCGCCACCGCGCGCGTGACGCTGTCGGCGCTCCAGGTCGCGGGATCGGTGATCGCGCAGCAGATGGGGCTCGGTTTCGTCACCTCGGTCGATCCGACGCAGGGCCAGCAGGGCGTGCTGGTCGGCAACTTCCTGACCATGCTCGGGGTGACGCTGCTGTTCGCCACCGACAGCCATCATCTGGTGATCGCGGCGCTGAACGACAGCTATACGATCTTCTCGCCGGGCGAGACCGTATCGAGCGGCGATGTGGCCGCGCTCGCCACGCGCGCCTTTGCCGCCGCGTTCAGCCTCGGACTGCAGCTCTCGGGACCGTTCCTGGTGTTCGGCCTCGTCTTCAACATCGGGTTGGGTGTGCTGGCGCGGCTGATGCCGCAGATGCAGGTCTATTTCGTCGGCGTGCCGCTCTCGATCTTCGCGGGCTTCCTGGTGCTCGCCGTCGTGCTCACCGCGATGATGGGGACGTATCTGGATTATTTCATCGGTGTCATGCACCAGTTGATGCCGCTGAGGTAACGGTCGATCGATGTCAGAAGACAAGGACCCAGAGAGTCAAACAGAAGACCCGACGCAAAAGCGTCTGGACGACGCGCTCGAACGCGGCGACGTCGCCAAGAGCCAGGAGATCAACACCTGGTTCATGATGGCAGGCGGCACGCTCGTGGTCTCCACCTTCTCGGGCTCGGTGGGCAGCGGGCTGCTGGCGCCGATGCGGGGCCTGCTCGCCAATTCCTGGATGATCAAGACCGACGGCAAGGCCCTGATCGCGCTGATGCAGCAGATCGAATTCGCCATTCTCGCAGCGATCGGCGTGCCGCTGCTGATGCTGATGCTGGCGGCGATTGCCGGCAACATGCTGCAGCACCGCCTGGTCTGGTCGGCCGAATCCCTCACGCCGAAATTCAGCAAGATCTCGCCCGGCGCCGGCTTCAAGCGCATCTTCGGCAAGCAGGCGGCGGCCAATTTTCTCAAGGGCATCGGCAAGCTGGTCGCGCTCAGCGTGGTCATGACCATGGTCCTGTGGCCGGAGCGGCATCGCATGGAGGCGATGGTCAGGCTCGACCCGGCCGCCATGCTCGGCGCCAGCACCAGCATGACGATCCATCTGCTCGGGGCGGTGGTCGCGGCGCTCGCGATCATCGCCATTGCCGATTATTTTTTCCAGTACCGCAGCTGGTTCCAGCGGCAGAAGATGTCGCTCCAGGAGATCAAGGAAGAGTTCAAGCAGTCCGAAGGCGATCCGCACATCAAGGGCAAGCTCAGGCAGTTGCGCCAGCAACGCTCCAGGAAGCGCATGATGACGGCGGTTCCCAAGGCCTCGGTGATCATCACCAACCCGACCCACTATTCGGTGGCGCTGTCCTACGAGCGCGGCATGACGGCCCCGATCTGCGTCGCCAAGGGCGTCGACAATCTCGCCTTCAAGATCCGGGAAATCGCGCGCGAGCACGACATCCCGATCGTGGAGAACGTGCCGCTCGCCCGCGCGCTCTACGCCACCGTCGAGATCGACCAGGAAATCCCGGCTGAGCACTACCATGCGGTCGCCGAAGTCATCGGCTACGTCATGCGGCTGAAGCGTGGCTTCAGCGCCGGGCGAGGATAAAAACACCCGAAAAGTACCGGAAATGGCCGTAATCTGGGAATCAGCGTACCTTTCGCCCCTACGGCCCTTGCACCTCAGGGTCCGATTCAGGCAGGGAGGACCCCACGCGCGCTGTCGCGCGTTGATTCTCTGTCGACAGGCTGCGCCAGCTCGAGAATGACCGCCGAGTCCGACCACGATCTCACCCGCGAGCCCGTTGCGACGCACGAGCCGTCGCCGCGCTCGGGCAGCATTGCGCTGGTGCTGCTGGTGGCCGCCGGCCTCGTCGCCGTCGCCGTCGGGCTGATGACGCTCGGGCGCGTGCAGGCGCAGCCCTATATCCTCGGCATCCTTGCCGTGCTGGCGATGGTCGGCCTGTTCAACCTGTTCGCTTTCGCCGCCGGGATCATCCGCTTCGCCGACCGCAGCCTCGATGATCCGGTCGTGGGGCGTATCGCCGATCACGGGTTCGATGGCCTCGCCGTGACCGATCCGCGCGGCCACGTGGTCTATTCCAACGCCGCCTATCTGACGCTCACCGGCGCCAGCGGTCCGCAGGACGTGCGCCCGGTCGAGCGTGTCTTCATCGGCAATCCCGACGTTTCGGAGGCCGTGTTCCGCCTGCTCAAGGCCGCGCGCGAAGGCAAGCGGCAGCAGGAAGAGGTCCGCATCTCCGGCCAGGACGGCAGCCAGGGCCGCTGGCTGCGCATGCGGGTGCGCCCGCTCGGCACCGGCAAGCGCGAGGCGAAATACGCGGTGTGGTCGATCGCCGACATCACCCGCGACCGCGAACGCCAGGAGGACGTGTTCCAGGAGCTCCAGCACGCCATCGAATATCTCGACCACGCGCCGTGCGGGTTCTTCTCGGTCAATCCGGCCGGGGAACTCGCTTACGTCAACGCGACGCTGGCGAACTGGCTCGACTACGACCTCGCCGAGATCGGCTCGGGCGGCCTCAAGCTGACCGACATCGTCTCCGGCGACGGCGCCTCGCTGCTGACCTCGATCGTGGCGGTGCCGGGCGAGGTGAAGACCGAGGTCTTCGACATCGACCTGCGGATGCGCACCGGCAAGACCATGCCGGTGCGGCTCTATCACAAGCTCGCCTTTGGCGCCGACGGCGCGCCGGGCCCGTCGCGCACGCTCGTGATCAGCCGCGCCCGCGACGAGCGCAGCGATCCCGATCGTGCCGCCGAAGTGCGCTTCATGCGCTTCTTCGACCATACGCCGATGGCGATTGCGACCGTGGACCGCGCCGGCAACGTGGTACGGTCCAACGCGCGCTATGCCAAGCTCGGGCAGGCGCTCGGGCTCGACAGCGCCTCCAAGTCGATCTTCCGCGCGGTGAATTCGCGCGACCGTCACCTCCTGATCGCGGCCATCAACCAGGCCGCCGAAGGCCAGGCCGACGTCGCGCCGGTGGAAGTGGCGCTGGAAGGGCCCAGGGAGCGCTGGGGCCAGTTCTTCGTCACGCCGGTGGATGCGGCCGAGAACGAGGCGGAAGCCGCCATCGTGCACATGCTCGAGACCACCGAGCGGCGCGCGCTGGAGAACCAGATCAACCAGTCGCAGAAGATGGAGACGGTCGGCCAGCTCGCCGGCGGCATCGCCCACGACTTCAACAACGTGCTCTCCGCCATCATGATGGCGAACGACTTCCTGCTGAACGCGCACAAGCCGACCGATCCGTCGTTCCAGGACATCATGCAGATCAAGCAGAACGCGACGCGGGCTGCCACGCTGGTGCGGCAGCTGCTGGCGTTCTCGCGGCGGCAGACGCTGCGGCCGCAGGTGCTCGATCTCGGCGATGCGCTGTCCGATCTCGCCATGCTGCTGCGCCGCCTGATCGGCGAGAAGGTCAAGCACGAGACCATCCACGGCCGCGATCTCTGGCCGGTCAAGGTCGACGTCTCCCAGTTCGAGCAGGTGATCGTCAATCTCGCGGTGAACGCGCGCGACGCCATGCCCGACGGCGGCAAGCTGATCATCCGCACCGCCAACGTCACCGCGGATGAAGCGGCCAGGCTCGCCTACAAGGGTATGCCGGCTGCGGATTATGTCCGCATCGAGGTCGCCGACACCGGCACCGGCATTCCCGCCGACATCCGCGACAAGATTTTCGAGCCGTTCTTCTCGACCAAGGAAGTCGGCAAGGGCACCGGCCTCGGGCTTTCCACCGTCTACGGCATCGTCAAGCAGACCGGCGGCTTCATCTACGTCGATTCCGCGCCGGGACAGGGCACCTCGTTCCACATCTTCCTGCCGCGTCACCATGCCGAGCCGGAAGCGCAGGTCGAGCAGCCGGCGGCTGCGGTCAGCGCGACCAACGGCGCCGGGAAGGACGCCGCGGCGGCCGAGGCCAAGCCGCGCACCGATCTCACGGGGCAGGGCACCATCCTGCTGGTCGAGGACGAAGAGGGCCTGCGCGCGCTGAACGCACGCGGATTGCGCTCGCGCGGCTACACCGTGGTCGAGGCCGAGAACGGCGTCGACGCCATGGAAGTGCTGGAGGAGCAGAGCGGGGCGATCGATCTCGTCGTCTCCGACGTGGTCATGCCCGAGATGGACGGCCCGACGCTTTTGAAGGCGATGCGGGAGAAGAAGCCCGACATCAAATTCATCTTCGTCTCCGGCTATGCCGAGGACGCCTTCGAGAAGAGCCTGCCCGAGGGACAGCAGTTCGACTTCCTGCCGAAGCCGTTCACGCTCAGCCAGCTGGTGGCGGCGGTGAAGGAGACGATGGCGAAGCAGGGGTGAGGGAGGGGCTTCGTTCTGCCGTCATTGACGAGGGAAAAGCGGAGTTCGCACTCTAAGTCGCCGGTAGCCCGCAACCCGGTTCCCCCGCGCATCCGGCCAAGCCTTCGCCAAATATGGGCTTTTGCCACATCCCCGCGACTGAGGGCCGCAGCCGCAAGTTCCCAAACACACTTCACTTTTCGGCAAGTCTGCCCATCTTAGGGGCACTTCCCCATGCCGGGGATTTGGGAAACGCACATGAATTTCTCGCTACGCTCCCGCAGTCTCTTCAAGACGATCGCTGTCGTGCTGGCGCTTGCGCTGCCGACCGCCCTGGCGATCTCGTCCGCCGACGCGCGTGTCGGCGGCGGCGGCTCGTCGGGCTCACGCGGCGCGCGCACCTTTGCGGCGCCGCCCTCGACCTCCACGGCGCCGGGCTCGGCCTCGCAATTCAACCGCACCTACACCCAGCCGGGCGCAGGCATGAACTCGGCTGCGTCCGCGCCCGCGCGCGGCGGCCTGTTCGGCGGTCGCGCCGGCGGCATCATGGGCGGCCTTGCGGCCGGCTTCCTCGGTGCCGGCCTGCTCGGCATGCTGTTCGGCGGCGGCCTGTTCGGCGGCCTCGGCGGCCTGTCCTCGATCATCGGCCTGATCATCCAGATCGCGCTCGTGGTGCTGGTGGTGCGGCTGGCGATGTCCTGGTGGCAGCGCCGTCACACGCCGCAAGCGGCCTATGCCAATGCCGATGCGGGCGCAGCTCCCGGACCGCAGCCGAACCAGCGGGGCGGACTTGGTGGTGGTCTTGGCGGCTTCGGCTTCGGCGCGAACGCCAACAACGCGCCGCTCGAGATCAAGCCGGACGATTACGAGGCGTTCGAGCGCCTGCTCGGCGACGTCCAGACCGCCTGGTCGAACGAGGACGTGGCCAAGCTGCATACGCTCGCGACGCCGGAAATGGTCTCCTATTTCGAGCAGGACCTCGGCCAGAACCGTGCGAAGAACGTCGTCAACAAGGTCACCAATGTGAAGCTGTTGCAGGGCGACCTAGCGGAAGCCTGGCGTGAAGGCGAGACCGACTACGCCACAGTGGCGCTGCGCTTCGCACTCACCGACAAGACGCTCGACCGCAACAGCGGCACGGTCGTCGCCGGCAGCGAACAGCCGGGCGAAGTCACCGAAGTCTGGACCTTCGCGCGACGGCCCGGCAGCGGCTGGGAATTGTCGGCGATCCAGCAGACCAACTGATCGCTGAAACACTCCGACGAAACGAGGGCGTCGTGCTTACCGCACGGCGCCTTTTTCTTTTCGGCGTCTCGCGCGGCATTGGAATAAGCGGACGCGCCTTGGGTTGAAATCAGGCAGCCAACGACAAGCACAACGGGAGGACCACATGATCCGCATCGAGAAGACCGTGACGATTTCAGGCCTTGCGCTGGCAATGGCCTTACTGGCGATGCCATCGGCGCAAGCGCAGTCGGCCGACATGACGTTCTTCGTGACGTCCAATGGCCCGGGCAAGGGCGCTGATCTCGGCGGGCTCGAGGGAGCCGATGCGCAGTGCCAGAAGCTTGCGCAGGCCGGCGGCGCCGCCACCAAGACTTGGCGTGCCTATCTCTCGACGCAGGCCGCCGACGGCAAGCCGGCCGTCAACGCCAAGGACCGCATCGGCAAGGGACCGTGGCAGAACGCCAAGGGCACGATGATCGCCAAGGACGTGGCCGAGCTGCACGGCGCTGCCAACAACCTCACCAAGCAGACGGCGCTCAGCGAAAAGGGCGAGGTCATCAACGGCCGCGGTGACACGCCGAACCGGCACGACATCCTGACGGGCACGCAACCCGACGGCACCGCGTTCGCCGCCGGTGACGACAAGACCTGCAAGAATTGGACGTCGAGCACGCAAGGCGCCGCGGTCGTCGGCCACGCGGATCGTCAAGGCCTTCGCGACGATGAGCCGTCGAAATCATGGTACAGCTCCCACCCCTCGCGCGGTCCCGAGGGCGGCTGCTCGCAAGCCGATCTGAAGAGCACCGGCGGCGACGGGTTGTTGTATTGTTTTGCGGCGAATTGAGTTAAGGGCACGAAGCTCTTTCAAGTCGTCATTGCGAGCGTAGCGAAGCAAATCCAGGCTGCCTCCGCGGAGACGCTCTGGATTGCTTTGCTTGCGCTCGCAATGACGTGTGGGGCCGATGTTTCGTCCCACGACGACGGAACATGCGGCTCTATGCTACATTGGTCCGATCGTCCCCACGCTCACGGACCTCTCTCATGAAATACGAGCTCTACTACTGGCCCGAGATCCAGGGCCGCGGCGAATATGTGCGGCTGGCGCTGGAGGAGGCGGGGGCCGCTTACGTCGATGTCGCGCGCGGAGCGCGCGGTACGGCTGCGATGATGAAGATGATGGACGCGCATCAGGGCACGCCGCCCTTTGCGCCGCCGTTCCTGAGAGCGGGCAAGCTCGTCATCGGCCAGACCGCCAACATCCTGCTCTATCTCGGCGCCCGCCATGGGCTCGCGCCGAAGACGGAGGCCGGAAAACTCTGGGTGCACCAGCTGCAGCTCACCATCACCGATTTCGTGGTCGAGATCCACGATACCCATCATCCGCTCGGACCCTCGCTCTATTACGAGGACCAGAAGCCGCCGGCGAAGAAACGCACGGCGGATTTCTGGAGTGAGCGGGTGCCGAAATATCTCGGCTATTTCGAGCAGCTTCTCACCGGGAATGGCGGCGCCTATGTCACCGGCCGGCGGCTCACTTACGTCGATCTCTCGCTGTTCCAGATCGTCGCGGGGCTGCGCTATGCCTTCCCCAAGCGCATGACGGCGTTTGAGACGGACATTCCGGGGCTCGTCGCCCTGCACGACCGCATCGCCGCGCGGCCGAACATCAAGGCCTATCTGGCAAGCGAGCGCCGCATTCCCTTCAACGAGCAGGGCATCTTCCGCCGCTATCGTGAGCTCGATGGCTAGAGCGTTTTCAACGCAGGGAATCTAGCCGGTCCGGAGGGAGGCTGGCGGCAGCCCCCGTTCCGGACCGGGCCGCTTCGGGCAAGGTCGATCGCCCGAACGCGTGGTGGCCGGGAAGCGCATGTGAACGCTCCGGCTCAGGCAGATTGTCGGAATCGTCGGGGACGGGAGAGAGGTCGTGCTCGTCGGGGCAGGGTGGCTTGCAGAACATCGTCGTCTCCCGTTGCGTGGGTGCGGTTCCCTCTAGCGAGGTTCGCTTGCGGCGACGTCAGTCGATCGGAGGAGGAGACGCGATTTTGCCGCCCGCGCGACGTTCCGACTTCAGATCTTGATCGGCGGTGTGAAGGCCGCCATCAGCCGGACCAGATCCGCCTGTCGTTTGGTACCGGTCTTTGCGAAGATCCGGGCGAGATGGGTCTTGATCGTGCTTTCGGCGGTGCCCATGCTTCTGGCCACGTCGGGAACTCCGCCGATCTCGACAATGGACAGGAGCACGCGCAGCTCGGTCGGCGTCAGCTTGAACAGCTTGCGGATCAGGTCGGGCGCGAGGCTCGTATCGAACGCGGCCTTGCTGACGAACAGGACGGCGCAGGCACCGTAGCTGGCTGCGAAGCTTTGCCGGCGCCCTGCGGTCAGCGGCAGGAGATGCGCGACGAAATGCGAGCCGTCGCGGGCCGTCAGATGCAGCGAGATGCTCGCGCCCGTCATCGCCCGGTCGCCGACCACCGTGCTCGCCAGCGCCTGCCGCAACACACGATCGGCATTCGGGTCGGACGTCACCAGCCGGCCCCGGACCGAACGAAGGATTTCGGCCTCATCCAGAATGTCGCGCGCGCCGGCATTGGCGTGCGTGATGTGAGCGTCGGCATCGAGCAGCAGCACGGCGGTTCGCAGGGCATCGAGCGTGCGGACCGAAATCGTCTCCAGCGCATTCTGCTGCTGCAGCTGCTGTCTGACGACCATGGCCCGCTGCAAATGCGGCGTGAGATGGGAGATCACCTGGACCATCCTGCGATCGACCGGGCCGCCGGCCTTCATGATGGAGAGGCGGGATAGTCCCTCGGCAGATTTATCGAGCAGGATATTGGCGGCGTCCTCGAGGCCCTGCGGCCGCGTCCATTCGTTGTAGAACATGGTGGTGCGGAATTCGTCGACGTCGATCCAGTCCCTGATCGTCTGGATCTCGCCGACCGGCGCGTGGAGCACGCCGCGCGAGGGATCGAACGGTTCGTAGGTTTCGATGTAGGACTGAACATAGGCGGGCTCGACCCCGACGGCATGCGCGATCACGGCCTCGCCGGCTGCCCCGATCCGGACCAGGCCGCCGCTCTGGCCGCCCGCCATGTCGACGATGCAACGAAGCGTCGACGGCCATCGGGAATCGTCCAGCGCCGCATCGTAGATGCCCCCCACCAGCGACAGCAGCTTTTCGTTCAGTTCCATCGGCCTGTCCCATCGACGCATGCTCGTTCGGCCTCGCAGATGAGCACGCCGGATGCGGAGATTTGATGAGGCGGATCACACTTGAAGATGCGCTCCGAGCCGGAGGCGGTGGTTTACAACGGGTCGTGCGAAGGGGAAATGACCGCGGCCGGGCGCGGCGAGAAACACCGAGGCCGGCGCGACGTTCGCGTGGACGCGGACGATTGCGCGCTCATGGCGGCGACGATCGTGGTGTCAAGTAGCGGCAGTCTTGCGATCATGCGCAGGCCCCGGAGTGGCCACGCAGATGTTGATCCCGCTCTCCGGCGAAGATGCGGCCGGACGCGAAACAGCCCGATCGACCGGATCGGGCGATTCGTCGTCGATAGGAGATCAGGCGAGCTGATCGATCCGCGTGCCCTGACCCGGCGGCAGCGGCGCGGGCGGCTGCGGCTTGTAGGTGGGGTCGGCATCCCTGGTCTTGGTCTGATCGTCCTGCTGCTTGGTCGTGTCGTAGCTCGGAACCACAACCGCGATCGGCGGCGGCGCAACGGTAGAAACGTTCATCCGCAAATCCTCACATATGGAAACAATTGATCCTGCCCTGCGACGAGCGAAAATTCTTTCAAGCCAATCGTTAAAATGCGAGCGATCTGGTGCGGTGTGGCGGGCTGATTTCGTGCGCGGCCTCGCAATCTATGAACGAGACAACCAGACCTCTCCTCGTCATTGCGAGCGCAGCGAAGCAATCCAGACTATCTCCGCGGAGACGGCCTGGATTGCGTCGTCGCAAGGGCTCCTCGCAATGACCGAGTTTGTGGAAAGAGCGAACGTCCCTCTACTCGTCCTTGCCGCGCGTGATCGCGATGGACGCGTCCTTCTTGGTGCGGGTGCATTCCATGTTGAGCCGCCGATAGCGCATGCTGACCTTGTCGCCGCGCAGCAGACCCATTCGCTTCAGGCAGCGTGTCGCGCCCGTTGTTGTGTCGTCCTTGGTCACGGTGAAGACGATCGCCGCCATCGATCCCACCAGCGCATAGAATTCCGGCGTCGGCTTGCGGTCACCCTTGGCAAAGAGCTCGATGGAATATTTGTCGCCGCGGCAACCCACGGACAGCTCCTTGGCCGCCGGGTGCGTCAGGTAAACAACGTTGGCGGCCCGGAAATTCACCTTGAGGCGATCGACCTGGTTCGCCAGTTCCTTGGCGCTGTCGTCGCAGCGGTCGGCGCGCGCGGGCGAGGCGAGGGTCACAAGTCCAGTGATGGCGGCGGCGACCAGGATCGCGCCGCGGACGTTCAAGTTCAAAGTCATGATGAAAAGCCCCTTAAGCGGCGCATTCAAGCGTCGTCGGGCGCGAAGCGCAAGGGTGGGAACGGGCATTTCCACGTGCTGTGTCAGCGCCTTCCCGAGCCCGAGCCGGCCTGCCCCCATGCGCGTCGTTCCCTTTCCTTTCCGCTCAAAATGGGCTTAGAACGCTTCCATGCTGAGACGCCCGCGACGGCCCCAAAACCCCTGGATTCGCCCATGAACGCTCCGACCGCCTTCCCCGACCCGGCCAAGCCCGTTCCGCCCTACAAGCACACCCCGCTGTTTCCGCTCGGCAAGGACGAGACGCCCTACAAGAAGATCACGGCCGAGGGCGTCAGGGTCGAGAAGGTTCTGGGCAAGGACATGCTGGTGGTGTCGCGCGAGGCGCTGCGGGCGTTGTCGGAAGCCGCTTTCGGCGACATCAACCATTACCTGCGCCCCGGCCATCTGAAGCAGCTCCGCGCCATCCTGGAGGATGGCGAGGCCAGCCCGAACGACAAATTCGTCGCGCTGGACTTTCTGAAGAACGCCAACATCGCGGCCGGCGGCGTGCTGCCGATGTGCCAGGACACCGGCACCGCGATCATCATGGGCAAGAAGGGCTGCAACGTCATCACCGACGGCGACGACGAGGCGGCGCTGTCGGAAGGCGCGCGCGATGCGTATCTGCGCCGCAATCTGCGCTACTCGCAGGTCGCGCCGCTCTCGATGTACGAGGAGAAGAACACCGCCAACAACATGCCGGCGCAGTGCGAGATTTACGCCGAAGGTGATGACGCCTACAAGTTCATGTTCATGGCCAAGGGCGGCGGCAGCGCCAACAAGAGCTTCCTGTTCCAGGCCACGCCCTCGGTGCTGACCAAGGACCGGCTGCTCGCTTTCCTGAAGGAAAAGATCCTCACGCTCGGCACCGCCGCGTGCCCGCCCTATCACCTCGCCATCGTGATCGGCGGCACCTCGGCCGAGCTCTGCATGAAGACGGTGAAGCTGGCGTCGGCCCGCTATCTCGATGCGCTGCCGACCCACGGCTCGCCCGACGGCAACGCCTTTCGCGACGTCGAGATGGAGCAGGAAATCCACAAGATGACGCAGTCGCTCGGCGTCGGCGCACAGTTCGGCGGCAAGTATTTCTGCCACGACGTCCGCGTGATCCGCATGCCGCGCCACGGCGCTTCGCTGCCGATCGGGCTCGGCGTGTCGTGCTCGGCCGATCGCCAGGTGCTCGGCAAGATCACCAAAGACGGCGTCTATCTCGAGGAGCTCGAGCACAACCCGGCGCAATACCTGCCTGAGGTCGAGCAGGCGCTCGGCGGCGATGTCGTCAAGATCGATCTCAACCAGCCGATGAAGGACATCCTCGCGACCTTCTCGAAGCACCCGATCAAGACCCGGGTCTCGATGTCCGGCACCATGATCGTCGCGCGCGATAGCGCCCATGCCAAGCTGCGCGAGCGGCTGGAGAAGGGCGAGCCGCTGCCGGATTACTTCAAGAACCATCCGGTCTACTACGCCGGCCCCGCCAAGACGCCCGAGGGCTATGCCTCCGGCGCGTTCGGTCCGACCACGGCCGGCCGCATGGATTCCTTCGTCGATCAGTTCCAGGCCGCCGGCGGCTCGATGGTGATGGTGGCCAAGGGCAACCGCGCCCCGGCCGTGCGCGAGGCCTGCAAGAAGTATGGCGGCTTCTACCTCGGCTCGATCGGCGGCGCCGCCGCGAACCTTGCCGAGCACTGCATCAAGAAGGTCGAGGTGCTCGAATATCCCGAGCTCGGCATGGAAGCGATCTGGCGCATCGAAGTCGTCGACTTCCCGGCGTTCATCATCATCGATGACAAGGGGAACGACTTCTTCAAGGAATTGAATTTGGGCTAGCTGCCTCTCGCTTCTGCGAGTGAGGCAGCATGTGCCTTTAGGAAACGTCGTCATGCCCGGGCTTGTCCCGGGCATCCACGTTCCTGGTGCTGCGAGGAAGACGTGGATGGCCGGGACAAGCCCCGGCCATGACGGCTTCAGTCTTCTAACTGCAATTTGTGACCTGGTTCGAGCACAGCGCGCGCCACCAGCCGCGGACGCCGTCCTGGCTCTCGACCAGGCCCCAGAGCCCGCTGCAGGCGAGCATCCGCTTCGGACCGCCGTCGGTGTCGATCGCGCCGCCGAGCTCGCGCTGGGCCGGCATCCATTTGGCATCGACGAAGGGGGCTTGGAACAGCCCGCCCATGCGGGTGGCGCCATTGGCATAGGCGGCACCGACCTTGTTGGATGCGACCCAGCCGCGCCCGACGTAGGGCTTTGGCGCGCTGCGCGGATATTTCTTCTCGTCCTCGTAGTCCTTGCCCGGCGGCTTGGCGCCTTCGATCAGAAACCAGCCGTTCCTGAAGCCGATGATGCGAAATTCGGTGAGCCAGCCGCCGTCGGGCGTGTTCTCGGCGCCGCCCAACTTCAAGCGATAGGGCGGCGGCAGCGTGCCGAGCACACGCGCCGTCGCCGACGGCTCGGCGCGCACGTTGAGGCCGGCAGGGTCCTTGTCGATGGACCAGGCGCCGAGGTCGCAGGGCTCGGTGCCGTCAGGGAGCGTCGCCCGCTTGGCCGCAAGCTCGGCGTGCAGCTTTGCGAAATCGGTCGCGTCATCGTCGGGATCGGGCTCCACGCGCGGCTTCAACTCGGCTGAAACGGCGCGTGTCGCATCCGATGTCAGCGTGACCACGAGCGCCTGGCGCGCAGCGAACACGCTGGCCGGTGTTTTCGGATCGTTCGATGGCGCGGGATAGAGGGCGAGATAGCCTGTCGGACCCTGGGTTCGATAAGCGGTGCCGGCGACATATCCTGCCGGCACCAAGGCGAGCGCGCTTGCGCGCCACGCCGGCTCGGTGTCATCCGCGCGCGCCGCTTGCGTCGTGACGCACAGCATCGTCGCTGCGATGAGACGAAGCACGCGCATGTTGCTGCGCGGCGTTACGCCCGTACGCCCGTGAACGGAAAGCTGCCCATCGGGCCGATGCCCATCTCGCCGCTCATGCTGTCGCCGGAGACCTTGCCGATGAACTCAAGCGTCAACGGCATCGGATTGGTGATGGAAACCTTCCAGTTGACGGCGTCGCCGCTGATGGTGCCGTCGAAAATCTCGGCGGTATTACCTTCCGCGCCCTGCGTGCCCGTCAGCGTGCCGCCGGAGCTCAACAGGGTCAGCGTCGCCTGGCGCTCGCCCATCGGCGTCGTCATGGTCAGATTCCAGTTGCCGTCTACGGCCATTCCCGTCTCCCGAACAAATCCCGGCGGACCGCGACGATCCGCGGCCAGTCCCGAGCGAGCCTATAGCTCAACTCGCGGCTCCTGACTAACCCTCGAATAGGGCATTTAGGCGCGGGCGGCGGCGCGCCGGCGGCTGGTGACGATGAGCCGGAGCACAACATACTGCACGGCGAAGGCCAGGATCTTGCCGCCGCCGGCGACCACCGTGAGGTAGAACGCCCACAGCTTCAGATCGCCTGTGGAGGCGACCACGATCACGCCGGCGCCGATCACGAACATCAGCGCCGCCCAGGCATAGCCCGCAGCCGTGACATATTCCGGAACGGTCTCGACGACGATTGGCGGCATGTAACGCAGCATCCAGCCGCGCTTGAGCATGATCAGACCGATCGCGAAATGCGCGATCGCGGGCTTTGCCAGCATGAAGCGGGGATCATTGGTCAAGAGCGTGATCGTGCCCAGCACGACGACGAGCGCGAGGCTCGCGTAAGTCATGTAGTTGAGCGGCTGTCCCTTGATGCGGGCGTAGACCACTTGTGCGAACGCGCCGGCGATCGCCACCGACGTCGCCAGGATGACGTTGTCGGTGACGAGGTAGACGACCAGGAAGACGATGGCGGAGAAGAGGTCGGAGGCGAGGCGGGCGAATACGTCCTTCATCGTCGATCCTGTTCAGCTTGCGTCGGGCAATGCGCGGGCGGGCGTACCGTACTTGATCTGGAGATACTCGGGGTACCACTTTGTAAAGTAAATCGCGCTGTTGCGGGCGGCGAAGGCGACCGCAAGGCTCGACCAGAGCGGCAGGCCGGGGACGTAGAGCAGCACGAGATTGCCAGCCGCCATCAGCAGCGCGGCCACGGTCCAGGCGCCGGTGATGACGTAATTGGCGGTGAGAAAGCCGGGCATCGCCGCGGTCTCGGCCGGCACCGCTTCAAGCGCATATTGCAGCGTGAAGGGACGGCGGACCAGCAGCGAGCCGAGCGAGATGACGAAGATGCCGATATCGACCGAGAGCTTGACACCGAGCGTTCCGAGCTGCGGGTCGATCAGCGCGAGGTAGAGGCCGATTGCGGCGAACACGATCGCCGAGCCCGCCGCCAGAATCTTCACCGAGCGACCGCGCAGCACATCGATCGCGACGGTGGCGAGGCAGATCGCGGACGCCACGAACACGCTTGAAGCGGCCGACGTCACCAGCATCAGCAGGCTGAAAGCGCCGTAGGGCGCGAGGATCAGGAAAATCGCCATTGCCACCCTTCGGTCAGGCCGATCTTTACGATGTAAAGATAAATAGTTCAGAGGCGTGATCGGGTCAAGTGAAATCTTTACAGTGTCAAAATGGTGTAAGCGGCATACAAAAGCTGAATGGCGGCAATCGCTTGGTCGGACGCCTCGTCGACCAGATCCGCCCAATTCAGGCGCGACAGGAGGGGGAGCGCGCAGGCGATCGCGAGGCCGAGGGCGAGCAGGATGCCGCCGTTGAAGATGACCTGTCCGCTCCGCCGCAGCCGGACCACCTCGAGGGTGAGTGCGGCGCTGACCAGGGCGAGGATGGCGAGGAGGTCTGCGGTGATTGAGGGCATCTGCATACGGGCCTCCCTGGCGACAAATCCGTGCTGTGGCCGGACGCGCGCCACGAGCGCGCCTCCGCATGACGGGAGCTACTGCGCCCCCACCCAATTGCCGTGAAAGCCGTCGGGCACGCGGTGGCCGAGCTGCACCAGCGCGACGGGGCCCGCTTCGACATCGGTGGCGTTGAAGACGGCGAGATCGCTGCGATTCTCCCACGCCCGCCAGATGACGGCCAGCAGCCAGCCATCGCCCTCGGCCGCATCCTTCGATCTCTCGACGAACACCGGTTCGGAAATGGTGTCGCCGGCGGGCAGCAGATAATGGCCGAGACGCCTTCCGTTGCCGTCGACATGGACGATGCCGGAGAGTGCGCCGAATACCGGCCGTTTCGGGTTGGCGCAGGCGTACCAGCCGTGACGGTTCTTCAGCCCGGCGTAGCGGTCGTCGATACGCGGGAATTCGCCGGTGAGGTCGTCGAGATAGGTCTGCTGGAAGCGGTCGGTAGTCCCGGAGAGATCGAAGGTCCAGCGGCAGTGCCGGGCGCGCGACTTCTCCGGATCGGTCGGCCGTCCGTCGGGATGCGGAAACAGCGGCGCTTCCTCGAACTGCATGACGTCGGCAATGATGCGGTTGTCGTCCTCCCCACGCGTTCATGATGTGGAAGACGTAGCAGGTTTCACCGCGAAACCAGACGATGTCCTTTGCCGTGCCGTTCCGCTTCATCACGCCGACATAGGCGCCCTTGTCCGGCTCCCAGGCGTAAGGCGGCCGTCCGCTCATGGCGCGCTCCATGCTGCCTGTGATCGGCAGGATCGGAAACAGCAAATGGTTTGCGGTGACGATGAAGTCGTGCACCATGCTGGCATAGGGCGCCTCGAACCGCTCGAAGCGCGTCGCCTTGCCGGCGGCATCGATCGAGCCGTAGGAGAGGGCAGGCGTCAGCGGTCCGGCCGCGTTGTAGCCGAAGAACACGAGCTCGCCGGTGACGGGATCGATCTTCGGATGCGCGGTAAAGCTGCCGGCGACGCGGCCCTGGTAGTTGTGATAGCCGCGTGTCGCCAGCGTGCCCGGCTCGATCTCGGTCGGCAGATGCGCTTCTTCGAGCGCCAGCAGCTTGCCGGCATGGAAGATGATGTTGGTGTTGGCGACGCCGCCGTCGGTGAGATCAGCGGGCGCATCCGGCAGCTTGCGGCCGAAGCCGCCGAACAAGGCGCGGCCGGCATCGTGCTCGGCGAGCCATTTCGGTGTGCGGACCCAGCGGTTTCGATAACTGGCGCGGCCGTTCTCGAGGTGGAAGGCGTGCAGCATGCCGTCGCCGACGAACCAATGTGCGCCGGGGGAATCGAACTGCGGATTGGGACCGTTGCGATAGAGAACGCCGTTGAGCTCGCGCGGCAATTCGCCGACGATCTTCAGGAATGGCGCGTCCGCTTCGAACGGGATCGGCGCGACATTGTTGCGGCGCTCGGCGACGGCGTCGTGCTGCACGGCGTATCCCTCCCTATCTTTACATCGTAAAGATCAGATAGCGCCGATCGTCGCGTCCGTCAAGCGAAATCTTTACACTGTCAATATTGCGTCATATATCTTGCGAATGGCAAAGACCGACACCAAGGGCGAAACGGCGCGAAGCGCGCGTCCCCCAGAAGAGCGAATTCGACTGCGGCATCGCGCCCAAAGCGCGGCGCGGCGGGCGTGAAGAGCGAGACGCCCTATCATCACGGCGCCCTGCGCGAGGCGCTGCTCCAGGCCGCCGAACGGGTGCTGGAGCGCGACGGGCTCGCCGGCCTCACCTTGCGCGCGGTGGCGCGCGAGGCGGGCGTCTCGCATGCCGCACCCACCCATCATTTCGGCGATCTCACCGGCCTGCTCAGCGAACTCGCGGCGGTCGGCTTCCGCCAGTTCAACGCGGCGATGGCGTCATCATGCGATGCCGCCACCACGCCGCTCGAAGCCGCGCTGGCGCGCCCCAAAGCCTATGTCGCCTATGCGCAGGCCCATCCCGGCATGTACAGCATCATGTTCCGCACCGAGCGGCTCGACTATTCCAGGCCCTCGCTGCACGAGGCGGCCGAAGCCTCCTTCGCCGGGCTTGCGAATGCGATCGGCATGATGCGGCAGGAGCGGATCAGCGGCGACGCGCTGACGTTGAACCAGGGCGCCGCGATCGCACGGGCCTGGTCGATGGTGCACGGCTTCACCACGCTGCTGCTCGACGGACGGCTCGAAGACATCCTCGGGCGGCTGCCCGAGGGCACGACGGCGGAGCGGCTGCTCGAGGCGATGCTGACGGTGCCCTTGACCATGAAACCTCACGCATAGCGGCCGCGCGAGCCCGCCAGCGTCTACCGCATCGTCGCCAGCTCGACGGCGCGGCCGCGCGTGCCGACGACCTTCACCTCGTCCTTGCCGCACACGAAGCCGCGGGCGAAATCGTCGGCGGCCTTGCGCGCGAGCTCGTTGGCGGTGGGGTTGGCGATCGCATCGACATAGGCGACGTGACAGACCGGGCCCGGCGGCAGCCGGGTCACGACCAGCATGGCCTTGGTGTTCGGCCGGCCTTGCTTGTCGGGATCGTCATTGTCGGCGATGTGCCAGCGCTGGATGATCGCGAACGGCTTTGCGCCCACGGCGCGCCATTCGATCGTGGTCTCCGACGAATTGAACGGGCCGAACCAGACCTTGGCCGCCGGTTCGTCGGTAGCTTGCCTGCGATTGCGGCCGACCGAGACGATTTCGCGAAGATCGTCCTCGGCAATCAGCACCGTCAGGCCGTCCTTGCCCGGGCATGCCCGCGTGGTGCCGCCGTCGAGCTCGCTGGGCCTGCCGATCTGACGGCAATCCTTCGGCGCCGTCGAGGTGTATGTGCTGCCCACGGATTGGGCGCCGGCGCTGTTCAGGCCGATGCAAGTCATCAAGACAGCCAGGCGCAGGGTGATGCGGTTCATGAGGGCTTCATCGCGGGGAACTCCGTCCCATCAGACGTCTTCATTGTGGGCAAGGTTCAAACAGGCGTGGGATAGACCTGACAGCGGCGCGGAATCGTTCTAGAAGAGCGGCTTCGCCTGAGGCCTCTCGCCTCGTTTGCGTTTCTCATTACCCTTGATCATGCCAGCCATCGCCTCCAGCAAATCCTACCGGGTCGGCCGCTCCAAGACCGGACTTGGCCTGTTCGCCACCATGCCGATCAAGAAGGGGACCCGGATCATCCGCTATTTCGGACCGATTCTGGACTCCAAGATTCCCGCGCACGACGAGATCGAGAACAAATACCTGTTCGAGCTCAACGGCCGCTGGACCATCGACGGCTCGGTGCGCAAGAACCTCGCCCGCTACATCAACCATTCCTGCCGGCCCAACGCCGAGTCCGACGTCCGGCCGCGCGAGCGCAAGGTCTTCATCCGCGCCATCAGGAACATCGAGCCGGGCGACGAGATCAATTACGATTACGGCACTGACTATTTCAAAGCCTATCTGAAGCCGATCGGTTGCAAGTGCGAGTCGTGCGAGAAGAAGCGCAAGAAGCTGCGCGCCGAGGCACGGGCGGAAGCCGCCAAGGTGAAGGCGCGCAAGGCGAAGAAGGTGGTCGCCAAGGGTTCGAACAAGGGTTCGAAGACCAAGGCCGCCAAAAAGAAGAAGCTCAACGGTCGCGCCGTTGCCAAGGCTAACGGCCGCGCGCGGGCTTAGCCGGCGCTCTCGTTCCCCGGACGCGGCGCAGCGCCTCTTCGGCGGCGCGCTGCAGAGCCGGGGCCGTGTATCCGCGAGCGATCCGTGTGGCGTGGATCCCGGCTCTGCGCGGCAACGCCGAAAGCGTTGCAGCGCGTCCGGGAAACGAGCGGCCTCACGCCGCCACCACACTCCCGCTCTGGCGCAATCCAACACATTGCAGCCCCGTAGGATGGGTTGAGCCCTAGCGAAACCCATCGCCTTTCAGCTCCGCTCGCCTGTCGCGACGCCGCGCGAAATTGCCGATTGGATCAATCGCCAGCGCATCGCGAAAGCGGCGTCGCCGTCTGGCAGTGTCCAAACAGCACCGCATGAAGATGATCGTGAACGGATGCCGCTGACGCGTGTCGCGACACGCCGCGCGGAGTATCTCGACATGATCCGTCAGCAGGGAGAGCCTCCGCTCCGCCAGATTGACGGTGAAGAGGAGGCTGCCGCTTGGCACGATGTTACGGCGATACGCGGTCATCGCGGACGCCTTCGGGGATGGGCGATGGGTTTCGCTAGGGCTCAACCCATCCTACGGCTGCTCGTTGTGATGGGCGCTGCTTTTGACGGAAGCGTCGGGATTAAATGTGCGAAGCGTATCCCGCCAGAACCGCACGACGGCCTCGATGACGTGAAGAACCGGAACGAAGCGTGGCTGCTCGCGAGCGCCCTCGCCAAAGTCGAACAAGAGAACGCCCTTGTTGTCCTGCCCGACAGGCAGTGAGCCCGAGACATAGCGAACCGGGCCGTGCCATACGCCTTCGCCGAACCCGGCATCTAGTACATCCAGAGAAAACGGCGCGGCCTCAACCTTGAAGGCGTCAAAGCCAGTCTCGCGCGTTTCAAAGTGCTTGCTGCCGTTTGTGATGGCCCTGAAATAGGGAAACCAAATGCACCTACGGTTGATGAGGCTATTAAAGTCGTTCTCGCTTGTGATGTTCAAGGCATCTTTCAGCTTTTGATTGTTCTCAACGAGGTCATGCCAAACCCATTCGCGCAGATGGTAGGCTTCCATGATGCAGTGGAAGGCCCGCCGGGCTGAATGCCGCTCGCGCATGAGGTCGTCGAAATCATCGACAAGCATCTCGTAGAATTGAAGGTGTGTTTGGATGTCGAAGATTGGCATCGCTATCTCTCGCGTTTCCTGCCGATTTGTGCGAATTCCTTCCACAAACCGAGCATCAATAGCGAGTGAATGATCAGGTTGCCGAGATGCCAGTAAAACTGGTCGGCATCCATCAAGCCGTGGGCGATCTCGTTCCGTAGGTTCATGCCACGCGGATCAGCGTAGAGCGCCTGAAAGTGCAGGGTCGCATCGGGTCCAAGCGCTTCGGCTACCTTCTGGTTATAGAGGATTTCGCCCATACCAATCGCGACGCTTGTTCCCGGAACGGTGGGGTGGGCTTTGGTGACCGGTATGCCCAACTCGTCGGACATCTTGCGCAGGGCGCGCTCGACTTGCGGGACGAGGACATGCGCAGCTTTAACATAGTCCTCCCGTGCCCAAGCGCTCGTGCCCTCTACCAAGAGGCTCATATCCTCGAAAAGCCCGTGACGGTTGGCCCAACCGGCAAAATGTTGCGGCACAACCCCGTGCTTGTCGAACAAACGCCGGAAGGCCTGTTCGAGCCAGGGGCGTTCGAACTGAAACGTGAGCTTTGCTTGATGAAAGAGCCGACCGAATGAATCCTCGTCCACGCCTCCGATCTTCGCGGCGACGCGATCGTCTGCGTAGATCATTTGCGTGATATGCGCCATCAGTGGCGCTTTCTCCAATGTCTTCTGAACTCGCTCCTCAAGATGATTGCGCTTCAGCATGAATTCACAGGCGATACGAACAAAACTATCGCCAATATCGTCGACAACAACGAGGTCCAAGAACTTCTCCATGTCGTCCTTGGTGATTTCGATTTTGTGCTCGAACGATTGAAGGTTCTCGCCTGCCGCGCCGATCTTCTTCTGCATCAATATGCGGGTGCGGTCGCGGTCTTCCTTTGAGCCAGCGTTCCGGTATTCATCCGTCGCCGTTTGCAGGAGTGCGGCAGCAAGCATGGGATCGGCGTTGCTAGCGAACTGCTCGAAAGCTTCGGCGACCGCCTTGTGAAGTCGTTGGGCGTCGTCGTGCTGGCCTAGGCGGCGATAATACGGAACGAGCCGTTCAGCGGCACTTTGCGCCTCATGCGGATCGCAGTTCTCAGGATCTCCGGTATTGGAGCGCATCGCGATGATGCTTTCCAAATCGGCGACCAGTTCGGCCCGCTCGTCATCGGTGACGCCTGCTTTTTTGTCGTCAAGCAGCCGGTCAACCGTGTACCACCACGTGCGGCTGTGGGATTTCATCAGCCCGCGATGGACATCCATCAATGCCTTTCGAGCCCGTTCCGTGCGGTCCGTATCCCCGATCAGGACAGCGAGGTCCAGCGCTCGAATTGCGAATTGGAAATGTTCATGCTCTTCGGGCATGCGCGGGATCGCATCGAGGTAGCAGTCGATTGCAATTCGCGCATCCTCGGGATCGCGCTTGCGGCGCGCGATAGGGCCGCTCATGTCCCATGCAAGATCAGCGTATCGCGCCTTAAGGAAATGATGGCTGAGCGCTCGCGCGCGTGCGGCCCAATGCGTTACCACCTCGGGCGGGGTGTCCGAAATATCGGGGAAGTAGACCTTGGTGCCCTCGGCGGTCACGCCCGAGCCCATCGGCCCAAAATAGCTATTCCATGGGTTTTCGTGCCGGTCGCTCGTCAGGGCGAAGGCAAGTACCTCTGCCCACGCACCTAGGTTTTCGGCATCCGACGGCTGGGTCAGCGCCCCCCGCGCGGCCTTAAGCTCCCCGCCAATGGTGAACTCGTTGAAGGGCTCCTCCCGCGCGTCAAATCGCTGGATGATTTCTTCCAGGAGAGCGGGCACGGTCAATGCGTTTGACATGAAAGTCCAATCGTGATTCGGAGCGGCAATAGAAACTAGCGTACCCGGGTCGTCCCGGTTGCAAAAAAGTCAGAACGTTACTTGAAGATGGTGCGGCACCGGACTTGAACCAGTCCGGAATTGCTCCGAGGGATTTTCTTACCATCCAGGGCTTTCGCCGCCCGCGGTCGCAGTTCGCGCTCAGCATATGTTGTTTGGATAATACCTTGATGGGCGCATTTGTGCCCGAATATGCTCCGAACTGGTGGAAACGTGGAGGGGGCTTGAAGAGCCAGCTCGTAGGACTCTTGAGCTTTGCGGAGCCCATCGCCTTTTAGCGCCGCGCGCCGTACTCGCTGCTATCCTCAAACGAAAGCGGACGTCGCATCCGGGCGTTGGGCGTCGTCGCCTGCCGGCTCCGATTGGCACGGCGACCCGTCGGGCAAAACACCCAAACCCGCGTCAATCCCTCGCAGCAAAAATATATCGCTTTTCCGAAATTCGGATTTGTGGCATACATTCGCCATCCCGGCCCTGCCAGAGGGGCGCTTCGCGATCGTCACGAGATGCGGGCCGGGGTGCGGTGGACGCGGTAGCGCCGGCGTGATTGCGTGGGGACAGGGACGGGAGACCGTTGAGTCCCGGCGCGATGCGCATACGACACGGTGCGGTCACAGCGGTTTGGTCGATGGTCGGGGGTGCGCACACCAAGCCCCGGGCGCTGAGGCCAGGCCGTCCGCGGACGGAGAAGTCGTGTGGTCCCGACGCCCGGGGTTCTGGCGTCAAGTCTTGCGGTGATGCGGCGGCCCGACCGGGTCCTCACATCGATCAGCCGCAAGGGGACGGGGGCAATAGTGCAACGCTCCCCGAGGAGAGCACGAAGGACACCGTTAAAACCATCCGCGCAGGGAAGGCCGGGCGACCGGCACACCTGTGGTCCACCCCGTGTGCGTTCTTATCGCCCACGGACCTGCGGGTGCCGCCGGCGCCCGGCCTTCCCTGCGCCCTCCGGCAACGAAGGGCGCGATCGATCGGGCAAAGCTCGGGCGAAATGCGCCGCGAGAACGCGAGGTCATGCATGCATTTGGATACGATGCGATTTGAGGAGACGTTCGCGTTCTCTCGGGCCGTGCCGCGTCATGTCACGAAGCCATCACGCCGCCACCACGCGCGCACTCTTCCGCAATCCCACATATTGCAGCTCGGCGAACACGCCGGTGGCGATTGCCTGCGCGACGACCATGAGCTCGCCGGCAAGGTTCGGCGACACCGCGCCCGACAACAGCAGCGCGATGCTGCCGACGGTCCAGGCCGCATTGCCGACCACGACCAGCAGCACCAGTGGCTTCGCCACCGAAGCGCGCGACGCCAACCAGCCGACCAGCGCGGCGTAGGCAATCAGGAACAGGCCGGTCTCGCGCAGCAGCGCTTCCGGCAGGTTGAACAGTGTCGCGAACGCGCTTGCGCCGAAAGTGAAGCCGAGGGCGGCGACGCCGCTGAAGATGGCATCGGCAAGCAGCGCGCGGCGCAGGAAGGTGGATGCATCGATCATTTGAGGTCTCCGTGGTTGGGGGGTGGGCTTGGATGAAACTCAATGCCGTCCGCGCCACCAGGCGCGGAGCAGGCGGGCGAGGCGGAACGGACAGAGGCTTCTGCCGACGCCGTGCTCGAAGGCCGTGACCCGCGCGACCACATAGTCGCCGGTCGAATGCAGCAGCGGCTCCGGCATGTTGAGGCTGCGCGCCAGCATCCGCGTGGTCAGGGTGACGGCGAAGGGAACGACGTGGTCGGCGACGGCGCGGTAGATCACGAGAGCAATCATGGCGAACTCCTGTTGCCACTGAGGATGCCGCCGTGCGGGGTCGGTTTCGATTACCTCGGGGGTAATGGAAGCTCTGAAATTCGCATGCTAGGTTTTTGCTCATGAACGCACATGCATCCACGGCACAGGCCGACCGCAGCCAGCCGGTTCACATCGGCGACCATTTGCGCGAATGGCGGCAGCGCCGCCGTATGAGCCAGCTCGATCTCGCGGGCGAGGCCGAAATCTCGGCGCGTCATCTCAGCTTCGTCGAGACCGGCCGCGCCGCGCCGTCGCGCGACATGGTGCTGCGGCTCGCCGAGCGTCTCGACGTGCCCTTGCGCGAACGCAACGTGCTGCTGGTCGCGGCCGGCTACGCGCCGGCGTTTCCGCAGCGCCAGCTGGAGGATCCCGCGTTGAAATCAGCCCGCCAGGCGATCGACCTCGTGCTCAAAGCACATGAGCCGAATCCCGCGCTCGCGGTGGACCGGCACTGGAACCTGGTCTCCGCCAACCGGATGGTGGCGCCGCTGCTCGCCGGCATTCCGCAGCATCTGCTCGGCCAGCCCCTCAACGTGCTCAGGCTCGCCTTTCATCCGGAGGCGCTGGCGCCGCGCACCGTCAATCTCGCGGAGTGGTGCGGGCATCTCTTGGAGCGTCTGCACCGGCAATGCGAGGTGACGGCCGATCCTGAGCTGATCAAGCTCTACACCGACCTCAAGAGCTATCCGATTCCGGCGCGCGCGGGGCCGCTGTCGAGCGACAATGTCGCGATCCCGTTCAAGCTGCGACACGGCGGCGAGATCCTGAGCTTCTTCTCCACCACCATGGTATTCGGCACGCCGGTCGACATCACCCTGTCCGAGCTGGCGCTGGAAACCTTCTTCCCGGCCGACGAGCGCACCGCCGAGCGGCTCAGGCAGATGGCAGCAGCCATGATCTAGCGCCCTTGCCTCGGGGCGGGTTCGGCTTATCTTCCGACGAACCCTTATCGCCCGAAGGAGGCGCCTGACATGAGCACGCTGAAACCGCTCCAGATCGACGTCGTCTCCGACGTGGTGTGCCCCTGGTGCTATATCGGCAAGCACCGGATCGAGAGCGCGCTGGCGCTCGTGCCGGATGTCCCGGTCAAGCTCAATTTCCGCCCGTTCTTTCTCAATCCCTGGGTGCCGCGCGAGGGCATCAGCCGCGAGGCCTATCTCACGCAGAAATTCGGCTCGGTCGAGGCCTACAAGGGCATTGCGGGGCGCGTCGTCGCGGCCGCGAGCGAGGAGGGCCTTCTCTACAAGCCCGAGCTGGTGGCGCGCCAGCCCAACACCACCGACTGCCATTGCCTGATCCTGTGGGCGGAAGCGATCGGCAAGGCGCCCGAGATGAAGCAGCGCCTGATGGAGCTGTATTTCCGCGACGGCGGCGATCTCACCGATGTGAACGTGCTGGTGCAGGCGGCGGCCGATGTCGGCCTCGACGCCGACGACGTGCGCAAGCGCCTTGCCACCGACGAGGACGTCGCGCGCGTCTCCGCGGACGCGCAGGAGGCCGCCGAGAAGGGCATCTCCGGCGTGCCGACCTATGTCTTTGCACAGAAATACGCCGTCTCCGGCGCGCAGGACCCGAACCTGCTGGCGCGCGCCATCCGCCAGGTTTCGGCGGAGATCAACGCGCAGGCGGCGGAGTAGTCTTCGCTGGTTTGCGGAGCCGGCGGACCACACGTCGCGCAGCCTCATGCGCGGCGTTGAGGCCGAGCAGCGCTCCATGAATGAGCGCGACGACCGGATCGTGTCGCCGCAGCGGGATCAGCACGTCGCCGATCGCGAAGCGCCCGCGCCAGATCGGGTTGATCATGGGATGGTCGGCGCTCGCGGTGGAGTCCGCGCTGGCGATGGCGGGATCGGCGCAGAGATGGCGCGTCAGCTCGAGGGTGAGCTGCACGCCCGGGGAATATTTCGCAAAGCGCTCGTCGATGCCGAGCTTGAAGAAGAACGCGCGGTCCTGATGACGCAGCACGATGCCGGCGGCAATCGGTGTCGTCCCGGCGCGAAGCATGATGATCTCGCATTGCGCGGTCTCGGCCAGGGTCGGCACGGCGCGGCGAATGAAAGTCGCATCGCCCGCATGCTGGACCAGTGAGGTGCCGCGCTTGCCCTTCCAGCCGCTGGCTTCGAGCTGCAGGAATGTCTCGAGTGCGGGCCCGATCTCGTCAGGCCGGCGTGCGACGTCGAATGAAACGGGGCCGTGCTCTTCGAGGCGATGGCGTTGTCGGCGCAGCTCCTTGAGCTTCTTGGTGCCGAGCGCCTCGCGTAGCAGCGTTTCGTCATCCTGCGTCGCATCGAGGCTGGCGCGGACGTAGGAGGACAGCACGCGCGGCTTCAGGCCGTCGCGGTCCAGGACCTGCTTCAACGCAGTCATCGCGGCACCGTCGAGCGCGACGTCATTGAGCACTAGTGCATGCGCGCCGGCCTCGCGCGCCTGCTGCAACAGTCGCGTGGCCGCCTCGATCGGGGCATCGCGGTCGATCAGCGGGCTGCAAAGCGTGCCGTAGGGATGCGCGCTCACCAGCGCGGGCAGGGGAATCTTCACGGCGCGCCATAGCGGGATCACCGGCATCAGCCCGATCAATCGCGTCGAAGAGCCGTCGAATGCGGGCAATGCCGAGGCTTCGGTGCGGCCCCGCGCGGTGGCGCTGACGGCGAGCTCCCAGCCGGGTAGATAATATCCGTTCGGCTCGATCGCCCGCTGCGCGAGTGCGCGCCACTGACCGGGGTCGATCGCAATGAGCGGCACGCGCGCCGTCGTGGCATCCGCCGCCGGTGCCGGATGGATCGCTGCCTGCTGCGCGATGTCGACCACGTCCCTCGTCCCCGTTCACACGGGCCGAGCCCGAGTTATGTGGAGCATGCTAGCGCATAGGATGGAAAATGCCGTTCGGGGGCCACGTCAATTTGCGCGAAATTGTTAACGTCGCGTTGACGATAGCGCCGCCGGCTGGTCGGCCGGAGACGTCAGCCCGGTCTTCACGTTTACCGAGACTTCCATGCCGAGATCGTCCTCGGGTTCCCCCCAATAGGAGCCGCAGAGCGGGATGGCCTGCTCAGGCGTCCGGGCGACGCCGACCCGGATCAGGTCGCGATTGCCGACGATGCCGTTGGTCGGATCGAACTCCACCCAGCCCGAGCCGGGCACGTAGATCGAGCACCATGCGTGGGTCGAGCCGCCGCCGAGCCGCACCGGCCCGTCGCGATCGGCAACGTAGACATAGCCGGTGATGAAGCGGGCGGCGAAGCCGAGCGCGCGTGCCGCCTCCATCATCAGCAGCGCGAAGTCGCGGCATGTCCCCTGCTGCAGCTCGAGCGTCTCCGCAGGCGTCTGTGTTCCCCGCATCGTCCGGCGCTGGTAGGAGAAGCCTTCGGCAATGGCCTCGTTGAGCGTCATCAACAATTGGCCCGTGGGCCGCCGGCCGTCCGCTGCCACGAATTTGGCCAGCCACTCCTCCACCGCGCCGTCGTCGGGATGATGGCGACGCATATAGGGTTCGAGATCGGGCAGCTCGCTGTCGGCATAGGCGAACGGATGCTCGCGGGCATAGTCCTCGATTCGGAAGTCCGGGGTGTTTTCCGGCGTATGGTCGAGCTCGATGGTGGTGTCGAACTGGAGCTGGTCGCTCACGGTGTCGAAGTCGACCAGGGTGAGGCAATTGCCCGAGACGTCGTGAATCCAGCGGACTTCGGCGGGTTCGGGCCGGATGACGAGCCGGCAGTCGAGCAGGCGCTGGTCATAGCTGTCGCGTGGCCGGAATAGCAGCTGGTGCTGCCCGAGCTTCACCGGCTTACGGTAGCGGTAGATCGTTCTGTGGTGGACGGCGTAGGTTGTCATGTGCTCGCTTCTGGCCCGCGGCTATATGATCCTGCTTTCGTCCCCGGTCCAAGCAGGGATTCGAAGGGTACGGCGGAGGAGAGGGGGCGACAGGCACAATTGCCCTTCATTTCAGCAGCGCTGCAGCCGAAGACGCGGAACGAATACGCCGGGGCAGGTGTTTGCGTTCGAGGTCAACGACGACTCCGAGGAGACGATCTTGAAGATTCGCGCCGGCTACGACATTGCGTTCAAATGCCTTCAAGACGTCCCGATGATCCTGATGCTGAGCGTGCATCCGTCCCGGCACGGCGATCTCTTGTCCCCGCACGCCATCCAGACCACGCCCGGTGTTGGCACCAGGGACTATCTCGATGCCTTCGGTAACGTCTGCACCCGCCTGGTCGCGCCAAGCGGTCTGATCGAGATCCGCAACGACTTCGTGATCGAAGATTCCGGCGTTCCCGAGCCGGCGGCGCCGTTCGCAGCTCAGGTTCAGCTCCAGGACCTGCCCGACGACGCGCTGGTGTATCTGCTGGGCAGCCGCTATTGCGACACCCAGAAACTGGCGGATCTGGCCTGGTCTACCTTCGGCTCGATAGAAGGCGGTGGACAGCGCGTGCAGGCGATTTGCGACTATGTCCACGCCCGCATCAAATTCGGCTATCAGTTTGCACGCGGTGACCGCACGGCGTCCGAAGGTCATGCCGAGCGCATCGGCGTATGCAGGGACTTCGCCCATCTGGCCGTGACGTTGTGCCGTTGCATGAACATTCCGGCGCGTTATTGCACCGGCTATCTCGGCGATATCGGGGTGCCTCCCGACCCGGCACCGATGGATTTCAGCGCCTGGTTCGAGGCCTATATCGGTGGTCGTTGGTACACGTTTGACGCGCGCCACAACCATCCACGCGTCGGCCGGATCGTCATTGCTCGCGGCCGCGACGCCGCCGACGTCGCGATCTCGACGGCGTTCGGCCAGGCGGAACTGGTTCGGTTCAACGTCGTGACGGAAGAGCTCGTCGGCGACAGTTCGGTCCAGCTCGCGCCTGATATCATCATGGCCCCGCGCGCGCAGTCGAGGCTGCAACGTCTCATGGCTTGAGACGATTGCTCCGCAGCATCGACTTTCACTCCTTCGGCACGAAATGATCGCGCGCCTCGGCGCGCTCTCCGCTGCCGACGTCGGTGATTTCAACTCCGATATCGATCGCCGCCCTGGGCACGCGGTCGGGCGAAACCTGCACCGACATCCGGACCTCGCGGGTCTGATCCTGTCCAACTTGAACGACCGGGTTGCCGTCGGGACCCGGCTCGACGCCGGCGACGCGAACCGTGGCGCCCGGCAGGCCTGAGACCTTGAGCGCGAAAGATCTTTCCGCGCCCTTGTTGAGGATGCGGACGGTGTAATCGTTGCGGACCCCGCCATCCGAGAGCTGAACGAACAGCGGATTGCGCTCGTGCAGCACGTTGACGTCCATCGTCGCGCGGGTGGCGAGGGTGTAGACCATGATGGTGCCGACGATGGCAATGGCTGCGGTATAGACCAACGTGCGCGCGCGGATGATGCGATAGATCGGCGGCTTGCCCTCGCGCCGGCGTTGCATGTTGATGTCGGTGTCGTAGCCGATCAGGCCTTTGGGCCGGCCGATCTCGCTCATCACGTTGTCGCAGGCGTCGATGCACAGGCCGCACTGGATGCAGCCGAGCTGGATGCCGTGGCGGATGTCGACGCCGGTCGGGCAGACATTGATGCACTGGTGGCAGTCGACGCAATCGCCGGCGAAATCGCCGTGGGCGCGGGCGGCTTCCGCCTTCTTCACCGACATGCGCGGCTCGCCGCGGTCGCGGCGATAGGTGACGTTGAGCGCCCATTCGTCGGTCAATGCCGCCTGGATGCGCGGCCACGGGCACATGTAGATGCACATCTGCTCGCGGGCGTGGCCGGCGAAGACATAGGTCGTCGCGGTCAGGATGCCGATCCAGAGATAGGCCGTGAACGGGGCCTGGAAGGTGGCGAGCTCCTTCACCAGCGTCGGCGCGTCGTCGAAATACAGCACCCAGGCGCCGCCGGTCCACCAGGCGATCATGATCCAGAGGAAGTGTTTGAGTGCGACCTTTCGGATGTGGTCGAAGGTCCAGTAGCGCTTGTCGCCCTGCATGCGCTCGCGGCGATCGCCCTCGACCCAGCGCTCGACGGCGTAGAACAGATCAGTCCACACCGTCTGCGGGCACAGATAGCCGCACCACAGCCGCCCCGCGACTGCGTTCATCAGGAACAGCATCATCGCCGCGAGGATGAGCAGGCCGGTGAAGTAATACACCTCTTGCGGCCACAGCTCGATGAAGAAGAAGTAGAAGCGGCGATGCGGCAGGTCGATCAGCACCGCCTGGTCGGGCAGGCCGGGTCCGCGATTCCAGCGTACGAACGGCAGGAGATAATAGACCCCGAGCGTGACGCACAGGATCGCCCATTTGATGCGGCGGAACGGCCCGTGGACCGATTGCGGATAGACCTTCCTGCGCTTCTCGTAGAGAGGCCCCTCGATGAAGGTGTCGTCGGTCATGGCAAATTCCCCCGCATCACTGACTGCATCTGAGTTGCGTTCAGGAGAACGCGCAGCCGCTGCTCAGGCCCAGCTTCCTGAAGACGATCGCCGCCGGGCAGAAGCCTGTGAACGAAGCCTGCAACATGTTCAGTCCGGCGAACGCCGTCAGCAGATACCAATACGCATTCACATAGGTGCCCAGTGCGAGACCGAGCAGGACGACGAATCCCGCAAACGCGAGAACGGCTTTGTCGACATTCATGGTAGGCTCCTTTTTGGGGTGGTGACGTTACGAACGGGTCAGTTTGGTTTCAGTCCAGGCGACGATGCTGCGCGTATCCATCGCGCCGGAATGGCGAGCGATCTCGCGGCCGCCGTGCATCAGCAGCAGCGTCGGAATGCCGCTGATGTTGAGCCGCGACGACAATGCGGGTGCATTGTCTGAATTCAGCTTCAACAGCCGCACGCCGGGTTCGAGCGCTTGCGCCGCGCGCTCGAACATCGGTGCCATGGCGCGGCAGGGTCCGCACCATGGCGCCCAGACGTCGATCAGCACGGGAATGTCGCTTCTGGCGACATGGCGGTCGAAGGCTGCTTCGTCCACCTCGATCGGCTGGCCTGCGAACATCGGTTGGTGACAGGCTCCGCAGCGCGCACCTTGCGGTGTGCGTTCGGGCGGCAGGCGATTGATGCGCCCGCAATGTCCGCAGACGATCTGGCGTGTCGTGCTCATGTGCCGGTTCGGACCTCCTTGATCTTGGCGATGTTCAGCCTGTCGAGCAGGAAGCGCTCGTAGAACGGCTCGCTCTCGCCGCGCCGCATCTTGCGCAGGAAGTATTTCTCGAAGGCAACCTTGGCGAGGTGCACCCATTCGCCCTTGGAGGACCAGTTGACGTTGCGCGGCGGGATCTGCGGCTGCGCGAGGAAGGCGACGCCGGAATCGCCGAAGTCGGCGAGGCAGATCGCGTTCCAGGTCGGCTGCGCCGTCGGCGCCTTGCCGCGGAGCAGGGCGCCGATGTTCATCGCGGTCGCCGTCACCATGGATTCGATCATGAAGCCGGTCTTGGGGACGCCAACCGGCACCGGTGTGGCGCCGACCGGCGCGATCGCGACGCAGACGCCGACCGCAAACACGTTGGGGAAGGCGGGATTCTGCTGATGCTCGTCGACGATGACGAAGCCGCGCGGATTGGTCAGTTTCTCGATGCCGCGCACCGCCTCGACGCCGCGAAAGGCGGGCAACATCATCGAATAGACGAATGGCAGCTCGTGGGCCTTGCGGGACGTGCCGTTGTCGGAAAACTCCTCCACCGTCATCAAGCCGGGTGCGACATTGTCGACGCGGGCATTGGTGATCCACTTGATGTGCTTCTCGCGCATCTCGCTTTCCAGGAGACCCTTGGTGTCCCCGACGCCGTCAAGGCCGAGATGGCCGATATACGGCTCCGAGGTGACGAACGTCATCGGCACCCGGTCGCGCAGCTTGCGCCGGCGCAGCTCCGTTTCCAGGATGAAGAGGAACTCGTAGGCCGGCCCGAAGCAGGAGGCGCCCTGAACGGCGCCGATCACGACGGGGCCGGGGTTCGCCGCAAGCTTCTCGAACGCGTCTTTCGCATGCGTCGCGTGATCGACGTGGCAGATCGACTGTGTATGGCCCTGCGGGCCGAGGCCGGGAATCTCGTCGAACGCCAGCTCGGGGCCGGTCGCGACGACCAGATAATCATAGTCGATCGACGTGCCGTCGCCGAGCTCGATACGGTTCTCCTCGGGGTGGACGCGCTTTGCGCCCTGCGTCAGCAGCCGCACTCCCTTGCGCTTCATGATGTCCGCGAGATCAATCTCGATATCTTCGCGCTTGCGCCAGCCGACTGCGACCCAGGGGTTCGATGGGACGAAGTGATAGACGGCGCCTTGCGAGATGACGCTGAGGCGATCGTCCTTTCTCAGCTGCGGCAGCAATTCATAGGCCATCAGCGTTCCGCTCAGACCGGCTCCGATTACGACAATCTCCGCCATAGTTACCTCCGTTGGGGTTTCACCGCTCCGCCGGTTTACTCCGGCCGTCTTGCTGCTTGACTATATATTCACATATTCGTATATACACAAGTATGAAAATAGATGGTGACATGATGGAGCAGGCGGCCGACCAGGCGAGCGACCTCTTGAAGGCACTCTCCAACCGCCACCGTCTCTTGATCATCTGCCAGCTGATCGACGGCGAGCATTCCGTCGGCGAGCTGGCCGAATTCCTGGGCCTGCGCGATTCCACAGTCTCCCAGCATCTTGCGCTCCTTCGCAAGGACGGCCTGGTGTCGGCACGGCGAGACGCGCAAACGATCTTCTATTCGATCGCGAGCGAGCCGGCGCGCGAGATCCTGAAGACGCTCTATCAGGTCTATTGCGCACCGAAGTCCATACGGACGAAGCGCACTTTATGAGCGCCCCGAGCGGGGCGCGTTGAGCGAGATCAACGTCCGCTTCGATGATGCTGATCAAATACAGAGGACACCCACGAGTGCGGTGTGATGGTTTCATGCTTACACGGATACGCCCCATGCGGCTCATAGGAGTTTTGGTTGTCTTGGCCGCCGGCCTGGGTGCAGGCGTTGCGCGTGCAGAGACGCTCACCGTGACGCAGCATCCGGTGGCCGACGAAAAGGCCGTCTTTGCCACGGTGGAAAGCATCAGCGTCGTACCCGCGCGCGGGCGCATTGGTGGGACCGTAGTCCAGCTCCACGTCAGGGAAGGGGATCGCGTAACCGCCGGTCAGGCGATTGCCACGATCGGCGATGAGAAGCTCGGCCTGCAGATGAAGTCGTTGGATGCGCAGATGGAGGCGCTGCAGGCGCAGGCCAGCCAGGCGCAAGTCGATTTCACGCGAATCGAGGGTTTGGTTGAGCGTGGCATTCTGCCGCGCGTCAAGCTCGACGAGCAGAGGACGGCGCTGAACGTGGCGGAGAACGGCCTGCGCGCCAAGACCGCAGAGCGTGCCGTCATCAACGAGCAGCTCAACCAGGGTCAGGTGCTGGCACCGGCAGGGGGACGTGTGCTGAAGAGGCTTATCACGGTTGGTTCCGTCGTATTGCCCGGTGATCCCATCGTTACCGTCGCGCAGCAGAACTTCAAGCTGCGGTTGCGGGTGCCCGAGCGCCATGCGCGCTCTCTCAAGGCCGGCGACAAGGTCCGCGTCGATGGTGCGGAGCTTGGTGGCGAAGCCGGCAGATGGGGCGTCGTCGATCTCGTCTATCCGCAGATCGAGGAGGGGCGGGTCATTGCGGACGCGACCGTCGAGGGACTCGGCGAATATTTCGTCGGCGATCGGCTGCGCGTGTGGATCTCCGGCGGCAAGCGGTCGGCTTTCGTGATTCCGGCAGGCTACGTGAAGACCCGGTTCGGCATCGACTACGTCCAGCTTCAAAAGTCCGGCGGAGTGGTCGACGTGCCGGTGCAGCGCGGCCGCGAGCTGCCGACGCCCGCGCTTCCCGATGGACTTGAAATCCTGTCCGGCATCCGTACCGGCGACCAGTTGGTGCGGCCGTGAATCTCGGACTCTCAGGCCGGCTGACCAAGGCGACGATCGGCTCGCCGCTGACGCCATTGTTCCTGCTTGCATCGCTCGTCGTCGGCCTCATCGCTGTGGTCGTGATTCCGCGCGAGGAGGAGCCGCAGATCTCCGTGCCGATGGTCGACATTCGCGTCAACGCCGATGGCTTGCGCGGACCCGACGCGGTCGAGCTCGTCACCAAGCCGCTGGAAGCGATCGTCAAGGGCATCGACGGCATCGAGCACGTCTACAGCCAGACCGAGGACGACCGCGTGATGGTCACCGCGCGGTTTCTGGTCGGAACGAAGGCGGAGGATGCGATCCTCCGCGTCCACGAGAAAATCCGCGCCAATCTCGATCGCATTCCAGTCGGGATCCCCGAGCCTTCGATCGTCGGCCGCGGCATCAATGACGTTGCGGTGACGGTCTTGACGCTGTCGCCGAAGCCGGAGGCCGCCGAGCGCTGGACCGACAAGGATCTGTTCGAACTCGCGGACAAGCTGCGCTCGGAGTTGATGAAGGTCGACAATATCGGTCTGACCTACATTTCCGGCGGCGCGGCCCAGCAGATCCGGGTCGAACCCGATCCGGAAAAGCTGTCGCTGTTCGGCGTTACGCTGCAGCAGCTCGTCGCCAAGGTGAAGGATGCCAACCGCTCATTCCTGGCGGGCCAGGTCCGCGATGCCGGCATCGTGCGCAATGTCGCGGCCGGCCAGACGTTGTCGGGCATCCCCGACATCGGCCTCCTCCTGATCTCGACCCGCGACGGACGGCCGGTCTACGTCAAGGACGTGGCCTCCGTCGTCGTCGGGCCGAATACGCTCGAGCACCGCGTCTGGAACGATGCGCGCGATGCCAAGGGGCAGTGGTCGCGGGTGCCCGCGGTCAGCCTCGCGCTCGCCAAGCGCGCCGGCGCCAACGCGGTTGTGGTCTCGGCCGACATCGACCATCGCCTGCAGGGACTGAAGGGGCGACTCATCCCCGATGACGTCCAGGTGACGGTGACGCGCGATTACGGCGAGACTGCCAACGAGAAGGCCAACGAGCTGCTGTTTCACCTCGCTCTCGCGACGGTCTCGATTGTCATCCTGATCGCGGTCGCGATCGGCTGGCGCGAGGCTCTGGTGACCTTCGTCGTGATTCCCACGACGATCCTGCTGACGATGTTCGCCGCCAATCTGATGGGCTACACCATCAACCGCGTCAGCCTGTTCGCGCTGATCTTCTCCATCGGCATTCTCGTCGACGACGCCATCGTCGTGGTCGAGAACATCGCGCGGCACTGGGGCATGCGCGACGGCCGGCCGCGCCTGCAGGCGACCATCGAGGCGGTGGCGGAGGTCGGCAATCCCACCATCGTTGCGACGCTCACTGTGGTCGCGGCGCTGCTGCCGATGCTGTTCGTGTCGGGCCTGATGGGCCCCTATATGGCACCGATCCCGGCCAACGCGTCGGCTGCCATGCTGTTCTCGTTCTTCGTCGCCATGGTGGTGGCGCCCTGGCTGATGCTCAAGCTCGCGCCGAAGGGCGAGATGGCGGCTGCTCATGCTTCGCACGATGAGGGTCGGCTCGGCCGGATCTACCGGCGCTTCGCCACGCCGATCGTCAGGAGCAAGCGCTCGGCCTGGATCTTCCTGCTCGGCGTCGGCATTGCAACGCTACTGTCGATGACGCTGTTCGCGACCAAATCGGTGACGGTCAAGCTGCTGCCGTTCGACAACAAGTCGGAGATCGCCGTCGTGGTCGATCTGCCTGAAGGGGCGAGCCTGGAGGCGACCGAGCGCACGCTGTTCGGTGCCGCCGAGATCGCGCGGCAACTGCCGGAGGCGACCTCGCTGCAATCCTATGCCGGCACGCCGGCTCCCTTCAATTTCAACGGCCTGGTGCGGCACTATTATCTTCGGGAGAGGCCCGAGCTCGGCGAGGTGCAGGTGAACCTGGCCGCGCGGGGCGAGCGCAAGCGCGCGAGCCATGAGATCGCGCTCGAACTCCGCGAGAAGCTGAAGGCGCTCGATCCGCCCAAGGGCACCAGCATCAAGGTGGTCGAGGTGCCGCCCGGGCCGCCGGTGCTTTCGACGCTGCTCGCCGAGGTCTACGGTCCCGATGCAGCCACACGCCGTGCGGTCACGGCCGAGCTCAAGAAGGTCTTCGCGGAAGTGCCGTTCATCGTCGACATCGACGATTCCATCGGCGAGAAGCGGCCACGGCTGCGGCTCTCGATCGACCAGGACCGGCTCGAATTCTTCGGCGTCGAGCAGCGCGACGTCTACGACACCATCCAGGCGCTGTTCGGCGGCATCTCGATCGGCTATTCGCATCGCGGCGAGGACCGCAATCCGATCGAGATCGCGGTGCATCTCGGAAAGCGCGATCTGGTCTGGGACGAGGCTCTGGCCTCCACGCCGGTGCCGGCCAACACCTTGCCAGGCAGCAAGACGGTGGTCGAACTCGGTCAGGTCGTGAAAGCGACCATGGAGCAGGGTTCGCCGACGATCTTCCGCCGCGACGGCCGCTTCGCCGACATGGTGATGGCCGAGCTTGCCGGGCGCTTCGAGGCGCCGCTTTACGGCATGCTCGCGGTCGCCGATCGCGTGGATGCCCATGATTGGGGCAAGCTGCCGAAGCCCGCGATCAGCCTGCACGGCCAGCCAACGGACGAGTCGCGTCCGACGCTGCTGTGGGACGGCGAGTGGGAAATCACCTGGGTGACCTTCCGCGACATGGGTGCGGCCTTCGGCGCGGCCATCCTCGGGATTTACGTGTTGGTCGTCGCCCAGTTCAGGAGCTTCCGTCTGCCGCTCGTCATCCTGACGCCGATTCCGCTGACGCTGATCGGCATCCTGATCGGGCACTGGCTGCTGGGGGCGCCGTTCACCGCGACCTCGATGATCGGCTTCATCGCGCTGGCGGGCATTATCGTGCGCAACTCGATCCTGCTGGTCGACTTCATCAGGCACAGCGGCGCAGACGGCAAGTCGCTTCGCGAGGTGGTGCTGGAGGCCGGCGCGGTGCGCTTCAAGCCGATCCTTCTCACCGCGCTTGCGGCCATGATCGGGGCCGCGACCATCCTGCTCGATCCGATCTTTCAGGGGCTGGCGATCTCGCTCCTGTTCGGGCTTGCCTCGTCGACGCTGCTCACCGTGCTGGTAATCCCCGCGATCTACATCGCCTTGCGCGCGCCGCGCGAGGAGGCTTCGACCACAGCCAAATCCAGCTCATGAGGATCCAATGGACAAGAACTACGTCGATATCACCAGGAACATCTCGGCCAATTTGAAGAAGCTGCGGGGCGACATTCCCGATACGATGAAGGGATTTTCCGCGCTCGCCCAGGCGGCCGCGCGCGACGGTGTGCTCGACAAGAAGACCAAGGAGCTGATGGCGCTGGCGCTCGGCGTCGCCGCGCATTGCGACGGCTGCATCGGCTTTCACGCCGAGGCGCTCGTCAAGCTCGGTGCGAGCCGCGAAGAGATCGAGGAGACGCTCGGCATGGCCGTCTATATGGGCGGCGGACCGTCGCTGATGTACGCGGCCGACGCGATCGCGGCGTACGAGCAGTTCCAGCAGCAGACTGCTTCCAGCTGAGCGGCGCCGTTGGGCGTCTGATGCGAAAAGGACCGGGCGACAATCGTCGTCCGGTCCTTTTGCCTTAGCTCGCTATTATTACCAGCGGCCGTCGCCGACGCCTACGCCGACGCTGACGCCGGGAGCGCGAATACCGACGCCGGCGCGCGGCCCGTCATCCCAGTCGCGACGATACGTCCGCCGCTCATGGTAGCCATCACGCGGCATGGAATTGTAGGAATCGCGCACGATCACGCGCGCGCCGCCGCGGGTGCGATAGCAGCGGCCGGCGTCGTCGCAGACAAGCCGAACCTGCTGGACGAGATCCGGATTGGTGTACTCGCTGCTCGTGTAGATATCGGATGCCTTCGCACCCGACGCGGCTGCCAAAGCGCCGACGCCTGCCAAAAGCGCAATCGTAAATGTCTTCATTCTGTCCTCCACCGCAACTGCCCTATGGGACGACAAGAAGGGGAGGCGGTGATTGTTCCCGGCTGGTTTGCAGGTTTTTCCCGAAGCCCGCTCTTTGCCGCGGCTCCTAAATCGGCTCGTAGGTCTCGGTCCCGCAGATGTCGTCGGCTTCCGCGCGCCGGCGGTCGACCACCTTTCCTCCTGATATCGTCACGATGTAGGTCTGGGCGCCGAGCGAAGTGCCGGTCGCGGAGGTGAGCTCGGCGCGGACGCAGGCGGTCCAGCCCGGTCCGCGCGCCTCCCGGTGGGGCATGGCGACGTGCACGGCGCGTGGATAGGAGGTGGTGAGGAAGACGACATCGATCTGCTCGCGCACCACGCGCTTGACGTCGGGGGCGGCTTCGGGCGGTGGCTGCTCGGTTTCCTTCATCCGCATGAATTCCGGCACCGGCGCGCGGCTGTCGGCAAAGCCGCAGGCACCGAGTGCGAGCGCGCCGGCGAGCAGCGTCGCATGAGCAATGATCCGCAACATCCGTGAAGGTTCCCTGCGGCCGAACAGATAGGCAGGAAAGCGATCCGGCGAAGTCCCCGGCAATCAAGTTTTGCTGAAGTGCTGGAGCTCGCGGCATTTCATATTCCGGAATTGCAGGCTAAGTTTGTACCCCAGACGAGGGGGATTGCACCGATGAGGATTTTGGTCATAGCGGCTGCGGTCATGGCGCTGGCGATTGCTTCGGCGCAGGCGCAGGGCCGGCGGTCCCCCAATGACGCAGGCAAACCGGCTGACAACAAGCCCAAGGTCGACGAGAAAGCCTACAAGGCCGCGCTCGAGCGCATTCCCGAGCCCAAGGACAAGTACGATCCGTGGGGCGGGGCGCGTCCGAGCGAACCCGCCAAGAAGCCGAAATAGAGCGAGGCGAGCTTTGCGGACCGGCCTGCGAGTTCCGATCGGGGTCGTTGCGCTGCTGTTGATCGCCGTGCGACCAAGCGCGGCCTGGGAAAGTTGGGGCGGCGATGCAGGCGGCTCGCGCTTCTCGCCGCTGCAACAGATCACGCCCGACAATGTCGGCAATCTGGTTCGGGCCTTCGAATTCCGCACCGGCGATCTCGCGGTGCGCGCGCCGGAGGTGATGCGGCGAACCAAATTCCAGGCAACGCCGCTGTTCGTCGAGGACAGCCTGATCTTCTGCTCGCCGTTCAACGAGGTCATTGCGCTCGATCCCGGCACGGGCGCGCAGAAATGGCGTTACGATCCGAAGATCGCGACCAATCAGCGTCCCGCCAATCGCTACGTCTGCCGCGGCGTCACCCGCTGGACCGACGATGAGGCGCCCGCGGATGCCGCCTGTCGCTCGCGCATCTTTATGGGCACCAACGACGTTCGCCTGATCGCGCTCGATGCGAAGACGGGACTTCCCTGTGCCGGCTTCGGCAATGGCGGCGAGGTGAAGCTCGATATCGGCATTGCCCTGGAATGGCCCGGGGAATTCCAGATCACCTCGCCGCCGGCCGTCGGCCGGGGTGTCGTCGTGGTCGGCTCCGCGATCTCCGACAACCGCCGCGTCGATGCGCCGAGCGGCGTGGTACGTGCGTTCGATGCGCGCACCGGCCGGGCGCGCTGGAGCTTCGAGCCGCTCAAGCGTGACGGCATCGAAGCCGGGCACGCCAATGTCTGGGCGCCGATGTCGGTCGACGCGGCGCGCGGCCTGGTGTTCCTGCCGACGTCCTCGCCGTCGCCGGATTTCTGGGGCGGCAAGCGGCCGGGCAACAACGAGCATGCCAATTCGGTGGTCGCATTGCGCCTCGAGACCGGCGAGCTCGCATGGGCATTCCAGACCGTGCATCACGACGTCTGGGATTACGATCTGGCGGCGCAGCCGACGCTTGCGCGCCTCGATGCGGGTGACGGCCAGCGCGACGTCGTGATCCAGCCGACCAAGCAGGGTTTTGTCTTCGTGCTCGACCGCGAGACCGGCAAGCCGGTCTGGCCGGTGGAAGAACGCGCGGTGCCGCAGGGCGGCGCGGAAGGGGAGGCGTTGTCGCCGACGCAGCCGTTTCCGACGCATGTGCCGGCGCTGATCTCACAGACGATCTCGACCGACGACGCGCTCTCGCTGCTGCCGGCACTGCGCCGCTCGTCCTGCGAGCGCCAGTTCGCGGAGGCGCGCAACGACGGTCTGTTCACGCCGCCTTCCGTGCAGGGCACGCTGGAGTTTCCCTTCACCGGCGGCGGGGTGAACTGGGGCAGCGCGGCCTTCGATCCGGTCCGGCAGATTCTCTACGCCAACACCGGGCGCGCCGTTCACCTCATCAGGCTGATCCCGCGCGCGGAGGCCGCCGGATTCAGTCCGCCGCCCGGGCATGATTTCGGCCAGCAGCGCGGCGCGCCGTTTGCGATGTCGCGCGCGGTGATGATGTCGCCGCTCGGTCTGCTCTGCAACAAGCCGCCCTGGGGCGAGATGGTCGCGGTCGATCTGAAGGCCGGCAAGATCCTCTGGCGTTCGACGGTCGGCACCACTGAAGACCTGGCGCCGCTCGGTGCGCCGCTGCCCTGGGGCACGCCTCTCGTCAACGGGCTCGCGGTCACGGCGGGCGGCCTCGTCTTTACCGGCGCGATGGATGCTTATTTGCGTGCCTTCGATGCGCGAAGCGGCAAGGAGCTGTGGCAGGGGCGGCTGCCGGTGCCCGGCGTCGCCAATCCCATGACCTATTTGTGGAAGGGCGAGCAATATGTCGCGATCGGCGCCGGCGGCCACTCCGAAGCCGGCACCTCGATCGGCGACAGCGTGGTCGCGTTCCGCCTGGCGCGGCCAGGCGAGGCGCCGACATTGTGGTCGCGCACCATCGATCGTCCCGGTGGACGATTCTTCGCGGCATCAGCGACCATCGGAATCGCGATCGTTGCGCTCGTGATCGCAGGCCTGCGCTGGCGTCGCCGTCGTCGTATCACGCAATCATAATGGCGTTGTGGATGCGATGCGAACGTTCGTTCACATCGCGCGCGCTATTGGACGAAGGCGAGGCCGATACGCTTGTCACTGCGCCAAATTGTACGACAATTCCGGACGAAATCGTCGCGCGTGATCGATAGCGTGATCGATTGCGGCAATGTGACGGGGGTGTCGAGGTCGATCGCCACGCCGCCCGCCGACATGTTTCGCACGGTGCAGGGAATGCCGCTGTTTTCAAAGGTGATCGTTCCACCCTTGAAAACCCGGTGACGCTGCGCTGCTCGCTTCTCGATCATCCGCTTCGGTCCTTCATGATGATCGTGAAATAGTGCATAGAAATTACGTTGAACTAAACTCAATACTGGCGCTACTTGCACGGCGCTTCAGACTTCGTTTACGACGTCGGCGCGGAGAATTCCTCCGCCGACTTTACCCACACGCTCTTCTTTTATGGCGCTGCGCGCCGATGGAGATATTGATGAAGACCACGCTTTCGATTCTGCTCGCCGCCGCGTTCTCGCTGTCGTCGATGCCCGCCCACGCCGTCAAGTGGGACCTCTCGACCATGAGCTGCAAGCAGTTCCTCGAGAGCGGCGAAGACAACATCCAGGTCGTGCTGACCTGGATGGACGGCTGGTACAAGGGCGACGAGGACAACGCGATCATCGACACCGACGTGTTCATCGAGAACGCCAAGAAGTTCGGTGCCTATTGCGGAAAGAACCCGACCGCCAGCATCGTCACCGCGGCCGACGAAGTGCTGGGCAAGTAATGAAGCGTGCGGACCGAAGCGCGGATGCAATCGCGCTTCGGTCTTTGCCGCGGTGCGCTTTGCGCTCACGCGGCTCGTCTTTGAAATGCTGCTCAGCCCGGCAACATTGCGAACGCGCTCGATACCATCGCGACCGGCTTGTTGTCGGCGGCCGAGAGCAGCGTGACGCGGCCAAAGCTCATGGTGCGCCCGAGCCGTACGACGCGGGCGTCAGCAATCACGTCCGATGAGGACACTGCGCGCATGAAATGCGTGGTCTGGTCGACCGTGGTCATGGGGCGGTAGCCGCGATTGGCCGCCAGGATCGCGATCACCATCGCGGTGTCGGCGAGCGCCATCAGGGCCTGGCCGCAGACAATGCCGCCATTCCGGCACAACCGCTCCGAAAACGGCATGCGCAGCAGTGCGCCCGGCTGCCAGTCCGGCGCATCCGCCGGCTGCGCGTGCTCGAGGCGCTCGACGGTGAGGTCGAGATCCTGGACCCAGGGGGCAAAAACCTCGGCGAGGATGCGTCTGGCGTCGGGGAGGCCGAATTCGGCGTCTGGCTGCATTTGCATTGCTGTCGCGTTCTCCTGCATTGCCGGATGTTTCGAGCATTGTGCGCATCGGCGCGGCAAAGTCACCCGGTCTGGCGCCGGGCCGGTCGGCTTGAAAATGCCTGACTTGGCCCGATATGATGCCTTGCTTGGGTGTGGGTGGATGATATTGCGTCGGTGTGTCCTCGTCTTTGGTATGGCAGCGCTCGGCCTCGCGCTGAGCGGGTGCACCAAGTGTGGTCCGATCTGGGACGACTGGCTGCATGCGCCGAAATCGTGCAGATCGGACCGGCTCTAGCGGGCCTCGACAGGCCTCTGCGGCCGCGACTGGGATGGCGAGGTGCGGACGATTCGCGCCTCATGGATGATCAAGGAGTGGATGATGAAGCTTTTCCGTTTGGCCGCGGTGCTGGTCGTGCTGGCCGGACCGACCTACGCGCAAATGCCGCAGCTCAATTTGCTGCAGGACGGTCCGAGCAAGACTCCCGAGGAGAAGGCCGCGGAAGCCGAGCGTGAAAAGGCCTACAAGGAAACGCTGAAGAAGATTCCGGACACCAAGGCGTCCAACGATCCCTGGGGCGGCATGCGCGCCGATCCGCCGAAGCAGCCGGCGGCGCCGAAGGCCTCGGCCGCCACCAGCGCGCCGAAGAAGACCAAAAGCGGGACGGCCGCCAACTGACCGAACTCCGTTCGGGAGGCGGCAATGGCGCTTCTCGGATGGGACTCCTCTTCGTCAGGCCCAGGCCCTACATTGTGCTGAGCGTAGCGCGTAGAGGAGGGCAGGACATGGCCGACCGTCCGCGGGATCTCGCCGAGCGGATGGCGCGCCGGCGCAACATCGCCGGCAAGCCGGGCCAGACGGTCCGCGACGGCTATCTGCGCGAGACCTTCACGCTGCCGCGCGCGGCGGCGCGGGAAAGGGCGCAGGCTTTCTTCGCCCGCTACCCCAAGGCCGGCTACATGAGTGCGGTAGAGACTTGGCGCGAGTTGCCCGGCGGCGACATCGAATTCACCATGCGGCGGCTGCCCAGCGCGGACTGATCTCGATACCTGCTAGTCGAGGGTTTCGGCAACGATGCGAATCCGGAACACGGGCTCCTTGGCCTCGTCCAGCAGCTCCATGTGCCATTCGGAATTTTCCTGGAGCTTGCGGGCAATGCCGGCGGTCATGTCGGCGCAGACATTGGTCATCTCTTTCCAGGCCGAATTGCGATCGGCAAACTCCGTCGCCTGGTCCGCGCAGCCCGAGTAACTTCCATTCCGGATTCGAAAGAAATACAGCGGCATGGCTGGCACCGATGGCACGCGTGATGGCCTCGCCTCGGGCCATGAACGCGCGCAGTGCAATCCCAAACCACCGTCAGATCAATTCCGGGCGGCTACGGATGATGTTCCACCGCAGCTCCCAGCCGTGGCGCTGCCGGTGCACAAGGCGCCATCCGACGCCGACCGTCATCCGCCCGCTTCAGGCTGTCCGGCCGCTCGCTTCAGCTCCCGGTCGATCCGCAGCTGCACGCGCCGGATCGCCAACAGATCGATCTTCGTCTCGGTCTTGCCGGACTTGACCTGCTCGCCAATGCGGAACTGCCACTGCCAGATTCCAGGAATCGCCGTCTTGGCGACGGTGAACTCGATGCCCCTGTGATTCATGGTGACCTCCCCACGATTCACTTCCATGACTGCAAACATGTTGGGCGTCACAATATTCCGGACACAAGCAAATTTTGGCGGTAAGCCCCGGATAGTTCGGGGATATCTCGAAAGCGCGCGGACGCCGAAACAAGCGAAGCCTCGTCCGAAACACGCCGCACTGCCTGAAGGTGCCGGATTACGGAACGCTCCGTGGTTCTCCGACCATGAACAGAGTTCCTGGCCTGCACCCGGCTGCATGGGGGCGCCGATCGAACAGGCCGCAGGGCCGCGCCGGGGATGACCGATTCCCTGCAAGCGCGGCATGTGCCTTGCTTGGCCTGATCACGGCAACCAGCAACATGGGCCCGTCATGCTCGGCATTCCCCGCCGCTACAGTCATTTCATCTTCGGCATCATCCAGTCCGGACTGACCTCGCTGGTCGCGTCGGGGATTGCGAGCCTGCCCGCAGGCGATGCGATGGGCTTCGTCGGGCACTGGATGGTTTCGTGGCTGATGGCATGGGCCGCGATGCTGCCGATCGTGCTGCTGGCGGCGCCCGCGATCCGCGCCTTCTCGCTGCTCCTGACGCGGGAGGAGAGGGAGCCGCGAACCGCCCGGCAGGCGTGAAAAAGCCCCGCCCGACGAGAGCCAGGCGGGGCCGAGAGTTATTGGAGGCTGAGGTGCTGGGCTGCAACACCATAGCAGCATCACCCTAGCCGGCCCCGCTTACGGCAGCCTGACAGGCGGCAGATTTCCGGGCCCTCCGCCGAGGCCGCAGACTGGCCCCGCACCCGTCCCAATTTCGTCATCGGCCCGCACGACTGCGGACACACCCGTCGGCAAGATTCCACGCCGTTCGGCGCCGCCATGGGGGAAACGTGGCACGCCAGGGGTGGCATCATGGATAACGTAGAGCGGTCATTCGCCGCCGCGACAGCGGCTGGCTTCGTCGTGCTGGTGATCGGCCTCGTGCTGCTGGCGCTGCTTTAGGTGGCGCGGGGGCGGCCAGCCGTGCCCTGCGATGATGGGGCGCGGAGCATGCCGCATTGTCAAAACTAAAAAACTGAAAAACAACCCCATGCACAGTAGGCGGCATGGAAATTTCGTTGTTGTCTCAGTGTCTTAATCGTGGTGCTGAAGTGCCGCTAAAGCAACTCTGGCAAGCGCTAGAGCGTTTTCGAGCGAAGCGGACACCGGTTCGCGTGAAGGAAACGCGTCAAAACGAGAATCTGGAGCTTCGGTTCTGATTCAATCAAACCGAAAATGCTCTAGTGGATCTTGATGTCGTTCAGGGGAAGCTGGAGCTCGGCGGCGCGCTCTTCGCGGTCCTTCTTGCGGAACTCGTTTTCCTGGCGCTCGAACTTCATCATCTCCCGATGCGCCGCCTCCAGCAGGGGATTGCGCCTGGTCGTATCGCGGTGCGTGTTTTCCGTCATGATCGAGTCCCCGGAGTTGCGGTCTCATCCTGGAGAAGGCCCAGCACCGCGAAAAGGTTCGGTGCCGCAGGATTACGGAATTCTGACGGCGGCCGGGCCATGCGTCTTTGATGCGCGTCAGCTTCGGTCGGGAAACGACGTTGCCGCAGCCTTGCTATTTCGGCGGTTGCAGTCCGGGGGATTTGGCCCAGTCTTGCAGGTGATTGGCGACGTCGGCCTGGCGGGCCTTCTTGAGCAGGGCATCCCGCTCGGGCCCGGGCGGAAGCTTCGAAGCCTGTTGCTGGACCTGCTTCACCCATGCGGAAAGCCGGTCTTGAAGGGTCAGCTGCTGCTTGTAACGTCGCCGCTTGAACATGGCATGCTCCTTTCCGTGCGAGGAAGGCCGGAGCGCAATCGGCGTTCTCATCACCGATAGTCGCCACGCTTCGGGCGGTGATGGCTCATTTGGGACAATCGACGGATCGGTGTCTGTGCACTTGTGCGCACAACAGGAACCGGTCAGCCGCGGACAGTCCATCAACGGAGGCAGGCGCCTCAAAAGGGATGATCATTCACACGCCGGCGCATCTGGTGACAGAATTGGCGAGTCGATTCCGGAGCTTGGCGCCCCGTAGGAATCCGGTCGCACGGGACACCGCCGGGATCCTGGATCCGAGCTCATCCTGGCCGCCGCCACACGCGTCTGAATGAAAGAGGCCGCCGGCTGGCGCGGCCTCAATTCATCTTGCGACGGAGCTTCCTGAGGAGTTCGCGCTGGTCCTCGATGCATGCTCGCGCAAATTCGGTCGGCGCGTGAATCTGTCCTAAGTAGGACACTCATTTCGGGAAATCAGGACACTAGGTTCCGGTAAAGGAACACCGTGTTATTCCGGATTCCTCAACCTTGTGGATAGAGTCAGGATTGCTCTTGCCGGGGCTGCTATTTCATTCCGAATAAATTTTCCGGCAAGGGGTCGCGCGAATGCGACCCTTTCTTGATTCCACATTCGCGGAGGGGAATTAGGACACTCGGCGCTTAGGTGCCAACCAACGATCCCACCGATGACGGGCATGGAGCCGGATGGGCGGGGCGGCTGGAAAGTGAAGGGGCAATGAAAGAGGCCGCCCACTGAGGCGGCCTTTGTGGAGGTTTGCCTTTCCCGTCGCGACAGTTGCGATATGGAACGGCCCTCGACGCCGGCACCGTGTAGGCGCGCCATTCGGCATAAGTAAAACCATACTTCTTCATGCAAGCCAGAGAGCTTGCGGCGTATTATTCGGCGGCTCGGCGTTGGCGACAGAGCACGAGGCCGCCCAAGCGGCTACTGCGCCGCGGTCGTAACGGTGGAACCCGGATCGCCAAGCTTGGACCACTGCGATTTTCAAACCAGGCGACTGAGGTCGGAAACAGGCCAGCACCAGAATTCCGGGTACAGGCCGAAATAGGCCACTCGATTTCCAAACTGAGCCACCAAACGAGGACGCCACCAAGCTAATAATGCTCAGTGGCGCTACGCTGGAACTGGAAATTGCAATCCTCCAGTGGAGATTGGTCAGGGCGAGGCTGGATTAGGTTCAGGGGCCACACAGGATTTCAAGGCAGGCCAGTCACTCCGCGATCGACTTGCCGGGTGACTGGTGCCGGATCGGCCTATTGATTGCTAACGCCCCCGGAGCTTGGCAGCGAAGAGCCCGTGAGAGGCAGATCTGCAAGAGGCCGCCCACAGACGCGGCCCTTATCGTAGGTTAGGGCGACAGCTAGGAAATTTGGCGATGTTCTGGCAGTTGTGAGAATCGCAATGATCAGCAGCCAGCGCCGCGCCCGCGAAGAGGCGAGAGAAGCCTTGGACAAGACTAGGCGGAAAACGGAGCTACTTAGGTCCGTTGTCGATCAGACGCGGGAGCATATCAACGCAAGTCGTCGGCTTCTTGCGCAGGCGCCACCTCAAATTCGGCCACTCCCGAAATAGCCTTTACTGTTTGCTCACCTCGGAGCTCGCAGACCCGGTGATGAAAGCCACTGGTCGACCTGTATGGCTGTTTCAGTCTGGCGCGCTTTCCGGATCATGGCATCCCGAAGGGGGCCGTGGGGAAGCTTGTGCGCCTCGTCTTTCAGTCGGTTGGCCTCGAGTACAAGCCGATCAACTAGCGAAAGCTCAGGCCGGTGGGATTTGGTGCGCGTCATGATGCTCTCCGTGTAGGAGGCGGGAGCGCGATACTCTCAGTCACCGATAGATGCCGATGGTGGGGCGGTGATGGAACCACAGTACGCGCTATGCCTGCAGCAAGCGAGGAATTCCGCTATGCAAAACAGGCCACTCACAAACAGGCCAGCGTTTGAATCCGTAAAAGAACATATTGCGAACATAGAACAGATAGGGTACATTGCCTCTATCGACGAGCCGCCTCGCCAATCGTTTGTCCCTCTAGCGAATCCTCGCCATAAGGAGCACGACCCAATGTCCACCACTGCCCTGCGTATCGTCGAAGGATCTTCCATGGACAAGAGTAAAGCTCTGGCCGCCGCGCTCTCCCAGATCGAGCGTCAGTTCGGCAAGGGTTCGGTGATGAGGCTCGGCAAGAACGACCGCTCGATGGACGTCGAGGCGGTCTCTTCCGGGTCCCTCGGGCTCGACATCGCGCTCGGCATCGGCGGCCTGCCCAAGGGGCGCGTCGTGGAAATCTACGGGCCGGAATCCTCGGGCAAGACCACGCTGGCGCTGCATACGGTGGCCGAAGCGCAGAAAAAGGGCGGCATCTGCGCCTTCATCGACGCCGAGCATGCGCTCGACCCGGTCTATGCACGCAAGCTGGGCGTCAACATCGACGAGCTCCTGATCTCGCAGCCCGATACCGGCGAGCAGGCGCTGGAGATTTGCGACACGCTGGTGCGGTCGGGGGCGGTCGATGTTCTGGTGGTCGATTCGGTCGCGGCCCTGGTGCCGAAGGCCGAGCTCGAGGGCGAGATGGGCGATGCGCTGCCGGGCCTTCAAGCGCGGTTGATGAGCCAGGCGCTGCGCAAGCTGACGGCCTCGATCAACAAGTCCAACACCATGGTGATCTTCATCAATCAGATCCGCATGAAGATCGGTGTGATGTACGGCTCGCCGGAAACCACCACCGGCGGCAACGCGCTGAAGTTCTACGCCTCGGTCCGCCTCGACATCCGCCGCATCGGCGCGATCAAGGAGCGCGACGAAGTGGTCGGCAACACCACCCGCGTCAAGGTGGTGAAGAACAAGCTGGCGCCGCCCTTCAAGCAGGTCGAGTTCGACATCATGTACGGCGAGGGCGTCTCCAAGATGGGCGAGATCCTCGACCTCGGCGTCAAGGCCGGCATCGTCGAGAAATCAGGCGCATGGTTCTCCTATGACAGCCAGCGCCTCGGCCAGGGCCGCGAGAACTCGAAAGCGTTCCTGAAGGCCAATCCCGACATCACCGCCAAGATCGAGACCTCGATCCGCCAGAACTCCGGCCTGATCGCCGAGCAGATTCTCGCCGGCACGCCGGAGCGCGACGCCGACGGCGAGGAGCCGGCGGAGGAGTAAGTTCTAAATCGTAGAGTTTTTCGCGAGGAGCGGGCGCTGAGGACGTTGAGTTGCCGACGTCGTCGGCGCCCGTTTCGTTTTTGTGATACAAGATATATCCGGATCAGTTGGTGAGACTGGGATCGCCGTGAGTTGGAATCAATCCGAGGTCATTGCTGCTCGCCAAATCATTATTGGGACGGCGAAAGGAATACTTTCCGGAAGCGTGTCTCCGGTGGAAGGTGCCAGGGCAATTGCGAGGAGCAGCTTCAAGGCCCGCCTTGAAGACGATCCCGATATTTTGCCTTTTGTCGGAATTGCCTCGGAGACCGAATCCTTGCCGCTGGGACGCGAAAGAGCGCACTGGCAGGCGCAGGCGCTAGCTGATCTCCAGGGCAAGATCGATAAATCCCAAGCCTGGGCACTCACGGTCGCGAGTACCCATTGCCAGAGCCTTGTGACCCGGTCGGGATGCCTGATGCGTTGGCCTGACGGCTAGATTGTAGGATGGGTAGAGCGCAGCGAAATCCGCCGCTTTTCTGTCGCCGGAAGGGAACGCAGTGATGGGTTTCGCTGCGCTCTACCCATCCTACGTCGCGTCCTACTCCGCGGCTTCCGCGTAATCGCTCACCGGCGGGCAGGAGCACACCAAATTGCGGTCGCCGTAGACGTTGTCGACGCGGCCGACCGGGCTCCAGTATTTGTCGGTGCGCGAGCTGCCGGCGGGGAAGCAGCCTTCGGCGCGGGTGTAGGCCCGCTTCCAATCATCGTCCGCGATGTCGTGCACCGTATGCGGGGCGTGGCGCAGCGGTGACGCTTCGATCTTGAAGCGGCCGGCCTCGACCTCGGCGATCTCCTTGCGGATCGCGACCATGGCGTCGCAGAAGCGATCAAGCTCGGCCTTCGATTCCGATTCGGTCGGTTCGATCATCAGCGTGCCCGGCACCGGGAAGCTCATGGTCGGCGCGTGGAAGCCGTAGTCGATCAGGCGCTTGGCGATGTCGTCGACGGTGACGCCGGACGTGGGCTTCAGCGGCCGGGGATCGACGATGCACTCATGGGCGACGCGGCCCTTCTCGTTCTTGTAGAGCACCGGGAAGTGCGGATCGAGGCGTGCTGCGATGTAGTTGGCGTTGAGGATCGCGATCTCCGTGGCGCGCTTCAGGCCTTCGCCGCCCATCATCAGGATATAGATGTAGGAGATGGTCAGGATCGATGCCGAGCCGAACGGGGCGGCCGAGACCGGGCCGACCGGTGCGTCAGCCTTTGTCGCGGGATGACCGGGCAGGAACGGCGCCAGATGTGCCTTGACGCCGATCGGGCCCATGCCGGGGCCGCCGCCGCCATGCGGGATGCAGAAGGTCTTGTGCAGATTGAGATGGCTGACATCGGCGCCGTAATCGCCGGGCCTGCTCAGGCCGACTTGCGCATTGAGGTTGGCGCCGTCCAGATACACCTGGCCGCCATGGCCGTGCACGATGTCGCAGATCTCGCGGATGTGCTCCTCGAACACGCCGTGGGTCGAGGGATAGGTGATCATGACCGCGGCGAGGTCGTTGGAATGCTTCTCGGCCTTGGCGCGGAGATCATTGACGTCGACGTCGCCGTTCTTCTCGCAGGCGACCACCACCACGTCCATGCCGACCATCGCGGCCGAGGCCGGGTTGGTGCCGTGGGCGGAGGAGGGGATCAGGCAGATCTTGCGGTGCGTCTCGCCGCGCGCGGCATGGTAGCCGCGGATGGCCAAAAGCCCGGCATATTCGCCCTGCGCGCCCGAATTCGGCTGCAGCGAGATCGCGTCATAGCCGGTGATGTCGCACAGCCATTTTTCCAGCCGCGCGAACAGCGCGTGATAGCCGGCCGCCTGCTCGCGCGGGACGAACGGATGCAGCGTCGCAAACTCCGGCCAGGTCAGCGGCATCATCTCGGTGGTCGCGTTCAGCTTCATGGTGCACGAGCCGAGCGGAATCATCGCGCGGTCGAGCGCGAGGTCGCGGTCGCTGAGCTTGCGCATGTAGCGCAGCATCTCGGTCTCCGAGCGATGCGCGTGGAACACGGGATGGCTCAGGAACGCGGTGGTGCGCTTCAAATCGTCCGGCAGCGCCTCGCGCGTCTCCGCGTCGACCTCGGCGTAAGCAAGCGTGCCGCCGAAGGCACGCCAGACTGCTTCGACCGTCGCTGACGTCGTGGTCTCGTCGAGCGCGATGCGCAGATTCGTCACGCCCACACCGAGATTGATCTTCTCAGCTGCTGCGCGGGCGACGATCTCGGCGCGCTTGGCGCCTGCATCGACGCTGATTGTGTCGAAGAAGTTCTCGCTATCAAGCGCAAAGCCGAGCTTGCGCAGGCCGCTCGCCAGCACGGCGGCGCGGCGATGCACATTGCGCGCGATCTGCGTCAGGCCTTCGGGGCCGTGATAGACAGCGTACATCGAGGCGATCACGGCGAGCAGCACCTGCGCGGTGCAGATGTTCGACGTCGCCTTCTCGCGGCGGATGTGCTGCTCGCGGGTCTGCAGCGCGAGCCGGTAGGCAGGCGCACCGCGCGAGTCCACAGACAGGCCAACGATGCGGCCGGGCAGCGAGCGCTTCAGCGCATCGCGCACCGCCATATAGGCCGCGTGCGGTCCGCCATAACCCATCGGCACGCCAAAACGCTGCGCCGAGCCGATCGCAATGTCGGCGCCGAGCTCGCCGGGCGAGGCGAGCAGCGTCAGGGCCAGCAGGTCGGCCGCGACGATCGCGAGCGCGCCCTTGGCCTTAAGTGTCGCGATCGCGGGCCGGAGGTCGCGCACCGCGCCGGAAGAACCGGGATATTGCAGCAGCGCGCCGAGCACGTCGGCCTTGTCGAGATCGGTGAGGGGATCGCCGACGATCAGGGTCCAGCCGAGCGGCTCGGCGCGGGTGCGCATCACGGCCAGCGTCTGCGGATGCACGTCCTTGTCGACGAAGAAGGCTTGCGCCTTGACCTGCGAGTGCCGCTCGGCGAGCGCCATCGCTTCCGCTGCGGCGGTGGCCTCGTCGAGCAGCGAGGCGTTGGCGACGTCGAGCCCGGTGAGGTCGCAGATCATGGTCTGGAAGTTGAGCAGTGCCTCCAGCCGGCCCTGGCTGATCTCGGGCTGATAGGGCGTGTAGGCCGTGTACCAGGCCGGGTTCTCCAGGATGTTGCGCTGGATCACCGCGGGCAGGATCGTGCCGGAATAGCCTTGGCCGATCAGCGAGGTGAAGACCTGATTCTGCGCAGCGAGTTCGGCCATATGCGCGATCGCCTCGGTCTCGCTCAAGGGCTTGCCGAGATCGAGCGGGGTGGCCTGCCGGATCGAGGCCGGCAGCGTCTCCGCCATCAGGGTGTCGACGCTTTTCGCGCCGACGGTTTCGAGCATGGCGGTGACGTCGCGCGCCGACGGGCCGATATGGCGGCGAACGAAACTGGCGGCGGTGTCGCCGTTGGTCTTGCGGTGCGCGGTCATCGCTTGCTCCATCGTCCTTAAGCCGTATGCGTCTTGTACGCGGCTTCATCCATGAGGCCGCCGAGCTCGCTCCTGTCGGCCATCTTGATCTTGAAGAACCAGGCCTTGCCTTGCGCGTCCGAGTTCACCAGCGCCGGCTCGGCCACGAGCTCGGCATTGGTTTCGAGCACTTCGCCGGTTACAGGCGCGTAGACGTCGGAGGCGGCCTTGACCGATTCGACGACGGCGGCGGCTTCCGCCTTCTTCAGGGTGCGGCCGACCTTGGGCAATTCGACGAACACGACGTCGCCGAGCTGCGACTGCGCGTAGTCGGTGATCCCGACGGTGGCGACGTCACCGTCGATAGCGAGCCATTCATGGTCGGAGGTGTACAGCGTGGTGGTCATTGTCGATCCTCAGCGTTTGTAGGTGTTCTTGACGAAAGGCATGGCCGCGACCTGCACGGCCAAGCGCTGGCCGCGCACTTCGGCGAACAGGTTTGTGCCGAGCGCGCTTTGGCTCGTGGGCACATAACCCATCGCGACCGGCGCATTCAGGCTCGGGCCGAAACCGCCCGAGGTGACTTGTCCGATCGGCTCGCCGCCCGCGCCGTCGGCGAACAGCAGCGCGCCCTCGCGGACCGGCGCGCGTCCCTGGGCGAGCAGGCCGACACGGCGGCGGGCCGCGCCGTGATCGAAATGAGCGAGGATTTTTTCGGCACCGGGAAAGCCGCCGGCGCGCGCGCCGCCGCTGCGGCGGGACTTCTGCACCGACCATTCCAGCGCGGCCTCGACCGGCGTGGTCGCGGTGTCGATGTCGTGGCCGTAGAGGCAGAGCCCAGCCTCCAGCCGCAGGCTGTCACGGGCGCCCAGGCCGATCGGCAGCACGTCCGGATTGTCCAGCAGCGTTTTGGCGAGACGCTCGGCATCGGCCGCCGGAACCGAGATTTCAAAACCGTCCTCGCCGGTATAGCCGGAGCGCGAGACGAAGCAGTCGATGCCGGCAACCTTGCGCGGGCCGGAATCCATGAACTTCATGGCGGGCGCCTCTGCACACAATTTCGCCAGCGCGGCCTCGGCCTTCGGCCCCTGTAGCGCGATCAGCGCGCGATCTGCGAGCGGCTCGATGACGCAGTCGCTGGAGAGATTCGCGCGCAGATGGGCCTCGTCCGCTTCCTTGCAAGCGGCGTTGACGACCAGAAAGAGGTGATCGCCGAAATTGGCGACCATGAGATCGTCGAGAATTCCGCCGTCTTCATTGGTGAACTGGGCGTAGCGCTGCCGCCCCGGCGCGATCGCGACGATATCCTGCGGCACCAGCCGTTCCAGCGCGCGGGCGGCGTCCTCGACCCTGCCGGATTTCGGCCGGAGCGCGATCTGGCCCATATGGGAGACGTCGAACAGGCCGGCGGAGGCCCGGGTATGGAGGTGCTCCTTCAGCACGCCCGCGGGGTACTGCACGGGCATGTCATAGCCCGCGAACGGCACCATCTTGCCGCCCAGGGAGACATGAAGCCCATGAAGGGGCGTACGTTTCAAGGAATCTTGGTCGTCGCGCGCTAGCATCACAGGGGCCCTCGGCGGTTCCCCCGGGAGGATTCCCTGAGGACACCAGTCGAAGCCCCATCTGTCGCTGTGCCTGAGAGTATTATCCCGTCGGCGGGAGCCATCCGGGCAAACCTTCCTTAAAAGGTATTTGCCCGTCGGCGCCTCTTTCCAGATGCTGTCAAAGCCACGCGGTCCTTTTGCCTGAGAGTTTCCGGGGCGGTTGCTCCTTCGGCGCCGGCTGCCTAAAGCCGGTCTCTCCCGACGTGGCCGTACGATACAGATGGGTAAAGACCACAGCGGGGCCAAGCCTGTCAACGCGTCCGCGCGTCCTATCCAACGGGATTGAGCGCCTGCGGCAACCCTCTGATCTCCTTGCACAGTTTCTGGACAGCGCAGCTGGCCTTGTCTAAAAGCGCTTTGGCCCGCAGATATCAGCCTCAACGTTACGGTTTGGATGGCGAGAAGCGGGTCCAGGCACACCCGATTGGATGAACATGAGCGGCGTCAACGAGATCAGGTCGACCTTTCTGAACTTCTTTGCCGAGAACGGCCACGAGATCGTGTCGTCCTCGCCATTGGTGCCGCGCAACGACCCGACATTGATGTTCACCAATGCCGGCATGGTGCAGTTCAAGAACGTCTTCACCGGCGTCGAGAAGCGGCCCTATCAGCGCGCCACCACGTCGCAGAAATGCGTTCGCGCCGGCGGCAAGCACAACGACCTCGACAATGTCGGCTACACCGCGCGCCATCTCACCTTCTTCGAGATGCTCGGCAACTTCTCGTTCGGCGACTATTTCAAGGAGCGCGCGATCGAGCTGGCCTGGAAGCTGATCACCAAGGAATACGGGCTGAAGAAGGACAAGCTGCTCGTCACCGTCTATCACACCGACGACGAGGCGGCCGGCCTCTGGAAGAAGATCGCCGGCTTCTCCGAGGATCGCATCATCCGCATCCCGACCTCGGACAATTTCTGGGCGATGGGCGACACCGGTCCGTGCGGCCCGTGCTCGGAGATCTTCATCGACCGCGGCGATCACATCTGGGGCGGCCCGCCAGGCTCAACGGAAGAGGACGGCGACCGCTTTCTCGAATTCTGGAATCTCGTGTTCATGCAATACGAGCAGGTGACGAAGGAGGAGCGCGTGGATCTGCCGCGTCCCTCGATCGACACCGGCATGGGGCTGGAGCGCATGGCCAGCATCATGCAGGGCGTCGACAGCGTGTTCGAGACCGATCTGTTCCGTCATTTGATCGACGCGACATCGTCGGCGCTAGGCCACGGGCCGAACGAGCAGACCGTCGCCTCGTTCCGCGTCATCGCCGACCATCTGCGTTCCTCGGCCTTCCTGGTCGCGGACGGCGTGCTGCCCTCGAACGAGGGCCGCGGTTACGTGCTGCGCCGGATCATGCGCCGAGCGATGCGCCATGCGCAGCTGCTGGGTGCGAAGGAGCCGCTGATGCATCGCCTGGTCTGGGCGCTGGTGCGCGAGATGGGCCAGGCCTATCCCGATTTGATGCGCGCGGAAAACTTGATCGAGGAAACGCTGCGGCTGGAAGAGACCCGCTTCCGCAAGACGCTGACCCGCGGCCTTGCCATCCTCGACGAGAAGAGCGCGTCCTTGAAGAAGGGCGACATGTTCGACGGCGACGTCGCCTTCACGCTTTACGACACCTATGGTTTTCCGTTGGACCTGACGCAGGACGCGCTGAAGTCGCGCGGCATCAGCGTCGACCAGGCCTCGTTCACCGACGCGATGGAGCGCCAGAAGGCCAAGGCGCGCGAGTCCTGGAAGGGCTCGGGCGAAGCCGCCTCTGAAGCGATCTGGTTTCCGCTGCGCGAAAAGCTGGGCGCGACCGAATTCCTGGGCTACGAGACCGAGAGCGCCGAAGGCGTGGTGACCGCGCTGGTGAAGGACGGCAAGGAAGCCACGAGCCTCAAGGCCGGCGAGACCGGCGCGATCGTGCTGAACCAGACGCCGTTCTACGCGGAATCGGGCGGCCAGGTCGGAGACACAGGCGTGCTCACGGGCGAGGGCGGCATCAAGTTCCGCGTCACCGACACGCAGAAGAAGCTCGGCGATTTCTTCGTTCACGTTGGCAAGGTCGAGAGCGGCGAGCTGAAGCTCGGCACAGCGCTCCAGCTCGAGGTCGATCATTCCAGGCGCTTCTCGATCCGCGCGCATCACTCGGCAACGCATCTCATCCACGAGGCGCTGCGCCAGGTGCTCGGCGACCACATCGCCCAGCGCGGCTCGATGGTCGCGCCGGACCGCCTGCGTTTCGACTTCGTGCATCCGAAGCCGATCACGGCGGCGGAGCTGGCCCGCGTCGAGGACATCGCCAACGACGTGGTGCTTGAGAATGACGAGGTCACGACGCGCGTGATGGGCGTTGACGAGGCCCGCGAAGCCGGGGCGCGCGCGCTGTTCGGCGAGAAATATGGCGACGAGGTTCGCGTCGTCTCGATGGGCAGGACCGCGCGCGAGCGCGGCACCAACGCGCTCGGCTGGTCGGTCGAGCTCTGCGGCGGCACGCATGTCAAGCGCACCGGCGATATCGGCCTGATCACGCTCACCGGCGAGAGCGCGGTTGCTTCGGGCGTGCGCCGCATCGAGGCGCTGACCGGCAATTACGCGCGCAGGCACGCCAACGAGACCATGGCGCTGGCCAAGACCGCGGCGAACGAGCTGCGCACCTCGATCGACGACGTCCCCGCGCGCATCACCGCGCTGATGGACGAGCGCAAGAAGCTCGAACGCGAGCTCTCCGACGCCCGCAAGAAGCTGGCGATGGGCGGCGGTGCGTCCGCCGGCAGCAATGGTGCAGCCGCGGCCGTGCGTGAGGTCGGCGACGTCAAGCTGATGGCGCGCGCGGTCGAGGGCATCGAGATGAAGGATCTCAAGAGCCTCGCCGACGACGGCAAGAAGCAGATCGGCTCCGGCGTCGTCGCGATCGTCGGCGTCACCGAGGACGGCAAGGCCGGCGTGGTGGTCGGCGTCACCGCCGACCTCACCGCGCGCTTCAACGCCGTGAACCTGGTCAAGATCGCTTCCGAAGCGCTCGGCGGCAAGGGCGGCGGCGGCCGGCCCGACATGGCGCAGGCCGGCGGCCCCGATGGAGCCAAGGCAACCGAGGCGCTGGCGGCGATCGAAAAAGCGATGGCAGGCGCGTAAATCGCCATGCGCCCCGTTCCGCGAGGACGTGGCTTGCGCGATCCCAATGTGAGGGATCGCCTCTATGAATTGCTGGAGCACGATCCGCTGGCCTATTCGGCCGGGTCGCGCTTCATCCAGATCATCATCGGCGTCATCGTGCTCAATGTGGCCGCGATGGTCCTCGCCTCGGTGCCGGAGCTGGACGCGCAGTTCGGCACGCTGTTCGCAGCCATCACCACCCTGTCCGTGATCGTGTTCGCGCTGGAATATCTGGCGCGGCTGTGGACCGTGGCGGGCCACACCCAGCGCAAAGGCTCCGCGCTGTCCGACCGGCTCTGCTACGTCTTTTCGACGCTCGGCATCATCGACCTCATGGCGTTCCTGCCCGCGTCCATCGTGCTCGCCACCGGCCGGCACACGACGCTGGCGGCCCTCGGCGTGTTGCCGTTCTTCAAGCTGATCCGGTACTCGCCGGCGATGCGCTCGCTGCTCGCCGCTGTCCATGCCGAGCGGCGGGCGCTGATCGGCTGCATCGTCATTTTGATCGGCGCGGTCTTGACCTTCGCCTCGCTGCTCTACGCCATCGAGCGCGACGTGCAGCCGGACAAGCTCGGCACCATCCCGCAGGCGATGTGGTGGGCGATCGTGACGCTCGGCACCGTCGGCTATGGCGACGTGGTCCCGGTGACGGCGCTCGGCAAGCTGGTCTCCACTTTCGCCATCATCAGCGGCTTTGCCATGATCGCGCTGCCGGTCGCGATCATCTCCACCGCCTTTGCCGAGGAGGTGAAGCGGCGCGACTTCGTCGTCACCTGGGGCATGCTGGCGCGGGTGCCGCTGTTCTCGCATCTGTCGGCCGCCGAGATCGCCGACATCATGCGCCTCTTGCGCGCGCGCACCATCGAGCAGGGAGAGATATTGGTCCGCCGCGGCGATGCGGCCTCGTCGATGTATTTCATCACCGCCGGCGAGGTCGAGATCGCGCTGCCGAGCCAGCACGTGCGGCTCACCGACGGCACCTTCTTCGGCGAGATCGCGCTGCTGCACAAAACAAAACGCAGCGGCACGGTGACGGCGACGCGCAAGACGCGCCTGCTGGTGCTCGACGCCCAGGATTTTCACGCGCTGATCGAACGCATGCCGACGCTGGCCGACCACGTCCACACCACTGCCAAGGCGCGGCTCGCCGATACCGGCGACCTCGCGCTGGCGGAGCTGGCTCAGGCCAAGCAGGAAGAGGGCCCGGGGTAGCCGTCACGTTCCGTCGAGGAAGGGCGCGACAACCTCGCGCGTCTCCTTGCTGGGCACGACGGGCACGATCTCGAACGTCATGCCGTTGCCCTGGCAGTTCAACACCCATTCCTGCAGCAGGCGAGCGTCGTCGCATTCCATCAGTTGGAAGCAGCGGTCGAAATTCGGCTCGATCCAGCTGCCGAGATATTTCAGGCCTTCCGGAAACTTGACGCCCTCGTCGCGCACGCGCCGGTAGACCGGAATTGGGTCGCGGTCCCTGAAGCGTTCGATCACCATGAAGAGCATCGGTCTCAGCCTTTCTTCAGGAAAACATACTCGGCCGAGTAGGGCGCGCTTCTGAACTCGCCGGCCTTGTCGCAAGAACCGTCGAGCTTGCCGCCATGGGTGTTGATGCGCTGGACCGTGGTAACAGGCGTGAGGGTGCCGCTGCCGCGGCGGGCGGTGACCTCCAGCTTCAGCCAGGGGATATCGGCGGCCGTCGTACCCGGTGCGTTGCCGATCACCTTGCCGACCACGGCGCTGCTGTCGGCGAGCTCCCAGTTCGGGCCGGCATAATGCCGGCCGATCGTGTTGCCCTCGGACAGCAGCGTCGCGATCGGCTCGCGGAAGGCCCAGGCGAGCTTGCCGTCGCTACCGGCCTTGCATTCGTAGACCTGCGCGCCTTCGGCGTGGACGCTGAGCACGACGCTCTCGCCCGGTGCGGCGATGGCGTCGGGAAGCGGCTCTGCAGCCCCGGCCGGCCCGATCAGGGCCGCGAGCAGCATTGTGGGGCCGGCAAGCTTGATGAACATGGTGGCATCTCCGGGCAAGGTCCCAAAAAGAAACGGGCCGCGCTGTTGCGCGGCCCGTGATGATGTCTGGCCCAGTCGGGCGAAATTGCGGTCGGCTCAGCCCGCCAGCTCCTTGGTCAGGTTCTCGGCGACCTTGTCGAGGAAGCCGGTGGTCGAGAGCCAGCGCTGGTCGGCGCCGACCAAGAGCGCGAGATCCTTGGTCATGTAGCCGGCCTCGACGGTGTCGACGCAGACCTTCTCCAGCGTGTTGGCGAACTTGGCGAGCTCGGCATTGTTGTCGAGCTTGGCGCGGTGCGACAGGCCACGGGTCCAGGCGAAGATCGAGGCGATCGAGTTGGTCGAGGTCTCCTTGCCCTTCTGGTGCTCGCGATAATGTCGGGTCACCGTGCCGTGGGCGGCTTCGGCCTCGACGGTCTTGCCGTCGGGGGTGAGCAGCACCGAGGTCATCAGGCCGAGCGAGCCGTAGCCCTGCGCGACCGTGTCGGACTGCACGTCGCCGTCGTAGTTCTTGCAGGCCCAGACGTAGCCGCCCGACCATTTCAGCGCCGAGGCCACCATGTCGTCGATCAGGCGGTGCTCGTAGGTCAGGCCCTTGGCCTCGAATTCCTTCTTGAACTCGCGGTCGTAGATGTCCTGGAAGATGTCCTTGAAGCGGCCGTCATAGACCTTCAGAATCGTGTTCTTGGTCGAGAGGTAGACCGGGTAGTTGCGCAGCAGGCCGTAGTTCAGCGAGGCGCGGGCGAAGTCGATGATGGAGTCGTCGAGATTGTACATCTCCATGGCGACGCCGGCGCCGGGGGCCTTGAACACTTCCTTCTCGATCACGGTGCCGTCCTCGCCGACGAACTTCATCGACAGCGTGCCCTTGCCCGGGAACTTGAAGTCGGTGGCGCGGTACTGGTCGCCATAGGCGTGGCGGCCGATGATGATCGGCTTGGTCCAGCCGGGAACCAGGCGCGGCACGTTCTTGCAGATGATCGGCTCGCGGAAGATCACGCCGCCCAGGATGTTACGGATGGTGCCGTTCGGCGACTTCCACATCTGCTTGAGGTTGAACTCCTTCACCCGGGCCTCATCCGGGGTGATGGTGGCGCATTTGACGCCGACGCCGACCTTCTTGATCGCCTCGGCGGCGTCGATGGTGACCTGATCGTTGGTGTGGTCGCGGTACTCCATTCCCAGGTCGAAATACATCAGCTCGACATCCAGGAACGGGGTGATCAGCTTGTCCTTGATGTACTGCCAGATAATCCGGGTCATCTCGTCGCCATCGAGTTCGACGACGGGATTGGATACCTTGATTTTTGCCATGATCGGGGAAGCCTCTTGGGAACGGCGCTTTCAGCGCGCCACGGGAATATCCGCCGCCTCATAGCACCCAGACGCGGCGGGCGAAAGCCAAGGGATTATGCACTTTTAGCCGATCCAGCCCCCACAGACGGGGGGCGGGGAGGGCCCCGCAGGCCGGAGCGGGCCCGAGGCTTCGGCAGAGATTCAAAAGTCGATTCCAACCCGTTATTTCCCTTGAGAATTTCGTCAGGACAGGCAAACGACAGGCGGACGGGCAGCCGGTCCGGCGACCGGCTTGAATCAATTCCTGAGGCGGCCTTGCCAAGGCCCTGAGAGACAGCGTGAAAGCGAAACGAGATGTCGGGGACTGACAAGAGCAAGGCGGGTTTGTCCCTCGACGGTCCCATCGTGATCCTGGTCGAGCCGCAGCTGGGCGAAAACATCGGCATGGCCGCGCGCGCCATGGGCAATTTTGCGCTTGGCGCCTTGCGCATCGTCAACCCCAGGGACGGCTGGCCCAACATCGCCGCTCAGCGCGCCGCGGCCGGCGCCGATCACATCCTGGAAAAGGTCCAGTTGTTTGGGACGGTCGAAGACGCCGTCGCCGACCTCGACCTGCTGTTCGCCACCACCGCGCGCCCCCACGACCAGGCCAAGCCCGTGGTCGGGCCGGAAGCGGCGGCCGGCGAGATCGCGGGTCACGTCGCGGCCGGTGGCAAGGCCGGCATCCTGTTCGGCCGCGAGCGCTGGGGACTGACCAACGAGGAGGTCGGCCTCTCCAACCGCATCATCACCTTCCCGGTCAATCCGGGTTTCGCCTCGCTCAACCTCGCCCAGGCCGTGCTGCTGGTCGGCTATGAATGGTTCAAGCGGGCGACCTCAGGCGAGCTGCCGCACGCCATGCCGGAGCGGTCCGAGCGCGCCTCGCAGCACCAGATGCAGGCCTTCTTCGACAACCTCATCCGCGAACTCGACAAGGTGGAATTCCTGCGCCCGGCCGAGAAGCGCGACACCATGCTGGTCAACCTGCGCAACATCTTCACCAGGATGGAGCCGACCAAGCAGGACATGCACACCCTGCACGGGGTGATCATGGCGATCGCGGAGGGACGCAAGGGCCCGGCCAAGGGCGGTGTGCTCGACGGCGAGCAGGCCACGCGCCTGCGCGCGCTGCTCGCCGAGCATGGCAGTGGAACGCCCGACAGCGGCTCGACCGTCCGTGGTCTGGCCCGCTTGCTCCGCCGCAACCCGACCGACGCCGAGCGCCTGCTCTGGCAGGCCCTGACCCGCGACCGCCGCTTCGCCGGCGGGTTCAAGCGCCAGACCCCGGTGGGGCGCCATATCCCGGACTTCGTCTCCTTCCCGCACCGGATCGCGATCGAGCTGGTCAACCCGGGCGAGGGCGAGGCAATCGCGGCAGATCGTGCGGGCCGGCGGACGTGGCTGGAGGCGCGGGATTATCGCGTGCTGGAGATCCGGGCGGCGGATGTCGAGCGCGATCTGGAGGCGGAGCTGGTGCGGCTGCAGGGGATGATCGAGCAGGGCGCATGACCCTGGCCAATCAGCGCCGGGTCAGCGCTGAAAGACAACCTTTCCGCCGACCAGGGTCAGGTCCGCCTTGATGTCCTTGATCTGCTCCTCCGGCACGGCGGTGTAGTCGGCGGAGAGCACCACGATGTCCGCAAGCTTTCCGGGCTCAATGGTCCCTTTGCGCGCTTCATCGAAGGTGTAGCGCGAGGCCGCGCTGCTGTAGAGTCGCAGGGCCTGCTCGCGGGTGATGGCTTCCGTCGCGCCGTAGACCTTTCCGGCGGGGTCCTTCCTGGTCACCATGATGTACATGTTGAGGAAGGGGTTGATCGGGTTGACGGGAAAATCCGTCCCGGCGCCGAGGCTGTCGAGCCCCATTTTTTCGATCAGCGTCCTGGTCGGCACGGCGCGGTCCGCGATCGCTTTCCCGAGAAAACGTTCGACGGTCGCTGCCTTGTCCCACATGAAAACGTTCTGGAAATCGATGCGGACGCCCAGCCTTTGCGCACGTTCCATCTGCTCTGGCCGGATCAGGCTGGCGTGAATGAGGACGAAGCGACGGTCGCGGATCGATTTTTCCTTATCCACTGCCTCGAACGCATCGAGCACCTGGTCGATACCGAGGTCGCCCACGACATGAACACCGACCCGCCAGTCATATCGGTTGCAGATGGAGATGAGTTGCTTCAACCGCTCGGGTGTCTGTTGCGTGGTGCCATGGTAATTGTCATGTGAATCCGGATACACCTCGCGCATGAGCGCTGTCTTCAACGTCATGCCGCCGTCGTAGAAGATCTTGATGCCGGCGAATTTGAGCCAATCGTCGCCAAAACCCGAAGAGGCTCCGTTGCCCGACATGATCGCTTCCCATGCCGTCAGATCGGCCGGGGGCTCAGGTCGGAACATCACGCCGGTGCGCAAGGTGGCTTTGCCGGATGCGACAAGCTTCTGCAGCGTCCGAATATCGCGCGGCTCTGTCGCGCCTTCGATCGCACTGGTGATGCCGAAGCTGTTCAGCACGCCTTCGGCGATGGTGAATTGCCGCATCTCGTCGTCTTCGGTCCAGGGCGGCACCGCCTTCTCGACCCGATCGATCGCTGTTTCCACGAGCAGGCCGGTCAACTCGCCGGCCGCATCGCGCTCGAACTTTCCACCACTCGGATCCTCGGTGGTCTTGTCGACCCCGACCCGCTGCAGTGCCATGGTGTTCGCCATCGAAAAGTGCCCGACGGTTCGAAGATAGACCGGGTTGTTCGGCGCAACGCTATCGATCTCCTGCCGCGTCAGATAGCGCTTCTCGGCCAGTTGCGACGGCGGATGCCACCCGCCACCTATGATCCACTCGCCCGGCTTCGTCTTGGCAGCGAATGACTTGATGGCCTCGAGCGCTTCAGCGACGGTCTTGGCGCGGCCCATGATGACGACGTAGTCGCCCAGACCAGCGGCCTTGAAGTGAGCATGCGTATCGATCAACCCGGGAATGACGGTCTTGCCGGACACGTCGAGCACGCGGGTCCGGTCGCCGGCAAGTGACCTGATCGAAGCGCTGGTCCCCGTTGCGATGATCTTGCCATCTGCGACGGCCACGGCCTCCGTGACCGTCGATCGGTCATCCAGCGTCAGAACCTTTCCGTTGAGGATCACCAGGTCGGGCGTGTTGAACTCCCGTTGCTGGGCGTCGGCGGATGAGACGCCAGAGATCCAAATGACCGTGGCAACGATTGCAAATGCCGCAAACTCGCGAACCATCGCGTCCCCCTGGCGCTTTTGTTGACCAACATTTGCGAGCGTATCGATGATCAACCGCGGGTTCAACGCCGCTCGACGGCTTGAGGCTCCACATAGTGGGCAAAGCGGGGTGTGCTCGCGGCAAGGTCGCCTCGAGACGCGATCATCACCGCCCGGCTTCTTACGACGCTCTGCACGCCAGCTCGGGGCGAGCAGACACATCGAGGATCGATCGCGGCTCAGGCGGCGACGCTGGTCGCGTTCGCAGGCCGCCTGCCACTGTGCTGAAGCCGGCGCAGCGCCGTCAGGCCGATATCGAGCCCGGCGAGGCAGCAGCGTGACTTGCCGTCGGATTTTGCTTCGTAAAGGGCCCTATCCGCGACCACGAGCAATTCGTCGACCTGGGAGCCGTGATCGGGCGCCAATGCGATGCCGACGCTCGCACCGATGGTGACAGGGGTCTCGCCATCGATCTGATAGGGGGCTGCGATCTCGTCGACGATGCGTTGTCCCATCGCCAGCGCCTGATCGGCCGTGACGCCATCGACCAGCGCGACGAATTCGTCACCGCCCATTCGCGCGATCGCCGCGCCTTCGGGCACCGCCTTGCGCAGCCGCTCGGCGACTACCTTGAGCACCTGATCGCCGGCTGCATGTCCGAACGTGTCGTTGATCGGCTTGAACGCGTCGAGGTCGGAGAAGAACAGGGCAAAGGAGCGGTTCTTGCGAATGGATTGCGCGAGCTTCGCCTCGAGGCCGTCGACAAATCCGGCGCGATTCAGCAGCCCCGTGAGCGCGTCATGGTGCGCGCGGCGGCTGTTCTCGCGCTCGGCCTGCATGGTGGTGATCAGCATCCTGTTGAGCCTGAAGGCCGCGCCGGTCATGGCCGCGAGATACATCGGGATCTGGTAGATCATGATGTAGAGCACCGGCTCGCCAAGAAGGGCGATGTAAAGGACGAGGGGGCCGAGACTGATCAGGATCATGAGCCCGGCAAATCGCGGCGCACCGAAATTGCGGAAGCAGATGCCGCCGATCATCGCCGCCGTGGACATGCAAGCAAGCATCGCCACGAGCCAGTCGCCGCTCGCGATGCTCGCCATTGCGCCGAGGCCGAGGCTCAGGCTCCAGGCCATCGAGAACAGGAGATGAAGATCGGTCGGGGTCGGCCGGTGCAGCCGGATCGCGCGATGTGCTGCGAGCAGGATCGCGAGGCGCGCCAGGCAAATCAGGAGTTCAAGCACGAACCAGGCGATGAGCGGCGCCGTCTGCTGTCGATAGGCGATGATGGCCGCGATCGCGACCGAATTGATGGCGCCGCCGGCAAAGATCGGGACCGCACCGAAGAGTTGGGCGATGAGGGCTGCACGGATGTCGGCCGGCACGTCGGGGCCGACGTCCGTCAACCACTGCATCACGCGCCAGCGTGGCAAGCTGTATCGTCCAGCGTCGGACCGCATCCCAAAGCATCCCCTTGTCCTGCGGATGATAAGGCGCGGGTGGTCCTAAAGCCGTGTTTACAGGGTTCCCTGATCGCAAGCCGTGCTTGATGGAAGGTAAATTAAGGCAGTTTGCCTGACCGCCGGACCGAATGCCCGGCGGTCGAAGGTGGTGAAGCGTACCACCTCTTGATCTCGTGTTCACGACACGAGGTCTACCGAGGGCCGTTCGCGCTCCGATCGATCATCTTGCGGCGGGTCTCTCCAAGACGTGGCTGTAGTGCGGTCTTGCGGTAGGGCAAAGGCGCGTAAGGCCGCGCCCACCTGCGGGATCGAGCTTGTATCACCCCCGTCCGAGCTGCACCTCGCGCTCCACCGCGATCCATGTCGTCCTCGCCACAGCGAGCAGCTTCCCGGCTTCGTCGTGGAGCGCGGCCTCGGCCATGCGCTTGCGGCCGTCACGGCCGGTGGGCCAGGCGGTGACGATGCAGGGCACGCCGGGACCGGGACGGGCTTCGATGCGGGCTGCCATCCGTCCGAGCAGGAGCGGGGTCTTCTCGAAGCTGGCGCTCTGCTGATCGTAATTGCAGGCAAAGCCGGTGGGGCAATCGAGCGCGGACCAGAGGAATTCTGGTGCGATGAGGCCATCCTCGGCGGCGAGATTCGGATCGGGTACCCAACTCGCGGCGAGAACGGGTGTCTGCGCAGGACGGCCGAGTGGGCCGGCGAAGATGCGCAGGCCGTCGCCTTTCGTCCTTGCGGGACCGCAGACGAAACAGTGTGGCAGCGGATGCTCGTGCGGCCTGGACAGTGCGAGCAATTCGGCTGCGCGTGCCTCCGGCAGGGTGGCTGTCTCGACCTGCGCAAGCTCGACGCTCGCGGTGCGTCCTGTGGCGACGGCCTTGCCGCCATCGCGAAGCTCCCATGTGCCGTCGTCCGTCGCGACCGCAGCGAGTGGCGTGTCCAGGGGCGGCGGCGCACGCAGTGTCACCTCCGCAGCCCCGGGGACGTGCCGGGCCAGCCGGCCGCAGACATAGCCGCCGTTGCCGGAATTCGGAGGGCCGCAATAGCGCTTGTCGATGATGATCTGAGCCATGGCGCACTCTACCTGATCCTGAGCACAATTCGCCCCTGAACCGTCCGGTTGGCCACGGCGCGCATGGCCTCAGCGACCTCCTCCAAAGGGAGGATGCGATCGATATGCGGGCGGATTTGTCCGTCGGCGAGCCATTGCATCAGCGCGTCGTTCATGCGTGCGCCCTCGTGCGGGAATTTCTCCGCCCAGGCGCCCGCAAAGACGCCGACGATGGAGAAGTTCTTCAGCAGCGGCAGGTTCATCGGGATGGACGGAATCTCGCCGCCGGTGAAGCCGATCGGCATCAGCCGCCCGCCCCATTTCATCAGCCGGGCCATCTGCTCGAAGATCGCGCCGCCGACATTGTCGAAGCCGACATCGATGCCGTTTCCCGACGTGATCGACTTGATCCGGTCTCGCAAATCCTCGCTGCGGTAGTTGATGACCGCGCTGGCGCCATAGCCGCGGACCAAGGCCGCCTTGTCGTCGGAGCCGACGCCGGCAACGACGCGCAGGCCGAGATGGCGGCCGAGGTCGACGGCGGCAAGTCCAACGCCGCCGGCAGCGCCGGTGACGAACAACGTTTCGCCGCGCACGGCTCGCGCCCGCTCGACCAGCGCATAATAGGCCGTACCGTAATTGTGCAGGATGGTTGCCGCCGCTTCGAATGTTACGCCGTCAGGCAGGCGCACGGTTTTCGATTCCTTCGCAATCATTCGTTCGGCGTAGCCGCCGGTCCAGCTGCTGCAGGCCACGCGGTCGCCGGGCGCGAACCTTGTCACGTCGCCGCCGACCGCCACGACGGTTCCGGATGCTTCCGTGCCGGGCACGAACGGCGTCTGCGGCCGCATCTGGTAGAGGCCCGAGACCATCAACTGGTCCATGAAACTCACGGACGCCGCGTGGACGTCGATGAGGATCTCGTCGCCGGCCGGCTTGGGCACGTCGATCTCACCGAGGCTGAGATCGCCAGGTCCGGTGAACGAATGACACAGAACCGCTTTCATGGTGGCGCTCCAACGGGATTATATTTGGCGAGTTCTCTCAGCGGTGTCGCATATCCGGCGACGATCTTGACGAGATCAGCCTGCCGCGCAGCGCCGGTCTTGTCGAACAGACGGCGGAGATGCGTCTTGACCGTCGATCCGGCAATGCCGAGCGCCGCGGCGACTTCAGGAATGCCGCCGAGCTCGACGAGGGCGAGCAACACGCGTAACTCGGCCGGCGTCAATCTGAATGCCTTGCTGATCACCTCCGCGCGGGACAGGATCGGCAGGGCCGTCTTGCGCACGAACAGCGCTGCCGCCGCTCGACGGTTTGCGCCGGAGTTTCGGCGCGTGCCTGCGGGCAGCGGCAGGGCATCGGCGACGTAACGTTGGCCATCCCTCCCGGTCATCGGCACGGCGGTCGCGCCGGCGGCCGGACTCCGGTCGGCTTGTCCCGCAGCCGCGAAGGCGCATTGCAAAGTCAGGTTGGCGGGCAGATCACTGACGAGGAGACGCCCGCGGACCTCATGCAGGATGTCCCCGGCGTCGATGAGGGCGCGGCCTGCGATATTGGCGTGAATGAGATGGGCGTCCGCCTCGACCAGATACATCCCGGCATGGAGCCCGTCGAAGGCATCGGCAAACATGGCAGCATCGGCAGACATTTGGGGACGGGAGGACACCCTCGACAACACCGCGCTCATCGGGGCGCTCCGATGCTCCGGGCGGCATCACGGTCCCTCGTCCGAGTCCGCGCGAAGAGGCGCGGCAACAGCATAGGAACGCGGCGGCGATACTGCCGATAGGTCTCGCCGAATTCCGCGATCAGATCCCGCTCTTCGAACTGCAACGCGGCCAGGATATAGGCGGTGTTCGCGAGCGCGAACAGCAGATGGCCGGCGGTCATCTCGGGCGTGGCCCAGAATGCCAGGAGGAAGCCCAGCATGATCGGATGCCGCACGATCTTGTAGAGCAGCGGCGCCTTGAAGGATGGTCCCTGCGGCTCGGTCCCGCGCAACGCCGCGAGGGCCTGGCGCAGGCCGAACAGGTCGAAATGATCGATCATGTGGGTCGAGGCGAATGCGATCAGCCAGCCGAGCCAATGGATGCCAGTCAGCAACCACGCCACGATTCCGGCGGTCTGCCAAATCGGTGCCGGGATCGGACGCCACTGCCAGAACAGCAGGAGGAGAATGAGGCTGGAGAGCAGCACGTAGGTGCTGCGCTCGCAGGCCACGGGAAGAACCTTGGTCCACCAGCGTTTGAAAGCCGGACGCGCCATGACGCTGTGCTGGATGGCAAACAGGCTCATCAGCAGCAGGTTGACGACGATGGCTTCGGTCAAATTCGAGGGGTTGCCGACGTCGAAGGGCAGATCGATTGACTTGGGTACGACATAATTGCCGACGAAACCGAGTGCATAGAGGAAGGACACCGTGAATACGGCATAGCTCACGATTGCGTAGAGCAGGATTGCGAGGCGCGAGAACATGGTTTTTCCTATTGTGCCTGATCGGGCGGTGCCGCATGCAGAGCTCGAGGCGGTCGCCGGCGAGCGGGTTCGATCTGGGCCGATGGCTACCGCGGCGCCGTCCCCTGTGCGTCCCCCGGGGACGCCCCGGAGGGAGAGAGGATTTCCGTGACTGCCTTTTCGCTGGAGACATTCGGGTTCCCGGAGGTCCATGCCGACGGCCGTCCGATCAAGTTGAACCTGCGCAAGGGTCTTGCGCTGCTCGTCTATCTCGCGGAGGCCAAGGCTGCGGTCGCGCGCGAAATCATCGCCACGCTACTCTGGCCCGAGACCGATCGGGAGACGGGCCTTGCACGGTTGCGGCGGCTGCTTCATCGCGTCGAACTCGCGCTCGGCCAGCCGGTGTTCGAGACCGACCGCACCAGCGTGCGCTGGTCTCCGGCGGTCGTGCTGAAGGTCGATGCGCATTTATTCGAGAGTGCCTGCGACCGCGGCGACTTCGACGAAGCCTGCGCGGTTTATCGCGGCGACTTCCTGGCGGGTTTTGCTCTCGACGATGGCCCTGTATTCGACGATTGGGCGTTCTTTCGCCGCGAGGCGCTGAGGGGCCGGCTGATGCACGCGCTGGAGCGTCTGGTGCAGGACAGGAATGCCGCCGGCGACCATTTTGCTGCGGCAGCGCATGCGGGACGCCTGGCTGAACTCGATCCCCTCAGCGAGGTCTATGGCCGGCATCTGATCCGCAGCCTTTTGCTGGCAGGCGAGCGCAGCGCGGCGGAGCGTCATCATGTGGCCCTGACACAGCGGCTGCGGGACGAGCTCGGGGTTGCGCTGGAAGCCGAGACCGAGGCGCTCATGAGTCCCGCCGCGGCGCCGCAGGACGTTCCGCCGACGCGCTATGTGAAGGGCTCCGGCGTGCATCTGGCCTATCAGACCTACGGAAGTGGTCCGCTCGATATCCTGGTGATGCCCGGCTTCGTGTCGCATGTCGAGCGCGCCTGGGAAAGCCCTGCGAGCCGGACGTTCCTGGCGTCGTTGATGAAGCTTGGACGGCTGATCGTTTTCGATCGCCGCGGGATCGGACTGTCCGACCGGGTCGGATCGGCACCGGGCATCGACGTCACCGCCGAGGATATCGGCACCGTGCTGCGGGCGGTGGATTCGCGCCGTGTCGTGCTGTTCGGCGCCTCCGAATGCGGGCCGGCCTGCATCAAGTTTGCGGTCGACGAACCGCGCCGCGTCGCCGGGCTCATCCTGTTCGGCGCATTGGCCAAGGGCTGCTGGTCGCAGGATTATCCGCATGCCCTGCGGGCCAGCCAGTACGATGCCTGGAGCAAGCAACTCATCGCACAATGGGGTGGGCCGGTCGGGATCGAGACCTTTGCGCCGAGTCTGGCGGGTGATCCCCATGCGCGCGCCTGGTGGGCCGGGCTATTGCGTGCGGCCTCCAGTCCCGGCGGTATCTCGGCCGTGCTCGAAGCCTTTCGCGATGCCGACGTGCGAGAGCTGCTGCCCCGGGTCGCCGTGCCGACGCTGGTGCTGCACCGGCGCGGCGACCAGGCGGTGCGGATCGCGGCCGGCCGCGACATCGCGAGCCGGATCAGCGGTGCGGAGTTCGTCGAGCTCGACGGCAACGATCATTGGTTCTTCGCGGGCGATCAGCGACCGGTGCGCGAGGCGATCAGGCGGTTTACCGACGCGTTGCCGCGGGAGGAAAAGGCGGGGCGGTAACCAGATTTTGTAGGGTGGGCAAAACGAAGCGTGCCCACCGTCTTCGAGCGATCAGGATCAGAAGTGGTGGGCACGTCGCTACGCGCCTTTTTCCCACCCTACGAAACTTACACCGCCTCCAGCTGATCCGCCGCGCGCTTCTTTTTTGCCTTGGATTGGCCGAGCAGGGGGCCGGCCGTCAGCGCCGCCGTATCTGCCACGCCGGGATCACGCGAGATCATCGCGGCGACGATCGCGCCGTCGATCAGGAGGCCTAGCTGATGCGCGAGCACCGCAGGTTCGCTCGAGCCGAGCTCGCCGGCGAGCTTCTCGATGTGGCCGAGCACGATCTTCTTGTGCTTCAGCGCGATGTTGCGGAACTGCTTGGCGTCCTTGTCGTGCTCGCCGACCGCGTTGATGAAGGGGCAGCCGTAGAAGCGTTCTTCCGCAAACCAGCTCTTCAGGGCCGGGAAGATGCGCGTGAGCTTCGCCTGCGCATCGCCGCCGCCGTCTTCCATGGCGGCGATGAACCATTCGCGCCACTGCTTGCCTTCGCTCTCCAGCACCGCGTTGACGAGATTGGTCTTGGAGCCGAACAGCTTGTACAGCGTGGTTTTCGCGGTGCCGGCCTCCTCGATGATCGCATCGATGCCGGTGGCGTTGATTCCGTTCTTGCAAAACAGATGCGATGCGGCGCTGAGCAGGCGGCCGCGCGCGGATTCGTCGTCGCCGGCGCCTGAATGCGGCGCATTCCTCTTCGACGACATCTTGTTGAGTGAGGGCTTGTTCGGTGAAGGCTTGGCCATGACTGCAACTTAATCGCAGCCGCGCGGTATCATCAAGCCGCATCTGCTCCGCGCTAAAAAGATTCGCATCGGCGGTCTCATCTGCATCGCCTTTGAGCAGAGCTCGGCTGATCAATCCGCAGGCAGCCATCGCTAAGCGGCTCCAATGCCTCGCATTTCGCTTTCAGTCTGCTCTGGCACGCTCCATGCAAGGAAACAGACCGTTCGGTATCCTGCCGTTTTCCACTTCTGCCAGGGAGAAGATGATGACTGCCGTCGTTCAAAAGACTGTGCTGACGGGGTGCCTAGCGCCCATCGACAAGAATGGCCTCGAGCAACTGATCGCGAGCGGCAAGGCCAATCCGAAGGTCGTCAAGACCTTGAAATGCAAGACGGTCGCGGAGGGGAAATTCCGCCACGCCAACTACATCCGTAATCTGCCGCCCTATATCGTCGACGAGCCGCCGGGTCTGCTGGGCGACGACACCGCGCCCAATCCGTCGGAAGCCTCGCTCGCCGCGCTCGGCTCATGCCTTGCCGTCGGCCTGCATGCCAACGCCGTGCATCGCGGCTGGATCGTCAACAAGCTCGAGCTCGAGCTCGAGGGTGACCTCAACATCACCGCGGTCTGGGGCACCGGCGATACCTCGGACAAGCCGGTCGGCTTCACTGACGTGCGCGTCAAGGTCGACATGGAATGCGAGGGTATCTCGCAGGACGAGATCAACGCGCTGGTCGCCCACGTGAAGCAATGGTCGCCGGTCGCCAACACCTTCACGCGCCCGGTCAATCTCGAGGTCGGCATCTAGCTGACAGCAACCAGGACAAGGTGCGGGAGACGATCATGGGTTCACTGGCTTTATCGCGGGCCGAGGTTTTGGATCAGCCCGCACCGTCCATTGCAGGGGAGGTAGCGCGGATCGCGCGCGAAGATCTGGCGCCGCTTGCCGCCGGCATCGATGATGGCTCGGTCTATCCGGCCGAGGTGCTGCGCAAGCTCGGCGCGGTCGGCGCGTGGGGCAGTCACGTGCCGCACGAAGGTGCCGCCGATCTGCGCTGCGCGATCGAGGCGATGGCCGCGATCGGCGAGGTCTGCGGCGCCACGGCCTTCATGGCCTGGTGCCAGAACACGCTGGTCTGGTACGCGGCGAATTCCACCAATGTAGCGCTCGCCAAGCGTTTCGGCGATGGCCTCTCGACCGGCCGGGTGCTCGGCGGTACCGGGCTTTCCAACCCGATGAAGAGCTTTTTCGGCATCGAGAAACTGAAGCTGAAAGGCAGGAAGGTCGAGGGCGGTTATATCGTGCGCGGCGCGTTGCCGTGGGTCTCCAATCTCGGCCCCGATCATTATTTCGGCACCATCTTCGAGCGCGAGGATGATCAGGGCATCGCAAGTGGCGAGCCCGGCACTGTCATGTTCCTGGCCGACTGCTCGGACCCTGCGATCACGCTGACGCCGTGCAAGCCGTTCATGGCGATGGACGGCACCGGAACCTATGGCGTGCAGTTTCGCGACGTCTTCGTGCCGGATGAGCTGATCCTGGCCGATCCCGCCGGCCCCTTCGTCAAGAAGATCCGCGCGGGCTTCATCCTGCTGCAGGCCGGCATGGCGCTTGGTCTCATCAAGGACTGCATCAACATCATGGACGAGGTGGATAACTCGCTCGGCCATATCAACCGCTACCTGCCGCAACAGCCGGTGCACTTCCGCGATCTCGCGGCCGAGCTCGAGGCCGAGACCATGGCGCTGGCGCGCGATCCCTACAACGAGGAGGAAACCTACTGGCGCAAGGTGATTGCGCTGCGGCTTCGCGCCGGCGAAGCCAGCGTCGCGGCGGCGCATGCGGCGATGCTGCATTGTGGCGCGCGCGGCTATCTCAAGGGCCACCGCGCGCAGCGGCGCCTGCGCGAGGCCTATTTCGTCGCGATCGTCACGCCGGCCACCAAGCAGCTGCGCAAGATGCTCGCCGATTGCTGAGCTTCACGAGTCCACCCCCAGAAGACCACTTAACCTCAACGGAGAGGCTGCCAATGACGGACGTTCTGATCTCTGCCAGCGAACTTGCCGATCTCTTGAAGAGCGAACCGTGTGTCGTGATCGACACCCGTAATCCCGACGCCTATGGCGCCGGGCACCTGCCGGGCGCCGTGAACGTGCACGAGATCTTCACGTTTCTTGCGACCTCGACGCCGGAAGGCATGAGCGAGCTGAAGACCAAATTCGCCGACGCCTTTGGCGCTGCCGGTCTCTCCGGCAAGGAGACGGCGGTGATCTACGAGCAGTCGATGAATTCCGGCTTCGGCCAGTCCTGCCGCGGCTACTACCTCCTCACCATGCTCGGCTATCCCAAGATCAAGGTGCTGCATGGCGGCTTCGATGCCTGGTCGGCCGCGGGCTTCCCGGTGACGAAGGACGTTCCGACGCCGGTGAAGGCCTCGTTCGCGATCGTGCCGGAAGCCGGCGACATCCTGATCGACGCGAAGACCATGCTCGCCGCCGTCGGAAAGCCCGGCGTCGCCATCCTCGACGTGCGCGATGTCGACGAATGGATCGGCGACAGCTCGTCGCCCTACGGCAAGGATTTCTGCCCGCGCAAGGGCCGCATCCCCGGCGCGGTGTGGCTGGAATGGTACCGCATGATGAAGCCGACCGCGGAAGGGCCCCGGTTCAAGTCCAAGGACGAGATCCTGGCCGAATGCGCCACCGTCGGCATCTCGCCGTCGACGACGGTCTATCTCTACTGCTTCAAGGGCGCGCGGGCCTCGAACACCTTCCTGGCGCTGAAGAATGCCGGCGTGAAGGACGTGCGGATGTATTTCGGCTCCTGGAACGAATGGTCGCGTGATCCTTCGCTGCCGATCGAGCAGGGGTTGCCGGTGGCTGCCCAGGTAACAGGCAAGGCGGCATAGAACCTGCATGTTTCCAATGGCCCGGCTGCGCAAGCCATAGCCGGGCCACGATGGAATTTTGACCTGACGCGGCGGACAACGGCGTCCGCCGTACGGTGTGACAAAGGGGCGCAGCAGCATGTCCACGTTCGACGATCCGTTTGATGCCGACCGCAATCTCGGGGCGGGCTGCGTTTGCGGCCAGCACCGTTCGGCTCGCGAGCACGAGCAGGCGGCGCTGCGTTGCGAGCCGGTCGAGAGCGAGGAGAAACGATACGAGGGCGTGGTTGCGTCTGCCGTGATGCGCGCGATGTTTCCGCAGGACGTGGCGCGGCGGGCGTTTCTGAAGTCGGTCGGGGCGTCCACCGCGCTGGCCGCGCTGTCGCAGTTCTTTCCGCTCCAGACCGCGACCGAGGTGTTCGCGCAGGCCGGCACGCCCGAGAAAAAGGACCTCAAGGTCGGCTTCATTCCGATCACCTGCGCCACGCCCATCATCATGGCGGCGCCGCTGGGCTTCTATTCCAAGCACGGTCTCAACGTCGACGTGGTCAAGACCGCGGGCTGGGCCGTGGTTCGCGACAAGACCATCAACAAGGAATACGACGCCGCGCACATGCTGGCACCGATGCCGCTGGCGATCTCGCTCGGCCTGGGCTCGAACCCGATTCCGTTCGCGGTGCCGGCGATCGAGAACATCAACGGGCAGGGCATCACGCTTGCGATGAAGCACAAGGACAAGCGGAATCCGAAAGACTGGAAGGGGATGAAATTCGCGATCCCCTTCGACTATTCCATGCACAATTATTTGCTGCGTTATTATCTCGCCGAGCATGGCCTCGACCCCGATACCGACGTGCAGCTGCGCTCGGTGCCGCCGCCGGAGATGGTCGCGAATTTGCGCGCCGACAACATCGACGGCTTCCTCGCGCCCGACAACATCTGCCAGCGCGCGATCTACGACGGCGTGGGCTTCATGCATCTGTTGTCGAAGGAGATCTGGGACGGTCATCCCTGCTGCAGCTTCGCCGCCAGCCGCGAGTTCATCACGAGCGCGCCGAACAGCTTTGCGGCGCTGACCCGCGCCATCGTCGATGCCACTGCCTATGCGTCGAAGGCGGAGAACCGCAAGCAGATCGCCGAAGCCATCGCGCCGGCCAATTACATCAATGCGCCCGTCACGGTGCTGGAGCAGGTCTTGACCGGCACGTATGCCGATGGCCTCGGCGGCGTGAAGACCGACGCCAAGCGCGTCGATTTCGATCCGTTCCCCTGGCAGTCCTTCGCGGTGTGGATGCTGACGCAGATGAAGCGGTGGGGACAGATCAAGGGCGACGTCGACTACAAGGCGGTCGCCGAACAGGTGTATCTGGCGACCGACACCAAGAAGCTGATGACCGAGATGGGACTTTCGCCGCCGGCGAGCGCGTACAAGTCATTCTCGGTGATGGGCAAGAATTTCGATCCGGCCAAGCCTGAGGATTATGTGGCGAGCTTCAAGATCAGGAAGGCGTCGTAATGACGAGTTCTCTCGTGTCCCGGACGCGATGCAGCACGCAGTGGTGCATCGCAGAGCCGGGACCCAGTTGTGCCGCATGGGTCCCGGTTCTGCGTCGCATCGCTTCGCGCTGCGCCGCGCCCGGGACACGACACCGGGGATATGCTCGATGACATCCTCCCTCCGTCTCCGTGCCGGCCTCGTCTCCATCGTGCTGCTCGCCGCGCTCCTTGGCGTCTGGCATCTGGCCACGCGCTCGACCGGCGCCACGACGACGATGAGCCCCGAATACGCCAAGCTGATGGGCCTGACGGCGACGCAGGGCAAATCGGCGATGCCCGGGCCGCTCGACGTCGGCGCCAAGCTCTGGGAGCATTTGAGAAGGCCGTTCTACGACAACGGGCCGAACGACAAGGGGCTCGGCATCCAGCTCGGCTATTCGATCGCGCGAGTCGGGCTCGGCTATCTGCTGGCAGTGCTTGTCGCCATCCCGCTCGGCTTCATGATCGGCATGTCGCCGCTGCTCAGCAAGGCGCTGGATCCCTTCATCCAGGTGCTGAAGCCGATCTCGCCGCTGGCCTGGATGCCGCTCGCGCTCTACACCATCAAGGATTCCTCGATCTCGGCGATCTTCGTCATCTTCATCTGCTCGATCTGGCCGATGCTGCTCAACACCGTGTTCGGCGTCGCCAGCGTGCGCAAGGAATGGATCAACGTCGCGCGCACGCTCGAGGTCGGCACCGTCAGGCGCGCCTTCACCGTAATCCTCCCCGCGGCGGCGCCGACGATCCTGACCGGCATGCGCATCTCCATCGGTATCGCCTGGCTCGTGATCGTCGCCGCCGAGATGCTCGTCGGCGGCACCGGCATCGGCTATTTCGTCTGGAATGAGTGGAATAACCTCTCGATCACCAACGTCATCATTGCGATCCTGCTGATCGGGGTCGTCGGCATGCTGCTCGACCAGATACTGGCGCGCTTCACGCGCATGGTCACGTTTCCGGAGTAGGGGCATGACCGACAAATTCATCTCCATCGAAGCCATCGCAAAGCGCTATCCGGGCGCTAGCGGCGCCACGACCACCATCTTCGAGAACCTGTGGCTCTCGATGGCGCGCGGCGAGTTCGCCTGCGTGATCGGGCATTCCGGCTGCGGCAAGACCACTGTGCTCAACATCCTCGCCGGCCTCGATGCGCCGAGCGAGGGCGCCGTCATCGTCGACGGTCAGGCGATTTCGGGCACCAGCCTCGACCGTGCCGTCATCTTCCAGAGCCACGCGCTGCTGCCCTGGCGCACCGTGCTCGGCAACGTCGCCTATGCCGTGAGCTCGAAATGGCGCAGCTGGGACCGCGCCAAGGTGAAGGCGCATGCGCAGACCTTCATCGATCTGGTCGGTCTCTCCGGTTCCGAGCACAAACGGCCGTCAGAGCTGTCCGGCGGCATGAAGCAGCGTGTCGGCATCGCGCGAGCCTTGTCGATCACGCCGAAGATCATGCTGATGGACGAGCCGTTCTCGGCGCTCGACGCGCTTACCCGCGGCACGCTCCAGGACGAGGTACGGCGCATCTGCCTCGAGACCGGCCAGACCGCCTTCATGATCACGCATGACGTGGATGAAGCGATTTACCTTGCCGACAAGATCTTCCTGATGACCAATGGGCCCGGCGCCGTGCTGGCGGAGGTTGTCGAGAACCCGCTGCCGAGGGATCGCGGCCGCACCGATTTGCACCGCCATCCGCTTTATTACGCGCTGCGCAACCACATCATCGATTTCCTGGTGATGCGCAGCAAGACCTTCACGACCGAAAAGACCGATCACGATCCGCGCAACGTGCCGCTGGTGCAGATCGGCAAGCCAGGGCTCACGATCGCGGCTGGCAGCGATGAGCCACGGCAAACGTGGATGCCCGGGACAAATCCCGGATTAAGTGCCTGACCAAGGAGACCCCAACATGAAACGCGAAGACCTCACCGAAAAGCTGCTCGACATCAAGCGCGAGAAGGGATGGAGCTGGAAGTATATCTGCGAGAAGATCGGCGGCTATTCGGAGGTGCTGATAACAGGCGCCATCCTCGGTCAGATGAAATTGACGAAGCCGCAGGCCGCCAATGCGGGCGAGCTGTTCGGCCTGTCGAAGTCCGAAGTTGCCATGCTCAACGAGACACCGATGCGCGGCATGCCGATGCCGCCGACCGATCCCCTGATCTATCGCTTCTACGAACTGGTGATGGTGAATGGTCCGGCCTGGAAGGCCTTGATCGAGGAGGAGTACGGCGACGGCATCATGTCGGCGATCGATTTCGACATGGTGATGGAGCGCCTGCCCAATCCCAAGGGCGACCGCGTCAAGTTCACCATGAGCGGCAAATTCCTGCCGTACAAATATTACGGCGCCAGCGGCAACGTGCCGGAATACGGCTTCAAGGAGGAGTGAACGAGGCGAGTGGCGATCGCGAGTAGCGAATGGGGACGCCCATTCGCGATTCGCCACTCTCTATTCGCTCAAGTCACTTGCCCGCCTTCACCTCGGCGGCCGCGACCGCGAGCAGTTCGCTCATCTTGGCGCGAATCGCCTGCTCGGTGACGGCGACGTTCTTGGCGGTGAAATCGGCCGTGATCTTGCGCAGGACGTCGGCATCGCCGGCCTCCTCGAAATCGCTAGCGACCACTTCCTTGGCGTAGGCGGTGGCGGCGTCACCTGACATGCCCAGCTTTTCGGCCGCCCACAGCCCGAGCAGCCGGTTGCGGCGGGCCTCCGCCTTGAATTTCTGCTCCTCGTCGAGGGCGAACTTCTTCTCAAAACCTTCCTGGCGCTTGTCGAACTGGCTCATACCTTGTTCCAAATCCCCTGCTGAATGGCGCGGGAGCCTTCCGTTGCGGCGACCCGACTGCATGCCTACATAGATAGCACGAATCGGCAAAACAACGGGCCGTTAAGCCGCAGGCAAGATGGTATAAGTTGATGCCGGACGGCCGGATCGATTGTGCTCGGTCAGCCAATCGGATAGGTTGCCGGAAGGCTTGGTTCCCGTTCTGTTTCCAAGGGTCATAGACGGGCTCCCAGCCGTTCACGGCAGCTCCGCTGTGGGTCGTAATCCTGGTAACCGGAGCACACCAAATACATGGATTTCAACAAAACACGGTACATCCCCATGAGCCGTCGGCGTCGCATTTATGAAGGCAAGGCAAAGGTTCTGTATGAAGGCCCGGAGCCCGGTACCCTGATCCAGCACTTCAAGGACGACGCGACCGCGTTCAATGCGAAAAAGCATCAGGTGATCGAGGGCAAGGGTGTCCTCAACAACCGGATCTCGGAGTACCTGTTTCAGCACCTCAACGATATCGGGGTGCCGACCCATTTCATCCGCCGACTCAACATGCGCGAGCAGTTGATTCGCGAGGTCGAGATCGTGCCGCTGGAAGTGGTGGTGCGGAACGTCGCCGCCGGCTCGCTGTCGCAGCGCCTCGGCATCGAGGAGGGCACCCAGCTACCCCGTTCGATCATCGAGTTCTATTACAAGAACGACCAGCTCAACGACCCCATGGTGTCGGAAGAACACATCACGGCCTTCGGCTGGGCGACGCCCCAGGAGATCGACGACATCATGGCGCTCGCCATCCGTGTCAACGACTTCCTCACCGGCCTCTTCCTCGGCATCGGCATCCGCCTCGTCGATTTCAAGATGGAGTGCGGCCGCCTGTTCGAGAACGAGATGATGCGCATCATCGTCGCCGACGAGATCTCGCCGGATAGCTGCCGTCTGTGGGACATCAAGTCGAACGAGAAGCTCGACAAGGACCGTTTCCGCAGGGACCTCGGCGGGCTCCTGGAGGCCTATACCGAAGTCGCCAAGCGCCTCGGCATCCTCATGGAGAACGAGCGTCCGCAGGGTTCCGGCCCGGTGCTGGTGAAGAGCTAGAAGGGGATTTGGACGTGAAGGCACGTGTCACCGTTACCTTGAAGACGGGCATCCTCGATCCGCAAGGAAAGGCCATCGAAGGCGCGCTGAAGTCGCTCGGCGTCGACGGCGTCGCCAGCGTCCGCCAGGGCAAGGTGTTCGACATCGAGCTTGCCGGCGCGGACAAGGCCAAGGCGGAGGCGGCGTTGAAGGACGCCGCCGACAAGCTGCTGGCGAACACCGTGATCGAGAACTATCGGGTCGAGCTGATCGGGTGAACGGGATGGCTCACAGCCAGCCGACGCTGCGAAAACGCCAGTACAGCGCGGTGCACGCCGTCAGCATCACGCCGAGCAGCATGTAATAGCCGTAGTCCCATTCCAGCTCCGGCATGTGCTTGAAATTCATGCCGTAGATGCCGGCCAGTGCGGTCGGGATCGCGATGATCGCAAGCCACGAGGCGAGCTTCTTGGACACCGCCGTCTCCTGCGCCTGACCGACCAGCAGGCTGGCCTCGAAGGCGAAGGCCAGCACCTCGCGCATGGAATCGATGCGCTCCTGGATGTTGCGGACGTGGTCGGTAACGTCGCGGAACAGTGGCTGCATGGCCTGCCGGACCATCGACAGTTCGTCATGCTCCAGCCGGCGGCAGACCTCCACCAGCGGCCCGATCGCGTTGCGCAGCCGCAGCAGGTCGCGGCGCAGCATGTAGAGCCGCTCGATCTGCGTCTTGCTGATCGGCTTGGACAGCACGTCGTCCTCGATGCCCTCCACCTCGTCGTGAATGCTCTCGAGGACGGGCGAGTAATTGTCGACGATGAAATCGAGGATCGCATAGAGGATGTAATCCTCGCCGCGGGCGAGGGCCCGCGGGCAGCTTTCGCAGCGTTCGCGCACGGGCGTGTAGGACGTCGAGGCGCCGTGGCGCACCGAGACCAGATAACCTTCGCCGACGAAGATGTGGGTCTCGCCGAAGACGATGCGGCCCTCGACCAGCTGCGCCGTCCGCGCCACGATGAACAGGGCTTCGCCATATTGCTCGATCTTGGGTCGCTGATGGGCGTGGTTGGCGTCCTCGATCGCGAGTTCGTGCAGGTCGAATTGCTTCTGCACCGCGCCGAGCAGCGCCATGTCGGGCTCGTGCAGGCCGATCCAGACCACGTGGCCGGGCTTCGCCCGCCAGCTCGAGGCCTCGCTGATGGCAATATTGGCGATACGGCGGCCATCGACATAGGCGCCAGCGGCGACGACGCCCTCGGTGGACACCGGCTCGGAGGGGGATGTGGGGAGCGACGGGACGTTCATGGCTTCAATCCCGGGCAAGTTCGTCGGGCAAAAGTGCCTCGGCTATGGCCTGTGTACAAGGCCGTCCGGCGAGGCTAGCACTGGTAAAATCCCCGTCAAATAGCTATGTCTCCTTGCGAATTGGCCCTTTGGCCAGCCCGATTCCCGTCACCGTCGGAACCTCTGCCATGAAAGCCGCCATCCTCGTCTTTCCCGGAATCAACCGCGAGCGCGACATGGCGCGTGCGCTGAGGCTGATCTCCGGGAGCGAGCCGGCGATGGTCTGGCACGCCGAGACGGCGCTGCCTGCTGGGACCGATCTCGTGGTGGTACCGGGCGGCTTCTCCTACGGCGACTATTTGCGCTGCGGCGCCATCGCGGCACGCGCGCCGGTGATGGACGCGGTGCGCGACTACGCGTCCAAGGGCGGCCTCGTGCTCGGCGTCTGCAACGGTTTTCAGATCCTCTGCGAGTCCGGCCTCTTGCCCGGCGTCCTGATGCGCAATGCACGGCTGAAGTTCATCTGCCACGACGTGCATCTGCGCGTCGAGCGCTCCGACACGCCGTTCACCCGCGGCTACAATGCCGGCCAGGTGATCCGGGTGCCGGTCGCCCATGGCGAGGGAAATTACGAGGCGGATGAAGAGACCATCAAGCGGCTCGAAGGCGAGGGGCGGGTGCTTTATCGCTATTGCTCCGCCGACGGCGTGGTGGATGAAGCGCACAACATCAACGGCGCAGCGCATTCGATCGCCGGCATCGTCAACGACGGAGGCAACGTGCTCGGCATGATGCCGCATCCGGAAAACCATGTCGAAGACATCATGGGTTGCACCGACGGCCGCGGCCTGTTCGCGGGCCTAGTCCAGCATCTGGAAAAGGCCGCGTGATCTCGTTCGTGCTGAGGCGGCCATAGGGCGCGCTCGCGGCTCTGTCACTCGCGACGGTCGTCAAGTAGTTGCCGTCTTGCGCTAGCGCAGCTTCAGCCGCTCCGCCGGCACTGTCATTGCAGCAACACCCGCCATCACGAGGAGCAGGCCGAGCGTCAGGTTCGACGGCACGCTCTCGCCGAGCAGCAGCACGGAGAGGCCGACGCCGATCGGGATGCGCAGATAGCCTTGCGCGTTGGTGGTCAGCGTACCGAGGCGGCCGAGGCAGACGTAGAACAGCATCAGGCCTAGCGCGCTGGAGACGATGCCCATGACGATGGTGGCGACGACGGCCTCCGGCGTCGGCTGCAGCGTCCAGGGCTGGTCGATGATCAGCGAGGGCGGCAGCAGGACGAGGCCGCCGAAAAGCAAGGAGCCGGCCGCCACCACCATCGGGTCGTATTCGGAGAGGCGAAGGCCGAAGATGGTCGCGCAGGCAAAGGAGATGGTCGCGAGCAGGATCGCGATCTCCGCCACGATCTCGCTACTGAGGCCGCGTAGCGCGTCGAGGCCGACGATGACGACGGTCCCGGCAAGGCCGAGGATCGCGCCAGCCAGCTTCAACAGTGTTGCCGGCTCGTGCCGGGTGATCAACGACGTGATCAGGAAGGCGAAGATCGGCGTGGTTGAGGCTAGCACGACGGTGTTCGACGCCGGCACGTATTGCTGCGACCAGGTGATGATCAGGAACGGAAAGGTCGAGTTGATCAGCTGCTGGGTGGCGAACAGCTTCCAGGCCTTCGCGTCGGTCGGGACCTTAATGCCGCGCATCCACAGGATCGCGAACAGGAAGGCGGCCGCGATCAGCGAGCGCGCCGAGATGAAGGTGACGGGCGGGATGGTGGGAAGCGCGAGCTTGGCCAGCGGATAGGTCGAGCTCCAGCAGCAGGCGAGCGCGAGCAGCAGCGCATAGTCGCGCCAGTTGCGTGCGCCGGTGGCGGCCATGGACGGCAGCGGCGTTGCTGCGGCCGCCGTCGCGCGACGCGCCTCCGATGTGCTCTGCGGCACCTTGTTCCTGCTCCCCGGCGCGATAGCGCTTGCCCGGAAGTCTGGGCGAGGGCAGGCGAAAAGGGAAGCCGCCGAGCTATGCGTTTGGCTGAGGGAGCGCCTTCCGCTTCATCCGCTTGATCGTGCCGGAAAAGGTCAGCAACACCCGCGGCCCGGACATCATCTTGCCGCGCAGGAAGATGAGCGAGCCGCCGGCGCGGGTGACCTCGCCGGTGCACTCGATCAACTCCCCCTCGCGTGCCGCGTCGAGGAATTCGCAGGCGAAATTGGTCGTCACCGCCCGGCTGTCCAGGACGTGGGTGGCGATCGCAAACAGGGAGTAGTCGGCAAAGGCCATGTAGCAGCCGCCATGGACGTTCCCGGAGCCATTGAGGTGCTTTTTCTCGACCCGGAAGGCGCTGCGGACGTTGCCGTCTGCCTCGATGAGGTGCCAGAAGGGGCCGACATGGGCTTCAAAACTGTCGCGAATCCAGGTCCGCCAGCCGACGAATTCGCCCTCGGTGGCGATGTGGAGGTCCGGGCGGCGGGGCGGGGGCGTTTTGGTCAATTCGTGCAAGGAAATGGGCCTTCAATTGCGGGTCTTGAGCCCTTAAATCCGATCCGTCGGCGCCGTGCAATTCCTGTTCCCGCCGCCCCCGCCTGCAAAACGTGGGACAGCGGGAAAATGCGCCATAAAGGGCTTTTCGCGAGCCCCGGATGTTCCTAAGAACGGCCCAGCCGCCGCCGAAAGCCTGGAATCCATGAAGAACGAACCCAAGATCACCCCCGAACTGGTTGCCGCCCACGGACTCAAGCCCGACGAATACGAGCGCATCCTGAAGCTGATCGGGCGGGAGCCGACCTTCACCGAGCTCGGCATCTTCTCGGCGATGTGGAACGAGCACTGCTCGTACAAGTCGTCACGCATCCATCTCAAGGGCCTGCCGACCAAGGCACCATGGGTGATCCAGGGCCCCGGCGAGAATGCCGGCGTGATCGACATCGGCGACGGCCAAGCCGTGGTCTTCAAGATGGAGAGCCACAACCACCCGAGCTACATCGAGCCCTATCAGGGCGCGACCACCGGCGTCGGCGGTATCCTGCGCGACGTCTTCACCATGGGCGCGCGCCCGATCGCCTGCCTCAATGCGCTCAGCTTCGGTGCGCCCGAGCATGCCAGGACCCGGCATCTCGTCTCCGGCGTCGTCGCCGGCGTCGGCGGCTACGGCAATTCCTTCGGCGTGCCGACGGTCGGCGGCCAGGTGCGTTTCCACACCCGCTATGACGGCAATATCCTCGTCAACGCCATGGCTGTCGGCCTCGCGGATACCGACAAGATCTTCTATGCAGCCGCCTCCGGCGTAAACATGCCGATCGTCTATTTGGGCTCCAAGACCGGCCGCGACGGCATCCACGGCGCCTCGATGGCCTCGGCAGAGTTCGACGACAAGTCCGAGGAGAAGCGCCCGACCGTGCAGGTCGGCGATCCCTTCGCCGAGAAGCTGCTGCTGGAAGCCTGCCTCGAGATCATGGAGAAGGGCTGCGTCATCGCGATCCAGGACATGGGCGCGGCGGGGCTGACCTGCTCGGCGGTCGAGATGGGCGCCAAGGGCGATCTCGGCGTCGATCTCGATCTCGACGCGGTGCCCACCCGCGAGACCGGCATGAGCGCCTACGAGATGATGCTCTCGGAAAGCCAGGAGCGCATGCTCATGGTGCTCAAGCCCGAGAAGGAAAAGGAAGCCGAAGCGATCTTCAGGAAGTGGGGGCTCGACTTCGCGGTGGTCGGCTACACCACGCCGAGCAAGCGCTTCGTGGTCAAGCATGGCGGTGACGTCATGGCCGATCTGCCGATCAAGGAGCTCGGCGACGAGGCGCCGCTGTACGATCGTCCGCACGTGCCCTCCGCCGCGTTGCCGGTCGTGCATGCGCGCGACGTGCCGGCGCCGATGGGCGTAGGTAGCGCGCTGGAGAAGCTGATCGGCACGCCCGACATGTGCAGCAAGCGCTGGGTCTGGGAGCAGTACGACCACGTCATCCTCGGCAACACCATGCAGCGTCCCGGCGGCGATGCCGCCGTGGTGCGCGTCGAGGACGGGCCAAAGGGCCTGGCGCTGACCGTCGACGTCACGCCGCGCTATTGCGAGGCCGATCCCTATCAGGGCGGCATGCAGGCGGTGGCAGAAGCCTGGCGCAACATCACCGCGGTCGGCGGCAAGCCGCTCGCGATCACCGACAACCTCAATTTCGGCAATCCTGAGCGGCCCGAGATCATGGGCCAGTTCGTCGGCTGCCTGAAGGGCATCTCGGAAGCCTGCCGCACGCTCGACTTCCCGGTCGTCTCCGGCAACGTCTCGCTCTACAACGAGACCAACGGCCGCGCGATCCTCCCGACGCCCTCGATCGGCGGCGTCGGCCTGCTCGACGATTTCACCAAGTCTGCATCGCTGGCCTTCAAGGCCGAGGGCGAGGCAATCCTCCTGGTCGGCGACACCCACGGCTGGCTCGGTCAGTCCGTTTACTTGCGCGACATCTGCGGTCGCGAGGAGGGCGCGCCGCCGCCGGTCGATCTCGCCGCCGAGAAGCGCAACGGCGATTGCGTGCGCGGCATGATCCATGCGGGCACCGCGACCGCCGTGCACGACCTCTCCGACGGCGGCCTGCTGATCGCGCTGGCCGAGATGGCGATGGCGAGCGGCATTGGCGCCAAGCTGCTTGCGGCCCCCGCCGCGCTGGTCTCGCAGGCCTATTGGTTCGGCGAGGACCAGGCGCGCTATCTCGTCACCGTGCCGGAAACCGAAGCCGGCCGCGTGCTCGCCAAGATGCGCGGCTGCGAGGTGCCCTGCGTGCGGATCGGCACCACCGGCGGCGATGCCATCACCATCGCGGGCGAAGCGCCTGTCACGATCGACGCGCTGCGGACGTCGCACGAGCGCTGGCTGCCGGACTATATGGGCGGCAAGGCGGCCTGAGCCGCCGCACACTCAGAGCCGTAGCCCGGATGAGCGCAGCGACATCCGGGTCTTTGCTGTCACTGTTTCCCGGATATCGCTGCGCTCATCCGGGCTACGGGTGCCCAGCCTCACAACACGTGCGACGCGCCCGGAATTTTCCGCAATACCGCCGTCAGTCCCCAGCTCAGGATCACCGTGAGCACGAAGCCGATTGCGGCCTTCACGATCGCCGGCAGCTCGTAGTCGTACAGCGCGTACTGGATCCACAGTGCGATCGGATAGTGCACCAGGAAGATGCCGTAGGCATCAGCCTGCATGCGGTCGAGCAGGGTCGGCCCCGGCGCCTTCGAATGCAGGAAGAAGGCGAGGATCGCGAGCAGGATCGAGGCCGAGAACAGCACCAGGAACGTGCCGTAAAACACATGGTACCAGTGCGGCAGGTGATCGGGATTGCCGAGGATTTCGCGCTTGATGTAGATCATGCCCCACATCAGGCAGTAGGGGATCAGCGTGACGATCACCCATAGCCAGCGCTGCTTCGGCAACTGACCGTCGGCGCTGAGGATGCCGCGATCGAAGTTCGCCGAACCGACGCTGGCGCCGATGAAGAAGTAGCTGAAATAGAGCAGGATGCGGCTCGCCTGCACTGAGAACGGTCCGAACTCGAACCATTTGTTGGTCCCGAAATAGAGCAGCGCCGGCAGATAGACGATGCCGCTGACGGCGACGAGCATCAGCCAGAACACGGCGGGCTGCTCGAACCCGCGCAGCGAAACGCGGTTGCCGGGATCGACCAGGTGCGCCGAGATCCGGTAGAGCAGGCTCGCGGTCAGGTCGAAGGCGAGCAGCACCCAGACGAACCAGATCGGGCCGCTCGGCCACGGGCCCGCCGTGACAGTCTTCCACCAGAAGGCAGCGAAGGTCAGCTCGGGCTCGGCCCGCAGCGCGATCGCGTAATAGGCAAGCGGGATCACGGTCAAGGCCGCGATCGCGAACGGCAGCCCAAGCCGCAGCAGGCGGTCGCGCAAAAAGACCGACGGCGCCTTGCGCGCGATGCCGGGCCAGGTGAACAGTCCCGACAGGAAGAAGAACATCGCCATGAAGAAGCTGTCGGTCGCGAGCACGATCATGTCGAAGCCGGCGAAGGAGGCCGGATCGGTGTGACCGAAATGCGTGTAGGGGATCACTGCATGATGCAGCAGCACCACCAGCGTCAGGAAGGTGCGGGCGCGATCGAGCGAGAAGTTGCGCGCCTTGCTCCTGGGCGCAGCCTGCGCGTCTGCGCCGATCGTCGCTGAATGTGACCTCGTGATCATGGCGGCCCCGGTCGCGCTTCTTTCCCGGTCCGACTGTGCCGCCGGGAACCCGATTCAGCAAGTCTCGTTTGAGGTGAGCCGCTCGTAGGAACCAGTTCCGCTCACCGAAGTTAGCGTTCCCGAAATGGGCGTGGGCCGCAGGCGTGCGGCAAGATTTTCGGAGCTGGCGATGACGATCCTGAAATGGGCGCTGATCTTCCTACTGGTCTCGATCGTGGCCGGCGTGCTCGGCTTCACCGGCATTTCGGCCGCCTCCGCCGATATCGCCCGCTTCCTGTTCTACGTCTTCGTCGTAATCTTCCTGGTGCTGCTGATACTGGGGTTGACGATCTTCAGGGCGTAGCCGGCTGCATCAGATGGCCGGGACACGAGGCCCGGCCATGACGGAATGACCTGTGTCGGTCTCTACCCCACTTCCTCGATCTTCACCTTGTCCGGATAGAAGGCGAGATGGCCGGAAATCTCGGTCATCGCGGGGAACGGCGTCTCGTAGGTCCAGATCGCGTTGTCCAACGTCTTGCCGTCGGCCTTGACGCTGTAATAGCTGGCGTCGCCCTTGTAGGGGCAATGGGTGGTGCGCTCGGAGCGCTCCAGCAGGGCCATGTTGGCATCCTCACGCGGCACATACTGCACCGCCGGGTATTTGGCCTCCTTCAAGGTCAGTGCCTTGCTGGTCTCGGCGATCACGACGTCGCCCGCGGTTACGCGGACGCGCCGGGGATTTTGGGTGATGGTGATGGGGTGGTCGGGCCCTGGAATCTTCATGATCTCACGCCTTTTCTATCGATCTGCCGCGCGCGGCACTTTGTCGTGCCTTTATCCTGATGGGATCAGGGATATAGTGCCTGAAGGCGTGACGTAGAAGGCCGTTCACGCTAAGTTTCGCCATGCCGGAAAGTTTGGCTTTGCAGATTCGACCCCGGCAAGCGATTCGATGCCGAGACAGGAGCTAGACCCTAATGCCCATGGACGCCCACGATATCGAGGCGATGATCAAGGCAGCGATCCCCGATGCCGAGGTGACCATCCGTGACCTCGCCGGCGATGGCGACCATTATGCCGCGACCGTGATCTCGGAATCCTTCCGCGGCAAGTCACGCGTCCAGCAGCACCAGATCGTCTATCAATCCCTACGCGGCCAGATGGGCGGTGTGCTGCACGCGCTGGCGCTGCAAACTGGCGTTCCGGGCGCCTGACCTGATCGCGCGACGGGAGGCGACAATGGCTGCGGACAATTCTCGCGGCGCGATGTTTCGCGTCATCGTGCCGAACCAGCACAGCCGTGTCACCAATGTCGAGCTGTTCTTCGACCTCGTCTTCGTCTTCGCCGTCACGCAGGTGTCGCACACGCTGCTGCACCATTTCACGCCGCTCGGCGCGGTGCACGTCACGGTGCTGTTTCTCGCGGTATGGTGGGTGTGGGTCTACACCGCCTGGGTCACCAACTGGCTCAATCCGGAACTGACGCCGGTCCGCGTCATGCTCTTCCTGATGATGCTCGGCGGTCTGGTGCTGTCGACAACGATCCCGACCGCCTTCGAAGGGCGGGGCCTGTGGTTCGCGATCGCCTACGCCGCGATGCAAATCGGGCGCACCGCCTTCTGGCTGTTCGCAACGCCGCGGCATAGGACAGCGGTCCGCCACAACGCGATCCGCATTCTGACCTGGCTCTCGATCTCCGCGGTGTTGTGGATCGCTGGCGGCCTGTCCGAAGGTGAGACGCGGCTATGGCTGTGGATTGCGGCAGTCACCTGGGAGTACGTCTCGCCGGCGGCGCGCTTCTGGGTTCCCAAGCTCGGTTTCTCGTCGGTCGAGGCCTGGGCCGTCGAAGGCGGCCACATGGCCGAGCGCTGCGCCCTCTTCGTCATCATCGCGCTCGGCGAAGCCGTCGTGGTCAACGGCGCGACCTTTGCCGAGCTGGAGTGGACCGCGGACAACATCCTGGCCTTCGTCTCGGCGTTAACCGGCGCCATCGCGATGTGGTGGATCTATTTCCACAAGGGCGCCGAGGCCGGCGCCGAGCGCATCTCGAAGTCCGCCGAATCCGGCCGGCTGGCGCGGCTTGCCTACACCTATCTGCACATGCCGATCATCGCCGGCATCATCCTGACCGCGGTATCGGACGAGCTGGTGCTGAAGCATCCGACCGGCCATTCCGACATGCGCACCATCGTCAGCACGATCGGCGGACCGCTGGTGTTTTTGGTCGGCACAATCCTGTTCAAGCACGCGATCCGCGGCTTCCTCCAGCTCTCGCACGGCATCGGCATCATCCTGCTTCTGGTGCTGTGGTGGTTCGCGTCGGAGCTCTCGCCGCTCTGGCTGTCGGTCGCGACGACGGTGATCATGATCGTGGTGGCGGTGTGGGAGTCGGTGTCGCTGGGGGCGGAGGTCGTGGAGGAATGAGCGCATCGTGCGGCGTCTGGTCATCTTCGGTGCTGCAATCGCCGCGGTCCTGATCATTGAGGAAGCCACGAAGGGTTGGATGCTTGGCCGAAGGCCGGCAGCCTGCCAAACCATCGGCGGGAAGCCCGCGATCGGACGATGCGTCACGCCCTTGTGCTACTGGCAGGGCGATTGCGGGCAATGGGCGAACCCGACGCAGTGGCTCGATCGCATCAAGCCAGGTGACCCGATCTCGAAGGTGTTTTTTTGGCTGGGTGATCCACTGAAGCGCGACGGTGAATCTTTTTCCTGGTCGTGTGGCAAGCCGCACTCCGACAGTTTTCGCGTCATCATCCGGGATGAGCGGCTGGTGGCTGTGGAGGCCTGCAAGCCTGATTGAGGCCAGCCCAATCGCGAGCGTACGGCGTGTGAGCGCGTTTACTCCGCCACCTCCAGCGCGTGCACCGAGAACATCCTGGCCGCATCCGTCCAGCTCTCGCGCACCCGCCATCCGGCGCCGCGTGCCAGCGCCGCAAAACGCTCCAGGCTGTATTTGTAGCTGTTCTCGGTGTGGATGCTTTCGCCGGCGCGGAACGAGAAGCTGGTGCCGAGCAGGCGCACGGTCTGGCTCCTCTTGCTGATCAGGTGCATCTCGATCCGGTGCCGCTCGCGATTGTAGATCGCGCGATGGGTGAAGGCGGAGAGGTCGAAATTGCCGCCGAGCTCGCGGTTGATCCGGACGAGAACATTGAGGTTGAAGCGGGCGGTAACGCCGGCCGCATCGTTGTAGGCATCGAACAGCACGCGCTCGTCCTTCTCGAGGTCGGCGCCGATGATCATCTGCGCGCCCCGGCCCAGGATCTCGCGCGCGCTCTTCAGGAAGGCTTGGGCTTCATGCGGCTCGAAATTGCCGATGGTCGAGCCCGGGAAGAAGCCGACCTTGGGCATCGATGCGACCTGCTTGGGCAGCTCGAACGGCGTGGTGAAGTCGGCCGCGACCGGATAGATGCCGAGCGACGGGAAATCGCGCTTCAGGCCGTTCGCCTGCGCCTTGAGGAAGTCACCGGATATGTCGACGGGGACATAGGCCGCAAACCTGCAATGGTTCAGCAGCAGGCGAACCTTCGTGGTCGCGCCCGCGCCGAATTCGACCAGCGCGGCATGCTCCGGAATGATCTTCGCGATCTCGCTGCCACGATCCTTCAGGATCGAGAGCTCGGTGCGCGTCGGATAATATTCCGGCAGCTTCGTGATCGCCTCGAACAGTTCCGATCCGGTCGCGTCGTAGAAATACTTCGGCGACAGTTTTTTCGGCTGCTGCGAGAGGTCCTCGATCGCCTCGCGGGCGAAAGCGGTGGTCTGCTCGTCGGGAAGATGGGCTTCGGCCAAAGCGCTGGCGTGCACATTCATGATACTCTCCTGAACGCGCTGTCCGGCGCGCATTTGTCGTCGGAAATGTTAGTCGTAATCGGCGAGCCGGAGTCCGGTGAACTGCCAGCGGTGGTGCGGATAGAAGAAGTTGCGATAAGTGATACGGCCGTGGCCATCCGGAGTTGCAAGCGAGGAGCCGCGCAGCACCAGCTGGTTGACCATGAACTTGCCGTTGTACTCGCCGAGCGCGCCTTCGACGGCGCGGTAGCCGGGATAGGGGGCGTAGGAGCTGCGGGTCCACTGCCAGACGATGCCGAAGGCGTCGTTGAGCTGGCCGGCGCGGGCCGCGACCTCCCACTCCATCTCGGTCGGCAGATGCTTGCCGGCCCAGCGCGCGAAAGCGTCCGCCTCGTAATAGCTGATATGGCAGACCGGCGCGGTGGGATCGACCGGCTTCACGCCGGCCAGCGTCATCACGTGCCACTGGCCATCGATCTCGCGCCAATGCCCCGGGGCCTGCCAGTCTTCCTTGCTGGCGGCGGCAAAGCCGTCCATCAGCCACAGCGTTGCTTTCGCGTAGCCGTCGTCGCGCATGAAGGCGAGCCATTCGGCATTGGTGACGAGATTGCGCGCGAGCTTGACCGGGCCGACGAGGGCGCGATGCGCCGGCTTCTCATTGTCGAAATGAAAGCTGTCGTCGACATGGCCGACGGTGTGGATGCCCTCGTTCAGCGTCAGCCAGTCATCGCCGCTGCGCGTCGCGGTCGGGAAGCGCCAGTCCGGGTCATAGGCCGGATAGATCGGGTTCTGCGCGAAGGCGTGCAGGATGTCCGTGTACATCAATTCCTGATGCTGCTGCTCGTGGTTCAGCCCGACCTCGACCAGCGGCGCGATCGCGCGGAGCTCGTCCGCGCGGGCCTCGCGGAAGAATTTGACGACGGCCGCATCGACATAGTTGCGATAGGCGCCGACTTCGTTTGCACTGGGACGGGTGATATCCCCGCGATGATTGCGGGCGTGACGCGGGCCGGCGCTGACGTAATAGGAATTGAACAGGAACGCGAAATCAGGGTGGAAGGGCCGGTGGCCAGCCGCGTGCTCGCCGAGCAGGAATTGCTCCCAAAACCAGGTGGTATGGGCCCGGTGCCATTTCGTCGGGCTCGCATCGGGCATGGACTGGATCTGCTGATCTTCCGGCGACAGCGACGCGGCCCGGCGTTCGGTCTCGTTGCGGACGGCGAGAAAAGCGTCTTCCAGCCGCCGGGCGAGGTTGCCGGCGGTGGACAGTGACGAAAGCGAGGGGGCGGCCGTAGCGGAGGCTTGTTTCGTCACGTTTTTCTCCAGACAGAACAAGAGAACGTTGTTGGCGTTGCCCGGTTCCAAAACCTGGGTTCGTCCTAGATAGGGGCTCCGCTACGGTATGAAAGTCCTCCCTGGCGATGATATTGATGTCATCAGCCTATGGACCCCGCCGGGGGGCAAACCGGCCAGCGGGGGCATGTCGCCGCCATTTTACTTTGGATGCACAACGGTTTGGGCTACATATATGGGCAGGTATCGGGTTAGATCGGCTGAGCCGGCCCGAAGCGATCGGAGAGGGCTCGGCCCCAGAAGGACACGGAAATGAGCATCGAGGAATTCATCGCAAACGAAGTGAAGTCGAACGACGTGGTTCTGTTCATGAAGGGCACGCCGCAATTTCCGCAGTGCGGTTTCTCCGGCCAGGTCGTCCAGATCCTCGACCATGTCGGGGTCGGCTATAAGGGCCTCAACGTTCTCGAATCCGCCGAACTGCGCGACGGCATCAAGACCTTCTCCAATTGGCCGACGATCCCCCAGCTTTATGTGAAGGGCGAGTTCGTGGGCGGCTGCGACATCGTCCGCGAGATGTTCCAGGCTGGCGAATTGCAGCAGCTCCTCACCGAGAAGGGCGTCGTCGTCGCGGCCTGATACGCGACCGTGCTGACGCGCCGGATTGGCGGCGCCGAGCTCGAGGTCATCGTCGCCGACATCACCACGCTGAGCGTTGACGCCATCGTCAACGCCGCGAACACGTCGCTCCTTGGCGGGGGCGGTGTGGACGGTGCAATTCATCGGGCCGCCGGGCCCGATCTGGTCGCCGAATGCCGCATGCTCCACGGCTGCAAGACGGGCCATGCCAAGATCACCAAAGGCTACCGGCTTAGGGCTGCCCATGTGATCCACACCGTCGGGCCGGTCTGGAATGGCGGTACCCTCGGCGAGGACGATCTGCTCGCCTCCTGTTATCGCCGTTCGATGGGGCTGTGCGGGAAGCACAGACTGACCTCGGTGGCATTCCCCGCGATTTCGACCGGCATTTTCCGCTTTCCCGCCGACCGCGCCGCCGACATTGCGGTGCGCACGACGGTCGAAGGGCTCTCGGCAGCGCCGTCGGTGACCCGTGTCGTGTTCTGCTGTTTCGCCGAGCCGAACGCCAAACTCCATGCCGAGGCACTTGCGCGACACCCCGGCCCTTGTGCCTGATGATACGGCCGGTACACTCCGCCGGACGATGTTCCGGGGAGGGGATATGATTTCAAAGTCTGGACTGCGTGCGCTGGTCTGCGGCGCGCTGGTGTCGCTCGGCGCGATGTCGCTGGCGAAAGCCGAGGGCACCTACGAGATTCCGGCCGGCGCACATTTCAATCAGGACAAGCTCGGCAGGATCAGCGAATTCTTCAAGAACGAGGTCGCGACCGGCAAGATCGCCGGTGCGACTGTCCTGATCAAGCAGCACGGCAAGCCGGTCTACCACGAAGCCTTCGGCGTGCAGGACGTGGTCAGCAAGGCACCGATCACCGACAAGACCATCTTCCGCCTGTTCTCGATGAGCAAGGCGCTCACGTCGGTGGTCGCGGTGCGGTTGATCGAGGACGGCAAGATCAAGTTGGATGATCCCGTCTCGAAGTACATCCCCTCCTTCGGCAACGTGAAGGTCGGCGTCGAGAAAAAGGCGGAGGACGGCACCAAGTCGCTCGAACTGGTGCCGCCGAACAGGCCGATGACGGTGCACGATCTGATGACACACACATCGGGCATCACCTATGGTTTCTATGGCGACAGCCTGGTCCGCAAGGCGTATCGCGAGGCCAACATCTATGCCGGTGATTTCGACCTCGCCGAGTTCGCCGAGCGCATCGCGAAACTGCCGCTGCACAACCAGCCGGGCGCGCTTTGGCAATACGGCCATTCCACCGACGTGCTGGCACGCGTGATGGAGATCGCGGCCGGCAAGCCGCTGATCGACATCATGCGGGAGAAGCTGCTCGACCCGCTCGGCATGGTCGATACCGGCTTCTTCGTCACGGCTCCCGAGAAGCAGAAGCTGCTGGCGCAGCCGGTGCCGAACGACAGCGATTTCCGGGTCGGCCGGATCAACGATCCGACGGTGGCCAAGAAGATCCAGTTCGCCAGCGGCGGCATGGTGACGACCATGGCCGACTATGAGCGGTTCGCGCAGATGCTGCTCAATGGCGGCAGTCTCGACGGCAAGACGATTCTCAAGCCCGAGACATTCAAGCTGATGACGACCGATCAGATCGGCCCGGGCTCAGGCGTCGATCGCGACTATTTCTATTTCCCCGGCGACGGTTTCGGCTTCGGTCTCGGGCTCGCCGTCCGCACCGATCCCGGCAACGCCAAGCCGCCGCCGCCCGGTGATCTCGGCGAATTGAAGTGGGACGGCGCCTCCGGCTGCTATTTCGTGATCGATCCCAAGCAGGACATGTTCTTCGTGCTGCTGGAGCAGACCCCGAGCGAGCGCCAGCGCGTGCAGCGGACATTGAAGCAGCTGGTCTATGAAGCCATGGAAAAGTGACATGTTCGGGCGCCGCGCGTTCATCGCGGCGCTCGTGCTTCTGGTCGGAATGGTCGGTGGGAAGGCCGGCTCTGAGGGACGCGCCGTCGGCACTTTCTCGCCCGAAGGGCTGGCGAAAGTTTCCGATTACATCCGGAACGAGGTCGCCACCGGCAAGATCCCCGGCGCCATCCTGCTGCTCCAGCAGCACGGCAAGCCGGTCTATTACGAGAATTTCGGTGTCCGCGACGTCGCGACAGAGATATCGATGAGCGCGGACACGATCTTCCGCCTTTATTCGATGTCGAAGCCGATCACCTCCGTCATGGCGATGATGCTGGTCGAGGAGGGCAAGCTTTCGCTCGACGATCCCGTGGCAAAATACATTCCCGCATTCGCCAGCATGAAGGTCGGCGTCGAGAAGAAGGCCGAGGACGACAAGGTCAGCCTGGAGCTGGAGCCGCTGGAGCGTCCGGTCACGATCAAGGATTTGATGCGCCATACCGCAGGGCTGCCGTACGGCTATTACGGCGGGGAGTTGGTGAACAAGCTTTATGCCGACGCAGGTCTCTTCAACAACGGAAATTCGACCAACGCCGAGTTCGTCGCAAAGATCACCGCGCTGCCGCTCGCCGAACAACCCGGCACGAAGTGGGATTATGGCCACGCTACCGATGTGCTGGGCCGTGTCGTCGAGGTGATCTCGGGGAAGACGCTGCTGCAGTTCGAGAAGGAGCGGCTGCTCGATCCGCTCGGCATGACCGAAACGGCGTTCTTCGTCGCTGATCCCGCCAAATTCCCGCGTGTCGCCGAGCCGATGCCAGCGGACCGCAACATCAATCCGACGACGCAGATTCGCGACATCAAGCGGCCGGTGACATGGGAATCAGGCGGCGGCGGTATGGTCGGCACGATTAGCGACTATGCCCGCTTTGCGCAGATGCTGCTGAACGGCGGCACCTATGAGGGGCGGCGTTATCTCCAGCCCGAGACCATCGCGCTGATGGCGTCGGACCACATCGGCCCTGAGACGAAGATCGCGCGCGACCAGAATTATTATCCGGGCGGGAACTCCGGCTTCGGCCTCGGCTTCGCCGTCCGAACCTCGGTGCCGTCAGGCACATCGTGGCCGCTCGGCGAATATCGCTGGGACGGCGTCGGCGGCACCTTCTTCTTCATCGATCCCGAGGACGATCTGTTCGGGATCTTCATGGTGCAGACGCCCTCGCAGCGCGGCCGGATCCAGCTGGCGCTGAAGACGCTGATCTATCAGGCGATGGGGCGGTAGGTCCTTCGCGGACTGCGTAGCCCGGATGAGCGCAGCGACATCCGGGGTCGCTGCGCGTGAAGTCCCGGGCGTCGCTGCGCTCACCCGGGCTACGAGACTTCACGCCCCGCGCACGATCTCGCGCACGTACCCGATCGTCTCCTCGACCTGGGCCGCATCGACGTCGAGATGAGTGCAGGCGCGGATGCGGCCATCCATCATCGCCAGCGTCACGCCGCGCTGGCGCAGCGCCGCAACCATCTTGTCGCCGGCAACGCCCGCGCCGTCGGGCTTGAAGAACACCAGATTGGTCTCGGGCTCCTGCACCTCGATTCCTGCGATCTGCGACAGCCCACGGGCAAGCGCGCGCGCATTGGCGTGATCGTCGGCGAGGCGGTCGACGTGATGGTCGAGCGCGTAGATGCAGGCGGCGGCGCAAATGCCGGCCTGCCGCATCGAGCCGCCGAGGCGCTGCTTCCATTGCCACACCGCGTCGATGAAGACGCGCGAGCCTGCGAGCACGCCGCCGATCGGTGCGCCCAGTCCTTTCGAGAAGTCGATCCAGGCTGAATCCCAGCCGGCGGTCATGTCGCGCGGGGAGATGCCGCTGGCGACGGTCGCGTTGAGCAGGCGCGCGCCGTCCATGTGGGTGACGAGGTCGTGTTGTTTCGCGATCGCGACGATCTCGTCGAGCGCGGCCTTCTTCCAGATCGTGCCGCCGCCGATATTGGCGGTCTGCTCGACGCTGACGACGGTCTGCGGCGGCTGGTAGCGGGTGCGCGGATGCAGGGCTTTCCGGAACGTCTCCGGCGTGAACTGGCCGTCGGGGCCTTTGAGCTGCGTCACCTGGAAGCCGCCGATCGCGGCATGCGCGCCGCCTTCGCGCGCGATGATGTGCGCGGTCTCATGGGCGAGAATCTCGTCGCCGGGCCGGCAATGCACCAGCGTCGCGGTGACGTTGCACATCGTGCCCGACGGCATGTAGACCGCTGCTTCCTTGCCAAGCAACTCGGCGACTCGCTCGCACAGTGCGTTCACCGTCGGATCGTCGCCGACCTGCTCGTCACCGACCTCCGCACGTGCCATCGCCTCGCGCATCGCAGCCGTCGGCTTGGTCTGCGTGTCCGAGAGCAGATTGATGCGCACCGGCGGCGCCTTGGGATCGATCGGGGGAGGGGTGTAGAGCATGCGACGGCTCCTAAAGCATTGCGGCCACTGAAGTGTGGCTCTTAAGCAAAAAGGCCCCGGCGAACCGGGGCCTTTCGATATTCAGATCTTAGCGCGAATAGAATTCGACGACCAGATGCGGCTCCATCTGCACCGGGAACGGCACGTCGGAGAGGCCGGGGATGCGCACGTACTTCGCGGTCATCTTGCCGTGGTCGACTTCGAGATAGTCGGGGGTGTCGCGCTCGGGGAGCTGGCTGGCTTCGAGCACATGGGCGAGCTGCTTGGAGGCTTCCTTGACCTCGATCACGTCGCCGACCTTGAGCTGGTAGCTCGAGATGTTGACCTTGCGGCCGTTCACCTTGATGTGGCCGTGGTTGATGAACTGGCGGGCGGCGAAGATCGTCGAGACGAACTTGGCGCGGTACACCACCGCGTCGAGACGACGCTCCAGCAGGCCGATCAGGTTCTCGCCGGTGTCACCCTTGAGGCGGCTCGCCTCGACATAGATGCCGTGGAACTGACGTTCGGAAATGTTGGCGTAGTAGCCCTTCAGCTTCTGCTTGGCGCGCAGCTGCACGCCGAAGTCCGAGAGCTTGCCCTTGCGGCGCTGGCCGTGCTGGCCGGGGCCGTACTCGCGGCGATTCACGGGGCTCTTCGGGCGGCCCCAGATGTTCTGGCCCATACGGCGATCGAGTTTGTACTTCGCCTCACTGCGCTTAGTCATCGCGTCCTCTTCAGGTACATGGTTTGAGGAAACGCGCCCTCCTGGGTGACGGGCTAGCCCGGCACTGACAGGTCCCATCCCCAAAGCTTAAGGGAGTGGACCACGGGTCGCGAAACGCTTCGCGGGCCGAAATCGGCCCGCGAGCAGGCGGCTTTTAGGGGAGTTTGGGCCGTTCTGTCAATGCGAATGGGCCCGGAATCATGTCCCGACCGCTCTTATCGGCTTCGAGCCCGCCGCGCGCAATTCGGCAGCGATTTCAGTGTTCAGGACTTGTTCCAGCCGGGTCAGGACCCGGGCGATCGGCGCTGCATCGGTAACGCGGTGGTCCCAGCGGATCACGACATGGATGGTCTGACCGGGCTCGACCAGGCCGTAGCTGACGATGAAGGGACCGGGCGTAATGGGATGGAGCTCGCCGCCGCCATAGGCGGCCACCGAGCTCACCGCAAAGCTGCCGAACCAGTTGCCACGCTGGCGGCCGAAATTCAGGCCAATCGCCCAGGACAGCCGCCGCAGCGGCAGCGGCAGGCGGGTTGCCCGCATGATCTTGCGGAACATCGGGACGTCAGCGATCGGCGCCGTCTTGCCGTGCCGGATCTCGGCGTCGACCGCGGCCAGCGCCATGGCCTCGGGGGCCGCGATTCGCTGCGGCATCACGCATTCCTCGCCGTCCTCGACCCGGGCGATCGCCACCGACGCCACGCTGTGGGGCAATTCGTAGAACGTCGGCCAAGGCCATTTGGCGTAGACCGTGCGCAGGATCGGCTCGTCTTTGGCAACCAGGGCGAAGGCCTTGACGAAGGTCGCAGCCCAGCCCGCTGGTGCGGCGGCGCTGGCGCGTGCCTCGAGCAGGGGGCGGATATTCAGCGAACGGGAGAGCGAGACGAACGGCACGTCCATCGACGCGCGCATGAGGTCGCAAATCAGGCGGCGCGGCAGCGAAATGGGCTTGGGCGTCCCGCGCATCGGTCTTCGGTTCCTAGAGATGAAAAAATGTGCAGCGAGCGGGTTCCCGCTCGCCGTTCCCTTAGCACGAACCAACCCGCCAGGGGTTGAGCGGTTCGACCGTTCAGGGAGCCGGCGACGCCAGTGGCTTGGTCTTGTCGACCACGTAAACTCCCAGCACTTTCATGGCCTTATCGCCATGGGCCTTGGCGTCGTGCACGACGCCAGCCGGGATCTGGTAGGAATCGCCGGCTTTCAGGGTTTTCTCCGGCTGACCGTCGATCAGGAGATTGAGCTCGCCTTCGAGCACGTAGCCGGTCTCGATTCCCGGATGGGTATGGCGCCCGGCCGAGCCTCCCGCCGGGACTTCCGCGACGGCGGTGATGGTGTTGTAGCCGTCCGGAAATTCGACCTTCTGGAGCGGCGTGCGCTTTATTCCGGGCTGCTGGGCGAAGGCGGCAAAGGCGAGGCCGGTGAAGGCAAGAGCGAGCAAAGTCCTTTTGAGCATTGTTTCCTCCCTGGTGCCGACCCTAGCAGGGCGGCAGTTCCCGGCAAGGTGGCATCGGCCTGCTCAGCGCCTGATGCCCTCGAACGCGGCCATGATGCCGCGCTGGAACAGCGACCAGTCGAAGCCGAGCGCGATGGCGCGGTAGCCGCGATCGACCAGGGCGTTGGCCTGGTCGGCGGTACGGGCCACGCCGCCGATCGGCACGCCGCTTCTGAGGATGCCGGCCTCGGCGCGGGCGACCAATTCGAGCAATTCCGGATCGTCCATCTGGCCGCGCTTGTTGATGGACGTCGCAAGATCGCCGGGCCCGATCGCCGCGACGTCAATGCCGGGCGTCGCCATGATCTCGTCGATGCGGTTGACGGCATCGACATGCTCGATGGTGATCATGCAGATCATCTCGTCGTCGGCGCTCGCCATGTAGTCCGGCATCGACTGACCCCAGCGGAACGGGGCGTGGAACGGTCCCCAGAGCCGGTCGCCGCGCGGCGGGTAGCGCACGCTGCGGACCGCCTTCTCGGCATCGGCGCGGTTGGTGATCATCGGAAAGTTGATGCCGAAGGCACCGATGTCCATCGGCGCTTTCGCAAGCCACGGCTCGTTTGCCGCGATCCGCACCAGGGGCGTGCACGGCGTGCCCGTGGTCGCGGCGATCATCGCGTGCGCTTCAGTGAGGCCGATCGGTCCATGCTCGAGATCGACGATGATCCAGTCGAGGGAGCGCGCCATGATCTGCACCGTCTGCACGCTCGGGATGGTCGCGATCGCGCCGAAGGCGGGGCGGCCTTCGCGCCACAATTGGCGGAGGCGGTTGAGTGGCGGGGTCTGGACCGACATGGAAAGGCCTGCGGTGAGGTGGCGACGGCAAAACCTAGCAGCGCGACGCCGTGGCGCAAAGTCAGGCCAGCGCGCGGCCGCCGAAGAACGGCGTCAGCGTGGCCGAGAGGCCGTGCGCGCGGTTCGAGGTGAAGATCATCTCGGCGCCGGACTGTGCGATGCCATCGGTCGGCGGGCCGAGCAGATCCGAGACGCGGCGGGCGATCGCCGGCGCCGGGTCGATCCAGTCGACCGGCCAGGGCGCCAGCCGCTTCAGCCGGTCGAGCAGCAGCGGATAATGTGTGCAGGCGAGCACCACCGTATCGGTACGCGAGGTCGCGTCTTCGCCGACGAAGCAGGGGGTGAGTTCGGCCAGGATGTCGCCGTCGCTGACGGAAGCACCGCTGAGCTCAGCTTCAGCCAGCGACGCGAGCTCGGGCGAGCCGACCAGCGTCACTTCGCATCCTTGCGCGAAATCGCGGATCAGGGCCTTGGTGTATTCGCGCTTCACCGTGCCCTTGGTGCCGAGCACGGAGACGCGGCGGGTCCTCGATTGCGCGCAGGCCGGCTTGATCGCCGGCACGGTGCCGACGAAGGGCACCGAATAAGCGGCTCGCAAGTGAGACAGCACCAAGGTAGACGCGGTGTTGCAGGCGATGACGACGATATCAGGGTCATGCGTGCCGATCAGTTCACCCATCAACGGCACGACGCGGGCGATGATCTCGTCCTCGCTGTGATGACCGTAGGGGAAGAAAGCGTCGTCGGCGACGTAGGCAAAATGGGCGTCCGGACGCGCGGCCACAACTTCGCGGAGCACCGTGAGCCCGCCAAGGCCGGAATCGAACACCAGGATCGTCGGAGAATTGGTCACGTCATTACCCTAGCCCGTCATGGTTACCATTCGGTTTTTAGGGCGATTTTGCGGCGGGACTGCTGAGGGGGAAGGCTGGACACGCTGCGGTCGGGAAAAACCCGGTCGCGTGGACCCCGGCTCTGCAGCGCACCGTCGAAGAAACGCTGCGCTGCCGCCCGGGCACAAGACCCAAATCCACCCCTGGCAATGGCGGGCCATATGCGTCATCACGAGGTGCCCAGCTTACCGCTGCAGGAGGCCTCATGCTCACCGTCCATCATCTCGGCAAGTCTCAGTCCGAGCGCATTGTCTGGTTGTGCGAGGAACTGGGGCTTCCCTACGAGCTGAAGCGCTACGCGCGCGATCCCGTCACCATGCTGGCGCCACCCGAGTACAAGGCGCTGCACCCGAGCGGGGCGGCGCCCGTCGTGACCGACGGCGATCTCGTGCTCGCGGAGTCCGGCGCCATCGTCGACTACATCATTGCAAAGTACGGCAACGGCCGCCTGGTGCTAGGCCCCAATGACCCCGGCTTCCCGCAGTTCCTGTACTGGCTTCACTTCGCCAATGGCACGTTGCAACCCGGCATGGGGCGGATGATGATTCTGAATCGGTTGGATCTTGCAAAGGACAACCCGACCCTGCTTGCCATGAAGGGACGGCTCGATCGCTCCTACGATCTGCTCGATGCGCGCCTTCGCGACGCCGAATATCTGGCGGGCAAGGCCTTCACCACCGCCGACATCATGATGGGATTTTCGCTGACGACGATGCGCTACTTCCAGCCCTACGAGCTCGCGCGCTGCCCGAACGTGGTCAAATATCTCGGCCGCGTCAGTGCCCGCCCGGCCTACCGGCGCGCGATGCAGAAGGGCGATCCCGGCATGGCGCTGCTGCTGGACTGAGCGGCGGCGATCACGCGATCCTGTTCGTCGTGGCCGCCCGCTCCGTCGCCAGCTGCTTCTGCAGGCGATCGATGTTCTGCAGCAGGCGCTGGCTGGTCAGCACCAGGAAGTAGTAGCCGAACTGCGGATCCTGGAAGTAGATCTCGAGCAGCCGGTCATACGTGATGGTCAGGACCTGGCCGTCTTCGATGCATTCGATCGTTCCGGTGCGCCGGTTGTCCGGCGTCAGGAAGCCGAGTTCTCCCATCAGCGCGCCGGGCCCGATCTCGACGTTGATCTCCTTGACCAGGAACTTGCCGGTGACCGTGAGCAACATCTCCTTGGCGGGATCGCCGAGCTTGAAGAGCGTGTCGCCGCGCCGATATTTGCGTTCGGTCATGAACGGCTTGAGCCATTCGATCGACATGTCGCCTTCGGCCGCATGGCGCGCCTTCTTGACCAGCTTGAGCATCTGCCGCAGGCGCAGGGCGTTGATCGGAAGCAGGAGCAGATACAGCAGGAACGTCGCGACGTTGGCGGAGAGCGCGCCGAAAACGGCGAAGAACCCGCAGCCGATCATGTTTGCGACGCGCAGGGGCACCATCGTCCGCATCAGGAGGGTGGCGACGAAGAAGCCGGCGCCGACCGCGGCGAACAGATTGGCCAGCGTGATATTGTGGACAAAGATCTCCAGCATCCGATTGAAGATCGCGTCGTAGGTGACGTTGTTCGGATCGAGGCCCATCTGGACCAGGATCTTCGCGATCCTGAGATTGTCGGTCGCCGCATCGAGAATGCGGTCGAGGATCGACGAAATGTCTGCGCTGCCGGACGGCATGGTACTATCCCCGCGTAAGGCCTTCAGTCCTGGTCGGTATGCTCGACACCTATAGCCGAAATCGAATGACGACCGCTTGAATGAAGCCTTCGGCCGTCATGCCGCAAGAGGCAAATTTTAGCCTGATCGGGCGTTTCGGCAATTGCTCGTTGGTGGTGCGTCTGGCTGCAGCGCTATTGTGATTCGGGGCTCGGGGCCGCGGAGGGGGCTGGATGCCCCAGGGGGAGCGCGGGCCGATTGCCGCTTTACGGCTTGGCGGCGGGTTGCACGACCTGCTGCTCGACGAGGCCAAGGCGGCCGGGCAGCGAGCCGGCGCGCAGCATCATGGCGACGCTGCTCGCTTCCTCGAGGGTGAAATTGCCGGAAATTTGACCGGAACCGCCGGTGATGGGCTCGCGGATCACGGGCGCGGAGATCACCTTGTCGTCGAGCACGATGGCGAAGGGCTTTCCGACGTTCTCTGCGGTGATGTGGGCGAAGCGCCGCGTGCCGCGGCCGTTGAAGCGGAACGAGGCGATGGGCTCCTTCGTGCCGCTCGCAAATCCCGGGCCTGCATAGCTGATGTCGTCGCCCTCAAGCGCGCGGTCCTTGGCGACGAGATAAGGAAGCTTGTCCTTGAAGCCGAGCAGGACTTCCGTGCCCGTGGGGGGCGTGCCGGATTGCGCTTGGGCGGGCGGCATCGAGAGATCGACCAGGCGGAAGCTGACCTTGACCTTCCTGGCGAAGATAGCGGTGATGCCCTCGGGCTGCATCGCGCCCGGCAGGAAGATACGGATGCGGTCCGTTCCCTCAGGCTGGACGCTGGCGAGCGTGACGCCGGCGTCCTTGAGACGCTGCTCGATCATGGCGATGGCATCTTCGACGAGATCGCGCAGCCGCGCGGCGGACGCGGCGTCGGTCGGCGCGAGCCTGACCAGTCCGTCACCGCCCTGGGTCACGGCGAGCGTATGTGACGGCAATCCCTCCGCGGCTGACGCGAGCTTGCGCTCGAGCCGTTCGCGGCCCTTGGCGTCCGCGATCTTCAATTCGACGCCGCCATCGCGGATCGCAAGCCCGGAGAAGGCGATCTTGTCCTCGCGCAAGATCTTGTAGACATCGTCGCGCAGGTCCGCGACGACGGTCTCGCGCAGGCCGTCGCTGTCAACCTTGTAGACGATGCGCGAGCCACCCAGCTTCTCCATCTTGTCGGCGACGAAAGCCGCGATCCTGGCGCGCATCTTGTCGAGCTGACCATCGCCGGCGAGCGCGGCAGAGGGCAAGGCCATCGCGACTGCCATAATCAACGATGTCATCGCGATCGCAGCGAATAGTCGGGGGGAGCAGTCCCGCAGGGGCGTGGTCATGATCACCTCAAGTCTTGCGGCAGGACGCTGACAGACGAATCCAATACTTGTTCTTGGTCCCCGGTCTTGGCGCGGAGGTTCAAGGGCCGCTCAGGCGAGTTTGATCGCCGCGGTCGTTAGGTCATGGACGAACGCCAAATCATCCATCATTCTGTCCGCGCCTGGCCGGCCATCGGCCGAGGCCTCGCCGAACCAGAAATGTCAAAAGACAGGGGCGGGGACACGCATCTGAGGGAGGACGGAATTTTATGGTGGGCATCCACGCGCTCGATCGGCTTATCGGCAAAGACTATCCGGATCTTTTGACAGACGAGGAGGTCCGTGCGTTCGAGCAAGTCCCCTATGCAGACCGCATCGCCGCCGAGAGCACGTTTGACGCGATCAAGCTCGGTGCGGCGCGCAATCCCGACGGGGCGGCGATCCAGTTTCTGCAAAACGCCGATCCCGCCGACACGCCGGTGGTGGTCACGTACCGCGATTTCATTGCGCGCGTCACGCAGGCTGCCAACATGTTTCACGCGCTTGGCGCGGAGAAGGGCGACGTCATCAGCTTCATGCTGCCGCTGGTGCCCGATGCCTTCGTGACGCTGTTCGGCGCGGAGGCCGCCGGCATTGCCAATCCCGTCAATCCGCTGTTGGAGCCGCACCAGATCGCGGAGATCCTGGAAGCTGCGAACACCAAGATCCTGGTGGCTCTCGGGCCGATGCCGGGCACCGACATCTGGCAGAAGGTCGAGCAGATCCGCCCGCAACTCAGGCACCTCAAGGCGATCGTGCAAGTGTTCGGCGGCGGCGATCCCGCGAATGGCGTCTTGGCCTTCAACGACCTGATCAAGCAGCAGCCGTCGGACCGGCTTGTCTGCGGGCGCAAGATTTCGGGCGGTGACGTCGCCGCCTATTTCCACACCGGCGGCACCACCGGCACGCCGAAACTGGTGCGACACACGCATACCAATCAGGTCTATCAGGCCTGGGCGCTCAACCTGCTGCTGAAGGCGAAGCCGGGCGGCAATTTGCTGTTCGGCATGCCGCTGTTTCACGTCGGCGGATCGCTGACGCAAGTGCTGCTGACCCTGTCGGCGGGCGGCTCGCTGGTTGTGCTGTCGCCGAGTGGCTGGCGCAACCCGAATGCGGTGAAGAACATCTGGAAATTGGTGGAGCGGTTCAAGCCCGAGGCGCTGTCGAGCGTGCCGACGGTGCTCGCCGCCACGCTCGCGGTGCCGCCCGGCGATGCCGACATCTCCAGCCTCAAATATGCCGCCGGCGGCGGCTCGGCGATCCCCGTCGCGGTGGGCTCGGCGATCCAGGACAAGCTGAAGCTGCCGGTGGTCGAGGTCTACGGCATGACCGAGACGTCGAGCGTGCACACGCTGGCCTATCCGTCGCGGCCGATCCGGCTCGGCTCGGTCGGCCTTCCCATGCCCTATGCGCGCGTGCGCATCGTGCAGCTCGATGCCGATGGCCGCCTGATCCGCGACTGCAAGCCTGATGAGATCGGCGTTGTCATCATGGCGGGGCCTGGCGTGTTCGGCGGTTATCTCAACGACGAGCACAACAAGGGCGCCTTCGTCGACGACGTCTGGGTCAATTCCGGCGATCTCGGCCGGCTTGACGCCGACGGCTATCTCTGGATCACCGGTCGCGCCAAGGATCTCGTGATCCGTGGCGGCCACAACATCGATCCCGCGCCGATCGAGGAGATCATGTTCCGGCATCCCGCGGTCGGCTTCGCCGCCGTCGTCGGCCAGCCTGACGCTTATGCCGGCGAGTTGCCGGTAGGATACGTGCAGCTCAAGCCGGGCGCCAAGGTCCAGCCGGGTGAGTTGGAGACGTGGGTGCGCGAGCGCACCCCGGAGCGCGCCGCGGTGCCTGTGCAGGTCATCCCGATCGATCCGATGCCGGTGACCGGGGTCGGCAAGGTGTTCAAGCCGCAGCTGCGCTGGGACGCGGCCGAGCGCGTGTTTGCCAAGGTTCTGTCGCCGCTGGTCGCGCGCGGCATCGATTGCAAGGTCAAGGTGGGCGCTCATGGCAGTCACGGATCGATCGCGACCGTGACGCTTGCCGGCCTGCCGATGGACCAGCGCGAGCGCGTTGCCGGCGAGGTGCATGCGCTGCTCGCGCCGTTCGTGATGCGGCATGAGGTCGTGCAGGCGTAACGTCGCGCAGCCTCCAAAGCTGACGGACGAAGCTCCCTTCGTCGCCCGCAGATCCGAATGCAGAAGGCGCGGGGGCGTTCGGATCGCCACCTGCGCCTCTGAAGGGCGCTTGATGCAGGTTAAGAACACCGATCAAGCGGCCGGTTCAAACATTTACTGCAACCAAAGCTTGCGGCCGCAGTTCGGCGTCTTGTGTCCCGATCTTAAGTCCGTCTTAGACGCGGAGGTGTTCGCATCAGGGCCGGAAGGGGGGATCTCTGATGCAGTCATTGGGTTGTTCGCAGAGAATCGGCGGGTTGGCGAGTATCGTGCTGCTGCTCGCGGCGGCGATCGTCCTGCAGATCGGAACGGCGGCCCCGGCCGCGTATGTCGTGCTGTTGTCCTCCGGACTTCTCTGGATCGTGGCGCTGGCGGACCGTCCCGATGCAGCGACTGTTCTCAACCGCGCAATCGAGAGCGTGCCGGCGGGTCTTTGCGTGTTCGGGCCGAACTTGCAGGTCATCGCCAGCAACGAGCAATTCGCCCGCATGTATGGCTTGGCGCGTGTCGACGTGAAAACGGGCACGCCACTGCGTCAAATCAATGAAATCAGGAAGGTCGGGCTGGGCGTCTCGGAAGCGGGCGTTGATATGATCGGCGAGCCCGGCGCCGCGGAGACGTCGCAGTCGGTCCACGAGCTCGGCGACGGCCGGTTCATTTCGGTTTCACGGCATCCGATGGCCAGCGGCGGCCTGGTCGAGGTGCACCGGGATATCACCAGCGAACGCCTGGCCGAGATCCACGCCAATGAAACGCTGCAGGAGCTGATCGAGAAGCAATATGCCATCGACCAGGCCGTGATCGTCGCGATCACGGACGTGAAGGGCGTCATCAACTACGTCAACGACAATTTCTGCACGATCAGCGGCTATTCACGCCAGGAGCTCATCGGACAAAATCATCGTCTCCTGAAATCGGATGCCCATCCCAGGGAGCTTTTCCGTGACATGTACCGCCGCTTGGCGAGCGGGCATGTCTGGCGCGGCGAGCTGTGCAATCGCGCCAAGTCGGGAGGGCTGTATTGGGTGGATACCGTGATCACGCCGCAACTTGGCCCCCACGGCAGGCCCGTCGCCTACATGGCCATTCGGATCGACATCACGGCGAGAAAGGAAGCCGAAGCGCAACTCTCGTTCACGGCCACTCACGATTCCCTGACGGGCCTTCTGAACCGGTGCGCGCTGTTCGATCAGGCGAGAATCGGGTGGGGGGCCGACGCGCAATCGAGCCGGTTGAGCGTTCACTTGATCGATCTCGACGGATTCAAACGCGTCAATGATACGTTTGGACACGATACCGGCGACAACCTGCTCAGGGCGGTCGCCTCGCGCTTACGATTGCTTGCGTCGGAGCAGGATCTTGTCGCACGATTGGGCGGCGATGAGTTCGCCATGATCCGGCGAGCAGGCGACGACGTACGCGAGACCGCAGTTGATCTCGGTCGCCAAATCGTCGAGGCCATTGCCGAGCCCTTTGAGATCGAGGGGCACCAGCTCGATATCAGTGCGAGCGTCGGAATTGTGCTCTGTCCGGAGCAAGGCTCGAACCCCGCGGATCTGCTGAAAAAGGCGGATCTGGCGCTGTATGAGGTCAAGGCGGCGGGCCGCGATGGTCACCGCCTCTATCAGCCGGCGATGCTCGAGGCGGTCAAGGGAGAGAAAGCCCTGGAAGCGGATCTGCGCCGCGCGATCACTGCGCGAGAGTTCGAGCTGCACTACCAACCCATTCTCAATGTCGATACCCGTACGATCCATACGGCCGAAGCACTGGTGCGGTGGCGTCATCCCGTCGACGGTCTCATTGCACCGGATCGGTTTATTGCCCTGGCCGAGCGCACGGGTCTCATCCAGCCCCTCAGCGAATGGATAATTCAACAGGCGTGCCTCGATGCGGTGTCCTGGCCGCCCGGCGTCCAGCTCGCAGTCAATGTGTCCGCTACCCAGTTCAAGCGCGGCAATCTGTTCGATGTCGTGATGCAGGCACTGCTTCGATCGGGTTTGAATCCGCGGCGGTTGCAGATCGAAGTCACCGAAACTGTCTTGCTGGAACAGCAATCCGAGCAACTCCAGACATTTCGGCGATTGAAAGCCATCGGTGCCACGCTCGTGCTGGATGATTTTGGCACGGGATTTTCGTCGGCGAGCTATTTGACGAACTTTCCGTTCGACAAGATCAAGATAGACAAGTCTTTCATACAGGGCCTGCACAGGCGGGAATGTGCGGCGGTGATCGCATCGGCGGTTGCGCTGGCCAAGGGGCTGGGCATCAGCGTGACCGCGGAGGGAATAGAAACAGAGACGCAGTTCGAGGACGTTCGGTCGATGGGAATTGATTTTGCGCAAGGGTATCTGTTCGGTCGCCCCGTCCCCTACGACCGGTTCATGTGCCCGCCAATGATCCAGGACGATCTGAGCCGCGTTCGCCGACCGGCAACGGTTGGAGAGAATTGAGCTGCCGCACGCTCAATTCAGCGTGCCCAATCGCTGTAGCTCGCGCAGATCGAACACCTCGAGCACGCCGTTCGACAGATCCGCGACGCGGCGTTCCCGAAAGGTACTGAGGACGCGGCTGACATGGACCGGTGTGAGTCCGACGGCATCGGCGATGTGCTGCTGGCGGAGCGGCACCCTGTAGCGCTCGTCGCGGATCACGTTGCGGTCGGTAATCCGTTTCATGAGTTGCAGGAACAGATGGGCTATGCGCTCCTCCGCCGAGAACTGGCCAAGTGCGGCAATTGTCTCGTCGGCAGCCTTGGCTTCGCCCGCGCAGCACTCCGCCGCGGCCCAGAGGATACGCAGGTTCTTCGCGACACGCGCGTGGAGTTCTGCCCGCTTCATTGTACTGACTTGGATTGCTGTCAGAGCCTTGACCGAAAAGTGCAGGCGTTCATGAAGGAGCGAGCCGGCCAGGACATCGCCGGGCAGCAAGAAGCCCAGTATTTGCCGCCGGCCATTGGGCATCTGAAGGAATCGAAATCCCCAACCGGCGCAGAATACGTAGACGTCAGGCGAGGTTTGGTTCACGGTCAACAACTGTCGTCCTGCCGGGACCACAAGATGATGCTGCCAATCGTATGTTTCGATCGATCCCGCTGGCGCAGTACTTTCGAAAACTGCAGCACAGAATCCCGAGGAGTTGCTCTTCGGGCAAGTTGCACAAGGCGATATGTTCTTCATGTTTGGCTGAAGTCGCCGCTGCGCAACCGCATCGGTGCGGATTCTCCGGATGTTATCGGATCGATATGATCCGTAACATTTTCATATAGTCAACAGCTCCTTTTGTCACAAATTTCGGATGGTGGAAATTCAGAAACTGTCCGGAAGACAGGATGGAGAACATCGATCGATTGATCTCGGGGATGGTCCCATGTTCACAGCAAAACTCCATTCTTGTTGATGTGCATTATTAATCTGCATCAAATCTCGTCCACGCGCATTGAATTGCACTCAGTCAAACTTAACCGCGAGAGATGATAATCGCCGGCATTGAGCTTGCCGCGTGATTGTTCGTTTGCAGCGTTTTGCCTCCGAGAGATTGCAAAGGGTGTTATCCATGACATTCGCGCCGACAGCAAATGATGAGAGCCGGGATCGGGACGGACGCATGCGCTTCATGCGCATCGATGCGGACACCGGCGAGCTCTTGCGTGGATTCTGGACGTCGGTCGAGGACGCGCTGCCGGATATCCTCGACGGCTTCTATCGCCATGTATCGAGCGAGCCGCGGCTTGCCGCCTTGATCGGCGGCGACATGCCGCGGCTGAAGAAGGCCCAGAGTTCACACTGGGCACGCCTGTTCAACGGCCGCTTCGATCACGACTACATGCATGGTGTGCGCATGATCGGGCTGATACACAACAAGATCGGCCTGGAGCCACGTTGGTACATCGGTGGCTACAATTTCGTGCTCTGCCAGCTGGTGGCCTTGGCTGTCAAAAAATATCGATGGGCGCCGACGCGCATGGCCAACGTGCTTGCCGCCCTCAACACCGCAGTGATGTTGGACATGGACATTGCCATCTCCGCGTATCAAGAGGCGATGCTGGCGGAGAGGCAGAAGCAGCAGGAGCGGACCGCCGCGGCTATTCGGAGTTTCGACGGCCGGATGAAGATCGTGCTGGAAAGACTCGGAAGCTCGGCGGCTGGTCTGCAGGGCGTGGCCAATATGCTCGCCGCGAGTGCGGAACAGTCGATCCGGCAATCGACTGTGGTGGCTGGCGCCTCGGAAGAAGCGTCGACCAATGTGCAGGCGGTAGCAGCCTCGACCGAAGAGCTCGCTTCCTCGATCAAGGAGATCGGCCGCCAGGTCTCCGAATCGACGAGAATGACCGGCGTGGCAGTCGATCAGGCCGCTCGTTCGGGTGCCGCGATCGAAGGTCTTGCCAGGGCAGCGCAGAGGATCGGGGACGTCGTCGAGCTGATCAACACGATCGCGGCTCAGACCAATCTGCTTGCGCTGAATGCGACGATCGAGGCGGCGCGTGCCGGTGAGGCCGGCCGGGGCTTCGCGGTGGTGGCGTCCGAGGTCAAGGCGTTGGCGGAGCAGACGGCGAAGGCGACCGGCGAGATCGGCCAGCAGATACTCTCGATTCAGGAAGCGACCAGGGATTCTGTCGGAGTCATTCAGCAGATCGGCGCGACTATTGCCGCGATCGACGAGATTGCGACCGCAATTGCGGCCGCGGTCGAACAACAGGGCGTGGCAACTGCCGAGATCGCGCGCAACGTACAGGAGGCAGCGCACGGGACGCATGACGTGTCGAGCAACATCGGCGGGGTGAACCACGCCGCGGGCGAGACCGGCGTCACCGCATCCGAGCTGTTGACCGCCTCCAAAGACCTCTCGGGCCAGACTGATGCGCTCCGGTCCGAAGTCGAAGACTTCTTTGCGGCAATTCGGGCGGCCTGAAGGTTAGCTTCGTCGCCGGACGGCACGTCGCCGTAGTTCAACAAGCGAAGCGGGAGGCGTAGGGTTACGCTGTCGTCAACCCGCCCTGCCAATCAACCTAGTTCGCCGGCATCCGCGTCTCGACGAGTCGCGCCCAGAACGAGGCGCCGTGGCCCAAAATGTTGTCGTTGAAGACATAGGCCGGGTGGTGGCACTCGTTGCCGTCGCCCATGCCGACCAGCACCATCGCGCCGGGGCGCGCCTCCAGCATGAAGGAGAAATCCTCGGCGCCCATCATCGGGATGAACTTGTCGTTGACGCGATCGGCGCCGACGATGTCGCGTGCGACGTCGGCGGCAAGCCCGGCTTCGCGCGCATGGTTCATCGTCACCGGATACATCCGCGTGTACTTCGTCTCGGCAGAGCCGCCATAGGCGCGAGCAACGCTCTCGGCGACCTCGCCGATGCGGCGCTCGACGAGATCGCGCACTTCAGGGTCGAGCGTGCGCACGGTGCCGCCGAGCTCGGCGATTTCGGGGATGATGTTGAAGGCCGTGCCGGAGTGGAATTGCGTGATCGAGATGACCGCCGACTTCAACGGGTCGACGTTGCGTGCGACGATCGACTGCAGCGCGTTGACGATCTGCGAGCCGATCAGCACGCTGTCGACCGATTTGTGCGGGCCGGCGCCGGCGTGGCCGCCCTTGCCGTGAACCGTGATCTGGATGTTGTCGGAGGAGGCGAGCATCGCGCCGGGCGTGGTTGCGAAGTGTCCTTCCGGCAGGCCCGGCATGTTGTGCATGCCGTAGACCTCCTGGATGTTCCAGCGCGTCATCAGCCCGTCCTCGACCATGGCCTTGCCGCCACCGCCGCCTTCTTCGGCGGGCTGGAAGATCACGATCGCCGTGCCGTCGAAATTGCGCGTCTCGGCAAGATATTTGGCAGCGCCCAGCAGCATCGCGGTGTGGCCGTCATGGCCGCAGGCGTGCATCTTGCCGGGGACTTTCGACGCATAGGCCACGCCCGAGGTTTCCATGATCGGCAGCGCGTCCATGTCGGCGCGGAGCCCAATGGTCTTGCCGGAGGCGGACTTGCGGCCGCGGATCACGCCGACCACGCCGGTGCGGCCGATGCCCGTCACCACCTCGTCGCAGCCGAACTCGCGCAGCTTGTCGGCGACGATGCCGGCGGTGCGGTGGACCTCGTAGAGCAGCTCCGGGTTCTCGTGGAAGTCATGGCGCCAGGCGGCCATTTCGTCGGAGAGGGCGGCAACGCGGTTGACGATGGGCATGGGGAATCCGTTTTGGTTTGAGGTAGCCCGGATGAGCGAAGCGACATCCGGGATCTCTGTGAGAGGGGCCCCCGGGTATCGCTGCGCTCACCCGGGCTACGGAGCGCGCTCAGCTCTCGCCGAATACGCGCTTGAAGATCGTGTCGACGTGCTTGAGGTGGTAGCCGAGGTCGAACTGCTCCTCGATCTCGGCGTCGGTCAGATATTTCTTCACCTCGGCGTCCTTCTTCAGCAGAACAAGGAAATCGCCCTCGCCGCGCCAGACCGGCATCGCGTTGCGCTGCACCAGCTTGTAGGCGTCCTCGCGGCTCGCGCCCTTCTGCGTCAGCGCCAAGAGCACGCGCTGCGAATGCACGAGGCCGCCGAGGCGGTCGAGGTTCTTCTGCATGTTGGCGGGGTAGACCAGCAGCTTGTCGATCAGGCCGGCGAGGCGCACCAGCGCGAAGTCGAGCGTCACGGTGGCATCCGGGCCCATCATGCGCTCGGCCGAGGAGTGCGAGATGTCGCGTTCGTGCCAGAGCACGACGTTCTCCAGCGCCGGCGTCACATAGGCACGCACCATGCGGGAGAGGCCGGTGAGGTTTTCGGACAGCACCGGATTGCGCTTGTGGGGCATCGCCGAGGAGCCCTTTTGTCCTTCCGAGAAGAACTCTTCGGCTTCCAGCACCTCGGTGCGCTGCATGTGGCGGATCTCGACCGCGATGCGCTCCACCGAGGAGGCGATCACGCCAAGCGTCGAGAAATACATCGCGTGGCGGTCGCGCGGGATCACCTGGGTCGAGATCGGCTCGGGGACGAGGCCCATGGCTTTCGCAACGTGCTCTTCGACGCGCGGATCGATCTGCGCGAAGGTGCCGACGGCGCCCGAGATGGCGCAGGTCGCCACTTCCTTGCGCGCCGCGATCAGGCGTTCCCTGGCGCGCGAGAACTCGGCATAGGCATAAGCGAGCTTGAGGCCGAAGGTCACCGGCTCGGCATGGATGCCGTGGCTGCGGCCGATGGTCGGCGTCATCTTGTGCTCGAAGGCGCGCTTCTTGAGTGCGGCCAGCACCTTGTCGAGGTCGGCGAGCAGCAGGTCGGCGGCACGGGTGAGCTGGACGTTGAGACAGGTGTCGAGCACGTCGGAGGAGGTCATGCCCTGGTGCACGAAGCGCGCCTCGGGGCCGACGATCTCGGCGAGGTGGGTGAGGAAGGCGATGACGTCGTGCTTGGTCTCGCGCTCGATCTCGTCGATGCGGGCGACGTCGAAGGTGGCGTTCCTGGCCTTGGCCCAGACCGTCTTGGCGGCCTCCTTGGGGATGGTCCCGAGCTCGGCCAGCGCGTCGGCCGCATGCGCCTCGATCTCGAACCATATCTTGAACCGGGTCTGCGGTTCCCAGATCGAGGCCATTTCCGGGCGGGTATAGCGGGGGATCATCTGACGGCTCCAGGAAGGTGGGCGGGCGGCCCTGAGGGGCGCGACCTGCCAAAATGCTTTTTACGCTGTGATTTAACAGAGCAGGCAGGGCGAAACAAACGGTCTCGGTGCCGGCAGAGGGGGATCGCCGAGCTATCCACCGGACCGGTTAGCAGCGGTGACGACCTCAACCGCAAATATTAACTGTCAATCACGGATCATTGACTGACAGATATTGAAATCTGTCAGCGGGACGTGTATATCCGTCATCGGACGCTCCGATTGGGCGTCCCGCGACAAGCCCCGGAAAGCCCGACATCCGAGCCAAGCTCGGATTGAAGGGCGGATTGAAGAACGGGAAGCGCGGACGAATGGAGACTTACGACAATGACGACCGAAATCATCAATCTCACCGGCACAATTGGGCATTGGCTCAATTTACTGGTGGCGCGCCAGATTGCGGCGCAGGCTGCAAAACTGCCTCATTGAGGCGAGAGCTTTCCGAACGGCCGGCAATGGGCGCTTCGGAAGCCGCTCCATCGCCGGATAACTGAACCCTGAACGGGAACATGGTGCTGGCATGAATGAAGCCGTTGTCTTGACGCCGGAGCGGATCCTCGAAGTCACCGAGGACGTGCTGAGGCGCTTTGGACTTGCCAAGGCCACCGTGGTCGACGTTGCCCGTGCGCTCGATGTGAGCCACGGCAGCGTCTATCGCCATTTTCCGAGCAAGGCCTCGCTGCGTGAGGCCGTCGCCAAGCGCTGGCTGGACCGTATCGATGCGCCGTTGCGCCAGATCGCCGAGGAGCAGGGGCCGGCGCCGGCAAGATTGGATCGCTGGCTGCGCACGCTGTTCGCCGCCAAGCGGTCGCGCGTGCTCGACGACCCCGAAATGTTCGACACCTATCTGACGCTGGCGCGCGAGGCCTGTGCGGCCGTCAAATGCCACAAGGACACCATGATCGACCAGATCTCGGCGATCCTGACTGACGGGGTGACGCAGGGCGTATTCGCCATTGGCGACGTCAAGACCACCGCGCGCGCGATCTTCGATGCCACTGTCCGCTTCCATCATCCGGCGCATGCCGATGAGTGGAAGGATGCCGATCTCTCCGCACGCGTCGATGCGACGCTCGCGCTGCTGCTGCGTGGTCTGAAGGCAGCCTGAGGCCGCAGGACCCATTCAATCCGCCGAGTTGCCGATCAACTTCCGATCAACTTCTCGCCTTGTGAAGCGTGGCGCCGTCGCGAAGCGATGGCGAGGAAGCAGCATGTCTTCGCGCGTGGAAGGCAGGATCGGACGATGGCACGACCGGCGGACTGTTCGGATAGGCATTGACCGCGATTTCGACGGTGTCCTTTGACCGCTTGCGAAGACGGTAGAAGGTTAGCTCCTGATCGAGCATTGGACAGCGGAAGTGGACGACGGCTGTGTCCGGCAGGCGGCAAAGTTCGTCGATGAGTTCGCCGACTGTGATGATCGGGGGATGGTCGGCTGCCTTGTGATGACCCTTACTCATGACCTCGTGACTCCTTCACTGCGGTACTAACCGGAGCCGGATGGAGTCCGTTCCAATTTCGTTCGGCAGATTGAGAAGCTTCAGGGGACCATGGCGATGCGGCAGCGCTGCTGCTAGATCCTCGTCAGCCCACACGTCGCCGCGAGCCGCACAAGCTGAGCGTCCGTGCGCGCGCCGGTCTTGGTCTTGATCAGATAGTGGTAGTTCTGCACTGTTTTCACACTGAGATTGAGATGCGTCGCGATCTGCTCGGTGGTGGCGCCGCCGGCGAACTGGCGCAGGATCTCGATCTCGCGTTCGCCCAGCTGATCCAGCACCGAGCCCGCCGACAGGCTGTCCTCGGCCAGGATGTGCGCGATGTCGTCGCTCATGGCCCGCTCGCCGCGCGCGACGGCGCGGATGGCATTCACGACCGCGGATGGTTCGCTGCTCTTGGTGACGAAGCCAGAGGCGCCGGCGCCGAAGGCGGCTTTCACCAGCACCGCTTCGTTGTGCATGGTGAAGACGAGGATGCGCGCCCGCGGATTGCGGGAACGGATGTTGCGGATCGCCTCCAGCCCGCTTGCTCCGGGCATCGAAATATCCAACACGACGACATCCGGATCGTGCGCCTTGAAGGCAACATAGGCATCCGCGGCACTATCGGCTTCCGCCACGACATGCAGATCGCCCTGGCTTTCCAGCACGCGCCGATAGCCTTGCCGGACGATCGGGTGGTCGTCCACCAGCAGCACGGAGATGCCTGTTGCCGCGACCTCGCTCATGCCGCCCTCACGCGGCGAGCGGGATGGTGGCGGCGACACTGAGGCCTCTGCGGGCCGGCAGAATCGAGAGCGATCCGCCGGCCGCCGTGACGCGCTCGCGGATGCCGGTCAGGCCGAAGCCGGCCGATTGCGCGACGCGCTCAGCATCGCCGCCGCCGTCGTCCTCGACGCGGATCAGCAGCGCGTCGTCCTCGCCGGCCCGGCGTTCGATACGCAAGATGATCTCGCGCGCCGCACCGTGACGCAGCGCGTTGGTCAGGCATTCCTGGGCGACGCGATAAGCGGTCGTGGCGGCCGCGCCGCTGATGTCTGTGAGGTCACCCCGGAGATCGAGCTGGATCGTCGGCCGCGCCGCGCTCTGCGAGCGCCAGCTGTCGACGAGATTGACGAGGCTTGCCTCGAGCCCGAGCTCATCAGGCAGGGGATTGCGCAGGCGTTTCAGCGCATCGCGCAGCGAGGCCATCAGATGATGGGTGGCCTGCGAGATCATGCGCGCATCCTGTGCGATGCCGCTCTCGGTTTTTCCCTTTGTGCTCGCCGTCTCGATCGTATTGGCAAAGGCGAGGATGGCGGAGAGATTCTGCCCGAATTCGTCGTGCAGCTCGCGGGCGAGGGCGCGGCGCTCGTCGTCGCGGATTTCGATCAGGCGCCGCGTCAGCGCAGCGCGCTGCTCGGTGGCTTCCTCCAGCCGGCCGCCGAGTTCGTCGACGGCGCGGCCGATCATTGCCAGTTCCATCGAGCGGAAGCGCGGCAGCCCGGTGCGATACTGCCCGCGCGCCATGCGCTGCAGGGCGGTCACGATCGTGCGCGCCGGGGCCAGCGCATGGGCGATCGCCAGCGAAGCCAGCAGCGCGATCGCGGCCGCCATCAACAGCGCGACGTCGATCACGTTGAGGATGTACTCCCAGGCGAGCGAGATGGCGGCCGCGGCATCCGGCGTCGCGACCACCGTTCCGGCCGAGGCGGCGCGGGGGCTGACCGGCCGCACCACCTCGGCATGGCTGCCGAGGAAGATCGGCACGATCGCGGCGAACCAGCTCGGCGGGGTTTTGCCCAGCCCCTCGCTCTGACCGCAGAGCGGCTTTTCAAATGCGATGGCGGGCTGGAACTCGACGCAGACTCCCGGCGAGATCAGCTTCATCGTCTCCAGGGTGCGCCATTCCGGAACCGGCAAAAGCTGCTCGCGCGCTCTGCTGCTGCGCAACAAAAGCTCGTGCCAATACAGCGCCTGAAGCGCCTGCGCGACCCGCTGCGCCGAGGCCGCAGTCGAGCGGTCGACGCTGCGATAGGCGTCGAAAGTGGCCCATATGGTTGCCGCTCCGAGACACAGGGCCACGATAAGCAGCAGACGGGCGACAAGCTGAAGCACGAGGCGCATGCGATCACCCTCGACGTTTGATAAGCTCAGCCTAACAACGCCGCCGCGCCTTGCCAATTGCGGGGTGTGGCCGGATCGCAGCTCGGGCAAATTTCCCAAGCCGGATTGGGCATGGGTCTTTGGACCTGATACGACGGTTCTGATCTAATCGAGTGGGAAACGTTACTGGCGAGGAGCGGCGCAGCATGAGCTCGATCACGATTGGACCGATCGCGTCTGCTACGACCGACCCATCCGAGCGCAGCGCGCTCCTGTTCTGGATGATCTTCACGGGGCTCTCGATCTTCGCCGTCGTGCTGCTGTGGCGGTTCGGCCTGATCCATCTGATGCTGACCTCGGACCGGACCTACATTTCCAGCGTCATCGCGGTGCTCTATGTCCTGACTTGCGGCCATTGTTTTCTGCGCACGCGCGCGATCGCGCGTGAAGGCGCAGCGGCGCGGCGCTGCCGTGAGGCGCTCGCGGCGCCTGACGGCGGCAAGGTGCTCGATGCGAACGCGGCGGTGCTGCCACAGGGGCTGGTGCGCGACCACATCCAGAGCCTGGTAACGAAGGCGGCCGCGCAGGACTTTCGCCCGGTGGACCAGACGCTGCTGCTGCGGACGCTCGCGGACCGGCTGCGCGGCTCCAACGGGTTCGGCGCCTTCGTCTCGGATACGCTGATGAAGCTCGGCCTGCTCGGCACCATCGTCGGCTTCATCATCATGCTGGCGCCAATCGCGGGGCTGGATGCTGCCGACAAGGTCGCGATGCGCTCTTCGATGGGGCTGATGAGCGACGGCATGGCGGTGGCGATGTACACGACGCTCGCCGGCCTCGTCGGCTCGATCCTGGTCCGTATTCAGTACTACATGCTGGACGCCGCGACCCAGCGGGTGTTCTCGGATGCGGTCGTGTTGACCGAGACCTATGTGACGCCGGTGCTGGAGCGAAAGGGTTCGGACAAGAGTTCTGACAAGGGCTCCGGAACGCCGCCATGATGGACGATTTCGGTCTCTATCCGCGCGAGGAGCCGTTCGATCCGCTGGGCGTGATGCTGTTCAAGGCGCTCCAGGTGATCGCGTTCCTGTTTTTCCTCGCGCTGCTCGCGGTCTCCCCGGATGCCAAGGAGGGGAAGATCGACTCCAAGGCGGAGTTCATGATCACGCTGGACTGGCCGGATAGCCACCCCGACGATCTCGACCTGTTCGTGCAGGATCCCGCCGGCAACATCGCCTGGTATCGCCATCGCGAGGCAGGCTTCCTGACCCTCGATCGCGACGACCGTGGCGGGGCCAACGATTTCATCATGGTCGCCGGCAAGAAGATCGCCTCGCCGATCCGCGAGGAGATCGTCACGGTGCGCGGCATCGTCCCGGGCGAATATACGGTAAACGTCTCGCATTTCGTCGCCACGACCGGCGAACCCGTCACCGCCAATGTGAAGGTGCAGAAGCTCAATCCGACCGCGCAGGTGGTCTTCGACAACAAGTTCACGCTCGACCACACCGGCGACGAGAAGACGGCGGTGCGGTTCCGGCTCGATGCCGAGGGCAAGGTCATCGACGTGAGCCAGCGACCGAAATCGCTGCTGGAGACCTTCCGCAACGTGCGAGCCAACGGGGCCGGTGTCGATCCCAACACCGGGGTGAGGATTCCCGCAGCGAGGACGCTCCGTGAGTGATTTGAAAACGGTCATCCTCACGCTGTCGCTCGCCTATGCCGTGATCGGCGCGCTGCTGCTGGTGGTGCTGGTCTACGCGCGCCTGCACTGGTCGCTGAAGGCCGTCGCGGTGGTCGTGACCAGTGCCTTCTACGTCGTCAGCTTCAACGAAATGCGCGGGCTGCTCGGCTGGGCCAGCTCCGACCGGCTGCCGGCGACGTTCAAGCTGCTGAAGGCCCGTATCGTCGAGCCGCATTCGCTTCAGGGCGATCCCGGCTCGATCTATCTGTGGGTCGAGCAACTGGACGAGGACAATCGCCCGAGCGGTATCCCACGGGCGTTCCGCGTGCCCTATAACGACGCCCTTGCCGACAAGACCCATGCGGCAGAGAACGAGATCGCTCTTGGACATCCGCAAGGCGGCCGTGCCGCGGATTTCGGTGGCGGCGACGGCAGCCTCATCGACATGGTCCGGGAATATGTGACGCCCAAGACGATCATGGAAACGACCGGCGGTGATTCCTCGACCGGCGAATTCATCGCCCCGCCGGCCGGCGCGCAAGGCGTGAGCTTTACGCCGCTGCCGCCGCCCCGAATGCCGCCCAAGGACGAGCAATAAGCTCGTCACCATCGCCGCCAAGATCATCACCGCAGGATCATCGCCGAAAGGCTGCGCTGGTAAACGGCGCGTCGCTGGCGCATGGTTTTGACTTCCCTCAATTTGGCCTTACCGGCCTTCAATAAGAATTGGAGGGTGGAGGTTGCGTGCTGCTAGCTGTCTTTTCGGATATCCACGGCAACAGGCAGGCCTTCGAGGCCTGTCTGAAGGTTGCCCGTGCGAGGGGCGCGGAGCGGTTCGTCCTGCTCGGCGATTTCGTCGGCTATGGCGCCGATCCGGAATGGGTGGTGGATACCGCGATGGATCTCGTCGCCCAGGGGGCGATCGCCGTCCGCGGCAATCACGACCAGGCGGTCAATTCCTCGACGGAGACCATGAACGCCGAGGCGCAAATCGCAATCGAATGGACCCGCGGCCGGCTTGATACCGCGCAGCGGCGATTCCTGACCGAACTGCCGATGCTGGTGGAGGATAGCGATCGTCTCTTCGTGCATTCGGAAGCGTCCAGCCCCCAACGCTGGCACTATGTCCGCTCGACGGTGGACGCCGCCAAGAGCCTGATTGCGACGCCCGCCCATGTCACGTTCTGCGGCCATATCCATCGTCCCGCGCTCTATTCGATGTCGGTGACGGCGAAGATGACGAGCTTCGTGCCGAAGACCGACGTTCCGGTGCAGCTTCTGCGCGGCCGGCAATGGCTCGCCGTGCTAGGCTCGGTCGGCCAGCCCCGCGACGGCGATCCGTCGGCGGCATTCGTATTGTTCGACACCGAATCGTGCCAGATCACCTACTGCCGCGCGCCCTACGACATCGGGACCGCAGCGGAGAGGATTCGCGACAACGGCCTGCCGCACCGGCTCGCCGATCGGCTCTCGGAGGGGCGCTAGAGGCCGATGCCGAAGCCCCTGGTCAAATCCGGTGCGGTGATCGATGGTTACACCATCGGTGAATGCGTTCATGCGGGCGGCATGGCGACGCTGTGGACGGTCACTCATCCCGGCATCGATGTGCCCCTGCTGATGAAGATCCCGCGGGTGTCGGAGGGCGAGGACCCTGCCGCGATCGTCTCCTTCGAGATGGAGATGATGATCCTGCCGCGGCTGGCGGGTCCGCACGTCCCGGCCTGTTTCGGCACCGGCGATTTCGCGCACCAGGCTTATGTCGTGATCGAGCGCATCGGCGGCACCACGCTCTACAAGCGGCTGCCCGACTTGCCGCTGCCTTACGACGAAGCGCGGCAGCTCGTCGCGAGGATCGCAACCGCGCTTGCCGACCTGCACCGGCAGAACGTGATCCATCACGACATCAAGCCGAGCAGCATCATGTTCCGTGATAGCGGCGAGGCGGTGCTGATCGACTACGGCCTGTCGCATCACAACCACTTGCCGGATCTCCTGCAGGAGGAGTTCCGCCTGCCTTACGGCACAGCGCCCTACATGGCACCCGAGCGGCTGTCAGGGGTGCGCGACGATCCGCGCAGCGACCTGTTTTCGCTCGGCGTGCTGCTCTATTTCTTCACCACCGGCGAGCGGCCGTTCGGCGAGGGCGAGACGTTGCGCGCGATGCGGCGCCGGCTGTGGCGCGATCCGCATCCGCCGCGAAGCTTGCGCGCGGACTATCCGCCATGGCTCCAGGAGGTGGTATTGCGGTGCCTCGAGATCGAGCCGGTGCGGCGCTATCCGACGGCGTCCCAGCTCGCCTTCGATCTCACGCATCCGGATCAGATCAGGCTCACGACGCGCTCGGAACGGATGAAACGCGACCCCCTCAGCATCGCTTGGCGGCGCCGCTTCAACCAGGGCGTCATGGCGCCACGCGCGAAATCGGATGTCGCCGCCCAGATCGCATCGAGCCCGATCCTCGCCGTGGCGCTCGATACGATGGAAGGCGCACCGGAACTGAACGAGGCGCTGCGCGTCACCACCGAGCGCATCCTCGCTACCTTGCCGTCGGCGCGGCTTGCCTGCCTCAACGTGCTGAAGCTCAACCGCATCGCGATCGATCGGACGCTGGACGAGCAGGGCTCCAACAAGCATATCGACCGGCTGGTGGCGCTCCGGCATTGGGCCACGCCGCTGAAGCTGGACGAGAGCCGGCTGTCGGCTCATGTGCTGGAGGCGGTCGATCCCGCTGCCGCGATCCTGGAGTTCGCCGAGGTCAACCAGGTCGACCACGTCATCATCGGCGCGCGGCAGGGCTCGTTCAGGCGCACGCTGCTCGGCAGCGTCTCGGCTAAGGTAGCTTCGGAAGCGGCCTGCACCGTTACCGTGGTACGGCCGCAGCGGATGGCTGGGGACGTCGGCGAGGCCGAAGCTGGCGGAGCGCCGGGATAACTCGCATGGCGACCTGAAGCTGGATCAGGCGGCTTGAGCGGTGTGGGCGACGCGCTTGCGGCGGATAGGCCACGAGAATTGCGGGCCGGGCTCGCCGTGATCCGCGCTGCCGCCAAAATACTGGATGATCTCGCGGCAAGGCTCGCAATTAAACAGGTTACGCGAGGCGGATGCCTTGGTCATTTCTTTCAGGCAGTTCGGGCAGTGCGGTTTCATGCGGCGGTCCTGAAAAGAAGTCTCAGTGTCGGCGTTGCGAGGGAAAGCAATGATCGAGGTCCGTCGTGTCGAGCCCTGCATCGTCGTCCAGCGTGCGATCGGTGCGCTCGAAGCGGCCGAAGAAATAATCGAGGCTCGGATGCGGGCGGCGCGGGATTCGGCATCTGCGCTTCGGCTGGCGCTTCACGAGGGCGATTTGCATGACGCTCAACCCCGACGAGGATGAAGGCGGACGATGTGGGCGGAAGCCGCGGCCTTCACCGGTCGCGCGACGTAGAGGCGGCGAGCCGCAACCGCCGCGTTGAACCCGACCCATAATGCCACGCCAGTCCAAATCAGGGTCGTCGTCATGATGTCCTCCCGTCAAAAGCAGGCAGGAATCACTTTGCGGTGATTTGCGAGAATCAGTGAAGTCCGGATGAGTACGGATCAAGGTTGCAATCTTAGGCATTGCGCGCTGCAGCATCCGTAATAGCCGCGGAAAATTGCGATCGTTCGCGTGCGCGCTTGGTCCTGATCAGATCGCTTCGCCGCGCGCCCCCAGCGCCGCGTTGCGGATCGCGGCGATGTTGGTCTTGTAGGCTTCCTGCGTGCCGCCCCGGAATACGGATGTGCCGGCAACGAAGGCGTTGGCGCCCGCCGCCGCGAGCGCGCCCGCAACGTCGGGGCCGACCCCGCCATCAACCTCGATGTCGATCGGGCGTCCCGCTGTCATCGCGCGGATGTCGCGGATCTTGCCGATCGCGGAGGGGATGAAGGCCTGGCCGCCGAAGCCGGGGTTGACCGACATCACCAGCACGAGGTCGACCAGATCGAGGACATATTCGAGCGTGCTGATCGGCGTGCCGGGATTGAGCGAGACGCCGGCCTTCTTGCCGAGTGCGCGGATCGCCTGGAGCGAGCGGTGCAGATGCGGACCGGCCTCCGCATGCACGGTGATGTGGTCGCATCCGGCTTTCGCAAAGGCCTCGAGATAGGGGTCGCAGGGCGAGATCATCAGGTGCGCGTCGAACACTTTCTTCGTGTGCGGGCGCATCGCCTTGATGACGTCGGGGCCGTAGGAAATGTTGGGAACGAAGTGACCGTCCATCACATCGAGATGGATCCAGTCCGCGCCGGCGGCGTCGACGCTGCGCACCTCCTCACCGAGCCTGGAGAAGTCCGAGGCCAGAATCGAGGGCGCAATTGCCAGGGGGCGGGGGACGAAGGCTTGGGTCATGACGCGGTTTCCCGTGGCGGCCGAAAGGAGATTGAGCCTCGCCTAACATGGGCCCCCCCGGCGGGCAATGCAGGACAGGCGTGCTTCCTGTGGGCGGAAATTTCTGCCGCCACCGGCACGAATTGCCGGTGTTTCGAGGCTGGGCGATGCGCACGAGGCGTGGATTTCATTGAACTTTTTGCGCTGGCACGCCGATTGCTGACGCTACCTGCAGAACATTGGCTGCGGCATGCCGCATCGGTTGGAGTTGTGCAATGTTGTTCGCCCTTGGTGCCGTATCGAGCGCGCTCGACGCGATCCAGTCGCTGACCAGCTCGAAGTCGTCCTCGCCGACGCAGAAGGCGGGATCCTCGCAGGGCGCGACCAATCCGTTCGCGATCGATAGCAGCAACAGGGGCACGACCAGCGGCGCGACCTCATCGGTGAGCGCCGGCAAATCTCCGCAGATCTCGCCGGAGACGATGAACGCGCTGTTCGCGGCGCAGAGCCAGTCGGCGGGTAACACCAGCGGCGCGACGAGTTCGACCTCCTCAAGCTCGACCTCTTCGACGTCGAAGAGCCGGGATGCAGCACTCAAGGATCTGTTCTCGCAAATCGATGCGAATGGCGACGGCAGCATCACCAAGTCCGAGTTTGAGGACGCGCTCGGCGCAGGCGGGACCAACCTCGCAAAGGCCGACGACGTATTCTCCAAGCTGGATTCGAATACGGACGGCAGCGTGAACCTGGATGAGATGTCGAAGGCGCTGAAGAGCGGCCACGGGCACCATAATGCGCAAGGTGCCGGCGGCGCGGTCGATGGATCGGATTCCTCGTCGAAGCCCAGCGGCGGATCGACCTCGACCACGACGACCGCCGCCGACGGCTCGACCACGACGACCGTCTCCTATGCCGACGGCTTCAAGATGTCGACGACCGTGCCGGGCGCTTCCAGCCCCCGCAACTCGGCTTACGATCTGTTCGCGCAGTTGATGCAGCAGCAAGGCGGGCAGGGGCAGGGTTCTTCGGCGGCTGCCGGTTCGTCGATGTCGATGAGCGTTTGAGCGGCATCCGAGATCAGCTGGCATGCTCTTCCGTGATGTCACGATACACATACCGGTCACGGACTTCGCGGTTGAAGTACGTTCCCTTTGAACGCGCTTCCCGGAACGCGGCGGCGACCTCGGCCGGAACATCCTCGTAGACATAGAGGCGTCCGCTGACGAAAGTCACCTTCAGCTCGCGCGTTTCGGGCGCATAGCGGAAGAACCTGATCACGGAAGACGGCATGGCGGTACATCTTGAGCCGCTAGGGTAACGCCGTATCAGCCGTTTCGTTTCTAGCCGAATCTGTCCTTCCACGCTGGCAGCGCGCCGGGGAAGGGCAGCGCCGTCGCATTGTACACGCCGATTGCGATCGCCCGCGCGACAACGTTGGCGGCGACCATGCCGAGTTCGGTGAGGCCAACCAGCGGTTCGATCGGCTTCTCGCAGGTGGCCGCGGCATACAGCACGTCGCCGTCGAGTGGTGCATGCACCGGATAGATTGCGCGGGCAAATCCGGTGTGCGCGATCATCGCCAGCCGCTTGGCCTGGGGCTTGGTCAGCACCGCGTCGGTGACGACGGCGCCAATGGTGGTGTTTTCGCGCGCGTTCGCGGCAGGGCCGCCCTTGATGCGCATGCGGAGCATGTCGTCGGTGAATTCGTTCGGCAGGCCGCGTCCGCCGAACTCGCCGTTCACCTCGAACGGCGCCGCCCAGAACCAGGGTCCGTTGCCGACGGTGACACTTCCCACCGCGTTGACGGCGACGATCGCGGCGACCTTGACGCCATCAGGCGTCACCGCCGAGGCCGAGCCGAGCCCGCCCTTGAACGTGGCGGTGGTGGCACCAAGGCCGGCGCCGGCGCTGCCGATCGCGAAGTCGGTGCCGGCGGCGGCCGCCGCGGCGTAGCCGAGGTCGCGATAGGGCGAGAACCGTCCCCAGGCCTTGTCGCCCCCATTGAGCAGGTCGAACAGGATCGCGCCCGGCACGATCGGGATCAATGCTCCCCGAACCCGGTGGCCGCGGCCCTGCTCGGCGAGCCAGGCCTGCACCCCGCCGCCGGTATCGAGGCCGAACGCGGAACCGCCTGACAGTGTGATCGCGTCGACGCGCTCGACGGTGTTAGCGAGATCGAGCAGTGCGTCTTCGCGCGTGCCGGGTCCGCCGCCGCGGACATCGATCGCCGCGACTGCGGGCTGGTCGAAGATGATCGCGGTCGTGCCGGAGGCCACTTTCGCATCTTCGGCATGGCCGACGCGGACGCCGGCAATATCGGTGAGCAGATTTTTCAAGGCGGCCTCATCGTCGAGTGCAGTTGGTGATCTCTGCGATAGCGCAGGGAGGACGCAGGCTCAACTGGCGAGCGCGGTCCTGAGCATCTTGGCAAGCTCGGACTTGCGGTAGGGCTTTGCCAGCAGCAGTACGCCGGAATCGAGCCGGCCGTGGTGGACGATCGCGTTTTCGGTGTAGCCCGAGGTGAACAGCGTCTTCAGGTCGGGGCGGCGGCGGGCGGCTTCATCGGCAAGCTGGCGGCCGTTCATGTTGCCCGGCATGATGATGTCGGTGAAGAGCAGGTCGATGGTCTTGTCGCTGTCGATGATGGTCAGGGCCTCGGCGCCGTTGGCAGCCTCGAGCGCGGTATAGCCGAGGCTCTTGACCTGGGTCACCACATATTGCCGCACAAGCGCATCGTCCTCGACGATCAGGATCTTCTCGTCGCCGCCGGTGATGGGCACGTTCTGCAGAGCCTCGATATCGGTCTCCTGCACGCCGCTCGAGCGCGGCAGGTAGATCTTGACGCTCGTGCCGTGGCCTTCCTCGCTGTAGATCTTGATGTGGCCGCCGGACTGCTTGACGAATCCGAACACCATGCTGAGCCCGAGTCCGGTGCCCTTGCCGACCTCCTTGGTGGTGAAGAACGGGTCGAAGACCCGGTCGATCAGCTCCGGTGGGATTCCGGAGCCGGTGTCGCTGACCGCGATCATCACGTAACTGCCGGCGACCATGTCGGCATTCATGCTGGCATAGCCGTCGTCGAGGAAGACGTTGCGGGTCTCCAGCACCAGGGTGCCGCCCTCGGGCATGGCGTCACGCGCGTTCAGCGCGAGATTGAGGATCGCAGTCGAAAGCTGGCCGGGGTCGACCAGCGCCGGCCAGGCATCCGCGGTGAGCTGCGGCATGATGGTGATCTGCTCGCCAAGGGTGGGGTGCAACAGCTTGGCGGCTTCGAGGGCCAGCGCATTGACGTCGATCTCGCGGGGCTGGAGCGGCTGCTTGCGGGCGAAGGCAAGCAGGTGTTTGGTCAGCTGCGCGCCGCGCTCGGCGGCGTCGTCGATCAGCTTGGTGATCGCAGCCAGCTCGGGCCTATCGGCGACCGCGTCCGACAAGATGCCGATCGTGCCGGTGATGACGGTCAGCACGTTGTTGAAGTCGTGAGCGACGCCCCCGGTCAACTGACCGATGGAATCCATTTTCTGGACCTGCCGGAACTGGGCTTCGGCGGCCTGCTTCTCCGTGAGATCCCGGCCGATGAAGAAGTGACGTTTCACCGGCTCGGACCAGGTGCCCATCCAGTTCAGGGCGACCTCGTGACCGTCGTAGTGATAGTAGCGCGCCTCGAAGCTGCGCTTGACTGCGCCGCGCCGCGCCGCGCGCATCTCCTCCCGGGTTCTATCGAGGTCGTCGGGGTGAATGAACTCGGTCGCGCTGTGCCCGATCATCTCTTCCGGGCTGTATCCGAGAATATCCTTCACGCTCGGGCTGACCTGGATGAAATTGCCGAAACCGTCGGTGACCAGGATCAGGTCCTGCGAGGTCTCGAAGATGCGCTGGCGCTCCTCGATCTCGCGGCGAAGCTTTTCCCTGGATTGCTTCTCCTCGGTGATGTCGTGGGCGATCTTGGAGGCGCCGACGATCTCGCCGCTCTCCGCCCGAAGTGGCGAGACGTTGAGGACGACGTCGAGCGCGCGACCATCCTTTCTGAGACGGACCGTCTCGTGCTGGGCAATCGACTCGTTGCTGCTGATACGATTGAGAATGCTCCTGACTTCCGGCTTGCGGTCCTCCGGCACGATGATGTCGATCGACTTGCCGACGGCCTCTGCGGCGGAATAGCCGAACAGGTGCTCGGCGGCGCGATTCCAGCCGGTGATGACGCCGTTGAGCGACTGGGTGATGATGGCGTCGTTCGAGGATTCGACGACGGCGCCATACAGGGCGAGGCGCTTGCCGTAGAAGTCGCGATCTGACGCCGATTGCTCGCGCAGCCTGCCGACGAGACCCACCGTCCGGGCCTGAAGACGAACGTTCTCGATCAACAGCACCGCGAGCACGAAGCTCGACGCGCAGAGGCCATAGAGACGGCCGGCGTAGAAACCGAGATCGAACCGCGCGACGTTGACGATTGCGGACAACGCGATGTCGAACAACCATGCGCACATCACGACCATGAGCCAGACGTCGATCACCGAATGCGGACGCCGGAACCACAGGGAAACGATCGCGGCGAAGCTCAGCGACCACACAAAGGACACGACACCGATCATGGTCGGTGTGTAACGGCCGTCGCGAAGCAGCACCGGCAACAGATCGTGCTGGGCAGTGACGATCCAGGTGAAGGCACCCATGGTCGCGACGACGCCGAGCACGATGGTGTAGATCGCGTTGCTTGTCGCGCCACGGATTCTGGGGCCGCCATCCTCTTCCTTGAGCCAGGCATAGCCCAGCACGAGCAGCGGGAAGGCGCCGTGCCAGATCATGTAGAGCCAGACTGTGGTCTGGGCGCCGGCGCCAAACAGCCCGGTCGGTGCGAACAGGCCGGGGAAGGTGAGGGCATGAATCAGCGCTGCCGCAGCGGTGAACAGGTAGCCGCTCGACAGCCACAGCAGGGCGCGGGTCCGCAATACCGAAAACTGCGACAGCAGCAGCACGGCCGTGACGGTGTCGCACACCGCCAATGCTGATTGATAGCTCGCGACGAAGGCCGGAACGGGCGGTAACTTTATACCCGCGAACGGAACTGCCAATGCGAACAGGATCGAGGAGATGCCGACGATCCATAATGCCGCGGTCCGGTCGGTCGATGTGGCCGGCAGCGTTGAAAGAAACGCGCTTCGGTCGATCGCAGGCGCGTTCATCTCATGCAGACCCGTCTTGAGCATCACCGCAATCCAAGATTTGGCAGTCCCTTGACCCCTACGGTAGCCCGGTCCGGGCGCGTGTCGTGAACTGTTGCCGCGACGACTCAACCGAAGGTTACAGCTTACTTAATTTTTGTGAGAACGCGGAATGGGGAACGGGTAAGATGCGCTTTACTGGGCGGTGTCATAATGCTCTCCCGCCGCGGCGGGTTCCAGGTTTGAATCACACGATTTGATCGATCCGTAGGGGTTATTCCCATGCCTCGTATTCTCATCATCGACGACCAGAAGGACGTGCGCGCGATGGTCGCGATCGTGCTTCGGGTCAATCATTACGAGGTTGCCGAGGCCGACAGCGGTGCGACCGGGCTGAAAACCTTCGCGGAAGGCTCCTTTGACGCGGCGATCGTCGATATCTTCCTTGGCGACATCAGCGGTGTCGACGTCATCGCGACCCTGCGCGAGCGCGCCCCGGGGCTTCCCGTCATTGCGGTGTCCGGAATGACGGCGCTGGATTTCATGGAGCAGTCGCCCCACCTCGCCAGCGTGGTCTGCCTGCAGAAACCGTTTCGGCCGAACGATCTGCTGCAGGCGCTTCGGAAAGCCCAGGCCGCAGCTGGCGGCGAGCTGCCTGCGGCCATCTGACCCGCCGCGAAAAGAAACGCCCCGGACAAGCCGGGGCGCGGTGATGATCGTATGCGGGCTCGAGGCCCGAAGCGGGCTTAAGTGCCGTTGCCCTTGATCTCGGCGTAGCTGCCCTTGGCGTCCCACTTGTAGACGACGTAGTCGAGCTGCTTGATGTCGCCCTTGGCGTCGTACTCGATCGGGCCGATCACGGTGTCCCACTTGCCGGCCTTCATCGCTTCCATCACCTTCTTGGCGTCGGTGGTGCCGGCCTTCTTGGCCGCCTGCGACCACACCTGCATCGCCGCATAGGTGTAGAGCGTGTAGCCTTCGGGGTCGATGTTCTTGGCCTTGAAGGCGTCGACGATCTTCTTGGCGGTCGGCTTGTTGCGCGGGTCGGGGCCGAAGGTGAACAGCGTGCCTTCGCCCGCCGGGCCGGTGATGGAGGCGTACTCCTTGTCGGCGAGCGCGTCGCCGGCCATCAGGATCGTCTTGAGACCCTGGTCACGCATCTGACGCAGGATCAGGCCACTCTCCTGATGATAGCCGCCGACATAGACGAGGTCGATGTTGTCGCGCTTCAGGCGCGAGACGATCGCGTTGAAGTCCTTGTCGCCCTTGTTGTAGGACTCGTACATCTTCTCGGTGACGCCGGCCTTGTTGAGCGCCTTCTTGGTCTCATCCGCCAGACCCTTGCCATAGGTGGTCTTGTCGTTGAGGATCGCGATGTTCTTGCCCTTGAAGTTCTTGGCGATGTACTGCGCCGCGATCAGGCCTTGCTGATCGTCACGGCCGCAGACGCGCGCCACGTTCCAGAGCTTGCGCTCGGTGAACAGCGGGTTGGTCGAGGCCGGCGTGATCTGCAGCACGTTGCCGTCGGCATAGGCTTCCGAAGCCGGGATCGACGAAGACGAGCAATAGTGCCCGGCCACGAACGGGATCTTCGCGCCGGCGATCTTTTCGGCGATCGAGCGCGCCTGTTTCGGGTCGCAGGCATCGTCCTCGACCGACAGCGCGAGCTTCTTGCCGTTGACGCCGCCGGCGGCATTGATATCGGCCACGGCCATTTCGGCGCCGTTCTTCATCTGGCGGCCGAAGGCGGACTCGCCGCCGGTCATCGGGCCTGCGACTGCGACGGTGACATCCTGCGCGAATGCCGCACCCGACAGCGCGAGCGATGCGCCGAATGCCAGACCGATGAGCTTCAGTGATTTCATGAGATACCTCGCGGGTGGTCGCCTGTGGAAGTTGCCGGGCGTGCCCGGTCCAAACCAACGCCATTCTCGAATGAATCTACTGAGAAGTCACCGGCAAAATACGGGCATCGAGAGAGATATCTCGCCACATTCGGCCGGACGCAGGTCGGACTTGCCGGCCCGGTCAGCCGTGCCGGCCGCCTTCCAGGTAGGCGGCGCGAATCTCGGGGCGCTGCAACAACTCGGCGCCGGTACCGGCCAGCGTGATCAGGCCATTGACCATGACATAGCCGCGATGAGCGAGCTTGAGGGCGTGGTTGGCGTTCTGCTCGACGATCAGGACGGTCAGGCCGTCCTGCCGGTTCAGCGTGCGGATCGCATCGAAGATCTGGCGCGCGATCAGCGGCGCCAGGCCAAGCGAGGGCTCGTCGAGCAGGAGCAGGCGGGGACGGCTCATCAAGGCGCGGCCGATCGCCAGCATCTGCTGCTCGCCGCCGGACAGGGTTCCGCCGCGCTGGGCGTAACGTTCCTTCAGCCGCGGAAACAGCGTGAAGACGCGTTGCAGCGTCGCCTCGCGTTCGGCCTCGGTGCATTCGGTGGCATCCGCCCCCATCTGGAGGTTCTCCGCCACGCTCATGCGCGGGAAGACGCGGCGGCCCTCCGGCGATTGCGCGATGCGCAAATGCGCGATCTCATGGGTGGGGACGTCGGTGATGTCGCGGCCTTCATACAGGATCTGCCCCGCACGGGCGCGCGGCTTGCCGAAGATCGTCATCATCAGCGTCGACTTGCCGGCGCCGTTGGCGCCGATCAGCGCCACGATCTCGCCGGAGTTGATCTCGACGTCGACGCCCTTCAGCGCCTCGATCTTGCCGTAGGCGGCGCGCAGGCCCCGGATCGCGAGCAGAGGGGACGGTGCCGCGGTCATGAGCCGCCCTCCATCACGGCTGCCGCCTCTTCCTCGTCGGCGCCGAGATAGGCGGCGATCACCTTGGGATCGTCGCGGACCTCGCGCGGCGTGCCTTCGGCGATCTTGACGCCATGGTCCATCACCACGATGTGGTCGGAGATCTCCATCACCACCGACATGTCATGCTCGATCAGGAGGATCGAGGTGCCGAGCTCGTCGCGGATCGAGAGCAGGAGCTCGCTCAAGGCCGCGCTCTCGCGCGCATTGAGGCCGGCGGCGGGCTCGTCCAGGCATAGCAGTGCGGGCTCCGTGCACATTGCGCGCGCGATCTCGAGTCGGCGCTGGTCGCCATAGGCGAAATTTCCGGCGGCATCGTCGGCGCGGTCGAGCAGATTGACCCGCTTGAGCCAGTCCGTGGCGAGATCGATCGCACGCTTTTCGGCGTCGCGATATCCGGAGGCGCCGATCAGGCCGAGGAAGGTGAAGCCGGAGGCGCGCATCAAGGCGTTGTGCTGCGCCACCATCAGGTTTTCCAGCGCGGTCATTCCGGGAAACAGCCGGATGTTCTGGAAGGTGCGGGCCACCTTGGCCTGCTTGGCGATGCGGAAATCGTTCAGCCGCTCCAGCGCGATCGTCTTGCCGCCGTCATGGGTGAGGCGAATGGAGCCGCCGCTCGGTTTGTAGAATCCGGTGATGCAGTTGAAGACGGTGGTCTTGCCGGCGCCGTTCGGCCCGATCAGCGCGGTGATCTTCTTCCGCTCGGCGGCGAAGGAAAGGTCCTGCACGGCAACGATGCCGCCGAAGCGCATGGCGAGCCGGTCGACGTTGAGAATCTTGTCGCCGATCATCCGTGCCCTTCCTTGACGAGGTCGGAGGAGATCGCTTTCGCCTTGGTCAGATACACGGTGGGCGCGCGATGGCCGATCAGGCCGCGCGGGCGCCAGATCATGATCAGCACCATGGCCATGCCGAACACCAGCATGCGATAGCCTTCCAGGCTCCGGAACAATTCGAAGCCGCCGATCATGGCGAGCGCGGAGAGCGCGACGCCGAGCTGCGAGCCCATGCCGCCGAGGACGACGATGGCGAGCACCAGCGCCGATTCCTGAAAGGTGAAGGATTCCGGGCTGATGAAGCCTTGCCGGGTGGCGAAGAACGCGCCGGCAAAGCCGCCGAACATCGCACCCGTCGCAAACGCCGTGAGCTTGGTTGTCGTGGTGTTGATGCCGAGCGCGCGGCAGGCGACCTCGTCCTCGCGCAGAGCTTCCCAGGCTCGCCCGATCGGCAGCCGGCGCAGCCGGATCGTTGCCCAGTTGGTGAGCAGCGCCAGCGCCAGGATCAGATAGAACAGGAAGACGATGCGGTGCGTCGGCGAATATTCGATGCCGAGCCTGGCGGCGAGCCCGTCATCGCTGTTGTCGAGCGGGATGCCGAAGAAGGAGGGGCGGGGAATGCCGGAGACGCCGTTGGGCCCGCCGGTGAGATCCTGCCAGTTGATGATGACGAGGCGGATGATCTCGCCGAAGGCGAGCGTCACGATGGCGAGATAGTCGCCGCGCAGGCGCAGCACGGGAAAGCCGAGCAGAACGCCCCAGAACGCCGCGAGGATGCCGGCGAGCGGCAGGCAGATCCAGAACGACCAGCCGAAATTGGTGGCAAGCAGTCCGTAGGAATAGGCGCCGACCGCATAGAAGGCGACGTAGCCGAGATCGAGCAGGCCGGCGAGCCCGACCACGACGTTCAATCCCCACCCCAGCATGACATAGGTGAGCACCAGGATCGCGAGGTCGAGGATGTAGCGCTGGTTATAGAAGATGACAGGCACCAGCAGCGTGAAGATCAGCAGCGCCGGCGCGAGGTAGCGGCCGATGAACGATATGCCGCTCTGCACCGCCGGCGGCACCAGCTTCTCGGCGCCGGTCGGGCCGATCCATTGCCTGAGCAGCTCGATCACGATCGAGCCGCCAAACACGGCGGCGACGATAGACGCGAGGTCGCCGAAGCGGGTCCAATAGGTGAGCTGGCCGGAGGAGCCTGCCTCGGTGCGGATGCCGATCATCAGCGAGAACAGCACCAGCGCGATCAGCGCGTTGACGAAGGCTGTCTTCAGGAGAGCGGGGATGCTCGTTGCAGGTTTGGCCGGGTTGGTCGTGGGAGCTGTCACGCGTGCGACCGTTAGACTTTTTCGACTTCGGGACGGCCGAGCAGGCCGGTCGGCATGAAGATCAGCACCACGATCAGGATCGAGAACGCGGCGACGTCCTTGTACTCGACCGAGAAATAGGCCGACCACAACGTCTCGATCAGGCCGATCGCGAGGCCGCCGAGCATGGCGCCCGGCAGCGAGCCGATGCCGCCGAGCACGGCAGCGGTGAACGCCTTGATGCCGGCGACGAAGCCCATGAAGAAATCGACGAGGCCGTAATAGAGCAGGTACATCAGGCCCGCGACCGCGGCGAGCGCCGCCCCAATCACGAAGGTCATCGAGATGGTGCGGTCGACGTCGACGCCGAGCAGCGCCGCCATGGTCTGGTCCTGCTCGCAGGCGCGCATGTCGCGTCCGAGCCGGGTGCGCGACACCAGCCAGGTGAAGATCGCCAAGAGCACGATGGTGGTGATGACCACGATGATCTGGATGTTGGAGAGCTGGATCACGAAGCCGTCCGCGCTCTCGTGCAAAGTATAGCCGCCGGTGATGACGGGCGGGATCGGCTTGACCCGCGCGCCCTGCGCCACCTGCGAATAGTTTGTCAGCACGAAGGACATGCCGATCGCCGACAGCATCGGGGCGAGGCGGAAGGAGTGGCGAAGCGGTCGGTAGGCGATGCGCTCGATGGTCCAGCCATAGAGCGCGGTGATCGCCATCGAGACCAGCAGCACGATCAGCAGGATCACCGGGACCGCGGTCAGGCCGGTCGAGATCAGCAGCAGAAAGGTGATCAGGGCGATGAAGCCGCCGATCATGAAGACGTCGCCATGGGCGAAGTTGATCATGCCGACGATGCCGTAGACCATCGTGTAGCCGATGGCGATCAGGCCGTAGATGGAGCCTAGGACGAGACCGTTGATGAGCTGTTGGGCGAAATAATCCATGGGCTGCCGTACCAAACCTGACGCGGGCTCAAAGGGAGCTCTTTGAAGAGTTCTCGGGCCCCGGCAGCCCTTGAGCATTCATCCGGTTTTGTAACAGGAGGGAACTGGCGGCTGCAACTAGCCAAGCCTCGGCATGAGGGCTTGTACAGAACTCATTTGGCTACGGACGTCATATCGGGGTTCCGGCAGGTGCGAGGAACCGGGTTCCGCATAGCAACCAAAATCGATGCGCGCGGTTGTCGCCCCTCTGACGTCCAACAAGGGAGTTTCCCGACATGACGAACCAGCAGAACCAGAATCCGGGCCAGCAAGGCCAGAAACCCGATCAGCAGCAGGGCGGCGGCCAGAAACCCGGCCAGCAGCAGCAGGATCCGCAGCGCCAGGGCGACAAGCCTGGCCAGCAGCAGGGTGGCCAGCACAGCCAGGACAAGAAGTAGATTTGGGAGCCCAAGAGCTTTAGGAGCCGAGGAGCTTTACCAAGAGTTTTAGGAGCCCAAGAGCGAAGGGCAGTGATGAAGGCCCCGCCCGAAAGGCGGGGCCTTTTCGCTGGCTGCGCGGTCCACAGGCCGGTTAAGGTAAACAAAGGGTTTAAATTGCCGCCACAGTCTGATGCGAGTTAGCTCCCGGCAAAGCCTTCCCAGCGAAGGCGCGTGATCGACGAAGCGGGAAGCGGCATGTTCAGGAATTGGCGGATCGGCTCGGTCAACGGCGCGCTGCTGGCGGCCTATTTCATTCCGGCCTGGACCCTTGTCGCCTTCAACATCATCGTCGCGCCGGTGCACGGCCTCTACGAGCGGCCGAGCGTCGCCGTTGCGCTGTATTTGAGCGACCATCTCCAGATGGCGGGCATGGAAACGGTCCGCGCCGCGTGGCTGCTTGCGCTGGGCCGGCTGACCGTGGTGGCGTTCTTTGCGATCTATCTCGCTCTGCTCTGCGTCCCCCGGACCCGCAAGTCCGGCGGCAGCGACGAGGCACTCGGCATTGCCCTGGCGATCGGCAGCCTGATCTCGTTTGCCAGCATGGTGATGGCTTCGAAGGTCGGCGAGATGGCCGCGCTCCGGCTGCACGCCACCGAGCTGTTGCTGCTGCTCGGTGCTGCCATTGTGATCCTGATCGAGCGGCCCGAGGCGGCTCCGCAGACCGTCGAGACGCCTGGCGAGATTCCTGCGTCGCTAGGACTGGAGCAGGCCGAGCTCCTGCACAATCGCTGAGGCTTCCTTGACGGCGTGGTTCGCCGCCGGCACGCCGCAATAGATCGCCTGCTGCAGCAGGATCTCCTTGATGTCGTCGGGCGTGAAGCCGCCCTCCGCGAGCGCCGCGCGCACGTGCAGGCGGAATTCGTCCCATTGCCCGAGCGCGACCATGGTGCCGATCACCAGCACCCGCCGCGTCCGCTCGTCGAAATGCGGCCGGGTCCAGATCTCGCCCCAGGCATAGCGCGTGATCATGTCCTGGAAGTCGGTGTTGAAGGCATTGCGGTTCGCGATCGACTTGTCGACCCAGGCGTTGCCCAACACTTTTCTGCGTACGTTCATGCCGGCATCGCGGCGCTTTTGGTCGTCCATTCGTCCTCCTCTCCGTCGTTGCGAGGAGCGTAGCGACGAAGCAATCCAGAATGTCTCCGCGGAGAGATCTCTGGATTGCTTCGCTACGCTCGCAATGACGGCTGCTATCGCTGCGTCAGGAAGCCCACCACCGCATCTGTGAACGCGTGCGGCTGCTCGACGTTGGAAATATGCGCGGCGTCGATGATGGTCATGCTGGCGCCCGGAATCCTCGAGCGGATCAACTCGCCCGCCGAGATCGGCGTCGCCATGTCGTGACGGCCGGCGATCACCAGCGTCGGACTCTTGATCTTGGGAAGCAACTCGCGCTGGTCGAGCGTCGACAGCGCCTCGCAGCAGGCGAGGTAGCCTTCGACGGGGGAGGCGAGCAGCATCGATTTCATCCTCGCGGTGATGTCGGGCTCGCGGTCACGGAAATCCTGCGTCAGCCATCCCGCGATCACGGCATCGGCGACCGCAGCGATGCCGCCCTTCTTCACGGCGTCGATGCGCTCCAGCCATTTGGTCGGTTCGGCATAGTAACAGGAGGTATTGGCGAGGATGAGCTTGCCGAAGCGCTCCGGCGCGTTGGCGCCCAGCCATTGCCCGACCATGCCGCCCATCGACAGGCCGCACCAATGCACCTTCTCGATGTTGAGGTCGTCGAGGATCGCCAGCACGTCGCGGCCGAAGCGCTCCATCGTGTAGGGGCCGGGCGGAACGTTCGACTTGCCGTGGCCGCGGCGGTCGTAGCGGATGACGCGGAACACCTGCGTCAGCGCCTTCATCTGCGGCTCCCACATCTGAAGCGTGCAGCCGAGCGAATTGGAGAGCATCAGCGTCGGCCCGCCGTCGCGGCCCTCGACGGAGACGTTGAGCAGGCATCCGTCGGCATCGATCATGGGCATGCGGCGTCTCCGTATCTATTCGCGCTCAAGGCTGTCGAGCAGCCGGTCGATCAGGGCCTGGGAAGCCCCTTGATAGGCCATCGGCTCGAACAATGCCGCAATTTTTTCTGGCGAAAGATGCGCCGTGACCTGCGAATCGGCCGACAACACCTCGCGCAGATGTTTCTTCTCGGCAACCGCGCGCTTGCTGGCGGCCTCGATGAGATGATGTGCGTCGCTCTTGCCGATCTTGGCGGCCAGCGCGAAGGTGACCGCCTCCGCCATGATCAGCCCGTGCGTCGCATCGAGATTGCTGCGCATGCGCGCGGCGTCGACGTCCAGGCCCTCTGCGATGTCGACGATGGCGGCCAGCGCCCCCGAGGTAACCAGCATCAATTGCGGCAGCGTCGGCCATTCCGCATGCCAGGGGCCTGCGCTGCGCTCGTGGTCCTGCACCTGGGCCGCAAATATCGTCGCGGCAAGCTGCGGAGCCATCGTGGCAGCGCCCAGCGCGCTTGCGGCGGCGACCGGGTTGCGCTTGTGCGGCATGGTCGAGGAGCCGCCGCGGCCTTCGCCTGCCGGCTCGAACGCTTCGCCGACGTCGGTCTGCATCATCAGCGAGACGTCGCGCGCGATCTTGCCGCAGCTGCCGGCGAGGATCGCGAGGCATGAGGCGGCCTCCGCGATCCGGTCGCGATGGGTATGCCATGGCGCTTCCGGCAGCGGCAGGTTCAGCTCCTGCGCCAGCCGTTCGGCTACTGCCAGCCCCTTGTCGCCGAGGGCCGCGAGCGTGCCGGCAGCGCCGCCGAATTGCAAGGCGAGGCCCTCGCGGCGAATCCGCCGCAGGCGGCAGCGCGAGCGGGCGAGGCTTGCGGCATATTCGGCAGCTTTCAGGCCGAAGGGCATCGGCAATGCGTGCTGGAGCCAGGTCCGAGCCACCATCGCAGTGTGGCGATGGGCTCGTGCCAGTGCGGCAAAGCCCTTGATGGCACGGCTGAGGTCGGTGTCCAGAGCGTCGAGACCGGCGCGAAGCGTGAGCATGGTGGCGGTGTCGATGACGTCCTGGCTGGTTGCGCCCCAATGCACGTAGCGCGCGGCCTCGGTGTCGGCCTTGCCGACATTGGCGGTCAGCATCTTGACCAGGGGAATCGCCAGATTGCCCGATCGCGTCGCGGCCTCGGCCAGTGCCGCCATGTCAAAGGAATCGGCCTTGCAGGCGGCCTCGATGGACCCGACGGCAGAGGCCGGAATGACGTCCGTGGCGGCCTCCGCGCGTGCCAGGGCTGCCTCGAAATCGAGCATGTTCTGCAGGGTCGAGCGGTCATCGCAGACCGCGCGCATGACGGCGCTCGACAGCATCGGCGCGAGCAGGGGGGAGAGGGAAGTGCTCATATTGCGCGCGACCTAATCACCATGGCCCGGCCCTGCCAATCCCCAACCGGGCGCACGCGTCTTTTTGCAGTTGCGAATATGCATTGCACTTGACCGGCCGCCACCCTTTCCTTTGCCGCGTCCCTGCGTTACTTGATCAGCATTATAAGTTACGCGATCCGGGAGGCACCCTCATGGCCATGACGATGAACGGCGAAGTCCAGCTTGCGGCGCCGCGCGAGGCCGTGTGGGCCAAGCTCAACGATCCCGAGGTGCTGAAGGCCTGCATCCCCGGCTGCGAGGAGCTCGAGAGGACCGAGGACGGCGGGTTTCGCGCTACGGCGAAAATGAAGGTCGGCCCGGTCTCGGCGCGCTTCAAGGGCAAGGTCACGCTTTCCGATCTCGATCCGCCGAACGGCTATCGGATATCGGGGGAGGGCGAAGGCGGGGTCGCCGGCTTCGCCAAGGGTGGCGCGGTGGTCAAGCTGGCGGAGAAGGACGGCGGCACGCTGCTGTCCTACGAGGTCGAGGCGCAGATCGGCGGCAAGTTGGCGCAGCTCGGCCAGCGTCTCATCAACGGCGCCGCCAAAAAGCTCGCCGACGAATTTTTCGCGAACTTCGCCAAGGCGGTACAGGGCTGAAGGTCAGCGCCTTCGGCATGGCGCCTTGCGCCTCGGGTGATGTTGCCCCGGGGCATAATGGCCCATATGATGGGTTGGAATAATTATAAGAACCGCTTCGACGGGACCCGTCGGGGCGCTGATAGAGAGTGCTTATGGCAAAAATCTCCCTCATCGTGAACGGCAATCCAGTCACGGCCAACGTCGATCCCCGCACCCTCCTGGTGCAGTTCCTGCGTGAGAATTTGCGCCTGACCGGCACCCATGTCGGCTGTGATACTTCGCAGTGCGGCGCCTGCGTCGTTCATGTCGACGGCAAGGCCGTGAAGTCCTGCACCACGCTGGCGGTGATGGCAGACGGTCATGAGGTCAAGACGATCGAGGGGCTGGCCGCCGACGGCGCGCCGTTGCATCCGATGCAGGAGGCCTTCCGCGAGCACCATGGCCTGCAGTGCGGCTTCTGCACGCCGGGCATGATCATGACTGCGATCGACATTGTCCATCGCAAGGGCAACGAGCTCGACGACCATACGATCCGGGAAGAATTAGAAGGCAATCTCTGCCGCTGCACCGGCTACCAGAACATCGTCGCCTCGATCTCCGCCGGCGCCAAGGCGATGGCGAAATCAGATCTCGCCTAAAGCGCGCAACGATCCCGCGATCAGGACATTCAGATGTACGAATTCAAATATCATCGCCCCGGGACCGTGCGGCAGGCCGCCAACCTCCTGGTGAAGAACGAAGACGCCAAGATCATCGCCGGCGGCCACACGCTGATTCCCGTGATGAAGCAGCGCCTCGCGAGCCCCCCGCATCTGGTCGACCTCTCCCATATCGAGGGGCTCAACGCGATCGAGATGAAGGGCCGGTCGCTGGTGATCGGCGCCACCGCCAAGCATGCCGAGGTCGCAGGCTCCGCGATCGTGGGTGAAGCCATTCCGGCGCTTGCGAATCTCGCCAGCCAGATCGGGGACCCGGCCGTGCGTCACAAGGGTACGATCGGCGGCTCGCTCGCCAACAACGACCCGACCGCGGACTATCCGGCTGCCGTGCTGGCGCTGGGCGCGACCATCGTCACCAACAAGCGCCGCCTCAAGGCCGAAGAGTATTTCCAGGGCCTGTTCACGACGGCGCTCGAAGCCGACGAGATCATCACCAAGGTGATGTTCCCGCTGCCGAAGAAGGCCGCCTACATCAAGTTCCGCAACCAGGCCTCGCGCTATGCGCTGGTCGGCGTGTTCGTGGCGCGGCGTCCGTCGGACGTGCGGGTTGCCGTCACCGGCGCCGGCTCCGAAGGCGTGTTCCGCGTCACCGCGTTCGAGGAAGCGCTGAAGAAGCGCTTCGCCGCGAAGGCGCTCGACGGCATCGAGGTGCCGGCCGAGGGCCTCAACAGCGATATTCACGGCAGCGCCGAATACCGCGCGCATCTCATCGGCGTGCTGACGCGGCGCGCCGTCGATGCTGCCAACGCCAAGGAGTGAGGTGATCTCACGCCTCGGCCCAAACTTGTCCCCGGTGAGGGCATAGCGAGACTGGCTTTTTCATGACTTCAGCGGCCAATACTTCCGGGGCCTTGCCGGCATCGGTCGACGCGATGCTCGAACTCCTGACCTCGCGCGGCTACCTCGCGGAGCGGTCGCTGGCGACGGTGACGTATCTCTCGCTGCGCATGGGCCGGCCGCTGTTCCTGGAAGGCGAGGCCGGCGTCGGCAAGACCGAGATCGCCAAGGTCTTGTCCGCTGCGCTGGGGCGGAAGCTGATCCGCCTGCAATGCTACGAGGGTCTCGACGTCTCGTCCGCGGTCTACGAGTGGAATAGCGCCGCGCAGATGATCGCGATCCGGATGGCGGAGGCCGCCGGCGACACCGATCGCGATCAACTCTCGAGCGACATCTTCGCCGACCGCTACATGATCAAGCGGCCTCTGCTCCAGGCGCTCGAGCCCGACGTCGCGGGACCGCCGGTGCTGCTGATCGACGAGCTCGACCGTGCCGACGAGGCGTTCGAGGCGTATCTGCTCGAAATCCTCAGCGACTTCCAGGTCACGATCCCCGAATTCGGTACCGTCAAGGCGCCACATCCGCCGATCGTCATCATCACCTCCAACCGCACCCGCGAGATTCACGACGCGCTGAAGCGGCGCTGTCTTTATCACTGGGTCGATTATCCCGCCGCGGAGCGCGAGCTCGCGATCGTCAAGTCGCGCGTGCCCGGCATCTCCGCCAAACTGTCGCAGCAGGTCGTTCGCTTTGTCCAGGCTTTGCGTAACCAGGACTTCTACAAGTCGCCGGGCGTCGCCGAGACCATCGACTGGGCCACAGCGCTGTCCGAACTCGATGCCCGCTCGCTGACCCCGCAAGTGGTCGGCGACACGCTAGGCGCGTTGCTCAAGTACCAGGACGACATCACCCGCATGCAGGGCGACACCTTGCAGAAGGTGCTGAAGGAAGCGACGAGCGATTAGCCGGTCATTCCGGGGCGCGCGTCAGCGCGAGCTATGGTGCGCAATTGCGCACCTGAGAATCCATCGGGCTTCAGAGACGGTGGACGAATGGATTCCGGGTTCGCGCTTCGCGTGCCCCGGAATGACGACCGAGAGTGTTGAACCATGGCCATCAACCACCTTGCCCCGAGCAGACCGAGCAATTCGCCGACAACATCGTCGGCTTCGCCCGCGCGCTCCGCTCTGCCGGCATGCCGGTCGGTCCCGGCGCCGTCATCGATGCCATGAGTGCGCTGCAGGTGATCGACATCGGCAACCGCGCCGACGTCTTCACCACGCTGGAGGCGATCTTCGTCAAGCGTCATGAGCATGCGCTGATCTTCAAGCAGGCCTTCAACCTGTTCTTCCGTGCCTCGGAAGAATGGAAGCACATGCTGGATTCGGTGCCGCTGCCGGACGAGGCCAAGAAGAAGCCGCAGGCCGGCTCCCGCCGCGTGCAGGAGGCGATGTCACAGCCGCGCATGACCGAGACGCCGCAGCATCAGGAGCAGGATCTGCGCCTGTCGGTGTCCGACAGGGAAATCCTCCAGAAGAAGGATTTTGCACAGATGAGCGCCGCGGAGATCGCCGAGGCGCTGCGTGCCGTCGAGCGGATGCGGCTGCCGCAGGCCGAACTCCTGACGCGCCGCCACCGGCCTGATGCTCGCGGGCTGCGCCTCGACCTGCGCCGCACGCTGCGCGCCTCCCTGCGCACCGGCGGAGACATCGTCGACATCCACCGCCTCGGCCGGATCGAGAAGCCGGCGCCGATCGTGGCGCTGCTCGATATTTCGGGCTCGATGAGCGAGTACACCCGCCTGTTCCTGCATTTCCTCCATGCCGTCGGCGATGCGCGCAAGCGCGTCTCTGTGTTCCTGTTCGGCACCCGCCTGACCAATGTCACGCGCGCGCTGCGCCAGCGCGATCCTGACGAGGCGTTGGCGAACTGCTCGGCCTCGGTCGAGGACTGGGCCGGCGGCACCCGGATCTCGGCCTCGCTGCACAACTTCAACAAATTGTGGGCACGGCGCGTGCTGAGCCAGGGCGCCATCGTGCTGCTGATATCGGACGGGCTGGAGCGGGAGGCGGACTCCAAGCTTGCCTTCGAGATGGACCGGCTGCACCGGTCATGCCGGCGGCTGATCTGGCTCAACCCGCTGCTGCGGTTCGGCGGCTTCGAGGCCAAGGCCCAGGGCATCAAAATGATGCTCCCGCACGTTGACGAATTCCGCCCGGTACATAATTTGAGTTCGATCCAGGAGCTGATTACGACGCTCTCGCGGCCGCTGCCGCCGCATCATCGCAACCTGATCCGTTCCGCAGCTTGAGAGGTAGGCCATGCTCGATCGCGACGAGGACATTCTGAAGGCGGCGGAGGACTGGCAGAAGGCTGGCCGTGGCGTCGCGCTCGCCACCGTGGTGGAGACCTGGGGCTCGGCGCCGCGCCCGGCGGGCTCCAGCCTCGTCATCAACGACGAGGGCACGTTCCTGGGCTCGGTCTCCGGCGGCTGCGTCGAGGGCGCCGTGGTCACCGAGGCCATGGACGTGATCCAGAGCGGCAAGCCGAGGATGCTGGAGTTCGGCGTCGCCGACGAGACCGCCTGGAATGTCGGGCTGTCCTGCGGCGGCACCATCCGCGTCTTCGTCGAGAAAGTGGGTTAGCCGTGAAGCTCGCAATCCTGCACGAACTGAACGCCGAGCGGGCCGCGCGCCGGCCGGTGATTCTGGTGACCGACACCGAGAGCGGCGAGCAGCGCCTGGTGAAATCAGCTGATTTCGCCAAGGATCCGCTGCGCGCGGAACTGGACAAGCAGCTCCGCATGGGCAAGAGCGCCAGTGTCGAGGCCGGCGGCAAGAAGCTGTTCCTCAACGTCTATGCGCCGACCGCGAAGCTCGTTATCGTCGGCGCGGTCCATATCAGCCAGGCCTTGGCGCCGCTGGCGCGCTCGCTCGGCTACGACGTCACCGTGGTCGATCCGCGCACGGCGTTTGCAAGCCCCGAGCGCTTTCCCGACATTCCGCTCGTTGCCGAATGGCCCGACACCGCGCTGCCGCCGCTCAATGTCGATGCCTACACCGCCTTCGTCGCGGTGACGCACGATCCCAAGATCGACGATCCGGCACTGCTGCACGCCTTCGAGCGCGGCTGCTTCTATATCGGCGCGCTCGGCTCGCGGAAGACGCACGCCAAGCGCGGCGACCGGCTGCGGGCGCAGGGCGCCAAGGAAAGCGACATCGCGCGCATTCACGCGCCCATTGGTCTCGCGATCGGCGCCGTCTCCCCGTCCGAGATCGCGGTGTCGATCATGGCGGAGATCACCGCGGTGCTCCGCCTGCCACCTAAGGAAAAAGAAGAGGCGGCATGAAATTCGGCCCCGCGAGTCCCAAGGATGCAATCGGCGGCGTAACCGTCCACACGCTGCGCCAGGGACCGCTGGTGCTGAAGAAGGGGACGACGATCGGCGCCGCCGATGTTGAGGCGCTGGAGCGCGCCGGCATCAAGGACATCGTCGTGGTGCGCATGGAGGCGGGCGACGTCTCCGAGGACGTTGCGGCCGCCAGCATCGCGCTGGCCGTCGGCGGCGAGGGCATCCATGTCGAGCGCGCCTTCACCGGCCGCGCCAATCTGTTTGCCGCACAGCCGGGCGTGCTGGTGATCGACCGCGCCGCGGTCGACCGCATCAACAATATCGACGAGGCCATCACCTTTGCGACGCTCACCGCGTACAAACCGGTGGTCGAGGGTGAGATGGTCGGCACCGTCAAGATCATCCCGTTCGGCGTCGAGGGCAGTTTGCGCGATGCCGCGGTGAAGGCGGCCGGCACGGATGTGCTGAAAATCGCGCCCTACGTGATCAAGCGCGTCGGCGTGGTCTCGACGCTGCTGCCGGGCCTCTCGTCCAAAGTGATCGACAAGACGCTGCGCGTCACCGCCGAGCGGCTCGCGCCGGCCGGTGCCAGCATCATCGCCGAGCGGCGCGTGCCGCACGAGGAGCAGGCGCTGTCGGCCGCGATCAAGGAATTGCTCGGCCTCGGTGCCGAGCTCGTCATCGTGTTCGGCGCGTCCGCAATCGCCGATCGTCGTGACGTGATCCCCGCGGCCGTCACGGGGATCGGCGGCGAGATTGAGCATTTCGGCATGCCGGTCGATCCCGGTAATCTCCTGCTGATCGCGCGCGCGGGCGGCGCGCCGGTGCTGGGCGCACCGGGCTGCGCGCGCTCGCCGGTCGAGAACGGTTTTGACTGGGTCTTGATGCGGCTCCTCGCCGGCATCGAGGTGACGCGGTCCGAGCTGATGGGCATGGGCGTCGGCGGCCTGCTGATGGAGATCGTGACGCGTCCGCAGCCGCGCGCGACGCCCGAGATCGAGGGCAATAGCCGCGTCGCCGCCATCGTGCTGGCGGCGGGACGCTCGACCCGGATGGGCGGACCGAACAAGCTGCTCGCCGAACTCGACGGCAAGAAGCTGGTGCGGATCGCGACCGAGCAGGCGCTGGCGTCGAAAGCATCCGAGGTGATCGTGGTCACGGGCCATCAGACAGAGCTGATCGAGCAGGCGTTGCAAGGCCTGAAGGTGCGGTTTGTCAAGAATCCGGATTTCGCCGGCGGGATCGCCAGCTCGGTCAAGGCCGGCATCGCTGCCGTCCCCGAAACTTGCGACGGCGCCGTGGTGTGCCTGGGCGACATGCCGCTGATCGATGCCGGCCTGATCGACCGTCTCATCGACGGCTTTGCGCCGGATCGCGGCAATCTCATCGTCGTGCCCGTGAGTGAAGGCCGCCGCGGCAATCCCGTGCTGTGGTCGCGCCGCTTCTTCAAGGAATTAATGACGCTCGACGGCGACGTCGGCGCGCGCCATCTGATCGCCAAGCACGCCGAGGCCGTGGCCGAAGTGCCGGTCGATGGCGAGAGCGCCTTCCTCGACATCGACACGCCGCAGGCGCTGGAGGCGGCCCGAGGCGGATAGTGACCTCTTGTAGGGTGGGGTAGCGAAGCGTAACCCACCACGCTTCAGCGATCGCGGAACGAAGTTGGTGGATGACGGTTCGCTAATCCACTTTACGACATCTTACTATCCTCCGATTTCAACCGCCCGTTCACCATCTGGAAATAACCGCCGCCTAGAGTTCCTCCACCTGCCTTGGGGGGAGGGGATTTTCCATGTCTTCGAACGCCGTCGCGCGCCGTTGCGCGATGTTTTGCTTTGTCTTGTCAGTTGCCGTCACGGGTGCCCGCTACATCACCGAAGCTCATGCCGCCGGCGCGATTGCAGTCGGCAAGTGCGGCGCTTATGGCCAGGCTTTTGATTACGGCCATGAGCACGAAGCGCGTGCCGCGGCGCAGAAGCAGTGCAAGGGCGATTGCACGACCGTGACGATGAAGCGCGCCTGCGCCGCGATGTCGGTCGATCTCGCCAACCCCTGCGGCGCGTATGGCTATGCGGTCAAGCCGAAGATCTCTGCCTCGCTCAACGCCGCCACGCGCGAATGCTACAAATACGGCGGCAAGGAATGCGTGATCCGCGCCTGGGCTTGCGACGCCAAGGGTTGATTTTTCGAGCGCTGATTCTTCTTGCCGTCATTCCAGGGCGATGCGTAGCATCGAATCCGGAATGGCAATTGAGGAACCACATGCAATTCGATACCAAGATCGCGGTCGTGATCCGTACCGATCTTCAAGCCTGGCAAAAGCTCAACGTCGCGTCCTTCCTCACCAGCGGCATCGCCGCGGCTTTTCCCGAATGCATCGGCGAAGCCTATGAAGACGCATCAGCCACGAAATATCATGCGCTGATCGGACAGCCGATCCTGATCTACGGCGCCGACGGTCCGGCGTTGTCGCGCGCGCTGGACCGCGCGCTGGCGCGCAACGTCAAGCCGGCGGTCTATACCGAGGACATGTTCAGCACCACGCACGATGCGGCCAATCGCGAGGCGGTGAGGGCGGTGGCGCGCAACGATCTCAATCTCGTCGGCATCGCCATGCGCGCCGAGCGCAAGGTGATCGACAAGATTGTCGACGGCCTGAAGTTCCATAGCTGACACGCCGGCATCCGCACGTCGTCATCATGGTGTCATGATGGGGCCGGCTTGCGCAAACTTTGTGCGGTTTGACACCAATCAAGGGTGAGCTGTCAGGCCTCGCTAGTCTGCTCCGCATATTGCAATGGAGCAGACAGATGCCCACCATGAAAGCCGCAATCGTCAAGCAATTCGGCAAGCCACTGGTGATCGAGGACGTGCCGGTGCCGCAGCCTGGTCCGGGCGAGATTCTGGTCAAGGTGAAGGCCTGCGGCGTCTGTCACACCGATCTGCATGCAGCCTCCGGCGACTGGCCGGTGAAGCCGGTACCGCCCTTCATTCCCGGCCACGAGGCAGCCGGCATCGTCGCCGCGCTCGGGCCCGGTGTAAGGAATTTGAAAGTCGGAGAGGCCGTCGGAGTCGCCTGGCTGCACGACGCCTGCATGTCTTGCGAATATTGCGAGACCGGCTGGGAGACGCTCTGCGAGCACCAGCACAATACCGGCTACAGCGTGAACGGCGGCTTCGCCGAATATGTCATCGCCTCGGCCGCCTTCGCCGCGAAGCTGCCGGCGACGGTCGACTTTGCCGCCATTGCGCCGATCCTGTGCGCCGGCGTCACCACCTACAAGGGCTTGAAGGAGACTGAGGCCAGGCCCGGCGAGTGGGTCGTGATCTCAGGCATCGGCGGGCTTGGCCATGTCGCGATCCAGTACGCCAAGGCGATGGGGCTCAAGGTCGCGGCCGTCGACATCGCCGAGGACAAGCTGGAGCTGGCGCGCGAGACCGGCGCCGATCTCGCGGTCAACGCGCTCGAAGCCGGCGCCGTCGACAAGGTTCTTGCGGCAACCGGTGGCGGGGCCCACGGCGTGCTGGTGACGGCGGTCTCGACCGCGGCGTTCGCGCAGGCGCTGAAGATGGTTCGCCGCAAGGGCACCGTCAGCCTCGTCGGCCTGCCGCCGGGCGAATTCCCGACGCCGATCTTCGACGTCGTGCTCAAGCGCATCACGGTGCGCGGCTCCATCGTCGGCACGCGGCGCGACCTCGACGAAGCCGTCGCATTCGCCACCGACGGCAAGGTCAAGGCCGAGGTGACGAAGGTGCCGCTCGCGCAGATCAACGACGTCTTCGACCGGATGAAGGCCGGCAAGATCGATGGTCGTATGGTGCTTGATTTCGGCTAGCGCCTCATCCAGGCGGCATGCCTTCGAACTTGACCAGGCCGGGATCGAGGTGATCCCAGCCGTGACCGCGCGCGGCGTAGGTGACAGCCTGCGGCCTGTAGCGGGCGGGCTCGTCGAGGCTTGCGGCGCGGATGGTGAAGATGTCGGGCATCGCCGCAAAGGTCAGGTAGACCGCGACACCGCACAGCGGGCAGAAGCCGCGCGTCTTCACATTGCCGCTGTCGCCGACCATGTCCCAATGCCCAGCCTCGCCAGTGATCGTGACGCCGGCCCGTGCGAACGTCGCGTACGAGCCGTGGCCACTGCCGCTTTCCCGCTGACAGTCTCGGCACTGACAATGATTACTGAAGAAGGGCTCACCGGCAATCGAATAGCGGATTGCGCCGCAGGCGCAGCCGCCGGTATAGGGCTTTTCCATCGCAATGCTTCCTCACTTGTCTTCGCCGGAGATGGCATCGAGCCGCTGCAGCACCTTGACCCAGCCGTCGCTCATGTTGCGATAAGCCGTGTCGTTCGTCGGCGTCACGAAGCCCGAATGCACCACGCGCACGCGCGTTCCTGCTTCGACCGGCGTGAGGGACCAGGTGACGACGGTGTCGAGCGCCGAGCCGTAGCCGGTATTGCTGGCGTCGCCGCCCTTCCAGGCATAGGCGAAGCGTTGGTTCGGCACGACCTCCAGAACGCGGCAATGGATCGTGCCATCCCACGCGCCGGCCGGATTGGTCTTGAAGGTGAAGGTATTGCCTTCGACCGCCTCGAAACCGGTCGGCGGCATCAGCCAGCGCGCGATCAGCTGGGCGCTGGTCAGCGCCTTCCAGATCGTCTCGGCGGCGTGAGGGAAGATCTCGTCGATGACGATGTCCTGGGTCTGGATATTGGAAGCAACAGCACTCACGGATCGATCTCCTTCAAGAGGTCACGCAGATTCTGGAAGCGCTCGCGCCAGAACACGCCGTAATGGTCCATCCAGGTGACCAGCGGTTCGAGTCCCTGCGGCGCGGCGCGGTAATAGACGTTGCGGCCCTCGGCGCGCTCGGCGACGAGGCCCGCCTGTTTCAGCGACTTCAGGTGCTGCGAGATCGCGCCCTGGGTCACGCCGCTGCCGCGCGTCAGTTCGGCGACGGTGATCTCCTTGCTTTCGAACACGCGCTCGAACACGGCCCGGCGGGTCGGGTCGGCGAGGGCGCGCATCACGGTGGTGACGGGGTTTGGAGCGGCTTCGATCATACCTTTCAATTAGTCAATACTAATACATTAGTCAAGACTAATTCGATCATTCGCCGCACACTCTTCGCGTCTTGACGATGACTGACTGGTCAGTCATAAAATGAGCCATGAGAAAGCCGGCCGACAAGCCTGCACAGAATGCGAGGCCTGCGTCCGTAGCCCGCGGAGAGGTGCCTGCATCGAACCGCGCTACGCGGGCGCAGGAGCGGCGCGCGGCGATCGTGGACGCCGCGATGGAGGAGTTCATCGCCCGCGGCTTTGCTGCAACGCGCCTCGACGACATCGCCAAGCGTGCCGGCGTCGCCAAGGGCACGATCTACCTGCACTTCAAGGACAAGGAATCGATGTTCGAGGAGCTGGTGCGCATCGTCATCGTGCCCGTCGTGGCGCGGCTGACTGCGCTGCCGCCGCCGACGGGATCGGTGCGCAACCTCATCGAGGCCTTTGCCGGCAATTTGCTGAAAGAAGTCATCGGCACCCGGCGCGGCGACCTGGTGCGGCTGATCGTGGCGGAGGGGCCGCGCTTTCCGGCCGTCGCCGACTTCTACTACCGCGAGGTCGTCTCGCGCGGGATCGCCGCCATGCGCGCGCTGATCGAGCTGGGCATCGCCCGCGGCGAGATCCGGGAGAAGGACCTCGCGCGCTATCCGCAGATCCTGGTCGCGCCGGCGATGATCGCGGTGATCTGGCAAAGCCTGTTTGCGCGGCACGCGCCGCTCGACGCGCAGGAGATGCTGCGTGTCCATCTCGATTTGATTTTTGGCGAACGGAGGACGACATGAGGTCGTCGCGGGTATTTTCTGTAGTTGCATTGGCGCTCGTGCTCGCAACCGGCCTTACCGGCTGCAACGACAAGCGCGATCCCGGCTTTCAGGGCTGGGTCGAGGCCGACATGATTTTCGTCAGCCCCGATGAAGCCGGTCGGGTCACGAAGCTCAATGTCCGCGAGGGTGATGAAGTCAAGGTCGGCGATGCCCTCTATTCCGTCGACGACGACCTCCAGCTCGCCGATCTCAACCAGCAAAAGGCAACGCTTGCCAACGCGCAGCAGACCTATGATCGCGCGGCCTCGCTGAGCAAGACTGGCTCGGGCACGCAGGCCAATCTCGACTCCGCCGTGTCGTCCCTGCGTGTCGCGGAAGCACGGGTGGTGACGTCGGAGACGCGGATGGCGCGGCGCAAGGGCTTTGCGCCCGTCGCCGGCACCATCCAGCAGATCTATTTCCGCGAGGGCGAGATGGTGGCGGCGCAGCGCCCGGTGCTGTCGATCATGCCGCCCGGCAACATGAAGCTGCGCTTCTTCGTGCCGGAGACCCAACTGCCGAAGCTTGCGATCGGCGATACGGTGCGCATCTCCTGCGACAATTGCGCGGCCGATCTCACCGCAAAGATCTACTTCATAGCGACCTCGGCCGAATACACCCCGCCTGTCATCTACAGCCTCGATGAGCGCAACAAGCTGGTCTATCTGATCCAGGCGCGGCCCTCGCGCCCCGACGCGCTGCGGGTTGGACAGCCGATCGACGTCTATCTCAATCCGAAGACCCCGATGGCGGACAAGCGATGAACGGCGGCAACGGCATCGCAATCGACGTCAAGGGGCTGACCAAATCGTTCGGCGGCCGCGAGGTCGTGCACGATCTGTCGATGCAGGTGAAGCGCGGCTCGATCTACGGCTTCCTTGGCCCCAACGGCTCGGGCAAGACCACGACCATCCGTATCCTCTGTGGACTGCTCACGCCCGATAGCGGCGAGGGCACCTGTCTCGGCTACGACATTTTGCGCGACGCCGAAAAGATCAAGCGCCAGGTCGGCTACATGACCCAGCGCTTCAGCCTGTATCAAGACCTCTCGGTGCGGGAAAATCTCGAATTCGTCGCGCGCCTCTACGGTCTCGCCGACGCACGCGGCGCCGCGCGCGACATGGTCAAGCGGCTCGGACTATCCGGGCGCGAGGAGCAGCTGGCGGGCGAACTCTCCGGCGGCTGGAAGCAACGGCTGGCGCTGGGGGCCTGTACGCTACCCAATCCGCAATTGCTGCTGCTGGACGAGCCGACGGCGGGCGTCGATCCCAAGGCGCGGCGCGATTTCTGGAACGAGATCCACGCGCTCGCGGCCGACGGCCTCACTGTGCTGGTCTCCACCCATTACATGGACGAAGCCGAGCGCTGCCATGAGATCGCCTACATCGCCTACGGCCATCTGCTCGCGCACGGCACGGTCGAGCAGGTGATCGCGAAATCCGCGCTGACGACCTACACTGTGACGGGCGAGGGGCTGAACGAACTCGCTGCCGGGCTCACCGGCAAGCCCGGGATCGACATGGTGGCGCCGTTCGGCACCTCGCTGCATGTTTCCGGCCGCGACGTGGCCGCGCTCGAAGCCAGCATCGCGCCGTGGCGGGAAAAAAGCGGCTTGCATTGGCACCAATCGTCGCCATCGCTGGAAGACGTGTTCATCGAACTGATGGGTCGCTCCAAGGACAATTTCCAATGAGTGCCGTCGACCATCCCGCGCCGCGCCGCGAAATCCGCGAGCGCTTCGGTTTCCTGCGGCGCTCTTATGCAATGCTGATAAAGGAGTTCATCCAGCTCAAGCGTGACCGCGTGTCGTTCGCGATGATCGTGATGCTGCCGGTGATGCAGCTGATGCTGTTCGGCTATGCCATCAACACCACGCCGCACAATCTGCCGAGCGCGGTGCTGCTGCAGGAGGACTCCGATCTCGCCCGCTCGATCCTGAAGGCTCTCGAGAACACGGCCTATTTCCGCTTCCTCTACGAAGTCCATGATGTCGAGGATTTCGACAACCTCCTGAAATCCGGCAAGGTGCTGTTCGGCGTGGAGATCCCGCGCGGCTTCGAGCGCGCGGTGCGGCGTGGTGACAGGCCGGCGCTGCTGGTGGCGGCCGACGCCACCGATCCGGTGGCGGCCAGCGCGGCGATCGGTTCGCTCGGCATGATCGTGCAGACCGCGCTCAAGCACGATCTCTATATCGGCGATCCCCCGGAGATGCCGTTCGAGATCCGCGCGCACGCCCGCTACAACCCGGCCGCGTCCTCCAGCCTCAACATCGTGCCGGGTCTCGTCGGCACCATCCTCACCATGACCATGCTGATCTTCACCGCGCTGTCGGTCACGCGCGAGGTCGAGCGCGGCACCATGGAGAGCCTGCTCTCGATGCCGATCAAGCCGGTCGAGGTGATGTTCGGCAAGATCGTGCCTTACGTGCTGGTCGGCTTCCTGCAGGCCTTCCTCATCATCGGCATCGGCGTCGGCCTGTTCGGCGTCCCCGTGCTCGGCAATCTGTTTCTGCTGGCACTGCTCTCGACACTGTTCATCACCACCAATTTGTCGATCGGCTACACGATCTCGACTGTGGTGCAGAACCAGCTCCAGGCCATGCAGATGTCGATGATGTTCTTCCTGCCGAGCATTCTGCTGTCCGGCTTCATGTTCCCATTCGCGGGCATGCCGACCTGGGCGCAATATGTCGGCGAATGCCTGCCGCTGACCCACTATCTGCGCATCGTCCGCGCCATCATGCTGAAGGGGGCGAGCATGCAGAATCTGCGCTTCGACACCCTGGCGCTGGCGGCCCTGATGCTGCTCGCCATGACCATCGCCGTGACGCGCTTCCGCCGCACGCTGGATTGAGGCACAATGCTTCCGGAATCGAGGGGCAAATGGTCAGGTTTGCGAGCAGGAAGACGCGGCACCAAGCCGTGCTGTCGGAGAATTTCGAGCGCGAGCTGACGCGGGAGGTGTTGCGCACCGAGCTGTTGCGGGTGCGGGCACTGATCCTGACGGGCTGCATCATGATGCTGTTGCTCACCTCGATCTATTTGATCGACCCCGGCGTGGTGAACCGGGTGTGGCGCGGAACGGACGGGATTATCGCGGTCTATGCTCTACTCGCCGGCTTCATTCTGTTCGAGGTCTGGGTCCACACCCAGATCAGAAAGAACCTGCGGCTCGATCGCGACGTACCGGTCGTCAGGCGCTATATCGGCACGCTGATCGAGACGTCGCTGCCCACGGTGATCCTGATCCTGCAAACCCGCACCATGGGCGCAAGCCAGGCGCTCGGCTTCGCCGTGCCGCTCATGTACTTCATCTTCGTCATCCTCTCGACCCTGCGGCTCGATTTCTGGCTCTCTGCATTCACTGGCTTCGTGGCTGCAGCCGGGCTTCTGTCCGTCGCGCTGTACTACAATTCGGCGGACGAGGCCGGCGATCCCCTGATCTATTTCCACGCTGTGCGCAGCGTCATCATCCTGATCTGCGGCGTGCTGGCGGGCGCCGTCGGCGCGCAGCTGCGCCGCCAGTTTGCCGCGAGCATCGCGGCGGCGAACGCACGAGACCGGGTGACGAACTTGTTCGGGCAGCATGTCTCCCCGCAAGTGGTGGAGCGCCTGATGGCGGCCGGGACCAGCGGGGGCGGCGACGTTCGCAGCGTTGCGGTGATGTTCGTCGATTTTCGCGGCTTCACGGCGGGCGCGCAGTCCCGCACTCCGCAGGAGGTGGTCGACCGGCTCGACGGCGCCTTTGCAGTGCTGGTGGACATTCTCGACCGTCAGGGCGGCATCGTGAACAAGTTCCTGGGCGATGGCTTTCTTGCCTTGTTCGGCGCGCCGCTGGAGGCCTCAGACGCGGCGGAGCGTGCCGTTGCCGCGGGCCGCGAGATGCTGAGCGCGATGGACCGCATCAACGCGCAGACGAGCTGGCCGCTTCGAATCGGTATCGGCATTCATTTCGGCGAGGTCGTCGCCGGCAATATCGGCTCGCCCCGGCGCAAGGAATACACCGTGATCGGTGACACCGTGAATTTCGCCTCGCGGCTGGAGGCACTCAACAAGGAGTTCGGTTCGCAACTCCTGATTTCCGCGACCGTGCGCGAGGCGCTGGGCAACGACGGTGACGATGCCGTTGCGCTCGGCGAGGTCGAGGTGCGCGGCTATGAGCGGAAGGTGGCGGTGTTTCAGCTCGGATAGGGCGCGCCACACCTTGTAGCACACAGTTTCTCTTGCATCGGCGATTGCTCCGATTGCTCCGAATTTTGGGGCATGACGAGTGATGTTTTCGGCTTGTAGACTGCGCGCGATGCGGCCGGTCGTGGCCGCGATTTGCATGAGGAAGAGACGATGCAGCGCCGCTACATCACCGTCGACGTGTTCACCGATCGCGCCTTCGGCGGCAACCAGCTCGCCGTGGTGCTCGACGCTGGCGGGCTCACGACGGCGCAAATGCAGGCGGTCGCGACCGAGTTCAATTATTCCGAGACCACCTTTGTGCTGCCGCCGCGTGACAAGGCCAATGATGCCGAGGTGCGCATCTTCACGCCGGTGCGGGAGCTTCCCTTTGCCGGCCATCCGAACGTCGGGACCGCCTTCGTGCTGGCAACGCTCGCGAAGGAGCCGAAGTCGCGCCTGCTGTTCGAGGAGAAGGCGGGCCTCGTGCCGGTCGATATCTTTCGCGAGCGGTACCGAGTGATCAGCACCGAGCTCACCGCGCCGCAGCCGCTGTCCCGGTTTGCGCAATGTTCTGCCGATGAGGTCGCGGCGTGCCTTTCCTTGAGCGCCGATGACATCAGGACCGATCGTCACGCGCCACAAGTCGTCAGTGTCGGGACTCCCTTCGTGGTAGCGGAAGTGCGTTCACGCGAAGCGGTGCGTCGCGCAAAACCCGATGCCGCCGCGTTCGGACGGATGCTGCCGCGCGATGGCGCTTTTTCGATTTGGTTCTATACGCAAGATGTGCCTGCGGCCGAGGCGTCGTGCGAGCGCCAGGCGCGGATGTTCATGCCCGGTGCCGGCAGCCTGGTCGAAGATCCCGCCACCGGCAGCGCCACAGTTGCCGCGGCGGCGCTTTTCGCCGACCTCCATCCCGTGCGCGATGGCGAACTCAAGCTCACGGTCGGCCAGGGCTTTGACATGGGCCGGCCCAGCTTCCTGCTGACGCGCGTGCACAAGCAGGCCGGCAAGATCGTCTCGGCGCATGTCGGCGGCAGCTGCGTGCAGATGATGGAGGGGACGTTCAAGCTGGCGGGGGTGGCTTAGCCCGTCATTCCGGGGCAGCGCGAAGCGCTGAGCCCGGAATCCATCGGGTCGCGGAGTTGGTGGATGAATGGATTCCGGGCTCGCGTTACGCGCGCCCCGGAACGAGGTTCGCTACACCTGCCGTCCCGCCAGATTCTTCACCGCAACCGCATCGCGCTCCTCGATGATCTCCGCAATCATCTGGCGGTGGCAATGGGTGTGGTCGCGCTCGTAGCAGAGCAGGCACACGGGGCCGGCCTTCTTCACCAGCGCCGAGAGTTCGTCCATCGCCTCTTTGGCCTCCGGCGCCTTCAGGTGCTTCGAGAATATCTTCTCCAGCAAATCGTATTGGCCGCTGCGCGCAGCGAGGCGACCTTCCTTCGGCGTGCCCAGCGCGGCGAGGTGGACGTAGGCGATGCCGCGCTCGTCGAGACCCGCGGCAAGCTGCTTCTTGGAAAATCCCGGCCGCCGTGACGACGTCACCGCGCGCACGTCGACCACGAGCTTGACGCCGGCCTGTTCGAGCTCGTCCAGCACCGCCTCGGGCGGCGTCTGCTCATAGCCGATGGTGAACAGCTTCCTCGCCTTTGCCATGGCCCACCTCAGTTCACCCTTGCAATCAATTCCATGGCGCCGGCGGGGGCGCGCACCTTGCCTTCGTGGATGACATAGGCGAACACGTCGCGCGGCTCTTTCTTCGGCTTGGCCTTGTCGACTTTGGGCAGGTCCTCCGGTTCACCGCCAGAAGCCCAGGCCTGAAGACGCTCGGCCCAGGCATCGAGCTGCTTCGGCGGGTAGCAGGTCTTGATATCGTCATTGCCCTTCTGCAGCCGGGCATAGACGAAATCGCCGGCGACATCGGCAATCGCCGGATATTTGCCGTGTTCGGCGAACACCACGGGCGTCTCGAACTCGCGGATCAGCGCCACGAAGTCCGGCGCGCAAAAGCTGTCGTGGCGGACCTCGACGACATGGCGCAACGCGCGTCCCTCGAGCTTGCGCGGCAACAGCTCGAGGAACTTGCCGAAATCGGCGCCGTCGAACTTCTTGGTCGGCGCGAACTGCCACAGTACCGGCCCGAGATGGTCGCCGAGTTCCAGCACGCCTGAATCATAGAACCGTTTGATGGAATCGCCCGCTTCCGCCAGCACCCGCCGGTTGGTGGCGAAGCGCGGTCCCTTCACCGAGAACACGAAGCCGTCGGGCACCTCGCTCGCCCATTTGCGAAAGCTCTCCGGCTTCTGCGAGCCGTAATAGGTGCCGTTGATCTCGATCGAGGTCAGCTTCGAGGCCGCGTAGGACAGCTCCTTCGCCTGCGTCAGCTTCTCCGGATAGAACACGCCGCGCCAGGGCTCGAAGGTCCAGCCGCCGATGCCGATGAAGATGTTGCCTGATTTCTTGGACGCGGTTTTTGCTTTGGCCACGGAAGGATCTCGCATCGACGTGGAGGGGATGCGTCATCCTAATCAAACCAGTTGTGATTGGCCAGTTGCTGCGTCCGGTCTAAGGTTGCCACGGGATCTGCGATAAAGGAGAAAAAGATGCGGATGCTGATGGTGGGGGCGGCGCTCGTCATGATGACATCTGCTGCCATGATATCTCCGATCATGGCGGATGACGACGATGCGAAGGGCGCGCAGAAGCTTGCCATGCAGGGCCGCGACGATTACTGGCATTGCCTGGCGCGGGAATATTCGCGCGACAGCAATCAGGGAATGTCGCAACAGGATTTTGGCCGCTCGGTCGCCGGCGCCTGTCCGTCGGAGCGGCAATATTACCGGGTGGCGCTGCTCGACTATCTCACCACGCAATATCCCGATATCGATGCCGGCGCCCATCTCGCCACCGCGAACAGGGCGGTGGAGGCCGCGCAGAAGGACATCGTGACGGCCTTCGTCAAGCAGAGGCCGCCGGCGAAATAGCGAGTGGCGAGCAGGGAAGACGCCTGCGCCGCCTCATTCGGCGCCCGGCGCCCTTCCGGCTCAGCGCGCATCCGTGATATCAGGAGGCCTATCTGGAACAGGGATGGGTTTCCATGGCGTCTGAGTCGGTAGGGGGCATTTTCGGCGCGATCGTTGCCGCGGTCGTGCTTGCGGTCGCTGTCGTGTTCGGGCCGATCGGCCAGTACGGCAAGCCGCCCAAACCGGCGAAAGTCGAGCCGGCTCCGGCTGCGGCACCCGCCGCCCCCGCCGCGCCTGCGCCGCGCGGGCCGATTATCCGGGAAGTGCCGAACCAATAAGGCACAAAAATCGTCGTTTTCGTCCCTTGCGAAGCGATCCTGTCATTCCTATCTAGCCTTTAACGGCGACGTTGAGCGAAAACTCCGGCGCTGGAACGACCTTGGAATAGCTTAAGGCTTGCGCCGGATGTACGCGCAGCCCGCCGTTCCGGGGTCGTTGGCATTTTAGGGTCCCTTTTGGGGCATTCCCCACAGAACCTCCGGCTTGGCAGCGCAGGACGCGGCGGATATACGCTGCCGTCATGAATGAAGCGATCAGACCGGGCTCCGACAATCAGCTGCAGGCTCTCGAAGGGCCGGAACTGTCGGTCATCGTCCCGACCTTCAACGAGCGCGACAATGTCGCTGTGCTGTATCGGCGGCTGGAGGCGACACTCGCCAACGTCGCCTGGGAGGTCGTGTTCGTCGACGACAATTCGCCCGATGGCACCTGGGACGTCGTGCGCGCGCTGGCGCAGCAGGACAGCCGCGTGCGCTGTATCCGCCGCATCGGCCGCCGCGGCCTGTCGGGTGCCTGCATCGAGGGCATCCTGGCCTCCAGCGCGCCCTATGTGGCCGTGATCGACGCCGACCTCCAGCACGACGAGACGCAACTGCCGAAAATGCTGTTGCTGCTCGCAAGCGACGAGGCTGACCTCGTGGTGGGCAGCCGCTACATCGAGGGCTACAAGACCGAGGGCTTCAACAAGCAGCGCGCCGGCGCCAGCGCGCTGGCGACCGAGTTCGCGAGGAAGATGCTACGGGTCGAGATCGCCGATCCCATGAGCGGCTTCTTCATGATCCGCCGCGATCGTTTCGAGCAGCTCGCGCCGAAGCTATCCGTGCACGGCTTCAAGATCCTGCTCGACGTCGTCGCGTCCGCGCACGGCGGCTTGCGGGCCGTCGAGATTCCCTACACTTTCGGCGCCCGCCAGCACGGCGAGAGCAAGCTCGATTCCATGGTCGCGCTCGACTTCCTCGGCCTCGTGCTGGCCAAGCTGAGCAACGACATCGTCTCGCTGCGCTTCATCCTGTTCGCGATGGTCGGCGGCATCGGCCTCGTGGTGCATCTCACCACGCTGTTCATCGGACTTCGGCTGTTCAAGGCGCCGTTCCCGGAAGCGCAGGCCGCCGGCGCGATCGTCGCCATGACCAGCAATTTCATCCTCAACAACTTCCTCACCTATCGCGACCAGCGGCTGAAGGGCTTTGCGCTGCTGCGCGGCCTCATCGCTTTCTACATCGTGTGCAGCGTCGGCCTGCTCGCCAATGTCGGCGTCGCCTTCTCGGTGTACGACCAGGAGCCGATCTGGTGGCTGGCCGGCATGGCGGGAGCGCTGATGGGCGTGGTGTGGAACTACGCGATGTCAGGCCTGTTCGTCTGGCGCAAGAAATAGCGCGATATGGCTGACGCGCGGATCGTCCGCAACACCGCGCTTTTGATTCTGGCGCTGGTCGGCCTGCGCCTCGTTGCGGCCGCGTTCACGCCGATCACTTTCGACGAAGCCTATTACTGGATGTGGTCGAACAACCTCGCCGGGGGCTATTACGACCATCCGCCGATGGTCGCCTACGTGATCCGCGCCGGCACCATGATCGCCGGGAATACCGAGTTCGGCGTCCGGCTCGTTTCGGTCCTGCTGGCGCTGCCGATGAGCTATGCGGTCTATCGCTCTGCCGCGATTCTGTTCGGCGGCGCGCGCGTGGCGGCGACCAGCGCGATCCTGCTCAACGTGACCATGATGGCCTCCGTCGGCACGCTGATCGTGACGCCGGATGCGCCGCTTCTGGTCGCATCCAGCTTCGTGCTGTTCTTCCTCGCAAAAGTACTGGAGACCGGCCGCGGCGTCTGGTGGCTCGCGGTCGGTGCGGCCGTCGGGGCGGCGCTGCTGTCGAAATACACGGCGATGTTCTTTGGCGCCGGCATCCTGATCTGGCTCGCTTGCGTGCCGAAGCTGCGTCGCTGGTTTCTCTCGCCATGGCCCTATCTCGGCGGGTTCGTTGCGTTGGCGCTGTTCTCGCCGGTGATCCTCTGGAATGCGGATCACCAATGGGTCTCGTTCGCAAAGCAGCTCGGGCGCGCGAAGATCGAGGACTTCCGTCCCGTCTTCATCGCCGAGCTGATCCCGACCCAGATCGCGTTCGCAACGCCGCTTGTCTTCATCCTCGGTGCGATGGGCCTGCACGCGCTGACCTGGCAACGCGCCGGCGCCCTGGCCTCGCGCGTGCTGATCGAGACGATGTTCTGGACCATCGTCGCCTATTTCGTCTGGCATTCGCTGCATGCCCGCGTCGAGGCCAACTGGTTCGCGCCGGTCTATCCGCCCTTCGTTGTTGCCGCTGCGGCCGCCGCGAACCTTGCGCAGTGGAAGCCGCGTGCGCGGCGCCTGGTGGATTTCTGCCTGCGCTGGGCCGCGCCTGTCGGCATCGTGATGTTTGCGGCGCTGATCGTGCAAGCCAACACCGGCTGGCTCTCGGGATATCGCCGTGATGCCACCGTGCGCAGCGTCGGCGTCGGTTGGCGCGAACTCGCCGCGGGAATCGAAGCCATGCGCGCGCGCTATGGCGCGACCTGCGTGCTCGCGCAGGACTATGGCACTACGGGTTGGCTCGCCTTCTACTTGCCGCCCGGCACCTGCGTGGTGCAGCAGAACCAGCGCATCCGCTGGGTCAACATGCGCGAGCCCGATCCAAAGCTGCTTGCGGGCAAGCTGCTCTATGTCGACGAACTGCGTCCGGACGGTCATCCCGTCCTCGACGACCTATTTGCGAAAGTCACGCAGGTCGCGCAATTGCAGCGCAAGCGCGGCCCGCTCGTGGTCGAGACCTACGGCGTCGATCTGCTGGAGAACGCCAAGGGCGACGTGCTGGACCGCTCGCCGCCGCCGGAAGCAAGGTAGCGGCCTTAATCGATCATCTCGGCCCTGGCCGCGGCCTGGCTCGGTCCGTCCCGGTCGCGCCAGAACCACACGGTCACGACGCCGGAGCGGCCACGGATCCGGGCGAGCAGGGGGCCTGACAGAACGCCGTCGGGAGCCCCGTGGAAGTCGGCCGTATCCAGCAGCGTATTGCTCAGGGCGAGCCGTGCATCGTTCTGGACGGCGACTTCCATCAGCCGGCTCGCGACGTTGACGGTGTCACCGGTCGCGGTGATGTGCTGATGGCTTTCGCCGAGGCGGGAGGCGACGATCTCGCCGAAATGCGCGCCGATCTTGAAGCCGAGCTGACCGCCGATCGCTGACGGCAGCGAGGCAATCCAGTGTTCGACGCCGCGATGCAGGTCGATGGCGCATTTGAGCGCGCGCGCGGCATCATCGGGCATCGCAGCCGGCAGACCGAACAGGATCATGGCGCCGTCGCCGAGAAAGCCGGTGATCATGCCGCCGCAAGCGACTGCGACCTTGTCGATCAGCGCGTGAAACGCCTGCAGGATTTCTTGAAGCGCATCCGGATCGATCCGTTCGCTTAACGACGTGAAACCGGAGAGATCGATGAAGACGATTGCGGCGTCTTGCCGGACCGGTTTGGACAGGAAGTTCGGATCGCGCGCCAGCCATTCCTGCACGGCCGGTGCCTGGAATTGCGCGAGAGACCTGCTCTTGGCGGCGAGATATTGCGTTCGGCGGCCTCCGGCCCACAGCTGCACACCGGCAAAGATCGCAACCGGCGGCACCGCGGCGGCGAGCGTGGTTGCCGCATTCAACCAAACGCCATGCGTGAACGCGAACGCATTGAGACCGGCCCAGGCGATCATCACAGTGGCTGCGGCCATGATGCCGAGTGCGCTGCGCCGCCACGCCAGCAAGCCGACCAGCAGCATCGGCAGCAGGATCGCAGCAAACGCGTCGGCGATACGGACCCTGTGGTCGCGCACGATGCCGTCGCCGGCGACCAGATGAGTGATCGCGGTCGAGACGACCTCGACGCCGGGCATCAGGGAATCGAACGGTGTGGGATAGAAATCGCCTCCGCCTGCGACCGAGGCGCCGATCACGACGATCCGGTTCTCGATCGCCGAGCGATTGAGCGTGCCGTCAAAGACGCTCTGCGCGCTGACGGTGCGGATGGTGCGGCGCGGGCCGTAATAGGTGATCGGCAGCGCGAAGTCGGTATCGGTCGGCACGGTGCGGTCGCCGAGCATGAGATGATCGGGCGCGATCGTCAGCGGCTTGTCGAGCGCGCGCGTTGCGACGCGCAACGGGAACGACAGTTCGACTTTGTCGCGGGTCCGGAACAGCATCGGCACCGAGAGCGGCGAGCCCGATTGTCCCGTCGCGACATTGACGATGCCGACCTCGGCGTGATCGGCGAACGCAGGCAGCGGCAGCAGGAAACGTTCGGCTTGCGGCAGCACGGCGAGGGGACCTGCGCTGCCGGCCTCCACGGTCTCGCTGGCGGAGGGGAAGATCGCCGCGGCGGCGAGCACCATGGGGCCGGTGGCGAGCGTGTTGGCCAGCGTGGCGTCGCCGATCGCCGCGCTGCGGTCGACCAGCAGAAGATCGATCGCGACGACCTTCGGCTTGAATTGCACGATGGTGTCGACGACGCGGGCGAGATCGGCGCGCGGCAGCGGATAGCTGCCGCCGCGCTTCACCACGGTGTCATCAATCGCGACGATGGTGACGAGATCGGGCGGACGCTGCACGCCGCGGACCTGGGTCCGCCAATCGGTCAGCGTTGCTTCCAGACGGTCGAGAAAGCGGAGATGGCCGCCTGCGTGCGCGGCATAGATGCCCGCGCCCCACAGCGCGGTGAGAGCGAGTGCCGCCAGGATCTGAACGCGTCTCGTCATTACGTCTTCTTTTTCGTCGGGGCCTGCGGGCCGCGGTCTATTGACCAAGTCTCATCGACCAAGCCCTATTGACCAAGTCTTATTGGCCAAGTCTTGCCATGAGAGCGTCGATGCGCGGCTGGCCCCACTGCTTCACCGTCAAGGGCCCGGTCGCTTCCACGTCGACGCCTTCGCCGGGGCCCAGCACGACGCCGCGCCCACGCGCCCTGCGGCTGACGCCGACGCGACCGTCGGCGACGAAGACGGAGGTCTTGGCCTCAGCGACATCGACGGCCCATCTGGTGCCGCGCACCGCTGCAATCGCCTGCGGCGTCAGCACCTTGAACGGGTTCCCGCCCGGCTTCCTGGGCACTTCGACCAGCAGGGCTTTGCTGCTCAACTCGACGGAGTCAATATGTCCGTCGCGGTTGGCGTCCTTTAGTTCAAATCTGGCGCCGTTTTCTGCGACGATGGTGATGCCGTTGTCGCAGCGCCAGGTCTGCGTGCCCGCGGCCGAGGCCGACGATGTGCAAGCTGCATTGGCAGGCTGCGCGACCGTTCCAATCAACAACGACCATGCCAGAGCAAAACATCCGGCGCGCGCGAACCTTCTCATGCCAGCCTCCGTTTGCATGCCCGGCACAGTTCAAGGCGATGTTGATACGGTACCGTATCACACGCAGAGGCTGCTGAAAAGTGCCGCTCCACTAGCTATTTTCTCGCCCCGGCCTTTTCCAGAGAGGTGCGATCAACTTTCGGTCAGGGGCGCAAGTGTGAGCGTCCGAACGCGCTGTGTGATGTGCGTGACCTTGCCTCCCTCGCTTGTGTCACTCGCGCTGTTGGGAAGGGCAATGCACCAGCCTCGCGCAACGCTTCCCCGCTATCTTCCAGGTGTCGAAGGCCACGAAAACGACTTGGTTGGGTGGCCTTGGAGAGGTGACCGGAGGAGCCTGCTCGCTGCGCCGATCCTGCCGAGAATTATAGTTAACAGACCCGACTAAGTCCGTAGTTCCGCGGGCTTTTTTCTCGAAATGGGACGACTTGGGGAGTTGCCCCACATCTGCCCGAACTTAATCCGCATTTAACTAAAAGTCGCCTTAATGACGCTCCGACCCTCTGCGAAATGCTGTTCCCGGATCGTGACCAGCGGCACTTTGAAGGGGGACTGAGTGACACCGTCCTGGACGCAAGGCGAATGAGTACGAGTATCGCTGCGCAGAGTAACGCGGCACGGAAGTCTAAGAATTCTCTTCGGAATTCTTCCCGGAAAATGACAACGACCAATTGGCTCGGCGCCGCGGCCGTCGGCTGCGTCGTGATGGGCGCCGGCTGGACCATCTACAGCAACGTCTTTGGCGCGAGCGTCTATCCGACCGTCGGCAGCACCGGCTATGACGCGCCGGTGCTCAAGCGTGCGCCCAAGGTCGCGCTGCGCGAGGCCGGCGACGCTATCAAGGACGCTTTTGCGCTCCTGCCCGACCGGTTGCAGGTCGCCGCCCCGATCTCGCGTGAGATGTTCAACGAGCGCTTTGCTGCGGCTGCGACCCAAGGCGTGGCATCGAACGCCGCCAGCGCGGCGCCGGCAACCCAGGTTGCCGTGGCTAAAGACGCGCCGAAGCAGAGCGTGATCGCGAGGGTCGCGGAAGCGCTGAAGCCGTCGGCCCCGGCCAAGATGGCCGAGAAGGCGACTGACAAGGCTGCCGACAAGTCCAAGCGCACTCCGGATGCCCAGATGCAGCTGGCCTCGGCCGATCCGGCGCAGATCGTGCCGGCGCCCGAAGCCAAGAAGTCGTTCGCCGATCGCGCCAAGGCAGCGGTGATGTCGATCACCGGTCCGCGCCAGTCGATGGTCGAAAAACTCTGGGGCAAGCGCGAGCCGTCAGGCGGGCTGCTGGCCTATGCCTCGGCCGATGCCAGCGTGACCGCGTCCATCGCGCCGAAGGAGCAGAACCCGATGTTCGGCGGTGCGCCGCCCTACGAGCGGGACACCGCGGTCTACGATATCACTGCCAAGACGGTGTATCTGCCCGACGGCACCAAGCTCGAAGCGCATTCCGGCCTCGGCTCCAATCTCGACGATCCGCGCTCCCAGCGCACGCGCATGCGCGGCGTGACGCCGCCGCACATCTACACGCTGAAGCCGCGTGAAGCGCTGTTCCACGGTGTGCCCGCGTTGCGCCTGACCCCGGTCGGCGGCGAGAGCGCGATCTACGGCCGCGACGGCCTGCTTGCCCACACCTTCATGCTCGGGCCGAACGGCGATTCCAACGGCTGCGTGTCGTTCAAGGATTACTACGCGTTCCTCGACGCCTACCGCAACAAGGGCATCCGCAAGCTCGCGGTGCTGGCGCGGGTGGAGTGAGGCCGGTGCGCGGCGCAAAGCGCGCCCGGCTACCGCTTGACGAAAGTGAAACTGCACGGACGCAATTCGTTGCGTTTGCCACTGCCGCGGCTCCGCTCGAACTGCGCGTCGATCGTGTAGCCATAGGGTGAGCCGGGAGCGCTGTTGTTGACGGTATAGGCGCTTGGACCCGTGAGGCCTCGCGCGCTCAGCGTGGTTTTCCCGTCCGCTCCTATTTGTCCATCGATCGCGAGCGTGCTGTTCGTCCGCGGGTCCCGATCCTCCGCATGAAATAGGCCATTGGCGATGGTGGCCGACAAGGCTCGGGTATAGCCCATGGCCTTGCCGGAGCTGGCACAGCTCACGGTCACGTCCCACTTGCCGTCAAAGGTCCTGCTTTCGCCGGCCGCAGGGGCCGCTGCCACCTTCTGCTTGAGGCCATCCATCCGCGCCCTGGCGAGACTGGCAAAACTGCAATTCGAAAATCGCGCCAGATGATCCTCGAAGGCGCCGACGGTGCCGATGCCGTCCGCGGCCTTCCAATGCGCCTCCGCGGCCGCGCAAGGGTCGGCCCGCGGCGCGGCCGGCGCGACGGTCACCGACACCGGTCCGTTCAGGTAGAACTTGCCGATGATCGACAGCGACAGCTCCGGAAGCTGCGTTTTGCCGCTCGCGTCGTAGACGTCGCTGCTGATGTCGCGAAAGACGTCGCCGATTTCCTGCGGCTCCTCGATGTGTTTCAGGAACGCCGTCGTGTACGGGCTGTTGCGGCCGGCGCCGTCGGCTGCGACCTGGCCAGATTGCGTCGAGAACGACACGATGGTGCCGCGCGGCGCCTCGACCCTCGACAGGCCACGCCCGACCGAGGCGGCCCGCGTCGCAGAACGTTTGAGAGTTTCCGCCAGCGGATTGTCGCGGCAGGAATCGAGCACGAGGATGCGCAGGTTCTTGGCCTGCTGCAGATCGTTCACGATGTCGTCGACCCGCACGAAGCGCTTGAGGTCGGCCTCATCGGTCAGCATGGCGTCGACAGGCATCAGATAATTCACGCCGTTGTACTGCATGGCATGGCCGCTGTAATAGAATATGGCGACGTCAGCTCTGCTCGCGGCGCGCGCGAAGCGGATGGTCAGGTCCTGCATGTCGGCCTGGCGCAGGTCGATGCCCTGGATCACCTCGAAACCGCTGCGCTTGAGCGAGCTTGCGACGTCCTCGGCGTCGTGTGACGGATTGGGAAGTTGAGCCGTGGAGGTATAGGCGCCGTTACCGATCACCAGCGCGACCCGCGTGTCCGCAAAGACGGAATCAAGGCCAAGCCAATAGGCGAGGAGAGCCAAACAGAATCCGGGCAGGTGACTTTTAAAAAAGAAGCGCATGAAAGCCGTCCGGGAAAAATTGAAAAATATCCCGTCAGATTAGCGCATGCCGCGCCGACTTCAATGCCCTCGCGATCGCGCCTCTAAATTTGGCAGCCGTGGCATCCTTGTCACGCCGCGAGGGTTTTGCGCAGCGCCATCTCCGTTGCGACCGCCTGCCGCACGGCTGGCCGCGCCTGCATGCGCGCGAGATAGGCCGACAGAGACGGCCATTGCGCGATGTCGACGCCCGCGGGACGGAGCAGCAGCAAGGCCCAGGTGAGATGCGCATCCGCGACGGTAAAGCTGTCACCGACGAGGAATTCGCGCTCCGCCAGATGCGCTGCCGGCACCGCCAAGGTCTGTGTGATCCTCGCACGCGGCTTGGCGAGCGAGCCGTCGTCCTTGTACCAGAAGGTCGGAAACAGGAACGCCTTGTGGATCTCGGCGCCGACGAAGCTCAGCCATTCCTGCAGGCGATAGCGATCGGGATCGCCGAACGCCGGCGCAAGGCCCGCCTTCGGATTCAAATCTGCGATGTATTGCAGCACTGCCGCGCTCTCGGTCAGCCGTTCGCCGCTCTCCAGCATCAGAACCGGCACCGCGCCCTTCGGCGACACGCCGCGGAAATCGCTTCCGTCGTCCACGACCTGCTTGGTCCAGATGTGGGCGAGGTGATACTGCGCCTCGATACCGGCCTCCATCAGCGCGATGCGGCTCGAGAGCGAGCAGGCCATCGGAAAGAAATAGAGTTGCAGCATCGGATGCTCCGTCAGGCCAGCGCTTCGCCTTGCGTGATGATCGCGAAGCGATCCGACAGCTCCGCCAGTGCGACCTCGTGGATCGTCCGGGCATCCAGCGTGCCGCCGCGGCCATCCGGCAGGTCGCGGGTCGCGCAGGCATCGGCCGCGATCGTCGTGCGCAGGCCGAGGTCGAGCGCGGCACGGGCGGTCGAGGAGATGCACATGTGGGTCATGAAGCCGGCGAGTACGATGTTCTTGCATCCGGCCGCGGCAAGCCGGGTTTGCAGATCGGTGCCGGCAAAAGCGTTCGGCAGTGCTTTTTCGATTACGGGCTCGCCTGCGAGCGGCGTCAGGCGATCGACGATCGCGCCGCGCGCGGCCTCGCGGTCGAACAGGCCGCCGGCGCGGCCCTTGTGCGCGACATGAATGATCGCAGCGCCGCTCTCCCGGGCCCGCGCGAGCAGGCGCGCCGCCGCGGCGATCGCGGGCTGCGCATCGGGCAGGGCCAGCGGGCCGGCGCAATATTCGTTCTGAAGGTCGATCAGCACGAGGCAGGCCTCGTTGAGCTTCGGCGGATTGAGATCGGCGCCGGAGAGTTCGAGCAGGGTCTTGGGAGCAATCATGTTGGTCAGGCCTTCCAGGCATATCGATGACACGACACTAGCGCAGCATGGGCCTGCCATTGTGCAGGACTATTGCAGCTTGTGGCTGCAGAATTGCAGGGGACAGCGAGCCCTGCTAGGCTCGCCGCCATGAACTGGGACGATCTGCGCATCATCGCTGCCGTGAGGGACGAGGGCACCTATGCCGGCGCCAGCGCGCGGCTGCGCATCGACGAGACCACCGTCGGCCGCCGCCTCGCGCGCATCCAGCGCGATCTCGGCGTGCCGTTGTTCGATGCCGTGGATGGCCAGCGCCGTCCGACGCGCCATTGTGAAGCGGTGCTCGAGCATGTCGGCGCGATGGCCGCCCATGTCGCGGCGATCGACCGCATCAAGGAGAGCCAGTCCGGCCCGGTCGGCCGCCTGCGCATCGCCTCGACCAATGCGGTGGCTGAAGAGCTGCTGGCGCCTCACGCGAGCAGCTTCCTGCGCGATCATCCCGGCCTGACCCTGCAATTCCTGACCTCCAGCGGCAACGTCAAATTCTCGCGCTGGCAGGCCGACCTCGCCATTCGCCTGCGCAAGCCGGAGAAGGGCGACTTCACCATCTCCAAGCTCGGCGATGTCAGGCTGTATTTCTTCGAGCCCGCCGACCGCATCGGCGGCGAGCCGGTCGCGTGCGTGTATCCGGACGAGCTCGACACGATTCCGGAGCAGCAATTCCTGCGAGCGAAGCGGCTGACCAACGTGCGCTGCGTCACCGACAATGTCCGCATCATCAGGACCATGATCCAGTCGCACCAAGTCGTCGGCGTGCTGCCCGAGCACAGCTGCGAAGGCCTGCTCGCCGACCGCAGCCTGCGCGCGACGCTGCTGCCGAGGCGCCGCGACGTCTGGCTCTTGGTGCAGAACCACCTCAAGCGCGATCCCGCGACACGCGTGACGATCGACTGGGTGAGGCACTGCTTCAAGGAGCTTTCGCGCGGCTGACGTTTGCCGACGTTCGGGCCTTCGCATTGAACGCAGTCTGCGCGACCTGCGACCAAGATCAGAGCGGAGATTGCACGCGCGCGAAGGTTGTGTAATCTCGCGACAGGTCTCGATCAGGGCAAGTGCATGACCACTCTTTCGCAAACGATCCGGCCGTCGAGGGCGCAAGCGCGGGAATGGAAGGCGATTCTCATCCTGATCCTGCTGGTCCCGGTGCTGTGGTCCCCGCTGATCCTGTTTCGCTTCGTCCTGTACCAGCCGTTCAGCATACCCTCCAATTCGATGGTGCCGACGCTGATGGTCGGCGACTATGTCTTCGCCGCGAAATATGCCTATGGCTACGGCCGGTATTCCCTCCCGTTCGCGTTGTCCTGGATCTCGAGCCGCGTCTTTGCTGCCAATCCGGAATACGGGGACATCGTCGTGTTCCGGACGGCGAAAGACAATTCGTCCGACTACGTCAAGCGCGTGGTCGGCCTGCCCGGCGACCGCATCCAGATGCGGCAGGGCCAGCTCTTCCTCAACGACAAGCCGGTGACGCGGGTTGCACTGAAGGAGACGCTTGCCGGTTCTGCCTGCGGTGTGGACGACGGCGCGACGGTCAAGCGCTGGCGCGAGACGCTGCCGAACGGTGCGAGCTACGTGACGCACGACTGCGTCGACAACGGTTACCTCGACAATACCAATGTCTTCACGGTGCCGCCGGGCCATTTCTTCGTGCTCGGCGACAACCGCGACAATTCCACCGACAGCCGCATGATGTCGGCGTTCGGTTTCGTGCCGATGGACAACCTCGTCGGCAAGGTGACGCGCATCTTCTGGTCGCTTGATGAAGACGGCGAGCCGCGCTTCGAGCGGATTGGGAAGGTGGAGTGAAGGCCACCGTCATTCCGGGGCGCGCCCACCATTCTCTCGTCATTCCGGGGCGCGCCCCTTTTGGGCGCGAGCCCGGAATCCATAACCACAGGCCTTAATTGGCTATCCCAGGATAGAGATCATCCCAATTTGGGTTCTGCTCCTCGATGAGCCGCGTCTTCCAGTCGCGGCGCCACTTCTTGAGTTCTTTCTCGCGGGCGATGGCGGTAACTGCATCGTCGTAGATCTCGAACAAGACGAGCTTCTCGACGCCGTACTTCGTCGTGAATCCGCGCTTTGCGCCGCCCCGGAATGACGAACTTGCCACCATCTTAGCGTGTACCGCCCCTCAAACAAAAACCCCGGCATCGCTGCCGGGGTTTCGTAGGTCTCGAGGGTGCGTGGACCTTAGAAGTCCATGCCGCCCATGCCGCCGCCGGGGGGCATTGCCGGGCCGGCGCCGCCCTTCTTGGGCAGCTCGGCGACCATGGCTTCCGTGGTGATCAGCAGGGCCGCAACCGAAGCTGCGTTCTGGATCGCTGCGCGAACCACCTTGGTCGGGTCGATGATGCCCTTCTTGACCAGATCGCCGTACTCGCCGGTCTGGGAGTCGAAGCCGTAGGCGTAGGTCTTGTTCTCGAGCACCTTGCCGACGATCACGGAGCCGTCTTCACCGGCGTTGATCGCGATCTGGCGAGCGGGCGCGGAGAGCGCCTTGCGCACGATCTCGACGCCGGTCTTCTGGTCGTCGTTCTTGGTGCGCAGGCCCTTGAGCTGCTCGGAAGCACGGAGCAGGGCGACGCCGCCGCCCGGGACGATACCTTCTTCGACAGCCGCGCGGGTCGCATGCATCGCGTCATCAACGCGATCCTTGCGCTCCTTGACCTCGACCTCGGTCGCGCCGCCGACGCGGATCACCGCGACGCCGCCAGCGAGCTTGGCAAGACGCTCCTGGAGCTTCTCACGGTCGTAGTCCGAGGTGGTTTCCTCGATCTGCGCCTTGATCTGGGCCACGCGTGCCTCGATGTCGGCCTTCTTGCCGGCGCCGTTGACGATCGTGGTGTTCTCCTTGTCGATCATCACCTTCTTGGCGCGACCGAGCATGTTGAGCGTGACGTTCTCGAGCTTGATGCCGAGATCTTCCGAGATCGCCTGGCCACCGGTCAGGATCGCGATGTCCTGCAGCATCGCCTTGCGGCGATCGCCGAAGCCCGGAGCCTTGACGGCCGCGACCTTCAGGCCGCCACGGAGGCGGTTCACGACGAGCGTGGCGAGAGCTTCGCCTTCGACGTCCTCGGCGACGATGACCAGCGGCTTGCCGGTCTGTACCACGGCCTCGAGCAGCGGGAGCAGCTCGTTCAGCGAGGAGAGCTTCTTCTCGTTGATGAGGATGTAGGCGTCGTCCATCTCAACGCGCATCTTGTCGGCGTTGGTGACGAAGTAGGGCGAGATGTAGCCGCGGTCGAACTGCATGCCCTCGACGACGTCGAGCTCGGTCTCGAGCGACTTGGCTTCCTCGACGGTGATGACACCCTCGTTGCCGACCTTCTTCATGGCGTCGGCGAGGAACTTGCCGATCTCCGCGTCACCGTTGGCCGAGATGGTGCCGACCTGGGCGATCTCGTCGTTCGAGGTAACCTTCTTGGAGTTCTTGACGAGGTCCGCAACGACGGCTTCCACCGCCATATCGATACCGCGCTTGAGGTCCATCGGGTTCATGCCGGCGGCAACCGACTTGGCGCCTTCGCGCACGATCGCCTGCGCCAGCACGGTCGCGGTGGTGGTGCCGTCGCCGGCCGCGTCAGCGGACTTGGAGGCGACTTCGCGCACCATCTGCGCGCCCATGTTCTCGAACTTGTCGTCGAGTTCGATCTCCTTGGCGACGGTGACGCCGTCCTTGGTGATGCGGGGAGCGCCGAACGACTTGTCGAGGACGACATTGCGGCCCTTCGGGCCGAGCGTCACCTTGACGGCGTTGGCGAGGATGTCGACGCCACGCAGCATCTTGTCGCGTGCATCGACGCCGAATTTGACTTCTTTAGCTGCCATCTGGATTTTTCCTTAGGTGTTTGGCTGGGTGAGAGAGGGGGCTCTTAGGCCGCCTTCTTCTTGGAAGCGGGGACGTCGAGGACGCCCATGATGTCGCTTTCCTTCATGATCAGCAGGTCGACATTGTCGATCTTGACCTCGGTGCCGGACCATTTGCCGAACAGCACGCGGTCGCCGACCTTCAGATCGATCGGGATCAGCTTGCCGGCTTCGTCACGGCCACCAGGGCCGACGGCGACGACTTCGCCCTGCGAAGGCTTTTCCTTGGCAGTGTCGGGAATGATGATGCCGCCAGCGGTCTTCTCTTCTGCGTCGATGCGCTTGACCACGACGCGGTCGTGAAGCGGACGGAATTTCATGCAGTCCTCCTAAGCAATTGCTCGGGTTGATGTTTCTGGATTGTTAGCAATCCCTGCTAGCGAGTGCCAGCAAGGCACTGCTCAGATAAGCCAGGATTTTTGCGGGAGCAAGGGCTTGTAGCAGATAAATAAGCACTCGAGAGAGCAGGTTGCCAAATCCCTTAGCCATCGTTAACCGGGCTTTGTGACCATATTAGCACGGAGCCGCATCTGCTGCTAAAGCATTGAATTTCAACAGCTTGTTAAACTTTTGGGCTTGAGATGGGTTGTCAGTTTGCGTCACATTTCTCTCATGTGAGCGCATCTCCTCCGGGTGACTCGTAAGCAGCGTACCGGCAAGCCACCCTTTGAATGCGCTCCTGCAAAGGAGGTTGGCATGGTCTCGCGGGTTGGGGTTGTTTCCGACGACTTCCGGAAACAGGTGCTGGGTTACGGGCTGACGACGGCGCAAATTCTCTATCGGATGCCGGATCATCCCTCGCTGCTTCAGACCTACATCTGGCAGAACTACGACATGTTTCCGAAATTCCCGGCCCTGAAGGATTTTCTGGCCTTCTGGCAGGAGAAGCTCGATGGTCCCCTCCATTCAGTCACCGTCGCGCACTCCAAGCTGATCAAGCCGGCCGAGTTGCGCGCCGTGGATGGCGTGTTCCGGCTGCATTGAGACGGCGATCAGGCTCCGGCGCCGCAATAGCGTCTCCACATCGCGCGATAGGCGTCGTCGACCGCTCGCCCGTATGAGACCGGGTTGCTGGCGGCTGCGGTCCGGATCTTGTCGGGCAATTCGCGGCGCAACCGATCGAGCTCGCTGATCGCAGAACCTCGGCTGGTTGCGATCTCGATGTACGCCTCACGGCTGTCCGTGACCCAGTCCGGCAGGCCAAGCGCCGTGAGAATGGAGCCGGCAGCACGGCTGGGCAGGCTGTTGCCGAGCTTCGCCACCACCGGCACGCCCATCTGCAAGGCTTCCCATGTGCTGACACCGCCATTCTGCGGGAAGGGGTCGAGGCAGATGTCGACGCGATTGAACGATGCCAGATGGTCGCTTCGCAAGGTTGCGCCGAGCAGATCGACGCGTTCGGCCGGCAATCCGCAAGCCTCGAACCGCGCCAGCAGGTTCTCGCGGACCAGCTGGTCGTCCAGCGCAACATCCTTGACCAGCAGTCGCGAACCCGGCACCCGCTCGAGAATCCTGGACCAGACTTGCGCGGCCTCGTCCGAAATCTTGCTGATGCGGTTGAAGACGCCGAAGGTGACGAAGCCGTTCGAGATCGCCGGCGTTGGCGCCCGCGGAATCTCGGTCGGCAGCGATGCCAGCGTGACGAAGCACGGCAGGTCGACCACAGTCTCGGCAAACAGATGCCGAACCTCGAAGGGAATCGCGACCGGGTCCGAGATCAGGTAATCGATCGTCGGCAGCCCGGTGCCGGTGCCGTGACCCCAGCCATGCACCTGGATGGGTGCCGGCTTGCGCGCAAACACGCCGAGACGGTTCCCTCTGGTATGGCCGGACAGATCAATCAGGATGTCGATGCCGTCGGCGCGGATCTCGGCGGCGAGGCGATCTTCGGTCCATTGCGAGGCGTCGCGCCAGCGATCCGCGATCCCCTGAAATTCGCTCGTCGTCGCGTCCACTTTCGACGAACAAGCGTAGCACACGACCTCGAACTGCGTGCGGTCGTGGTGTTGAAGGACCGGCTTGAAAATCAACGCGGCCGAATGCGCGTTGAAATCCGACGAGACATAGCCGAGCACCAGGCGGCGATCCGGATCGCGGCTGTTGTCATGCGGTGCCATCGCCTCTGAAGCGATTTTCGCGCCGACACGCTCCCACCACACCCGGCGCGCCTGCTGATGCCGTTCGACGGTGGCGTCCCCCGCAAAATCGAGCGTGAAGATCTTGTTGGAGATCGCGCTCTGGAGGTCGGGCTGGATGTCGAGGGCTCTGTCGAAACTGGCGAGGGCTTCGTCGACCCGGCCAAGTCCGGCAAGGCAAAGGCCCAGCACCAGGTGAGCTTGAATGGAATCGGGATCAATCGCGAGCGCCTGCTCGCAATCGTGCGATGCCTGGGCAATCTGCTGGATCTGGAGTAGGACACTGGCCCGGGCGAGCCAGCCATTCGCGTCATCGGGAGCGAGCGTGATGGCCTGGTTGCCGTCTGCCAGCGCTTCGTCAAATCGCTGAAGCTCCCGTAGAGCAGTGGCACGGTTCGCCAGCGCCGCGGCATAGTCGGGCTTGATCGACAACGCGCGGTTCAAGCTTGCGAGGGCCTCGTCATAGTTGCGCTGACGGCACAGCGCCCAACCCCGGCCGTTGTGGGCTTCGGCAAGGTTTGCGTTCAGTGCGATCGCCTTGTCGTAGCTGTGGAGCGCCTCCTCGTGAAGATCGAGGGCCACGCTCGCGTTACCGAGATTGGAGAGGGTTGCGGCGTGGTTGGGCCGCAAGGCGAGGGCCTTTCGATAGCTCGCGCAGGCCTCGTCGTGCCGCCGCAGCCCGTTGAGCGCGATGCCCAGGCTCATATGAGCATCGGCAGATCGCGGATCCGCGGCGACGGCTCGGCTCAGCAGGATTTCGGCTTGCTGATAGTTCTTTGCATCGGACTCCAGAGCGCCGAGCATGTGCAGCGCCATGAATTGGTTGGGCGCGAGCTGCAGGATTTGGCGATAGGCAGCCCGGGCCTCGGGGAGAAGCCCCATCTTGTGGAGCTGGAGCGCGTGCCCGAGCAGCGGCAGCATTTCGGCTTTTTGCCGTTTCTGAAGCCGGGCATTTTGAAATGCACGCTGACCTACGCTGTTGCCCATGAATTCATTCCCCCAGAATCTCCCCTTCGAGATTAATTCAGCGGGAAAACGAATACGAGACGATGGCCGCGCGCCACGACAGCTTCGGACAAGCTACGACCGATTGGGTCATCGTGCTGCCGGACCTGCGCCCCGGCAATTGCCGCCTGATCCGGGACTGGATAGTCTGCCCTCGGGTTGTGCCTGTCCGGCGGGCCCGGCTCAGATCAGGGAGGCAGACAATGGCCAAGCAAAAGACATCAAGACCCGCCACGAAGACCGCGGCGAAGAAGCGGAGCGGCGTCAAGGCGGCAGCGCGATCCCCGGCACGCAAGGCGGTGAAGGCGAAGGTTCGCGCTGCCGAGCCGAAGAAGCCCGCACGCCCCAGGCAGCGCATCGCGATCAGCCATCACCGCGAGGAGGACTTCAAGGCCGATGGCCTGCGCGCTTACGCGAAATACCGCGACCTCGGCATCGCCGACGCCAGCCGCGGCCTCGCGCAAGCCCACGTGATCCGTCTGCAAGGTCCTTGCGATCCGGCCGAGGTGTCGAAACTGCATTTTCACGACGTCGACTTCCAGATGGTCTACGTGCTCAAGGGCTGGGTGAAGACCTACATGGACGGGCAGGGCGAGACCTTGATGAAGGAAGGCAGCGCCTGGACCCAGCCGCCGAAGATCAAGCACATGATCCTGGATTATTCCGACGACGTCGAACTGCTGGAGGTGATCCTGCCGGCGGAATTCAAGACAGTGGAGCTGAAGGCGTAGGCCGGTCTCGTCTCTCTCCGCCTTCATTGCGAGCGATGCAATCCAGACCATCTCTGCGGACGCATTTCTGGATTGCTTCGCTTGCAATGGCGAACCGGCTCGCAGCCCGGATGCAGCGCAATCCGGGACAGTGCATCTGGCAGGCGATCATCTTGGATTACGCTTGCGCCAATCCAGGCTGCGCGCCTCCCCGCGAAACGCGCCCCTGCAAGACGCATGCGACAAATTCGCCCGTTAGGAAACCATCAGCAGCTTAGCCGCGTTGCAGCCGGCTTGATATTAATCGCGGCTTTCGTTTCGGGGTTTTGCTTTGGACAGGTTCAACATCGGCGTTCATGTCGTTGCGCTGGCGGCCTCGTTTGCGCTTGCCGTTCCGATCGGGTGGGATCGCGAGAAGCGCGCGCGAAGCGCGGGCCTGCGCACATTTCCACTGGTCGCGCTGGCAAGCTGCGGCTTCGTGCAGGCGAGCGAAAGTCTTCTGGTGCATTCGCCCGACGGCATGGCCAAGGTGATCGAGGGCCTCATCACCGGCATCGGCTTCATCGGCGGCGGCGCGATCCTAAAGCAGGGCAATTCGGTACACGGCACCGCCACGGCCGCAAGCCTGTGGTCCACCGGTGCCATTGGCGTCTCCGTCGGGCTCGGTGCCTACGATGTCGCGGTGACGATTGCGGTGTTCACATTCCTGACACTTCGATTGCTGACGCTGGCCAAGGAAGAGGGAGACCTCTGATCGGGGCTGCTACGGGCTCTCTCGTCATTCCTCGCCGCTTGGCGCGAGCCCGGAAACCATTTTCCGTTATACACCCGCGGCCCAAATGGATTCTCAGTTGCGCAGTGCGCACCGGAGCTCGCGACTTCGTCGCGCCCCGGAATGACGTCGGAGAGACTTACGACAGCACCCCAACGACCGCGCCTATCAAACACGCGTCAGCGTTCCCGTCACGATCGCTAAAAAGCAACCGATCTGCGAAACCGCGCAATTACCAGTCGGATGGTTTAAGCTGCCCTGCAGCGCGGGCGCTAACCAGTCGAAAATACCTCTCCCATCAACTCAAAGCTGTGAAAACGCGGGAATGCTTTCATGGCGACCAACACTTTTGGCCGACGTGGCGTCGCGGCGCCGCCCTCAAGAGCGTCGATTCAACCCGTCGTCGCGCCGATCGCTCCGGAGATCGTGCGTGACCCCGCTCGGCCCTTTCCCAGTGAGGGGACGCTTTTCGGCGATAACAAGCTTCTGGCCGATATCCCTTTTCTCACCATTGGCCTGATTTTTGGCCTGCTCCTGATCTTCGCCCTGCAACGCAGTCTGGCCATCGACATTGCGCGGGACGGCGACCTTGATGTCCGCTCGCTGATTGCTCAGGGCGCCTCCGGTTATGATCTCGTCGTCGGACGAGGAGAGTGGTGGAGGATTGGCCTTGCGCCGCTGCTGCACGGCAGCGGGTGGCACCTCATCAGCAACTGCGTTGGATTGTTCATCGTCGGCGTCAGGTTGGAGTCTCTGATCGGCCGTGGCTGGTTTGCGCTGATCTTCGTCGCCAGTGCAGTGGCGGGTGAGGTCGGCTCTCTGTTGGGCAATGGCCCCGGCACGGTGGGCGTCGGCGCGTCCGGCGCCATTACCGGGCTCATCGCCGCACTGTTCGTCGCGAGCTTCGATCCCGAAGCGGATGCCGATCAAACCATATCGCGATTGAAGACGTCGCTCTTCTTCGGTGTGCCCGCATTGCTGCCGTTGGCCTTCGGTGCCTCGGGCAATGTCAACTATTATGCCCATGCGGGCGGTGCGGTGGCCGGCGCCGCGCTTGCGATCACGCCGTGGCTCGCCTTTTGGTCCTATGACAGCCTGCCGCGGAGCGCCAGCATGACGTTGCTTGCAGCCTCCCTCGGATCTCTGATCTGCGCCGGCTTCGCCGCCGTCCATTATGCGTCCTACATGGCCGATGCCGTGCATTATATCCGTGCGTCGGAAGTGCCGGCGAAGGCTGACGAGATGGTCAGGCGGTCGTTCGATCTCGTCACCCGCTACCCACGAGATGCGCGGGCCCACGTGTTCCGTTCAGTCTTCTTCCTGGAACAAGCGAACCTCAGTGCCGCCGAGACGGAGGCGCGAACCGCCCTGTCGCTCGCTGCTTCGGATGTGGCGGGTGCGCCGGTGCGCTCCGGGGCGCAGGGCTTGATGGCGGTGTTACTGTGGGCGCAGGGACGAACGAGCGAGGCGAAGGCCATGGCGGTCGAGCCCTGCCGTGCCAAGCTGGCTGAGGTGCGCCGCATCTTGCAGAAGTCGAAATTGTGCAGTTGACCGGAATGACCGGTTCGTCGCCCGGATGAGCGCCGCAACATCCGGGAAAGTCTCTGCGCGGCGAAGCTGATCCCGGATATCGCTGCGCTCATTTGGCTACGGCATCAAGCCAATACCCCCACCACCGCGCCCATCAAGCACGTCGTCAGCGTCCCCGACACGATCGACTTCAACCCGAGCGCGTTGATCTCCTTGCGCCGTTCCGGCGCCATCACGCCCAGGCCGCCGATCATGATGCCGAGGCTCGCGAAGTTGGCGAAGCCGCACATGGCGTAGAGCATGATCAGGCGCGAGCGCGGGTCGAGCGTATCAGGCGGCAGCTTCGAGAAGTCGACATAGGCGATCAATTCGTTGAGCACCGTCTTGGTGCCCATCAGGCTGCCGGCGGTGATCGCCTGATCCCACGGCAGTCCCATCAGCCAGCACACCGGCGCCATCACGAGGCCAAGCAGGCGCTGCAGCGAGATCGCGGCGCCGCCGACATTCGGCAGCATGCCGAGCATGGCGTTGACGAGATAGACCAGGGCCACCAACACCAAGAGCATCGCGACGATGTTGATGAGCAGCTCGATCCCTGCGCCGGTGCCCTTCACGATCGCGTCCATCGTGCTGGAGACCTCCATCTCGGGATCGCTAGCGACCCGGGGATCCTCCAGCTTGCCGCCGGTGCGCCTGTCGGAGGTTTCGGGCACCATGATCAGGCTGACGAGGATCGCGGCCGGCGCGCCCAGCACGGAGGCGATGACGAAATGCGCGGCCGCATCGGGAATGAGGGGCGCCAGCAGCGTCGCATAGAGCACCAACACGGTGCCGGCGATGCCCGCCATGCCGCCGGTCATCACCAGGAACAACTCGCTGCGGGTCATCTGCTTCAGATACGGCCGCACGAACAGCGGGGCCTCGACCATGCCGAGAAAGATGTTGGCGGCGGTCGAGAGGCCAACCGCGCCGCCGACGCCGAGCGTTCGCTCCAGCAGCCAGGCCATGCCGCGGACGACAGGCGGCAGCACGCGCCAATAGAACAGCAGCGTCGTCAGCACGCTCATCACGAGCACGATCGGCAGCGCCTGGAATGCCAGGATGAAATCGGCGCCCGGCACCTTGACGTCGAAAGGCAGCGTGCCGCCGCCGACATAGCCGAACACGAAGGCGGAGCCGGCGCGCGAGGCCGCGGAAATCGCACCGACAGCGTGGTTGATGGTGCCGAAGGCGTGCGCGACGACCGGCAGCTTCAGGAGCATGATCGCGGTGACGAAGGTTGCGACGAGGCCGATGGCCGCCTGTCGCAGCGACACGGCGCGCCGGTTCTCCGCAAGCGTGAAGGCGATCAACAGCAATGCGAAAACGCCGAGTGCCGATTGCAAGCGCAGCATGATGTCCCCAAACCCTCAATGATTATGGCCGCGCCTGCGCTGCAAAGGCAATGCCGGGAATGGTGTTGGCCGTCCCGCTGTTGACAAGCCGGTCTGCGTCAGCCACGCGGAAGACATCCAAGGGAGCGACGGTCAGGGGTGACCTAACAGGCGATGCCAGAGCAGCCAGCAGTCGTGAATCCGCCGGTGACCGCCGGCCAACTCCTGACCCATCGCGCCTTCCTGTTCTTCCTGCTCTCGCGCAGCCTGTCGCGCTTTTCCAGCCAGATCGCGGCGGTCGCGATCGGCTGGCAGATCTATGATCTCACCGGTTCGGCCTTCGATCTCGGCATGGTCGGCCTCGTGCAGTTCCTGCCCACCGCGCTGCTGGTGTTCGTCGCCGGCCACGCCGCCGACCGCTATGAGCGCAAGCGCGTGGTCCAGCTCTGCCAGCTCGTTGAGGCCGCCACCGCGGCCTATCTCGCAATCATCACCTATCTCGGCGCGGTCGGCGAGGTGCAGATCTTCATCGCGACCTTCGTGCTCGGCATTGCCGGCGCGTTCGAGAGCCCGACCACGGCGGCGCTGCTGCCGCTGATCGCGCCGCAAGGGTCGCTGCAGCGCGCCACCGCCGTCTCCAGCGGCGCGGCGCAGGTCGCGACCATCACGGGGCCCGCCCTCGGCGGCTTTGCCTATGCGGTCGCTCCGCATCTGGCCTATGCCATGATGGTGTTGTTCTGGATTTTTGGAATGATCCTGACCGGTTTCATCCGGCCGCGCCCGCAAGCCGTCGCGAAGGAGGGAACGGACTCGGACAACATCTTCGCCGGGGTCCGCTTCATCCGCAGCAACCCGGCGATCCTCGGCACCATCTCGCTGGACCTGTTTGCGGTGCTGTTCGGCGGTGTCACCGCGCTGCTGCCGATCTATGCGCGCGACATCCTGCAGACCGGCCCGGTCGGGCTCGGCGTGCTGCGTGCCGCGCCCGCAGTCGGCGCGCTCCTGATGACCATGGTGCTGGCGCGTCACGCCATCTCCAGACATGTCGGCTTGCGCATGTTCCAGGCCGTGATCGTGTTCGGTTTCGCCACCATCGTGTTCGCGCTGTCGTCCTGGATGTGGCTGTCGGTGCTGTCGCTCGCCGTGCTCGGCGCCGCCGATACGATCAGCGTCGTGATCCGCTTCTCGCTGGTGCAGCTGTCCACGCCCGACGAGATGCGCGGCCGGGTCGGCGCGGTGAACTTCCTCTTCATCAACGCCTCGAACCAGCTCGGCCAGTTCGAGAGCGGGGTAGCAGCTGCGCTGCTCGGCGCCATGCCGGCCGCCGTGCTCGGCGGCGTCGCCACCGTTGCGGTGGCGCTCTTGTGGATGAAGCTGTTTCCGAGCCTGCGGAAAGTGGAGAGCTTGGAGTAGGGGAGGCATCGTGTCCCGGACAAGCCGCAACGCACCAACGTTGCGGCGCAGAGCCGGGACCCAGAAGTCCAACAACGAGATCGCGCGGGCGTAGGCCCCGGCTCAGCAGCGCGTCATTGCATGCCACGCTGCGTCCGGGAACGAGACGAACGACCTGGATGCCCCCGAAAGCTGCGGACAAAGCACAGAGGAATCAATGAGATCCCTACTGTGCATGGGGTTGTTTTCGCAAATTTTGCTTTAGCCCCGCCCGACGAACGGCATCTTGGTCGCCATCACCGTCATCGTCAGCACGTTGGCGTCGAGCGGCAGGCCGGCCATGTAGGCGACGGCATCGCCGACCGCCTTGGCGTCCATGCGCGGTTCGTGCTTGGTGGTGCCGTCCGGCTGCAGCACGCCGGGTCCGTTGACCATGCGGTCGGTCATCGGGGTCGCGGCATTGCCGATGTCGACCTGGCCGACCGCGATGTCGTACATGCGACCGTCGAGATTGCTGGCCTTGGTCAGGCCGGTGATGGCGTGCTTGGTCGAGGTGTAGGCCGCCGAGAACGGGCGCGGCGCGTGCGCCGAGATCGAGCCGTTGTTGATGATGCGGCCGCCGCGCGGGCTCTGCTCCTTCATGATGCGGAAGGCGTGCTGAGTGCACAGGAACGGGCCGGTGAGGTTGGTGTTCACCACGGCCTGCCATTGCTCGAGGCCAAGGTCTTCGAACGGCACGGCCGGCGCGCCCATGCCGGCATTGTTGAAGAGCACGTCGAGGCGGCCATAGGTGGCCTTCACCTTGTCGAACAGTGCGGCGATCTGGTCCGGCTTGGTCATGTCGGCGGTGACGCACAGGCTTTTGCCGGCGGGTCCGAGCTTTGCGGTCTCCTCGAGCATGTCGAGCCGGCGACCGACCAGCACCACGGTGAAGCCGGTGTTCATCAAGGCCAGCGACGCTGCGCGCCCGACGCCGGTGCCGGCGCCCGTCACCAGGGCGATCTTCTTTGCTTCACTCATCGTTTCCTGCCTTTTCTTCAGTTGTCAGGTTTTCGGTTCTTTTTCGTTCTTGTAGGGCGGCCGCGGAATGTTCTGATGCGCCGCGCGCAGCGCCGCGGACCAGCGCGAGCGCAGATCGTGGAAATAGGGCTCGCCCGCCTCGATGCGGTGGTTGAGATCGGCATCGCAGGCGTCGGCACGCACCACCAGCACGTCGATCGGAAGGCCGACGCCGAGATTCGAACGCATCGTCGAGTCCATCGAGATCAGGCCGGTCTTCAGCGCCTCGTAAAGCTCGACGTCGTAATGCATGGCGCGGTCGAGCACCGGCTTGCCGTATTTGTGCTCGCCGATCTGCAAGTAGGGCGTATCGGTTGTGCACTCGATGAAGTTGCCGGCGGTGTAGACCATGAACAGGCGCATCCGGGAGCCCTTGATCTGGCCGCCGAACAGGAAGGAGACGTCGAAGGAGACGTCCTCGGATTTCAGCGCCGGGCCTTCGGTGGCGTGCACCGCCCGGATGGCGCGGCCGATGCGCTGGGCGGCCTGAAACATGGTCGGCGCGTTCATCAGCGTCTCGATCTCGCCCGTGTCGGGGTCTTCCAGGCCTTCGGTCAGCGTCGAGAGCACCGACTGGCTGATGGCGAGGTTGCCGGCACTGGCGATCGCCATGATGCGCTCGCCGGGCTTTGAGAAGATGTGCAGCTTGCGGAAGGTCGAGACGTTGTCGAGGCCGGCATTGGTGCGGGTATCGGCGATCATCACCAGACCGTCCCGAACCAGGATTCCGCAACAATAGGTCATTTCCAGTCCCCGAACGCGTTTGCGCGGAATTACTAGCCAATTTCGGGGAGGCATGAAACCCCCGATTCCGGCCGTCATTCCGGGGCGCGACGAAGTCGCGAGCCCGGAATGACGGCGTGAGACAGCAGCCTACTCGGCCGCGTCGACCAGAAACGCCTCGTCGACCGGCACGCCGAGCGCCGTGACCAGCCGGTTGGTCTCCGCGGCCATGCCGACGATGGCGAGCATCTCGGCATATTCGGCCTCGGTCATGCCCTTGGCCCGTGCGCCGGCGGTGTGGGAGTGAATGCAGTAGCTGCAGCCATGTGCGATCGAAACCGCGACATAGAGCATTTCCTTGACCTTGGGATCGAGCGCGCCGGGGGCCATCACCTCCTTGATGCTCTCCCACGTCCTCCGCAGCGTCTTCGGATCATGCGCCAGCGCGCGCCAGAAATTGTTGACGAAATCCGACTTCCGCACCTTGCGGATATCGTCGAAGACGGCGCGCGCTTCAGGAGAGAGTTCATCGTCCGAAAGCAGCTTGACGGTTGCCATGGGGTACCTCGCAGGGGAGCAGATCTGATCCCCGCGAGTGTAGCACGGCCCGGGCGTTCGGATGGCTGCGCCTAGCTCTGTCGCTGAGATTGCGATTGCGACGGCCCGCCGCGGCTGGCGTGCTCGACCTTCACGGCCACGGTCAGAGTCTCCGCGCCGCCGCCATAGCGGGTGCCACGCACCGGGGCTGCGCCAAGATAGTCGAGCCCGATCGCGACGCGGACATGGGCATCGGTGGCGCAGATGCTGTTGGCGGGATCGAAGCCGACCCAGCCGAGATCGGGCACATAGGCTTCGGCCCAGGCATGGCCGGCGTCCTGATGCACCGTGCCGTCCGAGCGCAGGAAGTGGCCGGAGACGAAGCGCGCCGGCACGCCGCTGGTGCGGGCGCAGGCGATGAAAATGTGCGCATAGTCCTGGCAGACGCCGCGCTTGAGCGTGAACGCCTCGGCGGCCGACGTGCCGCTGTTGGTCGGGTCCTCGTCGAAGGTCATGTGATCGCCGATCTCCGTCATCAGCGTGTGCAGGAAGCCGAGCGTGTCGCTCTCGGCCTCGCTGCGCAACTGGCGCGCGATCGCCATCATCGCCGGATTGGCCGAGGTGAGGTCGGTGATGCGCAAGAACATGCCTGCCGGGAAGCGCTCGTCGGTGCCGCGCAGCACGCCGCCGGTGTCGTGGGTTTCGATCAGGCCCTCGGCGGTGATCTTGATGTCGCCGACGGGCCCGCAGGACAGCACATGGGTGACGTTGCCGAACGCGTCCTCGTGGGCATCGAGCCTGGTGTCGGTGGAGACGTCGATCTGCCATTCCGCAACATATTGCCCGTCATGGCTGCACGGGGTCATGCGCAGGATCTGGATCACGCTGGTGGCCGGCGGCTCGTAGCGATAGGTCGTCGTGTGCAGGATTCGCAGGCGCATGGTGGACCGTGAAGTTAGTGGTTAGCCTGACTGCTTACCGTGAAGAAGCTCGTCATGCCCGGGCTTGTCCCGGGCATCCACGATCTTCTTCGGCGCGCGAAGGCAAGAACGTGGTTGGCCGGGACAAGCCCGGCCATGACGATATCCCGTTTTCGTCAGCCGGGGGACATCAGATCAGATACTGCTTCGTGATGATTTCGCCCAGCCTGGAATTGTCCGTGATGAATTCCTGAATGAATTCATGCACGCCATGCTGGAAAATGTCGTTCATATTGCTGTGTTCGAGCCGGTTGCGGATGCCGCGGGCGTGGCGCTGGGCCGGGCCCTGGCGGCCATAGGCGACGCCGATCTGGTCGAGGTTGCGCACGAGATTGTCATAGCAGCTCGCCAGCGAGCGCGGCAGCGTGCCGTTGAGGATGAGCAAATCCGCGACCAGCCACGGTTTGAGCGTTTCGCGATAGACCCAGTGATAGGCCGTCAGCGCCGACACAGAGCGCAGGATCGAGCTCCACTGATAGAAATCCAGCGGGCCGCCGACGTGCTCCTCTTCCGGCAGAAGCACGTGATACTTCACGTCGAGAATGCGTGCGGTGTTGTCGGCGCGCTCCAGATGCAGGCCGAGCCGGGAGAACCAGTAGGCGTCGTTACGGAGCATGGTCCGGTACGCCGAGCCGTCGAAGCGCAGCGAGGTCTCCTGCACGAAGCGCAGGAACTTTGCCAGATCCTCGCGCGTCGAGGTGCCCTTGCTCCAGACCGCCTGAAGCTCGATCCACGCTGAGTTGATCGTGTCCCACATCTCGCTGGTCAGTGCGGTGCGCACCGAGCGCGAGTTCAGCCGCGCCGCCTCGATGCAATTCCGGATCGAGGACGGATTGTCCACGGAGAACGAGAGGTAGTCGACCACGTTGTGCTCGTTGGCTTCCTCGTAGGTCTGATAGAAGCTGGCGGCGACGCCGGCGGTGAGCAGCGCCGAGTCCCATTCATTGGTCTTGCCGATATAGGCGGCCGGCAAGGCCGTGACGCGCAGCGTCGCATCGATGGTGCGCGCGAGATATTCCGCCCGTTCGACGTAGCGGGCGAGCCAGTAGAGGTTTTCGGCGGTACGCGACAGCATCTCTCTACTCGTCCAAAATCCAGGTGTCCTTGGTGCCGCCGCCCTGGCTCGAATTCACCACCAGGGAGCCTTCCTTCAGCGCGACGCGTGTCAGCCCGCCCGGCACGATCGTGGTGCTCTTGCTGCCGGTGAGCACGAACGGCCGCAGATCCACGTGGCGCGGCGCGAGGCCGGAGGCTGTGCAGGTCGGGCAGGTCGAGAGCGCCAGCGTCGGCTGGGCGATGAAGCCTTCAGGCTCGCGCTTGAGCTTCTCGCGGAACGCTTCGATCGTTGCCTTGGTCGCGGCGGGCCCGATCAGCATGCCGTAGCCGCCGGAGCCGTGCACCTCCTTGACGACGAGCTCGCTCAAATGATCCAGCACATAGGCGAGGTCCTTCGGCTCGCGGCAGCGCCATGTCTGCACGTTCTTCAGGATCGGCTCCTCGCCGAGATAGAATTTCACGATGTCGGGCATGTAGGAGTAGATCGCCTTGTCGTCGGCGATGCCGGTACCGACGGCGTTGGCGAGCGTGATGTTCCCGGCCGCATAGGCCGACATCAGCCCGGGCACCCCGAGCGCGGAATCGGGGCGAAAGGTGAGGGGATCGAGGAAGTCGTCATCGACGCGGCGATAGATCACGTCGACCCGCTTCACGCCCTCGGTCGTCCGCATGAACACTTCGTTGTTCTTGACGATGAGGTCGCGGCCCTCGACCAACTCGATGCCGAGCTTGTCGGCGAGGAAGGAGTGCTCGTAATAGGCCGAGTTGTAGACGCCGGGGGTGAGCAGGGCGACGGTCGGCTCGCCCGAGGCGCTTAGCGGGGCGACGGAGCGGAGTGCCGAGAGCAGCTCGTCCGGATAGCGCTCGACCGGCGCCACCCTGTGGCGGGCGAACAGATCCGGAAACAACCGCATCATGATCTCGCGGTTCTCGAGCATGTAGGACACGCCTGACGGCGTCCGCGCATTGTCTTCCAGCACGAGGAAGTCGTTGGCGTCGACCCGGACGATGTCGATGCCGGCGATGTGCACGTAGATGTCGTGCGGCACCTGCTGGCCGTTCATCTCGGGCCGGAACACCGGGTTCTGGAAGATCAGATCTTCGGGCACGATCCCGGCGCGGAGGATGTCGCGGCCATGATAGACGTCGCGCAGGAACATGTTCAGCGCCTTCACGCGCTGCTTCAGCCCCTTTTCCAGCACCCCCCATTCCTTGCCGGACATGATCCGCGGGATCACGTCGAACGGGATCAGGCGCTCGGTCGATTCGGAATCGCCATAGACCGCAAAGGTAATGCCGATGCGGCGGAACAGGAGCTCGGCTTCCTGGCGGCGATATTCGAGCGCCTCGGGAGGCGTCTCCTTGAGCCAGCGTGCCAGCTCCTGATAGGCGGGGCGAAGGTCCCCACCGGGAATATTCATTTCGTCAAACGCGACTGCCATAGATCCCGACGTGTCTCCCTGGCCATGCGGCAAGAGTGCATGACTTTGAGGAGGTAGCAAGGGGCGGGCCAGCGCGATAAGCATGGGGAGAGGGCATTTGCCGGGGATGCTTGGCGGCCTGCCTGAAAAAATGGCTGAGGACTGCTTATTTCGGCAGCAAAACCGCGTGACTTCAACGCGTTACCTCGGCAAAGTCGGGACCAGAGGTGAGGGACTTAAGGTATGAGCGAGATCGTCACGGCGGGCATTCTGGTCATCGGGGATGAAATCCTGTCCGGCCGGACCAAGGACAAGAATATCGGCTTCATCGCCGAATACCTCACCAACATCGGCATCGACCTGAAGGAAGTCCGGGTCGTCTCCGACGACGAGCCCGACATCATCGCGGCCCTGGATGCACTGCGGCATCGCTACACCTATGTCTTCACCACCGGCGGCATCGGCCCGACCCATGACGACATCACCGCCGACAGCGTGGCCAAGGCGTTCGGCGTCGGCATCGACCATCACCCGGAGGTGGTCGCCCGCTTCCGCGAGCGCTGGAGCGAGCAGGACCTCAACGAGGCCCGCCTGCGCATGGCCCGCATCCCCGATGGTGCCGAACTGATCCAGAGTGCCACCATCCTCGCCCCCGGCTTCAAGATCGGCAATGTCATCGTGATGGCCGGCGTGCCATCGATCATGCAGGCCATGATGGACATCGTCTCGCCCAAGCTGAAATCGGGCGTGCGCATGCTCTCCGAATCGGTCCGCGCCAATGCGCGCGAAGGCGACATCGGCAGCCCCTTGCGGGAAATCGCCGCCGCCCATCCCGACACCATCATCGGCAGCTATCCCTTCATGGACGAGGAGCAGAAGCCGAATACGAACCTCGTGGTGCGCTCGCGCGATGCGGACAAGCTCGCGGCAGCGATGGCCGCGGTGAAGGAAATGCTGGCGGGATTGAACATCACCCGTTAGCAGGGAATTTGCCGGCAGGCGAAGCAGGAGACGACAATGGCTGGTGAAGCACCGGAACTGAGCGCACAGGAGCGGTCGGGCAGGGCCTTCCCGGTCTCGTGGGACCAGTTCCACCGCGACTGCCGGGCACTGACCTGGCGGCTCAACGAGGTCGGCCCGTTCCACGCCGTGATCGCGATCACTCGCGGCGGCCTGGTGCCGGCCGCGATCGTGGCGCGCGAGCTCGGCGTGCGTGTCATCGATACGGTCTGCATCGCCAGCTACGACCACGACAAGCAGGGCGAGCTCCAGGTCCTCAAGGGCATTTCGGAGCAGGCCATGAAGCTCGGCGGCGGCACCGGCAAGGGGCTCTTGATCGTCGACGACCTCGTCGACACCGGCAAGACCGGCAGGCTGGTGCGCGAGATGCTGCCCGATGCGCATTTCGCCACCGTCTACGCCAAGCCGAAGGGCCGCCCGCTGGTCGACACCTTCATCACGGAAGTCTCGCAGGACACCTGGATCTTCTTTCCCTGGGACACCGCGTTGTCCTATCACCCGCCGCTGCGCGACGGCGCGGCGTGATCGGCGCGAGTGGCGAATGGCGAATAGAAGGGCTTCCACTCGCCATTCGCCAATCGCTACTCACCCGCTCCAGAACCGCGTCACGCCCACCGGCGACATCATCGCCACGCCGCATCGCGGCCTGTTCACCGGCAATCGCGGCATCATCCACGATCCCGCGACGAAGACGCTGCTGAACAAGCGCTGGTCGTCGCCGGCGTGGATTACATGTCTGTGTGAATTCCGCGGCTGGCGTCGGCCGGTGATGGCGCGGCGGAGCTGGACCGAGTTGTTCTTTCTCGACGAAGCCACCGCCTTTGCCGCCGGCCATCGTCCCTGCTTCTTCTGCCGGCGCGAGGATGCCAACCGCTTTCGCGCGGCGTGGGAGACGGGGAATGGCGTGAGCAAGGTGAGTGCGAAGGCGATGGACGCCCAGCTCCACCTGGAGCGTCTGGATCATGGCCGCAAGCGCCTGCACGCGCTGCCGATGCCGGTGGCAGAATTGCCCGACGGCGCGATGGTGCAGCAGGGCGAGGAAAGCTTTCTGGTGACGAAGGCTCGGCTGTGGCGATGGTCGCCAGCCGGCTATGCCCGCGCCAGCAACGAGCTGGAGAGCCCAATGCTGCTGACGCCCCCGTCGACATTGCGTGCGCTGAGCGCCGGATATCAACCGGCGCTGCATCCGACGGCGCTGGATTAGCAGAGCGGTCTGCGGACCCTTGCCATTTATCCCAATTTCTCTCGCGCCAGCGCGGCGCCGGCGCCGAGCGCCATCAGCTTGGCTTCGGCGATCTCGCGCCGCATCGGCGCCATGCCGCAATTGGTGGTGGCGATGATGTTGCTCTTGGGCACGAATTTCGACACCGCGTCGATCGTCTTGACGACATCCTCGGCGGTCTCGACCGTGTCGCTGGCGACGTCGATCACGCCGGCCTGCACGATCTTGTTCTTCAGGAGCGCGAGCAGGTCGAGCGGCACCTTGGAATTGCGGCACTCGATTGCGACTTGCTGGATCGGGCTGGCGTCGATCGCCGGAAAGATCTGCTCGTATTGGCGCCACTGCGTGCCGAGCGTCTCCTTCCAGTCGGTGTTGGCCTTGATGCCGTAGCCGTAGCAGATGTGAACGGCGGTGGCGCAGGTCAGCCCCCGCGCGGCCCGCTCCAGCGCCTTGATGCCCCAATCGTTGACCTCGTCCATGTAGACATTGAAGGCGGGCTCGTCGAACTGCACGAGATCGACACCATCGGCCTGCAAGGCCTTGGCTTCCTCGTTCAGCAGTTCGGCGAAGGCGAACGCCATCTTGACGCGATCGCCATAGTAGCGATCGGCAATGGTGTCGATGATGGTCATCGGGCCGGGCAGGGTGAACTTCAGCTTCCTCTTCGTGTGCGTGCGCGCCACGCGCGCCTCGAAGGCATGGACGCGCTCCTTCAGCCGTAGCGGGGCGACCACCTGTGGCACCATCGCCTTGTAGCGGTCCTTGCGGATGCCCATCTCGACCTTGTGGGCGAAATCGATGCCTTCGATCTTCTCCAGAAAGCCGTGCACGAAATGCTGCCGGGCCTGCTCGCCCTCGGTGAGGATGTCGATTCCGGCGTCCTCCTGGATCTTCAGCCAGATCAGCGTCGCATCGCGCTTGGCGCGCAGCAGCTCGTCGCCCTGCGCCTTCCAGGGGGCCCAGAGCATGTTGGGCTCGGCGAGCCATTCCGGCTTCGGCAAGGAGCCGGCGATCGTGGTTGGAAACAGCATGGCGGCCCTCCCGGCGGGTTGTGTTGCGCCCCTTCCTGCCATGTCCTAACGTCGAGGTACAGAACAACAAAAGTCGCTCTCCAGTCCGGTGACGAAAGCAGGGAAGGCCAAAGGAAAGGTCATGATCGACCTCTATTACGCGCCGACGCCGAACGGCTGGAAAATCTCGATCATGCTGGAGGAACTCGGGCTTCCTTACACCGTGAAGCCCGTCAACATCCGTGCCGGCGAGCAGTTCAGCCCGGAGTTTCTCGCGATCTCCCCGAACAACCGGATTCCCGCAATCGTCGATCACGCGCCCGCCGATGGCGGCGAACCGTTCTCGGTGTTCGAGACCGGCGCGATCCTGATCTATCTCGCGGAGAAGACCGGCCGCTTTCTGCCCACCGATTTGCGTGGACGATCCACCACGATTCAGTGGGTGATGTGGCAGATGGCAGGCCTTGGTCCGATGCTCGGCCAGCACGGCCATTTCGCGCTCTATGCGGCGGAGAAGATCCCCTATGCGATCGAACGCTACCGCGACGAGGCCGCGCGGCTCTATGGCGTGCTCGACCGGCAACTCGGCAAGACCGGCGCCTATGTTGCCGGCGACTATTCCATTGCCGACATCGCCTGCTTCCCCTGGACCATGACCCACAAGGCGCAGGGCTTTACGCTGGACGACTATCCAAACGTCAAACGCTGGTATGCCGAGGTCCGCGCCAGGCCGCAGGTGCAGGCGGGGCTTGCGATCGGAAAGTTCGTGAAAGAGCCGTTCGACGAGGAATCACGCAAGATCATGTTCGGGCAACGGGCTAAGGAAGTGTTGGGAAAGAAGTGACGGCCACGCCGTCATTCCGGGGCGCGACGACGTCGCGAGCCCGGAATCCATCGAGCTTCAGCGAATGCTGCGAAATGGATTCCGGGCTCGCGCCCAAGAGGGCGCGCCCCGGAATGACGAGAGCACAAAGGAAACGCCATGATCGAATTCTTCTTCGACTGCTCCAGCCCCTGGACCTATCTCGCCTTCCACAACATCCAGCCGCTCGCCAGGGAATTGGGCGTCGAGATCGGCTGGCGGCCGATCCTGGTCGGCGGCATCTTCAACACGGTCAATCCGAGCGTCTATGCGCAGCGCGAGACGCCGGTGCCGCTGAAGGCGCGCTACATGAAGAAGGACCTCGCCGACTGGGCGCGCTCGGCCGGCCTTGCGATCAAGATGCCGCCGACCGTGTTTCCCGTCAACAGCGTCAAGGCGATGCGCGGCTGCATCTGGCTCGGAAAGGACATGGTGCCGTTCGCGACGGCCGTGTTCGAGGCCTATTGGGGCGAGGACAAGGACATCTCGCAGGACGCGGTGCTCGCGGAGATCTGCAAGCGGGTCGGCATCGACGAGAAGGGATTCTTCGCCGGCATCTCGGCGCAAGCGATCAAGGATCAGCTCAAGGCGAATACGGAAGAGGTCGTCGCCCGCGGCGGCTTCGGCTCGCCGACGATCTTCGTCAACAAGACCGACATGTATTTCGGCAATGACCGGCTGCCGCTGATCCGGGATGCGCTGTTGCGCAGCAAGGCGAGCGCGGCCTGATGGTGCGCGCCGTCGTCTGTCGCGCGCTCGGCGCGCCCGAAACCTTGCGGCTGGAAGAGTTTCCGTCGCGCGCCCTGAGGCCGGGCGAGGTGCGGGTCGCGATCCGTGCCGCCGGGCTGAACTTTCCCGACGTGCTGATGGCCGCCGGCCAATATCAGCTCAAGCCCGAGCTGCCGTTCACGCCCGGCATGGAAGCCGCCGGTGACGTCACCGAAATCGGCGCCGAGGCGAGAGGTGTAGCCGTCGGAGACAAGGTCATCGTCAAGATGCGGCACGGCGCGTTCACTGACGAGGCCGTGGTCACGCCGTCGCAGCTCACGCCGATGCCATCGACATTCGACTACGCGGAAGCTGCGACCTATCTCGCCGGCCATGGCACCGCCTATCATGCGCTGATCGATCGCGGCCGGATCGAGCCGGGAGAGGTGCTGCTGGTCCATGGCGCCGGTGGCGGTGTCGGCCTTGCCGCCGTCGAGATCGGCAAGATGCTGGGCGCGACCGTGATCGCGACCGCGTCCAGCGACGAGAAGCTCGCCATCGCCAGGGCGCGAGGTGCCGATCACCTCATCCGCTATGACTGCGAGCCGTTTCGCGATGCCGTCAAGCGCATCACCGATGATCGCGGCGCGGACGTCGTGTTCGATCCCGTCGGCGGCCAGGTCTTCGAAGACTCGATGCGCAGCATCGCCTGGGGTGCGCGGCTCTTGGTGATCGGCTTCACCGGCGGCATCGGCTCGGCCAAGACCAACCTGCTGCTGATCAAGGGTGCCAGCGTCCTCGGCGTGCGCGCGGGCGAGGCCGTGCGGAAAAATCCGGCGCTCGGGCAGGTGCGCCTCAAGGCGCTGCTGCAATGGGCGGAGGAGGGCAAGCTGCGCCCCAACGTCTCGCACCGTCTGCCGCTGGAAGATTATGCGAAGGCGATGCGGTTGTTGCTCGACCGCAAGGCGATCGGTCGCGTGGCGCTGGTGATGGAGTGACGGTGCCGTAGGGTGGGCAAAGGCGCTCTTGCGCCGTGCCCACCATGTCTCTCGATCGCGAAAAGTGCGTGGGCACGCTTCGCTTTGCCCACCCTACGAGAGGATCACTTGTATTCCCGCTCGCTCCACCACGGGAAATAGTCCGGCATGTCGCTGGACACCTTGTCCTTGAATTGCGCCGGTCGCTTCTCCAGGAACGACACCACGCCTTCCTTGACGTCCCCGGAGCGGCCGCGGGCGTAGATGCCGCGGCTGTCGACCTTGTGGGCTTCCATGGGATCGTCGGCGCCCATCATTCGCCACATCATCTGGCGGATCAGCGCGACCGACACAGGTGCGGTCTTGGCCGCGAATTCCTTGGCGAGCGCGCGGGCGGTCGGCAGCAGATCATCGGGAGCGACGACCTTGCTGACGAGGCGGCCGGCGAGGGCTTCCTGGGCTGGGAAGACACGGCCCGAATAGCACCATTCCAGCGCCTGCGAGATGCCGACGATGCGCGGCAGGAACCAGCTCGATGCCGCCTCCGGCACGATGCCGCGCTGGGAGAACACGAAACCGAAGCGTGCGGCATCAGAGGCGATGCGAATGTCCATGGCGAGCTGCATGGTGACGCCGATGCCGACGGCCGGGCCATTCACCGCGGCGATCACGGGCTTGAGGCATTTGAAGATGCGCAAGGTCACCTGGCCGCCACCGTCGCGCACCTGCGGATCGCTGTAGTCCACCTTGCCGTCGGCGAAGCGCTTCACCGGTCCGCGCCGAGCGTCGCGATCGAAGGTATCAGCACCTGACGATAGATCGGCGCCCGCGCAAAAACCGCGGCCGGCGCCTGTCACGATGATGGCGCGGACGTTGTCGTCCTTGTCGGCGGCCTCGAACGCGTCGATCAGCTCTGCCTGCATCTGCGCGTTGAAGGCGTTGAGCTTGTCGGGCCGGTTGAGGGTGATGGTGAGGATCTGCTCGGCGACCTCGTATTTGATCGTCTCATACGCCATGGTGGTTTCCTTCCTTGCCTTGAATTCTGTCTCGAAGTGACGTCATGCATGGTCGTCACCGTCCGTCTTGCGCGGACTGGGCATGTGGCGGCCGGTACGAGACCGTGGGTGGCCGGGACAAGCCCGGCCATGACAGAATGCTTACTTCGCCGGCGGCTTGGGCCAGGGCCTCTGCGCTCCGCGCAGGCCCTCAAACGCCTTGGCCATGCCGAGCACGCCGATATCGTCGAAGCGGCGGCCGACGATCTGCACGCCGATCGGGAAGCCCTCGGCGTCGAAGCCGCCGTTGAGCGAGACGGCTGGGTTCTCCGACATATTCCACGGCACGGTATAGCAGATGTGTTCGAACGGCCTCATCGGATCGTTGGTGGGCGAGGCCCATTCCGCCGAATAGTTCACGTTCGGCGCGGTCGGCGAGATCACGTAATCGAGTTCGCAGAACAGCTTTGACGCCGCCGCGCGGATCGCCATGGTCTGGTTGAAGCCGCGGATGACATCGACGCCCGACAGCTTCGCGCCGGATGCGCCCCACTCGAAGATATAGGGCAGCACCTTGGCCTGTTCGGCCGGCGTCAGCTTCGACAGATCGTCCCACATGCGGGCCCGCCAAAAATTGTCGAGGCCGTCGAGCATCTCGCGCGTCAGGATGCCGTCGATCTCCGTGACGACGGCGCCAGCAGATTCGAATGCCTTTGCAGCTTTCACCGCAACCTCACGAACGGACCTTTCCGCGGGCAGGCCGACGCCGGCATCGAGCATCAATCCGATGCGTAGCTTGCGCGGTGATTTCTCCAGGCCCTTCCAGTTCAGCGGCTCGGCCGGCAGGCTCATGCCGTCGCGCCGGTCGGGCTTTGCGATCACGCTCATCATCAGTGCGCAATCGTCGACCGTGCGGGTCATGGGGCCGGCGACGCGGCCGACATAGGTCGGATCGATCGGCACGCGGCCGAAGCTCGGCTTCAATCCGACGAGGCCGCACCAGCCCGCGGGCAGGCGGACCGAGCCGCCGATGTCGGTGCCGAGATGCAGCGGGCCATAGCCGGCCGCCGCCGCGGCGCCGGCGCCCGCACTTGACCCGCCGGGATTCTTGGAGAGGTCCCAGGGGTTGCGCGCGAGTGCGTGGAAAGAGGAGAGCCCGGAGGACAGCATGCCGTAATCGGGCATGGTGGTCTTGGCGAAGATGATGCTGCCTGCCTCGCGCAGGCGCGCGGCGGGCGGGGCGTCCTTCTCGGCCGGGACGAGCTTGACGCTGGCGGCGCCCAGCGGCACCGGCACGCCCTTGGTCGCGATGTTGTCCTTCACCGTCACGGGTACGCCGTCGAGCGCACCGGACGGCTCGCCGCCGGTCCAGCGCGCGGTCGAGGCCTTGGCGGCCTCGCGCGCGCCGTCGGGATCGAACGCATAGAGCGCCTTCAGATGCGGTTCCCACGCAGCGACGTGCGCGAGCAAATCCTCAAGCACCTCGCTGGGCGAGAATTGCTTGGCGCGATAGCCCGCGATCAGATCGACCGCGGACAGATCGTGCAGCGAGGTGACCGCCTCTTCAACGCTCTTCTTAGGCATGAGCGCCAACCGGCATGCGGGTCTCGATGATGCGGGCGAACATGCTGGCGCCGATCGGCAGGATCTTGTCGTCGAGCACGAAGCCGGGATTGTGCACCGGCACCGAGCCGTCATGGCCGACCCAGAAATAGGCGCCGGGAATGGTCTGCAGCATGTCGGCGAAATCCTCGCTGCCCATCTTGGGCTGGGCGCGGGTGATGACGTTGGCGGGGTCGACGATAGTGCGCGCGACTTCCTCGACCACCTTGGACTGCTCAACCTGGTTGATCAGCACGTCGAAGGTGTCGCGGATGTCGACGTCGATCACGCATTCGTAGGCACTCGCGATGCCGGCGCAGATCGTACGGATGCGTTCCGCTATCAGAGTGCGGACTTCTTTCGAGAAGGTGCGGATGGTGCCGCAAAGATGCGCGTCGCCGGGGATGACGTTGTAGGCCGAGCCGGCATGGATCTGCGTGATCGAGATGACGGCGGCCTGGAGCGGCTCGACGTTGCGGCTGACGATGGTCTGGATCGCCTGCGCCAGCGTGGTCGCGATGATCACCGCGTCCTTGGAGCGCTCCGGCATCGCGCCATGCGCGCCGTAGCCGGTGATGCGCAGGTCGAAGAAGTCGGCGCTGGCCATCGCCGGGCCGGGCAGGATCGCGATCTCGCCGTGGTTGAGGTCGGGCGCGTTGTGCAGGCCGTACAGCTCGTCGCAGGGGAACTTCTCGAACAGGCCGTCCTTGATCATCGCGCGGGCGCCGCCGAGACCTTCCTCGGCCGGCTGGAAAATCAAATGTACGGTGCCGTCGAAGTTCTTGGTCTCGGCGAGGTAGCGCGCGGTGCCGAGCAGCATGGTGGTGTGGCCGTCATGGCCGCAGCCGTGGAAGCGGCCGGGGATTTTCGAGCTCCACTTCAGATTGGTGTTCTCCTCCATCGGCAGTGCGTCCATGTCGGCGCGCAGCCCGATGCGCTTGCTGCCCGAACCCTTGCCCTTGATGACGCCGATCACGCCGGTGCCGCCGAGGCCGCGATGCACCTCGATGCCCCAGCTCTTCAGCTTGTCGGCGACGATGCCGGAGGTGCGCACTTCCTCGAAGCCGATTTCGGGATGGGCGTGCAGGTCGCGGCGGATGGCGGTGAGCTCGTCGGCGTAACCGTCGATGCGGTCGATCGTGGGCATGTGTCTCTGTCCGGTTAGCGTGAGGGAGGCGTGAAAACGGAGCCGTTCGGCTTGATGCGGATGCCTGGCCGCAGGCGCGTCCAGGGCAGGGTGGCGGTGTCGGCCGGCATCGCGCCGGGGGCGGCGCAGATCATCAGCTCCTCCGCGATCGGCTCGAAATCGGCGCGGAAATGCACAGAGCTCTTGTTGACCAAAATCTTCTGCTCGGTCGGCTCGATGCCGACATAGCGGTACATCGCCTGGTCGGCGAGTTGCGCCTTGTGCGAGGAGACGACGACGCGGACGTCGCCGATGCGCAAGCAAGCTGAGGGGCCCATCTCCATCTCGCGGCCGCCATAGTACGGGCCGGGCGCGATGAAGCGGCCGTCGGAGAGGTTTTCGACCACGAAGGTCTCGGTATAGGGTTCGTCGCCGGGAATGCCGGACTTGCCGCCGAGCGACAGCGTCACGGTGGCACCGACGCCGGCGTCATGCGCGGCCTTGGCCGAGACCGGATCGTAGATCGCGCCGGTCGCCGCACTCGCTCTGTTGCGGACCAGCGCGCGCAGCATGCCTGTGGTGTCGGAATCGCCGCCGGCGCCGGGATTGTCCTGGGTGTCGGCGATGATGATCGGCTTGCTCGCGCCCTTCGCAAGTTCCATGGCGTGCCGCACGCCGTCGTCGGGCGACCAGATCTTGCCGTCGAAATCGTCCTCGTGGCTTTCGATCAGCTTGACGATCGCATCCGCCGCGCGATCGGCGTCCTCTTGCGTCTTGCCGTAGGCGAACACGCTCGGGCCGCAGTCGCGGAAATCGGCGGCGGGAAAGCCCGGTGCGAAAGACAGCGTCGGAACTGCGTCGGTCTCCAAGGCGGCGAGCTTTTCGTAGATGCCTTTGGTCGGCTGGTCGTTGGTGCATTGCCAGCTGATCGGGATCAGGAACGGCAATTGACGGAACGCTTTTGCAAAGCGCTGCTTCGTGTTCAGCAGCAAAGCGAGATGCCGCGCCGAGGCACGGCCGGTCTCCGCCATGTCGACATGCGGATAGGTGCGGTAGGCGATCAGCGCGTCGGCGTGTTCCATCATCTCGGGCGTGACGTTGGCGTGCAGGTCGAGGCTGGTGACCAGCGGAACGTCCTTGCCGATGACGCGGCGCACGCGCGCCAGGATCTCGCCTTCGCCGTCGTCGAGATGCTCGGTCACCATGGCGCCGTGCAGATCGAGATAGACCGCATCGAGCGGGCCGGCGGCCGCGATGCCATCGACCATCAACTTGACGATGCGCTCGAAGGCATCCCGGGTGACGTGCGCCGACGGGCTTGCACCGCAGGCGATCGTCGGAACGAGTTCCCAGCCATTGGCCTCTGCGCCGTCGACGAAGCCGGCAAGGCCGACATTGATGCGGCGCATCACCTTCAGGACGTCGGCGCCTTCAGTCATCGCCGGCCAGCCGCCGCCATGCTGGAAGTCGGCGAAGGTCGCCTTGGTGGGAGCGAAGGTGTTGGTCTCGTGCAGGAAGCCGCCGACGGCGATGCGTGTCATCAATTCTGGTCCGGTGAGCAAAGAGGGGGACGTTAGCCTTGGCCTTGCGGAGAGAGCAAGGCGGGACGCACTCGCGCCGCGCATAGGGTCAAGACGTTTTAGGAATGCTGCTCCGCCGTCATTCCGGGGTGCGCCAGTTGGCGCGAGCTAGGGTGCGCAATTGCGTACCCGAGAATCCATGGTGCAGCAAACTCTGTAGTTCGGTGCATTCCGGGCTCATCGCTTCGCGATGCCCCGGAATGACGACTGAGAGATTTAGGCGCTCGCCGCCACACCTTCCGACACCGGCCGAAAGTTCGCGAAATCCCAACCACGGCCCGGTGCTGCTTCCAGCAGAGCCCTTGTATAATCCTCTTTCGGATGCGTCAGCACCTCGGCGGCTGGGCCTTGCTCGACGACGCGGCCGTGCTGCATCACCACGACCTCGTCGCAGATCTGGGCGGCAACGCGCAAATCGTGGGTGATGAACAGGATCGCGATGCCGAGCCGATTCTGGATCTCGTCGAAGAGTTCCAGCACCTGTGCCTGGACCGAGACGTCGAGCGCCGAGACGGCTTCGTCCGCGACCAGCACGTCGGGATCGAGCGCGAGCGCACGGGCGATGGCGATGCGCTGGCGCTGGCCGCCGGAGAACTGGTGCGGATAGCGCGACACGGCGTCGGCCGGCAGGCCGACCAGCTCGAGCAGCTCGCGAGCGCGTTTCATCGCGTCGGCATGCGCGACGCCGTAATTGATCGGACCTTCGGCGATGCTCTCGCCGACGGTGACGCGCGGGTTGAGCGAGCGGTAGGGATCCTGGAACACGATCTGGATCTTCTTGCGGTGCGGCTGCAGCAGGCGGCGCGAGATGTCGGCGATCTCGCGGCCGGCGAGGCGCACGCCGCCGGAGGTCGGATCGATCAGGCGGACGATGCAGCGCGCCACCGTCGACTTGCCGGAGCCGCTTTCGCCGACGATGCCGAGCGTGCGGCCCTTGCGCAGCGTCAGCGTCACCTTGTCGGCGGCAACGACCTCGCGGCCTTTGCCGAAGAACGCGCGCTCCTTGTAGACCTTGCTGAGCTCGTTGGCTTCCAGCACGACAGGCTCGCGGCTCTCGTCGCGCGCCGCCCGCGGCACCAGGCTCGGCACCGCCGCGAGCAGATTGCGGGTGTATTCCATGGTCGGATTGCGCAGCACGGTCTCGAGCGGGCCGGTCTCGACCAGCCGGCCCTGACGCATCACGGCGACGCGGTCGGCGATCTCGGCCACCACGCCCATGTCGTGGGTGATGAACAGCACCGCTGTGCCGTGATCGCGCTGGAGGTCGCGGATCAGGGTCAGGATCTGCTTCTGCGTGGTGACGTCCAGCGCTGTGGTCGGCTCGTCGGCAATGAGCAGCTTCGGCTCGAGCACCAGCGCCATCGCGATCATGATGCGCTGGCGCTGGCCGCCGGAGAGGCGGTGCGGATAGGAGGCGAAGATGCGCTCGACCTGGGGCAGGCGCACCTGCTCCATCATCTCGAGGATGCGCTTCTTGCGCGCCCTGGCGTCGAGACTGGTGTGCGCGCGCAGCACCTCGTCGATCTGGCCGCCGACCGGCACCACCGGATTGAGCGCGGTCATCGGCTCCTGGAAGATCATCGCCATCTGCGTGGCGCGAAGCTGGCGCAGGCGGCGGTCGGTCGCGGTGAGGATCTCCTCGCCGACCAGCTTGACGCTGCCGGCGGTGGGCACCAGCGTTCCCTTCGGCAACAGGCCCATGGTGGTGAGCGAGGTCACCGACTTGCCCGAGCCGCTTTCGCCGACCAGGCACAGCGTTTCGCGCTCGCGGACCTGGATCGAGATGCCGTCGATGATCTTTGGCCCGCCCGGCTTCCTGCCGACGGAGACCACGAGGTTGTTGATGTCGAGGATGGTGTTGGTCATCACTTTATCGGTCATAACTTGCCTTCCCGCTGCTTCATGCGCGGATCGAGGGCGTCGCGGGCGGCATCGCCGATCAGGTTGATACTGAGGATGGCGATCGAGAGCAGAAGGCCCGGCCAGAAGATCAGCGACGGCTTGATCTGGAAGTACTGGCGGCCCTCGGCCATGATGTTGCCCCAGGTCGGCGTTTCCGGCGAGATGCCGGCGCCGAGGAAGGAGAGGATCGCCTCGGTGAGGATGGCGCTCGCGCAGACATAGGTGCCCTGGACGATCAGCGGCGCGATGGTGTTCGGCATCAGGTGCCGCCACATGATCTTCGGCAAGGACGAGCCGACCGAGATCGCCGCTTCCACATAAGGCTCCTCGCGCGCCGACAGCACCACCGAGCGCACCAGGCGCGCCACGCGCGGAATCTCCGGGATGGTGATCGCGATCAGCACCGTCCAGATGCTGGCGCCTGACAGTGAGACCACGGCGATCGCGAGCAGGATGCTCGGCATCGCCATCAAGCCGTCCATGACCCGCATCAGCACCGCGTCGACCAGCTTGAAGAAGCCGGAGACGAGGCCGATCGCGAGTCCGATGACGATCGAGAGGACCGCCGAGCCGATTCCGATCAGAAGCGAGATGCGGCCGCCATAGAGGACGCGCGAAGCCAGATCACGGCCATAGGCATCGGTGCCGAGCAGGAACTGCGCGGACGCCGGCTTCAATCGCTGCGACGGCGCGAGCTGGATCGGATCATGCGGCGCGATCAGCGGCGCGAGGATCGAGATCAGCACGATCAGCGTGAGCAGGATCGTCGCCATGGCGATGATCGGCGTCGAGGTCAGGAATCCGAAGCGCGGCCGCAGCGGCGACGTGATCGGAATGGACGACTGGGGAAGGGTATCGACCGACATGTTTGTCCTTAAATCCTTGCCTCAGTACCGGATCCGGGGATCAAGCAGGGTGTAGGCGACGTCGATGAGAAGATTGACGACGACATAGATCAGCGACGTCAGCAGGATCATCGCCTGGATCACCGGATAGTCGCGCGCCAGCACCGCATCCACGGTGAGACGCCCGATGCCGGGAATGTTGAACACGCTCTCCGTAACGACGACGCCCGAGATCAGGAGCGCAAAACCGGTGCCGATCACGGTAATGACAGGCACGGCCGCGTTGCGCAGCGCATGCCGCATCATCACGGCGACCTCGTTGATGCCTTTGGCGCGTGCGGTGCGGACGTAATCCTCGCCGAGCACGTCCAGCATTGCCGCGCGCGTCATGCGCGCGATCAGCGCGACGTAGATGAAGGAGAGCGCGCAGGTCGGCAGGATGATGCGCTCGAAGAACGGCCCGAAACCGGCGCTGATGCTCTTGAAGCCCTGCACCGGAACCCAGCGCAGATCGATCGCGAACACCTGGATCAGGATGTAGCCGACCACGAACACGGGCACCGAGAAGCCGAGCACCGACAGCCCCATCACGAAACGGTCGATCCAGGTGCCGTGCTTCCACGCCGCGATCACGCCTAAGGGAACGGCGACGATGACGGCGAGGATGATGGTCGACAGCGCGATCGAGATCGAGGGCTCGACGCGCTGGCCGATCATCTTCATGACGGGCAGGTTGGAGATCAGCGAGGTCCCGAGATCGCCGTGCAGCAGCTTGTTCACCCAGGTGATGAACTGCACGATCAGGGGCTCGTTGAGGCCGAGCGACGTGCGGATGCGCTCCAGCCGCTCCGGGGTGGCGTTGTCGCCGGCGAGGATCGCGGCGGGATCACCCGGCGTCAGCCGCAGCAGCAGAAACACGAACAGCGCGACGACGCCCATCACGGGCACCGCGGCCAGAACGCGACGAATGAGATAACCTAGCATACACCTATCTCCGGCTTCGGAACTTGGGTGGCCGCGAGGCCACCGTCGGATCTGTCGTATCTATCATGCGCGCCTGTCATCCGGAAAAGCCGTCCCTTGCGGGGCAAATAGTGTGCCAAGGGCAGGGCGGTAGCAAGGGGCCGCCCTGCGTGCGATCGGGACCACTCAGGATGCACGGCGTAGCTCGTGCTCGCCCCTGAGCGCGGGCACGGTCGACGGTGCGTTGAGCCCGCGCCAGCCGTCGATGGTGGCGGCAATCATCTGCGCGGTTGCGGCCGACAGCGTCCAGCCGAGATGGCCATGGCCGGTGTTGAAGAACACGCCCGGCAGCCGGCCCGCGCGCACCACCGGCATCATGTCCGGCATCATCGGCCGCAATCCGGCCCATGGCACGACGCGCGACGTTTCGACGTCGGGGAAGTTACTGCGCACCCAGTCGACCAGTGGTTGCACGCGGTCGGCGCGGATGTCGCGGTTGAAGTCGTTGAATTCGGCCGTGCCGGCCACGCGGAAGCGGTCGGCGCCGAGCCGGCTGGTGACGATCTTGGCGGCCTCGTCGAGCAGGCTGACGGTCGGGGTCGCGTTGCGGCTTGCAGCCGTATCGAGCTGCACGGTGATCGAGTAGCCCTTCACCGGATAGACGTTGACGCGCTCGTTGAGCAGAGTGGCGAAGTGGCGGCTCGCCACGCCGGCGCAGACCACGACGCCGTCCACCTTCAGCATGCCACGCGCGGATACGGCTGCATCGCTTGCCGCAAGATCAGCCCAGCCGATGACGTAGCCAGCGCCGGCTGGGGCGATCGAATCGATGTTGGCTTCGTGGACGAAGGTCGCGCCACGACGCTTGCAGGCCTCGGCAAGTCCGCGCGTGAATTTGTGGATGTCTCCGGTCGCATCCGAGGGCGTGAAGAAGCCGCCGTAATACTCTTTGCGCAGCGTCGGTTCGATGTTGCGGATCTCCTCCGCCGTCACCGGGCGGCGGTCGAGGCCTCCCTCCTGCAACAGCGCGTTGACGCGCAGGCCGGATTCGAAACCCTTCTTGTCGTGGTAGATGTGGAGAATGCCGCGGCGTTCGAGATCGAACTCGATGCCTTCGCGTGCCGCGATCTCGAACAGAAGCTTGCGGGCTTCGATCGCGAGGCGCGTCGTCTGGATGGTGTTGGCGCGATAGTTGCCGATGTTGGCGACGAACTCGCTCATCCACGAATATTTGTGCCAGTTCGGCCGCGGGTTCATCAGCAATGGCGCATCGCGCCGGAACATCCAGCGCAGGCCTTTCAGGATCGTCGCGGCGCTGTTCCACACTTCGGCATTGCTGGCGGAGAGCTGTCCGCCATTGGCGAACGAGGTCTCCATCGCGGCGTAACGGTGCTTGTCGAGCACCGTCACCTTGTAGCCGCGTTCGAGCAGGGCATAGGCAGTCGTTACGCCGGTGATGCCGGCGCCGATGATCGCGATATGGGTCATGATAGGTTCGGGGCTCCCGTGAGTTAAAGACGGCTAACCGCTGGCCGAAAGGCCGTTGGCGGCGCCCCATCTGTCACGGTTACCTGAGAGCTTGATCCGGCACCGACCCCAAGAAGTCAGCTCCGGACTATCCCCTTCGGTGGACGTCACGACCAGATCCGTCATGCCGTCTCTCTCCAGATCGTCCTGACGATACGGTCCTTTTGCCTGAGAGTTTCCGGGGCGGTTGCTCCGTCGGCGCCGCAAAGAAGGCCAAAACCCGCTTTGCGATCTCTCCCGCGTCGTCGCGTGGACCATCGAGCAGTACGATGCGCCTCATTTTTAGACAAGGCTAAATTTCGCCCTCGGCTGCCACGGTATTGTGCAGTGCAAAGGCGCTTCGATCACGCGAGAGTCGCCAGTAGTCCCGCCATCAGCCGGCCGCGCTCGACCAGGCTCTCGACCTCGATATACTCCTCCAGCGTGTGGCCATTGGCTCCACGCACGCCTAGGCCGTCGAGCGTAGGGATCCCCATTGCGCCGGTGAAGTTGCCGTCGGAGCCGCCAGGGGAGCTCGCATGCGGCAGCTCGGCGCCGAGCGACTTGGCGATGGCGCACGCCTTTTCGTAGAGCGCCATCGTGCTCGCGTCCGGCTCCCACACCGGCCGCGTCACGCCGCGTGTCACCTTGAAGGCGACGTCATTGTTGGTGCCCGACAGTGCCAGCATCCGCTCGACGCCGCGGTCGAGATCTGCCTGCCGCTTGGCCATGGAGAGCGCTTCGCCGGTGGCGGTCGTGGCAACGCAATTGACCCATTGCCCGCCATGCACGACGCCGACCGAGAAGGTGCAGTCCTCCGTTGTCATGGCGTCGATGGCGAGAATCTGCCGCGCCATCTCGCGGATGGCCGAGCGTCCCGCCGACAGCGTCGCGCCGGCGTGGCTCGGCCGGCCGGTCGCCTCGAGATTGAAACGTGCGATGGCGTAACGTCCGGTGGTGACGCCGTTGTCGGCGCGGCCGGGCTCCGGCACCAGCACGTATTTGTTGCGCGCGGCCTCGGCTTCGATGATGTCGCGTGTCGAGGGCGTGCCGACTTCCTCGTCCGGCGTGAACAGCACCGTGATCGGCAGCGGCGTGGTGAAGGATGCGCGCGCCAGTTGCCGGATCGCTTCCAGCGAGAGGTAGTTGCCGCCCTTCATGTCGTAAATGCCGGGGCCATAGCACTTGTTGCCCTCGCGCCGCCATTTCAGCTTCTCGATGGTGCCGACCGGATGGACGGTATCCATGTGTCCGGCGATCAGGATGCCGGGCTCGCCTTGCTTCGGATGGGGAAAGCGCGCGCGGACCACGCCGCCGAAGCCCTGCCGGCCCGCGATGCGCTCGATCGTCGCACCCATGATCGCCATATCCCGCGCCGCGATATCGAGCATGCGATTCACGGCCCCGGCGTCCCAGGTCGGGCTTTCGCATTCGACCCAGGTGCGCAGACCTTCGAGCATGGTCTCGGAATCGAAAGGAAGATTGGCTGGATTCATCTCAATGTCTCTCAAGCTTCGGAAGATGGAACGCGTATTGCATTGCCGCGGTCGGGACGAGTGGAGAGTGTTGTAGAGCCAAACCGATCTTTCTGGGAGCCTGTGCGCTTGCCGTCTGGGCCTGCAGCGAAACCGGATTGACGCGCTCGGCACGGTCTGCAAGTCTCGAAAGATAAAGGCGCTGCATGAGGTTAGTTCGCCCAAAGAACGAACCAAATGCTCAATCAATAGCCCGCCTTTGAACAGTTTCACGTCAGGAGAAACTTTTTATGTTGCACTTCATGCGCCGGGGGTCTCGCGCGTTCGCCTCCAAACTCGCGCTGTCTGTCGTCGCGCTTTCAACGGCGTTCGCCTCGCCGGTGCTTGCGGCCGGCAAGACCATCACCGCGGTGATGCATTCGGATCTGCGCATCATCGATCCGATCTTCACCACCGCCTACATCACGCGTGACCATGGCTACATGGTCTACGACACGCTGATTACGACGGATTCGAATTTCAAGATTCAGCCGCAGATGGCGGACTGGAAGATCTCCGACGACAAGCTCACCTACACCTTCACGCTGCGCGATGGCCTGAAGTGGCATGATGGCGCGCCGGTGACGGCGGAAGACTGCGTCGCCTCGCTCAAGCGCTGGGCCGCGGTCGACGGCATGGGCCAGCAGATGATGCAGTTCACCGCCAGCATCGAGGCAACCGATCCCAAGACCATTACGCTGAAGCTGAAGGAGCCTTACGGCCTGGTGCTCGACTCGATCGGCAAGCCGTCGTCGCGCGTCGCCTTCATGATGCCGAAGCGCCTCGCCGAAACGCCGCCGGACAAGCAGATTCCCGAACAGATCGGCTCGGGCCCCTTCAAGTTCGTGGCATCGGAATTCCAGCCGGGCGTGAAGGCGGTCTACGTCAAGAACACTGACTACGTGCCGCGTAAGGAGCCGGCGAGTTGGACCGCGGGCGGCAAGGTCGTGAAGGTCGACCGCGTCGAATGGGTCACCATGCCGGACGCGCAGACCGCGGTGAACGCGCTGCAATCGGGTGACATCGACTTCCTCGAGAACCCGTCGTTCGACCTCGTTCCGGTTCTCGAAGGCAACCCGGACCTCAACGTCCAGGTGCTGAACAAGTTCGGCTTCCAGACGCTCGGACGCATGAACTTCCTCTATCCGCCGTTCGACAATGTGAAGATCCGCCGTGCAGCGCTTCTGGCGATGAACCAGAAGGACGTGCTCGACGCACTCATCGGCAACCCCAAATACTACAAGATCTGCGGCGCCTTCTTCATCTGCGACACGCCTTTCGCGACCGACGTCGGTTCCGAATCGCTGGTCAAGGGCAACGGCATGGCGGAAGCCAAGAAGCTGCTCGCCGAGTCCGGTTATGATGGGACACCGGTCGTGATCATGGCGCCGGGCGACGTCACGACGCTGAAGGCTCAGCCGATCGTGGCGGCCCAGCTGCTGCGTGAGGCCGGCTTCAAGGTCGACCTGCAGGCGACCGACTGGCAGACGGTGGTGAGCCGCCGCGCGAGCCAGAAGCCCCCGAAGGAGGGCGGCTGGAACATGTTCTTCACCAACTGGGTCAGCGCCGACGTGTCCAACCCGATCTCCAATCTCTCGATTGGCGGCCAGGGCAAGAAGGGCGGCTGGTTCGGCTGGGCGGAGGACGCCAAGATCGAGAAGCTCAAGGACGACTTCGTCCGCGCTGGCTCACTCGATGCTCAGAAGAAGATCGCGACCGAGATACAGAAAGAAGCCTACGACCAGGTGATCTACATCCCGCTCGGCCAGTATCAGGCGCCGAGCGCGTGGCGGAAGTCGCTCACCGGCGTGATCGACGGCCCGGCGACGCCGATTTTCTGGAACATCGACAAGACTGAGTAGGCCGGACGCCTGCGTGTGAATGCGAACGGCGCCGCGGGTCTGACCGCGGCGCCGTTTTTTTGAAGCGATCCCTGGATTTGGTCTAGCAGTGGCTGCCGCGCACCTGCTCAAGCCCCTCACTTGCGAATGGCAGGCTGCTGCCCGGCCGATCTTCGGACCATGGGCGCCGGCGGGCGGGTTGTTCGATCTCCCGCCCGGGCCGATCCTCTCTGGTCTCTTGTTCCATCTCGCCATCCTCTCGATTGCTGCGGTACAACATCAGGAGCTGCGACAAGTTCCTCAGGTGGCGCTGCGATGATGCGGCTTGAACAGCCGTCCCTTCTCCACCACCAGCACGATCGCGAGCGCAGCGATCGTCGACAGGAAGAAGCCGACCGAGAACGGCATCAGTGTGCCGTCGAAGCTCTGTCCGATCGCCATGCCGACCACGATTCCGATCAGCGTCGTGATCGAGCCGTAGAGCGAGGAAGCAGTGCCGGCGATGTGGCCCTGCGGCTCCATGGCGAGCGCAGTGAAATTGGCGACCATCATGCCGAACGAGAACATCATGAGCGCCGACAGTGCCATGAACAGCGCGAGCGGTAGCACGTTCAGGATTTCGGTGACCAGCATGACGCTGGCGATGACGGCATAGAGCGTCAGCGCGCCGTGCGAGATCGCGCGCATGCCGAGCCGCCCGACCAGCCGCGAATTGAGGAAGCCGGCGATGGCAACGCCGGCTGCGACCGCCGCAAAGGCAAGCGGGAAATAATGGCCGAGATGATAGATGCCGGTGAACACCTGCTGCGCCGAGAACACGTAGGCAAACAGCGCCCCCATGACGCTGCCGGCGGCGATCGCATAGCCGATGGTCTGGCGATTGGTCACGGTCTGGCGGAAAGCGGCGAGGACGTCGGCGGGCGCCAGCGACCGGCGTTCCGACTCGGGAAGGGTTTCCGGCAGCCGCCACACGCTCCATGCGAGCGCGAGCAGGCCGTACAGCATCAGCACCACGAAGATGCCGCGCCACGCCGTCACCAGCAGCACCGCCTGTCCGAACGAGGGGGCGATCACGGGCACCGCGATGAACACCATCATGGCAAGCGACATCACGCTCGCCATGCGGCGGCCGGCATAGCAGTCGCGCACGATCGAGGTCGCGATCACGCGTGTCGCCGCGGTGCCGAGGCCCTGCAGCGCGCGCGCCAGCAGCAGCGTCTCGAACGAGGGTGCCGCGACCGCCAGCACGCTCGCCACCGCATAGACAGCCATGCCGCCGAGCAGCACCGGCCGGCGGCCAAAGCGGTCGGACAGCGGACCCATGACGAACTGGCCGGCGCCGAAGCCGATCAGGAAGGTCGACAGCACCAGCTGGAGATGGTTCGCAACGGGAATCTTGAAGGCTGCTCCGATATTGGGCAGTGCCGGCAGCATCATGTCCATCGCAAGCGGGTTCAGCGCCATGATGGACGCGATCACGATGACGAATTCCGGAAACCTCATCGGACGGTGTCCCGAGGACACCCAATCGTCGGCATTGACGTCAGACAAGAAGCTCACCTCTGAAATTGAGCGACTTTATCCATCGCTCATGCTGCGTTGCACAACCCATGTTTCGGGATGGCTGGCAGGCGGAGGAGGGGCGGACAAGAATTGGTGAGGAGACCGACCCCGCGCGAGCCGACCCGCGGATTCGGCTCAGGCCCGGAAACCAGTGATTCACCATCCCTCCCTAAAGATCGGCGGCCGGCGGGGCAGGTCGGCCGCGCGGGATGAAACGGAAACGCCTCCTGTCCACTGTGGCGGCCGATCGACGAGGCGCCGCTGGCGCCGCGAGAAGCAGACCAGACAAGGTATCCGATTGTGTCTGATGTCACCGGTACAGCACGATGGTTGGAGCCCTCGGCCGACACGGCTTCGAGGCGAAACATCTGGCTTGCCTGCCTGATCGCACTGACCGCGCTCTTGGTGCTTGGCAATCTCGCCAACGACGCCGTGCTCGATGTGAGATATGGCTGGGACACCCGCGTCAATTGCGCGGCGGTGGATGCCTATGCCGGCGGGCTCGATCCCTACTTCGTCAAGAACCTGAAGGGCACCAAGCTCTCTTACCCCTATCTGCCGGTGACGCTGGAGGCCTTTCGTCCTTTCTGCGCGGGCGGCATTCTGGTCGCTCATCACAAAGCTATCTTTCCTGTCCTCGCCGTGCTCTGCGGCCTCCTCTTGCCAGGTCTTGGTTTCCGGGAGCATGGCCGAAAGCGCCCGGGCGCTCGCGACGTCGGGCTCAGGGTGCTCTGCACGCTCGGCGCCTTCGTCGGTTTCGAATGGGTGCAGGCGTCGGGCAATTTCGCGATCCTGAGCGGCGTGCTGACCGCGATCGCGCTGAGGCTCCTGCTTTCTCTGCCTGCGTCCGGGTCGACGGAGGACCGCAGCTTTCCGTCGCGCCTCGCCGGCGCCGCGCTGCTCGGCCTCGTGATGTCGTTCAAGTTGGTGTTCCTTCCAGTGCTGGCCGCGCTGTACTTCCTGCCGCTGCCGCGCGGACGCAAGCTGACGCTGATCGCGATGGCTGTGTTCAGCTTCGCCTTGCCGATCCTGATATCGTGGCTGGCCTACCCCGATCTGTTCGCGAGTTGGCAGCTTGCGATGGCCGGAAAGATTCCCGACCAGCACCTCGTCGAACTGTTCGAGAGCAATCCGTCACTGCTGCTGCTGGCGCGGGATCTGATGGGCCATGTGGGCCTGATCGATAGCAAGCCGGCGATCTTCGCAACCTATGCAGTCGCCGCGACCGCGCTGGTGCTCGGACCATTCGCCCTGTCCGTCCTGCGCTTGATCGGGAAGCGGCCGGCGCACGAAGGAGGTTCGCTTCCCGGGCGGCTGGATCGCTGGCTGATGGATCACCCCCGCGTGGCGATGCGCATCACGGTGCTGGCGATGTTTGCGCTCTATCTCAGCTCGCCGCGCCTCAAGGAATATGCCTTCTTCGAGCTCGCGCTCTATGCCGCGATCCTGCTGGTCGATCTTTCGGCCATGGCGCTCGCCGCCGCGCTCACCGTCGGTCTCCTGATGCCCTCGTTGATCTCGATCGTGGGGACCTCCCTGGACGACAGTTTCATCCTGCTCGTCAGCGCACTGATGTTGTTCTGGGTGCTGCTGCTCGACGCCGGTCAAGCGGGCCGGGTGCCGGACACGGTCCAGCTATAGCCGTGGCGGTGGTAGAGCCTCACATCCCCGAATCCGCCATCCGACAGCAGCGCCTCCGCTTCGGCGCGTGTGTAGTATTTCGCGTAGGCGGGATTGAGCTGGTCGTAGATGGTCAAGCGGCGAACGCTGCGCGGAAACTTCGCCAGCACCGAACGCATGTAGGACCGCATCGGTAGCGGCAATATACGGCACAGCCCGATATAGGCCGTCAGGATCCATTCCAGACCATGCGACAGCACCACCAGCAGCCGGTGCGGCAGCAGGACGGTGAGCTTGCGCAGCGGGATCGCTAGCGACAGATAGGTCTCGTTGCCTTCGTGGCCGTAGAGCCAGACGATGCAGCGTCCGCCGGGGCGCAACGCATCGTAGGCCGCACGAACCACCGGCGCCGGTTCGGGGACGTGATGCAGCACACCCATCGAAACCACATAGTCGAGCCTGAGATCGGGCGGCAACCGGTCGCCGGGCACCTGCAGATAGTCGATGCGCTCCGCGCGCGCCACCGTGTTGTCCTTCAGGACCAGCATGGCATCGGAGGGTTCGACCGCGACGACGCGATCCGCTCCGGCATCGAGCAGCATGTTGACGATGCGCCCAGTGCCGCTCCCGATGTCGGCGATCCGCTTGCCCTTGACCTCGTCGAGCGAAAGCAACGGACCGAACAGATCGGCAAGCAGGTCCGCCGAGCCGTAATAGCCGGGGTTCTCGCGGAACGCGGTCCATTGCTCGCCGAAATCGCTGATCGTCTGGTCCTTCAGGTCCGGCATGCGCCCGCTCACTACGCTCGGCGCGCCGAGGGGGTGGCAAGCCCCGTCAACCAGATGCCCAGCGTCAGGATCGGCCACAGCGCGAACGCATTGTCGCTCCTGGCCTCGCGATGCGCATTCCACAGCAGCCGGATCGCCTCCGGTTTCAGGAGGGGCGCAAAAACATCAGCCTCGCGGCCGAGCACCCGGTCGCAGATCGGCCGCAGCCCGCCGCGTCGCATCAGTTGGGCGATCGGCACGTTGAAGCCGCGCTTGCGCGACCATGCGGCCTCACCCGGCATGCCCAGGCGCTCGGCGAGTTTGCGCAACACATATTTCGGCGCGCCCTTGGGCCAGGGATTGAGCAGCGAGACGTCGAGGCTGCCGGCGAGGTCCATGACCCGTCGGTCGAGGATCGGCACGCGCACTTCCAGACCGTGCGCCATGCTCATGGCATCGACTTTGGTGAGGACGCTTTGCAGATGGAAGCGCTGGTCGGCGATCAGCGCCCGATCCAGCACGTTGTCATGCGGCTCCGAATAATATCCGGCGTATTCCGCGAACGGGTCGGCCGATGCAAGATCGGCCATCCCGTTGTCATAGATCTTCTCGGCGAGAAAGCGGGGAACCAGCCGCCGCCATTGCAGATGAGGGCTGTTGCCGGCTTCGCTGAGCCCGAATGCGAAGCGGGCGAGTTGCGCCGCCGCCGGAAGCCGCTTCTCGTTGCCGCGTACCGAGGCATAGGCGAGGCGTCCGGTCAGGCCGGCAAGGCTGCGCGGAACGAATTGGCGCGCGCGCTCAGCCATCATGGTCGCGGCATAGGTTTCATATCCGGCGAAGAATTCGTCGCCGCCGTCGCCGGACAGGACCACGGTGGAATGCCGGCGGACTGCACCCGCCAGATGATAAAAGCCGAGCGCGCCCGTGTCGGCGCATTGGCCGTCGAAATGATAGACCACCGCCCGCAGCGCAGCCTCGGCATCCTCGCCCGCTTCCCCGTCGATGACGTTGAGCGACAGGCCGGCGGCGGTCGCGATCTGCTGCGCCACCGCGGTTTCATCATGGCTTTTCTCGGTGAAGCCGGCCGTGAACAGCGGCGGCTTCAGGCCGAGCCGGCCGAGCGTGAGGCTGATCAGCGAACTGTCGATGCCGCCGCTCTGCAGCACGGCGAGCGGCACGTCGCTCACCATCTGGCTCTTCACCACCGTCTCGATCGTCGATTGCAGCCGGACAACGGCTTCGTCGAGGTCGCGGATCACGGGCGCGCGCACCGGCCGCCAGAACCGCCGCTCGGTCCGCTCGCGCTCGGTAAATCCGATCATCGTGCCGGGCGGGAGCTGCTTGATGTCCTGGTACAGGCTCTGTTGCGTTCCCGGATGGCCCGCTGCGAGATAGGTGTGCAGGGCCACCGGATCGATCCGCGCGGCGACGTCACCGCTCGCCGTAAGTCCCTTGATCTCGCTTGCGAACAGGACGCGGCTGCTGCTTTCGGAATAATACAGCGGCTTGATCCCGATGCCGTCGCGCGCCAGGATCAGGCGGCGCTCCTGCCGGTCCCACAGGCCGATCGCGAAAAAGCCCTCCAGGCGTTCGAACATCGCCTCGCCCCAGGCGAGATAAGCGTAAGGGATGATCTCGGTGTCGCAGGTGCCGCGAAAGCGGACGCCGAAGGATCGCTCGAGCTCGCTGCGCAACTCGTGATCGTTGTAGATCTCTCCGTTGTAGGTGACGACGATGCGCTCGGATGCATCGAGCATCGGCTGGTGCCCGGCCTCGGAGAGATCGCGGATGGCGAGCCGGCGGTGGGCGAGGCCGACGGGGCCGTCCAGCCAGTTGCCCTCGCCGTCCGGCCCGCGGTGGACCAGTGCAGCCGACATCGCCGCAACCGCGCGGCCGTCGGCCGGCCGACCGTCACGATGAAAGATGCCCGCTATGCCGCACATCGCGTTCGCTCGCCGCGGGAGGTCATGGTCGCTGATTCATGATCTGCTTCAGCAGCACCGCGAGCAGTCCCATGGCGACGACGAGGATGCTGAGCAGGATCGCGCCGACGCCGAGCACGAAGGCGCTGACGAGCTGCAGGATGATGCCGCCGATCAGCGAGACCAGTGCGAGCGCCATGCACATCATCGCCAGCAGCACGAAGATCTTGAGCGGATTGTAGTAGGTGCAGGCCTCGAGGACGTATTGCAGGGTCCGAATGGAGTCGCGGAACAGGTTCACCTTGGAGCGGCCGATCCGCTCCTTGTAGTCGATGTCGATATAGTCGACGAACTTCGCGTTCATCATGTAGGCGAGCGTCAGCGATGTCGTAAAGCTGAAGAGGTCGCTGACATGGTCGAAATAGGAGATCGCGACCTGCCTGCCGAACACCCGCAAGCCGGAATTGATGTCGGGGATCTCGCGGTTGGCGGTGAATTCGACGATCGCCTTGAGGATTGCACGCAACGGCGACTTCAGCATCGACTCGCGATAGTTAGGCCCGGTCCGGGCGCCCACGACCATGTCGAAGCCCTGGTTGAAGCGCGCGACGAGCGCCGGGATCGCTTCCATCGGGTAAGAGCCATCCGCATCGCTGATGACGATGGCGTCGTAGGATGCGGCGCGAATTCCATCCTTGAGCGAGCGGCCGTAGCCGATGTTGTGGGGATGCCTGAGCACCTTTGCACCGGCCTGTTCGGCAAGCTCGCCGGTGCCGTCGGCCGAACCATCGTCGACGATGATGATCTCGTAGGGGGTGAGCTGAGCGCCGTCGAGAGCCGCCTTGGCTCGACCGATGGTTTCGACGATGCCGTTGCGCTCGTTGAGCGCAGGAATGACGACTGAGATCATAAGCGGCGTGCAATACAGGTGACGGATTGCCCGAAGAAGCTTCGCGAGAGCGGATCGAGCGCCCGCGACAGCGGCACGGCATATTTGTCGAACAGGGCGATCTGCCCGTTGACGGCGGCATCGTTCAGCGACTGATGTCGCTTCAGGCGATTGGCAAGCCACCCAAGCCCGCCGATCGGATTGAAGTAGTTCAGCCGGATCAGCTCGACCGGTTGATCGGCGAGCAGCCTGGCGAGACGTGCCGTGGTGTAGCGGCGGCAATGTCCCGCCAGGCGATCGAGATCGTTGTAGAGCAGCATCAAAGCCGGAACGCTGATCAGGAGATGGGCTCCGGGCTTGAGCACCTGCACCAGATTGGCAATTGCGGTGGCGTCATCCTCGATGTGCTCGAGCACGTTGATGGTGAAGACCGCATCGACGCCTTGGGGAAACAGGGAACTCAGCTGATCGCGGACCAGAATGTCGCAGACGGCGAACTTGCGATCGGGCATCGCCTTCGCGGCGCGTTCGACGCTTTCGCGGTCGTGGTCCACGCCACAATACTCGCCAAGCTCTCCGAGCACTCTGCTGTAGAGTCCATGCCCGAACCCGACCTCGACGATCGCGCCCTTCAGGTAGGGGCGGAACTGGTCGATCACCCAGTTCATGTAGTTCTGCGCGTCGGCGATCGCGCTCGAATACGTGTCGGCCCCGACTTTCAGGCTTTCCGTCGTGGACTGGGCGGGAAAGGAAGTTTGAGCCATGGAGCCTGCGCCTCGTTCTCGCCCGGGTTAGCAGCGAGCGCCCCATTTCTCAAGGACATGTGAGGCGTCATCGCCTTGAAGTTGACGGCTCGTGCGGCCGACGGGCGAGGTCGCGCCGGGCAAAGGCGCCTCCACCGAGGCGTGACCGGTGGTGCGTGAGGTCGTATAACACGCTGAGGTTGACGGCACGTAGGTGGCGCCGTACTATTGACGATTATTGCCGGAAGTTGCGATTACACGTTGCGCTGATTGCTGAACATTTTTTTGAAGGCCGCCGGTCATGGCGGCTGCCGGAGGATTGCATGGCCGGTAAGCAGAAGGCGAAAACATCATCGAAAAAATCCGACACGGTCGGCAGGCGGAGCCCGCCACCAGGATTCCGCAGTTCAACAAGGCGGGCTGGTTCGGGCGTCGGCTTTTGCGACACCATGCATCGAAGTCTCGGAGGAGCGCATCCGGGAATGGGCGAAAAAAGGTTTTGAAGTAGGCCCGGCGTGAGCTGACGTCGTCGGCGGCGCAGAACGTTTCGATCGTGACAGCGGTGAGTTCCGGGAGGGGCTTTCGATGCAGCGGATTGTTTTGGGGCGCGTGAAGCCGACGCTTTCACTTCCGGAGGCGCTCGACAAGATCAAGGCCGGAACGAGAGCCGTGGTCATCGGCGACGGTCATGGATCGAGGGTCGTCACTGCCGGTGACATCTTCGAAGCCATGAATGAGGCGCTTGATGTGGGCAAGGACCCAAAGAGCGTTGAAATCGGCGAGGTGAAGCCGACCCTCCCGAGAGTTGCGTTGGGAGCACCTCCAGTCACGGCAACCGACAGGTTTGGACCACCGGGATCGCGGCCGTCGTTGACTTTCCCGGAAGAGGATCGATTTCGCTCGCTCCTGGTGGCCAGGGACGGTGGCAAGGAGCCGCGCTACCTCGTCGAGGAGATCGGCCCCGAGGGGGCGGTGATCGTGACCTCGTCCGAAGCATTCGCCGGCCACCTCGCCAAGAGCCTGACCATCTGCAAATGCGCGGGCGAGCCCGTCCATAGTTTCGAACCGGATCAAGTCAGAGTGCCCGGGGTCTGCAACAAGCCCCATGGGAAGCAGGTCACTTGCAGCCAGGCGAGCATCGTGTGATCGGCGCCGAACGACACCAGATCTCGTGGTGCGGGCAGCCGGGGTCGAACCGGCACAGCGCTTGCGCGCCGAGGGATTTTAAGTCCCTTGCGTCTACCAATTCCGCCATGCCCGCTTGATCCAACGAGATCAAACACTTAAGTCCATCTCCGGCCGTCTGGAATTGGCGCGTTTCGCGGGCCCGGAGGGACGGCTCTTCCTTAAGCGAGCCGGGCGCACAAGGCAAAGCCTCAATCCGGACATCTGTTGTTGCTTTAGGCATTCTCAATCCACGGGGACTATTCATCCGGCATGGCTGCTTCGTTCTTCACATTGCCGCGCGGCTTCGGCGCGCTCCTTGCGCTGCTTGCGGCCGGCGCCGCGCTGTCCGGCTGCGCCAGCATGACCGAGACGGTCGCGCCGGCCTTTGCCGATCCCGCCAAATACGAACTGTACGACTGCAAGCAGCTGGAGGCTGAGCGCAAGGCGCTCGCCAAACGCACCGACGAGTTGCGTGGGCTGATGGAGAAGGCCGAGACCGGGGCCGGTGGCGCCGTGGTGTCCGAGCTCGCCTATCGCAACGACTATGTCGCCGTGCGCGGGTCGTCGCAAATGGCCGAGGAGGCCTGGCGCCGCAACAGGTGCCGGGAATCGCCGCCCGAGGCGACGCCGCCTGCCACGCAATTATCGCCTGCGGCGTTCGCCAAGCCCGCTTCGAAATCCGGCAAAGCGTCGCGCTGAGGCGCGGCGCCCGCGGCGCTTCGCATCAGGGTCGCCAGCCGTAAATCCAGTCCTGCCGCGCCAGCATGCGGTCCGGGCCGAGCGCGCGGATCGCAAGATCGCGCGCGGCCGCAAGCGGACCGCTGAGGTGATAGATGCGGCCCTGCTGCCGCGCGGTCCGCTGCACCCGCCGCACCCGCGCCTGGCGGGCACGGCCATATTGCGTCAGCGCAGCACTGATGCCCGCCGTGCTCTCGGCGGCTTCAAAGCTGAGGTGCCGGGCGAGCACGGCGGCATCCTCGATCGCCATGCCGGCGCCCTGGGCTGCAAAAGGCAGCATCGCGTGCACGGAATCGCCGAGCAGCGCCACCGGACCCTTGCTCCAGGGGCAGCCTTCGGGCACGCCGAACAGCGCCCATTTCCGCCAGCTGTCGACCGTGGCGAGCATCATGCGCGCCGAGGCCGGCCAGCGCGGCGCGGCGAAGGCATCCATCACCTCCAGCGGATCGCCGGGCGTGCTCCAGCCCGGCCTGTTCCAGGTACCGGGCAGCACCGCGACCACATTGATCTGGCGTCCGCCCGCGATCGGATAGGCGACGAGATGGGCGTTCGGGCCCATCCACAGCTGTACCCGGCGCGCGGTGTAGTCCTTCGGCAGTTGGGTGGCGTCGAGCGTGCCCCGCCAGGCGATCAGTCCGGAGAAGCGCGGCTGCACCTCGGGAAACAGATGCTGGCGGACCGTCGACCAGATCCCGTCGGCGCCGATCAGCGCGCTGGCGAGATCGCTGCGGCGGATCGTGCCGCTGCGATGGACCACCGTGAGCCCCTTGGCATGAGGCGCGACGTCTTCGAAGGTCGCGCCCAGCTTCAGGTCGATGTCGGGATGATCGGCAACGGCGCCGGCCAGCGCCGATTGCAGGTCGGCGCGGTGCACCACCCAATAGGGCGCGCCGGCTCGCGCCGAAGCTGCTTCACCGAGCGGCATGCGCAGCAGCTCGCCACCGGCCCGCGCGCTCATGATCGAGACCGCCTCCGGGACGACGGCGCGCAGCTTGAGACGCTCGGTGAGGCCGAGCGCGACCAGCACGCGGCTGGCATTGGGGGAGAGTTGCAGGCCCGCGCCGACTTCCTCGAGCCGCTCGGCCTTCTCCAGCACGACGATGCGAAAGCCGCGGGCTGCGAGCGCGAGCGCGGCCGTCAGTCCACCGATGCCGGCACCGGCGATGACAATCGTTCGGGAGAGCGCCACCCCTGACCGATGGACGCGGTCAGGCCACCTTGTCCTTCAGGACGCATTCCGGCGGACGGGCTTCGCCCGGCTTCAGGTCGGCCGCGAAGCGGTACAGCGTCGAGCAGTAGGGGCAGATGATCTCGTTGTCGTTGCCGAGGTCGAGGAAGACGTGGGGATGGTCGAACGGAGGGTTGGCGCCCACGCACATGAACTCTTGCGAGCCGATCTCGATGACGGGGACACCGGCATCGTTGTGGAAGTGCGGGACGACATGGTCGGACATCTAACTCATCCTGGAGTGGCAATGGCGGCAGACACAATCACGAACTGACGCGGCATCTTTAAGGCGCCGCGGACCATACTGGCGGGTGCAGGTGATTGCTAGTCCGGCGGAACCGAAAGCTCCGCAATTGCCCCATGCTCATTTGCTCATGCAAATTCGACACAATCTTGAGGCCTGAGAGAAGCCCTTCTTTCGTCGGGGACGTTGTGTCGCAATTTTGGCATACTATGTCTCTTGGACGAGCAAATTGTACCGAACGAGGAATCGTAAGGCGCAGACGATTTTAGGGATCGCCGGGTTCTTCCATATGAAATGGCTGCGAATCAGCACAGCGTTGACCGGTATCGCGGCCTGCGGCTTCCTGCTAGCGCATGTAGCACCGCACGCCCGTGAGGCCGGCGCGATCCTCGCCGCCCAGGATGATCCAGCCGTGCTCTCTGAGCTGAAGCTCGATCAACTGCTGCGGCACAATGACCGCCTGGTTCAGGACAATATCGAAGCCGCGCTCGCCGCCGGCGATGCCGATCTCGCCGACAGTTTCGTCGCGCTGGCGCGTGACCGCGACATCGCGCTGCCCGACGACCTGCTGAGCCGCGTCAATGACGCGGTCAAAGCCGAGAGTTCCACCTCGCATTTTGCCAAGCGGTTCGCCACCGGTCTCGTCACCGGCAATGCCGACGACGTCGCGAGCCTCTCCGGGACGGTGGCAGGCGATCTCTTCGTGATCGGCGACATCAGGGACGTGGTGCGCGAGGGCAAGCACCTTGCCATGGGCGAGGACACCGACCGCCTCGTGCTCGGGCTTGCGGCCGCCGGCCTTGCGGTGACGGCGGCCACCTACGTGTCCGTCGGTGGTGCCGCGCCGGTGCGCGCCGGACTGACGCTGGTGAAGGATGCGCGCAAGGTCGGGCGGCTCGGCGACGGGCTCGCCAAATGGGCCGGCCGCTCCGCGCGCGAGGTCGTCGATACGCCGATGCTCCAGAACGCCGTGGCCAAGGGCTCCGTGTTCCGCCCGGGCGAGACCGTCAGCGCGATCAAGGCGGCGTTCCGCGCCGAGAAGGCCGGCGCGCTGGTCCGGCTCGGGAAGGACATCACCCGCGTCGCCGAGAAGACCGGCACGCGCGGGGCGATGGATACGCTGCGCATCGCCGACGGTCCGAAGGACGTCGCGCGCGCGGCGCGGCTTGCCGAAGCGCAGGGCGGCAAGGCGCGCGCGATCATGAAGCTGCTCGGCCGCGGCGCGCTGCTGCTGATCGGCGGCGCGTTCGATCTGGCGCTGTGGCTCTTCGGCGCGGGACTGACGCTGTTCGGCCTTCTCTCATCCATCAAGGCGACGACCGAGCGCCTGACCCAGGCCTGGTGCGATCGCAAACGGGCGCGGCGGCTGCGCCGTGCCCGGATCGCAGCCGAAGCTGCTCTGGCAAACGCGGCCGTTACGGCCTGAGGCGCGGCGCGCTTCGGGTTATTGTTTGAGCATGATGTTGCCGGAAAACCGCTGCACACTTTCCCGGATCGTGCTCTAAGATCAACCATTCCCCTCAAGACCTCACGGAACTGATGATGCCGAGCTTTCACAACGGCGCCGTTGAAATTGCCTATCTCGACGAAGGCGAGGGCGATCCGATCATCCTGGTGCACGGCTTTGCCTCCAGCAAGAACGTGAACTGGGTCTATCCGACCTGGGTCTCGGAGCTGCGCAAGAACGGCCGCCGCGCGATTGCGCTCGACAATCGCGGCCATGGCGAAAGCGCAAAGCTCTACGAGCCCGCGCAATATTCTATTCCGACAATGGCTGGCGACGTGCTTGCGCTCATGGATCATCTCGCCATCCCGCAGGCCGACATCATGGGCTATTCGATGGGCGGACGGATGACCGCGTGGCTATCCCTCAAAGAGCCGCAGCGCCTGCGCTCGGCGATCCTCGGCGGCATCGGCATCGGCGGCCTGATCGAGGGCACCGGCCCCGGTGAGAACGTCGCGAAGGCGCTGGAGGCGCCATCGCTCGACGACGTCACCGATCCCGTCGGCCGCACCTTTCGCGCCTTCGCCGATCAGACCCGCTCCGACCGGCGAGCGCTCGCCGCCTGCCTGCGTGGCACACGCGATCTCATGACGAAGGACGAGGCTGCACGCATCAACGTGCCCGTGCTGATCGCGGTCGGCTCGACCGACGACGTCGCGGGAAGCGCCAGCGCGCTCGGTGCGATCATCCCCGGCTCGGAAGTGCTCGACATTCCGAACCGCGACCACATGCGTGCGGTCGGCGACAAGGTCTACAAGAACGGCGTGCTGGAGTTTCTCTCGCGCCGCGGCTGAGGTGATGTTGCGTGAGGCGATGAAGTTGTTGCCATCGTAAGGGGCCCGACAGAGGCGACTGTCCACTCCTTCCCGCACAGAGATATGGAGTCTGCCAGGAGGGGTCTTCGCCTGCTAACCTCCTGGGACCTGGCGCTCAGCTTCCTGGCGCCTGAATTTCGGTGACGACGATGCTTCACACCGCCTTGTCGCTGAACGCGGCGGCAAGCGTGGTGAGGAACGACATGACGCGCTGCGTGCGCAGGGGCGGGCGGCGGTCGGAGGTGCGCAGCATCCATAGGGGTTCTCCAGACGCGCGCCAGGGCGCAAGCACTTCGACCAGCCGGCCGGTGCGAAGGTCTTCCTCGACGAGCCACGCCGGCCCCCAGCCGATCCCAAACCCATTCACGATCAAAGCGAGCGAAGCGTGCGCGTCGTCGCAAATGTGCTTGGGCTTGGGCGTGACGCGAATGGGGCCTTTGCCGCGCGGGTCGGCGAAGCGCCAGGTCAGGATCTGACCGCTCGCGGGATTGCGGAAGCCGACATGGTCGTGCGCGGAAAGCTGGTATGGAGTCGCCGGCGCGCCGCGCGCCTTCAGATAGGCAGGCGAGGCGCAAGCGATCCAGGAGAACGTGCAAAGCCGCCGCGCCTGATGGCCGGGCGCGCGGTCGAGGGGCCCTGAGCGGATCGCGACGTCGACGCCTTCCGCCGCGAGATCGAGAATCTCGTTGCGGAATTTGACCTCGATCTCGATTTCCGGCCGTTCGCGCAGGAATGCGGGCAGTCGCGGCAGGATGCAGGCGCGGGCGAACGAGGCAGGGGCGGTCACGCGCACCCGTCCGCCATCGTCGCGCGCGACTTCGCCGAGCGCGGATTGGACACGGGCGAGACTTTCGACCAACGCGCGTCCCGCCGCCATCAGCCTGTCGCCCTCTTCGGTCAGCGCCAACGAATGGGTGGAGCGATGCAAAAGCCGCAACCCGCGAGCCGTTTCCAAGCGGGCGACCGCCTTGGACATCGCCGAGGTGGTCGTCCCCGCCCGCCGCGCGGCTTCGGCAAAGGAGCCTGCCTCGACGACGCGGACGAAGGCGAGGAGACGCGAGAGATCGGGAGGCAAATTCGTTGTGGACATGTAGTCCACATAGTCATGGCCACGCGGTCACTACAAGAGCCATTCCCGAACGGCTAAACAGGGAGCGTCAGCGCGCATTCTGCGGCGCTGGAAACACGGGACGTCTCATGAGCCTCATCGAAATCACCCTGCAAGCCCTTGACGCCGCCGAGCGCGCGATTCCACCCGGCCAGCCGGTCTATATGCTCAATCTGCTGTGCTACCGCGCGCATGCGCGTTACGAGGACGGATTCGACGCCGCGCCCTGCTCGGGTCGCGAAGCCTTTCATGAACGCTATAGGCCGGCATTCCGGCGTCTCGCGGCCGGTAAGCCGCTCGTGCGGGTGTTTTCCGGGCCGGTCCTGACGAGCCTCGTCGGCTCGCCAGGCGAACGCTGGGACGAAGCGGCGATCAATGAATACGGCGATTTCGCCACCTTCCGCTCGATCGTCGACACCGAGACTTACCGGCGCGAAGTCGCTCCCCATCGGCACGCCGCGCTCGAGGATTTCCGGCTGTTCGCGCTCGCCAAGGCGATGTGAACACATGGAGGCGAATGAATGCGCTCGCTGCCTGGACGAAGCCAAGCGCGAGGACGCTTCACTCCAATCTCATCGCGCCTTGGCGTCGTCCCCAAACCGCCGCGCCAGCGCCATCAGCACCACGAAGGTCGCAACCCACACCATCCTTGCGCCGTAGCGGTCGTGCGGGCCCGAGATCACGCCGCAGATGAAGGCGTTGCCGAGCAAGGCCAGCGTCACGGTCGCTGCCAGCAGCGTCAAATCGTCCAGCCGGCGGTTCGCCAGTGCATGCGCGAGCAGCGCGACCAGCGCCAGCATCGAGGCCAGCGCCACGGGGACATGCAGCCAGTTGACGTCATCGAAATTGATGCCCCAGTGCTGCTGGCGCGCCGCGCGCATCGGTGCGACCTGCGAAGGCACGTAGCGCTCGATGATGCCGTAGGTGTGCGGGATCCAGCCATTGGTGCCTTCGCCGGTCGCGACATGCAGCAATTGCTGGCCCATCGCCCGCAGCGCCGCGCCGGCCTGCCAGGCCGGATAATCCTTCAGCGACTGCACGACGATGTAGCCCATCTCGTCGTTCATGCCTTCGAAGCGGCCGAGCGTGTTGAACATGCTCTTGCCCCACAGGAACTCGTCGGCGGTCGCCGGCAGTTCATTGCGATACGGACACAGCTTGTAGCGCTCGCGCGGGCAATGGTCGTTGAGATAGCGCGCGACGATGCCGTCCTGCATCATGCGGCCGAAGGCGACGCCGTATCCGCCGGGCGTCCACGCCGCCTTGCCGGACAGCGCATAATTCGCCGAGACCAGCATCAGGCCACCCGCAACGATGGTGAGGCTGGCTTGCGCCAATCCGGCCAGCGGCAGGCGCTCCTTCAGAAACGGCCGTGCCATCCAGCCCGCGACGCAAAGGCCGAGCAGCACGCCGAGCGTGGCGCTGTGGGTCGCCGCGGCAAAGGCGGTGAAGACGAACAGCGCGATCTTTTCGAGCGGCGAGGTGCGGCCTGCGCCGACGATCAGCAGGAACAGCGACAGCACCGAGAGACCTGCAAAGATGTCGGTGAGCAGCATGCTCGCAAGCCAGGGCAGGGCCGTCGACGCGATCAGGCCAAGGCTGATCGCGACGAAGCGAAAGGTCTGCATCAATCCAAGCACGCGCAGGGTGAGCTGCAGCAGCCACAGCGTCGCCAGCGACTGGGCCGCGAGGTTGATCCAGAAACCGAAGCTCTCGCCATAGTGCAGATAGAGGCCGAACACGGTGGAGCGGCTGGGGACGAGATAGCCCTCGTACCAGCGCGCCAGATAGCCGCCGGTATCCCATTGCAGCAGCGGATAGCCGTTCCAGAACGCCGGCGCGATCATCAGGAGGGGCAGGGCCACCGCCGCCACGCGCAGCCAAAACGTACCCGCGGCGCGCGCGCGCAATTGATCGGTGGTGATGCTCAAACTCGCTCCCCGTCCTCGCTCTGGAACCATGCCCGCAATAACGGTTGGCGGAGAATTCACCAATAGTTTGATGCCGCCCGGCTTGAATTTGGCAAAACTCTGACCACTTTGAGCCGACCTCGTTGCTTGGGGCTTCGAAAGAAACTGTTGTGTTTCAACGTCTTGTCGTGCTTTTGCGAGGCAAGACGCTGTTCACTCTCAGGCAAGCCGGTCAGGACGTCGTCGCCTAAACTATGCTATAGAACGGGCAAGACGAGCCCATTCGACGAGCAAATGCCAAAGAGCAAATCCATGACAGTGCATCAGGTCAATCCGGGAGGAAAGCTCGCATCGCTCGATCCGATCTGGGAGCGGATCCGGGGCGAAGCGGAGGACATCGTCCGTCGCGAGCCCGAGCTTGCGACCTTCATCTATTCGACGGTGCTGCATCACAGCCGCCTGGAAGATTCGGTGATCCACCGCGTTGCCGACCGGCTCGATCACTCCGCGCTGTCGGGTGACCTCGTGCGCCAGACCTATGGCGAGGCGCTGCGCGACGATCCCGATCTCGGCAACGCCTTCCGCGCCGATCTCGTTGCGGTCTACGACCGCGATCCCGCGACCTCGCGCTTCATCGATCCCTTGCTCTACTTCAAGGGCTTTCACGCCATCCAGACCCATCGCCTGGCGCACTGGCTCTGGCTGAAGGGCCGCAAGGATTTCGCGTATTATCTGCAGAGCCGCGCCTCCGCGGTGTTCCAGACCGACATCAATCCCGCCGCACGCATCGGCCGCGGCATCTTCCTCGACCACGCCACCGGCTTCGTCTGCGGCGAGACGGCGGTGATCGAGGACGACGTCTCGATCCTGCACGGCGTCACGCTCGGCGGCACCGGCAAGGAGAACGAGGACCGTCATCCGAAGATCCGCCATGGCGTCCTGATCGGCGCCGGCGCAAAAATCCTCGGCAACATCGAGATCGGCCATTGCGCGCGCATCGCCGCCGGCTCGGTCGTGGTCAAGCCCGTGCCGCACAACGTCACCGTCGCGGGCGTGCCTGCCAAAATCGTCGGCGAGGCCGGCTGTGCAGAGCCGTCGCGCACGATGGATCAGATGATCAACGCGACGGGGCTTTGAGCTCGCGTGCAAGGGCCGGATTCTCCAGCCCTTTTCGTCCCCAAATTGTTTGGCAATTCATGCTGGCGGTTCGTCGCGTCTCGTCCTAAAACCCGCCGACCATTTTCGATCGGAGACTTGCCGTGGACGTCAAAGAAGTCAGAAAGCTCGATGCGTATTTGAAGCGCGTATTCGGCAATCCCAAGATCCGCGTCGTGCCGCGGCCGAAGAAGGACGATTCCGCCGAAGTCTATATCGGCGAGGAATTCATCGGCGTGCTCTTCGTCGACGACGAGGACGACGATCGCTCGTTCCAGTTCCAGATGGCGATCCTAGAGGACGATCTGGTCGATCAGGAGTAAGTCTCTCCTCCGTCATTGCGAGCGCAGCGAAGCAATCCAGGAATCTTTCCGCGGAGGGATTCTCGATTGCTTCGCTGCGCTCGCAATGACGAACAGCAGCTTCACAACTGCCCCATGACGACATCAAAGCGCTGAAATTCGACTTCGAAAAATACGAACAATCACAGCCGCTTGGCTACTGTGCATGGGGTTGTTTTCGCAGTTTTTACTTCGGACCTGTGCCGAACGGGCCCCGCTCACCCCTTCGGTCCGCGCAGCTGCGCCGTCAGCCTGTCCATCGCCTCCGCCACATCGTGCCACCGCGACAGCCAGCTCCGCGGATAGCGGAAGGTGAGGTCGGCGCCGCCGACCCGGCGCTCGGACAGGCACATGCCCGGGGTGGCCGCATCGCGGGTGCAGCGCGCGGTCAGCGCCGGGCTTGCAGCGGAATAGAAGTCTTCGCTGCCGTAGGGCGTGTCGGCGCGGAACATCCGCATCGTCAGGCCATCCGCGGGCGTCGCCGCGGCCTGGTCGAGATAGCGCGGATAGATCGTGGCTGCCCGCTGCTCGGGCGAGAGCGCATCGTGATGGGCTGCGATCGACAGGAAGATGCGGTCGATCGATTGCACCGCCGCTTCCACCGTGTCGGCGGTGACGTGCTTCGGAGCGCTGGGCGGCTCGAGCGACGGATAGACGAAGTCGAGATCGATGCGCTCCTGCGGCCCGGAGTGGCGCTGGATCTTCATGCGGATCGCCGTCACCGGCAGGTTGAATAGCGTGCCGCCGACGCTCACCGGCAGCTTGTCCGGGGCGTCCACGCCGCGGGTGCCCCAGGTCGGCCACAACAGATAGGCGACGAGCGCGACCGCGCAGACCGCAGCAATGCCGCCGAGCACGATCGGGACGGCATGCGCCCAGACGCGCGTGCGGGGGGACCTATGGGGAGCTGCCGAAAACACTGTCATGAGCTTGCGCGAGGTCGAGCCGGAAGTCGGCCGGTGGCCGACGAATCAGCGGCGAATATGCCATGCGGCGGCGGTTTCGCGCAGCGTTCCCGGCCGCAAGGGGCGGGGACGGCCCTGCGTGGACGGGACGGCGGCGTTAACCTTCCCTTAAGGATAATGTAGCGTTAACCGGCGCCATTTGTCACAGGAATGCTCCGGCGTTGCGTAAGGGCGGACCGTTCCGATGACACCTGAAGCTTTCAACACCTTCTTCTCGATCTGCATTGGCTTCGCGCTCGCGGGTGCGCTCGTGAACGGATACCAGGCGCTGGCGCAGCGGCCCGCCGGCTTCGGCCTGTTGCAGGACGGCGTGGCGCCGAAGACCTTCGCTGCGGTGCCGTTCCTGGTGTTCGCCGCACCCTTCATCATCATGCGCAACACGCTGCGCGGCATGCGGGTGGAAAGCCGCCGTGCCGAATTCGTGATGATGGCGACCCTCATCGCCGGCTTCTGGAGCATGATGAGCGGCACCTTCTTCCTGATGACGCTGCGCGCCGCCGGCGTTCTGGGCTGACGCCCGCGCATTGAGCTCCGCCGGCGCGGCCTTTGCGTCGCGGCTGCCGTTTCGCTATTCCTGTGGCCAACGCGACAGGAGACTTCCATGGCGATCTACGAGCTCGACGGGCAGGCGCCCGACCTTCCCGCCGACGGCAATTATTTCATCGCGGACACCGCCACGGTCATCGGCCGCGTGCGCCTGAAGCCTGGTGCCAGCGTCTGGTTCGGCGCGGTGCTGCGCGGCGACAATGAATGGATCGAGATCGGCGAGGGCGCCAATGTCCAGGACGGCTCGACCTGCCACACCGATCTCGGCTTTCCGCTGGTCATCGGAAACAACTGCACGGTCGGCCACAACGTCATCCTGCACGGCTGCACCGTCGGGGAGGGCGCGCTGATCGGCATGGGCTCGATCGTGATGAACGGCGCGAAGATCGGCCGCAACAGCATCGTCGGAGCCGGCTCCGTCATCACCGAGGGCAAGGAATTTCCCGAACGTTCCCTGATCATCGGCTCACCGGCGCGCGTGATCCGCACGCTCGACGACGCCCAGGTGCAGAAGATGGGAAGTGCGGCGAAGTTCTATGTCGCCAACGGTCCGCGCTTCAAGAAGGGCCTGAAGCAGATTGGCTAAATGCCTTCGGACTCGCTTGCCTCCATAGCGCTCGCGATCTTCTCATGGCCCGCCGACCACAACGCGTATTCGTCGCTGCCGTCTGAATAAGGATTTGCTTCAGCGGGAATGTTTTGGCGCGCGGCGCGTTCGCCTTCTGCAAAAGGGTCGCGATCGGTCATCGTGACTTTGCCTTTCCTATTGGTTGGAGGTCGCCGTGATGAGCTTGCGCGTGGCGCACGCCCCTGATTCAAGCTGATCTCACGGCATTTGTTCCGGAACCGGTCTTCGCCGCGGCGGTTGACCGCGAAAGGAGACTTCTCATGGCCGCATCGCCCGCAACCGTCTCACTCAAGACCATGATGGTGATCTTTGCCCTCGCGGCGATGCCGGCCGTCGCGTTCGCGCAGGCGAGCGGCGGTTCTGCCGGATCGACCGGAGGTCCGGCGGGACCGGGCGGAGGCGTCGCCAACTCGCCGGCTCCGCCGCCCGGCACCAACAGCCTGGGCACGGCTCAGTCATCCGGCGCGGGCTCCGGAGTCACGACTGGCACCGGCTCAGGCGGCGGTACCGATGCCGCGGTCAATGCCGAGAACAAGCTCCTCGACAAGAAGCTCAAGAGCATCTGCCGCGGGTGCTGAACGCTCGCGCGGAAGTGAGACAGCGTGGCTGTCCGGAATGCTCAAGTGACGTTAGCTTGATCCCGCTTTGAAGCGTGGAGTGTCCACGCGGAGGATCGAGTGATGTTACGCAGGATGATGATGGCGGCGCTGGCCGTTGCAGTGGTCGGGCTGTCGGCACCGCAGGTGGCCCACGCCAGGGGATTCGGGCATGGCGGCTGGGGTCACGGCGGCGGCTGGGGCCACGGCGGCCACTGGCACGGCGGCGGCTTCTGGCCCGGAGTTGCGATCGGGGCAGGTATCGCCGGCGCCGGCTACTACGGTGGCTATTACGGCTACGGCTACCCTTATTACGGCAGCCCCTACTATTATCGTACCGGCTACGGCGACTATAACGACGGGTATGGCGGCTGCTACGTCGCGCGTAAGCGTGTCATGACGCCCGCGGGCTGGCGGATCCGCCGCGTGGACGTCTGCGAATAGGGTCCCACAAAAAACAAGGCCGTTGACGCAGTATACCGTCAACGACCTTGCCAGCCCCGGACATTGAAATCGGCTCACGCCATCCGGTAACGCTGACCATCGCGCGGAATCATACGGGCGAATGTGATCCAGTTCACAAGTGGCGAAAATAAAGTTCCACCCGCGTGGCGGGTGCTCAGCCGCCCGAGCGCTTGCGCGCGCTGGCGTGGACGCGCTGCCGCGCCGGTTTCCTGCGGGTAACCGAGGGCGCTTCAACCTCGGTCGCCCGTGCGCTGGCAAACGATTGCCGCAAGCCGTCGATCGACTCGTTCAGTGATGCGACCTGTTCGGACAGGCGCTTGGTGTCAGCCTGCTGCGCCGCCATCAGTCGCTTCATGGTCTGGAGCTGGTCCTGCACGACCTGAAGCTGGTCGATCGATTCCTGCTGGGTCGCCTCCAGCCCCTTGGTCTTCTCGACCAGCTGCTCAGAGGCTTGGGCGGTGCGGGCCTGGAGCTGCCGCGTGACCACGACCCGGTCGGTCTCCGGCGCCGCGCCGGTATAGGCGCGCCAGATCGCGATCGAGGTGGCACCCGCAATCAGCAGCAGGAGCGCGGCGGCGGTCAGCGCGATGGGCTGGGCGCCGAGACGAAGGAGGGTATTGGACCGAGTGTCCGCTGCGAGATCGATCATCGCTGACTAAACCCAAATTGAAACTTGGTGCGTGGCGAAGACCGGCAGGCCGAAAGCCGCCGGGGCGTCCCGAAAGTGTTACTGATCAGCAACAATTGGGACCAAAAAGAGGCTGGCCCCATCAGAACGAACGGAATTCGGCAAAAAAAGGTTTCGAGTTACCGATTTATCTCGATGCAACGGTACGCAGCAGGTCCCCGTCCAAGCAGGCAAAGCCGAGCTGGTTCGACGGAGCGCGAGTCGGTGCTTCCGCCTCAGAACTTATAGGCGATGCCGACCGTTGCGGTGTGGGTGCGGGCCTTCACGTGCGCGGTGAAGCGGTCGTCGAACCCGATTCCTGGGGCGAAGAAAGTCTGGGTCCAAGTTCCGAAATCCGCATAGCGGTAATCGACGCGCGCGAGCCAATTGCCGCCAATCATGTGCTCGACACCGCCGCCGAGGGTCCAGCCGACTCTGGTCGATGCATAGGTTTCATTGTAAGCACTGCCGAAGCAGAAGCGGTTTCCGGGAACCAAAGTGCAATTGGCGTTCACTTCGAGGCGCTGCCACGCGACGCCGCCAGAGCCGTAGACCAGTGTGGCGGGCCCAACGAGATAACCGAGACGGCCACGCAGGCTGCCGTCCCACGTTTCCTTCACGGTGCCGGATGGAAGGCCGACTAAAGGGGTGCCGAAGAAGAGCCCGGCTGTGCCCGGTATAGCATTCACCGTCTTCTTGTTGTCGGCCCACCCGAAATCAGCCTCGACGCCGGCGACCCAGGATGTCGAGACTTGGGCGTTGTAGCCGAGATAGCCCCCGAACCTGGCCGCGACGCTGTCGATTGCGCCGCCGGTGCCCTCTGTCGGGACGATCGTGCCGGGAAAGTTCGGGGAAACGTCACTGGTCTGCCAGTCGTTGGCAGCCCAGCGGGCGCCGATCGAAACACCGGCGTAAAATCCCGACCATGACGTCGCCGCAGCCGGCGGCGCCTTCACAGGCATGTCGGCCGCCAGTGCCGAACCCGCGACAGCGGCGCAGGCCAGTGCTCCTGCAATCTTTGCAGTCAAGTATCTCGCCATGCTCCGCCCCCGCGTGCGCCCCGAATCAAAGTCTTTGCAGATTCGCAGGTCGCAGCGGGCCCGACAACAATTGTGGAACTCGATGCCGCGAAAAGCTTGCGCTGTTGTCGGCCGGGCACACTGAAGCTCTGCTGATGCAGTCCAGAGGTATGTGGTGCTGCACCTACGGACGAAAGCCCGACAACAATCCATCATAGGGTTTCGCCCGCGGCGCAGCGTACGGCCCGAGCCGCGAGGTCTTCAACCCCAGCCGCACCAATGATTCCGCCAGCGTCACCGCCGCGGTGACGCCGTCGACCACGGGCAGGCCGTGCATGGCGGCTAGCTCGGCGGCGAGGTCGGCCATGCCGGCGCAGCCGAGCACGATCGCCTCCGCGCGGTCGTCGCGGATGGCGGCCGTGATCTCCGCGGAGATTTTTGCGAGCGCGTCGGCGTTGCGTGCCTCGAGCGCAAGCACCGGGACGTCGGCGGCGCGGACGCGGGCGCAACGCTCGGCAAGACCGTATTTCCGCAGATTATGTTCGATCGGCACGATGGAAACCCCGAGCGTGGTCACCACGGCAAAGCGCGCCGCGACCAGGCTCGCCATGTGGAAGCCGGCCTCGCCGATGCCGACCACCGGCGCCTTGGCGACGGCGCGCGCGGCATCCAGGCCGGTGTCGTCGAAGCAGGCGATGATGTGGGCATTCGCACCGTCGCGGTCGGCCTCGCGGATGCAGCCGAGCATGCCGGGCACGGCGAAGGCTTCGTCGTAAAATCCTTCGATCGAAACCGGACCCATCGCCGGCTGGCGCGCGTCAATCACCGTGCCGGGCAGGGCGACGCTGCGCGCAGCAGCGGCGATCTTCGCCGTCATCGACGCGGTCGTGTTGGGATTGACGACGTGAAGTCGCATCGCGATCAGACAAGTCCCTGGCCGGCATCCGAGCCCTTGGCCGCCTGCCGCTTGTTGAGCACGTGGATGGTGCCGAGCGCAAGCGTGATCACGGTGAACGACACCGCCGAGATCACGGTGCCGAGCGCATAGATGTCGGGGTTCGTCACGGTGGTGGTGAGGCCCTGCAGATCAAGCGGCAACGTATTCACGGCCCCGATCGCCTGGCTGGAGCGGGCGAGCTCGTCCCAGGACAGCGTGAAGCCGAACAGGCCGATGCCGATCACCGAGGGCAGGATGATCGGCAGCACGACGTGACGGAACGTCTGCCATGGCGTCGCCCCGAGATCGCGCGCGGCTTCTTCGAGCCTGGGATCGAAGCGGTTGAAGATCGCGAACATGATGAGCAGGCCGAACGGCAGCGTCCAGGTCAGATGCGCACCCAGGCCTGACGTGAGCAGGCCCATCGAGGTCTCGAAATTCTCGTTCCAATGCGCCTTGATCAGGTCGTCGATGATGCGAAATTCTAGCGAGATGCCAAGCGAGGTGATGATCGAGGGCACGATGAGGCTCGCGATCGCGGAGTAGAACAGGATGCTCTGCGCCCTGAACTTCCTGCGGAAAGCCATGCCGGCGGCGACCGACAGCACGACGGTGACGATCATCACGATGATGCCGAGCAATAGCGAGCGGCGGAAGGCCGCGCCGAGATCGACGATGCCGGTCCCCTTGAACAGCTTTGCGATCCAGAAGGTCGACACGCCGTTCATCGGGAAGGTGAGGCCGCCCTGCGGCCCCTGGAACGACAGCACGTAGATCGCGATCATCGGCCCGTAGAGGAACAGCACATAGGCCGCGAAGAAGATCGCGAGCACGTAGAACGAGCGCGGGCGTCCTTCCGTCATGCTCTAGAGCTCCTTCTTGATGTCGACGATGCGCGACATCATGGTGATGATCAGGAAGGTGATGACGAGCAGGATGACGGCGTTGGCTGCGGCGGCAGGGAATTGCAGCGCGTTCACCCGCGTCTCGATGATCTTGCCGGCAGCGGCGATCTGCTGGCCGCCCATCACGCCGATGGTGATGAAGTCGCCCATCACGATGGTGATGACGAAGATCGATCCGATCACGATGCCGGGCTTGGCCAGGGGGATGATGACGTTGACGAGCGTCTGGAAGCCGGTGGCGCCGGCGTCATAGGCGGCCTCGATCAGCGATTTGTCGATGCGGATCATCGAATTGAAGATCGGCACCACCATGAAGAAGGTGAAGAGGTGCACCAGCGCCAGCACCACGGAGAATTCGGAGAACAGCAGCCATTCCACGGGATGGTTGATCAGGCCGGTCTTGACCAGGCCGGAGTTGACGAGGCCGTTGCGGCCGAGCAGGGGGATCCAGGCGATCATGCGGATCACGTTGGAGGTCCAGAACGGGATCGTGCAGAGCAGCGACAATCCCATCTGCCAGGTCTTCGACCTGACGTGGAAGGCGAGGAAATAGGCGACCCAGAAGCCGATGAACAGCGTGATCGCCCAGACCATGAAGCAGAGCTTCAGCGTCATCACATAGGTTCGCCCGATCGTGCAGAGCTCGGGGAGCTGCGCGATGCAGCCTTCGAACGTGTCGGTGTAGCCGCGGCCGGAGAAGGCCGGCAGCAACTGGTATTCGTTGTAGTCCCAGAACGAGACGATGACGACGAAGACGAGAGGGATCAGGAAGAAGGCGAGAAACACCAGCATCATCGGTCCGGCCTGGAGCCAGGAGATGAAGGACGGCGACCACCGCGCGGCCTTTGCAGCGCGCGCGGTGTCCGATCCCCGGATGAGATCCGGGGATGCCTGTTGCAGGATGTCCTCCGAGGTGTCCATCACATTACGCTGCGATGAACTCGTTCCACTTGCGGACCATGTAGTCGTTCTCGTCCATCACCGCGTTCCAGCAGGCGACGCCGCCCATGCGGTCCTCGTAGGAGCCGCCGTCGCGCACGGCGCCGGCCTTCTCCAGCAGCGAGCCGTCGGGCGCCTTGATGTCCTTCTCGGCCGGCTTGCCTTCCATCCAGTATGCCCACTCATAGGGCTCCATATGCGCCTTCGCGGTGGAGAGCACCGCGGAGTAGTAGCCCTGGCGGTTGAGATAGGCGCCGGCATAGCCTGATAGAAACCAGTTGACGAACTCGTAGGCCCATTCGAGCTTCGCGCCCGAGACGCCCTTGGAGACGCAGAAGCCCGAGGCCCAGGAGCGGTAGCCTTCTTTCAACGGCTGGAAAGTGCAGGGGATGCCCATCGAGCGCACCTTGGTCACCGCCGGCGACCACATCGATTGGATCACGGTCTCACCTGATGCCATCAGATTGACGCTCTCGTTGAAGTCCTTCCAGAACGCGCGGAACTGGCCGGCCTTCTTGGCTTCGGTCATCACCTTCATGGTGAGATCGATCTCTTCCTTGGTCATGTTGCCCTTGTCGGCATATTTGTACTTGCCGGAGGCTTCCACGACCATCGCGGCATCCATGATGCCGATCGAGGGGATGTTGAGGATCGAGGCCTTGCCCTTGAACTCGGGGTTGAGCAGTTCGGACCACGAGCTGATCGGGCGCTTGATCAGGTCGGGACGGATGCCGAGCGTGTCGGCGTTGTAGACGGTCGGAATCAGCGTGACGAATTCGGTCGCCGACGTCGCGAACTTCTTGGAGTCTTTGCCCTCGAGATAGAGCACCTTCCAGGGCGCGGTGCCCTGGCCGCCGATCTTCTTGCCGCCGGGCGTCTCGCCCTTGGTGAAGACCGGCGTGATGTTGTCGAATTCCTTGATCTTCCTGGCGTCGAGCGCAAGGATGTTGCCCGACGGCACGATCTTCTTCAGCGAGAAATATTCGGTGTCCAGCACGTCGAAGGAGTTCGGCTGGGTCATCACGCGCTTGGTGACGTCGTCGGTGGTCGCGGTGATGTATTCGATCTTGATTCCGGTGTCCTTCAGGCACTGCTTGGAGATGTCGTCGCCCTCGTTCACGGCAGTGCCGAGATAGCGTAGCACCTTCGCGTCGGCCGACTTCACATAGGGAAAACCGGTGATGGCGCCGGAGCCGGCGGCAAGGCCGGCGAGACCTGCGGTGCCCTTGAGCAGCGTACGGCGGCTGACGCCCTTCGTGCCAGTGGTCTTGCTCATGTCAGTCACTCCTCTGTTGCGCATTCCAGTGATCGATCGGCGCTATTGCAGACGTTGCGCCTTGGCGGGATCCCAGGTGGCCAGCACGCGATCGCCCGGACGGAACGGGTGGACGTCGAAAGCGGCTTCGGGAACGTGGGAGAACAGGGCGGTCCCGTCGTCGAGCGTCAGCGAGACGGCGATGTAGGAGCCCTGGTACTCGGTCTGGGTCAGCAGCGCCGGCGCGCCGAACGCGCCGTCAGTGAACGGCGCGATGCCGAGCTGATCGGCGCGCACGGCGATCAACTTGCCGGCGTCGCTGAGCACGTTGTGGCCGCCGATGAAGCGCGCCACGAATTCGGTGCGGGGACGGTGAAAGATGTCGCGGGCCGTGCCCTGCTGCTCGATCTTGCCGTGGTTCATCACCACGATGTGGTCGGCGAGCGCCATCGCCTCTTCCTGGCCGTGGGTGACCTGGATGAAGCTGATGCCGAGCTCGCGCTGCAGGCGCTTCAACTCGCCGCGCATCTTGACGCGCAGGAACGGATCGAGCGCGGAGAGCGGCTCGTCGAGCAGCAGGATCTGCGGCTCGGTGATCAGCGCGCGGGCGAGCGCGACGCGCTGCTGCTGGCCGCCAGAGAGCTGTGCCGGGAGGCGGCCCGCATACTGGCTCATCGCCACCAGCTCCAGCAATTCGCCGGCGCGCTTGTGGCGCGTCGGCTTGTCGATGCCGCGCATCTTGAGGGCAAAGGCGACGTTGTCGATCACGCTCAGATGCGGAAACAGCGCGTAGGACTGGAACATCATCGCGGTACCGCGCTCGGCCGGCGGAAGGTCGGTGACGTTCTGCGCGCCCAGGATGATGTCGCCCTCGCTGACCGCTTCGTGGCCCGCGATCATCCGCAGCGTCGAGGTTTTGCCGCAGCCGGACGGGCCGAGCAGGCAGCAATAGGTGCCGGCCGGGATCTTCAGATTGACGGTGTCGACCGCCAGCGTGGTGTCGTAGCGCTTGGTGACGGCGACCAGTTCGAGAGCGGCGGGAGTGGCCATGGCGTGTCCGAGGAAGGCGGTGCTGCCGCTCTCTCCGCAAGGTCCGTGCCAACCGCCTTCGGTCTGCCGATTTCTCAAAACTGTGCAGCGGAGTCAGATCGTTAGATCGAATCCGGCGCATCCCGGCCGTCAAACCTGCGCGCAGACGCCTGCACACAAAGCGGGCGACGATTGTATAAAGTTTCGCCTGTGATTGGATACAGCTGGTCGACTAACATCCGAGGCGAACGTCGTCGATCGAGCCCCTGCAGCCATGGCCGCCAAGCCCCGCCCCAAATCCGACGCGCCAGACGCCAGCGATCGCGTCAGCCGCATCCGGGAGGGCGTGACCGCCGCGATCCTCGAGCACCGCCTGCTGCCGGGTACCAAGCTCGGCGAGGACGAGATCGGCGAGATCTATGGCGCGAGCCGCACGCTGGTCCGCACTGCGCTGCAGCAGCTCGCGCATGAGGGCATCGTCAACATCGAGAAGAACCGCGGCGCCTTCGTCGCGCGTCCCACGCCCGCCGATGCCCGCGAAGTGTTCGAGGCGCGACGCCTGATCGAGCCGACCATCGTCGATCACGCCATCGAAGCGATGTCGCCGGCCTGGCTCGATCGTCTCCAGCAACACCTCGGTGAGGAGCGCGAGGCGGAGCTGCGCGGCGACGCGCGCGCCTCGGTTCGGTTGTCCGGTGAGTTTCACAAGCTCGTCGCCGAGATGAGCGGCCACAGCATCTATCTCGGCTTCCTCAAGGAGCTGATCGCGCGCTCCTCGCTCATCATCCTGCTGTACCGCCGTCACGACACGCCGGCCTGCGGCACTGACCACCACGCCGGCATCGTCGCCGCGATCCGCAAGCGCGACAAGCAGGCCGCGCGCCGTGAGATGCTGTCGCATCTGCAGGAGATCGAGGCCGAGCTGTTCCTGAAGGATCCCGCCGCCGACGAGCTGCGGCTCGCGGACGTGCTGGGCGCCTGAGCGCGCAGCACTAAATACCGATCGTCCAGGCTGGATTGCTTCTATTCCGGCTCGTCGGGAACCGGTTTCTTGCAATGCAAGGCAGTTGCGATCGCAGGGACGGCAGGCGGCGGCGCAGCGCTTGTCACAATCGCCGGTCTTTCATCGGACGCGTGGCTTCTAAGCGTCTCCAGAACCAGAAAGAATTTCTCGGCCAGCATGAGTCAAGCTCGCGAACGCGTTCATCTCGGTTTCGAGAACGACGAGATTCGCCATCAATTCGATCGCCCGCGAATCCCTGCAGTAATGTAGTTCGCAACATTGCCGCGGATTATGACAGTCGATGATCACGCGGCGCGACATAACGTGACTATTCCTTGCGGGCCTGACCGGCTATATGCTGCCGCTCTGTCATTGAACTGTCATGTTACCGCAAATGCTGAAATCAGACGCAACACCGGCTCGCAAAACTCCGAGCGCGCCGGACGGGAATGCTGTCCCGAAGGACAACAAGAGGACGAAAGTCGCCGCCGGCTTCCTCAGGCAGATTGAACCGGCCGAACCTGCGATCGTCGAGGGCGCCGTGAGTGATCAGACGCCATCGCAAGATGCCCCGCCCGCGCCGGAGCCGCCGCAGTCGAGCGTTGCCGCGCATCCCCATGAAATCGAGCTCAAGCTGCTGGTCGACGCCGATCGCATCGCGCATTTCAATGCCGCACCCGTCGTCGCGGCCAATGCGCGCAACAAGGGCTCGCGAAAACATCTCAGATCCGTCTACTATGATACGCCCGAGCGGATGCTTCGGCGCAACGGCCTGAGCCTGCGCGTTCGCCAGAGCGGCGCGCGCTTCGTGCAGACCGTGAAGACCGAGGCGGCGGACGATCCGCTGCGCCGCGGCGAGTGGGAGGCGAGCGTGGCCTCGCTGGCGCCCGATCTCGCCCTGGCGATGCCTTTCATTCCGGAGAAGCTTCGCAGCCATCTCGAAGCGCGGCCGCTCGAAGCCGTCTTCACAGCCGACGTTCACCGCCACGCGCGGATGATCGATCTGCCGTCCGGCACGGTCGAGATCGCCTTCGACCGTGGCGTGCTGACGGCAAGTGATCGATCGCTGCCGGTGAGCGAGATCGAGCTGGAGCTCAAGAGCGGCAGCGCCAGCGCGATCTACGAGGTCGCGTTGCGGCTGGCCGAGCACGGCGCGGTGAAGCCGTCCATCCGCAGCAAATCGGCGCGCGGCTTCGACCTTGCCGCCGGCACGCCACCGGCGGCGCGACGCCCGCGAAAACTTCGCCTCGACCCGTCAGTGACGCTCGACGAGGCGTTCGCGACGATCCTGCGCTCCTGCTTCCTGCATCTGCTTCAGTCGCTGCCGGCGGCCGAGGACGGGCGCAATCCGGAAGGCGTGCATCAGCTGCGCGTCGCGCTGCGCCGGATCCGATCGGCGCTCGACCTGATGCGCTCGGTTGGCGCGCTCAGCAATCTCGACGCACTGCGATCCGAGGCGCGCTGGTTGGCGCAAGACCTGTCCGCCGCACGCGACTGGGATGTGTTCCAGCTGGAGACCTTGCCGACGATCGCGAAGGCATGCCCTTCCATCGCCGGGTTCGATGCGCTCGGCCGGGCTGCGGCCGAGCGCCAGTCCGACGCCTATCGCAAGGCGCATCACGCGCTCGACGACCGCCGCTGCGCCATGTTCCTGATCGGTCTGGGCAACTGGATCGAGACACGGGGCTGGCGCAACGACGTCGCCGCCGAAGATCTCGGCCGGCTCGCCGAGCCCGCCGTCAATTTCGCGCAGCGCATTCTCTCGGAGCAGTACGCCAAGGTGCTCAAGCGCGGCCGCCGCTTCAAGTCGCTCACGATGGAAGAGCTGCACCGGGTGCGGCTCGCGACCAAGCGGCTGCGCTATCTCAGCGAGTTCCTGCTGCCGCTGTTTGCCGATCGCAAGTCCGCGAGGAAATTCGCCCGCAGGCTCGCCGGTTTGCAGGAGGAGCTCGGCGCCTTCAACGACATGGCGGTCACGGCTTCGCTGCTGGACGGGCTCGGAGCCGCGCCCGACGGCGCCATCGCCGCCGCCGCGATCGCCGGCTGGCAGGCGCGTGCATCGATCGGCGTCAGGCCGGCCTTGCAAGGTACCTGGCGCGATTTCACCGCCGCGCGCGTGCCCTGGTCGTCACAGGGCTGATCGAAGACCCCTCAAAAAAGTTGCGCCCAGCCATTGGGGGATGGCTGGGCGCGCGCGAACCGGTCTGGGACGGGGAGGGGTGGGGATGTGACCGGGTCGCGTAACTCCTTGTCTCGTTCTTAATCTCTCGCGCTGGCGGTGGAGACCGCCGGCTTGGTATCGCCCAGCGAGACCCAGACGTTGGGATCGCTCTGCGACTGGCGCTTGACGAAGCGGTAACCGGTCTCCGTCCAGGCAACGACGTTCTCGTTCTGATTGTCGAGAACGAACTCGCCCTTGTCGGTCTTCACCGTCAGCACCGCGTGTCCTTCGCCCTTCTTGTCGCGCACGACGGTGATCAGGAGGGCTTGGCGCGGCCATCCGGCATCGATCAGCATCTTGCGCTTCAACAACACGTAGTCTTCGCAGTCGCCGTAACCGTCTGATGGCAGCGACCATTTTTCGATCACGCCCCAGTGCTCCTGGTCGGTCAAAGGCTTGACGGTCTCGTTGACCCAGCGATTGACCTTGACGAGGTCGCGCCATGCGGCCTGCGACATCACGATGTCGCGCGGCTGCGTCGGCGCGCCCTGGCACTGAGCGGTATTGTCCGCACAGAACTCGACCCAGCCGATCGGCGCACGCGTGGTGTCGCCGAGGCTCGCGTAGAGCAGACGGCTTTCGCCGGCCTGCGCTGCCGCGCTGATCCCGAAGAGCATGGCAGCCAGCGCCAGCCCTTTCCCCTGTCCCTTGAAATCAAACATTGCGGCCCCCGTTTCTTGTTGGGACCACATTTCGCATGGAGCTTTTGCGTTGCCGCTAAGTCAGCCAAGTCAAGTCGAGACGAATACAAGTAAAAGGCGCGGCGAATTCGATCTATACTTGAATCAAATTCTCATAAAATTTGAAACAACTGCAATTGATTCAAGTTTTATCGATTAACGCGGAAACGTCGGCGGAACCGCACTTTCCACGCGCAAACGGGCCGCGCGTTAACCGGCGCGGGACCCGTCATCACGCACGAAAAAGGCGGCGTCCGCATTGCGGAGGCCGCCTTCAGGGCTGGGAATACAGGGGATTTGGCGTGGCAGCGCTTTACCGCGCGGTAACGCTCTCTTCGAGAGTCTCGATCGGCTGCGCGTGGACGAACTCCAGCGCGAAGCCGTCTTCGAGGTTTCGGACCACGCGGCCCTGGACCCGGCCGAGCAGAACCGTCGATTTCAGCGGCGGCCGGTTCTCCGCGGCGATGGCCGCGCCGGACAAGGAAAGGTCGATGATGCGGCAGGTCATCTTGGTGCCGTCCTCGAGCGTCAGCACCGCGATCGGGTTGCGCGGCACGATACGGTCGTGGCGGCGGTCCTCCGGCAGATTGAGGATGTCGCGGTTGGCTAGCCAGGTCAGCTGTGCCGCGAGCTTGTCGCGCTTCCTGGGCGTCGCACCGACCGTCATGGCAAAGCCATTGTCGATGATGCGGGTGATCTTGCCCTCGACGCGGCCGATATGGTCGAGATAGGCGACGACGCGGTCGCCGACATTGCCGATGCCGGGCGCGAGCAGCGCGAGGCCGCCCGGCGACATGTTGATCACCTGGCAGGGAAATTCACGGCGGTCCGGCAGCATGTAGCGGCCGAGCAGGTGCACTTTCACCCGCTGGAAACGCCGACGCTCTTCGGCGGCCGGAAGAAATTTTTTGTTCGCCAACGCCATTTTCACAACCCGACCCCCCGCCTGGCGGAGTCCGGGACGACCCTAAGGTGCATAGGGTTAATGCCGCGTTAGGATTGGGCGCGGCGGTAACGCACAGACACGATGCGTTCGAAAAGCCACATCAGCGGCGGGCAGGCCAACACTGTCAACGCGCCGAGGTCGAGCGCGACCGCCGCGGTCCCGGCCGATTTGGCAAGCCGCCCCGCCACGGCCGGCCCCAGCATCATCGCGGCATAGAACAGGGTGTAGAACACGCCCATCCCGATCGCTCGTGTCTCCGGCCCGAGCACACGGGCGGCCAGGCTCATGATCGGGCCGGCGGGCAGGCCGCCGATCAGGCCGACCAGGACGAGGATCGCGACCACGGCATCGGACCGGGTCAGCCAGGCGAGCAGGCCGGCCACCACGAGGCTCGCCGCGATTGCCACGACAAAGGGGTGCTTGGTGCGATCGGCGAGAAATCCGCCTGACGGCACCGAGATCACCGACAGCCACATCACGAGGCTGATCGCCGAGCCCGCCGCCGCAATGCTCCAGCCGCGCTCGACGAGCAGCGAGGGGCCGAACGAGAAGATCATGGCGAAGCCGACATTATAGAGGCCCCAGATCGCGCCCGCGACGATCACCGCCAGCAGCGCGAGGGGATCGAGCCGGCCGGAGCCGGCCGCGCTGGCTGTCGCCGCCTGCGGCGGCTGATAGAACATGATCAGCACGATGCCGATTGCGCTCAGCGCGCCCGTGGTCAGGAACACGGCGCCTGCGCCGTACGCGGTGCCGATCGCCGGCAGCACCAGCAGCGAGATCGCAACGCCGGCCGGCCAGGAATTGACGAAGATCGCCATCGCGGTTGCGATCTCCTTTCCGGCGAACCAATCGGCGCCCATTTTGGTGAGTTGCACCGTCAGGAGCACGCCGCCGGCGCCGGAGACGAGCCGGCCTGCCATCTGCAAGCCCCAGATATCGGTGGCGGCCATGACGAGGCTGCCTGCCGTCATCAGCAGCAGTGCCGCAATGGTCGTGGATTTATCACCGAGCCTTCGCCCGATCGCGCCGCCCGGCAGCGCCAGCACGACGCCGGGCGTGAAATAGAGTCCGATCAGGATGCCGATGTCGGCGAGCCCGACGCCGAAGGTCTGTTGCAGCAGCGGCGCCACCGCGGCCACGCTCTGGAACTGGAACGCAATGGTAAGGCGAACAACGAACAGGATCGCAAGAATGCCCCAGCGATTGCGCAACGCGTGATCTCCCCAGGCCCCGTGTCAAAGGTGCGGTGGGCAGGGGCGAGAGTCAACCGGCTGCCTTTCTCGTCGCCTGACCATAGAGCAGGACCAGCAGCGCCAGCAGCACCGCGGCCGACAGCCCCAGCGACCAGTGAATGCCGATCGCCGCGCCTGCTACCCCGACGGTGATGCCGCTGAACGCCCGCATGCCGAGCCCCGCCATATTATAAAGGCCGACGACGCGGCCGCGAATGTCGTGCGGCGCATTCAGTTGCACCAGCGCCTGCGCCATGGTGTTGAACGAAAGCTCGAAGAAGCCGGCACAGAACAGCAGCACGATCGCCATCGGATAGATCCGCACCGTGGCAAAGCCGAGCAGCGCCACGCTCCAGAGCATCGCAAGCAGAATCGCGGTGCGCGGCGTGCCCTTGAGCCGTCCCCAGGATTCCAGCGCGATGGCGGCGAGCACCGCGCCGGCCGCATCGGCCGCGAGCAGCACGCTGTAGGAGACGCCGGGATCGCCATGGCCGAGATCGCCGGCGAAGCCCGGCATCTGGGCATGGTAGGCATTGCCGATCATGAAGGAGGTGAGGCCGGCAAGCCATGTCATCGCCGTCAGGGTCGGCTGGGTGCCGATGGCGCGGATGGTCAGCACGATGTCGGCAAGGCCGCGCACCGCGAAGCGCCGCACCGCCACGCTATTGTCGCGCACCGGCGCCCAGAACAGCCAGAGCAGCATCGGCAGATAGAACAGCGTGTTGAAGATGATTCCGTGCGAGGTGCCGAGCGTCAGCATGATGATTCCGCCCACCGCAGGTCCGACCAGGATGCCGAGATAGCGCGCCATCGCATTCAGCCGCACCGCGCTCGGCAGGTCGGCGGGGCCGACGAGATCGTAGAGCAGCAACTGGTTCGGGGTTTGCCAGAGCACACCGGCGCAGCCGTGGATCACCAGCAGCAGCATCGCGTGCCACATCTGGATCGTGTCGGTGAGGAAGAAGAAGCCCCATCCGCTCGATGCCACGATGAACAGCAGCATGCCGCACTGGATGATGCGGCGCGGGTCGAACCGGTCGGCAAGCCCGCCGACCGCGACCGAGAACAGCAGGAACGGCAGCCAGTGCGACAGCACCGCAAAGCCCGCCAGCGCCGGCGAATGGAATTTCTGGAACACCACCCAATAGCTGATCACATGCTCGATGTTGTCGGCCATCATCGCCAGCACGTAAGAGCCGAACTGGAGCCGGTACGGCCTCGACTTCATCGCCGCGAACGAGCCGGTCGCCGCGGCGGGATTTTGGGGAAGGGGATTCAAGGGGGCACCTGATGGAACCTTGGCGCCTTACACGTTCGCTGGTCGGTGCTCAAGACATTTGGGTGTGTGTCCCGTAGCCCGGATGAGCGCAGCGATATCCGGGGCCGCTGTCTCCCGCATATCGCTTCGCTCATGCGGGCTACGAATTCCTGCATCTTGGCACGAACGCACATCTCACATACGCTTCACCTCACGCCCGCACCATCAATCAGAACAGACGGGCATCGAGGAAACATCCATGGAATCCATTCGCGTCTGCACCCATGCAGGGCCGGGCTCGGAGCCCGTCATCCGCACCGTGCCGTGGCCGAAGGTCGGCAAGAAGGCCGCGCTGATCAAGGTCGGCGCTTGTGGCGTCTGCGGCACCGATTTGCATATCCTGAAGGGACACTGGCCGAAGCCGCTGCCCTGGCCGTTCACGCTCGGCCACGAGATCGGCGGTGTCATCGTCGAGTGCGGCGAGGAGTTGACCGAGGACTTCATGAGCAAGCCGCTCGAGGTCGGCTCGAAAGTGATGATCCCGCCGCTGATGCCCTGCGGCCGCTGCTATTACTGCATCCATTATCCGCAAACCGCCAACAAATGCCTGACGCCGGTCTATTACGGCCGCTATCTCGGCTTCGACAAGGCGCCGCACATGTGGGGCGGCTGGGCCGAATTTGTCTATGTCGATCTCGAGATGCTGCCGGGCACCAAGATCTACAAATTGCCCGACGACATGTCGCTGCGGTTAGGGGCACTGTCCGAGCCGCTGACCTCCTGCATCCGCGCCTTCAACCGCGCCACGCGGGCGGGCGGTTTCACCTGGGGCGATACGGTGGTGATCCAGGGCTCGGGCCCGATCGGCATTCTGGCGGTCGCGGCTGCCAGGGAGATGGGGGCAGGGCGCGTGATTTGCGTCGGTGCCCCCGAGGAGCCGCGGCTCAAGCTTGCGCGCGAGTTCGGCGCGGAGGCGACCGTGAACATCGAGGAGATCAAATCGCCCGAGGGACGCATCGCGCGCGTCCGCGAGATCGTCGGCGGCTTCGGCGCGGATCTCGTGATGGATTGTTCGGGGCACCCCACCGCCGGCCCCGAAGGCATCGAGATGCTGCGTGACGGCGGCACCTATGTCGAGATGGGCCAGTTCACCGACGCCGGCTCGATCGAGACGTCCTGGCATCGCATCTGCACCAAGGATCTCAACGTGCTGGGCTCCTGGGGCTTCACCGGCAACGACCTCCCGCTCGGCGTCGACATGCTCTATCGCACCCGCGACAAATATCCCTGGCTGAAGATGCAGACGATCTATCCGTTCACGGAAGAGGGCGTCGCGCAGGCCGTGAAGGACGCCATGGCGATGAAGACGGTGAAGTCGACCATCGTGCCGTGGCCGGAACTGGTGGAGTGACATCTTGGAGCCCGGATGGAGCGCAGCGTAATCCGGAGAGACCGATTCCGCATTCCGCTTTGCTCCATGCGGGCTACAAGCCAGTCTGGAATGAAGGACACGATGACAAGCGAACAGACTATGCCGAGGTTTGAAAAAGCCGATCCGCAAAAAGTTCCCCTCGGCTGCCGCGAACTATCCACGCGGAGGTGAAACTTAGGTCCAGGTTCCGGCTTTCACTCCCTGGGAGAGATGCCGTGAAGCGAATCCTGAAACCAGTCACCTATATCCTGGCTGCGATCTACTTCCTGGTGGATGCGGTCTTTATGGCCGTGGCGGCGCCGGTCGCGCGCTGGATCGGGCGGCATGTTGAATTCAAGCGTTTGAGCGCCTGGATCAAATCACTTTCTCCATATGCCTCGCTCGCATTGTTCTTGGTGCCCGTCATCATTCTGGAGCCGGTTAAGCCGGCTGCCGCGTACCTCACGGCAACAGGTCAGGTCATGAGCGGCGCGGTGACGTTCATCGTCGGGGAGTTGCTCAAGCTGGTGCTGGTCGAGCGCCTCTTTCATCTCACGCGCGACAAGCTGATGCGCATTCCCGCCTTCGCCTGGGGTTACGGAAAATACGCCGCGGCGAAGGCGTGGCTGCAGGAGACGGACGCCTGGCGCGCCGCCCGGGCCGTGAGCCGCGCGGTGAGGGACAGTGTTGCGCGGGCAAGAGCAAGGCTGGTCAACGGTTTCAGCCGACTGGCGACCTCCCGGGACTGAAGAGGTCGCGCGAATTCTTCTTACATCGCGCGCGATCCTCGCTAAGACAGTCCAGTGCGGCATGATCTGGATCAGGGAACACAGGGACCATGACGAGTGACGCGAACGTTCGGGCCGGCCAGTGCCATTGTGGCGCGGTGCGATTTGAGGTGACACTCAGCGACGGCTTCGAGTCGATCCGCCGCTGCACCTGCTCCTATTGCCGAATGCGAGGCGCCGTCGTTGCCATGGCGGCGATGGGCGGGATCAGGTTTCTGCGGGGCGAGGACGTGCTGACGACGTACCGCTTCCACACCGGATCGGCGCAGCACTTCTTCTGCTCCCGTTGTGGAATCTACACCCACCACCAGCGCCGGTCCGACCAATCCTCCTATGCCATCAATGTCGCCTGCCTAGATGGGGTAAGCCCGTTCGATTTCGCTGAAGTGCCCGTCATGGACGGCGTCAATCACACCAATGACACCGGCAAGCCGACGCGTCAGGCAGGTACGCTTCGCTTCATCCCGGCCGACTAAAGCTGTGCGCCCGCGATACATCTCCTATGCCAGCTTGCGCGCCGCCGCGGTGGCCTTGTCGCCCGTGTTCGGCGTGCCGGTCGGCTCGATGAGCAGGAGATGGACCTCTTCGCGCGCCACGGGACGATGCTCGACACCTTTGGGCACGACGTAGAGTTCGCCTGGACCAAGCCTCACCGTGCGGTCCCGCAATTCGATGTCCAGATTGCCTTTCAGGACCAGAAAGAAATCGTCGGTGTCGTCGTGCTTGTGCCAGGTGAACTCGCCTTTCACCTTCACTACCATCACGTCGCAATCGTTGAAGGTCGTGACCGTGCGCGGCGACCAGAGGTCCTCAAAGGTTGCGAGCTTGTCGGCAAGCGATATCTTGTCGGCCATGTTTCCCCCGTTGTCTCTTGTGAGAAACGATTTGGTATCGGACGGCCGGTGCGGCAAGACCATGTCCATTAACCGTTCAAGGTAGCCGTAAAAGTCCTCTGCAACCTCCAGGGCGCGGTTCTCTTGGCCAAGCCATGCATCATAGGCATGGTGATTTCCGGGCACTTGGCGTAAAGAGCGCCCAGATCAAATCAGCGTGCGGCCGGGCCGATTGCCGCGCACGCAGCTCAGGCCCCTCGGTTCACCGCTTGCGCGCCTGAATTAACCAAGGTTCTCCATCCCGTGTCTTTTCCGGCCCTCACCCCGCCGCTCGCCCGCGCTTTGGCCGAGCGGAATTACGATTCACCGACCCCCGTTCAGCTCGCCGTGCTCGCGGACGAAGCTGCCGGCCGCGACCTCCTGGTTTCGGCCCAGACTGGCTCCGGCAAGACCCTCGCTTATGGCCTCGCCATGGCCAGGGACCTGCTCGGCGATGCCGAGCGGTTCGGGCGGGCGGCCGCGCCGCTCGCCCTGATCGTGGCGCCGACCCGCGAGCTCGCGATGCAGGTTCAGCGCGAGCTCTCCTGGATCTACCAGCATGCGGAGGCGCGGGTCGTCTCCTGCGTCGGCGGCATGGATCCGCGACGCGAGCAGCGCGAGCTTGCGGCTGGCGCCCACATCGTCGTCGGTACGCCCGGCCGGTTGTGCGATCATCTGCGGCGTAACCGCCTCGACATCTCGGAATTGAAGGTCGTCGTGCTCGACGAGGCCGACGAGATGCTCAATCTCGGTTTTCGCGAGGACATGGAATTCATCCTCAAGACCACCCCGGAGACGCGCCGCACCCTGCTGTTCTCGGCGACGTTCCCGCGCGGCATCGTTGCGCTCGCCAAGCAATATCAGCAGCAGGCGTTCCGGATCGAAGTCGCCGGCGACGAAGGCGGTCATGCCGACATCGAGTACCGCGCCATCCGGGTCGCCCCCGGCGATGTCGAACACGCCGTCGTCAACGTGCTGCGCTTCTACGAGGCGCCGAGCGCGCTGGTGTTTTGCAGTACGCGCGATCACGTCAGGCATTTGCAGGCGGCGCTGCTGGAGCGCGGCTTCTCCGTGGTCGCCCTGTCGGGGGAATTGACGCAGAACGAGCGCACCATGGCGCTGCAGTCGCTGCGCGACGGACGCGCCCGCGTCTGCGTCGCGACCGACGTTGCCGCCCGCGGCATCGACCTGCCGAGCCTCGACCTCGTCATTCACGCCGACCTGCCCAACGACGCCGAGGTCATGCAGCATCGCTCGGGCCGCACCGGGCGCGCGGGTCGCAAGGGGACAAGCGTCCTGATCGTCGTGCCCGCCCGTCGCCGGCGCGCGGAGCTGCTGCTCAATCTCGCAGGGGTCGACGCCGACTGGGGCACGGCGCCGCAGGCGGACGAAATCCGCAAGCTCGACCATGAGCGCATGAAGGACGTGCTGTTCACCGAAGAGACCACGGCGGACGATCTGGTGCTGGCCCAGGCGTTGCTGGCCGAGCGGTCGGCCGAGGACATCGCCGCCGCGCTGGCGCGGCTCTATCGCGCGCGGCTACCATCGCCCGAAGACATCCTCGATCCCGGCGAGCGAGCTGGCCGGCCGCGTGACGATCGCGGTCGCGACAATGTTCGCACGCCGCGCGACGATGGCCACAGCTCACGCGGCGACGATCGCCCAGCGGGGCCGCGATCGAAACCAGGCAAATCCTCAGCCCGTCACGGCATGGGAGAGGCCACCGTCTGGTTCCGCGCCAACATCGGACGACGCAAGAATGCGGAAGCGCGCTGGCTGCTGCCGATGATTTGCCGTCGTGGCGGCATCGACAAGGGCGATATCGGCGCCATCAAGATCATGGACACCACGACCGAGTTCGAGATATCCGAGCGGGTCGCGGAGTCCTTCGCCGTCAAGATCAAGCGTCCGGACAAGGAAGACAATATCCGCCTCGAGCCGATGGCGGGCGCGCCGCAGCAACAGGCGCCTGCGGAGGAGCGGTCCCACGCGCCCCGGCGCGAGAGCCGCGACAGCGATCATCGTGAACGTCGCGACGATCGTCCGCGCGACAAGAGTGAGTTCAAGCCGCGCAGCAAGCCTCACAGCGAGCGCGGGCCGAAATTCGACGAGGCTCCGTCGTCTTTCGGCAAGAAGAAGCACAAGAACAAGCCGGGTCACGCGGAGCCGTCGGTCATGCCGTGGTCCGCGAAGGGTGCTTCCGGAAAGAAGCCGAAGAAGAAGAATCGCGGCTGAATCGGCGCCGTTCAGCGCAGGCGACAATGATGCCGCCGGATTGCACCGGCGACATCATCTGAAAAGTCAGGCGGGCTCAGCGGCCGCCACCGCCGCCACCTCCTCCGCCGCCACCTCCGCCGCCATCACGCATGGACGAGCTATAGCGCGGGTCGGTCTGCTTCATGTAGGTGGGCGAGGTGTCATGATGGATGACGGTGGGGGGGATTCTGACACGTGCGGGCGGCGTCTCGGCCACGATGCCGCAGCCTTCGAAGAAGGCGGTGTCGCAGCCATAGGTGCGGTATTGCGCTGCGTTCGCGCTGGTCGCGGTGAACGCGGCCGTCGCAACGCACGCGACGAAAGCAAGTTTCGGCAATGTGAGCTTCATGGATCGTCTCCAGCCTCGGTTCGGCGAGACCGGAAGGGCTCGCACACACCTTCGACGGGAGCTGATCCGACCCGGTTCGAGGCTGCGGTTCACGCCCGCGTGAGGCGGGAGGGGACGTTACGTCGCAGCGAGGTCGCGCAGCATGTAGGTCGCGCCCTCGCCGTAGGATGCGAGCTTTGCGCGCAGGTCCGCATCCGCCGTGACGGGCCGAAAGCCGAGACGCTGCCACAACGGCTGGGTAGCGTAGACCGAAACCAATGCGAGTGTCGCGAGGCCTGACGCGCGCGCGAGCTGCTCGATGTCAGCGATATAAGCGCGCAGAACTCCGCCGCGAGATTCGGCCAACACGGCAACGTCATGGATGTAGAGACAATCCGCATCCTCGGGCAGTCGTTCGAGCAAGCCGTCGAGCGGCGGGATCCGGTGCTGCTTCCAGGGATGCGAAAGCCCATAGCCGGCGATCTCGTCGCCGACGACGAGCAGGCGACATCCGTCCGGATAGAGCCGCATCTTCTCGGCGAGCACCTCAGGGCTTTCGGGAAGATCTGGATGAATCCGCGCCGCGATCGCGCTGATCGCGGGCAGGTCGGATGCGTGCGCGGGACGCCAATGCGGCTTGCTCATGTCGATCCCAGTTTATTCCACCTCGTCGTCGCGCGCAGCGAAAAATATCTTTGCCGCGCTGTCAGGAATACCGGACCGCGTGCGGCGTCCTACCTCCTGCAAGCCAATTGCATGACAGGAGATATCATGACGTCCTCGATCCGCCTCGCGCTCGCGCTCGCACTCTCGCTCGCGATCGTTCCCGCCGCCTTCGCCGCACCGCCGACCAAGACGGGCAAGACCGACAAGGGCAGCGTGCTCACCGACGCCAAGGGCATGACGCTCTACACCTTCGACAAGGACATGGACGGCAAATCCGCCTGCAACGGTCCCTGCGCGACGAACTGGCCGGTGCTGAAGGCCGAGGCGAGCGACGCCGCGGGCGACGGCTACACCGTCATCACCCGCGACGACGGCTCGAAGCAGTGGGCCTACAAGGGCAAGCCGCTCTACACCTTCGCCAAGGACCAGAAGCCCGGCGACATCACCGGCGACGGTTTTCTGAACGGTGCATGGCATCTGGCGACGCCGTAACGGCGCTCCGCGCAGATACGGTGCGTCGGCTGTTGCAGGCGGCGCACCGGCGTGCCGTTATCGCGGGTATTCGAGCTGCATCGCGACGAAGTCGGCCGTGCGCGCCCCGTAACGCGCATCGATGGCGTGCAGCGTCTGATCCAGCGCTCGCGCCGGCGGCAGGTCGGCGGCAGGCGGCGGCGTCAGCTTGGCCGGCCAATCGGCCGCGACCTTGTCGGGAAGGATGCGAAGACCGCCGCGGCTCGTCTGCGCCTCCGCCGTTGTCGCGAAGGTGAGGGCACGCGATCGATAGGTGCGCGACCACGCATCGGCGATCAGCGCAAGCGACACCTCGTCGATGCCTGGCGTTAGCGCGATTCCGAGTTGCTCGCGGTTCCAGAATGCGAGTGTGTTGGTGATCGCCGTCAGCGCGAAGGGGCGTGTGAACTGGAACGCCTCGCTGCGGTGGCGCGCATCCCATTGCGCCAGACCGATGTCGCGTGCGACCGCCTCCGCCTTGGCGCGGCCAGCGATGGCCTCGACCAGGGTCAGCGCCATCGGCATGGATGCGGTGATGCCGGTCGTTGTCGCAACGCCGCGGTCGACCACCAGCCTGCGGTCCGCGACATAGCGGATCGCGGAATGCTTTTGCAGATCGCGCACGGAATACCAGTGCGTGGTGGCCTGCCGGCCGTCGAGCAGCCCGGTGTTGGCAACGACCTTGGCGCCGACGCAGACGCCGATGATGATCGCGCCCTTGCCGGCCTGGCTTTTGATCCATTGCGACGCCACGGCATCGTCTTCGCGGCTCATCGCGGGCACGATCACGTAATCGGCGCCGCCGGGATGTAAAGCATCGAACTCGGCGGTCGTCGCGTGCGGCTGCACTTTCAGCGCGGGATAAAGTGCGACGGGGCCGGGCTGCGTCCCCAATGTGAGGACGTCGGCGACATCGGCGCGCGCGAGGATGCCATATGGCATCAGATAGTCGGTCGTCTCGCTCAGGTCGTTGATGCCGACGACGGCGATCAGGGGGCGCTCTCGCTTCGGCGGCTTCAGCGCCGCAAGCGTCGCCTCGGTCTCGTCTTTGGATATCGCAGGCGCGGTCTCCCGAGCCGGCGACCCAGGCAGCAGGAACAGCCAGGTTCCGCCGATTGCCGCCAGCAGGGCCACGCAGCCGACGCCACTCAACGCCAGAATGCGCCATAGCATGATGATGTCACCCGATCCTCGTTGCTTCACGCGAGGCGGAAGCTAACCGTTGGCAACGACATCAGGAATGACGCAGATCCGGCAAAAGCGGCCATCGGCACGCGCGTTGATTTGCCGCGCGGCGGGTTCCTCTTGCGAACGATGCGGCGCGTCGGGCAGCGGGCGACTATCTCAGCCCCTCATACACCATCAGCCCGCGTGCGATCTGCAATTTCCGGATCGCGCGCGGCAGCAGTTTCTCCGGCTGGTGCAGATAGCGCCACGAGGTGAGGGTGAAGGTCGAGAGCGCGCCGCATTCGTCGTCGAACGGCGCGAGCACGCCCGTCACGCTCACCGGCGTGTGCGGGCGGGCGTTGAACGGCAGCAGCAGCAGCTCAAGATAGGCCTTGCTGCCGTCCTCGCGCAGGGCCGTGACGCCGGCGATCGCACCCAGCGCCTCGTCGGCGACGATGGTCGTGATCTCCTCGATCTCGCCGCGGCTCGCATCAACGAACAGCGCCGCAAAGCTCTGGTCCTTGAGGTCACATCCCGCCAGTGCACAGACGCGCGTGCCCGCGACGCGAAACGGAAAGCCGAGATTGGGCTCGCAGGACAGCACGAAGATATCGCCGAGCAGGCCGCGGACCGCGGCCGGATCGATGTCGGCCCGGTCAGGGGCCCGTGCAGCGCCGCGCTTGTTGTCCCAATACGCGAAGAACGCGCGGCTCGACGGATGTTTCATGTCTGAACGCTTATCCCGGGGTGCAACCTCGAAGGGACAGAGCTGTCCCGCTTCAGTGCACCCGCGATCCCTTGTGTTGTTGTGCAGGAGGGGATTTGCAGCGTCCATGCCGGGAGGGCGATTTCGCCCCCGTTAAGGCGGTCTTTGCGTCGTTAACGTTAAATTAACTATGGCCTTTGCGCCGCGCGCCGCGCTGCTATGGTGATCCCGATCGCAAGCCTCGCCGCTTTCATCCAGGTTCTCGGCGGGGCCTGTACACAGGGCGTCAAACAGTTTGGTCACGGGCCGCGGGGAGGGGTGGGGATACACCTTCATTCCTCCGGCACCGGAAGGCCGACACGGACAGGCAGGGCCTCCCAGGGCCCTGCCTTTTCCTTTTGTGCACTTGCGCTAGGCCGGCAAAGGCGACTATCTGCAGACGGATCGCTCCGATCGCGCCTGAAAGCGAACTGCCTTGGATTCCCCGCACGATTCTCCGCCGCAGGATTCTCAGCCCGGCCTCCCGGCCGCCCATGAGGAGGCTCCGCGCGAGCCGATCCTGACGCTGCCGTTCGCGCTGACGGCCTACATCGTCCTGCTGGCGGTGATCCATCTGCGGGTGCTGCTGCCGCCGGAGCTCGAGAACTGGACCATCGACGTCTTCGGCTTCATCCCCAAGCGCTACGATTCCTCGCTGCTCAATCTGCAGATCCCGGGCGGGGCCGGCGCCAAGGTCTGGAGCTTCGTCACCTATTCGCTGCTGCACGCCAATCTGACCCATCTCGGCTTCAACGTGCTGTGGCTGCTGCCGTTCGGCAGCGCGCTGGCGCGGCGGTTCGGCGCGGTCAGGTTCTTCCTGTTCCTGGCGGTGACGGCGGCGGCCGGCGCGCTCGCCCATCTCGTCACCCATGAGCATGCGGTGGCGCCGATGATCGGCGCCTCGGCCTCGGTGTCGGGCGCGATGGCGGCCGCGATCCGCTTTGCCTTCGTCCGCGGCAGCTTCCTGTCGTTCAACCGATCGGACGCCGATACCGCAGCAAGGGTTCCGGCGCTGCCGTTGTCACGCGCGCTACGCGACGGACGGGTGCTCGGCTTCCTTGCGGTATGGTTCGGCGTCAACATCATCTTCGGCGTCGGCGCCATCGGCGTCGATGCCGAAACCACGAGCGTGGCGTGGCAGGCGCATATCGGCGGCTTCGTCGCCGGCCTGCTGCTGTTCACGCTGTTCGATCCGGTGCCGCGCATGCGAAACGATGCTGCGGATGCGTCATCACGGGACGTTTCAGACCGTATTTGAAGCGGCGCTTGCGGCGCGGCCCGAATTCATCCATCATTTGCGCGAAGAATGTCTGAAGCGACAATGCGCCAGCGGCGCTGCTTCGCAAACCGCCCGCACGTGAAACCGGCGCCAGACAAAACTGTTAGTTGAAGACTCGAAGAACAAGTCCGCACCGCCAACAGGCGGACGGGTCCGATTCAGGGAGGCAACAATGACGGTACGTTCCATTCTCAACACCAAGGGCCACCAGATCGTGAGCGTCGAGCCCGACGCGAAGCTGGCTGCCGCGGTCAAGCTGCTCGGCGAGAAGAAGATCGGCGCGGTGCTGGTGATGAACCAGAGCCGGCTCGAGGGCATCCTGTCGGAGCGCGACATCGTCCGCGTTCTCGGCGAGCGCGGCGCCGGCGCGCTGGAGGAGCCGGTCGGTCAGGTCATGACCCGCAAGGTGGTGACCTGCAAGGAAACCGACACGGTCGCCGAGATCATGGAGATGATGACGTCAGGCAAGTTCCGCCATCTGCCCGTGATCGACAATGGCAAGGTGGTCGGCCTGATCTCGATCGGCGACATCGTCAAGCGCCGGGTCCAGGAATACGAGTCCGAGCAGGAAGCCCTGCGCGACTACATCAAGACGGCCTGATCAGGCCTGTTCGTCCGCCTTCGGCGCGTGGCCCGCGGGCGCCGGCGCCAGCACGTCGATCGCCTCCTCGATCGATTCCAGCGCGCGTTCGGCGGCGCGCGCGCCGTGGGCGATCAGGTCCTCGGAGCGATGGAAGTCGAACCAGCCGAACTGGCCGACCCGCGGCGAGATCAAGAGATCCGGCGGATCGCCGGCGAGGCGGGCGCGGGTGATGCGATCCTGCATGATGTTGAAGGCATCGACCATCACCGAGGAGATGCCCGGGCGCCCGGCGCTGCCGAAGAATTCGCGCTTCATGGCTTTCTCGGCCGAGAACAGCCGCGGAAAGCGCCGCTTGGCCGTCGTCTCCTCGGCCTCCGGCGTAACAGGTGCGGGCATCGCGCCGTGCGAATAGATCGTCGTGGAATGGGTGAAGATGTCGCTGGAAAGATTTGCGGCGATGACGATTTCGGCGCCGAGCGCGCGGGCGGCCGAGACCGGCACCGGGTTCACCAGCGCACCGTCGACGAGCCAGCGATCGCCGATCAGCATAGGCTGGAAGATGCCGGGCAGCGCATAAGACGCGCGCATCGCATCGACCACGCGGCCATGCGTCAGCCAGATCTCGTGACCGGTCCTGACCTCGGTCGCGACACTCGCGAACTTGACCGGCAAATCTTCGATCAGGGCCTGCCCAACCGCGTCCTCGAGGCGGCTGGCCAGCTTCTCGCCGCCGAGCAGGCCGGAGCCGTTGAGGCGGATGTCGAGATAGCCGAGGATGTTGCGCATACCCTGCAGGCTGCGCCCCCACTCTTCGAACGTCTCGAGCCGGCCGGCTGCATGGAGGCCGCCGACCACGGCGCCGATGGAGGTGCCGACCACGACATCGGGAACAATGCCGTTGGCGAGCAGGGTTCTCAGAATTCCGATATGGGCAAAGCCGCGCGCCGCGCCGCCACCGAGGGCGAGGCCGATGACCGGCCGGCGGGTGGGGCCAAGGCCGATCTTTTCGCCATTCGAGCCGTTTGCTGCCCGACCCTTCAATCTATCCAGCACCGAACTCTCCTACGCCGGGCCTGCACCGTGAGATTAGGCGCCGCCTTTGCGCTCCGCCATATCAGGCGCGAAGCATGGTTTATGCCGCTTTGGAAAGGGCACGGGGCAGGAGTATGGCGAGCTGTAATCACGCAGGCGTCAACCGGGTTCCATCGATCGTGTGTGCCCGTATTTCCTGGGATTTCAGAGGCTTGAATTTGCCGCGTTTTCGGTGAAAAGCAGGTGGCATGACACGCGGGGGTGACGGCATCATCGGATGGCGGCGCAGCGGCAGGCTGCTGCCGGCGCTGATCCTTGCCGCGTGCCTCGTTACCTCAGGCCAAACCGCTGCGCAGGCGCAGCTTTTCTCGGACCGTCCGCCGCCGGTGCCGCCGGCTTCGGTGCCCGACCCCGGGGGCGCCGTCAGCCTGGCGCCGCCCTCCGGTCCTGGCGCCGGTCCCCCGAGCCTGCCACCGACCCTGATGCAGCCGACGACCCCCAGCATGCCGCCGCCCGCGGTCTCGACCGTGCCGCCGGCGGCCCCGCTCAACGCGGCCGTGCCCGGACAAGGCGTGCTGTCGCTGACCGCGAAATACGGCAAGGATGCTCCGGCGATCACCAGCGGCCTGGTTTGGCGCGTGTTTGCCGACCGTCCCGACGAGAACGGCACCTTCAAGCTGATTCGCGAGGACCGCAGCGCCACGCCCAACATCGTGCTGCCGCCCGGCAATTACGTCGTCCACGTCGCCTTCGGCCTCGTCAGCGCGGTACGCACCGTCAGCCTGAAGGCCGAGACCGACCGCGAATCCTTCGTGCTGCCGGCCGGGGGCCTGCGGATCGAGGGCCGGGTCGGCACCACCCGCATTCCGCAGAACCAGATCTCGTTCGCGATCTACAAGGGCAGCCAATTCGAATCCGGCGAGCGTGCCTCGCTGGTGCCGAACGTCGCAGCCGGCGACGTCGTGCTGCTGCCGGAGGGCACCTACTACATCATCTCCAACTATGGCGACGCCAATTCGGTGGTGCGCTCCGACATCCGCGTCCAGGCCAGCAAGCTCACCGACGTCACCATCACCCACCGCGCGGCCGTGATCACGCTCAAGCTGGTCAGCGACAAAGGAGGCGAGGCACTCGCCAACACCGCATGGTCGGTGCTGACCCCCGGCGGCGACGTCATCAAGGAATCGATCGGCGCCTTCCCGCGCGTCGTACTCTCCGAAGGCGAATACCGCGCCATCGCCAAGAACGAGGGCAAGGTCTACGAGCGCGGCTTCAACGTCGTCAACGGCGTCGACGGCGAAGTCGAAGTCGTCGCGCGTTAGGGGCTTCGCGCGCTGAGTCCTGGCGGCGGTGCCGTCCGCAGCCCGACACCTGACCTGACACCGGCACGATAATTCTCATTAAGTGCGCGAATGTGCATCTCCCGTTACCGCCACGTCCGTGGGGGCTGGTCAGCAATTGGCCCATCAGCCTCCTGTGTTCTGCTTTGAATACCGCAAGCGCCAGCCGATTGCTTTTTCGGGCCATGTAAAACACCGCTGGCGAAAGCTTATTCCCCGCGCCTCGCGTCTTCATCACAGCGGTGCAAGAGATGAATTTCCGATCATCAATCTTATTCTCTTTCCATTCCGCTGGGTTATATGTCGGGCATCCGTCTAATGGGGGAGGCCGGAGCGAGGGCTTGGATGCCTTGGCGGACCGGCTGGGAGCAGGGACCAAGCTCGTCGGTATGTTCGAAGTGATCCTCACCAGGCGCAAGCGGTTTGGCTGGCGATGGCAAGTGTGCGACCAGTCCGGCAAGATCTTTGCCGATGGTTTCGAGCGCACCCGGCCGTCGGCCAAATATCAGGGCGAGCGCGCGTTGTTCTTCCTGCTGTCGCAGGCGTATCTGCGCAACCGCTCCGCCGCGTCCAGCGAGGATTAGCGAGCACGGTTCCGTTGCGCCCAGCTTCGTAGCGAGCCTTCGTAGCCCGGGTGAGCGCAGCGATACCCGGGACCTTCGTGCTTCAAGCGAGAACCCCGGATATTGCTGCGCTCATCCGGGCTACAAGCTCCACCTTATATATCGACGACCAGCTTGCCCTTGGCGGCGCGGTCCCTGATCAGCGCATAGGCCTCGTCGACGTTCTCCAGCGTAAAGCGCCTGTAGTCGAGCAGCGGTACGAGCTTGCCGGCCTCGGCGAGGCGCGTGGCCTCCGCCATGATCTCTCCATGATGCGCGCGGCCTTCGCCCGACAGCAGCGGCAGCAGCGTGAACACGCCCGAATAGGTGGCTGCCCGGAATGACAGCGGCGCAAGCGCATGCGTACCCCAGCCGAGCGCGCTCACCACATGGCCGAAGCGGCGCACCGCTTCGAAGGAGGCGTCGAGCACCTTGCCGCCGACGGTGTCGTAGACGATGTCGAAGCCGCGGCCGCCGGTGTGCTGCTTCACGTAGACATCGACCGGACTGTCGCGATCGATGAACACCGCGCCAAAGCCTTCGATGGTGGCGCGCTGCGACGGCGAACCGGTTGCGAACACCTCCGCTCCGAAGGCGCGCGCGATCTGGATCGCGACATGACCGACGCCGCCGGCGCCACCGTGGATCAACACCTTCTGGCCCGCCTTCAACCCCGCCCGGTCGATCAGGCCTTCCCAGGCCGTGATGACGATCAGGGGCAGGGCGGCCGCTTCCCGCATGCTGAGATTGGCGGGCTTCAACGCGAGGAGATCGGCATCGACTGCGGCGAATTCGGCCAGCGATCCCTGCACGCCGCCGACACCTCCGGTCATGCCGTAGATCTCGTCGCCCGGCTTGAACCGCGTCACCTCGCGCCCGGCCAGTTCGACCACGCCGGCGAGATCGATCCCCGGAATCGCCGGCAACGGATGGCGGGCATGCGCGGCCGCGCCGGCCTGGATCTTGGTGTCGAGCGGATTGACCCCGCTCGCGCGCACACGCACCAGCACGTCGTGCGGGCCGATCTCGGGCGTGGAGATGGTTGAGAGGCGCAAGGGGGCGTTGTGGGTCTCCAGGACGCCGGCGCGCATCGTCGATGGTCTCGTCATGATCGTCTTGCTCCGTGATCGGCTCAATATGCCCATGAGATTTTGCATGAGAAGGAACAAGGTTGTACGATGATCATACATTTTTGTATGGCAGGATTTCCGATGGACTGGAGCGATCTGCGTATCTTCCTGGCAATTGCGCGCGAGGGCACGCTCGGCGCTGCCGCACGAAAGATCGGCCAGACCCAGCCGACGATGGGCCGGCGGCTTCGCGCGCTCGAGACGTCGTTGGGACAGACCCTGTTCCAGCGCACGGCGGATGGCCTGGTGCTGACCGACGAGGGCACGGCCGTGCTCCGTCATGCCGAGCGGATCGAGGACGAGGCACTCGCGCTGGAACGCCACGTCTCCGGTGCCGAGACGCAGCTCGACGGCCTGTTGCGCCTGTCGTCGTCGGACTGGTTCGGGACGGTGATGCTGTCGCCGGTGATCGCCGCGTTCGGCAAGCGTCATCCGAAGGTGACGGTGGAGCTCCTCACCGATGCGCGGCTCTACAGTCTGCCGCGGCGCGAAGCCGATCTGGTCTTCCGCATCAAGCCGTTCAGCGAGCCCGAGGTGATCTCCAGAAAGCTGCTGCACATTCCTTACGCGCTCTACGGCAAGAAGGGCAGCAAGCCGCCGCGCGCAGGCGACGGCAGCGCTGTCCGCGTCGTCACCATGAATGCCGAGTTCGCCGACATGCCGGACGCAGTCTGGCTGAAGCGCGCGCTGCCGAATGCAGCCATCGCCTCGCGCAGCAACAACAGGCAGGTGCAGGCCGAGCTTTGCGCCAGCGGCGACGGCTTTGCCGTATTGCCGCGTCCGCTCGGCGACCGCGATCGCCGTCTGGTTGCGCTCGACATCGGAGCGGCGCCGCCCGGCCGCGACACCTATGTCGGCTATCACCGCGATATGAAGCGCCTCGCCCGCCTGCGCGCGCTGCTCGATCTCGTGATCGAAAGGTTGGCAGGCTAGTGGGGCGTTGGTGGAAAAGGGGACCGGCCTTCCAGAGGCCGGTCCCGAAAGTTCTATTCCGCAGCTTCCATGATTCCGCGCGTTCTGGGCAGGGGATCGGCGACTGTGTCGATGGCTTCCATCGACTTGTCGAACTTGACGAAGTCGTCGTCCATGATTGCGCGCGGATTGAAGTTCTCGTCCGCGATGATGCCGTGCACGCGGCGGCGCTGCATTCCCATGTTGCCGCCGTCGTAGATCGGCAATACCGAAGCCTCCCGAAGATATTTGCCGAACTTGTACTCCGTGCTGAGGCTGTTGACGCCGACAATCTGCATGCATTTGTAAACGCAATCGATCATCGTTTCGGTAACGTTGATCTTGCACATTGCGCCGATGAGTTCGGCGTGCTGCGAGTGCTTGTCGAGGTAGTCGGCGGCCCGCCAGGCGAAATAACGCGCGGACTCGATCTTGGCGGCGACGTCGCCCATGATGTAGCCGGCATTCTGGAAGCGGATGATCGGGGTGAGTGATCCAGCCGTGTTGCTCTTCAGGAATTTCAGCGCGTCCTCGTAGGCCGCCCGGGCTACGCCGACCGCGGCAATCGCCGCCACCGGACCAGACCAGGCAAAGTTGCGGTTGATGACGAGATCGCCGTTCCCCGCGGCGCCGGGCAGCAGGTTGTCGACAGGAACCTCGGCATTCTCGAACACGACAAATGCGTTCGACGTGGTGCGGTGGCCTTCCTTGTCGAGGAACGTCCAGGTGATGCCCGGCGTGCCGCGCTCAACGACGATCGCCGACAATCCTTCCGTGCCGCCGACGCTGCTGTCGGTGCGGATGATCGCGGTCTGGGTGTTGGTACCCAGTCCGTCCCAGCCCGCGGAGGACGACCATTTCTTCTTGCCGTTGATGATGAACCGGTCGCCCTTCTTGACCGCCGTCATGCCGATTCCGGCCTTCGGCAGCGGGCTGTCGAAATTCGCCGTGCCGCCGGTGCCGCCCGGCGGTTCGCCGGCGGTCCAGGCGCTCAGATAGGTCCCGGTCGGATCGGACGTTGCCTCGCCGAGGAATCGCTTCTTTTGTTCGTCGGAGCCGTACCACAGGACCGGCATCAGGCCGAGGCCGTTGCAGAGGCAGGTACAGGCGAACCCGGGATCGACGGAGGTGATCTCCTCGCAAGCGATCACGTAGTCGAGGCACGACATTTCGGCGCCGCCATATTGCTTTGGCAGCATGGCCATGGCGATGCCTGCCTTGTAGGCCTCGATGTAGGCGCCCTTGGTCTTCTGGTAGGCCAGCATGGGGTCCGGCTCCTTGTCGGCCGCCGGGATGACAGGCGCGAGGATGTTCTCCGTAAACTCCCGCGCAAACTTCTGAATCTTCCGCTGCTCCGGTGACATCGTGAAATCGATCGCCATTCGTGCTCTCCGTTGATTGCTCGTTACAGATCGTTGGAGGCGAGGCCGGCCGGGCTGCTTCAACGCTCCAATCATGGGACGTCGGGACAAAACGACAAGAAGATAGTTTAGGCAGTTAAATCTGTTTAAAGTATCTCAAGCGCTTTTGGCGCGTGCAATCTGTCGGCGTTTTGTGCATGATGTGATTGAAATTGACGCAGCGCCGGTCCGTTTCTTCGGATACATCTGGCGATGCAGCCGTAACTGGAGGCTTTGCGTGATCGTCGGCGATACCCAGCAAAAGCTGCTGGCCAAACTTCTGGAAGCCAAGGCCGGACTGACGGTGGACGAACTTGCCGGCGAGGTCGATCTCACGCGCAGCGCGGTGAAGCAGCATCTTTCGGGGATGGAGCGTTCCGGATACGTGCAGCACACGTCTTCGAAGAGCGGAGGCCGGCCACGCTTTCTATATACCTTGACCGAAAGCGGTATTGATCTGTTTCCGAAGCGCTATTCCTGGTTTTCGCGCGTCATGTTCGAGAGCTTGCGGAAGAAGATCGGCGCGTCGAAGTTCGGCGCCTACATGTTCGAATTGGGTGTGGACATGTCGGCGGCGGCGATTCCCCGTCTGGTGGGAAAGACCCGGGTCGAACGCGTCGTCGAGATCGTGAAGATCATGAACGAGACCGGGTTCGCGGCCCGCGTCACTTCCCCTGGCAAGGGTGAGAAGCTTCCCCGCATCGAATGCAAGAACTGCGTATTCCACGATCTTTCGAAGGACTACACCGAGGTCTGTCAATTCGACCTCGGCTTTCTGTCGGGCCTGATGGGCGCGCCCATCGAGCATCAGGAATGCATGCAGCGCGGCGGTCAGGCCTGCCGCTTCAGGTTCCTGCCGACGGCTTGAGTATCTGGCGGGGGCGCCTGCTTTCCGAAGGGCGTTGCAGCCGAGGCCGCGATGGAGCGCGGGTCGAAGGCGGGATCGGCCATGACCGCACAGATCTTCCGCATCTGCATGCCGACATTACCGGCGTCATAGAGCGGGAAAACCGAGGCTTCGCGGAGATAGCGCCCGAGAGGATTGGACGTGTCCAGTGCGTTGACGCCGACGACCTTCATCGCCTGAAACACGGCGTTGAACAGCATTTCGCTGCAAAACACCTTCGACATAGGGCCGATCGCATGACCGTTGGCGTCGTGAAGGTCGTGATAATGGGCCGCCTTCCAGGCGAACGCGCGTCCGGCCTCGACCTTCATCGCGACCTCCGCCAGCGTGTAGGCCACGATCTGGTGGTTGATGATCGGCTTGTCTCCTCCGCCGGTGTATTTTTTAGACCACGATAACGCGTATTCGTAGGCGGACCGCGCTACACCGACGGACGCGATCGCGGCCACGGGTCCCGACCAGGTAAAGGCCTTGTTGACGACGAGATCGCCGTTTCCTACCGCGAAGGCGTTTTCCTCCGGCACGCGGCAGTCCGAAAACACCACGGAATTATTTTGGCAGATGCGGTGCCCAAGTTTGCTGATCGGCGGCTCGTAGGTGACGCCAGGGGTCCCGCGTGGAATGATGATGGCGCTCAGCGCGCGAGATCCTTCAGCCTCGGGCGTGGTCCGAACGATGCAGACATTGACGTCTGCGCCCTGCAAATCCCAACCACCGGCATTTGCCGGCCAATGCTTTCGTCCGTTGAGGATGTACTCGCCGTTTTTCTTGTCGTGCACAGCGGTCAACGCGATGCCGGCGGGAAGGGACGCCGGGCCGTCGAAATTCGCCGTTCCCCCGGGGGTCCCGGCTGCTTCGCTCACGGTCCATCCGGCCAAATATTCACCGCGCGGATCGCTGGTCGCGGGCACCAGCCATTGTTGCTTCTGCCGTTCGTTGGCGAACCAGACCAGCGGCATCAAGGCCAGTCCGTTCACGAGCAGGATGGTAGCGAAGCCGGGATCGACTGCGCAGAGTTCTTCTACCACGATCTGGAGATCGACGTTTGAGATGCCGCCGCCGCCGTACTTCTTGGGAATGAACCCGGTAGCGAAGCCGAGTTTGTAGCTTTCGACGTAGGCGCCCTTGATCGACTGGAAAGCCTTCTGCGGATCGGCATTTTCGTCGGCCGGGCGCACCAGCGGGGCAAGGATCTCGTTGGCGAACTCGCGGGCCATCCGTTGCAGGCGCCGCTGATAAGACGTCAGCGTAAAATCGATCGGCATCATCGCCTCCGTCAGTTAAAACAGTTTTACATATCTAAAGTCCTCGCGGTTGTTCTTATTGTGGGCAACCCTGACCTATTGAAAGGCACGCGAGAAGGAGTCCGGGCGAAGCAGTCGGCCCGGCAGTGCACGTTCCCGGTGATCCGCGTTGTTCGCACCGGAGACAGAGGTTGGATTTCCGTAGCCCGGCTAGGGGGCCTAATTGGGCCTACTAGAATTTGACTCCCTGTCGGGCAAAACACCCCATCCATGGGTCGATACGGATCGGCAAAAATATTCCACTTTACCGAATTTCGGAAAGAGCGCATGTATCGCCTCGACCCGGCCCAAGGAAGAGGGGCGTATCGCGATCGTCACGAACGCGGGCCGGGCGGCGGTGGACGCAGATGACATCGGCGCGAAGGGTTTTGCAGGGCGGGCAACCGTGAGCAAGGCGCCTCGCGCACACGACCGGTGTGATCGGCGTACGGCAAAATCGTGTGGTCCTGGCGCCCGGGGTCTGTGCGCCAAGTCTTGTGGTGATGCATGTCGTCCAACCGGACGCACGCGTCAGCCATCCGCAAGGCGACGGGGGCAATAGCGCAACGCTCCCCGGGGAGAGCACGACATAAGCCGTAAAGCCACTGCGCAGGGAAGGCCGGGCTGTCCTGGCTACACCTGTATGCCGCTGTGCAGTTTCTCGTTACGCAGAATTCGCACAGTGGACCGCGGGTGCCAGCCGGCGCCCGGTCTTCCCTGCGCCCTCTTTCATTCGAGGGTGAAGCGATCAACAAAGCTCGGGCGAAATGCGCCGCGAGGATGATCAATCATGTGTGTCGTTGACCAAAAGTCTCGTGCCCCGGACGCGGCGCAGCGTCCCTTCGGCTCTGCGCCGCAACGCGAAGGGCGTTGCAGCGCGTCCGGGACAGAGAGACGCGCGTCCAAATTCGAGCGCACACACCCGAACGCATCCCTTCGTACGACCGTCACAGTCTCTAACACCCACTAACCAACACCTGACTTAAAACTGTCATAATCACCGAATGGAACCCGCGCCTGCGACCTTTTTACAGGTCGTTAAGCGCAGCTGCATTGGATGCAGCGGGAAAGTGCGTTGGGGACTGCCATGAATGCCGCGAAGAAAGTGTCGGGAAAACCGGCCGCCGAAATGTTCGACGACATCCCGGTGCTTCAGCGCAAATGGCGTGCCGCGCTGAAGCCGGGCGATCGGCTGCCGCGCTATGAGGACGTGATGCTCGGCAGTCTCGGACGGCTCGCCGATCACATTGCGCTGCTCAGGAACGACGGCACGCTCGAACGGTCGCGCAGCGGACGCTACGTGCAAAAATGGCTCGGCGAGGAGCGCTGGGACATTCCCGTCGCCGAATTGTCGCCGGATTGCGCCACCGCGCTGTCGGAAGCGGCAACGTCCGCGCTGGCCAATGGACGACCGCATCGGGCCAGCGCGCATTGCGTGCGCGACGGCATGGTGCGGACCTACGACGTGCTGGCGCTGCCGACGGCCTCGCGCTGGGGCGCCACGCTGGTCGGCGCTTACATCAACGAACGCGGCACGCAGTACAATCTGCTGGACGCGATCTTCGCCTCGACCGACGACGCGGTCATCTCGCTGGCGATGCTGCGCGATGCCGGCGGCAAACCATCCGATCTGCAGGTCGTGCACCACAACAGCAGCGCAAGCGCGCTGCTGAAGGTCGCGACCGGAAGCCTGTTGTGGCGGCGGATCGGCGAAGGCAGCACGTTGCTGGCCTTGCCCGAGATCATGAACTTCCTGCTCAGGGCCGTCGCCGGCGGCCGCGGCGAGCAGCTCGAGATCGAGAGCGAGGGCCGCCATCTCCGGCTCAGCGCGACGGCCTTCGCCGACGTGGTCTCGCTGACGATCTCCGACGTCACCGCGTTGAAGCGGCGCGACGCCTCGTTCCGCCTGCTGTTCGACAACAACCCGATGCCGATGTGGGTGTTCGACGCGCAGACCAGGGAGTTCCTCGGCGTCAACGACGCCGCGGTCCAGCATTACGGCTACAGCCGCACCGCTTTCCTGCGCATGAAGCTGCACGAGATATGGCCGGAGGACGAGTGGGACAGCCACGCCGAGGCACTCGAACGCCTCGGCGAGGCCTATCACTCCTCGCGCAACTGGCGGCATTTGCGCGCCGACGGCAGCGAGATCGAGGTGCTCACCTTCGGCCGCCGCGTCCCCTTCGACGATCGCGACGGCTATCTGGTCGCGGTCGTCGACATCACCGAGCGGCGCAAGGCCGAGGCGCGCATCGCGCACATGGCGCACCATGACGGGCTCACCGACCTGCCGAACCGCGAATATTTCCAGGAGCGCCTGAAGCAGGCGCTGGACCAGGCCGGCGACAAACGCGTCGGCGTGCTCTATATCGATCTCGACCTGTTCAAGAACATCAACGATTCCTTCGGTCATCCCGTCGGCGACCGCCTGCTCAAGGAAGTCGCCGAACGGCTCACCACCGCGGTCCGCGGCGGCAATCTGGCGGCCCGCCTCGGCGGCGACGAATTCGCGGTAATCCTCGCCGCCGACGTCTCGCCGAACGAGGCCAGCGCCTGCGCTGGCCTGCTGATCGACATGCTGAAGGCGCCCTATGATCTCGACGGTCAGGAGATGGTGATCGGCGCCAGCATCGGCATCGCGCTGTCGCCCGGCGATGGCACGACGCCGGAAGAGCTGATGCGAAATGCCGACATGGCGCTGTACCGGGCGAAGTCCGACGGCGGCGGCGTACACCATTTCTTCGAGCGCGCGATGGACCTGCGAGCGCAGAAGCGCCGCGCCATGGAGCTCGATCTGCGCCGTGCGTTCGCCAATGGCGAGTTCGAGCTGCACTACCAGCCGCTGGTGTCGATCGCCTCGGACCGAATCTCCGGCTTCGAGTCGCTGCTGCGCTGGCGTCATCCGGACAAGGGCATGATCTCGCCGGCGGAGTTCATCCCGGTTGCCGAGGACATCGGCCTCATCATCCAATTGGGAGAGTGGGTACTGCGCGAAGCCTGCGCCGAGGCCGTCAAATGGCCTGCCGACGTCAAGGTCGCGGTCAATCTGTCGCCGGCGCAATTCCGCAGCCGCAATCTGGTTCAAATCGTGATCTCGGCGCTGGCGCAGTCCGGCCTGTCGCCGCGGCGGCTCGAGCTCGAAATCACCGAGTCGATCTTCCTCGCCGAGACCGATGCCAATCTCGCCATCCTGCACCAGTTGCGCGAGCTCGGCGTCAGCATCTCCATGGACGATTTCGGCACCGGCTATTCCAGCCTCAGCTATCTCAGGAGCTTCCCGTTCGACAAGATCAAGATCGACCGCTCGTTCGTGAAGGATCTGGCAGAGCGGCCCGATTGCGGCGCGATCGTGCGCGCGATCTCCGGGCTCGGCCGCAGCCTCAACATCACCACGACCGCCGAGGGCGTCGAGACCGAAGACCAGCTCGACTGGCTGCGCGCCGAAGGTTGCAACGAGGTGCAGGGCTTTCTGTTCAGCGCGGCACGGCCTGCCGACGAGATCGCGAAGCTGCTCGCCGATTTCGGCCGGCGCGCCTCACGGGCGGCGTAGCCCTTCGGGGTAGCAATCGTAGACCAGCGCCTTGAAGGCGGGGGTGATGCGGCTGCGCTCGTTCTGGGTCTGCTGCATCATGAGATAGACCATGTCGAGCTTGGGATCGACGCCGAAATAGGTGCCGCTGCCACTGTCCCATTTCAATTCGCCGAGCGAGCCTGCCGGCGGCGGCTTCGCATTGCCTGGATCGGTACGCACACCAATGCCGTAGCCATAGCCGAAGCCGTCGCCCGGGAAATAGAAATAGTCGCGTCCGACGCCGGACCCGGGCCCGACATGATCGGTCGTCATGGCCTTGAAGGCGGCCGGGCTGAGGTAACGCCTGCCCTCGAACGCGCCGCCATTGAGCAGCATCTGGGAGAAGCGTTCATAGTCGGTGATGGTCGAGAGCAGCCCGCCGCCGCCCGACTCCCATTCGGGATGGGCGAGGCGGTCGCGCTCGCCTTCGAGCAGGATCAGGTCGCTCGGCAGCGGTCGCGCCATCCGCGCACGCTCCTCCGGCGTCTTCAGCACGAACTTGGTGCTGCTCATCCCGAGCGGATCGAGGATGCGTTGCTTGAGGAATTCGTACAGCGTCTGTCCCGAGATGATCTCGATGATGGCGCCGAGCACGTCGGTGGAATGGCCGTAGCGCCACAGCGTCCCCGGCTGGCGCGTGAGCGGCAGCCGGGCGATACGGTCGGCGAATTGCCTGTTGTTGAAGGGCCCCTCGAATATGTCAGCGGCCTTGTAAACCTGCATCACCCAGGGGGCGCCGATATAGTCGTAGCTGATGCCGGAGGTCTGCCGCAGCAGATCCTCGATGTTGACAGGGCGGATTGGCGGCTCGAGCTGGAGCTTCGAGGTGCCGTCCGGCTCGAGGCCCACCTTGGTGTCGGCAAAGAGCGGGATGTATTTCGACACGGGGTCGGTGAGCGCGAGCTTGCCCTCGTCGATCAGCATCATCGCGCCGAGGCAGGTGATCGGTTTGGTCATGGAGTGGATGGCGAAGATCGTGTCCGGCGTCATCGCAAGGCCGGTCCTGGTATCGCGCACGCCGAAGGACTTCAGATAGACCGGCCTACCGTGCTGCTGCACCAGGATCACCGCGCCCGGCAGGCGGCCGCTTCCGACTTCGTCGTTGAAATACGCCGTGATGCGCTCGAGCCCGTCCGGCGAGGGGGCGGGGATGTTGGCGGCGCGGCTTCGCGCCATCGTGCCGGCGAGCAGCGCGGCCCCGACCAGAAAATCACGACGTCTCATCAGGGCTTCCTCCCTCGGCGGGATCAAAGCCGCAAGACGCCGGGGGCGTCAACAAGCGTTGGATTAAAAACGCGTCACGATTTCCGAAAGGAACGGTCGCGGACGGTCTTCGCTCGGTTTGGTCGGCGTGCCCACGTGGATGAAGCCGGCGAGTTTTTCGTCCGGCTTGAGGCCGAGGCCGTCGAGCACGTCGCGGTCGAACGAGAACCAGCCGGTCAGCCAGCAGGCACCGTAGCCGAGCGCGGTCGCGGCCGTGACGATGTTCATGGCGCTGGCGCCGGCCGACAATTCCTGCTCGAACGCCGGCACCTTCGGATGCGGCCTGGTGAAGCTGACGATGGCGATCACCAGCGGCGCGTCCATGAAACGCTTGCGTTCGGTCTCGACGTCGGCCGCGGGCGCGCCGGGATTCTTCCGGGCGAACACCTTCGCGATCACCTCGCCGGCGCGCTGGCGGGCGTCGCCCTCGAAAATGATGAAGCGCCAGGGCGCGAGCTTGCCGTGGTCGGGCACGCGCGCGCCGATGGTGAGGATGGTCTCGAGCTCGGCCGCCGAAGGGCCGGGCCCGGTCATCTCGCGCGGCTTGACCGAGCGGCGGGTCTTCAGGAGTTCGATGGCGTCGGGCACTGCGATATCCTCTTCAAATGGTCGTCGGGCGTGCCATGCCGAGATAAGCATGCACGCCCGCGACCGGAAGCGAATTTAGATCGATTTCAGGAATCAGGCGATGCCGCGCGCCCGCTTGACGTCGGGCGGCGTCGCCTCGTCGACCAGGGCGGCGATCGCCTCCTCGGTCGTCATCACCTTCTGGCCGTCGCTGCCGAGCCGGCGGACCGAGACCGAATGCGTTTCGGCCTCTTTCTTGCCGACCACGAGCAGCGCCGGGATCTTGGCCAGCGAGTGCTCGCGGACCTTGTAGTTGATCTTTTCGTTGCGCAAATCGATCTCGACCCGAAGCCCTGCGCGCCGTGCCTGCTCCATCACAACCTTGGCGTATTCGTCGCCTTCCGAGGTGATGGTGGTGACCACCGCCTGCACCGGCGAGAGCCAGAGCGGGAAGTTGCCGGCATAGTGCTCGATCAGGATGCCGATATAGCGCTCCATCGAGCCGCAGATCGCACGGTGCACCATGACAGGCGGTTTCTTGCCGCCATCATGGTCGATGTAGAATGCGCCGAACCGCTCCGGCAGGTTGAAGTCGACCTGCGTGGTGCCGCACTGCCAGTCGCGGCCGATGGCGTCGCGCAGCACATATTCGAACTTCGGCCCGTAGAAGGCGCCTTCGCCCGGGTTGATCTCGGTCTTGATGTGATTGCTCTGCGACTGGATTTCGCGCAGCACGGTGGCCATCACGCGCTCGGCGTGATCCCACATCTCGTCGGTGCCGACGCGCTTTTCAGGCCGCGTCGACAGCTTCACGGTGAGGTCGCCGGTGAAGCCGAAATCAGCGTAGGTCGACAGGATGAGATCGTTGATCTTCAGGCATTCCTCGGCGAGTTGATCCTCGGTGCAGAAGATGTGCGCATCGTCCTGGGTGAAGCCGCGCACGCGCATCAACCCGTGCATGGCGCCGGAGGGCTCGTAGCGATGTACCACGCCGAACTCGGCGAGGCGCAAGGGCAGGTCGCGGTAGCTCTTCAGGCCGTGCTTGAAGATCTGGACGTGACCCGGGCAGTTCATCGGCTTCAGCGCAAACCAGCGCTTGTCCTCGGCCTCGTCGCCGGCCGACTGCGCCGCGAACATGTTCTCGCGGTACCAGCCCCAATGTCCCGATGTCTCCCACAAGGACTTGTCGAGGATCTGCGGCGCGTTGACCTCGCTGTAGTCGCCGGTCAGGCGCCGGCGCATATAGGCGATCAGCTGCTGGAAGATGGTCCATCCCTTGGCGTGCCAGAACACGACGCCCGGGCCTTCCTCCTGGAAGTGGAAGAGGTCGAGCTCGCGCCCGAGCTTGCGATGGTCGCGCTTTTCCGCTTCCTCGATCTGCTTCAGATAAGCGTCGAGGTCCTCCTGCTTGGCGAAGGCGGTGCCGTAGATGCGGGTCAGCATCGGATTGTTGCTGTCGCCGCGCCAATAGGCGCCGGCCACCTTCATCAGCTTGAAGGCGTTGCCGACCTTGCCGGTCGAGGTCATGTGCGGGCCGCGGCACAGGTCGAACCAGTCGCCCTGGTAGTAGATCTTGATCGGCTCGTTGCCGGGAATGGCATCGACCAGTTCGACCTTGAAGGCCTCGCCCTTGTCGCGGAACACCTGTTTGGTTTTCTCGCGGTCCCAGACTTCCTTCGTGAAAGGCTTATCGCGCGCGATCAGCTCGCGCATCTTTTTCTCGATGGCCGCAAAGTCGTCCGGCGTGAACGGCTCGTTGCGGAAGAAGTCGTAATAGAAACCGTTCTCGATCACGGGACCGATGGTGACCTGGGTGCCCGGCCACAGCGCCTGCACGGCTTCGGCGAGCACGTGCGCGCAGTCGTGGCGGATCAATTCCAGCGCGCGCGGGTCGTCGCGATTGACGAACTCGATCTTGGCATCGGCCTCGATCGCATCGTTGAGATCGGAGACCACGCCGTCGAGCGCCATCGCAACCGTGCGCTTGGCCAGCGACGGAGAGATGCCCTTGGCGATGTCGAGACCGGTGATTCCGTAGTCGAACTGGCGCTGGGCGCCGTCCGGGAAGGTGAGGGTGACTTTGGCGGCGGGGGTCACGGGCTTCAGATTGCTGAGGGAATATTGGAAGCCGGATTCGGATTTAGGCTCGGTCATTGCTTTTCTCCTGAGGCTCACTCCTGCGAACGAGCGCAGGTAAGCGGGAACGAGCGATATATCAGGCGATTCGGCCTGCGCAATCCGGCATTTCCAAGAAAGTGACGCGCAAAAGCCGGGGCGGCGCTTCAACTATTTCGAGCCGCGCCCTTTAACTGGTCACGGGGCTGTTCTACATGCATTTGCATGGAAAATCCGCCCGCCGCCGGCCGTTTGGCGCCGACCGCCTTGATGCTCGGCAATCTCGTCACCGGATGCTCGGTACTGGCCCCGGCGGGCATGCTGCCGGAGTTGGCGAGCGGGCTCGACGTCAGCATTCATGCGGCCGGGCTCCTCGTCACCTTCGGCGCGATCACGCTATGCATCGGCTCGCCGCTGACGGCCTGGCTGACCAGCCGCATCGATCGGCGGACGCTGCTCACGACAACGCTGGCGGTGCTTGCCTTCGGCAATCTCGCCTCCGCCTTTGCGCCCGATTACACGAGCCTCCTCGTCATCCGTCTCGTGATGCTCGCGGTCGGTGCGCTCTATACGCCGCAGGCTGCCGGTACCGCGGCGTTGATCGTGCCGGCCGAGCGGCGTGGCAGCACCATCGCCTATATCTTTCTCGGCTGGTCGCTCGCTGCCGCCGTCGGCCTTCCGCTGATCACCTTCATCGCCAGCCGCCATGGCTGGCACGCCGCCTATGGTGCGATCGGCGCGCTCGGTTGTGTCAGTTTCCTCTTGTTGCTGCTGCGGCTGCCGGCGGGCCTGAAGGGCGCGCCGGTGGACCTGAAGACCTGGCGCGATGTCGGCCGCAACAGCACGATCCTGCTGTTGCTGGCGATCACCATGCTGCAGATGTCGGGGCAGTTCGCGGTGTTCACCTTCATGGGCCCGCTGCTCAAGAAGCTCACCGGCGCCGGTCCCGATGCGATCGGCATGGTGTTCGCGCTCTACGGCGTCTGCGGCTTCCTCGGCGTCGTCGTCGCCACCCGCATCGTCGACACCTCGGGACCGTACCGGACCTCGTTGCTGTTCACCTGCCTGCTGCTCGCGGGCGTCACGGGCTGGGCGCTCGGTGCCGGCACGCTTGCTTTCATGACAGCCGGAGTCGCGATCTGGGGCCTCGGCTTTGCCTCGACCAATTCGATGCAGCAAGTGCGGCTGGTCGCGGTCGCGCCGCCGCTGGCATCGGCAACCGTCGCGCTCAATACGTCCGTCCTCTATATCGGCCAGGCGGTCGGCTCCGCCGTCGGCGGGCTGCTGTTCGCCCACGAATTCCTGCATGCGCTGGGCTTCGTCGCGGTCGGTTTCGTCGTGCTGGCGCTGATCCTGGTGGTCATGACCCGGCCCCGGCCTGCGGCCGCAACGGCCTGAATCCCGCATTTTCTTGTACGCAAGGTGCTTGGCAAACCGCGCGCTGGAGCGCTAGAAGGCCGGTCATGGGGACCAAAGAGAGTTGACTGAAATGAGGATGATTCTGGCGGTTGCCGCGGTGCTCTATTCAGCCTCCGCGTTCGCTCAAGCCGACAAGCCACCGATGGTGGGGGACAAGCCCCTGGTGCAGGTCAAGCCCAAGGGGACGAAAGAGGCAGCGGCCAAGCCGGCCGCAGCGCCGAAGGGTAAGCCGCAATCGATCGCGGTCCGGCTCCAGGCCTGCCTCGAACTCGACGACGGCACCAAGGACCGCCTCAACTGCTACGATGCCATCATCCCGCCGACGCCGAAGCCGAAGCCGGCGAAGGCCAAGGGCTACGCCGATTGCCGTTTCCTCAAGGAAGAGGACGAGCGGCTGGCCTGCTTCAACGGCTTTGCCGAGAGCATTCCGAAGCTGCCCAAGAGCTGAGACTTACAGGAGCTGATCGTGAACGATCTGAGGCTCAGTCGCTGATCCGGCTCAGCACCGCTCGGAAGGTAACGCCCGGCGCCTGCAGCGCGTTGCCCTCGAATTCCGCGGTGTCGCCGTCCTCCCGGCCGGCGAGCGCCAGCGTGATCCGATCGGCGCCGAACAGCCCCTTGAAGGACGGGTCGTCGTTATAGCGCTGGGTCGAGATCTTGACCTTGATGCTGCAGCCTTCGCCCGTGTAGGTGCCGATGAAGGCGAAAGCGGAATTGCCTCCGCGCATCTTGCCGTTCGTCACATAGACGACGCCGCAGCCCGTTCCATGAACGGTGTGGAAGTCGACCTTGTACAATCCCTGACGCACCGCCTGTCCCCACGCAATTCGAAACGCAACTCGGCCGCAAACTATGAGCTCCGCCGGCGGAAGCAATCCGGTGGCTTGCGGGGATGCCGGCCATCAACATCACATTTTGATCAGAGCCTGAGACAATTGCAGGCAGTGCTGTCAAATGCCGGCTCGCGCAATATCGGTTAGCGGCTCGATGCCGACGGGTTGGTCGCGGCGACGCGCGTCAGCGCCAACGCGGGCGTTGCCGACATCTTCACCAGCACGTCCTTGAGTGGATCCCGCGTCCAGGCGCGGGTGACATAGTCGCGATGGGTGATGCCGTCGGCGGTCTCGACGAACACCACGCTGCCGGGACGCAAGGGACCGTCCATGTCCTCGGCGACGCTGATGCCCTTCTGCCGCAGCATGCTCATCAGCTCGCGGTCGCGCCGCGCCGTGCCGCGGGTGTAGGCGCTGACGAAGAAGCCGGAGCGGTGGCTCTCGATCCAGGACGCGAACTTGTCCATCTCGCCATAGACGGCGTCGAGCAGCACGACGCCGCGGACGCGGTCGCTGATGCCGCCGACCTCCAGGCTCCACGCCGTCGGCAGGAAGCCGCCGCTATAGCCGACGACCACGATCGGCATGTTGGCGAAGGCGCGAGCGCTGTTGGGATCACCGGTGGCGCGGGCGAGGTGGTCGGCCGATTCCGCCATGAAGCGCTTGAAGCCGCCCGGCTGCCAGAACTTGCCGGCGCTGGAATCGGCGGCATCGACCGCCAATTGCGGGGCAAGCAGCACGGCATTGGCGCCGGAATCGGTGATCTGCTTCGGCACCAGCTGGCGATCACGCACGTCGCGTTCGAGCGTCGCGCCGTTGCCGTGGAAGAACACCACGATCACGCCCGGCTTGCGGACGTCGAAATGCTCGGGCACGTGCATCAGCACGCGGTTGTCATTGTAGGTCTCGTCCTGCCAGAACACGCGACCGGAATAGCTGCGGTGGCCGCGGCGATCGCCCTTGGAGATGTTGAGGAAGGGCGCGTCGGAGGCGGGGTTGGTGCCGAAATAGGGAAAGGCCGACGACTTCATGCTGACGAGGGTCGTCAGGTCGTCGCGCGGCGCGCGCTTGTAGGGGAGCTGCGGCTCGAGCGAAGCGACCTTGTAGGGGGCCTGCTCCGGCGACGGCTGCTGGACTGCGCGCTTCGGCGAGAAGTCCGACATCTGCCGTTGCAGGAAACTCTCGTTCGCCGAGGGGAAGCGCTCCCTGAATTGCGGAGCGGGGAAGCGATCCTCGAACGTGTCGCCGCTCGCGACTTGGGTATTGGTTTTGGCGACCATCTGAGTGCCGCCGTGGACATTGGCCTGCGAGTTCGCCGCGAGCGCCGCCGGGTTTGGCGCTTGGCCGCATTGAACCAGTGTCAGCGACAGCGGCACCAAGGCTGAGATCAGGCCGATCCGGAGCGCACGACCGCGCGCACCGGACGTCGTCCGGTCGGCACGCATGTCAGCTCTCGGTTTCGGAACGGCCCCGACCATCCACGCATGACCCCAAAGTCACGTCCATCGGCCTCTTCAAATGAGCCGACTGGCGTTTAGGCGACGTTAAGTGTCCGGAGAAACTTCCCCACATCCGGAACGCTCAAAAGGACCATGCAATCGTGTCCTGATTGTGGGGAAGCGGAGCGGGACTTCCCGGGTCTGACGCAGCTTTTTCATCCGGCAGCGGGAATAAGCGGTGCTGCAGTACCCGTTTCCCCCGCCTCATTTAACCCTTGTTAACCCTGCTTGAATTGACTGGGCGAAACTGCACGATGACCGGGCAGGCAAGGCGCCTGAGGCTAAGGACCCGGATGACGGCATCAGATGCGGGAACCGCACCCTGGACGAGCCGACTGCCAGGCAGCGGGACCGGGGTCTCGGTTCTGGTCGCAACCGCCATCGTCGTGGCCGACATGATCGGGGTCGGCGTCTTCACCAGCCTCGGCTTTCAGGTCAAGGACATCCCGTCCGGCTTCTCGATCCTGCTGCTGTGGACCGTGGGCGGCATCGTCGCGCTGTGTGGGGTGTTCGCCTACAGCGAGCTCGGGGCGATGTTTCCGCGCTCGAGCGGCGAGTACAATTTCCTCGGCCGTGCCTATCATCCCGCCTTCGGTTTTCTCGCCGGCTGGGTCTCGGCGACGGTGGGTTTTGCAGCGCCGGTCGCGCTGGCGGCGATGGCGTTCGGCGAATACGCGAAATCGGTCGTGCCCGATCTGCCGCCGATCCCGCTCGCGATCGCCGTGGTGTGGCTGGTCTCGCTCGTGCAACTGACCGGCGTCAGGCACTCCTCGACCTTCCAGCTGATCGCGACGATCATCAAGGTCGTGATGATCATAGCCTTCCTGGTCGCGGGCTTCGTCATCGGCGTGCCGCAGCCGATCGCCTTCACGCCGCAGCCGGGCGATCTCGCCCACATCGTCAGCGCGCCGTTCGCGATCGGGCTCGTCTTCGTGATGTATTCGTTCTCGGGCTGGAATGCCGCGACCTACATCATCGGCGAGATGAACATGCCGCAGCGGGATCTGCCGCGCGCATTGCTTTCGGGCACGCTGATCGTGCTCGTCCTGTATGTCGCGCTGAACGCGGTGTTCCTCTACTCCACGCCTGCAGGTGCGCTCGCCGGCCAGCTCGACGTCGCCAGCGTCGCCGGTAGCGCCATCTTCGGCAGTCTCGGCGGCCGTATCGTCGGCGCGATGATCTGCGTCGGCCTGATCTCCTCGATCTCTGCGATGATGTGGATCGGTCCGCGCGTGATGATGACGATGGGGGAGGACATTCCGGCGCTGCGCGTCTTCTCGAAGCGATCGACCAGCGGCGCGCCGGCCTATGCCATCCTGTTCCAACTCGCGGTCGCAAATTTGCTGCTGTTCACGCGCAGTTTCGAGGCGGTGCTCGACTTCATCCAGTTCGCACTCCTGTTCTGCTCGTTTTTCACGGTCGCCGGCGTCATCAAGCTGCGCATCACGGATCCCGATTTGCCCAGGCCCTATCGCGCCTGGGGATACCCGTTCACGCCGCTGCTGTTCCTGCTCGTGACGGGGTTCATGATGTACTACCTGTTGACCGAGCGTCCCCTGCAGTCGCTCGCGGGGATGCTCGTCATGCTCTTCGGCTTGTTGATTTATGCTGTTTTCCGCAGGCGGCCGGTCGCCGCTGGCAATTCACACGATCGCGCGTAGACATGCTTCACCCCTTTAGAATTGCGGCCGTTGCTCTCGCCCTGCTGGCTGCGGCCGTCTCGCCCGCGCATGCCGCCGAGGTGACTTTTGACGACACCGCGCGCTTCCTTGCGGGCATGCAGCCTTCGGCGGACTCGCCGCTGCTGCCGCTGACGAAGGATCCGGGCTGGCAGCGTCATGCAAAATTCTTCGACGGCGCCTTTGCCCAGCTCGAACAGCGCCAGCTCTCCAGGATTCGCGATTGGGCCGATGTCAATCTGGCCGCGCCCCGGCCGACCATGTTCTACATGTTCAGCGGCCCCGATTTCCTCTACGCCAACGCCTTCTATTCCAAGGCCAGCACCTACGTGCTCGGCGCGCTGGAGCCGGTCGGCGCCGTGCCCGATCTGACCCGGCTGCCGCGCGGCTCGGTCGGTGCCGCGCTCTACAATGTCGAGCGTTCGCTCGGCTCGATCCTGAGCTTTTCCTTCTTCATCACTAAGCAGATGAAGGTCGACCTGCGCGCCAACCAGGTCAACGGCACTTTGCCGATCCTCTATGTCTTCCTCGCGCGCTCCGGCAAGACTATCCGCAACGTCGAGATGATCGCGCTCGACGACAAGGGGGGCTTGCATGTCGGCAACGACAATCCGGGGCGTAACGCAGTGCGCGGCGTTCGCATCACCTTCGCCGGCAGCGATGGCGAAGCGCGCACGCTGTATTATTTCTCGACCGACCTCTCCAACGCCGGCGCGCGCAACACCGGATTCCTGAAATTCTGCGAGACGCTGGGGCCCGGCAACAGCCTGCTCAAGAGTGCATCCTATCTGCTGCACAAGAGCGACTTCGCGGTTGTCCGCAACTGGCTGCTCGCCAACAGCGCCACCATCATCCAGGACGATTCCGGCATTCCGCTTGCGAATTACGGCGCCCGGCAATGGCGGTTCTTCCCGTTCGGCCGCTATCTCGGGCCGATCGGGGAATTCCCCGGCCGCTACCAGGAGCGCTACGCCGAGTTGTTCACGCGGGCCCAGCCGATCGATTTCGGCGTCGGCTATCGCTGGCGGATGCATGAATCGAACTTGCTGCTGTCGGTGAGGGTGCCGGGCAGCGAGACCGCACCGGCGCCGGAGACAGTTTCGTCCGCCGAGCCGGCGCCGAAGCCGCGTCCGAAACGGCCGCGTCCTCCCGAATCCGTCCCGCCATCATCCGGACGGTCTTTCTGGTTCCGCTAGGATGCGCCGAAGCTCGACCGTCAGGTCGGGGTCTGGGCCACGACGACCAGCACTTCCGCCTTCTGCCGGCCGAGGCTCCTGACCTCGTGCGGGGTCTCGCCTGAAAAATACAGGCAGTCGCCCTTGCCGAGGGTGAGCTCCTCGCCGTCGAGCTTGATCGCGATCTTGCCGTTGATGACGAACAGTAGTTCCTCGCCCGCGTGCGAGGCACGCGTCGCCGCCTTGTGCGGCGGGCTCAGCAGGAACGGCTCCATCATCTTGCGGGTGCGGCCCGTGACCAGCGGGACCACGCCAAAGGTGTCCTGGAACAGGGGCACATTGCCGCCTTCGCGGCGGAACAGCGTGTAACGCGGTGCGGGCTCGGCGTTGGGGTCGAAGAAGTTCGCGACATTGACCTCGAGGGCCGCGGCCATCCGCAGCAGTGCGGCGAGCGAGGGGACCTTGAGATTGCGCTCGACCAGCGAAATGTAGCCGCGCGTGAGATCGCTCTGCTTCGCAAGCTGGTCCAGCGTCAGGCCCTTGGCGATCCGCGCCTGGCGGATATTGGCCCCGACTGCTGTCGCTTTGCTGACGTCAAGCACGCATGAGTCTCCCGAACGCTGAGGCTCCTTTTGCAACAGATGCGGCCGAACTGCCAGCCCGGCGCCCTGGATCGGGCGATCCGGCAGCTCGCAGGTGTATTCCAAAGGAAAACTTATGCGCGGAAATATAGAGCATGGTCGCGGATAATGTGAGCATTCTTGCTGGTATATCGCGCAAAATCGCTAAAGAATGGTGCAATTCAAGCTGCGTGCCTCGATCGTCGGCATTTGCCGCGTCTCGCGGCGTTGATTTCCAGTAGTAAACATGATCGATTTTTACCGTCCGCATTGGCCGATGGGCTCCGCGGACAAAGCCAAAAGCTTCCCCGTGGTGCCGGTGCCTTTCTGGAGAGATCGATGACCGTAGCAGACGACGTAACCCTGAACGTAGCGCCGGACGAGGCGGCGAGCTTGCGGCGGATCCTGTGGTCGAGTGTGATCGGCACCGCGGTCGAGTGGTACGACTTCCTGATTTACGGCGCGGCGACCGCGCTGGTGTTCAACAAGGTGTTCTTCGCCGCCGGCAACCCCACGCTCGCGACCATCGCGGCCTTCGGCACCTATGCCGTCGGATTCCTGGCGCGGCCGCTTGGTGCGGCGATCTTCGGTCATTACGGCGACCGGGTCGGGCGCAAGGCGATGCTCGCGGTCACCATCATGGTGATGGGGATCGGCACTTTCCTGATCGGCCTGCTTCCGACCTACCAGCAGATCGGCATCGCCGCACCGCTGCTCCTGATCGGCTTGCGCTTCCTCCAGGGCATCGGCCTCGGCGGCGAATGGGGCGGGGCGGTGCTGATGGTGGTGGAGAATTGTCCGACGCATCGTCGCGGCTTGCTCGGCAGCATGGTGCAGGTCGGCAATCCGATCGGCAATCTCGCGGCGATCGGCATGTTCGCGCTGGTAGCGAGCCTGCCGGAGAGCGACTTCATGGCCTATGGCTGGCGCATTCCGTTCCTGCTCTCGATCCTGCTGGTGGGCGTCGGCCTCTATATCCGCCTCAACATGGAGGAGACTGCGGCCTTCCGTCAGGTCCAGGCGAAGAAGGACGTTGCGAAACTGCCGGTGATCGAGATCTTCAAGCACCATCGCAGGCCGTTCTTCACGGCGGTCGGGCTGAAGATCTCGGAGATCGCCTATGCCAGCATCGGTGGGGTGTTCGTGATGTCCTACGCCACGGCCAATCTCGGCCTGTCACGCACAGTGGTGCTGAACGGCGCCTTCACGGCCTCCTTGGTCGCGCTGTTCGCCATTCCGCTGTTCGGCTGGCTGTCCGACCTGCTTGGCCGCAAGACCATGTTCTATGCGAGCTGCGCGTTCTCGGCGCTGTTTGCCTTCCCGCTGTTCTGGCTGCTCGACACCCGCGATCCCACCATTGTGATCTGCACAATCGTGGTTGCGATCACCTTCGGCCAGATGGTGATGTTCGGTATCGGCGCGCCCTGGTACTCCGAGTTGTTTTCCGCGCGACTTCGCTATAGCGGAGCCTCGCTCGGGTTTCAGGTCGGTGCCGCGATAAGCGGCGGGTTGACGCCGCTGATCGCGGCGTCTCTGATGGCATGGAGCGGCGGTGCCACCTGGCCGGTCTCGCTGCTGCTGATCGTCTGCGCTGCCATCACCGCGACCGCGACCACGTTCGCGCCGGAGATGGCGAACAAGGAACTGACCTGATCCCCGGGCGCGCCGCCTCCGGCGGCGCGCCATTGTTTCTCACAAGGATTTTGTCATGCTCGACACCACCATCGGCGCCGGGTCGGCGCAGGGCGCAACGCAACTCGGCTGGACCGGGGTGGTGCGCTTCCTTCACTTTACCCCGCGCGCGTTCCTGCCAATGCGCGCCGCGGAGGCAATCGCCCTCGTCGCCGGTCGAGGAATCGAAGGCGATCGCTACATGATCGGCAACGAAGAGGGTTTTTATTCGCACAAGCCCGAGGAGGGCCGGCAGGTCACCCTGTTCGAGCTCGAGACGCTGGTTGCGCTCAAGCGCGACGCCGGCATCGAGCTTGGCCCGGAAGAGCACCGGCGCAACGTGACGGTGGAGGGCGTGCCGCTGAACCACCTCGTCGGCCGCCGTTTCTGGCTGGGGGAGACCCTGCTGGAAGCGACGCGGTTGTCGGTGCCATGCCGGCACATCGAGGAGATCACCGGCAAGGCGATCTTCGATCCCCTGATCAACCGTTCGGGCCTCAATTGCAGGATTTTGCAAGGTGGCATCGTGAGGGTCGGCGACACCGTGCGGAACGCGGCATGACCGCGCGCCCGATCACCACGGTCAAGACGATCGTCACCGGCATCGAGGAGGCGGGAGCAGGCACAAAACTGTTCACGCTGGCCGATCCCGACCAGTGGGAACTGCCGCCGTTCAAGCCCGGTGCGCATATCGATCTGCATCTGCCGAACGGTCTCGTTCGCACCTATTCGCTGTGCAACGAGCCTGCCGATAATGCGCGCTATGTCATTGCGGTGAAGCGCGAGGCGGAGGGGCGCGGCGGTTCACGTGCGCTCCACGATGATGTCAGGGTCGGTGAGGTCATCGGCGTCTCGCTGCCGCGCGGCGGACTCGAGGCCGGAGCGGACATCGCACGCTGCGTGTTCGTGGCCGGCGGCATTGGCGTGACGCCGTTCCTGTCGATGGCGCTACACCTCGCGCGAACGAAGCAGGCCGACTTCAAGCTGCATCTGATCGTGCGCGAGGAGGTGCCGCTCGCCGCGCAGCTCGGCCCCCTGATCAAAGAGGGACGTGTCGTCGTGCATCGAACGTCCCGGACCGGGCGTCCCGATCTCGCGGCGCTCGTCGGAGAGGGCGGATCGGCGACGATGGTCGCCTGCTGCGGACCGGAAGGCATGATTGACGATTTCGAGCGGGTGACCGCCGCGTGGCCTGCGGCCAATGTTCATATCGAGCGCTTCATCGCCGCTGCGCCCGTGCTCGATCCCGACGCACAGCCCTTCACGTTGTCGCTGTCGCGCACCGGCACCGAGATCCAGGTCCGCGCCGGCCAGACCATGTTGGCGGCATTGCAGGAGGGAGGCATCGACATCGCGACCTCGTGCTGCGGCGGCATCTGCGGCGCCTGCAAGGTCGGCTGGCTCGAGGGCAAGCCGGTGCACCGCGACCGCATCCTGTCGCCGTATGAGCGCGAGCGCTATCTCATGGCTTGCGTGGCCGGATCAGATGCGGACCGGCTGGTGCTGGATCTCTGACGTCCAGCGCTACCAGTGCACGCTCTGGCTCGGCACGATAAACGCCGTCGTAGCCGGCGCGGTTGCAAGGCTCGTCGCCAGGTACCAGCCGGAGCCCAGCACGAGCGCCAGCAACGCGACGATCGCGAGCAGGTCCATGGTTCTGGGGTCATGCTGCCGCCTGGCGCCGGGCGTTGGCCCAGGCCTGACATGAAGATGTCTGACGTGAAGATGAGGGCTGATTTTCCAGCGCATTGTTGTTTCCTCCCGGGGGAGCGTCAAAACAACGCGGTAAGAAGGCTTGCGGTTCCGCTCAGGTCACCGACGCGCAAAGCACCGCAGCAATCTCACGATGCATTGACGCCGCGCCAGCGGGCGTAGCGCCATGGCAAATACCAGTGCGCGCCGGGTGGCGCGGTGAGCGGCACATTGTCGATGCCCGAGGTGCCAAACGGATTGCAGCGCAGCAAGCGGGCGAGCGTCATCCAGCCGCCCGCCCAGAGCCCGAACCGCTCGATCGCCTCGTCGCCATAGACGGAGCAGGTCGGCAGATGACGGCAATTGTAGCCGACCAGGGGCGACAGCGTGTGCCGGTAGAGCCAGATCAGCGCACGGCCGAATCTGCGCGGGAGCCGAAGCGCCCCTTCGACCGGACTGGAACAGTGCCCGCAGGCTGAATGCTTCATGTGCGATGTGCTGCGACGTTAGGCGAGGTGTTGTACGGTTCCGGCGCAGGGAACCGTAAGCTGTTGTTTGGGCGCCATATTATTCATGCTTTTTGGGAGCAGCGCAGCAAGTACCTATGGACGATCTGTATTCCCCCGGATACCATTTTTATGACGTCCATGTGTAGATTCATCGGACGCGAAACGGGGCGTGCCTGAATCGGCTTTGGCTAAGTGCTTGGGGCTTGGGGAAGGGACCAGTTTGAAAGTTCTGACGTCGCTCAATCTTCGCGGCTGGTTGCTGGTGGGAACCGCCGTCTGTGGAGTCGCGCTGGCTGGCGCCCTTGCGACATTCGGATCGTCGGCCCGCGCTGGTGCTGCTCTCGAAGAGCGCAAGCTGCCGATGAAGTTCAACTGGATCGCCTGTGAGCCGAACTGCCGCGGCTGGGTCAGCGCGGTCGGCATCATCACCGCGGACACACCGAAGGATTTCGAGGAGTTTTCCCGCGGACGCCAGCTCGGCGGCGCCACCGTGGTGCTCGATTCCAGCGGCGGTTCCGTCAACGACGCGATCACCCTCGGCCGGCGTTTCCGCAATCTCGGACTCCTGACCACGGTCGGCGTGAGTCTGCGCGGCGGGCAGTCGGCCCGTCCGGCGGTTGCGTCTGAGGCCTATTGCGAATCCATGTGCGTCTTCCTGCTGCTGGCCGGCAAGAAGCGTTACGTGCCGGAAGCTGCCCATGTCCGCGTGCACCAGATCTGGATGGGCGATCGCGCCGACGATGCCAAGGCGGCGAGCTACAGCGCGCAGGATCTGATGATCGTGGAGCGCGACATCGGCCGGCTCGCCAAATACACCTTCGACATGGGCGGTGCCGGTGACCTGCTGTCGCTCGCGCTCAGCGTGCCGCCCTGGGAAGACCTGCATGAGCTGGATTCCAGCGAACTGAAGCTCACCAATCTCGTGACGACCGACCTCGTTGCCGACGTGCTGCCGCATGTGGACAGCTCTGCGCCGGCCATGGCGCAGCTTGCGCCGAAGACGCAGGCGAGGTTCGGCGCGGAACCGGAACAGTCGCAGCCTGCCAAGTCGACCAAGACGGCGGAAGCCCTGGTGCCGACCGGCGGCGTGGCCCCACCGGCCCTGGCGACGCAGAAGTAAGCTCCTAAATCCTGGCGGTCACTGCCGGCGCGCGCGTGGCGCGAACCCGGCCTCAGCCCTGTGCCGCGGCCGGCTGCTTGGCCTCGGTCTTTGCTTTGGCTTCGATCTGGCCAATGGCGTCGACCACGGCATCGAAGGTCAGCAGCGTCGAGGCGTGCCGCGCCTTGTAGTCGCGGACCGGCTCGAGGAACTTGATCTCCTCCCATTTGCCTTCAGGAGGCGCACCGTTCTCCTTCAGCATCTTGCGAACAGTTTCGCGTAACTCACGGAGTTCGCTCGCAGTCGAGCCGACGATGCGACTTGCCATGATGGATGAAGAAGCTTGTCCGAGCGCGCAGGCCTTCACGTCATGGGCGAAGTCGGTGATCCTGTCGCCTTCCATCTTCAGGTCGACCTTCACGGTCGAGCCGCACAGCTTGGAGTGGGCGGTGGCGGTGGCGTCGGGGTCCGGCAGCCGCCCGAGGCGCGGAATATTGCCGGCCAGTTCGATGATCCGCTTGTTGTAGATGTCGTTCAGCATGTGAGGGAGTCCAACACGTCCACACCCATGTCCGGCCGGATCGGCCTTGGCGGGCGACGTCCAGGGTCCTATATAGGAGTGGAACTGGCGGAAAAACAGTCCAGCAGTGCGGTGGCGGTGATCCAGATCGGTGCTGCCCGCGTTATACCGCCAGGACCTTTTTCGCTGAAACTGTTCTCTACAGGCGTCCGGCGGCATTGCCGCCCCGTCTGCCGGTGACACTCCGGCCGCAAGGCCGTCGAACGGAGTCGACATGGACGCTACCATCAAAGCCATCCGCCCCAACAAGCCCTCCGACCGGCAGCCCGAGAGCCGCCCGGCCGAGCTTGACCCTGCCGAATTCCTCGCGGCCGCCGTGCGCGCCGATCAGCCGCGTCCCGCGCGCGCCGAGGCGGAAGCGGCGGTGAAGACGCTGCTCGCCTATATCGGCGAGAATACCGAGCGCGAGGGCCTGCTCGACACGCCGCGCCGCGTGGTCGAGGCCTTCGACGAGCTCTATCAGGGCTATCACCAGTGCCCGGCCGAGGTGCTCGACCGCACCTTTGGCGAGACCGCGGGCTATGACGATTTCGTCCTGGTGCGCGACATCGAATTCACCTCGCAATGCGAGCATCACATGATGCCGTTCTACGGCAAGGCGCACATCGCCTATACGCCGGTGGAACGCGTCGTCGGCCTGTCCAAGCTCGCGCGCCTCACCGACATCTTCGCCCGCAGGCTCCAGACCCAGGAGCATCTGACGGCCCAGATCGCGGCGGCGATCGACGAGGTCCTCAAGCCGCGCGGTGTCGCGGTGCTGATCGAGGCCGAGCATACCTGCATGTCGGTGCGCGGCGTCGCCAAGCACGGCGCCTCCACCTTCACCAGCCGCTTCACCGGCATGTTCCGCGACAATCCGGCGGAGCAGGCCCGTTTCCTGTCCCTGGTGCGAGGCCTGCAGCGCTGACCTCGCAAGTGTCTTAAGCGAGGTCGCCGTGTCCGCTCACTCCCACGAGATCGAGGAGGGTCTTGCCTTCCTCCCCAAGTTCGATGCTGCCGGTCTCGTGACGGTGGTCGCGACCGACGCCGCCACCGGTGACGTGCTCATGGTCGCGCACATGAACGACGAAGCGCTGCGCAAGACGATCGCGACCGGCGAAGCCTGGTACTTCAGCCGTTCGCGCAATGCCTTGTGGCGAAAAGGTGAGACCTCGGGTCAGACCCAGCGCGTGGTCGAGATCCGCACCGATTGCGACCAGGATGCCGTCTGGATCCGCGTCGAGCAGATCGGCGCGGCCTGCCACACCGGGCGAAGGTCGTGCTTCTATCGCAAGGTCGAAGCCGAGGGCGGCGGAGCCAGGCTCGTCTTCACCGATGCCGAGCGGCTGTTCGATCCCAGCGACGTCTATAAGAAGTAGCCCTCCGTCATTCCGGGTTCGCGATACGCGCGCCCAGGAATGGCCGAGAAGGCCGAATTAACTCCGCATTAACCATACCTGTCCCACGGTGAGACGATAGGGCGTCCGAATTGACGGCGCCGCTCAACGCCGCGCGGGGCGGGCACTTCATCATGTCGGTCGACAATTCCAGTGCCTCTCAGACGGCGGTTCTCGATCCGTCGCGGGCGCGCGTCGCCGGTGCGATCAAGCAGGCCTCGAACATCACCGGCGTCAGCTTCCAGTACATGCTGACCACCGCCAAGATGGAATCGGATTTCGATCCCGCGGCGGGCGCCACCACGTCGTCCGCGCACGGGCTCTATCAGTTCATCGACCAGACCTGGCTCGGCACGGTGAAGGAGGCGGGCCCCCAGCTGGGCTATGGCAATTATGCCAACGCGATCTCCAGGACGACCTCGGGCGGCTACACCGTCGACGATCCCGCGATGAAGCGGTCGATCATGAAGCTGCGCGACGATCCCGAGGCCGCCTCCAGCATGGCCGCGGCGCTGACGCAGTCGAACAGCTTCAAGCTGACGGGCCTGCTCGGACGCAGGCCGAGCGACAGCGAACTCTACATGGCGCATTTCATGGGCGTCGGCGGTGCCGCCAAACTGATCGCCAATGCCGAGGACAATCCGCAAGCCGTCGGCGCGCGGCTGTTTCCCAATGCGGCCTCCGCCAACCGCTCGATCTTCTACGCCAAGGACGGCCGCGCCCGTAGCGTCTCCGAAGTCTATTCGGTGCTGGACGCGCGCTATGCCAGCGCGGCCAATTCGAAAACGACCCGCAGCGCGATGGCGATGTATGGCGGCACGCCGTCGACCACCGAGGTTGCGAGCGCGACCGGCTTGCAGCCCACCGCGCCTGTCATCGACAACGCCGCCTACCTCCAGACCTTCCCGAACACGCGCGCGGTGACACCCGTCAGCGCGACATCACCGACGACGGTCGCGGACAATGCCCCGACCACGCCGGTGTTTCGTTCGATCTATCAGCCTGGCGATGCCACGCAGCCGGTCTCGACCACGGTGCAGCAATTGTGGGGCGACAACGCCTCGCTCACGTCGGTTGCATCGGCGACGCCGGATGTGCGTCCGCCGCAGCCGCTCGATCTGTTCAGCGATCGCAGCGGCACGTTCTCGAGCTAATACTCGCTCTCGTGTCCCGGACGCGCTGCAGCCTGAAACGTTGCTGCGCAGACCCAGGACCCATGCCGCGAACGCCTCTCGAAAATTCTGGGTCCCAGCTCAGCGACGCATCGCGCCGGACGATGCTTTGCATCGCCGGGAGCGCTGCGCCGCGTCCGGGACACGGCTTCCAAGCCCCTTTGTTCCCTTAACAAATCCTCAACAAAACCAGCCAGTTATGGTGAACGCTTTGTTAAGCGTCGTGGTTTATTTTGTGTTGCAGGTGACGAGCCGTCACCATTTTCGTTTGTTTGTGTAAGCCGGAAGCAGCATGATTGTTCGGCAGTTCATCAATTGGATCAGGACGGCGCCTGCCGGCGACCGGGCCGAGGCCACACGGGCGTTGGCCCGGGCCTGGCTGATCTCAGATCTTTCCCATGACGACCGCATCGCCGCCGAAGGCGCGCTTCTGATGCAGCTCGACGATCCCTCGCCGCTGGTGCGGCAGGCGATGGCTGAGGCCTTTGCGCGCAGCACGGATGCGCCGGCCTCGATCGTGCGGGCGCTGTCGGCGGACCAGCCGACCGTCGCGCTGCCCGTGCTCGAACATTCCCCGCTGCTGATCGATGCCGATCTCGTCGACATCGTCGCGACCGGCAATGACGAGGTGCAATGCGCGGTTGCCCGCCGTATCGCGCTGCCGGTCTCGGTCTGCGCCGCCATTGCCGAAGTCGGCTGCGCGGCGGCGGCGCTGGAGCTGATCGAGAATCCTCACGCGGAACTCGCGCCGTTCTCATGGCACCGCATTGTCGAGCGTCACGGCCATCTCGCTGCAATCCGAGAGGCGATGCTGGTGCTGGACGATCTGCCGGCCGCAACCCGCGCCGCGCTGGTGGCCAAACTCTCCGAGACGCTGGCGCAATTCGTCGTGGCGCGAAACTGGCTCAGCGCCGACCGCGCCGAACGCATCGCGCTCGAGGCACGCGACCGCTCCACCATGAATATCGCGGCGCGCTCGCGCGGCGAGGACATGCAGGGCCTGGTGCTTCATTTGCGCGTCACCGGCCAGCTCACCGCCGGCTTGATCCTGCGCGCGCTGCTGTCCAGCAATCTCGATTTGTTCGACGCGGCGCTGGCCGAGCTAGCCGACCTGCCGCTGGCGCGCGTCTCCGCGCTGCTGCACGACCGCGGCGGCAACAGCCTGCACGCGGTGCTCCGCCGTGCCGGGCTGCCCGAGGCGACATTCGCGGCGTTCCAGGTCGCGCTCGACGCGTGCCACGAGCAGGGCTTCGTCGACAGCGACGACGGCGCGGTGCGGCTGCGCCGGCGCATGGTCGAGCGCGTGCTCACCCATTGCGAGACCGACCGCGGGGCCACCGAACCGCTGATGGTCCTGCTGCGCCGCTTCGCCACGGAATCCGCGCGCGAGGAGGCGCGGCTGTTCTGCGACGAGCTGGTCGCGGATGATGCGATCGATGCGGAATATGACGATCTGATCGCGGCGTAACGAGCTGCCGTAGGGTGGGCAAATCAACGGCGCTCTTGCGCCGTGCCCACCACCTATCAGTATATTCGGGAATGAATCGTGGGCACGCTTCGCTTTGCCTACCCTACGAGATTGATCGTGGTGATAGAGACGGGCCTCTCGACACCGTTCTCGTAACGACGAGGAGAGAGCGGCCGACTATTCCGCCGGCACGATGCTCGGCGCCAGGATCACCTCGAGATGCTCGGGGCGGTCGCGGTTGACGTGGGCGAGATAGTCGTCGGCGACCTTGCGCAGGCGGCGGCTGAGCTCGGCGGAGACACTGATGCTGTCGAGCCTGGTATTCTCGTGCAGGATAGCGAGGATGGCGTTGATGTGGTGCGTGAACAGTTCGGCCGGGACCTTCTCGAGATCAGGCGCGTGCTCGATGACGCGGCACAGGCTCTCTGCAATTCCCGCCGCGGCCGGATAGCCGAATGTCACGGCGTCGCCCTTGATGTCGTGGGCGGCGTGGAACAGCTCGTCGCGCCGCTCCTTGGTGAAGCCGTCGTTGCGGATGGCGGCATAGGCGGCCGACAGGCGGTTGACCTCGGTCGTCATCCACTCCTTGAACTCGCCTGACAGGCTCGCGAGCGCCTGTTCGGCGCGGGCGACCGGATCGTCCGTGTCCTTTTCATCGACCCGGCGCAGAACCTTCCGCAGCGGGTTCGGCTGCGTGATGATCTGATGCGTGGCGAAGGCCGTGACCTCGATGTCCCTTGCGCTGTTCTTCGCCATGATGCCTGCCTCGCCTGAAGACGTTGCGCTAGATGGAAGAGCGGGCCTTGTCGAGCAGCGAGGGCTGCTGCAGCACCTCGTGCTTTTCGCCGACGCGGCGCTCGGGACCCATATAGGCGGAATTGGTGTTGCGGCGCCGGTCCGGCCCGAAATAGGTCTTGGTCTTGATGAAGGGGCGGGGATTGGCGACCACGTTGAGGATGCGCTGATAGAGCCCCTTGGCCGAGATCGGCTTGGCCAGGAATTCGGTGACGCCGGCATCGCGCGCCACGGTGACTCGGCGCTTTTCGGAATGGCCGGTCAGCATGATGATCGGCGCGTAAGGATTGCCCTTGGATTCCGGCTGCCGGATCATCTGCGCCAGTTCGAGGCCGTCGAAGATCGGCATCGCCCAGTCGGCGATGACGATGTCGGGCACGTAATGGCTGTACATTTCCAGCGCAGTGGCACCGTCCTCGGCCTCGTAGACTTCGCGCGCCCCGAACGAATGCAGCAGCGTCCGCAGGATGCGGCGCATATGCGGATTGTCGTCGCAGATGAGGAAGCGCAGCTTGTTGAAATCGATGCGGAACATGACGCCTGGGCCAGAGCGGTCAACCTTCGTTAACCATATCGCGGCGGGGGTTAACGAAGCGTTGCGTCCGAAGCTGCGGCGGCTGGCGGGAAGGCGGCTTCAGTAGCCGAACTGCTCGCGCAGGATCCGCTCTTCCAGGCTATGGCCGGGGTCGAACAGCATGCGCATCGAGATGCTCTTGTCGGAGAGGATCTCGACGCGCCGGACCCTGCGTACCTCCTCATGGTCGGCGACGGCCGCGACAGGGCGCTTGTCGTCCTCCAGCACCTCGATCACGACATAGGCGGTGTTGGGCAGCAGGGCGCCGCGCCAGCGCCGCGGGCGGAAGGCGCTGATCGGGGTCAGCGCCAGAAGGGCGGCGTTGATCGGCAGGATCGGGCCCTGCGCCGATAGATTGTAGGCCGTCGAGCCGGCCGGCGTCGCCACGATGATGCCGTCGGCGATCAGCTCGGGCATGCGCTCGCGCTCGTCGATCAGGATCCGGAGGTGCGCGGCCTGCGAGGTCTGCCGGAACAGGTAGACCTCGTTGATGGCGTGGTGCAGGTGGACGTGGTCGTTGATGTCGGTCGCGCGCATCAGGAGCGGATTGATCTCGGATTCATGCGCCGTCTCGAGCCGCGCGCGCAGATCGTGCGGCGAGTATTCGTTCATCAGGAAGCCGACGGTGCCGCGATGCATGCCGTAGATCGGCTTTCCAGTGTGCATGTTCTGGTGCAGCGTCTGGAGCATCAGCCCGTCGCCGCCCAGCGCGACCACGATGTCGGCCTCCTCTAGGTCGCAATTGCCATAGTCCCTGGTGAGCTGGCCGAAGGCGGCCTGCGCCTCGCTGCTCGGGCTGGCGACAAAGGCGATCCGGTCGTAGCGCGCTGGCTTGGTCATGGCTTCCGGGCAGGGCCGCTGGCTCGAGAAAGTTCCGCCGGGCTCGTCTATACACCCGGGCCTGCATTGTCGAGGATGACCGGGTCTCAGGGCAAACGGCTGATTGTCGACCCGGAGAACAAAACGGGTTGATTTGAGCCAGCCCCGGCGGCGCCATCGGACCGATGATCCCGCAAACCGTCGCAATTCCTCGCTAGCTTGGATGCGCGCCGGCTGTGACAGTCGGGCAGGGAGACCGATCATGCTCACGATCTTGCCGAGGCTGCGACGAACCGGGCTGGTGCTGGCCGTGTCCGCGATCGCGCTCACAAGCGTTGCGCGCGCGGAAGATGCGCCGCAGCCGCGTTCGGAGGCGGCATCACCGGCGGCACAGAAGGGTGGGCGCGCAGGCAGCGCTCAAAGCGCGACGCAGGCCTCGCCGTCCGCGGCCGAGCCGCACCGTCTCCCGCCGGATTCAACCACGAAGCAGACGCTGGATCTGCCCGGCCGCAGCCTCAACTTCACCGCGACGGCCGGCTCCATCCGGGTGTTCGACGGCAAGGGCGAGCCGCTGGCCGACATCGCCTACACGTCCTATCAGCTCGACGGCGCCGACCGGGCCACACGCCCGGTCACGTTCCTGTTCAACGGCGGGCCCGGCGCGTCCTCGGCGTGGCTCCAGTTCGGGGCTGCCGGTCCGTGGCGGCTGCCACTCGACGGCGAAGCGCTGTCGCCGTCAGCCTCGCCCGAGGTGAAGCCGAACGCGGAGACCTGGCTCGATTTCACCGATCTCGTTTTCATCGACCCCGTCGGCACCGGCTACAGCCGCTTCATCGCGAGCGGCGAGGAGGCGCGCAAGTCGTTCTATTCGGTCGATGGCGACGCCAACAGCATCGCGCTGGTGATCCGCCGCTGGCTCGAGAAGCACGACCGGCTGACCTCGCCGAAATACGTCGCGGGCGAGAGCTATGGCGGCATTCGCGGACCGAAGGTCGTGCGCCAGTTGCAGATCCAGCACGGCGTCGGCGTCAAGGGCCTGATCCTGGTGTCGCCGCTGTTGGATTTCCGCGAGTTCACCGGCACCAGCCTCCTGCAATATGTCGCGACGCTGCCGAGCTATGTGGCGGTGTCGCGCGAAGCCAAAGGACCGGTCAAGCGCGCCGATCTCGCCGACGTCGAGGCCTACGCGCGCGGCGAATTCCTGACCGACCTCGTCAAGGGCGAGGCGGACAAGGAGGCGACCAATCGTCTCGCCGACAAGGTCGCCGCGCTGACCGGCATCGACCAGGCGGTGAGCCGCAGGCTCGCCGGCCGTTTCGACGTCGGCGAATTCCGCCGCGAATTCGACCGCAAGAACGGCAAGATCACGGGACGCTACGACGCCTCCGTGCGCGGCTTCGATCCCTATCCGGATTCGAGCAGCTCGCGCTTCGGCGACCCCTCGGGCGATGCGCTGCAGGCGCCGCTGACCAGCGCAGCGGTCGACGTGCTCACGCGCAAGCTCAACTGGCGGCCTGACGGCTCCTACGAAGTCTTGAACGGCGCCGTGGAAGGTCACTGGGATTTCGGCCGTGGCATCAACCCGCCGCAATCGGTGTCCGATCTGCGCCAGATCCTCGCCACCGATGCCAAGCTGAACGTGCTGGTCGGGCACGGCCTGTTCGACCTTGCGACGCCCTATTTCGGCACCAAGCGGGTGCTCGATCAGATGCCGGCCTTCGCGACCCAGCGCGTGAAGTTGGTCGTCTATCCCGGCGGCCACATGTTCTATTCGCAAGGCGGCTCGCGGCAGGCGTTTCGCAGCGAGGTCGAGGCGCTGATCAGGGAGTAGGCCGGCGCTTGCGTGGCTTGTACCGACGGGCGATCTCTTTCGCGACGACGCCTGCAGGCTTGACGTTGGCGCCCGCGATCCAGATGTCGCTGATCCTCCCGCGCTTGTCGCGGATCCGGCGCACGGGCTCGCCATGGCTGGAATAGCCGGCAGCCCAGGCGATCTTGCCGGTGTCGCGGCCGGTGACCTCGATCTCGGCGGCATCCATGAACGGATTGATGAATTGCGGATTGGCGACGAGCACGCGGTTGCCCGCGGGCACGAGGTCGGTCGCGCCCCAGATCGTCCACCAGCGGCCGGTCCAGTCGCGCAGGCGGCGGTCGGCCGCGCCGCGCGTCTTGAACACGCGCAGGATCTGCATCGCGCCGTCCATCCAGAACGGCGCCCCACCGTCGATGGAGTTGCTGAGGATGCTGATCGTAAGCTCGCAAGCGGGAATGGCGCAGGTCCGGGAGATGTAGCCCTGGAAGCCGCCGCTATGGCCGAACCAGTCCCAGCCATCGGTCTTGCCGGCGTTGACGCCCAGGCCGTAATAGGCCTCGAAGCTTTGCGGGATGCGCCAGTGATGCCGCGTCATCTCGCGGCGGCTAGCGACCGAGAGCACGCTCTTCTTCGCATTGGGCGCAAGCTGCGCGAAGAAGCGCGCGGTGTCGGCGGCAGTGGCGGCGAAGCCGGTGGCTGACGCCATCGCCTGTGTGGGATTGTCGCCGGGGATCACGCAGCGCACGCCGAGCGGCAGCCGCCGCGTGTGGCCGCGCGCGAACGGCGCGCCCTTGGGGAGCGGCGCATCCGGCGCGGTCTCGCGCAGGCCGGCGGCCTCGATGATCTCGCGCTTGATCCAGGCCGGGTAGGGTTCTTTCGTTACGGCTTCGATGACGAGGCCGAGCAGGCCGAAGCCGTGATTGGAATATTTGAAGCGGATGCCGGGCTCGATCGCGGTCTGCAGCTGCAATTCCGCGAGCAGCTCCTTGGCGTCGAGATAGGGACGGCGGTCGATGAACTGGCCGGAATCGGCGCCGTCGCGCGTCAGCCCGGCGCTGTGCGACAGCACCTGCGCGAGCGTCGTCTCGGCGACGCGCGGATCGAGGCCGCCGACATATTGGCCGATCGTGTCGTCGAGCCGGAGCTTGCGTTGTTCGCGCAGCTTCATGATGCCGGCCGAGGTGAAGCTCTTGGAATGAGAAGCGATGCGGAAGCGGTGGCGCGGGGTGAGCTTCTCGCCGGTGTCGAGATTGGCGAGGCCGAACGCATGCTCGGCGACGATTTCGCCGCGATGGGCGAAGGCGACGATGACGCCTGGCTGTTGGATCGTCGTCAGTTGGAATTCGATCCAGGAGCCGATGTAGTCGATCGCGGATCGCAGCCACGGGTCCATTGCACACCAATTTGCTGGGAAAATCGATGCGAGAGGCTAGCCGAGAAAGCCGAACGGGCACAACCGAAAGGTTGTGCCCGTTCGCGAGGTTGAAGATGCGATTCTCAGTAGACGAGCGTCGCGCCGGTCGGCTTGTCGAGCGCCGTGGCAAGCGAGCGATACTCGGAGCTGTCGGTGCCGGCGAGCGAGGCGATCTTGTTCAGATGATACTGCGCCTGTTCGCGGTTGCCCTGCTCGAGCTGCCAGAGGCCGTAATACTGCCAGGTGCGGACGTGGTTCGGATCGTCCTTCAGCGCCAGCTCGTAATAGACCTTCGACGACTGGTAGTCGCCGAGCTTGCGATAGGAGTAGCCGATCAAATTGGCGACGTCGGCGACGTCGTCGCGCTTGAGGGACTTCAACTGACCGATCGCGCCGCTGTAGTCGTGGTTGTCGTAGATCGCCGTGTAGGCTGTGCGATAGGCGGCGAGGAATTTGGGATCGCTGACGGAAGAGCTCTTCTTCTTGCCCTTCTTGGATGAGGAGTCCGACTTCGGCGGCGACGAGGGCTCGTCACTGCCGGCGGCATAGGCGCTGGACAGCACCGGCGCGGCCGCCAGCGACATGGCGACCAATCCCGGCACGACAAGCATTGAGAGTTTGCGCATCTGAATTCTCCCGTATGGAACGTGGCGATCCTACACGATTGCCCGAAGACCTGAACACCCGTCTGCCGAAAACATTCCCGCTTCGCACGATCCATTCGCCCGGCACGGATGACAAACGCGTCATCGAGATGAACGGGAGCCTGCAAGGGGCTTCAGATCGGGTTCACCGCGCCGTCCCTAGGCTCCACCCATGATCGAAGGGTGGCGAGAGGGCGCCGCCTCGAGATCCTTCCAAGAGGAGACCTGCCATGTTGAAGACCATTTCCGCAGCCTTGCTCGCCGCTTCCGTGATCGCAGCCCCGGCCTTCGCTGCCGAGGCCGGCAAGACCACCACGGCCCCGGTGATCAAGGCCGACCAGAGCCAGACCAAGGCCTCGACCACCGCCGCGAAACCGGACGCCGCCATCAAGGCCGATGCCAAGATCGATGCCAAGACCGACACGAAGGCTGGCGACGTCAAGCCCGCCGACGTCAAGGCGGACGCCAAGGTCGACACCAAGTCGAAGGCGATGAATGCCAACGCCGCGGTCACCGCCGACGAGCACAAGACCGTGCACACCCATCGCCACCACCGCAAGCATCTGTCGGCGAAGAAGCTGAAGGCTCAGCCTGACGCGACCAAGCCGCTGTCCACCGAGAAGCGCAGCTAACGGTTGATCCTTACGCGGCGGCATCCATTGCCCGCCGCCGGGTGAGGACTTCAGGCCCGGCCGGCGTCCGTGCGAAAGCGCGGGCACCGGCCGCGGTGCGTTGCGCAGCAAGGCCTGCCGGCAGGACCGAATTCCCTTTGCGCGACCTTGCGGCTAGAACGTCCCTCGAGTCTGTTCGAGCGGGAGCGGGACCTGTGGGCCGATTGGCGAAACGTGCGGCGAGCTTGGCATCGGTCCTGGTATTGCCGCTGATGCTCGCGGCATGTTTCGGCAGTGACGGCGACCGTCCGACCATCATCGGTGGACCGCAAGCCGGAGGGCCGCAGCCGTTTCCCGACAATTTCCGCGGCGACATCCTGGCGCTGATGCGCACCTATTTGAACAACCCGGTCGGCGTGCGCGAGGCCAGCATGGCCGAGCCGGTCCAGCGCGAGGTCGGCGGCCGGCAGTTCTACGTGAGCTGTCTCCACTTCACCCCGCGCGAGACCGACGGCAGCTACAAGGCCATGCGGGAGCGCGCTGTGATCTTCGTGAACGGACGGGCGGACCGCGTCGTGGACCGGACGAGCGACCTCTGCGCCGGCGCGGTTTACGTACCCTTTCCGGAACTCGAAAAGATGACGCGGTAGCGCAAAGCCCGCTTTCATCTCGGGGTGCTAGACCCAGGGCTGCCGGAGCCGTTGGATCACATTTCGGGGAGCTTTGAACGGGGCGGTTTGACCGCGCGACAGATTGTTACGGCAGGTTCCGCGCAGGCGAAAAAAGCAGCCGGTGCAGGCAATTTGACGGAACAAAATCGCGTTGTTGCCACTCCGTCACAGTTACGAACGATCGACGTTCCCGGCATCGCCGCGAAGCAACCCAATTCACGCCACGTTGTTTCCTGAGTGTCGTAGATGAAAGAACGGGGATGATCATGAAATCGATTTTGCTGGGTGCAGTCGCTCTGCTTGCATTGGCAGCGCCAGCCGCAGCTGCGGACATGCAGGCGCGCACCTACACCAAGGCTCCGGCCTATACACCGCCGCAGGTGATTTATAACTGGACCGGTTTCTACATCGGCGGCCATGTCGGCGGCGCGTTTGCCGGCGACAGCAGCTTTCAGTCCAGCGACGCCCGCTTCCTTGGTGGCGTGCAGGGCGGTTTCGACTACCAGTTCGCGCCCAATTGGGTGGTGGGCATCGAGGCCCAGTATTCCTGGCTGCCGACCAACAACAACGGTGTCACGTTCCCGCTGGGCACGCAGGTGACCTCCAACACCGACCAGCTCGGGTCGGTGACCGGCCGCATCGGCTACACCTGGGGTCCGGCGCTGCTCTACGCCAAGGGCGGTTACGCCTGGCGCAATGGCGGCCTGGGCGTCAACATCGCAGGCGTGCCACAGGGCTTCACCACCACCGGCAACAGCAAGGACGGCTACACCGTCGGCGCCGGCCTCGAATACATGTTCGCGCCGAGCTGGTCGGCCAAGGCCGAGTACCAGTACTATAATTTCGGCAGCACCACCTTTACCTCCGGTCCGGCCGACATCGTCGGCGTTCGCGGCCGGGAGGACGAGCATACCGTCAAGGTCGGTGTGAACTACCGCTTCGGCTGGGGCGGTCCGGCAGCCTCGCGTTATTGACGCTCCACCGCGACCACGCTCTGACAAAGGCCGGCTTCCCGCCGGCCTTTCGTTTGTCAGCATCCCGCCTGCCGGCCCGATCTTTCCTTTGTGTGAACCATCTGGCGCGTCATTTGCAGGAAAACATTCCGGCACGCGCCTTCTCACGCGCGTCATGGGACTTGGATAAAGCAAAAATAATTTTTGCTGCTTACGGAACTCGCGCTCCGGAAAGCGTTATATGAAAGTTATCGGGCTGGTGGGACGACGAACATGCGTATCTTGGTGTCGGCAGTGTTGCTCTCTTGCTTCTCTGGCCTGCCGTGCTCTGCACAGACAATCCTCAAATCCGAGCCTCTGATGCTGGCACCTTATGAGGTGGCCTTCGTCAAGGATGCGTCCTGCCCGTCGGGCAAGGTGCTGAAGGTGACAGGCGCGATCCGCGGGCTGCATCGCCGCAAGGCCTGCGTGCCCATGCCGGGTGAGCAAGCCTCGCTGGCGGCCGCGACGCCCTGATCGCTTCGCGGCTTCCGCCGGCAGACCTCACGAGTTCAGCTCAAGCTCCATCTTCGACTGGCGGTCGGCCTCGGCCTTGTTCCTGGCGGGGTCCTCCCCCTCGGCGACCCGGCAGGGCTTGATCTCGTAATCGTTGTCGAGCACCCGGCGCGACCCGGGACGCTCCTCGTCGGCGCTGACATCCACGACCAGGCCGCTCCGATGCGCCAGTTTCCAGACGTCGGATTCGCTCGGATAGGCTTTGCTGATCTGGGCGTCGTTGCAGAACAAGGCGTAGGGCATTCTTCCCGCTCCAGGAAAGCCCGTTAACGACCTCATGGGCCGGCGGTTCCGGTAGGCGGGCGATCACGGGGCCGTGATCGGAAGGCCGGGCCCTTGAGTCCTTAACGAGTCCTGAATCGCGAAAAAAAGAATCCTTGGGACTCATTTGGCGGAATCAGCGGATGTTTTCGGCCATGACGAGCGACCTGAACACCTCCTGCGGGCACATGCTCCTGCCGCTGACTTTGGCGCTGGTCGGCGCCTGCGCGGCCAATCTTTGGCTGGTGTGGTCCTGGCTGTAAGCCCCTGACGGGGGGCGGCCTACTTTCTGACCGGTGGGCCGGAGGCGTCGCGGATGGCGGCACGCAATCTGGTCAGGGTTTCGGCGCAATATTCCTCGCGTTCGCGCTCGAACCGCTCCTGATGCTTGCGGAAATTGGCGATGCGGGCCTGCATCTCGTTGCGGAAATCGCCGATCGGGCGCGATGGCGGCAGGGGAGCGGGCGGGGGCGGCACCGGGGCTTGCGTCAGCGCGATCTCGACAGCGGCAGCCTCCACGGCAACGATCTCGAGCGCGACGGTCGTGGCAGCCGTTGTCCCATCCGGCTGAAGGACATCATCCTTCCCGCCGGTCACCGATTGGACGAAGGCCAGTGTCTGCGCGATCAGTGCGTCGCGTTCCCTGATCCATGTCATGATCCACCTCAGCAGCCCCCATTCCAGCAAAGCGGCTGCTTCGAATCAAGCAGGTTCGCAAGGGGGTTGCATATTTTTCCCGGTCGCCCGACATAAGGCGGATGGATTCCGGAACAGAACGATCGGACGAAGTGGAAGGCCTGAGGCTCATCCGCGCGTTCCTGTCGCTGCCGCCCGACAAGCGGGCGGAGGCGATCGCGTTCGTAGAGGGATTGGCGCTTGCGCAGGGCCGCCCCGAGAGGGGTACGGAGGCGTCGCCGAGGTGAGCGCTATCGCTCGCGCGGATTGACGTTGGGCTCGAACGGCGCGCCGACCACCCGAACCGGCGTTAGATCCGACGTCCGGGCGGCGTCGATCGTCGCTCTCTCGGCGACCAGCCTTTCGGGCTGCGGTCCAAGCATCGGGTCAAACAGTGTCAATGTGCCGGCCACGGCGCCACAGCACAGCGTCACCGACGCCAGCAGAAACATATTTCGGTTTTCTTCGCTGATGCGCATGGGTCGACAACGGCTGAGGCAAGCCTCGGTTCCGTGCCCGTCTTGACCGCGCCTCATGCGGCAGCAACGGGCCGCGCGAACGCGAACAGCATGGCCGTCATGACGATGCCGGTCACTGCGCCGGCGACGATCCTGGCTGTCTCTTTTCCGGTGGTACGGCGCATGAGACCTGATGAGCAGAGCAGATTCACTCGCCGGCATGTTCGCGACGGTCAATTGGCGGTAAATTGCGTGGTAGCGCCGGAGCTACGACCATAGATTTTGTCCGATGATCACCAATCGTCCTGCCGTGCTCGCCCACCAACGTTTCGTCGCCGACCGCAACAGCTTTGCCGGCCTCGATCTCGCGGCGCGGTTCGAGCGGATCGAGCGGACGAACCTCTGGGGCGCGGCCGGCTCCGTGTCCGGCCTCGGCTCGGAGGACCCTGCCACTGCCGCGATCCGGGACGCGCTTCCTTCGCTGCTGCGGCGGCTCGGCGCGCGCGCGCTGCTCGATGCGCCCTGCGGCGACGCCGGCTGGATCGGCCGCATCGAGCTCGCGCTAAATTACATCGGCATCGACATCGTGCCGTCGCTGATCGAGGCCAACAACGCGCGTGCGGCGCGCGGCGAACTGGCCGGCCGCTTCCTGGTGGCCGATATCACGCGCGATGCACTGCCGCGGACCGATCTGATCCTGTGCCGGGACTGCCTGGTACATCTGAGTTTTCAGAACATCGCCCGCGCTATTGCCCGGTTTCGCCAGAGCGGCGCGCAATTCCTGCTCGTCACGACGTTTCCGGAATTCGAGGACAATTGTGATTGCGAGGACGGCGACTGGCGCGCGCTCAACATGACGAAGGCCCCGTTCGACTGGCCGGCGCCGCGCGAATTGATCGACGAGCGCTGCGAGGAGGGCGATGGCGGCTGGCGCGACAAGAGCCTCGGGCTCTGGCGGCTGGACGAGTTGCCGGATCGCGTCCGCACCGCCACGGATGTGTGACAGAAGCGGGCGGAACGTCGATTGCGTCCCTGATCGTCCCGGCGATAGACTTCAGGTTGTGCCGAGATCTCCCGTCGCATGCCGGAGCCCACCATGAGAGCACGTGCTGTCCTGGCCGCGTTGTCGATCTGGTGCAGCGTGCCGGCGCTGGCACAGCAGGAGGGCGCCGCGCTCTATGCGACGCATTGCGCGCAATGCCACGACGGTGATGCGCAGAGCCGCGTGCCGGGCCGCGGCGCCATGCAGGCGATGTCGTTCGACCATGTGCTGGCGGCGTTGACCTCCGGCAGCATGGCGGCGATGGCAAAGGACCGCAGCGACGCGGAACGCCGCGCGATCGCGTCCTTCGTGACCGGCAAGATCGCGACTGGCGGCGTCGCGGCCGACGCGGAAGGCCGCTGCGCGCAGCAGGTGAACGGCTTTCCGCAATCCCTCGACGGCCCGCGCTGGAACGGATGGGGCGTGGACACCAACAACAGCCGGTACCAGCCCGCCGACATGGCAGGGCTGACGGCGGAGCAGGTGCCGCGCCTGCGGTTGAAATGGGCCTATGCATTCCCCGGCGCCTCGCTGTCGTTTGCGCCGCCGACCATCGTGGGCGGAATCCTGTTCATCGGCGGCACCGATCGCAAGGTGCACGCGCTCGACGCGCGCAGCGGCTGCACGCTGTGGACGCTGGCGATCGATGCGGCGGTGCGCGCCGCGATCAGCTTTGCGCCACTTCCAGGCTCCGACCAGTTCGCGATCTTCTTCGGCGATTTGCGCGCCAACGCCTATGCCGTGAATGCGCTGACCGGCGCGCTGATCTGGAAGACGAAGGTCGAGGAGCATGCCGCCGCGCGCATCACCGGTGCGCCGACGCTGCATGCCGGCGTGCTCTACGTGCCGGTGTCCTCGATCGAGGAAGCCGCCGGCTCGCAGGCCAGTTACGAATGCTGCACCTTCCGCGGCAGCGTGGTGGCGCTGGACGCCGCGACCGGCAAGCTGGTGTGGCAGGCCTATACGATTCCGGAAGTGCCGCACCCGACCGGCAAGAATGCCAGGGGCACGCAGCTGTTCGGTCCGTCCGGCGCTTCGATCTGGTCGGCGCCGACGATCGATGCGAAGCGCGGCGCCGTGTATGTGGCGACCAGCAATTCATATTCGAACCCGCCGGCGGCAACCGCCGACGCGGTCCTCGCTTTCGATCTCGCGACCGGAAAGTTGCTCTGGAAACAGCAGGCCACGCCGAAGGATGCCTTCGTCGTGGCGTGCTTCACTGCGGACAAGTCCAATTGTCCCGAGGATCACGGACCCGATCATGATTTCGGCCAGTCGCCGATCCTGGTGACCTTGCGCGACGGCAGGCGCATGCTCGTCATTGCGCAGAAATCCGGCGTCGTGCACGCGCTCGATCCCGATGACGGTGGCAAGTTCCTGTGGCAGACCCGGATCGGGAAGGGCGGTTCGCTCGGCGGCAGCGAATGGGGCTCGGCCGCGGACGGCGAGCGCATCTATGTCGCCAACTCCGACGTGCGCTTCATGCGTGACGGCACGCGGCGACTCGATTCCACGCAAGGCGGCGGCCTGTTCGGCCTCGACCTCGCGACCGGCAAGATCGCCATGGAAGTGCCGCCGGTCGCTTGCGGCGACCGCCGCCAGTGCAGCCCCGCGCTCTCGGCGGCGGTGAGCCTGATCCCCGGCGTGGTGTTCTCCGGCGGCGTCAGCGGTTTCCTGCGCGCCTATGCCACCGCCGATGGCAAGCTGCTCTGGGAGTTCGACACAGCGCAGGATTTCAAGGCCGTCAACGGCGTCCCCGCCCATGGCGGCGCGATCGACGGCCCCGGGCCCGTCATCGCCGGCGGCATGCTCTACACCAATTCCGGCTACGGCCAATGGAGCGGCGTCGCCGGCAACGTGCTGCTGGCGTTCGAAGTCGGGACGGAGTGAGGCTCGTCACCGAGGGCACGGCAGGACCAGCACCATCGTCGCCGGTTGCCCGACGACGCTCTCGACCGCGTCCGCGATCTGCGTGCTATATTCCGCACTGATGACGGCCGCCATGTACTCGCTGCGCGCATAGGCAATCACGACACCGCCGGACAATTCCGTGCAACGAAACCCTTGAAGGTATGTGTCGTATGCCTGCGCCCCCAGGCTGAAGTTGAGCTTGGCTTGGACGGCGAGATCCTCGTCGGCAGTTAAAACAATCATGCATGCTCCGAATCCAGCCCATTGAGATACGGAGCGAGGAGCGAGGCGTTGTGCATGAGGCCATGCTGAAATGGGACGGAACGAAACGCCCGAACGTTAAGGATTGCATTCAATGATCGAAGCCAGATGCAGCTGCGGTGCGCTTTCGCTGTCGCTGCCGGGACCATCGCAGCTCGTCGTCGCCTGTCATTGCCTCGACTGCCAGCGACGAACCGGCGCGCCGTTCGGCGTCGGTGCGTTCTACCCGGTGGAGGCAGTGACGATCTCAGGAACGCCGAATCCGTACGTCCGGACAGCCGCGAGCGGCGGCAAGGTCCGCAGCTATTTTTGTCCCGACTGCGGCTCGACGGTCTATTGGCAGGCCGACAATCTGCCCGCGATGATCGGCGTTGCCGTCGGCGCGATCGCCGATCCCGATTTTCCACCGCCGGTCAGGTCGGTGTTCGAGCAGTCGAAACATGGCTGGGTGGAGATCGAAGGTGCCGAACACTTCCAGCAAGGCAGCGTTCGCGCGGAGGTCTGAGCGTCAGTTGCTGGTGCCGGCTGAGGGGATTGAACCCCCGACCTTCGGTTTACAGAACCACTTTGCGGTACGTGCACCGTGATGCTTTCAAGCTTAGCGCCTCCGGCATCGGCAGCCGTTGGGAAGCTCTTGAGTGCGGTTGCTCACAGATGGCTCGATTGCCTCATGGCACTGATGTCCAACTCTCAAAAGGGGACGGCAATGAGCCACGACTGGACGATTCGGTGGAAGGGCCTGATCTTTGCTGGCCACGGCGTGATGCTTGCACTTGTCGTGAACAAATTTGTTTTCGACGGACCAGATTGGAGCAAGTTCTTCGTGATGCTCTTCCTTGCGGTCGTCTTCGGCGCGATCGGCCATCGCATTGGACGGAAGAAAATGCGCGATAATTTTTGACGTATGCGCTTTATCTCGGCAATCTTCACGGTAAGGCGGTGAGCATGCACCCTTGCCGCCCGACCATTGGGCGCCACACTCTAGGCCGCTGGATGCGCGCGAAGGGCGTTCCCAAGTGGGAGGTGCAAGGCCAGCTCGGCCACGGCAAAGGCGTCACCGAGCTGTATGCGGAGTTCGACCCCGCAGTCCCAGAAACAGGCTACTGCCGCCATTGAAGCATTCTGGCAGAAGGCTGCAGCGTGCGGGGGACAGTTTCGCCGACTATCTGGATAATGACTGGTAAGTTCTTGATTTCCGGCGACGAATGGTGCCGGCTGAGGGGATTGAACCCCCGACCTTCGGTTTACAAAACCGCTGCTCTACCGCTGAGCTAAGCCGGCGACGCCTTGAGGCGGGCAGGACCGGCATGGGCCGGCTGTCCACCCGTTGCGCGCCGCAATACCAGACTTGATCGGAAAGTGCCAGAACCGGAAAGGCGGTCGCCGCCGACATGAATCAGGCGGCCCGGAGGCCGCCTGATTGCTCGCATCGATTTGGATCGGCTTACTGGCAGATGTGCCGGCGGCCGTCTTCGCCCTTGAACCAGGTGCCGGGCGTGCAGACGAAGCCGTTACGCTGGGCGTAGGTGCGGGTGTCCCAGCCACGATTGTCCCAGCCGCGGTTGTCCCACGAATTGTTCCAGCTGTTGTCGGAAGCGTAGGAATTGTCCCAGGCGCGGAACGGCGCTGAGGCAATCGCGCCAGCGGTGCCGATCGCGGCGCCGGCTACGCCGGCCGCGACGTCGGTCGGCCAGAAGCTGGTGCGGCTCCTGTTCCAGTCGTTATTCCAGTCGCCATTGGTCTGACGATAGGACGCGCGGCGATGGCGGTATCCACTATCGGTGTAGGGATTGCCGGGGCCGAGGTTCTGGCAATTGGCATTGGGGAATTGGGCGCTGCAACGGCCCGGTTCATTGATGACCGCTTGCGCGTTGGCCGCGCCTGCCAGCATGGTCACTGCAATCGCCGTCGCTCCGAGAAGCTTGATGTTCATGATTGTTTGTCTCCCAAATTCTTGACGATGGCTAAACGCTGGCGGCGCCGGACGTTCCGCGAAGACTGACGATTTCGAGAGTCGGATGGTCACACCGATGTGAGCACGGTGCGGTTCCACCCTGGCTCGGACGCGCGCCGTTAACGCTTCACTGATAGGCTTGGCGGCATTTGAACGCCGCGCAATCCCTACACATTAGGCTTACCGGAAATTGGTGAGCGCGCCTTAACCCTCTTGTCGCCGCGGTCGGGTAGGTTGCCGGCGCATAACCGGGGTCCCCTGATGCGTGCTGTGGCGCTCGCTGCCTTTCTGATCGGACTGCCCGCGACGGCGTTTGCCGGCAGCGGCTTCGATATCGTCGTTCCCGGCCGGCCCGGCGTGCCGATCATCATCAACAATATCGACGCGTCCTATGCCGTGGTCGAGGGTGTCTGGGGCCTGGGCAAGAACCAGCAGGTGCAGCCCACGATCTATGGCGGACGCTATGTCCCCGAGCGGCAGCCGGCCGACGTCGGCCATTATTATCCGACGATGGGCCTGCGGCCCGGCTACGGCCGGCTCGAGGTCGAGCCGCCCACGAACCGCAAATTGCCGAAGCCCGCCGAGAGCTATTACCAGAGCTGGGGCGCGCAATCGGCGCCGCTGCCGGCGCAGATGAATGCGCCGGTCGACGCACCGCCGGTGATCCTCGCGCCCGAGATCAACGATCGTCCGCGGCCACCGCGCCCGCGGCCGCATGTCCAGGTGCCCGGCAGGCCGCCGGGTTAAGAAACGTCAAAATCCAACAAACGGAAATCAACAGGAGAGAGTAATGCGTCAGATGATTTCGGGACTGGTCGCGGCAGCTGCCGCGATGTTCGTCGCCACGGCACCCGCCGCGGCGTGCGGCTTCAATCCTTGCCAGCCGGTCGCACCGGTGTATTCCGGCTGCAACACCGGTTGCGGCGGCTACGGCTATGGTGCGGGTTATGGTTACGGTGCCGGCTACGGCTATGGCGCCTATGAGCGTCTCGCCGAGCCGACCACGCAATATTATCACGTCAACCAGGGCCCGACCTATACCGGCCCGGGCGCCTTCGCGCCGTATCCGACCTACCGTGAAGATGCGGTCGTCGCGCCCGCCAATTACGGCTACGGCTATGGCCGTGGTTACGGTTATGGAAACGGCTACGGCTATCGTGGCGCGGCGATTGTCGCTCCGGGCGCCTATCCCTACCGTCGGCCGTACTATCGCCCGTATCGCTACGGCTACGGTCCGCGCCACGGCTATCTGCCCCGCACGCATTACGGCTACGGCCCGCGCTATGGCTATGCCCACCGCGCCGCGCCGTACTACGGCGGCCATCGCGCGATGCGCCGCTATCACTGATCTCTGATCGGTCGAGCTGACGAGACGCCCGTTCGCGCGATGCGGACGGGCGTTTTGCTTTTTCGAATTACCGCTTCATCAGCCCCAGCCGGCTCGCGCCGACATAGAGCGAGAGCGCGGCGGCGTTCGACACGTTGAGGCTCTTGATCTCGCCGGGCATGTCGAGCCGCGCCACGACGCTGCAGGTCTCGCGGGTCAATTGCCTGAGGCCTTTGCCTTCGGCCCCCAACACCAGTGCCAGCGGCTCGCGCAGCGCGACCTCCGAGAGATCCTCGCTGCCTTCGCTGTCGAGGCCAACGGTCTGGAAGCCGGTCTCGTTCAGCGTGGTCAGGGCGCGCGCGAGGTTCTGCACGGTGATAACAGGCACCAGCTCCAGCGCGCCCGAGGCGGCCTTGGCGAGCACCCCGGTCGCTTCGGGACTGTGGCGCGCGGTGGTGACGATCGCTTTCACCGCGAAGGCTGCGGCCGAGCGCAGGATGGCGCCGACATTGTGGGGATCGGTGATCTGGTCGAGCACCAGCACCATGCCTTCCTGCGCCAGGTCCTCGATGTCGGGCGAGGGCAGGGGATCGGCCTCGGCGAGCAGGCCCTGGTGCACGGCGTCCGGCGAGAGCAGGCGGTCGATCTCCTGGGGACGGACGATTTCGGGGGCGACGCGGGTTGCGATGTTCTCGTCGGCGAGCCGCTTGGCTGCATTCTCGGTCAGCGTCAGCTTGCGGATCTGCCGCGCCGGATTGGCCAGCGCCAGGGTGACGGTGTGCCAGCCATAGAGGATGACCGGCCCGTCGGGGTGCGAATCGCGGTCGCGCCAGGCCGGCCGGCCGCCCGATTTCCCGGTTCTGTTGAAGGGCTTAGCCCCGCCGCGGGGGCCCCTGGGGGTGAATTTCTTGTCCTTCATGGGCTCGCTTGTGTCACGGGTCCCGGAATATGGCAATTTGGGTGGCTTCGGCGGCGATTTTAGCTGTTCGCCTCGGTTGACTTTACCCCACCGCTTCGCCGATAACCGCGCCCGGTCGCGCCCCCATCCGGGCTGTCGCGGCCTTCACGTTCCATGGCCGTCTTCGGTCGCCGGCAAGGTCCGGCCCGATTGTGCTGCCGTCGAGCGGGGGAGTGTCCCGAGTGGCAAAGGGAGCTGACTGTAAATCAGCCGCCTCATGGCTTCGCAGGTTCGAGTCCTGCCTCCCCCACCATCCTGCTTCGCGCTGACGCGCTTCGCAGGATTTGCAGCCTCCAGCTGCGCGAAGCAGGATGCCCTCCGAAGCCTTGGCGAAGGAGGGCGGCATCCATGCATTATGTCTATCTTCTGGAAAGCGAAGTGTTCGTCGGCCAGCGCTACATCGGCCTGACGACGGATCTTAGGCAGCGCCTGCGGGATCACAACGCAGGAAAATCGTCGCATACATCCAAATACGGACCGTGGCGCCTGGTCACGTACGTGGCCTTTTCAGATATTGAGAAAGCACGAGCTTTGGAGCGCTACCTGAAATCTGGTTCAGGTCACGCTTTTGCGAAGAAGCGACTTTGGTAGTCGATGGCGACAGATCGTCCCGTTTCTTTTGCTCCCCTCTACTTCCCATGCTCTTCCCGCTCGTGGATCACGTTCGCGCGCCCGACCAGGAGATCGTCGATCATGCCGACGCGTTTGCTGTCCTTGCCGGCATAGGGCATCGCATGAAGCACGTAGCGCATGGCGTTGAGGCGGGCGCGCTTCTTGTCGTCGGACTTGATGACGATCCACGGGCAGTCCGCCGTATCGGTGTGGAAGAACATGGATTCCTTGGCGCGGGTGTAATCGTCCCATTTGTCGAGCGAGGCGAGGTCGATCGGTGACAGCTTCCACTGCTTCAGCGGATGGCCTTCACGCTCCCTGAAGCGCCGGCGCTGCTCCTCGCGGCTGACCGAGAACCAGAACTTGATGAGGTGCAGGCCGCTGCGCGCGAGATTGCGTTCGAACTCGGGGACCTGACGCAGGAATTCGTCGTACTCTCCAGGCGAGCAGAAGCTCATCACGCGCTCGACGCCGGCCCGGTTGTACCAGCTGCGGTCGAACAGCACGATCTCGCCGGCGGTCGGCAGATGCTGCACGTAGCGCTGGAAGTACCACTGGCCGCGCTCGACCTCGCTCGGCTTTTCCAGGGCCACGACACGCGCGCCACGCGGATTGAGATGTTCCATGAAGCGCTTGATCGCGCCGCCCTTGCCCGCGGCGTCGCGGCCTTCGAACAACAGGACGACGCGCTGCCGGCTTTCCTTCATCCAGTTCTGCAATTTCAGCAGCTCGGTCTGAAGGACGAACTTCTGCTCCTCGTAGTCGCGGCGATACATTCGCGACTTGTAGGGGTAACCGCCCAGCCGCCAATCGTCGGCCAATTCGTCGCTGGTGGTGCGCCTTGCACGCTTGGCTTCCTTGCCGGCCAGCAGCGCCTGAAGACGCTCGGCATCATCAGGCGCCGCGCCGGTCAGAATGGCCTGAACCGGCTCGCTGTCCGGCGAAAGGGCGGGCGGCCCCTTCAGCACGCTGTCGAGCGCCGCCATCTCGGTTTGCAGCGCGGCCGAGGAAGACTGCTCGGCAAAAGACCTTTCGACCGCCGTCAGCTCGATCGCGCGCGTCCGCGCGCTTGCCGACTTGACCTGCGCTGCCGGTTTGCCGGGGGCCTTCTGGCGGCGCGCTTGCGGGGACTTCCTGGAAAGAGGTGCCATTCGCCTTGCTCGTCCTGATGCACGGGAATCCTCTTCTAGTGCGGAAACCCGATCGCGCGATTTGACGTGGATCAAGCGGCAAGCATCTCCCGCACCATCGGCACCACCTTGCGCCCGTAGAGCTCGATGCTCTTCATCAGCTTCTCGTGCGGCAGGGGCCCGGCCGAATATTTCAGCTGAAACCGCGAAATGCCGAGCGTCTTCGCCGTCCTGGCGATCTTGCGTGCCACCGTCTCCGGCGAGCCGGCATAGAGCGAGCCGTGCTCGACCTCGTTGACGAACTCGTCGCGGCCCATCGGCGGCCAGCCGCGCTCCTTGCCGATGCGGTCGCGCATCGCCTTGTAGTCGGGCCAGAGCTCCTCGCGCGCTTCTTCATCCGTCTCGGCGACATAGCCGGGCGAGTGCACGCCGATCGGCTGCGCGGTGCGGCCGAATTCCTTGGCGGCGCGGTGATGCAGATCGACGAAGGGCGCAAAGCGCGCGGGATCGCCGCCGATGATGGCGAGCATCAGGGGCAAATCGTAATGCGCGGCGCGCACCACCGATTGCGGGCTGCCGCCGACGCCGATCCAGGTCTTGAGCGTGCCGTGCTCGACCGGCGGATAGACCAACTGATCCCGCAGCGGCGGACGCAGCTTGCCCTCCCAGCTCACCGGCTTCTGCGGCAGGAGCGCGGCGAACAGGTCGAGCTTCTCTTCGAACAGCTCTTCGTATTTGCGCAGGTCGAAGCCGAACAGCGGAAAGGACTCGGTGAACGAGCCGCGGCCGAGGATCACTTCCGCGCGTCCGTTCGAGAGGGCATCCAGCGTGGCAAAGCGCTGGAACACGCGGATGGGATCGTCCGAAGACAGCACCGTCACGGCCGAGCCGAGATGGATGCGCTTGGTTCGCGCTGCGATCGCCGCGAGCACGGTCTCCGGCGAGGAGATCGCAAAATCGGCGCGGTGATGCTCGCCGAGGCCGATGAAGTCGAGGCCGAGCTCGTCGGCCAGCACGGCTTCGTCGACGACGTTGCGGATCACCTGCGCGTGCGGAAGCATGGCGCCGGCGGCGTCCTTCGTCACGTCGCCAAAGGTGTCCAGTCCGAATTGAAGCGGTGCGGTCATCGATCAGATCTCTGCGGGGAGGGATTGTCGAGATCTAATGGGTGGTTGCCGGGCGACAAGGCTGCATTCCGGAAATGCTCGGTTTCCGTTTGTGAGGTCTATCGCGCGATCCGCACCACCATCTTGCCGAGTGCTGCTCGCGTCTGCATCGTCTTGAACGCCTCGCGAAAATCTTCGAGCGCGAAGACGCGGCCGACCGCGGGCTTCAGCTTGCCGTCGGCGAGCCAGCCGATCAGCTCCGACATCAGACGCTTCTGAACGTCGGGCTCGCGGGTGGCTATCTGCGCGAGGTCGACGCCGAGCAGGGCGCCGCCCTTGAGAAGCGGCAGATTGAACGGCAATGCGGGAATGGCGCCGGCGGCAAAGCCGACCACGAGATGGCGTCCGCGCCAGGCGATGGACCGAAACGCCTGCACCGAAATTTCGCCGCCGACGGGATCGAAGATCACGTCGGCGCCGCGTCCGTCGGTCAACTCCTTGAGCGTGTCGCGCCAGCCGGTCTGCGTGTAGTCGATCACCGCGTCGGCACCGTGCGCCCGCGCAAAATCGCGCTTCTCCGGTGTCGATGCGGCCGCGATCACGCGGGCGCCGAGCAGCTTGCCGATCTGCACCGCCGCGGTTCCGGTGCCGCCGGCCGCACCCAGCACCAGCAGCTGCTCGCCGGCGACCAGCGAGGCGCGCGCGCTCAGCGCATAGAGGGCGGTGAGATAGTTGGCACGAAACGAGGCGGCGACTTCGGCCGCGACGCCGTCGGGCAGGCGATGGAGCGCTTCGGGTCTGACGACGATCTCCTCGGCCAGCGCGCCCGACCGCGTCATTCCCATCACGCGCATACCGGCTTGATAGCCGCCGGGTGCGCCGGGCGCGTCCGTCACCATGCCCGCGAATTCCGTGCCGGGAATGAAGGGCAGGGGATCTTTGGTCTGGTAGCGTCCCTCGATCTTCAGGCCGTCGACGAAGCCGATCCCGGCGGCCTCGACCTTGATGCGCAACTGCCCGGGCTCTACGCGCGGGGACGGAATGTCCTTCAGTTCGATCTGATCGATGGGCGCGTATTGCTCGACGACGACGGCTTTCATTCCGGACCTCTGTTGTTCCAGTTATCCTGACAGGTCCTGCGACGAGCCTCTTGCGTCTACCGCCACATCCCGCGCATCCGCGCCCCGATGTCGACCTTCGGGCCCTGTGCCGCGGTGCGGGCAGCGCCAGCGCCGGCCTTCGGCCAGGCGGTGCGCTCGAACAAATAGACCAGCTGCTCCGGGATGAAGCGCGTGCGCGAGGCGTAGACGTGGCGGTCGCCCTTGGCGGCCTGGCCGTGGGTGAAGAAGCGCTGGGGCACGACGAGGTGCAGATCGTCCTTGGCGCGCGTCATCGCGACATAGAGCAGGCGGCGCTCCTCTTCGAGCTCCGCGGAGGTGCCGGCGCCGAGATCGGACGGCATGCAGCCGTCGACGACGTTGAGCACGAACACCGATTTCCACTCCTGGCCCTTGGCGGAGTGGATGGTGGAGAGGATCAGATAGTCCTCGTCGCGCAGCGGTGGCCCGGATTTGTCGCTGGTCGCATCCGGCGGGTCGAGGGTGAGCTCGGTCAAAAACTTTTCGCGGCTGGCATAGCCGCTCGCGATCTGCTCGAGCTGCATCAGATCGGCGCGGCGCGTCTCGGACTCCTCGTGGAGGCGATCGAGATGCGGCTCGTACCACAGCCGCACGCGTTCGAGATCGACCGGCCATTCCGAGTAACGCAGATTCTCGACGGTGCGGACGAAGTCGGTCCAGTCGGCGCCGGTGCGTGCCGGCACCGGAAGCTGGCCGAGCACGGCAAGCGGGTCGGTGCTCTCCGCCATCTGGTCGAGCACGCGCTGCGCGGTCGCGGGCCCGATGCCCGGCAACAGATGCAGGATGCGGAAACCGGCGACGCGGTCGCGCGGATTCTCGGCAAAGCGCAGCAGCGCCAGCACGTCCTTGACGTGCGCGGCATCGAGGAATTTCAGCCCGCCGAACTTCACGAACGGAATGTTGCGGCGGGTCAGCTCGATCTCGAGCGGGCCGGAATGCGAGGAGGTCCGGAACAGCACGGCCTGGTGCTTGAGCAGCGCGCCTTGCTCGCGGTTCGCCAGCACCTCCTCGACGATGTAGCGCGCCTGATCGGCCTCGTTATGCACGGTGACGAGCTGCGGCTTGTGCGAGGCGGCTCGGTCGGTCCAGAGGTTCTTGGTGAAGCGTTCGCGCGCGAGCCCGATGACGCCATTGGCCGCCGCCAGCACGGTCTGCGTCGAGCGGTAGTTGCGGTCGAGCGTGATCATCTCCGCGCGCGGCGAGAAGCTCTGCGGAAAGTCCAGGATGTTGCGGACCGTGGCGGCGCGGAACGAATAGATCGACTGCGCATCGTCGCCGACCACGGTGAGCCCACGGCCGTCGGGCTTGAGCGCCAGGAGGATCGAGGATTGCAGGCGGTTGGTGTCCTGGTATTCGTCGACCAGCACGTGATCGAAGCGGCCGCCGATCTCCTCGGCGATCAGCGCATCGCTCATCATCTGCGACCAATAGAGCAACAGATCGTCGTAATCGAGCACGTGCTGGGCCTGCTTGGCCTCGACGTAAGCCGCGAACAGTCCCTTCAACTCGGCAGCCCAGCCCGCACACCAGGGATAGTGGAGCCCGAGCACCTTCTCGATCTCCAACTCGGCATTGACGCAGCGCGAGTAGATCGACAGGCAGGTGCCCTTGGCGGGGAAACGACTTTCGGTCTTCGACAGGCCGCGCTCGTGCCGGACCAGGTTCATCAGGTCTGCGGAATCCTCGCGGTCGTGGATGGTGAAGGCGGGATCGACGCCGATCCGTTCGGCATATTCGCGCAACAGGCGCGCGCCGATGCCGTGGAAGGTGCCGGCCCAGGTGAGAGCATCGCGCATGATCGCGGCGTTGTTCTCCCCTAACACCTTGCGGGCGATACGCTCGACCCGGCCGGCCATCTCCGCCGCGGCGCGGCGTGAGAACGTCATCAGCAGGATGCGGCGCGGATCGGCGCCGGCGACGATCAGATGCGCGACGCGATGCGCCAGCGTGTTGGTCTTGCCGGAGCCGGCGCCGGCAATGACCAGCAGGGGGGCGCCCACGGTCGCACCATCGGCCACGCCATGCTCGACGGCGCGGCGCTGCTCCGCATTGAGCGTGTCCAGATATGTCGCCACGAATCGCCCCGGTGAAAGGGCGAGAGTCGGCTATTGCCGCGCGAATCGCAATGCGGCTGGACGAAACTCGATTTAACACCTAGGGAAAAGAAGGTCCAAGGTTCCAGCCCGAAAAGCGCACAGCCGGCATGACCGACCCCAAGTTCGAGCCCAAGGCCGAGCCAAAGCCCGAGCAGTTCGAGATGCGGCGGCTGGAGTCGCTCAGCAACACCATCTTTGGCGTCGCCATGACGCTGTTGGCCTATGACCTGCCGAAGGCGGCTGTGTTTACCGGCGCCCCCGACTGGAACGATCTCGCCCGGGTCTATTCGGGCAAGCTGATCGGTTTCGCGCTCAGCTTCATCATTGCCGGCGTATTCTGGATCAGCCATCACCGGCGGCTGGCGCGTCAGCCGGTGGGCAGCCGCGGTGCGGTGATGCTCAATCTGTTTTTCCTGCTCTCGATCGTGCTGCTGCCGGTTACCAACGGCCTCTACACCAACTATCCCCTAAGCAGCGCGGTGGCGGTGCTCTATGGCCTGCATCTGAGCGCGATCGCCGGCCTCAACGCCTGGCTATGGTGGAGGATATTGGGCGGCTGGAGCCATGAGATCATGGCCTCGCTGTTTCCGCTGCTCGTGTTCATTCCAGGCACGATCGTGGCGGCCTTTGCGCCGCACGCCGCGCCCTTCCTGTGGTTCATCGCCTTCGGCGGCCTCCTGATCCAGCGCTTCTACGGTGCGCGGACCGGGCCGGGCGCGTGAGGCTGAGCCTCACCCGGACGTCGCGCCGAACCCATCGGCCGGCACGTAAAGCTTGACCGGGCGGATTTCGTAGACCGCACTCGGGTTGACCGCACGCAGCTTTCGCGCCGCCGCGATCGCCTCTTCTTCGGTGGCGCATTCCATCAAATGGAAGCCCAGAAGCTGCTCCTTGGTCTCTGCAAACGGGCCGTCCAGCACCATCCCCGGGCCGGGGCCGCGCAAGGTGCGGGCCTTCCGGGTCTCGTCCAGCCGAGCGGCCGGCCCGAACTGCCCGCTGGCCCGCAAGGGGGCCTGAACTTCGATGACCTTGGCGACGACCGCGGCGTCCTGCTCTGGCGTCCAGGACAGGATTTCGTCTTCCACATGGTAGGCCAGGATGGCGTACAGCATCGTCACCTCGTTGTCTTTCTGCACCGATCTCAAAGGACGTAGCACCGCAGGCGATGCCGACAATCCCCGCACATAAAATATTGCGTTGCCTTGCCGCGACGAAACCGTCCTGAAACCCGATTGCGCACCCGCCGTATGAACGCCGCCGGAAGTGGTCGCGACTGATGACCACAACAACAAGATTTCTGCTGGAGGCGGCAATGTCGAGTCATATCAAGATCATCTGCGACGCACGTCGGGCCGGACAATCTCAGGCGGCCGATCTGCACGACCAAAGCGGCCATCACCGCTATTACGGCAGCTCGGCCGAGAATGGCGGCGAGCGCATCGTCGAAAGCCGGCGCGGCAAGCGCCCGCGCGCGCTCGGTGTTTGCGGCTTCTGAAGCCTCGCGACCGATGACCGATATGGACGTCCTTCAAATATCGATCGCGGCGATGCCGTTCCTGCTCGCGCTGACGAGCCGCACGGGCAGGGCAATCGTGCCGTGCCTGCTGACGAGCATTGTCACGGTGCTGCTCGGCGCGGAGCCTCACCGCGCAGTCGTGGCCTGGTGCGTCGGCCTGCTGATCGCCGCCGTCGCGCTGCGCGAGCGGCTTCGCACGGGCTGACCTGGTTTTCCGATCCCAGGCATCTCAAGAAAAAGGCGCGGCGGGGAAGCCCCGTCGCGCCCGATTTCTTGCTCGCTGGTCCAGGGCTGAGAGCGCCCCGATGCCAGGCCCTTATTCAGAGCTTAGCGGGCGATCCCAGCGAGGTGACAGCGCTTGGTAAAAGACACTGGATCACCTCCTTTCGTTGGTTGCGGAAGACCTCAATATAGGCCGCATCGGCGCCGCTGTTAAGAGGCGGCGGCTCCGGAGGAACCGGGGCGGGTCGCAAGGCCGGGGAGACGCTGGAAAGCGACCTCCTGAGCAGTTGAGACCGCCGCCCGGCCGTGTTAGGGAGCCGGTAACGCGGGTGTAGCTCAATGGTAGAGCAGCAGCCTTCCAAGCTGAATACGAGGGTTCGATTCCCTTCACCCGCTCCAGTAATTTCAATGGCTTGCACCAGCCTCCCATTTTCCGTTCGGACAAGCACGCTGTTGCTCACTCGGACAATTGTCCGCCTTTCGTTCGCACCGCTCGCCTCTTCTTCGTCCCGGTCGTTATCTGCTTGGTGGTTCGTTTGACGTACTTGGGTAGCACCTTGACCGTGGTGTGCCGGCTCTGCGCCAGGATCTCACGATCGGTTAGCTCTGCGTCGCCGGTCTCCGTAAGTCCGCCGTGTCGGAAAGAGGTGAACGACAGCTCGTCGTGCAAGTTAGCGCGCCGAACGACCTCCTTAACCTTTCGACTCAGGTGTGTGAAATCTGGCATGTCGGGTTTCGGCCACGTGGGCCACGGCAGGCGTCCCCCCCAGTCGCGGACCAGCATCAACCCGCCAATCCGCTCCTGCTTTATAGCGTCGAGCTCGATCATCAGTTCGGGATAGAGGGCCATCCCGTCGTCGTCGAAGAGCGGCACCCAGCCTTCGGCGCGAGTCTTTTCATCTATGACTCGAACCATATCTGGCTTGTCTTTCGGTGTGTAATGCGACACGTCGAAGGTTGCAAAGATATCGGTTTCGCGTTGAAGCCACTCCCATCCGATCAACGCGGCGGTCGCTAGGGAGGAAAGGCCCATGCTGAGCGCCGAGCTTGTCGACGTTCTTAATCAGTTCGGCGTTCAGTCGCTCTGTACGGACAATTGCCTGGCGCGCGTTGTCGTGCGCGAGAAAGCCGAAGATAGCGAGGGCCCGTGCCCCGTCGACACCCAATGGCGATAGGTACTCTCGTCATAAGGCTGACCATTGTCCTCGTTGACCACGAACTCGGGTGGTACCTTATCCAGTTGAAGCCGAAGCTTGAGTTCCTTTATCGTGCACGCGAGGCATTTAGTCGTGCGCTGAGTTGTGGCGCCTCCTTGATGTCGACAAGCTCACCAGTCTTGCTCTGCCGAAACGCGTGCCGGCCCTCGACGTCGCTCTCATTGCGCATAACACCGACGCCCGCATCGTGAATGGACGCGAGGTCGGAAGTTGCTGCCCTCCGGTAAGAGAACAGCGCCTCCGCAGTAGTGGGTTTAGCCATGTAGTGGTCTAGTGACTCGAACCCCCGACCCCTGGCCTACGTCGGTCCGGTTGGATGTTTCATTGTAAGCCGTTGATCTGCAATGAATGGATTTTGGCTTAGTTGGAAAAATGTCCTTGAGAATAGGATGTCTCTTGATCAGCGGGTCCCAGGTTCGAGCCCTGGTGCGCCCACCACCCTAGACTCTAGGCGGTACAGGTCGATGACCCACCTGGAATCCATGCCGCCGACGACCCGGTCGGCTGAACCAGGAGGTCGTGCGTACAGCTGATTCCAGGGGCGCCATAACTATTTGTAGTTCGGGGTTTCCCGTCGCTGAGATGAACGCGGACGCGAAGAGACGGGATCACCGAGCAATTCCGAGAGCAGGCTTGTCAGAGCTGCAGCATCTGATGCGCCCAGCCTGTCCAGGATGTCCCGCTCGATGGACGAGATCTGCGGACCGATGTCCTCGAACTGCGTTGCTCCTTTGCGCGAGAGGAAGATGAGGACCCTGCGTCGGTCGTTCGGATCAGGGCCGCGATAGACCTCGGCCGCTTCGACCATCCTGTCGATGATCTTCGTGAGTGTCGGGCCATCGACAAACAGTCGGATGGCCAGCTCTCCCATCGGCAGTCCATTCCGTTCAGTCAGCGCCTCAAGCACGCGATACTGGTAAAGAGATGTTCCGCTTGGCTTGAGTTTCGCCTCGAGCGCCTGCTCGAGTCGGCGGTTCACGCCTCGGATGAGGTCGGGCAGCTGCACTTTGTTGGCCTTAACGAGATTATTTGATATTTCAATATTTGCCTTGGAATATAAAGTCGGACAAGTGGAAAACGCAGTCATTCCAGATTGCCCAATGAAGGGGCTGATTTGGCGACCGGCGCCGGAAAAAAAGGCAACCCTCCGGCCGAACTGAGCGCTTTCACTGCAAACCGGCCGTGCCGGGGCCCGGTTTGCCGCTGGCACGATTCGTGAGTGGTGTGTCCGAAAGTGCGGAGGCACCACTGTTGCGCAGTATTCGAATTTGCCTGCTCATACCGCGGAGTGGAGCAGCGGGGCTCTGGGCCCCGTCTGCCGAGGCCTGCGGTCGCTTGGCTATCGATGAAATCAACCGGATTTCCGGTATCCTGCGCCGTCCGGTTGAACTGCGCATCGTGAACGCCGGAGAGACCGGCGCCACCGCGGGCCGGGCCGCGCGCGACGCCATCGAAATTGACGGCGCCGACGGCATCGTTGGAATGCTGCCCAGTTTCGCGCGCGACTCCGTGGCGCGCGCAGCCCGCGGCCGCGTTCCTTTCATATACACGCCGCAGTTCGAGGGCCACTCTACGCTTGACGTCATGGCGACCGGAGAAACCGCCGAAGAGCTTCTGGTACCGGCGATCCAATGGCTTTCGGAAGAAAAGCGGGCGCGCCGCTATTTCCTGTGCGGCAACGACTACGTATGGCCGCGTGCATCCCACCATATCGCGCGCGCATTGATCGCCCGCTTTGGTGGAACCGTGACTGGCGAGTATTATCTACCCGTCGGCCAGCATGATTTCGACGAGATACTGGACCGGATCAAGGTCACGCGTTCGGACGTCGTTCTTCCTTATTTCCTCGGCAGCGACTGCATCGCATTCAATCGGGCCTTCTGCGCGGCGGGACTGAGTTCGCGCGTGCTGCGCTTTTCCTCGGCCATCGACGAGACCGTTGCGTACGGACTCGACGTGAACGAGACCGAAAACATCTACGCGACCTCCAGCTACTATGCGTCGATCCGCTCGCGCAACAATGGCGCGTTCCTGGAGCGTTACCATACGGCATTCGGCGATAGCCCCCCGCCCGTGAATGCCTTCGGTCAATCCTGCTACGAGGGCATTCATTCGCTCGCGGCCCTGATCGAGGAAGCCGCTTGCCTGGATGCGCGCCAGTTGACGCGGCTTTACGGCCGAACCTTCCAGCAGCGCACAGCGCGAGGCGATCAAGCACGATCCGTGGTCGGGGGACGGCACCCCATCCATCTCGCCCAAATCGACGGGTACGATTTCTCGATCATCTCGGGTCGATAAATTGCTTGCTTTTTCAAATATTGTATTATTAATATTTTCCATATCAAGAACACATGGGGACGTCTATGTCTTTCTCTCGTCGCCGCTTCCTGCGGCACTCGGCCCTCGCTACGACGACATTGATCGCGGCACCCGCGGTTTTCCGCTCCGGTGCGTATGGCGCCGAGAGCCCGATTGTCATCGGCAGTCTGCACGATCAGTCTGGTCCGATCGCGGCCTCCGGCACGCCAATGGTCTACGCACTGCAACTTGCCGTGGATGAACTCAATGCCGGTGGCGGATTGCTCGGCCGGCCATTGAAGGTGATCCATTACGACACCCAGTCGAACATCCAGATGTATTCGCAGTTCGCCCAGCAGCTTGCGGTGAAGGACAAGGTCGACGTCGTTCACGGCGGCATCACCTCGGCGTCGCGCGAAGCGGTGCGTCCGACCTTCGATCGCTTCAAGGTGCTATACTTCTACAACGTGCTCTACGAAGGCGGCGTTTGCGATCGCAACACTTTCTGTACCGGCACGACGCCGGCGCAGACCGTGGAGAAGCTGGTTCCGAGCGCGATGAAGAAGTCCGGCAAGAAGGCCTACATCATCGCTGCCGACTACAATTACGGTCAGATCACCGCGAAGTGGATGACCAAATACGTCAAGGACAATGGTGGAGAGGTGCTCTCGACCGACTTCTTCCCGCTCGACGTCACCAATTTCGGCACGACCATCTCGAAGATCCAGGCGGCGAAGCCCGACATCATCCTGTCGGCGCTCGTCGGCGGAAACCACACCGCCTTCTACCGTCAATGGACCTCGGCCGGCATGAAGGGGAAGATTCCGATCGCGTCGACCACCTTCGGCCTCGTCAACGAGCCGAGCACGCTCGATGCCGCCGAGAGCGATTCCATTCTCGGCGCCTACGGATATTTCGAGGAGCTCACCACGCCGGCCTCGAAGAGTTTCGTCGAGAAGATCAAGAAGGCGCATCCGGACACGCCCTACATCAGCGAACTCGCCGCCTGCACATACGAGGGTGTCATGCTCTGGGCGGCGGGCGTCAAGAAGGCCGCCAGCATCGATCGCATGAAAGTCATTGCGGCGCTGGAGGACTCCGTCGCGTTCGATGGCCCGAGCGGCAAGGTTTCGCTCGACAAGGCGACACATCACACCACGCGCAACGCGTTCCTCGCGGAAGTGAAGGACCGGAAATGGTCGGTGTTGGAGAGCTACTCCGACGTCAAGCCGGCTGATACCGCGAGCGTGTGCGACCTCGTCAAGAACCCGAACGATACCAAGCAGTACATCATCAATCTCTGACGTGGACCTGGCCCCGCCCACGGGCGGGGCCATTGCATCGACGGCCCGAAAGAATCTGAAGAATGGCGATCTACTTAATCGTCGCGCTCGACGTCCTGAACGGAATATCCTCGCTGTTCCTGCTGTGTCTCGGGCTGGCGATCATCTTCGGCATGATGAAGATCATCAATCTCGCACATGGCGAGTTCATCATGCTCGGTGCTTACGCGACGGTCATTTCGGCCAATGCCGGCGTCAACATCTGGATCGCGATGCTGGTGGTCGCGCCGCTCTTTGTCGGTCTCGTCGGCCTGGTCATCGAGCGATGTCTCATCCGCTTCCTCTATGGACGTCTCGTCGATTCGATGCTGGCGACATGGGGTCTGAGCCTCCTGATCATCGGCATCATCACGACGATCTATGGCAACACCCAGCAGGGCGTGCCGACGCCGCTCGGCGGATTTTCGATCGGATCCTATCAATCGAGCTATTATACGCTGTTCCTGGCCGGCATGGCGATCGTGATGATGGCGTTGGTCTACGGCATCATGAGCTTCACCCGCCTCGGCCTGATTGCCCGCGCGACGATGCAGAATCCGGCGATGGCGGCCACGCTCGGCGTCAATCCGGCGCGAGTCTATATGTGCACGTTCGCCGTGGGCGCGGCGGTCACGGGTCTCGCCGGCGGCCTGCTGGCGCCGGTGTCCGGCATCACTCCCGGCATGGGCGGCGCCTATGTCGCGAAAGCCTTCATGACCGTGGTCGGCGGCGGCGCCGCCATCCTGTCGGGCACGATGTCGGCGGCGAGCCTGTTCGGCGCGGTCAATCAGATCGGCGCGTATTTCACGACGCCGGTCTATGGCGAAGTCCTCGTGTTCACTGCGGCGATCGTCCTCATCCGGCTGCTTCCGCAAGGTATCTCCGGCCGCTTCTTCAAGGGGAATTTGTAATGCCCTTCCGCTTTCGCCTCGCGGCCCAGGCGGTAGCCGTCGTTCTCGCGATTGTCGCGATCGCGGTGATTCCGAGCACGATCGAGTTGTTCGCGATGATGCAGCTGACGCTGTTCGCCTCGATGGCGGTGTTGGCGCTCAGTCTTGCCTTCATCTGGGGTTTCGGCGGCATTCTGTCGTTTGGGCAGACGGCTTTCTTCGGCCTCGGCGGCTATGCCTACGCGATCGCCGCGATCAACTTCCAGGATTCGACGCCGTCGATCCTGCTCGCCATAGTCGTTCCCGCGGCATTTGCCGCGATTCTCGGCTATTTCATCTTCTTCGGCCGCATCTCCGACGTCTATCTCGGCGTCATCACGCTGACCGTCACCTTGATCCTGTTCAACTGCGTCAACTCGACCTCCGGCGACGAGTACAGGATCGGCAAGGCGCTGCTTGGCGGATTCAACGGCATGCCGGCGGTGCCGACATTCAACGTGCCGTTCTACCCGGATCAGGTGCTCTCGCCGGAACAGTCCTGGTGGGTGACGGGTGGAGCGTTGTTGGGAACGTTCCTGTTGCTGCGTCTCGTGCTGTCTCTTCCGGCCGGCCGCATCGTGGTGGCCGTGCGCGAAAATGAAGTCCGAGCATCCTTGCTCGGCTATGACCCGCGCAAGGTCAAGCTGCTCACATTCATTCTGAGCGGCGCGATCGCTGGACTGGCCGGCGCGCTCTACGTCAACTGGGGCGCGTTCGTCGGGCCGACCATCTTCAGTTTGTCGCTGTCGGCCGAGATCATCATCTGGATCACGGTAGGCGGTCTCGGGACCTTGCTCGGACCGATCGTCGGCTGCGTCCTGATCGAATACATCGTTGCCTATATCGGCTCGCAGCAGGCGATGAATTCGAACCTCGTGCTCGGTGCCGTGCTGATCGTGTTCGTGCTGCTGCTGCCCAAGGGCCTGGTGCCGACGGCGCGCGATCTGCTGATGCGGCTCGTGCCGGCGCCGAAGCCGAAGCTCGCGGACGAGCAGGTGCCGCCATCGGCGGCGGCCTCGCACATGGCCGGAGCGGAGTAACCATGGCGGACCTTGTCCCACTGCTCAAGGCTGAGCACCTCACGATGAGATTCGGCGGCGTCGTTGCCAACGACGACATCACCTTCACGCTGGAGGAAATGGAGCTCCGCTGCCTCATCGGCCCGAATGGAGCCGGCAAGAGCACCTTCTTCAAGACGCTGACGGGACAGCTCGTGCCGACCTCGGGCGCGATCTCGTTTCGTGGGCAGCCGATCGCCGGCAAGCTGTCGCATGAAATCGCCCGGATGGGGATCGGGATCAAGACGCAGGTGCCCAACGTTTTTAACGGTCTTTCGGTTCGCGAGAACATCTGGCTCGCCGTCCGCCGCAAGGCAACGCCGCGCGCTCAGGCGCCCGCAGTCAATGCCGTGCTCGAAATGATCCGGCTCACCGATCGCGCCGACCGCGTCGTCGCGACGCTGTCCCACGGCCAGCGCCAATGGGTCGAGATCGGCATGGTGCTGGCGGCCGAGCCGGAGTTGATCCTGCTCGACGAGCCAGCTGCGGGCATGACCGATGAGGAGACCTTCCACACCGCGGCGATCATCCGCGAGATCAACCGTGACCGGGCCATCATCGTCGTCGAGCACGACATGGAGTTCATCAAGCAGATCGCCAAGAAAGTGACCGTGTTCCATCAGGGACGCGTGCTGGTCGAAGACACCGTGGACAGGGTGCTGGCGGACCAGCGCGTGCGGGACGTCTATCTCGGTAAGAAGGTGGCGGCATGAGTACGCTCCTCGAGGTCAAGAATCTGCGCTCCGGCTACGGCCGCATTCCGATTCTGTTCGGCATCGACATGACGATGCAGGACGGCGAATATCTCGGTATTCTCGGCCACAACGGCATGGGCAAGACCACGACTCTGCGTGCGCTGATGGGGCATCTGCCGACGACGGGTGGCACGGTCAGCTTCGCCGGAAGGGACATCACCCATCTCAAGCCGCATGAGCGGTCCCGGCTCGGGATCGGGCTCGTGCCGCAAGGCAGAGAGATATTTCCCGACCTCAGCGTTCTCGAGAATCTGAGGATGGGCCTTGCTGCGGCTCCAAGGGAGGACCGTTCGGTGATCGACACCGTGCTGCAGGACTTTCCGCGCCTGTTGCGACTTCTCGACCGGCGCGGCGGAGCCTTGTCGGGCGGAGAGCAGCAATTGCTCGCGCTGGCACGTTGCCTCTGCACCAAGCCGCGGCTGATCCTGCTGGACGAGCCGACCGAGGGCATCCAGCCATCGATTATCGAGGAGATCATCGAGACTTTGCTGGTGCTGAAGAAACGCTGGAAGATGTCGCTGATCGTGGTCGAGCAGAATCTCGAGTTCATCACCTCGCTGTCTGACCGCGTACTCAACATCCAGAAGGGGCGCATCACCGAAGAGCTCGATCAAGCGAGCCTTCTGGCACGGGACGCCGCCATGCATCCGACCTAGCCTGAAATTCCGGCGCGGCTGCGCCGGACGTTACGATCGCCTGTTTTTATCTGCTGCCAAGCTTGTCCTAATAAGGAAGGATGACTCATGTCCATCAAACGCCCGAACGCCGAAGACGTCGCCGAGCTCGCTGCGAGCCTGCACATGAATATGTCGATCGAGGAGGCTGGAGAATATCTGTCGCTGATGGGCGGGATGTTCGATGCCTATGACGTCATCGACGAACTGCCGAACCCGCTGCCGCCGGTCAAATATCCGCGCACGCCGGGCGCAAAGCCGATGCCCAAGGACAACAAGTACAACGCCTGGGCGATCAAGACCGAGGTCAAGGGCGCATCGGACGGCAAGCTCGCCGGACGCACCGTCGTGCTGAAGGACAACGTCGCGCTGGCCGGTGTCCCAATGATGAACGGCTCCACGACACTCGAGGGCTTCATCCCCGCAGCTGACGCAACGATCGTCACCCGGATACTCGATGCCGGCGGCACCATCGTCGGCAAGGCCGTGTGCGAACATTTCTGCCTCTCCGGAGGCAGCCATACGTCCCATCCCGCGCCTGTCCACAACCCCTTGAAGATGGGCTATTCGGCCGGCGGCTCGTCATCGGGGAGCGCTGCACTGGTGGCTGCGGGCGAGGTCGACATGTCGATCGGCGGTGACCAGGGCGGCTCGATCCGCATCCCGGCATCCTACTGCGGCATCTACGGCATGAAGGCGACGCACGGCCTCGTGCCCTACACCGGCGTGATGCCGATCGAATCCACCATCGACCACACCGGCCCGATGACGTCCAACGTCGCCGACAATGCGCTGCTGCTGGAAGTGCTCGCCGGCGCCGACGGATTTGATCCCCGCCAGTATGCGCCGAAGGTCACGAGCTACACGGAGATGCTCGGCAAGGGCGTGAAGGGCATGAAGATCGGCATCCTCAAGGAAGGCTTCGCCGTGTCGAACATGCAGGAAGGCGTCGTGGACAAGGTCAAGGCCGGCGCAGAGCGCTTTGCCAAGCTCGGCGCCAGCGTATCCGAGGTGTCGATACCGGAGCACTTGCACGCGCTCGCAGCCTGGAATCCGATCACGCTGGAGGGCTTTCTGGTCCAGATGATGATCGGCAACGGCATGGGCTTCAACTGGAAGGGTCTCTATGACGTCGGCCTGCTCGATGCCCATTCCAGCTGGCGCAACCGCGCCGACGATCTGTCGGAAACGCTCAAGCTCACCATGTTGGTCGGGCAGTGGGGCGTCACTCATTATCGCGGCCGCTACTATGCCAAGTCGCGCAACATCGCGATTGCGGCCAAGGCCGCCTATGACGCGGTGTTCGGATCGTACGACCTGCTGCTGATGCCGACCCTGCCTTGCGTTGCCACGCCGATCCCGGCCAAGGACGCGCCGCTGTCCGAGATCGTCCAGCGCGCCTTCGAGATGACCGCCACCACCAGTCCTTTCGACGTCACCGGTCATCCCGCGATGACCGTCCCCTGCGGTCTTTCCGACGGCCTTCCTGTCGGTCTGATGCTGATCGGCAAGGATTACGACGAAGCGGCCATCTATCAGGCCGCCAGCGCTTTCGAAGCCGACGGTGACTGGAAGAAGTTCTGATGATCACCATCACGGCTGTCATCAAGGCGAAGTCGGGCAGCGAGGTTGCGATGCGCGATGCGCTCCTCGCTGTTGCCGCTCACGTCGCCGCCAACGAACCCGAGACGATCGGATTCTTCATTTCGCAGAGCGAGGATGACCCCCGGGTCTTCACGACCTACGAACGTTTCGGCGATAAGGCTGCGATGGATCGCCACAACGGCTCGGCAGCCGTCGCCACCTTCTTCGGGATCGCCAAGCCGATCCTGGATGGCGATGTCATCCTGGTGACGTCGAAGGAGGTCTCGGCGACGCTTCGCTAGATGTTCGGCTGGCGCAGCGGTTTCGACGGCAATGGCGGGAGGGCATCATGACGATGCGGATTCATGGCATTCTGGGGAGATCCGGCGACGCGGCCTTTGCCCGTCAGCTGCATCACCTCGAGCATCATGATGGTATCGAGCTCTTGTTCATCCCTCCCGCTGATGTCGGCCGCAAGCGCTTCCGGCTGACGACTGATCGCGGCACCGACTGCGCGGTGAGCCTTGACCGGGACGAGGAACTGACCGACGGCGCGGTGCTGTTTCTCGCAGCCGACCGTGCGATCATCGCGCGCTTCGGCGAGCAGGAGAGCTGGCGGCTGGCGCCGGTCGATCAGGCCGCGGCACTCAAGCTCGGATGGAACGCGGGCAATCTGCATTGGCGGGTGCGGTTCGAGGGCGATACTCTCGTCGTGCTCCTCGATGGACCGCTCGACGCCTACCGGGCGCGTATCAGGCCGCTGTTGGAGTCCGACGAAGTGGTGGAGTGCGATGCTGTTCGATAGGACGCAGGCGCTCACGCTGCTGCAGCTCGGGGACAGCGCCTATCCGGCCGGCGGCTTCGCCTTCTCCTGGGGGATCGAAGGTCTTGCGGCAGACGGCATGCTTGCCGACCGCAAGGAGCTCGACTGCACCATCGCCGATCAGCTCGTGCGACGCTGGGCGACGATGGACCGCATCCTGCTGCGCAGGGCCTTCCAGGCGAGCAATTGCGATTCGATCGCCGAGGTCGATCGCCTCGCCGAGGCCGGAACACCGTCCGCCGAGATGCGGGACGGCTCGCGCCGCGCGGGCAGGGCGCTGCTCGGCGTCTGGGTCAGGCTCGAAGGTCCGCTGTCGATTGAATATCGCGAGCGGGTCTCCACGGATGCGCGACTTGGTCATTTGCCAATCGTCCAGGCCGTCGTCGGCCGGGATGCGGGTTTCAGCCTGGACGCGGCCGAGCTGGTCTCGGGCTGGACGCTGGTGACCGGCCTCGTCAGCGCGGCCGTGCGCCTCGGGATCATCGGTCATATCGAGGCGCAGCAGAGCCAGGCTGCCGCGCGCGGCCTGCTCGCGGAGTTGCTGGCGGACACGCCGGGCGCCGATGCCGAGCCGGCGAGCTTTACGCCCTTCATCGACATCGCGGTCTCGCGTGGGCCGCTTCGGCACGTTCGCATGTTCACGACCTGAGAGAGGTGACCTCGCCATGATGAATCTGTCGCCGACGGAATTGGATCGTCTCGTGATCTTCAACGCTGCGCAGATGGCGCGGCGCAACCGGTCGCTGGGGATCAGGCTGAGCCACCCGGAGGCGGTCGCCTACATCACCGACGAGGTTATGACGGCGGCACGCCGCGATATTCCCTACGCCGAGATCCGCGATATGGCCGGCCGTCTCCTGACGTTGGACGACGTCGAGCCGGGCGTCCCGGGGATGATTCCGATGCTCTACATCGAATGCATGTTCGCCGAAGGCACCAAGGTGATGGCCGTGTTCGAGCCGATTGCGCCAGCAGATGCCGCCGAGGATATCGTCCCTGGCGAGATCATCCCAGGCGGCGACGATATCGAGCTGTTCGCCGACCTGCCGGCTATCACGATCGATGTCGTGAACACGGGCGATCGCGATGTTCAGGTCCGCAGCCACACCCATTTCTTCGAGGTCAACCGCGCGCTGCGCTTCGATCGTGCTGCTGCCTGGGGGATGAAAGTCGACCGGCCGGCCGGTGCTGGCGTGCGCTTCGAGCCGGGTGTCGCCAAGTCGGTGCGTCTGGTTCCGATTGCGGGGGCCCGGGTCGTGCATGGGCAGGCCGGTCTCGTGAACGGTCCGCTCGACGCGCCGTCGGCGCTGGAGCGGGCGCTCAAGCTCGCGGCCGACCGCGGCTATCAGGGAGCTTGAATCCATGGCTACACTCACGCGTCGCGCCTATGGTGAGCTCTACGGTCCCACCAAGGGCGATCTGGTCCGGTTGGCCGACACTAGCCTGCTTGCCGAGATCGAGCACGACTACACCACGTACGGACATGAATTGCTGGTTGGGGCCGGAAAGAACCTGCGCGACGGCGAGGGAGTCAATGCTTACCGGACTTCGTCGCACAAGGCCCTCGATGTCGTAATCAAGAACGCGACGATCGTCGATGCTGTCACCGGCATCGTAAAGGCCGACATCGGCATCCGCGACGGTCGCATCGTCGGCATTGGCAAAGCTGGCAATCCCGACGTGATGCCGGATGTCCATCCCGATATGGTCGTGGGTCATTCGACGGCGCCGATAGCCGGAGGACCCTTCATCGTCACAGCCGGGGCGATCGAGTCGCACGCCCATCTGATCTCACCGGAGCAGTCCGACCATGCCCTGGCCGGCGGGACCACGACGCTGGTCGGCAACGGATCAGGTCCGGTCTTCGATGTCGGCAGTGGCGCGGCCGCAGCCTTCGGGCGGTTTCTTCAGGCGATCGAATTCTCGCCTCTCAACTACGCCCTGTTCGGACGCGGAGGGTCCAATCCCGAGGCCGTCGAGGAGGCCGTGGCCTCTGGCGGCATGTCTGTCAAGATCCACGAGGATTTCGGCGCAGCTCCCGACGTGATCGACAAGAGCCTGGTTGCGGCTGATCGCAACGATTTCGCCGTCCACCTCCATACCGACTCGATCAACGAATACGGCTTCTGCGAGGATACAATGGCGGCCGTCGAGGGCCGCACGATCCACATGTATCACGTGGAAGGCGCAGGCGGCGGTCACGCCCCGGACCTGCTCAAGGTCGTGTCGTGGGATAACGTCATTCCATCCTCCACCAATCCGACCAATCCATACACCTCGTACGGCATGGAAGAGGGCGTGCCGATGACGATGATCTGTCATCAGCTCAACTATAATGCGCCGGAGGACGTCATGTTCGGCGAGGCGCGGGTGCGCGCCCAGTCGATGGCGGCGGAAGATTTTCTGCACGATATGGGGGCGATATCGATATTCGGAACGGATACGCAGGGAATGGGACGCCTTGCCGAGAACGTCGCCAAGTGCTGGCAGCTTGCCAGCGTAATGAAGGATCGGATCGGCCGTCTGCCTGAGGAAAAAACGCTGCGTGCTGATAACGAGCGCATCAAGCGTTACATCGCCAAGCTTACCATCAATCCAGCCATCGCGGTCGGCATCGACCACATGGTCGGCTCGATCGAGCCGGGCAAGATGGCCGATCTCGTTCTCTGGCCGCGCGCCTCCTTTGGCATCAAGCCTTATATGGTGATCAAGAACGGCTTTGTCGTCTGGGCTGCTATGGGGGACGGCAACGGCAGTCTCGGGCTGTCGGAACCTATGATTCAGAAGCGGATGTGGGGCGCGCTCGGCGCCGCGCCGCAGAGACTGGGCGTCAACTTCATGTCGAAGCTTGCGATGGAGGCCGATGTGAGCCGCAAGCTCGGCCTGTCTCGTGACCCCGTCCAGATCAAGAACGTGCGAAAGCTGCGCAAGTCCGACATGGTGCGCAACGCCGCGACGCCACATGTCGAGGTCGACCCCCAAACCTTTGAGGTCCGCGCCGATGGAAAGCTTCTGATGTGCCCACCTGCAACCAGGGTCCCGCTCGCTAGGCGGTATATGCTGCGATGAACAGGCTTTCGCTGAACGGTCCGACGGTCAACTCGCGCATTGCGGCCGCGCGCGTCGGGATCGGCGGACCGGTTGGCTCGGGCAAGACAGCGCTGGTCGAGCGCCTGATCCCGGCCCTCCTGAAACGCGGCATCGACATCGCCGTCATCACCAACGACCTCGTGACGGCGGAGGACGCCGAGCGGATCAGGCGCTCCGGGCTGATCGACCCGGCCCGTGTCTCAGCGGTCGAAGCGGGCGCATGCCCTCACACCGTCATTCGAGAGGATCCGACGCTCAACATCGAGGCCGCGGACGAGCTGGAGCGTCGTTTTCCCGGAGTTGAATTGATCCTGCTGGAAAGCGGCGGCGATAACCTCGCCTCGACCTTCTCGCGCGACCTGACCGACTTCTGGATGTTCGTCATCGACGTGGCCGGCGGTGACGATATCCCGCGCAAGCGCGGTCCGGGCGTCATCCGTGCCGATCTGCTTGTGATCAACAAGGTCGACCTCGCGCCGCATGTCGGCGTTGACCTGGCGCGCATGCATCAGGAGGCATTGAAGGTTCGGGACAACCGCCCGGTTCTGCTCACCAATTGCCGTCGCGGCGAAGGGATCGATACCGTGGTCGATCTGCTCGAGCGCGAGGTCCTTTTCAGGACATGAGGGCGTTGCGGCGGGAGAGCGTGCATTGTTCGATCTGAGCTTCGTCCGCCGCGGCGGGCGTACCGTGATCGACCGGCGCCTGTTTGCCTGGCCGTTTGTGCTGACGCGCAGCTTTCACATCGACCGGGACCGGCCGGATTGCCTCACCGTGATCGTCCAGACGGGAAGCGGGGCGGTTCATGGCGGGGACAATCTCGCGCAGCGCCTCACGCTTGGGCCCGGAACGGCCGTATGCCTGGTCAGCCAGGGCGCGACATCGGTGCATCGAGCGGCGCCGGCCACTCGCGCTACGGAGAGCGTTAACCTTCATGTGGAGAACGGCGCCAGCCTCGAATACCTGCCTGAGCCGCGCATTCTGTTTCCCGACGCGGCCTTGTCACAAACCATCGAACTGGACTGCGCGACCGACGCTTATGCGTTAATCTTCGATGCTTTCACGATGCACGACCCTATTGGTATGGGGCGTGACTTCCGCGAGTTGGCTTCGACGTTCTGCCTGAGGAGATCAGGTAGCGAGCCGCTGCTGATTGAGCGGACGCGTATATACCGACCCGAGCGTAGCATCTTTCGCGGCCATGGAGCTTTTGGATCAGCATTCATGGTGCTGCCCCCCGGTCATGATCTGGCGGATCTCCAAGAGAAGTTGACAACAGCGCTGGAGGGGATCCGAGGGCTCTATGGGGCAGCGACCACGTCGCCCGCGCAGGCAGGGCTCGGGATCCGTCTCGCCGCCCTGGAGCTGAGGTGCATCCGTCAAGCTTTCGAGAGCGTCAAAGTGATCTACCGGGAAACGCTACCAAGATCGTTGAACAAGCTCTCCCTATAAGATTCCATTCTCCATCGCGGTACCGTCGTGGGACGAGGTGGTCCGAAGTCGGGCTGGACGAAAAACTCTTTGATTAGATCAAACTTGCCCATGACGGATTGGACCGACGCGAGGGCGTGCCTCTTCTTTTGATCGACAAGACAAGACATGCCACCGACCACCGGTTGACCACCGAAACCCATGACCAAGCTGCGAAAAGGTGGTCAATGAAGCGCCAAGTTCATTTTTTTTGATCTTTTCGATCGTTATACTTACGTTATGAGCGGACGGCTCGTAGATGGGATGGTACGTCACGTGCAATATAGCTGGGTTGGCTACGCGCCTTTTTGCATTTCTCAGTGCGGTCGACCACGATAGGATGGGTCGCCGCAAACGAAGGGGACGATTGACTGATAAGGTTCGGTCGCAAAACGGAGTCAGCGCATCGACTGATAAGGTTTCATACGAAAGCTTATCAGTCGCCAAGGCTTGCCTGGAATGGCCGTCTCCTAGGCGCTGGGCGACTCTCTCCCCGTCGACGTGGCTCGCGATCGAGCTCGTCACGGTTTGGGGCACCTGCCTACCGAGTTGCGCGATCTGGATGTCGGTCTGGCCCTATGCTGACAACACCGGGAGCTGATCAGACGGACCACTGAGACGTCGCGCGCGATCACGGAGCGGTATGCTTCGACGGTCGCATCCATCTGCCAGCAGCGCAGCAAAATCACTTTAGACGATCTCAAGGCGGCGTGAGCGCCCTCGCCAATTCGCAGAACTCCTTTTCCCACGACTTGCCGGACAATCCCAGATCGCGACTAAACGCCGGCCGGAAGGGACAGAGAGACAAGGAAAGTCGCCTCAACAGCGCCCCTCCTCCAAACTCGATCCGCTTCTACCGTCGGCGTGTCGGGATGTCACTCGAGGACGTTGGCAAACTCGTCGGAGTGACCCGAGAAACCATTCGCCGTCTTGAGGAGCGCGATACCTGGCTCGATACCGATCGCGCCGACCAGATCGGCAAAGCCGTCAGTGTTCCGCTGGAAGTCTTGGGTTTCAGTTACGCTACAGACGCCTACAGCTCGGCCGCAAAGACCGTCCCGGTGGTAGGTTCGATCACCTCGGACGACAAGGTCCAGTTTGAGCAGACGGGTCGCCGCGTCGCTGGCGGCGCCCACTTGCCGGCCGGCTCAGTCGCGCTCGACATAAACCAAGGTAAGATGCGCGGTTGGCTTCTCGTATATCGGGAAGAGGCGATGGAGCCGATCAGTCAGTATGTTCTGCTTCGACAAGGCCAGAACGAGAATTTCATCTCGCATCTAGCCGACGGCACAACCTGGTGGCGACACATCAAGCCCGCTGCCAAGCAAGGCTTCTATCACCTCAACTCGCGCTATCTAGAACCGCTCGACGACGTTCAAATGCTGGATCTCGGAGTACTGTCAGAGCTGGGATGACAGCTTCGGGGTGTATTAGCTGGGAATCAACGCGGATAATGCTTCCATCGGAGTACTGGTAGCCAACGCCGTTTTCTTTGAAGCGGATGTTCAGTTCTGCGATTGCATCCTTACAAAGCTCCTCGTTGTTCCGGCGAGGGGATATGTAGTCGTGACGTGAACAAACTCGCTCGATCTTCCTGGCAGTTAGTTCAATCGCGTCCAAGACTCGATCGGTGTTTCCCTCCGTAAGAAACCATAGCTTCAGTTCATCGAAGGCATGTCGATCTTCGTCTGGATCCCGGTTGGTCTCTGTCAAAGTAAATACACGGTATTCACGCCGCAGAATTTTGGCGATCTGCTGATAGGTCGATTGAATTTTTTGGGTTGTTCCGCTGGGGCCAGAGGTGACATACGGAATACCGATGGTATCTCCCCAGATATGTACGACCTGAGTTCGAAGCCCCTCAGGAATTTCATCATAAGTGTAAACGTCATCAACTTGCCACCGCTCTCGCGCGCGGCGCTTCGAATACAATCGTAGACTGGCATCCCATTCCCCCGCGTTGCGTCGGCGCGACGCCAATTGCTCAAATATGAGCTACAATACAACCTGAGATCAACAATCAACGAAGCATCATGACTCCGATGGGGTACATCGATGGCAAGCCAGTATTCTGGGAAAGTAAGATAGAGCATCAGTCTGGTTTCTAGAGTATCGCGCCAGACAATTTTCCTATCCCAGCGGTGATGCCGAGTGCCAATGCTCCCCAGAACGTGACCCGGATCGTCGCGCGAAGGATATTCGCACCGCCTGCCTTTGCGCCGACCGCGCCGAGAAACGCAAGAAAGCCCAGGGACGCCGCTGACGTAACCGGGACCAGCACGTTCGAAGGTGACACGACGACCATCAGCAATGGCATTGCTGCTCCTACCGAAAATGTCAGGGCCGAAGTTACAGCTGCTTGCACGGGCCGTGCGGTGGTCATCTCTGAAATGCCAAGTTCGTCGCGAGCATGGGCGCCGAGCGCATCCTTCTTCATCAGTTGCGCTGCAACTCGCCGGGCAAGGTCAGCGTCGAGCCCGCGCCGGACGTAGATCTCTGCAAGCTCACCGAGTTCGCCGTCGGGATTACTGCGCAGTTCGCTTCGTTCTCTTGCGACATCCGCTCTCTCAGTGTCGGACTGCGAACTCACAGAGACATACTCGCCTGCGGCCATGGACATGGCGCCGGCGACCAGTCCCGCGACCCCTGCAATCAGCACGTCGTTCTGCTTCGCCGCAGCTGCCGCTACTCCGACAATCAGGCTAGCGGTTGATATGATTCCGTCGTTGGCGCCAAGCACCGCGGCCCTGAGCCATCCTATGCGATCGACCAGGTGGGTCTCGTTGTGGCGGGGACGGCTCATGGGTGTCTCCCTCAGCGTTTGGATCAGCCGTTTTGATCCGTCCAGAGCAAATCTGCGCTCGCCTGATGTTACGGCCGCAGCCCGGGTGTGTCTTGATTCCGATCAAGCTTGTGGCCGTTGCCAGACGCTAGCCAAAGCAGATCGGCATGACCTTTACGAAGAAGCAGATCGTGCTATCAAAGTCTGGTCTCTGTCTTTCCAGATGCACTGCCGCGAAGCGCTGGAACTTGCCTACCCACCGATCTGGTCTAGCGCCAGCAGTAGCGATGCGGTTGGCCGAAGCAGTCCACTCGGCGATCGCCCCAGAGCTGTCGGTAATCCAACTGAAGGCGCCTTGGACGACGACGAATGCCGCGGCGGCCTGGACGACCTCGCCGAGGGTCATCGTTCCGTCGATGTACTTTGGAGCGCAAAGCAGCAAGGCAATTAACGGAGTCAGCAGAAAACTCATGTGAGTAACCACCGTCATGCGCATCAGTTGCCAAAAGCAAGTTCTCCAAACTCAGTGCGTTTCACGCTTGATCGGCACCCGCCGCAGCTTGGGGAGTCTGCGTGAGTCCGGTCCGGATAGGCGTCCCTTGGCTTCCTTGATCTGTCGCAATGGATTCGCCGCGAAGCCTGCGATTATCCCGGTTCGCTCGTTGCATTGCAGCGGCCAGAATGGAGTCTGAAATGGCGATCAATGACATTGGCCCGAAGCCGCAATCGTTCAACATTGAACACGCGACGAAGGAAAATACAGATTATCGCGCGGTCGCTTGGAGCGGGCGCTATCTGCAAGTGACGCTGATGTCGATCCCCGTCGGCGGAGATATTGGCCTGGAAGCGCATCCGGAGACGGACCAGTTTCTGCGCCTCGACGCTGGCCACGGCCGGGTGCAGATGGGAGCCGCGAAAGACGAACTGACTTTTGAAAAGGAAGTCTCGGACGGTTGGTGTGTGCTTGTTCCGGCGGGGACCTGGCACAATATCACCAACGTAGGCGCAACGCCGATGCAGGTTTATGCGATCTATGCGCCCGCCCATCACAAGCCCGGCAAAGTGCAGGCGACCGCGGCAGCGGCCGAAGCAGACAAAGACGACGAGCCAGCCGCTTGGTCAGTGCAGCCAAAACATGCACAAGATAAGCATGGGTGACGGTAGAGCTGCTTCGATGGCATTTCATGTTTAGCCGGAGACCTGAAGTCTCACGGAACAACGGTCGCCTGAAAAGTCGGCATTACTCGGCACGTTTGAACTGACATCGCGATCCCTCAAAGGTCCGCCTTTAACAGGGGACCAATGCAAATTGCTTCGCGTCGCGCTCGCCCCGAGGATGGCAGATCCCAGGCTGATCCAGGTCAATGCCGGCGGTACCCGATGGTCTATCCATTGGTTGCAACTGCGGGAGAACCACGACATGACCGACAAGCCGATCGACTGGACGCCGGATCTCACGCTGCCGACCTCCAAATCCACCGTCCAGCACTTCACCGCAAATGCCGGCGGTGACCGCCTGGAGATCGACACTACGCCTTGGGGCGAAGCCGATCTCACGGTCAACGGTCAGTCGTTTGCTCACCTCGCGGCGGCGCCAGGCGCAGGGGATGCGTTTCGGACGCTGGAGGCGATCGCGGAAGATTTCGAGGCCGGCAAGGATGCGCGGCGCGACCAGGCGATCGAGGACGACGAGGTCCGCGAAAGGCTGGGTCTGCGGCGCAGCTAGGAACCATCGTCCCGCGCACGGGTTGGCAATCGGGCAGGACCGATAGTCACACGAGGCCAACCGTGCGAGACGACGTGCGCGTGCGCACCACCGCTGAGATCGCGGGTCATCCCATTCATCCGATGCTGGTGCCGATCCCGATCGCGTGCTTCATCGGAGCGCTGCTGACCGACATCGCCTATGTCGCCAGCGCCGAGATCATGTGGGCGGATTTTTCTGCGTGGCTGCTCGTTGTCGGCGTCATCTTTGGGGTAGTGGCGGCGATCGCGGGCCTGACCGATTTCCTCGGCAATCGCCTGGTGCGGGCGCAGACGCCGGCTTGGCCGCATCTGATCGGCAATGCGGTGGCGCTGGTCCTGGCGATCGTCAACACGCTGATCCACACCCGCGACGGCTGGACTTCGGTGTGGCCCATCGGCCTTGTTCTTTCACTCCTCACCGTCCTGATCCTGCTCGTCACCGGCTGGCTCGGTTGGGCCATGGTGTATCGTCACGGCGTGGGAGTTGCGCGATGATGTCGAAGCTTTCCCGCGCGCTCCTCTGCTCCTCCGTGCTGCTCTTGGGCGGCTGCGACGACGGCAGCGGTGATCCCAAAGTGCAGATCGGCGCCAAACCGAAACTCCCCGAAATCCAGCAATATCTGCTGCCGCCCATGCACATCGCGCGCATCGTCGGCTGGAAGAAAGACGAGACGCCTGATGTGGCTGAGGGCCTGCAGGTCAAGGCCTTCGCGACCGGCCTGCAGCATCCGCGCTTCATCTACGTGCTGCCCAATGGCGACGTGCTGGTCGCGGAATCCAAGGCGCCGAAGGGTGCCGGGATCAAACGCCCCAAGGAGATCGTCATGGGCTACATCGAGTCCTGGGCGACCTCGGGCGGCAACGATACCGGGCCGGGCAATCGCATCACGCTCTTGCGCGACAGCAATGGCGACGGCGTGCCGGATACGCAAGGCGTCTTCCTCGACCATCTCAATTCGCCGTTCGGCATCGCGCTGGTCGGCAACGAGCTCTACGTCGCCAATGCCGATGCGATCGTCAGATATCCCTACACCGAGGGCGACACCAGGATCACCGCGCCGGGTACGGTGCTGACGCCGCTGCCGGGCGGGCCGATCAACCACCATTGGACCAAGAGCCTCGTGGCCAGCCCCGACGGTTCGAAGCTCTATGCCGGCGTCGGCTCTAACAGCAACATCACCGAGAACGGCATGGAGGCCGAGCACAACCGCGCCGCCATCCTCGACGTCGACCGTGCCAGCGGCCGCTGGCGCGTGTTCGCAAGCGGCCTGCGCAATCCCAACGGGCTCAGCTTCGAGCCGCAGACCGGTGCGCTGTGGACGGTGGTGAACGAGCGCGACGAACTCGGGCCCGATCTGGTCCCCGATTACATGACCTCAGTGAAGGACGGCGGCTTCTACGGCTGGCCCTACAGCTATTACGGCCAGCACGTCGATCCCCGCGTCAAGCCGCAACGGCCGGATCTGGTCGCCAAGGCGATCATGCCGGATTATGCCCTGAGCTCGCACGTCGCTCCGCTCGGGATGGTGTTCTCCGCCGGCACGAGCCTGCCCGCCGCCTATCGCGGCGGCGCCTTCGTCGGTGAGCATGGCAGCTGGAACAGGCAAGTGCTGAACGGCTACAAGGTCGTCTACGTCCCGTTCGAGGGCGGCAAGCCCTCAGGACCGGCGCAGGACGTCGTCACCGGCTTTCTCAACAAGGACAATCAGGCGCGCGGTCGTCCTGTCGGCGTTGCGCTGGACAAGAGCGGCGCGCTGCTGATTGCCGACGACAGCGGCAACACCGTCTGGCGCGTCACCGCCGCGCATCCCCAACTCACGCAGCGTCAGGAGTGATCAATGAGCCTTGCACAATATGCCATCGTTTCCGTCGAGGACGAGTGGGGCGTGCTTCACGACGGCGATGTCAAGAACCGGTATGCCACCAAGGAAGCGGCGTTCGAGTCCGCGGTGTTGGCCGCGACGCTGGCGATTCGGCAGGGACATGAAGTTCACGTCAGCGTGCCCGGCCGCGAGGAGGGCGAGGGCACGCTCGGGTTCAAGGCGGCCCCTTAGCGGCGTGACCGAACAAGGAGAGTAACGCGATGACCAAGTCCCCTCAGCCGAACGGCGTCGAGCCATCCCGTTCCGAGGACGACATCCAGCGCGAACAGCTGGGTCCCCGCGGCGTGCCCGGTGCGCCCGATCCGGCCAGGATGACGCCGCAGCGCGAGAAGAAGACGCCGAAGCACGTCGATCCCGGACATACGGCGTGAGGACGGCTGCTCTGCGGCGGACGCAGCAGTGCCCATCCGGACCGACATTCCCGTGACCTCGATCTGCAGGTAAGACATGCTTGCCGGCGCGATCTGCGCCGCCGGGCAGGCGACGTTTGGAATGCGGTTCTTGAAATCTGACAGCAGGCTGATCGGCGTCCTGCTGGTGCTCGCGATCACCCAGCTCATTGGATGGGCTACGATTAGCCTCCCGGCCGTGGTCGGCCGCGACCTTGCGGCCGATCTCGGCTTGAGCCTGCCGGCCGTGTTCGCGGGCAATTCGGTGTTTTATGTCACGATGGGGCTGTGCGCGCCCTGGCTCGGCAAGGCTTTTGTGCGGCACGGCGCCCGCAACGTGATGATGGTCGGTACGGTCGTTATGGTGCCCGGCTACGTCGTCCTGTTCTTCGCGCACGATCCGATGCTGTATTTCGCTGGCTGGGTCATTCTCGGCATGGGCGGCAGCGCCACGCTCTCGACGGGCGCCTACATCTTGCTCAACGAGATTGCCGGGCGACAGGCCAAGAGTGCCATCGGTGCCGTGATGCTGGTGACGGGCCTGTCCAGCAGCGTCTTCTGGCCGACCACCTCGTTTCTCAGCGGCCATTTCGGCTGGCGCGTCACTTGCCTCGTTTATGCGGCGATGCTGATCCTGATCTGTCTGCCGCTGTTTGCCTTTGGCACGCCGCGCCAACGTGTGGTGAAGGAAGGCGCCGGAGTGGCGTCCAAGCTGTCTAAGCCGTCCAAGGCCGCCGCGATTCCGCGAAGCACGTTCAACCTCGTCGTCAGCGCGATCACGCTCAATGCCTTCGTCCAGTTCGGCCTCGGCGCGATCCTGATAGAGCTGTTGCGGGCCGAGGGGCTGGCGCCGGCGCAGGCCATCGCCTTCGGCTCGATGCTCGGCGTGATCCAGGTCAGCGCCCGAGGGCTCGACTTCCTCGGCGGCGGGCGGTGGGACGGCATCACGACCGGGCTCGTCGCGGGCACGGCGTTGCCTGTCGCCATGATGCTCCTGATCCTGAGCGAAGGGGCGATCTGGGCGGTCGCGGTCTTCATCCTGCTCTACGGCGCCGGCAGCGGCGCCATGGCGGTGGCGCGAGCGACCATCCCGCTGGTTTTCTATGACCAGACCGAATTCGCCAAGGCGTCGTCGATGATCGCGCTGCCGCTCAATCTCGCGTCCGCGCTCTCTCCACCTCTTTTGGCCGGTCTGCTCACCCAGTTCGGCGGCCGCGGCGCGCTTGGTCTCACCTTTGTGTTCTCCTGCGCGGCAGTGCTGATCCTGGTCTTGCTCGGTCGGCGGCGGCCGAGGGTGGCGGTCGCGGCGGCGACCTGAATCGATATTCGCGGCGCGGAATTCGGCCGCGATGCGCGCTTCCGTCGCGGCCGGGATAGCCGCATGAGCGGAGTGCAGTGCTCAGGGCGCCAAAATGGTGTATCCGCTGGGGAGCGCGGCCCCGCGATCGTCGCCGCGCCAAGATCAGTTCTCCGGAGGAAATCGACATGTCGGCCCTGCCGCTTTCAGGCATCAAGATCCTTGACCTCACCCGCGTGCTTGCCGGGCCCTTGTCGGCCCAGATGCTGGGTGATCTCGGCGCGGAGGTGATCAAGATCGAACGGCCGGGCACCGGCGACGACGCGCGCGCCTTCGGGCCGCCTTACCTCACCGATCCCGAGGGCAAGGCCAACAACAATAATTCGTTCTACCTCTGCGCCAACCGCAACAAGAAGTCGGTCACCGTCAACATCGCCAAGCCCGAGGGGCAGGCGATCATCCGCGAGCTTGCCAGGGACGTCGACGTCTTCATGGAGAACTACAAGGTCGGTGACCTCAAGCGCTACGGCCTCGACTACGAGACCATCAAGGCGATCAACCCCGGCATCATCTATTGCTCTGTGACCGGTTTCGGCCAGTCCGGGCCGTATGCGCCGCGCGCCGGCTATGACGCCATCCTGCAGGCGATGGGCGGCCTGATGAGCGTCACCGGTCATATCGACGGCGAGCCCGGCGAGGGTCCGATGAAGGTCGGCCCGTCAATCGTCGACTACATGACCGGCATGAACACCTCGATCGGCATTCTCTCCGCGCTCTACCATCGCGACGTCAATGGCGGGCAGGGACAGCACATCGACGTCTGCCTGTTCGACACCGTCATCGCCTCGCTGTCGCACTGGCTGCAGATCTATCTCGTCAACGGCAAGACGCCGCCGCGGCGCGGCACCTGGGGCAACGGCGGCATGCCGGCCGGCGTGTTCCGCTGCACCGACGGCGAGCTGATGCTGGTGGTCGGCAATGACGGCCAGTTCCAGCGCACCTGCGCCGTGCTCGGCGCGCCGGAGCTGGCGACCGATCCGCGCTTCATCAAGAACAACGACCGCGTCGTGCACGGCAAGGAGATCATGGCGATCTTCGCCGGCCTGTTCCTGAAGCAGAAGGTATCCTACTGGCTGGAGAAGCTTGAGGAGGCCGGCGTGCCCTCGGGCCCGATTAACAATTTCGAGCAGGTGTTTGCCGATCCGCACGTCCAGTCGCGCGGTATGCGGGTGAAGACCGAGCACAAGTTCGAGCCCGAGCTGTCGCTGATCCGCAACGCGCTGACCCTTTCGGGCACCCCGATCACCGAATATCGCGCCCCGCCGCTGCTCGGCGAGCACACGCAGGAAGTTCTCGGCGGCAAGCTCGGCTATGACGTTGGGAAGATCGAGGAGTTGAAGAAGCAGGGGATCATATAACCTCATGACCGGCAAAACCATCATCACCTGCGCCATCACCGGCAATCTCACCAAGCCCGAGCAGTCGCCCTATCTCCCAATCACGCCCGAGCAGATCGCGACCTCCGCGCTGGAAGCCGCCGAAGCCGGCGCTGCCATCGCCCACATCCATGTGCGCGATCCCGCCACGGGGCGTTCGTCGATGGAGATCGGCCTCTACCGAGAAGTGGTCGAGTTGATCCGCGCCCGCAACAAGAGCCTCGTCATCAATCTCACCACCGGTCCGGGCGGGCGCTTCGTGCCCTCGGTCGAAGACCCCCGCGTCGCCGGCCCCGGCACCACGCTGCTTCAGCCCGAGAAGCGCGTCGAGCACATCGAGCTGCTCAAGCCCGACATCTGTACGCTCGATCTCAACACCATGAATTCCGGCGGCGAGGTCGTGATCAACACCCCCCGCAATGTCCGCATCATGGCCGAGCGGATGAAGGCGGCCGGCGTGCTGCCGGAAATCGAGCTGTTCGATTCCGGCGATTGTCACTTGGCGCGCGACCTGTTCGCCGACGGCACGCTGAAGGGGCCGGGCCTGTTCTCGCTCGTGCTCGGGGTGAAGTACGGTTTCTCGGCGACGCCGGAGACGATGTTCTACGCCCGCAGCCTGCTGCCGCCGGGTGCGGTCTGGTCCGGCTTCGGCATCGGCCGCGCCGAATTCCCGATGGTGGCGCAGACCTTTTTGCTCGGCGGCCACGTCCGCGTCGGCATGGAGGACAATCTCTATATGTCCAGGGGCGTGCTGGCGAAGACCAATGCCGAGCTGGTCGCGCATGCTGCAGGCATCCTCGGGAGTCTCGGTGCGAGTGTTGCGACTGCGAACGAGGCGCGCGTGATGCTCGGCCTTGCCTGAGGCTTGCGCGCCATCCCCAGATAATCCCGGTCCGTAGTCGCACAGGCTTCCGCTTCGCGCCCGACTCTGATTCGATCTCTCCGCGAATGTCGGGAGGGAAGTGAATGTCCTACACGATCGGGTTTCAGGCCAAGAACCAGAAGGCAGTTCTCGCGACCGAGGCGGCAACGGCCAATCAAGCCATCGCCATCATTGCCGCGCTGCGGCAAAGCTCGGACGAAATAAAGTTCATCCGCTCGCCGCAGGAAGGCGACATGGGCATCGAGATGCTGCTCCTGCTCGCCAAGGAAGAGGCAGAGGAGATGCCGCAGCGGGCCTGAGCCCGCGGCTCCAACTACACTTCGACGAAAAGCGAAGCGTGCCGGCTGCAGCATCGTGTAGTCAGGCGTCGTTCCCGCTCGAACCGAAGGTGGCCGCCCATGAAACGCGAAGCGCTCCGCGTCGAACCGATCTCGTCCTTTCTCGATCGCCGCAACGCACCGGTCTCGCCGGTGACGCGCGCCGGCAACATGATCTTCGTCGCCGGCCTGCCGCCGTTCGACCCGGAGACGGGCGAAATCGCGCAAATGCCGATCGAGCGCCAGAGCGAGATCGTCATGGAGCAGATGAAGCTGTGCCTCCAGACGGCCGGAGCCTCGCTCGACAACGTCATGAAATGCAACGTCTATTGCACCTCGACGAAACATTTCGCCGCGTTCAATGCGGTTTACGCCCGCTATTTCCCCAACGATCCGCCGGCGCGGATCTTCGTCTGCACGCCGGAATGGTTCGGCCCCTTTGACGTCGAGATCGACTGCATCGCGATGATGTGACTCGCCCCAACAGCCCCTGGCGTCCTTGCCGCCATCCTTCGAGACGCCCGCCGGGGCGGGCTCCTCAGGATGAGGCCGGAGTGCGCGGCGACAGACTCCAGGAGCGACAAGGCTGGTTTCAGCCTCATCCTGAGGAGACCGCGAAGCGGTCGTCTCGAAGGACGAGGCGTGCGCTCGCTGTCAGCGCGCGTCCCTTGCCAGCGCCCTTGCCGGCGCCTTCGCCTCACTCCGTCCCGCCGTCAGCGCCATCGTCGCGACGCTGACGACGCGCGCGACCACGTCCTCGACGTCGTCGAGGTCGCATTTGCCTTCCGACAGCTTCGTCAGCCGCTCGCTTTCGCGGATGGTGTGGTGTGCCATCGCGAGCGCGAAGTTGAGGCCCCAGTAGATATCGACGTCGCTGCGGTCGGGCAGGGCGCGGCGCATCGCGCCTGCGAATTTGCGCAAATGGTCGATCTCGCGGTTCTTGATGCGGCGGATCGGCGGCACGGATTCGATCGAGGCGCGGATCATGAAGCGCGCCGCGGTCGAGCGCTGGTTCTCGGGGCCGAGGCAGCCGCGCAGCGTCGGCCCGACGAGGGCGTGCAGGATCACCTCGATCGGCGCACGGCCGCCGCCTTCTTCTTCCGCCGCCTTCAATTCGCGCAGGCGCTCGCGGTTGGTGGCGATCGAGCGAGTGACGAATAATTCCGCGATCAGTTCATCCTTCGAGCCGAAATGATAGTTCACCGCGGCGAGGTTGACACCCGCCTCCGCGACGATGTCACGCAGCGTCACGTCGCCGAAACCGCGATCGGCATAGAGCCGTTCGGCGGCGGCGAGAATGGCAGATCTCGTATGATCGCTGGCCATGGATGCCCCTGAGGGGAGGGAGTTGCAATTCAAACAGTTGTATGAAACTATCGTTTGAAGGCCGGAGATGTCAATCCGCAATCGGGACTCGTTCGCAACTCGCGAACAGGTTCCGAAGCGTCCGCAAGGCTCGCGCGTCAACGCACGCGCATTCGCTTGCGGGCCGCGCGCGGCGGGAGGACAGTTCGGTCAAAACAGCTTTGCAAAGAGAGACCGAGGAGCGTCCCATGGATTTCGATCTGTCCCCCAAGCAGAAGGAATGGCTCGACCGCGTGCAGTCGTTCATGACCAAGCACGTTCGTCCGGCGGTGCCGATCTATAACGAGCAGGACAAGGCCGGCGAGCGCTGGAAGGTCATCCCGGTGCTGGAAGACCTCAAGAAGAAGGCCAAGGCCGAAGGTCTCTGGAACATGTTCATGCCGCCGAACGAGCATGAAGACGATGAATTCCGCGGCGCGGGACTGACCAATCTCGAATACGCGCTGCTGTCGGAGCAGATGGGCCACATCTCCTGGGCCTCGGAAGTGTTCAACTGTTCCGCGCCCGACACCGGCAACATGGAAGTGTTCATGCGCTACGGCTCCAAGGAGCAGAAGCGCAAATGGCTGCGGCCGCTGATGGATGGCGAGATCCGCTCGGCCTTCCTGATGACGGAACCCGCTGTCGCCTCGTCGGACGCGACCAATATCGAGACCAGCATCGTGCGCGACGGCGATCACTACGTCATCAACGGCCGCAAATGGTGGTCGTCCGGCGTCGGCGATCCCCGCTGCAAGATCGCGATCCTGATGGGCAAGACCGATTTCAAGGCGGCCAAGCACCAGCAGCAGTCGCAGATCCTGGTTCCGCTCGACACCCCCGGCATCAAGGTCGAGAAGATGCTGCCCGTGTTCGGCTTCGACGACGCGCCGCACGGCCACGCCCAGGTGCTGCTCGAGAACGTGCGCGTGCCGAAGGAGAACATCCTGCTCGGCGAGGGCCGCGGCTTCGAGATCGCGCAGGGCCGCCTCGGTCCGGGACGCATCCATCACTGCATGCGCACCATCGGCAAGGCCGAGGAAGCGCTGGAGAAGATGGTCAAGCGCCTGATGTCGCGCACCGCGTTCGGCAAGAAGATCGTCGAGCACTCTGTGTGGGAGCAGCGCATCGGCGAGGCCCGCACCAACATCGAGATGACGCGCCTGCTGTGCCTCAAGGCCGCCGACATGATGGACAAGGTCGGCAACAAGACCGCGCAGGCCGAGATCGCCATGATCAAGGTCGCAGCGCCCAACATGGCGCTGAAGATCATCGACGAGGCGATCCAGGCCTTCGGCGGCGCGGGCGTCTCGGACGAAGCGGGTCTGGCCAAGGACTACGCCGGCATCCGCACGCTGCGGCTCGCCGACGGTCCGGACGAGGTGCACAATCGCGCCATTGCCAGGCTCGAGGTTCGGAAGTATGCCAACTCTCCCAAGCACTAAGAGCGTTTTAAAGCGAAGTGGATACCGGTTCGCGCTAGAAAACGCGTCAAGACAAGAATCCAGGGATTCCGTTCCGATTTATCGGAACGGAATCTTTGGGAGGGAGAGCCCGGCGGCGCTCCCGGCCTGAAGAAACGACAGGGCATGGTCCCATTCGGAATGACCGCTTGACGCAAGTGCGTCAGCGGTTACCGATTAGGATCATGCTCGACCTGAAATGGTCAGGACTGAAGAGGGAGCGTCACCGTGGCTGACGGCGTCAGGAAAGACGAAGAATTCTCCGGCACCAAGCCGGTCGAGGAGCGGCATCGTATCGACGAGATGCGGCTCGAAGCCTGGATGCGCGACAACGTCGAAGGCTTCGAGGGGCCGCTGGTCGTGCTCCAGTTCAAGGGCGGCCAGTCCAATCCGACCTACCGGCTAAACACGCCGAAGCGTTCCTACGTGATGCGCAGGAAGCCGTTCGGCAAATTGCTGCCCTCGGCGCACGCGGTCGATCGCGAATATCGCGTGATCGCAGCGCTCGGCAAGCAGGGTTTCCCGGTCGCGCACGCCTATGCGCTGTGCCAGGACGACGGTGTCATCGGCGCTGCCTTCTACATCATGTCGATGGAGGAGGGCCGGGTGTTCTGGGATCCGACGTTGCCGAGCCAGACTCCGGAAGATCGCCGCAAGATCTTCACCAGCAAGATCGAGACGCTGGCGAAACTCCACATGTACGACCCCACGGCGATCGGCCTCGGCGAGTTCGGCAAGCCCGGCAATTATTTCGCGCGCCAGATCGACCGCTGGACCAAGCAATATCGGGCGTCCGAGACCCAGCACATTCCCGAGTTCGAGAAGGTCGCCGAATGGCTGCCGCGCACGGTGCCGGAGCAGGCCCGCGTCTCCGTGGTGCACGGCGACTATCGCCTCGACAACATGATTTTCCATCCGACGGAACCGCGCGTGCTGGCCGTGCTGGACTGGGAACTGTCGACGCTCGGCGATCCCATGGCCGACTTCACCTATCTGCTGATGCAGTGGGTCATGCCGGGCCTCGACGGTGCCGACCTCAAGACGCTCAACATTCCGAGCGTGGAAGAAGCGGCGCAGATCTATTGCAACGTTACCAAGATGACGGTGCCCGATCTGAACTGGTACTTCGCCTACAATCTGTTCCGCCTCGCCGGCATCACCCAAGGCATCGCCGGCCGCGTCCGTGACGGCACCGCGGCGAACGCCAAGGCGCTGGAGTCAGCCAAGCGCACCGTGCCGCTGTCGAAGGCGTCATGGGAATACGCGCAAAAGGCGGGCGCGGTGTAAGTGCTCTTGTAGGGTGGGCAAAGGCGCGAAGCGCCGTGCCCACCATCTTTCCAGATCTATGGCGCAATCGGTGGGCACGCTTCGCTTTGCCCACCCTACCGGCATCATCGCCTACGACGCCGTCTTCACACAATGCGCGATCAGCTTCTCCACGAACCCCGCGCACTTCTCCAGCTCCGCCATCTCCACGAACTCATCCGGCGTATGCGCCTGCGCGATCGAGCCCGGGCCGATCACCACTGACGGCACATCGGCCATGCTGGCAAACAAGCTCGCTTCGGTGCCGAACGCGACCTTGGCGTGGTCGTTGCGCCCCGCGAGGCTCTTGGCGAGCGTGACGATCGCCGCGTCGGCCGCGGTGTCGAGCGCGGGGTAGTCGAGGATCTCCTCGAAATCGATGCCGCAGTCCGGATGTCGCGCCTTCATCGCCGGCTCAAGCTCGGCCTTGGCCCAGGCCACGATCGCATCCGTCACCTCCCGCGACTCGGTGATGCCGATGCCGCGGCATTCGAAATCCACCGTGCAGGTATCGGGCACGATGTTCAGTGCGGCGCCGCCATGCACGATGCTGGTGAGCAGCGTCGAGTGCGGAACGTCGTAGAGGCTGTCGGTTGCGCGCACGGCCGCAAGCGCCACGGCGCGGCGGCGGATCTCGACGATCAGCTCGGCCGCGTATTCGATCGCGTTGACGCCGTCGGGCGCAATCGAGGAATGGCGGGCGAGCCCGTGAAAGGTCGCGCGCACGCCGTGCTTGCCCTTGTGGCCGATGATGACCTTCATCTCGGTCGGCTCGCCGATGAAGGCGCCGAGCGGTTTGATCCGTTTCTTCGCGACCTCGCCGAGCATCGGCCGGACGCCGACGCAGCCGATCTCCTCGTCATAGGAGATGGCGAGATGGATCGGCGTCGTGAGCTTGGCCTCGACCATCTCCGGCACCATGGCAAGGCACACCGCGACGAAGCCCTTCATGTCGGTGGTGCCGCGGCCGTAGAGCTTGCCGTCGCGCTCGCCCAGCTTGAACGGATCATGGCTCCAGTCCTGGCCCACCACCGGCACGACGTCGGTATGGCCCGACAGCACCAGGCCCGGGCGGTCCGCGGGGCCGATCGTGACCCACAGCGAAGCTTTTTGCCCGGTTGCGTCCACAAAGCGCTCGCCCTTGATGCCGAACCCGGCGAGATAGCTCTCGATGTGTGCAATCAGCGGCAGGTTGGTGCGATCGCTGACGGTGTCGAAGGCGACGAGGTCGGCGAGGAGTTTTCGAATCCGGTCGGGTCTTGAGCTCTGCATTGTCTCGTTCTGTCAGGGGATGGAGGCCCAGTGCTTGCAGGAACCATACCAACGTGAGGGCCGGGCGGGCAAATCAACATAGGCCCAGAGACCAGTAGCCCGGGTGAGCGGAGCGATACCCGGGACCGCTCGTGCCGCGAATCCCGGATGTCGCTTCGCTCATCCGGGCTACAATCCCTTGCGTTGCCCGACGGGCAAAACACGCCATGGATCGGTCAACGCTCACGCCGAAAATATTCCACTTTACCGAAATTCGGAAAGGGCGTATGTGTCGCCTCAACCCGGCCCAAGGAAGAGGGGCGTATCGCGATCGTCACGAACGCGGGCCGGGCGGCGGTGGACGCAGATGACATCGGCGCGAAGGGTTTTGCAGGGCGGGCAACCGTGAGCAAGGCGCCTCGCGCACACGACCGGTGTAATCGGCGTACGGCAAAATCGTGTGGTCCTGGCGCCCGGGGTCTGTGCGCCAAGTCTTGTGGTGATGTATGTCGTCCAACCGGATGCGTGCGTCAGCCATCCGCAAGGCGACGGGGGCAATAGCGCAACGCTCCCCGGGGAGATCACGACATAAGCCGTAAAGCCACTGCGCAGGGAAGGCCGGGATGTCCTGGCTACACCTGTATGCCGCTGTGCAGCTTCTTGTAGCGCAACCTTCGCACAGTGGACCGCGGGTGCCAGCCGGCGCCCGGTCTTCCCTGCGCCCTTTTCCAATCGAGGGCGAAGCGATCAGGCAAAGCTCGGGCGAAAAGCGCCGCGAGGATGATCAATCATGTGTGTCGTTGAACAAAGGTCTCGTGCCCCGGACGCGGCGCTGCACGAAGTGATGTGCGGCAGAGCCGGGGCCCATGCATCAGCGGGTGCCGTGGCCTGCTGGGTCCCGGCCGAGCGCAGCAGCGTAAGTACGCTGCAGCGCGTCCGGGACACGCGAGTGTCAAACCGGCTTGCCCGTATACGGCATCGACGCGGTGAGGCCGCCGTCCACCGGGAACGCCTGGCCGTTCACATACGAGGCTTCGTCGCTGGCCAGGAACAGGCCCATCGCCGCGAGTTCGTGCGGCTGGCCGGGACGCTTGAGCGGATTGAGCTGGCCGATCTTGTCCTGTGTGCCGCGCTCCTTGGCGCGGTCGAAGATTGGCTTGGTCATGCCGGTTTCGATCAGGCCCGGGCATACCGCGTTGATGCGCACGCCGGTGCCAGTGAGCGAATACGCGGTGGTCTGCACCAGGCTGATGACGCCGGCCTTGCTCGCGGCATAGGGATGTCCGCTGGCGCCGGCCTTGAGGCCCGCGACGGAGGCTGTCAGCACGATTGCGCCGGACTGCTGCTTCACCATGTGCGGCATCGCATGCTTCACGGCGAGGAACGGCCCGATCAGATTGATGCGCAACACCTCCTGCCACTGCTCCACGGTCTGCTCGCCGAGCGGAACGAGCCCGCCGGAGACGCCGGCATTGGCCCAGATCACGTCGAGCCGGCCATGCGTCTTCACCGCCTTGTCGATCACGGCCATCACGTCGGTTTCGGAACCTGCGTCCGCGATCATGGCTTCCGCGATGCCGCCGGCCTTTTTCACCTCGTCGACGGTCTCCTTCACCGCCTCGGTGCGATCGACTGCGATCAGCTTGGCGCCTTCCCGGGTGAACAGCAGCGCGGCGGCGCGGCCGATGCCGCTGCCGGCGCCGGTGATGATGACGGATTTGCCTTGCAGGCGGCCCATGCGTTTCTCCCTCTGGTGGCTCGCGCGACGCTTGCCGCGCGACGGAATTTCAAACAAGATTTCAAACGGTAAAGTGTCTTGAGACACGTTCACACCTGACGTACAGCGACATCACACGGGATGGAAGGGTTTCGATGGCAGGCGCAGACAAGCCCAATGTGGTCACGACACGGTGGTGGTGGGTTCGGCACGCGCCGGTACGCAATGACGGTGGCAATATCTACGGGCAGAGCGATCTCGCCTGCGACACCAGCGACACCTACGTGTTCAATGCCGTTGCCAAGGTGCTGCCGCGCAAGGCGGTCTGGTATTCGAGCAATCTGATGCGCACGCACCAGACCGCGGCAGCGATCTGGGCGGCCGGCTACCCGAAGCCTGCGTCGATGCCATGGGAAGCAGATCTCGCCGAGCAGAATCTCGGGAAGTGGCAGGGCATGAACCGCGCCGCCTTCATCGCGAGCCGCCCCGTCGGCTCGAGCTGGTTCGCCGACATCAACGAGCCCGCGCCCGGCGGCGAAAGCTTCATGGACCTCTACAACCGCACGCGCCGCACCATCGAGCGGATCAACGCCGAGGCGGCCGGGCAGGACGTGATCGCGGTCGCTCATGGCGGCACGATCAAGGCGGCGCTCGGACTTGCACTCGAGGGTCAGCTTGAGAAGGCTCTGTCGTTCGACATCGACAATTGCTCGATCACGCGCATCGATCATTTTGCAAGCCCCGAACGCACGGTCTGGCGCCTGCCGATGGTGAACCAGCAGCCCTGGATCGCGGATGACGCGCATGCGGCGATGCATCAACTCGCGGGACCGGAAGTCAAGAAGCTCGCCTGAGCCGTTGTCCGCTCGCGCGACCGCGGCATAAGCTCAGGCCAATTCAAATCATACTCTGGGAGAGACACATGACCTTGTTCGACATGAAGGGAAAAGTCGCCGTTATCACGGGATCGACGCGCGGCATCGGGCTTGCGATTGCCGAGCGCATGGCCGAGCACGGCGCCAAGGTCGTGATCTCCTCGCGCAAGGCCGACGTCTGCGAGCAGGTGGCCAAGGGCATCAACGACAGATACGGCAAGGGCACCGCGGTCGCGATCGCCGCCAACATCTCGTCGAAAGAGAATCTGCAAAACCTCGTCGACGAGAGCAACCGCGCCTTCGGCAAGATCGACGTGCTGGTCTGCAACGCCGCCTCGAACCCGTATTACGGCCCGCTCGCCGGCATCTCCGACGATCAGTTCAGGAAGATCCTCGACAACAACATCGTCGCCAACAACTGGCTGATCTCGATGGTGGTGCCGCAGATGATCGAACGCAAGGACGGCTCCATCATCATCGTCTCCTCGATCGGCGGATTGAAAGGCTCGACCATCCTCGGCGCCTATGCGATTTCCAAGGCCGCCGACATGCAGCTCGCGCGCAACCTCGCCTGCGAATACGGCAAGGACAATATCCGCGTGAACTGCATCGCGCCCGGCCTGATCAAGACCGACTTCGCCAAGGCGCTGTGGGACAACCCGGAGAACCTGAAAGCCTCGACCGCACGCTCACCGCTGCTGCGCATCGGCATCCCCGACGAGATCGCCGGCGCGGCGGTGTTCCTGGGATCGAAGGCCGGCGACTTCATGACCGGCCAGACCATGGTGATCGACGGCGGCGCGACGATCAGCTGAAGGCGGCCCGCAACGGCGCAGGGCATGGGTGAGCAGGAACTAACCCCATGCCGGGCCGTTAGACCGCGCAGTCCTGGGGCATGACGCCAGGACCAGAAGCGAGTCCGATGATCCCTCCGGTGATCAAGCCGCAATCGACTGACGACGTCTTGGCAATCGTCGTCACGGTCGGCGTGGCGATCCTGAGCATCATCATCATCGGGGCGCTTTACCTGGGACGGGAGATCTTCGTCCCCGTCGCGCTCGCCATCCTGCTGAGCTTCGTCCTTGCGGCGCCCGTCAGGCTGGTTCAGCGTCTTCATGTTCCGCGCGCGGCGGCGGTGGTCGGGGTCGTGCTGTTCGCCTTCGCGGTGATTTTCGCGCTCGGCAGCGTGATCGCAACGCAGCTCAGCGGGCTGGCTGGAGATCTGCCGAAGTACCAGACCACAATCCTCTCCAAGATCCAGTCGGTGCGCGGCGTCGCCGGCGGCAGTTCCACGCTGGAGCGAGCCGCAGAGATGCTGCAGGACCTCGGCAAGGAGCTGGACAAGCCCAAATCCGTGGCGCCGGCCAATCCGCTGACCTCAGGCCCAGCTGCCAAGACCGGCGTCAAGCCGGTCCCGGTCGAGGTGCTGCAGCCCGATCCCGGGGCACTCGAGAGCCTGCGCTCGCTGATCGCACCCCTGGTATCGCCGCTGGCGACGACGGGGATCATCGTGATCTTCGTGATCTTCATCCTGATCCAGCGCGAGGACCTGCGCAATCGCCTGATCAGGCTGGCCGGCTCTCATGACCTGCAGCGCACCACCGCAGCGCTCGACGACGCCGCGGCACGACTGAGCCGGCTGTTCCTCAACCAGCTCATGCTCAACACCGGATTTGGCGTGTTGATCGGCAGCGGCCTGTGGCTGATCGGGATTCCCAGCGCGGCGCTGTGGGGCATTCTCGCAGCCGTGCTGCGCTTCGTGCCCTATATCGGTTCGATCATCGCGGCCGCGTTCCCGCTGGCGCTCGCAGTGGCGGTCGATCCGGGCTGGTGGATGCTGGCGTGGACCGCGGCACTGTTCTTCGTCATCGAGCCCTTGGTCGGACATGTGGTCGAACCGCTGCTATATGGCCGCACCACCGGGCTGTCGCCGGTGGCTGTGGTCGTCTCCGCGACGTTCTGGACCGCGCTTTGGGGACCAATCGGACTGGTGCTCGCGACGCCTCTCACCGTCTGTCTCGTCGTGCTGGGTCGCCACGTCGAACGGCTCTCCTTCCTCGACGTCATGTTCGGCGATCGTCCGGCGCTCGCACCCGCCGAGATCTTCTATCAACGCATGCTGGCGGGCGATCCGACCGAGGCGGCCGAGAAGGCCGAACTGTTTCTGAAGGAGCGGTCGCTTTCGGCCTATTACGACGAAGTGGCGATCAAGGGCATGCAGCTCGCCCAATCGGACTTCGACCGCGCCGCGCTGGACCAGACGCGGCTCGCCCGCATCCGCGACACGGTGATCGAATTCGTCGACGATCTCTCGGATCAGGATGACGGCCACCCCGTCGGTAACGGGCAGGTCGCAGATGCCGAGGTTGTCGATGCGATCGAGGCCGTCGCGCCTTCCAGCGATCAGCCGGACATCCCCGTGCTAGATCCGGAGGCGGTCGCGGAGCGATTCCGCGGCGAACATGCCGTGCTTTGCATCGGCGGCCGGACCATGCTCGATGAGGCTGCTGCCATCATGCTCGCGCAGCTCTGCCGTGCGCACGGCGTTGGCAGCCGCGTCGAAGGTCCCGAAGCGCTGTCGACGGCCAACATCTTCCGCCTCGAGACGTCGGGCGTGGCGCTGGTCTGCCTGAGCTACATCGGCATCACCAGCCCCGCGCATCTGCGCTATGCGGTGCGGCGGCTCCGGCGCAAGCTGCCCGGCGCCGCCATCATGATCGGATGCTGGGCCGAAGGGGTCACCAATATCGACGAGTTGCGCGAGACCGGGAAGGCAGATCTGTTCGCCACCTCTTTGCGCGAAGCGACGCAGATTATCGTCTCGATGGCGCAGGGCGACGATCATATTATCTCGCCAGAGTCGTCCGTTCGACAGGCCAGCGCCTGAACGCGCGCTACTCCACCGCCGCGTAAACGAGGTCCCGCACCAGCGTCCGCGTAAAATCGCGCTGGCCGGGGCCCTGGCTCATGAACACCGCGAACAGATCCTCCTGCGGATCGATCCAGAAGAACGTCCCCGCAATGCCGCTCCAGAAATACTGGCCGACGCTGCCGGGGAACGGTGCGATGCCGGCCTCGCGGCGCACCGCAAAGCCGAGGCCGAAACCATGGCCGGGCGAGAGCAGGGTGCCGTTGGTTACAACCTGCGGACCGAGGTGATCGGACGCCATCAACTCCAGCGTCTTGCGGCCGATGATCCTGTTGCCGTCGAGCGTGCCGCCGTTGCGCAGCATCAGGCAGAAGCGGGCATAATCCATCGTGGTCGAGACAAGGCCGCCGCCGCCTGACTCCATCACCGGCTGTTCGTGCATGTTGAACAGCGCGACCTTGTCGCCGGTCCACGGATCGGCCGCGAACGGCTCGGCAAGCCGGCCCGCATTGGCTTCGGAGGTCGAGAAGCCCGTCTCGGCCATCTGCAGCGGCGCGAGCACGCGCTCGCTGAGGAACGCACCGAGCGACTTGCCGCTGACGACCTCGATGATGCGGCCGAGGATGTCGGTGGAGCGGCTGTAGTTGAATTCCGCGCCGGGCTGGCAGACCAGCGGGAAGCTCGCGACCAGAGCGGCGTGCTCGGCATTGGTGATCTTGCGGCTGCGGACGCGGGACTCCTGGTAGAGCTTGTGCACCGGGCCGTCGCCCTGATGCTCGTAAGTCAGGCCCGAGGTGTGGCGAAGCAGGTCCTGCACGGTCATCGGCCGCACCGGCGGCACCAACTCCAGCTTGCCGTCCTTGACGATGCCGACCTGCTGGCTGGCAAACTCCGGGATGAACTTGGCGACGGCGTCGCCGAGCAGGAGGTGGCCGTCCTCGACCAGCGCCATGATGGCGACCGAGACGATCGGCTTGGTCATCGAGAAGATCCGGAAGATCGAATCCCGCGTCATTGGTGCGGCGGCCGCCGGGCTCTGCCTGCCGAGTGCCTCAAACCAGCCGATTTGGCCGCGCCGCGCTACCAGCACCGTGACCCCGGGGACAGTTCCCTTGTCGATCTCGCGCTTGAAGGCATCCGACATGGCCTGGAGGCGCGGGCGCGACAGCCCGAGCGTCTCCGGGCGAGCCTCCGGCAAGGGCGGGGTGTGCGGCCCGATCGTGGCCTGTGAGGCGGCTGTAGCGGTCGCTGTGGCGGTCATGGGCGCTCCCAATTGTTTTTCATTGTCGGGAGACAAGTGTGGCCCAGAAACCCCAGTACAAACAAGCGAAGTCGGCGCGGTTCACCCTTGCAAACCGGCCGTCGCCTGTGCTTGAAAGCGGCCTGATCCGAAGCGGCGACGCGGGGTCTGTAGGAGTGTAGCTCAATTGGTAGAGCACCGGTCTCCAAAACCGGGGGTCGCAGGTTCGAGCCCTGCCACTCCTGCCAGTCAAATCAACCACTTAAGTCAGCTGCTGGCAGGATAGGGACGAGGCGTCCCGCGGGCGAATCGCCACGCGTGAGCCCATCTCATCATGCGCGAGCCTATTCACCACGCGCGTGCCTATCCGCTTGACGTCCGGGGTCGGCAGGCCAAGCGGAGCCTAGCGCGCCGGGGCCCGCTCCGCGTCATCGGGAATTTGGCTGAGATCGACGTGCCGGATGGGAACGCGGCGCAGTAGCGACACGATGGTGCCGCCGAGCTCGAGATAGGTGCGCAGCCGCAGCGCGCGGGACGAGCCCTTCAGCTCCGCATTCAGGCTCACGGGCACCTGGACGTAAGTGAGGCCGAGCTGGAGCAGCGAGATCAGGGCGCAGATCTGGTAGCCGTAGCCGTCGGCCTTGACCGCGATCTGGCGCAGCCATTTCACGGGGTAGACGATCATGCTGTGGTAGTCGGACAGCCAGAAGCCGAACAGGCAGTTCAGGATGAACCGAAGCGAGTGCGACTGCAGCGAGCGGTTGACGGAGCGGTCCGACTGGTTGTCGCGATAGGTGATGACGAGGTCGGCGGCGCCCGCCGCCTTGAACATCTGCGCAATCCCCTCGTTCTGGAAGGCGTGATCGCCGGGAATGAGCGTGATGGCATCGAATTTCGCGCGCGACAGGGCGTATTCGAAGCCGGCCCCGACACCGCGCGGCTCGGCGTTATGCTGCACGACGATGCGCGGCTCGCCGGCCGCGAACTCGTCCATGATCGCACCGGTGGAGTCGGTGCTGCCGTCGTCGATCAGGAAAATCTCGAAATCGTCGAGCAGCTCGCGGGCGAGCGGCAACACGCCGTCAATGGTGTCGGCGATCTTGTCCTGCTCGTTCAGTGCAGGGATGACGATGGTAAGTTTCTTGGCCGCCCTGGAAGGTGTCATCTCATGCCGCCTGTTGCCGGCCACTCTACTGGTGGAACCCCACCGCAACTCTAGGTCATCTGGGCCGAGCGAACAATAAGGGGGCGCAGATATGCCCTGCAGAACCGGCACGAAGCCGCCGATGTGTGTGTTCCCGGCAACTATTCGGAAAAATCATAGAGACTGGTATCGCCGATGCCGAAGGCCCGGCGCAGCTGTCCGACGCGGCCTGCCATCTTGCGGCCCGCCGCCGTCGCCGCGAAGCGTGAATCCACCGGTTCGACCAGGCCGCCGTCGACCAGGTTCCTAATTCGTCCCTGGAACAGATCTGGAACCTGCCGTTCGATGATCTCGGACAGCGAAGCCCTCCGCTCGGGCCGGTCGACCACGCCGAGCAGAATCTCCAGGGAAACCGATTTGTACACTGCGCCAAAAGCGAAGACGTAACCCATCACGCAAAAACCGAAAATCGACGCGGCGTCCCAGTACTGAAATTGCGGGACAACGAGGATTCCGAGCAGCACGCCGAGACCATGGGTGAGGATCGCGGCGATCGCGAGCAGGGTGACGGCTCCAACCGACCATCCGCGTGTGCGGGCCATGAGCTGCAAGGCAGGCGACAGCAGGGCGAAGGTGACGGCGGCGAGGAATCCGACAACGAAGGACATCATGGCCTCTCACCCAAGGCCCGTCGACAGACGAACGAGTTTGACGAGGCGCGCGATCGCCACCCCCTTCGCCGTCGGAGCCAGCCTGCCGTCTGCCGCGATCACCATCCCCGCGCCGACCAGGAGTTTCAGGCGGTTGTGCGTGAAAGAACCGAGATCGCCGCCCTGCATGTAGGCTACGGCCCATTGCTCCAGGGTGAGGGGACGTTCGGCCTTAACGAGTGCCGTGAGCAGCGTCAGCGTGAAGCCCCAGGCCAGCAGGCTGAACAGGATGTAGCAAAACATCATCGCGGTCGCGAGCAGGAACAGGCCGCCAAGCACGTCGTCGAACTGGCGTTGACCGGGAAGCGCGATACAGGCGATCGCGTAGAGGGCCAGGATGCTGACGGAGCCGAGCCGGAAGCGGCGGCCGGATCCGCCGGTGGCGGCGATGCGCGCATAGCACAGCAACAGCAGCGGCAGCGCGACGCTGAGACCAATCGCAGCGGCTTGCGCCGGGCCCGGTAGCATGTTCATTGCGGAAAATCGCCCCGGAGGTCGCTCAGGCCCAGCCAGAGCGAAAGTCTATAAAAGGTCGAATTTTTCCGGTCAAGGGAGCCCATCGTCCCGCCCTGCATCCCGCCTTGCGGACGTCGCGCAGGCGTGCGACTCCTTGCCGGCGATGCCGTTCCTCCGTCCGAGATACCCCCATTGCTGCGTGCGATAGTCGTCCTCCTCGTCGTGCTGCTGGCTGCGCATGCGCCGATGCTCCTGAACGACGGTCCCTTCATGGACGACTGGCTGGTGCTCAAGCCGCGTCCGGACTATTTCATCGACATCGATTTCCTGCTGAACGGCGCCGGTCATCCGATCTTTTACAGCTACGACAAATTCGCGAACTGGACGGGCGCCCCTGTCGCCGTGATGGTCTCGCTGGCGTTCGCCGGGATCGTCTTTGGCGCAATGTCGCTCGTGCTGACCGCAACGCGTCTCGGTCTGCTCGACCGCGCCGAGGCGGTCGGTTTCGCGCTGATCGTCTGGACCTATCCCGGCTATCAGCTGTGGGCGGGCAAGGCGAACGCGGTCTACGTCTTCAGCTTCGGACTGCTGTTGATCGGCGCATGGCTGTTGACACTGGCGTTCAGCGCCCGCGGCCTGCGGCGCGTGCTGCTTCGCGTGGCCTGTTCGCTCGTGTTCCTGCTGAGCTTCGCGCTCAACTCGACGATCGTGCTCTATGCCTTCGTCGTGCTTGGTCTCTTCGTTGCGATATGGCGGGGCGGCAAGGCGGCTGACGGCTTGGTCCGCCGCACATGGCTCGCATCCTGGCGCTGCGCCCTGTTCTATCCGGAATTGATGGTGCTGCCCCTGATCTACTGGGGCACGCTCAATATCTGGTTCAAGCGGATCGGCGTCTACACGCAGCACTATGACGCCCATCTCCCGAGCTTGCGCGAATTGGCTGGAGGATGGTTGGCATTCTTCATCACCGGCTACAGGGACGTCGTGGTTCACGCGTTGCGCGCGGCGATCGCGGTCCCGGCGCTGTTCATCCTGGCGGCGATGCTCGTCGTCATTGTCCTGCTGCTGCGTGCCGACACGAAGCCGACCACGTCCAGACTCGCGATCGCCTTGCCGCTCGCACTCGCAGTGGTCCTGTTCCTCGCATTATCGTCGCCCTATCTGATCGCCGGCCTGCGGCCGTCGTCCACGCATTTCTACGAGAGCCGTCATCTGCTGATGTTCGGTGTGCCGTCGGCGCTGGTGTTTCTCGCATTCAAGCGGCTGGCCGAACGTTGGATCACGCCCAGCGTCGCCTTTGCGATCATGTTCGGATCGGGCCTGATCCTGTCGATCGGCATGCTGTGGAGCGACTACGTCTTCATGCAGGCGAGAACGCTGAAGCAGGAGGCCCTGACGCGCGACCTTGCCGGCCGGCCCCAGCCCGCGGCGACGGTCTATGCGCTCGATGACGGCTTTGTCGACTACCCGTCACGGCACGTCCCGTTCGGCCTCGCCGAGGTCACGGGCATGCTGCGCCTCGCCTGGGGCAATCAGCCCTTCTTCGGATTTGCACTGCGCGCCGAACGACCCGACATCCTGCGGGGCATGGACGAGGCGCGGACGGCTCCGGGAAGCGCATTCCATCATTTCGATCCGACGGGGCCGCAGGCGACGATCTCGTTCCAGCCGGGCCCTGGAGCGGCGCCGAACCAGACTCTGGTGCGGAAATACTATGCGTGCAGGCTGCTGGCGCGGTGCGATGTAGCGGAGTTCCTGGCGCAGCTGGCGCAGGTCACCATCAAGCTTGGACCCATCCCGGGCATCCTGCCGCTCGAGAAGGATGTCGCGCCTAGCCGCTAGAGCGCTGTTTCCAAACGGTCTCCGCAAGCGCGATGTCGGTCACTGAATCCGCGCCGGAGGCCAAGGGCACGCCTCGTGCGGCGACATCGAACACGAAGGCGTCGGCCTGGCGCCGGAATGCCCAGCTCGTTTCACCCGTCAGGTGCGTGCTCTGACCATCGTGCTCGACGATGACCTCCGCCTCTTGCTCGGCAAAGGGTGGAGGTAATTCCAGGGTCACTGCGCCGCGCTCGAAGTCGATCGTCAGTCCTTCGCGCCAGGCACCGTCTGATCCGTTCACGAGATCCAGCGTGCATTCGGTGCCGTCGAAATCGAGGATGATGCGCCCGGCACCCGAAGCCTCGATCGCGCTTTCGGCAACCGTCGGCGACGATCCGAGCAGGTAGCGCGCCAGATTGATGACATGGCTGAAGACGTTCAGAAAATTGTCGTAGCCGGGACGCATCGCGCGCGGCATCCAGTCGGGACCATCCTGCCAGAGTTCGATCCCGTCCGGTCGCGCTTCGCCGGTCATCACGAAATTGTCGTGCGAGCGGCCGGTGTCGCCGCCGAAGCACCAGCCTTTTGCCCGGACGATGCGACCGAGCGACTGGTCGTTGCGCAAGCGCGCCAAAACCTGCAGCGCCCGTGCCACGCCGGCATCGTGACGCTTCATGTAGCCGATACTGTAGACGAGGTCTTGCCGCCGCGCAGCTTCGACCAGCGAAATGGCCTGGGCCGTCGTGTAGGCCATCGGCTTTTCCGACAGCACGTGCCGCCCGCTGTTCAACGCGTCCAGCACGATCGGGCCCGTGGCGCGACGCTTGGTCACGACCACGACGGCGGACACCGCGCTGTCCGCGAGCAACTCGCGGTGCGTGCCGTAAACCCGGGGGATGCCGAATTTCTGCGCCGCGGCGGCAGCGAGGTCGGGCCGGAGATCGGCAATCGCCACGACGCGGCAGGCGGGATTGGCAGCGAAATTGGCGAGGTGGCACATCTGGCCGACCATGCCCGTTCCGATGATGCCAATGCCTGGCTTCACTGGCTACGATCCCTTAGCGCTTCCGGACCACGAGGAAATGCGCCGGCTGTCCCCAAATGTTGATGAACGCCGGATCCGCCTGGGTGAGGGCGGCGACCGCGGCCGCATCCCGTCGCCCGATCGCGCCAAAGATGCGATGGAAGCTGTCGAGTGTCGCCATGATGGCTTCGATGTCGGCGGTATCGTCGGCGAGGATGTCCGCGGTGCGGATCGTCTCGCGCAGGGCCGCAAGGCCCGAGATGACGCGCGGCAGATTGGCGCCGAAGGGATCGTCGATCATGCCATCGACGTCGAGAACCAGCGCCTCGATCGATGCCGAGATTGCCTGCACGGCATCGGTCTTGCCGACCAGATAGAGCTTTCGTCCGCCGAGGAAGCTCAGGCGGCTTCGGTCGAGATGGCGTCTGGCGCGATGCAGCTTGTCGTCGCCGGACAGCACCTTCTTGTGCCAGTAGATGTCCAGGCTGTCGCGATAGGCCGGCCATGCCGAATGGACGTCGAACCCCTGCTGATCCGCCGCCGCGCACAAGCTGGCCGCGTCGAGGAAGTAGCGATGCCGGACGAACGGATTTTCCAACACGTCCATCAGCCAGGATTCGAAGCTGCGGGTGTGCGGAATGCTGTCCCACTTCGCCTCGAACAGCATCTTCGCCGTATCGAGCGCGGCGCGACCGCTCAACGCCTTGCCGGCCGCATGGATCGCCTTGAGCGCGAGCTCGAAGAAGCCGCCATAGCGCTCGTAATAGGACACGACGGCATAACCGTCCGGATTGAGCAGCCGATGGAAGATGCCGAGCCATTTTTCGCTCGGCTGTACCGTGTAGATGAAGCCCTCGGCGTCGATGATGTCGAAGCGGCGATCGCTGCCGAAGCCCTCGACGTCGGCGAGTGCGAGTTCGCGGAGACGTTGGTTCAGGCCGAAATGCGCGAAGTAGGCTTCGATTTTCGGGTGTGCGTGCCGGTTCGGCTCGGCGAGCGTCATGTTCGCGCCCCAACCGGCGAACACCAGCGCGTTCTCGCCGGAATCGGGGCCGAACTCGAGCACATCGGCATCGCGGAACAGCCGCGGCGGCAGCACCAGCTTGTCCGAAAACAGCTCGCGCCGCTGGCTGGCGTAGGCCTCTAGCTCCGTTGACGATTTGAAATTCCCGAATGTCGGCAGAACATCCTGACGTTCGTAATAGTTGAAGAGCTTGTCCTCAGCCATGCTGCGACCTTAGCGCCGCTTCGAGACGATCGAGCCCGCTCCAGATGTCGTTCGGCGCGAAGATCGAAACGATCTCGAGCGGACGCTTCACGCTGTCGCGCAGCCGGCTGCTGACCTTGGCCTCGTTCTCCTCGTTCACGGCGAGGAGACAGATGAGGGGACCCGACTTGCCGGCGAGATCCTCGGGCGAGCGGATCGGAATGCCGGTGCCGGGCAGGAACAGCCCCTGGCGCTCTTTCTGGTCGTCGACCGAGAGGTCGACGAGATCCGCCAGCTCGTGGGCGTTGGTGAAAGTGCAGGCGCGGCAGCCGGCGCCGTAGATGGCGATCTCGGCGCCGTCGGCGCGGGCTTTCGCGAGAATCGGGCGGAGACGTGCGCCGTACTCCCGTGCGCGCTGACCGAATCTCTCGCCGACGCCGGATGGCGCGGGCGGAGGCGTCACGAGGTTCTTGGCGCGGCGGGCGGCGATCGCGAGGCTGCCGCCGCTGAAATTGTATTTCTTCACCGACACCGCCTCGAAGCCGTGGCGCGCCAGCAGCGCGAGCAGGGTCGGTTCGGTGAAATAGCTCACGTGCTCCTCCCAGAGAACCGAGAGGTCTCCCTGCGCCGAGCCGGGAGCGAAATCGGGCACGTCGATGAACAGCAGACCGTCGTCGCTGAGCGCGATCTTCACGCAGTCGAAGAAGTTCTCGAAATCGACGATGTGCTCCAGCACCTGGCGCGATATGACGAGATCGAACTTGCCGGACTGAGCGACGGCGTCGTGGGCCATCTCCGGGCTGAGCATGTCGGCATAGACCTTGATGCCGCGCTCGCGGGCGATCTTGCCCGACACCGGATTGGGCTCGACGCCGACCATGACCTTGGTGCCGCGCTCGCGAAGCTTGTCCATAAACAGGCCGTCGTTGCATCCGATCTCGAACACAGACTGATGCTTCGAGAATTTCGCGATGGTGTCGAGCTCGTCCGCCTGATGCGGCTCCGGCTTCCAACTGCTGAAATTGTAGTTGAACTGCCGGTACAGAATGTCGGGATCGATCGGCTTGACGATTTGCGGCAGTCCGCAATCGCCGCAGGCCAGCACCTCGAACGGATATCGTTCATCCTGCTCGTTTCGGCTGTGCCGAAGCCGATGCGCGATCGGCATCAATCCGAGGTCGATGACCGGACGCAGGTTGGTCGAATGGCAAAGGCGGCAATGATCGGTCACGGCTTTAACTCTTTGCAGGAGCAGGTCTGAAATCGGCGTCCCGGGCGACTACGGCCCGCGGCTGGCAGCCGATATAGGGCTATATAGGGCCACAGCGTGCACCTCAATTGATAAGTTGGGTTGCACACCGTCTGCGGGCATCTCAGAGGTGGCCGCGCAAAAACTGCATCGGCCGACTTCGGGATTGAATCTTGGCGACACGGCGCCGCTCGGCTAGTGCTGCGATACCATCCGATATTCGTTCGAATTCCCTGGTCATGTCATCGCGGTTCCGCGGAGTCGTCCTGGCGCCCAAAAGTTCGACATGTCGTTCGATGTAAAAGGCATTCACATCGCACCTGCAAGACGGGACTGCTGAGGATGTGAGGGCGCCGACGGATGCGGTCTACACGGCCCGGAAGCGGGGCAGGATCACTTCCGCCTCTCGTAGAGCGTCAGATTTCCCCGGGTCTCCACAGCCACGAAATCGCGATTGATCCACGCCATGGCTTCGCGAATGCGGGGATTGTCGGACCGGCGCGCGACGATGTCGTCGTAAAACAGCCGATTCGCGTTACTCATCGTGCGATCCATGAACTGCGCATCAAAGGCGACGAGGAGCGGCATGAAATAGGCTTGGGGGGCGCGATGCGCTTGCGCCAGATAAGCCCAATCCATCATCGCGATGACCAGGACACGTTCGTCTGACTTCGTATTGTCCTGGATGAATTTGGTTTCTGTCTCGGTGATCCGGCCAAAATCCTCTTGCCACGTGCCGGGGGTCGTCGAAACGAACGGCCAGTTCAGAAGGCTCGGATAGTTTGCGTAGGATCGCAGGCCGTAGAGGTGCGGATTGTAAATGTCCTGCACGAAGAGCAGCGCCAGAACCGCAGCAACGGCCGACAGGGCGCCGAGCGCACGCCGAAACGTGGGTCGCCATTCGATGGTGAGCTGATTGGCCCACCAGGCGGCAACAATGACCAGAGGCAAGGCATTCTGGTGCCAGACTGCGTCGAGCGTCCTGTTGACCCATTTGATCATCAGCGCAACGCCGATCATCGATAGTGCCAGCAGCACTCCAGTCACGAACCGGTCGCGTGCGGAGTCTGACGGCCGTGACAGCCGTATCGTGGCCCAGCCGATCGTGACGCAGCCAACGATCTGGAGCGGAAGATTATAGATCATGCTCCAGCGCAGAAACCATTTGATGGGTGCGCTTCCCCACCCCGTGCCGTAGAGCACGAGCGGACGGAAGCACTCGATCAGGAACGTCAGGGAAAGCGCTCTCGATCCGAACAGCAGCAGGCATATCAACATTGCGGTCGCAATCGAGGTGCCGACGAATACGGCCACGTTGCGGTAGTCCGGGAAGCCGCTGGCGACCGCGGCGACGAATGTGCCTGTGACGAGGAAGAACAGCCCGATCTCGGTTTGCCAGAGCAGCGAGAGCGCGCAGAAGACAGCGGACACGATCAGCCATCCCGGACGCCTGGGGGCGACACAGTGCAGGCCGATCGCGAGCACGAAGACGATCAGCAGAGGAAACCGGGTCGGATAGGCGGACGGAGAGTAGAAGTGGTTGGCGGTGGAGAAGGCCAGCACCGCCAGAGCCGAGACGATACCGATCGCGGCGAGCCTCGACCTGACCAAATAGGTCAGTAAGAAATAGGCCTGAATATAGGTCGCCAGCGTGATCGCAATGTTCAATCCGACCACCCGCATGGCCGCCGATTTCCAGCCATCTCCCATGATGAGATGGAAGAACCAGCCGAGCGCCGGGCCATAATGCGAATGGTAGTCCAATCCCGGAACAAGGCCGGGCGCGTAGCCGTAGAGCGCGGGTCCGATGAAGTAACTGACCTTATGCGCCTCGTCCCGCACGACGGACGTCACACGTTCCAGATCGGACGGTATCAACAACAGGGCGAGAAAAGCGATCGGAAGCAGATCGATCAGCCCGACGCGGAACGGAAAGCCCGCGGAAGATCTGGCGGGCGAGAAGGAGGGATTGGCCCGCCGGTTGAGTTCGACCGTGACGGCCGCGATCCCCAGAATGACCACCGCGAACGGGAAGTTGCCACGATCGTTGGCGAAATCGATTGCGAGATAGACCAGAAACGCAGTGAGCGCGCTCAGCAGCAGTGAGCCCGATGATCGATGCGACGCATACAACGCGGCCGCAGCCGCAATCGGCGCCGATAGAAAGAACGATCCGTAGAATGCCTTCTTGCAGAGGTCGCAATTCTTTTGGGCTGCAGTCAGATCAAAGCCATCGTCGAAATTCCATTGAAATGCCGGAAGGTGATCTTTCAGCAGCAGCAGTGCCAGGTAGACCGCGGCACACCCGAGCAGCGCGGCGACCACTGCCCTGGCGGCGATCGAGCATTCCCTCGCGCGGTCCACTAGGATAACTCGACGCCGGCAGCGATCGTGCAGGAAGAGACGTCAACGGCGGCAGCAAAACTCGGGCTCTCCGAAATCACGACCAATCTCCAATCGTCTTCAAGTCAGGTCCTGTGTTGCGCCTTTATCACCACGGCCTCGCTCAAACAATCCAGCAGGACTGTGGTCGATACTCGCCATCCGATGTTCGAACTCCCCGGGAACAGAGCTCACTGGCAGGTGAAGAGCTGATCGAGTACGGCGATATTCCCGCGTTCGCCGCGACGGGCCGAACCGTGCTTCATCACCTCGAACGGATCGGTGCCGTAGCCTTCCCGGTAGATGTCTTTCGATCTCGTCCTCAAAGCCGAAATGGCGGCTTCGATCTCGGGACTCAATGCTTGATCGCGATTCTTCCAGGTCAAGATCCAATAACCTGCAGTATCGCGATAGACGGTGAACCGCCGCGCCAGCTCGCCTCGTTCGAACAGGTCGGAGAATCCATTGAGCCAGAAATCGCAATTCTGTTTCTGGACATAGAAGAACTTTACGCCAAGGGATCGAAGGGTGGCCTCTGCCGTGTCGGCGCTTCCCAGTGCGATCTTCCTGAAGTCGCGCGCAACGTCACTCTGATAGGTGTGGATGATCTTGCCCCGCGTGAGCAGCGGCGAGAAATAGCAGGGCACCATTGCGCGGTAACCATTGAGGGCGAGGATGCGATCCGAGCCGGTCGATTGCTGCAGCTCGTCACAGCGCTGCCAGTTCAGTTTGACGTTGGGCATTCGATCGAGTGCCGCCCCCTGTACAAAGGTGATGGCCTCGTCATTCTGGAAGCTCTTCCAGGGATGTGCATTGGTCGCCCAGGCGCAGGCCACGAGGAGTGACACGAAGGCGACTGGGGGCGCGAAGCGATCGGCGAACCAGGCAGGCTTGACGCGCCGCACGAGGACCAGTCCCCAACAGACCATCCCGACGGTCGCAAGCGGGAATAATGCGTTGATATGGACGGATAACCTCATCAGACTCGGAATATTCAGCGTCAGATCCAGAAGTCGGACGCTGGCCAAGTAGGCGACGACAATGAAGAGCCCGACGGGATTGGACGATGTCCCCGGTTTCGAGACATCGGAGCGATCGGGGAACAGCCTCGAACCCGCGAACGTGACGGCACACATTGCGATTGTGATGAGAATTGCGACCAGCAGAACGGATCTCACCTGTTTCAGGAAAGCGAGCAATCCTGCCCTGCTGAGGAAATCGCTGACGTCCAGCGACTGCGCCAGCACGAAATAATCGAGAATATCGAGGCTGCCGAATTGCGAGAAACGCTCGACCGATGCGACCCGCCGGAACAGCGAGTACGGATTGGTTGCCGGAATTCCGAGATAGAAATAGTTGACGGAGAATGCCAGCACGCATCCGGCAATCGCCCCGAAGCCGAGCAGCACGCAGGTCTTGAGACCAGATCGGTCGCGCTGAAGCGCCTTGGTGAACGCTCCCAATGTCGAGATCAGGAAAACGAACGCTGCGTAGAGCGGATAAGACGCGGCAACGGCAAGGCCGCACATGCCGGCGGCAAGCCGATCCCGGCTCTGGGACGATCGAATGACGACCAACAGGAAGTAGACGAAGAAGGCGGCCGTCTGAAGGTGGTATTTGCCGAACTCCATGACGTAGAGGCCAGGCCTGAGGTTCGGCGTCGTCTGCGGCCATGCGAGCCCGAGGACCGCCAAGGCGAACGCGATCGGTATCGTCGCGTCTTCCCAGCGGCGTCCAAGTGCCTGCAACGGCAAAACGAGGCGGGCGAGCTCGAAGATCACCGCGCCGATCCCGACGAAGTAGAGAAACGAGATGATCTGGGCAACATGGGGCGGCAGAAACGTCGCCAGCATCAGATGCAGCCCGTTTCCGTGGCCGACCTCGAAGTCGGAGAAGATGGGATTGTCGGCCGCGAGCCAGATGCTGTGATTTCTCGCAACCTCGGCAAGATACGGGGCGTAGAGCTGCTGGACGTCGCTGGACATGACGTCAGGTATGAGAGCGCGATCGATGAACACCGTCGCCAGCAGCCATAGCCCGAGCACCGATGTTGCGAGCAGCGGCAAGGTCAGCGCAAATTTCCGCGGCTTTTTGAAGCTGCGGCTATCCCACAGCAGAACCGCGGCCGCAAATCCGAGAACGATTGGGGGGTACAGGATGGAAAGTGCGCCGAGTCCAAATCCCGTCAAGATGAGCGCGGCCGCGCCGACGAAGAACTCGTCGACGCGCTGAGTGGGCTCGCGCCTGATGAGCGAGAAGACCAGGCGTCCGGTCGCCATGATGAGCCAGCCGAGATACGGCGTCAGGACGATCCAGGCGAGGACGTAAAATCGAGTCGTCCAGCCGCCATCGAAGAGCAGGGTGCGGTAGGTGCCGGTTCGGTTGACGAACCAGATGGACAGTGCGGCAGTCACGAAGATGAGGACACGCAACGACCATGTCTCGACGCTGGCGCGCAGGCGCAGCCCGGTGGCTGCCATCGCTGGATCTTGTCTGGGGGCGCCCATGCTAGACCGGCGCTGCATCGGCTCGTTCGGTGATGGTCCGCGCCTGGTCGGGGCTGAAGCTGGCGCGCTCCGGCGCGATCAGCCATACCAGCCCGCCGAACAACCCGACGATCAGGGCGCCGAGACCCAGCAAGACCGATATCGCGAGCGCCTTGTCGGCTGCGATTCCAGCAAGACCGAGCGCAGCGACCATCGCGCCTTCGCGCACGCCCCATCCCCCGATCGAGATCGGAATCGCGGAGGACAGGATCACAAGCGGGACCAGGACGAAGGCGTCGAGTGCGGAGAGCGGCGCCTGCAGTCCGATCGCGAGGACATAGCAGGTCGCGACGGTGATGAGGTGGACGGCAATGGCGGACCCAATCAGCATCGCTCGCCCCTCGGCCGCCAGCAACGGAGCCCGGACCAGCATCGCGAACTGCACGACCCTGGACGGCACGGCCGCGATCACGCGCGGCGGCCACCAGTCCAGCGTTACCAGGGCGATTGCGCCGAGGCATGCGGCCGACAGAATGATTGCGATCGCGAACAGGAGCGAATTGTCGGGGACGCGCGCCAGCAGGAACGGCAATCCCGCCAGGAGGATGAAACCAAGAGCCAACAGGCCGAGAAAGCGATCGGCCACGATGCTGCCGATCGTTTGCGACCATTGCACGCCATTCCGCCGCAGCATCCAGATCCGGACCGCGTCACCGCCCGCGGGCAGCACCTGATTGAAAAAGGTGCTGATGATGAGAATGCGCCAGCCGGGCAGCCAGCCCATGGGCACGCTCATGGCGCGGAGGATCAGGATCCAGCGGTGGCAGAGAACGAAGGTCTGGGCGAACAGCAGCAGCACCGCGAGTGCCAGCATGTGCAATTTGACGGCAAGCAGATCGGCTTGCAGGGACGACAAATCCTGGGTCCGCAACAGCAATACCAGGATCCCGATCGACACCGCGAACTTGACCAGGGTAACCAGTGCTTTTGCGGGCAGCTTCATCGGCTGGTGTCGTCCTCGATCATTCGCGGGCGGGATCGTCGAGCAGCGCGTGTGGTCGAATCTACCGTCGCACCAGATGCTCCGCGGCGAGCGCGCCAGTCCGGGTGACGTAGTCCTGGACCTCGGTGGCGTCGCCGCCATCGGGGGCCCAGTCGGGAAATACCGTGCGTGAGGGATCGAACGGGCCGGCGGTGGTTTCGTGGAACACCAGCCATTCCGAGGTGATCAGGATCGAGTGGAAGACCTTCTCGGGCATTCGGTAATAGCAGCGCTTGCCCTGGCCGTAGGGCGCCATCTCGAGTACCTCGCGAATGCGGCCGTCATCCTCGAAGATCACGACCTGGGCAGTGCCCTCGATCACGTGAAACGATTCAGGTTTGCCGAGATGCTTGTGCGGCCGGACATAGGCCTCGCGGTGATGCACGATCAGCATTTCGTGCAGGCCGGACGAGGGATCCGGGTGCGTGCACAGCCGGCTGCGCAGACGTGGGTTGCCGGCGGCGATGCGCTTCAGCTCCGCGATCGTGGCGTCGTCCGCCGTGACGATGGCGTCGTCCGAATAGTACACTTCCGGATTCTGCGCGCGCAGCGATGTCGACCGGCGCAGGCCGGCTTCATTCGAAGAAGATGAACCCATGGTCGCCCCGATAGCCGCAATTGTCGTAGATCCAGGCCCAGGTTTCCGGGCCGTGGAAGCTCAGGCAGGTGAGCTGCCAGTAGAGCAGGTTCGCCTTCTCGCGCTCGTTGCGGAACGATTCCACCATCAGATATTTCGAGGCGCCGCGTCCGACGCGTTCGATCTCCCGCACCGCGCGGAAGACGTCCTCGAGCGGAAGGTTGTGCAGCACGCCGAGCGATACGACGAGGTCGAAGCCGTGATCGGGGTAGGGGAGCTCGACGGCGCTGCCGACCTGGAGCTGCGGCCGCACCTCCTCCTTGGCGTTGGCGATGCCGTAGTCGGAGATGTCGATGCCGGCGATCGTGAGGTCGGGGACGAGCTGGGTGAATTCATACAGTAGGTAGCCCTTGCCGCAGCCGACATCGAGCACGCTCATGCCGGGCTTGATGCCGTAGCGATCGATCAGGGTCTGGGCGAGTGGGCGCCAGCGTCCGTCATAGCGATAGCCGCCATAGCCGTAACGCCGCTCGCCGTCCCAGTAGTCGCGCCCCCATTTCCGCGCGACGGTGGCGGATTCCGCCTTGTCGTGCTCGACCACGCGCTGAACGTAGTTCCGCCTGGTCGAGGCGTGCATCGGCTGGAGCAGGTTGATCTCGGTCATGGGGGCCAACCGGTCCGCGACATCGTCACAGGATGGTGGCGTATTTATTGACCAGCAGGATGTCCTCGACGGCCTGGATGTCCTTCTGCGACGACAGCGTGATTTCCTCGACGGCGGCGTGCAGGTCGCAGCCTTCGCGCAGCACGCGGTCGTAGATCTGTCGCCGCCGTGCCTCGTCGGGCGGCAGCATGAAGATGCTGTAGAGGATCAGGCCATTCAGGCGGGGCAATTCGTCCATGATGTCCTCGAGCACCATGTAGCTGCCGGGCATGATGTGCTCGACGGCACTGAGGAGGAATTGCAGGTTCTTGCGCCGCGCGTAGTCGCGGATCACGATGTTCTGGACGTGCTGCGGGGTGCGGCTGCCGTTCAGGGGCCGGGCACCGATATAGCCGCGATGGCCGGCTCGCTCAGCCATGGAAGCCTCCCGGCAGCTTGTATTGCATGCCGACCCGCGTCGCCGGGCGCAGCAGGATCGGCTCGAAGAACTCGCCGAAGCGCTTGTCCGCGTAGGGCGACATGATGCTCTTGAACCGGCAATTCATGCTCCAGCGCGTGCCCGGCTCCTCGTTGACGCGATTGCCGTGCATCAGGGTCTGATTGAACAGCATCACGTGACCGTAGGGGATCTCGATGAAGGTCGCGTGCGGCTTGATCGTCTTGTACAGCTCCTCGGCGCTGCGCAGGTCGGCCATCCGGTCCTGCATGTCGCCGTTCAGGGATGGCGGCAGCAGATACATCGCCTTGGTGTGGTGGACGTCCACCAGCGGCACCCACACCACGACCTCGAACGGCGAATCGCCCGACCAGACGTCGGAATGGGTGGCGAGCAGCGACGAGCTGTCGCCGGGCATCTGGATGCTGAGATTGACGCGGCGCTGCATGCAGAGCTCGTTGCCGACGATGGTCTCGATCGTCGAGCGCGCCAGGCGGAAATAAGTCGGCCGGAACCAGGCTTCGGCGTTGAGGCCATTGAAGACGTGCAGCCGCAGGCCGTTGAGATCGTCCACGCTCACCCTGGTGTGGATGCTGTCGAGCATCGCATAGGGGTCGTTGCTGTGCGGCAGCTTGAGATAGTCGGCCGCGAGCTCGGCGGCGCGCCGCTGGATGCGGTCGAGGCCCGCGCGATCATCGGCCGGCGTGGTGACGAAGCCGTTGTCGATGAAGCGCTGCGCCAACGCCTGCTCATCGGCCTGAAGGAAGTCGGTATCCGTCATGCAAAATACTCCCGGGCGATCGCACAGATATAGCTGATATCGGCGGCCGACAGGAACTGGTTGATGGGAAGCGTGAGGATCTGGTCCGCCTGCCGTTCCGTCACCGGGAACGCGCCGCGGCCTTGACGGAGATGCGCCGCCGCCGGCTGCAAATGGATCGGGACCGGATAGTGGATGGCCGTCTCGATGCCCTTGTCGGCAAGATATTTCTGGAAATCGTTGCGGCGGTCGGTCTGCACCACGAAGGTGTGGAAGGTGTTGAACTCGATGTTGCGGCAGGGCGGAATGAACAGGGGGAGCCCTGCGAGCTCGGCGCGGTATTGCGTGGCGTTGCGGCGCCGGCGTTCGATCACCGAGGGCAAATGACGCAGGCGAATGCGCAGCACCTCGGCCTGAAGCGTGTCGAGCCGTGAGACGATGCCCCATTCCTGGACGTCGCTGCGGTTGATCAGGCCGTGATTGCGAAGGCGGCGGATGCGTGCGGCCATCTCGGCGTCGGCGGTGACGAGGAAGCCGGCATCGCCGGCAGCGTTGAGATTCTTCAGCGGATGGGCGGAGAAGCAGCCGAACGTGCCGATGGTGCCGCTCATCCGGCCGTCATAGGTCGAGCCGACGGCCTGGGCGCTGTCCTCGATCACGGCGAGCGCGTGCTTGTCCGCGATCGCCATCAGCGGGCCCATGTCGGCCATGCGTCCGGTCAGGTGCACCGGCATGATCGCCTTGGTGCGGGGCGTGACGGCGGCCTCGACCGCGGCCGGATCGATGTTCTGGTCCGGGAGCACGTCCGCAAACACGGGCGTGGCGCCGACCGCGACGATCGCGGCGGTCGATGCCACGAACGAATTCGGCGGGGTGATCACCTCGTCGCCGGGACCGATGTCGAGCGCCCGCAGGGCGAGGATCAGCGCGTCGGTGCCGGAGTTCAGCGTCACCACATGGGGCGAGCCGAGATAGGCGGACAATTCCTCCTCGAGCTTTCCGACCGCCGCGCCGCCGATGAAGTCGCCGCGCTGGAATACGCCTTCCACCGCCTGCATGATCTCGGTGCGCTCTTCCTCGAACTGGGCGGGAAGATTGACGTAACCGATGCGCCGGCGGCCGGTGTCAGCGTCCATGGCAGAACTTCCTGACGGTCTCGATGACGCGATCCTGCTGGGCGCGGGTCAGATGCTGGTCGACGGGGAAGCTGATGACTTCCTTGGCGTGGCGATCGGTGACCGGGAAGGTGCCGGGCGCGTAGCCGAGATGCTTCAGGCCTTCCTGCTGATACAGCGGGATCGGATAGTGGATCTTGGCCTCGATGCCGTTGTCCAGGCAGTATTGGTAGAGCTCATCGCGGCGCTCGGCGAACACCATGTAGAGATGGTAGACGTGCTTCACGTTGGGCCGGCGCTGCGGAACGCGCAAGCCGGGCAGGCCGGCAAGGCCGGCGTCGTAATACGCCGCGTTCTCGATCCGGCGGCGCGTGATCTCGCCGGTCTGGCCGATCAGCCAGTTGCCGACGACGGCCTGCAGGGAATCGAGCCGCGAGTTGCAGCCGAGGATCGAGATCTCGTCGCGGTTCTTCATGCCGTGGTTGCGGATCAGGCGGAGCTTCTCGTTCATTCCGTCGTCATTGGTGACGACGACGCCGGCGTCGCCCCAGACGTTGAGGTTCTTGAGCGGATGCAGCGAGAAGCCGGCGGCGATGCCGTGGGTGCCGGAGCGCTTTCCCGCGAACTCCGACAGGATGCCCTGGCAGGCGTCCTCGACCACGGGGAGGTTGTGGCGCTGCGCGATCGGCATCAGCTTGCCCATGTCGGTGACCTCGCCGGTCAGCTGGACCGGCATGATCGCCTTGGTCCTTTTGGTGATGGCGGCTTCGACCTGGTCGACGTTCATGCAGAAGGAATCGTCGCAGTCGACCAGCACCGGCGTGGCGCCGGTTTCCGCGATCGCGCCGACGGTGGCGATGAAGGTGTTGGCGGCGGTGATGACCTCGTCGCCGTGGCCGACGCCGAGCGCCTTGAGCGGCAGCTTGAGCGCGTCGGTGCCGGATCCGACGCCGATGGCGTGGCGCACGCCGATCAGCTCGGCGAAGCGCTTCTCGAATTCGGCGACGGGCTTGCCAAGGGTGAAGTCACCGGTCGCAACCAGCCGGCCGATCTCGGCCAGAATGGGGGCGGGGTCGGAGAATTGCTCGAGCAGATAGGAATATCGAACGTCGTACATGTGACCCGTCAGGTGGAATGGAGTTGAGGGGAGGATGTGCGCGACGCCGCGAGCGCGTGCTCGATCGAAGTCGCGATGGCATTGGGCGCGAGGCCGTGCTTCTTCAGCAGCGAGTCCTGCGAGCCGTAATTGTGCATGAAGCGGTCCGGCAGCGACAGCCGCAGCATCGCGGGCAGGCCCGAACCAAGCTTGTCGATCAGCGTCTCCGCGACTGCGCTGCCGAGGCCGCCGGAGGGCACGTGCTCCTCCAGCGTTACCAGGAGCTTGATGCCGCGGATGGCCTGCAGCAGCGCTTCGGTGTCGAGCGGCTTCACCGTATGCATGTGCAGGATGCCGGCGCGGACACCCTGCGCGGCCAGCAGGTCGGCTGCGGCGATGGCACGCTGGAGCATGATGCCGGTGGTCACCATGAGGACGTCGCCCGGCGGGCGCATCAGGATGGCCTTGCCGATCTCGAAGCCGTGCTCGGCCTTGGAGACGATGGCGTCGCCGCCCTTGCCGAGCCGGATGTAGATCGGTCCGGTCCAGTCGAGCGTCTTGTCCATCATGCGCGCGGCCTCGTCGGCATCGCACGGGCAGATCACCGTCATGTTCGGCAGCGCCCGCATGATGGCGATGTCTTCGATCGCCTGGTGGGTGGGGCCGAGCGGTGCGTAGACCAGCCCGCCGCCATTGGCGATCAGGCGCACCGGCAGATTGTGCAGACAGAGATCGACGGCGACTTGCTCGTAGCAGCGGCGGGTGAGGAAGGTCGCGATGGTATTGACGTAAGGCACGAAGCCTTCCATCGCGAGACCGGCCGACATGCCGATGATGTGCGCTTCCGAAATGCCCTCGATCAGATGGCGCTTCGGAAACTCCTTGCTCATCGCACGCAAGGTGCCGGCGCCCGGATCGGAGCCGATGTAGAGCACACGCTCGTCGCGCGCGGCGAGCTTGTGGACCATGTTCATCGCGGTGTTGCGCATGGGGAGCCGATCAAAAATCGCCGACGGCGACGCGGATGGCGTCGAGCTCGGTGTCGGACAGCTTGTTCTTGTGATGCCAGTCGGCGTTGGATTCCGCGGGCGGCAGACCCTTGCCTTTGACGGTATGGCAGATCACCGCGGTGGGTTTGCCCGGAACGGCCGGGACCTGCTTCAGGACGGTGCGCAGGGCGCCGACGTCGTGGCCGTTGAGCTCCTGCACGGCAAAGCCGAAGCTGCGCCATTTGTCTGCGAGCGGCTCCAGCGGCAGGACGTAGTCGGTGGGCCCGTAGCTCTGGAGCTTGTTGTAGTCGATCATCGCGACGAGGTTGTCGAGCCCGTGCTTGGCCGCGCCCATGGCGGCCTCCCACACCGATCCCTCGTTGATCTCGCCGTCGCCGAGCAGCACGAAGGTCCGGTAGCTGCGCTCGCGCATGCGGGCGGCGAGCGCGAGGCCGACGCCGATCGACAGGCCGTGTCCGAGTGCCCCGGTCGAGGCCTCGACCCCGGGCACCATGCCGTATTCGGGATGTCCGCCCAAAATACTGTCGGAGCCGCAAAAGCCGTCCAGCTCCGACAGCGGGAAGAAGCCGCGGTCGGCGAGCAGCGCGTAGAGCGCCAGACAACCGTGTCCCTTGCTGAGGATGGCGCGGTCGCGTTCGGGATCGCGCGGGTTCTGCGGGTCGATCCGCAGCACGTCGTCGTAGAGCACGCGGACCATCTCGATCAGCGACAGGGCTGGACCGACATGGCCGCGTCCGGCGGAGCGGACAGAACCGAGGACCAGGCGGCGCAAATAGAGACTGCGCTCGTCCAGCGTGCAGGTGAGGGCGGCTTCAGCGTGGGGTGAGATCTGGATCACGTTTGCAAATCATTTGATGAAGCCGGCGGGCTTTGTCGAGCTGACCGGCAAGGCGGACCGTCAGATCGCCACCTTGCGCAGCCAAGGCGCGCCGGGAGCGGCTTTCGGGCAAATAAGCATTCAGGACAATCAGGCACCAGATCGCCCCGAACACAGGATACAGTACGTCACGGCGGATCGCAAACGCGTCATCCCCAGCCTCGAAGGCGCGCGAGAGCCGTTCGATCAAGCGATTCGCGCTAGCCTCGGGCAGATCGCTGCCGGGGTGAATCGCGGTGTCGGACACGAGTTTGACCGGATCGTCCCAGCCGAAATATTCGAAGTCGATGAAGCGCAGCCTGCCGTCTTGGCCGCGCAGCGCATTGTGCAATCCGAAATCCGACGGGCTCAATGCGCGATGCGCGGGCAAAAGGTCCGCTGCAGGATCGCGCCCCAGTTCCGCATAGCGCCGGCGGAGCCGCTGAATGGCGGCGGCAGTGCTGGGAACCAGGCTGCCGTCGACGAAGGCGCGCAAGTCCGGATGATTGTCGGAGGCCCGCCTCAGTCCGTCCAGGCGCTGCTCGTACTGAGCGATGGCTTCTTCGGGTGAAAAGATGCTGGCTGACGCGTTCCGCAAGGTGCGCGCACCTACGGCGTCGCGCAGCTTCTGCAATTCGATCAGGAAATCGGCCAGCTGGTCGGCATCGTCGTCCTGGGGATGCAGCACCGCGGCGTCGCCGTCGAACCATTGATACAGCGCGCAGAACGCATCGGCGTCCTTTGCGATCGGCCGCGGCGTCGAGGCGATGCCGTGGCGCGACAGAAATGTGAGCGCGTCATATTCCTGTCCCAGGCGGTCGCGTCCGTCGGACGGATAATGCTTGAGGGCGAGGGGCGGTCCCTCCGCCATTTCCAGCCGAAACACCCTGTTGTTGCCGCCGGATCGCGCCGGCAGCGCGGCCGCGACCCGGGCCCCCGCCAGACGACTGCCGATCTCCACTGCATCCGCTGCGCCGATGTCGGGCTCGCTCATGCCGCAAACACCTCGTCATGGATGCCGGCCCATGTCGCGATCGGCTTGCAATGTTCGGGGTGCAGGGACCGCGAACGCGTGAACAGGATCGCTCGCGTGCCCTTCGGGAAATGCGGCTGCTCGAAGACCTCGACGAGATCGTCGATGAAGATGTCCAGCTCCAGGCTCGAGAGCCTGTCGACCTTGGCGGCCATCGTATCCTCGAAATAAACATCGCCGCTGGCCACCGCCGCGTCCGCAGCGTCGATGAGGCCGGCGCCACGGAGCCAGCCGCGTGCGGCCTCGCGCAGGTCGGTATGGTCGGGGTCCTGATGACCGAATCGGGTCTTGTGGCTGACGATGTACACCTTGGCGCCGGTCTGTCTGCACGCCACGAGGAATTCGCGAACGCCCGGATAGATCTCGGCGCCGCCAATGCCCTTGCCATAAACGAAGCCTTGCAGGCCTTGCCAGGCGAACTCGCCGCCCGTGCGGGATCGCAAGAGATCCCGCACATCGTTCTTCAGCCCCTCCCAGCCCTCCGGCACCAGGTCGCGCTGACGCGCCGCGGCGGCAAAGACCTTGTCGTAGCAGATGATCGTGTTGTCGAAATCGATGCCGATCCGCACGCCGCTCACTTCAGGCTGATGTTCTGCATCATCTTGATGTTGAAGTACCGGGGGTCGTTGAGCGAGTTCGGCAGGCGGCCGGACCTGAAGGCGTCCACCAGGCCGGACACGGCCTGCTCGATCGTGTGCGTCGGCGCAAATCCGAGCTCGCGGCGGATCTTCTCCGAGGAGACGTGATAGGAGCGCAGGTCGTCGGTCGGCTCGACGGCCACTTCGACGTTGTTTCCGACCACCGATTTGACGATGTCGGCGATCTTCATCAGCGAGTGGTTCTCGTAGCCGATGTTGTAGGTCTTGCCGTCGATCTTCGCGTCATCCTGCTGCAGCAGGAACAGATAGGCCGCCGACATGTCCTGGATGTGCAGGTTGGGCCGCTTCTGCGTTCCGCCGAACACCCGGATGCGGCCGGTGTTGACCGCGAGGTTGGTCAGGATGTTGACGACGACGTCGAGCCGCTGCCGCGGTGCGTAGCCGCAGACGGTGGCGGGTCGAACCGTGCAGGCGACGAAGCCGGAAGCGGCCTCTTCGGCGAGGTCGGTCTCGCACATCGCCTTGAACTTGGAGTAGTCGGTGAGCGGCTCGCAGGACAGTTCCTCGGTCACCTCGGCCTCGTCCTTGATGCCGTAGACGCTCGACGAGGAGGCGTAGATGAAGCGCTTGATACCGGCCTTCTTGGCGGCGCGCACCATCGGACGGAAGCAGTCGTAGTTGATGGACTTGCCGAGCCCCGGATCCAACTCGAACGAGGGGTCGTTGGAGATGCAGGCGAGGTGGATCACCGCGTTGTTGCCGCGCAGGGCCTCGTTGATCGCGGCCTCATCGCGGATGTCGCCCTTGATCAGGCGAAGGTTCGGATTGTTGCGAACCGCGTCGAAGACGGATTCGCCATACATGAACAGGTCGAGCACCGTGACCTTGTGGCCCGCTGCCAGCAACTGGGGAACCAGCACGCTGCCGACATAGCCGGCGCCACCGGTGACCATCACGTTCCATTTCTGATCAATCACTGTCGTTCTCCAGATTTCCGGTTCGCGTCACTTCAACAACGCGGTGACGAATTTGACCAGGGGCGCCTTTTCGACTGAGTTGCGGTGACCGACGATGCCGACCTTGATCGCGCCCGCCGCGTTGCCGATGAAGGCGACGTCCTCGATATTGCCGCCGGCCGCCACCAGCGGCGCCGTGATCGTCAGGAAGGCATCGCCGGCGCCGACCGTGTCGACCACGGTCTTGGTGAAAGCGGGCACGCGCGCGACGCCGGTCTTCGACGAGAAGGGATAGCAGCCAAAGGAGCCGTGCGTGATGATCATGTTGTCGCAATCGATCTTGCGGTGCAGGCCGTCCTCGATCACCGACGCGATGTCGTTGAACTTGTCGGTGGCGGCCAGCCGCGCTTCCGGCGCGTCGATGCAGACGTAGTCGGCTTTCGGATACTTCGTGATCAGGTTGTAGCCGTGGTTTCCGCTGTTGCTCTGGGCGTTGACCGCCAGGAACTTGGAGTTCGCGATCAGCGTGTCGATGGTGCTGGACGCGATCATGCCGTGACCGAAATCGGTGACGATCACCACGTCCCCGCCACGAACGCGCTCGGCGGTGACCCGGTCGATCTCCTTGCGCTCGGCCTCGTCGAGCGGCGTGTCGTCCATGGTGTAGACTTCGAAGAGCTTGTGCAGATAGCCCATCTCGACGTACCGCAATTTGCGGGTCGTCGGACGGCCCTGAATGCGGATCGGCGTCAGCGTGACGTTCGGGCGGACATGCGCGCGAATGAACTCCTCGGGGTAGTCGTTGCCACCCAGCGTCGTGACGATCTCCACCGACTTGCAGAAGCTCGCGACGTGATTGGCCGCGGCAATGACGCCGCCAGCAAATTGCTCGCCGTTCTTGAGCAGGGTGGCGACGATGTTCTCCTTCGAAGCCTTCCCGAGCGCCGTGACGTACTGGTATTCGTCGATGATGGTATCGCCGACCAGCACGACGTGCATGTCCTGGATCTTGTCGATCAGCTTCAGCAGGCGTTCGGCGCCGCCGCCTTCGCGCACCTTCTGGAGGTAGTCGCGCAGCGGGGGATCGTAGATGTCGAAATAGCGGTTCAGCAGTGACGACGAGCTGAAGGTGACGTCGCGCGTGAAGACGATTCGCCCGCCATGACGTTCGACGACCTCGCGCTCGGTGGCGATCTTGCCGGTGACGTCGTCCTCGGGGTTCTCGTAGTCCGAGCCCTTCACGTAGGTGTCGGGGCGCACGGTGTCGAGGACGGGCTCGGCGCTGGAAGTCCGGTTGATGCCGACCCAGTCGACCGTGCCGAGCGCGGCCAGCATCTCGGCGCGCATGTTCTCCGGGAAGATCGGCCGCCCCGGCCCCTTGTTGACGAAACGGTCGGCGGTGATGGTCACGATGACCACGTCGGCCTCGTTGCGCGCCGCCAGGATGTGCCGGACGTGGCCGAGATGCACCAGATCGAACACGCCGTGGCAGAGCGCGACGGTCAGGCCCTTGGCCTGCGCGGCGCGCGCAATCTCGCCCAGCTCCTCGATCGTCTTGATCTTGTCGTGCGGTGCCGGATGGCCGGTCGACTTGTCTGTCGCAGCATTACCCATGTGAATTACCTAAAGCGCCGGCAGCTCTCAGATGGCCGGACCGAAATGATCGACTCGCAGCAACGATATCCGGCGAGCCTGTTCAAGAGCTTGCCTTTTGCGGTGAGCCGTCGTCACCGAGATATTTGAACCAATCCTTGGTGGCGTCGGCGATCTTGTCGACCGTCCACAAGGGCGCATCCTTGTATTGATCCATCGACTTCAGCATCGTCGCGACGCCGTCCTCGAATTTCACTTTCGGCGTCCAGTTCAGGACCCGCTTGATCTCAGTGATGTCGGCGTAGGTGCAATCGGGCTCGCCCGGACGCTTGGGAATATGGACCTTGTCGCCGCCGAGAAGCTCGACCAGCCGGTTGACGCTGTAGGTGTTGTCCGAGCCGACGTTGAATACCTGGTGCGAGATATCGGAGCGCGCGGCGGTGACGAAGGCGTCCGCGACGTCGCTGACGAAGGTAAAATCGCGCGTCTGCTCGCCGTCGCCGACCACCGTGAAGGGCTTGCCGGCGAGCTTCTGCGCCATGAAGACACCAAACACGGCGCCGTAGGTGCCCGTGGTGCGATGCCGCGGCCCGTACACGTTGAACAGGCGCAGCGCCACCGCGGGAAGCTTGTAGACTTGGCACCAGTGCATGACGCACTGCTCACCGAGATTCTTGGTGAGCGCGTAGGGATACATCGGCCGGATCTCGGCGCTCTCGGGCGTCGGATAGACGTCGGGAATACCGTAGCAGGACGACGAGGCGGCGTAGACGAAGCGCTTGGCGCCGGCGTGCCGCGCCGCTTCGAGAACGTTGACCGTGCCGTCGACATTGGCGCGGTGATAGGGGATCGGGGACTCGATCGATGGAACGATGTCGGCCAGCGCCGCCAGATGGAAGACCCAGTCGATACCGTGGAAATACGGCTTGATCTGCTCGAGGTCGGTGACGTCGGCCCGCACGACCTTTAACCGGCTCGAACCGGCGCGTGCGGCCAGATTTTCGGGACGCCCGATGACGAAATTGTCGAGCGCGATGACCTCGTGGCCGTCGTCGAGGAGACGGTCGACGAGGTGACTTCCAATGAATCCGGCGCCGCCAGTAACGATGCATTTCATGAGGAACATCCGTGACGCGAATGCCCAGCGAAACAGGCCCGCCAATGGTGAGTGAAACCCGAAAGCCGACTACCAGCCGCTCGCTGACTTTGCAAGTATTATACCTTTGCAATCCTTGGTAATAGCCGGTATCACCCGGACATGTTGCAATCGAGCCGCCAGCCCATGCCCGCCGTGTCCGTCGATCCCGATCACAAGGCTTTCCTCGACGATTACGTGGGACGCCTCCATCGCGCGACAGCGGTCGACGACGGCGTTTTCGCCGCGATCTCCGCCACCCGCGCCCTCTGGTTGCGCGCGCGCGAGCAGGGCGGCCGCGTCATCTTCATTGGTAACGGCGGCTCGGCCGGCATCGCCTCGCACCTGGCGATCGATCTCGCGAAGAACGCGTCGGTGCCTGCGCTCTGCTTCAGCGACGCGAGCATGATGTCGTGCCTTGCCAACGACTACGGGTTCGAGGACTGGATCGCGCACGCGGTGCGGTTGAGCGCCCGTGCCGGCGACTGCCTCGTCGCGATCAGCTCGTCGGGGCGCTCGAAGAACATCCTCAACGCGGTTGCGCAGGCGCGGACGATGAAGCTCGACGTGATCACGCTGTCGGGCATGAACGCGGACAATCCGCTGCGCAATCTCGGCGACGTCAACTTCTTCGTCGACAGCCGCAGCTACAACATTGTCGAGACCACGCACCAGTTCTGGATGATGGCCGCGATCGACCTCGTGATCGGTCGCGCGGAATATCCGGCATCCTGAGGCGGGCATCCGATGCAGTCGCGGTTCAAACAGGCGGCCCTGTTTTCGATAAAGCTGCTGCTGTCGATCGCGGTGCTGGTCTACATCGCGCGCGGCCTCGATCTGCAGCGGTTGCGCAACCATCTCGTCTCGGTCGATCCTTTGCTGTTCGTCCTGGCGCTGTCGTTGATTTTCTTCCAGACCTTCGTGCTCAACGGCCGGTGGGAGCTGATCATGCGCGCGCTCGGCGTGTCGCTGGACTGGCTGGCGGGCTGGCGGATCCTGATGATCAGCCTCTGGTTCAATCAGGTGTTGCCGTCCTCGGTCGGCGGTGATGCGGTGCGGATGTGGCTGCTGCGCCAGCGCGGCGTGCAGTGGCCGGAGGCGGTCAAGGGCGTTGCGGCCGACCGTTTCACCGCGTTGATCGGGCTGATCGCGCTGATGGTGGCCGGATTGCCGTTCCTGTTGTCTCGCGTGTCCGATCATGCCGCGATTCTGGCCATCGGCGGGCTGACGCTGGCCGGCGTCGCCGGCACCGTGATTCTGTTGACGCTCGACCGGCTGCCCAAGCGCCTGATCGCCCATCGGGCGATCGCAAGCTTCGTCCGGTTCGGAGCGCTGGTCAGGTTTCTTCTCCTGCAGTCGGAGCGCCGCGCTTTGCTGTTCGGGTCGGCGCTGCTCATCCATGTCGTGACCGCGGCGGCCTGCTTCGCCTTGGCGCGCGGTGTCGGAGCACAGCTCTCGGTGGTGGACGCCGGCATCCTGATTCCGCCCGTGGTGCTGTTGACGGCGGTCCCGATCTCGATCAGCGGCTGGGGTGTTCGCGAGGGGGCGATGGTCGCCTGCCTCGGTCTGGCGGGGGTCCCCTCCGAGGAGGCCCTGTCGGTTTCGCTGCTGCTGGGTGCCATCAGCGTGATCATCGGGCTCGTCGGCGGCGCGATCTGGCTGGCAAGTCCGGAGCGCGGATCGTATTCAGCAGACAAGGCCGCCAAGGCGGCGAAGGAAGCTCCCGGCTACGACGGGCTGGGCAAGGAAGTCTCGAGCCACCCATGACCCGCTTGAGCCCGTTGCTGGCGGTCTGGTCTTCACGGGGTGGGATTGCCTCACCCGATCGCGTATCTCATTTTTCGGTTCCACGATGAAAAATCTGTTCTACGTCCGCCACACCTGCCGCCTCTGTCATTCGGACAAGCAGGAGCTGGTCGTCCCGATGGCAGGGATGCCGATCGGCACGCCGAACTTCCAGGTCCCCGATGCCAGCGTCGACGATCCGGTGTTCCGGGCCGCGGTGCCGATGGCGCTGCATCTGTGCAGGGATTGCGGCCATCTGCAGATTCTCCACGTCGGCAATCCCGAGATCCAGTACCGCAACTACGTCTACACAACCTCGCTCTCGCTCGGGCTGCGCGAGCACTTCGCCGGCTATGCCAACGACGTCGTCAGCCGCTTCGGCATCGCGCCGGGCTCCCTGGTCGTCGAGCTCGGCAGCAACGACGGATCGCTGCTCGGCTACTTCAAAGAGCGCGGCATGCGGGTGCTGGGTGTCGATCCCGCCGTCGACATCGCCAAGCGCGCGACCGAGGCGGGGATCGAGACCATCGGTGATTTCTTCACCGATGCCATTGGTCACCGCATCCTGCAGAGCCACGGCGCGGCGAGCGTCGTGATCGCCAACAACATGATCGCCAATGTCGACAATCTCGATCCGCTGGTGATCGGGGTTCGCGACGTGCTTGCGCCGGACGGGTTGTTCGTCTTCGAAACGCAATACGGCGTCGACGTCACCGAGAAGAACCTGCTCGACACGGTCTATCACGAGCATCTGTCGTATTTTAACATTAAGCCGCTGATCCGGTTCTTTGCCCGGCTCGGCATGGAGCTGATCGACGTCCAGCACATCTGGACCAAGGGTGGCTCGATCCGCGTCACCGTGCAGCGTGCCGGTGGCGCCAAGAAACCGTCGGCCGAGGTCGCGCGGTTCGTCGCAGAGGAAGAGCGGCTCGGCGTCGATCAGCCGGCCTATTATGGGCCCTATGTGAAGCGGATCGCTGCGATCCGCGACGAGCTGGTTGCGATGGCCGATGCCGCCCATGCGCGCGGGCAGCTCGTTGCCGGCTACGGCGTCTCGGTCGGCACCACGACGCTGCTGCCGCAGTTCGGCCTGGAGAACAAGATCGACTTCCTGGTGGACGACGACCCCAAGAAGGGCAATGTGATGGCCGGCCCGGGTTATGACATCCCGATCCTGCCGCCGGCCGCCCTCTACGAGCGCAAGCCGGCGTTCGTCGTCGTGTTCGCCTGGCGCTACGTCGACCCGATCCGGGCCAAGCACGCCCGCTATTTCGCCGAGGGCGGAAAGTTCGTGGTGCCGCTGCCGGGCATTTCCATGGTCGACCGGGCCGACTGATGGTGTTCCGCGGCTGCCGCCAGCGAGGAGGGCGGTTGGGACGGCCCGAACGGCAGAGGGGCGCGCGGCGTGGCCGGGTAACCCGTTGATTCGGATCGGCTCTGTTGGGGGCGTCCAGGCATCAGGGGTGGCTCGGCGGGCGCGGCGTGACCTTGACGTTTGGCCCCATCCGCAGTAGATACCCCGCACTCGCTGCCGGCCCGCTGAGATGCGGATATCCGGCGCGGCTTTGAAATCCCCGAACAATCGAGCCCGATTTCCGGCTCATCCTTCGAGACAGAGGGCTGGGCCAACGGCGGCTGTTCGGATCCCTGAAATTCATTCGCGTCTGTCGACAGACGTTGGACATCAAACGATGGCAGTCAGCCCCTTCAAGTTCTTGCAGGAAGTGCGCTCGGAGACCGCCAAGGTCACCTGGCCGACCCGTCGTGAGACCACGATCACCACCATCATGGTGTTCGTCATGGTCGCGGTGGCCTCGATCTTCTTCTTCGCCGCCGACCAGATCATCCGCGTCCTCATCACCTTCCTTTTGGGCATTCACTGATGGCTACAGCCGCTGCAACCCAATCGTCCGACAAGCGCTGGTATATCGTCCACGCCTATTCGAACTTCGAGAAGAAGGTTCAGGAATCGATCCGCGAACAGGCCAAGCAGCGTGGGCTTGAGGATCTCTTCGAGCAGATACTGGTCCCGACCGAGAAGGTCACGGAAGTGCGCCGCGGCCGCAAGATCGACGCCGAGCGCAAGTTCTTCCCAGGCTACGTGCTGGTGAAGATGAAGCTGACCGACGAAGCGTTTCACCTGATCAAGAACACGCCGAAGGTCACGGGCTTCCTCGGCGCGGAAAACAAGCCGATGCCGATTTCTGAATCGGAAGCGATGCGCATCCTGCACCAGGTGCAGGAGGGCGTGGAACGGCCGAAGGCGTCGGTGTCGTTCGAGATCGGCGAGAACGTGCGCGTGGCCGATGGCCCGTTCGCCTCGTTCTCGGGTGTGGTCGAGGAAATCGACGAGGCGCGCTCGCGCGTGAAGGTTGCGGTGTCGATCTTCGGCCGCGCCACGCCGGTCGAGCTGGAATTCGGGCAGGTCGAGAAGGTCTGACCGGGTAGCGCGTGAAGCCGAAAAGCTTCGCGCAAAGAGAGGCCGTGGGAGGGAGAGGGCGGTTGCCAGCCGCATCCGACCCAGACCACGAACCTGAACCGCCGGCGATGGCCGGCACAACAGGAGTGATAGATGGCAAAGAAAGTGACCGGATACCTGAAGCTTCAGGTCCCGGCCGGTGCGGCGAATCCCTCGCCCCCGATCGGTCCCGCGCTTGGTCAGCGCGGTCTCAACATCATGGAGTTCTGCAAGGCGTTCAACGCGCAGACCCAGAAGGAAGAGAAGAACACCCCGATTCCCGTCGTGATCACGATCTACGCCGATCGTTCGTTCACGTTCGAGATGAAGACGCCCCCGATGTCGTTCTTCCTCAAGCAGGCCGCCAAGATCCAGTCCGGCTCGAAGGCGCCGGGCCGTGACAAGGCCGGCGCGGTGACCAAGGCGCAGGTGCGCGAGATCGCCGAGAAGAAGATGAAGGACCTGAATTGCGACTCGATCGAGTCGGCCATGAAGATGGTCGAGGGCTCTGCCCGTTCGATGGGTCTGGAAGTGGCGGGGTAAGCGGCTATGGCAATCGGAAAGCGTTTGAACAAAGCCCGCGAAGGTGTTGATCGCGAAAAGCTTTACCCGCTCGCGGACGCCATCAAGATGGTCAAAGAACGCGCGAAAGCGAAGTTCGACGAGACCATCGAGGTCGCGATCAATCTCGGCGTCGATCCGCGTCACGCCGACCAGATGGTCCGTGGCGTTGTGACCCTGCCGAACGGCACCGGCCGTACGCTCCGCGTCGGCGTGTTCGCCCGTGGCGCCAAGGCTGACGAAGCCAAGGCTGCGGGTGCCGACGTCGTCGGCGCCGAAGACCTGGTCGAGAAGGTGCAGAACGGCTCGATCGACTTCGACCGCTGCATCGCCACCCCCGACATGATGCCGCTGGTCGGCCGGTTGGGTAAGGTGCTCGGCCCGCGCGGCCTGATGCCGAACCCGAAGATCGGCACCGTGACGATGGACGTCACCGGGGCGGTGAAGGGTGCCAAGGGCGGCTCGGTCGAGTTCCGCGTCGAGAAGGCCGGCATTCTGCAGGCCGGCGTCGGCAAGGCCTCGTTCTCCGAGGAGAAGCTGGTCGAGAACATCAAGGCTCTCGCCGATGCTGTCTCGAAGGCGAAGCCGGCCGGTTCCAAGGGCACCTACATCCAGCGCGTTGCGGTGTCCTCGACCATGGGACCCGGCGTGAAGGTCGAGCCGAACACGATTCTCGGCTAAGGTCGGCCTCGGCTAGAGGTTCGGAAATTGCATGAGGCGAGGGGCGGAATTGGGCAACCGATTCCGCCCCTCGTCGTTTGTGGCAGGGCTCAACGGAAACAAGAACAATGGCTGACAAGGTCCTGATCTATTCGCGCTTTCCCAAGACGATGATGGCGCGTTTCGCCGAGCGGTTCGAACTGCTCGACACCGGCGGCAAGCCCGCAGGCGAGGTGTTTTCTGCGGAGGAACTCAGTGGCATCCGCGCGATGCTGACGGCAGGCGGCTCCCCGCTCGGCGCGGAAGCGATGGACCTGTTTCCAAAACTCGGCGCCATCGTTTGCTACGGCACCGGCTATGACGGTGTCGACCTGACGGCCGCAGCCGCCCGCAACATCGCTGTCGGCCACAGCCCGGGCGCCAATGCCGCCTCGGTCGCCGACATCGCGATGACCCTGATGCTGGCAACGACGCGGCGGATCCTGGTCGCCGACCAATATGTCCGCAGCGGCGACTGGGCGGGGTCGAAGCAATCGCCGATGATGCGCCCGCAGGCGGGCATGCCCGGCCGCCGCATCGGCATCTACGGCATGGGCGAGATCGGCCGCAAGATCGCCGCGCGCTGCGCCGCCTTCGAGAGCGAAATCGGCTATTTCAGCCGGACTGAGTACGATCTGCCCTATCAATATTTCCCGACGCTGGAGGCGCTGGCCGATTGGTGCAGCGTGCTGATGATCGCGGTCCGGGCAGGAACCGACACCCAGCACGTCGTCAATGCCGACATCCTGAGGCGACTCGGGGTGGACGGCTATGTCGTCAACATCTCCCGCGGATCGGTGATCGACGAGCAGGCGCTGGTCAAGGCGCTGACCGACAAGACCATTGCGGGGGCCGGCCTCGACGTCTTCGAGAAGGAACCGCACGCCCCCGACGCCCTGACGGCGCTCCCCAACGTTGTGTTCGCCCCCCATATCGGCGGCCACACCCTCGAATCGCACGTCGCCATGCAGAACTGCGTCCTGGCCAACCTGACCGCGTTCTTCGAGGACAAGCCGCTGCCTTATGGGGTCAAATCGGCCTGAATCGGTCCTTATCGGCCCGGATCAAGCACCCAGGGCAACGGATTGGAACTGGTGTGAATTTTGCTCTTGGCAAGCAGGCTGCGAGCGGTTAAAGAACCGCTTCCGGACGTACCGGCCTCGGCTGGCGCGTTCGTGCACGCATTCCGAAAACCCGACAAGACAGGAGATCATTCCTTTTCAGGACGTCCGTGAGGATTTGCCCGAAGAGGAAGGAAAACCCGTCGGTTGGTGGAGTGCGGGCAGGGGTCGGGCGGTTCGCCGGCTGACCTTGTCCTGTCCAAGACTGCAGGCGCCTGCGGGAGATTTCGATTTCTCAACGGCTTAATCGCATGGCCTGCATAGACGGGTGAAGACCGGATTTCACTTCGCGTTCCGCCTTAAGGTGGTCGCGGAATGGGTTTGGTTCGGACCTCGACACGCCGTGGGCTCTCACGAGCTCCCGGAGGGCAGGCTTTGAATTGTCGTCTCGCCCGGCGCGTGTCCGATGGGTTTTGACCCGGAGGTTCAGGTTTTGGGTGGGGCGATGGGTGCAACCCGGCGGTCCCGCTTCTCGCGATGGCCGCCAACCGGAAAGAGCTTGCTGTGGAACGAGCGGCAAAAAAGGAAGCGGTCGAACAGCTCAATGGGGTCTTCAAGACCACGAGCGTTGCGGTCGTTGCCCAATATTCCGGCCTGACCGTTGCCCAGATGCAGAAGCTGCGGACGCAGATGAAGCAGGCTGGCGCCTCGGTGAAGGTCTCGAAGAACCGTCTCGCCAAAATTGCTCTTGAAGGCACTGACGTCGTTGCCATCGGTCCCATGCTGAAGGGGCCGACCGTGATCGCCACCTCGAACGATCCGGTAGCGGCGCCGAAGGTCGCCGTCGAATTCGCCAAGGCGAACGAAAAGTTCGTCATCATTGGTGGTTCGATGGGAACGACCGTCCTGAATGTCGACGGCGTGAAGGCTCTTGCCTCGCTGCCGTCGCTTGATGAACTGCGCGCCAAGCTCGTCGGCCTTCTTGTGGCTCCGGCGACCAAGATCGCTCAGCTCGCCAATGCGCCCGCGGGCAAGCTCGCGCGCGTCATCCAGGCTCATGCCTCAAAGGGCGAAGCGGCCTGACGCCCTTCGCAAAACTCAAACCCGAACCAGACTTACATCTAAGGAAACTGAACAATGGCTGACTTGCAGAAGATCGTTGACGACCTCTCGAGCCTCACCGTGCTCGAAGCTGCCGAACTGGCGAAGCTCCTCGAAGAAAAGTGGGGCGTTTCGGCTGCCGCGGCTGTCGCCGTGGCCGGCCCGGCTGGTGGTGGCGCTGCCGCCGCTCCGGCCGAAGAGAAGACCGAGTTCACGGTCGTCCTTGCCGCCGCCGGCGACAAGAAGATCGAGGTCATCAAGGAAGTCCGCGCCATCACCGGCCTGGGCCTGAAGGAAGCAAAGGACCTCGTCGAGGGCGCGCCGAAGCCTGTCAAGGAAGGCGTGAACAAGGACGAGGCCGAGAAGCTCAAGGTCCAGCTCGAGAAGGCTGGCGCGAAGGTCGAGCTCAAGTAAGCACCGCTTACTGGCGAGGTCTCGGGCGAGCGTCAGCGGGCCCGAGATCTCAGCTTTCCCCTCAACAAGGGGTGGGCCAGATGCAAAAGGCGTGCGACGGGACGTCCCGACGCAGGCCAAACACGAAAAAGTGTGGGGATTTGCGGGTTCACCCCTCGAATCTCCACTATTGTCGCCCCATATCGATTCGGCAGCACGAAAGCGCGGTGGGCAGGGATACCGGACCCCTGTAAGCCGTTGGGAGAGCAAGCTATTTCGGGCTTTTTCAGTCCGTGAAGGCGGTCGTTGTGACGGGCGGGCGCGCACCAGCGCCCCGCGCGTCGTTTTGCGTTTTGAAGGTCTGAAGAACAGATTCAGGACATTCCGGCCTGAATTTGAGTCTCCGGCCCCCAAAGCGGGTTCGAAAAAATTCAACCCGGGGAGCGGTGGCAGCCGCGTTCCGGAGGGCGCGCCCAGATCGGGCGACGAAAATGAGAGGCCACGATGGCGCAGCAGACATTTACCGGTCGCAAACGCGTTCGCAAGTTCTTCGGACACATCAAGGAAGTCGCAGAGATGCCGAACCTCATCGAGGTTCAGAAGGCATCCTATGACCAGTTCCTGATGGTCGATGAACCCGTAGGTGGGCGCCTCGACGAGGGCCTGCAGGCGGTGTTCCGCTCGGTGTTCCCGATCTCCGACTTCTCGGGCACCTCGATGCTGGAATTCGTCCGCTACGAGTTCGAGCAGCCGAAATATGACGTCGACGAGTGCCGCCAGCGGGGCATGACCTTCGCGGCTCCGCTCAAGGTGACGCTGCGCCTCATCGTATTCGATATCGACGAGGAAACCGGCGCGAAGTCGGTCAAGGACATCAAGGAGCAGGACGTCTACATGGGCGATATCCCGCTCATGACGATGAACGGCACCTTCATCGTCAACGGTACCGAGCGCGTCATCGTCTCGCAGATGCACCGGTCGCCGGGCGTGTTCTTCGACCACGACAAGGGCAAGACCCATTCGTCGGGCAAGCTGCTGTTCGCCGCCCGCGTCATCCCGTATCGCGGTTCCTGGCTCGACATCGAGTTCGACGCCAAGGACATCGTCTATGCGCGTATCGATCGTCGCCGCAAGATTCCGGTGACGTCGCTGATGTTCGCCCTCGGCCTCGACGGCGAGGCGATCCTGTCCACCTTCTACAAGAAGATCCTCTACAAGCGGACCAAGGAAGGCTGGCGCGTTCCGTTCGACGCCAACCGTTTCCGCGGTTACTCGACCGTCAACGACCTGATCGACGCCGATACCGGCAAGGTCGTGCTCGAGGCCGGCAAGAAACTCACCGTTCGTGCTGCCCGTCAGCTCCAGGAAAAGGGGCTGAAGGCGCTGCGCCTGGCCGATGAGGAACTGGTCGGCAATTACATCGCCGAGGACCTCGTCAACCCGAAGACGGGTGAGATCCACGCCGAAGCCGGCGAGGAAATAACCGACAAGTCGATGAAGGTGCTCAACGAGCACGGCTACAAGGAGCTGCCGCTCCTTGACATCGACCACGTCAATATCGGCCCCTACATCCGCAATACGCTCTCGGCCGACAAGAACATGACGCGCGAGGACGCGCTGTTCGACATCTACCGCGTGATGCGTCCGGGCGAGCCGCCGACGCTGGATTCGGCGCAGGCCATGTTCCAATCGCTGTTCTTCGACTCCGAACGCTACGACCTCTCCGCGGTCGGCCGCGTCAAGATGAACATGCGCCTCGACCTCGATGCACCCGACACCCAGCGCACGCTGCGCAAGGAAGACATCCTCTCCGTCATCAAGACGCTGGTGGATTTGCGCGACGGCAAGGGCGAGATCGACGACATCGACCATCTCGGCAACCGCCGCGTGCGCTCGGTCGGCGAGCTGATGGAGAACCAGTACCGCATCGGCCTCCTGCGCATGGAGCGCGCGATCAAGGAGCGCATGTCCTCGGTCGACATCGACACGGTCATGCCGCAGGACCTGATCAACGCGAAGCCGGCGGCTGCCGCCGTGCGCGAGTTCTTCGGCTCCTCGCAGCTCTCGCAGTTCATGGACCAGACCAACCCGCTCAGCGAGATCACCCACAAGCGTCGTCTCTCGGCGCTCGGACCGGGCGGTCTGACCCGCGAGCGCGCCGGCTTCGAAGTCCGCGACGTGCATCCGACGCATTACGGCCGCATCTGCCCGATCGAGACGCCGGAAGGCCCGAACATCGGCCTGATCAACTCGCTCGCGACCTTCGCGCGCGTGAACAAGTACGGCTTCGTCGAGACGCCGTATCGCAAGGTCAAGGACGGCCGCGTCACCGACGAGGTCGTGTATCTCTCGGCGATGGAAGAGGGCCGCTACACGGTCGCGCAGGCCAACGTGCCGCTCGACCCGAAGGGCCGCTTCACCGAAGACCTCGTGGTCTGCCGTCACGCCGGCGAAGTCTTGCCGGTGACGCCCGACAAGGTTGACTACATGGACGTGTCGCCGAAGCAGCTGGTTTCGGTTGCCGCGGCGTTGATCCCGTTCCTCGAGAACGACGACGCCAACCGCGCGCTGATGGGCTCGAACATGCAGCGCCAGGCGGTGCCGCTGGTTCGCGCCGAGGCGCCGTTCGTTGGCACCGGCATGGAAGGCGTGGTTGCGCGCGACTCGGGTGCCGCGATCGCGGCGCGCCGTTCGGGCGTGATCGACCAGATCGACGCCACCCGCGTCGTCATCCGCGCCACGGAAGATCTCGATCCGACCAAGTCGGGCGTCGATATCTACCGTCTGATGAAGTACCAGCGCTCAAACCAGTCGACCTGCATCAACCAGCGTCCGCTGGTGAAGGTCGGCGACATCGTCAGGAAGGGCGACATCATCGCCGACGGTCCGTCGACCGATCTCGGCGAACTCGCTCTCGGGCGCAACGTGCTCGTCGCGTTCATGCCGTGGAACGGCTACAACTTCGAAGACTCGATCCTGCTCTCCGAGCGGATCGTGAAGGAAGACGTCTTCACCTCGATCCACATCGAGGAGTTCGAAGTGATGGCCCGCGACACCAAGCTCGGGCCTGAGGAAATCACCCGCGACATTCCGAACGTGTCGGAAGAAGCGCTGAAGAACCTCGACGAAGCCGGTATCGTCTACATCGGCGCGGAAGTGCGCGCCGGCGACATCCTGGTCGGCAAGATCACGCCGAAGGGCGAGAGCCCGATGACGCCGGAAGAGAAGCTGCTGCGCGCGATCTTCGGCGAGAAGGCCTCCGACGTTCGCGACACCTCGCTGCGCGTTCCTCCGGGCGTGCAGGGCACGATCGTGGAAGTGCGCGTGTTCAACCGTCACGGCGTCGACAAGGACGAGCGTGCGCTGGCGATCGAACGGGAAGAGATCGAGCGTCTGGCCAAGGACCGCGACGACGAGCAGGCGATCCTGGACCGCAACGTCTACAACCGTCTTGCCGAGCTGCTCGAGGGACGGCAGGGCATTGCCGGTCCGAAGGGCTTCAAGAAGGACACCAAGATCACCCGTGCGGTGCTCGAGGAGTACCCGAAGTCGCAGTGGTGGCTGTTCGCCTCGCCGAACGACAAGCTGATGGCCGAGATCGAGGCCATGCGGAAGCAGTACGACGAGTCGAAGAAGGGGCTGGAACAGCGCTTCCTCGACAAGGTCGAAAAGCTTCAGCGCGGTGACGAATTGCCGCCCGGCGTGATGAAGATGGTCAAGGTCTTCGTCGCGGTGAAGCGCAAGATCCAGCCCGGCGACAAGATGGCCGGCCGCCACGGCAACAAGGGCGTGGTGTCGAAGATCGTGCCGATCGAGGACATGCCGTTCCTCGAAGACGGTACGCATGCCGATATCGTGCTCAATCCGCTCGGCGTGCCCTCGCGCATGAACGTCGGGCAGATCCTCGAGACCCATCTCGGCTGGGCCTGTGCCGGCCTCGGCAAGCGTATCGGCCAGACGGTCGATGCCTATCTGTCGAAGCAGGACATCAAGCCGCTGAAGGAAACCTTGAAGAAGGTCTACGGCGAGGACGAGACGATCAAGTCGCTCAACGACAGCGAACTGATCGAGCTCGGCCATAACCTCAGCCGCGGCGTGCCGATCGCGACGCCGGTGTTCGACGGCGCCAAGGAAGCCGACATCGAGGAGATGCTGAAGCTTGCCGGTCTGGACGCTTCGGGCCAGTCGACCGTCTATGACGGCCGTACCGGCGATGCGTTCGATCGCAAGGTGACGGTGGGCTACATCTACATGCTCAAGCTGCACCATCTGGTCGACGACAAGATCCACGCGCGTTCGATCGGTCCGTACTCGCTCGTCACCCAGCAGCCGCTGGGCGGCAAGGCGCAGTTCGGCGGCCAGCGCTTCGGCGAAATGGAGGTGTGGGCGCTCGAGGCTTACGGCGCGGCGTACACGCTCCAGGAGATGCTGACGGTGAAGTCGGACGACGTCGCCGGCCGTACCAAGGTGTACGAGGCGATCGTGCGTGGCGACGACACGTTCGAAGCCGGTATTCCGGAATCGTTCAACGTGCTGGTCAAGGAAATGCGCTCGCTCGGCCTCAACGTCGACCTGCACAATTCCAAGGTCGGGCCGGGGACGGCGGAAGCGGCCGAGTAACACGATCTATCATGCCCGGCCTTCACGGCCGGGCATCGGCGCCCCGTCCGAGGCCTTGAGGGCAGGGCGCCCCGCTCGAGTGATTTTCGAATTTGCTGCCGGAGGCGACCGGCATGCGAGGAGAAGACGATGAACCAAGAAATTATGAATCTCTTCAACCCGACGACTCCGGCTCAGGTCTTCGACCAGATCCGGATCTCGATCGCGTCTCCAGAGAAGATTCTGTCCTGGTCCTACGGCGAGATCAAGAAGCCGGAGACCATCAACTACCGTACCTTCAAGCCCGAGCGCGACGGCCTGTTCTGCGCCCGCATCTTCGGGCCGATCAAGGACTACGAGTGCTTGTGCGGCAAGTACAAGCGCATGAAGTACAAGGGCATCATCTGCGAGAAGTGCTCGGTCGAGGTCACGCTGTCGCGCGTCCGGCGCGAGCGCATGGGCCATATCGAGCTCGCAGCCCCCGTAGCGCACATCTGGTTCCTGAAGTCGCTGCCCTCGCGCATCGGCCTTCTGCTGGACATGACGCTGAAGGATCTCGAGCGGATCCTCTACTTCGAATATTACGTCGTGCTCGAGCCGGGTCTCACCGCGCTCAAGGACCGTCAGCTGCTGTCGGAAGACGAGTACCTGAAGGCGCAGGACGAGTACGGCCAGGACAGCTTCACCGCCATGATCGGCGCGGAAGCGATCCGCGAGCTGCTCAAGGGCATGGACCTCGAGAAGCTCGAAGCCACCTTGCGCCTCGAGATGCAGGAGACCGACTCCGACATCAAGCACAAGAAGCTCGCCAAGCGCCTGAAGATCGTGGAAGCGTTCCGCCACTCCGGCAACAAGCCGGAATGGATGATCATGACCGTGGTTCCGGTGATCCCGCCGGACCTGCGTCCGCTGGTGCCGCTGGACGGCGGTCGCTTCGCGACCTCGGACCTCAACGACCTCTACCGCCGCGTCATCAACCGCAACAACCGCTTGAAGCGACTGATGGAGCTGCGTGCGCCCGACATCATCATCCGCAACGAGAAGCGCATGCTTCAGGAAGCGGTCGATGCGCTGTTCGACAACGGTCGCCGCGGTCGCGTCATCACGGGTGCCAACAAGCGCCCGCTGAAGTCGCTCGCCGACATGCTCAAGGGCAAGCAGGGCCGCTTCCGTCAGAACCTGCTCGGCAAGCGCGTCGACTATTCGGGCCGTTCGGTGATCGTGGTCGGTCCCGAGCTGCGCCTGCATCAGTGCGGCCTGCCGAAGAAGATGGCGCTCGAGCTGTTCAAGCCGTTCATCTATTCGCGGCTCGACGCCAAGGGCCTGTCCACCACGGTGAAGCAGGCCAAGAAGCTGGTCGAGAAGGAGCGGCCGGAGGTCTGGGACATCCTGGATGAGGTCATCCGCGAGCATCCGGTGCTGCTCAACCGCGCGCCGACGCTGCATCGTCTCGGCATCCAGGCGTTCGAGCCCGTGCTGATCGAGGGCAAGGCGATCCAGCTTCACCCGCTGGTCTGCGCCGCGTTCAACGCCGACTTCGACGGCGACCAGATGGCCGTGCACGTTCCGCTGTCGCTCGAAGCGCAGCTGGAAGCGCGCGTCCTGATGATGTCGACCAACAACATCCTGCATCCGGCGAACGGCCAGCCGATCATCGTGCCGTCGCAGGACATCGTGCTCGGTCTCTACTACGTCTCGATCATGCGCGAAGGCCTGCCCGGCGAGGGCAAGATCTTCGGCGACATGGCCGAGCTCGAGCACGCGCTGCACGCGAAGGTCATCCACCTCCACACCAAGATCAAGTACCGGTGGCAGGGGATGGATGAGACCGGCAAGGTCTCGACGCGCTGGATCGAGACCACCGCCGGCCGCGTCATGCTCGGCAATCTCCTGCCGAAGAACCCGCGGATTTCGTACGAGATCATCAACAAGCTGATGACCAAGCGCGAAATCTCGGGCGTGATCGACCAAGTCTACCGCCACTGCGGCCAGAAGGAGACGGTGATCTTCTGCGACCGCATCATGGCGCTCGGCTTCTACAACGCGTTCAAGGCCGGCATCTCGTTCGGCAAGGACGACATGGTCGTACCGCACTCCAAGTGGAAGATCGTCGACACCACCCGTACGCTGGCGAAGGATTTCGAGCAGCAGTACAACGACGGTCTGATCACCCATGGCGAGAAGTACAACAAGGTGGTCGACGCCTGGTCGAAGGCCACGGAAGAAATCGCCAAGGCGATGATGAAGGAGATCTCCTCCACCAAGAAGACGGCAAGTGGAGCCGATGCCGACATCAACTCGATCTACATGATGGCACACTCCGGCGCCCGCGGTTCGCCGGCCCAGATGCGCCAGCTCGCAGGCATGCGCGGCCTGATGGCCAAGCCGTCGGGTGAGATCATCGAGACGCCGATCATCTCGAACTTCAAGGAAGGCCTCTCGGTGCTCGAGTACTTCAACTCGACCCACGGCGCCCGTAAGGGCCTCGCGGACACCGCGTTGAAGACCGCGAACTCGGGCTACCTGACCCGTCGTCTGGTCGACGTGGCGCAGGACTGCATCATCACGCAGAGCGACTGCGGCACCAAGCTCGGCATCAAGATGCGCGCCATCGTCGATGCCGGCACCGTGGTTGCTTCGCTCGGCTCGCGCATCCTCGGACGCACGGCCTGCGAAGACATCCGCGACAGCTCCGGCAAGGTGATCATCAAGCGCGGCACGCTGATGGAAGAGAGCCATCTGGACGCCATCCAGCAGGGTGGCGTGCAGGAGGTGAAGATCCGTTCGGCACTGACCTGCGAACTCGTCAACGGCATCTGCGGCATGTGCTATGGCCGCGACCTCGCCCGCGGCACGCCGGTCAACCACGGTGAAGCCGTCGGCGTCATCGCGGCGCAGTCGATCGGCGAGCCCGGCACCCAGCTGACCATGCGCACCTTCCACATCGGTGGTGCGGCGCAGCTCAACGAGCAGTCGTTCGTCGAATCCAACTTCGACGGCAAGATCGTGATCCGGAACAAGGCCATCGCCCGCAACAGCGAAGGTCACCTGGTCGCGATGGTCCGCAACATGGTGATCGCGATCGTCGATGCCGACGGGACCGAGCGTGCGACGCACCGTATTCAGTACGGCGCGCGCCTGCACGTCGACGAGGGCGACATGGTCAAGCGGGGCCAGCGCATCGTCGAGTGGGATCCCTACACGCGTCCGCTTCTCACCGAAGTGGAAGGCATCATCGGCTTCGAGGATCTGGTCGAAGGGCAGTCGATCACGGAAACGCTGGACGAGGCCACCGGCATCGCCAAGCGCGTGGTCATCGACTGGCGCTCGACTCGCGGCGGCGCGGATTTGCGTCCGGCCATCGTGGTCAAGGGCAAGGACGGCAAGGTGCTCAAGCTCGCCCGTGGCGGCGATGCCCGCTACATGCTGTCGGTCGACGGCATTTTGTCGGTCGACGTCGGAGCCAAGGTCAACCCGGGCGACATCCTCGCCCGTGTCTCGACCGAGAGCGCCAAGACGCGTGACATCACCGGCGGTCTGCCGCGGGTGGCGGAACTGTTCGAGGCACGGCGTCCGAAGGATGCGGCGATCATCGCCGAAATCGCGGGCACCATCCGGTTCGGGCGCGACTACAAGAACAAGCGCCGCATCTCGATCGAGCCGATGGACAAGACCGAGGAGGCGCGCGAGTACCTGATCCCGAAGGGCAAGCACATCCACCTTCAGGACGGCGACGTCGTCGAAAAGGGCGACTTCATCGTGGAAGGCAACCCGGCGCCGCACGACATCCTTGCGGTCAAGGGTATCGAGGAACTAGCGGCCTATCTGGTCAACGAAATCCAGGAGGTCTACCGGCTCCAGGGCGTGCTCATCAACGACAAGCACATCGAGGTGATTGTCCGTCAGATGCTCCAGAAGGTGGAAGTCACCGACCAGGGCGACACGGACATGATCTCGGGCGAGCAGGTCGACAAGATCGAGTTCGACGCGCTCAACGAGAAGGCCAAGGAAGAGGGCAAGAAGATCGCCACGGGGACGCCGGTTCTGCTCGGTATCACCAAGGCGAGCCTCCAGACCCGCTCCTTCTTCTCGGCGGCCTCGTTCCAGGAGACCACCCGCGTCCTCACGGAAGCGGCGGTCAACGGCAAGGTCGATCCGCTCGAAGGTCTCAAGGAGAACGTCATCGTCGGCCGGCTGATCCCGGCGGGCACCGGCGCCTCCATGGCCAAGATCCGCGAAGTCGCCGTGAAGCGCGACAAGATGATCCTGGACGAGCGCGAGAAGCAGGCGGCGGTCGTGTCGCCCGCGCCGGAAGCGGAGCTTCCTGCGCTACCTCCCGCGGAATGATCGTTCATCCGTAGGACTACCGAGGACAATGAAAAGGCCGGCGAAAGCCGGCCTTTTTGCTGCTTTGTTTGCCTGTTGCGATGCGGGATCAACCTTTGTTCATCTTTCCTTCAGGCGCAAAAGCGCTTGTGCTAAGGGAATTTAGACTGGTGGATCCCGTGACGGGGGGCGCGCCGGAGACCTCGGAACTCACATGCTTGATCTCGCAATCGTAGGTGGCGGCCCCGGCGGGCTGATGAGCGCTTGGTATCTGAAGCGCAAGCTTGGCGATCTCTGTCGCGTCACCATCTACGAGGCCTCCGATCGGCTCGGCGGCAAGATCGTCACGCGCAAGTTCGATTCCGCGCCCGCGATGTACGAGGCCGGCGTAGCCGAGATCTATGACTACTCGATGACCGGGCCGGATCCGCTGCGCGAGCTGATCCAGCATTTCGGGCTGCAGACGATTCCGATGGATGCCGAGCAGGTGCAGTTCGGCGGCGAATTCCTCAACGACGTGCCGGGCATGCGCCGCAGATACGGCGCCAAGACCGCCGCCGCGATCGAAGCGTTCCGCAAGCGCTGCGCCGATGCGATGACGCCGATGGAATATTACGAAGGCGTCGGCGCGCACGACAACGAGAACCCCTGGGCCTACAAGACCGCCGAGCAGGTGCTCGACGAGGAGGTCGAGGACGAAACCGCAAAGCGCTTCTTCAAGGTGATGGCGCGCTCCGACATCGCGACGGAGAGCCACAACACCAACGGCCTCAACGCGCTCAAGAACTATCTGATGGATGTCGACGGCTATATCGGCCTCTATTCCATCCAGAACGGCAACGAGCAGCTGATCGAGTGCCTGCAGTCAGAGGTCAACGCCGACATCCAGCTCAATCACCGCGTGCTTGCCGTCGGCAAGGAGCCGACCGGCCGCTACCAGCTCAAGATGATGAACGGCAAGGGACCGGAGACGCGCGACTTCGATCTCGTGCTGGTCTGCCTGCCGCATTCCTGGCTCGCCACCATGGGGTGGGAGGGCGAACAGCTCCGCAAGTCGATGGTCAAGCACGTCTCTTACTTCGACCGTCCGGCGCATTATTTGCGCGTCTCGATCCTGTTCGACACGCCGTTCTGGGGCGAGAAGATTTCCGGCGCCTGGTTCATGTCGGAAGCCTTCGGCGGCTGCTGCGTCTACAACGAGGGCGCGCGCCACGATGTCGGCAAGCACGGCGTGCTGAACTGGCTGATTCCCGGCTCCGACGCGCTGGCCTTCGCCAATCTGTCGGACCAGGAGCTGATCGATGCCGCGCTGAAATCGCTGCCGGCGTCGCTCGGCGATGCGCGGTCGCATTTCATGGAAGGCAAGATCCATCGCTGGCTGTCGTCCGTGAACGCTATACCGGGCGGCCTGCCGGTGCGCGACGTCATGACCAATCACCGGCCCGAGCCGAAGGAGCATCCCGGCATCGTGGTGGTCGGCGACTATCTGTTCGACTCGACGCTGAACGGCCTGCTCGACTCCTCGGATGCCGCGACCGACATCATCCTGACCGAGATGATGCGCCTGCGCCGCGCGCGCGCGCAGGACGACAAGCCGCTCTCCGACAAGATCGACCGTGACTATTTCGAGAATTATCGCGGCCTCGGTCCCTATCACGAGGCCTGGCGGCACTTCACCGATCCCGATTACCTCACCCGGCTGCTCGGCATCGTCTGGGGCAAGACGAAGGGCACCAGGCTGCTCGTCGCGGGCTCGGCCAGCGGCGAATTGGTCGGCGCGCTGCGCGACCGCGGCATCGATGCCTTCGGCATCGAGAACAACCGCGCCATCCACGCCAGGACCCCGAAGGCGCTGAAGAAGTACAACAAGCTCGGCTCGATCACCGACATGCCGTTCAAGGACGGCGCGTTCGACTTCGTGTTCGAGACCAGCCTTTGCCATGTTTCCCCGAAGCAGGTGGTCCGCGCGATCAAGGAACTGAACCGCGTGGTCAAGACCGGCCTCGTGTTCGGCTCTGTCACCTCGGACATGGCGCCGGCGCTGATCGACCGCTACGACCTCCTGCGTGGAGTCAAGAAACTCGGCACCTGGTGGGAATGGTCCGAACTGTTCTTCGGCAATGGTTTCGACCTCTCGATGCACCGCAAGGATTGCACCGATGCGCTCTGGGAGGCGACGCTCGCCGCCAACAAGGGGCCGGGGCAGTGGTACGCCGACGCCGACAGCCTGCGCTATTCCTTCTTCGACAAGGTCGAGGACGACGACGCGGACTAGCCGCGTGGCACGCTTGAATTCGCCAATTGTTTTGCCGAATTCATCCTGATCGCATAGAATCGGTGCGATATCGGCCTTCCGCTATGTCCTGCTTTCTCTGCGATCATGCCGGCCGTCAGCATCCGTTGGTTTCATGGCATCCAAGCCTTCCTCGCCCGACAAGCCTCTTTCGCCCGACAAACAGAAACTCGCCGCCGAAGAGGCGGGCGAGCTCGACGACAAGCTCGCCTCGGCTGCCAAGCCGGATCTCGAAGACGACGAGGATGCCGAAGACGAGGAGGATGACGAGCTGGAGCTCGATGACGACGACGAGGACGAGGACCTCGTCGTCTTTACCGCGCGCGAGGCCGCCGGCGCGCTCGCGACCATCGTCGGGTTCGTCAAGCCATTCCTGGCCAATTACAAACGTATGCTGTCATTCGTGGCGTTTGGCGTCTTCGTCGAGACGCTGTTCAACGTCATCATGCCGCTCAGCCTCAAGTTCCTGATCGACGACGCGCTCGGCGAGGAGGACTTCCAGGCGCTGTACAAGATCCTCGGCGTGCTCGCCGTCGCCGGCATCTTCACCTCGATCGTTGCGGTCTGGTACGAGCGCTGGGACGCGCGATTGGCGGCCTGCATCATCTCCGACGTCCGCGAGCGCCTGTTCGAGCACGTTCAGGACTTGCCGGCGGCGTATTTCGGCCGCACCAAGCGCGGCGAGATCCTGTCGCGCTTCTCCGTCGACCTCTCGGCCTTCGAAGGCTCGGTCAAGACGTTCGCCAACAGTGCGGCGCTGCCGTTTCTGGAATTGATCGCCGGCATCATCCTGATGGTGTTCCTGAACTGGCAGCTCGCGGCGGTCGCGCTGCTCGTGTTCCCGATCACGCTGATCGGCCCGCGGATCCTGACGCCGAAGGCGGTCCAGGCCAATTACGAACAGAAGCTCAACGAGAGCGCGCTGCTCGGCATGGTGCAGGAGAACGTGGCGGCGCAGGCCGTGATCAAGGCGTTCAGCCTTCAGCGCAAGATGTTCGGTTTCTTCACCTTCCGCAACCACGAGGCGCGCGACAAGATCGCCTCGGCCGCGTTCCTTTCGACCATGGTGGAGCGGACGGTCACCATCTCGGTGCTGATGCTGCACCTCGTGGTGCTCGCCATCGGCGCCTATCTCGCCACCAAGGGCCAGATCACCATCGGCACCTTCGTCACCTTCGAGAGCGCGTTCTGGGAGGTCTCCTACAACATCGCCCATGTCATGCATTTCATCCCGGTGTCGATCTCCTCGGCTGCCGCGATCCGGCACATGCAGGAGCTGCTGGACGAGCCGACCCGTGCCGCCGATCGCCCCGGCGCCCCCGATCTGCCGCGCATCACCAACGACATCACCTTCGATCACGTCTCCTTCCAGTACGAGGGTAGTCAGACGCCGGTGCTGGATAATCTCAGTCTCAAGCTCAATGCGGGCAAGCGCATCGCGATCGTCGGCCCGAGCGGCTCCGGCAAGAGCACGTTGCTCAACCTGATCCTGCGGCTCTATGTGCCCAACGAGGGCCGCGTCACCATCGATGGCGTCGACGTCCGCAAGGTGACGCTGGATTCGCTGCGCCGGAGCATGGCGGTGGTGTTCCAGGAGAACATGCTGTTCAACATGTCGATCCGTGAGAACATCCGGCTCGGCAAGGAGGGCGCGACCGACGAGGAAGTGGCGGAGGCGGCCAAGAAGGCCGAGATCCACCGCTACATCATGAGCCTGCCGCAGCGCTACGACACGCCGGTCGGCGAGCGCGGCGATACGCTGTCGGGCGGCCAGCGCCAGCGCATCGCGATCGCGCGCGCGATCATTCGCAATCCCTCGGTGCTGCTGCTGGACGAAGCCACCTCGGCGCTGGACCAGACCACGGAAGCCGCGATCAACCGCACGCTACTCAAGGTCGCCAAGGGCCGTACCATGATCTGGTCGACCCACCGCCTGACCTCGGTGGTGGAGATGGACGAGATCATCGTGATCTCAGGGGGCAGGGCGATCGAGCGCGGTTCGCATGCCCAGTTGCTCGCCAGGAACGGGACCTATCGCCAGCTGTGGAACGACCAGATCCACCAGCCGCACGCCGCGGCGGCTCACGCCGACGGAAGCGACGATGAGGAAGGCGACGAGGACGACCTCGATGAGGATGATGAGGACGAGGACGACGAGGAGTGACCGAGGAAGTTCGGCTCCAGATGGAACGCTCCTCCCAGCCGCCGCAATAAACCCTGGCTCGACCACGCCATGAAGCGCGCCGAGCGCTGCGCCGTCCAGTAGGGGCTCGTCGCGATCGAGACCGAGCGGAAGTCAAAGGCTTTCGCCGCCGCCCATTGATCACAATCCCGCTTCACCGGATCGGCGTAGAAGGCGGCGATCTTGTCCGCATCCATCCCGTTCATGGCCTTGGCGCAGATGCGCTCGACGGAAGCGGTGATTTCGTCGCGGCCGGCGTTGACCAGGGAATCGTAGAGGATGTTGAACTGCCGGCTCGGCGCCTTGTCGAGCAGGCGGCCGAAGCGGGCGATCCAGTTCTCACCGGCAAAGGTCGCCCGGCGCAGCACTGATTCTGCGATTCCGGTCCTCGAGAATCGCCCAAGCTGCTCCTGGCCACTGAGTTTCTCGACGCGAAAGTCCGCCGGATAGCTCTCATGCGGATCGATCAGGACCGTCGAAATGTCGGCCCGGCCGAGCATCGCGGCGGCGGTCGAGCCGGCCAATCCCCCGCCGATAATGGCAATGTCGGTGTACCGCATGGCGCCCATCCCCGCCGAAGGCCCCAGATTGAGGCCTCAACAGGAAAAAAAGCCTTAGCTTTGATTATAATAGTATTTTTCGCCCGGGTATAATTATTTTCAGGCTGGCGAAACGGTGACGACGTTCCCATATCGGAAGGAGGTGGCGAGCGCGGCAAACAGCGATTTTGACAGGCGCCTGAAGCGCTTCTGACTGTCGTTTCGCCTTGACTTGATCGATTCCCACTTATAGAAAGCGCCTCACTTAACGACAGGCGGTGAGCATCGCCAGCGTCGGAACGGGCCACCCGTTAGATCCCCAAGGACTAAAGCCTCAAGGGATCGCTCAAGACGGGCACCAACCTCGACGAATGCCGCTCAAACGCTGTCGATCATAGCTAGGCAATGCCAGTGCGACTTTAGGTCTCTTGAGCACGTTCTCTTGAGATCGAATTCGGATGCATGACCTCAGTGCGCGGGCCGCGGCTTTATGCTGACCGGCCTTGATACTGCGGTCCTCTGTGGCGTCGAAGCGCTTTCCGCCCGTTGATGGGGCGGTTGGCGCGATTTCGCTTTGTGCGGATTGTTCCGCGCAGGGTGACCCGGTCGGGCGGGGTGCTCGAAAGAATTTGCGGTCCCTTCAATGGACCGCGGCAAGACAGCGGATCCGCAAGGAGCCGCGATAACAAAGGGTAAGGCCAGGATGCCGACGATCAACCAGCTGATCGCTCAACCGCGTGAAGTGCAGAAGTCGCGCAAGAAGGTGCCGGCGCTGCAGCAGTCGCCGCAGAAGCGTGGTGTTTGCACCCGCGTCTACACCACGACCCCGAAGAAGCCGAACTCGGCGCTTCGTAAGGTCGCCAAGGTGCGCCTGACCAACGGCTTCGAGGTGATCGGCTACATCCCGGGTGAAGGCCATAACCTCCAGGAGCACTCGGTGGTCATGATCCGCGGCGGTCGCGTCAAGGACTTGCCCGGCGTGCGCTACCACATCCTCCGCGGCGTCCTGGATACCCAGGGCGTCAAGAACCGTAAGCAGCGTCGTTCGAAGTACGGCGCGAAGCGTCCGAAGTAAGCGGGAACCAGGTCCATGTCTCGTCGCCACTCAGCGGAAAAGCGCGAAGTCCTTCCGGATCCGAAGTTCGGGAACATCATCGTCACGAAGTTCATGAACTCGGTGATGTACGCCGGCAAGAAGTCGGTCGCCGAAGGCATCGTCTACGGTGCGTTCGGTATCATCGAAACCAAGACCAAGCAGAACCCGCTCGGCGTGTTCGAGCAGGCACTCGAGAACGTCATGCCGACGATCGAAGTGCGCTCCCGCCGCGTCGGCGGCGCGACCTACCAGGTTCCGGTCGAAGTTCGTTCGACCCGCCGTCAGGCGCTGGGCATCCGCTGGCTGATCTCGGCTGCGCGTGACCGCAACGAGAAGACGATGACCGAGCGGCTCTCGGCTGAGCTCCTGGACGCCTCGAACAACCGCGGTAACGCCGTCAAGAAGCGGGAAGACGTGCACCGGATGGCGGAAGCCAACCGTGCCTTCTCGCACTATCGCTGGTAACGGCGAAACACGGAATCTAAGGAACACTCAATGCCTCGCGTTCATGCCATAGAGAATTACCGCAACTTCGGTATCATGGCGCATATCGATGCCGGCAAGACCACGACCACCGAGCGCATCCTCTATTACACCGGCAAGAGCCACAAGATCGGCGAAGTGCACGAAGGTGCCGCGACGATGGACTGGATGGAGCAGGAGCAGGAGCGTGGCATCACGATCACCTCGGCTGCGACCACCGCGTTCTGGGCCGGCAAGCGCCTGAACATCATCGACACCCCCGGCCACGTCGACTTCACCATCGAAGTCGAGCGTTCGCTGCGCGTGCTCGACGGCGCCGTCTGCGTGCTCGATTCGAACCAGGGCGTCGAGCCCCAGACCGAGACCGTCTGGCGCCAGGGCGACAAGTACAAGGTTCCGCGCATCGTCTTCGCCAACAAGATGGACAAGACCGGCGCGGACTTCTTCAAGTGCCTGGCCGACATCGTCGACCGCCTCGGCGCCAAGCCGATCGCCATCCAGCTTCCGATCGGCGCCGAGAACAACTTCAAGGGTCTCGTCGACCTCGTGAAGATGCAGGGCATCATCTGGAACGATGAATCGCTCGGCGCGAAGTTCGACTATGTCGACATTCCCGAGGATCTGGTCGAGCAGGCCAAGGAATACCGCGAGAAGATGGTGGAGGCCGCCGTCGAGCTCGACGACGACGCCATGGCCGCCTATCTCGATGGCAAGGAGCCGGACGAAGAGACGCTGAAGCGGCTGATCCGCAAGGCGGTCCTGACCGGCGCATTCTATCCCGTGCTGTGCGGCTCGGCCTTCAAGAACAAGGGCGTGCAGCCGTTGCTCGACGCCGTCGTCGACTATCTGCCGTCGCCGGTCGACGTGCCCGCGATCAAGGGCACCGACGATCGCGGCAACGAAGTCGTGCGCAAGGCGGACGACAAGGAGCCGCTCGCGCTGCTCGCGTTCAAGATCATGGACGACCCGTTCGTCGGCACCATCACCTTCTGCCGCATCTACTCCGGCGTTCTGCAGAGCGGCACCGGCGTGGTGAACTCGACCCGCGAGAAGAAGGAGCGCATCGGGCGCATGCTGTTGATGCATGCGAACAATCGCGAAGACATCAAGGAAGCCTATGCCGGCGACATCGTCGCGCTGGCCGGCCTGAAGGAAGCGCGCACCGGTGACACGCTGTGCGATCCCGACAAGCAGGTGATCCTGGAGAAGATGGAATTCCCCGAGCCGGTCATCGAGATCGCGATCGAGCCGAAGTCCAAGGCCGACCAGGAAAAGCTGGGCGTGGCGCTGGCCAAGCTCGCTGCGGAGGATCCGTCCTTCCGCGTGTCGACCGACCAGGAGTCCGGCCAGACCATCCTCAAGGGCATGGGCGAACTCCATCTCGACATCAAGGTCGACATTCTCCGCCGCACCTACAAGGTCGACGCCAACATCGGCGCGCCCCAGGTTGCGTTCCGTGAGCGCGTCACCAAGAAGGCCGAGGTCAAGTACACCCACAAGAAGCAGACAGGCGGTACCGGTCAGTTCGCGGAAGTGTCGATCGTGGTCGAGCCGAATGAACCCGGCAAGGGCTACGAATTCGAGTCCAAGATCGTCGGCGGTGCGGTTCCGAAGGAATACATCCCCGGCGTCGAAAAGGGCCTCAACAGCGTGATGAGCTCTGGCGTCGTCGCGGGCTTCCCCGTGGTCGACGTCAAGGTTCAGCTCGTCGACGGCAAGTATCACGACGTCGACTCGTCGGCGCTCGCCTTCGAAATCGCATCGCGCGCGGCATTCCGCGAAGCCTTGCAGAAGGGCAAGTCCGTCCTGCTCGAGCCGATCATGAAGGTCGAAGTGGTGACCCCGGAAGACTATACCGGCTCGGTCATCGGCGACCTGAATTCGCGGCGCGGTCAGATCCAGGGTCAGGACATGCGCGGCAACGCCAACGTCATCAATGCGATGGTGCCGCTCATGAACATGTTCGGTTACGTGAATAACCTGCGCTCGATGAGCCAGGGTCGCGCAACCTTCACCATGCAGTTCGACCACTACGCAGAAGCGCCGGCCAACGTGTCGGCAGAAGTCCAGAAGAAGTTTGCCTGATTGTCGTCGGTCACGAACTGACGATTGAACGGAGAGTCAAATGGCCAAAGCAAAGTTTGAACGTAACAAGCCGCACTGCAACATCGGCACCATCGGTCACGTCGACCATGGCAAGACGTCGCTGACCGCGGCGATCACCAAGGTTCTCGCCGAAGCGGGCGGTGCGACGTTCACCGCGTACGACCAGATCGACAAGGCGCCGGAAGAGAAGGCGCGCGGCATCACCATCTCGACCGCGCACGTCGAGTACGAGACGCCGAACCGCCACTACGCCCACGTCGACTGCCCCGGCCACGCCGACTACGTCAAGAACATGATCACCGGCGCCGCCCAGATGGACGGTGCGATCCTGGTCGTGTCGGCCGCTGACGGCCCGATGCCGCAGACCCGCGAGCACATCCTGCTCGCCCGCCAGGTCGGCGTGCCCGCGCTCGTCGTGTTCCTCAACAAGTGCGACATGGTCGACGATCCGGAACTGCTCGAACTCGTCGAGCTCGAAGTCCGCGAGCTGCTCTCGAAGTACGACTTCCCGGGCGACAAGATCCCGATCATCAAGGGTTCGGCGCTCGCCGCTCTCGAAGATTCCGACAAGAAGCTCGGCCACGACGCCATCCTCGAGCTGATGAAGAACGTCGACGAGTACATCCCGCAGCCGGAGCGCCCGATCGACCAGCCGTTCCTGATGCCGGTTGAAGACGTGTTCTCGATCTCGGGCCGCGGCACCGTCGTGACCGGTCGTGTCGAGCGCGGCATCGTCAAGGTCGGCGAGGAAATCGAGATCGTCGGTCTCCGTGCGACCCAGAAGACGACCGTCACCGGCGTCGAAATGTTCCGCAAGCTGCTCGATCAGGGCCAGGCCGGCGACAATATCGGTGCGCTGCTCCGCGGCACCAAGCGCGAAGACGTCGAGCGCGGCCAGGTGCTGTGCAAGCCGGGTTCGGTCAAGCCGCACACCAAGTTCAAGGCTGAGGCTTACATCCTCACCAAGGAAGAGGGCGGTCGCCACACCCCGTTCTTCACCAACTACCGTCCGCAGTTCTACTTCCGCACCACCGACGTGACCGGTGTCGTGCACCTGCCGGAAGGCACCGAGATGGTGATGCCGGGCGACAACATCGCGATGGAAGTGCACCTGATCGTGCCGATCGCGATGGAAGAGAAGCTCCGCTTCGCGATCCGCGAGGGCGGCCGCACCGTCGGCGCCGGCGTCGTCGCCTCGATCATCGAGTAATACGAGAACAGGGATCGGCGAGTAGCGAATGGTGACATTCGCTATTCGCTATTCGCCACCCCACTGAAGAAAGACACGGCAATGAACGGCCAAAACATTCGTATCCGTCTCAAGGCGTTCGACCATCGTATCCTCGATACGTCGACCCGCGAGATCGTGAACACGGCGAAGCGCACCGGCGCGCAGGTCCGCGGACCCATTCCGCTGCCCACCCGCATCGAGAAGTTCACCGTCAACCGTTCGCCCCACGTCGACAAGAAGAGCCGCGAGCAGTTCGAGATGCGCACTCACAAGCGCCTGCTCGACATCGTCGATCCGACCCCGCAGACCGTCGATGCTTTGATGAAGCTCGATCTGGCCGCCGGTGTCGACGTCGAGATCAAGCTCTAAGATTTTTGGATCACGTTCGCGACTATAGCGGACAGAAAGAACAGGAAGCACGCCGATGCGCTCCGGAGTGATCGCACAAAAGGTCGGGATGACGCGGGTCTTTACAGAGGCCGGCGAACATATCCCCGTGACCGTGCTGAAGCTCGGCAATTGCCAGGTCGTAGGCCACCGCACTGAAGAGAAGAACGGTTACGTCGCGCTCCAGCTTGGTTCTGGCGCCCGCAAGACCGTTTACATGCCCAAGGCTGAGCGCGGCCAGTTCGCGGTCGCCAAGGTCGAGCCGAAGCGCCGGGTCGAGGAGTTCCGCGTCACCGCGGATGCCATGATCCCGGTCGGCGCCGAGATCCTTGCCGACCACTTCGTCGTCGGCCAGTTCGTCGACGTCACCGGCACCTCGGTCGGTAAGGGCTTCGCCGGCGGCATGAAGCGCTGGAACTTCGGCGGTCTGCGTGCCACCCACGGTGTGTCCGTCTCGCACCGCTCGATCGGTTCGACCGGTGGCCGTCAGGACCCCGGCAAGACCTGGAAGAACAAGAAGATGCCCGGCCACATGGGTGTCGACCGCATCACCACGCTCAACCTTCGCGTCGTTCAGCTCGATGTCGAGCGCGGCCTGATCCTCGTCGAAGGTGCCGTTCCCGGCTCCAAGGGCGGCTGGATTCGCGTGCGCGACGCGGTCAAGAAGCCGTTGCCGAAGGAAGCTCCGAAGCCCGGCAAGTTCAAGGTTGCGGGCGGCGAAGCCGAGGCTGCGGCCCAGCAAGAGGGTGCGTGAGATGGAATTGAAGGTCACCACCCTCGAAGGTAAGGAAGCCGGCTCGGTCCAGCTCTCCGACACCATTTTCGGTCTCGAGCCGCGCCAGGACATCATTGCACGTTGCGTGCAGTGGCAGCTCAACAAGCGCCAGGCCGGTACCCACAAGGCCAAGGGTCGCGCCGAGATCTGGCGCACCGGCAAGAAGATGTACAAGCAGAAGGGCACCGGCGGTGCTCGTCACGGCTCGGCCCGCGTGCCGCAGTTCCGCGGCGGCGGTCGTGCCTTCGGTCCGGTGGTGCGTTCGCACGCCACCGACCTGCCGAAGAAGGTCCGCGCGCTGGCGCTGAAGCATGCGCTCTCGGCCAAGGCCAAGGACGGCGATCTCGTCGTGATCGACAAGGCCGCGCTGGAAGCCGCCAAGACAAAGGCGCTGCTCGGTCACTTCTCGGGTCTGGGTCTGACCAACGCGCTGATCATCGACGGCGCAGAGCTCAACAACGGCTTCGCCGCTGCGGCCCGCAACATCCCGAACATGGACGTGCTGCCGATCCAGGGCATCAACGTGTACGACATCCTGCGCCGTCAGAAGCTCGTTCTGACCAAGGCCGCCATCGATGCGCTGGAGGCGCGCTTCAAATGACGAAGAACATCGAGGCCCGCCACTACGACGTGATCCTGTCGCCGGTCGTGACCGAAAAGGCCACGATTGCCTCGGAGCACAACAAGGTGCTGTTCAAGGTGGCCGCCAAGGCGACCAAGCCGCAGATCAAGGAAGCGATCGAGAAGCTGTTCGACGTCAAGGTCAAGAGCGTCAACACGCTGGTCCGCAAGGGCAAGACCAAGATCTTCCGCGGCAATCTCGGCTCGCAGTCGAACTCCAAGCGCGCGATCGTGACTCTCGAAGAGGGTCACCGGATCGACGTGACCACCGGTCTGTAAGGTCGCACGACGATGGCACTGAAGACATTCAATCCCACGACGCCGGGCCAGCGCCAGCTGGTCATGGTCGATCGTTCGGCCCTCTACAAGGGCAAGCCGGTCAAGGCGCTCACCGAAGGCAAGCACTCCTCGGGCGGTCGCAACAGCACGGGTCGCATTACCGTGCGCTTCCGCGGCGGTGGTCACAAGCGGACGCTGCGCACCGTCGATTTCAAGCGTGAGAAGATCGACGTTCCCGCGACCGTCGAGCGGCTGGAATACGATCCGAACCGCAGCGGCTTCATCGCGCTGATCAAGTATCAGGACGGCGAGCAGGCCTACATCCTGGCGCCGCAGCGCCTGGCGGTTGGTGATACCATCATCGCCGGCAACTACGTCGACGTGAAGCCGGGCAACGTCATGCCGCTCGGCAACATGCCGGTCGGCACGATCATCCACAACATCGAGCTCAAGATCGGGAAGGGCGGCCAGCTCGCCCGTTCCGCGGGCACCTATGCCCAGCTCGTCGGTCGCGACCAGGACTACGTGATCATCCGCCTGAATTCGGGCGAGCAGCGCCTGGTGCATGGCCGTTGCCGCGGCACGATCGGCGCGGTGTCGAACCCGGATCACATGAACACCTCGATCGGCAAGGCCGGCCGCAACCGTTGGCTGGGCCGCAAGCCGCATAACCGCGGTGTTTCGATGAACCCGATCGACCATCCGCACGGCGGTGGTGAAGGTCGTACCTCGGGCGGCCGCCACCCGGTTACCCCGTGGGGCAAGCCGACCAAGGGCAAGAAGACCCGCACCAACAAGTCGACCAACAAATTCATTCTCCTAAGCCGCCACAAGCGGAAGAAGTAAGGAACGCCGGACATGGTTCGTTCAGTCTGGAAAGGCCCGTTCGTCGAGGGTTCTCTGCTCAAGAAGGCAGATGCCGCCCGTGCGTCCGGCCGTCACGACGTCATCAAGATCTGGAGCCGTCGCTCGACCATCCTGCCGCAGTTCGTCGGCCTGACCTTCGGCGTCTACAACGGTCAGAAGCACGTTCCGGTGGCGGTCAACGAGGAAATGGTCGGGCACAAGTTCGGCGAGTTCTCGCCGACCCGGACCTTCCATGGCCACTCCGGCGACAAGAAAGCCAAGAAGGCTTGAGGATTAAACGATGAGCAAACCTAAGCGCGAACGGAGCCTCGCCGAGAACGAGGCCAAGGCGGTCGCCCGGATGCTGCGGGTGAGCCCGCAGAAGCTCAACCTGGTCGCCCAGCTCATTCGCGGCCGGAAGGCAGCTGCTGCGCTCGCCGATCTGCAGTTTTCGCGCAAGCGGATCGCGGTCGACGTGAAGAAGTGCCTGGAATCGGCTATCGCCAATGCTGAGAACAACCACGATCTCGACGTCGACGATCTCGTCGTAGCGCAGGCCTTCGTCGGCAACGGCCTCGTCATGAAGCGCTTCGCCGCCCGCGGCCGCGGCCGCTCGGGCCGTGTCTACAAACCATTTTCGCAGCTGACGATCATCGTTCGTCAGGTCGAAGCCGAAGCAGCCGCTTAAGGGCGCAGGAGAACACGATGGGTCAAAAGATCAATCCGATCGGTCTGCGTCTCGGCATCAACCGCACCTGGGATTCCCGCTGGTTCGCCGGCAAGCAGGAATACGGCAAGCTGCTGCACGAGGACGTCAAGATCCGTGAGATCCTGCACAAGGAGCTCAAGCAGGCGGCCGTCGCCCGCATCGTGATCGAGCGTCCGCACAAGAAGTGCCGCGTCACCATCCACTCGGCTCGTCCGGGCGTGGTGATCGGCAAGAAGGGCGCCGACATCGACAAGCTGCGCAAGAGGGTCGCGGACATCACCTCGTCCGACGTCGTCATCAACATCGTCGAAATCCGCAAGCCGGAGCTCGACGCGACGCTGGTGGCCGAGTCGATCGCGCAGCAGCTCGAGCGCCGCGTCGCGTTCCGCCGTGCCATGAAGCGCGCCGTTCAGTCGGCGATGCGTCTCGGCGCTGAAGGCATCCGCATCAACTGCTCGGGTCGTCTGGGCGGTGCGGAAATCGCGCGCATGGAGTGGTACCGCGAAGGTCGCGTGCCGCTGCACACGCTGCGCGCCGACATCGACTACGGCGTTGCGACCGCGTTCACGACCTTCGGCACCTGCGGCGTCAAGGTCTGGATCTTCAAGGGCGAGATCCTCGAGCACGATCCGATGGCCCAGGACAAGAGAATGGCCGAAGGCGAGAGCAGCGGCGGTGGTGATCGCGGTGGCCGTGGGCGCCGCGACAACGCTGCGGCCTGACGCCAGCACAGAGAATTTGAGGGCTCAAAGCCATGATGCAACCTAAGAAGACGAAGTTCCGGAAAGCGCATAAGGGCCGTATCCACGGCGTTGCGTCTTCGGGTGCGACGTTGGCCTTCGGCCAGTTCGGCCTGAAGGCGACCGAGCCTGAGCGCGTCACCGCGCGCCAGATCGAAGCCGCCCGCCGCGCGCTGACCCGTCACATGAAGCGTGCCGGCCGCGTCTGGATCCGCGTATTCCCGGACGTTCCGGTGTCGAAGAAGCCGGCCGAAGTCCGCATGGGCTCCGGCAAGGGTTCGCCGGAATTGTGGGTCGCGCGCGTCAAGCCGGGCCGGGTGTTGTTCGAGATCGACGGCGTCAACACCCAGACGGCGCGCGAAGCGCTGACCCTGGCGGCCGCCAAGCTGCCGATCAAGACGCGCTTCGTCGAGCGCATTGCGGAGTAATGGCCATGGCCCAGATGAAGATCGAAGACATCCGCGCGATGAGCCCCGACCAGCAGGATGACGCCGTCCTGAACCTGAAGAAGGAACGCTTCAACCTGCGCTTCCAGCGCGCCACCGGGCAGCTCGAGAACACCTCGCGCCTGCGCGAGGCTCGCCGTGACATCGCCCGTATCAAGACCGTCGCCGCGCAGAAGCGCGCGAAAGAGAAGTAAGGGGCTTACGAAGATGCCGAAACGTACTTTGCAAGGCGTGGTCGTCAGCGACAAGACTGCCAAGACCGTCGTGGTGCGCGTCGATCGCCGCTTCACGCATCCGATCTACAAGAAGACGATCCGCCGTTCGAAGAACTACCACGCGCACGACGAGGACAACCAGTTCAAGCCGGGCGACATGGTGTGGATCGAGGAATCGAAGCCGATTTCGAAGTTGAAGCGCTGGGTCGTGATCCGGGGCGAACACAAGAAAAGCGCCTGATCTGTTGGCTTTAGCCGACTGACTTCAGGAAAATGTTGAGCGCCGGCTGGGCTGGCGCAAGAGAGAAGAGGACGAGGTGCATCAATGATTCAGATGCAGACCAACCTCGACGTGGCCGACAATTCTGGCGCACGCCGTGTCATGTGTATCAAGGTGCTCGGAGGCTCCAAGCGCCGCTACGCCACGATCGGCGACATCATTGTCGTCTCGATCAAGGAAGCGATTCCGCGTGGCAAGGTGAAGAAGGGCGACGTGATGAAGGCCGTCGTGGTGCGCGTCCGCAAGGACATCCGCCGCGCCGACGGTTCGGTCATCCGTTTCGACCGCAACGCCGCCGTTCTGATCAACAACCAATCCGAGCCGGTCGGCACCCGTATCTTCGGGCCCGTGCCGCGCGAGCTGCGTGCGAAGAACCACATGAAGATCATCTCGCTCGCGCCGGAGGTGCTGTGATGGCTGCGAAGATCCGCAAGGGCGACAAGGTCGTCGTGCTGACCGGTCGCGACAAGGGCCGCACCGGCGAGGTGTTCGAGGTTCGCCCCGACGCCGGCACGGCGCTGGTGCGCGGCATCAACATGGTCAAGCGTCACCAGAAGCAGACGCAGGCCCAGGAGGGCGGCATCATCTCCAAGGAGTCGCCGATCCAACTGTCCAACATCGCGTATGTCGGCAAGGACGGAAAGCCGACCCGCGTCGGATTCAAGATTCTGGCGGACGGCAAGAAGGTCCGCATCGCCAAGAGCTCGGGAGCTGAGATCGATGGCTGAGGCCGCTTACACCCCGCGCCTGCGCGCGGAATACGATGCGAAGATCCGCACGGAAATGACCGAGAAGTTCGGTTATGAGAACGTGATGCAGGTTCCGCGCCTGGACAAGGTCGTGCTGAACATGGGCGTCGGCGATTCCGTCAACGACCGCAAGAAGGCCGAGACCGCCGCCAGCGAGCTGACCCAGATCGCAGGCCAGAAGGCCATCGTGACCTACTCGCGTATCGCGATCGCGACCTTCAAGCTGCGTGAAAACCAGCCGATCGGCTGCAAGGTCACGCTGCGCAAGGCCCGCATGTACGAGTTCATTGATCGCCTGGTGACGGTCGCGCTGCCGCGCGTCCGCGACTTCCGCGGCCTGAACCCGAAGAGCTTCGACGGCCGCGGCAATTATTCGCTCGGCATCAAGGAGCACATCATTTTCCCCGAGATCGACTTCGACAAGGTCACGGAAGCCCGCGGTATGGACATCACTGTCTGCACCACGGCCAAGACCGACGACGAGGCGAGGGCCTTGTTGACCGCTTTCAATTTCCCGTTCCGGCAGTGAGACGCTGACCTAAAGCCTCTCAAACGCGGATACCCAGGAGCCAAGCATGGCAAAGAAGAGTTCAATCGAGAAGAACAACCGGCGCAAGCGGATGACGAAGAACGCCGCCCCGAAGCGCGAGCGTTTGAAGGCGATCATCGCCGACAAGACGCTGCCGATGGAGGAGCGGTTCGCCGCGACCCTGAAGCTTGCGGAAATGCCGCGCAACTCGTCGGCGACCCGCATCCGCCTGCGTTGCGAGCTGTCGGGCCGTTCGCGTTCGAACTACCGCAAGACCAAACTGTCCCGCATCGCGATGCGCGAACTTGGCTCCAAGGGCATGGTCCCGGGCCTCGTGAAGTCCAGCTGGTAAGGAGGGTCGTTTAGATGTCTACGCACGATCCAATCAGCGATCTGATCACCCGCATCCGCAACGCGCAGATGCGCTCCAAGTCCAAGGTCTCGACGCCTGGCTCGAGGATGCGCGAGAACGTGCTCGAGGTCCTCAAGAGCGAGGGCTACATCCGCGGTTACGCCACGCTCGAGCATTCCTCGGGCCGCAGCGAGATCGAGATCGAGCTGAAGTATTTCGACGGCGAGCCCGTCATCCGCGAGATCGAACGTGTTTCCAAGCCCGGGCGTCGCGTTTACGCCTCGGTGAAGAACCTGCCGCGGGTCAACAATGGGCTCGGCATTTCGGTGTTGTCGACGCCGAAGGGGATCATGGCCGACCACAGCGCGCGCGAAGCGAATGTGGGCGGTGAAGTCCTCTTCACGGTGTTCTGAGAAGGATTTTTGATCCATGTCACGTGTTGGCAAAAGGCCTGTGCCGGTTCCGTCGGGTGTTACCGCGACCGTCGATGGGCAGACCGTCAAGATGAAGGGCCCGAAGGGCCAGCTTCAGTTCGTCGTTCATGACGACGTCGAGGTGAAGCTCGAGGACGGCCAGGTGAAGGTGAACCCGCGGGTCGAGACCAATCGCGCGCGGGCGCTGTACGGCACCGCTCGCGCCCAGGTCGCGAATCTGGTCGAAGGCGTCACCAAGGGCTTCGAGAAGAAGCTCGAGATCACCGGCGTCGGTTACCGCGCCGCGATGCAGGGCAAGAACCTGCAGCTCGCGCTCGGCTACAGCCACGACGTGGTCTATACGATCCCGGAGGGGATCACGATCACGGTGCCGAAGCCGACCGAGATCACGGTGACCGGCAGCGACATCCAGCGCGTCGGCCAGGTCGCCGCCGAGATTCGCTCGTATCGTCCGCCGGAGCCCTACAAGGGCAAGGGCGTGAAGTATGTTGGCGAATTCATCTTCCGCAAGGAAGGCAAGAAGAAGTAACGGAGCCGGTCATGTCGAAAGCCAAGGTTACGAATGCCCGGCGCAAGCGCAGTGTACGGCTGAAGCTGCGCCGCTCCGGTGGCGGCCGTCCGCGCCTGTCGGTGTTCCGCTCGTCCAAGCACATCTACGCCCAGGTCATCGACGACCTGAAGGGCGAGACGCTGGCCTCTGCCTCGTCGCTCGAGAAGTCGATGCGCGACGGCGGCAAGACCGGCGCCGACATCGATGCGGCGAAGGCGGTCGGCAAGCTGCTGGCCGAGCGCGCCGCCGAGAAGGGCGTCAAGGAAGTCGTGTTCGATCGCGGCAGCTACCTCTATCACGGGCGCGTCAAGGCTCTGGCCGATGCAGCGCGTGAGAGCGGGCTGAGCTTCTAACAGAATTTGAGGATTGGGGCGCAAGCCTCTGAAGGATTGGAAAAATGGCAGAACGCGAACAACGTGGTGGACGCGATCAACGCGGCGGCGGCGGACGTGAACGCAGGGAGCGCGAGGAGCGCGACAGCGAGTTCGTCGACAAGCTCGTCCACATCAACCGCGTTGCCAAGGTCGTCAAGGGCGGCAAGCGCTTCGGTTTCGCAGCGCTGGTCGTGATCGGCGACCAGAAGGGCCGCGCCGGCTTCGGTCACGGCAAGGCGCGCGAAGTGCCGGAAGCGATCCGCAAGGCCACCGAGTCCGCCAAGCGCAACCTGACCCGCGTGTCGCTGCGCGAGGGCCGTACGCTGCATCACGACATCGCCGGCCGTCATGGCGCTGGCCGTGTCTACCTGCGCGCGGCTCCGGCCGGTACCGGCATCATCGCCGGCGGCCCGATGCGCGCCGTGTTCGAGACGCTCGGCGTCCAGGACGTGGTAGCCAAGTCGATCGGCTCGTCGAACCCCTACAACATGGTTCGCGCGACCTTCGACGCGCTGAAGCATCAGGATTCGCCGCGTTCGGTCGCAGCCCGCCGCAACATCAAGGTGTCCACTCTGCAGTCGCGCCGGATCGGTGGCGATGCCGAGGCGGCTGCCGACTAACGGAAGCTCTGGAGTAGATTCTCATGGCCAAGGACGCAGCTAAGTCCAGCAAGACGATCAAGCTCGAGCAGACCGGCAGCGCGATCCGCCGCCATCACTCGCAGCGTTCGACGCTGATCGGGCTCAAGCTCAACAAGATCGGTCGCACCAGCGAACTGCAGGACACCCCGGCAGTCCGTGGCATGATCGAGAAGGTTCATCATCTCGTTCGCATCGTCGACGAGAAGTAAACAAGGAGAAGGGCGATGAAGCTCAGCGATATCGCCGACAACGCCGGCTCGCGCAAGAAGCGTATGCGCGTCGGCCGTGGCATTGGTTCGGGCAAGGGTAAGCAGTCCGGCCGCGGCGGCAAGGGCCAGACCGCGCGTTCGGGCGTGCGCATCAAGGGTTTCGAAGGCGGCCAGATGCCGTTGCATCGCCGTCTGCCCAAGCGCGGCTTCAACAACATCTTCCGCGTCGAGTTCGCCGAGATCAATCTCGACCGGCTCCAGGAAGCGGTCGATGCCAAGAAGATCGACGCCGGCAGCGTCGTGACCATCGAGTCCCTGGTGAAGGGTGGCGTTCTGCGCCGGCCCAAGGGTGGCCTGCGGCTGCTCGGCCGCGGCGAGCTCAAGTCCAAGCTCAACATCGAAGTCCACGGCGCCACCAAGACCGCGATCGCCGCGGTCGAGAAAGCCGGCGGCTCGGTGAAGATCCTCGCCCCTGCCAAGGAAGAAGGCGAGGCGGCGTAACAACTGCGTCATTGGCCCGCGGCTCGCGGGCCTTTACGCATGAAGGACGTGGACTTATCGAAGCCGAGCCCCAGATAATGTCCGGTGTCCGGTATAATGTAGCCCGGCCGCGGGCATGACGGCGCAATAGGCGGCGGGAGAAAGTCCAAGATGGCCTCTGCAGCGGAACAACTGGCAGCCAATCTCAATTTCGGTGCGTTCGCCAAGGCTGACGAACTGAAGAAGCGCATCTGGTTCACCCTGGGTGCGTTGCTCGTTTATCGGCTCGGGACCTACATCCCGCTCCCCGGCATCGACCCCAATATCTGGGAGCAGGTGTTCCGCTCCCAGGCGGGCGGCATCCTCGGCATGTTCAACATGTTCGCCGGCGGCGGCATCCACCGCATGGCGATCTTCGCGCTGAACATCATGCCGTATATCTCGGCCTCGATCATCATCCAGCTCCTCACCACCGTCTCGCCGCAACTCGAGGCGCTGAAGAAGGAAGGCGAGTCCGGCCGCAAGCTGCTGAACCAGTACACCCGCTATCTCACCGTGATCCTGGCCGCGTTCCAGTCCTACGGAATCGCGGTGGGCCTCGAGGGCGCCGGCAACGTCGTCAGCGACCCCGGCCTGTTCTTCCGTCTGTCCACTGCGATCACGCTGACCGGCGGCACCATGTTCCTGATGTGGCTGGGCGAGCAGATCACCTCGCGCGGCATCGGCAACGGCATCTCGCTGATCATTCTGTCCGGCATCGTCGCCGAGCTGCCCGCCGCGCTCGCCAACATGCTCGAGCTCGGTCGTCAGGGCGCGATGTCGACCGGCCTGATCCTGGTCGTCATCATCATGGCGGTCGCCGTGATCGCCTTCATCGTGTTCATGGAGCGCGCGCAGCGCCGCCTCCTGATCCAGTATCCGAAGCGCCAGGTCGGCAACAAGATGTTCGAGGGCCAGTCCTCGCATCTGCCGCTCAAGCTCAATACCTCCGGCGTGATCCCGCCGATCTTCGCGTCCTCGCTGCTCTTGCTGCCGACCACGGTGGCGAACTTCAACGCGGGAAGCGGGCCGGAATGGTTCCAGTGGATCACCACCCAGCTCGGCCACGGCCGTCCGCTGTTCCTGATCATGTATCTGGCGCTGATCGTGTTCTTCGCCTTCTTCTACACCGCGATCGTGTTCAACCCGACCGAGACCGCGGACAATCTGAAGAAGCACGGCGGCTTCATTCCGGGCATCCGTCCCGGCGAACGCACCGCGGAATATATCGACTACGTGCTGTCGCGCATCACCGTGCTCGGTGCGGTCTATCTGGCGATCGTCTGCTTGATCCCGGAAATCCTGATCTCCTATGCTTCGGTGCCGTTCTACTTCGGCGGCACCTCGCTGCTGATCGTGGTCAGCGTCACCATGGACACGGTGGCGCAGGTGCAGGGCTATCTGCTGGCGCATCAGTATGAAGGCCTGATCCGCAAGTCGAAGCTGCGCGGGCGCCGCCGCTAGAGGCCTATCGAGGCGGCGCGTCTGCGCCGCCGATTCGCCGCGCACCGACGGTGCGCGGCTTGCGCCAAGCGCAGCACGGACCTTCGATCGCATTGGCAGAGCACCCCGCACTGCGACGCAATCACTGATTTCAAAGCCCTTCTTGGCGTCTGCCCGTCCGCTCCCCTATGATATGGGTAGCGGTGCAGCGCCGATTATGGTTTGCACTGTTCTTGGACTTCAAACACGGGTGCGCGACGTATCGCTCACCAATCCGGGGGGGCATACGCGATGAGAATTATACTTCTTGGACCGCCGGGGTCGGGCAAGGGGACCCAGGCGCAGCTGCTGGTCGAGCGCTATGGCATCGTCCAGCTCTCGACCGGCGAGATGCTGCGTGCGGCCGTGGCGGCCGGAACGCCGGTCGGGCTGAAGGCCAAGGAGATCATGGCCAGCGGTGCTCTCGTGCCCGACGAGGTCGTGGTCGGAATCATCTCCGATCGGATCGATCAGCCGGACGCCCGCAACGGCTTCATCCTCGACGGTTTCCCGCGCACGGTGCCTCAGGCCGAGGCGCTGGACGATCTGCTCAAGCACAAGCACCTCAAGCTCGACGCCGTGATCGAGCTCCGCGTCAACGAGAGCGCGCTGCTGCACCGTGTCGAGACCCGCGTCGCCCAGATGCGTGAGCGCGGGGAGGAGGTCCGACTCGACGACACCCCGGAGGTCCTGACCAAGCGGTTAGCCAACTACCGCAACCAGACGGAACCGCTGATTCACTACTATTCCGAGCGGCGCAAGCTCTCGACCATCGACGGTATGATGGCCATCGACGAGGTCACCCGCGCCATCCATCGACAGCTCCTGGCGCTGGGGGCATTCGAAGCCAGGACCAACGCCAAAAGCGTAGCCAAGGCTGGCCCGGCCAAGAAGGCCAAGGCCAGCAAGAAGGCGAGCAAGAAGGCTGGGAAAGCAGCCAAAACGACCAAAAAGCCCGCCAAATCGGCTAAAAAGGCCGCCAAGGCGACGGTGAGGGGCCCCAAGAAGGCGGCCAAGAAGGCCGGCAAGAAGGCCGCCGGGAAGACCGTCAAGAAAGCCGCGAAAAAGGCGTCCCCAAAGACCGCCAGGAAGGCTGTCAAAAAGGGTGCCAAGAAGGCCGCAAAAAAGGTCACGAAAAGGCGAGCCAAACGCTAGCAGCGGTTGACGAAAGCCCCTGGAATCCCCTAATAAGCCCCGCATCCAAGTCGGATAGTTTCAAACGATGCCGGGCCCCAGGAAGACCGGGGGTGGGCGTCGTGTTCGCGTTTGTGAACACCTGCCCGAGAAACCAAGCACTTAAAGACCGGTTCCTGACGAGGGATCGGTAACAGGAGAGAAGGCCGTGGCCCGTATTGCCGGCGTGAACATCCCGACCAACAAGCGCGTGCTGATCGCGCTCCAGTACATCCATGGCATCGGCCAGAAGATCGCTGGCGAGATTCTCGAAAAGGTGAAGATCCCCGAGGATCGTCGCGTCAATCAGCTGAGCGATGCCGAAGTGCTCCAGATCCGCGAAGTGATCGACCGCGACTATCTCGTCGAGGGCGACCTGCGTCGTGAGGTCGGCATCAACATCAAGCGTCTGATGGACCTCGGCTGCTATCGCGGCCTGCGTCATCGTCGCGGCCTGCCGGTGCGCGGCCAGCGTACCCACACCAATGCGCGCACGCGCAAGGGTCCGGCCAAGGCCATCGCCGGCAAGAAGAAGTAAGTTTTCGAATCCAAATCGCAGCGTGTGGCGAACAGGGGCGACCCGTTCGCCGCACGCATTTCGTTCCACAGGTGTAGCCGCTGGCACTACGGCGGCGTTTGAGATCTTCAGGAAAGGTACTCTATGGGCAAGGAAGCCACCCGCGTTCGTCGTCGTGAGCGCAAGAACATCGCCTCCGGCGTCGCGCACGTGAACTCGTCGTTCAACAACACGACCATCACCATCACCGACGCGCAGGGCAACACGATTGCCTGGTCTTCCGCCGGCACGATGGGCTTCAAGGGCTCGCGCAAGTCGACCCCGTACGCCGCGCAGGTTGCCGCCGAAGACGTGTCCAAGAAGGCGCAGGAACACGGCATGCGCACGCTGGAAGTCGAAGTCGCAGGTCCCGGTTCGGGCCGCGAATCGGCGCTCCGCGCGCTTCAGGCCGCAGGCTTCACCGTCACCTCGATCCGTGACGTGACCACGATCCCGCACAACGGTTGCCGTCCCCGCAAGCGTCGGCGCGTTTGATACGAAATTGCGGGCGCATCGGCGCCCGCGATTGTTTTTTGCAAAGCCGCGGGAATGATCTGCGGCCTTTCTCCAACGCCAGTATCTGCAATCGCAGTATGACTGGCCTGTATGGGTGAAACAGTGACGATCCAGAAAAATTGGCAAGAACTGATTCGACCGAACAAGCTCCAGGTGCAGCCCGGCAGCGATCCCTCGCGTTTTGCGACCATCGTCGCCGAGCCGCTCGAGCGCGGCTTCGGCCAGACGCTCGGCAACGCGCTGCGCCGCATCCTGCTCTCCTCGCTCCAGGGCGCAGCGGTGCAGTCGGTGCACATCGACGGCGTGCTGCACGAGTTCTCCTCGATCGCGGGCGTTCGTGAGGACGTCACCGATATCGTGCTCAACATCAAGGACATCTCGATCAAGATGCAGGGCGAAGGCCCCAAGCGCATGGTCGTGAAGAAGTCCGGCCCGGGCGTCGTCACCGCAGGCGACATCCAGACCGTCGGCGACGTCGTCGTGCTCAACCCGGACCTGCAGATCTGCACCCTCGACGAGGGCGCCGAGATCCGCATGGAGTTCACGGTGGCCACCGGCAAGGGCTACGTGCCCGCCGAGCGCAACCGTCCCGAGGATGCGCCGATCGGCCTGATCCCGGTCGACAGCCTGTACTCGCCGGTCCGCAAGGTCTCCTACAAGGTCGAGAACACCCGTGAGGGTCAGATCCTCGACTACGACAAGCTGACCATGACGATCGAGACCAACGGCGCGCTGACGCCGGATGATTCGGTGGCCTATGCCGCTCGCATCCTCCAGGATCAGCTCAACGTGTTCGTCAACTTCGAAGAGCCGCGCAAGGAAGTCGCCCAGGAGATCATCCCGGACCTCGCCTTCAACCCGGCCTTCCTCAAGAAGGTGGACGAGCTCGAACTGTCGGTGCGCTCGGCCAATTGCTTGAAGAACGACAACATCGTCTACATCGGCGACCTCGTCCAGAAGAGCGAAGCCGAAATGCTCCGCACCCCGAACTTCGGCCGCAAGTCGCTGAACGAGATCAAGGAAGTGCTGGCCCAGATGGGTCTGCATCTCGGCATGGAAGTGCCGGGCTGGCCGCCGGAGAACATCGACGAGCTCGCCAAGCGCTTCGAGGATCACTACTGAGCGAATGGCGAGTAGGGGGTGGCGAATAGACGACTATTCGCCATTCGCTACTCATCACTCGCGTACTACGGGCGAACGCAGGCAGCCCACCTGAGCAACATGTCCGACGAACCGTCGCGGCAGTTTTTACGTAAGGAATAGTCACATGCGTCACGGCAAGGTTCATCGGAAGCTCAATCGCACGGCCGAGCATCGCCGCGCGATGTTCGCCAACATGTGCGCTGCGCTGATCAAGCACGAGCAGATCGTCACCACGCTGCCGAAGGCGAAGGAATTGCGTCCGATCGTCGAGAAGCTCGTCACCCTCGGCAAGAAGGGCGGGCTGGCGATGCGCCGCCAGGCGATCTCCGAGATGCGCGACAAGGACCAGGTCAGGAAACTGTTCGACGTGCTGGCGGCTCGCTACAAGGACCGTCAGGGCGGCTACACCCGCATCATCAAGGCCGGCTTCCGCTACGGCGACAACGCCCCGATGGCCGTGATCGAGTTCGTCGATCGCGACGTCGACGCCAAGGGCCAGGATTCCGGTCCGGTGCAGGAAAAGGAAGCCGAGGCGGCGTAAGCCGATCGGTATTTGGTTTTCGAAGAGCGGCGCCTCCGGGCGCCGCTTTTTTTATTGCGCTGCCATTGTCTTCTGACCATGGCCCATCGCCCTGAAAGCCACCTCGATTCGGTGGCCGGCCTCAGCGCGTGGAGCGATCAGCAAATCAAACGTGCGATTGCGCAAGGCATCGGATGCGACGGGTACAAGGTCGTGCCAGCATCCCGCGTCGACAGGGTGGGCACGCTACGCCTTGCCGACCTGTACCCACTGCTGTTGCGGCGGCCGATCCTCACGCGTCGGTGAGGGACGATTGAAGCTGCTTTCGCAGCGCACGATATCTCGGTGAACATCAAAGGAGCCCGCGCATGAACATCGACCTTTCCGGAAAGACCGCCCTCGTGACTGGCTCGACTGCCGGCATCGGTCACGCCATCGCCAAAGGCCTCGCCGGCTCGGGCGCCAGTGTCGTGATCAACGGCCGGGGCCAGGACAAGGTCGATGCCGCGGTGCGCAAGCTGGAAGGGACGGGCACGAAGGTGCGCGGAATCGCTGCCGACGTCTCGACTGCCGCAGGCTGCAAGGCGCTGGTTGCGGCGCTGCCTGAGGTCGACATCCTCATCAACAACGCCGGCATCTTCGAGCCCAAGGATTTCTTCGACATCCCGGACGAGGACTGGAGCCGCTTCTTCGAGGTCAACGTGATGAGCGGCGTGCGGCTGTCGCGGGCCTACATGAAGGGCATGCTCAAGCGCAACTGGGGCCGCATCGTCTTCATCTCTTCGGAGTCCGGGCTCAATATTCCCGTCGAGATGATCCACTACGGAATGAGCAAGACAGCCCAGCTCTCAGTCGCGCGCGGCCTGGCGCAGCTCACTCGCGGCACGGCTGTTACCGTCAATTCCGTGCTGCCGGGACCGACGATGTCGGAGGGCGTCGAGACCTTCGTGAAGGATCTTGCCAAGCAGAACGGGCAGTCGGTCGATGAGGCCGCCGCCAATTTCGTCGAGCAGCATCGCCCGAGCTCGCTGCTGCAACGCTTCGCCAGCGTCGACGAGATCGCCAACATGGTGGTCTATGTCGCCTCGAAGCAGGCGTCCGCGACCAACGGTGCGGCGCTGCGTGCCGAGGGCGGCATCGTCAATACGATCGCCTGAGGCGGCGCTGCTGCGGCGGCTGCTGCTGGTTGTCGAAGCGTTGTTCCAGTCTAGCTGGTTTGCGGGCCCGTGGGTTCCGTTCGGCGCGCAGTCGGCTAAGATCAGCTCTCATGCTCTGGCCCCTGTCGACCCGCCATAAACGCCTCTTCAAGCTGACGTCGGCGCGATGGCAGCGGCAGGCGATCTTCCTGCTCGGCGGGATCTGTGTCGGTGCCATAGCGGTGGCGCTGGCACAGCTCGCCGATCTCGCCCAGCATGCCTTCGGGCTGCTGCTCGCGAAGTCCCGCTATGCCGTGCTGGCGGTGACGCCACTCGGCTTCGTGCTCTCGGCCTATCTGACCATTCGTCTATTCCCGAACGCGCAGGGCAGCGGAATTCCGCAAGCCATCGCCGCACGGCATCTGACCGATCAGCGCGCGCGAGAGAGCCTGGTCTCGATGCGGATCGCGATCGGAAAGGTGATCCTCACTCTGTTCGGTCTGTTGTGCGGCGGCTCCGTTGGCCGGGAAGGTCCGACAGTGCAGGTGGGGGCATCCATCATGTTCGCGCTCGGCCGCGTCTCGCCGCGCCGCCAGCCCGGCTTGATTCTGGCCGGCGCCGCCGCAGGCGTCGCTGCAGCCTTCAATACGCCGCTGGCCGGAATCGTCTTCGGCATCGAGGAGATGAGCCGCGCCTTCGAGACCCGCACGTCCAGCCTCATCATTGCGGCCGTGATCGCGGCTGGCCTGACCTCGCTGGCGCTGGCGGGCAATTACGCCTATTTCGGCAGCAGCGCGATGTCGCTGGCGCGTGGCCCGGACTGGCTGGCCGTTCCGCTCTGTGGTGTGGCCGGCGGTCTGGCGGGCGGCCTGTTCAGCCGCATCGTCATCACGATGGCGCGGGGGGGCAAGAATTCGCTCGGACGCGCGATCAAGGGGCATCCACTCTGGTTTGCATTCGCATGTGGACTGGCCGTCGCGATCTGCGGCCTGGTATCCGGCGATACGATCTATGGCACCGGCTATGACCAGGTGAAGACGGCGCTGGAGCACGGCTCGCCGCTGCCGCAGGATTTCGGCGTGCTCAAGCTGCTGGCGACGGCCTTTGCCGCGATCAGCGGCATACCCGGCGGTATTTTCGCGCCGTCGCTTGCCGTCGGTGCCGGCATCGGCAGCAACATCGCCTCGTTCTTCCACGATGCGCCGCTCGGCGCGATCATGCTGCTCGGCATGGTCTCGTACTTCGCCGGCGTGGTTCAGGCGCCGATCACGGCGTTCGTGATCGTGACCGAGATGACGGACAATCACGGCATGGTCGTGCCATTGATGGCGGCCGCGCTGATCGCGCACGTGACCTCGCGAATGATCTGCGAGGAGGGCATCTATCACGCGCTGGCAAAAGGCTTTGTCGAACGTGCGACGCATCCGCAGGATGCGAAGGCGCCGCCCGCTTCGAACTGACGCCTACCACCCCTCCAGCACGATCTTGCCGCGCGACTTGCCGCTCTCGAGCAGCGCATGCGCGCGCTTGAGGTTGGCGGCGTTGATCGTGCCGAAAGTCTGGTCGAGCGTGGTGCGCAACACGCCCTTGTCGATGAGGTCGGCGACGTCGTTCAGCAGATGATGCTGCGCGATCATGTCCGCCGTCTGGAACGAGGAGCGCGTGAACATCGATTCCCAGTGGACCGAGATCGCCTTGCCCTTGAACGTGCTCATGTTGAACTCCGGGGGATCGTCGATCAGGCCGAACCGGCCCTGCGGCGCCATCAACTCGGCGATCGCCTTGTAGTGCTGGTCGGTGAAGGTGAGGCTCGCCACCAGCGCGACCGGCGGCAGCTTCAATTTTTCGATCTGCTCCTTCATCGGCTTGCCATGATCGATCACCGCATGCGCGCCGAGATCGAGACACCATTTCTGCGATTCCGGCCGCGTCGCGGTCGCGACCACCGTGAGACCGGTGAGGCGGCGGGCGAGCTGGATCAGGATCGAGCCGACGCCGCCGGCGCCGCCCGTGATCAGCAGCGTCCGCGGATCGACGCTCTTGCCGGGCACCGCGCCGAGCCGATCGAACAGCAATTCCCAGGCGGTGATGGAGGTGAGGGGAAGGGCAGCTGCCTGGGCAAACGAGAGCGACTTCGGCTTGAGGCCTGTGATGCGTTCGTCGACCAGGTGGAATTCGGCATTGGTGCCTTGGCGCAGGATCGAGCCTGCGTAGAACACTTCATCGCCCGGCTCGAACAGCGTGACCTCGGGTCCGACGGCATCGACAACGCCAGCCGCGTCGTAGCCCAGGATCTTGGTCTCGCCCTCGGGCGGCGCTGCGCGCTTGCGCACCTTGTAATCGACCGGATTGGCCGAAATCGCCTTCACGGCGACGCGAATGTCGCGTCCCTTGGGCTCGGGTTTTGCGGTCTCGAAATCGATCAGCGAATCCGCGTCCTCGATCGGAAGCGATTTCTTGTAGCCGACGGCTTTCATGGCTTGTCTCCATCAGATGGCGCGCAGCTTGGCATGAGCCCGCTTGGCCTGCTAACTGTCGCGCTAGCTCCGATTTGGCAAGTACTGTAAATTCGGGGATATAGTCCCTGTTTGGATACTATTGGAAAAACGCATGAAACGGCGCGATTTTGCCCGGCGCCCGGGCTGCTCGGTCGAGGCGACGCTGGATCTGATCGACGGCAAATGGAAGGGCGTGATCCTCTATCACCTGCAGAGCGGCACCCAGCGCTTCGGCGAACTGCGCCGCCGGATGCCCGGCATCACCCAGCGCATGCTGACCAAGCAGCTTCGCGCGCTGGAGGAGGACAAGCTTGTCATCCGCAAGGTCTATGCCGAGGTGCCGCCGCGCGTGGAATATTGTCTCTCCGAACTCGGCGAAAGCCTGCGGCCGGTCATCGACATCCTGAAAGCCTGGGGCGAGAGCCACCAGCAGCGGCTCTCCTGCGCGCCGCCGCCGGTGGTGGTGAGGAAGCCGAAGCGGGCTGCGTAATTCCAGCATGGTCCCGGGCTCGCGCTGCGCGCGCCCGGGATGACGGGAGATGTTAGAACGCGAACTGCGTGCGCATCGCGACCGCGTCGAACTTCGAGCCGACATCGGCGGTCGAGACCGGCGAAGCCTGCCGCGACACCGTGCCGTGCAGATAGTCGAGCATGAAGCGGACGTTGCCGTTGACGTACCAGTTCAGCGCCGCCGTGTAGACGGTCTGCCGCCCGCCGGCGATCCCGGTCGCCGTTCCCAGCTGGTTGTTGAGGTCGATCGTCGAGAAGCGCCCCGCGATTTCCCAGGCGCCCCAGCCGCCGCCGTCGAGCGAGAACGGGTGCGCCGGCTTGACGCCGTTGTAGGCCGCGTTCGCCGCATTGTAGCTCCGGCCTTCGCCCGTCAGCACGTAGCCCGCCTGCGCATAACCGCCCTGGAATTTCAGGCTGGGTGCGCCGATCGGCGCGAGGCCCGTGTTGGCAGTGCGATCGATATTGTACCAGAAGTACTCGCCCTGGAGGATCAGCGGTCCGTAGGTCGCGGCGGCTTCGACGCTGTAGACCTGCGCGCCCGAGGCATTGGCGATCGCGCCGGTCGAGATCAGCGTGGTCGGGTCGAGACGCAATTCCGGCCGGTCGCTGAGCGTGACCGTCTGCGTGTTGGCGATCAGATTGCGCGGCGGCTGGATCAGCCATTGCGCATCGGCGCCGATATGCACCGAATAGTCCTTTCCGCTGATCGGGTTGCCGGCAATACGCGCCACGGCGCCATATTGCTCGCTGGTGCCCGCCGGCGCCGCGCTCGAAGCCGAGTGGATCGCGCCAGTCGACGGCCCCGTGACATAGCCGCCGATCCAGAGCTGGTCGTTGTACCAGCGCGTACCGGCCGCGGAGCGGAAATCGCCGGCGGCGATATTGGTCGCGACGATGCCGGCCGAGGCGCGCTCCATGAACATGATGTCGTTCGAGCTGGTGGCTTCATCGAGCGTGTAGGGCAGGTCCATGATGCCGGCTTCGACCGCCATCTTGCCGCCGAACGGCTTCAGGCCGGTGTAGCTGATGTAGGCATTCTCGACGCCGGAGACGCCGCCGCCCGGCAGTGAGCCCGGCGCCGCGCCGCCAAAGCCGTCGGACGTGCCGCCGAAATCGTAGATCAGCGCGAAATTCCAGTCGTTGAAGAACTTGCCGGCAACGCCTATGCGCGCGCGGCGGACGTTCTGTCCGCTGTCGAGCTTTTGCGGTACGGTGGCCGCCGTGTTGGGTCGATAGTCATAGCCGCCGACGTCGTAGTGCAGGCGGCCGGTGATCGCGACGCAGTTTGCCTGATCGGCGGTGCAGATGGTCGGCCGGTTGTTCGGCATGGTCAGGACGACGCCGGACGCGGGTGCCGGTCCCTTGAGCGGGATGGCCGCGTTGGCGTTGGCGACGACCGCCTTCGCCTCCGAGCGCGCTTCGGCCTTTGCTTCCACTCTGGCCTTCGCGGTGGCAGCCGTGTTCGCCGCGGTCTGGCTCTGGAGCTTGTCGAGCTTTTGCTCCAGCATCCTCAACTGCTGCTTCAGCAGTGCGATCTCCTGCTCGCTGCTGTTTGCCGATTGAGCCTGGGCCTGCGAGGCCGCCAGCGCGCCGGCGAGACCAATCGCCGTGGCTGCAATTCTTGTCCTGCTCACGTCACGCCTCCATCGTTTGACGAACTTCCCCAAGTCGCAACGGGAGAGCCTAGGTGCGATCGATGACTGCCCCGCGACGCTGCGCTCCGGTTGTTTGGTTCCCACTGGTGCAAATTCGCCGCAACCGAATCCACCATCAGGTAGAATGCTGGATGATGCGCTTCATGCCAATCTGTCGCGACAGGAGGATTGCGAATTCGCACGGAGGCTTGCAGGCCGGACACACCGGGTATGGGCCGAATATTGCAGCCCGGCGCCCTTCTATTGGGGGGCGAACGCGCCTATATTCCGGCGTCTTTTCCAAGAGGTAGGAATGTTTCGATCGATCCGGACTGCCGTCGTGACGGCATTGTGCATAGCCTTTTCGGCCCACTTCAACCCGGCTGCGGCGCAGGACCGTCGGGTCCCGTCGTCGCCGGCCGAGCTGCGGCTGTCCTATGCGCCGATCGTGCAGCGGGTGCAGCCGGCCGTGGTCAACGTCTATGCCGCCAAGGTGGTGCAGAACCGCAACCCGCTGCTGGACGATCCGATCTTCCGCCGCTTCTTCGGCGTGCCGGGCCAGCAGCAGGAGCAGGTGCAGCGTTCGCTCGGCTCGGGCGTGATCGTCGACGCGTCCGGTCTCGTCGTCACCAACGTCCATGTCATCGAAGGCGCCGACCAAGTGAAGGTATCGCTGTCGGACAAGCGCGAGTTCGAGGCCGAGATCGTGCTGAAAGATTCCCGCAGCGATCTTGCGGTCCTGCGTCTGAAGGACACCAAGGAGAAGTTTCCTGCGCTCGAGTTCACCAATTCGGATGAGCTGCTGGTCGGTGACGTCGTGCTGGCGATCGGCAATCCCTTCGGCGTCGGCCAGACCGTGACCCACGGCATCATATCGGCGCTAGCGCGCACGCAGGTCGGCATCACCGACTACCAGTTCTTCATCCAGACCGATGCGGCCATCAATCCCGGCAATTCCGGCGGTGCGCTGGTCGACATGAACGGACGGCTCGCCGGCATCAACACCGCGATCTATTCGCGCTCCGGCGGCTCGCAAGGCATCGGCTTTGCGATTCCATCCAACATGGTGCGTGTCGTCGTCGCCTCCGCCAAGAGCGGCGGCAAGGCGGTGAAGCGTCCCTGGCTCGGGGCAAAATTGCAGGCGGTGACGCCCGAGATCGCCGAGAGTCTCGGCCTGCGCTCGCCGTCCGGCGCGCTCGTCGCGAGCGTGCTGCCGAACGGACCTGCGGCCAAGGCGGGCCTGAAATCCTCAGACCTGATCACCGGGATCGACAACCAGACTGTCGACGATCCCAACGCCTTCGACTATCGCTTTGCCACCCGTCCGATCGGCGGCACTGCGCAGATCGACGTGCAGCGCGGCGGCAAACCGCTCAAGCTGACGATCGCGCTGGAGACCGCGCCCGATGTGGGCCGCAACGAACTGGTCGTCACCGCGCGATCGCCGTTCCAGGGCGCCAAGGTCTCGACCATCACGCCCGCGGTCGCCGACGAGCTGCATCTGGACGCCGACACCGAAGGCGTCGTGATCACCGATCTCGGCGGCGACAGCGCAGCCGCGAATGTCGGCTTCCAGAAGGGCGACATCATCCTGGCCGTCAACAACCAGAAGATCGGCAAGACCGGCGACCTCGAAAAGGCCGCCGGCGAGCGCCCCCGGATCTGGCGCATCACGCTGGTGCGCGGCGGCCAGCAGATCAACGTCACGCTGGGCGGATGAGTCCGAAGCGACCACAAACGCCAACTCTCTTTGCCGCGGCGGGGCTCGACCACGAGGCTCCGCATCCGCTGCCGGACCGGCTGCGCCCGCGCACGCTGTCGGAGGTCGTCGGCCAGGACCACATCCTCGGTCCCGACGGCGCGCTGACGCGCATGCTGGAGACGCGCACGCTGGGGTCGCTGGTGTTCTGGGGGCCGCCTGGCACCGGCAAGACCACGGTGGCGCGGCTGCTGGCGGACGCCACCGACCTGCATTTCGAGCAGATCTCCGCAGTGTTCTCCGGCGTCGCCGATCTGAAGAAGGCGTTCGACGCCGCGCGCGCCCGCCGCGAGATGGGCAAGGGCACGCTGCTGTTCGTCGACGAGGTGCATCGCTTCAACCGCGCCCAGCAGGATTCGTTTCTGCCCGTGATGGAAGACGGCACGGTGGTGATGGTCGGCGCCACCACCGAGAACCCGTCCTTCGAGCTCAACGCGGCGCTTCTGTCGCGTGCGCGCGTCTTGGTGTTTCGCTCGCTCGACGCGGCCGCGATCGAAAAACTGTTCGCGCATGCCGAGGCGGTCGAGGGCAAGAAGCTGCCGCTCGATGCGGAGGCGCGCGCGGTGCTCGTGCGCATGGCAGATGGCGACGGAAGGGCGTCGCTGACGCTTGCCGAAGAGGTCTGGCGCTCGGCGCGGGCGGACGAGATTTTCAATGCCGCGCAGTTGCAGGAGATTTTGCAGCGCCGGGCGCCGATCTACGACAAATCGGCCGATGGCCATTACAACCTGATCTCGGCCCTGCATAAATCCGTGCGCGGCTCCGATCCCGACGCTGCGCTGTATTACCTCGCGCGCATGCTTGATGCCGGTGAGGACCCGTTGTTCCTGGCCCGCCGTGTCGTGCGCATGGCGGTGGAGGACATCGGGCTCGCCGATCCGCAAGGACTCGTCATCGCCAATGCGGCCAAGGACGCTTTCGACTTCCTCGGCCATCCCGAGGGCGAACTCGCCATCGCGCAAGCGGTCGTCTATCTCGCCACTGCACCGAAATCGAACGCGGTCTACACCGCCTTCAAGGCCGCGATGCAGACGGCCAAGCACGCTGGCTCGCTGCTGCCGCCCAAGCACATCCTCAATTCCCCGACCAAGCTGATGAAGTCCGAAGGCTACGGCGCCGCGTACGAATACGACCACGACACCCCTGACGCCTTCTCCGGCCAGGACTATTTTCCCGAAGCCCTGGGCCGCCAGACCTTCTACGACCCGCCCGAGCGCGGTTTCGAGCGCGAAATCCGCAAGCGGCTGGATTACTGGGCCAAGCTGCGGAAGGAACGGGGCGGCGGAGGCTAAAATTGCCGTTTCGTCGTGACGAAAGGGCACTTTTGAGCTAGGCAGGCATCATGAGCCGCCGCATCAAGAGAATGAATCCGAAGCCCCGCGAACGCGATGAGCGCAAGGAGGCGCGCCCGTTCAAGGCACGCAGCGCCAAGAAGGCCGGGCCGCGTCCCGGGGCCAAGCCGGGTGGCAAGCCGCCGCGCTTTGCGGCCGAGCCTGTCGAGCGGCGCGCACCCAAGGCTGAGCTGAAAAGGTCTGAGCTGGAAAGGCCCGCGCCCGAGAAGCCCGTCGAGGCGCTGCTGCCGACCAAGGTGCAGACCGTCAAGGTGACCGCCGACGAGAACAACATGCGCGTGGATCGTTTCCTCGAGGCGCGCTTTCCCGGCTTGTCGTTCTCCCACATCCAGCGCGTCGTGCGCAAAGGCGAGCTGCGCGTCGATGGCAAGCGCGTCGACAGCAAGGACCGGCTGGAGGAGGGCCAGAGCGTCCGCATTCCGCCCCTGAAGCTGGACACGCCGAAGGCCGCGAGCCCGCTCTCCGAAGCCGCGCAAAAGACGCTCGCCACGCTAAAGGAGATGACGCTGTACGAGGACGACGACGTCCTCGTGCTCAACAAGCCGTTTGGGCTTGCGGTGCAGGGTGGCTCCGGCACGACGCGGCACATCGACCAGATGCTGGAGGTGATGCGCGACTCCAAGGGGCAGAAGCCGCGGCTTGTGCACCGGATCGACAAGGACACCTCCGGATGCCTTCTGATCGCGAAGACCCGTTTCGCTGCCTCGCATCTGACCGGCGCGTTCCGCTCGCGGTCGGCGCGAAAAACCTATTGGGCGCTGGTGCCGGGCCTGCCGAAGCCGAAGCAGGGCCGCATCTCGACCTTCCTTGCCAAGGAGGAGAGCGAGGACGACACCATCATGCGCATCGCCCAGCACGGCGACGAAGGCGCGAGCCACGCGGTGACCTATTACGCAGTGGTCGAGACCGCCGGCAACAAGCTGACCTGGGTGTCGCTGAAGCCGGTGACAGGGCGCACACACCAGCTACGCGCCCACATGGAGCATATCGGCCATCCCATCGTCGGCGATCCCAAGTATTTCAACATCGAGAATTGGAAACTGCCGGGCGGCCTGCAAAACCGGCTGCATCTGCTGGCGCGCCGCATCGTCATTCCGCATCCGCGCGGCGGCGTGATCGACGCCACCGCGCCGTTGCCGCAGCACATGCAGCAGTCGTGGAATCTGTTGGGGCTGGATGCCTCCAGATTTGATCCCATCGAGAACGCGCCTGAAGAATAGCCGGGTTGAATGGGGACGGCGGACGTACGACATGTCCCCCATGACCCAGTTCCCGATCTGTCTTGTGCTGATGGCCGTGCTATGCCTGGACCAGGCTGCCTACGCGCAATATGTGGAGCCGGGCGCCTCGCGGCTCGCTCCACAGTCGCCTCAGCCGCCGCCGCCGCCAAAGATCGAGGTGCCCAAGGTTCCGCAATTCGACGCGCCACTGCGCTACAACTACCAGCCGCTTCCGCGCAATTCGTTCAGTGACCGCATCACAAGGTGCCTCGACGACGCCGCGGCTGCGGGTCTGGGCCCGGCTGATCGCGGCACTTATGCGCGCAGTTGCGTCAACTAGCAGCACTCATCGTCGTTCTGGCGGAGTCCTGACGACGCAGGTAATTTGGCTGACACAGGGATCGAAAAGACCGATGCGCGAATTGTTCGAAGAAGCAGCAAGCCAGCCTCCGCCGGATCCGCGGGAATCGGCGCGCGCGTCCGCGCGCACGCCGCAGCGCAAGCGCTTCTACAAGGAAGCCGGCGTCACCGAGGCCGAAGGCGGCTTCGCCATTACGCTCGACGGCAAGCCGATCCGGACGCCCTCCCGCCGCCAAGTGGTGATTCCGGCGCGCGAACTCGCCGATGCCGTGGCCGCGGAATGGGCGGCCCAAGGCGAGACGATCGATCCCGTGACCATGCCGCTGACGCGGGTGGCCAACAGCGTGGTCGAGGGCGTGGTCGATCGCGTCGAACTGGTCAGCGACGACCTCGCGAAATATTTCGAGTCCGATTTGCTGTTCTATCGCGCCGGCCATCCCGAAGGGCTGGTCGCCCGCGAGGCCGCGCATTGGGATCCCGTGCTGTTCTGGGCCGCGGAGACGCTGGGCGCGCATTTCATCCTGTCTGAGGGCGTCATGCATGTGAAGCAGCCCGACGAGGCGGTCGAGGCCGCGCGCGCCGCGCTGCCCGGCGACGCCTGGTCGGTCGCCGCACTCCACGTGGTGACGACCCTGACCGGCTCGGCGCTGCTGGCGCTGGCGCTGGCGCATGGCGTGCGCGACCCCGGCCAGGTCTGGGCCGCCGCCCATGTCGATGAGGACTGGAACATCGAGCAATGGGGCTTGGACGAGGAAGCGGCTGCTCGTCGGGCCACGCGCCTCCGGGATTTCGAGGCCGCCGTGGCGGTTCTGGCGGCGGTAAAGGCGTCCGGAGCCGAAGGTCCTTAACGAGAGGTTTACGACGGCGGCCTTATGGTGTGGCCAGCGCTGCATGGGCCCCCTGAGATGCCGACGCCGGTCACTTCCATCCTTCCCGTCAGTGCCGCCAGCCCCGCGGCTGATGCGACGACGCCCGATCTGGTGCTGCAGGCCGGCAGCGTCGTCGATGCCAGGGTCGTCAGCGTGATGGCCGACAATCTGGTGCGGATCGCGATCGCCAACCTCTCGATGGACGTCATGTCGGAGGTGGCGCTGACGCCTGGCCAGAATCTCCAGCTTGCGGTCTCGCAGAACGACGGCACCATCCGGCTGGCAGTCATGAGCGGGGCAGGCGAGGCGACGCCAGATCAGGTCTCGCTGACGCCGCGTGCGGCTTCGCTGGTGGAAAGCCCGCCGCTGGTGCCGTCCGCGACCGTGCCCCGCAACACGCTGACGCCATTGGAGCAGGTCGCCGTCACCGCGGCCTCGGCCGAGGCCGCCACGAAGCAGGGCAGCCAGGCGCCGCTGTTCGCCAATCTGGCATCCGTCGTCACCGGCAGCGATCTGCCTGCGGGCTTGAAGCAGGCGGTGCTGGACGTGCTGGCGCAGCAGACGCCGCTCAATCCCGGGCTCGATGGCGCCGATGTCGAATCCGCGTTCCAGAAATCCGGCTTGTTCTTCGAGGCTTCGCTGGCCGCGGGCGCGAGGCCGCCCGCCGGCACGACGCCCGACCTGAAGGCGGCGCTGCTGGTGCTGCGCCAGACGCTGACCACGCTCGAGACTGCCGCGCCACAAGCCGCCGCAATTCCGGCCGCGACCACGGGGACACCGCAGGTCGCCACCGGGCCTGCCCAGGCCACAGGCGAGGCCGCGCAGTCGGCGTCCCCTTCCGGCCCCGAGATCGCGCAGACGCCGCGCAACGCCAATCTCGCGGCCGCGGTGCTCGCGGACGTTGCCGGCAACGCTCAGCAGGCCGCGATGCCGCGCACCATGTCCGCCGGCCTTGCCGCGAGCCTGCTGCAGGAGGCCATGCAAAACCTGCCGCGCCTGACCGGCAATGTTCCCGGCTCCAACAAGGCGGTGCCCGACGGCCATAGCTTCGAAGCAGCCGCACGCGCGACGCCACCGCCGTTCCGCGGTGCATTGCCCTCGCCGCAGCCGATTGCCGCGCCCTCGCTCGCGCCGGACACGCCGCTGTCCGCAACCGTGCATCGCCTGCTCGATGAGACCGATGCCGCGATCGCGCGGCAGACATTGCTGCAGGTCGCTTCACTCCCCGATCGCGCCGACGCCAGCGGCCATCGCATCGACCCGGCCGCGCCGCAGTGGAATTTCGAGATTCCCTTTGCAACGCCGCGGGGCACCGCGATGGCGCAGTTCGAGATCTCGCGCGATGGCGCTGGCGAATCCGCCGATCCCGCCAGGCAAGCCTGGCGGGCGCGCTTCACGCTCAACGTCGAGCCGGCCGGCCCCGTGCACGCGCTGATCACGCTGAACGGCGACAAGACTTTCGTGCGGATGTGGGCGGAGCGGCCGGCGACGGTGCAGCAGCTCCGCGCCGGCATCGGTGAGCTCAACCAAGCCCTGACGCGGGCAGAGCTCAAGCCCGGCGACATCCTGGTCCGCGAGGGGACGCCACCGCAACCGGCGCCGGCCCGCGCCGGCCACTTTCTGGATCGGGCGACATGAGCGACCCATCCAAGCTCGCGATCGCGCTGCATTACGAAAAGGGTACGAACGCGCCCGTCGTCGTCGCCAAGGGCAAGGGCTCAATCGGCGAAAAGATCGTCGAGATCGCCAAAGCCCACGACATTCCGATCGAGGAGAACGAGGTCTTGGCCGGCGCGCTGTCCAAGGTCGAGCTCGGCGAAGAGATCCCGCCCGATCTCTACAAGGCGGTCGCCGAAGTGCTGGTGTTCGTGCTGCGGCTGTCGGGCCGGGGGCGATGACGCCCCCGGGGGCGCTGACGCCCGTCATCGTTTCACCAAGATAACGGTCGCATGGTCGCGGCGAAGTTCATCCCACAACGGACATTTCGTTTGATCACCCGCCGCTCCACTCTCGGTCTTTTCGCCGCTGCCGCCACATTGCCTTCGCGCGCGTTCGCCCATGTCGCACCGCCGCGCACTGAGATCCGTGACAGTCTCGCCAAGCGCTTCACCGACCTCGGCACGTCAGGAACCTTCGTCGGCTACAAAGTGGAGGACTACCTGATCGTCGCCAGCGACAAGGAGCGCTCCGGCGAGAGCAAGCTGCCGGCCTCGACCTTCAAGATCCCGAACTCGCTGATCGCGCTGGAGACCGGCGTCGTCACCGACCCAGACAAGGACGTGTTCCCCTGGGACGGCGTGAAGCGGCCGATCGAGGCCTGGAACAAGGATCACACGCTGCGCAGCGCGATCGCGGTCAGCGCGGTGCCGGTCTATCAGGAGATCGCGCGGCGCATCGGGCAGGAGCGCATGCAAAAATACGTCGATCTGTTCGACTACGGCAATCGCGATATCGGCGGCGGCATCGACCAGTTCTGGCTGACCGGTGCCTTGCGCATCGATCCGGTCGAGCAGGTCGATTTCGTCGATCGGCTGCGCCGCCGCACGTTGCCGGTTTCGAAGCGCAGCCAGGACCTCGTCGCTGACATTCTGCCGGTGACCAAGGTCGGCGACAGCGTCATTCGCACCAAGTCCGGCCTGCTGGGGGCCGAACGCGGCGAGCCGTCACTCGGCTGGATGGTGGGCTGGGCCGAAAAGGGCGGGGCGCACACCGTGTTCGCGCTCAACATGGATTGCAAGGAGCCGCGCCTCGTCGGCGAGCGCATGCCGCTGACGCAAGCCTGCCTTGCCGAGATCGGCGCGATCTAGCGCTGTCGCGCGGGCGCTGCGCGATTAGCATCCTTCCGGCCAAGAAAGAAAACCGGGAGGATAAGATGAACTCAACGCCGCTCTGGCTGTCGTCGCTCACGCTTGCCGCTGCTGGCGGCTGGCTCGCCGCCACCATGTTCGCCGGCCCCGCTACCAGTAAGGAGCCGCGCTTTCCGCAGCTTACGATGGACCAGCTTGACGCCAAGCAGAAGCCGCTCGGCGAGCAGATCATGAAGGTGTCGAGCGTCGGCATCGGCGGTCCCTACAATCCGATGATCCGCAGCCCCGTGCTTGGCCAGCGCCTGTTCGACCTGTTCCACTATCTGCGCTGGGAAACTTCGGTTCCGGTGAAGCTCAACGAATTCGCGATCCTCATCATCGGGCGGCAATGGCGTTCGCAGGTGGAATGGTTTGCGCACGCGCCACTGGCGGCGAAAGCGGGCCTTTCGCCCGACATCATCGCGGAGCTGAAAGCCAACAAGCGACCGTCGAAGATGGCCGAGGACGAGGCTGTGGTCTACGACTTCGTCACCGAGCTCACCACGACCAAGAAGGTCAGCGATGAGACCTATGCGCGGGCGAAGAAGGCGTTCAACGATCAGCAGATCGTCGATCTCACCGCAGTGTCCGGCAACTACGTGATGGTCGCGATGCTGCTGGCAATGGCGGAAGAGACGGTTCCGCCGGACAAGCAGGAGCCGTTCAAGCCGGGCGAGCCCTAGTCCCATCCAACGGCAAAAGGATCGTCATGGCCGGGCTTGTCCCGGCCATCCACGACCTTCTCTAGCAGCGCGAACAACGCGGAGGTCCGGGCCTTCGCCTCGCCGAAGCGGCTTCGGCCGCGCAGGCGGGACAAGCCCGGGCACGACGAGCCCGAATGCCTCAGCCCTGGTCGGCCGTCTTCTTCGCCGTCAGCGCTTGGTCGATCGCAAAGCCGCCGATCTCGCTCATCGCCTGCGAGATCACGTCACCCTTGCGGGCAAAGCCGGCGGAGAGGACATCGAACTGCGTCCGCGCCAGCCGCAGCACTTCGATCGGCACCGAAACCGCGGTCGCGTTGAAGCTGTCGACGGAGGCGCGCAAGCCGTCCAGCTCGGTTGTGAGCTTGCCGATATGGCTCTCGGCACTCTGCATCAGGCCGATCAGCTTGCCGCGCTCGGCGTCGAATGCGGCGCGCTCGGCTGCGGCTGTCGCGGTGACCTCGGCAAGCTGCGCCCGCAACGCCTCGATCTGGCCGACCATGGCATCGGAGGCGAGCTCGGCGGCCTCCCGCAACGCGGTGCTGCGCGTGTGCTCTTCCTGTTGCTGGTGAAACAGTCGCTCGGCCGTCATCGCCCGTTGCGCCAGCGACTCGATCAATGCGGCGGCACGCAGCAGCATCTCGCCGTTCCGCCCCGACACCATGCTGGCCATGCGGCGCAGGAAGTCGGTGGTTTCAGACGATGAGTTCGGCGGCAGTGGGACGACCGTCGCGGACATGGGGATGATGCTGGAGCCAGGGCAGAATGGCAGCCGCCGTACCGACTGAGCTCACGCAACACTCGGCGCCTGATCGCACGCCCTGAGCAAGCCTGAATCGTCCGGTCGGGTCAACCAAGCAGCACGCATAAAATCGACTGTCCCGCCGCAAAGCGAGTGTCAGGCGTCCTTCTGCCGCCCGATCCGCCCCAGATGGGTGAATCCGAACCCGGCAGAATATTTCAGGCCATAGCCCAGCGCCCGGTCGATGCCGATATGGGCGAGCCAGATCAAGGCGATGGACAGAGTGAGGGGCGAGGCGAGGCCGAAGCCCAGCGTCAGCAGCGACACCGGCGCCATGTAGCTGTGGGCCGCATTGTAGACCAGCGCGCCGAATTTGGCGTCGGCAAGGTATGCCAGGAAGCTCAGATCGGGGACCAGGAAGAGCAGGGCAAAGACCAGCCAGGAGCCGTCCCAGGCCCAGTAGAGCATCACCATCCCGATAAACAGGGTCAGGCCTTCCATCCGCAGCAGGATGTTGACCCCGCCCGTTGCCGCGCCAGTCTCGGCCGTTCCGTCGCTCATGCTCGTCTCCCCAGGCAAAACTTTGTAATCCCTCAAGCTTTTAGGCCGGACAAGGCAGCCTTGCGGCGCGGAAAGGCGCTTTCCGGGCCGCAAAATGCCGTGTTAGAACCCCGCATCACTTAAGAACTGGCGGGAGCAAATGAAACACATCCTGGACGCCCTTGAAGATCGTCGCGCCGGCGCCAAGCTCGGCGGCGGGGAGAAGCGCATCGAGGCGCAGCACGCCCGCGGCAAGCTGACCGCGCGTGAGCGCATCGAGCTGCTGCTCGACAAGGGGTCGTTCGAGGAGTTCGACATGTTCGTCGAGCACCGCTCCACCGAATTCGGCATGGAGAAGAACAAGGTGCCCGGCGACGGCGTCGTCACGGGGTGGGGCACCGTCAACGGCCGCAAGACTTTTGTCTTCGCCAAGGATTTCACCGTGTTCGGTGGCTCGCTGTCCGAGACCCACGCGCTGAAGATCACCAAGCTGCAGGACATGGCGATGAAGGCGCGGGCGCCCATCATCGGCCTCTATGATGCGGGCGGCGCCCGCATCCAGGAGGGCGTCGCAGCGCTCGCCGGCTATTCCTACGTGTTCCGCCGCAACGTGCTCGCCTCGGGGGTGATCCCGCAGATCTCCGTCATCATGGGCCCCTGCGCCGGCGGCGACGTCTATTCGCCCGCCATGACCGACTTCATTTTCATGGTGAAGAACACCAGCTACATGTTCGTCACCGGCCCCGACGTGGTGAAGACCGTCACTAATGAGGTGGTCACCGCCGAGGAGCTCGGCGGCGCCTCGGTGCACGCGACGCGCTCCTCGATCGCCGACGGCGCCTTCGAGAACGATGTCGAGACCCTCTTGCAGATGCGTCGCCTGATCGACTTCCTGCCGTCCAACAACAGCGACGGCGTGCCGGAATGGCCGAGCTTCGACGATATCGAGCGGGTCGACATGTCCCTGGACACGCTGATCCCCGACAATCCGAACAAGCCCTACGACATGAAGGAGCTGATCCTGAAGGTCGTGGACGAGGGCGATTTCTTCGAAATCGCGGATTTGTTCGCCAAGAACATCGTCACCGGCTTCGGTCGCATCGCCGGCCGCACCGTCGGCTTCGTCGCCAACCAGCCGATGGTGCTGGCCGGCGTGCTCGACTCTGACGCTTCGCGCAAGGCTGCGCGCTTCGTCCGCTTCTGCGACGCCTTCAACATCCCGATCGTCACCTTCGTCGATGTGCCGGGCTTCCTGCCGGGCACCGCGCAGGAATATGGCGGCCTGATCAAGCACGGCGCCAAGCTGCTGTTCGCCTATTCGCAGTGCACCGTGCCGCTGGTGACCATCATCACCCGGAAGGCCTATGGCGGCGCCTTCGACGTCATGGCGTCCAAGGAAATCGGCGCCGACATGAACTACGCCTGGCCGACCGCCCAGATTGCGGTGATGGGCGCCAAGGGCGCGGTCGAGATCATCTTCCGCAGCGACATCGGCGACCCCGACAAGATCGCCGCCCGCACCAAGGAATACGAAGACCGCTTCCTGTCGCCCTTCATTGCCGCTGAGCGCGGCTACATCGACGACGTCATCATGCCGCACTCGACCCGCAAGCGGATCGCTAGGGCGCTGTCGATGCTGAAGGACAAGAAGGTGGAAACACCGGCGAAGAAGCACGACAATTTGCCGTTGTGAGGGAAGGGCACGCCGGTGGCAATTTGGCGTCGTCGATCGAGATCATGGCGGTGCGCCATTGGATCGTGCGGCCTGATATTGGGCGTGTCGTCCGCGGTCCTGGCGATGGACATATCGTGCTTTGCCCAGGACAGCGAGATGACCGTCACCGCCCGAACGGCGGAAGAGACCGTGATCGAAGGCTACGCCGACGCCGACAATACCTGCGCGCCGGTCGAGCTTCCCCGGCTCTTGCTCATGAAATCACCGGAACATGGGGTCGTCTGTTATCGTATCGAGGACTTCGAGGTGGCGAGCGACTCTGGAAGCGACCGAGCTTGTATTGGGCGCTGGGTCCGCGGCATAAGCATTTTCTATCTGGCTCGACCTGGTTACAGCGGGCCGGATAGTCTCCGATACGAAGCAATCACCGATCGAAGGCGGGACAGGGTGGCTGTTCGGGTCAGGGTCTTGCCCGGCTTCGGAAACGATGCGGCCAGCCCAAACGATTCTCCGCCCGAGCCCGCTATGTCGCTCGGGCCTATTCCTGCATGCGTTGGGCCGGTGTCTTAGGCCGTCGCGTGCTCTATCATCGAAGTTCGTTTGTTCCCCGAACTGCTCGCTCGCAAATGTGATGACCGAAGATAATCCGACCGACGAAATCTCCGACATCGAGGATCGCATCGCGCGGCTCGCCGAGATCGCCGAGCGGTGCCGGAAGTACATCCTGGCGTCCAAGATCGCGATCGGGGGCGGCGCCGCGCTGTTGGTGGTGACGATCCTCGGTGTGTTCGGCTTCGGTCAGACCGCTGCGCTTGGCTCGATTGCGCTGGTGCTCGGCGGGATCGTGTCGCTCGGCTCGAACGTCAGCACGTTGCGGCAGACGGACGACGCCATCAGCGCTGCGGAGGCGCGCCGTGCGGCGTTGATCGGCAGCATCGACCTGCGCGTCGTCGCCGATGCGCCGCTGAAGCTGGTGTGATGCGTAGGGCGGATTAGCGCCAGCGTAATCCGCCACTGTCCGTATCGGCGGATGAAGGCCTTGGCGGATTACGGCTTCGCCTAATCCGCTCTACGAATTACGAGCGCGCTCTATCCGCCGCAGCGAAATGCGCCATCTGGTCGGCATGGGCCTTGGCGAACGCCGGGCGGGCCGTCGCACGCGCGACGTAGGCGCGGCAGGCAGGGCTGTCCGCCAGCGCGTCGAAGCCATCGATGACGCGCAGCACGTCCGCCATCAGGATGTCGGCGACGGAGAAGGATCCCGCCAGCCATTCGCGCCCTGCCAGCACCGGGTCGAGATGCTTGAGGCGCAGCTTGAGGAAGTCATCGACGAATTTCCACGCCGCCGTGTCGGTCGGATGTCCCATGAACTTCGACATTCCCCAGGGCAGGCTGGCCATCTCCACCGAATTGAGCGCCGCGAACACCCATTCCGTCGTCTCTGTGCGACCGCGCGGATCGGTGGGCATCAGCTTCTCGCTGAGCCCGCCGAGATGCAGCAGGATCGCGCCGGTCTCGAAGATCGAGAGATCGCCATCGGTCAGCCACGGCACCTGGCCGAACGGCTGGTGGGCGAAATGTGCGGCCCCGCGATCGTCAAACGGGGCGCTGGCGACGCGATAGGGCAAGGCGGCCTCTTCGAGCGCCCAGCGCACGCGGAGGTCGCGCACGAACCCGCGCGGCGCTTGGGGAACCCAATTGAAGGTGGTCAGGGTAAGGTCGGCCATTTGCTGTCTCCATGTCTTGATTCAAGAAATGTCCTGGTTCGAAACAAAGGACGAGCGAAGGGCGCCCGTTCCGACACCGGTGCCAACTCTTTTTTGCCGCCGGTCACTGGAGCGGCTAAGCTTGCCTCAAACAACAGGAGGAAATCCGATGCCGGCAGCTTTCTTCGTCGTCCGTGCCACCGTCGCCGATCCCGCCCAGCGCGCCGCGTTCGACAGATGGTACGAGACGGAACATGTACCCGACGCGGTGAAGGCATTCGGCGTGAGCAAGGCGTGGCGGTTCTGGAGTCTCGATGATCCCGCGCTGCATCAGGCGATGTATCAGTTCGATGACGAGGCCAAGCTTGCGGCGATGCTGAAGGGCGATGCGCTGAAGCAACTCGTCGCCGATTTCAACCGCGACTGGCCCGACGTCAAGCGCTCGCGCGAGACGCTGGTGCTGGCGCAGGAGTTTTTCAAATAGGGCGCACCGAATGTTCGCCTCGCAACGAATCTGAACACGCGATTCAGCCTTGGTTCATGCCGCGACCGCGACACTTCCTCTGCATCACTTGCCAGGTAGCCTAGAGGATATGTCATGGAGCGCCGGAATTTTTTGAAACTTGCATTGGGTGTGACGGCGGGTGCCGCCGCCTTCGCCGCGACCGCGCAGGCCGCGCCGTTGTCGCCGCAGCCGGTCGGCGATCCCACGCGCATGCCGCAAGGCAACCCCGACGCTCATCCTGCCGTCACCACCAGCGAGGAAGCCGCCAAGCTTGCGCCCGAACAGGTGCACTGGCATGGCCATCACCGCCACTGGGGCTGGCACCGCCGTCATTGGCGCCGGCATCACCGGCGCTGGCACCGTCGCCATTGGTAAGCAGCGGCAAGCCGTGAAATGGACGGGGATCGCAGCCGCGGTCCCCGTTTCGACTCGAGGTCGCTCAAATTAGACGGCGGACGAATCGTCGGCAGCAAGCCTGAACGAAAATGGCCGCGCAGGCTGAACCTGCGCGGCCATCTTGCGACGCAAGGAGATCAGAACGGGCGGCAGCGGCCGGCGTACCAGCGGAAGCCATACGGGCACACGCGCGCGCGGGGCACGACGACGACCGGCGGGGCTACATACACGGGGGCCGGGCGCACCACGACCGCGCCGCGCATCGGGCGGCAATGTCCATAGGGACCGCGATAGAACCCTCGGCCGCAGCCCTCGGCGGCGCTGGCGGCCTCGCTGAAACCGACGACCGCGCTGGCGAGCATGGCGGCGGCTAACAGGTATTTCATGTGATCTTCCTTCTCGTCCTTGGAGCAAGTCTTTGGGGGTGGCGCTTGAGGCGCACAATGAATCAAAAGACACGATTCGACATGTCAAATCTTGCAACACATCGACACGGCGCGATCCAAACCTGCCAATCATGACCTGAATGCGGCATGAACGTTCGCCGCATCCTGCCTGAGACGACACGCAAGTGTCGCTAGCGGCCGAGAAAACTAAGCACCAGCTCCTTGAACTTCTCGGGCGCCTCCAGGAAGACGAGATGTCCGGTGTTCGGGATCACTTCAGCCCGCGCATTCGGCATCTTGGCGGCAAGCGCTTTCGCCAGTTCGGCGTTCTGCCCCATCTTGGCCCGCAGCGCCTCGGGCGCGTTCGGCCGGCCCGGCGCGTTGTGGTCGTCGGCGCCCATGATGAACAGCGTAGGTTCGGTGACGAGAGGAATCTCATGCGCGACCGGCTCGCGATAGATCATCTGCCCGGAACTGACGAAGGCGCGCAGCCAGCGCGGGTAGTCGGGGCTGCTCTTGATGTTGAAGCGGGCGTCGATATACGGCGTGATCGCATCAGGGGGCAGCTTGATTGCGTAGTTGGTTTGCAGCTGCTTGCGATAACCCTCGGCGGTGAGCTTGTCCTCGGTCGCGATGATCGCCTCGGTCGGCGTCGGCGGCACGTAGAGGCGGTAGTCCTCCAGCCCGATCGGCGCAGTCAGCACGAGGTGGGCGACGCGGTCAGGGTAGGCGCGGGCGATGCGCACGCCCAGCATGCCGCCGAGTGAATGGGCGACGATGTCGGCCTTGTTGATCTGCAAGTGATCGAGCAGCGCGATGGTGTTGCGCGCCAGCGTGTCGAAATGCAGTTCGCCCGCAGGCTTGGAGGATTTGCCGAAGCCGATCTGGTCCGGGACCACGACGCGGTAGCCGGCGTCGTTGAGCATCCTGATGACAGGGGCCCAATAGCTCGACGGAAAATTGCGCCCATGCAGCAGCACCACGGTGCGGCCGTTCGGCTGTGCAGGCGCGACGTCCATATAGGCCATGCTGAGCTGCTCGCCGTCGTTGACGAGCGGCAATTGGTGCACGGGGTAGGGATAGGCAAAACCCTCGAGTGCGATGCCATAGGGCTCGCGTGGCGGTGTGTCTGCGGCGTGCGCGGTGGTGAGCAGGGAAGCAAGAAGAGCGGCGGCGAGGGCGGCCGGGACGATGCGGATCATGGTGGGTCTCTCACGGTCACGGAATGACCGTTCGCATAAGCGCGTGGATGGCCGGGTCAAGCCCGGCCACGACGAGACTGAGAGTTCACACGCAAATGTGCGATGTCACGCGAATGGCGTGATCAGTCCTTCCCGTCGCCGAACAACGCGGCAAACTGCTTCTCGCCGGTGCGCATCCCGGGCATTGTCGTGCCGGTGGCGGCCGGAGGAAGCGTTTGGATGCATCATTCGATCTTCGGCGAGGTCTCGAAATTGCCGTCGGTATTCATCGTGTACAGATGCTTCAAGCGGCCGCCTTCGCCGAGCAGGTAGTAGTGATTGCCGATGACGCCGGTTTCGTTGCGCGCGCCACGGAAGACGATGAGACGGCTGCTGGCACGGCTGACTACGGCGTCGAAATCGTCGCCGACTTCCCGCCAGCCGGACACCGTGAACAGCTCGGTGATGCGGCCGGTGCGGGCATCCAGCAGTACGGGGGCGACGCAGGCCGAACCGCAGGGCAGCTTGACGACGTAATAGTGGCCGGCCGCGCTGACCTTGTCGTCACCGATGGCGTGATCAAACTGCTCGCGAACGTCGCGCAGGTATTGGTTGTGCAGGCGCGGCCTCGCCGGTTTGCCGGTGAAGACCTTGGCCGGATAGTCGGCGAATTTGGGAACGATATCCGCATGGGCCGGCAGGATGTACCCCGCAATGAGCAGGGCGGGAAGCAGACGTAGCAGGTGGTACATGGGGGTCTCGAAAGCGTCTTCGCCCCGATTGGTCGCCCGGCGGGGCGAATGGTTCAAGAGTTGCGAGGGCTAGCCAGCATCATCGCCGAACAGCGCGGCAAACTGCTTCTCACCGGTGCGGGTGAAGTTGACGACGCGGCTGCCGGGCGTGGCGTCGCGCGCCGCCCATTTCAGCTCGGCGAAGCGCTGCATCATGGCGGCCCCCAGCGTGCCGGCGAGATGATGGCGCCGCTCGCTCCAGTCGAGGCAGGCCTTGCACACGGGCCGCCGCGGATGGGTGAGCATGCCGGGCGAGATCTGCAGATGCTTGGCAAGGAAGCGTTCGCCTTCGGTCGTCAGCTCGATGTCCTGCTTTTTCTGCCTGACCAGATTTCGATCGCGCAGAGAATCCAGCATCTGCACGCCGAGATCGCCGGCGAGATGGTCGTAGCAGATCCGCGCGCGTCGCAGCGCCGGATCCTTCGGCCCGGTACGCACCCGCATGTGCCCGGTGCGCGCGGCAAGGCCTGCGAGGCCTTCGAGCACGCTGGCGACATCGTCGTCGGTGAGGCGATAGTAGCGGTGCCGGCCCTGCTTCTCCGGCTCGACCAGCCCGCCCGCCTCGAGCTTGGCCAGATGCGAGCTCGCGGTCTGCGGCGTGATGCCGGCCTCCTGCGCCAGCTCGCTCGCCGTGAGCGCGCGGCCGTTCATCAGCGCGGTGAGCATGTTGGCGCGCGCGGGATCGCCGACCAGCGAGGCGACCAGGGCGATGTCGGGACCTGATTTCATGCTTCGATGGTAGCCGAAGCATTGTGGTCGGACAAGATGTAACCTTTCACTACGCTGTCATCGCGGGAGCGCGGCCGTAGGGTGGGCAAAGGAGCGCAGCGACGTGCCCACCGATCGTCGTTGCGGACCTAGGACGTGGGCACGCTTCGCTTTGCCCACCCTACGAAACTTCGCGACTCACGATGACTGTTTGGAAACAGGAGCCCATCATGTCCGTCACCGTCTTCATCCGCTATCAGATCGACCCGTTCAAGCGCGCGCAGTTCGAGGACTATTCGAAGCGCTGGCTCACCATCATCCCGAAATGCGGCGGCGACCTGATCGGCTATTTCATGCCGCACGAGGGCACCAACAACATCGCCTCCGCGCTGATCAGCTTCGAGAGTCTGGCCGCCTATGAAGCCTATCGCGCCCGGCTGCGGCAGGACGCGGAGGGCATGGCGAATTTCCATTTCGCCGAGGAACACAAATTCATCCTCGCCGAAGAACGCACATTCCTGCGCAAGGTGGTATTGTAGGCGAAGCAGCAGCAGGAGATGCCCATGATCGCCGTGATCTTCGAGGTCTGGCCGAAGCCGGAACACCGCCAGGACTATTTCGACCTCGCAGCCGATTTGAAGCCGATCCTGCAAAGCATCGACGGCTTCATCTCGGTCGAGCGTTTCGAGAGCCTGACCGACAAGGGCAAGATCCTGTCGGTGTCGTTCTGGCGCGACGAGGCCGCCGTGCAGGCCTGGCGCAACACGATGGAGCACCGTCGCACGCAGGCGAAGGGCAGGGCGCAGATCTTCGCCGACTACCATCTGCGCATCGCCAGCGTGGTCAGGGACTACGGCATGAATGATCGCGAGCAGGCGCCGAAGGACAGCCGGGCGGTGCACGACGCGCACTAGCGCGCTGAACGGGGCGCGCCTATGTCTGCGCGGCCAACAAGGGAGAGAAACATGCACGTCACGACCGCGGACAAGCGCGCGAGCTTCAGGAAGATGCACGAGAGCGGGTGCTTCATCCTGCCCAATCCGGTCGATATCGGCAGCGCCAAGGCGTTGCAGCATCTCGGTTTCAAGGCGCTCGCCTCATCGAGCGCGGGCTTTGCCTGGACCATCGGCAAAGCCGACAACCACGTCAGCGTCGAGGATGTCTGTCAGCATCTGGCAGCATTGAGCTCGGCGGTCGACATCCCCATCAACGCCGATTTCGAGGGCGGCTTTGCGGTCGAGCCTGACAGGGTCGCCGACAATGTAGAGCGCTGCGTGCGCACCGGCGTCGCAGGCCTGTCGATCGAGGATTCCACCGGCGACAAACAGAATCCGATCTATGAGCGCGCGCTCGCGGCCGAGCGCATCAAGGCCTCGCGCAAGGCGATCGGCGACAGCGGCGTGCTGCTGGTCGGCCGCTGCGAAGCCTTTTTGTGGGGCGTGACTGACTTGAAGCTCGTCATCGACCGGCTCACCGCTTACGCGGACGCCGGCGCTGATTGCCTCTACGCGCCGGGCCTGAAGACCCGCGATGACATCGCAGCCGTGGTGAAGGCTGTCGCACCAAAACCGTTCAACCTCCTGATCGGCGCCTCCGGCCTGTCGTTGCAGGAAGCCGAGGATCTCGGCGTGCGCCGGATCAGCGTCGGCGGCTCGCTCGCCCGCGCCGCCTGGGGCGGCTTCATGCGCGCGGCCAAGGAGATGGCGGAGAAGGGGACGTTCACCGAGCTCGGCAGCGGCTATCCCGGCGGCGAGCTCAACAAGATGTTCAGCTAGAGGCCAACGAAAAGCGGCGGGACATTGTCCCGCCGCTCTCAAATCTCATTGCGAATTGTTACTTCGCGCCATCAGACGGCGTCTGCGTATCCGGCGCCGGCTTTGCCGCCGGCGTATCCGGCGAAGGCGCGGCCGGCCGGCTCGGCGCCGCACCCGTGGTCACGCCCGGCTCGGTGTTGTTGCGCGGCGTCACGTCGCGCATGCCGGGAGGCGCGGCCGGATTGGTCGCAGGCGCCTGCTGGGCGGTCTGCGTCGCCGGCGCGGTGCTTGCCTGGTTCGTCGTGCTGGAGTTGTTCAGGCCGTAGAACACGGCACCCAGCACAAGGGCGATCGCAACGGCGAACATCGCAACCTTGCCGCTCGAGGCGGGGCCTTCGCTGAGCTCGGGGTCGGCCTGCAGGTCGGCATCCCGGCGCGCCGCGCGAACATACTCATCGTCGGCGAGGTTCGGGCGGTACGGATCGTTGGGAAAACGGTCGTCAGCCATCGGTTGGGTCTCCTCGTTTGTGACATCCGGACAACCCGTGGATGCGAGATTCTGTTCCGCGCCTCCTTATGCTTTCGTCGCATGTTGCCCTCGTTGCGGGAATCGGGAACCTGTCTGGCAGGGAACAGCACGCGGGTTCCATGGCCGCAACGAAGGGAACAGCCGATGTGGAGCCTGCCGCCGACGGATAGCGTCCTGCATCTTCTGGCGCTCGTCGCCATCACGGCAGAGGGGATGACGGCGGCACTGGCTGCCGGCCGGCGCAGCATGGACTATGTCGGCGTTTGTCTTCTCGCCTGCGTGACCGCACTCGGCGGCGGCACGCTACGCGACCTGTTTCTCGGTCACTATCCGCTGGTGTGGGTGGCCAACCCGATCTACCTCGTGCTGCCGGGTGGCGCGGCGCTGCTGACGATCCTGATCGCACGGCTGGTGCATCGGTTGCACCTCGCGTTCATCGTGCTCGATGCCATCGGTCTCGTCGTCTTCACCATGATCGGCTGCAACGTCGGCTGGCAGATGGATGCCTCGCTGCCGATCGTGATCGTGTCGGGCATGGTGACGGGCTGCGCCGGCGGCGTGCTGCGCGACGTGCTCTGCAACGACGTGCCGCTGCTGTTTCGATCCGAACTCTACGCCAGCGTCTCGGTGGTGACGGGACTGTTCTACGCCACCGCCTTCGGCCTCAACCTCAATGCCGAGCTCTGGACGATCCTGACCTTCGTGCTCGGTCTCAGCTTCCGCCTGCTCGCGGTGCGCTACAAATGGGAGATGCCGAAATTCGTCTTCACGGGAGATGAGGAGCGGTGAGCGCTGTCGCGTGCGAATGGCGATATCTGGCCATTCGCTACTCACTACTGCCCATTCGCCTCTCCCTTGCGCGCCTTCGCCACCTGCGCCGGCGTCACCAGCGGCGCCGCGTTGCCCCAGGAATTGCGGATGTAGTTCGTCACCGCCGCGATTTCCTCATTGGACAATTGCCTGGCGTAGGGCGGCATCTCGCCGGTGTTGGGCGCGCGCGGGGTCGTCACGGTGTGGGCGCCGTCGAGGATGATGCGCAAGGTGGAGGACGGATTGACCGATTGCAGCAGCGCATTTCCGGGCAGCGGCGGATAGATCCGCGGGCTGCCCGAGCCGTCGGCTTCGTGGCAGGCGACGCAGAGCTTTGCGTAGACCGCCTGGCCGGCCCTCATTTCGGTCTCGTCAGGCGGCGTCACGATGGTCTCGCGCCGCGCCGGCGGCAGGCTTTTCAGGTACACCGCGATCGCGCGCACATCGGCATCGCTCATCTTCGACGTTGAATTGACGATCACTTCGGCCATCGGCCCGCCGGCATGGCTCTTCCCATTGCGCCCGCTCTGCAGATACTCGGTGATGTCCTCCTCGCTCCACGATTTCAATCCCGTGCGCGCAGCGCCATCGAGTCGGGGAGCAAACCAGCCCGCGACCTTATTGCCTGACAGTGCCTGCGCGCTCTTGTCGGCGCCGAAATAGTTCTTCGGCGTGTGGCAGGCGCCGCAATGACCGAGCCCGGTGACGAGATAGCCGCCTCTGTTCCAGGCCGCGCTCTTGCTCTGGTCCGGCTCGAACAGGCCGGGCTTGAAATACATCGCGTTCCAGACCCGCATCAGCCCGCGATAGCCGAACGGCCAGCGCAGCTCCGGCGGCTTGTTGCGGCTGATGACGGGCGCAAGTGTGCCGAGATAGGCGCGGATCGCCAGCGTGTCGTCCTTCGTCATCTTGGTGAAATAGGGATAAGGAAACGCCGGGTAATAGTTCGAGCCGTCGGGCGCGATACCGGTGCGCATCGCGCGCACGAAATCGGCATCCAGCCAGGCGCCGATCCCGGTGTCGCGGTCCGGGGTCAGGTTCGGCGCATAGATCGCGCCGAAGGGCGTGGCGATACGCTTGCCCCCCGCGAACGGTTTTGCCGGATCGGCGGTGTGGCAGCCCGCGCAGTCGCCGGCCTCGACCAGCGTCTTGCCGTAAGCGATCAGCTCCGGCGAGGGCTCGGCGGCGCGGGCCACGCCTGCAACCGCACTGCACAACGCCAGACCGACAAGAGCGGAGCCTGCCAGAATCGTCCGCATCGAAAGTCTCTCCTGCGACCAATCGCCCGCATCCGGCACGACGGGGGCATCAGTTCATTTCGCCACAGTGGGGGTATGGTGACACAAATTGAAAACGGCACGCATGTTTCAGGCCACGAAGTTGCGATTTTAACCCGACACCCCCTTTGGTCCAGATTTGTGATGCGGATCGTGAAATATCCGACATAGAGTGGCGAGATTGGTCGGCGCGCCCTAACTAAAAATAACGGGACGGCAACGGCTTAGGTCAGCAAGACCTGAACAGGGCGATAAAAGAGGACGGCATGGGCATCAACCAGGGTCCGATCAGTCTCGATCAAAAATACACCCAGGAAACCGGGCACGTCTTCACCACGGGCATCCAGGCCCTGGTTCGCCTGCCCATGGCCCAGATCCGGCGCGACCGCGCGGCGGGGCTCAACACCGCAGGCTTTATCTCCGGTTATCGTGGCTCGCCGCTCGGCGGCTACGACCAGCAGCTGTTCGCCGCGCGAAAACACCTCGAACAGTACAACATCAAGTTCCAGCCCGGCGTGAACGAGGATCTTGCGGCCACCGCGGTCTGGGGCTCGCAGCAGCTCAACCTCTCGCCCGGCGCCAAATACGACGGCGTGGTCGGCATCTGGTACGGCAAGGGTCCCGGCGTCGACCGCTGCGGCGACGTGTTCCGCCACGGCAACGCGGCCGGCTCCGCCAAGAACGGCGGCGTGCTGTGCCTTGCCGGCGACGACCACGGCGCGAAATCCTCGACTGTCCCGCATCAGTCCGACCATGCCTTCATGTCGGCGCTGATGCCGTATCTTTATCCCTCGAGCATCCACGAGATGATCGAGATGGGCCTGCTCGGCATCGCGATGTCGCGCTATTCGGGCTGCTGGGTCGGCATGAAGGTGATCACGGAGACGGTGGAGACCACCGCCGAGATCGATCTCAGCGACGAGATGAAGCCGTTCATCATCCCGACCGATTTCGAGATGCCGCAAGGCGGCCTCAACCTGCGCTGGCCCGACGACCGCTTCGAGCAGGACCGCCGTCTGCAGGACTACAAGGGATTTGCCGCGATCGCCTTCGCGCGCGCCAACAAGGTCAACCGCATCACCATGGATTCGCCGAACGCCCGCTTCGGCATCATGGCCTCGGGCAAGAGCTACGAGGACGTCCGGCAGGCGCTGCGCGAGCTTGGCATCACCGAAGAGGTCGCGGCCAGGATCGGCCTTCGCCTCTACAAGATCGGGATGCCCTGGCCGCTGGAGCCGGAAGGCGTGCGCCAGTTCGCGGTCGGGCTGGAAGAGATATTCATCATCGAAGAGCGCCGCGAGATCGTCGAGAACCAGGTCAAGCAGGAGTTGTTCAACTGGCGCGACGACGTGCGCCCGCGCATCGTCGGCAAGATGGACGAGCACGACAAGCGATTCCTGACGTTCTCGGCCGAGCTCAGCGTCGCCTCGCTCGCGACCTCGCTGACCGAACGACTTCTCCGGCTTGATCTCAACCCGGAGATCGCGGAGATGCTCCGCGCCAAGGCCGATTGGTTCAACGGCCGTCAGGCGACCCAGATGCAGGCGGTGGCGCCTGTCTCCCGCACCCCGTATTTCTGCTCCGGCTGTCCCCACAACACCTCCACGAAAGTCCCCGAAGGAAGCCGCGCGCTGGCCGGCATCGGCTGCCACTTCATGGCGCTGTGGATGGATCGCTCGACCGAGACCTTCACGCATATGGGCGGCGAGGGCGTGCCGTGGGTCGGCATCGCGCCGTTCACCAACGAAAACCACATCTTCGCCAATCTCGGCGACGGCACCTACTTCCACTCCGGTCTTCTCGCGATCCGCCAGGCGGTCGCCTCCAAGACCAACATCACCTACAAGATCCTCTACAACGACGCTGTCGCCATGACCGGCGGCCAGCGCCACGACGGCGATCTCTCGCCGCAGCAGATCACCTTCCAGCTCCACGCCGAAGGCATCCGCGAGATCTATCTGGTCTCTGAGACGCCCGATGCCTATCCCTCCGACAGCATCGCGCCCGGCGTGAAGCTCTATCATCGCGACGAACTGCAGAACGTCATGAAGATGTGCCGGGAGCACCAGGGCACATCGGCGATCGTTTTCGTCCAGACCTGCGCCGCCGAGAAGCGCCGCCGCCGCAAGCGCGGCCTGATGGAGGATCCGGCGCGCCGCGTCATGATCAACCCGGCCGTCTGCGAGGGCTGCGGCGACTGTTCGGTGCAGTCGAACTGCATCTCGGTCGAGCCGCTGGAGACCGAGTTCGGCCGCAAGCGTGCCATCAACCAGTCGTCCTGCAACAAGGACTATTCCTGTGTGAAGGGCTTCTGTCCGTCCTTCGTCACCGTGGACGGCGGCAAGCCGCGCCACCGCGCGCCGGCTGAGCTCGCCGATATCGGCGCGCTGCCCGAGCCGGTCTCGCGCCCGACGCTCGACAAGCCCTACAACATCGCGGTCGGCGGTGTCGGAGGCACCGGCGTTCTCACCATCGGCGCGCTGCTCGGCATGGCCGCCCATATCGAGGGCAAGGCCTCGATGATCCTCGACATGTCGGGCTTGGCCCAAAAGGGCGGCGCGGTGCTCAGCCATGTCCGCCTGTCCGATCACCCGGCGGAGGTGACCTGTTCGCGCATCGTCACCGGCACGGCTGATCTCGTGCTCGCCGCCGACGAGGTGGTCGCAGTCGCCAAGGACACGATCTCGCTCTGCGACTCCGCCCGGACCCGCGGCATCATCAACAGCCACGTCATACCCACCGCCGATTTCGTCCTCAATCGCGACTTCAACTTCCAGACTCGGAAGCTGAATGGATTGCTGGAGACGGCGCTGCACAAGGACTCGGTGTTCTTCGATTTTAGCAAGCCGGCCGAGCAACTGCTCGGCGATGCCATCGCCACCAACATGATGATGATGGGCTATGCCTATCAGAAGGGCCTGTTCCCCCTGTCCGCGGAATCGATCGAGCAGGCCATCGAGATCAATGGCGTCTCGATCAAGATGAACAAGGAAGCCTTCCGGCTCGGCCGCCTCGCGGTCGCTGATCCCGCGCGCCTCTCCGGCATGCTGAAGGGAACGGACGAGGTCGTTGCTCCGAAGACGCTGGACGCCATGACGCTCGACGAGGTCATCGAGCATCGCACCAGGCATCTGACCGCTTACCAGAACAACGGTCTCGCCCGGCGCTATCGCAAGCTGGTCGATCAGGTGCGGGATGCCGCGGTCAAGGGTGGCTACGACGAGGCGCTGCCGCGCGCGGTCGCGGTGAACTACGCCAAGCTGCTGGCCTACAAGGACGAATATGAGGTCGCGCGCCTTTACACCGATGGCGCCTTCGCCAAGCAGCTCCGCGATCAATTCGAAGGCGACTTCACGTTCAACTTCAACCTCGCCCCGCCGATCCTCGGTGGTGGCCTCGACCCGCTCGGCCGTCCGAAGAAGCGCGCCTTCGGCCCGTGGATGCTCAACGTCTTCGGCGTGCTGGCGAAGCTCAAATTCCTGCGCGGCACGCCGCTCGACATCTTCGGCCGCAGCCCCGACCGCAAGCTCGAGCGCGATCTGATCGCCGGCTACGAGAAGGACGTCGCAACCGTGCTCGGCCTGTTGTCGCCGGTCACCATCGACACCGCGGTGGAATTGCTCTCGCTGCCCGACCGCATCCGCGGCTACGGCCCGGTGAAGGAGAAGGCGGTGGCAGATGCGAAAGCGCGTTATGCCCAGCTCGCCGCCGACCTCGCGAGCCCGCCGCCCGCACCGAGGCAGATCGCGGCGGAATAGGCAGTCCCGTAGGACGGATTAGCGAAGCGTAATCCGCCATTCCGGGTCGAGATCAAAGTGGCGGATTACGCCTTCGGATAATCCGCCCTACGAGCCAGCAAAGTCGCTTTGTCGGTCGTGGAAATTCTCAAGTGAAATCAACCACCGCTCTACTGTGCATGGGGTTGTTTTTCAAAAAATGGGTACCTCCGCGGGCGCTGTGAGCTCGATCATGATCACCCACTTGCGCCAACCCGCTGCCCTCTCGCAGGGCGGAATATTTACGCGCTTGCCAATCCGCCCACCGCGGTTCAGAAAAACGGAGCAATAAGAAACGCCAGCGGAGACCTCTGTTTTGACCATCAAGGGCAAGGCCTACATTGCCGGGATTTACGAACACCCGACCCGGCATGCGCCGGACAAATCCACCGCGCAGCTCCACGCCGAGGTCGCCAAGGGGGCGATCGAGGATGCCGGGATCAGCAAGGATGATGTCGACGGCTATTTCTGCGCCGGCGATGCGCCCGGCGGCGCCTGGCCGATGGTCGATTATCTCGGTCTCAACACCAAGAAGCTCCGCCACGTCGATTCCACCGAGACCGGCGGCTGTTCCTACATCATCCATCTCGGCCATGCCGCTGAAGCCATCGCGGCCGGCAAGTGCTCGATCGCGCTGATCACATTGGCCGGCAAGCCGCGCACCGGCGCGATGCCGCCACGCGCATCCGGCGCCGAGGCCGATTTCGAGTTGGCTTACGGCGCGACCACGCACAATGCCTATGGCATGTGTGCCATGCGCCATATGCACGACTACGGCACCACGAGCGAACAGCTCGCCTGGATCAAGGTCGCAGCCTCGCACCATGCGCAGTACAATCCGCATGCGATGCTCAAGGACGTCGTCACCGTCGAGGACGTCCTGAACTCGCCGATGATCTCCGATCCCTTGCATCGCATGGATTGCTGCGTCGTCTCCGACGGCGGCGGCGCGCTGATCGTGACGACGCCCGAGATTGCGAAGAGCCTGAAGAAGCCGCTGGTCAAGCTGATCGGCCACGGCGAAGCCATGAAGGGCCCGCGTGGCGGCAAGGATCTCGATCTTACTTACTCTGCCGGCATCTGGTCCGGCCCGCGTGCGTTCGAGGAAGCCGGCATCACGCCGCAGGACATCAAGTACGCCTCGATCTATGACAGCTTCACCATCACGGTGCTGATGCAGCTGGAAGACCTCGGTTTCTGCAAGAAGGGCGAGGGCGGCAAGTTCGTCGCCGACGGCAATCTGATCTCGGGCGTCGGCAAGCTGCCGTTCAACACCGACGGCGGTGGCCTCTGCAGCAACCATCCCGTCAACCGCGGCGGCATGACCAAGATCATTGAGGCCGTGCGGCAGCTGCGCGGCGAGGCGCATCCGAAGGTGCAGGTCAAGAATTGCGATCTGGCCATCGCCCACGGCACCGGCGGCCTTCTGGGTGTTCGCCACGCCGCTTCGACGGCCATTCTGGAGCGCGTGTGATGGTAGATGCAAAGAAATATCCGGCCCCGGTGACGAACCCCGAGACCGCAGCGTTCTGGGATGCGGCGAAAGAGGGCAAGTTCATGATCAAGCGCTGCACCGCGTGCGGCGAAGCCCATTACTTCCCGCGCTCGATCTGCCCGTTCTGCTACTCCGACAAGACGGTGTGGGAGGAAGCCTCGGGCGAGGGCACCATCTACACCTGGAGCCTCATGCGGAAGTCGCCGACCGGTCCCTACGCCATCGGCTACGTCACGCTGAAGGAGGGCCCGTCGGTGCAGACCAATTTCGTCGACTGCGATCTGGAGAAGCTGAAGATCGGCCAGAAGGTGAAGGTAGTGTTCAAGCCGACCGACGGCGCGCCACTGCCGTTCTTCACGGTGGCGTAGGACGGTCCTCATCCTGAGGAGCTTGCGAAGCAAGCGTCTCGAAGGATGGCCACAACAAAGAAGCGTTTCGGGCATCCTCATGGTTCGAGACGGCGCAAGAGCGCCTCCTCACCATGAGGATGAGAACCACCGGGAGGAAACAAAACCAAGATGTCCGCCAGATACGAAGAGCTCAAAGGCCTGAACAACCTAGGCCAGAAATACGCCTACGCCGATCGCGAAGTGATGCTCTATGCCTACGGCATCGGCCTCGGCGCCGATCCGATGGATGAAAAAGAACTCGCCTTCGTCAACGAGGGCACGCTGACGCCGCGGCCGCTCAAGGTGGTGCCGACCTTCGCATCCGTCGCGGCCTGGGGCTCGGGTCCCGGCGAGATGAACCTCAACCGCGTGATGGTGGTCGACGGCGAGCGCGACATCACCTTCCACCAGCCGCTGCCGGTCGCTGCACACATCACCGCCGACTCCTCCGTGGTCGAGGTCTACGACAAAGGCAAGGACAAGGGCGTCGTCATCGTGCACCAGACCGTGCTGAAGAACGAGAAGGGCGAGAAGCTGGCAACGCTGGTCGCCTCGCGCTTTGCCCGCGGCGACGGCGGCTTCGGCGGGCCGAGCCTGACCCAGCCCGATCCGCACAAGATCCCGTCGCGCGCACCCGACAAGACCATCGACATCACCACGCGTCCCGACCAGGCGCTGGTCTATCGCCTCTGCGGCGATCGCAACCCGCTGCACAGCGATCCGGAGTTTGCGAAGAAGGCTGGCTTCCCGCGCCCGATCCTTCACGGCATGTGCACCTACGGCATCACCTGCCGCGGCGTGCTGCAGACCTATGCCGACTACGACGCTTCCGCGTTCCGCCAGCACGTCGCGCGGTTCTCCTCGCCGGTCTATCCCGGCGAGACCGTGACCATGGACCTCTGGAAGGACGGCAACGTCATCTCGTTCGAAGCCAAGGTGAAGTCGCGCGGGGTGACGGTGATCAAGAACGGCAAGACGGTGCTTGGGTGATGATGCCGCTCGACGCGCTCTGAGTTATCTCGTCATGCCCGGGCTTGTCCCGGGCATCCACGTTCTTCGCGCGGTTGGCGACCAAGTTCGTGGATGGCCGGGACTAGCCCGGCCATGACGGAGCCAAAAGCAACAGGGAGAGGCCACCATGGGATTACTCGATGGCAAGGTTGCGCTGATCACCGGCGCGGGCGGCGGGCTCGGTGAGGCCTACGCGAAGCTGTTCGCGCGGGAAGGGGCCTCGGTCGTCGTCAACGATCTCGGCGGGCCCCGTGACGGCTCCGGCGCCGACAAATCGATGGCGCAGCTCGTGGTGGACGCGATCACGGCCGAAGGCGGCAAGGCGGTCGCCAACGGTGCCGATATCTCCACCATGGAAGGCGGCCAGTCGGTGTTCGACGACGCCATCAAGCATTTCGGCCGTGCCGACATCCTCGTCAACAATGCCGGCATCCTCCGTGACCAGACCTTTCACAAGGCCTCCGAGGCCGACTGGGACAAGGTCATCAAGGTGCACCTGAAGGGCACCTTTTGTTGCACCATGCCGGTGTTTCGCTGGATGCGGGAAAACGGTGGCGGCGTCATCGTCAACACCGCCTCGACCTCGGGCCTGATCGGCAATTTCGGCCAGACCAATTACGGCGCGGCCAAGGGCGGCATCTGGGGCCTGTCCAACGTGCTGGCGATCGAGGGCCGCAAGTACAACATCCGGATCTGGACGCTCGCTCCGGGCGCCCTGACCCGCATGACCGCAGACCTGCCCCGCTATAAGGAGAACCCGGGCGCCGCGCTGGGGCCGGACGGCATCGCGCCGGCCGTGCTATACATGGTCAGCGACTTGTCGGGCGACCAGACCGGCAAGGTGCTGGGCGTGTCCGGGCCCCGCGGCGTGCGCGAAATGCGGATGATGGAAATGGAAGGCTGGAAACCGCCGCACACGGGCTGGAACGCCCGGGACATCGCCGATCACGCCAAGGAGATCTTCTTCTCCGAGGAGCAGATCAAGATGGGCGCACGGAGGTTTTAGCCATCGACAGAGAGAAACAAGGAAGACGATGAAACTCACCGCCGACGCCAAGGGCACCTTCGCAATCGCGCCGACGCCGTTCCACGACGATGGCCGGATCGACGAGCGCTCGATCGACCGCCTCACCGATTTCTACGAGGAAGTCGGCTGCGACGGCGTCACGGTGCTGGGCATCCTCGGCGAGGCGCCGAAGCTCGATGCCACTGAAGCCGAGCAGGTCGCGGTGCGCTTCGTCAAGCGCGCCAAGAAGATGCAGGTGATCGTCGGCGTCTCCGCGCCGGGCTTTGCCACCATGCGCTCGCTGGCCAAGGCCTCGATGGACGCGGGCGCGGCCGGCGTGATGATCGCGCCGCCGCCATCCTTGCGCACCGACGACCAGATCACCGGCTATTTCAAGCAGGCGGCCGAGGCGATCGGCCCCGATATTCCCTGGGTGCTGCAGGACTATCCGCTGACGCTCTCGGTGGTGTTCACTCCCGCCGTGATCCGCAAGATCGTCATGGACAATCCGAACTGCGTGATGCTCAAGCACGAGGATTGGCCAGGGCTGGAGAAGATCACGACCCTGCGCGGCTTCCAGAAGGACGGCTCGCTCCGTCCGCTCTCGATCCTCTGCGGCAACGGCGGCACGTTCCTGGATTTCGAGATGGAGCGCGGGGCCGACGGCGCCATGACCGGCTACGCCTTCCCGGAGCTTCTGATCGACGTCGTGAACCTCTCCAAGGCCGGCAAGCGCGACGCCGCGCACGATCTGTTCGACGCGCATCTGCCGCTGATCCGTTACGAGCAGCAGCCCGGCGTCGGCCTGACCATCCGCAAATACGTGCTGCAGAAGCGCGGCATCATCGCCTCCAGCGCCCAGCGCAAGCCGGGCGCGACCATCACGGCGACGGCGAAGGCGGAGGTCGAGTACCTGCTGTCGCGCGTTGCCCGGGTCGACAAGCGCGCCAATCTCGGCCCGCAATCCAGCGCCGCAGGTTAGTTGCATGGCCGAGACATCAGCATCACGCCCGGCCTCGACGATCCTCCTGCTGCGCGACGGCGGGAAGGCCGACGGCACGGGCCGCGGCGAGATTGAGGTCTTCATGATGGTCCGCCATCATCAGATCGAGTTCAACTCGGGCGCGCTGGTGTTTCCCGGCGGCAGCGTCGACGCCGGCGACAACGAGATCGTCGCGCGCACCGATCTCTATTCGGGCGGCGAGGGTCTGAGCGAAGCGGATCGTGGTTTTCGCATCGCCGCGATTCGCGAGACCTTTGAGGAGAGCGGCATCCTGCTGGCGCGCGCGAAGGGGACCGGCACGCCTGTTGATGCCAAGCGTGCCGGCGAGCTTGCAGATGGCCATCGCATCGCGCTCAACGAGCACAAGATCAGCTTCCTGAAAATTCTCGATGACAACGGCCTCCAGCTCGCGCTCGACACGCTCGTTCCCTACGCGCACTGGATCACGCCGGAGGGCATGCCCAAGCGGTTCGATACCTGGTTCTTCCTCGCCGCGGCGCCGCCGGATCAACTCGGCGCCCATGACGGCCGGGAGTCCACCGACTCGATCTGGGTCTCGCCGCGCGAGGCCGTGGAGGGCGGCGAGAGCGGCCGCTTCAAATTGCCGTTCCCGACCACGCGCAATCTGATCCGCCTCGCCAAGCAGGGCAGCGTGGGCGCCGCGCTGGACCATGCCAAGGGCCTATCGATCGTCACGGTGATGCCCGTCATGACCAAGACCGAAACCGGCCGCCAGCTGCGCATCCCCCGCGAGGCCGGCTATGACGGCGAGGTGTTCGAGGTCGGGGCGGTGGGCTAAGACACTTCGACGCCAGCCGAAGTATTGAGGCCCGCGACCGCGCTAGGTTCCGTCCACAAGGGAGGACGGAGCGGCCATGGACACAAGGCAGGACACCAACATCGCCGCCGAGCTCGCGCTCCTCGTCGCCCTCGCAACGCTCTGGGGCGGCTCGTACACCTTCATCAAGCTCGGCGTCGCCACCATTCCGCCGATCACGCTGATCGCGGCGCGGACTACGATCGCGGGCCTCCTGTTGCTCGTCGTGATGTGGGCGCGCGGCATCAGGATGCCCACGGACGCGGCGACCTGGCAGCGCTTCGCCTTCCAGGCCGTGCTCAACAGCGTCATCCCCTGGACGCTGATCGCCTGGGGCGAGCGCCATGTTGACGCCGCGCTCGCCACCATCCTCAACTCGGCCGGCCCGATCTTCACCTTCCTGCTCACGGCCGTGGTGACGCGTCACGAGACGACCACATCGCGAAAGCTGTTGGGCGTGGTTGCCGGCATGGCCGGCATCCTGCTGATCGTCGGCGTCGATGCCTTCCACGACATCGGTAGCGGCCTCCTTGCGGAGGCGGCCATCGTCGCCGCCACGATCTGCTATGCCTGCGCCGCGATCTTCGGCCGCAGTTTCAAAGGCCTCGATCCCATGGCGCCCGCTGCCGGCTCGCTGCTGGCGGGCGCCGCAGTCCTGATCCCGGCCTCGCTCGTGGTCGAGCAGCCCTGGACGCTGTCGCCGTCGCAAAGTTCAGCGCTGGCATTGCTCGCGCTCGCCGTATTCTCGACGGCCGCGGCATTCGCGATCTACTTCCGCCTGATCCAGACCCTGGGGTCGGTCGGCACCACTGCGCAGGCCTATCTGCGGGTGCCGATCGGGGTCGCCATCAGCGTCGCCTTCCTCGGCGAGAGCCTGAGCCGGACCGCCTGGATCGGGCTTGCCTGCGTCGTCTTCGGCGTCGCCGCCATGACGATCCCGGCCCGGAGGCAGGCGAGCGTCAAACCGTCATAGATCGGGGAAGGGGCTCCGAAGCCCCATATTAAGGATAATCGGCGGCCCGAGGCATGTTTCCCCGGGGCGGCAATACGTCGTATATTGGGGCTCCAGTATCCCGGTCCTCACAGCCCAATGTCCGCCGAATTGACGCCGACCCCTGAGAAAAAGCGAATATTCTCGCTCTCCATCGGCCAGCTCACTTTCGGCAGCTTCCTGTTGGTGCTGGCGGTGATCATCGTCACGTCGGCCGCGAGCGTAATCGCGATCCGGCACATCGACACGACCTTCGCCGAGCTGCAGCGGCTCCAGAGCGTCGGCGACCTCGCCGAGGACATCGACCGCCGCATGAACGAGCTGCGGCTTGCCGCGCGCGACTTCGTTACAGATCCGGGCGCCGGCATCCAGTTCAAGCAGGTGGGCGAAGCGGCCTCGACGCTCAGCGACATCCTGAAGAAGACCCGCATCGAGCTCGCGCCCGAGCAGCAGGACATGATCGACGGGGTCACCGAGCGGCTTGCGACCTATCGGAACGGCCTCGAGCGGATCTCGACCCTGATCGATCGCCGCGCCCAGCTGCTCGGCGGCCTGCCGCCGCTGCGCGAACAGTTCGATCTGGCCGTCTCCGGCACCGCCGACCGTGAGCTGGCCTCGCGCCTGTCGGAGGCGCAGAGCCGGATCGCGCTCGGGCTGCTCGCGCGCAACCCGTCCGCGGCGGAGCAGGCCGCGCAGAGCATGCGGGCCCTGAACATTGGCGATGCCGGGCTGAGATCGGCGGTGAACGGTTATGCCGAGGCCATCATGGCCGTGGCGGTTCGCGAGCGGCAGATCGCCGACATCGACCGCGAGGTGCTGGGGACCGAGGGCCGGCTGATCGGCCGCGTCACCGAATTGCTGCGCGAGGTCAGTGCCCGGCGCGGCCACGTGCTGTCGCGCGACTTTGCCCGGACGCTGACGGAGGCGCGATGGCAGAGCATCGTGCTCGGTACCATCGGCGTGCTGATCGGCATCGGCGCTGCCTTGTTCGTGGTGCGCAGGACGGTGCGTCCGCTCGCCCAGATCGCACGCTCGATTCGCGCGCTTGCGGCCGGTCGTAAGGACACCTCGATCCCGTCCGCCGACCTCGACAACGAGATCGGTGACATCGCCCGCGCCGCCGAGGTGTTCCGCCGCGCGCTGGAGGAGGCCGACACGGCGCGCGAGGCGGCGGTGCGCGCGCTCACCGAGCAGCGCCTCGCCGAGGAGAGCTACCGGAAACTGTTCGAGGGCTCGGTCGACGGCATCTACGTCACGACGCCGGCCGGCGATCTCCTCAACGCCAATCCGGCGCTGGCGCGGATGATGGGCTATGACAGCCCGGAGCAGCTGATCGACAGCATCAACGACATCGCCCACACCATCTACGTCCACCCCGAGGCGCGCGTCGAATACCAGCGGCTGATGACGCGCGACGGCATGGTACGCGAGTTCGAATATCAGGTACGCCAGCGCAGCGGCGACATCCTGTGGCTCTCCGACAGCGCCACCGGCGTGCGCGACGAGGCGGGCAACATCGTGCGCTATGAGGGCACGCTGCGCGACATCACCGACCAGAAGCGGGCGGAGGACGCCATCGCCGAAGGCCGGCGCCTGCTGCAACAGGTCATCGACACCGTGCCCGCGGTCATCAACGTCAAGGACCGCGACCTGCGCTACGTGCTGATGAACCGCTACATGGCCGGCATCTTCGGCATCGAGCCCGGCGACGCGCTCGGCCGCACCACCGCCGATCTGATGTCGCGCTACGGCGCGGCCAAGACCGACGAGAATGACAAGCGCGTGCTCAATCTCCGCAGGGGCCTCGGCTTCTACGAGGAGGAGTACAAGGATTCCTCCGGCAACATGCGGCAATGGCTGGTCAACAAGCTGCCGCTGCTCGATGCCGAGGGTGAGATCGAGCGGATCGTCACCGTGGCGCTCGATATCGGCGAGCGCAAGCGTGGCGAGCAGGAGATGCGCAAGGCCAAGGAATCCGCCGAGACCGCGCTGCGCAATCTGCGCGAGACCCAGGCCTCGCTGATCGAGGCCGAGAAGCTTGCCGCGCTCGGGCGGCTCGTTGCCGGCGTCGCTCACGAGGTCAACAACCCCGTCGGCATCAGCCTCACGGTCGCCTCCGCGCTGGAGCGCAAGACGGCGCTTTTCACCGCCGAGGTCGAGCGCGGCGAGCTGCGCCGCTCCTCGCTCAACGACTTCCTCAGCACCAGCCGCGACGCGTCCTCGCAGCTCGTCTCCAATCTCAACCGCGCCGCCGAGTTAATCCAGTCGTTCAAGCAGGTCGCCGCCGACCGCAACTATTCGGATCAGCGCAGCTTCGATCTCGGAGACCTCACCGAGCAGGTGGTGATGAGTCTGAGGCCGGGCCTGCGCAAGCACAATCTGACGCTCAACGTCGAGTGCCAGCCCGACCTGACGATGAACAGCTATCCGGGCCCGTACGGTCAGGTGCTGACCAATCTGTTTCTCAATTCGGTGGCGCACGCCTTCCCGGACGGGCGGCCGGGGACCATCGACATCCAGGTGCGGGAGTCCGGCAAGGACAATGTCGAGATCCTCTTCGCAGACAATGGCTGCGGCATGTCGCTCGACGTCCGTCGCCGTGCCTTCGATCCGTTTTTCACGACGCGGCGCGACCAGGGCGGCACGGGTCTTGGTTTGCACATCGTCTACAGCATCGTCACCAACCGGCTCGGCGGGCGGCTCGATCTCGATTCCGAACCGGGGAGCGGCACCCGCATCCAGATCATCCTGCCGCGCATCGCGCCGCTGGAGCAGGCCGCGGAATAACAGCGTTTTCGAGCGAAGTGGTTGCCGGTTCGCGTCAAGAAAACGCGTCAAACAAAAAAACGCGTCAAACAAAATGTAGAGCCCCGTTCCGATAGCATCGGAACGGAATCGGCTCTAATCGACGTCCGCGAGCTTTTGCAGGGTCGCGCCGAAAATCTGGCTGGCCTTGCCGACCAGCGCGGTGCCGGTCATCTCCCCGCGTGTCTCCGTGAAGGTGCCAGTGACGCCGATGCCGACCGGGGCAGGGCCGCCGAACAGCGGATTGTCGTCGCCTCGCGGGGAGGTGTGGCGTTGCACCAGCACTTCGCCTTTGAAGGTGTTGTTGTCCTTCACGACGTAGCTGCCGGTGTAATAGAGGTAGGCATCGCCGCCGAGGATCTTGCCGTCGCGAAAAAGAATCACGCCGCTGCCCTTGCCGGCTCGACCATCGAGCAGGGTCACGTGAATCGAATAGAGACCGTTTTTCATAACGTCCCGCAGGCCGGCCGCCATCGCCCAATGGCGTAACCGGTCCGGCTTTTATGCCAAAGCGTATCGCCTCGCGCAACGCGGCAGTTTGCCGGCGGCCACGGGAAGTTGCCGCCGCGAGCCGTTGTTGTCCCGGCTTGTGCGTGACGCCGTCATGACGGTCTGATGACGGGGTGAGGCCGGTCGTCTGCGAATCAAGGTTGGCCCGCGAAATGCATGACAATTGTTGCACTGGCCGCGGAGTGCTGGAGCAAGATGATGAGCAACTGGATCGATTCCGGCGGCGACGAGCCGCGTCTGTACAGTGCGCGTCCCACCAATTGCAAAAGCGAACGACGGCGTTCCGGCAACGCAACACGCTGGCGAAGCGTGACGAGGCTAGCGGGTGCCCTGGTCCTGGTTGCGTTCGCGGCACCCTTCGGGCACGCGCGCGACCGCGGCCAGTTCGCCAACACCAATGCCGATCTGAAGGCCTGGTTCGACGGCCTGCGCAGCGGCAAGGGGCCGTGCTGCTCCGATGCCGACGGTTCGGCGCTCTCGGACACCGACTGGGACAGCAAGGACGGGCACTATCGTGTCCGCCTCCCACGCTATGCCTCAGGGCTTGAAGGGCGGCCGCAGGAGCTCGTCTGGGTCGAGGTGCCTGAAGAGGCCGTGATCTCCGAGCCCAACCGGGTGGGGCGCACCATGGTATGGCCGATCTACGGCTATATGGGCGTCAGCATCCGCTGCTTCATGCCCGGCAGCATGACTTAGCCGCGCATCGTCCGGTGGGCTTGCGCCGGTTCAGGTATATTTCTTGTCGCGCTCGAGCAGCTCGATGGAGATGCCTTCGGGGCCGCGGATGAAGCAGATGCGCACGCCGGGCCGGATCGTGGTCGGTTCGCGCGTGAAGGTGACGCCCTTGGCCTTGATCTCGGCTGCAACGGCATCGATGTCCTTCACCGCCAGGCCGAAATGGTCGAGCCCCTGATGCGGGTGCGGCGGCGGCGGGTTGACGGCGTTGTCGCCCTCGAGCGGCGCGATGAAGATCCTGGCACCGCCAAGGTTTACCTCGATCCGCCCCGGCGCACCAACGATCTCGCCACCGAGGATATCGCGTAGCCAGGCCGCCGTGGCCTCCGGATCGGGGCTGCGCAGATGGACGTGATCCCAAGTGACGACTGGCATTTCAGTTTCTCCCGACGGGCCTTCGATGTTGCAGCGCATGTTAGCGGCCGCAGGCGGTGATCGCCACCGTCCTTGCCGATTCGCGACTACGCGGGAACCTTAGGTCGTCTTCCGGATTAAGGTAAGGCCGTGGGTACTCCGTCGTTGACGAGCTTCGGCCGCGATCGGTGATGCAACCATGAACGCCAGGCTCGACCGGATCGGATTAGGGCGCTTCGCCGGGACCGGCGAGCGACTGGCGCGGATCATAACGATCGCGAGCGTCTCGTTTGGACGCAGCCTTCTTTGGTTGCTGGCGGCCATCATCGTCGGCTGCGGCGCCTGGATGCTGCTGCCCCTGTCCAAGGGCAATAGTGCTGAGCCCGCGAAGGCGGAGTTGGCGGCCGTCGAGGCAGCTCCTTCAGCCGATGCGGCCGCAGCGGTGTCGCCGGTTTCGGAAGCCCAGGCAGCGGCCAGGTCACCTGCCGTGGCAGAACTCGGTCGTCTCAGGATTTCATCGCAGACCTGGCGCCGCGGAGGCCTTGGCTCGAGAGCCCTGGTGACGTTCACGCTGCGAAACGACAATGACTATGCCGTAAAAGATGTCGAGATCGTCTGCGCCTTTGCGCGGCGCGACGGCAGTCATCTCACCGACCGCAGCCGTGTGCTGGCGGATCCAGTCAGCATGAAGAGCCGCAAGACCTTTGCGCGTGTCCCCGTCGGCTTCGTCAACGTGAACGCCGATCAGGCAAAATGTTCGCTGGTTGCCGCACGCCGCGCATACGGTGGCACGTTCCGGTAGCGGAAAAGTTACCCTCTTTGGTCCTTGGCTAAAAAACCTCGCGTCGCCATTTGAACCGAACGGCTGGGCCAGGAACCAATTAGCAGATCGCCTGTTGAGGCGTAGAGCCCACGCGCGGATGCGGGGGGCGGAGCGCGGCAGATGCCCATCTTTCGGTATTTCGTCTTTGTTGGTGGAGCCCTGCTCGCACTGCTGTTCGCGGCGAATTTCGTTTACCCGGCGGCGCCCGTGGCGCAGGCCGTTGCGACCGCAAGCAACGATCAGCCCCTGATCCGAATCCGGTCCGATCGGCACCTGCCTGAGCGCGTCGTCCTCGACACCAGCCAGCCGACGATCGCCGCGCCAGCGGTGAAGACCGCCGCTGTCGTTTCACCCCAACCGCCGGTGCAAGACAGCACGTCGGCGGCGCTTGCCGAAATATCGGCCAAGGCGCGGGTGCGCGACACGTTCGCCCAGTTCACGCCGCCGCTGAGGACGGATACCGCCGCAACGGGGAAGCCCGAAGCCAAGCCGCAGGCCGCTCAGGCTCAGACATCCCAAGGGCGCGTTTCCACTCAGGCTTCTCCGGTCCAGGCGCAGCCCAAGCGCAAAGTCGCCAGGACGCGTCCGGCACCGCAGCAGGGGCGACCGATGATGCTGGTCGCCCAGCAGCCTCATTTCGGGCTCTTCGACACGACCTGGTGAGAGCATCTCCGACCCGCCTCGAAACCGAGCGGGGAGGGCTTTTTATTGGTCGGTCTCTCTGCTAATTCGAACCCATCCGAACCGCCGTCCGGTGTGCTGGCTTGTCAGCCGCCGGTCCGGCAAGTCTCGGTTTGCGGCCCGGTACCCCGGGCCAGGGCGCTCGTAGCTCAGCTGGATAGAGCATCGGATTTCGATTCCGAGGGTCGGGAGTTCGAATCTCTCCGAGCGCGCCATTTCGGTACGAGAGTCTCGAGCTTCTCGACCCAGGGTTGCAACTCAAGGCAGTTCTTGACATGAACGGGTCTTCTTGATGCCCCAGGCGCCGGCCGCTTCGCGTGAAAGGATCGGTCGTATTCGCCTGGGGATGCCATCTGCTGCAGAGCCGGAGATACAACTCGTTCCTCGATTGAGGTTCGAGAATGAGAATGCCGCGTCAAGTCGCGCCCGAACGCTTCAGTTCATCGAGGACGGGTAACACGTCCGAAGGCTCCGGCCGGCGCGTATAGTCCGGATTGATTTCCGCATAGGCGATGACACCGTCCTGCCCGATCACGTATCGCGCCGGCATCGGCAGCGTCCAACTATCCTCACCATTGAAGGCGACGAGGTCGGCGCCGAGCTGCTTGTGGATCGCCTGCAGGTCTTCGGGCAGGTGCCAGCGGATCCCGAATTTCGCGGCCAGTTCGCCGCCCTTGTCGCCGACAATGGGGAATCCGAGCCGGTTGTTGCGCTGAGACTTGCGACTGTTGGCGGCCGTCTGTTGGGACACGGCCATGAGCAGCGCACCGCGCGCTTCGATGTCAGGCCGAACCTCCTCGAGCGCCTGGAGATCGAGATTGCAGAACGGGCACCAGGCGCCGCGATAGAATGTCAGGACGAGCGGACCTCTGGCCAGCAAGTCTTGCGAAGACACGAGCTTGCCGTCCGGATCGGGCAGCGCAAACACCGGGGCGAGGTCGCCCGCGTGTAGAGCACGGCCAGCCTGACCCGAGGCGATCAGTTCGTCGGTGACGCGGTGCATGACCGCCACGACATCAGGCGGAGCCATTTCGGTTTCGAATTTTGTCTTGAGGGCATCCAATTTGTCTTGAAGGGACATCGCTTTTTCCTCGGTTGCGACGCATTTGCGTCCGGTGACCGGGAAAGTGATCTATTCAATTCGAAGGCGGTAGACGAAGAATATGGCTTTGAGTTATTCATAATAGCCATGAATGATCACCTCTCGTCGTTGCGTCTGTTCGTTCGCGTCGCCCGGCGGGGGAGCTTCTCGGCCGGAGGCCGCGAATTGAATATCCCGCAGCCGACGGTGTCCCGCATGGTCGCGGCCCTCGAGCGCAAGGTGGGCGTTGCTCTGTTCACACGCACGACGCGCGCCGTCACCCTGACCGAGGCCGGCGCCCACTTTCTGGCACGGGTCGAACCGATCCTCAGCGCGCTCGACGAAGCCGAATACGCGGTGCGCGGGACCGGCGAATTGCGCGGCGTTTTACGCGTCGGCCTTTCATCCACCTTCGCGATCCGGGAGATCGCGCCGCGCCTTCCAACTTTCATGGACCAGCATCGGGCGCTGCGGGTTGAACTCGTGGCCGACGACATGCGGCAGAACTTCGTGAGTGAAAGCATCGATATCGGGCTGAGATTTGGGTCGCTTCCGGACTCGACGGCCGTGGCGCGTCGTATCGCGGCATGGCCACGCGTGATCGTCGCTTCGCCGGCCTATCTCGAACGGTTCGGCGTCCCCCAGACGCCGGCCAACCTCGCGGCACATTCCGTCATCGTGGGACCGTCGCGCCTCGGCCCCGCCTGGACGTTCCGCAAGAACGGCAAGGTGACGTCGGTGCGAGTGGGTGGCCGACTGACGGCGACCGTCAATGAAGTCGCGACAGCAGCAGCAGTTGCGGGCCTCGGCCTGACCTCGATGGCAAGCGTCGGTTGCAGAGGCGAGATCGAGAACGGCTCTCTCGTTCGGGTGTTAGCCGACTGGGATATGGGTTCGGTCGAACTGCACGCCGTGTTTCCGGACGGCAGAGGTGCGAAACCCTCCGCAAGGACCTTCGCCGATTTCCTTGTCGCCGATTCCGCCAGATGGTCGGCTGTCTAGGTTAGCACCCGCGTCCCTTGCCTTGCCGGCCTTACAGCAAAATTTCAACGGCATGAGAATTCGCGTTGTTATTCTGAATGGCACGCCAATTCATTGGATTGCCAAAATGGGCCATCGCACTCGATACGAGAGCTTCCTCGTTTCGAGCTGAACTGCCTGGAGCCCCCGTCTATTTGCCCTGGATCTTCAGTCCGTTCGGTCCGACGTTGATCTGCAGTCCGTCCGGCTGCTTCTTCTCCTGGTAGAGATTGTAGCCAAGCGCGCCTGCGGTGACGACCAGAGCGCCGATAATCAGAAACAGTACGTTACGGTTGATGGACATTCGTTTCCCTGAACCACTGCATGCAAACCCCGCGCGGCGGTCGCGCGGGGGTGCCTCCATGCGCTCCGGGCGGGCCGGCGGCGCACTACTCTGACGGGTAACGCGGTTTGAGGGAACCGGTTCCCTGGCCGCTTTGATGTGCAGGATGTCCGTCAGTCAGCGTGACGGGACGCCGCCTTGCCGTCCCCGCGCCAGAGTATCGGAGGGCGCCTCGTGGAACGTCGCGCGGTAGGCTGCGGCGAATTCGCCCAGATGATGGAAGCCCTGCGCGCGCGCGCACGTGGCCACGGTGGCGCCGCCGCCCTTGAGCAGGCGGGCGCGGGTCGCCCACAGCCTCTTGAGGCGAATGTACTGGTGCAGGCTCATGCCACGCACCTTGCTGACCGCGCCGCCGAGCGTCCGGATCGAGACGCCGAACTCACCGGCGAGATCGGCCGTGTAGATCGGGGCTGTGGGGTAGGCCGCGACGTAATCGTCGATCCGCTGTACCAGCTTGATCGAGCGCTCGCCCTGGCCCGAGGTGCTCCGATCCGACATCGAATCGATCCGAAACAGATCATCGAGTGCGAGCAGCAAGCCCTCCTGGAGATGGGCCGCCACCTCGGTGGATTCGAACAGGAGCGGCTGCACTGACGCGGTTCGCAGGATGTCGAGCAGGAGCTGCCGCGTGTGGAGCAGGGCAGGCCGGTTCGCGACATGGGCCCGCAAATCGTCGCCCTGATCGAACCAGCCCCGGTCTCTCAGCGCCGGGGACAAGATGATCATTGCATGACGATTGGTCTGAGGTTCGACGAAATGGCATTCATCGTTGCCGCGGAGCGTCACGAAATAGCGGGCGTCGAGATCCAGGCTATTGAGGTTGACCCGGAGGTCGTCGGTCATGGACAGGATCACCATCCCGCCCGGCATCCGGTAGGCGGTGTCGAGGATGCGCGCGAACGATCTCATCATGATGATGCGGCACGCCGGCAGGGCGACGACGGCGCGGACCGCGGCGAAGTTCGAGATGTCGAGCGGAATGCTTCTCGCGTCTTCCATCGTCTCGATCGGCCGAAACGCATCGATGTCGGAAAAGCCGATCAGTTGGAGGGCGGAGGACGGAGCGAGGGCGTCGAACAACATGGGTCTGGCCGGCTGCCGAAATGTGACAATCAAATGAACGTCGATCCACCGCCATCAATGGCGAAACATCGCGTGTCAGTAAACCGAATTCCAGGCCGTAGTATTGCGGACATCATGCCATGACGTCCGCCGGATCAATGTCACCGTCAACGTTCCCGGCTCATCGGCTGGCCGGAGGTGAGGTCAATCAAATGCAGACTCGTGCAGGCGGGACAGGCGAAGGATACAAGGCTCCGTCTCTCCTGTCTCACCTGCTTCTCGAGATGCGTCTGTACGTTCATGCCCGTCTGAGGGCATCGAAAAACGATCAACTCCGCCATCGCGGTAGAATGACGCTGCGGGCGCATTCATCTTTGATCTAGATCAGTTTTGGACGCTCCAAGACGGCAATGACCGTGCAAGGAAGTATCTCGCAACAGCGAAGGGGCCCCCGGGGGCCCCTTCAGACGTCACCAGCGGCGATAGCGCGGGCCATAATAGCGTGGACCGTAACCGTAATAGCGCGGCGCATAATACCGGGGGCCGTAATACGGCCGAGGCGCGTAATACCCATAGTAGTTCGGGCGCCAAAAGCAGCGTCCCCAGGCGTCGCAGACCATGCGGACCTGCTCGATGCCGGAGGCCTGCGGCGTCGCAGGTGCGGGCGCGATGGGCATTGCGGACGCCGCCGGCGACGCCGCCAAAGCACCAAACATGGCGCCGGACAGGGCTGCGGCGACGAGGCCGATCTTGAGATTCATGATGTCTTCCTCTGCTTACGCGATCCAGGATATCGAACTTGTTCGGATCAAATTGTGGCGGAACCGAAATGTAATGCTGATGAACAAATCTTCAGCCGGTCCGCCGCAGAGCCGACCTCAACCCTGCCCGAGTAGCCCAGGTTCGAGCGAGTGACCAAGGCTGTGCCTGCGCGGCACTTGTCCCACAGGACATCCGATGCGTTCTTGATCCTGCGCAATTCGCCGTCGATGCATCGTTCGTAGTCTTGTCAGGTGGCCGGTGCTTCGACGAATTCGAAGGGCTGGCTCACAGGTTGCTTGGAGCTGTGCAATGGACAAGATGAGACTAGACAAGGGCGACTGGCTGGTCGTGTGCGATGGGCGCAAGGCGCTCATTCTGGAAAACCTCGGCGACGAGATGTTTCCGAACCTTCACACCAGGGAGGTGCACGAGCAGCCCAATCCCTCGACCAGCGCGCAAGGCAGCGACGCGCCGGGGCGATTGCACGCCGCGGCCGGCGGCGCCCGCAGCTCGGTCGAACAGACCGATTGGCACGACGAGGCCGAGCGCGCCTTCCTGCGAAGCCTGGCCGGCCGGCTCGATGCCGCCGTCAGCTCCGGCGAGACCACGGCCCTGACCATGGTGGCCTCACCGCGCGCGCTCGGCATGATCCGCGCCGATTACTCCGACGTCATGCGCAAGGCGCTGCGGGGCGAGGTCGGCAAGGATCTCGTCAAGCTGCCGGTCTACGAGATCGAGAAGCAATTGCTGCTGTCGGGCGCCGCCGAATAAGTGGCACCCTCGCAGAGACCGTGCCGGCGTCCCCCGGGGACGCGGTAGCGCCCCTCAATAGCAGGGGTGCCGGCGGCGGTCCTGGCCGACATAGGCGGCCGCGCTCTGGTAGCAGTGGTTGGTCGACGGGCCATCATAGAAGGCGAATGTGCCGGGGGTGATGCCGGGGCCGTAATTGTGCACATAGCTGATCGGGTAGGGCAGCGGATTGGCGTAAGAGCGGTGGTACCGGTGATGTCCCCGCGCCTCCGCGAGGCCAGGGGCTAGGATTGCGGCCGACAGGGCAGCAACCGCGGCTACAAGCGTCAACTTGCTCATCTTGATTCTCCGGAACCCGCGTAGTGGTCAGTCATCTATAGCTACTTCGGACGCCCGGGGCACCCGTCCGGCACCGGCAAATCCGGGCCAATCCCGCAGATTCCCGGGGGGTGTGACAGAATTGCCGGAGATGCGGCCGAAGCCTGCCCATTTTTGGCCTTTTCGGGATGCTTAACGGATTCCCCACACAAGTATGACCAAAGACTATTCGGTTAAAAATCCTGCCGCCGGCTTTTGGGGCTCCCTTCGAGGCCGGTCCATTCCTGAAGGCTTCGCCGTCACGCCGCCATGCGCATCACGCTTCTGAGCCTGCTGTTGCTCTGCCTCGCCGCCGCCACGCCGGCGCGGGCCGAGCTGCATATCACCCGGGACCACGGCGGCTATGTCGAGGAATACAAGACCAAGTACAAGCGCGTCCGCGAGAAGGGCGAGCGCGTCATCATCGACGGCATCTGCAATTCGGCCTGCACGCTGGTGCTCGGCATCGTGCCGATGAACAAGATCTGCGTGACGCCCCGGGCCAGCCTCGGCTTTCATCAGGCCTATTACGACAAGGCCTTCACCTTCGGCATCAAGGTCACGAGCTCGGAAGGCACGTCCGACTTGATGTCCTACTACCCGGATACGGTGAAGGACTGGATCCGCCGCAATGGCGGGCTCACCACCGACATGAAGAAAATCAAGAACGGCGTCGAGCTCTGGAAGATCATCAACCCCTGTCCGGACGAATGGTGAGCGGCTGAACTGAGCCGCATCGTCCGTCGCAGCGCAGCATCGTCTCGGGCGAAATTCGCATTGCCGCATAGCCCTTGGTGGGGCAATGAGGGCGGCAATGAACCATAATCAAGAAGCCCTGACCGCCCGCATTGCGCCGATCCTGTTCGTCCTGCTCTGGAGCACCGGATTCATCGGCACCAAATACGTCGTTAACAATGCCGATCCCTTGACCTATCTCGCCATCCGGATGGCGATCGTGGTCGGCCTGATGGCGATGATCGCTGCGATCGCGCGGCCGAAATGGCCTGATCGAACCGGCATCGCGCACAGCGCCGTCGCCGGCATTCTCGTCCACGGCTTCTATCTCGGCGGTACCGCGATCGCGATCGCGCATTCGATTCCGGCCGGGCTCTCGGCGCTGATTCCCGGCCTGCAGCCGATCCTGACTTCGACCATCGCCAACCGCTGGCTCGGCGAGAAGGTAACGCCGGTGCAATGGGCCGGGCTCGTGCTCGGCCTCGGCGGCGTGGTGCTGATCCTGCACAACCGCCCCATGACGGGTGAAGCCGGGCTCGGCTGGCTCGCCTCGGTGGTCTCGCTGATCAGCATCACGCTCGGCACGCTCTATCAGCGCCGCTACTGCAACCAGATCGACTGGCGCGCCGGCAATCTCGTGCAATATGTCGCCGTCACCGTCTTCTTCGCGATCGGCGCCTTCCTGTTCGAAGACCGCGTGGTGCATTGGACGCGGGAGTTCGTGCTCGCGCTCGGCTGGCTCGCGGTCGCGCTCTCGATCGGATCGATCGGGCTGCTGTACTGGCTGATCCGCCACGCCGCGGCGACGTCGGTCGCGAGCCTGTTCTATCTGGTGCCTGCGGTGACCGCGCTGATGGCTTATTTGCTGTTCGGAGAGAAGCTCGACGCGCTGGCGATTGCCGGAATGGGGATGTGCGCAGCCGCCGTGTTCGTGGTCAACCGGCGCTCGTAGGCGAGGGAATCCATCCCTGACGTGAAGCATCATCCGGGCCGGCGCGCATCCAAGCCGTGAGGGCAGGGTATCCCGGGAGCAGGTCTCCGGGCGCGCCCGCACCCGGAGACCTGCTCGCGCGTTGCGATCAGCGCTTGGCCTTGCCGGCCTTCTTTTTCGACTTGGCGGCTTTCTTGCCGGACTTCTTGGGGGACTTCTTGACGGTCTTCTTCGCAGTTTTCTTGGTCACCTTCTTGGCCGCTTTCTTCGACGACTTCTTTGCAGCCTTCTTCGAGCTCTTCTTCGAGGCCTTCTTCTTCGGCGCTACTTTCTTCGCGACCTTCTTGGCGGCTTTCCTGACCTTCTTGACGGCGGTGATCGCCGCGTCCTTGGTCGCTTCCACGGCGCTGGTGATCGTCTCCATCGCCTGTTCGGTGATCGGCTTGTCGTCGTCCATATCGTCCCCCACGGTTTGTACGGAGCGATGACGATATCCGGTTTCGAATTTGTGTCAAAGCAGCGCTCAACTTCTGCGGATCTTTGCGTAGGCGGCGAGCGCACGCTCGCGTCCCCTGGCATGATCGACGATCGGCTGCGGATAGGTCTTGCCGAGCGTGATGCCGGCACTCGCAAGCTCGATCGGCGTGGCCTGCCACGGCTGGTGGATCAGCTTGGTTGGCATGTCCTTCAGTTCCGGCACCCAGCGCCGGACGTAGGTTCCATCCGGATCGAACTTCTCGCCCTGCAGCTGCGGGTTGAACACGCGGAAATAGGGCGCTGCGTCGGCGCCGCAACCGGCGACCCATTGCCAATTGGCGGGATTGCTGCCGGCATCCGCGTCGACCAGCGTGTCCCAGAACCAGCTCTCGCCGTCGCGCCAGTCGATCAGCAAGTGCTTGACCAGGAACGACGCCACCACCATCCGCACCCGGTTGTGCATCACGCCGGTGTGCCAGAGCTGGCGCAGGCCGGCGTCGACGATGGGGTACCCGGTATGCCCGCGCTGCCAGGCGGCGAGCGCGGTGTTGTCGCCCTTCCACGGGAAGCCGTCGAAGTTCGTTTGCAGGTTTTCGGTGGCGAGGTCGGGATGGTCGTGCAGCAGGTGACGGCAGAACTCGCGCCAGCCGAGCTCGCTCAGGAACTTCTCGATGCCGGGCCCGAGGGCCGGCTCTTCCGCCGCAGCAAACCGCGCCGCATGCCAGACCTGGCGCGGGCTGAGCTCGCCGAACCGCAGATGCGGTGACAGGCTCGAGGTGCCCTCGCGGTCCGGGCGGTCGCGGTCGCCGACATAGACGCGCGCGGTGCGCTTGAGAAAGTCGCGCAGGCGTGCCCGCGCGGAGGCTTCGCCCGGGCTCCATGTCTCGCGGAGACCGCCCGCCCAATCCGGCCTGGTCGGCTCGAGCTTCCAGCTCTCCAGCGCATCGCTGGCAAGCCTCGGCGCAGGGCGCAGCTCTTTCGGCGCAGGCAGCGGCTTTGGCGGATCGCCGAGCGACAACACCCGCCGCCAGAACGGCGTGAATACGCGCAAGGCCCGGCCTTCCTTGTTACGGATTGCCGAGGGCTGGACCAGGAGATCGCCGGGGAAGATTTGCGAATTGATGCCGAGCCTTGCCAGCGCCGCTTCGAGCTGCCGCTCAACCGCCTGATGGGGCGCTTGCGCTATCTCATTCCAGTGGACGGCGCAGGCGCCGCTTTCGCGTGCCAGCTCAGCGACGACCTTGGCCGCCGGTCCCTTGCGCAGGACCAGCGATCCACCGCGCGCAGCAATTTCGGCGCCGAGCGCCCGCAACGACTGCGCCAGCCACCAGCGCGCAGCCGCGCCGGATGGCCGTCCGGCTGTATCGTCCAGCACATAAAGGCAGATCACCGGCGAGCCGGTTTTGGCGGCGGCGTGGAGGGCGGGATGGTCGGACACGCGAAGGTCATCGCGGAACCAGACGATGACCGGCTGTGGAGTGGGCATGATCGGGGATGGGTCTCGCGGGGCGGGTCCTCAATATACGGGACACCGCCGCGAAGTTTCATGCCCCGGTTGCCCCCGGAGGACGCGCCTGGCGTGCTCCGGGGATGTCGGATCGTTCACTGGCGCAACGGGCAGGTCTTTATTTCGGCTGCGGCACGATGCGGATGTAGGGCTTCGGCTCTTTCCAGCCCTGCGGATAGATCGTCTTGGCCTCGTCGTTGGAGACCGAGCCCGCGATGATGACGTCGTCGCCCTGCGCCCAGTCGGCCGGCGTCGCGACGCGATGCTTGGCGGTGAGCTGGAGCGAGTCGATGACCCGCAGGATCTCCTGGAAGTTCCGGCCCGTGGTCATCGGATAGACCAGCACCAGCTTGACCTTCTTGTCTGGGCCGATGACGAAGACGTTGCGGACGGTCTGGTTGTCGGCGGCGGTGCGGACGAGGGGATCGCCCGAGATCGCGGCCGGCAGCATGCCGTACAGCTTCGAGACGTTGTAATCGGTATCGGCAATCATCGGAAAGTTCGGAGCCGCCCCTTGCGTCTCCTTGATGTCCTCCGACCATTTGGCATGACGATCGACGGGGTCGACCGAAAGGCCCATCAGCTTGACGCCGCGCTTGTCGAATTCCGGCTTCAGCCTGGCGAGCGCGCCGAGCTCGGTCGTGCACACCGGCGTGAAGTCCTTCGGGTGCGAGAACAGCAGCGCCCAGCTGTTGCCGATCCAGTCGTGAAACTTGATCTTCCCCTCGGTGGTCTCGGCCTCGAAGTCGGGTGCGGTGGCGCCGATCGGAAGTGTCATGATGTTACCTCATCGCATTGAATTGACTGGATAATTCGTTTCTGCCGTCGATCCCAGTATAGGGGCCTTGCGGGCCCAAGTGAACGCCAACTGAACCGCTTCAAGTAAAATGTGAATTCCTTGCTTGAAGGGCCGATTTCCTAGCAACTTATTGTTACAGCAGCACCTGCGGCGAAACATCCCCATCCGGGGTGACACGGTCTCGCTCGCCCCGATAATGCCTTTTATGACTTCCATCACGCTCGCCCGGCGCGTCCTAGAACCTAAGAGGTCCTGACAGCGACCAATTGGCAACCATCTCGAAAAGTCGCGACTCCCGTATCGAATCGTTAACCACCCCTTTACGTCGGCATGAAAATGCTGACCGGTCAGAAGAAATCTGGAAGTGAACTATGTCCGCCGCTGCGCCTAAATCTGTCGAACCGTCGTCCCTCGAACCGTCCTGCCGCGACACCGCGGCTCATGCACTCTCCATCGTGCGCGACGGCGTGATCACGGGCGAAGGCCCGACCACCAAGGGAAGGGTTCATTTCTCCCGCTCGCTCGATGCCGACGACACCGCCTGGTGCACGCGCATCCTGACCGCCACCGCCGTCAACGACCAGCCGGTCAGCCGCGCCGAGGCCGAGGTCCTGTTCGAGATCAACGAAGCCGCCACCGAACGCACCGATGGCGGCCGCTTCGACGATCTGCTCGCCAAGGCGGTTGCGCACTATGCCGCAAGCGCCTCGGGCCTGAAAGTGCCGCCGCGCAGCGTCGCGCTGTCGGCCGACACCGACATCGAGAGCTGGGCGCCGTCCTATGCCTCCAAGGTCAACAGCGAGATGCTGGAGTGGATCGCGGGCCAGATGCGCGGCAAGCGCCACAACAACCGCCGCCTGATGGCGATGGTGGCGACCTTCCTCGGCGCCACCGCGCTGCCCCTGGCGGGCCAATTGCCGAACGTGTTCGACATTGGAATGTAAAGATCCGGGCATGTAACAACCGGGATATTCTCGCGCCCCGTGCGGGGCGCGAGCGAAAGCGGCGGGGTTATTTCCCCGCCGTTTTTTGTTTGCCGGCTTCCGCCTCGAGCCCGAGCGTGCGGCCCGGGAAGCCGGCGGCGTCGAAATAGCGCTGGCTGCCGACGCGCTGGAAATTCAGCACGGTGGTCAGACCGCCCTCGGCGGGCTTGGATTTCATCGTGCCGGCATAGGCCTTCGGCACGGTGCCGTTGGGCATGGCCTCCGACATCACGCGGCCGACCAGGTCTCCCTTCTCCGAGGCGCGCAGCCCCATCAGCCGGGCGGCCGTCACGCCGACATCGGCATTGCTGACCGGGATCGCGCTGACATAGCCGGCTTTGAAGTCCGGGCCGATCGCCGCCATGAAGTTCATGGTGTCGCCGCGGCTGAAGCTGCCATGCATGCCCTGGCCCTGGCGCAGCACGGTGTCGGCGACCTGCACCGAGCAATTGGTCGGTGCCTCGCCGCAATTGCTGGCGTAGGAGCGGAAGTTGACGACGATCGACGGCGTCGGCGTCGCCGCCTTGCCGCGCAGATTGATGCTCGACAGCGGCAGGGTGCCGGGGAAGCGGCCGAGCGAGTCCTCGACGAACAGGCCGGAGACGTAGTCCTGCGCGAGCAGTGCCTTGATGGTCTTGGCCGCCAGCTGCTTGTCCTTGTTCGGGAGATAGACGAGGTCAGAGCCACCATTGGTGGCGACGACGAGGTCGGGCTTTTCCGGATTCTTGCCGAGCACGCCGTTGCCGGCCCTGGGATGCTTGTTGCCCTCGATCTTCGCATTCTTGTCGTTGGGGTCGAACAGCGGCAGGTCGAGCGCCTTGGCGAGGTCGAGCGCCAGGAAGCCCATCGGCAGGAAGTCCTTCGGCGTGTCGTCATAGCTGGCCATGGCCGAGGGGCTGGTCTTGCTTTCCTTGGAGATGGTCGAGAAGCCGTGATCGGCCGAGACGATGATGTTGGTGGAGGCCGCAAGCCCGAGTTCGTCCAGCGCCTTGCGGATTTCGGCGAGGTTGGTGTCGGCGTTCTTGATGCCGGCCATCGAGGTCGGACCGTTGATGCCGGGCAGGATCTGGTTGAGGCTGTCGCCGGTGTTGTGCTGGCTGCCGTCGGGGTCGCGCGACCAGAACACCAGCACGAACGGCTTGTTGCGCGCCTTGAACATCGGCAGCACCACCTTGGCGGCGACGTCGGCAAAATAGGCCTGCTGCGCGACGTTGGCGACGATGGTGCCGGGTGTCTTGGCATCGCCCGCCTTGGAATTGTCGCCGCGCGGCGGCGTGGCGAGGGGCAGGCCCGCCTTGGTGAGCGCGTCCTTCACCTCGTCCGACAGTGCCACGCCGTTCTTGCCGCCGGTGGAATCGTCGAACACGACGGAGTGCAGGCCGGTCTTCTCGGGCTTGTCGGTGTGGTCGAACTGATAGGTCGGGCCGACCTTGCCGATCGCGGCGGTGCTGAGGCCCTTGTCGCGGGCCAGCTTCAGGATGGTGTCCTCGTTGATGTAGTTACCCCCAAAATGCTCGTCGATGTCGCCGAGCACGGCGTCGTTCTCGATGAAGGGGACCACGGTGTTGCCGGCCGGAGCCGAGGTGTAGCTGGTCCAGATCGTGTTGGAGAACACCCCGGTATCGCCCAGATAATGACCGGTCGACATCGCCGAGCCGTTGGCCATGGTGAAGGTCGGGAACAGCGAGTGCGAATTCTTGAAGTTGACGCCCTTGTCGCGGATTTCGGCCATGGCGGGCGCCGTTTCGGGGGTGACCTTCAGCGCGCGCAGACCGTCAGGAATGAACAGGATCAGATTGCGCGGCGTGTTGTTCTGGGCGGAAGCAAATCCGGTGGATAGCACTGTCAGTCCGGCGGACAGCAACACCAGTGAACGGCGCATCGAAATCTCCCTGCGAAGGCGGCACGGCCGCAACCCGCGGCCCCCGGGGCCGCAACTCGCGGTCCCCCGTTCGTTTAGTTTCGCTGCATGACCGTTTTGTTACAAGGCCCGTCGCCGGTGCAAGAGGGTTGGGGAGGGGGCACGAGATTTTTGTTCAACGACACACATGATTGATCATCCTCGCGGCGGATTTCGCCCGAGCTTTGCTTGATCTCTTCACCCTCTTGAATGGAGAGGGCGCAGGGAAGACCGGGCGCCGGCTGGCACCCGCGGTCCACTGTGCGAAGGTTGCGCTACAAGAAGCTGCACAGCGGCGTACAGGTGTAGCCAGGACATCCCGGCCTTCCCTGCGCAGTGGGTTTACGGCTTATGTCGTGCTCTCCCCGGGGAGCGTTGCGCTATTGCCCCCGTCGCCTTGCGGATGGCTGACGCGTGCGCCCGGTTGGACGACATACATCACCACAAGACTTGGCGCACAGACCCCGGGCGCCAGGACCACACGATTTTGCCGTACGCCGATCACACCGGTCGTGTGCGCGACAGCCTTGCTCACGGTTGCCCGCCCTGCAAAACCCTTCGCGCCGATGTCATCTGCGTCCACCGCCGCCCGGCCCGCGTTCGTGACGATCGCGATACGCCCCTCTTCCTTGGGCCGGGTTGAGGCGACACATACGCCGTTTCCGAATTTCGGTAAAGTGGAATATTTTCGACCGAGCGCGTTGACCGGCATCTTGTGTGTTTTGCCCGTCGGGCAGCGCAAGGGATTGTGGCCGGACGTTCAATCCGGCGCGGTTTGCACCCCTGGATTCTGTGCGGGGGCCTGCGCGGGCTTCGGCGCCGGCGGATGGCGGTCGGCCCTGGCGAGATCGCGGCGTAGCGACAATGGCGCGGCGTGCAGGGCAAATGCGATCGCGATCTGGGTTCTGTTCTGAAGCCGGTATTTGCGCATGATGTTGCCGATATGCGCCCGGACCGTGTTTTCCGAGATCTTGAGCTCGTAGGCGATGTTCTTGTTCTGCAGCCCGCGCGCGATCAGCATCATCAGCTCACGCTCGCGCGGTGTCGGTGTGATCGAGTCGTTTTGATCTCGGCTCATGGCTGACTCCTCCGTGGCCTGCGGGTTGTTGTGGCCATCCCCAGCATGTCGTCATTCCGTTTTGAGCGCCTCGATCGGGCTGAGCCTGGATGCCTTGTGTGCGGGATAGAAACCGAAGATGAGGCCGGTGGCGATCGAGAAGACGAGGGCGAGGGCGATCGCCTGACCGTCGATCGAGGTCACCCATCCCGCCATGCGGGCGACCGTCATCGAGAGCGTGACTCCGCCGGCAACCCCGATGGCGCCGCCGAGCAGGCAGAGCACGAGCGCCTCGCAGAGAAACTGCAGACGGATGTCGCGCATCCGCCCTCCGAGCGCGCGGCGGATTCCGATCTCCCGCGTGCGTTCCGTGACCGACACGATCATGACATTCATGATGCTGATGCCGCCGACCAGCAGCGAGACCGAGGCGATGGCGACGAGCAGCAGCGCGACAGTGCGGATCGCACCCTGCTGCGCTTCCATCGCGGCGGCGGGATCCTGGACCTTGAAGTCGTCCTCCTGGCCGGCGGGGACCCGGTGGCGCTGGCGCAGCAGGTTCTCGATCTCCGATCGCGCGCCCGCCATCTGTCCGTCGCCGGCCACCTTGGCGATGATGTAGGCCACCGAATCCCGATTGATGTTGCTGGCACTGCCGAGGAAGCGCAGCTTGGCGGTGGTGAGCGGCACGAAGGCGACGTCGTCCTGCGCTGGATCCTTGCGATCGAGAACGCCGACCACTTCGAGCGGGACCTTCATGATCCGGATCTGGGCGCCGATCGGGTCGTCGCCGGCCGCGAACAGCTCGCGGGCGACCGTGCTGCCGAGGATCACAACCTTGCCGGCTCCTGCCTCCTCGGGGCCGGAAAAATAACGGCCGGCGGCGAGCTGCCAGTCGCGCACCATGAAATGGGCCGTCGTCGTGCCGTTGATCGTCGTGTTCCAGTTCTTGCCCTCGTGGATGACCTGGGCCGTCCCGGCGATCGAGCCGGCCGCGGCCTGTACTTCCGGAATCTGCTCCAGGATGGCCTGCACGTCGCTCTCGGTCATGGTGAGCTTGCTGCCGTCCTTGAGGCGCACGCCGCCCTGGTATACCGCGCCGGGGATGATCATCAGCACGTTGGCGCCGATCGATCGGATCTGTTCCTGCAGGCGCAGCTGTGCGCCGGCGCCGATAGCAAACACGGTCACGATGGAGGCGACGCCGATCACGATGCCGAGCATGGTGAGGAAGCTGCGTAACGGATTGAGGCGCAAGGCATGCAGCGCGATCTGAAAGCCCTGGAGCATCGTCATGGCGCGGCGCTCCGCTTCGGCAGGATCGTGGCCTGCTTTTCGTCGGCGACGAGCTCGCCGTCATGCAGGCGGATGGTGCGGCGGCACTGCGTCGCGATGCCGGGATCATGCGTGATCATCACGATGGTCTGGCCAGTCCGGTTGAGCGCTGCGAACAGCGCCAGGATCTCGGCGCCGGTCCGGCTGTCGAGCGCACCGGTCGGCTCGTCAGCGAGCACGATCAGCGGGGAGGCGATCAGTGCGCGCGCAATCGCGACGCGCTGCTGTTCGCCGCCGGAGAGCTGCCGCGGGAAGTGATGGGCCCGGTGCAGCATGCCGACGGCCTGAAGGCTCTCTTCGGCGCGCGCCAGGCGTTCCCTGCGACCTACGCCGCAATAGACCAGCGGTAGCGCGACGTTCTCGATCGCATCGTGACGCGCGAGCAGATTGTAGGATTGGAACACGAAGCCGATGCTGCGGGCCCGCAAGGACGACCGTCGGTCCTCCGAGAGACCGGCGACGTCCGCGCCCTCGAGATAGACGGCGCCCTCGCTCGGCAGGTCGAGCAGCCCGATCATGTTCATCAGTGTCGATTTGCCGGAGCCGGACGGCCCCATCACGGCCGCGATCTCGCCTTGCGCGATGTCGAAGCTGACATTGCGCACCGCGGTCACCGCAATCCCGTCGGTGCGGTAGGTTCTGCTGACCGAGCGGAGGCTGATGAGGGGCGGGGAGGCGCTCATGATCCGAACCTGATTCCGAGAATTTCAAAGCCCGCCGGACGAATGGCCTGGCCGACGGCCACCTGGCTGCCCTCGTCGAGATCTCCGGCCTTGAGCGCGACTTGCTCGGTACCGGCTGCGCCGACCGTCACGGCGATGCGCTGGAGCGAGCCGCTGGCAGTGCGCACCCACACGCCGCTGTGCGTGCCGGCCGGTTCCGGCCGAGTGCCGGAGGGCTGGAAGCGCAGCGCGGCGAGCGGCACCTTCAGAACGTCGTCCTGCCGCTCGATCACGATCTTCACCAGGGCGGTCATTCCGGGGAGCAGCGCGCCGTCCAGATTGGAAGTCGCCAGGACCACGGTGTAGGTAACGACGTGCTGCTGGGTCTGCGGTGCCTTGCGCACCTGCCGCACCACCGCCTCGAAGCGGCGGTCCGGGTAGGAGTCGACGGTGAAATGCGCGCGCTGACCGGCGACGATGCGGCCGATATCGGCCTCGTCGACTTGCGCGTGGATCTCCATGTCCTCCAGGCGGTGGGCGACCACGAAGGTGGTGCGCGATTCCAGTCCGACCGCGAGTGTCTGGCCCTCGTTGACGAACCGGCCGACTACGACGCCGTCGATCGGCGAGCGGATCACGGTGCGGTCGAGATCGGCCTGGGCTGCAGCGAGAACGGCCGCTTTTTCCGGCACCGCCATGCGGGCCTGCTGCAGCTCCGCCTCGATGCGGCGGACGTCGGCCTGCGCGCCTTCCACCGAATAGGAGTTGAGGGACATCAGGACCTCGGCCTCGCGCTCCTGGGCCGTGCGGGCGGTGAACTCGGTCTGCGCGTCGTCGACCGCCGTCGTCGCCACCACGTTTTGCGCCTGCAGCGCCAGCTTGCGCTGCAGGGTCTTATGCGCCGAGCTTTTGACTGCCTGGGCGCTCTCGACCTTGGCGGCGAGCACGTCGCGGTTGCCCCGGGCGTTCTGCAGGTCGATCCGTGCGCGATCGAGCTTGGCCCTGGCGATGTCGACCAGGGAATTGGCGACGGCGAGGGAGGCCGTGGCTTCGTCGACCTTCGCCGCAAAGCTGCGCGGATCGATCAAGGCGAGCGGCTGGTCCTTGGCGACGGTGTCGTTGAAATCGACATAGACCCGGGCGAGCTGCCCGGACAGTTGGGAGCCGACCTCGATCGTCTTGACCGGCTGCAGGGCGCCGGTGACGGTGACGGTCTGCTCGATGCTGCCGCGCTGGATCGCGGCGTAGCGGAATACTGGCGCATCCGACCCGAAAGTCGGGACTTCGCGCCCGGCGGGCACGAGCAGGCGCCTGGCCGATTCCAGGGCGTGCGACGCCCTGTCCGCAGCGCTGCCGGCCGCGCCGATGACGGCCGGCCCAGCGCTGTAGACCGCGGCGAGGCTGCATGCAGTTCCGAGCAAGGCAATAATTGGTACAAATCGCATATCAAAAACCCGCCTCTTGAAATGGCTTCGCTGGCGGCACGGATAAAGATCGCGCTATGGTTGTAAATCCACCAAAGCAATATCGATCGTCAGTATGTCGCCGCTGCCGGGGCGACGGTCGGGCGCGCGCCATGATTAAAAAGTAAAGCTCGCGTAGTGCTACTATTCGTGATTTGAAGACAATGCATGCCGGGCGTATCGATGTGAGGCGCGCGGTATCGAACTCGATAGGCCGATCGAACGTCCCGTATGGTCTGGCCGAAAGCGGCCACTTGCCGACGTTCGAGACTGTGGATGGGTGGCGATGCCATGACCCAGCCGGCGATATCACGACTCAGGAATGCCGCACTCTCGATAACAGTCCGCCGCGGTCCCGCCGGCGGCGCGACCGCATCCTTTCAATCACGAAGCCCGATATGTGAACGCCTTCACTCGTCTCCAGCGTGTGTTGGCTCTATGAGGTCGAACCGGCGTCGCGCGGCGCCACGTTCGATCTCCGCGATTCCATCGAAGCACCTTGATCACGCTTGCAAGAAGATTGGACGGCTCGTTGCTTTTCCATCGAGCCCCAAGCCGGGGAGGCCGTTGCCCATGAGTTCAGGTCAAGCCACAGTCTATGTCGTTGATGACCAAGTCCAGATCCGAACCGCGATCGGAAGTCTCTGCGAGGAGACCGGTCATCAGGTGAAGCTGTTTGCGTCGACGGACGAGTTTCTCACGGAGAACATTTCCGGCGGGCCATCCTGCCTCGTGCTCGACGTCCGCTTTCCCGGGACGTCGCCGACCGGCCTCGAGCTGCAGCGCCGGCTCGCCGACACGGGCGTGCCCATCCCTATCGTCTTCATCAGCGGTCATTCAGACGTCCGCGTCTCGGTCGAAGCCATGAAGCGCGGCGCGGTCGAGTTTCTGCCAAAACCCTTCCGGGAGCAGGAGATCCTCGACGCGATCAGGCATGGCATCGAGCGCGACCGCAGGCGGCTGGAGCGCGAAGATACGGTGCGTGAAGCCCGCCAGCGAGTCGAGACGCTGACGGCGAGAGAGCGCGAGATCATGCTGCTGATGGCCGAAGGGCTCGTCGCCAAGCAGATCGCGGCGCGACTTGGCGTCAGCGAAGTGACGGCGAAGGTGCATCGCGCCAGGATGATGCGAAAGCTGGAGCTGCGCACGCCGATCGAGGTGGTGCGGCTGATCGACAGCATGGGGCGCGAAACGGAGACGACGCGAGCCGGTGCGGGATAGCGCTGCTCCCGAACTTTCATGTGCCGGCATTTCTCGCAACGTCTAGTCCGTACCGCTTAGCATGAACTGCAGTCTGTCGCGCAGGCCGGGATCGGTTCAAAGTTGTCCCTACGATGTCGGGCTCTTCCAAGACGGCATCCGAACTTAGTCAGACAACTTTTGCCAGAAAGGGATTCTCCATGCGCAAATTGTTTTTTGCTTCCGTTGCATTGTTCGCCCTGTCCTCCGCAGCGCAGGCCGCCAACACCTCGACCACGGTGCAGGTCGGTCTCGTGAACGGCTCCAGCGTCACCCAGAACGGTTTCACCAATTCGAGCTCATCGACCAGCCAGCTCGGCCTCGTGAACTCCGCGACCACGATGCAGGGCACCAGCTCGGCCTCGCTGAACAATGGCAGCACCGTGACCCAGATCGGCGTGCAGAACTCGGCGAGCACCGGCCAGGTGGCGTTCGGCAACAACTCCAGCGGGATCACCCAGGACTCGTTCGGGCCTGCCGTGCTGCAGAACAACGCGGCCGGCGTCGGTCAGCTCAGCGTGTTCGGCACCAACGGCAGCACCGTCACGCAGACGGCGCACTGAGGCACGTATCGTTCGGCCGGACGCACCTGACACGGTGCGTCCGGACCGTTCTCGAAGTACCGCAACCGGCCGGCCGATCAATTGCGACGGCTCGCTTCTTCTCGCGGAGGAAATGACATGCGGATCACCTATTTCATTGCAACCGCCGCGGCGCTCTGTGCGCTGACGGCTGCCGATGCACAGGCCGGCAACAGCGCCAGCGTGCTGCAATTCGGAACCACCAACACTTCGTTCATTTCGCAGAGCGGCGGCACCAGCAACACCGCCACGACCCTGCAGTTCGGCGCGACCAATACCGCGACGACGTTGCAGTCCGGCTCGCTTCTCACCGTCAACAATTCGGTGATCGGGCAGGGCGGCACGACCGCGACGGCGATCAATATGGCGCTCGCCGGCCAGGTCGGTGGCTCCAACTCGAGCCTGATCGGTCAGATCGGAGCGAACAACACGGCCGGCGTCGGCCAGCTCGGAATCCTGAATGGCTCGACCATTCTGCAGCAGGCGCCGTAGGCAGGCGCGACGTAATGAGGCATGTCATGAAATATTCTTCGGGATGCGCGGGCGCCGTCATGCTCGCTCTGTGCTCGGTCGGCGCCGGGGCGGCCGGTGCCCAGACCGCCGACATCAGGACCATCGTCTCGATCGGCGGTCCGCCGGTCGTGCTGAACCAGAGTAGCCAGCTCAACATGGCGGGCGTGTTCATGATCGGCGGCAGCACCAGCGCGACCGTGACGCAGAACGGTACCAACAATGCGACGGGCGTCCTGCAATTCGGCGGAACGAATTCCGCATCAATCGGGCAGACGGGAGCGAACAATCTCGCCTATGTCGGTCAGATCGGCCAGTCGGCGTCCAGCCTGATATCGCAGCTAGGCACGATGAATGCCGGCACGGTGGCGCAATTCGGCACGGTTAACGCGTCGACGATCATGCAGACCGGCCCGTAAGCCGCGAGCGAACTCATCGTCGTCGGGAATCAGCGGGGAAGCGCGATGCGGCGTGGCAGAGAGATCTTGAAGCGGGTTCCGGCCGTGGCAGCGTTGTTGGCCGCCGCCTGCACGGCGACGCCGGCGTCGGCCGGCTCGGTCCAGCGCAGCGTGACCAACCGGAACGTCAGCATCGAGACGGTCGTGCAGTTCGGCGACAATGTTCAGCCTGTGACGATCGAGGAGAGCAGCCGCATCAACATCGCGCGGGTGATCCAGATCGGCGGGACCGGGACGGTGGATGCGACCATCATCCAGAACGGCACGCGCAACTATGCCAATGTGATCCAGGTGGGCGGCACCACCAATGCGATCATCGGCCAGTCAGGTGTGAGCAATACCGCCGACATCACCCAGATCGGCAATTCCACCAACGCGCTCCTGCTTCAGGTCGGCGACATGAACAGTGGAGCGGTGAGACAGTTCGGGCGTTTCAACTGGCTGGCGATCTTTCAGTTCGGCCGCTGATGGAGGTGAGACATGAAGTTGCTCCTGCTCGCATCCGGAATAGGACTCATGAGCGTGATCGCGGCGGCGCCGGCGGGCGCTGCCGACGGTCACACCACGGTGGTCCAGGACGAGAACGGCACATCGGTGATCACGCAAAGTGGTGATCCCGCGCAGGCCCAGGTCAGAATCGAGAAGGAACCCGGGCGTACGACGGTCTACCGCCGAAGCGGCGGCAACACTGCCATCGTGACGCAGGGCACTGGAAACGCGCAGGACATGCTCGACTGGCTGCACAAGCAGCAAGGACGCTGACGCGTGAAGGCCCACCGTTCGTGATGAACGGTGGGCCTGATCGCGGGCGGTGCTTACCAGCGATAAGCGCCGGTTAGCGTGCCGTTGTTGTTGCCGTCAGGGCCGACGTCGCCCTGCGTCGAGCTCGGGGTCGGATGGTTGGTGCCGTTGAGCGCGCCATAGGGTCCCACAACATCCGGATAATAGGCGCGCGGTTGAACCGGTTCATAGGCAGGCGCCGTGCGGTCCCAGCCGATGCGCGGGCCGTTCCAATCATAGTCCTGCGCCGAGGCTGCCGCTGTGCCGGCGATGAGGGATGCGGTGATCAGACCGAGGAGTTTCGACGTGTTTTGCATTGGAGCTGCTCCTTCTTGTGTCGGGAGCCAACGGTTGCACTGCGGGAGCGTTCCGGGTGGCGTCTGGCGACGCGATCAAACTCCAATCACCTGGTTATGAAGTGTGCGTGATGAAGAGGGACGCGTTTCCGACGATTCCGGGCGCTCTTGTCGCACCGGTTCCCGCGCCAGGACCGTGTCTTAACCAATAATTAATTATAGGTTTGCGGGTGGGCGCCGGGCCGGCCTAGCGTGGCCCCGGGGGGGGCCGCGATCCGCTTAAGTCAAACGAGTTGGTGCGTAACATGACCTATCAAATTCATGGGGCCTTGCTCGCCTCGCTCAGCGCAGCCGCGCTGCTCCTTCATCCCAACGACAGTTTTGCCCGAGCCGGCGGCGGCGCGCCGCATGGGGTGACCGCTGCGCCTTCCGGCGCCATGGCGCGTGCGCCGATCGGGCCGGGCGCCCGGTTCCACCGGCGGAATAGCCCCTTCGTCTACTGGCCGGGCGGCGGCGGGTTCTACGACGGCGCCGGCTACAGCCAGCCCTTCGTCGATGCCGGGCAGCCTGTCTCCACCGACGTGCGCTACACCTACACCTATGACGTCCCCTGGGACTGGTCGCATCGCTTCCCGCCGAACGTCGTGCCGTCCGACCGGCCCTATGTGCCGAGCTGCCCGACGGAGCAGGTGACGGTGCCCGGCCGCGGCGGCAGTGAGCACACCGTCAACATCATGCGCTGCTACTGAATTAGCCGAGCTCGAAGCTGGTCACGCCGAAGACGCGATCGATGCGCAACGGCGGGATCGCTCCGGTGTACATCCGTGCCGTCTCAAACACCGGCTTGAGGCCAAGCGCTTCCGCGAGCGCGATCGCCTCGCGATTGACGGCGGGAACGTCGAGGAAGATTTCGCCGCCGTCGGCGCTCGCCAGCAAAGCCTGAACGACCGCCTCCGCCGCTGCGCGATCGTCGGCGACGAGCGGGCCGATCTTGCGGCCGGTCCGGCAGGGCCGGATCACGCCCCATGCGGCGAGCCTGCCGTCACGCACGAGCGCACGGCCGACATGCCCTGATGTGCCGATCCAGGCGCGCAGGAAGGCGCTGCGCCGGGCCGGGAAGACGGTGGCATCGTCGGCCTCCACCAGCGCAAACGGAATCGTATCGAGCGCGACGATTTCAGCGGGCGACCTCAATGGCGCGGCTACGATGCCGCCGTAGCGGATGTTGGCGTAAGCGAGCTGGAAGCCCGACTTCCTGTAATTGTCCTGCTGCGCCACGACGCCGTCGAGCCCGATCACCCGCGCGCCCGCGTGGGCGATCGCCGCGTTCCAGATGCGCAGGCCGTGGCCGGAGCCGCGAAGATCTGCCCGCACGATGTAGAAGCCGAGGAAGGCGAAGCGATCATCGTAATTGACGCAGGAGACGGTCGCGACCGGCTCGCCATCGATCTCGCCGACGAAGAAGCCTTGCGCGTCGGGAATTGCAAAGCAGGCGGCATCCGAGAGGCCCGGATTCCAGCCTTCGGCCGCGGCCCAGTCGACGGCGAGGGAGATGTCCTCGGGGCGCAGATTGCGGATCAGCAAATCACTCATCTCGGGTTGCTCATGACGGATGCTTTCGACCATGGACCTGCCGACAGGTCTGGCTGTAGAAGGCCGCATGATAGGCCGAGCCTGCGGCTCGCCTCAACTGAAGGGATGATCGGTCATGGCATCAGAGAAGGTTGCGCTCGTTACCGCCGGCGGCAGCGGCATGGGGGCAGGGGCTGCGCGGCGGCTGGCGGCGGACGGGTTTCGCGTCGCGATCCTGTCGTCCTCCGGCAAGGGCGAGGCGCTCGCGGCCGAGCTCGGCGGGCTGGGCGTCACCGGCTCCAACAAGGAGAATGACGATGTGAAGCGCCTCGTCGACGGCGCCATGGCCAAGTGGGGACGGATCGACGTGCTCGTCAACAGCGCCGGCCACGGGCCGCGTGCACCCATCACCGAGATTACCGACGAGCAGTGGCAAACCGGCCTCGACACTTATCTCCTGAACGTGATCCGTCCGACCCGGCTGGTGACGCCGATCATGCAGGCGCAAAAGGGTGGCGCGATCATCAACATCTCGACGGCCTGGGCGTTCGAGCCGAGCGCGATGTTCCCGACCTCGGCGGTGTTTCGCGCAGGGCTCGCCGCCTTCACCAAGATCTTCACCGACGCCCATGCGGCCGACAACATCCGCATGAACAACGTCCTGCCGGGCTGGATCGACAGCCTGCCGCAGCAGGATTCGCGCCGCGACAGCGTGCCGATGAAGCGCTACGGCAAGGTCGAGGAGATCGCCGCGACGATCGCGTTCCTGGCCTCCGAGGGCGCTGCCTATATCACCGGCCAGAACATCCGCGTCGACGGCGGGCTGACGCGCTCGGTCTGAGGCAGGCGAGAGGTCGATGATTATCTACTTCGACACCTTGTGGCGGGTCGGAGCCACCGCGCTTGCGGGCGCGGCTTCAGAGATCGAGAACGTCAGCCAGGTGTTCCAGCCCGACGGCCGGTTCGCCGCGTCGAATTCGCCATAGCCCTTCAGACCGAGAAACGCCTGATTGCTGCCGATCGGGAAAATGTACCCGATCTGCGGACCCACGCCGAGAACGCGCGAGCGGAAGCTGCCGAGAACGGCCGGCTGGCCGAAGTCGTCAGTGACCTGCTGATAGGCGTAACCAACGAAGCCGACGAAAACCTGCTTGGACAGAAACTGCGACACGCCCCAGTCCAGATGGAAATCGATGCCACTTTGGTATTGGGTGTCGGGGTTCTTGAAATTATAGGTCAGGCCACGAATTCCGTGCCTGACGTCGGATTCAAATAGGTGTAGCCGCCGCCGAAGTCGATGGCGCCATGACCGATGCCAATATTGGCCAGCCGGTTCGGATTTTAGTCGCCGACGGGATATCACCGGCGCCTTAGACCATGTAATTGTGAAGGCCGTTATTCCGCTTCAGCTTCAGGGTCGGATAGAGATCGCCGTAGGAAACGAGCGCGTCCTCGAGGAATCCGTTGCGCGTGGTGACGATCGGCCCAACGGCGGCCGTCAACGTGCCGGCTATGCTCGCGGAATTTCTGCCATAGACGCTGGCCAGCGTTGCCGACAACTAGCGCCACCGAGTACCGGCGTCGCAAAGGTATAGGTCGGTGCGATGAACATCAGATCGGCCTGGCCGCGCAGGGACAGGTTGAGATCGACGTTCACGGTCGGGGAAAATCTTCCAACCTGAACTCGCGCACCGCTGCGGCGCCGCCCGAGGCGTTCACGTTCGTATGATAGTAGATGGTAGCCAACGACCAGCCCGGCGTGGCCGGCGTTGCGGCAAGGCTACCGTATGAGCCCGGCAGCCAGAACGAAATGCCGCTCTCGTCTGCGCGGGCGATTTGAGGCGAGACCGAAGCAACAGCAGCGGCCGCTGCAATGAATGCGCGCCATCCAGCAAGTGACATATCGCTCCCCGCGAAGCCCCGGCGTTGAAACCGGAGCTTGGTTCGCTGGTAATGAATTCAATCTACTATTGTATTTCGATTTTCCCAAGTCGCCATGGCTTGTCGAACCATGGCTCCAGCGGGCCATCGATCCATCGACTACAGTATTGATCTGCGTCAACGTTACGGAAAAGCGATAGAGCGACAGTGGCCGACGTTTTCCAGGGGAGGCATTGCAATGAACTCCACTCGATCGTTGGTCGCTGCGCTTGCACTTGCATTTTCCATTTCAGCGCCAGCATTCGCGCAACGAGTTGCGTCACCGCAGGGCTCGCCGGGCGCAACGAGACCGATCGATGGAAAGCAGCTTCCGCCGCCCGACCAGAAGTTCGGCGGGGAGATCAAGGATGATGCGCTGCAGTCGAAGCCCTGGTGGGCCCCGCGTGTCGTCCCGCCGAAGGGTGCGCCCAACGTGTTGCTGATCATCACCGACGATTCCGGCTTTGGCGTACCGAGCACATTTGGCGGCGTGATTCCGACGCCAACAATGGATCGGATCGCCAATGAGGGTTTGCGCTACAATCGGATGTTCTCCACCGCGTTGTGCTCGCCGACGCGCGCCGCGCTGATTACCGGACGCAATCATCATTCGGCCGGGTTCGGAGTCATCTCGGAGCAATCCACCGGCTTCCCCGGCTACAATAGCATCATCGACCGCGACAAGGTCACGATCGGCCGCATGTTGAAGGATAATGGTTACGCCACCGCGTGGTTCGGCAAGGACCACAACGTGCCGGCTTTTGCGGCCAGCCAATCCGGGCCGTTTGATCAATGGCCGACCGGCATGGGGTTCGAATATTTCTACGGTTTCATCGGCGGCGATGCCAACCAGTGGCAGCCCAACTTGTTCCGCAATACCACCCAGATCTATCCGTTCCAGGGAAAGCCGCCGGGCACATGGAATCTGGTTACCGCGATGGCCGACGACGCCATCGACTACATGACGCGGATGCACCAGATCCAGCCGGAAAAGCCGATTTTGATCAAGTACGCGCCTGGTGCCACGCATGCACCGCACCACCCGACCAAGGAGTGGGTCGACAAGATCGGCGCGATGCACCTGTTCGACGATGGCTACGAGAAGCTGCGCGAGCGCATCTTGGAGAACCAGAAGCGGTTGGGCGTCATCCCGAAGGACACCAAGCTGGCGTCCTGGCCCGCGGACATGCTCAAGCCGTGGGACCAACTGAGCGCCGACGAAAAGAAGCTGTTTATTCGTCAGGTTGAGGTATTCGCCGCCTACTCGGCCTACAACGATCACGAGATCGGTCGCGTCATCCAGTCCTTCCAGGACCTGGGAAAGCTCGAAAACACGCTCATCATCTATATCAACGGCGACAATGGCACCAGCGCCGAGGGCGGACCTATGGGCACGCCGAACGAGGTTGCGTTCTTCAACGGGCTCAACAAATTGTCCGCCGAAGTCCAGCTGAAGTGGTACGACGTCTGGGGAACGGAGCAGACCTACAACCACATGTCGGCCGGCTGGTCGTGGGCGTTCGACACACCGTTCGACTGGTTCAAGCAGAATGCCTCGAGGCTCGGCGGCATCAATCAGAACATGGTGGTGTCGTGGCCTGCGCGCATCAAGGACAAGGGCGGTTTGCGCGAACAGTTCGTGCACGTCATCGACGTCGTGCCGACCATTCTCGAAGCGGCGGGCATCAATGCGCCCGAAGTCGTCGACGGCATCAAGCAAAAGCCGATCGAGGGCACCAGCTTCATCTACACCTTCGATGCGAAGAATGCCAAGGTGGCGTCGCGCCATTCGACCCAGTATTTCGAAATGATGGGCCAATGGGCGCTCTACAAGGATGGCTGGATGCTCAGCACCAAGGTCAATCGAGCACCATGGGAAGCGTTCGGTCCAGCCAATCCGGATCCGCTGAACAACCAGGTGTTCCAACTCTACAATTTGAACGCCGACTTCAGTCAATCCACCGACATTGCCGCCAAGAACGCGGACAAGGTCAAGGAGATGAGGGCCCAGTTCCTCGGTGAGGCGAAGAAATACCAGGTATTCCCGATGGACGCGTCGGTCGCGGCACGCATCGTTGCGCCGCGACCAAACATCACCGCGGGGCGTACGGAATTCGTGTACACCCAGCCGATGGTCGGCCTGCCGCAGGGCGACTCGCCGCTGTTGCTCAACACATCCTACACGGTAACGGCCGATATCGAGGTGCCGCAAGCTGGTGCAGAGGGAATGATCCTTACCTCGGGAGGACGTTTCGGCGGTTACGGCTTTTACCTGCTCAACGGCAAGCCGGTCTGGTTGTGGAATCTGGTCGATCTCAAGCGCGTCAAATGGGAAGGCGCGGACACGCTTGCGCCGGGCAAGCACATGGTCGAGTTCGAGTTCAAATACGACGGATTGGGCCCGGGCACGCTGGCGTTCAACAATTTCTCCGGCGTCGGCGCCTCCGGCACCGGCACTCTGAAGGTGGACGGCAAGGTTGTCGACACCAAGAAGATGGAAAAGACCCTGCCCATGATCCTTCAATGGGACGAGAGCTTCGATATCGGTTCCGACACGTTGACGGGCGTCAACGACGCCGATTACAAGCCGCCGTTCGCGCTGACTGCGAAGCTGAACAAGCTCACGCTCAAGCTCGATCGGCCGAAATTGTCTCCGGAGGACATCAAGAAGTTCGAGGGCGCAATGAGGGCCGCGGCGGACGGTCCGGTCTCGGAAGACCTGACCGTCGTGCAGAAACTGGAAGCGCGGTTCGACAAGAGAGAGGATTGCCGCAAGCGGGCTGATGCGAAAAAGCTCGGTCCGATTGAACGTATCCAGTTCGTAAAAACGTGCTTGCAGTGATGCATCGCGTAACGGCTCGGAAGGGGCGCTTCGGAGCCCCTTCTCACTCGATGGCGCATTTGGAGGAAATCATGAAAATCGGTCGTCCGACGGGCATCCCGGCACTCATGCTGGCCGCCGTCCTGGCTCCCGGCGCAGTTTGCGCGCAGGGTGACGGCGAGACCGTGCGAAGCATGCTCGCCGCGCAAATCCGTTCGCAAGGCTTTGTCTGCGAGAAGTCGCTCGGAGCGACGCGAGACGCAAGGCGCTCCAAACCCGATCATGCCGTCTGGGTCCTCAAATGCAGTAACGCGAATTATCGGGTGAGCCGTGCGCCCGATATGGCTGCGAAGGTTGAACCGCTTCGGTAGGCGCCGCTGCTCTGAGCCGCGAAACGAGAATCTCAACGGGGGCAGACCGCCGATGCCGAAGCCGAGTACAAGGCGGCGCTGAAACTCAGCCCGCAATACGCGACAGCAGCGATCAATCTGGCCGACCTCTATCGCCAAATTGGCCGCGACGGCGACGGCGAAAGCGTTCTCCGCAAGGCTATTGCGGCATCATCAGCCGACGCGGCGGCGCATCACGCGCTCGGCCTGACCTTGACCCGGATGAGGCGACCCGACGAGGCGTTCGCCGAGTTGCGGAGAGCAACCGAATTAGAGCCTGATCGCTCGCGCTACGCCTATGTCTACGCCGTGGCACTGCATTCCGGCGGGCGTGCCGACGAGGCAATGAAGGTCCTAAAGGAAGCTCTGGAACGCCATCCCAATGATAGGGATGTGCTGTCGGCTCTGGTTTCGTTCAACCGCGCGACAGACGATGCGAAGGCGGCACTGGGCTACGCCGAAAGGCTCGCAATCATTACGCCGGAGGACCGGAATCTGGGAGCGTTAATCGGGGAGATCAAGCGGCAGCTTGACAAGCCAAACTATGGCGTCTGGCTTTCTTGGTTCAGCTCACAGAACGGACGCTGGAATGACAAGCCGCGACCGTTGTGAAGGCCAGAGCCTATGGTCCAAGCTGGCAGACTCGGAGCTTGGAATTATGCACTATCCGGAATTCACTTAGCTGGTCGGCTAACAATTATTGACGCGGGTGCACGACGGGGTCTATAGTTAGCCTCATGGCTAACCAATTGTCCCGCCTCGACCAGGTTTTCGCAGCGCTTGCCGATCCGACGCGGCGGGCGATCGTGATGCGGCTGTGTGGCGGCGAGGCCTCCGTCGGCGAGCTCGCCGATCCCTTCGACATGGCGCTGCCGAGCTTCATGAAACACATCCATGTGCTGGAGACGAGCGGGCTCCTGCTGTCGGAGAAATCCGGCCGCGTGCGCACCTGCCGCCTCAGCCCGGATGCGCTGCTCGGCGCGGAGGACTGGTTCCAGCAGCAGCGCGCGATCTGGGAGGCGCGGCTCGACCGGTTCGAGGCCTATGTGATGAAGCTCAAGAAAGAGAAGGAGAGGGCGGCCGCCAGGCGGCCGTCCCGTACAACCAAACGGAAAGGTTCTTGATGATGACGAGTTCTGCCAATCCCGCTCTGTCGCAATGGTCGCTCGACCGCGAGATCGTGATGTCGCGCGTGATCGACGCGCCGCGCGATCTGGTGTTCGAGGCGTGGTCCGACCCGAAGCATCTGCCGCAATGGTTCGGGCCGAAGGGGTTCAAGGTTGAGACCTTCGAGATCGACGTCCGCGTCGGCGGCGTCTGGCGCTTCAACATGATCGGCCCCGACGGCACGGTCTATCCGAACCGCATGCGCTTCCGCCGCATCGAGCGGCCGTCGCTGATGGAGATGGATCACGGCGTCGACCAGGACGAGGATCCCGGCATGTTCCGCTTCACCGTCACCTTTGCCGAGCAGAGCAACGGCAAGACCGTGCTGATGATGCGCCAGCTGGCATCGAGCACCGCGCAACGCGACGGCATGATCGGCTTCGGCGCCGTCGAATACGGCTATCAGACGCTGGACAAGCTGGCGGCCTATGTAGCGGGCATGAAGCGTTGAGGAGCCAGGCGGTCCCGGCGACCGGGACCGCCTTCGCACACTTGAAGCCAATTCCGCTTTAGCGCTGCAGTGTGGTGCCGTTTGAGCGCGGCAGTGGCGGCATCACCCATACCGAGCGCGGCGAACAAGGCGCTTCCGGTGTTCCTGTCGCATCAGCGCCAGGCGGCGTAGCCACGCAATCCTTGTCAACACGGACCACCGGCACGCCAGGGCGGCCGGTGGTTTCTTATGTCCCGGTGCGGCAAGGCGCTCGTAAAAGGAACGATCGCGCTGCTCCGGCTTTTCTGATGATGACGCACATCATCTTCAGCGATTACCGCAACCCCGCCGCCGAACAGGCCTACGAGATCGCCTGGGATTTCCTGCTGCGCACGGGTGCCGTCGGCGAGGAGTTCGAGACTTGTGTGTTCCTGGCGCAACGCATTAGCGCGATGGTCGAGCAGGGGCACACGAACCGGATCCGCATGGCCAACCGGGCCATCTCCGAATATCAGCGCCATGTCGATCAACGCGACGGCGACATCCGCAGCGGCAGCCTCCTCGCGAGAGGGCGATGAGCGCCGCAGCGGAATTAGGCCTCGCGCCGCATCACTCCCTGGCTTCGTCGGTCACGATGTCGCCGAGCTTCTGCCAGCGCTGGCCATCGAACTGCACCATCTGGAACTGCTTGTTGACGCGGTAGTCGGTCGGCGAGGTCGTGACCGAGATCCCCGGCAGTGTCAGGTCGAGCACGACGTTCTTGAGGTTGGCGGCCTGCCGCATCACGTTGTCGCGGGTCAGATCGTCGCCGCATTGCTGCAGCACCTGCACCAGGAGCTGGGCCGTGATGTACCCGTAGACGTTCAGGTTCGAATCCTTGTCGCCCTCGGGGTAGTATTTCGCCATGAAGGCGAGGTAGCGCTTCATGCCGGCATCGTCCTTCCATTCGGGATCGGCGGCATCCTTGACGTAGCCGACGCTGACGACGCCCTTGGAATTCTCCAGGCCCGCCGGCTTCAGCACGGCGCTGACCGAGGAGGCGTTGATGTCGATGATGTGCAGCGGCTTCCAGCCGATCTCGGCGACCTTCTTGATCGCCTGCGCCGCCTGCTTCGGCGTCGTGGCGCTGAACAGCACGTCGGCGCCGGCATCCTTCAGCCGCAGGATCTGCGAGTCGATGGTCGGCTCGGTGATCTCGTAGGACGTCTCGGCCACGATCATCTTCCCCGCCTTGTCGCCGAGGCCAACCTTGAGGCCGGCGAGATAATCCTTGCCGAGGTCGTCGTTCTGGTAGAGCACGCCGATCTTGGCGTTCGGATGGGTCTTCAGCAAATATTGCGCGTAGATCCGGCCCTCGACGAGGTAGGAGGGGTTGAAGCCCATGGTCCAGGGAAAGTTCTTGGGATCGGTGAAGCGCGCCGCGCCGGTCGCCGCGAACAGCTGCGGGATCTTCTTGGCGTTGAGATATTTCTGCACGGCGACGTTCGGCGCGGTGCCGATGATCTGGAACGTCAGCAGCACCTCGTCGCTTTCGACCAGCTTGCGGGTCTGCTCCACAGTCTTCGGCGGCGAATAGGCATCGTCGTACTGGATCAGTTCGACCTTGCGGCCGTTCACGCCGCCCTCGTCGTTGATCATCTTCATGTAGGCGGCCTGGGTCTTGCCGATCACGGCATAGGCCGAGGCCGGGCCGCTGAGCGGCACGGTCTGGCCGACCTTGATCGCGGTGTCGGACGCGCCGACATCGTATTTCTTCTGCGCCTGCGCTGCTGAGATCGACAGCGCGAGAAGCAAGGCGGAGGCTGCGATGTGTTTGAGAGAAACGCTTGTCATGTCCGGTCCTTCCCGATTGTCATTCGCCCTTGAGACCAGCATCGCGGATCAGCTTGGTCCATTTCTTGGTCTCGGCGTCGATGAACTGGCCGAACTCGGCCCCGGTGCCGGCACGCACTTCGAGGCCCTGGGCGGTCAGCTTGTCCTTGATCGCTGGCTCGGCGAGCGCGCGCAAAATCTCGGCCTGGAATTTGTCGACGATCGCGCGCGGCGTCGTGGCGGGCGCCATGAAGCCGTACCAGCCCGCGGCGGCCACGTTGGGAAAGCCCTGCTCGCGCAGGGTCAGGGCCTGCGGATAGAGCGCGCTGCGCTCGGCCGAGGCGACGCCGAGCACGGTGAACTTGCCGCTCTGGATATAGGGCAGGGCGGTCGGCAGCGCCGTCAGCGTGGCGTCGACGCGGCCGGCGAGCAGTTCGGTGTAGGAGGCGGCATCGCCCCGGAACGGGATGTTGAGACCCTTGACCCCGGCGTCGCGGAACAGCAGCTCTCCGGCGAGGTGCGGCTGCGAGCCGGCGCCGGGAGAGGCGAAGGTCAGCCCGTCCGGTTTCGACTTGCCATAGGCGATCAGCTCGGGGAGCGTCTTGAACGGCGCATCGGCGCTGATGATGAGGAACAGCGGCGCGACCACGACCATCGCGATCGGCTGCAGATCCTTGCGGTCATAGGTCAGCTTGCCGAACAGCGCCTCGGCGGTCGCGTAGGGGGCCGCGACGTAGAGAAGGGTGTAGCCGTCGCCCGGTGCATGGGCGACCATGTCGTTGGCGATGCGGGTGCCGGCACCCGGCTTGTTCTCGACGATGAACTGCTGGCGCAAGCTGCGGCCGAACTCTTCGGCCAGCAGGCGCAGCGAGATGTCGTTGGAGCCGCCGGGTCCATAGGGCGAGATCAGCCGTACCAGGCGCGTCGGCCATGCGTCTTCGGCCTGGGCCGTCAGGCTCGAGCCCGCGACCAGTCCGCCTGCGAGCGTGCCCAGCAGGGTTCTGCGTGTGACCTTGAATGATGTCACTGTCTTCTTCCTCCCTATTTTCTTGTCTGCTTTTTATTGGTCTTGTTGTTGTGCTCAGATCACCTTTCGCTCGGTGAGCCTTTCGACCTCTTGGTCGGAAAGGCCGAGCCAGTTGCGAAACACCTCGTCGTTGTCCTGGCCGACGTTGCCGGCGGCGTGGCGCATTTGCGCGGGATCATTGGTGAAACGCGGAACGACGTTGGCCATCGCAACCGTGCCGAAATCCCGGTCGGGGACGCGGGTGATGACCTCGCGCGCTTTCACCTGCGGGTCGTCGGCGATCTGGTCGATCGAATAGATCGGAGCGAGCGTGCCCTGCGCGGCATTGAATCGCGCGAGGACCATTTCGAGGGGATGGGCGGCACACCAGCCGGCGAAGATGCCGTTGAGCTCGGAAGCGTGCGCGACGCGCCGGTCGTTGCTGGCAAAGCGCGGGTCGGTGATCAGGTCGGGCCGTTCGATCGCCCGGCAGTTCGCGGCAAACAGCGCGTTGGTCGACCCTGCCAGCGTCACCCAGTGATCGTCGCTGGTGCGGAACACGGCGGCCGGCGCCGAATAGCCGTTGGCATTGCCGATCCGGCTGCGAACGGTGCCGAGCTGGTCGTGCTCGATGGCGAGGACGTCGAGCAGGCGGAAGGTCGCCTCCGTCAGCGAAAGGTCGATCTCCTCGCCGGGCGCATCGGGGTCGCGCGCCCGTTTCCACAGCGCTGCGAGCACGCCGACGGCGCCGAACAGGCCGCCGATCGAATCCCCGATCGGGTATCCCGGATGGGTCGGTTCGCCGTCGCTCTCGCCAGTGATGTAGGTGAGCCCGCCCATGGCCTCGAAGATGCGGGCAAAGCCGGGCCGCTCGCGATAGGGCCCGTCCTGCCCGAAGGCGGTGGCGCGCAGGATCACGAGGCGCGGCTGGATCGACCACAGTACCTCACTCGACAGGCCCCAGCGATCGAGCGTTCCCGGACGGAAATTCTCGATCAGCACGTCGAAGCGAGGAAGCAGCTGCTTGAACAGTGCAAGTCCGTCCGGCATGCGCAGATCGAGCGTGACGAACTTCTTGTTGCGATTGGCCGCCTTCCACCACAGCGGCTTGCCGTCCTTGAACGGCGGAAACGAGCGTACGCCGTCACCGTTCCCGGGCATCTCGATCTTGAGGACGTCGGCGCCGTAGTCGGCCAGCAGCGTCGCGGCAAAGGGCGCGGCGATGATGGTTGCGATATCGAGAACCTTCAAACCTTCGAGCGGACCAGCCATCTTATGCCCTGCCGCTCGTGATTTTCCTGGCCTTGCGCGGCGGCGCGAGCTCTGCCTGTCCGACGATGGCGCGGATGCTGTCGGCGAGCGCGGCGATGCGCGGACCGATCTCGGCCTCGAGCTGGCCCGGCTGGAGCCGGAAGGCGGGGATGCCGCAATTGATCGAGAACGACTGCCTCGATTCGCCCGCGTGAAACAGCGGCGCGGCAACGGCATGGATCGAGGCCATGTACTCGCCCCAGCAGGTGGCGAAGCCGCGGCTTTTGCATTGCGCGATGCCGGCCCGGTATTTGTCGCGAAACGCCGACCACAGCTCGCCGTCTTCGGCGGCGATGATCCGTTCGAGCCGCTCTGAATCGGCCGGCGGCAAGGTCGCTGCCGCGGCGCGTCCCATGGCGGTCATCACTACGGGAATCGGCATGCCGATGTCGGGCGCGTGCGGCCCGACGTCGCCGGAGCGCGCGGTCTCGACATAGATCATCGATGTCGCGTCGAGCAGGCCGATCGAGACCGTGCCGCGGACGCTGAGCGCCAGTTCCTGCATCATGGGCCGCGCCATCTGGCGGAATTGCATTCCGGCAAGCAGCGGATGGGCGATCCGCAGCGCCCGCGCACCGACGCGGTACTTGGCCCGCTCGGCGTCGTAGCGGAGGTAGCCGAGCTCGGCCAGCGTGTGGGTCAGCCGCGCCACCGTCGGCCGCGGGATGCCCGTCAGTGTCGACAGCTCCATGTTGCCCAGCAATGTGCTTCCGGCCTTGAACGCCTCGAGCACGACCAGCCCCTTTGCCAGCGTCGTGGCGAAGGCGGCGTCATCGACGCTTTCCGCCAGCACTGCGGCGGCGGAGGAGGGCGGATGTCGCGGTCTGGATAGATCTCTCGGGGCCATTCCCGAATATCAGACGGCGAAATTGGGTCTGTCCAATAAATTCGACAGAAATCAAAAAATTGTCCGATATGTGGACACCAATATCGCGTCGATATTTCCGTTGGAGGACGCGCCGAGCGGGCCCAACACACGGATTTTTGTCGTGATTGCATGTCTTCCTGTGACAAGATTATTACGACGACATGTCAGATCGATAATTTTCGGAGCGGTTCATGTTGCAGTGGCAGGCGCGGTCAAATCCCCTCGCGTGGTGGTGGGGATCCCTCACGCTCGTGAGCGGCGCCAACATCCTGGTGTGGTTCATGCTGTACCGCGAATTCTACCCGACGCCTGCGGGCAGCCTCAGCGGCGGCTCGGACATCGGGCTGATGTTGCTGCTGTGCGCCGGCTATGTATTCGGCTGCGCGTTCCGCTCGTTCCTGCCGCGCGCCGACGTGCAGCGCATCTGCCTGTTCGACACCTGGCTGTCGAGCGTCGTCGTCGGCCGCACCGTCGCGACCGTGGCCGAACTCTGCTTCGTCGCGCAATGGGCCATCATCCTGCATCAGCTCGGCAAGATGACGGGCGCGGAGACCGCGGTGAACATCGCGCTCGTGATCGTGCCCATCATCATCATCGCGGAGTGCTTCTCCTGGTACGCGGTGGTGACGACGAATTTTCTCTACAACGCGATCGAGAACTCGCTGTGGGCGGTGACTTTCTTCCTCGCGGGCCTCGCGCTGTGCCGCCTGATGCCGGAATTCCAGGGCGTGGTGCGCTGGGCGCTGATGTCGGGCATCGTCGGCATCGCCTGCTTCCTCGCCTTCCTCGTCACCGTCGACGTTCCCATGTATCTCAGCCGCTGGCGGGCCGGGCACGCCGAGGGCAACAGGTTCCTTGGCTTCCTCGAAGGCCTGCACGACGTCTCGACGCGCTGGGTGGTGACCCACGACATCGCCCATTGGAAGGGCGAGCTGACCTGGATGTTCCTGTATTTCAGCGCCGCGGTGTGGTCGAGCCTGGCGCTCTGCGCGCTCTATGCGATGCAAGGTTATGTGGTGCAGTATCTGGCCTGAGCGCTGAAGCACCGTTCCGACGGAATGGTGCTTCAGGTGTTAGTTTAACGCGTTTTCTTCACGCGAACCGGTATCTACTTCGCTTGAAAACGCTCTACTTCCCCACCAAACCGCACTTGCTGCGGTCGAGCGGACGGAAGGCCTGGTCGGGCGGGATCGTCGCGACCAGCTTGACGAAATCCCAGGGGCCTTTGGATTCCTCGGGCGTCTTGACCTGCACCAGGTAGAGGTCGTGCACCATGCGCTGGTCCTCGCGGATGTGGCCTTTGGGCGTGTAGGCATCCGACACCGGCGTCGCCTTCATCTTCGCCATCACGGCTGCGCTGTCGTCGGAATCGGTGTCCTTGATGGCTTGCAGATAATGGCGCACGGCGGAATAGACGCCGGCCTGGATCTGCGAGGGCATCGCCTTGCGACGCGCATAGAAGGCGTCGGAGAATTTCCGGGCGGCCGGCGAGACGTCCTCGAAGAACGAGGTGACGATGAGATCGCCGCGCGTCGCCTTCAGCCCGACCGCTGCGATATCGACGTTCTGGAACGACATCGGCACGATCTTCATGCCTTGCGCCGCGAGGCCGAATTCCTCCGCCTGCTTGATCGCGGTGGCATTGTCGCCGGCGACGTTGATCGCGAGGATCTTGGCGCCCGAGGACTGCGCCTGAAGCAGGAACGATGAATAGTCGGGGGTGCCGAGCTGCGCCTTGACGCTGCCTGCGACCTTGCCGCCGAGCTCGCCGATGCGCGCGCGTGCCGTCGCCTCGATCGAATGGCCGAAGGCATAATCACCGGTGATGAAGAACCACGGCTCCTTGCTGGTCTGCATGATGCCGGAGACGACGGCAGTCGCCGTGGAATAGGCGTCCTGGGTCCATTGCACGCTGGTCGGTGCACAGGCCTCGTCGGTGAGCTGGTTGGCACCGGCGCCGGAGACGAGGAATATCTTGCCGTTACCGCGCACCAGCTCCTGCACCGCGAGCGCGGCGCCGGAGCTGCCGCCGTCGGCGATGGCCTGCACACCCTCACTGAACCATTTGCGGGCGAGCGAGGCCGCAAGATCCGGCTTGTTCTGGTGATCGGCCTGCAGGATCTCGATCAGCTTGCCGTTGATCTTGCCGCCGAACTCCTCCGCGGCCATCCGCGCGGCCTCGACCGAGCCCGGGCCCATCGCGGTTGCGAACACACCGTTCATGTCGGTGAGCACGCCGATGCGGATGGCATCGCCCTTGATCTCGGCGCGCGCAGGCGGGCCTGCGAGCGCCAGCGTGACCAGCAGGGTGGCGGCGGATGTCGTGCGGAGGTTGGCCATGGCGTTTCCCGGTTTTGTCGTTTTTGATTGTTCGAGGATTTGGTCAGGCCGGTTCGGCGACGACCTTGTTGCGCAAGGTTCCGATGCCCGAGATTTCGACCTCGACGGTGTCGCCGGGACGCATCCACAGCGGCGGCGTGCGCTTGGCGCCGACGCCGCCCGGCGTGCCCGTCACGATGACGTCGCCGGGGACGAGCGGGCAGATCGTGGAGATGTAGGCGATCAGCTCGGGGATCGCGGTGATCAGGAGGTCGGTGGTGGTGTTCTGCACCACGGTGCCGTTGAGGCGCGTCTGCAAGCTGAGCTTGGAGGGATCGGGAATCTCGTCCGCCGTCACCAGCCACGGACCGAAGCTGCCGCTCTCCGCGAAGGTCTTGCCGGAGAGGAACTGGCTGGTGTGGCGTTGCCAGTCGCGGATGCTGCCCTCGTTGTAGCAGGAATAGCCGGCGATGTGATCGAGCGCGTGGCCGGCCGGGATGTGCCGGCCCTGCTTGCCGATCACCAGCGCGAGCTCGCCTTCATAATCGAAATCGTCGCTCACCCCAGGCTTCACGATCGGCTGGAGATGGCCGACCTGGCTGCAGGGAAAGCGCACGAACAGCGCCGGCTTCTCGGTGACGGTGCGTCCGGTCTCGGCGACGTGATCGCGGTAGTTCAGGCCGACGCAGATGATCTTGCCGGGATCGGGTATCACGGGGGCGAAGCTGATCTTGTCGAACGGATGGTCAGGCGCGGTGGATGCGACCAGCTTCGCCGCCTCGGCGAGGCGACCGGCTTCGAGCAGCTGCCGCAGCGAGGTGCAGGGCGCCATGCGCGCGCCGAGATCGACGACACCGTTGTCCTTGACGGCGCCGAAGGAGGCGCGGCCGTCGGCGATGAAAGAGAGCAGCTTCATGGGGTATCCTTCAGATCACGCCGCGGACGGCACAGGGTTGGGGGGAATGGCGGCGGCAGCGAGTCGTTCGAGCTCGATCTCGTTGCGGGCGGTGCCGCGGATGTAGCGGTCGGGACCAACCAGTGCGGCGATGATGCCGTGTTCGCGCAGCCAGTCGCCGATGCCCTTGGCATCGTCGACAGTGAGGATCTCGATTCCGGCCCGCGCCAGAGCGGGGCGCGACGGCAGGGCGACCGTGGTCTCGACGAGCAGCACGTGGCGGTAGCCGGTGCGGTCGTCGCTGCGCTCTCCATGGCCGAGCACGAATTGAGGAGCGAGATGGCGAGACAGCGGCAGATCCGCCAGCGCCAGCCCAGGGCCAAGCAGGGGCTTTTTCACCTCCAGTTTAGCCGGCGCATTCGGACGCGCTTCGCCCACGGCGAGGCCAGCCTCGATCGCCCTTGTGTTGATGATGCCGCCGAGCCGGATGGCGAGCTCGATGAACTCGCGCACATGCGGTTGACGTTCGCTCTGGTAGGTGTCGAGCAGATCGGGCGCGGTGCCGCCCTGAATGATTGCGGCGAGCTTCCAGGCGAGGTTGGCGGCATCGCGGATGCCGGCGCACATGCCCTGGCCGAGGAAGGGCGGGGTCTGGTGCGCAGAATCGCCGGCCAGCAGCAATCGGCCGCTGCGCCATTTTTGTGCGATCACCGAATGAAAGGTGTAGACCGCGGCGCGTTCGAGCGCGGCGTCATCAGGCGTGACCCAACGCGACAGCAGCTCCCACACCTTCGCCGGCTGGGCAACGTCCTGGGAATCCTCATGCGGTAGCACCGTGATCTCCCAGCGCCTCCGCGTTCCGGTGCCGCGCACGTAAGTCGCGGGCCGGGCGGGGTTGCAATGCTGGATGCTGTAGTCGCCAAGGTCCTCGCGCGCGCGCTTGAGCAGCACGTCGATCACGAGCCAGCGCTCGTGGAAGCCGAGATCGTCCATGCCGGAGCCGATGAAGCGGCGAACCAGGGAACGCGCGCCGTCGCAGCCGATGACATAGGCCGCGCGGACCTCGCACAGCTTGCCGTTGGAGAGATCCTCGTAGCGGACGCGCACGCCGTGCTCGTCCTGGTCGAGCGCGAAGACCTCGCAGCGGCTCTGCAAGGTGACGTGGGCAAAGCGGGCCAGGCCGCCGATCAGCACGTCCTCCAGGTCGGGCTGGTGAAAGCGGTAGCTGAGATTCCAGCCCATCGGCGTAGGGGTTTGCGGCCGCGACCAATCCAGCAGCATCTTGCCGTCGGCATCCAGAAACAGCATCCCGGGGCTGAGGATTGTCTGCGGCAGGATCGCCTCGGCGAGACCGATGGTCTGGAACACGCGCATGCATTCGTCGTCGAAATGCACGGCACGCGGCAAATGATAGGTCCGCGCCTCGCGCTCGAGCACCAGCGCGCGAACGCCGCAAAGACCGAGCAAATTGGCGAGCGTGGCGCCGACCGGCCCGCGGCCGACGATCACGACGTCATAATATTCAGGGGCGGATATATCTTGCATGGGGGTATCTCTTCGCCGAGCCGCGCCGCAGCATCAACGGCGCCGCGCCAAGTGTCCGCCCTGCGGACGAGGAGCTGCGAACAGACCCTGTCCGCCAGCCGGACATTTCGGCAATTAGGCTGTCTTGAACAGGTTCGGCCCGGCTACCTAACGGCAGGAAAAAAAGTGCAGGTTGTCGAATGAGGCAGCCGCGGAGGAACGACGATGCTGAAATACGCGGGAGCGGCCTGTCTTGCGATCCGACTGTTGGTGACGCCGGCGCTGGCAGCGGACATCAATGTTGGAATTCTGCTGTCTGCCACCGGCCCGGCCGCGGCGATCGGCAATGCCGAGCGCAACGGGACCAGCTTTGGCGCGACCGAAATTGCAGGACACAAGATCAACTATCTGTTTCTCGACGAAGCCTCGGACAGCACGGCGGCGGTCGCGGCGCTGCGGAAACTGTTCCAAGGCAGCCAGATCGACATCCTCGTCGGTCCGACCACGACGCCAGGGTCCTTTGCCGTGATTGATCCGGCGGTCGAATACCGCCTTCCTGTCATCACCCTGGCGCCCGTCAACGCGCTGGTCGCGCCGGTCGATGCGCGCAAGCGCTGGATATTCAAGACGACCACCAACGACGATCACGAAGCGACACCGTTGTTCGCCCACATGAAGAAGAACGGCGTCAAGACGCTCGCCCTGATCGGCTTCGGCGATTCCTACGGCGATGCCTGGAGCAAGGTCGGCGCGGACATGTCTGCGGCCAATGGCATCAAGCTGCTTGCCGACGAGAAATTTGCACGCACGGACACCACCGTCAGCGGGCAGGTGCTCAAGATCGTCGCCGCCAATCCCGACGCCGTTCTCATTGCAGCCTCCGGCGCGCCTGCGGCGCTGCCGTTGCTCCAGCTTCGCGAAAAGGGATATGAGGGCAAGGTGTACGGCACGCTCGGTGCGACCTTCGGCGATTTTCGTAAGCTGACCGGCGCTCAGGGCGACGGGATCTTCGTGCCGCTGAGCCCGGCGGTCGGGGCGGCCTCGTTGCCGGATGAGCATCCCGCCAAGCGGGCCGCATTGGAATTCATTCAGCGCTACGAGGCCAAGTTCGGCCCGGGAAGCCGCAACATCTTCGCGGGCTCCGCCTATGACGCGCTGCTCCTGATCGAGCGTGCCGTGCCCGCGGCGCTCAAGACGGGAGAACCCGGGACCGCCGAATTCCGGGAAGGACTCCGCAGTGCCATCGAAGAGCTCAAGGGCGTCGCGGGCTCGCGTGGCGTCTACAATTACGGAGCCAACGACCACACCGGCCTCGACCAGAGCGCGTTGACGCTCGGTCGGCTCGAGAAGGGCGAATGGGTGGCGGTGCACTGAGGCATGCCCGGAGGCGTGCCCCGAGGCATGCTCTTGGCTGATCAGGGAGGATAGAGGATGCCGGCCGTTCCCGGACAACCGGTCTATGACGTCGATCTCTACAGCGATGAGGTCTTGCATGACCCATATCCGCATTATCGCGCCCTGCGCGAACTGGGCGCCGTGGTCTGGTTGCCCCGAAACGGGCTCCATGTGGTCGCCCGCTTCGACGACGTCCGAGCAGCGTTGCGGAACCCGTCCGTGTTCTCGTCGGCCCAGGGGGTTGCGGCGAACGATCATGTCAACGAGATCTCGCGCGGCACGACGCTGGCGAGCGATGCGCCTCTGCATGACCGGTTGCGTGCCATCATCGCGGCGCCCTTGCTGCCGCGGGCCCTGGAGGACATCGCGCCGCAGATCAGGGCGGAGGCCGGTCTGCTGATCGACGATCTCGTCGCCCGCGGCGCGTTCGATGCGGTCACCGATCTGGCTCAGCACCTGCCCCTGACGATCGTCTCGAAACTCGTCGGTCTGGAGGATTACGGCCGCAGCAGCATGTTGCGATGGGCTGCGGCGACCTTCAATGTGCTGGGCGGGATGAACGATAGAGCGTGCGCGGCGCTCGAGGACGTTCACGATATGCGCGCCTATCTCGGCGGAGAGGAGATCAGGACCCGTCTGCGGCCCGGCAGCTGGGGCGACCGGATATTTGCAGCGGCGGATCGGGGCGAGGTCGAAGCTGAACGCTGTCCGGTCCTGATGCGGGATTATCTCGGACCAAGTCTGGATACGACCATCTTCGCAACGGCCAACCTCATCCTGCTGTTCGGCCGCCATCCCGCCCAATGGGATCTCGTCCGAAACGATCCGGCCCTGATCCCCAACGCGATCAACGAGGCATTGCGGCTGGAATCGCCGGTCCGCGGGTTCACACGGCACCTCGTGGCCGATGCGACGATTGGCGATGTGACCATCCCGCGCGACAGCCGGCTACTGCTGCTCTACGCGTCAGCCAATCGCGACGAGCGAAAATGGCGGGATCCCGAGCAGTTCGACGTGAAGCGCCGTGCCAACGATCATCTCGGATTCGGCAACGGCACGCACATGTGCGCAGGCCTGCACCTGGCCCGGCTGGAGATGACGGCGCTGCTGGAGGTTCTCGTGGAACGCGTCGCCGGTTTCCGGATTGGCGAACCCGTGCTCGCGATGAACAACGTGTTGCGCGGCCTGGCGTCTCTACCGGTCCAGGTCGTGCGCGCGTAGCCGACGCCGGGCGCGATTGTCGACCCCTGCCAAGTGAGGCACCAATTCAGCTCCCCACGTCGATGGTTGCCGCGGCGCTGCGTATCGGCTCGACAAAGGTGGCGACGGCCTCCTCGATTCCCAATGCCGAACGGATCCAGATGATGGAGATGCAGCCGAACACGGCATCGTTGCGCACGATGGGCACGGCGATCGAAGCCGTCTTGGGATTGAATTCGCCCTCGCTGCGGATCGCATAGCCGCGGGCCTGCGTCTCGGCGATCATGCGGTCGAGGCGGGCTTCGTCGAGAAAGGGGCGGTCGTCGGCCTCGTCGATGCGGCGCAAATGATTGAGGATCAGTTCGCGCTCGCGGGCGGGGCAGGCGGCGAGATAGGCGCGGCCCGCGGAGGTCCGCAGCATCGGCAGGCGCTTGCCGATCATGCCGCGGTCGATCGAGAGCGGGCTGCGTGAATGCGTGGTCTCTTGCACGACCATCGCCGCGTTCTCGTACGTGGAGAGATCGACCGGCCAGACCAGGGTCCTGCTGAGCTCGGCGAGATAGGGCGCCGCCGCCTGGCAGATCACCACGCCGGGATCGTAGCCGTCGCCGAGGCTCAGCGCGCGCCGGGTGACGCGAAAGCGGTCGTCGCTGGCACTGCGGGCGATATAGCCAAGTTCCTCCAGCGTTTCGAGCAGGCGGTAGACGGTGGGGCGGGGCAGGTCGAGTGCGCGGGCGACGTCGCCGGCACGGATGCCCCCCGAGCGGTTGACCTCCCGCAGCACGTCAAGCCCGCGCTTGAAGGCGCGGACGCCTTCCGACTGCCGGGGGACAGCCTTGTCCGTCCGCTCCTTGGACACTTCGCATTTCCTCCCTTGTGGCGCACAGTCTCGCGATTATCGTTGCGAACGCGAAGCGATTGCGGAACGCCACGTTAAGATCGTGGGCGGCCGGTATCAAGTTCGCCGCATTGCGGCACACGCGATGCTTTCGGGAGAAATTCGATGGAAATCACCGCGCTCGGTTATATCGGGATCAACTCATCGCAGCTCGACCAGTGGGGTCGGATGGCGACAGGGCTGCTCGGCATGCAACAGGTCGATCGCGGCGGCAAGATGCGCGCCTTCCGCATGGACGATCGCAAGCAGCGGCTGATCGTCGACGGCAACAGCGACGCGGGCCTTGCGGTGATGGGCTGGGAAGTTCCGTCCTTGACCGCCCTGGACCAACTGGCCGCGCGGCTGGAAAGTCATGGCGTCAAGGTGACGCGCGGCTCGCGCGCGCTTGCCGACGAGCGGCATGTCGCCGAGCTGATCGCGTTTGCCGATCCCGCCGGCAACCGGCTCGAGGCCTTCTGCAAGCCGGAGCTTGCGAGCGAGCCGTTCAAGCCGGGCCGGCCCATCTCGGGATTTCGCACCGGCGCGCTCGGCATGGGGCATGTCGTGCTCAATGTGGAGGATGTCGAGCCGCTGTTGCCGTTCTACCGCGACGTGCTCGGCTTCCACGTCTCGGATTTCGGATTGAAGCCCTATGGGCTGTATTTCTTCCACGTCAACGGCCGCCACCACAGCTTTGCGATGGTCGGCTCGGGGCGCAAGGCAATGCATCACTTCATGGTCGAGCTCGGCAGCCTCGACGATGTTGGCCAAGGCTACGACCTCGCGCAGCTGGACGAGGGCCGTATCGCCTATACGCTGGGCCGGCACACCAACGACCACATGACCTCGTTCTACGTGAACACCCCCTCAGGCTTCTTCATCGAGTATGGCTGGGGCGCGCGCGTGATCGATCCCGAGACCTGGCAGCCGCATGAGACGTTCGATGGGCCGTCGCTGTGGGGTCACGAGCGGCTTCATATGCCGGAAGAGCAGCGCAAGCGCCTGCGTGACATGCGGCTCGATGCAGCAGCGCGCGGCGTGCGCGTCGCCGATCCCCGCGTGCCGCCACTCAACTGCGCGTGGCTGGACCAGGTGATCGCGCGCGAATGATCCGCGGCCGCACGGCAATGATCTGACATCGAAGGAAAGAAAGACATGCTCACAACCCTCGTGAGGGCAGGCCTCGTGCTGCTCGCGTTCAGTACCCCGACTTTGGCCGAACCGATGAAGGTCACGCTGCTCGGCACCGGCGTGCCGACGCCCCGGCCGACGAGCTTCAGTGCGTCGACATTGGTGGAGGCGGGGAGCGAGAAGCTGCTGTTTGATCTTGGCCGCGGCTCGACCATGCAGCTCTACAAGCTGAAGATCCCGCTCGGCGCGATCACCGCCAATTTCATCACCCATCTGCATTCCGACCACCTCGTCGGCCTTCCCGACATGTGGTTGACCGGCTGGCTCGCCACGCCCTGGGCGTCCCGCAAGGGACCGATGAAGCTCTACGGACCCAAGGGCACCGTTGCGATGACGGAGAACCTGACGAAGGCCTTTGCGGACGACATCCGCATTCGTATCGATGACGAGCACCTCGATCCCGTCGGGATCACATTTGCCGCAAAGGATATCGAGGCCGGGACCGTCTACGACAGCAACGGCGTCAAGGTCACCGCGATCGAGGTCAATCACGGCGAGAAGATCAAGCCGTCGTTCGGTTACGTCGTCGAATATGGCGGCCACAAGGTCGTGCTGTCGGGCGACACCAAATATGACGAGCGGATCGCGAAGGCGGCCGAAGGCGCCGATCTGCTGATCCACGAGGTCGCGGTGATCGAGCCGGAGCTGTTGGTCAAAAATCCTGTCTACAAGGACATTCAGGCGCACCACACCTCGCCCGAGGAGGCCGGCCGGATCTTTGCGACCGCGAGGCCGAAACTCGCCGTTTACTCCCACATCGTGTTCGGAACGGTGAAGCCTGCGCCCGACATTCCGGAAGAGCCGCTGATCCTGCGCACACGCGCGACTTATAAAGGACCTCTGCTCGTCGGCCGTGACATGATGTCGTTCAGGATCGGCGATATGGTTGAGGCATTTGCGCCTGACGGAACGAATCTTGCGCCTTAACGGCAGGTGCGCGATCAGGCCTCGCCGAGATCGGGCTCCGTCAACAGTCCCTGGCGCAACGCGAGGCGGACCAGCTCGATGTCGGAGCCGACGCCGAGCTTGTCCTTGATCAGGGAATGCAGGTTCGCCACCGTCTTCGGGCTGACGTGCAGCGTCTCCGCAATCTCGTCGGTGGTCTTCTCGGCGAGCAGCAGCCGCAGCACCTCGAACTCGCGGGCGGTGAGGACGTCGGCGGCCGAGCTTTCGCCGCCGAGCCGGCTCAGCGCCAGCTCGTGGTCGATGTCGGGGCTGATGGCGATCTTGCCGGCGAGCACGTCCATCACGGCCCGCACCAGCGTTTCCGGCGGGCTGGTCTTGGTGACGTAACCCCTGGCGCCGGCGCGGATCGCCTGCACGGCGAAGCCCGCATTCTGATGCATGGTGAAGATGAGGATCCTTGCGCCCTTGTCCCACTGCCGGATCCGCCTGACGGCCTCGATGCCGCCGATGCCGGGCATGCTCAAATCCATGATGACGAGGTCGGGTGCCTCGGATTTGTACAGACGATAGGCCTCCTCGCCGTCGGCGGCTTCGGCGATGACGCGCAGGCCCGGCTGCTTCTGCAGCACGGAGCGATAGCCCTCGCGGACCACGGAATGGTCGTCGACCAGCAGGATAGAGGCATCGGCCGCGCTCATGCCGCTTGCCCCAGCGGGTGTCGCTCGGCAGCGGTGAGCGGAATGACGACGCGCAGCGCCGAGCCGCCGTTGGCGCCGACTTCGAAGCTCATCCGGCCGCGCAAGGCCGCCACGCGCTCGCGCATGCCGAGCAGGCCCATGCCGGATTTGCTGGAGGCATCGTTCGGCCGGCCGTCGTCGTCGATGGCAAGCGCGATCTCGTTTGCCGCCATCGTCAGATGCAGGTCGACCTTGGTGGCGCCGGCATGCTTGGCGGCGTTGGTGAGCGCCTCCTGGACGATGCGGTATAGGTTGGCGCTGATGGCGGCGGGCAGGGTCTCGAACGCGCCGTCGAATCGAATCGAAAAGCGCGTCTCGCCGCGGCTGCGTCCGTTCCAGCCCGCGACGAGGCCTTCCAGGCTCGCAACCAGCCCGAGCTCCTCGACGTCGGGCGGGCGCAGCCGGAACAGTGTGCCGCGCAGCGTCTCCATCATGCCGGTCGCTGTCCGCGCGATACCGTCGCACTCGGAAAGCAAAGCGGGGCAGTCCTGCACCGCGGTCTGGCGGGCGGAGGAGGCCAGCGCGCGGATGGCGGCGAGCGACTGGCCGAACTCGTCGTGAAGCTCGCGCGCCAGATGGCGGCGCTCGTCGTCCTGCAGCGCGATCAGCTTGCGCGTCAGCTCGCTGCGTTCGGCGAGCGCATTGTCGAGGCTTTCGGCGAGATGGTTGAAGCCGTCGCGGATCGCGGAGAGTTCGGCGAGATCGAACGGCGGCAGCCGCGCCGAGAGGTCGTTGGCGGCGATCCGCTCGAGGCCGGTGCGGATCAGACGAGTCGGCCGCAGCGCGCGCGCCAGCGCGGCGTAGACCAGCAAGCACAACAGCGGCAGCGCGATCGCAAGCGCAATCATCAGCCGGCCGGCCTCGTGCCAGGCCTCCGCCGTCTGCACCGCCGGATCGACCGAGACCACGGTCTCGCCAAGCCTGGTTCCGCGTACGATCACAGGCCGTGTCGCTTCGCGGCCGGGATCGAACAGGCTGCGATAGAAGGCCGCGAAGACCTGCGGCGACGGGCTCGCCGGGGCAGGCGCACCGCTGCAGAACCGCTGCAGCATCTCGCCGCTCGGGCCACGAAATGCCAGACAGAGGCCGGGCGTCATCACATAGGCCGCGACGGGATCGAGGTTGGGAAAGTCGCGCGGGCTCGCCGCCCACTGGATCTTGCCCTGTTGCAGCTCCAGCGACTTCGCCACGATCGCCGCGATGCTATCGATGCGCGCATGAGCCTCGCGATCGGCCGTGATCAGGAAATAGGCGGAGATTGCGGCGAAGCAGGCGGCCGATATCGCGGCCACGCGCAACGTCAAGCGGACCTTGAGGTCGAATCTCGGGCGGTTCCACATCGGGCGGGCACCTTGCGCGAACGGGTTTGTCGCCGCCGCATTAAACGGCAGAACGCCGGCCTCGGATAGCGCCAGGCTTTACTGCAGTGCAATGGCGTGAAATTTTCCCGGCGCTCGCCGGGATGCTCCCCGTTGCCAGGCCGAGGGCGGCCGCCGAGATTTGCGCACTGCTCCATCTCGCGAGGCACCGCGCATGCCCTTCTCCCGGCTGGCTCTCTCGGCTGTTCTCCTGGTGGTCCTGTCCTGCTCGCCGGCTGCGGCCGAGGCGGCTATCGGCGTCGCCATGGACGATTTCAGCTATACCGATACGTCGGCCGAGCCGGCCAATCAGACCGCAGCCCATGAGCGGCGGCTATCGGCATTCATGGCCGCGCTCAGGCGGGACATCGGGGAGGGCGGGCGCTATCGGCTGGTGCCCTCGGCAAAGGACGGCGCCGCGTTCAAGGTCGTCGGTGGCATCCAGAAGACGAGCACGCTGGTGCAGTGGGCCAAGGTCGCGGTGATCGACGTCGGCACCAGGAAGCTCGTGATGGACAAGCTCTACACGTTCCGCGGCGACAACGACGAATCCTGGGAGCGCGCGGAGATATTCGTCTCCCGCGAGGTCATGGCGGCGCTTGCGACGCCCGCGCCCGTGACGTTGGCAGTGTTCGAGTTCGAGCTCGAGGATACGACCGCGGCCTCGGTGGGCGCGTTAGCCGCGTCGGACGCATCATACCTCGCCGAGGTCACCGGCGGCGTGCGTGAGGCGCTCGGCCATTCCGGCCGTTACCGGATCGTCGATGTTGGCCGGGAGGCGGCGACGGCGGGCGCGCTGCGTGACTGCGGCGGATGCGAGGCTGCGATTGCGAAAGGACTCGGTGCTGATCAGTCACTGATCGGCGTGGTGCGCCGCGTCAGCCGCACCGAATACACGCTCGGCTTCCAGGTTCGTGATGCCAGCACCGGCGCGGTGCTGGCGCGCGGCGACAGCGGCTTGCGCCTTGGCGCGGACTATTCCTGGAAGCGCGGCGCTGTGCGGCTGGTCAAGGACCGGCTGGTCGAGAGCCAGCAGGCCACCGACGCCGCTAGAAGGTAAGCTGGACCTTCATCGATTGCGAGCGGTCGCTGGCGAGCTCGAAGGCGGCGACCGCGTTCTCGAACGGCATGGTCGCCGTGATCAGCGGCTTGACGTCGATCAGGCCTTCGCCCATCAGCCGCACCGCTAGCTCGAACTCGGGATCGAAGCGGAAGGTGCCGCGCAGCTGCAATTCCTTGGCGACGATGGTGTTGATCGGCAGCGTCATCTCGCCGCCGAGGCCGAGCTGCACCAGCGTCGCGCCGGGCCTGAGCACGTCGAGAGCTGTGCGCAGCGCGGCCTGATTGCCGGAAGCTTCGAACAGCGTGTCGAACACGCCCTTGCCGGCGCGCCAGGGATCGAGCGCATTGGCGTTCGTCGCGACGTTGATGGCGTGCGTCGCGCCGAGCTTTTTGGCGACGGCCAGTGGCGCGTCGGCCACGTCAGTCACCACGATCTCGGCCGCACCGCCGAAGCGCGAGACCAAAATCATCAGCGCGCCGATCGGGCCGCAACCGGTGATCAGCACGCGCTTGCCGAGCAGGGGACCGGCCTGCCTGCCGGCATGCAGGCACACCGCGAGCGGTTCGGCGACCGCAGCCTCCGCCAGCGAGAGCTTGTCCGCAATCGGTACGGCTTGCGTGGCATCGACGGTGATGAACTCGCGGAAGCCGCCCTGCACATGGGGAAAACGCATCGCGCTGCCGAGGAAGCGCATGTCCAGGCACTGGTTGCGCATGCCTTCCTGGCAATGCAGGCACGCCCCGCAAGGCCTGCTCGGATTGACCGCAACGCGCGTGCCTGATTTCACGCCTGTGACGCCGTCGCCGACGGCCGCCACGACGCCGGCGATCTCGTGCCCCAGCGCCATCGGCTGCTGGATGCGCACGACGCCGAAACCACCGTGGTGGTAGTAGTGCAAATCGGAGCCGCAGATGCCGCCATTGGCGATCTTGACGCGGACCTCGCCTGGGCCGGGGGCCGGATCGGGGTAGTTGTCGATCCGCAGATCCTTCGGGGCGTGGATGACGACGGCGCGCATGGCTTGCTCCCTGTTTGCGATCACATCGCGGCGATCATGCCGCCATCGACATAGATGATCTGGCCGTTGACATAGGTCGAGGCGTCCGACGCCAGGAAGATTGCCGCGCCCACCAGCTCGTCCGGCTTGCCCCAGCGCTTGCTGGGGATGCGGCCCATCAGCCAATTGTTGAAATCGGTGTTGTTGACCAGCGCCTCGTTCATGTCGGTGAGCATGTAGCCGGGGCCGATCGCATTGGCCTGGATGCCGTGCTGGGCCCATTCCACCGCCATCGAGCGGGTCAGGTTCTTGATACCGCCTTTTGCCGCCGTGTAGGGCGCGATGGTGGGACGCGCAAGCTCGCTGCCGAGCGAGCCGATATTGATGATCTTGCCGTGCTTGCGCGGGATCATGCGCTTGCCGGCCTCGCGGCCGATCACGAAAGCGCTGGTGAGGTCGGTCTCGATCACCTTGCGCCATTCGTCGGTGGTGAACTCGACCAGCGGCTTGCGGTGCTGAATGCCGGCGTTGTTGACGAGAATGTCGACCTCGATTCCTTCGCGGTCGAAGCGCTCGAAGGCGGCGACGATGGCGGGCTCGTCGGTGACGTCAAAGGCTGCGCCTTCGGCCAGATGACCGAAGGCACGGAACTCGGCGACGGCTTGCTCGACGCGCTTGGGATCGACGCCGTTGACGATGATTTTGGCGCCGGCCTTGGCCATGCCTTCGGCGATGGCGCGGCCGAGTCCGCGGAGGAGCCGGTCACGAGGGCGGTGCGGCCGGACAGGTCGAACAAGGCGGTGCTCATCTCGAGAAATCCTCAGACGTTGGAACGGCGCACGGTCAGATCGGAGCGGTCGAATACCGCGGGCAGAAGGTCGACGCCGAGGCCGGGTCCTTCCATCGGATAGACGAAGCCGTCCTTGATCGTCGGCATCGTGGTGACGAGCTCATTGTACCAGCCTTTGTAGAAGGCGCGCACCGATTCCTGGATCAGCGTGTTGGGCTGGCTGAACGACATGTGGATGGCGGCGATGAAGCCGATCGGGCCGATGCAATCGTGCGGCGCGAAGGGCCGGTGATAGGTCTCGGCCATCGCCGCGATCTTGCGCCCCTCGGTGAGGCCGCCGGTCCAGCACAGATCCGCCATCACCACGTGCATGGCGTCGCGGTCGAGCATGTCCTTGTAGGGGAAGCGCGAGCCCAGCGTCTCGCTGGCGCAGACCCAGACGTCGGTCGAACGTGCATATTCGGCCAGCGCCTGCGGCGAGTTCATCCGGATCGGGTCTTCGTACCAGGTCGGCTTGTAGGGCTCGAGCGCGCGCGCGATCTGCTTGGCGGTCGGCAGGTTCCAGAGCGAGTGGAGCTCGACCATGATCTCCATCTTGTCGCCGACCGCCTTGCGGATCTTCTCGAACGGCTCGATCGCGTGCTTCATCTGTGCGGCGGTGATGTAGAGGCCCTTGTTCTCCTGCGCCGCCGGATCGAACGGCCAGATCTTCATCGCGGAGATGCCGCTTTCCAGCAGGCTTTCGGCGAGTGCATCGGCGCGGTTCATGAAGCCGTCGAGATCCTCGTACGGTCCCTTGTTGCCACCGAGATTCCAGTTCGCGACCGGGCTGATATTGGTCGAGCGCACGTATTGCGTGCCGGCGCAGGTGTTGTAGATGCGCTGCTTGTCGCGGCAGAGGCCGCCGAGCATCTGGTGCACCGGCTGATTGCAGACCTTGCCGAACAGATCCCACAGCGCGATGTCGATCGCGGACGCCGCGCGATATTCGACGCCGGTGGAGGACTGTGCCATCGGCAGGTTCAGCATGTCGCGGTGGATGGCTTCGATGTGCAGGGGATTGCGGCCGAGCAGGCGGCCGGCAAATGTGTCGTGGATCTGCGCCTCGACCGCGCCCGCGCCGTAGAAGGTCTCCCCGAGACCGATCATGCCCGTGTCGGTGTGAACGCGCACCCAGATGACGTTGGAGAATTCCTCGGTACGCAGCGTCTCGATCGACGTGATCTTCACGGCAATTCCCTCCCGTCACAGGCGCCTCGCACCCGTCGTCTCATTTTGCGCTGCAACATGTTGCAGAACGCGCCGACGTCTTACCGCTGCTTGTAATATATCACAACATGTTTTAAGGAGCCGACAATTAAAGCGCCATCAAGCAACGAGAGCGCGGGCAGACGGGGAGAGAACGGCATGGCACGCAAGCGCGCACTCGAGGTGGTCAAAAACGACGAAGACGTCGAGGGCAAGCCCTCGCGACGAAACCGGCTCAACTTCTTCGAGTTGGCCTATCAAAAGATCGAAGAACTGCTCGTGCACTGCGAGCTCAAGCCCGGACAATTCATGACGATGCTGGAGTTGCAGCAGATCACCGGCTTCGGACGCACCCCGGTGCATCACGCCATCAATCGTCTGTCCGCCGACACGCTCATCATCATCCGTCCGCGTCACGGCCTGCACATCGCGCCGATCGATCTCGCGCGTGAGCGCATGCTGCTGGCCCTGCGCCGCGACATGGAGCGCTTCGTCGTCCGCCTTGCGGCCGATCGCGCCAGCCTCTCGCATCGCAACCAGGCGCTTCACATCGAGCGCGTCCTGCGCGAACGCCGTGCCAGCCTGACTCTCGATGAATTCAACAGCATCGACCGCCGCATCGACGCACTGGTGCTGGAAGCTGCCGGCGAGCCCTTCCTGGTGCATACGCTGCGGCCGCTGCACACGCTGTACCGCCGCATCGGCTACATCCATCACCGCTTCATGCCGGGACAAACCGACCTGTCGGGCACGATCGACCGTCATCTCGCCATTCTCAGTGCGGTCGCCGGCCGCCACGTCGAGGACGCGGTGACGGCGAGCGATGCGCTGATCGACTACATGGACCAGATGTTCACGGGCATGGAGGCGGGGATCGATCCGCGCCTGCTCGATTGCAGCATCGAGCCGCTGCTGGGTGCATAGAGAGTTTCGAAGAGAGGACCCAAGAAAATGTCAACGATGGCAATGCCACAACCGACCGCGAGCGAAGCTGCGGTCCGCTACCTCATCACCAACTACAGTCCCAAGGGCAACAAGGTCGGCTGGCTGATGATGGCCTCGATCCTGGTCGAAGCCTGGGACCTCTATTCGATCGCCTTCGTGCTGATCTTCATCAAGGAGCAGTACAATCCCGATCCGCTGATGCTCGGTCTCGCCGCTGCCGGCACGCAAGGCGGCGCCCTGATCGGCGCGCTGCTCGGCGGCTGGCTCTCCGACAAGATCGGCCGCCGCGTCATGTTCCTGGCCACGATGGTGCTGTTCATCGTGCTCGCACTGGCGCAGGCCTTCGTGCCCAATGTGTTCTGGCTCGTCGTGGTCCGCTTCCTGCTAGGCATTCCGCTCGGTTCGGACATCTCGACCGGCTACACCTACATCATGGAATCCATGGCCAAGGGTGAGCGCGAGGTCATGGGCAACCGCTGGCAGTTCATGTTCGCCGTCGGCGAGGTGCTGACGATCGGCGTCATCGTGATCTTCCTGCTGCTCGACATCCACCATGAGACGCTGTGGCGGGTGACGCTCGGCCTCGGCGCGCTGCCGGCGCTGATCATCCTGATCATGCGCCACGACGTACCGGAGACGGCGGTTTGGCTGGTGCAGAAGGGACGCTACCGCGAGGCCAAGCAGGTCGCGCGCGAGATGTTCAACGACGATCTCGCCATGCTGCCGGACCATGACGTCAAGGTGCCCAAGGTCTCCACCCGCGCGTTCCTCGCCGACCTCAAGAAGGATCCGATCCGCTGGCGCGCCACGATCTACGGCTGGATCGCCTGCTTCGCGCAAGCCAGCGAGTTCTCGACCTTCGCGTTCTATCTGCCGGTGCTTTTCGTCATGGTCGGCGTGTCGAGCGTGCTCGGCATCAATCTGGTGACGATGGCGCTATTCTCCTTCGCCGCCGTGTCGGGCTGGGTCGGTCCGCTGCTGACGCCGAAGATCGGCCACCGCGGCATCTCGATCGCGGGCTTTTCGATCGTTCTGGTCTCGCTGCTGGTCGCAGCCTTCGCGCTCTACACCGACAACAAGATACTGCTGCCGTTCGCGGCGGCCGCGATGCTGTGGGGCCATTATTGGGACGCCTCGAACTGCATGACGATCCCGACCATGGTCGCCAAGCCGCAATATCGCGGCACCGCCAGCGGCTTCGCCTACATGTTCGTGAAGCTGCCGTCGTTCCTGGCGATCTTCCTGTTCCCGTCGCTGTTCGCGGCGATCGGGCAGGCCAACGCCACGCTGTTCGTCGCGATCTTCCCGCTGATCGGATTGCTCGCCGCAATCTTCGTCCTGCCGGAAGTCTACGGCTACGAGAACGACTGATAACGCGCAGCCCCGATCGCGGCCATGGCCGCGATCGGGGCTGTCCCGACCGGCGCTACGGGCTGAGGAAGACGGGATCAATCCCGGTGCCGTGGCCGAGCAGCCCGATCGCCTGGAGTTGGGCGCTGTGAAGATCGACCTCCACCATTGCGAACAGGGTCAGCAACACCACGGCCGCAACGAGCAGCAACGGGTGGGCCGTTTCCGTCCGGCTCCGGTTCGGTGCGATGAAGCTCTGAAACGAGCGGCGCAGGGAAAAGCTCTGCGGCAACGCCTTCGACTGGATCTGCATGATGAACCTCCTTGCCACGCGCGATGGAGCCGCGCGACAAGGTAAAGTCTAGCTCCCGCACCAGCGGCGACATTGATGCGCCGCAAAAAGCGGAAGATTATCGGATCGCCGCCGCCAGGGCCGCGATCAAAGCAGGCGGCGTCACCAGCAGGCCGAGCTTGAGGAACGGCCAGGCGCCGACCTCGATCTTCTCCCTGCGCAGTGCGACCAGCCAGAGGATGGTGGCGAGCGAGCCTGTCACCGACAGATTGGGGCCGAGATCGACGCCGATCAGGATGGCGCTGACGACGGGCGCCGGCAAATGGTCGCTGGCGGCGACCGAGCCGGCGACGAGGCCGACGGGCAGGTTGTTGGCGATGTTGTCGGCGATCGCGGTGGCAATGCCGACGCTCCAGGCCGCCTTCGGCACCGACTGCGCCACCGCTTCATGCAGCAGCGCGCTGAGCTGCGCGATCACGCCGGTCTTGACCAGCGCTTCCACCATCACGAACAGCCCGCCGACCAGCGGCAGCACGCTCCAGGACACGCCGCGCAGTACGGGTAGCGGCGACTGGCGGCTGATCAGCAACACGATCGCAGCCGTCACGCAGCCGCAGATGAAGGTCGGCAAGCCCAGCTGCTTGTCGAGCGCGGACGCCGTGACCAGCACGACGCCGATCGCGACGATGCCGATCGCCGTCAGCTTGCCGCCGCGGCCGAGCTTGGGATGCGGCACGCTGGACGCAATCGTCTCCTCCTTCAGGGCGCGGTGCTGGGTCAGCCGCAGCACGTTGTAGGTCAGCAGGATCGACGCCGCTGAGGGAAGGGCGAACATGCGCAGCCATTCGGTGAGCTCGGGCATGCGCGCGCCGAACACCACGAGATTGGCGGGATTGGAGATCGGCAGCACGAAGCTCGCGGCATTGGCGATGAAGGCGCAGACGAACAGATAGGGCAGCGGTTTGGCGCCGGCCGCGCGTGTCGCGGCGTAGACGGCGGGCGTCAGCACGATCGCGGTGGCATCGTTGGAGAGCAGCACCGTGACCAGCGTGCCGACGAGATAGACCAGCAGGAACAGCCGCTGCGGCGAGCCGGCCGCATATTCCACCGCGAGCGCGGCGAGATAGTCGAACAGGCCTTCGAGGCGTGCAAGCTCGGCGATCAGCATCATGCCGATCAGGAAAAGGTAGACGTCGAGGCCCTTCTCGATGCCGGTGAGCGCGTCCCGCCACGGCAGCAGGCCTGACAGCACCAGGGCGCCCGCACCGATCACGGCCCAGATCGCCTCGGGCAGGCGGAACGGCCGGATGATGACGCAAGCGGTCGCGACGACGATGATGCTCCAGGCCCAGATGGCGTCAGACGGCACGGTCAGTCCTTGACGTGAAGTGTGGTCATTCGGCAGCGATAGCGGATGCCGGCGCCGCTGTCTCCCCCCGTCGGCGTGGGCCGCCATGTCGTGTCTCGGGCAGCGCGAGAAGGCAGATCACGGCGCCGATCGCGGCGACAACGCCGAGAGTGATGAACGCCGCGCTGTAGCCCGCGCCGACCACGACGAAGCCGGCCAGTGTGGTCGATAGCGCGGCGCCGATGCTCTGGGCGGTGATGACGGCGCCTTGCGCGACGTTGAAGCGGCCGGTGTTGCGCATGAGGTCGGCAACGATGACGGGAAAGATCGCGCCGAAAATGCCGGCACCGACGCCGTCGAGAAGCTGCACGCCGACCAGCCAGAACGGATTGTCGGAGAGCGTGTAGAGCGCGCCGCGGATCGGCAGGATCAGCAGGGCGGCGAGAAAGAATCGCTTGTGTCCCCATGTGTCGGCCTTGGCGCCAACCAGCATCGCAAACGGCACCATCACCAACTGCGCCGCGACGATGCAGGCGGACATCAGGCTGGTGCCGAGATTCTTGTCCTGTAACGCCAGCTTCTGCCCGACCAGCGGCAGCATCGCCGCGTTGGAGAGGTGAAACAGGAGCGCGCAGATGGCGAAGACGAGCAGGGGTCGGGAGGTCAGCAGCACTTTCAGCCCCGAAGGCTGTTCGTGGTGCTCGGCGTCGTTCGCCCCGTCCAGCCCGCGCGCAAGATCGTGGTCGATCGCCCGTTCAGGAATGGCGAGGATGCTGACAAGACTTGCGATCGCCATGCCGCCGAGCAAATAGAACACGACCGTCGGTCCGAACCAGTAGGCCGACAATCCGGCCAGGCCCGCCGCGACGGCGTTGCCGGCATGGTTGAAGGTCTCGTTGCGGCCGATCCGTCTGGTGAAGGCCCGATGTCCGAAGATGCCGAGCGAGACGGCGGCGATCGCCGGCGGAAAGATGACGCCGGCCGCCTGCGCGATCCCTTGCGAGATCGCGACCGGTAGGAAGCTCGGAAACAAGGGCAGCGATAATGACGCGAGCGTCACGAGGATCGCTGCCACCGCCATCACCGTCCGCTTCGCGCGGGTCGCATCGACCAGCGCACCGGCCGGCGTCTGGGCGAGGATGCCGGCGATGGTCGCGACCGACATCACGAGGCCGATCCGCGCCTCGTCCCAGTGCTGCTCGGTCAGCAGATAGACGGCAAGGTACGGACCGAGCCCGTCGCGGACGTCGGCGAGGAAGAAATTGGCCGCATCCAGCGCGCGGCCGGCTCGCCTGGTCAGATCGGGGTCTTGGGTCGACATCAGTTTCTCGAACGTCCTTTGTGTAGACCACAGCCTTTCAAAGCCTCAGCGGCCGTCGCGGACAAGTCTAAACGCGGATCCGGCCTCATGACCGCAGGGTCACATTTTACGATGACATGCGGCTATCAGCTGGCGATACAACTCCCTCCCGGAAGTATCGGTCCCGGATCTGCCGACGCTACGCCTTGTCTGAAGCTGTGCTTGTCCCGGACGAAGATGGCGAGTGAATCACCGTGCCATCGAAATCTTCTCGCTGATCGCCTTTCGCAGAATCCGCGACAGCGATTCCACCGAATACGGCTTCTGGATCAATTCGAAACCGCGATGGGCGTTCTCGGCGAGCACGTTGCTGTAGCCGGACGTCAGCACCACGGGCAGGCCGGGATAGCGCTCGCGGATGATGCCGGCGAGCTCGACGCCGTTCATGCCGGGCATGATGACGTCGGAGAATACGAGGTCGACGGCGAATTCGTTCTCACCAAGGATCGCCAGCGCCGCATTGGCGTTGGCGACGCGGCGAACGATATAACCGAGATCTTCCAGGAGCTCGGTCGAGAACTGGCCGACATCGTCATTGTCCTCGACCACGAGCACGCGATATCCACGCCCGGTGGTCGCGGTCTCACTGGTGAGTGCCGCCGCCTGGCTTTCGGCGACGGGGCTCTGTGCCTGCGGCAGATAGATGGTGAAGGTCGCGCCCTTGCCCTGGGTGCTCGTCACTGCGACGTCGCCCTCGGACTGCTTGGCGAAACCAAAGGCTTGGCTGAGGCCGAGGCCGGTGCCCTTGCCGACTTCCTTGGTGGTGAAGAAGGGCTCGAAGATCGAGTCGAGATGTTCCGGCGCGATGCCGCTGCCGGTGTCGGTGACGGAGATCGCGACGTAGTCGCCGCCGCGCGCCGATTGCGCGCGCAGGCTCGGGATGCCGGAGACCTTGTGCACGCCGATCACGAGGCGGCCTTCGCCGTCCATGGCATCGCGGGCGTTGATGGCGAGGTTGATCAGCGCGGTCTCGAATTGGGCGATGTCGGCCACCGTGAAGCAGTCGGGATCGTGAATCTCCACCGCGATGTCGATACGCCCGCCGACCAGCGGCCGGACCAGCTGCGCGACGCCCTCGACCTGGCTGCCGACGTTGAAGATCTGGGGCTTCAGCGGCTGCCGGCGCGCGAACGCCAGCAGCTGGGCGGTCAGCTTTGAGGCGCGCTCCACGGTATCGGAGATGGCATCGACATAGCGGCGGCGGCGCTCTTCCGGCAGCTCGCGGCGGCGCAGGAAATCGGTGGCAGAGCGGATGATGGTGAGGAGATTGTTGAAGTCGTGCGCGACGCCGCCGGTGAGCTGGCCGATCGCCTCCATCTTCTGCGACTGCCGCAGCGCTTCCTCGCCGCGGCGGCGCTCGGTGATGTCGACGGCTTCAGGCACGGCGCCGGTGATGTTGCCGTGGCGGTCGAGCACGGGGCGCATGCCGAAGTCGAAATCGCGCTCGCCGACGGGAAGGCGCAGGCGCATCTCCAGCCGCACGGCTTCGCCCTTCAGCACGGTGTAGAAGGCCTCGCGCACCAGCGTGCCCATGCCCTCCGTCGCGCTGAACCACGGCGTCTCCCACAACGGCTTTCCGATGACATCCGAAGAGCTCGCCCCCATACCGTCGAGTGCGGTCTTGTTGGCGTAAAGCAGCTCGCCCCTGAGATTGACCAGGCCCTGATACTGGTTGCTGGTCTCCAGGATCGCGCGCAGCCGCGCTTCATTGGATTCGAGCTCGGCGGTGCGCTCGGCGATGCGCTCTTCCAGCGTCTCGTTGAGCTGCCGCAGCTCGATCTCGGCCTGCTTGGCGACGGTGATGTCGTGGGCGACGCCGATGAAGCCGATATGCCTGCCGGTCGGGTCCCAGCGCGGCTGCGATTCCGAGCGAAGCCAGCGCCATTCGCCGTCGGCGTTCTTGTAACGCGCCTCCAGCACGAAAGGCTTGAGCGACGCTTCGCCCTGAACGGATTGCTGCAGCACGCGCGGCAGGTCGTCGGGATGCAGCACCTTGCGCCAGTCGAAGTCGATCGCCTGGTCGTAGGGCAAGCCGACGAAGTCGACATAGGCCTGGTTGGCGAAGGACCGCTTGCGGTCGAGCTTGGTCACCCAGATCGGCACGGGCGCGCTGTCGGCGATCAGCCGAAATCGCTCCTCACTCTCGCGCAGGGTCTCGCGCGCAAGCATCTGGTCGGTGATGTCGATGTGGGCGCCGACGAGGCGGATGGCGCGGCCATCCTGGTCGCGCTCGATCTTGGCGACGACCCGGATCCAGCGGGTCTCGCCGTCATTGGGGCGGACGATGCGGTACTCTGCGGTGTAGTCTTCGCTGGTCCCGGCGAGCGCATCGATGAAGTGTTTGACCGCGGCGTCGCGGTCGTCGGGATGGATGCGATTGACCCAATCCTCGTGCGATTCCCCGGCCGCCTCCGGCGGCAGGCCGTGGATGATGAGGTATTCCGGCGAGCGGCGGTTCTTGAAGCCGTCGCGGAAATCGACCTCGACGCCGCCGACCTTGGCGATGCGCTGGATGCGCGCCAGCTCGGCCTCGCGCTCCTGCAGCGCGCGATAGGCGTTGTCGCGCTCGCGCGCGACGTCTTCGAGGTGCTGGCGCAGCCTTTCGGCGGCGATGGTCTCGGGCAGGGGATCGTTCAAGGCATCGGCCGTTGTCATGCGGGAGCGCACGTGCCGGACCGATATTCACACAGACAGAGCGTGATGGCCATTGTTTAAAGGGATTGGTATGGAAAGACGCCACTGAACGGGCGGCGATGCGTATCAATCAAACGCCGCGTCTGGCAATTTGTTCCGGAGACTGGAACGATCGGCCGGCAGGCGCGTCTTTCGCGAGGCGCCACCAATGCCTTTTTTGATAAAGGCTCCCTTTCCGAAGAGGATAGATCTTGAAGCTCTTTGTCTGCCAGGCCTGCGGCAACGTTCTCTATTTCGAGAACCGTGCCTGCGAACGCTGCGGCCATCAGGTTGCCTTCCTGCCAGAAAAGGAGACGATGTCGGCGATCGAGCCCGACGGCGAGGCCTGGAAGATCCTGGCCGAGAAGGGCGAAAGCCGGATGCTGTGCCGCAATGCCGAGTACGATGCCTGCAACTGGCTGACGGACACGGGCGATACCACCGGCTATTGCCGCGCCTGCCGTCACAACGGCATCGTGCCGGATCTGTCCGATCCCGCCCAGCTTGCCGGCTGGCGCGAGCTGGAGGTGGCGAAACACCGCCTGTTCTACTCCCTGATCCGCTGGAAGCTGCCGCTCCGGACCCGGCAGGACGACCCCGAGCATGGCCTGATCTTCAATTTCCTCGCCGACGATCCGCAGAGCGGCGAGAGGGTCATGACAGGCCATGACAACGGCCTGATCACGATCGCACTGACCGAGACCGACGAGATCGAGCGCGAGCGGCGCAGGCTCGAGATGGGTGAGCCCTATCGGACACTGCTCGGCCATTTCCGCCACGAGGTCGGCCACTATTTCTGGGACGTACTGGTGCAGGGCGGCGGCAAGCTCGATGAATGCCGCGCGGTATTCGGCGACGATTCCACCGATTACGGCCAGGCCTTGCAGCGTCACTATGCCGAAGGCGCGCCACCGGACTGGCAGCAGAGCTACGTCTCGGCCTACGCCACCATGCATCCCTGGGAAGACTTCGCCGAGACCTGGGCGCACTACCTCCACATCGTCGACACCCTGGAGATGGCGGCCGAGTTCGGCATGGAGGTGCGCCCCAAGGTCGACCGCGACGGGGACTTGACGGCCCGCATCCGGTTCAACCCTTACGAGGCGAGGGACGTCCAGGCGCTGGTCAACGCATGGCTGCCTTTCACCTTCGCCATGAACAGCGTCAACCGTGCCATGGGCGCGCGCGACCTTTATCCCTTCATCCTGTCGCAGGCCGTGGTCGCCAAGCTGGACTTCATTCACAGCCTGGTTCGGGACGTGGCCAAATCGGCGTCCTTGCCCAGGAAGGGGTAGGGCCCCCGGGCGCCGCCAGCCCCGTTCCCGAGCCCGTTTCGGTCTTGCGCTGGTACGCCAGATGGCCCGGATTTAGACCGTTGCCTCCAGCCCATTTTGATGTACCACGGGAGCCACACGGCCCGTCCCCATAGGCCCCAACGGCCAGGGAAGGGTCCCGCCCAAGGTCGAGACTCAAGAGAAGCATGTTCAAACGCATTCTGATCGCCAATCGCGGCGAAATCGCCTGCCGGGTCATCAAGACCGCGCGCCGCATGGGAATTGAGACGGTTGCGGTCTATTCCGAAGCCGACCGCGACGCCCTCCATGTCGAGATGGCCGACGAGGCCGTGCTGATCGGCCCGCCGGCCGCGGCGGAGAGCTACCTGGTCATCGAGAAGATCGTCGAGGCCTGCCGTAAGACGGGCGCGCAGGCCGTGCATCCCGGCTACGGCTTCCTGTCCGAGCGCGAGGCGTTTCCGCGCGCGCTGGAAGCCGCCGGCATCGTCTTCATCGGCCCGAACCCGGGCGCGATCGCGGCGATGGGCGACAAGATCGAGTCGAAGAAGGCCGCCGCCAAAGCAAACGTCTCGACCGTGCCCGGCTATCTCGGCGTGATCGAGGACGACAAGCACGCGGTCAAGATCGCCGACGAGATCGGCTATCCCGTGATGATCAAGGCATCCGCGGGCGGTGGCGGCAAGGGCATGCGCATCGCGCATTCGACCTCCGAGGTCGCGGAAGGTTTCAACCTCGCCAAGGCCGAGGCCAAGGCCTCGTTCGGCGACGACCGCGTCTTCGTCGAGAAGTTCATCGTCGATCCCCGCCACATCGAGATCCAGGTGCTGGGCGACAAGCACGGCAACGTCGTCTATCTCGGCGAGCGCGAGTGCTCGATCCAGCGCCGCAACCAGAAGGTCATCGAGGAGGCGCCGTCGCCGTTGCTCGACGAGGCCACCCGCCGCAAGATGGGCGAGCAGGCCGTCGCGCTGGCCAAGGCCGTGAACTATGATTCCGCCGGCACCGTCGAGTTCGTCGCAGGGCAGGACAAGAGTTTCTACTTCCTGGAGATGAACACGCGCCTCCAGGTCGAGCATCCCGTCACAGAGCTCGTCACCGGCATCGACCTCGTCGAGCAGATGATCCGTGTTGCCGCCGGCGAGAAGCTCGGCATCGCTCAGAAGGACGTCACGCTGACCGGCTGGGCGGTGGAATCGCGCCTCTATGCCGAAGATCCGTTCCGCAACTTCCTGCCTTCGATCGGGCGGCTTGTGAAATACCGGCCGCCGGCGGAAGTGAGCAAGGACGGCATCACCGTGCGCAACGACACCGGCGTGCAGGAGGGCGGCGAGATCTCGATCCATTACGATCCGATGATCGCAAAGCTCGTCACCCACGCGCCGTCGCGCGCGGCCGCGATCGAGGCGCAGGCGACCGCGCTGGACTCGTTCTACGTTGACGGCATCCGCCACAACATCCCGTTCCTGTCGGCGCTGATGCATCATCCGCGCTGGCGCGAGGGGCGGCTGTCGACCGGCTTCATTGCCGAGGAATTCCCCAAGGGCTTTGCGGTGCGCGTACCCGAAGGCGAGGTCGCCCGGCGCATCGCCGCGGTCGGCGCCGCCATCGATCACGTGCTGGGTGAGCGCAAGCGGCAGATTTCGGGCCAGATGGGCGGCCGCGTCGTGCAGCGCGAGCGCCGCCGCGCGGTCTGGCTCGACCGTCAGGAGATCCAGCTCGAGGTCGCTCGCGAGGGCGACGCCATCGCGGTGCGCTTCGTCGACGCCGAGGGTAAGGCCGGCAATTCGCATCTGCTGGCCTCGCCGTGGAAGCCGGGCGATCCGGTCTGGCAGGGCACGATCGACGGCCATTTGGTCGCAGTGCAGGTGCGTCCGATCCCCAACGGCATCCGCCTCGCGCATCAGGGCGTCGAGGTCCCGGTCTATGTCTGGACCGAAGCGGAGGCGGCTTCGGCGCGGCTGATGCCGGTGACGACGGCCTCCGACACCGGCAAGAAGCTGCTGTGCCCGATGCCCGGGCTCATCGTCTCGATCGCGGTGACGGAAGGGCAGGAGGTCAAGGCCGGCGAGACGCTGGCGGTGGTCGAAGCCATGAAGATGCAGAACGTGCTGCGCGCCGAGCAGGACGGCACCGTGAAGAAGGTCCATGCCAGCGCCGGCGCGACGCTCGCGGTGGACGCGCTGATCCTGGAGTTTGCGTAAAGCGCTCCGAGTACGACAGTCGACCCTCACCCTGAGGAGCCGCGCTTGCGCGGCGTCTCGAAGGGCGAGGCCACAGCCGGGCCTGCATCCTTCGAGACGCGCGCAAGAGCGCGCTCCTCAGGATGAGGAATTGAGAGTGAGGCACCCATGGCCTTTCGTACCCGCCGCCAGAAACTGCGCCTCATCCTGTCGGGCTCGGCCTGCGTCCATCCCGGCTCGGTCTATGACGCGATCTCGATCCGCATCGCCGAGGATCTCGGATTTCCGCTCGGCATGTTCGGCGGCTCGGTCGCTTCGCTCGCGGTGCTCGGCGATCCCGATATCACGCTGATCACGCTCACCGAGCTTTGCGAGCAGATGCGGCGGATGTCGCGCGCAGCCAGCCTGCCGGTGCTGGTCGATGCCGATCACGGCTATGGCAATGCGCTCAATGTCCGCCGCACGGTGCAGGAGCTGGAGGCGGCGGGCGCCGCCGGCCTCACCATCGAGGACACGCTGCTGCCGGCGGCCTTCGGCGAGGCCAAGGCGCAGCTGATCTCGCTCGAGGAAGGCGTCGGCAAGATGAAGGCGGCGCTCGATGGTCGCAGCGATCCTTCGCTGGTCATCATGGGCCGCACGGGAGCTGCCTCGATCACCTCGATCGAGGACGCGATCAAGCGTGCCAAGGCGTATGAGGCGACGGGCGTCGATGCGCTGTTCTTCACCGGAATCAAGTCGCGCGCCGAACTCGAGGCGATCGCCTCTGCAACGCGTCTCCCCATCGTGCTCGGTGGTGCGCCAGACGAGTTGAATACGCTCGACTATCTCGCCGGCCAGCGCGTGCGCATCGCGCTTCAGGGCCACGCGCCGATCGCGGCGGCAACGCGGGCCGTCTACGACACGTTGAAAGCGTTGCGTGAAGGCACGGCGCCGAAGGAGCTGAAGGGATTGCCGTCGGCGGACCTGACCAACCGCGTCATGCGCGAGGCCGAGGTCAAGGCGCGTAGCGCCGACTTGCTCGGGCTGAAAAAATGAGCCGGGCGATCCTCCAGGTCATGATCCGCGGCCGCGTGCAGGGCGTCGGCTACCGGGGCTGGGTCGAGTACCAGGCGACGGCGTGCGGCCTCGAAGGTTGGGTGCGCAATCGCCGCGACGGCTGCGTCGAAGCGCTGTTCGCGGGAGCGCCGAAGCAAGTTGCCGACATGGTCGCGCTGTGCCGCCACGGCCCGCCGTCCTCACGCGTGGACAGCGTGACGAGCGAGACGGCGAACGCGGATGAGCTGAACCTGCGCAGGGCAGGGGAAGCGTTTTCGGTGTTGCCGACGGTGTAAGTGCTGTCTGTGCTCCGGCCGTATGGGACAGGTAAATGCCGAGCAGCCAAGTTTGTCTCGTAGGGTGGGCAAAGGCGCTCTTGCGCCGTGCCCACCACGACTTTCGCGATCGTCGTAAAATGGTGGGCACGCTTCGCTTTGCCCACCCTACGAAGGGTTCACCTCTCGAGAACCTCACCTTGGCAGCTTGGCGATCGCCTCGCTCAGCTCGTGGATTTCGTACGGCTTGCGCAGGATCGGAAAATCGCCGCGCACGCCGGCGGCGACCTCGCTGTAGCCGGTGGCGAGCAGGATCGGCAGGCCAGGGCGGATCTCGCGGAGATGATGGGCGAGGGTGAGGCCGTCCATTTTGCCGGGCATGACGATGTCGGAGAACACGAAGTCGACGCCGTTGCTCTCGATCTCACGCAAGGCGGCTTCGGCGTCCGCGACCCGGCGCACCTGGTAGCCGAGCTGTTCGAGCAGGCCGATGCTGACCAGCGCGACGTCCGGATTGTCCTCTACCAGCAATACTGTGCCGCTGCCGCGGAACGCCGGCTCTCCCGTCATCTCTTGTGATGGGGCTTCGTTCCCGCGCGGCAGCAGGATCGTGAACGTCGTGCCCTTGCCGAGCTCGCTTGCAACCTTCACCGTGCCGCCGGCCTGATGGGCGAAGCCGTGGACCTGGGACAGGCCGAGGCCGGTGCCTTTTCCGATCGGCTTGGTGGTGAAGAACGGCTCGAAGATCTTGTCGAGAACGTCGGAGGGAATGCCGAACCCGGTGTCGGTGACGTCGATTGCGACGAAATCGCCGGCGCGCGGCGCCTCGTCCAGCACGACATTGCGCGCGCCGATCGTCACCGTGCCGCCGTCGGGCATCGCGTCGCGGGCATTGATGACGAGGTTGAGCAGCGCAGTCTCGAGTTCTGATGCGTCGGTCTTGAGCGGCCAGACGTCGCCGCCGATCTCGAAGTCCAGGCGCACGGAGCTGCCGACGCCGGCATCGAGCACCTCGCGGATCGCCGCGATGCGTTCGGCAAAATCGATCGCCTGCGGATTGACGCTCTGCCGCCGCGCGAAGGTGAGGAGCTGGTTGGTGAGCGCAGCGCCGCGCTTGGTGGCGGTTTCGATCGCCGAGATCGCGCGCTGAAGCTTGGTCGGGTCGTCGGCGCCCCGCTTCAGCATGTGCAGGCTGCCGCTGATGATCATCAGCAGGTTGTTGAAGTCGTGGGCGACCCCGCCGGTGAGTTGTCCCAGCGCATCGAACTTCTGGGACTCGGCGAGCTGCTTCTGCATCGCCTCGAGCTTGAGCTGGGTATTGCGGCGTTCGGTGATGTCGCGCGTGATCTTGGCGAAGCCGACCAGCTCGCCGCCCTCGTAGATCGGGTCGATCACCACGCTCGCCCAGAAGAAGGTGCCGTCCTTGCGGACCCGCCAGCCTTCCTCCTCGTAGCGGCCCTTTTCCCTGGCGATGCCGAGCGCACGGGCGGGCTTGCCGTTGGCGCGGTCGGTCTCGGTGTAGAAGCGGGAGAAATGCTGGCCGAGGATCTCGTTTGGCGAGTAGCCCTTGATGCGTTCGCCGCCGATGTTCCAGCTGGTGATGATCCCCCTGGGATCGAGCATATAGAGGGCGTAGTCCGCAACTCCCTCAACCAACAGCCGGAAACTGCGCTCGCTCTCGAACAAGTCTCTCTGTTGACTGAATTTTTCGACCATTCCCGGACCCTGCCTCAACGGGGGCAAACGCCGCAAGGGGGAGATGGTTCCCCGATGTTGGAACATTTTTAGGCATATGTCCGCCTCCGTATACGGGGAGAAGCCAACCTGACAAGGGAGTGGTCACCGAGGAACTCGGCCGCCCGCCTGCGTCGGCCCGCGGTGTTCCGCATTCCCGGCGGTCTGCTCCGCCGGCTCGGTGGCGGCTTCGCCGACGAGCTCCTACTTGGCGGTCAGCGCGTGCTGCCGAACAAGGCGCTGAGCCGCGGCTTCGTGTTCAGGCACGAAACGCTGCGCAGCGCATTCGAAGCGATCCTGTGAAGTATCAGGCGGTCGCCGCGCTCCGGAACGTCGCCGCCACCGCACGCAGCGCTGCAAGCTTCGCGGGATCGCTGACCTTGGAATGCAGCATCACCTTCGAGCTGCCGAGCTTCGGCAGCTTGTGCGCCGGCCCGATGTCGATCAGCCCGGAAGGTGCGATCCGCCGCGCCAGCGGCGCGATCGCAAGTCCGGCCAGCGCGGCGGCGACCACCGCCGTAACGCCGCCGCCGACGAAGCGCTCGCGCCAGGCGATGCCGGCCTTGTCGAGCGCGCGCACGGCAATGGCGCGGACGCCGCAGGGGGGAGCGAGGGTCGCAAGCGGCAGCGGCTCGCCCTTCGGCAGGGTGAGGCGTCGTGATGCGAACCAGCCAAAATCGTCCTCGGTGAGCTTCTCGCCGCCGCGGCGGCTGCCTTCCTGGCGGACGATCACGGCATCCAGCTCGCCCGCGTCGTAGGCGTCCTGCATCTCGCGCGAGAAGCCGATGGTCACGGCAAGGGTGAGGTTTGACGACATCGCGTGCAGGCGCTCCAGCAGCGGCACCAGTTCGGGCCCCGCCGCGTGGTCGGAGATGCCGAGCGAGAGCGATTGCGCGGCGGGGGCCTCACCCGACAGCGCGCGATCGTGCGCTGCCATCAGCGCGCGGGCGCGGTCGAGGAAGCTGGCGCCGTCGGCGGTGAGCCGGACGGCGCGCGGCGAGCGCTCGACGAGGCGTCTTGCCAGCAACGTCTCCAGCCGTTGCAGCTTGAGGCTGACCGCGGCCTGCGTGGTGCCGAGCGCTTCAGCGGCGCGGGTAAAGCTCTGAAGCTCGGCGACCAGCAGGAAGGCTTTGATCGTGGCGATGTCGAGGGTGGATGTCATTATGAATTGTTATCACTGGTATCAACAGAGATAAGATACCAAAATGACGAGAGGAGGTCTAGCTTCTCATCAACGCCGCGCAAATCCCGCGCTGCATCTCGAGGAGAGCCACCATGCCCCTGATCACCGTGTCCTACACCTCGTCCCGCCAGTCGCCCTCGCTGAAGGCCGACATCGCCAACGCCGTGTCCGAGCTCACCGCAAAGATTTTGCACAAGGATCCCAAGGTAACCGCCATCATCGTGAAGTCGGTCGAGGCCGGCGATTGGTTCGCCGGCGGCAAGTCGCTCGCCGAGCAGAAGCTTGCGAGCTACTGGATCGACATCCACGTCACCGAAGGCACCAACACCAAGGACGAGAAGGCCGCTTATCTCGTCGCCATGTTCAAGCGCATGGCCGAGATTTTGGGGCCGCTGCATCCCGAGACCTATCTGCATGTCGACGAGGTCAAGGGCGACGCCTACGGTTTCGGCGGCCTCACCCAGGAGCGCCGCTACATCGCCGGCAAGCTCGACGTGTCGCTGCAGGCGGCGTGAGGCTGCAAGCCGCGGGTGAGACATCTCACCCGCGGCCTGACCGTCAGCTTGCTGCCCGGAACTGGACTTCGGAATTGTTCAGGAAGCACGTCTTGTCGAACAGCTTCAGGTCGAGCGGATTTGGCAAGCGGACATCGTCGAGATCGGGGCAGGGCTTGACTGCGGGATCGTAGGACCGGTCGATCTGCGAGATGAAGACGACGATCAGTCCCTTGTCGCGTGCGAAGGATTTCAGCGCGCGGACCTGAACGGAGAGGTCGGGGTTTTCCCGCCGCTGGTCGAGCAGTTGCAGATAGTCGATCACCACGACTGTGCCGCGTGGCGCCGCGGCCATCTCCTTGACGATGTAATCGGCGCTGATGGCGTCGGAGCAATCGACCTCGAACATGTCAGCGAATTGCGCAGGGCTCGCGCCGATCGCCCGGATGCGCTCCAGCACATCTTTCTCGGTGTATTCGAGCGAGAAGAACGCAGCGCGATGGCCCGAGCGCATGGCTTCCACGGCCAGTTCGAGGCTCATCAGCGTCTTGCCATGGCCGGGCCGTGCGCCGACCAGCACCAGATCGCCCGGCCGGAATTGCGGAAACAGCCTGTTGGCCGGCGTGACGGCAGCGGCTTTCGCTGCGAGCATGCTCCAGGCGGAAAACCCTTCCGTCGTCGCGATGCGGTCAAGTGCATCGTGCAGCGGAATGCCTTCCTCGCGGGACAGGCGCTTCGCCTTGCGCTTCAGTTGGTAGATCGGTGCAGACAATCTCATCGTCAAAACCTCCCATGCGAGCTGAAAGCGCAATCCCTCCTTGTGCCTGGCGCTCGAACAGTCGGCCGATGATCAACTCGCCCGGCATGAATTCTGCTTTCCCGGCGGAGGGGGGAGGCGTGGGCGACGCCTGAGGCGAGCATAGCCGATTCCGCGAGGAGGGGAGAGCAGGCGCGATCAGGCCCGGGGAGAAAATTGTTAGACGGCCGCTTCCGGCACTAACGCGTTGGTCGGCCCGAACAGCTCCTCGAACGCCTGCCGAAGCGCGATGTCGACGTCGGCCATGGTCACGAGCTGGCCGAGATCGACCAGCGAGGTGACGCCATAGCGGGCGTCAGTAACGCCGCACGGCACGATGCCGTCGAAATGCGACAGCTCCGGCTCGACATTGATGGCGATGCCGTGGAACGAGACCCAGCGCTTCAGCCGCACGCCGATCGCCGCGATCTTGTCCTCGAAACCTTCGCCCTTGTCGGGCCGCTTCACCCAGACGCCGACCCGGTCCTCGCGCCGCTCGCCGCGGACGTTGAAGGCGGCGAGTGTGCGCAGAATCAGCTCCTCCAGGCTCGCGACATAGGCCCGGACGTCCGGCCGGCGGCGCTTGAGATCGAGCATGACATAGGCCACCCGCTGGCCGGGCCCGTGATAGGTCAGCTGGCCGCCGCGCCCGGTGGCGAAGATCGGGAAGCGGGGATCGCGCAGGTCGGCTTCCTTGCCCGAGGTGCCGGAGGTGTAGAGCGGGGGGTGTGCGAGCAGCCAGACCAGCTCCGGGGCCTCGCCCGCAGCAATGGCGGCGACCCGGGCTTCCATCGCGGCGACCGCCTCCGGATAGGGCACCGGCGCGTCCGAGATCCGCCACTCCACGGGCTGGCCGTGGGACGCCGAAAACGACGTCAAATCCAGCTCTTGGCGCGGGTTTTGGGGTAAATTAACCATTGGCTAACCATAACGTGGTGATCATTGCAGGTGCAAATGCCAAGTCCTTGTCCGAAGTCCTTGGTCCTTAGTCCCTGTTGCGGCGGTGCTGACAGTGCCTACTCTCGATAAAGTCACCGTGGATCTCATGGTCGTCCTCGGGACGACCACCATGCCGATCCATCAGGTATTACGTCTTTCCCGCGGCGCCATCATCGAGCTGGACGCAACCGAGGCCGACGAGGTCAAGGTTTTGGCCAATAATCTGCCGGTCGCCTCCGGCGTCGTGCTGGTCGACCGCAACCGGATCGCGGTCGAGGTCAAGCAGATGCTGCCGCGTACGCCGGGCACGCGGTAGCGGCCGGGGCACGCGGTAGCGGCCCGGGGATCCGATAGGGCACGGCAGCGGCCTGGGCCTGCGGCAAGAGCCGATTCGGGGGAGGAGCCGGAACTTTCCTGCAAAGCTGTGGAATTCAGGGCCTTTGCAGGCTTGTACCCCTCTGATGGATTTGTTAGATCGGCGCCGTTGATCCGGCTGGCCTTCAGGCCTCAAGCCGGCATCCCCAAAGCGCTCGTGGCGGAATTGGTAGACGCGCTGCCTTGAGGTGGCAGTGAGTAAAATCGTGGGGGTTCGAGTCCCTCCGAGCGCACCACCTTCATCTTATCGTTGTTTGGACTGGATTTCGGCGGCCGCCTCGTGCGCCGCCGGTTGATCCGACCGATCATGCGCGCCGCCGCCGGCAGGGACGTCCGGCGGGAAGATGCTGTCGTAGATCGCACGCGCCTCGCGGATGAGGCGCTGCCGCTCGAGGTCTGATTTGGAGGCGAAGCGGACGATTTTGGTCATTCGCGTTCCAGAATTTCGTTCGCGCGTCGCCAGACTGGAAACGGGTCTGCGAGCTTCGCCCATTCCGCGACGTTCATGGCCGGCTTGCCCGGGACCAGGCAGGCGTCCAAGCGTGCGCGAAGCGCGCTCTCGTCCATGCCCGCGCCGATGAACACGATTTCCTGGCGACGATCGCCATAGACGTCGTCCCAATTTGCGCGCAACCGCTTGCGCCAAAACGGGTCGTCCGGCCAGCGTTCCGTAGGCACGCTCGCCCACCAGAATCCGAGAGCCTCGGTGCGCGTGATCGCGCCGGCCTGGCTGATCTCGCCAAGCCATTGCGGGCGCGTCGCCAGCCAGAAATGTCCCTTGCCGCGAATGACACCGGGCCAGGGTTCTCGCACGAACTTGTCGAATTTTTCGGGGTCGAACGGCCGGCGCGCGCGATAGACGAAACTGGTGACGCCGTATTCCTCCGTCTCCGGCACATGATCGGCGAAGCCGTAGAGTTCCCTGAACCAGAGCGGATGCGCTTGCGCCTTTTCGAAGTCGAACCGGCCGGTGTCGAGAATGCGATCGAAGGGGACCCGGCTGTGATTGGCTTCGATCAGTTCTGCTTCCGGATTGAGCGCCCGGATGATCTTTCGCGCGGCTTCGCGTTGCGCCGGCGAGGCGTCATCGACCTTGTTGAGCACGATCACGTCCGCAAACTCGATCTGCTCGACGAGGAGATCGACCAGCGTGCGCTTGTCGTTCGCCAGCGCTTCGCCGCGTTGCTCCAGGAAATCCGTCGATGAATAATCCCTCAACAGATTCACCGCGTCGACCACGGTGACCATGGTGTCGAGGCGTGCCACGTCGGAGAGGCTTTCGCCATCCTCGGAGCGGAAGTCGAAGGTCGCCGCAACCGGCAGCGGCTCGGAGATGCCGGTGGATTCGATCAGCAGATAGTCGAACCGGTCGTTTTCGGCGAGGGCGCGGACCTCCTTCAGGAGGTCGTCGCGCAGCGTGCAGCAGATGCAGCCGTTGGTCATCTCGACCAGCTTCTCATCAGTCCTGGACAGGTTCGCACCGCCATCGCGGACCAAATCCGCATCGATGTTCACCTCGCTCATGTCGTTCACGATCACCGCCACCTTCAGGCCGTGCCGGTTGTTCAGGACGTGGTTCAGCAAAGTGGTCTTTCCAGCCCCGAGGAAGCCGGACAAGACGGTGACGGGGAGTTTTCGCATGGAGATCGAACAGTCTTTTCAAGGGGATACGGGGAGGGCGAGGCATTGGCACCGGATATGTAATGTTATAACATTACATTCGTTATCGGCGGCGTCGTCAAGCCGCTTTGCGCTTCAGCCGGAGTTACGAACGTTCAAGTGATTGTTCTTTGCCCGTACGGAGCGGTCGTGGCAGGCAAAATGCCGAGACCAGCGGCGAGATCGAAGGGCGGGCAGAGTAACCCCAGCGGCCCGGCGTAGAAATCGAACTGAACGTCAAGCCGGTTGCGCATGATTGCGGCAAGTACACCTTGGCACGCGTCACAAGCTCGGCGGCTTCTCGCTCGGAGAAGGGTTCATTTCGCGCGATAGAACAGCGCGCGCCCTGCTGGAATGAGCTGGAGTAGAATATCGTAGTCGCCGACGTTCGCGGTCAGAACAACCAGACCTAGCTTTTGCGCTTGAAGGAATAGCACGCAATCCTGGAGCGCGCGAAGCTTGGCGTCTTTCTCGTAGCCTTGGGGACGGCAGAGTATCCCCGACAACAGCGCAGCGCGTCCGAGAACCTCGGTGTCCGGCGCAAAGATACGATGTGGTGGCATTGCTCTGATCTGCCTGCCGATCACTTCAATAACACCAGCGGTTCGCGCGTCGAATGGATCCAATACGCTGACCGTGTGCATCAATTTCAAGGTCTGCCCTGCTCGACGAACAGCGTGCACACCTTCGGATCGCTCCGCTCCCAGCTCCATGATTTGACGCTGGCCTATTGCGGCTCGATCCCGGCCGCGGCGGCGGTTCGGAACCAAAACCTTCGCCTTCGCATTCGCTATGAACAGCCGAATGCGCCTGACGGTGGAGGACGATGAGAGACAGCACGTCGGAAGTGGCCGAGATCAGGGAGGCGGTTCACCTCTGCATCGACATGCAGAACATTTTCGCCCCCGGCGGTCTGTGGGCAACGCCGTGGATGGAGCGGGTTCTGCCGACGATCGCCTCGATCGTCGCGCACCATCGGGCCAGGACGATCTTCACGCGTTTCATCACGCCGCAGGATCCGGAAGATCGACCTGGTCAGTGGCAGAACTATTTTCGCCGCTGGAGCCAGGCGACCCGCAGGCAGCTTCCGCCATCCGCACTCGAGCTCGTGCCCGCTCTGAGCAAGTTCGTTCCGCCTGCGGCCGTGATCGACAAGCCGGCCTATTCCGCATTCAGCAATCCGGCTCTCGCGAGCCTGCTGGTCGACAAGAAGATCGGCACGGTCGTGATCTCGGGCGCGGAGACGGACGTCTGCGTGCTCTCGACGGTGCTGAGTGCGGTCGATCTCGGCTTCAGGATCGTCATCGTCGAGGACGCATTGTGCAGCTCGTCCGACGTCGGGCACGACGCGCTCATGACGATGTATCGCACCCGCTTTCACGGCCAGGTCGACCTGGTGACCGCGGAGGAGCTTGCGGAGTTCTGGCGCGAGTAGGGGCGTTCAATTGACGTTGTCGGCGAGCATGTCGCGAACCTGCCTCCCGACCCACGCCGCTGACCCCGGCGCCTGAAGGGGTGGTGACGCCGGGGTCGCGGTTTCGCGTAGTCTGCCTCCGGCAGGGGGGACGTCGGAGGTGATGATCAGACGCGCCGACGCGCGGATGGTTCCTCGCGGCCTCTGCGCGGATCGAGCCTGAGGTCACGCCTTGGCGGGCGCTGCGATCTGCCTGGCCGCGTTTCGCGCGCCCTCGATGCCATTGGGGAAGCCGCTGCGGTTCGGATACAGCTTGCGCCGTGCATCCCGCGCCGGCCGCCTCGGCTTGGTATCCTGTGCGGCGCGATAGTCGAGAAGCGCGATGCCGCCGACCGCCAGCAGCGCCAGCGCGATGTTGCCCTTCTTGGGATTGTCGGCTGTCAGCCCCGATAGCAGCGCGGCGGCATCGAGCCCGTCGCCGCCGACGCGGGCCCACAGACCTGCATTCTTGTCGACCGACAGCGACATGATCCCTGCCATGATCTCGCGCACGCCGAAGGCGCGGACCATGGTCTCATGGCCTTCCATGCCCAGCGTCTCCGTGACGCGCCGCGGCGCGAACAATTCGACGACGCCAAGGCCGATGCTGAACCAGCCAAGCGCGCGGGCAAGTTGGTCTTCCGGCCGCTTCAGGCTCGGTCCACCCTCGATAATCTTCGGGTCGCCCTTGGTGCGGACGATGTTGGAGAAATGAAACATGGCTTGCTCCTTCAGGGCTTCAGCACGACCTTGACGCAGGAGTCGCGCTTGTCGCGAAACACCTGGTACATCTCCGGTCCCTGTTCGAGCGGGACGGTGTGGGTGATGACGAAGGACGGATCGATCTCGCCCCCCTCGATGCGGTGGAGCAGGTCGTCGGTCCAGCGGTTGACGTGGGTCTGGCCGGTCCGCATCGTGAGCCCTTTGTTCATGAAAGCGCCCATCGGCAGCATGTCGGACAGGCCGCTGTACACGCCCGGCACCGAAATGATGCCGCCCGGCCTGCACACATAGATCATCTCACGCAGCACGTGGGGCCGGTCGCTCTCGGCCATCACCATCTGCTTGGCGCGGTCGAGCAGCGTGTCGGGCAGCGAGGCCATCACATGCGATTCCATGCCGACGCAGTCGATGCATTTTTCCGGTCCCCTGCCGTCGGTGAGATCGTTCAGCCGCTCCAGCACGCTTTCGGTCTCGAAGTTGATGGTGGTGGCGCCGCCGGCTTCCGCCATGCTCAGTCGTTCGGGCAGGCAGTCGATCGCGATCACCTGGTTAGCGCCGAGCAGGACGGCGCTGCGGATTGCCATCTGTCCCACGGGGCCGCAGCCCCAGATCGCGACCGTGTCGGTCGGCTCGATGTCGCATTGCGCCGCGGCCTGCCAGCCCGTCGGGAAGATGTCGCTGAGGAACAGCAGCTGCTCGTCGGGGATCCCTGACGGCACCTTGATGTGGGTGGCGTCGGCAAAGGGCACGCGGAGATATTCGGCTTGGCCGCCGGGATAGCCGCCGGTCAGATGGGTGTAGCCGAACAGGCCCGCGGTGGCGTGACCGAAAGCCTTGTCGGCAAGATGGCGCTTGCGGTTGGTGGTCTCGCACACGGAAAAATTGCCGCGCTTGCACTGGTCGCATTCGCCGCAGATGATCGTGAACGGCACGACGATGCGGTCGCCCTTCTTCAGCTTGCCGTCGACGCCGGAACCGACCTCGACCACTTCGCCCATGGTCTCGTGGCCCATGATGTCACCGGGCAGCATGCCCGGAATGAAATTGTGGAAGAGATGCAGGTCGGAGCCGCAGATGGCGCAGCTCGTGACCTTGATGATGGCATCGCGCGGATCCTGGATTTCGGGATCGGTGACGGTGTCGCAGCGGATGTCCTCCTTGCCGTGCCAAACCAGCGCCTTCATCTTGCATTCTCCCGACTGAGCCAGTTGGCATCTAAGTCGAGGGGTGAACGATGGTTGCTAGCCGATGTGCAATTCTTCGCCCTGCACCGGCTCGCGCAAACACCGAAGCAAATAGGAACGAGAGCGCAGAACGATGATTGGGCATCATCAGCCCAATCATCGCGCTGCGCGACAGCGGCGTCACCGTTACCTGCCTGATGCCGGGCGCAACCGACACCGAGTTCTTCCGCCGCGCCGGGATGATGGATACCAAGGTTGACCCCGAGAAGAAGGACGGCACCTACGGCGTCGCCAAGGCGGGCTTCGATGCGATGCTGCGCGGGGAGTCCGATATCGTTACCGGGCTGAAGAACAAGATCCAGACCACGGTCGCCAACGTCACGCCGAACGAGCTGCTGGCCAGGCAGCACCGCAAGATGGCGGAGCCGGGCACGGCGAAGTCCTAGGGCAATACCGGTCGCGTTCTTCGCGGCGCGCCATTTCGTCGACAATGTTCGGTGATTTGCACTGGGGTCAAGCAGTGCGTCGAGACGAGGTGCGATGATTTTTTTCGTCGCCGCCGCGCAACCGTCCGGCGTCGGAGACGTTTATCGTTCGTCGGCTCGGATTGGCCGAGAGCCAGTTTAGAACGGAACGCAACGGCGCGCTCGGCCTCATGCACAGGGGAGGACGCTTCGTGACGACACGCCATCGATTCAAGCAGAGAGACGTTCTCGAGGTGCGGCTCGCCGCTGAGGCCGAGAGACTACGCGAAGAAGCCAAGTCGCTTCCGCCCGGAGTAGCTCGCGACGAGATGTTGCGAAGGGCGCGTCAGGCGGAAACGGGGTCGCAGATGAGCGAGTGGCTGCGCTCGCCCGGCCTGCAGCCGCCGGACTAGGCGGCCGCCGTGGGAGCCGGCCCGGCGGCCACTTCCGTCACCGCCGCTTTGCCGTCTTGGCCCGTCGGTTGTAGGGAGAGCGGTTGACCGGACGCAACGAAATCCCCTCGCGCTGCGCCTGCTGCGAATGGCTGCGACCGGACGCTGCAGCTTGAGACTCATGACGCCCGTCGGCGTGTTGCCCTTCGCGAGCTGCTTCAGCTTGCTCACATCCGCGGGCGTCCACGGCTGGCGCGAGCGGCGCTTGTATGCGGGGTTGGCCTTACGTGGCCCTTTGCGGCCGATCGGTGATCCCGGCCGTTTCCATGCTGTCTTGGCCATGACGTTTCTCCTTCAGTCGCTTCTGCAACTCGTTCTTGAACATACGAATCGGTATTTCGGTTCCGTCGCAGCGCGTTTCGGGCAAAATCCCGTGGCGTTAACATATTGAAATGCCGGAACCGTCGGGCGCGGCGGAAGCTACGGACATCAGCAGCGGGTTGCCGCTGTCCGCCCATCGAAAAGCAAAGCCGTGAAAGACGATGACCGCCACACGCAACCGCAGGAAACAGACCCAATCGCTTCAGGAACGGTTGGCCGCATTCGCCGAGAACGCTCGCAAGCGCGCACTCAGCCTGCCGCCCGGCAAGGAGCGCGAGTTGCTGCTGCAGCGCGCCAAGCAGAACGAAGTGACCTCGAACCTGACGGATTGGCTGAGCGCACCGGTTTGCCCGAAACGCGGATGATGACGATGCGGAGCTTCAAGCACTACCGCGCGTTCCAGATCGATCCGGACGGGCACGTGTTCGGATGCATCAATCTCGTCTGCGACGACGACGAGCAGGCCAAGCGCGAGGCCGCCGCACTCGTGCTGGCGCACCGCATCGAGCTGTGGCGGCTGGACCAGCGCATCGCGAAATTCGACGCGCCACTGGAAGCGGTCCGCCAGTAAGGCCAAGGAACCGCGCGGAGCGCCCCGGGTTGGTCGCAGGACCCACCTTGCCGGGAGCCAGCATGACGGATGCCGAAATTCGCAAAGGGATGCCGCCCGTCAAGCTGTCGCGCGGTGAATTCGAACAGCGTTACAAGGGCCAGTTCGTCGATCCCGCCTTCGCCCCGCTCCAGCGTGAGCTCGATGCCATCACCGAAGCCGCCTGGGACGCCTACAGCCATTCGCGCAAGGCGCCGTTGACGCGGAAGGCGGGCGCAGGCTTTTCCGATCCCGACTACGACATCGCCATCGACTGGCTCGACGCGCGTGCCAGGATTCTCCAGGCACAGCGACGGCACGACGATGCGAACGAGACGCCGCGAATCCTGATCATCAACGGTTCGGCCCGCAGCGAGCACACCTGTCCCGGCGAGATGTCCAAGACCTGGCGCCTGGTCAAGCTGGCCGAACCTGTGTTCGTCGAGATGGGGTTTGCCGTGGATATCCTGGATCTGTCGCGCCTCGCCTCGGAGTTCGGCAAGACGATCCATCCCTGCAAATCCTGCGTCTCGACCGCGATGCCGCTCTGCCACTGGCCCTGCAGCTGCTATCCGAACTATTCGCTGGGGCAGACCGACGACTGGATGAACGAGATCTATCCGCTGTGGGTCGCCGCCCACGGCATCCTGATCGTGACGCCGGTGAACTGGTATCACGTGCCCTCGGGGCTCAAGGCGATGATTGACCGCATGGTCTGTGCCGATGGCGGCAATCCCGACCCGACCTCGACGCACGGCAAGAAGGCCGATGAAGCCAAGGCGCTGGAGCTGAAGGGATGGCCCTATCCGCGTCATCTCGCCGGCCGTCATTTCGGTGTCGTCGTTCACGGCGATGCCGTCGGTGCCGAGGGCGTGCGCCGCGGCTTGTCGGATTGGCTGACCGACATGCAGCTGATCTCGGCGGGCCGCTTCGCCGAACTCGACGGCTATGTCGGCTACATGGAGCCCTATGCCACCGCGCATCACGCACTCGATGAAGACTGCGAATTCCAGCAGGAGGTGCAGAACGCGGCGCGCGCGCTGGGCAACGCCGTCCGGCTGGCGCGGAGCGGACACCTGCAGGAGCCCGGCCGCGGTCTTGCGGACCCGAATCCCAAATGACGCCCGCGCGGTTTGACTGCCTGGTCGTCGGTGGCGGCCCCGCCGGGCTGATGGCCGCGATCTATCTGGCACGCTTCCGCCGCAGCGTCTGTGTGGCGGACGCCGGCGCCAGCCGGGCTGCGCTGATCCCGCGCAGCCACAATGTTCCGGGCTTCGTCCACGGACTATCAGGCACGGACCTGATCGCGCGCATGTCGGCGCAGTTGGGCGAGCTCGCTGTTGTGCGTGTGGAAGCCGAGGTCACCGCCCTGCAGCGACGCGACGGCGGCTTTCAGGCGATCTGGAACGGCGGCGCGCACGAAGCCACCACCGTCATCCTCGCCAGCGGCATCGTCGACATCCATCCTCCGTTCGAGCAGTGGCGCGCTGCGGTCGCGGACGGACTGCTGCGCTATTGTCCCGTCTGCGACGCCTTCGAGGCGATCGACCGCCGCATCGGCATCGTCGGCCCGCTTCGCCGGGCTGCCGGCAAGGCGCTGTTCCTGCGCGGTTACTCGCGCGAGGTGACGCTGCTCGCAACCGGAGAAGACCACGACGAGAGCGCGAGATCGGAGCTGGCCGAGGCCGGAGTCGAGATCGTGTCCGCGCCCGACCTGCGTCTGCGGCGGAGGGTGGGAGGCCTCGAGGCTGTCCTGGCCTGTGGCCGGACGATGCAGTTCGATGTGGTCTATCCGGCGATGGGGGCCGAGGTGCGTTCGCAGCTCGCGGTCTCGCTGGGCGCCGAGCATAGCGGGGAGGGCTTTCTGAAGGTCGACGACCATTTGCGCACCTCGGTTGACGGTCTTTACGGCATCGGCGACGTCGTCACCGACCTGCACCAGATCTCTGTCGCATTCGGTCACGCCGCGCTTGCCGCCTGCACGATCCACCACAGCCTGCCGCGCCGCCTGGCGTGACCCTAGGTTCGACCGGCCGCTTCGCTTACGCTTCGCGCCGAGCGTCGCAGCGACTGCGGCGGCTGGCCGAATGCGCGGATGAAGGCTCTGCGCATCCGCTCGGGGTCGCGAAAGCCCGTGGACTGGGCGACGCGCTCGATGGCCTCTCCGGAGGACTGCACCCGCTCGCGCGCCACCTCGACCCGCAAGCGCTCGACCGCCTTGGTCGGCGTCGATCCGGTCTCGGCGATGAAGGAGCGGACGAAATGCCGGGTGCTCAATCCGGCGCGTTCGGCCAGCGCCTCCACCGTGAGATGCGCATCCAGATTCTCGCGCACCCATGAAAGAAGGCTGCCGAAGCGGCCGTTCGGCGTCTTGAGCTCCAGCAAGGTCGAGAACTGCGATTGTCCGCCGCTGCGGCGATGATAGAGCACCAACTGCCGCGCGGTCGCTTGCGAGACCTCCTCGCCGTGGTCCTGTGCGATCATGGCGAGCGCCAGATCGATCCCGGCCGTGATGCCGGCCGACGTCCACACTCGATCGTCGCGGATGAAGATCTGGTCCGGTTCGAGCCTCACCTTCGGGTAGCGTCCGATGAAGTCGCGGGTGCAGGACCAGTGCGTGGTCGCGCAGCGGCCGTCCAGCAGTCCGGCCTGCGCGAGCAGATAGGCGCCGTTGCAGACGCTGGCGATGCGCACGCCGCGGCTCGCGAGTCGTTGAATGAAGGCGATCGTCGTCTTGCAGCGTGCCGCGGCCTCAACACCCTCTCCACCCGCGACGAACAGCGTCGTCACCGCGCTTGCCGATCGCAGATTGCGCGCCAGCATCTCGATGCCCGACGAGCTGCGCACGGCGCCCGCCTTCGTTGCGACCGTGATCACGCGCGGCGCGTCCGGCGTGTGACGCCTGGCGATCTCGAACACCGAGATCGGACCGGCCGCATCCAGCAACTGGAATTCGGGAAAGATCAGGAAGCCGATCATGGGCGTGTCCAGAATTGAGGGAATTAAGCCATTTCGACCGCAAGGCCAACATGGCAGGCTGCAACCGTCAAGCGCGTTGTCGAGGTTGGACATGTCGGGCCCGTTGCAGATCGGTCTTCTGGTTTTCCCGCGTGTCACCCAGCTCGATCTCACCGGGCCCGCCCAGGTCTTCTCCAGCCTGCCCGACGTGACGGTGCATCTGATCTGGAAACGCATCGAGCCCGTGCCGAGCGATTCCGTGATCGCGCTGACGCCGACCGTCACCTTCGCCGATTGCCCGCAGCTCGACGTGATCTGCGTCCCCGGCGGCTACGGCACCGACGAGCTGATGCTGGACGACGACGTCCTCGCGTTTCTGCGAAAGCAGGAGAGGGGCGCGAAATATTTGACGTCGGTCTGTACCGGCTCACTCGTGCTCGGTGCGGCCGGTCTGCTGAAGGGATATCGCGCGGCCACGCACTGGACGGCGAGGGATGCGCTGCCGTTGTTCGGAGCCGAGCTGTCGCTGGAGAGGGTCTGCATCGATCGCAATCGCATGACCGGCGGCGGCATCACCGCCGGTATCGATTTCGCGCTCACCCTGGTGTCGATGTTGCGAGGCCGTGATGCGGCGGAGATGATCCAGCTGCGCATGGAGTACAATCCCGCACCGCCCTTTGCCGCCGGCTCGCCGGACACGGCGCCCGCCGCAATCGTCGCCGCCATGAAGGAACGGGTTGCGCCTGCGCAGGCGCGGCGGCTGGAGTTCGTCAGGAAGGCCGTCCAGCGGCAGGGATAGCGAGGCAGCTTCGACCGGCCGAGCCGCCGCGGGAATCGGTGCACGGTGCGCTGTCGGCGAGGGGACATCGATCGATCATCGCCGACATGCCGTCGCGATGTCACAGCGGAGGGGGCAATGGCGCCTTGTCGTGTTGGAGAATTGCTATCGTCGCGCGGCTGGCTTTGCCGCATGAGCTTCGGCCTCATCCTGGCGCTGGGTTCGGCAGCGCTGGCGGAGCGAAGTGCGGCTGCCGACTTCTCCGGCGGCGTCGTCAGGATCGGCATTGTCAACGATCAATCCGGACCGCTGTCGGACCTGGCCGGGCCCGGCTCCGTCATCGCCGCAAAGTTGGCCGTCGAGGATTTCCAGAAGGCGACCCCGGACATCAAGGTGGAGATCATCGTCGCCGACCATCAGAACAAGCCGGACATAGGGGCCCAGATCGTTCGCAAATGGTTCGACGTTGACGGCGTCGACATGGTCGCCGACGTCGGCAATTCGGCGGTGGCTCTCGCCATCCAGTCGATTGCGCGCGACAAGAACAAGATCGTCATCTATTCGGCGGTCGGCACCACCGAGATCGGCGGCAAGCAATGTTCGCGCACCGGCCTGATGTGGCTGCACGACAATTACAACCTGGTCGCCGGATCGGTCCGAAAGCTGGTGTCGCAAGGCTACGACAGCTGGTTCTTCATCGCGGCCGACTACGCGTTCGGACGCAATATGGTGGAAGTGTCCCAGCGTGTGCTTGCGGAAGGAAAGGCAAAGTCGCTTGGTGCCGTCTTTCATCCGCTCGGAAATGCCGATTACGGCTCCTTCCTGCTGCAAGCCCAGGCCTCGAAGGCCAAGGTCGTCGCCTTTGCCAATGCCGGTGAGCAGCTCGTGACCGTGATGAAGCAATGGCACGAGTTCGGCATGAACGTCGGGACGCAGAAACCGGTCGCCGAGCTGATGTTCCTGACCGACGTGCACGCCATGGGCGTCGAAACCGCCAAGGGGCTGACGACCGTGACCGCCTGGTACTGGGCCCTGAACGAGGAGACGCGCGCGTTCGGCGAGAGATTCTACAAGCTCCACAAGGCCATGCCGACCGCGCCGCAGGCCGCCGTCTATTCCGCGGTGCTGCAATATCTGAGAGCGGCTGCGGCAACTGGAACGGACGAGACCAACGCGGTGCTCGACAAGATGCGCGCGATGCCGGTCGACGATTTCTACGCCCGCGGCGCGCGGCTGCGCGCCGACAACAAGCTGGTGCACGATTTCTATCTCGTCGAGGTCAAGAAGCCCGCGGACGTGAAGACGCCCTGGGACTATTACAACGTCGTCGAGAAGATACCTGCCGCGGACGCCTTCATGCCGCTGAGCGAGAGCGAATGCCCGTTGCTCAAGACGTCACGAAACTAGCATAAGGACAGGGCGGGCGGCCGGCCCCGTCAGCCATATTCCTCGCCGATGCCGTATTCCCGGTAGATCTGCAGCGGGTCGAGGTCGGGAAACAGGCGGCATTTGGCCTGGGCGAGGTGCAGGCTCACTGCCGCGGGCTCCTTGCCGTTCGCGAGCATCTTGCGGATGTCGTCCATATGCGCGTTCGGCTGGTGCTTCGGTTCGAGCTGCTCCAGCGCGACTAGGGCGGTCGCGAGGGCCTCGGTCAGAACCCAATCGTCGTGGCCGGTGATTCCCTTCTTCGGCATCGGCGGACCCCGGATGTGGCTGCAACGTCCAGTCTATCGCGACTTCCGCCAAATCGCCATTGAGAGGTCGCGGGCGCGCTGCAAGGCATCTCCGGCTTGCATTATGGCGACGTGTGGCTAAAAGGCGGCGACATGCAGTATCTTTGTTGAAACAAAGTTGGCGTAGACGGGCCGTCTCAACCCAGCCCCCGGTCTGGGTCCCGATCCCGCATTCGCAGCACCATCCGGCTGCGTACCCTTCAAGGCCCGAGCCAGCATGGTTTTCCTCAGCTTCGTCTATCGCTTCTTCACCAACTTCGCGTTCATGGCGGTGGTCTATTTCAGCCTGAACTTCATGGAGAAGTATCCCAACCGGGCGATCCTTGCGATCCTGGTGCTGGTCTATGCCGCGATGCGCGCCGCCTCGACGCTGCGCGCGTTCTACTTCTTCCAGAAGATCGAGAAGCTGGAAGCGGAGACGCGGCGCCTTCAGGGCCCGATCAATGACGGTTCCGGAGGAACGAACGCGCGCAAGCAGGTGATCGCCGACGTTGCCCGGATGCGCCGCGACGGCGAGCTCAAATCCTATATGGATCTGTTCTTCCTGGCGCTGATCGTGCTGCTCTGCGTCGCCGCCATCATGCGGCAGTGAGGGTTTAAGCGCGCTTCTTCGCGCTGGTGGCGACGCGGGTCGAGCGCGGCGTCGCGCTCTTGGCCGGCGCGGCAGGCTTTGGCGCGGCCGCTGCCGCATGCGCGATGTGCCGGCCCTGGAGCCTGGCTACCTTACCCTTTGCCGTCTTGCCCCTGGCCGCATGCGGCGTCTCGGCGGCCATTGCCAGCCGCGCCGCGGCACGCCGCGACAATGTCGTCGACAGCAGCACCTCGACCGAGCCTTCCGGAATCGCAAACAGGGCGCGGCCGGGCACGGGCAGGGCGGATGCGACGTCTAATTGCCCCTTGGTCCGGCGCGGCAGCAGCGGCTGATGCCCGGTCTGCGCATTGAGGTCGGCGAGCGCGGGCGCCGGAAGCGTCCTGGTCTGCGTGAACACGAAGCTCGGAACGGAAGGCCAGCGCGCGATAGGCACGGTCTCGGTCGGCGGATGCAGCAGCCATTCCACCGGCGTGGTCGGCGTCGCCGGCCGCTCGGGGGTCGCCGGTACAACATGGACGATGCGATAGCCGCGCGCCTTGAGGTCGCGGATGATTTTTGGCAGCGCCGCGACCGTGCGGGCCTGGATGTCGTGCAGCAGCAAGATGCCCTTGCCCTTGGCCTCCAGTCGCTGGATCGCGAGCTGATAGACGCGGTCGGACGACACATGGCGCCAGTCGTCGGCCGGGAAGTCGGCGCTCCACACCTGGATGCCGCGCGAGATCAGATAGTCCTCGACGCCCTCGGCGCGCATCAGGCCGGGAATGCGGAAGAACGGCGCCAGCTTGGACGGATCGGTCATCGCGGCCGAGGTCCACTCGATGCCGCCGTTGATCTCGGGTTCGAATTTTTCGGCCGGCATCCGGTTGAAGGTCAGCGGATGGTTCATGCTGTGGGTGCCGACGGTGTGGCCCGCCGCCACCAGCTTGCGCACGCCTTCGGGGTTCGCCTTGGCCTGGCTGCCGATGATGAAGAAGGTCGCCTTGATGCACTCGTCGTCGAGCATCTTGAGGACCTGATTGGAATATTTCGGCAGCGGACCATCGTCGAAGGTCAGGACGACCTCATGGTCCTTCAGGGGCAGCGTCTCGCGGTACTGCATGGTGCCGATCCGCGGATGCTCGCGCGGATCGACCACCAGGGTGCGGGAGGTCCCGAGCGCGTCGGGATGGCCGGGACAGTCGGCCGCAAGCGCCGCCGGTGCACCGACCGTCAGGAATCCGAGGCAAAGGACGATCCACGATCGCGTCCGCAGGACAACGCCACTTCCGATCATGAACCCGTCTGCCTCATACGCGATTGCCGCCATAGTAGGTCGGAGACAGCAGGAAACGGTTCAGGCACCAAGAGCCTTTCCCATTGCAAAGTCCCATTCCATTTGCATCGGGTAGCATGAACGGAGTGTTAATAGGGCTCGGATCACCCCATTTTGCGCCGGCGTGACTTTCCGGCATCAGCGCGCATCGGCATTCTTCTGAGGCGCGCCGGCCGGCACGATGTGGACCACCCGATATCCGTTCTCCCTCAGATACCGCAGGAAGGCAGGCATGATCGCGGCGGTCCGCGCCTTGGGGTCGTGAAACAGGATGATGCCCTTGCCGGCCGCCGCAAGGCGCTCCGTGACCAGCTTCAGTTCCTGCTCCGGCGTCATCTCGTTCCAGTCGCTGGCCCAGAGGTCGGCGCCGAATACCACGATGCCGCGCGACTGGAGCAGGTCGAGCTGCGCTTGCGTCGCATCGAAATAGGGGAAGCGGAAGAACGGCGTCGAGGGCGTCGTCGTCGAGGTGCCGTGCAGCGCCATCTCGTCGGCCGCGATGCCGCGGTCGATCTCGCTCTTGGCCTTGTCGAACGGGATCCGCGCCATGAACGGATGCGAGAAGGTGTGGTGGCCGATGGTGTGGCCCTCGCGGGCGATGCGCTTGACCATGTCCGGCTGCTGGCTGGCGTGCAGGCCGATCAGGAAGAAGGTCGCACGCACGCATTCCTGCGCCAGCGCCGCCAGCACCTTCGACGTCGTCGGCGGGTTCGGTCCGTCGTCGAAGGTCAGCACGACCTCGTGATCGGCGAGTGGCAGCGTCTGCGGAAAGCTCTTCAGGCCCACGCGCGGCGTGGTCCTGGCATCGACGCTCAGCACGCGCGAGGTGCCGAGCGCGTCCTTGCGCGGACACTCGGCGGCCACGGCCGAAGCGATGCCGATCAAGGTAGCGAGGGCTGCGCCCGATGACATCGAGGTCCACCTCCGTCGAAGCATCTTTGTCATTGCGCTCGGCTTTGCCTTGTGGGTATTGCCTGACCGTCAGCTCAGGCCACCAGATCCAACCTGTCAAACGGCGAGGCGCACCATGGATGAACATATGGACGGTGCCCCGACCGCTGCGGATTCGGTACTCGACCACGTGCCGATGCGCAATGAAGACGGCGATATCAGGCACGAATTCGTCGAGGAAATCGCCCGTGCGATCGAGGCCGGCGACAGCGCCTCGCTACGCGCCTGCGTCGCCGAGCTGCACGAGGCCGATCTCGGCGATCTCATCGGCGCGCTCGAGCCCGACGACCGGGTCCGCCTGGTCGAGCTGACCGGGCGCGATTTCGACTTCTCCGCACTGAACGAGCTCGACGAGGGCGTACGCGAGGACATCCTCGAGGAACTGCCGCCGGAGACCGTCGCGGAAGGCGTTCGCGAGCTCGAATCCGACGACGCGGTGGAGCTGCTCGAAACCCTCGACCAGGCGGATCAGGAGGAGATCCTCGAGAAGCTGCCGCTCAAGGAGCGTGTCGCGCTCGAACGCAGCCTGCTGTATCCGGAGAACTCGGCCGGACGCCGGATGCAGAACGAGTTCATCGCGGTGCCCCAGGATTTCACGGTGGGCCAGGCGATCGACTACATGCGCGAGACGCCGGATCTGCCGGACCGCTTCTACGAGATCTACGTCGTCGACAAGGATCAGCACTGGCAGGGTGCGGTCTCGCTCGACGTGCTGCTGCGGGCGCGCCGCCCGGTGCCGCTCACCGAACTGACCGACGAGGACCGCCGACGCGTCTCCGTCCTGGAGGACCAGGAGGAGGTGGCGCGCATGTTCGGCAAGTACAATCTCGTCGCCGCGCCCGTGCTCGACACCCAGGACCGCCTCGTCGGAGTCATCACCGTCGACGACGTCGTCGACGTCATCGAGGAGGAGGCGGAGGAGGACCTCAAGGCGCTCGGCGGCGTCACCAGCGACGAAGAATTGTCAGACACCGTGTTCACCATTGCGCGCGCGCGGTTCAACTGGCTGCTGGTCAATCTCGCCACCGCCTTCCTGGCGTCCTCCGTGCTCGGCCTGTTCGAGGGGCAGCTGGAGAAGATGGTCGCGCTCGCCGTGCTGGCGCCGATCGTCGCGAGCCAGGGCGGCAATGCCGCCACCCAGACCATGACGGTCGCGGTGCGGGCTTTGGCGACGCGCGAACTCGGCGCTTCCAACGCCTGGCGCGTGGTGATGCGCGAAGGCATGGTCGGTCTCGTCAACGGGCTCGCCTTTGCCGTGATCACGGGGATCGCGGCGGTAGCCTGGTTCAAGATCCCGGGCCTCGGCATCGTCATCGGGCTTGCGATTATCGTCAACCTCGTCGCCGGCGCGCTCGGCGGCATCCTGATCCCGATGGCGCTCGAACGCGTCAGGGCCGATCCGGCGGTGGCGTCGGGGACATTCGTCACCACGGTGACGGATGTGGTCGGGTTCTTCTCGTTCCTCGGGATCGCAACGCTCTGGTTCGGGCTGAGGTAGGTCTCACCCCACCGTCATTCCGGGGCGCGCCACTTGGCGCGAGCCCGGAATCCATTTGTCGACGTACTCCGGTTCACGATGGATTCCGGGCTCGCGCTCCGCGCGCTCCGGAATGACGCCAACTATCTTTAATCCCACCTTAAGCGACCTGCCGCATCATCGCCCGCGCTTGGGGGACTGGACATGCGGTTGCGGCTGAAGGCGGACGGACGGGTCGTCGAGATGCGGGACGGACAGGAATTTCCGGTCCAGCCGTCTCCGGTCGAGCCCACGGTCGCTGCCGCTCCGGCCGATACTTCTTCGCTCGCGGTGCGCGATCTGCGCCGCCGCGCCTGCCTGACCCAGATGGAGTTCGCCGCCAAGCTCGGCGTTCCCGTCGAGACCATCCGCAATTGGGAACAGGGCAAGCGCGCTCCGCGGGGACCGGCCCGCGCGCTGCTCGCGGTGATCGCGCACGCCCCGGATACGGTGTTCCAGGCGCTCGCCAAAGCCTGACGCCAAAGCCCTGACGTTGAGGGCTGCCAGGCCCGACGCGAACCTCCCGTTAGCATTGCGGCAAATATCCCGCTGAACTGCCGCGGCCTTCCGTTGGCAGCGTCGTGGGCCGGGTCCATAATGAGGCCTGATGATGTCAGGGGCTGCGCAACAGAAAAGGAGCCCTCATGCTGTTCGTCGAGGCCAATGGCGCACGGATCCCGGCGATCGGGCTCGGGACCTGGGAGCTGAGCGGAAGACCTGCCGCCCGCGTGGTCGAGCAGGCGCTGCGGCTCGGCTATCGCCACATCGACACCGCGCAGGCCTACGACAATGAACGCGAGGTCGGCGACGGCTTGCGCGCCTCGGGCGTGCGCCGCGACGATGTCTTCCTCACCACCAAGGTCTGGACCACCCATTTCGCGCCGCACGATCTCGAGCGCTCGGTCAAGGAGAGCCTGGCTCGCTTACGGCTTCCCTCCGTCGATCTGTTGCTGCTGCACTGGCCCAATTCGCACGTGCCGCTGGCGGAGACGCTAGGCGCGCTGTCGCATGCGAAGACGATGGGGCTGACCCGTCACATCGGCGTCTCCAATTTCACGGTGGCGCTGATCGAGCAGGCGGTCGCGCTGTCGCCGGAGCCGCTGGTCTGCAACCAGGTCGAGTATCACCCCTATCTCGACCAGTCGAAGGTGAGGGCGGCCTGCGACCAGCACGGGCTTGCACTCGTCGCCTACAGCCCGATCGCCAGAGGACGCATCAAGTCGGATCAGACGCTCGGCGAGATCGGACGCGCCCACCACAAGTCGCCGGCACAGGTCTGCCTGCGCTGGCTGGTGCAGCAGAACGTCGCTGCGATCCCGCGCACCTCGCGCGTCGAACGCCTGTCCGAGAACATCGAGATCTTCGATTTCGAGCTGTCGGAAGACGAGATGAGCCGGATCGCCGCGCTCGCCAGTCCGAAGGGCCGGCTGACCGACTTCGGCTTCGCACCAAAATGGGATTGAGAGGGAGCTGGGGTATGCTAGGACCGCGACGGCAACCCAAGATCGGTCGATGGAACTGCGGAAGATCATACGGACGGACATTGCGGCGTCAGCAATCGCGCATCTGACGCTGGTGGCGCTGATCATCGTGATCAGCGAGGTCCATCCGTTTCGCAGCCAGCAGCCGGAGGCCGTGACCGTCGACATCGTCACGCCGGAGCAGGTGAAGGAAGAGATCAAGCAGCAGGGGGCGAAGGAGGCGGCCAAGGAGAAGCCGCCGGAGCCCGAGTTCAAGCTGCCGAAGCTGGATGTCACCGACAAGGCAGACCCAGCGCCGAAGCCCGCGGACAAGCCGCAGGCTTCGCCGCAATCGTCGCAGCAGCCGGCGCAGCAGAAGCAGCCGCAGCCCGCGCAGACGCCTAAGCCGCGCGAGGCCGCCGCGCAGCCGCAACAGTCCCCGCCGCAACAGCAGCCGCCGCAGCAACAACAGCCTCAGCCGCTGCCGCAACCGCCTCAGGCGATGCCGCAGCCGGAGGCACAGCAACCGCCGCCCCAGTCCGCGCCACCGCCGGCCTATCAGGCTGCGCAACCTGACGTCACCGTCAAGTACGGCGTCATGCTAGGCCTGCCGCCGGAATTGCCGCCGGAGCTGCCGAAGGAATCCCCCAAGGACGATGGCGGCGATGCCAAGGATTCGATCGCAGCCAAGTTGCCGGCTGAAGTCATCGCCGAGCTTCGTCGCCATTTGCGCAGCTGTGCGAAATTGCCGGCCGGACTAAGCCCCACCGACGCCGTTCGCATCAAGCTGCGCGCGGTGTTTGCGACCGACGGCACGCTGGCGCGCGAGCCGATCCTGATCGAGGCGCCGCCGTCCGCGAAAGGCGTGGCGCTCATGAAGTCCGCCATGAGCGCGCTCCAGGACTGCCAGCCTTACAAGATGCTGCCGGCCAATCTGTACGGCGAATGGAAGGTCATGGACCTGCCGTTCAGCCCGCGCGATTTCGGCGGGTAGCTCCCGTAGCCCGGGTGAGCGCAGCGATACCCGGGACAGTGCCCGTCGAAATCCCGGGTATCGTTCCGCTCACCCGGGCTACGGCACCGCGCCTGTGTCGCCCTCTGTCAATCCACGCGCGCAAAAATATTCCACTTTACCGAAATTCGGTTTCGGCGTATGTGTCGTCCATCCCGGCTCACCCAAGAGGGGCGACGTGTCGTCGTCATGTTCGCGAGCCGGGGTTGCGGTGGACGCGGCAGCGTCGGCATGAGAGGTGCGGGCAGGGCGGGTAGTCCCTGTGAGTCCGTAACCGCGTGCGGACGACGGCGCTGCTAGGCTTCGTCTCGCTCGTAAGTTTCCGGCTCTGTCGACGGAGCTCGGGAATACTGCGGCGACATGGCGGGCCGTGCGTACGGCAAAACCGTGTGGTCCTGGCCGTCGTTGCCACGGTCAAGTCTTTCGCGAAGGTGCGAGCGAGCCCAACCGGGCAGACTGCATCATCCAAATTCGCGGGGCGAGGGAGGCCAGAAGGAATGGTCGGCTCCCGGGAGATCACGGCATAAGCCGTCCAGCCACTGCGCAGGGAAGGCCGAGTGATCGGCGACACCTGTATGCTGCTGTGCGGTCTTTTTTGCGCGTGCATTTCGCGCAGCGGACCGCGGGTGCCAGCCGGCACCCGGCCTTCCCTGTGCCCTCTTGGATTGAGGGTCGAGCGATGAAGCAAAGCTCGGGCGAAATGCGCCGCGAGAACGAGAAGCCGTGTCTGCAAGCCGAACTGCCTGCCACAAGCCGAATCTCGTAGGGTGGGCAAAGCGCAGCGTGCCCACGCCTTGTTGCTCATGGAGGGAGATGGTGGGCACGGCGCTGGCGCCTTTGCCCACCCTACGGCACCGCCGCTGGGATCTGCACTCGCGTATTGCAATGACGATGTGGAGAACACGTGCGCGACGGACGCCTCAATGACCGCGCTTCATTCCCGCATCGCCATCCGCCACCTCCGGCGCCATCGCCGCCCATGCGCTGGACGCGAACTGCCGCCGCCACGTCACCACCACCACGGCGGCCGTGGTCACAAACAGCAGCCAGGGGCTGACGAACCAGCCGAGATAGCCGAGCGCGAAGAAAAAAGCGCGCTGGCCGCGGTTGAAATGGCGGCCGGCGGATTCGAACAGGCGTGCCGTGCGGATAACATGGGCCTCGGCCTCCGGTGTGTCGCGCCGCTCGGCCGGCGGCATGCCGCCGAACAGGATCGCGACATAGTTGAACAGGCGATAGGCCCAGGCGAATTTGAAGAAGGCATAGACGCAGATCAGCACGAGGCCGACGCATTTCAGCTCCCACATCGCCGGCGAAGTGCTGAGGTCGATCGGCAGCTTGCTCAAAATCATGATGGCGTCGTTGGTGGCGTGCAGCAGCGCCAGCGCGCCGCCGAGCGCGATCAGGCTGGTCGAGGCGAAGAAGGCGGTTCCGCTCTGCAGCGAGGCCATGATCTGCATGTCCACCATGCGCGTCTCACGATCGAGCAGCCGGCGCACCCAGACCTCGCGATAGCGGTTCATGCGCGCCGACAGGCTGTCGCGGCCGTAGGCCGAATGCTCAAGCGTCAAGGCATAGACCAGCCATTCGATGATGAAGAAGCCGACGGCGGTGATGTCGACCCAATGCCTGCTCATGTCTGTCTCATGTCCGTCTCTTGGCGAGGACGGCAACGATTGCCACGCACGGCGGGGCGCAGCAACGATTGATTGGCGGCAGGCGATGGCGTTAAAAGCGGCTCGCTCCAGCACGTTTCGGGAAGGACTGATGACATGGCTGCGCTGAAACTCGCGATCGGCAACAAGAACTACTCGTCATGGTCGATGCGGCCCTGGCTCGCGCTTCGCGCCAACGACATCCCGTTCGTGGAGACGCTGATCCCGCTCTACACCGACGACCCCGCGGACAAGGAGCAGATCCTGTCCTTCAGCCGTGCCGGCAAGGTGCCGGTGCTGGTCGACGGCGACGTCACGGTGTGGGACTCGCTTGCCATCATCGAATACATCGCCGAGCGCTATCCCGAAGTGAAGCTGTGGCCCGACGATGTCGCCGCGCGCGCGCATGCCCGGTCGGTTTGCGCCGAGATGCATTCCGGATTCGTGCCCCTGCGCAATGAATGCGGCATGAACCTGCACCGGCCGATCCGGCCCGTGGCGCTGTCGGCCGACGCCAAGGCCAACGTCGCGCGTATCGAGGAGATCTGGCGCGAATGCCGCACGCGCTACGGTGCCAAGGGTCCATTCCTGTTCGGCCGCTTCGGCGCGGCGGACGCGATGTACGCGCCGGTGGTGCACCGCCTGCGCACCTATGCGATCGACGTCGCGCCCGACACCACGGCCTACATGGAGACGATGATGGCGCTGCCGGCGTTCCAGGAATGGACCCGCGACGGGCTGGCCGAAACCCTCGTCATCGCGAAGTTCGAGGACGCCTGACTGCCGGTTCCGAACGAGGCCGCTGGCTGTGTGCCCGCTGGCGGCGCTCGGGTTCCAGACATCGACGGTGCCATGGGATACCCGGGCTGCGACCGGCCCTGCGACATGCCGCCTGAACATGCGGCCCCCGACGGTATCATCGGCCCGCCGGTTGCATCCCTATCATTATGAAAAGACTGCAGGATTTGCGCGTTTGCCATGCTGGCATCGCACTGGCCAAAACGGCTGGCTGCGTGCTATACAGCACGTGGGTTTCTAGTCGGCCGTCGCAGTGGGACCATGGGCGAGGCAGGCGCTGTTTGAGTGATGGAGAGGGTGTTGAAGCACAAATTTCCGATTGGAACGCGCGTTTTGTTCACGGCAAGCAACGTCGCGCGCCCAGCTGCCAGCGGCTCGTACGAGGTCATCCGCCTGCTGCCGACCGACGGCGACGACTGCCAGTACCGGATCAAGAGCTCGACCGAAGCCTTCGAACGCGTCGCCAAGGAAAGCCAGCTCGCGCTCTCCTGAAGACTGACGCCCCCCGCGCATTCGCGCCTCCTGCGGAAATTGTGTTCTGCCGCCGTCAAAAGGCCAGCTTCACCTTCGCAAGCTGGGCGTGGGGGCAGTTGCCGACTCGCGGTGCTCGCTTGACCATTTGCTCTCTGCTCGCGTGAGGGGACGTCGCGCATGAACTGGGCTTGGGCCACTTCGCTCGACCAAATCTGGCGCTCGCCGGCCTTTCCGATGTGGATGACGCTGGCGGCTGCGGGATTCTTCGGATTGATCCTGCTGATCACGCTGTCGCGCGCCGACAGGTCGATCGCCAATGGTGCGCTGACGGTGATCACGCTGCTGTCCATCGCGATCGCCGGAGCGGCCACCATGCGCGTCTACGGACCGTCGGGGCAGGACGCGCCGACCGAGGCGCGCGCGCAAAACAACACGGTCATCGCGAGCCTGCCGGCTCTGTCCTGTCTCGACGATCTCGCCGGCGATACGGTCGCCATTGGTTGCGAGAAGGCCCTGTTCGGCTCGCCGGATGCCGCGGCTGCGGCCGTCTCCTATACCGCGGCCCGAATCGACCGGCTGACCGCGCTCGGTGACGCCGCGACCGCCGAGAAGAGCCTGACGACGGACATGAAAGTGCTGCGCAAGGCGCTGGAGCGCGATCGCTACGGCCTCGTGGCGCAGGTGCTGGTCGTGCGGGACGGCTGCACGCAGTTCGACTGCGCCGCGTTCCGCTCGCTGACCGACCAGCAGCAGGTTGCCGCCAACATGGATTCCCATCTCTACGACACGCTGGTCGCGCGCCATGCGCCGACCTGGAACGCGCCTGCAACGGTGCCGATGCCGGCCACTGCCGCGCTCGCCGGGCTGCCGCCCTCGATGCCGACGGGCAAGCCGACCAGCGCTGAGTTCCCGAGCGCCGCGTCGACACCGCCGGTGAGCATCATGAATCCGGAGCCCACCGCGACGACGCGTCAGGCGGCGCCGGCACCGCGCGCGCCGGCAGCCGCTTCGGCACAAGCCGCCGCGCCGGCCGCGAAGAAGCCGCCGGCTCCGAAGGCTGCGCGTGCCCCTGCGGCACCGGTTCCGCTCGCACCGCCGCCGGCGTCGGTTGCGGCTCCCGCGGCTGCGGATAACGAGTAGATCGGCATTCCAAATGCGGTGCTGCCCGGCTAATGCTTGGGCATGCCGCTACATCTGATCAAGCTCGCCGTTGGCTGCGAATCCGTCAAGGAATTGAAGGAGTGGATCGCCGAACGGATGCAGACCGCCAAGAAGAAGGGTCTGCCGCAACATCACATCCACATCACCCGCATGGTGCCCAAGCGCGACGCCGAGATCCTCGCGGGCGGGTCGCTCTACTGGGTGATCAAGGGCGAGATCGCCGCGCGGGAAAAAATCATCGGCATCGAGCCGTTCCGCGACAAGGACGGCATCGGGCGCTGCCGCATCGTGATGCAGCCGAAGGTCGTCTCGGTGTCGCCGCGGCCGATGCGTCCGTTCCAGGGCTGGCGCTATCTCACTGATGATTCCGTGCCGACCGATCTCGGCAAATCCGCCGCCGGCTCCATCGCGGCGATGCCGGAGCCGATGCGGCGCGAATTGCGCGATCTCGGGCTGCTCTAGACCGCGATATTGTCGATCAGCCGGGTCGTGCCCAGCTTGGCCGCGACCAGGATCCGCAGCGGGCCGTCCTTGCGTGAAGTGACCGGCGCCAGCGTCTCGGCATGGCGCGCCTCGTAATAATCGAGCGCAAAGCCGGCTGCCTCGATCGTCGCGGCGCCGCGCCTCATGGCCGACGCGACCGCTTCGCCGGCACGGATGCGGCCGGCGCTGTCCTTCATGGCACGGTAGAGGACGGCGGCGGTCTGCCGCTCCTCGGGCGACAGATAGACGTTGCGCGAGGACATAGCGAGCCCGTCGCGCTCGCGCACGGTGCGGGAGCCGACGACCTTCACCCCGAGGTCGAGGTCCCGCGCCATCTGCGTCACCACCCGCAACTGCTGAAAATCCTTTTCGCCGAAGATCGCGAAGTCCGGCCGGACTTGCGTGAACAGCTTGCCGACCACGGTGGCGACGCCGCCGAAGAAGTGCGGGCGGAATCGGTCCTCGAGGCCGGCGAGCGCCGGTCCCTCCGGCACGATTCGCGTGGCGAAGCCCTCCGGATACATCGCCGCGATGCCGGGGTGCCAGACGATATCGACGTCCTCGGCCGCGAGCTTGGCGATGTCGGCCTTCCAGGTGCGCGGATAGTTGCCGAAATCCTCGGTCGGGGCGAACTGGGTCGGGTTGACGAAGATCGAGACCACGACGCGGCTGGCGCGCCGCTTGGCGAGGCGGACGAGAGACACATGCCCGTCATGGAGGGCCCCCATGGTCGGCACCAGCGCGATGGTGGCCTTTCGCTTGCGGAGATTGTCGACAGCGCGGCGCAAGGTCGGGACCGTGCGGGTGATCAAGGGGCTTGCTGACATCAGGACTCGACAGGGTTTTAGAATCGGCGCGCCATGACCTGGCGCCAGGGCGACTAACCTTAACAAGCGGCGATCGTGGACGCCATGCATCCCGATGCGGCACAGCATCCCGCATGGTCGCGCACGGCTTCGCGGCATTGTGGTCTGGATTACACACGAAGATTGGCGCTGCTATTCATGATCAAGAACGGCGCAGCACGATTTGCATGACCTGTCACGCATTTCACTTGACCGCAGACGCGGCCAACTCGAAGATATTCACTTGAGGTGTTGAGGATCGCCATGCTTGTGCAGGCTAGCCAAGGCCAATCCGGCTCGGCGCATGTGGTCGTGCTCGGCAACGAGAAGGGCGGCTCCGGCAAGTCGACCACCGCCCTGCACATCGCCGTTGCGCTCCTCAAGGCCGGCCAGCGCGTCGCCACCATCGACCTCGACTGTCGTCAGCAGAGCTTCACGCACTACATCGGCAACCGTGCCGCCTGGGCGCGACGCACCGGGCTCGGGCTCGAGTTGCCGACGCACCGCTGCATCAAGCTCGGCGAGACCATGCAGGTCGCCGAGAACGAGAACTCCGAGTTCCAGCAATTCATGGAGGCCGTCTCGGCGGTCGAGAGCAGCTTCGACTTCATCGTCATCGATACGCCGGGCACCGACAGCTACCTCATGCGCCTCGCACACTCGATGGCCGACACGCTGGTCACGCCGATCAACGACAGCTTCCTGGATTTCGACGTGCTCGGCACCGTCGATCCCGCCACCTACGCGGTGACGGGCGAGAGCCATTACGCCGAGATGGTGCGCGACGTCAGGCGCAAGCGCCGCCAACTCGATGGCGCGACCACCGACTGGATCGTCGTGCGCAATCGGCTGTCCATGCTCGGCTCGCGCAACAAGCAGCTGGTCGCCGAGGGGTTGAAGGATCTGTCGCTGCGGCTCGGCTTCCGCTACGTCGACGGCTTCGCCGAACGCGTCGTCTATCGCGAATTTTTCCCGCGCGGCCTGACCGCCCTCGATGAGATCGACGAGGCTACGCTCGGCATGCGGCCCAATCTCGGCCATCTCACCGCGCGGGAGGAGGTGACGAGCCTGCTCCGCCAGCTCAAGCTGCCGCTGGATGAGCGCGGCCGCCGTCGCGCCGCCAATCGGGCCGAGTGGTTCAACCAGGTCGACAAGCCGCTCGAAGTCCACGACATCCTCGGCGCCTGAGACGGCGGTATATCACTACTTCCGATCGACCTGAGGGCCGGGTTCTCGCGGGAACTGAGGCTGCGTTCGGCCGTTTTCACCTTACGTTGACCCTGAAATTGAACCCAATCGAGACCGGTTGCGTCGGATGGTGACGTGCACCCTGAAATAACTTGGCGAGGATGGGGTGCCCAGAAAACGTGTGCGCCGCACAACGAAAGGGCTGCAGGTTCACAATATTTAGCCTTCCTGTCACGCGCCTGTGACATATATTAGCGATAGGCGACAAGGGGCCAAAGAGCTCCGGAAGAACACGATTTTCAACAGGGATTCAGGCCGAAGCGCCTGAGGCTGAGGACGAAAATGAAGCGTGGAATTGCCGTTCTGGTTTCCGTCAGTGCTCTCTGCGGCATCGCCTATTTCACGGCGAGCAAGTGGGCCATCAAGCACGAGACCATCACCTTCTACGACGCCTCGCGCGATAATCGCCCGGTGCCCGTGCAAATCGCGGTGCGCCGCGACAAGGAGATGCAGGCCAATGCCGGCATGATCACGCTGCCGGTCGCAGTGATCAATCACGGCAACACCGTCAAGAACACCGAGTACGGCTTCCTCGCCAACATCTTCGCTGCGCGCGGCTACATGGTCCTGAGCCCGCAGCACGATCTGCCGACCGATCCTCCGATGGTGACCAAGCCCGGCGAGCTCTACGTCGGCCGCCTGCCGCAGATCCTGCGCGGCGTCGCCAACATCCATCTCGCCGTGCAGGAGATGAAGAAGGTTCAGCCCAACGCCGACTACGACAAGGTCACGATGGTTGGCCATTCCATGGGCGGCGACATCACGATGTATTTCGCCAAGCAGTATCCGGATGAGGTCAAGAAGGTCGTCACGCTCGACAATCTGCGCGTGCCCTTCGTCACCGCCGGCAAGTTCAAGATCCTGTCGTTCCGCTCGCACGATCCGCAGTTCAAGACCGATGCAGGCGTGATTCCGACCGACGAGGAATGCGAGAAGGCGGGCATCCAGGTCGTGAAGACCGAATTCCAGCACAACGACATGCGCGACACCGGTCCGGATGTCGCCAAGAGCTCGATCCAGGGCATGCTCGACAAATTCCTGAGCGCGACCGACAGCGAGGTTGGACCGGTCGATACGCATTCGTCGCCGCCGAAAATCCTCGAGCCCGGTCCGGTCGCCTTGATGGCGCCTGCCAAGAGCTGACGCCTTCTCCCGACGGCGCCCCCATCGTCAGTCACGATCTGCAAAGCCCCCGCCAGCCTCTGCCGGCGGGGGCTTTGCACATTGACCGGGCTGTTTGCGCTAACCACATTAACCGCCCACGCAGGGTCAAGGGATGTCGGGAGAACCCATCAAACCGCGCAGCGGCGATGCCGTCTCGGCGCAAGCAGGCCGCGCGGTGCCGCAGGCCGGAACGTCGACTGCGGAAGACATCGCCGCCTTCGTGGCCAAGGCGCATGCGCTGTCGCCGCATGCGCCGGGGGCGAAGGGGCGGCTGATCTTCGCGCTGGATGCGACGATGAGCCGGCAGCCGACCTGGGACATGGCCTGCGCGCTGCAGGCCGACATGTTTCGTGAGACCGCCGCGCTTGGCAGTCTCGACATCCGGCTGGTCTATTATCGCGGCTTCAGCGAGTGTCGCGCCACCGGGTGGATCTCCGACAGCACCAGGCTTGCGGCGTTGATGAGCAAGATCGATTGCCGCGGCGGCGACACCCAGATCGGCAAGGTGCTGACCGAAGCGCGGCGCGAGGCGGTCGCATCGGGCGTGCGCGCCGTCGTCTTCGTCGGCGATGCCATGGAGGAGAAGGTCGACGAGCTCTGCGCCAAGGCCGGCGAGCTCGGCATGCTCAACGTGCCCGTGTTCGTGTTTCAGGAGGGGCATGACGCCGTCGCCGAGCAGGCCTTTCGCGAGATCGCGCGCCTGACCGGCGGTGCCTGGTGCCGGTTCGATCCGGGCGCTGCAGCGCAGTTGCGCGAGCTGCTGCGGGCTGCTGCGGCCTATGCCGCCGGCGGTCGCGAGGCCCTGTTGAAGCTGGCGAAGACCGCGAGCGGAGCGGCCAGGCTGATCGGCCAGATGAAGTAGCGCTCGGGCGTCGCGGCCGGGCGTATGCCATGCATTTTGCCGCGAGGGCGACTATATTCCGGTCATGACCCTGATTGCCGGCGCTATCGCAATTATCACGCTCTACTTGCTGCTCCAGATGTTCCGCTCGGCCAACCCGGCGGCGCTGGCGCGCGCGGTCAAATTCGGCGGCGGCGTGGTGGCGCTGGCGGTCGCAGCCTTCACGGGGCTGAAGGGCGAACTGGTGGTAGCGATCCCGCTCGGGATTTTCGGCGCCGGGCTGCTGGGCTGGACGCCGCTGGCAAATGCCAGTTTCGGCAATGTCGGGGGGCTGTTCGGCGGCGGCGCTGCGCCCGCGTCAGGGCAATCCTCGCGCGTGCGCTCGCAATTCCTGGATATGCGGCTCGACCACGGCTCCGGCCAGCTCGGCGGGCAGATCGTCGTCGGGCCTCACGCCGGGCGCGATCTCGGCGAGTTCGATCTCGCCAGCCTGCTGGCCATGGTCCCGACGTTCGATGCCGAGAGCGTAGCCTTACTTGAAAGCTATCTGGACCGCCGGTTTCCCGCCTGGCGTCAGAACGCGCAGGGCGACGCGGCAGGGGGGCAGCGCCGCCCGGCGGCGAGCGGCAAAATGACGGCGGAGGAGGCCTATCAGATCCTTGGCCTGCAGCCGGGGGCGGGGCGCGACGACATCAGCCGGGCCCACAAGTCCCTGATGAAGAAACTCCATCCCGACCAGGGGGGGTCGAACTACCTGGCTGCCCGTGTAAACGAGGCCAAGGATACTCTGCTTCGCACGCATAACGGCTAACTCCGGCACCACGCTACAAACGCCCGTACCGCGTGAGCTCCGCTTGCTCTGTCTGCCGTCGCCCTGACACCCGCCTTGTCGGCGTGGTTGATCTCTTGCGTAAAGTTTTAACCGTAAATCCTTGACGAGAGGTTGTCGCGGAACTGAGTTCTCACGAACCGCTCTGGGCATCACCGCATCCCCAAAACAAAAATGCCCGCGCAGGGCGCGGGCATTTGATCGGAGGGTTGCGAAAGATCAGTTGCGGACGGTCATGCAGGAGATCTCGGCGCGCTTCAGGGTGCGGCAGACCGCTTCGGCCTGGTCGCGATCGAGCCCGGCGAAGCGGGCGCGGTAGAGCTTGCGGTTGTCCTTGGCGACGACAGGCTCGGTGAACGGATCGGCCTTGCTGAGCAGGCCGCGGGCCGAACTGCGCGCGGCGTCGATGCGCTGCTGGGCCTCGTTCTCGCTCTCGAGCGCACCGACCTGGACGATCCAGCCGCTGTGGGTGACCACCGGCTTGGTGGTGGCGCTCATCTGGATCGACATCGGATCGGCGGAGGCGAGCTTCGGAGCGGACGGGACGGGCGCGGCGGCCGTTGCGGCCGGCAGCACCCCGAGGATGCCGTTGCCGGTGCCGAAGCCCGTCGGCTGACGCGGCAACTCGGTGCGGGCCATCTCGGCCTTCGGCGCTTCCGACTGGCTGACGATTTCGGGCTTGTTGATGAGATCGGCCCGGGCGACGACGGCGCCGGAGGTTTCCGCGACGTCGGACCGGGTCGGAATGGCGTTGGTGATCGGCGGGGCGACCTGAGCGGAGGCGGCGGAGGCGATCTTCACGGCGCCGCCCTTGACCTGAACCGTCTTGACCCGAACCGGCTTCATCGGCTCGGACGAGCCGGGGATGATGGAGAGCGGCTGGCTCGAGATCACGCCGTTGGTGAGCGGCGCCGGCTCGATCCTGGATTCCGTCGCCCGGACTTCGGGCTTGATCGGGGCCGGCGGCACCGCGGCCGTCGCAGCCGCGAGCGTCGACAGCCGTGCGGCGAGACGCGACTGAGCGGATTCAGGAGCAGGGGCAGAAGCGGCCTGAACCTGCGGGACCGGACGGGCCGGCGCAGGCGAAGCGTCGGCGATTTCCGTGCTGGCGTCAGCGCCGTTGCGCTCCGTGACCGCGGCGACGGTGTGGGTGGTCGCGCCCTTCTCGAGGTTCTCCGCGAGCAGGTTGCGCATGATCGCATCACGCGAGCCGCCGCTGCGGCCGCCGAGCACGACACCGATCAGATGACGGTTGCCGCGGCGCATCGAGGTCACGAGATTGAAGCCGGAGGCGCGGGTGTAGCCGGTCTTGATGCCGTCCACGCCCTCGACACTGCCGAGCAGGTGATTGTGGTTGCGGATCGACTGTCCGCGCCAGTTGAACGTCGAGGTCGCGAAATAGCGATAGTAACGCGGGAAGCGCTCCTGGATGGCGCGGCCGAGCGTGGCCTGGTCGCGCGCGGTCGTCACCTGCTCGTCGTTGGGAAGGCCGTTGGCGTTGCGGTACACCGTCTTGGACATGCCGAGCGAGCGCGCCTTGCGCGTCATCATCTGGGCGAAGTCGTCTTCGTCGCCGCCGATCGCTTCCGCGATCACGACGGCTGCGTCGTTGGCGGAGCGGGTGACGAGACCCTTGATCGCGTCCTCGACGCGAATGGTCTGGCCGGCGCGCAAGTTCAGCTTGGTCGGATCCTGATCGGCGGCGTGCTGGGACACCGGCATCTCGGTGTCGAGCTTCATCTTCCCGGACTCGAGACGCTCGAACAGCAGATAGAGCGTCATGATCTTGGTGAGCGAGGCGGGGTGGCGGATCCCGTCCGGGCTGGTCGCCTGCAGCACCGCGCCGGAATTGCCGTCGACGATGATGGACGCGAATTTCGGGCTGGAACTCTCGGACACATCGCGCTGCACCCGGTGGTGCGCGTAATGGCGGCGATGACGCCGCGCCTCGGCGGCATCAGTGGTGAAGATGACCGCGGTGGTGACCGTAAGAAGCCCGAAAACGCCAACCCGCGCCAAGCGCGAGGAAGACAAGTTTTTACGAAGCATGGAACCCCGTCCCCGTTTCTCAACTGATCACCGGCTCGTGAGGCGAAATTGTGCCCAATGGACCCGGGATCATTACCTGCTCAGGCTGTCCGTCCGCTGGTGTTCGCCGCGGGGGACGTTGGGCCTGAACCGCTATTCTGGCTAAGGTGATGTTCTCAAACGGCTTTTGACCGTCTGCGGAAGCTGAACACGTCCAGGAATCAGGGTAGGGGCCCGGAGTTTCCAAAAGCTTAAAGAACCCTTGCGGGAAACCCCGGGAATTTCCGCGATTTGCGTCGAATTTTGTGCGACGCACAAATTTATTGACTTTTTTGTGCGTTGCACTAATTGTGGGCAGAGTCAGGGAGCCGGGGCTTCCCGACGCGAGCCAGGGAAAAGGATTCCGAAATGTTCAAGGTTGAAGACTTTCAGAGCTACGGGAAAGAGCACTTCGAGCAGTACGTCGCCTCCGCGACCTCGGTGCAGCACGGCCTCCAGGCGATCGCCAGCGCCTATGGCGACTATACGAAGAAGTCGTTCGAAGACACCAAGTCCTTCGTCGAGAAGCTTTCCGGCGTGAAGTCGCTGGACAAGGCCATGGAAGCGCAGACCGATTTCGCCCGTTCCGCCTACGAGACCTTCGTTGCGGAATCGCAGAAGATCGCCGGCCTCTACAGCGACCTCGCCAAGCAGGCGTTCAAGCCGGTCGAGACCATCGTGTCGAAGTTCACCCCGGCCGCTCAGTAATTTTTTCAGGACGTCCTGGAATCGAAAAGCCCGGCTGAACCAGCCGGGCTTTTTATTTGCACGCGGTCGATCCGTCAGCGCGCCACGCGCAGCTTCGACAGCGATGTGCCGATGTCCTTGAACACCGAAACGGTCTGGCTGGCCGACGTCACGAGATAGAACTTGTCGGCACTGCTGGCGCAATATTGCAGCACGCTCGAGGTCGGATCGCCGCCGGTGTTGACCTGGACCGAGTAGATCGTGATGTTGCTGGGTTGGGCCTTGGCGTTGTCGCAGAGCTTCTTCTGTCGCGCGTCGATCTGCGAGGCGTTGCTGTACCAGCGGTTCTGCGTGTTGAGACCGTCGGAGAGCAGCACGATTGCGTCCTTGTAGGTGTAGTTGGTGTCCTTGGCCGGCGCGTTCATGGGATCGCCGGTCGAGAGCGTCATCCAGCCCCAGGCCAGGCCGATGCCCTGGTTGGTGTTGCCGGTGGGCTTCATGGCGTCGATCCGGGTCTTGAGTGCGGACCAGTCGTAGCTCAGCGGCATAACCGGCTGCAGATAGGCCGAACTGCCGGTGTTGCAGTAGGAGTACTGCTCCGCCGGGAACAGCGTGCCGACATTGCCGCTGGTCGGCGTGGTGTTCTTGGTGTCGTAATCCTGGTCGCGGTCGGTCACGCATCCGTTCCAGGTGTTGTGGTTGGCCGGCTTCCAGCTTGTGCATTGTCCCCAGTAGTTTTTCGCGTTGCAGGTGCCGTTGGCCGCATCCCAATCGCTGAAATCGATCCACGATTTGTTGTAGTTGCTAGCGCCGACATTGACGTCCTTCGCGAAGGGGACGATCGAGATGTAGACGTCGCCGGTATTCTTGGCGAGCGTGCTGAGCTGGTCGACGAGGTTTTTCGCGGCCGTCTGCATCGCCGCCATCTTGCCGTCCTGGGCCATCGACCCGGTGTTGTCGAGCACCAGGGCCACGCGCATTCGCGTCAGGCCCCACGCGCTGGTGGAGCTGGTGTCGATGCCGAGTGTCGGAAAGCCGGCGATCTTCATGAAGCTGGTCGTGTAAGTGCCGGTTCCGGTCAGCTGGATTGTCGAGCCGATGCTGGTGCTCGCGTTATAGGTGGCTCCGACGCTGACCGATGGCAGGGTCGTGGTGTTGGTGAACAGCGCATTGAAGTAGGTCTGCGCCTTGCTGCTGATCTGCGACGTCGTGATCGTGCCGGCCGACAGATCTCTGGAAAGCATCAGCGCGGTGGAGTCCAGGGCCGACTGCATGGAGGCGCGGGCCTGGGCGGCGCGGCTGTAGTCGATTGCGGCGCCGACGAAGCTCAGCACCGGGACCAGCGCGATGGCGAAGATCACGGCGATATTGCCTTGCTCGGCCGCTGCGAAGCGGGCGAATTGTCGACCAAGGCGGCTGACGAGCGGTAGGCGAGACATGACAATCCCCGAGATCGGTGTTTTGCCCGATTTCGCGCCACGCCATTGAACGGCAGGTAAACTCGACCGTAGAAAGCCGGAGGTACCGCGTGAAACCGTCGCATCCGGGTTAACAACCGCGGTTCCTAGTCAACAGGTTCTAAAGGCGCGGTGGCGAAATTTTTGTCAAATCGGTCCGGATTGTTTAACCTTGCTCCGATCGCCCGAACCGGGAATCGGGACCGCTATGGCCGCATCGGCCGGACCTCTGCAAGCTTGCGGCGAGCCGGGGGCAGGCCCATATTGCTGGCGAACGATCCGGTTTGGACCGGATTGTCGGGAGCGGCGATCCAACAAGGCGGCGCGCCTGCGACAGGCTCCGAAGGCGGAGTCGCGTGGCGACCGCCATTCGCTTCCATGGGGAATTTGAACGCCTGAGCCATGCCGCAATTGACTTCCAGACCCGACCCGTCCGCGCCAGCCGCTGCCGACGCTCCTCGCATGAGCAATGACGAGAACCGTTCGGGCACCCCCTCGGGTCCGAACACTTCGGTCATCACCAAGGTCAAGCCCAAGACCAAACGGCCGAACCTCTACCGCGTGCTGATCCTGAACGATGACTACACGCCGATGGAGTTCGTCGTCCACGTGCTGGAGAAGTTCTTCAACAAGGACATCGAGGCGGCGACCAAGATCATGCTGCACGTCCATCATCATGGCATCGGGGAGTGCGGCGTGTTCACCTACGAGATCGCCGAGACCAAGGTGACGCAGGTGATGGATTTCGCCCGCAAGCATCAGCATCCGTTGCAATGCGTGATGGAAAAGAAGTAGGGCGCCCTAGCGTATTCTTTGCGCTTGTCCTTGGCGCGTGTCCTTGAAGTGTGAAGCCGGCGCGCGTGTCGGCCGCAGTGTGATTGCCGCGTGATGCCGCCGCGCGACGTCCGTGAGTCGGCAAAACTACGGATTCTCCACCGGCGCCGATGCCGACCGAGATCGGAACGGGTTTTGCATCGAAAATACCGCAGGGCTGTCGCCTGCCGGAGTCGCGGAACCGGTCTTTCGCCGCGGTTTTGTATAACTATATGTGACAAAGGTTGTTGTTGCCTGACCGGGCGATGGCGATCATGATGGTGGGGGCCATAGAGGACGCGAATGCCGACTTTTTCTCAAAGCCTTGAACAATCCCTGCATCGTGCACTGGCGATCGCAAACGAGCGTCATCACCAATACGCGACGCTCGAGCATCTGTTGCTCTCCCTGATCGACGATTCCGATGCAGCCGCGGTCATGCGCGCCTGCAGCGTCGATCTCGACAAGCTCCGCACGAGCCTAGTCAATTATCTTGAGACCGAGTTCGAGAATCTGGTCACCGATGGCGCCGACGACGCCAAGCCGACCGCCGGCTTCCAGCGCGTGATCCAGCGCGCGGTGATCCACGTGCAATCCTCCGGTCGCGAAGAGGTGACCGGTGCCAACGTGCTGATCGCGATCTTCGCCGAACGCGAGAGCCACGCCGCGTACTTCCTGCAGGAGCAGGACATGACGCGCTATGACGCGGTCAACTACATCAGCCACGGCATCGCCAAGCGTCCGGGCGTCTCCGAGGCGCGGCCAGTGCGCGGCGTCGACGAGGAAACCGAAGCCAAGGGCGCCGAGGACACCAAGAAGAAGGGCGAGGCGCTCGAGACCTATTGCGTCAATCTCAACAAGAAGGCGCGCGACGGCAAGATCGATCCGGTGATCGGACGCAATTCCGAGATCAACCGCGCGATCCAGGTGCTTTGCCGCCGACAGAAGAACAACCCGTTGTTCGTCGGCGAAGCCGGCGTCGGCAAGACCGCGATCGCGGAGGGCCTCGCCAAGCGCATCGTCGACAGCGAGGTGCCGGAAGTACTGGCGGCCGCCACCGTGTTCTCGCTCGACATGGGCACTCTGCTCGCGGGCACGCGTTACCGCGGCGACTTCGAAGAGCGCTTGAAGCAGGTGCTGAAGGAGCTCGAGGCGCATCCCAACGCCATCCTGTTCATCGACGAGATCCACACCGTGATCGGTGCGGGCGCGACCTCGGGCGGGGCGATGGATGCCTCGAACCTGCTCAAGCCCGCGCTGGCCTCGGGCACGATCCGCTGCATGGGCTCGACCACCTACAAGGAATACCGCCAGCATTTCGAGAAGGACCGCGCGCTGGTGCGGCGATTCCAGAAGATCGACGTCAACGAGCCGACGGTCGAGGACGCGATCGCGATCCTCAAGGGCCTCAAGCCCTATTTCGAGGACTATCACCGGCTGAAGTACACCAACGAGGCGATCGAGGCTGCGGTGCAATTGTCCTCGCGCTACATCCACGACCGCAAGCTGCCGGACAAGGCGATCGACGTGATCGACGAGTCGGGTGCGGCGCAGATGCTGGTGGCCGAGAACAAGCGCAAGAAGACAATCGGCATCAAGGAGATCGAGACCACGATCGCCTCGATGGCGCGGATCCCGCCGAAGAGCGTGTCGAAGGACGATGCCGAGGTGCTCAAGCATCTCGAAACGACCCTGAAGCGCACCGTGTTCGGCCAGGACAGGGCGATCGAGTCGCTCGCGGCATCGATCAAACTGGCGCGCGCCGGCTTGCGTGAGCCGGAGAAGCCGATCGGCTGCTATTTGTTCTCGGGTCCGACCGGCGTCGGCAAGACCGAGGTTGCAAAGCAGCTCGCGGCAAGCCTCGGCGTCGAGCTGTTGCGCTTCGACATGTCCGAATACATGGAGCGTCACACGGTATCGCGCCTGATTGGCGCGCCTCCCGGCTATGTCGGCTTCGACCAGGGCGGCCTGTTGACCGACGGCGTCGACCAGCATCCGCATTGCGTGGTGCTGCTCGACGAAATCGAGAAGGCGCATCCCGACCTCTACAACGTGCTGCTGCAGATCATGGATCACGGCCGGCTCACCGACCACAACGGCAAGCAGGTCAATTTCCGCAACGTGATCCTGATTATGACCACGAACGCGGGCGCTTCCGATCTCGCCAAGCAGGCGTTCGGCTTCACGCGCTCCAAGCGGGAGGGCGACGACCACGAGGCGATCAACCGGCAGTTCGCGCCGGAATTCCGCAACCGCCTCGATGCCATCGTCTCGTTCGGCCATCTCAGCGTCGAGGTGATCGGCACCGTGGTCGAGAAGTTCGTGCTTCAGCTCGAAGCCCAGCTTGGCGATCGCGACGTCACCATCGAGCTGTCCGAACCCGCCAAGGCCTGGCTGGTCCAGCACGGTTACGACGAGCAGATGGGCGCACGTCCCATGGCCCGCGTGATCCAGGAGCACATCAAGAAGCCGTTGGCTGACGAGGTGCTGTTCGGCAAGCTCAAGGGCGGCGGCCACGTCCGCGTCATCCTGGCCAAGGACGAGGCCGACGAGACCAAGGACAAGATCGGCTTCGAATTCGTCGAGGGGCCGGTCACGCCGAAGCAGGAGAAGCTCCCCGGCGCCCGCAAGCGCCCGCCTGGCAAGTCCAAGCCGGGCGGCCCGAAGGGGCCGGCCTCCAAGGGCCCGCTGGTCAAGGCTTGATCGGCACCGAATTGAAAAAGGCCGGCTGAAAAGCCGGCCTTTTGTTTCTGAGGCTGTGCGTGATCCGTTACGTCCCTGCTTCGGGCGCTGGCGCCGGTGCCGGCGTTCGCTGCCTCTTCGGAGCGACGGGCCTGGCGCGGACCGTTGGCTGCATCGTCACGATGACTGGATTGGGCTTGTGATCGGTGGCCGCTCCCGTCGCGGCGTCGACGCCCATGCCGACCACGCCGCCAAGCAGGAGATTGCCGGCAAAGCCGGCGGCGCCCGACGTCGGGATATCCCTGCTGAGCGGCACGATCTGCGGTTCATAGCCTTCCTTCTGGAAGGTGATCGAAATGTCTGCGTTCCGCTTGACGACCACGGAGCAGGGCGTCGTGCAGGTGGTCGGAACTTCCAGTCCGCTGACGACGGCTTCCACGCCTGAAGGTGTCGATGAGATGCTGATGTTCTCGGTCGTGCCGCGCGTGACAGACGCGCAGCCGCCCAGCATGACGCCGAGCGCCGCAATTCCCACGAAACGCATGAAATGCCCCTTATTCCCCGCGCCAATCAAGCGCAACCGGAGCGCGAGCGCAAGAGGTCATTGGTCCGGATAGTTAAGCTGCGCGGGGGTTGTGCACGGGAATGGTAGGCACCGGAAGGTGGGGTCCGTCAGTCGCCCCGCAGGCGCTGATCGTCCTGCACGCGGACGTGCTCGGCGCCGCGCGCGCCCGCGGGAGACAGCCGCAGCATGCTCAGGACTGCACCGCACAGCGCAAAACCGACGCCGGTGAGAAGCGCGATCCGGGTTCCCTCGATCGGGTAGCGGCCGAGGAACAACGCCACCAGCGCAGCGCCGGTGGTCTGGCCGAGCAGGCGCGCGGTGCCAGCATGCCGCTGGCGCCGCCGGCGCGTTCGCGCGGGGCGGCCGCGATCATGGTGCGGTTGTTGGGGGTCTGGAACAGGCCGAAGCCGGCGCCCGCCAATGCCATGCGCCAGATCACGTCGAACGTCGAAGGGTCCGCAGGGACGAAGGCGAGCGCGGCGAGGCCGCAGGCGAACAGCGTCAGCCCGATGCCGCCGAGCAGGCCGGCCGGATAGCGCTCGACCAGGCGGCCGGCGAGCGGCGCCGCGAAGGCCACGGCGATCGGCCATGGCGTGATCAACAGGCCCATATGCACCGCCGAATAGCCGAAGCGGCTCTGGAGGTAGAAGGGCATCGCGACGAAGGCCAGCATCTGCCCGCAGAACGAGGCGATCGAGGTCGCGATCGACAGCGCGAACACCGGGATTCGCAGCAGATCGACCGGCAGCAGCGGCGAGGTCATGTGGGTTTCGCGCCAGATCAGCAGCGCACCGGCGACGAGCGCGATGGCGAACTGGATCAGGCAGGTGATGGCGGCCTCGCCGTGACCGACGCTGTCGACGGCCGCGATGCCGACGCCGAAGGTGATCGCGGAAAGCCCCGCGCTCTGCCAGTCGAACGAATGGCTGGCGGGCTTGGTGTGCGGTAGGCTGCGCAGGCCCAGCAGCAGCGTCACCGCCCCGAGCGGCACGTTGATGGCGAACAGCCACGGCCAGCTTCCGACCGCGAGGATGCCTGCGGCGATCGTCGGGCCGATGGCGGCCGAGAAGGCGACGACGAGCGCGTTGAGCCCGATGCCGCGGCCGAGCTGGCTGCGCGGGTAGGTGAAGCGCACCAGCGCCGAATTGACGCTCATGATGCCGGCGGCGCCAAAGCCCTGGATGATGCGCGCGGCCGTCAGCAGCGGCAGCGTATGCGCCAGCGCGCAGAAGGCGGATGCCAACGTGAACAGCACCAGCCCGACCAGATAGACGCGGCGATAGCCGATGATCTCGCCGAGCGAAGCCAGCGGCAGCAGCGAGATCGTGATGGCGAGCTGGTAGCCGTTGACGATCCAGATCGAGAAGGCCGGGCTCGCGTTCAAGTCAGCTGCGATCGTCGGCAGCGCGACATTGGCGATGGCGCTGTCGACCACCGCCATGATGATGCCGAGCGCAATGGTCAGCACCGCCTGGTTGCGCTGTGGCTGCGGCAGGCCGTCGGCGTGCTCGATTGTGATTGACGACATCGTGAAGCGTATTCGGTTGAGGCGCGTTTGCTGGTCCGCAACTTGGTCCGACCCGGGATGGTTCCAGCCGAAGCTGCAGCCGTTTTGGCCCTATCTCGGCTTCCGCGGTTCCTGAATCGCCCTGAGGTAGCTTACCACGGCCTCCGCGTCATCGCGGCCGAATCGGGCCGTCGGCATGGCGCGGTGAATGCTGCTGTAGCCGTCCTGGAGGCGCTGCATGAAGTCGGGGTCGTAGAGTTTGTTCTCGCCGAGATACCGGAACGGCGGTGCCAACTCATTCGGGCTCGTGCCCGTCCGGCCGACCGCGTGGCAACGCGCACACATCTGCTGCAGCATTGCTTCAGCGCGGCGCTGTTCGAGGTCCAGGGCCTCACTCCCGGTGCTCCACAGAACGCCAACGGCCAGCAGCGCCGGCGCGAACCTGTTCATCGCGCGCACTCCGTCATTCCCAGCGCGAGGTTGCTTTGGCCCAGACGTAGAGTGCGATCAAGGCGATCGTGACCCCCGTCGATAAGATCAGGATGCGGCGATCCCAATCGATCCGCGTCCGCTCCGCTCTACTTAAAGAGAGGGCCGTGAACAGGGCCTTCATCGCAAATCGGTGCATCGGGGGCCTCGCGAGAAGGCACGGTGCCACGGCTGCAATGCGCCGGCTTGATGCAGCTCAAGGGCTGGCCGCTACACCGCCGGCGGGTTGCGGTCGGTGAAGGTCGTGCGCTGGTGCCAGTAGGGATAGGGCAGCGTCACCTTGCTCGCCGCGTCGAGCTTTGCGATCTGGTCCTTGGTCAGGGACCAGCCGACCGCGCCGAGATTTTCGCGCAGCTGCGCCTCGTTGCGCGCGCCGATGATCAGCGTCGACACGGTGGGGCGCTGCAGCAGCCAGTTCAGCGCGATCTGCGTGACGCTCTTGCCAGTTTCCTTGGCGACCTCGTCGATGGCGTCGACGACGCGATAGACGTGTTCGTCCGGCACGGGCGGGCCGAACTCGGCGGTCTTGGGCAGGCGGCTCACCTCGGGCTTCGGCTGACCCCGGCGAAGCTTGCCGGTGAGGCGTCCCCATCCGAGCGGCGACCAGACCACGGCACCCAGCCCCTGGTCGAGGCCGAGCGGCATCAACTCCCATTCGTAATCGCGCCCGATCAGCGAATAATAGGTCTGGTTGGCGACGTAGCGCGGAAAACCGTGCTTGTCGGCGACAGAGAGCGACTTCATTAGGTGCCAGCCGGAAAAATTGGAAACGCCGACATAGCGGATCTTGCCGGCGCGCACGAGCACGTCGAGCGTTGAGAGGACTTCTTCGGGCGGAGTGAAGGCATCGAAGCCGTGAAGCTGGAACAGGTCGATGTAATCGGTGCCGAGCCGGCTCAGCGAAGCGTCGATGGCTGCGAGCAGATGTTGCCGTGACGAGCCGATATCGTTGGGGCCGTCGCCGAAGCGGAAGGTGGCCTTGGTCGAGACCAGCACCTTGTCGCGGCGGCCCTTGATGGCTTCGCCGAGCACCCGCTCGGACTCGCCGAGCGAATAGACGTCGGCGGTGTCGAACATCGACACGCCGGCCTCGAGGCAGATGTCCAGCAGGCGCCTCGCTTCGGTCGCATCCGTCGTGCCCCACGCCGCGAGGCGGCCGACGCCGCCGAAGGTGCCGGTGCCAAGGCTCAGAGCGGGCACCATGAGGCCTGACCGGCCCAAGCGTCGGTATTCCATCGATATGCTCCTTGGCTGAGCGCTGGTTGCGGCGCGCATCTGCGTTGTCCGATGGTAGCGCAGGGATTCAGCCCGGACCATCGCGTGCGCACATGGCGGCCCTGCGTTCAGTCGACGCGCTACGCCGTTGTGATTTGCAGGCTCGCGGCCGTGATCGCCGCGCGCGGCCGGACCTCAGCGACTAAGGTCGTCGAGAAGCCTGAGCACGTCCGTGGACGCCTCTTCGACGAGCGCGATTTCCCTGAGCGCGCCGGCGAGGTCGCCGTCCGCGAAGAGCTTCGCAGCCCGTTTTCCGCGGTCGTGAACGAGGGCGTGCGGCCTTTCGAGCGGTCCGAACGCCCGATGACTGCGCATCGTCAGAGATCCGTCGCCGTAGTACCATTTGCCCAATCGGCAGGAATGATGATCTGCGAGTTCGTCGGCCTTCAGCGTCACGCGGCCGATCGCCATGTCTGCGAGGCGCTTCTTCCAGATGACGTGGTCCGCCTTGGCGAGTCGCGGAATCTTGTTGTCGAAGGACAGGCCTGCAATGTCCTGAAGCTGCCTCCCGGCGATCCCCTGGGAGACGTCGAGCTGAGAGGAAATGCTCTTGATCTGATCGACGTTCGCCAGCGTCATGCGCGCAATCGCCGCGATGCCTTCGGCCACTTCGCGAGAGGCCTCGGTCTGCTGATTGAGGATGTTGGCGATCTCGTCCATGCCGCCCGTCAGGGTGACTGTCCGAGCTTCGACGCTGGACATCTCCTCGCCCAGTTGCGTAACGACGCCCTTGCTCTCGGCGGCCGCTGACTTGCAACCGGCCATGGCGGTCACGATGAGTTCGACCTCATCTCTCAGGCGTTGTATCCGCTCGCGAATGTCCTCGGTCGCCTTGCCGGTCTGTTGCGACAGTCCCTTGACCTCCGAGGCAACCACGGCAAAGCCACGTCCAGCTTCGCCGGCGCGTGCGGCTTCGATCGTCGCGTTCAGCGCCAGAAGGTTGGTTTGCCTCGCGATCGCATCGATCGAGCCCACGATGGCGCCGATTTCTTCGGACGCCGCGCTGAGGGCCAGGATCTTGTCCGACGCGTCGTTCGCAGTCGCCTCTACGCGCTCCATCGCCTTCGATGCAAGCCGGACGGTGGACATTCCCTGTTCGGCGCCGACCTTCATCTGGGCGGCGCTTGCAGCCGCATCCTCCGCATTGGATCGGATCTGGCCCACCGAAGCGACCATCTCTTCGCTGGCAGCGGCAAGGGCTTGCGTGCGTTGGTCGACCTCGCCGCAGGCGGTGAGCATCCGGGCTGCGGAAATCGCGGTTTCATTGCTCTGGACGTTGAGATCCACGATGGCGTCGAGCTTGTTCGAGGCATCGCCGGCCAATCTGGCCGCGAGCTTCGAGACGGCCTTGGACAGGCGATCGTTTCCGCCGCAGCCGGGTGCGAGGAAATTGCCTTCGGTCAAGGCCTCGATGTACGTCGCCAGAGCCTCGTCGCGGGCTTGCAACGCCGTCAGCTGGTCCGGCGCGGCATTAGATACCTTCAGTCCGGCGATCGAGCGCTTGCGGTCAGCACTGGCGAAGAGGGACATGCGGCATTCCGGCAAAGCTTGGTGGATGAACCTCTTCATTTTAGGCGCCGAAGCTGAACGGCTCGTAAGCTTTCCTATCGGAATTCTGCAAATGGAGGGCGCTCGGCCGCGTTATGTCCCGAGGTGCGAGGCGTGCTGCATCGCAGCATCCGCCTTCGTGCCAGAGGTCGCCAGGGACGCTCCCCCTGACCGATCTCAGTGACGCAGCTGGCTCTGCCTGAAATCGCGCGGCGACATGCCGAAATGGTCGCGGAAGACGCGGCCGAAATGCGAGAGGTCGTTGAAACCCCAGGCAAAGGCGATCTCGCTGATGTGGCGATGGACGAGCGCCGGCGAGGCGAGGTCGCGACGGCATTGCGCAAGGCGCTCGGCGAGGACGTAACGCTGGAACGAGGTCTGCTCGTCGGCGAGAAGGTCGTTCACGTAGCGCGGCGAGATGCCGAGCGCAGCCGCGGTGTCCGACAATGTAAGGTCGGGATCGGCCAGGTGGGCGCGGACGTGCGCCTTGAGCCGGTAGACCAGCGCGGAGCGGTGGGTCGATGACGGCAGCGACGTCTTGCCGAGCCGCTCGCTCAGCGCCATCGCGAGCAGGTCGACGGCCTGTTCGGACAGAACGGCGGCATTGCCGGGGGCGAGGCCGTCGGCGCTCTGACAAAGCCGGAAGATGAAATCATAGGCGAGCCGCTCGAGCGGCGCGTCAGCGCCGAACGACATCGCCGTCAGGGTTTCACTGCCGCCGAGCCGGCGCCGCAACATCTCGTGCGGCACCTTGAAGATGGTCTGCGTAAAGGCGTCGTTGAACTTCAGCTCATAGGGACGCGTGGTGTCGTAGAGCGCGAACTCGCCGGGATGGATCACAGTCTCGCGGCCGTCCTGCACCACGCCGCCGTCGCCGCGATGGCCGAGCGCGACCAGGACGAAGTCCTGATCCGAACGCGCGATGCGGGAGGGCGTGCGGAAGACGTGCTGGCGGTCGGAGCAGACCTCGGAGCAGACGGCCTTGCCGAGCGGGACTTGCGTGACCGAACCGCGAAAGGCGCTGCCGAGATCGGACTTGCAGTCGAGCCCCACGAAGACGTCGCAGACGATGTCCTGCCAGAGGGCGAGCCGCCGATAGCCGGGGCTGCCGTCCGTCGTGAACTGGATTGGCATCTGGCGAGCCTCCCTTTTCCCATCCAGCAAACCGCCCGTGGGCGGATCCGGCAAGACCGGAGGCAAATCCCGTACCGGGTCTAAATCCTGGCCGGTCGAGTTTTTGTTCCGCCGCGGTCGAGCGTCCGGTCGCGCGCTTTGGCCCAATAGACTGCATCGGAGACGGCTTCCGATCAACCGGCAATGGAGGCGGCAATGGGCATCGAACATCCGAAATACAAGGTGGCGGTGGTGCAGGCGGCGCCGGCCTGGCTCGATCTCGACGCCTCCATCGACAAATCGATCGCGCTGATCAAAGAAGCGGCCGAGAAGGGCGCCAGGCTGATCGCCTTTCCGGAGGCCTTCATCCCCGGTTACCCCTGGCATATCTGGATGGACTCGCCGGCCTGGGCGATCGGGCGCGGCTTCGTGCAGCGCTATTTCGACAATTCGCTGTCCTATGACAGCCCGCAGGCCGAGCGGCTGCGCGATGCCGTGCGGAAAGCAAAACTCACCGCCGTGATCGGCCTGTCCGAACGCGACGGCGGCAGCCTCTATCTGGCACAATGGCTGATCGGGCCCGATGGCGAGACCATCGCCAAGCGCCGCAAGCTGCGGCCGACCCATGCCGAGCGCACCGTCTATGGTGAGGGCGACGGCAGCGATCTCGCCGTGCACGCGAGGCCGGACATCGGCCGCATTGGCGCGCTGTGCTGCTGGGAGCATCTTCAGCCGCTGTCGAAATACGCGATGTACGCCCAGAACGAGCAGGTGCATGTCGCGGCCTGGCCGAGCTTCTCGCTCTACGATCCCTTCGCGCCGGCGCTTGGCGCGGAGGTCAACAACGCCGCCTCGCGCGTCTATGCGGTGGAGGGCTCCTGCTTCGTGCTCGCGCCGTGCGCGACGGTGTCGCAAGCCATGATCGACGAACTCTGCGACCGGCCGGACAAGCACGCGCTGCTGCATGCCGGCGGCGGCTTTGCCGCGATCTACGGGCCCGACGGCAGCCAGATCGGCGACAAGCTGGCGCCGGATCAGGAGGGGCTATTGATCGCCGAGATCGATCTCGGTGCCATCGGCGTCGCCAAGAACGCGGCGGATCCGGCCGGTCATTATTCGCGCCCCGACGTGACGCGGCTGCTGCTCAACAAGAAGCGGTACCAACGCGTCGAGCAGTTCGCATTGCCGGTGGATACCGTCGAGCCCACGGACATTGCCGCGGCGGCGAGCTGATCAACGGGATCGAGGGGAGGGTACGATCATGGAATCTGCAATTCCTCAGCATCTCGAGACTGAGCGCTCGCGCCACAAGCGCGTGCCGGATGATTACCAGCCGCCATATCCGTCTTTCGTGGCGCGCTACAAACCGGCCGTGAGCCGCGTCGTGATGGCTTACTTCGGCGTGCAGTATCGCGGCACTGCGCCGGCGGCCGCAACGGAGGCGCTGCTCGAGATCGCGAAGCGCTTCTCGGCGGAGAGCGGGCCTTTGCATTGGGATCGCGCGCGCTATGTCGACCAGGCCGGCCATGAGACCATCGTCTCGGTCGCCTATTGGGACGACACCGCACGCTTCGACGCCTGGTTCGAACCGGAACGCGCGGCATGGACCGGACGGCAGCGCGACGGCGTCGGCACCTTCATCGAGGTGCTGCGTCCCGTTGTGGCGCGGCACGAGACGCTGTTCTCCTCGCCCGACCGGACCGAGGGTGTCGCCGCCATCGCCGCCGGCATGAGCGGGGAGGTGCAGGAGCACGCTTATTGGGGCGGCATGCGCGACCGTATTCCGCTGTCGCAAACCGACGCGATGGCGCCCGGCGGTAGGCCGGAGCTGATCCGCGACGGTGCGCGGCTGCGGGTGGCGGCGCATGACAATCTCTGCCTGATCCGATCCGGACAGGATTGGAGCGATACCGAGGCGTCGGAACGAAAGCTCTATCTCGACGAGGTCGAGCCGGTGCTGCGCGAGGGCATGGATTTCCTGCGCGACGACGGGCTTGCGATCGGCTGCTATGCCAACCGCTACATGCAGGTGCTTCAGGCCGATGGCAGCGTGAGCGAAAAATCCTATGGCCAGAGCTGGTGGAAGAGCCTGGCGGCGCTGGAACGCTGGGCGGAATCGCATCCGACCCATGTCAGGATTTTTGGTGCCGCGATGAAATACCTGTCGACGCTCGGGCCGTCAGCCAGGCTGCGGCTCTATCACGAGGTCACGGTGGCAGCCGCGGACGAGCAGTTCTTCGAATACCGGGATTGTCACCCGAAGACGGGCATGCTGGCCGCGGTCGAGACGGTCGCCGCTTAGGCCACGCAATGGCCGAGCAGCTCGGGATGCGCGGCGCAGATGTGATGCGCGCCGGCGTCCCTGAGCTCGGCCTCGCTGCCATAACCATAGAGCACGCCGATCGCGGTCATGCCGTTGGTGCGGGCGCCGACCACGTCGTGGCTGCGGTCGCCGATCATGATCGCGCTGCCGGCATCGACCTTTGCTTCGTCGAGCGCGTAGCGCAGCAGGTCGCGCTTGTCGACGCGTGTGCCGTCGAGCTCGGAGCCGAACACACGCTCGAAATAGGGTTTCAGGCCGAAATGATCGACGATGCGGGTGGCGTAGACCGCCGGCTTGCTGGTGGCGACGAACATGCGCGGCGTCGTCGCGGCGAGTGTCGTCAGCGTGTCCACGATGCCGGCATAGGCCTCGTTCTCGAACAGGCCGATATCGGAAAAGCGCTCGCGATAGAGCAGTAGCGCGCGGTCGGCGAGTTCGTCGGTTCCTGTGAGTTTCTTGAGGCTGGCGTGCAGCGGCGGCCCGATGCACCAGGTCAGCTCGTCCTCGCTCGGCACCGCGACGTCCAGCCGCTCCAGCGCGTACTGGATCGAGCGCGTGATCCCCGGCTTCGGGTTGGTGAGCGTGCCGTCGAGATCAAAGAAGATTGTAACCATCACGGCAGGCCCAGGTTGAAAGCGCCGCCCCCGTTGCGCGGGCGTGACGCATATGTGCGAATTGGCGGCTCCGAGTTCCTGCCACCGTGTTTGAACATCGCGACAGGTCTGACGAAGTACCGCCCAGACCGACGAAACGTGGCATGACGTAAACGAGGCGGGCAGGCGGCGCAACTCTGGACCTCCAATGAATGGCCCGTTACGCCGACATCGGGGGCTCGCTGACGTCGTACGGCACTTTAAAAGCTCGCTATTCGCAGAACCAAAGCGTAGGGTAACTGCATCACCGCCCTTCCCACGGCTTCCATCGGTGACTGAGGGTCACGAGCGCTCCCGCCGACTGAGGAGGAGGGTGCATGCCTCGATTTCGCTTGGCCGATTGGATCGTGCCGCCGGTGATGGTGCCGCTATTTCTCCTGCTCGCGATGGCGGCGGCGGCTCTCCTGCATGGATAGGACGCCGCAACTGCAATATCTGGTTAGCGGTCGCGATCAAAGCGGCTATGTGAGCTTGAGCCGTGACACAACCAGTGCTGCCCTGAAGAAGGCGCGGGAACTTTTGCAGGAAGGCTATCTCGATGTGCGGATATGCACACCACAAGGCCGGCTGCTGCTATCTGACGAGTTCGATGGGTTCGAGACATGAGAACCCTCCTGGTCGCATTGGCGCTCGGCACGTTCGCGCAAGGCGCGCTCGCCGCTGAATCCGATTGTCGCGCAATCGAAAGCTCGAGCGGACGGCTCGCCTGTTACGACGCCGCGTTTCCTCCGGCATTGAAGAAGCCCAGTGCCGTGGAGAACGACCCATCTCGGCCTCCTTACAAGGACCCGTTCGTTGCAGAAGAGGCTCGAACCGCGGCGAAGCTGAAGAACATCTGCCGCGGTTGTTGAGGTCTGTTAACCGAGCGGCGCGGGCTTGGCAGACGGCCGATGGCGCGAACAGGCGCCATGAACAGGAGGATCTGCCATGCTTGAGTCGGACAACAGATGACCATCGAGCATGCCTCGGTAGAGATCGCTCGCAAACCCTGGGCCGCCTCGATCTGCGACCCTGGAGCAGCATCGACGCTTCGACTGATCCGGTCGGAGAGTTGTGGCTCGAGCGGACGGACAAGAGCGCGCCCAACCCGGCACTCCTACTCAAGCTGCTGTTCACCAGCGAGCCCTTGTCGATCCAGGTTCATCCGAATGATGCATTCGCGCGCTCCATCGGCTTGCCGAACGGGAAAACTGAAGCGTGGTACATCCTTTCGGCGCTGCCGGGCGCGCGGATTGCGTTGGGATTGAATCGGCATCTCACGCCGCAAGAGTTACGCGAAGCGATCGGGGACGGCTCGATTGCGGATCTCGTGCAATGGCGTCCTGTGGCGCAAGGCGACGTCATCTTCGTTCCCGGCGGTACGATCCACGCCATCGGCGCCGATATCGTGCTCGCCGAAATCCAGCAGCGCAGCGACGCGACATTCCGCTTGTTCGATTTCGGCCGGCATCGCGAATTGCACGAGGACAGCGTCGTGGCTGCCTCCGAAGCGGGGCCACCTCCGACACAACCGCCTCCGAGACGCCTCACCGATGCGCGACTGGTTCTCGTCGCGAGTTCGTATTTCGTGTTCGAGCGGATCGACCTTCGGCGAATTCGCTCTGGGGACTCCAGACCGATCGGGAAGCCTGGATTCTCGTGATCGAGGGGGAGGGACGCATCGGACGGGCAAAGGCAACGGTCGGGGACGCAATCTTCATGGAATCCGATAGTGCCGGCATCGACGTTGGCTCAAGCGGGATGAGCATCCTGATCGCCTATCCGGGACCGGATCCAGTTGCATCCTTGCTGCAAGATCGCAGCGAACGCATGACACAACCCACCGACGCTCTCTCCGGCAGTGAAATCATCGAGGTGCTGACATGACGCCGCTCCGCCGTATCGCCGTCATCGGCAACTCGTTGCCTCGCCGGTGCGGAATTGCGACCTATACGACCGACCTGAAGAACGCGATATCGATTGCGCGCCCGGACCTGGAGGCTTGCATCGTGGCGATGACCGATCGCGGCCAGACCTATGATTATCCTCCGGCGGTCGCTTTCCAGATCAGGGATAACAATATCGAAGACTACATGCGTGCCGCGATTTCCTCAATGCCGGTCAGTTCGACACCGTCTGCCTGCAGCACGAGTTTGGCATTTTCGGCGGTGAAGCCGGGGCACACATCCTGGTGCTGCTGTCTCGCCTTGCCATGCCGGTGGTGACGACGTTCCATACGGTGCTGGCCAAACCGTCACCCGCCCAACGGACGGTGATGGAGCGCATCGTCGATGCGTCGTCGAAGGTCGTGGTGATGGCCCACAAGGGCCGCGAGTTGCTGCACGATGTCTATCTGGTGCCCGACGACAAGATCGAGGTCATCCCCCACGGCATTCCCGATGTCGCCTTCGCCGAGCCCGATGCCGCGAAGGCCAGGCTCGGATTCGAGCAAAAATCGGTGATCCTGACATTCGGCCTGCTTTCGCCCAACAAAGGCATCGACGTGATGATCGACGCGATGCCTTCGATTCTGAGGCGCTGCGAGAACGCGGTGTACGTCGTGCTCGGCGCGACGCACCCCAACCTGGTTCGGAACGAGGGCGAAGCCTATCGCGAAGGCCTGATGGCGCGGGTCCGTGAACTCGGAATAGACGATCACGTCGTGTTCCTCGACCGGTTCGCCGATTTGGCGACGCTGCTCGAATTCATCTCGATGTGCGACGTCTATGTCACGCCTTATCTCAACGAGGCCCAGATGACGTCGGGCACCCTGGCCTACAGTTTTGGAATGGGGAAGCCGGTTGTCTCGACGCCATATTGGCACGCACGCGAGCTGCTTGCCGACGAGTGTGGAGTTCTGGTGCCGTTCGGCGACGCTGCAGCGATCGGCAGCGAGATCGCCAACCTGCTGACCGACGCCGCCCGCCGGCAGGCGATGTCTCGGCGTGCCTATGCGGCGAGCCGGATGATGACCTGGGAGCGGGTGGCTGAGCGCTACGCGGCCGTCTTCGAGACTGCACGGCAGGGACATAGGTTGAAGGTCTTCGTGCGCTCCGACGTGGGCGCGCCGGAACTACGTAGTCCGGCGCCGCCCGATATGCAGATCGGCTACTTTCTATCGATGTGCGACGATGTCGGCCTGTTCCAACATGCGGTACATTCGGTGCCTGATCGCGCGCACGGCTATTGCGTCGATGACAACGCGCGAGCGTTGCTCCTAGCCTGCGCTCTCAATGGTCCGGGCGAACGGCCGCTGCCGGATGTCCTGACGACCCGATTTGCAGCCTTCGTACAGCATGCCTGGAATCCCGACACCAGGCAGTTTCGCAACTTCATGGGCTTCGATCGAACCTGGCTCGAGGACAGGGGCTCCGAAGACAGTCACGGACGGACGCTATGGGCGTTGGGTGAGGCCGCGCGCAGAGACGCGAGCCCGGCCCGGCGCCTATGGGCTGCTGCCTTGTTCGCCCAGGCATTGTCGATCGCGGAGAGCTTCCGCTCGCCCCGTGCGTGGGCGTTCATGCTGCTGGGTCTGGACGCTTACTGCGCCGTAGCCCCAGACGATGTTCACGCCAGGGAAGTCCGGCATTCCCTGGCCGACAGGTTGATGTCCTGCCTGACGTCGGTCGAGACGCCGGATTGGATATGGTTCGAGGAAGGGCTGGCCTACGAGAACGCGCGATTGCCGCAGGCCCTGATCCTCACGGGTATGGCGACACAGATGCCTCGATATCTCGATGCCGGATTGAGGTCTCTGCGCTGGCTCATGACGCAGCAAACGTCCGCGGCGGGCTATTTCCGGCCGGTCGGTACCGCTGGCTTCGGAGAGCAGCGGCAGCCCCCCCGTGCCTTCGATCAGCAGCCGGTGGAGGCGACGGCGACGATTGCCGCGTGTCTGGCCGCGTGGCGTGGCGAAGGCGATGCCGAATGGAAAGCCATGGCCATGCGGGCCTTCGCCTGGTTTCTTGGCAGGAACGACCTCTCGGTGGCGCTGGCTGATCCGATCACCGGCAGTTGCCGTGATGGATTGCACCCCGATCGGGCGAACGAAAACCGCGGCGGCGAGTCGGTCGTTTGCTATCTCCTCGGCCTTGCCGAGATGCGTCAGCTCGCGCGTGCCCAGAGCCTGATGACAAAGCCCGCACCCTTGCGTGCCGTGGGCGCCTGAATTTCCCCCTCCCATGCAGCTAGCCGAGGACACCCGTGCCATACGCTTCTTTCCTAAACCGGCAGGCGCTCCACCTGCGGCCCGATCCAGCGCGGGTCATCGTGCGGCCGTTCAAGCCGGCAACCGAACCCCGCGACTTGAATCCGACCGACAAGATGCGCGCAAACCATATCGTCGACCGGGTTCTGGCGCTTAGTTCGGAAGCCGTCGCAGCGCAGCTGGCGGACGTCCTGGACAATTTCCAGGGGCGACATCGTAACCTCCTGGAGAGCTTCGAGGCCCGCGCCGACGAGATGGAAGATGCTTTCATGAAGCATGGCGCATTCTCAAAGACCCAGCGCCAGCTGGTCGGCGCCTATTTTCTCAGCGAGTATTCGTTCGAGGCGTCTGCCTTGTTCAACCCCAGCATCGTGCCACACCCCGACCAAACGGGGACGCCGCACGGGGCGGTACGCTTCATCATGAGTCTCCGTGCCATCGGCGAAGGCCACGTATCGTCGCTGACGTTTCGAACCGGAACGATTGCGGTCGACGGAAGCCTGGCCGTCGATCCGACGGTGCGCCTTGCCTCGGTTCCCCGGATCAACCGTCGCATATCCGGCCCGGACGGCGAGTCCGTGGAATTGACGTTCAGGCCCGAGCAAGACCTCAGCGAGCGAGTCATCTTTCCCGTGACCGAATCCCAATCGAACGGCATCGAGGATGTGCGGTTTGTCAAATTCAACGACGGCGATCGGGAAGCGTACTACGCGACCTACACGGCTTACAGCGGTCGGGCGATTCGATCCGAGTTGATCGAGACCAGCGATTTCATGTCGTTTCGACTGACGCCTTTGCGGGGCGCTGCGGCACACAACAAGGGGATGGCGTTGTTCCCGCGCAAGATCGGCGGCCGCTATGCCATGATCGCGCGACAAGACAATGAGAACCTGTATCTGATCTATTCGGATGACCTCTACACGTGGGAAAGCGGCCAGCTCCTTCTGAAACCCCAATTTCCATGGGAGTTCGTGCAGATCGGCAATTGTGGGTCGCCGATCGAACTCGACGAGGGCTGGTTGCTGCTGACGCACGGGGTCGGGCCGGTCCGCAAATACTCGATCGGAGCGGCGCTGCTCGACAAGCGTGACCCATCGAAGGTGCTGGCGCGTTCGAGCGAGCCGCTGTTGCGGCCTGAGCCGTCCGAGCGCGAAGGGTATGTCCCCAACGTCGTCTACACCTGCGGTGCGATGAGGCACAATGACCAGATCATCCTGCCATATGCCGTGTCCGACACCTTCTCCAGTTTCGCGACGATCAAAATTGCGGCGCTCATGGATGCGATGCGGCGCTGAGCGCGGCTTCGCAGTCGTTGACGTTACCTGGATCCATCAATCGGCAAAGGAGGCTTCGTGATGCGAGCAACAACCTACGTGGTGCAGGCATTCAACGCCGGCAAGGGTGGAAATCTGAAGGCCGACGCACCGATCGTCTGCAAATCGGAAAGTGGCGCTCTGCGAACCGCGGAGAGGCTGGCCTTGAGCAGGCTCGGCGTGGTTGGGTTCTCGTCCAGCGGCGATCCGGAAATGGGGGACTATGACGATGAACCCGTGGTGTTCTTCCGGAAGGGCGAGCTGCCGCCGGGCTTCGACTGAGAGCTTGGTCGGGATCGAACAGATCTGCGCAGAGGAGACTCCATGAGCGAGCAACTTGAGATACTGAAGAAGGCCCGTGATCGCATGATCGAGGACAGGGACGCGCACGCGAAAGTGCTGGCGGCGCCTTTCGAGCGTGACACGGCCGAGCGGGCGCGCAACAAGTTCGTCGAATTTCAGGCGCTGATTGACGCCCTTGACCGCGCCATCAGCGGCGCAAGCCTGGTCCCGGTCAAAAATTAACAACGAAAGGCGAGGCCGGCTGTTGTTTCAACACAGTGAGCCGTAGGCATGCCAACGGCGGGCGTGCTCGCGTCATTGCTGCCGGGCCCATTCGACGATCGCGGCGGCGTCCGCACCGGCCTGCGCTTCCCAGGCGGTGACCGCGGCCGTTGCGGCCTTCCGGAGCGCGGCGAGCAGGGATTGCGGCGCCGGTTCGGCGATGGCGACGCCGTTGTCGCGCATGCGCGCGTAATTATCGGAGGTGCGGTGGGCCAATAGCGCGAACTGGCTTTGCTCGGTTTCTGCGGCCGCGGCCAGCACCTCGCGCTGCATCGGCTCGGGCAGCGCGGTAAAGACGTCGCTGCGGACGAACGCGATCGAGACCGGCATCGCATAGTTGATGGCGGTGAAGTGCGGCAGGAAGTCCCAGAGCTTGCGCCCTGCGCCGCCGTCGCCGGAGGTGAGGAACGCGTTCAGCCGATGCTCCTTCAAACCCGCAAGCGCGGCATCTCGCCGGAATTGATCTTGAGCCGGTTGTCGAAGGCGTTGGTCGCGGTCACGAAACCGTTCGTGCGCTCGGAACCCCGGCTGGCAAAGGTGGTGAGCCCGATCCCGGAGATGTTATTCTCGGGGTATTCCGTGGTCATTTGCCAGGTGACCTGAGAGGTGACCTGAGCGAACCGCCGGCGCGAGGCTCAGCACCAGTGCGACAAGGGCGAATATGACGCGGATCCGTTTGGCGGGGTAACGCATTGGGAGAGACAGGTCAGGCAGCATAGAACTCATCGAACCATGGCAGGATGCCACGACTGGGCAGATCACCTTGTTGCATGCCGCACCGGGGCGCGCCACAGCGCCGCCTACCCATGGTTGAGGCGGATTGCATGGCCCGTGATCGCTGCGCTGCTCGTCTCGGCGATTCCGGCACTGGCGGCGGATGATCCGCCCGCAAAGCCCGACACGGCGGTGCCGAGCGCCGAGGAGCCCGCGAAACCGCCGGAGAAATCCGAGGCGCGCGAGAGCGACACGCGGGAGTCGATCTGCCTGATCGTGGAGGCCGCCGCGCGCGATGCCAATCTCCCGCTGGAATTCTTCGCCCGGGTGATCTGGCAGGAAAGCCGCTTCCAGGCCGATGCGGTCGGCCCCACGACACGCAGCGGCGCGCAGGCACAGGGGATCGCGCAGTTCATGCCGGGCACGGCAAGCGAGCGCGGGCTGCTCAATCCGTTCAATCCGGTGCAGGCATTGCCGAAATCGGCGGAATTCCTCAACGAGCTGCGCAACCAGTTCGGCAATCTCGGTCTTGCCGCGGCGGCGTACAATGCCGGCCCGCGGCGCGTGCAGGAATGGCTCGCCGGCACCGGCGGAATGCCGGAGCAGACCCGCAACTACGTCCTCGCCATCACCGGCACGAGCGTCGATGCCTGGGCCAAGGCGGGCGCCACCGGCAAGGGACCGCCGAGCGCGCCGCCGACGAGCTGCCGAGACCTGATGGCGCTGCTCAAGCGCGCGCCGAATGCCTTTGTGGCCGAGCTCGAGCAGCACGTCGAGCTTGCGGCCGCAAAGGCCTGGGGCGTGCAGCTCGCCGCCGGCTTCGACCGCAACAGGGCGCTGGCGATGTATTCCCGCGCGGTCACGCGGCTCGGCGCCGCGATCGGCGAGCGCGATCCGAGCCTGCTGAGTTCGGTGATGCGCAGCCGCGGCACGCGTGCGTTCTATCAGGTCCGCATCGGCGCAGACACGCGCAGCGAGGCGGATGATCTCTGCAACCGGATCAGGAAGGCCGGCGGGGCGTGCTTCGTGCTCAAGAACAAGGGTGTGAGCGGGTAGGGCGGCGGTGGGGGTGTCGCGCATGCCAGCCCCGCCACGCGGTTCCTTGACGCGAGCCGCCGTATTGCCCGTTATGCGGGCACGATTCCGCAACCCATCCAAAAAGCTCCGTGGCACTTCCTCCACTCGACTCACCGCAATGGAATAGTTCCTGGCTTGCCTTCGGCTGGGGTCTGCGCTCGGTCACGCAGACGATCCTCACGCTCGTCCTGTTCGCGACCTATCTCGGTATCGGCGCGCTCGCCCACGACACCCATTTCAGCCTGCTCTGGGCGCTCTGCTCGACGCTGTTCGTCTGGGCCGGTCCGGCGCAGATCATCCTGATCACCACGCTCGGCTCCGGCGCCACCATCATCCAGTCGGCGATCGCGGTCACCGTCAGCGCCATCAGGCTGTTTCCGATGGTGGTTTCGGTGCTGCCCTTGATGCGCACGCCGACCACCAGGCGGCGTGAGTTGTTCTTCGCGGCGCATCTCACGGCCGTGACGCTGTGGGTCGAATGCCATCGATTCCTGCCGCTTGTGCCGCGCGAGCGGCGGATCGCCTTCGTCAACGGACTTGGCTTTGGCCTGGTCTCGGTGTGTCTCACCGCCAACACGGTAGGCTATTTCCTCGCCGCCAACCTGACGCAGACGCTTGGCGCCGCGATCCTGATGCTGACGCCTCTGTCCTTCCTGTTCTCGACCGCGCGCAACAGCCGCGAAGCCGCCGACGTGGTCGCGCTGGCGCTCGGTGTCTTGCTCTATCCGCTGGCCGCGAAGATGAACTCCGGCGTCGACATCCTCGTCAGCGGGCTTGCGGCCGGTACGATCGCCTATGGCGTGCACTGGTGGCGGGAGGTGCGCGCATGAGCTACGCGCAGCTCATCGGCGACTGGCAGGCGCTCGTCGTGCTGTTCGTCGCCGGCGTCGTTCCCAACCAGATCTGGCGCATGCTCGGCCTGTGGTTCGGCAGCGGCATCGACGAGGGCTCCGAGCTGCTGGTCTGGGTGCGGGCGATTGCAACCGCGATCCTGGCCGGCGTCATCGCCCAGATCGTGGTCGAGCCGCCGGGCGCGCTGGCAAGCGTGCCTGATACCCTGCGCTATGGCGCCGTTGGCGCCGGCCTCGTCGTGTTCCTGCTGACCCGCCGTTCGATCTTCGCGGGTGTCGTGACCGGCGAAGTCTTCATGCTGGCCGGCAAGTGGTGGTTGGGCTAAAATCCTGCCCACCAGCAAGGAATCGGAAATATGGTTCGCAAGAACGAGCTCCGCGAGGGCGAGGTCGCCATCGAGCTGCCGCCCGCGCAGGATGCCGGCCTGGTCTTCATTGGCCGCGTCCGCACGCCCTGGACCTCGCGGCTGGAGACGCCGCGGCAGGGACGTCAGGACGGCCCGATCTGCCGGCTTGAGATCTTCGAGCCGTTCGTGCCGGCCATCAAGGGCGTGGATTTCTACAGCAATCTCGAAGTGCTCTACTGGCTCGACCAGTCGCGCCGCGACATCATCCTGCAAAGCCCGAAGAACAACGAGAAGACCCGCGGCACCTTCTCGCTGCGCTCGCCGGTGCGTCCCAATCCGATCGGCACTTCGATCGTGAAGCTCGTCGGCATCGAGGGCAACGCGATCCTGGTACGCGGGCTCGATTGTCTCGACAACACGCCGCTGATCGACATCAAGCCCGACCGCTGCGAGTTCACGCCGCTGGCGGCGCCGCAGAAGGGCGATTTCGAGACGGAATGACGCGTGGATAGAGCTACCCCTTCAACGCCGCGATCAGCTTCGCCGCATGCTCTTCCAGCACCTTGGCGTCTTCCTTGCGGCTGGCGGGCGGCAGCATGGCCACGCCGTCATGGCGCGGCATCACATGCATGTGCAGGTGAAACACCACCTGCCCACCGGCGGGCTCGTTGAACTGCTGGATGGTGATGCCGTCGGCCTTGAAGGCCTGCATTGCGGCGGCGGCGATCTTGTGCGCGCCGCGAGCGACGTAGGCGTAGTCGTCGGGCTTGATGTCGAGGATGTTGCGGGCAGGAGCCTTCGGGATCACCAGCGTGTGGCCGGGCACGCGCGGCATGATGTCGAGGAAGGCGAAGACGTGCTCGTCCTCGTAGACCTTGGAGCAGGGCAGCTCGCCGCGCAGGATTTTTGCGAAGATGTTGTTGGTGTCGTAGGCGGTCATGTGGGCGGCTCCCGAGAAACTTGCGCTTGGATTTTGCGCTTACTGTCACCAGCCGCAGCAAACCGTCAAGGCGCCTCGTCGATGCCTTTGCGGAACGGCCCGAGCTCGGCGAGCTCCCGTCCCGCCTCGGCGACGTAGGCGCGCTCCCGCTTGAGGTAATCGTCGATGGCGCGGCGCAGGCCGGGATCGGCGATGAAGTGCGCGGAATGGGTTGTGCGCGGCAGGTAACCGCGCGCGATCTTGTGCTCGCCTTGCGCGCCGGCCTCGACATGGGTGAGGCCGCGTTTGATGGCGAAGTCGATCGCCTGGTAATAGCAGACCTCGAAATGCAGGAACGGGTGATGCTCGACCGCGCCCCAGTTGCGGCCGAACAGCGTGTCCGAGCCGATGAAGTTGATCGCGCCCGCGATCCAGCGTTCGTTGCGGCGGGCCATCACCAGCAGCACGTCCTCGCTCATGGTCTCGCCGATCAGCGAGAAGAATTCGCGTGTGAGATAAGGCCGGCCCCATTTGCGCGAGCCGGTCTCCATGTAGAATTCGAAGAAGGCGTCCCAGGCATCCTCGGTGATGTCCTTGCCCGTCAGCCAGTGGATGGTGATTCCGGCGGGGAGGGCATCGCGCCGCTCGCGCTTGATCGATTTGCGGTGGCGCGAGTTCAGGGTGCTGAGGAAGTCATCGAAGCTCGCAAAGCCCTCATTGCGCCAGTGGAACTGCTGGTCGGTGCGCTGCAGGAAGCCGTGCTCGGCGAGCAGCTTCCATTCGTCCTCGCGCGCGAAGGTGACGTGGACGGAGGAGGCCTTGCTGACGCCGCATAGCGCCACGAGGCCGCTCGCCAACGCGTCCATGATGCGCTCGCGATCCACGCCGTCGCGGACCAGCAGGCGCGGGCCCGTCGCCGGAGTGAAGGGAACCGAGACCTGGAGCTTCGGATAGTAACGCCCGCCGGCGCGCTCATAAGCGTCGGCCCAGCCGCGGTCGAAGACGTACTCGCCTTGCGAATGCGATTTCAGATAGCAGGGCACGACCCCGGCGACGCGGCCATCGACCTTGGCCACGAGATGCCGCGGTCCCCAACCGGTGCGGATAGTAGCCGAACCCGATATCTCGACGGCCGAGAGAAAGGCGTGTGAGACGAACGGGTTATAGGCGGGTTTTGAGAGCCCAATGGAATCGCCTGGAAGGGTGGATGAGGTTCCCGCGCCAAGCCCACATTTGCTGCTGGGATTGGCGCAGGCGTCCCAATCTTCGGCAGACACCTCGCCAATGGAAGGTACGGCCTCGAGCGTGATTTCAGATGATGCCATCGTCGTCCAAGATCGTGCATTGCAGCAGCGACTTCAAGGGGGCGAGGGCTGGTACTCTCGTGCCCCGGCTCAGCGCGGCAACGCTTGCGCGTTGCGGCTTGTCCGGGACGCGAGCGAGGCCTACGGCACGAACCCCTCAAAGATCATCTGATCGGCATATTGCCCGACCCGCCTCCGCTGCTCCGTGGTGCGAACGGTCCAGCCGAGCAGGGCACAGCCAAAGACGTTGCGGGCGATCCAGGGGGCGGGGGCCGGGAGGTCGTCGACCCTGAAGGCGACGAAGTGGGGCCGGGTCCGAAAGCCGTGGCGCAGGTACAGCATGCTGTCGCGCTGCGGCTGCGTGAGCTTGGCCCAATAGTCGTCCTCATAGGTCCGCTGCGCGACGATGCCGCGCGGGCGGGAGGGCAACAGCTCGCGCAACGCCAGCACCTGGTCGGGATCGAAGGACATGCCGACGGCACGCCCCTGATAGGCCGCCAGCACCTCGGCCATCCGCTTCACCAGCTTGCGGTCGCCATCAAAATGGCTCTTCACCTCGATCACCAGCGGCACGCGGCCGGCGACCATGGCGCAAAGGTCGGAGAGCGACATCATTCGCTCGTCCGTGTCTTTGAATTTGACCGCCTTCAGCTCCGCGGCGGTCTTCGACACCACCTCGCCGGTGGCTTCGGTGAGTCGGCCGAGCGCATGGTCGTGATGCACCATGGCCTCGCCGTCGGCGGAGAGCTGAATGTCGACCTCGATCGAGAAATTGCCCGCAATCGCAGTCTGCACCGCGCCCGGCATGTTCTCGACGATGCCACGGGAAATGTCGTGCAGGCCGCGATGGGCGACCGGCCGGGCTGTCAGCCAATCCGGAGCGCGCATGCTCGTCAGGCGACCTCGAACACGCCCTCGACCTCGACCGCCGCGTCCGCGGGCAGCGAGGCGACACCGACGGTGGTGCGGGCGTGGCGGCCCTTGTCACCGAAGGCCGCGACCATCAGGTCGGAGGCGCCGTTGAGCACCTTCGGTCCGTCCAGGAAGTCCGGCGCCGAGTTGATGAAGCCGCCGAGGCGAACCACGCGCACCACCTTGTCGAGGTCGCCCAGCGCCGCCTTGACCTGGGCCAGCAAATTGACCGCGCAGCCGCGGGCCGCCGCAGCGCCGTCCTCGATGGAGACGCCGGCGCCCAGCTTGCCCTTGGCGATCAGCTTGCCGGAGGGGTCGAAGCAGACCTGGCCGGAGACGAACAGCAAATTGCCGGTGCGCACGAAGGGCACGTAATTGGCCACGGGGGTGGGGGCCTCGTGCAGCTTGATGCCCTGTTCCGCCAGCTTTTGCTCGACCGTGCCCGCCATGTTCGCCCTCGTTGTCCAGAAATTCCATTCGCCCCGGCGCATCCGTCGGAGGCCGGCCGCGCCCTGTTTCGCCCATCGTGCCGCTACATGCAAGCAACCCGCGAGAGGCTGCCTTTTGTCGAGGCGAGGCCGCAGGTTCAACGGCAGGGCCGCAACTTTACGTGAAACGGCCTCAGTTGCGACGCAATGGAACGGTCAGTAAAATGTCGAATCTGCGCATCCCCAAGGATTACCCAAGGACGCGTCTCCAAGGATCAGACATGGTGCACCTTTTCCGGACTTCGCTCGGTGTCATGGCGCTCGCCGCGGCCAGTTTGGGCCTTGGCGATTTAGCCCTTGGCGGCGCCGCACAGGCCGCCAATGGTCCGTTCCTCGCGCATCAGGCGCTCTACGACCTGAGCCTGGTGAAATCGCGCTCCAACTCGGTCAACAGCGCGCGCGGCCGCATCCTCTACAACTTCACCGGAAGCTCGTGCGAGGGCTACACCTCGGAATTCCGCCAGGTCTCCGAGCTCGACAGCGGCGAGGGCAAGGTCACGCTCAGCGACCTCCGCTCCAACTCCTGGGAAGATGCCGCGGGCAAAAGCTACCGCTTCAAGATCGAGACCCGCATGAACGAGGCGGATGCCGGCCGCGTCGATGGTTCGGCCGAGCGCGACGGCGACCACATCAACGTCAAGCTGAAGCTGCCGGCGCCCAAGAGCTTCACCCTCGACGGCAAGATCGTATTCCCGACCGAGCAGATCCAGCGCATCATCGCCGCCGCCAAGGACGGCAAGTCGCTGCTCGAACTCTCCGTCTATGACGGCTCCGACGATGGCCAGAAAGTCTACAACACGCTGACCGTGATCGGCCAGCCGATCCCCACCGACCGCGCCGCCTCGCCGGATCCGTCGACCTCCGACGAGCACATGAAATCACTGAAGCGCTGGCCCGTCACGGTCAGCTATTTCGACCGCGAGGCCCAGCAGAAAGAGGGCGAGCAGACGCCGGTCTATGCGATGTCGTTCGAGCTCTACGAGAACGGCGTCTCGCGCCAGCTCATGCTCGATTACAACGATTTTGTGATTTCGGGCGCGATGGGGAAATTCGACGTGAAGGACAGCAAGCCCTGTAATTGAGGGCGAAACGTCTAGCCCTTGTGGCACTCTCCGGCTACGCTCCCTCCCAACCACAAACTCCGGGAGCAAGCCCATGCCCAAGCTCGACCATCTCCGTCCCAGCGGCCTTCACAACAATCCCGCTTATTCCCACGTCGTGACCGCCACGGGCGCACGCACCATTTACATCTCCGGCCAAGTGGCTGTGGACGAGGAGGGGCGGATCGTCGGCGAAGGCGATATCGCCGCGCAGACCACGCAGGTGATGCAGAATCTCGGGCACGCGCTGAAGGCGGCCGGCGCGAGCTATTCCAACATCGTGAAGATCACGACCTTTGTCGTGAACTACAGACCGGAGCTGCGCCCGATCATCGGCAAGGCCCGCTCGGCCTTCTTTGAGGGCATGGAGCCGCCGGCCTCGACCCTCGTCGGCGTCTCCGCGCTCGCCGCCCCGGAATGGCTGATCGAGATCGAGGCGATCGCGGTCGCGGATTGAGGTCGTAGCCCGGATGGAGCGTAGCGTAATCCGGGAAGCCTGCCACTGAGGCTGCTCCGCCCCGGATTGCGCTGCGCTCCATCCGGGCTACAAGGGCTTCGCATCCGACATCTCTTGCAGCAGCAACATCACTTCGTCGGCTCTGTCAGCAGGCACGAACAGATGGTCATGATGAAAGGCCGAAACCGCATTCACGCTGATGCCGGCTTCGGCCAGACGCGCCGTGATGGCCGCCAGGAAGCCGACCGCATCGAGCGCGGAGTGAACCGTCAGGGTGATCAGGCGTGAAGGGAATGCGTAGCGTAGTCCTGCGGCCTCAGCCTCTTCGCGAGGCATCACGAGCGTCGTTCCTTCCTGCTCGCGGAACATCAGCAGCGGATTGAGTGCTGCGGGAACGCCTTCGTTCGCCGCGATCGTGCAGAACACGAAAGTGCCCGGCCGCAGCTCCGGCTTCATGTGTCTCAGCAGCGCGGTGAGGTCACGTTCACCTTTCATCACTCCTGCGCTTTCTCCGGCCCATCATACGCGATGCCGCGGATCACTGCGGCGCTGCCGAATTTCTTGCGCAGGCTGTCGACCGCGCGCTCGGCATGGGCGGCGCGGCGGTCGAGCATGTCGGTGTCGTCGGCGACCGAGCCCTCGCGCAGCGCGCTGACGCCGGCGCCCATCAAGCGGAAGGCGGTGCCGTCGATCTCTTTCGCCAGCATCTCGCGGCAGATCGCGAAGATCTTTGCGGCAAGCTGGGTCGGCGCCGCAATCGATTGCGAGCGGGTGCGCTGGCGGAAATCGGCGGTCTTGAGCTTCAGCGTGACGGTCGAGCCGCCGAGCTCGCTGCTCTTCAGCCGCGACGAGGTCTTCTCGCAGAGACGCCACAGGATCTTCTCCAGCGTCGCGAAATCGCGGATGTCGGTCTCGAAGGTGGTCTCGCTGGAAATGGTCTTGGCGCCCCGGTCGGGCTCGACGCGGCGGTCGTCGATGCCGCGCGCGAGCCGCCACAGCCTGCGGCCGTCGCTCGGAAATTGCCGCATCATCTCGATCTCGTCGGCCTTCTGCAGGTCGGCGATGACGCGGAAGCCGCGCTGCCCCAGGCGCTCCTGGGTGGCGGGGCCGACGCCGAAGATGAAGCCGACGGGCTTCTCGGCAAGCATCGATCGCGCTTGCTCCTGGTCGAGCGCGGCGAAGCCGCGGGGCTTGTCGAGGTCGGAGGCGATCTTGGCCAGGAACTTGTTGCAGGACAGGCCGACCGAGACGGAGATGCCGATGTCGCGTTCGACCTCGCGGGCAAAGCGCGCCAGCACCTTGGCCGGGATCATGCCGTGCACCCGCTCGGTGCCGGAGAGATCGAGAAAGGCCTCGTCGATCGAGAGCGGTTCGACCAGTGGCGTCAGTGCCTGCATGGCCTGCCGCACCTCGCGACCGACGCGGACGTACTTTGCGATGTCGGGCGGGATCACGGTCGCGTGCGGACAGGCTTCCAAGGCTTTGAACATCGGCATGGCCGAGCGCACGCCGTAGGTGCGCGCGATGTAGCAGGCGGCCGAGACCACGCCGCGTTTTCCCCCGCCGATGATGACCGGCTTGTCGGCAATGTCGGGATTGTCGCGCTTCTCGACCGTCGCATAGAAGGCGTCGCAGTCGATGTGGGCGATGGTCAGGCCCGCGAGTGCGCGGTGGCGGACCAGGCGAGGGGAACCGCACGCGGAGCAGCGCCGCATGCCACAATCCAGGTCGGCCAGACAATCCCGGCAGAAGCAGCGGGGGCCGGCCGCCTCAGGAGCGGTCACGGCACGTCGTGCTCCCAGGAGCGATCACCCAGCGCGTCGCCAAGGACCTGCCGCGCCGCTGCGACGTTGGTTGGATGCAGTTCCGCCGAGCTGGCAAAGGCTTTCACGGTGGCGTCGTCGCGCATCACGAAATCGAGCACGCTGAGGAGGAAATTGGGGTCGGCGGCGGCATTACGCAGGGTCTCCGGACCCACCCCCGTCTCAGCCAGGAACAGGCCCAGCCTTTCAGGGTCGCCCGCAACAAAGGATAGCGCCTGAATCGCAACGATTTCAGCGACTTCGCGAGGGTTGTGAACAGGCTTTTTCAAGGGGACGGTTTGCCTTTCCGTTAACTTTCGGTGTCTACTTTAGGGTCATCATGCCCGAGTCTCGGCCCCAAGTCTTCCGACCCGGCAAGCAGCTGGAAACCACATCGCATAAAGTCGCCCCTCGGGTTTAACGAAACTCAAGCGAATCTGAGGCTAGTTTGAATCCAGTTTTCAAAACGCCGGAAAGCGGCGTCTGAGGCGTTACATGTACCGGTCTGCGGACCAATCAGGAGGGCGGGATGGCTAAGACCGTCCTGATCGTGGAAGACAACGAGCTCAACATGAAGCTCTTCCGCGACCTGTTGGAGGCGCACGGCTACCAGACCACGGGCACCAGCAACGGCTACGAGGCGCTGGATCTCGTTCGAAAACTGCGGCCCGACCTCGTGCTGATGGACATCCAATTGCCGCAGGTCTCCGGCCTGGAGGTGACGCGCTGGATCAAGGACGATCCGGAGCTGCGTTCCATTCCCGTCGTCGCGGTCACCGCGTTCGCGATGAAGGGCGACGAAGAACGCATCCGCGAGGGCGGCTGCGAGGCTTATTTGTCCAAGCCGATCTCGGTCGGCAAATTCATTGAGACGGTCCGGCGTTTTATCGGATAGGAAGTGAGTTCACAGTGTCCGCGCGTATCCTGGTCGTCGACGACGTCCCTGCCAACGTCAAGCTGTTGGAGGCTCGCCTCTCCGCCGAATATTTCGACGTGATGACCGCCTCGAACGGCACCGAGGCGCTGGCGATGGCCAGCCGCGCCGAATGCGACATCATCCTGCTCGACGTGATGATGCCCGACTTGGACGGTTTCGAAGTCTGCCGCCGGCTCAAGACCGATCCGGCCACGCACCACATTCCCGTCGTCATGGTCACCGCGCTCGACAGCCCGTCCGACCGTAATCGCGGGCTGGAAGCCGGCGCCGACGATTTCCTGACCAAGCCGGTCTCCGACGTCGTGCTGATCGCGCGGGTGCGCTCGCTGACGCGGCTGAAGATGATGACGGACGAGCTGCGCATGCGCGCCATCACCTCGCTCGAGATCGGCATGCAGGCGCCCGAGCGCAGCGCTGTGTCCGACACCGGCAAGGGCGGCCGCATCCTGCTGGTCGACGACCGCGAGTCCTCCTATGAGCGGCTGGCGACGATTCTCGCCGCCGAGCACACCATCGACGTCGAGCCGAACCCGACGGAAGCGCTGTTCCACGCCGCCGAGGGCAATTACGACCTGCTGATCGTCTCGCTCGACCTCAATAATTTCGACGGCCTCAGGCTCTGCAGCCAGGCGCGCTCGCTGGAGCGCACGCGCCACGTGCCGATCCTGGCGATCGCCGACCCCGAGAACTCGACGCGGCTGCTGCGTGGGCTCGAGATCGGCGTCAACGACTATCTGCTGCGCCCGATCGACAAGACCGAGCTGCTGGCGCGCGCGCGCACCCAGATCCGCCGCCGCCGTTACACCGATCATTTGCGCGACAACGTGCAGAACTCGATCGAGATGGCGATCACGGATGCGCTCACCGGCCTGCACAATCGCCGCTACATGGAGAGCCATCTGGCGACGCTCGCCGAGCAGGCCGCGACCCGCGGCAAGCCGCTGGCGCTGATGATCCTGGACATCGACTTCTTCAAGTCGATCAACGACAATTACGGCCACGACGCCGGCGACGACGTGCTGCGCGAATTCGCGGTGCGAGTGCGCAAGTCGATCCGAGGCATCGATCTCGCCTGCCGCTATGGCGGCGAGGAGTTCGTCATCGTGATGCCCGAGACCGATCTCCACGTCGCCGGCATGGTCGCCGAGCGCCTGCGCCGCTCGATCGCAGGCGAGCCGTTCTCGGTGCACAAGGGCACCAAGCGCATCGAGGTCACGATCTCGATCGGCCTGACCACGCTGGAGCAGAAGGGCGAGGCGGTCGCCGACGTCCTCAAGCGCGCCGATACCGCGCTGTACCGCGCCAAGCACGACGGGCGCAACCGGGTGGTGTCGCAGGCGGCGTGACCGGCCAGTCGTACAAAAAGTGCGAAAACAACCCCATGCACAGTAGAAGACGTTAGTCGGATCAAGGGCTTACGCGTGAGGCCAGCAGGAGCCTTTTTGACACGTCGGGCAAAACAGGGCATCGCCTCACTGTTGCGCAAGGCGGTGCACGCCATTGCTGCTTCCGGGCCTTTGTCGCGATGCGAACCGGCTAGCGCGACCTGCTTTTGCGCCGCTTGTAGAGCGCGTTGAAGCCGCCTGCCATGAACGTCACGAAGCGCTCGCGAACGGCTTCGAAATCATCGGACCGACACAGATTCTTCGAAAGGCGGTCGATGCGGCCCGTGCGCGACATGAGCAGCGAATAGGCTCCCGAGGTGAACTGGAAGCCCCAGAACAAATCCTCGCTCTTGGCGTCGGGCAGCGCCTTCTGCAGCAGGCCGATCAGCCTCAGCACGAGTGGATCGAGATAGGCTTCCATCTTCTCCGCGCCGTAGCCGGGCGCGTTGTTGACCTGGGCGAAGATGCGGCCGAAATTGCGCCAGGCTTCCTCGTCATTGATATAGACGTCGAAGGCGCCATCGTAATAGGCGCGAAGCGCGCCTTCGACGGTTGGCCGGCCCTTGATCCTCGCTTCGTAAGCGTCGAGTTCGGCGGTCCGCAAGGTGACCGCATACCCCACGCGGCGTTCGAACACGGCGTCGAACAGCGCCTTCTTGCCATCGAAATAGTAGTGAATGAGCGCGGGATGGATGCCCATCCTGTCGGCGACGTCCTTGATCGTCACCCCGAAATAGCCGAACTGCGCGAATAGCTCCTCGCTCGTGTCGAGGATCAGCTTCATGCTCGCGGCCCGCTGCTCGGCGCGAGTCCGGCGTCCCTCGAGTTTCACCGCTGCTGGCATGGTCTCCGTCGTCCTGGTCGGAGGCGTCCGGGAGGACGGCGTTTGATCCGGCCGATTCACACTTTCACGATGGGATGCGGGCGCGGCCTGGTCAAGCCGCGGGTGGGCCGTCGTGCCACTTAAATTCATTTAGTGATAAATGAATGAACTTGACCTGTCCCTGACCCCAAGGTACTGGCGAGGAGTCGGACCACGCTTCCGGCAGTTGCCAACACTCCGCAATCGTCCGGCGCACGCTGGCGTGAGCGCAATGCAGAACAACGGCTGGCGATGACCGGCTGCCTTGGGAGGACTCCATGACCGGCTTGAAGTCGATGGCAGCAGCCATGCTGATGCTCGGCACCGCACTTGCTGTGCCCGCCTTTGCGCAAAAGAAATACGACACCGGCGCAACCGACACCGAGATCAAGATCGGTCAGACCAATCCGTTGAGCGGCCCGGCGTCCGCATTCGGGGCCATCGGCAAGGCGGAGGCCGCCTACATCCGCATGATCAACGAGCAGGGCGGGGTCAACGGTCGCCAGATCAATCTCATCCAGTACGATGACGGCTACAGCCCGCCGAAGACGGTCGAGCAGGTGCGCAAGCTGGTCGAAAGCGATGAAGTGCTCACGACGTTCCAGATCATCGGGACGCCGCCGAACTCGGCCGTGCAGAAATATCTGAACGCCAAGGGCGTCCCGCAACTCCTGGCTGGAAGCGGCGCTTCGCGCTTCACCGACCCCAAGAACTTTCCATGGACGATCTCCGCCAATCCGAACTACCAGTCGGAAGCGCACATCTACGCCAAGTACATCCTGGAGAACTATCCGAACGCCAAGATCGGCATCCTCTATCAGAACGACGACCTCGGGAAAGACTACGTCAAGGGCCTGAAGGAAGGGCTCGGCGCCAAGACGAGCATGATCGTCAAGGAGTTGTCCTACGAACTGTCCGACCCGACCGTCGATTCCCAGATGGTGACGCTGAAAGCGTCGGGCGCCGATCTCTTCTACAACATGTCCACGCCGAAATTCGCCGCGCAATCGATCAGGAAGGCGGCGGAGCTCGGCTGGAAGCCCGTCCATATCCTGGAGGTCAACGCGACGGCCGTGGGCCAGGTGCTGGTCCCGGCGGGTCTCGAGAATGCCAAGGACATTATCTCGGTCAACTACGGCAAGGATCCGCTCGATCCGCAATGGGCCAATGACGAGGGCATGAAGCGCTACAAGGCCTTCATGGCAAAGTACGCGCCCGGCGAGGATGCCAACAGCGGCTTTGCCACCTATGGCTACTCGACGGCGGCGCTGCTGGTCCACATCCTGAAGCAATGCGGCGACGAACTCACCCGCGCCAACATCATGAAGCAGGCGACCAGCATCAAAGGCTTCGTGCCGGATCTGGGATTGCCGGGAATGTCGATCAACACCAGTCCCGACGACTATCGCATCAACAAGCAATTCCAGATGATGAAGTTTGACGGGCAGCGCTGGGTGCTATTCGGGCCGATCCTGACCGACGAGTTTAGGGCGGACTGAAGCGTCCCTGCATGAGCGATGATGTCCTCGGCCGCGTTCGCGGCTTCGATCCCGCAAAGCTTGCCGAGGTCGGCCCGGCGCTGCAGCAATTCATCGATCGGAGCGAACTCGCGGCCATCGTGACCCTGACCTCGCATCGTGGCGACATCGTTCACTCCGAGGCGCTGGGCTGGTCCGATATCGAAACGAGGACGGCGACGCGACCGGACACCCTGTTCCGCATCGCCTCGATGACCAAACCGATCACCTCGGTGGCCGCTTTGATGCTGGTGGAGCAGGGCAGGATCGCGCTGTCAGACCCGATATCGCACTGGATTCCAGAACTTGCCGAGCCAAGGGTCTTGCGAAATGCTGCGGGGTCGCTGGAAGACACGGTGCCCGCGCAGCGCGAGATCACCCTCGAGGACCTGCTGACGCACCGTTCGGGAATTGCCTACGCGTTCTTCTCGGAGGGCCCCCTCAAGCAGGCCTATGAGGAGGCGCTTGGCGATCCCGCGATGAATCGATTGACGCCGGACGAATGGCTGGCCGCGCTCGGCACGTTGCCGCTGGCCTATCAGCCCGGCGAATTGTTCCACTACGGCCATTCGACGGACGTTCTCGGCTTCCTGATCGGGCGGCTCCTCGGCATGCCGCTGGGTCGCGTTCTCCGCGAGATGATCTTCGCGCCGCTGGGCATGGACAGCACGGACTTCTGGCTTCCGCGCGACAAGCGGAGCCGTCTCGCCAGCCTCTACAGATATGACGAGGCGAGCGGCCGGCTCGCGAAAGTCGTGCCCGATATGTACGACGAACCGCCGGCCTATACGCCGGGCGGGGGTGGCTTGATTTCGTCAGCGCCGGATTATCACCGGTTCGCGCGCATGCTGCTCGGCGAGGGCGAACACGGCGGCGTTCGCTTGCTGAAGCCTGAGACTGTTCGACTGATGCGGACGAACCGGCTGACCGATGCCCAACGCCAGGTTCCTTTTGCGGGTATGCCGCTGTGGCAGAAATCCGGTTTTGGACTGGGGCTTTCGATTGCCGAAGATCCCGTCGACAATCCCTATGCGTGCGGGGCGCCTGGCTCGATCACCTGGCCCGGCATCTTCGGGACCTGGTGGCAAGCCGATCCGGTGCACGATCTTGTCATGATCTATCTGATCCAGCATCAAGTGCCCGTTTCGGCGAACTCAGGCGCCACGATCGCGACCGGCCGCGGCGCCGCCGGCCGCAGGGCGCTGCCGGTGTATCAACACGCGATCTACGGCGCGTTGCGGGATGGCTTGGTCAAGCCGGACGACGACCGCAAAGCCGAAGGGCGGAGATCGCTAGTGTGATGCGGCCACAGCGGCTAACGCTGTGGTCACCTCGCACTCGGTCTTGCGCAATCGAGCCGTCGACCAGCAGCGCAAGGCCGCGTCGCGAATGCGTCCGGATAGAGAGGTTGAAACAATCAGGCCATGGCGGCGCCTGTCCACGCCAAGCCAACTCGGCCAAGCGTGGACCAGTTCCTTTGATCAGACGGTCGGGACGGTGCCGCCGTCGATAACAAACTCGGCGCCGTGGATCGAGGCAGCGCGATCCGAGGCCAAGTAGGCGATGACGTCGGCGACTTCATACGGTTCTGCCGCACGCCCGATGGAAATCCCGCCTAGGCTATCCAGGACGACTTGCCGTGCCTGCTCGATCGTGCCGCCATTGGCGATCTGCAGACGCTTCAACAGTTCGACGGAGGACTCGGTATGATCCAGCCGGGAGAGACAACGTTGACCCGCACGCCCTTCGGTCCCAGCTCCTTCGAGATCGATTTGCTGTAGGTTCTGAGCGCCGCTTTGGCGGCCGCGTAAGCGGTCGTCGCCTCGGGCAGAGGCAGGACCGACTGGATGGAGGCGACGTGCACCACCGCGCCCGCGCCCCGCTCGATCATCTGCGGAACCAGGAGACGATCAAGGCGGACGGTGGCCAGAAGGTTCAGGTTCAGTTCGGAGAGCCAGTGCTCGTCCGTGAGAGCGACAAAGCCGCCGCCTGGTGTGGACGAACCGCCGATGACGTGGGCCAGAATGTCTACGCCGCCCATGCGCTCGAGCGCCGCCTTGGCCAGTGCTTCCCCACCCTCGGAAGTTGTCAGGTCCGCCTGGACGAACTCGACGCTGTCGACAGGCTCCATCGCTCCGCGGGCAGCGGTGATCACCCGGGCGCCGCCCGCTAGAAAGCGGTCGACGGTGGCACGGCCCAGACCCTTGCTGTCGCCGCTGATGAGCACGCGCTTGCCCGCGAACTCTGTAGGATCAGCTGCGATGCTCATGACGTGATCTCCAGGGCTTTGATGGCGTCATTTTCGAGCGTGAAGCGGTAGGTGAAGCGGATCGGACTGCCCTTGAAGTCGCCATGGGCGGGACCTTCGAGGACGACCTGACCGCCCTCGTGCCGGAGGTTGTCCGGCGTAAAGATCGCCTTTGCGGCACCACCGCTTCCTTAAGCAAACGCCTGATTTCAGCCCGCCCCCGAAAAACGGCACCGTTGTCGAGAAGGACGGCGTCGGCTGGGAAGGGCTTCAGCATGCCATCGGCGTCCAGGCGGGCGTTCGCAGCCACATACGCTGCGACCGGGGTAGGTAATTCGAGCGACATTGTCTTTGTGCTACTTGTTGCGGTCGCCGCCTGGAGCGGCTGCAAGTGCGCTTGCCAGCCAAGATAGCGATGGACATCTAGCGCGATAATCAGGACAATTCGGAACGTTTCATCACGAAAATCGGGACAATGTGCAGAGCAGCCTGAGCGAATTGGGCGCCGTCCTCATGGTCGCCCGCCGAGGTAAGTTCCGAACGGCGGCGATCGAGCTCGGGGTCTCAACGACCGCGCTCAGCAATGCGGTCGGAAAGTTGGAGCGCACGCTTGGCGTAAGGCTTTTCAACCGGACGACGCGGAGCGTTTCCTTGACAGAGGCAGGCCAGCAGTTCGTCGCGCAGGTCGCGCCCGCCGTGCAAGACATTCATGCGGTGATGGATCTCGCGCGCTCTCAACAGGCCATGCCTTCAGGCACACTTCGCATTAACGCCTTTCCTACAGCGGCACGGGAAATCTTCTCTTGGCTTGTCCTACCGTTCCTGCGCGCTCACCCTCAGGTCCACATCGACATCGTCACAGAGGGGCGCTTGGTTGACATCGTCGCGGGCGGCTTCGACCTTGGCGTCCGTAGTGCCGACCTCGTGCCGGCCGACATGATCGCACTCCCATTGGGGGCTCTGCGGTGCAATGTAGTGGTCGGCACACCTAGCTATCTGAAAGCGCATGGGACGCCCCGAACTCCCCAGGACCTCACCGAGCATACTTGTCTCCGCGTCCGGCTCCCTAATGGCGCGATCCATCGCTGGCCGTTCGAGAAGAATGGACAATCGGTCCATATCGACGTCCAGGGCGCCATCACTCTCGACGAGGCGAGTCTCGCACGCACCGCAGTCCTCGCGTCCGCCGGTTTGGCCCTGGCAATGGAATCCGACGTACGAGACGACATCGAGGCAGGCCGCCTTGTGCGCGTGCTCGAGGATTGGACGCCCAACCTGTCGCCGTTGAGCCTCTACTATCCGAGCCGACGCAACCCGACCGCCGCATTCAAGGCATTCGTCGACTTCGCGCGGCGGCACAGTGGAGCCAGCGTTGCCCGACACAGTCCATAGGTCCGGACGCGCCAGTAACGGAGATTCCACCGCTGTAAATTCAACGCCGGTTATGGGGCCACAAGCGGAACTGATGCTTCAGAAGTGGCATACGTCTACGCGTGTTCCTTACGTCGAAAAACGCGCAGATCCATCTCGCGCCAACGCATCATCACCTTTTGCTCGAAGCGATCCTCTCTAATTCTAACGCGATAGACGCCCTCGAAAACGAAGATATCATCCTTGGTTGCTACCGCTTCCAAGAAGCGGGGAGACAGAACGGTGAGATTGATGGCATCGTCGCGCCCCGACATTTGACCGACTAATTGCCAGAAGGTGAACATTGCGTAGCAATAGTTGTCGAAGGTCTCGAACGCTGAAAAGTCCGCGACATGACATTTCTCCAAGGTCATCAAAGGGTAGCTATACGCACTCCTCATGTTCGGATCAGGCTTGATGAACTTGAGAGCGGGTGGGGGCGATTGCAGGGTCTTGGTGACGCCGGCCTCCTCCAAGACGGAAGTGCTCCACTCCCAGCAACTCGTGGAGTTGTGGCAGAACGCTTCGCGCAGCACGCCGTCTTCATCAGGGAGCCACAGATTATGCCCCCGCTCAGCTTCGATGAGCCGGTAAACGTCGAATAAAAACTCGTATATGAGCGCCCCTACCGCCGCGTTTCGCATCACGCTCAGCATCTAATAACCTCGAACTAGCCCGGCTCGTCATGCGCCTAGAGGCTATTCAGCAATCCCTAACAAAGAGGGATCGCAGCCAAAGTCCGTATCGGGTCACAATCCACCATGCCGCGTTCATCGTTATAGGTCCGCTGCGAGGACGGAGCCGACCCGCCAATACGCTGCTTCAGGGATTCCCAGTCACACCCTTGCGTTCTTTCACCACCTTCGCATCATCCCCCACATCCACCCCCGCATTCCGCAACAACACCTTCGCCGCTTGCTTCGCTGCTCTTGCCATCGCGGGATCATCGCGCACGAGGTCCTGCGCGATCGAGCCGTCGACCAGCAGCACCAGCTGCGTCGCCAGCGCCTCCGCCTCCGCCACGCCGAGCTCGGTCAGGCGATCGCGAAACCAGAGGCGGCGGCTTTCCTTGAAGGCGACCGCGATCTTCTTCACGGCGCGGTCGGCAGGGCCGAGTTCTGCGACGGCGTTGACGAACGGGCAGCCGCGAAAGTCCTTGGCCGCAAAGCGCCGCTCCAGCGAATCGAAGGTGGCGAGGATTTGCTCGGCCGGGGGCTTGTCGGACGGGCGCTGAGCTACGAAGCGGCGCTCGAGATAGGCCGCGATCAGCGCGTCCTTGGACGGGAAGTGGTTGTAGAGCGTGCGCTTGGAGATGCCGATCTCGGCCGCGATGGTGTCGACGCCGATGGCGCGAATGCCCTGCAGATAGAACAGCTTGTCGGCGGTCTGAAGGATCCGCTCTTTCATCGTCTGTGGGGCGGGCGGGGGAGCCATGCGGCGAAGCGCATCCTCTTGGCTTGACAGTTGGGGCCCAACATAGCCTAAGTACACAGGTCTGTGTAACCAAAATCAACCGATATTGCAGACGACGGCATTTGCGCCGTGCCCATGAGGGAGACGAAAATGCCCCTGCTGCAGGTCCTGCGTCCGACATTGCCCATCCTGATCGGCGCCTCGATCATGCTGACGCTGAGCATGGGGCTGCGGCAGAGCCTCGGCATCTTCATGCAGCCGCTGACGCACGACATCCATCTGTCGATCTCGGATTTCACGCTGGCGCTGGCGGTGCAGAACCTCGCCTGGGGCTTCCTCCAGCCGCTCGCCGGCGCGATGACCACGCGCTACGGCTTCCGTCCGATCATGATCGTCGGCTCGTTCATGTACATCGCAGGCCTCGTTCTGATGGCGACCGCGAACGGACTCGTCGCCATCATGATCGGCGCCGGCGTGCTGATCGGCACCTCGCTCGCCTGCACCGCGGCTGCGATCGCGATGTCGGTGGCGGCGCGCGCGGTGCCTGCGACGGTGCGCTCCACTGTGCTCGGCATCGTCTCCGGTGCGGGCTCGCTCGGCGCGCTGCTGTCGGCGCCGATCGGGCAGATGCTCAACGAAGGCTTCGGCTGGCGCGTCGGCCTGGCCGGCTTCGTCGTGATGTCGGTGCTGATGATCCCTGCGGCCTGGTATGCCGGGCGCGTCGACGCGGTCCCGCTGCCGAAGCCCGCGACTGACGAGATCGTCGATGCCACGGCGATGATTGCAGCGAAGACCGCCTTCGGCAATGCGTCCTTCGTGGTGATGACCTGCGCCTATCTCGTCTGCGGCATGCAACTGGTGTTCCTCACCACGCACTTGCCGTCATACCTCGCGATCTGCGGCCTCGATCCGATGCTGAGCGCGCAGACGCTCGGCATGATCGGCGGCTTCAACGTGCTGGGATCGCTGTTCTTCGGCTGGGCCGGCCAGCGCTGGAACAAGCTCGCGCTGCTCGGCGGTATCTACGTCCTGCGCTCGCTCGCGCTCGCCTGGTATTTCATGCTGCCGGCGACGCCGTTCTCGACGCTGCTGTTCGGCGCCATCATGGGCTTCCTCTGGATGGGCGTCGGCCCGCTGGTCGCCGGCGCCGTGGCGGAGATGTTCGGCCTGCGCTGGCAGGCGATGATCCAGGGCCTCGCCTTCATGAGTCACCAGATCGGCAGCTTCCTCGGCGCGTACGGAGGAGGGGTGCTCTACGACGCGCTCGGCTCCTACACCATGGCCTGGCGCATCGGTGTGGCGCTGGGCTTGGCAGGGGGCATCGTGCAGGTGGCGTTTGCGCTCGTCAGGCCGTCGCAGCCACCGGCGCCGGTGTTGGGGACGGCGTAACGGCGGCGTCTGGTCGCTAGCGTCGGCTGACGAGCTCTGGGCGGACGCCGCTCTGCCTAGTCGTGACGGACAGCTTGTGCCCCAGGGCTGATCTGCCCAATGCGCTCCTGAAACGTACCGAATTCGCACTTAATTCCCATATATGAAGCTGGGTGAGGGAACTTTAGCGGGTGCCGGTACTTGCCTCTGTTGAAAGCAGGGCCGCATGTTCATTCTCAATGAGAAGATCGCGCCTCCACCCCGTCAGCAAATATTCAACGATTACGACCGTCAAGACGCCGCCATTGCAAAGCGGGCGGAGGACGAACGTTGGATGGAGCACTTCATTGAAGCTTTCCTCGGAAAACTAAAACTGATTTGGAAGTAGTCGCGCTCAAGTCCGTATTTGCAAGTCCGTATTTGACAGTGAGATGGTTGACGAAGAACGGCGCATAGGACGCGCCCGATCCTCGCAAGATTCGCGCGACGAGAGACCCTCCAACGAGCTGTGTGATCCCCGGCCGGACTGAGGCGTCAGTTCGCTATCAGTACACACCGACCTCAGCTCTCGTCGGGTGTCGAGGACGGCGTAGCAGGGCAACAGACTCTCATGGGAGCATTGGCTACGACGCCGCGACGTTCACCTTCACCGGTACGGGCAGCGGAAGGCGCGGCCCCCGAGCCAATGCAGGGCGTCTGGACGCAGACTGCCTCTTCGGCAGCTTGCCAAAATGCGCGAGGGCTTGCATCAAGGCGCATCGCACGGCGGGCTCGATTTTCGCGCAGATAAACCAGCAGACCAGGACGAGCAGACCCAGCGCGATCCACAAGGCTGAGGTGGCGTCGAGCCCGGCGTCGACCAGCGCACGAATGATCGCCGCGCCGATCACGTTGTGGGTGAGATAGAGCGGATAGGTGATCAGCCCGAGCGTTCTCAAATACGCCGGTGCTTCAGGAGAAGCGGTGCCCGCCAAGCGCCTGCTTCGTTTCGCGGCAAGGGCAATAACGAGCACCGCGGCCGCCCAGACCATGATCGGAACGAGGGCTGACTGATCCGCGATGGCGGGTATCGACGTCAAAAAGAAATCGGCGAAGAAATAGATTTCCACGGCGCCCGAAAGACAGGTGACGGCGACGGCGACCTGTTCGAGCGCCGTCAATTGCCTGTTGGCGGAGATGAACACCCAGATCCCCAGCGCGAAGAAGCAGCCATGGCTCAGCAGGAATGCCGCGCACGGCACCCGGAACATCAGGATGACGAGATAGGGCAGGTCGGATGGCGTCGTGCATGACGCGACCAGCAGCGCGACGGCATTGAACATCGCGCTGTAGATGGTGAGACCAAAGGCCAGGTGCCGCAGCGTGATCTTCCGCGTCAGCATCGCGCAAAACACCAGCCCGTAAAAAGCCGTCTCGGCGGCCAGCGTCCAGTATACCTCGTCGAGCCACTGGCCCGTGACGCCCTTGGGGACCATCAGCATGGCGTGGATGTAGGGCAGGATGAGTTCGGAGGCCGGCCCGCTGCCGAAGAGCAGCAGCACGAGCAAGGTCGCGGTGGCGCAGACCCAGACTGCCGGATAAAGCCTGAGCGCGCGGCCAAGAAGAAACGCGCCCGGCGAAGACTGGCTCGCGGAATTGGCAATGACGAAGCCGGAAATGACGAAGAAGATCTCGACGCCGACCCAGCCGAACCACGTGAAGGGCGCAGCGGAGGGGTAGAGAACGTCGGCGGCGACGGTGCGCTCGAAGCCGGGGACGCCGATCGAGGTCCAGGCCCAGGACCAGAACATCTGGTGAAAAATGGCGACGCCGAGGGCGGCGGCGAAACGCAGCGGATCCAGCAACGGCAAATGGCTCTTCACGGCAATGGACCAGATTCATGCAACGATCCTGCTGGAGATAGAGAAGCCGGTCATGGCCCTCTGCGAGGTGGGTCACACTTGTGAAGCTGAACCAACGGACGGAGGATCAGCCGGCAAAGTAACGGCCATGTTTGGCCCAAAGCGGAGTTGCGTGATCTCCTATTCCAGCAAGTCAGGAACTGAGCGCGTCGTAAACCATGCCCAGGACTACGCTGTAAGTCAGGAGCATCGCCAGCGAGAAGAATGCCGGCAAAATGCCGAGTCCAGCCTGGAATGCGAATAACCCAAGCCCGATCATGGGAAAGAACACCGTCCCCATGATCGCCCATCCGAGCACGCCGTATGCCATTCCCTTGATCGCGCCGATCTTGCCTGGCAGCCACCGATAGAGATGTCCAAAGGCGAGACTGACGAAGGTTGAGCCGTTCAGGAATGAAAGTAGCCAAGGCACCACGGGATGGATTGCAGTGCCGGTCACATGGCTCAGCGTCGTCTGGAGACTTTCGTAGGGCTCGAACGACGGAAGTAGTCCGGCCCAGGACTTGAAATACATCAGCAGCGAATGCGCAATGCTTCCGCACGCCCCTGCAACGACTGCCTTCCAAATCCTATTGCCTGAAGGCATGCCATGTTGCCCGTTCTCAGCGGTCGCTGCTGCCCGTCGCGATCATGGGCGCAATTCGATTGAAGGCGTCAATCTGGCCTCGTCAGCTGCGGCGCGTGCATGTCGGTTGCCGATGACGAGGATCGGAACGGCAATGAAGCCACTCGCCAAGAGCAGCCAATCCTGCCGAACGTCCAGGAGGATAGCAGCGCTCCCGCCGATGACTGACCATATGAAGGGGATCACCAGAAGCCAGTACGAGAAGCGGCCGGTCGTCATAAGCAACAGACCGAAGGTGAAGATCGTGACAGGGCAGGGAGAAACTCCGAACATCGGCAACGTCGGCCAGGGATGCCCCGTCGCGATCCCGATCAGCGGATAAACGAGAGATGCGTAGAGAATGAACCCCGCGCCGATCGCCGCTCGAAAGCCGTAATTGATCGCGAAGCGAAGACCATCGCGGACGATACCAGTGTAGAGGAGTGCCGCGCCCTCTGCCACGAACAAGGCGCCAAAGGCGAACGCGGCCTTGTTTATCAACGAGGAGAAGACGCCGTGATAGAAAATGCCGGTGCTTAGCCACATCAATCCAAGGACGGCTGAGACTATGCGGTCGGAGGCACGGCCTTTCCGAAAAAGGGCGGCCACGGCGACGGCTCCGAGCACGTAAGCCAAAATTTGCGCGGGCCAGATCGCCTTGTTGTAGGTCGCGAAAACGTTGAGGAACTGCTCAAGCGTAAAGGGAAGCATGGTGCGCTTCTCCTGGACAATTTCGGTTGAGCGTAGAGGACTGCGCTGCTTCGCCGCTTGATGAGGATCAACGTCGTCACTCGAGGTCCGCTCGCTGCCCGAGGTCGACATGGATCGTTCGGCTTCGACGTCGTCCTCTGCGCGCACGGCGGAGCCAACACTTCGACGGTACGCCTAGCTCAGCACTCGTGCCCCGGACGCCGCGCAGCGTTTCCGCGATGCGAAGCATCGTCCGGTGTGGTGTGCTGCAGAGCCGGGGCTCATGTATCCGCATGGTGTCGTGTCGCGTTTTGGATCCCAGAGCAGCGTTGCATGCTGCACCGCGTCCGGGACACGAACGGAGTCGAAAACGAAAACGGGGCCCGTAAGGGCCCCGTCAAAGTCGGTAACGTCCGCGATCTTACTTGATCTTCTTACTTGATCTTGGCTTCGCGGAATTCGACATGCTTGCGCGCGACGGGGTCGTACTTCTTCTTGACCAGCTTGTCGGTCATGGTGCGCGAATTCTTCTTGGCGGTGTAGTAGAAGCCGGTGTCGGCCGAGGACACGAGCTTGACCTTGATGGTGACCGCTTTGGCCATGTTCTGAACCTCAGGAATGAAAGGAATCTGGAGCGGGCCAAACGGCCCACGTTGGCCGGCAACCTAGCCAGAAACCGCCTGATGTCAAGGTTTTGGGGCCGGAAAACCACTCAATTCGGTCCCATCAGATATCAACGGAGCTATCGCAGAGCCGCTCGACCTGCCGGTCACTCTTGTAAAAGCTTATGTACAATGATATGTACGATTATCTGTACAATGCGGACGAGGAAGAATTGCTATGGCGCACGTTTCGTACACGGAGCTGCGGGGAAATCTTGCGGCCTACATGGATCAGGTCTGCGACGATCGCGCGCCTCTCGTTGTGACGCGCCAGAACGCCCGCAGCGTGGTGATGCTCTCGGAGGAAGAGTATGAGGGTCTTGTGGAGACGGTCCATCTTCTGAAGAGCCCGGCCAATGCCGCACGCCTTCTGCGCTCCATCAAGGAGGCCGACGAAGGCAAACTCGTCGCGCATGAATTGATCGAGCCCGGCTCGACCGGCTAGGCGACATGCTGATCGCCTGGACCGAGATCGCCTGGCAAGACTACCTGCGATGGCAGCAAGAGGACGAAAAAATCCTCTCGGCCATCAACGATCTGATCAAGGACATTAAGAGAGATCCGTTCAAGGGGATCGGAAAGCCGGAGCCCCTCAAACATGATCTGCGCGGCTGGTGGTCTCGCCGCATCACGGGCGAACACCGGCTGGTGTATCGCCTTCAAGGCAAGGATGACGCGCAACAACTCGTCATTGCCCAATGTCGATACCACTACTGAGAACTATGAGGCCTCGAAGAACCGGTTTTTCGGCCGGGGCAGGCCGAGATTCTCCCTCAAAGTGGGCCCTTCATACTCCTTCCGGAAAATCCCGCGCTGCTGCAGCTCCGGGACCACCTTGTCGACGAAATCGTCGAGGCCGGCGGGCAGGAACGGGAACATGATGTTGAAGCCGTCGGAGCCGCGCCCGACCAGCCATTCCTCCATCTGGTCGGCGATGGTCTTGGCCGTGCCGACAAACGAGAGCCCGCCATAGCCGCCGACGCGCTGGGCGAGCTGGCGCACGGTCAGCTTGTCGCGCCTGGCGAGGTCGACCATGCGCTGGCGGCCGCTCTTGCTGGCGTTGGTTTCGGGGATATCGGGCAGCGGTCCATCCGGATCGAAGCCGGAGGCATCGGTGCCGAGGACGACGGACAGCGAGGCGATGGCGCTGTCGTAATGCACGCGGCTGTCGAGCAGCGCGCGCTTCTCCCTGGCTTCATCGACGCTGTCGCCGACCACGACGAAGGCACCGGGGAGAATCTTGAGATGTTCAGGATCTCGGCCAACCTTCTCCATGCGGCTCTTGATGTCGGCGTAGAGCTTTTGGCCGTCGGCGAGGCTGCCGCCGCCGGTGAACACGGCTTCCGCCGTTTCGGCCGCGAGCTGCTTGCCGTCTTCGGACGCGCCCGCCTGTACGATCACGGGCCAGCCTTGCACCGGGCGAGCTATGTTGAGGGGGCCGCGCACCTTCAGATATTTGCCGTGGTGGTCGAGCGTGTGCATTTTCGATGGATCGAAGAACAGGCCGCTCTCGACATCGCGCACGAAGGCGTCGTCGGCGAAGGAATCCCACAGGCCCGTGACGACGTCGTAGAACTCGCGGGCGCGCTTGTAGCGCTCGGCGTGCTCCATGTGGTCGTCGAGGCCGAAATTCAGCGCCGCGTCCGGGTTCGACGTCGTGACGATGTTCCAGCCGGCGCGGCCGCCGCTGAGATGATCGAGCGAGGCGAAGCGGCGCGCGACATGATAGGGCTCGTCGAACGTGGTCGAGCCCGTGGCGATCAGGCCGATCCGCTCGGTGACCGCCGAGAGCGCCGACAGCAGCGTGAACGGCTCGAACGAGGTCACGGTGTGGCTGCGCTTGAGCGCATTGATCGGCATGTTCAGTACGGCGAGGTGATCGGCCATGAAGAAGGCGTCGAACTTGCCGGCCTCGAGCTTCCTGATCAGCGTCTTGATGTGACCGAAGTTGAAATTGGCGTCGGGCCAGGCCCCGGGATAGCGCCAGGCGCCGGTGTGGATGCTGATCGGGCGCATGAACGCGCCAAGCTTGAGTTGCCGTTGTGCCATCGCCCGGTGTCCGTTTTGGTGACGTTGGGGAAAGACATAGGCATGAGTGGGAACTCCGCCATCGGGGGAGGCGGGAAGATTATTTTGTTTTTGGATGGTCTCTCAGCACGTCATTCCGGGGCGCGCCTCTTGGCGCGAGCCCGGAATCCATCGGGCCGCAGCGGCTGCCGATGGATGGATTCCGGGCTCGCGCTACGCGCGCCCCGGAATGACGAAAGGAGAGCCAATCAGCCCAGAATATCCTTCTGCATCTTGCCGCCGTAGAAATGGAAGAACGGCACTGGCGCGTCGTGGCGGAGCGGACCGGTGGCGAGGCGGCTGTGGAGCTCGTTGAGCACGTTGCGCGTCATCGGATGCAGATCGGCGAGCGGCTTGGAGCCGAGCTCGACCCAGACCAGCTCGACCAGCTCGGCATCGGCATGGATCACGCCGTCGACGCGGTGGGTGATCGCGGAGGCATCCGCCGTGAAGAAGCGCGTGTCGAACCGTTTGACCCGGCCGGGCGGGGTGATCGCGCGCGCGATCAGGAACAGGCTCGAGGGATCGGGCAGAAGGCCCGCATCGGCGAACGGCTGCCAGGGACCTTCGAGCTTCGCCTTGATCTCCGCCTTGCGGCCGAGGCAGAGACCGGTCTCCTCGCAGGCCTCGCGGATTGCAGCGATGGCGAGCGACTTCGCGCGCGAAGCCGGCGTCTTCGGGCTGCCCTTGGCGAGGTTGGCTTCCAGCTCGGCCGTGACGGGCGCGGCACAGGGCACGCGATAGTCGGTCTTGTCGACGCGCCCGCCCGGGAAGACGAATTTGCCGGGCATGAACACCACCTTGTCGTGGCGCTTGCCGACCAGGACTTTTGGTGTAGTGCTGCTGCGGTCGACCAGGATCAGCGTCGCCGCATCCCTCGGGCGAAAATAGGGATGGTGGTCGGCTTCCTTGCCCTCGTGGATCTTTGCCTTCTCAGCGGCCTGCGCAATATCCGTCATGTCCTCACCCAAACGCTTTTTGCTTCTTGATTACACAGGTGGAATACCATCCGGAGGGGTGTCGTCAAACCCGTGCATGCGCAGAGCCCATTGCAGGCCGACCACAGCTCCCTTGACGGGCTGCAGCAGCGCGAGCGAGGCGACGAAGGTGAAGGGCAGATAGGCTGCGAAGCTGAGCCACACCGGCGTCGTGTAGTTGGTCTCGATCCAGAGGATACTGGGCACCACGATGTGGCCGACGATGACGATGACGAGATAGGCTGGCAGATCGTCAGCGCGGTGCGGCGTGAAATCGAGGTCGCACACCGAGCAATTGTCCGCCGTCTTCAGGAAGGCGCGGAACAGTTTGCCCTCGCCACACCGCGGGCAGCGGCCGCGAAAGCCGCGCTTCATCGCCGTCCAGAGATCGCGCTTCTCGACGAGACCTGTCTCGCGCGTCCAGATTTTCGGGGCCGTGCTGATGGTCACCATGCCTTGCCCTTCTTGCCCTTACTCTTGCCTTTGCCCTTCTTGCCGGGCTTTGGCTTCGGCGGCTTGCGTTTTCTGTCTGGGCTGCGGCCGGGATGCGCCTTGAGCGAGGGGCGGCGTTGCGGACCGGATGTCCTGCGTTCGCGCGGCGCGGCCTCACTGGAGGACGACAGCAGCTCGAAGCGCAGCGCGCCTGCGATCGGGGCTGCTTCGATCAGGCGGACATCGACCACGTCTCCCAGCTGATACATGGTGCGGCTGCGCGTGCCGACCAGGGCGTGTCGGCTCTCGTCATAGTTGAAATATTCCGTGCCGAGGGATCGGATCGGGATCAGGCCGTCGGCACCTGTTTCAGCCAGCTTGACGAAGAGCCCCGCGCGGGTGACGCCGGAGACGCGGCCCTGGAAGCTCGCGCCGATGCGGTCGGCCAGGTGATGCGCGATCAGCCGGTCGACGGTCTCCCGCTCCGCCTTCATCGCACGCCGTTCGGTCACCGAGATGTGGGCGGCGACTTCGCTCAAGGTTTCCGGTGTCTCGCTGTCGGGCAGGGCGCCTTCGCCGAGGCCGAGTGCGCGGACCAGCGCGCGATGCACGACGAGATCGGCATAACGGCGGATCGGCGAGGTGAAATGCGCGTAGCGGCGCAAATTCAGGCCGAAGTGCCCGTAGTTCTCGGAGGAGTATTCGGCCTGCGCCTGGGCGCGCAGCACGACTTCGCTGACCAGCGGATAGTAATCATGGCCTTCGAGCTGGGCCAGCACGCGGTTGAACGTGGTGGGACGCAGCGCACCTGATTTGGCGAAGGGAACGTCGAGCGTCTCCAGAAATTCCGCGAGCGCGTGGACCTTCTCCAAGGTCGGCTCGTCGTGCACGCGGTAGATCAGCGGAAGCGATTTCTTCTCCAGCATCTCGGCGGCTGCGACGTTGGCGAGGATCATGAACTCCTCGATCAGCTTGTGCGCATCGAGACGTTCGGGCACCACGACGCGGTCGACCGTGCCGTCGCTCTTCAGGAGGATCTTGCGTTCGGGCAGATCGAGATTGAGCGGATCGCGCTCGTCGCGCGCGCGCTTGGCGCAGGCATAGGCTGCATAGAGCGGTTTCAAGATTGGATCGAGCAGGGGACCGGTGGTGCCGTCGGGCCGGCCGTCGATCGCGGCCTGCGCCTGCGCGTAGCTGAGCTTTGCCGCCGACCGCATCAGGATGCGGTGAAAACTGTGCGAGCGCTTGCGGCCGTCGGGCCCGAGCACCATGCGCACCGCGAGCGCGCCGCGCGGCTCGCCCGGCACCAGCGAGCAGAGATCGTTCGAGATCCGCTCGGGCAGCATCGGCACGACGCGGTCGGGGAAATAGACCGAGTTGCCGCGATCGAGCGCGTCGCGATCGAGCGCGCTGCCCGGCCGGACGTAGAAGCTCACATCGGCAATGGCGACGTTGACGATGAAGCCGCCCTTGTTGTTGGGATCGTCATCCGGCTGCGCATGCACCGCGTCGTCATGATCCTTGGCATCCGGCGGATCGATGGTGAGAAGCGGCACGTCGCGCCAATCCTCGCGGCCCTTCAAATTGGCCGGCTCGGCCGCTTCCGCATCGCGCATCGCGGCGGGCGAGAATTGCAGCGGGATGTCGTGGGCATAGATCGCGATCAGGCTGATCGCCTTCTCCGACTTGACGGAGCCGAGCTTATCCTTCACGCGGCCGGAGGCGAGGCCAAAGCTGCGGGTGCGGACGATGTCGACGCTGACGAGATCGCCGTCCTGCGCGCCGTTCGTGTCGGCCGAGGCGATGTTCAGCTCGCGGTCGGCGGACTTCTTGTCGACGGGGACAAGCCGTCCGCCACCTTCGGGAAGTGCGCGGAACACGCCGAGGATGCGGCTCTTGGCCTTGTCGAAGACCTTGATGATGTGGCCGAGCCAGGCCGGGCCTTCGGTCTCGGAGATCGGCTCGACGCGCAGCAGCACGCGGTCGCGGACGCCGGCGACGGTGCCCGGCTTCGGCCGGCGCGGCATCTGGATGCGGATTTTGGGGGGCTCGCCGCTTTCGACCTCGTCCCATTCGGTGGGGGAGGCGATCAACTCGCCGTCAGCGTCGCGGCCGGTGATGTCGGCGACCAGGGTCGGCGGCAGTGCGTCCGGTTCGGACACCTTGTGGCGCTTCTTCTTAACGGTTCCGTCGTCGGCGAGTTCGCGCAATATGCGCTTGAGCTCGACGCGATCGGCGTTCTTCAGGCCGAACTCGCGCGCAATTTCGCGGGTCCCGACCTTTCCGGGATTTGCCTTGATGAAGGCGACGATGGCTTGCCGCTCGGGAAAGCCATGGTCATTCTTGCGTTTCACTTAACCTCTACTTCTTGATCTCAAGTCTTGCCGGCACTCTTCTTGGCCGGAGCCTTGGTGGCGGCGGCCTTGGTCGGCGACGTTTTTGCGGTCGACGACACGGCTGCGCGCGCCTTGCTGGTGGATCCGGATTTGGTTTTGGCCGCCTTTTTCGCGGCCGGTTTCTTCTTTGGCGCGGCGTCATCGCCGTCCGCAGTCTTCTTGGCCTTGGCGGGCTTCGCCGCCTTCTTCGGCTTCTTGCCGCCGCCCTTGGCCGCGCGCTCGTCGATCAGCGCGATCGCCTGCGGCAGCGTGATGGCGTCTTTTTCGATGTCGCTCGGGATCGTCGCGTTGACGCCGCCGGCCGTGACATAGGCGCCGTAGCGGCCGCTCTTCACGGTGACGGTGCCGAGCGTCGGATGATCGCCGATCGCCTTGCCGGGATCGGCGCCGAAGCGTCGGCTCGGGCCCTTGGCGACCTTTTCCGCGATCAGCGTCACCGCGCGATTGAGGCCGATGTCGAACACCTCGTCGCCAGCTTCCAGGCTGGCATAGGTCTTCTCATGCTTGACGAATGGCCCGAAGCGGCCGAGGCCTGCGGTGATCGGCTCACCGGTCTCGGGATGCTTGCCGATCTCGCGCGGCAGCGACAGCAGCTTGAGCGCAAGTTCGAGTTCGACATCCCCGGGCGAGGTGCCCTTCGGGATGCCGGCGCGCTTCGGTTTCTCGCCTTCCGCGTAATCCTTCTGCTCACCGAGCTGGATATAGGGACCGAACCGGCCGGCCTTGACCCAGACATCGCGACCGGTCTCGGGGTCCTGGCCGAGCGAACGATCGGCACTGGCCTCGCCATCGGCGGCGAGCTGACGGGTGTAGCGGCACTCCGGATAGTTCGAGCAGCCGACGAAGGCGCCGAACTTGCCGGCCTTGAGATTGAGACGGCCGTTGCCGCAGTTCGGGCACTGCCTGATATCGCCGCCGTCCGTCCGCGGCGGATAGATGTGCTGTCCCAGCATCTCGTCGAGCACGTCCAGCACCTGGGCTACGCGCAGATCCTTGATCTCGTCGACGGCGCCGATGAAGCCGGTCCAGAAATCCTTCAGCACCTGCTGCCAGGAGATCTCGTTGTTGGAGATGCGGTCGAGCTGCTCTTCCAGATTGGCCGTGAAGTCGTATTCGACGTAGCGGGCAAAGAAGCTTTCGAGGAACGCGACCACGACGCGGCCCTTGTCCTCGCCGTGCAGGCGCTTCTTCTCCAGCTTGACGTAGCCGCGGTCCTTCAGGACCTGGAGGATCGAAGCATAGGTCGACGGCCTGCCGATGCCGAGCTCTTCCATGCGCTTGACCAGCGAGGCCTCGGAGAAGCGCGGCGGCGGTTCGGTGAAATGCTGGGTGACGGACAGCGATTGCCGCTTGAGCGCATCGTTCGGGCTCATCGCGGGCAGGCGGCGGGAATCTTCGTCCTCTTCGTCGTCGCGGCCTTCCTGGTAGAGCGCGAGGAAGCCGTCGAACTTGACGACCTGGCCGGTGGCGCGGAGCTCAAGCGTGCGGGAACCTGCCTTCGCCGTGATGTCGACCGTGGTGCGCTCGAGCTCGGCCGATTCCATCTGGCTCGCGATGGTGCGTTTCCAGATCAACTCATAGAGCCGGGCCTGATCGGAATCGAGCTTGCGGCTCATGCTGTCGGGGCGACGCGACATGTCGGTCGGGCGGATCGCTTCGTGCGCTTCCTGGGCGTTCTTGGCCTTGGCCTGGTACTGGCGTGGCGCGTCCGGCACGTAGGCGTTGCCGTAATCCTCGCCGATCACCTTGCGGGCCTGGGTGATCGCGGACGGATCGATCTGCACGCCGTCGGTCCGCATATAAGTAATGAGTCCGGTGGTCTCGCCGCCGATGTCGATGCCTTCATAGAGGCGCTGGGCGATGCGCATGGTGTGCGCCGGCGCAAAGCCGTATTTGCGGCTGGCTTCCTGCTGCAGCGTCGAGGTGGTGAAGGGCGCCTGCGGATTGCGCCGGGCGGGCTTCGCGTCGACCGAGGTCACGGCGTAGACGGCCGTCTCCAGCGCCTTCTTGAAGTCTTCGGCTTCCGCGCCGGTGCCGATGTCGAGGCGCTGGATCTTCTTGCCGTCGGCGCCGACCAGGCGGGCCTCGAAGGCATCGCCGCGCGGCGTCAACAGGGTTGCGATCAGCGACCAATATTCGCGGGCGACGAATTTTTCGATTTCGAGTTCGCGGTCGCAGACCAGGCGCAGCGCCACCGACTGCACCCGGCCGGCCGAGCGGGCGCCCGGCAGCTTGCGCCACAGCACGGGGGAGAGGGTGAAGCCGACCAGATAGTCCAGCGCACGGCGCGCCATATAGGCGTCGACCAGCGCACCGTCGATCTGGCGCGGATGCTTCATCGCGTCCGTGACCGCCTGCTTGGTGATGGCGTTGAACACCACGCGCTCGATCTTCTGGTCCTTCAGCGCGCGCTTTTCCTTCAGCACCTCCAGCACGTGCCAGGAGATGGCCTCGCCCTCACGATCAGGGTCGGTGGCGAGAATCAGGCGGTCGGCGTTCTTCAGGGACTTGGCGATGTCGTTGAGCCGGCCGGCCGCCTTGGGGTCGACCTCCCAGATCATCTTGAAATTGGCATCGGGATCGACGGAGCCGTTCTTCGCGGGCAGGTCGCGGACATGGCCGAACGAGGCCAGAACCTCATAGGACGAGCCCAAATACTTGTTGATCGTCTTGGCTTTCGCCGGCGACTCCACAATGACGATATTCATGTAGTTCCAGTAACTTATGGGAAAATTGGGGGCCGAAAACGAAAGGACTCGGGTCGGCCGTTTCGACCCGAACATGGGTGGTGAGGCCTCCGCTGTCAAATCGGAGGCTGTTGAAAGCCCCCCGGATGGGAAAAGTTTCATATCGAGAAAGTTGCAAAATACCACCTTGGAGTTGCGATCGCTATCGGCGTAATGTTTCCACGGGGCATGGATTCGGGTGGGGTCTGTTGACTAGGCCGGGAAAGAAACGGGCGCGCGCCGTATCAGGCGCGCCGGGAGGCTCGCGTCACGACGAACCGGGGGAGGGCGGCGCGGACGAGGCTGTCACCTTCATCGCCGAGCAGGTCGGCGCGTTGCGCAAGCTTGCCGAGCGTCACGAGCTCGACGTGCTGCATTATCTCCTTGGCATGACCAAGCTGGAGGCCGACGAGCACCTGCGGCTGCGGAGCAAGCGCAAGCTGTCGTGAGGCTTGCGCCTCAGGATGACGGTGATGGTTGGGAGTGCGCTTCAACCGTCTTCGCAATGACAATGCGGTGGCAGTTGTGCGCGGTCAGGCCGACCGCCGTCGCGGCGCCGGTCGCGGCTTCAGCATCGTATCCGCCGGGCTGAGCAGCCGTCCGTCCTCCGCACGCATTTCGAGCCTCTTCACCGGCCGGCCTTTTTCGCGATCCACCAAAATGGTCGCGATCTCCTCTGGGCGGTCGTCGAACGCCTCGCTCCATTGCCGCAGCGCTACCAGGATCGGGAAGGTGCCGCGGCCCTTCGCGGTCAGCACGTACTCTTGATAAGCGCTGCCGTCAGAGGCGGGGGCGGTTGCCAGGATGCCGTGATCGACGAGCGAGCGCAGCCGCGCCGCCAGGATATTCTTGGCCATGCCGAGCTTGCTCTGAAATTCGCCGAACCGACGCAGGCCGAACAACGCCTCGCGGATGATCAGCAGCGACCACCAATCGCCCAGCGCATCCAGCGACCGCGCGATCGGGCAGGCATCGCCCTCGAAGCTCGTTCGTTTCACCATCGTTTTCGGTCCTGTCGCGTTCGCACGATTGGCGTGCCGATCACGCGCTTGTGTGGTTGCATAATAAAACCATATGCCCTAGATGGCAACATGGTTTTATGATGCAACCACTGGAGGCGAATGTGAGACTGAAGAACAAGACGGCCCTGATCACCGGGGGCAATAGCGGAATCGGGCTGGCAACGGCCAAGCTGTTCGTGGCCGAAGGCGCCAGGGTGGTGGTCACCGGACGCAACAAGCAGACGCTGGAGGCGGCGGCGAAGGAGCTGGGGCCCAATGCGCTCACGCTCGCTGCGGACGCCACCGACATCGCCGCGACCGAAGCCGCCATCAAGCAGGGCGCCGAGAAATTCGGCAAGTTCGACATCGTGTTCGCCAATGCCGGCATCGCCGGCGGCACGCCGCTCGGCTCAGCCGCGCTCGAGGTCTTCGAGAAGGTCATCAGCACCAACCTGACCAGCGTGTTCTTCACTGTGCAGTCGGCGCTGCCCTACCTCAACGACAACGCTTCGATCATCCTCAACGGTTCGGTCATCTCCGTGCTCGGCATTCCCGGCTACTCCGCTTACGGCGCGGCGAAGGCCGGCGTGCGGGCGATGGCGCGGATCATGGCCTCGGAGCTGTCGCCGCGCGGCATCCGCGTCAACGTGGTCGCGCCCGGCGCGATCCGCACGCCGATCTGGGGACCTGCAACGGCAACGCCGGAAGCCGAGAAGGAATTCGAGAAGCGGATCGCGCTGTCGACGCCGCTGGGGCGCCTCGGCGAAACCGATCACGTTGCGAAGACGGTGCTGTTCCTCGCTTCCGATGATTCCGCGCATGTGCAGGGCCAGGAGATCTTCGTCGACGGCGGCGCGGTGGCCTCGCCGAGCGGCGCGCCGATCTATCGCGGCTGATCGCGTGAAGTGAAGATTGAATCGGCCGGCGCGATCCTCGCGGGTTGCGCCGGCCGGTTCCCGCGTCTTGCGGGCGGCGGCCGATCTTGCCGAAGCCTCAGGCCGCGCGCAGGGTCGTTGCCGATTGCAGCGCGCCGGCAATCGCCTTTTCGCGGTGCTCCGGGCCGAGCTGGATGCCGTCTGCGAAGATGAATTCGGGATTGGTGATGCCGATGAAGCCGAACACCCAGCGCAGGTAGGTTTCAAGATGCTCGCCAGCGGCGGTCGGCATGTCCGCGCCGTAATGGCCCCCGCGCGAGATTGCCACGATCACACGCTTGGCGCCGGCAAGGCCCTGCGGCCCATTCGCCCCGTAGCTGAACGTCTTGCCCGCCACCAGGATGCGATCGATCCAGGCCTTGAGCTGGCTCGGGATCGTGAAATTGTACATGGGCGCGCCGATCACGATGATGTCGGCGGCCAGAAATTCGTCCAGCGCGGCCGCACTTGCGGCAAGGTCGGGTCCGAGTTCTGCGGGGGCAGGAGCGCCTTGCGCAACCGCGAGGTGCGAGCCGGAGAGGTGGGCCAGCGGGGTCAGGGTCAGGTCGTGGTAGACGATCTCCAGCGAAGGCGTCGCCTGCCGGAGCCGGTCGACGATGGCTGCGGACACCTGTCTGGAGACGGAATGGGGGCCGAGCACGCTGGAGTCGATATGGAGCAGTTTCATTTGGGATCACCCTGGTATAAGTTTGTAACCAGAGCTACATGAGTGACTGCCGAAATCCCCGCAAGAACGCACTTTTTTGAGCCATGGGCACATCCTTGAAACCTGAGAACACCGGTTTGCCTGCACCGCGGCTGCCGGATCCGGACCACGCCGACTGCCGCGGCGTGGCTTCGGTCCTGTCGCGCGTCGGCGACAAATGGAGCGTGTTCGTCATCATGATGCTCAGCGATGGGCCGAAACGCTTCAACGAGCTCAAGCGCATGATCAACGGCATCTCGCAGCGGATGCTGACCTTGACGCTGCGCGGGCTGGAGCGCGACGGCCTGGTCACGCGCACGATCTTTCCGACCATTCCGCCACGCGTCGATTACGAGCTGACCGATCTCGGTCGCGGGCTGCAACAGCCGGTGAAAGAGCTCGGGCAGTGGGCGATCGACCATCTGATGCAGATCGAGGCGGCCCGCACGAAGTTCGATCAGCGCAACGACAGCTAAAGCAGAGACACCAGCCCGCCGCCGTGACGCTCCAGCTTGCCGGCAAGCTCGAGCTCCAGCAGCACGGTGCGCACGATCGCGGGCGAGGCGCCGGACATCCGCACCAGATCGTCGATCGAGATGGGCGTGGGGCCGAGCAGGCCGGTGATCTGGACGCGGTCGTGGCCTTGCGGATCGGTCTCGAACGGCTCGCTGTCGGGCTCGCTCATCGGGTGCATCAGCGGCCGTTCCATGATCGGCGCGATCGCGTTGACGATATCGGCAGCTTCCGTGACGAGGGTCGCGCCCTGCTTGATCAGATCATTGGCGCCGGCGGCGCGCGGATCGAGCGGCGAGCCCGGCACCGCGAACACCTCGCGGCCCTGTTCGGCCGCCATGCGCGCGGTGATCAGCGAGCCGGAGCGGTGCGCGGCTTCCACCACGACGACGCCGAGCGAGGCGCCCGAGATCAGCCGGTTGCGGCGGGGGAAGTCGCGGGCGTGCGGCTCGTGGCCGAGCGGCATCTCGGAGATCGCAGCGCCCGCGTTGTCGAGGATCGCCATGAGGAGGTCGCCATGCTCGGGCGGATAGATGCAGTCGTGGCCGCCGGCCAGCACCGCGACGGTGCCGCTTGCGACGCTGGCGCGATGCGCGGCCTGATCGACGCCGCGCGCGAGCCCGGAGATGACGATAAAACCGGCTTCGCCGAGCTCGCGCGCCAGCAGGCCTGCGAATTTCAGCCCGGCGCCGGAGGCGTTGCGCGAGCCGACGATGGCAATCATCGGCCGCATCAAGGTCTTCGTATCGCCGCGCACCGCGAGCAGCGGTGGCGCATCGTCGATCATCGCCAGCCGCGCCGGATAGCCGTCCTCGCCGGGCGCACGCCAGGCAATGCCGAATTTGCGGCTCGCGGCGAGCTCGGCCTTGGCCTCGTCCGCACTGCAGATGCGCCCCGACCGCTGCGCGCCGCCGCGGCGCGCCAGATCAGGCAGCCGCTCCAGCGCCGCCCGCGAGCTGCCGAAATGATCGACCAGCGAGCGAAAGGTGCGCGGGCCCACATTGTCGGAGCGGATCAGCCGCAGGCGGTCGATCCGCTCAGCTTCGGTCAGCTCTATGCTCGGATTGATGGCGTCCACGGCGGCTCCTTGCAGGGACAGCATGGAACAACCAGAGGGCGTTGCGCAACAGTGGCGTGCGCTTGCGTGGCCCCGCTCCGATGCTAAAAGCGATGCCAATAAGAAGGATATTGCCATGATCTCACTCGCCGACCTCCAGCGCCGCATCGAAGCCGGCGAGCTTTCGCCTGAAGCCGCCATCGCCCAGTCGCATGCGGCGATCGAGGCGCGCGAGAAGGACGTCCACGCCTTCGTCCGTCACGACAAGGCCGCGAAGGCGCAAGCCTCCGGCCCGTTGCGCGGCATCGCGGTCGGCATCAAGGACATCATCGACACCGCTAATATGCCGACCGAGATGGGCTCGGAGATCTATCGCGGCTGGCAGCCGCGCGCCGATGCGCCGGTCGTCATGATGCTGAAGCGGGCAGGCGCCACCATCATCGGCAAGACCACGACCACCGCGTTTGCCTCGCGCGATCCGACGCCGACGCTCAATCCGCACAATCTCGGGCATACGCCGGGCGGCTCGTCCTCGGGCTCGGCGGCAGCGGTCGGTGCCGGCATGATTCCGCTGGCGCTGGGCACCCAGACCGGCGGCTCGGTGATCCGGCCGGCGGCCTATTGCGGGACCGCCGCGATCAAGCCGTCGTTCCGGATGCTGCCGACGGTCGGCGTGAAGTGCTATTCGTGGGCGCTCGACACCGTCGGCCTGTTCGGATCGCGCGCGGAAGATCTTGCGCGCGGACTGTTGGCGATGACGGGGCGCACCGAGTTTGCCGGCATCGTTCCGGCGAAATCGCCGCGCATCGGCGTGGTCAGGCAGGAGTTTGCCGGCGCCGTCGAGCCGGCCGCCGAAGAGGGCTTGCAGGCCGCGATCAAGGCGGCGGAGCGCGCCGGTGCCCGCGTGCAGGTCATCGATCTGCCCGAGGCGGTGCAGGAGGCCTGGCGCATCCATCCCATCGTCCAGGATTTCGAGGCGCATCGCGCGCTGGCCTGGGAATTTTCGGAGCGTCACGACGAGATCGCGCCGATGCTGCGGGCAAGCCTCGATGCCACCGCTCATCTGACGCCGAAGGAATACGACGAGGCGCGCCGGATCAGCCGCCGCGGCCGCCGCGAGCTCAGCGAAGTATTCGAGGGCGTCGACGTGCTCCTGACCTATTCCGCGCCAGGCACGCCGCCGGCCAAGGAGCTCGCGAGCACAGGCGATCCCCGCTACAACCGGCTCTGGACGCTGATGGGCAATCCTTGCGTCAACGTGCCGGCGCTGAAGGTGGGTGGCCTGCCTGTCGGCGTGCAGGTGATCGCGCGCTTCGGCAACGATCCCGTCGCACTCGCGACGGCGTGGTTCCTGGAGGACGCGCTGGCGAATTCAGGCTAGCGCGGGTTCGAAGGCGACAGCGGCGGGCGCGGCGAACGTTGCGCCGGCCTTTGCATCTTGCCCGAGCCAGCGCTCGGCGGCTGCGCGACCGCTCCGGTGCAGGAGCCGAATGAAGCCGCGGCCGAGATCGGTCGATGAGCGTTGCGCCAGGCCGTCAACGGAATCTTCCGCTGCGATCCTGGTGAGGCGCAGCGAGGGCGCGGCATGCGCCTGCGCCCATTCGATCGCGGCGATCTCGGCATTGAGCGCGGCGTTAGCTGCGATCTGGTCGAGCCTGCGGTCGGTCGCGGCGAGCGTGATCGGCACGTAGCTGTCGCGCGCCGGTGTGACCTGAACGAGCAGGACGTCGGCCGTCGAGGTCTCCTGCGCCAGCCGCAGCAACGGCGGATTGCCGCCGAAGCCGCCGTCCCAATAGGCTTCGCCCTCGATCTCGACGGCGCAGTGAACCAAGGGTGGACAGGTCGAGGCCAGCGCGACGTCGGCGGTGATGGCCTCGTTGCGGAAGATCTGCTGCTGGCCGTCGCGGATCCGTGTCGCCGCGATCAAGAGCTTCGGGCAGTCCGGATTGAGCAGGGCGGCGAAATCGATATCGCGCGACAGCGCCAGCCGCAGCGGATCGAGATCGATCGGATCGAACCGGCCGGAGCGCAAGGTCGGGCCGAACGCGACCGAGCTTCCCGCCGGCGAGAAGCCACCGACCAGCATCAGCGAGCGGAACGAGGCCTCGTGCATCAGGCGGAGCCAGAATCGGCTCAGCCGTGCCCGCGCAGCTTCGCGGCCGCCCTCCGCGAGGCCGGAGGCGAGCAGGAGCGCATTGATGGCGCCGGCGCTGGCGCCGCTGACGGTGTCGATCTCGATCGGCTCTTCCAGCAGCCGTTCCAGCACGCCCCAGGTGAAGGCGGCAAAGGTGCCGCCACCCTGCAGCGCCAGCGAGAGCTTTCGCGGCGGCCATGGGGTGAAACGAGCCTGCTCAACCGGAGCAGCCGCCGTGACGGCCTCGACCGGCGCAGGTGCGGCGGGCGCGGGCGGCGAAACGGCTGTGGGCGCTGGAGGCGGTGCGGCGGCATCGGACCAGATGCAGGTCGTCGACAGCAGCCGGCTCGCTGCAGTGCCCTGCAAGCCAGCTTCGTCATGGATGCCGTCGATCTTTTCGCTCATTCCGAGCAACCGCGTAACGTCATTTCCACTGTCAGGATGACAGGCATGGAGCCTGTTCGCTACTCCCGGCCGCGAGAAGGTCGGCAGTTGCGAACAGGATTTGACATATAATGCGCAGAGGAGCCTCGGTATCCGTAGATGCCCCGGCTTCAGAGGCTTTGCCGCCGCGGTTCGGGACGCGACTACGCCTTCTCGCCGATCCGGCTCTCCTTGCCGGTCTGCAAGCGCTTGATGTTCTCGCGGTGCGCGTAGAACGTCAGCAGCGTCAGCAACGCCGTCAGCGCGGCCAATGCGAGATGCCCGAACCACCACAGGAACATCGGCGTGACGAACGCCGCCACCAGCGCGGAGAGCGAGGAGTAGCGGGTGGTGAAGGCGGTCGCCAGCCAGATCAGGCAGAACACCACCATGCCGGGCCAGAACAGGCCGAGCAGGATGCCGATATAGACGGCCACGCCCTTGCCGCCTTTGAATTTGAGCCAGACCGGGAAGAGATGGCCGAGGAAGGCGCCGAGCCCGGCCACCATGGCGGCATTGGGGCCTGCGATGTAGCCGGCGATCACCACCGCCGCCGTGCCCTTAAGCGCATCGAGCAACAGCGTGCCGGCGGCAAGAGCCTTGCTGCCCGTGCGCAGCACGTTGGTGGCGCCGATGCTGCCGGAGCCGATCGAACGGATATCCTGGGTGCCGGCGAGCCTGGTCAGGACCAGTCCGAACGGGATCGAGCCGAGGAGGTAGCCGATGACGAAGGCCACCGGCAAAAATGCTTCAAGCCCCAAGGCTACGTCTCCCCACATGGCTGCGTCTCCAAAGTCCTGACTTCCAAGCCGAACGATTGCGCACGTCAGACATGCTCAAACACCGTTCGACCGCCGACAATGGTGCGCACCACGCGGCCTGTAAAGCGGGCCTCGTCGAACGGGGTATTCTTGCAGGGCGATTTGAGCTCGGCGGGATCGACCACCCACGGCACGTCGGGATCGATCACGATGACGTCGGCCGGGCTGCCCACGCGCAGGGTTCCGCCAGGAAGGCCGAGCAACTCGGCCGGGCGGGTCGACATCGCGCGGATCAGCGTCTTCAGGTCCAACTCGCCATTGTGCACGAGGCGGAGGCCGGCGGGCAGCATGGTTTCCAGACCGACGGCGCCGGGAGCGGCTTCGGCGAAGGGGAGGCGCTTGACCTCGACGTCCTGCGGATTGTGGTCGGACATGATGACGTCGAGGAGGCCGGAGGCGATTGCGGCAACCAGCGCACGGCGGTCATCCTCGGTGCGCAGCGGCGGTGACAGTTTCAGGAAGGAACGATAGGGACCGATGTCGTTCTCGTTCAGCGCAAGATGGTTGATCGAGACCGAGGCGCTGACGGCGAGACCGGCGTCGCGGGCACGTTGGAGGACCTCCAGCGAGTCCGTGCAGGTCAGCGAGGCCGCGTGATAGCGGCCCCCAGTGAGCGCGACGAGGCGCATGTCGCGTTCGAGGATCACAGCCTCGGCGGCATTCGGGATGCCCATCAGGCCGAGCCGCGATGCGAACTCGCCCTCGTTCATCACGCCTTCGCCGACGAGATCGGGGTCCTCGGTGAAGTGCACGATCAGCGCGTCGAAATCGCGGGCGTAGGTCAGCGCACGGCGCATCACCAGCGCGTTCGTCACGCTTCGGACGCCGTCGCTGAAGGCGATGGCACCCGCGGCCTTGAGCAGACCGAACTCGGTCATCTCGTGGCCGTGCATACCCTTGGTGAGGGCTGCCATCGGCTGGATGTTGACGATCGCGGTGTCGCGGGCGCGGCGCATCACGAAGTCCACGGTCGCCGAATTGTCGATCACGGGGGAGGTGTCGGGCTGGCAGATGATGGTGGTGATGCCGCCTGTCGCGGCCGCCTGGCTTGCGGTGGCAAAGGTCTCGCGATGGCTGAAGCCGGGTTCGCCGACGAAGGCGCGCATGTCGATCAGGCCGGGCGCGACGATCTTGCCGGCGCAGTTGACGATGTCGGTGCCTTCGGGGACGCCGGCAGCTCCGATGCCGCGGCGGGTCTCGCGGATGGCGCCGTCGGCGATCAGGACGTCGCCGACACCGTCGAAATCCCTGGAGGGATCGACGACGCGGGCATTGGCGAGCAGGATGGGGCGGCGATCGGTCAACATCGGCATCACGCGTTCGGCAGGTTACGGGCGAGCGCTTCCAGCACCGCCATGCGCACGGCGACGCCCATCTCCACCTGTTCGCGGATCAGGGACTGGGCGCCATCGGCCACGATCGAGTCGATCTCGACGCCGCGGTTCATGGGTCCGGGATGCATCACGAGCGCGTCGGGCTTGGCGTAGGCGAGCTTCTTCTGGTCGAGCCCGAAATAGTGGAAATATTCCGAGGTCGACGGCACGAAGGAGCCGTTCATGCGCTCGCGCTGCAGCCGCAGCATCATGACGATGTCGGCGCCGTTCAGCCCCTCGCGCATGTCGCGGGCCACCTCGACGCCCATCCGCTCGATGCCCGGCGGCAGCAGCGTGGTGGGGCCGACCACGCGGACGCGGGCGCCCATCGTATTGAGCAGAATGATGTTGGAGCGGGCGACACGCGAATGCAGCACGTCGCCGCAGATCGCGACCACGAGGCCTTCGATCCGGCCCTTGTTGCGGCGGATCGTGAGCGCGTCGAGCAGGGCTTGCGTGGGATGCTCATGGGCGCCGTCGCCGGCATTGATCACGGAACCGTCAACCTTGCGCGCCAGCAGTTCCACCGCGCCGGAGGCGTGGTGGCGCATCACCAGGATATCCGGGTGCATCGCGTTCAGCGTCATCGCAGTGTCGATCAGCGTCTCGCCCTTCTTGATGGACGAGGACGCGACCGACATGTTCATGACGTCGGCGCCGAGTCGCTTTCCCGCGAGCTCGAATGAGGACTGGGTCCGGGTGGAGGCCTCGAAGAAGAGGTTTATTTGCGTCCGTCCCCGCAGGACGGTGCGCTTCTTGTCAACCTGGCGGTTGAGCTCGACATATTCTTCGGACAGGTCGAGGAGGCCGCTGATGTCGGCCGCGGAAAGGCCCTCGATGCCCAGCAAATGCCGGTGGCCGAGGACGAAGGTCGATTTCGATGTCATTAAAGCGAGAGCTATAGGCGCGGATGGCTGAGGGGGCAAGGGCCAATGCCGGGGCGGGGAGTTATCCCCTGAGGAGTCTGGTAAGACGTCGATCGTCATGCCCGGGCATAGCCGTCCGAAGGACGGCGTCGCTTCCGCTTGCCTATGTCCCGGGCATCCACGTTCTTCTATCGCATTTGACGCAAATAAGGCCGTGGATGGCCGGGACAAGCCCGGCCATGACGATGTGGAGGCTCCCATTGAAGACAACTCTGACAGCGCTCTTGGTTGCAGCATTTGTTGGCGCCGCCCACGCCCAATCGCTCCCCGGCGGATTCGTGTACCTGCGCGAGATCGATCCCAGCATCATCCAGGACATCCGCTACGCCACCGCGAACAATTTCGTCGGCCGTCCGCTCGCCGGCTACAATGCCGGTGAATGCGTGGTGAAGCGGGAGGTGGGGCTGCGGCTGAAGGCGGTGCAGCAGGAGCTGACGGCGCAAAATCTTTCGCTGAAGATGCTCGACTGCTACCGGCCGGCGCGGGCCTCGCTCGATATGGTCAAGTGGTCGCAGAACGGTCATGAGACCGCCGCCGAGCGGCGCTACAATCCGAAAATTCCCAAGACCGAGCTGTTCCGCCTCGGCTATATCGCGAGCCGCTCGCAGCATTCCACCGGCGCGGCGCTGGACCTTACGCTGGTCGATCTCAGGGCCGACAATTCCGGCAAATACGACCCGTCGAAAACCTATGCCGACTGCACGGCGGCGGTTGAGGCGCGACTGCCTGAGGGCAGCGTCGACATGGGCACCGGCTACGACTGCACCGACACGAAAGGCCATACCGCGGCACCGTCGATCACGCCGGAGCAACGCGCTTGGCGCAGACGGCTGGTGGCTGCGATGGCCAGGCAAGGCTTTGTGAACTATGCGAAGGAGTGGTGGCATTTTTCGCTGCCGGGGGCCGGCGGGGCGCCCTATGATTTTCCGATCCAGCCGCGGCGGAACTGATTCCGCCCCGAGGAAACCTGATGAACCAGCCGAGCTTTGCGACCCACGAGGTCTTCAACCAATCGCCGCCGTTCGAGGATGTCGATCTGTTCACTGTCGATCGGCCGCTGGTCGATGCGGTGAAGGCCAACGGTGGTGCGGCGGCGGAACGCGAGTTGTCCGAGTTCGGCAAGCAATGGGGCTCGGCCGCGATGGTAGATCTCGGGCGCGTCGCGAACGAGAATACGCCGAAGCTGCGCAGCTTCGACGCAAAAGGCAATCGCCGCGACCAGGTCGAGTTTCACCCGGCCTATCACGAGCTGATGGCGTACAGCGCCCATGCCGGTGTGCACAATTCGACGTGGACTGCGAACGGCAAACCGGCGGGCGATGCCGCCGAAGTGATCCGCGCGGCAAAATTCTACATGGCGGCCCAAGTCGAGACCGGCCATCTCTGTCCGATCACGATGACGCGCGCCTCGGTCGGTGCGTTGGCGATGCAGCCGGATCTGCTCGGCCGCGTGATGCCGGTGCTGTCGACCAAGAGCTACGATTCCACGTTCGCGCCGTGGTGGGACAAGCGCGGCATGACGCTCGGCATGGGCATGACCGAGAAGCAGGGCGGCACCGACGTGCGCGCCAACATGACGCGCGCCGTCCGTGACGGCGAAGCCTATCGCATCACCGGCCACAAATGGTTCATGTCGGCGCCGATGTGCGATGCGTTCCTGGTGCTGGCGCAGGCCGAGCAGGGCCTGACGTGTTTCTTCATGCCGCGCTTCGCGCCGGACGGTTCCGTGAATGCGATCCAGTTCCAGCGATTGAAGGACAAGCTCGGCAACCGCTCCAATGCCTCGTCCGAGGTCGAATTCACGGGTGCCTACGCCGAACGGGTCGGCGAGGAGGGCAAGGGCATCCGCACCATTATCCAGATGGTGCAGCTGACGCGGCAGGATTGCGCGATCGCCTCGGTCGGTCTGATGCGCTCGGGGCTCGCGCATGCACTGCATCACGCCCGTCACCGCAGCGTGTTCCAGAAGCATCTGGCCGACCAGCCCCTGATGCAGGCGGTGCTGTCGGACATGGCGCTGCATGTCGAGGCGAGCACGGCCCTGGTGATGCGGCTCTGCCGCGCCTTCGACCGCACGCCGCACGATGCGGCGGAGGCCGCCTATATGCGGCTGCTGACGCCCGCGATCAAATACTGGACCTGCAAGAGTGCGCCGCCGTTCCTCTATGAAGCCATGGAGTGCCTCGGCGGCAATGGCTATGTCGAGGACGGCATCCTGGCGCGACATTACCGGGAGGCGCCGGTCAACGCGATCTGGGAAGGCTCGGGCAACGTGATGTGCCTCGACGTGCTCCGGGCGCTCTCGCGCGAGCCGGAGGCGGCGACGGCCGTGTTGCAGGCGTTAGCGGCCGAGACGAAGGGTTTGCCTGGGGCAGGCGAGGCGGCCAGCTTCATCGGCAAGACTTTTCGGCGCGCCGATGGCGAGCGCGTCGCGCGCCTCGCCGTCGAGAAGCTGGCGCTGCTGGCCGCTGCGGCGGCGCTGAACAGCGTGTCGCCGCGCAATGCCGAACTGTTCGCGAGCACGCGCCTTGCGGCCAATCACGCCAGCATGTACGGCGCGGTCGAGCTCGACAGCGGCGGGGCTCGCGGGCTGCTGGAGCGGGCGCTGCCGTGAGTGTTCCGAACGAAAGCCCATTGATGGACTCCCTCAATCCCGACCATCCGCCGCTGACCGTGACGCCTGCGCCGCCGCGCGTCTGGCTGTTCTGGGGCACGGCGTTGTGGGGCCTCGTCATCTTCGCCGCAATGTTCGTCGGGCAGATCGGCGCCGTCGTCCTGCTGGCGGCGCTGCGTGGTCTTCCCATGGACCTCGCCTCGGTCCAGGCGATCGGCCACGAGCCGCAGGCGCTCGCGCTCTCGGTCATCATGGGACTGCCGGCAACGCTTCTGGCGGTGTGGCTGGCCATTGCCATCAAGAAGGCCTCCTTCGTCGATTATCTCGCGCTGCACTGGCCGTCCTGGAAGCAACTGCTGTTCGGTGCCGTCGGCCTCATCCTGATCGTGGTGGTCTGGGAGACGATGTCGCGCGCGCTCGGCCGCGAGGCGACGCCGGGCTTCATGACCGATCTGTTGAAATCGGGCCGCGACAAGGGCGCGGCGCTGTTGCTGCTGTTCGCCTTCAGCGTGGCCGCGCCGATGTCGGAGGAGATCCTGGCGCGCGGCTTCCTCTATCGCGGCTGGTCGGCGAGCTTTTTGCGCGTGCCGGGCGCGATCCTGCTGTCGTCGCTGGTCTGGACGGTCGTGCACCTGCAATACGACATCTACTTCCTCGCCGAGGTCTTCACCATCGGACTGTGGTTCGGCTACATGCGCTATCGCGCGAATTCACTCTGGCTCACCATCGCGCTGCACGCGATGAACAATCTGACCGCTGTGGTGCTGACGATGTGGCTGGGGAGCTAGGCCACCAGCGCGATCGCGATCGGCATGGTGATCGCCGCCAGGATCGTCTGCAGCGTGATGATTTGCGCCAGCAGCGGTGCGTCACCGCCCATCTGGCGGGCGAGGACATAGGCGCTGGGAGAGGTCGGGACCGCCGCGCAGATCGCGACGATCGCAAGACTGTTGCCCGATAGCCCAAACCACAAGGCGAGCGCCAACGCGAGCAAGGGCATCAGCACCAGCTTGAACGCCACGCCGAGCGTCGCGCCGAGGCTGGGGCGGAGCAGTCCCTTGAGCTGCAGGCCCGCGCCGGTGACGAGCAGGCCGATCGCGAGCGAGGAGCGGCCGAGCGCGTCGGCCACCTCGTGCCAGATCTTCGGCAATGGGAGATGCATGACGTTGATGGCAAGGCCGATGACACAGGCCCAGATCAGGGGATTGCGGATCACCGTCATGGCGATGGTCCGTGCTGACTGCTTCTCCGGCGCTGCGTAATGTGCGAGCACCGCGACGCTGAAGACGTTGACCAGCGGAATGATCGCGACCATTGCCACCGACGCCAGCGCCAGCCCGACATCGCCATACAGGTTGGCGGAGACCGACAGCGCCACGTAGGTCTGCCACCGCGTCGCGCCCTGGAAGATCGAGGTGAAGGCGGGGCCGTCGATATCGAGCCGCGCCAGGGCCGGGCGCAGCGCGAGGCAGAGCAGCGACATCGCCAGCGCCGACAGCAGCAGCGCGCCGCCGACACCGGCGACCGGCACCCTGGAGAGGTCGGCCTTCACCAGCGTCTGGATCAGCAGCATTGGAAACAGCACGAAATAGGTCAGCCGCTCCAGCCCGTGCCATTGCGTGTCGAGCCGCATCAGGCTGCGCTTCAAGACCACGCCGAGCACGATGAGGATGAAGACCGGCAGCAGCGCCGCGATCACGACGGCCATCGGTCAGGCAGCTCCTGGACGGAGATTGGCGAGGCGGTCGAGCGCACCCTGCAGGATGAAGATCGCGGCGTGCTCGTCGATCACCTCGGCGCGCTTGGCGCGGCTGACATCCATGCCGATCAGCTCGCGCTCGACCGCCGCAGTCGAGAGGCGCTCGTCCCACAGGCCGATGGGGAGGGGTGTGAGGCCGGCAAAATTGCGGGCGAAGGCGCGGGTGGATTGCGCGCGCGGACCCTCGCTGCCGTCCATGTTGATGGGCAGGCCGAGCACGAAGCCGACCACCTTGCGTTCGGCCGCGATCGCCAGCAACCGGGCCGCGTCGTGCTTGAACGCCTTGCGCTGGATCGTCTCGACTCCGGTTGCGAGCCGACGGTCCGCGTTGGATACGGCAACGCCGATGGTCTTGGTGCCGAGGTCGAGCCCGACCAGCGCGCCGCGCGCGGGCCAGTGGGTTGCAGCATCGACGAGGGGCAGGATAAGAGCGGGCATGACGTAGCGCATATCACGCGTGGCGCCGCGGAGTGAACCCGGAACATGGATGCACTGACATTATTCGGCCTGTTCGCCGTCACGGCGATGCTGATCAGTTACGCCCTGGAAGATCGCAGCCATTGGTTCGTTCTGCTGTTCGCCGCGTCCTGCGCGCTCGGTTCGGCTTACGGCTTTCTGCAGGGCGCCTGGCCGTTCGGTCTGGTCGAAGCGATCTGGGCCGTCGTGGCGCTGCGGCGATGGCAGCTGAAGCGGTAGATCGTCCGACGGCAGCAACAAGCGCGCGAAATCGTGACGCACATTTGCATCGGGCGATTTGTGGCAAATCTCACACGAGTGAAGGCGCAGGCCATGGCATGATGCCGCGGCTCCGGCTGCGCGCATCGATTGACGCTATGATTGCGTGAGAGTAGATTAACAATCCTAAAGTGTGGGGACGCGTACCCCGATTTTCAGAACGATCGGCAGCGAACGGCAATTCAGGCTCGCGCTGCAACCTTGGCGTAATTTTTAAGGCGTCCCGACCACGTCCCATATTCGCCCAGTCATTTGAGAGGTCACATGCTCATCAAGCCAAGCCTGATCGCGGGCTCAGAAAGGCGATTCAAGCAAGCCGAATTCTCACCTGAAGCCTTGAACCGGAAACTGGGCGACGGTCCGATCGAGATGACCGTCGAAAAGATGCGCGTGCGCCAGCGCCAGCTGCTGGCCGAGACGCAGGACGTGGAGAAGGCCGAGATCGGCCTGGAGCGGATCATCCAGGGCAATGATCTCGACAGCATCAACTATCTCGCCAAGGGGACTGGCGCCTCGCGCTCGGTCTGCCGCATTCAGCTCAGGGATCTCAAGTCGAACCTGCTCGGCTACGGCTCGGGCTTTCTGATCGGGCCGGGCCTGCTGCTGACGAACCATCATGTCTTCGGCAAGCCGGCCGACGCCGCCAATTCGATCGCCGATTTCAACTACGAGCTCGACATCGCGGGGCAGGAGCGTGTGCCGGTGCGGTTCGGCTTCGAGCCGGGCAAATTCTTCTACACCAATGACAGGCTGGATTTCTCGATCGTCGCGGTGGCGCCGACCTCACTGTCGGGCGGGGAGAAGCTCGAGGACTTCGGATGGTTGCCGCTCAGCGGCGCGCCCGGCAAGGCAGATCCCGGCGAGTACCTCACCATCGTCCAGCATCCCAGCGGGCAGATGAAGCAGGTCTGCGTCCGCGAGAACAAGCTGCTCAAATATGTCGGCGACTTCCTCTGGTACAACACCGACACGACGTCGGGCTCGTCGGGCTCGCCGGCATTCAACCGCTTCTGGCAGGTGGTCGCGCTGCATCACAGCGGCGTGCCCCGGAAGGATGGGCAGGGCCGCACCCTGACCAAGGACGGCAAGGTGTGGAAAGCGTCCATGGACGAGTCGCTGATCGACTGGGTGGCCAATGAAGGCATCCGGATCAGCGCGATCGTCGCCGATCTCAAGGTTGCCGTCGGCTCCCATCCCCTGATCAAGCCGGTGCTGGATGAGGAAGAGCCGCCGGTCCGGCTCGAGGTCGAGAACGCTCGGCCGCCGGTCGCCGCGCCCGCTTTCGGCGCCAATTTCTGGGTCGAGCAGTCCCTGGACGGGACCTCGCTGGTGGTCCCGATCCGCGTGCCGTTGCCGACATTCAGGAAGGACATTCCGTTCGCGCCGCCGGCGCCCCTGCCGGTTCCCGCGGGGAGCAACGGCGGAGGCCCGAACGGCGGCATGCAGAACGGCGGCAAGCCGTTGCTCGTTCCGCCGTCCCGCCTCCCGTCAAACCTCAGTGCGAACGGCCTGCCGATGGAGGCCGTGCATATCAATCAGAGCACGCTGAAATCGCGCCCCGGATACAAGGCGAATTTTCTCGGCACCGGGAAATTTTCGGTGCCCTTGCCGAAGATTCCAACCGCTCTCAAATCCGAGATCGCGACGCTCAAGGGGAATTCAAAGCAGTCCGAGCTGAAATATTTCAACTACAGCGTGGTCATGAACAAGCAGCGCCGGCTCGCCTTCTTCAGCTGTGTCAATATCGACGGCGGGCAGCAGCAGGACGTCGGCAAGCGCGAGGGCGATTCCTGGCTGCGCGATCCGCGCATCGATGACGATGCCCAGATCGGCAACGAGTTCTACCGCAAGCAGGCGACCCTCGAGGCGGACCGCAGCAAGAACCCGTTCGACCGCGGCCACCTCGTGCGCCGTCTGGACGCGACCTGGGGCGACACCGTCGCCGCGGCCAAGCAGCATGGTGACGATTCCTTCCACTTCACCAATTGCTCACCCCAGTTCTTCTCGTTCAACCAGGGCAAGCAGGTCTGGGCGGGACTGGAGGATTACACCCGCGATGTCCTGCTCGAAGGCCAGGAGAAGGGCATCGTCATGAATGGTCCTGTGTTCGACGGGCCGGATGCCGATGGCTCCGATCTGCCCAATCCGGCCGGGCGGCCGCACAAGGATCCGAGCTTCGGCGGCGTTCAAATTCCGAAATATTTCTGGAAGATCCTGATCCGGCGCAACGAGGATGACGACGCGCTCAAGGCGGCGGCATTCCTGATGAGCCAGCGAAAGCTGATCATGGACATCGATCGCATCCAGGAGGTGGATCTGCGCGAGAAGATGTCGGAGGAGGATGTCAGCGTCTTCCAGGTCTCGATCGCGGACCTCGCGAAATTGACCAGGCTCGACTTCGGCAATCTCGCTGATGCGGATTCGCACGAGGCAACCTCGGTCGGTCCGCGGCGGATCGAGTCCTATGAGGACATTCGACTCTAGAACGGCGCAGCCTGACGCGGCGTCACCGCGTCAGGCTGCGATGACGTCCTCGTCGGTTTTCAGGCAAGCGGCAAAGCCGGCCAGCGCGCTGGATTGATGTCCGGTGCGACGCTGGATGAAGAGTGTCTCGACCCGGGCATGCGAAGCGCTGAGGGTGTGGATCGAGACGGTGCCATTCATCGCGCTGCGTTCGACGACTGCGCGCGGCAGCAACGTCACGCCCATGTCGGCGGCGACGCAGCCGATCATGCCGTCGAGTGTGCCGAGCTCGAAGCGCGCGGCGGAAGGCCAGCCGAACTCGACGAAGATCTGCTCGAGGCGCTGGCGGTAGGTGCAGCCGGTGCGGAACACCAGCGCGGTCGGGCCGGACTCCGGCGTGCCGGCGCGCAGCTCGGCAAGCGAAGCCCAGCGCCGCGCGCTGACCAGCACCAGCTCCTCGCGGAAGGCGCTCGTCGCAGTGAGGTCGTCGTGGGCGATCGGCCCTGCGATGAAGGCACCATCGAGCGCACCTTCGAGCACGCTTGCGACGAGGTCGGCGGTCGGTGCGGTACGCAAGGAAAGGCGCACGGCGGGACAGCGGCGGTGGAAATCGGCGAGCAGCGGCGGCAGCCGCACCGCCGCGGTCGTCTCCATCGAGCCGATCGCAAGCGGTCCCTTCGGCTCGCCGTCGTCGCGCGCGGCCAGCACGGCCTCGCGCGAGAGCGCGGCCATCCGTTGCGCGTAAGGCAAAAGGCGCTTGCCGGCGCCGGTCAGTGTCATGCCGCGGCTGTGGCGTTCGAACAGCGGCGTGCCGATCTCCGCCTCCAGCGCCTTGACGCGCTGGGTGACGTTGGATTGCACGGTGTTCAGCTCTTCCGCAGCGCGGGTGATGCCACCGCTGCGGGCAACTGCGGCAAAGGTCTTGAGGTCGCCGAGTTCCATGATGTCGTTTCGCTTTTCAGATGGCAGCGTTCGCTACAATTCATTTTCCGAGAATGCTAGTCGGACCTAGTCTCGCTGTCCAGATCAGGAAAGAGCCATGCCGATCGCGACATCGCTGACCACGCTACTTGAGATCAGCCATCCCGTCCTGCTGGCGCCGATGGATGTCATCGCGGGCAGCCGTCTGGTCGCGGCGGTGAGCTGTGCCGGCGGCTTTGGCATTCTGGGCGGCGGCTATGGCGAGAGGATTTGGCTGGAGCAGGAGACGGCGAAGCTCGCCTCCCTGTCCGCGCCGTTCGGGATCGGCTTCATCACATGGAGCCTTGCCAAGCGGCCCGAGCTTCTCGACATCGCGCTGGCGGCAAAGCCTTCGGCGATCATGTTGTCGTTTGGCGATCCCGCGCCGTTCGCAGCCAGGATCAAGTCAGCCGGCGCGCGTCTGATCTGCCAGGTTCAGGACGAAGCGATGGCGCGACAGGCGCTCGATGCCGGCGCCGATATTCTGATCGCGCAGGGAACGGAGGCGGGCGGTCACGGCGCCTCCCGCACCACGGTCGATCTCGTGCCTGCGATCGTCGATCTTGCCGCGGGCGTGCCGGTGGTCGCTGCCGGCGGCATTGCCGACGGGCGCGGGCTCGCCGCCATGATGATGCTGGGCGCGAGCGGCGTGCTGCTCGGCACGCGCTTCTATGCGAGCGTGGAGGCTGACGGTGCGGAGGAGGCCAAGCGGCGCATCTGCGCGGCGAACAGCGGTTCGACGTTGCGCGGCATTATCTTCGATCTCTCCCGCAACAATGTCTGGCCGGCGCCGTTTACCGGCCGATGCCTGGTCAATGATCACGCCCGGCGCTGGATCGGCCGCGAAGTCGAGCTGATGCAGAATGTCGCCGCAGTCGCGGCGGAATATACGGCGGCAAAAGCCGCCGGAAATTTCGACGTCGCGGCCGTCATCGCGGGCGAGGCGGTCGGACTGATCCATGATATTCCACCGGCAGCCGAGATCGTCGGTCGGATTGCGGTTGAAGCGGAGCAGCTTCTTGCCGGCCGCCGCAACTCCATCGCGTCCGTCGCCCGAATCTAGAGAGAACAACCATGTGGCCTGACCGTCGACTGATCGACCTCTTCAAGACCGAATTTCCGATCGTGCTGGCGCCGATGGCCGGCGTGATGGATGCGGAACTGGTGATCGCCGTGGCGGAGGGCGGTGGGCTCGGCTCGCTGCCGAGTGCGATGCTGTCGCCGGAGAAGGCGCGCGAGCAGGTCAACATCATTCGCCAGCGCGTGAAGGCGCCGGTGAATATGAACTTCTTCTGCCATACGCCGGTTGACCTTTCGACCGAGGGCGAGGCGCGCTGGAAGCAGCGGCTCACGGGCTATTACACCGAGCATGGTCTAGATCCCGCAGCGCCGATCTCGGCGGCGAACCGCGCGCCTTTCGACGCTGCCTTCTGCGAGGTCGTCGAGGAGCTGAAGCCCGAAATCGTCAGCTTCCATTTCGGCCTGCCGGAGCAGGCGCTGCTCACGCGCGTCAAGGCGGCCGGCTGCCTCGTCATCTCGTCGGCGACAACGGTGAGGGAGGCCGTCTGGCTCGAACAGCACGGCGTCGATGCCGTAATTGCGCAAGGCGCCGAGGCGGGCGGCCATCGCGGCATGTTCCTGACCGACAAGATCTCCGAGCAGCCCGGCACGTTTGCGCTGGTGCCGCAGGTCGCCGATGCCGTGAAGGTGCCGGTGATCGCGGCCGGTGGCATCGCGGATGGACGCGGCATCGCCGCCGCCTTCGCGCTCGGCGCCTCCGGCGTGCAGATCGGCAGCGCTTACTTGCGTTGTCCGGAATCCAAGGTCTCGCCGGGAGGCCGCAAGGCGCTGGCTGAAGCGCGGGACGATTCCACCGTGATCACCAATGTCATGACCGGGCGCCCGGCGCGCGGCCTCCAGAACCGCCTGATGCGCGAGGCCGGTCCGATCTCGCCGGACGCACCGCCGTTCCCCCATGCGGCGACCGCGCTGGGGCCGCTGAAAGCGGCTGCCGAAAAGCAGGGCAGGGTGGATTTCACCAATCTCTGGGCCGGCCAGGCCGTGGCGCTGGGCCGCGAGGTCCCCGCGGCCGAATTGACCCGGGATTTTGCCAAATCCGCTCTGGCCCGGATGAAGGCGCTGGCTGGCTAGGGCCAGTCACCCGGTTGCGGCGCAAAACCGGCCTCTGCTATACGGCACATAGGTTTTGCCGTGAGAGGCCTTATATAATGTCCGTCGACGCCGCTACCGTCCGCCGCATCGCGCATCTGGCGCGCATTGCGGTTTCCGAAGGCGAGGTTCCGCATCTGCAGGGCGAGCTCAACGCCATGCTCGCCTTTGTCGAGCAGCTCTCGGAGGTCAATGTCGAGGGCGTGGAGCCCATGACCTCGGTCACCCCGATGCGGATGAAGAAGCGGCAGGACGTGGTCGATGACGGCGAGATCGCCGACGATATCGTTGCCAACGCGCCTGCGACCGAAGGCCACTTCTTTCTGGTGCCGAAGGTCGTCGAGTAGTTTTTAGGACCCGTGTCATGTGCATGCTTTGCGACGACGAGAAGGCCTATCAGGCCTACATGAACTATCTCGACAAGATGGAGCGGCAGGGCAAGGCTGCCGATCCCAACGTCGCCGTCAATGCCGTGCTCGACGAGATCGAGGCTGCCGCGAACGCCGCCGCCAAGAAAAAAGACGACCCGGCCAACGACAAGACCCTGTCTCCGTTCTTCTGCAGCCCGATCAATAAATGACCGATTTGACATCGCTGACGCTCGCCGAGGCCCGCAAGGGTCTCGCGGCCAAGACTTTCACGTCCCTCGAACTGACCGATGCGCATCTGAGCGCGATCGAGGCAGCGCGGGTGCTCAATGCCTTCGTGATGGAGACGCCGGAGCAGGCGCGCGACATGGCGCGGGCCGTGGACGGGAAGATCGCCAAGGGCGATGCCGGCCCGCTCGCCGGCATCCCGCTCGGCATCAAGGATCTGTTCGCGACCAGGGGCGTGCGCACCACGGCGTGCTCGAAGATCCTCGGCAATTTCGTGCCGACCTACGAGTCCACCATCACCTCGCAGCTGTGGCGCGACGGTGCAGTGATGCTAGGCAAGCTCAACAATGACGAGTTCGCGATGGGCTCGGCCAACGAGACCTCGTGCTTCGGTCCGGTCGGCAATCCCTGGCGGCGCGAAGGAAGCAACACGACGCTGGTGCCGGGCGGTTCGTCCGGCGGCTCGGCCTCGGCCGTGGCGGCGCTGCTCTGCATGGGTGCGACCGCGACCGACACCGGCGGCTCGATCCGTCAGCCGGCGGCATTCACAGCGACCGTCGGCATCAAGCCGACCTATGGCCGCTGTTCGCGCTGGGGCATCGTCGCCTTTGCCTCCTCGCTCGACCAGGCGGGTCCGATCGCACGCAGCGTCCGCGACAGCGCGATGCTGCTGCGCTCGATGGCCGGTCATGATCCCAAGGACACGACCTCGGTCGACATCCCCGTGCCGGATTACGAGGCCGCGATCGGCAAATCCGTGAAGGGCATGAAGATCGGCATCCCCCGGGAATATCGTCTCGACGGCATGCCGGCCGAGATCGAAAAACTCTGGAGCGAGGGCGCGGCCTGGCTGAAGGCGGCCGGCGCCGAACTCGTCGAGGTCTCGCTGCCGCACACCAAATACGCGCTGCCGGCCTATTACATCGTGGCGCCGGCGGAGGCGTCCTCGAACCTCGCGCGTTATGACGGCGTCCGCTATGGCCTGCGCGAGCAGGGCAAGAACATCAACGAGCTCTACGAGAACACCCGCGCCGAGGGGTTCGGTGCGGAGGTCCGCCGCCGCGTCATGATCGGCACCTATGTGCTCTCGGCCGGCTATTACGATGCCTATTATCTGCGCGCGCAGAAGGTGCGTACGCTGATCAAGAAGGATTTCGAGGATTGCTTCGCGCGGGGCGTCGACGCGATCCTGACGCCTGCGACACCGTCGGCGGCCTTTGGCATCGGCGAGAAGGGCGGCGCGGATCCGGTCGAGATGTATCTCAACGACATCTTCACGGTGACCGTGAACATGGCGGGCCTGCCCGGCATCGCCGTGCCCGCCGGCAAGGACGCGCAGGGCCTGCCGCTCGGCCTGCAATTGATCGGCCGTCCGTTCGAGGAGGAGACGCTGTTCTCGCTCGGCGAGGTGATCGAGCAGGCCGCCGGCCGCTTCACGCCCGCGAGGTGGTGGTGAATGCCGCCGCGTTCATCGCGAGCCTCGATGGCGCGGCGCCCGCGCCTGGGCTGAACGCGCCGCTCGAAGGTCTCTGGTGGGCCGCCAAGGGCGATTGGGACCAGGCGCACAGGATCGTCCAGGACGACAACAGCCGTGACGCCGCCTGGGTGCATGCCTACCTGCACCGCGTCGAAGGCGATCTCGGCAATGCCGGCTATTGGTACCGCCAGGCCGGCCAGCCCGCTGCAAAGGATTCATTGGAAGCGGAGTGGGAGCGGATCGCTGCCACGCTGCTCGGGAGCACGACATGAGCACGGCCACGCACAAGCTTCTCAAGGGCGCCACCGGTGACTGGGAGGTGGTCATCGGCATGGAGATCCATGCCCAGGTGACGTCGAAGTCGAAACTGTTCTCCGGCGCGTCCACCGCGTTCGGCGGCGAGCCGAACTCGCAGGTGTCGCTGGTCGATGCCGCGATGCCGGGCATGCTGCCCGTCATCAACGAGGAATGCGTCAGGCAGGCTGTCCGGACCGGGCTCGGTCTCAACGCGCAGATCAACCTGCGCTCGGTGTTCGACCGCAAGAACTATTTCTATCCGGACCTGCCGCAGGGCTACCAGATCAGCCAGTACAAGTCGCCTGTCGTGGGCGAGGGCGAGGTGATCGTCGATCTCGACGGCGGCCGCAGTGTCTCCATCGGCATCGAGCGGCTGCATCTGGAGCAGGATCCCGGCAAGATGCTGCACGACCGGTCGCCGTCGCTGTCCTACATCGATTTCAACCGGTGTGGCGTGGCGCTGATGGAGATCGTCTCGAAGCCGGACATCCGCGACGCCGAGCAGGCCAAGGCCTATGTCACCAAGCTGCGCTCGATCATGCGCTACCTCGGCACCTGCGACGGCGACATGGAGAAGGGATCCTTGCGCGCCGACGTCAATGTGTCCGTGCGCAAGCCCGGCGCGCCGCTGGGCACCCGCTGCGAAATCAAGAACATGAACTCGATCACCTTCATCGGCCAGGCGATCGAGTATGAAGCGCGGCGCCAGATCGAGATTCTGGAGGACGGCGGTCAGATCGAGCAGGAGACGCGCCGGTTCGATCCCAACAAGGGCGAAACGCGCTCGATGCGGTCCAAGGAAGAGGCGCACGACTATCGCTACTTCCCCGATCCCGACCTGCTGCCGCTCGAATTCAGCCAGGAGTTCGTCGACGAGCTGAAGGCAAAGCTGCCGGAGCTGCCGGACCAGAAGAAGACGCGCTTCGTCGCCGATCTCGGCCTCTCGGCCTATGATGCGAGCGTGCTGGTCGCCGAGCGCGAGAGCGCGGTGTTCTACGAGACGGTGCTCGACAAGCTCGGCAACCGCGCGCGCGACGGCAAGATGGCGGCGAACTGGGTGATCAACGAGCTGTTCGGCCGTCTCAACAAGGAAGGCCGGGATATTACGGACTCTCCGGTGAGCGCCGAGCAGCTCTCGGGGATCATCGACCTGATCGGCGAGGGCACGATCTCGGGCAAGATCGCCAAGGATCTGTTCGAGATCGTCTGGCAGGAGGGCGGCGATCCCCGCGCGCTGGTCGAAAGCCGCGGCATGAAGCAGGTCACCGATCTTTCGGCGATCGAAAAGGTTGTCGACGACATCATCGCGGCCAATCCCGACAAGGCCGCGCAGGTCAAGGACAAGCCGCAGTCGCTCGGCTGGTTCGTCGGCCAGGTGATGAAGGCGTCCGGCGGCAAGGCCAACCCGCAGAGCGTCAACGACCTGCTGAAGTCGAAGCTCGGCGTCTGACCTCGCACGTTCGAACGAGGTGACGGATAAGTTCGTCACCGCGTTTTCGTTCCTCGGCTGCGACGCTCGCGCGCATTCTCGGCGGTAAACTTCATCCCATCGATGGCGACGCCGCGACCGAATCGCCGTCACGCGATTCGCGCAAAACGGCGGCTCGCAGACGCTCCGACGAGCGCTCGCGCCATTAATCATGAAAATATTTTCGTTGCCAAAAATCGCGACTCAGAGTCCGCGAAACGCCTTTGCAAGGTGATCTCGACCGTCACCATGCGCACCGACGGGTCGATCGTGCGCGATACGCGCGTGCAGAAAAATACTTGCTGCATAGAGTTTTCTGTAATCGCATCTCTCGCAGACATCGACGATGCGGGCACTCCGCGCGATCGTGCAAACGCATCATGCAGCGTGCTTGCATCGCGCTCGCCAAGCGCACGCGCCTTGCGTCGTCAACACTTCTTTAAGCGAGACGCTGTTTTTTTCGTTGTGTTGGTGTATTCGGGATGAGTGTGCACTCGATCCCCGAATGCATGCAGCGATTAAGCCATCTCACACATCGGAGGGCAACATGGCCAAGAAAGCTAAGAAGGCAAAGAAGGCGAAGAAGGCGAAGAGCGCAGTGAAGAAGACTGCGAAGAAGACCCGCAAGGTCGCCAAGAAGAAGTAACTTCGCTTCTGAAGTTGCCGGCTCCTCGAGAGCCGGCACGTCATCAGCGCCTCCTGGAGGTTCTGGTCGACGATAGAGGGTGTCGGCGAGACATCAGGTCAACGGTCGGACCGTTCTCTTTTGCGGTCCGGCAGAAGAAACGAGTTTTCTTCGTTCGGTGCGGGGCCGGTTCTCCGGTTCTGCAATTTCACGAGTAGCCTCGCGGTCAAAGTGGAATCTGGTCCTGACGTGTTCGCCGACGCCCTCGTTCTCCTGAGGCCGGGGTATTGCCGGCATTCCTTTTCCCCACATTGCTGATCCGACCACGGCGTGATCGTTGCGCTGGCCGCTCCACCTTGGGCTGGTGAAGGCTGCGGCCCGATTGCGCGCTGCTCGCACGCCGCTTCTGCCATTCGCGCTGTCATCGCCGGGCCTCGACCGGGCGATCGAGTCCGCTGCGGCTTCTCGTGCGACATGGCTGTCTCCTGAATGCCGTCATCCGCCTGCCGCCTTCGCTGAAGCTTCGGCGCTCCAGACGATGAGCCCGGCGAAAGCCTGGACAGTGGCCGGCGCGGGTGCCGATAGCGCGTGGGAGCGCCACGGGATCCGTCCCACCGCGCGCGATGGTTATCGATGTCCCAAAATTCCAGGGTAAACCAAATCTGACGAATCGCATAAGTGCCTGCAAATCAGGGACTTTTTGAATTCTGCGCGCCGGCGCCGCGCGCTCGCGTTTACGTCTGCTTCATCGCGATGCTTAAACTGCCATTCAAATTTGCCCGCCATCATCACCTCCAACAAGCCGGCAAACGGCCTTGAGCAAGAAGACTAAGGGATGAGTTGAACAGTGCAGGGTCCCAGAAAGGGTCATGCACATTCAGAGTTGGACGGGAGCCGCGCTCGGGGGAGCAAGGCACAAGAAAAAAGGGGATGCGTTATGTTTCAGGGTACTTTCGATCTGGAGACGGCAACGCCGATCGACGCGACTGCACTGTCGGACGTGTTGTTCGAGCGCGGGATCTATTGGGCGAGCGGCCGGTCCGGGCTCGTCGATCTTGTCGCCGCGCACAAATGGTTCAACCTCGCCGCCCTGAAGGGCCGCAAGGACGCTGTGACGCTGCGCCAGGAAGTCGCCGGGCAGATGTCGGAGGCCGAGATCTCGGCCGCCCAGCGCGAGGCGAGGGCGTGGGTCTCCACGCACTGAACCGAGCATCGCATCCGCACCGTGTTCGCACGGGTGGGCGTGATTGCGCTGAATCAAGTTTTTACGTCGTGCCGCGACATAAGACCCGTGCGGCATGAGCGGGCCCGACACCGATGAACGATGGCTGCCGATTCAGATCGCTCCCGATGAGTGCGATCTGGAACTCGGACGTCCGCACAAGACGGGGATTCTGCCCTGGTCGTTTCCGTGCCGGCGCAGGTCCGGCGTCTGGTACAATGTCTGGGCCGGCGAGGCGGTGCTGATTTCGCCCTCGCATTGGCGGATCTGGCGGTTCCGCCGCTAGACGCGGACCCAGGCACCTACCCACACATATAAGGTGGTGCGAATCGAGCTGAGTTCGCGGCGCCGATCCTTGCGCCAGGCTTTCGCACCAGCCCTCACGACTGCCTTCAGGTGAAAGAACGCAAAGGCCTTGATTGATTCTGCTGCTGGGTGGCGGAGAGGGAGGGATTCGAACCCTCGATACAGCTTGAGACCGTATGACGCTTTAGCAAAGCGTTGCCTTCAGCCACTCGGCCACCTCTCCGGTGCGAGCCTTATGCATCTAATTGCTTGGGCTGGTCAATTTGGAAGCGCGTGTTTTCGTTCGAATATTCCCAGCGATTTTCGCAACAAGGCAATTTGCTCCCGGAGCATGACCGTAACGCTGCGAGAATGGGCGCCGAGCTCGAGCGTCCAGGGACGGTTTCGCCGATGACAACCATTGCGCTCGCGTAAGAGGCTGAATTTTCTGGAAGAATCAAGGATTCGGGCGGGGCGGTCGAAGGTTCGAATCTTGTCGTCTCCGCCAGCCCGCCCCATAACCTCCGCTATCCGCAGGCGGTGTGCGTCGCGCATCTCAAGGCCGTGCCTGCATCAGGCCGGGAAGGCGGGGAGCAGGTCGATGCCTTGCTGCTTGAGTCTCCTGTGATTCCACGATTCGAGTGCGTCAAAGCCTCTCCCGGCCAGGATCTCGCCCGCGGCGCCTTAAGTGGGGAACTTTGATGGCAGATGGAACCGCGTCGAAAATGTCAGTAAAAACAATGCATTGCGGAGGCGGCTTGATCACATCTGCGTGTTATTTGTGCAACACCCGTCGGAAAACCCGCTTCTCAGGCCCGTTTCGAAGCGTTCTCTTGTTGTGTGTGCAAGGACGTTCGGTAATTGTGACTGAGCGACGGAGGGGGGCATCCCGAGGTCGTCCCGTTTAGGTCAATTCGCTTAAGTCCCTCGCGTTCATGCGGGTGTGTCCGAAGACGCGAAGGAGCCCGAAGCGGTGATTTAAAGGGGGTTGGGGAATTGGCCGTCCGGTCAGTGACCTTCCCTGAAGAGCAACTTGGAGGTTTAACATGAAGTTGGTTAAGAGCCTTTTGCTCGGCTCAGCGGCGGGTCTGATCGCCGTGGGCGGAGCTCAAGCAGCCGATCTGCCCGTGAAGGCCAAAGCGGTCGAATACGTGAGGATCTGCTCGCTGTACGGCGCGGGTTTCTACTACATCCCGGGCACCGACACTTGCATCAAGCTGGGTGGTTATCTGCGCGCTGAAGTCGCGCTGAACACCAACAGCGTCTACAATGGCCAGTTCAGCGGCGTCGGTGGGGCGCACAATCGCCTCAGCAACTACTACACCATGCGGTCTCGCCAGGACCTCAACATCGATACCCGTACCGCGACCGAGTACGGCGTGGTCCGCACGTTCTTCGATGCGACCTTCAGCTGGACCACGGGCGGCTATGCTGGCGCCGGTGCTGGTTTGACCGGTGGCACGACCGCGTACGACGCGGCTCCCGCGGGTACATCGGGCAGCGGCTCGGTGGCTGGTGGTGCGCTCGGCGTGTACTACGCCTTCATCCAGTTCGCTGGCTTCACGATGGGTAAGGCGGTCTCCCAGTTCTCCGCTCCCTGGACCAACTATCCCGGCAACAACTTCGATGGTCTCGTCGGTGGTGGCGGTACGGTCACTGGTGTCAATCAGTTCACCTACACCGCTGACTTCGGTCAGGGCATTACGGCCGCAATCTCGGCTCAGGATCAGGCTCAGTACTACCAGGCTGGCGTCATCAACGCCTCCGGCATCACCGCTGCCGGCATTCTCGGTGGCGCCTACGGAGTAGGCGATTACGGCGGATCGCGCATGCCGGATATCGTCGGTATGGTTCGTATTGACCAGGCTTGGGGTCTGTTCCAGTTGTCGGCCGCCGCGCACGAGAACCACGTTGGCTATTACGGCGCCTCCGAGGTCACCGGCCATCCGGATGACAAGTGGGGCTGGGCAGTCCAGGCGGCCCTGTCGATCAAGAACATCCCGACTGGTGCGGGTGACTCGATCAACCTCCAGGGCGTCTACACCGACGGAGCGACCCGTTACAATATCCAGGACCTCGCATCGGTGAGCTATTCGATGTTCGGCAGTTCCGGCTTGGCCGGCGCTTACCAGAGCATCGGCTTCGCCAGCGCACCCGATACCGTCTTTATTGCGGGCGGCTCTCAGGAGTCGATCAAAACGTGGGGCTTCCGTGGTGCTTATACGCACAACTGGGATCCCTACTGGAATACGGCGATCTACGGTGCTTACGCCGGTATCCAGTACACGGGCGCTTCAAAGACCTTCATTTGCGGAAGCGGCGCGATGGCTGCTGCCCTCACTGCTGGTTCGACCTGCGACCCGGACTTCAACATCGCTCAGCTGGGTCTCATCACCCGCTGGACACCGGTCAAGAACCTGACCTTCTCTGCTGACTTCACCTGGACGCATCTCGACCAGAAGTATTCCGGTGTGGCGGCCTATGCAGGCAACGCGGCTACTGCCAAGCCCGCAGCCTTCTACGAGCTGAAGGATCAGGACAGCCTGAACCTTCTCCTCCGCGCTCAGCGCAACTGGTAAGTTCGGTCTAACGACCTGACAGAGAGCCCCGGCGGGAAACCGCCGGGGCTCTTGCTTTTGTGCGGTCTTCTGGCGGGCAGCGGGCGAGCGGGGGACGCCAAGCGAGGCTCGTCGAAGGTCGTGAAGCCAAGAGCGTTTCGGCAATTCTGGACCGTGGCTTGGACCGTTGCTTGTTTTGACTTCGACTTTCGTGGTGGGTGCTCAACGGCACGATCGACATGAAGACGAGAGCGGACGGCGGCAACGTCTTTCCCGGCTTTCCTCCTCGTCTTGTTGCCCGGGATAGCCAAGATCTCTCCCCAGACGGACGCGACCAAGGCGGGGCATGGAGCGTGTCACTTAAATCCAGGCATATTTGGCGATCGCGCAGGGCATGCCTTCGAACGGGAGAGACGCCGCCGCTATTCCACGCTGCCGGCGCCGCGGCGCAAATCGGCCTCGATCTGCAGGCGCGTGCCGCCGCCGAAGCGGGCCCGGTAGACCTGCAGGTTCTCCATGATCCGCTGCACGTAATTGCGCGTCTCGGAGAACGGAATCAGCTCGACCCAGTCGACCGCGTCGACCTTGGGGTCGCGCGGATCGCCGTAGCGCTCGACCCACTTCCTCACGCTGCCGCGGCCGGCATTGTAGGCGGCGAAGGTCATGATGTAAGAGCCGCGATAATCCTCGAGCAGTCCGCCGAGTTCGGCCGAGCCGAGCGTGGCGTTGTAGACCGAATCGTTCTTCAGCCGCCCCAGATCGTAAGTCGCACCGTGCCGCTTGCAGACATAGCGCGCAGCGTCGGGCGTCACCTGCATCAGGCCGTAGGCCTGTGCCGGTGAGACCACACGGGGGTTGAACGCGCTCTCCTGGCGGGCGATCGCATAGACGATGCTGCGCTCGACTTCGGGACCGATCGGCGTGAACTGCGGAATGCCGTTGACGGGGTAGGCGTAGAAATCGAACGGAAGGCCGCGATTGAGTGCTGCCTTGCCGAGCAGCAGCATGCCGCGTGCATCGTTGTAGCGCTGGGCCATCTCGCCGAGGCCGGCGAGCGCTTCGGGATCGCCGTTCTCGCCCATGTCGGCCAGCAGCGGTATCGCCATCTCGCGCTCGTCAAGCTCGTAGAGCAGTTGCGCGGCGCGCACGATCTCCAGCCGTTCGGCGCCACGGCCGCGCGGCTGACTGTTGAGCTCGATCTGCGGCAGGCCGAGCTTGGCCCGGGCGAGCTGGCCGTAATAGCTGGTCGACTGTTCGGCGGCGCGGGCATAGGCGTTGCGCGCCTCCTGCTGGCGCCCCGCCGCTTCCGCGGCGCGGCCCTGCCAGTAGCCGGCACGCGCCAGCGCGGTCGGATTGACGCTGCCGACGCCGATGCGGGCAAAATGCTGGGTGGCGGCTGCGGGGTCGTTGAGGAAGCGCAACGCGATCCACCCGGCCGTGAACTCCTGCTCGGTCTTGTAGATGTCGCGCGAGGGCAGTGCGGCGTCGCGCGCGATCAGATAGGCGCTGCGGAATTCCTCGGTGTCGATCATCTTTCGCGCCAGGAGACGCCGCTCGATCCACCATTCGTCGAGATTGTGGAGACGACCCGGATCCTTCGGCGCCGAAAGCATGAGCTGTGCTGCCTCGGCGAATTTCTCTTCGCGGCGCAGCAACTGGATCTTGCTGAAGATGAAGCCTGGGTCGTTGTGCAGCTCGCGGGGCACGGCGTCGAGCAGCGCGCGCGCGTTCGGCGCCTTCTTGACCGCGGCGATGCGGGCCCTGGCGAGCGCGACATAGCCGGCGCCCAGGCGCTTTGCGGCGCGCATCGCGGCTTCGTTCTCGCTGCCGTAGAGCAGGGTGTCCATCCGCGCCTTCTGGTCGCCCGGCGTCAGCAGTGCGCCGAACTGGTCGAGCACGTTGTTCTCGGTGTCCTCCGACATCGGATCGCTGCGCCACGCCTCGCGCACCAGCCGTTCGGCATTGGCGCGGTCGCCGCGCGCCAGCATCGCCTTGGCGAGCGCGAAACGGCCCTTGGCGGACACGGGAGATTCGTTCTCGAACCACGACCACGCGACGGACTCGTCGCGCCTGTCGTCCCACATCGCGGCCTCGAGGCGCCGGCGCAGGAAGGTCTGCGACGGCCAGCTCGGATTGGCGGAAAGGAAGGCGCGGTAGCGCTCCACGGTCGCGCCATTGTCCTCGCTGCGCAGGATGATCCATTCCGCGAGTTTTCGCGCGACCGGATCCGAGATGCCTGCTGCGACGTCGCTGGCGTCACCCGCCTTGCGCTTGCGCACGAGCTCGATGACGCTCTCGAGGGCGTCCTTGTCACCCTGCGGCGTCGAGGAGGTCGCCGCGACAGCGGCCGGGATGACCGGCTTGCGCGGCGCGGCATGCTGGCGGGTCGCCGGAGCCAGCACGGGCGCTGCGGCCGGCCTGGCGGCGGGGGCGGAAGGTCTGACGGTGGCCGTCACGGCCGGCGCGGGTGCGGTTTTCGGCGGCGAGGCGCTGGCGGCCGGATGCGATTTCGACCGAGCTGCCGCTGCGGCAGGCTTGGGCTTGTCCTTCGCGGGCTCTTTTGCGGCGCTCTTGCCGGCGTCCTTGCCAGTCTCCTTGGCCGGCTTCTTCGCGGCGTCCTTGGCCGGAGCGCCGGCGGCACCCTTGCTCGCCCCTTTGGCCGCGTCTTTCGCAGTTTCCTTGCCGGTTCGCTTGGACGCGCCCTTCGCAGTATTCTTGGTGGTGTTCTTGGCGGCTGGCTTCGCGGTGTCCTTGCCCGCTTCCGCGGTCGTCTCATTGGACTTGGCCAGGGCGGCGCAGCCGACCGTCAGCCCTGCCATCAGGGACAGGATCAGGCCGGTGGATCGCCAAGCGGCACGAGGGAATGAGGTCACGGCGTTTCGTTGCCCCGAATCAGTCAACTGGCCCAAGACCTACCTGTACAAGATCCAGCTGTATTTGATTGAATATGCGGACAAAATACCAACAGCCGCTTACCTTCGCCCGGTTTGCACCACCACCGCGGCAAAATCGCGGCCTAAACGGTGCGTCACACGGAAGCGGGCCTTTTACCGGCGGGATAGACCCGATATGAAAGGGCTTGCTCAAGAGATAGCCGCGTACGGAGGAAGTCCATGGCAGCCAAGACGAAATTCCGGGGGTCGTTCACCGCCTTGGTCACGCCGTTCAAGAACGGCTCGCTGGACGAGGCGGCTTTCCGATCCCTGGTCAACTGGCAGATTTCGGAAGGCACCAACGGCCTGGTCCCGGTCGGCACCACCGGCGAGAGCCCGACGCTCAGCCATGACGAGCACAAGAAGGTGGTCGAATGGTGCATCGCTGAAGCCAAGGGTCGCGTGCCCGTCGTTGCCGGCGCCGGCTCCAACTCGACCAAGGAGGCGATCGAGCTCGCCCAGCACGCCGAGAAGGCGGGCGCGGATGCCGTGCTGGTGGTGACGCCTTACTACAACAAGCCGACCCAGGAAGGCATGTACCAGCACTTCAAGGCCATCAACGACGCGATCGGCATTCCGATCATCATCTACAACATCCCGCCGCGCTCGGTAATCGACATGTCGGTCGACACCATGACGCGGCTGTGGGAGCTGAAGAACATCGCCGGCGTCAAGGACGCCACCGCCAGCATGGTGCGCGTGTCGCAGCAGCGTGCGGCGATGGGCGAGGATTTCAACCAGCTCTCCGGCGAGGACGCCACCATCCTCGGCTACATGGCGCATGGCGGCCATGGCTGCATCTCGGTGACCTCGAACGTCGCGCCGCGCCTGTGCTCGGAGTTCCAGGCCGCCTGGGCGAAGGGCGACGCCAAGGCGGCGCTCGCGATCCACGACAAGCTGATGCCGCTGCACAACAACCTCTTCATCGAGAGCAACCCGGCGCCGATCAAGTACGCGATGTCGCTGCTCGGCAAGCTCGACGAGACGCTGCGCCTGCCGATGGTGCCGGTCTCCGAGCCGACCCGCGTTGCCGTGCGCAGTGCCATGGTGCACGCTGGCCTGATCAACTGATGGGTTGACCAAACCGGGGAGGCCGTTCATGAGCGTCGATGACAAGGGCAGGCGGATGCTCACGGAGTTCCGCGAATTCGCCATGAAGGGCAACGTCGTCGATCTCGCGGTCGGCGTCATCATCGGTGCGGCCTTCGGCGCCATCGTCACCTCGCTGGTCGGTGACATCATCATGCCGATCATCGGCGCGGCGACCGGCGGCCTCGACTTCTCGAACTACTTCGCCCCCTTGTCGAAGGCGGTGACCGCCACCAACTTAGCGGATGCGAAAAAGCAAGGCGCCGTACTTGCTTACGGCAGCTTCCTGACGCTGACGATCAACTTCATCATCGTCGCCTTCGTGCTGTTTCTGGTGATCCGCGCCATGAACACTCTGAAGCGGAAGGAAGAGACCAAGTCCGCGGAGCCGCCGAAGCCGTCGGCGGAGGTCGTGCTGCTGACCGAGATCCGCGATCTCCTCAAGAAGTGACGCGCGCGCTTCATCCAAACTGTTAGCATCGCTGCGCATCGCGCTCAGGTCTCACCGCCATGGCTGATAAGAACGAACGTCCGATCAAGGTCATGGCGGAGAATCGCAAGGCCCGCTTCAACTATGCGATCGAGGATACGATCGAAGCGGGGATTGCGCTGACCGGCACCGAGATCAAGTCGATCCGCAACGGCAAGAGCACGATCGCGGAATCCTACGCCGACTCGAAGAACGGCGAGATCTGGCTGATCAACGCCACCATTCCCGAATATCTCCAGGGCAACCGCTTCAATCACGAGCCCAAGCGGCCGCGAAAGCTGCTGCTGCATCGCAAGCAGATCAACAAGCTGATGGGCGCCGTCGACCGCGAGGGCATGACGCTGATCCCGCTCAAGCTCTACTTCAACGAGCGTGGTCGCGCCAAACTGCAGCTGGCGGTTGCAAAGGGCAAGAAGCTGCACGACAAGCGCGAGACCGAGAAGAAGCGCGACTGGAGCCGGGAGAAGGGCCGCCTGATGCGGGCGAGAGGATAGCGAGATGAACCAGCGCAACCTGCTCGAGGTCGATTGGAGCCAGATCCCCGCACCTGAAGACGACGGCGCCGCCGCGCATCTGGTCGGCATGACGCTGCCGCCAATCGGCCTGCTTGCGACAGACGACACCTCGGTGACGCTGTCGTCGATGCGTGGCCGGACCGTGGTGTTCGCATATCCCCGCACCGGCGAACCCGGCAAGATTGCGTTGGTCGACGATTGGGACATGATCCCGGGCGCGCGCGGTTGCACGCCGCAGACTTGCGCGTTTCGCGACCTGTTCGCCGAGCTGAAGGCCGCCGGCGCGGCCCAGGTGTTCGGTCTTTCGACGCAGAGCAACGCCTACCAGACCGAGATGGCGTCGCGGCTGCATCTGCCGTTCCCCGTGCTGTCGGACGAGAAGCTGGCGCTGACGCGCGCCCTGAAGCTGCCGACCATGGAGGTCGCTGATCTCACGCTGATCAAGCGTCTCGCGCTGATCGTCGACGACGCCCGCATCATCCACGTTCTGTATCCGGTGTTCCCGCCGGACCGGAACGCCGGCGACGTGCTCGACTGGCTGAAGGCCAATCCGGTCCGCGCCTAATCCAGATCCGCCTTCACCTTCGCGAACACCGAGCGGAACATGTCCGGCGTCAGCACGCGGGTGTTCGTGTTGTAGCGCGAGCAGTGATAGCTGTCGTAAAGCTTGAACGCGCCGGCCTGATGCACGGCGCCGTGGCTGAAGGGGGCCTGCGAGGCCTTCAGGTTCAGCGGCTTGAGCACGCTGTCGTGCGCAATCCGCCCGAGCGCGATGATCGCGCGCAGCTTTGGCATCGTTGCGAGATTCGCGACGAGGAACTGCCGGCAGGTGTTGATCTCGACCGGCAGCGGCTTGTTCTGCGGCGGAACGCAATGCACTGCGTTGGCGATCCGGCAGTCGACCAGCTTCAGGCCGTCATCGGGACGCGCCTGATAGGTGCCCTTGGCAAAGCCATATTCGAGCAGCGTGGCGTAGAGCAGGTCACCGGCGTAATCGCCGGTGAACGGCCGCCCCGTGCGGTTGGCGCCCTGCATCCCCGGCGCGAGGCCGACGATCAACAGGCGGGCTTTGATGTCGCCGAAGGGCGCAACGGGCGCATTGTGCCATAACGGCTCGCGCGCCCGGTTCGCCTCGCGAAAGGCGACCAGGCGCGGACAGAGCGGACAATCGCGGTCGGGAACGACGTTGGGAGACTGGCGGCTTGACCGGGCCGCCTCACTCCTCGAAGTCGTCATCGCCCCTCGGCGCCATCGTGGTTGCGCGCTGGAGGAATTGCGGGGCGTGGTGGCGTCCCTCACCACGCTCGCCGCGGTCACGCGGGGCGGGGCGTTCGGACGGATCGCGGCCGAGCTTGGATTGCAGCTCGACGAGATCGGTGAAGACGTCGGCCTGCCGGCGCAGCTCGTCGGCGATCATCGGCGGCTGGCTGGCGATGGTGGAGATCACCGTGACCCGCACCCCGCGGCGCTGCACGGCCTCGACCAGGGAGCGGAAGTCGCCGTCACCGGAGAACAGCACCATCTGGTCGATGTGCTCGGCAAGCTCCATGGCGTCCACGGCGAGCTCGATGTCCATGTTGCCCTTGACCTTACGGCGGCCGGAGGCGTCGATGAACTCCTTGGTCGCCTTGGTCACGACGGTGTAGCCGTTGTAATCCAGCCAGTCGATCAGCGGGCGGATCGAGGAGTACTCCTGATCCTCGATGATCGCGGTGTAGTAGAACGCCCGAAGCAGCGTTCCGCGGCTCTGAAACTCCTTCAGCAGGCGCTTGTAGTCGATGTCGAAGCCCAGAGTTTTCGCCGTTGCGTAGAGATTGGCTCCGTCGATGAAGAGCGCGATCTTGTCGGTAGAGGAAGGTGACATTCAGTTTGCTCGCGTAGCGTTCGTGATTGATGTTTTATTGTTGGCGCGGCGGCAGCATTGCCGCGCATTTCCAGAGTGCCGCCGAGACCCGTCGAAACCGCAAATCCGGAGAAGTCGGGGCAAACAAGGTATAGTTATGACGGACATGCATACACCCGGCGCCGCCCTCGATGGCAGCCCGGGACACCACCCATTCCAGCCCCAATGTGGGGGTAGCAGAGCCGTTTGGCGAGGCCAAATCACAAATTGGCCTTGCGAAATCGCCCCGGCCCCTATAACTAGCGCCAATCATCCACATATTTCGTCCCACCCACAACGGAGCGACAGTTCATGGCTCGCGTCACCGTAGAAGATTGTATCGACAAGGTCGACAACCGGTTTGACCTGGTCCTGCTGGCCGCCCACCGTGCCCGCATGATTTCGTCCGGATCACAACTAACGGTTGACCGCGATAACGACAAGAACCCTGTTGTGTCTTTGCGCGAAATTGCTGACACGACGATTTCGCCCGAGGACCTCCGCGAGGAGTTGGTGCACTCGCTCCAGAAGTTCGTCGAGGTCGACGAGCCCGAGCCGGATACGGTGCCGCTGATTGGTTCCGCAGGTGCGAGCGTCGATGCGGACGATACCGAAGTCGCCGTCGAGCGCATGACCGAAGAGGAGCTCCTGAAGGGCCTCGAAGGCCTTGCGCCGCCCGAGGAGCAGCCCGAGGAAGACGAGTAAATCGTCCGTCGCGATCGTTGATGTCCTGTGATCCCGTCAAAGGCCCGAACCATTGTTCGGGCCTTTGCTTTTGTTGACGTTTTGGTGGTTACCATAACGTTGCGGTTGGCGATGTGTCCTGTCACCGAATTGATCGGACACAGGCGCGATCGGAGCTAAGATGTATACGACGGGCAGGCTGGGGCTCGTTTGAAGGCAGGACGGGGATGGTATATCGGCGCCGCAGATTCATGCAGATGCAGGCCGCAACCGAATCGGTTGCCGCGGCCCCGACTGCGCCGGTCGCGCGCCCGGCCAAGCCCCGCGCGCGAATGATGCGTCAATATGACCTCGTCGAGCGTGTCAGGTCCTACAATCCCAACACCGACGAAGACCTGCTGAACCGCGCCTATGTCTACGCCATGAAGGCGCATGGCTCGCAGACCCGCGCCTCGGGCGATCCGTATTTCTCGCACCCGCTCGAAGTGGCGGCGATTCTCACTGACCTGAAGCTCGACGACGCCACCATCGTGGCCGCGCTGCTCCACGACACCATCGAGGACACCGAAGCGACGCGGGCCGAGATCGACCAGATCTTCGGGCCCGAGATCGGCGCCCTGGTCGAGGGCCTGACCAAGCTGAAGCGGCTCGAGCTGGTGTCGCGGGAGGCCAAGCAGGCCGAGAACCTTCGCAAATTGTTGCTGGCCATTGCCGACGATGTCCGTGTGCTTCTGGTCAAGCTCGCCGACCGCCTGCACAACATGCGCACGCTGGATTTCGTGCCGCCGGAATCGCGCAGGCGCATTGCCGAGGAGACGCTCGACATCTATGCGCCGCTGGCGGGGCGCATGGGCATGCAGGAGATGCGCGAGGAGCTGGAGGATCTGTCCTTCCGCACCCTCGATCCCGAGGCCTATTCGGTGGTGATGCAGCGCCTCGACGCGCTGGCCGAACGCAACCGCAATCTGATCGGCGAGATCGAGGACCAGCTCTCCAACAATCTGCGCCACCGGGGCTTGGGCGCGCGGGTCTATGGCCGCCGCAAGAAGCCGTTTTCGATCTGGACCAAGATGGAGCGCAAGTCGGTCGGCTTCGAGCAATTGTCCGACATCTTCGGCTTTCGTCTCGTCGTCAACGATATCGAGGCCTGCTACCGCGCGCTCGGCATCGTCCACACCACTTGGCCCGTCGTGCCGGGGCGCTTCAAGGACTATATCTCGACGCCGAAGCAGAACGACTACCGCTCGATCCACACCACGGTGATCGGCCCCGGCAACCAGCGCGTCGAGTTGCAGATCCGCACCGAGGCGATGGACCAGATCGCCGAGCGCGGCATCGCCGCGCACGTGTTCTACAAGGAGGGCGTGGGGTCGCCGACCGAATTCCTCAAGCGCGAGTCCAATGCGTTCGCCTGGCTGCGCCACACCATCGGCATCCTCTCGGAGAGCGCCAACCCCGAGGAATTCCTCGAGCACACCAAGCTCGAGCTGTTCCACGACCAGGTGTTCTGCTTCACTCCCAAGGGCAAGCTGATCGCGCTGCCGCGCCATGCCAACGTGATCGACTTCGCCTATGCCGTTCACACTGACGTCGGCAACAGCGCGGTGGGCTGCAAGATCAACGGCCAGTTCGCGCCGCTGTCCTCGGAGCTTCAGAACGGCGACGAGGTCGAGGTGCTGACCTCGGAAGCGCAATCGGCGCCGCCTTCGGCCTGGGAGACGCTTGCGGTCACCGGCAAGGCGCGCGCCGCGATCCGCCGCGCCACGCGCACGGCCGTGCGCGATCAATATGCCGGGCTCGGCCGGCGCATCGTGGAGCGCCTGTTCGAGCGCGCCAAGATCGAATATGCCGACGACAAGCTCAAGGGCGCGCTGCCGCGGCTCGCACGCACCTCGATCGAGGACGTGATGGCGGCCGTGGGGCGCGGCGAGATCAAGGCCTCCCATGTCGCGCGGGCGATGTATCCCGACTACAAGGAGGAGCGCATCGCGCGCTACGGCGTCAAGAAGGGGCTCGCCGCCAAGCTCAAGGAGAAGTCGTCGGAGCCGCCGCGCAGTCCGGTCGCGATCCCGATTCGCGGCATCAATTCCGACCTGCCGGTGAAGTTCGCCCCCAACGGCGGCGCCGTGCCCGGCGACCGCATCGTCGGCATCGTCACGCCGGGCGAGGGCATCACGATCTACCCGATCCAGGCGCCGGCGCTGAAGGATTTCGAGGAGGAGCCCGAGCGCTGGCTCGACGTCCGCTGGGACATCGAGGACTCCGCGCCGCAGCGCTTCCCCGCCCGCATCCGGGTCGAGAACGTCAACGAGCCCGGCGCGCTGGCCCAGATCGCGACTGTGATCGCCGAGCACGACGGCAACATCGACAACATCAGCATGCAGCGCCGCTCGCCGGATTTCACGGAAACGACGATCGATCTCGAAGTCTACGATCTGAAACATTTGAGCGCGATCCTGGCCCAGTTGCGCGCCAAGGCGGTCGTCGCCAAAGTCGAACGTGTTAATGGATGATGCTGGTCGTTGCCGGGCTTGACCCGGCGACCCATCTCTTCGAAGAGGATGGATGCGCGGGTCGAGCCCGCGCATGACAAGTTGAGAAATGTCACCGTCGTGAGTCCTGAAATGCCCGCTTCGAAGCTTCGCCTCGGCGTCAATATCGATCACGTCGCAACCGTGCGTAACGCGCGCGGCGGCCGCCATCCCGATCCGGTGCGCGCGGCGCTGCTGGCGATCGAAGCCGGTGCCGACGGCATCACCGCGCATCTGCGCGAGGATCGCCGCCACATCCGCGATGAGGACATGGCGCGGCTGAAGGCCGAGATCTCCAAGCCGCTCAATTTCGAGATGGCGGCGACCGACGACATGATGCGCATCTCGCTCGCCACCAAGCCGCACGCGGTGTGCCTGGTGCCGGAGCGCCGGCAGGAGGTGACCACCGAGGGCGGGCTCGATGTGGTCGGTCAGCACAATCCGCTCGCGCCCTACATCGCGCGGTTGACCGATGCCGGCATCCGGGTCTCGCTGTTCATCGCTGCCGATCCCGCCCAGATCGAAATGGCCGCGCGGTTGCGCGCGCCGGTGATCGAGATCCACACCGGCGCCTGGTGCGACGCTGTGGTCGACGGTCACACCGAAAAGGCCGCGGGCGAATGGCAGCGGATCGTGGCGGGCGTGAAGCTGGCCAAGGCCGCCGGGCTCGAGGTCCATGCCGGCCACGGGCTCGACTACGAGACGGCGGAGACGATCGCAGCGCTGCCTGACATCATGGAGCTCAACATCGGCTATTACATGATCGGCGAAGCGCTGTTCGTCGGTCTCGCCGAGACGGTGCGCAGCATGCGCGCGGCAATGGACCGAGGCCGGAGCCGGGCATGATCATCGGCATCGGCTCCGACCTGATCGACATCACCCGCGTGGCGAAGGTGATCGAGCGCCATGGCGAGCGTTTCCTCGACCGCATCTTCACAACGGCCGAGCGGGCCAAGGCGGAGCGGCGGGCCAAGAACGAGAAGATGGTGGTGGCGACCTATGCCAAGCGTTTCGCCGCCAAGGAGGCCTGCTCCAAGGCGCTCGGCACCGGGATCCGGCGCGGCGTCTGGTGGCGCGACATGGGGGTGGTCAACCTGCCAGGCGGGCGGCCGACCATGCAGTTGACCGGCGGGGCGCTGGCCCGGCTCCAGGCCCTGACCCCGGAGGGGTTCGAGGCGCGGATCGACCTGTCGATCACCGACGACTGGCCCCTGGCGCAGGCCTTCGTCATCATTTCTGCCGTCCCGCTGCGGAAACCCTGAGACGGCTCGCGGCGGTTTTATGATTTGTGTTATAAATCAGTGTCTTATGCAGTTTTGATGCGATCCTTGATTGCGTGGCCTCCGACAACCGTCTAAAAGTCCGCGGACGCAAATCAGCTTGGGTTAATTCGGCTTTACGCCGGAATTGGCCCTCACTATCAGAATCAGGACAATCTCCTTGGGCCGCGAACCGATGGGCCGTTCGCGGGAGGAGGGCGCTCTGTGATCGCCGGCCGGAATTGAGAGAGCAATGAGCGTGACTTCGGGAACAAAAACTGAGAGCGGCATCGGCGAAACGATCCGGGTCGTGATCCACGCTCTCCTGATCGCGCTTGTGATCCGCACCTTCCTGTTCCAGCCCTTCAACATCCCGTCCGGCTCGATGAAGGCGACGCTGCTGGTCGGCGACTATCTGTTCGTCTCGAAATATTCCTACGGCTACAGCCACTATTCGATTCCGTTCTCGCCGCCGCTGTTCTCCGGGCGGATCTGGGGCTCGGATCCTGCCCGCGGCGACATCGTCGTGTTTCGGCTGCCGAAAGACGATTCCACCGATTACATCAAGCGCGTGATCGGCCTTCCCGGCGACCGCATCCAGATGCGGGACGGGCTGCTCTACATCAACGACACGCCGGTCGAGCGGCAGCGGATGAGCGAATATGTCGGCGAGGAGCCCTGCGGTTCGGAAGGCGGCGGCATCTCCCGGGTGAAGCGCTGGAAGGAGACGTTGCCGAACGGCGTGTCCTACGAGACGCTCGACTGCGCCGACAACGGTTACGTCGACAACACCAACGTCTACACCGTGCCATCGGGCCATTTCTTCATGATGGGCGACAACCGCGACAACTCCACCGACAGCCGCTTCCTCGGCCAGGTCGGCTATGTTCCGCAGGAGAATCTGATCGGCCGCGCGCAGATGATCTTCTTCTCCATCGGCGAAGGCGAGCATGCCTGGATGTTCTGGCGCTGGCCGTGGGCGGTGCGCTGGAATCGCTTCTTCAAAATCGTCCGATGAAAGACGAAGCCAAGGACATCGCAACCGAACCGATCGAGGCACAAGCGGGCCTCGACGGCGAAGCTGCGACCAAGAGCCTTGCAACCAAGGCTGCTGCAGGCAAGGCGCCCGCGAAGAAGAAGCGGACGCGGAGCAGCAAGGCCAAGGCTGCCACCGATGCGAACGCGGCGCTCGAGGCGCGCATCGGCCACAGCTTCGCCGACCCCAACATGCTGATGCAGGCGATCACGCATGTCTCGGCGCTGAAGTCCGGGCGCAAGCGCGGCGACAGCTATCAGCGCCTGGAATTCCTCGGCGACCACGTGCTCGGGCTGGTCGTCTCCGACATGCTCTATCATGCGTTCCCGAACGCCGATGAGGGCGAGCTGTCCAAGCGACTTGCCGAGCTCGTGCGCAAGGAAAGCTGCGCCGACGTCGCCAAGTCGCTCGGTCTGCTCGACGACATCAAGCTCGGCTCGGTCGGCTCCAGCGCCGACGCGCGCCTGCGCAAGTCCATCCTCGGCGACATCTGCGAGGCCGTGATCGGCGCCGTCTTCCTCGACGGCGGCTACGCGGCGGCGTCCGAATTCGTCAAGCGCAACTGGACCGAGCGCATGCACAAGCCGCGCCGTCCCTTGCGCGATCCCAAGACCGTGCTGCAGGAATGGGCGCAGGGCAAGGGACTGCCGACGCCGGTTTACCGCGAGGTCGAGCGCACCGGCCCGCATCATGATCCGCAATTCCGCGTCGCGGTGGACCTGCCGGGGCTCGCGCCGGCCGAAGGCATCGGCGGCAGCAAGCGCGCGGCAGAGAAGGTGGCAGCTTCAGTGATGATCGAACGAGAAGGTGTTGGCGGCAGCAATGACGGCTGAAGCAAGCGGCGAGACGCCCCCTGCGACGCGCTGCGGTTTCGTTGCGCTGATCGGCGCGCCGAATGTCGGCAAGTCCACGCTGGTCAATGCGCTGGTCGGGGCCAAGGTCACGATCGTCTCGCGCAAGGTGCAGACCACGCGCGCGCTGATCCGCGGCATCGTCATCGAGAACAACGCGCAGATCATTCTGGTCGATACGCCCGGTATCTTCCTGCCGAAGCGGAGGCTCGACCGGGCCATGGTCTCGACCGCCTGGAGCGGGGCGCATGACGCCGATCTCGTCTGCGTGCTGCTCGACGCCAAAACAGGGATCGACGAGGAGGCCGAGGCGATCCTCACCAAGGCGGCCAGCGTCAACCACGAGAAGATCCTCGTCATCAACAAGGTCGATCTGGTCCAGCGCGAGAAGCTGCTGGCGCTGGCGCAGGCCGCCAACGAGCGTATGAAGTTCGCACGGACCTTCATGATCGCGGCGATCTCGGGCGACGGCGTCGACGACCTCCGCAAGACGCTGTCCGAGATGGTGCCGGCAGGTCCGTTCCTTTACCCCGAGGACCAGATGTCGGACGCGCCGATGCGGCAGCTCGCGGCCGAGATCACGCGCGAAAAAATCTATCAGAAGCTGCACCAGGAATTGCCCTACCAGTCCACGGTCGAGACCGAGAAGTGGGAGGAGCGCAAGGACAAGTCGGTGCGGATCGAGCAGACGATCTTCGTCGAGCGCGAAAGCCAGCGCAAGATCGTGCTCGGCAAGGGCGGCGCCACCATCAAGTCGATCGGAGCGGACTCGCGCAAGGAATTGATGCAGATCCTGGACGTGCCGGTCCACCTGTTCCTGTTCGTCAAGGTGCGCGAGAACTGGGGCGACGATCCCGATCGCTACCGCGAGATGGGCCTGGACTTTCCGAGAGAATAACCAAGAACAGATCGGTATCCGATGAGCGTGCCCAGCAATGTCCGGCGCTTCGAAGCGCTGCTTTATGCATCGTTGATGCTGGACGCCTTGTCCGTTGCTGTGCAGGACCGCACGCCCAGCGCCGAGCTGACCGAGCAGATGATCATGACGGGGACCTTGCTTGCCGGCGGCATGATCCTGCTCCTGGTCTATTTCGTCCGGCTCGCCGCGCATGGGCGCAAGAACTGGCCGCGCTGGGTGCTGGCGGCAGCGCTCGTGCTGTCGGTGATCTCGCTCGGCCAAATCATCGGGGAGAAGGGCATGGAGCTCGACAGCGCCATCGAGATCGTTTCCTGCGTGCTGACGACGATGGGATTGTATTTCTCTTTCACTGGCGACGCCCAGGGCTGGTTCAACGCGTGACGTTTGGGTGGGCAAAGGCGCGCTCTTGCGCGCCGTGCCCACCATCTCACCATGGTCGCAAAAAATGCGTGGGCACGCTTCGCTTTGCCCACCCTACGACAGCTCGAAATGCGATAAGATTCCTTCCATGGAATGGACCGACGAAGGCATCGTGCTGGGCGTGCGGCGGCATGGCGAATCCAGCGCCATCGTCGAGCTCTTGACGCGCGGGCACGGCCGCCACCTCGGCCTCGTGCGCGGCGGCGCCGGCTCGCGGATGCGGCCCTTGCTGCAGCCGGGGAACAGCGTCAGCGTTGTCTGGCGGGCGCGGCTCGACGAGCATCTCGGCACCTACGCGATCGAGGGCTTGAAGCTGCGCGCGGCCACGTTGCTGGGATCGTCCCACGGCGTCTACGGCGTCACCCATCTCGCCTCGATTGCACGCCTCCTGCCAGAGCGCGATCCGCATGAGGAGATATTCACGCAGCTCCAGCATTCGCTCGATGATTTCGACGACATCGGCAGCGCCGCCGTGCACGTCATCCATTTCGAGCTGGCGATGCTCGGCGAGCTCGGCTTCGGGCTGGCGCTGGAGAATTGCGCGGTGACCGGCGAGCCCACGGACCTGATCTACGTCTCGCCGAAATCCGGCGGCGCGGTGTCGCGCGGCGCGGGCGAGCCGTGGCGCGACCGCCTGTTGCGCCTGCCGCCTTTTCTACGCCAGGGCGAGGTGCAGGGGGAGCTTACCGACGAGGATCTCCAGGATGGCTTTCGACTCACCGGCCTGTTCCTGCTGCGCCATGTGCTGGAGCCGCGCGGGCAGGTCCATTCCGACGCGCGGGCCGGCTTCATCAACGCGCTGACGCGACAGCAGGCCAGAGCCGCAATTTCCGCGCCATGAGCCAAGCGGGACTCTGCCTTGTCCCTCGACATGGAGTTCCCCGGAACGAAATCGGGTTCAATGGACTTGGCCCCTCAGGTTCCACCACGGGGATAGCCCAAATGTTGATCAGGGGATTCGCCTTGTCTGCGGCGCTGCTCGCGTTTGCGCCTGATGCCATCGCCGGCGAGCCGCAACCCGGCGTGTTTCGCCGGGCATCCTGCACGGTCGTCCGGTACTATGTGGCCAAATATTCCGCTGCGGCCGCAGAGACATGGGCGCGGTCGAAGGGCGCGACGGAGGCCGAGATCGAGGTCGCCCGGCGCTGCCTGACCAATGCTCCGACCACCACACAGGCCCAAAAGGGCCAGACCACCCAGCCTGTGACAGCCGGCTGGGCAGGCCATTAGGCCGCCCACAGGGAACCAATCCATCCTTGCCCGATTCGCTTCCACGGTTTAACCGGGCGGCATGGGAAAACGAATCGTTCCGCCGGAAGAACCGGCCGAAATTCACGAGGTGCCGCTGCGTGAAGCGCTCGAGGAGCGCTATCTCGCCTATGCGCTCTCCACCATCATGCACCGCGCGCTGCCCGACGCGCGCGACGGCCTGAAGCCGGTTCACCGCCGCATCCTCTACGGCATGCGCCTGCTCAGGCTCGACCCCGGCACCGCGTTCAAAAAATCCGCCAAGATCGTCGGCGACGTAATGGGCTCGTTCCATCCGCACGGCGACCAGGCGATCTACGATGCCATGGTCCGCCTCGCGCAGGACTTCTCCTCGCGCTATCCGCTGGTCGACGGCCAGGGCAATTTCGGCAATATCGACGGCGATAATCCCGCCGCCTACCGCTACACCGAAGCGCGCATGACCGACGTCGCGCGGCTTCTGCTCGAAGGCATCGACGAGGACGGCGTCGAGTTCCGCCCCAATTACGACGGCCAGTCGAAGGAGCCGATCGTGCTGCCCGGCGGCTTCCCGAACCTGCTCGCCAATGGCGCGCAGGGCATCGCGGTCGGCATGGCGACCTCGATCCCGCCGCACAACGCGGCAGAGCTCTGCGAAGCCGCGCTGCACCTGATCGAGAAGCCCGACGCCAAGTCCAAGGCGCTGATGAGGTGGGTCAAGGGCCCCGATTTCCCGACCGGCGGCATCTGCGTCGATTCCAAGCAGTCCATTGCCGAGGCCTACACCACCGGCCGTGGCTCGTTCCGCGTCCGCGCGCGGTGGGAGCAGGAGGAGGGCGCGCGAGGCGCCTGGGTCGTCGTCGTCACCGAGATTCCCTTCCTGGTGCAGAAGTCGCGACTGATCGAGAAGGTCGCCGAGCTGCTCGACCAGAAGAAACTGCCGCTGGTCGGCGACATCAGGGACGAATCGGCCGAAGACGTCCGCATCGTCATCGAGCCGAAATCGAAGAACGTCGATCCCGCCTTGATGATGGAATCGCTGTTCCGTCTCACCGAGCTCGAAAACAAGATTCCGCTGAACCTCAACGTTCTGATCAAGGGCCGCGTCCCCAAGGTGGTGGGCCTGGCCGAGTGTCTTCGCGAATGGCTCGACCATCTGCGCGACGTCCTGATCCGCCGCAGCAATCATCGCAAGGCCGAGATCGAGCGCCGGCTCGAGATTCTCGGCGGCCTGTTGATCGCCTATCTCAACATCGACGAGGTGATCCGGATCATCCGCAACGAGGACGAGCCGAAGCCGGCGCTGATCAAGGCGTTCAAGCTCACCGAGGTGCAGGCCGAAGCCATCCTCAACATGCGGCTTCGCTCCTTGCGCAAGCTCGAGGAAATGGAGATCCGCACCGAGGAAAAGGATCTGCGCAAGGAGCTGAAGGGCCTCGAGGGGCTGCTGGCCTCCGAGCCCGAGCAATGGAAGAAGGTCGGCGAGCAGGTCGGCAAGGTCCGCGACATGTTTGGACCGAAGACGCCGCTCGGCAAGCGCCGCACCACTTTTGCCGACGCGCCCGAGCACGATCTCGCCGCGATCGAGGAGGCCTTCGTCGAACGCGAGCCGGTGACGGTCGTGGTCTCCGACAAGGGCTGGATCCGCACCATGAAGGGCCATGTCGAGGATCTCTCGGGGCTGGCCTTCAAGCAGGACGACAAGCTCGGCTTTGCGTTCTTCGCCGAGACGACCTCGAAGCTGCTGCTGTTCGCCACCAATGGCAAGTTCTACTCGCTCGACGTCGCCAAGCTGCCGGGCGGCCGCGGCCACGGCGAGCCGATCCGCCTGTTCATCGACCTCGAACAGGAGGCGGCGCCCGTCGCGCTGTTCGTCAACAAGGGCGGACGCAAATTCCTGGTCGCGAGCCACGAGGGCCAGGGTTTCGTGGTCAACGAGGACGATTGCGTCGGCACCACCAAGAAGGGCAAGCAGGTCCTCAACGTCGACATGCCGAACGAGGCGCGCGTGGTTACCGAAGTGCTCGGTGACACCGTCGCGGTCATCGGCGAGAACCGCAAGATGCTGATCTTCCCGCTCGACCAGGTGCCGGAGATGGCGCGCGGCCGCGGCGTTCGTTTGCAGAAATACAAGGATGGCGGTCTCTCCGACATTGCCGTGTTCGAGGCGAAGGCCGGCCTGACCTGGAAGGATTCCGCCGGCCGCGAATTCAGCGCGACCACGAAGGAGCTCGCGGAGTGGAAGGGCACCCGCGCCGACGCCGGCCGCCTGCCGCCGAAGGGATTCCCGAAGTCGAACAAGTTCGGCCGGGTGATCGGGTAGGCGCCTTCTTGTCCCGGACGCGCTACAACGCTCTTTGCGTTGCTGCGCAGAGCCGGGACCCACGGGATGCGGGAGCCGCGCTCTCCAACTCTAAGTGCGCATCTCCGCAAACGCGCGGCAGATAGTCGTGGGCGCATACGTTGCCCCGCCGCGTGGGCACGAACATTGCTTTTTCCTGGCGACTGCGAACGTTTCAGTCAAAAGGCGAAACCACACCAATGTTCAAATTGAAGGCTTTCATTCCGGCGTTGCTTGGGCTCGCGATCGTTGCGGCACCTGCGCATGCCGCAGGCAATCTCGTCGCTGTGCTCGAGGCGGAGATCGTCACGCTCGATCCGCACTTCTCGACCGCCTATATTACGCGCACGTTTGGCTACATGGTGTTCGACACGCTGTTCGCGAAAGACTCCAAGGGCGACGTCAAGCCGCAGATGGTGCAGGACTGGAAGGTCTCTCCGGATGGATTGACCTACAGCTTCACGTTGCGTGACGGCCTGAAATGGCACGATGGTCAGCCGGTCACCGCCGCCGATTGCGTGGCCTCGTTGCGCCGCTGGGGCACCCGCAGCGCGCTTGGCCGCCGCATCTTTGCGATCACGGCCTCGCTCGAGCCGACCGATGCGAAGACCTTCGTGCTGACGTTGAAGGAGCCCTCCGGCCTCGTCATCGACGCGCTCGGCAATCCCGTCAGCCCCGTCGCCTTCATGATGCCCGAGCGCATCGCGAAAACACCCGGCGACCAGCGCATCACCGAGATCGTCGGCTCCGGCCCGTTCGTCTACAGCAAGGCCGATCACCGCACCGGCGATCGCATGATCCTGAAGAAGTTCGCCGACTATGTGCCGCGCTCTGAGCCCGCCGACTTCCTCGCCGGCGGCAAGCGCGTCAACGTCGACACGCTGGAGATCCGCGTCATTCCTGACGGTGCGACCGCAGCCTCCGCGCTGCAGGCCGGCGAAATCGACTTCATGCAATACGCACCGTTCGACCTGCTGCCGACGCTGGAGAAGAATTCGCGCGTCAAGCTTGTGAATTTCACCGGCGGCAACATGTTCGCAGGCGCCTATCGCCTCAACGCCGCGTCAAAACCGTTCGACGATCCCGCCATCCGGCGCGTGCTGTGGAAGCTGGTCGACCAGCGCGAGGTGCTGGATGCGCTCGGCCTCGATGCGAAATACGCGACGCCTTGCGCGACATACTTCACCTGCGGCACCACCTACGAGAGCAAGGCCGGCACGGACGCGGCCGCCAAGCCGTCGATCGAAGCGGCGAAGGCCGCGCTGAAGGCGACCAAATATGCCGGCGAGCCCGTCGTCGTCATGGAGGCCAACGATCTCGAAGCCCCTCGCGTCTCGGCGCAGGTGCTGGCCGAGCGGCTGAAGGCCGCCGGCTTCAACGTCGATCTCCAGGTGATGGACTGGGCCAGCGTGCTGGCGCGCCGCGCCAAGAAGGAGGGCTGGAGCGTGTATGGCGTTCACGCCGGCGGTTTTGACCTCGGCTCGCCGCTGACCAACGTCATGGTCGCCTTCAATTGTGCCGACTTCAGCGGTTGGCAATGCGATCAGCGCATCACACCGCTGCTGGAAGCCTTCGCCAAGGCGCCGGCCGAGGAGGACCGCAAGAAAATCGCCGGGGAGATCCAGAGTGTGATGTACGATCAGACCCCCGCGATCCCGTGGGGACAATTTGCGCAGCCGGCTGCCTATCGCGCCACCCTGCGTGGTCTGATACCGTCCGCCATCCCGGTGTTCTGGAACGTTGAGAAGTAACGCGATGTACGATGTCATTGTTGTCGGCGGCGGCTCTGCCGGCGCCGCTGTTGCGGCACGGCTCTCCGAGGATCCTGCACGACGTGTCCTGCTGCTCGAAGCAGGTCTCGACTGGCGCGCCGATGAAGCGCCGTGGGAGGTCAGGACGCCGAATCCGATCCCGATCATCCACAAGCGCGAGTACCAGGAGAAATGGCAGTGGCCCGATCTCTTGTCGCGCCGGGTGGCCGGGCAGGAGCCGCGCTTCTACTGGCGCGGCAAGGGGCTCGGCGGAAGCTCGATGATGAACGGTCAGATCGCCATCCGCGGCGTTGCCGACGCGTTCGACGAATGGGCGGCCAATGGCTGCACCGGCTGGTCGGCGAAGGACGTGATGCCCCTGTTCTCGGTGATCGAGGACGATTTTGAGTTCGGCGACGGCGAGGGCCATGGCCGCGGCGGGCCACTGCCGGTCTATCGCGCGTCGCTCGAGACTTGGGGCCCGATCGATCGCGGCTTGCGCGATGCGGCGCTGGCGAGCGGCTATCCCGGGTGCGATGACGTCAACGGTCCTGACGGCGAGGGCGTCGCCTGCTATCCCATCAACAGCCGCGACTTGCGCCGCATCAGCACCAATGAGGGTTATCTGGAGCCCGCGCGCGGGCGCGCCAATCTGGAGATCCGTGGCCATGCGCTGGTCGATCGAGTCTTGATCAGCGACGGCCGGGCAACTGGCGTCCGTGTTCATGTCGAAGGGCAGGGCACCCAGGAGATCAGCGCGCGCCAGATCGTGCTCTGCGCCGGCGCCATCCACAGCCCGGCGATCCTGCTGCGCTCGGGCATTGGCCCGGCGGAGGAGCTGAAGGCGATGGGAATTGGCGTCGCGCGCGACCTGCCGGTCGGCCGCCACTATTTCGACCATCCGCTGTTTCGCGCCACGATCCAGCTCCGCGAAAATCTGCGGCCGACCGATCCGGACACCCGCCACACCAATTGCTGCGTGACCTATTCCTCGGGCCTTGCGGACGGCGGCAAGCGCGACATGATCCTGATCGCTTTCAACCATCGCGGCATCGGCGTGCCGGGCGCGATCGGCGCGGGCTTGTTCAACGCCTACTCGCGAGGCACGCTCAAGCTCGCCTCGGCAGACCCTACGATTGATCCTGTTGTCGAGGAGAACATGCTGGCCGATCCGCGCGACATGCTGCGCATGATCGACGCGGTGAGGCGGCTCGCCGTGATCACATCCCAGCCGGCACTCTCGGGCATCGCGGACTGGATCAGGCTTGCCGACACCGATCTGACCTTGCCGCAGGCCGCCGCGCTGCCGGATCATGAGCTCGATGCGGTGCTGCGCCGTGAGACCGGCGACATCCAGCACGCCGCCGGCAGCTGCCGCATGACCAGCGTTGGCGATGCCGACGGAGTGGTCAATCCGGACGGTACGGTGAAGGGCATCTCCGGCTTGCGTGTCGCCGACGCTTCGATCATGCCGTCGGATTGTCGGGCTAACACGCATTTCACCACGGTGGTGATCGGGGAGGCGATCGCGCGGATGATGATGAAGTAGCCACCTTTCAAACAGCAGGCGAGAGTATGCCTTCTCGCGGCGCATGTCGCCCGAGTTTTGCTTCACGGCGCACCCTCGAAAGGACGAGGGCGCAGGGAAGGCCGGGCGCCGGCTGGCACCCGAGATCCGTGCGCGATAGAAATGCACACGGGGTGGACCACAGGTGTTGCCGGTCGCCCGGCCTTCCCTGCGCGAATGGTTTTAACGGTGTCCTTCGTGCTCTCCTCGGGGAGCGTTGCACTATTGCCCCCGTCGCCTTGCGGGATGGCTGATGCGCGCGCCCGGTCGGGCCGCTACATCACCGCAAGACTTGGCGCCAGAACCCCGGGCGTCGGGACCACACGACTTCTCCGTCCGCGCACGTCCTCGCTGGGAATCCGGGGGGTGGCGTGTGCTCGCCCCCGAAGCCATGCGAAGACGCTGTCGGCGCCGTGTCGTATGCGCGAAGGCAGTTGCTCACGGCCGAAGCCGCCCTGCAATGCCTGTTGCGCCCGACGCCGTCGCGTCCATCGCTGCCCAGCCCGCGGTTCGTGACGATCGCGATCCGCCCCTCGTCTCGGGCCAGGGTGTTTCGTGTGTACGACAAATCCGAATTTCGGTAAAGTAGAATATTTTATGAGCCGGGGCTTGACAAGCAGTCATCCCGCGCGCGGCGGGTGCTTTGCCCGACGGGAGCATTCTCTTGTCTGGAGGCATCGATAAGTTCCGCTGAGGAACTGAGCCGAAGAGCGCAGCCGCGTGATGTCCGCTGTCGCTGGTCAACCGAACCCAGGGCTGCACTGGCTTGGACCGCCCACTTTTGCCTCGATCTGGACATGAGCCGCTATGCCGACGGCGCTCCAAGCCATCACTACGTGCTCCGGTTCAAGGCAACCGCGCAGTTTTCGTGGTGTTCGGCCATCGGCGCTCGGATCAGCGAGCGCAGGAAATGCCTCGAAGTTAACCTCGCCCGTGCGACCTGGTCTGCTGCCGAATTATGTATCTATTTCGGGCGAATAGGCGCCTAGTGGATTTCATCACCGGCCCATCATGGCGCCTATCGGTGACTGAGAGCCCCGTGCTCCCGCCAAGTACGCGGAGCCATTCATGCTCAAGCCAACCACTTCCCTGACGGAACGCCTCACTCAAATGGCGAGTGTCGCTCGCAGCCGTGCAGAGACAGCGCCTCCTGGCCCCGAGCGGGAAGCTTTGTTAAAGGCCGCGCAACTGAATGAGAACGCCTTGCATATCCAGCAATGGCTGCGCCCTCGTGGGTCCGCCACAACCTGAAGCCTACCGTTCGATGAGAACGCAGCCTTACGTGACGGCGTTTTCCAATACTCGCTGTGGCCGTAGCCGAAGCTCGCTTGGCTCGGTGTCATGTGGGCCGTCCCCGCCACCTTTTGCTCCGAGGCCGACCGCGATGGAGCGCTGAGCATGTCTGCTCTGCCTGGTCGGTGCAGACGTCCCGTCGATGTGCTCGGCGAAAGTGGCTGGCTGAACTAACGGGAGAACTGAGCCTGATGTCTCCTGGCACGTGACTATGCCCGTATGGAACGAAAAACACCTGCGAGCCGCGACGCGCGCCGCTGGCGTCGCGTTGTGGTCCTGGAACGTCGATACTGACGCGATCACGATGGATGAGGCGGCATATGAGCTTTGGGATCTCGGCGGCACAATAGCCTTCGACTGGTCAGACGAGGGTGTGGTTGTTGCTTTGCGAATGAGTAAGAACAGTCTCGCGCTTTGAAGCCGCATCCTGCGCCGCTTATGACGCAAAGCGCAAAGCAGCACGAATTCAACGAATAAGTGAAAATATGGAACGATCTCCCGTTTTGGTTGTTGTTCTGCAGATCCCCGGACGTCGAGGATCGAAGACCAAGAAGTCAGCAGTCTCTAATGATCAAATCCCTACTGCCCCTCACGATCTTTATCCTCCTCGGAGCTTCAGTGATCGCTTTGCCGGGGTTTGCACCTAAAGTGCAAGCGGATGAAGTCGCGGCGCTGGCCAAAGGCGACCGGCTTGATCTGCGGGTCGTTGATTCGAACTGCTCGACCCAGGTCTGGCCGGACTTTGCCACTTCCTGCTTGCGACATGCCGGCTCTGGAGCGAAGCTTCAGGAAGCTCGCCTGGTAACTGCCCGTCGATAGTCTCTTTCCAGCACTTGCCGCAAAGCGAGAGTGCGCTTCCTGCTTCTAGCCCGTCAGGACAACGGTGATCGTGTCGAGATGCGCTCGTGCGCTTCCGACTGGGCCGCTGTCGTTTCCAAAGTGGAGCAACGGCAAGCGGTTGCTCCCAGTGGTTGGCGGGAAATCGGAAGAGTCTGGCTCTCCGTTGGCAGGACCGCATCGGTCGCCGTGAAATAGGGAGATATTGCCATGTCTACAAATCCTACTCAGGTGCCGAACGTTCTGATCGTGGAAGACGAGATGATCCTGCGCATGCGTGCCGTCGATATCGTGGAGGACGCCGGTTTCTGCCCCGTCGAGGCCGTCAATGCCGACGAGGCAATCTCGGTCCTCGAATCCCGCTCGGATATTTCGTTGCTTCTCACCGACATTCAAATGCCTGGCAGCATCGACGGCCTGAAACTCGCCCATGCGGTGTGCGAACGCTGGCCATCGATCAAGATCATACTGGTTTCCGGTCAAGTGAAGCCGTCCGAGGAAGAGAGGCCAGCCAACAGCCGCTTCTTCGGCAAACCGCTCGGTGTCGAGCAAATGATCACCGAGTTGCAGGGGATGATCGGTGCAGGTGCGCTGCAGATCATTCCGACTGCAGCCGATTGGATGACCGGTGAGGCGGCTCACCCGACGCAAATGGTCGATCCTTCATCCCGATCAACACACGAAACCATTTTGACGGCAGAAAACGACAGTCTCCGCCTGCTGCTCGAACAAGCCGAGATAGACGCCCGGGCACTCATCATCCAAGCCGGGATCGACGCCGAGCAGCGAACCGCGGCCGACAAACTGCAGAAGCTGATCCTGGGCGAGCTTCATCACCGCGTCAAAAATACGCTTGCCATGGTCAGTGCCATCGCGTCCCAAAGCTTCCGCGGAGCGCTGAGTATCGAGCACGGACAGAAGGCCATGGAGGGAAGGCTGCTCGCATTGGGGCGAGCCCACGATCTGCTGCTGCAAGTCAGTTGGGCGGATGCAAGCCTTACTCACACGCTGAGCAGCGCGACGGAACCTTATGACAGCCATGGCGACCGACGTTTTCATTTCAATGGACCAGATATCAAGATCAGCTCCGTAGCTGTCATCGCGCTTGCGATGACGATGAACGAGCTGTGCACGAACACGACCAAATTCGGAGCGCTGTCGGTCCCCACAGGCCGCGTGGAAGTGGCGTGGGGACTCGACGGCGCAAAGCAGAGACTTCGCCTTGTGTGGACGGAAAGGGGAGGCCCCACGGTCGAGCCGCCGGTGCGGCGGAGCTTCGGCACCCGGATGATGGGGTCTCTCGGACAGCAATTGGCAGGTCAGGTGGGCCTTGCCTACGAACCAAGCGGCTTCATTTATTCGCTGGATGTGCCGCTGAGCTCGGTTGTTGCAGCCGCCTGAACTGGCGCTGCCGGTCTCGATGATTTGCCGACCGGCATAGGCAACGTCCACGTCGCCTCGACTGCGCTTTTGCGGATCATGCTTTAGATCCATCCCACCAGCCGGAGCGCCACGCCTGCGGCGCAGCTTCCCGCCAGCACCGTCAGCATCCCCAGCTTGAACCGGAAGATCGCAGTGGCCGCCGCGATCGCCAGCAGCATCGCCGGGATATCGACGCTCGTCAGCACCGGCCTGTCGAAGTCCAGCGGAAACGCGTGCACCGGCACTGTCTCGCGGAACAGCGTGTGCAGGGCGAACCAGATCGACAGGTTGAGGATGACGCCGACGACGGCGGCGGTGATTGCGCTGAGCGCGCCGGCCAAACCCGCGTTGCCGCGCAGGCGCTCGATATAGGGTGCGCCGACGAAGATCCAGAGGAAGCAGGGCGTGAAGGTGACCCAGGTCGCGAGCAGGCCGCCGAGCGTGGCCGCCAGCATCGGCGACAGGCCGCCGGGATCGCGGAACGCGGCCATGAAGCCCACGAACTGGAGCACCATGATCAGCGGGCCCGGCGTGGTCTCGGCCATGCCGAGGCCGTCCAGCATCTCGTGCGGCTTCAGCCAGTGATAATGCTCGACCGCCTGCTGGGCGACATAGGCCAGCACGGCATAGGCGCCGCCGAAAGTCACCAGCGACATTTTCGAGAAGAACAGCGCGATCTGGCTGAACACGTTGCCTTGGCCGAGCGCGATCAGCAACACGGCGACCGGCACCAGCCAGAGCGCCAGCCACAACGCACTGAGGCGGATCGTTCGCGCGGTGTCGGGACGCACATGATCGGGCACGGCGTCGCCGAGCATGCTGTCGATGACGGCGCTGCCGCCGCCATGGCCGTGACCGGCGGGCGCGAATTCCGGACGGCCGCTGCGTGCGCCGCCGTAACCGATGAGGCCGGCGGCGATGATGATGATCGGGAAGGGGACCGCGAAGAAGAAGATCGCGACGAAGGCGATGGCCGCCAGCGCGATCATGACGCGGTTCTTCAGCGCGCGCTTGCCGACGCGGACCACGGCCTCGACGACGATGGCGAGCACGGCGGCCTTCAGCCCGAAAAACAGCGCCTCGACGAAGCTGACATTGCCGAAAGCGGCATAGATGGTGCTCAGGCCCATGATGGCGATGATGCCGGGCAGGATGAACAACCCGCCCGCCATCAGGCCGCCGGCGGTACGATGCATCAGCCAGCCGATATAGGTCGCGAGCTGTTGCGCCTCCGGTCCCGGCAGCAGCATGCAATAGTTCAGCGCGTGCAGGAAACGGCCCTCGGAGATCCACTTCTTCTCCTCGACCAGGATGCGGTGCATCACCGCGATCTGACCCGCGGGCCCGCCGAAGCTCAGGCAGGCGACGCGAAGCCAGACGCGAAACGCCTCGTTGAAGCTGATGCCGTGATCGGCATCAGCTCCCGTTTGATTGACCCGGGTATCCATCACGTCTTCACTTTGTTGGTCGGCCAATTGTGGGTCTCGCCAGTGGCGTCGCGGCACCAGCGGTAGAAGGCGTCGTAGAGCAGCATGCCGGCCTCGAGCTGTTCGATGTCGTCGTCGTACATCCGCGACAGCCCGAGCGAGGCCGCGAGCAGGCCGGGCGCCTCCGGCGCGAGGTCCGGTCGCGCGGTGTCGGCGCCGCGCACCAGCGTTGCCAGCCGCAGCAAGGCCGGGGTCGCGATCCCGAACTCCTCGATCATGACGTCGAAGGTGCAGAGCTCGCCGCGGTGACTCCAGAACACGTTCTGGATGTCGAAGGGAGCCGCGCCAAACCGCTCGCCGACGGCGACCACTTCGGACGGCGCCACATACAGGAACACCGCGTTGGGATCGACGAAGCGGCGGATCAGCCAAGGGCAGGCGATACGGTCCACCTTCGGCCGCGCCCGCGTCACCCAGACGGTGCGCCCCTTGGCATCGCGCGGCGGCAATTTTGCCGCGTCGATCAGCGGCAGCCTGGCGTCCTTCCAGCCCTCGAAGCCGCCCTCCAGCGTCTCGGCCTGCACGCCGAGCTGCCGCAGCCACGCCGCCGTGCCCTGCGCGAGCTTTGCGCCGCGCAGGCAGGCGACAATGGCGGAGCGGCCGGACAGCTCGCAGCCCCAGTCGGAGACAGTGTCGTGGCTGAGCTTGATGGAGCCGGGGATCAGCCTTGGGTCGGCGGCAAAATCCTCGTCCGTGCGCACGTCGATCAGGACAGGGGCATTCGCCGTGCCGATCAACCGTGTCAATTTGTCAGATGATATGGTCGTAAACGTTGACATGATGCGTCCTCGCATAAACGAAACGGGACGCGATACTTGGGCATGTCGCCTCGTGGGGAGATCGCTCAAATCCCCATGGCGCCATTACAGCCAAATCGCGCGGGCCTGTCAATCGGCGGTTTTGGAGGCGGTGAGCGTTAGAAAGATCGGCTGCGGCGGCCTATATTGGGCGGAGGAATCTGTTCCCGGAGCCTGACCTGATGCATTCCCATTCCATCGAACAATGGACCCACGACCACGCTTTCCTCGGCGAGAAGCACGACGAGAACGAGCGGCGCACCTGGCTCGTGGTCGTGCTGACGCTGGTCATGATGGTCGGCGAGATCGTCGCCGGCTCGCTGTATGGCTCGATGGCGCTGCTCGCCGACGGCTGGCACATGGGCACGCATGCGGCCGCGCTCGGCATTGCCGCCTTCGCCTATCGTTTCGCGCGGCGGCATCTGGGGAATGCGCATTTCACCTTCGGCACCGGCAAGTTCGGCGATCTCGCCGCCTTCGCCAGCGCAATCATCCTCGGCCTCATCGCGGTCGAAATCGCCTATGAGAGCGTGCTGCGGCTGATCAATCCGGTGCCGATCGTCTACGGCGAGGCCATCGCGGTGGCCGTGCTCGGATTGTGCGTTAATCTCGCGAGCGCGTGGCTGCTGCGCGACAGCCATGCTCATCACCATCACGGCCATGATCATGGCCATGCCCATGACGATCACGATCACCACGGCCATCACCACCATCATCACGACAACAATCTTCGCGCCGCCTATGTCCATGTCATGGCCGATGCCGCGACCTCGGTGCTGGCGATCGCCGCGCTCGCGGTCGCCATGTATTCGGGCTGGGTTTGGGCCGATCCCGCCGTCGGCCTGATCGGCAGCGCGGTGATCGCGAGCTGGGCGTTCGGCCTGGTCAAGACGTCGGGCGCGGTGCTGCTCGACGTGCGCGCCGACGAGAAGCTGGAGCGGGTGATCCGCGCACGCATGGAGGTCGGCGACGACCGCGTGACCGACCTCCATCTCTGGCAGGTCGGCCCCGGCCATTGTGCCGTGCTGCTCTCGGTGGTGTCGGACAAGCCGAAGCAACCGGATGTGTACAAGCGGCGGCTGGTCGGGCTGAAGGGGCTTAGCCATGTCACCGTCGAGGTGGAGACGTGTCCGCATTAGCGGCGAATGAACGTGACTTCTCGTGTAGAGAAGATGTCTATTCTATTTTGAGTTGTGCATAACCGCCGCGGAGGCAACCGGCGCAGGCATCTCGCAAATCGTGATCTGGTTCATAACCGGGCGGCCGCGTGCGCAGTATGCATTTGCGTGCGCTCTATGAGGGCATCCGCCGAATTGGCGATTGCCGGGGCAAGGTCCCGGTCGACATCAGGTAAGTGGAATAGCATCGGCCTCGAGAGGCCATTCACCTGAGAGCCCGGCAGCGGAGGCCGTGCTTCGGAGAGACGAGCATGGGCCTCGTGCAGCAGGACACAGTGGTCCTCTTGGTCGACCTCGTCGAGTCCGTGCGGCTGATGCGGGAGCATGAGGCATCCGCCGTGCATCGGTGGACAGACTTCGTCCAATTTGCCACCGACCAAATTCTGCCCCGTTATCGCGGCGGCCTCGTGAAAAGCCTCGGAGACGGGCTGATGGCCCGCTTCGAGTCGGTGCCTGACGCTGTCAATGCCGCGGCCGACATGCACCGGAGCATAGCTGTTCAGAACACGGGGCGTCCCGAGGATCAACACTTCCAGCTTCGTGCAGGGATCAACGCTTCCACTGCGTGGAGCGACGGTATCGACATCTATGGCACCGGTATCAATCTTGCAGCCCGGCTCGCAACCCTTGCCGGTCCCGGTGAAACGATCGCCAGCGAGGCGGCCCATGAGCAATTGGCGGCAGCTCTTGCCAGCCTTGCCAATCCCGGCGAGACGATTGGCAGCGCCGCGGCGCGCGACGAGCTGACGCACGGTGTGGATGCGTTATGCGAAGATCTGGGCGATTGTATCCTCAAGCACTTTGACAAGCCGGTTCGCGCCTACCGAGTTGGTCGGGCCAGTCTGCACCCGAGCCTCGCCGTTCGGCGAGACTATGGAACTCCCATGGAGCCGACGATCGCCGTCATCCCCTTCGACGCGCGCAAGGACGCGGAGGAACATCTCGACATCGGTAACCTGATCGCGGACAGCGTGATCTGGCGCCTATCCAAATCGGCGAACCTCAAGGTGATCTCGCGTCTGTCGACCAATACATTTCGCGGCAGAGTCAGCGATGTCGCGGAAGTGTCGGCGCATCTCGGTGCCACCTACATTCTCAGCGGCAGCTACGTGGTCGCTGCGGGCCGGATACTGGTGACAGCGGAGCTGTCCGCGGCGCGAACCAACCAGGTCGTCTGGACCGACCGCCTGAGCGGGGATATCGGCGACCTGCTGCAGCCGGAGAGCGAACTGGCGCACCGCATCGCCGCTGCAGTGCATCTGTCGGTCTTCGATGCCGAGGTCGAGCATATCCTGACCCAGCCGTTGCCGACGCTGGAGAGCTATTCGCTGCTGCTTGGCAGCATCCGCCTGATGCACCGGTCGAACAAGGATGAGTTTCTCCAGACGCGCAAGGCTCTGGACGAACTGATCAATCGCCACGGCCGGATAGCTGCCCCACGCGCCTGGCTCGCCAACTGGTACATCCTACGCATGACGCGCGGCTGGTCCGAAGACCGCAAGCGCGAGGCCGCCGAAGCATTGAGCGCCACTCGCGCGGCGCTCGACCGCGACCCCTCCGATGCGCTTGCGCTTGCGACCGAAGGCTTCGTCTATTGTCACATGTTGAAGGACCTGGACACCGCTCGAAAGCGGTGCGAGCAGGCCGTCGATGCCAACCCCAGCCACGCGCTGGGCTGGCTCTACCGCGGCACCGTCAACGCCTTCAAAGGCGAAGGCGAGGCGGCCGTTGCCGCAACGCAGCGTGCGATGGAGCTGTCTCCGCTCGATCCGCAGCGTTATTATTTCGAGTCCCTTGGAGCCACGGCTCTCCTTTCGGCACGTCGATGCGGCGAGGCGGAAAAGCTCGCGCGCTCATCCCTCGTCCTCAATCGCATGCATCCGTCCACCTGGCGGGTCCTTACCATCGCACTCGTTTCGCAGGGACGGATTGAGGAGGCGCGCGCAGCGTTGGGCAGGATGCGCGAGCTCGAGCCGCAATTGACCGTGGATCGATACATCGGGCGCCTCCCGAATGCGCAGCTCGAAACAGGCAGGCACTGGGCCCGCTGCCTGAAAATCGCGGGTTTACCGACGACAGGCTGACTAACGACTTGTTTTCATAAGGAGGCAGGCAATGGCTCAACTAGGCGGAGCGGGAGGAGCAGGCGGCGCAGGTGGTGCTGGCGGAGCTGGCGGCGCAGGGGGAGCAGGCGGTGCGGGCGGAGCAGGCGGCGCCGGAGGGGCGGTCCTTGGCACACTCGGCGACGTCTGGGCCAATCCCATCATGGTGGATGCACTCATCCACGCCCGCGAAGGGACAATCGTTGTTCCCGAAATTTCGACGTCTCCATACTATTACTTTCACGCGCCTGTCTTGCCGACAACGATCGACGATCCCGCCCAACTGGATCGCTGGGAGCCGTGGGTGCGCGCCTTCACGGCGGTCGGGGAAATGCTGCAGGGCATCACCTTTCAGGTGTCGGCCGCCGATCCCAACTCATTCCTGGTTCGGTCGCCCGCATACGTGATTGCGGAGATAGGGCGTCCGGGCGAGTCGACGTTTAAGAACCAGATTGCGATGGTCCTGAGTTGGGCCGAGCTGCGCAACGAACGCGCCACGGAAATCATGGCGCAGGTCGATCCACAATATGCCTTCTGGTCTTCGATCGTTTATCTGCATCCCGAGAGGACCAGGCGCACGTTCGAGCTCATCAACATGGTCCTGCAGTTCTGCGTTTACGTGGAAATGCGCTTCAAGCATGCGCTGGCGTGCTGGCGGCCGGTCGAATACAACGCCGAGGTGCAGCCGATGATCACGACGCCGGGACACGGAAGTTTCCCGAGCGGACATGCGACGCAGGCCTACGCGGTAGCCTACGTGCTCAAACGGCTATTGAGCCTGCATAAGGCGACATCCGGATTCCCCCAGATCATCGAGCAGCTCGATCGCCAGGCGGCACGGATCGCAACCAACCGGGTCGTGGCCGGCGTCCATTTTCCGGTCGATAGCATGGCAGGGCGGATGTTGGGCATCGCCCTTGGCGAGTACTTCGTCGGGCGTTGTCTGGGGAGCACGGCAACCAAGAGGCGCACGTTCGACGCGGGCTACGTCGACAGTAACCCCAGCACGGATTTCAACCCCTTCCATGCTGACCAGGCGCTCAATGCCAACAAGTTCTATTCGGAAACCACCGGCGGGACCGTCACGCAGTCCCTCCTGATGAAGGAGCTGTGGGACAAGGCCTACTCCGAAGTGTCGACGAGATTCCCGTAGGAAACACGTTCCTGAAACGGAAGTGGAGAGCATTCCATGGCCGGAGAATTACCGACATGCTTCGACCCGTACCTTCGGTACGCAATCGCGAGCGAATTCAAAAACTTCGAGTTTTTCGACGAGCAGAAGTCCAAGCTATTCCTGTTTGTGGAGCTCAAGAGGGCCGATCTGGCTTCTGACTTTATGAGAGCTATGAGTCCTCACTGCTTCGGTGCCGAGTTCGGACGGATCAGTCCGAATTCGCGATATCTGACCATGCGGGCTTACAAGAAGGCGGTCGAGGCAAACTTCCAGGCATGGAACGACAATGTATTCAGGGTCGAGTTGTCGCTTCCATCGGAGCCGACGGCCATACAAAAGAGCGTGCGGCTCGATAGGTTCTCGAGCGAACAACCACCAACGTCTCTGCTCATCGGCGTGATCGATGATGGCTGTCCGTTCGCGGCAGCTCAGTTTGTCAAGCGGATCGCGGGTGTCGCAACCGGGACACGCGTGCGCGGTGTCTGGGATCAGAACGAGCACGCAGACAGAGTCCCGATCCCCGCAGGTGCAGACGTCTTTGGCGAGAAGCCGTTCGATTTCAATTACGGCCTCGAATTCCTTCGAGACTCCGTATCCGGCGTGGTCGGGCTCAACGACTGGATCCAGTTGCACAAGAGAGCAAACGTGATCGACGAGGATGGCTGCTACGCGGATGCGGGTTTCAAGACGCTCAAGCATCGGGGCTCGCATGGTGCACATGTGATGGATGTCCTCGCCGGACGCATTCCGCTCTCGGCACGCATCGCGCGCGGCGATCCGCCAAGTTGGCAGCCCGAAGATCCCCGAACCGATCCTGCTTGCGAAGCCGATATCGTGTTCGTGCAGTTTCCTGAGAGCTGCCTTCGCGACGCGACCGGCGTCTGGCTGAAGGGTTACGTCGCCGACGCAATCGACTACATCATGTCATTTGTCGATTCCGGCACAAAGAACGTGGTGATTAATGTCAGCTATGGGCCGACCACCGGACCTCATGATGGCACCGCAGCGCTTGAGGGCAAGCTGAGGGAGCTTGTCATCTACTACGACGGTACTTCCGGACGTCCAAAGCTTGATATTTTCCTGCCTGCCGGCAACAACTATCTGAGCGATGGGCAGGTCCGTTTCGTCAGGCAAACCGTGGCAGACGCCGACCATGTCGAATGGACATGGCGCCTTCCTCCCGACAACACCGTGCTCTGCTTCGCTGAAGTCTGGATGAAGATGAACCACACGGGCGGTGTCGTTGTGACGCTGACGTCGCCCAGTGGTCTTAGCTCCTCGTCGACTACCGGTCCTGCGCCCCCCGGCCTCCCATCTCCGCCGCCCGCTGTACCCGCGCTTCCGCCTTACACCGGCGCGTATGCCCCGGTTGACTGGGGTGACAGCAGGGTGTGGCTGATTGCGGTCGAGCCCACCGTTGCCGGTGCCGGCATGGTGCCCGAGCATGGGAGTTGGAGGATCAAAGTCGAGGGCATCGAGGTGGGGAGCGAGGTTCATGCCTATGTGGCACGTACCGATCCGAACATGAACATGCGCACCGGTGCGAAGCGTTCGTATTTCGTCGATGCCGGATGGGAGGCGGGCCGCGCGGCCGAGGCCGGCTGCACGTATGCCGGTGGGGAGTTCGACAAGACCGGATCGCTTGTTTCGCGCCTGGGCACCCTTAACGGGATTGGTACGGACGCCGTCGCGGGTGTGCACGTGGCCGGCGGTCACATTCTTTCGGCGCCAAAACGCAAGTCGCCTTATTCGTCGGCGGGCCGCTCACGAACCGGGCCCCTCCCGCGGCGAGTTGGTCCCGACTACGCGCTGTTCTGCGACGAGTCGGATGCTCTCCAGGGGGTACGCGCCGGGGGCAATCGAAGCGGTATCGTGTTTCGTCTCATCGGTACCAGCGCAGCCGCGCCGCAACTCGCACGATTGGTTGCGGATCTGCGACCGTTAACGGTACACGATGCTCCAGCCAGTCCTCCGGACGAGAAGCGAGGTTGGGGCGATCTCTATCCGCCGTGACCTGTGGCGAGGCGCGCGAACAGGATTCGCGTTCCTTTTGCGCAAGCAAGGTCAGCGACGTCCAGAAGACGTCACCCGAGGTCTATGACTGAGATAGGTAGCGAAGCTGCTGCCATGATGCTGGCAGCAGCCACGTGTTAGCGCCGTGCGAAGACTCCGCAACAGGAGCTGATCGTGGGAGAGTGGGTCGGGGTCGCGATCGCACTGCTGTCGAGCAGCATCGGCGGGACAGCTGCGGCGATCACCCGCTATCTCGTCGGCGGGGCTGATCCCATCCTGCTGGCGCTCCTGCGCTGGGGGATCGGCTTTCTCTGCCTCTTGCCCTGTGCGCTTCTGCTCGGCGTGCGCTGGCCGCAAAGGTCCGACTGGCCGGCCGTGGCGGGGCTCGGCGTCTGCTTCTTCGGCCTGTTCTTCATCCTCTACAACATCGCGGTGTCCTACACGACGGCCGCGCGCGCGAGCCTCGCGCTGGCGACGCTGCCGCTCCACACCATGGTGGTCGGCGCGCTTCTCGGCGTCGAACGTCTGACCGCACGCAAGATCACCGGCGTCGGCATCGCGGTGCTCGGCGTGGCGGCGGCGCTGGCCGTGGGCCTCGCGCAGAGTCCGCCCGGCGCCTGGCGCGGTGAATTGATCATGACCGGCGCAGTGTTCTGCATGGCGTTCTACAACGTGCTGTCGCGGCCGCTGATGCGGCGCTCCAGCGCGCTCGGTTTCCTCACGGCCGGGATGGGTGCAGGCGCGCTCGTGCTGGTGCTGGCAGGTCTGGTGAAGGGCAGCTTTGCGGCGCTCGAGCAATTCACGTCGGCGCAGTGGATCGCCGGCATTTATCTGGGCGTCGGCGGCGGTGCGCTCGCCTTCATCCTCTGGGTGATGGCGCTGGTGCGCGCGACGCCGACCCGCGTCGCCAATACGATGACGGTGAATCCGATCGCTGCCACCTTGCTCGCCGCGCTGCTGATCGGCGAGCCGATTACGGCCAACCTTCTGGTCGGGCTGGTCGCGGTGTTCGCCGGAATATGGATCGCAACCAGCGAGGCGAAGCCAGCCTAGCCCTTCGGTGCCGTCACCGTCGCAGGGCTCGCGTCCGGCGTCTTCTTCGGCTTCAACATGCCGGCGTAGAACGAGACCAGCCACACCAGGATGATGGCGAGCAGGTAGACGCCCCACGCCTGTGGCGGCGTGGTCGCCCAGCGCAGGAGTCCCTTGAATGTGCGGGGCGGGCTGTTGTCTTGGCTCATGGCTCGCTTGTGCGCGAAAGCCTCGGTCCGGTCAATCCGGCCGCGGCTTGGTGCGGATCAGGAACAAGGCCGCCAGCGCCGAGAGGCTGAGCGCGGAGGAGACGATCAGCACCTTGGCGCCCATGACGTCGATCAGCAGGCCGAAGGCCAGCGGCGCCACCGCCTGCGCCATCCGTGCGGGGGCGCCGATGATGCCGAGACGGTAGCCGAAATCCTTCGGCCCGAAGATCGACAGCGGCAGCGTGCCGCGCGCGATCGTCAGAATGCCGTTGCCCGAGCCGTGGAACAGCGCAAACGCGCTCGCCGCGGCGCCGCCGAAGATCGCCACGATTACCGCGCCGATCGGATGGGTGAGGCAGGCGAGCCGGGTCGACCACAGCGGATGGAAGCGGCTGAGGAAGCCGGCCTCCAACATGCGGGCCCCGACTTGCGCCGGGCCGATCAGTGCACCGGCCGCGATGGCTTCGGCAGGCGTCGCCCCCGTCGTCTCCAGGATGCGCGGGAAATGCGCGGCCATGGCGCCGGTGACGGTCCAGACCGCCGCGAAGATGAAGGCCAGCAGGACCATGGTGCGGTCGAGCGGCAGATGCGGCTTCTCGGCCGTCGCCGCCGCCTGTTTGGCGCCCTTGATCGCCGGCAGCATGAAGAAGTTCAGCGGCAGGCCGATCAGGATGTTGGCGGCGGCCCACGCAAAGCAGGTCTCGCGCCAGCCGATATGCGACAGGCCCCAGGCGGTGAGCGGCCAGCCGACGGTGGAGGCGAAGCCCGCCATCAGCGTGATGCCGGTAATGGGCCTGCGCGCCTCGGTGCCGTAGATGCGCCCCAGCGCGGCGAAGGCGGCGTCGTAGAGCCCCATCGCCATGCCGATGCCGAGCACGAGCCAGGCGAACACCATCACCGGGACGGAATGTGCGAAGCCGAGCAGCGCGAGGCCGGCGGCGATCGTCAGGTTCGAGGCGGACAAAACCTGCCGGCCGCCGACGAGATCGATCTGCCGTCCGATGCGCGGCCCGAGCATCGCCGAGATCACCAGCGAGGCCGAGAACGCGCCGAAGATCCAGTTGGAGGAGACGCCGAGGTCGCGCGCCATGGGATCGGCGATCAGCGCCGGCAGATAATAGCTGGAGGCCCAGGCCAGGGTCTGCGTGGTGCCGAGCGCCAGGATGATCGGAAGCTGGCGCTGGCTCATATTGCTGTATTTCTGGTCGGCGGTGTCATCGGTTCCATTTGCAGCGGCAACGACAGCGCGTCAACCGCGGCTGCGGCATATTGGACCTGCTGCGGACGAGAGCCTTGAGACGGGAGCCTTGGTCGCATGACGTTCGCACGCGGCCTTCCGCTCGTCACGAATGCACGCCATAATGGCGCATGCAATTGACCTCGCGCCTTGCGCTGATGAACTGGCTGACCGGCCAGGGGCTCACGGGCCTTCCCGAAATCGACCTGCTCCGCGGCTTCTGCGAGCGCTGCTGCGCCGAAGGGCTCGACCTGTCGCGCGCGCTGGTGGTGATCGACACGCTGCATCCGATCTACGAGGGCCGCGGCTTCCGCTGGAGCGACCGTCCCAGCAACGAGAGCGACGCGTTCGAATACGGCTCGACCGCCGACGGCGACGCTGCCGCAAGCTGGCGCCGCTCGGTGTTCTTCCACATGCTCGAGAACGGCCACGACGAGATGGTGATCGATCTCGCCGAGGCGCCGTCGCTGGATTTCTCGCAGATCGGCGAGCTCGCCGAGAAAGGCCACAAACATTATCTCGCCTTCGTGCATCGCTTCGGCGAGAACGGCGCGCTCGGCCTGATGGACTGCCTCTATTCCTGCTGGACCACGCGCCGCGACAGCGGCTTCAGCGACGGTGAGCTGGAGGCTTTGCGCGATCTCGTGCCGGTGCTGGGGCTCGCGATCAAATCGGCGCAGCAGGTCGATATCGCCCGCACGCTCGGGCGCGTCTATCTCGGCCGCGACGCCTCCGCGCAGGTCTTGCGCGGGCGCATCTCGCGCGGCGTCACCGAGCGCATCAACGCCGTGCTGTGGTATTCGGATTTGCGCGGCTCGACCGGGATCAGCGAGAGCATCGCGCCCGACGAGATCATCCCGTTCCTCAACGACTATGCGCAGGCCGTGATCGACCCGATCCACGAGGCCGGCGGCGACGTGCTCAAGCTGATCGGGGACGGCGTGCTCGCGATGTTCTGGGGTGAGGACATGGCGGATGCGCGCCGCGCCGCGCTGCGCGCCGAGCATCTGTTCCGCAAGAACATCGCGGCGCTGAACAAGCGGCGCGAGGCCGACGGCCGTCCCACCACGTCGGCCTATATCGGCCTGCATGTCGGCGAGGTTTTCTACGGCAATATCGGCAGCGAGGACCGGCTCGACTTCACCGTGGTCGGCCCGACCGTCAACGAGGTCAGCCGCATCGCCTCGATGAGCCGCTCGGTCGACCGCGAGCTGCTGGCCTCATCCGAGTTCTACCAGGGCCTCGATGCCGCCGGGCGACGCTATCTCGTCTCCACCGGCCGCTACGCGCTGCGCGGCATCGGCCGCGCGCAGGATCTCTACACGCTCGATCCCGAAGTCGACGCCAGTGAGCCGGTGACGGGAAGCTACGAGCGGTATCTGGCGAATTAGGGCCTATACTCATTAAGGTCAGCTGCCGAGGGTTGTGCGGAAGTCGCCCGCTCGGCCTGCGTCGGACGCTTATGGACCCGAAGCGGTCGATGTCGAGCTTGTCCCGAGCTATTATCAGCCTAGCTGATCGACCAGCGCCGACCAAAGAGCCCATTGTTCGCCTCGATGTGCCGGGTCCTCAATTGCCGTATGCACCATGACGACCTTAGAGGTCGGATCAACGCAAATACACTGGCCCTTGAATCCTAACAACGCGAACTGCCGCCTCTCACCGGGAAACAGCCACAAGAGATAACCGTAGCCAAATCTCTTCGTCTCCACGACCGGTCGCAGATAGTCATCCGAAGCTCGAACGGTGGTCGCATCGATCATCCATTGCGTCGGAACGATCTGCTTGCCATCCCATGCGCCATCATGCGCCAGCAAACGTCCTAGCCGGGGCGTAATCGCGCAGAACGGCATTGAAGCCAAAGTGCCCCAGTTCGAATCCTTCTGCGTCCACCAGCCAATTGGCGTCCGCTTCCGCGCCGATCGGTTCCCAGACTTTCTCATGCAAATAGTCGGACGCTGACTTGTTGACCGCACCGTGAAGCACCATGCCGAGCACGTCGGCTTCTATGCTCGCGTAGTAAAATCTTGTTCCCGCTGGGGCGACACGCTGATTGAATTGCAAGATGCTCCCAACCGTGCCCAACTTGGAGTTCGGGGACGCGATCCCCATGCCATTCCACAAGCGATTGAGGTCACGTCCTCCGTCTCTTGTTTCACCGAAATCAACGCCTGAGGACATGTGCAGCAGATCGCGAATTGGTGTCCTGCCGTACTCGCTACCAATAAAACCCGGTACGTAACTTTCGGGGATGTCGTCGACCGACTTAATCGCCCCCTCCGAGATGGCGATCCCGATCAACAGCCCGGTTATCGTCTTGACCATCGATTGGGATACGAACCGATCTTGATCAGTTCGTGCGTACTGATAGCCCTCGAAGACAATCTGGTCGTCCTTGGCGATTAGCAGGCCAGTGGTCGGATTGCGGGACATGTAGTCGAGGGGCGAAAACTTGCTCCCCTGAAAAATGTAATGAACGTCTGCCCGCGAGCACTTGAATTTCCAGGGTGTCACAGCTCGCCTTATGAGCCGCGTTGGATAGATCTGATCGATGTGGGTGAATGCACCGACACGAAATTTTGGTTCCCAAGGGTCGCCTTGCCTCCGCGCCTCCGCAATGTCGGGAAGTGGATAACCATCTTTGGCGCCGTAAAGCTCGGCGTTTGGACCTGTTGCGGAGACAATCGGACCGGCGCAGTCTTGCGTCGCGCCAGGGGAAACTAGTTCTGCGGTTGCGGGAATGAGATCAGCAAACGCACAAGCGACTGTAGCAGCCAGCGATGACACAGCCCTGCGACGGGAATATTGCGGCGCCGACACGACGTCCCCCAAAAAAGGTTTCCCTTAAGTAGAGATCAAATCGGGTGAAAACTTCAAGGAGTATGTCTCCTATCGACTCGGCGCGGAAGTCCAGCGACAATTCCGATTGCGGGGGCATAGCGGACGTCAAGCGCCGCCCCCTATTTATGAGTAACTCCCTAGCTCGCCTGTCTCTACATACTCCGTCTTTGCGAGCGCAGCGAAGCAATCCGACTGTCTCCGGCTGAAGGATTCTGGATTGCTTCGCCGCGAAGTGCTACTCGCCCCGACGGTTGTGACTAACACGTCACCGCCACTTCATCCCCGACCATGTCCGGCTGGCGATCCAGCGCCACCGCCGGCGACAGCCAGATCACCAGCGCCTGCACGCCGAATACGGCGGCTGCGAGATAGAGGCACGCTTCCGCGCTCCAGAGGCCGCCGACGACCGCGCCCAGCGCCGAGCCGAGCGGGCGGGCGCCGTAGCTCATGATGTTGATGGCGGAGACGCGTCCGAGCAGGCGCGGCGGCGTCACCGACTGGCGCAGCGTGGTGGTCGAGATCACCCACAGGATCGGTCCGACGCCAAGCAGGAAGAAGCTCAACGCGGCGAGAAAGGGCGAGGGGACCAGCACCGTCAGCGCCATCACCACCGCCGCAACGAAGCCGGTGACCGGGCCGAGGCCGACCACGGTGCCGAACGCGATGCGCCGCATCACGCGGGTGGCAAGCAGCGCGCCGATCACCATGCCAACGCCGTACATGGTCAGCACGGTGCCGATTCCGGCGGCGGTCAGGCCGAGATGGCGCACGGCATAGGGCACGAACACCGCGATCTGCAGGAACCAGCCGGTGTTGAAGATGAACTGGGTGACGAACACCGGCCGCAGCAGCGGATGGTGAAACACGAACGCCGCGCCTTCGCGGATGTCCTGGAACGGATGGCGCCGCGGGACGGGCGCGCGTGCGGGTTCGTAGATGCCGGAGAGCAGCACGACAGCAATGGCGGAGAGTGCCGCGGCAAAGCCGAAGGCCGGGCTTGCGCCCCACCATCCGACCAGTGCGCCGCCAAGCGCAGGGCCGCTGGCAAAGGCGACGGTGCGCGCGAGCTCGATGCGGGCATTCGCCGCTGGCAGGAGGTCGGAGCTCACCAAGGACGGCACCAGCGCCGGCGCGGCTACGCTGTAGACCACGGTGCCACAGACGGCTGCGAAGCCGAGCAGCGCCAACAGCGGAAGATTGAGCGCGCCGAGCGCGAGCAGCAGCACGATGGTGGCGAGGGCTGCGGCCCGCAGCGCCTCGGCGCCGGCCATCAGCGAGCGGCGCGAGATGCGGTCGGCGAGCAGGCCGGCCGGAATTGCGAACAGCACGAAGGGCAGGGTCAGCGCGGTCTGCAGCAGCCCGGTCTGGCCTTCCGCGACCCCGAGCGTGAGCACGGCGACGATGGGGGCCGCGGCCAATGCGATCTGCTCGGCCGACTGCGCCGCGAGGTTGGACCAGGCGAGGCGGGCAAAGGTGTCGGGAAGGCGAGGCGGGTTTGACATGGCTCAGTTCCTGCAAAGTCGGTTGGCGCCACTATCCGCCGCCAAGGGCCGCCGGGCCCACCCGCTTCCCGACACGGCGGCGAATAACGGCAGGAGCGGGAACCCATGCCACTAGATGCAGTTGCAAATGAGTTGCAATAAGCCTCGAACTCGGTATTCTCCTCGCATGGATGCCCGATCGCCTGATTTGACCCCCGACGCCGCCGGCTGGCGCGCTGACGCGCCCGTCACCAAGAGCCTCCCCGAGGTCAACGCCACGGTCGCCGTTCCGCTCGGTGGCCGCTGGTGGCGCCGGCTGCTCGCCTTTGTCGGTCCCGGCTATCTGGTCTCGGTCGGCTACATGGACCCCGGCAATTGGGCGACCGATCTCGCCGGCGGTTCGAAGTTCGGCTACACGCTGCTCTCGGTCATCCTGCTCTCGAATTTGATGGCGATCCTGCTGCAGTCGCTGGCGGCACGGCTCGGCATCGTCACCGACCGCGATCTCGCGCAGGCCTGCCGCGGCACCTATTCGCCGCCGGTGAATTTCCTGCTCTGGATCGCTTGCGAGGCCGCGATCATCGCCTGCGATCTCGCCGAAGTCATCGGCACCGCGATCGCGCTGAAGCTGCTGTTCGGCATTCCCCTGATCGGCGGCGCGCTGCTCGCGGCACTCGACGCCTTCCTGCTGCTGCTCCTGATGAACCGCGGCTTCCGTTTTCTCGAAGCCTTCGTCATCGCGCTGCTGGGGGTGATCGCGGTCTGCTTCGCGGTCCAGATCGTGGCCGCGGCGCCGCCGGTCGCCGAGGTCCTGCACGGCTTCATGCCGAAGAGCGAGATCTTCACCAACCCCGAGATGCTCTACATCGCGATCGGCATCATCGGCGCGACGGTGATGCCGCATAATCTCTATCTGCACTCCTCGATCGTGCAGACGCGCGCCTATGAACGCAACGACGAGGGCCGCCGCGAGGCGATCAAATGGGCGACGACGGACTCGACCATCGCCCTGATGCTGGCGCTGTTCATCAACGCAGCGATCCTCATCGTGGCGGCGGCGACCTTCCATAAGAGCGGCCATTCCGACGTCGCCGAGATCGGCCAGGCCTTCGAGCTGCTGTCGCCGCTGCTCGGTCTCGGCATCGCCTCGACGCTCTTTGCGATTGCGCTGCTCGCCTCCGGCCTGAACTCGACGGTGACGGCGACGCTCGCCGGCCAGATCGTGATGGAGGGCTTTCTCGACCTGCGCCTGCCGAGCTGGGCGCGCCGCCTGCTCACGCGCGGCATCGCCATCATTCCGGTGATCGTCGTCACCGCGATCTACGGCGAGCGCGGCACGGCCGACCTGCTGGTGTTCAGCCAGGTCGTGCTGTCGATGCAGCTGCCCTTCGCGGTGATCCCGCTGGTCCGCTTCGTCTCCGACCGCCGCAAGATGGGGCAGTTCGCGATTCCGGGATATGTCGCGGCGATCGCCTGGATCGTCGCGGGCGTCATCGTGGTTTTGAACGTGAAGCTGCTGGTGGATACGCTGTTCGGGTGAGGGCGGCGGCGATCCGCCCGGCCCGTTCAAGTGGACCGTGCTCGACGGGCCTCCCGATCAGACAGCGGGCATGACCCTCCCGAACGCGAGCCTCCGCCCAGTGAGATGTGTCGGCTGGCGAGTTTGTTCCCCGTTTTCGGGCGCAGGTTTGCCGCGGAAGACATCGGGGTCGATTTGGCAAACTGTCACTTTTCAAGTTGTGCGACACGCGTATACTAGTTGCAATTGCTGACCGGGCGTACAATACTGACGCCTGTTTCAGCATTGATTTTGCTTCCGGCGGGATGATCGGCGGGTCCCGCGCCGGACCAGAGCGGCCACTGCAGTTCTCCGGATTCATCTATCGGTTGTGCGCAAATATGGTTGCCGCACGAAATACTTGGTTTGATCGTTTGGATTGATCGACAGCTTGTTTTTCTACTGAGCGGGTTCACGCCTCGAAGGGGCGATGTTCAAGGCAGAACGCATTTGTAATTTGTTCAAGTCATTGATGAGTGTGTGCTGCCGTGACCAGGTGTCCCGCTTGTTCAGCCTATATTTCCCGTGAGCATCGCTTCTGCTCTCAATGCGGCGCGAGCCTCAATCGCAACGCGGAAGAGCCGGGCGCCCCGAACCGCGATGCGCACGTCGTCCAGCTGCACCATCCTATTCCGGTTCGCTCGCAGATGCTGACTGAAAACAAGCAGGTCAGCGTGCTGTTCGTCGACGTCTGCAATTCGACCTCCCTGGTGCAGCATGTCGACCCCGAGGAAGCCCGCGCCTATCTCGGCAGGGCGCTGGACCGGTTGGCCGAGGCGGTCGAGACCTATGGCGGCACGGTGAGCCAGTTGCTCGGCGATGGCCTCGTCGCCTTGTTCGGCGCGCCCGTGGCCCAGGAAGACCACGCCCTGCGGGCGTGCCTTGCCGCTCTCAAGATGCAGAGAGCATCCATCCCAGGCCATGACGTCGGAGGCATCGTCAGCCCGACGCTGCGCATCGGTATCAATTCGGGCGAGGTGCTGGTCGGGATCGTCGGACAGTACCGGTGGTCCCATTACGGCGCGGACGGAAAGACGATCCATCTCGCCTCGCGGCTCGAGAAGATGGCGCCGCCCGGCGGCATCCTGATCAGCGCCGCGACGCAGCGGCTGGTCGCGCAGCAGATCGACACGCGTACGGCCGGCATGCGGACCGTGCGTGGACTGGATGTTCCGATCGAAGTGCATGAAGTCGTGGTGGAGACCGAAAGTTCGGCGGCCGCGCCATTGACGCGGAAGCCGCGCTGGGCGCCTCTGATCGGACGCGAACACACGCTGAGAATCCTGGAAGGGACGCTGGAGACTATTCAGAAGTCCGGCATGCGAACGATCGGGTTGTGTGGCGATGCCGGGATCGGCAAGTCGCGCCTGATCGTCGACTGGATGGACAGCCTCGCGCGAGAGGGGATCGAGATCTGCTTTTCGCAGGCGAGAGGATATGCGAGCACGCGTGCCTACAGCACCGCCACCGATCTGACCGCAAGTTTGGTCGGGCTTCCGCAAACGAGTGCGGCCGACATTCGGCATTCGGCCAAGCAGGCGTTGATTGCGGAATGGCCCGATGACGGCGCCGAGCATTGGGCGGCGGTCAATGATCTCCTGGGACTTGCTGCGCCGGACGAGGCCTGGCTGGCGCTGAACCCGGCGCAACGACGGCGCCGGATCGGCGAGGCGTTGCTCTGGCTCGTGCGCAGACGCGTGCGGTCCGGCGCCTTCGTGCTCGTGCTCGAGGATGTCTTCCTGGCCGATCGCGAGAGCCGGCGGCTGTTCGAGGGCTTGCTTCCCAAACTTCAGGGGCTGCCGGTCCTGATTTGCGTCACCTATCGTCCGGATTTCGAGCACCAGTGGCGGCGGGCGTCCTGGTTTGCCGAGCACATGATCGAGCCGCTGGGAGATGGAGAAATGCTCCGGCTCGCGCGCGCCTGTCTCGGCGATGATCCGTCCGTGCTCGGCATCACGACAGAACTGGTCTCGCGCGCCGACGGCAATCCCTTCTTCCTGGAACAACTGGTCTTCACGCTGATCGATGACGGGTCGCTGGAAGGAACCCCTGGCGCCTACCGCTTGCAGAGGCCTTTCGGCGAGCTGCGCGTGCCGGGCTCCATCGCGGCGGTGATCGGCGCGCGGGTCGACAGGCTGCCCGACGCTGCCAAGTCAGCGATCGAGGCCGCGGCCATCCTCGGGGATCCCATCACGCACGACCTGGTTGCCGCAATGCAGGCCGTGGACCTCGATCGCGCCGAAGAGCTGTTGGGTCTTTGCGTCGCGTCCGGCTTGCTGACGGGGCCGGATCAGGCGAGGAGCTCGCGCGGGTCGCACGCCTTCGCATTCCGTCATGCGTTGGTCCGTGACGTCGTGCTCGGGGTACTCACGCGCGCCAGGCTCAAGGCACTGCATCGCCAGGCCTTCCTGGCGCTGCACGCCCAGCCCGGCGCCGCCGATGTCGATGCCGCGCCGGCACTGGCGCATCATGCCTTCGGGGGCGAGGAATGGGAGCAGGCGGCAAAATTCGCCGCCAAGTCGATGGCTCGTGCCATCTCGCGCTCGGCCAATCGGGAGGCCGTCCAATTGCTGGAGAACGGCATCCAGGCGGCACAGCGCGTCGAGGGAGCGACGACCGCCCAGACCCTGGAGCTCGCGCTTCGGCTGGAGGCCATTGGTGCAATGCTGGCTCTCGGGCAGATCGACGAGATCTTCGACAACATGGAGCGGGCTGGAGCCATCGCCGTGCAACTGAACGATCAGCGTGCAAGGGCTGCGGTTTCGACCGAGACGGCTGTATTTCTGTGGATGCGCGGACGTTTCGAGCAAGGTCTGCGCTACGCTTCGCAGGGCCTGGAAGCGGCACGCCTCGCACAGCGTCGTCACATGATGATGGCGGCGCATCAGACCCGCCTCATGCATCTGCATGCGCTCGGGCGATACGCCGAAGCGGCGGCCGAAGGCCAAATCCTGCTGTCCGATTACGAACCGGAACTGTCGGCCCACTATGTCCAGCCCGGCTGGGCCGCGATTCCGATCATCAACCTGTACGCCTTTCATGCCAGCACGCTCTGGCGCCTCGGGGATGGCGGCGCTGCGGACGATTTCTGCGCTAAGGCCTACGAGATTCTATCCAGCATCGATCATCCGTATTCCCGGCTGTTGATCGACACGGTCCAATCGCAGATCTGGGTCGAACGCGAGGAACTCGACCGTGCCGAGTCCTTGATGCGCAAGGGTGTGCAGCAATGCTTGATGCACAACGTGCCGACCATGCTGTCCGTGTGCACCGGCGTTCTCGGCAGCGCGCTGGCGCGCAACGGCAAGGCCGCCGAAGCGGTGCCCATGCTGGAGAAGGGATTCGCCGATCGCATCTACGAGGCGGCCGGCCCCTATGGCAGGACATTCATGCGCGTGAGCCTGGGGATCGCCTATCGCAAGCTCGGACGACTGGACGACGCGATGGCTGTCGGACGCAAGGCGGTCGAGCAGGCCGCCGAGGAATACGGACACCAGACCGAAGCCCTGTACGAGCTTGCGGAAACCTTGCGGCAGGCCGGCGATCTGGCAGGCGCCGAAGCACATTTCAAGCGAGCCGCCGAGGCAGCGGAGCGTCTGGGCATGCCTCACTATCAGAGACGGGCCGCCGCGGCGCTCGCAGATTGGCGCAAGGACGGGTACGCAGCATGAAACTCTCGGCTGGCACTCCCGATGCAATGCCGCCGGGGCTCCGGAGCCTCTCCTATGGGATCTTCTGTTGGGCCAATCGCCATCCGGGCGCATTGCGAGCCCTTGGTGCCGTGTTTCGGCTTTTGCCGTTCGTGGGGGGCTGGCTCGGCATGGCGGCACGGGCCAGCGCCGTCAAGGGTGTGCTGACAAGGCCGCAGAGTTTCTCGAACTCTGCCCATGCGGCCAATCTGGCCGCCGGCGATTACCTGATTGGCATGGATCCCGGTCCCACCTACCACGACGACAGGCGTCTGCTCGATGATCGGTTGGCTTTGCTGGCTGCGAGCTTGCCGGCCGCGGCCGATCAGGAGGTTCAGCGACGCGTCCAGCAGCTTGGGCAGCTCGGGACGAATAAGTCGTTCGACCTGATCGAGGACTACCTGATGTGGATCGTTTTCCGAGCGATGGATCCGCTGTTCGGGGCGGCAACGGGCAAGGTGGTGGCGGGCGCGAATGGCAACGCCAACGACCCAGGGTTGCAACGGCAATATCTCCTGGAAATCAGGTATGTCGCAGGCCAGCTTCTTGCCGGAAGCACTGCGACGCTGAGGGTTCAGCGACGGGCAGAGCTCTGCTCGGATGCGTTGCGTGCACGTATCGCCGCCGTGAACCGCGACATCGAACAGGCTTGGGGCGTCCAGAGTACGGCCAGCACGATCACGCGGAATGCCGCCGGTCTTGCCTGGATTTCGCATCCGGTCACGGTGCAGTCGGGGGCACTCGCGGTGCAGGAACTGCTCGGGCGTACCAAGGTTCACCGGGCCCTGCGGGCGGAAGCCCAGCGGCTCGGGGCGGCCGGCGTTTGGCACGACGCCAGGTTCCGCGATCTGGTGCGCCAGCACATGCTCGAGCTGATGCGCTTTCGGCCCATCTTTCCGCTGCTCGCGCGCGACGTGCCGCGTGATACGGAATTTGAGACCGGCGCGCGGCACAACGCGCCGTGTTCCGCTGGCGGCAAGATGGCGATCTGGTCGATCGCCGCCCTGTTTGATTCCAGGGTGGTCAAGAAGAGCGGTCAGTTCTGCCCCGCCCGCAATTGGGGTCCACATCAGGATTTGCGCTGGCTGATGTTCGGATACGGCACGCGCCAATGTCCCGCCAAGGACTACGCGGTCGAAATCCTGACGAGTGCGCTGATTGGTCTGCTGATCCTGCCAGAGCTGCGGCTAACGCGAGGCGAGGGCAAGGCTATTGCCTACGACGGCGCACTGATGTCTCGCATGCGCGTGAACTTCGTCTGACGGATTGAGGAAGGACAGTCCATGCTCGAAATGGTCCGGCAGCAAATGATCTGCATCATTGCGCCAGGCTGGCGCGGCGCGGTGGATTTTTCCGATTCGGGAGACATGCAGCCCGCGTTGAATGCGCTCCTTGAGGATGTTGCGGTCATTCAGTTCGCGTCCATCGCGCTGTTGCCAGCGCGAACGGACGCGCAGGAGCAGACGCCGTCGCTGATGCTCGAGCTTGCCATCGAGGAAGGCATCGATCCCAAGGACATGCTGTACAGGCTCGTGCATCATCCCAGCGGCACGATGTGGTCGCTCTTCGGCTCCTACTGGCCCGGCGGGGGGCCTCCGCTGGCGAGCGCGCGCAACGGACAATTGTTCGACAAGCTTGTCGGGTGGCTCAGTCTCGCCGATGGCGGCTTCGTCGGTCCTCGCGACCGAACGGCCCGGCAGATCAGGAAGGAGCGCGATCTGCTGATATGGACCCGGGACGAGGGGCGCAAGTTGAGAGCCATGTACGGCGATGACCGTGCGTCGTTCGCGCTTGCGCTAGCGCAGCGGGCATTCCAGGACCCGCGCTTCGACTGGGCGATGCAGCCTTCACCGCGGTCCTATTGGCGTGGGAAGGGTGCCAGCATCTCGGCAAAAGTCGGCTATGGGCTCGTGGTTTTCGGCCTGTGGCTGGCCCTGGTCTGGCTCCTGGGCGCGCTGCCGCGAGGCTTGCTCGGCGCCTACACCTGGTTCGTCGGCGTATCCTATCCCGAAGTGCAGTCCGTGGTGGATGTCATAAGCAGTGTGAGCATGTGGATCGTGTGGGCGAGCGTCAGGGCACTGCTCGCCCTTGTCGGGCTCCTGTTCCTGGGATGGCTGCTCCTGGTCGCGTTGCCGGCCCTGTCCGTGCCGTGGCGGCGCTGGGTGGACAGCGTCCGCCGCGAACTCGAACGGCCAACCGAGACCTGGTCGTCATTCTCCACCTGTGTAGTCGGCTGGATCGTGGTCGTGCCGTTGCTCGTTGCCATCCTGGTGTGCGCGGTGGTCTTCGTCTTCTATCCGAAGCCGATCATGGAAGGGATCACGGCTTTGACTGCGCGGGTTCCGGGGTGGGAGCTCGCCGTCTTCGGCGTGCTTGCGATCGTCGCGCTGCTCGTCATCGGGACCTTCTTCTCCTGGATCAATCGCCGGTTCGAGGCCTTGAGCAAGTGGTTCTTTCATCCCTACGAAGAGGATGTCACCCGGGCCCAGCAGGTCCATCCGTCAATCGACCAGTGCGAAGCGCTGTTGGCCGGCGGGACTGCGCACATGGTCAGCCTGACTGATATCCGCAGCCCGAACGGCTGGAGCGCCTGGTGGATCCGCGTGTCCCTGCGTATCGTGACGTTCTTTGGACGGGTGTTCTTCACCGAAGGGCGGCTGGGTGATGCACCGGGTATCCATTTTGGTCATTGGCACATCATCGAGGGCGGTCGGCGCTTTCTATTCTGCTCGAACTATGACGGCAATTTCGGCGGCTACCTCGACGATTTTATCAACGGAGCGACCATCGGGACCACGTTGGCCTGGCGATGGACGACGCTGAGGCCGCGGGGATCGGCTGCCGTCGGGCAGCCGGACGTCAAGGAGCCGCGCGATTTTCCACCGACGCGTTTCGTGCTTTTTCGCGGCGTGAAGTGCGAGTTGAAATTCAAGTCCTACGCCCGCGACAGCATGCTTCCGCACATGTATCGCTTCGACGCGTGCAACGCGACGATCGACGAGATCAACCTCGCAACCGGGCTGCGTAACGCCCTGTTCGGTGAGCGCAACGACAGCAACGACGACTTCATCATGAGGGCGATCGAAACATGAAGGCCTCGCATCTCTCCGAACAGCTCAAGGACATTCAGGGAATGCTCGGAAGCGGCTATGGCTGGTTGAAGACCAGCCGCTTCTGGCTGCTGACGATCAAGGCGGGCCGCGAGAACGATGCGCGAGCGTGGCTCGCAAACCTCGTCGACAAGAAACTGGTCGTCAGCGCCGCGGATGTCAGAAAATCGAGGAAGCACCCGGTCGACGACGCCGTCGCAATCGCTTTCAGCTATTTGGGGCTGGCAAAGCTCGGATGCGAGGAGACCGCTGCGCATCCGTTCCCGTCCCCGTTCAGCAGCGGCATGGGCTGCGACCTGCGCGCGTTGCTGTTGAGGGACAGCCCGCGAGATTGGCGCTGGTCCGATGTTGATGACGGTGTCCGCAGCCCCGTGCATGTCCTGGTGGCCGAATGGAGAAAGCGACGGAGCGCTGCTGAAACGGCGAGCGCGCCGGAGAAGACGGCAGAACTGGATCCTGATCCGGACGTGTTCGATGTCATCAAGGTCGACAACGATCCCTGCGCCTTCCAGCAGAAGGAGGGGGACAAGGAAGAGAAATTGTACGAGTCGTTCGGGTTTCGCGACGGGCTCGCGCAGCCCGTGGTCAGCGAACTCAGGGAAGAGCGCGGCGACGGGCTCCGGCGGGTCAGAGACGATGCCGGCCCCCTGTATGAGGATCGCGTCGTCGCCCCGGGCGAATTCATTCTGGGCTATCGCAACGAATACGACGAGCTGACCTATTGCCCCAACGTCAAGCGATGGCCGGGCGACGCCACGCATACCGGCGGCCGCTTCGCGCTGAACGGAACCTATCTCGCGGTTCGCCAGATTGAGCAGGATGTCGAAGCGTTCGAGAAGTTTGAAGCGGTATACGGCGAGGCCGTCTGCGAGAAGGTGATGGGCCGTCGAAGGAACGGGCGGCCGTTGTCATGGCAAGGCGGTGCCGGCGTTTCGATTTCGGATTCGCAGGCCGATGCATTTCGGTTTCGTGTCGACGACGCGAACGGCTTTGGCTGTCCGAAGGGAGCCCATATCCGCCGGGTCAATCCGAGGGATACGCTGGGCGTCGACGTGCAATCGAGCGTCAAGTCGGTCAAGTTGCATCGGCTGCTACGCCGAGGTCGACCCTATCGCGAGGAGGTTGCGAACGAGAAGCCGCGCAAGGGCATCTTCTTCATCGCGTGCAACGCGGATCTCGAGCGGCAGTTCGAGTTCATCTATCAGCGCTGGTTGCGAAATCCCCGGTTCGTCGGTCTGCACGACCAGGATGACCCACTCGTCGGCAAGCCGGCCGCCGCGAAGAGCTTCTCCATGCCGGGATTGGCGAGCGGCGAGGAAGTGTCCCTGGCTGCTTTTACGCGAACGCTGGGGGGAGGCTACTTCTTCCTTCCCGGAATCTCTGCGCTCAAATTCATCCTTGGGCGCGAGGGCATTTCCAAAGCGGTCGGCTCAGAGGCCGTCGCTTTGGCGCCCTAAAAGCGGGCACGATCCCGGAAGGGCTTTAATCCTGCGGCTCGGACGCCGCATCGCCCTGCGCGTCGATGCGCAGCCAGCCCGAAGGCGCGAGGCGCTGCTGCGGCAGGAAGCGGGCCTTGTAGTCCATCTTCTTGGAGCCTTCGATCCAGTAGCCCAGATAGACGTAAGGCAGCCCTTGCCGGCGGGCGCGGGCGATGTGGTCCAGGATCATGAAGGTGCCCATCGAGCGGCTGACCTGGCCCGGTTCGAAGAACGAATAGACCATCGACAGCCCGTCGCTGAGCACGTCGGTGAGTGCGACCGCGATCAGCTCCTCGCCGCGGCCGGTGATGCCGCTGTCGGGGCCGCGCTTGCGGTATTCGATGATGCGGGTCTCTACATGGCTGTCTTCCACCATCATGGCGTAGTCGAGCACGGTCATGTCGGCCATTCCGCCATGGCGGTGGCGGGCGTCGAGATAGGCGCGGAACACCGAATATTGCTCGGAGGTCGGCACCGCGCTGCGCTGCTCGCCGATGATGTCGGCGTTGCGCGCCATCACCTTGCGGAAGTTGCGGGAGGGGCGGAACTCGTTGGCGACGACCCGGACCGAGACGCAGGCGCGGCACTGGTCGCAAGCCGGCCGGTAGGCGATCGACTGGCTGCGGCGGAAGCCGCCATGGGTCAGGAGGTCGTTGAGGTCACCGGCGCGCTCACCCACGAGGTGCGTAAATACTTTTCGCTCATGCCGGCCCGGCAGATAGGGGCAGGGCGAGGGCGCCGTGAGGTAAAATTGGGGGGTGTCGCGCGAGTGCTGGGTCAAGGGACGTCGTGGGCCTCCGAAGTGAATATCAGCATCGCGCTACGGAAGCCCACGGTCAATTGGCCAGCTCGGCAGGTCAGGTCAGCGGTCAGCTTAGCGGATCCCGGTTAGCAGGCCGTTGATCACCAAGTCCTCCTGTGATCACCAGGTTCTTGCCGTCTGTGCCACCGGCGCGCGAACGGAATTGTTGATCACGACCGTTCCCAGCACGAAATCCTGCAGCAGGCGCCGGCGGCTGTTGAACAGGCCGAGCAGCACCACGAAGGGCGTCAGGAACGAGACCGTTACCCAGAACAGCACTGCGTGGGTGGCGCCGAGCACGAAATAGCCCGGCGCGCCGTACCAGGTGCGCAGCTCCAGATCCATCACCCGCATCCCGATCGTCGCGGAGGAGGGGCCACCAATGCAGGCGCCGTAATAGACGATGGCCCAGATCACGGAGGCCGGCCAGGCCAGCCAGAACAGCGCCCAGCCGATGCCGAGCGTGACCACGCCGAACAAGGCGATGAAGATGTAGCCGAGGATGACCGGCACGGAGATCACGACCATGTCGATCAGGAACGCGAACACCCGCCGCGTCGCAACACCGCGGAACAGTTCCGGATGCAGATAGGGGTCGTAGGCGTGCGGCTGCGCCCCGCCGTCATTGCGCCACGTATTGCCCGAATCCGAATACGACATGTCCGTCTCCCAAGGAGTACTCCCGTGGCAGGACATGGGAACAGGCCATCTCCGTGCCAAGGGCACCCGGACATTAACAAGCCGAAATATTCCGGCAATTCGGGGGCGGGGATGCGCGGTGCCAGCCTAGCCTTGGCTGCGCAGCTTCTCCGCCGCCTTCGGCGCGAAATAGCTCAGCACACCATCGGCGCCGGCGCGCTTGAACGCCAGCAGGCTCTCCATCATCGCGCGCTCGCCGTCGAGCCAGCCGTTGTTGGCGGCAGCCGCGATCATCGCGTATTCGCCGGAGACTTGGTAGGCGAAGGTCGGCATCGCAAAGGTGTCCTTCACGCGACGCACCACGTCGAGATAGGGCATGCCGGGCTTCACCATCACCATGTCGGCGCCCTCGGCGATGTCGAGCTCGACCTCGCGCAGCGCCTCGTCGGTGTTGGCGCTGTCCATCTGATAGGTGCGCTTGTCGCCGGTGAGCGTCTTGGCCGAGCCGATGGCGTCGCGGAACGGGCCGTAGAAGGCGGAAGCGTATTTGGCGGCGTAGGCCATGATCTGCACGTCGGACAGGCCGGAGTGATCCAGCCCCTCGCGGATCGCGGCAACGCGGCCGTCCATCATGTCGGAGGGCGCGATAATGTCGCAGCCGGCCTCGGCCTGCACCAGCGCCTGACGCACCAGGACGGCGACCGTCTCGTCGTTCAAGATCCTGCCGTCCGAGATCAGGCCGTCATGACCGTGGCTGGTGAAGGGATCGAGCGCGACGTCGCAGAGGATGCCGATGTCCGGGAATTCCTTCTTGATCGCCCGCACGGCCTGGCAGACCAGATTGTTCGGGTTGGTCGCTTCCGAGCCTTCCTCGTCGCGCAAAGACGGCTCGGTGTAGGGAAACAGCGCGAGGCAGGGGATGGTGAGCTTCATGGCGCGCTCGGCCTCGCGCACGGCCTGGTCGACGCTGAGGCGCTCGACGCCGGGCATCGAGGCGATATGCTCGCGCTTGTTGTGGCCGTCGATCAGGAACAGGGGCCAGATCAGGTCGTCGGTGGTGAGCACGTTCTCCCGCACCATCCGCCGGGCCCATTCAGCCTTGCGGTTGCGGCGCGGCCGGACGGTCAGATCGAGGGCATGGGGCACCGCAGCACCCTCCCGGCGCGAAACCTCGCGCAATTCGATCGGACGTCCGTATTTGATCGCCATCACTCTTCCTCCGGCTGGAATTATTCTTATACCAGCTCGCATGGTTCCCGTCACCGCGGCTTGACCTGCCGCAAGGCAGAATTGACCTGACGGGCCGCCGATTGATTTTGCGTGCCGAAGCAGCCAGAAGGGGCCATGTCCGAGATCACCACCCGCGATGCGGCCCGCGACGGCAGCCCCAGGGACGCCGTCAGAGACAGCGCCAGAGACAGCGCGATGTCGGTGGCTGCGATCTCGTCGGAGCGTCCGGAGTCCGACGACAATGTCTGGACGCGCCGCCTCGTGCTGTTCCTGCGCGTGATGGCACTGCTCTCGATCCTGAAGGGCCTCTATCACTGGGCGCAGGTGACGGGCTTCGTCGGCGGCGAAGATGAGGCGTTCGAGAACCAGTCGATGGCCTGGCAGGCCGCCACCGTCTATTTCGCGGTGATCGAGCTCGTCGCCGCAGTCGGCCTGTGGCTGGCGACGCCGTGGGGCGCGGTGGTGTGGCTCACGACCGTGGTGTCGATGGCGGTGATCGAGCTGATGTTCCCGGGGATCTACGGCGGCAGCCTGATCGTCGTCGCCGTCGAAGCCTTCATGCTCGCGGCCTATCTCGCGCTCGCCTGGATGGCCGCGCGCGAACGACCGCCATAGCGCGCAGACGATTTCAACGTTCACCACTCTCTTATTCAGCGTTCACTCTCGTGCCCCCGGACGCAGCGCAGCACGCAGTGATGCGCTGCTGAGCCCGGGCCCATCTCTCCACGAGCTCGTTTGTGGCCGTGGGTCCCGGATCTTTCGCTGCGCTCGTCCGGGACTCGAGGGCGCAGTTGTGCCGATTTGGTTGACCGCTGGTTGCCTAAAATTCGAGGTAACTTTTCATTGACCTCATGCATCCCGCCACAGCTGTTACGCGCCCGTTTCGAAACGGAGCGGGGCTGTTCTGGAATGCGACAAGGGGGGCGGACGGAGGGTGAACAGGACCTTGCGAAGGTCAACAGAGCGTTGCGAAAAGCCCTTGTGGCACAGGCTTAATCCGCAATTCACTGTCTTAAATTCATGATCTCTTTATTCTCTTATTTAAGCCGATCTTCAAACGCCCCCCTTAAGTTGCACCTATCAGACGGGACACAAGTTTCGTCGAATAAGTGTCGATAAAAACGACAACAGGGGAAGTGTCATGATGAAAGCCGTCGCAACTGCGGCAGATACCGCGGAGCGCGTCTCCGGCCAGCAGGGTTCGGTGCAGTCGCTCTACCTGGAAGCCTTGACTCTGGTGGAGCGGCTGCATCGCCGGCTGCTCGACGTGATCAAGGACGAATTCGATCGCCGCGGCCGCGCGGACATCAACTCGGTGCAGGCTCTCCTGCTCTACAACATCGGCGACAAGGAGCTCACCGCGGGCGAGCTGCGCACGCGCGGCTACTATCTCGGCTCCAACGTCTCCTACAATCTGAAGAAGCTCGTCGAGCTCGGCTTCCTCGATCATCAGCGCTCGCGCGTCGATCGCCGCTCGGTGCGCATCCGCCTGACGCCGCAGGGCCAGGAAGTCCGCCGCATCGTCGACTCCCTCTACCAGAAGCACGTCAAGACGGTGGAGCAGGTCGGCGGCATCTCGGGCGAGGAATTCTCGACCCTCAACAAGTCGCTGCACCGCCTCGAGCGGTTCTGGACCGACCAGATCCTGTATCGGCTCTGAGTTCTAACGGGATAGGCCAAGCCGGCCCGCAACAAGACCGGCAAGCCGCCCGAACGTGCCTCAACTTCCCCAGCGCACCGGCCCGGAGTTGCCCCCGGACCGGTGCGCTTTGCATTTTTGCACATGCGAAGAAAATCTTGCGGCGCCAGGGAACCAGTTCCGGGCTTTGCGCTTATCTCCTTCGGATCGGAGACAGGGCGATGCTGGTCGAGCGCGGGCTTCAGGCGATGAACGTGGAACTCGTGAGCGAGGCCTATGCCATCGCCGCGAATTACCTTCGCCGCTCCGGCGCGATCCCCGATACGCTCGTCACCGATGAACGCTTGCTCGGGATCATCATCAAGCTGCTGCACAACGGCGAAATCAACAAGATCAGGCTCGCAAACAAGGCGATCGCCCGGTTCCAGGCGCAGGCCGAGGCCCGCGCGGTTGCCTGATCGACAATCCCAAAACATCGACCAACCAGAGGGTGCCATGGAAGCCGCCATCGACCGCATCATGCAGACCTACGACATGCTCGCCAACCGCACCGCCGCGGCCAGCGAGGAGGCGCGGGCCAAGGTCACGAACTATCTCAACACCCTGATGGAAGCCGGCGAGAAGGACACCCACAGGTTGACGGTGTGCGGCCTGACCTATCTGCGCCAGCTCGACGGCAGCGTGGACCCGGTGAAGGCGGGTTATACCGGCCTGTGACAGGCAGCCGACGGCTCCAAGGATGAGGAATTAGGGCCAAAGCGGCCCCCATTCGGGAGGCGGCGGACGGGCGGTTCCCCCAGGGCCGGCCCAAGCGCCGCAAACCTCCACCCTCCACCATATCTTGCACAAATATCCAGCCCGACCCGCAACTACTTGGCCTGTTGCGGGCGATGTGGTAGATCGCGCTCGCCGCTTCCGATCGCCACACCAGACCGCCCGTAGCCCGCCAAAAGGCTGCGGCGGTGGAGATATTCGCAAGATGACCTTCGCCAAGACCGCCTCCGCGCCCGATTCGTTTTTCTCCGCCTCGCTCGAGCAGGCCGACCCGGAAATCGCCGCCGCCATCAAGGGCGAGCTCGGCCGCCAGCGCCACGAGGTCGAGCTGATCGCCTCCGAGAACATCGTGAGCCGGGCCGTGCTGGAAGCGCAGGGTTCGGTGATGACCAACAAATACGCGGAAGGCTATCCGGGCGCCCGTTACTATGGCGGTTGTGAATGGGTCGACGTCGCCGAGAACCTCGCGATCGACCGCGCCAAGAAGCTGTTCGGCGCCAAATTCGCCAACGTGCAGCCGAACTCCGGCAGCCAGATGAACCAGGCGGTGTTCCTGGCGCTGCTGCAGCCCGGCGATACCTTCATGGGCCTCGACCTCGCGGCCGGCGGCCATCTCACCCACGGCTCCCCCGTCAACATGAGCGGCAAGTGGTTCAAGGCCGCGCACTACACCGTGCGCCGCGAGGACCAGATCATCGACATGGATGCGGTCGCCAGGCAGGCCGAAGAGGTCAAGCCGAAGCTGATCGTCGCGGGCGGCTCGGCCTATTCGCGCGCCTGGGACTTCAAGCGCTTCCGCGAGATCGCGGACAGCGTCGGTGCCTATCTGCTGGTCGACATGGCGCATTTCGCGGGCCTCGTCGCCGGCGGCGTGCATGCCTCGCCGGTGCCGCATGCCCACATCACCACCACCACGACGCACAAATCGCTGCGCGGTCCGCGCGGCGGCCTGATGCTGTGGAATGACGAGACGCTGACCAAGAAGTTCAACTCGGCGATCTTCCCCGGACTGCAGGGCGGGCCGCTGATGCATGTGATCGCGGCCAAGGCGGTCGCCTTCGGCGAGGCGCTGCGTCCGGACTTCAAGGTCTACGCCAAGAACGTCGTCGAGAACGCCAAGGCGCTCGCTGAAGCCATGAAGAGTCACGGCTTCGATATCGTTTCCGGCGGTACCGACAACCATCTGATGCTGGTCGATCTCAGGCCGAAGGGGCTGAAGGGCAACGCCTCGGAGAAGGCGCTGGTTCGCGCTGCCATCACCTGCAACAAGAACGGCATTCCGTTCGACCCCGAGTCGCCGTTCGTCACCTCCGGTATTCGTCTGGGCACGCCGGCGGCGACCACCCGCGGCTTCGGCGTCGCCGAATTCCAGCAGGTCGGCGGCATGATCGCCGAGGTCCTCAACGCGGTCGCGCAGTCCGACGACGGCAAGGCGCCGCTGGTCGAGGCCGCGATCAAGGAGCGGGTCAAGGCGCTCACCGACCGGTTCCCGATCTACCAGTAAAGGCTTGGGTAAACGGATGCGCTGTCCGAACTGCAACAGTCTCGATACGCAGGTAAAGGACTCGCGTCCGACCGAGGACTCGTCCGTGATCCGCAGGCGGCGTGTGTGCGTCGCCTGCAATTTCCGCTTCACCACCTTCGAGCGCGTGCAGCTGCGCGAGCTCACCGTGGTCAAGCGCAACGGCCGCCGCGTGCCGTTCGACCGCGACAAGCTGATGCGCTCGGTTTCGATCTCTTTGCGCAAGCGGCAGGTCGAGCCTGAAAGGGTGGAGAAGATGGTCTCCACCATCGTGCGCGAGCTCGAGACCGGCGGCGAGGCCGAGATCTCGTCCGAGGTGATCGGCGAGACCGTGATGGAGCATCTGCGCACGCTCGACGACGTCGCCTACGTGCGCTTCGCCTCGGTCTACCGCAATTTCCGCGAGGCCAAGGATTTCGCCGACGTGCTCGGCGAGCTCTCCGGTGAGGAGGAAGCGCGGCTCGCCGCGATCCGCAAATGATCTTCCGTATCCTGGAGGATCAGTTCGCGCAGAAGGCCCGCGAGGCCAAGGATTCCGATCGCCGCTTCATGGAGCTGGCGCTGGCGCTCGGACGCCGCGGGCAAGGGCGCACCTGGCCGAACCCCGCGGTCGGTGCCGTCGTCGTCAAGGACGGCGTCATCGTCGGCCGCGGCTGGACCCAGGCGGGCGGGCGTCCGCATGCCGAGCCCGAAGCCCTGCGGCGGGCAGGCGAAGCCGCACGCGGCGCCACACTCTACGTCACGCTCGAACCTTGCTCCCATTTCGGCAAATCGCCGCCCTGCGCCGACGCGGTGATCGCGGCCGGCATCAAGCGCGTGGTGGCGGCAATCGAGGATCCCAATCCGGAGGTCGCAGGCCAGGGGCATGCGCGGCTGCGCGCTGCCGGCATCAATGTGGAATTGGGCCTGTGCGCGGCGGAAGCCGCATTCGACCATGCCGGGCATTTCCGCCGCATCCGGGACAAGCGCCCGCATGTGATCCTGAAGCTCGCAGTCTCGCCCGATGGCAAGATCAGCGCCGCCGGCGGCAAGCCGGTCGCGATCACCGGGGAGGCGGCGCGCAACCGCGTGCATCTGCTGCGCGCGCAGAGCGATGCCATCCTGGTCGGTATCGGAACGGTGCTGGCGGACGATCCGCTTCTCACCTGCCGCCTGCCGGGCCTGGAAGCGCGTTCGCCGGTGCGAGTGGTCCTCGACCAGAATCTGCGCATTCCGGCCGCAAGCCAGCTGGTGCGCTCCGCGCGCGAGACGCCGCTCTGGGTGGTCGGTTCTGAACTCGCCGAAGCCGCCGCCGCGACTCGTCTTGGCGCTGCCGGCGCCCAGATCATCCGCGTGCCGCCCGGGAGCGTTTCCGGGCTCGATCTTCCGTCCGTGCTCCATGCTCTGGCCGGGAAGGGCATCACGCGGCTGATGGTCGAGGGCGGCAGCCGGGTAGCGGCATCGTTCATTGCCGCCGACCTCGTCGACGAAATCTGGCTGTTCCGCGGAGCGGAAGCGGTGGGGCCCGGGGGAGTCGACGCGCTCGATGCATTGCCCCTGTCGAAAATCACGCAGTCGCAGGCCTACAAGGTTCATGCTAGCGAAACATTCGACAAGGATACTCTCACCATCTACGAGCGCGCGTAATGTTCACTGGCATTGTCACCGATCTCGGCGAGATCGTCGGCTTCACGCCGACGGCGCAGGGGCAGCTGCACCGGCTGCGCATCGCCTGCCGCTATGACCAGACCACCATTGCCGACGGCGCCTCGATCGCCTGCAATGGTGTCTGCCTGACGGTGGTCGCCTCGGGCGTCGAAGGCAGCAGGACCTGGTTCGACGTCGATGCCGCGGCCGAGACGCTGGCATTGACGACCGCGAAGCACTGGAAGCTCGGCACGCGGCTCAATCTCGAGCGCGCGCTGAAGATCGGTGATGAACTCGGTGGCCACATCGTCGCCGGCCACGTCGACGGTATTGCCACACTCGTCAGCCGCGAGGATCTGCCCGACATGGCGCGGTTCGAGCTCTCGACCACGCGGGAGCTGGCGCGGTTCATCGCCACCAAGGGCTCGATCACGCTCGACGGCGTCTCGCTGACGGTCAATACGGTCAGGGACGTGACTTTTTCGGTGCTGATCATTCCGCACACTCTCTCGGTCACGACGATCGGCGGCTGGAAGGCGGGGGACGAGGTCAATATCGAGGTCGATTTGATGGCCCGGTACGCGGCGCGGCTGACGGAAATGACAGTTTAAAACTTGGCTTACCCGGCTGCGGCGACTACATAGCGCCAACCCCTGTGAAACGGATCGAACGATGGCAGACGCGCGGCGCGCACCCCTGAAGGACCAGACCGACATCTCCGGCGCGCGCGCGCTGATCGTCGAGGCGCGGTTCTATGACGATCTCCAGGACGCGCTGCTGGACGGCGCGGTGGCCGAGCTGAAGGCGGCCGGTGTGACGCATGACGTCATCACGGTTCCTGGCGCGCTGGAGATTCCGGCGGCGGTGGCTATCGCCGTCGACGCGGCTGCCGCCAACGGCAAGCCCTACGACGCGGCGATCGCGCTCGGCTGCGTGATCCGCGGCGACACCATTCATTTCGAGATCGTGTCGCAGGAATCCTCGCGCGCGCTGATGGACCTTGCGGTGGCGCGCAAGCTGCCGCTCGGCAACGGGATCCTCACCGTCAATAATGAGGACCAGGCCTGGGCGCGGGCGCGCGCCAGCGAGCTCAACAAGGGCGGCGATGCCGCGCGCGCGGCGATCGCGATGCTGCGCATCAAGCGCCGGCTGGCGCGGGCCTGATCATGGCTGACAACAAAAAACCGGCGGGGCCCACGGAGAAGAAGGCGAACCGACGTGGTGCAGCACGGCTTGCGGCCGTGCAGGCGCTGTACCAGATGGACATCGCCGGCGCCGGCATCAACGACATCTTCGCCGAGTTCGAGAGCCACTGGCTCGGCAACGAGGTCGAGGGCGACACGTACCTGCCGGCCGAAGCCGCCTTCTTCCGCGACGTCGTCTCGGGGGTAGTGCGCGACCAGAAGAAGCTCGATCCCCTGATCGACGAGGCGCTGTCGAAGGGCTGGCCCTTGAAGCGGATCGAAGCGATCCTGCGCGCGGTGCTGCGGGCAGGGGCCTATGAGCTGCAGCATCGCAAGGACGTGCCCGGCCGCGTCGTCGTCTCCGAATATGTCGATGTCGCCAACGCCTTTGTCGACCGCGAGGAGACCGGAATGGTCAACGCCGTGCTCGACCAGATCGGCCGCCAGTTTCGCGGCGACGAGTTCGGGCGCGGGTAGTTTCCCGCGAGGGCGAAGACAGTGGTGGGTGTAGCTGCCGATGATGGCGAACAATCCTTCCCCCGAAGACTCCCTCATCGCGCGCTATTTCAAGCCGCTGGCGACCGATCCCGGCGCGTTCGGCCTGGTCGATGACGCGGCGGTGCTGTCGTCGTCGGGCGACGACATCGTCGTCACCACCGACGCCGTCGTCGAAGGCGTGCACTATCTTGCCACCGATCCGCCTGACACCATCGCGCGAAAAGCACTGCGGGTGAACCTGTCCGATCTCGCGGCCAAGGGTGCGGTGCCCGCCGGCTTCGTGCTGACGCTGGCGCTGCGCAGCAAGGAGGATGCCTGGCTGCGGCCCTTCGCGGACGCGCTGGGCGAGGACGCGAGAGAATTCGCCTGTCCGCTGCTCGGCGGCGACACGGTGTCGACGCCGGGGCCGCAGATGATCTCGATCACCGCCTTCGGCCGCGTGCCGAAGGGGCGGATGGTCGGCCGTACCGGTGCGAGGCCAGGCGATCGCATCCTGGTGACCGGCACGATCGGTGACGCAGCGCTCGGCCTCGAGGTGCTCACCGGCGGTGCCGCTGCGGCCGCGCTCGCGACCGATCCCGCTGCAAGGGAAGCCCTGGTGTCACGCTATCGGGTGCCGCAGCCGCGCAACCCGCTGGCACGGGCCGTGCGCGATCATGCGACCGCGGCGATGGACGTCTCCGACGGCCTCGCCGGTGATTTGACCAAACTATGCGCGGCGTCCGGGGTCTCGGCCACGGTCGACGTGGCGCGCGTGCCGCTCTCGGCGGCGGCAGCAGACCTGGTTGCCCGCAACGCCGTTTGCGTCGAGACGCTGCTTGCGGGTGGCGACGATTACGAGGTGCTGTGCACCGTCTCGCCGGCGCAGGCCGATGCACTGATTGCCGCGGGGCGGGCGACCGGCCTTGCCGTCACCGCGATCGGCACCATCGTCGCGGGCCAGCAGGGGCCGCGCTTCCTGGACGGCCAGGGCCAGGAATTGGTCTTGAGGCGGCTGTCCTACAGCCACTTCTAGGAATTGCTCCAAACCGGCATCCAGTTCTCGGCGCTTGCCTAAATACCTGCCGAGATCGGCGTTTTCGGCCTTATCCGGCGTTGCACCCTCAATTCGATTTTGGCAAGCTTGTGACCGACTAAGGCCGCCCCTCTTGGGCAGGGGCGGCTTTGTTCGAAATCAAGGCGCCGCACCGCAAGACGGACAACAAAAGGCGCCGGGGACACATCAAGGATCTGAGGCAAAAATCAAATGACAGCATTATGGTTGATTGTGCTCTGCGGAGTGCTTTCCGTCGTCTACGCGATTTGGGCGACGTCTTCGGTGTTGAGCGCGGATGCGGGGTCGCCGCGCATGCAGGAGATCGCGGCAGCGGTCGCGGAGGGGGCACAGGCATATCTGCGGCGCCAGTACACGACGATCGCCATGGTCGGCGTGGTCATCTTCGTCTTGCTCGTCTATTTCCTCGGAATCTACGTCGCCATCGGCTTTCTGATCGGCGCCGTCCTGTCGGGGGCGGCCGGCTTCATCGGCATGAACGTCTCGGTCCGCGCCAATGTGCGCACCGCGCAAGCCGCGACGACGTCGCTCGCCGGCGGCCTCGAACTCGCCTTCAAGGCAGGCGCGATCACCGGCATGCTGGTGGCGGGTCTCGCATTGCTCGGCGTGACGCTCTATTTCGGCTTCCTGGTGCATTCGCTGAAGCTTGCGCCTAACAGCCGTATCGTCATCGACGCCCTGGTGGCGCTCGGCTTCGGCGCCTCGCTGATCTCGATCTTCGCCCGTCTCGGCGGCGGCATCTTCACCAAGGGTGCGGACGTCGGCGGCGACCTCGTCGGCAAGGTCGAGGCCGGCATTCCCGAGGACGATCCGCGCAACCCGGCCACCATCGCCGACAACGTCGGCGACAACGTGGGCGACTGCGCCGGCATGGCCGCCGATTTGTTCGAGACCTATGCGGTGACCGCGGTCGCCACCATGGTGCTCGCTGCGATCTTCTTCGCCAAGACGCCCATCCTCGCCAACATGATGACGCTGCCGCTCGCGATCGGCGGCATCTGCATCATCACCTCGATCATCGGCACCTTCTTCGTCAAGCTCGGGCCGAGCCAGTCGATCATGGGCGCGCTCTACAAGGGCCTGATCGCAACCGGCGTCCTGTCGCTGATCGGCATCGCCGGCGTGATCTACAGCCTGATCGGCTTCGGCAAGCTCGATGGCGTCGACTACACCGGCATGGCGCTGTTCGAATGCGGCGTGGTCGGCCTCATCGTCACCGCGCTGATCATCTGGATCACCGAATACTACACCGGCACCGACTATCGTCCGGTGAAGTCGATCGCCCAGGCCTCGGTGACCGGCCACGGCACCAATGTGATCCAGGGGCTTGCCGTCTCGATGGAAGCGACCGCGCTGCCCGCGATCGTGATCATCGCCGGCATCCTGGTCACCTACAGCCTCGCCGGCCTGTTCGGCATCGCGATCGCGACTGCCACCATGCTGGCGCTGGCCGGCATGGTCGTCGCGCTCGACGCGTTCGGTCCGGTGACGGACAACGCCGGCGGCATCGCCGAGATGGCGGGCCTGCCGAAGGAGGTGCGCAAATCGACCGACGCGCTCGACGCGGTCGGCAACACCACCAAGGCAGTCACCAAGGGCTACGCGATCGGGTCCGCCGGTCTCGGTGCCCTCGTGCTGTTCGCGGCCTACAACCAGGACCTCAAGTTCTTCGTTGCGGACTCCGCGCATCATCCCTACTTCGCCGGCGTCAATCCGGACTTCTCGCTCAACAACCCCTATGTGGTTGTCGGCCTGTTGTTCGGCGGCTTGCTGCCGTATCTGTTCGGCGCGATGGGCATGACCGCTGTGGGGCGTGCGGCGAGCGCGATCGTCGAGGAGGTGCGGCGCCAGTTCCGTGAGAAGCCGGGCATCATGCAGGGCACCGACAAGCCTGATTACGGCAAGGCGGTCGACCTGCTGACCAAGGCGGCGATCAAGGAGATGATCATCCCCTCGCTGCTCCCGGTGCTGTCGCCGATCTTCGTCTATTTCGCGATCTATGCGATCGCGGGTGGCGGCGTGGCCGGCAAGTCGGCGGCGTTCTCGGCGGTCGGCGCCATGCTGCTCGGCGTGATCGTGACGGGCCTGTTCGTCGCGATCTCCATGACCTCGGGCGGCGGCGCCTGGGATAATGCCAAGAAGTACATCGAGGACGGTCATTTCGGCGGCAAGGGCTCCGACGCCCACAAGGCGGCCGTGACCGGCGACACCGTCGGCGATCCCTACAAGGACACGGCGGGTCCCGCGGTGAACCCGATGATCAAGATCACCAACATCGTGGCGCTGCTGCTGCTCGCGATCCTGGCGCACTGAACGGCGTCACCAGTTTGCAAGACAAGCCCCGCGGCGCGAGCCGCGGGGTTTTTGGCTCACGATAACGTTCATTCGCAGCCGCCTTTGTCGCAGGGGAACTGTGAGCTCAATTACAAAGTGTCTTCCCTGAGGGGGCTACCGTGCAGGTGCTGTCTCACCCACTGGAGGGAAGAATGACGCAAGCTGCAAACCTGAATCCAAGACACGGGAAAGCCGGACGCCAGCCGACCAGGGCGGGTTTGAAACCCCCCAGCGCCAATGCAGACCCCGGCATGTTCGGCCGGATGTTTGACTTGCCGGCCTTTACGGCACCGGAAGCTGCACTGCAGGCGCTTGCCGCCGCGATGAAGGACGCCAGTCCGGACGATCAGGTCGGCGACAATGCCAACGTCCCCTCAGGCTTCACCTATCTCGGCCAATTCGTCGATCACGACATTACGCTCGATCTCACGTCGCTTGCCGAGAAGCAGGAGGACCCCCACGCCACCACGAACTTCAGAACCCCAAGGCTCGATCTGGACAGCATCTACGGTCTGGGACCGGACGGCAGCCCGCAGCTCTACGCTCGCGATCCCAACAACATCACGCAGCCCGGGCCGAAGTTCCTGCTCGGCAAGACGGCGCCCACGCCGCGCGCGGCCGGCGTGTTTCCGAATGATCTGACGAGGAATTCGGAAGGACGAGCCCTGATCGGCGACCACCGCAATGACGAAAATCTCCTGGTCGCGCAGACGCACCTTGCGTTCCTGAAATTCCACAACAAGGTCGTCGATATGCTCGCAGCCGGTCCCAACCCACCGGCGGCCAACAAGCTCTTCTCCGAAGCAAGGAAGCTTGTGGCTTGGCACTATCAATGGATGGTGCTGCACGATTTCGTCGAGCGCTTAACGGAGAAGGGCATCGTCGCCCGGATTCTGCACGAGGGCCGGAAGTTCTACCGATTCCAGAAGGTGCCCTACATGCCGGTCGAGTTCTCGGCGGCAGCCTACCGGCTTGGGCACAGCATGGTTCGCGAGACATATAGCCACAACCGTGTGTTCACGCAGCCCGGCGGCTTTGCTGCGGCAAGCCTCAGCCTTGAGTTCTTCTTCTCCGGGCTCTCCGGCCGCATCCTGGGCGAAATTGCCGGCACCACTCCCAACGCACCCAATTCCCCACCCAATGTCAGCACTTTGCCCACGGATTGGATCATCGACTGGAGCCGCTTCTACGCATTCGATCCGGCGCCTCCGCCGACCCCAAACTTCCTGTTCAACCATTCGCGCAAGATCGATCCATTCCTGATTCCGAAATTGCACGATCTTCCAGGTGGCGGCGGAAGCCTTCCGTTCCGCAACCTGCAGCGCGGGGTCAATCTCGGATTGCCGTCGGGGCAGGATGTGGCGCGTGCGATGGGGATTCCGGTGCTCAAGCCAACGGAGATCGCAACCGGTACGGACGGCGCCGTTGCGGCCGCCCAGGGCTTCGATCGAAAGACGCCGCTCTGGTACTACATCCTCAAAGAGGCCCAGGTGAAGACCGGCGGCCTTCGGCTCGGTCCGGTCGGCGCGCGCATCGTGGCCGAGGTGTTCATTGGCATCGTCGCTGGCGATAACCAATCCTATCTCAGCCAGCAGAACTGGAAGCCGACGCTGCCGGCGAAGACTCCGGGCACTTTCCTGATGAGCGATCTGTTGCGCTTCGTCGGAGATATCAGCCCGATCGACGGCGTCACGACCGGATAGCAGTTGCTCAAGTCCCGGATGCCGCAGACGGCATCCGGGACACGAGAACTACTGCACATCCATCTGCAGCCCTTCCTTCTGGATGATGCCGGCGAACTTCTTCGTCTCGGCATCCACGAAGGCGGCGAACTGCTCGGGCGTGCCGTAGTCGGCGCGGGCGCCCATGGTGGCGATCTGCTTCTTGATGTCGTCGCGCTCCAGCATGGCCTTGACCTGCAGATTGAGCGCGCTCAGCACCTCGGGCGAGACGCCCTTCGGCAGGAACACCGAGAACCACGACGAGACGTCGAAATTCGCCAGCTCCGGCGCGCTCTCGCGCATGGTCGGCAGGTTCGGCGCGAGGGCGCTGCGCTCGGTCGTGGTGACGCACAGGCCGTTGAGCGTGCCGTTCTGCACCTGCGGCAGGCTCGGATAGAGATTGTCGAACAGGATCTGGATGTCGCCGGCGAGCGCGGCCTGGAGCGCGGGACCGGCGCCGCGGAACGGGATGTGCGTCATCTTGAGGCCGGTGAGCTGGAGAAACCAGGCGCCGGTGAGGTGAGGGCTCTGGCCGACGCCGGAGGAGGCGTAGCTGAGCTTGTCCGGATTGGCCTTGAGATAGGTGATCAACTCGGCGACCGACTTGATGCCGGTTTTCGGATGCGCCGACACGATGTTCGGGATCCGGATCATGTTGGAGACAGGCTGGAGCTGGTCCGGCTTGTAGGTCAGATTCTTGAAGATGCTGTAGGCGATCGCGTTTGGACCGGGGTTGCCGACCAGGATGGTGTGGCCGTCAGGCTTGGCGCGAACCACCTCGGCCGTGCCGATCGTGCCGCCGCCGCCGGAGCGGTTTTCCACGACGGCCGACTGGCCCCATGCGGTTTGCAGATGCGCGGCCAGGAGCCGGCCCAACACGTCGGTCGAGCCGCCGGCTGCGGCCGGAACGACGAGACGGACGTTTTCGGTCGGCTTCCAGTCGGCAAGGCTTGATCGCGGCAGGATCGCTGCGGCCGTAAGGCCGGCCGCACCGGTGAGCACGCGACGTCGGGATAGCAAATTTCTGGGCACGAATCCTCTCCCTGCTTCTTGTTTTGCAGGGAGCGTAGGGAACCAGGCACGCGACGGCAAGTCGCATGCGACTGCAATGGCCGCAACGACAGCGGCAGGACGCCGCAGGTGCGATTCTCAGTTAAAGCTAAGCAGCTTGAACAACGGCGCGAGGTAGCTCATCTCCTGGCCCGACGTCGGCGTAGTGCGGCTGATGAAGTCGAATATCTTGCCGTCCTGCAGGCCGTAATTCGCCAGCCGCCGGACGCGCCGGCTCTTGTCGAAATAGATCGCGATGACGCGCTGGTCGACCACCTTCTGGTTCATGAAGGCGACCACGCGCTCCGAGCGCTGCGAGATGTAGTAGAACACTTCGCCGTCGAGGGTCGCCACCGTGGAGGGCGTGCCCATCACGATCAGTACCTGGTCCTGGCTCGCGCCGATCGGAATCTGCTCCAGCGCGCCGGGTGGCAGGATGTAGCCCTTCTGGAACTGCTCGCCGGTGCAGCCCGTGAGCGCGGCGCCGACCAGGGCGACGGCGGCGAACATGCGCAAGCCGAGCCAGCGTGCATGAAGGCCGCGCCGCTTGTCCGCGCGCAGGCTGGTCTGGTTCGTTATCGTCATAGCGGAACTGATTCCGTCCCCTTGCGTCGCGCGAGGCGCTGAAGTACCGGGCTGAGCGCCACAATGCAACACACGCGCGCCTGCTTGCGGAAACCACAATGCTTTGGCCGTTCAATCACTTCAGGAAACCCCGGCTAACCCCGCGCGGCACCATTGAAGCCATCTATGGCATGATCGTGACGCAGGCGCGAGAACCCATATTTTACCGCGACTTGGGCGTGCCCGATACGGTTAACGGGCGTTTCGACCTGTTGCTGCTGCATCTCTGGCTGCTGCTGCGGCGCCTGCGCACGGTCCAGGGCGCCAGTGGAGGAGCCTCGGAGCTGTCGCAGGCGCTGTTCGATCGCTTCTGCGAGGACATGGACGACAATCTGCGCGAGATGGGGGTCGGCGACCAGACGGTACCGAAGCGGATGCGGGCCTTCGGCGAGGCGTTTTACGGCCGCGTCCAGGCCTATGACCAGGCCGTGGAGGCCGGCGGCGGCGAGGCCCTGGCAGAGGCGATCTGCAAGAATATCTTGAACGGGACCGGCCTGGACCGGGCGAAGCGGCTCGCGGCCTATGCGCGGGCCAGCGAGGCCGATCTCGGCCGGGCCGACGAGGCCGCGCTGCTGCGCGGCGCCTTCAGGTTTCCTCCAGCGCTTTCCGAGGGTGACACGCCATGAGCCGACCAAATACCGGATCCGAGCCCGATCCCTGGCGGGTCCCCGTCCTCGTTGCGCAAATCCCCGACACCGGCCTGCACCGCAAGCTCGAGGCCTCGGCCGCCGAGCGGCAGGCCATGGCGGAGACCGGCGGCCTGCGCGAGGTGCTCTCCGCCCAGGCCGACTTCGATGTGGTGCCGAGGAGCGGCGGCCGGGTCCAGGTGACCGGCAGCGTCCGGGCCCGAATCGGCCAGACCTGCGTGGTCACGCTCGATCCGATCGAGAGCGAGGTCGACGAGGAGGTGGACCTGACGTTCGCCCCCGAGGCCGAGGCGCGCCGCCTGGCCGACCTGATCGCGGAGCGGCGGGACGACGAGGATCCGTCCGAGGTCGCCGACCCGCCGGAGCCGATCGTCAACGGCATCATCGACCTCGGCCGCCTCGCCACCGACGCCCTGTTCCTGGCGATCGATCCCTATCCGCGCAAGGAGGGGGTCGTGTTCGAGGCGGAGGTCACCGCCCCGGATCCGGAGGACCATCCATTCGCGGTCCTGAAGGCGCTGCAAGACGAGAAGCAGGACAAGAAGAAAGGCAAATAGCTGGGCATTCCCGGGAGCACCGCTTTGCTACGGGGCGCGAGGTGCTTGCGTGAGTGGTTTGAAAGGCTGATTTATCTGTTTGATTTCAATGTGCTTCCTGTGTATTTGCCAGTTGGCGGCCGGACCGCCCTGAAAGCAAAAGGCTGGGGGCAAGAGGTTGTTTCGGGATAACAAAACGCTATTGTCGCGGCCCGGCCGGGGCGCGGCGTGGCGCTCGACCGATCGCCATGTCCGTGGCGAACCCATTCTGCGGCCCCGCTCGTTCAAGACCGCACCAGACCAGGTTTCCGGGACTTTTATGCCAAGCAAGGTTCGCATCGCGCTGGACGCCATGGGGGGCGACGGAGGCGCCGCAGTGGTCATTCCCGGCGCCGCCATCTCGCTTCAGAGGCATCGGGGGGCCGAATTCCTGCTGGTCGGGGACCGCGCCATGATCGAGCCCGAGCTGGAGAAGCATCCCGACCTCAGGGCCGCTTCGAGGATCATCCACACCGACGTGGCCGTCAGCGGCTCGGACAAGCCGAGCCAGGCGCTGCGGCGCGGCCGCAAGACCTCCTCGATGTGGCTTGCCATCGACGCGGTGAAGAAGGGCGAGGCGGATGTTGCGGTCTCCGCCGGCAACACCGGCGCGCTGATGGCGATGTCGCGCTTCCATCTGCGCACGTTGCCGGGGGTCGACCGTCCGGCAATCACCGGGGTATGGCCGACCAAGCGCGGCGATTCCGTCGTGCTCGACCTCGGCGCAACCATCGGCGGCGACGCGCACCATCTGGTGTCGCTCGCGGTGATGGGGGCTGCGATGGCAAGCGTGCTGTTCGACAAGAAGCGCCCCACGGTCGGGCTGCTCAATATCGGGGTCGAGGAGATCAAGGGGCACGAGGAGATCCGCGAGGCCGGTGAAATCCTGCGCGCCAGGAACCTGCCGGAACTCGACTATATCGGTTTCGTCGAGGGCGACGGCATCGGCAAAGGGCACGCCGACGTCATCGTGACCGAAGGTTACAGCGGCAATATCGCGCTCAAGGCTGCCGAGGGAACCGCGCGGCAGATGGCGGAATTGCTGCGCGAAGGGATGCAGCGGAGCTGGATGACCAAGCTCGGCTATCTCTTGGCCCGCGACGCCTTTCAGGCGCTGCGCAACAAGATGGACCCGAACAAGTCGAACGGGGGCGTGTTCCTGGGGTTGAACGGATTAGTGGTCAAGAGCCATGGCGGAATCAGCGCCGAAGGCTTTGCCTCTGCGATCAATGTTGGCTATGAGATGGTCAAATTCGATCTCCTGAACAAGATCAATCAGATGCTCAACCGCGAAGGTGGTGCACTCAATTCCGTGCAGGCCGCGCAGGAGGCTGTTTCGTGACTCAGATTCGTTCGGTCGTGCTGGGCTGCGGCTCTTATTTGCCGGAGCAGGTGGTGACCAACGCCCAGCTGGCGGCGCGTATCGACACCTCCGACGAGTGGATCGTGCAGCGCACCGGCATTCGCGAGCGGCACATCGCGGGCGAGGGAGAGTTCACCTCGCACCTCGCGATCAAGGCGGCGCAGGCTGCGCTGACCGACGCCGGCCTGGATGCGCAGTCGATCGACTTGATCGTGCTGGCGACCTCGACGCCGGACAACACGTTTCCCGCGACCGCCGTTGCCGTGCAGCACGCCCTCGGCATCAACCACGGCGCGGCCTTCGACCTCCAGGCGGTGTGCTCGGGCTTCGTGTTCGCGCTCGCCACCGCCGATAATTTCCTGCGCACCGGCGCCTTCAAGCGCGCGCTGGTGATCGGCGCGGAGACCTTCTCGCGCATCCTCGACTGGACCGACCGCGGCACCTGCGTGCTGTTCGGCGACGGCGCCGGCGCGGTGGTGCTGGAGGCGCAGGAGCAGCCGGGCAAGGCTGCGACCGATCGCGGCATCGTCACCACGCATCTGCGCTCCGACGGCCGCCACAAGGCAAAACTGTTCGTCGACGGTGGCCCGTCCTCGACCCAGACGGTCGGTCATCTGCGCATGGAAGGCCGCGAGGTCTTCAAGCATGCGGTCGGCATGATCACCGACGTCATCGTCGACGCCTTCGAGGCGACCGGGCTCAATGCCGACAGCATCGACTGGTTCGTGCCGCACCAGGCCAACAAGCGAATCATCGACGCTTCCGCCCACAAGCTGCATATCGCGCCGGAGAAGGTGGTGCTGACGGTGGACCGTCACGGCAACACCTCGGCCGCCTCGATTCCGCTGGCGTTGTCGGCAGCGCGCAAGGACGGTCGCATCAAGCGCGGCGACATGGTTCTCATGGAGGCCATGGGCGGCGGCTTCACCTGGGGCTCGGCGATGGTGCGCTGGTAGAGCCACAGTCGATAAAATTTTGCCGGAATCAGCCGCGATTATCGATGCGCCTGCATTGATGAGCGCTGTTGACCGCCGTATCGTAAGCTCATAATTTCAGACAACAATTGTTCGCCGTGATGTGGGGCAGGGCGATGACCGATCAAAGTAAAACCGTAACGCGTGTCGATCTGTGCGAGGCCGTCTACCAGAAGGTGGGCCTGTCGCGCACGGAATCGTCCGCCTTCGTGGAACTCGTGCTGAAGGAGATCACCGACTGCCTGGAAAAGGGCGAGACGGTGAAGCTGTCTTCGTTCGGGTCCTTCATGGTCCGCAAGAAGGGCCAGCGCATCGGTCGCAACCCGAAGACCGGCACCGAGGTGCCGATCTCGCCGCGCCGGGTCATGGTGTTCAAGCCGTCGGCGATCCTGAAGCAGCGCATCAACGCGCAGCACCGTACCAACGGCGACGGCAGCAAGGTTCAACCCGAGGCGTAAGTCGCCCCGCGCAGAGGATTTGGCATTTGGACAAGGCGCCGGATGCGTTCCGAACCATCAGCGAAGTAGCGCAGGAGCTCGACATCCCGCAGCACGTGCTGCGGTTCTGGGAGACCCGGTTCTCCCAGATCAAGCCGATGAAGCGCAGCGGCGGCCGCCGCTATTACCGCCCCGACGACGTCGACCTGCTCAAGGGCATCCGCCGGCTGCTCTACGGCGAGGGCTACACCATCCGCGGCGTGCAGCGGATCCTGAAGGAGCACGGCGTCAAATCGGTGCAGGGTCTCGCCGACAGCGCGGCCGCGGTCTCGTTCGGGGCCATCGAGGACGCCATCGGCGCCAGCCTGATGGAGCCCGAGGACGAGGAGGCGCCCATCATCAAGGGCGTCACCGATGCCGACGAGGACGACTACCAGGGTGACGAGGAGGAAGGCATCGACTTCCGCTTCAGCGAGGTCGACGACGAGGACATCCTCACCACCTTCCGCAAAGGCGGCACGACTGCCGCGGCCCCGGCCGGCCCCAGTGCGCTGGACCGGGAACGGTTAGGGCGCGTCCTCGCCGACCTCGTCGCCTGCCGCGAGATGCTGGACCAGGCGCTGAAGGACGGGTGAGGGGCCTTTTCCGCGGCTTTGCGGGCAGTTCCGGCGACTGTGGGCAGGGACGCCAAAATGCTGCGGCCTCGCCTTGCGCATCGCGCCGATCCTAGCTAATGGAACGACGTTCGGAGCGTGGCGCAGCCCGGTTAGCGCACTAGTCTGGGAGACTAGGGGTCGGAGGTTCAAATCCTCTCGCTCCGACCATTTTTTCAAAGCATCTGTTGGGTGGATGACCGGGGCGTAGGGCTCGCTCTGGCCGAGGACGCGTGCGCGACGGTCGCCGGGGCTGCTTCGGTGGCCGGCAGGCCAAAATGCCGAAAACAACCCCATGCACAGTAGCGATGTCGTTGGTTGTATGAGGTTTTTCCGAAGCGATTTGACGCGCCGAGCAGAACAGGGCATGATGTCGATATGCCAGCGTGTGGGCGGGTCATGTATCGGATTGGACTGGTCTGAGGGTTCGCGCTGACCGCCTCGCCCATGTTGGCGGGTGACCGATCGGCAGATCGAGAAACTGATCGGCTCATGCAGGTCCTTCGTGACGAGATCGCGCGCGAGGATTGTCTGTGGCGCGAGAGCCTGACGCGATGGTCTGATCAAACGTTGGATGAGCAGCAGAAGATTTCTGGACTCGTCGCCTATTTCTGCAGTCAGAAGAATAGAGAACAGATCGTCCAAGGGGACACGACCGAAGATCTCATCAGGCACGAAGTTGCGGCGTACGACCAGTTATGGGCGCAGGAGAGGGCGATTGCGATCGGGCGGCAGATTCGGGAACTCAGGGAGCGTCGGCTTCGCTAGAAGCGGACGTGCCATGGAAATGCCCACCTACCTCAAATACCTCAGCACCGCGGGACTCGCTTCCCTGCGCGCCGGGGGCGTATCCTATCCTCGCATTTGAGCAAGCGCGTCCAGGTTTCGGGCATCGTTCCTCCTACCTCAAATACCCCACCACCAACCCCGTCGTCTCATCCACCAGCACCTTCACCGTCTTCTCCGTCAGCATCTCGGCGCCGTTCAGCACGGTGTTGTGCGCGACCGACTCGATCGTGCTCACGCACATGAACGCGGCGAGCGCGGGGTCGATCTTGCGCATCTGCTTGCGGCGGCTTTCGAGATAGGTGCGTCCCAACGCATGGCCTCGCGGTTCGCCCCCGCTCATCTGGGCGACAAAGGCGCCGGCTCTGACCACGAACCGAATTTCTTGGGAGCTGCGGACCGGGGGCGACCTGGTCAAGGCTCTTTGTCGACGTCGGTGCGGTTGGTCAAACCTTTGTTAAGGCGGCTGCCGCGCATCCATCCGCGAGCGACCTGCGCCGCGCTGCCGGCGCCGCGCAGCACAAGATGCTCGAGGGCGCCGGTGCTTTCCGGCGCCTTCTTTCCATCTACCGGACTCTCATGTGAAGATTTCTCCACTCGCTTAGACCAGGATCTGTAGTAGGCAACCGCCGTCATGATCGCGATCCCCGCGGCTCCGACGAGCAGTTGGGCGAGGATGCCGTTCCCTGCCAACTGCAGGATGAAGTACCCGATGAAGGCCAGGAGAATGCCCACACAAAACACTTCCAGAGACTGCTGGCCGCACTTTACCAGGGGTCGCCAGATGGTGGCTCGCAGCCCGGGCGCATCGATCGGTATGAACCGGGCACCAAGGATGATCAGCACCATCAAATGAAGATAGCGGTAGGGCGCCAGGTTGGTCTTGTCGTTGGGATTGAAAAGCTCGAACAAGGCAGGCGCAAACAAGGCCCGGAGCTGAGGCTGGTGAGCAGCCAACGTCATGAGCGCCGCAAAGATCAGATAGGCAATCGCAACAACCAGCACGAGCCTGGACCGCAGCAGGAAATGCAGACGCCCCGCACCCGTCAACGCGAGCCATGCGCCCGTGACAAACAGAAGCTGCCACGCCAGCGGATTGAAGTACCAGTTTTCCGATGGATAGGAAGGCAGGTTCCAATGGAATCGCCGCGCAGCCAGATAAAGCAGCACCGACCCGATCATGACGGCATCGGGAAATCTCAACATCAACCAGAGGATCGGAGGAAACAGGCCCATCAAAACGACGTAGAGCGGCAGCACGTCCAAATTCAGAGGCTTGTATCTCAGCAAAAGCCCCTGCGTCATCATCTCGATCGGCGCGCTGGTGACCGGTGCGGCGTTGAACAGATCGACCAGATCAGGCGCGTTGAACCTTTCCGACAGGAAATGGATGAAAGCCAAGTAGATCATGAATAGCAGGATATGCGCCGTGTAGATTTGCCAAACGCGCCTCAATAGCCTGCTGGCTCCGAACACAAAGCCCCGCTCCATCTTTCGCGTATATACGAGCGCCGAGGTGTAGCCGGAGATGAACACAAACAGATCGGCCCCGTCGCTGAATCCATAATTCCGGAACGAACACCACACCAGCACCGTGCCGGGGACATGGCCGAGAAACATCGCCCAGTTGGCGAGGCCGCGAAACAGGTCGAGACGCAAATCACGTTGAGGTGGTGGCGGCGCAAGCCCGAGCTTCATTCTGCTTTCCGTCGTGCAAACGATTCACGATCGATGTCCGCGCCCCAGCACGGAGAAGCCGCCGAGGTCGCTCACGCCAGATGCCGGGCCGAGAGCCTCGTTTGAGAAGGATCAAATGGCCAGCCGCGAGTTCAGTTTGATACGGTCAATACGACAATGTTGGCGCACTCAGGTCAGCAGGATATTGACCTGAGTCAAGCGACCTGCCGTGAGCCGCGGTACCATGCATGACTTCGAGCGCGCGGAGACCAAACGGCGTCCGGAGTTTTCCAGGGTAACTGGCAGGAAATCTCAGTTCCGAGCAAAACGCGCGCGCTGTGTCATCGGACCTGGCCCGGTGGGCGTTTCCTCGGTTGGTCGTGTTCTGGTCAGTAGTTTTGCGGGGCCTTACGCGTGGCCCTTGATCTCGTAATGGCCGGGCACGCATTTGTACCGATCCAGGCGCCAATTGGCGTGATAGATCGGATGCTCGCCCATCCATTTCGCCAACGGCGCCTGTGCGCCGATCGCACACTGCATCATCGATATCTCGGGCGTCATGTTGCTGTCGGTCACGATTTCCTCGATGCAACTGCCTGAGCTGGCTGCACTCAGCCGGCAGAGCACGGCAACGACGGTCACGAACATTCCTGTCACCTCATCGGTAGTTTCAGACCACGAAGAAGATGCAAGCGGAGTGCCAGAGCCTGTGACACGCAAGCCACACGCTGGCCTGGCCGACTCGACCCAGCGTCATTTGGCGATTCGGATTGTAAAAAAATTGCCCATAAACCGAAGCCGGACAATTACGGGAATCGGCCAGTAAAGCTCCGGTTGCGGCGCCAGCGCCTTCGGCTGGTGCTTCGCGCACGGTGGGCCAGCGCATGTGCTTCCCAGCGACAACGGAGCAAGCGCCTCGTCCTTCGAGACGACCGCTGCGCGGTCTCCTCAGGATGAGGCTAAAGGGCACGGCCCTCGTTGCAACTGCCTCCATATACTCCGCCCTCATCCTGAGGGCCCGCCAACGGCGGGCGTCTCGAAGGATGTGCTGCGGGTGGGGCTGCCTCACACGCACGGACCGTGTGGTGATCGCACCGGCGCGGCCGATAGTCCGCGCGCCGAAATAATTGATGCCGAAGATTGCTTCGCCGATCCGCTTTCATTTGCCGATGCGGCGCTGCTACATTTCGCGCGCGCGGCCGGTCAGCGGCACTGCGACGAAGAAACAGACCGACAAGGGGAGGGGCCGAAAGTCCCATGAAGGATTTCGCAGGAAAGATCGCCGTCATCACCGGCGGCGGCACGGGAATGGGGCGCGAGCTCGCACGGCAGCTCGTCGCCGAGGGCTGCAATGTCGCCATGTGCGACGTCTCGGAAGCCGCGATGGCCGAGACCAAGCGGCTCTGCGAGGTCGAGACGCTGCCGCAAGGCCTGCGCGTCACGACGCATGTTGCCGACGTCTCGATCGAGGATCATCTGAAGCGCTTCCGCGACGAGCTCGCCGAGCAGCAGAAGACGGACAGGATCCATTTGCTGTTCAACAATGCCGGCATCGGCGGCGGCGGCAGCCTGTTCACCAACACGCGCGAGCAGTGGGAGCGCACCTTCAACATCTGCTGGGGCGGCGTCTATCTCGGCGTGCGCACCTTCCTGCCGATGCTGGTGGCCGCCGACGAGGCCCATATCGTCAACACCGCGAGCGTCAACGGCTTCTGGGCTTCGATCGGGATGGGGCAGGCACACACCGCCTACAGCTCGGCCAAGTTCGCGGTGAAGGGATTTACCGAAGCGCTGATCAACGACCTCCGCCTGCACGCGCCGCACGTCAAATGCTCGGTGGTGATGCCCGGCCATATCGGCACTTCGATCGTGTCCAATTCGCGCAAGGTGCAGAGCGCCGACGGCTCGGAGCGGCTCAACGCGGACGAGGTCGCGCTGACCCGCAAGCGCATGGTCGCGGCCGGCGTGCCGGATGCCGACAAGATGTCGGACGAGGACATCCAGGCGGTGTTCGCCGAGCGCGCCCGTAGCTTCCTCGAGGATGCGCCGACCACGGCTGCACAGGCCGCGAAGATCATTCTCGACGGGGTCAAGGCGGAGCGCTGGCGCATCCTCGTCGGCGAGGACGCCAAGCGCCTCGACGAACGCGTCCGCGCCACGCCGGAGCAGGCTTACGACCGCGCCTTTTACGAAAGCTTTACGCAGGAGGTCGGCTGGCGGCTGGGTTGAGATCGCCTCCAGGGCGCGCCGATATAGGTATGATCATCATCATGGCAAGAGGCGTGCAGGTATTTGTAGGTGCCACACCTCCTGCCAATGTTGATCGCCTCATGACGAATTGGAATGTCACGCATGCGAGCGGACCGGGTTCGTTCAAGCGATGGTGATCTCGAAGGGCTCTCATTCAGTGCACGGCTGCTTGGTCGGTGCACTGAATTGGTTTACTCAATGAAGGGTAACGCGATGATAGAGCGTAGCTCCGATGATACCCGCATGCCTCTCCGACGACTGGATCCTCTGCCCGGAGCGGGAGGACATTTCCGCTGAATTCACGCGGCTCCTGACCGCGGCCCAGGAGGGCGGCGCCACGATCGCTGAATGCCTGATGATCGCGCGGCAGCTGAAGCGGGGCGACGACCGGTCCTGGCATCGCGAGTGGAAGAAGCTGGCGCAGGCCAATCGGCATCGCGCCGAGGCAGCGTTCGCGGAGGGCCACATGGCGAGCGCGCAGCGCAACTGGCTGCGCGCCATGAACTATTATGGTGCGGCGGCGATGCCGCTCGAGCCGGACGACGAGCGCCGCTGGGTTGCGGTGCTCGCGATGCAGGAATGCGCGCGCCGCTACCTTTCGGCGCGCAGCCCGGCGGGCGAGGTCGTGACGATCCCCTGGCTCGACGGACATGCGCTGCAGGGCTACTTCCTTCCGGCGCCGTCGGGAAGCGGGCGGGCTCCGACCGTGATCTGCATCGGAGAGCCCGGCCACCGCAAGGAGGAATTCCTGCACAAGCTCGTGCCGCATGCGCGCGAGCGCGGATTCTCGATGCTGGCGCTCGACCTGCTCGGCGACCAGCGCGACGACATCATCGACGAGCTGTTGCGGCGGGGGATCTCGAAAGCGCGATTCCCTGCGTCATGGACTATCTGGAGACGCGCGGCGACATCGATTTCGCCCGGGTCGGGATCATCGCCGACGGCTGGGGCTCGTCCTTCGTGGCGCGCGCGGTGTTGCAGGAGCCGCGGCTTGCTGCCGCCGTCTGCGATGGCGGCCTGTGGGACCTGCACGAGCGGGCGTTCTTTGCCAGCCGTTTCGCGATGAGCGACGTCACCATCGTGCCGGTGCCGCACGCGCCGCTGATGGCCTCCAGCGCCGACTGTCCGGTGCTGATCACGCTCGGCGAAGACGGCTGGCTCAAGGCCGACCGGGCGCGCCAGATCGTCGAGAGCTCCCGGCTCGGCAGCTCGGATGTCATGTTGAAGGTGTTCACTTCGGCCGAGACCGGCGCGGCGCAGGCCCATGCGGACAATCCGAGCCTTGCCAACGAATATATCTTCGACTGGCTCGAATCGCGGCTCGGCGCCGCCACGCGGCGGATTTGACCGCCGCACCAAGCCTTCAGAAGTCGATCGAGATCCGGACGCAGGCTTTCTGCAGGCGATTCTTCAGCGTCGCGAGCTTGCCGGTGAATTCCGTCAATTCGTCCTCATCGAACCCCTGGAAGACGAATTCGCGGATCGTCTTGTACTGCTCGTTGAGGCTCGCGATGTGCTTCTGGGTCTTGTCGGCGAGCGACAGCCGCACCACGCGGGCGTCGGTCGGGGAGGGACGACGGCGGAGCAGGCCCTTCTTCTCGAGCAGCTTGGACTGGGTGGTGACGAAGGATGGATCGACGTGGAGCAGCTTGGAGACGACGTTGACCGGAATGCCGTCGTCCTTGTCGAGGTCGGAGATGGCCATCAGGATCAGCCATTGCGGGCCGCTGATGCCGAGCGTCTTCGCCCAGAACTGACGCAGCTCTTCCAGATACATGTTGATCGACGAGATCTCCCAGGTGAAGCGCCTGATGATATCCAGGTTGCCGATCGAGCGCAGGCGCGCTCCTTCTTTCCTCGTCGCGGACACAGCGTCACTCCCGTGAACCGATCGTTTAGGCCGGTTGCTCATCGACGGCCATAGTCCACGCAAGCCTGCTCTGACGCAAGTGCAGAGCAGGCTAATTGTGTCAGTAGGATTACAAAGATGATCGGCTCAACAGATTGGCTCACCCTGGGTGTTGCCTGTGGGGCACAGGTTTAGGTGAAACAGAAAGCTGACTAAATAAAGTATTTTGATCGGCGGAACGGCGCAGGCATATTGCTTCTGACGGTGGGGGGTACTCGATCGTCCCGTTGCAGGTGGTTCGCTCACGTCCCTCGCGTTCAAGCGGGAGTGTCCGAAAGCGCAAAGCGGCCGAGCGGATTTGAAGAGACGGGGATCTGGGGGGCCTCACGGTCCAGTCTCCGCAAAATGGACAACTTGGAGGTTTTATATGAAAGTGGTGAAGAGCCTTTTGCTCGGCACTGCGGCGGGTCTGATCGCCGTCGGTGGAGCCCAGGCGGCCGATCTTCCGGTCAAGGCCAAGGCGATCGAGTACGTGAAGATCTGCTCGCTGTACGGAGCGGGTTTCTACTACATCCCGGGCACCGACACCTGCATCAAGCTGGGCGGTTATCTGCGTGCCGAAGTCGCGCTCAACTCGGGCGGTCACTACAATGGCCAGTTCAGCGGTGTCGCAGGTGGGCACGACCGTCTGAGCAACTACTACAGCATGCGTTCTCGTCAAGATCTCAACATCGATACGCGCACCGCGACCGAGTATGGCGTGGTCCGCACCTTCTTCGATGCGACATTCACCTGGACGTCGGGAAGCTATGCCGGTGCAGGCACGGGTGCTACCGGAGGCGCCACCGCCTATGATTCGGCCCCGGCAGGAACGAGCGGTTCGGGCTCGGTCTCCGGCGGTGCGCTTGGCGTCTACTTCGCTTTCATCCAGTTCGCCGGATTCACGATGGGTAAGGCAGTGTCGCAGTTCGACGCACCTTGGACCAACTATCCCGGCAACAACTTCGACGGTCTCGTCGGTGGCGGCGGCACGGTTACGGGTGTCAACCAGTTCACCTATACCGCTGACTTCGGTCAGGGTATCACGGCGGCTATCTCGGCGCAGGACCAGGTTGCCTACGGCCAGACGAACATCTGGAACACCACGGGCGCGACCGCTGGCGGCATCGTCGGTGGTGCTTACGGTCTGAACGACATCGGCGGTACGCGGTCGCCCGACATCATCGGCATGGTGCGTGTCGACCAGGCGTGGGGCCTGTTCCAGGCGTCGGTTGCGGCGCACGACAACCACGCCGGTTACTATGGCGCCAGCGAAACTACCGGAGCAGCGTCGGACAAGTGGGGTTGGGCTGCTGCGCTGGCCTTGTCGATCAAGAACATCCCGACAGGCGCGGGTGACGTGCTCAACATCCAGGGCGTCTACACCGAGGGTGCGAGCCGCTACAACTTCCAGAGCCTGGCGACGACGAGCTACTCCATGTTCAGTGGCAGCGGCAATGGCGCTTACCAGAGCGTCGGCTTCGCTGGTGTGTCCGACGCCGTATTCGGGGCCGGCACGGGCCTCGAACTCACCAAGACTTTCGGCATGCGCGGTGCGTTCACCCACAATTGGAATGCGTACTGGAACTCGGCTCTCTACGGTGCGTACGGTGCCGTCCGTTACAGCGGCACTGCGAAGGGTCTGATCTGCGGCAGCGCAGGCATGGCCGCTCTGGCTCTGACCGGCACTTGCAATCCGGACTTCGACATCGCTCAGGTGGGCTTCATCACCCGCTGGACTCCGGTCAAGAACCTGACGTTCTCGGGTGATTTCAACTGGACCAGGATCGACCAGAAGTATTCCGGCACGGTTGCTTACGGTGGAAGCGCGGCCACTGCCAAGCCTGCAGCCGTCTACGAGTTGAAGGATCAGGACAGCTTCACCCTGCTGCTGCGCGCCCAGCGCAACTGGTGATGTGATCTGACGACGACCAGGCCCCGGCGGGACACCGCCGGGGCCTTTCTTCCAATGTGGCATTCGGAAAATCCGGTGGCGGTTGCGGGCGGCGAAGACGAGCCATGCGATTCGATCACCTGCAAACTTATTTACTTACCTGAGTTAATCAGCTATATATCGCTCAGCCAAATACGAAAGTTGCGGCTCTTAGCTTCATGCTAAGCCTCCAGAAACCTCCGGTGATGCCCCGCCGGAGGTTTTTCGTTTTTGGGGTGCTGTTTCAAAGCGTCTCGAGCGAAATATCAGCCACGCATCACGCGGGCCCGTCCGTTCGGCCGGTAGGCGAGGCGGCTGTGGCCGCTGCAATAGGGCTGGCTGTCCGGCGCGGAATTGCCGCAGAAGCAGAAATCCTCGGCGCCCGGCGTCGAGATCGGCCAGCGGCAGCGGTTCTCCGAGAGCTCCAGCAGCGAGCAGCGATTGGCCTCGTCGATCGGCCCGGCCACGACCGGCGCGTCGGTGTCGCCATAGATCGTGGCGAGCATCTCGTATTGCAGCCGCGGCACGGTTCTCGGCGCCCGCGCCGGCCGGTCCTGAACCTTGCGGTCGTCGATGGTGCGGCCGCGCGTGAGATTGAGGCGGGACAGCTTGCCGATCACGGCATTGCGGCTGACTCCGATGTCGGCGGCGATCTCGCGGCACGAGAGGCCGGCCTCGAAGTGCTGCTTCAGAAGTTCAATTCGTTCGTCGGTCCAGGTGGGCGAAAGAACAGGCATGTGTCACGGTCCCAGGTTGCAGATGTGGCCATCCGCCTTCCGAGATCCGTCCGTTCACGTCCGGCGCGCGCTCACGTCCTGCCATTGTCGCGAATCGACAGAAGCCCGTCCTTGATGGCGAGACGGATGCCTTCCTCGATCAGGGTACGTGCGACGCCGGGAACGCTGGTGCCGTGGGTGCCCTGTCTCACCAGCTTCTCCAGATAGGTGATGGTCGAGAGCGCCAAGGTTACGGGAATACGGTCAGTCTCGGCTTTTTCGGTGGCCATGGCCGAACGCTAGCCTCATACTCGGGTACATAAAAGTAACGATTAAGACTCTATTTAGGTTCAGGGGTGGGAGTCAAATCCGGGCAAGTCCAGTGTGACAGCTCGTTGAAATCGCTGGAGATTTTTCACGTGGTTAGGCGCGCCGCGCGGGACATCGGGCAGCGGCGTGGCGTCGACAGGTCGGGAGGTGCGGGCCGGCTCAGCCGTGCACGATCGCCTTTTCGATCATGCAATGGATGCCCTTGGCGCCGTTGACGGTCTGGGTCACCCTGAGGTCGGCGGCCAGGCTGCACAGCATGTAGGCGTCCTCGCGCGACAGGTTTCGCGTCTCGCCGAGCAGAGCGATCATGTCCCGCAGCGCGCGCACCACGCACTGGTCGAGGTCGGGATCCATCGCCATGGTCATGTAATGCGTGGCCGTTTCGGCGCGGGGATAGTCGAAGGTCAGGTCCTTGCGCAGCGTCAGGCGGAAGCGCCCCTGCAGCGCGGTCTCGATCGCGGTGACGCAGACCTCGCCGTCGCCCTGCACGCCGTGGCCGTCGCCGCAGGAGAACATCGCGCCCGGCACGAACACCGGCAGATAGAGCGTCGCGCCGGCGCCGAGCTCCTTGTTGTCGAGATTGCCGCCCATGGCGCGCGGGATCAGCGAGGAGATGCGGCCCCAGGCCGGCGGCGGCGACACGCCCATCACGCCGAAGAACGGTTTGAGTGCGAGATCGAGGCCCCACGGCATGCGGCCGACCATCCGCGTCCGGTCCAGCGGAATGTTCAGGATACGGGTCTCGTGGAAATCGTCGGGCAGGGTGCCGGACAGCGGCTTGATCATGTTCCAGCCCCAATCCTGCCGGAGCTGGACGTCGAGGATCTCGACTGCGAGCACGTCGCCGGGCTCGGCGCCTTCCACCGCGATCGGCCCGGTGAGGATGTGCCCCGGCAGCATGCGTTCGTTATTGGCGTGAACCTCGAACATCTCGGGGGGAATGTGAAACTTGTCGCGGTCGGGCAGCATGTCCGGGCCGCCGCTGATGGTGTCGACCGTCACCTCGTCGCCGCTTTTGACGGTGAGGACAGGCTCGAGCGCGGCTTCGAAGAAGCCCCAATGACAGGTTTTGGGGTTGGAATGCAGGTGGTGATGGGTCATTTGCCGGGTCCGGTCGCTTTCATCAGGCCGGGCTTGACCCGGCGATCGATCCTCTTTCAAGAAGCTTTCTGAAGATCGTCGGGTAGGTCAAGCCCTGCGCGGACCGGCAAGATCATTCCAGCGAGGCTCCCCTGTTTTTCGTTCTGTCCAAGACCCTCGGCACCGCGCTGCTGCCGATCAACCTTCTGGTCGAGCTCGGTATCCTGTCGCTGGTGCTGATGGCGACGCGCTTTGCCGCGCTTGGCCGCAAGCTTGCCGTGACCACGCTGGTGTTGCTGGCGGTGGCGGCGTTCTCGCCGCTCGGCAATCTCCTGATCTATCCGCTCGAGTCGCGCTTTCCCGCGTGGGACCCCGCGCGCGGCGCGCCCGACGGCATCATCGTGCTCGGCGGCTCGGTCGACACCGATCTGTCGGCGGCGCATCGCACGCCCGTCGTCGCACACGCGGCCGATCGTCTGTTCGCGCCGGCCGAGCTCGCGCGCCGCTATCCGAATGCGCGCATCGTGTTTACCGGGGGGAGCGCGAACCTGGTTTCGACCGATGCGAAAGAGGCCGACTATTCCGCGCCGATCCTGGAGAATCTCGGCATATCGAAGGACCGCCTGATCCTCGAGCGCAATTCGCGCAACACCTGGGAGAACGCGATCTTCACGAAACAGCTGGTCACGCCGAAGCCGGGCGAGCGCTGGCTGCTGGTGACGTCGGCCTTCCACATGCCGCGCTCGATCGGAATCTTCCGCAAGGCCGGATTCGACGTCGAGGCCTATCCGGTGGACTGGCGGATGGGCGGGCGTGACGATCTCTTCTCCTTCACCAATATGGGCGCGGACGGGCTGGGCCGAACCGAAGTCGCGGTGCGCGAGTGGATCGGCCTGGTGGCTTACCGTCTGATGGGCAGGACCGGCGAGTTGCTTCCGGGACCGGGCAAGGACTAGAACGAGAGCTGCACAACAAGAACATAGCGCCAGCGCAAGATCGCCGGCCCGGAGGAAGCCAATGCAACAGCAGAGTGCAGACAGTATCGATCTCGGCGGCCTCGTCGCCGATCTCAACAACCTGCTGCGGCTGAAGACGAATGTGATCGGCATGAAGCTGTTCGCGCGCGCCGCGGACATGGAGGCGATCCCCAAGATCCGGCGGCCGAATGCGATCCACACCACCGACCAGATCGTCAGCATGGCTTCGCGCCTGGGCTGGACCGTCGGCATCACCTCAGAAGATCTCGTCGGCGCACAATGCCGCGCGGTGATCGGGCTTGCGCCGCAGGACGAGAAATGGCTCGCCGGCGAAAATTACGTCGGGGTCTGGCACGGCACCGCGGAGGACGCGCGCAAACGCCAGGAGGCGCTGGACGTGGTTCCGTTCGGACAATATCAGGCGCTCGCCGTCAGTCCGCTCGCCAGCGGCCGGCTCGATCCGCCCGACATCTGCCTGGTCTATGCGACGCCGGGGCAGATGATCATCCTGATCAACGGGCTGCAATATACCGGCTACAAGAAGTTCGAATGGGGCGTGGTCGGTGAGACCGCGTGCGCGGATTCCTGGGGGCGGGCGCTCAAGACCGGGGAGCCCAGCCTGTCCTTGCCATGCTATGCGGAACGGCGCTATGGCGGCGTGCCGGACGAGGAGATGCTGATGGCCTTGAAGCCGTCCCATCTCGCCAAGGCGATTGAAGGCATGAAGGCGCTGGCCAGGAACGGCCTGCGCTACCCGATACCGCCCTACGGCATTCAAAGTGACGTCCGTGCGGGCATGGGCGTGAGTTATGCGAAGAAGTAAAGGCCGATCATGAGCTCTGCGAAATTCGACATCGTCGTCTACGGTGCCACCGGTTTCACCGGCCAGCTCGTCGCCGAATATCTGACCCGGCATTACAAGAGCGACAAGACGCTCAAATGGGCGATGGCAGGCCGGAGCCTCGGCAAGCTGAAATCCGTGCGCGATGCGATCGGCGCGCCCGGTAATACAGAGTTGATTGTCGCGGATGCGTCCGACGCGGCCTCGCTGAGGGCGATGGCGGAGCGGACGATGTCGGTGATCACGACGGTCGGTCCGTATCAGCTCTACGGTGAGGAACTGTTGGCTGCCTGCGTCGCCACCGGCACGGATTATCTCGATCTCTGCGGCGAGCCGATCTGGATGCGGCAGATGATCGACATGTACGAGGCGGCTGCGAAAGAGAGCGGCGCGCGCATCGTCTTCTCCTGCGGCTTCGATTCCGTGCCGTTCGAGCTCGGCACCTTCTTCGTCCAGGAGGAGGCCAAACGCGTGTTCGGCGCACCCGCCGCGCGCGTGAAGGGCCGTGTGCGCGACATGCGCGGCACGCTCTCGGGCGGCACCGCCGCGAGCGCGAAGGCGACCTTCGACGCCGTCGCCAGGGACATCAGCCTGATCGCGATCCTGAACGATCCGTTCGCGTTGACGCCGGGTTTCACCGGCCCGAAGCAGCCGAGGGGTAACAAGCCGCTGATGGAGGAGGACCTGAATTCCTGGGCCGCCCCGTTCATGATGGCGCTGATCAACACCCGCAACGTGCATCGCTCCAACATGCTGATGGGATTTCCCTACGGGCAGGAGTTCGTCTACGACGAGATGGTCCTGACTGGTCCCGGCGAGAAAGGCGAGGCCAACGCCAGGCGCGTGATGGCGGCCAATGCCGAGAAGACCGGCCCGAGCGCGCCGAAGCCGGGCGAGGGGCCGTCGAAGGAGGAGCGCGAGAACGGGCTCTTCAATCTGCTCTATGTCGCGATCGCACCCGACGGCCGCATGGTCCGCGCCGGCGTTACCGGCGACCGCGATCCCGGCTACGGCTCGACCTCGAAGATGATCTCCGAATGCGCGATCTGCCTGCTGCGTGACACGACGGACGTCGCCGCCGGATTCTGGACGCCGGGCGCAGCAATGCAGCACAAGCTGATCGAGCGGCTGCGGGACAATGCGGGACTGACGTTCACGGTGGAAGCGTAAGGTCGGCGTTCTGCAGGAAACCTCATCCGTGTCCGCGAAGTTCGACATCGTCGTCTATGGCGCGACCGGATACACCGGCCAGCTCGTCGCCGAATATCTCGCTGCGAACTATGTCGGTGACGGCGCGCCGACATGGGCGATGGCAGGGCGGAGCAGAGACAAACTCGCGTCCGTTCGCGATGCGATCGGCGCACCCGCGAACACCGCGCTCATCGTTGCGGACGCTGCCGATCCCGCATCGCTCCGGGCGATGGTGGATCAGGCAAAGCTGGTGGTCACCACTGTCGGTCCCTACCAGCTCTACGGCTCCGATCTGCTTGCGGCCTGCGTCGCGTCGGGCACTGACTACATGGATCTCTGTGGCGAGCCGATCTGGCTGAAGCAGATGATCGACAGGCATGAGGCGACCGCCAAGGCGAGCGGCGCGCGCATCATGTTCTCTTGCGGCTTCGATTCCATCCCGTTCGAGCTCGGTGCGTTCTTCGTGCAGGAGGAGGCCCGGCGCCTGTTCGGAGCGCCGGCGCCGCGCGTCAAGGGACGCGTCCGCGGTCTTAGCTGGAAGTTCTCCGGCGGCACCTCCGCGAGCGCAAGGGTCACCTTCGAAGCGGTTGCCCAGGATCTCAGCCTGGTGTCGATCCTCAAGGACCCGTTTGCCTTCACGCCGGGCTTCGAGGGACCCAAGCAGCCGCGCGGCAACAAGCCTGTTTTCGAGGAGGACCTGCAATCCTGGTCCGCTCCGTTCGCGATGGCGCTTCTGAACACGCGCAACGTCCATCGCTCCAACATGCTGATGGGATTCCGGTATGGCCGGGATTTCGTCTACGACGAGATGGTGCTGACGGGAGCGGGGGACGAAGGGCAGGCCAACGCCAAGCTCGTCATGGCCGCCAATAGCGACAAGACCGGCCCCGCAGCGCTCAAGCCCGGCGAGGGGCCGTCGAAAGAAGAGCGCGACAGCGGTCACTATGATCTGCTCTATGTCGCGATCGCGCCCGATGGCTGTACCGTTCGCGCCGCGGTGAAGGGCGATCTTGATCCCGGCTATGCGTCGACGGCGAAGATCATCTCCGAATGCGCGGTCTGCCTGCTGCGCGATGCGCCCGATGTGCCGGCCGGTCTCTGGACACCGGGCGCGGCGATGCAGCACAAGCTGATCAAGCGGCTGCGGGATAGTGCCGGGCTGAGCTTCGAGGTGGAGAGCTAGGTCAGCTCTCGTAGGGTGGGCAAAGTGAAGCGTGCCCACGTTCTTTCGCAATCATTGAGAGGGTCGTGGGCACGGCGCGTTGCGCCTTTGCCCAGCCTACGGCACCGGTCGTCCGGCTACACCGCCCGTGCATCATAGGCGTACATGAAATCCATGTGCTTTGCGCCGAGCGGCAGCAGCAATTTCATCATCTGATTGCGCATCCACGCGCCGGTGGCGCTGAATTCGCGCTTGTTGTTGCCGTTGCGGCGCGCCAGCGCGACGATCTTCTCGGTGCGCGGGCGGCGCTCGGCCTCGAAGGCCTGGAAGGTGGCGCCGAGCTCCTGGCCCTCCTGCATCAGGCGGGCGAGCCGCATCGCATCTTCGAGCGCGAGCGAAGCGCCCTGGCCCGCGTGCGGGCTGGTCGCGTGCGCGGCGTCCCCGATCAGCAGCGAACGCTTGCGCGACCAGGCCGGCAGGGTCGCGACGTCGAGCGTGTCGGTGACCACGATGTTCTCGGCGGCTTCGATGATATCAGGGATCGGATCGTGCCAGCCGTGATGGAAGCCGCGCAAATGCTGTTTCAGCGTTGCCTGGTCGAGCGCGCGAAACATCGCTGCATCCATGCCGTGGGCCGGCTGGGTGCTCCACCACATCACGCCGTCGCTGGGATCCGGGCTGCAATAGCCGTAGCCGAAGAAGCCGCTCTGGCCGAACGTGGTCTCGACATGCCGGCCGATCGACTGGCGGTCGAGGACGGCATGCGGCACGAAGCCGCCGAAGCCGATCAGCCCGGTGTTGAAGGGTTGCGGCCCCTCCGGCACGACCTGGCGGCGTGCCACCGAATGGACGCCGTCGGCACCGATCAGGAAGTCGCCTTCGGCGGTGGTGCCGTCGGCGAAATAGGCGACGATCGGCTGGTCGCCGCGATCCTCGACCTTGATGAGGCTCTTCTCGAAATAGAGCGAGGCGCAGGCACACCAGGCCTTGTCGATGAGCATCTCGTTCAGCGCGGCGCGGCAGACGTTCACCGCGGGCTGGCCGAAGCGCTGCGCCATGTCGCGGTTGATCGAGCCGAGCTTTGCGCCGCCTTGCGAATAGAAGTCGAAGGACTCCGCGACCGAGCCGCGGTTGACCAGCTCATTCGCGAGCCCGATCTCGTCCATCACATGCATTCCGTTCGGCGCGATCTGGAGGCCGCCGCCGATGCCCTTGGAATAGGGCCATGCCTCGTAGATCGCGGATTCGATGCCGGCGCGGCGCAACAGGATCGCGGCCACGGGTCCGGCAATGCCGGCGCCGATGATCAGGGCCTTGCGGGGACGGTAGGACATGGCTTGCTCCCGACGTTTCCGTGGTGCTAGGAGAAATTACGGTCGCTAAATCTCTTAGTGACTAAGATATATATCGCCTAAGATATGAGGCTGACCTTGTCAAGGACGAAGGCGCGCGCGGCGCTGTTGCAGGAGCTCGAGGAGGCGATGCGCAGGTCTTCCGCGCAGGGCGTGCTTTACGGGCAAACCGTTGCCAACGTTGCCGGAATTGCCAATTCCGACCTCGAATGCATGGACATCCTGTATCTCGAGGGCCGCGTCACCGCAGGCCGGCTCGCCGAGGTCACGGGCCTCACGACCGGCGCCATTACCGGCGTGGTCGACCGGCTCGAAACGGCCGGCCTCGTCCGCCGCGAGCGCGACGATGCCGATCGCCGCAAGGTCTTCATCGCCGTCGTGCCGGAAGCGATCGCGAAGATCAGCCAGTTCTACGTGCCGATGCAGCAGGCGATGGAGAAGGTCTATAGCGGCTATTCCGACGAGGAGCTGCGCCTGCTGCTGCGCTTCGCCAATGAAGGCTACAAAGGGGTGGTCGCGGCAACCGAAGCGCTGAAGGGACTGCTCGACACGCCGCCGGAGAAACGTCCGGCCCTCAAGCTGAAGACGCGTCCTCGCCGGCCCTGATCTTGTAGATCTGCGCGGCCGCGATCATGCCCCACATCGTGCCCAGCATCATCCAGAAGTGCCGCCAGTGGTCGGTGTCGATCACGAAGCTTTCGCCGACGGTGCCGACGAAGGCGGAGAAGACGGCGAGATATGCACGCTGCCAGGGTACGGGGACGAAGACGTGCCTGAAGCCCATGATGACGGTGGTGAAGACCAGCGCGGGATAGCACACGCCGGACAGCCAGCCGCCGGACATGAAGGCGTTAAGATAGGAGTTGTGGGTGTCCTCGGGGAAGAAGCGGTGGAATTGCAGGGGGCCGATGCCGAACGGCAGGTCGAGCGCCATCTCCGCGCCCAGGATGTGGCGGCCGAACCGGCCGAAGCGGCCCTCGTCGTAGCTCTGGTCGAAGCTCGCGCGCTGCTTGAACATCTCGGCGGTGGAATCGAACGACAGCAGCACCGCGATCAGCGCAAGGCCCAGCACGGCGGCGACGATCGCCATGACGATGATGCGCGAGCGCTGCGCGTTGGTGCGGCTGGTCAGCACCATCAGCGCCAGCATGAAGGCGGAGGTCAGCACCAGGCCGCCCCAGGCCGCACGCGAGAAGGCGAGCAGGATCGCGAGCGACATGATGCCGAAGGCGATGACGTTGCGGAAGGCCTTGCGGAACTTGTCCGAGACTACGCTCTGGAGCGCGAACAGCGCGGGCAGGATCAGGAAGGCGCCGAGCACGTTCGGGTCCTTGAACGTGCCGCGCGCGCGGCCGTAGAGCGTGAGCAGGTCGTTGCCGCCGGGCACCAGATGGAAATAGCCGGCAATCGCCAGCAGCGAGGCGATCATCGCGCCGACCACGAGGCCGCGGCGGAGCATGTCGAGCCGGGCCGCAGTGTCCTCGGAGGTGACCATCGCGAAGAACACCACGGTCACTGCCATGTACCAGGAGGTCGCGATCCAGCTCACCACCTCGGACTGTCCGTACAGCGGGATCGCGCTGATGGTGTAGCCGACATTGAGCAGCACCAGCATCAGCACCAGCGGCATCAGCGCCAGTCGCAGCCGCAGGCCGGTGGCGAAGAAAATGACGGCCGCGAGCAGCGTCGTGATCTCGTAGGGGCTCGGCTCGATGAAGACGACCGCGCCGGAGGCGCCGACCAGCCACACCAGCGCGCGCTGCAGCGCCAGCACGCCGGGCGCAGCCGGTACGGCCAAGTTCACTTCACCGGCAGTCGCCGCATACGCCATTACATGCTCACGCTACTCGTACGCTACAAACCCGTTGTCATCGCCTGGCTTGACCGGGGCATGACGGAGAAACTCAATACGCGTTCTCGTTCTTGGTCAGCAGCGAGATCGGCGTCTTCAGGAGAATGTAGAGGTCGAACAGCACCGACCAGTTCTCGATGTAATAGAGGTCGAACTCGACGCGCTTCTGGATCTTCTCTTGATTGTCGATCTCGCCGCGCCAGCCGTTGATCTGGGCCCAGCCGGTGATGCCGGGCTTGACGCGGTGGCGGGCGAAATAGCCGTCGACGGCCTCGTCGAACAGCCGGCTCTGCAGCTTGCCCTGTACCGCGTGCGGGCGCGGCCCGACCAGAGAGAGATTGCCGGAGAACACCACGTTGAAGAGCTGCGGCAGCTCGTCGAGGCTGGTCTTGCGGATGAAGCGGCCGACGCGGGTGACGCGCGGATCGTTCTTGGTCACGACCTTGGAGGCGGTGGGATCGGCCTGATGGTGGTACATCGAGCGGAATTTGTAGACGTCGATGCGCTCATTGTTGAAGCCGAAGCGCTTCTGTTGGAACAGCACCGGGCCGGGGCTGTCGAGCCTCACCGCCAGCGCCACCAGCCCCATCACCGGCAGGGCCGCGAGCAGCGCGAGGCTGCCGACGACGCGGTCGAACAGCCATTTCATCACCAGATCCCAATCGGTGATCGGCGCCTCGAACACGTCGAGCGTCGGCACCTCGCCGAGATAGGAATAGGAGCGGGGCCGGAAGCGCAGCTTGTTGGTGTGAGCGGAGAGGCGGATGTCGACCGGCAGCACCCAGAGCTTCTTCAGCATTTCCAGGATGCGCGTCTCCGCCGAGATCGGCAGCGCGAACAGCACGAGATCGACGCGGGTGCGGCGGGCGAATTCGACGATGTCGTCGACCTTGCCGAGCTTGCGGGCGCCGGCGCAGGTGTCGAGCGCGCGACTGTCGTTGCGGTCGTCGAACACGCCGAGCACGTGGATGTCGGAATCTTCCTGCGCCTTCAGTGCTTCGACCAGCTGCTCGCCATTGCTGTCGGAGCCGACGATGATGGTGCGGCGGTCGAGCCGGCCCTGGCGCGCCCAGCCGCGCACCAGCGAGCGCAGCACCAGACGCTCGGCGATCAGCGCGGCGAGTCCGAAGAAGTAGAAGGCGGCTAGCCACAGCCGCGAGATTTCACTGCCGTATTTGGCGAAGAAGGAGATGCCGATGAACAGCAGGAAGACGAACGACCAGGACGAGATCATCCGCGTCATCTGCCGGAGCTGCCCCCGGAACAGTTGCACCTGATAGATGTCGGCGGCCTGGAAGCAGACCACGGCTGCGATCGATACGGCGATGACCTCGGCGGGATAGACCCAGCTGAAGCCGGAGAGCTGCATGACATAGCCGACATAGAGCGCGATGCCGACGAGGTTGAGCAGCGTGAAGTCGGCGAGGCGGACGAATCCGGTGATTACGATCGGCGAATAGGCGCGGGAGACCTTCTGGTTGACGACGTCGAGGGCTGCGGGCGAGAGCCGGCGGCGACGCTCCACGAAGGGTTCGTCAGCGGGTTTCGCCGCGGCGCTGGTCGCGGCATCGAGCATCGAGCGTGCGTTGAGCGGTTCCACGGGTCCACGTCCATTTCAAGCATCCGCGGGCCAATGGCGTTGGCACCCCGGGCGGCATCCCCTGGTCCTTGGATTATCGAACAAATCGGAAGATTCTCTAAAGCGGGCTTTAAGGATGGTTAATGATTGGCAAATGCGTCGCGATAGCCGGCGATCACGCCGTCGACCATGGCGGCTTGCGAGAAATGCGCCGAGATGCGTTCGCGCAACAGCACTGCGCGCTGTGCGGTGGTCTGCGGATCGTCGAGTGCAGCGGCAATGGCCTCCGCCATGGCTTCGGAATTGCTCGGCGCGAACAGAGCCGGATTGTCGGAACCGAAGATCTCGGGGATGCCGCCGATACGCGACGCGATCATGGGAATGCCGGCCGCGCCGGCCTCGATCACGACATAGGGCATGGAATCGCCGCGCGAGGGGACGACGAGCAGCCGTCCCTTGGAGAAGCCGTAGCGCGCCTTGACGTGACCGAGGAAGCGGATCGAATGGGTGAGGTCGAGTCTCTCGACCTGCGCCTTCAGCGCCGCTGTCTCCTCGCCGTCGCCGCCGAGCGTCAACGTGACCTTCTTGCCGCCCTCGTGCAGGCGCGCCACGGCGTCGACCAGCACATCGGCGCCCTTGATGTGCCTGAACTCGCCGACGTAGCAGAGGTCCGTGGCGTCTTCGGCAGTCGCGACGGGCTCGAACTCCTCGGGCGTGACGCCGTTGAAGACGCAATGCACCACGCCTTTGGGGGTGCCGACGATGCGTTGATAGGTGTCGCGAGCGAACGCACTCTCGAACAGGAACAGGTCGGTCGCGTCCATCAGCGTCCGCTCCAGCCGTGCGTAAAACTCGCCCTTGAAGGTGTTGAGTGGGTAGTGCAGCGAGCCGCCATGCGGCGTGTAGATGCGGATTGTGTCGTCGGAGCGTCGCCGCATCCGGATGAACGCGCCGGCCTTGGCGCCGTGGCCGTGCATGACGTCGGGCTTGAGCGTGGCGATCAGGCGTCGCATGCGAAGCCAGACCAGGACATCGTCCGGCGACGGCTCGCGGCGAATCGCGAGCCGGTGCACGCCGAGCTTCAGCCGCGGCGCGAGCTCGGCCAGCGCCTTGTCGGCGCGCTCGCCGCCGGTGAGGCTGTCGGCGAGGATGCCGACATGATGGCCGCGGTCGACCTGGCCGTTGGCGACGTCAAGGATGTGGCGGAAGATGCCGCCGACCGGAGCACGCACGGCGTGCAGGATACGAAGCGGCCGGTCAGGAGAGGGGGGCATCAATCAAAACCAGCGCTCGACGGCAAATGCGGAACAATTCCCAGGAAAATATCGAGATGGATTAAGGGGGCTCGTGGTTAACAAACGGTGACGAGTGCGCCTGCGCAAGTCGCCGCATGCCGCGATTAACCCAGCGGCAACCTTAATGGAGTGTAATCGCGCCGGTTGAGGTAGCTTGGTGGCGTTGCGCTGCGGGAGTGTTCGATGCGATTAGCGTTCTGGCGTGCCGGCAAGGACAAGGCCGTTGTCGCGCGGGCTGTTGCAAAGTCCAAAACCAAAGTCGCGCCCAAAGCTGAGGTCAAGGTCGAGCCCAAGGTCGAGCCCAAGATCGAACCCAAGATCGAGCAGAAGACCGAAGTCAGGCCTGCGCCGCTCGTCACCAAGCAGGCCCAAGTCGAATCCGGCGATATCGACCTGCACGCGCTCGGCGCGGCATTGGCGCGCAAGCGTGGCTGGATCATCGTGCCGACGGTGCTGGCGCTCGTCGCATCCGTCGCAATCGTCAATTTCGTCACGCCGCGCTACAAATCCGAATCGCGCATCCTCATCGACGGCCGCGAGAACGTGTTCTTGCGACCCAGCAGCGACCGCACCGAGGAACGGCAGGCGCTCGACGCCGAGGCCGTCACCAGCCAGGTGCAGCTCGTGCTGTCGCGCGATCTGGCGCGGGAGATCATCAAGAAGAACAAGCTCGCGGAACGCCCCGAGTTCGATCCGGTCCTGCAAGGCATCTCGCCGCTGAAGTCGCTGGCCGCGATGATCGGTATCGGCCGCGATCCATTCTCGATGACGCCGGAAGAACGCGTGCTCGACGCCTATTACGATCGCCTTCAGGCCTACGCCGTCGACAAGTCGCGCGTGATCGTGGTCGAATTTCAGTCCGCCGATCCGGAGCTTGCCGCACGCGTCGCCAATTCGATCGCGGACGGTTATCTCGTGCTCCAGCAGGGCGTGCGCCAGGAGCAGGCCAAGAACGCCAGCCAGTGGCTTTCCGGCGAGATCGACAGCTTGCGCAAGAAGGTCTCCGACGCCGAGGCGAGGGTCGAGGACTTCCGTTCGAAGTCGAGCCTGTTCATCGGCACCAACAACACCACGTTGTCGAACCAGCAGATGGGCGAGGTGAACACCCAGCTCAACAATGCGCGCTCGATGAAGGCGGATGCGGAATCCAAGGCGCGGCTGATCAAGGAGATGCTCCAGAGCGGCAAGCCGATCGAGGCGTCCGAGGTCGTGAACTCGGAATTGATGCGGCGGCTGTCGGAGCAAAAGGGTAACGTTGCGCGCGCAACTCGCCGAGCAGTCGTCCACGCTGCTTGGCAACCACCCGCGGATCAAGGAGTTGAAGGCCCAGCTTGGCGACCTCGACAATCAAATCCGCGACGAGGCGGCCAAGATTTCCCGGTCGCTCGAAAGCGACGCGCGCATCGCCAGCGGGCGGGTCGACGGCCTGACCGTGAGCCTCGAGCAGCTCAAGAAGCAGGCGACCTCGACCAACGGCCAGGACGTCCAGCTCCGCGCGATGGAGCGCGAGGCAAAGGCGCAGCGCGATCTGCTCGAGAGCTATCTCGCCAAGTATCGCGAGGCCAATACCCGCGAGACCATCGACACCGCGCCGACCGACGGCCGCGTCATCTCGCGCGCCGTCGTCTCGAACACGCCGGCCTATCCGAAGAAGCTGCCGATCGTGCTGATCGCGACGATCGCAACGCTGCTGCTCTCGTCCGGCGTCGTCGTCACCGGCGAGTTGCTGAGCCAGACCGCGCCGCGCGCGGTGGCCGCGCTCAGGCCGGTGCAAGCGCAAGCGCCGTTGCGCCAGGAACCCGTTGTCCAACCGGTTGCCCAGCCGGTCGTTCAGCCGGAGATCGAACCGATCGCAGATCCGGTCACGGCGGAGCTGGCGCCGCTTCAGCCGGAGATGACCGATGATGCCGAAGTCACCGAATTCACCGAGATCGAAAATCTGGCCGACAGCCTGCGCGCCGCGGGTGCTGCGGCGAAGAAGGTCACGGTGCTCGGCACCGCTTCCGGCGAAGCCATTACACTGTCGACGCTGACGCTGGCCCGGCATCTGGCGCGCGAGGCCCGCGTCGTCGTGGTCGATCTTGCCGCGTCCTCGCCGACGATTGCCGCGGTATCCGTCGATGCTTCGGCGCCCGGCCTTGCCGAGCTGATGCAGGGTGAGGCGTCGTTCGCGCAAATCATCACGAAGGACAAGCTGTCGCGGCTGCATCTCGTCATGGCCGGCCGTCCCGGCTTCGACCGCAGCGTGCTGCAATCGCCGCGGGTGACGCTCGCCATCGACGCGCTGCTGCGCGCCTATGATCACGTGCTGATCGACGCTGGCGGCGCCTCCGACCTCCCGGCCGAACTGCTGACGGCGCATGCCCGCGCCGTCGTAGTGCCGGATGCGTCGATGGCGAGCGATGCGCGCACGCTGATGTGCGAGCAGCTGAAGGCGGTCGGCTTCAGCGAGGTGACGATGCTGAGCAAGCCGGTGCAGCCGTCGAATGCGGTTGACGCGCCGCGCGTGGTGGCGGCTTAGTTCTTATCCTCTCTCCGCAGGCTCGATATCGTAGGGTGGGCAAAGGCGCACTCGCGCCGTGCCCACCACTTCGAATTGGTGGGCACGCTTCCGCCTTCGCTCTGCGAGCTACGGCGGACAAGCCGCTTTGCCCACCCTACGATATCGGCGCACATGGACAGATTTACCCGAACGCCTGCCGCAGCCGTCGGGCCAGGTCGAACAGCATCTGGTTCTGCTTCACCAGCCGCTTGCCGTGGCTGAGCGATGACATCGCCATCGCGGCGAGCCTGCCGCGCGAGGTCAGCGGGACAAAACTGTCGAAGATCTCTTCGTCGTCCTTGCAGAACATCCGCTTGTAGTCGTCCGAACCGATGCCGAGGTCGAGTGAGCGGTAGCCGCGCTCGGCGTAGCGATCGATGATATAGCGCATCAGGATCAGGCCGGGGCTGTAACGGGCGTGCTCGGACATCGTGTAGGTGTTGAACATCATCGAGAAGCGCTCGCCGTCGGCGACGCCGGCGAATATCGCGATCACCTCGTCGTCGCATTCGAGCGCATGGATGTCGATGACGCGGCCTTCACCGCGCGGCGCAAGGCAGGCGCTGCGGATGAACTCTTCGACGCCCGGTTCGGCGAAGACGTTCGGGAGCTTCTGTTCTGCCATCCGCACCGGCTTGACGCGGAAGAACCAGTCGAGAAGGCGGGTGACGTCCGCGTCCGACGTGGCAAGGTGATAGCGATAGCCGGCGAGCGCCTGGAGCTTCTTTTCCTTGCTCTTGAGGCGGCGGCGGAAGGAATTGCTGATCCGCGATGCCGGCGGCCCGCCTGGCTCCATCACCAATTGCGGACAGCCGTTGATCGGGCTCTGTCGTGGCAGAGCTGCAAACGGGTTCTGCTGGCCGTGCCAGCGCTGCGGCTGCTGCGTCAGCACGAGTACGTCGACGTGCTCGCGGAGCGGCGCGAACAACGTATCGAGATCGGCGGCAACGGTCTGCGCGGCACACGCGGCGTTCCACAGGCCCATGTTGAAGGTCGTATGCTTGCCGCCCATGAAGCAGGCCGTGTGCACGCCGTGGCTTTGGCGCAGCGAGAGCGGCAGCAGCAGCAGCGGCCTGTGGTCATCATCGCGGGCGATGACGACGAAGGGGCGCGCGCCTTCGCGCTCGCCGACCAGTCGCTGCCAGGGGCTCAGTAGATCAAATCGCTGATAGGGCGTGAAGAGATGGCCGGGCTGCTCGAAGGCGCGCCAGATCGCCTCGGCGGCGTCGAGATCGGTGACGATATCGACATGCGCGATACGGCTCGCTTTCGACCGCGCTGGCGCTTCTGCCGTCCGGCTTTGCATCGCCGCAGCCATGGTCATTCACGAAACCTGTCGAGAAATCAAGATAGACGTAATTCGGCCGGTGGCCGACCTTTGCAAAGAAATGTCAACAAAGGGTAAGGACAATGGAGAGGGAACGGGCGCTCGAGGGCGCGAAGGGTCAAGATATTGGCATCCGACGACAGATGGCTGGAGCGGCTGCGCCTCGAACTGGCCTGGTTCACCGGCCAGGCCGCGCTGCGCAGTCGCGGTGCCGGCGCCATTCTGCGCTTTGAACGTGTGCGTCCGCGCCGGCGCGGCGGATTTCAGCCGCTGCGCGCGAGCGAGATCACGCCACGATTTCTCGACCGCGCCATTCGCGCATTGAAGCGCTGGAATTATGAGTTTCTCGGCATGGACGAGGTCTGCCGCCGCGCCGTGACGCTGCCGGAGCAGCGGCGTTTCGTGGCGCTCACCTTCGACGGTGCGCCGAAGGATCTGATCGACTTCGCCTATCCGGTGCTGTCGCATCACGCCGTGCCCTTCACGATCTACGTGCCCACCGCTTTTCCTGATGGCGTCGGACAGGCCTGGTGGCTCGGGCTCGAACAGGTGATTGCGCGCGAGAGCCGCATCAGCCTGATGATGGGCGAGAAGGAGCAGCGTTTCGTCGTCACCGACAGTGCCGAGAAACAGGCGCTGTTTTCGCATCTCGAGCGCTGGCTGCGCTCGCTGTCGCCGGCGGATCTGTCGGCGGCGATCGCCGATCTCTGTACGCGCTACCGGATCGATCTTGCCGCGCTCTCGCGCGAGGCGTCGATGGATTGGGAGGATCTCGCGAAGCTCGCCGCCGATCCGCTCGTCACGATCGGCAGCGCGACCGTGAACTATCCCGTGCTCGCGAACATGAAGGACAGTGCGGCGCTGCGCGAGATGACGATGGGCAAGGCCGTCGCCGAATCCGCCTTCCGCCGCGAGGTCGGTCATTTCGCCTTTCCGTTCGGCGATCGCGCCTCCTTCCGGCGCAGTCACGTCATGATGGCAGAGGAAGCCGGCCTTGCCAGCGCGGTGTCGACGATATCAGGTATCGTCGATGCGGAGGGGCGGACCAATCTGCGCGCGCTGCCGCGGATTTCCTGGGACGGCCGTGTGCGCTCGCTGCGCATGCTGCGTGTGCTGGTGTCAGGCCTCGCCTTTGCGCCGGTGAAGCCGACGGGCAGCGCTACGAATTAGATTTGAGGCGATCAGGCCGCTGCATCCAGCTCACGATCGGCATCGCCGGCAGCACCCAGCCCAGGCCGACCACCACGTAATAGATCGCCTGACGCCAGCCGGATTCGGCGATCCACGGCATCTGCGCCGCCGCCATGCCGAGCAGGGCCCAGACGGTGCAAAGCATCAGGAGCAGGATGGCGCCGAGGAACTTGCGGGTGCGGATCGTCATGGCGATTATGAGCGGCTTTCGCGTAACTTGCGCTGCGGGAGCGGGGGACTATAAGGGGCACGCAGTCCGGTTCAAGCCTTCAAGTCTTGGTTTTGCTCCCGAAATGACACCGATTTCCGCCCCGTCCAACCCGCATCGCGCCGTGCGCTGGTGGCTGATCTCCGTCGCCGCGCTGATCGCGCTGATGGTGCTGGTCGGCGGCGCGACGCGGCTGACGGAATCCGGCCTCTCGATCGTCGAATGGAAGCCGGTCACGGGCAGCCTGCCGCCGCTGTCGGAGGCGCAGTGGACCGAGGCGTTCGAGGCCTACAAGAGGATCCCGCAATATCGCGAGCTCAACGCGGGCATGAGCCTGTCCGAGTTCAAGCAGATTTTCTGGTGGGAATGGAGCCACCGGCTGCTTGGCCGTTTCATTGGCGTCGCCTATCTCTTGCCGTTCCTGTTCTTCCTGTGGCGCGGTGGCCTCTCCGGTGAGCTGAAGCGCAGGCTGTGGCTGCTGTTCGCGCTCGGCGGTCTCCAGGGCGCGGTCGGCTGGTGGATGGTCGCCTCGGGCCTGACGGAGCGCGTCGAGGTCTCGCAATATCGGTTGGCGACGCATCTCGTGCTCGCGCTGCTGATCTTCGCCGGCATCGTCTGGACGGTGCGACGGCTCAAGGAGCGGCCGCAGATTGCAGCATCGGCGCGGCTGCGATTCACGAGCGCGCTGCTGCTCGTCGTGACGTTCGTGCAGATCTATTTCGGCGCGCTGGTCGCGGGCCTCCGCGCGGGGCGCGCCTACAACACCTGGCCGCAGATCGACGGCGCGTTCATTCCCTCGGCCGAGCGGCTGTGGTTCGAGACGCCGTGGTGGCGCAACATGTTCGACAACGTGCTGACGGTGCAGTTCGAGCACCGCATGACCGCCTATGCGCTGTTTGCGCTGGCTGCGCTCCACGCGATTGACGCGGTGCGGTCGCGCGCAGGTGCAGCCGCGAGCGGCGCGCTCTCGCTGTTCGCGGCGGTGAGCTTGCAGGCGGTGCTCGGCATTCTCACGCTGCTCAACCAGGTGCCGATCGACCTCGCGCTGTCGCACCAGGCGGTCGCAATCGTCGTGCTGATGCTCGCCGTTATGCAGGTGGAGCGGCTCGCTTCGCGGCAATCTGCGCAGGCGCAGTCGCGCGCGGTTCCAGTTGGCCAGCCCGGCTGATCACCATCAGCCCGTCTGATCAGCAATACCCGTAGATGCCGCACGAGTAGGGCAGCCGCCAGAAGTAGTCGACCTGCTTCCCGCCGTAATACGAGCCCTGATAGTCGTAGTCCCAGGGCCGGCCGTAATAGCCGGGCAGCGTGTGGGAGCCCGGCAGCAGCGGCGTGCCCGGCAAGTTGCGGATGTAGCTGCCGATGCCATAGGCCGGCGAGATCAGCGCATCCGGATCGGTATCGACATAGACCAGCGGCGGCTCCTGTGGCGGAGCAGCGGCGCGCCGCTTCGGCGTGGCCGGCAGATCGGCGGCAACGGCAGCTGAGACCGTCAACATGACCGCTAGGGCAGGCACCATCCAGCGCAGCATCATCGGCTCCGAATCAAAGGGCGATCCAAGGACGATGTATGCGGCAGATATGGTTAATGACTGTTAACTGACGGCGCTGTCCGGGGCGACTTTGCGTGTCGCCCCGGATGACAACAGCTACGCTCCCAGCGCCTGTTCCAGATCCGCGATCAGGTCTTCCTTGTCCTCGATGCCGATCGAGAGCCGCACCACGTCGGGGCCGGCGCCGGACTTGATCTTGGCGGCGTCGTCGAGCTGGCTGTGCGTGGTCGAGGCCGGATGGATCACCAGCGAGCGGGTATCGCCGACATTGGCGAGATGCGAGAACAGCTGCAGCTTCGACACCAGGCTGACGCCGGCGTCGTAGCCGCCCTTCAGGCTGAAGGTGAACACGGCACCCGCGCCCTTGGGCGCGTATTTGCGCGCGAGCTGGTGGTACTTGTCGCTCGGCAGGCCCGCATAGCTGACCGAGGCTACCGCCGGATGACCGGCGAGGAATTCGGCGACCGCTTTCGCATTGTCGCACTGCTTCTGCATGCGCAGCGGCAGCGTCTCGATGCCGGTCAGGATCATGAAGGCATTGAAGGGCGACAGCGCGGGGCCGAGGTCGCGCAGGCCGAGCACGCGGCAGGCGATCGCGAAGGCGAAATTGCCGAACGTCTCCTGGAGCTTGATGCCGTGATATTCCGGCCGCGGCTCCGACAGCATCGGATATTTGCCGCCGGTCGACCAGTCGAAGGTGCCGGCATCGACGATGATGCCGCCGAGCGAATTGCCGTGGCCGCCGAGGAACTTCGTCAGCGAGTGCACCACGATGTCGGCGCCATGGTCGATCGGACGAATGAGGTAGGGCGAGGCCAGCGTGTTGTCGACGATCAGCGGCACGCCCGCCTTGCGCGCCACCGTCGAGATCGCCTCGATGTCGGTGATGCTGCCGGCGGGATTGGCGATGGACTCGATGAAGATGGCCTTGGTGCGCGGCGTCACCGCGCGCTCGAAGCTCGAGATGTCATCGGGATCGGCCCACACCACGTTCCAGCCGAAGCTCTTGAACGCATGCGTGAACTGGTTGATCGAGCCGCCATAGAGCTTTCGCGCCGCGATGAACTCGTCGCCGGGCTGCATCAATTGTTGCAGCACCACGACCTGCGCGGCATGGCCCGAGGCCACCGCCAGCGCCGCCGTGCCGCCTTCGAGGGCTGCGACGCGCTCTTCCAGCACCGCATTGGTGGGATTGCCGATGCGGGTATAGATGTTGCCGAATGCCTGCAGGCCGAACAGCGAGGCGGCGTGGTCGGCGTCGTTGAACACGAACGAGGTCGTTTGATAAATCGGAGTCGCGCGCGCGCCGGTGGTGGGGTCGGGCTGTGCACCGGCGTGCACGGCGAGGGTTGAAAATCCCGGAAGGCGATCGCTCATTGAGGGCGTCCTGTTCTTGTGGCCTGAAATCGCGCGGCATGCTGATCGGCGCCGCGCCCGCCGTCAAGGCGCCGCGTCACATCAGGATCATTTGGGAATGATCTTGCTACGCATTGTCGCGATCGCGAAAGGAATCCTTCGCGATGCGTCAGCTTTGCTCGCTCTTGTTTTTTGCGGCGCGGTCGGAGGCCGCGGTGTCGCCGCCGCCGACGCTCATCCGATTGAGGGATAGCCGCATGCCTTGCGTCGGTGCCGGCGCGCGCTTGGAACTGAGCGTGCGCGAATTCACGCCCATCCAGGAGATCTCGGACGACAGGCGGCCATATTCGATCTTGGGACAGCGGTTCATCACCACCTTGATACCGACCGACTCGGCTTTCGCTGCCGCCACCTCGTCACGCGCGCCGAGCTGCATCCAGATCACCTTCGGCAGCGGGTCGAGGGTAAGCGCCTCCTCGACCACGGGCAGGATGTGACTGGAATTGCGAAAGATGTCGATCATGTCGATGGGACGGTCGATGTCGGCGAGCGAGGCGACGAAGGGCTTTCCGAGCAGCTCCTTGCCGACATGGCCGGGATTGACCGGGATCATGTCGTAACCGCGCTGTGCCAGATATTTGAAGGCGAAATAGCTCGGCCGCACGTTGACCGGCGAGGCGCCGACCATCGCGATCGACTTCACGGAGTTGAGGATGGCGCGGATGTAATTGTCGGGATAGGCGTCGTGGTTCATTTGTCGTCTTTTCTTGTTGTCACTCATCCCGCCATGTCGGCGCACGCTTTTCGATGAAGGCGCCGATGCCTTCCTCGGCGTCGCGCGCCATCATGTTCTCGGTCATCACCTCTGCGGCATAACGATAGGCCTCCTCAAGGCTCATCTCGGCCTGGCGATAAAATGCCTCCTTGCCGAGCTTGACGGTGTAGGCGGATTTCAGCGCGACCTGCTGCGCGAGCTCGATCGCAGCGCCGAGTTCTGTGCCGGCGGGCACCACGCGGTTGACGAGCCCGATCTCGCGCGCGCGGTCGGCCGTGACAGGCTCGCCCGTCAGCAGCATCTCCATGGCCTGCTTGCGCGGGACGTTGCGCGACAGCGCCACCATCGGCGTTGAGCAGAACAGGCCGATGTCGACGCCCGGCGTGGCGAACTTGGCGTCCTCCGAGGCGATGGCAAGATCGCAGCTTGCCACGAGCTGGCAGCCGGCCGCGGTCGCGATGCCCTGGACGGCAGCCACCACGGGCTTGGGCAGGTGTACGATCGCCTGCATCATTGCGCTGCAGGCGGTCATCATCTCGGCGAAAAAGGCGCGGCCGCGGTCGGGATCGGTGCGGCGCGCGGTGAGTTCCTTCATGTCGTGGCCGGCGGAGAAAGCCGGGCCGTTGGCCGCGATTACGACGCCGCGGATGGCCTTGTCGCCGCCGATATCATTGAGTTCGGCATGCAGGCTGGCGATCGTCGCTGCCGACAGGCTGTTGCGCGCAGCGGGCCGGTTCAGCGTCAGGACCGCGATGGAGCCTTTGGTCTCGCGCAGCAGGATCGGCGGTTGCGGGGAGGGGGCGCGGGCGGCCTGGGCGGACATCGAAGCGTTTCCGTTGGATTATTGCATTTGAATGACGCAGATAACTTAATGTAACAGGACAAGTGAAGCGAGGGTGGGGAACAGCATGGCGTTAGCGAAAATGAGCGTGGCGGATGTCGAGCAGTTCCTCCGCGTCGAATTTCCCCAGGCGTTCAGCGGCGACGACATCATGATCGAAAGCGCGGACGGCCAGACCTGCCTCCTGCGGCAGCGTTTCAGCGAGAAGATGCTGCGTCCCGGCGGAACCGTATCCGGCCCGACGCTGATGGCGCTAGCCGATTTCGCGATGTACGTGGTGCTGCTGTCCGCGATCGGACCGGTCGGGCTCGCCGTGACCACCAATCTCAACATCAATTTCCTGCGCAAGGGCCAGCCCGGCCAGGACGTGCTGGCGGAGGCGCGGCTGCTCAAGCTCGGCAAGCGGCTGGCGGTCGGGGAGGTGAAGCTGTTGTCCGGCACCTCGCCCGATCCGATCGCCCATGTCACCTCGACCTATTCCATTCCAAATGTTTGAGCTTTTCGCAGGTAATATAGCACCATATTTTCAAGCTATTGATATTGCGACGCTAATTCACGTCGTTGGGCATTGACCGTTGCGCGTCCCTTCTTTAGAAAACCGCCCAGTCCGGTGCGGTGTTCGCGCCGATGCTCCCCGTCCACGGAAACTCTGACATGAAAACCTTTTCGGCAAAGCCGGCTGAGGTGACGAAGAAGTGGGTGCTGATCGACGCCAAGGGTCTGGTCGTCGGCCGCCTCGCCACCATCGTTGCCATGCGCCTGCGCGGCAAGCACCTCCCGACCTACACCCCGCACGTTGATTGCGGCGACAACGTCATCATCATCAACGCGCAGCATGCGGTTCTCACCGGGCGCAAGCGCGAGCAGAAGACCTACTACAAGCACACCGGCTATGTCGGCCACATCAAGGAGCGCACCGCGCGCCAGATCCTCGAGGGCAAGCACCCCGAGCGCGTGCTGGAGAAGGCCGTCGAGCGCATGATCCCGCGTGGTCCGCTCGGTCGCGTCCAGATGGGCAACCTCCGCGTCTATGGCGGCGCCGATCATCCGCACGAGGCTCAGACGCCCGAGAAGATCGATATCGCCAAGTTGAACCGCAAGAACACGAGGGCCGCATAACATGGCCGAATCCATTCAGTCGCTCGACCAGCTCTCGCAGCTCAAGACGGCGGCGGCGCCCGATGCGCCCAAGCACGAGAAGAAGGTCGACAAGTTCAACCGCGCCTATGCCACCGGTAAGCGCAAGGACGCGGTCGCTCGCGTCTGGATCAAGCCGGGCGCCGGCAAGGTCACGGTCAACTCCCGCGAGGTCGAGGTCTATTTCGCTCGTCCCGTGCTGCGCATGATGATCGAGCAGCCGTTCTCGGTGGCCGCCCGTTCCGGCCAGTACGACGTGGTCTGCACGGTTGCCGGCGGCGGCCTGTCCGGCCAGGCCGGCGCGGTCCGTCACGGCATCTCAAAGGCGCTCACCTATTTCGAGCCGGAGCTGCGCACGGTGCTCAAGAAGGGCGGTTTCCTGACCCGCGACTCGCGCGTGGTCGAGCGCAAGAAGTACGGCAAGGCCAAGGCCCGCCGGTCCTTCCAGTTCTCGAAGCGTTAATCGCTTCGGTCATATTCGCCGCGAAAGCGGCTTCAATGAGATGCAAAAGGGCGCTGATTTCAGCGCCCTTTTTGTTATTCGTTTGTCTGCAAATTGATGGCGTGTTTCCAGAAAACTTGGGCGCCCGCGAAAACCTGAATGGAACCCGCCAGATTTAGCGTCGCCTTCGGAAGGGCGCGCAAATCGGATGTACCGATCGCGTAACTGCTATGGCTTAAGGGGGCCGACATGATGTCGCTCGATAGCATCACGCTCTATTTGGTCGCCACCATGGTCGCCGCATTGCTCGGCGCCATGATGGTTTTCTTCGGCAGGCAGGAGAACAGCCCTGCACTGAAATGGTGGGGCACCGCCTATCTCCTCGGTGCCGCCTCCGTAGCGCTGTGGACCGCGGCCGGCGACAGGCTGGGCCCGCATCTCTACCTCGCGCTTAACGCGGTCGGCCTCGTCGCCTGCGGCATGGTGTGGAACGCGGCGCGCGTCTTCCACGGCCGCAAGCCGAACTGGCCCGGCCTCGTGCTCGGTGCGCTCGCCTGGGTCGCCGCCGTCGCGTTGCTCGACCCCGAGGCATCCATGGTGCGGATGATCGTCGGCGCCGGCATCGTCTCGGTCTACGCGGCACTGACCGCCAGCGAGCTCTGGACCGAACGGCGCAAGAGCCTGCAACGACGCTGGCCGGCCGTCGTGATGCCGGTGATGCACGGCTGCGTGTTGATGCTGCCGGTTCTGATCGGCGGCTTCCTGCGTCCGCACGATGCCGGCTTCTCCCAGAGCATCTGGGTCAAGGTGTTCGCGGTCGAACTCATCCTCTACGCCGTCGGTACCGTGTTCGTGATCTTCATGCTGGTGTCCGAGCGCACGGTGACCGCGCACCGCACCGCCGCGTCGACCGATCCCCTGACCGGCATGCTCAACCGCCGCGGCTTCTCGGAAGCCTGCGGCCGCGTGATCGAGCGCGAGGCCAAGGCCGGACGTCCCGTCACCGTGATGATCTTCGACATCGACCATTTCAAGTCGATCAACGACCGCTTCGGCCACCCCGCCGGCGATGAGATGCTGAAGCTGTTCTCCACCGTCGTCGTCAACAATCTGCGCATCACCGACATGTCGGGGCGGATCGGCGGCGAGGAATTCGCGGCACTGCTGCCGTGTTCGCTGGAGGAGGGCGTGCTGGTCGCCGAGCGCGTACGCGAGGCGTTCGAGACCTCCGGCGTCGTGGTCGACGAAGGCCCGGTCGACACCACCGTCAGCATCGGCGTCGCCGGCGGTCCTGCCGGCACCGAGCTCGAAGTGCTGCTGGCATCCGCCGACACCGCGCTCTATCAGGCCAAGCGCGGCGGCCGCAACCGCGTCGAGGCGGCGGAGGAGCTGCCGCTGTCGCTGGAGAACTGGCGCCGCCAGAGCGCCGCGCGGATCAGTACGCCGCGGCCGGCCACCGCCTGAGACGCAGGGCAGCAGCCGCGGTAATTCCCTGTTTACCATTCGATCCCTACCATTGCGGTCATGGAATCGATCCGTCGACAGAACCCGCAAGCTGCCTTGATGTCGCTCGAAGCCGCTGCGGCCTCGGCACGCTGCGGGTTCGCCTGCCTGTTCTCGACCGCGGACGAGTACGAGAGCGCGCTGATCACCGAGCGCCGTGCGCAGGGGCGTTACACGCAAGGCCGCCGCAGCTACTGGCCGCTCGCATTGTTCGTCGGTTGTGCCCTGATCGTGGCGGGCACCGTTCTGCTGCTGGTCTGAGAGGTCCGCATTTCCGGGCCGAGCAGGGCGCCGGTTTGGCGCCTTTTTCTTTTTCGCCCGCTGCGCTAGACACGCCCATCGAACAAAAAGGGGTGGAAACCGATGATCACCGAGATCGCGCAAATCGACGTCAAGCCGGGCAGCGAGAAGGACTTCGAGGCCGCTGTCGCCAAGGCCAAGGCCGCTTTCGGCCGCTCCAAGGGCTTTCACGGCTTCGAACTGCACAAATCCATCGAGAAGCCGCAGCGCTACCGGCTGATGGTGAAGTGGGCGACGCTGGAGAACCACACCGTCGATTTCCGCGGCTCGGAGAATTTTGCCGAATGGCGCGGCCTCGTCGGCCAGTATTTCGCCTCGCCCCCGGAGGTCGAGCACACCGAGACCGTGCTGACGACCTGAGCTGGCTCAGGTCGCCTCCGCCAATGGCGCCTCATAGGTCTTGAAATGGTCGATCATGACCTTGCCGATGGCAACCAGCGGCAGCGCCAGCGCCAGGCCCCAGATGCCGAACACGACGCCGAGCACGATCTGGAACGCGAACAGCGTGGCCGGCGGGATGTCCAGCGCCTGCCGCTGCAGGATCGGCGTCAGCACGTAGCTCTCCATGGCGTGCACGCCCATGAAGAGCAGAAAGGCCGATAGCGCCGGGATCCAGCCCGAGGCGAGGCTCGCCAGCACCACGACGACGCCCGCGATGATGGCTCCGAGGGTCGGGATGAAGGCGAGCAGGCCGGCCTGAATTCCCAGGATGAACGAGCCGGGGATGCCGATGACGGCAAGCCCGATCCAGGTCACCACGCCGACCGCGAGCATGACGATGATCTGTGCGATCAGCCAGCGCTCCAGGGTTTCGCTGATGCGATCGATGATCAGGGCGACGCGGGTGCGGTGCCTCGCCGGCGCCAGATACAGCAGGCCGTCGTGATAGACGCTGGGCTGGGCGGCGAAGGCAAGGCCGAGGAACAGCACGATGAAGATGTTGCCCACGCCGTGGATGGTGCCGAGCAGCAGCTTGAAGGTCTGGCTCACGATCGCGCCGCCGCTGGAGGCCAGCGCGCCCGCACTGGGCAAGGAACCGCGGGAGGGCGCCGCCGCTGCGGGCGCCGCCTCCGACGGAATATTCGCCGAGGAGTCGGTCACGCCGTTGCCGAAATCGAAGAAGCTGGTGTCGATGCCGTGGCTGTCCAGAAAGGACTTCACGTTTCCGATCTGCGACTTGATGGTCTTGCTCAGCAGCGAAGCCTGTTCGGCGATGGTGGCGCCGCCGAGATAGGCGATGCCGACGAGCATCAGGGCGAGCGCGGTGCAGACGATCGCGAGCCGTACCGGATGCGGCAGGGGCACCCTGCGGCCAAGTGCGCCGGTCAGTGCGTTGAGGCCGAGACCGAGCAGCGTGCCGGTGAAGATCAGCAACACGGTGGCGGCGAAATACCAGGTGAAGGCGAGCAGCGCGGTGAACAGCACGACGCCGATGCCCCCGACCGAGATCGCCCAGGCGAGGTCGCCGCGGGTCCGGGAGCGTTCATCTTTGGACATGGTCACGTCGGGTCCTCTCAGCGCAATTCGCGCCGTACTCTCTCGACAAACGCGCTTCGGAGCAAGGCCGCGTCGACGCGCCGGTTTGACGCCGGCGTGCCGACGGTGCAGAGCGATGAGGAAAGAACAATGGGGGCGGTTTGAGCTTCATCAGCAAATGGGCCGGTCTGCTCGGGCTTCTGGCCGTGCTCGTGATCGGCGACCAGATCCGGATCAACCGGCCCGGCCACAAATTTCGCCTGACGGTCGAGGTGACGACGCCCGACGGGATCAAGACCGGGTCCGGCATTCTGGCCGTCGTGCCCGACCGCAACTATAACCGCGGCGGCCGCACCACGACACGCGGGGAGGCGGTGTTCGTCGACCTTGGCCAGGACAGCGCCAAAGGCAGGAATCTGGTGGCCTTGCTGGCGCACCGGCAGGGCGCCAAGCTGGACTTCGACGACATCAACTATATCGCGCTGCGTGCCTACGGCGCCGCGCGAGGCAGTCGCGTCTCGTTCAACGATATCCAGCGGCAGACCGGCGTGGTCCCGTTGGAGGGAGACCTCGTGCCGGTCCTCGTGAACTTCGGAGACCCCAGGGATCCCGGGACGGCGCGCCTTGTCGCCGGCGACCACGCGGAGGCGGTTCTGGGCGAGGGCTATGCGATCCGAGGCCTTACGGTCGAGGTCGTGCCCAACGGGTTCTGGCCGATCGATTTCGGTGGGGCGCTCGGGGAGCCGGTGACACGCGGAATCGACGCGAAACTGCCCTGGCTGGCCGCGCCGGGCGATCCGGCGGCGACCGCACTGAAGGCCGCAGGCCTGCCCGCTGGCGGCGAGCCCCGGGAGGCATTTGCGCGAAAATAGCATTGCCGTCCCGCGATCCCTTCTGTTGAATTTGTGCCATCGGAGGGGCATGTTCGGAGAATCTTCTTCACGGAGAGGCACGGAACGACAGATGAGAAAGCCGGTCGTCGGCGTGATCGGGAATGCCCATCGCGTCGAAAATCGATTTCAGGTCCAGATGGTCGGCGAGCGCAATTTGCGCGCCGTGGCCGAGGTTTCCGGCGGCCTGCCGATGATGTTCGCGGGAGCGCCTGATATTACCGACATCGGTGCGCTGCTCGACACGGTCGACGGCATCGTGCTGACCGGCGCCCGCGCCAACGTGCACCCGACCCGTTTCAACGTCGATCCGTGTGAGGCGCACGAGCCCTACGACATCCACCGCGACGAGGTGGCGCTGGCGCTTTCGGTCGCCTGCGTCGCTCGCGGCGTGCCGCTGTTCGGGATCTGCCGCGGCCTCCAGGAGATGAACGTCGCCTTCGGCGGCTCGCTGCATCCGGAGATCCGCGAAATTCCCGGCCGCATGAACCATCGCATGCCCCGGCTCGAGAACGGCGAGATCCACCCCGATCCGACCGTGGTGTTCGCCGACCGTCACGACGTCGAGCTGACGCCGGGCGGCGCGTTCGCAAAGCTGCTCGGCTGCGAGAAGATCAGGGTCAATTCGCTGCACGGCCAGGGCATTCTCGAGCCCGGCAGGCGCGTGCTGGTCGAGGGCGTCGCCGAGGACGGCACCATCGAGGCGATCCGGATCGCGGAAGCCCCGACCTTCGCGCTCGGTGTGCAATGGCACGCCGAATACGATCCCCAGCACAATCCCATCAATCGCAAGCTGTTCGAGGCCTTTGGCGAAGCGCTGGTCGCAAGGCAGCGCGCGGCGGCGTAGATCACGGTCGGGTCCGGGACAAGCGAAGCGCAGATTCGGGTCCTACGCCGCTCGGAGGTCTCCTGTGGGATAGCTCGCTCGGCGAACTGCAGGACCTATTTTCCGGCTCGCATGAACGCCTGCATTTCTTCCGGCGTGAGCTTGCCATCCTTATTGCTGTCCATGGCCTTGAAAATTCGCTCGTGGGCTGCCTGAAACTCCGCCGACGAGAGGGCTCCGTCGCCGTCGGCGTCCATCAGCGCAAACACCATGCGGAACATGATCGGAGGCCCCATCGCGTCCGCACCCATCGTGCCGCGCCCCTTCATGGCGGGACCCATCATGCCTCCACTCATCATGCCTCCACCACCCATCATGCCTTGTCGCTCGCCGGACGGGCTTGCGGGCGGCGTCGTTTGCGCGGGCGCCGGTGCCTGATCCGATCCCGGGTGATGGCCGCCCTCGTGATCAGATGCCGTCTGAGCCAACGCGGGATAGGTCAGCGCTGCGAGCAACAGCGCTGCAGCAAGAGTTGGACGTCGCATGGCTGTTCCTCCGATGTTGATCTGAAATGACGATGATGCCGACGCGGACCAGGATCGGCTTGAGGCACGTCAATATGGTAGGTAGGAAACCCCGCTCGATGTGTCCTGAATGTGCCTGTCGGGAACCAGCCTCGTGGGATGGTTGCGCGAAAGCGATCACGATCTGGTTCTTCGCCGCTCCATGATGGGTTTCGCAACATTCAACGCATGCGACGGGCTCCGCTACATGCAGACATACCTTCGCGATCTCGCGGCGCGTTTCGCCCGAGGCTTGCTGTCGTTTCGCGCTCTTCGAAAGACCAAAGGGCGCAGGGAAGGCCGGGCGCCGGCGGCACCCGCAAGTCCGTGCGCAACAGAGATGCACACGGGGTGGACCACAGGTGTTGCCGGTCGCCCGGCCTTCCCTGCGCGGATGGTTTTAACGGTGTCCTTCGTGCTCTCCTCGGGGAGCGTTGCACTATTGCCCCCGTCGCCCTGCGGATGGCTGATGCACGTGCCCGGTCGGGCCGCCGCATCACCGCAAGCCTTGACGCCAGAACCCCGGGCGTCAGGACCACACGACTTCTCCGTCCGCGGACGGTCCCGCCGAAATCCCCGAAGGCTTGCGTGTGCTCGCCCTCAGGTCTCGACAAGACCGCTATGACTGCGCCGTGTCGTATCGCGTCGCCTGAGGACTCACAGTTGCCCGCCCTGTCATCACGCATCCGCGCCGGCGCTGCCGCGTCCACCGCACCCCGGCCCGCATCTCGTGACGATCGCGAAGCGCCCCTTTGGTAGGGCCGGGATGGCGCCTCTGTGCCACAAATCCGAAATTCGGGAAAGTGGAATATTTTTGACGCAAGGGCTTGACCGGGTGTTTTGCCCGACGCCTCTCGAGACTGACCCGGAGCGGGTCGGGACGCATTGCGCTATCCCAATGCCGGGAGGCGCTTGATCGGCAAGACTTGCTTGGCGGGGCTGGTAGATGCAGCTTAGGCTCTGTCCCAAGACGGAGGATTGCCTTCATGACTAGACCTGCGAAGACGGAAAGCGAACTCATCGCCATGGCAAAGGCCGAGTTGAAGGTTCACGCCGACTGTCCCGATGGAATGACAATCTCGATCCTCCGCGATGGTCGTTCCTGGGAGTTTCGAGCCAGTGCAGACCGGGCCAACTCGGATCGGCCCGGCTACCCCGAATGCGTGGCGATGCTCGTCCAGATCGGCGACCACCTCTGCAAGCAGTACGACGTCGAGGGCTAGGCAGTCCGTTCGAGGATCGCATTGCCGGAAGCCGCTGCACGCCAGCCGGATTCATCATTGCGCCCATATTTTCGGCGCAGCTGCGGCAAACTGTCAATTTTCTGGTTGACCCGAAATTGGCCGACGGTAAATGTATCTTGCTTCACGCGGCGGGTGAGACCTGAGCAGGTCTTGCCAAAAACCGACAACAAGAACGGGCGGAAGCATCAGGAGGGTGGACTAGCTCCCGCGCGGAAGTGGACGGACGCTGATTCAGCGCCATTGTCCTGCTCGTTTGGGGTCAGCACTCAGCGAGCGGGGAAAAGGCATCGATGCGCCCATTGTTGGCGGTGAGTACGGCTATCGACTGGCTGAATGAAAAAGTCGGCAGCGTCTGCAACATCCTTATACTCGCGGCCTGTCTCGTCAGCGCTGCAAACGCGATGATCCGGTACGCCTTCAGCTACAGCTCCAACAGCTGGCTTGAGACGCAATGGTATATGTTCGCTGTCGTCGTGATGTTCGGCTCGTCCTATACTTTCAAACGCAACGAGCATGTCCGCGTCGAAATCATGTACCTCATGCTGTCCGAACGCGGCCAGCTATGGCTCGACTTGATCGGGACATTGGTTTTCCTCGTCCCGGCGTGCGTGCTCCTCAGCTACCTCTCATGGTCGATGTTCTACAACTCGTTCGTCATCGGCGAGATGTCCAACAACGCCGGCGGCCTCATGCGGTGGCCGATCAAGTTCGTCCTGCCGGCCGGGTTCTTCATGGTCGCCCTGCAAGGCGTCTCGGAGGTCATCAAACGCGCGGCCGCCTTGCGCGGTGAAGTCACGATCGATGCGAAATACGAGCGGCCGACCCAATGATCACGATTGAGATGATGCCGCCGCTGATGTTCGGCGGGCTGGTCCTGGCAATGCTGATCGGGTTCCCCGTCGCCTTCACGCTGGCCGCCCTCGGGCTTTCGTTCGGATTCCTCGCGATCCACGAAGGATTCTTCGGGTTCAGCTTCCTCCAGGCCATCCCGGAGCGCATCTACGGCAGCGTTCTCGCCAACGAACTGTTGCTGGCGATTCCGTTCTTCACGTTCATGGGCGCGATCCTCGAACGATGCGGCCTCGCGGAGGATATGCTGGATTCCATGGGGCAGCTGTTTGGCCCCATCCGCGGCGGTCTCGGCTATTCCGTGATCATCGTCGGCTTCATCCTCGGGGCCATCACGGGCACCGTGGCCGCGCAGGTGATCGCGATGGCGCTCATCTCGATGCCGGTGATGATCCGCTACGGCTACAACATGCGCTACATCACCGGCGTGCTCGCAGCGTCCGGCACCATCACCCAGCTGGTCCCACCCTCGCTGGTTCTGATCGTGCTCGCGGACCAGCTCGGCAAGTCGGTCGGTGACATGTATCTCGGCGCCTGGGGCCCATCGATCCTCCAGATCGCACTCTTTGCCGGCTACACGTTCGTGCTGAGCGTGATCAAGCCGGGCCACGTCCCGGCGGTGCCGAAGGAAGCAAGGACGCTGACGGGCTGGGCGCTCTGGCGTAAATGCCTTCTGGGCATCATCCCGTCTGCCGTCCTGATCTTCGTGGTGCTCGGCACCATGATGCTCGGCCTTGCCACCCCGACCGAAGCGGGCGCGATGGGCGCAGTCGGCGCCATCGTTCTTGCCGTCATCCATCACAAGGATTTCAGCTCGGCCGGGCACAAGATATTGCTCATCGGCGTGGCGGCCGCGGGTGTCGGCACCATCATCGGCATCTACTTCACGCCGAATCTGGTGTTCAAGATCGCCTTCGCGATGGCCTATCTCGCGGTCGCCTGGGTCTGCATCGAGGCGATCAGGATTCCGGACCTGCGCATCCTGGTCAAGCAGGGCTACGAGACCACGATGCGCATCACCTGCATGGTGACGTTCATCCTGATCGGATCGACCTGCTTCTCGATCGTCTTCCTCGGTTGCAACGGTGGTGTCTGGCTCGAGCACATGCTGACATCGCTGCCGGGCGGGGTCTGGGGCTTCCTGATCTTCATGAACCTGTTCATCTTCTTCATCGCTTTCTTCCTGGACTTCTTCGAGATCGCCTTCATCATCATCCCGATGATCGCGCCGATCGCGCAGAAGCTGCTCACTCCCGTCGTCGGGGCGGATGCTGCCTTGATCTGGTTCGGTGTCATGCTCTGCGTCAACATGCAGACCTCCTTCCTGCATCCGCCCTTCGGCTTCGCCTTGTTCTACCTGCGGGGTGTTGCGCCGAAGGAGGTCAAGAGCTCGGACATCTATTGGGGCGCGATGCCCTGGATCGGCCTGCAGGCGATCATGGTCGCGGTCGTCATCGCATTCCCGATCACGGTCACCGGATTACTGGACGCCCCCATCAAGGTGGATCTGGACAAGGTCAAGATCGAAATCCCGGACATCGAGATGCCGCCGCCGCTCGATTTCGGCCAGCCGAAGAATTGAGAACTTGTTGTGGTTCAATCCGAAACATGATCGTGCTTTGTATCGTGTCCGGTCAACCGTCCGCACGACTCCAGCTCGTTTCCGGGATTGGATCTCGATGATACGCAGCTTCACTGCCACAGTCCTTGTCCTGCTCGCATCCTCCGCATTCGCCCAAAGCGCGCCGCCGCGGGAGGGCCCGATCAGCTGCGCTGCGCCGGTTGCCCCTGACGATACCGAGCGGAGCCTGAAGCAGCGCTACGGCAAGGAGGCCGTGGTGCAGGAGCTGCCGGGCGCCGAGGGCGAACGCTACAAGGGCATCGTGCTGTTCCCGAAGGCGAGGGACCGTCGCATCGAGATCGCCTTCACCGACGACAAGGCCGGGCGCGCCTCCGGCCTGACCTTGCGCGACGCGGGCAAGGCCAGCCTCTGGAACATCGCCGGCGTCACGATCGGATCCAGCCTTGCCGACGTGCAGAAGGCCAACGGCAAGCCGTTCCTCGTCAACGGCTTCGAATGGGACTATGGCGGCTTCGTCACCGATTGGAAGGGCGGCGCGCTCAGCCGGCCGCTGCAAGGCGGTTGCACGGTCACGATCCGCTTCGGCGGCAAGACAGGCGCGCCAAGGTCGCTGTCGGGTGACGGCGTGAAGGCGGCGTCGGATGGCGCGGCGCTGGTGAAATGGGCGCCAGTAGTGACGGAGATCGGTGTGAATTTTCCGGACAGGTGACGATCGGTGCGATTGCGTATGCCGGATCAGCCGGAGGCATGATCCGCCATACTTGGAGTGGCGCCATGCACTCGAGCATTCCATTCTGGACGCGATAAACCAATCAGTAGGAATTGCTCCGCCCTGATTTTTCCGGCCCTGATTTGTTCTTTGAGAACGAAGTGGAGTCGGATGCGGAACGAAAGCGGATGTCCCGGGGGCGGCTCACGCCGTGCGCTCTGTCCGCCGCGCGCGATAGGCCTGTGGTGACATCAGGGTCAATTTCCGGAAGGCCTTGCGAAAGCTGCTCTCGTCCTCATAGCCGGCCGTCCGTGCGATCGCCTTGATCGGCTGCGTCGTCGTCTCCAGCAGCGTGCGCGCATGCTCGACGCGGCGGCGCATGATGAAGGCCTGCGGCGGCTCGTGCGTGAGATCCTGAAACTTCCGGTTCAGCGTGCGCTCGCTGAGGCCGAGCGCGCCGGCGAGCCGCTTGACCGTCATGGGAGCCTTGCCGGGGCGGCGAACCAAGAGGTCGGCCCTGGTCAGCAGCGGGTCCTGCGAGAGCAGATAGCCGACCGGCATGAATATCGACTGGGTGCGCTGCGCGGTGTCGATGACGACGTAGTCCGCGCATAATTTTGCGATCTGCTTGCCTTCGACCATCTCGATCAATCTGAGCAGCAGGTCGACCCACGACATCGGGCCGGCTGCGCAGACGATGCGGTCCGCAGCCGTGATGACGGCGTCGGCGGCGAGGTCGATCGTGGGATGACGCTGCCGCAGCTCGCCTTGCAGCCACCAGGTGATGGTGGCGCGGCGGTTGTCGAGCAGGCCGGCTCCGGCCAACAGGAACACCCCGCTGCAGAACGCACCGATCAGCCGGCCGTTCGCGTGTTGCTGCCGGAGCCAGGCGCCGGCCCGGGCATATTGCGGTTGCAGGCGCTCGGCCGTGACGTGATCGACGAGGTTACCGGGGACGAGGATCGCGTCGAAGCGCGCCCGTGCTCCGACCGCGCCGTCGGCCGCGACTATCTGCCCGCCGCCGGCGCGCACGGGCTTGCCGTCGAGCGAGAGTGTCTGCCAGCTGAAGCGGGGCTTTGCACCGCTCTGCTGCATGACGTGATTGGCGAGCGAGAGGATGTCGGCGACGCCGGCAATCGCAGAGTGCATGCAGCCTTCCACGGCCAGAATTGCAAGCTTCATGGGGAGCTCCAGGCGGGACGCGGCGATCCTATCCGATCGGTGCGCGGACCGCGTGGCGGAAATTGCCCGATCTCTGTCTTATCCGCCACTGCCTCGCCGGTCACGTTCGGGTCAATTTGCCCCCGTCGTCACACGACATGATTGGAGAGAGACATGCCTTACGTCACCATTTCCACCGTCCGCGGCATCCTGGATGCCGCGCAGAAGAAGGCGCTGCTCGATCGCGTCACCGATCTCCTGGTCGAGATCGAAGGACAGGGCAATGCGGACTTCCGCCGTAACGTCTGGGTCAGGATCGAGGAGCAGGATCCCTCGCACTGGTCGCTCGGCGGCATGCAGCCGACAGCTGAGATCATCGCCGGCACGTTCGGTACGATCGGGGCGGACGGGCTGCGGATCGCGCGGCAGAAGGCTTAGGTTCGCCTCGAGCCGAAAAACGAAAAGGCGCCTCCTTTCGGAAGCGCCTTTTGCCTGTCGCAGACGGTTCAGGCTGCTCAGCCCGAATAATACATCTCGAACTCGACCGGGTGCGGGGTCATTTCGAAGCGGGCGACTTCGGTCATCTTCAGCTCGATGTAGGCGTCGATGAAGTCGTCGTCGAACACGCCGCCGGCCTTGAGGAAGCCGCGGTCCTTGTCGAGGTTTTCCAGCGCCTCGCGGAGCGAACCGCAGACGGTCGGGATCTGCTTCAGCTCTTCCTTCGGAAGGTCGTAGAGGTCCTTGTCCATCGCCGGACCCGGATCGATCTTGTTCTTGATGCCGTCGAGGCCGGCCATCAGCATCGCGGCGAAGCCGAGATACGGGTTGGCCATCGGATCGGGGAAACGCACCTCGACGCGCTTGGCCTTTGGCGAAGCGGTGTAGGGGATGCGGCAGGAGGCCGAGCGGTTGCGCGCGGAATAGGCGAGCAGCACGGGGGCCTCATAGCCCGGGACCAGACGCTTGTAGGAGTTGGTCGACGGGTTGGTGAAGGCGTTGATCGCCTTGGCGTGCTTGATGATGCCGCCGATGTAGTGCAGGCAGGTCTCCGAGAGATCGGCGTATTTGTTGCCGGCGAACACCGGCTTGCCGTCCTTCCAGATCGACTGGTGCACGTGCATGCCCGAGCCGTTGTCGCCGAAGATCGGCTTCGGCATGAAGGTGGCGGTCTTGCCGTAGATGTGCGCGACCTGGTGGATGCAGTATTTGTAGATCTGCATGTGGTCGGCCATCAGCGTCAGCGTGTCGAACTTCATGCCGAGCTCGTGCTGGGCGGAAGCCACTTCGTGATGGTGCTTCTCGACCTTGACGCCCATCTTGGCCATGGCGCCGAGCATTTCCGAGCGCATGTCCTGCACCGAGTCCTGCGGCGGCACGGGGAAATAGCCGCCCTTGGTGCGGATGCGGTGGCCGAGATTGCCGCCTTCATATTCGGTGTCGGAATTGGTCGGCAGCTCCGAGGAGTCGAGCCGGAAACCGGTCTTGTAGGGCTCTGCCGAAAAGCGCACGTCGTCGAACACGAAGAATTCGGCTTCGGGACCGACGAACACGGTGTCACCCACGCCCATCGACTTCACCATGGCTTCCGCCTTCTTGGCGATGCCGCGGGGGTCGCGGTTGTAGGGCTCGCCGGTGGTCGGCTCGAGCACGTCGCAGGTGATGACCATGGTGGTCTCGGCGAAGAACGGGTCGATCGTCGCAGTGACCGGGTCGGGCATCAGGCACATGTCGGACTCGTTGATCGCCTTCCAGCCGGCGATCGAGGAGCCGTCGAACATCGTTCCTTCGGCGAAGATGTCGTCATCGATCATGCTGACGTCGAACGTCACATGCTGCCACTTGCCGCGCGGATCGGTGAAGCGCAGGTCGACGTACTTGACGTCGTTGTCCTTGATCGATTTCAGGACGTCTTTGGCGGTCTTCATGCATACCCCTTTTGGCTCTGCGGGTCGGTTTCCAGATGAGCAAAATTATTCTCGCTCAGGCGAGTTTTGCGCGACCGCACAAACGAAATCAGGCCGCCGAAGCAGCCTTCATTCTAGTCGCAGTGTCGCAAAATTCGGGATAGCACCCGGCTCAGATAGCGTCCAGCCCGGATTCGCCGGTTCGGATGCGGATCGCCTCTTCTATGTTGGAGACGAAAATCTTACCGTCGCCGATGCGGCCGGTTTGCGCGGCGCGGCGGATCGCATCGATGGCGCGCTCGACCAGATCGTCGCCGATCACGATCTCGATCTTCACCTTGGGCAGGAAGTCGACGATGTATTCTGCGCCGCGGTAGAGCTCGGCATGGCCTTTCTGCCGGCCAAAGCCCTTGGCTTCGGTGACGGTGATGCCCTGAAGGCCGACTTCCTGAAGCGCTTCCTTCACCTCGTCGAGCTTGAATGGCTTGATGATGGCTTCGATTTTCTTCACTGCGCGCCTCCCGGCCTTTCGAACAAATAGCAACGTCTTCGTCAGGATGCGCTTTCTTAACGCACGATCTTGTCTTCGCTATGCCTGAAACCCCTGACCAGTCCGGCAACAACGGCCGGCCACACTCTGATAAATGCCAGTGAGCACGACGAACCGAAGCGGCTTCCTCGAAAGCAGGGTCTATGCCAAGTTGCAAATGCCCTGATTGTTGGAGCGTTATCAGCCTTTTAACGTGCATCCCTGTGCAGTGGCGCCGACCTGCACAAGATACCGAAGACTACGAAATAGGCAAACGGTTCAATATCTGTGCAGATCGATGTTCCCAAGAGTGGGGCGGCACGTAACGTGCCTGTTGAAAAGGCGTTTGGACCAGGGAAGTGGCATGGAAGTTCTGACCACCGCTGAAATGCAGCGCGCCGACCAGCTCACCATCGCGGCCGGCACGCCCGGTTTCAAGCTGATGCTGAGCGCGGGGCAGGCGGTCGCCGATGCCGCCCAAGCGCTGGTGGAGGAGGGGCCGATCCTGATCGTGGCCGGCCCCGGCAACAATGGCGGTGACGGTTTTGTCGCAGCTGCCGAGCTCGCCGCGCAGGGGCGCGAGGTTTCGGTCATCCTGATGTGCGAGCGCGACCAGCTCCAGGGCGACGCGGCCTCGGCCGCGCGCGGCTGGAAGCACCCGGTGCTCCCGTTCAATCCTCAGGCGGTCGGACGGCCCGCGCTGATCATCGACGCATTGTTCGGCGCAGGCCTCAGCCGTCCCGTCGACGGCGAGGCGCGTGCGATGATCGAGGCGATCAATGCCAACGGCGCCCCGGTGCTCGCGGTCGACCTGCCGAGCGGCATCAACGGCACCAGCGCAGCCGTGATGGGCGTGGCGGTGAACGCCGCCGAGACCGTCACCTTCTTCCGCAAGAAGCCGGCGCATCTGTTGCTGCCGGGCCGTATGCATTGCGGCCACGTGCGTGTCGCCGACATCGGCATCGACGCGCAGGTGCTCGACGAGATCGCGCCGCTGACTTTCGAGAACGATCCGGATGTCTGGGGCGCCGCCTTTCCGGTGCCGCGCATCGACGGCCATAAATACGCGCGGGGGCATGTGTTGACGGTCTCCGGCGATGCGGCGGCGACCGGCGCTGCGCGGCTGGCAGCGCGCGGGGCGCTGCGCGCCGGGGCAGGGCTGGTGACGCTGGCGAGCCCGCGCGACGCGCTCGCGATCAACGCGGCCGCGCTCACGGCCGTCATGGTTCGCCCCGTCGACACCGCCATCGAGTTCGGCGAGCTGCTCGGCGACAAGCGCTACAACACCTGCATCATCGGCCCCGGCGCCGGCATCGGTGAACGCACCTGCGATCTCGTTCACACCGCGCTCACGGCGCGGCGTCATCTGGTGCTCGATGCCGATGCGCTGACGAGCTTTGCCGCAAACCCTGCGCGGCTGTTCGAATCGATCAGGTCGTCGCGCGACAATGCGGTGGTGCTGACGCCGCACGAGGGCGAGTTTCCGCGCCTGTTCTCCGATCTCAGCAACAAATTTCCGGGCCGCTCCAAGCTGGAGCGCGTGCGCGATGCCGCCGAACGCTCCGGCGCGGTGGTGCTGCTGAAGGGCCCGGACACCACCATCGCGGCCCCCGACGGCCGCGCCACCATCGCCGCCAACGCGCCGCCCTGGCTCGCCACCGCCGGCGCCGGCGACGTGCTCGCCGGCATCATCGCCGGCCTGCTGGCGCAAGGCGTACCGGCCTTCGAGGCCGCCAGCATCGGCGTCTGGATGCACGGCGAGGCCGCGCGCGAGGCCGGGCCGGGCCTGATCGCGGAGGATCTGACCGAGACGCTGCCGGCCGTGCACCGGCGGATCTATGATGCGCTCGGGGTGGAGTATTGAGCGCTCACTCCACCCCATACCAGCGCACCAGCCGGGGCGCGGCCCCAATCGGTGGCGACGGATTCGATTAGCCACCGTCCGGGCGCGGTCGCCGCGAAGGCGACGCGCTGGGTCTGGCCGGGCTCGACCGCGAGCGTGTCGAGCCAGTAGGGTTTCCAGCCGTCGTCGAGCCTGTCGAGCAGGCGGAAGGGGTGGCCGTGCAGGTGGAACACGGTGGTGAGAGGGCCGGTATTCTTGAGGGCCAGCACCACGGTGCGGCCGGTCCTGGCGCGGAAGATGGGGGCGGAGGCCGTCGAGAAGTTTGCCGGTCGCGCCCAGTCGATGTCTGCGGCGCCGAGCGCGACATCGAACCGCAGGGCGCCTTTCAGATCGAGCTTCTCGGGCAGGTCGTTCGGAGGGAGGGGCTGCGCTGGCATCAGCGGCACCCGGCGCTCCAACTGGCCGGATATCTTCAGGCGGCCGACCTGGCGGGCCTCCTTGCCGTCATGCAGCAGCAACGCGGCCGATGTGGCCGCATCCACGAAAGCGTCGGCGCGAGCGCCGGGGGCCAGCACCACGGCACCGTTGCGCGCAGAAAAGGGCTCGGCCGGTTGCCCGTCCAGGGCCATCACTCGGACGTCATGACCTTCTAGTTTGATTGCCAGAACAGTACGTTGCGAGCCGTTGATCAAGCGCAGCCGCAGCCGCTGATTGCCCATCGCTGAGAGTTCGAATGAAGTTTGCCCGTTGATCGTGTAGAGGGGCCTCGCGTCCTTCGGGTCCTGGCCGGGCGGGACCGCGGTGCCATCCTGGCGCAGGCGCCATTCCTCGATCAGCAGGACGACGTCGCTATCGACGGTGACTGGGCTGGATTCGGCGACGATGACCGGAAGCGGACGGACAGGCTGCTTCTGATCGTCCTCGAAGAGGCGAAAGTCAGCCAGCAAGGTCCCCGCGTTCAGCATTGAAATAATTGATGTTTCGACCGCGTTTGGCGGGGCAGGCGCGCGCCCTCGCAACGGGTCGGTCGGGGCCCCGCTGTTCAGGCCGTACCAGACTGGTGCAAGCGGCACAGGCAGGTCGTTCCGAAACACCAGCTCGCAACGGTCGCCCCGCTTGAGACGGACGTCCCTGAGATGACTGGCCGCGGCCAGCTCCCAGATCGGTGTCGGTGGCCGATCCGGCTTGAGAGCCAGGCTTGCGGCCCGTGCCTGGAGGGCGATCTGGGCGGTCACGGCCGGGGCCGCTCCCCCCGCCATCAGCCCGGCCGTGGACGCGCCGAGCGCCGCGCCGAGGCCGGCCAAAAGCTCACGTCGGTTCGGCTCGAATATCCCAGGTGTCATGGGCCGATCCCGACCACGCCGCGCTGGATAAGTCCAGCCGCCGTGCCTACTTAAAGCTTGCCTCTATCGGGCCATTTTTTTGCTGCGAACAGTTGGGCGCATGTTATAAGCCCGGCCGCCCGCGGCATCGCGGCCGGTCTTGATGCAAATTCACGCGGGCGTGGCGGAACTGGTAGACGCGCTGGATTTAGGTTCCAGTGACGAAAGTTGTGGGGGTTCGAGTCCCTCCGCCCGCACCAAGCGCTTATCGCGTTTGCACGGATTACGAGACCTGCTCTTGCGCGGATGTTCGTCCGCCGGGAGCCGGTTCGATGAAGCACCGGCGTTGAGGCGTTCGCCTCGCGCCGGATCGATTAATGACAGCGTCCCGACGCATGCGCGCCGGGACCGAACGGGAAGAAGATTGGACGCCATGCAGGTCACAGAAACCCTCTCGGAAGGTTTGAAGCACGAGTTCAAGATCAGCGTTCCCGCGTCTGATCTCGACGCCAAGGCCGGCGCCAAGCTCGTCGACCTCAAGGACAAGGTCCGCATCAACGGCTTCCGTCCCGGCAAGGTCCCGGTCACTCACCTGAAGAAGGTCTACGGCCGCTCCGTGATGGCGGAGACCATCGACCAGACCATCCGCGACACCAACACGCAGCTGTTCTCCGAGCGCGGCTTCCGCCTTGCGACCGAGCCGAAGATCACCATGCGAGCGAGCAGGCCGAGGTCGAGGAGCTCTTGAGCGGCAAGACCGATCTGACCTACACGGTCGCGATCGAGGTGGTGCCGGCGATCGCACTCGCCGACTTCAAGGCCTTCCAGGTCGAGAAGCCCGTGGCCGAGGTCACCGATTCCGACGTCGACGAGGCGATCAAGCGGATCGCCGATACCAACCGCGGCTATGCCGCGAAGGCCGAGGGCGCCAAGGCCGAGTCGGTGACCGCGTCACCATCAACTTCAAGGGCAGCATCAACGGCGAAGTCTTCGAGGGCGGCACCGGCGAAGGCATCCAGGTCGTGATCGGCTCGAACACCTTCATTCCCGGCTTCGAGGAACAGCTCACCGGCATCGGCGCGGGCGAGACCCGCACGCTGAAAGTGTCGTTCCCCAAGAACTACATGAACGACAAGCTCGCCGGCCAGCCGGCCGAGTTCGAGACCACCGCGACCTCGATCGAGTCGCCGCAGGACGTCGCGATCGACGACGAGTTCGCCAAGACGCTCGGCCTCGAATCGCTCGACAAGCTGAAGGAAGCCGCGCGCGAGCGCCTGGTTGCCGAGTTCGCCGGCGCGACGCGCCAGCGCGTCAAGCGCGCGCTGCTCGACCGCCTCGACGAAGCCCATCGCTTCGAGGCGCCGCCCTCGCTGGTCGACGAGGAGTTCAATCTGATGTGGAACTCGGTCAAGGCCGAGATGGACTCCGCCGGCAAGACCTTTGCCGACGAGGACACCACTGAAGACGCCGCCAAGGAAGAGTACCGCAAGATCGCCGACCGCCGCGTGCGGCTCGGTCTCGTGCTCTCCGAGATCGGCGAGAAGAACAAGATCACCGTGACCGACGACGAGGTCGGCCGCGCCGTGATCGAGCGCGCCCGCTCGATGCCCGGCCGCGAGAAGGAGGTCTGGGACTATTACCGCAGCAATGCCCAGGCGCTGGCCCAGCTTCGTGCACCGATCTATGAGGACAAGGTCGTCGACTTCATCCTCGAGCTCGCCAACGTGACCGAGAAGAAGGTTTCGCGCGAGGACCTCTACAAGGACGACGAGGCGGAAAAGACCGCGGCCTGAAGGGGTTGAGGCAGGCCTCCATTAAGGATGATCAGCGAAGAGGCCCAGCTAGCCAGATGGCCGGCTGGGCCTCTTCGTGCGAATCAGCTTCAACTGCCTCGAAGGATTAAGCCTTAATTCGCTCCGCACTTGTCAGAAGCGAATTGGGCTATATCTGTCGATACGCCTTTCACGTCTACCAAGTTCCTGCATCACAGGACGTTCATCAGCTTTCCGGCAAATCCAGCCAAACTGGCCGTCATGCCCGGCGATGTCCGTCTCCGAAAACCCTAGGTGACTCATGCGCGATCCGGTTGAAACCTACATGAACCTCGTGCCCATGGTGGTCGAGCAGACCAACCGTGGCGAGCGCGCCTACGACATCTTCTCGCGCCTGCTGAAGGAGCGCATCATCTTCCTGACCGGCCCGGTCGAGGACGGCATGTCGACGCTGGTCGTCGCCCAGCTCCTGTTCCTTGAGGCGGAAAATCCGAAGAAGGAAATCTCGATGTACATCAACTCGCCGGGCGGCGTGGTGACGTCGGGCCTTGCGATCTACGACACCATGCAATTCATCCGCCCGCCGGTATCGACGCTGTGCACGGGGCCAGGCCGCCTCGATGGGCTCGCTGCTGCTCTGCGCCGGCGAGAAGGACATGCGCTTCTCGCTGCCGAACGCGCGCATCATGGTGCACCAGCCCTCCGGCGGCTTCCAGGGCCAGGCGACCGACATCATGCTGCACGCCCAGGAAATCCTGAACCTGAAGAAGCGGCTCAACGAGATCTACGTGAAGCACACCGGGCAGACCTACAAGGCGATCGAGGATGCGCTGGAACGCGACAAGTTCCTCACCGCGGCCGACGCCAAGGAGTTCGGCCTGGTCGACAAGGTCATCGACAAGCGCGCCGAGGAGCCGGCGGCGAAAGCCCCGTAGCACTACTGGAGTGTGACGGCGATCCCTCGGTATCCCCTGGGATTGCTTGTTACCATCAGGTAGCGTTCACGCTATGGACCGTGGGCGCGTCGCAAAGCACCGTTTTGCGCCCTGCGACAGGCAGAAAGTTCCGCTTTCGTGCTTGTTTTTCGTGGCTATCCAGCAACGCCGGGGTGATTTCGATCACTTCGCCCGTGCCAAGACCGGAAATCACGGTATTGTCACGGGTAGCCGGCGGCGCCCGATTAGCGAATTCTTGATAGTCGGGTGACAGCATGGTTGGCTACGAACGATCGGCTATGATCGCGGAGAATCGAGTGACCGTGATTCGCACGGGATGTAATGCGTAGGGTCTTTTTTGGTACGGAATTTGCTCTACTTAAGCTTCATGCCGACCATCGTGTCGGAATGGAGCGATCGAGCGGAACGGAATCGAACCGCGGACGGAGACAGGAATGAGTAAGGTCGGCACGAGCGACTCCAAGAACACGCTATATTGCTCGTTCTGCGGCAAGAGCCAGCACGAAGTCCGCAAACTGATCGCGGGTCCCACGGTCTTCATCTGCGACGAGTGCGTCGAGCTCTGCATGGACATCATCCGCGAGGAGAACAAATCCTCGCTGGTCAAGTCGCGCGACGGCATTCCGACGCCGAAGGAAATCTGCAAGGTCCTGGACGACTACGTGATCGGCCAGAGCCACGCGAAGAAGGTCCTGTCGGTCGCGGTGCACAACCACTACAAGCGCCTCAACCACCAGACCAAGCACAACGACGTCGAGCTCGCGAAGTCGAACATCCTGCTGATCGGTCCGACCGGTTCGGGCAAGACGCTGCTCGCGCAGACGCTCGCCCGTATCCTGGACGTCCCCTTCACGATGGCGGACGCGACGACGCTGACCGAGGCCGGCTATGTCGGTGAGGACGTCGAGAACATCATCCTGAAGCTGCTTCAGTCCGCCGACTACAATGTCGAGCGCGCCCAGCGCGGCATCGTCTACATCGACGAAATCGACAAGATCAGCCGCAAGTCCGACAACCCCTCGATCACGCGCGATGTGTCGGGTGAGGGCGTGCAGCAGGCGCTGCTGAAGATCATGGAAGGCACGGTGGCTTCGGTCCCGCCGCAGGGCGGCCGCAAGCATCCGCAGCAGGAATTCCTGCAGGTGGACACCACCAACATCCTCTTCATCTGCGGCGGCGCGTTCGCCGGCCTCGACAAGATCATCTCGGCGCGCGGACGGTCGACCTCGATCGGTTTCGCGGCCCAGGTGATGGCGCCGGAAGACCGTCGCACCGGCGAGATCTTCCGTCACGTCGAGCCTGAGGACCTCCTGAAGTACGGCCTCATCCCCGAGTTCGTCGGCCGTCTGCCGGTCGTGGCGACGCTCGAGGACCTCGATGAGGTCTCGCTGAAGAAGATCCTGACCGAGCCGAAGAATGCGCTGGTGAAACAGTACCAGCGGCTGTTCGAGATGGAGAACATCGAGCTGACCTTCGCCGACGAGGCGCTTGGCGCGGTCGCCCGCAAGGCGATCGAGCGCAAGACCGGTGCGCGCGGGTTGCGTTCGATCCTCGAGGCGATCCTGCTCGAGACCATGTTCGACCTGCCGGGCCTGGAAGGTGTGGAAGAGGTCGTGATTTCGCGCGAAGTCGTGGAAGGAACGGCGCGTCCGCTCTACATCTACGCCGATCGGTCCGATCGCGCCGTCGAGAACGCCAGCGCCTGATCTTTCGGCGCTGGAACGCTCTAACTGTACCCTCGAGGTGGGGCTGCGGACGTGTATCTCCGCAGCCGGTGTTGCGTCGCTTACCGCGTTGCGTAAGCGCCTGATGGCGCGCGTCTTTCAATGACTTGACACCCCCCGGGTCGATAGCCACCTAATGTCGGCGGCGAGTAAAAATTCTCTTCCAGATTCGCCTCAGTTCCGATCCGGCGAGCCGGTCCAACGCGCAAACGGACCGACCGGTTTTGCGGATCACCTCGGCACCTTGTGGCGGTTGCGCATGAGCATGGCGGGCTGCGTGCAAGGGGGCAAAGCAAAAGGAAAAGGCCATGACTAATCCAAAACCCCGGCCGACCATCGTTCATGGCGAAACGCACGCCTATCCCGTGCTGCCGCTGCGCGACATCGTCGTCTTCCCGCACATGATCGTTCCGCTCTTCGTCGGTCGCGAGAAGTCGATCCGCGCGCTCGAAGAGGTGATGAAGAACGACGCGCTGATCATGCTCGCGACGCAGAAGAACGCGTCCGACGACGATCCGGCGCCCGACTCGATTTACGAGACCGGTACGCTTGCCAGCGTGCTGCAGCTCTTGAAGCTTCCCGACGGCACCGTGAAGGTGCTGGTCGAAGGGCTCGAGCGTGCGCGCGTGCAGAAATACACCGATCGCGCCGACTATTACGAAGCGACCGCCATTGCGCTGGCCGACACCGATGCGAAGTCGGTCGAGGCGGAAGCGCTGTCGCGCTCGGTCGTGTCGGACTTCGAGAGCTATGTGAAGCTCAACAAGAAGATCTCGGCCGAGGTCGTCGGCGTCGTTCAGGCGATCACCGATTTCGCCAAGCTCGCCGACACCGTTGCCTCGCATCTTGCCGTCAAGATCGCGGATCGCCAGGGTATCCTGGAGACGCTGTCCGTCACCACGCGCCTCGAGAAGGTGCTGGGCCTGATGGAGAGCGAGATCTCGGTGCTGCAGGTCGAGAAGCGGATTCGTTCTCGGGTCAAACGACAAATGGAGAAGACCCAGCGCGAGTATTATCTCAACGAGCAGATGAAGGCGATCCAGAAGGAACTCGGCGACGACGAAGGTCGTGACGAGCTCGCCGACCTCGAAGAGAAGATCTCCAAGACCAAGCTCTCCAAGGAAGCGCGCGACAAGGCGCAGCATGAATTGAAGAAGCTGCGCCAGATGTCGCCGATGTCCGCGGAAGCGACCGTCGTGCGCAACTATCTGGATTGGCTGCTGTCGATCCCGTGGAACAAGAAGTCCAAGGTGAAGAAGGATCTGGAGGCCGCGCAAGCCGTGCTGGATTCCGATCACTATGGGCTGGAGAAGGTCAAGGAGCGGATCGTCGAGTATCTCGCGGTGCAGTCGCGCGCCAACAAGCTGACCGGACCGATCCTGTGCCTTGTCGGACCTCCGGGCGTCGGCAAGACCTCGCTCGGCAAGTCGATCGCGAAGGCGACGGGGCGCGAGTTCGTGCGCGTCTCGCTCGGCGGCGTGCGCGACGAGGCCGAGATCCGCGGTCACCGCCGCACCTATATCGGCTCGATGCCCGGCAAGATCATCCAGTCGATGCGGAAGGCTAAGTCGTCAAATCCGCTGTTCCTGCTGGACGAGATCGACAAGATGGGCGCCGATTTCCGCGGCGATCCGTCGTCGGCCTTGCTCGAGGTCCTCGACCCCGAGCAGAACGCGACCTTCAACGACCACTATCTCGAGGTCGACTACGATCTGTCCAACGTGATGTTCATCACGACCGCGAATACGCTCAATATTCCGGGCCCGCTGATGGACCGCATGGAGATCATCCGGATCGCGGGCTACACCGAGAACGAGAAGGTCGAGATCGCGCGCAAGCATCTGATCCCGAACGCGGTGTCCAAGCACGGCCTGGACTCCAAGGAGTTCTCGATCGACGACGACGCGTTGCTGCTTCTGATCCGCCGCTACACCCGCGAAGCGGGCGTGCGTAACCTGGAGCGTGAGCTCTCCACACTCGCCCGCAAGGCGGTGAAGGAGCTGATGATCTCCAAGAAGAAGTCGGTCAAGGTCACCGAGAAGACTCTCGAAGAGCTTCTGGGCGTGCCGAAGTACCGCTACGGCGAGATCGAGAGCGAACCGCAGGTCGGCATCGTCACCGGCCTTGCCTGGACCGATGTCGGCGGCGAGCTGCTGACGATCGAAGGCGTCATGATGCCCGGCAAGGGCAAGATGACGGTCACGGGCAATCTGCGTGACGTCATGAAGGAGTCGATCTCCGCGGCGGCGTCCTACGTTCGCTCGCGCGCGATCAACTATGGCATCGAGCCGCCGCTGTTCGACCGGCGCGACATCCACGTGCACGTGCCGGAGGGCGCGACGCCCAAGGACGGTCCGTCGGCGGGCGTCGCCATGGCCACCGCGATCATCTCGGTCATGACCGGCATCCCGGTCCGGCACGATGTCGCGATGACCGGCGAGATCACGCTGCGCGGCCGCGTGCTGCCGATCGGCGGTCTGAAGGAGAAGCTGCTGGCTGCGGCCCGCGGCGGCATCAAGACGGTGCTGATCCCCGAGGACAACGCCAAGGATCTCACGGAGATTTCCGATGCGATCAAGGGCGGCATGGAGATCATCCCGGTCTCGCGCCTCGACGACGTCGTGGCCAAGGCGCTGGTGAAGAAGCCTGTGCCGATCGTCTGGGAAGAGGACACCAAGGTGACGGTCAAGCCGGACGGCGACGAAGCCGCCGGCGGCCTGACTGCCCACTAAGCGTAAGCGAAAAGATGATAAAACGGCGCCTTCGGGCGCCGTTTTGTTTTGGGGGTCGAGGTGATGCAGATCGACGGGCAATGCCATTGCGGAAAGATCACCTATGAGGCCGAGGTCGATCCGGAGGATGTCTCGGTCTGTCACTGCTCCGATTGCCAGACGCTGACCGGCTCGCCGTTCCGGGTGACGGCGATCTGCAGCAAGGCCGATGTCCACCTGACCGGCGGTACGCCCAAGGTCTACGGCAAGCGCGGCGACAACGGCCGAATGCGCTTCCAGCATTTTTGCGCCGATTGCGGTTCCCCGCTGTTCACCAGCGGGGAGGCCGACCAGGCCGACGATTGGGGCATCCGCTGGGGCTCGATCCGCCAGCGCGACAAACTGCGCCCCGTCAGGCAGATCTGGTGCCAGTCGGCGGCGGTCTGGATCGACGCGGTGCCGCTGCTGCCGGGAAGGCCGGGGGATTGAGGTTCGGGACTTGCTCCTATGGGGCGGGTAGGGATAAAGAGGCGGCGAGGGGCGGTTAGCTCAGCTGGTTAGAGCATCTCGTTTACACCGAGAGGGTCCGCGGTTCGAATCCGTGACCGCCCACCAGCCTTTGCTCGCTTCGCGAGCTATGGCTCGGCAAGCCCGCGCAGCCCAACATTTGCTTCAGAGCCGCGGGTTCGGAGAAGCGCGCGCGCAAGCCGCTTTGGCTCCCGAAAAGGTGCGCTGGACATCCGGACGTGGTATCGCCGCGGTGTGGTTGCAGAGCCGCGACGAGCGGCATCGCGAATGGGAATGACCGGGGACACCATGCAACAGCCCAGCGGACACGAACAGAACGCCGACCAGATCGCCTATTGGAACGGCCCGAGCGGCCAGCGCTGGGCCGATCGCCATGCTGCGCAGGAGAGCCTGCTTGGACCGATTGCCGAGGCGCTGATCGACCGCGCCAGGCCGATGCCCGGTGAGCGCGTCCTCGATGTCGGCTGCGGCTCCGGCGCGACGACGTTCGCGTTCGCCAAGGCGGTGGCGCCCGACGGGTTCGCGCTCGGCCTCGACGTCTCCGAACCGATGCTGTCGCAGGCGCGCGCGTTTGCGCCGAAAGGCCTGCCGCTCGATTTCGTGCTGGCGGATGCGACGGTGCATCCGTTCGAGCCGGCGAGCTTTGATCTGCTCGCCTCGCGCTTCGGCGTGATGTTCTTTGCCGATCCCATTGCGTCCTTCACAAATCTTCGCCGCGCGCTGAAGCCGACCGGGCGGCTCGCCTTCGCCTGCTGGCGGGAGCCCAAGGAAAACCCGTGGATGATGGCGCCGCTGATGGCGGTCTACAAGCACGTGCCGAAGATGCCGCCGGTCGGGCCGGAGGAGCCGGGCCCGTTCGCCTTCGCCTCGGAAGAACGTGTGATGCGCATCCTGAAGGGGGCCGGCTTCGTCGACATGGCGATGGAGCCGCATGACCTTCCGATGGACGTCGCGATCGGCGGCGGCCTCGATGCGGCGGTGGATGGCGCCTTGCAGATCGGCCCCGCCAGCCGCGCGCTGCAGGGACATCCGCCGGAGACGTACGCGGCCGCAAAAGCCTCGATCCGCGAGATGCTCGCGCCGTTCCAGAAGGGGCAGAGCGTCGCGTTGCAAGGCGCGATCTGGATCGTGACCGCGAAGGCGACTTAGTCGCCCCCGAACTTCCGGTTGCGGGCATTGAATTGAATCCAGCTCTGATCCAGCGCACTGGTCTTTGGTCCGCCTTGCCCCGGTGGGCAGGCTCCATCGCGTGGTTCTGGGTCTGGGTCTGTGCGATCGGCCTGGCCTTGATGGTTCACCTTGCTTTCCTGGTGGCCTGGCCGGATCACTTTATCCATGAGGACAGTGCGGCCTATATCATCCAGACCGAATCCATCCTGAGAGGACAATATCTCGAGGATGTGATGAAGCGGCCGTATGGGGTGGCCGCCTTCCTTGCGCTGCTGTCGAAACTGTTCGGCCCGCACATCCTTGTGTTCGTCATCGCGCAGCACCTGATGAGCGTCGGAACTGCGCTTTTCGTTGCGGGGATCGTGCGTTTTGCCGGCGCGCCGCGCTTCTTCGCGCTGCTCGCCTTTTGTCTTGCGGCGCTGCATGGCCGCATCGTCCATTACGACAATACGATCGGTGCGGAGACGATCTCCAACTTCCTGGTCAGTCTTGCGGCCTTCATCGCCGCGGGCGCCGCATTGAGAAAATGGCCGGCGTTGCCGTCCGCGGCGGCCGTGGGCTTGACGCTCGGCGCCGTGATGACCTGCCGGTCGGCAGCGGTAGGACAGGCTGCCGTCATTCTGTTGTGGCTGGTGGTGGTGCTGGACGCAGGGCTCCTGCGCCGGCTCGGCGTGCTTGCCCTGGCAGGCCTTCTCGCATCAGCCGTCTATCTGACGCCGGCGGCGATCAATCTGGCGATCGGCAAGCGCCCCGCCGGCAACGAGACCCTGGCCGTGATGGCCTTCGTGGTCGGCTATTCCGGCGATTTCGAGCACGGCGTTCATCTCGACCGGAAGGCGCAGGCGCGGGGGTACGTCGAGCAGATGCGTGCCGAGGACACGCCTCGGGGATGGCCCGACATCGAGGTCTATCAGTGGCCGTTCGGGGCGATGCACCGGCTGGCGAAGGCCGGCGACAGCGATACGGATCTCGAGAGGGTGGTGCGTGACATCTTCGTGGAAACGCTGACGACGCCGTCGACGCTCTATCGACACCTCACGAAACACTTTCTCCGGGAGATGTTCTTCCTGCTCTTCGACGCAAATTCGGTCGCGCGGCGGACGCCCAGTCCGCAGGGCTATGAGTTCTTCACGGAACGCGACAGGTTCCCGTTCTTTGGCAGCCCGAGCGGGTTGAAGCCCGGACAGCTGATTCAGGACGACTACAAACCCTGGTGGCCATTGTCGCGGCTACTGCCGACCGCGGATCAGCTTCAGCTCAACTTGAACCGCCTCTTTGCGCGTGGCTACGCGCCGAGCTCGGACCTCGTCGCGCTGTGCTGCGGGGTGAAAGTCTCGACCGAATACGACGATCGCCCGGGAGTAATGCTGTGGCTGTCCTCGGCGACACTCGTCCTCGCCCTCGTGCTTCTGATCGGCGTCCCCGCGAGCCATGCGGGTTGGGTGCGGCGGTCTTCCGGCCGCCTCGTCGCCGGCGGCACATTGATGATCCTGCTGGCGATGGTCAGCGCCGCGTTTCCGACCTTTCTCATCTATGGGCTCAATCGCTACGCGTATTACGCCATTCCCTTCCTCGCCGGCTCGAGCGCGATCTTGGGAAGCGTAGTGTTCGATTGGCTCAGGGCCAGAGCAGGCCGCGCCGATCGCGGCGAAGCCTAAGCGCGGTCACACCGCATCATCCGGCGCCAGCGCGCAGCCATTGTCCGGGTGGGTCTCGACCTGAAGCGTGGTATGGCCGATGCGATGGGTCGTCTTTAGCAGTTGCGCCGTCTCCATCAGGAAGCCATCGCCGGTGCCGGCGGGCATGACCAGGTGGCAGGTCAGCGCCGTCTCGGTGGTCGAGATCGGCCAGACGTGGAGATCGTGGATCGCCGACACGCCGGGACGCGCGAGCAGGAGGGCTCTGATCGCGGCGAGGTCGGTGCCCTTGGGGGCGGCCGCCATCGCCATGTCGATGGAGCCGCGCAATAGGCTGGTCGTGCTCCAGAGGATGGTGGCGCAGATGACGAGGCTGGTGACGGGATCGAGCCAGAGCCAGCCGGTCCAGATGATCAATGCCGCGGAGACCACGACGCCGAGCGAGACCGCGGCGTCGGCGGCCATGTGCAGATACGCGCCCTCGATGTTGATGTCGTCCTTGCGCCCGCTCGCGAACAGCATGGCGGTAAAGCCGTTGATGAGGATGCCGATGCCGGCGACCACCATGACGGTGACGCCAGCGACCGGCTCCGGCTCGCGCAGCCGCAGGATCGCCTCCAAGCCGATCGCGCCGGTCGCGACCAGCAGGAACACGGCATTGGCGAGCGCGGCCAGAATGGTGGAGGCGCGAAAACCGTAGGTGAAGCGGCCGCTCGGCGCCCGCCGCGCCGCGATCGAGGCGCCCCAGGCCATGACCAGGCCGAGCACGTCGGACAAATTATGGCCGGCGTCCGCGAGAAGCGCAGTGGAGTTGCCGAGATAGCCGTAGATCGCTTCGGCCACGACCAGCGCGGTGTTGAGCGCAATGCCGATCGCGAACGCCTTGCCGAAATTCGCGGGCGCATGGACATGGCCGTGACTGTGGTCGTGACCATGACCGTGGTCGCCATGATCATGGTGGTGATGACCGTGATGGTCGTGGCTGCCCACTTCTAGCGCTCCCCGGACGCCGCCAAATCAGCCGCCATTGTAGGCGTTTCGCTCGCCGCGTCACGGCGGAACAGCACGTAGAGCGCCGGCAGCACCAGCAAGGTCAGGATGGTCGAGGAGATGATGCCGCCGATCACCACGGTCGCCAGCGGCCGCTGCACCTCGGCGCCGGCACCGGTCGCGAGCGCCATCGGCACGAAGCCGAGCGAGGCGACCAGCGCGGTCATCAGCACCGGCCGCAGCCGCGTCAGCGCGCCCTCGCGTACGGCCTCCGCGACCGGCCGCCCCTCGCTGCGCAGCCGCTCGATGAAGGCGATGATGACGAGGCCGTTGAGCACGGCGACGCCCGACAGCGCGATGAAGCCGACACCCGCGCTGATCGAGAGCGGAATACCGCGCAGCAGCAGCGCCGCCACGCCGCCGGTCAGCGCCAGCGGAACGCCGGAGAATACCAGCGCCGCATCGGCCGCCGATCCCATGCTCATGAACAGCAGCAGGAACACCAGCAGAAGCGCCACCGGCACCACGATCGTCAGCCGCTTGGTCGCGGAGACCAATTGCTCGAACTGGCCGCCCCAGCCGATCCAGTAGCCGGGCGGGAGCTTGACCTTCTCGGCCACCGCCGCCTCGGCGTCAGTGACGAAGGAGCCGAGATCGCGCGCGCGGACATTGGCGGTGACGACGATGCGCCGCTTGCCGTTCTCGCGGCTGATCTGGTTCGGCCCGGGCGTCGCGTCGACGGTGGCAACCGACGACAGCGGCACATAGCGCATCTGGGCGAGGGGAGAGGCGGCCAGCGCGGTGCGAATGGCCGTGCCGGTTGCGGCGTCCTCGCCGGGCGGCAGCGGAATCGGGATCGCCCGGATCGCCTCGAGATTGCCGCGCAGGTATTCGGGCAGGCGCACGACGATGTCGAAACGGCGATCGCCCTCGAACAGCTTGCCGGCCGACTTGCCGCCGACGGCGATCTCGACGATGCCCTGCACCTCGCTGACACTGAGGCCGTAGCGGGCGAGCGCCTGGCGATCGAGGCGGACGGTGAGGATCGGCAGCCCTGCGACCTGCTCGATCTTGACGTCGCTGGCGCCGCGGATACCGCGGATCGCGGCCTCGACCTGCTTGGCTGCGCCTTGCAGGATATCGAGGTCATCGCCGAAGATCTTGACGCCAACGTCGGTGCGCACGCCCGAGATCAGCTCGTTGACCCGGAACTGGATCGGCTGGGAGATTTCGTAGGCGCTGCCGGGAATATCGTCGGCGGCCTTGTCGATGGCCTCGATCACCTCCGATTTCGATTTGCCGGGGTCGGGCCATTCGGCGCGCGGCTTCAACATGACGTAGCCGTCGGTCTGTGCCGGCGACATCGGGTCGGTGGCGATCTCGGCGGTGCCGATGCGGGTGAAGAATTCCTTCACCTCCGGAACCTGCATGACGCGTTTTTCCAGCGCCTTCTGCAGGTCTACCGATTGCGTCAGACTGGTGCCGGGGATCCGGATCGAGGCCAGCGCGACGTCGCCTTCGTCCAGGCTCGGAATGAACTCGCCGCCCATCCGCGACGCGGCGATGCCGCTTGCGACCACGATGAGTGCGGCCATGACGGCGACCGCGGCCCGGTTGTCGATGGCAAAGCGGAGCAGGGGGAGATAGGCCCGCTTGGCCATCCGCATGAACAGGTTTTCGTGCTCGGACACCTTGCCGGTGACGAAGATGGCGACCGCCGCCGGCACGAAAGTGATGGAGAACAGCACGGCTGCGCCGAGCGCCATCAGCACGGTCAGCGCCATCGGCGTGAACATCTTGCCCTCGACGCCGGTCAGCGTCAGCACGGGCAGATAGACCACCGCGATGATCAGCGTTCCGAACAGGCTCGGCTTGATGACTTCGCTGGACCCGCGCAGGATCGCGCGCATTCGCTCCGAGACCGTCAGCAGCCCGCCTTTGTCGCGCTGCGCCTGGGCCAACATGCGCAGGCAATTCTCGACGATGATCACGGCGCCGTCGACGATGATGCCGAAGTCGATGGCGCCGAGGCTCATCAGGTTCGCGCTGACTTTTGTCTCGACCATGCCTGATATCGTCATCGCCATGGACAGCGGAATGACGCAGGCCACCACGAGCGCGGCGCGGATGTTGCCGAGGATCAGGAACAGTACGGCCACCACCAGGGCCGCGCCTTCCAGCAGGTTGTTCTTGACCGTGCGGACGGTGGCTTCCACCAGGTCGGTGCGGTCGTAGACGGTCCGCGTCACCACGCCGTCGGGCAGCGATTTGGCGATCTCGTCCAGGCGGGCGGCGACGCGGCGCGCCACCGTGCGGCTGTTCTCGCCGATCAGCAGCATGGCGGTGCCGAGCACGGTCTCCTCGCCATTGCGCGTCGCAGCGCCCGTGCGCAGGTCTCGGCCTTCCGTGACAACAGCGACGTCCCTGATCCTGACGGGATTGCCGCCGCGCGAGCCGATCACGACGTCCTGGATTTCACTGAGGTTGCCGACCTGACCCGGCGAGCGAACCAGATATTGCTCGCCGTTGCGCTCGATATAGCCGGCGCCGACATTGGCGTTGTTGGCGGCGAGCGCCGTCATGACGTCGCGGAAGCCGAGCCGGTAGGCCATCAGCTTGCCTGGGTCCGGCAGCACATGGAACTGCCGCTCGAAGCCGCCGATGGTGTTGACCTCGATCACTCCGGGCACGTTGCGAAGCTGCGGCTTGATGATCCAGTCCTGCACGGTGCGCAGATCGGTCAGCGAATAGTCGTGACCGCCTTGCGTCTTCGCGCCCGTCTTGTCGTCTCTCTTGGCTTCGACGGTGTACATGAAGATTTCGCCGAGCCCGGTCGAGACCGGCCCCATCGCGACCTCGACGCCGGCCGGAAGCTGGTCCTTCACCTGCTGAATGCGTTCGCCGACGAGCTGGCGGGCGAAGAAGATGTCGGTGCCGTCCTTGAAGACGATCGTCACCTGGCTGAGACCGTAGCGCGACAGCGAGCGGGTGTAGTCGAGCCTGGGCAGGCCGCCCATTGCGGTCTCGACCGGGAAGGTGATGCGCTGCTCGGTTTCGAGCGGCGAGTAGCCGGGCGCACGCGTGTTGATCTGGACCTGGATGTTGGTGATATCAGGCACCGCATCGATCGGCAGGCGCTGGAAATTTAGGGCACCGAAAGCGACGGCGCCGAGCGCGAGCAGGAGGACCAGCCAGCGCTGTTGCAGCGAGACGGCGATCAGGCGCTCAATCATGTTCGGCCTCGCCCTTGCCCATCTCCGCCTTCACGACGAAGCTGTTCTCGGCGACGTAATGCTCGCCGGCCGACAGGCCGGCCCTGATCTCGATATGGCGCGGGTCGGAATCGCCAAGTTCAACCGGTCGCGCCTCGATCTTGTCGCCGTCTTCGCGGACGAACACGATGGTCCGGTTCTCCAGCGTCTGGATCGCGCTCCTGCGCACGGCGACCGCGACGTTGCGGGCGGCGAGGATCAGTTTGGCCGTAACGAACAGCCCGGGCCGCAGGCGTCCGTCAGGATTTTGCAGCACCACGCGTGCAAGCGCGGTCTGCGTCTCGCTGGAGCCGATCGGCGCCATGTAGGAGATCGTGCCCTTGATCTCGCCGCGGCCATCGTCGGGATCGATCAGCACCTCGTCGTTGAGGCGAACGCGCCTTAAATCCTGCCGGTAGATCGACAGGTCGACCCAGATGGTGGAGAGGTCGGCGACGACGAAGGCCGGTTTCTGCTCGGAGGCGTATTCGCCGAGCGAGATCTGCCGCTCGATGATGGTGCCGGCAATGGGCGCCTTCAGCTCGTAGACGGTGAGGCTCTGGTTGCTCTCGATGGCGGCGAGCAGATCGTCCTTGCCGACCTTGTCGCCGATGCGCTTCTGGATCGATTTGGCGAGGCCCGGGAAGCGCGGCGTCACCTGCACCACGGCTTCCTGGTTGGCGCGCAGGATGCCGTTGAAGGCGAGCGTGTCGGTCAGCGTGACGCTCGCGGCTTCGGCGAGCGTCACGCCCGCGGCTGCGAGCTTGACGTCGGAGATGCGGATGCGGTCGGCACCATGCTCGTCCTGCTCGACATGGTCGTTCGGCTTCTTTTCGGAATGCTCGCTGTGCTCGGTATGCGCGGGCGTGGCTGGCTCGAGCAGCGAGTAGCCGTAGGCGCCGAGCGCGGCGGCAACGATGGCCACGACGATAGTAGAGGACGTCTTCATCGTGCGGTCTCCCGCGCCAGCGTGAAGGGATTGCCGACGAGGCCTTCGATGGTCGCAACGCCGGCGTGGAAGTTCTGCAGCGCCTCCTGCTCGCGCAGGCGCGCCTGGCTGACGCTGGCCTGGGCGTCGAGCACCTCGAGCAGAGTGAAGCGGCCCTGGCCGTAGCCTTGCGAGATCGCCTCGGACGCCTCCATGGCCTTGGGGATGGCGGTCTCGCGCAGCACCGCGAGCTCGCGCAGCGAGCCCTGCAGCGAGTCGTAGGCGCGGCCGGCGATCACGATCAGCGTGTTGCGGTTGACCTCGCGCTCGGCCCGGGTCTTGGCGAGGCTTTCCTGCGCCGAGAGGATGTTTCCCTGGTTCCGGTCGAACACGGGGATCGGCACGGAGAGGGAGAGCCTGACAGCATCGTCATTGGTCTCGCTGAAGTGGCGCCAGCCGGCTGCGATCCGCACGTCCGGATAGGGCTTGAGCCGTGCCAGTAGAAGTTCCGCGTTACGCTGGGCATAGACCGCCGTCCAGCGCACCAGTTGCGGATTGGCGTCGATGGCGGCGACCACCGACTGGAACGTCGGCGTTTTACCCAGGATGTCCAGCCGGCCGGAGACCTCGCCGAATTTGGCGTTGGGATCGCCCATCAGCACCGCAAGCTCGCGTCGGGCGCTGGCCAGAATTGCCTTGAAGCGTTCGCGGTCGGCCTTCACCAGGGCGGAGGCGACTTCGGCGCGGCCGGTCTCGGCCGGTGAGGAGGCGCCGGCCTCGACGCGGCGGCGGAGCAGCGGCGTCAGGCGGTCGATCGCCGCAATCTGCTCGTCGAGGATATGGATGCGCCGCTGCGCGCCGAGCACGCCGAGGAAGGCGATCGCGGTTTCCGACAGCACCTCGAGCCTGATCGCCTTGCGCTGGATCGCGGCGACTTCGATGCCGGCAGCGCCAGCCGCGATCCGCGCGTCGCGCTTGCCGAACAGCTCGAAGGCCTGGCTGATCTGCAGCGTCGTCTCCGCCGATCGCGTCCCGCGATATTTGCCGGAACCGAAGGAATCGTCCTGCTCGTAGGAGAGTTCCGGATTGAGCAGGGCGCCCGCCTGGATGCGCTGGCCGGTGGCGATGCCGACGTCACGCTCCGCCGCCGTCAGCCGCGGGCTCGCGGCCAGCGCGCGCGACAGCGCGCTCCGCATCGTCAAAGTCTGGGCGTAAGACGGCGCAATCGCCGATCCGGCAATCAAACACGCCGCCACGCACGCCAAGCGCGCGGCCAAATTCCAGGGAGACATGAAACCGACCCGTGAGGATGAACCAATGGGCGCGATGCGCCCGACCAATCCGTTCAGGCCAGCGACTTGGGAGGGGGAGAGTCGGTATCGGGGATGATGCCGGCGAGCTGAGGGGCGGACTGCGGGTGCGTAGCCGAGACCAGCGCGATCGTGAAGGTCGTCGGCGCCGGCTGCGTCACGGCCAGCGAGAAGCAGCCATGGCAATGATGTCCACCGATGGCCTTGTGGTCACTGTGGCCCGAGGAGTGATCGAGGGCCTCCGCGATTTCCGAGCCGCCGCCGGGCGTGGTGACGTCGATGTCATGCGAGCCATGCAGCGCGCCCGCGAGCAGGTACATGGTCGCCACCAGCACAGCCACGAGCCCGCGCCAGTTGCGCGGGTTCCAAAAGCTGGAGGGGCGGATGGAAGTCACTGTTGCACTCAGGTTCCTGATCCGCTTGCGGTAGCACGGCGGTCGGAACAGTGTCGACCCGCAATAGTGTTACGTGTGGGGAACTCAATGTCGCACGCGCCAGACAGGAAAAGGCCCCAGCCGTTCCTTCTCGCCGATTATTGTGTGCTGGACTTCGACTGAACTCCCAAATTGGCGCGGCGGTACGCGGTGGGAGACTTGTCGAACGCTCTTTTGAAGATGCGATTGAAGTAAGATACGTCGCCAAATCCGCAAGCGAAGGCCAAGGCGGCAATCGACTGGTCCGTTGAACTGGTCAATTCCGCAGCGCACCGCGCGAGCCGCTTCGACCGGATGGTGGCTCCGAAGGTCGCCTCTTCCGCCTCGAAAAGCCGATGGAGATAGCGGGACGTGACGTGAAATTTTCGGCAAACGGATTCGACCGACAAGGACGGATCAAAAAGATTCTCATCGATATGTTTGAGGATCTCATTCAGAAAGGCTCTCCGGGTGCATGAGGGTCTGCTTTCCTCAGCCTCCGCCGTGCCACCGAGAGCCAACGCGACGAGCTTTGCGATCGTATCCGCGACCGTCTCCTGCGCTTCCGGCGGAATCTGAGGCTGCCGAACGACCGACTGCAGAAAATCTACAGCCAATTGTCCGGTCGGACTCCCCTTCGAAACGCGAATGGCCGTTGCGCCTGCCGCATCCTTCAAGAGCGGATCGAGACGTTTCTTAGGCACTCTGAAGGAAAAGATCTCCAGGTTCGATCGATAGTCGAGATCATACGGCTCCGTTGAGTCCACGATGTAGAACTCTCCCGGCCTTACGAGCGCCTCTCGTCCCCGCTGCTTTGCGAGAACATCGCCTTCGATCTGCATGTTGACGAAATAATACTCGAGTGGCGTCTTGCGGATTTCCTTGGCCCCCCTGAGGACCCGGTGTTCATCCGTCAGCAGCCGCGTGACATTCACATCCGATACCGCGTGCGCCTCGACGCTCCCGGTAAAGGCTCCCTGGCTCTTGCGAGACGGATCAAGCGTAATGAACGCTTCGCACAACACTTCGCGCCAGAAGCCGAACTGCTGGCCGGGGGGAAGATCCTGCGTGGTCCAGAACGGCATCGCGGCACTCCGTCGATAACGAGCCTCACGAAGTCGTATTGACGATCAAAGGCTAGTCCGGCCAATGCTGCAATCAAGCACAAATTTTGAACCAGGCTGTCTGTTTCCTGATCTCTGTCTGTTTCCCGATCTGGTCGCGACGACAAGATAGGGGCTGTCTCTGGAGGACGATGAATTTGTCCCTCCCGACCAAGACATGTCTTCCGGTTTTTTGGTGGCCTGTCCGCACCATCAACCGAGGGGAATGCCATGACAACGGGCATCGAATTTGCGCTGAGTCCAGACCAAATTGCACTGCAAAAGGGAGCCAGGGAATTCGCAACCACCGTCTTGAAGGACGTTCGTCCGACCATTCGCAAGTTTGGCAAGCCAGACGAGCGCTTCTATGCGACGCGTCCATTCCACAAGAAGGCCGTCGAAGCAGGCTTTGTGAAGGGCCTCTTTCCGAAGGCATTTGGAGGAACCGAGGTCCCCGCGCTCGATTTCGCGTTGGCGGCGGAAGAGCTTGCAGCCGTCGACGTCAACGTGCCGAGCACCCTTCTCGGGACGGGGCTGGGCGTCAAGCCGATCATCTTTTACGGGACCGAGGAGCAAAAGAAGCGATTCTTGCCTGACTTCATTCAAGACGGCACCCGGCTTGCCGCTCTCGCCTTCACTGAGGTGACCGGAGGCGCAAACTTCGACGCCCCCGATCCGCGTTTCGGCGTGAAGACCTTCGCCTCACTCGAAGGCAACGAATGGGTCATTAACGGAGAGAAGCATTACACGACCAATGGGACCGGGTGGGATGGCAAAAATTGTCACCTTTACGCCGTCGTGTGCCGGACAAACCCGAACAAGGGGGCCCAAGAGTCTCTCGCAGTCATTATGGTTCCGGGCAGCGATCCCGGGGTCAAGGTCACGGGGTTGCTCGACACCGTCGGGCATCGGGCTTCGATTTCACCTCGAATGAAATTCGAAAATGTCCGCGTTCCCGCCGATAACATCATTGGCAAACCGGGCGATGGCATTAAGATCGTCTCGACCAATTTCGCATGGACAGCAGCCCTGATCGGAGCGGCATGCGTCGGAGTCATGCGGTCTGCCTTTGACCATGCGCTCGAATTCGCACGAAATGATGCACGTTCCGGCCCCCATCCGATCATCGAATACCCCACCGTCGGCTACATGCTGGCCGACATGAAGATGCGAATCGAAGCGTGCCGCTATCTGACCTGGAAAGCTTGCCAGCAGTTCGACAGAAGCGGGGGCCAGGAGCAGGAGCTCGCCGTCATGACCAAGGTGTTCTGTTCGGAGACCTGCGTCGACGTCGTTTACGATGCGATGCGCGTGGTCGGTGTTGACAGCTACACCGACATGCACCCGCTGGCGGAATTGATGAACGACGCGATGTGCTTCCCGCTCTACGACGGCGGCAACATGGGCGCGCGGCGGCGTCAGCTCCATGGTATGATCAAGAGCCCGGACTACGATTCACTCGCCGCAGCCCGTGTGGGTTAGGACGTCTGCTCGCGGACGATAGCGGGAGAGCCCCGCTATCGTCTGGCGCAACGGCCCTTGGCAGGTCACGGGTCTTCGCGGGGGCGTCGGGAAGTGGGCGCCGCTACGCCTTCTCCTCCCAGATCATCGCGAGATGCACGATGGTCTGCACCGCCTTCTCCATGTCCTGCCGGCTGACCCATTCAAGCCGCGAGTGAAACGCGTGCTCGCCGGCAAAGATGTTGGGGCAGGGCAGGCCCATGAAAGACAGGCGCGAGCCGTCGGTGCCGCCGCGGATCGCGGTGCGCATCGGGCGCAGGCCGGCGCGGCGGATCGCTTCGATGGCGTATTCGAGCACGTGCGGATGACGGTCGATCACCTGCTTCATGTTGCGGTACTGCTCCTTCACCTCGAACGTGTAGGTCGAGCGCGGATAGTCCTTCATCACGTCCTTGACGATGGTCTCGAGCAGGACTTCCTTCTCCTTCAGCCCTTCCTCGGTGAAGTCGCGCACGATGAAGGAGAGCCTTGCCTGCTCCAGCGCGCCCTCGATGCCGATCGGATGCAGAAAGCCCTGCTTGCCCGAGGTCGTCTCCGGCGAGCAGCCTTCCTTCGGCAGCCGCTCGACGATGGCCGCCGCGATCTTGATCGCGTGCTCCATCTTGCCCTTGGCGTAGCCGGGATGGGCGCTGACGCCGTTGATGGTGATGGTGGCGCCGTCGGCCGAGAAGGTCTCGTCCTCGACGCAGCCGGCGCTCTCGCCGTCCATGGTGTAGCCGAAATCGGCACCGAGCTTCTTGATGTCGACATTGTCGACGCCGCGGCCGATCTCCTCATCCGGCGTGAACAGGATCTTGATGGTGCCGTGCTTCACATCGGGATTGTTGATGAAGAAATGCGCGGCGTCCATGATCTCGGCGACGCCCGCCTTGTTGTCGGCCCCCAAGAGCGTGGTGCCGTCTGTGGTGATGATGTCGTTGCCGATCTGGTTCTTCAGCGCCGGGTGTTCGGCGAAGCGGATGACCTGGCTGGTGTCGCCCGGCAGCGTGATGTCACCGCCGCGGTAGTTCGTCCAGACCTGCGGCTTGACGTCCTTGCCGGTGACGTCGGGCGAAGTGTCCATGTGCGAGCAGAAGCAGATCACCGGCACCTTCTTGGTCGTGTTGGCCGGGATCGTTCCGTAGACGTAGCCATATTCGTCGAGATGCGCATCGGCGACGCCGATGGCCTTCAGCTCGGCGGCGAGCACGCGGCCGAGATCCTTCTGCTTCTCGGTCGAGGGCGAGCGAGGGGATTCCGGATCGGACTGGGTGTCGATGGTGACGTAGCGCAGGAAGCGCTCGGTCACGGTGTGCGAAAAGGTGAGGGAGGACATTTCTGGTCAAACCGCCGGGGTCAGGGGAGCAGCCGGTATACCAGAAAAGCGGGCCGCGTTGCGGCAGCAAGGGGGTGGGATCAGGCTTAACGAAGGGTAGCCTCAGATCGCTTCTTTCAGTTCCTTGACCGGACGGAACGTGACCTTCTTGCTGGCCTTGATGTGGATCGGCTCCCCGGTGGCGGGATTGCGACCGGTGCGGGCGGCGCGCTTGCGGACCTGGAGGATGCCTAAGCCGACGATGCGGACCCGGTCGCCCTTCTTCAGGTGCTTGGTGATCAGCTCGACCATGTCGGTCAGGACGGCCTCGGCGCGCTTCTTCGAGAGCTCCTGGCTGTCCGCAATGTCGGCGGCGAGGTGCTTGAGGGTGATGGTGGCGGGAGCGGCTGCCTTCTTCGCCGAATCCTTCTTAGACATGGCTGGCCTCCTCGTTGTCCAATGACAGGGATTCCCTGAAAAAGCCGAGAATGCGTGGGGATCCCTTTAAGTCCTTTGAGACCTAGACGATTCGGGTGCGGGCTGACACCGCCGCAGGTCCCCAGCCGGAGGAACGTCGCTCACGGCTCGCCGCAGCTGCGGCAGACCTCAAGGAGTTCAAGCTAAGACTATGAAGGGATTGCCAAAATGGCGCGAGAGACGGGGCTCGAACCCGCGACCTCCGGCGTGACAGGCCGGCGCTCTAACCAACTGAGCTACTCCCGCGTGGTTCGCTCGATGCGCGCGGAACGAGGGGGGAATTAAAGGCGGGGCTGGGTGAAGTCAAGGACGTTGCGCTGGCACGGTGCTTCTCGGCTAAGTATTGCTCTGGAAAATGAAAAAGGCCGCCCGGGGGCGGCCATGGGTCAGCCCGGAACAGGACGTCTCAGCGAATCTCGGACGTCCCCGCGCTCGTCACCACCACCGGTTTGCCGGCTTTGATCACGTGGCTGGACTGGGCGGTCTGGCTGTAATCGGCGTTGCTGCGGGCGGCGATCCCGAAGGCCGCCACCGTGATGCCGGCCACCAGCGCCACCACCACGATCTTCAGGTGGGTCGCACGATCAGCAGAGTGGATTGAGTGGTTCATTTGAGCCTCCCGACGGGCTTTGCCGCCGTCTATGGCTCTGTCTTAAGGACCATCTGTTTCCGGATCGTTTCGCGGGTTCCGCAAAATGGTTTCATCTCGCCGCCCGGCTGGTTTCGCGGGGGGCCGCCGGAACGTCCCTCAGCCCCGGCTGTGTCGCGTCGCGGGGGCGCAGTTCCCGCAGCAATCTCCGGCCATGTTGGAGTGCTTCTAAGAGCGCCTCTAAGAGGCTTTCAATTAGGGAAATCGTGCGCCTCTGCATAAGCCTCTCCCCAATGCACGCCGTCACGGGGCTGACGGCATGACACATGCAGTTTCGTTTTGGGGTGGCGCGTGAACAGTCTTGGAATGCTGCGGTCGGCCGTATTGGCGACCGCGTCCGCTTGGATTTTGATGCCGCAGGCATCGCTTGCACAATCCTCCGCGCAGAGTGGCGCAACGAGTCTGCCGCCGGTGACCGTCACCGCACCGGAAGCGCGCCGGCGCGCCGCCACGACTCCTCAGCGCCGCGCACCGCGCTCGCCGGAGCAGGGCGCCAACAGGAACAGGCCGCAACCGCAGCGCAATGTCGGCTTCGTCGAGACGCCGCTCGGCCCGGTGAATGGCTACGTTGCGGGCCTCAGCTCGTCCGGCACCAAGACCAACACGCCGATCATGCAGACGCCGCAATCGGTGTCGGTCATCGGCGCCGAGCAGATCCGCGACCAGAAGCCGAACAAGCTCGACGAGGTGCTGCGCTACACCGCCGGTGTCCGGGCAGGGACTTTCGGCACGGACACCCGCAATGACTGGTGGCTGATCCGCGGCTTCAAGTCCGAGGATATCGGTCTGTTCCTCGACGGCATGCAGCTGTTCTACACCTCCTATGCGAGCTGGAAGCTGCAGACGCCGAACATGGAGCGGGTCGAGGTGCTGCGCGGTCCGTCCGCGGTGCTCTATGGCGGATCGAGCCCGAGCGGCATCGTCAACGTCATCAGCAAGCTGCCGCCGGCCGAGCCGATCCGCTACGTCGAGACCGGCGTCAACAATTTCGGCAACGCCTATGTCAGCTTCGATTTCGGCGGGCCGGTCGCGACGAGCCCCGAGAACGGCAAGCTGTTTGCCCGCGTGGTGGGCCAGGTCCAGAACGGCGGCACACAGGTCAACTTCACGCCTGACAACAACTACTTCATCGCACCGTCGTTCACATGGAAGCCGGATGCCGACACGAGCTTCACGGTGCTGGCCTCGGCCTCGAAGCAGGACACCCGCGGCATCAACTTCCTGCCCTATCAGGGCACGGTGACGAACGCGCCGTTCGGCAAGATTCCGACCAGCTTCTTCGTCGGCGATCCCAGCGTCGACAAGTTCACGCGCGAGCAGGAGATGCTCGGCTATCAGTTCGCGCGTAATCTCACCGAGGACCTGACGTTCCGTCAGAATGCCCGCTTTGCGCATGTCGACATCACCTACCGCGGCTATGTCGGCAACGATTGGGCCAACGTCAACACGGCCACCCTCAATCGGTACAATTGGTATGCGAAGAACACCGCCAATCAGGCCAATCTCGACAACCAGCTGGAGTATCGCTTCGACACCGGCCCGGTGAAGCACACCATGCTGTTCGGGGTCGATCTGAAGGGCTACCAGATCGACGACTATCAGGCCTTCGGCTTCGGCGTGTCCTCGATCAACGTCTTCAATCCCTCCTATGGCGCGGCCGAGGTTGCGCTTCCGAGCGCCCCGTTCCGGAATTTCCAGATCACGCAGAAGCAGGCGGGGACTTATCTTCAGGACCAGATGAAGCTCGGCAATTTCACGCTGGTGCTGAGCGGCCGCAATGACTGGGTCGAGACGACGCAGGAAGCGCGTGACACCGGCGCCACCGTCGGAAGCCGCGAGGACAGCAAGTTCAGCGGCCGCGCCGGGCTGATCTATAATTTCGACAACGGCATTGCGCCCTACGTCTCCTATTCGACGAGCTACAATCCGATCATCGGCCTCAACGCCCAGAACCAGCTGTTTCTGCCGGAGACCGGCAAGCAGGCCGAAATCGGCGTGAAGGTCGCGCCGAAAGGCTTCAACGGTTATTTCACAGTCTCGGCTTTCGACCTGGTCCGTCAGAACGTCGCGACGACGTTGCCGGGCAGCGTTCCGGTCCTGCAGAACCAGACCGGCGAGGTGACGTCGCGCGGTATCGAGCTCGAAGCGGTGGCCAATGCCACCAAGGAGCTGAAGTTCATCGGCTCCTTCTCGGCTTATCATCTCTTCAACAGCCGGGATCTCGATCCGTCGCTGGTCGGCAAGACGCCGACCAACACGCCTGAGCTGCTGGTCTCGGGCTGGGCCGACTACACCTTCAAGGACGGGCCGCTGGAAGGTTTTGGTTTCGGCGGTGGCGTTCGCTACATCGGCGCGTCCTGGGCCGACACTGCCAATACCCTCGAGGTTCCCGCGGTGGTGCTCGGCGATCTCGCCGTCCACTACGAGTGGCAGAACTGGCGGACGGCGCTCAACGTGATCAACCTGACCGACAAGATCTACGTCGCAAGTTGCGCCTCGGCCACGTCCTGCTTCTACGGTGACCGCCGGCGCATCACCGCCAGCGTTTCTTACAAATGGTGAGGACGGGTGAGGGCCGCGACATCACGGGCGGCCGATCCTCCGCCACGAGATAGATGAGCATCCGGGCTATGCCCCCCAGCCCGAAGCTCATCCGGGCGCGGCGCGCGCGACGGCCCTCCACGTCGCCGGCGCCGCGCTCGCGACCGGTCGGGCTGCAAAGATATCGCAGGAGGCGGGGGCTCGGCCTCGTGTGATGCATGGCTCATGCTCACTCTGCCTGTGGATAGGCTGCTCGGAGCGGCTCGGGGCTTGTTCGGCCGGAACGCCGCCGACCGGCGCCTATCCTCCGTGTAATGTGGATTTTGCTGCGCCGCAGCCTACATAAGGTAGGCTTTCCCAAGCAACGGACGCCACTGCCGCGAGCGCGGACCGCCCTTGCTGGGTTTGGCGATCTGCTCCATACCAGCGCGGGGTGATTCCGGGATTTTCACCGTTCTGGGGGCGGCAAATGGCCTAAAAAGAGCGTGTCTTGCGCCCATTGGTGCACTGCGCTAAGGCTCAGAATAATTCCAAATCGGACGAATCCGTGGCTGTCCCGAGGCTGCGGGAAAAAGGGCTCGCCAATGAGCGGCATTCTGCAGAACTATCTTCCACTCGTCGTCTTTATAGGGGTAGCTGCTATCATCGGCCTCGTGCTGCTGATCGCGCCCTTCATCGTGGCGTTCCAGCAGCCTGATCCGGAAAAGCTGTCGGCGTATGAGTGCGGTTTCAACGCCTTCGACGACGCGCGCATGAAGTTCGACGTCCGCTTCTATCTGGTCGCCATCCTCTTCATCATCTTCGACCTCGAGGTGGCGTTCCTGTTTCCCTGGGCGGTGGCGTTCGGCAAGCTTGGCGCGACCGGCTTCTGGTCCATGGTGGTGTTCCTCGGCGTGCTGACGGTCGGGTTCGCCTATGAATGGAAGAAGGGAGCTCTGGAATGGGATTGAACCCTGCGCCGTCCACAGGTCCGGCGATCGCGCCGGCCCCCAAGGGCATCCTGGATCCGTCGACCGGCAGGCCGGTCGGAGCCAATGATCCGTTCTTCCTCGAGGTCAACTCCGAGCTGTCCGACAAGGGCTTCTTCGTCGCCGCGACCGACGACCTCATCACCTGGGCCCGTACCGGCTCGCTGATGTGGATGACCTTCGGTCTCGCCTGCTGTGCGGTCGAGATGATGCAGGTGTCGATGCCGCGCTACGACGTCGAGCGCTTCGGCTTCGCGCCCCGTGCCTCGCCGCGCCAGTCCGACGTGATGATCGTCGCGGGCACCCTGACCAACAAGATGGCGCCTGCGCTGCGCAAGGTCTACGACCAGATGCCCGAGCCGCGCTACGTCATCTCGATGGGCTCCTGCGCCAATGGCGGCGGCTATTATCACTATTCCTATTCGGTCGTGCGCGGCTGCGACCGCATCGTGCCGATCGACATCTATGTGCCGGGCTGCCCGCCCACGGCGGAAGCGCTGCTCTACGGCGTGCTGCTGCTGCAGAAGAAGATCCGCCGCACCGGCACCATCGAACGCTAAGGTTTTACGTCATGGACGACGCCAAGCTCGACGCCCTGGGGCAGACGATCGTGAGCGCGCTTCCGGGCGCCGCTCTCGGTCATTCGGTGGCATTCAACCAGCTCTCGGTCGATGTTGAGGCCAGCAAGATCGTCGAGGTGGTCAAGTACCTCCGCGACGATCCGAGCTGTCGTTTCATCAACTTCACCGACATCACGGCGGCGGATTATCCTTCGCGCGAGAAGCGCTTCGACGTGATCTATCACTTCCTGTCACCGACCCTGAACGCGCGGATCCGGCTCAAGGCGCAGGCCGACGAGACCACCCAGGTGCCGTCGCTGATCGAGGTGTTTCCCGGCGCCGACTGGTTCGAGCGCGAGGCCTACGACCTCTATGGCGTGTTCTTCGTCGGCCATCCCGACATGCGGCGCCTGCTGACCGATTACGGTTTCGAGGGCCATCCGCTGCGGAAGGATTTCCCGACCACTGGTTTCGTCGAGGTCCGCTACGACGACCAGGAGAAGCGGGTGGTGTACGAGCCCGTCCGGCTCAACCAGGAATTCCGCAAGTTCGACTTTTTGTCTCCGTGGGAGGGGGCGGACTATCCGGTCCTTCCGGGTGATGAAAAAGCGGGACCGAAGGTCTGATCATGAACGAGCAACCCGAACAGCTTCGCAACTTCACCATCAACTTCGGGCCGCAGCATCCGGCGGCCCACGGAGTGTTGCGTCTCGTGCTCGAATTGGATGGCGAAGTCGTCGCGCGTGTCGACCCCCATATCGGCCTGCTGCATCGCGGCACCGAGAAGCTGATCGAGCAGAAGACCTATCTGCAGGCGATCCCGTATTTCGACCGGCTCGACTACGTCGCGCCGATGAACCAGGAGCACGCCTTCTGCATGGCGGCCGAGAAGCTGCTCGGCATCGAGGTGCCGCGCCGCGGCCAGCTCATCCGCGTGCTCTATTGCGAGATCGGCCGCATCCTGTCGCATCTGCTCAACGTCACCACGCAGGCGATGGACGTCGGCGCGCTGACCCCGCCGCTGTGGGGCTTCGAAGAGCGCGAAAAGCTGATGGTGTTCTACGAGCGCGCCTCGGGCAGCCGTATGCACGCGGCCTTCTTCCGCGTCGGCGGCGTGCATCAGGATTTGCCGCAGAAGCTGGTCGACGACATCGAGGCCTGGTGCGATCCGTTCCTCAAGGTGGTGGACGATCTCGACCGTCTTCTCACCGCCAACCGCATCTTCAAGCAGCGCAACGTCGACATCGGCGTGGTGCCGCTGAAGGAAGCCTGGGAGTGGGGCTTCTCGGGCGTGATGGTGCGCGGCTCGGGCGCGGCCTGGGATTTGCGCAAGTCGCAGCCCTATGAATGCTACGCCGAGATGGATTTCGACATCCCGATCGGCAAAAACGGCGACTGCTACGACCGCTATCTGATCCGCATGGAAGAGATGCGCCAGTCGGTGCGCATCATGAGGCAGTGCATCCAGAAGCTGAACGCGCCCGAGGGGAAGGGGCCGGTCGTCGTCGAAGACAACAAGGTCGCTCCGCCGCGCCGTGGCGAGATGAAGCGCTCGATGGAAGCGCTGATCCATCACTTCAAGCTCTACACCGAAGGCGTCCACGTGCCCGCCGGTGAAGTCTACGCCGCGGTCGAGGCGCCCAAGGGCGAGTTCGGCGTCTATCTGATCTCCGACGGCACCAACAAGCCCTACAAGTGCAAGATCCGCGCGCCCGGCTTTGCGCATCTGCAGGCCATGGACCATATCTGCCGCGGCCATCTGCTCGCCGACGTCTCGGCCATCCTCGGCTCGCTCGACATCGTGTTCGGAGAGGTCGATCGGTGATGGGGCAGCAGGCGCCAATCCAGTTCGACCGCGCCTCGGGGGCCCTTGAAGGGGCCAACCTGTGGGAGCGGACGGCTGCCTTGGCGCTGGTGACGGGATCGAAGATCTCCTCGCACTTCTCGCACATGGGCTACATCGCCTGCGCGAATCTGCTGCGGAAGACGCTGCCGGAGCGCAACATCGCGATCCGGCTCAATCCCGACGCCGTGTTCGAATTCCCTTACGGCGACGGCTATTGGAGCAAGCTGCTCAACCGATCCTACAATTACGAGGACGAGCTCGAGTTGCTGTTCGCAGACAGCGTCGACGTCGACTACACGCTGCTCGATTGCGGTGCCAATTACGGCTATTGGTCGGTGCTGGTGTCGAGCAAGCCGTTCGGCTCGCATAAGGCGATCGCGATCGAGCCGTCGGGGCAGAACTACCCGAAGCTCGCCAACAACGCCCGCGTCAACGGCAATCGCTTCGAAACCATGAAATGCGCGATCGGCGCCAGCCGCGGCACCGCGCGCCTGTCGGGCACCAAGCACGAGGCCTTCAGCATCGCCGGCGCTCCGTCCGCGGGCGGTGAGGAGGTGCCGGTCATCGCACTCGACAATCTGATCGAGGACGGCAAGGTGGCAAGCGCCGGCAAGTACCTGATCAAGCTCGACGTCGAGGGCGTCGAGATCGAGGCGATCAAGGGCGGCGCGCGTCTGCTCCAGGCCGACAGCGTCATCATGTGCGAGGAGCACGGCAGCGACCGCTCTCATGCGGTGTCGCGCTTCATCCTCGAACAGACCCCGCTGAAGCTGATCGTGTTCGATCCGCGCAGCAACCGGATGGAGACCGTGACCGAGCTGTCGATCCTCGACCGCATCAAGGTCTCGACCCACGTCGGCTACAACGTTTTCGGCACCGCAAGCGCATTTTGGCAGGACAGGATCGAAGCCCTGAATGCGAAAACTGCGCGCCGCATGCAGTGAGAGATTGAAGAGATGTCCGTTCGCCGATTAGCACCGAAGGAAGTTCAGCCCGCGAGCTTTGCGTTCACGGAGGAGAATCTCGCATTCGCCAAGCAGCAGATCGCGAAATATCCGGCCGGACGCCAGGCCTCCGCCGTCATCGCCATTCTCTGGCGCGCGCAGGAGCAGCACGACGGCTGGGTCTCGGAAGCCGCGATCCGCGTCATCGCCGACATGCTCGACATGCCCTATATCCGCGTGCTCGAAGTCGCGACCTTCTACACGATGTTCCAGCTCGCCCCCGTCGGCAAGAAGGCCCACGTCCAGGTCTGCGGCACCACGCCGTGCCGGCTGCGGGGCGCCGAGGATCTGATCCACGTCTGCGAGCACCGCATCCATCACGAGCCCTTCCATCTGTCCAAGGACGGCAATTTCAGCTGGGAGGAGGTCGAGTGCCTCGGTGCCTGCGTGAACGCGCCGATGGTCATGATCGGTAAGGACACCTACGAGGACCTGACCAAGGAAAGCTTCGGCAAGGTGCTCGACGGTTTCGCTTCGGGCAATCCGCCCAAGCCCGGTCCGCAGAACGGCCGCCAGTTCTCGGCGCCGATGGGCGGACCGACCACGCTGAAGGAGAGCACCTGATGGGTGATCTCCCCGCAATTGGAGGGAACGGGGCCGTGAAGAAATGGGGCTTCGTCGCCATGCACGCCGCGGTCGCGGCCGCTTTCATGTTCCTGCTGCAGCGTTTCATCATGAACGCGACGCAGGAGACCAGTCTGCTCTGGGCGCTGATCTTCGCCGTCTGCGCCGCCGGACTTGCCTACAAGCAGTCCATTCGTTGATCGGAAAGCACTGATATGCTCGAGGACAAGGATCGCATCTTCAAGAACCTCTACGGCCTCCACGATTGGGGGCTCGAGGGCGCGCGGCGCCGCGGTGCCTGGGATGGCACCAAGAACATCATCGACAAGGGCCGCGACTGGATCATCAACGAGATGAAGGCCTCTGGACTGCGCGGCCGCGGCGGCGCCGGTTTCCCGACCGGTCTGAAATGGTCCTTCATGCCGAAGGAGTCCACCGACGGTCGTCCCAGCTATCTCGTCGTCAACGCCGACGAATCCGAGCCCGGCACCTGCAAGGATCGCGAGATCATGCGGCACGATCCGCATCTCCTGATCGAGGGCTGCCTGATCGCGAGCTGCGCGATGAACGCGCATGCCTGCTACATCTATGTCCGCGGCGAATTCATCCGCGAGCGCGAGCATCTCCAGGCCGCGATCGACCAGGCCTATGAGGCCAAGCTCGTCGGCAAGGACAACGTCAACGGCTGGCCGTTCGACATCTACGTCGCCCACGGCGCCGGCGCCTATATCTGCGGCGAGGAAACCGCGCTGCTCGAAAGCCTCGAGGGCAAGAAAGGCCAGCCGCGGCTGAAGCCGCCATTCCCGGCCAATGTCGGCCTGTTCGGCTGCCCGACCACCGTCAACAACGTCGAGTCCATCGCGGTCGCGCCGGACATCCTGCGCCGCGGCGCGGGCTGGTTCGCCGGCATCGGCCGTCCGAACAATGTCGGCACCAAGCTGTTCTGCATCTCCGGTCATGTCGAGCGGCCCTGCAACGTCGAAGAGGCCATGGGCATTCCGTTCCGTGAGCTGATCGACAAGCATTGCGGCGGCATCCGCGGCGGCTGGGACAACCTGAAGGCCGTGATCCCCGGCGGCTCGTCGGTGCGCATGGTGCCGGCCGAGCAGATCATCGATACGCCGATGGATTTCGACAGCCTCAGCAAGCTGCGCTCGGGCCTCGGCACCGCTGCCGTGATCGTGATGGACAAGTCGACCGATCTGATCCGCGCGATTGCCCGCATCTCGTATTTCTACAAGCACGAGAGCTGCGGCCAGTGCACGCCGTGCCGCGAGGGCACGGGCTGGATGTGGCGCGTGCTCACCCGCATGGCCGAAGGCCGCGCCCACAAGCGCGAGATCGACATGCTGCTCGAAGTCACCAAGCAGGTCGAAGGCCACACCATCTGCGCGCTCGGCGACGCGGCGGCATGGCCGATCCAGGGCCTGATCGCGCATTTCCGTCACGAGATCGAAGCGCGCATCGACGAGTATTCGCACAAGTCCGACATCGACGATATCGGCGTCCGCGATCCGATGAACATGGTCGCGGCGGAGTAAGAGACATGACCAAGCTCATCATCGACGGCAAAGAGATCGATGTTCCCGCCGAATACACGCTGCTTCAGGCGTGCGAGGCGGCCGGTGCCGAGATTCCGCGCTTCTGCTACCACGAGCGGCTGTCGATCGCGGGCAATTGCCGGATGTGCCTCGTCGAGGTGAAGGGCGGCCCGAAGCCGGTCGCGAGCTGCGCCTGGGGCGTGCGCGACTGCCGTCCGGGCCCCAAGGGCGAGCCGCCGGAGATCTCCACGCGTTCGCCGATGGTGAAGAAGGCGCGCGAAGGCGTGATGGAGTTCCTTCTCATCAACCATCCGCTGGATTGCCCGATCTGCGACCAGGGCGGCGAGTGCGATCTGCAGGACCAGGCGATGGGCTATGGTGTCGACACCAGCCGCTTCGCCGAGAACAAGCGCGCGGTCGAGGACAAATATCTCGGCGCGCTGGTCAAGACCTCGATGAACCGCTGCATCCAGTGCACGCGCTGCGTCCGCTTCTCGGCGGAAGTCGCCGGCGCGCCCGAGATGGGCGCCACGGGCCGCGGCGAGGACATGGAGATCACGACCTATCTCCAGCACGCGCTGACCTCGGAATTGCAGGGCAATCTCGTCGACATCTGCCCGGTCGGCGCGCTGACCTCGAAGCCTTACGCGTTTGCCGCGCGCCCGTGGGAGCTCGGCAAGACCCAGTCGATCGACGTCATGGACGGCGTTGGGTCTGCGATCCGCGTCGACACCCGCGGCCGTGAAGTCATGCGCGTGCTGCCGCGCATCAACGAGGCGGTGAACGAGGAGTGGATCTCGGACAAGACCCGCCACGTCGTCGACGGCCTGCGCACCCAGCGGCTCGACCGGCCCTATATCCGCGAAGCCGGCAAGCTGCGCGCGGCGAGCTGGACGGAAGCCTTTGCCGCGATCGCTGCGAAAGCGGCGCGCACCGACGGCAAGCGCATCGGCGCGATCGCAGGCGATCTCGCCGGCGTCGAGGAGATGTTCGCGCTGAAGGATCTGCTCGCCAAGTTCGGCTCGAACAATCTGGCGGTGCAGGGCGGCGATGCCTTCGATCCCGCGCTCGGCCGCGGCTCCTACATCTTCAACCCGACGCTGGCCGGCGTGGAGCAGGCGGATGCGCTGCTCATCATCGGCGCGAACCCGCGGAAAGAGGCGGCCGTATTCAACGCCCGCATCCGCAAGCGCTGGCGCAGCGGCGGCTTCAAGGTCGGCGTGATCGGCGCCAAGGCCGATCTGACCTACGATTACGACCACCTCGGCGCAGGCACCGAGACCCTCGGTGAGCTCGCGGCCGGCAAGCACTCCTTCATGGACGTGCTGAAGAACGCCAAGAATCCGATCATCCTGGTCGGCGCGGGCGCGGCCTCGCGCCACGACGGCGCCGCCATTCTCGCCAGCGCCGCCAAGCTCGCGCTCGATGTCGGTGCGCTCAAGGACGGCTGGAACGGCTTTGGCGTGCTGCACGAGAGCGCTTCGCGCGTCGGTGCGCTCGACATCGGCTTCTCCGCAACCGGCGGGGGCTTGAACGCCGCGCAGATGACGACGTTCGGCACGCTGGACCTGCTGTTCCTGCTCGGTGCCGACGAGATCAGCGCGCCTGACGGCACCTTCGTCGTCTATATCGGCACCCATGGCGACCGCGGCGCGCATCGCGCCGACGTCATCCTGCCGGCCGCCGCCTACACCGAGAAGTCCGCGATCTACGTCAACACCGAAGGCCGGGTGCAGATGACGGGACGCGCCGCGTTCCCGCCGGGCGAAGCCCGCGAGGACTGGGCGATCATCCGCGCGCTGTCGGAGGCGCTCGGCAAGAAGCTCGGCTACGACTCGCTTGCGGCGCTGCGCCAGGCGATCTTCAAGGCCGTGCCGCATTTGATCCGTCTCGACCAGATCGAGGCCGGCTCGGCCGACCAGATCAAGAAGCTGGCGGGGAAGGGCGGTTCGCCCGAGAAGGCGCCGTTCAAGCCGCGGATCGAGGACTTCTATTTGACCAACCCAATCGCGCGTGCGTCCGCCGTGATGGCGGAATGTTCGCGGCTTGCCTCCGGGCAGATGCTGACCGCAGCGGAGTGAGCCGATGGAATTCTTCGAAAGCGCATTCTGGACCGGTTTTCTCTGGCCGCTGATCATCATGATCGCGCAGAGCGTCCTGGTGCTCGTCGTCCTGCTGATCGCGATCGCCTACATCCTGCTCGCCGACCGCAAGATCTGGGCGGCGGTGCAGATCCGGCGCGGCCCGAACGTGGTCGGCCCCTGGGGCCTGCTGCAATCCTTCGCGGACCTTTTGAAGTTCGTGCTGAAGGAGCCGATCATTCCGGCCGGCGCCAACAAGGGCGTGTTCCTGCTGGCGCCGCTGGTGTCGTGCGTGCTCGCGCTTGCCGCCTGGGCGGTGATCCCGACCAATCTCGGCTGGGTCATCGCCGACATCAATGTCGGCATCCTCTTCATCTTCGCGATCTCGTCGCTGTCGATCTACGGCATCATCATGGCCGGCTGGTCGTCGAACTCGAAGTATCCGTTCCTGGCCGCGCTGCGCTCGGCGGCGCAGATGGTGTCCTACGAAGTCTCGATCGGCTTCGTCATCATCACGGTGCTGCTCTGCGCCGGCACGCTGAACCTCTCGGCCGTGGTCGAGGCCCAGCACGTCCGCGGGCTCGCCAGCCTGATCGGACTGCCGCAGCTGACCATCCTGAACTGGTACGTGTGGCCGCTGTTCCCGATGTTCGTGGTGTTCTACGTCTCGGCGCTGGCGGAGACCAACCGCCCGCCGTTCGACCTCGTGGAAGCTGAATCCGAGCTCGTTGCCGGCTTCATGGTCGAGTACGGCTCGACCCCGTATCTCTTGTTCATGCTCGGCGAGTATGTCGCGATCGTCACGATGTGCGCGATGGCGACGATCCTGTTCCTCGGAGGCTGGTTGCCGCCGGTCGACCTGCCCCCCTTCAACTGGGTGCCGGGGATCATCTGGTTCTCGCTCAAAGTCTTCTTCATGTTCTTCCTGTTCGCGATGGCCAAGGCGATCGTGCCGCGCTACCGCTACGATCAACTGATGCGCCTCGGCTGGAAGGTGTTCCTGCCGCTGTCGCTGGCGATGGTGATAGTGGTGGCCGGCGTGCTGCAGTTCGCCGGCATCGCGCCGAAGTGAGGGCCGTCATGGGTATCAACGTCAACGCCACTGCACGCTCGCTCCTGCTGTCGGAATTCGTCTCGGCGTTCTTCCTCGCCATGCGCTATTTCTTCCAGCCGAAGCCGACGCTGAACTATCCGTTCGAGAAGGGCCCGATCTCGCCGCGCTTCCGCGGCGAGCATGCGCTGCGCCGCTATCCGAACGGCGAAGAGCGCTGCATCGCCTGCAAGCTCTGCGAAGCGGTCTGCCCGGCGCAGGCTATCACCATCGAAGCCGGTCCGCGCCGCAACGACGGCACCCGCCGCACCGTGCGCTACGACATCGACATGGTGAAGTGCATCTATTGCGGCCTCTGCCAGGAGGCCTGCCCGGTCGATGCCATCGTCGAAGGTCCGAACTTCGAGTTCGCGACCGAGACCCGCGAGGAACTGTTCTATGACAAGGCCAAGCTGCTCGCCAACGGCGACCGCTGGGAACGCGAGATCGCGAAGGCGATCGAGCTCGACGCGCCTTACCGGTGAGATGAGAGCATGATCCTTCCCGCGCTGTTCTTCTATCTCTTCGCCGGCGTCTGCGTCGCCTCGGCGGTGATGGTGATTGTCTCGCGCAATCCCGTGCACTCCGTGCTGTACCTGATCCTGGCCTTCGTCAACGCCTCCGGCCTGTTCGTGCTGATGGGCGCCGAATTCCTCGGCATGATGCTGATCGTCGTCTATGTCGGCGCGGTCGCGGTGCTGTTCCTGTTCGTCATCATGATGCTCGACGTGGATTTCGTCGAGCTGCGCGAGGGCTTCATCCAGTACCTGCCGGTGGGCCTGGTGATCGGCGGCATCTTCCTGTTCGAATTGCTGCTGACCGTCGGCGCCTGGATCATCAACCCAACCGTGAGCAAGACCATCACGGCGCCGATCCCGACCAACGTCTCGAATACCGAGGCGCTCGGCCTCGTGCTGTATACGAAGTACATCTACTACTTCCAGCTCTCGGGCATGGTGCTTCTGGTCGCCATGATTGGCGCCATCGTGCTGACGCTGCGCCACAAGGCGAGCGTGAAGCGGCAGGACATCAACGTTCAGAACGCGCGCACGCCCGACATGGCGATGGCGATGCGCAAGGTGGCGCCGGGGCAGGGGCTCCAGGACTCTGACGCTGCGGAGTGGGTGAAATGACGATCGGGCTCGGACATTATCTGGCGGTCGGCGCGATCCTGTTCACGCTCGGCATCCTCGGCATCTTCCTGAACCGCAAGAACATCATCGTCATCCTGATGTCGATCGAGCTGATCCTGCTCTCGGTCAACATCAACCTCGTGGCGTTCTCGACCTTTCTCGGCGACATCGTCGGCCAGGTCTTCGCGCTTCTGGTGCTCACTGTCGCGGCTGCTGAAGCTGCGATCGGTCTCGCCATCCTAGTGGTCTATTTCCGCAACCGCGGCTCGATCGCGGTTGAGGACGTCAATCTGATGAAGGGCTGAGCTCTCAAATGGTTCAGGCAATCGTTTTTCTGCCTCTGCTCGGCGCCGTCCTCGCCGGCCTGATCGCGCTGTTCGGCGCGCATGCCCGCAACCCCTCGGGTGACGAGCTCGATCATCACGGCGACCACGGTCATGGCGACGCGCACGCGTCGGCAGCCCATGGCTCGCATGGACATGACGACCATGGCCACGACGATCACGCCCACGACGACCATCACGTCTCCGAGCCGCCGGCGGCGGGCTCGCGCGGCGCCGAGCTGATCACGACCGCGCTGCTGTTCGTCTCGGCCGCGCTGTCCTGGATGACGCTGGTCGATGTCGGCTTCATGCACCACGACATCAGGATTCCGCTGCTGCCGTGGATCGTGTCCGGCGACCTCCAGGTCTTCTGGACGCTGCGGGTCGATACGCTCACCGCCGTGATGCTGGTAGTGGTGACGACCGTGTCCTCGCTCGTGCACCTCTATTCCATCGGCTACATGGACGAGGATCCGAACCGGCCCCGCTTCTTCGGCTACCTCTCATTGTTCACCTTCGCGATGCTGATGCTGGTGACCGCGGACAACCTCGTGCAGCTGTTCTTCGGCTGGGAGGGCGTGGGTCTGGCCAGCTATCTGCTGATCGGCTTCTGGTACCAGAAGCCGTCGGCGAACGCGGCGGCGATCAAGGCCTTCGTGGTCAATCGCGTCGGCGACTTCGGTTTTGCGCTCGGCATCTTCGCGATCTTCCTGCTGGCCGGCTCGACCGATTTCGAGACGATCTTCCACGCTGCGCCCGGCCTGACCGGCAAGACCATCGACTTCCTCGGCTGGCACGCCGACGCACTGACCCTGACCTGCCTGCTGCTGTTCATGGGCGCGATGGGCAAATCGGCGCAGTTCCTGCTGCACACCTGGCTGCCGGACGCGATGGAAGGCCCGACGCCGGTGTCGGCGCTGATCCACGCCGCGACCATGGTCACCGCCGGCGTCTTCATGGTGGCGCGCCTGTCGCCGCTGTTCGAGCTCGCCCCGAACGCGCAGGCCGTCGTGATGTTCTTCGGCGCCACCACCGCGTTCTTCGCGGCGACAATCGGCCTCGTGCAGAACGACATCAAGCGCATCGTTGCCTATTCGACCTGTTCGCAGCTCGGCTACATGTTCGTGGCGATGGGAGCAGGGGCCTATTCGGTCGGCATGTTCCATTTGTTCACGCACGCCTTCTTCAAGGCGCTGCTGTTCTTAGGCAGCGGCTCGGTGATCTACGCGATGCACCACGAGCAGGACATCCGCAACATGGGCGGGCTCTGGAAGAAGATCCCCTACACCTATGCGGTGATGGTGGTCGGCACCCTGGCGCTGACAGGCTTCCCGCTCACCGCCGGCTATTTCTCCAAGGACGCGATCATCGAGTCCGCCTATGCCTCGCACAACCCGTTCGCGGTGTACGGCTTCCTGATGACGGTCGTCGCCGCCGGCCTGACCTCGTTCTATTCCTGGCGCCTGATCTTCAAGACCTTCCACGGCGAGCCGCATGACGAGCATCACTACGAGGCCGCGCACGAGGCTCCGATCTGGATGCTGATCCCGATCGGCGTGCTCGCGGTCGGCTCCATCGTTGCCGGCTTCCCGTTCAAGGAGCTGTTCGCCGGTCACGGCATCGAGGAGTTCTTCCGCGAATCCGTGAAGATGAACCCGCACATCATCGAGGACATGCACCACATCCCCGAGACCATCGCCTTCTTGCCGACGGTGATGATGGTGCTGGGCTTCCTGGTGTCGTATCTGTTCTACATCCGACGGCCCTATCTGCCGGTCGAGCTCGCGAACACGCAGCCGATGCTGTACAAGTTCCTGCTCAACAAATGGTACTTCGACGAACTCTACGACATCATCTTCGTCCGTCCGGCGAAGTGGATCGGCTATCAGCTCTGGAAGAAGGGCGACGGCTTCATCATCGACGGACTCGGTCCCGACGGCGTCTCGGCCCGCGTCCTGGACGTCACCCGCAACGTCGTGAAGATCCAGACCGGCTATCTCTATCACTACGCGTTCGCCATGCTGATCGGCGCCGCCGGTCTGATCACCTGGTTCATGTTCGGCTTTGGAGGCCAGTAAATGACGACCTGGCCCATCCTATCGGTCACGACGTTCCTGCCGCTGGTCGGCGCGCTGATCGTCTATCTCAGCCGCGGCGATGACGAGGCCGCCCGGCGCAATTCGCGCTGGATCGCACTCTGGACCACGCTGATCACCTTCGCGGTGTCGGTGATCCTCGTCATGCGCTTCGACGCCGGCAACCCCGACTTCCAGTTCGTCGAGAAGGCGAACTGGCTCGCCACCGGCATCACCTACCACATGGGCGTCGACGGCATCTCGCTGCCGCTGGTGATCCTCACGACCGCCGTGATGCCGTTCTGCATCATCGCGAGCTGGAAGGCGATCACCAGACGCGTCCGCGAATACATGATGGCGTTCCTGATCCTGGAAACGCTGATGATCGGCACCTTCTCGGCGCTCGATCTCGTGCTGTTCTATTTGTTCTTCGAGGGCGGCCTGATCCCGATGTTCCTGATCATCGGCGTCTGGGGCGGTCCGCGCCGGGTCTACGCGTCGTTCAAGTTCTTCCTCTACACGCTGCTGGGCTCGGTCCTGATGCTGCTCGCCATCATGGCGCTGTACTGGAACGGCGGCACCACCGATATCCCGACGCTGATGCACACCGCCGTGCCGCGCAGCTTGCAGACCTGGGCGTGGCTGGCCTTCTTCGCATCGTTCGCGGTGAAGATGCCGATGTGGCCGGTGCACACCTGGCTGCCCGACGCACATGTCGAAGCGCCGACGGCGGGCTCGGTGGTCCTCGCCGCGATCATGCTGAAGATGGGCGGCTACGGCTTCCTGCGCTTCTCGCTGCCGATGTTCCCGCTGGCCTCCCACGACTTCGCGCCGCTGATGTTCACGCTCTCGGCCATCGCCATCGTCTACACCTCGCTGGTGGCGCTGATGCAGGAGGACATGAAGAAGCTGATCGCGTACTCGTCGGTAGCGCATATGGGCTTCGTCACCATGGGCATCTTCGCCGGCACCATGCAGGGCGTCGCCGGCGGCGTGTTCCAGATGATCTCGCACGGCATCGTCTCCGGCGCGCTGTTCCTCTGCGTCGGCGTCGTCTACGACCGCCTGCACACCCGCGAGATCGCTGCCTATGGCGGCCTCGTCAACCGGATGCCGCTCTACGCGCTGACCTTCATGGTCTTCACCATGGCCAATGTCGGTCTGCCCGGCACCTCAGGCTTCGTCGGCGAGTTCATGACGCTGCTCGGCACCTTCAAGGTCTCGATCCCGACCGCGTTCTTCGCCACCTTCGGCGTGATCCTCTCGGCGTGCTACGCATTGTGGCTCTACCGCAAGGTCGTGTTCGGGGCGCTGGTCAAGCCGTCGCTGGCGAGCATGAAGGATCTCACCTTCCGGGAGTGCCTGACGCTGTTCCCGATGATCGCGCTGACGATCCTGTTCGGCGTCTATCCGAAGCCGGTGCTCGACATGTCGGCCGCCTCGGTCCAGCAACTCGTCAACAACTACAACACCGCTGTGACGGCCGTGAAGGCCGCCGCACTGCTCCAGTGATCGGGCAGGTCAGGATATCGCCATGAACTTTGTGACTGCAGGTTACCAACTGGCGCCGGTGCTGCCCGAGATCGTGCTCGCGATCGGCGCCATGGCTCTGCTGATGCTGGGCGCCTATCGCGGGCAGGGGACGACCGGTACCGTCACCTCGCTGGCGGTCGTGCTGCTGGTCGTGGTCGGCGTGCTCGAATACATGCTGCCCGCGGGCAAGCAGGTGACCTTCGGCGGCAGCTTCATCGTCGACGATTTCGCCCGCTTCATGAAGATCCTGGCCCTGATCGGCTCGGCGGTGACGCTGATCCTGTCGACCGAGTTCCTGTCCGATCCGTCGCGCCGCATCTTCGAATACGCCATCCTGGTGCTGCTCTCGACGCTCGGCATGATGGTGCTGATTTCGGCCGGCGACCTTATCTCGCTCTATCTCGGCCTCGAACTGATGTCGCTCGCGCTCTACGTCGTGGCGGCCTCGAACCGCGACAACGCCAAGTCGACCGAAGCCGGCCTGAAGTACTTCGTGCTCGGTGCACTGTCCTCGGGCATGCTGCTGTACGGCGCCTCGCTGATCTACGGCTTCACCGGCACGGTCAGCTTCACCGGTATCGCGGCGACAGCGACGGTCTCGAATGTCGGCCTCATGTTCGGTCTGGTCTTCCTGCTCGTCGGCCTCTGCTTCAAGGTCTCGGCAGTGCCGTTCCACATGTGGACGCCTGACGTCTACGAGGGCGCGCCGACCCCGGTCACCGCCTTCTTCGCGTCGGCGCCGAAGGTCGCGGCGCTCGCCGTGTTCACCCGCGTCACGCTGACCGCTTTCCCGGGCATCGTCTCGCAGTGGCAGCAGATCCTGGTTTTCGTGTCGATCGCCTCGATGGCGCTCGGCTCCTTCGCCGCGATCGGCCAGAGCAACATCAAGCGCCTGATGGCATATTCGTCAATCGGCCACATGGGCTTCGCGCTGGTCGGCCTTGCCTCGGGCACGGTCGAGGGCGCGCAGGGCGTGCTGATGTATATCGTGATCTATGTCGCGATGACGCTGGGCTCGTTCTCGATCATCCTCGCCATGCGCCGCAACGGCCAGGCGGTCGAGCAGATCAGCGATTTCGCCGGCCTGTCGCGCACCAATCCACTGCTCGCCTTCATGTTCGCGATGCTGCTGTTCTCGCTCGCGGGCATTCCGCCGCTCGCGGGCTTCTTCGCCAAATGGTACGTCTTCGTCGCGGCCATCAAGGCGAATTTGTTCACGCTCGCCGTCGTCGGCGTGCTCACCAGCGTGGTCGGCGCCTACTACTATCTCGCCATCGTCAAGACGATGTATTTCGAAGAGCCGGCCGGTCAGGTCGATCCTGTCAGGGTCGAGGTGAAGACGGTGCTGGCGGTGTTCGGCCTGTTCAACATCCTGTTCGCGCTGTTCGCGGGTCCCGTGGTGAGCGTCGCTTCCGCCGCCGCGAAGTCGCTGTTCTAGGATGGCTTTCGCGCTCGGTCCTCGCGCATCATCCGCGGGCTACAGGCTCGCGGCCTTCGAGCGGACCGGCTCGACCAATACCGAGGCGATCGAGCACGCGAGGCGCGGCGAGCGCGGCCCGATGTGGTTCGTCACGTCGGAACAGACTGCCGGCCGCGGCCGCCGTCAACGCGCCTGGATCGCGCCGAAGGGCAATCTCGCCGCCAGCATCCTGGAGGTCCTGGACGTGGCGCCGGCCGTCGCCGCGACCATCGGCTTTGCCGCCGGGCTCGCTGAAGAAGCCGCGCTCGAGAAGGTGAGCCTCGAGGCCGCCCTGCGCCTCGGTGAGGGCCGTCCCCGCTACGCGCTGAAATGGCCCAACGACGTGCTGGCGAACGGCAAGAAGCTCGTCGGCATCGGCCTGGAGGCTGAGGCCGTCGGCGACCGTCTCGCCATCGTCGTCGGCATCGGCACCAATGTCGTGGGCGCGCCCGAGGGAACGCCCACACCTGCCATCTCACTGGCCGCGCTCGGCGTCCAGATCAGTGCCGAGGAGCTGTTCTCGGCGCTGTCGGACGCCTGGGTCGAGTTCCGGGGCATCTGGGACAATGGACGCGGCTTTGCTGATATCCGAAAACTCTGGCTGGAGCGCGCCGCCGGTCTCGGCGAGCGGGTCGCGATCAACACGGGAGCGACGACGCTGGACGGCATTTTTGACACGATCGACGACACCGGCTGCCTGATCGTCCGCACCGCGGAGGGCCGCCGGGTGCCGGTCGCCGCGGGCGAAGTGTTCTTTGGCCCTGTCGCCTCCGTGGGAGCTGCGTGATGGCGAAACCTGAGGAACTGGTATTTGCGCCGCTCGGCGGCGTCGGCGAGATCGGCATGAACCTGTCGATCTACGGCCTCGGCAGCCGCCAGCAGCGCGCCTGGATGGCGGTCGATCTCGGCGTCTCCTTCGGCGACGAGGAGCATCTGCCCGGCATCGACCTGATCATGCCGGACATCAGCTTCCTGGAGAAGGAGCGCAAGAACCTGATGGGCCTCGTGCTGACGCACGCCCATGAGGATCATTTCGGCGCCATCATCGACCTCTGGCCGAAGCTGAAATGCCCGATCTACGCGACGCAGTTCAGCGCGGCGCTGTTCGAGGCCAAACTTGCGGCCGAGCGCAATGCGCCGAAGATCCCGGTGACGGTGGTGCCATCCGGCGGGCGCGTCGATATCGGCCCGTTCAACGTCGAGTTCATTCCGGTTGCGCATTCGATTCCCGAGTCGCACGCGCTGGCGATCCACACCACCGCCGGCATCGTGCTGCACACCGGCGACTGGAAGATCGACCCGACCCCGATCATTGGCCGCCCGACCGACGAGAAGCGGCTGCGCGAGTTGGGCGATGAGGGTGTGCTCGCCCTGATCGGCGATTCCACCAACGCCGTGCGCGACGGCCGCTCGCCTTCCGAAGCCGAGGTTGCCAGAACCATCACCGAACTGGTGAAGGCAGCAAAGGGCCGTGTCGCGGTCACGACCTTTGCCTCCAACGTCGCGCGCCTCAAGGCCGTCGCCGATGCGGCGCGGGCCGCCGATCGCGAGGTCGTCGTGGTCGGCCGCGCCATGGAGCGCGTGTCGCAAGTCGCGCGCGAGACCGGCTATTTCGACGGCGTGCAAAACTTCCGCTCGACCGACGTCTACGGCCATCTGCCGCACGACAAAGTCCTGGCGCTCTGCACCGGCAGCCAGGGCGAGGCCCGTGCCGCGCTGGCGCGTATTGCCAATGACGACCATCCCGAGATCACATTGAACCGCGGCGACTGCGTCATCTTCTCGTCTCGCACCATCCCTGGTAACGAGAAGGCCGTCGGGTCGATCATCAACAATTTGGTCCTCCAGGGCGTCGAGGTCATCACCGACCGCGATCATCTCGTTCACGTCTCCGGCCATCCGCGCCGCGACGAATTGCGCGACATGATCTCCTGGGTCAGGCCGCAGCTCCTGATCCCCGTCCACGGCGAGGCTCTGCATCTGCACGAGCACGCCAAGCTGGCGCGCGCCGCCGGCGTGCCGCGCGTCCTGGTCATTCGCAACGGCGACCTCGTCAAGCTCGGCCCCGGCGATCCCGGCATCATCGGCGAAGTGCCCTCGGGCCGTCTCTACAAGGACGGCACGATCCTGGAGGATTCCAAATCCCGCGCCGTGGTCGAGCGCCGCCGTATGGCCTTTTCCGGCTGCGCCTTCGTCGCCATCGCCATGACCGAGCAGGGCGAGCTGGCCGACGATCCCGAAGTCGATCTCGTCGGCATTCCCGAGAAGACCAGGGAAGGCGAGCCCTTTGACGACCTCGTCTTCGATGCCGTGGTCTCCACCATCGAGGGCCTGCCGAAGGCGCGCCGCCGCGATGCCGACGCCTTGGGCGAGTCGGTGCGTCGCGCCGTCCGGGCCGTCATCAACGAACATTGGGGCAAAAAGCCTCCCTGTCTGGTACACGTACTGACAGTTTAACGGGAGAGAACCATGCTGGGCCGGCTCAACCATGTCGCGATCGCGACCAAGGATGCCGTCAAGTCTGCGAAGATCTACGGCACGGCGTTCGGCGCCCAGATCTCGGAAGCCGTGCCGTTGCCAGAGCACGGCGTCATCACCGTGTTCGCGACGCTGCCCAACACCAAGATCGAGTTCATCGAGCCGCTTGGCGAGACCTCACCGATCGCAAAATTCGTCGAGCGCAACCCCGACGGCGGCATCCACCACGTCTGTTACGAAGTCGTCGACATCATCGCCTCGCGCGACACGCTGGTGAAGGAGGGCGCGCGGGTGCTCGGCGACGGCGTGCCGAAGATCGGTGCCCACGGCAAGCCGGTGCTGTTCCTGCATCCGAAGGATTTTTCCGGCGCGCTGGTCGAAATCGAGCAGGCATAGGCCGCGCCATGGCCATCCAGATATCGACCGCGATCGCAATCTACTTCGTCATCTGGTGGGTCGCACTGTTCCTGACGCTGCCGTTCGGCGTGCGCAGCCAGCACGAGGATAACGTCGGCGCGCCCGGCACCGACCCCGGCGCGCCGATCCTGACCCGGATGAGGAGCAAGCTGATCTGGACCACCATCATCTCGGCAATCATCTACGGGATCGCGATGGTCGCCTATCACGCCGGCTATCTCTCGATCGAGCGCCTGTCGAAATTGATGGGCATGCCGTTCTAGATTTTTTCGATATTGCTTTGGGGGGACCGAATGACTTTTCAGAGGATCGTCATCGCGCTTCTGGTGCTGATCGTCGCCGGCCTCGGTGCCGTCGGCTATGTCGAATGGAAGATGGCCGCGCAGGTGCGCACCCTGAAGGCGTTCGTCGAGGGCTACGTCTTCAACGAAGCCGTGATGGCCTGCGAGCAGGCCAAGAGCTCGACGCCGTTCAAATGGAACGGGGGTAAGAGCACCTCGGTGATCGGGCTGAACTCCGTCAAGCTGGACAAATACAACGTCAGCGCCAGCTACACGCTGGTGGCGGATCTCGTTTATTGCGATTACGATCCGATCAAAAGAAAGGCCGAGATCGGCTCGAGCTTCCTGGAGCGGGAGTAACGATCCGGCCCAGCAGATGGGACGGGATCGTCATGGCGCAGGAGCAGGCCGGGGATTATCGTATTCTGCATGAGGCGGCCTTGCGGGATTATCTCGCAGGCCTGCCGGACCTGAAAGCGCTCCTCGGCGATTCCGCCGGCTGGGAGATCACCGAGGTCGGCGACGGCAATCTCAACCTCGTCTTCATCGTCAAGGGCGCGAGTGGCGGCGTCGCCGTGAAGCAGGCGCTGCCTTACGTGCGCCTCGTCGGCGAGAGCTGGCCGTTGCCGCTGTCGCGGGCGCATTACGAATATCTCGCTCTGTCCCGGGAGGCCCAGCTCGCGCCCGGCCTCGTGCCGGCCTTGCTGCATCACAACGACAATCTGGCGCTGACGGTGATGGAGCTGCTCGAACCCCACATCATCATGCGCAAGGGGTTGGTTGCGGGAACGCAATATCCCGGATTCGTGGACGACATCACCACGTTCATGGCGCGAACGCTGTTCTTCACCTCCGACCTCGCGCTGTCTGCGGCCGAGAAGAAGGAGGGCATCGCCGCGTTCGCCGGCAATCATGCGCTCTGCAAGATCACCGAGGATTTGATCTTCACCGATCCCTATCGCATCGCCGAACAAAATCGCTGGACCGCGCCATATCTCGATGCGCTCGCCGCCAGCCTGCGCGACGACATGGAGCTACACGTTGCCGTCTCCCGGCTCAAGCTGAAGTTCATGGCAAGCCCCGAGGCGCTGCTGCATGGCGATCTCCACACCGGATCGATCATGGTCACCGACAGCCAGACGCGGGTGATCGATCCCGAATTCGCGTTCTATGGCCCGATGGGGTTCGACGTTGGCGCCGTGATCGCCAACCTCCTGATGGCCTATTTTGCCTCGACCGGTCATGAGCGCGCGCCGGGCGAGCGGGCCGCATTCGAGTCCTGGGTGCTGGCGACGGTCGAGAACGTCTGGAACGAGTTTTCGCGCAAGTTCCTCGACCTCTGGCGCGCAGGCGCCGCGGGCGATGCCTATCCTGCCTCGCTCTTCGCCGGCGAGCGGGGCGCCGCGCGGCTGGAAGCCGAGCGCCAAGCCTACATGCAGCGGCTGTTCACTGATACTGTCGGTTTCGCCGCGGCGAAAACCATCCGCCGCATCTTCGGTCTCGCCCATAACATCGACTTCGAGCTGATCGAGGATCCGAGCAAGCGGGCCGTCAGCGAGGCGCGCGCCGTCCGGCTCGCACGGGCGATGATGGTGGAGGCGGCGGCATTTCGGACGATCGCCGAGGTCGCCGGCGCCGCGCGAAAGCTGCGGGATTGGCAGCCGGAATTGTCGGGCTGAAGACGTTGCGAAAGGCGGCGGTCACGCAATTGCGGCTTCGATAAGCGGCTAAGATCCCACACAGTTTCTACTGTGCATGGGGTTGTTTTCGCGATTTTTACTTTGAGGCGGTCTACTCCACCGCCCTTTCCCTCAGCCGCTGCGCATAGACATTGATCACCAGCGCCGCCAGCAGGATCAGGCCGCGGATCAGGATCTTCAGGAAGCTGTCGATGTTGACGTGGTCGAGGCCGTTATTGAGAACGCCGAGCACGAATAGCCCGACGATGGTGTTGCCGATGCCGCCGCGGCCGCCGAAAAGGCTGGTGCCGCCGACCACGACGGCGGCGATGGAGTCGAGCAAGTAGGTGTCGAACTCGTTCTGCTGCGCGCTGCCGAAATGAGCGACGCCGAGCATGCCGCCGATGCCCGAGCACACCGCCGAGATCACCATGACGGCACCCAGGATGAGCTTGACGTTGAGGCCGGAATATTCGGCCGCCTCGCGATTGCCCCCGACCATGTAGACGTAGCGGCCGAAGCGGGTGTAGGTCAGAACCAGATGGCCGCCGAGCAGCATGATGGCTGCAACGATGACGAGCCAGGGGATGCCGCCGATCGAGCCCGAGCCGAGCGTGGTGATCAGGCTCGGCACCTTGTAGGCGATCTGGCCGCGCACCAGCAGCGCGGAGATGCCGGCGGCGATCTGCATCATCGCCAGCGTCATGATGAAGGAGGGGATGCCGATCACGGTCAGCCCCAGCGCGTTGACGAGACCGAGCAGGGCGCAGAGCAGGATCGACAGCAGGATCGCGACCGCACCGGGCAGGGGGATGTTGGCGATGTTGACGTAGGATTCCTGCAGCGTGAAATAGGCGACCGCGATGCCGGTGACGTTGGCGATGCTGGCGATCGAGAGATCGATCTCCGCGCAGAGGATCACGAAGGTGAGGCCGACGGCGATGATGCCGGTGACCGATACTTGCGTCAGGATGTTGCCGAGATTGTCGAGCGTCGCGAAGGAGGGGCTGGCAAGGGCGAAGAAGCCGGACAGGAAAATCAGGGTGAGGAACGGGGCGATGTTGCGCATCTGCGAGCGCAGGAAGGGCGCAAGCCCGCGCGCCCGTTGCCCCGCCGCCAAAGCCGTCTCACTGCTCATGTGCTTCTCCGTCACGCCGCCTCCAGCAGGCGGTCCTTGCTGACCGGCTCGTTCTTGAATTCCCGCACCAATACGCCGCGCTTGAGCACGAGGATGCGGTCGGCCAGCGACAGCACCGTTTCCGGCTCGGTCGACAGCACGATGATGGCGAGCCCCTTGGCGCGGAGGTCGCGGACGATGTTGATGACGTCGTTCTTGGCGCCGACATCCATGCCGCGGGTCGGCTCGCACAGCACCAGGAGCTTGGGCGGATAGGTCAGCCATTTTGCCAGCGCCACCTTCTGCTGGTTGCCGCCGGAGAGCATGCCGAGGTCGAGGCCGACCACCGGCGGCCGGATCTGCAATTGCTCGACCTGACGCTTCGCGATATCGCGCTCCTGCGCCGGCTTGAGCAGCAGGGACGAGATGCGGTCCAAAATGCTGATCGAGATGTTCTTGTAGACCGGCTCCTGGTGGAACAGCATGTCGCGCCGGCTCTCGGGCACCAGCGCCACTCCGGCGCGCCGCGCCGCCGCCGTGCTGGCAAAGGTTTTCGGCGTACCCTCGACGGCAAGCGTGCCGGCGTCCGGCTTCAGCTTGCCGAACAGGATGCGCGACAATTCCTGCTGGCCACAGCCCATGAAGCCGTAGATGCCGAGCACCTCGCCGGCGCGGGCCTCGAAGGAAATGTCCTTCAGGCTGCGCGCCAGCGACAGCTGGTCGACTTTGAGCACCACCGGGCTGTCGCTCGGCGTTGGCAGCATCAGATCGTCGCTGTAGCTGTGCTCGAGCGCTTCGCCGCCGCGACCGATCATGGCCTCGATCAGCGCGCCCTTGCTGGTGGCGGCGCTCGCGGTCTCCGCGACCTTCCGCCCGTTGCGGAACACGGTCACCGTGTCCGACACGCGCAGGATGTCCTCGATGAAATGCGAGATGAAGACGATTGCAGTACCCTCTTCGCGCAGCCGCCGCAGCGTCGCGAACAGACGCTCGACCTCGGGCGGGGAGAGGGCGGAGGTCGGCTCGTCCAGGATGACGATGCGGGCGCCGGAGAACAGCACGCGCGCGATCTCGATCAGCTGCTGCAGGCCGATCGAGAGGTCGCCGAGCCGGCTCATCGGATCGACGTCGAGACCCAGTCGTGCCAGCTGCTCACCGGCCTCGCGCGCCATGCGCCGCCATTGTACGAGGCCGAGGGCGTTGGTCGGCTGGTTGCCGAGGAAGACATTCTCCGCGACGGTGAGGTCGGGTGCGACGGAGAGTTCCTGATGCACCATGGCGATGCCGGCCGCGTGCGCATCGCGCGCCGAGCGGAAATGCGTCGCCTGGCCGTCGATCAGGAAGCGGCCGGAGAATTCGGTGTGCACGCCGGCGATGATCTTCATCAGCGTGCTTTTTCCCGCGCCGTTCTCGCCGACGAGACCGTGGATCTCACTTGCGTGGAGCGCGAAGTCGACACCACGAAGCGCTTCGACGCCGCCGAAGCTCTTCGTGATGCCCTGCAGTTCAAGGATGGGCGAACGATCCTCTCGCATGAAAGCTCAGATATTGGAGGCTCAGATCAGGAAGTGATCCTGCATCCACTGCATCCCGGCGGCGTTGGCCTTGGTTACGACCGGGCCGTCGGTGACGACGTTCTTGGGAATGCCCTTTCCGCTCTTTTCGCCGCCGACAACGGCCGAGACGCCAGCGATGATGGCGCCGCCATGGATACGGCAGGACGGATTGCGCACGGTCGCGAACATACGGCCTTCGCTTACCGCCTGGATCGCCGGCGGCATGGCATCGACGCCGCCGATCAGGATGTTGGTGCGGCCCCGCGCCTTCATGATGTTGGCGGCGGCAAGCGCCATGTCGTCATTGTGGAAGAACGCCGCGTCGATCTGCGGGTACTTGGTCAGATAGGTTTCCCAGAGCCGCGCCGTCTTGGAGACGTCCCAGTCGGCCGGCTGGGTGTCGAGCACCTCGATGCCGGGGAATTGCTTCACCGTGTTGGTGAAGCCTTTTGCCCGCCCTTGCGCGCCGGTATGCCCGAGCGCGCCCTGCGTCATGATGATCTTGCCCTTGCCGCCCATCGCATTGCACAGCGCCTGCGTCACAGAGGCGCCCATGAACTCGTTGTCAGGGGCGAGGAAGGAGTGGACGTTGATCTGGTCGAGCGGTGCGATCAGCGTGTCCATATCGATCACGGGCGTGCCGGCGTCGATCATCTTCTGCACGGGCTGGGTGAGGGTGCCGATGCCGAAGGCCTGGATCGCGGCGAAGTCCCATTTCTGCGAGGCCATGTTGTCGATCGCCGCGCGCTGCTTCACCGCGTCGAGCTGGCCGTCGAACCAGGTGACCTCGACATTGAACAGCTTGCCCCAGAATTCGGCGGCTTGCTTGCCTTGCGCGCACCAGGTGGCCTGAAGGCCCGCATTGGAGAACGCCGCCTTCAGCGGCTTCTCGCTTCGCCCGACCTCGGCGGCCAATGCAGGGTTTATGCCCATGCTGCCGAGCAGGGCAGCTCCGGCGCCGGCGGTCGCAGCCGCCTGAAGAAGATCGCGCCTCGTCGTCGAGAAATCTTTCGTCCCGGACATCGCTCGCTCCCATAAATTTTATCGTCGGCGCGTCATTGATTGCGCAACCGATGTCCGAAAGTGTCTCACAAGAGTTGACGCCACTCAATCTGCAATCACTCGCTGCGCTCGCAGCAAGCCGCGTTGGTGCAGCGCAAAGCGTCAGGCTGTCGTGCCGGTGAGTGCGTCGATGTCGGTGAGCAATGTGTCCCAGGCCTGCGCGATCTCGATGGACCATTCATCGCCGAGCAGATCGCGCAGCGTGTCCCTGATGACCGCGAAGAAGGCGATGAACAGCTGGCGCGACGTGCCATAGGCGTCGTGCGAGGCAAGCTCGCAGGCAATCAGCCGGAATTGCCCGCGACGCTCAGCGGCCAGATCGAGAATCGCCCCGATCGTCAGCGCGAGCATCGATCCCTTCACGAGGTCGCCGCCCTGCGAGCGGAACATCGCCTGCGTTTCGGGACGTTCGTCGAACAGGCGTTGATAGACCAGCGGCGTGAGATCGGTGCAGCGCAAGGGCACGAGCTCAAAGCTGAGTTCGACCGGATTGGGGGACTTATTCATCGGCAGAAGTGCCATGCGGACAAAAAAAGAGCGGGGCCCTAGCCCCGCTCGAAAATTGTGTCGACCCTATTATCCCCGATTCTAAGATTTGCTCTTGATTGACGGGGCGACGCTGCGTTTTGCGCGCCAGGGGCTCCTCCCGAGACTTGGACCACCAGACTTCGACCTCGCGGCCAGCCTGAGCAAGGGGATGCTAGATCAACTTTTCTCACTTGTCATCATTTTCAGCAACGAATGTTCAAAATTCGAGCAATAGACGAAATGATCGGGCTTTTGGTCCCGCAAGTGTATGACAAATATAAGAAATTTGTGGATGCCCGACCCCTTGATTTGCCTCAAATACCGGACGCTTGGCGATAATGGAGTCGTCGGACCTCGATTTTCGACAAATTTGCGCTGGGCCAAGAAGGCGGCGGAACTGATCTCGACTTGAGCCCGGCGCGGTGTTTAGTTAGCCGGCGAACGAATGGTTCGGCGGATGCACGCGCGGCTACAGAAATTCCTCCCCCTGGTCCTGCTCGCCCTGGTGATGCAGGTGCTGGCGCCGATTGCCGCGTGCTGGGCGACCGGCCGGGCCGTTGCCGATCCGCTGTCTGCCGCCGTCATCTGCCACAGTGCGAACGAACAGGGCGGCCTCGACGATCGGACCGGCACCCCGACCGCGCGTGCGGGCGCGTGCGCCCTGTGTTGCCTGGCTCAGGCGGGCGCCTCGCTCGATTCGCCGACCCACGCGGGACTCTCGATTCCGTTCCGCCATGCCGAGCGCGTGGTGTGGCAGCCGGCGGATGCGTCGGCCATCGCCGCTCCCAAGGGTCCGAGCGCCCAGGCGCGCGCCCCACCTCAATTTTCCTGACGTAGCGACAAATCGAACCGTTGGTGCGCGCAATTGTCGTGCCGACGGCGTGCTTAATGGACCGGCCGCAATGCCGGATGTCAGGAATTCAAGAGATGTTACGCATTCGTGCGATGGGGCGCGCCGGCTTGCCCCTGTTTTTCGGGCTGGTGTCCCCGATCGGTTCAGACGCGCTCGCCCAGGCTGCCTCGGAAGCGATTCCCGCAGTGACGGTCGAGGCGCCCAAAACGTCCCGTGCCAAACCAATCACCCGGCCAACGCGGCAACGCTCCGCTTCGGCGTCGCGGGCAGCGAGGCCGGTCGCGCCGACCGCGACCGATGGCGCCCAGGGGCAAAACAACATCATGTCCACCGGCGCAGCGCGGGCCGGTCTCAACCAAGCGCCGGCCGGCCAGACCGCGACGACCATCGATCGCAGCCAGTTCGACAACCGCCCGTCGTTTTCGGTCGGCGACGTCTTGCGGGACAGCCCGGGTATTTCGATCAAGCAGGGTAATGGCCCGCGCGACTTCGGCATCTCGATTCGCGGATCCAACGCCCGGAACGGTTTCGCGATCCGCAATCTCGTGATCTTCGACGACGGCTTCCCGGTGACGCAGCCGGACGGCCTGTCGCGCAGCGACTTGATCGATCCGCACGCCTACAGTGCGATCGACGTGATCCGTGGCCCCTCGTCGGCGCTCTACGGCAATTATGCGACCGGCGGCGCGCTCAATTTTCGCACACGGCCGGGTGGCACGATCGACGGTGTCGAATACGGCGTCGATGGCGGCAGCTACGGTTACCTCAACAACTACCTGGCGGCCGGCAAGAAGGTCGGGAACTTCGAGGGCTCCCTGTTCGCGAGCGACACACGGGGCGACGGCTATATCGGCAACAGCTGGTTCAATACGCAGACCGTCAACTTCCTCGGCACGCTCAAGGCAACGCCGGACGACCGCTTCACGGTCAAGATCATCAACAACGATCTCAGCGCGCGGCTGCCGCTTCGGCAGTCGCTGAACCAGTTCTACACCAATCCCTTCCAGCAGGGTTGCACGACCGGCACGGGGACGGCCGGATGTCCCACCGTGTCTCTTTTCAACAACGGCTTCAACGGCGGCAAGGACACCGAGACCGCCACGCAGGCCGGGCTCGGGCGAAACGATCGCCGAACCATCGTCGGCGGCCGTTGGGAGCACGACTTCGACAATACGACGACGTGGCGTAACCAGTTCGTGTTTGACGACCGGAACATCAGTCAGCCCACCGGCTCGACCAGTGCGATCGGCGATTTTCCGTCGTATAATTACATGAGCGATCTCACCAAGCGCGGAGAGATATTAGGCTTGGAGTCCACTGCGTTCTTTGGCGCCTTCTACAATACTCTGACGGCATCGAGCGACACGCGAAACGTGATGCCCGGAGGCAACGCGACGCTCGGCAGGCTGTCGAGCAACCTCCACAGTGAAACGACAAATTTTGGCGTACGTGTCAGGGAAGAGCTCAAGCTCACATCTGCGTTGACGGCGGTTGCCGGTATCGGCTGGGAGACGACCCTGCTGAAAGGCGTCAATACGGCGTATGCTTATGCCGGCCCCAGCGGCATCACCACCACGACGCTGACGACGGCAGACCGGCAGTTTCAAAATGCAGCGCCAGAACTGGCGCTGCTCTACAATCTCAACAACGAATGGCTCTTCCGCGGACGGGTCGCCACTGGATATGGCACTCCGCAGGTTTCGAATCTCTTTGTCCTTCCGACTGGCTTGTCGGGCAACAATACCCAGCTCCAGGTCCAGAAAAATTTGGGCTACGATCTCGGTTTCGACTGGACTCCCAACAACACGCTCAAGCTCAGCGCGACCGGCTTTTACGAATTCTTCCGCAACGAGATCGTCAGTCAGGCGACCCCGATTGCCGGTGTTTCCTATACGTTCAACGCGCCGCGCTCGGAACATCGCGGCATCGAGCTTGCCGCCGACTGGAAGTTCTATCCGGGCTGGCGGTTCATGGCGGCGTACACCTATCTCGACGAGGTCTATACCGAATATGTCGAGAACATCACCAACGGCGCGGTGTTCAGCTTCAACCGGGCCGGCAACAAGATCCCCGGAATATCGCCCAACGAGCTGACGGCTCGAATTGGCTACGACGAATTCGCCGGCCCCCTGACCGGTCTCGGTGGCTTCGTCGAGATCCAGTGGAAGGATTCCTTCTACATGGACAATGCAAATCTGTTGAAGGCGCCGGGCTATGAGCTCGTCAATGCGAACGTCCACTACAAGACGGATCTGCTGTCCGACACGTTCAGATCCCTGAACCTGTTTCTCGAAGTCAGGAACGTGTTCGACCGTACTTACGTCGCCTCGGCCAACAACATCGCCAATACGGTGACGGGAGGTCTTCCGAGTTCTGCGAGCGCGCTTGCGAACACGGCTGGGTCGATCTATGCGGGCTCGCCGCGCACATTCGTTGCGGGTATGAAGGTGGCATTCAAATGATCCGGGCTTCTCGAAGGGAGTGGGGCATGACCCGAACCGGCCTGCTCGGGATCGTCGCCTGCATGTTCCTGCAAAGTGCGGCGCTTGCACAGATGCGCGCCCCGCATGTGTCCGAAGCTGCGTGCGAGGAACCGACTCTGCGGTGTGCCACCAAGGTGACGCCTGCCTTCAGTCCGGACGGCAAGTTGTGGCTGGTCTGGATGGCGGGAGGGCAGGTCTCGGTCGCTAGTTCGCAGGATGCGGGCCGCAGCTTTTCACCGCCCACCCAGGTCACGTCGAAACGGCTCAACCTCGATTGGGGACCGGACGCGCGGCCGAAGATCGTGGTCGACCGCAAGGGCGGCATTGCGCTCGCGTTCTCGACCTTCAGGGACGAGGCCTTCAACGGTCAGGTGCTTTACACGCGCTCGGCCGATGGCGGGAAGAGCTTTGCCGAACTGAAGCCCATCAGCGCAAATAATGAGAGCCAGCGGTTCGAGGCGCTGGCGCTCGATCAGGATGGAACGGTCTTCGCGGCCTGGCTGGACAAGCGCAATCGCACTCTTGCGAAGGAGGCGGGACAGAAATACGAGGGAGCCGGGCTGTTCTTCACCTCGTCCAGCGACGGCGGTACCACCTACGCGGAAGCAAAGCTGGCGCGTGAGGGCACCTGCGAGTGCTGCCGGTTGGGGCTGGCATTCGCCGCGCCCGGACGGCCTGTCGTGATCTTCAGGAACATTTTCGAGGGTGGCGTGCGCGACCACGCGGTCATGACCTTCCCGGACGTTGCGACACCAGGTGAAGTCCGCAGGGTCAGCGTTGACGACTGGCAGATCAATGCCTGTCCACATCACGGGCCGAGCCTCACCGTTGCGCCGAACGGGACCTATCACGTCGCCTGGTACACCAACGGCAAGGCGCGCAAGGGATTGTTCTACGCGCACTCCCGCGATGAAGGCCGCACCTTCTCCGCGCCCATGGCGCTGGGCCAGCCGGGCCGCAATCCGACGCGGCCGTTCGTGCTCGCAGGTCCTGCTGGGACCGTGATGGTCTGGAAGGAGTTCGACGGCGAGAAGACGTCGGTCCAGCTGACGGTCTCCCACGACGATGGCGAGACCTGGTCGCCGCCGAGGACGATAGCGACCACGGGCGACACGTCCGATCACCCCTTGCTCGTCTCCAACGGCAAGCAGACCTATTTGTCATGGATGACGAAGGCGGATGGTTATCGCCTCACAGCCATCGAGGACCAGCCATGAGATTTCGATTTGCCGGCATTGTGAGTCTCGGCGTCCTGATCGCATCTGCGGCTGCGTTCGGCACATCTCCCGCCTTGAAGCCGTTCGAACGCGGCAGCTGGCAAGGCGTCCTCAGGGGGCACGCCGGCCGGCCCGTGCTCGTGCATTTCTGGGGCGTGACCTGCGGCCCCTGCAAGGTCGAACTGCCGCTGCTCGGGCAGTTTGCAAAAGAACATCCGGAGATCGACGTTGTCACTGTGAGCGCCGATCTCGTGCCGAACCTGCCGGCGGCGACGCAATCGATGCTCGACAAGGCGGGTCTGTCGTCCACCGAAAATTTCATCTTCAACGACGGCTTCGTCGAGCGCTTGCGGTTCGAGATCGATCCGGCCTGGCAGGGCGACATCCCCCGCACCATGCTCATCTCGCGGGAAGGGACCATCACGACGATCGAAGGCTCTGCCGAAATCGCTGACCTTGAAAAATGGTCGGCGCAACAACTCTCCAAACACTGAAATCCAGTTCTGCAAAGGAAATACGGAAATGAAAACGATCTCGAAAAACGTGCTGCTCGCTGCATTCGCACTCGCGATCTCCGCAGCACCCGCTCTGGCCGATGACGTCAAGGCCGGCGATCTCGTCATCTCGCAGCCGTGGAGCCGTGCGACACCGGGCGGCGCAAAGGTCGCCGGCGGCTATCTCGTCATCGAGAACAAGGGAACGGCGCCGGACCGGTTGATCGGCGGTTCCGCCGACATTGCCGGCAAGTTCGAGATCCACGAGATGGCCGTCGAGAATGGCGTGATGAAGATGCGCGCGCTCGACAAAGGGCTCACCATCGAGCCCGGCAAGACGGTCAAGTTCGCACCTGGCGGCTATCATTTGATGCTCCAGGAGCTCAAGGGCCCGTTCAAGCAGGGCGACAAGGTGCCGGTGACACTGCAATTCGAGAAGGCCGGCAAAGTCGCCGTCTCCCTCGACGTCCAGGGCGTCGGCGCGCAGGTCCCCGGCGACGCCGGGCATTCCGGTCACATGGATATGAAGCCGGATCATTCGGGAATGAAAATGAAATGAGACGGGCCTGGACTCTCGGGAGACCTGATATGTCGAAGCGATCCTGTCTGTTCCTGATTGCCGCGCTCGTCGCCTCGCCGGCGGCGGCGCACGTCTCGCTCGAGACCAAGCAAGCAAGGATCGGTGCATCCTACAAGGCCGTCTTCACCGTGCCGCATGGCTGCGCGGGCTCGCCGACCGTGAAGATCCGGGTGCAGATTCCGGAAGGGGTGATCGCGGTGAAGCCGATGCCGAAGGCGGGCTGGAATGTCGATGTCGTCGAGGGCAAATATGCCGGAGAATACGACTATCACGGCAACAAGCTCTCCTCCGGCGTCAAGGAGGTGGCATGGTCCGGCGGCAAGCTGCCGGACAAGAACTATGACGAGTTCGTCCTCAGCACATTCCTCACCGACGGCCTCAAGCCGAACACGATTCTGTACTTTCCCGTCGTCCAGGAATGCGAGACCGGCGTCAGCCGCTGGATCGAGATCCCAGCCGAGGGGGCAGGGCATTCACACGAGGGCAAATCCGAGGGCAAGTCGCCGGCGCCTGGCGTGAAGCTGTTGCCAAAACCCTGATGCGCCTGCTCGCCGCGCTCGCGACGCTGCTCCTCGTTGCCGGCTTTGCAAGCGGTGCGTCGGCGCACGCGGCACTGGTCGCGGTCGAGCCGGCGAACGGCAGCATGCTCGCGACCGCGCCCAAGGCGGTGGAACTGCGCTTCAACGAACCGGTGACACCGGGCGCGATCCGGCTGATCGATGGGAAGGGCCGGGCGAGGGACGATGCGCGCGTCAGCGCATCGGGCGAGACGATTTCGGTCGCGATGCCAGCGGATCTGCCTGAGGGCACCGCGGTCGTCAGCTATCGCGTGATCTCGCAGGACGGCCATCCCGTCACGGGATCGGTGATCTTCTCGGTCGGCATGCCGACGGCGACGAAGCCGCCCGCCGCCGCGGACGCCGGGTTGAACGCGCTGATCTGGCTGACGCGGGTCGGTCTCTATATCGGGTTGTTCGTCGGCGTCGGCGGCGTGTTCTTCGCGCGCTGGGTGGCGTGGTCGACGACCGGCATGGCAGTCCCGCGCATGGCGCTCGCCGTCGGCCTTGCGAGCGCGGTGGCATCCGTCGGCGCGTTGGGGCTCGATCTTCTCGGGCAGCCACTATCTGCTCTCGCGACCGCTGGTCCCTGGAAGGTCGCTTTTGCGACCAGCGCCGGTCCTGCCCTGCTGGTCGCCTTCGCAGCGATGCTGCTTGCGTATTTGGCGCTGTGCAGCGCGTGGTTTGCGCGCGCTCTTGCGATGATCGCGTTCATCGGTGTCGGTCTGTCGCTCGCGATGACCGGACACGCCGCAACGGCGCCGCCCGAGGCGTTGACGCGGCCGGCGATCTTTCTCCATGGCCTCGGCGTTGCCTTCTGGGTCGGCGCGCTGGCCCCGCTCGGAGTGCTGGTGTCGAAGCCGACGATGGCGACGCTCCCGATTGTGAACCGCTTTTCCCGCATTGCTGCGCTCGCGGTGGGCGTGCTGGCCTTGACCGGCCTCGCGCTCGCGATCGTTCAGCTCGAAAGGCCGGAAGCGCTGGTCGGCACTCGCTACGGGCTGATCCTTTCGACCAAGCTCGTCCTGGTCACTGGATTGCTCGCGCTGGCCGCGCTCAATCGGTTCCGGTTGACACCGGCTCTGGCCCGAAACGAGACAGGGACGCCCGCGCTCAGGCGCTCGATCCTGCTGGAAGGTGCGATTGCTCTCGCCATCCTGGCCGTGGTCGCCGGCTGGCGCTTCACGCCGCCGCCGCGAACCATCGTTCCGGAGACGCCGTTGGCGATCCACATCCATAGCGACAAGGCGATGTTCCAGGTGCTGGTCTCGCCCGGCAAGGCGGGGGCTAACGATGTGGTGCTCCAACTGATGACCGGCGAGGCGACGCCGCTGGCGGCCAAGGAGGCGACGTTGACGCTAAGCCTGCCCGAGCGTGGCATCGAACCGATGGAGCGGAAGGCCTCGCTGGGGCCCGACGGCTACTGGCACGTGCGCAAGGTGGAGCTTCCGTTCGCCGGCCGCTGGCATATGCGGATCGACGCGCTGGTGACCGACTTCGAGCAGATCACGCTCGAAGATGAACTCGATGTCACGGAGCGGTGAGGCACAGCTCAGGGCGAACCTGAAGTCCGACGGAAAAATGACAGGAATCCCGTTGCGTTAGCGGCTTTTCCTCATTCCCGGTCTTGTGTTTTTGCTCTCAATCCGGTTTCACTGCAACCCACCACTGATTCCCAGAGTATTACCATGCGGTTGTCGCGGTTCTTTCTGCCCATCCTGAAGGAAAATCCGAAAGAGGCGGAGATCGTCTCGCATCGGCTGATGCTGCGCGCCGGCATGATCCGGCAGGAGGCGGCTGGTATCTACGCCTGGCTGCCGCTTGGCTTCCGCGTGCTGAAGAAGATCGAGCAGATCGTGCGCGAGGAGCAGGATCGCGCCGGTGCGCTGGAGCTGCTGATGCCGACGCTGCAACTCGCCGACCTCTGGCGCGAGAGCGGCCGCTACGACGCCTATGGCCCGGAGATGCTGCGCATCGCCGACCGCCACAAGCGCGAGCTCCTGTACGGGCCGACCAACGAGGAAATGATCACCGAGATCTTCCGCGCCTATGTGAAGTCCTACAAGAACCTGCCGCTGAATCTCTATCATATCCAATGGAAATTCCGCGACGAGCAGCGTCCGCGTTTCGGCGTGATGCGTGGCCGCGAGTTTCTGATGAAGGACGCCTATTCCTTCGACCTCAACGAGGCCGCGGCGCGCGTTGCCTATAACAAGATGTTCGTGGCGTATTTGCGCACCTTCGCGCGGATGGGGCTGAAGGCGATCCCGATGCGCGCCGAGACCGGCCCGATCGGCGGCGATCTCAGCCACGAGTTCATCGTGCTGGCCGAGACCGGCGAATCCGGCGTGTTCATCAATCGCGACGTGCTGGACCTGCCGGTGCCGGGCGCGGATGTCGACTACGAGGGCGACCTGACGCCGATCATCAAGCAGTGGACCTCGGTCTACGCGGCGACGGAGGACGTTCACGACGCGGCGCGGTTCGAGCAGGAAGTGCCCGCGGACAAGCGGGTGAACACCCGCGGCATCGAGGTCGGGCAGATCTTCTATTTCGGCACCAAATATTCCGACGCGATGAAAGCCCTGGTGGCGGGCCCCGACGGCGTCGATGTGCCGATTCACGGCGGCTCCTACGGCGTCGGCGTCTCGCGGCTGTTGGGTGCCATCATCGAGGCCTGCCATGACGATGCCGGCATCAAATGGCCGGAGGCGGTGGCGCCGTTCCGCGTGTCGATCCTCAACCTCAAGCAGGGCGATGCGGCCGTCGATGCGGCCTGCGAGAAGCTTTACGCCGAGCTCACGGCCAAGGGCGTCGACGTGCTTTATGACGACACTGACCAGCGCGCCGGCGCAAAGTTTGCCGCCGCCGACCTGATCGGCATCCCCTGGCAGATCATGATCGGGCCGAAGGGCCTCGCCGACGGCAAGGTCGAGATCAAGCGGCGCAGTGACGGCTTCCGCGAGACGATGTCGCCTGCGGACGCGGTTGCCCGCCTCGTCGGCTGAATAGTGTTCATCGCGCGATGATGGGCCGGCAATCCGGCCACAATTGACCCCGAATCATGGGATTATCAAGCGATGGATGAAACCATGACCGAGACCAAGCCAACCGCGCCTTTCGCGCCCTTCGAGTGGATGCTGTCGGCGCGCTATCTGCGCGCGCGCCGCAAGGAGGGATTCATCTCGGTCATTGCCGGGTTCTCCTTCCTCGGCATCATGCTGGGCGTGGCGACGCTGATCATCGTCATGGCGGTGATGAACGGCTTCCGCAAAGAGCTGCTCGACAAGATCCTGGGGCTGAACGGCCACATCCTGGTCCAGCCGCTGGAATCGCCGCTGACGGACTGGAAGGACGTCGCCGACCGCCTCAGCCAGGTCAAAGGCATCCGGCTCGCCGCGCCCGTCGTGGACGGCCAGGCGCTGGCGTCCTCGCCGTGGAACGCCTCGGGCGTGCTGGTGCGCGGCATCCGCTCCGACGACCTCAACAACCTCACCTCGATCGCCAAGAACATCAAGCAGGGCTCGCTCGAGGGCTTCGACGAGGGGCAGGGCGTCGCGATCGGCCGGCGCCTCGCCGACCAGCTGTCGCTGCATGCCGGCGACAGCATCACGCTGGTGGCACCGAAAGGCGCGGTCACGCCCATGGGCACGACGCCGCGCATAAAACCGTACAAGATCGTCGCCGTGTTCGAGATCGGCATGTCCGAATACGACCTCGGCTTCGTGTTCATGCCGCTCGCGGAAGCGCAGGCCTATTTCAACCGCAGCAACGACGTCACCTCGATCGAGGTGTTCACCACCAATCCCGATCAGATCGTCGCCTTCCGTCAGGCCGTGACGGAGGCGGCCGGGCGGCCGGTGTTCCTGGTCGATTGGCGGCAGCGCAATTCGACCTTCTTCAACGCGCTCCAGGTCGAGCGCAACGTGATGTTCCTGATCCTGACCATGATCGTGCTGGTCGCGGCGCTGAACATCGTCTCCGGCTTGATCATGCTGGTGAAGGACAAGGGCAGCGACATCGCGATCCTGCGCACGATGGGCGCCTCGCAGGGCTCGATCATGCGGATATTCCTGATCACGGGCGCCTCGATCGGCGTGGTCGGCACGCTGGTCGGCTTCATCGTCGGCCTCGTGATCTGTCTCAACATCGAATCCATCCGGCAATTCCTGTCCTGGCTGACTTCGACCGAGCTGTTCTCGCCGGAGCTCTATTTCCTGTCGAAACTGCCCGCCGATATCGACGTCGGCGAGACCACGGCCGTCGTCATCATGGCGCTGACGCTGTCGTTCCTGGCGACGCTGTATCCGTCGTGGCGCGCCGCGCGCCTCGATCCCGTCGAAGCGCTGCGGTACGAGTGAGGGGTTGATGGAGCAGCAGCAGGGGGCGGAAGACGTACCGGTCATTTATCTCCACGAGATAAAGCGGCAGTACTTGCAGGGCGAGGTGCCGCTGACGATCCTGGACGGCGCCAATCTCGCGCTGTGGGCCGGGCAGTCGGTCGCGCTGGTGGCGCCGTCGGGCTCGGGCAAGTCGACGCTGCTGCACATCGCGGGACTATTGGAAGCGCCCGATTCCGGCGAGGTCTATGTCTCGGGCGCGCCGACCTCGCAGCTGCCCGACATCGAGCGCACCCAGCTCCGCCGCACCGATATCGGCTTCGTCTACCAGTCGCACCGGCTGTTGCCGGAGTTCTCGGCGCTGGAGAACGTCATGATGCCGCAGATGATCCGCGGCCTGAAGAAGTCGGAGAGCGTCAAGCGCGCCAAGGAGATCCTGGGCTATCTCGGCCTCGGCGATCGCATCACCCATCGCCCGGCCGAACTGTCCGGCGGCGAGCAGCAGCGCGTCGCGATCGCGCGCGCGGTTGCCAACGCGCCGCGGGTGCTGTTTGCGGACGAGCCGACCGGAAACCTCGATCCGCACACGGCGGATCACGTGTTCCAGGCGCTGATGCAGCTGGTCAAGGCGACCTCGGTCTCGATGCTGATCGCGACCCACAACATGGAGCTGGCCGGCCGCATGGACCGGCGGGTCTCGCTCTCGAACGGCCAGGTGGTCGAGCTCGAGTAGTCAATTTTGCGAAAACAACCCCATGCACAGTAGCCAAGTGCTTGGGCCGGACTGACGAAAAAAATCGGCGACGGCGCTTCGCCGCCGCCTCAGGGCCTCAAGGCCTGATCACCGTCATCTTGAACGGGCCGGCATTGGCCGCGGCGTGCGCCACGGCGTCGTTGGCATGGTCGAGGTCGAACGCCGTGGCCTGATAATGATCGAGCCGCAACAGGCCCGACCGTACCATCGCGATCAGCCGCGTCGCCGCGTCCGGCGGATACATCCAGACGCCGTGGATGGTGATGCAATCGCGCATGATCCAGTTGTACGGCAGCTCCAGGCCCGGGCCGCCCTGCATGTTGACGCCGCCCATCAGCACGACGCGCCCGTAGGGCCGCACCGCCATGATCGCAGCGCGCACCACATTCGTGCTCACCGAGGGCGGCATGATGTCGAACACGCAGTCGATCGGGCCGGGAGACGCGCGCTTCATCAACTCGCGGTCGTCGTCCTCAACGCCGGTGAGCTTGACCGGCCTGACGCGATCGCCGAAGCGGCGGACGAGGTCAGCCAGGATCGCCTCGTTACGCCCCGGCGCTACCACGCAGGCCGCGCCCATCGCGAGTGCAACGGCGACGGCCGCGCTGCCAAAATTTCCGGTGGCGCCGCTCACCAGCACCGTCTCGCCGGGCTGGAGCTTCGCAGCGAGGAAGCCGCCATAGGGCACGAGCATTGTGCCGAGGACGCACCACTGCGCAGATTCGGCGTCGGTGATCCGGCCAAGCCACTTCGCATTCTCCGTCGGCACCCTGATCTGCTCGGCGAACGAGCCGTGGTGGAAGTATTTTTGCAAATGCATGCCGCCTTCACCGCGTGCGCTCACGCCCTGCAGATGAATGTCGGGCGCGATCGCATCGTCGCGCGAACGCACCGTCGGATCGCAGATCACCCAGTCGCCGACGGCAAGCTTGGTCGCATCCGGTCCGATCGCGCGCACCCGTCCGACGCCGCCGGCGCCGGGGACGACCGGAAGGTCGAGCGCGTAGTTGCGCGCGCCGCTGAGTACCTCGCTGGTATAGGACAGCACGCGCGTTGCGACGACGTCGACGACGACCTCGCCGGTGCCGATGACGGGGTCGCGGACCTCCTCGATGACGAGGGGGGTGCCGAAGGATTTGAGTACGGCAGCTTTCATGATGTTCACCTCAAAGTGGGTGAAGGGGTATGCGCCGACTTGGACAGGGCAAGAAGGCCTGGTATTATCCTAGTATTGCAGGGGCCCTCCATCCGTGAGCGACATCATGGCCGATCCGCGCCGCGTCGAATTCGGCGACTTCCTGAGGTCCCGCCGCGAAAAGTTGTCGCCGAAGGCCGTCGGCCTTCCGATCGGCGGGCGCCGGCGCACCGTGGGGCTGCGCCGCGAGGAGGTCGCGCAACTCGCCGGCATCGGCGTCGACTGGTACATCCGCCTCGAGCAGGGCCGCACGGTGAGCCCCTCGGTAACCACCGTCGATGCGCTGGCCCGCGCGCTGCGCCTCAGCAAGACCGAGCACGCGCACCTGAAGGCGCTGGCGCGCGACGGTGACAGGCGCGTCTTCACCCGCGAGACCGTGCCGCCGCCGATCCAGCGGCTGGTCGAGAGCTTGCCGCATCCGGCCTATGTCACCGGGCGGCGCTGGGACGTGCTGGCCTGGAACGCGGCCGCCGAGCAGGTCTTCGCGTTCGGGCGCCTGCCGGAGGCGGATCGCAACACGATGCTGCTGATGATGACCAACAAGCAGACGCGCAAGGCTTACGGAGCGGGCTGGGCGGAAGTAGCCAAGCGCATGGTCGCGATGTTTCGCGCCACGCACGACGTCTGGGCCGGCGATCCCGCCTTTGCGGAATTGCTGACGCGGCTGCGGCAGGGCAGCCCGGAATTCGTCAAATGGTGGGAAGCCCACGAGGTCCGCGGCACGTCTTCGGGCCTCAAGACGATGTCGCATCCAACCCTCGGCGTGCTGCATTTCGAGCACACCAGCTTCCAGGCCAACGACGATCCCGCGCTGAAGCTGGTGGTTTACACGCCGGTGTAGGGCGGAGGCTGACGCACCGGGCAGGCTTCAGCTTCCGAGCGATGATTGGCAAACCTGCCCATCGACCGTCCTGCGCTTACTGCACGGGCTTGGTCAAAGGCGTCGCGCCAACGTTCGGCGAGAAGCCTGCTGTCCAGGGACTGTCCGTCCAGGGCGTCGGTTGCGGTGGCGTGACGGTTCACGTTTATTTCGCCGCCGTCCGGGCCGCGAGCCTGCGCCAATCGCCGGCGCCGCTGCGGCAGGATTCTCCGGGGCTGGCCGGTTTGCAAGCCGACCTCGCAGGCGCTATGTCCGGGCCTCCCGCACAAGAGCCCTGACATGACAATCTCCGATGACAACGACTTGACGCGCCTGAAGGAGATCGGGCGCATCGTCGCCGCCACGCTGGAGGCAATGGGGAAAGCGCTCGAGCCGGGCATGACCACCTCCGAACTCGACCGGATCGGACGACAGCTGCTGGAGGCCGCCGGCGCGCGTTCGGCGCCGGAGCTGGCCTATGATTTTCCGGGGGCAACCTGCATCAGCGTGAACGAGGAGATCGCTCACGGCATCCCGGGCGAGCGGCGGATCGAGCGCGGCGATCTCGTGAACATCGACGTGTCAGCCGAGAAGAACGGCTTCTTTGCCGATACCGGAGCCTCGTTCGCCGTTCCGCCCGTAAGCCGCGGGATCGAACGACTTTGCCGGGACGGCCGGCGGGCGATGTGGACCGGCCTGCAGCAGGTCGGTGCCGGCAAACCGATCGCGGGGATCGGTCAGGCGATCGGGACCTTTGCGCGAAAGAAGGGCTACAGCCTGGTCAGGAATCTCGCCAGTCACGGCGTCGGCCTGTCGCTCCATGAGGAGCCGACGGAGATCGCAACCTGGCCCGATCGCTCCGAACGCCGCATCATGAACGATGGCCTGGTGTTCACCGTCGAGCCGTTCCTCTCCATGGGCGCCGAATGGGCGGAGAATGGCGACGACCCGTGGACGCTCTACAGCAATCCCGAGGCGCCGACCGTGCAGTACGAGCACACCGTGATCGCCACCCGCAACGGGCCTTTGATCGTGACGTTGGCCGGTTGAGGCGGCCGAGGCCGGGTACGGATCACGTTAAACGGTCGATGATCCGAAGGAGCCGGTCGCAGGACGCCTCGATCTTCTTGAGCGGAGACGTCGCGATGCCCAGCAACAGTCCGGGGCACGCCGAAGCGGTTTGAGCGTACCAAAGCGATAGCGGCGTCGGTGCCAGTCCAAACGACGCTGCGTCCCGGGCGATAGCGAGATCGGGTGCTCCGTCTGGCAATCGCAGCACCGCGGCCAGACCGGCAATCGCAACCGTCGCAGAGCGCGTGCGGAGCTGTTTCAGCAATGCATCGCCCTGCGCGGTGTAGGCGCGTTTCGTGCGCCGCAGATGCCGCAGATAGTGGCCGTCGCGCATGAAGTCGGCCGTAGCTAGCTGCACCGCGGGTCCCGGTGCCGGCGCGAGGCAAGCCGCAGTCTCTGCAAATCGCGATGCGAGAGCAGCCGGTGCAACTACAAAGCCGAGCCGCAAGGCCGGGCTTATGGTCTTGCTGAAGGAGCCGATGTGGATGACGCGGCCGGCGCGGTCGAGCGAGGCGAGCGCTGGCGTGGCGCGGCCCTTGAGCTGGAGTTCGCTGAGATAGTCATCCTCGATCACCCATGCCTTGTTTTGGGTCGCCCATTCCAGCAGTCGTGAGCGGCGTGCCAGGGACAGCGTGGATCCGAGCGGCGCCTGTTGCCCCGGTGTCACGACAACCAGCGCGGCGTCGGGTGCATGTTTCACGCCGAAATCGACGTCGATGCCGTTGGCATCGACCGCGATAGGTACGATGGATAATCCCGCGAGTTCGAGACCGTGCCGGGTGAAAGGAAAGCCGGGGTCCTCCATCCAGACTTTCTTCTTCGGCCCGAGGCGGAGGACACGGAGCGCGAGACCGAGGCCGCCGGTGAAACCGCTGGTGACGATGATTTGGGACGGCGCGCATTCTATTCCTCGGGCCAGCGCAAGGTAGGCCGCGATCTCACGTCGCAAGTCCAACTCGCCGCGCGGATCCGGGTAGATCGCGGGTGCGCTCGTTTCGGCGCGAACCGCTCGTACCCGCATTCGCGCCAGCAACTTCGCAGGAAACGTTTCCTGCGACGGCACGCCCATCTGGAAGATCGCCGGTCCAGCCGTGAGTTCCTGGTACATCTCCATGAACGAGCCGGGGTCGGGGGCCTTGTCAGGCCGCACTGGGAAGGACTGCCGGTCGGCGACATGCGTGCCGGTCGCGCGGGCCGCGACGATCATTTGGTCGGATGAGAGCTTCTCATAGGCTGAGCGCACGGTGCCGCGCGCGACGCCGAGTTGAGCCGCCAGATCCTGCCATGAGGGCAGGCGTGCGCCGGGGGCGAGCACGCCGCTCTCGATGGCGGCCCTGATCCCTCTATGGATCTGCTCCGCAAGTGGGGTCTTCGCGGACCGATCGAGCTCCAGGCGCAGCGGCCTCGTCATTCCCCATGGTACACAATTTTTGTGCGTTCTTGGTGCTTTTTTATGAACCAGGCGAGGAGCATCTGAGGGAATGAGGAGGGAGCTTTGATCTCCCCCGATCATCAAGGAGTCATCAGATGAGTGAACGTCTCAACTACAACCACATCGCACCGGCCGGCGCGAAGGCGCTGGGCGGCGTCTACGGCTATGTCACGCAGAGTGGGTTGCCTGGAACGCTTGTCACGCTCGTTTACCTGCGCATTTCACAGATCAACAACTGTGCCTATTGCCTCGACATGCATACGCGCGATCTGTTGAAGAGCGGCGTGAAGGTCGAAAAGCTCGCGCTGCTGCAGGCATGGGCCGAGGCGGGCAATCTCTTCGACGAACGCGAGCGCGCGGCCCTGGCATGGGCCGAGACCGTCACCCGCGTTGCCGAGACCAACGTTCCGGATGAAGCCTATCAAGCCGCACGCAACGTCTTCAGCGAGCGCGAACTCGTCGATCTCACAATCGCAATCAGTCTGATGAATGCGTACAATCGCATGTCGATCAGCTTCCGAAATACGCCGCAGGCCGCGCTCGAGAAGGCCGCCTGATGGCTCACGCGGCATTAACCGAACGCAAAGCAGGAGATCGAAGATGATGAACGTGATTTCCGGCGTCCAGATCCCGGACAGTCAGTTGGCGCGCGAAGCCGCCGAGCTGGTACGCAGCTACGAAGACGACATGCTGTTCAACCATTCGGTCCGCGTCTACGTGTTCGGCGCGATGAAGGGGCTGCGTCAGAAGCTGAAGTTCGATTCGGAACTGCTCTATGTCGCGGCGCTGTTTCACGATCTCGGCCTTGTCGATCACTACCACACGCAGACAAAGCGATTTGAGGTCGACGGAGCCGACGCTGCGCGTGAGTTTCTCCGGGCGCGCGGTATCGCCGAGCCGCAAGCCGATCTGGTATGGGAAGCCGTCGCGCTGCACACCACGCCGGGCATTCCGCAATATATGAGGCCGGAGATCGCTCTCACCAACGCAGGCGTTCTGGTGGACGTCGTCGGTATTGGATATGACGATTACTCGCCGGAGCAGCGTGACCAGGTGATATCAGCGTTTCCGCGCGGAGACTTCAAGAACGACTTCCTCAAGGTTCAGACGTGTTCAGCCCTGAAGAAGCCGCAGACCACATTCGGGACGGTCAATTTCGACTATATCGAGGATCACGATCCCAGCTTCCGCAAGCCGAACGCGTGCACGCGCATCCGCAACACGCCTTGGCAAAGCTGAGCGGACGGCGTCCGCTTCAGGCTCTAGCCCACCGGATTTCTGGCAGGATCTGAGCGGCTATGGTCCGGCGCCAGCGGCGGCGCGTTCGCCAGCGATGCGGTATCGCTGCGCGAAGCGATCTCAATCGGAGCGGATCGGCTGTCACGCCAGGCCACGATCCAGATCAGGAAACCGAGCAGCGCGAGCGCGGCGCCGACGGGACCGGTGGAGGTCCAGCCGAACCCCTCGCGTATGGCCAGGCCGCCGAGGAACGGGCCGAGCGCATTGGCGGTGTTGAACGCCGAATGGTTCAGCGCTGCGGCGAGCGCCTGCGCGTCTCCGGCGACGTCCATCAGCCGCGCCTGCAGGATGGCGCCGAGCGAGACGCTGGCGCCGATGGCGAAGATGTCGATCGCGAGCAGCCAGACATTGCCGGCGACCAGCGGAAACACCAGCAGCGCCACGGCTGCCAGCGGCAGGATGCAGCCCGCGGTCGGCATCAAGGCGCGGTCGGCAAAGCGCGGTACGAACAGATTGCCGAGCGTGGCGCCGATGCCGAACACCGCGAGGAAGAACGGAATGACGGCTGGGCTGACCTTGGTAACTTCGATCAGCGTCGTCGCCAGATAGGTGTAGACGGCGAACATGCCGCCGAAGCCGATGGCGCCGATCGCCAGGGTGATCCAGACGCGGCCGCTTCTAAGCGCGCCGAGTTCGCGCAGCGGATCCGACCTGCCGGCCTGATCACGTGGCGCGAACAGGGCGCACAACAGCATCGTGAGCAGCGCCAGCGCCGACACCAGGCTGAAGCTCGCGCGCCAGCCGACCGCCTGGCCGATCAGATTGGCCAAGGGCACACCAATGATGGTGGCAGAGGTCAGGCCGAGCATCACCTGGCCGATCGCCTGCGAGCGACGATGTTGCGGAACCAGCGAGGCGGCGACGAGGGCGGCGATGCCGAAATAGGCGCCGTGCGGCAGCCCTGCGAGGAAGCGGGCCGCGATCATGGAGCCAAAGCCGGGTGCCAGTGCGGTGAGCACATTGCCGAGCGCGAACACGGCCATCAGCACCAGCAGCTGCGTGCGCCGCGCGAACCGCGCGCCAAGCACGGCGATCAGCGGCGCGCCCAGCACCACGCCGAGCGCATAGGCGCTGATCGCGTGTCCCGCCGTCGGCTCGTCCACACCGAGATCGGCGGCGAAGAACGGCAGCAGGCTCATCGATGCGAATTCGGTGGTTCCGATCGCAAAGCCGCCCATCGCGAGCGAGAACAGGACGATGGCAAGGTGAGGGGGCGCTGAAGCCGAAGTCGATTTTGCGCGACGCGAGGTCGCTTGAGGCGAAGTCGTCATGTGTCCTGCATTGGTGGCGTCAACGGGAATCAGCCCAGCGAACGTCGCCACCCCTGCAAGATTTGTCCGTCTTACCTAAACCCGCATCAGCCCGCGTCAACGCCGCAGTACCGGCGAAGCGCCACTGCATATCAGCGTCCTGGATGTGCCAACGCTAATTGGCTGGTCGGCGAGGGGGCTTCTTCGTCGGAAAATGCGGGTTCACCACGCATGTCGCCGAACGTCCGACGGCGAGATATCGGCACTGCTCGAGCGTGTCGTAGCGGCAGTCGAAATAGCCGACGGGGCCGTAGATCTGCATGCACACGGGAAAGCTCGGATCGTAGGTCTGCGCGCGTGCGGTTCCGCCCGCCAGGAGCAGGGCGGTTACGGCCAGTGCGAGGCGCGCGCTGCCCATCTCAGCGCGGCAGGTAGTAGCGGGGCGAATAACCCGGCGTCTGCGCGCGCGGACGATTCTGGTAGGCGTAGGGGTCGTCGCTTTGACCTGCGAAATACGGATTGGCGATGCAGGTCAGCGCGCGTCCCGAAGCGCTCGCCTGACACTGCGCGTAGGTGTCGAACCTGCAATTGCTCAGGCCCGGCCACTCATCGCCAGTGAGGCAGAAGGGATGGTGCGTTCCGAACGCGTGCGCAGGTGTGGGAACGCTCGACACGAGCGCAAATGTGGCGAAGGCGAGCCAAAGTGTGGCGACAATGGGGAGGGCGACTCGTTTGCGCATTCTTAATTCTCCATCACGCGAACGTGCGCGCGGCGTCGGTGTCGCGCGCATGATGCTTGTGTTCCGTAGTCGACAATGGAACTCATGAAAACACTTGTTTCAAAGGGGTTCCTCGCACCTGCCGATAACATACGTTAACGGCAAGGTCCTTTCGAACCAACTGTTGCGGCGTGGCTACAGCAATTCCATCGATCGCTGTTATGACCAGCCTGCGGCCTGGGGGCCTCACGACGAAAACTGGAACGGGACTCAAATGAATAAGAACTTGTTGCTTGCGGCTGTGAGCCTCGTCGCGCTCGGCGCGACCGCGCCGGCGCTTGCTGCTGATCTCGCAGCACGGCCTTACACCAAGGCGCCTGCGATGGTCGCCGCGATTTATGACTGGAGCGGCTTCTACATCGGTATCAACGGCGGCGGCGGTTCTTCGCACGCGAAGTGGGACATCGTCGGCTTCGGCCGTGATGGTTCGCATGATGCAACCGGCGGCACGGTCGGTGGCCAGATCGGCTATCGCTGGCAGTCCGGCCAGTTCGTGTTCGGCCTGGAAGGCCAGGGCAACTGGGCCGACTTCTCGGGCAGCCATGTCGGGGCGCTCTCCGGCAACACCAACAGCACCAAGATCGATTCGTTCGGTCTGATCACCGGCCAGGTCGGTTACGCCTGGAACAACGTGCTGCTCTACGTCAAGGGCGGTGCTGCTGTGGTCGGCACCAAGTACGATACCTCGTTCGGCGGCGTGTCGCTGGCATCGGCCAACGACACCCGTTGGGGTGGCACTGTCGGCGCGGGCCTCGAGTTCGGTTTCGCCCCGAACTGGTCGATTGGCGCCGAGTACAACCACATCTTCCTCGGTGGCAACGACCGCAACCTGACCGGCCCGGCCGGTGTTCTGGCGGTCAACGTCAAGCAGGACGTCGACATGGGCCTCGTTCGCCTGAACTACAAGTTCGGCGGCCCGATGCTCGGCCGTTACTGAGACTGATCGCTCGGATTCGAGCGCTCGACGAAAAGCCCCGGCCTTCGCCGGGGCTTTTTTATTACGTGAATTCAGCGAGTTAACCATTGCCATTGGAGGTCGTCCGCCGCGCTTGACTCCAGAGAACAAAATGAGAACAATGTTCTTCATACGTTCCAACAAGGGAGCAAGCCATGTTCAGGGTTTTCGTGGAAGAGGCCGCCGCACTTGCGTCGATCACGCTGTTCGTCGGAATGATCGCGATCTGGGCCCAGGTCATACCGCAGCTCTGATTCCGCGGCCCCCGGCGGTGGACCTCCCGCTACCCCTTGGGGAAAAGCGGGACGACGCGGCGAAGCGGCCGCTCCGGCGTGGACTCTGGCGCGGTGACGCCCCACCATTACGGGGCGAGTCGGCAAAGGCGGGTGGAAGGCGGAGCGGGGTCCTCGGATCGATCTCCCGGACATCCCCCTGGTGCCGGCGACCGCTCCATTTCATCTGTCAGAGGCCGTCACGCGACCATGCCGAGCGCCGGATTTGTTCACCTTCACGTTCACTCGGCCTATTCGCTGCTCAAGGGCTCGATCAAGATCGCCAAGCTCGCCGAGCTTGCCAAGAAGGACCATCAGCCGGCACTGGCGCTGACCGACACCGATAATCTGTTCGGTGCGCTGGAGTTCTCCGACAAGATGGCGGGCTCCGGCATCCAGCCGATCGTCGGCTGCGAGTTGGCGATCGATTTCGGCGACCAGGACCCGAACGCGCGCAACGCGATCGGGCCGTCGCGCGTGGTGCTGCTGGCCGCGCAGGAGCGCGGCTATCGCAGCCTGATGCGGCTGAACTCGCGCGCGTTCCTGGAGACGCCCGACAGCCATGCGCCGTTCATCAAGTTCGACTGGTTCGAGGGTGAGACCGAGGGTCTGATCGCGCTGACGGGCGGGCCGGACGGGCCGATCTCGCTGGCGCTTGCCGGCGGTTATGCCGAGCTGGCCGCGCTGCGTTGCGAGCGCCTGGCCGGCCTGTTCGGCGACCGCCTCTACGTCGAATTGCAGCGCCACAACACCGAGAAGGAGCGGCGCGTCGAAAGCGGCCTGATCGACCTCGCCTACGCCAAGGGACTGCCGCTGGTCGCGACCAACGAGCCGTATTTCGCCGCGACCGACGATTACGAAGCGCATGACGCGCTGCTGTGCATCGCCGGCGGGCGGCTGATCGCCGAGACCGAGCGCGAGCAGCTCACCCCCGATCACCGCTTCAAGACCCGCGCCGAGATGGCCGTGCTGTTCGCCGACATTCCGGAGGCGCTGGCCTCGACGGTGGAGATCGCCGAGCGCTGCTCGTTCCGCCCGATGACGCGCAAGCCGATCCTGCCGTTCTTCACCGTCGGCGCCGCGCAGAGCTCGGACGCCGGCGCAGTCGAGGCGGCGGAACTGAAGCGCCAGGCGGAGGAGGGGCTCGCCAATCGCCTGCGGGTCCACGGCCTGTCGCAGGGCATGACGGACGAGGATTACAGCAAGCGCCTGGCGTTCGAGCTCGACGTCATCCTGCGGATGAAATACGCGGGCTACTTCCTGATCGTGTCCGACTTCATCAAATGGGCCAAGGGCCAGGGCATTCCGGTCGGACCGGGCCGCGGCTCCGGCGCAGGCTCGCTGGTCGCCTGGGCGCTGACCATCACCGACCTCGACCCGATCAAGTTCGGCCTGCTGTTCGAGCGCTTCCTCAATCCCGAACGCGTCTCGATGCCGGACTTCGACATCGACTTCTGCCAGGACCGCCGCGGCGAGGTGATCCAGTATGTGCAGCAGCGCTACGGCCGCGACCAGGTCGCGCAGATCATCACTTTCGGAACGCTGCAGGCGCGCGGCGTGCTGCGCGACGTCGGCCGCGTGCTGCAGATGCCCTATGGCCAGGTCGACAAGCTGACAAAGCTGGTGCCGCAGAATCCGGCGGCGCCCGTGACGCTCGCCGCCGCGATCGAGAGCGAGCCAAAACTGCAGGCGTTCCGCGACGAGGATCCGGTGGTGGCGCGCGCCTTCGACATCGCCCAGCGCCTCGAGGGTCTGACCCGCCACGCCTCGACGCATGCGGCCGGCATCGTGATCGGCGATCGGCCCCTGAGCGAGCTCGTGCCGCTCTACCGCGATCCCAAATCCGACATGCCGGTGACCCAGTTCAACATGAAATGGGTCGAGCCCGCGGGCCTCGTCAAGTTCGACTTCCTCGGCCTGAAGACGCTGACCGTGCTCGACGTCGCCTGCAAGCTGCTCAAGCCGCGCAACATCGACGTCGATCTCGCCACGCTGCCGATCGACGATGCCGAGAGCTACCAGATGCTGGCGCGCGGCGAGGTGGTCGGCGTGTTCCAGGTTGAAAGCCAGGGCATGCGGCGCGCGCTGGTCGACATGCGGCCGGACCGTTTCGAGGACATCATCGCGCTGGTGGCGCTGTATCGCCCGGGTCCGATGGCGAACATCCCGACCTATTGCGCGCGCAAGCACGGCGACGAGGAGCCGGAATATCTGCATCCCGTGCTGGAGCCGATCCTCAAGGAAACCTTCGGCGTCATCATCTACCAGGAACAGGTGATGCAGATCGCCCAGGTGATGTCGGGCTATTCGCTCGGCGATGCCGACCTGCTGCGCCGCGCCATGGGCAAGAAGATCCGCGCCGAGATGGACAAGCAGCGCGACATCTTCGTCGCAGGCGCGGTGAAGAACGGCGTGCCGAAGGGGCAAGCCGAGACCATCTTCGAATTGCTGGCCAAGTTCGCCGACTACGGCTTCAACAAGAGCCACGCGGCGGCCTATGCGCTGGTGTCCTATCACACCGCCTACATGAAGGCGCATTATCCGGTGGAGTTCATCGCGGCGTCGATGACGCTCGACCTGAACAACACCGACAAGCTCTCCGAATTCCGCGCCGAGGCGCAGCGCCTCGGCATCAAGGTCGAGCCGCCGAACATCAACCGTTCCGGCGCGACCTTCGAGGTCGGCGACAAGGTCATCTACTACGCGCTCGCGGCGCTCAAGGGCGTCGGCATCCAGGCGATCGAGCAGATCATCGAGGAGCGCGCCAAGCGGGGATTGTTCACCTCGCTCGCCGACTTCGCGGCACGGGTCAATCCGCGCGCGATCAACAAGCGTATCATCGAGAGTCTCGCCGCCGCCGGCGCCTTCGACACGCTGGAGCCGAACCGGGCGCGGGTATTCGCGGGGGCGGATTCGATCCTGGCCGCCTGCCAGCGCGCGCACCAGGCCGAGACCATCGGCCAGAACGACATGTTCGGCATGTCGGCGGATGCGCCGACCATCATGCTGCCGCAGATCGAGCCGTGGCTGCCGGCCGAAAAGCTCCGCCGTGAATACGACGCCGTCGGCTTCTTCCTGTCGGGCCATCCGCTCGACGATTACGCCACCGTGCTGAAGCGGCTGCGGGTGCAGTCATGGGCCGAGTTCTCGCGCGCGGTGAAGACCGGTGCCACCGCCGGCAAGGTCGCGGCCACCGTGGTCTCGCGCATGGAGCGGCGCACCAAGACCGGCAACAAGATGGGCATCATGGGGCTCTCGGATCCCACCGGTCATTTCGAGGCGGTGTTGTTCTCCGAAGGCCTCGCGCAATATCGCGACGTGCTGGAGCCGGGCGCTGCCGTGCTGCTGCAGCTCGGTGCCGAACTGCAGGGCGAGGACGTCCGCGCCCGCGTGCTGCATGCCGAGCCGCTGGATGATGCCGCTGCCAAGACGCAGAAAGGCCTGCGCATCTTCGTGCGCGACACCAAGCCGCTGGACTCGATCGCCAAGCGTCTGGCCGGCCCCGACATGGCCGCCTCGAACGGCGCCGCGCCAAAAGTCGGCAGTCCCGGCATCGCGCCGCGCTCCAATGGCGACGGCGAGGTCTCGCTGGTGATGATGCTCGACCTCGAGACCGAGGTCGAGATGAAGCTGCCCGGCCGCTTCAAGGTCTCGCCGCAGATCGCCGGCGCGATCAAGGCGGTCGCGGGCGTGGTCGACGTGCAGCAGCTCTGACGTTACCCGAGCCGCCGCAAACCAAAGCTTAACTATTCGGCCCACGGGTGGTTTCGAAGTCTATTGGGCGCAGCTATGAGTTGTCTTCTTGAGAATCTCGTTGGGCGGGAAGCCAGGAAGAACAACAATCATGTGCGACAAATGCTCTGAAAATCCCCATCAATCGATCGCTCCTTCGCGGCGCTCCATGATGCTCTTTGCCGCTTCGGCGCTCGGAGTAGCCGCGTTCGGCGGGGCCGCGTTGGCCAAGGAGGCCAAGGAGGTCAAGGCGCCGCCTAAACCCAAGAACGTGCTGTCGCCCGATGCCGCGCTCAAGCGGCTGATGGAGGGCAATTCGCGCTACGTGTCGGGCGTGTCGCGCCGCCACGACTTCACGCATGAGCGGGAAGCGTTGGTCGGCGGTCAGAATCCCTACGCGGCCGTCCTGAGCTGCGCCGATTCCCGCATCGCGCCCGAATATGCCTTCGACAGCGGACGCGGCGATCTGTTCGTGTGTCGCGTCGCCGGAAATTTTGCCGGCGACGAGACCGTTGCGAGCATGGAATACACCGTCGCCGTGCTCGGCACGCCCCTGATCCTGGTGCTCGGCCATGACAATTGCGGCGCCGTCGATGCGACCATCAAGTCGCTGAAGGACGACAAGCCGTTGCCCGGACACATCCCCACGCTGGTCGCCGCGATCGCACCTTCGGTGAAGACGGCGGCCCAGCAGAGCGGCAACGCGCTCGACAACGCCATCCGCCAGAACGTCATCGACAACGTCGCCAAGCTGAAATCGGCCGCGCCGCTTCTCAACGCAGCGGTCGAGCAGGGCAAGCTCAAGGTGGTCGGCGGCATCTATCGCTTGCGCACGGGGACTGTCGAGTTGCTGGCCCAGAGCTAGAGCCCGGCGTTGGAGTATCGGGCGTCGTGTGCAGCAGCTCCGACGCCCGGCCTGCGCCATCTCCGCGGTGGTCGTCGGATGCTGTTGCAACCTGTCGCCGATTCCAGCTAGCATTCATCCCGGGGAATGGACTGGGGATATGCGATGCTGCGACGGGGCGCGTTGTTGTTGGCCGTTGGTGCGATGCTGGTGGGCTGTGTCAGCGATCGGGTCGGAACCGACTTTGCCTCTGTCTCAAACAAGGTCGGGCCTCCGCGCGCCGGGCACTCGCGCGTCGTCCTGCTCCAGGACAAGAGGAATGGCCTTAGCATGGCGATCTGCGCCTGCGAGGTGAAGCTCGACGGTGCGCCGCTCGGTAAGGTCGTGGCTGGGAAATATGCCTATGCCGATCGGCCGGCGGGGCGCCACGAATTGCTGGTAACGGAGCTGATGTTTCCGGGCGACACCAAGCGCGAGATCGTGATGGAAGCCGGCCGGACGCACTTCTATCTCATCAAGAGCAGCCCGAGGCACGATGCCGCGACGGGCGGCGCGATCCTCGGCGGCCTGGCCGGGCTTGCCGTCGTTTCCGTCGCGACGGCGGGAGAAGCCAATCCCGGGCCGGCCGAACTGGTTGCGCTGGACGAGGCAACCGCGCGAACGAAGCTCGCCGAGCTGCAGGCCGTGGAGTGAGGTGCGTTGCTCGATCTGATCGCACGAAGCAGGGACCTGAAGGAGGCTTGCGCCGTTTCGACATTGGCCTGAGACTGGCAGAGACTGGCTTGGAGCTGACGCCGGCAGCGGCGTGGCCACGCCACCGCCTCAATCCGAGCCTTTCGTTCAACCGCCGTTCAGCTGGCTGCGCGCCTCATGCGTGGTGGCACCTCAACGACGATAGCGGGCAAGCAAGCCATGCGTGGGACGTTCAAAGCCTTCATTTGCCTCCTCCTGCCGATCGTGGCCCTTGCCGCCGGCCTGCCGGGCGAGGTGCGCGCGCAGCAGCAGGAGAAGCGCATCGCGCTCGTGGTCGGCAACGGCGCCTATGCCAAGTCCCCACTGGCGACGACCGCGAACGATGCCGGCCTGATCGCGCAGACACTGCAGGCGGCCGGCTTCGACGTCGTCGGTGCGCGCGATCTCGACGGCGACACGTTGCGCAAGAGTTTTCGCGACTTCATCCAGAAGGCCCAGGCCTCGGGGCCGGGTACCGTCGCGATGGTCTATCTTGCCGGCTACGGCGTGCAACTGGCCGGCGAGAACTATTTCATCCCGGTCGATTCCAACATCACCCGCGACACCGACGTTCCGACCGAGGCCCTGCGGATCAGCGACTATGTGCGCCAGCTCGCTTCGATCCCGCTCAAGGCCAACATCGTCGTGCTCGACGCCGCCCGCGCGCAGCCCTTCATCGAGGGCGGCCAGCAGATCGCGAGCGGTCTGGCGCTGGTCGAGCCCGAGCCGAACATGCTGATCGCGTTCAACGCCGCGCCGGGCACGGTCGCGCCGGAGGAGCCGGGGCCCTACGGCATCTACGCCCAGTCGCTGGCGGAGATGATCCGGACCGGCGGCCTGCCGCTGCCCGAAGTGTTCGACCGCGTTCGCCTGCGCGTCAACGAAGCCTCCAAGGGCGCGCAGGTGCCCTGGAACGAGCAGAAGATCTCGGCGCCATTCTCGTTCTTCGAGCGCGGGCCCGACGCACCGCCGCCGGAGACCGCCCCTGACCAGGTTGCCGCACTCCGCAACAAGCCGATCCGCGATCTTGGCGCGCAGGATGCTTATGCCGCCGCGATCGAGCGCGACACGCTGCCGGCCTATGAGGAGTTTCTAGCGGCCTATCCCGGCGATCCCCTGGCGAAGCGCGTGATGGCGATCGCCGCGGCGCGCCGCGAAGCGATCACATGGCGGCGCACCTACCGGAACGACACGCCGGAAGCTTATTGGTCGTATCTGCGCCGCTACCCGCGCGGGCCGCATGCGGCGGACGCACGCCGGCGCCTTGCGATTCTCACCGCGCCGGCCGAGGCGCCGCCGACCTTCGCGATGATCGACTATGATGTGCTGCCACCGCCGCCGGAGGAGGTGATCTATGTCGACCGCCCGGTGCTGTATTTCGGCGATCCCGTGTTCGCCTTCGCGCCGCCACCGCCGCCGCCGCTCTATTATCTGCCGCCGCCGCCGCCGGATTTCGTCGTGCTGCCGCCGCCGATGCCCGTGATCGGCCTGTTCGTGCTGCCGCAGCCGGTGTTCGTGCCGATCCCGGTGTTCGTCAGGCCGCCGGTCTATGTCGCGCCGCCGCCGAACAACATCATTTACCAGAACATCCACAATACGACCGTCATCAACACGGTGATCAACCGCCCGCCGGCCCCAGCGCCGGCTGTGGGGGCAGGGGCCGGACCAGGCAATCTGGCGCCGGCGATCGCCGGCCGTGCCAACCCGGCCGGGGCTGCCGTGCCGCAGGCGGTCGTGCAGCGCGCCGCGCTGATCCAGCAGGGCAAGGCGCCGATGCCGCCGAGCGCGACGATCCAGCCGATGGCGAGGCCCGGGGCGCCTCCGGCGACGCCGACGGCCGTCGCGCCGACGGCCGCGCCACCCATCGCGCCGCAGACGGTGCCAGCACCTGCTCCGCAGACCAGGCTGCCTCAGGCCAACACGCTGCCGGTTCCTGGCGCCCGTGGCGGCCCGCCGGCTCCGCCAGCGGGGGCGGGGCCCTTGCCGGGCGGAAGGCCCGTGCCGCCGACGGCGACCGCACCTGGTGCGACACCGCCGGCTCGTCCGGGGGCGCCGACCACGGCTGCTCCCGGCACAACGGCTGCTCCCGGCACAACGCTGCCTGCTCATTCCAATGCGCCAACGGCCGCCGCGCCGGCAAATGTCGGGCCCGCTGTGACCAACCCGACTGCTGGGCCCGGCCAGCCACCCAGGCCGCCGGTGGCACAGACGCCGCCCGGCACCGGGCCTGCGGATCGCGCCAAGTCCTCGACCCGTGAGCCTGCCGGCTCGCCGCCCGCCGCAGCGGGCGCGCCGGGAAGGACTCCGGCCGCGGCCGGAAGGCCGATCGTGCCTCCGCCTTCAGCGGCACGTGAGCCGATCAGGCCGCAGCATCTGCCATCGACGGCCCCGCCGCAGGCGGCCAGACCGGCTGCACCGCCGCCGCGGCCCCAGGCCGTGGCGCGGCCTACGCCACCACCTCCGCCGCGGGTGTCGGCCCCGCCGCCGAGAATGGCCGCACCCCCACCACCACGCCCGGCTCCTCCGGTTGCCGTCGCGCGGCCGGCGCCTCCGCCCATGGCGCGGCCCGCTCCGCCGCCGCCGGTGGCGCGACCGGCACCCCCGCCGCCGCCGCGCATGGTCGTTGCGCCGCCACCCCCGCCGCGCCCTGCGCCGCCGCCGCCGCCGGCGGCCAAGAAGTGCCCGCCGAACCAGCCCAGATGCTAATCGGGCGCTAGGGGGGCGGCCCGGTCTTCCGGGAAAGGGCCTCTCGCGGGCGAAAGCCGCCCCCGAAAGGCCCTTATTTCCTTGCTTCTGGCCGAAATGGCGCTATACAGCGCCGCATCTCACACGGAAGCATGGCTCACAAGGCCGTCCGGTGGCAGCCGGGGCGACAACGCTCCGTCTTGCTCACACGCTTCCGGAGGAACCAACCGGAGAACTAGAACGATGGCACTACCCGATTTCACTATGCGTCAGCTGCTCGAAGCCGGCGTGCACTTTGGTCACCAGTCTCACCGCTGGAATCCGAAAATGGCGCCGTTCATTTTCGGCGCCCGCAACAACATCCACATCGTCGATCTCGCGCAGACCGTGCCGTTGCTGCACACCGCCTTGCAGGCGGTCAGCGACACCGTCGCTAAGGGCGGCCGCATCCTGTTCGTCGGCACCAAGCGCCAGGCGCAGGACGGCGTCGCGGACGCTGCCAAGCGCTGCGCGCAGTATTTCGTCAATTCGCGCTGGCTCGGCGGCACGCTGACCAACTGGAAGACGATCTCGGCCTCGATCAAGCGCCTGCGCCATCTCGACGACGTGCTGGCGGGCGGCGATGCCTCCTCCTACACCAAGAAGGAGCGCCTGACGCTTCAGCGCGAGCGCGACAAGCTCGACCGCTCGCTCGGCGGCATCAAGGACATGGGCGGTCTGCCCGACCTGATCTTCGTGATCGACACCAACAAGGAAGACATCGCGATCCAGGAGGCCCAGCGCCTCAATATCCCGGTCGCCGCGATCGTCGACACCAATTCGGACCCGAAGGGCATCACCTATGTGGTCCCCGGCAACGATGACGCCGGCCGCGCGATCGCGCTGTATTGCGACCTGATCGCGCGTGCGGCGATCGACGGTATCGGACGCGCCCAGGGCGATTCCGGCATCGACATCGGCGCCTCGACCCGTCCGCTTGCTGAAGAGCTGCCGGCGGCTTCGTCGAGCGGTTTCCAGGGCCTTGCCGGCCCGCGCGGCACCGCCGACGACCTCAAGAAGCTTCCGGGCGTGTCGGGTGCGATCGAGAAGAAGTTCAACGACCTCGGCATTTTCCATTTCTGGCAGCTCGCCGAGCTCGACCACGACACCGCGCACAAGATCGGCGAGGAAGTCGGTCTGCCGAGCCGCGCGGACGCCTGGGTGGCCAAGGCCAAGGCGCTGACCGCGGAAGCGGAATAGTCAAGAGAGCGATGGGTTGGCCGGAGTGGATCCGGCCACCATTTCATTCAGTTGACGCGAATCCCTGAGATGGACCGCGGCGGGGCGCTTCGATGCCACGCCGCGGCGAACCAGCAGGCACAAAGGATTTTCAACGATGGCAACGATCACAGCTGCGATGGTCAAGGACCTGCGCGAGTCGACCGGCGCGGGCATGATGGACTGCAAGGCCGCGCTGACCGAAAACGACGGTAACATGGAAGCCGCGCAGGATTGGCTGCGCAAGAAGGGCCTGTCCAAGGCCGCCAAGAAGTCGGGCCGCGTCGCGGCCGAGGGTCTGATCGGCGCCCTCACCAAGGGCACCAAGGGTGTCGTGGTCGAGGTCAACTCCGAGACCGACTTCGTCGCGCGCAACGGCCAGTTCCAGGGCCTGGTCAAGATGATCGCCCAGGTCGCATTCGATGTCGGCGCCGATGTCGAGAAGATCAAGGCCGCCAAGGTCGGTGACGTCACGGTCGAAGCCGCCATCAATGATGCGATCGCCACCATCGGCGAGAACATGACGCTGCGCCGCGCAGCTTCGCTCGAAGTGAGCCAGGGCGTGGTGTCGAACTACGTCCACGGCGCGGTGGTCGAGGGCGCCGGCAAGATGGGCGTGATCGTGGCGCTGGAATCGCCCGGCAAGGCCGACGAGCTCGCAACGCTCGGCCGGCAGATCGCGATGCACATCGCCGCCGCCAACCCGCTCGCGCTCGATCCGTCCGGTCTCGATCCGGCGGTCGTCAAGCGCGAGAAGGACGTGCTCGCCGACAAATATCGCCAGCAGGGCAAGCCGGAGAACGTGATCGAGAAGATCGTCGAGTCCGGCCTCAAGACCTACTACAAGGAAGTCTGCCTGCTCGAGCAGGCCTTCATCCACGACACCGGCAAGTCGGTGGCGCAGGCGTTGAAGGAAGCCGAAGGCAAGGTCGGTGGTGCCCTGAAGATCGCGGGCTTTATACGCTATGCTCTCGGTGAGGGAATCGAGAAGCAGGAAAGCGACTTCGCGGCCGAGGTTGCCGCGGCAAGCGGCAAGAAGTAAGCGCCGGAACGTTCCTTCCGGCGTGCCGCCGGAAGCGGGGCCCGGACGAGGAAAGTGCTCATGTCTGATCCGGTCTATCGTCGCGTCGTGATCAAGCTGTCCGGCGAATATCTCGCGGGACAGCAAGGCTTTGGCATCGATCAGCCGACCGTCGACCGGGTTGCGGACGATCTGATTGCGGCCCGCAAGCTCGGCACCGAGGTCGCGGTCGTGATCGGCGGCGGCAACATCGTGCGCGGCGTCGAGGTCTCCGCCCGCGGTGTGTCACGGCCGACCGGCGACACCATGGGCATGCTCGCCACCATGATGAACTGCCTCGCGCTGGAATCGGCGATCGAGCGCAAGGGCACGCCGGCGCGTACGCTGTCGGCGTTCGTCATGCCCGAGATTTCCGAGCTGTTCACCCGCACTGCGGCGCACAAATACCTCGCCGAGGGACGCATCGTGCTGCTTGGCGGTGGAACCGGTAATCCGTTCTTCACCACCGATACGACCGCAGTGCTGCGTGCCGCCGAGATCGGCGCCCAGGCGGTGCTGAAGGCCACCAATGTCGACGGCGTCTACTCGGCCGACCCGAAGAAGGATCCGGCCGCGACGCGATTCGACCGGCTGACCCATTCACAGGCGATCGAGGGCGGCTACAAGGTGATGGATGCGACCGCCTTCGCGCTTGCCCGCGAGACGTCGCTGCCTATCATCGTATTCTCGATCGCGGAGCCGGGCTCGATCGGCGCGATTCTGCGTGGCGTCGGCCACGGAACCATTGTCGCCGGCTGACCGCTCATCTGTCGCGCGCCTTTAGGGAAGGTCGCGGGAGCGGTTGCCGGGATCTTGAAGGAGAAACGTGATGCCCACGGGTACTTTCGACCTCAACGAAGTGAAGCGCCGCATGCAGGGCGCCATCCAGTCGCTGAAGCACGAGCTTGGCGGCTTGCGCACGGGGCGCGCCTCCGCATCGATGCTCGATCCGGTGCAGGTCGACGCTTATGGCGGCCACATGCCGCTCAATCAGCTCGCCACCGTCAGCGTGCCGGAGCCTCGCCTGATCTCGGTGCAGGTCTGGGACAAATCGATGGTCAAGGCGGTGGAGAAGGCGATCGTCGATTCCAACCTCGGCCTGTCGCCCGCGACCGAAGGCCAGGTGCTGCGGTTGCGCATCCCCGAGCTGAACGAGGAACGGCGCAAGGAACTGGTGAAGGTCGCGCATAAATATGCGGAAGCCGCCAAGGTCGCCGCGCGCCACGTCCGCCGCGACGGCCTCGACGTCCTCAAGAAGCTCGAGAAGAACCACGAGATGTCCGAGGACGACCAGAAGCGCCACGCCGACGAGGTGCAGAAGGCGACCGATGGTACGATCACGGAAATCGACCAGTTGCTGGCCGCCAAGGAAAAGGAAATCCTCACCGTCTAAATTGCGATGATCGATCATCGCGCTTTAGGTTATCGTTTTCGCATGATCTTTTCGGAAAACCGCTTCGCACCTTGCGCTTACGCGGCCCTTCGGGTCCGGATCATGCTTTGAGGCCCTCGCAAATGTCCAACGCCGCCGCGCCCGCAACGGAAGGACCCGACCGGTCCGAGGTGCCCGCGCATGTCGCCATCATCATGGATGGCAACGGGCGCTGGGCGGCCGCGCGCGGCCTGCCGCGTGCGGAGGGGCATCGCCGCGGCGTCGAAGCTCTGCGCCGCGTCGTGCGCGCCTCGCACGAGCTTGGCATCCGCTACCTCACCATCTTCTCCTTCTCGTCGGAGAACTGGTCGCGTCCGGCAAGCGAGATCGGCGATCTCTTCGGTCTGCTCCGCCGCTTCATCCGCAACGATCTGGCAAGCCTGCATCGCGACGGCGTCAAGGTCCGCATCATCGGCGAGCGCGACGGGCTCGAGGGCGACATCTGCGCACTGCTCAACGAGGCCGAGGAGCTGACGCGCGAAAACACGCGCCTGACACTCGTCGTCGCCTTCAACTACGGCTCGCGGCAGGAGATCGCGAAGGCGGCGCAGAAGCTGGCGCGCGAAGTCGCGGAAGGTCAGCGCGATCCAGGCACGATCGACGCCGAGACGCTCGGCGCGCATCTCGATGCGCCCGATATTCCCGATCCCGATCTCATCATCCGCACCAGCGGCGAGCAGCGCCTGTCCAATTTCCTGATGTGGCAGGCCGCCTATAGCGAACTCGTCTTCGTGCCGATCCACTGGCCCGATTTCGACAAGGCGGCGCTGGAAGGCGCGATCGCCGAATTCGCCAGGCGCGAACGCCGTTTCGGCGGCCTGGTCGCGAAAACCGCCTCGTGAGCGAACAAGATTCCGCACCGGCGGGCGCCAAGCCTGCCCCAAGCAATCTGGTGATGCGGGTCCTCGCAGCGCTGGTGCTGGCGCCGCTGACCATCGCGATCGCTTATGTCGGCGGCTGGCTGTGGGTGCTGCTCGTCACGCTGGTCTCGATCGGGCTGTTCGCGGAATGGCTGACGGTGGTCGGCGCGGGCTCGGCGGCGCTGACCGGGGCAGGGACGATCGTCATCGCGATGATGGGGGCCGCCGTCGCTTTTGGCGGGCTGAAGACGTCCGTCATCATTGGCCTCGTCGGCGGCGCGATCGTGACGCTGATCGCGCGCGGCAAGTTCGTTTGGGCGGCGACGGGCTTTGCCTATGCAACGGCGGCGCTGCTGGCCTCGATCCTGGTGCGGAAGGATCTCGTCAACGGCTTCACCGCGCTGATGTTCGTGCTGCTGGTGGTGTGGGCGACCGATATCGGCGGTTATTTTGCCGGTCGCAGCATCGGCGGGCCGAAACTCTGGCCGCGCGTGAGCCCCAAAAAGACCTGGTCCGGGGCGCTGGGCGGCTTCGTCGCAAGCCTCCTGGTTGCAGTGGGCTTTGCGGCTTGCGGGTTCGGAAAGATGGCACCATTGCTGCTCGTCAGCGCCATCCTTTCGGTGGTCTCGGCACTGGGCGATCTGTTCGAATCCGCGGTGAAGCGGCGCTTTGATGTCAAGGATTCCAGTCACTTAATTCCCGGCCATGGCGGGCTTATGGATCGCTTGGACGGTTTTGTCGCCGCCATCCTGATGGCATGGATTATCGGCTTTCTCCGCCATGGTGTGCATAGCGCCGGAAGCGGTCTTATGGTTTGGTGAGGATATGAGCGCGGTCCCATTGCGTAACAACAGGCTTGCGGCGTCCGACGTCCGCAGCGTCACGGTTCTCGGCGCCACCGGCTCGATCGGCGACAGCACGATGGATCTGCTGCGCGCCTCGCCCGAGCGCTACCGCGTCGAGGCGTTGACGGCGAACAGCAATGTCGAAGCGCTGGCAAAGCTCGCGAAGGAGTTTTCCGCGCGTTTCGTCGCCATTGCCGACACCTCCAAGTTCGCCGAGCTCAAGGCTGCATTGGCCGGGACCAGCACCGAATGCGGCGCGGGCGAAAGCGCGGTGATCGAAGCCGGCGCGCGTCCGGCTGATTGGGTGATGGCCGCCGTCAGCGGCGCCGCCGGACTGAAGCCCGCGCTGGCCGCCGTCGACCGGGGCGCGCATGTCGCGCTCGCCAACAAGGAATGTCTCGTCTGCGCCGGTGATTTCTTCATGCAGCGTGCCGCCAAGGCGGGGGCCTGCATCCTGCCGGCGGATTCCGAGCACAATGCGCTGTTCCAGGCGCTGGCGTCGGGCAATCGCGACGAACTCGTCCGTGTCATCATCACGGCCTCAGGCGGCCCGTTCCGGACCTGGAAGCCGGCCGACATCGAGCAGGCGACGCTCGCGCAGGCCCTCAAGCATCCGAACTGGAGCATGGGCCAGAAGATCACGATCGATTCGGCGTCGATGATGAACAAGGGGCTCGAGGTGATCGAGGCCTCCTATCTGTTCGCGCTGGCGCCCGACGAGATCGATGTTCTCGTTCATCCGCAGTCGATCATCCATGGCATGGTCGAGTTTTCCGATTGCTCGGTGGTGGCCCAGCTCGGCGCGCCCGATATGCGCACCCCGATCGCGCACTGCCTCGGCTGGCCCGATCGCATCAAGGGGCCGGCGGCCAAGCTGGACCTCGCCAAGATCGGCCAGCTGACCTTCGAAGCGCCTGACTTCGAGCGCTTCCCCGGACTCCGGCTGGCGTTCGATTCGCTCCGGACCGGGAAGGGGGCGACCACCGTCTACAACGCTGCCAACGAGGTCGCGGTCGCGGCCTTCATCGCCGGCAAGATCCGGTTCGGTGCGATCGCCCGGCTGGTGGAGGCGACACTGGACGACTGGATCCGCAGCGGTAACCAGGCGCCTCTGACATCCGCCGATGATGCAATCTCTGTTGACCATGTTGCTCGAAATAGAGCTGCCGCCCTATTGCCTCAAATTGCCTTAAAGGCATCCTAGATGGTTCGGGGCCAGGGCCTTGCGGCGCTGGATGAGGGAATTCGATGATCGACTTTTTTGTCCATAGTTTCAATACGTTGAGCCATGGGCTCCTCGGCTACGCGGTTCCCTTCCTGTTCGTCCTGACGATCGTCGTGTTCTTCCATGAGCTCGGCCATTTCCTGGTCGCGCGCTGGGCGGGCGTGCGCGTGTTGACCTTCTCGCTCGGTTTCGGACCCGAGCTGGTCGGTTTCAATGACCGCCACGGCACCCGCTGGAAGATCTCGGCCATCCCGCTTGGCGGCTACGTCAAGTTCTTCGGCGACGAGAGCGAGGCCTCGACCCCTTCGTCCCAGACGCTCGCGGCCATGACGGCCGAGGAGCGCGCCGGCAGCTTCCACCACAAGAAGGTCGGCCCGCGCGCCGCCATCGTCGCGGCCGGACCGATTGCCAATTTCATCCTGGGCGCGCTGATTTTCGCGGGAATGGCTCTGTATTACGGCAAGCCGAGCACGATCGCGCGCGTCGACGGCGTCGTCGCCGATGGTGCTGCGGCTGCGGCCGGCTTCAAGATCGGGGACGTCGTCGTCCAGATCGATGGCAAGCCGATCGAGAGCTTTGCCGACATGCAGCGAATCGTTGCGATGAATGCGGGTTCAGCGCTTGCCTTTCAGGTCAAGCGGGACGGCACCATCGTCTCGCTGACCGCAACCCCGGCGCTGCTCGAGCGTAAGGATCCGTTCGGCAACAGCCACCGTCTCGGCGTGCTCGGCATCGAGCACAAGGCACAGGCCGGTGAGGCGTCGAGCACCCCGGTGGGCGTTGGCGAGGCGCTGAAGATCGGGGTCGAGCAGGTCTGGTTCATCATCACCAGCACCTTCAAGTTCCTGGGCTCGCTGTTCGCCGGAAACGGCAATCCCAACGAGGTCAGCGGCGTCCTGGGCATCGCGAAGATGTCGGGGCAGGCGGCCAGCGCCGGGTTCCAGTTCGTGATCAATTTGTGCGCAGTTCTGTCGGTGTCGATCGGCCTGCTGAACCTGTTCCCGATCCCGCTGCTCGATGGCGGCCATCTGATGTTCTATGCGGCGGAGGTCGTCCGCGGCCGGCCCCTGTCGGAGCGGACTCAGGAGATGGGCTTCCGAATCGGGCTCGGTTTGGTGCTGATGCTGATGGTGTTCGCGACCTACAACGACATCCTGCGGATGGCCGCATCCTGATGGAGGCTTTTTTGTGGCGTTGCTGTTGAGCAACGTCTTGGAATGAAATTGAAATTACGACGCTTTCGGCCGTTTGCGGCGTCGGTGAAATTGGCTACAAGCGGCCCTGAACTTGGGGAATCTCCGGACCGGCGTTGGGGTTGGGTCTGGCTCGGAATGATAAGGGCGCGTTGCGCGATGAAGTTTGGACTGCGACTCCGGGGGGGCTTGCTCGCAACCCTGATCATGTTCGGCGCGCCGGTGGTTGCCCCGGTCGGGGCTGTTTTTGTGCCTTCGTCTGCGCTCGCTCAGACCGTGCAGTCGATTTCCGTCGAGGGAAATCGCCGGGTCGAGGTCGAGACGATCCGCTCCTATTTCAAGCCCGGTCCGGGCGGCCGCCTGGATCAAGGCGCCATCGACGACGGCCTCAAGGCCTTGATCGAGACCGGCCTGTTCCAGGACGTGAGAATCAACCGTGGCGCCGGCGGCCAGATCGTCGTCTCGGTGGTGGAAAATCCGGTGATCGGCCGGGTTGCCTTCGAGGGCAACAAGAAGATCAAGGACGAGCAGCTCACCACTGAAGTCCAGTCCAAGGCGCGCGGCACTTTCTCCCGCGCCATGGTGCAGTCCGACACGCTGCGAATCGCCGAAATCTATCGCCGGTCCGGCCGCTACGACGTGCGCGTCACGCCCGAGATCATCGAGCAGCCGAACAACCGCGTCGATCTCATCTTCACGGTCGAGGAGGGCGCCAAGACCGGTGTCAAGTCGATCGAGTTCGTCGGCAACGTCGCGTTCTCGTCCTACCGTCTCAGGGACGTCATCAAGACGCGCGAATCGAACCTGCTGAGCTTTCTCGGCAGCGGCGACATCTATGATCCCGATCGCGTCGAAGCCGACCGCGACCTGATCCGCCGCTTCTATCTCAAGAACGGTTACGCCGACGTTCAGGTGGTGGCTGCGCTTACCGAATACGATCCGGAGAAGAAGGGCTTCAACGTCACCTTCAAGATCGAGGAAGGCGCTCAGTACCGCGTCGGCGCCGTCGATTTCCGCTCCAGCATTCCGAACTTCGATCCCACCTCGCTGCGCGGCTATTCGCGCGTCCAGGCCGGCTCGCTTTACAACGTCGAATCGGTCGAGAAGTCGGTCGAGGAAATGCAGATCGAGGCCTCGCGCCGCGGCTATGCCTTTGCCGTGGTCCGGCCCGGCGGCGACCGCAATTTCGAGGCGCACACCGTCTCGGTCGTGTTCAACATCGACGAAGGCCCGCGCACCTATATCGAGCGGATCAACCTGCGCGGCAACACGCGCACGCGCGACTACGTGATCCGCCGCGAGTTCGACATCTCCGAGGGCGATGCCTACAACCGCGCCCTGGTCGACCGTGCCGAGCGGCGCCTGAAGAACCTCGACTACTTCAAGAGCGTGAAGATCACGACCGAGCCCGGCTCGTCGAGCGATCGCGTGGTCCTGAACGTCGACATGGAAGAGAAATCGACCGGCGACTTCTCGATCTCGGGCGGTTACTCCACCACCGACGGCGCGCTGGCCGAAGTTTCGGTCTCCGAGCGCAACCTGCTCGGCCGTGGCCTGTTCGCCAAGGCAGCGGTGACCTACGGACAGTATGCACGCGGCTACTCGCTGTCGTTTGTCGAGCCGTATCTGCTCGACTACCGCGTCGCGCTCGGCCTCGACCTCTATCAGCGCCAGCAGCTGTCCAACAGCTACATCTCCTACGGCACCAAGACGCTCGGCTTCTCGCCGCGCCTCGGTTTCTCCTTGCGTGAAGATCTGTCGCTGCAGCTGCGCTACTCGATCTATCAGCAGGAAATCACGCTGCCGAGCTACCTGGCGAACTGTAACAACAACCTTGGTCCGTCGTTCAATCCGTCTCCGGCGTACGCCAACACACCGCAAGGCGCCGCCGATATCGCGTCTAGCGGTTTCAACTTCGGCGCGACCAACGGCCTTGGCTGCTACGTGGACGGCGAAGCCTCGCTGCCCGTGCGCAAGGAGCTTGCCAACGGCAAGACCCTGACCTCGGCGCTCGGCTACACGCTCACCTACAACACGCTCGACAACAACAAGAACCCCACCGACGGTCTGCTCGTCGATTTCCGTCAGGATTTCGCCGGCGTCGGCGGCGACGTGTCCTATCTGAAGTCGGTGATCGATGCGAAGTATTACGCTCCGCTGGTGTCGGACATCGTCGGCCTGGTCCGCCTGCAGAGCGGCATGCTGAACAAGATCGGCAGCGACCTGCGCATGCTCGACCACTTCCAGATGGGCCCGAACCTCGTCCGCGGCTTTGCCCCGAACGGCATCGGCCCGCGCGACCTGAATCCCTTTGGCACGCAGGACGCGCTCGGCGGCACCAAGTACTGGGGCGCTTCGCTCGAATTGCAGATGCCGTTCTGGTTCCTGCCGAAGGAAGTGGGTCTGAAGGGTGCTGTCTATGCCGACGCCGGTGGCCTGTACGATTATAAAGGGCCGACGAGCTGGACCACGACCAACGAAGTCAATGCGCCCGGCTGTATCCCCTCGACGATCAATCCATCGAGCACCGGAACCTGTACCGGCCTGGTCTATGACGACAGCAAGGTCATCCGCTCGTCGGTCGGTGTCGGCCTGATCTGGCAGTCTCCGTTCGGTCCGCTGCGCTTCGACTACGCCGTGCCGCTCAGCAAGGGCAAGTACGACCGTACGCAGGAATTCCGGTTCGGCGGCGGCACCACGTTCTAATTCGATCAGCACGGCATGAGCCGGCCCCCGGTTGGGGCCGGTCCTCAAAAAGATCGTGCTCAATCCGTGAGACAAGGCATGATGCGGCTTGACCGCTTCATGCCGAAGCCGGACCGCGACGGGGTGGAATGGCGCAGCCGACCTTCTTCACAAAGCCGCCTGCCTCGACGCTGGCTGACATTGCCACGCTGACCAAGGCGCAACTGGTCGATCCCGCCAGGGGCGGCCACATCATCACGGGCCTGGCTTCGCTGGACGAAGCGGGCCCGATGCATCTGGCGTTCTTCGACAACCTCAAATACGCCGACGAGCTCAAGGCGACCCAGGCCGGCGCTTGCCTGGTGAGCCCGCGCTTCGAGGCCCAGGTGCCGGCGCATGTGGCCGTGCTGCGGGTGGCGCAGCCGTTCCGGGCCTTCGTCAGGATCGCGCGGGAATGGCACGGCGAAGCGCTGAGGCCGCAATCCTGGGTCGGCAATGACGGCATCGCGCCTTCGGCGATCATCGATCCCTCGGCCCGGCTCGAGGACGGCGTGATCGTCGATCCCCTGGCCGTGATCGGTCCGGATGTGGAGATCGGCAGCGGCACGGTGGTCGGCGTCGGGGCGGTGATCGGGCCCGGCGTCAAGATCGGCCGGGACTGCAATGTCGGCGCGCGCACCGCGATCCAGTGCGCCCTGATCGGCAACAACGTGCTGATCCATCCCGGCTGTTCGATCGGCCAGGACGGCTATGGCTTCATCTTCTTCGGCCCCGAGGGCCATCTGAAGGTGCCCCAGACCGGGCGGGTGCTGATCCAGAACGATGTCGAGGTCGGCGCCGGGACCACGATCGACCGTGGCAGCTTGCGCGATACCGTGATCGGCGAGGGCACGAAAATCGACAATCAGGTCCAGATCGGCCACAATGTTACGATCGGCCGGCACTGCCTGCTGGCGGCCCAGATCGGGCTCGCGGGTAGCCTGACCATTGGCGACAACGTGGCACTTGGAGCGAAGGTTGGCATCAACAACCACCTCAAGATCGGGGATGGTGCCCAGGTGACCGCGATGAGCGGCGTCAAGGACGACATCCCGCCGGGCGGCCGCTGGGGTGGTTTTTTCGCCAAGCCGACCAAACAATGGTTCAAGGAGATCATCGCGGTGGAGCGCTTGGTACGCGACAGCAGGGCTGATCCGAAGAATGAGGAACGGGAATGACGGAGGAATCACCTGTCAAGTTCGAGCTGGTGGACATCAATGCCATCCTCCAGACCCTGCCGCACCGCTTTCCCATGCTGCTGATCGACCGCGTGATCAACATCCGCGCCGACTATAGCGGCATCGGCATCAAGAACGTCACCTTCAACGAGCCGGCCTTCCAGGGGCATTTCCCGGAGCGGCCGGTCTATCCCGGCGTCATGATGATCGAGGCGATGGCGCAGACCGCGGGCGTGATCGGCATCAAGTCGGTCGAAGGCACCGACAAGCCGCGGGCGGTCTATTTCCTCACCATCGACAAGTGCAAGTTCCGCAAGCCGGTGCTGCCCGGCGACACCATCGAATATCACATGCGCTCGCTCGGCCGCCGCAAGGCCATGTGGTGGTTTCACGGCGACGCCAAGGTCAACGGGCAGGTGGTTGCGGAAGCCGACGTCGGCGCCATGCTGACGGACTAAAGCGCCTTCGAGCGAAGGGACCCGGAGCGAGATCAGCTGTGCAGGACGCGCTCTCGCGCGCGGTACGCGTGGCGACCGGGGCAGGCGTAGCGGCCGGTCGTGACATCCCGCTTGATAGTCTGGTTGAAGAACTGGCCCATCGACGGGGCGCCCAGGAGGCGCTCGACAGTGTCCGCCGTCACGCCGCAATAGCGGTCATAGGCGCCGTTCGCCGCGACGATAAGGTGTTGCTGCGCGGGGTCGTAACAGACCCGCTGCAGCACCGTGCTGCGGGTGATGTCGCGGCATTCGAAGGTCTTGAGATCGACGACGCGATGTTCGGCGGTCTCGACCTTCTCGGACACGATCGGCGCGGTCGCCAGCTGTGCGAGCAGGATTGCCAGGGCCCTGACCACGATGACTTCAAGCTCCACATGAACGCGTTGAGGTGCTGCGACGGCCGGCTCATCCGGTGCCTGAAACACGCCGAGATGATACGTCACTGGACAGATTGGGCATAGTCGCGCTAACCACCGGAAAGTTGAGCGACTTCAACACCTAATCAGACCTTCTTGATGAGTCAGATTGCTTGATGAGTAAGATTGATCCTACCGCGCGGGTCGAGGACGGCGCCGTGATCGGCGAGGGCACCGAGGTCGGGCCCTTCTGCATCATCGGCCCCCACGTCGTGATCGGCAAGAACTGCAAGCTGATCGGTCACGTGCACATCACGGCGCAGACCACCATCGGTGACGATTGCACCATTTACCCCTTCGTCTCGCTCGGCACGCCGCCGCAGTCGCTCTCCTATCGGGGCGAGCTGACCAGGCTCACGATCGGCTCGGGCTGCACCATCCGTGAGTCCGTGACCATGAATGCCGGCACGGTCGCCGGCGGCGGCATCACCACGGTCGGCGACCGCGGTTATTTCATGAACTGCAGCCATGTCGGCCATGACTGCCATGTCGGCAACGACGTGATCTTCGCGACCTCGGCGACGCTCGGCGGTCACGCCGAGATCGGTGACTTCGTCTTCATCGGCGGGCTGTCAGCGGTGCACCAATTTACCCGCATCGGGCCGCAGGTCATGGTCGGCGGCGTCTGTGGCGTGCGCGACGACATCATTCCGTTCGGGCTGGTCAACGGCCAGTATGCGGTGCTGGAAGGCCTCAACATCATCGGCATGAAGCGGCGCAAGTTCACCAAGCAGCGGCTGGCGACGGTGCGCGGGTTCTACCAGAAGCTCTTCCATGGCCCCGGCACGTTCGCCGAGCGGCTGGAGGCATCGAGGCCGCTCGCGGGCGAAGATCCTGCGATCGCCGAAATTCTCGACTTCATCGGCAAGGGCAAGCGTCCGCTATGTCTTCCCGCCCTCGGAAAGTGATCCGGGGATGGCCGCGGACATGACATCTTCGGCGTCGGAGATTGCATCTCCGGTCGGCATCGTCGCCGGCGGCGGCGCGATGCCGTTCGCGGTCGCCGACTCGCTTGCCGCCCGCGGCATCACGCCGGTGCTGTTTCCGCTGCGCGGAGCCTGCGATCCGGCGCAGGTGGAGAAGTTCCGCCATCGCTGGATCTCGGTCGGCCAGCTCGGCCGCGCGATGCGGCTATTCCGCGAGGAGGGCTGCCGCGACCTGATCTTCATCGGCACGCTGGTGCGGCCCTCGCTGACCGAAATAAGGTTCGACGTCACGACGCTGCGCCTGCTCGGCAACGTCATCCGCGCCTTCCGGGGCGGCGACGATCACCTGCTGTCCGGCGTCGGCCGCATCCTCGAGCAGGGTGGCTTTCGCATGGTCGGCATCAAGGACGTCGCGCCCGATCTGCTGATGCCCGAGGGCTGCATCAGTCGCGCCTGGCCGAACGACAACAGCAAGACCGACATCGCGCGCGGTCGCGCGGTGCTGACGGCGCTCGGCCCGTTCGATATCGGCCAGGCTGCGGTGGTGATCGACGGCCACGTGGTGGCGGTCGAGGACATCGAGGGCACCGACGCGCTGCTCGCGCGCGTCGCACGGCTGCGCGAGGAGGGGCGCATTCGCGCGGCCGCCGGCCGCGGCGTGCTGGTCAAGGCGCCGAAGAGCAACCAGGATCTGCGCTTCGACCTGCCCACGATCGGCCCGCGCACTCTCGAAGGTGTCGCGGCGGCCGGCCTTGCGGGCCTCGCCGTCATCGCCGGCAACACCATCGCCGCCGAGCCGCAGGCGATGATCGCGCTGGCCGACGCGAAATACCTCTTCGTCATCGGTCTGCCGGCGTGATGCAGTCGCGCGATCCCAAGCGCAAGATCTTCCTGATCGCCACGGAGGAATCCGGCGACCGGCTCGGCAGCGCCTTGATGAAGGTGCTGCGCCAGCGCCTCGGCGATGGCGTGCAATTCGTCGGCGTCGGCGGCCGGACCATGGCGCGCGAGGGGCTCGAATCGCTGTTTCCGATCGAGGAGCTGTCGATCGTCGGCTTCGCCGCGGTGGTGCAGCAATTGCCGAAAATTCTGCGGCTGATCCGCGAGACGGCCGACGCCGTGACCGAGGCCGCGCCGGACGCGCTCGTCATCATCGACAGCCCCGATTTCACCCATCGCGTCGCCCGCCGCGTGCGCGCGAAGAATCCGGCGATTCCAGTCGTCGATTACGTCTCCCCGCAACTCTGGGCGTGGCGGCCGGGGCGGGCGCGGACCATGCTCGGTTATGTCGACCATGTACTCGGTCTCCTGCCGTTCGAGCCCGAGGAGTACCGCAAGCTCGGCGGACCGCCCTGCAGCTATGTCGGCCATCCCTTGGTCGAGCAATTGCCCTCGCTGCGGCCGAATGCGGAGGAGCAGGCGCGCCGCGATGGCCAGCCGCCGGTGCTGCTGATACTGCCCGGCAGCCGTCGCAGCGAGGTCCGGCACCACCTCGACGTCTTCGGCGCGACACTCGGCCGCTTGCAGGCCGAAGGCCGCGCGTTCGAACTGGTGCTGCCGACGATGCCGCATCTCGAAGCCACCATCCGCGAAGGCATCGCGAATTGGCCGGTCAAGCCAAGGGTCGTGACCGGCGAAAACGAGAAGCGCGCCGTGTTCCGCGTCGCGCGTGCGGCGCTGGCCAAATCCGGCACAGTGACGCTGGAACTGGCACTGTCGGGGATTCCGATGGTGACGGCCTATCGCGTCGGCGCGATCGAGGCCTTCATCCTGCGTCGCGCGATCCGCGTGTCCTCGGTGATCCTTGCGAATCTCGTGATCGGCAGGGATGTCATTCCGGAGTTCCTGCAGGAGGACTGCACGCCGGAGAAGCTGGCACCGGCGCTGAGTGACGTGCTGACGGATTCCCCGCTGCGGCGGCAGCAGGTCGAGGCGTTTGCCCAGCTCGATCGGATCATGTCGACCGGCAACAAGTCACCGAGCGTGCTGGCGGCCGACATCGTGCTGGCGACGATGCGGAAGACAAGGTGAGCGAGCTAGACTTTGTTCTGATCGTCCAATTGCGGAAAAGGCTCTACAACAAGCCCGGTTGGCTCCAGCTTTGCTGGATTGTGCCGTTGCACTGCCAAAGCTGCACGATCCCGCCGTTCTGATGCAGCATCGGTGCATGAACGTCGAGACACTTGCCGCCACCATTGCGCAGTTCCAGCCTGTTCTGCCGCCAGTTCTGCTGCGCGCTGTTGTTGCAGTCCCACACCTGGATTCTGCCGCCGTTCTTGTGGATCTCCGGAAGATTTGCATCAAGGCACTTTCCGGCAAGGCTGACGATGCGGCCGCCATTGATCGACCAGAGTTGCTGGTCCGAGCCGTTGCAGGCCCACACCTGCACCCGTCCACCATTCACACGCTGGTTCGGCGCATCGACGTCGAGGCAGAGCCCGCCGCGGCTTTTGATCGGCATAGGAATTGGGCCAGTGCATGGATTGCGCGGGTTGCCGCATGATGCACCGTCCCAGCTTGTGCATTTCGAGCTGCTCGCAAAGTTCTTATCGCAGCCTTGAACAGAAATCGAATAGAGGACGCCGGGCTGGTAAGGGGTTAGGTAAACGAAGCTCTTGTCACCAGCGCGCTCGACTTGCTTTTCGGGCCCGCCATTCGCCGACCAGCGGATGTTGTAGTGATGGAAGCCTCTTGTGTCCCACCTCGCCACAATATGTCCGCCCTCGACGCTGATTGCCGACCCCATATTGACATCTTCGAACGCTGAAGCGGCATTTGGCGAAATCGACGCGAGCGTGAAGCTAAGCGTCCCGAGGACGAGACAAAGGTAGCTATTCTGCACCGTGCGTTACTCCTCAGATTGGCGGCTCGATCCGAAGGGGCAGCTTTCCGCGTGTGTCTCCAGGAATATACATCCAGAGCGTCGCTCGGTCTGTGAATGCATTCACACGCAGGTGGCCAGGAGCACAATTTACAGGAGTGAACACACATGCTTCGCGGGGGGCGCTTGAGCTGGTCGCGCCGACATGGTTTTCAGGACGATCTAGGCGACCCTGTTCGACGGGATACGGTCGTCCTGTAGCCGAACGACCCGGCAGGCAGCGAGATCAGTGGGCTCGCCAGCCGTCATCCTTGATCTGGACCGTCGCATTTCGACAGGTCGTGGAATCCAGAATTGCTAAGCGCCCCACCATTGCGGGTGAGTTCCGCAGGCGACCTGCTGGGGCGCGATCCTGCGCGTGCCGGATCAGGAAAGGCCTTCCAGGCTGAACTGCTGCAAGGCGCCGATTGGTCCGCGATATCGAGGCGGACGGCTATCGTGCCAAGACCCGGAGGTCTGCTTTTGGCTGCTAGCTGACCTTCACGGCGATGTGCGCTGAGGGCCGCTTGGGACCCGAAGCGGACAACACGAGAACCGATATCATCGCAACGATCGGAGGAGGACGTCGCGACCTGCGTCTTCTATGAGACCCTTTTCACGCCGGGGGGCCGCCACGTCCCTTCGCCCGCCGGTAGTATCGAAGGTGGCGTAGGTTTAGGCCAGTATAGGCGCATCACGAGATAAATTTTGTCATCCGGTGCTGGAAGCCAATTTGCCTCCTTATCCGCGCCCGGGCTTTCCTTTTGAATGTACAGCGTCAGCGATCCGTCTGCGTCCTTTTTCATCGCTGGTAACATTGGGGAGTTGATGAGGTAGCGATTGATCGGGTTCTTGACCAAAAGCTGGCTCTTGCCATCGTACATCGTCACTGACCAAAACGCATTCACTGGCGGCAACTGGCCGGGTACGAAGGTGATTGCGTACTTGTGCTTGCTACCGTCGAGCGGCTCACCTGCCGCGTCGGTTCGGGTATAGGGGTACAATGCTTCTACGGCATCGTTGCCCAAGAGACCACCTTTGGCAGACCCAGCCCGCATCACCCAATCGCTGTTGTAGAACGCCTCATCGCCAAAGAACGAGCCGACGTTCCAGCCATTGATGTTTTTGTTTCCGCTGGCCAACCATTTGTCGACCTTGTCGTCGCCCTGCTTCATGGCCACCAGGATTGCGGCTTTGTGTTCGAGCGATAAGTCCTTGAACTCGAAGGTCTTGCCAGGGCCGATGCCGATCTTCGCAAGTTTCGCGCGGATCGCCTTGTCCCTTGGCGTCTCCGGGACGTATTGCAGGGCAGCATCGAGATACTGGAAGAAGTTGTCCTTGATCCCGGCGGTGTTGGCAGAAACGAAATCAATCTTCGGGGCGGCGGACGGGGCGGGTTGCTTAAGGAACGTGGAAAGCGACTGGGCCTTGTAGCCGGCCTGAATTTTCTCGACGTTCGGCATATCGCCGGGGTTGAAGAGTTGAGTGCGGATAAGCGCGAGCGGGAACGGCGTCGTCGATTGAAACACCTTCTTGATCCCAGTGGGTGCTACACCCTTCCAGTCGGGGCCGACCACCAGATAGTCGCCACCCTCGGTCCCCGTGGCGCGAGTGCCGATATAGCCAAAATTGTAGGTGTTGCCGTCGATGAGTTGGACCGCGTAATAGCGATCCTTCTCCACCATTGGCACCGAGACAACCATCGGTTCGGCACGCAAATCTAGCCAGATGAACGAGTAAGGGGTGTCGCTGTTGGGCGTGATGACGGCCGTATCCTCAGGCGTGGCGACATGGTGCAGGCTGTTGATTTCGTTGAACGGCGCTTTGAACTGTCCGGAGTTCTTGTCAACGGCGAACTCTTGCATGACTGCATAATACATCACGAGCGGTAGACCGTAGATGAAGCCTTCTTCGGCGATGTCCTTGGCCTCTAACAGACTGGGCCATCCGGCTTTGTCCTGGGCAAGTGCTGGGGTCGACATCGCCGTCGTGGCGACGAGTGCGGTCATCGCAGCAGAGCGAAGCAGATCGCGTTTCGTGAACATCTGAACGATTCCTTCCGGTTCGCAGCTTGTGGTCGAGCGCGCTTAGGTAGGCACGAGAAGGTTACACGCCTTCCGGGAGGGTTGACAGTGCAATAACGGGCAATTCAGTACGTCGGTATGTCCGCCTATTGGCCCAAAGGCGACCAGCCTCAATGTTTGCTCGACGTCTGCCTCAGAGAGCAACGCGGACCAAGACGAATTCGTCTGCACAGCCTAGGCAAGGCCGCCATCGACCCGAAAACACTGGCTGGTGATGCGCTGGCTTTCGTCGGAGGCGAGGAACAGCGCCATGTTGGCGATGTCCTCCGGCGTCACTGCATCCGGAACGGCCTGGCGCGAGCGCATCTCGGCGATGACCTGATCGTCCGGATACCACAGCCGGCGCTGGCGCTCGGTGATGACCATGCCCGGTGCAATCGCGTTGACGCGGATGTGGTCGGGGCCGACCGACCGGGCCAGCGAGTTGGTGAACCCGACGATCGCCGCCTTGGCCGCGGCATAGACCGGGAGCGCCGGGGCGCCGCGCATCCAGGCGATCGACGACATGTTGATGATCGAGCCGCCGCCGCGCGCCTGCATCTGCGGCACGACGGTCTGCGCGGCAAAGAAGACGTGCTTGAGATTGACCCCGATCGTCCAGTCGAACTCGGCGGGCGTCACTTCGCTTAGCACCTGGCGTTGATCGTTGGCGGCATTGTTGACGAGGATTGCGGCGTCGCCGAGCGCGCCGTGAACCTGCGTCATCGCGGCGCGCAAGGCGTCGATGTCCAGGAGATCGCAGGGCACGAACAGCGGTGGGGTGTCCGATGCCGCCGACACCTCTGCGACCAGCGCGCGGCCGGCCGCTTCGTCCACATCGAGGAACGCAACGCGCGCTCCTTGGGCCGCGAAGGCGCGCACGAAGGCGGCCCCGATGCCGCTGGCGCCGCCGGTGATCAGTACGACGCGGTCAGCAAGTCCGGAATAGCTCGTCTTTGTCATGCGATCAGTCGCTCCGTCTCGGGGTCGAACAGGCAGATACGGCGCGTATCGAGCGCAAAGGGCGCCGCCATCCCTGGCGGGGGGCGGATGTCAGGCGTGATGCGCGCCAGCGCGGACTCGCCGCCGAGCCGCAGCAGCACGATGGTTTCGGCGCCGGTGGGCTCGACCATCTCCACCGGCGCGTGGACGACGATGGGCGCATCGGCGGAGAACACGCGGTTGCCCTCCGCGATGCATTCCGGCCTGATCCCGAACACCACCTCGCGGCCGAGATAGGGGGCTGCCGCATCGTATCCCTGTAGACGAAGACGAACCTCGTCCGGCCGCCCCGCGCCGATCACGACCACGGGCCCGCCGGCGTCTGCCTCGAGCCGCGCCGGCATGGTGTTCATCGGAGGCGAACCCATGAAGCGCGCGACGAACAGATTGGCGGGATAGCGGTACACGGTATCGGGATCGGCAAACTGCTGCACCACGCCGCGATGCATCACGGCGATCCGCGTCGCCATCGTCATCGCCTCGATCTGGTCATGGGTGACATAGATGATGGTCGCGCCGATGCGCTGGTGCAGTCGCTTGATCTCCATGCGCATCTCGACGCGCAGTTTCGCGTCGAGATTGGACAGCGGCTCGTCGAACAGGAAGAGCAGGGGATCACGCACCAGCGCGCGGCCCATCGCCACGCGCTGGCGCTGGCCGCCGGATAATTGCGAGGGTTTGCGGCCGAGCAGCGGCTCGATCTGGAGCAGTCTGGCGACGTTCGCGACCGCCTTCTCCTGCTCGGCCTTGGGGACGTGACGGCATTCCATGCCGAAGGTGATGTTCTGGCGTACCGTCATCGACGGGTAGAGCGCGTAGGACTGGAACACCATGGCGATGTCGCGGTCTTTCGGCGGGACGTCGTTGACGACGCGCCCGCCGATCTCGACGGTGCCCGCGCTCGGATGATCGAGCCCGGCAACGATGTTGAGCAAGGTGGACTTACCGCAGCCGGACGGCCCGACCAGCACCGTGAACTCGCCGCTTTCGATGTCGAGATCGATCCCCTTCAGCACCTCGAGATTGGCGTAGCGCTTGGACAGGGCGCGAATGCTCAGTGCTGCCATGACAACTCCATCATTTCACGGCCCCGGCAGTCAGGCCGCGGACGAAGTATTTGCCGCCGAGGAGATAGATCAACAGCGTCGGGAGCGCCGCGATGATCACCGCGGCGCTCTGCACGCCATGCTGCGGGATGTCCGCGACGGCGGCGGACAGCGCGATGAGAGCGGCGGTGACGGGCTGCTGCTGGCCGCTCGTGAACGTCACGCCATAGAGGAACTCGTTCCAGATATGCGTGAACTGCCAGATCACGGTGACGACCAGGATCGGCGGCGAGAGCGGCAAGATGATGCGCCAGAAGATGCGGAAGAACCCGGCGCCGTCGATGCGCGCGGCCCTGATCAATTCATGGGGAATGGCGACATAATAGTTGCGGCAGAACAGCGTGGTGAAGGAGAGCCCCTGGATCGTGTGGATCAGCACGAGGCCGGCGAGCGTGTTGATGAGACCGATGTCCCGCAGCACGATGGTCCAGGGCAGCAGGCGCATCTGCTGGGGAAGGAACAGGCCGAGGGTCACGATGCCGTAGATCCAGGTGTCGCCGCGAAAACGCCAGAGCGACACGGCGTAGCCGGCGATCGCACCGAGCAGGGTCGAGAAGATCGTCGCCGGGATCGTGACGAGCGCGGAGTTCAGCATGTACGGCCGGATGCCGGCGCAGGTCTCGGCGACGCAGAAGCCGCTCCAGGCCGTCAAATAGTTGCTCCAGGCCCAGTGCTGCGGCCAGCCGATCATCGAGCCCTGCGCGATCTCCTCGTTGCTGCGGAGCGAATTCAGTACGACGACGGCGAGCGGCGCAAGCCATGCTGCAGCGATCAGCAGGACGACGAGGTAGATCAAAATTCGACTTGCCACGAAGGAGCGCTCACGCATGAGCGGCCCGCCGTCGCTGGACGTATCGCCACGCTGCATACGGCAGCAGCACCGCGAGCAGAATGAGCAGCATGAGGACCGCCGCCGCCGCGCCTCGGCCGAGCAGGCTGCGCTGGAACATCAGGTCGTAGACGACCAGTGCCGGCAGTTGGGTCGCGATTCCCGGGCCGCCATTGGTGAGCGCGCGGACGAGGTCGAACGTCGAAATCGCAAACTGCAACTGGATCACGACGACGGTGATGGTGATCGGCCAAAGCGACGGCAGAATGATGCGCCGGTAGATTCGAACTGGCCCGGCACCGTCGATCTGCGCCGCCTTGATGATGTCGGCGTCGACGGACCGGAGGCCGGCAAGGAACAGCGCCATGGCGAAGCCTGAGGATTGCCAGATCGCAGCGATCACGATGGTCCAGATCGCCATGTCGCGGTCGATCAGCCAGTCGAACTTGAAGGAGGCCCAGCCGAGGTCGTGGACCAGCTTCTGGATTCCAAGGCCGGGATTGAGCAGCCAACTCCAGACCGTGCCGGTGACCACGAACGACACCGCGAGGGGGTAGAGGAAGATGGATCGCAGCACGTTCTCTCCGCGAATGCGCTGGTCGAGCAGGATTGCGAGGGCGAGGCCGGTCACCAAACTCAGCAGCACGAAGGCGCTGCCGAACAGCAACAGATTGTCGAAGGCGATCTGCCAGTTCCGCGATGCCGCGACGGCCGAGTAGTTGCGTAACCCCACCCAGCCCGAAACCGGAACGAGCGTGGACGGCGTGAACGAGATCCAGACCGTCCACAGCGAGAACGACACGAGGTGCGCGGCGGACAGCAGCAGCGGCACCCAGATCATCAGGTATTCGGGCAGCCGGCGCACCCATTCGGGAAGCGCCGGCCGGCCCGGTCTTATCGAGACGGCATTGCTCAACGTGCGCCCTCGACGGCCTCGGCGAGGCGCGTGGCTGCCTGGCCGGGCTTGATCGTCTTGTCCTTCACGTACTCCGTAATCACGTCGATCATCGCAGCCGTCATGCCGTTTTCCTGCGCCATGTTGTGCGCCATGCTCAGAAGGGCTTGATTGCTTGCGATAGCGCTCTTGAGGGCGGCCGAGGTCGTTCGTTGCCCTTCGGACCAGCCTTCGCCAGACAGATCGACATCGGTGCGAACAGGGATCGATCCCGTGATCTGCGAGTACATCGTCTGGATCGCGGGATCCATGACGAGCTGGGCCATCAGTGTCTGGCCGGCTTGCAGGTCCGCCTCCTTGCGCTGCCAGAAGATGAAGGCATCGGCGTTCAACAGGAACACCGGCTTGCCATTGTCGCTGGGGCCTGGTGCGATCAGGAAGTCCTCGAACTTGAAGCCGGCGTTGCGCAATACGCCCTGCGCCCAGCCGCCCATGATCATCATGCCCATGTTGCCGTCGACGAAGCGCTTGAGGTTGGTCGAGAAGTGCTGGGCGCCGACATTGGGATCCATCCAGTCGGCGATCTTGCGTACCTGTGCGAACGCGGCCTTGATCTCGGGTCCCTCCAGGGCCTTCTTCTCGAGATTCATGATGGCGGCGCGATATGCGAGGGGACTGATGCCGGCGAGAGCGGCCTCGAATTTTTGCCCGTCATCCGGGCGGGTGCCGCCGTTGGCGATGGGAGAGGCGACACCGCCTGCTTTCATCTTTTCGGCAAGATCGTTGAAGTCAGCCCAGGTGACGGGAATCTTGTCCGCCTTGGCCTTGTCCATCGCGCGCTTGGACAGGAACAGCATGTTGGTGCTGTAGATCTGCAACGGCAGTGCGATCCATTTGCCGGCCGGCTTGTGCAGTTTCGCAAGGTCCGGAGCGACGACCTTCTCGTAGCCGGCGGCGGCGACGACCGCGTCGAGATCGACAGTCGGGGCGATCTTCGACCAGGCTGCGATCTCGGGACCCTTGAGCTGCGAGCAGGCCGGCGGATCGCCGGCCATGATCTGAGCGCGCAGCTTGTTCATCATCTCGGTGGTGAACCCGGGAACGGGCGAGTGCTGCCAAACCCCGCCTTTCTCCTCGAACTTCTTGCCGAGCGCGGTAATGGCCGCCCCGTCGCTGCCCGCGGACCATTGCGAGATCGCGGTCAGGCGCGGCTTGACCGCGCCTTGCGCGCGGGCAAAGGCCGGCAGTGCGAGCGCGGCGGCAGATCCAGCGAGCAGACGGCGCCTTGTTGTCGTGATCGGCATGGCAGTTCCTCCCGGTGTGAATTCTCTTGCGTGCGAGCCGCGCAGCTTCAGGCCATCTCAGGCGGCCTCCGTCGAGGCGGCCGGCATACCGCCGCGGCAGGCGAGGCAGAACGCGGCGAAGGCCAGTGCGGCCCTGGGATCATTGCCGTTCGACGGCGGCACGAAGGCCAGCGACACCCGCGCATGCTCGCGGCCGCCGAGCAGGCAGGCGTCGACGCCGTCGACCAGCGCTTTCCGATCGCCCTCCGCAAGGAGCGAGGGCCAGCCGGAGATCGCGACGCCGTGACAGGGTTTGACGTTCAGCGTGTTGCCGATCGCGAGCCCGAGGCGATAGAGGCGAAGCCGCAACTCCTGGCGCACGCGCGAGGAGATCGGGATCGCGGTGACCCAATCGTTGCCGAGCTGGAGCAATTCCGGCTCGGGCACGCCGAGTAGTTCGGCCAGCGCCGGAAGCGACGTATAGGCCTCGACACAGCCTATGTGGCCGCAGCGACAGCGCGGTCCGCCTTCGCCAAACACCATGTGCCCGAGCTCGATCGGCTGGAGTGCTTCGGTCTCGACAGGATCATCCATCCAGGCGCCCGCAACGCCATGGCTGACAAAGACGAACAGGTGCGTGTCAATGAACGGATAGTTTTCAGTGCGGCAGCGATGGAATGTGGCGTGCGCCACGACCGAATTGGTGAATTCCACTGGCACGCCTGCGAACATCTCGCCGAACATGTCGCTGATGCGCCCGACGTCACAGGGAATGATGGGGTTGCCCGCGGCGCTCAGCCGGCCGAGGCCCGGAATGGAGACTCCGACCTGCGAGAGGACGACGCGGCGGCGCCGCGCCCAGTCGCGCAACAATGTCATCGCTTCGCGAAACGCCCGGCCGACGGTCTCGACGGTCGGCGTCTTCGGCAGCGGCACGCGTTCAGTGTAGTGCAATTCGCCGGACAGGCCGCCGACGCCGAAGCCGAGGTGCTGCGCCGTCAGCTCGAAGGCCGCGAGCGCGACCGAGCCGTCGAGCGACACCAGGCCGGTCGGGCCGCCGACGTAAGGGGCAGGGCGCCGCACTTCCTCGATCAGGCCCTCGGCCTTCAGGTCAAGCAGGATACGCGACAGGCTCGCTTCCGACAGGCGCACGGCTTTCGCCAGCGGCGGACGAAACGAGCCGCCGGACTGAAGCAGATGAGTCAAAATGGCAGCACGCGTCTGCCGCCGACTTCTCGGCTGCTCCGGCATTTCCATCCCTGTCGTCATTCTTACTTAGAGTAAGAATTTGCGCGCGGAGCGCTCTGGCTGTCAAGGCGTTTGCAGCCGCAGGCGTAGTCTTGTTGTTGTGCGCGGCAGCATCGGGAGTCGGCCGATCGGTCTCTGTGCTTTGCCCTCGACAAGCGCATGCACAAACAAAAACGACGCCATCCTGCGATGGCGCCGTTTCGAAAGCCGTATCGGCTAGGATCTTACTTGCGATCCTTGATCGCGACATAGTCTCGCTTGGTGACGCCGGTGTAGAGCTGGCGCGGACGGCCGATCTTCTGCTGCGGGTCCTCGATCATCTCGCTCCACTGGCTGATCCAGCCGACGGTGCGGGCGACCGCGAACAGCACGGTGAACATCGAGACCGGGAAGCCCATCGCCTTCAGCGTGATGCCCGAATAGAAGTCGACGTTCGGGTACAGCTTGCGGTCGATGAAGTACTGGTCGCTGAGCGCGATGCGCTCGAGCTCGAGCGCCACCTTCAGCATCGGATCGTCGCCATGGCCGGTCTCCTTGAGCACGGCGTGACACATCTTCTGCATGATCTTGGCGCGCGGATCGTAGTTCTTGTAGACGCGGTGCCCGAAGCCCATCAGGCGGACTTCGCTGTTCTTGTCCTTCACCTTGGCGATGAACTCGGGGATCTTGTCCACGCTGCCGATCTCGGCGAGCATCGCGAGGGCTGCTTCGTTGGCGCCGCCATGCGCCGGGCCCCAGAGGCAGGCGATGCCGGCGGCGATGCAGGCGAACGGGTTGGCGCCGGACGAGCCGGCGATACGCACCGTCGAGGTCGAGGCGTTCTGCTCGTGGTCGGCATGCAGGATGAAGATCTTGTCCAGCGCTTCAGCGAGCACCGGATTCATCTTGTAGTCCTCGCACGGCACGGCGAAGCACATGTGCAGGAAGTTCTCGGCGAACTTGAGCGAGTTCTTCGGGTACACGAAGGGCTGGCCGACCGTGTACTTGTAGGCCATTGCGGCCAGGGTCGGGATCTTCGCGATCATGCGCATGGAAGCGATCATGCGCTGCTTGGGATCGTTGATGTCCGTGGAGTCGTGATAGAACGCGGCGAGCGCGCCGACTGCGGCCACCATGATCGCCATCGGATGGGCGTCGCGGCGGAAGCCCTGGAAGAAGCGGGCCATCTGCTCGTGCACCATCGTGTGATGGATCACGCGATCGTCGAAATCCTTCTTCTGCGCGGCGGTCGGCAGTTCCCCGAACAGCAGGAGATAGCAGGTCTCGAGGAAGTCGCCATTCTCGGCGAGCTGCTCGATCGGGTAGCCGCGGTATTCCAGCACGCCCGCGTCGCCGTCGATATAGGTGATCTTGGACTGGCAGCTCGCGGTGGAGGTGAAGCCGGGATCGTAAGTGAACAGGCCGGACTGGCCGTAGAGCTTGCCGATATCGATGACATCAGGCCCGACGCTGCCGCTATGGATCGGGAGATCGTAGTTCTTGTTTCCGACCGTCAGCGTAGCGGTCTTATTGCTCGATTTTGCGTCCATCAGAGGTCCCCGATGTATGGTGAAACGGGCGGAGCCGGAGGCCCCTTTGAGAGATGATGGGGCAGGCCGGATGTTCCAGAAGGTACGGGGGAGATGGGTATATTATTGCTGTGTGCGCTGCAAGATCACCCCACGCATGCTCGACTTACGTCGTAGACTGATCCTTAAGCCGGCCGAGGCTTTCCTGGCGTCCGAGGACGTCCAAAACCTCAAATATACCAGGCGACGTCGTCCGCCCGGTCAGCGCGGCCCGCAAGGGTTGGGCGACCGCGCCGAGCTTGAGACTATTTTCCTCGGCAAAAGCACGCAGCGCCGCTTCGGTGGCGGCGCCGTTCCACGTCTCGACTTTCTCCAGCGCGGAATGTAGCTGGCCGATCAGCTTGCGGTTCTCCGGCGTCAGCAGCGCTTGCGCCTTGGGATCGAGCTCCAGCGGCCGGTCGGCGAAGATGAAATAGGCGCTGTCGATCAGCTCGATCAGCGTCTTGGCGCGCTCCTTCAGGGCCGGCATGGCCTTGAGGAGCTGGGCGCGCGTGGTGTCGTTTAACTTGGCCTTAAGCTCGTCGCGCGTGGGCACGAGATGGTCGAGCACGTCCTCGAACATCTTCACGAGTGATTGATCGTCGGCGTGCCGGATGTAGTGGCCGTTGAGGTTTTCCAGCTTGGCGAAATCGAACCGGGCGGCGGCGCGGCCGACGTTGGCGAGGTCGAACGCCGCGATCATCTCCTCGGTCGAGAAGATCTCCTGGTCGCCATGGCTCCAGCCGAGCCGGACGAGGTAATTGCGTAGCGCGGCCGGCAAATATCCCATGGCGCGGTAGGCGTCGACGCCGAGCGCACCGTGGCGCTTGGAGAGCTTCGAGCCGTCCGGGCCGTGGATCAGCGGGATGTGGGACATGCTCGGCAGCGCCCAGCCCATCGCATCGTAGATCTGCTTCTGGCGGGCGGCGTTGATCAGATGATCGTCGCCGCGGATCACATGGGTGACGCCCATGTCGTGGTCGTCGACCACCACCGCAAGCATGTATGTTGGGTTGCCGTCGCCGCGCAGCAGGACGAGGTCGTCGAGGTTCTCGTTCTGCCAGACCACGCGGCCCTGGACCTGGTCCTCGATCACGGTCTCGCCGGTCTGCGGCGCGCGGAGCCGGATCGTCGGCTTGACGTCGGATGGGGCTGTTGCGGGATCGCGGTCGCGCCACAGGCCGTCGTAGAGGCGGGTGCGGCCCTCTGCGCGTGCCTTCTCGCGCATGGCAGTCAGCTCCTCGGCGGTGGCATAGCAGCGGTAGGCCTTGCCGTCGGCGAGCAGCTGCTCGGCGACCTCGCGGTGGCGCGCGGCGCGGCTGAACTGGTAGATCACCTCGTCGTCCCAGCCGAGCTCGAGCCATTTCAGGCCGTCGAGGATGGCGCCGATCGCGGCCTCGGTGGAGCGCTCCCGGTCGGTGTCCTCGATCCGGAGCAGCATCTTGCCGCCGTGCTTCTTCGCATAGAGCCAGTTGAACAGCGCCGTGCGGGCGCCCCCGATATGGAGGAAGCCGGTCGGGGAGGGAGCAAAGCGGGTGACGACGGGGGAGGTCATTCTTGGCAGGGCCTATGCATTGGAAGCGGTGGTATATAGCAGGACCGGAGCATAACTAAAGCCCGGCAGCGGACCGCTTAAGGCTTGGCTCAGCCAAGCGAATTTGGCAGAAGGACCGCTGATTTCCCTACAGGATTTTCCTAATGACAGAACCGGTGGCTGCTGAGGTTGGGCGCGATTTCATTCGTGACATCATCCAGGCCGACCTCGATCAGGCCAAGTACAAGGAGATCGTGACCCGGTTCCCGCCGGAGCCGAACGGCTATCTCCATATCGGCCACGCCAAGTCGATCGCGCTCAATTTCGGCATCGCCCAGGAGTTTCCGGGCCGCTGCCATCTGCGCTTCGACGACACCAATCCGGTCAAGGAAGAGCAGGAATATATCGATTCCATCCAGGCCGACGTGCGCTGGCTCGGCTTCGACTGGGGCAAGAACCTGTTCTTCGCCTCCGACTATTTCGACCGGTTGTACGAATGGGCGGAGCAGCTGATCCGCGACGGGCTCGCCTATGTCGACGACCAGTCCCAGGAAGAGATCCGCCTGGCGCGCGGCACGCTGACCGAGCCCGGCAAGAACTCGCCGTTCCGCGACCGCAGCGTGGACGAAAACCTCGACCTGTTCCGGCGGATGAAGGCCGGCGAATTCCCGAACGGCGCGCGCGTGCTGCGGGCCAGGATCGACATGGCCGCCGGCAACATCAATCTGCGCGACCCCGTGCTCTACCGCATCCTGCATGCGCATCATCCGCGCACCGGCACCAAGTGGCACATCTATCCGAGCTACGATTATGCCCACGGCCAGTCGGATGCGATCGAGGGCATCACGCATTCGATCTGCACGCTGGAGTTCGAGGACCACCGGCCGCTCTACGATTGGTTCATCGAGAAGCTGCCGGTGCCGTCGAAGCCGCATCAGTATGAGTTCGCGCGGTTGAACCTGACCTATACGCTGCTGTCCAAGCGCGTCCTGACCCAGCTCGTGCGTGACGGCCATGTCGCCGGCTGGGACGATCCGCGGATGCCGACCATGGCGGGGATGCGCCGCCGCGGCGTGCCGCCGGCAGCCTTGCGTGAATTCGTCAAGCGCATCGGTGTTGCCAAGGCCAACAGCGTGGTCGACGTCGGCATGCTCGAGTTCTGCATCCGCGAGGAGCTGAACCGCACGTCGCAGCGGCGCATGGGCGTGCTCCGGCCGCTCAAGGTGGTGATCGAGAACTATCCGGAAGGGCAGACCGAGGAGCTCGAGGCGATCAACCATCCGGACGATCCCTCGGCCGGCACGCGGAAAATCACGTTCGGCCGCGAGCTCTATATCGAGCAGGACGACTTCATGGAGAACCCGCCGAAGAAGTTCTTCCGCCTGTCGCCGGGCAACGAGGTGCGGCTGCGCTACGCCTATTTCGTCAAGTGCACCGGCGTGATCAAGAACGACAAGGGCGAGGTGGTGGAGCTGCGCTGCACCTACGATCCCGCGACCAAGGGCGGCAACGCGCCCGACGGGCGCAAGGTGAAGGCGACCATGCACTGGCTGCCGGCGGCGAATTCGGTGCCCGCGGAGATCCGCATCTACAATCAGCTGTTCGCCAATCCGAGCCCGGACGCATCGAACTTCGCGGCCGATCTCAATCCGAACTCACTGGAGATCCTGTCCGACGCACGGATCGAGGCGTCGGTCGCGGAGAGCAATTCGGCCGAGCCGATGCAGTTCGAGCGCCAGGGTTATTTCGTGCGCGACAAGGACTCGACGCCGGGCAAGCCGGTGTTCTCGCGCACCATCGGCCTGCGCGACACTTTCGCGAAAGAAGTCGCAAAGGGCTGACCACATGAGCAATGAAGCCGACGCCGTCGTTTCCACCATCATCGCGAAATGGTGCGCCGGCTTCGCGACGCTCGACGCGGCCGCGCTCTCGTCGCTGTATTCGAGTAACGCGTTCTTCTTCGGCTCCAACCCGAAGCTCTATCGGGGCAGGGATGGCGTCGCGGATTATTTCAACGGCCTGCCGCGCTGGCGCAAGCCGTGTGCCGTGTTCTCCGATGTGAACGCCGCGCAAGCCGGCCCTGATCTGATCAACATGGCCGCGACCATCTCGTTCGATCTCGCCGGCGAGCGGGACGATCTCGTCGTCAAGATGAGCTGGGTCATCGTCCGCGAGGACGGCGACTGGAAGATCGTCAATCACCACGCTTCGGCGAAGGCGCCGCTGATCTGACGGGCGCACGGCATCGTCATTCGCCGTGAGAGAACGAACAGGCTTCCTGCGCGTTGTGTGGGTCCAGAAGAGGAACCCACCATGCAGAACATCGCAGAGCATATGGAAGTGATCGGCGCCGACGGCGTCCATGTCGGTACCGTCGACAAGGTCGAAGGCAATCGCATCAAGCTGACCAAGAAGGACAGCGGCGAGGGCAGCCACAAGGGCCACCATCACTTCATCGACAAGGGCCTCGTTGCCGGCGTCGAAGGGAACAAGGTGCGGCTGTCCGCCAAGGCGGACGTGGCCGTGACCATGGAAGAGGAAAAGTAGGGCGCGGCCTCTCTCGTTCCCGGTCTGTACCGCTATTCGCGCCGCCGCACGTTCCGGTAGCCTCGGTGCCAGTCGCGTCGCGTAAGGTGCAGGGATATGGCGGAGCCGGGCCGGCCAGTACGGTCCCAGGGAGTTGCCGGGACGTGGCCGGTCGGCCGTGCTGCACCGGCTGGCGGCTTCGCGCCGGCAGGCTTTGGCGCCTGGCCGGCAATCGTCGAGACGCTACGTGAATGGGCCCGCGCCGAGGCCGGCGCGGGGCGACTCTTGCCATGGGTGCCTGTCGCCTTCGGCGGCGGCATCGCGCTCTATTTTGCCGCCGATCATGAGCCGGTGCTGTGGGTTGTTGCCGCGACGGCGATCGCCTTCCTGTTGGGCGCGATGCTGTTGCGGCGGAGCCGGCTGTTTGCGCCTGCGATCATGATCGCGGCGGTGGCGGCCGGCTTTGCCGTGGCAACCTGGAAGACGGCGCGCATCAGTCACCCCGTGCTGGCCAAGCCGCTCTATTCGGTGTCGCTGTCGGGTTTCGTCGAGGCCCGCGACATCCGCGAGCGCACCGATCGTTTCGTGCTGCGCGTCACCGCGATGGAGGCCCAGCGCAGCGACGTCAAGCTGGAGCGCGTCCGCCTGTCGGTGCGCAAGGGCACTGCGCCCGAGGTCGGCAGCTTCGTGCAGCTCAAGGCGCGGCTGATGCCGCCGCTCTCACCGGTACGCCCCGGCAGCTACGATTTTTCGCGCGATATGTTCTTTCAGGGCATCGGTGCCTCCGGCTTCGTGATGGGCGCGATCACCGCTTCCGTCCCGCCTGATGCCGGCGGCTTGCGGCTGCGTTATGCCGCCTTCATGCAGGGCCTGCGCGATGCGATCGACGCCCGCATCCGCGCCACGCTCGAGGGCGACAACCGCGCGATCGCGACAGCGCTGCTGACCGGGCGGCGCGATGCGATTTCCACGCCCGTCAACGACGCGATGTTCATCTCGGGGCTCGGGCACGTGCTCTCGATCTCCGGCTATCACATGGCGGTGGTCGCAGGCGTCGTCTTCTTCGCGGTGCGCGCTCTGCTGGCCTTGATCCCGGGGCTGGCGGCCGGCTTCGCCATCAAGAAATGGTCGGCCGCGGCGGCGCTGGTCGCAGCTGCATTCTATCTGCTGCTGTCTGGCGCGGAGGTCGCGACGCGAAGATCGTTCTTCATGACGGCGGTGGTGCTGATCGCGGTGATGGTCGATCGCCGCGCCATCACCTTCCGCACGCTCGCCGTGGCGGCGCTGATCGTGCTCGCGGTCGCGCCGGAGGCGCTGGTGCATCCGAGCTTTCAGATGTCGTTCGCCGCGACGCTTGGTCTCGTCGCGCTGGTGCAGATCGGCATGCCGAACCTGTTTGCCTCGCCAGACCATTCGGCGACCGCGCGCGTCGCGATGTGGGGCGGCCGCGAGATCGCGATGCTGTTCCTGGCTTCGCTGATCGCGGGGCTTGCGACCACGCCCTACGCTGCCTTTCACTTCCACCGCGTCACGCCCTACGGTGTGCTCGCCAATCTCGGCGCAATGCCGGTGGTCTCGGCGCTGGTGATGCCGGCCGGCCTGCTGGGCCTGCTCGCGGCGCCGTTCGGGCTCGACGGCGTGTTCTGGTGGCTGATGGGGATCGGCATCGACTGGATGGTCGTGGTCTCGCGCTGGGTGACGGCATTGCCGGGCGCCGTCGGCCGCATCCCCGCGTTCGGTATCGCGCCGCTGATTGCAGCGAGCCTGGGGATCATCGTGATGGGCCTGTTGCGCACGCCCTTGCGCTGGTGCGGTGCCGTGGTGCTGCTGGCTGCCATCGGCTGGGGACTGTCGGTGCGGCAGCCCGATATCCTGATCGCAGGGGACGGCGCGAGCGTCGCGGTGAGGGGCGGGGACGGGCGCTTGCATCTGATCAGGACGGGCAAGGACAATTTCCTGCTGAGGGAATGGCTGTCTGCTGACGCCGATCCGCGCGATGCCGGCAGTGGCGCGCTGGCGAGCGGCATATCGTGCGACGAGTCCGGCTGCGTCACGCCGCTCGCCGACGGTCGGCTGGTCGCGCTGGCCTCGCGCATCGATGCGCTGGCGGATGATTGCAGCCGGGCCGCACTGGTGGTGACGTCACGGCCCGCGCCGCCTGATTGTGCGGCGATGGTGGTGGATCGGCAGCGGCTTGGTCGCCAGGGCGCGCTGGCCTTGACGCAGCGTGGCGACGGCTTTTCGGTTCAGGCGGTGAGGGCGAGGGGCACGAACCGTCCCTGGTCGCCGGCGGCTGCCGGCGAGGGAGATTTCGAAGGAGCGCTCATGCCAAGGGCAGCGACTCCGCGCAGCAAGGATGCGACCCCCGCGGAGGCCGATCTTCAGGCGGAGGACTAAAGTCCCTGTCAGCCGATCGGCAGTCGCGTGACCGTCGGGCGGCTGTCGGCGATGATCTCACGGTTGCGCTCGCTGACCGGCTGGGTCACCGGCAGCTGCAGCACGGTTGCGCGCTGGCCTTCGACGAGCTGCGTCACCAGCACGGATTTGCCGTCCGGGAATTCGATCGCGTCATGGTGGCGATCGGGAATGTGCGGATCGATCTTGCCGAACTTGCCGACGCGGGAGTTGACGGTGCGCGTCCAGATCCAACGGTTATCGTAACGGACGTTGTCGGCGAAGGCGAGCTCCGTTCCCGGCAGCAGGCAGACCGCGACGGAGAGATCGGCTTCGGAGGCGAAGCCGCGTGTCGAGGTGCCGCGGAACGTTGTCGTGACGATCGTCTCGCCGACTTCTGCGGGGCGCGTCGCGACGGCATGCAGGCTGTAGTCACACATCGGGTGCTCCTCAATGCAGAGATAGCGACCCGCACCTCTTTTGGAGGCGCAGGCCCCTACCAGAGTGGAAGCACGTGACGGTCTGCCTGGTTGTAGGCAAATCTGCGGCTCGGATCGGCGAGCCGAGATCACATTATCTTTCCCGAATTCAATAGGAACAAAGTTGGCGCCCATGCATTCGGCAGGCGCGTGTCGGCGGCCCGCAGGCGAAGCGTATGCGTTCAAACAGATTGATCGCGTCGTGGGGGAAAGGGGGCAATGCTTCTTCGCGCGCCCGGCCGATGATGCCGCTGCGGAAGAATAGGGCCGGATAGTCTGTGCAATACCAGAAAGACTATCCAGCCGGAGCGGACCATCATCCGCTCCAATCTCTGATCGGCGATGCCGATCGAAGCCGCACGCACGAGGCGCAAAGACTTCTTGATCGAGGGCTTCTGGACTCAGTACTTGCGGTACAGCCCGATCAGCTTGCCCTGAATCTTCACGCGGTTCGGCGGCAGGATGCGCACCTCATACGCGGCATTGGCGGGCTCCAGGGCAATCGAGGCGCCGCGGCGGCGGAAGCGCTTGAGCGTGGCTTCCTCGTCGTCGATCAGCGCCACGACGATGTCGCCGGTATCGGCGCTCTCGTTGCGCTGGATCAGCGCCATGTCGCCGTCGAGGATGCCGGCCTCGACCATGGAATCGCCGCGCACTTCGAGTGCGTAATGCTCGCCGGAGCCGAGCATGTCGGGCGGTACGCTGATGGTGTGGCTGCGGGTCTGCAGCGCCTCGATCGGGGTGCCGGCCGCGATGCGGCCCATCACGGGCACCGCAACGGGCCGCTCGCCCTCGTCTGCGGACGGGCTGGAGCTCGCGCGTACCTTGCCGAGATTGCCCTCGATGACGCTTGGCGTGAAGCCGCGTCGGGTGCCGGCGGCAGCCTGGAGCTCCGGCAGCTTGATCACTTCGATCGCCCGGGCGCGGTTGGGCAGGCGGCGGATGAAGCCGCGCTCCTCGAGCGCGGTGATCAGGCGGTGGATGCCTGACTTCGAGCGCAGGTCGAGCGCATCCTTCATCTCGTCGAAGGACGGCGGCACGCCGCTTTCCTTCAGACGTTCGCTGATGAACCGCAGAAGCTCGTATTGTTTGCGCGTTAGCATCTCGACCAAAGTCCCCCGGTTGATGTCGTTCGATTCCGAGACGGATGAGTTCAGCTATAAGCCGCTACATCCTCGAAACAAATCATGAACGGACACTATATGTTCGATACATGTTCCGCAACTGCTTAATTTAGCGTGAACAGAACGAAGCGCGCGGAATGCGTGTGGCCGCGCAGGTCAGACGGGGAGCCGCAGCACCTCGCAGGGGCTGCCGGCCTCGGCCTTCGGCGCAAACGGTGCGCGCACGAGAAGTACCTGTGCCGCAGCAAGATTCGCAAGCAGAGAGGAATCCTGATGGCTGACGGGAAGAGCGACGAGCGTGCCGTCGTTGCGCAGCTCCAGGCGCGCGCGCAGATAGTCCTCGCGCTGGTCGTTGGCACCGAGATCGCGGCCCAGCACGGCGCGCTCGCGATGATGATGAATCACCGAACGGCCCGACAGCGCGCGAATCAGCGGTACCATGAACAGGAAGGCGCACACGTAGGACGACACGGGATTGCCGGGCAGGCCGATCACGCCCATCGTCCCCAGCCGTCCGTGCATCATCGGCTTGCCGGGCCGCATCGCGATCTTCCAGAACGCCATCGCGATGCCTTCGTCCGTGAGCGCCTGCTGGACCAGATCGTGGTCGCCCACCGATGCGCCCCCGGTCGTGATCAGGATGTCGGCGCCGCTTTCGCGCGCGCGGCGGATGCCGGCGGTGGTGGCGGCTAGCGTGTCGGCGGCGATGCCGAGGTCGATTGTCTCGGCCCCTTCCTGTCTGGCGAGCGCATGCAGGGCGAAGCCGTTGGAATAGACGATCTGGCCGTGCCCGGGTGTGGCGCCCGGCATCACCAGTTCGTCACCGGTGGCGAGGATCGCGACCTTCGGGCGGCGGCAGACGGCAAGCTGCGGATGGTTCATTGCCGCTGCGAGCGCGAGGTCGCGCTCTGTCAGTCGGGTCCCTTTGCGCAAGAGGACATCACCCTCTCGGAAATCGACGCCGGCGGGGCGGATGTGCCGACCCACGCTCGCAGCTTCCTTGATCGTGACGCTCTTGCCGTCCGCAATGGTGTCCTCCTGAATCACGACCGCGTCTGCGCCGTCGGGAACGACACCGCCAGTGAAGATCCGCACGGCTTCGCCGGCGCCGACCCGTCCTGTGAACGGACGGCCGGCTGCGACCTCACCGATGACAGTCAACCTGGAATCGATCGCTGCCGCGTCGGCCGCGCGCACGGCGTAGCCGTCCATCGCCGACATGGCTTGCGGCGGCTGCGTGCGCCGCGCGGCGACGTCACGCGCGAGCACCCGGTGGTGGGCTTCGTCGAGCGAAACCATCTGTTCAGGCAGCGGCTCAACGTCCGCCAGCACCGCGGCAAGGGCGTCGGAAACCGGCATCAAGGCCACGGCGAAACTCCTGCTCGGCACGTTCGGACGAAATGTTCCGACAGTGTTCTAACCGAGCGCGGAGGCGGAGGCAAAATTGCGGAGCAGGACGCCCATCCTGTAGCTTGCAGCCCATATCGAAGGAAGGCTCGGGCTTGGCGTCGCATCATCCAGACGATGAGACCGATCGGCAGAATGGGGCCATCCCGAGGACGAGAATGACGGCCGCCACGGCTTGCTCGCTCAACGCCTGCTCGGCGCATCCGGGCTGACAAATGCGACGTCGGGAGCCTTTGGGCCTTGATCCTTGTCCGGCAGCGGATCGGCCTGGGATTTCAGGTCGGCGGCCTTGCTGATCAGCTTGGCGGAAAGGTCCGAATCCGAGGTCGTTCTGGCGAATTCGAGCAGCAGAGAGGCCTGCTTGGTGAGATAGGTTTTGCCCAGCACGTCGATAAGTCCGATGTAGAAGTCCCAACGGAGTGATGAGTCCGAAGGGAGGTATTCCGTTCCCGGAACTCTGTATAAAAATGCACAAAGCGATCAGGTTCCCGATCTGTTGCAGATTTGGTTCCTGAAAGCGTGTCTGAAGCTGGGTGTGATGGCGGGCTTTTTCAGATGCCCAACGCCTTCAGGGCGTTTCCAACGTCGCGTGGCGACGTCACATGCACTGCCGTCAGGCCGCGTACCCGCGCGCCCTCGACATTCTCGGCGAGGTCATCGAAGAACACGATGCGTTCCGCGGGCACGCCGATCGCGGTGACGACGTGGTCGAAGGCCTCCGCATCCGGTTTGCGCAGGCCGATGCTGGACGACAGATACAGCGCGCGGAAATGGCCGAGCAGTTCGCCATATTCCCTGGAGAAATAGTCGACATGCGGCCGGTTGGTGTTGGAGAAGGCGTAGAGCGGCATCTGCTTCGCCGCACGCGGCAACAGCTCGGCAATGTCAGGCATCTCTCCGGCGAAGATCGCGTTCCAGCCTTCCAGGAATTGCGCGTCCGAAATGCCGATGCCGAGAGAAGCACGCAGCGAGGCGAAATAATCCTCGTCGCTGATCTTGCCGACCTCATGCAGCCGGTAGGCCTCGTCACGCACATAGCGCGCGACGATGGCCTCGGGCTGGCAGCCGGCATGTCCTGCCCAGCAGGCGATCGCCTTGGAGAAGTCGATGTCGAGCACCACGCGCCCGAGATCGAACAGCAGCGCATCCGCGCTGCCGGGAGAGAGCGATGTCACCTGCATCCTTTCACTCAGTAACGGTACGGATCGTGGTCGAACAGCGGGAATGCGCTGAACACGCTCGGCGCGTTGGTGGCGGTCGCCGGATGCAGGCAGGCTTTGTCGACCTCCGCGAATGACGTTGCGCCCAAAAGGCCGAGGCAGCGCAGCACCTCGTCCTCCAGCAGCTCCAGCATCCGCGCGACGCCGGCTTCGCCCGCCGCAGCCAGCGCCCAGCATTGCAGCCGTCCGATGCCGACCATGTCCGCGCCTGCCGCGATCGCCTTGACGATGTCGGTGCCGCGACAGACGCCGCCGTCGACCATGATCTTGGCGCGGCCCTTCACGGCTTCGACGATCTCGGGCAGCACATGCATGGCACCGCGGCCGTGGTCGAGCTGGCGGCCGCCATGGTTGGAGACGTAGATCCATTCGACACCGTGGTCGACCGCGATCCGGGCGTCCTCGGCGGTGGCGATGCCCTTCAGGATCAGCGGGATCTTGAACTTGTCCTTGATCATCTTCACGGTCCGCCACTCCAGGCCCTTCTGGAAATCGCCGCCCGTGGCGCGCAGGCGGCTCTCTCGAACGTAGCGCTTGGCGATGTCACGCTCACGACGGCTGTAGTGGGCGGTATCGACGGTCAGGCAGAAGCCGGCATAGCCGTTCTTCTCGGTGCGGCTGACGACATCGGCGACAAAAGCGTCGTCTCCGCGGACATAGAGCTGATAGAGCCGGAGCGCATCGGGAGCGGCTTCGGCGGTCTGCTCCAGGCCGGGCTCGGACACCGAGCTCAGCATGTGCGCCGCACCGAAGGTGCCGGCAGCACGCGCGACGCTCGCCGCGCCATCCGGATCGAAGATCTCGAGCGCGCCGACGGGGGCGAGCACCACCGGCAGGCGCATCCTGCGGCCGAACTGCTGAACCGAGCCGTCGACCTTGCGGACGTCGCGCAGCACCCGCGGCCGGAAGGCGATCTCGTCCAGCGCCATCCGGTTGCGGCGCATCGTGGTTTCGGTCTCGGCGGCGCCGACGATGTAGTCCCAGGCGTTCTGGTTGAGGTTGGCCCGCGCTTTTCGGACGAATTCGTGCAGGTTCTGAAACGGCTCGTTGCTGGCGCCGAGTTCGACGTTCCGTTCCGGTTGGATCCGGGGTGCTTCGTTCATTGTTATCCTCCCGAGAATTTGAAGCCTTGTGTCATCGCCTAACCCGTCCAGCGCTCCAAAACCATCCTAAAATGACATGGCTGCGAGGCGTGGACCGGCGCACCGATTCCCCCTGTAGGGTGTCTATGGGGGCGGCCCAGTCCTGCAACGTTGCCAAAAGTTTAGGTCCGGACGAAGCGATTTCTGCGATGTACCCGCCGGCGTGGCATCCCGGCCATGAAGAAACCAGAATGGTATTGTGAGAAGCAGACTGGATCGCCACTTGCAGGGCGAGTCCCAAGTCTCCAGAGACAAGCGCTAGCAACCGCCGAGCAAACAAGAAGGCCAGTCGATCCATGCGGAAATCCCTGCTGTTCCCCCTGGGCGCGCTCTCTGGAGCGTGTCTGACCCTTCTGGTAGCCAGCCCGCACGGTGGTGTATGGGCGGCGCGGGCAGCAGCGAGCGCGGATGACGCCTATTCCCAGCTCAACCTGTTCGGCACGGTGTTCGAGCGCGTCAAGGCCAGCTATGTCGAGAAGCCGGACAATGCCAAGCTGATCGAAGGCGCGATCACGGGCATGGTAACCTCGCTCGATCCGCACTCGCGCTACATGAACGCGAAGGCCTGGACCGAGATGCAGGAGACCACCTCCGGCGAGTTCGGCGGCCTCGGCATCGAGGTCACCATGGAGGACGGCCTCGTCAAGGTCGTCTCGCCGATCGACGATACGCCCGCCTCGAAGGCCGGCTTGATGTCCGGCGACCTCATCAGCAAGATCGACGGCGAGGCCGTGCAGGGCCTGACGCTCGAGCAGGCCGTCAACAAGATGAAGGGCCCGGTCGACACCAAGACCAAGCTCACCATCGTGCGCAAGGGCGCTGACGCCCCGCTCGACGTCGCGATCACGCGCGAGATCATCCATGTGCGCCCGGTGCGCTTCCACGTCGAGAACGGCGACATCGGCTATATCCGCGTCACCTCGTTCAACGAGCAGACCACCGACGGCCTGAAGAAGGCGATCGCCGCGATCTCCAAGCAGGTCCCGCAGGAGAAGCTCACCGGCTACGTGATGGACCTGCGCAACAATCCGGGCGGTCTGCTCGACCAGGCCGTGTCGGTGTCGAGCGCCTTCCTCCAGCGCGGCGAGGTCGTCTCGACCCGCGGCCGCAATCCGGAGGAGACCCAGCGCTTCACCGCGCATGGCGGCGACCTGACCAGGGGCAAGCCGCTGGTGGTCCTGGTCAATGGCGGCTCGGCTTCGGCTTCCGAGATCGTGGCCGGCGCGCTGCACGATCACAAGCGGGCGACCATCATCGGCACGCGCTCGTTCGGCAAGGGCTCGGTGCAGACCATCATTCCGCTCGGCGCTGGCAACGGCGCGCTGGCGCTGACCACGGCGCGCTACTACACGCCGTCGGGCCGTTCGATCCAGGCCCAGGGCATTGCTCCCGACATCGAGATCCTGCAGGACGTGCCGCCGGAACTGAAGGGCCGCATGGACACCATGGCGGAGTCCCAGATGCGCGGGCATCTCGCGGCCGGCGAGGGTGGCGAGCAGACCGGATCGCAGTCCTACGTTCCGCCGAAGGAAGAGGACGACAAGGCCCTGCACGCGGCCTTCGACTTCCTGCACGGCGTCACAGCCAATGCGGTTGCGGCCAAGCCCGCGCCTAAGGCGGCGGTGCCGAACTAGGCCTTGTGATTCCAGACAATCGCCCGGGAGCGGATGACCGCTCCCGGGCGATTTCGTTTTGGGATGCCCGTTTCAGATCGGATAGGCCTAACCCGCCTCGCGGCGACGGCTCGCATGACCGTCGCGCTGGGCGAGCCGGCTGCGATGCAGCGCGAACAGCTCCAGCACCTTGTCCGCGGGCTTCGCGGCGCTGAACAGATAGCCCTGCATCTCCGAACAGCCGAGCGCGCGGAGCAGGCGCTGCTGCTCCTCGGTCTCGACGCCCTCGGCCGTGGTGGTCATGCGGCGCGCGGCCGCCAGATTGACGACGGCCTGGACAATGCTGGCGGAGCCGTCGGGGCCGGCGATGTCGTCGACGAAGCAGCGGTCGATCTTGATCTTGTCGAACGGGAAACGGTGCAGATAGCTCAGCGAGGAGTAGCCGGTGCCGAAATCGTCGAGCGCGATGCGCACGCCGATGGCACGGAGCTGGTGCAGGATCGCCAGCGCAGTGTCGTCGTCACGGATCAGCACCGCCTCGGTGATCTCGAGCTCGAGCCGGCTCGCCGGCAGGTTGGAAGCGGCGAGCGCCGCCGTGATCTTCAAGGCTAGCGTGCCGCTCTTGAACTGTACCGGCGAGACGTTGACGGCGAGGCGGATGTCGTCGGGCCAGCCCGCCGCGTCACGGCATGCGGTCGCCAGCACCCATTCGCCGATCTCGTTGATCAGGCCGGTATCCTCGGCGATCGGGATGAACTCGGCCGGCGAGATCATGCCGCGCTCCGGATGGCGCCAGCGCACCAGAGCCTCGCAGCCGGTGATGCGATCGTCCTTCAGGCTGAGGCAGGGTTGGTAATGGACCTCGAGACCGCCAGCGCGCCCCTCCTGGGCGATGGCGTGGCGCAGGTCGCTCTCGATCTGCCGGCGCTCGCGCACCTTGGCATCCATTTCCGGCTCGAAGAACCGGTAGGTGCGGCGTCCGGCGGACTTGGCGGCATACATCGCCATGTCCGCGTTCTTGAGAATCTGGTCGAGCGCCGTGCCGTGTTCCGGCGCGAGCGCGATGCCGACGCTGGCATCGGTGGTGAGATGATGGCCCATGCAATCGAACGGCGCGCGGATGGCCGCGAAGATCTGCGCGACGAGCTCGTCGACCTGGTCCCGCGACGTCACCGCGCTCTGGACGATGGCGAATTCGTCGCCGCCGAGCCGCGCCACGAAATACGCCGGGCCGGCACAGCGGCGCAGGCTCGCGGCAACCGATTTCAACAGCTCGTCGCCGACGAGATGGCCGAGCGCGTCGTTGACGCCCTTGAACTCGTCGATGTCGATGTAATGCACCGCGATCTGTTCGTCGTGGCCGACAGCTGCCAGCTCTTCGCGCAGATGCTCGTGGAACATGGTGCGGTTGGGCAGATCGGTCAGCGCGTCGTAATGGGCGAGGTGGGTGATGCGCTCCTCGATGCGCCGGCGCTCGGTGATGTCCTCATGCGTCGCTACCCAGCCGCCGTCCGCGAGCGGCTCGTTGAGGACGTGGATCGAACGGCCGTCGGCGGTTTCGACCACCATCGAGTTGCGCACATGGACGTCGCGCAGCACGCGGGCAACGTAGTCGCCGGTGTCGCCGGTGAACGAGCCGGTCGCCTTGCGATGGGCAATGATGTCGTGGAAGCTGGAGCCGGGCTGCACCACGTCGGCCGACAGGCCGTACATTTCGATGTAGCGCTGGTTGCAGACCACGAGCCGCTGCTCGGCGTCGAACAGCAGCAGGCCCTGGGTCATGTTGTTGACGGCACGGTCGAGACGCAGCTTCTCCAGCGTCAGCCGTTCGCGGGAGGCGCGATGCTGCTCCAGCAGCTTGCGCACGATCGCGATCAGCACGCCCGCGATGGCGAGCGTGGAGGCGCCCGCGACCGAGATCAGCATGCCGATCTGCTCGCGCCAGTCCGTCAGGGCGGAGGCGCGCGTCGTGGTGGCCATCATCAGGATCGGGAAGTGGGGCAGGGCGCGCGAGGAGATCAGCCGGTCTTCGCCGTCGACGGGGCTCATGAATCGTCCGGCGAAGTGATCAAGGCCGAAGACTCTCTGCTGCTCGAACGAACCGGTCTTGAAATTCCGCCCCATCAATTCGCTGGAATGAGGGTAGCGGGCGAGCAGCGTGCCGTCGCGATGTAGCATCGAGATCGTCGCGCCTTCGCCGAGCACGACGGAGGCGAAGAATTTCTCGAAATTGGCGGGATCGATGCCGCGTCCCACGGCACCGAGGAACTCGCCGTTCGGCCCGACGATCCTGCGCACGATCAGGACGGTCCAGGCAGCCGAAATGCGGCTATGCAACGGCTCGATCAGGACATCGGGCGATTTGGGATCGTACTTGAAGGTGCGAAAATAGGCGCGATCGGCAACGTTCACCTTCGGAGCCGGCCATGTCGATGACGAGTTGATCAGATTGCCTTCGGCATCGACGATGTTGACGTCGCCGATGTAGGGCATGGCATCGATCTTCGAGCGCAACATCCGATGGACGTCCTGACCGGAGAAGCGCTTGCGAAAGTCCTCCCTGGCCGCGATTCCGGTCGTGCGGACCTGATCGACGAAGTCCTTCTGGATGACCGCGAAATCCTGCAATTGCTGATCGAAATGGTGGGCGAGCAGCAGCACGGTGTTTTCGAGCTCGCGGCTGGAGTTGCGCAACGCCCGCTCGCGGAAATTCTGCGCCATCAGGACCGAGCCTATGGCGATGGCCGCGATCAGCAGGGCGCCGCCCACCACCAGCCAGCGGATCGGTCCGCTGCGCACGAAGGCGTGGTCAAAGAGGCGGCCGCCGATTCTCGTCATCATGCTGGATCATTGCCGTGCACACGTCAGGATCAATTCTTGACCCCGATAACATCCGTTGGTTTACGGGAACGGTGTGGAGGCAAAGTTAGGAAGCGCGGTTAACTCTGGGTGAACGGCCGCGCACAAAAGCAATCGATCGGCGCGAGAGGTGGTGGTTCGTCGAAGCAAGCGCGCTTCAGGCGCGGTAATGGCCGGACTTGCCGCCGAGCTTCTCGACCAGATGGATGCCCTCGATGCGCACGCCGCGCTCGACCGCCTTGATCATGTCGTAGATGGTGAGGCAGGCGACCGAGACGGCCGTGAGGGCTTCCATCTCGACGCCGGTCGGGCCCGTGACCTTCACGCTGGCGCGAACGAGGCAGCCCGGCAATTTCGCGTCGGGTTCGATGTCGAGCGTGACTTTCGACAGCGCCAGCGGATGACAGAGCGGGATCAATTCCGAGGTGCGCTTGGCGGCCATGATGCCGGCGATGCGGGCGGTGCCGAGCACGTCGCCCTTCTTGGCGTTGCCGGATGCGATCAGGTCGAGCGTCGCCCTGGTCATGACGACGCGGCCTTCCGCGACCGCAAGCCGCTCGGTCGCGGGCTTGTCCGAGACGTCGACCATCCGCGCCTCACCGGAGGCGCCGATATGGGTGAGGGCCGGGACGGTCTTCTTGGAGGGCTTGCGCGCCATGTCAGCGCGTGCCCGTCGCGCGCGCCGTCGTCTCGCGCGCGAGCAGCGTGCGCGTCGCCGCGGTGACGTCGGCCTGTCGCATCAGGCTCTCGCCGACCAGGAAGGTCGACATGCCGACGTGCTCGAGCCGGGCGAGATCGGCAGGCGTGAAGATGCCGCTCTCGCCGACCATCAGCCGCTCCTTGGGGATCAGCGGTGCCAGCATTTCGCTGGTCGCGAGCGTGGTCTCGAAGGTGCGAAGATTGCGGTTGTTGACGCCGATCATCGGCGAGCGGAGCTTGAGCGCGCGCTCGAGCTCGGCGCGTTCGTGGATCTCGATCAGCACGTCCATGCCGTAGGCGATTGCGGTGTCTTCGAGATCTTTGGCGGTGGCATCATCGAGCGCGGCCATGATGATCAGGATGCAGTCGGCGCCGTGCGCGCGCGCTTCCGCCACCTGGTAGGTGTCGAACATGAAATCCTTGCGCAGCACCGGCAATGACGTCGCCGCGCGCGCAGCCACCATGAAGTCCAGATGGCCCTGGAACGAGGGCGTGTCAGTCAGCACCGACAGGCAGGCCGCGCCGCCGGCTTCATAGGCTTTGGCGAGCTGGGGCGGATCGAAATCGGCGCGGATCAGTCCTTTCGACGGCGAGGCTTTCTTCACCTCCGCGATCAGCGCGTAGTCGCCATTGGCGTGCTTGGCCTTGATCGCGCGCACGAAGCCGCGCGGCGCGGCCTGCGCCTTGGCCTTCGCCTCGACGGCCGACAGCGGCTGCGCGCGCTTGGCGGCGGCGATCTCTTCGCGCTTGTAGGCTTCGATCTTGGTGAGGATGTCCGACATGTCAGGCTCAGCCGTTCGAGACCGCGATCAGGTGCTTCAGCTTCGCGTTGGCCGCGCCGCTGTCGATCGAACGGGCGCCGATCGCGACGCCCTCCTTGAGGTCCTTGGCGCGGCCGGCCACGACCAGCGCGGCGGCGGCGTTCATCAGCGCAACGTCGCGGTAGGCGCTCGGCTTGCCGTCGAGCACGCTCTGCAAGGCGATTGCATTGGCGTCGGCGTCACCGCCCTTGAGCGCGCCGGCCTCGCAACGCGGCAGGCCGGCGTCCTCCGGCGTCACCTCGAAATTCCGGATCTCGCCATTGTGGAGCGCGGAGACGAAGGTCGGGCCGGTGAGGGTGATCTCGTCGAGGCCGTCGGAGCCGTGCACCACCCAGGCGGATTCGGAGCCGAGGTTCTTCAGCACCTGGGCCAGCGGCTGGACCCATTGCCGCGAGAACACACCGACCATCTGCCGCTTCACGCCGGCCGGGTTGGACAGGGGGCCGAGCAGGTTGAAGATCGTGCGCGTCGCGAGCTCGACCCGGGTCGGACCGACGTTCTTCATGGCCGGGTGATGGGCGGGAGCGAACATGAAGCCGATGCCGCATTCGCGCACGCAGTGGCCGACCTGCTCGGGCCTGAGGTCGATCTTCACGCCGAGCGAGGCCAGCACGTCGGCTGCGCCCGAGCGCGACGACAGCGCGCGGTTGCCGTGCTTGGCCACCGGCACGCCGGCACCCGAGACGATGAAGGAGGCGCAGGTCGAGACGTTGACCGAGCCGGAGCCGTCGCCACCGGTGCCGACGATGTCGACGGCTTCAGGCGGAGCCGTGACGGTCAGCATCTTGGAACGCATCGCCGCGACAGCGCCGGTGATCTCGTCCACGGTTTCGCCGCGCACCCGCAGCGCCATCAACAGGCCGCCCATCTGCGAGGGCGTGGCTTCGCCCGACATCATGGCATCGAAGGCGGAAGCCGCTTCGTCACGCGACAGGCTGGCGCCGGTCGCCACTTTTCCAATGATCGATTTCAGGTCGTCCATCGCGTGCTTTCAACTTACTGCTGGTTCGCGCCGGTCACCTGCGCGAAGGCGGCCTGATTAATGGTGGTCCCGATGTCGGTTTCGAGCCTGTTGACGTAGGAGGCAACCTGCTCCTCGGTCTGGGCACGGTCGAGGCTTTCCTTCAGCTTCTTGACCGCCTCGGAGGCGGGGTCGACTGCGGGATCGACAATGTCGGTGACACGGAAGACGATCACTTCGGTGCCGCCGGTCACCGGCGTCTGCCCGACGCCATCCTTGGCGGTGCGGAAGACGGCCGCGACGACCGCTGCGGGCACGCCGGCGGGCGTGTCGTCGCGCTTGAAGCCGGTCGCGGTCTCGACCTTGGCGCCGATCGCTGCGGCCTCATCCGCGAGTTTGCCGCCCGCTTCGAGCTTCTGCACCATCTCGGTCGCCTTGGCCTTGAGCTTGGCGGCGATTTGGTCCTGGCGCCAGCGCGCCTCGACCTGGTCGCGGACCTCGTCGAGATTGCGGTCGCGCGAGGGCGTGATGGCGAGCACGTCGTACCAGACATAGCCGCCCTTGAACGAGATCGAGTCGTTGTCGACGCCGACATCGCTGTTGAAGGCCTGCGACACCACGTCGAGTCCCTGCGGAATGTCGGCGACCGGCTGACCGTTCGGGGCGCGGCCGGAACGATCGACCGCGTCGATGGTCACGGCGGTGAGGCCGAGCTTCTGCGCCGCGTCGATCACGCTGGCGCCGCCGCCGCGCTCGTCTTCCATCTTGTCGCGGAGATCGGCGACTTTGACGCGCGCGCGCTCGGTCGCGATCTCGCGCTTGATGTCGCCGACGGCGCTGGCGAAGTCCGCCTCCTTGCCCGGCTCGATCTTGTCGACCTTGACGATGGACGTGCCGAGCGCGCCCTGGATCGGCTGGCTGATCTCGCCGGCGGGAAGCGCAAAGGCGGCTTCGCCGACCGCAGCATCCAGCGAAGATTTGGTCACAAGTCCGAGATCGACGTCAGAGGCGCTCAGCCCGCGCTCCTTGCCGAGATCTTCGAACGACATGCCACCGACGAGACGCTCCCGGGCGGTCTGGGCTTCGGCAGCGTTGGGGAAGACGATCTGCTGGATCTGGCGCTTCTCCGGCGTGCTGAGCCGGTCCTTGCGCTGCTCGAACACCTTCCTGGCGTCCTCGTCCGACACCTCGCTCCACTTGCCGATCTCTTCCGGCGAGACCACGACGAAGGAGATCTTGCGGTACTCGGGCGCGCGGAACTGGGCCTTGTGGTCTTCGAAATAGGCCGCGAGCGCCTCGGGCGAGGGCGCGTCGATCTGGCCGGCCTGGGCGGTATCGAGCCTGACGAAATCAATGGCGCGCTGCTCGTTCTGGAACCGCGTCAGTGCGTCGATCATTGCCTTCGGCGGCTCGAGGCCTGCCCCGATCGTGCCGGTGATCTGCCGGCGCAGCGACACCTTGCGCTGCTCGGCGACATAGCGCTGCTCGGTATAGCCGAAATTGCGGATCACGGCCTGGAAGCGGTTCGCATCGAAATTGCCGCCGACGCCCTTGAAGTTGGGGTCGTTCATGATGACCTGGCGGATCTGGTCGTCGGACTGGCCGAGCCCGAGCCGGCGCGCCTCTTCGTCGAGGGCGGCTTCGGCGATGGTCTGCTGCAGCACCTGGCGGTCGAGGCCGAAGGCACGCGCCTGGTCGGGCGTCAGCGGACGGCCGAACTGGCGGCTGATCTGTTGCAGGCGGTCCGTGTAGATCTGGCGGAACTCGTTCAGCGAAATCTCGGTGCTGCCGACCTTGGCCACCGTGGACTGCCCGAAGCCCTTGAAGATGTCGGCGATCCCCCAAACGCCGAAACTGATGATCAACACACCCATCACCATGGCCATGATGGTCTTGCCGAGCCAGTTTGATGAGGCCTTGCGCATTCCTCGAAGCATTTGGTCCAACTTGTTTGAGCAGGAGGGGAACGGGAGCGCGTCTTAATGCAGATTCAGCAAAAGCGCGTCACAAAATTGATCAATCATCATAAAGTGGCGGCTTTCCCCCCGCAACCTCGGGTCCGGCGACCGTTTGCGGCTGCGGTTAAAGGTCTCTCGTCTCTGGAACTGCCGCAGGTCCTCTGCTAGCGCATGCGCAAACCTCATTTTGCTGGAAATTGACATGACCGACGCCATCCGCCCCCTGATCGCCGGCAATTGGAAAATGAACGGCCTGAAGGCCCAGGCTGCCGAGTTCGACGCCATGCTCGACCGCGCCGCCGAGGTGACCGGCAAGGCCGATCTGCTGGTCTGTCCGCCCGCGACCCTGATTGCCGCCTTCGCCGACAAGGCGCGTGGCAAGAAGGTCGCGGTGGGGGCCCAGGATTGCCATCCCAAGGCCTCCGGTGCCCACACCGGCGATATCGCCGCCGAAATGCTGGTGGACGCGGGGGCGAGCGCCGTCATCGTCGGCCATTCCGAGCGCCGCGCCGACCATTGCGAGGACGATGCGCTTGTCAGGCAGAAGACCGAGGCCGCCTGGCGCGCCGGGGCTACGGCGATCGTCTGCATCGGCGAGACCCAAGCCCAGCGCGACGCCGGCCAGACCCTGGAGATCCTCGGCGGGCAGCTCGCCGGCTCCCTGCCTGAGAGCTCGACGGCCGCGAATCTCGTCGTGGCCTATGAGCCGGTCTGGGCGATCGGCACTGGGCTCACCCCCACGACCCGGGATGTCGAGCAAATTCATGGGTTTATCAGGGAGTTCCTGACCTCGCGGTTCAAGGCCGATGGTGCCAGCATGCGCATCCTCTACGGCGGCTCGGTCAAGCCCTCGAATGCGGCCGAGCTGATGGCGGTCAAGAACGTCAATGGCGCGCTGGTCGGCGGCGCTAGCCTGAAGGCGGCCGATTTCCTTGCGATTGCGAAGGGCTGCCCCTAGCTAAACCCCACGGCGCCGCCGGGGCCGATCGGGGGTGGCAATGGCCGGTCTGATCGTGTAACACCGCGCAACTTCAGGAAAACCCGCGAAGCGCGATCGGCCGCCGTCAGGCGCCGCCCGCTTGTGACGGAAGGATACTATGCAGACCGTTGTCATCGTCATCCATCTCATGATCGTCGCCGTCATGATCGGCGCTGTCCTGCTCCAGAAGTCGGAAGGCGGCGGCCTCGGCATGGGCGGCGGCGCAGGCTTCATGTCGAGCCGCGGCACCGCCAACCTCTTGACGCGGACCACCGCGATCCTCGCCGCGGGTTTCTTCCTCACCAGCATGTTCCTGTCCTGGCATGCGGGCTACAGCCGCGCGCCGTCCTCGATCATCGGCACGCCGGCGTCGCAGGGCCAGCCGGCCGGCGGATCGCCGATCGCGCCGCCGACGTCGGGCGGCATCCTGGATTCGCTGAAGAAGGCCGACGAGCAGCAACAGGCGCCGGCTCCGAGCGGCCCGCAGGTGCCTCGCTCGCAATAAAGCAGGGGCGCCATGCAGGGCGGTGGCTACCGTCCTGCATCAACAATCCCCATCAAGGCACTGTCACCACTCTTAGTTTTGGCTCACCCACAGGCCCGCAAAATCTTTGGGGCGGAATACGAATCGCTTTGGCGAATCGAATTTTGGGGATTAGAGGTTAAGTCCCATGGCGCGGTACATATTCATCACCGGCGGCGTGGTTTCTTCGCTCGGCAAGGGTCTGGCTTCAGCGGCACTCGGTGCGCTGTTGCAAGCCCGGGGCTACAAGGTCCGCCTCCGCAAGCTCGATCCCTATCTCAACCTCGATCCCGGAACGATGTCGCCGTATCAGCACGGCGAAGTGTTCGTGACCGATGACGGCGCGGAGACCGATCTCGATCTCGGTCACTACGAGCGCTTCACCGGCCGTCCCGCGACCAAGCAGGACAACATCACCACGGGGCGAATCTACCAGGACATCATCTCCAAGGAACGCCGCGGCGATTATCTCGGCGCGACCATCCAGGTGGTTCCGCACGTCACCAACGCCATCAAGGAATTCGTCCTCTCCGGCAATGACGATTACGATTTCGTGCTGGTCGAGATCGGCGGCACCGTCGGCGACATCGAGGGCCTGCCGTTCTTCGAGGCGATCCGCCAGCTCAAGAACGAGCTGCCGCGCGATCACGCCATCTACATCCACCTCACGCTGCTGCCCTACATTCCGAGCGCCGGCGAGCTGAAGACCAAGCCGACGCAGCATTCGGTGAAGGAGCTGCGTTCGATCGGCATCCAGCCGGACATCCTGCTCTGCCGCACCGACCGCGAGATCCCAAAGGAAGAGCGGCGCAAGCTGGGACTGTTCTGTAACGTGCGCGAGAGCGCCGTGATCGAGGCGCGCGACGCCGACAGCATCTATGCCGTGCCCGAGGCCTATCACAATGCGGGTCTCGACGACGAAGTGCTCGCTGCCTTCGGCATCGAATCGCGCATCCCGCCGGTGCTCAAGAGCTGGAACCAGATCAACGAGCGCATCCGCAATCCCGAGGGCGATGTCACCATCGCCATCGTCGGCAAATATACCGGCATGAAGGATGCGTATAAGTCGCTGATCGAGGCGCTGTCGCATGGCGGCATCGCCAACAAGGTCAAGGTCAATCTCGACTGGATCGAGAGCGAGATCTTCGAGAAGGAAGATCCAGCGCCGTTCCTCGAGCACGTCAACGGCATCCTGGTGCCCGGCGGATTCGGCCAGCGCGGTGCGGAAGGCAAGATCCGCGCGGCGCAGTTCGCGCGCGAGCGCGACGTGCCGTATTTCGGCATCTGCTTCGGCATGCAGATGGCGGTGATCGAGGCGGCGCGAAACCTCGTCGGCATCGAGGAAGCCAACTCCACCGAGTTCGGCCCGACCAAGGAGCCGCTGGTCGGCCTGATGACGGAATGGCTGCGCGGCAACGAGCTCGAGAGGCGCTCGAACGCCGGCGATCTCGGCGGCACGATGCGGCTTGGCGCTTATCCCGCAGCCCTCAACCGCGGCAGCCGCGTCTCGCAGGTCTATGGCGGCGCCACCGAGATATCCGAGCGCCACCGCCACCGCTACGAGGTCAACACCGCCTACAAGGACCGCCTCGAGCAGCACGGGCTTAAATTCTCGGGCCTGTCGCCCGACGGCGTGCTGCCTGAGATCGTCGAATACGAGGACCATCCCTGGTTCATCGGCGTCCAGTTCCACCCCGAACTGAAGTCGCGGCCGTTCGAGCCCCATCCGCTGTTCGCCTCGTTCATCCAGGCGGCGATGGTGCAGAGCCGGCTGGTCTAACAATCGGCTTCCGCTGGGGCCGGCGCAGATGCGTCGGGGGGCGGCGATCCCGTGATGAGCGTCATCTGCGGGCGACGCGTGAGCTTGTAGACGGCGGCCGGCGGCACGTTCAGATAGGCGCGATCCACCAGTGTTGCGCGCAGGCCCAAACGGTCGAGCACGGGCCGCGGAATCGGGCAGCTCACGCCGTAGGTGAACTGGTAAAAGGCGCCGCCGGGGCGCACGTAATTGAACGCGCCACCGAGGATCGAGACGACCTCGCGCGTCGACATGTTGAGCAGCGGCAGCCCGCTCACGACCGCGCCGACGGGTGCGCCGACATAGAGGCGCTCCGTCGCCAGCCGCGCCGCATCCATCCACAGCACGCGCGCGCCGGGAAAGCGCATTTGCAAGAGCTTCATGAAATCCGAGCCGTACTCGATCAGCGTGAGATCCTGTGGCCTGACGCCGCGTTTCAGAAGCTTGTAGGTGAATGCGCCGGTGCCGGGGCCGAGCTCGAGGATCGGGCCGGTCTTCGCGGTGATCTCGCGCGTGATGAGATCAGCAAGCGCCGCGCCCGATGGCGCGATGGCGCCGACCCGGCGCGGCGAAGACATCCAGGACACGAAAAAGGAGAGAAAATCGTTGGGCATGCGCACTCCGGCATTTCGATTGCACCTCGGGGATCAGAGGTGATGCGGAAGCACCTTGGCGGGCGTGGATTGCGACAGCATTGCGCTGCGCGAAGGGCAGGTAAATTGATCAACTCTGCGGGCTTGGCCGCAGCGTGATCCTGAAGCCGGTGCCGCCGTCCGCGCCGTCGGTGACCGAGACTTGGCCGCCATGCAGGAGCACGATCTCGCGCACCATATTGAGGCCGAGGCCGGCGCCGCGATCGAGTGGAGTGAGCCGATAGAACGGCTCGAATATCTGTTCGCGCTGAGCCGCGGGAATGCCGGCGCCTTCGTCAGTGACCTCGATGCAGGCAGGCTTGCTGATGCGAATGCCGATCGTGCCGCGGCGGGGGCCGTGTTGAATCGCGTTCTGCACGAGATTGGTCAGAGCGCGCTCAAGCGCGGCCGGATCACCGATGGTCTCGATCGGCGTCGCGGGCGCATCGAGCGCCAGCTCGTAACCTGCGGCAATTGCCAACGGCGCGAGATCGGCGGCGGCGGATTGCGCGATCACGACGAGGTCGACACGCGTGAACGGATGGCCGCAGCGGTCGAGCCGCTGGATGTCAAGCAATTGCTCGGCGAGCGTGGCCAGCCGCGCGGTATCCTCCAGCAGGCGGGTCTTGTCCGGCCCCGGGGCTAGCGACTCCAGCCGCGTGTTCAGGATTGCGATCGGCGTGCGCAGCTCGTGCGCGGCGTCGGCGACGAAACGCTTGTGGCGCGCATAGCCCTGGTCGAGCCGCGCAAGAGCGTCGTTGACCGCAGTTACGAGCGGTACGACCTCCAGCGGAATCCGGTCCACCGACAGCCGTGCGCCGCGCTGATGGATGTCGATCCGCCGTGCTTGGTCCGCCGTCGTGTCGAGCCCTCTGAATGCGCGCTGCACGATCATCGGTGTCGCTATGAAGGTCGCCGTTCCCATCAGCAAGAGGCCGGGCAAGGCAATGGCGAGAAACGCGAGCGAAGTCATGACCAGCGCCTTGGCGCCTGTCAGCCGTCCTTGCGTCGCCGTGATGATCTGCACATTGCCGGCCTCAGTGTCGACACGCTTCAGCCGCGCCGCCGGCTTGCGCGGATCGTCCTCGAAAAGCTGCCAGCCGAGCCGCGCCTGGCTGATCTGGTCGAGGCCGCCGCCTATCGCCGCAAATTCGGCGGGCGCGGCACCTTCGGTGAGCGACTGTCCCTGCCGGTCGCGGACCAGGAACCAGAGGTCGGGCGTTTCGCTGCGCAATTGTTTCAGTTCAGCCGTTGACCGCAGGGTCAAGCTGCCCTGGCCGTCGCGCGCGAGCGCGCGCTGAACCACGTCGATCACGCGATCCTCGTCGCGCTCGGCGAGCACGAAACCCGACGCGCACAATGCTCCGACCACGACGGCTACGAGCGCCACCAGCAGCGCAGCCTGGAGCCAGAGCAGGCGCCAGCTCAGCCGCGAGCGCAGGCAATAGGGATCGTCGTGCCTGCTCATGGCTGTTTCTTCAGCAGATAGCCGACCCCGCGAATGCCGTGGATCTCGACACCGGCATCCGCCTCGGCAAGCTTGCGGCGCAATCGCGAGATGTGTGTGTCCAGCGCGTTCGACTGGACCTGGTCGTCGAAATTGTAGACCGCTTCTTCGAGCGCCGAGCGTAGCACGGTTCGGCCCAGGCGGCGGATCAGGGCCTCGAGCACTAGCAGCTCGCGCCGCGGGAGCTCGAAAGGCTGACCGTCGATGCTGGCTTCGCGATGGCCGAGGTCGAAGGCGAGGCGGCCGGCGCGGATGACATCGGGGGACAGGCCCGCGGGCCGCCGCAGCACGGCGCGCAGCCGTGCCAGCAGTTCCTCGACCGCGAACGGCTTTGCCAGATAGTCGTCGGCCCCGCTATCGAGCCCGGCGACGCGGTCGGCGAGTTCGCCACGTGCAGTCAGGACGATGATCGGCACCCCGCCGGCTCGCGCGCGAAGCTTTGGAATCAGGGCAAGGCCATCGCCGTCCGGGAGCTGGCGGTCAAGCAGGACCGCGACATGGACGTCGGCGGAAATGGCCTCCTCCGCGTCCGCAAGCGTGGGGGCGTGGTCCACCACCATGTCGTAGCGCTTCAGCGCCGAGGCCAGCGCGCCGGCCATTTCCGCTTCATCCTCGACCAGCAAGATCCGCATGTGAAAGGCCCCCGAACTGCAAGGCCTTTGTAGCGGCCCGATCATTGCGGCAGCATTGCGGGAGTCCGGCGCAGCGCTGGTCGCGCAAGCCATGCGCAGAACGCCGCCGGGGCGGCCGGGCGCTGCTCAAGACACCGCGGGGGCCAGCCGCTATAACCGGCGCGCAATAAGCTTGGAGGAACGAATGATCTACGAAATGCGTGTCTATCGCTGCGTGCCAGGCCGGCTGCCGGCGCTTCTGAAGCGATTCGAGACTGCCACGCTGAAGATCTGGGAGAATCACGGCATCAGGCAGGCCGGCTTCTTCACGACGCTGATCGGTGACTCCAACCAGGAGCTGACCTATTTCCTGGCCTGGGACTCGCTCGCCGAGCGCGAGAAGAAGTGGGCTGCGTTCATGGCCGATCCGGACTGGATGAAAGCCCGCGCCGAGAGCGAAGCCGACGGCCAGATCGTCGGCAACATCGTCAGCCAGATCCTGACGCCGACCGCGTTCTCCTCGGTCAAGTAGCAGCTCCTGCGAGAGAGGCGCCGGGGAGCCCCGGCGCAACCCTGATATTCAAGCAGTCCCGGGCGAATAGGGTTGATCCGACCCCGATCGCGGCTATGGTCGCGCCGAAACGAGGGATTGGCCTTGAGCTCTTCGCATTCGGCGGCGCCGGTCGTCACCATTGGCACGGTCAAGTTCGGCAATGATCTGCCGATCTCGATCATTGCCGGACCTTGCCAGCTCGAAAGCCGTCAGCATGCGCTTGAGGTGGCTTCCGCGCTGAAGGAGATCGCCGCGCGGCTGAAGATCGGCCTCGTCTACAAGACCTCCTTCGACAAGGCCAACCGCACCAGCGCGTCGGCTGCGCGCGGACTGGGCCTCGCGCAGTCGCTGCCGATCTTCGCCGAGATCCGCGCCTCGCTCGGCCTGCCTGTCCTGACCGACGTGCACGATGCCGCGCAATGCGCCGAGGTGGCGCAGGCGGTGGACGTGTTGCAGATCCCTGCCTTCCTGTGCCGGCAGACCGATCTGCTGCTCGCTGCTGCCGCGACCGGCAAGGTCGTCAATGTCAAGAAGGGCCAGTTCCTGGCGCCCTGGGACATGACCAATGTCGTGAGCAAGATCACCGGCGCGAACAATCCGAACGTGCTCGTCACCGAGCGCGGAGCATCCTTCGGTTACAACACGCTGGTCTCCGACATGCGCGCATTGCCGATCCTGGCGCGCACCACCGGCGCGCCCGTGATCTTCGACGCCACTCATTCGGTGCAGCAGCCGGGCGGGAAGGGCGCCTCCTCGGGCGGCGAGCGCGAGTTCGTACCGGTGCTGGCGCGCGCGGCCGTTGCCGTTGGGGTCGCCGGCGTATTCATCGAGACCCATCCCGACCCGGACCGTGCGCCCTCGGACGGCCCCAACATGGTGCCGCTGCGCGAGTTCGAGGGGCTGATCGCAAGGCTGATGGCGTTCGACGCTCTGGCAAAGAGCCCGCGCTGATGCAGCAAGGCGAGGCGCCGCCGCACGATCCCGGCTTGCCGACGGCCCTCTACGTCATATCGGGCGCAAGCTTCGCCGCAGCGCTTTCGGCACGTGCGCTCGATCCGGTGCTGCCGCACGTCGCCGAGGATTTCGGCGTCAGCATCGCCACCGCCGCGGGTTTTGCCGCGGTGTTCGCCTTCACCTTCTCGATCATCCAGCCGATCGTCGGCGCCGCCGCCGATCTGTTCGGCAAGACCCGGCTGATGATCGGCTGCCTCGCGCTGCTCGGCCTTGCCAACATCCTGGGCGCATTCTCGACCTCGTTCCCGGTTCTGTTTGCGACCCGCATCCTCGCCGGCATCGGCTCCGGCGGCGTGTTTCCGGTGGCGCTCAGCCTGACCAGCGATCTCGTCGGGCCCGAGAAACGCCAGGTCGCGATCAGCCGCACGCTGGCCGGCGCGATGACCGGCAATCTGCTCGGCGCCTCGGCCTCCGGCCTGATCGGCGATTTCCTCGGCTGGCGCGGCGTGCTCGCGGTGCTGGGTGGGCTCGTGATCGTGGCGTCGATCGCCGTTGCCGCGGGCTTTCATGGCGCCAAGGTCAAGCATCCGCCGAAGACAAGCCTGTCGGCGCTGAAGGCCGGCTACCGCACCATCTTCACCAACCCCAACGCCTATGTCTGCTATTCGGCGGTGTTCGTCGAAGGCTGCTGCGTGCTCGGCCTGTTTCCCTACATCGCCTCGTTCCTGTTCGAGCTCGGGCAGACCTCGCTGTCGATCGCAGGTGTGGTCATCGCGGGCTTTGCGGTCGGCGGCCTGTTCTACACGCTCACGGTGTCGCGCCTGCTGCCATGGCTCGGCGTCAAGGGCATGATGATTGCGGGCATGGCACTGGTCGCCTCGCAGCTCGTCGCCGTCGCGTTCGGCCCGCGCTGGGAGGTGCAGGCGCTCAACCTCGTCGTGATGGGATGGGGCTTCTACATCGCCCATGGCTGCCTGCAGGTGTTCGCCAGCGAGCTCTCGGTCGAGGCGCGCGCGACTGCGTTGTCGCTGCACTCGTTCTTCTTCTTCATGGGGCAGACGGTGGGCCCGCTCGCCTACGGCCTCGGGCTTGCGCATGCCGGCAAGATGCCGACCCTGTTCGCAAGCGCTGCGATCATGGTCGTGCTGGGCTTCGTCTGCGCGCGGCTGCTCAAGGCGCGCGCACCGGCGGATGCGCGCGCGTAACAGTTGTTTTAAGCGCCACACGCGGCAAATTGCCGTTGGTGGATCGTTTGATCGCTTCCAAGCACGTTTTATGGATTAGCTGGATCGGCAATATAGAGGACTGGTATGGGCGAGCAAGATCAGTCTAGCGTCCGCTGTAAGCAATGCTGCAATGATATCCCGCAGGGCGCGCTCCTGTGTTCAGATTGCGGTTCATATCAAGATTGGCGAGGTTGGTTCTCGGTGTCGAGTACCGTCTTGGCGCTACTCACTGCACTGCTATCTGTATTGGGAATAGTGGCACCCGTCATTATCAATGCTTTACACTCCCCAAGGTCAGACGCCTTTCTACAAACACCGTCCATTGATGGAACTACGCTTCGCGTCCTGGCGGTTAACCGCGGCGACGCATCAGCCTCCTTTGTCTACGCACGAATCGATGGTGATTATCTAGCTGGCGCGACAAAGGTGCGTCTGCGCAGCGATGCTGACGCCATCATTTCTCCTGGCAGTAAATTACTGACCTTTGACATCATTCCGTTGTTGGACGAGACGCAGTCGTATGATGGTTCCTTGGAGGCAATGACCGCGGCGGTATCCGGGAAGCCACTACCCACGACGTCGGTGCTACTCGGGTTAGCACAATCGGACGGCGGGGTAAGCGTCCTTAAATATACACTGACCAACGACGAAATCTTCCGCCTCCTTCGTGACAACGCCGATAGATGCTCCAGCATCGACAAACCCAACTTTACGAACGGCTGCATTGGAAATGGCGCCCCTACAAAAGGACAGGCGTCAAATCGTCCGTCAACGAAACCGGCCGCACGCTAGACCGAGCGCGGTCAACCCGAAACGGTCTCTTCTCGATCATCCCCGCCCGCGATAAGGCGCGACGCCTTGCTCCGGCACCCATAGTCCCTTTGGCACCCTTCCGGTCTGCCAGAATACGTCGATCGGGATGCCGCCGCGCGGATACCAGTAGCCGCCGATGCGCAGCCATTTCGGCTTGATCTCGCTGGCGATGCGCTTGCCGATCATCACGGTGCAGTCCTCATGGAAGGCGCCGTGATTGCGGAAGCTCGCGATGTAGAGCTTGAGCGATTTCGACTCCAGCAGCCATGGACCGGGCGCGTAGTCGATCATCAGATGCGCGAAGTCCGGCTGGCCCGTGACCGGGCAGAGCGAGGTGAACTCCGGCACGGTGAAGCGCACCAGATAGTCGGTGCCCTTTTGCGGATTGGGCACGCGGTCGAGCGTCGCCCTTTCGGGGGCATCCGGCCATTCCACGGCACGGCCGAGCTGCAGGTCAGGTGAGTTGGTCGATTTGCTGGGTTTTTTCGCCATGGGGCAGCCTCCGGTGCGGCGGCCCTCTTAGCCAATCATCGGGCGGCCGTCACCCGGCCTTTTCCACTCCGATGCATTGCGGTAGAAGCACCGCCAACTGCCCCCCTTTGTTCCCGAAAAGAGGCCCTCATGACCGCCATCATCGACATCATCGGACGCGAAATCCTCGACAGCCGCGGCAATCCCACCGTCGAGGTCGATGTCGTGCTGGAGGATGGCGCGCTCGGCCGTGCTGCCGTGCCCTCGGGCGCCTCTACGGGGGCCCATGAAGCCGTGGAACTGCGCGACGGCGACAAGGCCCGCTATCTCGGCAAGGGCGTCTCCAAGGCGGTCGGCGCCGTCAACGGCGAGATTTTCGAGGCGCTGAGCGGCCTCGACGCCGAGCAGCAGGCCCAGATCGACCAGATCATGATTGACCTCGACGGCACCGCGAACAAGAGCCGGCTGGGCGCCAACGCCATCCTCGGCGTCTCGCTGGCCTGCGCCAAGGCGGCCGCGAACTCGCTCGACATGCCGCTCTACCGCTACGTCGGCGGCACCTCGGCGCGCCTCCTGCCGGTGCCGATGATGAACATCATCAACGGCGGCGTGCATGCCGACAACCCCATCGACTTCCAGGAATTCATGATCCTGCCCGTCGGCGCGTCTTCCTTCGCCGAGGGCCTGCGCTACGGCGCCGAAGTCTTCCACACGCTGAAGTCCGAATTGAAGAAGGCCGGCCACAACACCAATGTCGGCGACGAGGGCGGCTTCGCCCCGAACCTGCCGTCGGCCGACGCCGCGCTCGACTTCGTCATGAACGCGATCGGCAAGGCCGGCTTCAAGGCGGGCACCGACATCGTGCTCGGCCTCGACTGCGCCTCGACCGAATTCTTCAAGGACGGAAAATACGTCTACGAAGGCGAGGGCAAGACCCGTTCGATCTCCGAGCAGGCCAAGTATCTCGCGGACCTGGTCTCGCGCTATCCGATCGTCACCATCGAGGACGGCATGTCGGAGGACGATATGGACGGCTGGAAGGAGATCACCGATCTGATCGGCAAGAAGTGCCAGCTCGTCGGCGACGATCTCTTCGTCACCAACGTCAAGCGCCTCGCCGACGGCATCAAGGCCGGCCGCGCCAATTCGATCCTGATCAAGGTCAACCAGATCGGCACGCTGACCGAGACGCTCGCCGCCGTCGAGATGGCGCACAAGGCCGGCTACACCTCGGTGATGTCGCACCGCTCCGGCGAGACCGAGGATTCCACCATCGCCGACCTCGCGGTCGCCACCAATTGCGGTCAGATCAAGACCGGCTCCCTTGCACGTTCCGATCGCACCGCCAAATACAACCAGCTCCTGCGCATCGAGCAGCAGCTCGGCAAGCAGGCGCTGTACGGCGGCAGGGCGGCACTGAAGGCGCTGGCATAAGCCAGCGCTTCTTCTCGCGAAAAGACGGACAGGGGAGGATCGACATGAGCGACGGCACATCCGGACTGCAACTGCGTTCGCTGTTGAAAAAGAGCGGCGAGCTGGAATTGTCCCTCGTGAACGTCCCGACGCCGGAGCCGGCCGATGACGAGGTCGTCGTTCGCGTCGAGGCGACGCCGATCAACCCCTCCGACCTCGGGCTCCTGATCGGGCCCGCCGACATGTCGGCCGCCAAGGCCTCCGGCACCAAGGAGATGCCGGTCATCACCGCGACGATGCCTGAGGCTGCGATGCGGATGATGGGGGCCCGGCTCGATCAGTCGCTGCCGGTCGGCAACGAGGGCGCCGGCACGGTGATCCGGACCGGATCGTCGGACGCAGCAAAAGCGCTGATGGGCAAGACGGTGTCGATGATCGGCGGCGCGATGTACACGCGGTACCGCGTGCTCAAGGTCCGCGACGTCATGGAGCTGCCGGCGGGCACCACGGCTGCGGACGGCGCGTCCTGGTTCGTCAATCCGCTGACCGCGCTCGGCATGACCGAGACGATGCGGCGGGAGGGCCACAAGGCGCTGGTGCACACGGCCGCCGCCTCCAATCTCGGCCAGATGCTCAACAAGATCTGCATCAAGGACGGCATCGGCCTCGTCAACATCGTCCGGAGCAAGGAGCAGGCCGATATCCTGCACAAGATCGGCGCCAAGCACGTCGTGGATTCCAGTGCACCTGATTTCACGGACACTCTCACCAATGCGCTGGTCGAGACCGGCGCCACGATCGCTTTCGACGCCATCGGCGGCGGCAAGCTGGCCAGCCAGATCCTGACCGCCATGGAAGTTGCGGCCAACAAGACCGCGAAGGAATACAGCCGCTACGGCTCGAACGTGTACAAGCAGATCTATATCTACGGCAGCCTGGACACCCGTCCGACCGAATTGAGCCGGTCGTTCGGACTGGCCTGGGGCGTCGGCGGCTGGCTGCTGACCCCGTTCCTTCAGAACATCGGTCCGGCCGAGATCGGCCGTCTGCGTCAGCGCGTGGCGTCCGAGCTCAAGACCACCTTCGCCAGCCACTACACCAAGGTGGTGTCGCTGACCGAGGTGCTCGATCCCGCCAACATCGCCGTGTACGCCAAACGCGCCACCGGCGAGAAATTCCTCATCAACCCGAACAAATAATCAGGCTGTGCGAGGGCGGATGATTCCGGGGCGGGGCGCGGCGGCGGCTTGATCGATGCATCATGCCTGAGCAGTTGGGCGGACGACGATCTCGCCGACGTCCACATTGTCCGGTTGGCGTATCGCAAAAGCGATGGCTTCGGCAATGGCGCGCGCCGGAATGGCGATTGCCTTCATGGCCGCCTCTCCCTGTTGCCTCAGCTCGGAATCCGTCATCGAGGAGGGGAGCTCGGTGTCGACATAACCGGGAGAGATGGTTGTCACGCGAAGCGACGGGCCTGCCTCCTGACGAAGCCCCTCGGAAATCGCCCTGACGGCGTTCTTCGACCCCGCATAGACCGCCATTGTCGGAACGATCCTGATCCCGGCGGTCGACAATGTGTTGACGAAATGACCGAAGCCCTGACGTCGAAAGACAGGCAAGGCCGCAGCAATCCCGTAGAGCACGCCCTTCACGTTCACGTCGATCATGTCGTCCCAGTCGTCGACCCGGAGGTCGTCAAGGCGGGAGACCGGGGCAATCCCCGCATTGTTGATCAGGACGTCCAGCTTCCCGTATCGCTCTGTTGCAAGCCCGACGAGGCCCGCAACGTCCTTGCGCTGCTTGACGTCGGTGACGAGATAGGACGCCTTTCCGCCCTTGGAGACGATGCTCTCGGTCAGCGTCTCCAGTCGGTCGGAGCGTCGCGCGCCGAGAACCACGATAGCGCCGTGCTCTGCGAGATGCCGGGCGGTGGCTTCGCCAATTCCGCTGCTGGCGCCCGTGATGGCGATGACCTTGCCTGCGATACCCGTCATGGCTGTTCCGTTCAGTTCGTTGCAGCACCAACGTCGCATAGGAAGCTAGGATGATCTATGCTCTAGCCGGTCGAAAATCGTCGAGATCGGATCAGGCTTTGGGCAAGCTCTCGGACAAGCATCTGGGCAAGACCTTGGACTCCAAGACCTTAGACGACCCCAAGACCCTGGACCCTCTGTCCCAAGTCTTCTCACTCCTGAACGTTCGCGCCGCGCGTTGTACGAGGTTCGAGGCGGGCGGCAGGTGGTCGTATCGGTTCCCGGCAAAACCCGCCCTGAAGTTCGGCGCCGTCATTCAAGGCGAATGCTGGATCGATTTCGGCGATGAGGCCCGTCATCGGCTTGCCTCCGGCGACTGCTTTCTTCTCGCCAATGCGCCGGCCTATGTCCTGGCCAACGACGAACACCTTGCTCCCGCGGATGGTATCGCGGCGTTCGATTGGGAGCAGTCGGACGTCGCGCGCCACGCCGGCGGCGATACCGTGTTGCTCGCCGGCAGTTTCGGCTTCGAAGAGTCGGACGCCGAATTGCTGCTCGACGCGCTTCCGCGATTTCTGCTCATACCGTCACGCAGTCCGCCGGCGCCCGTCATTCAGTCCACGCTCGGGATTCTCGATCTCGAAATCAGAGGGACGGGAATTGGAGCGGCGGTGCTCACCAACAGGCTGGCCGACGTCCTGCTGGTCCAGGTGCTCCGTGCGGCGTTGAATCAGGCCGACGGCGAGGGGCTCGGATGGATCAATGCGCTGGTCGATGCCCGGATCGGCAAGGCAATTGGGCTGATGCACGCAGACCCAGCTCACCCCTGGACCCTCGACGCATTGGCCGGCGCAATCGCAATGTCGCGATCTGCGTTTTCGAAGCGGTTCAGGTCTCTGGTGGGGCTGGCGCCGGTCGACTACCTGCTTCGCTGGCGCATGCGGCTGGCACGCGAACAACTTCGGCTTGGCGCCAGCGTTTCTGCAACCGCCGCGCGGCTGGGATATTCGTCGGAAAGCGCCTTCGGGCACGCCTTCAAGCGAGTCTACGGCCAGGCGCCGAAGCGATACTGGCGCAGACAGGCGATAGGCGAAAAATTCCTCATCAACCCAAATAAATATTCGTGATCTGCGACGGCAGGTCACCGCAGGAAGGGCTTGCCTTCTGAGCGAGGCGGGGGATTATTCCGCCGCCATTGAATGCGGAAAACCGCAAGGGCTCAGAAGGGGACCTCTCCATGACCGACCTCAATCGCCGTCATTTGCTCGCAGGCGCCGCCGCCGTCGGTGCGGCCGCCGTTGCCGGCCTTCGACCGGCCGCCGTCAATGCCGCGGTGCCGCAAGCCGGGACGCAGGCGCCGGGCTTCTATCGGTACAAGGTCGGCGCTTTCGAGTGCACCTCGATCAACGACGGCGCGCGCACCTTCCCGATGCCGGACAAGTTCGTCGCCAACAAGCCGAAGGAGGAAGCTCTGGCCGCAGGCGAGGCGGCCTACATGCCGAAGGGCATGGTCACGGTGCCGTTCAACCCGCAACTCATCAACACCGGTTCCAAGCTGATCCTGATCGACACCGGCAACGGCGTCGCTAATCTGGAAGCGAGCAAGGGCGCCGTCGGGCGTACGCTGCAGAACCTCCAGGCCGCCGGGGTCGATCCGAAAGCCATTGACGTCGTGCTGCTCTCGCATCTGCATCCCGATCACACCAACGGCATTCGCCTCGCCGACGGCGCGCTCGCATTTCCCAATGCGGAGATCATGGTGCCGGGCAAGGATTGGGAGTTCTGGACCAGCGAGGACAACGCGGCCAAGGCCGAGTCCAACCCGATGATGAAGAACTACTTCGCCAACGTGAAGAAGACTTTCGCGGGCCTCGAGTCCAAGGTCACCAAATTCGAGTGGGGCAAGGAGGTCGCGCCGGGCATCACCTCGATCGCGACGCCTGGGCACACGCCGGGCCACACCTCGTTCGCCGTCGCCTCCGGCGATGCCAAGGTGCTGATCCAGTCGGATGTCACCAACATTCCGGAATTCTTCCTGCGCAATCCCGACTGGCACGTGATGTTCGACAACGATGCCGCGCTGGCACAGGAGACGCGCCACAAATTCTACGACATGGCGGCGGCGGAGAAGGCGACCGTCATCGGCTTCCACTTCACGTTCCCGTCGGTCGGCCATGTCGAGAAGGACGGCGCCAAATACCGCCTGATCCCGTCGGCGTGGAATCCGACGATCTGACCGGAGTTGGACATTTGCGCGAAAGATCAGGCCGCCGCTTGGCGGCCTGATTTGTTTGGAACGAATGTTGCGGATCAATCGTAGCCCCGGACTGCCCCAATCGTCTGCTTCCGCGAAACGCAGCGTTTCCAAATCCGGCCGGTTCATGCACTTGCATCCATCGCGCGAGATCGATTAAGTGCCGTCGCGGCACTCCAGCTCAAGCCCTCAAGGACACCTCATGGCCTACAACATCGTCACGATCGCCGGCAGCCTGCGCAAGGACAGCTTTTCGCTGAAGATCGCCAATGCGTTGGCCAAGCTTGCGCCTGATACGCTCAAGCTCGAGGTCGTCACGCCGGCCGGCATCTCGTTCTTCAACCAGGACCTCGAGGGCGCGCCGCCCGCGGACTGGCTGGCCTTCCGCGACAAGCTGCAGAAGTCGGACGGCGTCATTTTCGTCACGCCGGAATACAACCGCGCCATCCCGGGTGTGCTGAAGAACGCCATCGACGTGGCGTCGCGGCCCTATGGCAAGAGCTCGTTCAACGGCAAGCCGGTCGGCATCATCTCGAATTCGCCGGGCCCGCTCGGCGGCGTCAGCGCCGCCAAGACGCTGCAGAACATCCTGCCGGGTATCTCCGGCCCGATCATGCAGCAGCCGGAGGCCTATCTGAACGCGGTCGGCGATGCCTTCGACGCCGACGGCAATCTGGTCAAGGAGTCGCTGAAGCCGGTGCTCCAGGCCTATATCGACGCCTTCGCCGCGCACGTCGCCAAGCACCACGGCTGAGGCTAAATATCCCGCGGCCACACGAAAGGTCCTCATCCTGAGGAGGCGCGCCAGCGCCGTCTCGAAGGATGGCCGCGGGCGACATCCGGGTCTTCATGGTTCGAGACGGCCGCTGCGCGGCCTCCTCACCATGAGGGTCTGCAAGTGCGAGGCCGGACGAGGGCAATTAGCACTCCCTTAACCAACCTGTCCCATGTTCCCAGGATGGTCTCCCGCGCGCGCCTGAAATCGATCCTGACCGGTCTTGCCCTCTACGCGATGGCAGCCGCCATCGTCGGCTATTTCGGCGTCAACGCCTATACCGGCAAATACGGCCTCAACGCCCGCCAGGAACTCGACCAGGAGATCATCGCCCTGACGAGCGAGCTGGCCCAGCTCAAGCGCGAGCGCGCCAGGAGCGAGCAGCGGGTGTCGCTGCTGCGGTCCGAGCGGATCGACCCCGACATGCTGGACGAGCGGGCGCGCTACCAGCTCGACTATGTCAATCCGCGCGATCTCGTTCGGATGATCCCGGCGAAGTAATGCGGGCTCGGCGCGCGCTGCTGCCTCCCCGAGCACAGCGACCCCTCGCTGATTCCGTCGAGCCGACGCGACCAAGATATGCGCAGAGCGCGCTGCCGTCGCGCGAATGACCTCGGCGCGTCTGCGATCTGGCTCTCCACACACCTTGACGTGAGTTTGGAGCTAATGTTGCCCGATGAGCGCCAAACGTTGTGCAATATTTCGATCACGTTGCAGTGCGGCATAACGAAACCTGTGCCGCGTCGCCGCAGCGCTTTCGCGCCCGTTTGAGTTGGGTTAGAGAGGACGAAAGTTTTCTCTGACCCGGAATTCCTATGGCCGCACCCAAGAAAGCCGCCGCAAGCACGCCACAAGACAAGACCGACGGCGGTTCGCCCCCGGAATTCACCAGGGAGCAGGAGCTCAAGGCGCTCCGCGACATGCTCCTGATCCGGCGGTTCGAGGAAAAGGCCGGCCAGCTCTACGGCATGGGCGCGATCGGCGGCTTCTGCCACCTCTATATCGGCCAGGAGGCCGTGGTGGTCGGCATGCAGATGGCCCTGAAGCAGGGCGATCAGGTCATCACCGGCTATCGCGATCACGGCCACATGCTTGCCACCGGGATGGATGCCAACGGCGTCATGGCCGAGCTCACGGGCCGCCGCGGCGGTTATTCCAAGGGCAAGGGCGGCTCCATGCACATGTTCAGCAAGGAGAAGCACTTCTACGGCGGCCACGGCATCGTCGGCGCCCAGGTCTCGCTCGGCACGGGTCTCGCCTTCGCCAACAATTATCGCGGTAACGGCAATGTCAGCGTCACCTATTTCGGCGACGGCGCGGCCAACCAGGGCCAGGTCTATGAGAGTTTCAACATGGCGGAGCTCTGGAAGCTGCCGGTGATCTACGTCATCGAGAACAACCGCTACGCCATGGGCACATCGGTCTCGCGCGCCTCGGCACAGCAGGATTTCTCCAAGCGCGGCGCGTCGTTCAACATCCCCGGCAAGCAGATCGACGGCATGGACGTCCGCGCCGTCAAGGCCGCGGGCGAGGAGGCTGCGGCCTGGTGCCGCGCTGGCAAGGGCCCCTTCATCCTGGAGATGCAGACCTACCGCTATCGCGGCCACTCGATGTCCGACCCTGCAAAATATCGCACGCGCGAGGAAGTCGAGAAGGTCCGCCACGACCAGGACCCGATCGAGCAGGTGCGCAACCGCCTGTTGGCCGCCAAGGTCAGCGAGGCCGACCTCAAGGCGATCGACGCCGAGGTGCGCGACATCGTCAACGCGTCCGCAGATTTCGCCCAGCATGATCCCGAGCCGGATGCCGCCGAGCTCTGGACCGACATTTACCGCTGAACGCGCGCAAGCTTTCTTTTGGAGCCGATATGCCAATTCAAGTGCTGATGCCCGCGTTGTCGCCCACGATGGAGAAGGGCAACCTCGCCAAATGGCTGAAAAAAGAGGGCGAGACGATCAAGTCGGGTGATGTCATCGCCGAGATCGAGACCGACAAGGCGACCATGGAGGTCGAAGCGACCGACGAGGGCACGCTCGGCAAGATACTGATCCCGGAGGGCACTGCTGACGTCGCGGTGAACACGCCGATCGCGACCATCCTCGCCGACGGTGAAAGCGCCGACGACCTCGCGAAGGCGCCTGCGCCGGCTGCGCAGAAGGCCGCCGAATCCGCACCGCCTGCCGCCGCAAAGGCCGAGGCGCCCGCGCCCAAAGCCGCGCCGGCGCCGCAGGCCGTCGCCGAGCCCGATCCGGAAGTGCCCGCCGGCACCGAGATGATCACGCAGACGATCCGCGAAGCCTTGCGCGACGCCATGGCCGAAGAGATGCGCCGTGACGCCGATGTCTTCGTGATGGGCGAGGAGGTCGCTGAATATCAGGGCGCCTACAAGGTGACGCAGGGCCTGCTCCAGGAATTCGGTGCCAAGCGCGTGATCGACACCCCGATCACCGAGCACGGCTTTGCCGGCGTCGGCGTCGGTGCCGCCATGACGGGGCTCAAGCCCATCGTGGAGTTCATGACCTTCAACTTCGCCATGCAGGCGATCGACCAGATCATCAACTCCGCGGCCAAGACGCTCTATATGTCCGGCGGCCAGATGGGCTGCTCGATCGTGTTCCGCGGGCCCAACGGCGCGGCCGCGCGCGTCGCCGCCCAGCACAGCCAGGACTATTCGGCCTGGTACTCGAACGTCCCCGGCCTCAAGGTCGTCGCGCCGTTCTCGGCCGCCGATTACAAGGGCCTGCTCAAGGCTGCGATCCGCGATCCCAATCCGGTGATCTTCCTCGAGAACGAGGTGCTCTACGGCCACACCGGCGAGGTGCCGAAGCTCGATGATTTCATCATCCCGATCGGCAAGGCTCGAATCGTGCGCACCGGCAGTCACGTCACCATCGTCTCCTGGTCGAACGGCATGACCTACGCGCTGAAGGCCGCCGACGAACTCGCCAAGGAGGGCATCGAGGCCGAAGTGATCGATTTGCGCACGCTGCGCCCGATGGACACCGAGACCATCATCAACTCGGTGAAGAAGACCGGCCGCGCCGTCACGGTGGAAGAGGGCTGGGCCCAGAGCGGCGTCGGCGCCGAGATCGCCGCGCGCATCATGGAGCGCGCCTTCGACTATCTGGACGCGCCGGTTGCGCGCGTCTCCGGCAAGGACGTGCCGATGCCCTATGCGGCGAACCTGGAGAAGCTCGCGCTGCCTTCGGTGGCTGAGGTGGTCGAGGCCGCCAAAGCCGTCTGCTACAGGTAGACCATGGCGGGCCCGAAGGAGCAGCCGTTACCACCCGACGTCCTTGCCCGCGACGACGCGGTCGAGATCCTGCGCGTGTTCGTGCTGGACGGCGGGCTGTCGATGGCGTTCCAGCGGGCCTTCGAGGAGCCCGACATGTGGGGCTTGCTGCTGGTCGATCTCGCCCGTCATGCTGCGCGTGCTTATGCGCGCGAGAGCGAATATACCGAAGAGGACGCACTGAACCGGATCCTGGAGATGTTCCAGGCCGAGATCGAGCGTCCGACCGACACCGGCACCACGACGCCGCGCGGCAAGGGGCACTGACCGTGGCGATCGAAGCGCATCATTTCGATTTCATGCTGGAGGCGATCCGCGAAGCGGAGGCCTCGATCGCGCAAGGCGGCCTGCCGATCGGCGCTGTGCTGACGCGCGACAACAAGATCATCGCCCGCGGCCATAACAACCGCGTGCAGGAGAACAATCCGATCCTGCATGGCGAGATGAGCTGCCTGCGCGAGGCCGGCGCGATCTCGTTCCATGACACCGTCATGTACACCACGCTGTCGCCATGCTCGATGTGCGCGGGCGCGCTGGGGCTGTTCAAGGTGAAGCTCGTGGTGATCGGAGAGTCCGTCACCTTCGAGGGGTCCAAGGACATCCTCGACAAGTTCGGCATTCCCTGGATCGATCTTGCCGACGACCGCTCCATCACAATGATGAAGAATTGGCGTTCCATCCCTGCCAATGAGCGCCTCTGGCAGGGCGATATCGGCAACTAAACCTGGTCTGTTCGTCTCCGCTGTCGGAGGCGAATTTTTGCAAAGTTCTTCTTGAGGTCAGCATGCCCATCAACATCCTGATGCCCGCTCTCTCGCCGACGATGGAGAAGGGCAACCTCGCCAAATGGCTGAAGAAGGAAGGCGACAAGGTCAAATCCGGCGATGTCATCGCCGAGATCGAGACCGACAAGGCGACCATGGAGGTCGAGGCCATTGACGAGGGCACGATCGCCAGGATCCTGGTGCCCGAGGGCACGCAGGACGTTCCGGTCAACGACGTGATCGCGGTGCTCGCCGGCGAAGGTGAGGACGTCAAGGCCGCGGGTGCCGCCAAGCCCAGCGCTTCAGCCGCACCTCCGAAAGCTGCCGAGGCTCCTGCTGCGGCGCCGGCTCCCGCAGCTGCGCCTGCTGCGCCCAAAGCGGCCCCGCCGCCCGCTGCTGCACCTGCGCCGCAGGCCGCAGCACCGGCCGCACAGAGCAACGGCCAAGCCGGCCGCGTGTTCTCCTCGCCGCTGGCGCGGCGTCTGGCCAAAGAAGCCGGCATCGATGTCGGCATGGTCACCGGCAGCGGCCCGCACGGCCGCGTGGTCGCGCGCGACGTCGAGCAGGCCAAGTCCGGCAAGGGTCTCAAGGCACCCGCTGCGGCACCGTCAGGTGCACCCTCGATCGCTCCGACCATGTCGGACAAGCAGATCCTGTCGCTGTTCGAGCCCGGCTCCTACGAGGTCGTCCCGCACGACGGCATGCGCCGCACCATCGCGCAGCGCCTAACCGCGTCGATCCAGAACGTCCCGCATTTCTATCTCACGATGGACTGCGACATCGGCAAGCTGCTCACCGCGCGTGAGGAGATCAATGCCGCCGCGCCGAAGGACAAGGAAAAGAAGCCGCTCTACAAGATCTCGGTCAACGACTTCGTCATCAAGGCGATGGCGGTCGCGCTGCAGAAGATCCCGAACTGCAACGTCAGCTGGACCGAAAGCGGCATGGTCAAGCACCATCATTCCGACGTCGGCGTTGCGGTAGCGATGCCCGGCGGCCTGATCACGCCGATCATCCGGAAAGCGGAGACCAAGACGCTCTCCACCATCTCCAACGAGATGAAGGACTTTGCCGCGCGCGCCCGCTCCCGCAAGCTGAAGCCGGAAGAGTATCAGGGCGGCACCACCGCCGTCTCCAACCTCGGCATGTACGGCATCAGCCACTTCACCGCCGTGATCAACCCGCCGCATGCCACCATCCTCGCGGTCGGCACCAGCGAGGAGCGCCCCGTCGTGCGCGGCGGCAAGATCGAGATCGCGCACATGATGAGCGTGACCCTGTCCTGCGATCACCGCGCCATCGATGGCGCGCTCGGTGCCGAGCTGATCGGCGCGTTCAAGCAGCTGATCGAAAACCCCGTGATGATGATGGTCTGACGCCGCGGCAGAGGGGGCAATTTTGCATGTCCGTACCCGCTGGCCATGGATATCGCTGCTGCTCGGAGCCGTCGTCGCGCTCAACCCGATCGGGCTCGATTTTCTGCACTCTGCGTTCTTTGCCGGCGAGCAACTGGCACGGAACATCGCCCAGCCTATCGTGCTCATCGCTCTGGCCGTCATGGTCCTGGCGGTGATGCTCGAATGGCTGGTGAGATCTTTTCTGGTCAAGCGCCGCGCTCGCGGCGCCTCTTGAGTTGAACGGGAGCCGCCATGGCCGACACATCCTTCGACGTCATCATCATCGGCTCCGGTCCCGGCGGCTACGTCGCCGCGATCCGCGCCGCCCAGCTCGGCCTCAAGACCGCGATCGTCGAGAAGTCGTATCTCGGCGGCATCTGCCTGAACTGGGGTTGTATCCCGACCAAGGCGCTGCTGCGCTCGGCGGAGATCTATCACTACATGCAGCATGCCGGGGATTACGGCCTGTCGGCGGAGAAGGTGTCGTTCGATCCGAAGGCGGTGGTGCAGCGCTCGCGCGGCGTCTCGAAGCGGCTCAACGACGGCGTCGGCTTCCTGATGAAGAAGAACAAGGTCAGCGTGATCTGGGGCGCGGCGACGATCGACGCGCCCGGCAAGGTCACCGTGAAGAAATCCGACGTCGAGGCGCCGAAGGGCGCGCTGGGCGAGGGGAGCTATCAGGCCAAGCACATCATCGTCGCCACCGGCGCGCGTCCGCGCGTGCTGCCGGGGCTCGAGCCCGACAAGAAGCTGATCTGGACCTATTTCGAGGCGATGGTCCCGGAGAAGATGCCCAAATCGCTGCTGGTGGTCGGCTCCGGCGCGATCGGCATCGAGTTCGCTTCGTTCTTCCACACCATGGGCTCGGAGGTCACCGTCGTCGAGGTGCTGCCGCAGATCCTGCCCGTCGAGGACGCCGAGATCGCGGGCCTTGCCCGCAAGCGCCTGGAGAAGCAGGGCATCAAGATCATGTCCTCGACCAAGGTGACCAAGCTCGAGAAGAAGGCCGACAGCGTCGTCGCCACCATCGACGACGGCAAGGGCAAGCCTGTCACGACAGAGTTCGAGCGCGTCATCTCCGCCGTCGGCGTCGTCGGCAACATCGAGAATCTCGGCCTCGAAAAGCTCGGCGTGAAGACCGAGCGCGGCTGTGTCGTGATCGACGGCTATGGCAAGACCAACGTCCCCGGTATCTACGCCATCGGCGACGTCGCGGGTCCCCCGATGCTCGCACACAAGGCCGAGCATGAAGGCGTGATCTGCGTCGAGGCGATCAAGGGCCTGCACCCGCATCCCATGGACAAGCTGCTGATCCCCGGCTGCACCTATTGCAATCCGCAGGTGGCCTCGGTCGGCCTCACCGAAGCCAAGGCGAAAGAAGGCGGCCGCGAGATCCGCGTCGGCCGCTTCCCCTTCGTCGGCAACGGCAAGGCGATCGCGCTCGGGGAGGATCAGGGCCTGGTCAAGGTCATCTTCGACAAGAAGACCGGCCAGCTGTTAGGGGCCCACATGGTCGGCGCCGAGGTCACCGAGCTGATCCAGGGCTACGTCGTCGCCATGAACCTGGAGACCACGGAAGAAGAGCTGATGCACACGGTATTCCCGCATCCGACCCTGTCGGAGATGATGAAGGAGGCCGTGCTGGATGCGTATGGACGGGTGTTGAATATTTGATTCGTTCTCCGCTCGTCATGCGCGGGCTTGACCCGCGCATCCATCAAACGAGCTGCTATTCAAGTGATGGATTGCCGGGTCAAGCCCGGCACTGACGGATGCAAGAAACTGGCGACACAAGAAAGAAGAAAGATCGAGCCATGCACGACAACGACAATCTCACTATCGAACGACCGACCTTCGTCACCCATCTCGAATGCGCGATGGAGGGCGACCACTACGCCGCCGACCAGGTCCACAATCTCTCCAAGGCCGGCAAGCCGCTGCTGGTGCGCTACGATCTCGCCGGCGTGAAGAAGTCGCTGACCAACGACGCACTTGCGCAGCGACCCGCCGACATGTGGCGCTATCGCGAATTGCTGCCGGTGCGCAAATGCCAGGACATCGTCTCGCTCGGCGAGGTGACGACGCCGCTGATCCGACTGCCGAAGCTCGGCAAGAAACTCGGCGGCGGCGAGATCATCGTGAAAGATGAAGGCCGCCTGCCGACCGGCTCGTTCAAGGCGCGCGGCCTCGTGATGGCGGTGTCGATGGGCAAGGCGCTTGGCATCAAGCATATGGCGATGCCGACCAACGGCAATGCCGGTGCGGCGCTGGCCGCCTATGCGACGAGCTGCGGCATCAAGACCACGATCTTCTGTCCGGCTGACACGCCCGAGGTGAATGTCAGCGAGATCGAGCTGCAGGGCGCGACCGTCTACCGCGTCAACGGCTACATCGACGATTGCGGCAAGATCGTCGGCGAGGGCAAGGCCAAGGTCGGTTGGTTCGACACCTCGACGTTGAAGGAGCCGTATCGCATCGAGGGCAAGAAGACGATGGGCCTCGAGCTCGCCGAGCAACTCGGCTGGGACGTGCCCGACGTGATCTTCTATCCGACCGGCGGCGGCACGGGCCTGATCGGCATGTGGAAGGCGTTCGACGAACTCGAGAAGATCGGGTTCATCGGCTCCAAGCGTCCGCGCATGGTCGCGGTGCAGGCCTCCGGCTGTGCGCCGATGGTGCGCGCCTACGAGGCCGGCACCGAGCACGCCACGCGCTGGGAGGACGCCCACACCATCGCGTCGGGCATCCGCGTGCCGCAGGCGATCGGCGATTTCCTGATCCTGCGCGCGGTGCGCGAGAGCAAGGGCTTCGCCATCGCGGTCGATGACGACAAGATCTCGGCGGCGCTGAACGAGGTCGCGCGTGAGGAGGGGCTCTTGCTCTGCCCCGAGGGCGCCGCGACTTATGCCGCCTACAAGGACAGCCTCGCCGATGGTCGCGTCTCGAAGGCCGACCGCGTCATGCTGTTCAACTGCGCGACGGGTCTGAAATATCCGCTGCCGAAAGTCGACCGCACGCTCGATCGTCACAAGCCGATCGACTACACGCAGTTTTAGCTTAGTTCTCCCTCGCCCCGTTCTTGCGGGGGCGCGACGAGCTTTGCTCGCGCTGGGAGGGCCGGGGGTGAGGGGCTGCTTCCGCAAACACGGTGCTGGTTGCGTTCGCGGAGACTCCCCTTACCCGAACTACTTCGCAATTCGACCTCTTCCCGCAAGCGGGGCGAGGTGAAGAAAAACAACAATGACATTGCTGGGAGAAGACAATGACGAAGGCCGTCTGGGCTGCGCTGTTTGCTGTTCTCACTGTGACCGGCGCCGCGCGCGCCGATGACTATCCCACCCATCCCATCACCATCATCGTGCCCTTCGCGGCCGGCGGACCGTCGGATGCGATGGCGCGTGTGCTCGCCGAGCGGATGCGTACTGCGCTCGGCCAGCCCCTCGTGGTCGAGAACGTCACCGGCGCGGGCGGCTCGATCGGCGTTGCCCGTGCCGTGCAATCGCCGCCGGACGGCTACACAATCTCGTTCGGCCATCTCGGCACCCACGTCGCCAACGGCGCCGTCTACAAGCTCAAATACGACCTCGTCACCGACCTCGAGCCCGTGGTGCTGCTGCCGAGCAATCCGATGATCGTCGTCAGCAAGAACGCGGTGCCGGCGACGTCGCTGAAAGAGCTGATCGAATGGCTGAAGTCGCGGCCGTCGCCGCCGACGGCGGGCACCGCCGGCGCAGGCTCCGGCAGCCACATCGCCGGCGTCTATTTCGAGAGCGTCTCCGGCATCAAGCTGCAATACGTGCCGTATCGCGGCACCGCGCCGGCGCTGAACGATCTCATTGCCGGCCAGATCGACATCATCGTCGACCAGACCTCCAACTCGATCGCCCAGGTTCGCGCCGGCACCATCCGCGCCTACGCCATCACCGACAGCAAGCGCCTGGCCTCGGCGCCCGATATCCCGACCGCGGAGGAGGCGGGCCTGAAGGGCTTCAACATGACGCTGTGGTCGGGCCTGTGGGTGCCGAAGGGCACGCCGAAGGAGATCGTGACCAAGCTCAACGCCGCAGCCGTGGAGGCGCTGAACGATCCCGCCGTGAGGAAGCAGCTCGAAGGCCAGGGCCTGGAGATGACGCCGAAGGACCAGCTCACCCCCGAAGCGCTCGGCGCGCGGCAAAAGGCCGAGATCGCCAAATGGTGGCCGATCATCAAGGCTGCGAACATCAAGGTGGATTGAGGGCCGAGGTGCGTAGATCTCGTAGGGTGAGCAAAGCGCAGCGTGCCCACCATCCTGATTCATCTGAGAGGTTGGTGGGCACGGCGCAAGTGCGCCTTTGCCCACCCTACGACACCGGTGTTTATTCCGCCGGCGTCGCCACGGCAGCGGCGTCCTTCGTCACCACGCGCTCGTCGCTCTTGCCGGCGACCATGCTGCCGCCCTCGAACCGGGCGCGGTACACCAGCACGTTCTCCATCACGCGCTGGACGTAATTGCGCGTCTCCGACAGCGGGATACGCTCGACCCAGTCGACCGGATCGACATTGGGATCCCTGGGGTCGCCGCGGGCCTGCACCCATTCGCGCACGCGGCCGCGGCCGGCATTGTAGCCGGCGAAGGTCATGATCTGGTTGCCGCGATATTCCGACAGCAGCGCGCTGAGCTCGGCCGCGCCCATTTGCGTGTTGTAGACGGGATCGGAGACCATCTTGTCCCAATCATAGGTCAGGCCGAAGCGCTTGGCGGTGTCGCGGCCGGCTTCGGGCGTCACCTGCATCAGCCCGACCGCGTTGGCCGCCGACTTGTCGCGCTGGTCGAACGAGCTTTCGGTGCGCGCCACCGAATAGATCACGCTGGTCTCGATCGCGGGTGCGACCTGCTGGTGCGCGGGGATGCCGATGGTCGGGAAGGCGTAATGGTCCAGCGCGAGGCCGCGCGCCAGCGCCGACTTGCCGACCTCCAGCATGACGCGCGCGTCGTTGCGCTGTCCGGCGAGCGCGCCGAGGGCTTCGAGGGCCGCGACGTCGGTGCTCTCCCGGGCGAAATCCTCGGCGTAGTAAAACACCGTGTCACGCTCGCCGATGCCGTAGAGCATGCCGGCGGCACGCACGCGTTCGTCCGCGGCCGGGGTGTCCAGCGCGGCCAGCACGGGTGAGGGCGGCCGCAGCTCGATGCGGTCGAGGCCCAGCTTGGCGCGCGCGAGCTGGCCGTAATAGGCGGTCGGATAGCGCGCGGCCGCCCGGTAGCTCAGGCGCGCATCGGCGGTCGCACCCATCGCCTCGGCGGCACGGCCGCGCCAGTAATTGGCACGCGACAGTGCGATCGGATTGGCCGAGCCTTCGTCGATGGCGGCGAAGTGCGCCATCGACGCCTGGGGATCCCGAAGGAAGCGCAGCGCAATCCAGCCGCACATGAAATGATAATCGACGCGGTAGACTTCCTTCTCGGGCACCGCCGCGGTGCGCACCACGTCATACGCCGCTTTGAACTTGCCCTGGTCGAGCAGCTTGCGTGCGAGCATGCGACGCTCGCGCCACCAGGCATCGGTGTCCTGGGAGGCCATGGTGTCGGGTGCGGCGGCCAGGATCAATTCGGCGGCGTCGTCGATGCGGTCCTTCTGCAGGTGCCATTGGGCGCGGCACATCACATAGCCGAGATCGCGGCGCGCTTCGGCCGGGACGTCCTCGAGATCATCCTTGGCCTTGCTGGCCTTGCCGGTGACGGCGGCGCACGCCTTGACGATCGCCAGCGCATCCTCGCCGAGCCGTTTTGCGGCGCGCCGCGCACCGGCATAGTCCTTGGCGCCGAGCCGCTTGTCCATGCGGGCACGATGATCCTCGGCGGTGAGGAGATCGCGGAACGCCTCGTAAGCGTCTTCCTCGCTGCGCTCGGACAATTCGTCGGTGCGCCAGGCCTCGCGCACGAGGCGCGTGGCCCTGTCGGTATCGCCTTCCGTGAGCAGCACGCGGGCGAGGGCGAACTTGCCCTTGGCGCTGATCGGCCGGTCCATGGTGAATTTGTGCACGGTGGCGGCGTCGCTCTTCTCCTGCCAAAGCCGGGCTTCGGCGCGCCGGCGCAGCAGGGTGCGGCTCGGCCAGTCCGGACTGGCGGCGAGGAAGGCGGCATAACGCTTGAAATTCGCCGTGCTATCGGAATGGCGTAGCATGAACCAGTCGGCGACCTTCTGGCCGGCGGGATCGATGATGCGGTCGCGCGCCGCGCTCGCATCATCCGTTTTGCCCTTGCGCGCGAGGTCGATCGCATCCTTCAGCGCGGCGAGGTCGCCGGTCAGAGGCGGCGGTGCCGGCTTGTCCGAGGGCGCCTCGTCGGTCTTCTTCGACTTGCGCTTGGCCTCGGCATGCTTGCCATGGCGGGATTTCACCGCCGAAGATCTGGCCGCGGCATGACGCTGCTTGCCGGCCTTCGCCTCGTGCGACTTCTTCGACGCGGACGATTTGTGGCTGCTCTTCGCCGCCAGTTCGGTGGGAAGGAGGGCCATTGCGGCGACGGCAACGAGACACGCGAGCGAGCGTAGGCACTGGTTCATTCCATGGTCCCCCTGCGAAACCACTACAAACCAAGGTCCGCGACGACAGGCGGCTTGAGAATCAAAGACACCAAAAACGATGCCATGACATCGTTTCGCATTCCTCACGCTGTCGCAACAATGCGGCAAAATACGGATTGGAACTGGGGAGCTTCCGAAAACGCGGAAAAGGCAGCGCCTTTAACCTTCGTTAACGCATTCGGGTCGTGTCGCGACTTCCAGGGGCTCACGACGTCACGGGCGGGCAGATGCGCCATGTTCCCGCGGCCAAATCCGGTGTATTGAGTTCCCAGTTCCATCCTCTTGGCCATTGCTCCCGCACCTATGCCGATTTTCAACCAGTCGATCCGGCGCAAGATCGTCGGCATCGCCCTCGGATTGATCGTCCTGATGCTGGTCACCTCGATCCTGTCGATGGTGATGTCGAGCCAGGTCGGCGTCCTGCTGGACGAGCTGACCAACCGCTACATCCCGGCCTATAGCCATCTGGCCCGCGCCAACGTCCGCTCGCTGGAGCGGGCGCTGGCGCTGCGGCGGATGGTCATGACCAGGATGGGCGCGCAGTCGGACGAGGAGGCCTATGCGGCGCGGCTTCGTGACTTCGAGGCACTGGACCGCAAGTTCGAGGAGGAGGCCGAGACCGCGCGCAAGCTCATCAACGCGATCATCGACGATCCCAGGACGTATTCCGACAATGCCGCGCTGGGGCGGATCGACGTTCGCATCGAAACCGCCGTCACCGAGCTGCGGCGCGATCTGGACGAGGGCAATGCGAAGCTGCTCAAGCAGATTGAGGCCAGGGACATGGCCGAGGCCCGGGCCACGCTGGAACACCTCGATACGCAGCGCAATGCGTTCGACCAGAGGGTCGATGCGATCCGCGCCGAAATGCTGACCCAGGTCTTCTTCTCGACGTCGCAGGTGATCAGCCGCCAGCATCAGGCCATCGTCATTTCGGGCGTCGTCACGTTGCTCGCGGCGATCGTCGGCTTCGCCTTCGCGCTTCTGGTGTCCAGCGGCATCACGCGGCCGGTGCGGCTGCTGCTCGCCGGAGCCCGCGAGGTCGAGGCGGGCCGCTTCGACAAGTCGATCACCGTCTCCACGCAGGACGAGATCGGCGAGCTTGCCGCGGCGTTCAACCGCATGACCGAGCAGCTCAGGCACAATGAGCGCATCCGCGAGACCTTCGGCCGCTACATCGATCCCAAGGTGGTGCAGGGCCTGATCGACCGGCCCGAGGTCGCCATCGACGGCGAGCGCCGCGTCATGACCATCATGTTCTGCGACATGAGCGGCTTCACCGCGATGAGCGAGGGCATGACCCCGCGCGGCCTCGTCAAGGTGATGAACCACTATCTCACGGTGATGTCCGCACCCGTCAGGAGCAATCGCGGCATCATCGACAAATATATCGGCGACGCGATCATGTCCTATTGGGGCCCGCCCTTCGTCGAGGAGGACGAGCAGGCTCTGCTTGCCGCCGTTGCGGCAATCGAGATGGCCGACCAGGTCCCCGCGCTGCAGCGTCAGCTGCCCGACCTGCTCGGCATTCGCGCGATGCCCGCGCCGTGCGATTTGCGGATCGGCATCGCCACCGGCGAGGTCCTGACCGGCAGCATCGGCTCCGAGCTGATGATGAGCTTCACCGTGATGGGCGATGCCGTGAACCTGGCGTCGCGGCTGGAGGCCGTCAACAAGGTCTACGGCACCCGCATCCTGATCTCGCAGGCCACGGCCGAGGCGATCGGATCGCGGCTCGAGCTGCGCGAGATCGATCGTCTGGCGGTCGCCGGCCAGAGCGCTCCGCAGGCGATCTACGAGGTGATGGCGCGGGCGGGCGCGCTCACCGGCGCACGGGACGGCCTGCGCGCGCACTATGCCGAAGGGCTCGCCGCCTATCGTGCCCGGCGTTTCGACGAGGCGCGCGCCGCCTTCAGTGCCGCGCTCGAAGCCGTGCCCGGCGACGGCCCCTCGCGCATTATGCTCGGCCGCATCGCGCAGTTCGAGGCGAGCCCGCCCGACGAAGGATGGGACGGCGCCTGGCGGCTGGACAGCAAATAGGCTGTCGCACCGGAAAAATTCATTCTGCTCGATAACGATGTTCGCCGTGACCTATTTCCCGGGCCTAGGTTGGGTGTCCTTGAGGCGTTTGATGGGGACACGCCGATGACACATCTTGAGGACAGGCTGGAACGGTTCGAGACGCTCACCGCCGAATGTGAGCTGATCGCCAAGCTCGCCACCGACAGCACCAAGCGCGAGTTCTATCTGAAGCTTTCGGAGCAATACCGTCAGCTGGCGGTGGACATGCGGCAGGCGATCGCGGCCAAGGCCGCTGCGGCCTGACGCCGGCTGCAATCCGTTCTTAAGGTTTGGCGCGCATCCTGCGTGTGAGCGTCGCGTTTCTCGATTGCTCGCAGTGGGAATGCCGGGGCTTCGTTGCAATGCAGCGCACCCCGTGAACGTCATCGCCATCCTGACAGGCCAATCCCATGCGCCTCGTTGCCGTGATCATCATTGCGCTCATGACGGCGGCCTGCGACCGGGAGCAGGACATCACCGGCTCGACGTCGATCTGTCCGCTGCGGAATACCAGCTATAATCCCCGCGACTTGAACCAGTGCGTCAGTGCCTGCAAATCGTGCGATCGCGGCACCACGGTCACCTGTACCACCTCCTGCACCCTCAAGGGCGCGCGCTGAGCTGCCGTTCTCGTGGCACTCCCGGCGGCGGTGCTCGGGCACCGGAACGATTCACATGGGCCAATCATTGAGGGGGCAGGCAGGACGCGGAGTCCGACGGAAATGGGTATGCTCGATCCCGGTCGATTTCTGGTGTCGTGCTCGTATTGCAATGCATGGCCGATGGCGGCCAATGTGAAGCGGTCGAGCTGGATGGCCACCCCGCACGAGGTCCGCTTCGTCTGTACGCGCTGCCACCGCGAGGAGACCGCGATTGTCTCGGCCTCCGGCGAATTGACCCCCATCAAGCGCGTCGATGTGCCGCCCCGCGACGTCGCTGTCGCGTGGGCCCAGGCCCAGCGTTCCCGAGGGCGAGCCTGACCGGCGGCTGGTTCGACTTTCCGGATGGAACCCGACCGGCCCCTCGAACGTTTTGTGCCGGGATATCAACGTGAGGGGCCGGACGAATGATCGGCGAGCATTTCGACACCCGGACGCGGATCAACATGAAGTTGGCGCTTGATCGGATCTGCCGCGATCGTCCGGCGGGCGAGGATCACGGTTTCCGCCGGTCGGTTGCGGAGAGCATCGTCCGCTGCGCGCTCGCGGGACGGACCGGGATCGGCCAGCTGGTCGATGCCGGTGAACGGGCGGTGATCAAGACCGGTTCGCCAAGGCAATCGGCCCAGTGACAATTGCGTGCGCGCGTCGCGTGCGTCGGAGCCCCAAGTGAACAGTGCTGTCGAGCCAACAACGGCGAGGGCTCCCGCAGATTTCCTCTCAGGCGGTGGAGAAATGGGTGCACGCATGCGCGCCCACGACTGGACCAGCACGCCGCTGGGAGAGCCGCAAAGCTGGCCGCGCAGCCTCAAGACGGCCGTGCGCATCATGCTGACCTCGCGCCAGCCGATCTGGATCGGCTGGGGACGGGAGCTGATCTATCTCTACAACGACGCCTACAAGTCGATCATCGGCGGCAAGCATCCCTGGGCGCTGGGCCGGCCGACTGCGGAAATCTGGCGCGAGATCTGGACCGACATCGGCCCGATGCTCGCGACCGCGATGGGAGGCGACGAGGGCACCTACGTCGAAGAGCAACTTCTGATCATGGAGCGGAGCGGCTATCCGGAGGAGACCTATTACACCTTCTCCTACAGTCCGATTCCCGATGACGACGGTCTGGTCGGTGGCATCATCTGCGCCAATACCGACGACACGCGCCGTGTCATCGGCGACCGGCAGCTTGCGCTGCTGCGCGAGCTTGCGGCGACGACCGCCGAAACGCGCAGCCTTCAGGAGGCTTGCCGCCGATCGAGCCTGGCGCTCGCGACGGACTCGCGCGACGTGCCGTTCGCGCTGATCTATCTGGTCGAGCCCGAGGGGCGCGAGATCGCGTTGGTGGGCAGGTGCGGTATCGATGCCGACCATCCCGCGGCGCTGGCGCAGCTCCCGTTGGAGGGGCCGGCGCTCTGGCCGCTTGCCGAGGTCATTCGCGAACAGAAGCCGCAGGTGGTCTCCCATCTCGCCGCGCGCTTCGGGGCCGAATGTCCGCGCGGCGCATGGGACGTGCCGCCGCGGCAGGCGGCTGTGATCCCCATCCCGGCCCGCGGCGAGACGGCCCGCAAAGGGGTGCTGGTCGCCGGCCTCAATCCATTTCGGCTGTTCGACGACGACTATCGCAATTTTCTCGAACTTGCGGCCGGCGAGATCGGCGCCAGCCTGGCCAATGCGCAGGCCTACGAGGAGGAGCGTCGACGTGCCGAGGCGCTGGCTGAGATCGACCGCGCCAAGACGACGTTCTTCTCCAACATCAGCCACGAGTTCCGCACCCCGCTGACGCTGATGCTGGGACCGATCGAGGACGCGCTCAACGATACCTCGCTGACGTCGCTGCCTGAGGTGCAGCGCGAGCGGCTCGACGTTGCGCATCGCAATTCGCTCCGCCTGCTGCGGCTGGTGAACAGCCTGCTCGACTTCTCCCGCATCGAGGCGGGGCGGGTGCGGGCGAGCTTCGTCCCGACCGATCTTGCCGCGTTCACCGCCGAACTCGCCTCGAACTTCCGTTCGGCGACCGATCGGGCCGGCTTGCGCCTGATCATCGCCTGTCCGGCGCTGCCGCACGACGTCCATGTCGATCGCGAGATGTGGGAGAAGATCGTCCTCAACCTGATGTCCAACGCGTTCAAGTTCACCTTCGAGGGCGAGATCGCGGTCGAGATGGGCACCAGCGCCGACGGCAAGTCCGCCGAATTGCGCGTGCGTGACACCGGCACGGGGATTCCCCCGGACGAACTGCCGCATCTGTTCGAGCGCTTTCATCGCATCGAGGGAGCGAAGGGACGCACGTTCGAGGGCAGCGGTATCGGGCTCGCGCTGGTGCACGAGCTGATCAAGCAGCACGGCGGCGCCATCACGGTGGCGAGCGAATTCGGCCGCGGCAGCGTTTTCACTGTTACGATCCCGTTCGGATCGGCTCATCTGCCGGCAGAACGTGTTGCCGACCGCCTTGCGACGACGCTGACGACCGGAAGCGGAGTCGAAGCCTATGTCCAGGAGGCGCTGCGCTGGCTGCCGCAGGATGAGGGCGCCATGGATCTGCGCGGTGATCTCACGCTGGAGAGCACGAGCGAGACGCCGGACGCCTCCACACGTGGCAGCGGCGAGCGCATCATCCTCGCGGACGACAACACCGACCTGCGCAACTATGTCAAGCGTCTGCTCGAAGCCCAAGGCTACAGGGTGGAGGCCTTCGCCGACGGGCAGGGCGCGCTGGACGCCGCGAGGCACCATCGGCCCGACCTTATCCTGTCCGACGTCATGATGCCGCGCCTCGACGGCATCGGGCTGCTTGGCGCATTGCGCCGCGACGACAATCTGCGTGGATCGCCCGTCATCCTGTTGTCGGCGCGCGCCGGCGAAGAGGCCCGCGTCGAGGGGCTGGAGGCCGGCGCCGATGACTACGTCAACAAACCGTTCTCGGCGCGCGAATTGTTGGCGCGGGTGCGCGCCAATCTGCAGCTGGCGCGCATTCGCAGGGATGCCGAGGAGATCCAGCGCCGCCAGGCCGCGCGACTGGAGGCTGTCGTCAGCACCGTGCCGACCGCGGTCTGGTTCACCCACGACCGCGAGGCGAAGCGGGTTTTCGGCAATGCCTATGGAGCGCGGCTATTGCGGGTCCGGCCCGATACCAACATGTCGCTGTCGGCGCCCGAGGGCGAACGTCCGGCCTGCCGCGTCCTTCGCAATCGCGTCCAGGTCGAGACGTCCGAACTGCCGCTGCAGCGCGCGGCCCGCGGCGAGGAAGTCGCAGGCGAGGAACTCGAGCTCTGCTTCGAAGACGGCTCCTCGGTCACCGCGATCTTCCAGGCGTCTCCGATCGTCGACGCCGCCGGTGTGTTCCAGGGCGCGGTCTGCGCGGCCATCGACATCACCGAGCGCAAGCGGCAGGAGCGCCATCGCGAACTGCTGGTCAACGAGCTCAATCACCGCGTCAAGAACACGCTGACGACAGTGCAGTCGTTCGCGCTCCAGACCTTGCGCAACGCATCCAGCCTGGCGGAGGGGCGCAAGGCGTTCGATGCGCGATTGATCGCCTTGTCGAAGGCACACGATGTGCTCGTCAGGGAAAATTGGGAGTCCGCGGAACTGAGAGAGGTCGTGACCGAGGCTCTCGCCGCGCATGCCGAGCCGGAGAGTGCGAGGCTCAATTTCAGCGGGCCCGATCTGCGCATGCGGCCTTCGGCTGCACTGGCCATCTCGATGGCGTTGCACGAGCTCGCGACCAACGCCGTCAAGCATGGCGCCCTGTCGAACGGTTCGGGAACCGTCGACCTCGCCTGGAAGGTCGACGATCGCTTCGAGCTGTGCTGGACCGAGCTGGGCGGTCCCGCCGTGGCCCCGCCGTCGCGGCGCGGGTTCGGCACCCGCCTGATTCAGCAGGGGCTGCCCCACGAATTCGGCGGCGCCGATGTCGATCTGCGCTTCGCGCCTGAAGGCGTCGTTTGCGTCATTCGCGCGCCGCTGCATGAAATCCGCGCCAGCCTGGGCGGATTCGATATCGCAACGATGGCTGTCGGGAGGCCCTCATGAAACCTGAAACCGATCTGGCTGGCCAGCGGGTCTTCGTCGTCGAAGACGAGTCGCTGGTGATGATGCTGCTCGAGGATTCCCTTGTCGATGCCGGTTGCGAGATCGCGGGCATGGCCTCGCGCGTCGATGACGCGCTCGAGAAGGCGGCTGCGCTCTCGTATGACGTTGCCGTCCTCGACGTCAATCTCAACGGGCGGCAGACTTTCGAGGTCGCGCGCTGTATCGCAGAACGCGGCATACCTTACGTGTTCGCCACCGGTTACGGTCCTGCGAGCCTGCTTGCGGACTTCCGCCACGTTCCGATCCTGCAGAAGCCGTTTCAGCAACAGGACCTGGAGACCGCGCTCCGCCAGGCTCTGGCGGCGCAGGGGGAGCGGAACGAACCCGCTCCCCCCGGCGAGCTTCCGGCCACGCAGAGCTGTTCCCTGGCGTAGCCGTCGATTGACTCGCCAAGGCGTTGGCCCCTAAATGACCGGTGACGGTTCTCCTCACGGAGATCAAAAGGGAATGTGGTGCGGGACGTCCCAACGCTAAGGATTTGTCTCAACGCCACGGCTGCCCCCGCAACTGTAAGCGGTGAATCTTTCGTCTCATGCCACTGGGAAACTCGGTCCTGGGAAGGCGACGCAAGGTAACGACCCGCGAGCCAGGAGACCTGCCGTCAGCCGTGGTCACACGCGAAGATGTCGGTCGGGGAGTACAGACATCGGCTTCACCGGAGCAATCCATGGCTCTGCCGTGAAACCTCGTTCGCTGTGACGTGCCACTGACGTCATACCGAGGTTACAATTGTGTCCCGTGTCGTCCCTGCCGCCAGGCGCCTTGCCGCCGGCCTGCTCGCATCGGTTTCCTTCCATTCGTTCGATCTGTCTCCCGCCTTTGCCCAGCGGGTCCTGGCCGAGCAGCTGCCATCGATCGAAGTGACCCAGCCCTCCGATCAGAACCGCACGCGCGCGAGGGCAACCGGTGACGGCGAGACGACGCGGCGCAAGACGATCGCGGATGTCGCGCCGGCAGGAAATGGCGTCGGCTCATCCGGCTCCGGCGGTGAAACTGCCGCCGGCAACGGCGGCATCGTCGGGGCTGCCACGACCGTCATCACGGCCGCGGATATCGCGCATTCGCCATCGCAGACGCTTGCCGAGATCATCGCGACGCAAGTTCCCGGCGCCCAGATCACGACGTTCTACGGCGGCCCGATCGCTGCCAAGACCGGCGTGGACCTGCGCGGCTTCGGCGCCTTTGCCACCGCCAACACGCTGGTGCTGGTCAATGGCAGGCGGCTGAACGACGTCGACATGGCGCAGGTGGACCTCTCCACCATCCCGCTCGATTCCATCGAGCGCATCGAGGTCACGCGCGGCAATTCCGGTGCGGTGCTCTACGGCGACAATGCGGTCGGCGGCGTGATCAACATCATCACCAAAAATGGCGTCGGCGGACCGCCCGTGAGCGCTCGCATCGAGGCCGGCTTCGGCTCGTTCAACACCCGGCTCGGCAATGTCTCGACCTCGCTCAATTCCGGTCCGTGGTCGACGTCGTTCTACGGCAATGCGGTCAGGACCGACGGCTATCGCGATAACAATCGCTATTCCCAGAAGAACGCCGTCGGCAATCTCAATTACACCACGCCCGGCCTGACCGCATTTCTCACTGTCACCGGCGACAATCAGGAGCTGCGACTGCCGGGCGGCCGCACCGTCGATCCCTCGATCGGCCTCGACGAGCTCAGGGCCAACCGGCGAGGGACCAGCACGCCGTTCAACTACGCCAATCAGCAGGGTTTCAGCGCGACTGCGGGCTTTACCAGGACCCTGGTCAACGGCGTCGATCTCATCGTCGATGGCGGCGTGCGTGACAAGAAGCAGCAGAGCGCGTTCTTCTCCAGCCCGGCACCGGTTCCTGCCTTCTTCACGTCGACCTATGTTGGCTCCCATCTGACGAATTGGTCGATCACGCCGCGGCTCAGCGTGAAGAGCCTGCTGCTCGGCATGCCGTCGCAGCTCCTGACCGGCATCGACTATTACGATGCCAGCTTTGAACAGAACCGCGGCGCCGGGCAGGGGCTCGCGGCCTGGCACAATTACGACCTCAGGCAGCAGACGGTCGCGGGTTATTTCCAGCACAATTTGGGGATAACGCCCACCACCGACGTCTCCTACGGCGCGCGGGTGCAGACCATCGGACTTGCGGCACGCGACAATTTCGATCCGGCCGCGCCGTTCAACGCCGACATCGGCGCGCTGCCGCTGACGAGCAACGAGACCCAATATGCGCTGCATCTCGGGGCCGAGCATCGCCTCAATGACGTGGTCTCGCTGTTCGGTCGCGCCGCGCGCGCCTTCCGCACCCCCGACGTCGATGAGCGTCTGTCCTCGGGGCCGTCCTTCGACCCGCTGACCTTCGCTTCAATTCCGCAAACCTTCCAGCTCAAGACCCAGACCTCGGAGGACATCGAGGGCGGGCTGCGCATCAAGGGCGGCGGGTTGCAGCTGCAGAGCAGTGTTTATCTGATGGATCTCACCAACGAGGTCCATTTCAGCCCGGTCCTGTTCTACAACACCAATCTCGATCCGACCCGGCGCTACGGTTCGGAGACCAGCCTGTCCTATCGCGTCAACGACGCCCTGCTGTTGCGCTCCGGCGTGGCCTATACCCGTGCCGTCTTCCGCGAAGGCATCTGGGCCGGCAACGATGTGCCGCTGGTGTCGCGCTACACGGCGAGTGCGGGTGTCACCTGGAACATCTGGCAGGACTATGTGGTGCTCGATGCGACCGCGCGGTTCTGGAGCGAACGGCGCATGGACAACGACCAGGCCGGCACCCAGAAGCCGATCCCCGCCAACGGCACCATCGATCTCAAGCTCGGCGGCCGATATGAACGCTACTTCTGGTCCCTGAGCGTCAACAATGTGCTGAATGCGCTCTACTACGACTACGCCATCGCGAGCACCTTCACGGATGGCCGCTTCAGCGCCTATCCGCTGCCGGGCCGCACCTATCTGCTCAAGGCCGGTGCAACGTTCTGATTTACGTCAGGCTGTTACGCGCGCCCAAATGTACTAGACCTCAAAGAGAAGGAGATCACCCGTGCCTCTCAACACCATGGCTCATGGCATCCTGCCGTCTCGCGGCGATCGCTTCCGGCTTCACCCGGTCGCGTCGCGCCTTGCGCCGATGTTCTGCTTTGCGCTGCTGACGGCCTCATGCGCGCTCGCCAGCTTCGCGTTCGCCTGTGCAACGCCGTTTGCGGCCTTCGCGGTCGTTGCCGCGGCGATGCTGCCGCAGCGCCCGGCGCTGCTCGTCGTCACGGGCGCCTGGCTCGTCAACCAGACCATCGGTTTCGGCGTGCTGCATTATCCAGTCGACTCCAGCACGATTGCCTGGGGCTTTGTTATCGGCGCGGCTGCGCTTCTCTCGACCGCGGCAGCGTCGACGGTGCTCGGCCTGCTGCCGCGGGGCCGCACGCCGCTGATGCTGGCGATCGCGCTCGTCGCCGCCTTTGCCGTCTATGAGTTCGCGCTGCTCGCCGCGACGCCGTTCCTTGGCAGCGAGGGCGCCTTCACCGCCGCCATCGTGATGCGCATCGCTCTGACCTGCGCCGTCTGGCTCGCCGGCCTCGTTGCCGTCTGCGAGATCGTGCGTCTTGTCGATCCGTCGGGGCCCAAGCGAGCGATGTCGGCCTGAGCGGACGATCGTGACCGTAGCCCGGGTGGAGCGCAGCGTAATCCGGGGCCGCTCGCCCGGCATTTTGCACTGTCCCGGATGTCGCTGCGCTCATCCGGGCTACTGACCGTTGCCTGTGTCGCCCTCTGTCAATCCACGCACGCAAAAAGATTCCACTTTACCGAAATTCGGTTTCGGCGTATGTGTCGCCCATCCCGGCTCACCCAAGAGGGGCGACGTGAAGTCGTCATGTTCGCGAGCCGGGGTTGCGGTGGACGCGGCAGCGTCGGCACGAGAGGTGCGGGCAGGGCGGGTAGTCCCTGTGAGTCCGTAACCGCGTGCGGACGACGGCGCTGTCAGGCTTCGTCTCGCTCGTAAGTTTCCGGCTCTGTCGACAGGGCCCGGGAATACTGCGGCGACATGGCGGGCCGTGCGTACGGCAAAACCGTGTGGTCCTGACCGTCGTTGCCACGGTCAAGCTGTTCGAAGATGTGCGCGAGCCCAACCGGGTGGACGGCATCGTCAATTTGAACGGCGAGGGAGGCCAAAAGGAATGGTCGGCTCCCGGGAGATCACGGCATAAGCCGTCCAGCCACTGCGCAGGGAAGGCCGAGTGATCGGCGACACCTGTATGCTGCTGTGCGGTCTTTTTTGCGCGTGCTTTTCGCGCAGCGGACCGCGGGTGCCAGCCGGCACCCGGCCTTCCCTGTGCCCTCTTGGATTCAGAGGGTAGCGAGACCAAGCAAAGCTCGGGCGAAACGCGCCGCGAGATTGCGAAGGCGTGTCTGCAGCCACACACTCAGCGTCATCGCCCGCCTTGTGCGCGCTTGCGCACAGGGGCGGGCGATCCAGTACTCCAAGACGGCAGTGATTGAACTGAGAAGCCGCGGCGTACTGGATTCCCCGCCTGCGCGGGGAATGACAGCGATAATTGGAGAACCAATTTGCCGCCTCAGCGGATCGTCCGGTTCGACGGTGCGCTGCAGAGCCGGGGCCTATCCATCCGCTTCGCAGCCTTTCGCCTTTCTGGTCCAGGCCCTGCCGCTCCGCTCGCGCGTTGCGGCTTGTCCGGGACGCCAGGCGAAAGCCATTCGTGAGGGGAGCGCGCCCGACTCAGCCGCGCGGTCACCGTGTCGTGGAGCAAACTCGGAGGTGAATTGCCGAAACAAAATCTGAGGTTGTGGTGGGCCCTCCCAACGAGGGTATTGCGGTAGTTCGACTCGTGTCTTCCGGGTAACGATTGTGGTGTCCCCGCAACACTCATTCCGGATTTAACCTTCATTACCGGCCGTTCGCATCGCCGCCGCTTTTTGGCCACACCCGAACATGAATAAAATCACTCTAATGTTTTAGGGCAGCGGCGATCTTCGAGGGCGACGAGAAATCCCAAGGTCGATTCAAATCTTGGCTCTGATTTTTCGGGTCTGAAAGGGTTCACCGGGGAAACTGGTTTGCGATGGACGCGAAGACCGACATCAAGCAGAGGCTGCCGAGCCGTCACGTGACGGAAGGGCCAACGCGCGCGCCCCATCGCTCCTACTTCTACGCCATGGGTCTGACCACCGCGCAGATCCACCAGCCCTTCGTCGGTGTCGCTTCCTGCTGGAACGAGGCCGCGCCCTGCAACATTTCCCTGATGCGCCAGGCCCAGGCTGTGAAGAAGGGCGTGGCGTCCGCCGGCGGCACGCCGCGCGAATTCTGCACCATCACCGTGACCGACGGCATCGCCATGGGCCATGACGGCATGCGCTCCTCGCTGCCGTCGCGCGAATGCATCGCCGATTCGGTCGAGTTGACCGTGCGCGGCCATGCCTATGACGCGCTCGTCGGGCTCGCCGGCTGCGACAAGTCGCTGCCGGGCATGATGATGGCGATGGTCCGTCTCAACGTCCCCTCGATCTTTATCTATGGCGGCTCGATCCTGCCCGGCACGTTCCGCGGGCAGCAGGTCACCGTGCAGGACATGTTCGAGGCCGTCGGCAAGCACTCGGTCGGCGCCATGTCGGACGAGGACCTCGACGAGATCGAGCGCGTGGCGTGCCCCTCGGCGGGCGCCTGCGGCGCGCAGTTCACCGCCAACACCATGGCGACCGTCTCCGAGGCGATCGGCCTTGCGCTGCCTTACTCGGCCGGTGCTCCGGCACCCTACGAAATCCGCGATGCCTTCTGCATGACCGCGGGCGAGAAGGTCATGGACCTGATCGCCCAGAACATCCGGCCGCGCGACATCGTGACCCTCAAGGCGCTGGAGAATGCCGCCGCCGTGGTTGCCGCGTCCGGCGGCTCGACGAATGCTGCGCTGCACCTGCCGGCGATCGCGCATGAGTGCGGCATCAAGTTCGACCTGTTCGACGTCGCCGAAATCTTCAAAAAGACACCATATGTCGCGGATTTGAAGCCGGGTGGCCGTTATGTCGCCAAAGACATGTTTGAAGTAGGTGGCATACCGCTTCTGATGAAGACGCTGCTCGACAATGGCTTCCTGCACGGTGATTGCCTTACCGTCACGGGCCGCACGATCGCCGAAAACCTCAAGAGCGTGAAATGGAATCCGCACCAGGACGTGGTGCACCCGGCAGACAAGCCCATCACCGTCACTGGCGGCGTGGTCGGTCTGAAGGGCAATCTGGCGCCAGAAGGTGCGATCGTGAAAGTCGCGGGAATGTCCAACCTCAGGTTCACCGGTCCGGCCAGGTGCTTCGACCGTGAGGAGGATGCTTTCGAGGCGGTCCAGAAGCGCACCTACCGCGAAGGCGAAGTCATCGTGATCCGCTACGAGGGGCCCAAGGGCGGTCCCGGCATGCGGGAAATGCTCCAGACCACCGCGGCGCTGACCGGCCAGGGCATGGGCGGCAAGATCGCGCTCATCACCGACGGCCGTTTCTCCGGCGCCACCCGCGGCTTCTGCATCGGCCATGTCGGGCCCGAGGCGGCCATTGGCGGCCCGATCGGGCTGCTCGAGGACGGCGACATCATCGAGATCGACGCGGTCGCCGGTACCCTTAACGTAAAATTGAGCGACGCCGAGCTCGCCCAGCGCAAGACCAAGTGGAGCGCTCGCGCGACTAACCACACATCAGGTGCGCTCTGGAAATATGCTCAACAGGTTGGACCAGCGGTCGGGGGGGCAGTGACCCATCCGGGCGGCGCGCACGAGAAACAGTGTTATGCGGACATCTAGGCGTGCCATTGTTGCGTTTGTGTTGGGGGCCAGTGCGCTGGCCGCGCCGGCGCTTGCCTTCGACGGCGCGCCGGTCAACCCGAAGGACGCCACCATCCCGGTCGTGACCGCCTTGCCCAATGTCACGGGTGGAGTGCGCGGCAAGGTCGCGCCGGCGGCCGTGCCTCAGGAGACCTCGCTCAGCGCGCTGCAATATGCCGCCGAGGGTGGTCACCCCATCGCGCAGTGGAAGCTCGGCCGCATGTACGCCAATGGCGACGGCGTCGCCCAGGACGATCTGCGCGCCTTCGAATATTTCAGCCGGATCGCCAATGCGCATGCCGAGGACAGCCCGTCGGCGCCGCAGGCGCAGATCGTGGCCAACGCCTTCGTCGCGCTCGGCCGCTATTATCTCAGCGGCATCCCGAACTCGAAGATCAAATCGGATCCGGATCGGGCGCGGGAGATGTTCTCCTATGCGGCGTCCTATTTCGGCAATGCCGACGCGCAATACGATCTCGCCCGGCTCTACCTGAAGACGCCGGACGCCTCGCGCGAGGATTTCCGGTACGGCGCGCGCTGGCTCGGCCTTGCCGCGCAGAAGGGCCAGCATCAGGCCCAGGCACTGCTCGGCCAGATGCTGTTCAACGGCGACCGCCTGCCGCGGCAGGCCGCGCGCGGCCTGATGTGGCTGACGCTGGCGCGTGACAGCGCCGGCGCGGAAGAGACCTGGATCAAGGAAAACTACAACCGCGCCCTCGCCAAGGCCTCCGACGACGACCGCGCCATGTGCCTGCAGATGCTGGAGCAGTGGGTGCAGGGCCGCCGGGATTAAAACCCCGATTCCAGTGTCGTAGGGCGGATTGGCCGAAGGCGTAATCCGCCCATCAAGCTTCCGTTCACGCCGCCTCCAGATCCAGATCCGCCCACACCGGTACGTGGTCCGACGGCTTCTCCCAGGCCCGCACATAGCTGTCGATGCCGACATTGGCGAGCCGGTCGCTGGCCTGCGGCGACAGCAGCAGATGATCGATCCGCAGGCCCTGATTCTTCTGCCAGGCGCCGGCCTGATAATCCCAGAACGTGTAGAGGCCCGGCTCGTCGGTCACGGCCCGCAGGGCGTCGGTCAGGCCGAGGCCGAGCAGGGACTGGAAGCTCTCCCGCGTCTCGGGCTTGAACAGGGCGTCCTCGGTCCAGGCGGCGGGATTGTGGACGTCGCGGGCGTGCGGGATCACGTTGAAGTCGCCTGCGAGGATCAGCGGCTCCTCGGTCTTGAGGCGCTCCTTCGAATATTCAAGAAGCCGGGACATCCATTTGAGCTTGTAGGGATATTTCTCGGTCCCGACCGGATTGCCGTTGGGCAGGTAAAGGCACGCGATGCGCAGCACGCCAGACTTCAGCGTCACCACGCCTTCGAGGAAACGGGCGTGGGCATCCTCATCGTCGCCGGCCAGTCCCGACTTGGTCTCGTCGAACCGGAGCTTGGAGAGCAGGGCAACGCCGTTGAACGTCTTCTGCCCGTGCGTGACCACGTTGTAGCCGAGCGCCTCGATCTCCAGCCGCGGGAAGGCCTCGTCGACGCATTTGATCTCCTGCAGGCAGACGATGTCCGGCTGGCATTCCTTCAGCCAGGTCAGGAGAAGGTCGATCCGCTGCCGGACCGAGTTCACGTTCCAGGTGGCAACTCTGATGGTCATGTCGGCGGGCTCCGGGCAGGGGCCATGGTTAGAACAAACTGCAAACGCGCCCGTCAAGGACGCCGCAAAATCTCCCACAAAATTAACCCGGCTTAAGCAGGCGGCAGGCCATTGATCGTCAAAAGGTTCCTCGGATGGGATGGCCGGACAAATCGATGAAGCGAACCGAGCCGCGTGACGGCCTGATCGGCGCGTTCCTGTATTGGCTCGGCGGCTTCGAGATCGAGGACAGCCTGACTGCCGGCCTCAGCGAGCGCGAGATCGGCCGCATCCGCGCCAAGCAGATCGACGCCGTGACGCGGCTGATCCCGGTGACGATGGCGGTGACGATGCTCAACGTCGGCATCGTGCTGATCCTGTTCTGGGGCCGCGGCTGGAACGACTTCCTCGCGATCTGGGGCCTGACCCTCGCCGCCACCGCCTCGCTGGCGGTGCGCTCATGGCGGCGGTCGCATCGCAACCCGCCGCAGGAGGCCTCGCCACGCGCCGCGCGTCAGATGCTGCGCCAGGCAGTCTTCCTCGCTGCGATCTGGGGCGCGCTGCCGCTCGCTCTGTTCAGCCGTATCGAGCCGACCAGCCAGTTGATCCTGGCCTGCCTGATGGTCGGCATGATGTCCGGCGGCGCCTTCACGTTCTCGACCTTCCCGCGCGCCGGCCTGGTCTATCTCGCCACCATGACGGTCGGCTGCGCGGGCGCGCTGCTGCTGTGCGGCACCGGGCCGTATCTGGTGACGGCGGTGTTCCTGCTGCTGTTCGCGTTCTTCATGGCGCGCAACATCGTCTCGCAGGGCAATCTGTTCCTCGGCAATCTCAAGGCCCAGCTCGAGCTGGAGCGGCAGACCGAGATCATCTCATTGCTGCTGAAGGACTTCCAGGAGAACGCCAGCGACTGGCTGTGGCAGACCGACGCCGAGGGACATCTGGTCAATGTGCCCCAACGCTTCGCCGACGTTGCGCAATTGCCGCTGCCGCTGCTGAAGGGATCGTATTTCGCCGACGTGCTCGACATGCTCTGCCCCGAGGAGAAGAGCGCGGCCTACAACGTTGTCGGCCTGATGGAGCAGAACGAGCCGCTGCACGAGATGAACATCAAGGTCGTCGCCGGCGGCGAGGCGCGGCTGTGGTCGCTGACGGCCAAGCCGGCCTATGACCGCGAGGGCCAGTTCCTCGGTTATCGCGGCTTCGGGCGCGACGTGACCGAGCGCTGGCGCGCGGAAAAGGCCGAGGCCGAGAGCCGCGCGAAATCGGACTTCCTCGCGGTGATGAGCCACGAGATCCGCACGCCCATGAACGGCGTGCTCGGGCTCGCCAGTATGTTGCTGGAGACCAAGCTCGATCCGGAGCAGCACGAGGCGGTGACCACGATCCGCGAGTCCGGCGACAATCTCCAGCGCATCCTCAACGACATCCTCGACCTCTCCAAGCTCGAGGCCGGACGCTTCGCCTTCGAGGCGATCGACTTCGCCCCGCAGGCGCTGGTCGAGATGGTCGCGAACGTCGCGCGCGCGAGCGCCAATAGCAAGGGATTGGCGATCAAGGTCGAGCTCGACCCGAACCTGCCGCCGACGCTGCGCGGCGACGTCGCGCGCATTCGCCAGGTGCTGCTCAACTTCGCGTCCAACGCGGTGAAGTTCACCGATGAGGGCGAGGTGACGATCTGCGCGACCTGCCAGGCACGCCGAGACCTGCTGGCGACCGTCGAATGGACGGTGACTGACAGCGGCATCGGTATCGCCCCCGAAAAACTCGGCCAGCTCTTCAGCGACTTCGCGCAGGCCGATGCCTCGATCAGCCGCCGCTTCGGCGGCACCGGGCTTGGGCTTGCAATCTCCCGGCGCATCATCGAGCAGATGGGCGGCACCATCGGCGTCACCTCGACGCCCGGGGAGGGCTCGACCTTCTGCTTCACGCTGGTACTGCCCTGGAGCCAGGTGCAGGCTTCCGAGCATACGGCCGGCCAAGACGAGGCCGAGGAGCTCAAGGCCCGGATCGCCGGCCTCGATCGACCGTTGAAGGTGCTGGTCGCGGAGGACGATGCGGTCAACCGCATGGTCGTGAGCAAGATGTTGGGGGCCTTCGACGTCGAGCTGCGCGTCGTCACCGACGGCACTGAAGCCGTCGCGGCGGCATCAGAGGGCAACTACGATGTGGTGCTGATGGACGTGCGCATGCCCGACATGGACGGGCTTGCAGCCACCCGCGCGATCCGTGCGCAAGGCGGGCGCTTGGCGGCCTTGCCGATCGTCGCGCTGACGGCCAACGCCTTCCCCGAGGACGTCAGGATCTGCCGCGAGGCAGGCATGTCGGATTTCCTCGCCAAGCCGCTGCGCAAGCCGGCGCTGGTCGCCGCGCTGCTGCGTGCGCTCGACGGCCACACGATGTCGGAAGACGCGCCGCTCCAGCCGGCGCTGATGCCGCTCGATGTCGAGTGGACGGACGAGGAAAGGCAGATGACGGGCGCCTGATACCGGTCAGATCGAGAAGCTGGTGCCGCAGCCGCAGGACGCGGTGGCGTTGGGATTGTTGACGCGGAACGAGGCGCCGATCAGATCATCGACGAAATCGACCTGCGAGCCGGCCAGGAACGGCTGCGAGGCGGAATCGACCAGCACCACCGCGTTGTCCTGCTCGATCACGAGATCGTCGTCGGTTCGCGCCCGGTCGATATCGAACTTGTACTGGAAGCCCGAGCAGCCGCCACCCTCGACCGAGATGCGCAGCATCGCGCCTGTGCCTTCGCCCTTGAGGATCTCCCCAATCCGGCGTGCGGCGCGGTCACTGATGGTCACGTCGGTCGTCATGGCTGGTCTCCGATAGTCCCGCGGTCATACCCAATTCATTTGGTATCCCGCGCCCGGCATAGTTAAGTGCAAGGATACGCAGAATCAAATGGTTTTCTCGGAAGTATTTGAAATCAATGACTTCCCGCAGGTCAATTCCCACTTTTTGAAGGCTCTTCCCGATGCGTCGAAAAGCCGAATTCTTCCGGTGAAGCGGCGGCCGAAGCCGCCGCGCACCCTCCGCGTTCCATGTAGGGCCTATCTGACCACGCGCAACCCGGCCCGCTTGCGTGGCCGTGGCGTCTGTTCCTCCGCCACCATTTCGTTGATGCGCGCCACCACCTTGGACCGCAACCGTTCGCGGTTCCGCTTCTCGGCGTAGTATTTCGCCATTTCGTCCGATCGATGCAGGGTGATGGTTTTGATGCCGTCAATGCCGAAGTCGGTATCGGCCGCCATGATCGCCGCGTTCTTGCGGAGCCCGTGCATATGGATCGTCTTGACCCCCTTGGCTGCGAGCCCGACCTTAATCAGGTGCAGCCGGATCGCCTGCCCAAGGCCGCGCGCGCCCGTCCATGGCTGGCCCCACCGATTGACCAGAATGGTTTCGGCCGCGCCCCGTGTCTCGCGCGCAGCGAGCAGGGCGTCCGCTAGAATGGCGGGCAATTCCAGAAATTCCGGTTCCGGATCGTCGCCCTTTTGCGGTGCCACCAGAATGCCCCAGCGCACCACCTTTTTGCCGGCGACAATCTCGGTGCGGGAAACAAATTCCTTCCAAAGGACCTTCACCGCGTCGCTGCCGCGTTGGCCGAAATAGCGCAGCAACAGCACGCCTAAAACCAGATTGTCGGGCGCGGTATCGATAAATAGACGTTGCGCGTCCTCGCTCCACGGCTGCGCCGGGTTCTTGGCTTTCTTGTAGGGCCGGGTAGCGTCGCGGAACGGGTTCGGGACTTTCTTGATGTTGAATTCCGGCTGGCGACGGCAGGCCTTCCACAGCTCGGTCAACACCAACAGGTGCATGCGCGCCACCGCCTTGCCGCCCATCTTGACCTTGCGCACCTTGCCGTTGATCTCCTTTTCCACGACGCGGCGCGCGGAGACCAATTCGGTATATTCATCGATCAGGTCCACATCGACATAATCAGCCATCAGCGTGTCGCCGATGTTGTCGATCATCTGGGTTAGTACCGAGTCATAGGCCGCGCGCGTCGTGTCCCGCAGTTCCTCAAGGTAGTGGGTGGTGCCTTTATAGATCGCCGCAGCGGCCCGCACGGTGCCTTGCATTGCCACGACATGAGCGGCTTTGGGTCTCGCAAACTTTGGCGGGGCGGCCGGTTTGTCGAGAGCTTTGCGGGTGCGCAGGCATGCGTCATAGGTGCGGGCGAATTCCCGCGACTCGGTGTCGGCCGGCAGCGGCACCAGCTTGCCGTCTGCCATCCGGAAATAAAGCCATTGCTCCTTGCGATAGAGATATTTAGTCCTCTCGACCTCTCTTGTGATGCTCATTGCGCAACTCCCTCAGCCGCTTGATCACCGTGTTCTCGCCCGGCACGCTGCCGGTCTTCCAATCGTCATAGGCCGCGTCGAGGTCGTGCCGGTCCCACGTCGCCGCGTCATGTCCCGGAACCTTCGTTGGCGGCCCGATTACGCCTTCTTCTACCAGCCTTAAGAACAGCGATTTGCTGATGTCGAGATAGGTCGCGGCGGTGTCGGCGCGCATGGCACGGGGAGGGTAGGCAGTTTCGACTCTCTTGGTACGCATACTCCGGGTTGGGTCTAGAACAGCGGCATTGCCGCGATGATGATGTCATGGCTCACTGCTTCGGCTCGATGCCGAGGCGCTGCAAGGTCAGCTCCACAGCCTCCATCGCGGCGAGTCTCGCGATGTCTTCGCTTGTCGTGGTGGCCGGCCCCGAGGATGTTTCCTGAAGCCGGTGCACGATCTCGGCGTTAAAAGAGCGCTTGTTCCTTCGCGCGTCGGCCGCGATCTTGCGGCGCAATCCCACCGGGAGCCGCACATTTACCTGCACGACGTCGGCGCTCTTCCCCGGCACGGCCCCTCCGATAGCAATATGCTATATTGAAACTAGCATAGTGCTATCATTCTTTGCGAGGTGGCGCCAAGGCATTTCCGAGAGTTAAGAACCGCCAATTTGGGGTGGTCTCGTTGACATCCGCCCTGCTGGGCCTAGCTTCTTAGGCCGAACACCCAGCAGAACGGAGCCAACCGTCGCGGGTCGAATTCCGAGGGAGGAGACGCGAGCAGGCCTCAAAGGCTTGCTCGCGCAATTCTTTGGAGGTTCGTTTGGCTATCACGCACATCGGCGGAACGCAGAGCACCCCGAACTTGGGTGGGGAGCCGCATCGTCATGCCTGCATAGCTCTTGGTGCCACTTTTGTGGCTGATCTAGCCGAAGAGGCCGCCGCCTAAAAGAAGACCCGCGCCGGGCAATGCACGACACGGGCCTGATTGATGGAATTGAAGGCGATCTAGCAATCCCCTCGTAATTCCCAATCTCCCCGAATGCAATCCCTGCGCGGCGCAATTCGCGCCTGCTCATGCGGAAACCGGTCCGGCAGGCGCGCTGCATCAGCGCGATGGATGGGATGTGACCGAGCGCTGGAGGGTCTGGTCGAAAGCGGGGTGCCCTCGTCACCGTTTGGAATGGACGAAAAAGTCTCGCGGCCGTCTGCGCATCCACAGCAGACGCCTCCGGTAAGCGGCCCTGGCTCCGTCGAGCAAGAGCACCCCGGACGGCCGCTCACTCGCCTTACCGCGAGCATGGGTTTGGTCTGTCCGGATCACAACCCTTCACCATCGAGCATGACGATGGAACAGAGAGAGAGACGAGACAATGGATTGGGACAAGATCAACAAACAGAAGCAAATTGCCCGGTACGGCGCAGACGATTGGCAGTCGCTGCCGGGGATGATGGCTCCTCTCATCCGACCGAGGCGCAGGTCTCCACCGCTATCGAAGGCGGCGCTTCGCATGGCGGCAGAGCGCGCTATAACGGATTGGCAGGCGCGTCAGGCCAGCACGGTTGCGTCGTCTTGAGCGCGGCTTACCAGCAAGAAGCAGGTACAGCGGCGTGTTGTGGCCCGTCGCCCATCAGGGCGCGGAGAGGGCGGACGTCACACCGCGATGCAGGGCACCGAGAACATCAGCGCCGTGACGTATCCGCCTTCGGCGGCATCACGGCAAAGTGCCGATGAGGGTCCAAGACTCGCGGCTTCTACGGAGTCTTTAGCTGCGCGCGCGACGTTCTTCATTTGAAGAACATCATCACCACCACCATTGCCGAGCCTCTGAATCTATTCCGATCCGTAACGGCGTAACGGGCTTGGCGAAGCATAGGGGCGGGCATAGGTTGGCGGCATGGCACCGCTCAAGAACTTGAAGCACGAACGCTTCATCCACTTGCTCCTCGAAGGCAGCAAGCACGGCTGGAACGCCGCTGAAGCCTATCGCCGTGTCTACGGCGCCGAGGGCCACGTTGCGGAGAGCGCCGCATCGCGTCTGTTGAAGAATGTTGAGGTGCAGGCCCGGCTCGCCGAGCTTGCAGCTCCTCAGGAGCGGAAAGCGCGGGTGACAGTGCAGTCGCTCCTCGGCGAGCTTCAGACGACGATCGCCGATGCCCGGCAGGCGAAACAGCATTCCGTCGTCGTGCAGAGCCTCGCGCTCGCGGCCAAGCTTTGCGGGATGCTCACGGATCGGATTGAAGTCGGCGCGCCTGGCGAATTTGGCACCTGCAAGACGGGCGAGGAGGTCGTAGACCTCTTGCTCGAAGAGCAATCTCCGCAAGCGACGCTGGCACAGCTCGATGAGCTGCGAGAGCTGATCTTGGCGAGAGCTGCGGCGGGAGCCCGAGTCGTCGAGCCCAGGTCGGTGGAGTGGTCGACGATGATCGAGCGGCGACGGGCACAGCGCCAGAACTGAGGGGAAAATACCGGTTTCGTTTGCTTCTCGCTCTCCCTGCTGTACAGTATTCTCAAGATATTTGTACAAATCCGGGGTAAGGCCATGTCGGATCAAGGGAAACGCCAACGGAAGCCCGCAATCGGTTACACAAGAACTAGTTCGGCCGCGAACATCGGCGACGACAAGGACAGCGTGGTGCGCCAGCGCAAGGCGATCCAAGCCCACGCCAACCGCGCCGGTTACAAGATCGTTGCCTGGTTTGACGATCCGGCCGTGGCTGGCAGCGACATGATCGACGTGCGGCCGGGCTTCATGGCGGCCCTCGAACGGATCGCAAGCAATGGCGTTCGCACGATAATCGTCGAGACCGCCAATCGCTTTGCCCGCGATCTGATTGTGCAGGAGACGGGGTGGAAACGTCTACAAGCCGATGGCATCACCCTGATCGCCGCCGACTCGCCTGATCAGTTTGTCGATGACACGCCCACGGCTGTGCTGATCAGGCAAATCCTCGGCGCAGTTGCCCAATTCGATAAGGCTATGACGGTTGCCAAGCTTCGAGGCGCGCGCGAGCGCAAGCGGCGCAAGACGGGCGGCAAAGTCGAGGGTCGCAAGAGCTGGGCCGAGAGAAGCAAGGAGGACGCGAAGGTCGCCGAGATGGTCGAGGCGGCGACGCGCCTGCAAGGCCAAGGTCTATCGCTTCGAGACATCGCGGCCGAACTTGACAAGCTCGGCCATCGTAACGAACGCGGCGCGACGTTCTCGCCGTCGTCGGTGAAGTCCATGCTGGCGTGATGGCCTTCCCCCAAGGGGAGCCGTACTCCCCCGGTGGGGGTGAACTGCTCGGGGCTGGCCTCGAAATCCATCTCCAAGCCCGCTCTGCCTCCGCGCGGGTTTTTGCAGAGGGCCCCACCTAAAATTTTTTTCAGAAACTGCGGAGCGCGCCTCGGTGTCACCCCGAACACCGCACCAGATCGCGCCGCGAGGCCGATCTCCCACGATCGACGCTGGTCGATGGAGACGGCGTACTAGCGCGGTTTCCTATCAACTCTGACAGCTTTCCGGTGCCGCATGTTCTGCGCTGTGGTTTGCCAATTCTGCGGCAGATCGGCTGTGGGGCATGACCGCACCCAGCTCCGAAAACACCTCCGCAAACCGCTCGGCCCGATTGCCGAAGTAGAAGAGCGCTTGGCCCTGTGTTGGCGATGCCAGTCTGCCGTCCGGAGCTTGAAATCGTATGCGACCGCGCGTGAAGCAAATGGCGCTCGCAATCGGAATCAACTTCTGAAACCACGCAGTGTCGGTATAATTGTGCGTCAACATGATCGCTGCCTTAACGCGGCCCGCTCGCAGCTCGGCGACCATCTTGTCGGCGAACTGCTCGATGTAGGGTTGCGCGTAGGGAGGGTTGAGCCAGACGTTTCCATGCCATGGTCGGGTAAGGCCATTGTCAGCCTTCGTGAAGAAGGCGTTCGCTTTGACCGCGATCTGCGCCCTCGCGCAGGAGGCGGGGTCTAGATCGATCACCTCCAGTGCCGATCTGGCCAAATGAATGATGTGAGCTGGCGTGTACCACTCTGTTTCGCCGGTCCCTTGCGTTCCGCGAACCTTGCGCCGGATGTCGGCCTTAGTTGGTGCACGGCCTGCTGCAAGCGCTTCCTTGATCGCGTCATTGACGACAACTTCGCCTGCATCGCGCGTCTCTCGCCATTCCGACAGGCGCTGACGACTGACATTGATCTCATTAAGGGTGAGCGGCGCAGTGTCCGGGCTCCGGACACTGGCCAGGTGCCGATCAGCGGTGGCGATCTCGCCGCGCTCTTGTCCTGCATCGATCTCATCCGCCATCCTGATCTCGGCGCGGGTGATGATGCGAAGGCAGTCAGCATGGGTTTCGCGAGCCGCGTTCGTCACTTTCGCGAGGTGCAGCGCGATCTCTGCCAGCTTCTTAGCTTCGACAACCTCGGCGGAGGTGCGAGCCTCAAGCAGGCGCCTGCCGGCGCGGGAAAGCAACGATGGCAGATCGTCGGGTTCGGCTGCTCTCGGGATACTTAGGTCGGATGAGGACAACCATAAGATGGGGGCTAGAACACTCGGGGCTGCCTGCATGGGCAGATTGCCAGAAGGCCGCCGCGATATTGCACCACGACAGCGCGATCGGACAGCCCGCATCTTGGACTTAGGAACCGCGAAGTTAGACGCTGGCTCTCGACAAGCCGACTACGTCAGGCCTATCGTTTCGTCAGGTTAATCGAGCAGTTTGGCGAGATCCTGAATACGGATCGTTACGAAACACTCAAGCTGGCTTGAAAACGTTGGTTCATGAGGCCGGCCGCCGAGTTCTGCGCCGACAAGTTCATGTGAGCGGGCGAGCACATCACCCCGTCACAGTAATGGCATGGCCATCTGTCTGATCGACGCCGGCCTAGCCAGATTGTGATGGAGTCTTGCCCGTCGTTGGTTTGCTCGGCCTCACGGCCCCCCGGTGCCCGCGATCGGTGCGCGTATAGACGGCCTTCACAGCTAGCCCCCTGCCAAAATCGCCTTGAGCTCGTTGCCCACACGCGCACCAACCGCTGTTGGCACCGCGTTTCCAAGTTGCCGAGTCGCTGCCTTCCACGAACCACTAACTATAAACTCATCTGGCAGGCCCTGAAGTCTCGCCATCTCTCGAATCGTGAAGTACCTGACGCGGCCTTTTCCCAGCGCAATCATGTTTTCGCCACCCGGCACGCCGTGATTGCCGGCCTTCAGCGCTTTGGCCGGCTCGTCCCAGACGCTTCCCGTGTGCTTCTCGTAGGCGCGCGCTCCAAGGTGCTGCCAATGGCCGGACGGATCCCACTCGGCGGCCGCTGGCGGTAAGCCGGACAAGGCATCACGAGTAGTGACCCAAGGTTTTCGCTGCGGGACGATGCTGCTCAGCCGGATTTTCTCGACAGCGCGGGCCTCAGCCGTTGAAGAAGGTAAGCGGATTCTGCGAGTCGCGTGTCTGATCCAATAGTCGAAGGCGACGTGCTTGGACCATGCGAGCGCTTCGAGCGAATGTGTCGGAATGGCCGCGTCCCATAATTCGCCCGCGTTCGCCTCGACTCCTATGATGAGGGCGCGATGACGCTTTTGTGGAGCTCCGAGATCTGCGGCATTGACGCCACGCACTATGACTCGGTACTCCGGTCGCCCTCCTTGTTCGACGTGCCGTCGCAGTCGAGCCGAATGGGTGCACCATGATTCTCCGGGCTTCCGGACCACGTGCGGACTACCGAGTTGACGCGTCAGATATTCCAGATAGGTCGAGAATGACGGCCGCAACAATCCCCTCACGTTTTCGAACACAAACGCCCTCGGACACACCTCACGCACCGCCCGGATTGCCTCAGGCCACATGTTGCGTGGGTCCTTGCGACCAAGGTGACGACCGCCGACAGAAAATGGCTGGCAAGGAGGGCCGCCGGCTACGAGGTCAAGCCCTTGATAACGCGTGAAGTCTATATCGCGCGTGTCGCAGCCCTCGATTGTCCAATCCCTCATATATTCGACGCCGCGCCGCTTGTTCTCGAGTAGCGTGGCAATCGTTTCATTGTCGCGCTCAACGACAAGTTCGTGCTTCACTCCCGCACGCGCGAGGCCCATTCCCAAGCCGCCGCACCCTGCGAAGACCTCAATTCCGCGCATCAAGGAATCTCTCTAAGCGCCTTGACGCGCGCTCGGGGTTGGAGAGTTCGCATTCCCAGATTATCAGCGACCTCCAGCCGCGCTTCGCGAGCGCGCGCCGGACCTGGCGATCTCGTGCGACGTTTCGCTCGAATTTTTCTGTCCAGAGCTCCACGTGCGACTTTGGCAGGCGACGCCCTGCCTGACAATCGTGACGGTGCCAAAAGCATCCGTGCACAAAGACGGCACGCTTCTGGTCGCCAAACGCCAAGTCGGGATTTCCCGGCAAGTCTTTACGGTTGCCGCGGTATCTCGCGCCGAGTGCGCGCGCCATCCGTCTAACCGCGACCTCGGGCGCGGTACCTTTGCTTTTAATCAACGCCATCCGCGCGCTTCGTTCTTCTGCCGTGAGCGTGTCCATGGACCTGCCTCCACCTTCCCGCGACCGAATCTGCGCGATGGACTTGTGAGCCGCAATTGCTCCGCCGACTGTTTCCACGATATTCAAAGCGCCCTGCTTCAGGTTTGAGTGGCATCCAGAAGGTCGCGCGCCACGAAATAGAGCGCGTCCCGGCTCCATTGCATCGCATTTTGCGGGATCGATTGTCCGATCGCCGACTTTACACGCACGTCAAAAATGTTGCGGCTCGATCCGCGTGGGGTGACCTCGAAGCTGAAGTCGGTCTGCTGGACCAGAGCATGACGCAGCGGCTCCGAACGCTCGTCGTCTATGTTGTAGACAGCGTGTGCTGCGTCCGCTGCGATTGCTGATCCGCGACTACCGCCAAGGAGGTGGTCGGCGAATGAGAGTTCCAAGTTGGTGTGGGTGGTAATGGTAGTCAGGGGCCGAGTGCGCAAGCTCGAGAAAAGTTGAGGCCAAAACAAGGGATAGAGTTGCAATTCAGGGAATTGCAAAAATACATTGTGAATACCCTCAATGATCACCGAGCTAAACGGCACGCCCCCGAGCTCAGCTGCCTGCAGCCGCCACTCGATGCGATTGAATAGGTCGTTAGGCTTTAGGTAGCCCGGGTACAGGTGGATGACATCGAGGTAAGGCGGAATCTCATCGGATCCCTGTGGCATTTCCTTCTGACGTAAAGACTTCAGTTTTTCGAATAGCTCGTCGTAATATTCGCGGCCATACAGGAAGGAGATGACCAGAATTTTCTCCGCGAATGGGCATAAGTTTTTTTTGCTCTTGAAGTTAAGCGGATCGAATTGCTTGCCCAGGGAGAACTCCATCGCCGATCCTCTGAAGGCCGGAGCCATCGCGAGCTTCAGCGCCAGCGCAGCTTTGCCTCCCGAGCCAAGTCCGTTTATGAAGATGTTTGAGCCGATGGGGATGTTAACGGACTTCGACGTTAGCGATCGCGTCTCATCCGATGAAGTCTCCAACCGCGTGACAACCTTGACGGTAGAGAAATCCGGCAATCTGGGTTTCCAGATCGCGCGACGATCTAATTGATAATTGATCTGAGGCGAGAATCGCACGCCTTTTTCGCCCGCAACTTGGAATCCGTGTGTGCCGGTAGCACAAAGTTGGAAGCGCGCCTTTGTGATCTGAAAACGGCGATCAGGCTTCCGGCTGTATTCGTTGGTCGCAAAGTTTGAGATATTGATGGCGATGTCGACGAGATAGTCGATGCGGCTATCCCCGGCCCACTCCGCACCAGTCGTAAGGATGACTAACGCATCGAGCAGCCGGCACTCAGTGATGAATCGCCGAAGTTCCTCAATGGACCGCTTTTCTGACAAAAGCTCGTGAATTCCGTCCAGCACAATTATCCGATTGCAAGGAAGTCGCGCGCCTGAGGCGGTTTCGATCCGTTGTCGTTGCTTCGAGTTGCTGCCCATGTCACGCAAGAGCTCGCGCAGACTGCCGCCATCGGCCAAGGCATGCGCGGACACAGACTCGATCACCAACCAGTCGTCGGGACTTCGAGGGAAGAAAGACAAGCGTCGGTAGGCTTCCGGCGAGATGCTACTCGCGCGCATCTTCAAATCGCCTTCATGCTCCTCCGCGCTAATGAACAACGTCTTGATTCCGAATGCCGCAAGATATGCCCCAAAAGCAAGCGACAACGTGGTCTTTCCCGAACCCGGACCGCCATGAAGCGCCATCACGAGTCCGCCCTCACTGGAAAACTTGAGCGCTCCACGGAACACTGTGTCGGCTCCGCGGATTGGAAGCGGAATGCCCCAGAGTTCGTTGACAATCTCGCCGATGTCGGGAAGTCGATCGAGGTGGGGCGATCTTACGAACTCAAATGAGCCCTCGCCGTGGAGAGACGAACAATAGGCTCGTCTCGCGTCCTCGTCGGCAAAGCGCAGCCAGAAATACTCCTTCAAAGCAAAAAACTCTCGCAGCACGGTCCCTGGCCTGCTCCTCGCCACACGAGATAGGGGATCGCGACCTAAAGACTCGAACCGCGGCCGCGTGAAAGTGATGATGGTGGAAAAGGCCTTCTCTATATCTTGGACGCGGAAGTTGCGGCGGCCCGACTTCTTCCGGGACGTTTGGGAATACTGGGATTCGGGATAGGCACCCGTAGTATCAAAAATGTAATTGCGGAGTGTGACCAGCGCGTACGCGTAAGATCCCGGCGTGTCCGGTACTGTCAGGAATTCCAACGCCAGAGCCAATGGAGACTTGAGATAGGCGGGCCTCGTCCTCTTAGAGCCCGATTGATCATCGGTATCTTGCCACGCGAATGCGGCTTCCTCGGGTTCGCTCGACCGACGATGTTTTCCAACTGTCTCCTGTCTGTCGAATCGTCCGCATTCGTCCAGAGCATTTACAATCAACATCGAGATACGGGTCGGCTCGTGAGGCACCACGAAGATTGGCTTTCCCTCACCGTCGTAGACGATCGTATCCTCCGCGATAGCAGACTTTGCCTCCAGAAGTCCGCGAAGCGCCTCGGGAAGTGTGTTTTTGTTGCGAAGCGGCTGAGACCGAAGCGGCGCGATGGCTGCGGACCCATCCGTCGAACCGTCGTAGAGGTGGCGGTTTTTTCCCACAGCGAACGAAACCGCAAGCCAGGCGAAATGCCTGTTAATCATCCGATGGGCTCTCGCAGTGTCCACTCCCGCCTTTCGGGCCGCAAGAAACTCACCGGTCGCCATCCTGATGGACCGTACGAGATACGGCACGATCTCCTGGTAGGTCGAGAGTCTGGGCTTGGTGGCGGTCACCATGCGGAATGATACTTTCCCTCTTGCCTATGCAACTGCACGGTCCATCTTGTCGAATTGCGCATTTGCCGGATTAGTGTCGGCGAAGAATCCGCGAGCTCTATCAAGAGACGACTGCGGAACACCAACACGAGTTGCCCCGGAGGAGAATAGGCGGTCAATCATTGCTTCTACGGCATCAGCCTCTTCGCGAGACAGCAGGTCGAGCAGTCGAGACAGCCAGTCATCTTCTGCTCCTATCGCGAGCTTGGCTATCAGACGCATCCGCTCTAACAAATACCACCCGCCGAGATTCCCGGTGGTGATCTGGTCTAGTAGTGTCTGCCTGGCTTCCCGCAGCGCAGCAGTAGTTTCCGGCGTGCTTGCGGCAACTAGATCCATCCAAATTGCAGGATTCTCCGCCCTGAGATCTGCGTCGGAGGATACGAGTGCCAGTAGGCGTGCAGAGCCGCAGCGTTGTAGCATCGAATACACCGAGATGCGGGCGTCGAGCTTAAGTTCGGACCGAGCCTGAACTCTTTCAAGACAGTCGCGCACGCCGCCATCGGTCAGGTCGGCCTCGATGACGAAGTATTCGAGATTGTGCCACTCGTACTCGTTCAACGGGACGCCCGTGATAACGGCCTTCACGGCCTCAGCGAATTCCGACCTTCGTTCGAGGGACCGGGCTTCCTGCATTAATTCGATCAGCTTCTGCGGATTCTCGTCCTTGATCGTCCGCTCCAGACGGGTGGCCAGATTTGGGCCAGCGTTTTTTGCCCCGGTCTCGGATCGTCCTCTCTTCTTTCGCTTGTCCACTTCGATCAAGCCTTCCTAACAGGGCCATTGATGTCCCGGAATGTCGGAGGAGAGGTGACGACCTCCTCAAGTCCTGGCCGCCCACCTGCCGCCGACGCGATAGGGCGAGTTCTCCCGCTCGCGTCCCATAAGTCAAGATAGTCCCACGTCGCATCAAAATAGGTAGGGTGATGCGTCTTTCGTAACGATGCCGCCTTAAAGCTTAAGGCGACGCGGACGCCTTGTGGAAGAAGCCCGAGCCGAGCACGGAGGAAGCCGTCCAGTATGCCGCTGAAGGCATAATTCGCGCGATTCGGGTTTCTGAATAGCCAGATCATCTCGCTATCTCTGACGACAACGGTCCGACCTTCTATATCCAATGCTGCGGCGTTCTGCTTCGAGGTAAAGGGCCGGCCGGTCGCCTGATTTTCGTGATATTCGACCCAGTCTTCCACCATCTCCCGAAATTCGACGTAGGTCATCCCGCGCTTGCCGCCTGGGCGATTGAAAAATGCATACGAATACTTCTTCAGGTCGTCGAGCGGGGCCAAGTTGCCCAGGCCTTCGGTCGCCGTTAATGTCGCGGCTTGGCCCCTAAATTTCTTTCGCTGGCGGAAGACGTTGTGAAGACGCTCGGCTTGATTGAGATCGGTGCCCGCACCTGACAGGTATTGGATATATTTGGTGGTGGTCTTGTTATCCACTGCAGTGCAGGCAGCAATGTTGGCGAACGCGATCGCGCTCAGGCAAGCTGGTCTGGGCGGCATCGTCATTGGTGGTCTCGGGTTCCGCGAGGCGAGGCTTTAGGCGAGAGGATGACCGATCGGTGGGTCAATCTCGAAAAATATTATCGAAAAGTACAACCAAGAATAGCAGCCCATTCCCCGGTTTCCAAGGGCTGTGGGGGTACATTCTGCAGCGGTCATTGCCTCGTCGGCGCCAGCTCGCGCGCAGGCACTGCCGTTTCGGTATCCTGATCCGCTATATCGGTGCGTCATGGGACACATAACAATGCTGGCGTCGTCTTTTGTTACCTCACTGAGCGAGGACGCCGGAGAACGGTCGGGTCTCGCGCTTAGTAGGCAGCAACTCCTTGAGCATCTCCGCGAGGATCACCCCTATCGGACGGCGCTAACCGAGAATGACGACGTGCTGCGCATTGAAAGCGACGATTATGCGGAGCTGGTCGGGGATCTATTGCATGCCCTTGGGGCGGCAGACCAACCAGGCATGCCGACCCTAGGGCAGCGGCTCATCAAGAGGCTCGGACCAGACTGGAGGTCGCGCGTAGAAATCACGGAGATTCTAGAAGTCGAAGCCGTCGCTAACTATCATCTGCAGCGACGCAATTGGACCGGCAGGCTTGATCGGGACGCGCTCGATTCCGACATCGAAAGCGTCATCGCGTGGCGTCGGACTGGCATTATGGAGGACCTCTTGGGGGCCATGTCGGTCCATTTGGCCCACTCGCCGTTCTTTACCCGTGAGCAGCGCGTCGAGGATCCGGTCGCCCTAACATCATTATTCGAGAGTGAGTGCCTTCCGATCTCGGAATCCGGCTTCTTCGACCAGCGGTTCGTAAATTACCTGTCGAAACGACCGGAGCTTCTACAGGAGATCAACTGGCGCCAGTTCGAGGGGCTGACAGCGGAATGGCTTGCTCGGAGCGGCTACGAAGTTGAACTAGGGCCCGGCCGTAACGACGGCAGCGTGGACGTGCGAGCGTGGAACGTCGGCGCCAAGCCTGAAGCGCCACCGGTTCTGATCGTTCAATGTAAGAGGGAGAAGCGCAAGATAGGCAAGGTCGTCGTGAAGGCACTATGGGCGGACCTCTATGCTGAGAAGGCAGATGCCGGGCTAATAGTCACCACGAATGATATTAGTCCGGGAGCCGCGAGAGTTGTCGAGGCTCGGGCATACCCGGTCACTGTTGCGAACCACGACCAAGTCTTGCGATGGCTCGCGGCTATGCGGACCCCTGCTAAGGGAGTAGTCCTTTGAACTCCAGACCGTGTCGGGGGGATCGCCAAGCGGGCGGTCCCCGCCCGTCTCACGTGATGATGTTCTTTTGCTTGAGAAACGTAACGATTGCAGCGCCTGTTGCTTGTGCCAACGGACTGTTCTGTCGTGTCGCCAGCATGTGAGCGACCTTCGCGATCGTCTCCTTGTCCTGACCATGCTCCCACGCGAAGCGCATCGCTCGCGCGGCGTCCGCAATGGCATCAAGTTCGCCTTCAAATCCTGTCTGCATAAATCCTCGCTATATAATTGAACAACAAGCAGGCCTCTATGTGGGGTCGCTGGCCCGAAGACGCAAAGGGTTCGGAGCCGCGAATGCGGGGCAATAACGTCTTTGGCGCTGATCGGGCTTTGCGGATGGGGCCGCCAACCTTGTAAAGGTCAAACCACTAGCCGCAGGTCGTCCGGCTCGGCGCGACGGCGAGGCATTCGGTCGGCGCAATAGATCAACGCGTCCTGACGGCTCGTATTCCGCACTTCGGCGAAGATGATCTTGGCTGGGCGGCCATCGGGATGGGTGGGGGTGGTACGTCGGATCGGGCGAGGCATCCCGCCAAGAATGGCGCCGAATGCGCGGAGTCAAATTATCGATCCCCGGTGGGTCGGAACATTGCCGAGCCACTGCCGGTCGTGGATGTGGACAATCCAGATTAAGAGACCGCCCCATCCCGATCACTTGTTGTTTGAATCTCGGTAATCCGGACCGCAACCTGGACAGCTATAGAACGAAATTGGGAAGTGCCTTATGGGAAGTTATTGAGAAACAACGGTTGTGCTTTAACAAATGGATAGGGACTAAATTCGTCGTGTCCGTCGGAATGGCTGCCCCCCACGCGCCCTATGCCTGCGATCCCGACCACAGCCGCGGCCGGCTGGTTGCGGAGCCGCCGAGCCGAACCCGCAGCCCGTTCCGGCGGGATTGCGACCGGGTGATCCATTCCACCGCGTTTCGCCGCCTGAAGTACAAGACCCAGGTGTTCGTGTTCCACGAGGGCGATCATTACCGGACCCGGCTGACCCATTCGCTGGAGGTGGCCCAGATCGCCCGTGCTCTGGCCCGGCAGCTCGGGCTGGACGAGGACCTCACCGAAACCCTGGCGTTGGCCCACGATCTCGGTCATCCCCCGTTCGGCCATGCCGGCGAGCGGGCGCTGGACGCCTGCCTGAAGGACTTTGGCGGCTTCGACCACAACGCCCAGACGCTCCGCGTCGTCGCCTCGCTCGAGCACCGCTATCCTGAATTCGACGGCCTCAACCTGACCTGGGAGTCGCTCGAAGGCATCGTCAAGCATAACGGTCCGCTGACCGACCGCAGTGGCGCGCCGGTCGGGCGCTATCGCGAGCACGGCATTCCCGTCGGCATTGCCGACTACATCAAGACCTACGACCTCGAATTGTGGAGCTTCGCCTCGCTTGAGGCGCAGGTCGCAGCCATCGCCGACGACATCGCCTATGACGCCCACGATATCGACGACGGTCTGCGCGCCGGCCTGTTCGATCTCGACGATCTCAGGGTGATGCCGCTCACGGCTGAAATCATTGCCGAGACTTCAGCGCACTATCCCGATCTCGAAGACCTCCGGCGCGGCGCCGAATTGGTGCGTGAACTGATCTCGCACCTGATCGGTGCAGTGTTCGCGGAGGCCGAGAGGAACCTCGCTGCGGTGAAGCCGCAGTCGGCCCAGGACGTCCGCCAGCAGAGCCGGGCCCTGATCGCGTTTCCGGCCGAGGTCGCCGAGGAGGAGGCCGCCATCAAGAGCTTCCTCTACCAGCACATGTACCGTCACAAGCGGGTGATGCGGGTGATGGGGGAGGCGGAGCAGATCCTGTTCGACCTGTTCGCGAAATACCTGAAATCCCCCGGCGAGCTGCCGTCGGAATGGCTGCTGGGGGCGGAGGCTGACAACGAGGGCGACCGGGCCCGCCGGATCGGTAATTTCATTGCCGGAATGACCGACCGTTTCGCCCTGACCGAGCACCAGCGGCTTTTTGACTCGACCCCGGATTTGCGTTAGGCGGCGGCCATGCCCGACACATCCTCAGCACCGCATTTGTTCGCCGACGTGCTTGCGCGCGTGCACGCCGCCTGCCGTACGCTGGCCGTGGAAGCCAACTGGCCCGAGGGCATCGATGTCTCGCGCGTGGTGGTCGAGCCGCCGCGCGATCCCTCCCATGGCGACATGGCGACCAACGCCGCCATGGTGCTGGCAAAAGAGGCCAAGGCAAAGCCGCGCGATCTCGCCGAGCAGATCGCCGAGCGGCTGCGCGCTGATGCCCTGATCGCCAAGGTCGACGTCGCCGGTCCCGGCTTCATCAATCTGACCTTGAAGCCCGCCGCCTGGGCCGAGGCGCTGCGGACCGTGCTGCGCGAGGCCGCCGACTACGGCCGCGTCCGCGGCGGCTCCAAGGTCAATGTCGAATACGTGTCGGCCAATCCGACCGGACCGATGCATGTCGGCCATTGCCGCGGCGCAGTGTTCGGCGACGCGCTTGCGAGCCTGCTCCAATTCGCAGGCCACGACGTCACGCGCGAATACTACATCAACGACGCCGGCGCGCAGGTCGACGTGCTCGCGCGCTCCGCGTTCCTGCGCTATCGCGAGGCGCTCGGCGAGGACATCGGCGCGATCCCGGAAGGGCTCTATCCCGGCGACTATCTGAAGCCGGTCGGACAGGCGCTCGCGAAGGAGCATGGCGACAAGCTCCTCGCCAAGAACGAAGCCGAGTGGCTGCCCACGGTGCGCGCCAAGGCGATCGCGATGATGATGGACGAGATCAAGGACGACCTCGCCGCCCTCAACATCCGCCACGACGTGTTCTTCTCCGAGCGCTCGCTGATCGAGACCGGCAACAACAAGGTTGCCGAGACCATCGATTTCCTGAAGGCCAAGGGCGACATCTACGAGGGCCGTCTGCCGCCGCCGAAGGGCGCGCCGGTCGAGGACTGGGAAGACCGCGAGCAGTTGCTGTTCAAGGCCACCGCCTACGGCGACGACGTCGATCGTCCGCTGATCAAGTCGGACAATTCCTACACCTACTTCGCCTCTGACATCGCCTACCACAAGAACAAGTTCGACCGTGGCTTCGCCGAGATGATCGACGTCTGGGGCGCCGACCATGGCGGCTACATCAAGCGCATGCAGGCGGCGGTGAAGGCGACGACGTCGGGCAAGGGCGCGCTCGACGTCAAGATCGTCCAGCTCGTGAAGCTGCTGCGCAATGGCGAGCCGGTGAAAATGTCCAAGCGGAGCGGGGACTTCGTCACCTTGCGTGAGGTGGTGGATGAGGTCGGCCAGGACGCCGTCCGCTTCATGATGCTGTACCGCAAGAACGATGCGGTGCTCGATTTCGACCTCGCCAAGGTCATGGAACAGTCGCGCGACAACCCGGTGTTCTACGTTCAGTACGGCCATGCCCGCGGCCACTCGATCTTCCGCAACGCGCGGACGGAGGTGTTCCCGGAACTCCCCGAGGATGCCGGCGAGCGGATCGCCTGGCTCGCTGAGTCGGCGGTGGAACGGCTGTCCGACCCCGTCGAGCTCGACCTGCTCAAGCGGCTCGCAATATTTCCGCGCATGCTGGAAGCCGCCGCAAGCGCCCACGAGCCGCACCGAATTGCCTTTTATCTCTATGATTTAGCCAGCGAATTTCATGCACTTTGGACGAAGGGGCGCGATTTGCCCTATTTACGCTTCATTATCAATAATGATGCAGAGCTTACGAAGGCGCGGCTGGCCATGGTCCAGGGCGTCGTCTCGGTTCTGGCATCGGGCCTCGCCATCCTCGGCGTCCATGCTCCGAACGAGATGCGGTAGTTTGGGGCGAACTACCTAAGGGGAATATCGGGGGTAACCGGCAGAAGCCGGATCGCTTAGACTTGGTTGAAAGCCTTGTGGGTCGAAGGCCGTGCCTTGGTCGAGGGGCGCGCGGCTTTCCCGAAGGGACGCATCATCACGATGGCCGAACGATATCAGGACAGACCGTTTCCCTCCGATGACTATGGTCGCGGTGGCAGCCAGCATGGCAAGGCGGAAGGCGATCCCTTGGCCGAGCTCGCCCGCCTGATCGGACAGACCGATCCATTTGCTGCGCAATCGCGGCCTGGCGCTCATCCGCCGGCAGCCGCTGCGCCCGCACAGGGCTATCAGGACGACGACTATCGGCAAGACGACTATCAGCAGGACTACGCCGAGCCGACCGTGCCGTCGCCGCCCGGGCCGCCCTCATGGATGCGCCGCGCCAATGTGCAGCCGCCGGCCCCGGAGCCCGACTATCAGGTAGCCGTCAATCCGGTTCATCCGCTGCATCGCTATTCGGCCCAACCCGCTCCGCTCGAGCCTGATGTTCATCAGCCGCAGGCCTATCAGGATCACGCCTATCCGGGGCAGGCTTACCCGCAGCAGGATCAAGCTTACCAGCAACAGGCCTATCAGGAGCCGTATCAGCAGCCCGATCCGGCGCGTTACGACGATGCGCTCTACGGCCGGCTGGAGGCAGGCGAGCAGGATTATCAGCGCGAGCCGGCCTATCCGGACGATCCCTACGCGTATCAGAGCGACTATCCGGAGGCCGAGCTCGATGAGCCCAAGAAGCAGCGCGGCGGCATGATGACGATCGCGGCGATCCTGGCGCTGGCCGTGGTCGGCACGGGCGCTGCCTTCGCCTACAAGACCTATGTCGGCTCGCCCCGCAGTGGCGAGCCGCCGATCATCAGGGCCGACAACACTCCGACCAAGATCGTGCCGGCGCCGTCCGATTCCTCGTCAAAGGTGCCGGATCGCATGGCGATCGGGGACGGCTCCGAGAAGATCGTGCCGCGCGAAGAGGCGCCGGTCGACGTCAACGCCAAGGCAGGCGGTCCCCGCGTGGTGTTCCCGCCGCTGAACCAGAACGCGAATCCGCCGTCGGTGGCGAGCGTGTCACCGTCCGCCCTACCTCCGCCGGGCGCGAGCAACGGCACGCTGCCGAACAATTCGCCGCGCCCGATCAGGACTGTCGCCGTGAAGGGCGATCAGACCGATAGCGCCACGCCGCAATCGGCTGCTGCTGCCAGGCCCACGGCTGCGCCAAGGTCTGTTGCCGCGCCAAATGCACCGGCCGCGTTGCGCAATCCGCCGACCTCGGCCAATGCCAGCGCCAATCAGCCGATGTCGCTGGCCCCGCAATCCGCACCTGCGGCCGAGCCGCCGCAGCGGATGGCTGCTACCACCCCGACCCAGATCGCACCGGCCAGCAGCGGCGGCGGCTACATCGTGCAGGTCTCTTCGCAGCAGAGCGAGGATAGCGCCGCCGCGTCGTACCGGGTGCTTCAGGGCAAGTATGGCAGCGTGCTCGGTTCCCGTTCGCCGGTGATCAAGCGCGTCGACCTCACCGACAAGGGCAAGGGCGTCGTCTACCGCGCCTTTGCTGGGCCCTATGCTTCGGCCGAGGAGGCGACGCACGCCTGCAACAGCCTGAAGTCCGCAGGCCTGTCCGCCTGCTTCGTCCAGAGGAATTAACGGCCGTTTCCTTGACCCCCTCGCGGGTCAGGGTTAATCGGCCGTTATGAGCACGCGGGCCTTCATTACCGGTGTATCCGGAACGGAACTGACCGCCGTCGAGCGGGAGTTTATCCGCGACCAGCGCCCATGGGGCTTCATCCTCTTCAAACGCAATGTCGCAACGCCAGCTCAAGTTGCTGCACTGGTTGCGGAATTGCGGACGGCGGCGGGTGCCGCCGACGCGCCTGTCCTGATCGATCAGGAGGGCGGACGGGTGCAGCGCCTGGGTCCGCCGCACTGGCCGGTCTATCCGCCGGGCGCCGTCTTCTCGACCCTGTACGACACTGATTCGGCCCTTGGGCTCACCGCGGCGCGCCTGTCGGCCCGCCTGATCGCAGCCGATCTGGCCGATCTCGGCATCACGGTGGATTGCCTGCCGCTGGCCGACGTGCCGGTCGTGGGCGCCGACGCTGTCATCGGGAACCGGGCCTATGGCACCGAGCCCGGCAAGGTCGCTGCAATTGCCCGCGCGGTCACCGAGGGTCTGGAGCAGGGCGGCGTGTTGCCGGTGCTCAAGCACATCCCCGGCCATGGGCGGGCCACTGCCGACACCCATTTCAAGCTGCCGACGGTCGACACGCCGAGGGCCGAGCTGGAACGGACCGACTTCGCCGCGTTCGAGCCGCTTTCGGACCTGCCGATGGCCATGACTGCACATGTTGTGTTTAGCGCCGTCGACCCCGCCCAACCGGCGACGACATCTGCGACAATGATTGCTGACGTGATTCGCGGCGTAATCGGGTTCCAGGGTTTGTTAATGAGTGATGACGTGTCGATGAACGCGCTGTCGGGGAATATCGCCGAGCGGACCCGCGCCATCTTCGCGGCCGGCTGCGACATGGCGCTGCATTGCAACGGCAACATCGAAGAGATGCGCGAGGTTGCCGGCCAGACACCTGAGTTGTCGGGCCGGGCGCTGGAGCGGGCGAACGCCGCGCTCGCCGCGCGCAAGGCTCCGCAGCCGCTCGACCGCGTCGCCGCACGGATGGAGCTGGACGCATTGATCGCACGGGCAAACACGGCATCGGCATGACTGCAGAAATCTTATCGTTTGAGACCGGCCGGCCTGCAGAGCTCGCCGAGGATGAACCGGCGTTGGTGGTGGACGTCGAGGGCTATGAGGGCCCGCTCGACCTGTTGCTCGCGCTGGCTCGGAACCAGAAGGTCGACCTCGCCAAGATTTCGATCCTGGCGCTGGCCGACCAATATCTCCACTTCATCGAAGCCGCGCGAAAGATCCGGCTCGAGCTTGCCGCCGACTATCTCGTCATGGCGGCCTGGCTCGCCTTCCTGAAGTCGCGCTTGCTGCTGCCGGAGCCGCCGAGCGCGGAAGGTCCGAGCGCCGAGCAGATGGCCACCGCGCTCGCCAATCGCCTGCGCCGGCTGGAGGCCATTCGCGAGGCCGCCAACCGGTTGATGCACAGGCAGCAATTGCTGCGCGACATCTTCCCGCGCGGCGAGCCCGAGCAGATCGCCGAGATCAAGCATCCGAAATACACCGCGACGCTGTACGATCTGCTCACCGCCTATGCCTCCCAGCGCCAGTCGCGCGTGCTGGCGAGCGTGCATCTGGCCAAGCGCACGGTGTGGTCGCTCGCCGAGGCGCGCGCCACGCTGGAGCGGCTGGTCGGCAGCATCAGCGAGCAGGACGATTGGGGCGTGCTCGACGACTTCCTGGTCCGGCACGTCGCCGATCCCACCCAGCGCGCGACGGTGTTCGCCTCGAGCTTCGCCGCTGCGCTGGAGCTGGTTCGCGAAGGTCAGCTGGAGCTGAACCAGAAAGAGGCGTTTGCGCCGATCTATTTCCGGAAGGGGCGCCCCAAGCCGGTGCCGGACGCAGCTCCTGCGCCTGATGCGCCGGTCGCTTAAGTGCAAGAAGGAGAAGCTACCATGGCAAGCCTGGCTGAAGTGCGGGTAGAAGAGGCCGAGCCGATGGAGAACGAAACCCAGGCGCGTCCCGAGGAATTGCGGCTGCTGGAAGCGCTGCTGTTTGCTTCGAGTGAACCGCTGGACACCGCGACGCTGGCCAAGCGCATGCCCGAGGGCGTCGACGTCAAGGCCGCGCTCGAGCAATTGCAGGCGGACTATTCGTTGCGCGGGGTGAATCTCGTTCGCGTCGCCAACAAATGGACCTTCCGCACAGCCGGCGATCTCGCCTGGCTGATGACGCGGGAGAGCACCGAGACCCGCCGCCTGTCGCGCGCGGCGATCGAAGTGCTGGCGATCATTGCCTATCACCAGCCTGTGACGCGCGCCGAGATCGAGGAGATCCGCGGCGTCGTCACCTCGAAGGGCACGCTCGACGTGCTGCTGGAGACCGGCTGGATCAAGCCGCGCGGCCGGCGCAAGACGCCCGGCCGTCCGCTGACCTTCGGAACCACCGAGGACTTCCTGTCGCAGTTCACCCTGGAACAGCTCGGCGATCTGCCGGGCCTCGAGGAGCTGAAGGGCACGGGCCTGCTGGATTCGCGCCTGCCGACCGGATTCAGCGTACCGACGCCGTCGGACGACCCGCAGCTGCGTGAAGACGAGGATCCCCTGGAACCGGGCGAGGACCTCGATCTGGCGCTGGCGCCCGCGGTCGAGCCCGAGACCCCGGAAGAAGCGCCGGAAGGCGGCCATGAGGGTGGCGGCGAAGGCGGCACCGAAGAGTGAGGCCCCGGCGTTTTACCGGCCCCCTGCGACCGGTTAACACTAGCAAGATTACGTAGTGCCAACAGCGAATTGGCACTGCCTAGGTCCTTGTTTTTGACACCTGCCGAGCCTAGGTTTCGGAGAAGATCGGCCGGGTCCCCGGCCATGCGCGTTTGGAGGGTTGCAGGATGGGTTCACTCAGCATTTGGCACTGGATCCTGGTGATCGCAGTGGTCCTGCTTCTGTTCGGCCGCGGCAAGATTTCGGATCTGATGGGCGACGTGGCGCAGGGCATCAAGGCGTTCAAGAAGGGCATGCAGGACGATGACAAGCCCGCCGAGAAGCCCGAGCCGGCGAAGTCCATCGAGCACAACAATGCGCCGACCGCGGCGCGGTCCGACGTCGGCAGCAAGGCCGTCTGAGCCGGAAAGCACGCGAGACGCGGGTGCGGCCCGATCCTGCGCGCAAGGGATTTGGCCGGCTGCGGCTTCGCGTGAACGGAAGACCTCATGTTCGACATCGGGTGGAGTGAACTGGTCCTGATCGGGGTCGTCGCCTTGGTCGCCATCGGCCCGAAAGAGCTGCCGGGCGTGCTGCGCATGGTCGGGCAGTGGATGGGCAAGGCGCGCAAGATGGCCGCCGAATTCCAGGGCCAGTTCCAGGAAGCGATGCGCGAGGCCGAAATGGCCGACCTCAAGAAGAGCTTTGACGAGGTCAAGGAAGCCGCGACCGGCTTCACCAGCAACAATCCGCTGACCTCGCTCCAGAAGGACGTCAGCGACGCGCTGCGCGTCGATGCGCTGGACAAGCCGGCCGAGACGCCTGCGACTGCAGCTATCGAGCCGCCGGCGACTTCAATTGAAGCGCCGGCGACTTCAAGTGAAGCGCCGGTCACTCCGACGACACCGGAAGCGCCGACGCCTGCGACCTTCATGGAAGCCGAGGCACACGCAGCCGCGAACGAGCCGCTCGTGATCACCCGAGAGGTCGAGCAGGCAGCAGTCGCGCAGGACACCGCGCCATCCGAAGCGATCAAGGACGCCAAAGCGTCATGAGCGACGCCGATATCGAGGCCAGCAAAGCCCCGCTGATGGACCATCTGATCGAGCTGCGCTCGCGGCTGATCAAGGCGCTGCTCGGCTTCGGCATTGCATTCATCTTCTGCTTCTTCTTCGCCAAGCAGATCTACAACGTGCTGGTCTGGCCGTTCGTGTGGGTCGCGGGTCCCGAGAATTCCAAGTTCATCTACACGGCGCTGCTGGAATATTTTATCACCCAGCTCAAGCTCGCGCTGTTCGGCGCCGGCTTCATCTCGTTCCCGGTCATTGCGACGCAGATCTACGGATTCGTGGCGCCGGGTCTGTACAAGCACGAGAAGCAGGCCTTCCTGCCGTATCTGGTCGCGACTCCCTTCTTCTTCGTGCTGGGCTCCGCCCTGGTCTATTTCGTCGTGCTGCCGATGCTGGTCCGCTTCTCGCTCGGCATGCAGCAGGCCGGCAGTGACGAGACCGCACAGATCCAGCTCTTGCCCAAGGTCGGCGAATATCTGTCGCTGATGATGTCGCTGATCTTCGCCTTCGGTATCGCCTTCCAGCTCCCGGTGATCCTGACTCTGCTCGGCCGCATCGGCATCGTCTCGGCGAAGATGCTGCGCGAGAAGCGGCGCTATTTCATCGTCATCGCCTTCGTCATCGCCGCCGTGCTGACGCCGCCGGACGTGCTCAGCCAGTGCTCGCTCGCGATCCCCTTGCTGTTGCTCTACGAAGGCTCGATCATCGCGGTCGCGATGGTAGAGAAGAAGTTGGCGGCGACGCAGGCGACGACCGGCACCGACGTGTCCACGCCGGCCAATCCGGCGGAGTAGGGCCTTTCGCTCTATCATTGCGCCGCTCAGCCCATGATTCGTCATGCCCGGGCTTGACCCGGGCATCCACGGCTTGATCTAAGGCGGCAAGGACGTGGATGGCCGGGATAAACCCGGCCATGACGGGAAGACAGCCATGCACGACATCAAATCGATCCGCGACAATCCGCAAGCCTTCGACGCCGGTCTCGCGCGGCGAGGCCTGAAGCCGTTGTCGACCGCGCTGCTCGCGATCGACGAGACGCGGCGTGCGGCGATCCTGGCGTCCGAGCAGGCGCAGGCGCGGCGCAATGCGGCCTCCAAGGAAATCGGCGACGCGAAGAAAGCGAAGGACGAGGCGCGCGCGGCCAAGCTGATGGCCGAAGTTGCCGAGCTCAAGACCACGATGCCGCAGCTCGAGGCCGCCGCGAAAGCCGCCGACGATGAGCTGGCAAAAGAGCTGTCCGCCATCCCGAACATTCCGTTCGGCGACGTGCCCGACGGCGTCGACGAGCACGGCAACGTGCAGCGCCATGTGTTCGGCAACAAGCGCAACTACAGCTTCGCGCCGAAGCTGCATGACGATCTCGGCACCGCGCTCGGCGACATGGATTTCGAGGCGGCGGCAAAACTGTCGGGAGCGCGCTTCGTCGTGCTGAAGAAGGGCCTGGCGCGCCTCGAGCGCGCGCTCGGCCAGTTCATGCTGAATCTGCACGTCGACGAGCACGGCTATACCGAGATCAATCCGCCGCTGCTGGTTCGCAACGAGATCATGTTCGGCACCGGACAATTGCCGAAATTCGAGGACGATCAGTTCTGGGCGATCAAGGGCGAACTCCTTGCGTCGCCCGACCAGGAGCGGCTGAAGACAGAGCGCCTTGGCCTCATCCCGACCGCGGAAGTATCGCTCACCAACCTCGCGCGCGAATCAATCCTCGACGAAAAGCAGCTGCCGATGCGGCTCACCGCGCTGACGCCGTGCTTCCGTGCCGAGGCGGGCGCGGCCGGGCGCGACACGCGCGGCATGATCCGCCAGCACCAGTTCACCAAGGTCGAGCTGGTCTCGATCACGACGCCGGAGAGCAGCAGGGACGAGCACGAACGCATGCTCGCCTGTGCCGAGGAAGTGCTGCGGCGGCTCGACCTGCATTATCGCGTGATGACGCTGTGCGCAGGGGACATGGGTTTCTCGTCGCAAAAAACCTATGACATCGAGGTCTGGATGCCGGGCCAGGGCGAGGGCGGGGCATTCCGCGAGATCTCGAGCTGCTCGGTCTGCGGCGACTTCCAGGCGCGCCGCATGGATGCGCGCTCGCGCGGTCCCGACGGCAAGCCGCGTTTCGTCCACACGCTGAACGGTTCGGGCACTGCGCTCGGCCGCGCGCTGATCGCCGTGATGGAGACCTATCAGCAGGAGGACGGCTCGATCGCGGTCCCCGACGTACTTCAGCCCTATATGGGCGGCGTGAAAGTGATCGGGCGGGACTAACGCTGGAAACGATCGGTTGCGCGGAGCGGAGGGCCGGCTATCCTGCCGGCCATCCGTCAATGCGAACCGACCGTTCATGGCCTTGCATCGCGACATCTTCTGGGTCGGCCGACAATGGGCGGTGACGGGGGGCGGAATCCAGGCCGTCGATCAGCGCCTGCGCGGCGTGCTCGACATCGAGGTCACGCGGCTCTGGGACGAGGATTTCGTGCAGAGCCGGCGGGCCAAGCCCGGTGTGAACGCTGCCGACTTCGACAGCGCGCTGACGGTGGCCCGCGAGCGCTTTCCGCAAACGCCAGAGCCGGACGCGCTCGTTGCGGAATTGGAGGCGCTCGGCGTGATCGAGGCGCCGATCGTCAGTCCGGCGGTGCGGGCGATGGAGCTGCGCGTGGAGGGCCGGCTGGCGCGCTTCCTGCCGCAATGGCGCATCCGCCGCTAACGGGTTCAGGCCGGCTCCCTGATCGGCCGGTTTGCCTGATCGGCCGGAGCCGGATAAGACGGCTCAGACCCCGCTTTTTGGAATCGGCACTTCGCATGCGCATTCTCTGCACCAATGACGACGGCATTCACGCCCCCGGCCTCAAGGTGGTCGAGGAGATCGCGCGCGCGCTGTCCGACGACGTCTGGGTGGTGGCGCCCGAGCTCGACCAGTCCGGCGTCTCGCATTCGCTGTCGCTGAACGATCCCTTGCGCCTGCGCGAAGTCGGGCCGCGGCACTTCGCCGTGCGCGGCACGCCGACCGACTGCGTGATCATGGGGGCGCGCCATATCCTCGGCGCCAAGCTACCCGACGTCGTGCTGTCCGGGGTCAACAAGGGCCGCAACGTCGCCGAGGACGTGGTCTATTCCGGCACCATCGCCGGCGCGCTGGAGGGCACCATCCTGGGGTTGCCCTCGTTCGCGCTGTCGCAGGAGTTCAGCGTCGAGACCCGCGAGCACCCGCCGTGGGACACCGCGCGCAAATTCGGGCCCGACATCCTGCGCAAGGTGATCGCCGCCGGCATTCCGAAGGACACCGTCATCAACGTCAACTTCCCCTCCTGCGCGCCGGAGGACGTGCTCGGCATCCGCGTCACGCGCCAGGGCAAGCGCAATCTCGGCTTCTTGCGGATCGACGAGCGCAGAGACGGCCGCAACAATCCCTATTTCTGGATCGGCTTCGAGCGCTCTGCGATGCTGGACACGCCGGCGGACGGTACCGATCTGGCGGCGCTGCGGGAGCGCTATGTCTCGGTCACGCCGCTCAGGCTCGACCGCACCAACGAAGCGTTTTCGGAAGAGCTCAGCGCGACGCTAAAATAGCGCCTAGCCGCCGCGAAGTGCGGCTTCGATGGTTTTGCCGAGCGCGTCGAGCTGGAACGGCTTCTGAAGCGCCGGCCGGTCGCGATATTGCTCGGGCAGGCCGGAGGAGCCGTAGCCGGTGGCGAAGATGAACGGACAGCCCTTCGCCTTGATCACGTCGGCGACCGGCGAGATCACCTTGCCGTTGACGTTGACGTCGAGAATGGCGATGTCGAATTCGGTCGCCTGGGCGAGCCGCAGGGCCTCAGTGATGTCGCCCGCCTCAGCTGCGACCTTGTAGCCGAGCTCTTCGAGCATATCCGCGACCATCATCCTGATCATCACCTCGTCTTCGACGAGGAATACAGAGCGGCCTGAAAGCCCTGTCGCGGTCATAGTTGGTCCCTTGCCCATTGCCAAAAACGTTCGCAGATAACACGAATTGACGCAATGCGCGTTTTGACGAACGGATATCTGAAAATGGTCATCGCGGCTCGCCCGTGGCAAGCCAATTTGTGGTCAAATGCTCCAGGCGAAGGATATCATAGGTTCCTGAGCAGGAACACGATTCTAGCGCCCGGGTTGAATGTCCACCGGATCCGGCAAGACGGCACAAGCAGGCAATGACCTCCGATCAGCATCCGCCGGAAAAGATGATGTTTCAGCTCACGCTGCGGCGTCGGGGCATCAGCGACCAGGCGGTGCTGCGAACCATGGAGGCGGTGCCGCGCGAGCTTTTCGTCGACGAGGCCGATCGCGACGGCGCTTATCGGGACAGCGCGCTGCCGATCGCCTGCGGGCAGACCATCAGCCAGCCCTTCGTCGTGGCCTACATGACCGAACAGCTGCAGCTCCAGAAGCGGCACCGCGTGCTGGAGATCGGGACAGGATCCGGCTATCAGGCCGCCGTGCTGTCGCGGCTCGCCGGCCAGGTCCTGACCGTCGAGCGCTATCGCAAGCTTGCCGACACGGCACGCGCCAGGCTCGAAAAGCTCGAATGTCACAATGTCGAGGTGATGCTCGGCGACGGTCTCGATCTGCCGCCCAATATCGGCCCATTCGACCGCATCATCGTCACCGCCGCGGTGGAGCAGATACCTGAGAATCTGGTCGAGCGGCTCGAGGTCGGCGGTATCCTGATCGCGCCGGTCGGCCCGCATCAGGGCGTGCAGACGCTGATCCGCCTGACCCGCACCGAAGCCGGGATCGAGCGCAAGGAACTCGTCGATGTCCGCTTCGTGCCGGCGCTGCCCGGGGTGGCGCGGGAGCTGTAGATTTCCGGATCGGCTGTGCTGCCAACATCTTATTGGGAGGGTTAAGCCGTTATTTACTCGGCGCGTGTTTACTTAAAAGACCAGTTCAGTTGCGTACGAGTGAGTAACCATGTCCGTCGTCGCCGAGTTGCTTTACTCGCGCCGCGTACCGCAGGTCGCGGTGCTGGCGCTGATCTCCTTCAGCTTCGCAGGGTGCAGCGCCGACATGTCGTCGCGGCTGTCCCAGTCGAACTTCTCCAACCCCTTCGCGTCTGATCAGACCGGTTCGGTGCAGCAGGCACCGCCGCCGCAGCGCGAGCTGCCGCAATATTCGCGGCCGCAGACGCAGTCCGGTTATTATCAGTCGCAGCCCTTGCCGCCGCCGGCGGTGACCGCACCGCAGTCCTATCCCGTTGCGGGTGGTGGTGGCGTGTCCGGAGGCGGGCGCGGCGTCAGTTCCTACGCGCCCCCGACGCAGCCGCATCTCGAGACCACGGCTACTGTGCCGCCGCGTTCCGTTGCCGCGGCTCCGCCGGCCGGAGGCACCAAGATCATCGTCGGCACCAGCGACACGCTCGATGTGATCGCCAGGCGCTATCACGTCACGCCGCAGGCGATCCTCGCGGCCAACGGCTACAAGGGGCCGCGCGCGCTCTCGCCCGGCCAGCAACTGATCATCCCGCATCCGGCTACGGCCGCTGCGCCTGCGCCGGCTCCCGTCGCGGCGGCTCACGTGATGGCGCCTGCGGCCAAGCCAGTTGCGGCCATTGCTGCGCCGTCGAGCATGCACTTCGTCAACCGCGGCGATACGCTCGCCAGCATAGCCCGCAAGAACCACATCTCGTCGGTTGAGCTGGCCCGTGCCAATGGCCTCGATCCCTCGGCCAAGCTAAAGCTCGGCACCAAGCTGACGGTGCCCGGCGCCAGGACCGCTGTGCTGGCGCCGCCGGTTGCTGCGGCTCCGGTTGGAGCCGGACCGGTTGCCGGCACGCTCCAGCCGGTTGCGGCTGCTCCCGCGCCCGCCACCAGGATGGCGGCTGCCGCCGCGCCGGTGCAGAGCGCGCGCCTGGCTCAGGCCACGGCGAATGTCGAAGAGAAACCCGCCGCCGAGGCGCCGGCGAAAGCAGCAGAGACCACCAGCGCGCTGCCGACCTTCCGCTGGCCGGTGCGCGGCAAGGTGGTCACGAGCTACGGCGCCAAGACCAACGGTAAGTCCAATGACGGCATCAATCTCGCGGTGCCCGAGGGGACGCCGGTCAAGGCAGCCGAAGACGGCGTCGTTGCCTACTCCGGCAACGAGCTGAAGGGTTACGGCAATCTGGTCCTGGTTCGGCATTCCAACGGCTACGTCACCGCATATGCCCATGCGAGTGAGCTGTTGGTGAAGCGCGGCGATACCATCAAGCGCGGTCAGGTCATTGCCAAGTCGGGTCAATCCGGGGAGGTGGCGTCGCCGCAGCTCCACTTCGAGATCCGCAAGGGATCGACCCCGGTTGACCCGCTTCAATTCCTGAACGGGGCGTGAGGCTTACAGAGCCTCCGCATTGAAGCTGTCGTCGCCCGGCTTGACCGGGCGATCCAGCATTCCGACACAGCAGTCATTGAGCCGATAAGCCGCGGTGTACTGGATTCCCCGCCTGCGCGGGGAATGACAGTTGTGGGGGAGGCGAAACGGTCCGCTACTTCGCCGTCAGCTTCACGCCGAGGCGGCCCGCCAGCTCCTGCACGAATTGCCAGGCGACGCGGCCCGAGCGGGAGCCGCGGGTGGTCGACCATTCCAGCGCCTCGCGCTCCAGCGCTTCGTCGTCGAGCTTGACGCCGAAATGGCTGCAATAGCCGCGCACCATGGCGAGGTATTCGTCCTGGCTGCAGCGGTGGAAGCCGAGCCAGAGGCCGAAGCGATCGGACAGTGACACCTTCTCCTCAACGGCTTCGCCGGGATTGATCGCGGTCGAGCGCTCGTTCTCGATCATGTCGCGCGCCAGCAGATGACGGCGGTTCGAGGTGGCGTAGAGGATCACATTCTCCGGCCGGCCCTCGATGCCGCCTTCGAGCACCGCCTTCAGCGATTTGTAGGACGCATCATTGCCGTCGAAAGAGAGGTCGTCGATGAACACGATGAAATGGAAGCTGGCGTCCCGGAGCTTCTCCATCAGCATCGGCAGGCTCTCGATGTCCTCGCGGTGGATCTCGATCAGCTTCAGCCTGTCGGCCGGCTTTCGCTCCGCATTGATGCTGGCATGCGCGGCCTTCACCAGCGACGACTTGCCCATGCCGCGCGCGCCCCAGAGCAGCGCGTTGTTGGCGGGCAGGCCGTTGGCGAAGCGCTCGGTGTTCTCCATCAGGATGTCGCGCATCCGGTCGACGCCCTTGAGCAGGAACAGCTCGACGCGGCTGACCCGCGGCACCGCGGCGAGGCGTCCGTCGGGGTGCCAGACATAGGCATCGGCCTCTTTGAACGACTCGCGTTCGAGGGCCGGCTTGCCCTGGGCGGAGAGGTGCGCCGCAATGGTCTCCAGCGCGCGGACGATGCGCTCCTGCGAGAGGTCCGGGGATGCATTGACGGTCCCTTTGGTCGTCCCCTTGGGGCGTTTTGCCGCGACGAGGGCGGGCTTGCGGGCAGGGGTGCGTGGGCCTTTGCCGGCCGGGCTTTTGCTGGGTTTTCTGGGCATGTCCGAAGTTCCTGAGAATGCAGCCTTATCGGGCCTGACGTCGCGCCGCAAGGTGGCCAAATGAGCGGTCTGGCAGCGTTGCAATTGGGACAATGGCCGCTATAGTCCGCGCGAATTTGACCGAGCCGGTCGCCTTTGAGGGCCTGACCGGCTTTCCCCCGTTCTCACGAGGATCGTCCGAATGCTGATTACCCCTGCGTATGCCCAGGCCGCGGGCGCCGGCGACACCAACAGCATGTTGATGTCGCTGCTGCCGTTCGCCCTGATCTTCGTGATCATGTACTTCCTGATTCTGCGTCCGCAGCAGAAGAAGGTCCGGGACCACGCCGATCTCGTGAAGAACATCCGCCGCGGCGACACCGTCGTGACCTCGGGCGGCCTCGTCGGCAAGGTCACCAAGGTCGTCGACGACGACCAGATCGAGTTCGAGATCGCCGACGGCGTGCGGGTGCGTCAGATGCGCTCGATGGTCTCCGGCGTGCGCGCCAAGGGCGAGCCGGCCAAGGAATCCAAGGAAAGCGCGAAGGATAGCGCCAAGGACGACGCCGCGTCGAAGTGAGCGCGTCCGCGAGCATTTCAAGTCTCCTGATCTGACAGGTCCAGTCGATGTTGTATTTCACGCGGTGGAAGGCGCTCGGGATCATCCTGACGGCGCTGATCGTGTGCCTCTGCGCGGTCCCGAACTTCTTCCCCGAGGCGCAGGTCAAGACCTGGCCCGCCTGGGCGCAGCGCCGGCTCGTGCTCGGCCTCGATCTCCAGGGCGGCTCCTATCTGCTTCTCGAGGTCGATTCCGCCTATGTGAAGAAGGAGCGGCTCGACCAGGTTCGTGACGACGTTCGCCGGACGCTGCGCGATGCCAAGATCGGCTTCACCGGCGGCGTCACCGTGCGCAACGACGCGGCCGAGGTTCGCATCACCAAGGAGACCGACGTTCAGGCTGCGCTCGCCAAGCTGCGCGAGCTGTCCCAGCCGTTGGGCGGCCTGATGGGATCCAGCGGTCAGCGCGACCTCGAGGTGACCGATGCCGGCGGCAGCCTGATTCGCTTGACCGTCCCACAGGCCGCGATGCTCGACCGCATGCGCAAGACCATCGAGCAGTCGATCCAGATCGTCGAGCGCCGAGTCAACGAGCTCGGCACCGTCGAGCCCGTGATCCAGCGCCAGGGCAATGACCGCATCCTGGTGCAGGTGCCGGGTCTTCAGGATCCGACGCGCCTGAAGAAGCTGCTCGGCGAGACCGCGAAGATGGAATTCCGCATGGTCGACACGACCGTGTCGCCGGACCAGGCGCAACAGGGCAAGTTGCCGCCGGACTCCGAGTTGCTGATGAGCGCGTCGCCGCCGCCGACGCCCTATGTGGTCAAGAAGCAGGTGCTGGTTGCCGGCGGCGATTTGATCGATGCCCAGGCGACCTTCGACCAGCGTACGAGTGAGCCGGTCGTCAGCTTCAAGTTCAATACGTCGGGCGCGCGCAAGTTCGCGCAGGCCACGCAAGAGAATGTCGGGCTGCCCTTCGCGATCGTGCTCGACAACAAGGTGATCTCCGCGCCCCGGATCAACGAGCCCATCACGGGCGGGCAGGGACAGATCTCCGGCAGCTTCACGGTCCAGTCCGCCAACGATCTCGCAATCCTGATGCGCGCCGGCGCGCTGCCGGCGCCGCTGACCGTGGTCGAGGAGCGCACCGTCGGTCCGGGCCTCGGCCAGGACTCGATCGAGAAGGGCGAACTGGCGGCCTATGTCGGCTCGATCCTTGTCATCGTCTTCATGCTGCTGACCTACCGGCTGTTCGGGGTGTTCGCAAACATCGCGGTGGCCATCAACGTCGCCATGATCTTCGGCCTGTTGTCGCTGCTCAACGCCACGCTGACGCTGCCCGGCATCGCCGGCATCGTGCTCACCGTCGGCATCGCGGTCGACTCCAACGTGCTGATCTACGAGCGTATCCGCGAGGAGCTGCGCGGCGGCCGCAACGCGATCTCGGCGATCGACGCCGGCTTCAGGCGGGCGCTGGCGACCATTCTCGATTCCAACATCACCACCTTCATTGCCGCCGCGGTGCTGTTCTACATCGGCACCGGCCCGGTGCGCGGCTTTGCCGTGACGCTCGGCATCGGCATCATCACCACGGTGTTCACCGCCTTCACCATGACCCGGCTGATCGTCGCCTGGTGGGTGCGGTGGAAGCGGCCGCAGAGCGTGCCGATCTAGGAGCCTGATCGTGACTCACACCGTTCTCATCGGGCTCGGCGTCCTCATCGCCATTCTCACCGTGGTCGCAGCCTTTGGCTGGCTGCCATCGCTGCGGATCGTTCCGGACGATACCCATTTCGACTTCACGCGCTTCCGCCGGATCAGCTTCCCCATCTCGGCGGCGCTGTCGATCCTCGCCATCACGCTGTTCTTCACCCACGGCCTGAACCTCGGTATCGACTTCAAGGGCGGCACGCTGCTGGAGGTGCGGGCCAAGTCCGGCGCCGCCGACATCGCGGCGATGCGAAGGACGCTGGATGGCTTGCGGCTCGGCGAAGTGCAACTGCAGCAGTTCGGCGGCCCCGAGAACGTCTTGATCCGCGTTGCCGAACAGCCCGGCGGCGACAAGGCGCAGCAGGATGCCGTGCAGAAAGTCCGTACCGCGCTCGGTGATTCCATCGAGTACCGCCGCGTCGAGGTGCTCGGTCCGCGCGTCGCCGGCGAGCTTCTGGCTTACGGCATGCTCGGCCTGATGCTCGCGATCGTCTCGATCCTGATCTATCTCTGGTTCCGGTTCGAATGGCAGTTCGCGCTCGGCGCCATGATCGCCAACGTGCACGACATCGTGCTGACGATCGGCTTCATGTCGATCAGCCAGGTCGATTTCGACCTGACCAGCATCGCTGCGCTTTTGACCATTCTGGGCTATTCGCTCAACGACACCGTCGTCATCTACGACCGTATCCGTGAAATGCTGCGGCGCTACAAGAAGATGCCGATGCCGCAGCTGCTCAACGAGTCCATCAACTCGACGCTGTCGCGCTCGATCATCACCCACTTCACGGTGACGCTGGCGCTGCTGGCGCTGCTCCTGTTCGGCGGGCACGCCATCCACAGCTTCACCGCGGTGATGATGTTCGGCGTGGTGCTGGTCGGCACCTACACCTCGATCTTCATCGCGGCGCCGATCCTGATCTATCTCGGCGTCGGCGAGCACCGCGAGGATGCGCCTGATACGGCTGCGCCGGCGAAGAAAAACAAGGCATGATCCGAACCGCATGCCCTCGCAGGCGTTTGCGAGGGCAGTAAGCCCATTCGGACCAAGCTCATGGCCGGCGATCCCAACGCTCCCCATTTCCCGCGCTCGGCGCCGATCGAAGCCTATGGCAAGGGCGGCTTCGCCTTTGCCGGCATGTCGCATCGGGGCTCGCTGCTGTGTCTCCCCGACGCGATCTGGGCCTGGGACGTGACGGATCCCCAGAAGATTGACCGCTATTCGCTGGACCGGGTGTTCACGGCCGCCAACAGCATCGACACGCTTCTGATCGGCACCGGAACCGGGGTCTGGCTGCCGCCGCCGGCGCTGCGCCAGGCGCTCAAGGCGGTGATGGTGGTACTGGACACGATGCAGACCGGCCCCGCCGTGCGCACCTACAACATCATGATCGGCGAACGGCGGCGGGTTGCGGCTGCGCTGATCGCCGTGCCATGAACGCCGCCGCAGCTCCGCCCGACAATTTGTCCTTCTGCGCCGATCTCGTGCGCAGCCACGACTTCCCGCGCTATGCCGCGACGTTGTTCGCGCCCGCTGCCGAGCGCCGCGCGCTGCTGGCGCTCTACGCCTTCAATGTCGAGATCGTCCGCGTCCGCGACCAGGTGAGCCAACCCTTGCCCGGCGAGATCCGCTTTCAATGGTGGACCGATCTGTTATCGGGCGTGGTCCACGGCAGTGCCGAGGGCAATCCGGTCGCAGCCGAGCTGCTGCGCGCGATCCGTGATTTCGATTTGCCGGTCGAGCCGCTGTCGCTGCTCGTCGACGAGCACCAGTTCGACCTCTACAACGACCCGATGCCGACGCTGACGGTGCTGGAAGGCTATCTGGCCGCGACCTCATCGGCGCTGTTCGTTCTCGCGGCCCGTATCATGACGCAGCCCTCGGAGGCCGTTGAACATATCGCCCGTCATGCCGGGCTTGCGCAAGGCATCGTGCAAATCATCACGACTCTGCCGCGCGATGCCGCGCACCGGCAGATGTTTGTGCCGCAGCAGCTGCTGGCGGGCCACGATTGCGACATCGAGGACGTGTTTGCCGGCAAGGACACGCCGAACCTGCGCGCCGTGCTGGAGCAGCTCGCGGGCGAAGCGAGGCAGCATCTGGCTACGGCCCTGTCGTTGCTGGCGGAGGTGCCGCCAGCGGCTCGGGCAGCATTTCTGCCACTCGCGGAGGTACGGGCCGACCTCGCGCTCCTGTCACAACCCGGGCGCAATCCGTTTACGCCGAGGCAATCGTCCCGGCTGCGCACGCTGTGGACGCTGTGGCGGGCTTCGCGGTCGCGTGAGTTTACCAAATAGCGGCTGGCTTATCGCCTGAGCCGGCCAAATGCCCTATGCTGTCCCATGGCTGAATTGTCCCAAACCTCGCCCTTCGATCTCAGCGGTTTGCCAGTCGCCCCAAGCGACATTGCCGCCGCCGCCGAAACGATCAGGGGCGCCGTCGTCGAGACGCCCTGCAGCTACAGCCGCACGCTGAGCAGCATCTGCGGCTGCGAGATCTGGCTCAAATTCGAGAACCTCCAGTTCACCTCCTCGTTCAAGGAGCGGGGCGCGCTCAACCGTCTCACCGCGCTGACGCCGGAGGAGCGCGCACGGGGCGTGATCGCGATGTCGGCGGGCAACCACGCGCAAGGCGTGGCCTATCACGCCAAGCGGCTCGGCGTTCCCGCCACCATCGTCATGCCGGTCGGCACGCCCATGGTGAAGGTCGAGAACACCCGGCATCACGGCGCGGAGGTGGTCGTCACCGGCGCGACGCTGGAGGAGGCGGCCGCATTCGCGCGCAGCCACGGCGAAGCGCGAGGCATGATCTTCGTCCATCCCTACGACGATCCGCTTGTCATCGCGGGGCAGGGCACGATCGGGCTGGAGATGATGAGGGCCGTGCCGGAGCTCGACACGCTGGTCGTGCCGATCGGCGGCGGCGGCCTGATCAGCGGCATCGGCATCGCCGCGAAATCGATCAAGCCGTCGCTGCGAATCCTGGGCGTTGAGGCCTGGCTCTATCCGTCGATGTACAATGCCATCCATGCCGGCAATCTGCCGGCGCGCGGCGATACGCTGGCCGAAGGCATCGCGGTGAAATCGCCCGGCAAGATCACCACCGAGATCGTCCGCCGCCTCGTCGACGACATCGCGCTCGTCAACGAAGCCGAGCTGGAGCGCGCGGTCGCGACCCTGATCTCGATCGAGAAGACGGTCGTCGAGGGCGCTGGCGCCGCCGGCCTCGCCGCGCTGATGTCGGATCCCTCCCGCTTCGCGGGCCAGAAGGTGGGCCTCGTCTTGAGCGGCGGCAATATCGACACGCGGCTGATCGCATCCGTCCTCACGCGCGAACTCGCGCGCGAGGGACGGTTGACCCAGCTCTCGCTCGATATCCCTGACAGGCCCGGGCAACTGGCCGCAGTGGCCGCGCTGCTCGCCGAAGCCGGCGCCAACATCATCGAGGTCTCGCACCAGCGGACCTTCTCCGACCTGCCGGCCAAGGCGACACTGCTGCAGCTCGTCATCGAGACCCGCGACAGCGCCCATCTCGACGAGGTGATGGCGAAGCTCAGCGCCTCCGGCTTGAGCGCGCGCTGCACTTGAGTGACACGCCGACGTCAGGCCGAGCTGAGTGCTACTCCGGAAGGCCTGCAATGCGGAGGGCTTCGCCAAGTGAGGAGGCCAGCGCTGGCGCGCAGTTGACGCCCTGAAATTGACGGCCGTAGTGGAACGACGGGTGCAGCTCCAGCACCCGCGCGGCCGCCGCCTTCGCCTCCTGCAATCGTCCAAGCCTTGCCAGCGCCGCGGCCAATTGCACATAGGTGATGCTGTGGCGAGGATTGGCTTGAACCGAGCGGTAAGCGGCGCGGCACGCCTCCTCATATCGGCCGCGATGGAAGTGCCCGAGAGCCTGGGCGTCAAATGCTGCGAAAGCCCAAGAATCGAACGGGCTGAGCCGTAGGCCTTGTTCGCTCCATTCGATGGCTCGGTCGGGATCTCCGCCCCAGCCGAGCACGACGCTGCCGAGGATGTAGGTCAGCGCCGATGACGGGCTGATGGCGAGCGCGGCCTCGAACGCGACGAATGCTGCGGAGCGGTCGTGCCCGTCCATGCCGATCGAAAAGCCCGCGAGCGTAAGGGCAAGCGCGTCGTCCTGGCCGTGGGCGATGGCCGAGCGTGCGTGGCGGATCGAGGCCTCGCGATTGGCCTCCTGCAAGCCGGCCCGAAGGAATAGGCAATGATGGCACATTGCGGCGTTGCCGTGCGCCAGCGCATAATCCGGTTCGAGGGCGATCGACCGGTCGAGCAGCGAAAGTGCCTGCCTGACCTGTTCCGGCATGCCGGAATCGACATCCGGTTGCGCCCGCAGGACGATATCATAGGCGTCGAGGCTCTCGGGTCGCTTGCGTTTGACCCTGTTGATCTCGGCGCGCCGCAGGCTTGGGGCAATGGCGCCGACCACTGAGAGGGCGATGTCGTCCTGAAGCGCGAAAACGTCTTCGGACCTTCGGTCGTAGCGATCGGCCCATACATGCATTCCGGTCGATGCGTCGATGAGCTGCCCGGTGATACGCACCATCGCGCCGGTTTTCCGGACGCTGCCTTCCAGCACGTATCGGACGCCGAGCTCGCGGCCTATCTGTTTCACGTCCACCGCAGCGCCCTTGTAGATGAACGTCGAATTCCGCGCGATCACGAACAGCCAGTTGATGCGCGACAGGCCGGTGATGATGTCGTCAACCATCCCATCGGCAAAGTAGTCCTGCTCGGCATCGCCGCTCAGGTTTGCAAAGGGCAATACCGCGATTGACGGACGGTCGGGCAGGGGCAGTGGCGGCTGCTCGCGGGCCGCGGTTGCGCAGTCTGGATCGAGCGTCGTGGCGGCTGGACCAATGTATCGATAGCCGCGCCGTGGCAGGGTCTCGATCCAGCCCGCCTCTCCGGAGATTGCGGCCATGATGCGCCGCACAGCTGCGATCTGGACGGTCAGATTGCTTTCCTCGATCGCCAGGGCAGGCCAAGCTGCTTCGATCAGGGCGTCCTTGGACACCGGCGCGCCGCCCCGCCGGACCAGCAAGGCCAGCAGCAGCACAGCGCGCTGGCCGAGTGGGGTGGGCTCGGCACCGTGGAACAAGATCCCCGCGTCGACATCGATGCGGAATGGACCAAATTCAAGGATCGCGGCCATTACCGAAGAAGGACATATTTTGCAGGTCCTTTGCAATGTTTTCCGAATGGTTTTGGGACTTTCCGAGACCGTCGCAGCACCATGGTTCGCCATTCACGCGAAGCTGCAACGAGCCATGGAAGGTCCCTATGAACGCGAAACCAGTCATCCGCAGGCCCGGCGAGAACAGGGGCATCACGCTGCGCGGCCATCCCATGACCTTCCTGGTGACCGGGGAGGACACTCAGCACACCAGCATGTTCGACTGGACGATCCCGCCGGGGTTTGCCACGGGCCGTCACGTTCATCGGGTGCAGGAGGAAACCTTCTATATGCTCGAAGGCGAATGCGAATGGCACGTCGGCGACGAGGTCGTCCGGGCCCGGCCCGGGACCTATCTTTTTATTCCGCCGGGGTTGCCCCACAACATCACCAATGTCAGTGAGGAGCCCGCGCGCGTTTTGATGACCGTGTCACCGCCGGGGCACGAACATTACTTCGAGGAGTTGGCCAAGCTGACCGCGAGCGGAACGCCAGACGCGAAAGCAATCAGCGAGTTGCGGGCACGTTTCGACACTGATCAACTATCCGCTCTGACAACGAGAGCGTGAGATCGGCGCCATGGCGACGGCAGTTTGGAGTCGATCCGAGCGCCCAAACCTATTTCGGTTTATCGCGGCGTCAAATTCGCAACATGAGCGATCAGTCGATCGATCTCGGCTTCCGTATTGTAATAATGCGGTGACGCCCGCACGACATGCGGCAATGAGCGAAGTTCGGCATCGATGCGCGTGCTCGACGGATCTGAAGCGCCAATGGTGATGCCGGCTGCCGCGGCACTGGCGACAACTGCGTCCGCCTCGTGCCCGTCCAGGGTGAAGCTGACGATGGCACCCGGCGCACGTCCGAGGTCGCGAATGGTGATGCCGGCGAGGGCCGCGAGGCCGCTGCGAAGACGGCCGGCAAGCATGCGGCAGCGTTGTTCGATCGGGGCGATGCCGATCTTCAAGGCGTAATCGACGGCAGCGCCGAGCCCGAGCCTTGCCGCGTAATTGTTTTCCCAGGTCTCGAAGCGGCGGGCGTCGTCGCGAAGCCGATATTCATCGCGTGAGACCCAGGGCGCCGCAAAGTGATCGATCATCGGCGGCTCGAGCCGTTGCAGCGTCGCGCGGCGAACGTAGAGAAATCCGGTGCCGCGGGGGCCGCGCAGGAATTTGCGACCCGTGGCCGACAGCATGTCACAGCCGAGGGCTTCGACATCGACCGCCATCTGGCCGACCGCCTGGCAGGCGTCGAGCAGATAGGGAATGCCGTGCGCCCGCGCGATCTTGCCGACCGCTGCCGCCGGATTTGTCAGCCCGCCATTGGTCGGGACCCAGGTGATCGCGATCAGCTTGACGCGCGCATCGATCATGCGTTCGAGCGCGTGGATGTCGAGCTCGCCTGTGGCATCGCTCGGCACGACGTCGATCGTCGCGCCTGTCCTCTTGGCGACCTGAAGAAAGGCGACATAGTTGGCCGCGTATTCCGCCTCGGCGGTTAGAATGCGGTCGCCCTTGCGAAACGGAAGCGCGTAGAACGCCATCTGCCACGCGACCGTCGCGTTTTCCACCAGCGCGATCTCGTCGGGCGCGGCATTGAGCAGACGCGCCACCGAGCCGTAGACCGCTTGGAGCCGGTCGGCCTCGCGATCGGCGGCGGCATAGCCTCCGATCTGGCTTTCCAGATCGATATGCTGCTTCATCGCCTCGACAACGGAGGTCGGCATCAGAGCCGCGCCTGCGTTGTGGAGGTAGGCGAGCCGGCTGGCGGCCGGCGTGTCGGACCGAATTTGGTCGATGTCGATCACCAACTCCTCCACTTCTCGCGATCCCTGATGCTTGAATTAGATGCGCCGAAGGGGCCGAGCAAGACGTAAGGCCGCGGAGGCTGGCAGGATCTCAAATGCAGAGGCCGAGCAGCTTGACGTGGCAGTTGCTGGACTTCGGTTTGCTTGCGGGCGCAGCCTCGCGTTTTACGGCAACCAGCGGCTCCTTGTCCTTTTTCTTGCCCTTGCCTTTCGGCTCGTAATCGCCGGCGATCACCATCGCCCAATAGGTACGTTTGCCGCTCGCATTTTTCGCACTTGCGATGCCGACGCGGGAGGCGTTGTGCAGCAACAGGTTCTTGCGGTGACCGGACGAGTCGATCCACTGGCCCAGCGTCTTCTCGAAATTATCGTAGCCGTAGGCGATGTTCTCGGCGGCCCGGCCCGCGCCAGCCGGTGCGACGCGGCGGTTGAAAGGGCCGAGCGCGTCGTGGCTGAGGTCGTCCTTTGCCGCCATCGCGCGGGCCTGGTCCATGGCGATGCGATCGAGGGTCGAATCGCGGACGACGCGGACTTCGCCGTGCTTGAGGCGGAAGCCCGAGATCAGCTCGGCCGGCGAGTCCGCCATTGCGGCTGTGGCGTTCAGCAGCAGAAGGCCGGCGATCATTGCGCCAATCCCACCACGCGTCATTGTCCACTGCCTGCGCATGACTCCACCGCCCCCAATTCTCCGACCGCTTCTCTATCGCCAATGTGGACGCTTCAAGGCGCGATCCGGCCCGTCAGCTCGTCGGCAAATCCGCCTCGAAATTGAAGCGGTCGCGCAGGTTTTTCCGTTGTTCCAGAATGTCCTTGAGGAACGCGCGATCCTGGTCGTTCTTGATCATCGGCTCGATCAGGTCGAGCTGGTTCATGGCAACCAGTTGCAGGATCTCGGTGCGCGGCTTGCCGCTGGCGTCGCGTGGCAGCGCGTGCACCACCTGGATGTGCTCCGGCGGTTTCGGCCCCTTGGCGGCTGAAAGGTCGTTCCGCAACTGGCCTTCGAGCGTGACCTGATCGGCTTCGACGAAAGCGTAGAGCCCGACGCCGGAGCGACGGTCGGCAAAAGCGACGATGGCGGTGTCGCGCACGGCCGGATTCTTCCGGATCAACTCGGTCAGCACCGGTGCGTCGTTGACCAGCCTGCGACCGCCGCCCTCGCGGTCGGTGAAGTTGAACAGCCCGCGCGTAATGGCACGATAGACTTTCTTGCCGGTGGCGAGCCACAGGCTCGCGGCAAACGACTTCTTGGCGAGGATCTTACGCTCGCGCGGCGTCAGCGCCTCGGGCGCGTAGGAACGCTTGTGCTTGAGCAGATGCCTGAGGTCTTCGTAGGCGAGGATGCGATAGAGCCGGCCGTGCCGGTTGAAGCAGGCGGCGAGCTGGAAGTCGGTGACATAGGCGAGGCCGTCGCGGCCGACCAGCCAGTTCTGCTCCTTGGCAAGATCGTTGTGGCAGATACCGGCGCGGCGCAGCCGACGCAGCGCCGCCTTGGCCGAACGGAAATAGGCGAGGTCGCCATGCGGCTTTGCCAGATGCAAAGCGACGCCGTCAACGAAGCCGCGCACCAGCGCACGGCGTCCGGCCCACAGCAGCTCAGGTCCGACATTCAGCCCCTTGGCGAGCGCCAGAGCGTGCTTCTCGCGGGCGAACAGATGGCGGGCCAGAGGGAACGACCACCACGGCACCTCGTCGAGCCGGCGCAGCACGGCATCGACCTCGCCGCTCTCGCCGCGGAACCGCCCGCGCTCGACGGTCGAGAACACGTCGCGCTTGAGCAGCACGCCCTCGGTCCAGCGCGCCGAGAGCGTCGCGGCGTCGTCTTTGGGGAGGCTCATTGCAAACTCACGCGGCTGCGGGCATGCGCAAATGATCGGCGATCCAGCGATCGAGATCGGCGAGTGCGAGAGCGCTCATCGCCTGTTTCTTGGCCACCGTCTTCTCGTTGCCGCGCAAGCGTGTGCCGTCGGGCTTCTTCGTCGGCACGCTCGCAAGCGGCGGGAATAGACCGAAATTGATGTTCATCGGTTGGAACGACCGTGTGCCGGGCTCGATGGTCTCGATATGGCCGCCGGTGATGTGGCCGAGCAGCGATCCCAGCGCGGTCGTCCCCGGCGGGCCGACAAGCGTCTCGCCGCGCGCGTCCGCTGCTGCATAGAGACCGGCAATCAGGCCGACGCTGGCCGATTCCACATAGCCCTCGCAGCCCGTCATCTGGCCGGCGAAGCGCAGCCGCGGCTGCGCACGCAGGCGCAGCTGGCCGTCGAGCAGCTTCGGCGAGTTCAGGAAGGTGTTGCGATGCAGGCCGCCGAGACGGGCGAACTCTGCATTCTCCAGCCCGGGGATGGTGCGGAAGATGCGCTGCTGCTCGCCGTATTTCAATTTCGTCTGGAAGCCGACGATGTTGTAGAGCGTGCCGAGCTTGTTGTCCTGGCGCAGCTGCACGATCGCGTAGGCTTTGGTCGTAGGATCGTGCGGATTGGTGAGGCCGACTGGCTTCATCGGTCCGTGGCGCAAGGTCTCGGGGCCGCGCTCCGCCATTACCTCGATCGGCAGGCAGCCGTCGAAATAGGGCGTGTTGGTCTCCCACTCCTTGAATTCGGTCTTCTCGCCCGACATTAGCGCGGCGACGAAGCCGTCATACTGCTCCTTGGTCATCGGGCAGTTGATGTAGTCCGCGCCGGTGCCGCCGGGGCCGACCTTGTCGTAGCGCGACTGGAACCAAGCCACCGACATGTCGATGGATTCGCGGTGCACGATCGGCGCGATCGCGTCGAAGAAGGCGAGCGCGTTCTCGTCGGTCAGTTCGCGGATGGCATCAGCCAGCGGCGCGGAGGTGAGGGGGCCGGTCGCAACGATGACGTTGCTCCACTCGGCCGGCGGCAGGCCTGCAATCTCGCCGCGGGCGATCTGGATCAGGGGATGGTCGTTGAGCGCCTTGGTGACGGCCGCGGAGAAGCCGTCACGGTCGACGGCGAGCGCGCCGCCGGCGGGCACCTGGTTGGCGTCGGCCGCGCGCATGATCAGCGAATCGAGCCGGCGCATCTCCGCATGCAGCAGGCCGACGGCGTTGTTGGCGGCGTCGTCCGAGCGGAACGAATTGGAGCAGACGAGCTCGGCGAGCCCGTCGGTGCGGTGCGCTTCGGTCATGCGGCTCGGCCGCATCTCGTGCAACACTACGGGCACGCCGGCCTTGGCCACCTGCCAGGCGGCCTCGGAGCCGGCAAGGCCGGCGCCAATCACGTGCACGCTGTTGGAATGGGATCCTGTCATGGGGCGGACAGGTAGCGCTTTTCGGCGGAGAGTGGAATCGCCGAGATCGAGTTTTCTGCCACCAGATACGACAACGCCCGCACGAGGCGGGCGCTATCGGTCCGTTCCGGTGAAGGGTTGAAGGATATCAGCCCTGATACTGACCGGCGGCAACGCGCGGGATGTCCGAGCGATCGAGGCCGATATCGGCCAGTTCGCGATCGCTGAGCTGGGACAGTTCGGCAACATTGCGCTGATAGTCCCGGAAGGCCTGGATCATGCGGATGAGCGAGAGCAGCATTGGTAGTCTCCTGTAGTTCGATTCAGCTCTTGCCCGAGCCTCATCGTTGAAATGAATATACGTGAGAGTGGTGCAGTGCGAAAGTTCCGATGTTGCGATGCAGCTAAGCGCATGGCGCATACCGCAAGTAAGGAACGCTTAACCTCTTGCCAGTGCCGCCTAAGGGTTGGGCTGAATGACGCGGATCTGCCGATAAATTCCCGTGAAAGCAATGGCTTAAATACAGGCGATTGATCGCGGTCAAAGCCGAAATAAGTTGCGTGTGGGTCGTCGGCAAGTCACTCACTTAGCTTGTACACCCAAGTCGGTCATGCGTGATTCGCATGGTGAGAAGATTCCCATTGTGAACATAAATTCACTGTTTGATGGTCTGCATGACTGGGGAAGGGACGCCGTTGGCTTCCCCGGTCCAAATGTGGCCGGCGGAATGCGGCGGGGCTGTTCCCTCGCGCGCAGTGCCACGCGCGCGCACGCGAAGCGTGTGGCGATGATTACCAGGATGTAATGAAAACCAGAAGTTTCGCATGCGGCTCTGCGTAGCGCGCAACATCACGCAATTCTCGCGGGGAATTTATTGCGACAAGTTGCCGCGCCCGGAGAAGGTCATTTTGCAGAATCCGGCAATGTCGCTGGGCCTGCCCAAGAACAAGAGAAGGAAAGTAACGTCATGACGAAGTTACTCGGGGTTATCGCAATTGCCGCCGTCGCGTTCGTCGTCGCGCCGGCCCAGGCCGCCAAGCATGCCGCGGGCGGTTGCAGCTCGGCCAATCTGGAGAAGACGGAGACCGCGATCGAGAACATGGCCGACGGTGACGGCAAGCTCGTCGCGCAGAAGGAGATCGCTTCCGCGCAGGATTCGATGCTCAACGGCAAAATGGGTGCGTGCGGCACGCACCTGAACAAGGCGATGCACGCCACGATGGGCAAGTAAACGGGTAGGCAAACGCACGAGAGAGGGCCGGTCGCCAGGCGATCGGCCCTACGCTTTTGTTGATGGGCCTTTAAGGGGCGCGCGCCAGCTGGGTGGCGAAATAGGCGACGGTCTTGGAATAGACCTCGCTCTTGTTCCACTGCTTCAGCACCTCGAAATTCGGACTGCCGGGCTGCCAATCCTTGCCCTTCTGCCAGCCATAGCCGGCGAGATAATTGGCCGTGGAGGCGAGCACGTCGGGCGCGTTGTGCAAGAGGTCGCGCTTGCCGTTGCCGTCGAAATCGACGGCGTATTTCATCCAGGACGACGGCATGAACTGGGTCTGGCCGAGTTCGCCGGCCCAGGCGCCCTTCATCTCGGCCGGCGCGAGATCGCCGCGCTGGACGATGCGCAGCGCATCCAGCAGTTCGGCGCGAAACTGCTCGGCGCGCCGGCAGTCATAGGCCAGTGTTGCGAGCGAGCGGATCGTGGCGAATTTACCAGTGTTGACGCCGAAATCGGTCTCCAGGCCCCAGATCGCGACCAGGACCTCGCCGGGAACGCCGTAGGCCTGTTCGATGCGCGACAGCACGGAGCCGTATTGCTTCATCCTGTTGGAGCCGCGCTCCAGGCGTGGTGGCACCATGCGGCCGGAAAATTCCTCGAAGGTCTGGCTGAAGACCTTTTGCGAGCGGTCGCGGTTGAGCACGCTCTGATCGAGCGTCACGCCGGTGAGCCCCGATGCGATGGCCTGTTGTGAGATGCCCTTGGCCGCAGCGTCGGTTTTGAACTCCGCAAGCCAGGCATCGAAATTGCCCGAGCCGCAGGCAACCGCGGCGAACGCCGGCTGGGCGGACAGGATGGACGCGGAAAGGGCGAAAGCTGCGAGAGCGAGACGAGAAATCGTCGAGGTCATTCGAGGTAATGAATTCCGTGAGATGGTCGGCGCGCGCAATCTCGGTCGGAACCGCGGCCAAAGCAAGGCGTGCGATCCTGCCGAAGCATGGGCAGGATCGCATGTCACGAGATCGTCAGGCGTCGCTCTTGTTACGCCAGGGGAAGAGGTTGGCCGGGAAGTCGGCCGCCGGCTTGCGCGGACGATGCGGCGGGGGCGGCGCCGGACGTGCACCGGGCTCCGAGACGATCACCTTGCGGTAGAGATGCCAGGTGGCATGGCCGAGCAGGGGGATCACCACGGCAAGGCCGAGGAAGGCCGGGATCGTGCCGAGCGCGAGCAGCACTGCCACGATCACGCCCCAGGCGGCCATCGGCACCGGGTTCCTCGCGATCACGCGCAGCGAGGTGCTCATCGCCTCGAACGCGCCGGCATGGCGGTCCAGCATCAACGGGAACGACACGGCGCTGATGCAGAGCGCGGCGAGCGCGAACAGGAAGCCGGCGCCGCAGCCGACCACGATCAGCCACCAGCCCTGCTGCGTCGTCAGCACGCGCGTCGTGAAGTCCGAGATCCCGGTGACGCCCTCATAGCCGAACGCCGCGACATAGATCGCCTGCGCGGTCGCAACCCAGGTCACGAACAGAGCGAGCAGCAGTGCGCCGAGGCCGAGCATCGCCCCGAACGAAGGCGAGCGCAGTACCTCCATCGCATTCCAGGCGCTGGCTTCCTCATAGCGTTCACGCCGGCTGGAGAGCTCGTAGAGACCGAGCGCTGCGAAGGGGCCGATCAGCGCGAAGCCGGCGGCGAGCGGAAACAGCAGCGGCAGCACCGAATAGCCCATGACCATGCGGGCGAGCACGAGGCCGAGCACCGGATAGATCACGCAGAGGATGATGGCGTGGCTCGGCACGGCCTTGAAATCTTCCCAGCCGCGCCTGAGCGCATCCTGCAGGTCGGACAGCTGGATGGTTCGGATCACCGGTCCAGACGCATCCGTTGTCTGGACGATCGTGGGGACATTGCCCTGGTAGAGTGTGGCCATGGTCGCTAGCTCCCTTGCCGAGCGGCCGACTCCGGCGCCGGCAAACGGCGCGAGCGGCCGCCATTCTCTGAAGTCCCGCGATCCCGGCCAGACGCGAATTCCGGAAGGCATCGCGAGCTGAAGTCGAAGCGTACGCTGATTTCCGAGTCATGTCCCTCACGCTTGGGTGAGATTCGATGCCGCATCGCAACCTCGACGATGTCATTCGGCCGTCATTTCGCCGCAGATAAGCTGATGCTGGTTGATGGTTCGCAGAACGCGCGGGCGCAACGCAGGAACTTCGTCTATAAGTGCCACTCAAGGCCCTTCCAACGGATCCTTTTCGGGGAGCAGATATGAGTATTTTCGGGAAAATCATGAGCGCGATCTTTGGCAGCCAGCCGGCTTCCGCCGCGCCCGCCGGTGGCGCAGCGGCGCCCGCTGGAGCCGCGCCGGCACCGGGCGCCGCGCCCATGGCGGCGGTCGACGTGGCGGCAATCGTCGACAAGGCGGTGGCCGCGCACAAGGGCGAGAAGCTGGAATGGCGTACCTCGATCGTCGACCTCATGAAGGCGCTCGACATCGATTCCAGCCTCGCTGCGCGCAAGGACCTTGCCAAGGAACTCGGCTACACCGGTGACATGAACGACTCGGCCAGCATGAACGTCTGGCTGCACAAGCAGGTGATGTCCAAGCTCGCCGCCAATGGCGGCAAGCTGCCGTCGGAGATCAAGCACTGACCGATCGGTCGCTGAGAAGCGATCGCAAGGGCCCGCGCCTGTCGCGGGCCCTTTTTGCTTTCAGGCGACGAGATCCGCATCCTCCGGATGCTGCTCGAGATAGTCGACCACGAAGCCGCAGCCAGCGATCACCTTCTTGCCGTCGCGGCGGATGAGCTCCAGCGCGCCTTTCACCAGTTCGGAGCCGATGCCGCGACCGCGCAGCGCGTGCGGCGTCTCGGTGTGGGTGATGATGACCGCCGTCGGGGTCAGCCGGTAATTGGCGAAGGCGACGTCGCTGCCGACATCGAGCTCGAAGCGGCTCCTGTCCTTGTTGTCCCGTACCGTTGCCACCATGCAAGATCCTTCCGACGTGCTGCTTTGCTCTGATCTAGGCGCCTGAACCGGCCCTTGCCAAGGTGCGACCCAGCAAGGTTGCTGCAGGGGAGATATCCGCAAAATGCGTGTCCGGCTCGGTCTCATGGTGCTGCTCGCCGCGCTGACCGCGACGGCCTGCGGCTGAGGGCGGCCCGACCTAGGAGGCTTGCGTGGGGTCGACCAGCACGCCGGACCAGCGGGTCAAAGCTCGGAGCGCTGTAACAAGGCGGTCTGCTCAATCGGCTGCTTTGGCGAGCCTGGAATCTTCGGGCTGCTGCGGCGGGCGCAGGCATCCCTGGCAGATGACTAGGGAGCGGTTGACCCTGGCATCCTGCTCGGCCTCGCTGGCGTCCTGTGGTTGCCACCATTCCTTCGACTGGTTCTGAAGTTCGGCCTGTGATGTGTTGCGCTCGGATCGAGCGGCGGCGCGGGCTGGTCGTGAGGCTGCAAGCGGCCGATTGGGATCCACGCCCGCGCCATCCCAGGCATAGCGGCCGGGCTTGAAGGCCGCATCGGAGGCCAGATGCGCCTGCGGAGCCACGGCACATCCGGCGAGCGCCAGCGACAACAGGAGGAAGGCGGGCGCTTTGACCATGATGCGGCACTCTGTACGCGAGAACTGAGCGAGGGTGCGCCGATCATGTTTAAATTTCCCTGAACGATCGCGGCGGCGCCGGCGACAAACGCGCATGCGCTGTTTGATGTTTCTGCTCGCTCTGTTCGTCTCCGCTGCGCGCGCCGAGGATGCCAAGCCGTTCGATCCATCCGACTATCCGCCGGGCGTGCAGAAGGCGCTGCGCTGCGCCAACGACGAATGCACCGCCACGACGGCGACGAGGTGATCTTTGCGCCCGACACGGTACGCAGGATCGATCTCACCGGTGACGGCGGCGACGATTACATCGTCGATTTCAGCGAGACCAAATGCGGTGATCGCGAGACGACCTATTGCGGCCCGGATCGCGCATGACCTTGCGGCGCACGATCGTGGCCTCGCGCTGTCGAGCCATGACCAGTCGTCACTTCACATGGACCTCCCGTTCGAGCCGTTCCTGAGCAATGTGCACGACAATTGTCCTCAGGTGTACTATCGCACCGAAAACATCGTCACCCGTCTGGACAAATCGGGTCATGACTACAAGATCGCCGAGGGTGCACGAAACTTTCAGGATCGTTACAGGCCAACTGGCAACGTGACGATCACGGGTGACATTCCATTCTCAAGCGTGCACGCTTGCCTGACAGCCACGCGAAACTTCATCACCGCCGTCGAGCATCGGGGCTACGGGGGCTACAGCTTCTGGTGCATGGACGAGGCGCTCCAGGAGCTGTGGCCGCTTCTCGAAGATCTCCCGCCCGCCGTTAGCTGATCGCGAGAACTGGCGTCACGACGACACGGGATCGAGATGTTCCCCGCCGTGACGCTCGGCGAGCAGCTCCTTCACCTTTTCGATGAACTTGTTCTTCACGACGGTTCTTCCCGGGCAGGCGTGCGTCGTCAACGGGTCTTCCTTATGGACTTTCATCGTATCCGGATCGAGGCCGAGCACCGCGGACATCGTCGCGACCGCTGCGACGGCGTTCCTTTGAACGCGCAATCCACGACCGGAATTGAATTCATCGCGGTCGTAATCGCCGAGCATTTCAAATCCCAGGGCAGTCTTGTTATAGGAGGGAGAATGGACGCCTGACATGGTCAGGGGAGTGAACACCCAGATCTGCCTATCGTCGATGAAAAGATGCGGACCGGCTTTCCAGTGCTGCTGATCTCTGTAAAAACCCTCCAGGTTTAGAATGTGCTGTTTCGTAAACCCATTGGGCCGCTGCGCGAGTGTTGGCACCGCCGTGTTGTGAACAACAATGAATGCAGGCCGCCATCCGGACCATCGCAGAGCGTGCGCGTAGCTGTCGAACTCATCTGCAGTATAGGCGGTACCAACTATTCCCTTCCATTCCACCATGACCTTCTCCCAAAAAAACGTTTGAAAAAATTTCAGTCGCAATGCGTGCCGGACGGGCCCGCTCTCTTCGAAGCGCCGGGAGGTCCGGGCGGTCTGGCAACTTAAAATGGTAGAGCGAAAACTGTCGCGTTGCAAGAAACATGGGCGCTGCTGCCACGCCTCGTTCCGGCAGCACAGCGAGATATGCGGGTGATTGAGAGCAGCTGAGGTTTGATGTCGAAGCTGCCTTGCAGCGGCGCGGGCGATGGCGATAAATGGGCTGCAATGAGCCGGCGGCCAGCGCGCCGTCCGCCCCCGAAGAGGAATCCCCATGCAGCCCCTGCGCATGTCCCGCCGCGTCATGAATCTCGCTTACATGCTGACCCAGAATGCGCGGCGGCATGGCGCGCGTCCCGGTTTCGTCTGGGGTGACATATCCTGGAGTTGGCGCCAGATCGATGCGCAGGTCTCGGCGTTGGCGGCGGCGCTCGCCGCGCGCGGCATCGCCAAGGGCGATCGCATCCTGGTCCATTCCAAGAATGGCGACGAGATGTTTGTCTCGATGTTCGCTGCGTTCCGGCTCGGCGCGGTCTGGGTGCCTACCAATTTCCGCCTGATGCCGGACGAGGTCACCTATCTCGCGCAAGCTTCCGGCGCGAAGGCGTTCCTGTGCCATGTCGATTTCCCCGAGCACGCAGCGGCCGTGAAGGGCGGCGCGCTGGAGTTCACCTGGAGCGTCGACGGCAAGGCTGCGTTCGGCGAGACGTCGGTTGCCGATGCCATTGCCTCGCAGGCCGGCGCCAATTTCGCGAACGTCGCCGTCGAACACGACGATCCCTGCTGGTTCTTCTTCACCTCGGGCACGACAGGCCGCTCCAAGGCCGCGGTGCTGACCCACGGCCAGATGGGCTTTGTGATCACCAACCATCTCGCCGATCTGACCCCCGGCGTCACCGAGAATGACGCCTCGCTGGTGGTGGCGCCGCTGTCGCATGGCGCCGGCGTGCATCAGCTGATGCAGACCGCGCGCGGCGTCTGCACCGTTTTGTTGCCGACCGAGAAGTTCGACATCAACGAGGCGTTCCGCCTGATCGAGACGCATCGGGTCGCCAATCTCTTCACGGTGCCGACGATCCTGAAGATGATGGTCGAGCATCCCGCCGTCGACAAATACGATCACTCCTCGCTGCGTCACGTGATCTATGCGGGCGCGCCGATGTATCGCGAGGACCAGAAGACCGCGCTGAAAAAACTCGGCAAGGTCATCGTGCAGTATTTCGGCCTCGGCGAAGTCACCGGCAACATCACCGTGCTGCCGGCGGCGCTGCACGATCCCGAGGACGGCCCGCACGCGAAGATTGGCACCTGCGGCTTCGAGCGTACCGGCATGCAGGTCTCGATCCAGGACGACGAGGGCCGCGAGCTCGCGGCCAACCAGAGCGGCGAGATCTGCGTGATCGGGCCGGCGGTGCTCGCAGGCTATTACGACAATCCCGAAGCCAACGCGAAGGCGTTCCGCAACGGCTGGTTCCGCACCGGCGATCTCGGCCACATGGACGAGGAGGGGTTCGTCTACATCACGGGACGTGCTTCCGACATGTACATCTCCGGGGGCTCCAACATCTATCCGCGCGAGATCGAGGAGAAGATCCTGACGCATCCCGCGGTAGGTGAGGTCGCCGTGCTCGGCGTGCCCGATGCGACCTGGGGCGAGGTCGGCGTCGCCGTGTGCGTGGCGCGCGAGGGCGAGAAGGCGGTGAGCGAGGCGGAGATGGCCGCGTTCCTGTCGCCGAAGGTACCGCGCTACAAGATGCCAAAGCGCTTCTTCTTCTGGGAGGCCCTGCCGAAGTCGGGCTATGGCAAGATCCCGAAACGCATGGTGCGCGACGAACTCGAGGCGCGCGGGCTGCTCGATCTCGACACGATGAAGACTGGCTGAGTGCAGGCGATGCGGAGTATCAAGCAGCCGGGCGCGCCCATCGCGGAACGCATCCAATGGGTGGAGGCGAGGGGACGTGCCTTCTCGTTCACGCTTCAGGCAGGTCGGCCGCTGCTGGAAGCCGCGCGGCGCGGCTTTGCGGCGGAGGGTTTTTCCGGCGGCGTGCTCAACTTCCGGAGCGGCGCGCTCGGGCCGTTCGCCTATGTCATGCCGGCGCTGTCGAAGGACGGCGAGAACGCGGCGTTCTACAGCGACACGTACCGGCCCGGCGGCGTGACGCGCACCAAGCTCGGCAGCATGACGTTCGGCACGCGCAACGGTGCGCCGTTCTTTCACTGCCATGGGTTGTGGATTGAGGCGGACGGCAAGGCGAGCGGCGGTCACATGCTGCCGGACGAGACTGTCGTCGCCGAACCGTTCGAGGTCGAGGCCTTCGGCCTCGATGGCGCGATGTTCACCGCCGAGTCCGACCCCGAGACCAACTTCAAGCTGTTCGGGCCGGTGGCGGCTGCGCGCACCGGCGCGCGCACCACGAGCCGGGCCTTCGCGCTGCGGCTGCGTCCCAATCAGGACTTTGCCTTCTGCCTCGAAGCCTTCTGCCGCGCGCACGGTATCGCGCGCGCGAAGATCCATGGCGGCGTCGGCTCGACCATCGGCGCCCGCTTCACCCATGGCGGCGTGACCGAGCCGTTTGCGACCGAGCTTGCGGTGACGGCCGGGCTGGTCGCGCCCGGGCCCTCCAGCGCACTCGAAGCTGCGCTCGACGTCGCACTGATCGACTACACCGGCGGCCTCGCCGAGGGGCGCCTGGTTCGCGGCGACAATCCCGTGCTGATGACCATGGAGCTGGTGCTGGAGGCGCAGGACTAGGCTGCGCTCGAGGCTTGCGCCGGGCGTATCCCGCCGGTTGCACACCGTCATTGTTCCCGTTATGTTCCGGGCCGGGATGCTTGTGACGGAACGGACGGAGAAGCGGCTATGAGCCGGAGAGGTCATCGTACCATCAACCTGCCGGCGCCATATCTGAAGCGGGTCTGGCTCGACCCGTTGCAGGTCGGGGATCGCGCGGCCTATCCGTTTTGCCTGCCGATCTTGCCGGACGATTTCGAGCTCTGCTTCGACAGCGCCATCACGATCATCGTCGGAGAGAATGGCACCGGGAAGTCGACCATCCTCGAGGGCATCGCAGCGCTCGCCGGCTACGACGATGCCGGGGGTGGCAAGGGCTATAGGCCGGTCGACCACTCCGAGGCGCGCGAGAAGATGGGCGGCCAACTCGCCAAGGCGCTGCGCGCGAGCTGGCTGCCGAAGATCACCAACGGCTGGTTCTTCCGCGCCGAGAGCTTCTTCTCGGTGGCGCGGTATCTGGACAAGGCCGCACGTGATGCCGGCCAGGACGGTCCCGATTTTCTCTCGCATTCGCACGGCGAAGGCTTCCTGCGCTTTTTCGAGGAACGCTGCCAGCGGCAGGGCATCTTCATCTTCGACGAGCCGGAATCCGCGCTGTCGCCGGCGCGCCAGATCGAGTTCCTGAAGCTGCTGCGACGCATGGACGACTCCAGCATCTGCCAAGTCATCATGGCGACCCATTCGCCGATGCTGATGGCCTATCCCAACGCGCAGCTGCTTCGGCTTGGGAAATACGGCCTGGAGCCAACGACGGTGGAAGAAACGGATCATTACCGGCTGATGCGCGAATTTTGCACGGACCCGCGCGGGTTCGTCGAGGCGACGTTGGCGGAATGAGACCCGGTCAATTGCAGTTCACCGGTTTTCGTAGTCTGTTATTGCCATGATCAGATCCTGGCGGAATGCGGCTAGCCGCAAGGTCTGGGATGGCGAACGTCCGAACCAGTTTCGCGGACTCGATTTCGAGGCGGCGGCTGATCTGTTGCTAGCGTTGGATGTCGCAAAATCGCTTGGCGACCTGAGCCCGTTGAAGAGCGTCGGGTTGCACAAGGGCGATCGCAAAGGGCAATGGGCGATGACGGTCAACGAGCGCTGGCGCATCTGCTTCGAGTTCAGCAAAGGCGATGCCCCAGGTTGAAATTGTCGATTATCATAAGGGCTGAAATCCATGCCTCCTCTGGTGCATCCAGGACGTTTGCTCAAGCGCGAAATGACGGCGCGTGGACTTAGCGCCAATAGGCTTTCGCTCGACATCGGCGTTCCCTCGGGGCGGGTGACCGATATCTTGAACGGGCGGCGCGGTATCTCGGCTGATACGGCGGTGCGTCTCGGTCGCTACTTTGGCAACAGTCCTCAGTTCTGGCTGGACTTGCAGGGGCAATATGACATCGGCGTTGTTGAACGGGAAAAGGGCGCGGAGATCGCTCGACGCGTAAGGCCGGCCGACGCTGCCTGACGGAGTATTGGTCCACGATTGCACCGGATTCGCCTTCAGACGGCGCAAGACGCACTTTCTCCTCCTCGCGGCCTGTTCCGCCCGAGCTTTGCTGTCGTCATCGCCCTCAAAGGTGCCGAGGGCGCAGGGAAGGCCGGGTGCCGGCTGGCACCCGCGGTCCGCTGTGCGCAAATGCACAAAAAACAGATGCACAGCGGCATACAGGTGAAGCCAAACATCCGGCCTTCCCTGCGCAGTGGGTTTACGGCTTATGTCGTGCTCTCCCCGGGGAGCGTTGCACTATTGCCCCCGTCGCCTTGCAGATGGCTGACGCGTGCGCCCGGTTGGACGACACCCATCACCACAAGACTTGGCGCACAGACCCCCGGGCGCCAGGACCACACGATTTTGCCGTACGCAGGCTGCACCGGTCGTGTGCGCGATAGGTCGCTGCTCACGGTGTGACCCGCCCTGCAAACACCCTTCGCGCCGACGCAGCCTGCGTCCACCACGTCCCATCCCGCGTTCGTGACGATCGCGATACGCCCCTCGGCCCGGGACGGGATGGGTGTCGTATACGATAATCCGAAATTCTGATAAAGAGAAATATTTTCGGTTGGCGGCGTTGACCCCGCCATGGGTGTTTTGCCCGCCGGGCCTCGCAACGGGTTGTGGGTAGGCGGAAATCGCCGCCGCAACCACGCCACGAACCGGTCTCCCCTCGGCCCCAAAATGCGCTAGGATGACCGCAGCGCGCATTCAAGTCGCGCACGATCAACGAGACGTATGAGGAAACGAGATGAGGGTGACGATTGGACGACGCATGGCCGTGGCTGCGGTGCTGGCTACCGCGGGAGCGGCGGCTTTGACGGTGGCGTTTGCGCCGGCTTTTTCACCGGCGGCTTGGGCGCATGGGCCGACCCGGCAGAAGGTGCGGGAATCCATCGAGATCAACGCGCCGCAGGACAAGGTGTGGGCAGCGATCCGTAACTTCCAGGACATGAGCTGGCTTCCACCCGTCACCAAGACCACGGGCGAGAAGGGCAACGAAGTCGGCGCGACGCGGACGCTGACGCTGCAGGGCGGCGCGACCGTCGAGGAGGAGCTCTACAAATACGAGCCCGACATGCTGAGCTATTCGTACCGGATCACCAAGGTCGACGTGAAGGTGCTGCCGGTCACCAATTATTCCTCGACGCTGACGGTGTCGCCGGCTTCCGACGGCAAGTCGAAGCTGGAATGGGCCGGCGCGTTCTACCGCGGCTTTCCCAACAACGATCCACCGCCGGAACTGAACGACGAAGCCGCCAAAACGGCAGTGAGCGGGCTCTACAAGACCGGCCTCGAGGCGCTGAAGAAGAAGATCGAGAGCGGCAGCTGACCGTGCGGGCGCAGGCGTTGCGGGCGCTGGTTCTGGCGGCGCTCGCCGCCGGCCTTTGCAATGCCGGCCCCGGCGGCGCGCGCGCCGAGGAGGCGTTCGTCACCAACCAGCTCAGCGACGATCTGATGGTGGTGGATCTCGGCACTCTGCGCAGCGTCGCGACCATCCAGATCGGCGGCAAGCCCGCCGGAATCGCCGTCAGCGCGGACGGGCGCTTTGCCTATGTGACGAGCCCGGACGCCAAGGCGGTGACGGTGGTGGACGCCGCGAGCCGGCAGGTCGCGGGGCGGATCGAGGTGGGCGGCGGGCCGCTCGGCATTGCCGTGGCGCCCGACAGCAAGACCGTCTATGTCGCCGACTGGTATGCGGCGGCGGTGCGCGTGATCGACGCCGCGAGCCGCAGCGTCACCGCCAGCATCGCGGTCGGCGCCTCGCCGTCCGGCCTTGCGGTGACGCCCGACGGCAAGCTGTTGCTCTCGGCGGACCGCGACGACGACAGCGTTTCGGTCGTGGACACGACGTCGCGCCAGCGCAAGGCGACCATCAAGGTCGGCACCCGCCCATTCGGCGTCACCATCGATGCCGAAGGAAAACGCGCCTACACCGCCAATGTCGGCTCCGACGACGTCTCGGTGATCGACATTGCGGCGGGCCGCGAGATCGCCCGTGTGAAGGTGGGCATGCGGCCCTATGCGGTGGCGCTGACGATGGGCCGCGGCTTCGTCACCGACCAATATGGCGGCACCGTCAGCGTGTTCGACCTGGCGAGCCTGAAGCCGGTCAAGCGCATCAATGTCGGCGACTATCCCGAAGGCATCGCGGCCACCGCCGACGGCAAGCGCGTCATCGTGGCGTGCTGGGAGAGCAACACGCTCAGCATCATCGATGCAGACGAGTTGAAGGTGATCGGCGAGATCAAGACAGGGGATGGCCCAAGGGCGTTCGGTGCGTTTTTGCGCAGGACCGAGTAGGGGGTCTTCTTCGTAGCCCGCATGAGCGACGCGACATGCGGGCAACGCCATCCTCATCCGCCGACGGTCCCGGATATCGCTACGCTCATCCGGGCTACGGCACTACGGCACCGGGACAAAGCGTCGATGCAATCTTATCCATCCGCTCAAACACATGATCCGGCCCCAGCGCCCGCAGAGCCACTGGGGCCGCATAGCCCCAGCACACGGCGCCGCAGGCGATTCCCACCGCGCGTGCCGCCTCGATGTCGCGCACCTCGTCGCCGATCGCGATGACCTTGTCCGGCGCGATGCCGGAACGGCGGATGACCCGGCGGAATTTCGCGGGCTTGCCGAATACCGACGCCGCGCAATCGAAATACGCAAACAGCGCGGCGCTCGGCCCAAGCTTCTCGCGCGCATTGGCTTCGCTGTCGGACGTCACCAGCGCGAGCCGCACGCCGTCCTCGGCCAGCGTCCGCAGCATCGTCTCGACGCCCGCAAACAGCGAAATCTCGGAAGCCGCCTCCGCCTTCAGCCGCCGCGCATGCCGCGCGATCGCCGGCAGCTTCCACAAGGGCACTTCGAGGCGTCTGAGGATCTCCCGCGTCGACGCATGCCGCAGTCCCTCGATGTCCTCATCGGCGACGCGGCGGAAGCCGAAGCGATCGGCGATGTCGTTGATGGTGCGCAGGAACCAGGGAAAGCTGTCGGCGAGCGTGCCGTCGAGATCGAAGATGGCGAGGGCGAGAGAAGTCAGAACTTGAGTCTCCTTGAAAAGACCGAGAGCATTGATATAAATGATCAATTATTGATTGCATTCAAATTGGTGGCGGTTTTGATGGCTAAGAAAGTTAAAGCAAGAAGGCGGTCCACCAAACTGCCGCGATTGCGGATATTCATTAGCCATAGCGATCGTGATAAATCGGCCGTCGACAAAATCTCTCAACGTCTTCGTGGCGCAGGATATGCCACTTGGGACAATCGTTTCCAGCTCAAGATGGGTGACAATTTCCAGCGTAAGATCTTAGAAGAGTTGGAAGAATCAAATGTGCTTCTGATCATTGTTAGCAAGAACTCATTTCGATCTGCACTTGCTCAGCAAGAATTCGCAACAATCGTATTGCAACAGGAAATCACGAACGGGTCTCGTCGGATTATTCCGATAAAGATTGATGAAGTTTCTGTGCCGAATTATTTGGCGCATCTACAATACTTAGATTTTTCGCAAGACTTCGACGCAGGATTGGAAAGACTCGTCGCAGACCTTCGAACGACAAAGATGGCGTTGATCGGCAGATCGCAGACGACTGCCGCTCCGAGCGGGGATAGTATCGATACACAAATTCGAGCGCTTCACGAAGCTTTGCAGCGCGGTCGCCTCACGCTGGTTTGTGGAGCTGGAATTTCAGTCAAAGCGGGAATTCCTTCTTGGGGCGAACTTTTGGTCCGTTTGTTGGATCGGATGATGGAAAAGCTCTCGAAGAACCTTTCGATGGAGATCGGGAAAAACACCGCTATCGAATTCCAAAGGGTCTATGGAAGATCGTCGTCTCTCATACTAGGAAAATATCTGAAGAACAATTTGGGCGATGATTTTACTAGCGAAACACGTGATGCGCTTTACGCGGCCGATACCGGCAATTCCGATCTCATCGATAGTATTGTCAAGCTGACGCGTCCTCAACGTGACGCGAAAGCATTAGACTCAATCATAACGTTTAACTTTGATTGCCTTGTCGAGGAAGCGTTGGAGAAGCACGCAATTGCAAATCGGCCGATCTACTCTGAAGCCATTAGACATGACGGCAACGAGATTCCAATTTATCATGTTCACGGATATTTGCCGCGTTATGGCGAAATACCTAAAACTGAGCTCGTTTTTAGTGAGGACGCCTATCACAGCCAGTTCATTGAAGCATTCAGTTGGTCGAACTTGATCCAGTTGACAAAATTGACTCAAAACACCTGCCTGTTCCTTGGAATTAGTTTGACCGATCCTAATATGCGCCGGCTCTTGGATGTCGCTTGGCGCAAGAATCCCGACAAGGTTATGTCGCACTTCATCATCAAGAAGAGCCCGGAGCACCCAAAGGATTCTTCGCTGGAGCGAGTATCAAAGCTCCTGGAGGAGCAGGATGCCAACGCTCTTGGATTAAACATCCTCTGGGTCGACTCCTTTGACGATATCCCGGGCTTGTTGAGCCGCATCTCCTGAGGCGACGAGCGTTGAATGGTAAGGCGCCATGGACGGTTAGATGGAAAATACTACTCCGCCGCCTCGCTCGTCCGCCCGCGCTTCGGCTTCCTTGCCTTCTTCAGCACCGGCGCCAAAAACTTCCCCGTGTAGCTCCGCGGCGCCTTCGCGATGTCTTCCGGCGGGCCCCAGGCGACGATTTCGCCGCCGCCGTCGCCGCCTTCGGGGCCGAGGTCGATGACCCAGTCGGCGGTCTTGATGACTTCGAGATTGTGCTCGATGACCACGACCGTGTTGCCCTGCGCGACCAGCTCGTGCAGCACCTCCAAGAGCTTCTTGACGTCGTGGAAATGAAGGCCGGTGGTCGGCTCGTCCAGGATGTAGAGCGTGCGGCCGGTGGCGCGCTTGGACAGTTCCTTGGCGAGCTTGACACGCTGGGCTTCGCCGCCTGACAGCGTCGTGGCCTGCTGGCCGACATGGATGTAGTCGAGGCCGACCCGGTGCAAGGTCTGGAACGTCTCGCGCACGCGCGGGACCGCCTTGAAGAACTCGGCGGCTTCCTCGACGGTCATGTCGAGCACGTCGGCGATGGACTTGCCCTTGAACAGCACCTCCAGCGTCTCGCGGTTGTAGCGCTTGCCCTTGCAGACGTCGCAGGTGACGTAGACGTCGGGCAGGAAGTGCATCTCGATCTTGATGACGCCGTCGCCCTGGCAGGCTTCGCAGCGGCCGCCCTTGACGTTGAAGGAGAAGCGGCCGGGTTCGTAGCCGCGCGCCTTGGACTCGGGCAGGCCGGCGAACCATTCGCGGATCGGCGTGAAGGCGCCGGTATAGGTCGCAGGGTTCGAACGCGGCGTGCGGCCGATCGGCGACTGGTCGATGTCGATGATCTTGTCGATGTGCTCGAGGCCCTCGATGCGGTCGTGCGGGGCGGCGCCCTCGCTGGCATTGTTCAGCTTGCGCGCGATCGCCTTGTAGAGCGTGTCGATCAGCAGCGTCGACTTGCCGCCGCCGGACACGCCGGTGACGGCGGTGAACAGGCCGAGCGGAATTTCGGCGGTGACGTTCTTGAGATTGTTACCGCGCGCGTTCACCACCTTGATGGTGCGGCGATGGTTCGGCGGGCGCCGCTCCGGCACCTCGACCTCGAGCTCGCCGGTCAGGTACTTGCCGGTCAGCGATTTCGGGTTGCGCATGATCTCGGCGGGCGTGCCTTCGGCGATGATGTTGCCGCCATGCATGCCGGCGCCGGGGCCGATGTCGAGCACGTGGTCGGCGAGCAGAATGGCGTCCTCGTCATGCTCGACCACGATCACGGTGTTGCCGAGGTCGCGCAGCCGCTTCAGCGTGTCGAGCAGCCGGGCATTGTCGCGCTGGTGCAGGCCGATCGAGGGCTCGTCCAGCACGTAGAGCACGCCTGTCAGCCCCGAGCCGATCTGCGAGGCCAGGCGGATGCGCTGGCTCTCGCCGCCGGACAGCGTGCCGGAGGAGCGGGACAGCGTGAGGTAGTTGAGGCCGACGTCGAGCAGGAAGGTGAGGCGCTCGCGGATCTCCTTCAGGATGCGTCCGGCGATCTCGTTCTGCTGCGTGTTCAGCGCCTCCGGCACGGTCTCGAACCATGCGCCGGCGCCCTTCACGGACATCTCCGAGATCTCGCCGATATGCTTGCCGCCGATCTTGACGCTGAGCGCCTCGGGCTTGAGCCGGAAACCGTGGCACGCCTCGCAGGGTACATCGTGGAAGTACTTTGCGAGCTCCTCGCGGGCCCACTCGCTTTCCGTTTCGCGATAGCGGCGGTTGATGTTGGTGATGACGCCTTCGAACGGCTTCTTGGTGTCGTAGGAGCGCACCCCGTCCTCGTAGGAGAACTTGATCTCGTCCTCGCCGGAGCCGTGGAGGATCGCGTTTTGCGTCTTTTTGGAAAGGTCCTTCCACTTGGTGGTCAGCGTGAACTTGTAATGCTTGCCGAGCGCAGTCAGCGTCTGCACGTAATAGGGCGACGACGATTTCGCCCAGGGCGCGATCGCGCCCTTGCCGATGGCAGCCTCCTTGTCGGGGATGACGAGGTCCTCGTCGACATGCTGCTCGACTCCGAGGCCGCCGCAGGCCGGACAGGCGCCGTAGGGATTGTTGAACGAGAACAGGCGCGGCTCGATCTCCGGAATGGTGAAACCGGACACGGGGCAGGCGAACTTTTCCGAGAACAGGATGCGCTCGGGGCCGCTCTTGTCGTGTATCTTGGCGGTCTTCTTCTTTTCCTTCTCTTCCGCGGGCGCCGTCGCCGGCGCGTCGGCGAACTCGACGACGGCGAGGCCTTCGGCGAGCTTCAGCGCGGTCTCGAAGCTTTCGGCGAGGCGCTGGCCGATGTCGGCGCGCACCACGATGCGGTCGACCACGACGTCAATGTCATGCGGGAATTTCTTATCGAGCGTCGGCGCTTCCGCCAGCTCATGGAAGGTGCCGTCGATCTTGACGCGCTGGAAGCCCTTCTTGAGCCATTCGGCGAGCTCCTTGCGGTACTCGCCCTTGCGGCCGCGCACGACGGGTGCGAGCAGATAAAGGCGCGTGCCTTCAGGCAGCGCCAGCACGCGGTCGACCATCTGCGAGACAGTCTGGCTCTCGATCGGCAGGCCCGTGGCGGGCGAATAGGGCACGCCGACGCGCGCCCAGAGCAGGCGCATGTAGTCGTAGATTTCGGTGACGGTGCCGACGGTCGAGCGGGGATTCTTCGATGTCGTCTTCTGCTCGATCGAGATCGCCGGCGACAGGCCGTCGATCTGGTCGACGTCGGGCTTCTGCATCATCTCGAGGAACTGGCGCGCATAGGCCGACAGCGATTCGACGTAGCGGCGCTGGCCCTCGGCATAGATGGTGTCGAAGGCGAGCGAGGATTTGCCGGAGCCGGAGAGACCGGTGAACACCACCAGCTTGTCGCGGGGAATCTCGACGTCGATGTTCTTGAGGTTGTGCTCGCGCGCGCCACGGATCGTAATTGCGTGCCGGCTGGAGCCCGCGTTCTGCTGTTGGCGCTTCGCCTTGATCACTTCATCCATCCGAGTTGCCCCTAGGGAATCCCACGGGTGCGCGACCGCGCCAGTAATGAAGGCGCGCTTCGCCCGGAACCGGGATCGGCGCCGATGGGGTTGCCAGCGAACGTAGGAAGAACGGAGACGGATTTCCAGTGGCAGTTGCGAATCGTCAACGGATTGTTGGCGCGCTGGCGGCATCTGGCAGCAGGTGGCTTTGCGGAACGGCGCGGCAAGCGTACCCGCCAAACAAAAAGGCCGGCACGAGGCCGGCCTTTCGTAACGCGTTGGCGTTGAAGCGTAGCTTAGTACTTGGCGACGACCGGGGCGCCGAAGTGATAGTTCACGCCGAGCTGCACGGTGTGGAAGTTGAGCGTGCCGCTGTTGATGGGCGCGCCGAGGCCGGAGAAGTAGGTCTCGCCGCCGAGGCTGCGATAGAGGTACTCGCCCTTGACCGACCACTGCGGAGCGATGAACGCCTCGACGCCCGCACCGACGGTCCAGCCCGAGTGGAACTTGCTGTCGGAGACGGTCACGCCGAGCGCGCTGACGCTGAGCTTGTTGTCGATCCAGGCGTAACCACCGGTGCCGTAGAATAGCACGTTGTTGACAGCCCAGCCGATGCGGCCGCGGACGGTGCCGAGCGCGTCGGTCTTCGACGACACGGTGATGCCGAGAGCGGTCGCGGAAGCACTGACGTCAGCCCAAGCAGCATCGGCCTCGAGGCCGAACACCACGTTGCCGGTCTGCCAGTTGTAGCCGGCGGTGCCGCCGACGAAGCCACCCTGCATCTTCGGGTCGCCTGACGAGGCTTCCCAGGCGCCGCCACCGACGACACCGAGATAGAACCCGGTCCAGTTGTAGACCGAAGCCATCGGGGCGATCGGAGCCTTGGTGTAGGGGCGGGCTGCGAGATCGGCGGCCGAGGCCGGAGCAGCGAGAGCGAACAAACAGGCCGAAGCCAACAAAACCTTTTTCATCTTACTTAATCCCAGTCCCAGTTTCTGTTGTTGCCTTCCTTGACCGGAAGGGCAGCGGACTCGATGGCCCAACTGGTGCTGTGCTTACACCACTGAAGCCGCAAGTTGTGTCTCCAGAAAGCCACAGTTGCGCGAAAGGTGATGGTTACTGACTCATTGCTTCGAGTGTCGGGCGTCGCGGGCCTGGTTCCAATTTCGGAACAGTATCAGAGCGATACATGCTGTGATCGGCGGGCCGTGCGCGGCTCCAACGGAGTTCGCTCGCCCGGTCGAACGCGACGCCGGTGAGGACACCACCGCTCCGCTGGCGGCCACGGACGGTTGCACCGTCAGCCCTCCATCGTATTTCCGAGAAGAACAAATCTGGAACACGACGAAGGTCGGTGCTATATGTGGGGATAACCTTGGGGGTGCCGGGCTGAGTGGCGCCTGCAAGCGTATAGGGTCGCCTCAACAGGCGCAGAGAACGCGGGCAGCGCGCTCGGCCCTATGAAATTCAGTGGCATTCGGATTGGAGAGCGGCGATGGCGGGAAGCGTCAACAAGGTCATTCTGGTTGGAAATCTCGGCAAGGATCCTGAAATCCGCCGCACCCAGGACGGGCGGCCGATTGCGAACCTGAGCATCGCAACGTCGGAGACCTGGCGCGACAAGAACAGCGGCGAGCGCAAGGAAAAGACCGAGTGGCACCGCGTCGTGATCTTCTCTGAGCCGCTTTGCAAGATCGTCGAACAGTACCTGAAGAAGGGCGCCAAGGTTTACATCGAGGGCGCGCTCCAGACCCGCAAGTACACCGACCAGAGCGGCGTCGAGAAGTATTCGACCGAGATCGTGCTCCAGGGCTTCAACTCGACGCTGACGATGCTCGACGGCCGCAGCGGCGGCGGCGGAGGCGGCAGCTTCGGCGACGAGCCGAGCGGCGATTTCGGCTCTTCCGGACCGGTCAGCAGCGCACCGCGCCGTCCCGTGGCCGCCGGCGGCGGTGGCCGCAACAGCGACATGGACGACGATATCCCGTTCTGAGCAAGGACGGGACTTTAGGGGACGCTCGCGGGCTCAGCGGCGGCGCCTCCCATTTCATGTCAGCAAATCGTACTAATCGACAGGACGGGCTCGGGATTTCCGGGCCCGCTTCATGTGTGGGTTGAACTCGGATTCCGCCGGCGCAAATCCGCCCATGAAGCGCGCTTGCCGCGCGATCGACGAGGTCTCGAAGGCGATTTCGGAAGGCCTGTTCCGGGCTTGTCAAAAATGCTCCCTGCAGCGCCGTAAGCTATTGGAAAAATGAGCGGAAAAAGCGCTTCCCAAGACCCCCGCGAGGGTGGTTATCAGGGGGGCGATGCGCTATATGATTCCCAGATAAAACCTCACCGGATTTCCCCTTGGCTGACGACGACGACAAGCCCGGCGACCAGCCGGCGCAACCCTCGGATATTCGCCCCGTCTCCATCTTCGAGGAGATGAAGAAGTCCTATCTCGACTACGCCATGAGCGTGATCGTGGCGCGGGCGCTGCCTGATGCCCGTGACGGCCTCAAGCCGGTGCACCGCCGCATCCTGTTCTCGATGAACGAGCAGGGGCACACGCCCGACAAGAAGTACGTCAAATCCGCCCGCGTGGTCGGTGACGTCATCGGTAAGTATCACCCGCACGGCGACCAGTCGATCTACGACGCCATGGTCCGCATGGCGCAGGACTTCTCGATGCGTGTGCCGCTGATCGACGGCCAGGGCAATTTCGGCTCGGTTGATGGCGATCCTCCGGCTGCCTATCGTTACACCGAAGCGCGCCTGACCAAGGCCGCGCTGGCGCTGCTGGCCGACATCGACAAGGACACGGTCGACTTCCAGCCGAACTACGACAACAACGAGACCGAACCTTCGGTCTTGCCGGCCAAGTTCCCCAACCTCCTCGTCAACGGCGCCGGCGGCATCGCGGTCGGCATGGCCACCAACATCCCGCCGCACAATCTCGGCGAGGTCATCGACGCCTGCGTCGCGCTGATCGACAATCCCGCGCTCACCATCGACGAACTCATCAACATCGTGCCGGGACCGGATTTCCCGACCGGCGGCGTCATTCTCGGACGTGCGGGCATCCGCGCCGCCTATCACCTCGGCCGCGGCTCGGTCGTCATGCGTGGCAAGGTCGCGATCGAGACCATCCGCAAGGAGCGCGAGGCGATCATCATCACCGAGATCCCCTATCAGGTGAACAAGGCGACGATGGTCGAGCGCATCGCCGAGCTGGTCAAGGAAAAGAAGATCGAGGGCATCGGTGACCTCCGCGACGAATCCGACCGCGACGGCTACCGCGTCGTCATCGAATTGAAGCGCGACGCGGTGCCGGATGTTGTGCTGAACCAGCTGTACCGGTTCACGCCACTGCAGACGAGCTTCGGCGTCAACATGGTCGCGCTCGACAGCGGCCGTCCGCGGATCATGCATCTGAAGGACCTGCTGGCGATCTTCGTCGACTTCCGTGAGCGGGTCGTCACGCGGCGCACCAAGTACCTGCTCGCCAAGGCGCGCGACCGCGCCCATATTTTGGTGGGTCTGGCGATCGCGGTGGCCAATATCGACGAGATGATCCGCGTGATCCGGACCTCGCCGGACCCGACCACCGCGCGCGACACCCTGATGTCGCGCGACTGGCCGGCCCGGGACGTCGAGGACATGCTGACGCTGATCGACGATCCGCGTCACCGCATCAGCGCGGATGGCACCATCCGGCTGTCGATGGAGCAGGCGAGGGCCATTCTCGACCTGCGCCTGCAGCGCCTCACCGCACTCGGCCGCGACGAAATTCGCGAAGAGCTCGACAAGCTCGCCGGCGAGATCGCCGATTATCTCGATATCCTTCGCTCGCGCGAGCGCGTGCTCGGCATCATCAAGACCGAGCTTGCCGAGGTGAAGGCCGAGTTCGCGACCCCGCGGCGCACGGTGATCATCGAGCAGGAAGGCGAGGTCGAGGACGAGGACCTGATCCAGCGCGAGGACATGGTCGTCACCGTGTCCCACGCCGGCTACGTCAAGCGCGTGCCGCTGTCGGCCTACCGGGCGCAGCGCCGCGGCGGCAAGGGCCGCGCCGGCATGCAGACCCGCGACGAGGATTTCGTCTCGCGCCTGTTCGTGGCCTCCACGCACACGCCGGTGCTGTTCTTCTCCTCGCGCGGCCAGGTCTACAAGGAGAAGGTCTGGCGCCTGCCGATGGCCGCGCCGAACGCGCGCGGCAAGGCGCTGATCAACATCCTGCCGCTGGAGCAGGGCGAGCGCATCACCACCATCATGCCGCTGCCGGAGGACGAATCCACCTGGGCCAACCTCGACGTGATGTTCGCCACCACGGGCGGCAATGTCCGCCGCAACAAGCTGTCCGACTTCGTCGACGTCCGCCGCTCCGGCATCATCGCGATGAAGCTCGACGAGAATGAAGCGATCGTGGACGTGCAGATCTGCACCGAGCACGACGACGTGCTGCTCACCGGAGCCGGCGGCCAGTGCATCCGCTTCCCCGTCACCGACGTTCGCGTGTTCACCGGGCGCACCTCGATGGGCGTGCGCGGCATCGCGCTGGGCGAAGGCGACAAGGTGATCTCGCTGGCGATCCTGCGCCACGTCGAGACGTCCTCGGACGAACGCTCGGCCTATTTGAAGATGCGCCGTGCGGTCGCCGGCGAAGCCGCGGCCGAGGAGCCGGTTGCGGAGGCCGAGGCCGAGGAGACGACCTCCGGCAGCTTCCAGCTTCCGCCGGAGCGCTATGTCGAGATGTCGGCGGCCGAGCAGGTCGTGCTCACCGTCTCCGTCAACGGCTACGGCAAGCGGACCTCGTCCTACGAATACCGCACCACCGGCCGCGGCGGCAAAGGCATCGTCGCCATGAGCGTCAACAACCGCAACGGCAACCTCGTCGCGTCGTTCCCCGTCGAGGACGCCGATCAGATCATGCTGGTCACCGACAAGGGCCAATTAATCCGCTGCCCGGTCGAAGGCATCCGCATCGCCGGCCGCTCGACGCAAGGCGTGATCGTGTTCGACACCGCCGAGGACGAGCACGTGGTGTCGGTCGAGCACATCACCGAAGAGGCTGAGAGCGGGAACGGCGCGAATGGTGAGGGAAACGGGGAGTGACGCGTCACTGCTGTAGCCCGGATGAGCGGCGATATCCGGGACACATTTCCCCGTATGGCGCTCCGCTCATGCGGGCTACGCGCTCACGCTAAATCTCCAGCTCCGTGCCGAACTCCACCACCTGCTTGGTCGGCACGCCGAAGAATGCGGCGGAGCGTTCGGCGTTGCGTTGCAGGAAGGCGAATACGCTTTCGCGCCAGACCCACATGCCCGGGACATCCTCGCGCGGGATGATGGTCTCGCGGCCGACATAATAGGTGATGTCGGAGAGGTCGATGCCGGGCAGCTTGCCCTGGCGGCAGACGAGATTCAGTCCCTCATAGATCGTCGGGTTCTGCATGAAGCCGTAATGCAGGACCACGCGGGTGATTCCGGGGATGATCTCGATCACCTCGGCGCGGTCCTCCTCGGGGATGTGCGGCAACTCCTCGATCAGCACGGTGACCAGCAGTACGCGTTCGTGCAGCACGCGGTTGTGCTTGACGAATTGCGTCAGGGCCAGCGGCACGCCCTTCGGCGCCGCCGCCAGGAACGCGGCCGTGCCGGGCAGCCGAGCGGTGCACTTGTTGACAGCGGTCTCGATCAAATCCTCTTCCGGCTGGCGCAGCTTCGCGCGCGCCGTCTCGACCAGCTTCACGCCGGCGCGCCAGGTCAGCATCAGGAAGGCGACGAGGCCGGCGAGCAGCAGCGGAAACCAGCCGCCCTCGAACAGCTTGATCGAATTGGCCGAGAAGAAGATCAAATCGATTACGAAGAAGAATCCGTTGACCGCAACGACGAGCCAGGGCGAAAAACCCCACTGGATCGCGAGCAACGCGGCCAGCAGCGTGGTGATCGCCATCAGCAGCGACACCGCGATGCCGTAGGCGCCGGCCAGCGCATCCGAGGTGCCGAAGCTGAGGACCGCGCCAAGCGTTGCGGCAGCGAGCAACCAGTTCACCAGCGGCACGTAGATCTGGCCGATGGCGTCGCTCTGGGTGTGGCGGATCTGCATGCGCGGCAGGAAGCCGAGCTGGATCGACTGCTGTGTCAGCGAAAACACGCCGGAGATGATCGCCTGCGAGGCTATCACGGTCGCCACCGCCGAGAACGCGACCAGCGGATAGTGCAGGGCGTCGGGGCAGAGCTGGAAGAACGGGTTCTCGATCATGGTGGGATCGGTGATGAGCAGCGCGGCCTGCCCGAAATAGTTTAGCACCAGCGCCGGCAGGCAGATCGCGAACCAGGCCAGCCGGATCGGGAAGCGGCCGAAATGCCCCATGTCGGCGTACATGGCCTCGCCGCCGGTCACCGCCAGGAAGGCCGCGCCGAGGATGGCGAAGGAGACGTGGAAATCCTGGTGAATCAGGAAGTCGAAGGCATAGAGCGGGCTGAGCGCCGCCAGCACCGCCGGCGCCTTGACGATGCCGTGGATGCCGAGCGCCGCGAGCACGACGAACCAGGCCAGCATCACCGGCCCGAAGATACGGCCGATGAAGCCGGTGCCCTGTTTCTGAATCATGAACAGGCCGATCAGGATGACGACGGTCACGGGCACCACGGCGGGCGCAAGCGAGGGGGCGTCGACCTTGAGACCCTCGATGGCTGAGAGCACAGAGATCGCCGGCGTGATCGCACCGTCGCCATAGAGCAGGGCGGCGCCGACGAGCCCAACGACGAGCAGATGGGCACGCCAGGTCCCGGGCTGGGCGTGGCGGGCATGCAGCAGCGCCAGCAGGGCGACGATGCCGCCTTCGCCGCGGTTGTCCGCGCGAAGGATCAGCAGCGCATACTTCAGCGAGATGATCAGCAGCAGGGCCCAGAAGATCAGAGATGCAATCCCCAGAACTGCGCCGGGGGTCAAAGTGGCACCGTGGGCCGCCGCCTTGGCGGCTTCCTTCAGGGCATAGAGCGGGCTGGTACCGATATCGCCATAGACTACCCCGAGGGCGCCCATGGTCATGGCAAGCGGTAGCGGATCAGGATGGTGGCCGGACGCGACAGCGGGCGTACTGGACAATGGCTACCCCCCGATGCGATTGCGCCCGACGGGCCATTCCGCCGGGCGCGATCATCATGCAGTCTGCGACGGGAGGTCGCAAAACGCCATCGGGATTATGTGACGGGGAGCTGACAGGGCCGACTACGGAGTCCGATTCGCGGTCACGAGGCGCGCCTCGCGGACATTCGCCTTGGTGCCGGCCTTGCGCAGGCACGAAGCCTCGAAATTCGGCCAGGCCTGCTGCGAGCAATCCTTGCCGATGGTGCGGATATCGAGCCGGTCGCTCTTGGCCAGCGGCTGCGGCACGCTGGCTTCCACTTTCGGGGCAAAGCCGGGCAGAAGGGTGAGGGCGGCGGCGACACACGCAGACAGAGCGATCGCTGAAAGAGCCTTGATCATTTGACAGTCCCCTGTGATGCGGCCGCCTACGCCCAGTGTGCGGCCCGTCATTCGTTGGCCGGATTAGTAACCATGGCCAGTTTCCGGACGTCTTCGCCGGCACGGGAAATGGTTTCGTGTCCGTGCCCCTTTGTTTCGTGGTCGCCTCAGGGACGAAACAAACCGGCCATTGCCGGCGCGGTCGGCGGGATATCTCGGTGGGTTTGGCCGGGGAACCCGCCCGGCTTGCCGGGCCGGGCCGGGCGCGGTAGGAGGGAGCCATGCCGCGCATTGCCTTCTATCCCGGTTCCTTCGACCCCATCACCAACGGCCATCTGGACGTGGTCCGGCACAGCGTTTCGCTGTGCGACCGGCTCGTGGTCGCGATCGGGGTCCATCCCGGCAAGAAGCCGCTGTTCTCGACCGAGGAGCGGCTGCAGATGCTCGATGACGTCTGCGGGCCGTTGGCGGCCCAGGCCGGCTGCGTGCTCGAAGCGGTGACCTTCGACGATCTGGCGGTCACCGCTGCGCGCAAGCACGGTGCCACCATCATGATCCGGGGGCTGCGTGACGGCAGCGACCTCGACTACGAAATGCAGCTCGCCGGCATGAACGGGACCATGGCGCCCGAGGTGCATACGGTCTTCCTGCCGGCCTCTCCCATGGTTCGCCCGATCACCGCCACTTTGGTGCGCCAGATCGCCGGCATGGGCGGGGACGTCTCGGCCTTCGTCCCGCCGCAGGTTGCGGCACAGCTCAAGGCAAAATTCGCCGTATAACGGCGCGCTTCCTCTTCTCTCTGATCCGGAGTTGTCATGATCCGAATTCTCGCAGTTCTTGCCGCGCTTCTGTTCGCGGTGCCGGCCGTGGCGCAGCAATTGCCGGCCAATCTCGACAAGGCCAACGCCATCGTCATCGACACCACCAAGGGTCGCATCGTCATCAAGCTGCGGACCGACATCGCGCCCCATCACGCCGAGCGCATCAAGCAGCTGGCGCGCGAGGGCTTCTACAACAACGTGCCGTTCCATCGCGTCATGGACGGCTTCATGGCGCAGACCGGCGACGGCCAGAACTTCAACGGCACCGGCGGATCGAAATATCCGAACCTGAAGCAGGAATTCTCCAAGGTGCATTTCGCGCGCGGCATCGTCGGGATGGCCCGGCGCGGCGACAGCGTCGACACCGCCAACTCGCAGTTCTTCATCATGTTCGCCGACGGCGGCAGCCTCGATAACCAGTACACCGTGATCGGCGAGGTCGTGCAGGGCATGGACGTCGTCGACAAGCTGAAGAAGGCCCCTCCCGGCTCCGCCGGCGGCGCCGTGACCGATCCCGACAAGATGGTGAAGGTGCAGGTCGCCTCCGACATCAAATAGGAGATTGCGATGGCGCGCTGCGGCGACAAGCTCGTGCTGGTTGCCGCATTGCTGCTGTTCGGCCTGTCCGGTGCGGCCGCAGAGGATGGGCAGGTCAACACCATCCAGGACATCTTCCGGCATCTGCGGACCTGCTGGAAACCGCCGCCGGTCGCCAAGGCCCGCCCACTCGACATCACCGTCGTCGTGAGCTTTAACCGGTCCGGCGACATTCTGGGCCATCCGAGGATCTCCTATGAATCCGCGGAGGCCTCCGACAATGACCGGCTGCAATACCGGATCGCGGTGATGGAGGCGTTGCAACGCTGCACGCCGATGCCATTTACCGATGCAATGGCCGGCGCCGCTGCGGGACGTCCATTCGCGATCCAGTTCCGCAGCCGCAAAACGTCACCTGACAAGACTTCACCTCCAACGCAAGAGAGACGAGCATGAGCGCCACCGAAAACACCCTGATCCTCGAGACCACGCAGGGCCCGGTCACAATCGAGATGCGGCCCGACCTCGCGCCCGGCCATGTCGCGCGCATCAAGGAACTGGTCCGTGAGGGCTTTTACGACGGCATCGTGTTCCACCGCGTGATCGACGGCTTCATGGCGCAGACCGGCTGCCCGCAGGGCACCGGCACCGGCGGCTCCGGCAAGAAGCTGAAGGCCGAGTTCAACAAGGAGCCGCATGTGCGCGGCACCACGTCGATGGCGCGCGCCGCGAGCCCGGATTCCGGCGACAGCCAGTTCTTCATCTGCTTCGACGACGCCCGCTTCCTCGACAACCAGTACACGGTGTGGGGCAAGGTCACCGAGGGCATGGAAAACGTCGACAAGATCAAGCGCGGCGAGCCGGTGCAGAACCCCGACAAGATCGTCAAGGCGCGGATGGCCGCGGACAAGGAGTAATCGCTCGATCCTCATCCTGAGGAGCGCGGAACGCGCGTCTCGAAGGATGAAGGCCCCGCTGCTGCAGCTCGGCTTTCATGGTTCGAGACGGCGCTACGCGCCTCCTCACCATGAGGGTCCGACTGCACGGCACTCGCCCGACATGCGCACCGACCTGTTCGATTTCGACCTTCCCGCCGAGCGCATCGCGTTGCGCCCTGCGAGCCCGCGCGACTCCGCGAAGATGCTGGTCGTGGAGAACGGCGCGCTGCGCGACCAGACCATCGCCGACCTCGCACAATGGCTGCAGCCGGGCGACCAGCTCGTCGTCAACGACACCAAGGTGATCGCCGCGCAATTGAAGGGTCGCCGCATCGGCCGCGAGACCGAGCCGAAGATCGAGGCGACGCTAATCAAGCGGCTCGACGGCTCGCGCTGGCAGGCGCTGGTGAAGCCGGCGAAGAAGCTCACGGCCGGCGACCGCATCCGTTTCGGCAATGAAGGCAAGGTCTGCCTGCTCGGGCATCTCGATGCCGAGGTCGAAGCCAAGGGCTTAGAGGGCGAAGTGACGCTGTCGTTCTCGTTCCACGGCCCGGCGCTGGACCAGGCCATCGCCGATCTCGGCAGCCCGCCGCTGCCGCCCTACATCGCCTCCAAGCGCACGCCCGACGAGCAGGACCTCGCCGATTACCAGACCATGTTCGCGGCGAACGAAGGCGCGGTCGCCGCGCCGACCGCGGGCCTGCATTTTACCCCGGCGCTGGAGCAGGCGCTGCGTGACCGCGGCGTCGGCGTCAACCGCGTGACGCTGCATGTCGGGGCAGGGACCTTCCTGCCGGTCAAGGTCGACGATACCGAAGGCCACAAGATGCATGCCGAGTGGGGCACGATCTCGGCGGAGACAGCGGAGCGGCTCAACAGCGCACGGAAGGACGGCGGCCGCATCGTCGCCGTCGGCACCACGTCATTGCGCCTGCTCGAGAGTGCAGCGCGCGAGGACGGCACGATTCAGCCGTTCGCGGCCGAGACCTCGATCTTCATCACGCCCGGCTATCGCTTCCGCGCGGTCGATATTTTGATGACGAATTTCCATCTGCCGAAGTCGACGCTGTTCATGCTGGTGTCGGCGTTTTCGGGGCTGGAGACGATGAAGCGGGCCTATGCGCATGCGATCGCGAATGGATATCGCTTCTATTCGTATGGCGATGCGTGTCTGTTGTTTCGAGCGGTGCTGTAGGGTGGGCAAAGCGAAGCGTGCCCACGTCTTTTTTGATTAAGGGGCGAGAGTGGTGGGCACGGCGCTTGCGCGCCTTTGCCCACCCTACGATACCGGTTGCTACGACATCCGTTACGCCATCACCCGCTGCGGCAGTAGCTCCGCGATCTGCACCGCGTTCAGCGCCGCGCCCTTGAGCAATTGATCCGCCGCAACGAACATCGAGATCGAATGCCCTGAGGGATCGCTCAGATCCTTGCGGATACGGCCGACCAGGACGTCGTCCTGGCCCGAGGCGTCGATCGGCATCGGGAAGTAGTTCTTGGCGCGGTCGTCGACCACCTTCACGCCGGGCGCCTGCGCCATGATAGCGCGGACCTGGTCCTCGCTGATCGGCTTCTCGCATTCGAAGGTGATGGCCTCGCAATGGGCGCGCAGCACCGGCACGCGCACGCAGGTGACGCCGATGGCGATTTTCTCGTCCTCGAAGATCTTGCGGGTCTCCTTGATGACCTTGGTCTCTTCGTCGTTGTAACCGGTGTCGGGATCGACGGCGGTGTTGTGATTGAAGAGGTTGAACGCGTAGGGATGCGGCATCACCTTCGGCGTATAGACCTGCCCGTTGAGATTGGCGCGCGTGGATTCGACCAGCTCCTCCATCGCGGCGGCGCCGGCGCCGGACGCGGCCTGGTAGGTCGAGATGATGACACGCTTGATACGGTTCTTCTGGTGGATCGGCCACAGCGGCACCAGCGCGGTGATGGCGGCGCAGTTCGGATTGGCGATGATGCCCTTGTGGTCGCGAATCCGGTTGGCGTTGATCTCGGGGATCACCAGCGGCACGTTCGGGTCCATGCGGAAGGCGGAGGAGTTGTCGACCACGACCGCGCCCGACTTGACCGCGATCGGCGCATACTTCCGGGAGATGCTGCCGCCGGCGGAGAACAGGGCGATGTCGACGCCTTCGAACGAGCGCTCATTGAGCTCCTCGATCACGACCGGCTGGCCGCGGAACGACACCGTCTTGCCGGCCGAGCGGGCGCTGGCCAGTGCCTTCAGCTTGCCGACGCGAAAGCCGCGCTTGTCCATGGTGGCGATGAATTCGGCGCCCACCGCACCGGTGACGCCGACAATCGCGACGACGGGATCGTTACTCACTTTGTCCTCCATGCGTTTGAAATCTAGACAACAAAAAAGCCCCGGACCATCATGGGCGGGGCTTCGGTAGAGTGGATTGCGTTCTAGTCGACGACTACGCGCGCACGCCTCCCGGGCCCCTGAGGCCGTGGTGGTTTTGGTCGTGCGTTTGGTGGTCGTGAACATGGCGGCGACTTATGCGGGAGAGTCTTGCGCCCGTCAATGCCCTTTCACCCCGGTCGATGCCGGGGCCGGCCTCCCGCTATTTGGCGCCCGGGGGCTCGAGGGTGACCTCCTTGAGATCGTCGCCGCTGACGACGACGATCGAAAAATTGAGCCGGCCGCGTTCGCGCACCAACCCGCCGCTGATCGCCTTGCCCGAGGCGGCGCGTTCGGCGACGCGCACGGCCTCAGCCAGGCGGTGCCTGATCGCACCGAGCGCTGCGAGGTTGTCACGATCCTCGTGGTCGAGCTCGGCGAGGGGGAAGGCGGCTTCGCCGCCGACCAGCTCGCCGGTCGTCGCATTGATGGTGTGGCGCCAGATCCGGTCGTTTTGCAGGGTCTTCACCCGATACACCGGCACCCCGTCCGCCCCGTCGAAACTCACATCCGCCGTGGTGGCGCCGGCGTGCCGGGCTTCGGCAATCGACATCGCCTGGCTGATGGAGATCGACGAACTGCGGAAGCGCTCGATCTCGCGGCTGATGGCCCGGCGGTCGGCATCGGCATCACCATCTGTGTCGCTGTGAAGGGCGGTCGGCGTGCCCGTGGAGACGATTGCCCGGGCCGGTGCGGCGATGAGGAGCGCGGACAGGGCGGTCGCAAGCAGTCGCGAGATATGTCGTTTGGCTGTCGTCATGCTCGAAACCCTCGGCCAGCGAGTGTGCCGGATGATCGTAAAGAATTCGCGGCCGGCCTTGGGCGTCGGCCGGCCGCGGAACGTCGTGGGCGGGCTGTACCCGGCACGGCGATCTAGCGGTACGGGCCACCTTTGGGGCTGGTGAAAAAAGCGGTCCGTATCGCTTATAACTAAACCATACCGTATCGTTTTATTTTGGTCAACGGCGCAGGCAGGTTCCGTTGCGGAAGGCGGGCAATCTCACGGAATTGTCAGCGCGCGGGGCGTCGCCGCGACGAGCCTTTGGTGGTGCCCTGGACGCGGTCGGCAGGTCCCAGCGCACCGGCGAGGAACAGCTTGATGGCCGTGCGCATGCGCTTTTCGGCGGGCTTCATCTCGAGCGCCGTTCCGAACGTCGCCAGGCGGTGGGTGTGACCGACGACCACGTCGAGAAAAACCTCGGCTGCGATGGTGGTGTCCTCGATGTCGAGCGCGCCCTGCGCCACCAGACGGTCAAAGAAGCGCGCGGTGGCGTCGACAGCCTTGAGCCAGCCTTCCTCCTTGCCGAGCTTGGCGACGTCGGGGAAGTTGATCGCCTGCGACGTCATCATGCGGCTGAACGCGACGGCATCGGGTCCGCAGGTGAATGTCAGCATCTCGCGCCCGATCTCGACAAGGCGCTGCTCGACCGAGATGTCGGAGGCGCTGGAGAGCTGCGTCTCGGCAGCGGCCGACAGCGGCGCAAGCCAGCGCGCAATCTCGCGCCTCAGCACAGCGGCAAACAGGCCGCGCTTGTCGCCATAGCGGGAATAGACGGTGGGCTTGCTGACCCGGGCCGCTTCCGCGACCGCGTCGAGCGAGGTGGCGTCGAAGCCGCGGTCCAGGAACAGGCGGGTGGCGACCTCGATCAGCCGCTGGTCGCGCTCGATGGCGGCGGTTTTTGTCGGCCGGCCGCCACGGGATTTCGGCACCTCGCGCCTCGGCACAGCCGGTTTTGTCCTGGTCGCAGTCAATCCCATGCCCACTGATTCCTGCGCGTTTCTGACATTAGTTTCTATATCGCGCAGGAGCCGGGGCGTCATGGCGAAACTGGCCGAATTGGCCGTATCGTCAACGGTTTCGTCAGGGCCTCGTTCCGTCTCACGGCACCGTCGAGCTCCAGGCCTGACCGGCAGCGGCCTTGTCATATCCGTATTGGTAGAGCGCCCGCATATAGGCGGTATCGAATCCTTCCGAGGGCGGCGCCGGGTACTCGCGCGCGATGTAGGAGAGGTGGAAGCCGAGACGGTTGCGCTTGGCGAAATCGTAAGTCGAGAAGATGATCGAGCGCGTCTGCGACTGGGTGATCGCCGACAGGCTGCGCGAGGCGACGTCGATGGTGCCGTTGGAGACCAGCTCGAAGTTGCGCTCGATCTTCTTGTTGACGAGGATGTAGATGTCCATCTTTGCACTACCCGGTAATCGGCTGCCCTGGAACAGCAGGGCTTCCGGCAGCGTCAGCACTGGCGCGGTCACGCCGCCGTCGACATGCATCTCCTGAAACTTGCGGCCCTCGCCCTCGGCGTCGATCATGATCGGCGGAAACACCAGGGGAATGCTGGCGGAGGCCGCCATCACGTCGCGAAACAGCTTCAGCGCCTCGGGCGTGCCGACCGCGGCGATCTTGCCCATGTCCCAGATCGCGGTGCGCTGGGTGTCGAGATCGGTCGTCACCACCAGCAGCTTCCGGCCCTTGGCATTCTCGCGCGCGACTTGCGCCATGACCTCCGGCCCGACATAGCGCGCCACCAGTTCGCGCAGCCGTGTGTTGCCGAACAGGCCGGATCCGAACAGCACGCGCATGATGCTGGGATCGTTCAGCAGGCTCTCGGCGATGCCGCTGGTATAGACCTCCTTCAGCGTGTCGTCGTATTGCGAGCCGAGATACGCAAACGGCGCGATCAGGCCGCCGGTGCTCACGCCCGAGACGACGGAGAAGGCGGGGCGGGTTCGGGCCGCGGTCCAGCCGTTGAGAACGCCGACGCCGTAGGCGCCATCGGCGCCGCCGCCGGACAGCGCCAGATAGGACCTCGTCGCGGTGCCGGTGTTCTTCTCGAAGCTGAATTTGGTGACGGGGTCGTCGGCGTAGCGCCTGAGGCCGTCGATATCGAGCACGCGCGATGTGCTGGCTTCGGCGGCCGTGTAGGGCGTACGCGGCAGGGAGGTGCAGGCGCCGAGCACCAGGCTGCACGTCAGAACCAGGAATGCTGCCAGGTGTGCGCCTGCCTGCCTTTTCCGGCCAGGCGAGGGACCGGACATGTCAGTCGAACCTGAAGGGAAGGGCATTGTCGGTGGCTGGCGATCACGCATCTACCGCCGCCGGCAAAGTTGCCGCGGCATCTCGTCCAGCCCCACCGGTAAAACTACACGGTATCGTTTTGTTTAGCAAGGGCGGCGGCGCGAAACGTCTGGGTCAATTCTGTCCCAGCCTGAGGCACAGGGCGCCGGGGCGGGTTGATCGGCTTCCTCCGACACGCAATAAGCACGGCCATGAATCCGAACCATGATCTTCCCAATCACTTTGAATTGCTCGGCACTGATGGTGCCGCGCGGACCGGGCGCCTGATCACGCCTCACGGCGTGGTGCGCACCCCCGCCTTCATGCCGGTCGGCACCGCCGGTGCCATGAAGGGCATGCACTGGCGCGAGGTGCGCGATGCCGGCGCCGACATCGTGCTCGGCAACACCTATCATTTGATGCTGCGTCCGAGTGCCGAGCGCATCGCAGCGCTCGGGGGCCTGCAGAAATTCACCGGCTGGAACGGGCCGATGCTGACGGATTCCGGCGGCTTCCAGGTGATGTCGCTGTCGGACCTGCGGAAGGTCACCGAGAACGCCGTCACCTTCCGCTCCCATATCGACGGCGCCAAGGTCGAGCTGTCGCCGGAGCGCTCGATCGAGGTGCAGCGCTTGCTCGGCTCCGACATCGCCATGCAGATGGACGAGTGCGTGCGGTTGCCGGCAGAGCGCGCCGACATCGAGCGCGCGATGCAATTGTCGCTGCGCTGGGCCGAGCGCAGCAAGCGCGCCTTCGAGAGCGCGCCCGACGGCTACATGCTGTTCGGCATCGTGCAGGGCGGCGACATTCCCCAGCTTCGCCATGAGAGCGCGCAAGGCCTCGTCGCGATCGGCTTCCATGGCTATGCGATCGGCGGCCTTGCCGTCGGCGAGCCGCAGGCGGTGATGCTGGCGATGATCGACGAGACCGCACCATTGCTGCCGAAACAGCGCCCGCGCTACCTGATGGGCGTCGGCACGCCCGACGACATCCTCGAAGCCGTCAAGCGCGGCATCGACATGTTCGATTGCGTGATGCCGACGCGCAATGGCCGGCACGGCGTCGCCTTCACGCGCTTCGGCCAGGTGAATTTGCGCAACGCGCGCCACGCCGACGATCCCCGCCCGCTCGATGAGGAGAGCTCGTGGCCATCGGCGCGCAACTGCGCGCGCGCCTATCTGCATCATCTCGTCAAGGCGGGCGAGACGCTCGGAGCGATGCTGCTGTCGGAGATCAATATCGCATATTACCAGTTCCTGATGCAGGGCATCAGGGACGCGATTGCGCAGGGAAGGTTCGACGAGTTCTATCAGCGTACGCGCACGGACTGGGCGAGGGGCGATATCGCCCCGCGCTAGATCAATGGTCCAGGCTCAATTGCACACCATCCGCTGCTTCACGGCGTGCTTGGTGACGAAGCCGTAGCCGCAATTGTCGCAGGTCCAGAGATAGCTGATCACGTGGTCGGAGACGTAGGCGGAGGCTTCGGCGGCGACCATGGAGTCGGCGCAGACGGGACAGGTCGGCAACTCGCTGCAACGCGGATCGCGCCTTAGCGCTACGGTCGACATCACTTCAGCGATTGCTGACATCGTGGTGACCTCCCTGCTTCAAGACCTAAGTCTAACATAAGCAGAATCAGTTGACGAGGTCGCAACACAAATGCGTTGGTTTTCGGCTAATTAAAGCTCACGCGATTTTGCGATGCAGCGTATTTAACATGTGCGGCATTGCCGCTTGCGTGTCGCCGTAAGCTGTCTCTAACTGCGCGAGAGCCGCGACAGAATTGAAAATAGTCGTCACAGGGAGTTCATCATGGACGCATCGTCCACCACGGGTGCAGCGCACCAACCCGGCCGCGGCCGGATATATGACTCGATCGTCGATGCCTTCGGCAACACGCCGACCGTGCGGTTGCGTCGGCTACCCGGCATGCACGGCGTGAACGCGACCATTTTGGCAAAACTTGAATATTTCAATCCGGCCGCAAGCGTGAAGGACCGCATCGGCGCGGCCATGATCATCGCCATGGAGAAGGCGGGTATCGTCAAGCCCGACACCGTGTTGATCGAGCCGACCTCCGGCAATACCGGCATCGCGCTCGCTTTCGTCGCGGCGTCACGCGGCTACCGGCTCAAGCTGGTGATGCCGGAATCGATGTCGATCGAGCGGCGCAAGATGTTGGCTTTTCTCGGTGCCGAACTGGTGCTGACGCCGGCGGCGCAGGGCATGAAGGGCGCGATCGCCGCCGCCGAGGAGCTGGTGAACACGACGCCGAACGCGGTGATGCCGCAGCAGTTCAAGAACCTCGCCAATCCCGAGGTGCACCGCCGCACGACCGCGGAGGAGATCTGGAACGACACCGGCGGCAACATCGATTTCTTCGTCGCCGGCGTCGGCACCGGCGGCACGATCACCGGCGTCGGCCAGGTGCTGAAGCCGCGCAAGGCCTCGCTGCGCGTGGTCGCGGTCGAGCCGGAGGAAAGTCCTGTGCTGTCGGGCGGACAGCATACGCCGCACAAGATCCAGGGCATCGGCGCCGGCTTCGTCCCTGACATCCTCGACCGCGCCGTGATCGACGAGATCGTGAAAATCAACTCGACGACGGCGATCGAGACCTCGCGCGCGCTGGCGCGGCACGAGGGCATTCCGGGCGGCATCTCGTCGGGCGCCGCGATCGCCGCCGCGCTCGAGATCGGCAAGCGGCCGGAAGCGGCGGGAAAGACCATCCTGGCGATCGTGCCGTCCTTCTCCGAGCGGTATCTTTCGACAGCACTGTTTGAGGGAATCTAGCACATGGCGGATCAACCACCGAGGCGGCCGCGCACGCTTGGCGATGCCAGGACGGAGGCCGAGGCGGCGTTCAAGAAGGTGACGGCCAGGGTCGCGGTCGCGCCGCCGAAGCCGAACGTGGCGCCGGGGGTCAGGGAGCAGGTGACGCTGCGCATCGACCAGGACGTGCTGGAGTTCTTTCAGGAGGGCGGCCCCGGTTGGCAGGACCGCATCAACGAGGCGCTGCGCAAGGCCGCCGGGAAGTAAGTCCCGATCGATGCGGCATCTGGCTGGATGCTGAGACGTTCGGATAAGCCCATCTCTACCGGCGTCATTGCGAGGAGCTCTTGCGACGAAGCAATCCAGAGTCCCGCCGTGGTGGGACTCTGGGTTGCTTCGCTGCGCTCGCAATGACGGCTTACGCAGGAACACCGTCAGACTAACGTGAAAAGCCCGGCGCGAGCCGGGCTTTGTGTTGTCGACCTCGTTTTCGTATCAGCGGCGGAACATGCCGCCCATCATGCCGCCGACGACACCGCCGACGAAGGCCGCACCGGCGGCATCGCCGGGGTTGCTGCGGTGTTGCGGAGCCGGCGCGCTCTGAGGAGCGCTGGCTGCGCGCCGGGCCGGCTTCTGGCTGGTGTCGCTCGCCGTCGCCGGGCCAGCCACGACTTCCGAGAGCAGGGCCTTGTGCTGGAATTTGTTGAGGTAGCCGGTCGATGGATAGCCGCGGGCGGCCTGCCAGCGCTTGAGCACCGTGCGGGTCTCGTCGCTGAACGCACCGGTCACCTTGGTGTCGAAGCCGAGCCCGGTCAGGCGGCGCTGGACGTCGCGGCGCTGGCCCTTGTCGAGGCCAATCTGGTCTTCGGTGAGCTGGGTGGCATCGTCGGTGAAGGTTGCAGGATCGACGCCGCCGTTCAGGTTGCGGGTTGCGGTGGACGGGCCGGTCTTGATCGCCGCAAGCCGCGCCAAGGCCAGCGCCTTGAACTGGCCGTTCGGATAGGCCGAGAGATAGGCGTTGAGCTCTTCCGGCTTGTTGGATTCCTTGACCGAGCGCCAGTACTCGAGCTCGACTCCGTCAGAGCTGCCGACTGCGGCCGGCACGACGCCGGAGGCCGTCGGTGCCGCGTTCGCAACCTGTGTGGTCTGCGACGGGTTGAGATAGACCGCGCCGATCAGGTTGGTATGACCCCAGGGCAGTTGGCCCTTGCGGGTCTCCTCGTTGACCTGGGCGCGCACCGACGTCATCGCCTGCTGGATCTCGACGCCGGGCTTGGTGATGTTGTCGATCAGCGCGCGGGTGAAGGGGCTGTTGTTGCCCTCCTGGCCGTCGAGCGCGGTCTGGCCCGGCCCGGTGGCGAAGGCGATCAGCGTGCCTTCGCCGGACTTCATCTCGGCAAGGCCGCTCTGCACGTTGACGCTGCGGGTCGCGGAGTTCGACTTGATCTTGGCGGCGAATGGATTGTCGCGGCAGGCGTCGAGGAAGACGAGCTTGACCTTGGCATCGCCCATGGTCTGCTCGAGCGTCAGGTCGATGTTGATGGCTGCGCCGAGCTTGACGTCCATCTCCGATTTGATGTCGGCATCGACAGGCAGGAGATAGTTGCTGCCGCTGACCGCGATGCCGTGGCCGGCGTAGTAGAACACGGCGACGTCGGAGCCCTGCGCCTTGCGGCCGAAATCCAGCAGCTTCTCGGTCATCTGGTCACGGGTGAGGTTGGATCCTTCGATCACCTCGAAGCCGACATTGCGCAGCGTCGATGCCATCGCCTTGGCGTCGATCGGCGGGTTCGGCAATTGCGCGACGTTCTTGTAGGAGCCGTTGCCGACGACGAAAGCGACGCGGCGGTCGGCCTTCGCGGCACCGACCGACAACGCCATGCACATCAATGAAGCGAGGAGGGTGAGATAGCGCATCTGAAATCCCCAGAATCGAATTGCAGGCAGCAACAAATTGGCAACGAACTTACACGAAGTGCCCGACCTCGTGCCACCAAAACGGCGGTCCGGTGCGTGCAACCCGCTGCTGTGTGGCCGAATGTGCACGATCGGAGTACCTCCCAACGTGATCCAAATCACACGGCCACTTTGATTTGTCGCGCAAGGCCGTGCCAGGTTCACGGCGCGCGGGCGGGAACCGCGGGCGCCGGCTTCAAATTCAGGAGGTTGCCACACAAGATCAGCGCAGCACCGAGCACGGTCCAGGCGTCGAGCCGCTCGGAATACAGCAGCCAACCGACCGTCGCCGTCAGTGGAACCCGGAGGAAGTCCATGGGAACCACGATCGTTGCGTCGGCATACCGGAGCGCGCTGGCCAGGCAATAGTGCGAGAAAGTGCCGCAGACACCGATGACGAAGAGCCATCCCCAAAGCGGGGCGGACGGCCACGTCCAGACGGCGAACGTCGGCAGCAGACCCACGACCATCTGCACGATGATCATCCAGAACAGGATCGACAAAGCGCTCTCGGTCCGGGTCAGCGACTTCGCCAGGATCATCGAGACGCTGAAGCCGATCGCAGCTCCGAGCGCGATCAGTTGGCCCGGATTGATCTCGCTGGTGGCGGGCCGCACGATCATGACGACGCCGACGATGCCGAGCACGACGGCGGCGATCTTCCAGACCGTCATGCGTTCTGACAGGAACGTTGCGGCCAGCAGCGCAGTCCAGATCGGCATGGTGAACTCGATCGCCACGACTTGGCCGATTCCGATCAGCGTCAATGCGTAGAACCAGCCGAGTTGCGCAAAATAATGCACCCCGTTGCGCGCAAGGTGCTGGGGCAGGCGTCTGGTCGCGACCGCCTTGAAGCCGCCGGCGCGGTAGATGAACGGCAGGAGCAGCGTGAGACCGATCACCGAACGCACTTCCATGATCTGGAAGACGTTGAGCTCACGGGTGGTCTCGCGTCCGGCAACGGCCATGACCAGCATCAGCGACAGCCAACCGGCCATCCACAGGGCAGCCATCGTTTTGGACGGTGTCGCGCTCATCGAGCCGGGTGCGGGGGGAATGGGAAAAGACGGGAATGTGAAAGGACGGCCGGTATCGGCGACATCGCCGCCGTTTGCAACGGCAAATCTGCGGATGCAGCGATGCAGGGCGACGTGCTAAGGCATCAACGAACAACGACAAAAAACGGGAGAACTTCGCTCATGCAGATCCTGCAGCCTGCCGAATGGAAAAAACCGCGCGGCTTCTCTCACGGCGTTGTGGCGGAAGGCCCTGGCCGCTGGGTGATTCTGGCCGGCCAGACCGGCGGAGACGAGGCCGGCAATTACGCCCCCGGCATGGCGGCGCAGGTCGGAACCGCGCTGAAGCGGATCATCAAGCTCCTCGGCGAAGCCGGGGCGGGTCCGGAGCACATCGTCCGCCTGACCTGGTACCTCACCAGTCGCAGCGAATATGAGGCGGCCGGTGCCGGCATCGGCGCGGCCTGGAAGGAAACGCTCGGACGCAATTTTCCGCCATCGACGCTGCTCTATATCGGCGGTCTCGTAGACGAGCGGGCCAAGGTCGAGATCGAGGTCACGGCGTTCGTGCCGGGCGCATGAAAAATCGATCCGGCGCGGGCGCCGGATCGATTGTCGGATCGTCTGCGGTCTTACTTCGACAGCGAGATGTTGGCGCCGCGGAACTGGCTGTCCGCGCGCATGGTGACGGTCTGCTTGCTGCCGCTCGCCTTCAGCGCGATATTGGCATTGAAGCCAGCGGCGGAGGCCACCAGCTCGTAATTCCCGCCACCGCCGCGGCCCTGAAGCGAGCCGGAAATGTTGCGGCTGGCCTCGGACCAGCTGCCGGTGATGGCGCTGCCTTCGGCCCTGACGTTGGCTCCGAGGTTGAACTTGTAGGCATCGCTGGCACAGGTCAGCGACATCTCCATGGTCGGGCCGATCGGGGCGTATTTGGCCCGGCAGCGGATCCGCTCGGTCGAGCCGTCGTCCAGCATCACCGTGCCGCCGCCGCTCCAGCTGCCCGCCAGCGGGGCGAAGGGGCCGGACTGGGCCTTGCTGTCCGTGTTGGCAATCCCTGCCACAAACAAAACGGCGGCCGTGATCAGCAGCCGCCGGTTCCGGGCACGAGCCTCGATTGGTTTATTGGCGCGATGCTTCCCACCGCCCGCTGCACGGTATGCCTGCAGATGCTCCATTCCACTTTCCCGATCCGGCGTTGCCGTTGAGTTGACCGTTGGCATATGCACCATTGATCGAAACTTTCACAAGTCCCCCGCTACCGATGGTGCCGGAAACGTTAGCGCCGGGCGCGGTGATCCGGCCGTCGGCAACCGTCAGCATGGAGCTTGCGGTCGGCTCGCAGGTGCCGCTCTTGGTGACGATGACGACCTGCCAGTTGCCGTCGTAGGGGCTCTGGGCGAGGGCGGGGGCGGCGAGGGTGCCGGTCAAAACTGAAGCGGCACAAAACGCCGCGATGCGACCAAAACGCATGAATTCCGTCCTTGAATTTGTCTGATATGCCGACGCTTATTCGGACGAAATGTGACGGAAATTTGTTGCAATGCCAAACCGAAAATTGTTCCTGTAGAAACAATGGTTTATTTGCGTTTCCAAGTCCAAATTTTGAAGCGGAATCAAGGCCGCCTTACGTTAAGGGTAAACGTCAGGAAAGACTCGGTGCGGAGGTCGCAAACTGCTCGTCCTGAGTCTTGGACGGAAGCGCCTTGTGGACCTTGGCATAATCGACCACGTCGGCCAGCAATTTGAGGCCGAGCGGAGCGAGCGCGCGCTCCCAGAGTTCGCGGGCGGTCTCGCCCTTCCTGACGAAGCACCAGTCCTGGGCGGCGATGGCGCCGGCGTCCATGCGGTCGGCGAGATGGTAGATCGTGCCGCCGGCGATCGGATCGCCTTCCTTGATCGTCCATTCCACGGCGGCCTTGCCGCGGTGACGCGGCAGCAGCGAGGGGTGATAGCCGATCCCGCCGAGCTTGGCGGCCGAAAGCGCGTCCTGGCCGATCCGGGCGTGGCTGTGCGCCGTGATGATCAGATCGGTATCGGGAGCAATTTCGGAGGCCACAACCAGCTTCGGATTGGCCTGGACCGCGACCTCGATGCCGGCCGCCTTGGCGGTTGCGGCGAGGCGATCCTCGGCGTCGGCGACGACGACCCGGACGATCGAGACGCCGTGCTCCCGGAGCATGTTCAGGGTGGTCACGCCGAAATGGCGGGAGCCGACGAGGGTAATGCGCATGGGTGTCCGATCCGTCTCGCAACTGCGTCATCCCCCGATAACACGTCCGGACGCCCTGTCACCACCCGCGCGGCGTTTGCGCCGGTTATCAACAATGTGCCGGCACGGACGCGATGAATTCCGCGATTGCGCAGGCGGCCGTTCCGGTGCTCCATACGTGTGTTGGACGGCTCGGGAGCGAGTGCATGCGAGGCGCCTGGCTTTTCGTTTTCGCGACGCTGATTGTGGCCTCTCCGGCCCATGCCGGCGGGCCATACCCCGCCGTGCCGCCCGAGACCGGGACCGCGCCGTTCGTGGGGCTAAGCTGGGACGCCTATCGTTGCGTCGGAGGGCCGGTCACCAATTTCTATCACGGTGCCTATTACGGCGGGGAGCCGCCGGCGCTCTATCGAGGCTACGCTTACCGGCCGTACTACCGCTACGGCGCCTATCGCAGACAGCCGCGCACCTATTTCTGCGTCACGGACTAAAGCGCGATGCAATCAGGATGAATCGTCATCGCGCTTCGGGCTGTTGTTTAATCTTGATCTTTTCGGAAAGCCGCTGCGCACTTTCCGGATGCTGCTTTAGCGTTGCCGCGCGGCCACGGTGGGCGGCAAGCGGCCGGTAAGTCGGTTCCTGTGTTTCTTTTTTAACAGAGGCGAGCCGGGCCGGATGATAAGACTACACCTACCGGGGCTGGCGACATTTCAACCCGCATCCGTTTTTAAACCCGGCCAAGGCCGCTGGCGCACTCGTCAGCGGCCTTTTCAATGCCGCGCATCACGACTTCATCCGGCGGTAACGCGATCTCAACCAGCTTGGCGTATCGACGAATCCGTCGCGGATTTGTATTGCGTACCGCGACACCGAAATTGTCCCGGCAGCCTTTGTGCGCGGCGCGGGCCATTTTGCCGGGACAGATTTCATGCCGAGCGCAATTGAGCAGATCGTCGACAGCTATGTGCGGCTGAAGAACCGGCGCGGGCTCGACGAGTTGATGATGCACAGGCAGCGGCTCGCGGTCGATCTGAAGAGCAGGTCCGGCGGCTATGATTTCAGCCTGCCGATCGGCAAGATCGACGAGGAGATCGCGGTCATCGAGGCCGGACTCAGCCGGCTCAAGGCGGAAAATTCCAAAGCAGTCTAGCCGGGCCGCGGGGCGAACGCTGGCGAGGACTGGTGACGACGCATCGTCGCAGTCCAAGGCCGGTTCATGCATGGTTCAGGCCGGCCATGTCTCAATCCCCGGGTCGTTTCGTGGGATACGAATCCTGCTAAGGCTTGTCCCCGTGATCTGGAGGAGACGTCATGATTGAGCTTGCGCTGGCCGGCCTGCTGGCATTTGCAACCGCGCCCGCGGCATCGCCGGCACCTCCGGTGGAGCAAGTTCAGTTCAGGGCTGCTCCGGGCGGACGATGCCCGCACGGCTATGATTTCAACCACTCGAACGGCCACTGCTACCCCAACGATTATCATGCGCCGGGCGTCTACACCGGGCCGCCCGGACGCGGCCACGGACGACGCGGCGGGCTCTGCCCGGACGGCTACGACTACAATTATTCGAACGGCAGCTGCTACCCGAACGGGGCGCACGGGCCCGGCGCTTACGGGCGTCCCGAAGCCTACGGACGACGTGGCGGGCTCTGTCCGGACGGCTACGATTACAACTATTCGCGCGGGCAGTGCTATCCGAACGGCGCACGCGCTCCCGGCATGTACGGGCGGTAATCAGTCGCCGTGCCGAGGCGGGCGCGTTCAGTCGCGCCGGCCGCCGTCGATCACCGTAAACAGAGGCCGCGCCGATGTCGGCTCGACCAGCAATTCCTCCACCAGCGCGGTGGCTGCATCGACATATTTTCGTGTCGGTTTGTCGAGAGGGCGCTTCGCCTCGTCGTCGAGCGCGATCTTTGCGGCCTCGACCAGCTTGCGCATGCGCGCCGCGTGGTCGTCGCCAGCCGTCAGCGTCGCGCGCGCCAGCGAACGCAACACGAACAATTCACCTTCGAGGCGGAGCAGGCGGTCGTTGAGCCTGGTAAGGACGGCGTTGAGGTCGGCCATGTCTGCTGTTCGGCGCGGAGGATCCGCCCTGATCTAGCGGCTTTCGGTGAACGGAGTCCAAATGGCGCCGGTGCAATTGGGCCGATCGCCAGCCTCTCGCGGTGCCGCCGTTGTGACCGGACGTGATGGCGCTTGTGCGTGGGCACAGCATAGTTCTCGCACCATATGACAGTCTGGATGGAGATTTGGAGCCTATGCGATGCGGTTCATCCCGATTGTGATCCTCTTGATGTCGGGATGCGCGGCTGCCGCTGCGCCGGGTCACCACGCCCGCCCGCGCCACCCCGTCGTCGCTCACCCGGCCGAGGACACGCCGGTGCCGCCCGGCTGGTACAAATTTCCCGGGCGGCCACCGATCCCTCCGTCGGAGAACAGGAATCTCGATCCCTCCAATTTCGGCGGAGGTTGATGGAAGCTACGCAGCGCTTCGCGCCAGATAGTCGCGCGCGAAGGCGAGATACCAGTCGAGGCAGGCGGGGTTGGCCATCGCTTCCTTGTTGATGACCTTCTCGACCGGATGGCCGAGCAGGAGCTTCTTGATCGGCAGTTCCTGCTTCTTGCCGGAGAGCGTGCGCGGGATCTCGGCGACGGCAAAGATCTCGTTCGGCAGAAACCGGCGGGAGAGGCCGGCCTCGATCGCCTTGTTGATCCTGGCCTGCATCGCGCCGTCGAGCGCGACCCCGTCGCGCAGCACCACGAACAAGGGCATGTAGCTGTCGCGGCCGAGATATTCGAGGTCGACGACCAGGCTGTCGAGCACCTCCGGCATCGCCTCGATCGCGGAATAGAGCTCGCTAGTGCCCATGCGCAGGCCATGGCGGTTGATGGTGGCATCGCTGCGGCCATAGATGATGCAGGATCCATCACGGTTGACCTTGAGCCAATCGCCGTGCCGCCACACCGGCCCGCGGCCGCTGCCGTCGAAATTGTCCGGATAGGTCTCGAAATAGCTGGCGCGATAGCGTGCGCCGTCCTCGTCGTTCCAGAAATACAGCGGCATCGAGGGCATCGGCTCTGTGCAGACGAGTTCGCCGACCTCGTCCGTGACGGCGCGGCCCTGTTCGCTGAAGGCTTCGACGGCCGCGCCCAGCAGGCGGCACTGCATCGCGCCGGGCGTTTGCGGCAACTCGCGATTGCCGCCGATGAAGGCGCCCGCGAAATCCGTGCCGCCGGAGATATTCGCCCACCAGATGTCGGCCTGCGCCGTGCTGCCGTTGCTCTTCGACAAAGCTGCAAAGCGTTCGTTGAAGTGGCCTTGCGTGTCGGCGCTGAGCGGTGAGCCGGTCGAGCCGAGGCAGCGCAGCCGTGACAGGTCGCCGGCGGCGGCAAGATCGACCTCGGCCTTGGCGCAGTTGGCGAAGAACGCCGCGCCCGCGCCGAAGAAGGTCGCTTTCGACTGCGCGACGAAGCGCCACAGCGTGGTCCAGTCCGGTTTGTCCTTTGCGCCGCCGGGGCTGCCGTCGAAGATGCAGCAGGTGGTGCCGCTGAGCAGGCCGCCGACCTGCGAGTTCCACATGATCCAGCCGGTCGAAGAGTACCAGTGATAGCGCTCGCCGAACGAATTCGGGTGATAGGAGCAGCCGATGTCGTTGTGCAGGCCGAGCAGCGCCAGCACCACGATGACGATGCCGCCATGGCCGTGCACGATCGGTTTCGGCAGCCCGGTGGTGCCGCTGGAATAGACGATCCAGAGCGGATGATCGAACGGCAGCCACATCGGCTCGAACGCATCGACCGCAGCGCTCGTCCTTGCGAGGATGTCGGAAAGCAGTGCCGCCGGTGCGGCAGGCGCAACGGTCTCGCCGTGCAGGATGACATGCTCGACCGTGGGCAGCGCACGCCGCAACTCGGCCACGACATCGCGCCGGTCGTGCCGCCGGCCTGCATAGGCGACGGCGTCGCAGGCGATCAGCACTTTGGGTTCGATCTGCTTGAAGCGGTCGATCACGGCGGGCGCGGCCATGTCGGGCGCGCAGACACTCCAGACCGCACCGATGCTGGCGCTTGCGAGAAACGCGACGATGGTCTCGGGAATATTGGGCAAATAGGCCGCGACGCGGTCGCCGGGCTTGATGCCCTGGTCCTTCAGGTGCAGCGCGAGCGCGGCCGCCTTGCGCCGCAATTCCGGCCAACTCGTCTCCGTCAGCCTGCCGTCTTCACCGGCGCTGACGATCGCGGGCAGGCCGGCGGCATCAGCCGACGCGACATGCCGGAACACCTGCCGGGCATAGTTGACCTGCGCGCCCGGAAACCAGACCGCGCCCGGCATCCTGCGCTCGGCGAGCACGGCCGCAAACGGCGTCGGCGATTGCAGATCGTAATAGTCCCAGATGCTGCGCCAGAAGCCGTCGAGATCGCGTACCGACCATTGCCGCATGTCCTCGTAATCAGCAAAAGTGAGGCCGCGCTGCTCGGCGAGCCAGTTGCGGTAGAGGGCGATCTGGGGAACGGAGGGAGCGGACATTGACCATCGGCTTCAGTTGCGGGGCGGAGAGTCTAACTGATGCCGCAGAGTAGCAGAAGCCGCAGTTCACGCAGGCCGCAATGACGGGGCGGAGGCGCCGTGCCTCAGCCTACCATTCGACGTCGGCCCAGCGCCTGCCGAACACGGGCGGCCTCGTCTTCACGGCCTGCCAGCCGAAGAAATGATGCTTGCCGGACCAGGCGTGCACCATGCCGCTGCAGATGCTGCATTTGAAGCTGCCAGTGTGGGCCTCGCTGTGCTCTTCCCTGGTCGCGGTGTAGTTCATGCCGCAACCTGCACAGGTGAATTCTTCGATCGTCCAGATGCTGTTGGCCATTTGCACGGAATGGTTTTTGTTGACCTCGACCCACGGTAGTCACCGGCGTTTGCAGTGGCGTAAACCGGGGCGGGGAAATCCGGTTAACGGGCGTTAGCCAAGCCCGGCGGCCGCCGCCATCGCGGGTCATGCGAGATCAGCGCGGCTTCGCCGCCGGGTGATCTGCCGGGTCGCATGTCCCGGTCGATGCGCATTTGCACCCGCCTGACCGCGAGCAGCCGCAGCCTACCTTGCACCCGTCCGGAGCGGACCATGCCGCCGATCGCATAGGCATAGTGCCAATAGCCCGGCGCGGCATTCGGCCTCAGGGAATAGTGGATGCCGCGGTGTATGCCCGCGAATGCATCGGACTTTCCGGACGGGCGTGTCATCGTTTTTCGAATGCGGAATGGTCCAATGTGTTCCTAATCTTGGGCAAACGCCGGTTCCGCTCGTCTTGACGCCGGATGCGTTGCTGGCAATAACGGCCAGGCCTCGCAAGCACCGGGGGTTGCGTTCATGTTGCAGGGAAGGCCGTGCCCGTGAAAAGTCTCCGTCAGCTGCTGACGGGCGAGGACGTCATCCAGCTGGTGATCCGGCTCGGCCTGCTCGCCCTGCTGATCATCTGGACCTTCCTGATCATCCGCCCGTTCGTGCCGATCCTGGCCTGGAGCGGCGTGCTCGCGGTCGCGTTCTATCCGGCCTTCAGCTGGGTCGCCAAAATCCTGGGCGGCCGGCCCAAGACCGCAGCAGCGATCCTGACCCTCATCACGCTCGGCATCGTCATTGGTCCGGCGACCTGGCTCGGCATCAGCGCGGTGGACGGCGTGCGCGAGCTGGCGCATCAGCTCGGCACCGGCGATCTGGCGCTCCAGGCCGCGCCCGAACGGCTCAAATCGTGGCCGCTGGTCGGCCCCTTGCTCTACGAGCTCTGGGACCAGGCCTACACCAACGTCCGCGCGCTGGTACGCGAGGTGGCGCCATATCTGCAGCCGCTGGCGGGGCCGCTGCTTTCGCTCGCAGGCGATGCCGGCGTCGGGACGCTCCAGTTCCTGGTCTCGGTGTTCGTGGCCGGCTTCCTGTTTCCCCATGGGCCGCGGCTGGTCGCGGCCGGCCGCGGTTTCCTGTTTCGCATCGTGCCCGAGCAGACCGAGCATTTCCTGTCGCTCGCGGGCGCGACCATCCGCGCCGTGGCGCAGGGCGTGATCGGCGTCGCGATCGTGCAGGCGCTGCTCGCCGGCATCGGGTTCAAGCTCGCCGCCGTGCCGAGCGCCGGCCTTCTCGCCTTCATCGTGCTGCTGCTCTCGATCGTGCAGATCGGCGCTTTCCTCGTGCTGCTGCCTGTCATCATCTGGATCTGGACCGCCAAGGACGTCACCACGGCGCTGCTGCTGACCGTGTTTCTCGTCCTCGTCGGCTTCCTCGATACCATGCTGAAGCCGCTCGTGATGGGGCGCGGCCTGACCACGCCGACCATCGTGATCTTCGTCGGCGTGATCGGCGGCACGCTGGCCCACGGCATCGTCGGCCTGTTCATCGGACCGATCATCCTGTCGGTGGCTTGGGAGATGATGATGGCCTGGATCAGGACGGAGGATCGGGCGGGGGCGGGCGAGGGCTGATCCCCCCGCGAACGGCGCGATCGCTCCGCCGGGTCGGGCCACCCGACGGCTCGCATCTGTGATCAAAGCGCGTCGGGAACTTGTCTGTTCGACTAGACAAGTTACGATTGGGACGATTCTGGTCTCAATGACGGTGCAATGGCGAAGTCTTCCAAACTGGTTGCCGCACGGCGCGGCAAGGTATTGTTGGTCAGACGGCGGTCGGACGGCCTGTGGATGTTCCCGGGCGGCCGCAAGCGCGCGCGCGAGTCCGACAAGGACTGCCTGCGGCGGGAGATCAGGGAGGAGCTGCCCAAGCTGAAGCTCGGCAGGATCAGCCTCTGGAAGGAAGTGACGGCGAGGAACAAGCGCTCCGGCCGCAAGATGAGCGACGCGATCTTCATTGCCAAGACGGCCAAAGGCAGGTTGGCGATCGGCGACAAGAAGGAGATCGACCGCGCCGCCTGGCAGAAGCCGCGCGGCATCCGCCTGACGCCGACCTCGCGCTATATCCGCGACCGCCTGTTTCCGAGGAAGCAGAGGCGAAGGTGAGCTAGTCTAGTCCTCGCGTCCCACCGACCGCGTTCGTCCGGCGAACCTCCGCGACTGCGTCCCCTGCGGTTCGGGCGCAGCACGCTTCGCGGCTTCGGCTTCCCGCATCTGCTTCCGGACGTTGCGCGCATCGCGCATCGCGCGCTTGACGAAGGGATGTTGGGAATCCTCGGCGAAGAACAGCACCACTTCGCAGCTCGGACATTGCCTGGAATAGCCGTCCTGCAACCGCCCGGCGCGATCGCGGAACACGCCCTTGCACCGCGTGCACTGAATCTGGACCGAACTCATGCGCGGACAACAATGTCTTTGGAAAATGGATCGTCAGATGATCCCAAATGTCTGAAGAAAGCTTGAATGTCTTCGTTTTGGGATGCCTGCGGACCGCGCAAGCAAGCGCCATCGTCCGGCCATGGCCAGTGGCGGAACAGGCAGGACGGAACTGCCGGTCAGTGCTTAGCCGCCATCGTTTCCAGGCACTGATTGAGAAAGGCGGTGCGATCCCTGGGGAGCACCTTCTCGAGATCCGCCTTCAGCGCGCATTCGCGCTGGCGCAACTGCTCGGCCCGGCGCTTCTCGGCCGCCTCGCGATATTCGGGCGCAACCTTGTTGGGATCGACCAGCGGCTGTGAGCGGGCGGGAGCCGTCGCAAGCAGTGCAATGGCAGCGATGAAAATGATTGGTTTCAAATGAGCCTCCGTCAAAGCAGGCACCCTAGCGCGTGGAGCGTGCGCGCTCAAACCGGAGAATGCGGTACCCTGTTCCGGCGTGATTGGACGGGCGAACCGCCGCCGGCGGCTCTGGAACGACTGCCCCCAAAGCCCCCGCGGCGAGAAAACTTTCTCCACAAAGGACGGCGGACCTCAGGGCTCCCGCGCTGAGGTCGTTTGTCCGCCGCAACGTGTGAACCAGTTCACAAGCGCGCGCTGAAATCGCTGCTATGAACACGTCATTGCTTGACCAGTTCATTTTGCTCGAAACGCCCCAGCGTGGCTCCAAGCGCTGGGGTTTTTTCGTTTCTCTCCGTGCGCAGAATGTTTACAATCGCGCCAAGCGTCGCATCGACAGACGCAGATCTCGCGCCACGCTAGTTCCGGTCCGAGCTCGATCAACAGACAAATTGTCGGGATCGCGGCGCCGCGCCGAACGTTGCCACCAGGCGTGCGTTCACCGGGCAAATCCCATATGCATGGCGAGAAGTCGCCGAATCGAAAATGAGGGCGGCTGGCGTTCAGTTGACGACGGTTTACGACCAGAAACGGATTCAAGTGAGGCTTACCAAGAAGGCGCGAGCGGCCAAGACGCCGCCGAAGAAGGCGTCACCGAACAAGGCGTCGCCGAAGAAGACGTCACCGAACAGGACGTCGTCACGCAAGGCGCTGCCAGGGAAGAGCAAAGAGGCGCAGCGCGCCGCGATCTCCTCTTCGTCGCCGCTCGGCGTGCTGGCTCTGCACCTGCTCGTCCAATGGAAACAGTCCGGACAGAGCGGCATCGTTTTTCTCGCCGAGAACGAGAACAGGGCGGAGCGGCTCGGCAGCGTCATTCACGCGCTCGACCCCTCCTGCGAGGTGCTGGTGTTTCCGCGCTTGAACACCTTGCCGTTCGATCAGCTCGAGCCGTCGCACGAACTTGCAGGACGTCGAGCCTCCGTCCTGAGGCGCATCGCGAAATCCAAGAAGCCGCTCTTTCTCGTCTCGACGGCGGAAGCCGTGATGGAGCGACTGCCGCCACCGGCGAGCCTGTCGCGCCTGAGCGTGAGCCTGAAGGTCGGCGGCACGTTCTCAGAGCAGGATCTGGAGACGCGCCTCGAAGCGCTCGGATACGATCTCGATGACGAGCCGGACTATCCGGGCGGGGCGCTGTTCCACGGCCAGACCTTCGAGATATTCCCTGCGGGCGCGTTGGGGCCGTTCCGGATCGAGCATTCGGATCGCGCGATCAAGCGGATCGTGGCGTTCGATCCGAACGAGCACAGGATCATCTTCGAAACCAGGGAGCTTGTCGTCGATCCCATGTCGGAGCGGCTCGGCCTTGCCGGCAAAGGCGGCAAGCGCGCCAGCCTGTTCGACTATTGCGGACGCGCCAAATGGATCGCCGATGCGGGCGTGCCGGCACATGTCGACGGCTGGTTCGATACGATCGAGGAGGCCGCGCCGCGTGCGGAGCGTGAGCGCGAATATCTCGGACGGCGCGACTGGAAGCAGCTCTGCCGGGGCATGAAGGTGTTGCCGCGCGCTTCGTCGTTCCAGACCATCCCTGAATTTTCGAAGCTGACCTCCGCCAGGAAGGCGTTGCGGGCTTTCGTCGACGACACGCGACGGGCCGGGTCGCGGCTGATCCTCGTCGCAGCGCATGAGGACGATTTGCGCGTGATGGAACGGATGAGCGGCCTCAAGGCGCAGCGCTGCGAAGACTGGGACGAGGCGGCACGGGGGCGGGGCGGCGAGGCGGCGCTTCTGGCCGATCTCGATGCCGGCTTCGTCGTGCCGGGCAAGAAGCCTATCGTCGTCGTGACCGCCTCCGACGTGCTCGGCAGCCGCGCGCATCATGCGCAGCCGATGGCCCGGGCCTGGAGCGCGGCCTTCGACCATGCCGATGTGCCTGAGCAGGGCACGGTGGTCATCCATCTCCAGCGCGGCCTCGGCGTGCTCGACGGCCTGCAGACCGTGAACACCGGCGGCGGCGCGATGCGGGAGATGATCCGGCTGAAGTTCGCCGGCGACAATGCGGTGCTGGTGCCGCCGCCCGATCTGGCGCTGATGTGGCCTTACGCGGCCGAGCTCGGCAAGCTCTCGCTCGACAAGGCGGACGGCAGCACATGGTGGGCGCGCCGCGGTGAGGCCGAGCGCGAAATCCAGGTGGCAGGCAAGGCGCTCGCCAAGCACATCAGCCAGCGCCGCAAGCGGCGCGGCGACAGGCTGGTTCCGCCGGGATCGGTCTATGAGAAGTTCGTCGCGCGTTTCCCTTACTTCACGACGATCGACCAGGCCAAGGCGATCGACGACGTGCTGGACGATCTTGCGTCCGGTCACCCGATGGACCGGGTGATCTGCGGCGACGTCGGCTTCGGCAAGACCGAGGTGGCGCTGCGAGCGGCAGCGGCCGTCGTGCTGTCGGGCAAGCAGGTGGCGATCGCGGTGCCGACGACGGTGCTGGCACGGCAGCATGTGGCGACGTTCCAGAAGCGCTTTGCCCCGTTCGGCATCGAGGTGGGGAATTTGTCGCGGGCGACTTCGGGTGCGGCGCTGCGCGAGACCAGGGAGGGACTGCGCAGCGGCCGGATCAAGGTCGTGATCGGCACGCAGGCGCTCACCGGCAAGGACGTCAGGTTCGACGATCTCGGCCTCGTCATCATCGACGAGGAGCAGCATTTTGGCGCCGCCGAGAAGGCCAAGCTCTCCGGCCTCGCCAAGAACGTCCATGTGCTGATGATGAGCGCGACGCCGATCCCGCGCACGCTTGCCGCGGGCCTGGCCGGCTTCCGCGACCTCAGCGTGATCGCTTCGCCCCCGGTGCACCGGCTGCCGGTCGCGACCCGGATCGCGCCGATGTCGGATGCGGCGATCGCGACGGCTCTGCTGCGCGAGCAGCGCCGCCACGGCCAGAGTTTCCTGATCTGCCCGCGCATCCAGGATCTCGATCCGATGCTGGCGCGGGTGGAGGCGGTGGCGCCGGACCTGCGCATCGTCTGCCTGCACGGCCGACTGGCGGCCGACGAGATCGACGACCGCATGATGAGCTTCGTCGAGGGGCGGGCCGACGTGCTGCTCGCGACCAACATCGTCGAGAGCGGCCTCGACATTCCCCGTGCCAACACCATCGTGGTGTGCTGGCCGGAAAAGTTCGGCCTTGCCCAGCTGCATCAGCTGCGCGGCCGCGTCGGCCGCGGCGGCATCCGCGCCTTCGCCCATCTGTTGACCGAGACGGCGTCCGGACAATCCGAGAAGCGGCTGGCCGTGCTCGAGGAGTTCAGCAAGCCCGGCTCAGGCTTTGCGATCAGCGAGCGCGACCTCGATCTGCGAGGCGCAGGCGACCTGTTCTCCGAGGAGCAATCCGGCCACGTCCAGGTGTTCGGGCCGGTGCTCTACAGCCACCTCCTGAAGATGGCCTCGGAGAAGCTCGACGAGGGGCAGGCGGTGTGGGTGCCTGACCTGAACCTGCCGGTCGCCGACATGCTGCCCGAGACCTACGTGCAGTCCGAGCCGGTGCGCCTCGAACTCTATGCGCGCGCCGCAAGATGCAAGGATGAGGACGATCTCGAAGATCTCGAGGAGGAAACCGCACGCCGCTTCGGCCCGCTGCCGAGAGGCGCGCTCGATTTCTTCGCCGCAGCCCGGATCAGGCTCGAATGCAAGCGCAGAGGCATCGTCCGCCTCGACGTCGGGCCTGAGGCTGCAGCCGCAACGTTCCTGCCGGGGCGCCTTCGGAAGTCGCGGGGCAAATCGTTGCAGCGCGATGGCGACCGCGTGGTCCATCACGCCAAGTTGCAGGACGCGCCGTTCGAGCGGGTGGAGGAATTGTTCGAGCTGCTGGACGAGGGGTAGGGACCAAAAAATGCGAAAACAACCCCATGCACAGTAGCTAAGTGCTGCTGGCGCAAGGCTTTTTGAATCCGGCGGAGAGGCAGGTCGTGACCACCTGCGCGCGCCTTGTCCTTCGAGACGACCGCTTCGCGGTCTCCTCAGGATGAGGCTAAGCAGCGCCCATGTTCGTTGAAAAAGTGCCGCGCATTCGGCCCTCATCCTGAGGGCCCGCCAACGGCGGGCGTCTCGAAGGATGGCCACAGGCGAAATCGCTCCTGCACGCGACTGTCCCCGTAATCGGCCGGGGGCGCCAAGCGGGTCAGCGTGGTCGGCCGCTAACGTGGAATTAATCCGAAATGCTCACAATTTTAGACAGTTGTGTAAGGGTGCTGCGTACAAGGGGTCGTCGCGAGGACGGTTCAGGGGCGGCTTCCTGTTGCTCGCTCACTGGGGTCAATGCAGATGACCGCGACTTTCGAAACGCAAAGCTTCGCCGAAGAGCTGGACGCTGCAGCCCTTGCGGCGGCCGCATCAGCGGACGAACCCGAAATCTCCGAAGCTCCGGCCCTGCTCAAGCGGTCCAGCCGGAAATCCGTCTTGGCCCTGGCGGTGTGCGCCCTCGCCATCAACGGCGCAGCGGCCATCTACACCTCGCCGACCGATTTTCGGTCGCTGAGCGTCGCCAGTCTGGCTGAACTTCTGCCGCGCCTGGAGGCGTCTGTGCCGAAGCCGGATCCCGTGGTCGCGGCCTTGAAGGACATTCAGGCGGCCCAGCAGCAACACACCGCGTTGCTGCAACAGAACAATCAGGCATCGGATCAGAACTCGGTCTTGCTGCAGCAGGATTCAATGGTGCTGCTGTCGCTTCGGCAGAGCATCACGGAGGAGCGGGTCGACGTGAGGAAGATCTCCTCGCAACTGTCCGCGCTGATGGCGAAGATCGACAATTTGCAAAACACGGTGACGTCGGACGTCACCTCATCGGTCCGGCGCGCGCATGCGCGCTACGGACTGCCCCCCGCGCTGCGCAAGCGGATGGTAAGGGAAGTCATGCCCCTGGGTCCCGTTTCGGTCGGAGGCGCGCCGCTGACGGTGCCGGCTGCGACGGCCGCTCCTGAAAGCTGACGAGCGCAGCTTCGGATCCACCGAGGTCGCCCGGGATTGGCCGTCAGGTCCGACAGCCCGTCACTTCGCGGCGTGGTCGATCTTGTGCTGCAGATGCCCGGTGTCGTGATCACGGCGCAACTGGCTCAGCGACGTCTCGTTCAGCTGAAGCAGGACATCGCTCAGTTGCGTCGTATCGGGATAGCCGGCCGCAAAACCCCTCCCGTAAATCTTGCGCAACGTGCCGACCAGTGCATTGCCGTGCTTCTTGCTGATCTGGCCATCCTTGTCGCGGTGGCGGCCATCGAGGCCCGGTTCTTTCATGGTTCGCTCCCTGTGCGGCGTCTTGAGCGCCTCGGGCGAGCCTGCTCCCAAACGAGTTGACTGGCAATGGCGCGCGGCAGTTGAGGACCGGCTTGCACCAGCGCAGGTGCTCGCGCTTCTCTCCAGCTTGTGAAGCCGCGCTCGGGTTGTGGCGAGCCGATCGGCGCATCAGATGACAGCGGGCGATTGCCCGATTGGAGTTGCTGCGATGCGGTCTCTGTTCGCCATGGGTCTGTTGCTGGTGCTGTGCAGCTCCGCAAGCGCCGCAAATGTGCATCACGCTCGCGCACGCCATCCCGCGGTGGATCGACCCCGCGCGAATGCAACTCCGCCGGTGCGCTTTGCCGTCCCCGGCTGGAGCGACGAGGCAACCGCGCGCTGGCTGAACAACGCCTCGTCAAACGTCGGCCGAGGCGGTTAGCCGGGGAGAAAGGCGCGGCGATACTCGAATGTCGGGGGGCTAGGCGGCTTGCTCTTCGAACGAAGTGTAGACCCGGCCGGCGGGATCGACGACCTGAACGTCCCTGCAGCCGTCCCGGACAAGCTCTCTGGCTTTCTTGAGGGCGGCGGCGAGTGACAGCCGCTTGAGACTGACGACGCCCGCCGTGTCGAAACCGTTGATTTCAAACATGCAGTTCCCTCCGGTTTTGGGAGAAGCGTACACGTTTCCGGCGGGTTGTCAGCGGGTTTTTGGAGGTGGTTTTTGGAACGACTGCGGACGCCAGGCGCTAGCAGGGTGCGGCAGTCGAGCCCACTGTCAACACACTCATTGCGCGCGCTATCACGGCAAGTCCGGCCTCAAGCCAGCGGGATGGTGTCCACCCGCAGACAGGGACGGCACTGGTAGGCATGCACTGCGGGAAGCGTGAAGATGGCCGGCAGCGTGGCCAAGAACGTCATCGGCCGTCTGCACTTGCAGCAGATCAGAACGGGCGGACTGTTTTTCGCTGCGCAAACCATCGCCAACATGCCCAGAAGGGGAGGGCACAATAGGCGGATGTTCCGGGTGGTTCATCTCGGGGCGACTACTGGGCTTTATCGGAATCCGGCGCGCTTTTGCGAGGGAGGAGTTGGTCCGCCCCGTGTCATCTGCGCTTTGTTTAGTGCACCGTGAGCGTAACACAAGCAAATGGCCGCAGTGGGGATTCCACTGCGGCCCGCGCCGAGGTCAAAACGAACCGGGTAGAAACGCTTTAAGTGAAATATGCAGCCAGCCCCGGTGGCAGCCATTTTCCGCCCGACATCATCTAACTGCAAATCGATTCTTTTTGCGGCGCAGCGAAACCAACTCGCGAGCTCAACGTATAGCCCTCAGTCTGAAGGCCGAGCACTCCCGGCGCTCTGATCCGCAATTGAACCGGCAGCCGGGAGCATTGGGGCTGGAAGAGCGAGCCGTGCCATGTTCCGCCGTTAATGACAACTCGTGGAACAACGGACTCCGGTAGTTGTACGGAGTCCTTATTTGGAACGGGGTGTTCTACTGTGAGAACACCGGCGAGATTTAAGCATCAATCAATTTCAAGTTGCCCGGGATGGGCCGCAGTGGGGCTGGAACCGCGCTGCGGCTTTTCCGTTTGTCGAATTGGCGTACCAATCACATCGTACTCGAACGCCACGCCCTCCAGGATCAGCGCCTGCATTGCGGCCTGCCATTCCGGCGCCGCGTGCTCGTTCTTCGGCGCGGCGATGTGCTTGCCGACGTCTTCGCGCCGATGAAGAATTGCCGTTCTGGTCGGTAGCTGACCGCCATCGCAGTCTCAGCACAGTTGGTGCTGGGGCTGCACATGGAGCGACCACCGTGGCGTTGAAAGACTTTGCCAGGATCGGGAGAAGCCAGAATGGCCCGGCATCGCCACGGCGGCCTCTCTCATCTGCACGGCAACGATCGTGATCGCTATAGCTCGCGATGCCGACTTCAAGCTGAAGGACTGGCAAACCATGATTGACGCTTGCATCGCGCTAGTCGGCGGAATCATGGCCTATCGCGGAGCGATGGCAAAAGTAGAATTAGATCGCGAAGCGGCAGCCGTTGCGCTGCAGAGGAAGCGGTTGCACTCTTTTTGAAGCTTAAGATGGCGCTGATCTTGCTCGAAGGCGAAGTCTCTCGCCGGCGGCAGTGGGCTGATATTCCAGTGCTGGCGTCAATGTGGTTCGCAGCCGCTAAGAGAAGGCTTGCGCGTGCCCACATTGTGCCTTGCGCCCCGCGACTTTCGCTAATTCATCGGACAATTTGGTGAGCGCGCTGGGGCTCGAACCCAGGACCCCGTGATTAAAAGTAATGCCAGGCCCCCATTTGTAACGTGCTCCAAAATCTGCATAATCACAGAATCGCTTTGAATTGCAGGGTTGTTTTAGTTTCCCTGTCTTTCCGTGAATGTCCGCATGCAACACCGGTTTTCGTTGCACGCGTTGCACCAGCGTTGCACGCCAAGGGGGGCAGGAGCATGAAGGCCAAGATCACGAAGACGGCCGTCGACGACTTGCCGGCCAACGAGTTCATCAGCGATACCGAGATAAGGGGCTTCATCGCGCGTCGCTTGCCAAGCGGGACGGTAACGTTTGGGTTCCAGTACACCGCGCCGGGTGGCGGCCGGCGATGGCTCAAGCTGGGTCTTTACGGCTCGGTGACGGTGGAGGAGGCGAGGCGGGCCGCCAAGATCAAGGCTGGCGCTGTCGCCGATGGTGGCGATCCGGCCGCAGAGGAAGAGATCGAGGCTGCACGGGCGACCAATACCGTGAAGTTCGTCTACACAGAATGGGACACGAAGTATGCCGCCGTCGCCAAGGGCGGCAAACCGCTCCGAAGCCGCGATGCCATCGCCGGCATCTTCGAGCGCCACATTCTGCCGGAGATCGGCGACATCCCTGTCTATGACTTGACCCGTACCGCCAAGACGCGCGGCAGCATCACCGACATGCTCGACAAGGTTAAGGTGCACGGCGGCGCCAAGGGCGGCCTGCCAATGGCGAACCGCGTCTACACCCATCTCAAAACGGTCCTCGAATGGTGGCGGGACCGGGATGAGAGGTTCACGACGCAGCCCATGCCGGGGACCAAGCCGGGCGGGAAGGAGAAGAGTCGAGACCGCTTCCTTCCGTTTGATGAGATCGTCGACTTCTGGCGGGCCGCAGATGAGCTGGCGCAGCCTGCCCGCAACTATTGGAAAACCGTCCTTCTGTGCGGCGGCAGGCGGAGTGAAGTCGCCAATATGCACACGGTCGAATTCGCGCGTGATGATTGGGTGATCCCGAGCGACCGTTACAAGACCGACGTCGATCATGTGATCCCGCTCACGCCTTCGTTGCGGGCACTGGTGAACGAGAAGCCGGCCGGCTGCAAAAGCGATTCCTGGTTCGTCTTCTCAACCACGAGGGGAGCGGTGCCTATCTCCGGGTTCAGCAAGATGAAACAGGTGCTCGACAAGAAGATCAACCAGATTAGGAAGCGAGAGGGCCGTGGGCCGATGAAGCCTTGGCAGATTCGAGACCTGCGTCGCTCCTGTCGCACGTTAATGGTGTCGCTGGGCATCGCCGAGACCCATGCCAAGGCGGTGACCGGGCACAAGATGCCGGGGATCGATGGCGTGTATAACGTGTGGACCTATCGTCCCGAAAAAGCGGCGGCCATCGAGCGGTTCGCTGCGCACATCAGGAGCCTGCTGGCTCCAACTCCTGCGCCCGCTCCGACGCCCGAGAACGTCGTCGCCTTCGCCCCGAGGAAGCAGGACCGGCGTCGGCAGTCGATTTCCGCTTGAGGGATTGAATCCAGCCGTCAAGGTCGGCCGTGTCGTACTGCACGCGCCGGCCTTTTTTGATGAACACGGGGCCGCCGCCGAACAGGCGGAGTTTGTTCAGCGTCGAGACCGGCGTCTTGGTGTAAGCGCTCGCTTCCTCAACATCGAGAATTGCCATTGCCGATCTCCTCACGCGGGGACTCGGCAGTTATAGCCGCTGGTGTCGCGGTGACATCTAGGATGGCCACTCTTGGTGGTTCGTATCTTGCAGTTCCTGGTTCGCAGCTCGCAGCGACCTGTTTGGTTTTTCACGTGGCGCTCGTATTCCCTGTAACGGATAAACAGGGAGGCCCAGATGGCCATCATCTATTCCGAGGCGATCCTCGCGCGCTTCAAGGTGGAGCAAGCAGAGGCGATAGAGGATTGGAGGAGGGCGCAAGCCCGCATCCCAAGCCTTTCCGACGCAATTCGCTATCTCGTTGATCGTGGTTTAGCGGCCGAACATGTCTCCGGGCAGGTCACCGTCGAGGAATCCACGAAATGAAAAGGCCCCCGCCGACCGCACCGGCGAGGGCCTCGATTTCAGAAAAAAGCAGCAGTGCCGCCAATGGCTTTCTATCTGATCTCGAAGCACCCGCACAAGCACAACTGGGAGAAGGGGTGCATCTCGCCGCGATTTGGCGCGGCCCGCGCGATCGATCGCGCGCCGTTCAATTCGCGTTGAAGGAATTCAACGGGCACCAGTTCCTTGACGTTCGGCAGTACGTCGCCAGTTCGGGCTACATGGTCCCGACGACCAAGGGCGTGACGATCTCCGTCGCGCAGCTCGGCAAGTTCGCCGCCGCTGCAGGTGCGGCCTATCGCAAGGCCGTGCAGCTCGGCTTGGTGCCGAGGTCGTCGACATGAGCGCCCGGCCCATCGTTGTTATGGGCGCAACGGGACAGCGTCAATGGGTCGAGACCTTCGCCAAGGCGGCGTTGTCAGAGAAGTACCCCGCGCGCGCCATTGCGCTGGCAATGGTGCTGATCGAGCTGCACTTCAACCGCAAGACGGGGCAATGCAATCCCGGATACCCGTTGCTCGCCGCCGAGCTGGGATGTTCCGAGCGCACCGTCATGCGCGCCGGCAATGACCTGGAGGCAAAAGGATGGATCAAGCGCCGCGCTCCCGGCCAGCACGTGCATGTCGAGTTCACCTTCACGATCCCGTCGCAGTCAGGGGTGACAACTGCTGTCACCTCTGAACGGGCTCCAGAGGTGACAGGAAGCAGCACCAGAGGTGACAACTGCTGTCCTCCCTTTAATGAAGAACACTTGAACACTAGGAATCGGCGTTCCCAATTTCGTTCAAGCCCGGGGGTGCATGAGTTCGCCAAAATCGAGGCCGAGAGCAGAGCGGCAAACGAGCGGGTGCGGAAATGGAAGGGTTCACCCGTGGGACTGACAACGGCAAGCAGCTAGTCCAGTCCAGCGGCGTGAGGGAGCCCGGCGCCCTCAAGGCGTCCGGGTGGACGTCACACCGCCATGTAGGGCATCGTGGCCGAGCAGCCGACATCGTGCTCCAAACATCCGAGATTTGCATCTTCAAGATGAGAACCGTCTGACGAGATCAACCGCAGGGTTGCAGTAGCGGCAGGATGCGAACCACCAACTGCGGGCGGCACCTTACAAAGCAAGGTTGTCGCGGGTAACGTAACGGCCATGAGCAACAGCGAGATCATCGAGCGCGACAAGAAGACGGGCCGGTTTGTAATCGGGGCAAAGCCGGGACCGGGCCGCCCGAAGGGCGCGCGCTCGAAACTCGGCGAAGCGTTCTTGGAGGACTTGCGCGACGTATGGGACGAGATGGGCATCGAGGCGCTGCGTCGCTGCGCCCAGGAGGAGCCAGGGCAGTTTGTCCGCGTCATGGCGAGCTTGATGCCGAGGGACTACAACATCAACGCCACCGTTGGCGTCAACTCGGAGGATGTCCTCGGCGCGTTCCGCTCCGCCGTGGCGATGCTCGGCAACCAGGCGCCGGCCGCGCTGCCAAAGCTCAAGGTGATCGATGCCGCGTGATCGCGAGCGCCAGCAGACGGTTCAGGAAGGCGTCGCGTTCATGCGAGAGCGCTTCGACGATCCTAACGCGCCCGATGACGGCATCCGCATCCGCTCGCTGGCCGAAGGCCTCGCTTTGCTCGCCGCTGATGCGCGCGCGGCCGGCATCGATGAAGGCCTCGCTGCCGAGATGATCTTGAGGGCCTGCGACTTCCACCGCGACACGTTGAACGAGGCCCGGCGCTTCATGGCAGCGCTCGGCTATGTCCAGATCGGCGACGTCCTGAAGCGGCTGGCGCGGACGGCGCCGCGCCGCGTCTCGTTTGAGGAGAGGATGAGGCGGCCTGCGGCCTGAATGGTTGGTTCAATTTGGGCATGCTGGTCGGAAACCACCGAAAGCCCCGGTTCAATAATTGTGTTTGACAATTCAAACTGAACCACCAACATGTGAACCATCCAAACTGAACTATGGGGGTTCGCAATGTTCGTCCGGGGTTATCTTCGAGCTTCAACCGATGAGCAGGACGCCAACCGCGCCCGCGATCAGCTCAAGGCCTTTGTCGCCGAGCGCGGCCTCACGATCGCGGCTTGGTATGTCGAGAACGAGAGCGGCGCGAAGCTGGCCCGCCCGGAGCTGTTCCGGCTGCTCAACGATAGCCAGCCCGGCGACGTGCTCCTCATCGAGCAGGTTGATCGCCTGTCCCGCCTCAAAGCTGCCGACTGGGAAAAGCTCAAGGCCGAATTGGCGTCCCGGCGCGTGCGCGTGGTCGCGCTGGACTTGCCGACGTCGTGGATGATGGCGACGAACAACACCGACGAGTTCACCGGGCGGATGTTTGAGGCCATCAACGGCATGCTGCTCGATATGCTCGCCGCTGTTGCTCGCAAGGACTACGATGATCGCCGACGTCGGCAGGCCGATGGCCAGGCCAAGGCCAAGGCCGAAGGCCGTTACAAGGGCAGGCCGGAGGACACAGAGCGAAACGCCAAAATCGCGGCGATGCTCGCCGCCAAGCAATCGTGGAACACAATCCAGTCGTTCACCGGATGCAGCCGAGCAACAATCCTCAAGATCGCGAGGCGCGAGAGCGCGGCGGCTTCATAGTCTTCGCCGAGGAAGGCATGGGGGCAATTCTGACGCTGCGCCGGAGCTGCTGTTCCGCGTTGATGATCGCGGCGGGAGCGCCTTAGCCCACCCCCCGGGAGAGGAGCCGTACTCCCCCCCTAGGGGGGCGCTAATCAGTCGACGATTGAGAAAATAAGGTCCCCCGCTCCTCCGCCTCTGCGCTCCTATTTTTGCGCAAAATTTTTTTAGAAGAATTCCAGAGCGTGGTTCTCGCATCATGCGGCCACAGACATCGCCTCCGCCGATGCGCCCCAGATCGCGCCACAGCCTCAGTGGTGACTTGGCGCGCCCATGGCCTTGCCCGGATTAGGCCCGCCCTCATCGAACGCGCAGGCGCGCTTCCCTGCAGGTCACCGCTCATCATCTCATCATCTCATCGTCTCGGTTTCTGGTTCGCAACTGAGATACGAACCGCGCTCGGACACCGGGCACCTTGCTCGCGTAGTCGTCCGCTCGCAAGCTCTCCTCCTCACAAGCGAGGAGGAGAGCAGATGGAGAAAGCCCCGATCACGCCGCGCGCGTTGATCCAGCGCATCAACCGCAGGCTTAGACCGAAACATCAGCGGCTGCGCATGTTTCGGGGCAATAGCCGGTGGTGGAACGATCTCGGCGATTTCTACGTCGTCGATCTCGAAGCAAACCTGATCCTGCACAGCCATGTCGAGCCCGTGGCCTTCGGCCGTGAACTTGGCGTCGTGCAGCCGTTCGAGGAAGTGGTCGCGGAGGAAGTGCAATGAATGCCATGGTTCAGGCGATCTTGGATATGGAAGGGCTGACCGGCGCGCAGATGGAATCCCGTCTCATCCGGATGTTCCCGACCGCTTCGGAGGGTGAGCTGCGCTCCGCGTTTCAGGGTGCGGCAGCAGAAGCCCGACGACGGGGCGACCAGCTCATGCAAGAAGCCGATGAGTTGGAGAATGAGATCATGCGTCGCAAGATCGGCGCCGTGGCCAATGACAATTGAGAGCCTGACATTCCGATTAGAGTCGTCGACAACCCGGGCCGTCTCGCTGCTTGTCCCGCGTTATCTGAAACCAGTCCTCGAAGGACGCCTTGTCGCGGCCCTTGATGCGCGTCCATGCTGCGCGCGCCTCGGTGATGATCGGGTCGCTGGCGCTCACTGCCCGATCCCCTGCAAGACCCGCAGGGTCACGATTGCACTCGACGCGGCGGAGAGGTTGAGGCGGATGGCGGCGAGCGGGCCGGTGACGATGTTGAGCGAGCTGTTCGCGGTGGTCGCCGACGAAAGGGCGAACCAAGCCACGCTCGCCGTTGCCGTTGGCTGGAGATCATCGAGCGCGCCTTCAACGGTGTAGGTAAACGTACCGGAGCTGGAGCCGGTCACTGTCCACGACGTGAACTTACTCGACATCCAATCGAGATTGATGGCGCGGCCTATGCTGCTGCTTGTCAATGTCGTCGTGATCGGCATTCCCATTTTCGATCAACCTCTTGAGGCCAAAAACCGTCAATTGGCCTTACGGTTTGCCCGAATTTCTGTTTTCCGATAGTATCGGCAATTGTCAGACAGAGCAATCGGAGCCTGATCATGTTCCTCTGGACCCAGATCGATGACGCCGTGCAGGACATCCATAACGCGCGGGAGAAGGTCGAGCGCGCCCAGCTTGCGTACCGCAAGGGCGGCGGCACCAAGGCCTTGAATGACGCGAACCGGGAGTTGGCCGATTGCCATGCCCGATACAGGGAAATTGCCGGGGGACGTCCGCACGACGATCGACGGTAAACGTTTTCGTTTGTCACCCGAATGTCAGAGCAACGTGGACGATAGCAGAGATCATGAGCAAGCCCCGCTTCACGACCCGAATTGATACTTGGGTGACGCCGCAATTCGCAGAGGCAATCGAGGCGATTGCGGACGTCCGTTGTCAGACGACGAGCGGCATCATGAGGGAGGCTATTGGTCTATATCTTCATCAGCTCGGCGCGCTGCCGCCGAGGGTGAAGGCGCAGGATCATGCAGCCTAGATCAACCAAGGAGTTTGCGTAATGCCCAGTCTTAGGGAAGTCCACCAGCGAAGTGTCCAAGGCTTTGAGGTCGCCATGCAAGAGGCCAACGTCGCCTATCAGCAGGCGGCAATGTGCAACGATATCGAAGGCATGGCGGCTGCAGCGCAGCAATGGGCGGGCCTGAGAGCGAGCGCGCGGGAGTTGGACATTATGGCCCGCGAGGCCAGCGCAGCGCAGCAGCCCCGCGCCGACGCATCGAAGTATGGGCTCACGCCCGACGAGGTCGCCATCGCGCGCGGCATGTCCAGCGGTGACCGCAACCTCTCCAATGACGAGCGCGAGCGCACCTATGCCGAGCAAAAGCATCGCTATCAGACGATGCGGGCGAACGGCACCTATCGCGATCAATTCCGGTGAGGCACCAATGGCCCTTAGCTTCCGGTCCTCATCCCCGCAGAGGTTCGAAATCATCGGCACCGATCCCGATGGACGCCGCCGCGTCGTGACAGCGACAAAAGCATCGCCAAGCGCGTTCAATTGGGAGATGCGATTGCAGCATCCATCGGGTCGTCATTGGGAGGCCACATATCACGGGCCTGCCATTCTCGACGCAATGTCTGAGCTTATGGCCTCCAAGGATGTTGAGTACACGAATGACCGCGCACGCGGCGACCGGCCGCATGAACAGCGTTTCGACTACAACCGAGCCGTTGACGGCGATGTCCCGCCGATTACCGGCATTTCGAGGAGGTTCTAGTGAGCCGCGTTGAACGATGCAAAGAGTACGCGAACCCGCGACGTCGGGAAAATTGGGACGGCGAGTCCCGTGATAAGGCGAACCTCGATCGCTGGAGTCAGCGTGCCGCCGAGAACTCCAAGACTGCCTCCCGCGCGAGCAAGGGCGAAATGAGGCTGCCGGACACAGGCGATGTCGTCTTGCACGACACGGCAGCAAAGCCGCGCCGTGCCCTGGAGATCGACGCTCGGGTGAAGGCGAAATCGGACACCAATACGGACGGCGGCTCGTCTTTCATGCGCGGCGTGCGCCGGAACGCCTAACATCGGAGATAACTTTGGCAACTCGTCGTCGATACGCCCCGCCGAAATATCGCGACGGTGGCGCTGTGCCGATCTCCGCTGATCCTCCGGTGCCGGAGGTCGAGCGGCAGGAAGTGATGACGGGCGCGGATGTATCGCCGCTGTCACTTCCTGCCGACGATGCCCTGCGTCAGGCCATCGAGGGCCAGCGCCGCGCCGAGGAGTTGCAGCGCGAGCCCCAGCCAATGACCGTCGAGGCCTATGTCGACGCCATGCCCGGCTTGAGCGTGCACAAGCGAGAGTTCCTGAAGCGCAACACCGAGCTATTGCAGCCTGAGCACTCGGAGCTGATGCGCGCGGCCTATGCCGAGGCCCTGCAGGCCGGCATTCCCGACGACACCGAGGCCATGAACGGCTTCCTGCTCAAAAGCGTCGGCGGCGAGATGCAGTTGCGCAGGCAGCGCCTTGCGGACGCAGCGCGCGCCGCTGTCGACAGCATGCAGTCATCGCAAACACCTCTGCCGAGTGTAGAGCGAGGGGCGGAACAGCTCGCCGACGAGGCCGACGCATACCGGAAGGCGTACGATGCCGAGCAAGCCATGCCGATGGAGGTGGTGCAACAGCTCCCGCCGTTACCTCAGGCAACGCGTGCCCGGAGCATTCCCATGACTGCGCCGGTCTCGCGCGAGGTTCCAATGGCGTCCGGGCGGCGCATGGGCGGCGGGTCTCAGATTACCTTGAACGCCGAAGAGCGCTTCATCGCGAGGCACAGCTTCAGCGATCCGAACTTGTCGGATGCCGAAAGAGAGAGGCTGTACGCGACTATGAAGGCAAAACTGGCGAGAGAGCGCGCCGAAGGCCGTTATCCCGAGAGGGAGCGCGGCTGATGCGCTGGTCCGACATCCCAGCCGTCAATGACGAGGTTTGGCTGTTGCTTTGCGATAGCCTCGGCGAGAACCCGTACAGGACGGCCGGTAGAGAGAAGCCGTCCCCGATGACGCGCGCCGACCTGATCAACACCATCCGGGCCGACTTCGGGGAATGCGCGGCCGAGTCTGTGCGTCTGCCGGTGCATTGATGCCCGTCCCGACACAGGCCGATCACCAGCTCGATGACCTCGAAAACCTACATGGCGCGGTGATGATCAAGCTGCGGACTTGGCAGCATGCCGGGCGACGGCGCGACCCGGAAGCAGTCAGGCGGCTCCTGCAGGCATACGTGGATGGTGCGGTCGACTACATCAACGGGGTCGAGTGATGGTCGAAAAGTTCATTCCGGGGAGGCAATTCAAGCGCATCAGGGATCGCAAGGAAGGGTTCGACGAGATCAACGCGCTGGTCACCGCTAAGGGTGGGTGGGTGACATCTATTCCGGGCGCCCCTGAGGTGCACTTTGAATGTTTGCCCGGCGCGACGCTCCCGGAAGAGCTTCGGGAGGCCGGCCACGAGGTCAGCGAGACAGGGGAAGGCGAGCGCATTTTGCCCGGCGCGATCATCGAGGCCGTACTCATCGAGGGCTCAACGGTGCCGATCGCGGTGCGGCATGCAGGCATTGTTCGCGTGCTGTGTTTCAGCTTCTGAGTTCTGCTTGCAGTCGGCGCCGAATTGGCCAATGGCGAAAAATTGGGCGGAATTTGTTCCTTCACGGCATGTTTACCATTGATTTTAGCACCTTCTGAACCTATAACCGTTATAGGTCAACGTATGGAAGGCTGGAATGGCTGCCGAGTCAGGTGACGATCCGGAGAACCCGGTAAAGACGGCCCTGGCGGAAGCGCCGCCGAAGGCGGCGGGAGCCACGCCAGAGATTTCGCGCTCCGTCGTGAACGCGATGATGCTGAAACTGGCGAAGTGGCCATCGAAGGCACCACCGCCAAATGCTCTGCTGGAACTTATCCGGGCGCTCGCAAAACAGCGCCGGGTGGGTTTCTTGGACCATTCAGAAGAGCGCCTCGCCCAGCGCGGTTTCGACGTCTTTGACGTTTACCAGACGTTGGAGAAGGGGTACTTGGCCGACGAAATTGAGGCAGGAGCAAATGAGGGAGAGTGGAAAGTAAAAATCGTGGATACGCCGGAAGGCACTTCCAGAAAAATGGGTGTGGTGACCATCGTGGTTAAGGACAAACGGCTCCTAATCAAGACCGTTGAATGGGAAGACAGATGAGCGAACGAGCAGAGTTCCATGTAATGGGCCAGCCGTATGACGGAGCGCCTCTTCATTACACGGCATCCGGCCTTGATTACGTTTATCTAGCCAATGGCTTCTCTGTAGAGGACGATCCGGACTATGGAAGGATTGTCACCATTGATGCGCCGGATGATCTACACAAAGCTATTGGCCTCCATATTGTAACTCAGCGGAGAAAGCTGACGGGGGCTGAGTTCCGCTTCCTACGGAAACAAATGAAGCTGACTCAGAAGGAACTTGCAGAGCGGTTTGATACTGACGTTCAAACAATTGCGAACTACGAAAAGGGAAGGAAAATCCCGTCCGTTTCTGAAAAATTGATGCGGATTTTGTTTGCCCTCTGCATCACTCCCTCCGATGCGCGGGCTGAAATTATGAAGGAAATTGCCAAGCAGGTGGAGCAGAGGTCTACCAAGAACAAGACCAGCCATATCACCTATCAGCGATGCACGTCATACCCCGAGATTGTGCACCTTTGGCATCAAAACGAAATTTGCGCGTACGCGCATTGATAGCTAAACCCGGCGCAGGCGCCGGGTTTTTTTTGCGAGCGAGACGTTGATGAGCGAACCCTTGCGGACGTCGTGCACGTTACGGCGGCAAGGCCGCGATGCTGTCACACGAAACGTCGGTCTATCCCAACTTCATCCTCCGCCCTCGGCCTCGGATGGTCACGCTCCCGCGTCAGGTAGTCGGCCAGCGCGACCATGGCCTCATCATAGCTCTGCTCGATCTGCTCGGCGGGGTTGAGACGCGCCATCACAGGTCCTCCCGCAGGCCCTTGAAGAACGGGTGCCGGACCTTGCCCTCGGCCGACTTGCCCCGATACTCGACCTCCGCCAGCAGCTTCGGCTCGACCCAGAAGCCCTTGTGCGACACCCGCTTCGTGTAGGGCTGCGTCTTTCTGATCAGCGGCTTCAGCCGCTTCCGCAACTCGGTCTCGGAGGTCTTGTCGAAGCCGTGGTCAACCTTGCCCGCGTAGATGAACTCGTCGCCCTTGTGCCGACCGACAAAGATGCCGTCCCATTTGCTGCCGTCCAGGGCGAAGCCGGCGATGGCCAGCGTCTCGCGGTGGGCGCAGGTGGTCTTGACCCAGTAGTCGCCGCGCCCACCCGCGTATGGCGAGCTGGCGACCTTGGAGACAATGCCCTCCAGCCCGGCCTCGCAGGCGCGGCGGTATAGCTCGGCACCGTCGATCTCGAAGTGCTCGCTGAACTCGATCGCAGTGTCCGCGATTACCGGCTTCAGGAGGGCCTTGCGGTCGACGAGAGGCACCCTCCGGAGGTCTCGCCCGTTGAGGTACAGCATATCGAAGGCCACCATGACGATGTTCTCGGCAGCCCCCCTAAGGCTGTTCTGGAGCACCGAGAAGTCGGTCTTGCCATCCTCGCCGGGCACGACGATCTCGCCGTCGATGATGACCGAGCCGACACCGATCGGGTCGGCGTCGCTGGCGACCTTGCGGAAGCGCTTGGTCCAGTCGTGGCCGCGCCTCGTGAAGACCTTGATCTCCTCGCCGACGATGTGGAGCTGGGCGCGGTAGCCGTCGTACTTGATCTCGTGGAGCCAGCGGTCCCCGCGCGGGACCCGCTCGACCATCTCGGCCAGAAGCGGCTCGACGAAGCCCGGATAAGGCGTCTTCTCCCCAATCGGGGCGGCCTTCTTACGCTGGGACGCCACTGATTACTCCACGACGCAACACACAGGGACTCGAGTCTCGTCTGGACGTTTGGTTCCCGCGCCGTCGTTTCGCTCGTAGGGAACAACCAACAATCGGGGGGGCGTTTTTATTTTGGCTCCGGGCAGCGCCTCAGAGCCGTCGCCACCCACGGCGGAGCACGTCGAAGGCGGGTCAGAATTCGGATCACGCGAAGTTTATCCATTGCGTCGGGCAAAACAGGTGTTCTTAGGAGGCTGGTCCAAGCGAGTGGGAAACCAGCCAATGCCAATCGAGTCCACCTCTGACCTTGCGAAAATTGCCAAGCTCAACGGGGATTTTCGGCGGAACTACGGGACGTTGCTCGGCGCGATTTTATATCTTCGCTCGATCAGTGCGGCGCGCGGCCGTTCCTGGTTCTGGGGCGGCTTGTTTTCGTTGGCTTGCTCGGCCGTGTTGACGTGGTTGGCTCGACACGGCGGGGCATTGGCAGACTTTTTTTGATCTCACTAACCAGTTCTGCAAAGGTTGCAACACGCGTTGCCTGCAGTCGTGGAAGGCCCATATCCGACAGTCTCAGGTACGTCGCGCGTCCCTTTGAATAGGGAAGCAACACGTAGTCTTGGATGGCCCTATTTGCGCTATTGAGCCGGCCGACCGCAAACAGCCCCGATGGCGTCCGATACGTGTAGGTCCGCCAAAACGGAACGCAGTTCGGACCTATGTTCGTGGCGTACCGAGCTAACGCGAATGATATGTGGAGCCTCCCGTTCACTGTTGCGCCGAGTTGATTTGTAGCGACCCGCAGTCCTCGCTGCGTGCGCAACGCGTGTACAAGTTTCTCGCGATGCTCCAACAAAATCGCCGAACTAGCGTTTCGACAGTCGAACCAGTCGCAATCACGGGACGCTGTATAGCCAATCAACGAGTACGCCTTGCGCAGGGAGCCGAAGTGATCGACGTACGAATCGGAACAAGGCAGCCCAGGCGTGGCGTTGATAATGTGAGAAGTTAAGCGTCCCTTGCGCGCGAGCGTCGTTCGCAGCCGCTTCAGCATCTCCTCCTCTGAGATCGCGAGGTAACGGTTCGCCATGATGTCTTGGGCGCGCGCAAAAAGAGTTGCATCAACGATTGGTTTGATGGCCGCATTGCTGCGAATCCATTGGTCGGGAGGGTTAGATTTCAGCTTCTGTCCGAGTGGCTTCGACGTGCGATTGTAGACGACCTTGCCGATGTAGTTCTCGTTCTTGAGGACGTCGTGAATCATGAGAGGCGTCCACGCGCGACCATGATGGTTGCCAACTTGTGCTTCGTTAAGCGAGCGAGCAATTGCGGCGTCGGTCTTTCGCTGTTCAACGAACTGATCGAAAATCCACCGGACGATTCTAATTTCCTCGTCGGAGCCCGCCTGTACGATTACACGGTCTGATTTGAGGGATTTGTATTGTCCCTTACCGAGAAGCCCCTTGGATTTATGGCTTTCGTCAACCAACTCTCTGCGAAGGCCGTAAGTGATTGGAGCCCCAGCGCGATAGCCGAGGCTCGCCAACTTGCACAAACCCATGTGGACCTTGACCGAGAGTTCGCGGCTGTACTCGGCTGCCATCACGCGCTTGATGTTCTTGATGATGCTCGACAGGAGGCTGCCGTCGTTATCGAATTGCTCCGCACAGTAGGCAACGCGAACACCACCTCGTCTGCAAATGAACTCGTAGTGCGCGCTCTCGTCGACGTCCTGAAAACGACCCCACCGGCTTACGTCGTAGACCAGGACATGATCGAAATCGGCGCGTCCTGATTCAACATCGTCGATCAACTCGATCAGACCGGCTCGCCCTCTGATCCTCAACCCGCTTCGCCCCTCATCGACATAGGTGCGCACGATCGTGAGACCTTTATCCCGCGCGTAAGTCGCGATGGCGGCGGCCTGGTTCTGGATCGAATACCGCTGAAGCTCAGTCGACATCCGAACGTATTGGGCTGCCCGAAGGGCGAAGTTCCGCCCGGTGAGGCTCGAAGTTCTTCTGACGACCAGGGAATTTGCCATGGATGCCAATCCCGAAGGCTCGGCGCCAGTTTTAGCAGGTTCCTGTCACTTGGCCTTGGCCAGTGGGAAGCACGAAGACGTTACTCCCGCACGCAGGTCGCAGCGTCCAGCCGATAGACGCCGTTCGAGAAGCGCGGCCAATCGCAAGCATGCTTCGATCGCACCATCTCGGCGGCGATGTCCTTGTCTCCGATAAAGCATTGAGCGACAGCTCTGTCCCGGCTCCATGGTTTCGATCGACCATCGCAAGGGGTCCCTTCGCCAACCTGTAGGCAATGAACCTGCTTACCTTCGACCAATTCAGCCAGTGCTCCGGCTGCCTTGCCGTAGCCGGGTTTGCTACGCTCAGGACTGTCGATCCCGCAAAGGCGGATGTGGACGTCCTTGCCGTCTGCGAGCATGTGGAAGCTGTCGCCGTCGTCTACGGCGGTCACCGCGCCGAGGTAGTCGGCGGCTGTTGCGGGCGAGCCGTTGAGGCCTACAAAGATGACGAGGAGGGCAGCAAGACGGATCATGTTCACGCCGCTTAGTTGCAGATGATGGTTCCGCCGCCATATCCGCCAGTATTGATACAGTTGCGGGGGCGGCTCGCATCAGACGCGGCGCTTGCTGTTGCTCTGGCCTGCCGTCGCGAGCCTTCGAGCTGGGCTCGGCAGTTGACGTAAGCGTCCGTACCCTTCTGAGCGCCGTAAGACAGGCACTGCTGATCGTCTTTGGCACTTTCTGCTGCCAAGCGCTCCTCTTCGCCCAAACAGCCCGTAAGCAGCAGCAAGAACAGGAAAGACGCCTTTCGCATTTGCATCACCCCCAACCGATTCCACGATTGTTATCGCTGGCACAACCGTCGCTTGTCAAACTCGGCGGCACCGCTGCGGGATCGAAATCCGGCCTGACATCAGCGCCGCGCCGACCACAGACCGTGCAGGTGAAGCCCGGCTCATGACCGACAGCCGGAGGTCATCGGGCCAGCGATCGGCGCTGATGGCAACGGAGTGTCCGCAGCGTTAGTCGGCGCAGTAAACCAGGACGCCGCGCACGCCCATGTTACGCATCTGGCCGAAGGTGATCTTGGTCGGCCGGCCATCGGGACGGGTAGGGGTGATGCGGCTCACTTGCAACTGGAATTCCTTTGCAACGCACGTCCATTCACCTAGGTTGCTTGAAGGCTTGCTCGCAATCGGAGGGAATGATGGCTATGACGGACGAAGAGTGGAACGTTCGCGCAGGCGCGGCGGCGCTTGCAACTTGTTTGGTCAAGACGATCGAGCAGTCCGATCCGACTTTCCAAGAAAGGTTTCTCAAGAATCTGGATGACGCCTACTACCACTTCAAAGACGATTCAGCGGCCGTAAGCGCCGATGGTAAGCCTCGATCCGTCATTGGAGCACTCGAAATATTGTCGTGGACCCGCGAGATGCTTACCGGATGGAATCCCGTCACGGGCCAAGGCCAGCCTTTGATCAAGTAAGCCTCGACGCTGGCCCATGTGTTCTGATCCCATTGCATTACGCCTCTGGCCGAAACGACTTGGCGTTGCATCTGCGTTGCACACAGACAGGGGTCACACTCTGTGATCGCATGTTTGTCGCGCAATCATTTGAATTCAAAGGATAATTTTGGTGAGCGCGCTGGGGCTCGAACCCAGGACCCCGTGATTAAAAGTCACGTGCTCTACCGGCTGAGCTACGCGCTCCCATGGCCGCTGATGGCATGTCGGAGTTCGCCATCGTGGTCGGACATTCGAGGAGCATGTCTTGCCGCTACGCTTTAAAGGCGTCGTGGGGAAAACCGGCTGTTTCCGGATCATGCTCTCGGCCCGCGCTGTGTAGGGTGATGGGGCGCGGAGGTCAATAGCGGGGATGGCTGCCGAAAGTCTTGGCAGGAGCGGGATTTTCTCGCGGTTTCCGCTGGTTAGGCCAGGGCTCTCAACTTGATTGTCGCGCTATCATCCACGCTGAACTGCCGAGGGGTACCGAAGGAGCTCGGCCTCCATGGTTCGAGACGCCCGCTTTGGCGGGCTCCTCACCATGAGGGTCCACGGACCTTGCCACGGGCACGATTTCATCCTGAGGGCGTGCCCGTGGCTGGCGTCTCGAAGGATGGCCGCAAGTCGAGGTCAGCCCGTCACCTTCGTCTCCCGCCGCACTTCGTTCGTCACGGCTTGCGGTGCGCCCACGGGGGGCAGGGCGACCGGGCGGAGGCCGATCAGCTCGGCGGTGCGGATCGCGCTGTCGCGCCAGAACTGGAACGAGTTGATGCGGCTGAGCTCGAGGATGGCGATCGCAACCGCGGCCAGGAACGGCAGGCTCTGCAGCACCAGGACGCCGGCGAAGATGTAGATCTCGGTGATCTGACGGAAGCTGTTGGTCACGATTAGGACGCCGGAGCCGATCAGGAGCAGGGCGCCGATCACGGCCTCCCAGAACGCCTGGAACTCGATCGACATCCTGGAGAGGCCGCCCTTGGAGGTGCGGGCGAAGGCGATGTGCTCGGTGATGAGGCCTTGGGCCACCGCGCGCGACACCGTCCATTGCACGCTCATCGCCGCGATCATGGCGCCGAGCATCTGGCCGGGCTTGATGGCGACGCGGGCGCGGTACATCGACAGGAAGTGCGCCAGCGAGACCACGAAGGCGCCGATGATCGGCAGTGTCAGGATCTTGTCGGGGATGGCGATGTCGGCGAAGGCGACGATCGGCACCCAGACGAGGTTGAGCAGCGCCACGACCACGCCGAGGCTTTCGGCGCCCAGCCAGTTCAGCCAGCCCAGGCCGTATTCGCGCTTCTGGTCGGCGGTCAGCCGGCTCGCGCCGGGCAGGAAGCGGCGCCAGTGCTTCTTGACGATCTGCAGGCCGCCATACGCCCAGCGGTGGCGCTGCTTCTTGAAGGCCTCGTAGGTGTCAGGCAGCAGGCCCGCGCCGTAGCGGGTGTTGGTGTAATGCGTGGTCCAGCCGAGCTCCTGGATCGCAAGGCCGAGATCTGAATCCTCGCAAATCGTGTCGGACGACCAGCCGCCGGCCATGTCCATCGCGGCACGGCGGATCAGGCACATCGTGCCGTGCACGATGACGGCGTTGAGCTCGTTGCGCTGGACCATGCCGATGTCGAAGAAGCCGGCATATTCGCCGTTCATGATGTAGTGCATGATCGACAGGTCGCCGTCGCGGTGCTCCTGCGGCGCCTGCACGAGGCCGACGCTCGGGTCGGCGAAGGCGGGCACGAGGTCCTTCAGCCAGTCGGGCTCGACGACATAGTCGGCGTCGAGAATGCCGATGATCTCGGCGTCGACCGCGGTGCGGTCCATCGCGATGCGCAGCGCGCCGGCCTTGAAGCCCTGCACCTTCTCGGCGTTGATGAACTTGAAGCGTTCACCGAGCGCGCGGCAATGGTCCTGGATCGGCTGCCAGAACGCGGGGTCCGGAGTGTTGTTGATGATGACCACGCATTCGTAGTTGGGATAGTTCAGCCGCGCCAGCGCATCCAGCGTCTGCTTGAGCATGTCGACCGGCTCGAAATAGGCCGGGATGTGGATCGAGACTTTCGGGCAGTAACCTTCGGGAACGTTTGAGACCGGCTTGTCCTTCGTGATCAGCCGCTGCGGCGGCCGGCCGAAGGCGACCGCGGCGATCTCGTCGATGCGCGCCATCGCAATCAGCACCAGCGGAACCAGCAGGATCATGCCGAGGGTCAGCGCGAAGGCCGAGCCGAAGATGAAGTAGTGGCCGTTCCAGAACGCGAACACGGTCGCGGCCCAGGCGCCGACGCCGTTGGCGGTCGCCGACAGCAGGAAGGCTTGCTTCACGGTCGGTTTTTCGATCCGCAGGATGGGCAGCGACAGCAGGATGCCGACCAGCAGCGCTATGCCCATCAGCTTCCAGTAGTCAGGGTTTTCGACCGGGCCGGTCCACGCGAATTTCGGCTCACGGCTGGCGTTGAGGATGCCCCAATAGGGACCGACGCCGCCCTCGAAATACTTCCAGGGCTGATCGATCGCCTCGACGATGTTGTATTCCATGCCGAGCGCTTCGGCGCGGCTGACGAAGTTGCGCAGCGTCAGGGCCTGCTGGAACGGACCGGGGTCGGCGTTGCGCAAATTATAGCCCGCACTCGGCCAGCCGAATTCGGCGATGACGATGCGCTTGCCCGGGAACTGATTGCGCAACAAATTGTAGCGGTCGACGGCCTGGTCGACCGCCTGGTCCGAGCGGAAATTTTCCCAATAGGGCAGCACGTGCGCGGCGATGAAATCGACGCTGGAGCCGAGCTCGGGGTTGTCGCGCCAGATGTTCCAGATCTCGCCGGTAGTGACGGGCACGCGGACCGCGCTCTTCACCCTTTTGATCATGTCGATGAGGTCTGCGACCTTCTGCTCGCCGCGGTAGATCACCTCGTTGCCGACCACGACGCCGACGACGTTGCTGTTCTTGCGGGCGAGCTCGATCGCCGCCTTGATCTCGCGGTCGTTGCGATCCTTGTCCTTGTCGATCCAGGCGCCGACGGTGACCTTGATGCCGAACTCGGCCGCGATCGGTGGCACAAGCTCGACGCCGCCCGTCGACGAATAGAGGCGGATCGCGCGCGTCATGGTCGACAGCGTCTTCAGGTCGGCGCGGATTTTCTCGATGGTCGGGATGTTGTCGATGTCCGGGTGGGCCGAGCCCTCGAACGGCGCATAGGAGACGCTTGGCAACAGGCCTTTGAAGTCTGGCGCGGGTTCCTTGTCGCGCAGGACTCCCCATATGCCGGCGTGAAGCACGGACACGAGCAACAAAACGGCGGCGACAACGCGCATCGCGGCTAGACCAAAAGGGGCTGAGGGGGCAGGGAAGCGGATCCGACCCCGAGATCCGACCAAGTCCGCGGCAAAGGGAGCATACCTCTGCCGCGCGGTTTCACAACTGTCATGGTCTCATGTCCTTATAAGGGCATGGCCTTTTCCAGAAGACGCGCGGCAGTGCCAATCGCTTCTATCGCCGATCGTTCCTGAACGACGGCTGAAACGTTCGCGACTATTTCGGGGGCGCGGCCGACGGGCTGGCTGCCGGTGAGGGGCTCGCGGCCGGCTGCGGTGCCGGCGCATTGCCGGTGGTCGGCGTTGCCGGCTGGGAGGCTGCGGCCGCCGCCTGCTGCGGCTGTGCAGCCGGGTTGATCCAGCAAGCCTGGGTCAGGTTATTCAGGCTGTTCGGAACCTTGTCGTCGATCTGGGGCAGGAAGCGGGTCAGGCAGCGGAAGGCGGCCTGGATGTGGCCGCCGGGGCAGCCGAAGCGGTCGTACAGATCGAGGTGGCGGAAGGCGGTATCGAGGTCGTCCCTGTACATCAACTGAACCGCGCGACGGCCGAGCCAGACGCATTCGGGGTTGCCCCCCGGACCATTGATGGCACGGGCAGCTTCGGCGAACTCGTCGGTCCGCTTCTGGTTCTGGCTCTGGTTGGCGTCCTTGGCGGCGGCGTCAGCGGGCTGGGCGGCGGCCTTGCCCTGCTCGGGGGCGGGCGTGCCGCTCTGGGCGGACGCGCCGCCAAAGCTGGCCATAAGGACAAGGCAGGAGACGGCCAAAGCGGCGGCGAACTGCCGCAGGACCGCATTTCGTGACTCGAACACCCGTTGCCGCATGAATTCCCCAATGTATCCGCTGCCCGTCCGCGTCAGGATCCCGCGGACGCGCCGGTGATGGCGTCCAAATGGGTCTCCAATGCGGCGGAAAAGTCTTTCGGAGTCCATGACCTGAATTTGGAATTTTGTCCAGCAAAGTCACGATGCTAGGTGACGGTCGACGGCCGGATTCCCGCAGGGCAGGGGCGGATCGGCATTGGGGCACCCCCTTGGCAGACGGCGTGCAAGCAGGTAATCGACGGACCCTTCGCGGAGGACGGAACCGATTTCTCTTCGTACGCCACTGGCGCTTCTGATCGTTTCACTGGGTGCGATTGCTGCCGTGTGGTGGTGGTTGGCGACGCCGATCACGCTCGCGCGTGCCCCGATCGATCCCGCCGAGAAGGTGCAATGCGTCTCCTACGCGCCGTTCCGCGGCGAGCAGACGCCGCTGGAGGCGTGGACCCATATCGAGGCCGAGCAGATCGAGCAGGATTTGCGCCAGCTCAAGGAAATCACCGACTGCGTCCGCACCTATTCGATGGAGAACGGGCTCGACCAGGTGCCGGCGATCGCCGCCAAGGTCGGCGGGCTGAAAGTGCTGCAGGGCATCTGGCTCTCCAGCAACCGCAGCAAGAACTTCGAGCAGGCGGCGCTTGCCGTCCGCCTCACCAAGGAATTCCCCGGCATCATCACCGCGGTCATCGTCGGCAACGAGGTGCTGCTGCGCGGTGAGATGACGACGGCGGATCTCGTCTCGATCATCCGCCTGGTGAAGACGCAGGTCAGCGTGCCCGTCACTTATGCCGACGTCTGGGAGTACTGGCTGAAGAACCGCGAGGTCTATGACGCCGTCGATTTCGTCACCATCCACATCCTGCCTTATTGGGAGGATTTTCCGATCAAGGCGAAATTCGCCTCGGCCCATGTCGAGGCGATCCGCGAGCGCATGGCGGTGGCGTTTCCCGGCAAGGAAATCCTGATCGGCGAGACCGGCTGGCCAAGCGAGGGGCGCATGCGCGACGGCGCGCTGCCGTCACGCACCAACCAGGCGCGGGTGGTCTCGGAAATCCTGGCTCTGGCGAAGTCGCAGAAATTCCGCGTCAACCTGATCGAGTCCTACGACCAGCCGTGGAAGCGCAAGCTGGAGGGCACCGTCGGCGGCTATTGGGGCCTGTACGATTCGGTGCGCCGGACCCTGAAATATCCGCCGGGTCAGCCGATCAGCAATTTCCCGCTCTGGAAATGGTACATGGGCGCCGGCATGGGTCTGTGCGTGCTGGTGTTCGCGGTGGCGATGATCACGCTGCGCCGTCGGCCGTGGACGCCGCGCTTCTCGGCTTGGCTCGGGGTCGCCATCTCGGCGACGACGGCGGGCAGCCTGCTCGGGATCGGCGCCGACAAGATGTATTACGAGAGCTACGGCATCGGCGGCTGGCTGCTCTGGGGCGCGCTGCTCGCGGCCGGAATCCTGTCGCCGATCTTCTGCGCGCAAGCGATGGTGATCGGCCGCAGCCTTCCGAGCTTCCTCGATCTGCTCGGCCCGCGCGAGGGCCGCAAATGGTCGAAGCTCACCGCCGTGCTCGGCCTGACGCTCGCGGTGACGGCGGTGATCGCGGCCGACACCGCGCTCGGTTTCGTGTTCGACCCGCGCTACAAGGATTTCCCCTACGCCGCGCTGACGATGGCGGTGGTGCCGTTCGCGCTTTTGATGCTGAACCGGCCGCAGATCGGCCAGCGCCCGATCGCGGAATCGGTGTTCGCTGGCGTGCTGGCGCTGTCGGCCGTCTTCGTGCTGTTCAACGAGGGCCGCGACAATTGGCAGTCGCTGTGGACCTGCACGATCTATCTGTTGTTCGCGCTTACGCTGTGGCGGGCGCGGGCCGAGCAAACCCAAGGATGAACAGGCCGATCGCCAGGCCGGACAGCACGACATTGTAGAGCACGATGCCCAGACCGGCGGCGACGATGCCGACGGTGAGCAGCACGATCGACGGCCGCATCAGGTTCAGCGTCGCAACCACCAGCGCGACGATGCCAAACACCGAATTCTTGAACAGCACCGTCGAGACCGACCGCGCCTTGCAGAGCAGCGTCTGCAGCCCGGCGTCGCAGGCGAGCGCGACCTGCGACAGCTCGATCGCGAGGTAGCGCAGATAAAGCGCATAGCCGACCGAGGCGAAGCCGACGACGATCAGGAACTGGACCTGGTAGGGCGAGAGGCGGAAGGGCTTTTTTGTCATGGCGGCAATATGGTCGGGATGGCGCGGGCAGGCAACAGGGCAGGTGATGTTTCCAGTGATCCGGCTCGCGCGAGGAGCCGTCAGAACCGGCTTTGCGTCGCCCGGTTCTGGTCCGCGAGCCGTCGCTCGTATTTCTCAGCCAACGCGAGCAGTCGCGTCCTGATGTAGGGATCCGCCTTCTCTGCCAGTTCCCGGATCAGTGCGAGTTGCTCCCGCAGAAACTTCGCGTCCGTCATCTCCGCTCCGAATCAAATCCGTCGCGGATACTGCCGTCTTACGCCGATCTCTTCCGTATCATTTGGTATGCCCGCTATTTCAATCCGCGCCGTCGCTCGACCCAGCCGAGCACGAATAGCACCAGCAGCGTCACGGCGATGGCAGCGCCAACCAGCAGCCAGGCTCCCAGCGCGCATGCGATGCCGAGTCCTGCCGCGATCCAGACCGTCGCCGCGGTCGTGAGGCCGTGCACGGTCTTCGCCTTGGCGTCGTGCAGGATGACGCCGGCGCCGATGAAGCCGACACCGGTCAGCACTCCGGCAACGACGCCCTGAATGACCCGGGAGATCGCATCCGGGTGATCGCGCAGATTCTGGAACTCGATCACGGAGATCGAGACCACGGCGGAGCCGAGAGCGACCAGCGCGAGGGTCCTCATGCCCACCGGCTTGTCGTTCATGTCGCGGTCGATGCCGATCAGCAATCCTGTTCCCGCCGCGACGGGAAGCCTCAGCACATCATCCAGTTCGTTCATCGAAGCTCGTGCGTTTAGGAAGGGGGCGACGCTTGGCGCGCGCCGTGAATGAACGCAAAACCGCGGCGAAAGGGCAACTCAGGTCCAAGCGTCCGATCGCCGTACGCAAGCAGTTTGCGCCGGGGCGGGACTACCGGCGGAAGAACGACGTCAGTGTCGATGCCGCCGACGCGGCCTCCGGTTTGGCCGGCGCGGGCTGTGCCGCAGGCGTTGGTGCGGGCTCCTCGCGCTTCGACGAGCGCTTGGAGGAATAGCCCCGGCGACGCTTTTCCGGCTTCTCGGGTTTTGCGACGGGCGCGGTTTCAGCTTGCGGGACCGCGTCCTGGTGCTTCTCGGAGTTCTTCTCCAAAACTCTGTCCTGGGACTTCTCTTGCCCCTTCTCCGAGCCGCCACGCAGCGACAGGCGCTGGCCGTCGAACACGGTGGTCTCGCAATGACGGTCGTTCTCGGCGAGGATCGCGCAGAATTTTGCGGCGGCGGCGGCGTTGACCAGCGGGCCGGCCCCCAAGCGGAGCTGCATGCCGAGCCCGGTGGTGCCTTCCTTGATCATGATGATCGGCCGCAGCGCTGCGATCTCCGGATTGGATTTGCTCAGGCCGCGCCAGAGCGCGCGCAGGCCGTCGACCGAATTGGCGCCGCCGAGGTCGATCGCGAAACGCGTCTGCTGAACCGCGATGGCGGGTGAATCATTTTCGGTTGCCTCGGGCGCCTTCGCGGCTGTCGCGACGACTTCGGTCGGGGCGGGCGCCGGCTCGGCCTTCTGCTCGGCGGCCTTCTCGCTTGGCTCGGGCTGAATCAATTTCGAGGCGGCCGGGTCGGGCGGCGCCATGATCGACTTGGAGGGCACCAGCGGAATCGTCGGCAGCGCAGAATTCGTTGCCAGCGGCGGCTGCACGAGCGAGGCGGCGGCAGCAGTCTGCGGCGGCAGGCTCGACGGCTCCTTTGCAGTCTCCTTGATCGTTTCCTTCGCCGTTTCCTTGTGCGTGTCCTTGGCGGCCTCGGTCCGCGGCTTGTCGCCGGCGGAGGCGGGGGTCGAGGCGACCGGCGCGACGCTGGGGGCCGTGGGCGCAGCATCCTGCGGCTTCCCAGCCTGCGGCGGTGTGATGGGCTGCTTGGCGATGGCGCCGGTGACGGAATCGAGCCCTTGCTCCACGACGGTGACGCGGGAATAGAGCCGGTCACGATCCGTGTTCAGCGTCTCGATGGCGGCCGCGAGCCGGCGGGCCCTCGTTCTGGCTTTCCTTGGTCAGCACCTGAAGCCGCTCCGCCTGGCGCGCGAGATCGGCGGACGCAAGCTGGTCGCGCCGCCAGCCGAGCTGGGCCTGGTTGGCCATCACCGCGATGACGACGGCACCCACGGCCGCCACGCCCCATGAGCCCAGCCGCCACATCATGCGGCGGTCGAACGTGCTTTCCTCGGCCACAAGTCCGGAGAACAGCCCGCCGGTCTCCTTGGTGCCGAAGGCATCCGCCAGTGGGTCGGAATCCTTTGCCATGAACGTTAAGTGCCCAGCCCTGTCCGGCTTCCCCGAATCAATCAGGGAACATTAACAGGAAAACCCCGTCGCACTTGAATTCCGGGCGTTTGCGGGGGTAGCAAGGCGAGAGCTCTTGAGGGCGCGCCGCCCGCCGCGCCAGTTGATTCGGCCGTATCTGACAGGATTTCGATGACCGCACGTTCCAGCCTCACGATCGTGCTCGCCGCCGGCGAAGGCACGCGCATGCGCTCACGCCTGCCGAAAGTGCTGCATTCGGTGGCCCACCAGACCTTGCTTGCCCACGTGCTGGCCGCTGCACCCAAGGGAACCGGCACCTCGCTCGCTGTCGTGATCGGCCCCGATCACCAGGCTGTTGCGGACGAGGCAAGGCGCATCAGGCCCGACGCGCTCACCTTCGTGCAGGCCGAGCGGCTCGGCACCGCGCATGCGGTGCTGGCGGCACGCGAGGCGATCGCACGCGGCGTGGACGATCTCCTGATTGCGTTCGGCGATACGCCCCTGATTTCGGCCGAGACCTTTGCGCGGCTGCGCGCGCCGCTCGCCAGGGGCGCCGCGATCGCCGCGCTCGGCTTCCGCGCCGCTGATCCAACGGGGTATGGCCGCTTCATCGTCGAGGGCGAACGTCTGGTCGCGATCCGCGAGCAGGCCGATGCGAGCGCCGAAGAGCGCAAGATCGATCTGTGCAACGCCGGCGTGATGGCGATCGACGGTCGCCGGGCGCTCGCAATCCTGGACAAGATCGGCAATGGGAATTCCAAGGGCGAATATTATCTGACCGATGCCGTCGGCATCGTCCGCGAGCAGGGATGGGAGTCCGTGGTGATCGAGACCAGCGAGGATGAAGTGCGCGGCATCAACACCAAGGCGCAGCTCGCCGAAGCCGAAGCCGTGATGCAGGCCCGCTTGCGGAAAGCTGCGATGGAGGCCGGCGTCACGCTGATCGCGCCCGAGACCGTTCATCTCGCCGCCGACACGGTGTTCGGCAAGGACGTCACCATCGAGCCTTTCGTGGTGATCGGCCCCGGCGTGTCGATCGCCGACGGCACCGTGATTCATTCCTTTTCGCACATCGTGCAGGCGACGCTGGGCAAGAACGTTTCGATCGGGCCCTATGCGCGCTTAAGGCCCGGCACCTCGCTCGGCGACGGCGCGCGCATCGGCAATTTCGTGGAGACCAAGGCGGCGACGCTGGGAGCCGGCGTGAAGGTCAATCATCTCTCCTACATCGGCGATGCCACCGTCGGCGCCAATTCCAACATCGGCGCCGGCACCATCACCTGCAACTACGACGGCTTCAAGAAGCACAAGACTGTCATCGGGCAGGGCGCCTTCGTCGGCACCAATTCCTCGCTGGTCGCCCCGTGAAGATCGGCAACGGAGCCTATATCGGCTCCGGCTCGGTGATCACGAAAGACGTCCCTGACGATGCCATGGCGCTGGAGCGCAACCAGCAGACCATCCGCGAAGGCGGCGCTGCGCGCTATCGCGAACTGAAGACGGGCGGCAACAAGACTGAGAAATAAGCGGGGCTAGTCGTCGTCGGCGACGTCCGAAACCATCGCGCGCGTCAGGCGCCAGCCGCGCGGCCTGGCACGCTTTGCCGGTTCGCCGGCGGACTGCGTGACGAGGGCGGGCTTGCTTTCCTTGCCGCGCTCCATGGCGCGCAGGGGCGGCGGCCAATGCGCAAGGTGCGTGCCTGTGGTCTCGCTGGCGCGCACCAAAGTCGATGACAAGCCTTTGCGGTCGGATGAGCCCTTCATGGCCATAACTCCCTGAAGGGGAATCGTTGGCCAATTTGATTGACAAGGAGTTAATCGACGCGGTTTAACGCCGACAATTCGACGCGGTCGAGCAGGCCACGCTGTGCTGTCTCAATTAGCAATAATTATTGAGTATCTGTTTTCTTAGCAAATTCGCTAAGAATCGAGCGCGTCGTTTAGGCGATTTTTCGACGATTTGGGGGATAGTGATCCGCATGTGCGGGATTGTCGGCATTCTCGGGCGCGAACCGGTTGCAGAGCAGCTGGTGGATTCGCTCAAACGTCTCGAATATCGCGGCTACGACTCGGCGGGCGTCGCCACGCTCGAAGGCAAGCACCTCGAGCGCCGTCGCGCCGAAGGCAAGCTGAAGAATCTGGAGGCGCTGCTGCGCGCCGAACCGCTCCAAGGCACGACTGGCATCGGCCACACCCGCTGGGCCACCCACGGCAAGCCGACCGTCAACAACGCCCATCCGCACGCGACCGAGCGCGTCGCCGTGGTCCACAACGGCATCATCGAGAATTTCCGCGAGCTGCGCGCGGAGCTCGAGAAGAAGGGCACGGTGTTCCACACCGAGACCGATACCGAGATCGTGCTGCATCTCGTCGACGATCTCCTGAAGCGGGGCAACAAGCCGGTCGAAGCGGTCAAGCTGGCGCTGGGGCGCCTGCGCGGCGCCTTCGCCCTCGGCTTCATCTTCGCCGGCGACGACGACCTCCTGATCGGCGCCCGCAACGGACCGCCGCTGGCGATTGGCTATGGCGCCGGCGAGATGTATCTCGGCTCGGATGCCATCGCGCTCGGCCCGTTCACCGACACGATCAGCTATCTCGAAGACGGCGACTGGGTGGTGCTGACCCGCAAGAGCGCCGATATCTTCGACAAGGACGGCAATGCCGTCCAGCGCGACAAGATCAAGCATGCCGCCTCGACCTCGCTGGTCGACAAGGCAAACTACCGCCACTTCATGGCGAAGGAGATCCACGAGCAGCCGGAAGTGGTCGGCCACACCCTGGCGCGCTACGTCGACATGGCGACCGAGCGCGTCTCGCTGCCGGTCAAGCTTCCCTTCGACTTCAAGGACATCCAGCGCATCAACATCACGGCGTGCGGCACCGCGAGCTATGCCGGCTACGTCGCCAAATACTGGTTCGAGCGCTTTGCGCGCGTGCCGGTCGAGGTCGATGTCGCCTCCGAATTCCGCTACCGCGAAGCGCCCTTGCGAAAGGGCGATCTCGCCATCTTCATCTCGCAGTCGGGCGAGACCGCGGACACGCTGGCGGCGTTGCGCTATGCCAAGGCCGAAGGCGTGCACACGGTCGCCGTCGTCAACGTGCCGACCTCCACGATCGCCCGCGAGAGCGAAATCGTGCTGCAGACGCTCGCCGGACCCGAGATCGGCGTCGCCTCGACCAAGGCCTTCACCTGTCAGCTCATGGTGCTGGCGAACCTTGCGATCGCGGCCGGCAAGGCTAGAGGCGAATTGTCCGACGAGGACGAGACCAAGCTGGTCCACGGCCTCGTCGAGGTCCCGCGCCTGATGGCGGATGCGCTCACCACCGAGCCGCAGATCGAGAAGCTCGCGCACAGGATCGCCAAGTCCCGCGACGTGCTCTATCTCGGCCGCGGCACCAGCTTCCCGCTTGCGCTCGAAGGCGCGCTGAAGCTGAAGGAGATCTCCTATATCCACGCCGAGGGCTATGCCGCCGGCGAGCTGAAGCACGGGCCGATCGCGCTGATCGACGAGACCATGCCTGTCGTCGTCATTGCGCCTTACGACCGGGTGTTCGAAAAGACGGTGTCCAACATGCAGGAGGTCGCCGCCCGCGGCGGCAACATCATCCTGATGACGGACGCAAAGGGCGCGGAAGAGGCGACCGTCGAGTCCCTCGTCACCATCGTCATGCCCGACATGGCGGCGGCTTTCACGCCGATGGTCTATGCCGTCCCCGTGCAGTTGCTCGCCTATCACACGGCTGTCGTGATGGGGACCGACGTCGACCAGCCGCGCAACCTCGCGAAATCGGTGACCGTGGAATAGGCAAAGGGGATATCAATCGGTCGCGGTCTTCCAAAACCTGCTAGAAGACCCTAGCTTGTGAGCTGCGACCGACCTGGAACCCGAATGAACCCCCGCGACGACGCGCCTGCGCCTCTTGATCCCCTCCCGGAGCCGCATACCGGCCTGATGGGCCGCTTCCGCAACTATTTTCTGACTGGCCTCGTGGTGACGGGGCCGATCGCCATCACACTGTATCTGGTCTGGTGGTTCGTCACCTGGGTCGACGGTGTGGTGCGGCCGTTCGTGCCGCTGGCCTATCGTCCGGAAACCTATCTGCCCTACGTCATTCCCGGCTGGGGACTGGTGGTCGCATTCTTCATGCTGACGCTGGTCGGTTTCCTCGCTGCCAATCTGATCGGCCGGACGCTGGTCGATGTCGGCGAGACCTTCCTCGGCCGGATCCCGGCGGTACGCGCCATCTATCGCGGCCTGAAGCAGGTGTTCGAGACGCTGTTCTCGGGCAAGGGTTCGAGCTTCCGCAAGGTCGGCCTGGTCGAGTTTCCGTCACCGGGCATGTGGTCGATCGTGCTGATCTCGCAGTCGCCGAACGAAGAGGTTGCGCGCAGCCTGCCGGGACAGGAGGAGCATGTCTCGGTGTTTCTGCCCTGCTCGCCGAACCCGACCACGGGATTCTTCTTCTACGTGCCCAAGAGCAAGATCGTCGAGGTCGATCTCAGCACCGAGGATGCCGCGACCCTGATCATGTCGGCCGGCGTGGTGCAGCCAGGCGCCGCACCCGACACGAAGAAAGCCGCCGCGCTCGCGGGCATGGCGCATGCCGCGCGCATCGCCAATGCGGCGGCGCTCCAGCCCGAGCCTGCGAAGGTGGAGTAGGGCCATTCCCCTGCGGGATGGCCGCGGTCACGCGCACATCGGCATCCTCTGCTAGTCTCCGATTGAGCTGAGCGCCCTCGCTCGGCGTTCGATCTGGAGTGCACGATGTCCAAGACCATTGCGATCCTCGCGCCCGGCGCCATGGGCAGCGCCGTCGCCCGCCGCCTCAGTGAGCATGGCGTGCGGGTGTTGACGTCCTTGGAAGGGCGGAGCGAGGCGACGCGCAAGCGCGCAGCAGACGCCGGCATGGTGGGCGCCGATGACGATGCGATCGCGGACGCCGACATCATCCTCTCGATCGTGCCGCCGGGCGAAGCCGTCGCGCTGGCTAAGCGGCTGGCGGCTCTGATCGTCAGGCGCAAGAAGAAGCCGATCGTGGTCGATTGCAATGCGGTCAATGTCGATACCGTGCGCGGGATCGAGGAGATCATCGGCTCGGCGCAGGCGCCGTTCGTCGATGGCGGCATCATCGGCTTTCCGCCGCAGCCGGGGGCTAAGAGCCCGGCCTTCTACATGTCCGGCGAGCACGCCAGGGACGTCGCAGTGCTGAAGGATTTCGGCCTCGACGTCCGCATCGTCGAAGGCCCGGTCGGCGCGGCGTCCGCTCTGAAAATGTCCTACGCCGGCATCGTCAAGGGCCTCGCCGGCATCGGCTCGGCCATGGTGGTCGCGGCGACCAAAGCAGGCGCTGCGGACGCGTTGCGTGACGAACTGGCGCTGAGCCAGCCTGCCATCCTGGCGCGGCTCGAGGTCGCGCTGCCTGACATGATTCCGAAGGCCTATCGCTGGGTTGCCGAGATGCGGGAGATTTCCGGCTTTCTCGGCGCCGATCATCCGGCCAGCCAGATCTATGAAGGTTTTGCGAGATGGTTCGAGTATCTCGCCGAGGATGCAAATGGCGATGCCGTGGATGCCGACCTGATGAAGGCCTTCGCTGCGGGGATCGCGCGGACGAAATCCTGACGTCGCCGAACTCATCTGTTATTGATCTTGCGGGCGCTGTTCTTTGTCGTGGGAGTTCGAATGAGAGTGCTGGTGATCGGCGCGGGCGCGCTGGGCGGCTATTACGGTGCTTGCCTCGTGCGAGCAGGCCGAGACGTGAGCTTTCTTGTGCGCGAGAAGCGGGCGGAGCAATTGCGGCGGAACGGACTCCAGGTCGTCAGCCCGCACGGTGACTTCGCCGTGCAGCCGAAGCTTCTTGCGGCCGGCGATCTCAGGGAGCCGTTCGATGTCGTGCTGGTCGGCGTGAAAGCCTACTCGCTCGATGACGCGATGAGCCAGTTTGCGCCCGCCATCGGACTCAGCACGATGGTTCTTCCGATACTCAACGGCTTGAAACATATCGACGCTCTCACCACCAGGTTCGGCGCCGCGCACGTGCTCGGGGGGCTCGCGAATGTCAGCGCCGGGCTCGATGCGGATGGTCGTGTCGTTCACTTCATGGCCAATCAAACGATCGTCTTCGGTGAGGTAGGAGGCGCGCTGAGCGAGCGTGCGCTCGCGCTGGAGAAGCTGCTCCAGGTCCCCGGTATCGACGTGCGTGCCAGCGAAGCAATCATGCAGGACATGTGGGAGAAATTCGTCCAGCTCTCGACGCTCGCCGGCATCACCTGCCTAATGCGCGCAAGCATCGGAGACATCCTGGCCGTGCCCAACGGCGAGCAGTCCATTTTTCGCCTGTTTGCTGAATGCTGCGCGGTCGCAACGGCTTCGGGTTTCGAGCCACGCGCGCCGTTCATCGAGTTTGACCGGAAGCTCTTCACGACCTTGGACTCTCCGCTGAAAGCCTCGATGCTGCGCGATATCGAGCGCGGCTCGATCACCGAGGCGGAGCATATTCTGGGCGATATGGCCAATCGAGCCCGTACGCTCGGCATCGAGACACCGCTGCTGGATCTGGCTCGCGCGCATGTGGCGGCTTACGAAGTCGGGCGACGAAGGGCAGGGGGCTAACCCGCCCCGATCAGCGGGATCGCTTCGTCGCGCTCGTACAGATACAAAAGGCAGCGCAGCGCCTCGCCGCGCTCGCCCTTCAGCTTGGGATCGTCCTTGAGGATCCGCAGCGCCTCGTCTCTCGCTTGGGTGATGAGCTGGCCGTGGACCTCCGAGCGCGCGATGCGGTAGCCGGGCAGGCCGCTCTGGCGCACGCCCAGCACGTCCCCTTCGCCGCGCAGCTTCAAATCCTCCTCGGCGATGCGAAAACCGTCGGTGGTCTCGCGGATCACCTTCAGCCGCGCCTTCGACATCTCGCCGAGCGGTTCCGAGTAGAGCAGCAGGCAGGTCGAGGCTTCCGAGCCGCGTCCGATCCGGCCGCGCAACTGGTGCAACTGGGCAAGGCCGAAGCGCTCGGCATTCTCGATCACCATGATGGTCGCCGCCGGCACGTCGACGCCGACCTCGACCACGGTGGTCGCGACCAGGAGGCCGATCTCGTGGGCAGCGAACTGGCCCATCACGCGGTCCTTCTCGGCTCCTTTCATTTGGCCGTGGACGAGGCCGACGCGCTCGCCGAACCGTTTCTGCAGGCTCTCGAAACGTTTGGTCGCGTTGGTGAGGTGCTCGGTGCCTTCGGCCTCGGATTCCTCGACCAGCGGGCAGATCCAGTAGACCAGCTTGCCGGCCTCCAGGGCCCGGCCGATGCTGTCCGTGACCTCGGCGAGACGGCTGATCGAGATGGTGCGGGTTTCGATCGGCTGGCGGCCGGCGGGCTTTTCTCGCAGCTCGGAGATGTCCATGTCGCCGAAATAAGTCAGCACCAGCGTGCGCGGGATCGGCGTCGCGCTCAGCACCAGCACGTCGACCGCCTCGCCCTTGGATGTCAGCGCGAGCCGTTCGCGCACGCCGAAGCGGTGCTGCTCGTCGACGATGGCGAGGGCGAGATCGTGGAAGATCACGTCGTCCTGGATCAGCGCATGGGTGCCGACGAGCAGGTCGATTTCGCCGGCTTCGAGCTGCGCCAGCAATTCACGCCGCTCCTTGCCTTTCTCGCGGCCGGTGAGGATCGCCACCCGCATGCCGGCCCGTTCGGCGAGAGGGGCGATGGTCTTGATGTGCTGGCGCGCCAGGATTTCGGTCGGCGCCATCAGCGCCGCCTGCTTGCCGACTTCCGTGACGGCTGCCGCGGCCAGCAGCGCGACCACGGTCTTGCCGGAGCCGACATCGCCCTGCAGCAGCCTGAGCATGCGTAGGGGCTGCTGCAGATCGCTGGCGATCGCCGCGGCCGCGTCACGCTGGGACACCGTCAATGCATAGGGCAGCGCGTCGATGATCTTGTTGCGCAGGTGACCGTCGCCGGCATTGCGCACGCCGGCCGGCCGGCGCAGCTGCGCCCGGATCAGCGCGAGCGCGAGCTGGCCGGCGAGCAGTTCGTCAAAGGCCAGGCGCGACCAGAACGGCTGATCGGGCAGGATGTCCGTCAGTTCGACCGGCTGATGGACGCGGTTGAACGCCTCGGTGATTGCAGGAAAATTGCAGCGGCGCATGACCTCCGGGCTGATCCATTCCGGCAGGGCAGGTAGCTTGAGCAGCGCCTGCGCGACTGCGCGGCGCAGCGAGCCGAGCGCGAGGCCCTCCGTCAGCGGATAGACCGGATCGATGCCGGAGAGCTTTGAAATGGCCTCCTCGTCGAGCACGCGATCGGGATGCACCATCTGCGGCGTGCCGTCGTACATCTGCAGCGTGCCGGAGACATAGCGCTTCTCTCCGATTGGCAGCAGCTTTTCGACATAGCCGGGCTTGGCGCGGAAGAAGGTCAGCACGACGTCGCCGGTGTCGTCGCTGGCATAGACCAGATACGGCGCGCGCGCGCTGCGCGGCGGGGGCGGGCGGTGGCGGTCGACGGTGACCTCCAGCGTCACCATGGTTCCGACCGCCGCGTCGCGGATCTTCGGCCGGGCGCGGCGGTCGATGACCTGGCTCGGCAGATGCAGCAACAGGTCGACCAGTCGCGGCGTCTCGCTGCGGCTGAGCAGGTACTGCAGCAGCTTGTCCTGTTTCGGACCGACGCCGGGCAGGCTGGTCACGGGGGCAAACAGCGGATTGAGCAGGCTGGGGCGCATCAGGGGAATCTAAGATTGTTCATCGCCGTCATGCCCGGGTTTATGCCGGGCATCCACGTCTTTTTTTCGGCCCGACGTGGACCGCCGGGACAAGCCCGGCCATGACGGATTGGAGGGACGAACTGCCGCAACAAAGTGCTGACATGGGCGGTCCCAATGGCTATATCACCCCGGCCCGGCACGTCCGGGCTTTCGGCGTTTGACTGGATTTGAGACATGACGGGAACGACACGATCGAGTGACGGGCTGGACAATCGCCGCAAGCGGCTGCTGTTCCGCTGCTGGCACCGCGGCACGCGCGAGATGGACCTGATCCTCGGCCGCTTTGCCGATGCCGAGATCGGCAATTTGTCCGACGCGGAGCTGACCGAACTCGAGACCCTGCTCGAAGAGTCCGATCCCGACCTCTATGCCGCCATCACCGGCGACAAGGTGCTGCCAGCTGCTGTCACCGGCGCGCTGTTTGCCCGCATCAAGGCGTTCCCGATCACGGACGGCAATCTATGAAACCTGGGTTGAAGTCGCCGGCCGAGCTGCTCACGCCCGGCCGCGCGGTCACGCTTGCCAATGTCGCGGAAGGCGCCGAAGGCCTGGTGGTCTCCGATCTCGCCCGGGCCATCGCGGCGCGGCCGAAAAAGCCGGCCGTCAGTCTTGCCGTGGTCTGCCGCGATGGGGCACGGATGCAGCAGCTCGAACGCGCGCTGCAATTCTTCGCGCCCGATCTGCCGGTGCTCCAGTTTCCGGCCTGGGACTGCCAGCCCTATGACCGCGTCTCGCCGCATGGCGGTATCCTGGCGCAACGTCTGACCACGCTGGCGCGGCTGGCCTCGCTCACCGGCAGCGACAAACCGCTGATCGTGCTGACCACGGTGAACGCGGTGGTGCAGCGCGTGCCCGCGCGCGAGCTCGTCGCGGCGCAGGCGCTGTCGGTTGCGCCCGGCAACGTCGTGCCGATGGACACCATCGTCGCCTGGCTCGAGCACAACGGCTACAACCGCTCCTCGACCGTGCGCGAGCCCGGCGAATATGCCGTGCGCGGCGGCATTCTCGACCTGTTCCCCGCCGGCCTCGATCAGCCGGTACGCTTCGATTTCTTCGGCGACAGCCTGGAATCGATCCGCACCTTCGATGCCGAGACCCAGCGCACGCTGCTCGACATGCGCGCGCTCGACCTGGTGCCGATCTCGGAATTCCAGCTCGTCACCGACACCATCCGCCGTTTCCGCATGGGCTATGTCGCCGAGTTCGGCGCGCCCGAGCGTGACGATGCACTGTACGAGGCCGTCAGCGAAGGCCGCCGTCATCCCGGCATGGAGCACTGGCTGCCGCTGTTCCAGGACCGGATGGACACGCTGTTCGACTATCTGCAAGGCGCGGCCGTCGCCATCGAACCGCAGGCCGAGGACGCGGTCCGCGAGCGCTTCAAGCAGATCCAGGACTATTACGAGGCCCGCCGCGATGCCATGGAGCATCCAGCCGGTGGCGCCATCTACAAGCCGCTGCCTCCGGACCGGCTTTATCTGACCGAGGACGAGTGGGCCAAGCGCCTTGCCGACATCCCGCTGGCGCGGTTGACGCAGTTCGCCGTGCCGGCCGACGGCACTTCGGTCGTTGATGCCGGCGCCCGCAAGGGCCGCGACTTTGCGCCCGAGCGTAACGACAGCACGGTCAACGTGTTCGAGTCCGTCGTCGCGCATGTCATGGGCCTGCAGGCGAACCGCAAGAAGGTCGTGATTGCACTCTGGAGCGAAGGCTCGCGCGATCGCATGACCTCGATGCTGCGCGACCACAAGCTCGCTCACACCACCAGCGTCAACGCCTGGCGGACGGTGCAGGCGACTCCGCGCAACGAGACCATGCTCGCCGTGCTCGGCCTGGAGGCCGGTTTCGAAACCGACGAGATCGCGCTAATCAGCGAGCAGGACATTCTGGGTGACCGCCTGGTGCGGACGCGCAAGGCCAGCCGCAAGCTCGATAATTTCATCTCGGAGATCACGAGCCTTGCGGCCGGCGATATCGTCGTCCACGCCGATCACGGCATCGGCCGCTTCGTCGGCCTGCAGACGCTCGACGTCGCCGGCGCGCCGCATGACTGTCTCGAGCTGCATTATGCCGCCGAGGCAAAACTGTTTCTGCCGGTCGAGAACATCGAGCTGCTGTCGCGCTACGGCTCCGACCAGACCACGGTCGAGCTGGATCGTTTGGGCGGCTCCGGCTGGCAGACCCGCAAGGCAAAACTCAAGAACCGCATCCGCGAGATCGCGGGCGAGCTGATCAAGATTGCCGCCGCGCGCCATCTGCACGAGGCGCCCAAGCTACCGGTGCAGCAGGGCATCTATGACGAGTTCTGCGCACGCTTCCCCTATGACGAGACCGAGGACCAGTTAGGGGCGATTGAATCCACGCTGAAAGACCTCGAGCTCGGTCGTCCGATGGACCGGCTGATCTGCGGCGACGTCGGCTTCGGCAAGACCGAGGTGGCGCTGCGCGCCGCCTTTGCCGTTGCGCTCGAAGGCAAGCAGGTCGCGGTCGTGGTGCCGACCACGCTACTGGCGCGTCAGCACCACAGGACCTTCACCGAGCGCTTCAAGGGCTTTCCGGTGAACGTGGCGCAGGCTTCGCGCCTGGTGCCGACCAAAGAGCTCAATTTGGTCAAGAAGGGCATCGCCGACGGCTCCGTCGACATCGTGGTCGGCACCCACGCGCTGCTCGGCAAGGCGATCAAGTTCCGCGATCTCGGCCTCGTCATCGTCGACGAGGAGCAGCACTTCGGCGTCACGCACAAGGAACGGCTGAAGGCGCTGCGTGCAGAGGTGCATGTGCTGACGCTGTCGGCGACGCCGATCCCGCGCACGCTGCAACTGGCTCTCACCGGCGTCCGCGAGCTCTCGATCATCGCCTCGCCCCCGGTCGACCGCCTCGCGGTGCGCACCTTCGTCGCCCCGCACGATCCGCTGATGATCCGCGAGGCGCTGCTGCGTGAGCGTTACCGCGGCGGCCAGGCGTTCTACGTGGTGCCGCGCATCGACGACCTCGCCGAGGTCAAGGACTTCCTCGACAAGAACGTGCCGGAGATGAAGGTCGCGGTCGCACACGGGCAGATGCCGCCCGCCGTGATCGAGGACATCATGACGGCGTTCTACGACGGCAAGTTCGACATCCTGCTGTCGACCACGATCGTGGAATCCGGCCTCGACATCCCCAACGCCAACACGCTGATCGTGCACCGCGCCGACATGTTCGGCCTTGCACAGCTCTATCAGCTGCGCGGCCGTGTCGGTCGTTCCAAGCTGCGGGCCTATGCGCTGTTCACGCTGCCGGCGCAGCAGAAGATCACCGCGCAGGCCGAGCGCCGGCTCACCGTGCTGCAATCGCTGGAGACGCTGGGCGCGGGCTTCCAGCTCGCCTCGCACGACCTCGACATCCGTGGCGCCGGCAATTTGCTCGGCGAGGAGCAGTCGGGCCACATCAAGGAGGTCGGCTTCGAGCTCTATCAATCGATGCTGGAGGAGGCGATCGTCAACCTCAAGGCCGGCGTGTCCGAGCCAGCCGCCGACCGCTGGTCGCCGTCGATCACCATCGGCATGCCCGTGCTCATTCCGGAGGATTACGTCGGCGATCTCTCGGTGCGGCTGTCGCTGTACCGGCGTCTGGCCGATCTCGACAGCGAGGAGGAGATCGAGAATTTCGGTGCCGAGATGCGCGATCGCTTCGGCGTGCTGCCGGACGAGGTCCGCTACCTCTTCAAGGTCGCCGCGATCAAGGCGTTCTGCCGCCGCGCCAATGTCGGGAAGATCGATGCCGGCCCGAAGGGCGCCGTCATCGCCTTCCGCGACAATTCCTTCGCGCATCCCGACCGCTTGGTGTCGTTCATCCGCAGCTACGGCCAGGCCGCCAAGGTGCGGCCCGACATGAAGGTGGTATTCCTGCAGGACTGGGAGACGCCGGAAGAGCGTCTCGTCGGCACCACGGAGATCATGCGCCAGCTCGCGCAACTCGCGCAGAGCAAGAAGGCGGCGTAGCAGGCTGTCGTGTTTCAGGTGCCTGCGCAGCGCGAAACACTGCGCAGGCACCTAATCTCGAATTAACGACATATGGCCCCTTGCGGAACGACCGAACAACAGCCATATTCAATTATCGAGTTTCGGCCGAACGACTTGGCCTCGCCGCTTTCGAGCGCGCCTGACTGACGACAATCCCTCCAGATCTCGACGACACCGACCGCGCTTTTGAGCGTGGCCAAACGCTTATCTATCTCAAAGGACGACCCCAATGACGACGGGAACTGTGAAGTGGTTTAACAGCCAAAAGGGTTTCGGCTTCATTCAGCCGGACCAGGGAAGCCAGGATGTGTTCGTTCATATCAGCGCCGTTGAACGCGCCGGCATGAATACCCTCAACGAAGGGCAGAAGGTCTCTTTCGAGATCGTTGCAGACCGCAAGACCGGCAAGTCTGCTGCTGAGGATCTGCGCGCCGCATAGGCTGCCGCAATCGCCATGACGTTGCTTTGACCACGGATGTACTGGCAGAGCTTCTGATTTCTGGACCCGCGACCGTTCATCGGCCGCGGGTTTTTTGCATCCGCTGCCACCCATCGCGAATGAGAACGCCAATGGTCGCATTTCGCGCAAAGATCCCCATATAGACTCTATGAGCAATTGGCAGAAGTCGACCACGCGACAAGCTCCCATGACCAAGGCGGAGCTCCGCCTGATGCTGACCGAGGCGGTGCGCAATACGCAGCCAGGCCTTGAGCCGCAGCGGCTGTCGAAATCCAGGAGGATCGCGGCCGGGACGGCTCCCGCCGATCTGGCGTCCGGGGACGCCGCACCGGTTCGCTGAGCCAGGAGAAGGAGCAGCATGCGCAAGCTTCCCCAGCCCACCGAGCAAGAGCTTAGAGAGGGGCCCCAGGCAGTGTCCTTTCAGATCGCGAATGGGAACGCGCGGCAGAGCTGTCTTCTGCAAACCAATTTCCCCACCAAAGTGCAGGCGCAGAGATACCTTCTGGCGAATTGGCCGGCTGTCGAGAAGATGGCGCGCGACGCTCTCGCGATGGGAACCGTTGAGAACGGCCAGATCAAGCTCATGATGATTTGAGCGTTCGAGCTCCGACGGCATCGAACGCTGGCGGATGATTACGACGCCGCCCGCGACGCGTCCGCCGAAAGACGCCCGAGCAGCGACCGCGCCGTGTCCGACGGCGACAGCGAATCCACGCTGACGACGGGATCGCTGCGCATCTCGTGCTTGCCGTTGGAGGTGTGCCGCATCACCGCCGAGAGGCGGCGGGCGATCATGTGGGCGGTGCGGAAGTCGGTTTCCGCGAACACGACGATGACCGAGCCGTCCTTCTGCGCGGCGCCGAAATCCATCTGCCGCATCAGCCGGCTGAGGATGCGGGCGGCATCGAGCTGGGCGCGGGAATTGCCGGGGTCGAAGGCGAAGCGTGCGACGGACAGGCCGCCGCCGCGGGCCAGCGTGTGCTCCACCGCCTTGGCAAAATCGCGGGCGAAGGCTTCCACCGTCAGCAGGCCGCTGCGCGGATCGAGCCAGCCGCCGGCGTCGATCGAGCGCAGCGTGCGGCTCAATTGCGCTTCCATCGCGTGCTGGCGGATCAGCGGCAGCGCATTGGCCGCGACCTTCGCCGGCTCGCCCGGGATCAGCTCGAGATTGGGCAGGTCGTAAGTTTGTGTCAGCTGGTGCGCGGTGAGGATCACCGGCAGGCTGCGGAAGCGGGTGTCCTCGGCGAGCACCGTAAGAAAGGCGTCGGTGACGCGGGGGGTAAAACCTTCGGCGAGTACGACACCGTCGAGGTCACGGGTGTTGAGATGCTTCGCCGCGGCCTCGATCGAGAGCGCACCGATGACACCGGCGCGTTCGCCGAGCGCGACGGAGAGCGCGGGGTAAGCCGCGCCGCGGCCGATCAGGAGCACGGTGGCATCGCGGGCGGGATCGCCCTCCGGCAACGCGACCTTCACTTCCGGCAGCCGGCGCAGCACCGTGGCATGAAGCGTGCGGACGCGCAGCGCGGCGCGAAGCCGCGCGATCAGGCGGTCGGAATTGCCGCTATGCGAGGAGAAGGGCAGGGCGTTGGGGGGCAGCGCGCCTGAAGCATCGAGGGCCACGAAGGGAAGGTAGGGCGACTGGTCGGCGATCTTCCTTGCGAGCGGCGCGATATGCGGTTCGTAACCGCCGGATATCTCGGCGAGAACGACGGCCGGCTGGACCTGCTCGACCGCGCGCGCTGCGCTGGCCCAGTCGGTGTCGACGACGGGAAAGAGCCGGGCCTCGTCCAGCGCCGCGATGAAGGGCGGCCGCTCGGCATTGGACACAAACAGGATCGGGCCCGCCTGGGACATTCGACAAACTCTGATCACGCGACAGATGCCGTGCAATCTAGTTTGGCCGCCTTAATGCGGCGTCAACATACCAGGCGAAACTGCGCCTAGGCCGGGCCGGAGCGGTCGCGAAAAGCCTCGACCATCAAGGGGTTAAGCCCGAGCTCGCTGAGCGCCTCGCGGGCCCGGGTGTTGTCCTGGGCGCGTCCGGCCAGCCTGTGGCCGGAAAGCCGGTCGGGCAGCGCGGTGAGCAGGGCGCCCTGGCCGAGCCGGCGGGCCCATTCCTGGAGGTCGTTGGAGAGGAAGCGGTAGCCGCCGACGGCCATGATGCCGGAGGGGGGTGCGGTAATGCAGATCGCGCCGCTCGGGCGGTCGAGCCGCGCGGCATAGCCGGTGTCGACATAGTCGCGCGGCGGCTGCGCGATCAGCGTGTCGCCGACCGGCTGCGGCGGCGCATAGGCCGCGATCGGCACCATCGCGCCGCGCAGGCCGAGCGTGCCCTTTGGCGTCAGCAGGATCTCGCCGGCAATGGACGAGCCGGATTGCTCGCGAGGGGCGCCGTGCGGCCCGGGCATCACCGGCACAGGCATGCCGTCCTCGCCGCGGCGGGCGCCGAACAGCCCGGCCTCGCCGAACAGGTAGACGTCGGTCAGCGGCGCATGCGGAGCGATCCAAGCATCGCTTGCCGCCACCTGCTCGGGCGCGCGCCAGAGGCCGATGACGTTGCGCAAGGACGGCATTCGCGCCGCCAGGTCGGCATCGCCGAGGCGCAACGCAAGCTGTGCAGGCGCGATCAGCACGTCGCATTCATGCTCGTTGATCTGCCGCTCCAGCACCTCGTTCTCGAACGGGTGATGCAGCGCCAGCGCACCGCCGGAGAGCAGCCACACCGCGAGCGAGGAGGCGAGGCCTGCGAACGACATCGGCGTGAACGCCGCCATCATTGTCGCGCCCTGCCTGATGTCGGCTTCCAGCGACATCGCAAGGCCGCCGGCGATCAGGCTGAAATGCGGTCGCGGCACCGGGCGAAAGCCTTCCGCCGTGACGTCGAAGGAGATCATCGCCGCCTTGCGGCCGTCCTGGATCACGGCGCGCGTGGTGCCGGGCGGGCGGGCCAGCACATCGTCCAGCGAAGCCATGCCTTCGGGCAGATCGGTGCCGAAGCCGCAGACATGACGGATCGAGAAGGCTTCGGCGGCCGCATGCATCGCCAGATCGGCATAGCTGACGCCGTCGACCGTGCTCGTGGTGACGATGGCGCGCGCCGCGGTGCGGTTCAGCGCCGCGGTCAGTTCCGCATGCCGCCACAGCAGCGGCAGCACCGCAACGACGAGGCCGGCGCGATGGGCGGCGAGCACGGTGAGCACGAACTCGACCGTCGCAGGCAATTGGATCGCGATGACGGAATTGGCCGGCAGGCCCGATTCGACGAAATAGGCCGACAGCGCCTCGATCGCCGTGTCGGCCTCGGCATAGGTCATCCGCCGCGGCTGGTGCCCGGTCACGCGGGCCTTGTTGAGGGGATCGAGCAGAGCGAGCGCGTGCGGCTGCCGTATCAGCGTGCGCTGAAACAACGTGTCGAGCGTCGGCGATATGGCTGGCTGGTTCACGGCGTCACTTTGCTTGATGAGCTTGCGGCTGCCCTTTCGACCACCAGGTCTCCGGCAAATAGCCCGAGAGCGAGGTGGTCTTGGGCCGTTCTATCCGATTCCACCGCGCGATCCATTGCTCGGATACGTTAAACAGGGGGATTGTGTAGAAGCCCGCGATCAGGGCGCGGTCGAGCGCCCGCACCGACGAGACGAAATCCGTATGTTCACGGGCCTCGAGCAGAGCGGCGATCATGGCATCGACCGCGCCATCCCTGGCGCCCATGTAGTTGCGGGTCCCCGGATTGTCGGCCGCAGCGCTGCCCCAATAGAAAGATTGCTCGTTGCCGGGCGACAGCGACTGGTCCCAGCGGTTCTGGATCATGTCGAATTCGTAAGCGAGCCGGCGCTGGTCGAACTGCACGGGATCGACAGTTCGGACGCTCGGCTCGATGCCGGCGCGCTTGAGGTCGCGCTGGAACGCAAGCGCGATCCGCTCCTGGTCGCGGGTCGTGACCAGGATCTCGAAGGTGAAGGGCGCTTTGGTCGCGCGGTTGCGCAGCACCGTGCCGTCGAGCTCGTAGCCGGCCTCCGACAACAGCTTCAGCGCCGCGCGCAGCGTGGTGCGGTCGCGTCCCGAGCCGTCGGTCACCGGCAAGCGGTAGCTGCCGTCCATGATATCGGGCCGAATTTGCGCCGCGAAGGGTTTCAGCAGCTCGCGCTCGCGCGCGCCCGCGGGCCGGCCATAGGCCGACAGGTCGGAGCCGGCGAAATAGCCGGCCACGCGCGAATAGAGCCCGAAGAAGTAGTTGCGGTTGACCAGCTCGAAATCGAACAGCAGCGTCAGCGCCTGGCGGACGCGGATGTCGGCGAATAGAGGACGGCGGGTATTGAACACCAGGAATTCGGATGGCTGCGGCAGGCCCGGCTTGACGGTATCGCGGATCACCTCGCCGCTTTTGGCAGCCGGAAAATCGTAGCCCTCGTGCCAGCGCAGCGGCTCGTGCTCGATTCGGAAATCGTAGAGGCCGCGCTTGAAGGCTTCGAACTGGCCGTTGGCCTCTCGAAAATAGTCGAGGCGGATCTCGTCGAAATTGTAGAGCCCGCGGTTGATGGCGAGGTCGCGGCCCCAATAGTCGGGATTGCGCGTGAGCGTGACGCTCGCGCCGGGCTTCACCGCGGTGACGCGATAGGGCCCGGAGCCGATCGGGCTCGCCAGCGTCGTCTCCTCGAAGGTCGCGACGTCGACCGCGTGCTTGGGCAGGATCGGCATCAGGCCGAGGATCAGCGGCAGCTCGCGATCGTTGGCGCCTGCGAGGTCGAAGCGGACGGTGAGGGGATCGGCAGCTTCGGCCCTGGCGACTTTGGCGTAGTACTGCCGGTGGTTGGGGCGGCCGTGATCGCGCAGCAGCTGCCAGGAGAACAGCACGTCTTCGGCCGTGACCGGCGTGCCGTCGGAGAACCGGGCGCGCGGATCGAGGCGGAACGTGACGAAGCTCCGCTCGTCGTTGGTCTCGACGCTCCTGGCGAGCAGTCCATAGAGCGTGAACGGTTCGTCATTGCCGCGCGCGAGCAGGCTCTCGACCACGTAGCCGCGCATCTGCTGCACGGCCAATCCCCTCACGATGAAGGGATTGAGGCTGTCGAAGGTGCCGAGGACACCCCAGGTCAGGCGGCCGCCCTTGGGGGCATCGGGATTGGCATAGGGCATGTGGGTGAAATCGGCCGGCATGGCCGGCTTGCCGTGCATCGCGATGGCATGGGCTTCCTCGGCCCGCGTGCTGCCAGCGGACAGCCCGAGCGAGAGCGCTGAGGCAAGGACGCAAAGGCGGAGACCGGGGCCCTCGAAGAGGCGCAGGAACTTGAACATCGGCACACGTTGATTCGAGGACCGGCTGGCCTTGAATCCTATCACAGGGAATTTCACGGGGCGCAGCTGCGGATGTGGCCAAAGACGGTTGTCGGCATTGATCTTTTCGTCGGCCACGTTAAGAAGGCGGGCAATCGCGCAAGAGCGCCGAGCCCGTCACTTATCTGCCTCAATTGACGGGAAGAGAGCCGCGCCCAAGGCGGCCAGGCTCGGCGCTTCGGAGCGGTTCGGGCGCTTCCCGTTCAGAAAGGGTTTTCTGCAATGAATTTCCGTTACTTGGCCGCGTCCGTCCGGCCGCGTGGGCGACTTCTCGCCCTGTTGACGGCGACGGCGTTGGTCGTTCCGTTTGCCGCCGAGGCCCAGGCGCCGGCTCCGGGCGCGCCCGCGCCCAAGGCGGCTCCGAAAGCCGCTCCCAAGGCTGCTCCCAAGGCTCCGGCGCCCGCAGCGTCCCCGCAGGCCCAGCAGGCTCCGGCCCCGGGCGCTCCGGCGCAGCAGGGCGCGGCCCAGCCGGCTGATCAGCAGATCCAGCTGATCTACGCCCCCTGGACCAAGTTCTGTCTCAAGGGCCAGGATGCCAACGCCAAGCAGGTCTGCTTCACCGGCAAGGACGGCCGCATCGAATCGGGCCAACCGGTCATCGCTGCCGTCATCATCGAGCCGGAAGGCGAGCCCAAGAAGATCCTGCGCGTGACGCTGCCGCTCGGCATGCAGCTCGTGCACGGCACCCGGATCATCGTGGACAGCAACGCGCCGCTGCAGCAGCCCTATGTGATCTGCTTCCAGAACGGCTGCATGTCCGATTACGAGGCGACCCCCGAGCTCATCAACAGCATGAAGAAGGGCCAGAATCTCGTCGTCCAGGCGATCAACGCCAACGGCGCGCCGCTGACCCTGCCGCTGCCGCTCGCCGGCGAATTCCAGAAGGCCTATGACGGTCCGCCGACCGATCCGAAGGTGTTCGAGGAAAACCAGAAGAAGCTTCAGGAAGAGCTTCAGAAGAAGGCCGAGGAACTGCAGAAGAAGCAGCAGCAGAGCGGTGGCGCCGCCCCGGCGGGTCAGAAGTAATCGGCACCATATCCCCGACATGAGAAAGGCGCTCTATCGAGCGCCTTTTTTCTTGGCTGGCTAGTGGTGAAGAAAACCTAGTTCAGCGAGGGATTGCGGGGGCGATAGCCGCCGGTCTTGTCCTTGACGAAGATCTCGGCGACCTGGGAATGCCGGACCGGTTCGCCGGAATCGTCGGGCAGAAGGTTCTGCTCCGAGACGTAGGCGACGTATTCCGACTCCGCGTTCTCAGCGAGGAGGTGGTAGAACGGCTGGTCCTTGTGGGGCCGCACCTCTTCGGGGATCGACAGCCACCACTCCTCGGTGTTGTTGAATTCCGGATCGATGTCGAAGATCACGCCCCGGAACGAGAAGATCCGGTGGCGTACGACCTGTCCGATCTGGAATTTGGCGGTCCGCGCTTTAATCATTCCTCGTCGATAGACCAGGATTGTGGCCGATGCTAGTGGCCTCATCTGGAATTAACGTTCACTTTGGGGGCAGATAGCCCCCGAGTCTTCAGAAAACGCTTCATCAATGGTCGATATCCTCAATCTGGCGCTACCTTATTTCGGCTTGATCTTCGTCGGCTTCGCCTGCGGCAAGGTCAAGTCCCTGCCGGAATCGGGCCTCGCGTGGATGAACTTCTTCCTGCTCTACGTGTCGCTGCCGGCCCTGCTGTTTGCGATCATGTCGAAGACGCCGTTTTCGGAATTGAACAACCCGCCGTTCCTGGTGGCGACCACGCTGTCCACGGTTGCGGCGTTCACCCTGGCGCTGGTGGTCGGCAAGGTTCTGGGACGGCTGACGCTGCGTGAGGCGACGCTTGCAGGTCTCTCGGGCGGCTACGGCAATATCGGCTATATGGGGCCGGGGCTGGCGCTTGCGGTGCTGGGATCGAAGGCGTCGGCGCCGACCGCGCTGATCTTCTGCTGCGACAGCATCTTCCTGTTCACGATCGTGCCGCTGTTGATCGAGCTGTCCGACCGCGATCATCCCTCCATCGTGCATGCCTTCGGCGTGGTGCTGAAGCAGATCGTGCTCAACCCGCTGATCATGTCGGCCTGTTTTGGCGCGGCCTTCGCATCGCTGCACATCGAGATGCCCGTCGCGCTCGATCGCACCATTACCTTCCTGCAGAACGCGGCGGCCCCGACTGCGCTGTTCGTGCTCGGCGTGACCGTGGCGCTGCGGCCGTTCGACCGTGTGCCATGGGAGGTGCCCGGCGTGATCGCGATCAAGCTGCTGTTCCATCCGCTCGCGGTATTCGGGCTGATGCTCGCGTTCGGCCCGTTCGCGCAGCCCTGGGCTGCGACCGCCGTGCTGATGGCCTCGCTGCCGCCGGCGCTGAACGTGTTCGTCATCGCCCGGCAGAACGATGCCTGGATCGAGTCTGCTTCCGTGGCGGTGCTGCTCGGGACGTTTGCGTCGGTGGTCACGCTGACCAGCGTGATGTGGCTGCTTCAGAGTGGCCGGCTGGCATTCCCGTGAGCGGCTCTACCTTCGCCAGGTCGGCGTCAGGCCTTCGCGCATCGCAAAACGGCGGAGCGGGCCGATGGCGCCGAGCAGGTGCATGCCGACGGCGCGGACCGGCTGCAGCGGCAGGAAATCGTTGAGCAGCGAGCGGTTGGCGATGTCGATCGCAAAGGTGCGGCTCAGGATGTCCGGGCGACGTGCGCGGTCGTAGCGCTTGAGCACCTCGTCCGTGCCCGGATCCTCGCCGGCGGCAATGGCTTCGGCCGCGAGCCGTGCGATATCGGCGGCATCGCGCAGGCCGAGATTGAGGCCCTGGGCACCGATCGGCGGGACCACATGGGCGGCTTCGCCGACCAGAGCGATGCGGTCGCGGCCGAAGGATTTCGGACGTTCGATCGCCAGCGGGAACAGGTTGCGGCCGGGCTCGACCGTCATGCGTCCCAGGATCGAATGCGACTGCTTCTCGATCGCGGCCGACAACTCGGCGTCGCTGAGGCCACGGAGCCGTTCGGCCTCGGCAGGCGCCGAGACCCAGACGATGCTGGAGCGGTCGCCGGGCAGGGGTACGAACACGCAGGGACCGTGCGGCGTGTGGAACTCCGTCGAGACATTGCGGTGTGGCCGCGTGTGAGCGACGTTGAAAGTCAGCGCGGTCTGTGTCAGCTCGCGCCGCGTCACTGCGATGCCGGCAGCTTCCCGGCACAGCGAATGGCGGCCGTCGGCGCCGACCACGAGGCGAGCCGAGAGAAACCGTCCGGACGCGGTGCGGATCGCGACGTCATCGGATTCGATCACGATGCTCTCGGCCTCGTCGTCGAGGCGGACGAGGGTGGGCAGCTCGGCCGCGCGCTCCTCGAGCGCCAGCATCAGTGAACGGTTGTCGATGTTGTAGCCGAACGCGTCGAGGCCGATTTCGTGGCAGGAGAACCGGACCTCAGGGGCGCGGAACAGCCGGCCGGTGTCGTCGACGAGGCGCATGACCTCGAGCGCGGCGGCCTTGCCGTTGCAGCGCGGCCAGACGTCGAGGGACTCCAGGAGATCGACGGAGGCGCCTAACAACGCTGTGGTGCGGTTGTCGGCATAGGGCACACGCCGCGCCACCAGCGCGGTCCGTGCACCCGCTTGCGCCAGTGCAATGGCCGCTGCGAGTCCAGCCGGTCCGCCGCCGATCACGGCCGTGTCATGCATTGTCGATGCGTCTGTCATGGAAAGACAATTGACACGCTCGGCGACAAATTCAAGCCCACCTATATTTCTGATTTTATGACGAATTGTGCGACTGCACGCCGCAATGGCTTATGTGCAAACCGGTCGCATTCTGATAGCAGAAGCCATGGATACCCAGCAGGATTCCCTGAAGCCGAAACCGGCGATCCGCGCCGCAGCCTTCTCGGTGCACATCTTTACCGCGTTCGGCGCGGCGATCGCGCTATTGGCGATGCTGGAGGCGGTGCGCGAGCATTGGGCGGCGATGTTTCAATGGCTGGGTGTGGCCCTGATCATCGACGCGATCGACGGTCCGATCGCGCGCCGGCTCGACGTCAAGAACGTGCAGCCCAACTGGTCGGGCGACGTGCTCGATCTCGTGGTCGACTTCGTCACCTATGTCTTCGTGCCGGCCTACGCGATCGTCGCCAGCGGCCTGCTGCTCCCCGTCGCGGCGCCCTTGCTCGGCGTCGCCATCATCGTCACCAGCGCACTGTATTTCGCCGATCTGCGCATGAAGGCGGACGACAATCATTTCCGCGGCTTCCCGGCGCTGTGGAATGCGGCGGCGTTCTATCTGTTCCTGCTGCACTGGCCGCCGCTGTGGTCGACGCTGCTGGTGGCCGCGCTCGTCGTGCTGACCTTCGTGCCGTTCCACGTGCTGCATCCGGTCCGCGTCGTGCGGCTGCGCTGGCTGACGATGTCGCTGATCGCGATCTGGGCGCTGCTCGGCCTCTACGTGCTGGAGATGGATTTCCGCGTCGGCGCCGGCGTGACCGTCGCACTCTGTGCGATCGCGCTCTGGATCAGCTTCAGCGACGCCTTGATCCGGCTGGTGCGGTCGTTCGGATGATGCATCTGCTGACCAGCCCCGAAGCCTGGGCGGCGCTGCTCACCCTGACGGCGCTCGAGATCGTGCTCGGCATCGACAACGTCATTTTCATCTCCGTGATCGTCTCGCGCATCCCCGAAAAGCAGGCGCATCGCGCCCGCCAGATCGGACTCGCGCTGGCGCTGATCTTTCGCATCATCCTGCTCAGCCTGCTGGTCTGGCTGATCGGCCTGACCGCACCGGTGTTCTCGATTGCCGGTTACGGCTTCTCCTGGCGCGACCTGATCCTGATCGGCGGCGGCCTGTTCCTGATCGCCAAGGCGACGCACGAGATCCACGCCGAGGTCGAGGCCGATGACGGTGAGGGGGATCAGAAATCGGGCGGCAGCGCCTTTTTCTGGGTGATCGTCCAGATCATCGTCATCGACATCGTGTTCTCGCTGGATTCGATCATCACCGCGATCGGCATGGCTGAGGATATCGAGATCATGGTCGCGGCGGTCGTGATCGCCTGCCTGATCATGTACATTTCGTCAGGCCCGGTCGCGCGCTTCGTCGCGGAGCATCCGACCACGAAAATGCTGGCGCTGGCGTTCCTGGTGCTGATCGGCGTCGCGCTGGTCGCGGAAGGTCTCCAATTCCACATTCCGCGCGGCTACATCTACTTCGCAATCGCGTTCTCGGCGGCGGTCGAATTCTTCAACGTGCTGGCCAAGCGCAATCGCAGGAAGACCAGCAAGCCGCCGGTTTAAGGCGTTCCAGCTGCATCGAGTTGACAAGGCGGGCGCGATGTCTTTCGCTGGCCTTTGAGAAGAGGAGGTCAGAAGATGACCAAAGCGGTCCGTGTGCACAAGGTCGGAGGCCCCGAAGCCCTGGTCTATGAGAGCGTCGATGTTCCGGCGCCCGGCCCCGGCGAAGTGCGCATCCGCCAGCATGCGGTCGGCCTGAACTTCATCGACGTCTATTATCGCACCGGTCTCTACAAGGCGCCTGGGCTGCCCTTCATAGTCGGTAACGAGGCTTCGGGCGAAGTCATCGCGGTCGGGCCGGGCGTGACGAATTTCCATCCCGGCGACCGCGTCGCCTACTACCACAATCTTGGCGCCTACACCGGCGAGCGCAACATTCCCTGGGAGAAGCTGGTCAAGCTGCCCGATCACATCACCCACGAGCAGGGCGCCGTGCTGATGCTGAAGGGGCTGACGGTCTGGTATCTCCTGCACAAGACCTTCAAGGTCGAGCCGCATCACCGCGTGCTGATCCATGCCGCCGCCGGCGGCATCGGCCTTCTGGCCTGCCAATGGGCGAGGGCGCTCGGGGCCCACGTCATCGGCACGGTCGGCTCGCGCGAAAAGGCCGAGCTCGCCGAAGCCAATGGCTGCGACCACGTCATCCTCTACAACGAGGAGGATTTCGTCGCGCGCGTCAAGCAGATCAGCCGCAACGAGGGCTGCGACGTCGTCTACGACGGCGTCGGCAAGGCGACCTTCCCGGGCTCGCTGTCGTGCCTGAAGCCGCGCGGCATGTTCGTCTCCTTCGGCAACGCCTCAGGTCCGGTGCCGCCGTTCTCGATCGCCGAGCTCAACAATCACGGCTCGCTGTTTGCGACGCGGCCGAAGCTCAATGATTACGTCGGGACGCGCAAGGAGCTGCTCGAAGGCGCCGACACACTGTTCGCCGCGGTCATCAACGGCAAGCTGCACGTGCCGATCAACCACGCCTACGCACTCAAGGACGCCGCCAAAGCGCATATCGATCTCGAAAGCCGCAAGACCACGGGGGCTTCGATCTTGAAGCCGTAGTTCTCGTGTCCCGGACGCGCTGCAACGTTCTTACGCTGCTGAGCCGGGGCACGAGACCGTCGCTACGCCACCCGCCGTGCCGCGCCGGCCTTGGTCAGAATCCCGTCGAGACAATCGATCATCTCGGCGATCTCTGCCTTCGTGACGTTCAGCGCCGGCATGAAGCGGAGCGTGTCGAGCTGCGGCGCGTTGAGGAGCACGCCTGCCTCGAACGCCTGCGCGACGATGCCGGGCGCGATCGGCAGCTTGAGGTCGAGCGCCAGCAGCAGCCCGCGTCCTCGCACGCCGCCGAGACCATGCCGCGCCGAGACCTTCTGCAGCTCGCTTTCGAGCAGCAGGCCGGTCTCGGCGACCTGTTTCAGGAAGTCGGGCTTGCCGATCTCCTCGAGCACGGCGAGCCCCGCCGCGCACATCAGCGGGTTGCCGTTGAATGTGCCGCCCTGGTCGCCGTGCTCGAAACAGGAGGCATGTTCGGTCGCGAGCAGCGCGGCGAGCGGCACGCCGCCGCCAATGCCCTTGCCGAGCGTCATGATGTCGGGCGCAATCCCCGTGTGCTCGTAGTGGAAGAGTTTTCCGGTCCGTCCCATACCGGTCTGGATCTCGTCGAAGATCAGCAGCAGGCCATGCGCCTTGGTGAGCGCGCGCAACTCCTGCAGGAACTGATCGGTCGCAGGCCACACGCCTGACTCACCCTGGATCGGCTCGAGCATCACCGCGACGGTGTTGTCGTTGATCAGCTTCTCGACCGAGGCGATGTCGTTCAGCTTCGCCTTCTTGAAGCCCGCGACCTTCGGCTCGAACAGCGGCTCGAACGCCTTCTTGCCCGAGGCCGACATCGTCGCCAGCGTTCGGCCGTGGAAGCCGCCTTCGAAGCTGATGATCTCGAACGCGCCACCTCTGTGCAGGCTGCCGTACTTCCGCGCGAGCTTGATCGCGCCTTCATTGGCCTCAGCGCCGGAATTGGCAAAGAACACCTGGTCGAAAGCGCTGTTGTCGACCAGCGCTTGCGCCAGCTTCAAGCTCGGCTCGTTGTAGAAGGCCGGGCTCGGCGTCAGCAGCCGGTTGGCTTGCGTGGCAAGAGCTTCCGCGATGACGGACGGGGAGTGGCCGAGGCAGTTCACGGCCCAGCCCTGCACGAAATCGAGATAGCGCTTGCGGCTGTCGTCCCAGAGGTAGGAGCCCGCGCCGCGGACGAACACGGCCTTGGGCCGTGCGGTGATGTCCATCAGCGCGTCATACGGATGCGTGGTCATGTCGTACTCCTCTGGAGGCGGGTGGAAATGGGGCGCAAAAAGCAGAAAGGCCGCACCTTGCGGGTGCGGCCTTCTCGAAAACTCGGCTGAATTCTAGTGGTTCAGCGGCGTCGTCGGACATGGCGCACCCTCTCGTCGTCGCGGGAGCGACGGCGGAGCATTTCGGTGCGCTGGTGGGTCCGGTTGATCATGGTGCGCGGCAATACATGCGAATGCCGGGCTTTGTCAAGCGGGCGTTTTGCCGAACACCCGCCTGGCGTGCATCGGTCAGGTCAGGTGGGCGGCTTGCTCGGTATCCTCGTCGCCCCAATCCGCGTCCGCAATCGCGCTATCGATGAACTCGCCGCGCATCAGCTTGAGCGGCGAATTCCAGTACAGCGCGATGTTGTGGAAGGGGTCAGTCAGCACCTTGAACACCCAGACGAGGCCAGTCGTGACGTCGCGGGTGACGAACAGCTGGATCATGCGAATGAGGCCGCCGCCGATGCCGATCGCGAGCCAGAGCGCGCCGACGTGACGGACGAAATCGAGACGCGTGGCGGGCGGATCGAACAGTCCGAACAGGGCGGGGAACGCGTACAGGGCGATCGGCGCGCTGCCCCAGACCAGCAGCAGGACGATCTTGCGGGTCTGGTTGTAGCCGACCTTCACCGCCTCCTTGTAATCGTTGCTGACGTCGTTGACGGCGTCGTAGCCGTTCGGCTCGAAGAAGAAATGCCCGGTCTGCCGCGTCAGCATCGCCAGCCAGCCGACGATGCCGGCAAGTGCGGGGTCTGCGAACAACAGCGCGTAGCAGCCGAGGAAGATCACGGCGCTGATCAGGTGCAATGTCTGGTTGACAGTGCTCTGGTGGTAGAAGCGGTAATCGTCGAAGCGCTGCGTGCGCAGCATGTCCGAGAGACGGCTCATCCTCATTCCTCGCTCGCGTTGAAAAGCGAGCGAGAGTTAGGACGAGTCCGTGACCTCTGCGTGAATGCATTATAGTGTCGCATTGCCGGCTCGTGTCGTCGCCCGCGTGGATGATGCGCGAGAAATTTGTGGTAACTTTTCCGAACCCGTCGCGAGCGAATCTCACCGCGTCTTTCGACGGAAACTTTCACGCCTCTAGCGCGTTTGTGATCGAAGCGCGAAAATTGGCTCGAACCGGATATCGCCGGGGACAGACCAAGAGGGGCGGGACCAACAGATAGCTTTGAACCTTGTCCGATACGCCTTACCCGATCGACCTCGACAGCATTCGCGGCGCGTTTCCGCCCGGCATCGAGGTGCCATCGCTCCTGGTCGACTTTGCCGATTGGCTGAAGGGACGACCGTGGGGCAGCGTCGGCTGCTTCTCCCTGCAAGGCCAGTTCTCCGATCAGGCGCCGATCTTCGACGGTAGTCCCTTGCGCGACAGGTTTTCGCTGTTCATGCGGCTGCCGGACGGATCGGCCGTCGGCGGCTGGTATGGTGCCGGTCTCGATCGCGACAATCCGCCGATCGTGGGGCTTGGCTCGGAGGGCGACCATGAGTTGCTCGCGCCAAGCCTCGACGGGTTGCTGGCGAAGCTGACGTCGCAGCAATTCGAAAAGGCGTGGAGCGATCTGAAGCCGCACGAAGAGGTCGCGTGCCAGACCGTCGAGCTGGCGCAATGGCTCGCGGGGCAGGCGGCCGGCGACAAGGCGGCGTGTGATGACGGCGCAGCGGAGCTCCCGGATTTTCGCGGCTTCGTGGAAAAGTGGAGCCGCGATCGCGAGGACTATTGGGCCAATCACCGCCTGATGGCGGAGCTTGGCTGGCGCCTGGCTGCGCATCTGCCCAAGGGCAAGGATGCATGGGACAAGACGCATTTCGAGGTCGCGATTGTCGGCCAGCAGTACGAGGCCCGCGTTCTTTCACGCGGCCCGCAGCCGTTCGCGGAAGCCGCCTCGATCGAATCCCTGCTGCGCGACCTGCGCGAGGAGATGCGGAAGGCCCAGCCGGAACTCGGGCTGTGGTTCGCGATGAGATTTGGCCTCTATGCCGATGGCCGCGTCATGCCGAACTTCGCATACGACGTGCGTCCGACCATCGACGGCGAGCCGGCGCTGCTTGCCGAAGCGAAAGCCGATCTGGCCAGAGCCCCGCGTCCCGAACGCTGGGTGCCGAAATGGCTGGCGGGATATTGAAGCTCGGCATCCCTCGATAGATCCCCCTTGACTTAGAGTGCGCTCGAAGGGGTATCTGTACGTGCGTCAGTACGAGAACGGGCACCCATGAAGATCGGCGACCTTGCAAAGCGAACCGGCCTGTCGACGCACACGCTGCGCTACTATGAGCGCATCGGGCTGCTGCCATACGCTGACCGGGATCGCTCCGGCCAGCGTGACTTTGACGCTTCGATTCTCACTTGGATCGCATTCCTCGGTCGGCTCAAGACCACGGGAATGCCGATCCGGGACATGTTGCGTTATGCGGCGCTTCGTGACGAAGGCGACGCGACCGGGCCAACCCGGCGGCAGATGCTGGAAGTCCACCGGGAACAGGTTCGCACGCAGATTGCCGAACTCCAGGAATGCCTGCTCGTCCTTGATACCAAGATCGCCGGCTATGCCGGCGACGAACAGAGGACGAAGGAAAATGACGCACGCCCAAACACAAGCCGAAAGCCGCTTCGATCGCGGTCAGCGGGCCCTGTCACGCATTGACGGCCATGCCGGCGAGAAAGTCATCGCTTCGCTCGCCGACATCGCTCCGGACTTCGCACGATACGTGATCGAGTTTCCCTTCGGCGACATCTACTGTCGCCCGGGCCTCGGCCTGCGCGATCGAGAGATCGCGACGATCGCCGCGCTGACGGCACTCGGAAATGCCGCGCCTCAGCTCAAGGTGCATATCGAGGCGGGTCTGAACGTCGGGCTTTCTCGCGACGAGATCGTGGAGGTCATCATGCAGATGGCCGTCTATGCGGGCTTCCCGGCGGCGCTGAACGGGCTGTTCGCCGCCAAGGAGGTGTTCGCCGCGCATGACGGACAGCAGGCGCCGGGCAACGGCACATGACGCCGTGACCGTCAGAACCCCGCGACGCTGCCGTGCAGATCATACTGGTCGGCGCGTTCGATCTTTGCGGTGACGATCTCGCCGACGCGCAAGGGACGGCGGCTCGTCAGATACACCGCGCCGTCGATCTCCGGCGCATCGGCCTTGGAGCGGCCCTTGGCCACCGTCGGACCGACCTCGTCGATGATGATCTGCTGGCGGGTGCCGACCTTGCGCTTCAGCCTGCGCGCCGAGATCTTCTGCTGTCGGGCCATCAGCGCGTTGTAGCGCTCCTGCTTGACCTCTTCGGGCACCGGGTTCTCGATCGCGTTCGCCGTGGCGCCTGCGACCGGCTCGTACTTGAAACAGCCGAGACGATCGATCTCAGCCTCATCCAGCCAATTGAGGAGGTATTCGAAATCGGCGTCGGTCTCGCCGGGGAAGCCGACGATGAAGGTCGAGCGCAAGGCAAGATCGGGACATTCCTCGCGCCAGCGCTTGATGCGCGCCAGCGTCTTGTCCTGCGCCGCCGGGCGCTTCATCGCCTTCAGCACTTCGGGGCTCGCATGCTGGAACGGGATGTCGAGATAGGGCAGCACCTTGCCCTCGTTCATCAGCGCGATGACCTCGTCGACATGCGGGTAGGGGTAGACGTATTGCAGGCGGACCCAGGCACCTAACTCGCCCAACTCGCGTGCGAGGTCGAGGAATCTGGCGCGGACCTGGCGGTCCTTCCACGGGCTCTCCGCATATTTGAGATCGACGCCATAGGCCGAAGTGTCCTGCGAAATGACAAGCAGCTCCTTGACGCCGGCGCCGACCAGGCGCTCGGCCTCGCGCAGCACGTCGTTGGCAGGGCGCGAGACGAGATCGCCGCGCAGCTTCGGGATGATGCAGAAGGTGCAGCGGTTGTTGCAGCCCTCGGAAATCTTCAAATACGCGTAGTGGCGCGGCGTCAGCTTGATGCCCTGCGGCGGCACCAGGTCCACGTGTGGATTGTGGGCCGGCGGCAGCGCGCGGTGCACGGCGTCGAGCACGCTCTCATATTGCTGCGGGCCCGTAATCGAGAGCACGCCGGGATAGGCCTGCTCGATCGCTTCCGGTTCCGCGCCCATGCAGCCTGTGACGATCACCTTGCCGTTCTCGGCCATGGCCTCGCCGATCGCCGAGAGCGATTCTTGCTTGGCGCTGTCGAGGAAGCCGCAGGTGTTGACGATGACGATGTCCGCCCCGTCATGCTTGCGGGCGAGTTCATACCCCTCGGCGCGCAGGCGCGTGATGATGCGCTCGGAATCCACCAATGCCTTGGGACACCCGAGCGACACGAAGCTGACCTTGGGCGCAGCCGTCTGATCCATATCCAAATCTGCCTGATTGACAGGCCTGAGCTAGTCCCAATTGCCCATAATTACAACCCTTTGCAGGGCGATCCGGCGTGCTATGGATGAATCACCTGCCGTGAGTGAGCCATGAACGCCGACCAGTCGCCCAAAATCGTGATTGTCGACGAAAGCCCGATCCGGGCCGCGATCCTGCAGGAGGGATTGCGCGAGGCCGGCTTCACGCAGGTCGTCCACATCAGCGAGATGCAGAGCCTGCTCGCCCGTATCTATGCGGTCGACCCCGAGATCATCCTGATCGATCTCGAGAACCCCAGCCGCGACGTGCTGGAGGCGATGTTCCAGGTCAGCCGCGCCGTGAAGCGGCCGATCGCGATGTTCGTCGACCAGAGCGATTCAGCCTCGATCCAGGCCTCGGTCGAGGCGGGGGTTTCCGCCTACATCGTCGACGGGCTGAAGAAGGAGCGCATCAAGCCGATCCTCGACCTCTGCGTGTCCCGCTTCAATGCCTTCGCCAAGCTCCAGGAGGAGCTCGATCGCACCAAGTCGCAACTCGAGGACCGCAAGGTCATCGAACGCGCCAAGGGCATCCTGATGAAGGTCAAGGGCCTCACCGAGGACGAGGCCTATGTGCTGCTGCGCTCGACCGCGATGCGCGAGAAGAAGAAAATCGGCGAGATCGCGCAGTCGATCATCACCGCGTCGGAGATGCTGAAATGACGACCCCCCTCCGCATCGGGTTCATCCCCTTGGTCGATTCCGCCGCGCTGATCGTCGCGGTCGACAAGGGATTTGCCGCCGCCGAAGGGCTCGACGTCGAGCTGGTGCGCGAGGTCTCCTGGTCCAACGTCCGCGACAAGCTCAATATCGGCCTGTTCGACGCCGCGCATCTGCTCGCGCCAGTGGCGATCGCGTCCTCGCTCGGGCTCGGTCACGTCAAGGTGCCGATCGCCGCGCCCTTCAATCTCGGCATCAACGGCAACGCGATCACGGTGTCGCCGGCGCTCCATGCCGCGCTGATGGAGGAGATCGACGGCGACCGTTTCGATCCGATGGTGACGGCGAAAGCGCTCGCGAAGGTCGTTGCCTTCAGGCGTAAGGCGGGGGCCGAGCCGCTGACCTTCGGCATGACCTTCCCGTTCTCGACCCACAATTACCAATTGCGGTTCTGGATGGCGGCAGGCGGCGTCGATCCCGACGAGGACGTGCGCCTCGTGGTGCTGCCGCCGCCCTACATGGTCGACAGCCTCAAGAGCGGCCATGTCGACGCGTTCTGCGTCGGCGCGCCCTGGAATTCGATCGCGGTCGATCTCGGCATCGGTCACATCCTGCATTTCGTCTCCGACATTCTGGTGCGCGCGGCAGAGAAGGTGCTGGCGGTTCGCCAGGTCTGGGCCGAAAAGAACCCCGACACGGTCGCAGCGCTGGTTCGCGCGGCAGTGAAAGCCGCCGCGTTCATCGAGGAGCCGGACAACCGGACCGAGGCGGCGCGCATCCTGGCGCAGCCCGAGCGGATCGGCGTCGATGCCGAAGTCATCCAGCGCACCCTGACGGGACGTCTGAAGATTTCCCCGGATGGCACCTTCCGTGAAAGCAGCCGCTACCTCCTGGTTGGACGCGAAGAAGCAGGGCGCCCCGATCCGGTGCAGGCCGCCTGGCTCTATGCGCAGATGGTGCGCTGGGGCCAGACAGCGCTCAGCCCGGAGGGGGTCAAGACGGCGATGGCGGTGTTCAGGTCCGACCTTTACGATGCGGCCCTCGGCCGCCGGCCGCCCGAGCAGCCTCCCGCTCCGTTCGGAGCATTCGCCGGCCCCGCCTTCGATCCCGACGACATCCGGGGCCACCTCGAGGCTTTCGAGGTCGGACGTTGGAAGGCCTGATTCGGGCCTGCATATTCTTTGGGCAAGATGTTCCATTGCCTAAAGGTTGATCTGACTGCCCGAATTTCGTGAAAGCCCGCTGGCCGACTTGTTCCGCCGAGACACCTAATCATCTGAGATCGCGTCCTTTTCCGTTTTGAGCAAGCTGGCACGCAACTTGAATGTTGCGGTGCGGCTAGCTTGGCACAGGTGCCTGCTGAGCCGAGTCCCACAGCAACGAAGCTGATTGGACCGTGAGGTATCGAAGCCGGCTCTTGGCCAGCCGAGTTCCTCGCGGGTCGCACCAATATCCGTCGATGCCACCCAGGTGGCCGCAGGAGCTTCGTTACCGATCATGAAAATCGATACGCTCTCAGTCGACTTTACCGACGAGCAGAAACGCTATCTCGAAGGCTTTACGACCGGTCTGCAGATCAGCCGGGTCGGTCGTGGTCTCGGCGGCGGCGCCGGCAAGGCGAGCGCCGAGCCTGTCGGTCCCGATGCCGTGCACATCAAGGCGCAGGACAAGCTGATCGCGTCGGGCAAGAAACTCGCCGACCAGGAGAAGATCAAGCGCGACGAGCATCCGTTCGATGCCTATCCGCGGCTGCGTCAGCAGGCGCTCGACAATACCCCGCCGAGCCCGGCGGACAATTTCCGCTGGCGCTATTACGGCATCTTCTATGTCGCGCCGACGCAGGACTCCTACATGTGCCGCCTGCGCATTCCCAACGGCATCATGAAGCACTGGCAGCTGTCGGGCCTTGCCGATCTCGCCGACGAGCTCTGCGGTCCCTACAGCCACGTCACCACGCGCGCCAATCTCCAGCTTCGCGAGATTCCGCCGAAGCATGCCGTGAAGCTGATCGAGGGCATCCAGGATCTCGGCCTGTGCTCGCGCGGCTCCGGCGCTGACAACATCCGCAACGTCACGGGAACGCCGACCGCTGGCATCGATCCGCAGGAGATCATCGACACGCGGCCCTATGCGCGCGAATGGCACTACCACATCCTCAACGACCGCTCGCTCTACGGCCTGCCGCGCAAGTTCAACGTCGCCTTCGACGGTGCCGGCAGGATCGCGGTGCTGGAAGAGACCAACGACATCGCCTTCACGGCGTATGAGGTGAGGGACGGGTTCGGTGTCGAACCTGGGGTCTGGTTCCGCCTAGGCCTCGGCGGCATCACCGGTCACAAGGACTTTGCGAAATATTCCGGCATCATCGTCAGGCCGGAGCAGGCGACCGCCGTCGCCGACGCCATCGTGCGCGTGTTCATCGACCATGGCGACCGCACCAACCGCAACAAGGCGCGGCTGAAATATGTGCTCGATGCCATGGGCCATGACGGCTTCCTCAAGCTGGTCGAGGAGCGGCTGAAGACGCCATTCACGCGCGTGCCGGAGGAAGCGTTCGCGCCGCGGCCTGCCGCGGACCGCACGGCGCATGTCGGGGTGCACAAGCAGAAGCAGGACGGCCTGAACTGGATCGGCGTGTCGCTGCCGCTCGGCAAGCTCACCTGCGATCAGATGCGCGGCCTTGCCAAGGTCTCGCGCGAGCTCGGCGACGGCGAGATCCGTCTGACGGTCTGGCAGAACCTGCTGATGTCAGGGGTGCGCGACGAGAACGTCGAGCTCGCCATTGCCGCGATCAAGCAGATCGGGCTCGCGGTCGAGGCCTCGCACATCCGTGCCGGCCTGATCGCCTGCACCGGCAATGCCGGCTGCCGTTTCGCCGCGTCCGACACCAAGCGCAGCGCGGCCGAGATCGCCGACTGGTGCGAGCCGCGCGTCGCCATGGACAAGCCGGTCAACATCCACGTCACCGGTTGCCACCATTCCTGCGCACAGCATTACATCAGCGATATCGGCCTGATCGGTGCGCGCGTGCCTGTCAACGACGAGGACACGGTGGAGGGTTATCACCTCTTCACCGGCGGCGGGTTCGGTCCCGACGCCGATGTCGGGCAGGAAGTCTACCACGACCTCAAGGCCGAAGACGCGCCGAAAACGGTCGAAGGACTGCTCAAGGCCTATATCGCCCATCGCACCTCGCCCGACGAAAGCTTCCTGTCGTTTGCGCGCCGCCATGACGGCGAGACGCTGCGCAAACTCGCTGATGCCAAGGTGTCCGCATGAACCAGATCACCCCTCCGCCGAAGCTCGATATCATTCCCGCCAGCGCACCGTTCTCCGACGCGCAACGCTCCTGGCTGAACGGCTTCTTTGCCGGGCTGCTGTCGCCTGACGTGGCAACGCCCTTGTCGGCGGAGCAGGGCGCCGCCGTCATGCAAGCCGGTGACGGCGACGACGGCGAGGCCCCGTGGCACGACCAGACCATGCCGATCGCCGACCGGATGAAGCTCGCCGAGGGGCGTCCCGTGCGCCGCAAGATGATGGCGGCGATGGCGCAGCAGGATTGCGGCCAGTGCGGCTACAATTGCCACGACTATTCGGAAGCGATCGCCACCCGCAGCGAAGCCCGGCTCAATCTCTGCGTTCCCGGCGGCAAGGAAACCGCGCGGATGCTGAAGTCGCTGTACGAGGAGCTGGACAAGGCCCCGGCGGCCAAGACGTACAACACGAACGCGGTGACCGCGCCGGCGGTGACCGTGACGATCGCAGAGCCGGGCCGCTCGCGCGACAACCCCGTCACCGCGACATTCCTGTCGCGCCGTCTGCTCAACAAGGGCAAGTCCGAGAAGGAAACCTACCACGTCGAGTTCGATCTTTCCGAGAGCAAGCTCGATTACGTCGTCGGCGACAGCTTTGGCGTGTTCGCGCGCAACGAGGTCGGGCTCGTCGACCAGATCATCGCGCTGCTCGGCGCCTCCCACACCACCAAAGTCAACGGCAAGACGCTGCGCGAAGTGCTGATCGACGACGTCTCGCTGTCGCCGGCACCCGACACATTGTTCGAATTGATCTCCTTCATCACCGGCGGCGCGCAACGCGAGAAGGCGCGGGCGCTGGCGCAGGGCGAGGATCCCGATGGCGATGCCGCCACCCTCGACGTCATGGCGGCGCTGCAGAAGTTTTCCGGCACCCGGCCGCATCCGGAGGCCTTCGTCGAGGCGCTGGAGCCGCTGCAGCCGCGGCTCTATTCGATCTCGTCGTCGCACAATGCGACGCCGGGAAAATTGTCGCTGACGGTCGACTCCGTGCGCTACGTCGTCGGCAAGCGGAGGCGCCTCGGCGTCGCCTCGACCTTCCTCGGTGAGCGCATCAATGAGGGCGAAAATCTCAAGGTGTACGTGCAGAAGGCGCACGGTTTTGGCTTGCCCGAAGATCCGAAGACGCCTGTCATCATGATCGGCCCCGGCACCGGTATCGCGCCGTTCCGCGCCTTCCTGCTCGACCGTAAGGCGACCGGCGCGCCGGGCAAGAACTGGCTGTTTTTCGGCCACCAGCGCAGCGATTGCGACTTCTTCTACCAGGAAGAGCTCAACGCGATGAAGACCTCGGGGCAGTTGACCCGTTTGTCGCTGGCCTGGTCACGCGACGGCGAAAAGAAGTTCTACGTGCAGGACCGCATGCGCGAGGTGGGCCGCGAATTGTGGACCTGGCTCGCCGAAGGCGCGCATCTCTACATCTGCGGCGATGCCAAGCGCATGGCCAAGGATGTCGAGCGTGCGCTGGTCGACATCGTCGCGCAGTTCGGAGCACGTTCGACGGATGAGGCCGTCAGCTTCGTCGCCGAGCTCAAGAAGACCGGCCGCTTCCAGGCTGACGTGTACTAAAGCTGCTTCACTCGACTGTCATCCGCAGGTTCCAGCTACCTCGGATTTGAACGAATAAGATTCTCGGAACCTGTGTCTGGAGAGAATTTACCGCTGCGAGGCGGCCACTTCTGAGGAGGCGCATTGCTATTTCCTCCGGCATCTTGCCTCCCGCCCTGGTTGATCCCTCATAATCCCGCAAATGGGGCGTTGGAGATCGACCATGCGCGAACTATCGGCGGAAGCCAGGCTGCACTTTTACGCGCGTTCGCTCTCGCGACGGACCGCGGCCAGCATGCACCACGTTGGACTCTACAGCGCCTTTGCGGTCATCGCGGCCATCGTGTTCGGCACGCTGTCGGCGCATCCGTTCTAAGATCTTGCTCGGTCTCGTAGGGTGGGCAAAGCGAAGCGTGCCCACCGCCCGTCTCAATCATGCAGAGATCGTGGGCACGGCGCTATGCGCCTTTGCCCACCCCACGGCACCGGGTGTTTATCAGGCGCCGCGCTTGAACGGCGCGACCTCGATCCCCGCATCCTTCAACGCCTGACGCAAGGTCCGCGCGATCTCGACGGCGCCGTGGGTGTCGCCGTGAATACACACCGTGTCCGTGCGCATCTTGATCACCTTGCCGGTCACCGACACCACCGCGCCGTCCTGCACCATGCGCACCACACGGTCGGCGATCGCCTTGGCATCGTGCAGCACCGCACCTAGCTTCTTGCGCGATACGAGGTTGCCGTCGTCCTCATAGGCGCGGTCGGCGAACACCTCGTGCACCATCGGTAGATTGGCGTCCTCGCCGGCTTTCACCAGCTTCGAATTGGCGAGCACGACGAAGATCAGGCTGGGATCGACCGCCCGGATGCCGGCGGCGATGGCTTTCGCGGTCATATCGTCCTCGCAGGCGACGTTCGAGAGCGCGCCATGCGCCTTCACATGGGTGACCTTGTGGCCGGCCGCGGTCGCGATCGCCTGCAGCGCTCCGATCTGGTAGGCGACGAGGTTCTCGATCTCGGACGCCTTCAGACCGGCGATCGGATGCCGGCCGAAACCGTGAAGGTCGCGATATCCGGGGTGGGCGCCGACCGAGACGCCGCGCGCCTTCGCCAGTTCCACCGTCCGGCGCATGATGTCGGGATCGCCGGCATGGAAGCCGCAGGCAACGTTGACCGAGCTCGCCAGCTCGATCATGGCGGCGTCGTTGCCCATCTCCCACGCGCCAAAACCTTCGCCGAGGTCGCAGTTAAGATCGATCGTCTTCATGGGTTGCTCTCCGGTCGTCGTGTCGTTTATGGCTCCGCCGTCACCTGCCAGGTCCCGGCATCCACGGCGCTGACCGCATAGCCCGCGACGTTGGCATCGCTGAGCGCCTCGATGTTGAGCGCGACGCTGTCGGCGGTGCGCAGGCGATCGGGCAGGTTGCGGATCAGTTGCGCGAACTTCTTGGCCTCGTCCTGCGCCTCGGCCACGCTGACCGCCTTGAAACGGAACGCGGTTCCCGCCGAGGTCTGGGCGAGGCGGCCGACATCGGCGGTGATCACCGTTGCGATCTTGGGATAACCGCCGGAGGTGCCGCGGTCCATCATCAACGCGATCGGCGCGCCGTTGCCGGGCACCTGGATGCTGCCATTGACGGTACCGTCGGAGACGATGTTGTGGCCGTGCAGATGCTTGATGGCAGGGCCCTCGAGCCGATAGCCCATGCGATCGGAGGTCGCCGAGATCTTCCACTCGCTGTCCAGGAACAGCGCCTTGTTGGCGTCGTCGAACTCGTCGTCCTGCGGGCCCAGCAGGACGCGGATCGGGCCGCTCACCGGCTTCGGCAACTCGATCCGAAGCTCCGGCGCACCGCTTGCGGCATCGACGCTGAATTCGTCGCCGGCCTGGAGCGGGCGCGGGTAGGGGCTGCCGAGGCCGGCGCGGGCATTGACGGCAAGACTGCCGAACACCGGCTCTCCCTTGATGGTGCCTTCGATCGCGAGATAGGTGAAGGCGCCGCCGCGGGCAAAGCCCAGCGTCAGCGTCTCGCCGTCCTTCAGCGTCACCGAATTGTCCATCGCGACCGGGCTTCCTGCGACGTCCGCATTGCGCGGCGCGCCTGAAATCGCCACACGCACCGCGCCGTCACGCGCGGTGAAGACGGCGCCGAACGGGCCGATCTCGACAGCGGCTGCGAACGGCGCGTTGCCGACCAGCGTATTCGCCGCGGCCAGCGACAGCCGATCCATGGCGCCGCTGACCGTCAGGCCGTAGCGCTGCGCACCGTGGCGTCCGCCGTCCTGCACGGAGCTGGCCGGGCCGATGCTGGCGACGACGAGGCGGCTCATGCGATCACCTGCTCGGCGACGATCTCGCCGGCTTCCGCAGCGCGATCCAGCTCCTCGAACTCCTTGTGGTGGATGGCGAAAAACGTCACGCGATCACCGGGTTCGGTGAGGAAAGTGGGATTGCGGTGGAGCTGATAGGTTCGGACCGGCGTGCGGCCGAGTAGATGCCAGCCGCTCGGGGCGGCCAGGCACTGGATCCCGGCCTGAACGCCGCCGATCGAGATCGTGCCGGCGGGCGTCAGCAGCCGCGGCGACTGCCGGCGCGACATGTGCAGGGATTTGTCGAGGCCGCTGAGATAGGACCAGCCCGGCGTGAATCCGATCATGGCCACCTTGTAGTCGCCGCCCGCATGTCGGGCGACGATGTCGTCCGGCGTGGTGTCGAGCGCCTTGGCGACATCCTCGAGGTCGATGCCATGCTCGCCGCCATAGGCGACGGGAATGCGCCAGCGGCGCGCCTTGGTCACAGGGGGCGGCGGCTGAATGGCGATCGGCAGCAGCTTCTCGCCAAGCGCATCGAAACCGATCTTGCCGGGATCGTAATGCACCAGCAGCGAGCGATAGGTCGGCACAGTCTCGGTGATGCCATCGATGGGGCTCGCTGCAAGCGCCTTGTCCAACGCCAGCACGCGCTGGTTGGCATCGTCGTCGATGGTGCGGCTGAACTCGACCGTGACGGCGCTGTCGCCACTGGGCAGAAGGCGGGGCGGAGGGAGCGGCACGGCCATGAGCTGTCGAAGTTGGGCCTTGAGGGAATTCGCGGGCTCGATCTTGAGTTCCGCCTCGACCCTGCTTCGCGTAAATGCGCCCGCAAGTCCAATAAATTAATGCAGGGGAAGCCGATAAAGCCTTGTTATCGCGTCGCATAACGGCCCACCGGCCCTGCGTAATTGTTAGCCTCTTGGCCCTTGACGCAAGGGCTGCGGCTCGCAAGATGCGCGCGTTGTTTCCCGCATCTCCGGAGCTCGTCTGTTTCCATGTCGCTGTCCCCCGAAGCCCGCAAAATCCTCGCCGGCATCACCACTGCCACCATCACCACGGTCCTGCTGAAGAAGGGCCTGCGCAATGTGTGGATGCGGGGCGCGCGGCCGCTGTGCCCGGGCCTGCCGCGTCTGGTGGGGCCGGCCTTCACGCTGCGCTTCGTGCCCGCGCGCGAGGATCTGGCGACGCCGGAATCCTGGTCGTCGCCGATCTCGACCCGCACCGCGATCGAGGCGATGCCGGAGGGCTGCATTGCCGTGGTCGATGCCATGGGCATCACCGATGCCGGCATCTTCGGCGACATCCTCTGCGCCCGCATGATGAAGCGCGGCGTCACCGCGCTCGTGACCGATGGCGTCGTGCGTGACGTCGAGGGCGTGCTCGGCACCAATCTCCCGGTGTGGTGCGACGGCTATGCCGCGCCGCCCTCCGTGGCCGGCCTGACCTTCGTCGGCTGGGGCGAGCCGATCGGCTGCGGCGGGGTTGCCGTTTTTTCCGAACGACATCGTGGTCGCCGACCAGGACGGCTGCGTGCTGATCCCGCAGGCGATGCTCGACCACGTGCTCAACGAGGGCGTCGAGCAGGAACGCATGGAAGCCTGGATCGTCAACGAGGTGAACAACGGCGCCGTGCTGCCGGGCCTCTATCCCATGAACGCCGAGACCAAGGCGCGCTACGCCGCCAGCAAGAAGTAACGGAAGCGAGGACACCCCATGGAGATCACTGTTGCAGGCACGCGGCCGACCCGCCGCGCGCCCAAGGAAAACTTCACCGGCACCGTGTGGCAGGACCCCGTGATCATGGCGCCCGCGCCGGCACGGCTGAACTGCTCGCGGGTCGCGTTCGAGCCGGGCGCGCGCACCAATTGGCATCACCATCCGCTCGGGCAGACGCTCTATGTCATCTCCGGCGTCGGCCGCGTCCAGACCAAGGGCGGCCCGGTCAGGGAGATTCGCCCTGGCGACACCGTCTGGATTCCGCCGGGTGAGCTGCACTGGCACGGGGCCTCGCCGACCAACGGCATGTGCCACATCGCCATGCAGGAAGCGCTCGATGGCGTCTACTCGACCTGGCTTGAGCCGGTCACGGACGCGGACTACGGGGCGGCGCTGGGCTGACGCCTCGTGTCCCGGTCAAGACGCATCGCCCCAAGGCGATACGTCGCCGATCCGGGAACCAGAATGTTCCAGCAACCAAGAGGGCTGGGTCCCGGCTCTGCGCAGCAACGCTGCGCGTTGCAGTGCGTCCTGAACACGGCAAACTTACATCCTCTCCGCCGTCCACGTGCCCTTGCACATCGGCCCGCGCCAAGTGCCGGAGCCAGAGGTGCCGCTGAGCCGGCCGAAGCCGACGGCGCGCTTGATGCCGGTGCTCAAGGTGACGTTGATGCTGCCGGCATCCGCCACGCGGCCCGACGCCGACACCGCGGCGTTGCTCGAGGCGATCTGGCCGTTGCTGATGCCGATCGAGACCGTTGCACCGTTGCCGCAAGTCTCGCTCGATGACGAGATGCGGACATTCCATGCACCATCGAAATTGGAGGTTGCCGCGCCTGCCTGTGTCAGCGGGAAGGCGACGGCGACAATGGTGGCGAAGAGAGCCTTGCGAAAGCCGTTCATGACACGCCCCTGTGGTTGATCATGCGGGGATCGTGGCACGCGTGCGGAACCGTCGATGTGAGGGCTGTCACGCGCCGACGGGGCTGTGTGAGGTTGCGCACGTCACGATAATGCCGCGACCAAAAGCAAGGGGGCCCGGATCACGGGCCCCCTTGTCTCGGTCAAGATGTCCGGCTCGAACTCAATTCACGCGCGTCCAGGTCTGGCCGCCGCAGAACATGCCGCCGAAGGCGCAGCCCTGCACGCGCAGGCGGTCGGTGCCCTTCAGCGCGATCGTCGAATCGTAGGTCGAGCCGGAGTTCGGATCGAGGATGCGGCCGGACCATTTCTGGTCCTTGCCGGGCTTCATGTTGATCAGGACCTGCTCGCCGTTCTGGTTCGATTTGCTGTCGACCGAATAGCCGCAAAGGTTGTTGCCGCATTGCTCGATGCGGACCTTCCCTTCCTTCTCCTCGGTGAGCCAGACGCCGAGCGGTGAATTGAGATCACGCGTGGGCGCGGCTGCAGGCGCTGGCGGCGCGACGGCGGCGGCCTGAACGGGGGGACGAGCCGGCGCGGGCGGAGGAGGCGGGGCTACAGCCGGAGGTGCCGCAGCCACGGTCGGGGCCGGCGGAGGTGCGGCGGGTGCTGCCTGCTGCTCGACCGGCGCGGGGGCCGGAGGAGGCGCGGGCGGCGGCAAGACGGCGGTCTCGGCCGGCGGATTGCTGGCGGTCGCTGGCGGGGGAGCCGACGGTGGTGCTGCGGCCGCGGGGGCAGGCGCGGGCACCGGTGCGGCGGCGGCCGGCGCGGTGGTCGTCGGGGCGGGGGCCGGAGGCGCAGCCGGCGTTTGCGGCTCGACCGTGGCTTGCTGCGGTGCCTGCTGGCCCGGGGTCGCCTCGTTCTTCTTGGCTTTCTTCGCCTTGCCCTGGCCGGTGTTGTCGTACACGCCCGGGATCTGCACGGTGCCGCGGTCCGGGTCGATGCGGATGGTACGCCCGCCATATTCGAAGGTGTACTGCGCCTGCGCAGCGGTGCTCGCCAAAAGGAATGCGGCCGTGGCCAACAGCTTCCTCATTTCCATCTCCTGAACAGGTGGTCCCCGCGCCGACGCTTACGCGCCGGCCCGACTGCAAAAAGTGATCTAGATCACTGTCGTCCGTATGAGTCGCCGTCCTGCGGTTTCCGGTTCAATAGACCCGGGGCCGGTCCAAAGTTTGGCGGGGGCAAGCGACACGAGGACGCGGCCTGAAGCGCCGTTCCGGCGTGATCGGAGCCACGTTCCAGCTTCTCATGTCACCGTGTTTTCCTTGGCGCGAACCGGCACCGAATTCGCGCAAAAACGCTCTAGTCGAACCAGGCGGCGTAGATCTTCTTGTAGCTGCCGTCCTCCATGGAAATGTGCAGCCACTGGTCGACGAAGGCCTTCAGCGCCATGTCGCGCTGGAGCCAATAGGCCTTCTCGGAGAAGTCGAACGGCTTTTCGGGATGCACCGCGCACAGTACGCCGGCATGCTGCTTCTGCTGGTAGCGCGTCTCGGAGGCGTCCGTCATCATCAGATCGGCGTTGCCCTTGGCGATCTCGTCGAAGATCACGGTATTGTCGGAGAAGACGGTGATCTCTGCATCCCTGACGTTGGCACGCGCGAAACGCTCGTTGGTGCCGCCGGGATTGACGATCACGCGGGTGCCTTTCTTGTCGATGTCCGCGATGCTCTGGTACTTGCCGACGTCGGCGCAGCGGGCGATCGGCGTCTTGCCCTCGCGCATGATCGGCGTCGTGAAGAAGCCTTTCCTTTGCCGGTCGAGCGTGACCGAGACGCCGCCCATGGCGATGTCGAACTGGTCGGCCTCGAAATCCTTCATCAGCTTCGGCCAAGCCGTGGGCACGAACTCGACCTTGACCCCGAGCGCCTTGCCGAGTGCTTCGGCCATGTCGACGTCGAAACCGCTGAATTTCTGCGTCGCCTTGTCCAGATAGGTGAAGGGCTTGTAGTCGCCGGTCATGCCGACCCGCAAGGTGCCGCGCTTGACGATCTCGTCGAGGCGCGAGGGCGCCTGCTGCGCGTGAGCCGAAAGATCTGCCAGCAACGCCACGGCCAACGCCGCCAGGATCCGAACAGCCAATCGAACGATCATCTCTTCTCCACCCCTACGCGAGCTGTCATTGTGCAGCTCTTGAGAGGTGGATTTAGATCAGATGCCAGGCGCTGGCGAGATGGAATTGAGGGGAATTTCGACGTGACGATCTCGATGTACGAAGCCTCTGTCGGCCTCTTCGTCCCGCATTTGCGTAACCTGTCGGGGCTGCTCGACAAGGGCGTGGCCTATGCGGAGACCCGCAAGTTCAATCCGGCGATTCTGCTCGGTATGCGGCTGGCCCCGAACATGTACGATCTGGCGCAGCAGGTCGGCGAGGCCTGCCGGCATGCGGTGGTCGCCCCGGCCTTGCTGGCGGAGCGCGAGCCGGTGGCGCTGCCGGCGCTGGAGCACGACATGGCCGGACTGCAGGCCCGGATCGCAACCTCGATCGAGTTTATCGAAAGCCTGCCGCGCGCGGAGATTAATGCGGCGGCGGAGCGGAATGTCTTCTTCAGGCTGAAGAACGGGACCGAGCTGCCCTTCACCGGGCGAGCGCTGCTGCTGACCTTCAGTGTCCCGCAGTTCTTCTTTCACGTCACGACCGCCTACGACCTGCTGCGGCACGCAGGTGTCGAGCTCGCGAAGAAGGATTATCTCGGCAGGCGGTAGAGCTTACGCTTCGCCCTTGCGCTCGTAGTCGGCGAGCGAGCTGCGGCCGGCGATCTCGCTGCGCAGTTCTTCGAAGCGACGGTGTGCCTCGTCCTCGTGCTCGTCGACGAAGCGCATGGCGGCCTCGCTCGTCATCGGGCCGCTAATCACGGGAACGGATTGCTCGCCGATGGTCTCGTGGACGTAGAACTGGTCGTCATCGCCGCGATGGACCGTCCATTTGAGCCGGATCGCGACCATCGGTCCAGGCCCGACCTTGCTATAGCCGTCGCCGTCGGTGTGCTCCGGCACCAGCGGCTGCTCTTCGATCACCGGATGCTCTTCGACTGACTGATGCTCGTCGACGACCGGATACTCGTCGACGACCTGCTGTTCGTCGGAGTCCATATGCTCGCGCTCTCCGGTGACCACGATCTCGGTCTCGGTCTTGCGAATGACGAGGACGGGCTCGGGGTACTCCAGAATGCTGGCGATGGTCGCCAGCGCGTGGTCGGTCGGGTCGATCTCTGACAAGGGTACATCCTCCAGCTCGACGCGCCAGCCAGTCTGTCCCACTGCCGCCGCGCTTCCGGCACCATTACGCGCGTTTGATTAAGGCTGAGTTGGGGCTCGATCTGCACCAAAATGGGACGCATTCTGGCCGTCCGAAGGCGGGCATATTATTCGCCCGCCGTCGGCTTGTTCAGCCGAGCACATCCTGGTTGATGATGTTCTGCCGGATCGGATCGCCGTCCAGCACACTCAGGATATTGCGCGCGGTCTGTTCGCTCATGCGGCTCACCGCTTCGACGGTGACGCCGGCGACGTGCGGGGCGATGATGACGTTGGGCAGCGCGAACAGCGCGTTGCTGACCGGCGGCGGCTCCACCTCGAACACGTCGATGCCGGCGCCTGCGACCTTGCCGGAGACCAGGGCGTCGTACAGCGCGGCTTCCTTCACGATGCCGCCGCGCGCGGTGTTGATGAGATAGGATTTCGGCTTCATCCGGCCGATCCTGTCAGCATCGAACAGGCCGATCGTTTCCGGCGTCTTCGGGCAGTGGATGGTGACGAAATCGGCGTGAGGCAGCGCGGCATCGAGGTCGGCGACGGGCTCGCAGCCGGCGGCCTTGATCTCGGCGGCCGGCTTGTAGGGATCGTAGACCTGCACGGTCATTTCCATCGCCAGGCACCGCTTGGCGGTACGGGTGCCGATGCGGCCGAAGCCGATGATCAGCACGGTCTTGCCGTAGAGATCGAACGGCAGCATGCCGAGCCGGTCGGCCCATTTGCCGTCCTTGACGCAGGCGTGCAACTCTTGCGCGCGCTTGGCCAGCGTCAGCATCATGAACAGCGCCTGCTCGGCGACCGAGGGCGAGTTGGCGCTGCCCGCGACCATCAGTGGCACCTTGCGGCGGGACAGAGCGGGCACGTCGACGGCGTCGTAGCCGACACCGATGCGGGTGACGACCTTCATATCTTTCGCTGCTTCGAGTTCGGTCTCGCCGAAGGCGGTCGCGCCGAGCGCGACGCCATGAACCGGCGCATGGCTCTTCAGCATGACCTCAAAGTCTTTCGCCGAGATCAGGTTCGGAAACTCGACGAGTTCGATATCGTCCCGCTGGGTGAGAAGGGCGCGTGCCCCTTGCGACAAAGTTTGTGTAACGAAAATCTTCTTCTTGTTGGTCGCCATCGTCCCCTGCCTGCGCGAGTTTCTTGGACCGGCGTCACAACACGACGCCGGTCGCCTCGTTTAGCAGGTGCATGTTATTGAGGTCCATCGCCAAACGCATGGGTGCCCCGTCCTTGGCGCCGGCATTGGGATCGACGCGGCCACAGACCGGCGTGCCCTCGAGGCCGAAATAGACCAGCGTCTCCATGCCCATCGGCTCGGTGACGTCGAGCACGGTGTCGAAGGTCTCAACGCCCGGTCCGAGATGCGCGTGCGCCTCGGTGAGATGCTCGGGGCGGAGGCCGAGCAGCAGCTTGTCGGTGCGCGGCAGCGAATTGTAACGCGCCGCGCGGGCCGGCGGGAGCGCAAAGGCGATGCGGTCGGTGAGGCGGATCTGAAGCGTGCCGCCGAGATCCTCGAGCCGGCACGGCAGGAAGTTCATCGCAGGCGAGCCGATGAAGCCGGCGACGAAGCGCGTCGCCGGCCTGTGGTAGAGCTCGTTCGGCGTGCCGATCTGCTCGATGCGCCCCTTGTTCATCACCACGACGCGGTCGGCCAGCGTCATCGCCTCGACCTGGTCGTGGGTGACGTAGACCGTGGTGGTGCGGACCTTCTGGTGCACCTTCTTGATCTCGATCCGCATCTGCACGCGCAGCTTGGCGTCGAGATTGGACAGCGGCTCGTCGAACAGAAAGACTTTCGGATTGCGCACGATGGCCCGGCCCATCGCGACGCGCTGGCGCTGGCCACCGGAGAGCTGCTTCGGCTTGCGGTCGATCAGGTCGGTGATGTCGAGCAGGCGGGCGGCTTCCGTCACGCGCGCCTTGATCTCGGCCTTGGGGTAGTGCTTGAGCCGGAGCCCGAACGACATGTTCTCGGCGACCGTCATGTGCGGATAGAGCGCGTAATTCTGGAACACCATCGCGATGTCGCGGTCTTTCGGCGGCACGTCATTGACGACGTCGCCGCCGATCATGATGTCGCCGTCGGTGATGTCCTCGAGGCCTGCGATCATCCGCAGCGTCGTCGACTTGCCGCAGCCGGAGGGACCGACCAGCACGATGAACTCGTGGTCGGCGATATCCAGGTCGATGCCGCGCACGGCTTCGACGTCGTCGTAACGCTTAACCACTTTCCGCAAAGCAACGTCAGCCATCGAACTTCAGCTCCTGGTCATCAACCCTTTGTCGCACCGGCGGTCAGGCCGGCAATGTAATAGTCCATCAGGAAGGCGTAGATGATGAGCGGCGGCGCCGCGCCGAGCAGCGCGCCGGTCATGATCTGTCCCCAGTTGAAGACGTCGCCCTTGATCAGCGTGGTAATGATGCCGACCGGCAGCACGAGTTGATCCGTGGAGGTCGTGAACACGAGCGGATAGAGGAATTGCGCCCAGGACACGGTAAAGGCGAAGATGGTCGCGGCGATCAGTCCCGGCAGCGCCACCGGAATGAAGATCCGGGTCAGCGTCTGGAACCAGGACGCCCCATCGATGATCGCGGCCTCGTCGAGCTCCTTGGGGATCGATGCGAAGTATCCGATCATGATCCAGGTGCAGAACGGGACCGTCAGCGTCGGATAGATGAAGAGCAGCACGTACCAGCGGTTGATGAGCTGGATGCCGGTCCAGTCGCCGAACTGGGCGAACACCTTGAACAGCGGAATGAACAACAGGCTGTCCGGAATCAGGTAGGTCAGGAACACGCCGGTCGCCAGCGTGGCCGACCCCCAGAACCGCATCCGCGCGAGGGCAAATGCCGCGGGCACGCTGATCAGCATCGTGATGGTGACCACGAAAATCGAAACCAGCGCGGAATTCAAGAAGAACCGCAGGAACTGGTTTGACGTCAGCAGGCCGACATAGTTCTCGAGAGTCGGGTGGAAAACCCACCATGGATTGGTCGCCGCCGAGATTTCAGCGCTGCTCTTGAGAGAGGTGATCAGCATGTAAATGGGCGGCAGCAGCGAGAAGATCGCAAACAGCGTCAGAAAGAAGTACGACCATCGCAGCGCCCATTTGCGGTCGCGGCTCATGCTTCCCAACTTGACGCTGCGCCTCGGCGCGGCCTTGTCTATCGTGACTGAGCTCATCAGGCTTCATTCCCGCGCTTGTTGACGTCCCGCAGGATGAATATCGCTGCGACCGCCAGGATCGGCACCATGAACAGGGAGACGCTTGCGCCAAGCGGAATATCGCTTCCTTCGATGCCGATCCGGAAAGCCCAGGTCGCAAAGATATGGGTGTGGTCGAGAGGGCCGCCGGCGGTCAGGATTCTCACGATGTCGAAATTGGCGAAGGTCACGATCAGCGAGAACAGCGTCGTGATCGCTATGATGTTGCGCATCATCGGCAGCGTCACGTACCAGATGCGCTGCCACCAATTGGCTCCGTCGATCGCTGCGGCTTCATAGAGTTGCTCCGGCACCGATTTCAGCGAAGCCAGATACATGATCATGAAGAACGGTGCGCCGTACCAGACATTGACCAGGATCACGGAAAAGCGCGCCCAGTCGGCATCGCCCGTCCACGGGATCGGCCCGATCCCGAAAAACGACAGCGTATAGTTGAACGCGCTGTAGGAGGGATCGAACAGCCACAGCCATGCGAGCGTGCTCATCGCGGGCGGAATGACCCAGGGCACCAGCAGCATGCCGCGCCATTTGCGCTGACCTTTGGCCGGAATGTTATGGACGAAGTGGGCGACGATGAACCCGATCAGCGCTTTGAACAAAACGGCGGTGATGGCGAAGATGCAGGATTGCTTGACGACAAGCCAGAACGTGTCGCGCTTGAACAGGAACTCGAAGTTGCCGAAACCGACGAATCTTTGCATCGACTTGTTGAGGGTCGCCAGATGCAGCGAATAGAACGCAGGATAAAGCACCAGAAGTGCAATGAGGATGATCAGCGGCAACGTCATCAGGAACGCCGCGGTGGATTTGCGTTTGAGTGCCTTTTTCAAACCGGAGCGTTTTCGCACCGGTTGCGCTGCGCCGACCGTGTTCGGCTGCAATGCGACATCCGCCATGATGCATTTTCCTTGCGCGATTTGGTCGATCAACCCGACTCTTGGAAGGTGCGAGAACCGAAGCTGCCGGCTCTCGCCAAGTGAGTGAGACGGAGGACTCGCCGCGGACGGCTTCATGCCGTTGCGGCGAGCCTGTCCGGCTTAGCTCCGCATGAAGCCTTCACACTCGCCTTCGGCCCAGGCGAGCGTCTTTTCCATCGCTTCGCCCTGATGATACCGAAGGCACATCTTGGTGAGCGTGGCTTGCGCGTAGATCTGCTGTGCGATCTTCGGCGGCGCGGGAGAGGCCGCAATCGACAACGTCTGATGCTTGTAGGGATTTGGATAGTGAAAGAGCGTCCCTTTCGGCGGACCCTCTTCCTGCCAAACCTTCAGCGTTGTGAGCTTCTCATAAGCGGGCAAATCGTAGCCTCCGCTGGCGTTGACCATCTTTTCGATGGCTGCCGGCTTCGACAACGCGATGAGCAGACTCTTCGCTGCCTCCTTGTTCTTGGAGAAGTTCCAGATGCTCCAGAAATAGGGCAGGTAGGGTGCAAAGCGCCCCTTCGGCCCTTTCGGGAATCCGTGCGTCCAGCATTGCTCCGCAACCTGCGGCGCGTCGCGTTTGGCGACCGCCCAGGCGCTCGGCGGATTCATGATCATCGCACCTCGGCCGGAGACCAGCCATTTATTGTTGGATGCGTCGTCCCAGGCTGCGACATCGGGCGGCAGGAAGCCGATCAGCTTCTTGTAGAAGTCGAGCGCCTGACGAACCGCATCGGTCTTGACGGTGAGATTGCCCTTGGCGTCCACGAGCTGGGCGCCGAACGAAAGGAAAATCGCGCCCGCCGTATCGACGTTGTCGGTGGTCTCGCCGAGGCCGATACCGAACGGGACGCCGGCCTTGTGACAGGCTTCGGCAGCTTTCAGGAATGTTTCGAGCGTCCAGTCATCCGCTTTCGGTTCAGAGCCGGCCGGATACATCGCCTGCACGTCGATGCCGGCGTGCTTCTTCATCAAATCGATGCGGGAGCAGGGCCCCTTGATTTGACTACCGACGCAGGCCGGGACGCCGAGCCATTTGCTCCCGGACATGCCCAGATATTTGACCGTGCCGTTCACCTCGCCGTTCTCCGCGATGATCGGCCCCATGATGTCGGCAACGTTCTCCAACTGGTCGGCATTGGAATGGGCCCACCACGTCGGCATCGCGAAAATATCATGACCTGACTTTGCCTGCGCTTCCGCGGCGATGGTCAGCAGGTTCTTGTTGCCCTGGCTTGGGATGTAGTCGATGGAGACTTCGACCTTCTCCTTGGCGGCCCATTCATTGACCAGATCGGTCGAGGCCTTGTTGGCGCCTGGCACCCAATGGTCCCAGAAGCCGATCGAGAGCTTGCCGGCGGCGCTAGCGCCCCGGACGTAAGGCGCTGTCACCAGCGCCGCGGAGGACAGTGCAGTGGCAGCCACAAATTGACGTCGCGTCAGTTTCTTGCGTGACATCTCGTTTCCTCGCCTGGGTGTTTGTTGTTGGAGTTTCCTCTGAGACTTCTTTTCAAGTTTCTTGTGGTTGGATTTTCTTATTGACGCCGTCGGCCCAGGTGAACAAGTCACGCAGGCCGCAGCAAATTGGTAGCGCGATCAGATCATGATTGATCGCGTCTGTCGAGAAAGCCGAACGGCTCACGCCTAGAACTTACGTTGTGTGCTGGATCGCGGGAGCGCTGAGCGGCCCGTCAGTTGCGATCGCTTGTTTTTTGCAACGCACACGTTTGCATGAACCGGTCTGGAACGATCGGTGCGCAATTACGCCGCAGTTTCGAATAAGCCTGCATAACCGCTTCGCGCGAAAGCGTTTTCGGGCGTGGACAGCGCTCGGCTGCGTCTGGACCGCGAAGGGACGGAAACGATAGTGTCGCACTTGGCGGGTGACCTCGCCCCAACAGGCCAATCAGATCGACGATGGAGACGAGAATGATCAACCCGGCGCCGTCAGCGCGGCTCCACTTGCGGCGATGGCTCGCGCTGGGGGCCGTGCTTACGCTGCTGCTCGGTGCGGCCGCAGTGGCCCATGCTCAAGGCTTGGTCAAAGGCGTTCAGGACGGCGCTGCGGCCGGAAACAAGGCAGCAGGTCCGGTCGGTGGCGTGCTCGGCGGTGCAATCGGCGGCGTGGTCGGCGTCTTCACCGGCGTGCTCGGCGTCGGCAACAATGGCAATCAGGCCCCGGCCGCCAAGGATGCCGGCAAGGATGCCAAGCAGCAGGGCGCGGCCAAGGACAAGGATGCCAAAGACAAGGATGCAAAGGGCGCCAAAGCGGGCAAGGGCGCCAAGGCGAGCAAGGAGGCCAAGAACGCACCTAATCAAGGCAAGGACAATAAGGACGTCACGGTCCTCACCCAGCCCGGCGCGCCGCAGCAGAGCGCGGAACAGATCGTCGCCAACAGCGATTCCTATATCGAGCGGATCAAGACCCAGCTGAACCTCACGGCTGATCAGGAGAAGCACTGGTACGGCTTCTCCAGCGCAATGCACTACCTGGGACATAATGGTGCGGAGCGGCTCAACTTGCGGGTTGCGCGCGCCAAGCGGGATCCACCCGACGACATCATCGAGCAGATGCGCAACGAGGCGCAGTTCCTGATCGATCGCGCCGCCGATCAGCGCAATGTCGCCGACGCCGCCGAGCCGCTGTTTTCGAGCCTCGATGACAAGCAGAAGCAGGTCTTCATTCAGGAGATGGTGCGGCTGAGCCACGAGCGAGGATTGGATTGATCCAGTTGAATCGGATCGGGCGGGCGCGAATTAACGGGGCCCGCACGAATTCGTGAATCTTCTCCGTAATTGAGTTATGATCAACTCTGGAATCTGACTGCGGGGTTGATATGGCGGACGGACTCTCCGTTTTCCTGGTCGAAGACGAGGCGTTGATCCGGATGATGATGGCCGACATGGTGGTGGAACTCGGCCACCACGTCGTCGCGGAAGCGGACAATGTCCGGGACGCGAGCGCGTTCGCCATGACCGCGCAATACGATATGGCCATCCTCGACATCAATCTGATGGGCGTCTACGTCGATCCCGTCGCCGACCTGATCGAACGGCGTGGAAAGCCGTTCATGTTCGCCACGGGGTACGGTCCGGAATTGTTGCCGTCCTTGCTCCGGCGCAGGCCGATCCTGCGCAAGCCGATCGCAATGGATCAGCTCAAGGCGATGATCGATTCCTTGTTTCCGGGAGCCTCGGTCAAAGCGCCGCACTGAGCGACGGCGAAGACGCCGCACTGGTGACGGCGAAGACACCGCACTCGTGACGGCGAAGACGCCGCACTCGTGACGGCGAAGACGCCGCACTGAGATAGTCCAACGAAAATGGCCGCCCGTCAGGGGCGGCCATTTGGCGACGGAATTTGTCGCGGTCTCACATCAGGCCGGCGCTGAGGTCAATGCCGTACGCCATCAGGCCGAACGAGGCGACCAGGCCCGTGCAGCAGAATAGCAAAATGGTCTTGAAGAACGATTCGGCGAAACGCGTTTCGACGACGGCCGGCATCGCGGCGATCGAAATCATGCTCATGTTCATTGCCCCCTTGTTGACCCTGAATTGCATCAGGTGGGGGAACGCTAGAGCAGGGAGTTTGACAGCGGATTGCGAGGCATCCTTAACGAAATCCGAATTGGATCCCGCGTTCTCGGGCCGGATTGCAAGTCTCAGTTGCGGCCGTTCTTCAGCACGGTGGCGATGGTGTGGGCCGTCATCGCCGCGCGGTCCGAAGCGCGCTGGGCGGCCAGCCGGTCTCGCGCCTTTTCCTCGATCAGAAGGTCGATCAGGGCCAACCGCTTGTCTTCGTCATCCGCCTGGCTCAGCAGGCGGTGATAGCGGTGATAGTCGAAACCAAAATCCTGCTTACGCATGTCACGCCCCCGCAACTACGCCACACACACGGCAGGATTGTTTCTCATCCGGAACACGCAGGCAAGCACGTTCATGCCTGGAACCGCGCGTGCGCCGCAATCAGCTGTGCATGACTGCAGCCGTGAGCGGGAAGGACAACCCCAACTTCAATTCGGGTTGGAGTCGGCGAACATTTTCAGGCCGACGAAGCTCGCATCCGGCTTGATCACGAGCCTGGTCGGGATATTGCGCAGATAATCCTGGAAGCGTCCCTTGGCTTCGAAGCGCGCCCGGAACGCGGAGGCGAGAAGGAACTCGGGAAAGCGCGGCACGATACCGCCGGCGACATAGACACCGCCGCGCGCGCCGAACGTCACCGCGAGATTGCCGGCGACCGAGCCAAGGATGGCGCAAAACATCTCCAGCGCCGCGCGGCTAACGAAACAACTGCCCTCCAGCGCCGCCTTGGTGATGGCGGCAGCCTCGCGATGCGGCACCTGAGCGCCGTCGACTTCGGCCAGGGCTTCGTAGAGGTTTTGCAGTCCTGAACCCGAGAGTGCGCCACGCTCGATGGAGACGTGGCCGAGGCGCCGGCGCAAGCACGCGATCACACGTTCCTCGCGCTCGTCCTCCGCCGGAAGGGTCGCGTGTCCGGCTTCGGTAACGACCGCCAGCCGCGCGCCATGGCGCTCGACCAGGCAGGAGACGCCAAAGCCGGTTCCGGGTCCGACCACCAGGAGCGGCTCTCCGGGCAGGCCATCGCCTCCGCCGAGCGGGATCAGATCGGCGAGCTGCAGGGCGGGCAGGGACCAGGCCACCACCTCGAAATCGTTCAGCACATGGACGCTGTCGAAGCCGAGAGCCGGCTGCAACTCGTTGCCGTCGATGACCCAGGGGCTGTTGGTCATGACGCAGCGGTTGTTGGTGACGGGACCCGCCACGGCCAGCACGGCTCGTTGCGGCGGCTCGCCGCCTGACCGGCGCGCCAGAACGTCGGCGATGGCTTCCCGGACGGTCGGGAAGTCGGCGACCTTGACGTAATCGATCGGCCCGGCCTGATCGACGTTGCTCAGGTCGCCCTGGCCGAATTCGCTTCGGATCAGCGCGAAGCGCGCATTGGTGCCGCCGATATCGGCGAGAAGAATCTGTCCTGTCTTGCCGATATTCATGACCTCGTGGCTGCCGCCGCCTTGTGGCCCGGCAACCCTGTCCTCCACATCTTCGACCCGCTCCGCGCAGTCGCGGACAGTGCGAGAATCCGCCCTTGGGTGCGCCTAGTCAACACGGACGAGGCCAAACCGTTGCATCCTGGCGGCCGTCCGGTGACCAATTCGCGCGGGGCGTTACACGGCGCTGGCGGTTGCGAAGCCGCCCGGGAAGGCCGACACTAAGGAGACCTGTACCGGCGCCGGCGCGCCGGGCACATCGAATGAGCCCGACGATGCAGATTTCCGACCGCGACGTGCTGCTGGTGATCGACGTGCAGAACGATTTCTGCACCGGCGGTGCGCTCGCCGTTCCCGGCGGCGAGAAGGTGGTCCCCGCCGTGAACCGGATCGCCCAAAAATTCGCCAATGTGGTGCTGACCCAGGACTGGCATCCGCGCGACCACGTCTCGTTTGCGCCGAATCATGCGGGCAAGCAGCCGTTCGAGACCATCGATCTCGACTGCGGCACCCAGGTACTCTGGCCGGCGCATTGTGTGCAGGGTAGCTCGGGCGCGGAGTTCCATCGCGATCTCGATGTGGTCAGGGCAAACCTCGTGGTGCGCAAGGGCTTTCGCCGTGGCATCGATTCCTATTCGGCGCTGTTCGAGAACGACAAGCGGACGCCGACCGGCCTGCTTGGATATCTGCGCGAACGCGAGCTGAAGACCGTGTTCGTCGCCGGCCTCGCGCTCGACTTCTGCGTCCGCTTCTCGGCGGAGGACGCCCGCAAGGCAGGATTCGAGGTCGTCGTCATCGAGGACGCCTGCCGTGGCATCGATCTCGATGGCTCGGTCGCCACGACCCATCGGAGTTTTCGGGACCTCGGCATCTCCATCGTGAGCCTGGAGGCGTTCCTGTGACGATCGTGAGATGGCCATGGTGAGCAAACAGAGCGGTGCAAAGGGGTCCGTCCCTGACGACCCGCTGCTGTGGCCGTTTGCAGCCGCGCGCCTCGCCATGGACAGCTGCTTCTGGTGGCTGGAGCGCGGTCCGGCGGAGCAGGACGAGAGCACCTTGTCCTGGACGACCCCGAGCACCGTGGCGCTCGAACTGCCGACGATGCGCTTGCGCGATTGCTCGCAGACGCGGTCCGGCCAGCCGGCGCTGGTCTGTGCGCCCTATGCGCTGCATCGGGCACTGATCGCCGATTTTGCTCCCGGTCACAGCGTGGTGCAGTCACTGCAGACCGGCGGTATCGACCGGGTCTATCTCACCGATTGGCGTTCAGCGACGCCGGATATGCGCTATTTCTCGATCGACAGCTATCTCGCCGATCTCAACGTCGCCATCGACGAGATCGGCGCGCCGGTCGATCTGATCGGCCTGTGCCAGGGTGGCTGGCTGTCGCTGCTTTATGCGGCGCGCTTTCCGGCCAAGGTGCGGCGGCTGGTGCTGGTCGGCGCTCCCGTGGATTTGTCGATCGAGTCCTCGTTGTGCCGGCTCACCCGCAACGCGCCCGAGATGGTCTACGACCAGCTCGTCGCACGCGGCGGCGGCAATGTCCGCGGCGAGGAGATGCTCCACTTCTGGTCCAAGGCGCCGAACCGCGACGACATCATAACGGCATTGCAGAGAGATCTGTCGGACGCGGAGGGGGCGGCGCTGCTCGCGCGTTTCGAGCGCTGGAACGCCGAGACGCTCGATCTGCCGGGCAAGTATTATCTGGAGATCGTCCACCGGATTTTCCGGGAAAACCAGATCGCCGGCAGCAGTTTCGTTGCTCTTGGCCGCACGGTCGATCCGAAGGACGTCAAGGCGCCGGTCTTCCTGCTGGCCGGGCTCGACGACGAGGTCGTGCCGGCTGCGCAGGCGCTCGCCACCGCGGCTCTCCTCGGCACGCCGCCGGCTTTCATCGCGGCGGCGTCCGAGCCGAGCAATCACCTCGGCCTGTTCATGGGTGCGCGCACCCACGCGCACGCCTGGCCGCGGATTGCAGAATGGCTGCGCGGCGATTTGTCCGGCGTGCTGGCCCGCAGCGCCTGAGCCAAAGGCACAGGGCAGACCACCGCGCAAATCCGTTATGCATGACGGCGGATGGCCTGCACGGGACGGGGGCGATGGGCTACATATGGTCCGGAGCTGACGGCTTCGGCAGCGAAGATATCAAGGGTACTGCGCTCGATGACTTTCCACTCGATCTACGCCCACGGATTTGCGCGCGTGGCGGCCTGTGTCACCACGTCCCATGTCGCCGATCCCTCGGCCAACGCGAAGGCTGTGTTGGCGGCGGCCAGTGCCTGCCATGAGCAGTCGGTAGCGGTCGCCGTGTTTCCCGAGCTGTGCCTGTCCGGCTATGCGATCGAGGATCTGGTCAAGCAGGATCCGCTGCTCGATGCGGTCGAGCGCGGCCTCGTAGGCCTCGTCGAGGCCTCCGCGGGATTGATGCCGGTCCTGATCGTCGGCGCTCCGCTGCGCTTTGGCCATCGCATCTACAACTGCGCCGTCGTCATTCATCGCGGCAACATTCTCGGCGTGGTACCGAAGTCTTACCTGCCGACCTACCGCGAGTTCTACGAGGGCCGGCATTTCGCCTCCGGCGCCGGCGTGGCCGGAGAGACGATTACATTCGGCGGGTTGCACGCGCCGTTCGGCGTCGACCTCCTGTTCTCGGCCGAGGATGTTCCGGGTCTCACCATCGGTGTCGAGATCTGCGAGGACATGTGGATCCCGGTGACGCCGTCTGCCGAGCTCGCGCTTGCGGGCGCCAGCGTGCTGGTCAATCTCTCGGGCAGCCCGATTACGATCGGCCGGGCGCGATCGCGTGCGTTGCTGTGCCAATCGACATCGGCGCGTTGCCTTGCGGCGTACGTCTATTCCGCCGCCGGCGCCGGGGAATCGACCACGGATCTCGCCTGGGATGGCCAGACCTCGATCTATGAGAACGGCGTGCTGCTGGCCGAGGGCGAGCGCTTCCGCCAGGGCGGCCAGATCACCACTGCCGACGTCGATCTGGACTTGCTCAGGCAGGAACGTGCCTCGATGGGGACGTTCGACGACAACCGACGCCAGCGCGAGGCGTTTTTTCCGCAAGGTGACATTCGCGCTGAAGCCGCCGGCTGCCGACATCGGCTTCCTGCGCAAGGTCGAGCGCTTTCCGTTCGTGCCGAGCGACGAAAGCCTGCTCGAGCAGGATTGCTACGAGGCCTACAACATCCAGGTCGCCGGCCTCGTGCAACGCATGCGCGCCACCGGCACCAAGCGCGTCGTGATCGGTGTCTCGGGCGGGCTCGATTCAACCCATGCCTTGATCGTCGCTGCCAAGGCGGTCGACCTGCTTGGCCTGCCGCGCGAGAACATCCTGGCCTACACCATGCCGGGCTTCGCCACCGGCAGCGAGAGCAAGACGCATGCATTGGCGCTGATGCAGGCGTTGCAGACGAGCTGGCAGGAGCTCGACATCCGCACCACCGCGACGCAGATGCTGAAGGACATCGGTCATCCCTTCGGCAAAGGCGAGAAGGTTTACGACGTCACCTTCGAGAACGTGCAGGCCGGCCTGCGCACGGATTATCTGTTCCGGCTCGCCAACCATCACGGCGGCATCGTCATCGGCACCGGCGATCTCTCCGAACTCGCGCTCGGCTGGTGCACCTATGGTGTCGGCGACCAGATGGCACATTACAACGTCAATGCCGGCGTGCCGAAGACGCTGATCCAGCATCTGATCCGCTGGGTCATCGCATCGAAGCAGTTCAGCGGCGACGTCAACCGCACGCTTGGCTCGATCCTGGTTGCCGAAATCTCGCCCGAGCTGGTGCCGGTGGAGCCCGGCCAGAAGCCGCAGAGCACGGAAGCATCCGTCGGCCCGTACGAGCTGCAGGATTTCAATCTGTTCTACACGCTGCGTTTCGGCATGCGGCCGTCCAAGATCGCCTTCATGGCGCAGCACGCGTGGAAGGACGTCGCCAAGGGCGAATGGCCGCCGGCATTCCCGAATGACCGGCGCAAGGCCTATGATCTCAAGGATATCCGCCGCTGGCTCGAAGTGTTCCTGCGCCGCTTCTTCGCCTTCAGCCAGTTCAAGCGCTCGGCGATGCCGAACGGGCCAAAAGTCTCGGCGGGCGGCTCGCTGTCGCCCCGCGGCGACTGGCGCGCGCCTTCGGATTCGAGCGCGGTGGCCTGGCTCGAGGATCTCGAGCGGAACGTGCCGAACTGATCGGGGCGGATTGTTGGGGAGATGATCGGATGTCGGCCGGGGATGAGGCGAAAGCGGCGGAGGCCAGGGTCGTCAACGGCCTCTACATCTTCGACATCGAAATGCGCGACGGCAAGCGCGGGCAGGCCAGGGGCGTGGTCGTGCTCTGCGACGGACGCATCATGGGCGGCGACAGCTATTTCTACTACACCGGCACCTACACCTTCCGGAACGGCAAGTGGCGTGGCGACTTGATCGTCAACCAGCACACCGAAGCAGTCGGCCGAACGCTGGCGTTCGGTGGCAGGGAGGTCACCTGCGGTTTCTCGGGTGACTATTCCGCCGGCGGCGCCGAGGTCGAAGGCATGGCGCTGGTCGGCAAGACCAGCGTGACGTTCACGGCAAGACTGACGCTAAAAGATGCAATGTGAGCGGGGCTTCAGGGGCCGCTCTCTTCAAACGACAACGCGCCGCCCGGATGCCCCAACCGGACGGCGCGTTGCTGCGTTCAATCTCAGAAAGCTTCGAGGTCCGGAGTGCCTAGGAGTCCGGACCTCGTCACCTTGCCCCAGCCTTCAATCCCCCGCCCCATGCGGTCCCCCAACCCCATGTAGCGCGATCAGAGGGTGATGCCCTTGGAAGTGGCCGCCGATCGATGCACGCGATGTACGTGACATCGCGATAGGATTCCATTCCGGATCACTACGGACACAGATACCGCTTGCGCTGTGTCCGTTCGGCATCGGCGCCGTGATCGCGACGGCACGAAACGGGAGCGCGCCAGGAGATGTCCACATCTCTTCACACTGCGGAACCCGCATTTCACCGGCCTGTCATTGAACTGGTCTAGCGCTGCTCCCGTCATCGCTGACGATCAAGGAGCAAACCATGTCGAAGCCGGTGCTGGGCGCAGCATTGTCCATCAAATCCATCCCCGCGCATCGCGACTGGCTTCTCGATCGGCAGCGCGATCTCGAGATCCAGGATTTCTTCCGCGCCGATCTTCTCGACGGCGACTGGCGCAGCACTGCCGGCGAGATCAAGCAGATGCTCTCCGGTCATACCGGCCGGCTCGGCATCCACGGTCCGTTCTGGGGCTTCAAGATCGACAGCCACGATCCCATGATCCGCCAGGCCGTGACCAAGCGCCTGATCCAGGGCCTTGATGCCGCCGAATTCCTCGGCGCGACGCAGATGGTGATCCATTCGCCGTTCACGACCTGGGACCACAACAATCTCGATCTCTATCCTGACAATCGCGGCAATATCGTCGAGCGCGTCAAGGCGACGCTCGCAGAGGTGATCGCGCGCGCCGAGACGATCGGCTGCGAAATCGTCATCGAAAACATCGAGGACAAGGATCCGCGTGACCGGGTGCGCCTCGCCAAGGCGCTCGAAAGCGCCAAGGTCCGCGTCTCGCTCGACACCGGACATGCCAACTATGCCCACATCTCCACCGCCGCGCCGCCGGTCGACTATTACGTCGAGACCGCTGGCGACATGCTCACGCATGTGCATCTGCAGGACACCGACGGCTTTGCCGACCGGCACTGGGCGCCCGGCGAAGGCAACATTCCCTGGGTCGCCGTATTCCGTGCTCTCGGGCGGCTGAATTCCAACCCGCGGCTGATCCTCGAACTCCGCAACCACGATGACGTCCGCGCCGGTGCTGCCCATCTCGCAGCGCTCGGTCTCGCCGAATAACCGCATCATCTGAGGCTACCGCCATGAGCAAATTCACCCGTCGCACCATCCTGAAAACCGGCGGCGCTGCCGCAGGCACGCTGCTGCTGCCGCGCTTTGCCGTCGCGCAGGGCGACAACCGTCCGTCAGTGACGATCGCCGTGCAGAAGGTGACGAACGCGAACGTGCTCGACGTGCTGCGCGAGCAGTCCAACGTCGGCGAGCGCGTGTTCTTCTCCTCGATCTGGGAAGGCCTGATCTCCAAGAACTGGCGCGGCAATTTGGAAGCCGTGCCGGGCCTTGCCACCGAATGGCGCCGCATCGACGACCAGACCGTCGAGGTGAAGCTGCGCCAGGGCGTCAAGTTCCACAACGGCGACGAACTGACCGCAGAGGACGTCGTCTTCACCTTCAGCCGAGAGCGCATGTTCGGCGAGACCGAGGCCAAGAGCCGCTCGACCATCCAGGCCTTCGAGAAGATCCCGACGCCGCGGCCGGGCAAGGAATTGCCGCCTGATGTCCCCGCGGTCGCACGCCGGATCTGGCCGGACCTCGTGCGCGTCGATGCCGTCGATAAATACACCGTGCGTTTCTACAACGCGACGCCCGACGTCACCATTGAGGGCCGCCTGTCGCGCTACGGCTCCGACATCATGAACCGCCGCGCCTGGGACGAATCGGCGAGCTATCTCGACTGGGCGCGCAAGCCCGTGACGACCGGGCCCTACAGGGTCGTCGAGCTCAAGCCCGACGTGTCGCTGACGCTTGAAGCGCATGACGAATATTGGGGCGGCCGGCCGCCGCTCAAGCGCATCCGTTTCCTCGAAGTGCCCGAAGTCGCAAGCCGGATCAACGGCCTCTTGTCGGGCGAGTACCAGTTCGCCTGCGACATCCCGCCGGACCAGATCGCCGGCATCGAGAAAAACGCGGCGTTCGAAGTGCAGGGCGGCACTATCCTCAATCACCGCCTGACCGTGTTCGACAAGAACCACGCCCAGCTCGCCAATCCCTTGGTGCGCCGCGCCTTCACCCACGCGATCGACCGCCAGGCCATCGTCGACAGCCTGTGGGCCGGCCGCACCCGCGTGCCGAAGGGCCTTCAATGGGAGTTCTACGGCGACATGTTCAACGCCGACTGGAGCGTGCCGGCCTATGATCCCAAGCTCGCGCAGGATCTGTTGAAGCAGGCCAATTACAAGGGCGATCCGATTCCCTATCGCCTGCTCAACAATTACTACACCAACCAGGTCGCGACCGCGCAGGTGCTGGTCGAGATGTGGAAGTCGGTCGGCCTCAACGTCCAGATCGAGACCAAGGAGAACTGGTCGCAGATCATGGAGCGCGCTCCCACCCGCGCCGTGCGCGACTGGTCGAACTCGGCCGCCTTCAACGATCCCGTCTCCTCGCTGGTCGCCCAGCACGGCCCCAACGGCCAGCAGCAGCAGATCGGCGAATGGACCAATGTCGAGCTGAATAAGCTCTCCGAATTCCTGGAGACTTCGACCGACCGGCCCGCGCGCAAGAAGGCGTTCCGCCGCATGCTGGAGATCGCCGAGCGCGAGGATCCCGCCTACACGGTGCTGCACCAGAACGCGACCTTCACGGCAAAGCCGAAATCGATCAAGTGGAAGGCATCGCCGGCCTTCGCGATGGATTTCCGAGCCGGCAATTTCGAGGCGTGAGCGTGGCACCGCTGGTCAACATCGAGGGCCTCAGCGTCGCCTTCAACGGCGTACCGGTCCTGCGCGGCGTCGATCTCGCTCTCGGCAAGGGCGAGGCGCTCGGCCTCGTCGGCGAGTCCGGATCGGGCAAGTCAGTGACGTGGCTTGCCGCGCTCGGGCTGCTGCCGCGGCACGCCAAGGTCACGGGTTCGGTGCGGCTCGACGGACGCGAGATCCTGGGCGCGCCGGCTTCCGAGCTCGACCAGGTCAGGGGCGGGCGCGTCGCCATGATCTTTCAGGATCCGGCGAGCGCGCTCAACCCGGTGCTGACCATCCGCAAGCAGCTCTGCGAAGCGCTGGCGCTGCATCGGGATCTCCAAGGCAACGCCGTGAAGGCGGAAGCGCGGCGGCTGCTCGATCTCGTCGGCATTCCCGACGCTGGCCGGCGGCTGGAGGCCTATCCGCATGAATTCTCCGGAGGCCAGGTCCAGCGCATCATGATCGCGATGGCGCTCGCCGGAAATCCCGACGTTCTGATCGCGGACGAACCGACTACCGCACTCGACGCCACCATTCAGGCGCAGATTTTGGAGCTGCTGTCGTCGATCCGCCGCGAGTTTGCGATGGCGATGGTGCTGATCAGCCACGATCTCGGCGTCGTCGCTGAAAATTGCGACCGCGTCGCTGTGATGTATGCCGGCCGCATCGTCGAGCAGGCCCCGGCCAATCAGCTGTTCGCCGATCCCGTGCATCCCTATGCGCAGGGCCTGATCGGCGCGCTGCCGCCGCTCGATGGCCCCCGCCGCCGTCTCACTGCCATCCCGGGAACGGTGCCCGATCCCGCGATGATGCCTGATGGCTGCGCCTTCGCGCCGCGTTGCGCGCTGGCATCTGATCCCTGTGGTCTCGGCGCGCCGACCCTGGCACCGATCGCGAGCGATCGTGTCGTCGCCTGCATCCGCGCCGAGGCCTCGCGCCACGCGCTGCTCGGGATCGCCGCCGAATGAGTCCGCCGCTCGTCGAGGTCTCCGAAATCTCCCGCAGTTATTCGATGCGTTCCGGCATGTTCGGCCGAGCTGCGGCCGTGCATGCTGTCGACGGCGTGTCGCTGATCATTCCCAAAGGCCAGACGCTGGGCCTCGTCGGCGAGTCCGGCTCGGGCAAGTCGACAACCGGCCGCATCGTCCTCGGCCTCGAGCCGCCCGACAGCGGCGAGGTGCGGTTCGACGGCAAGCCGATGGCTGTGCCGACAACGGCCGCATGGCGTGCGCAACGCGCGCGCATGCAGATGATCTTCCAGGATCCGCTGGGCGCGCTGGACCGGCGTTTGCCGGTCGCGACGCAGATCCGCGAACCTCTGGACATCCACAATCTTGGCACACCCGCCGATCGCGAGGACCGCGTGCGCGAATTGCTGCGTGCGGTCGAGCTGACGCCGGCGCATGGCGCGCGTTATCCGGGCGCGCTGTCCGGCGGCCAGCGCCAGCGTATCGTGCTGGCGCGGGCGCTCGCCACACGACCGGATTTCCTGGTCTGCGACGAGCCGGTCAGCGCGCTCGACGTCTCGATCCAGGCCCAGGTGGTGAACCTGCTCTGCGATCTCCAGGCGCAGCTGGGGCTGACGCTGCTGTTCATCAGCCACGATCTGCGCGTCGTCAGGCAGATCAGCAATGTCGTCGCGGTGATGTATCTCGGCCGCATCGTCGAGATCGGCAGCGCGGACGATCTGTTCGCGCGGCCCGAACATCCTTATACGCAAGCGCTGGTCTCGGCTTCGCCCGCGCCGGGCCGCCGCAGCGCAGGCCGCATCGTGCTGGCGGGCGATCCGCCGAATCCGGCCGCGCGCCCACAAGGCTGTGCCTTCCATCCGCGCTGCCCGCGCGCCATCGCGCGCTGTGCGCGCGAGGTGCCGGCGTTGTCGACCGTCGGCGGAAACAGGCAGGTCGCCTGTCATCTCGTCACCGGCGCCGAGACGCGGGACGCCGCGTGATGGGACGCTATCTCGCCATTCGCTTCGGCCGCGCCGCGCTCACCATCGTGCTCGTCGTCACCTTCGCCTTCGTCGTGCTTCGACTCTCCGGCGATCCCGCGTTGATGATCTTGGGACCCGAGGCGCCGCCCGAGGTGCTCGCGGCGTTCCGAAAGGCCTGGGGCCTCGATGACCCCATCTGGTTTCAGTATCTGGATTACTTCGGCGCCATCGCCAAGGGCGAGCTCGGCCGCTCCATGCGCGACGGACGGCCCGCGATCGAGCTGGTGCTGGAGCGCATCCCGGCGACCCTGGCGCTGACGCTGCCGGCATTCTTCTTCAAGGTCGTGCTCGGCATCCCCGCCGGCATCTACGCCGCGCTGCATCGCGGATCGGCCATCGACCGCGCCGTGATGATGACCGCGGTCGCCGGCTTCACCGTCCCGAGTTTTGTCCTCGCGCTGCTCCTGGTGCTGGTTTTCGCCGTGCAACTCGGCTGGCTGCCGTCGGGCGGACAGGACAGCTGGCGTCACGCGATCCTGCCCATCGTGACGCTGAGCCTCGGCGGCGCCGCGGTGCTGGCGCGCTTCACCCGCAGCGCGATGCTGGAGGTGCTGGGCCAGCCCTATATCCGCACGGCGTCCGCCAAGGGCGTGCCGTGGCGCAAGGTGGTGACCTCGCACGCGCTGCCGAACGCGGCGATCCCGACCGTCACCATTCTCGGTTTCATGGTGGGCACGCTGATCGCGGGCGCGGTGGTGGTCGAGAGCGTGTTTTCCTGGCCGGGAGTAGGGCGGCTGCTGGTCGTCGCCGTCGCCAACCGCGATCTTGCCGTCGTGCAATGCATCCTGCTGCTGGTCGCAATGACGATGGTCACCTCCAATTTGGTGGTCGATTTCCTCTACGGCTTCCTCGATCCGCGCCTGCGCGCCAAAGGAGCGCACGCATGACCGACGCCACGCTGAAGGACACCATCACCCGCCGCCGCATCAGTCTCCCGGCGATTCCGGTGTCAGTCGCCCTTGCGGTGACCTGGATCGTCGCCATGCTGGTGATCGCAGCCTTCGCCGAGAAGATCGCACCCTATGGCTACACCCAGCTCGACCTGCGCAACCGGCTCTCGACGCCCGGCAATGTCGCGCACTGGCTCGGCACCGACGAACTCGGTCGCGACGTGCTGTCGCGGCTGCTGGTCTCGATCCGCATCTCGCTCCTGATCGCCTTCGGCGCGACCGCGATCTCGGCGATCGTCGGCACCACGCTCGGCTTCCTCGCCGCGCATTTTCGCGGCGCCGTGGAGCAATTCGTGCTGATGCTGACCGACTTCCAGGCCAGCATGCCGTTCCTGATCATGGCGCTCGCCGTGCTCGCCTTCTTCGGCAATTCGCTGCCGCTGCTGATCGGACTGATGGGCATGTTCGGCTGGGAACGCTACGCCCGCATCGCCCGCGGCCTTGCCATCTCCGCCAATGCGCAGGGCTACGCCGCCGCGGTCCGCCAATTAGGGGCGACGCCGCCCCGGATTTACCTGCGCCACATCCTGCCCAACATCGCCTCGACCCTGATCGTCTCGACCACGCTGGTTTTTCCCGAGGTGATCCTGATGGAGTCAGGTCTGTCCTTCCTCGGCCTCGGCGTGCAGCCGCCGATGACCAGCCTCGGCAATATGGTCGGCTACGGCCGCGAGTACCTGACCCGGGCGCCCTGGATCATGCTGGCGCCGGCGGCCACCATCGTCGTGACCACGCTGGCGGTGTCCGTGATCGGCGACTGGCTGCGAGACCGGCTCGATCCGACCCTGCAATAGGCCGAAGTTGAGCTCCCGTAGCCCGGATGGAGCGCAGCGAAATCCGGGGCCGGTCTTGCAGCGGTTCGCGCTTACCCGGATTGCGCTGCGCTCCATCCGGGCTACGAAAAGCTACGAACAGCCCGCGCCGGGAGCAGGGGAGCCCTGTCCGGCCCAAGTTCCCGTTGCGCCGGGGCAGCCCGTGCGCTATCCGGCCACAAAGGCCTGAGGCGGCATCACATTTTCCCGCCCGGCCGGTCAAACCGAGGACGGAAACCGCCATGCCAGCCTATCGCTCCCGCACCACCACCCACGGCCGCAACATGGCCGGTGCCCGCGGCCTCTGGCGCGCGACCGGCATGAAGGACGGCGATTTCGGCAAGCCGATCATCGCGGTCGTCAACTCCTTCACCCAGTTCGTGCCCGGCCACGTCCATCTGAAAGACCTCGGCCAGCTCGTCGCGCGCGAGATCGAGCAGGCGGGGGGCGTCGCCAAGGAATTCAACACCATCGCGGTGGATGACGGTATCGCGATGGGCCATGACGGCATGCTCTACAGCTTGCCTTCGCGCGAGCTGATCGCCGACAGCGTCGAGTACATGGTCAATGCGCATTGCGCCGACGGCATGGTTTGCATCTCCAATTGCGACAAGATCACGCCCGGCATGCTGATGGCGGCACTGCGGCTCAACATTCCCGCCGTGTTCGTCTCGGGCGGTCCGATGGAGGCCGGCAAGGTCACGCTGGCCGGCAAGACCAAGGCGGTCGACCTCATCGACGCCATGGTGGCCGCCGCCGACTCCAAGGTCAGCGACGAAGATGTGAAGGTGATCGAGCGCTCGGCATGCCCGACCTGCGGTTCCTGCTCGGGCATGTTCACCGCCAACTCCATGAACTGCCTGACCGAGGCGCTTGGACTGGCGCTGCCCGGCAACGGCACGGTGGTCGCGACCCATGCCGATCGCAAGCGGCTGTTCGTCGAAGCCGGCCACACCATCGTCGATATTGTGCGCCGCCATTACGAGCAGGACGATGCATCCGTGCTGCCGCGCAACGTCGCCAACTTCAAGGCGTTCGAGAACGCGATGACGCTCGACATCGCCATGGGTGGCTCGACCAACACCGTGTTGCATCTGCTGGCGGCGGCGCATGAAGGCGAGGTCAAGTTCACCATGAAGGACATCGACCGCCTGTCCCGCCGCGTGCCCGTGCTGTGCAAGGTCGCACCATCAGTCGCCGACGTGCATGTCGAGGACGTGCATCGTGCCGGCGGCATCATGGGCATTCTGGGCGAACTCGATCGTGCCGGCCTGATCGACACTTCGGTCTCGACCGTGCATGCGCCGACCATGAAGGACGCCCTCGATCGCTGGGACATCAAGCGCTCCAGGAGCGAGTCCGTGCGCACCTTCTTCCGCGCGTCGCCCGGCGGCATCCCCACGCAAGTCGCGTTCAGCCAGGAGCGCCGTTACAACGAGCTCGACACCGATCGCGAAAAGGGCGTGGTCCGCAATCTCGAGCACGCCTTCAGCAAGGACGGCGGCCTTGCCGTGCTCTACGGCAACCTCGCGCAGGACGGCTGCATCGTGAAGACCGCAGGCGTCGACGCTTCGATCCTGACGTTCTCCGGCCCCGCGCGCGTGTTCGAAAGCCAGGACGCCGCCGTTGAAGGCATCCTCGGCGGCAAGGTCACAGCCGGCGAAATCGTGGTCATCATCTACGAAGGCCCGCGCGGCGGCCCCGGCATGCAGGAGATGCTGTATCCGACCAGCTACCTGAAATCGATGGGCCTCGGCAAAGCCTGTGCGCTCGTCACCGATGGGCGCTTCTCCGGCGGCTCCTCGGGCCTGTCGATCGGCCATCTGTCGCCGGAAGCGGCCGAAGGCGGCAACATCGGCTTGGTGCGGACCGGCGATCGTATCGCGATCGACATCCCGAACCGCAGCATCACGCTCGAGGTCTCCGACGAGGAGCTCGCCAAGCGTCGCGCCGCGGAGGAGGCGAAGGGCGATGCCGCCTGGCAGGCTGTGGGCCGCAAGCGCAACGTCTCGACCGCGCTGCAGGCCTATGCCGCGCTCACCACCAGCGCCGCGCGCGGTGCGGTGCGCGAGGTGAAGCGTCGCTCTAACTGAGCGCTGCATCACTCGCGCCTCGCGCGCATGGTCAACAAGTTCTGAACGGCCGGCGAAAGCCGGCCTTTCGTATTAAGGATGCCTCGACGAACTTCAGCAGCCCAAAATTTTGCGGCGTATGATGCGGCCACCTTCGCAAATCCATTTCGGGCAACTGGGGCGCTGCATAATGTCTCGTACTCTCGCCGTTGTTTTCTCCACCGCCGTCGCCGTGATGTCCATGACAAGCGCGGCCTCCGCCGGCTGCTACAATTGCTACGCACCGCCGCCGTGCCAGACCTGCTACCAGCAGCAATACGTGCAGCCGCAATACCGCACGGTCGACGAGACCGTGATGGTGTCGCCGGGCGCAACCGTCGCGCACCGCACGCCGGCGCAGTACCGCACCGTGATGGTGCCGCAGACCGTGATGGTCGCGCCGCCGTCCGTCCAGTACCAGCGCATCCCGCCGCAATACGCCACCCGCCAGCGCGTCGAGATGGTCTCGCCGGGGTATTCGTATTACGCGCCGGTTCAGATGGGCTGCGCGAGCTGCGGCTACTGAGCGGACATCGTCAGAAACGGATTTGACGCGGCGCCCTCAAGGGGCGCCGCGTTTTGTTTTGCACGACTTACGGAATCGCCACCCTGTTCGACACGACTATGCGGCGCCGCAACCGGTCGATGAGGGTGATGTAAACCGCCCTTGGCCGCTGGGTGACGGGAACCGAGAAAAAGAGCTGCGAGAGATTGGCCGGTTCGGCGAGGTCGCAGAATCCGTAGAGCCTCTGGCCTCTGGCGTTGTAGATGTCGACCCAAGTGCGAGACACAGAGGGAGTGAGCCCACACGGCGGCAGCTTTGGCGAATCTGCGAACAAGGCGGGCGAATAATCGCTCCAGTTGACCACCTTCAGCCCGACGATGAGCGTGGGTCCAAAAACCAACTGCCCGTTAAATTGGAGGACCGGACGCGGAAACGACTGCGCCAGTGCGGGTGTCGCAAATCCAGCCAAAAGCGCAACGGCCAACACAATTCGCTTCAGCCTCATATTGATCCTCCGTCGAAGGCGCCAGCCAACGCTAGCGACGACCGGCGGAAGTCGATTGATCCTGGTCAACCAGTAGGCACGTTCGGTTTGGCGGCGAAGCGACGATCCGATGGGGCGCCAAGGCCAAACTTCGCGTTGCCTTCCAGGACGGCCTGCGTTAAGCGACAGCCATTCTGGGCTTGGAAGGGTGGCCGAGTGGTTTAAGGCACCGGTCTTGAAATTCAGGAACGGCCGTCCCGGCACATACCGCGGGATGCCGTTACGGCCTTAGATCGTAGGGCTTTCCGCAATCACGAGGCGCTTTCGTCTCCGTCTATCCTGCGCCGTCCCAACCAGTTGGGTAGCAAATCCGGTAGCAACGGCCTTCGCCCAGCTAAAATGCGGGAGCGGCTCATGACCGCTATCGATATTGCCGGGTGGCTCCTGTTGGCCATCGTCCTCGTGGCGACGCTGAGCTTTAGTAAAGATCGGGCCGACTAGGTGTTCGTCCACACCCACGACAAGCAGGAACTCGCGCTTCAGGAACGTATGGCGTCAATCGCGTGGGCAATCAGGATTGCAACGCTGAGCGCGATTACGATTACTAGCAGCCAAGTGATCACGTTCGTCTCCAGCCGTGGAGTTGAACGCGTTCAACCGCGCACAGTCAAAAACAACCGGCCGAAAAACCTAATTCGGTGCTGGGCTGAGGATTCGTGGCAACTCTTGCGTCCACAGTCGGCCCTATCGGCGGAAAGCCAGTAGGAGAAGAACACCAACAATGCACGCTGCGAGTGCGAGTAAGACAATACTCACGGCACCCCCCGAATCGTTAGGGACTTGCATGGGAACCTACATCATCCGCGAGCGGGCCCAAGCTCCCTCGGAACAAACCCGAGGCCCAGAAGGCAATTTATCCAGACGATTGCACCCGATCCCGTTCGCATACGTATTCAACCGCGCTAGCCGCGCTTCAAAATGAACTTCGGGACCAAATTGCTGCGCAAAAATGTCGTCTGACGAAAAACACCGAGGTGTGTTGTAATTGATTTCTCAGGGAAAAGCCGCAGCGTGGTTCCAGCCCCACTGCGGCATTCCCGACAACTTGAAATCAGGCGGTCCTTAAATCGCGTCGGTGTTCTCACAGTAGAACACCCTGAATCCGGATAATTACCGGACCAGGGTTTCTACGCATTGTTGCTTTCGGGAAAACAGGCAGCGCTCGCTTTCCAGCCCCCAATGCTCCCGGCAGCCGATCCAATTGCGGATTAGAGCGCCGGGAGTGCTCGGCCCGCCGCCTTAAACCGGCAGCCCATTAACCCCGAAGTAGGAGGCCGAGTTTTCCGCTACACGCTTCACCGATGGGACATACCTTTCCAGCGCACTCGCAATTTGGACCGCGCCTGCGCCTGCGCGCGAAAGGGCGAGTAAGATTTGCACCTTTGCATCGGTCCATTCTTTGGGTTTGTCGTTTCTCTTCATCGCTGCAATGCTTTATTGAATTAATCAGACTGGTCTCGAAAAGGAAGAAAGCCCGCCATGCGCCTTAGCTAGCGGGCTTCCAGCCGAAAAGTCGCAGTGAGTTCACCATTGCGACCGAGGAATATGAATGGAACTAGGTTTACACTTTGTTAGCGGCGGCTGCGTAGCGTGTTTATTGGGACGGGGGACATACGCGGCCTTGTGCTCGGGGTGAGAGCCCGCCAGCTAGCCAGCCCCGGCGGCGCTCTCCCTCAGTACACATGGTTCAGATTAATAACTAATTGCTTTGTAAATTAGATTATATTGCCGTTGCTCAAATGCCCGGTATGGTGCCTCCACCGGGGCTGGCTACATAGTTTACTTAGATTATTTCACCCGGCTTTTTTGACCGCGCTGGGTCGCAGCAGTCCCCTGCTGCGACCTACGCTCGCTGGGAAGCGCCCATGGATTTTTCTAGCAACGATCGCGACACGCTTCGCATCGTGAGTGCTTTCAAAGAGATCAAGAGCCGAGGCACGCGTCGCGCGCTCGTGATGCTCCTTGAGGAGCTGGCTCAAAAGGATGGTGTAGCGTCAAACTCCGACCGGAAAGGCCGCTAGCAGCCATGTGGTGGTGGTTGGCTGCAGTCGTTCTGCTACTCGTTTTAGGCTCGGGCGCACTGATTTACTCGGTGTTCGCTGCTCTGCCCGAGGATGATCGGTTGCTTTCTTTCGACGAGTGAAAGCGTGCCGGAGGCGATTAGCGAGATTGGATCGCGCAGGCAAATCCTGCTGTCGATCGCGTCAAGCACAAATCGATTGAACTCGGGATTTGCACGACGATATCGATAGAACACAGATGGGTGGATCAGTATCAATGTCTGGTCGTAAGGTCTGCCTCCTGGTGCAAGGCCGTGAATGATCTGATTTATCGTCGCTCCGTTTCGCAAGGCGATTGAGGCTCTCTCAATCTGACCGGGCTCAAGAACGCCAGCCTCAGCATTGCTGCGCCGATCGCGAAGCCGACATCTCCTGCACCTGTAGCCATACCTGAAGTAGACATAGGCGCGGTCCATCGAGTGGCCATGCTTGCAAAACTTCCTGTATAGCTTGGGAGATTTTAGGACGTCGGCAGCTTTGGCGGTTGCCGTCGCCAGGCGCATCGCAGTAGCAGCCCACCATGGATGAAGTTCGCAATGCTTCTTGAAGCGCTGTGGGTAACGATTGCGGGGCCGCATCTCTTGTCGCCCGACGTGATCTTTTGCAGCGTGTCCCAGCAGTTAGCCTCCGGATAAATTCGTCAGCAAGCTCTGGCGTCGTGCCCGGAGGCACGTTCATCCACTTCCGTCTGACCGCACGACGCTCCTCATGCGATCGATATGCTTGGACACGGGACATCCTCGCCTCCACAGCGCGCAGATTTGCGCCGCTCGAGGAAGCGCCTGAGTCGCGCCAGCAAAGGGGCAGTGGCGCGACACTCCACAGCTAAATGCGAGAACGTGTGGTGCAGTTTGGCTTGCTCTCCCGCTTCGGTTCCGATTGAATGTCAGGGCCCAGGGGAGCATCATCAGTGGCAGGCGCAATTATCCTAGCCGGCGTCGTTCCAGCGCTAGATTTCCCCTCTCAAGATTATGAGAAAATAGCTCACTTGCTCGTCTCTAGAGCTAGTGACGTTGCCCATTCGCATTTTGTCAGCGCATGGAGTGCGCTTCCTAACCGGCATCTGGCGCTCACTAAATGCGATCACTCATTCACTACATCGCTTGCCACCGATGGAGCCGGACCTGCTTTTCCGAAACGATACGAGCAAGAACGCGATTTGTTCGGATTTGCAAGCAGCGCCTTCTCCGCTTTCGAATGCTTCCACTACGCTATGTTCGCAATTGGCGCGTGCCTGAAGCCGTCCTCGTTTCCGCTAGCGAAACCCAGCGACGAGAGAAACATCAGCTTTGACTCTACTCGCAAAGCCTACAGCAGCGCATTTCCTGGGGATGCAATTCTAAACTGGTTCGCGCGCTACAAAACCAATGCTCACGCGACCGACATCATAGTCTTGCGCAACTTCCTCACTCACCGCGGAATTCCACCTCGGCATCATTGGGTAGGCGACCCTAATCATGGACGGCAGTGATGGGGCGCGTTGGCTTGAAAATCGATGGTATTTTGACATCGTCACTTCGGGTCGGCGTGAGCTCCTTGCTGTCTGATGGTCTCTCGACGTTGCTCGACTTCATCCAGCGCTCTGGCTCAACCGCTAGTACCGACAACAATTGAACCCTGCTGCTCGCCTGTCCTGCTTCTAAAGCTGGCTCCATTTACCCTACCGCTCAAGCTTAATTTCGGACTTCGGTTGCACTGATAGCAACACAGGGTACGGTTGGATTCACCGGACATTGCCCCCGATTACCCCGCCCGGGCCTACCCCAACGAAGCCGGTGAGCCATCATATTCGGCTCGCCGGCTTTGGCTCTTAAAAGCAGAGCAGTGCGCAAGAAGGACGGATCGAGGCAAGCGCCGCGCGGTTGTGTTGCTTGTCGAGGAGACAGCACAGAAAGAGGAAGATCCGGCCGAGCCGCTGAAGAGACTCATCTAACAGCTATCGAGCAGAACCCGACCAACCATTTCAAATTCGCCATAACACACCCGCGCGCGCGGATTGCCAAAATGAGTTTTGACAAGTTGAGCGATGCCAGCCTTCTGCATCTCTACGAGAACATCAGGCAGCAGGTCGAGGCCGACATCAACAACGATAGATACCATTTCCTAGGTGAAGCGGCCAAACAGCGAGCCGAGGAAATCCGCTGCGAGATTGATCGCCGGGATCTCTTTGCGTCGCCAATCAACTGGCCAGGCCGGTCGAAGTAGTCAATTCCGTCAGAGACCGTTTGCGGACCCCAAGTCCAAAATCTAGTTTCCAGGTTCCGCATTTTTTTTCGACCTGAGAGCAACCAAATGAGCCACTCGGCGTCTTTCGAGAGAGAGAGGGCGATTTCATGTGGCTACCCTTTTTTTCAAAGCCCGCGCGACTGTCGGAAGAAGAAATTCGTAAGACTATGGACGAGCTTCGGAACTTGCGCCTTGAGGTCGCGGTGACTGAACTCGAGACTGAACTTCGACGCTCTAACGTGCGAGTGCTACGCCCGAGGGGGATCAACGGGTCCCGACCTTACCCGTCCCGAACCTTCGGCCAAACGCATCGGTAAGTTAGTGACGTCGCTCAACCGACCGGTAATTGGGTTCCCAACGATCACAATGGCGAATGAATTTAAGCCTGGTGAGAGCACGCGAACAGGCGAGGACGGGTTGCGTCACGCGGAGGCGGTGAACATTGAGCAGAGGCGCAGAAACGGTCGCCGCTGGCATGTCCAGATCATTTGGGCCGTCGCAGTCGCCGTAGCAATGCTAGGATGGATCAGCGCGATCGGCTGGGTAGTCTGGAAGATGGTGCAATGGCTCTTTGGATAAAAACAAACGCCGGCTTTAGAACCAAATCTGCGCTAGCTTGACGGCCGCGCAGATGATCATTCCCCATAGCGCAATGTTGATCTGTATCGTTCTGGCCATGAACCACCTGATGGGATCAACTTGGTGAATACGTGTGCTTTGACGATGGCAAGACAATGTCAACGATTCGCTAAAGTTCCACCTCTGGACGCTTGACGATCTTTAAGCTGCCGAAGTCGGGGGAGGGTCCGCGCTTTGAAGGTCGGTGGGATAACAGGCCCGAAGCGCTAGATGTCGACATATTCGATTCGACGGACGAGGAGAGCCAGAAAATTAAAGCTCAGAAAGAGGCGGATACTCAGGTCACCACACCAAACGATTGATAGGAGGGTCGTATGAAATCGATATCGCATTGCCAAGGCTCGGCACAATCTTCCGCGGCACTGCGCATTTCGTGGTTCATCGCGTTCTGCCAGTAGAGGGGGGTGGAACCTGGAAGTTCGGCGGTGGGCCGGTTGACGTGACCAAGCAAGCCGCCATAAACAAGCAAACCGACGACGTTGGGTAGCGAAGCGGTAGCAGAGTCCACAAAACGTTCTCTGCAACGCGACGAAAAGCTAAACAATTTCAAGGCTTGGAAGGGTGGCCGAGTGGTTTAAGGCACCGGTCTTGAAAACCGGCGTGCCCGCAAGGGTACCGTGGGTTCGAATCCCACCCCTTCCGCCAGTATATTGTTCTCCACTGTTCGCAGTCGTTCGAACATTGCAAGGAAACTTATATCATCTGCGAGCAGCAAGTTCCTCGGGGCAAACCCGAGGCCCACAAGGCATTCGTTCATCCTCGCAGCACGAGCCCCAAATCCCGTGCAACACGTCTTACTGACGCTAGATATCTCTCCAGCACACTGGCGATCTCTGCCGGCCGGGCGCCTTGGCTCGTCATTTTAACCAGCAATCGCATTTCGGCTTCTGTCCACTGCCGGGGCTTATCGTTTCTCATTATTGAGCAGCCTCCGATTAATGTCAGTCGTAAAATTAACAGGAAAGCCCGAAAAGGCCGTCGCAGTCATCCATCGCCAGATTTAAATTATATTAATCGGAAACGAGGAAATTGGGCTGGGACGGGCCGTGGGGGACATACGCGGCTCTGCTCAGAGGTGAGGCCCGCCAGCACAGCCAGCCCCGGCGGGCCTCCCTCACACGTTAAATACGATTTCAAAGTGTGACTTAGATTACATTGTGCGTCGGCACGGGTGCGGTATGTTGCCGCTCACCGGGGCTGGCTACATATTTCACTTAGATCGTTTCCACCCGGATATTTTGACAATGAGGCCGCAGCAGGGGAACTGCTGCGGCCTTCGTCGTTTGGCGCCACGGCCAGGCCATCCTTCGAGATTTTCCGATATCAACCACGTACGTTAAGCAGCCGAATTAGTTTTGATCGCTTGCTAAAATAAACAGTTTGCCGGCACGCAAGTTTGCGTTCTAAAAAACGCTGCCGGGGCTGGCTCATAGTTCACTTAGATTTTTCACCCGGATTTTTTCGACAATGAGGCCGCAGCAGTCCCCCTGCTGCGGCTGTCGGTCCGGAGTCGCAAATGACTTTTTCCGAGAATGATCGCGAAGTGATGTGCTTGGTGAATGCCTTTAAAGAGATCAAGAGCCGTGGAAAGCGCCGAGCCCTGTTGATGCTCGTTGAAGAGCTGGCGCAGAACGATAGTCCTCTTTCGCCAAACAAAAATCCCGCCGACCTTACGAGCCGGCGGGAGTTGAGACTTGGAGATTAAGCGACCGGGCTTCGATCGCCGCTGAGAGCCTTGCTACGCAGTTGGGCTTTACCGTGGCAGGCGCTGGGCTCGGATCAGTCCCGCGCTTCACGGCCTCAGTCCTAGTGCTAAAGGCCCGCCAGCGTGAACCGGCGGACCTTGATCGTTAGAAGTGATGGAGCGGGAAGTTCGGCGGCGGGTGATCTCCGAGCCCGCGGATCGTGTGGCCCGCCATTGCGAGGCGTAAGCTTACCCGGAAGCAAAACCGGCCGAGTAGCAGACGGGCCAGCCTCATTCACCGTCGCTCTTGAAGCGAGAGTAATAGAGCTTTTTCAGATCCTCGATCATGTTGTTGGTGTGTATCACGGCGAAAACCAATTCGTCGGGATACTGGCGCTTGTCGGTGCGACAACCTAGCCGATAATGGGCCGTTTACATTCGATCTAAATTCATTTACCTAATTACCCCATTTTAAATTTAGATCCATTTCTTAAATGGAGTGGTCGATGCGTCGCATTTCAGTAGGCATCGTTGATCATCATCCGATTACGTTGGAAGCGATTGTCGGCGTCATTGGCCGCAACACCAATTTGGAGGTGCTGGGCACCGGAGCGGCCGTCTCGGATGTTCTCCAGCTCGCGACTCGTTGCCGGCCGGACGTCTTGATTATTGAAGTCGGTATGCCCGGCAACGCCTTTGAGGCGATCACCAACGTAATCGGCAGCGTGCCTACTGTGAAGGTTGTGGCCTTCACATTTGCGGCCGGGGTTGCAACTGCGATCCGAGCGCTGGACGCAGGCGCCGTTGGATTTGTCTTGAAGGCAGCTCAGTCCAGTGAGCTGATCGAGGCCATCGAAGCTGTCGCACGGGGTGAAAACTACATCACCCGGAGCTTTGCCAGCCAGGTCATCGCGGGATTGCGGGACGAAACGCTTCGGCGCAAGGCTGCAGCCATCATCAACCTTAGCATCCGTGAAGAGCAGATAGTCCGGCTTTTGGTACGCGGCAGTACGAACAAGGAAATTGCGGCGCGCCTTAAGCTGAGCGACAAAACCGTAAAACACTATATGACGATCCTCATGCAGAAGATGAATGCCCGCAATCGGCTTGAGGTTGTTGTCGCCGCCCAGAGGATGCAAGCTTCCAACTTCGGCGGGCACGCGCTGAATTGAGCGCATCGACGTCGACATCGACATCGACGGCGCTGGCGATCAACGTAGGAATGGCCCCAATGATCAAGCAGGAATACGACTCAACAAATCGAATTGGCTCAACGAGAGAGCATTTGTTTTGGGCACGTGAGTTCATCCAGCTCGCCAAAACCCAAGCGCGAAATAAGGGCGTTTCCGACCAGATTCTCGCGCAAGCCATGTTAGTTCATGCATGGATGCTGTTCACGGGGCAGAACGAAGAAGCGTCGAGAAGATCCGTCAGTACCCTCTTTGCGTCGAGCATGGCCAAGAGTTTGGCAGCAGACTCATTGGCCCAGAGCAACTCAAAGCCGATGGACTCTTAGATGGCAGGCGGCGACGCTGCTTGGTAGCAGCTGAAATATTCCCGCGAGCGCGGTTAGGATAACCTGCGCTGTGACCAAGTTCGAAGATCCGACTTCAGGACCTTGTACCGCAAGGTAGCGATGCGCATCGAAGGCGCTCGATCTGACCTTCCCCCCACAGTCTGACTCCGAATTTGCAGGGAATGCTCGTCCTGACATTTGCCCGGGAAAGTATTGCCGCTCCGCGGCACATGCGCACACCTCAACGATATGAGATGAGTTCCCCTGCCAAGGCTTAGTCGCAGGAGCAACTGTGCCGCTGAAGGTTTTCAAACTCTCCTCTAAACAGGCTGTGGCGCCAGCCCCGCCTTTTCGGACCAAAGTCTGAAGATCATTCCGACCTTTGTCTCAAAGACGGTCGGACCTTCCTCCGTTCCGCAAACGGCTTGCAAGCCTCAAAAGGTGCTCCAGAGTTCACGGTTGCGCCTTTAGGACACCTCGTTCCTTTGGGTGGCCTCCGTGCCCAACAACGGGAGCGCGTCATGGTTTCCTATATCAAGAGCGATCTGGAATTCATCCTCGAGCAGATCAAGATCTCTGAGGCGCACGCGAGCGGTCAGCCGCTGTTTGGCGTTGGTGGGCTTGTGCCGGCTTACAACCTCTCTCTAGGTCTTCGTACTGTCGACGGCACCTACAACAATCTGCTGCCCGGGCAGGAGCAGTGGGGCGCGGCTGACATCCCGTTCCCCGAAGGGCTTGGTACGGACTTCCGGCCCGCGAGCGGTACGCCGTTGGACTTCGACGGGCCGGGAGGAATGCCCCCGATTCCGACTCAGTCGACTTACGCGCCCTCCAACGATCCGAATTCCTTTGTCGTCGATGGCAGCATCCGCACGATCTCCAACCTCATCGTCGACCAGACGTTGAACAATCCAGCGGCGATCGTGACCGCGCTTGAGCGCGCCGGTTCGGCAGATCCGTTTGCGGACCTGGTGATTGTCCAGAACGCAGCCGAACTGATCATCACGACAACCGCTGCGGCCACCGCTGCACAGGCTGCCGAGCTTGCCGCCGAAGCAGCTGTCGCCGCGGCAACCGCAAATCAGGTTGCGGCGCAGGCCGCCTATGACGCTGCACTTGCGAACAATGGCGCGGCTGTCGCGGCACTGGCCGCTACGTCCGACGATGCGGCGGCGGCCGCGGATGCTGCGACAGAAGCGGCCGCGATTGCGCTGTTCCTCGGTGGAACCATCAGCGCCGCGGACATCGTCTCGGTCGATGCAGCGGTCGCGGCGGCGCTCGCCGCTTCCAACGCTGCCGCCGCAGTGGTGACTGAGCTATCTGTGGGCCATGTCGAATTCGGCGACGCGCAGGCGGTCCAGACGAACGCGCTGGCATTGCATACGCAGTTGGTCGCGATTAAGGGAGCGTTGGTCGAAGCTCAATCTGCAGGACCGCATTTTGCGGCGATCGCTGCTGCGGCGACGTTGGCGGATGATAATGTAGCGCCTGCCGAGAGTCTCACTGCCGATCTGAATGCGTTGGTTGATCCGGACGCGGTCGCGGAAGCTCTTGCCGCTCTGACCGCCGCCAACGACGCGCTGGCGACGGCAGTCGTGAACGAGGCGACAGCCGAAGACGCCAGCGATGCGGCAGACGCGGCGGCAGCGGCAGCCATCGCGGGATTGGGAACAACCCTGGCTGGTTTCGGTATCGAGTTCGATGGCGAGAACATCAGCCTGCCTAACATTGCGCCGGACGGCGGCCTGTCGGCATCGTTCAACTCGTGGTTCACCCTGTTCGGCCAGTTCTTCGACCACGGTCTCGACCTGGTGGGGAAGGGCGGCAGCGGTACCGTCTACATTCCCCTGCAGCCGGACGATCCGCTCTATGTGCCGGGCAGCCAAACCAACTTCATGGTGCTGACGCGCGCTACCGTTACGCCTGGAGCCGATGGCATCATGGGCACGGCTGACGATGTCAGACCCATCAACACGACGACATCGTTTGTCGACCAGAACCAGACCTACACCTCTCATTCCTCGCACCAGGTGTTCCTGCGGCAATACGTGCTGAACGCGGATGGCGAGCCGGTCGCAACCGGCAGGCTGATCGAAGGCGCCAACGGCGGCATGGCGACCTGGGGTGAACTCAAGGTCCAGGCCCGGGATATGCTGGGAATCATCCTGACCGACTCAGACGTTGGCAATGTGCCCCTGCTGAGAACCGATCAGTACGGCAACTTCATCCCCAGCGCGAACGGCACGCCGCAGATCATCACTGGCATCGGTGCCGACGGGATTCCCAACACGGCGGATGATATCGTCGTTTCTGGAACACCCGCCGCTCCTATTGCGCTCCCTCCGACGACCATTCGCATCGGCCACGCCTTCCTGGCTGACATCGCTCACGATGCCGTGCCGACCGGCCTCGCCGATGGTGACATCGAGATCGGGCTGGGCAATCCAGGCAACGAACCGGCAGATCCCGGTGCATATGACAACGAACTGCTCGACGCGCACTTCATCGCCGGCGACGGCCGCGTCAACGAGAACATCGGCCTGACCGCGGTCCATCATGTTTTCCACGCCGAGCACAACCGGTTGGTCGAGCACACCAAGGCGGTCATTCTGGCCACCGGCGACAACGCGTTCATCCAGGAATGGCTGGTGCCCGGTGCCGTCATCGGCGATGGCGTCAGTGATTTGGAATGGAACGGGGAACGCCTGTTCCAGGCTGCCAAGTTCGGCACCGAGATGCAGTACCAGCATCTCGTGTTCGAGGAATTCGCGCGAAAGATCCAGCCGCAGATCAATCCGTTCGTCGTTCCCGACGGCTACGACGTCACGATCAATCCGTCGATCGTCGCCGAGTTCGCCCACGTGGTCTATCGCTTCGGTCACTCGATGCTGACCGAGACGATCGACCGGTTCGATCCGTCGTTCAACGCCGGGCATATCGGCCTGATCGAGGGCTTTCTCAATCCATTCGAGTTCGACGAGGTCGGCGGTACCGCACACGGCGTCACCGACGAAGTCGCGGCCGGCGCGATCATCCGGGGTATGACCCGGCAGGTCGGTAACGAAATCGACGAGTTCGTAACCAGTGCGCTCCGCAACAATTTGCTCGGCCTGCCGCTCGATCTCGCCACCATCAATCTGGCGCGCGGCCGCGATACCGGCGTGCCGTCGCTCAACGCCGCGCGGCGTGAGTTCTTCGAGGTGACCAATAGCGCGGCCGAGCTCAAGCCCTACGAGAGCTGGGTCGAGTTCGCCGCCAACCTCAAGCACGAAGCGTCGATCATCAACTTCATCGCGGCGTACGGAAACCACGCGCTTATCACCGGTCAGACAACCATCGACGGCAAGCGCGACGCGGCGCTGACCATCATCACCGGGCAATCGGTCGGCGGCCTGTTGGTGCCAGAGGATGCCGAGGACTTCCTCAACGGCGTCGGCGCCTACGGGGCGGGCAACGCCCTGGGCGGCCTGGAGAATGTCGATCTTTGGATCGGCGGCCTGGCCGAGAAGATCCTGCCGTTCGGCGGCATGCTGGGTTCGACCTTCAACTTCGTTTTCGAGGTGTCGCTGGAGCAGCTTCAGAACGGCGACCGCTTCTACTATCTGCAGCGGCTCGATGGCCTGCATCTGTTCGGCGAAATGGAGGCGAATTCCTTCGCCGCCATGATCATGCGCAACACCGACGCCACCCATCTGCCGTCGGACGTGTTCTCGGTCCCCGGCCTGATCCTCGAGATCGACCGCACCAAGCAGTACAATCCGGGATTGGGTGAGACGGCCGGTGCGGATGGCATCCTGGCCGACGATCCGCTGACTGTGGGGATCGATGAGAGCGCCGACAATCTCGGCAACGATCCGGTCGGCGGCGGAATCCTCACCCCGCTGGTCATCCGCAACAACCCGGCCACGCCGGGCGCGGACACCAACTACCTGCGCTACACGGGCGGCGAGCACGTCGTGCTCGGCGGCACTGCCGGGAACGACATCCTGATCGCCAGCGAAGGCGACGACACGCTCCACGGCGATGCCGGTAACGACTTCCTCGAAGGGGGCGCCGGCAACGACGTTCACAATGGCGGCGACGGCGACGACATCATCAAGGATCTCGGCGGCGACGATAACATCAAGGGCGGCGCCGGCAACGACGTCATCAACTCGGGACCGGGGCTGGATCTCGTCCTCGGCGGTGCCGGCAAGGACTTCGTCTTCCTGGGCAACGACGCCGGCGGCGAGGTGTTCGGCGGTGAAGGCGACGACTTCATCTACGGCAATAAGAACGCCGAGCGCCTTCTGGGCAATGAGGGCAATGACTGGATCGAGACCGGCACCTTCGACGGCGCGCCGGGCGACAACTTCGACGAACTCTTCGCGCGCGACGGCGTCGTCGGACACGACGTGTTCCTGGGCGATGGCGGCTTCGACGAGTTCATCGCCGAGGGCGGCGACGACGTCATGGTTGGCAGTCCCGGTCGCGGAAAGCTGGCCGGTATGTCGGGCTGGGACTGGGTGACGTACAAGGACAACGCCTTCGGCGTCGACGCAGACCTGACGCGCGGTATCGTGTTCGATGAGTTCCCGAACCCGCCGGTGAACGGCACGCTCGACGCCTACGAGTCGGTCGAAGGTGTATCGGGCTCGAGGTTCAACGATATCCTGACCGGCGCCGATACCCTGGCCGCGGATCGTCTGCCGTCGGCTCTCGGCGGCTCGGAAGGCTACACCGGCAGCGCCGTCACGGCCGAGAGCCTCGCGCTCATCAACGGCCTGGCCGCCGTCCTCGGCACCGGCGTTACGTCCTACTCCGCGGGCGACATCATTCTCGGCGGCGACGGCAGCGACCGGATCACGGGCCGCGCCGGCGATGACATCATCGACGGCGACAAGTGGCTGAATGTCCGGATCAGTGTCCGTCAGAACTTGGACGGAACCGGCCCTGAAATCGACTCGCACAACAGCATGACGACACTCGCGGCCGCCATGTTTGCCGGCACGTACAATCCGGGTCAGCTCGTGATCGTGCGCGAGATCCTGGCTACGGGCGACGCGGTCGTTGATACCGATACCGCGGTATTCGCTGGCGCTGCCAGCGAATACATCTTCGCCGGCAATGCCGACGGCAGCATACAGGTGACACACACCATCGAGGATGGCGACGGATCCGACAAGCTCCGCGGCATCGAGCGCGTGGAGTTCGCTGGCGGTGAGTCGTTCAATATCATCATGGGAACGCCGGGCAACGATCCGGCGCTGAATGGCACCAATCCCGGCGCCCCGGTGGGCAACGACGGCAACGACCTGATCGTTGGGCTCGGCGGAAACGACGTCCTCAATGGTCTGGGTGGCAACGATATCCTGATTGGTGGAGACGGGACCGACACGCTCAACGGCGGGGACGGCAACGATGCGCTCGACGGCGGCCTCGGTAACGATGCGCTCAACGGCGGCCTCGGCAACGATACCTATAACGTCCGTCTGGGCGACGGAAACGACACGATCACCGAACTCGACAACGGCGGATCGGTCGATCGGCTCGTGATCCAGACGGGCAGCACAGAGGACCTGCCGGTCGCGCTCACGACGCTGAATGCCGCAGACAATGATACTGGCACCGCCAACGGCGACCTTGTTGTCGCCGCGAACGGACAGACGGTGACCGCCATCAACCATTTTGACGGCGGCAATGCGCAGCGGGGCATCGAGAGGATCAACTTCACCGGCGCCACCTACAATGGTTATCTGCTCGGTTTCGAGGACTATATCGTCAACCGTGCCGATCCGACCGGTTTCGGCCGCACCATCAATCTTGCGGCATCGACGGCCAACAACTTCATCGCCGGCGAGAACGGTACCGATGACGAGATCACCGGCGGCAGCGGAAACGACCTGATCTTCGGTGGTACCGGAGACAACGAACTGCAAGGCGGAGCTGGTGAAGACCTTCTGGTCGGCGGCTCGGGAGCCGGCGATGGCGACCTTCTCGACGGCGGGCTCGATGCTGACGTGATGGTCGGCCTGAACGGCAACGACACTTACGTCGTTGACGACATTGCCGACGTGGTGGTTGAAGCCTTGAACCAGGGCATCGACACGATCGAAACCGAAATGGCCGTGTTGTCGATCGAAGCGATCGTCAACCTGGAGAACCTGGAATACACAGGCATCGACGCCGATCCGTTCGTCGGTACCGGTAACGATCTCAACAACGTTATCACCGGCGGCGACCTCGCCGACACCCTGAGCGGGCTCCTGGGCAACGACACGCTGAATGGCGGGCTCGGCGCCGACACCCTGCTCGGCGGCGACGGCAACGATCAGCTGAACGGCGGCGACGATAACGATACGCTGAACGGCGGCATCGGCACTGATACGCTCAATGGCGGCGCCGGGGCCGACACCATGGCAGGCGGCGCCGACAACGACATCTACGTCGTTGACGATGCCGGCGACGTGGTCAACGAGATCGCCGCGGGCTCTGGAGGAATCGATCGGGTTGACTCGTCCATCGGCTACACTCTGGGCACCAACGTCGAGAACCTGAACCTGACTGGAGGCAACACAATCAACGGAACCGGCAATGCTCTCGACAACGCGATCGTCGGAAACAACGCTGCCAATCAATTGTTCGGTGGCGGCGGCATCGACGTCTTGACGGGCAACGCTGGCAACGACCTGCTGGATGGCGGTACCGGCAACGACACCCTGTCCGGTGGCGACAACAACGACGTGATGATAGGTGGCGAAGGCAACGACGTCATCGATGTCGGCACCGGCTTCAATACGATCGTCTACAACTCGAGCGGCTTCGGTAACGACACCATCAGCAGCTTCGATGCAGACGGGGGCACCGCGGCCAACCAGGACAAGATCGATCTCTCGGGTCTTGGCGTCACGGCAGCCAACTTTGCCACCCGTGTCTTCGAGAGCGCGTCCGGTGGCAACACCGTGCTCACGATCAGGGAGGGTGGTGCGGCCTCGCCGATCCAGGGCACGATCACGGTCAATGCCGTCGGCAATGCCTCCATCGACATCAACGACTTTACCCTGGCAACGACGCCAGCCTCGACGATCACCGGCACGGCGGGCAACAACATCCCGCTAAACGGCACGGCCAATGCCGATACGATCAATGCCCTTGCCGGCAACGATTTGGTCAATGCCGGTGGTGGAAACGACATCGTGAATGGCGGTACCGGCAATGACACCGTGAATGGCGATGATGGTGACGACACATTCAACTGGAACGCCAACACCGCGACCGCGACGTCGCTGATCAACTCCGATGGTCGCGATATCGTCAACGGTGGAGCTGAAGGTGCTCTGGGCGATACCTTCGTGATCACCGGCAACGCCGCCGTCGCGGAGACCTATCGCATCTACACCCGTGCCGCCTGGGATGCACTGCCGGGCAACATCGGCGCCAGCCTCAATGCGGCCACGGAGATTGTCGTCACGCGCGGCGCGAATACCGATTTTGCCAACTCGGTCATCGCCGAGTTGCGCGAGATCGAGGAGATACGTATCAACAACTCAGAACCCGTCGGCAGCGGCAGCGCAGGCGGCGACACGATCCAGGTGATCGGCGACTTCTCCGGCACCAGCCTGCGCCTCAACACCATTACCATCGATGGTGAGCAAGGTGACGACACGATCGATATTTCGGCTCTGACGTCGGCTCATCGCATCGTGTTCAGGTCCAACGGCGGCAACGACACCATCATCGGCGCCTTGCAGGCCGAGGACGTGATCGAGCTTCCCGAAGGATCGGATATCTCGACCTACGAGCTCGTGGAGAACGACAACGGCACCAAGACGATCTCGAACGGAATCCATTCGGTTACCTTCACGGGCGTCGTTCCGCCGCAGTTCTTGACGGATGAGCCTGGCGGCAGCGACGATAGCGAGACGCCGCCGGACGACAGCGACGATGAAGAAACCGCAGTGGACGGTGTGGTTCGAACTGGAACGGCGCAGTCGGACATGCTGGTCGGAACGGCGGGCGATGACAATATCGTTGCATTCGCCGGAAGCGACATTGCCATTGGCGATGCCGGGGCCGACGCGATCGCCCTGGGCGAAGATGCAGACTTCGCCAACGGTGGCGCGGGGAGGGACGTGATCTTTGCCGGAACAGGCGATGACCACGTGTTTGCCGGTGCGGACGCCGATATCGTCTACGGCGATGCCGGGGCCGATCGGCTCTTCGGCGATGAGGGCAATGATATGATCACCGCCGGCGCAGGCGACGATACCGTCTTCGGCGGCGCCGGGAATGATCTCATCATAGCGGAGATCGGTGACGGCAACGACACGTACTTCGGCGACGAAGGTACTGGGGACGGCGGGATCGACACGCTCGACATGTCTGCGTCGACTGCGGCGGTCACCGTCAACCTGGGCTCCGGCCCGCTGATGAACGGCAGCACGTCGAGCATTCAGACCGGCAACGACACGATCTGGGGCATCGAGAATGTCAACACCGGCTCCGGCGACGACACCATCACGGCGAGCAACTCGGCCAACGTGCTGAATGGCGGCGCAGGTGACGATACCTTCAAGTTCCAGACCACCTTCGCTGCGGATGGCGACACGATCCATGGGTTCGAGCCCGGCGATCGCATCGATCTGAGCGGCATCGACGCGGACACTGGTACGGCAACTGATCAGGCCTTCACTCTCGTGAGCGGGGCCGCTCAGACGGCGGCAGGCCAATTGGCCGTCCGCCACGAGACGCGGGCCGATGGCGAGTTCACCGTCCTGCAAGGAAACGTCGACGGAGACGAGGCCGCCGAATTCACGATTGAAATAGAAGGCCATCACACCCTGACGAATGCCAACGTCAATCTCTAGGCTCAGTACGATGGAGGCGATTGAAAAATCGCCTCCATCGTGTCCCTTTCTCTCTGAAGCGAGCGTTGGAGTCCAATGGCCAAGTCCAAAGAGTTGACGCCGGCAAAGCGCCGCAATCTTGAGGAGTTGACGCGTGGCTTCCGCGGCATAGCCCTGTTTCTGTTCTTGATTTCGGGAATGATCAACGTGTTGGCCCTGACCGGCTCGTTGTACATGATGCAGATCTACGATCGGGCCCTGACCAGCGGCAGCATTCCGACTCTTGTCGTTCTGTCCAGCTTGGCCATCGGACTTTACCTCTTTCAAGGCGGCTTCGACGTCGTTCGTTCGCAGGTGCTGGTGCGTGTCGGCGCGAGGCTGGACAAGAAGATCGCTCCGCTGGCTCACCGTGTGGCGATCGACATGCCTCGTTTCGGCTTCTCGACGTCCGAGGCGCTCGAGCGTGGCCGGGACGTTGATACGGTCCGCGGCTTCCTCGGCAGCCAAGGACCTGCGGCGCTGTTCGACTTGCCGTGGATGCCGATCTATCTGGTGTTCATCTATCTCCTTCACCCGCTCCTGGGCGCGCTGACGTTCGCGGGAGCATTCATACTTACGGTGCTCACCGTCGTCAGCGAGATTATGACCAAGCATCTGAGCGTCTCTGCTCGGAAGGCCGCAATGGTCCGCAACACCATCGCAGATTCCAACGCACGCAATGCGGACGTTATCAAGGCGATGGGGTTTGCGAACCGCGCGGTCAATCGCTTCCACGCGGCTAATGGCGAGCATCTGGAGCTGCAGACCAGGACGAATGACATTACCGGCACGTTTGCCGCAGTATCGCGGGTGCTGCGCATGCTGCTGCAGTCCGCCGTGCTTGGATTGGGTGCCTACCTCACGATCAAGGGTGAACTCTCGGCCGGCGCGATTATCGCATGCTCGGTAGCCTCCGCTCGCGCCCTGGCGCCGGTGGATCTGGCGATCGGCAACTGGAAGGCGTTCATCGCGGCGCGGATGGCCTTTCAACGGCTTCGCGACACTGTCGTGGCACTTGCCGATGTCGACCAGCCGATGAAGCTGCCGGCGCCGAGCAAGCGTCTCAGCGTGGACAAGGCCACAGTCGCCGTCCCCGGATCCGGACAGGTCATCCTGAGCGACATCAGCTTTGAACTCGAGGCGGGCCAGGCGCTCGGCATCATCGGACCGAGCGCCGGTGGCAAGACCACCATGGTGCGCGCCCTTACCGGCATCTGGCCGCTGCTGCGCGGCAGTGTTCGCCTGGACGGCGCCGATCTCGGCCAATGGCGCGAGGACGATATCGGTCGTCACGTCGGCTACCTCCCTCAAGAAATCAGCCTGATGGATGCGACGATTGAAGAGAACATCTGCCGCTTCGAGCCGGAGCCGGACTATCAAAAAGTGGTCGAGGCGGCCAGGGCGGCCGGCGTTCACGAGATGATCGTGAAGATGCCGGAAGGGTATCGGACGCAGCTTGGCCCCCAGGGTGCGGCATTGTCCGCCGGTCAACGCCAGCGCGTGGCGTTGGCGCGGGCGCTCTATGGCAACCCTTTCGTTGTGATCATGGACGAGCCCAATTCGAATCTTGACGGCGAGGGCGAGGCGGCCCTGACCAGGGCGATCGAAGGCATCAGAGGCCGGGGGGGCATCACGATCGTAATCGCCCATCGGCCCAGTGCGCTCGTGGCCGTGGATATGGTTGCCATCGTCCAGAACGGCCGCATGACGGCGTTCGGCAAGAAGAACGACATCATGACACCAGGTCTGCCAGCAAGACCTGCAACCGAAGAACTCCAAGCGCAAGTGAGGAGGCCAGCATGATTACAGTTCAGGCGCTGAAACCGAAGGCGCCGCCATCGCAATCAAGGAAAGAGGACTACGTCGAGAAGGAGCCGGAGAAGAAAGGGATCTTGCCGATCGCTTTCTTGCTGCTTCTGACTGCGTTTGCGACGTACCTGAAGACCTTCCTTCCGACGACAGTGGAAGCGCACGAAGACCGGCAGAACGACAGGGATGACGGTGCCAAAGACGAGAGCGATGGGCCAGCAGAAGAAGCGAGCGTCGCAGACGCAGAAGATGCGACCACAGACAAGGTCGAGCATGCCGGCAAGTCGTCCGACAATGTCGTGCCGATCCGGATCGTACTGCCGCAAGGGATCAGCGAGTTCCTGGCCAATGATTCGCCGGCACTTGACTTCAACGGACTAGAGCGTCCCGTCCAGGTTCGGGTCGACACTGGTCCCTTGGGAGATCCAATTCGGGCAACCAATGATAATCGTCCGCAATCCGCGTCTGTTGATGGAGCAGGTGCTTCGGGTGGCGGTGGTGGCGGCGGAGGCGGTAACGACAAGCCGCGGGGGCCTAACCCCTTCGATCCCACTCCCGACCCAGACCTCGATATCGATCCCCATCGCAATCGCGCGCCCCGGATCAGCGGACCGGTGCATCTGCGCAATGTGATCGGCTGTGAGGCTTTGACGATCTCGCTCCTGGCCTTGCTAAGCGGCGCCAACGATCCGGACGGCGACACTATGAGGATCGTTAATCTCTCGGCAAGTTCCGGCGCTATCACGCAGGCGCAGGACGGAAGCTGGGTGTTCGCCCGCGATGAGGGAATGCTCGGCGAAGTGACGCTGACCTATACCATTACCGATGGATTCGCATCTGTCGTGCAGACCGCTTACTTTAGCGTCATCGAGGCGCCGCCGATCATCGGGACGGCTGCCGACGACAACGTTCTCGGCACGCAGTGCGCCGATCGGATCGACGGTCGAGATGGCGACGACAACATCGACGCCCGCCAGGGCAACGATACGATTGTCGCTGGGTTGGGCGACGACCACATCGTCGCCGGGAGCGGCAACGACATCGTCTATGCGGGGGAAGGCAACGACCTGGTGTTCGCGGGCGCGGGAAACGATCTGGTGTTCGGAGGTGCCGGGTACGACAGTCTGCATGGCGAGGACGGCGACGACACCATCATGGGCGAAGATGGAGACGACGTCATTTCAGGCGGGGGCGGTGCGGACATCCTGATCGGTGGCGCTGGCGACGATATCATTCAGGGCGATGCAGGCAACGACACGCTCGATGGCGGAAGTGGCAATGACAGCCTCGCCGGTGGTGTCGGCGATGACGTGATCATCGCGGCTGGCGGCGATGATTCTCTGTTCGGTGGCGCCGGCAACGACATGCTGGCGGATGGTCTGGGTAGCGACAGGGCGCAGGGCGATGCCGGAGATGACCATTTTCTAGTCGCGGCTGACGCGGCTAATGATACCTACGACGGTGGAACCGGAGAGGACACGCTCGATTATTCGACCGCAACCTTAAGCGTTACGGTCGACGTCGCGGGAGGCACTGCCGACGGTCTCGATGTGGGACACGATTTGATTGCCGCCTTCGAGAAGATCATTACCGGATCCGGCGATGATCATATTGTCGCTGGATCGAACTCCATTTCGATGACCGGGGGTAATGGCGACGACACATTCGAATTCAAGAGAACGGGCGAAGATGACCAGGCGATGACGATCCGCAAGATCACTGACTTCACCGTCGGTGATCGAATAGTAGCTGCGACCTACGAGATCAGTGTCCTCCGAGAGGATGATCTCGACGAAACGATCTCCGATATGTTCGACGACGTCTATCTTTCGACAACTGGAGACCAGAGACCGGTGCGCTTCCGATTTGAAGAGGCAGACAGCAACAAGATGACGTTGGTGGATGTGCGTGATCGACCTGACACGGACGAGTTCTTCACGATCCAGGTCGAGGGGCACCATCAACTTCAGTTCACCGTCGCGGTCAGCTGAGGGAAAGAGGTCCATGAAACATACCGACCCGAGAGAACTTGCTGTGCCGCACAATACCGGCAGCGTCGAGAGATCGTTCCGGCTTTGGCCAAGGATCGTCGGCGGACTTGCCCTTGTGGTTGTATTGGTGATCGGTTGTGGCGGATGGGCGGCGATAGCCAAGCTGGAGGGGGCCATCGTCGCCGGCGGCACCGTCAAAGTCGACGAAAACCTGAAGGAGGTTCAGCATCGGGACGGTGGCATCGTGAAAACGCTGTCGATTCGCCAGGGTGATTTCGTCCGTGAAGGACAGATCCTGGCGACGCTGGACGACGTGCAAATCAAGGCGGAGCTCCTCATCGTCAGGTCGCAGTTGGGCGAAGCCCTGGGTCGTCAGGCGCGTCTGATCGCGGAGCGCGACAATCTGGCTTCGATCGAGTTTCCAGCCGACCTCGGGCGCATTTCGACTGCCTCGCACGTGGTGATGAAAGGTGAAAGCCGACTGTTCGCCGGCAACAAGTTGGGGAGAGATAGCCAGAAGGAGCAGCTCGAGCTCAGCGTCAGCCAAACCCTGGAGGAGATCAGGGGAATGGAAGCGAGGCTTGCTGCCAAAGAACACGAGATCAAATTGGTTGGTGCCGAGCGCGACAAGCTGGACGCGCTGTTCGAGAAGAAGATCGTTGAGTATACCCGGGTCTATTCGGCACATCGCGACTGGGCGCGAATACTGGGAGAACGCGGCGAAATTGCCGCCGGTATTGCCCGGGCCAAGGTCCGCGCCAGCGAAATCAGGGTCCAGATCATCGCTGTCGATCAAAACGCCAGCACGGAGGCGCAACGCGACCTGCGGACCGTAGACGCCCGCATCTCCGAGCTAAGCGAACGAAAGTTGGCGATCGAGGATCGTCTCTCGCGCACCGAAATCCGGTCTCCGGTCTCGGGATACGTCAATGAGCTTTTTGTTCATACGGTCGGCGGCGTTATCACGCCAGCCGCGAAGATCGCGACAATCGTCCCCCAGAATGCAGAACTCAAATTCGAGATCAGGATATCACCGGCCGACATTGACCAGGTGAGGGAAGGGCAGTCCGCCCGCATTCGCCTCAGTGCGTTCAACCGCAACACAACGCCGGAGATGAAGGGATCTGTCGTGATGCTTTCTCCCGCTTCGGCGCGCGATCCCACAAATGGGCAGGAATACTACATTGCATTCGTCAATCTGCTCCCCACCGAGGATGCGATTGCCAAACTTCATGGTCTTAAGCTGGTTCCGGGCATGCCGGCAGAGGTGTTTGTTTCGACCCAGGAAAGGACGGCGGCCTCCTATTTGGTGAAGCCCTTCACTGACCAGATGAATCGCGCTTTCCGGGAGCGCTGATGTTTGGGCGGGAACGAGGAACGGGAGCGAGCGCACCGGAACGGCATCTAAATCGGAAAACTACCTAGGCGAACCTTCGCGCGGGTAACGCTTATTTCTTTTTTCAAGCCCGCTGGGATGCCTCGCGTCCAAGCATGTCGACCCTATCCGCGGGATCGTTGAACGAGGCGCGAAGGATGCACCCAGGGTCGCCCAAGGCGCGCGGCCAGTTAGTGCAGCGAGTTCAAGTCGATTGCGCGGATGAAGGCTTACCTCGAATGGCACATTCCACGGCTTGGCTGGATCCGGGAGGATCGGGTTACCTAAGCTACGGCTGCAGGGGGACCAGTTCTCCGTAGTGTGGACCGTAGATTATCCGCAGAAGACGGTGAAAAGGATCACAACATCAAGGGCGTTGACAGGACACCCCTTCCGCCAGTTGATCCGTCCGGGGGCTGCCGGTCGGGCTTTCCCCGGGCAGGTGACCAGTGAACCAAACCTCAAATCCAGCCGCGCTCGACAAGCTCAAGCTCCGCATTCAGGCGTTGCGCGCGAAGACGATCGCCAATGGCTGCACCGAGGACGAGGCGCTGTCCGCCGCCGCCAAGGTCGCCGAGCTGCTCGATCGCCACGATCTATCGCTCTCCGACGTCGAGCTGCGCGCCTCGCTGTGCGAACGGAGGGTCTATGAGACCTATCGCAAGAAGCGAATTCCGCTGGACGACTGCATCGGGGCGATCGCTCATTTCTGCGATTGTCGGGTCTGGCGCGAGAAGGACGCAGGCGGCGAAAACATCTATGTGTTCTTCGGTCTCGGCGCGGATGTCGAGGTCGCGCATTACCTGGCCGAATTGATCGATGGCGCCGTGCGCGCCGAGCTCGGTCGCTTCAAGACCTCGGTCGACTACAGCAGGTTCCGGCACCAGCAGCGGCATCTCGCCAATGCCTCCTTCGCGCTCGGAATGGTGGCCTCCATCGCGGACCGGCTGGTGGCGATCAAGGCCGGCCGCGATCAGGTCAACGAAGGCACCGGCCGCGGGCTGGTGGTCCTCAAGACCTCGGTGGTCGACGCTGAATTCGACAAGCTCGCCCTCAATCTCAGGAATCAGCGCAGCGGCGGACGGATGGTGTCGATGACGGCCTATGAAGCCGGCGGCGCTGCGGGAGCGTCGCTGGCGATCAATCCGGGCCTTGGCGGCTCGCGGTCAGGGACGACTCCCAAGGGTAACTGACCGCGTGAGCGGCGCGGCTTCGGCTGGAACTGAGAGCATGGCGGTGTCATTCCGGTCGATCAGCAGCCGTCTGCGTGTTGGCCGGTGAGAGGAGGGGGCGTGAACTGCGCTTGGCTCCCAGCCGCCGCCACGCGCGCTCCTGCACCCCCGTCTCTTTTGAATGCAGTATATTTCAGCTCTTCGGACCAGCGCCCTTCAACGCGTCCCACGCGGCCTGGTTCGCCTGATCGAACGCCTTCCGGGATTCCGCGAGCGCGGCGCTCAGAACCGACCAGGATTCGCTGCCGGCCTGCTTCAGCTTCTGCAGACGCGCTTCGGCTTCGGACGCATCGGATTTCATTTGCTTGAGCGCGGCATCGACATCGACGGTGCGGGCTGAGGCCACTTTGCCCGCGGCGTCGCGGAATTTGTCCGCCGCTTCGCGCCAGGCCTTGGCCTGGGCTGCTGCAACGTCCTTGAAGGTGGCCTGTTGCTGCTCGAACTGTTTGCCGGCGCCTTCGAAGTAGGTCTTCACCTGGGCCTCGAATCCGGCCCATTGCTTTTCCAGATCGGCCTTCGCCTCGGTCCAGGCGGCTTCACCTGCTTCCGCCTGGGTCTTGAGCATCGCCTGAAACGCGTCGCGGCGCGTCGTCAGATCGGACAGGAGCCGATCGGTCTTGACCTTGGACTCGGCCTTGGCCTGGCCGGCCTTGACTTCGAACGAGGCCAACGCGGCATCCATTTCGTCGATCCGCTCCTTGGCCCAGTTGAGGTAAAAATGCATGCTGCTCTGTTGTGACATGGCGGTCTCCATCTGCTTGCGTGAAGAGGATCCCAGAGCTTTGGCTGGGTCGTATTGACCTGTCTCAATGACTTCGTCGTCTCCGATGGTTGGCCATCGACTGGAACTCGGCCGTTTCCGGCTTGTTGTTCGCACTCTCGTCCAGCCACGGAGAGCGCTCTTGGAAAGTACGATCATTGGTGAATTCGACACGCGCCGCAATGCCGAGCTTGCGGTTGAGCATGTCGTGCAGGAATGCGGCGTGCCGCGAAGCGACGTCTTTGTCCAGCCAGCGGGCCGTGCGAACACGGCGGGCACGCGTGCGGCAGGTAGCGACGTCAAGGCTGCGCCCGCGCCGGAAGGGCGGGAGAAGCTGGAGGGCGTGATCGAGGTCTCCGTGGATTTTCACGGCGATGCTCCCGAGAAGATTGCAGATGCCTTGAAGGGCGCCGGAGCAAAGACTGTCCGAACCAAGTAACGTCTGTTGGCTCCGGCACTCGCTTTAACTCCATCGCCTCGTCGCGGCGTGGAACCCGTTGAGCGGTCGGCGCGTTTAGCCGCGAATGCGATTGCGAGGTCCACCTGCTTCAGAGTTCATCGACCCTGATACCCGGCGACACCGTCTGGCGGCGCTGCAAGGCGCGGCGCATGGCGGTTTTGAACGATGCTGCCGATTATTTCGCGGCCCTGCGCGAGGCGCTGCTCGAAGCGCAAGATCTCGTCTACATCGTCGGGTGGGATATTCATAGCGAGACCAGGCTCGCCGGAGCGTCCGGGCGGGCAGGGGACGGCTTGCCGGAACAGCTCGGCCCATTCCTGCGCGCACTCGTGCAGCGCCGGCCGGCCTTGCGGATCAACATTCTCGTCTGGGACTTCGTCTCGTTCTACGCCGCCGAAAGGGAGTGGAATTCAGCGGCCAAATTCACCGCCGACACCGACGGCCGCGTCCGATTTGAACTGGATTCCACGCTTCCGTTCGGTTCGGCCCAGCACCAGAAGATCGTCTGCATCGACGGTTCGCTGGCATTCGTCGGCGGGCTGGATCTCACGATCAGGCGCTGGGACACGAGTGAGCATCGCGCCGATCACGACTCGCGCCGCGATCCCGGGGGCAAGCCATACCCGCCGTTTCACGATGTTCAATGCCTGGTCGACGGCGATGCCGCCGCCTCGCTGTTCGAGCTTGCGGAGGAGCGCTGGCGTGCGGCGGGCCAACAGACGGATGACCGGCGCGCGCTGAGCAGCATGCGCTGGCCGTCGAATGCACCGGTCGAGTCCGAGCATATCCCCGTGGGCATCGCCAGGACCGAGGTGGTTTGCCCTGGCGGCTCGACCATCAGGGAGGTCGAACGCTCCATGATTGCGGCGATCCGGTCCGCGACGAGCTTCGTTTACATCGAGAACCAGTTCACCAGCGCCATCAAAATCGCGCATGAGCTGGCGCAGCAGATGCAGCGCGTGCCTTCGCTTCAGGTTATGGTCGTTGCTCCCAAATTGCATTCCTCATGGCTTGAATCCCAGGCCATGCAGAACGGCCGCGGGGCCTTCATCGGCTGCTTCGATGAGGCGGGAGTCGCTGACCGTATTCGCTTCGTCTACCCGGTCTCACGCGACGGTGACAAGGAAGCGGCCGTGATGGTGCACAGCAAGCTCATGATCGTCGACGATCGGATCCTGAGGATCGGTTCGGCCAATCTGAACAACCGGTCGATGGGCGCCGACAGCGAATGCGACCTGATCTTTGAAGCCGCATCCGACGAGCATCGCAAGTTCATCGCCTCGGTTCGCCGTCGCCTGATCGCCCATTTCTGCGGGCTCGACGAACAGACCGTGACGCAAAACGACGATCGTCTCCCAGCCCTCCTGGACGAAATGTCGAGAGCTGATCGCGCGAAGACGCTGCGGGAGCTGGAGGCTTCCGTCCTGACCAGCACGCTGGCCACAATGGTTCAACCGGTGGCTGACCCTGAGCGGCCTCTTCATCTCGAGAGGGCGGCATCTCGCATGTGGAGCACGAAGACCGTCATCGGGATCGTATCGATCGCGGCCGCACTCTTCGGCCTGGCGATGGCCTGGTCGTACACGTCGTTGAGCGGCTTCGCCGACACGGGTCGCATCTCGACCTTGCTGTCCGCCTATTCCCAGTCCATCTGGGGGCCGCCACTCGCGATCGCGGCTTTTGTCGTCGGCGGGCTTGTGCTGTTTCCGGTGCTCGTGCTGATTGCAGCAACTGCCGCCGCGCTTGGGCCATGGCTGGGTTTCGTCACGGCGACCGCCGGCGTGCTGCTCAGCGCCTTCATCCTTTTCGCGATCGGACGGGCCCTCGGACGGCAGCGTCTCCAGCGATTGCTCGGGCGGCGTGCCGCGCGGATCCAGGACCGTGCCGTCGGCAAGGGTGTTCTGGCCGTCGTCGTCATCCGGATGATTCCCATCGCACCGTTCTCTGTGGTGAATGTCGTGGCTGGCGCGAGCACGCTGCCTCTCAGTGACTTCCTGATCGGGACCGCGCTCGGCATGACGCCTGGTATTCTTGCCATGGCGGTTGTCGGAGCCCAGATCGCGGAGTTGGCCACGAATGCATCCTGGAGCAACATCTTGCTGTTTGCGCTGGCGTTCCTGGGCTGGCTCGGCATCTGCGTGGGGGCGCAGTTCGTCGCGACCTGGCTCGCCGGGAGGCGCTGATGCGCTTCATGACCTGGAACGTGCATGGCACCTTCAATCTCAATCCGAAGTTCGACCTGGAGGGGGTCTGCTCCATCCTGAGCAAATGGGCCCCTGATGTCGTCGCGCTTCAGGAGGTGGATTCGCGATCGAGGACTGACGATCCGTTTGCGAAGCTGGCAAGTGTCGTCGGCGATCACCGCGTTCACGCCAAGTCGATTGTCACCGCGGATGGCGACTACGGGCAGATGCTCCTGAGCCGCTTTCCGCTCTCCGCAGTGCCCGAGATTGTCGACGTCTCTTACCGCGAGCGCGAGCCGCGCAGAGCCATTGCCACGAGCCTGCTGACACCGGTTGGCGACGTGCGCGTGGTCGCTACGCATCTCGGCCTGAGCGTCCACGAGCGTTATGCGCAGGCTCAGGCCCTGGTCAGGCTGGTCAAGCCGACAAGGACCATCGTCCTCGGCGATTTCAACGACTGGCTCTGGGTCAAATCCGTGCGGCGCGTGCTCGCGCAGGTCTGCCCGAACCGAACCCGCGTGCGCACCTTCCCGGCGCGCTTGCCCGTTCTACGACTCGATCGGATCTACGCGACGCCCGACGGCCGCTTCGGGAAAGTGTGGACCGACGACGAGGCGAGAGCATTCTCGGACCATTTGCCCGTGATCGCGGAGATTGAGTTTTAGGGCCTTGAGGGCTTACAAAAACGCTTTGTTTTACAACAGCTTCGCTACTGTGCATGGGGTTGTTTTTCGATATTTTGGTGGAGCGGCCTTCGGGCAGGGCGGCTGGGTCCGCCTTGTGGAACCTTTCCGCCGCATCTGCGTTGTCTTCGCATGACTGAAGACCTTTCGTACCGACGCAAACCCCTGACCCCCGAGCAGCGCCAGGCGCGCGATGCGACACGCCGGATCGAGGCGGAAAAAGCCATGCGCGACCATGAAGAGGCGCAGAAGGCGTTTTACGCCAACAAGGAGCGGCTGAGGGCCGAGCGGCTGGCGCGTGAATCCGCGGGGGAAAAGGCCTGATCCAGCCCGGGTCCTGCCGGCAATCTTCCGAAGCGATGTTTTCGAACGATGCCGCCGGCTAATGCCGGTTCTGCATGCGTGTCGCGCTCCAAACCAGCATCAGAGCCTGGACGGCCCCTGTGAACGCGCGGCGGGGCGTTTGCGCCTCAATGGCTTCGGCTGCGATGCGGCAATCTTCGGCGACCTTGAGCAGTCCGCCTCGCGCGAGGTCCATGGTGGATAGAGCGGCCTGCTCCAGGCAGACCCGTTCAAGCCGTCGAAACTCCCGCAGCTCTCTGTTCATGCGTCAGCTCCCGGTATGCCCCAAAACCATGCGGCGCTGAGTCTGCTTAACAATTGGTAAACAGCCTCTACCTAGCCGCGCTGGCTGGCGCCGGGCTGGCGCGGCTCTGCACGCACCGGCGCAGGCGCATCGGCAGGCTTGACGGCGTTTGGCTTCCGCCGGAAGCTTCAACCGATCCCAACCGGCGCGAAGCACGGAGACGTTCGCTCCCAGCAAGTCCGATCCATCAGCGAAACCACAATGGAGCTGACCATGACCACGTTCGACAAGCGCGAGCAGGGCTTCGAGGCCAAATTCGCCCACGACGAGGAATTCATGTTCAAGGCTGCCGCCCGGTCCAACAAGCTGCTCGGGCTCTGGGCCGCAGGCCAGCTCGGGCTCGGCGGCGATGCCGCGGCAAGCTACGCAACCGCGCTGGTGACGGACCATCTGGAGAGCCCGACGATGGACGAGGTGCTGGACAAGGTGTCAGGCGATCTCGCCGCCAAGGGCATCGCGCGTGAGCAGGTCGCGGCCAAGCTTCAGGAATGCCTGCACCAGGCGCTGGCGCAGCTCGAAGGGGACAAGCAATAGGGCCGACGTTGGTGCCTCACCCCGCATGCTTGCGCCCGCCGGAATCGCCGAGCTTGTCGACGTAGGCAATGCCGATCGCCGAGACGACGAAGGTGAGGTGGATCAGCACCTGCCACATCACGCCGGTCTCGGTGTAGCCGGCGCGGTCCAAGCCGAGATTGCCGGCCTCGATGAAGGTGCGCAGCAGCGCGATCGAGGAGATGCCGATGATGGCCATGGCGAGCTTGATCTTGAGCACGCTCGCGTTGACGTGGCCGAGCCATTCCGGCTCGTCGGGATGGCCCTGCAGGTCGAGCCGCGAGACGAATGTCTCGTAGCCGCCGACGATCACCATCACGAGCAGATTGGAGATCATCACGACGTCGATCAGCGCGAGCACGCTCATCATGATCTGCTGCTCGGTAAGGTCGATCGCGTGCCAGGAGAGGTGCCAGAGCTCCTTGAGGAACAGCACGATGTAGACGCATTGCGCCACGATCAGTCCGAGATAGAGCGGCAGTTGCAGCCAGCGCGAGCCGAAGATGATCATCGGCAGCAGGCCCAGGCGCGGCAGGGGCGCGCGGGGTTCGGCACGAGGTTCGGATTGGGGTGAAGGCTCAACCGACATTCAGGCCGCATCCTCGCAAACGAAGCGATCTCGCTTTCCTCTAGCCCGACAACATGGCCGGCGGAAGACGCAGCGCGCGTCTCGCTTTCGTCGGCGCACGCCATTTCGTGCTAGCGTACCGGACGGCCCATCGCGCGACGGCCGGGATCGGAAGGCGGGGAATGACGAGGAGCGGCTTTGGCAGATGGTCCGGCGAGATCGCGCTCGCCGGCCTGATCGTGGTCGGCGTCGGCTCCGCGGAAGTCTCGGCGACACCGCTGACGCCGTTTCGCTACGAGACACAGGCGCAGCGTCATTGCCCGCACGACAAGGTGGTCTGGCTCGATTTCCGCAAAGGCATCTACTACCGCAAGGGGCAGAAGCGATATGGCCAAGGCTTCGACGGCAGCTTCGTCTGCCTGAACGAAGCCCGCGACGGCCTCTATCGCCGCTCCCTGCTGGGCCTGCGCTGAGTGGCGCGTGACGCCGGCTATTTCTGCGCCGGCAGCCTGACCGGCACGTGCGGGGAAATGCTGATGATCCGGGGGCTTCCGTCCGGATAGGTGCGGTCGCCGCGGATCAGAGATTCCAGGACCAGAAAGAATTTCTCGGCAAGCATGTGCGTCACCCCAGTTGGTGATGGCCTCTGGACATGAGTCGAGGCACCGAACGCGGAAATTCGATCAACAGAATGGGAGCGCGACATCGGCGCATGCTGCGCCGCGGTGGAGCCGTGCCGGGGAGGATGAAGCGGCGCTCAGGCGAACGCCAGCGCCACGAGGCTCGAGCAGAGCAGGACCAAACCGCTGGCGGTCAATGCCAGGAAGCCGTCAGATACCAGGTCATGGTTGCGCATGGGACACCTGCCGCTCTCGTCTTTGATACCCGGTCGGATCGATCAAAATTGTCCGAACGCGCGGTCTTGAAAGAGGTGATGCTTGCCTCTCGCGCGAGTGCCCTCAGGCCCTCGTGCGGTAGCCTTCAAACGCATGGGCCAAAAAGATTCCCACGCTTACCAAACCCATCAGTGCCGAAACCGTCTCGATCATCGTTAAATTCCAAATCCCGCCCTTGCATCCGAGAGAACGCGGACGGCCTTGCACAGTCAAAAGAATTCCAGTGAAGCCGGCGACAATGGGGGTGGAGTGAGGATTTGGCGCAACAGAATGTCCAGCCGTGGCACAGAGCAGGCGCCATCGCTCCGTAGAACAACGGAAAAATGCGAACGTCTCGTTTACCATCCCGGCGGGATCGCTGCGCGCTCCCCATTTCCGCCGTGTTCGGGTTGCGTTATCGTTACCGCTTCCGATGCGGTGGTGGGCCGCCTCGGATCAAAGGACCGGACAGCGCTCCCCGTCGCCAAAGCGGGTTGGGTACGCCTCCGGCAAAGTGGTATTTGGGGCGAATGGGGATCCGACGGTCAGATTCGGTTTTGCGGGCCGCACGTGGTGTTGCGGCGGTCGCAACCTGCCTTGCGCTGGCCAATTGCGCCTCGTCCAACAAGTTCGCCAGCCGCGTCGATCCGAAATACGGCGTGTCCTCGAGCCCCCGGGTCGTGGCTTTCGGGGAGCCGGTCCCGAAGGGCGGCGGCACCTACCGCGTCGGCAAGCCCTACGTCGTGGGGGGCAAGACTTACGTTCCGGAGGAGGACGTCAATTACCGCGCCGAGGGCATGGCGTCGTGGTACGGCGACGACTTCCACGGCCGCCTGACCGCCAATGGCGAAGTGTTCGACATGACCTCGCTGACCGCGGCGCATCCGACCCTGCCGATGCCGTCCTATGCGCGGGTGACCAATATCTCGAACGGCAAGTCGCTGATCGTGCGCGTCAACGACCGCGGCCCCTATCACGGCAATCGCCTCATCGATGTCTCGAACAAGGCCGCCGAACTGCTTGAATTCAAAGGCAATGGCGTCGCCAGGGTGCGCGTCGAATATGTCGGCCGGGCGCCGCTCGAAGGCTCCGACGACCGCCAGCTCCTGGCGACCCTGCGCACCGGCGTTCCGGCGCCGTCGCCCTCGATGGTCCGGGTCGCCTCGGCGAAGCCGTTCGTGCCGGAATTGCCGGGATCGAGCCGCGGTGCCATTCGCGGCGACGTGCCGATGCCGGAGGGACGGCCGTATAATCTCGGCACGACTTCCGCCGACATGGCTTCGCTCAATGCGACCTCGGAAATGTCGGCCTCGAGCCGCAGCCGGGGCCGGGCGGTCCACAACGCCCGCGCCGTGTCCTATGAGGAAGACCGCCGCTACGCCGCGGAGAGCGCTCCCGTGTCGGCCGACGGCGCTGCCGAGGCCCGCAGCATCCTGAGCGGCCGCGGGCTCTATTAGGCCGCACTCTCCTTCAAGAATTTCACCAGCGCCGCATTCACCTCGTCGGGCCGTTCCTGCTGGACCCAGTGGCCGGCGCCCTCGATGATCAGCTTTCGCTTCAGGTTGGGCAGCACGCGCTCGAGCTCGTTGACGCGCTTGGCGCCAATCAAGCCGGTAATGACGGCGTCCTTGGAGCCGGCGATGAACAGCGAGGGCTGACGGATCTGCGCATCCTGCCAGGGCGCCGTCAGCTCCCAATTGCGGTCGAGGTTGCGGTACCAGTTCAGCCCGCCGCGAAAGCCGGACTTGCGGAAGCTTTCGGTGAAATAGGCGAGGTCAACTTCGCCGAGCCAGTCGGGCAGCGGCTCATCGGTGGTGGCGTGGCCGAGGAAGCCTTTGCCCTCCTGCACGAACATGGCGGCGCTGGGATCGGCGAGGCCGCGCCCCCCAAGCACGATGCGCATGGTGCGGTCGACGTCGCGTTCCAGCTCGGCCTCGGCGACGCCGGGCGCCTGGAAGTACTGCCAGTAGAAATTGGTGACGCCGCCCTGGCGCAAGAGGTCGAGCGGCTTGCCGCGGCCGCGGAACGGCGGCGGAACGCTCAGGCCTGCCACCGCCGTGAAGATGTCGGGCCGGAACAGCGCCGCGTGCCAGGCGACCGGCGCGCCCCAATCATGGCCGACCACCATCGCCTTGGTCTCACCGAGCGCCCGCACGAGGCCGACGACGTCGCCGACCGTATCGAAGATCGAGTATGCCGCGGCGTCCGGCGGCGCCGAGCTCTGGCCATAGCCGCGCATGTCGGGGGCGACGACATGAAACCCGGCTTCGGCCAGCGCGGGGATCTGGTGGCGCCAGGAATAGGACAGCTCCGGCCAGCCATGGCACAGCACCACCAGCGGACCCCGGCCGGCTTCGCGGATGAAGAGATCGATGCCGTTGGCCTTGATCACGCGGGTGGAAGACATCGCTTTTCCGCCTTGTTTCAGGGGTTTGGTCGAGAAACATAAGACACCACGATAGGGGCGCAGCGAGAATCGTGCAATCTCACGGCAGGCGTCAGCCCTGTGTTGTTCGCACCGGTTCCAACTGTTAGAACGCCGCTCTCAGGGCTTGGCCATGGCATTTCGTCTTTTTTCGTTCCGTCGGACCCGGTTCACCGCCGGAGCGATGGCGCGCGGGATTGTCGCCGCCGCTGTGGCGGCGGGGATCGGCTGGGGCGGGGCTCTCTATGCGGCCAACCAGAGCGTCCAGGGTGCCAAGAAGACGGAGGATGCCGGCTTCGACGGCGATGCTCCGACCGCGATCCTGATCGAGGCCTCCAGCGGCAGCGTGCTGTTCGAGAAGAACGCCGACGAGCTGCGCGCGCCCTCCAGCATGATGAAGCTGATGACGGCCGAGGTCGTCTTCAATGCCATCAAGAAGGGCGACATCAAGCTGACCGACGAATACCGGATCAGCGAGAACGCCTGGCGCAGGGGCGGGGCGCCCTCGGGCGGCTCGACCATGTTCGCGGCCATCAACAGCAAGGTCTCGGTCGACGACCTCCTGCACGGCGCGATCATCCAGAGCGGCAACGACGCCTGCATCGCGCTCGCCGAAGCCATGGCCGGCAACGAGAAAATCTTCGCATCCGACTTCATGACCAAGCGCGCCCGCGAGCTCGGCATGACCAAGTCGACTTTCGGCAACTCCAATGGGCTGCCCGACCCCGGCAACAAGATGACGGTGCGCGAGCTCGGCGTGCTCGCCCGGCACATCATCCTGGACTTTCCGGAGTTCTACAAACTATTCGGCGAGAAGGAGTACACTTGGAACAAGATCCGCCAATTCAATCGCAATCCATTGCTCAATTCGATGGAAGGCGCAGACGGGCTGAAGACCGGCTACACCAAGGAAGGCGGCTACGGCATGGTCGGCTCGGCCGTGCAGAACGGCACGCGGCTGATCGTGGTCGTCAATGGTCTGGAAGACCACGAGGATCGCGCCACCGAAGCCAAAAAGATGCTGGAATGGGGTTTTCGCAACTTCGAGACCCGCACGCTGATCGCGGCCGAGCAGCCCGTCGGCTACGCCAAGGTGTTCGGCGGCGAGAGCCGCTCGGTTAAGCTCGTCGCCAAGACCCCGGTGAAGGTGATGGTGCACAAGAACGGCAGCGACAAGCTGATTGCGCGTATCGTCTATAGCGGCCCGGTGCGGGCGCCGGTCGAGGCCGGCCAGCAGGTCGGCGTGGTCCGGGTCTGGCGCAGCGGCAACATCGCGGTGGAGACGCCGGTCTATGCGGCCGAAGCCATCGGCACCGGCTCAACCGTGCGACGCGCGATCGACGGCGCCAGCGAGCTCGTGATCGGCATGTTCCGCGCAGGCGCCGAGAAGCTCTGATCATGAGTGAGCGCGCGGGACAGCGGCCGTCCGGACGCGGACGCTTCATAACCTTTGAAGGCGGCGAGGGCACGGGCAAGTCGACCCAGATCAAGAAGCTCGCCGACCGCCTCAAGGCGGCAAAGCTGCGGATCCGCGTCACGCGGGAGCCGGGCGGCTCGCCGGGCGCCGAGATCATGCGTCATCTGGTGCTGTCGGGCATGGGCAGGCTGCTCGGCCCCGAGGCGGAGACGCTGCTGTTTGCCGCCGCGCGCGACGACCATGTCCGCACCGTGATCCTGCCCGCGCTCAACCAGGGCACCTGGGTGCTGTGCGACCGCTTCGCCGACTCGACACGGGCCTACCAGGGCAGCCTCGGCCAAGTGCCTGAGAGCCTGATCAACGCGATGCAGCGGGTCACGATCGGCGATCTCAAGCCGGACCTCACCATCGTCCTCGATTTGCCGGTCGAGATCGGCCTGCAGCGCGCCGCCGCGCGCCGCGGCAGCGCCACGCCCGACCGGTTCGAGGGCGAGAAGCTCGGTTTTCACCAGGGCTTGCGCGAGGCCTATCGCAAGATTGCCGCGGACGATCCCGCGCGCTGCGTGCTGATCGACGCCAATTCCGACCCTGACACGGTCGCAGGCCGGGTCTGGACGGTGCTGCGTGACCGTCTCCTTCCCACACCAGCCTCGGTGGTCTCCGCATGAGCCCGCGTCAGACCGAACGTGAAAGCGCCATTCCGCATCCGCGCGAGACATCGAAGCTGTTCGGCCATCGCGAGGCCGAGACCGCGCTGCTGGCGGCCTATCGCAGCGGGCGGATTCCGCACGCCTGGCTGATCGGCGGTCCGCAGGGCATCGGCAAAGCGACGCTGGCCTATCGCATGGCGCGCTTCGTGCTCGCCCACAGCCAGCCGCTGGCGCCCGCCGTGCAGCGCGCCGAAGACCTCGCGATCGATCCTGAGGACGCCGTGGCGCGGCAGGTGGCGGCCGGCTCGCATGGCGGCCTGTTGACGCTGGAGCGTACCGCCAACGATCGCGGCGTGATGCGCACCGTGATCACCGTGGACGAGACGCGCGAGACCATCGGCTTCTTCGGCTCGACTGCCGCGGCCGAAGGCTGGCGCGTCTGCATCGTCGACACCGTCGACGAACTCAATCCGAACGCGGCCAACGCGCTTCTGAAGATTCTCGAGGAGCCGCCGCAGCAATCGCTGTTCCTTCTGGTGAGCCACGCCCCCGCGCGCGTACTCGCCACGATCCAGTCGCGCTGCCGCAAGCTGCGCCTGCGATCGCTCGCCACGAATGACGTGATCGGGGCGGCGGCGGCCGCAGCCGAGCTCGATCCGAACGATCCTGCGCTGCGTGAGGCCGCAGAGGCCTCCGAGGGCAGCGTTGCACGGGCGCTGACGCTGCTCGGCGGCGATGCTCTGAAGCTGCAGCAGCGCACGGCGGCGATGTTGGCGCGACTGCCGCAGGTCGATCCGCGCGAACTGCACACGCTCGGCGATTCGCTTCCCACCAACGACCGCGTCGCGCTCGGCGCCTTCATCGACGGCATCGACCGCTGGATCGCGGAGCGCCTGCATGCGGACGATGCCAATGCCAACCAGAACCTGCCGCGCCTTGCGCGCCTAGCCGAGGTATGGGAAAAGATCGTCCGCGCCGCGCGCGACACCGAAACCTACAATCTGGAGCGCAAGCCCTTGGTTTTCTCGGTGTTCGGCTGGCTGGCGGACGCGACGCGCTGAAGCATGAGCCGGGAAAGTGCGGAGCGGTTTTCCGAAACGATCATGCGCAAGACAACGACCTGACGCAGGTTCGTTTCCCGATTTTTGAGATGCCGACAAAAGGAATTCGTCGTGGCAACGCGAGCTAAGAAAACCGCCAAGGGCAAGAAGAAGGCTGCGAAGAAAGCCGTCAAGAAAGCCGCGAGGAAGGCTGTGAAAGCGCTTGCGCGCAAAGCTGCCAAGACGGGCAAGAAGGCCGCGAAGGCGAAGAAGGCTGCCGCCAGGAAGAGCGTGAAGAAGAGCGCCGCGAAGACGGTAAAGAAGGCCAGCAAGCAGGCCGCCAAGAAGCCGGCCGTCGCCAGGAAGACGGTGAAGAAAGCGGTCAAGAAGCCGGCCAAAGCTCCTGCGAAGAAAGTGGCCAGGAAGGCCAAGGTGACTGCGGCTGCGGTGATCGCCACGCCGACCCCTGTCGCTGCCCCGCGGGAGGCTGTTAAGCCCAAAGTGTCGAAGCCTAAGGTGCAGCCTGCGCCGAAGCCTGTCGCAGCTCTGCAAGTCCGCGCACCCGTTGCCGCACCCGCGCGCGACAACGTCTTCTACATCACGACCGCCATCGCCTATCCCAACGGCGTCCCGCATATCGGCCACGCCTATGAGGCGATCGCGACCGACGTGCTGGCGCGCTTTGCGCGGCTCGACGGCAAGGACGTGTTCTTCCTGACCGGCACCGACGAGCACGGTCAGAAGATGGTGCAGACGGCGGCCGGCGAGGGCATGTCTGCAGCCGACCTCGCAACCCGCAATGCTGGTCGCTTCAAGCAGATGGACGAGCGTCTGAACGTCTCGTTCGACCGTTTCATTCGCACCACCGAGGAGCAGCATCATCGCTCCAGCCAGGAGATCTGGCGGCGCATGGAGGCGAACGGCGACATCTATGCCGACGTCTATGCCGGCTGGTATTCCGTGCGGGACGAGGCCTATTACGCCGAGGACGAGACGCGCTTGAACGATGACGGCGTCCGGCTCGGCCCGCAGGGCACGCCGGTCGAATGGGTCGAGGAGAAGAGCTATTTCTTCCGCCTGTCGGCCTACCAGGACAAGCTGTTGAAACTTTACGCGGACCAGCCCGACTTCATCGGGCCGGATTCCCGCAAGAACGAGGTGGTGAGCTTCGTCAAAGGCGGCCTGCGTGATCTCTCGATCTCGCGCACCACATTCGATTGGGGCGTCAAGGTCCCCGGCGACGAAGAGCACGTGATGTATGTCTGGGTCGACGCGCTGACCAACTACATCACCGGCGTCGGCTTTCCCGACGAGAACGACAAGAACTGGCGCTATTGGCCGGCCGATGTGCACATCATCGGCAAGGACATCATCCGTTTCCACGCGGTGTACTGGCCGGCATTCCTGCTGTCGGCCGGGATTCCGCTGCCGAAGCGGGTCTATGCTCACGGCTTCCTGTTCAGCCGGGGCGAGAAGATGTCGAAGTCGGTCGGCAACGTCGTCGATCCCTTCAACCTCGCCGACCAGTACGGCGTCGACCAGGTGCGCTATTTCTTCCTGCGCGAGGTGCCGTTCGGACAGGACGGCAATTACAACCACGAGGCCATCGTGGCGCGCATCAACGCCGACCTCGCCAACGATCTAGGCAACCTCGCGCAGCGTTCGCTGTCGATGATCGCAAAACAGCTCAGCGGCGTGCTGCCCGAGCCCGGCGAGTTCAGCGACAACGACAAGGCGATTTTGGCGATGGCCGACGGCATGGTCGCCGCGTCCCGCGCGGCCATGGCGACGCAACAGATCCATCACTGGCTCAACGCCGTGTGGGCCGTGGTCGCGGAGGCCAACCGCTATTTCGCGGGCGAGGCGCCGTGGGCGCTCGCCAAGACCGATCCTGTCAGGCAGAAGACGGTGCTCTACGTCACCGCCGAAGTCGTGCGCCAGATCGCGATCCTGGCGCAGCCCGCGATGCCGACCGCCTCGGGATTGCTGCTCGACAGCCTCGGTATTCCCGAGACCGAGCGCACTTTCGCGATGCTCGGTGGGGACAAGCGGATCGCGCCGGGCTCGACGCTGCCGGCGCCGACGCCGGCATTCCCGCGCTACATCGAGCCCGCGGCTTAAACACGACCCGGCGCCCGGGTCCCGGCCTTACGCTTGCCCCGAAGGGCTTGCGTGGGACGCCGGGACCTGCGCAGCCTCTTGCTGACAGGTATTCAGATGGGCACCTAGCCGCGCGACGGACGCCGCGCCCGCGATTCGGCCCGTGTCATTGATCCAGATCAATGCAACTTGAGCGCCGGACTCTGCTTTTCGCACCTAGGCAGGATAGGTGAGAATTGAGTCCACCGGATATCAAGGACGAAGGCGAGTCGCCAAAAAAGCCTGGGAGGTCGCTCAGAGCCGGACTTCGGCAGCGACTGCGTAACCTGAGATCGGGGCAGGGACCCGCTCATCGAGACCGCACAGCGGCCGATTTGCGCGCAAGCGAAGCGAGGTTCAGAGGAGTCCTGGCGGCCAGTCCGGACGCCGTTATCATGATCAGCGCGGCTGGCGTGATCGAATTCGCCAGTGATCGTGTCACCGACATTTTCGGATACGCGCCCGACGAGCTTGTCGGCAGCTCGATCGAGGTGCTGATCCCCGAACGATTTCGCGGCGAACACTCCAATCAGATCAAAGCCTATTTCCGGAAGCCGACCTCCCGAATGATGGGTGGTGGATTGCTGCTGTCTGGGCGTCGTAAGGACACGACGGAATTCCCGGCCGAGATCAGCATCAGTCCGATCATCGTAGCCGACCGGCATGCCGCGATCGCTGCAGTGAGGGACGTTTCCAGCCGCAGAACCCTCGAAGCGCTCCAGCAAGGAGCAGCGGAAGCCTTGCGCGAGAGCGAGGAGCGCCTGAGATATTTCATCAAATACTCGCCCGCCGCGATCGCGATGCTCGATAATGAGCTGCGTTACATCGTCTACAGCGACCGCTGGCTGGTCGACTACGGTCTCATTGGACGCGATCTGCGCGGGCTGTCACATTATGAAGTCTTTCCCGAAATTCCGGAACGCTGGCGCGCGATTCACCGCCGCGCCCTTGCGGGCGAGACACTTCATGCCGACGAGGATTCGTTCACGAGATCCGACGGACGGCTGCAATGGCTGCGCTGGGAGGTACGCCCCTGGTTCGATGCGCTCGGCAACATCGGCGGCGTCGCCTTCCTGACGGAAGACATCACGGACCGCAAGCGGATCGAAGCGCAACTCGCACAGGCGCAGAAGATGGAAGCGATCGGCCAGTTGACTGGCGGCATCGCCCATGACTTTAACAATTTGCTGACTGTCGTCCTCGGCAACGCAGAGGTCCTCAAGGATGAGATCAAGAGCGACGATCTTCGTAAGCTGGTCGAGCCGATCATCGCCGCCGCCGAGCGCGGCGCGAGCCTGACGCAACTCATGCTCGCCTACGCGCGCCGCCAGGCGCTCGAGCCCAGCACGTTCGAGCTGAATGAGGTCGTGACGCACATGAACGCGCTGCTGCGGCGTACCATCGGCGAGAATGTCGAAGTCGAACTTCGACTTGCGAAGCCGTTGTGGAGCGTGACCGCCGATATCCGCCAAACCGAGACTGCCATTCTCAATATCGTCCTCAATGCGCGCGATGCGATGCCGCAGGGTGGCAAGCTGACGATCGAGACGGCCAACGTCGATCTCTCGGACGATTATGCCGCGCACAACTTGGAGGTCAATCCAGGGCAGTACGTCATGATGGCCTTGTCCGACACGGGCAGCGGCATCGCCCCGGAAATGCGTGACCGCATCTTCGAGCCGTTCTTCACGACCAAGCCGGTCGGCAAGGGGACGGGACTCGGACTCAGCATGGTCTACGGCTTCGTCAAGCAGACCGGCGGGCACATCCAGGTCTACAGCGAAGTCGGGCACGGCACGTGCATCAAGATCTATTTGCCGCGTGCCGAAGCCGGCACGACGACCGCTGTCCCGTCTTCACAGGCTCCGGAACCCGCCGCGACCGGCGCTGAATCCATCCTTGTCGTCGAGGACGATCCTCATGTGCGGATGTTTGCCGTCCAGCAATTGCGCCGCCTGGGTTATCGGGTGACGGAGGCCGGCGACGGACCGTCCGCGCTCCTGGAAGTTTCGCGTTCCGGAGCGCCCGATCTGTTGTTCACGGACGTCGTGATGCCTGGCGGCATGACCGGACGTGAACTCGCGGAGCGGATCGGACAGAGCGTCCCAGGCATTCGGGTTCTGTTCACCTCGGGCTATACCGAGAACTCGATCGTCCATCATGGTCGGCTCGATGCCGGGGTGCATCTGCTGCAAAAACCCTACAGGAGCGACAAGCTGGCGCAGAAGGTGCGCGAGGTGCTGGACCTCTGATCCTGACCGCCGACGGCGCTTGGCCGCGCAGGAACCGGCCGGGGCGCGAGATCGGCGGTCCGGTTGACGTCCCCTCACACTACCCCTACCTGTGAGCTGAGGCCCCCGTCGACAGCCATCCAGCACCGTCGAAGGTCGGGACCGCGGACGGCCGACCTCTGGTTTGGAAAGCGACGCTCGATAATGCTTGTCGACAGCCACTGCCATTTGGATTTCCCCGACTTTGCGGAAGATCTCGACGGAATTGTGTCGCGAGCGCGCGCGGCCGGCATCGGCCGCATGGTCACGATCTCGACTCGGGTGCGAAAGCTCGATCAGATTCTGGCCATCGCTGAGCGCTACGACGACGTCTACTGCTCGGTCGGCACTCATCCGCACAATGCGGATGAGGAGGACGGCATTTCGCCGGACGAGCTGGTTGCGTTCACGGAGCACCCCAAGGTCGTCGCGCTCGGCGAAGCCGGGCTCGATTATTTCTACGACGACGGCTCGCCGGAGGCGCAGGCGAGGGGCTTTCGCGCCCACATTGCAGCCGCGCGCGCCACCGGCCTGCCGTTGGTGATCCACACCCGCGAAGCCGACGCGGACTGCGCGCGCATCCTGGAAGAGGAGGCGGCCAAGGGATCGTTTCGCGCCGTGCTGCATTGTTATACGGGCGGGCGCGAATTGGCGCTGAAGGCGGTGTCGCTGGGCCTCTATATCGGCTTCACGGGCATCCTGACCTTCAAGAAATCGGAGACCTTGCGGGCGCTGGCGGCCGAACTTCCATCCGATCGCATCCTGGTCGAAACGGACTCGCCTTATCTTGCGCCCGGCAAATTCCGGGGTAAACGCAACGAGCCCGCTTATGTGGTCGAGGTGGCGAAAGTGCTGGCCGAGACGCGCGGCGTATCGTTTGACGAGATCTCGCGCCAGACCAGCGAAAACTTCTTTCGCCTGTTTTCCAAGGTGAAGGCATAGGACTGGGAGCCGCATGACGCTGACGCTGACGATCCTGGGCTGCGGCTCTTCCGCCGGTGTGCCGCGCCCGGCACTGGGCTGGGGTGCCTGCGATCCCAGCAATCCCAAGAACCGCCGTCGCCGCTGCTCGCTGCTGGTCGAACGGATCTCCGAGCACGGCACCACGCGCATCGTGATCGACACCTCGCCGGACCTGCGCGAGCAATTGCTCGCGACCAATGTCGATCACATCGACGCGGTGTTTCTGACCCATGAGCACGCCGACCAGACCCACGGCATGGATGATCTGCGTTCGGTCGTGATGCACATGCGCCGTCGTATCCCGACCTATTTCAACCAGTCGACGGCCAAGGACATCCTGTCGCGGTTCTCCTATTGCTTCATCTCGCCGGAGGGCAGCGACTATCCGCCGATCCTGACCCGGCATTCGATCGAGGCGGGCGAAAGCCAGACCGTTCTGGGGAAAGGCGGCGCCGTCACGATGACGGCCTTTCTGGTGCAGCACGGCAACATCCCCGCGCTCGGCTACCGCATCGGGGATGCGGCCTACACACCCGATCTCAACGACATCCCGCGCGAGAGCTGGGGTGCGCTGGAAAACCTCGATCTCTGGATCGTCGACGGCCTGCGCTACACCAACCATGTCAGCCATTTCAGCATCAACGACGCGCTGTCCTGGATCGAGCGGTTCAAGCCGAAGCGCGCGGTCATCACCAACATGACGGCCGACGTCGATTACGAGGTCATCCGGCAATCGCTGCCCGCAGGCGTCGTGCCCGCTTTTGACGGGCTGCGGCTGGAGACGCACTGAACCTGCGGTAGAAATTCCGCCGCCGGCAGGCATAGTCCTTGCTTGCATCGGGTGCATCATGTTGATCTAACGTCTGAAAGACAGGCGTTAGGCAAGGGCGGTAGGCAGGATCGGTGACGAGCGATATTGATCGCCGGGTCGGCTGATCGCCTCGTATGAGGATGGGGATTGCGTGGCAGGGGACGACGTAACGACGGGGGGACCGCTGCGCCGCGCGCTGGATCTGCTTTATCTCGGGGCAGGCTACGCCGCCGGGGTCTTCATGGTTGCGATCTTTGCAATCATGATGGCGATGTCGGTCGGACGCCAATTTGCGATCAACATTCCCGCCGGCGACGATTTCGCGTCCTGGTGCATGGCCGCGATGGCTTTCCTCGGCCTTGCACACACCTTCAAGCGCGGAGAGATGATCCGCGTCGGCCTGCTGCTGGAGCGTCTGCACGGGCGAACCAAGCAGATCGCGGAGATCGTGGCGCTCGGTATTGCCACCGCCTTCATCCTCTATTTCACCCGCTACGCGGTGCAGATGACCTACGATTCCTGGCGCTTCAACGATGTGGCGCAGGGCGTCGTCCCGCTTCCGCTCTGGATCCCGCAGCTCGGCTTCGCCGGTGGTCTTGCGATTCTGTCGATCGCCCTCATCGATGAAATGGTCGGGGTCGTCGGCGGCAAGCGGCCGACCTACGAAAAGGGCTCACCGGACGAGACCCCGGAAGAGTTCGTCGAGCGCATTTCGCAGGGCGGCGGAGGTTGACCATGGCCAATCTCGGCATGATCGAGCTGGCGTTCGTCCTGCTCGGCGTCATGATCCTGCTGCTGGGAAGCGGCGTCTGGATCGCTGTCTCGCTCGGCCTCGTCGGTTTCGTGGCGATGGCGCTGACGACCAGCCTGCCGCTCGGCGCCGTGCTCGCGACGACGACCTGGAGCGCCAGTTCGTCATGGACGCTGGCTGCGCTGCCGCTGTTCATCTGGATGGGCGAGATCCTCTTCCGCACCAAATTGTCGGAGGAAATGTTCCGGGGCCTGTCGCCCTGGGTTCAGTGGCTGCCCGGGCGCCTGACCCATGTGAACGTGATCGGTTGCGGCATCTTCGCGGCGGTGTCGGGCTCTTCGGCCGCGACCTGTGCGACCATCGGCAAGATCGCGCTGCCCGAGCTCGACAAGCGCGGCTACGACAAGGGCTTGAGCCTCGGTTCGCTCGCCGGCTCCGGCACGCTCGGCCTTCTGATCCCGCCCTCGATCCCGATGGTGGTCTACGCCGTCACGGCGAACGTCTCCGTGCTCCAAGTGTTCCTCGGCGGCTTCCTGCCGGGCGTGCTCGTGATGGTGCTCTATTCGGGCTACATCATCATCTGGTCGCTGCTCAATCCCAAGAAGGTTCCGCCCCGCGATCCGCCGATGCCATTCCGACAGAAGCTGCAGGAATCGGCGAAGCTCGCGCCCTGTCTGCTGCTGATCATGGCAGTCTTCTTGTCGCTGGTGCTGGGCTTCGCGACAGCCACGGAATGCGCGGCATGGGGTGTTACGGGCGCGCTGCTGCTGGCGTGGTGGAGCGGCACGCTCACGCGCAAGAACCTCCTCGAAAGCATCATGAGCGCGACGCGCCTGACCTGCATGATCATGCTGATCCTGGCAGGCGCGGCCTACACTACGGCTGCGATGGCCTATACGGGCATTCCGGCCGCGCTCGCCACCTGGGTCCAGGGGCAGCAGCTCACGCCAGGCATGCTCGCGCTGTATCTGAGCATCATGTACATCATCCTCGGCTGCCTGATCGACGGCATCTCGATGATCGTCCTGACCGCCGTCATCGTGCTGCCGATGGTCAGGCAGGCCGGTCTCGACCTGGTCTGGTTCGGCGTCTACCTCATCATCCATGTCGAGATGGCGCAGATCACGCCGCCGGTCGGATTCAATCTGTTCGTGCTGCAGAACATGAGTGGACGCGACACGTTCACGGTTGCGCGGGCGGCGTTTCCGTTCTTCGTCCTGCTGCTGGCTGCCGTGTTCATCATCACGGAGTATCCGCAGATCGTGATGTTCCTGCCCAAGCTCGCTTTCCCAGACTGAGCGTATTCAAATCGAAGTGAGGAGAAGTCCGATGATGTCTCGTTTATTCCGCGCGTCCTTGATCGCCGGCGTTATGGCGATTGCGACCCCCGCCTTGGCCCAAACCAAATGGAATCTGCCGGCGGCGTACCCGGCGGACAATCCGCACTCCGAAAACCTGGTCGCCTTCGTCAAGGATGTCGATGCAGCGACGTCCGGCAAGCTCCAGATCACGGTTCATCCCGGCGCCTCGCTGTTCAAGGCGCCGGACATCAAGCGCGCGGTGATGACCGGGCAGGCGCAGATGGGCGAGGTGCTGCTCTCGATCCACGAGAACGAGGATCCGCTGTTCGGCATCGACGTCGTCCCGTTCCTGGCGACCAGCTTCCCGGACGCGATGAAGCTGTATCAGGCCTCCAAGCCCGCGATCGCCAAGAAGCTCGATGCGCAGGGGCTCAAGCTGCTGTTCGTGGTGCCGTGGGCGCCGCAGGGCGTGTACGTCAACAAGCCGCTCGCCACGATCGAAGACATGAAGGGCCTGAAATGGCGGGCCTACAATGTCGGTACCGCGCGTATCGGAGAGCTGGTCGGCGCGCAGTCGGTCACGATCCAGGCCGCGGAATTGCCGCAGGCGCTCGCGACCGGTGTGGTGAATTCCTTCATGTCGTCGGGCGGCACGGGCTACGACGCGAAGGCGTGGGAGTCGCTGAAATATTTCTATGACGTGCAGGCCTGGATTCCCAAGGACTACACCTTCGTCAACAAGGCCGCGTTCGACGCGCTCGACAAGCCGACACAGGAGGCCATTCTCAAGGCGGCGGCAACGGCGGAAACCCGCGGCTGGAAGGCCTGGCAGGACAAGAGCACCTGGTACATCGATCAGCTCAAGGCCAAAGGCATGACCGTCGAGCCGCCGAGCCCGGCGTTGAAGGCGGGCTTCCAGAAGATCGGCGAGCAGCTCACGACCGACTGGCTCAAGAAGGCGGGGGCCGACGGTCAGGCCATCGTCGACGCCTACAAGAAGATGTGAGGACGGAGACATCCTCCGCCCGCCGCTCTCCAGCGTGCGGGCGGAGGAGTTTACGGCATTCCCTCAAGCCGAGATCGCATTCGCCGATCCCACCGCATTACGCAGCAGGAATTTCTGGATCTTGCCCGTGGACGTTTTCGGGATGGGCCCGAACACGACAGCCTTCGGCGTCTTGAAGCCCGACATGTGGCTGCGGCAGAACGCGATGATGTCGGCTTCGCTGGCGGTCGCGCCGTCCTTCAGCTCGACGAAGGCGCAGGGCACTTCACCCCATTTCGGATCGGGCTTTGCCACCACGGCGGCGAACAGCACGGCCGGGTGTTTGTAGAGGATGTCCTCGACCTCGACGGAGGAAATGTTCTCGCCGCCGGAGATGATGATGTCCTTGGAGCGGTCCTTGATGATGACGTAGCCGTGCTCGTCGAGCACGCCGAGGTCGCCGGTGTGAAACCAGCCGCCTTCGAAAGCTTCCTTCGTCGCTTTCTCGTTCTTGAGATAGCCCTTCATCACGATGTTGCCGCGGAACATGACCTCGCCGATGGTCTCGCCGTCGCGCGGCACCTGCCGCATGGTCTGCGGATCGATGACGGTGACGCCTTCCTCGAGCGGGTAGGGCACGCCCTGCCGGCGCTTCATGCGCGCGCGCTCGGCCGGCGGAAGCTCGTCCCAGCCGGGCTGCTCGGCGCAGACGGAGGCGGGGCCGTAGACCTCGGTCAGGCCGTACACGTGGGTCAGCTTGATGCCGATGCTCTCGGCGCCTTCGAGCACGGCGACCGGCGGCGCGGCGCCCGCGATCAGGCCGACGACGCGGCGCGCGGCGTTGCCCTTGGGCGCATCGGGGGCGTTGATCAGCACATTATACACGATCGGCGCGCCGCACATGTGGGTGACGCCGTGTTGCTTGATCAGTTCGAATATCCTGGTCGGCTCGACCTTGCGCAGGCAGACATTGATGCCGGCTGCGGCCGCGATGGTCCAGGGAAAGCACCAGCCGTTGCAATGGAACATCGGCAGCGTCCAGAGATAGACCGGATGCTGGCCGAGTTGGCCTGCGAGGATGTTGCTGACCGCGTTGAGATAGGCGCCGCGATGATGGGTAACGACGCCCTTGGGGTTTCCGGTCGTGCCCGAGGTGTAGCTCAGCGCGATCGCGTCCCATTCGTCGCTCGGCGTGATCGCCGCGAAATCGGGGTCGCCTTGCGCAACCGCCGCCTCATATTCGATCTCGCCGATGCGGCTGCCACCCTTGAACGATGCATCGTCGACATCGACCACCAAAGGCTTCGCGCCCGTCATCTGCGCCAGCGCATCGGTGATCACGCCCGAAAACTCGGGATCGACCAGGATGATCTTCGCGCCGCCATGATCGAGCTGAAACGCGATCGAGGCCGCATCGAGGCGGATGTTGAGCGCGTTGAGCACGGCGCCGGTCATGGGCACGGCAAAATGCGCCTCGTTCATTGCCGGGATGTTCGGCAGCATCGCCGCCACGGTATCGCCGACGCCGATGCCCTTGCGCGCGAGCCAGGACGCAAAGCGCTTGCAGCGCTCATGGGTCTGCGCCCAGCTAAAGCTGCGGCCCTCATAGACCGTGCTGACATGATCGGGATAGACGGCCGCGCTGCGCGCGAGGAAGCTTAAGGGACTGAGCGGAACGTAATTGGCGGGCGTCTTGTCGAGACCGATATGGTACTGGTTTTGCCGCTCACTCATCGACATCCTCCGTCAAACGCCTCAAAGAAATCCGATCGAGATCCAGGGGAAGATCGCGACGATGATCAATCCCACCAGCAGCGCCAGCAGATAGCCCCAGATCGGGCGGATACCCTCGGCCGGATCGACGCGTCCGATGGCGCAAGCCGCATAATAGCCGACGCCGAACGGCGGGGCGAATAGCCCGATACCCATGGCGAGAATGATCACCATGGCGTAGTGCACCTCGTGCACGCCGACGGCCCGGGCGATCGGAAACAGCAACGGCCCGAACAGCACGATCGCCGGGATGCCCTCCAGCACGCTGCCGAGGATGGTGAAGGCCAGGATCGACACCGCGATGAAGGTCGCTGCTCCCCCCGGCAATCCGGTCATGGCCGCGGCCAGCGAGCGCGAGAAGCCTGATTGGGTCAGGCCCCAGGCCATCCCGGTCGCAGTGCCGATGATCAGCAGGATGGCGCCGGACAGCGCGGCGGTCTCGACCAGCATCGGAAACAGCCGCGACCAGTCGAAGCGGCGGTAGACGAGGAGGCCGACCAGGGCACCATAGACGATGCCGATGGTGGAGACCTCGGTCGCCGTCGCGATCCCCTCGACCACGGCATAGCGGATCACGAAGGGCAGGGCGAGCGCGGGCAGGGCGATGACGAAGGTCTTGCCGATCTCGCCGCCCGTGGCGCGGCGGACGTGGCTCATGTCCTCGTGGCGGTAGCGCCACCACACCAGCATGCAGAGCGTGATCGCGAGCACGACGCCGGGCAGGAGGCCGCCGGTGAACAGGGCGGCGATCGAGACGCCGGTGACCGAGCCGATCGTGATCAGCACGAGGCTCGGCGGAATGGTCTCGGTCTGGGCTCCGGTCGCCGCCAGAAGTGCGACGAGATCGCCGGGCTTGGCGCCGCGCTGTTTCATCTCCGGAAACAGCACGGGCGCGACGGCCGCCATGTCGGCGGCCTTGGCGCCGGATATGCCCGAGACCAGGTACATGGCGCCGACCAGCACGTAATGCAGGCCGCCGCGGACATGGCCGAGCAGGCTCGCGAGAAACGCCACCATGGCCCGCGCCATGCCGGTCATCTCGATCAAGAGCCCCAGAAACACGAACAGCGGCACCGAGAGCAGGATGAGATGGCTCATGCCCTCGTCCATCCGACCGACCAGAACCATGACCGGCGTCCGTGTCGTCAGCGCGAGATAGCCGAAGATCGCAAGGCCGAAGCCGAACGCAATGGGAACGCCGGCGAAGACGCAGAAGCCGGCGACGCCGACGAAGAAGATGACGAGGTTGAGATTGCCGAGCGGCCGCAGCGACGGCTCTGCCAGCCAGAACAGGCCGATAATGACGGCAACCGTGGCTATGGCCGCGGCGACCGTCCGCCAATCGGCCGTGCGCAGCAGCCGCAGCAAGGCAAACGCCGCCATCAGGCCGATGCCGACCGGCAGCGCGGCGGCGCGCCACATGTTCGAGATCTGCAGCGCCGGCGTGGTGATGTAGCTTTCTTCATAGGCGTAGTCGCAGGCCGGCCAGACGATCAGGACCAGGAATGCCAGCGCCGCAGAGGTCGCGACCAGATCCAGATAGGCCCGCATGGACGGCTTGGCGCTGGCCACGATCGCGGTCATGCGCATGTGCTCGGAGCGGCGGAACGCAACCGCCGCGCCCAGCATGGCGAGCCACAGGAACAGGATCGAGGCGAGTTCGTCCGACCAGATCAGCGGCCGGTGCAGGCCGTAGCGCGCGACCACGCCGGCAAACAGGATCACGATCTCGGCGACGACCAGGGTCGCCGCCGGGATCTCGACGACGAGACCAAGCACGCGCTCGAGCGAAGCCAGCACGGAAGGTCGGCGAGGGGACTGAAACGCCACCTCGCCCGCCACTGCGGTCACCTCGACCTCGACATGAGCCATGACGGCCCCAACGGGTTACGACAGCTTGCCGACTGCCTTTTCCAGCAGGTCCCAGGCCTGGTCGCCATACTTGCCCTTCCACTCGGCGTAGAAGCCGGCGGTCCGCAGCTTGTCACGGAACGGCGCCACCGTGGGCTGATTGAAGGTCAAGCCCTTGGTCGCGAGCTCCTGCTGCAGGTTGGCATTGAGCTTGGCGGTGTCCTCGCGTTCCTTGACCGCGGCGGCGTTGATGTTCTTGGCAACGATCGTGCGCACGTCCTGCGGCAGCTTTTCCCACGCGCGGCGGTTGGCCAGGAACCAGAAGCCGTCCCACATGTGGTTGGTCAGCGAGCAGTATTTCTGCACCTCGTAGAGCTTGGCGGTCGAAATGATCGCCAGCGGATTCTCCTGGCCCTCGACGATCTTGGTCTGCAGCGCCGAATAGACCTCGCTGAAATTGATCGAGGCGGGCGCCGCGTCGAACGCCTTGAACATCGAGGTCCACAGCGGCGACACCGGCACGCGGATCTTGAAGCCCTTGAGGTCGTCGGGGCCTGTGATCGGCTTGCTCGACGAGGTGGTCTGGCGGAAGCCGTTGTCCCAGATCTTGTCCATGACCTCGAGGCCGGCCTTCTTGATCTCGCCGCGGACATGGGCGCCGAGGTCGCCGTCCATCGCCTTCCACACCGTGTCGTAGTCCGGGAACGCGAAGCCGATGCCGTTGATGGAGGCCGCCGGCACCAGCGTCGACAGGATCAGGCCGGACAGCGTGAAGAATTCGACGCCGCCAGAGCGGATCTGGCTCAGCATGTCGGTGTCGGACCCGAGCTGGTTGTTCGGGAAGATCTGGAGGTCGAACTTGCCGTTGGTCTCGGTCTTGATCGCCGCCGCCATCTCCTTGGCGCGGACGTTCATCGGATGGGTGTCCGGCAGGTTGTTGGCGTACTTGTAGGTGAACTCGGCGCTCTGGGCGCGGGCCACATGGGGCGCACCGATGCCGCCCAGGACCGCGGTCGCGGCGGAGGCTTTGAGAAGCGTGCGGCGGGAAAAGCGCGTTGAAAAGACCATGGGTCTGCTTCCTCGGAAGTTTGTTGTTGTTCTGAGTCGCAAACCTATACGGACGGAAGCCCTGAAGGTCATCTGCGATCTCGCGAGGTCTCGCTTATTGCAGCCGGACAAGGTCACGGCAATATCGGCTTTCGGCGAGATGGACCCTGATGCAAAATCTGAAAAACAACCTCATGCACAGTAGCCGTCAAGCATCGGGGCGGCGTTTGAGGCCCGGACTGAAAATTACGCCCGGGCAAAGGTGCTGTGATAGGAGTTCGGTCTAAATAACTGATCTGATTGTACAAAAAGATATTCCATAATATACCTTATGCGAATTGCGGATATGGGCGTGCAGGTCAGCCAACCAAATCCGCGGCTACCCGGAACCCCGCTCCCGGCCGACAATCCCGGCGCGCTACGACCATCCTGGTCGCGCCTGGATCGACATTTGCATGGGCAGGTTCAACCCGGCCATACTTCCCGAGGGGCCATTGGATAAGAGCCCAGGTCACAAGCTGCCCGATTGGAGCTTTCGCTGACTACGCTGAAGGTTCTTCACACGACAACCTATCGATTCAACGAACATGTGCGCCTGTTGCCGCACCGCCTGATGCTTCGTCCGCGCGAAAGCCGCGAGCTTCGTCTGATATCGAGCAACGTCACGGTGACGCCGCCTGCGGCCTTGACCTGGGCGCACGATGTGTTTGGCAATGCGATCGCGACGGCGACGTTTCAGATGACGGCCTCAAATCTGGTGATCGCCAGCGTCGCGGAGCTTCAGCTCGACGCCGTCGCATGGCCGGTGTTCGATATCGCGGTCTCCGCCATGTCTTACCCATTCCGCTATTCTGACGACGACTGGACCGACCTCGGCGCCCTCGCCCTCCCCCAGTTCTCGGACCCGGCGGGGGTCCTGCGAAATTGGGCACAAATGTTCGTCCGAGGAAGTCGGACTGACACGCTGTCGCTGCTAAAGGACCTCAGCGTCGGCGTTTCCGAAGCTGTCCGGTATCAGAGCCGTGAGGACGAGGGCACCCAAACGCCGGTAGAAACCCTGCATCGCGGCTGGGGGTCATGCCGGGATTTCGCGGTGCTTTTCACGGAAGCAGCACGCATGCTCGGGTTCGGAGCCAGAATCGTCTCCGGCTATCTTTACAATCCAGAACGACGGAGCATCGGGTCGAGCGGTGCGGGATCGACCCACGCGTGGGCGGAGGTCTTCGTACCGGGAGCCGGCTGGATCACATTCGACCCCACCAATCGCAGCCTCGGCGGCTTCAATCTAATCCCGGTCGCGGTCGCGCGCGATATCCGGCAAACCATCCCGGTGTCCGGCAGCTTCGTCGGCAGCACCGGCGCCTTTGCCGGGATGTCCGTAGAAGTTTTTGTCTCGTCTTAGGTCGACCTTCGGCGGATTGCCGGCCGGCTTTCGTTGACGGACCTGTCGATGGCCCAGAAGCAAAGTGCCCCGGCGACGCAGATGATCAGGATCCCGCTGATGAACGAAAGCATGGAAGCGCCCTGTGCTGCCTTGGCAGCGACGCGCGTGCGCGACTGCGTATGAAGGAAAGATCGCCCCTCGCTCGCGCGCCGGGCACTGCTTCGCGAATTTCTCCGATCGGCAAGACCAAGTCGGTCCAATCGATGCGCGCTCACGTTGCGCTAGATCAATTCACGTAAGGCTTCCTGGATCATTATCGCGCATCTTTCCGAAGACGCCGGCTGCAGATCGCCGCGCTACCCGAAAACGCATCTGGAGATGCTGATATGAGCAAATTGTCCAAAACCACGCTTGTTGCGCTCGTTGCCGCCACGACGCCGTGGCTAGTCGCGCCCGTCGCTGCGGCGCCGCTCACTTCCCCGCTGATGCTGCGTGGCGCGGTGGCACCATCGGTAGAGACGGTGCAATATCGCCGCGGCTGGCGCGGCGGCTATCATGGCGGTGCAGGAATTGGAATTGGTGCGGGCATCGCCGGCGCTCTGATCGGCGGAGCGATCATTGGCGCAACGCAACCCTACGGGTATTATGGCTATGGCCCCGGCTACGGACCGGCCTACGTCGCTCCGCCTCCCTATGTTGACGACGCGGTCGGCTATTGCGCACGGCGCTTCAGGTCCTATGACCCGTATTCCGGAACCTATCTCGGCTATGATGGCCTGCGGCATCCCTGCCCGTAACGACGGCAACCTCGGTCTGGGCAGTCTGATATGCTGGTCGGGCTGCCCACAGATATTCGAAGCCGTCGTTGATCCACGTCAATTCGTTCGCGAAAAACAAACCCGCCATAGGCGGGAACGCCTGTCCGCCGCTTCTATTCGTTCTTTGTCCGATCCCGGACGAACAAGAATTGGTGGATTCCATGAAACGCACCCTATTGGCGACGGTCGCAGTCCTCGCACTCGCATCTCCGTTATTCGCGGCTGAGACCGGCAAGACCGTTGGGCAATCGCCCTCGTCGTTTTACCTGGCTCAGGATACCGCGACGATGAAGTGTCAGATCGTCGAGAGCCAGCCTGCTACCGGCAGCAACATGAAGGTCGTCGGCGCCGCCCACACCACAAAGGCTTCGGCAGAAGCGGCTTTGAAAGCCGACAAGGCTTGCGCCAAGTAATCGATCAAGTCACAGCGCGGATACACCTGCAGGTCTATCGCTTCGCGAGAACCGCGAGGCTTTAAGACCTGCCATGGACCTTGAGAGCACTCTACGTTGAGGCTCTTCGTCAGCCGCTGCAACTGGGCAGCCACCAAGCCCACCTGGCGATACGCAGGCCACTGACGCTTGAGATGCTCCAAATTCGAGAGGATACAGTGATGAATATGCAGACAAGGACATCGGCGATTACCGTCGCGCTCTTCGGTGCTGCGATGCTCGGCTCGGTACTCCCTTCGGGAGCAGCTCCGATTTCGCCGAGCACGGCTCTTCCGACACAAGCGGCGGCCTCATCCGAAATGACGGAAGTCTATTACCGGCGCCACTACCGTGGTGGTCGCGTCTACCGGCGCGCTCCCGGCGCCGCCATCGGTCTTGGAATTCTGGGTGCCGCGGCCGGAGTGGCCGCCTATGGGGCTTACGGGCCCTCTTACTACGGCCCGGGCTACTATGCACCAGGCTACTACGGCGGCGGCCCCTATCCCTATCGCCGTCAATACTACGCTCCGTACTGAGGGCACGCTCGACGTTGTCTGGGCCTGGCAATCTCTGTCGCAGCCGCAACGGCTCAGCAACGGCGATGACGCGGTAGTTTGTTCACACTGAAATCTGGAGACACACGATGGACTGGAATCAAATTGAAGGAAACTGGAAGGAGCTCCGAGGCAAAGTGAAGGAGCAGTGGGGCAAGTTGACTGACGACGATCTCACCGCGATCAACGGCAAGCGCGACCAGCTCGAAGGTCGGCTTCAACAGCGATATGGCTTTGCAAAGGATCAGGTTCGCAAGGACATCGACAGTTGGTTCTCTGCCCTCAAGTAAGTTGTCGTCCTTGTTCTCCGGGGGCGTTGCGTGATGCGGCAGCGCGACCCGGTGCATTCTCGACTCACACATCCCCAGGAGGAGAATTCATGCGGAAGACCCTTATGCTCGTCACGACTGCGGTCTTGCTGACCGGCACTGCAATGACTGGATCGGCAGTCGCGCGGGACCGTTCGGACCCCATAGAGCTGACCGCGGGCCAAATCACAGATCAGGCGGCGGCGCGCGCCGCCCAGATGAAGGCTGACCTGCGTCTCACACCGGAGCAGGAGAAGAACTGGTCTGCTTTCGAAACCGCAGCGGTGGATATGTGGAAGAAGCAGACCGAACAACGGATTGCCTGGCGAAATGCCCACGCCAGGCAACGGGGCAGCGTCGATCTCATCGACCAGATGCGCAGCGATGCTGACCAGCAGATCGACGAGGCGAATGCCCGCAAGAAGCTCGCAGACGCCGCCCAACCGCTTTACAGCAGTCTCGACGATCAACAGAAGCGCCGCTTTACGGACGCACTTTTTCGCAGGGATCGCGCTCGCTGAGCTCATTGAAATAAGGCCGCCCGTTGAGGCGGCCTTATCATTGGCGGAGCGCCGCTATGCGCGCGTCACGATTTCGGGGGCGCCTTCTTTTCGAAGGCCGCAGTCACCTCTTCCTTATCGATGCGAGCGCCGGGTTTACCTGGTTGGTTGAGGTTTTGCTCTTCCGTGCCGTCTCCCATCATTCCCTTGTGCTTGTCGGCAGAGGTCTTTTGGGCAGAGGCTGATGGCTTATTTGTCATTGGAAGTACTCCGTGCGCAGACGCGCGGTAACTCAACGAACCCTTCGATCAAGGGTTCCGGATCGCCGCCGGGCTCATCCAGCAACTCCGAAACGAAAGCTGTCCACCGAGGCGGCAATAAACGTTCGCCCACCCAGTAGTGGGATACCGAGCGCGACCGCATCGAACGGTGCATGCGCAAAGAGATAATGTCGGGTGCCGGACATAGTTGATTTGCATCAATCGGGCCTTCTCTTGCGGCTCTAGGCTCATCTTCCAGTTGAATGCGGTGAGACTCTCTCTCACGGGGGCCAATCATGATTGATGAAAAGACGTCAGGCGGTGCGGACCCGCCTTCGGGCGTGATCTTTCAGAATCCGGATCAATGCCTGCCCGCTGCTGAGTTGACGGATCCACGGCTCACCGCAGTTCGATTGCGTAAGGCGCTTGCGAAGAGCGAAGCACTGCTTCTTCAAAAGGACGAATTGATCCACAGACAGCAACTCTTGAAGGCGGAATCCGACCATCGGCTGTTGAACGATCTCCAGATGACCATCAGCCTTCTTTCGCTGCAGAGCCGCAATTCGACCAGCCCTGAAGCGGCCTCACAATTGCTCGCGGCGGCCAATCGCGTCTCGATGATTGCACGCATCCACCATCGCCTTCATTCGCACGAGGGTGTGAGAACAATCGAATTCAGGAAATTCCTCCAGGATCTTGGAGGCGAATTTTCCGCTATGTCGTCGTCTGACGCCTCCACGGAGAAAATCAGGGTCGAAGGCATTGAAATCGATTTGCCCGCCCTCATCGCCATTCCGCTCGGCTTCATCGCCAACGAGTTGATCACAAACGCGGCAAAGTACGGCAAGGGCCGGATTGCCATCTCGTTGGGGCCGGACCCGAAACATGGCTACGCGCTATCGGTCTCCAATGATGGCCCGCCTCTGCCTGAGGGATTCGATCCCGGCGCCAGCAAAGGCCTGGGGATGAGAATTGTTCGATCCTTTACCGACCAGATTGGCGGTGAATTGCAGATCGGCCGTGGTGCCGACGGCCAGGGCGCACGATTTACCGTGCTGTTTTCTGCACCGACTGAAGCAAGCGTTTAGGCGCCGTCACCAAACACCCCGACAAACGACGGCCGCGGGAATCTAGACCGCCAAGACTAAAAGGACCGTCGTCGGCTCTAGCGGATAGGCGGCAACATTTCGGACTGATCCAATAGCGTTTGGAAACACTCGCACGACCGCTTCTCCAGACGCTTGCGGTCCAATATCGTGATCATGCCCCTGCTGTATGAAATGAGACCCTGAGCTTGAATCTTGCTGGCAATTTCAGTCACTGAAGTGCGCCGCACGCCGAGCATCTCAGCCAGAAACTCCTGCGTCAGCCCAATCCTGTCGCCGCCAGCTCTGTCAGCAGACTGTAACAGCCATCGACAGAAACGCGCCTCTATGGGGTGTAACGCATTGCAGGCCGCCGTTACCCGTGCCTGCGACAGCAACACCTCATTGTAGTTGACACAGAGATCCCGAATGACGTCGCTTCTTTGCACGGCTTTCCTAAATCTGGTCGCGGCGATCCTGGTTGCACTCATCGGAAGCTGAACGACGACTCGCACCATCGAGGTGTACAACCCCAATCCGGCCATTGCGCCCACGACGCCTTCGCGCCCCACAGTGGCCGTTTCAATGGCCTTCCCGTCTCGCATCACCGCAAGGAGTGAGAGCATCCCGTCATGTGGGAAAAGCACTTCCGAAATTTCGTCGCCAGGCTCTGAAAGCGTTGCGCCCTGCGGCAGGGACAGGTCTTCCAAATGCGGCACGAGAAGCTCGAAATGTGCACGCGGCAGCGCGGCCAACAACCTGTTGTCCAACGCGCGGCCCTGATTTGAAAGTTTCACTGCGGTTTTCCTGCCCGGTCGGTCGAGCCTCTTTCCGCAGGGGTGAGTGTGACGCTCCGAGTGGGCGTCCAACGGTACCCGCTATATAGGCTTGACCGGGATCGCTTGTCGGTCCGCTACCCGTCATAGGCGTGACGAGGCGGGAACCTTTCCATTGTCAGCGTGAATTGGCCAGCATCTGCGCAGGGTTGCGAGCAATAGGCAAATCGATCTTTATTTGCCAAACCGACATAGCTCGCCCAATCCGCACGCTTGCTTTCTGCGCTGCGCGCCTCCGAGGTTTCTCCGAAAGCTCCCGACTACGGCCTCGGCGCCTTCCTGCAGGTCGGATTTCTCCATTATTCTCTGACATGTCCCCAGCCGATGGATGGGCTTTGAAGCCAATGCCGTGATGACGGTTCTGCAGGCTTCTTCCTGAAACAAGTACTTTCATGATAGCGTGATCATGATGATGCCGCGGGGAAAGTCATCGCGGTGGGTCAAGATCCTGACCGCCCGGGGCCTGCTTGTCTAATCCGGTGATCCGGCTGATGAAACAGGGGGACGCGGACGCATGAAGGCTGACGTTGCATCACCTGCGGCTCCCCAGGCCGTCCCCCCTTCGGCGGAGGCATTTGCGAAGCTGCCGCAGCCCGCAGATCCTCTGCTGCCGATCATGCCGGACGCGACCGCCAGACCTCCTCTCGCGAGCGCGCTCATCAAAGCTGCGCCAGTACACGATTTCAATCTTGCCCGGGACCTGAGCTTGTTCACGCGCGTGCTTCGGCAGGCTGAAGGCGGGCGACGGGTGGTGGCGATTTTCATTGCTTCGACTGTCATCACAATTGCCAACATGTTTGGACAAGTCCAACTCAACGATTGGAACGGCCGGTTCTTCGACGCCGTCGGCCGCAAGGACCTGTCGGGCTTCGTTCACGATCTCCAGACGTTTGTCGTCATCATCGCTATTTTGTTGGCGCTCACGGTCGCAAACACCTTTCTCCAGGAGCGCCTGAAGTTTCGACTGCGGGAGTGGATCACCCGTCACCTCCTGGCCGAGTGGCTCAAGCCGCTGCGCGTCTATCAGCTCGGCTTTGCCGGCGAGTATGGTCACAACCCGGACCAGCGCATCCAGGAGGATACGCGCCTTTTGGGCGACTACACCGCCGACCTCGGCTGCGGCATCGTCTATTCCTTGCTTCAGCTCATAGCTTTCGTCGGGATGCTTTGGACTCTCTCGGCGCAAGTCACTTTCCAGGTCGCGGGCTACGACATCGCCATTCCCGGCTATATGGTCTGGTGTGCGCTCGCTTATGCCTCGATCGGCTCGGCTCTGACCTGGATCGTGGGGCGGCCGCTGATCGCCCTGAACGGCGAGCGATATGCTCGTGAGGCGGAATTCCGCTTTGCACTCGTTCGGGTCAACGAGTCCGGCGAGAGCATCGCACTGCATGGCGGGGAAAATGACGAACGGCGGCATCTCGAGGCCGCGCTCGCGGCTGTCGTGGACACGATGCGGCGGATATCCTCTTCGCTCGCTCACCTGACCTGGATCACATCAGGCATCGGCTGGCTGTCGTTGGTCGTTCCGATCCTGGTGGCAGCACCGGCCTATTTCGGCGGCAACCTGACGCTGGGCGGCCTGATCATGGTGGCGGGCGCGTTCACCCAGGTACAATTGGCGTTGCGATGGTTCGTCGATAATTTCTCACGGCTCGCCGACTGGCGTGCAGCGGTCCACCGGGTCGCGCGGTTTCGCGAGGCCCTCGACAACCTGCCTGCGATCGAACAGGGCGCTGAGGAAATCAAACGCGCGCTGCACCCGGACGGAAATCTTGCTTTCGAGGGGGTGCGGATCCTCCTGCCGGATGGGCATATCGTCATCGATGACGCGACCGTCAGCATCACCCCAGGCGAACGGGTACTGATCGTCGGCGACACCGGAAGAGGAAAATCGACGCTGTTCCGCGCCGTGGCGGGCCTCTGGCCGTGGGGATCCGGGACAATCCTCACGCCTGCGCCCGAGGCCATGGCGTTCCTGCCGCAGCGCCCTTACCTGCCGCTGGGCACGCTCCGAAACGCCCTGAGCTATCCGAGCCCGGCCGACGCCTTCCTTGACGCGGATGTGCGACAAGCCCTGGAGCGGTGCGATCTCGGCGATCTCATTCCCAAGCTCGACAAGACCGAGCGCTGGGACAAGGAACTTTCGCTTGGCGAACAGGAGCGCCTCGCTTTTGCGAGGCTTCTCCTGCACAAGCCTGGGTGGGTCTTTCTCGACGAGGCGACAGCCGCGCTCGACGAAGACAGCCAGCGCCGCGTCATGCGCCTGTTCGATGACGAGTTGAAGCAGACCACCGTGTTGAGCATTGGTCACCGACCGGATCTTGCCGTCTACCACACCCGAACGCTCCAGCTTGTTCATGGACGTGACGGCGACCGGCTCAAGCTCAAACCGCCCCCCGCTCCGCCTCCGCCTCGGCGCTGGCTGCAACGGCTCGACGATTGGCTGCTGACTATCCGAACATGATGACGGGGCGTTTCGAACCACCTTCATCCTTGATTTGAGTCAACTAGTGTCGCGGCGCTGCGAAACTACCGCAGTGGTAGCAGGTCGAGCTGACTCTGCGCCTTCTTGACGGCCGCCGCGAACCAGCTCTGACTCGGCGCCGCCTTGGCGAAGCACGCCGTGAAGGCGGTCATGGCATTGTCTTCGCGGGTCATGTCGCCCCGCGGGTCTTTCTTGTCGACGGGCTTGGCCATCATCTGCTTCCAGACCTTCTCGCAGGTCGGGATCGGGGCCGACTTCACGACGTCCCGCGCCGCGACGAAGAACACTTTCTCGCCCTGGATCGCAACGACGTCGATTTCGTCGGGCGGTCCCTTCAGATCGCCATTGCCGCGCAGGCCCAGCACGGCGACCGCGACGCTCGCGCCCGCCGGCTTGGTGACCGGCAGCTCAGCATATTTGGCGAAGGCGGCGTCCTGGATGGCGTAATAGTAGAAGCGGTCCGACCTGAGCGCGGCACCGATCTCCTGCGGCAGGCCGTCCTCGCGGCGCTCGCGCAGCCAGTGCCTGAGCAACCCGGTCGTCGTCACCACGGCCTGCATCTTGTCGCCGTCGGAAGCGAAGCCGAGCCCGTCGAGATGGCCGAAGCCGGAGTCATCCCTGAAGAGCGTGTCGACGTTGGACTTGCCGTCTCCCGAGAGCCCTTTGATCGTGACCGGACCCATCAGGCCGCGCAACACGCTCGTCAGCTCTTCCAGAGCCGCGTCATGCTGCTTGGAGAGCTCGTCGCTCTCCTTCGCCTTCGAGAACTTTGCGATGTAGCGATCGCGGAGGTCGAGATAAGACTGCTCGGGCGCTGCGGCCTGGACGGGCGCCGCCAGGACGATCAGGCAGAGCAAGGCATAGGATTTCATGGGGATCCGCGGAACTGGGGATATCTCCCATCTTTGTGGCCCTGCGAAACCGGAAGGTTCATCCCGACGACCGTTTCACCGTGCCCTACTCCGCCGGCGTCAGCTGCCGGCTCAGCCGCATCGCAGCGGTCTCGCGCACGCGGACACGGGCACGGCGCTTGCGCCACCAGATCACGACGCCGGTGACCGAGAGCGCGGCCACCACCAGCCCCATGATCGAGATCAGGATGCGGCCGAACAGGCCGACGATACGGCCCGAATGCAGGGGGAACTGCGCCTGGACGAAGATATCGGCGGCGGTGCCGACCCAGGGCAGCCGTTCGCCGATCGGGCGGCCGTCCTCGCTGTCGTAATAGAGCTGGGCCGGGCCGACGCCGCCGGCGCCGTGATCGTCGCCGGGGTGGAAGAAGGCGGCGGCATAGACGCCGTGAGCCGGGCCGTAATTGATCGAGCCGACCGGGATGGTCCAGCCGCGCGCCTTGCCGTCGGCGGCAGCGCGTGCGGCGATGTCCGCGAAGCTGACCTTGGGCTCGATGGGATCGTCGAGATCGCGATAAGGCCGCTGCTCATAGGGTGTCGGCGTGTAGTTCGACACCATCTTCATCAGCGGCGAGAACACCTCGAAATAGAGGTTCAGCGAGAACGCCGTGAAGGCGATGACGAACAACACGCCCCAGGTCCAGAGACTGAAGGCGCGGTGGATGTCGAAATTGATCCGGTAGGCGCTGCCGGAGGTCTTGATGGTCCAGGCCGGCGCCCATCGCGCCCAGAAGCCGCGCTCGAGCTGGCGCGTGACGGCAGGTGCCCGCGCCGCCTTGGCCCGCCGGCGCGACGGCAGCGTCAGATAGAAGCCGACGAAGCAATCGATGGTCCAGATGATCGCGATGACGCCGAGCACGCGCATGCCCCAGCGATCGCTGCCCCAGAACTCCGGAATGTGCATCGTGTAGTGCAGCTTGTAGAGAAACGAGACGAAGTTTTCCCGCGTCACCGGCCACACCGCGCCCCAATAGCGGCGGCCCAGCTCCGCGCCGGTGTTGGGATCGAGGAAGACCTGATTGTAGTCGAGCGCGTAGCGCTTGCCGGTCGCCGGATCGATCCGCGGCATCACGAAGAACCACAGCGAATGGCCCTGCTCCGGCGTCATGAAGAGGTAGACGACACGCGCACGGGGATCGCGTTGCTCGATTGTCCTGGCGAGCTCGATCGAGGGGATCGCCGGGCCTTTGCTCCTGACGTCGAACAGATGGCTGTTGAGGACGTCGTCGAGTTCGTGATCCCAGGAGATGATCGCTCCGGTGATGCCGGAGAAGAACAGGAATCCGGCCGTGAGCAGTCCCGCCCAGCGATGCAGTCTGCCGAATATCGCTCTCATCGTCTTGCACTCACCAGCGGTAAGTTAGCTTGCCGATCGCCTTGCGTCCCTCCGCGTAGAAGCAGCCTGACAGGCTGTAGCAGGCGGCAACATAGCGGGTGTCGGCAAGATTGGTGACGTTCAGCGACAAGCGCCAATTGTCACGGGTGTAGGCGAGCAGTGCGTCGAGCACGGTCGCCGATCCCACCTTGAAGGTATTGGCATCATCGCCCCAGGTCGCGCCGACATAGCGGATGCCGCCGCCGAACTGCAAGCCGGCGAGCAGCCCGTTCTGGAGCGTGTAGTCGCTCCACAACGAGGCGCGGTTGAGCGGCACGGTGACCGGAGCCTTGCCGACATTCACCGGATCCTGCGTGACCATGGCATCGACATAGGCATAGGCGGCACGCAGGTTCCAGCCGTCGGCGAGCGACATCGTGCCTTCAAGCTCGATGCCGCGCGATTTCACCTGCCCGGTTTGCTCGGCGATGTAGAGCGGCGGTGCGTAGGTGACGACGTTATCGCGCGTCAGGTCGAAGGCCGCGAAGGTGAACAGCGCATTCCAGCCGAGCGGCTGGTACTTGACGCCGACCTCGTACTGGACGCCGGTCTCGGGATTGAGCATCTGTCCGGACGCGCCGGTCGCGAGCACCGGCAGGAACGATTCCGAGTAGCTGAAGTAAGGTGCGATGCCGTTGTCGAAATTGTACATCAATGCCGCGCGGCCGGTGAAGGCCGATGCATCTTTCGCGACAGTGGTGTTCGCGAGGCCGCTGTCGACCTGCGTCGTCACGAAATCCTGGCGGCCGCCGAGCTGGAACGACAACCGGCCGAGCTTGATCTGGTCCTGCGCATAGAGGCCCACCTGCGACTGCTTGACCCCGGTATTGTCGCTCATGGCGCCGACAGTCCAGTCGTAGCTGTAGGCCGGGTTGAAGACGTTGATCTCCGGCGCTGACGTCGTGACCGAGAAAGCGGTGTCGCGGAAGGAGGTGTTGCGATAGTCGACGCCGACCAGCGTGGTGTGGCTGAAAATGCCCGTGGTGAACTTGCCCTGGAGCTGATTATCCACCGCGAAGGAATTGATGTAGGAGTTGCTGTAGCTGCCGAAGCGCGCGAGCTGCCCCGCGGCCTCGTCGGTGTAGCCGCCGCCGTAAAACACCTTCTCCTCGTTGTGCTGATAGGCATAGCGCAGGTTCTGCCGGAACGTGATGTTGTCGGTGAAATTGTGCGAGAGCTGGTAGCCCGCGGTTGCGATCTCGGTGTTGAAAGCGTTGAAGCTCGGCACGCCCGCGAAGAACGAGACCGGGATGGTGCGGCCGTTGTTCGGCCACACCGTGCCCGAGGCCGGCAGGAACTGCAGGCCCCACCCTGCCCGGTCGCGCTGGTAATTGGCGAGCAACGTGATGGTGGTGTCCTCGTTCGGCTTGAACGTGACGGCGGGCGCGATGAAGACGCGGTTGTCCTTGGTGAAGTCGACCTGGGTCTCGCCGTCGCGGACGACGCCGGTGAGGCGCCACAGCACCGTGCCGTCCTTGTTGGCGGAGCCGCCCATGTCGAACTGGCCCTGATAGCGGTTGAAGCTGCCGCCGGAGACCGAGACCTCGCCGAACTGCTGCGCCGTCGGCAGCTTGGTCACGTAGTTGAGGATGCCGCCGGTACCGCTGCCGCCGTACATCGCCGATGACGGGCCCTTGAGCACCTCCAGGCGCTCGGCGCCGTAGGGATCGAGGCCGTTGAAGTGCACGTAGTTGCTGGAGGGGATCCGCAGGCCGTCGACGTAGAGACCCGACATGGTGGTGTCGAAGCCGCGGATCTGCAGAGCGCCGAAGCGGGTGTCGGAGCCGCCATTGACGTCGCCGCTGACGCCGGCGGTATAGCGCAGGGCCTCGCCGATCGAGACCGCGCCCTGGTTCCTGACCTGGTCGGTGGTGACGACGGAGACCGACTGCGGGGTTTCGATCAACGGCGTATCGGTCTTGGTTGCCGTGCCGCTTCGCGTCGCAACGAAACCGCGCACCGGACCATTGGCGCGTTCGCCCGTCGCGCCGTTCGACGACGCCGACTGGGTCGGCGTGGCCGGCTGCGCGGGAGAGCGACGATTCGCGCGCGAGGTGCGTGTCGCCGCCCTTCGCGACGAAGCAACCGCCGCAGGGCGGGTGCGCTGAACCGGCGCGTCGACGGTGACGGCGGGAATCTGCGTCTGCGCCTCCACGGAACCAAAGGGAACCACGAGCGAGAATGTACTGACCGCCCCGAGCAGCAGCACCCCAATCTGTCGATGGCGCGTGTCCCCACGCGAAGAAAATTGGAAGTCGGTCACGTCGATCGAGGCCCCACGCACTGCCGGCTTTGCCGGTATCATTTTTGATGACCCGCCCTAACTCAGGCAATTTGCGAGTGCGATAGGAACGCCGTTAGAATTTCTCCAGACCTGTGTGCCGCACGTGCGACGAATGCGCTCACGCGCAATGCGCCGTCGCTTCTTTAGAACTGGAATACTTCCAGACTAACTCGGCAATCTGTTTGAGACGCCGCCGTAGGCGATGGCTGCATCGCGCGATCAGCGTTGCGAGCGAAGCCGAAGGCGCGAGCCGTTGAAGGTTACGCTTCGGCCGCGTGACAACAGGTTGCGGCGGTGCTCTTTTCGCCGGTTACCACGCTGCGGCTATTGCGGTCCGGCGGGATGTCGCCGGCAGCATTGGCCGCGAAGAAGCCGGTCGGCTTCAGCATGAATCCGGCGTATTCGACCGGCATGATCGGAAAGTCCTCGGGCTTGCAGACATGGGTGTGGCCGAAGGAGTGCCACACCACGATGTCGGCATTCTCGATGTTGCGGTTCTGCGCGGCGTAACGCGGCAGGCCGTCGCCGCCGGCATGGACGTTCGGATAATCGCCGCTGGCGTATTTCTCGGCGGGATCGAATGCAGTCACCCAGACATGCTTGGTTGCAAAGCCGCCGCGCCTGCGCACATAGCTGCCCTCCTGCGCCAACATCAAGGGGCTTGGATTGACCACGAGCTTGTAGGCCGGCGCGCCGCCGACCGAATTGGTCTCGTTGGGATTATTGATCTTCCAGAACCGGCCGGTCTCGCCGTTGGCGACCGCCGCGGCGTCACGCTCGCGCGACAGCACGCGCGTCGTGGTGTCGAAGACGTTGCCGTGCGGATTGTCGTCGCCCCAGGGCCGCGGCACGAACTCGTGCTCCGTCACCGTGTTGCCGCCGCCGTCGAGATCCATGTGCAGGCGCACGTTGAAGAAGTGCTGGTGCGTTGGGCCGCCGAGATTGTCGTCGACCATGCCGCCCCATTTGTAGGTCTTGCCTGACGGCACGGCGGCGGTCTGGATGATGCCGGTGAGTTTTGTCTCCAGCTGGATCGTGCCGTCCTGGTATAGATACCAGTAGAAACCGTAATCGTAATTGCCGACAGTCGCGAAGAACGAGATCACGAGCCGCCGGGATCTGCGGACCTCAAACAGGCCGTTGCGGAATTCGTAGTGCTTCCAGGCAATTCCGTAGTCTTCTTCGTGCATGCAGATGGCGTTCTGCATGACGAAGGGCTCGCCCTTGCTGTCGGCGGCCGGCACGTCGAAATAGTGGATGTTGCCAAGGCAGTCGCAGCCGAGCTCAAGCGCATTGGCGAGCATGCCGAGGCCGTACTCGCCGGCATCGAACGCCGACTTCCAGAAATGGTTCGCGGTCGGGTCCGCGTAAGGAACCACCATCTCGGTGACGCTGGCACGATGGATCAGCGACCGCTTGCGCGCGCCGTCCTGGTAGGCAAGCTGATGCAGCACGAGGCCCTCGCGCGGCGTGAAGCCGACGCGAAAGCTCCATTTCTGCCAATCCACTTTCCAGCCATCGACCTTGAAGCTTGCACCCTCGGGCTGCTCGATATGCAGCGGCTTGATGTCGGTGCGCGGATTGGTGACTTCATGCGCGCCGTAGTTCCGCTTCTTGCGCGGGATCGGCACGATCGGATCTGCGTCCGTGAGATCGATCACCTTACCGGCGATCAGGTCGACGACGGCCACCACGCCCTCGATCGGGTGGGCGTAGCCGTTGTCCTGCAGATGCTCGCGGAAAAAGCTGACGGCGCGCACGATGCGGGCGCCGCGCTCGTACTCGAAATCGAAGAAGCCCGAGGAGAACGGATCGACCTGTACCAGCTCGATGTCCTTGTCGGTCAACCCGCGCCGAACCATCGCCGCGCGCCAGCCGGGATCGGCCTTCACCACGGCCTCACACTTGAAGAATTCCTCCAGCATCACCGGCGGCTGCCCATAAGGCGCCTCGCGGTTCGGAATGACCTTGCGGCCGACGATCTCACTGCGGCCGAGATCGACGATGTGCTCGATCGCCTCGCCCGTGGTGATGTCCAGGGTCAGCGCGAAGGCGCGGCGCCCTGCTGCGCCCGCAGCCAGCTCCTGCCTGGTCGGCTCCTCCAGCCGCACCGTCGGGAAGCGGCAGTTTTCCGGCGAGGCCGCAGCGGCGCGCACCAGCGTGCAGGCGGCCGCGATCTCCTCGGCTGTCAGCGGATCGAGCGGATGCGGCGTCGCGGTCTGCGCGGGGGATTTGGCTTTGACGGTATCGAGCATGGTGATGTCCAGAGGTCAGCGCGGGGCAAGATGCGCGGTGATGGCGCGGAAGGCGGCGAGCCAGCGATGGTCGAGCGGAATGTCCATCGCCTTCGGCTGGGTCGCGAGCTTAACGATGACGGTGTCGGTGGCCGCGTCGATGTAGAGCCACTGGCCGTGGATGCCGATCCCGGCCAGATCGTTACGTGAGGGATCGATCGTGTACCATTTGCTGCGGTAGCGGGCGCCCGGGAAGATGTCGGCGAGATCGCCGTCCGTCCAGGCTTGCGGATCGCCGTTCTCGTGGATGTCGTCGATCCACCAGCCCGGCACCACCTGCCGCCCCTCGACCACGCCGCGGTTGCGGATCATCTCGCCGAAGCGCAACAGGTCGCGCGCGGTCACTGAGAGCCCGCCGGCGATGCGGCCCATGCCGTGGCCGTCAAGCGTCATGGAGCCGTCTTCCTCGGCACCCAGCGGCTGCCAGAGATAGTCCGACAGGATGCGCGGATAAGGCATGCCGCAGGCACGCTCATAGACCCAGCCGAGCACCTCGGTATTGGTCGAGACGTAGTGGAACACCTTGCCGTGCGGCTTGCCGGTGCCGCGCAGCGTGGTGAGATAGGCGCGTTGATGGCCGGGCTCGACGCCGGGCGGCGGCACGTCCCAGCCCGAGGAGAAGCGATAGCGCGCGACATCGCCCGCGGGGTCCTCGTAGTCTTCCTCGAACTTGATCGCGACCGCCATATCGAGGACGTTGCGCACGGTGCAGCTGCCATAGACCGAGCTCTCCAGCTCCGGCACGTAGCGCACCACCCTCGCCTCCGGATCGAGCAGCCCACGCGCGGCCAGCACGCCGCCGAGCGTGCCCGCGACCGACTTGCTGATCGAGCAGATCAGATGCGGCGTGATCGCGCTCATGCCGTCGCCGTACCATTCGTGGATCAGCGTGCCCCGCTGCATGACCAGCAGCGCATCGCCAAAGGTCTCGCGCAGCGTCGCCTCGATCGTGGTCGGCTTGCCGTCGGGTGCTGTGAAGCCGAGCTTCTGAAGCTCGTGCGGCGCGCTCGGTATCGGCGTCGGATGCGCGGAGCGGCGGACCTCGGCGGTCGGCAGCACTTCGCGGGTGTGGGTAAAGCCCCAGCGGATCGCCGGAAAGCTGCGCCAGTTGGCGCGCGTCACCTGGGCCTCGGGCGCGGGCGGACTGCCGCGCATGACATCGGTCGGTCGCATCTCGATCCTCCGCGAAGCGCCACCCCGACTGCGATGTCGGAACGGCAGGACGCAAGCCTGCACCGCGGCGTCGTCAGGCGTTATCGAGATCCGGCAATATTTTGCTGGACTCGAGCGTCGGGCGTGCCAGTCTGGGCGCTATTCCCTCTGGTTTGGGCTGATCATTTTCCACGTATCGTCATGATCTTGAGCGCAACTCCTCCGATTCAGGACTCGGCTGCCAGCCTGCTTCAGGTGAGCAGCACGGATGTCGACGAACACTGCGGCGGCCTCGGCCGCTGGCGGCTGAGCTACGATCAGATCAGCGCTGGCGCTTTCCGGGGCAGCTTCACGCAACTCTCCCTGCCCCACCTGGAGGTGTTCCGCGAGATCACCAGCCAGCAGGTCCGCCAGTACGGCCAGCTCGGTGCCGACAGTTTTGGCATCGGCCTGCCCTGGCACGGGGATGGCGAGGTCAATTGCAACGGCGCCAGCGTGGCCGGCGCCCAGGTCATCGCCTGCGTCGACGCAGAGGTCGACATGTGCACACCGAAGGCGTTCGAGCTGCGCGGCGTCGTCGCCAGCGCGGCCCTGATCGAGGAGCTGGCCGCCCGCCTCGACATCGCGCTGCCGCGCGCCGTCTGGCATCAGCTGAGGGTCATCGAAATGGCGGAGGCGCCGGTCTTGCGGCTGCGCGCCCATCTTGCCGCGATCTACGAGACCGTCTCCGCCGCCCCCAAACGGTTCGACGATCCCGTGGCGCGGCAGGCGCTGGAAGACGCGCTCCTCGTCGAGATCATGGACATGCTGCCGACGGCGCGCACCAGCGATCCCGGCCGCAGCGCGGCTGCACGGAGGCGAACCGTCGATCGCGCCCGCGAGTTGATGCATGGCAGCGGCGATCGCTCGCTCTCGCTGCTGGAGGTCTGCAAGGCGGTTGGCGCCAGCCCGCGCAAGCTCGGCTATTGCTTCAAGGAGGTCTTGGGCACGAGCCCGATGCACTACTGGCGGGCGATGCGGCTGAACCGCGTGCGCCGTGACCTCAAGCGCGCCGGCGGCATCGAGACGTCGATCTACGACATCGCCGTGCAGCACGGCTTCTGGCACTTCAGCCAATTCTCGCTCGACTACAAGCGCCACTTCTCCGAAAAGCCCTCGGAGACGCTGCGGCGCGCCAGGCTGGCCGCCTGACGCGCTCGTTCGCCTTGTCAATGGGCTGGCATAATCTACCGCCCCTTGAAGCGCGGCTTGCGGCGGCCCAGGAACGCATCGACTCCCTCTTTGTGATCCTCGCTGAGGCTGGCGAGCGCGAACTGGTCGACGTCCATGTGGCTGGCGAGATCGTCCAGCGCATGCGCGAGCCGGTTGACGGTCAGCTTCGTCATCGCTACCGAGAGCGGCGGCTGCGCGGCGACCTTGCGGGCGAGCTCCATGGCGGCATCGAAGGCATGGCCGGGATCGACGACCTCCTCCACAAGACGCCACTCGTGGGCCTCGTCCGCCGAGATGCGCTGGTCGGCCAGGATGACCGCCTGCTTGGTGCGGGCGGGTCCCATCAGATGCAGCATGCGCGGATGCTCTGCCAGCTCATGTTCATGCCGAGCCCGATTTCAGGCACGCGCAGATGCGCATCGCGGCCCATGATCCGGAAGTCGAGCGCGACGGCGAGGGCCACCCCGCCGCCGACGCAAAAGCCCTCGATCGCCGCGATCGTGATCTGCTCCATCTCCTGCCAGGCGTGCGTCAGACGCGGCCCGAGCTTGAGGTGCCGCCGCAGGGTGCCGAGATCCATCTCCTTGCGCGAGCGCCCTTCGGTATCCTTGAGATCGAAGCCGGCGCTGAATGCGCCCGAGCTGCCGGTCAATACGACGACCGACGTCGCGGAATCGTCCTCGAAGCTGCGCGCCGCCGCGGTGAGCTGCCGCAACGCCTCGGGCGACAGGGCATTGATGCCGTCGCCTCGATCGAAACGCACCACCGCAATCCGGCCCTCGGGCCCGAGGCCCTTTTCGATCTTCACGTAGTCCGTCAACGAAATCTCCCCTCTGCTTTGCGGCAATGCTAGCCTACATCCGGCCTCACGAATACGGGACCCGGTTGCGCCGCAGCGCATACTCGACAGGCCCGGGCCATTGCGCTTATCTTCGCCACCATGAGCCATGATCACGACCACCATCACCACCACGATCACGACCATTCCGAGCTGTCGGAGACCGAGCTGCGCGTGCGCGCGCTCGAGACAATCCTGACCGAAAAAGGCTATGTCGAGCCAGCCGCGCTCGACGCCATCATCCAGGCCTATGAGACCAAAATCGGCCCGCATAACGGCGCCCGCGTCGTTGCCAAGGCCTGGACCGATCCGGCGTTCAAGCAGGCGCTGCTGGAGGATGGCTCCAAGGCGATCGGCACGCTCGGCCATGTCAGCCGCGTCGGCGACCATCTCGTCGTGGTCGCGAACACGCCGCAGCGCCACAACATGGTCGTGTGCACGCTGTGCTCCTGCTACCCCTGGGAAATGCTGGGGCTGCCGCCGGTCTGGTACAAGGCCGCGCCCTACCGCTCCCGTGCCGTGAAGGACCCGCGCGGCGTCCTCGCCGATTTCGAAGTCACTCTGCCGAAGGATGTGGAAATCCGGGTGTGGGACTCCACGGCAGAGACCCGCTTTCTGGTGCTGCCGATGCGCCCCGCAGGCACCGAGGGGTGGAGCGAGGAGCAGCTCGCCGAACTCGTCACGCGCGATTCCATGATCGGCACCGGATTCCCGCGACAGCCGGGGGCGCCGTCATGAACGGCGTGCACGACATGGGCGGCATGGACGGGTTCGGCAAGGTTGAGCCGGAGCCGGACGAGCCGATGTTTCATGCGCATTGGGAAGAGCGTGTGCTGGCGATGGTGCGCGCGATGGGCGCGGCCGGTGCTTTCAACATCGACACCTCGCGCTTCTATCGCGAGACGCTGCCGCCGGAGGTTTATCTCTCGAGCTCCTATTACAAGAAATGGTTTCTCGGTCTCGAGGAGATGCTGATCGAGAAGGGCTACCTCTCCCGCGAAGAGGTCGCCGCCGGCCATGCGATGCAGCCGGCAAAGGCGCTCAAGCACGGCAAATTCGATCTCACCCAGGTCGAGCGCGTCATGGTGCGCGGCAAGTTCGGCCGCACGGCGCCTGCGCCCGCCAGGTTCAACATCGGCGATCGCGTGCGCGCCAGGAACATCCATCCGGCCACGCACACGCGGCTGCCGCGCTATGTCCGCGGCCATGTCGGCGTGGTCGAGCTGAACCATGGCTGCCACGTGTTTCCGGACACGGCGGCGATGGAGCGCGGCGAACATCCGCAATGGCTCTACACGGTCGTGTTCGAAGGCCGCGATCTCTGGGGCGAGGACGGTGATCCCACCCTGAAGGTCTCGATCGACGCCTTTGAGCCTTATCTGGATCCGGCGTGATGAGCAGTGCGGCAGCGGCGGTCGCGACGGCGGCCATTCCAAGCATTCCCCGCGATGACGACGGCCCGGTGTTCCGCGCACCCTGGGAGGCGCATGCCTTCGCGATGGCCTTGACGCTGCACGAACGCGGCGTGTTCACCTGGCCGGAATGGGCGGCCGCCCTGGCCGCCGAGATCAAGCGCGCACAGGCCGCCGGCGATCCCGATACGGGCGAGACCTATTATCTGCACTGGCTCGCGACGCTGGAGGGCTTGGTTGCGCGCAAGGGTGTTGCGTCGACGGAGACGCTGCATCGCTATCGCGATGCCTGGGACCACGCGGCCGATCGCACCCCGCACGGCAAGCCGATCGAGCTCAGGCCGGAGGATTTTGGGTAGGTCGCGCTGCACTCGTGCCCCGGAAAGCTGCAACGCGCAAGCGCCGCGTCCGGGCACGCGAGAAATGCGTGGCTCCTATCGCCCCGCCACGAACTCCCGCCATCCCTTCGCCCGCAGGCTGCATGCCGGGCACTCGCCGCAGCCATAGCCCCACTCGTGCTGCGCGCCGCGTTCGCCGAGATAGCAGGTGTGGGAGTGCTCGCGGATCAGGTCGACCAGCCCCTCGCCGCCGAGATCCTGCGCGAGCTGCCACGTCGCGGCCTTGTCGATCCACATCAGCGGCGTATGCAGCTCGAATTTTCTGGCCATGCCGAGCGAGAGCGCGGCCTGCATGGCGCGGATGGTCTCGTCGCGGCAATCGGGATAGCCGGAATAGTCGGTCTCGCACATGCCGCCGACGATATGCGTGATGCCGCGCCGGTAGGCCAGCGCCGCGGCGAAGGTCAGGAACACCAGATTGCGGCCGGGCACAAAGGTATTCGGCAGGCCGTCGGCGCCCATTGCGATCGCGACGTCGCGCGTCAGCGCGGTCTCGGACACCGCCGCCAGCGTCGGGATCGACAGCGTATGGCTCTCACCGAGTTTTGCCGCCCAATCCGCACGCAGGCCCTTGATGCCGTCGAACAGCCGCTCACGGCAGGTGAGCTCGATGGCGTGGCGCTGCCCGTAGTCGAACCCCAGCGTCTCCACGCGCGCAAAACGGTTCAGCGCCCAGGCAAGGCAGGTGGTGGAATCCTGGCCGCCGGAGAACAGCACCAGAGCGGTTTGTGATGAAAATGCGTCACTCATGGCCCGCGCTTTAGCACTGCGGGCGCTCCTCGCCAATTGGCGGCCATTCGTTGGAAATCCGCCCGTTCCGCGCGCCCGCGCTGGGAACGGCGGCCCGCTTTTGGCATAAGGCTTTGGACCCAGGAGACCGTCCCGCAATGACCCCTTCCCACGACATTTCTCGCCTGATCGAGATCATGGCGGCGCTGCGCACGCCGGTGACCGGCTGCCCCTGGGACCTCGAGCAGGATTTTGCGACGATCGCGCCCTACACGATCGAGGAGGCCTATGAGGTGGTCGACGCCATCGACCGTGGCGATCTCGATGATCTCAAGGACGAGCTCGGCGACCTCCTGCTCCAGGTGGTGTTCCACGCCCAGATGGCGTCCGAGCAGAACGCTTTCGCGTTCGGGGACGTCGTCGAGGCCATCACGCGAAAAATGATCCGCCGACATCCCCACGTCTTCGCCGACAAGGACGGCAATCTGGCCTCGCATCACGTCAAGGAAGTCTGGGACCGCATCAAGGCCGAGGAGAAAGCCGAGCGCGCCGCGCGCCGGCCGCCGGAGGAAGTACCCGCGCACAAATCTCTGCTCTCGGGCGTGAAAGCCGGCCAACCCGCGTTGACGCGCGCCATGGAGCTGCAGCGCAAGGCCTCCACCGTCGGCTTCGACTGGAACGACCCGCGCGCGGTCCTGGCAAAGATCCGCGAGGAAGCCGACGAGATCGAGGCCGCGCTCGACCACAACGACAGCGAGGGGCTTGCGGAAGAGACCGGCGACCTGATGTTCGCCCTGGTCAATCTCGCCCGCCATGTTGACGCCGATCCGGAAGCCGCGTTGCGCGCGACCAATGCGAAATTCGAGCGGCGCTTCGCCTATATCGAACGGGCGCTTGAGGCGCAGGGCCGGACGCTGGAGCAGGCGTCGCTGGCTGAGATGGATGCGCTGTGGAATGCTGCGAAGACGGCTACCTGATACGAGGATACCCAGTGGACATTATCGCACCCTCGGGATCAAGCCACGCGCGGCACCGCGTCGAACCTCGACACAACGATATCCCGCTTGGTCTCGTCCACCCTCACGGTCATATCAAAACGGCCGTCGTGCAGCTCTTTCGCGAGCACCTCGGCGTTGCGATGCAGCCAGCTGATGCCGGCGCCATCGGCGGCGTCGATCGAGAGGTCGAGCGTGGTTCGCTTGGCCGCCAGCCGCTCCTCGATCGCGGCGAGCAAAGCGTCGACGCCCTCGCCTGACACGGCGGACACGAGCATCGCGGGATGATCCTCCGGCCTGCGCGCGGCGATGTTCAAAAGCTCTTCGCGCTGCTCGGAATCGTAGCGGTCGATCTTGTTCCAGACCTCGATGATGCGGCCTGAGTCATCGGGGTTGATGCCGAGCTGGCGCAGCACGGCGTCGACGTCGCTCTGCTGGGCCTCGGCATCTTCATGGGATATGTCGCGCACATGCAGGATGACGTCGGCTTCGAGCACCTCCTCCAGCGTGGCGCGGGAAGGCGGCGACGAGCTGGGTCGGCAGGTTGGAGATGAAGCCGACGGTGTCCGACAGCATAGCCTTGCCGCCATGCGGCAGGTTGAGGGCGCGCAAGGTCGGATCGAGTGTCGCGAAAAGCATATCCGCCGCCTGCACGTCGGCGCGGGTCAGGCGGTTGAACAGCGTCGACTTGCCAGCATTGGTGTAGCCGACCAGCGCGACGACGCGATACGGCACCCGCTGGCGGCCGGCACGATGCAGTCGCCGCGTCGCCTGCACCTTCTTCAGCTCGCTTTCGAGCTTGGAAATGCGCTCCTGGATCAGGCGTCGGTCCGCTTCGATCTGCGTCTCGCCGGGACCGCCCATGAAGCCGAAGCCGCCGCGCTGGCGCTCCAGATGGGTCCATGAGCGCACCAGGCGCGAGCGCTGATAGTTGAGATGCGCCAATTCGACCTGGAGCGAACCTTCCTTGGTCTTGGCGCGGCGGCCGAAGATTTCCAGAATCAGCCCGGTGCGGTCGAGCACCTTGGCTTGCAACTCCTTCTCGAGATTGCGCTGCTGGATCGGTGCCAGCGCGCAATCCATCACCACGAGCTCGACATCGAGGCTCTTGGCCAGCGCGGCGATCTCTTCGACCTTGCCCTTGCCGATGTAGGTCGCGGGGCGGATCTGGTTGATCGGCGCGATGATCGCGTCTGCAACGACGAGATCGATCGCGCGCGCGAGGCCGGCGGCTTCATCGAGCCGGGCTTCGGCATTGCGTTGGATATGACTCTCCGATTGCGCTTCGGCACCGCCTGCGCGCACCCGCAAATAGGGGCCGATGACAAGCACCCGCCCCGTCTGCTTAGCCCCTGCCGACCGCGGACGGTCGGCATCCCCGTCGAAATTCCGGGGTTCCAATCAGATCACTCTCAAGCCGGCTGATCCTCGCCACCTTCGAACAACTGGATCGGCGCACCCGGCATGATGGTCGAGATCGCATGCTTGTAGACGAGCTGCGAATGACCGTCGCGCCGAAGCAGCAAACAGAAATTGTCGAACCAGGTCACGATGCCCTGGAGCTTCACTCCGTTGACCAGAAAGATCGTCAGTGGCGTCTTGGTTTTGCGAACGTGGTTGAGGAAGGTGTCCTGCAGGTTTTGTGCGCGGTCTGCCGCCATTGTTTTTTTCTCGCTTTGAGTTTCTTTTTATTGCGCCGGTTGCGGCCCTCTTTGTGACGTTCGGGGCCTCTCCCGGTTGCCGTTCCTCATGAGATCCCCCTCGGAAGGAACAGCTGTGCGATTAGAGGACAGGTGGACTTATTAGGCAAGCCGCTTCAAGCGGCAGCCGGCGCCGTACTGCCCCGAAAAACTACGGAATTCGATCAATTTCCTCGCTTTACGCATAAGGTGACGTCGCGGCGTTAGAATCTTGTTTTTAACGGCGTTTTCCCAACGCGAACCGGTGCCCTGCGTGGTACGAAAACGGGTCAGCCGACACCGAGTGCTTTCAACTTTCGATGCAGCGCCGACCGTTCCATGCCAACGAACTCGGCTGTGCGAGAAATATTTCCTGAAAAACGGCTGATCTGTGCAATCAAATAGTCGCGTTCGAACACTTCGCGGGCCTCGCGCAGCGGCAGGCCCATGATGTGCTCGCCATTGTTGCTGGTCGGCATCGCCGGCACCATCGAGCCGACATCCTGCGGCAACATGTCAGCGGTGATAATGACCTCGGGTCCGCCCGCAGCCAGAATCATGACTCTCTCAACGTTGTTGCGGAGCTGGCGCACATTGCCCGGCCAGACGTGCGATTGCAGCACCGCCATCGCGTCCTGCCCGATCTGCCGCTTGGGCAGGCCGCTGCCGGCGGAGATCTGCTCCATGAAATAATCGATCAATTCCGGGATGTCCTCGCGCCGCTCCGACAGCGCAGGCACGCGGATCGGCACCACCGAGAGCCGATGATAGAGGTCCTCGCGGAAATGGCCGGCTGCGATCTCCTCTTCGAGATTGCGCGCGGTCGAGGAGATGATGCGGACGTCGACCTGCATCTTGGCGGTGCCGCCGACGCGCTGGAACGACTGCTCCACCAGCACGCGCAGGATCTTGTTCTGGGTTTCGCGCGGCATGTCCGCGATCTCGTCGATGAACAGCGTGCCGCCATGGGCTTCCTCGAGCGCGCCGGGCTTGCGCGCCTGCTCGCCGTTGGACTGTTCCACGCCGAACAGCTCGTGCTCCATGCGGTCGGGCGTGATCGCGGCTGCGTTGATGACGACGAAGGGACCGTCGGCACGTCCGGAGGCCGTATGCAGCGTGCGCGCCGTCAATTCCTTGCCGGCGCCGGCGGGACCGACGATCAGGATGCGGCTGTTGGCCTTGGCGGCGCGCTCGATGGTCTGGCGCAGTTGGTTCATGCTGGGCGAGCGGCCGACGAGCGAGCTGGCGCTCGGCGCCAGCTGCTTCAGCTCCTTGACCTCGCGCTTCAGCCGCGAGTTCTCCAGCGCTCTGGTGGCGACCAGGATCAGCCGGTCGGCCTTGAACGGCTTTTCGATGAAGTCGTAGGCGCCGCGCTTGATCGCGGCGACGGCGGTCTCGATGTTGCCGTGGCCGGAGATCATCACGACCGGCAGGTCGGCATTATCCTTCTTGACCTGCTCCAGCAACTGCAAGCCGTCGAGCTTCGAGCCCTGCAGCCAGATGTCGAGAAACACCAGATGCGGCCTGCGGTTGCCGATTTCAGCCAGCGCGGAGTCGCTGTCGCGTGCGGTCCGCGTGACGAAACCCTCGTCCTCGAGAATGCCCGCAACGAGATCGCGAATATCGGCTTCGTCATCGACAATCAGAATTTCACTAGCCATGGGTCGCGCCTGTCTTGTCAGCTGCCTGTTGAGGCTTCGATTTTCGTTGAATCATTGGTCTTTTCAGCGGCCTCTTTGGTTTCGGCCGCCGGCTTATTTGTTTCCTGCGCCAGGTCCTTGACAGGAGCGCCGGCCTGCCCGCCGGTTGCGTCCTTGACCGCGGCCGCCGGGGCCTGTTCGGCTCCCACCGGGGCCTGCTCGGCTCCCTCGGCCTTCGCGGGTAGGCCCGAGATCGCAAAGCGCATCCGCATCCAGGCGCCGCGCTGGCCCGCGCGGAAGTCGGAAGCATCCTTCAACTCGATGCGCCCGCCATGGTCTTCCAACACGCGGCCGACGATGGCAAGGCCGAGGCCGGTGCCCTTGGCGCGCGTCGTCACGTAGGGCTCGAGCAGCCGCGAGCGCGCGACCTTGGGCAGGCCGATACCGTTGTCGATGACGTCGATCAGCACGTCCTCGCCCTGGCGCGACACCACGACGTCGATGCGGCCTTTGCCGAGCTCCTCGGGCGGGACCTGCTCGATCGCCTCGGTGGCGTTCTTGACGATGTTGGTGACCGCCTGCGAGATCAGCCGCCGGTCGAACTGGGCGCGAAGCGGATCGTCTTTGAACTCGACCTCGATATCGATCTCGGGATGGGCGACCTTCATCAGGAACACCGCCTGCCGCACCGCGTCGGCGACGTCCTCGCCCTCCATCACCGGTTTCGGCATCCGTGCAAAGCGCGAGAACTCGTCGACCATGCGGCGGATGTCGTCGACTTGGCGCACGATGGTGTCGGTGCACTGCTCGAATATCTGCTTGTCCTTGGCCTCGGTGATGTCCTTCCCGAACTTGCGGCGGATGCGCTCGGCCGAGAGCTGGATCGGCGTCAGCGGGTTCTTGATCTCGTGCGCGATGCGCCGCGCCACGTCGCCCCAGGCCGAGGTGCGCTGCGCCGAGACCAACTCGGTGATGTCGTCGAGCGTGATGATGTAACTGTCGTGCGGCTGGTTCTTCTCGGCGCTGACGCGGACCGAGAGATTGCGCTCGGTGCCGTCGCGGGTGATCGTGATCTGGCCCTGCACCAGACGCTGGCTCCCTTCCCGCGCCGCGGTCATCGTCTCGTCGAGCTCTGGCAACACGTCGGAGAGCGGATGACCGAGCGTCTCCGCCTCGGAGTGCCCGATCAGCTTCTCCGCCGAGCGGTTCAAAATGCCGACGCTGCCTGATGTATCGACGCCGATGATGCCCGCGCTTGCGGAAGACAGCACCGCTTCGATGAAGCGGCGGCGGCTGTCGATGAGGTCGCTGGCGTTGACGAGTTCATCACGCTGGCTGCGCAACTCCTGCGTCATCTTGTTGAAGGTCTCTCCCAGTTGGGCGAGATCGCCTTCCGACTGCTGCACGGGCACCTGGACATTAAGGTCGCCGGTCGAGACCGTGTGGGCCGCGTTCATCAGCCGCCGGATCGGCGAGACCAACGAATTGGCGAAGTTGAGGCCGATCAGCACCGAGGCCATCAGGATGGTCAGCGCGATCACGGCGAACATCAGCGCGAAGGCCACCTGGATACCGAGCCGGCGCGACTCGATCTGGGCGTATTCGGCGACGCTGACCTCGGTCTGCTTGACCTGATTGACGACATTCGGATCGAGGGGGCGGGCGACATAGAGGAAGGTGTCGCTGAAGGCGCGCAGCCGGATCACCGCGGCCACGTAGCTCGCATCGGGAAGGATCGCGATCTCGGGCTCGGATTCGTTGACGTTGCTGAGGAAGTCCGGCGCGGGCGGCGAATAGGCGAGCCGCATCCCGGTGTCGGCGGATTCCAGGATGTTGGTGTTCTTGTCGATGATCATCGCGCCCGGCAGGTTGCGCGAAGCGGCGCTGGCGCTCAGCATCTCCCGGAACGAGCGGCGATCCTGGTCGTAGAGTGGCCGGGCATGCGCGATGTCGTTGGCCATGCCGAGAATGTCGCCACGGATCAGCTGCGCATGGTCCTGCATATAGGCCCGCGCGATCGTCAGCGAATTCTGGATCACCTCCTTGGTCGGGCCGGAGAACAACCGGTCGAGGCCGCGTTCGATGGTGACGTTGGCGACCACGGCGACCAGCACCGCCGGCAGCACCGCCACGATCGAGAACAGGCTGACGATCTGGACATGGAGCCGCGCCGCCGCCCTGCCCCGCCGCCGCGCCAGGATCAGCTGCCAGAGCTCGCGGATGATGATGCCGACCAGCAGCAGGATCGTGGCCGCGTTGGTCAGGTAGATCGAGCGGACCACCGCCGGCGTCGGGTCGATTGTGGTCAGGCCGGTCAGGACCAGGAAGGTCAGGAAGGCCGAGAGCAGCGCGAGCACCACGGCAAAGGGCGCCAGCCAGCGCCGCGCCGACCAACGCCGGGGCTCTTCCGCTGGTGCCGTGTCAAAGTGTGCGGCCGAGGTGTCTGCGCTGGTCATTCCGGCAATGGCGATGCTGAAAACGGGTCCGCGATGGGCGGACACTGATGTATTCGTACCACATTGTTGCCGAATTGCGACAATTCCGCGGCGCCTCCGCCGCGACGGACCGGCGCATCCACAGGGCAATGCCGGATCAGCGGGAACAGACTCGGGCCGTTCCGGCTTGATCCGGCATGGACAGGATCTTTCTCGCGATAATGACTTCCGCTGTGCTGCTACTGATCGTGGCCTCTGACCTGCTGGTCAACGGCCCGGGTCTCCAGGAGCCGGCTGACTTGGCCATGCTGCCGACATCAGCCCGCCTGGTCAGATAGGAGCGGCGATGCGCTTTGCGTATCAAAAAGGCGAGATCGTCCTCTTTCAGTGGAACGTTCAGGCCCGATACCGACTTCTGCTCACCGCGTCAGCCACAACGGCCAGCGCGATCCGGACAGGCTCGGCTCCGCTCTGGTAGGGGGAGCCGAGCCACCGTCCGCGCAAGCGTGATTAGCGTTCGTCGCGGAAGAGCTATCCCCCGCTCCGATACACCTGGATGTCGAGGTCCCGGATCTTCTTGCGCAGCGTGTTGCGGTTGAGGCCGAGCAGGTCTGCGGCGCGGATCTGGTTACCGCGGGTGGCGGCGAGCGCGGCCGTGAGCAGCGGCACCTCGATCTCCTTGAGGATGCGGTGATAGAGGCCCGGCGGCGGCACGCCGTTCGGGAAACCCTGGAAGTGCGAGGACAGATAGGCCTCCACGGCGCCGCCGAGATTGTCGACGCCCTGCTGCACGGCTGCACCCGGGCTGACCGAGGGCGGCGCGAGCTCGCCGTCGATGACGGAGGCCGTGATCACATCCTGCGGATAGAGCGCAGCGAGCCGCCGGGCGAGGTTTTCCAGTTCGCGCACGTTGCCCGGCCAGCGATGCTGCTTCAGCCGCTCCAGCGCCAGCACGTCGAGCTTCTTGGGCGGCAGGCCGTCCTTCTCGGCCAGCGCGAAGAAGTGACGGATGAGATCGGGCAGGTCCTCGATGCGTTCGCGCAGCGGCGGCAGCCGCAGCGGCACCACGTTGAGGCGGAAGAACAGGTCTTCCCGGAACAGCCCCTGCTGGATCAGGACGCGCAGATCCTTGTTGGAGGCCGCGACGATGCGCACGTCGGTCTTGATCGGGGTGCGGCCGCCGACGGTGGTGTATTCGCCCTGCTGCAGCACGCGTAAGAGACGGGTCTGTGCCTCCATCGGCATGTCGCCGATTTCGTCGAGGAATAGCGTGCCGCCCTCGGCCTGTTCGAACCGGCCGGAGGCGCGGGTGTTGGCGCCGGTAAAGGCGCCGCGCTCATGGCCGAACAGCTCGGATTCGATGAGGTCGCGCGGGATCGCCGCCATGTTGACCGCGACGAACGGGCCGTTGCGGCGCTTGCCGTAATCGTGCAGCGCGCGCGCCACCAGCTCCTTGCCAGTGCCGGACTCGCCGGTGATCATCACGGTGAGATCGGTCTGCATCAGCCGCGCCAGCACGCGGTAGATTTCCTGCATCGCCGGCGAGCGGCCGACCAGCGGGATCGCCTCCATCTCGGCGTCCTCGTCCGGCGTCGAGACCCGCTCCTTCGGCTCGGCCAGCGCGCGGCCGACGATGGCGATCAGCTCCTTGAGGTCGAACGGCTTCGGCAGATATTCGTAAGCCCCGCGCTCGGAGGCGCGGATCGCCGTCATGAAGGTGTTTTGCGCGCTCATGACGATGACGGGCAAATTCGGCCGCATCTTCTTGATCCGCGGCAAGAGGTCGAAGGCGTTTTCATCCGGCATCACCACGTCGGTGATGACGAGATCGCCCTCCCCTTGGCTGACCCAGCGCCATAGCGTCGCGGCATTGCCGGTCAGCCTGACTTCATACCCGGCGCGGGAAAGTGCCTGGTTGAGAACCGTGCGGATGGCGGTGTCGTCATCAGCTACGAGAATGCTACCTGCGGGCATCGTTGATCCTCATTTTGCCCCCTGAGATGCAGCCGACGACTTCCCGGCAGAGCCGTCGTGACTGCCGTGATCGGCATGTTTCACCGATGTGGAATACATCGGCATCAGCACGCGGAAGGTGGTTTTGCGCGGCTGAGATTCGCATTCGATGATGCCCCCGTGATCGCCGATGATCTTGGCGACCAGTGCGAGACCGAGGCCAGAGCCGGTCTGCTTGGTGGTCACGAAGGGATCGAACAGGTTGGGCAGAAGATCGTCCGGTACGCCTGGTCCATTGTCCCTCACGCAGAATTCGAGCGGCAGGGAGACCCGGGATTTTTGACCGGGGACCGACAGGCGCACGCCGGGGCGGAACGCGGTGGTGAGCTGGATCTCGCCGTCGGGAACGTCGATCAGCGCTTCGGCGGCGTTCTTCACGAGATTGAGGAACACCTGGATCAACTGGTCCTGGTTCGCCAGCACCGGCGGCAGCGAGGGATCGTAGTCCTCGATGAAGCGGATGTTGCGGGCAAAGCCGGACTGAGCCAGCCGCTTGACGTGGTCGAGCACCGAATGGATGTTGACGGGGCCGCGCAACACGGGGCGCTCGTCGCCGAACACCTCCATGCGGTCGACCAGCGTCACGATGCGGTCGGCCTCGTCGCAGATCAGGCGCGTCAGCATGCGGTCCTCGGACGAGGCCTGCTGCTCGAGAAGCTGCGCCGCGCCGCGGATGCCCGAGAGCGGATTCTTGATCTCGTGCGCCAGCATCGCAGCCAGCGCGATCACCGAGCGCGCCGCGCTGCGATGGGTGAGCTGGCGGTCCATCTTGTCGGCGATGGAGCGCTCCTGCAGCATCACCACGATATGGCCGGGCCGCTCGGTCAGCGGCGCGACGTGAAGATCGACCTGGCGGTCGCCGCCCATGCGCGGGGTGCCGAGATCGACCTTGTATTCGTTGACCGGCGCGTTCGACGAGCGCACCTGGTCGATCAGCGCCAGCAAGGGACTGCCGAACGGCACCAGCTCTTTCAGCGACTGCCGCTTCAAAAACTGTGTCGAAATGTCGAAGAAGGCTTCGGTCGCGATGTTGGCGGCGACGATCTTCCCGTCCGGCCCGATCATGAGCACGGGATTGGGCAAGGCATCCAGGATCGCGTCGCTGTCGGACGGAACCGGCCGACGATGTTCAGCAGCTGAGCTCATGCAGCAGCGCTCCATGCGAAGTCGTCGAATGCGTCTTGCAGTAATTGGTGGACGCGGCCCGGATCCTCGGAGGTGAGGATTGTGTGCCGCCAGGATTTCAGCTTCTCGGCCGGCGCGCGGCTCGCCTGCGCTGCGACGTCGAGGGCCCAGCCGAGATGCTTGCGGGCATGCCTGAGACCGATGCGCAGACCATAGAGCGCGCAGACGCCCTCATAGAGCGTGCGGACATAATGAAGCTGCGTGTCCAGCGAGGGCACAGCCTCCTCGGCCCCGCCCTTCAGGCGGCGGCCGATCTGGCCGGGCAGCCAGGGCTGGCCGTTTGCGCCACGGCCGATCATCACGGCGTCGGCGCCGGAAGCCTCGAGCGCCGCGAGCGCCTTCTCGTAAGTCGTGATGTCGCCATTGACGACGAGCGGAATCGAGACCGCCTCGCGCACGGCACGGATCGCATCCCAATCGGCCTCGCCCTTGTAGAACTGGCTGCGGGTGCGGCCGTGGACCGTAACGAGCTTGACGCCGGCGGCTTCCGCGCGCCGTGCCAGCTCCGGCGCGTTGCGGGTCTGGTCGTCCCAGCCGAGCCGCATCTTCAGCGTCACCGGCACCTTCACCGCCTCGATGGTGGCATCGATCAGGCTGACGGCGTGGTCGAGGTCGCGCATCAAGGCCGAGCCGGACTGGCCGCCGGTGACGTGGCGGGCCGGACAGCCCATGTTGATGTCGATGATATCGGCGCCCTCGGCCTCGGCGATCCGGGCGCCCTCGCCCATCCAATGGGTCTCGCAGCCGGCGAGCTGGACCACGTGCGGGCCGATGCCGGTGGCTTCGCAGCGCAACCGGGACATCCGGTGACCATTGGCGAGTTCATCGCTGGCGGTCATTTCCGAGACGACGAGACCGGCCCCAAGCTCGGCGGCCAGCCGGCGGACGGGCGAGTCCGTCACTCCCGACATCGGCGCCAGGAAGACCGGGGTGACGACATCAATATCGCCTATTTTCAACGGCTTAGAGCCGAATACTGCCGAACCGGTCACAGGGGTCTCGTCGACTGGGCAGGGGCCTCATCGCGCCTGCCATGATCTATCTTGCGCACAATTCTTGTGCAGTCAAGCGTCATGCCTACAGTTTAGACAATTCTGCAAATCTTTCAAGTGCAGTGCAGCAAAATGCTGTCTCCTACAATCCGGGGAAACCCCCTTTTTTTGCGGGCCTGCCGTGCTAGAGGCATGCGGCAGTCACCCCACTCCCCGACTCTTTCCATCACCGACTGAGTATTTGAGTCCTATGGCGAAATCACAACGCACCGCAGTCGTCCTCGTCGCAGCCGGACGGGGATTGCGCGCCGGCGCCGGCGGGCCGAAGCAATATCGCGAGATCGGCGGCGTCCCCGTGATCTACCGCGCGATGGAAGCCTTCAGCCGCCATCCTGACGTGTTCGCGGTACAGCCGGTGGTGAACCCCGATGACAGCGCCATGTTCACGGCGGCAGTCGCAGGATTGAAGCACGAGGCGCCGACCAGTGGCGGCGCTACCCGCCAGGCTTCGGTGCTCGCCGGTCTCGAAGCGCTGGCCGCGCACAAGCCGGACGTCGTCCTAATTCACGACGCCGCGCGTCCCTTCGTCTCGGAAGGCCTGATCTCGCGCGCGATCGAAGCCGCAGGCCGCACCGGTGCGGCGATCCCCGTCGTCGCCGTCACCGACACGATCAAGATCACCGGTGCGGGCGGCGATGTCGAGGGCACGCCTGAGCGGGCTTCCTTGCGCATCGCGCAGACGCCGCAATCCTTTCGTTTCGACGTCATTCTCGAGGCGCATCGTCGTGCCGCAAAAGACGGCCGCAGCGATTTCACCGACGATGCCGCGATTGCCGAATGGGCGGGATTGACGGTTGCAACCTTTGAAGGCGATGTTGCCAACATGAAGCTCACCACCCCCGAGGATTTCGTGCGCGAGGAAGCGCGCCTGGCCGCCCAGCTCGGCGACATCAGGACCGGCACCGGCTACGACGTCCACGCCTTCGGCGAAGGCGACCATCTCATGCTCTGCGGCGTGCGCGTGCCGCACACAAGGGGTTTTCTCGCCCATTCCGACGGCGATGTCGGCCTCCATGCGCTGGTCGACGCCATCCTCGGCGCGCTCGCCGACGGCGACATCGGCTCGCACTTTCCGCCGAGCGACGCGAAGTGGAAGGGCGCCTCCTCCGACCAGTTCCTGAAATACGCCATCGAGCGCGTCACGGCGCGCGGCGGCCGCATCGCCAATCTCGAGGTCACCATGATCTGCGAGCGGCCGAAGATCGGCCCGTTGCGCGACACCATGCGCGCGCGCATCGCCGAGATCTCCGGCGTCGACATCTCGCGCGTCGCGGTGAAGGCGACCACCAGCGAGCGGCTCGGCTTCACCGGCCGCGAGGAAGGCATCGCCGCCACCGCCAGCGCCACCATCCGCCTGCCCTGGAGCGCGTAAGGCCATGGCCGGCAGCGACGCACGTGCCCTCTCCCGCTCGCTGCTCGACCTCTGCCGGATGCGCAAGCTGACGATCGCCACGGCTGAATCCTGCACCGGCGGCCTCGTCGCGGGCGCGCTGACCGACATCCCCGGATCGTCTGACGTGATCGACCGTGGCTTCGTCACCTATTCCAACGATGCCAAGCGCGCGATGCTCGGGGTCGAAGCCGGCACGCTTGCCAATTTCGGCGCCGTCAGCAAGGAGACCGCGACCGCGATGGCGGTCGGTGCGCTGGAGCGCGCCGATGTCGATCTCGCCGTTGCCATCACCGGCATTGCCGGCCCGGGCGGCGCGACGCCCGGCAAGCCGGTCGGTCTCGTGCACTTCGCCGCCGCGGCGCGCGACGGCCGCATCATCCACCGCGAGCACCGGTTTGGTGCGATCGGCCGCAGCGCCGTACGTGCCCGCTCGGTGGTCGAGGCGCTGCGCATGCTGATGGATCTGGCCCGCGGCCCGCAGGCGCAGGCCAAGCCGAAACGCGCCGCCGCAGTAACCCGCCTGCGCCCACGCGTGACCCGCTCGCCCCGCCGGCATGTCGCCAAACGACGGCCCCCGCGCGCGCCGCGCGGTTGAGCGCCTCAGGCTGCCGCCAACAGCGCGCTCGCGTGGTCGAGCACGCACTGCTTGACCGCAGCGGCCTCAGAGGGTTTCGCCTTCGCGCTGACGGTCAATTCCAGGATCGGCGCCGCGGGATTGCCGACATCGAGGACCTTCGTGACGGAGACGCTCGGTTGCGCCTGAGCGTCGATGCGGGAATCGTTGCGCAGCTCCCTCAGAATGCGATCCGCGAGCGCATTGGCCGCACTGGCCGGGACGGGAAACGCCACCTTGACCTCGCCCGTGCCGGGATAGACGCTGTGATTGACGATCGCCGCGCCCCACACCTGTCCGTTCGGCAACAGGATCTGCGTGTTGTCGGCCGCGACCAGTTCGGTCATGAACAGCGACAACGACCTCACCTTGCCGGCCTTGCCGGCCACCTCGACATCGTCACCGATGCGGAAGGGCCGGAACAGCAGCAGCATCACGCCTGCGGCGAGATTGGAGAGCGTGCCCTGTAGCGCCAGACCGATGGCGAGCGATGTCGCGCCCAGCACGGCAACCAGGCTCGCGGTCTGGATGCCGAACAGCTGAAGCACGGCGATGCCGACCACCGCCAGCACGCCGTAACGGACGAGGCTGCCCACGAACAGCGTCACCAGCGGGTCGACGCGGTGCGTGACGCTCAACAGGCGCGTGACGAAGCGCTGCATGGCGCCGGAAAGATACCAGCCGACGGCGAGCAGGAGGATCGCGTAAAGCGCGTTCAAGCCATACAGGACGAGCGAGGCCTTCAGCGTGTCGAAATTGATGGTCATGGCGGCTCCAACCCGGACGACCCGTTGCAAACTCGCTGCGGCGCGAATTGATCCCGAAGGGAACACGGTCCCCCAGGGCGGATTAGCGCGGCGTAGTCCGCCACATCTCCCTTCGCGGCGAACAGTGGCGGATACGCCTTCGGCTCATCCGCCCCACGGCCACAACTCCTTGTGTTGCTCATCGGGCAAAACACGCCAGCCGTAGGGCAAGACACCGGCGCAAAAATATTCGCCTTTACAGAAATTCGGCTTTATCGCATTATGCCGCCACCTCACCCCGGTCAGAGGGGCGTATCGCGATCGTCACGAAACGTGGGGTGAGCCGTGGTGGACGCTCGTCACATCGGCGCGAAAGGCATCGCAGGGCGGGCAACCGTGAGCGACAGCCAATCGCGCACACGACCGGTGTGATCTGCGTACGGCAAAACCGTGTCGTCCTGACGCCCGGGGTCTGTGCGTCAAGTCTTGCGGTGATGTGTGTTGCCCGACCGGGTGCGCATGTCAGCGATCTGCAAGGCGACGGGGGCAATAGTGCATCGCTCCCCGGGGAGAGCTCGGCATAAGCCGTAAACCCACTGCGCAGGGAAGGCCGGGTTGTCCTGGCTACACCTGTATGCCGCTGTGCAGCTTCTTGTCACGCAGGATTCGCACAGTGGACCGCGGGTGCCAGCCGGCACCCGGTCTTCCCTGCGCCCTCTGACAAAAGAGGGTGCCGAGATGAAGCAAGACTCGGACGGAACCTGTCGCGAGACTGCAGGGTTATGCCCAGTTTTCCAAAAAGCACGCAAGTTTGTCGAATTCGATCGAAATCGCAACGCACACGGCGCGACCAAATGCCTTCGCTCGTGTCCGATCTTGCGCGAGAATATATTGGCGCAATAATGCCGCTCTACGTTGTGATCCGGAATCAACCGGACCAGCCCAGTGGAGGGCGACGAAATTGTTCGCTCGCGCCGCGACTTCAGTCGCCGTGATCATCACCTTGGCCGCCCTTGATGGTGCGGCCGCACAAACGGCGAGCCAGCCGCCTGATACGATGGCGGCACGGGTCGAGGCCTGCACACCCTGTCACGGCAACAAGGGCGAAGGCACCAGCGACGTCTATTTCCCGCGGCTTGCCGGCAAGCCGGCCGGCTATCTCTACAACCAGTTGCTCGCTTTTCGCAGCGGCCGCCGCAAATACCCGCCGATGAACTATCTGCTGGAGTTTCTGCCTGATCCCTATCTCGAGGCGATGGCGGAATATTTCGCCGGCGAGCATCCGCCGCTGCCGCAGCCGGCTCCGAGCGAGGTCAGCAAGGACGTGCTGGCGCTGGGCGAGCAGCTCGCCACCAGCGGCGATGCCGGCCGCAACATTCCGGCCTGCGTCAGCTGTCACGGCCCGGGACTCGCAGGCATGCAACCCGGCATCCCCGGTCTGCTCGGCTTGCGCGCCAATTACATCAGCGCCCAGCTCGGCGCTTGGCGCTACGGCACCCGCACGGCGAAGTCGCCCGACTGCATGCAGCTTGTCGCCGGCCATCTGACCGAGGCCGACGTCACCGCAGTCGCAGCCTGGCTTGCGACACGCCCGGCCCCCGCAAACCCTGCTCCCGTCCCGAAAGGCACCTACGCGCTGCCGTTCGGCTGCGGCAGCCAGCCCAACTGACGAGGCGGATGATGGGCTTGAAACTGCCGATCGGTCTCCTTGTTCTTGCCGCGTTCACGACGGCTGCGCAGGCGCAGGACAAGACCTCGAATAATGCCAACGACATCATCGCGCGCGGCGAATATCTGGCGCGAGCCGGCGACTGCACGGCGTGCCACACCGCGCCGGAGGGCCGCCTGTTCGCCGGCGGCCGTGCCATGCCGACGCCATTCGGTACGCTCTACACCTCCAACATCACGCCGGACCCGGACACTGGAATCGGCAAGTGGAGCGCCGACGATTTCTACAAGACCATGCACAGCGGCCGCTTTCCGGACGGCGGGCTGATCTATCCGGCGATGCCGTTTGCGTCCTACACCAAGGTCACGCGCGCCGACAGCGACGCGATCTACGCCTATCTGCGCGTGATCGCCCCGGTGAGCCAGAAGAACAAGCCGCACGAGCTGCGCTTTCCCTACGACAACCGGCAGCTCATCCTGGGATGGCGCACGCTGTTCTTCAGCGAGGGCGAGTTCAAGCCCGATCCGAAGAAATCGGCGGAATGGAATCGCGGCGCTTATCTGGTCGAAGGCCTCGGCCATTGCGGCATGTGCCATTCGCCAATCAACGCGCTCGGCGGCACCTCGCAATCGGATGCCTTCAAGGGCGGCCTGATCCCGATGCAGAACTGGTACGCGCCCTCGCTCACGTCGAACCGGGAGGCCGGGCTCGGCGACTGGAGCATCAAGGACATCACCGACCTGCTCCAGACCGGCGTCTCCATGCGCGGCGTGGTCTACGGCCCGATGGCCGAGGTCGTGCACAACAGCCTGCAATATCTCAACGACGAGGACACGCGCGCCATGGCAGTGTACCTCAAGGGCATCGCCGAGGGTTCGTCGCCGCCGGCGGCAGCTACAGCGCTGCCGACTACCGAAAGCAGCCTGCTGATCAGTCTCGGCAAGACCGTCTACGACAAGCATTGCGCGAGCTGTCATGGCACGCAGGGCGAAGGCAAGCCGCCGCACTGGCCGCCGCTCGCCAACAACCAGTCGATCGAGATGCAGTCGGCGGTCAACCCGATCCGCATGGTGCTCAATGGCGGCTATCCGCCGGGCACCAAGGGCAACCCGATGCCCTACGGCATGCCGCCGTTCGCAGGTCTGTTGTCCGACAACGAGATCGCCGCCGTCGTCTCCTACATCCGCACTGCCTGGGGAAATCGCGGCACGCCGGTCTCGGCGCGCGAGGCCAACGAGCTGCGCTCCGCACCGCTGAACTGAGAGGCCCGCATGTTCAACTCCGATCCGCCGACCAGCCCGGCGACAGCCGACCAGGCCGTCGAGGAGGTCGTCGCGCAGGGCCCGTCCGGTGCGATCGTGCTCGCCGGCATCGCCACGGCCTGCGTGGTCGCGATGTGGTTCGCCTTTTATCTGTTCGTGTTCCTGCCGCGCGGATCGCTGCAATGAGCACAGGGGAAACGCATCACGCCAGCGCCGAGGTCGCGGCCCGGGTCGAGCGGCGCTGGGCCACCATCGCCGTGATCATCGTCGTGATGATGGCGGGGCTCGCGGCCTTCGCCGGCATCCATCGCGCGACCATGCCGCAGCCGCGCGTCGAGACCATCGACCCGTCGCGCATTCATCTCTCGGGCGAGTTCGTCGAGAGCAATCTCGGCAGTGTGCTCGAGGCCAACGGCACCGTGACCGTGCGCGCGATCGGCCAGCAATATTCCTTCACGCCGGCCTGCATCGTGGTTCCCGCCGACACGCCGATCACGCTGCGGGCCACCAGCGCCGACGTCGTGCATGGCATCCTGATCCAGGCCACCAACGTCAACACCATGCTGGTGCCGGGCTATATCTCCGAGCAGCTGATGCGCTTCACCAGGACCGGCGACTATCTGATGCCCTGCCAGGAGTTTTGCAGCTTCGGCCATGAGGGCATGTGGGGCAAGGTCAAGGTGATCGACAAGGCCGAATTCGCCGATCGCGCGAAGGGTGGCGGGAGGCTGAGCTGTGTTGGTCAATAGGAAGCTCATCCTCGCCCATTTCTGGCTGGCCTTCGCCGTATTCGGCATCGCGCTCACGCTCGGCGCCTGGCAGATGTTCATCCGCAGCCCGATCGGCACCTGGCTGTCCAATCCCGAGCTCTATTACCGGTCGCTGACCGCGCACGGCACGGTGATGGGCTACGTCTTCCCGACGCTGGTCGCGATGGGCTTCGGCTACGCCATCAGTGAAGCCGCGCTGCAGCAGCGCCTGGTCGGCGTGCGCTGGGCCTGGACCGGCTTCTGGTTGATCGTGATCGGCAGCATCATGGCGGTGATCCCGATCGCGCTCGGCCGCGCCTCGGTGCTCTACACGTTTTACCCGCCGCTGATCGGTAACGTTTTCTATTATCTCGGCGTCGTCCTAGTCGTGGTCGGCTCGTGGATCTGGGTCGCGCTGATGTCGGTCAATCTGCGCGTCTGGCGCAAGGCCCATCCCGGCGCCCCGGTGCCGCTCGCCATGTTCGCCAATGTTGCGGGTTCGTACTTGTGGGCATGGACCGCGGTCGGCGCCGCGCTCGAGCTGCTGCTGCAGATCATTCCCGTCGCGGCCGGCCTGAAAAGCACTATCGATGCCGGCCTCGCCCGGGTGTTCTTCTCCTGGACGCTGCACGCCATCGTCTATTTCTGGCTGATGCCGACCTACATCGCCTATTACACCATCGTGCCGCGCGCGATCGGCGGCCGGGTCTATTCCGACAGCATGGCGCGGATCTCCTTCATCCTGTTCCTGGTGGTAGCGATGCCGATCGGCATGCATCACACCTTCGCCGACCCGCAGGTCGGTGCCGGCTTCAAGTTCATCCATTCCGCCTTCACGGCACTGGTCGCGCTGCCGACGCTGCTGACTGTGTTCACGATCTGCGCCTCGGTCGAGATCGCGGCGCGGCTGCGCGGCGGCCGCGGCATGTTCGGCTGGATCAGGGCCCTGCCCTGGGACAATCCGATGATGCTGGCGCTGGCGTTCTCGTTCGTCATGCTCGGCTTTGGCGGCGCCGGTGGCCTCATCAACATGAGCTATCAGCTCGATGCGTCGATCCACAACACGCAGTGGATCACCGGCCACTTCCACCTGATCTTCGGCGGCGCCATCGTGATCATGTATTTCGCCATCGCCTATGATCTGTGGCCGCACTTGACGGGACGCGAGCTGATCGATGTCAGGCTGATCCGGACCCAGCTCTGGCTGTGGTTCATCGGCATGATCGTCACGACGTTCCCGTGGCACTGGGTCGGCATTCTGGGCATGCCGCGCCGCATGGCCTATTTCGACTTCGGCGATCCCGCGATCGCGCCGCAGGCACTCTCCGTCACCCTGTCGGCGATCGGCGGCTTCATCCTGCTGGCGTCGGGCATCATGTTCATCGTCATCCTGGCGCGTGGCATGCGTACGTCCAAGATTGACGCCGGTCCCTACCGCTTCGCGCTGGCCGTGCATCAGCCGGCGACCGTGCCGGTCGCGCTCAACACCCACGCGCTGTGGGTCGCGTTGATGATCGGTCTCACGCTGACCAATTACGGCTATCCGATCCTGAATCTGGCGCTGAGTTCGGGCACCTCGGTGCCGGCCGTCTATGTGGGAGCGCAGTGATGAGCACGCGCGACCTCTTCACCCTCCGCAACGGCCATTTCAGGATTGGCGTCGGCATCACCGCCGCGATCCTGATCGTGACGGCGATTGCGGGCTTCATCGTGCTGCCCTTCGCGCAGCCCTGGGTGCAATTCGCTAATGTCTGGGACGCGATCTGCAGTGCCGCCGGCGTGCCGCAGCGGGCGGCCAGTGTGACGGCGCCCGAACAGGCAAAACGATTGTCGGAGGTCGTGCTGACCTCGAATACGTTGTCGCGCCCGAGCCAGGAAGCGATTGGCCGCGGCGCGACGCTGGCGCAGCGCTGCGCGATCTGTCATGGCCCGACCGGCGTCAGCCGCGCGGACTCGCCCAATCTCGCCGGCCAATATGCGGCCGTGATCTACAAACAGCTGCACGATTTCCGCTCCGGCGCACGCACCAATGCCGTGATGTCGCCGTTCGCGGTCAACCTGACCGACGAGGAGATCGCCGATCTCTCCAACTATTACGCCTATCTGCCGCGGCTTCCGGCCTATCATCCGACACCGCAACTGCCGAAGCCCAACATCGTCATCTACGGCGCGCCGATGCGTGGCATCGCCCCCTGCGGCGCCTGCCATGGCAGCCTCGACAACAAGACTGGCAGCCCGTGGTTGGAAGGGCAATCCGAGGCCTACATGAAGGCTCAGCTCCACGCCTTCGCCTCCGGTGAACGGCGCAACGACATCAGCCAGCAGATGCGCAACATCGCGCGCGCAATGACGCCGCAGGAGATCGAGGCGGCCGCGGCGTATTATGCCTCGCAGCCGCCGGACGTGGTGAAGGCGGTGGATTGAAGTGGGGAGCTCGTGCCGCGGACGCAGCGCAGCGCTCCTTCAACGGTGCGCTGCAGAGCCGGGGCCCATCCATCCAGGCGAGGAGACTGCGGCCATGGGCCCCGGCTCTGCGCAGCAACACTCCGCGTTGCACCGCGTCCGGGACACGAGAGTTGCCACTGGTTACGACGACGCCAGCTTTGGCCGCCCGTAAATCGCGTCCGCCCGCTTTTCGAACGCGGTCGAGAACCGCGCGAAGGCGGCATCGAACATCGAGCCCATCAGCAGCGCCAGCATGCGGCTCTTGAACTCGTAGGCGAGGTAGAACCCGACGTCGCAGACGCCCTCGCCCTTGGGCTCGAACGTCCAGCGATTCTCGAGATTGCTGAACGGACCTTGCAGATATTCGACCAGGATCGTCAGGTTGGCACGGTCGAGGCTCACGCGGCTGGTGAAGGATTCCCTGACCAGCTTGAACGACACCGTCATGTCGGCGACCAGCACCTCGGTGCCGTCGGGCTTCGCCATGCGCTGGCGCACCTTCAGCGCGCTGCACAGCGGCACGAATTCCGGATAGCGCTCGACGTCGGCGACCAGATCGAACATCTCGGAGGCGCTGTGATTGACACGGCGCTTGCTCGAAAATTTGGGCATGGTGACTCAGATGGCGGTTCAGCGGGCGCTGGCGGCCCGCGCGGCCTTCAGTCTCGCAAAATCCTCGCCGGCATGATGCGACGAGCGCGTGAGCGGGCTCGCCGACACCATCAGGAATCCCTTGGTATAGGCGACCTTTTCGTAGGAGGCGAACTCGTCCGGCGGCACGTAGCGCATCACGGCGTGGTGCTTGCGGGTCGGTTGCAGATACTGGCCGATGGTGAGGAAATCGACGTCGGCCGAGCGCAGATCGTCCATCACCTGCTGCACCTCGTGGCGCTCCTCGCCGAGGCCGACCATGATGCCGGACTTGGTGAAGATGGTGGGATCGAGCTCCTTGACCCGCTGCAACAGCCGGATCGAATGGAAATAGCGCGCGCCCGGCCGCACCGTCAGATAGCGCGACGGCACGGTCTCGAGATTGTGGTTGAAGACGTCGGGCTTGGCGGCAACGACCACCTCGAGCGCCCCCTCCTTGCGCAGGAAGTCGGGCGTCAGGATCTCGATCGTGGTCGAGGGGCACGCGGTGCGGATTGCGCGGATGGTCTCGGCAAAATGCTCGGCGCCGCCATCGGCGAGATCGTCGCGGTCGACAGAAGTGATGACCACGTGGGCAAGGCCGAGCTTGGCCACGGCCTCCGCGACGTTCCGCGGCTCGGCCGCATCCAGCGCGTTCGGCAGGCCGGTCTTGACGTTGCAGAAGGCGCAGGCCCGGGTGCAGGTGTCACCCATGATCATAAAGGTTGCGTGCTTTTTGTCCCAGCACTCGCCGATATTCGGGCAGCCCGCCTCCTCGCACACCGTGTGCAGGCCGTTCGACCGGACGATATTGCGGGTGTCGGCATAACCGCGGGTGTTGGGCGCGCGCACGCGAATCCAGTCCGGCTTCGGCGGCGAAGCGGAGTCGGGACGATTCACCTTTTCAGGGTGACGCGGGCGCAGCGGGTTCGTGATGGTATCGACAATAACGACCATGGTCTGTCCGGTCTGTTCAGGTCCTACCTAGTCTGTCTGCCTGCCTGCCGCAACCCGGCTCGCGCCGCTTCAGGGAACATGGCAGATATGGGCAATATCCTGCTCTGTTCTCAAGCGATTCTCACCTCGAATGGCTCCAGTATCGAAGACTTCCACACCACGGCTCGGCAAGGTCCTGAAGCGAGCCTTTTTCGATCGCGACGTCCGCGAGGTCGCGCCGGACCTGATCGGTGCGACCATGCTGGTAGACGGCGTCGGCGGCCTCATCGTCGAGGTCGAGGCCTATCATCATACCGAACCGGCGGCGCATTCCTTCAACGGGCCGACGCCGCGGAACCAGATCATGTTCGGCCCGCCCGGCTATGCCTATGTCTACCGCTCCTACGGCATCCATTGGTGCGTCAACTTCGTTTGCGAGGAGGCTGGCTCAGCGGCCGCCGTGCTGATCCGCGCGCTGGAGCCGACACATGGCTTGGCGGCGATGCGCCGCCGCCGCCATCTCCAGGATGTGCACGCGCTGTGCTCGGGCCCGGGCAAGCTGACCGAGGCGCTCGGCATCACCATCGCCCACAACACCCTGCCCCTCGATCGACCGCCGATCGCGCTGCATGCGCGGACGGAAGACGTCGAGGTGGTGGCCGGCATCCGGATCGGCATCACCAAGGCGATCGAGCTGCCCTGGCGCTATGGCGTCAGGGGCTCGAAGTTTCTGAGCAAGCCGTTTCCGAAATAGGCTTACGAGGCCTGCTTCAGCCGCTCCAGCGCCTCGAGCAGCTTGGCCTTGCGGGCCATCGCGGCCTCACGCTTTTCGCGCTCCTCCTCGACGACCTCCTCGGCCGCGTTGGCGACGAATTTCTCGTTCGCAAGCTTGGACTCGGCGCGCTTGATATCGGCGTCGGCCTTGCCGATCTCCTTGTCGAGACGCGTGCGCTCGGCGGCGACGTCGATCACGCCCTTGAGCGGCAGCGAGGCGACTTCGCCACGCACGAGCAGCTGAACGGCTCCGTCGGGAGCGTGGTCGGCGAACGAGATGTCCGACAACCGGGCCATGCGCTTGACGACATCGGTCCAGCGCGGCGCGCGCTCCCTGGTTTCAGTCGAGGCGCCCACCAGCACCAGCGCTGTCAGCGTCGCCGGCGGGATGTTCATCTCGGCGCGCACCGAGCGGATCTGCGTCACGAGGTCGATCACCCAGCCGATCTCGGCTTCCGCCTTGGGATCGCTGAAGTCGGCATGGTCGAAGATCGGCAGCACCCAGGCCGGCGAGACGAGCGGATCGGTCGCCCCTGTCGTCGCAGCCAGCATCGCAAGCTGCTCGGGCGTCGGAGCGGCCGGTTTCAGCGGCCATTGCGCCAGCGCGAGCAGGCCGTCGCGCTTCGCTGTGACTTCCCACAGCTCTTCGGTGATGAAGGGCATGAAAGGATGCAGCAGCTTCAGGATCTCGTCGCGCGCCCAGGCGACCATGGCGCGGGTCTCGTCCTTGGCCGGGCTGTCGGGGCCGAGCAGCACGGGTTTTGCGAGCTCGACATACCAGTCGCAATAGACGTTCCAGACGAAGCGGTAGATCGCGCCTGCCGCGTCGTTGAAGCGATAGGCTTCGATGGCCTCGGTCACCTCGCGCGTGGTGTGCGCGCTCTCATGCGCGATCCAGCGGTTCAGCGTCTCCTTGGCCTTCGCCGGCTCGAAACCGTCGGGCACGGCGCAATGGTTCATCTCGGCGAAGCGCGACGCATTCCACAGCTTGGTCGCGAAATTGCGGTAGCCCTCGACACGGCTGGTGGCGAGCTTGATGTCGCGCCCCTGCGCCGCCATCGCGGCCAGCGTGAAGCGCAGCGCGTCCGCGCCGTATTCGTCGATCAGGTTGAGCGGATCGATGACGTTGCCCTTCGACTTCGACATCTTGGCGCCCTTCTCGTCGCGGACGAGGGCGTGGATGTAGATGGTCGAGAACGGCACCTCCTTCATGAAGTGCAGGCCCATCATCATCATGCGGGCGACCCAGAAGAAGATGATATCGAAGCCGGTCACCAGCGCATTGGTCGGATAATAGCGCTGCACCTCGGGCGCGTCCGCGGGCCAGCCGAGCGTCGAGAATGGCCACAGCGCCGAAGAGAACCAAGTGTCGAGCACGTCCTCGTCGCGGGTGATGAAGCCTTCGCGCTTGTTGCGGTCGAGCGCCATCTCACGGCCCTGCTCGGCCGTGATGACTTCCTGCTCGACGTAATAGCCGAGCGCGTGGCTGACGGCCTCCTCCTCGGTCTCGGCGACGAACACCTTGCCGTCCGGACCGTACCAGGCCGGGATCTGGTGGCCCCACCAGAGCTGGCGCGAGATGCACCAGGGCTGGATGTTCTCCATCCACTCGAAATAGGTTTTTTCCCAGTTTTTCGGCACGAAATTCGTCTCGCCCGAACGCACCGCCGCGATCGCGGGCTTTGCCAGCGTCTTGGCATCGACATACCATTGGTCGGTCAGGTACGGCTCGATCACGCTGTTGGAGCGGTCGCCGTGCGGCACCATGTGGGTGTGCGGCTCGATCCGCTCGACGAAGCCGAACGATTCCAGCCGCTCGACGATACGCTTGCGCGCGACGAAGCGGTCGACCTTGTGGAATTCCTCGGCGAACTGCGCAGCACCTTCCGGCAGGTCGCGCAGATAGTCCTCGTTGTCGACGAGATCGAGACAACCTTCCCGGTCGATCACGCTGATGCGGGCGAGGCCGTGGCGATTGCCGACCTCGAAATCGTTGAAGTCGTGCGCCGGCGTGATCTTGACCGCGCCCGAGCCCTTTTCCGGATCGGAATAGTCGTCTGCGACGATCGCAATCTTGCGGCCGACCAGCGGCAGGATCACGTTTTTGCCGACCAGCTTCAGATAGCGCTCGTCCTCCGGATGCACGGCAACGCCGGTATCGCCGAGCATGGTCTCGGGGCGCGTGGTGGCGACGACGATGAAGCTCGAGGGATCCTCGGGGCTGAATGTTTTGCCTTCGATAGGGTAGCGCAGATACCAGAGGTGGCCCTTGACCTCGGTCTGCTGCACTTCGAGATCCGAGATCGCGGTGAGCAGCTTGGTGTCCCAGTTCACCAGCCGCTTGTCCTTGTAGATCAGGCCGTCACGGTGCAGCTCGACGAACACCTTGACGACGGCCTTCGAGAGGCCCTCGTCCATGGTGAAGCGCTCGCGAGACCAGTCGCAGGAGGCGCCGAGCCGCTTGAGCTGGTTGATGATGGTGTCGCCGCTCTCGGCCTTCCACTGCCAGACCCGCTCCAGAAACTTCTCGCGGCCCATCTCGCGGCGGCCGGGCTGCTGGCGCTCCATCAGCTGCCGCTCGACCACCATCTGGGTGGCGATGCCGGCATGGTCGGTGCCGGGCTGCCACAGCACGTCACGCCCGCGCATGCGCTCGAACCGGCACAGGATGTCCTGCAGCGTGTTGTTGAGGGCATGGCCCATGTGCAGCGAGCCCGTCACGTTCGGCGGCGGGATCACGATGGTAAAGGGCACGGCATCGCGGCGGTCGGGACGGCCGGCCTTGAACGCAAGGCTGTCCTCCCACACCACGGACATGCGGGCTTCGATATCGGCGGGCTGGTAATTTTTCTCGATCATGGGCGCTAGAAAGCCGCGTGCGCGGGTCAAGTCAACGGGAAGCTCAGCGGCAGCGGCTTTCCGGCCCGATCCGCAGGCCGAATATGCCGCAGGAGCAGGGCTTTATCGGGGCCGCAGGGCCGTGTCAGCGGCCGCCGCGCGAGACCCGCTCAATTTCGGCCTTCACGATGCGTTCAACCATGCCCGGCAGATTGTCGTCGAGCCAGGATTTCAGCATCGGACGCAGCATCTCCTTGACCAGATCCTCCAGCGTCCGCGCATTGCTGCTGAGCACCGTATGGGCCAGGGAATTGAAGGCGGATTCGACCGCCGAGACCGTCGATTGCGCCAGGATCGGCTGCTGCGGCGGCACCGGGGGCGCGTCGAAGTCCACCGGCGCGTAGGACGGCGGCGGCGTCGGGCGCGGCGGCGATTCGGCGAATTCGAGATCGTCGCGCGGCTCGACCTTGCGGAAGCTCGGCGGCGGCGGAGGCGGCGTCGGGTCCATCGCCATCTCGTCGGTCAGTTCGAGCACGTCGGCCTCAGGCTCCGGCTCAGGCTCAGGCTCGGGTTCCGGCGCGCGGACCTCGGGCGCAGGCGTGGCCGCGTCAAGCCCTGCCAGCAGCGCGTCGATATCGTCCTGGTTGTTTGACGCATCCGCCGCAGGGGCAGCTGGCGGAGGCGGAGCAGGCTTTGCGGCGGGGGCTGGTGCGAGCTTCTCGGCGGCCGGTTTGGCGGCTGCGACCTTGGACGGCGGAATGTCGTTCATGACCTGCGGCTTTGGCGCAGCCGCGGCCGGCGCTGGCTTGGCGGCTTCTGCCGGCGGCGGCTTGGCTTCATCGTCGGCAATGATGCGCCGGATCGAGGCCAGAATCTCCTCCATCGAGGGTTCTGTGACCTTTGCAGGCTGCGTCATCTCCGACTCCACATCATCAACGCCCTCGCATGCGTTGTTTTACACCAAGCACGACGGGATTGGCCGGTTCCGGATGGGTGGCCCGACATTTTCGTCGCGGCAGCCCGACTTGTCCCCAGATCACGGCTCAACGTACAGCGGTGCGCCCCTGCCCCCGGTACTCAAGCTTTACGCACGCAGCATCAATGCGAGCCGAATCGACCCGCATCGTCTTGCCAAGGCTATGTCAGGGAATTTGACGATTGCAAGCAAAGCGCTGGTCGGCCTCGTCTCATCGCGAGGCCGACCGGACGCCTACGGGTGTTAGCGCCCGTCAGGCGTACGCACGCCGGCCCAGCTGTCGCGGACCTGCTGGTAGTGAACGCTCGGATCGTAAATCGTGGTCGCAAGGCCCAGGACCTGCGGCGCCAGACGGCCGACGGCAGCCAGCACCTGATAGGAAGCGACGACGCGGTCGTGCTGCGCGGTCACCAGCGCGACGCGCGCATTGACCAGCGCCTGCTGCGCGTTGAGCACGTCGAGCGTGGTGCGCTGACCGGCCTTGGCCTCTTCACGAACGCCGTTCAGCGCGATCTCGGACGCCGTCACCTGCGCCTGCGCCGACTGCACCTGCGCCTTGCCGGCCTGCAACGACCCCCACCACTGCACCACGGTCGCACGGGTCTGGTCGCGCGTGGTTTCGAGGTTGAGACGCTGCTGCGCCAGGTTTTCCTTGGACTGGCGGATCAACGCATATTCTGAGCCGCCCTGATAGATCGGCACCGAAAGCTGAGCAGTCGCGGCGGCGTTGAAGGATCGCAACTGAATGATGGACTGTTCGTTGGCCTGCGTGGCCGATGCCTGGATCGTAAGCGTTGGCAGCAACGCACCTTCGGCGACCTTGACCTGCAAATAGTTGACGTCGATGCCGTACATGGCGGCGGTGACGTTGGGATGCTCAATCAAGCCGAGCTCCACTGCGGCGGCGAGCGACGGGGGCAGGAAACGATCGACCGGCGAGCCTGGCGCAAGGTTTGTCGGCTCATTGCCGATGATGCGGCGATAAGTGGCACGGGTCGTGTTGAGATTCGCTTCAGCAGTCAGCGCCTGCGTCCTGCCGGCTGCCAGCTGTGCTTCCGATTGTGCGACGTCGGTGCGCGTCACTTCGCCGACATTGAAGCGGTCACGAGTCTGCTTGAGCGTCTGCTCGAGCACCCGAACGTTGCTGCGCTGGACTTCGAGCGTGGCCGAGTCGCGCAGATAGTCCATGTAAGTCGTGGCGGCTTGGAGAAGGACGCTTTGATCGAGGCTGCGCAGCGCTTCGCGCGAGCCGGACACCTGACTCTCCGCGGCGCGTGTCCGGTTGGCAGTCTGGTTACCGTTGTAGAGCGTCTGGGAAGCGGTGATTCCAACGCTGCGAGGCATGGTGGTTCCATGGATCGCGTTGGTACCCACGCCACTCTGGAGGTCCTGATATTGATAGCCACCGCTCGCCGTGAGCGAGGCCCGGGGCCGATAGCCGGACAGGGCCTGAGGCACGTTTTCGTCGGTCGAGCGCACTTGGGCGCGCTGTGCGTTGAGCTGCGGATTGTTCTGATAGGCGCGCACCAGCGCGGACTCGATCGTATCCGCCAAGGCAGGCGTCGGCCCGGCAAGCGCGAGCAGCAGGACCGAAACCGCAGCTCCGGTGAAGAGCTTCACCCCATGCATCCCAAAATTTCCGTTCATTCTAGCGCCCGGCTCGTGCCCGCGAGCTGGGTTACCATCTACCGAGTGGAGTCGTTGCCCCGCCGCAACATAGGATGCGAATCGGCGCGACGGAACTACCTCAGCGTAGTTCCCGGTGGAAACTCTTAACGTGCAGCATCCCGGCCACACTTCTGATTCAGAACGGGATTTTAACGGGCTTTGGGCCGTCAGAAGACGAAGGCGGCAGCCCGTGCCAGCCCGGGAAGGACCGGGGCGGCGGCGTCGAACAGGGCCCGATGGCCGAATTCGCCGTGGGTATGGGTCACGATCATCGCCCGCGGCGGCCTGGATTCGGCGGACACCCCCACCAGACGCCCGCCCTCCTTCAGCTGCCCGAGCAGCGCTTCCGGCGTCACCTCAGTCGCGCCATTGAGGATGATCACGTCGTAGGGAGCGGCGGACGGATCGCCTTCGGCGCAGGCCGCGGCCTTACAGGTGACGTTGGCAAGGTTCAGCGCAGCCAGGGCGGCCTTGGCCTTCGCAGCCAAAGCCGAATCGCATTCGGTCGCGGTCACCTGCCGCGCGAGCTTGGCGGTCAGTGCGGCGAGGTAGCCCGTGGCGCAGCCGACCACCAGCACGTTGTCGCCCTCGCCGATCTCGGCGGCCTGGAGCAGCTTGCCGGTCAACTGCGGCTTGATCAGGAAGCGCTTGGCTTCGCCCTCGCTCACATCGAGGTCGAGATCGAGATAGGCAAGCGCCTGCCGGTCGGCCGGCACAAAGGCCTCGCGCGGAACCACGAGCATGGCATCGAGAACACGACGATCTGTGACGTCATTGGTGCGCACCTGGCCATCGACCATTTTAAGGCGCGCGGTCGAGAAACCGGACATTTGCGGACCCTGCAAGGCGGACGACGCCGCGGACGAAATTCGCGGCATCTTTGGAGCATGCACGGCCAAAACGCAACACGGCCGTTAGCCTGCGGGACTAGGCTTCGGCTTCTTATCGCCTCGGGGGCGGGCGGGATTATTCGATCGCTACCGCCAGGCGACCGATCAGGGCGGCGACCTCGTCCAGCCGTGCCGAATCGGGCGTCTCGACCGCTCGCGCCAGACAGGCCAGGCATTCGTCGTCGCTCAGCTCGGGAATCTCGGCCGGAAGAATCGAGGGGGCCATATGGTCGACCTGGACGTCTGGCATGGGAATCAGCTCCGTTAAGATCCGGCTATCGCGAAGCTCGATTTCAATTGAGTCGATTTGGCGCCGTCCGCATGGCGTGACGGGGCCACTCCACAACACATCTGCTTGAATGCGATTCCCGGCCGCGATCGCGCAAAGCGTCGTTCAGAAGGCACGGCAACGAGATCGCGCATCGCGCGAGGGCGCAACCGTAAACTGTTGAATGTGCGGTAGAATTTGGCTCCCCGGGCTGGATTCGAACCAGCGACCATCCGATTAACAGTCGGATGCTCTACCGCTGAGCTACCGAGGAAAAGGCGAACCAGTCGTTCGCGCGCGGCTGCGTATAACAAAGCCGCTTGCGCTTGCAAAGGACGAATTCGTCATCATCCGCAACGCGCCGGAGGGAGGTTGGGATGCTCCCTCCTCCGGACCATCCCGGCCGAGGGCTACTCCGCGAGGAACGAGGTCGTCTTGGTGCCGGGATCGTAGCGCAGCCGCAGCGCGGTCATCTTGCAGAGGTTGCGGATCGCGCTTCGCTAATCCACCCCACGCTGCTATCACGACCGCCGACAGACCAGATCGATCTCGATCAATGCGTCATACGCCAAGCCAGTGACACCGACGCAGGTCCGGGCTGGCAGGCGGTCCGGCGGAAAGTACGTGCGGTAGGTCTCGTTCATCGCCGCATAATCTTCCTTGAAACGCGTCAGATAGATCCGCGTCATCACGACGTGCTCGAGGCCGAGATCGAGGCCTGCCAAGACGATCTTCAAGTTCTCCATCACTGCGCGGGTCTGCGCGACGATGCCCTCGGGCAACTCGCCCGGCGCTTGCGGCGTGTCCGGCATCTGGCCGGTGACGAAGACGAAGCCATCGGTCTCCACGGCGTGGCTGAAGGGTGCGACCGGCTTTGGGCCGCCGCTGATCATGTGGAATTTCACCAAAAATGTCCTTGTTAAGGTGCGTCCTGAAACAGGCGCTTGCTGAGGATGGCGTGCACGCCCCAATTGCCGTCGACGACTTGCGTGACGCCGAAATCGACGGCGGCCGACATCAGCGCGATCGCCTCGTCCTCGCTGAGGCCTTTGACGTTCATCAGGAAGCGCCGCATCTTCCGGAATGCGTCCTTCATGGCGAGATCGAGCGACGACTTCGCGTAGACCTCGCTCTGCCCCTGGGCGCCGAACTCCGCGAGGTAGTTCGGATGGCTGAAGCCGGTCAGCACCCAATCGGTTGCAGTCTCGATGAGGGGATAAGACAGATCGGCGAAGGGCTGTCCGGCGAGATCGGCCTTCTTGTGCAGGATCACCTCGAAGGTGCCGGTCATCGAGCATTCGATCGCGGTGCCGCTGAGTTCGCCGTCGCCCTGGGTGGCATGGGGATCGCCGACCGACAACAGCGCGCCGGGAACCGAAACCGGAAGATAGACCGTCGCCCCCTTCCCCAGCCGCCAATTGTCGAGATTGCCGCCGAAATAGGAGGGTGGCACGGAGTCGATGAAATCCACCTCGCGCGGGGCCACCGCGATCACGCCGAAATGCGGCCGCAAGGGAATCTTGATCCCATCGAGCACGGCATGCCGGCGCTTCACCGTGCCGGGCGCCACGGGAACTCCGGGATAATCATAGGCCGCGTGCACCACCCCGAACGGATCGGTTTGCGGTTCCCAGCGGTAGGAATAGAGCGCGCGGGCGTGCGGCGCGTCGATGTCGTCGAAGATCTCATAGATCGTCACGACCTCGCGCGGCTTCGGACCCGCGAGAAACTCGTTGTAGTGATATCCCCACCAAGCTGCGACGGAGGAGCCGAACACGCGGCCTGAATGTTTGGGATGACGGCTCGCGCGCGGCACCATGTCGAGAATCCGCACCTCCAGCACGTCGCCGGGCTGGGCGTCCTTCACTGCCACGGGACCGGTGCAGATGTGCACGCCAAAGCCTTCGCCAGCGCCGCGTCCGAACACGCTGGCATCCATCGGACCCGCGCCGCGGCGATCCACGTTCTTCCTGGCCTTAGTCCAGCCGAACACGCTTTCAGCGGCGACATCGCCCGCGATCATCAACTCGGGGTCGTCGGAGGCGTGCTGGGTCAGCGTCTCGATGGTGACGGTATCGCCCGAGGCGATCTCGAGTTGCGGCTGCAGCGAGCGGCTGAAATAGCCCCAGTGAACACGGTTGGCTTCGATCGGGAGATGATGGTGCTTGCGACCCTCAGCTCTCGGCTCGTCGAAGTCGGCGAGGCAGACATTGCTGCGCGCCTCCGTCCCCGTCTGATGCGCGCGGAGCTGTGCCAGCGCGTCCTGCGGCCAGCCGCGCTGACCGATGATTCCGTGCTGTGCCGTCGCGCGCTCCGCCTCCTGCTGGCGAAACTCGCGCGGCGGCAGGCCGAAGCGATGGCGGAAGGCGCGGCTGAAATGCGCGGAGTCGCCAAAGCCGTAGGCGTAGGCGATCTCCGAGATCGAACGATGCGCCTCGGTCGGATTGGACAGGTCGGCCCAGGCGCGCTGAAGCCGCCGCTCGCGAACGTAGTGGGTGAAATTGTCGCCGACCGTCTCGAACAGTTTCTGCAAATAGCGTTCGGAAATGCCCTCGGCTTGCGCCACGCGGGCCGGCACCAGATCGGGATCGTCGAGGCGACGCTCGATGATCTGGCAGATCCGGTGCAGCAGCGCAGACTGCGCCGCGCTTGATCCGGGATCGGAGGTCGACGCCGCCAGCTGATGCGCGAGCGTCAGGAGAAGATCGACGAGCGACTGCGCGAGCGAATTCCATTCGGCGTCACTCAGCGTGTCGAGCGTGCGCGCGGCCGCGTCCAGCAGGCGCGAGAACACGTCGGCAAAGCCGGTGGTCGGCACGACCCGGGCCTCGCCGAGCCGCGGCTTGCCCGAAAGGCGCCCGTGCAGTGCTTCGGACGTCACCGACAGCACGATGGCGCGCATGTCGCGCTGGAACACGATGCTCCAATCGCCGCTGCGCGGCAGCAGCACGAGGTGGCCGACGGGAACGATACGATGACTGCCGGCGCTTTTCAGCACCATGCCGTCCTCGACCGGCATCAGAGCGATGGGCAGGTCCTCGTTCGCTCGCGAGAGCGGACCAACGCTCTGCGCGCCCGCAGCCATGCGCGTCAATGCGACGCCTGCGGCGTGCCGGTGCGAGGCGGTCGCGTGTCCGTCGAACAGGCCGTGACCACCCGCGGGTTGCAGGCCGACCGCAGCCAGCACGTCCCGCCAGGCATCGGGCCGGTCGTCTTGCGCGTAGGACTCGCTCGTGAACGGGCGGAAGCTCATCGGATCGACCCAGATTGCAGTCGATCGAAGCAACCTCCGTGCCAGACGTGCGCGGTCATCGGTCGCAGCGACGGGCCGCAGATGCGGGTTCTCCTTCACGCCTTCATCCCGAATATCGAATACACATCAATGCATTAGTCGCACCGAAAAATGTTCTTCCGGATCGTGCCATGGACGCCCCAATTGGCGTCGACGACCTGGGTGACGCCGAAATCGGCGCCGACCGACAGCAGCGAGATCGCCTCGTCCTCGCTGAGACCGTGCACTGTCATCAGAAACCGACGGAGTTTTCTGAACGCATCGCGCATCGCACGGTCGAGACTCGCGTGATTGGCAATCTCGGTTTGCGCATCTGCGCCGAGCGCGGCGAGATAGTTCGGATAGGTAAAGCCGTAGAACGACCAGGCATGATCGGTCTCGAGCATGGGGTGGTCGAGGCCTTCGAGGCTGGTGCCGGCCAGATCGGCCTTCTTGTGCAGGATGAACTCGAAGTCGCCGGTCAACGAGGTCTCGATCGCGGTGCCGCCGAGCTCGCTGTCGCCTTGCGCGGCATGGGGATCGCCGACTGAGAAATACGCGCCTGGGACGGCGACCGGATAAAACATCCGCGCGCCCTTGCCGATGCGCCAGTCGTCGATGTTGCCGCCGGTATAGCTTGGCGGGATCGAGCTGACGAAATCGGCTTCCGATGGCGCAAGGCCCATGGTGCCGAAGTGCAACCGCGCCGGCACCTTCACGCTCGAGAGGATGTTCTCGCGCTTCCTGATGGTGGCGTGGTCCACGCGCACGCCGGGATAGTCGATGGTCGGATGCACGATGCCGTCGGGGTCGGTCTGCGGCGTCCAGACGTAATTGTAGACGGCCTTCGCGTAGGGCTCGCCGGAGGTGTCGAGCTCGAAAATGGTGACGACCTCGCGCGGCTTCGGCTCCTCGATGAGGTCGTGGTAGTGAAAGCCCCAGTTCGCTGCGACGTTGGAACCGAAGCAACGGCCGGCGTGGCAGGCACTGCAGCTCGGCCGGGGCCGGACGTCGAGGATGCGCACTTCGAGAATATCGCCGGGCTCAGCGCCTTCGATTGCGACCGGACCGGTGAGGAGATGCACGCCGATCCCCTCGCCTGCGCCGCGGATGAACGGGCCCTCGACGGGGCCGGAGCCGCGGCGCGCCACCGCCTTGTGCTCCCGGGTCCACTGGAACACGCTCTCGGCGCCCGGATCGCCCTGGATCATGCGCTCGTAATCGTCATTCGCATGATGCGTGAGCGTCTCGATCGTAGCGCGATCTCCAGAACGCAGCGTCAGGGCCGGTGCGACCGCCTTGGAGAAATAGCCCCAGTGAACGGTCTTCGGCGAAACCGGCAGCGTGACATGCTTCATGACTTCAACTCTTCTGACTTGGCCTGTTCGGGAGTCGTGAATCTTGCGGCGGCGGCGCTCATCGCACCGCCTCCGGCGTCTTGTCGGCTTCCATCACGTTGAGGAAACGCGCCGTCAGCGGATTGCGGGGATTGGAGAGCACCTCGTGCGCCGGCCCCTCCTCGATGATCGCGCCCCCGCTGAGGAACGCGACGCGGTCGGCGACCTCGTCGGCGAAGCGGATCTGGTGCGTCGAGATGATCATCGTGAGGCCGTCGTCGATGGCAAGGCGGCGGATTACCTCCAGCACTTCGTTGACGAGCTCGGGATCTAGCGCGGAGGTCGGTTCGTCGAGCAGCAGCACGCTCGGGTTCGGAGCGAGCGCGCGGGCGATGGCCACACGCTGCTGCTGGCCGCCCGAGAGATGCCGGGGCAGCGCGTCGGCGCGATGCGAGAGACCGACGCGGTCGAGCAGCTCGGTGGCGCGGCGGTCGGCATCGATGCGGGTCATGCCGTGCACCCAGCGCAGGGGGCCGGCGACGTTCTCCTTGGCCGACAGATGCGCGAACAGATTGAACTGCTGGAACACCATGCCGACGCCGACGCTGGCGCGCTCATCGGCGATGGCGCGCGGCGACAGCCGCTTGCCGTTATCGTCGAAGCCGAGGCGGCGGCCGCCGACGCGCACGGTGCCGGCGTCCCAGTTTTCAAGATGGTTGATGCAGCGAAGCAGCGTGCTCTTGCCGGAGCCGCTGGGACCGAGCAGCGCAACGACCTCCCCGACCCGCACCGTGAGGTCGAGGCCGCCGAGCACTTTTTGCGCGCCATAACTCTTGGTGAGGTCCTTGGTCTCGACCGCGATGTTGTTGCGCGCGATCGTCGCCGCACGCCGGGTGCGCTCCTCACGGGTCAACGCCAGCGGCGGTGTCTCGGCAGGCTCGGCCTGCACGGGTTCGGGATCGGCGACGGTCGTCTCGGCCAATTCGACCTTGGTGGTGAGGTCAACACGACGCCACGGCAGATAATCGGCGAGCTTGCGCTCGCGGCGCGTGGTGCGGTCGAGATCGAGCCACCATTCGACCACAAGCTGGATGACGCTGATGGCGAAGGTCAGCACGAGGTACAGCAAGCCTGAGGCGAAGAAGATCGAGAAAAAGTCGAAGGTCGAGGACGCCAGCTGCGTCGAGCGCAGGGTCAGCTCCTGCACCGCGACGACGGAAGCGAGCGAGGAATTCTTCAGGGCGCTGACGGCCTCGTTGCCGAAGGCCGGGATCATGGTGCGGATGGCCTGCGGCGCGATCACCCGGCGCATCAGCACCGACGGCGTCATGCCGAGCGCCTGCCCCGCCGTTACCTGGCCGCGGTCGACGCCGAGCACGCCGGCGCGCAGCATCTCCGCGATGAACGGCGCCTCGTTGCAGGCGAGCGCGAGGCCGGCGGCCAGCACCGCCGGCAGCTTGATGCCGATATGCGGCAGCGCGTCGTAGGCGAACACCATCTGCAGGATCAGGGGCGTGCCGCGGAAGATCACGGTGTAGGCCCTGGCGATTGCCGCAAGGAGCCAGAAGCGCGAGAGCTGCATGCCGGCAAGGATCAATCCGAGGATCAATCCGCCGCCGAGCCCGAGGGCGGTCACCTCGAGGGTGAGCTCGATGCCCTCAAGCAGATACGGCATGCTCAGATAGTGGAGGAACAGCGACATCAGCCAGCCGTCATGAGAGCGGGATCAGGTTTGGTCGAAGGCGGTGGATGGGCTGATCACCTCTCCCTTAGGGAGAGGTCGGATCGCGTCGTTCGATGCGATCCGGGCGAGGGTTACGCTTGCACCGAGTTTGCCGCGCCCCCTCACCCGGCGTTTCGCGCCGAGCTCTCCCCGTCGGGAGAGGTGAGCCGCACTCAATCGGCGGTCAGGATGTCCGGCTCCTTGAAGTTGTTCACGTCGAGCCCGTGCTTCTTCAGAAGCTCCATATGCGTGCCGGCCTTCTGCACCTCGATCAGCGCAGCCAGCACGGCGTCGCGGAATTTCGGCTTGTCCTTGGGCACGGCGATGCCGACGGAATACGGGATCGTCACCGCGATCGCCTTCTCCAGCTTGTCCGGATAGGCCTTCACCGCGCTGTCGACGGTGTTGACGTCGTTGACATAGGTGTCGGCACGGCCGGCGAGGATCGCCTGGATGCAGTTGGCGTTGTTGTCGTAGAGCTGGATGGTCGGCTCCGCCTTGCCGGCCTTCTTGCACTCGGGGATCAGGGCCTGGATCAGGGGCACCTCGACATAGCCGGTGTTTTCGGCGGCAGCCGCGCCGCACATCGACATGTTGATGCCGTTGATGCCCTTCGGATTGCCCTTGGCGACCAGCACACCGTCGAACACCTTCGAGTAGGTGATGAAGTCGGCCGCCTTGGCACGCTCCTTGGTGGCATAGATGTCGGAGATGACGATGTCGGCCTGGCCCGCGGCCAATGTGGTCAGCAGTGCCGCGAATGTCACCGGCTTGTAGGTCAGCTTGAAGCCGAGGCATTCACCGATGGCCTCGCCGAGATCGATGTCGAAGCCGATATATTTGCTGGGATTCTTCGGATCGATCGTCTCATAGCCCGGCGTGTGCGGATTGATAGCGTTGACGAGCGTCTTGCCCTTCCAGTCCGGATATTTCTCCTGGAGCGCGGCACAGGCGGCGGGCGCCGCGGCCTGTGCGCTCAGCGGTGCTGCGGCTACCAGGCCAAGGACGACGCTGGCGCCGAGCGCGAGCTTGCGCAAAGGCGTTGCGCGCGCCGTTCCCCGCCGCGCCTGGGGCAATACCCGTCTCTCCATGTCCCGCTCCTTCGAATTGTCATGGCAAAGGCCATGTTCCAGATCTCAGAAGCGAGCTTAGGGGGAGAGCCAGCGGGAAAGCTTGTCCGCGGGCGTACAAAAAATTGGATGGAGGGGGCCTGCGATTTGGGCAGGCGTCTGCCCAAAAACTGCTCGGGCGCGAATTGGCGCGATACGCAATTGTCGAATTCGGGGGGAATCAATGGTTTCGATTGAGAGAGATCTGCACGATCAAAGCCTCACACAGTGAGGCCGCTTGACCGAGATAAGACGGGCGCTGGACGCATCTGCCCGCCGACGCCGCGATATCCACAGCCTGTCCGCAGCATATCCACAGGCCGGCTACGCCGGATTCGCCAGCCCTCGCGAGGCACTTGCTGCGCACAAATCCACCGAGCCAGCCATGTCAGCCGCCGGCCTGATCGAACACGCTGCGGCAAGCCTCGCTCAAGCTTGAGCGGTTACGCCGCAGGCAGGCCGTGATGGCGCGGACATTGGGGATCTCGCCGGCGCAGAGCCGGTAGACATCGGGCGTGCAGGCCCGGCGCTGTTCGGCCGTCCCCTGCCCGTGGGCGGCGGAGGCAAACAGCGTCAGGAACAGCCCGACCGTGGAGGCGCGGCGCGCCCGGCTCTTCACACCCGCAAACCGCAAGAACCTCGCCTTCATGACCAGTCTCCCGTTCCGCCCTGCTCGCTCCGGCCTGCATTGGCCGGTATGCCAATGGGTTAAGAGAAATAAACCGCTGAGGATGTGATCTCTTTCACACTGCCTGCGCAGCGGAGGAACCTAGAGTTTCGGCGGGGATTTTTAGAAATCGCTAACCAATCGGGGCCCGATCGCCGGATCGTTAAAATGCGAACGATCGGCTCAACCGGGTAACAAACCGGCTTTGCGACATTGCGCCGTCCGCGTTCTGCGAGGGTGCGATGAGAAGCGAAGCCGAATTCAATCTGCTGCTGGATGCCGTCCGGGACGCCATGGTCGTTGAAGATTTTGCGCCCGCGCCGGAGGAGGAGTTCGTGCCACGCTCGTGGAGTTTTGACGCGACGTCCGGGAGAACTCCGATGGCCGCCAATGACAACGAGGGCGCCTGGCCCCTCCTGCCGTTCCCCGACGGCTGGTATGCGGCCTGCTGAGGCTGCTATCATTGTGAGCCGTAGCGGCCGCCTCGCCGGCGTTTTGCCGTAGGCGCTGTGGGAAAGCCGGCGCCGCGACGATCAGGTCTCGACGCGTTCCTCGCCATCCTGCGGCACCCGGTCGGGTGCGGCCGATGGAAAGATGCTGTCATAGATCGCACGGGCCTCACGGATGAGACGAGCCCGCTCCAGCTCGGATTTCGGGACAAATCGGACGATGTCGCCCACGGGTGCTCCAGCGCTCGTTGATGTCAGTCGCATCACTTCGCAGATGCGAAGTGTATGCCAACGGGCGTGAATCCAGGGTTTCCAGCGCCCCCCGGGCAAATCCGGGGGCACCAAGAGGCGAGCCTCGCCGGCGCACCCAACGGAATACGGTCAGAACTGAGTTCCGCTGAAAAATCAGATATTTATGATGGAGGCCACGTCGGGACTCGAACCCGAGTAAACGGTTTTGCAGACCGGCGCGTAACCACTCCGCCACGTGGCCCCGTAAGGGCGGACCAATATAGGGGATCAACGGGTTAGGCAACCGCCTTTGCCCGATTTTGGCCGGAGGCCGCCCCTAAAGCGCAATGAGATCCGGATGCATCCTCATCGCGCTTTAGCTCGTTGTTTGCGCATGATCTCTTCCGAAAACCGCTTCGCACTTTTCCGGATCATGCCTTAGCGGGGACCTTCGCACCGCTACGCGTTCCTCGCGCCGGACCCGAGCCAGATATTGCGCGAGAATCGTATCGGTTACCCCGGCCGCGATGATCCGCCCCTGCTCCAGCAAAATCGCCCGGTTGCAGGTGCTCTGGATCAGCTCGATGTCATGCGAGGCGAGCACCAGGATGCCGGCGCGGGCGACGATCTCATCGAGCCGCTGCCGCGCGCGCTGTCCTCGGTCCAGATGATCGGCGTGAGAAAGAAGACGAATTGCAGGCCACTGACGATCGCCGAACCAATGTCGCGGAAACGCACGCAGAGCATGCCGAGCGCGACCGAGCCGCCGAGCAGCGCGAGGAACAGGATCGCAAAGCCGGGCAGCGCGAGCGGCATGCTCCAGTGCAGCGGCCAGGACATCACGACGTAGAGCAACACGACGATGACCAGATGATGCGCGAAGATGCGCACGTTGCGCGTGATCATCTGGAGGACATGAACGATCAGCGGCGCCGGCACCGCCGTGATGAGATGGCCGGACGCTACGAAGACGTTGGAGCCCTCCTGCAGCGTCGTGGCTAGATGGCGACCTGTGCCGCCGACGGTCTCTAGACGCCCGCGCCTCGCGGTGCAATCGACCGTACAGATGAGTTCGGCCGAAGTCAGGCCCGTTTGCGCCGCCGGAAGTCGCGCCGGCCCTTCGGGGCAGGTTTGGGCGCCAGTTCCGGCATCTCGGCCTGGACCTCGCGGTAGCGTGTTAACAGCCGTTCGAAACTGGCGTTCAGGGTTTCCGCGATGTCGGGACGCCGCTCGAGGCCGGCAAGAATCGTTGCCGCGGCCTCGATGGTCGAAAGCCCGTCCTTGCGCGGCTCCTTGCGCAGACGCCCATAGCGCGAGGGGTGCGCGGGGTTGAGGATCACGCGCTGGCACTTGAGCATCCAGGGATTGCGCCACCACAGCGCCTTGGCCTGGCTCCAGGTGCCGTCGAGCAGCACGATGCCTTCGAGCTTGCCGAGGATGGCGCGCTGGTTGTCCGCGACCTCGCCCTTGCGGTTGAGCGCAACGACCTCGGCTGCCGCTTCAAGATCGGCGGCACGGGCCGAACCGAGATAAAGCACGGCCCAGTGCGAAGCGTTCTCGACGTGATGGCCCAGCGCCTTGGACAGGCTCGGCCAGGACAGGCCGACCCGCACCGTCGCCTTGGCGAAATGCCCGGCAAGCAGGCGCGCTGTGCCGAGCGCCCTGTCCTGCTCCTGCGGGTGCTGCAGGATCAGGAGCGACAGCCGATTTTCAATCGGCGTGATGCTGTCGCAGATGCACAGCGGCATCGGCTTCTGGCAACGCGGGCACTCAGGAATCGGCTCGGCCGCGGCTGGATCTGGTGGGTTCGACATGGGCGCCGCTATACGCTTGATGCGGCGCTTCAACAACCTATTCCGCCGGCGCAGGCACCGGACGCGGCTCCGACCGCCGCCGCAGGCGGTCGATCAGCAGGTAGATCACGGGCGTGGTGTAGAGCGTCAGGATCTGCGAGACGAACAGACCGCCGATGATGGTGATGCCGAGCGGACGGCGCAGCTCCGTGCCGGGGCCGGTCGCCACCACGAGCGGAATGCCGGCGAACAGCGCCGCCATGGTCGTCATCAGGATCGGGCGGAAGCGCGCCTGGCAGGCCTCGAAGATCGCCTCCGCCGAGGACAGGCCGCGCTGGCGTTCGGCGTCGAGCGCGAAATCCACCATCATGATGCCGTTCTTCTTGACGATGCCGATCAAGAGGATGATGCCGACGAAGGCGATCACCGTCAGCGGCGTATTGGTGAGCTGCAGGGCGAGCAGCGCACCCAACCCGGCCGAGGGCAGCGTCGAGATGATCGTGAGCGGATGGGCGAGGCTCTCATAGAGCACCCCGAGCACGATATACATCGCCACCAGCGCGCCGAGGATCAGCAGCGGCTGGCGGCCGCTGGTCTTGGCGAAGTCGCCGGCATTGCCGTCGAAGCTGCCGCGGATGCCTTCGGGCATGTGCAGCTCTTCCACCGCGCGCTGGATGTTTTGCGTCGCCGCCTGGAGCTGCACGTCCGGCAGCAGGTTGAAGGACACGGTGGTCGAGGGAAACGACTGCGAATGATAGACTGCGAGCGCGGCCAGCCCGCGCGTCGCATGCACCACGGCCGACAGCGGCACCTGCGCATCGCCCGCGCCGGCAACATAGATGCGCTCGAGGTTGGAGGGATCGACCTGGAATTTCGGATTGATCTCCAGCACGGTCATGTACTGGTTGCGCTGGGTGTAGATGATCGAGATCTGCCGCTGCGAGAACGCGTTGTTCAGCGCGTTGTCGATATCCTGAACCCTGACACCGAGCGCCGAGGCCTTCTGGCGATCGATCGTGAGCGTGAGCTGGAGGCCGCCGGGATCGCGATCGCTGGAGACGTCGGTGATACCCTCGACGCTTTCCATGCGCTTGGCGACAATCGGAGCCCATTTCTGGAGCAAACCGAGGTCGGTGCTGGTCAGCGTGTACTGGTAGTCGGAGTCGCTCTGCCGCCCGCCGGCGCGCACATCCTGGGCGGCGAACATGAAGAGGCGGATGCCGGGCACCGGGAACAATGCGCGCCGCAGGCGATCGATCACGACCTGCGTCGAAACGTGATCGCGCTCCTCTGGCGGCTTCAGGCTGATGAACATGGTGCCGCGGTTCGAGGTTGCGCCGCCCGGCCCGCCTCCGCCGCCGACCGTCGAGCCGATGCCGGCCACCGCCGGATCCTGCATGACGATGTCGGCGAGCCGCTGCTGAAGGCTAAGCATAGACTGGAACGAGATGTCCGCGGAGGCGCGCGTCGCGCCGATGACGAAGCCGGAATCGTCGGTCGGAAAATAGCCCTTGGGGACCTTGATGTAGAGCATCACCGTCAGCCCGATCGTGGCGAAGAACACCAGCAGCGTCAGCAGCGGGAATTCCAGTACGGTACGCAGGGTGCGGGCATAGAATGCGACGATTCGCGACAGCGATCCCTCGATGATGCGATCGAACAGCGTCGCGGTGCCGGACGTGGTTTGCCGGATGTAATGGGCGCAGATCATCGGCGTGACCGTCAGCGACACCAGCGTCGACACCACGATCGCGAAGGTCAGCGTCAGCGAAAATTCGCGTAGCAGACGGCCGACAATGCCGTCCATGAAGATCAACGGCGTGAACGCCGCGATCAGCGACAGGCTGATCGAGACCACGGTGAAGCCGATCTGCCTGGCGCCCTCGATCGCCGCCAGGAACGGCCGCATGCCGTGCTCGAGATTGCGGTACATGTTCTCGATCATGACGATGGCGTCGTCGACCACGAATCCGACCGAGATCGCCAGCGCCATCAGCGACAGATTGTCGATCGAGAAGCCCGCGACCCACATGCCGGCGCAGGTGCCGGCCAGCGCCAGCGGCACCGAGATGCCAGCCGCGATCGTCGGCGTCAGACGGCGCAGGAACACGAACACCACGACCATCACCAGGATGGCAGTCGCCAGCAGCGTCCATTGCATGTCCATGACGCTGGCGCGGATCGTGCTGGTGCGGTCGACCAGGGTGGAGACGTCCACGCCGGCCGGAATCCACTGCTTCAGCTCGGGGATCAGCGCCTTCACCCGGTCGACGGTATCGATGACGTTGGCGTCGCCCTGTTTGGTGATCTGGATCAGCACCGCCGGCTGCTTGTTGAACCACGCGATCGAACGGGCATTGCGGACGCCATCCTCGATCTCGGCGACGTCGGACAGCCGCAGGAAACTGCCGTTCGCGCTCTTGATGATGATGTCCCGGAATTCCTTGGCCGTGCGCATCTGCTTGTTTAGCGACAGCGTCTCACTCTGGCGCTCGCCGTTGAAGATGCCGACGGGGCCGAGCGGATTGGCGTTGATGATGGCAGTCCGGACGTCGTCGGTGGCGATGCCGGCGTTCGACAGCGCCACAGGATTGAGCTGGATCCGCACCGCCGGCTGGTCCGCGCCGCTGATCGTCACGTTGCCGACGCCGGGGACCTGGGAGATGCGCTGGGCCAGCACGGTGTCGGCGACATCGTAGATCGCGCTCGCCGCAAGGGTCTTCGAGGTCAGCGCCAATACGAAGACGGGCGCTCCGGCGGTGTTGGCCTTGCGGAAGCGCGGCAGCGCCGGCAGGTCGCTCGGCAGGTCGACCAGCGATGCGTTGATCGCCGCCTGCACGTCGCGCGCGGCCTTGTCGATGTTGCGGCCGATGTCGAACTGGAGCTGGATGTTGGTGGTGCCCAGCGACGACGTCGATGTGATCTGGTTGATGCCGGCAATCTCGCCGAGCCGCCGCTCCAACGGCGAAGCCACGGTCGCCGCCATCACGGATGGATCGGCGCCCGGCCGGCTGGCCGAGACGAAGATGGCGGGAAAATCGACGTTCGGGACCGAGGCGACGGGAAGGAAATCGTAGGCCACGACACCCAGCAGGAACAACCCGATCGACAGCAGCGTGGTCGCGACCGGGCGGCGGATGAAGGGTTCCGAGATCGATGCCATCACTGCATCCCCTCGGTCGCGCCCGCGACCGGCGGACCTCCCGGCTCGGCCGGCGGCAGCGCCCGCTCGAGGCGGCGGTTGATGCGGTCGAGCGCGAGGTAGATCACGGGCGTGGTGTAGAGCGTCAGCAACTGGCTCAGCAACAGGCCGCCGATGATGGAGATGCCGAGCGGGAAGCGCAGCTCGGCGCCGGTGCCGCTCTCGATTGCGAGCGGCAGCGCACCGAACAGCGCTGCCAGCGTCGTCATCATGATCGGTCGAAAGCGCAAAAGGCACGCCTGCACGATCGCTTCCTGCGGCGACATGCCCTGCCCGCGCTCGGCTTCGAGCGCGAAGTCGATCATCATGATCGCGTTCTTCTTGACGATGCCCATCAGCAGGATGATGCCGATCAGGCCGATCACCGAGAGGTCCTGCCCGCACAGCATCAGCGCAAGGATGGCGCCGACGCCGGCCGAGGGCAGCGTCGAGAGGATCGTGATCGGGTGGATGTAACTCTCATAGAGCACGCCCAGCACGATGTAGATCGTGATCACGGCGGCGAGCAGCAGCCATGGCTGTCCTGCCAGCGCCTTGGCGAATTCGGCGGCGTCGCCGGAATAAACGCCGACGATGCTGTTGGGCATTGCGATACGGGTCTCGATCGTCTTGACCGCTTCGACGGCATCGCCGAGCGCTGCGCCCGGCGCCAGGTTGAAGCTGAGGGAGATCGCGGGGAATTGCGCCTGATGGGAGATCGCCAGCGGCGCAGTGGTGCGCTTCAGCGTCGCCACGGCCGACAGCGGCACCTGCGCGTTGGGCGTGCCTGCGGTCGCGCTCGCGGCCCCCGGCAGATAGAGCTTCGACAGGATCGAGGGATCGCGCTGGTACATCGGCAGCGCCTCCAGCACCACGCGGTACTGGTTGGCCTGGCCGTAGATGGTCGAGATCTGTCGCTGTGCGAAGGCGTCGTTCAGCGTGTCGGTGATGCCTTGCAGGCTGACGCCGAGCTGGCCGGCGCGGGTGCGGTCGACATCGAGCTGCGCGCGCAGGCCGCCTTCCTGCGCCTCCGAGGAGACATCGCGGAACAATGGATCGCGCCGCATCTCCGCGACCAGCTTGCGCGCCCATTCCGACACCAGCGCCGCATCCGTGCCGGTCAACGTGTACTGGTACTGCGAGCGGCTCGACTGGGTCGAGATCTGCACGTCCTGCACCGGCTGGAAATAGACGGTCATTCCGGGGATGCCGGATACCCTCTCCTTCAGCCGGACAATGACCGCGCTGACATCGTCGCGCCGCTCGCCGCGCGGCTTCAGCGACATGACGAGGCGGCCGACATTCGTAGTCGGGTTGACCGAGCCCGCCCCGATGACCGACACCACCCCGGTCACATCAGGATCGGCCTTGATGGCATCGGCAACCTCGGTCTGCCGCTTCCGCATCTCCGCAAACGACACGTCGGGCCCCGCCTCCGTCACCGCCGTGATCGAGGCGGTGTCCTGAAGCGGCAGGAAGCCTTTTGGCGCGACGACGTAGAGGACGAGAGTCGCGACCAGCGTGGCGAAGGTCACGACCAGCGTCGTGCGCTGGTGCTGCAACACCACCAGCAGCGTACGGTGGTAGGCCTCGACGGTGCGGTCGATGAAACGGCTGATGGCGGCGAGGCCCGGCACCGCCAGCTCCTCATGCGCGTGCTTGAGCAGCCGCGAGCACATCATCGGCGTCAGCGTCAGCGAGACCACGGCCGAGGTCACGACCGCGATCGTCAGTGTCAGCGCGAATTCGCGGAACATTCGCCCGACGAGGCCTGACATGAACAGCAGCGGGATGAACACCGCGATCAGCGATACCGTCAGCGAGATCACGGTGAAGCCGATCTCGCTGGCGCCCTTCAGCGAGGCCTCCATCGCGCTGTCGCCGTTCTCCATGTGGCGGACGATGTTCTCGATCATCACGATGGCGTCGTCGACGACGAAGCCGGTGCCGATCGTCAGCGCCATCAGCGACAGATTGTCGAGGCTGAAGCCGGCGAAATACATGATGCCGAAGCTGGTGATCAGCGACAGCGGCAGTGCCACGCCGGCGATCAGGGTCGCCCGCAGCGAGCGCAGGAACAGCAGCACCACCAGCGTCACCAGCACGACACTGAGGACCAGCGTGAACTGCACGTCGTGGACCGAAGCGCGGATGGTCACGGTGCGGTCGGAGACGATAGTGAGGTTCACGCCGGCCGGGATCGCGCGCTGCACCTTGGGGATTTCGGCGCGGATCTGGCTAACGACGTCGATGACATTGGCGCCGGGCTGGCGCTGGATGTCGATGATGACGGCGGGCGTGCCCTGGTACCAGCCGCCGGTGCGGTCGTTCTCCAGGCCGTCGACGATCTGCGCGACATCGGCGATGGTGACCGGCGAGCCGTTGCGGTAGGCGATGATGATGGGCTTGTAGGCGTCGGCGGCGGCGATCTGGTCGTTGGCCGCGATGATGTAGGCCTGCTGGGCGCCGTCGAGCGAGCCTTTCGGCCCGGAGACATTGGCATTGGCGATCGCAGTGCGCAGATCTTCCATGGCAATGCCGTAGGCGGCGAGCCGCGCCAGGTCCGCCTGGATGCGTACGGCCGGCTTCAGACCGCCCAGCACCGAGACGCGCCCGACGCCGGAAATCTGGCTCAGCCGCTGCGCCAGCAGCGTATCCGCGATGTCGCTCATGGCCCGCAGCGAGATGGTGTCGGAGCGCAGCGCCAGCGTCATCACCGGAGCGTCCGCCGGGTTCACCTTGGCGTAGGTCGGCGGATAAGGCAGCGTCTTGGGCAGCACGCCCGCCGCGGCGTTGATCGCGGCCTGCACGTCCTGGGTCGCGCCGTCGATGTCGCGGTTGAGATCGAACTGCAGCGATATCTGGCTGACGCCGAAGGAGCTGGTCGAATTCATCGCCGACAGCGAAGGGATCTGGCCGAGCTGCCGCTCCAGGGGCGCTGTGATCAGCGAGGCGATCACGTCGGGGCTCGCGCCCGGAAGCTGCGTCGTCACCTGCACGGTCGGGAAATCGACCTGCGGCAGCGCCGAGACCGGCAGCGCGAAATAGCCCAGCAGCCCGCCGATCAGAAGCGCGATGCCAAGCAGCGAGGTCGCGATGGGACGACGGATGAAGGGTTCGGAGACACCCATGGGATCTGCCTGCCGCGTCAAGCGGCTGTTGTCGGGATCGGGATCATGGTTGTTTGGCTCCACTTCCCGATGCACCAGGCCCTGGTGCCGGCCCGGTCTGTCCCTTCTGGTCACCCTCGCTGCTCCTGCGCTTGGCGCGGAACTCGCTGTCCTTACCTTGTCCGTCCTTTTGGCCTTCCTTGGCACCGTCCTTCTTCTGGCCGTCCGGACCGCGCGTGCGCTTGCGGGGCGCGAGATCGGCCGACGGGGTCTGGTCATCGCGGCCGATGACCACCTTCGAGCCGTCGGACAGATTGGCAAAGCCCGTGGTCACGACCCTGTCGTTCGCCGACAGGCCGCTCGCGATGACAGCATCATGCTCGTTTTGCTGGGTCACCGTCACGGGTTTGGCCGAGACCAGATTATCCTCGCCGATGACGTAGCTGAACGTCCCGATCGGGCCGCGCTGTACGGCCGACGTCGGCACCACCAGCGCCTGCATCAGCGTCTCGACCTTGAGGCGAACGTTCACGAACTGGCCCGGCCAGAGCTGGTAGTTGGCGTTGGGAAATTCCGCCTTGAGCTTGAGCGTGCCGGTGGTCTGGTCGACCTGGTTGTCGATGCCGGTGAGCTTGCCGGTGTCGATCACCGTGACGCCGTCGTTGCCGAACACATCGACTGCGAGCGGACCCTTGGCGGCCGCGGCGTTGACGCGCATGATCTGTTGCTGCGGCAAGCTGAACCACACCGCGATCGGCTGCAATTGCGTGATCACCACGAGCCCCGTGGTGTCGGAGGCGTGGACGATGTTGCCCTGGTCGACCTGGCGCAGACCGGCCCGACCGGAGATCGGCGCCACGATCTTGGTATAGCTCAGCGTCGCCGCCGCGTTGTCGATCGCGGCCTGGTCGGCCTTGACCAGCGCCTCGGTCTGCGCGACCAGCGCGCGCTGGGTGTCGGCCTGCTGCTTGGAGCCGGCATTGGAGGCAGCGAGCTGCTCATACCGTGTCAGGTCGATGCGCTGGTTGGCGAGCTGGGCCTGATCCTGCGCCTTCTTGGCGACCGCCTGATCGTAGGTGGCCTGGTAGAGCGCGGGATCGATCTCGCCTAGCACGTCGCCCTTCTTGACGTCCTGCCCTTCCGTAAAATTCACGGCGATGAGCTTGCCGTCGACCTGCGAGCGCACGGTCACGGTGTTGAGCGCACGGATCGCGCCGACGCCGTCGAGATAGACAGGAACATCCTGGATGCGCGGCGTCGCCGCCAGCACCGGAACCGGCAGATCGGGCCGCTGGTTGCGGCCGTTCGCCTGCTGCGGCTGCTGATGCCAGACGGTCCAGCCGTAATAGCCGAGCCCGCCGAGGATCGCGAGCGTGATCAGGGTCATGATGAAGCCGCGGCCGCGCGATTTCTTCGCCGTCCCCTGCTCTACGCCTTGCTTGCTATCAGGCTTAAAGAGCATTGACCGGTTTCTCCATGCGCGGCTCCCAGCCACCGCCGAGCGCCTGATACAGGCTGACGATGGCGAGAAGCCGCGCGAGTTGGGCCTGCCACAGCGTGTCTTCCGCCTGGAACAGGGTCAGTTGAGTGTTGAGCACGGTCACGATATCGGCAGTGCCGGCGCGCAATTGCTGCTCGGAGAGATCGAAGGCGCGGCGCGAGGCGGCAACGACATCACGCTGCAACTGCAGCCTGATCGTGGTCTGCTTGATCGAGAACAGCGCGTTGTCGACGTCGGCAAAGGACTGAATGATCGTCTTGCGATAGGTCTGGAGCAACTCGTCCTGCCGCGCCTTGGCGAACTCGAAATTGCCAAGGATCCTGCCGCCGTCGAAGATCGGTTGCGTAGCGCTGCCGACGAGCTGGAAGAAGGCCGCATGGGGCTGGAACAGCGAGACCAGGGCCGAGCTCTGATAGCCGCCATTGCCGGTGAGCTGGATGGTCGGAAAGAACTGCGCGCGGGCGTTGCCGATATTCGCCGTCGCCGAGGCGAGCTGCGCCTCCTGCCGGCGAATATCCGGCCGCTGCGTCAGCAGCTCCGACGGCAGGCCGGGTGTCACACGCGGGATCGCGATCCGGTCCAGCGAGCCGCCAAGCACGCGCACGCTTTCCGACGGGCGCGAGACCAGCACGGCGAGCGCGTTGACGTTCTGGTCGAGCGTCTGGCGCAGCGGCGGCACCAGGGCCTTCTGGTTGGCAAGCACGCTCTCCTGCTGGGCGACGTCGAGATCGGTGCCGGTGCCGGCCTTGCGCCGCTCCCTCACGGCATCGAGGATGCGCTGCGCGCTCGCAATGTTGCGCTGTGAAGTCCTGATGCGGTCCTGCGAGGACAACACCTGGAAATAGGCATTGGCAACGGCTGCGAGCGTCGTCAGCGCGACGGTGTCGCGGTCAAAGCGGTTGGCGTTCGCCGTCTCCTCAGCCGTCTGCAGCGCATCCCGGTTCTGACCCCAGAAGTCGAGCTGGTAGCTCGCGCTCAGCGATGCCTGGTAGTTGACCACCTCGCGGCCGCCATTGGTAAGCCCTGAAGCGGAGGAGCCGGAGGTGCGCGAATAGGCCTCCTGCCCGGTGCCGGACAAGCTCGGCAGCAGCGCCGCGCCCGCCTGCCGGGCCTGGGCGTCAGCCTGGACGATGCGCGCCACTGCGGCGGCGATGTCGAGATTGACGGTCTGCGCCTCCTCCATCAACTGCGTCAGCTCCGCGGAGCGGAAGCTGCGCCACCAATCCAGCGACGGCGGCGCGTCCGCCTTCCCGGCATATTTGTACTGCGCGGGAACATCGAGGGCGGGATCGGGAAGATCCTGGGTCAGCACGCAAGCGCCGGAACCGACGGCGAGGCACACCACCGCAAGCCAGCGCGCCGCGCGCAGCGTCGTCCGGGATGCAGAACCTTCAGACCGCTGCACGGCGATCCCAGGAACATCCTGTGTCACATCCATCCCCCGCGGGGCAGATCGAACCGCCGCGCAGCCGGATTAACCGATTCGCGGCGGGACAGTCGGGGGTCTTTGGACAACTCATTCACAGGCGGCGTTGCTTTCTGCGGAACCTCAAAAATCATACTAGCCGGGCGCCGAACTGCGGGACAGTCCCGCAGTTGCGAAATGGCCACGCAAACGAAGTGGAACGAACCACCTTAAATTCAAAAGGTCGTTGTCTTGCAGCTATTTTTCTCATTTTGAAATATTGAGATGCCCAATCAAGCTTACCAAGATTTCATGTGATATTGCTGCCACAGCGACACCTGGGCCTTTTCCGTCCGAACGCACCGTGCCGCTTCGGTCGCGCTCACTGGCCGAGTCATCCCACAAGCCCGTCAATCGCCGAGAGAAGGCCGTTCTTCGGGCAGATTTGATTTCGGCCATCCAGGCGCCATCTACAGCCATCGATGGCGGGAAGTCCCGCTCTTGGCAAAAATTGGTCGCGAGGAGGCGGATGACGACTGTCATCTTCCCTGGCCGGACGGAGCGCGGGCATTTCCTCCTCCCGATGTCCCGGCTTGCGGCCGAGCGCATCGTCGTCGGGCGCGTCTCTCAGGAATATCGTTGTTTGAGCAGAGGTTTCGCTCGGTTTCGCCGCAGCGCAAAAGCCTTCCCCTTTGGCCTCCCAGGCACTACGTTCTGGCCAACCAGATCAACCCCCTTGGTAGCGATTTCCCCGACATGATCATTCGAAACGACGTTGTCGAAGCCATCGGCAACACCCCGCTCATCAAGCTGAAGCGCGCCTCGGAATTGACCGGCTGCACCATTCTCGGCAAGGCCGAGTTCATGAATCCCGGCCAGTCGGTGAAGGATCGCGCCGGCAAATGGATGATCCTCGAAGCCGAGAAGCGCGGCGAGCTCAAGCCCGGCGGTCTTGTGGTGGAATCGACCGCCGGCAATACCGGCATTGGCCTTGCGGTCGTCGCGAGCGCGCGCGGCTATCGCACCCTGATCGTGATCCCGGAGACGCAGAGCCAGGAGAAGAAGGACTTTCTGAAGCTGTGCGGCGCCGAGCTGCTGGAATCGCCGGCACTGCCCTACTCCAATCCCAACAACTACCAGCATGTCGGCCGCCGCCTCGCCGACGAGTTGCGCAAGACCGAACCTAATGGCGTGCTATTCGCGGACCAGTGGAACAATCTCGACAATGCCAAGGCGCATTACGAGTCGACGGGACCCGAAATCTGGCAGCAGACCGGCGGCACGGTCGACGGTTTCGTCTGCTCGGTCGGCAGCGGCGGCACGCTCGCCGGCACCAGTCGCTACCTCAAGGAGAAGAACAAGAACATTCGTATCGCCTGTGCAGACCCGCACGGCGCCGGCATGTACGAATACTTCAGGACCGGCAGTGCCAAGGCGACGCCGGGCAGCTCGATCACCGAGGGCATCGGCCTCAACCGGGCGACCGCGATCGTCGAGACCGCGAAGGTCGATGACGCCTATCTCATTCCCGATGCCGAAGCCGTCGGCGTGATCTACGAGCTGCTGCAGCACGAGGGCCTGTGCCTCGGCGGCTCCACCGGTGTCAACGTCGTGGGCGCCATGCGCCTCGCCAGGCAGCTCGGACCCGGCAAGACGATCGTCACCGTGCTGTGCGATTCCGGCAGCCGTTATCAGTCGAAGCTGTTCAACGCGGACTTCATGCGCGCCAAGAACCTGCCCGTGCCGGAATGGCTCGAGAAGCGCAGCAACATCAAGCTGCCGTTCGTCTAGAAAGTCGAACGGCACCTCATCTCGTCGTGCTTCAGGCGTGATCGTCGCCGCTCGGCCAGAACAACAGCGCCAGCGTCAGCACGAGATTGGCGATGCCGCCGACGATCGTGCCGGTATGATCCTGGCCGACCGCATAGGCGGGAAACCGCGTCGCGACGACATAGTCGACGATCATGAGCGCGATCCAGGCCGGGACCACGCAAACCGGGTCCCACCCGATGTCCCGGAAGCGCATCGAGTAAAGCGTCACGGTCGCCAGCGCGAAGAATGCGATCGCTGCGATCATCCCCCAACTCTTCAGGAGATCCGCGGGACGAACATTGGCCGGCGTGATGTCGCGCAGCACGGACATCGCGACAGCAAAGCAGATCGCGGTCGTCACCACCGCAAGCACGATCGTGGCTAGGAAGAACTGCAAGCGTCCCAACCGGGTATTGAGGCCGAATACGAGGTCGAGCATTGGCACACCCTTTTGGTGCCACATGCGCCCAAACAGCTTTCGGACCGGTGAAGCGGGCTGCTGCAAGCAGCCTCATGGTTTCCGGACGACTAAGCCGGTCCCGGCAATGCGCGGCTTTTGTCCCGGGCAGGCAGCATCACGCCCCCTCGCCGCCCTTCGAAGCCGCGGCGCAATAGTCGCGCCAGAACTGGCGATAGCCCTCCTCGACCCCGCGCGTGTAGATCTCGACATTGCCGGCGGGCGAACCTGCGATCAGAGCCGGCAATCCCGCGCGCAACTTCGCCAGATGCTCGGGCTGCGAGGCAAATTTGCGAGCGATCTCGACATAACCATCGTCATCCTCGGCGACCCAGTCGCCGAGACCGACGGCGGTCACGATGGAGGCGCCGGCACGCGAGGAGGCGCCGTGGCCGAGCTTGGCGACGACGGGAACGCCCGCATAGAGGGATTCCCAGGTGCTGACGCCGCCATTCTGCGGAAATGGATCGAGCGAAATATCGACTTGCGCGAAGGCTCGCAGATGCTCTTTGCGCTCGGTCGAGCCCAGGCAGGTGATGTTCTCTTCGGCAATGCCTTGGGCCATGAACCGCGCGAGCAGACCATCGCGCAGCATGGGATCGTCAAGCTGCGTGTGCTTGATGATGATCTTCGATCCGGGCACCTCCCGCATCACCCTGGACCACACGCGGATGACCTCATCCGATATCTTGGAGATGCGATTAAAGACGCCAAACGTCACGTGGCCGTTGCGGAGCATGGGAAGCTCCGAAGCGCAAACATCCAGGATCGGATCGATCGTGATCAGGCACGGCAGATCGTAGACCCTTTCGGCCAGCAGATGACGGGCCGATTCCGGAATGAAGATCGGATCGGCGAGCACGTAGTCCATGGTCTGAAGGCCGGTGCCCGTGGCATGTCCGAAGCCCGTGACCTGGATCGGGGCCGGCTTGCGGGCGAACACCGGGAGCCTGTTGCCGGTCGTATGCCCTGACACGTCGATCAGGATATCGACCTTGTCGGCCTCGATACGGTCGGCCAGTTCATCGTCCGAAAGCTGCCGGGCGTCGACCCAGACATCCGCCGACGATTTGAACTTTGCAGTCATTTCATCTCGGACCGGCGAGCAGGAATAGCAGACGATCTCGAACTTGGCGTGGTCATGGTGGCGCAGCACCGGTAACAGGCCGAACGCCGCCGAGTGGTACCAGAACTCGGCCGCGACATAGCCGACCACGATCCGCCTGTCGGGATCGAGCTGCCGGGGCGCGAGCTTTCTCCGTGGCAATCTGGCGCCGACCGCATCCCACCAGGATTTGCGTGCCGCCTGCTGGACCGCGAAATCGGCCTCCGAGAGAAAGTCCAGAAAATAGATCTTCCGCGCGATCAGCTCCGGCTGGTCCGGCGCGATTGCGAGGGCGGCGTCGAGATGTTCGATCGCAGCCGCGACCTCGCCCTGGTTGGCGAAGCAGGAACTCAGCAGCGCCAACGCGATTGCCGAGCGCGGATTTTCCTCGAGCAACGCCGTGCAGGCCAGAATCGCCTGCGCCGTATTCCCCATGCTCAGCGCGACTTCTGCCTTTCCCCGCAGGGCCACTTCAAGCTTTGGTGACAGCGCAAGCGCTGCGTCAAAATCCGCTGCCGCCTGTTCCGGCCGCGACAGCGCAAGATTGAGCCGTCCACGGTGCGCGAGGAGCTTCGCCGAACCTGGCCTGATCGCGAACGCCGCTGCGAGCGCGGCTTCCGCCTCGTCATAATGCTTGAGCTCGATCCCGACCACGCCCTTGCCGATAAGCGCTTCGGCGTGACGCGGCTGAAACAACAGAGCGCGCTCGAAACTCTGCTTGGCGCGGTCTAATCGGCCCAGCGCCAGCTCGGCCAGACCACGATTGCAGAGCGCATCGGCGTTGTCGGGCTTCAGAGCGATGGCGCGGTCATACAGTTCGATGGCTTGCTCCGGCAGGTTCATCTGGAGCAAGGCGTTGCCGAGGCCTGCCAAGGCCGGCGGAAAATTCGGCTTCAGTGCGATCGCCCTTTCCTGACACGCGCGGGCGGCCTCGAATTTCTGAAGCGACAGCTGGACAGCGGCGAGATTGTGATGCGCCTCGTGCGAACGCGGATCGATTGCGATCGCGCGCTCAAGCAGGTGTTGCGCCTCGACGAGACGCCCGCCTTGTTGCACGCTCAAGCCGAGCAGATGCGTGGCGTCGAAATGATCCGGAACGGCCTGCACGATCTGGCGGCAGAGCGCCTCGCTCTCCGCATATCTGCCTTGGCCATAAGCGCTCGCCGCGGCGGAGATGATGGCATCGGCCTGCTTCTTCAACTTCTTCTGCAATCGCGCATTCTGGAATGCGCGCGCGCCGGCGCTGCTTTGCAAAGTGTTTCTCCGGGAGATGGCCCGGGACGAGTCTAACTGATTCGCGCGGGCCGGCCGGTCGGCGGGACCGGAAATCCTTCCGGGCTATTCCGGGGCTCGCCGCAGGATCCGGCTCAGGAGCCGCTAGGTGCTGTCCCGCCTACCGCAGCGTCGTTGCTCTTCTCCGCGGCGCCAGCACAATAGTCGCGCCAGAACTGACGGTACCCCGCCTCGAGCTCGCGCGTGTAGATCTCGACATTGCCGGCGGGCGAGGCTGCGATCTGAGCCGGTAATCCCGCCCGCAACTTCGCCAGATACTCGGGCTGCGAGGCGAACTTGCGGGCGATCTCGACGTAGCCGTCGTCATCCTCGGCGACCCAGTCGCCGAGACCGACAGCGGCTACGATCGAGCCACCGGCACGCGAGGATGCTCCAATGCCGAGCTTGGCGACGACCGGAACGCCCTTGTAGAGGGATTCCCAAGTGCTGATGCCGCCGTTTTGTGGGAACGTGTCGAGGGAAATATCGATCTGATCAAAGGCCTTCAGATGGTCGTCGCGCGAGGTGGTGCCGAGACAGGTGATGTTCTCCTCCGCGATGCCCTGCGCGATGAAGCGTGCGACCAAGCTGTCGCGCAGCAAGGGATCATCGAGCAAACCATGCTTGAGGACGATCTTCGATCCCGGCACCTCCCGCATGATGCGCGACCACACACGAATGGCATCATCCGAGATCTTGTAGATGCGGTTGAACACGCCGAAGGTGACATAGCCGTTGCGGAGCATCGGCAGCTCGGAGGGCTGCTGATTGGTGACGGGCTCCATCGTGATCAGGCATGGCAGATCGTAGATCTTTTCCGGAAACAAATGCCGAGCCGATGGCGGAATGAAAATGGAATCCGCGAGCACATAGTCCATGGTCTGCATGCCCGTGCCCGTCGCGTGTCCGAAGCCCGTGGCCTGGATCGGGGCCGGCTTCCGCGCGAAACACTGCAGCCGGTTGCCGGTCGTGTGGCCGGACACGTCGATCAGGATGTCGACATTGTCCGCCTGAATGCGATCGGCGAGCTCGTCGTCCGACATCTGCCAGGCGTTCACCCAGACGTCCGCCAACTCCTTGAACTTGGCGGTGTACTCGTCCTCTCCCGGCCAGGAATAATAGCAGATGATCTCAAACTTGGTGTGATCATGGTTGCGCAGCACGGGCAGCAGGGTGAGTCCCGCCGAGTGCTGCCTGAATTCAGCGGCGACATAACCGACCACGATCCGTTTGTCCGGATCGAGCGGCCGCTTGGGCAACGTCCTTTGCGGAATCTTCGAACCGATCGCATCCCACCAGGACTTTCGCACCGCCTGCTGGACCGCGAAATCGGCGTCCGCGAGGTAGTCCAGCAAGAAGATCTTGCCCCTGATCGCGTCTCCGTAATCCGGTCGGAGCGCAAGCGCGCGATCGAGATATTGGATCGCGGAGTCCATGTCTCCCTGGTTCGAATAAGCGAATCCCATCAGCGCCAACCCCATCTCGGAGCGCGGATTTCGCTCGATCAAGGTCGTCGCGGCCCCCATCGCCTGCGCGGTCCTTCCCATGACGAGGCAGACCTGGGCCTTGCCCCGAAGGGCCAGTTCGAGCTTGGGCGAAATCGCAAGCGCCGCATCGAAATCAGCAAGCGCGGGCTCCAGGCGCTGCAGCTCGTAACTGAGCCGCCCGCGCTGGGCCAGGATCCTCGGCGCGCCAGGCTTGATCGCGAGCGCCGTGGCGAACTTGGCTGCCGCCTCCTCGTGGTGCCGCAGCTCCATGCTGACCATGCCGCTGCCGACGATGGCCTCAGCGTGACGCGGCTGAAACAGCAGGGCGCGATCGAAACTCTCCTTGGCGCGCATGATCTGCCCGAGCACGATCTCGACCATGCCGCGATTGCAGAGGGCATCGGCATAATTCGGTTTGATCTTGATGGCGCGCTCGTGCATCTCGAGCGCCTTTTCGTAGAACCCCAGATGCATCAGCGTGTTGCCGAGATTGGTCAACGCCACCGCGAAATTCGGCTTCAGCGCGATCGCCCTCTCCTGGCACCGGCGCGCCTCCTCGTAATTGCCGAGGTCGAAATGCACGGTGGCGAGGTTGTTATGGGCATCGTGCAGGCGCGGATCGAGCGCGATCACGCGCTCCAGCAGCTGCTGCGCCTCCTCCAGGCGCCGGCCGTCATGGGCGCACATGCCGAGCAGGTGCAGGGCATCGACATGATCCGGAAGGGCTTTCAGGATCTCGCGGCACAGCGCCTCGGTCTCGGCATAGCGGCCTTGGCCATAGGCGTTCGCCGCAGCGGCGATGACGGCGTCGGCCTGCTTCAACAACTTCTTCTGCAATCGCGCATTCTGGAATGCGCGCGCGCCGCCGCCGCTGTTCTGCAAGGTGTCTCTCCGGAGGATGCCCTCAGACGAGTCTAACTGATTCTCAGCCCCGGCCGGCCGGCCGGTGACCCGACTTGCAGCGACTCCGGGATTTCCCGGAGGCGGCGCAAGGTCGGCTACCCCACCTCGCCGCGTTCCGAGGCGCCGGCACAGTAGTCATGCCAGAACCGGCGATAGGCCGCTTCGACCTCACGCGTGTAAAGTTCGACGTTGCCGGCGGGCGAGGCTGCGATCCGAGCCGGCAGATCCGCCCGCAATTTGGCCAGACGAGCGGGCTGCGTCGCATATTTGCACGCGATCGCGGCGTAGCCGTCATCATCTTCGGCGACCCAGTCGTCGAGGCCGACGGCCGCCACGATCGAGCCGCCAGCACGCGCCGAAGAGCCGTTGCCGAGCTTGGCGACGACCGGAACGCCCGCATAGAGGGATTCCCAGGTGCTGATGCCGCCATTTTGCGGAAAGGTGTCGAGCGAGATGTCGACTTGCGCAAAGGCCAGCAGATGCTCGTGGCGCGTGGTCGAGCCAAGGCAGGTGATATTGTCCTCGGCAATGCCCTGGGCCACGAAGCGTGCGACCAGGCCGTCGCGCAGCAAGGGATCGTCGAGCAGCCCGTGCTTGATGATGATCTTCGATCCCGGCACCTCCCGCATGAGGCGCGACCACACACGGATCGCGTCGTCCGATATTTTGTAGATGCGGTTGAACACGCCGAAGGTGACGTGGCCATTCCGGAGCATGGGAAGCTCCGAAGGCGGCACGTCCAGAATGGGATGGATCGTGATCAGGCACGGCAGATCATGGACCTTTTCGGCCAGCAAATGCCGCGCCGCTTGCGGGATGAAGACTGGATCGGCGAGCACGTAATCCATGGTCTGAAGGCCCGTGCCCGTGGCGTGTCCGAAACCCGTGACCTGGATCGGGGCCGGCTTGCGGGCAAATACCGGGAGCCTGTTGCCGGCCGTATGCCCGGACACGTCGATCAGGATGTCGATCCTGTCCGCCTGGATGCGATCGGCCAGTTCGTCGTCCGAAAGCTGCGCGGCCTCGACCCAGACGTCCGCGAGAAGCTTGAATCGCTCGGTGATCTCGTCCTGCAACGGCCAACAGGAATAGCAGACGATCTCGAACCTCGTGTGATCGTGATGGCGCAGCACCGGCAACAGCGCGAACGCTGCCGAGTGGTTCCTGAATTCCGAGGCGACATATCCGACGACGATCCGCCTGTCGGGATCGAGCTCCCGGGGCGGCAGCGTCCGTTGCGGCAGTCCGGCGCCGATCGCATCCCACCAGGATTTTCGCGCCGCCTGCTGGACCGCGAAGTCGGCCTCGGGCCAATAATCCAAGATGAATATCTTGCGTGCGATGGCATCTGCATAGTCAGGCGTGATCTCGAGTGCCGCGTCGAGGTGCTCGAGCGCGGTGGCGACGTTTCCCTGGTTCGCATAGCAGGCGCCGAGCAGCACGATGGCGTAATCCGACCGCGGATTGTCTTCGAGCAGGGTCTTGACGGCCGCGATCGCCTGCGTCGTGTTCCCCAGCAGAAGGTTGACCTGCGCCTTGCCACGCAGCGCAAGCTCGAGCCGTGGCGATTGGGCCAGCGCCGCATCGAAGTCCGCCGCCGCCTGTGCCAGCCTGTGCAGATCGAAATTGAGCCGTCCGCGCTGCGCCAGTATCCGCGGTGAACCCGGCTTGATCGCGAGCCCTGCTGCGAGGGCGGCTTCCGCCTCCTCGTAGTGCCGGAGCGCGATGCACACCATGCCCTTGCCGGCGATCGCTTCCGCATGACGCGGTTGAAACGAGAGGGCGCGATCGAAACTGTCCTTGGCGCGTTCGGACCGGCCGATCATCAGCTCCGCCATGCCACGGTTGCAGAAGGCATCGGCATAGTCTGGCCGCAGCCTGATAGCGCGTTCGTGCAGTCCGATCGCCTGCTCGCCGAGGCCAATGTTCAGGAGCGTATTGCCGAGATTGGTCAAGGTGATCGGACAATTCGGCTTCAACGCAAGGGCCTTTTCCTGGCATGCACGCGCGTCCTGGAATTTCTGAAGGTCGAAATACACGGCGCCGAGATTGCCATGGGCATCGGGCGAGCGCGGATCGAGGGCAATCGCGCGCTCGAACAGCTGTTGCGCCTCCTCAAGCCGCCCGCGCTCATAGGCTCGCAGGCCGAGCAAATGCGTGGCGTGGAAATGATCCGGAACCTCCTCCACGATCCCGCGGCAGAGCGTCTCGGCCTCCGCAAGTCGGCCCTGCCGGAGAGCCTCGACCGCGAGGGACATGACGGCGTCCGCCTGCTTCCTCAACTTCTTCTGCAATCGCGCATTCTGGTATGCGCGCGCGCCGACACTGCTCTGCAAGGTCTCTCTCCGGAGGATGGTCCGAAAAGAGGCAAATCTGATTCGCTGGTGCCAGGCTGGCGGGTCAGTCAGGCCGGCGCGGCCCCGGGATGGCAGCTGCTCAGCGCAGGATCTGGCTCAAGAACAGCTTCGTGCGGGCGTGCTGGGGCGCCGCAAAGAACTCGTTCGGCGTGTTGGCCTCGATGATCTGGCCGGCGTCCATGAAGACCACGCGGTTGGCGACCTCGCGGGCAAACCCCATTTCATGGGTGACGACCAGCATGGTCATGCCTTCCTCGGCAAGGTCCACCATGGTGTCCAGCACCTCCTTGACCATCTCGGGATCGAGCGCCGAGGTCGGCTCGTCGAACAGCATGACCTTCGGGTTCATGGTCAGTGCCCGCGCGATCGCGACGCGCTGCTGCTGGCCGCCGGACATCTGCCCAGGGAACTTGTTGGCCTGATGCGGGATCTTGACCCGCTCCAGGAACTTCATCGCGTTGATCTCGGCGTCCTTCTTCGGGATGTTCCGCACCCAGATCGGCGCCAGCGTGCAGTTCTCCAGCACGGTCAGATGCGGGAACAGGTTGAAGCTCTGGAACACCATGCCGACCTCGCGACGTACTGCGTCGACGTGCTTGAGGTTTGGCCCGAGCGCGATGCCATCGACGACGATCTCGCCCTCCTGGAACTCCTCCAGCGCGTTGATGCAGCGGATCAAGGTCGACTTGCCGGAGCCCGAGGGCCCGCAGATCACGATGCGCTCGCCCTTCTCGACCGCGAGGTCGATGTCACGCAGCACGTGAAAATCGCCGTACCATTTGTTGAGGCCGGAAATCTTGACGATGGGGTCGGACATGGTGACCTCGATCAGTTGCGACGGTGGGCGTTGAGGCGATGCTCGACGAACAGCGAGTAGCGCGACATTCCAAAGCAGAAGATGAAATAGATGATACCGGCGAAAGCGAAGCCGGTGAACGCGGTCGACGGCGTCGACCATTTCGGGTCCGAGAACGAGGCCCTGAGCGAGCCCAGCAGGTCGAACAGCGCCACGATCGAGACCAGCGAAGTGTCCTTGAACAGCGAGATGAAGCTGTTGACGAGGTTCGGAATGACGTGGCGCAGGGCCTGCGGCAGCACGATCAGCGAGGTCGTCTTCCACCAGGACAGGCCCAAGGCTGCGGCCGCCTCGCCCTGCCCGCGCGGGATCGCTGCGAGCCCGCCGCGGACGTTCTCGGCCTGGTAGGCGCCCGTGAACAACGCGATGCCGATTAGCGCGCGGACGAGGCCGTCGACGGTGAAATTGCCGGGCAGGAACAGCGGCAGCATGTAGGTGGCGAAGAACAGCACGGTGATCAGCGGCACGCCGCGCCAGAACTCGATGAAGGCGATCGAGAATATCCGGATTAGCGGAATGGTGGAGCGGCGGCCGAGCGCCAGCGCGATGCCGATCGGCAGCGAGGTGACGATGCCGGTGACGGAGACCACCAGCGTTACCAGGAGGCCGCCCCACAAATTCGTCGTCACGACCGGCAGTCCACCGCGATCGAGCCCCATCAGCTTGATCACGAGGGCGATGGCGAAGAAGGTCGCGATACTCGAGGCGAGCGCGCGCCAACCGGTACGCAGGCCGCCGCCGAGGCCGAAGGCGATCAACGAGACGATGACGGTCGTCACGGCGAAATCGCCCCAGACCGGCTGGCCCGCCCCCTGGATCTGATCGCGCAGCCAGGTCAGCGGGAGGATCAGCCAGGAGATCGCCACGCCGACCAGCACGATAAGATTCCCGACCACCCAGAACAACGGCGCGACGGCGGATGTCTTGCTGACACCGAGCACGGCCTGCCCGGCGCCGATGATGCTGTCGTCGAACAATTCCAGCACGCCGGCGGTCCAGCTGAGGCCGAAGCCCTTGATACCGCCACCGTGCAGCAGAAAGAACGCGACCACAGGAAATGCGAAGAAGAACAGGCCGGCGTTGAGCCCTTTCGCCGGCAGACGCGGTACGAGCAGCGGCACCAGCAGGGCCACCGCCAGGATGAAGGTGAGGTCGACCCGCCAGCGCTCGGCCTCGGGATAAAAGCCGTAGATCAGCTGCGGCAGCTTGGCCTGGATGTAGGGCCAGCAGGCGCCGACCGCAAAGCCGGCATTCTCCGTGAGGCATGCTGCGCGGTCCTTGCCGCTCCAGACCGCATCGACCATCAGGAACTTGACCGCGGGAATGATGGTGAACCACAACAGCAAGACGCCCACGATCGTGAGCAGGATGTTGGTCGGCGAGTTGAACAGGCGCGTGCGCATCAGCCCGACGAAGCCCGTGGTCTTCACCGGCGCCGGACGTTCGGTGAGCAGATCCTTCCGGACGAAGCTGCTCGAGGCGATGTCGCTCATGCGCCCAGACTCCGGCTGACGCGCCAACCGTAGACGCTCATGATCGCGCTGGTGAGCAGCGAGATCAGGAGATAGATGCCCATGGTCATGGCGATGATCTCGATCGCCTGCCCGGTCTGGCTCAGCGACGTGCCGGCGAACACCGAGACGAGGTCGGGGTAGCCGATCGCGACCGCCAGCGACGAGTTCTTGGTGAGATTGAGGTACTGGTTGGTCAGCGGCGGCACGATGACGCGCATGGCCTGCGGCACGACGACCAGCCGGAGCGTGGCGCCGCGGCTGAGACCGAGCGAGGCCCCCGCCTCCATCTGCCCCTTGTGGACGGACAGGATTCCGGCGCGCACGATCTCGGCGATGAAGGCAGCGGTATAGGTCGACAGCGCCAGCGTCAGCGCCACGAATTCCGGGATGATCCGCGAGCCGCCAGCGAAGTTGAAACCCTTGAGTTGCGGCAGTTCGAAGGTGAACGGCAAGCCGAACACCAGCATGGTGGCGAGCGGGAGTCCGACCAGCAAACCCAGCACAGTGGGCCAGATCCGGATCATTCGCCCTTCCTGAAATAGCGCGCGCCGCGCATGGAAGCGCAGGGCGAGTGACGCGACGACGCCGAGCGCCAGCATCGCCAGGAATGGCTCCAGGCCGCTCCCGCCGATCGGGCTTGGAATGACGAGGCCGCGATTGCTGATGAAGGCGATGCCGAGCAGCGAGATGCTCTGGCGCGGATTGGGCAAGGCCGCGAGAACCGCGAGGTACCAGAACAGGATCTGGAACAGCACCGGCAGGTTACGGATGATCTCGACATAGATCTCGCCGACGCGCGACAACAGCCAATTGGGCGAGAGCCGGCACAACGCGACGACGAAGCCGATCAGTGTGGCGAAGACGATGCCCACCACGGAGACCACGAGCGTGTTCAGGAGCCCGACCACGAACACGCGCAGGAACGTGTCCGAGCCGGTATAGGAAATCAGGGTCTGGTTGACGTCGAAGCCGGCATTGTTCCTGAGGAAGCCGAAGCCGGCGGCAATATGCTGGTTCTCCAGATTTGCGCGGGCATTGGAGACGATCTCATAGCCGATCCAGCCCAGAATCCCCGCGAAGGCAAACTGGACGGCAACGCCGTTCCAGCCTGCCTTTCCGCCCAGAATGCGCCTGATCTTCAGGGCGATCTGGGGCGGCGGATTTCGGGCCTCGGTGCTCATGCCGCTGCCAGCGGGTCAGAGGCGATCAGCGGATCGGCGGCGCGTACTGAAGACCGCCCTTGTTCCAGAGATTGTTGAGACCGCGATTGATGGCGAGCGGCGAGCCCGCGCCGACATTGCGATCGAACACTTCGCCGTAATTGCCGACCGCCTTCACGATCCGCACCACCCAGTCCTTGGTCAGGCCGAGCTGTTCGCCGAAATTGCCGTCGGTGCCGAGGACGCGCTTTAACTCCGGATTTTCCAGCTTCGCTTTCTCATCGACGTTCTTCGAGGTCACGCCAAGCTCTTCGGCGGTGACCATCGCGAACAGCGTCCACTTCACGATGTCGAACCATTGGTCGTCGCCATGACGCACCATGGGGCCGAGCGGCTCCTTCGAGATGATCTCGGGAAGCACCATGTGGTCGTTGGGATTGGCAAGTTTGAGACGGTTGGCGTACAGGCCCGACTGGTCGGTGGTGAAGACGTCGCAGCGTCCGGCCTCGTAGGCCTTGACCGTTTCGTCGTTGGTGCCGAACGCGATCACCTCATACTTCATGTTGTTGGCCTTGAAGTAGTCGGCCAGATTCTGCTCGGTGGTGGTGCCGGTCTGCACGCAGACCGAGGCGCTGTTGAGCTCGAGCGCCGAATTCACCTTGAGCGACTTCTTCACCATGAAGCCCTGCCCGTCATAATAGGTCACACCGGTGAAGTTGGCGCCCAGCGAGGTATCGCGCGAGATGGTCCAGGTGGTGTTGCGTGAGAGCACGTCGATCTCGCCGGATTGCAGCGCGGTGAAGCGGTCCTTGGCGGACAGCGGCACATACTTGACCTTGGTCGGATCGTTGAAGATCGCTCCGGCGATCGCGCGGCAAACGTCGACGTCGAGGCCGGTCCAGTTGCCCTTGTCGTCGGGCGAGGAGAAGCCCGGCAAGCCCTGGCTGACGCCGCAGGACAGCATGCCCCGGTCCTTGATGGTCTTGAGCGTTTGCGCATCGGCGGCTTGGGCGCAGAGGCCGGCGGCGAGAGCAAGGGTGAGAGCCAGGGTTACGCGTTTCATGGGCTTTGGGCCTTTCAAAGTCGTCTCAAGGATCGTTGTCTCAGGATCATCGCTGCCAGGGCCAGGCGTATCAAGGCCAGCCCTGCAAGAGTCATGCTGGAAAACCTTGCCGAACACCCGCCGATCCCGGGAGGCCATACCTTAATCCCCGCCGCAGCGCCCGCCGATATGGCTGTGGCGCAAGGTCCGGTCAGACGATGGACGAAGGTCGCGGCAGGCCCCTCAACATGCGGCGACTGAATAGCACCTGCGCATCACAGAACGACTGGCGTGCCGGGTCAAGGGGTTGACGGGAGTCTTCTGTGTTCTGTTATTAACGACAGCGGCCACCGGCCGGCCTGCAGGGCGCCTCTCGCGTCCGGCGGAAACGCGGTTTTGAAAGCAGACGCATGGATTCCTCGCACCCGTCCCAGCAGCATGCCGAGACCCGGCTGGTCACCTCCGGCCGCGACACCAAGGCGCAGAAGGGGTTCGTCAATCCGCCGGTCTTTCACGGGTCGACCGTGCTCTACCCGACCGCCGAGGATCTGCACGCCCATCGCGGCGAGTTTACCTATGGCCGCCACGGTTCCCCCACCACCAAGGCATTCCAGGAAACGCTGATGGCGCTGGAGGGACCGCAATGCGCCGGCGTCGGCATCGTCCCGTCGGGGCTCTCGGCGATCTCCACCACCCTGCTCTCGGTGTTGAAGGCTGGCGACCATATCCTGGTCATCGACAACGTCTACCGGCCCTCGCGCAATTTCTGCAACGGCATGCTCGCCCGCTTTGGCGTCGAGACCACCTATTTCGATCCGTTGATCGGCGCCGGTATCGACAAGCTGTTCAAGCCGAACACCCGCGCTGTGCTGGTGGAGGCCCCGGGCTCGCAGTCGTTCGAGATGCCGGACATTCGCGCCATCGCCGAGGTTACGCATGGGCGCGGCGCGCTCGTCATCGACGACAACACCTGGGCGACGCCGCTCTATCACCGCTCGCTCGAACAGGGCGTCGACATCAGCATGCAGGCCGCGACCAAATATATCGGCGGCCATTCCGACATCATGTTCGGCACGATCTCGGCCAACGCCAAGGCCTGGCCGCAGATTGCGGAAGGCATCCGTCTGCTCGGCGTCTGCGCCGGTCCCGACGATGTCTTCCTCGCGCTGCGCGGCCTGCGCACGCTGTCGGTGCGGCTGGCGCAGCATCACCGCTCCGGGCTCGACATGGCGCGATGGCTCGCTGCTAGACCCGAGGTCGCGCGCGTGCTGCACCCGGGGCTCGAGACCGATCCCGGCCACGCGATCTGGAAGCGCGACTTCACCGGCGCCTCCGGCCTGTTCAGCATCGTGCTGAAGCCAGCGCCGCAGAAGGCCGTCGACACCATGCTCAACACGCTCAAGCTGTTCGGCATGGGTTTTTCATGGGGCGGATTCGAAAGCCTCGCGATTCCCTTCGATTGCGACGCCTATCGCACCGCGACCAAGTGGTCGCCCGGCGGCCCGACGCTGCGTCTGCACATCGGGCTCGAGAGCGTCGATGATCTCAAGGCCGATCTCGATCGCGGCTTCGCTGCCTTCAAGGCGGCAATGTGAGCTTGCTCACAAGGCACAACGCCTGCGGACGCGCCAACGCGCGCCACGGGAACGTGCAGCTGGCGCAAACGTTAACGCTGATGCGCCAACAAAAGGTTTGAACCTCAAGCATTTGGCGCTAGCCTCACCAATCGACTCCAATCCGGACACGGAGCATGGGAACGTTGGTTCTGCTCGATCTGATGGGCGGCGTTGCGCTGTTGCTGTGGGGCCTGCACATGGTCCACAGCGGGATCCTGCGCGCCTTCGGTCCTGACCTCAGGCGGCTGCTCGGCAAGGCGCTGAGCAACCGCCTCAGTGCTTTCGCTGCCGGTCTCGGCCTCACCGCACTGCTCCAGAGCAGCACCGCGACCGCCTTGATCACGAGCTCGTTCGCCGCCGAAGGTCTCGTCAGTCTCGCTGCCGCGCTCGCCATCATGCTCGGGGCCAATGTCGGCACGACACTGATCGTGCAGGTGCTATCGTTCAACATCGCAGCCGTTGCGCCGGTGCTGTTCGTGCTCGGCCTCGTCGCCTTCCGCTCCGGCCCGCGATCGCGGATCAAGGACATCGGCCGCGTCTGCATCGGCCTCGGCCTGATGCTGCTCTCGCTGCACATCCTGCTCGACACGCTGGCGCCGGCGGAGAACGCACCGGGCGTCCGGATCGTGATGTCGGCCATCACGGGCGATCCCATACTGTGCATCGTCATTGCCACCCTCGTCACATGGGCCGTGCATTCGAGCGTCGCCAGCGTGCTGCTGATCATGTCGCTGGCCTATTCGCAATTCATTACGCCTGAGGCGGCGCTGGCGCTGGTGCTCGGTGCCAATCTCGGCAGCGCCATCAATCCCGTGTTCGAGGGTGCCAAGCGTGACGATCCCGCGAGCTATCGCTTGCCGGTCGGCAATCTCGTCAACCGCGTCGTCGGCATCGCCCTCGTCCTGCCCTTCCTCGGCACGATCGCCGAGCACATGCATGCCTGGCAGCCCGATCTCGCCAGGATGACGGCGGCGTTCCACATCGCCTTCAACGTCGGCACGGCCGTCGTCTTCATCGGCCTGCTCGACACCATGTCGCGCCTGCTGACCCGCCTCTTGCCGGATCGCGTGCAGGAGGCCGACCCGGCCCGCCCGCGCTATCTCGACGAGACCGCGCTGGAGACGCCGTCCCTGGCGCTCGCCGACGCCTCTCGCGAGACGTTGCGGATGGGCGATCTCGTCGAAGTCATGCTGCGCAAGGTGATGGCGGCGATGATGACGGGCGACCGGGCGCTGGTCGACCAGGTCACCAAGATGGACAATCTCGTCGACGGTCTCGACGAGGCTATCAAGCTCTACGTGACCAAGCTGATGCGGGGCAGCCTCGACGAGAGCGAAGGACGGCGCGCAATGGAGATCATCTCCTTCGCCATCAACCTCGAGCATATCGGCGACATCATCGACAAGAGCCTGAGCGAACTCGCCACCAAGAAGATCAAGCGGCGCTTCCAGTTCTCGGCGGAAGGGGCGGACGAGCTCGCCGCCTTCCACAAGCGCACGATGGACTCACTGCGGATCGCCTTCGGCGTCTTCATGTCGGGTGACGCCAACGAGGCGCGCAAGCTGCTGGTGGAGAAAACCGCGCTGCGCAACACCGAGCTCGCCGCGGTCGAGCGGCATCTCGACCGCCTGCGCGAGGGCCGTCCCGAAACCATCGAAACGACCTCGCTGCATCTGGACGTGCTGCGCGACCTCCGGCGCATCCACTCGCACATCTGCTCGGTCGCCTATCCCGTGCTGGATGCGGCCGGCGAGCCTTATCGCCGGACCCAGGCGGAGACAGCTGCCCTGCCCGCCTCAGGCGCTGCGTCGGCAGTGCCGCGCTAGGCGGCCGGGCGCCGACTGAAGTCGGCACGACACGATGCCCGACGATCAGGCTGGTTGGGCGCGTGGGCGCACCTGCGTCATGGCGACGCCCGAGATCGCGAGCAACCCGCCGGCGATCAGCTTTGGGCTTATGCGTTCGTCGAGGAAGATGACGCTGGAAGTCAATGCGAACACCGGCAGCAGCAGACCGAAGGGCGCGACGCGCACCATCGAGCAACGGGCGATCAGCCAGAACCAAAGGCCAAACCCAACAATTCCGCCGATGAAGATTGTGTAGGCGAGCGCCAGCCAGCCGCGTTCGTCTGCCGTGACAAGGCTCGCCATTTGTCCGGATTCGAGCAGCAACGACATCAGCATGACCTGCGGCACCGTGAGGAGCGACGACCAGCCCATCAACATCAGGGGATCAAAAGGGCCATAGCGCTTCGTCAAGACGTTGGACACCGCAAATGCGAAGGCTGCCCCGACCACAAGCAGCAGCGGAAGCGCGTTTTCCGACACGCCAGGCCCCGCTGCCAGCACGATCACACCGATGAAGGCAAGTACCACGCCGGCGGACGTAGTTAGAGACGGCCTCTCCGCGAGCAGCGGCCAGGCCAACAAGACGGTGAAAGGTGCGGCGAGCTGATATGCGACGGCTGACATGCTTCCCGAGCCGAGCCCGAGACCAACGTAGAACAGGCCGAAGTTCAATCCACCAAGGAAAAGCGAAATGGCTGCGACAGGTCCGAGCTGCCTGCGCCTCGGCCTTTCGACGAACGGAACGAGCAACAGCGCGATTGCCAGAAAGCGCAGTGCGAGGAAGAACAGAGGCGGAAACTCCCCCACGCCCACTTTGATGACCACGAATTGATAACCCCAGAGCAAAGGAACGACCACCGCGCAGACAATCTGCATGGCGGACATGGCATCTTTATCTTCAAGACCATTTGGTCCAGATATAGGCCTGCGCACGGGGGAAACGTCCATGGTTGTCTACCTGATGAAGCGGTCGAGAAGAGCGTCGACGGTGGCTTGCGAAATGATCCGTGTCGGCGCCGTCTTACCGACCACCCGCAGGCCCTCGACGAAACAGACGAGAATTCGCGCGGCACTCGAAGGCTCGACACCATCGGCCAGTTGGCCCGCTGCCTTCGCACGGGAAAATGCACCAGCCACCCGAGTCTCCATGGCTTTGAAAAAGCTCTCGATGCGACGATCAACCTCGACGTCACGGCCAGCCAGTTCCATGGCTGTGGCTACCAGCAGGCATCCGCGCCGGCCATTAGCACCGCTGTTGCGGTCGACGTAGCCGGCAAGGTAGGCCCTTAGGCCCTCGACCGGCTCTCTGCGGTGGTCGAGTTCGGTATCCATCCGCGTCAAGGCAATGGCAATGTATCGATCGAGCGCACGCAAGAACAGCGAGTGCTTGTCACCAAAAGCGGCGTAAAGGCTGCCACGCGAGAGTTTCGTCGCACGAAGCAGGTCCGGCAGCGCCGTGGCGTGATAGCCGAGCGACCAGAATACATTCATCGCGCGTTCGACAGCGGCTTCCGTGTCGAAACTCCGGGGGCGGCCACGGGGCAGCTGTACTGGGGCGGGACGACGCATGGTGATATATGAACCAATCGGTCGTGAAATAGCAAGAGTTGATTAGGCCACATATTCCACAGTTTTAGGAGAAGTCCCGGAGGCTGGTTGGGGTTCAGCGCTCCTGCGTCTTCGACGCCTTGCTGCGATTCTTGATGATCAGCATGATGTTGCGGATGTAGATCACCGTCGCGAGCGATTGTCCGAGGATGATGACCGGCTCGCGCTTCACGACGCCGTAGACCAGCGTCATCAGCCCGCCGCCCATCGAGCAGAACCAGAACGCCATCGGCACCACGCTGTTGCCGGCGCGCTCGCTCGCGATCCACTGCACCAGGAAGCGCGCGGTGAAGAACAGCTGCGCGACGAGGCCGAACGCCAGCCAGAAGTCGAACTTGGCGACGAAGACGTCGTAGAGATAGTTGCTCAGCGCCTGACCGTATTGGATGATCATGCGTTCACCTCAGTCACTTCCGGGGTCGGCTTCTTGCGGCGGATCAGCCACCACACCCCGGCAAGATCCATGATGCCGATCCACAGCCGGTCGAAGAAGCCGTAATTCGACACGCCCGAATGGCGCGGCCGGTCGATCACGTCGACATAGGCGATGTCGTAGCCTTCGCGCCGGACCAGCGCCGGCAGGAACCGATGCAGCCCGTCGAAATAGGGCATCATCAGGAAGACCTCGCGGCGGAATGCCTTCAGCCCGCAGCCGGTATCCCGCGTGCCGTCCTTCAGGATGGAGTTGCGGACGCCGTTGGCGACGCGCGACTGGAATTTCTTGAAGCCGGTATCCTTGCGCCCGACGCGCTGCCCCGCGGCGAGGCCGACGCGCCCTGCCCCCTTCTCGACCGCCGAAATCAGGTCGGGCAGGAAGGCCGGATTGTTCTGACCGTCGCCATCGAGCGTCGCCACGATCGCGCCGCGCGCCGCGCGCACGCCGCTGCGCACCGCCGCGGATTGGCCGCCTGATCTGGCATGGCGAAGCTGACGCAGATTGTCTCGCTGCGCCATGATTGCTGCGAGGCGTTCGCCGGTCGCATCGGTCGAGCCATCGTTGATGTAGATGATCTCATAGGCCCAGCGGCCATCGAGCGCCGCGCCGATCTCCGCGATCAGCGGCGCGATGTTGTCGGCTTCGTTGCGCACGGGAACGACGATGGAAACCGAAGGCTGGGGCGTCGACAATTCAGAGCTCGTGGTTGGCATTGGCCAGCGACATGGAACCGAGGGCTCCCGCAGGCAGCCGCTTTTATGGGGCGGATGCCCCGTGGGCAACCCTTTTGAGGCGGGTCGAGACCGGCCCCGCAAGCGGCACGATGGTGCCGTCGGCGCGGATGGCAAAGCCCAGCCGCCGGGCCGCGAACCAGTAGCGGACCGCCATGGCGCCGACCATGCCGACCAGCGCGCCGGCCACGACGTCGCTCGGGTGGTGCGCCAGCAGCACCAGCCTGGTCAGCAGGATCACGATTGCGTAAGTGAACATGAACACGCGCAGCCGCGGCCAGAGTGCGGAGACCGCAAATGCCAGGGCGAACGCCGCGATCGCATGCCCCGACGGCAGGCTGGCATGAGCCCCCGTTCCCTCGAACGGGACGAAATTGAAGGGGTTGGCTGTTCCACCGACGAATGGACGCCCCCGGCCGATGACGTATTTCAGGACCTCGCCGACGAGCGCCGACAGAGCCACCGATAGAAACAGGTACTGCAAGCGGGTGCCGAGTCCGAGCAGCAGCGTACGGCGCGTATCGCGAAGCCCAGCCGCAAAAAGCGCCACGATCACCAATGCCGCCCCCAGCGCCGACAGCACATACTCGTCCTTGCCGAAATCGGTGAGGATGCGGATCGGCCACAGGCTCGGCGTGCCGCGCGCCGGCATCAGCTGGATCTCGGTCTGGTCGAACGCGACCATCAGCGCAATGACCAGTGCTGCGCCCGCCGCGCTGAGCCACAGCGAATGCCGCGCCAGTTTTCGCGCGGCCTCTGCGCGGCGTGAATGCGAGGGCGTGCGAACCAGCTGCGCCAGCGCGCGGCCCGACACGGTAAGCAACTGCGCGGGATAGCCCGAACCCAGATCGGGGCTGGTCAGGGTCGGCATCCTATTCGGTGCCTTCCGAGCGGAAGATCGAGATCGAGATCGCGCGTCCCTGCGAGAAATTGTAGCCGTCGATGCGGGTGCCGACCTTGTAGCGCAGCCCGATCGCCTCGGCACGCTGAACGAAGTTCCGCTCCGAACGCTGCTCGATCAGCGCGAAGCGGCAGCTGCCCTGCCGCAGGAAATCCGCCGCGCCCGAGCCGTCCGTGAGCACGGTCTGGGTACCCGTCAGGAACACCAGGCTCGGCTCGTGATAGCCGGCAGCAGCAGCCTTCGGTCCGACGCAGGTGACGTTGCGCAGCGCCCGCGCGATTTCGATGCTCGGAAACAGCGGCGTCAGCGACGGCAGCACGATGCCGTACACCACAACCGCCAGCATCAGGGCCGCGACCAGCGCATTGAGCAGCGAGCGCTCGGCGCGGTTGTTGTCGTAGAGCCACCAGGCGAACAGGCCGAAGATCAGCGCCGCCGCGATGAACGGCCAGGCCACGAAAGCCGGCTGCCGCGTCAGCATCACCGCACCCACCACCGCGGTGATCGAGGCGGCCGCGGGGATCGCGAACCACCAGGCCGAACCGCGCATCAGCCAGGAGCGCGACAGCACGCGTCGCTCCACGGCGCCGGCGGTGAGGATGGCGATCGCCGGATAGAGCGGCAGCACGTAATGCGGCAGCTTGGTCAGGACCGCCTCGAACACGATCCAGGACGGGATCAGCCAGGCCAGCAGGAACTGCGCGCCGGGCTCACGCCGGGCCCGCCACACCGCGGGCGCCGCCATCGCCGCCAGCGGCGCGCCCGGCCAGAACGTGATCCAGAACAGCGCGAGGTACAATCCGGGCGGCGCGCCGTGGGATTCCTGGGCGCCGATCTTGCTGAGCATGTCGCCGCCGACGGAGTCCGCAAAGAAGGCATCGCCCGCGCGCCAGAAGATCGCGATGAACCAGGGCAGCACCAGCACCAGCATCCACATCAGACCCCAGACCGGACGCAGCTTCCACAGCCAGGAGGAATCCCGGTCCTGGATCGCCAGCGCGACGATGGTCAGGCCTGCGAACATCAGGATCAGCGGGCCCTTGATCAGGATGCCCACCGCCAGCGCGGTCCAGAAGATCGCGGGCCAACTCCAGGGTGGATGAGTCTCGTCCTCGGCGCGCTGCCACGACAGATAGGCGCGCGCCATCGCGCCCATCGCGGCGACCACGCAGAGCAGCAGCATCGCGTCGGTCTTGGCGAGCCGAGCCTCGACGCCGAGCAGCACCGAGGCGCACATCATCAGCGCCGCCAGCACCGCGGCGCGGCGCGTGACGAAGCCGAGCGCGGCCCAATAGGTCATGAGCACGGCGCCGATCGCGCCGATCAGCGACGGAATCCGGTAGACCCAGATCCGCAATTCGGCCTTGGGCAGCTTCAACGCCGAGGCGATCTCAACCGCCGCCGATTGCAGCCAGTAAATGCCGACCGGCTTCTTGTAGCGGACGTCCTCCTGGAAGCGGATGTCGACATAGTCGCCGCTCTCGACCATCTGCTTGGTGGCCTGGGCGAACCTCGCCTCGTCGCGATCGACCGGCGGGATCGTGAAGAAGCCCGGCAGGAACAACAGCAGTGCGCACACCAGCAGGAAGGCAACGGCGCGGGTATGGCTGGCCGTGACGACGTCGAGCATGCTCACGAGCCGGCTGCCCGGATTCGCGGACGATTTCGGCTCGCGGGGCGCTCCAAAACGGGGGGTAGGATAGGTCTCGGCCATTGGTTCCGCTTACGCCGAAACCGCCATCGCCACAACCGCTTGAGGCGGGGTCATTGAATTCGAATGACGACTGTGTCCGCGGCGCCCGTGGCATCGATCACGGTGAGCCGCGCAAAGCCGGGACCGGGTGGATCGATCAGGCGTTGGCGGCGGCCGTCGATCTCGCCGAGCGCCGTACCGTTAACCATGACGGTCATGGGCAGCACCCCACCGGCGACCTTGACCGGCATCGCGGCGCTCTCCTGCCCCCCGGAGCGATCGACATCGATCCGCGAGCCGTTCAGCGGAAACTGGATGTGCAGCGCCTGCTCGCGGCCCGTTCGCACCAGCTCTCCCACCGGCCGGAACCGTTTCAGTGGCAACGGCAGCTTGGCATTGCTGGCAACCAGGGTTCCCCTTGGCGGCTTCGGCAACGCGGTTAACGTCTTGCCGGTGCGGGCGAAGGCGTCGAACAGGATCGGTGCGGCGGCGACGCGGCCGATCAGGCCCGGAACCGGCGCGCCGTCCGGACGGCCGACCCAGACGCCGATGGTCATCCGGCCGTCGAACCCGACCGACCAGGCGTCACGATAGCCGTAGGAGGTGCCGGTCTTGAAGGCGATGCGGTTGTGTGCGGCATTCTCCGGTGGCGGCGTCCCCAGCAACACGTTGCCGACCTGCCAGGCCGCGACCTGATCCAGCAACCGAAGCGGCTCCCGGTCGTCCTTGTCCGCCATCACCTCGCGCAACGGCTTGGAGGTGCCGAGCCGGGCGAAGCCGGTGTAGAGCTGGGCGAGATCCTGCAGCGTCACGCCGACGCCGCCGAGCCCCATGGCGAGCCCCGGCGCTTCGTCCTTGGGCAGAACCAGATTGCCGCCGGCCTGCCGCAGCCGCGAGGCCAGCCGGCTGGAGCCGACGCGATCGAGCAGCACGATTGCGGGCACGTTCAGCGAGAGTTGCAGCGCCTTCCTCACCGGCACCGTACCCTGGAAGGTCATGTCGAAATTCTCGGGCGCGTAGGAGCCGAAGCGGACCGGCCGGTCGTCGATCAGGCTCTCCGGATGAACGAAGCCGTCCTCGAAGGCGAGCCCGTAGATGAAGGGCTTCAGCGTCGAGCCCGGCGAGCGGATCGCGCGGGTCATGTCGACCTGCCCTGCCCGGCTCTCGTCGAAATAATCGGCCGACCCGACACGCGCCAGCACGTCGCCGCTCTCATTGTCGACCACGATGATGCCGACCGAAATGTTCGGACCGAGCGCAATCGCGCGATCGCGGGCCAGCGGCTCCAGCATCTTCTGCAGGTTCGCATCCAGCGTCAGCTTGATGACCGCCGTGTCCTTGACCGTCGACAGCGCGGTGTCGGAGGCATGAGGCGCCAGGATCGGCATCGGCTTGCGCAGCTTCGGCACGGGCACGGCCTTGGCCTGCCTGGCGTCGTCCGCGCTGACCACATGCTCCTCGACCATGCGGTCGAGCACGCGGTCGCGCGCCTTGCGTGCGGCCTCGGGATGGCGGTCGAGGCGGCGCCTCTCCGGCGATTGCGGCAGCGCGACCAGCAGCGCGGCCTCGGCCAGCGACAGCCGCTTCGGCTCCTTGCCAAGATAGCCGATCGAGGCGGCGCGGATGCCTTCGAGATTGCCGCCGTAGGGCGCCAGCGCAAGATAGAGATCGAGAATCTGGTCCTTGCTCATGCTGCGCTCGATCTCGACCGCACGAACCATCTGCCGCAGCTTGGCGTAGAGCGAGCGGTGCCGCCGCGGCTCCATCAGCCGCGCCAGCTGCATGCTGATGGTCGAGCCGCCCGACACGATGTGGCCGCGTGTCGCGAGCTGCAGGACGGCACGCCCGAGCGCCAGCGGGTCGAGACCGTTATGCGCGTAGAAGCGCTGGTCCTCATAGGCGAACAGCAGTTTCAGATAGGTCGGATCGACGTTGGATTTGGCATCGACCGGCAACCGCCAGCGACCGTCCGGCATCGCATAGGCGCGCAGCAGCTTGCCGTTGCGGTCGACGATGGTGGTGGAGACGTGCCGGGCTTCGTCGAGCGGGAGAGGTCCGAGGGAGTAAACCCAGCCGACGAAGGTGCAAATGGCGATGATGAAGGTGAGAGCAGTTGCCGAGAGAAGGCGAAGAGCGATCCGCCCTCTGTGCCCGTCGCGGCCGGGCTTGTCCCGGCCATCCACGCTCTTAACTCCGGCCCCAAAGTCCGTGGATGCCCGGGACAAGCCCGGGCATGACGACGGAGAATTTGGCTCGTTCAGAGCGTCACTCATCCTCGTTACTCACTTCGCCGCCCGCACCTCGACCGTCCCCGTGCCCGTCCGACCGTAGCGCGAGGGATTGTACATGTCCTCGACATAGGCCTGGGGCAGCACGTATTTGCCGGGAGACACCACGCGCACGATATAGGCGACGGTGAAGACCGACTTGGAGTCCGCGGCGCGATCGACCGCGGCGGTGAAGCGGTCGTCGCGGAACTCGGTGTCCTCAGGCTCCTCGCCGTCCTCGATCCAGTCCAGCGTGCCGCTGTCGCCCGACGACACCAGCCTCGGGTTGTCGATCTCGAGGCCCGCCGGCAGATAGTCGGACACCATGATGTGGCCGTACTCGGGCTTGGCCTCGGTGATCTTCAGCACCACCGCAAAGCGCTGGTTCTGCTTGACCTTGCTGATGTCGGCCGGCTTGCCGTCGAGCGTGAAGTAATTGCGCTCGATCTTGAAACCGTTGGACGCTGCCGGCTCCGGCGTCACCGGCGAGCCCGACACCGAGATCACCGCCTGCACGGGCGCGTCGCCGGTGTTGGTGATCTTCAGCGGCTTGCCCTCCAGCGTCGCAGCCTTGTAGCTGCGGTAGAGCGCGGTCTTGACCGGCTGGCCGTCCACGTCCATGGACAGGTTCTCCTTGGCCAGCGCGCGCGCCGCCAGCACCAGCCACGCATTCTCCTGCGTGGAGGTGTAAGGCGTAAGCCCGCGCGCGGTCTCGACCCGGGACACCGCCTGCGTCAGCGTCGCCTTCGGCGCGTTGCCTTCGCTGGCCAGCGACACCAGAGCCGCGGCATCGCGAAGCTGCGAGCCGTAGTCGGTGCGGCCGAACTCCAGGACGGGCTTTGGCGCGAGGCTGTCGAGCGCGGCACCATAGACCCGCTCGGCGCGGTTGCGGTCGCCGACAAGAGCGAGCGCCGCCGCGAGCTGCGACTTCGCGATCGGGGTCGCGAGGTTGTTCAGCTTGGTGTCGGCGAGATAGCGAAGATCGCCGATCGGCGCCGCGCCGTTGCGGGCGAGCACGTAGAGGCCGTAAGCGAGATCGCGCCCGCCGTCCTTCTCCGGCTCGTTGCCGTTGACGACGGAGTTTCTGACACGGTCGAGCGCGTTCTTGAACAGCACGTCCGGCACCACAAAGCCCTTTTCGCGGGCACGGGTCAGGAAGTCCGTCACGTAGGCATCGAGCCAGGCATCGTCGCCACCGGCCGACCAGAGGCCGAACGAGCCGTTCGAACCCTGACGGGCCAACAGCCGCTCGATCGCATCGCGGATGCGCTGATCGACTTCGGTGTCCATGGCCAGGTGGGCACCGGCCGCGAGGTCGTTGACATAGAGCAGCGGCATGGCGCGGCTCGTGATCTGCTCCGAGCAGCCATAGGGATAGCGATCGAGCGCTTTGAGGATCGTCGCGGCGTCGAGCGCGGTCGACAGGCTGGCCGAGACCGAGACGGTGCCGGTGCCCGGCACAAGGTCGGAGAACATGTCCGAGGTCAGCGTCAGGCTCTCGCCCTTCGCCAGCGTCCGGATCGAGCGCCGCGCCAGCACCTGCGTCGCCGCCTTGATGTCGAACGCGTAATGGCGCGCCAGCGTCAGGCCGTTCGGCCCCTTGATGTCGACGTCGAGCGTCGCCTGCCCCGCCGCGGTCGCGTCGATCGCGAGCGCGAAGGAGTTGCGCTGCTTGGCGGCGAGCTTGACCGTGGTCGCGGGGTTGCCGGTCATCTTCACCGGGCCACCGGTCTTCACGTTGATGACGTAGTCGCCGGCCTGGCCCTCGACATTGTCGATCTCGAGATTGACCGTGCCGTGATCGCCATTGAGCAGGAAGCGCGGCAGGGTCGTGGTCAGCACCACGGGGTCGCGGATCACGACATCGGTGTTGGCACGGCCAAGCTTGGTCGCGGTCCACGCCACTGCCATCACGCGCGCGGTGCCGGCGAACTCCGGAATGTCGAAGCTGACTTCCGCTGTGCCGTCAGCGCCGACCGTCACGATGCCCGAATAGAGCGCGAGCGGCTTTTGTGTGGGCGGCGAGCCCTGCAGCTCCGCCGCACCGGCGTCACCGCCGGACTTGATCTGGCCGCGCGTGCCCGACATGCCGTCGATCAGCTGCCCATAGAGATCGCGGATCTCGGCGCTCAGACGGCGCTGGCCGAGATAATAATCGTCCGGCGCCGGCGGCTTGTAATTGGTGAGGTTGAGGATGCCGACATCGACCGCAGCGATGACGATCTTGGCGTCCTCGCCCGGATTGAGCCCGTCGAGCTTGACCGGGATCTTCAACGCCGCGTTCGGCCGGATCAGCGCCAGCGGCGACAGCTTCACCTGCAAGGTGCGGGTCTGCTTGTCGATGCCGAACCATTTCAGGCCGATCGCCCGGCCCGGCATGCGCTGGGCCGCCGCGTCGAGCGGACGGCGCAGCGTCGCCACCACGTAAGCGCCCGTGCCCCAGTCCTTGCCGACCGGGAGCCTCACCTGGGCGGTGCCTTCCTTGACGTCGATAGTCTGGGTCGTCAGCAGGCGGTCGCCGAGCACATTTATGGTGAGCTTGCCGGCGCTGCGGACATTGACCGACACGGTCATGGTGTCGCCGGAGGAATATTGCGGCTTGTCGATCGAGGTCTCCAGCAGGTCCGGCGTGTCGGCGCTGCCGTCGGAATACCAGCCGACGTCGAACTGCACCGAAGTCACCGGGCCATCGGCATCGTTCGACTTCACGTCGAGGCGGTAGCGGCCGGGTTGGGGGTTGAACGAAATCCGCGCCGGCTTGTCGGCCGCAATGGTCACGTCACCGTCGGCGACGCGCGAGGTCGACTTGACCGGCTCGTACTCCCAGTAATTGTTCTGGCGATACCATTGGTAGCGCGACTCCATCTTCAGGAGTTCGTAGCGCAGGCCGTCGCGGTGCAGTTTCTCGCCCTCGGGCGAGACGAACAGAACGTCGAACTCGGCCTTGTCGCCCTCGGCGACGTTCTTAGCGCCGAACAGCGGCTTGACGCCGATCTGCGCCGCACTGGGCGCCACCGGCAGCACGATCTTGCGCTCGACGGCGCGGCCGCCGGTCTCGACCATGCGCACGAAGATCTGCGCCTCCTGCGGACGGGTCGAGGCCGGCTGCTTGTCCAGCGTCACCGGGAAGGTCGCAACGCCATTGGCGTCGGCCTCGGGCAGGTTCTCCAGCGGCGTACGTTCGTTCGAGGTGGTTTCCTCGTCGGCAACGCCGAACTGATAGCCGGCAAAGCCCGGCCGCTCGGCCGCGGGCGCGACCAGCATATCGCCTTCGAGCTGCAGGCCCGAGGCCGGCGCGCCATAGAGGAAATGGCCGTCCGCCTTAAGCTCCACTGGAGCGTTAGCTTTGATCAGCTTGTCCTTGGCGGACAAGTCGAATTCGATCCGATCAGGAACGTAGTCCTCGACCATGAAGGTGGTCTCGCCGACCGAGGAGCCCTTCGGATCGGTGAAGGCACGCGCCCGCCACGTCCCGGTCGGCACCGCCGAATTGAGCGGCACTGACAGCGTACGGCCGCCCGCGCCCTGGTCGGCGAGCACGGCGCGTCGGTATTCGACGCCGTCGGGACGCTCGATCACCATCGTCAGCGGCCCGCCGCTGACGGCATTGCCCTGCCCGTCGCGCAACAGCGCGGTGAGATAGACGGTCTCGCTGGAGCGGTAGACGCCGCGCTCGGCATAGACAAAGGCATCGGCGCCTGCGGGCACCGCGCGGCCGGAGACGCCGCGATCGGACAGATCGAAGGCAGAGGATTTCAGGCTGAGGAAGGCATAATCCGCCTTCTCGCCGGTGACCGTCAGCATCGCCGGCGACAAGCCGCCCTCGCCGCGCGCAAGGCCCGCCTCGAACAGCACATGGCCGCTGTCGTCGGTCTTGCGGGTCGCCAGGATCTCGTTGTTGCGGGCAACCAGCCGCACCTCGGCCTTGCCGACCGGATCGGTCGAGGCCAGCGAGTTGACGAACACGTGGATGCCGTCATTGCCGGAATAGGCGGCGACGCCGAGATCGGAGACGATGAACCATTGCGTGGCGAGCTGATAATCGTCGTCCGAGCCCGGGCCCTTGGCGGCGGCCGTCATCACGTAGACGCCGGGCTGGAGCTCGCCGAGCGCCTGGTCGACCGGGAATGCCGTGGTGACGTCCTGGTTCAGCGTCATCGCGGTGGCGAGCTCGCCGGTCCAGACCTTCACGCCGCGCTCGTCGCCGAGATCGGAGAGCTGGTATTTCGACAGCGTCTTCTGGAAATCGCTATCGACCACCGTGTTGATCAGATTGCGGTCACCGATCCGGAAGACGTTGATATTGACCGCGGGCGTGTTGACGCTGACCACGGGAATGCCGCGCTGGCCGGTTCGGGGCAGCACATAGGCCCGGCTGGTGAAGCGCACGAACGGCTTGCGGTCGCGTACATAGACGTTGAACTCGGCCGATTTCGGCAGCCCCTCCTTCACCGTGGACGGCAGGCCGGCGCGCAGATTGATGTTGTAGCGCTCGCCATGCTTCAGCCCGTCGACGCAGAGCTGCTTGCCTTCGGCCGAGAGCGCCGGCTTGTCCTGCCCCGCCAACGCCAGGTACGGCGCGAAGTCGGTGCGCTTGGCCAACTCCTCGGAGAACTGGAAGCAGGCGCGCGGGCTCGCCGAGTCCGAGTCCACGGTATAGTCGAGCAGCCGGAAGCCGTGCTCGTCGCGCATCTTCTCATATTGGCCGCGGACGTCGGCGACCTCGCGCATGTCGAGCGACAGCCGCAGTGAATCCAGCGCCGGCCGCCACAGCTTGCGCTCCGACAGCGACTTGCCGAGCACCGCGAGCGCGTCGGCCTCCTCGCCCGGATTGCCGGCGCGCAGATAGGCGATGTAGGCCGCGGTCGAGGCGCGCTCCAGCAGGAAGGTCTGCTCGCTCGAGTTCTTCGGCGATATCTGGAAGATGACCTTGGCGAGCCGCAGCCAATTGCCGGCGTCCTCGGGCGTGGTCGCCGCGATCTGACCGAGGACCGACAGGCCGGTACGATAATCGTTGCGCCGGAAGGCGGCGTCGGCGTCCGTCTTGAGCGTCGCGTTGGTCTTGGCGACGGGCCCCGCCTCGCTCTTGATCTGGGCCTCGAGCTTGATCGCGGAATCGGCGAGGTCGTCCCGCTTGAACGCCTTGTCGGCGGCATGCGCTGCGCCGAGGCCGAGTGCCAGCGTGGCGCAGATTGTGACGGCGCGAACAAGACCGATCATGATGGACTCCCGGAAGTCGCGGACAGCCGCCCGCAGGCAGCATGAAATGCGCGGAAAGGTGACGGACTCAAGGCGATGGAACCAAAGGTGCAAATCGTCGCATTCGCCATGGAAAGGCAAGCCCAGAGGAGACCGATCAAGATACCGCCGCTCACGCCGTCCTGATGGCGCAGCAATACCCGACCCGTCGACCGGCAGCCACATCCCGGAAGCTGGCCAGCGTTCCCGGCGATGTAATCCATCGTCCAGTCCGCTGCCGCTCAACCCGGCACCCTGACATGCCACCGTCTCGCTTTGTCGCGGCTCTGAGCAAAACGGTTCGGTTCAGACTTGGCGAAAGACGATATTTTTCATATTTGGCATGGTAGATGAACAGCCAGCCTCGCCTCTGGGGCGGCTCAAGACGGTCCCGTAGCTCAACTGGATAGAGCATCAGATTTCTACTCTGAGGGTTGCAGGTTCGATTCCTGCCGGGATCGCCAGCCCCATTCTAATCCACCGCCCTTCACGAACGCGTGGGTAACCATACGCCGGCCTTTGATCGGCGCCGATCAGTCCTATGTATGCGCCGGGCGAATTGCGCCCGGTTAAGGACTCCGATGCTTCCAGCCGAATGGACGAGAATGGCCATCGCATCTGCGGTGGCAATCGTCGCGATGTCGTATCTGGCAATTGACGCAGGCGTTGTGAACACCAGCGTGGTCACGAGGCCTATCAAGGTGGCTCAAGCATCGATCATTGGCGCCGCCATGGGCGAGCATCAGCTTTCCTTCGCCGTTCAGGAGTGGGCGCGTCCCAGCCGCGACAACGACGAAAAGCCTGCCCTGGAGCATTGCCTGGCGATCGACTGATCGAGGCGTCCTCTGTCGCGCAAGCGACGATATTCATCCTCCGCCACCTCTCGATTGACGAACCTGCCACCACCGCGCAATGGCCGCGGTGAGATCGTCCCACACCTGCGTCGGCAGGTCGGATACCGCCACGCGGACGCTGTACTGGTCCGTGGTCGCGTCGTGAAACCATTCGGTCGCGGCAAAGTCGAAACCGAAGCTGCCGGCATGACGAATCGGGAGGCCCTCGGCACGCAGTTCGTTGCTCATGTCCTCAGCGGCCTGCCGCGCGCTCGCCTCGTCGAGAGGGCGACTGCCTCGCAAGGTGACGTAGAGACCATGGGCGAAGTGGAGTTCCGCCGAGAGCGCCGGGAGCCTTGCTGCAAAATAGCGGGCCGTGCTTCGGCCGTTGCGCAGGATCGCCGCGACACGCCGCTTCGTGAGGTCCCGGTAGGCCGCGCTGCCGACAAAGGGCGGGAAATGCGCCGGCAAGGCCGCGCCGCCGAGCAGTCGCACCGCGTTGCGGGTTTCGGCTTCAAGACGTCTCCATTCAGGCCGCCCTGCCCGCTGCCGGTCATCATTCCCCTGCACGAAAACCGCCGAGCCGAGGCGGCCATATTCAGCCCCGAGCGAGTCGAGCTTGTTGTGGCTTCGCACCAGTACCAACGGAATGCCGCAGCGCCAGGCCCAGCTCAGGACACGCCGGATCCGGCCCGAGCTGCCCGCGAAGCATGTCGTATCGAACAGCACGAAATCGAGACCAGAGCCGTCGCTTCGGACCGCCGCCTCGAAAGCACCGGCGAGGGAGCAGGAATCCAGTAACAGAATCTTCGGCGAGTTCGCCGAAGCGAACGCATCGCCCAGCGGCAGACTCAAAGCCACGAGCCGCAGATGAGGAACAAGGCCCCGGATCAGCTCCAGCGTCTCGCCATAGGAGCCGGGAAGCACCAGCAAATCAGCCTTCTCGACGATTTGCGCGGAGGCGAGCAGCACGGCGGAGATCGCAGCCATGCCTGAGGCCGTATAGACCGCCGCGCTTATGCAGCCGCCATCGAACTCATAGAAGGAAGGACCGCGCACCGTGAGATCGGCCCGCTGGTAATCGTAATGGAATTCGAAGGGCCCGCTGACGGGATCGGCGGCGTGCGACCAGGCAGTTTCCGTTGCCTTCCACGCCTGCAGCTCGTGCTCTGCCCTGAGCGCCGCAGTGATCTGGAATTTGGACCCGACGACCTCGTCGACTGATCGCGGAGGCGCCAGATCCAGCGGTTTTGTCAGGCAGTCGTTCAACAGCCTGAGTTCCCTGTGCTTCCGTTCGAGATAGGCCTGAATGGTCTCCATGCGCGTCTTGGGCAGATCCGAGAGGACGTCAACGCGTGGAGATCGCCTTGGGTCCAACGCGCGCCCGCTGCAACGAACGTCGATCCTGGCCGTTGAGACGGTGCAAGGAGGACATCATGTCTGAGATCAGAGAGCACATGAAAATCATCGGCAAGGACGGCGCACATGTCGGCACAGTCGACCGCGTCGAGGGCAACCGCATCAAGCTGACGCGGAAGGACAGCCCGGAAGGTCACAAGGACCATCATCATTACATCGACACGAAATATGTCGGCGCCGTCGAAGGCGATGTCGTCAAGCTTTCAATGAATGCCGATGCGGTCCCGAAGACGGAAGCCGCCTGAGCATTGAGCCCCTTCGGGGGCCTCTTGTTTGTTCACGATCCGACTCCGCTTCGTTCCAAAAGCACGCATCGTAATCGCAAAATCGGCGCTGCCGATGTCTTAACGTTGCGTTTCGTCGGATCGGATCGGATCGGTCACGTAGCCATCGACACGAGCATCGGTCGCAAGCGGTAGGCGTCGATCGCGGCGTTCGACAACAGCAGCCTGCGCCGCTCCCCTCGCAGCATCAACCTGTCGATCCGGTTCAGGATGAAGCGAGCGGAGTCCTCGCGCTCGCCTGTGAGCAAGCCGGATCGGTCCAGATATTTCCAGGCGATGTCGAAGGACTGTGCGCGTAACTCGGGGTCGGTCATGGACGGCCAACGTCCGCGAGGAACGGAGGTTCCTGTTCGAGCGGGAGCAAGCCGAGCCGCCCCGCGCAACGCCAGGCCTGTCGAGCACGGCACAACAAAATGCGCAGCGGCTCGGAACGAGATCACGACCGGCACGTTGGATGGCATGAAATCAGGTGGTGCCGACCTCCCTGCCCCGGTCGGCTTTGAAGGGCCCCGTGCTTGTCCCCCAAGCACGGGGCTTTCTCATCGAGATCAACCGTCTGACCCGATCTCGGCCCGCATCGTTGACGCGACAATCCCCTGCGAATGCCCTCAGTCCGCCCGCTCATCGCGACGATCGCGGGCCAGTTCGTGCCAGGCCAGGGCCAATTGGATCAGCCGCTGCCGGTCGGCGCCTTCCGATGCTGCGGCCCGCTTCATTGCGGCCTCCGCTTCGTGCTGTGGGTCGTACTTGATACACATGAGACCGAACTCTAGCCGGCCATCTGGACAAGCACATGGCAATTTCGTCCGTATGATTGCGGGGTAACGTCCGCGTCTGCCGGACTGCGGCAATCGCGCCGGCACGATTGCCTCGCTATGCGCATGCGCCGATTGCGAAGCCATTCGGCTGGGCTTCTTCCAGGAGATCTGTGAATTGGGTCACAGTCTGCGACCTGTATCTCGGTTAAACCGTGTTTCGACGCTCCCGGCAGCACGTGGAGGCATCGATGGTATTTCCCGTCATGACGCAAGACGCAGCAGCTCCGGCCAACGTCCCGACGCAACGACAAAGGACCGACCTGCTCGGTATCGCCTATCTCGGGACCATCGGCATCGTGATGCTGGCCTGGATCACCGGCCTCGTCTGGGGCGCGATTGCGTTCTTCAACTGGCTGGTGTGACGCCGCGCGATCCGCCGCGTTGGCGGCAGGGCTCGCACCGCTTTAGAACAGGCAGTGCACCACCTGCCCCAGCTTGATCCCGCCGCAAACGATCATGGCCCAAAGCGCCAAGCTGATCTGGATTGCATCCAGCATGTCCCACGTCCCCGCGAATCGCTTTCCCAACTTTTTTCTTTTGAGAATCGCGTGAAGCGGCGCCGGGAGCCAGTGCTTTTTTCAGGCAGTTGTTGTGCGCCGCCGAACGCCGCCCCGAGATACGCATCCAGACAATCGGTTGACAGCACCAGAATAAAAAGAGGCGGGCAATTCGCCCGCCTCTTTCAGCTCAGGATGCGAGCAGTGCCTTAGCGGCACGCCCGCGGATCGGTCGGCACGTACTGCCCGTCCGGATAGCGGTAGTAGCAATTGCCTTGTGACCAGTAGTAGCCCGGCTGGGATGCGGCGGTGGCACCGGCGATGGCTCCGGTCGCGCCGCCGAGAACCGCGCCCGCGGCAGCCCCGGTCGCGTTGCCCGAGATCAGTCCACCCAGCACGCCGCCGACGATGGCGCCGCCCAGCGCGCTCGCGCCGGGATCGGCCGGCGGCGGAGGTGGCGGTGCATAGGCGACCGGAGGCGGCGGCGGGGCATAGGCCACCGGCACGTCGTCGTAATACTCTTCAGAGATGTAGCCGGGCGGACCAGCCATCCGTTGCGGATAATAATACCAGACACCGCCAACGTCCCACCACCAGCCGGAGCGGCCGTTGTGGACTTCGTGGCGCCAGCGCCCGCCGTCCCAGGAGCGATTGCCACGATAGGCATGTCCGCCCCAGTCGCGCGTCGGAGCGGGACCGCGGGCGACATAACGTCCCGGCGGCGGACCGCCGGCGCCGTGCGGACCGGGACCCGCATGGGGCTGGCCACCGGGCCGCGGCGCGGGCCGGGCCGCCTGCTGCGGCGGGCTCTTGCGGATGTTCTGACTGTCCGGAGGCGGTGCCCCTGCGCCCGGGCGGGCCGGAGGCTGGCCGGCGTCCCTCGGTGGCCTGGCGTCCTGGGCCTGCGCCGAAAGCGCGAGCAACGACATGGCCGAAACCAAGGGAATGATGATCTTCATGCGGCTGGACGCACTCATGCGTGCTTGACCCCCTACTTTCTCGATTGCCGTGGTGCCTGGCGCAACAGACGATTCGAATCGCGCTTGGCTTGATGCCGGCTGATATAGCTGCCCCGCTTGGTCGGCTAAGTCGCGTTACAAATGATTAAGATCACGGCATTTTTTCGGCTCGACGGGCCGTGGTGGAGCGCTTCTAGCGGGCCGGCTCGATCACGTTGCAATTGCGTCGCCCGGACATCAGGCAGTCCTGCATCTTGCTGGCCGCGGTAAGGTCCCGCGCGAGCCACCAGCCGACACCGAGGATCAGGATCGCGATGATCAAGCCGGCGACCGCGCCGCGGCGGCTATCACCGGATTGAGGCTTCGGCCGGGATTTCGCCTTCTCGCCCTGTTCGGGCTTGGACTCGAGCTTGGACTCGGGCTTAAACGTGGGCATGGCTACCTACCGCGCGGGCGAGCCGGCTTACCACCTCTGCGACGTCCCGTCACATCCCGATCAGCCCAGATCGTCAGGTTCAGCCCCGGGTCGCCCGGATCGCATCCTTGCGCGAGGTTTCGACCGCGGGGATCGCCTGCTGGAGCCGCGGTGCACAGGTGGTGAGCACGAGCGCGGTCTGGGTGCATTCCCAGTCGGCCCCCAGGACGGTACTTTCGATCGGCTGCGGACGGGCGAGCAGCAGCACCGTGCCGGCCATTGCTGCCACCGCGACGGCGATTGCGAGCGCCTTCAGGCTCAGTCTGGAGATCGTCATGCCCGTGCTCCGCGTTCCGTAGCGGGCGAACGCTAGGCGCCGCTCCGCGTGCCCCTTATGAGGGACATCACAATTCGGCAGTTTTTCGGGGCTACGAGAGATCGTCGGGGGAGCGATTTTTCGTCTACCTGATCGGCTGCGATTATGGGTGGCGTCGCGACGCGCGGCGATGTAAACGCTTCTGCGTCGCGTGGCGCCTGCTATGCCCAGCCGACGTACCAACCGCAGTGATGTAGGATCGGAAGCGAGGAAGACAAGGCTCGTCGATGAGTGGATTTAGGGAACCAGGCTTCTCCGACCGACAAAAGGCGGCACAGGAAGCACGCAAAAACCTTTTGAACAAATTCAAGTCGCAGCCGGGACCGGATGATCCAGCGGTTGTGGCGAAGCGTGCCGAGCGCGAGGCCCTCGCGGCCAAGCGTGCCGAGGCAAAGGCTGCGCGCGAGGCGGAAAAGGCCGAGCAGAAGCGCCTTGCAGAAGAAGCTGCCGCGCTCGAGGCCGCACGGATCGCCCGCGAAGCCGAAGAAGCCCTCGCAAAGGCGGCTGAAGCCGAGGCCGAGCAGAAGGCAAGGCGAGACGCCCGTTACGCCGCGCGCAAGGCGAAGCGCAAGTAACATCCGCAACTAACGTTTGAATTTGAGCTGACACATGATTGCGGGGCGGCCCACGTGACCGCCCCGGAATTTTGCCGTTCCGGTTGTTTCAAGCGCGTGTTTGGCTTTGCGTAAACACCCGTGACGAGGACCGAAGATCAGTGCTTCTTCATCATCCCGTCGTCTTTCTTCATCCCGTCCTTCGACATCGTATCCTTCTTCATGCCGTCGTCCTTGGACATGGTGTCCTTCTTCATGCCGTCCTTGGCCATGGTGTCCTTTTTCATCATGCCGTCATCCTTGCCCATCTTGTCCTGGGCAAAGGCGGCCGGTGCGAGCGCGAGACCGAGCGAGAGGGCGGCAGCGGAGACGCCGAGCACGATGCGGGTACGAATGGTCATGAGCGAAATTCCCTTCAGGATGGAGTTTGTCAGCGACGGACGCCGCTATTCAGTCTCGACGGATTGAAGCCCTGCGTTGTTACGGCCTCGCCGATAAATTTCTGGAGGCGCCGCCGTTCATCGCAATCACGTCCGCGCGAGCCGCACTGATTGCGAACGGCCCAAGTGCTGCAGCGCAGCACGACCACTCCTTGCCCCGGCAATCGGTCTCGAACTATCAGATGAGAGAATATCGGGTGAAAGACCGGCTAGGATGGGCCTACGCACCGGTCACATGACCTGCCCACATCACGCCAACAAGAACCGTTCGAAGAAACGCTCAAGGGGATTACACCATGCTCACGCGCCGCCATCTGCTCGCGACCGCCGTCACTGCACCCGCCATCCTCCGCTTCGGCATCGGCACCGCGCATGCCGCGACCACGCTGAAGATCTCGCATCAATTCCCGGGCGGCACGATAGACAAGGGTGATTTCCGGGACCGGCTCTGCCGCATGTTCGCTGCCGAGGTCGCCAAGCGCAGCAACGGCGACATCGCCGCCGAGATCTATCCGAACTCTTCGCTGATCAAGACCAACGCGCAGTTCTCCGCGATGCGCAAGGGCGCGCTCGACATCAGCCTCTATCCGATGCCCTACGCCGGCGGCGAGCTGCCGGAGACCAATATCGGTCTGATGCCCGGCCTCGTGACCACCTACGACCAGGGCCTGCGCTGGAAAAAGGAGCCGGTCGGCAAGGCGCTGACCGACTTCCTCGCCGACAAGGGCATCATCCTGCTCACCTGGGTTTGGCAGGCCGGCGGCGTCGCCAGCCGCTCCAGGCCGATCGTCGCGCCGGAAGACGCCAAGGGCCTCAAGGTTCGCGGCGGCTCGCGCGAGATGGACATGGTGCTGCAGACCGCCGGCGCATCGGTGCTGTCGGTGCCCTCGAACGAGATCTATGCGGCAATGCAGACCGGCGCCTGCGATGCCGGCATCACCTCCTCCACCAGCCTGATCTCGTTCCGACTGGAAGAGGTCGCGAAGTCGCTGACCTCAGGGGCCGGCGCATCCTACTGGTTCATGCTCGAGCCGCTGATGATGTCGAAGGCGATCTTCGACAAGCTGCCGAAGAATCAGCAGGACATCCTGCTCGCGGTCGGCACCGAGCTCGAAGCCTTCGGCCGCAAGGGCGCGCAAGACGACGACGTCGAGGTCGCCAAGGTCTACGAGAAGGCCGGCGCCAAGGTCTCGGCGCTCGATGCCGCGACCGTCGGCAAGTGGCGCGACATCGCCCGCGACACCGCCTGGAAGGACTACAGCGCCAAGACCGCGACCGCCGCAAACCTGCTCAAGCTCGCGATCGACGTCGCGGCATGAGCCACGGTCCGATTTCGGATCGTGACGTACACGCGAACGCTGCCGCAAGGACAGGCCCTGCGGCGGCGATCGATCGCGGTCTCGCCATCCTCAACAACATCATCGTCGTGTTCGCCGCGATCGCGCTGGTCGCGGCCTGCGCCATCCTGAGCTACAGCGTCCTTAGCCGTGCCCTGTTCAAGGCCGCCAATTACTGGCAGGACGAGGCCGCCGTGTTCCTGCTCGTCGGCGCGACCTTCATGACCGCCGCCTATGTGCAGCAGAACCGCGGCCATATCGGCATCGAGGCCTTTGTCGGCCTCTTGTCGCCGCTGGCGAACAAGATCCGGCTCTGGCTGGTCGATGCCGTCACGTTCCTGTTCTGCGCCTTCTTCACCTGGAAATCCTGGACGCTGGCCCATGAGGCCTATGTCGACGGCCAGGTATCGAACTCGATGTGGTCGCCGCCGCTCGCCATCCCCTATTCGCTAATGGCGCTCGGAATGAGCCTGCTCTGCATCCAGATCCTCGTGCAGCTTGCGCTGCCCTTCACCGGAGCCAAGCGTTCATGAGCGTGTTCGGTATCGGCGTTGCCTACGGCGTTGCGACGCTGCTCGTAATGTTCTCGGGCATGCCGATCGCGTTCGCGCTCGGTGCGGTCGCGATCGTGTTCATGGGCATTTACATGCCCACAGCGTCCCTCGATACGGTGACGCAGAACGTCTACGAGGAGATGGCCTCGATCACGCTGTTGTCGATCCCGCTCTTCATCCTGAAGGGCGCGGCGATCGGCAAGTCGCGCGCGGGCCAGGATCTCTATTCGGCTCTGCATGCCTGGCTGCACCGCGTGCCCGGCGGCCTCGGCGTCGCCAACGTGTTCGCCTGTGCGCTGTTCGCGGCGATGGCGGGCTCTTCGCCCGCGACCTGCTCGGCGATCGGCTCGGCCGGCATCCCCGAGATGCGCAAGCGCGGCTATTCCGGCGGCTTCGCGGCCGGCATCATCGCCGCCGGCGGCACGCTCGGCATTCTGCTGCCGCCTTCGATCACCATGATCCTGTTCGCGGTCGCGGCGGAAAAATCGCTCGGACGGCTGTTCCTCGCCGGCATCGGGCCGGGCCTGCTGCTGGTCTCGCTGTTCGGCGCCTACGCGGTGTTCCGCTTCCGCCGGGAATATGCCGCCGCTGAAGCCATCTACAAAAACGGCGGCCCGGAAGCGGCGATCCTCGCCCGCGACGAATACACGCTCGCCGAACGCTTCAGCGTGCTGCCGCGCGTGATCCCGTTCGTGCTGCTGCTCACCGGCGTCATGATCGCGCTCTATGGCGGCTACGCCACCCCGTCAGAGACCGCCGGGCTCGGCGGCCTGCTTGCACTGGCGCTGATCGCGGCGATCTACAGCGTTTGGCGGCCGAGCGACCTCGCGCCGATCATGAAGTCGACGATCCGGGAATCGACCATGCTGATGATGATCATCGGCATGTCGCTGCTTTATTCCTACGTGATGAGCTATCTGCACATCTCGCAGTCGGTCGCCGAATCCATCGTCGCGATGCACCTGCCGCGCTGGGAGCTGCTGTTCGCGATCCTCGTCATGGTGGTCGTGCTCGGCTTCTTCCTTCCGCCGGTCTCGATCATCCTGATGACGGCGCCGATCATCCTGCCTCCGTTACGTGCCGCCAATTTCGACATCATCTGGTTCGGCGTGGTCATGACCATCGTGATGGAGATGGGACTGATCCATCCCCCGGTCGGCCTCAACATCTTCGTCATCCGCAACGTCGCACCGGACATTCCCCTGCGCGAGGTGATCTGGGGCACGCTCCCGTTCGTGCTGCTGATGATGCTCGCGGTGCTGCTGCTGTGTTTCGTGCCGGAGATCTCGACCGGGCTGCCCGATCTGGTGATGGGGCCAGACGGGAGCAGGTGACGGTGCAATGACGGAGAGTTAGGAAACAGCCTGCTTCTTCTTCGCATTCAGCGCGGACGCCACCCGGCTCACGGGCGCCTTGCCCAGCACACCGCTCATCCCGTTCGTGGCCGCAAGCAGCTTCTCCATGTCGACCCCGGTCCTGACGCCCATGCCCTCGAGCATGTAGACGACGTCCTCGGTCGCGACATTGCCGGTCGCGCCGGGGGCGTAGGGACAGCCGCCGAGGCCGCCGGCGGCGGCATCGATGACGCTCACGCCCTCCTCCAGGCCGGCATAGAGGTTGGCCAGCGCCTGCCCGTAGGTGTCGTGGAAATGCATTGCGAGCCTGGCTGCGGGTACGTTGGCGGCAACCGCGCGCAGCATCTCCTTGGCCTTGGTTGGCGTGCCGACGCCGATGGTGTCGCCGAGCGAAACCTCGTAGCAGCCGAGATCCCACAGCGTATTGGCGAGATCGGCGACGGCCTTCGGCTTGATCTCGCCGTCGAACGGGCAGCCCAGCACGCAGGAGATATAGCCGCGCACCGGCACGCCGTCCGCCTTGGCACGTGCCAGCACCGGCTTGAACCGGTCGATGGATTCCGCGACCGTGCAGTTGATGTTGGCGCGCGAAAACCCCTCGGAGGCCGCGGCGAACACCGAGACCACTTTCGCGCCAGCGGCGCGCGCGGCATCATAGCCCTTCTCGTTCGGCACCAGCACGTGGAACTCGGCGCCCGTCAAATGGGCGACGCCGCGCAGCACGGCATCCGAGCTCGCCATTTGCGGGATCGCCTTGGGCGAGACGAAGGCGCCGACCTCGACGGTCGTCAGGCCGGCTGCGACCAGCGCCTCGACAAAGTCGATGCGGGCCTCGACGCTGACCGGAATCTTCTCGTTCTGGAGCCCGTCGCGCGGCCCCATTTCGATGATGCGAACCTCGTCGCTCATCTCACTCTCCCCAAGTCATTCTTCCGAAGGCTCGACCACCGCGAGTTCGACGCCCTCCTGCACGATGTCGCCGACCTTGCACTTGATGGACTTCAGCACGCCGGCATAGGGCGCGCGCAGTGTCTGCTCCATCTTCATCACTTCCAGCGTCAGGATGGGCGCGCCCTTGTCGAGCTTCGCCCCCTCCTCGGCCAGCACGGCGACGACGGTGCCCGGCAGCGGCGCTGCGATCTTGTCCTCGCCGGTCTGCTCTTCGGTCTCGCCGCCGAACGGGTCGACCCAGTGCAGGTCGAAGCGGCCGTTACGCGTGCGCAAGTAAAGCTCGTGGCCGGTGATGACCGCGGCGACCGACGATTTGACGCCGTCAAGCGTCAGGTCGAAGCCGCCGTCCTTGGCTACGGTCGCGAACGCCAATTCGCGCTCGCCGATGACCAGCGTCGACGGTCCGCTGCCGTAGTTCAGCACGACCTTCTGCTCCGGCCCGTGCCCGACGCGAAAGGCGAAGCTGCGTTGCCGGCGGCCGACCGGCTGCCAGCCGAAGGTCTGCCATGGCGAATTCGCCTCGCTTTGAGCGGCCCGCTGCTCGTCGTTGATGACAGCAGCCACCGCCGCGCAGAGCTCGAGCTCGCCCGGCACCGGCGCCGCCTGTGTCAGCACGGCCAGTTCGCGCTCGATGAAACCGGTGTCGATCGCATTGGTCCGCACCTTCGGATGCGTCATCAGCGCCGACAGGAACGGGATGTTGGTGACGATGCCGCGAACGTCGGACTCTTCCAGCCCCCGGTTCAACCGTTCGATCGCGACATCCCGCGTCGGCGCCCACGCGATCATCTTTGCGAGCATGGCGTCGTAATACGGCGAGACACTATCACCCTCGCGATAGCCGGCATCGATGCGCAAGCCCCCGCCTTCCGCCGGCAAGCGCCAGGTCGAAATCCTGCCGACCGACGGCATGAAATTCTTGGTCGGGTTCTCGGCATAGACGCGCGCCTCGACGGCGTGGCCGTTGAGCCGAATCTCGTCCTGCTTCAGCGGCAGCGGCTCGCCGAAGGCGACGCGCAATTGCCATTCGACCAGATCGATCCCCGTGATCAACTCGGTCACGGGGTGTTCGACCTGGAGACGGGTGTTCATCTCGATGAAGAATACGTCCTTGCCGTCGGAGACGAACTCGATGGTGCCGGCGCCGACATAGTTCACGGCGCCCGCCGCCTTTCGCGCGGCGGCGCAGACAGTCTCGCGCTGGGCAGCGTTGAGCGTCGGCGACGGCGCCTCCTCGATCACCTTCTGATGGCGGCGCTGCAACGTGCATTCGCGCTCGAACAGCGACAGCAGATTGCCGTGGCTGTCGCCGACGATCTGCACCTCGATATGCCGGGGGTTGTCGACATATTTCTCGATCAGCATGCGGTCGTCGCCGAACGCGGCCTTGGCCTCGCGCTTGGCGCTGACGATCGCTGCCGCAAGCTCGTCGGCCGAGCGCACGATGCGCATGCCGCGACCGCCGCCGCCGGCGGAGGCCTTCACCAGGATGGGGAAGCCGACCTTGTCGGCCGCCTTCGCCAGCGTCGCGTCGTCCTGGGCCTCGCCGTGATAGCCGGGTACCAGCGGCACGCCCGCTTTCTCCATCAGCGCTTTCGAGCCGGACTTGGAGCCCATCGCATTCATCATCCCGGCGGTCGGGCCGACGAACACGAGCCCAGCATCGTAGCAGGCCTGCGCGAACTCGGCGTTCTCCGACAGGAAGCCATAGCCGGGATGCACGGCCTCGGCGCCGGTCTTGCGGGCGGCCCCGATCAGCCGCTCGACGTTGAGGTAGCTGTCGCGGGCCCGTGCGGGCCCGAGCAGCACGGCTTCATCCGCGAGCGCGACATGCATCGCGTCGCGGTCGGCCTCGGAATAGACCGCGACGGTGCGCAGGCCCATGGCGCGGGCGGTGCGGATGACACGGCACGCGATCTCGCCGCGGTTGGCGATCAGGAGGGTGCGAAAACGCCGGTAGAGCTTTGATCGGTCCATCGCATCACATCCTGAACAGGCCGAATTTCGTGGGCTCAATCGGCGCATTCGACGCCGCCGAGAGGCCAAGGCCGAGCACGAGGCGCGTGTCGGCGGGGTCGATCACGCCGTCGTCCCACAGCCGCGCGGTGGCGTAATAAGGATGCCCCTGGCTCTCATATTGCGCGCGGATCGGCTCGCGGAATTTGTCTTCGTCTTCCTTCGACCAGTGATCGCCCTTGGCCTCGATATTGTCGCGGCGGACCTGGCTCAGCACCATCGAGGCCTGTTCGCCGCCCATCACCGAGATGCGCGCGTTCGGCCACATCCAGAGAAAGCGCGGCGAATAAGCCCGGCCGCACATGCCGTAATTGCCGGCACCGTAGGAGCCGCCGATCACCACGGTGAATTTCGGCACCGAGGCGGTCGCGACCGCCGTGACCAGCTTGGCGCCGTCGCGCGCAATGCCGCCCGCCTCGTATTTCTTGCCGACCATGAAGCCGGTGATGTTCTGCAGGAACACCAGGGGAATGCCGCGCTGGCAGCACAGCTCGATGAAATGAGCGCCCTTCAGCGAGCTCTCGCTGAACAGGATGCCGTTGTTGGCGATGATACCGACCGGATAGCCCCAGATGTGGGCGAAGCCGCACACCAGAGTCGTGCCGTAAAGCTTTTTGAATTCGTCGAACTCGGAGCCGTCCACGACGCGGGCGATGATGTCGCGCACGTCGAACGGCTTGCGGCCGTCGACCGGCACCACGCCGTAGATCTCCTCCGCCGCGTACAGCGGATCGCGCGGCTTGTGCATGTTGAGGTTCGGCCGCATCGAAGGCTTCAGCGTGCCGACGATGCGCCGGGCGATGCCGATCGCATGGGCATCGTTCTGGGCGTAATGGTCCGTGACGCCCGACTGCCGCGAATGCACGTCGGCGCCGCCGAGCTCTTCCGCGCTGACGACCTCGCCGGTCGCGGCCTTTACCAGCGGCGGGCCGCCGAGGAAGATGGTGCCCTGGTTGCGCACGATGATGCTCTCATCCGACATCGCCGGGACATAGGCGCCGCCGGCTGTGCATGAGCCCATCACGATCGCGACCTGCGGAATGCCCTGAGAGGACATCTGCGCCTGGTTGTAGAAGATGCGGCCGAAATGCCGCTCGTCCGGAAATATCTCGTCCTGCAGCGGCAGGAAGGCGCCGCCGGAATCGACCATGTAGACGCAAGGAAGATTGTTCTGCCGCGCCACGTCCTGCGCGCGCAGATGCTTTTTCACGGTCATGGGGTAATAGGTGCCGCCCTTGATGGTGGCATCGTTGGCGACGATCACGCATTCGCGACCGGCAACGCGCCCTACCCCCGTCACGACGCTGGCCGAATGCACGTCACCACCATAGAGGCCGTAAGCCGCCAGCGGCGACAGCTCCAGGAACGAGGTACCGGGATCGACCAGGAGATCGACCCGCTGGCGCGCCAGCATCTTGCCGCGCGAGGTGTGGCGGTTGCGCGAGACCTCGCCGCCGCCGCCGGCGACCTGACTGAGCTTTTCACGCAAGTCCGCGACAAGCGAGCGCATGGCCTCGGAGTTACGCGCAAAGTCTGACGAAGACGGATCGATGCTGGAATGGAGCGGCATGTTGGTTCCAATGAGGTGAAGGTTTTAAGCCGTCTCGGACATCAGTTCGCGGCCGATCAGCATGCGGCGAACTTCGGACGTCCCCGCGCCGATCTCGTACAGTTTCGCGTCGCGCCACAGGCGGCCCACAGGGAATTCGCTGGTATAGCCGACGCCGCCAAGCGCCTGGATCGCCTCGCCCGCCATCCACGTTGCCTTCTCCGCGGAATAGAGGATCGCAGCCGCTGCGTCTTTGCGCAAGCTGCGGGCGTGGTCGGCGCGGTCGCAGGCGCGGCCCACCGCATAGACGTAAGCGCGCGTGGCTTGCCAGGTCGCGTACATGTCGGCGAGCTTGCCCTGCATCAGCTGGAAATCGCCGATCGGCTGGCCGAACTGCTTCCGCTCGTGCATGTAGGGCACGACCGCGTCCATGCAGGCCGCCATGATGCCGAGCGGGCCGCCCGACAGCACCGTGCGCTCATAGTCGAGGCCGGACATCAGCACCTTGACGCCCTCGCCCACCTTGCCGAGCACGTTCTCCTCCGGCACCTCGCACTCGTCGAAGAACAACGGATAGGTGTTGGAGCCGCGCATGCCGAGCTTGTCGAGATGTTGGCCGTGGGTAAACCCCTTGAAACCCTTCTCGATCAGGAAAGCGGTCATGCCGCGCGGACCGGCCGCCGGATCGGTCTTGGCGTAGACGACGAGCACGTCGGCGTCGCCGCCATTGGTGATCCACATCTTCGAGCCATTGAGCACGTAGCGATCGCCGCGCTTGTCGGCGCGCAGCTTCATCGAGACAACGTCGGAGCCGGCACCCGGCTCCGACATCGCGAGTGCGCCGACATAATCGCCGGAGATCAGCTTCGGCAGATAGCGCTGGCGTTGCGCGTCGTTGCCGTTGCGGCGGATCTGGTTGACGCAGAGGTTGGAATGGGCCCCGTAAGACAGGCCGACGGCCGCAGAGCCGCGCGAAACCTCCTCCATGGCGACGATGTGGGCGAGATAGCCCATGTTCGAGCCGCCATATTGCTCCGGCGCGGTCATGCCGAGCAGGCCGAGATCGCCGAGGCGCTTCCAGAGGTCCGCCGGGAACAGATTGGCCTTTTCGATCTCGGCCGCCCGCGGCGTGATCTCCGCCTCCACGAAGGCGCGCAGCGTGTCGCGCAGCAGGCTGATGTCTTCGCCCAGATCGAAATCGATGCTCGGGATGTTCAAGGCGATTCCTCCGTATTTTGGGGACCGAACCTAGCGGGGTCAGAGCCCTCTTGCGGTCGAAAAGGTTGCATTTCCCGCCAAACTTGGCGAGGATTTTCCCGGAGTTCCCAAAGGTTCGCAATGCCTTTTCAAGCCGCAACCGCAATCCCGCGCCGTGCCGTCACCCCGGCCGCCTTCGTCCGGGGCGTGGTTGCCGCCTATGCGCGATACGGGCGGGATCCGGCCGAGGCGTTGCAGCGGGGGCAGGTCGCGCCAGACCTCGTCAATTCTCCGGATGGGCGGGTAACCGCCGCCCAGTTCGAGGCCCTGGCGGGCCATGCCATGCGCGAGCTGGACGACGAGGCGCTCGGCTGGTTTTCGCGCCGCCTGCCCTTCGGCACCTACGGCATGCTGTGCCGCGCCTCGATCACGGCGCCGACGCTGGAGGTGGCGCTCAAGCGCTGGTGCCGGCATCATCGCCTGCTCACCGAGGACGTGCTGCTCGATCTCGAGGTCGGCGAGGAGACCGCTTTGGTGTCCATCCGGGAGCTGCACGATCTTGGGCCGCTGCGTGAATTCTGCCTGGTCACCCTGCTCCGCTACGTGCTCGGCTTCTCCTGCTGGGCCGTCGATTCCAGGATCGCGTTGCGCGCCGCGGAGTTTCCGTATCCCGAGCCTCACCACGTCTCGGTCTACCCGACCATCTTTTGTCGTAGCATCTGCTTCGACGCGGACCGCGCAGCGATCACCTTCGACAAGCATTATCTCTCGCTGCCGCTGACGCGCAGCGCCGCCGATCTCGACAACATGCTCAAGGGCGCGCTCAGGCTGACCGTGCTGCCCTATCGGCGCGACCGGCTGCTGGTCGAGCGTGTTCGCCGCGTGCTGCGCAGCGCGCGTGGACGCAGCCTCGGTGCCGAGGATGTCGCAAGTGAACTGGCGCTCTCCACCCGTACCATGCATCGGCGCCTGCGCGAGGAAGCCACCTCGCTGCGTGAGCTCAAGGAAGAGACGAAGTTCGAACTGGCAAAACAGGAGCTGATGCGCGGCCGCACGCCAATCAAACGCATCGCGGAGATCTCCGGCTTTCGCAACGAAAAGAGCTTTTCCCGCGCGTTCCGCAGCTGGACCGGCGCGAGCCCGCGCGAATTTCGCGGCCGTTACCGGTGAGGCGCGAGCCAGCGGCACCTTGCGCGTCCATCATGGATGGCGGCCCCGAGATGGATCCCGGAGGCCGCTACGTCCCTGAGCCGGTCCAGATTGCAACGTCAGTTCGAGTTGGTCTGCCCACCCGGTCGGAGCTTGCGCGATTGCGACCGCTTGGGCTGATAGGCCAATGCATCGTTCGAGGTCTTCGCGCCAGCGCTCTGCGAGCAAATGCCGCCGATGCCGCCGGCCGCGGCCCGGCAGGCTTCCATCGTCGGATAGCCGCAGCCGTGAGCGGCCTGGGCACCGTTGGTGATGCAGTACTCCTCCGCCTGCGCGGCCGGCGCAGCCATGATGAGGAACGCAGATGCAAACAGCATCGCAGCGGATGCGACAAACGTTTTCGAGATCGATGTCATGGTGTCTTTCCTGCTAAAGGGTCCCACAAAGGAGGCCTCGGCATGCCAACACGCTGAGGTTCGCACCTCGCATCTAGGCGGCACACGAGAACCGGCAATCACGGCTCCCCGCATTGCAGGGCTTCCCGGTTCACATGTCACAGTTACGTGACTTACTAATGTATAATAATTCGGATTACCGATATTTCGGTTGTCGCCGGGGGAGTGTTCGGATTCCCTATCCTGCAGTCGCCGCGACGACCTCCTGCAACGGCAGCGGCACGTCCTTTGCGACGCCGAGCACCGGGAAGCTCCGGACGTTCTTCACGTCAGGCATCGCTGCGAAATGCAGCAGCTGCTGGCGCATGCTCTCGACGCTCGGCGCCACGCATTTGAGGAGATAATCGGTGTCGCCAGAAATCCGCCAGCACTGCTGGATGCGCGGGATCGCGGCAATCGAGCTCTCGAACGCCTCGAGCACCGGTTGCGCCTGGCTGCCAAGCTGGATCGAGACGAACGACACCACCTCATACCCGAGCCGCCGCTCGTCGATGACGGCTCGCACCGCCCGGATCACGCCGCGGCTGAACAGCGATTTCAGCCGGCGCAGGCAGTTCGGCGCCGACACGCCGACGCGCAGCGCCAGCTCGTTGTTGCGGATACGCCCGTCCTGCTGCAGCTCGGATAAGATCTTCAGATCGATGCCATCGAGCTGGTCCCGCCCGGCCATCCCCCCACCTCGCCCTTGATCTGGTCACGGGAGGCAGCGAAGCACGAGGCGGAATTGGCGCCAAGGGCTTTCCAGGACATCGGCGGAACAGTTCGGCTCAGCTGTCGACACCAGGCGCGCATAGAGATGCTGCCGACCGCTGCGCTTCCGGAATGCGCCGGCAAATCGCGGCCTGGCTATAGGGCGCTTATTCGCGGCTGGCTTCGCGCGCCGCAAGGCGCTTCCGGAAAGCTATGGTGCCATCCGCAAAGCTGGCGACGCAGTTATGCCCCCTTGCAAAATTGCGCAAACGCCCAACGGCTACATCATTCTCGCCAATCAGGCGCTCGTAATCGCCTCGCGGCAGATCGTGAATGGCGCCCTCCTCGAGGCCATTCAACATGACCTCAAGCTCGGGCAGCGTGAAGTTGCGCCGCATCTTTGACCCTTCCGCCAAATGCCGGCCCATATAAGCCCGGCCTCACGCGGTAGAGTTGATGCACGTCAACCGAAACCGGGGCGTCTCTGGCTCGGTCAGCCCCTCAATGCGTCCAGGGCTCGCCGCGGCGGAACGAGAAATTATCGGCATAGGCGACCGGCCGGCGGATCGAATCCTGGGGCTCGATGACCTGGTAGGCGATGCCCTTGCGCTCGCAATAGGCGACCGCCTCTTCCTTGCTGTGGAAGTGCAGCGTGATCTGCTGCTTCATGTCGCCGGACGAGGTCCAGCCCATCAGCGGCTCGACCGAACGGGGCTGCTCCGGCTCGTAGTCGAGCTGCCATTCCTTCGTCTTGGACCGGCCGGATTGCATCGCGTTCTTGGCGGGCTTGAAAATGCGTGCGGTCATGGGTGATCCGGGCCTCTTCGTCTTTTCGTTCGATTTCGGTGCGTCACGGTGGCAGTTGGTGGAAACCGCGGGCATAGTATAGAGACACCGGTCGGGAACTGATCGGTGATTCCGGCCCTGGCACCCTCCCCGACGGTATAGTCATTATGCTGCACCGTGACAATTGCGTACCCGCCTTCCGCGCCGGGGTCCCGCCCGGCGGCACCACCTCGCCGACCTCGGCGTATCCGTCCCCTTCGAGAGCTTCCGTCGCATGGCCTTCCTGAACATCAACGCCACGCTTCCTGAAAAAGGCCGTGACCTCCGGCTCGACCTGTTTCGCGGCGTCGCGAACTGGGCGATCTTCCTCGACCACATTCCCGACAACGTCGTGAACTGGGTGACGACGCGCAACTACGGCTTTTCCGACGCCGCCGACCTGTTCGTGTTCATCTCCGGCTATACCGCCTCGTTCGTCTATGCCCGGATGATGCTGGACCGCGGCTTCCTGGTCGGCGCCACCAGGTTGACCAAGCGGGTCTGGCAACTCTACGTCGCCCACATCATCCTATTCGTGATCTATATCGCCTCGATCAGCTATCTGGCGCTGCGTTTCGGCGATAGCGAGATGATCAACGAGTTCAACGTCGCCGGCCTCGTGGACAACGCCACCGAGACGCTGCGCCAGGGCTTGTTCCTGCGCTTCAAGCCGCTCAATCTCGACGTGCTGCCGCTCTACATCGTGCTGATGGGCCTGTTTCCGCCGGTGCTCTGGTTCATGCTGCGCAAGCCCGATTTGACGATGGGGCTGTCGATCGTGCTGTGGCTGACGGCGCGCCATTTCGGCTGGAATTTGACCGCCTATCCGGCCGGCCAGTGGTACTTCAACCCGTATTGCTGGCAGGTGCTGTTCGTGTTCGGCGCCTGGTGTGCGATGGGCGGCGCGCGGCGTTCGATGGGTTTGATCAATGCGCCGGTCACGCTGTGGCTGTGCCTCGGTTACATGCTGTTCGCGCTGGTGATGACCATGGCCGGCCGCTTCCCGGCCTTGGGCGGGCTGTTCCCGGAGTGGCTGTTCTCGGCCTTCAACCCGAACGACAAGACCAACCTCGCGCCCTACCGCTTCCTGCATTTCGTCGTGATCGTGATCCTGGTGATCCGCTTCGTGCCCAAGGAATGGCCGGGGCTGGAATGGAAGGTGTTCGATCCCCTGATCGTCTGCGGCCAGCAATCGCTCGCCGTGTTCTGCGTCGGCGTGTTCCTGTCCTTCGTCGGCCATTTCGAGCTGTCGATGAGCTCCGGCTCGCTGCTCGCACAGATCTTCGTCAGCATCGCCGGCATCGCGATCATGACGACGGTGGCCTATTACATTTCGTGGTCGAAGAAGCAGGACAAGCCGCTCAAGCCACCGCCACCCAAGCCTGCGGCAGCCGCGACGAAGGCGGCCTGAGCCGGGAACGCCTGCCGGTTGCAGCGCCCCCTTCAATCGCCATCGGCGCAGATCGATTGACAAAGACTGGTTGACTTGGGTCAACCAGAGGCGGTGGCGGCCGGCCTAGTGTCGTCATGACACGCGCTGCCGCACCGGCGGCCTCCTCTCGGACAAGGCCAAAAGCACATGCCCTCTCATTTTCACGCCGTGGTATGGATCGACCATTCGCAGGCCAGGATCTTCCATCTCGGCTTGAGCGGCTCGGACGAAATCACGTTGCATCCGCAACTGGCGACGCGTCACCTTCATCACAAGGCCAACGCAATCGGCAGCGGCCATGCCGCCCCTGACAAGGCGTTCTACGGCGAGGTGACCAAAGCCCTGGCCGATGCCGGTGAGATCCTCATCATCGGTCCGGCCAGCGCAAAGACGGAGCTTGCCAGCCACATTCGCGCGAGCGCACCCGATATCGCCAAGCGGATTGCCGCGGTGGAAGCCGCCGATCATCCCTCGGACGCCGAAATCGTCGCCTATGCGAAACGTCACTTCAAGCTGCCGCTGCCGCGTGTGCAGGCGCCGGGATAGGCTGGGGAAAACGACACGCGGGCTGGGGCCGCACGGCCTCAGCAATAGCCCAGGGCGCCATGATGGCTCATACCGAGCTCATCGCGCTTCAGGCGGCTTCTTCGCCATCGAACTCAGTGAATTTCTTGTAGATCCAGTCGCGGCCGTCGTGGCGGCGCCAGACCTTGCCGACCACGAGCTGTCCGTTGATCGAGCGGCGGGGCACGATCACGGTCCAGAGGTGCCAGATCTCGCTCCAGCTCGATTGCGGACCGGTGGTTTTGAAGTTGCGATCTAAGGACATGACGCAGAACTCACAGGATACGCGCGCTGCGACGAACCGTCACCGTGTCTGAGCACGAAGTTCAGGCAGCCCATCGCGAGCCGGAATCGATCTGATAACGATCGCCGAAGCGGCCGCAACAACCGCTCGTCCTTAACCTAACCGGTCAACCTTACCTCTCCCGGCCTGGAGCCGAGATCGGTTGAAAGCCGCCGCCGAATTACCTAGAATGCACGCACGATTTGAGAATGACCGCGCCATCTGGGCGCGTAGCTAATTGATTGAGCTGACGTCCGATTTTGTAAGTTGAATTTCGAGACGATTCGTCAGGGCGACCACAATGAATTTGCAATGTGAACGTCTGCGCCTGGCGCTGGCATCGACACCTCCTGTGCCAATCGCGAGGACGTCAGCGCAACAGCCGAAAGCCGCCAACGACAACCACGGGATATGGCCGCTGCTGCCATTCCCGCTCGGCTGGTACGCTTCCAGCTGATCGGCCGGATCCCAAAAAGCGACACGAAAAAACGAGACCTGGAAAAGCGCAACGCCGCGCAAGCGGAATATCATCGCTTGGCGGCGTCCGTTTAGACATTGGGCGCTGAAATCCCCAACATACATATGTCTATGGCGACAGCCAAAGGTTCGATGAAGCCTTGGTTATTCTGACCGGGGTCCCTCAGAAGCCGGCGCTGGACGCCGTCTGGCCGCTGCCTTGAAGCCCGCCTTGCGCGTTGTAGGTCTGTCCCGACTGACTGCCCTGACCGTCTTGCGCGCTCGCCGAAGTCTGCACCTCGGTGGTACCGTCGGAGTAGGTAATCGTCGTGGTGGTGACCCCGTCGAGGGTGATGGAGACCTCGCTGACAATGGTCTTGGCCGAGCCGCCGCCACCCGATCCCGCGCTGCCGCCCGCCGATTGCGAGGACGACGTCTCCGACGTCGACGATGCCGCCGATGCCGCCGACGTCGTGGAAGCCGTGGAAGCCGGCGTCGTGGCGGCCGAAGGGGACGACGTCACCGTTGCACTGGCCGAAGCAATCGCACTGATCGACATGAAGACCTCGCCCTGGACCAGATATCGGGCGTCGCGTCGATCGCGCGCCCTCTCCTTCAACGCGGCGGGCGGTCGAAGCAGGCGCTGGATTTGCGCCCCTCGGCCGGATCTCCGAGCCTGACGCACAAGCGGTGGCGCGCCGGGCAACATGCTGCCCGGGTCGAAATCTCGAAGAAAATGAAAGGGATTCAACCCCGGGACTGGTCGGGGCAGCTGGATTCGAACCAACGACCTGCAGTACCCAAAACTGCCGCGCTACCAGGCTGCGCTATACCCCGAATGTCCGGCGAGCCCGTCGATACACGCTTCCAAAGCGGCCAGCAAGGCTGACCGGCGGGTCTTATTTGCTGCCGAACAGCGGATGGCCGACGCGGTCGCCGGGCCGGATGCCGTATTTCTGCGCCGTTCCCGCCACCACCTCCAGCACGGCCCGGGCAGGCCCGCGGGACGAGATGATCTTGGTCGACATCGGCTCGGTATTCTCGGCGATGCGCAGGATGCGGCCGTCGGCACCGATGAAGATCATGTCCAGCGAGACATAGGTGTTCTTCATCCACATCGACACCTCCTGCTCGGGATTGAAGTCGAACAGCATGCCTTTGCCGTCCGCCAGCTCCTTGCGGTACATCAGACCGGTCCGTTTCTCCTCCTCGGTCGTCGCCACCTCCACCGAGAACACCTGCACGCCGTTCTTGGTGACGATCTCGAGCGGCTGGAAGCTGGCGGCGCTGACGGGCGCGCCGGCAACCGCACAGCCGGCGATGACGAGGACGGCGGCAAGCCAGCCCTTCAGAGCGGACCAGACAGCCTTACGATCAGGATTCATGGGGGCACTCGAGGCGTGGGACTGGACCAGTCCTTACGCGGCAGTCGCCGGAAAATCCAGAGCCGCACCGGCCTGCCAGCGCGCCCTTGCTCACGATTGCGGGAAATGAAAGCCAGAGCCCGAGATGCGTCGCGCTTAGTGCGACTGCAATCCCGGCGAACCGGTCTCGGGATGGATCTCGGCCGCCATCATGCCCTTGGAGCCGGGCCCGAAGCGGACCAGGACATATTGACCGGGCCTGAGCTCGGTCATGCCGAAGCGGCGCAGCGTCTCCATGTGGACGAAGATGTCGGGCGTGCCCTCGCCGCAGGTCAGGAAGCCGAAGCCGCGCAGCCGGTTGAACCATTTGACCTGGGCCCGTTCCAGCCCGCTGGTCGCGGTGACCGTGACATGGGTGCGCGGCGGCAGCATCTGCGCCGGATGGATCGCGGTCGACTCGTCCATCGAGACCACGCGGAACGCCTGGTAACCTTTGGCGCGCTGGATGCACTCGACGACGATGCGGGCACCCTCATAAGCGGTCTGGAAGCCGTCGCGCCTAAGCACGGTAACGTGCAGGAGCACGTCCGGCCAGCCGTTGTCGGGAACGATGAAGCCGTAGCCTTTGGAGGCGTCGAACCATTTGATGACGCCGTGGACTTCGACGAGATTGGCGCTGGCCTCCCCCAACCCGCTGAACGGACTGAGCGCGCTGTCGCGACCGGCACCGCCGTGTTCGCCCGGCGCGATCCGCCCGGGCGAGACTCCCTGCCCGGGAACCCCGAGCTTCTTGGACTCAAATCCGTCCGACGACCCCATAACCCCGGACCCCACACTGCCATGCAACCCGCCACATCGGCGGGGCTCGAATCACGCGTCTTAAGAGAATGTTCTCAATTGGACGCGACGCGAATCTTTCGACTCAAAAGATAACACTCCCGGTTGCGAGGCATAGACAAAAAAGAGATTCGGCGGAACCTATGAACAGCTTGCACAGCCGCGAATCAAACTGACGCCTCAATTGGCGACAAAGGGCCCGAGCGCTTCGCCGATGTCGTCGTGGATGACGAGGTCGGCAATGTCGTCCTGTTCGGTCGGCTCGCGGTTGATGATCACCAGACGGGCACCGGCGTTCTTCGCCATCATCGGAAAGCCCGCCGCGGGCCAAACCACGAGCGAGGAACCGATCGCGATGAAGAGATCGCAGGCTTGCGACAGCGCGGTCGCGCGCTGCATTTCATCGTCGGGCATCATCTGGCCGAAGGAGATCGTGGCGGTCTTCACCGGTTCGTCGCAGGCAGTGCAGTTGGGCGCGAGGCCATCGCCGTCGAAGCGATGCCTCACCCAATCGAGCGGGTAGGCCTGCCCGCATCCGATGCAGCGCGCGTAAGTGGTGTTGCCGTGGAGTTCAATCACGTGCTCGCCGGCGAAGCCGGAGGCCTGGTGCAGATTGTCGATGTTCTGGGTGATGACGGCGGGAACCTTGCCGGCGCGGTACAGCGAGGCCAGCGCGCGATGGCCGCGGCCGGGCTTCGCCGCAGCGAACACCTCCTCCATCGCAAAACGGCGGCGCCAGGATTCGTCCCGCGCCTCCTGGCTCGCGACAAACTCGTCGAACGGGATCGGACGGTTGCGCGTCCAGATTCCGCCCGGCGAGCGGAAGTCGGGAATGCCGCATTCGGTCGAAATGCCGGCGCCGGTGAACGGCACGATGACCCTCGCCTCGGCGATCATCTCGCCGAGCCGTTCAACGCCGCTCTGAAGATCCGATGCAATCAATCGCAACTCCCGATTCGTTTTGCCTGACAGCAACGAGCGCAAGCGACAAGATTGCTGACGCTCTTATCAAGAGCTAACGCGATGCGCTCGGCAATTTTTTCCGACCCGCGCATATCACAATCCTGCAATGCCTCCTCCCCATTGACGCCCCATTCGGGAGCATCAATGGATGTGTCAATGCGACTCAAGATGATGCGGCGGCAGTGCTTGGGTTCAGTAGCAAACTCGAGGGGATGGCTATGACCGAAGACGAAGAACGCAAAGCCCGTGAGCGCGACGAGATCGCCGCCCGTGTCGCCGCCTTCCGTGCCACGCAGGAAAAATTCAAACGCGAACGCGATGAGTATTTCGTGTCGACCTTGGAGAACGCCCGCAAGGTCGAACGGCCCTCGCTCTGGCCGTAACACGCCTCCCGATCAATGCGCATGAAAAAAGCCCGGAGCATCGCTCCGGGCTTTTCGTTTGAGAATGGCTACCAATGGCGCCAATGGTGATGGTGCCGGTAGTACGGTCCGCCGCCGTAATAGGCGTAGGGTCCCGGTCCGTAGTAGCCGGGGCCGCCATAATAGCCGTAGCGGGGGCCATATCCGTATCCGTAGGGCTGAGACGCTGCGACGGCGCCCGCGGTGATCGCGCCGGCCGCAAGGCCGAATGCGAGGCCCGGGCCGATGCCGCGCCCGCGCGCTTCGGCAGGCACAGGGGCCGCGACCGCGGTAACGCCGACGGCTGCAACCGTGGCCAGGACTGCCAGTGTTTTCTTCATGCTTCTCCTCCTTCGCGTCTTGCCGAGATAACGACGAGCGCGTGCGATGGTTGCGCAGCGGCGCGGAACCGGGCGGGACAAAAACATTCGATACGGCCGGAACCAAATCGCCGGCCGCGGATTGCCTCGTCAAGTGCGTGAGCCTCCGCTATCCGGTTGAGGCGACGGCACCGAGACCCCGTCAGCATCTCCGCGATGCCGGCGGGGTTTTCAATTTCACGGGAGCAGATGGCAGCAGACGAAGATTGCTGCCAGCGGGGCGAACGACCGAGGAGGAGAGTTTGCCGTTATCCGCTTTGCTGGCCCGTATCCGCAGGCTGGTTCCCCGATCCGACGATCGGCACTACGACGAGATCGTTCGCAACTTCGGCGTCGGCACGCTGCACCCGCCGCCGACGCCGATGAGCGATGGCGAGCTGGCGCGGGCGATCGCCGAGTTCCTGAAACAACAGCCGTCGAGCGAATCCGTCGCGACCCTCGGCCGCCGGCTCGACCCCTCCTCTCCGCTTTGAGTTCTCTTTGCGTTTTCGTACAGGAGCATGAAACCAGAATTGCGCGCGGCCGTTGATGCCGTCTTCAGGCAAATCAGAAGAGGCCGACATGCCCGTGTGGCTGGAAGTATTGCTCAATTTGTCCGGCTATGCCGGCTTCGTGGCGCTCGCCTCGCACGGCGGAGCATCAGCCTCCGTGCGTACCGACGAGCATATCTGTGGCGACGGGCGCTAGCGGGCATGTCGCGCTCTAGTTGGCGTGCGCTGGCTGGCCCGCCGTGCGTACCAGCCGGTCGGCCTTGACCGCGACGCGCGTGTCCTCGAACTGCGGCCGCAGCGAGAAGCTGATCAGCACGAAAGCGAGACAGAACAGCGTGCCGACGATCGCGACGCGCCGGTAGGTGTGGCGGTCGCCCTGGTAAAAGGACGGCTCTGAAAAAGGCGTCATGGCAAAATTGCTTCTTGGCAAAGGTCGTTTCTTGCTTGTCCTTGCCAGACACCTACCGCAACGAGCGCCAGGCGCAACGCGATTGGGCTTTTAACCTAACCGAATAGGGTTATCGGTTTCGGCGCAAACTCTCGTTAGGAATTGATGGAAGTCTCCCATCGATGAGCAGCGATGGGTCTTGCGTGAAGCTGAGACTTGCCGCGCTCCACCCGACTGGCTTTGTTCCAGCTTCGACACCATTTCGTTCTCGAAGAACGAATCGGAATCGAAGAAATCGGCGCGGACCAGGTCTTAACAAAGCGTGCGTGCGCGACGATCCGATCACGTCGCGTCGGGAGACGATGCATCGGGAGATTTCGATCCCGGTGGCGGCACTTGCGGCACCGACGGCTTGCCTTTGCGCAAGCGCGGGTGCCGATCGTACCAGAACACTTTCGCGATCTCGGCGAGAAACCAGCACGCATTCATGTCGCTCTCCCTCGCCTCACCGCTTACGGAGGAGGCGAGGACGCGACTGTGCGAAGCATCACGCTGTCTCGTTATGATACGCGCGACACCGTCGCCGCCGGCAGGCACAACATGTTCTGCATCCGACTCCATTTCGTTCTCGAAGAACGAATCGGAGTCGGAAAAATCAGCGCGAATCGATTCCTAACGATCGATGAAAGCGCGCGCCGCGATCTCTTGAGCGGCGGCACTCGGCACAATCTTCGGCGGCAGGAATTTCGAGACGACCGCGAACACGATGACGATCTCACGGCAAGGTTCGCATCGAAAGCTGTTGGTGGAAGTCGCCATCATCGGCTTGGCGCATCGCGGGCATGTCATGCAGGCCGAACGCTGACGGCACATCTTCGTTCCTGAAGCATCAGCGGCGAATGCTTGCGCCGCAGCGCCGCCCCACCAAGGCGACCTTCAAAATGCTCGCCCCGTTGCGGCTGCGACAACCGTCCGATCAAGCGCGAGCGGTCCGATTGAGGCCGCACTTGCCGTGTGCCCGATGTCGTCGGCGTCCACCGGCGCAGGTCAAGCCGCCCGCTTCGCTCTGCTCTTCTCCGAAAAGCATTCCAGGATCTGGATGCGCAGCTCTTCCGCTGCCGGGCCCTCGAGCTTCCGGAGCTCGTTCCAGAGCCTGATCACTTCGCGCTGCTTTTCGACGGTCATGAGTCACCTCCCAAGCGGTCCTAAGGTGGCTCACTAGAACAAAATAGGAACAAAAAGTCTAGTCCCCGGCGCGCGATTTCCCGGCATGTCGCATTGAACCTTTTCAACGCCCCGTGGACCCATGGAAGCTGGGGATTTCAGCGCCCAGTCATATCGCAGCGCCGCGGTGGACGAACATATTCCGTCATCGCGGCGCTGTTGCTTTTTGGGTTTTCAACTTTAAGTTAGTAATAAGGCTGGCGGCCAGGCGCTGAAAATCCCAACGCCGTCAGCCCGAAGAGCCCCGTGCGAAAGCGCGGGGTTTTTCTTTCGAGCCGTGTCGGGCTGGAATGGCGCGGCGGGCTCTGCGGTTCGTCCCGATCGTCATGGTGATGTTCGGGACCGCAATCGCCGAGCACCGTCTTGTCTTCAGTCCTCGCGTTGCGGCATCACCCGGCCGCAACGATATCGCCGGCGCCTTAGACGGCGTCCTTGGCGACCTTCAGCGGCGAAGCCTTCACCGACTTGCTGGCGGGCTTGGCCGCGAACTGCATCGGCTCCTTGGTGAAGGGATTGACGCCCATGCGGGCTTCGGTCGCCGGCTTGTTCACGACCGACATCTTCGCGAAGCCGGGAATGACGAACTCACCGGACTCGTTGAGCTCCTTGTAGCCGACCGTGGCCATGTACTCGATCACAGACTTCACGTCGTTCTTCGAAAGCTGCGTGCCCTCGGCAATTGCATCAATCAATTGGGTCTTCGTCATCTTCGCCATGTCTGAATTCCTTTGAAGGGGTGCGCGCGAATACTCTGTTGTGACGCGGCCGGACCGCGGAGGCGCGCTTCTGATTCATGCCCGAGGTCATGAAGTGACGGGCTTAGAGCCTATCAAGGGCAAAAACGCAAGCAGGGCTTCTGCGGGGTTCCCGACTTCCTGTGCAAGGTGCCGCAGGGACACGCAATTTCCCTTTGAACCATTTTGCAGCTGGCGCGTCATATCATTGAAGTCCCCAAGCTTCACCCCACCAGAAAGCCCCGCTTCCCCCAGGCGGGGTTTTCGCTTTTGGGTCATGGCAGAACGCTCCTTCTGCCTGTAATGGTCTGAAAGTTTTCCAAGGGGTGTTCATGAAGGTCGCTATCGTCATCGCAGGCTTGATCGTCGTTGCCGTCGCAGCCCTCGTTGCGATCCAGCCCAGCTTCCTGAAGCCTGCCTCCCTCGCCCTGGTGAAAAAATCCGACATCTTCGGCTTTTCGCCCGGAATGACATTCGACGAGACCAGCAAGCTCGTCAGTCAACGCCGCTATCTCTGCCGCCGAGGCCACGACTCCTACACCTTCGACTGCGACATCAACGGCGCCAAGGTTTCGGTCGACAGCGACGAGACCGACGCCAGGCACAAAATCTGGCGGGTCAAGGCGGAGTTGAACAATCCGGGGGCACAGGACGCTGCCGTCAAATCGATCTCCGACCAGTTCAACGCGGAAGCCATCAGGGAGCGCGAGGGATGGACATGGATCGTCGGCCGCGGGCTCAAGCTGAGCTATGACGGCCTCGCCTTGAACCTCGTCGACGAGGCCGCCGAGGCGCGGCTTCGCAACAAGGAAGTAAAGCGCTAGAGCCTGAAGTCACCTCGTCGTGAAACCTGTGGCCCGGCACGCCTTGTTGACACTTCAGTAACCCAACGCCGCCAAGCTCCATTCAGTCTCGTTGCGTTGGAGTAACCCCACAGTGCTGGATTTTGAAGAGCTGCGTGAACTCGCGGCTGATGTTCGTGTCTTCGTCGACGTCGCCGAGGACAAGGCCGAAGCGCTCAGAGCCGTCATCGCGGCCTATGACGTGGTGCTGGCGATCTTCCCCACCGAGGAAGGCATGGGCCTTCATGTCATCAAGGGCAGCCAGATCCTGGACACGATTGCAAACTCGAGGACCCATGCGGTCTACAGCCATACGGCGATCGCAGTCCCCGACCTGCAACACGCCCAGGCGCTCAAGCTGCTGACGGCCCCGGTCGAGCAACGGATTGCGGCCTAAGCTGCATCCCAAGAAAGCGAGCCGCCGTCTTCCTCGTACGAACGCGAACTCGTACGAACGCGAAACGCGTTCGCACGCGGATTTCGCATCAACGACATCTCAGCGCGATGACGATTCATCCTCATCGCATCGCGCCCGAGCTGGAACCCTCTTCAGAAATAACTTTCCCCTCGATGGCCCGATTTAGGAACAGGACTTCCGCCCTCCAGTTGGTTCATGCAAGCAACAGGAGTTCACAATGAAGAAGTTCATGATCGCTACCGCCGCCCTCGGTCTGATGTGCGGCTCTGCTTTTGCGCAGAGCGGAACCGGTCCTGCGCCGCAGTCCAACAACATGCAGAAACCCGGCATGACCAACACGGACAAGGGCTCGATGCACAACAGCACGACCGGCATGAGCAATGACGGCATGAACAAGGGTGGAATGGTGAAGCCCGACGCCTCCGGCCAGGGCGGCTCAGGCCCGGGCAGCGACCAGGGCGGCACGAAGACCCGCAGCAACATGAAGTAAGCCGGCGTCCTGCCCGGCTCACGTTCCGGCCGCGTCGTTCTCCACAGAACGGCGCGGTCGTCTCATGCCGACGCTTCAGACGGCGTTGCCGTTCGAGTCGCGAGACAAGGCAACCGCATCCCAGGATCAACGAGGCGAGAAGCTCGCCTGTCGCGATGCCTTACGACCCGCGCTCGTCAGTGCCCCAACAACAAGACCGCAAAACCGATCACGATACAGCCAAGGCCGAAGATCGCGGTCACGATCTCGACGACGCTTTCCAGGCCGAAGAACCTGACGATTGCGCTCCATGCGGCAGACAGGAGCATATCCACGATAGCGCTGATCAAGGCCTGGAGCATACGAATGAGTCGCGCCTGTCCTCACCGGAGTTCAGTGACATCGGATTAAATACGTCCGCGGGTCACTACCAGGTGTTGGGATCGTCAACCGCATGTACAGGCGATCACGCAAAACCCTTGCGGTAGCTGCGCACGATCGTAAGCCGGTATTCTTCTGCGGACGAAGCCGCCCTTGCCGGCTTTTCCAGCTTGGTGCTTTTGCTTTGGCATCGTTCGAACTCATCGCGTTTTTCTCGTTTTGCGATGTCGTCCTGAGCCCTTGTCTCCAACGACTCCCCGGCTTCGGGGCATTGCTTGTTGTCTCCGCGAGCAATCGAATGACGCAACGCGGTGAGCGCTCTGGCAATTCGTAATTCCGTAATTGGGGTCGATCCCCACGCCATGATGACCGCCCGCCCTTGCGCTTGTCATTCGATTGAATTACATTGCCGTCGAGGATCCCAGGAGGCGCCTATGGCCGCAAATGCCCTTGTCCAGACCCGCATCGACGCGAAAGTCCGTGATCGCGCATCTGCTGTGCTTGAGGGTATGGGGCTGACGGTATCGGACGCGGTACGCATCCTGCTGACCCGGACCGCCAACGAGGGCGCGCTGCCGCTCGAACTCGTCACGAACAGCAAGGCTCACGACGCCTGGTTTCGCGCGAAGGTTCTGGAAGCGTTGAACGACACACGGCCCGATACCTCTGACGAACAGGCCGACGCGCATTTCGCCGAGCGGCGCGCGGCGGCCCGACGCAGAACGGATGAACTGGAGTCGTGAACCTCGTCTGGTCTGCCTTCGCGATGTCGGACCGCGACGGCATCTTCACTCACATCGAGGCCGAAAATCCTCGGGCGGCCATCGCGCTCGACGAACGTATCGCCGCGGCTGCGCGTCGACTTGTCGAGTTTCCGGAAAGTGGGCGTCCCGGCCGTGTCGCCGGCACACGCGAGCTCGTCATTGTCGGCACACCGTATGTCGCGGCCTATACCGTAACGGAAGCTTGATCCGGATATTGCGCATCCTGCACGGCGCCCAGCAATGGCCCGATGAGCTTCCGGAAGATTGAGCCTGCAAGCCGCATGGGCTGCGACTTCAATTACGGGGACAGCCCTCGCCGTAACTCGTAAATCGAATGAGCGCGTAGGATGGGTTGTGCGAAGCGAAACCCATCGAGGACCTTGTTGCGCGACGAAATATGATGGGTATCGCAAGTGCTCTACCCATCCTACGAGCTATTTGTATTGGGTCGAATTATTCCGGAGGTGAGCCCGGGCAGTGCGACACCCGACGAACTGAGCTGGCTCCACGACATGAAATAGATTGCAAGGGCAAATAGATGGCAAGGGCGCGAACTCCTGACCGGGACCCAGTGAGCTATCTTCTGAAGAAGGCACCCACCATGAAGGGTCTAAGTCCGACAGTTGCGCCGTCAGATCGAGGGGCGGTTTGCTGACGAGATGAGGGCACGAATTAATACCTTTGACGAATTCAAAAAGTATAGGTCGCACCGCCGCTAGCTCACTTGTGCAGAATAGTTAGGACGCTCACCCCGACCTGAACCAAGAACTTCCAGTTGCGGGAAACGAAGCGGCGGACTTTCGAAAGGGTCTTCACAGGCAAGCTCCATCGTGGCGCGAAACGACACCGCGCAGGATTGACAGGGTGCCTGGGGAGAGCGAAAATCTATGGTGTTCGGTCGGAGACCTTCGGGACTCCTCCAGGCGTCGGGTGGTGTTTGTCGAGAACACCATCCGACTCCGAACATGGGGTAGAACGTGACTTCGGCGCAAGAGTCCGCTGCATTACCTCCCCACCTGTGAACAGCTTCCACATTTTCAGGAATTCCGCCGGCACGTCATAGGTTTGGGCTGGGGAAAAGTTTTGCTTGGGTGATTCGCGGTGTGTGCATAAGCCAAGTTTCCGGTGGATACGTCCTCTCATTTATCAACCTGCACCTGATGCGAGACGAATCTCCGAGGGAGTTACTGACGCTCGCCGCCTACGGCGACCTCCTTCCCCGCTGATAGACTTATCTCCACGGAGAGGTCAGCGGCGGCGGAGACACGGGGCGTGTTGAGGCCGTGCGGGCCGCCCGGAGTGAAGACAGAACGCATGGCACGCAGTTGGCACGTAACCACCTGCCCCTAATGGATTTTACTGCTATTCATTGCCTCCGGCCGCCTCCTGCGCCTGACAAGCAACAAACGTTCTTAAGGAGTTCACTGAAATGCGATACCTCCACACCATGCTGCGCGTGCGCAATCTCGATGTCGCGCTGAAATTCTATGTCGATGCTTTCGGGTTGAAGGAGGTGCGGCGGATCGAGAACGACAAGGGGCGGTTCACACTGGTGTTCCTGTGCTCGTCGGACGATCTCGATGCGCTGAAGAAGCAACCGCAAACGCGCGGCGCGCCGCTGGTCGAGCTGACCTGGAATTGGGACGAGGAGAAATATGGCGAGGACCGCTTCTTCGGCCATCTCGCCTACGAGGTCGACGACATCTACGCGACCTGCGAGAAGCTACAGAAGGCCGGCGTCACCATCAACCGCCCGCCACGCGACGGCAACATGGCCTTCGTCCGCTCGCCGGATCTGCACTCAATCGAGCTGTTGCAGAAGGGCGAGCCGAAGCCGCCGCAGGAGCCCTGGGCATCGATGCCCAACACCGGCCATTGGTAGGCGCAAAACGCTGGAACAAGCCCTCGCCGCCCGCGTTCACTCTCCGACAATTCAATTGGAGGAGGACATCATGGGACGCGGAATTCTGTTGTGGATGCTGGGCGTGCCGATTCCGGTCATCATTCTGTTGTGGCTGTTCTTCGGCCGCTGAGCGACGGATTAGACTGGCCGGGTTGGTTTGCAACGAAGCTCCGCCTCGGGCGGAGCTTTTTGCATGAGGGCGCGCCGCAATCGCCCATCGCGCGTTTCAGGAAATTCCGCTATCACCCGCGGCAAGCGACAAAGCCGCGGGGGAGACGCTTCATGCCGGACACCAAGCTCACGATCTGGGGCCGCGCCAATTCGGTCAACGTGCAGAAGGTGCTGTGGTGCCTGACCGAGCTTGCCCTTCCCTATGAGCGCATCGACGCCGGCATGAGTTACGGCCGGACCCGCGAGACCGATTATCTCGCGATGAACCCCAATGCGCGGATCCCGACTCTGGTCGAGGGCGATTTCGTGCTGTGGGAGTCCAATTCCATCATGCGCTATCTCTGCCTCGCGCATGGCAGCGGCACGCCGATCTACCCGGAGGCGCCGAAGAGCCGCGCCTCCGTCGATCGCTGGCTCGACTGGACGCTGTCGACCGTGCAGCCGGTCGACCGCCCGGTGTTCTGGGGCATCGTGCGCACGGCGCCCGCCGAGCGCGACATGATCCAGGTGCAGCGCGATGCCGATGCCGCCGCCGAGGTCTGGGCGATCGCCGACCGCCTGCTCTCTTCACGCCGCTTCATGGAAGGCGATGCGTTCACGCTCGCCGACATCGCGCTCGGCTCCTATGCGCGGCGTTGGCTCGGTGTCGAGGGCATCACCCGGCCGGCCCAGCCGCATCTAACGCGCTGGCTCGCCGAGCTCGGCCAACGGCCCGGATTTGCGCAACATGTCGCACCGCCGATGTCGTGAGCCGGGCAGCGCTGTGCAAGCTGCGGCGAGAGCGCGATGATTCAGCGTTTCGGCGCAATCCTTGGGCGTCACCTCAGCACTTGACGGCTACTGTGCATGGGGTTGTTTTCGCGTTTTTTGTTTTGGCTCAGCGCCAGCCCCGCTCGACCAGCAGCACGCAGACGATCAGCACCAAGGTCACCACAGCGGTCGCCAGCCGTGCCGTCCAGCTCAGGCCGCGGCCGACCCACCACAGCAGCGCGCAATACATCAGCACGGGGACGACGAGGTCGAGGCGCAGCAGATCCTGAGGCATCGGCTCTAGCGCCTCACGGTGGTGTCGATGCTGATCGAGCCGCCGATCTTCACGCAGGTGCCGGTGCCCTCGACCATGACGAAGCGCGGACCGTAATTGGCGCAGGAGCCGGCTTGGGCCTTCCCGGCCGCGCCCTTCAGCGGCAGCGCCTTGCCGGCCTGCGGCCGCTCATTGGGCGGAAGACGAAGGGCCTCCGTCGCCACGGCGGGTGTGGCCAGCAACGAGATCAGGGTGAGGAGCGGCGCGCGCATGACCGCGTTCTAGCCCGGAGCTGCGCCGCGCGCCATCGGGGCGGCCGCGGCTGCGATCAGATGAACTTGATGCCGGCGGATTTGCCGCGGCGCCAGACCACCTGGCAGCTCCGCCCGGTGCGCGCATCGCGTGCGAAGGCGAGCCGAATCACGCCAGGGAGCTGGCTCGCGTCCTCGTCCAGCGTGATCTTCGCGCCGGAATCCGAGATGTCCTGAACCAGGCACTGCCGCGCGGCGAAGCCGCCGTCGAGCGTGATCCAGGCTTGCCGCGACAGCAGCTTGCGGGCTGCGCGCTTTTTCGGCGGTGGCATTGGAAATCTCCCCTCCCAGCGCTACGCAGGGAACCCTAAGAAACCGTTGCGTTCGCCTCCGAATGATCCGGGTCCGGCGCTGTCCACTGCCGGCGAAAAGACCGTTCCTGAACGGCTTGCCCGGAGCCAGAAAGGCAACTATACGTTCGCCCGCTGCAAGCCGCCGGGCCCTGTTCGGCGGCCAGTGGCCATGCCGGCAAAATCGGCGGGGCCCTGTGTTTGCTCCCTTCGTCTATCGGTTAGGACGCCACCCTTTCACGGTGGAGAGAGCGGTTCGATTCCGCTAGGGAGCGCCAGGCAGCCCGGTTTCCCCCTCACCTCTGCTCCAGAAAGCTGCTGCGCACCTTCGCGCAGGCGAGCCCGACGGTATAGACGTGGGTCCCCTCGATCACGCAATGGTCCGGGTTGAGCGCCAACAGTCCGATCGAACTTTCGGCATCGAGCACCACTGCCGAGCGGACGATGATGCAGGGATAGTCCGCCCCGAGCTTGGCGTAGCTGTACGGTCGAAAGTTGTTCTTCAGGACATGCGTATAGCCGTTGTGGTCCAGCAGCGGGACCCTGAAAGCGCTCGCATACGCCGCGGAAAACCTGTCCCGCATCGGCTGGTCGCCCCAGAGCTGCAGCGTCATGTCCCAGCCGTGATTCATGTCGTTCTCAGGCGCGCGCACGAACATGCCGGAGACGTTGGCGCAGGCGGGACCTGCCGCGACCACGGCCTTCGAGAGCCGGGCCCCGATCGCGTTCAAGTGAGACGCCTGCAGCGCTGCGGCGCGGGCGTCGACCAGCGTCATCGCGCTCATGGCGGCACACAGGCCGCCCGCAAGCAGGCTGAGCGCGACCGGAGGGACAGCCGGGACCAGCCGTCGGACCTGCACCACGATCAGGACCAGCACACCGCCGGTCAGGACCCACGGCGCCATCATGTAATGCAGCGCATAATGCTTCGACGTCGCCACGAGATGGGCTGCATGGATGAGGACGGCGGCACCGAGCGTCAGGCTGACCGGATCGCGCCAGCTCCGGCGCCCGATCCACCAAGCCAGCGCCACGGCCGCCGCTGCAACGTACACGCCGAACACGAGCGGCGCGGCATTGATGATCTCGGCCATGTTCGACCAGAACATTCCGAAATCAATGAAACCGGGCTCGCCCTCGCCGTAATTTCCCTTGTGGGTGGCGATTTGCACGAGCCATCCGAACCCGCGCGTGATCGTTCCCGGATTGAAGATCAGGCTGAAGCCAATGAAGCCGATCGCCCCGGTGATCGCGGCGGCGACGAACGCGCGCCTGTTTCGCAGCAGACACACGGCGAACAGCGCCTGCGGCAGATAGAGATATTTCGTCGAGAACCCGAGCGCGAAGATGGCTCCGCATACGATGCCGAGACCCGTCGACGGCGGATGCGCATCGAGCGTGGCCTTGATCACGATCGCCATGCCGAACAGCGCGAACGCTGCCATCAGGCTTTCCGGCGCAAGCACCATCTGGAAGTGAAATGCGTCCGCGTGCACGAACGCGCCGGCCTGAAACAGCATCGCAGCGATCGCGGAGTGCGTCGTCCGGCCGACGATGATCCCGCCGGCCAGCAGCGCGGCCGTGAGCACCAGCGCTTCGCCGGCTCGCGCCGCCCATGTGATCGCGTCGTAACGTTCGAGCCCGAACGCGACGATGTCCCCGGCCCTGGCGAGCAGGGCCCAGCCCCGGACGATCAGTTCGACGAGCAGCGTCGTCGTCGTTCCCGGATGATCGAATTTCAACGAGCCGTATCCCGCCGCCGCCACCAGCCCGTTCATGGTGTACGCCGATTCCGGATCGACCTGGACGCCCCAGACGGCCTGGTAGGTCGAATAGAGCAGCGTCGCCGCCAGATACAGCGACGGCGCAATGAGGATCAGCAGTATTCTGATCCTTCCACTCACACGCGCGTCGGGAAAGCAGCAATCGTCCGGCATCATCGTCGTTGAACCGTGGTTCACGCGCTTTAGATCGCCTTGATCTTGAGGAAGGCGAAAGCCACCATCTTCAGCAGCATCCAGCCATGGCGAAACCTGGAGATCTGGGTTTCACCATACGTGCGCGCGGCATAGCGGATCGGAAGATCCACGGATTTCAGGTTGAGCTTCGATGCGCCGAAGATCAGGTCGAAGTCGCCGAACGGATCGAAATCACCGAAATAGGCCTTGCCGGCCTTCAAGCGCTGATAATCGCTGCGGCGCAGGACCTTGGTGCCACACAGGGTATCGGTATAGCGCTGATTGAGCAGCCAGGAGAACAGATAGGAAAATATCTTGTTGGCGATCAGATTGAGGAAGCGCATCGCGCCATCGTCCATGGGATAGACCAGGCGGGATCCATTGACGAACTCGCCCTTGCCCGCCAGCAGCGCCTCGACGAATTTCGGAATCTGCTCCGGCGGCATGGTCAGGTCGGCGTCGAGAATGATCAGCACGTCGCCGCGCGCCGCGTCGAACGCGGTGAAGACGGCGTCGGCCTTGCCCTTGCCGGGCTGGCGCATCACCTTGATGTCCTTGGAGGGATACGCCTGCCTGACCCGCTCCATCTCCTCGAAGGTGCCGTCCTGGCTGTGGCCTTCGATGAAGATGATCTCGATGTCGCAGCAGAAGTCGGGAATTCGCAGGACCGCGGGCTCGATATTACCGCGCTCGTTGCGCGCCGGGACGACGACGGTGGCCGAGGCGAACTCTTCCCTCGCCCTGCGGATCGACCGTGCGACCAGATAATGCCGAAGCGCCAATTGGCGGATTCCCGGCAGCACGCTGACGAAACGATTGAGAAAACGCCCGAGCCCGAACATCCGCACCGGCGAGAGCACGCGCTGCTCCGACTTCACCGGATCGAAATCCGCAAGCCTGGCAAGGCTGCGCAGGTCGGACGGCGACAGCACGTTCTGGTCCGGGTGCGGCATCCGCAGGCCGACGAATTCGGCGAGTTTCAGCAGGGGGTACCACAGATGCGAGAAGTACCCGATCACCAGCCGCGTATCCCGCGTGCAGAACGGATGCAGCTGGGCGATGAACTTCTGACAATCCTCCATCGAACCGATCGTATCGAGGACGAGGATGTAGTCGAACGGACCTTGCAGCGCATCGAGCGTCGCGGGGTCCTCGACATCGCCTTCGACGAAAGTGAGACCGGCGTGGCGCTGCCGCGCGATCGCGATTTGCTTGCGACAGAAATCGACCCCGACACCGTGTGATGGCGCGAGACTCGCGAGCGTATCGCCAATGCCGCAGCCGATGTCGAGGACGCGACTTCCCGGCGGAATCAGGAACCGGAGATAGCGTTCATCCTCGTCGTGAAAAAAGCTGTTCTTCGCGCGCCATGCCACCCGGTCCGTGGCGATACGGTCGGCGTGATCGAGAATGCCTGCCTTCCGCGGCGACGGGCAGCCGGACGTTACCGTCACGTCCATGGCAGGACGCAGGTTTCATTGAGCCTGCCCGAACTGAAATTGACTACAAAATCCAACACCGCGGCGCGCGACGCCGCAGCCACAAAAATAGACATCAATAGGGTCCCCCAGACCTGCCGGTACTCAAGCGCAACTGTGGGGCGAGATCAACAAGAAGATCATGACCAAGCATTGCCGCCGGACGCGGAGCACCTTCGGCAGGAACGCGAAATCACCCCCTGCGGATTGCTGAAATCCGCCGCCAACTCGCCCTCGGCCCTGGGCGACAAGCGGCAATATCCGTCACCCCGCATGAACCTCCCCGGCCCTTGCCTCCGACCAACGTCCGGAAGGAACCGCCTCGCTCGCCGCGATGGCGTCACGGATTGAAGGATCTGGTTCGGCTTATGGAGCAGCGTAAGTCGACCCCGGAAGGCCACTCCGGCACCCCCGCGATGACGACCACGCCACCGGCATGGATGCGCCGTACGGCGCCATATTCGCCGGACCGGCGCGCCAAAATGCTGGAGCATCTGGCACGCGCCAGATCGCTTCCGCAGCCGCAGCCAGAATTTGCTCCGGCCGCACCTGGGCTGCCGGGCCGGAGCGCCAAGGATATTCTCGGCGATCTCATCGGCTACGCCGTCGTGTTCGGTATCCTCGCTTTGCTCTTCCAGTCGCGCATTCCGCTCTATCTCGGCGCGTTCGTCGTCCTGACCGACGCCGATCGCATCGAAAGCGCACTGGCTACGATCGGTATCCGCTTCGAGCCCGAAACGATCGGCCCCGACATCGTCAAGCGCTCCGCATTCTTGTTCGGCTGGTTCGCGTTGCTTGCCGCCTTGAAAGGCTCCGTCCCGGCCTGGCTCGCGCCATGGATGCCTTCCGCCGAGTCATGGTCTTTCATCGCCGGTATCGCACTCCTGCTCGCCATCGTCGAAGCACTCACGGCGCTGGCGATGCGGCGTGCATTGCCGCCGCTGGGATTGGAGATCAGCCGGAACGGCCTGACATGGACGACGATCCAGCTCGTCCTGGCCGTGGGCACGCTGGCTTTGCTGGTGCTGTTCGGATTTCTCTAGGTGCCGCAGCGCCTCGTTGCTTCACTGAGCTACCGAGCCCTCAATAACGAGTTTGTGAGACGGCCTGAAGCCTAACGGGTCTTTTTGCCGCGTATTCCGCTACGCCACCGAGGCGCGCATTTACCGGAAATTTACCCCTGCTCCTGAGTGCCGGTATCATTCACTTAGAATTTGGCCTCTACCGTGGAATTACGGAAATAATCCGAAACACGATTGGCCCGCATGTCCGTCGCAGAGTTCCTCAGGCAACGAGCAGTGGAAGTCACGGTCAGCGGCAGCTACTCGCTGTCCCGCTGGTACGATTGCGAGGGCAAGCTGCGCAGCTTCGCCTGCCGCACCAAGCGCGTTTCGCCCTTCCGGATGATCGTGGACGTGCCTGTCGTCGGCAAGGTCGGAGAGCGCCTCACCTCCTATTTCCAGGATTTCGGCGAATTCCAGTGCACGATCAGCGCGACGCTGAAGTCGGGTTTCCTGATGGAGCTCGACATGACGCGGGCGCGGCGAGCCTGGATGTCGGAAAAGCTCACCTGGCTCGAAAAGAAGCAGAAGGACGACAGCGTCAGGGAACTGCGGCGCGACGCACGTTTCGTTCCGCAGGTCTCGCACACCGTCCTGACGCTCGCCGATGGCCACACCTATTCCTGCTTCATCATCGACGTCTCCACGGCGGGGGTGGCGATCTCCTGCGAGTACGACCCACCGGTGGGAACCCCGCTTGCCGTCGGCGCCTGCGTCGGGCGGGTCATCCGCAAATTCGACAACGGCTTTGCGGTCAAATTCGCCGAAAAGCAGCCGCGGGACGACCTCGTCCGCCTCATCGTGCGCTCGCCGCTGCAGCAGTCGGCCTGAAGCCGGCCCGACCGATTTTAACCTTTTCTTAACTAAATACTGGAGATGGCATCGCTCGCGCGGTAGGGTGTGGCTCAGCACGTCCGCAATCACTGCGGGCCCCGAGGATCGGAAGTCCTGGAATGTCCATCGCCGACGCCGAGTTCGCCCCGGCAGAGATCGCGCCGAACGCACCCGCTACGTCCAAACCGCAGCTTCCACCCGGCGTCGTCACCGAAGGACCGCTGGTTCAGGCCAAGCTGCGCGAGAGCTATCTCCTGCTCGGCATCCTCTATGTTGGCGCGGTCGCCGGCATCGTCTGGGCCGTGACGCAAGGCGTCGGCAAGGTCGAGCTGTTCACATTCGCCTGGATGTTCGCGCTGACGACATTCGGCATCGGCGCCGGCATGCACCGCCTGTTCGTCCATCGCAGCTTCCGCACCGGCCCGATCATGCGCGTGTTCTTCTGCGCCATCGCCCAGATGGCGATCCAGGGATCGATCGCGAAATGGGTCGCCAACCACCGCCGCCATCATCTCTACGCCGATGACGTCGGCGATCCCCACAGCCCGCAATTCGACGGCTTCGGCAATCGCTATGTCAGCGCGCTCAAGGGCTTCCTGCACGCCCAGGGCAGCTGGGTGTTCGACCAGGCGACCACCGACAACGAATACTACGCCAAGGACATCCTCGCCGATCCGATCGCGATGTTCTTCGTGCACACGCGCTGGGTCTGGTACGGGATGTCGGCCGTCTTCATTCCCGGCGTGATCGGCTACACCTTCGGCGGCGTGCACGGCATGATCGGCTGCGTGCTGTTCTCCGGCCTGCTCCGCGCCTATCTGCTGATCCTCACCAGCCAGCTCACCGGCTCGGTCTGCCACGCCTACGGCTATCGCCGCTTCGAGGTCGAGGACGCCTCGACCAACGAATTCGTGACCACGATCCTCACCTTCGGCGAGGGGCTGCACAACAACCATCACCGCTTCCCGCGGGACGCCTACATCTCGCACGCCTGGTGGGAGATCGATCTCAACGGCCTGATCATCCTGGGCATGGAGAAGATCGGCCTCGTCCACGACGTCTTCCACGCCTCGCACCGTCAGCTGGAGCGGGCGGCCGAAGCAGAGGCAGCCTCGACGGCGCGCTGAATCGGCAGGCAGCGGCCACCGCCACGCCGTCTTGCCTCCGCATCGCTGCCCTATCGCGGCCCCATTGCGGGATCAGCTTTTGAACGTCCGTGCCTTGGGGCCGGACGTCATTTGCAGACTTGCGATCGGGGGACCGAATGGCAGTCACGATTGATAAGATCACAGTCGACAAGATCACTTGGGACAGGGTCGGCCGGGTCACCGAGCCCGGACGCTACATGTACACGTTCGGCTGGCTCACCATCACCGCCGGCGATCTGGAGATCTGGAAGCTTTACCCGCAGGCCGCGTTCACGCTGCTGACGCAGCCGGGCGAGGCTGACGCATCCCTTGGCGAGGAATTCCATCTCGGCGCCTTCGACGTCGCTCCCGGGGCGCCGCCGCCGTTCACCACGCACTGAAGGCGGAAAACGCCGGCCGTTCCGGAACGGATGGCACGGGCGTTGCTTTATCAACGCCATGATACACATCCCCGCCGTGGACCAGGCCTTCCTGCTGTTGCTCATCGTCTTCTGCCTCGGTACGTGCCTCGTGCGCGTCTTTTGGGAGCTGGAGCAGACGCGGACGCGCCGGATCGCCTCACCGCCCCGTCAGGGACCAACGAAGCGCAGCTAGCTGGCCTCCCTCGCGCACGGCTGCGTGGTGAATCGAAGAAATTTGCGCACGTCCTTGATCCAGCTTGCCAATCGCATCCCGACCTCGGTCGGGCTGTCGTTGCCGCGGATGACGAACGGGTGCTGTCATGCGATTGATTACGCGTGTATTTTGTCCCCACGGGCGACTGCAGATGAACGGAAGCGATCACGTTCATTAAGCGAGCCGACAGCAAGGGCATGACAGATGGTCGCATCGGTCAATGTAGATAAGCGGATCAAGGGAACCTATTTTCGGCGCCGATGTACCTGATTGAAGCATTGCCCACCGTCATCGGAACGGCCGCCATCGCCCCGGCGCTGCTGATGCTGTGGCTTGTCATCGCCGCCGAAGAGCGCCCGGGCCCGCCGGCCCAGGTCTGGACCGCGTTCCTGTTAGGAGCGGCCAGCATTTCGCTGCTGGGCCTCGCCCGCGCGCCCTTCGCCAAGATGGTCGCAGCCCCCGATGACCCCTGGGCGGCCCTCGCCATGCATTCGATCTTCGGCGTCGCGCTGCCCGAGGAAGCCGTCAAGGTGATCGCCATCGTGGTGATCTCCTCGGCCAAGCGGCGGACCTTCGCCAATCCGATGGATACCGTGGTCTACGGTGCCGCGGTCGGCCTCGGCTTCGCCGCTTACGAGAACCTGGCTTATCTGGTTCAGCACGCCGAGATGTGGCGCTCGTTGGCCGCCTTGCGCAGCGTGCTGACCGTGCCGTTCCACGGCGCGCTCGGCATCATCGCGGGCGCTTACCTGACGATCGCGCGCGCCGGGACGGCACTCGGCGCGAACCGCCACCATCGCGACTGGGCCCGCCTCTCCAGCCGCCTGCTGATGCTCGCCGGCCCGCTCGCGCTGCATTCGGCCTTCGACTTTCCGCTGCTGACCCTGCAAAGAATGCCCGACCTCGATCCGACGCTCCGGATGTGGCTCGGCGCCGCCAGCCTCCTGATCGGCTTCAGCTCGATCGCCTTCGCGATCCGCCTGGTTCGGCGCGTCGCCCGCCACCACGCCCCCCGGACCGACGTCGCGCGGGAGCGGCTCAGCCAGCTCCGCCGGATGTGGGCGCTGCTGCTTGCCGGCGGCGGAGTCGGCTTTCTCGGCCTCGCCTTCGTGCTGACCTCGATCCATCACTGGCTCATCGACCCCGAGCGCAATCTGACACTGGCCCTGATCCCCATCGGTTTCGTCTCGATCCTGCTCGGCCTGGCGCTTCTGATTGCCACAACGGCGATCTATGTTCTCGGCCGCAACCGCATCCGCACCACCGCGGAAGGTTTTTCCTCGGCGCCCGGCGGCGGGTGAGCCGCGGGATGGCAAGCGCGCCGCGCGCATACTAGATTGAGCGCTGACCTTTCGACCTGGAGCCTGCCGATGACGTCGCCCGAAGATTTTTCACGGCTGCAATCCATGATGGGCCGGACGGTCAAGGCCCACTGGAAGGCCTTCCTGTTCGAGGGCATCCTGCTCGTCATTCTCGGCGTCGCGGCGCTGATCCTGCCGCCGCTCGCCAGCCTTGCGATCGCGATCTTCCTCGGCTGGATGTTCCTGATCAGCGGTATCGGCGGGCTGATCGTGACTTATTGGGCGCGCAGCACGCCGGGATTCTGGTGGTCGCTGATTTCGGCTGCGCTTGCCGTGCTTGCCGGCCTGCTGCTGCTGGCCCGGCCGATGCAGGCCGTGCTGACGCTGACCATCGTGGTCGGCGCCTACTTCCTGGCCGAGGGCGTCGCCACCATCATGTACGCGCTGGAGCACCGCCGCGAGCTCAGCGGCCGCTGGTCGTGGCTTCTGATCTCGGGTCTCGTCGACATCGCGATCTCCTTCATGGTGATCACGGGACTGCCGAGCTCGGCGGAATGGGCCATCGGCGTCCTCGTCGGTATCAACCTCCTGTTCGGCGGCGCCAGCCTGATCGGCATGGCGCTGGCGGCGCGCAACAGCAACACCTGAACCGCCTCGTCACCTGCCGCGCCGATTGGGGGGTGACAATCCGCCGATGGCGCGCTATATGCCGCTCCATGATCACCGTCGCCACCAGCTATTTTTGGTACTTTAGCTACGACAGCTCGCTGGCGGCAGGAGGATCGCGCTCAATCTGAATATTGAAGCAAACGTCCGAACAAGCCGCCAGACCTGGCGGCTTTTTTATTGGCCGGCAGGTTCGAAACAAACAGGAGCCCGCCGTGCTGAGCACGACCGACGATCTTCGTATCCGCGAACTGAAAGAGCTGAGCACGCCGGAAGAGGTGATGCGGGAAGTCCCGCGCACGCTCACCGCGACGCGCGTGGTGATGGCCGCGCGCAACGCCATCCACGCCATTCTCGCCGGCCAGGACGACCGCCTGCTGGTCGTGGTCGGCCCCTGCTCGGTGCATGACTCCAAAGCCGCGCTCGAATATGCCGAGCGACTTGCGAGCTTGCGCGAAGAGCTCGCCGACCAGCTCGAAATCGTGATGCGCGTCTATTTCGAGAAGCCGCGCACCACCGTCGGCTGGAAGGGCCTGATCAACGATCCCGATCTGGACGGCAGCTTCGACATCAACAAGGGCCTTCGGCTGGCGCGCAACGTGCTGTCGGCGGTGAACAATCTCGGCCTGCCCGCCGGCACGGAATTCCTCGACATGACGACGCCGCAATACATTGCCGACCTCGTGTCCTGGGCCGCGATCGGCGCGCGCACGACCGAGAGCCAGATCCATCGCGAGCTGGCCTCGGGCCTGTCCTGTCCGGTCGGCTTCAAGAACGGCACAGACGGCAATGTGCGGATCGCGGCGGACGCTGTGAAGTCGGCCTCGCATCCGCATCACTTCATGGCGGTGACGAAACTCGGCCGCTCGGCGATCGCCTCGACCGCGGGCAACGAGGACTGCCACATCATCCTGCGCGGCGGCAGCAAGCCGAACTACGACGCGGCAAGCGTCGCGGCCGCCTGCAACGAGCTGACCAAATCCGGCGTCGCACCGCTGGTGATGGTCGATGCGAGCCACGCCAATTCGAGCAAGAAGCCCGAGAACCAGCCGCTTGTGGCGGCTGACATCGCCGGCCAGATCTCAGGCGGCGAGAACCGCATCATGGGCGTGATGATCGAGAGCAATCTCGTTGCCGGCCGCCAGGACGTCGTGCCGGGCAAGCCGCTCGTCTACGGCCAGAGCATCACCGATGGCTGCATTGATTGGGCGGCCACCGCGACCGTGCTCGAGCAGCTCGCTGACGCGGTGGAGGTCCGCCGCAACCTCCGCGGTGCAGGCCTGCATGAGCGGTCGGCATAGGGATGACGTGACGAAGCGTCGGTCGCGGGCCCGTTATCAACCTCTCCCCGTCGGGGAGAGGTTGAGCCTCAGCAGCCGCGGCAGATGCTCTTGATCTTCTTGTCGAGCGCCTGATTTTCCTTGCTGAGCGGATCGTTCGGATCGCTCAAATTCTTCTCACTCGGCACGTCGCTGGCGCGCGGCTGACGATGACCGACGGGTGCAGGCGGCACGGAGCCCGCCGACGGCCCGGACGTGGCGCCGCCTGACGTTGATCCCTTGCTCCCGGTCTGCGCGACCGCTGCGCCACCGAGCAAGACCACGAGCGATGCCGCCACGATGATCTTCTTCATGTCTCTCCTCCATTCCTCAAACCAGCGTCGCCGCTTTCACCGCTCAGGTCTCGGGCGGATAGAGATGAACGTCGCCGCAATAATCGACGATACGATAGCGCGTTTCGGTGTCGGCATCACGCGCGTCAGGTGCGGTATTTTGCTCCGCCAACACGTAATTCGGTCCGACCGGCGACTTCCCGGCACCACCGGGAATATCGATGACATAGTCCGGCTGACAGAGCCCTGACACCCGCCCGCGCAACTGCCGCATCAGGTCCTGCCCCTCCGCCAGGGTCGTCCGCAGATGCGCGGTGCCCGGCGCGAGATCGCCGTGATGCAGATAATAGGGCTTGATCCGGCATTCGACGAAAGCTCGCATCAAATCCGACAGAGCGGAGATATCGTCATTGACCCCGCGCAAAAGGACGGACTGGCTCACCAGCGGAATGCCGGAATCGACGAGCCGCGCGCAGGCGGCGCGCGCCGTTCCCGTCAATTCCCGCGCATGGTTGGCATGCACGGCCACCCAGGTGGTCGCACCCTCGACCTTGAGCGCCGCGACCATCTCGTCGCTGATCCGCGCGGGATCGGCCACCGGCAACCTCGTGTGAAGGCGGATGACCTTGACGTGATCGATCGCCGCGAGTTCGGTCATGATCTCGCCCATCCGCCGCGGCGACAGCATCAGGGGATCGCCACCGGTCAGGATCACTTCCCATATCTCGTGATGCGAACGGATGTAGTCGATCGCCGCGCGATAGGCGCTGTCCGACAGCGCATTCTCCTTGCCGGGGCCGACCATCTCGCGGCGGAAGCAGAAGCGGCAATAGACCGCGCAGACGTGAACCAGCTTGAACAACACGCGGTCGGGATAGCGGTGCACGATGCCGGATACCGGCGAGTGCGCATGATCTCCGATCGGATCGGCGTCCTCGCCCGGCTGCATCTCCAATTCGTCTGCACTCGGAACAAACTGACGGGCGATAGGATCGTCGGGGTCGGACGGATCAATCAGTTCGACCAGCGCCGGCGTGATGGCCACGGCATAGCGTGCGGCAACGCGTTCGAGCGCCGGCAGCGCTGCTGCGGGCGCCAGACCTTCGGCGACCAGCTCAGCCGGCTCGCGCAGAGTGCGTGCAAGGTTCGTTTTCGTCATGTCTCGAAAGATGCTTCATTTGCAGGTGGCGTCCAAACCACCTGATCGATCCGCGATGCGCCGCTTGCCAGCATCACCAGCCGGTCGAGGCCAAGCGCGACACCGCTCGCCTCCGGCATTGCGGCGACTGCGGCCAGAAAGTCCTCGTCGAGCGGATAGGCTTCGCCGTAGCGGCGCTGCTTCTCCGTCATCGATTCCGTGAAGCGCTTTCGCAGCTCCCGGGCATCGGTCAGTTCCCCAAAGCCGTTGGCGAGCTCGACGCCGCAGGCGTAGACCTCGAAGCGCTCGGCAACCCTGGGATCCCCAGCCTTAACCCGCGCCAGCGCCGCCTCCGGAGATGGGTATTCGAACAAAACGGTCAAACGCCCCTGCCCCAGATGCGGCTCGACGTGCTCGACCAGGACCTTGCTGAAGATATCCGACCAAGTGTCGTCCCCGGCCACACGGACCTTGCCGCTGGCCGCCTCGGCCAGCGCGGCACGGTTACCCTCGCCGTCCCTGATTGTCGACAGCAGGTCGATGCCGGCGAACCGTTCGAAGGCGCCCGCGACCGTCAGGAGCTCGGGCTCGGCGAACGGATCGGCGGTCCGGCCGCGGAACGAGAAGGTCCCGATGCCGGTCGCCTGCGCGGCGCGGGCGATGACGACGACGCAATCGGCCATGATGGCGTCGTAGGAGGCGCCCGCCCGATACCATTCCAGCATGGTGAATTCGGGCAGATGCAGGTCGCCGCGCTCACGGTCCCGGAACACCCGGGCGAGCTCGAAAATCCGCGTCTCGCCCGCCGCCAGCAGCTTCTTGCAGGCGAATTCGGGCGAAGTCCGCAAATATCGGCTGGCCCGGCTGCCGTCCGGCCGCATGATCTCGGTCCGGGGGGCATGCAGATGGGTCTCGTTGCCCGGGGAGACCTGGAGGATGGAGGTTTCGACCTCCACGAACCCCTGCTCGGCAAAAAAGCCCCTGAGAGACCCGGTAATGGCCCCCCTGGCCTGCAGGAAGGGCCGGCGGTCGAGATGCCGCCCGGGCGACCAGAACGGTGAGATAGGCTTGTCCCCAGCCATTACCGGACCGCCCCAGGTCCGAGCAAAATGCTGGCATCTAGCGGCAAAATCAGTATGTTGCGGCCCGAAACGGGTGCCGCGGTCTGATTTGAGGCCCCAGGTCCCCCATCAATTTGATCACGTCCTGGCCGGTGCCGGGCCAAGCAAGCAGGAAATATAGCTTTGAGAGTCATCGCCAGTTCTATTCGCAAGGGCAACGTGATCGAGCAAGACGGCAAGCTCTATGTCGTCGTGAGCGCCGAGAACATCCATCCCGGCAAGGGCACTCCGGTCAGCCAGATCGAAATGCGCCGAATCTCGGACGGGGTAAAGATCTCCGAACGCTACAAGACCACCGACCAGGTCGAAAAGGCCACCATCGAAGAGCGCAACTATACCTTCCTGTATGAAGACGGCGACGGCTACCACTTCATGAACCCGGAGACCTACGACCAGGTCCAGGTCTCCAAGGACGTCGTCGGCGACGCGGCCTCCTATCTTCAACCGGACATGACCGTCAAGCTGTCGACCCACGACGTCAACGTGGTCTCGCTCGCGCTGCCCCAGCGCGTCACGCTGGAAGTGGTCGAGACCGAGCCGGTGACCAAGGGCCAGACCGCCTCGTCCTCCTACAAGCCTGCGGTGCTCTCCAACGGCGTGCGCACCACGGTGCCGCCGCACATCGCGGTCGGCACCCGCATCGTGGTCATGACCGAAGACGGCTCCTACTCCGAACGCGCCAAGGACTGACGGGGAACAGAGCGAGCGCAACAGGTGCCGCCGGGGGGCGAGACAGTGGTTGGGAAGGGTTTCCGCTTCGTCTCGCTGCTTCTGGCGTCGCTTTCGCTCCTCATTGTCACACCGCTCGCTGCGGATGAATTCCGCAGCCCTTCGCTCACGGCCCTGCGCGTCGACTGGCGCGCAGCGCTCGACCAGCTCCGCACCGAGATCAACAGCCGCCCCAGGGTCGCGGGTGATTTCGTCTTTGCACCTCGCCGTTCGGTGCCGCGCTACGATCCGCGCGCGACCCCGGCACTGGTGCAGCTCAACGCGGTTTCCTCGCGTTTCTTCACCGGCATCACCCGCAGTCCCGTGCCGGTGCTGCTGCCTTTCGACGCCGCGGCTTACCTCGAGGCGCAGCGCAGCGGCGCGACGGCGACGCTGGCGCTGTCCCGCTACCAGGCGGACTTCAATCCCGTCGACATGTTCGATGCCGGTCCCGCCGGCTACAGCGCAACCTTCTCGCTCGAGCCCGGCGCCGGTGACGGCATGCCGGTCCGGGTGTTCACAAGGCCGGTCGAGGTGCAGATCACGGGCTCGGCGCTGGTCTATGACATCGCCGATCCCGCCGGCGGCAAGGGCGAGCCGGTCAAGCCGCTCGCGACAGCCTACCCGGACCTGCGCAGGTTCATCCGGGAAGGCTATGTCCGCTACGCTTTCACTCGTTTCGGCGTCGCCTATGTAGTGTCGATCCAGTGCCTCGACAGCGTCGCCAAACCGCGGCGGCTGGCCTGCAAGGAAGCCTCTCCGGTCGCCGAGCGCTTCCTGAAGGCCCTGCGCGTCGCCGGCGGCCAGCGCATGCGGCCATTGACGGACATCGCCTCCAGCATCCTCGATCGTCCGGCTGGCCGTTCACCGGATTTCAGCTATCGGCCGAGCGGCGACATCATCCCGAACACCGGCTATCGCAAGCAGGGCGGCCATCCCGACGCCATGGCCTATGCACAAATCCGCTTTCCGCTCGAAAAGGCGCCCGCCTTCGTCCGCTCGCAATCCTATGCCAAGCGCGACAGGACGGAGAGCACGACCGCCTATCCCTGGCGCGACAATTTCTGCGAGTCCCGCAGTTTCGAGGTCTGGCAATGCGCGGGCGGTTACGGCCATCAGGGGGAGGACATCCGCGCCGCCGACTGCCCGCCGCCCGGCGAAGGCCGCGAGCCCTGCGATCCCAAGCAGCGCGGCGTCGTCGCCGTGCGCGATGCCATCGTGATCCGCGCGTCCAAGGACCAGGCCGCGACGCTTCAGGTCAACAGCCGCACCGAGCACATCCGCTTCCGCTACATGCACATGAATCCGCAGGCGATGAATGCCGATGGCGTGCTCAATGGCCGCATCGTCACCGAAGGCGAGAAAATCGGTGTGATCTCGAACTATCTCGACCATCCCGCGGGAACGTCGATGCATCTGCATTTCGACGTGCAGGTGTTCACGCGCGACGGCTGGATCTGGGTCAGCCCCTACGTCACCCTAGTCTCCGCCTACGAACGCCTCATCCGCGCCCGCGGCCGCGAGGTTGGCCCGGAGATCGCGGTCACGGCGCAGCCGGTCGCCCATGCGCTGCCGGAGGACGTGATCAAGCCGGACCTGCGCGAGGGGTCAGGCGGCGAAGAGAATTAAGAGCTTGCTCGCTTCCAAATGAAGGGCGGTGCAAGTGCATGCAGTCGCGGACACCGCTGGCTCGAACGAACAAGGGATCGGGTTGATGAGTGTCGGACTGCTTGGCCTTCTCGACGATATCGCGGCGATCGCAAAAGTGGCAGCGGCCTCGCTCGACGACGTGGCGGGTCAGGCTGCCAAAGCGGGTGCAAAGGCGGCCGGCGTGGTCATCGACGACGCAGCCGTCACGCCGAACTACGTCATCGGTTTTGCCGCGAAGCGCGAACTGCCGATCGTCGGCAAGATTGCGGTCGGATCGCTGCGCAACAAATTGCTGATTTTGCTTCCGGTTGCCCTATTGCTTGGCTATTTCCTTCCAACCGCGGTAACCCCGCTGCTCATGCTGGGCGGAGCCTTTCTCTGCTACGAAGGCGCCGAGAAGGTGCTCGAAGCCGTGATGCCCCATCATGCGCACCACGAGGCTCAGCTCCAGCCGATGGCGGCGGATGCCAGGTCGGTCGAGGACGAGAAGGTCGCGAGCGCCATCAAGACAGATTTCATCCTGTCGGCGGAGATCATGGCGATCACGCTGGCGGCTATTCCCGCGGGCAATATCTGGACCCAGGCATTGGTGCTGGCTTTGGTCGGATTCGGTATCACGGTCGGGGTCTACGGCGTGGTGGCCCTGATCGTGAAGGCGGACGATGCCGGGCTGGCCCTTGCGCGCTATGACGGCGCCTCCATCATTGGCGCCGCGATCCGCGCGCTTGGACGCGCACTCGTCCGCGGTATGCCGACCTTCCTGGCGGTGCTGAGCACCATCGGCACGGCCGCCATGATCTGGGTTGGCGGCGGCATCATCCTGCACGGCATCGAAAAATACGGCCCGCCTGTGGTGGGCCGCACGGTCCATGCCGCAACCGAGGTTGCCGCGCACGCCCTTCCATCCATTGCCGGCATCATCGAATGGTCGGTCGAGGCGGCCATCTCAGGGATCGTCGGATTGCTTGTCGGCGCAGTTGCGATTCCGGCAGTCCAATACGGTCTCTCGCCGGCATGGAAGCGGGTGAAGGGCTTGCGGCAAGCCTGAAGGCCTTCGGCTATTCGAGCAACGTCGTGAGCTGCGCGCCCTCGTCGGCCACGAACACCGCGATCAACTCCGCGGGTTCGGTCGTGCTCGCGTTGGCCGAGACCAGATGCGTCGAGCCTGGCGGCTCGAAGAAGGACTGGCCGACGCCGAACGTCTCGACAGGACCGCCGCCAAGCTGGGAGCGGATCTCGCCCTTGGTGATGTAGGCGGTCACCGATCCTGCGTGACGGTGCGGCCGCGAGAATCCGCCCGGACCATAGGTCACGCGCACGATGGTGACGCGCTTGCCCGGCACGTTCGGCAGAGCGTAGGAGCCGATCGGTTCGACCTTGTCGAGCGGCGAGCTCTCCGCCGCCGTGGCGCAGAGCGGCGCCAGCGCGCCGGAAACGGCATCCATCGTCAGCGGCAGCGTTTTGCCGATCGCAAATGCGCAGGCAAGTCCTGCGACGACGGCAAGCGCAGTCGAAGGTGACGGCGCCGGCCGCTGTACGGTAGATAAACTCGTTGCTGTCATCGTAACCTCCGTTCGTGTCGGTCAGGATGCTGCAGCATTCGCGGCCACCGGCCGCGGTGCCGGCGTCCAGCGAAACGCAGCGCCGAAACGGTTCCAGACATTGATCGAGGCGACCGCCGAGGTCAGGTACATCAGCTCGGTCTCGGAGAACTCCCGGGCAGATTCGGCATAGACGTCCTCGCTGACGCCGTCGGGCAGCAAGGTCAGCGCCTCGGCCCAGGCCAGCGCGGCGCGCTCGCGCGGCGAAAAGGTCGGCGCCTCGCGCCAAACCGCGACCAGATGGAGCTTGTCGGCGGGCACGCCAATCCGTTCCGACAGCAGGACATGGTGCTGCACGCAGAAGGCGCAGCCGTTGATCTGCGAAGCGCGCAGCTTGACGAGCTCGAGAAGCTGCCTGTCGAGGCCGGCCTTGGCCGCAAGCTGACCCAGCGCGAGCACCAGATCATACGCATCGGGCGCGATCCGCTTGAAATCCTCGTATTCACTGCGGGCATGTGACATTGCCGTTCACCTCGTCTATTATAAGATTGCTTACATCTTATAAGAGCTCTTACATGTTACGCAAGGCACCCAAAATCACGAGATCGAAATCCCGGGGCAAAATCGCCGAGCCTGGTCCCATGCAGGTGCCCGCCGTGGGCGAAGGCAAGCGCGGCGAGCAAGGGTATCTCGGCTATCTCCTGCGCCAGGCCCATGCCGCGGTCCGCCTGACGATGGAGCGGACGCTCGCAGACCTCGGGGTGACGTCGCCGCAATTTGCGGTGCTGACGATGCTGAATGCTTATCCGGGCCTATCAGGCGCCGACGTGGCCCGTCTCACTTTCCTCACCCCGCAAACGGTCGGGGTCATCATCCGCAATCTTGAGCGTGACGGAGCGATCGTGATGACGCCTCATCCCGTCCACGGCCGTATCCAGCAATGGACGCTGACCAAGCGGGGAACGACATTGTTGAGGGCGTGCAGGGAACGCGTGATCGCGCTGGAGAAGCGTCTGGCTGGCGGGCTCGACGCCAAGGCCGAGGCGAGCATTCGCCGCTGGCTCGCCAACGTCGCGACGGAGTTGCAGGAGGACTAGGCGAGGATCAGTCGCCGCCTCCCCCGTCGCCGCCGTCACAGCCGGCAGCATCCGGGAAATCGCCGCCCCCACCGGCATGGCCGCCCTGGATGCCGCGGCCGAAATTCTCGGCGATGATCATCAGGACGACGACGAGGAGCCCGGCGCCGAAGGGCCAGGGATTGGCACGGATGATGTCGAAAAGCTCCCGCATGCCGCATCCTGCGCAGGTGGAAGCGAACCAACCGTAAAACGACAGGCCTGAAAGCCAGAGATATTCAGGAAGCGCGGGAGCCCGCTAACCGTCCTTCAAAACATTCTTAACCTCACCATCGACCCAGGTCCCGTCCGCCGCGATCACCCGTACGCGGCTGTTGTCGGTGGCATTCACCAGCACATGCGAACTCACCCGGTCGCCGCTCGGCTCCAGGCGCAAATCGGTCTCGGGCTTCCAGCTCAGCGTCGTCGCGAGATCGCCGGGAAAGATCTGCCATAGCGATCCGTCGTCGAGTTCGACGACGTGGCTCTCCGCATGCGCGCGTATCTTCATTCCACCCCGAATTCTCGATGAAGACGAGCGGCCCCGGCGCTCAGGCCGGGGCCAATTCCGTCAGTCGTTGTCGTGATGGATCACGGTCTTGCTGCGATTGCCGTACGCATCTTCCTTCTTGATCACGGTGGTGCGGCTCGACGGCTCGCGTTCCCGGACGACCGTGGTGCGGTCACGCTCGCGGACTCGATAGTCCGGCGACTGGCCGACCGTTACACCGGCACCGACCGGGCCGACGTGAACACCAACCTCATCGGCAAATGCAGGGGCCGCAATGGCAGTCACCATGGCGGCGGCAAACAGATATTTCCTCATCTTGTCCTCCTCGTTGTCATGGGGAGGGAATGCAGGACTGCGACACTTTGTTCCGCATGAACGGCCTATTCCGGCGTACCCGGAACCGGCTCACACCGGCCATGTTTCCGGCTAGACTGGATCCATGAAACAAGCTGATTCCTCGGCCCATCACACCCGCCGCACATTGTTGAAGTCCGTGCTCGGCGCGGCCGCTGTCCTCGCGTCACCCGCAGGCGTCCTCGCAGCACCGCCGGGCTTTGACGAATGGCGCGAGAGCTTTCGCGCACGTGCGATGGCCAAGGGCATCTCGGCCGCGACCTGGCAGCGCGCGATGGCACGGGTCGAGCCCGACATGAGCGTGTTCAAGCAGATGCGCAGCCAGCCCGAATTCCACGAACAGGTCTGGCAATACATCAACCGCCGCGTCTCCGACTGGCGCATCATCAACGGCAAGATCGCGCTGAAGAACAACGAGGCGCTGCTGGCGCGCATCGAGCGGGATTTCGGTGTCGAGCGCGGCACGCTGCTGGCACTGTGGGGCGTCGAGTCCGCCTATGGCGATCCCCTGGTGCAACAGAACCACATGACGCCGGTGTTTCCCTCCCTCGCCGCGCTCGCCTGGAACGAGCCGCGCCGCAAGGCCTATTGGGAGACCGAGCTGATCAACGCGCTCCGCATCGTCGACAAGGGCTGGAGCACGCCCGATCAGATGCAGGGATCCTGGGCCGGCGCGATGGGCCATTCGCAATGGATGCCGGAAGTCTGGCTCAACGTCGGCATCGACTATGACGGCGACGGCAAGGTCTCCCCCTTCGGAAAGCCCGACGACGCGCTGGGCTCGACCGCAAAATATCTCGTTAACCGCGGCAAATGGCATCGCGGCGAGCATTGGGGCTACGAGGTGCGGGCGGCCGGCAATATGAGCGGCAGCCGCACCTATGCGGCCTGGGCATCTTCCGGCGTCACCCGCGCCGACGGCCAGCCGTTCCCGCAGCCGAACGCATCCGCGCAAATGTGGACGCCGGTCGCTGGCGGACCGACATTCCTGCTGGGACCAAATTTCTACTCGGTGAAGAGCTACAACCCTTCCATGAATTATGCGCTGGCGATCTGCCATCTCGGCGACCGCTGCCTCGGCGGGCCGCCCTTCATCCAGCCCTTCCCCGGCTCCGAGCGCGCGCTGACGCTCGCCGAGGTGCAGGAGATGCAGACGCGATTGACGAAAGCCGGCTTCGACACCGGCGGCACCGACGGCCGGGTCGGCAACGACACCATGAAGGCCATCAAGGATTTCCAGCAGCGCGCGGGGATTGCGCCTGCGGACGGTTATGGCGGGCTGAAGGTGCTGGCGAAGCTGCGGCAGGGGTCGTAGGAGCCTGCGTCCTCACTTTGTCATTCCGGGGCGCGCCCTTGGCGCGAGCCCGGAATCCATTTCTCCGCCCGACTTGCTGCACGATGGATTTCCGGGCTCGCGCTTCGCGCGCCCCGGAATGACGGCCAGTTCAGTGCCTGTACTGCGGCTCTTCCGCATCCAGCTGCCGGCGGATCGCGGCGAGATGCAGCCGGGCGGATTCGGAATCGCCCTCACGCATCTGCCGATAGGTCTCGGCCGCAATCGCGGGATCGACCGGCAGCACGTTCCGTCCCGTCGACATCGCCAGCACCTGCACCTCGGCGGCGCGTTCGAGATAATAGAGATCGTCCCAGGCTTCCGCGATGGTCGGGGCCAGCACCATCACGCCGTGATGCTTCATGAAGACGATATCGGCGTCACCCACGGCCGAGGCGATCCGGGCGCCCTCGCGGTTGTCGAGCGCGAGGCCGTTGTAGTCGCGGTCGACCGCGGTGCGGCCGTAGAATTTCAGCGCGGTCTGGCCGGCCCAGATCAAGGGCTCGCCTTCGGTCATCGATAGCGCCGTCGCATAGGGCATGTGCGTGTGGAACGCGACCTTGGCGCGCGGCAGCAACCTGTGCATCTCGGCGTGGATGTAGAACGCGGTCGCCTCTGGCACGCCCTCGCCGTCGAGCACATTGCCGTGGAAATCGCAGATCAGCAGCTTTGAGGCTGTGATCTCGCGAAAGGCATAGCCGTAGGGATTGACGAGAAATAGATCGTCATGGCCGGGCACGACGGCCGAGAAGTGATTGCAGATGCCCTCCTCGAAACCGTTGCGCGCCGCCATGCGGAAGCAGGCGGCGAGATCCTCGCGCGCGGTGCGGATCGCATCGGTGGCGAGGTCCGGCCGGTTCGAGCGGAATGGCGCGGGCGCGGGTGAGGAAGCGTGAAGGCTGTGCGCCATGGCGAAGGACACCTCTGTCGGTCGAAAGCTGTCCGCCTTGTACAGGGGCTGCGCCTGCGCGTCAGCCCCTGCGCGTGCCACCCTGCCCTGCGCGCTCAGGCCCGCCGCGGAACGCCGCCGGCGTTCATGCCGCCGTCGATAACGAGCTCGCTACCGGTGACGTAGCGCGAGGCATCGGAGGCCAGATACAGCACGCCTGAGGCGATCTCCGCGGCCTGTCCGGCGCGGCCAAGCGGGGTTGCGACCTTGGCGCGCTCCTCGGGATCGATCGGCGCATTCTGGCCGGCGCCGGTCGCACCGGTCGGGATCTTGCCCCAGATCGGCGTATCGATGATCCCGGGATGCACGGAATTGACCCGGATGCCGTCGCCGGCCGCCGCGCATTCCATCGCAATCGACTTGGCGAACAGCCGCACGCCGCCTTTGGTCGCCGAATAGGCCGACAGGCCCGGCGCGCCGCGCAGGCCCGCGAGCGAGGACATCATCACGATCGAACCGCCGCCATGCTTGCGCATCAGCGGCAGGCAATGCTTGACCGACAGAAACACGCCGTCGAGATTGATCGCGTTCTGCTTGCGCCAGTCGGCGAGCGTCATGTCGACGATCGAGGGCACGGCGATGCCGATGCCGGCATTGGAGACCATGATATCGAGCCGGCCATGGCGCTTGGCGATTTCGCCGACGATTTCGATCCAGCGCTCCTCGCTGGTGACGTCCTGCTCCAGGAAGATCGCCTTGCCGCCGGCCTTTGTCACGCGCTTGGCGAGCTCGGGCCCGCGCAGCTCATCGATGTCGGTGATGACGACGGTCGCGCCTTCGCGCGCGAACAGCTCGACGATGGCCTCGCCGATACCCGAGGCGCCGCCGGTCACCAGCGCGACCTTGCCCTCAACCTGCCCTGCCATGTTCACTCCCTTTTTTGTTGTTTGAGCGATCTTATTTTTGCGCATGATCTCCGCGCAAACGCGTTCCGCGTTTGTCGCGTCGGATCATGCGTTATCTAATCACGGATGGCCCCTGGTCCGGTAGCGCGACGTCGATGACGCGGAATTGCACCCGCTCGGCGCCCTGGTAGCGATCGACCGAAAGCGAGCCGGCGACATGCAGTTGCTGGCCGCGGTTGGCAAGAAGCGCATTGCCGAGCTTCTGGCCGACCGAGCGGAACGCGATGCCGTTGACGATGGCGCCATCCCCCGACTTGAAGCGCAGACGCAGATGCGCCTGCCCAACCTCGTCGGCAAACACGAGCTGATGTGCCGGCAGCGCCAGCACGGCTTCCGGATTGCCGCTGCCGAACGGACCGGCACGGTTCAGCGTCGCCGCAAGCTCCGTCGTCACGGCGCGCGCAGAGACCGCGCCGTCGATGTAGAGCTCGTTGACGTGGCGCGCCTCGGCAACGTCCCGCGCCAGCGCGTTCTCGAGATAGGCGCGAAATTCGGCGAGCTTCTCTTTCCGCAACGTCACGCCCGCGGCCATCGCGTGGCCGCCGCCCTTCAGCAGAATGCCGTCAGTGACCGCCTGCCGCACCGCCTTGCCGATGTCGACGCCAGCGATCGAGCGCCCCGATCCGGTACCAATGCCGCCGGGCTCGAGCGCAATGGCGAAAGCGGGCCGCGAAAACTTTTCTTTCAGCCGGGAAGCAACGAGGCCGACGACGCCGGGGTGCCAGCCTTCGGACGCCGTGACGATGACGCCGAGCTTGTCCTCCAGCCCGATCGAGGCCAGCGCCTCGGCTTCGGCCTGCGCTTCGGCCGCCTGCTCGATGACCCGGCGCTCGCTGTTGAGGCGGTCGAGCTCGGCGGCGATCCGCGCGGCCTCGACGCTGTCGCCTTCCAGCAGCAGCCGCACGCCGAGATCGGCGCGGCCGATGCGGCCGCCGGCATTGATGCGCGGCCCCAGCATGAAGCCGAGATGCCACGCCTCCGGCGGCCCGTTCAGCCGCGCCACATCCATCAGCGCGGTATGGCCGACATGGTCGCGCCGCCGCATCGCGATCAGCCCCTTGGCGACGAAAGCGCGGTTCAGCCCGATCAGCGGTGCGACGTCGGCAACCGTGCCGAGCGCGACGTGGTGCAGCATGCCGAGCAGATCCGGTTCGGGCATTTCCGCATTCCAGAAACCGCGCTGGCGCAGCTCGCGATTGACCGCAACCAGCGTCACCAGCACGAGACCGACCGCGGCGAGATGGCCGAGACCGGAGAGATCGTCGAGCCGGTTCGGATTGACCAGCGCGTCGACCTCCGGCAGCTCCGTGCCGGCCTGGTGATGGTCGATCACGACCACGGACATGCCGAGGCGCTTGGCCTCCGCCAGCGGCTCGATGCTGGTGGTGCCGCAATCGACGGTGACGAGCAGCGTGGCGCCCTTGGCCGCCAGCCCGCGAACCGCTTCGACATTGGGCCCGTAGCCCTCGAAAATGCGGTCGGGAATGTGGATCAGCGGATCGAGCCCGCAATGGCGCAGGTGCCAGGCGAGCAGCGCCGCCGAGGTCGCGCCGTCGACGTCGTAATCGCCGAAGATCGCGACCTTTTCGCCCTTCGCCGCAGCATCCGCGATCCGCTTCGACGCGGCCTCCATCTCCGTCACGGTAAAGGGGTCCGGCATGAGCTTACGGATGGTCGGATCGAGAAAGTCGGGCACCGCGTCGATGTCGACGCCGCGGCCGGCCAGCACCCGGGCCAGCAGTTCGGGCAGCTGGTGCCGCTGCACGATAGCGAGCGCCTGGGCCGCCCCGCGGGCATCCAGCCGGTCGCGCCAGAGCTTGTCGGTCAGCGAACGCGCGACGCCGAGAAACGCCTGGGGCGCTTCGACGGGCAAGGCGGTGGCGGGCGGCGTCATGGGTCGCAGTCGGTTTGAGGAACCCGCAATCGACGGTATCGCGTCGGTCCGGCTTGCAGGACGATTGACCCGGAATCCTCAGGGATTTGCAATCTCCGCGCCGCACAAAGCGGTGGATTGCCGATTTGCGGCGCCGACTGACTATCATTTGGGCATCCGCCGGAACAGCAAATTAAGCGGGCGTTAGGCGGAATCTTCGAAAAAGAATCGTATTCGATCTGTAAGCGATTGTTCCGGGTTCGTTGCAGATCAGAGCTCATTGCCAAGGGAAAGCCCCGATGTCTGCTGCGCTGGGTCTGAAGGCCAAGCCGATCGCCACCGAACCCGCTGAGGACGATTCCGACATTTCCGCGCTGATCAACCGCCTGACCGCGGAGGTCAACCAGATCGCGGTCGACAAGACCAAGTCGATCCAGCAGATCACCAACCAGATGAAGATGCTGGCGCTGAACGCGCTGATCGAAAGTTCGCGCGCCGGCGCGCAAGGCGCGGGCTTTGCGGTGGTGGCGCAGGAGGTGCGTGGGGTCGGTCAGCAGGTCGAGACCATCGCCCGCGAGCTCGAAAGCCAGTTGACGAAGCGGACCGGCGATCTCGTCTCCTCGATCGAGCGCATGAGCCAGCGTTCGCGCGGTGAGCGCATGATGGATCTGTCGCTGAACGCGATCGAGCTGATCGACCGCAACCTTTATGAACGCACCTGCGACGTGCGCTGGTGGGCGACCGATTCCGCGGTGGTCGATTGCGCCGCCTCACCCGGCGCTGCGGCCGTCTCCCACGCCTCGCAGCGCCTGGGCGTGATCCTCGGGGCCTACACCGTCTATCTTGACCTGTGGCTCTGCGACCTCGACGGCAACGTCATTGCCAATGGCCGTGCCGACCGCTTCCGCGTCGTCGGCCAGAACGTCGCCCACACCAAATGGTTTCGCGAGGCCAAGGGCCTGCGCTCCGGCGACGACTACGTTGCCGGCGACGTCGAGAACCAGCCGCTGCTCGGCAACGCGCAGGTTGCGACCTATTGCGCCAGCGTGCGCGCCGGCGGTCAGGCCAACGGCGCCCCGATCGGCGTGCTCGCCATCCATTTCGACTGGGAGCCGCAGGCCCGCGCCATCGTACAAGGGATCCGCGTCGGCGACAGCGACAAGGCCCGCGTGCTGCTGGTCGATTCGAGTTTGCGCGTGATCGCGGCGTCGGACGGCCAGGGCATCCTCAGCGAGCGCATCTCGATCTCGCTGAACGGCCAGGCCTCCGGCTTCCATCACGACCGCACGGGCGCACTGGTCGCCTTCCATGCGACGCCGGGCTACGAGACCTATCGCGGGCTCGGCTGGTACGGTGTGATCGTCTGCGGGGCGTGAGGCAGCACGCCTAGCTAAAAATGCGAAAACAACCCCATGCACAGTAGCCGGAGGGTTGTTTTCATTGGCCTTTTCAGTTGAACTTTCCGCCTTGTTTCCCCTAAGATTTTGACACGACGGGCAAAACATTGGCAATCTGCGATCATCGCAGAGTGTGTTGCGGAACGAGGGAATGCCCCCTAGCGGCTTTGTGAAATCACACCCCGGCTTCTGAAGCATTTTCCGGCAAGCCGCGCCCGTTACAGGCAAGAGCCCCTCGCCCTTGTTCGAATAGAGTCGCTTCGCATCACGTTCATCGACGTGAGCGCGCGAATTCGCATTGGCATTGGCCATCTCGCGCTCGTCACATGCCAAGGAGACAGGCCATGAAGATCGTCGTGATCGGCGGAACCGGATTGATCGGGTCCAAGCTCGTGGCGCGGCTCAGGCAGCAAGGCCACGAGGCCGTGGCGGCTTCACCGAAATCAGGCGTAAATGCCGTGACCGGGGATGGCCTCGCCGCCGCGCTGGCAGGCGCGGATGTCGTCGTCGACGTCGCCAATGCGCCGTCGTGGGAGCCCGCCGCCGTGCTCGAATTCTTCGAGCGGTCGAGCAGGAATCTGGTCGCGGCAGAAGCTGCCGCCGCCGTGAAGCATCACGTGGCCCTGTCGATCGTCGGGACTGAGCGGTCGCCCGACAACGCCTATTTCCGTGCCAAGCTCGCCCAGGAGACCATCATCAAGTCATCCTCGGTCCCCTACTCGATCGTGCGCGCCACCCAGTTCTTCGAATTCCTCGCCGCCATTGCCGACATGGGTGCGGTTGACGGCAGGATCGTCGTTCCCTCGGCATTGTTTCAGCCGATCGCCGCTGACGACGTCGCTGCTCGCCTCGCGGAGGTCGCAACGGGCAAGCCACTCAATGGCACGATCGACATCGCAGGCCCCGAGAAGGCTCCCTTCAACGAATTCATCGCACGCCGTCTGAAGGCATCGGGCGACACCCGTCCGGTGGTCGGAGATCCGAAGGCGCCGTACTACGGCGGCCCCATTGACGACACATCGCTGGTCCCGCTCGGCGAGGCGCGCCTCGGACCAACGAAGCTCGCAACATGGCTCGCTAGCCTCTGAGATTGGCAACCACGAAACCACCGCAGATAAGGAGCTCCCATGCGCGGATTGCTGATCGCGACAGCGGTTTATGCCGCCTCATTGCTGACGGCCCACGCAGCCGAGCCGGCGGCGCCATTGGCGAAAGTCACGGTCGTGTTCGACCAAGCACTGCCCAACGTTCCCGGCAAGAGCATGAAGGGCGTGCTGGTCGAGTACGGTCCCGGGGGCTCCTCACCCGCCCATATCCACGCCCCCTCCGCCTTCATCTATGCCACGGTGTTGGAAGGCGCGATCCGCAGCCAGGTCAATGACGGCCCCGCTAAGGTCTTTCACAAGGGAGAGAACTTCTCCGAACACCCCGGTGACCGCCACGGCATCAGCGCGAATGCCAGCGATACCGAGCCTGCCAAGCTGCTGGCCGTGTTCGTGGTGGATACGGCTGACAAGGAACTGACGACGCCGATCACGAAGTAACGTTTACCCAAGACGCTTTCCGGCCGCCGCCATCTCCGCCGCGAGCAACATGGCCGCACGGCTGGCGCCGATCGAGGCGATGCCCTGTCCTGCGATGTCGTAAGCGGTGCCGTGCGCGGGCGTGCAGATCGGGAACGGGAAGCCGCCGAGCAAGGTGACGCCGCGATCGAAGCCCATCAGCTTCATCGCGATCTGGCCCTGGTCGTGATACATCGTCAGCACCGCATCGAAGGCACCGCCCTTGGCGCGCAGAAACACGGTGTCGGCGGGAAACGGTCCTTCCGCCGCGATGCCCTCGCGCTGACCGGCCGCGACCACCGGCGCGATGATATCGATCTCCTCGCGGCCGAAATTGCCGCCGTCGCCCGCGTGCGGGTTCAGTCCGGCGACGGCGATGCGCGGCCGCGCGAAGCCGGCGTTGCGCATGCAGGCATCGGTCAGCTCGAGCGCACGGTGGATGCGTTCGCTGGTCAGCTTGGCAGCGACATCCCGCAGCGGGATGTGGGACGTGACGCGCGCGTTCCACAGCCGGTCCAGCACGTTGAACTCGCTCGCCGGCGTCTTGAGCCCGACCATCTCGGCCGAGAACGCGATCTCGTCGTCGTACTCTGCGCGGGCGAGCCGCATCGCCTGCTTGTTGAAGGGGGTGAAGCAGACCGCGTCGACACGGCCGTCGCGGCCAAGCTCGAGTGCGTGCCGATAGTTCGCCAGCGCGAATTTGCCGCCGGCAAGCGTTGCGGTCTTCGGCTCGACCTGTTTGGGATCGAGGTGACGAAGATCGAGAAACAGCGCGTCTTCCTTCGCCGCGCGAAGATCGGCCCCCTGCTCCACCATCTTCAGCGCCGGCTTGACACCGGCAATGCGCGCGCCCTCCTCGAAGATGCGGCGGTCGCCGATCACGACGAGCCGGCAGCTTTCGCGGATGTCGTCCTGCGCCACCAGTTTCGCCGTCAGCTCGGGGCTGATGCCGGCGGGATCTCCCATGGCCAATGCAATCAGCGGCTTTGCGCTCATATGATCACCTTCTCCTGGGCGGAGGTTTCGATGGTGGGGGCTGCGGGCTTGCGCCAGAGACGCGCGAACTGCAGCACGAGCGGCAGCAGCAAGAGCGCGATGCCGGCCATGATCAGGCATGTCACCAGCTTGTTGGCAAAGAAGATGCCCAGGGATCCCTTCGACATCAGCATCGATTGCCGGAACGCATCCTCGGCCTTGTCGCCGATGACGATGGCGAGCACGAGCGGCGCCAGCGGATAGAACAGCTTCTTGAAGAGATAGCCGACGATTCCGAAGCCGAGCATCATGACGACGTCGAGATAGGAGTTCGACACCGAATAGGCGCCGACGACGCAGATGATCACGATCAGCGGCGCGATCACCACGAAGGGAATCCGCATCATGGCGGCGAAGATGGGCACCGTCAGCAGCACCAGCGCGACGGCGACGATATTGCCGACATACATCGAGGCGATCAGGCCCCACACGAAATCCTTCTGGTCGACGAACAGCATCGGCCCGGGATTGAGGCCCCAGATCATCAGCCCGCCCATCATGACGGCGGCGGTCGCCGAGCCGGGAATGCCGAGCGCAAGCATCGGCAGCAGCGCGCTGGTCCCGGCGGCATGATCGGCCGTCTCCGGCGAGATGATGCCTTCGACCTCTCCGGTGCCGAAATAGCGACCACGGCGCGAGAAGCGGCGGGCGATGCCGTAGCTCATGAAGGACGCCGCGGTCGGGCCCCCCGGCGTGATCCCCATCCAGCAGCCGATTGCGGCGCTGCGCAGCAAGGCAACGCCATGCCGCGGCAGGCGGCCGACGGCGCGGAATACCTCGCGCCAGTCGATCTTCGAGGACACCGCGCGGGCATGGAATTCCTCTTCGACCGCGACCAGCAGCTCGCCGATCCCGAACAGGCCCATTACCGCGACGACGAAGCTCACGCCCTTGACGAGTTCATCGACGCCCATGATGAGGCGGACGCTGCCGGAGACGGTGTCGATGCCGATCGCGGCGATCGAAAACCCGATCGCGAGCGCCACGACCGTCTTGACCGGCGCGGCACCGCCCATGCCGACGAAGCTGGCGAAGGCCAGGAAATAGACCGCAAAGTATTCCGCCGGCCCGAAGGCAAGCGCGACCTGCGCCACCCAGGACGCCAGGAAAGTGATCAGGATGACGCCGACCAGCGCGCCGAATGCGGCCGAGCCGAAGGCGGTGGCGAGCGCCGTGGTCGGCCTTCCGTCACGCGCCATCGGATAGCCGTCGAAGGTGGTCGCGACCGACGACGGCTCGCCCGGAATGTTGAACAGGATCGAGGTGACGGAGCCACCGAACAACGCGCCCCAGTACATGCTGGACAGCAGGATGATCGCCGACACCGGCTGCATGCCGAAGGTCAGCGGCAACAGCAGCGACACCCCGTTCGGCGCGCCAAGCCCCGGCAGCACGCCGACGAGAATGCCGAGCAGCACGCCGACGACCATCAGCACCAGATGCGGCACGGTGACGGCGATGCTGAAGCCGTGCAGGAGTTCCCCGAGATTGTCCATCGGCGCCGCCCTCAGAAGCCGAGTGCGGCGGCGAGCGCGCCGTGTGGCAAGCTGACCTGGAACATGCGCTCGAACACCACGTAGAGCGCGAGCGCCGTCACCGCCGCCATCCCCAGCGCGCGCGGCACCGATTGATGCCGGGGGATCGCGAGCACCGCGAAGACATACAGCGCCGAGGCGACGTACATGCCGGCGAGCGGGATCGCAGCCACGAAGATCGCGGCCGGCACGAACAGGCCGGCAAGCCGGCCCAGCTCGATCCGCGTGATCGCGATGGGGACATTGGCGAGGGACGCAACCGGCAACACGCCCCGCACCAGGTTGTAGAGGCTACCGAGCACGATGATGGTGCCGGTCAGGAGCGGAAACGTGCCGGCATCGACACCCGCGCTGGACCAGCCGATGCCGTTGTCGAGGCTTTGGACCACGACGGCGACACCAAAGCCACCGGTGATGACGGCGGTCACAAGTTCAAGCGCGCGGCGTGAGATCATGGGCAGCTCCGGAGAAACAGTCCTCGTCCTGAGGAGCGCGCTTGGCGCGCGTCTCGAAGGACGGCTCCAGGCGACATCGCATCCGCCGCCATCCTTCGAGACGCCCGCCTCCGGCGGGCTCCTCAGGATGAGGACCAGGGCTGCAGTCGGCTGCGCGATCGAAGCCCATCCGCCGCCTCACTTCACCAGCCAGCCCTGCTCGCCCGCGACCTGCTTGACGTGCTCGAGGTCCTCCTTGATGAACTTGTCGAACTCGGCGCCGGTCAGGAAGGTGTCGACCTGGGACGTCTTCTCGATGTAGTCCTTCCACTCCGGCGTCGACTGCACCTTCTTCATGAGGTCGACATAGAACGCGGCCTGGTCCGGCGTGACCTTGCCGGGCAGCCAAACGGTGCGCGGCTGCTCATATTGCTTGATGTCGAGCCCCTGCTCGACGCAGGTCGGAACGTCGCCCCAGCCTTCGGTCGCGGTGACCTTGGCGCCCTGCGGCAGCCGCTTCGGGCTGAAAACGCAGAGTGGCCGCTGCGTGCCGCCGCGCCATTGCCCGAGGCTTTCGTTGGGATTGTTGACGTGGGAATCGAGATGTCCGCCGGCAAGCTGCACGGCGGTCTCCGCGCCGCTCTTGAAGGGGATGTAGGTCAGCTTGACCTTGCCGGCCTTCTCGATCATCCGCGTCAGGACCTCGTCGGTGTCCTTTGACTGCGCGCCGCCCATCTTGAACTCACCCGATCCGGCCGCCTTCAGATAGTCGCCCGCATTCTTGTAGGGCGCGTCCTGCTTGACCCAGAGCAGGAACTCGTCCTGCGCCATCGCCGCTACGGGTGTGAGATCGGTGTAGTTGAAGGCGACCTTGGAGACGAGCGGTTGCTGCCAGGCGTTCGAGGTGCCGAAGATCACCTTGTAGGGATCGCCGGCGGAGGCCTTGCCGTAGACATAGCCTTCGGCCCCGCTGCCGCCGCCCTTGTTGACCACGACGATCGGCTGCTCCGTCAGCTTGTGCTTGGTGATGATGTTCTGCACCGCGCGCGCGAGGTTGTCGGTCCCGCCGCCGGGCCCGGCGGTGGCGACGAACTCGATCGGCTTTTGCGGTTGCCAGGCGCTCAGCGCGGGCATCGTGCCGGCGAGCATCGTCGCGGCTGCGGAGAGCAGAAATATCGACGTCCGACCCATGATTTCCTCCAGCTGATTTTGTCTTTTATCATTGTCGTATCGACGTCCGCTCAGGCGACACGTTCCTCGCGTCTTCCCGATGCCAGGACGATTGCGCCTTCTTTTTCGAGCGCTTCGATCTGCTTCTGGTCGAACCCGTACTCGGCCAGGACCTCGCTCGTATGCTCACCATAGACCGGGGCGCCCGATAGCACTTTGCCTGGGGTCTCCGAAAACTTGACGGGAAGACCGATCGTCTTGACCGGGCCGAGCGTGGAATGCTCGACCTCGACGACCATCTCGCGCGCCAGAGTCTGGGGATCGCTGAGCGCCTCCAGCATGTCGTGCACGGGTCCGCACGGCACGCCCTTCTCGTCCAGTGCCGCGAGCCAATGCGCTCGCGACCGGGTCCGGAAGCGCTCGCTCAGGACCGCTTCCAGCTCTTTGAGATTGGCCATGCGGTCGGCGCCATTGACGAAACGCGGATCGGCGGCGAGTTCACTTGCCCCGAGCGCTTCCAGCATCAACAGCCAATGCTTCTTGTTGGCGCCGCCGACCACGAGCCAGCCGTCCGAGGCTTCGAACGCCTGATACGGCGCGTTGAGCGGATGGGCCGAGCCCATCGCGCGCGGTGCCGTGCCCGCGGCGAGCGCGATGGTCGACTGCCAATAGGTCTGCACCAGGGCGGCCTCATAGAGCGAGGTCTCGACCCACTGCCCCTTCCCGGTCTTGAGACGGTGCGCATAGGCCGCGAGGATGCCCATGCTGGCGAGCAGGCCGGCGGTGATGTCGGACAATGGCGGGCCGCATTTGACGGGCGGACCGTCGGGACGTTCGCCGGTGAAACTCATGATGCCGCTCATGGCCTGGGCGACGAGATCGAAACCACGGCGGTTCTTGTAGGGACCGGTGCGGCCGAAGCCCGACAGCGAGCAGTAGATCAGCGCCGGGAATTGCTGGTGCAGCGCCTCGTAGCCGAAGCCGAGGCGCTCCATCGCGCCCGGCGCAAAATTCTCGACCAGCACGTCGGCGTCCGCGATCAGCCGCCGCAACACCTGCTTGCCGCCCTCGGTCTTGAGATCCAGCACGATGCCGCGCTTGTTGCGGTTCATCATCAGGAAGGAGGCCGCCTCGTCGCCGATCTTTGGCGGCACCGAATGGCGGGTGTCGTCGCCGTTCGGCGATTTCTCGATCTTGATGACGTCGGCGCCCATGTCGGCGAGCATCAGGGTGCAGGTCGGCCCGGCCATGACATGGGTGAGGTCGACCACCCTGAGGCCGGCAAGAGGTCCCGAACGGCGGGAGCTGGATTGCGATCGATCGCTTTGCATCGGCGCGTCCTATTGGCCGCGCCATTGCGGGGCGCGCTTGTTGAGGAAAGCATCGAGCCCTTCGCGAAAATCCTGGCTCGTGTAGCACATCAGGATGAGGTCCTCGCCTTCGTCTCCCGTCAGCCGCTGTTGCAGCCGGCCGACCGCCTGCTTGGTCGCATTCAGGGTCAGTGGCGCATGACTGGCGACGAGCCGGGCGACTTCGTCGGCGCGCCGGTCCAGCGCAGCCAGATCCTCGACGATCTCGCCGAGCAGTCCGACGCTCGCCGCCTCCGTGGCATCGACGAGACGCGCGGTGAAGATCAGGTCCTTGACGCGCGCGGCGCCGATGAGTGCGGTGAGACGGCCGACATTGGACATCGACAGGCAATTGCCGAGCGTCCGGGCGATGGGGAATCCAATCTGGGCACTGCGTGTGCCGATGCGCAGGTCGCAGGCCGCGGCGATGCCGGCGCCGCCGCCGGTGCAGAACCCGTTGATCGCCGCGATGGTCGGCACGCGGCACTGTTCGAGCGTGGTCAGCACCCGATCGATACGGTTCTCGTAGTCGATCGCGTCCTGCGGCGACTTGAACTCGCGGAACTGGTTGATGTCGGTCCCCGCGGCGAACGCCTTGTCGCCGGCCCCGCGCAGCACCAGCACCTTGATCGTAGGATCGCTGTTGGCCTCTTCGCAGATCGCGGCGAGCCGCTCGTACATGGCGAAAGTGAAAGCGTTGCGGGCCTGCGGGCGGTTGAACGTGATCCGCCCGATGCCGTCGTTGCATTCAAAAACGAGGTCGTCTGCCCCTACCGCCCGGTCCATTTCCTCGTATCCTCTTGTTTTTTATATTTTTGAATGCAAAATCTGCGATTAGCAAGCTGGAACTTCGTAATACCATTCGATTACCCAAGTTTTGCATTCAAACTGGAGCGCTGGTCCCCATGCTTCACGAGGACGTCGTCGGCCGTATCCGCGCCATCCTGCTCGACGGCGAAATCCCGCCGGGCGCGCGGATCCCGGAGCGCGAGCTGTGTGAGCGGCTGGAGATCTCGCGCACGCCGCTGCGCGAGGCGCTCAAGGTGCTTGCCGCCGAGGGGCTGGTGCAGCTCTTGCCGCATCGCGGCTCGCGGGCGGCAAAACTGACCGACAAGGACATGCGCGACCTGTTCGAGGTCTGCCAGGGTCTCGAAGCGCTCGCAGGCGAGCTCGCCTGCGAGCGCATCACGGACGCCGAGATCGACGCGATCGACGCCGCGCATGCGGCCATGGTGCAGCATTATCGCGACGGCGATCTGATCCAGTACTACCGCGGCAACCGCGCCATTCACGAAGCCATCGTCAGCGCAGCCGGAAACCCCGTGCTTGCTGGGCTGTACGCGTCAGTGACTGCACGCATCCGGCGCGCACGCTACGTCACGCCGATGACGCCGCAGCGCTGGGCGCTCGCCGTGAAGGAGCATGACGCCATCCTGAACGCGCTCCAGCGTCGCGACGGCGCCGGCCTCTCGCACATTCTGCGCGCGCATCTCCGCCACAAGCGCGAAGAAGTGTTGCAGGCGGGCTTTGCCGAGACGGAAGGAAACGATCTCACGCTGAAAATTGCGTAAGACGCAATTCACGTCGTCCGTGCGGGCGGAGAGCGAGTGCACATGCGCGCTGCCGCAGCTCGTTCTCGCTCCGCGTGGCTCTGCGCACTAATTCCACTTGCTAGCTTGTCGCGGCCGGAGCAGCATACTTTTCTGCCGGGCCGCGGCCGCGTGGCCGATCAGGCCGGCCCCAACGCGCGAACAATCGCGCAAAACAAAAGACAAAAGCGGAGGAAATGCATGACAATCGATGTCTCCCGTCGATCCCTACTCGCACTTGGAGCCGGCCTTGGAGCCGGCCTCGGTGCCAGCGCCATGCTCGGCACCAGCGCATTGGCGCGGGCTCCCAAGCTCGGCACCCAGACGCCATACTGGCACCGCTTCGTCCTCGGCGATGCCGAGGTCACCGTCGTCTCCGACGGGCCGCTGCCGCTTGGCGATCCCTCCGGAACCTTCACCGGTGTCCCCAAGGAAGAGGTGAAGAAGATGCTGGCGGAGAATTTCCTGTCGCCGGACAACGTCGTGCTCGAACAGAACTCGCCGATCGTGAACACCGGCGACAAGCTGATCCTGTTCGACACCGGCATGGGCACGTCCAAGGCGTTCGGCCCAACCACCGGCCGCCAGCAGAAGAGCATGGCCGAGGCGGGGATCAAGCCGGAGGACATCGATGCCGTGGTCTGTTCGCACGCGCATATCGACCACATCGGTGGCATCGTGGATGCCAACAACAAGCCGCTGTTTCCGAACGCGCAGATCTACATCGCCCAGAGCGATTTCGACTTCTGGACCGATGAAGGCAAGCTCGGCGGCCCGGCCAAGGACTTCGTCGTCCACGCCCGCAAGAACCTGATGCCGGTGCGCGAGCGGATCAAGTTCTTCAAGGACGGTGAGGAATTCCTGCCCGGCGTGCAGGCGATGGCGGCCCCTGGTCACACCGTGGGCCACAGCATCTTCATGGTGTCGTCGGCCGGCAAGTCCTTCGCCTTCCTCGGCGACCTCTCGCATCATTCCGTGCTGCTGCTGGAGCGGCCGCGGATGGAATTTTCCTACGACACCGACCCCAAGCAGGCGGCGGAATCGCGGGTTAAGTTGCTTACGATGCTCGCGGCCAACAAGATCCCTGTGATGTCGTATCACTTCGCCTGGCCCGGCTACGGCCACGTCGCCAAGGCCGGTGAAGGCTTCCACTATTATCCCGAACCGATGAAGATGACGCTGTAGCTCGAGATCAACCCCGGGGGGCGCAAGCGCCTCCCGGGTCGTTGCTCGCTACTCGGCGGGCTCTGCGACCGCGCGCGGCTGCGAGGCTGTCGCGTCTGCTCGAGCGCCGGTGAATATGCGGCGGACAAGCACGTACAGCGCGGGTACGAAGAAGATGCGGAGACCGGTCGCCGCGATCATGCCGCTGGCGACTCCGATGCCGACCGCGTTCCGGCTTTCATAGAATTCAGCGCCGACCAAGCGGTACGACATCGCAGGCCCTGGCGCGATCATCAAGACGCAGGAAGCTCCAAATCGGGTCGCTTCGTGTAGAGAAACGCGTCCAGAGCGCCGTGGCCCTTGTAGAGATAACTCCAATAAACCCGTCTGCCGTCCCGACTCTCGACGAACCAGTAGCCGGTCATGGTCGTTCCGGTTCTCGAAATATCGCGCCACAGGATTTTGGTTCTTCGCGAACCCAGTGTTGGACCAAACAGGTTCGAGGGGCCTTCAACCGACTCTTCGTCCCATGTCACGCGGTGCACGGATGTGAGTGATGGCGACATGAAGCCGGCAGCGCCAAGCCCCAGGAGCGTCATCGCCAAGGCTCCCCAGCCGACCTCGCGAAACAGGACCCCGTACAAGCCGGCAAGCGACATCAGGAAACCGCCGATGACCGTGAACCAGGCAGTACTTTTATCCGGCTCGATGGCTCCTGCGGTATCGCCGAGCTCAATCGGCCTTGCCTGTTGGAGCGTCCACGATATGAGCGCAATGATGGCTGCGGTCACCACCGCCCCGAACAAGACTTGCAAAACCGACGGTGAGGAGGCCAACCAGCAACTCTTGTTCTTGCCTATGTCCTGACTCGCAGCCGATCACGCGTCACGCTGCTAGCAGCCGAGCTTGTCGGCGATCCCGCCAAAATCCCTGGCGACGATGTCCCAGTTGCCGGTCGCCTCAAAGTCCACCTTCTGCAACGGACCGTACTCCGTCGGCCGCGCCACGAAGGCGGTCTTGAGCCCGTTCTTCTGGGCGGCCGCGAGATCGCCGTTGTGGGCGGCGACCATCATCACCTCGTCCGGCTTGAGGCAGAGCAGCTTTGCTGCGCCGAGATAGGTCTCGGGATCGGGCTTGTAGTGCTCGAACAGCTCGGCCGACATGATGAGGTCCCACGGCAGGCCTGCGAACTTCGCCATGTTGGTGAGCAATGCGACGTTACCGTTGGAGAGCGGCGCGATCACGAACTTCGTCTTCAGCCGCGTCAGGCCCGCGACGCTGTCCGGCCAGGGATTGAGGCGGTGCCAGCCCTTGGTGAGATAATCGAGATCGGCCTCGGTGAGACCCTTGATCGCGAACTGCGCGACCAGCTTTTCCAGCGAGCGGCGGTGCAGATCATCCAGCATGACATAGCCGCGCTCCGGATGTTTGCGCACGTCGTCCATCGAGGCCATGTACATGCCGCGCCAGCCGTCGACCAGAGCGGTCCAGTCGGCGCTGATGCCGCGTCCCTTTGCCCACCACATGAAGTCGGTGATCAGGCTGGTGCGCCAATCCACGACGGTGCCGAACACGTCGAAGACAAGGGCTTTGACGGCGGAGAGATCGGATGCTGGTGTCATGTTCGCTCCGCGGATTTTTCCTGCGCCCGGTCGGCTCCGGCTGAGATCGAGGGCTTTAAAGCATGATCCTTTCCGTGCAACAATAGCAGTTGTCCGCCAGACCTCGTTCGTCCGCGACGAGCAAAAACTTTCGCCCCAGCGTGCGCATGCATCTGCCATGACAGACCTCCCTGTCGCATACGTTCTGCTCGATCATGTCCGCCTCCCGGATGAGGAGGCGTTGATCCGGACATTGCGCATTCGTCATCCCGACGTGCAGTGGGGTCCCGGCGGGCTCTCACGCAGCAACGATGCCGACGATCCGATGTTCATCCGTGCCGGCGATCATCTCATGACGATCCTCATGATGCCGGCGCCAATACCTTTCGATCAGGAATTGTGGCAGCGGGCTTCCTGGCTTTGGCCGGAAGCTTTCCACGCCGTTGGCCGGCATCGTGCGCACCTCATCGTGGCGCCGATGGGCTCTGCCGAAAGCAATAAGGCAACGAAGGCGCTGAATTTTGCCGAGAACACGCAGCTCACGACCGCTTTTGTCGGGACCGTGGTCGCGGCATTGCCGGAAGTTGCCGCTGTCGTCTGGCGGGGAAATGTCGGCCGCTCGCCCGAGATGTGGCTGAACCAGTCACGTAGCGCCTTTGCTTCCTATCCAGATCAACCCCTCGCATTGTGGATCGAGATCGTCCCCTACCTTGCGGGCAAGACCATCGGAGCCTTGACGATCGGATTGTCCGCATTCACGGGACGAGAGATCGAATTCGAGGTGGATGGGCTCGATCATGGCACCGTCACCTCCCGTGTTGCCCAGCTTTCATCCTACCTTATTGCCCACGGCCTGGACGACGGTCCCGCGAGTGGCGCGGTGTTCGAGGCCGACTCCGAAATTGATCATCGTGTCGCGGTGTTTCACCGCAACTCCCGCTTCAACATCGGGCCCGTCATTTCGTTCGCTTCCCTTGATGATCGATCCGGGAGAGTCAGGACCTTTCCGATCATTCCCTCCGCCATCGCCCGAGATCATCCGTTGCTGGTCATGCTGGGCAAGGTCGGGCTTTTCGATCCGGCACAGGCCGAGAACCACATCAGGCTCAGGCCGGATCATTATGAATCGGAGGTCCGCCTTGAGGCCTTCGACCGAGGCCTCTCGCAGGCCCTGTCCCGCATGATCGCAACAGACATCTATGCCGAGGCCGATACGAACGCGCGCCGCGCGCTCGCGAATGGAGACATGGCGTCCGCGAAGGCCATTCTCCAGCCCTGGGCCGATGAAGTCGGCGAGCTTCAACTGACCGTCAAGTTCGCCCTGACCGCTTGCGACACGTTCCTGTTCATGCCCGCGCCGCCCCGCAGCCCATAACAGACAAGCGCGAAATCAAGTCTGCGGCGCGCGTCCGATCGGAGCAGCCGAACGATCGCGCGCCGACGGTCGCGACATTAATCCAGATGGAACTTCGCCAGTTCCCGGTGCTCGGCCTTGATGTAGCGCACGGTGCCGGTGACGGAGCGCATCACGACCGTCTCGGTCTCGATCACGCCGTCCTTGCGGAACTTGACGCCCGACAGCAGCGAGCCGGTCGTGACGCCGGTGGCGGCGAACAGACAGTCGCCGCGCGCCATGTCCTCGATGCCGTAGATCATCTTGGGATCGTTGACGCCCATCTTGGCGGCGCGCTCGATCTTCTCAGCGGAATCGAGAATCAGGCGGCACTGCATCTGGCCGCCGATGCAGCGCAACGCTACGGCCGCGAGCACGCCTTCAGGCGCGCCGCCGGTGCCGAGATACATGTCGACGCCGGTATTGTCGGGGTCGGCGCAATGGATCACGCCGGCGACGTCGCCATCGGTGATCAGGCGCACGGCAGCGCCGGTCGAGCGCACGCTCTCGATGATGCTGGCATGGCGCGGACGGTCGAGCACGAGAACGGTGATGCCATCAGGCTGGACGCCCTTGGCCTTGGCGAGGCGGCGAACGTTCTCGGCCGGCGTGGCATCGAGTTCGACGACGCCCTTGGCGTAGCCGGGGCCGATCGCGAGCTTCTGCATGTAGACGTCGGGCGCGTGCAACAGCGTGCCGCCGTCGGCCATTGCCATGGTGGCGATCGAGCCCGGCATGTTCTTGGCGCACAGCGTGGTGCCTTCGAGCGGATCGACCGCGATGTCGACCTGCGGGCCTGCGTTCATGCCGACCTTCTCGCCGATGAAGAGCATCGGCGCCTCGTCGCGCTCGCCCTCGCCGATCACGATGGTGCCCTCGATCGGGAGCTTGTTGAGCTCGCGGCGCATCGCATCCACCGCGGCCTGGTCGGCCGCCTTCTCGTTACCGTGTCCGCGCAGCCGCGCCGACGACACCGCCGCCCGCTCCGTCACCCGCACGATCTCCAGCGTGAGGATGCGCTCGAGCAACGCTTGCGGGGGGACTGAAATATGGGTCGACATCGGCTCACTCCTTCGAAACGTTTGGGACGGAAATCTCCGTCCGCATCAACTCGCAACACCCATGGTTCGTTCGAACCGCTCGTCTGTTCACGCTCTAATTCTTCTCGATCCGGATCACCTGCGGCCGTCCACTGATCACCTTGTCCTTCTGCACGGCGGCGAGCGCGCGGCGCACCGCGTCTTCGTGAGTGGCGTAAGTGATCAGGATGACCGGCACGGGGACCGCCTTGCCGTTATCGGGCGCAACGCCGCCATTGGGATGACGCTGCACGATCGACTCGATCGAAATCTTCTGTTCTGCCAGCCGCGTCGCGATCGCGGCCGCGGTGCCGGGGAAATCGCGCGCCAGAAGACGGATGTAATAGCCGCCCTCGTGCCGCTCCATCGGCGCCTTCTTGGTGTCGCGCAGTTGCGAAATGGGCCGGCCGAACGGGTTGGCGCGGATGCCGCGCGCGACGTCGGCGATGTCGGCAACGACGGCAGATGCGGTCGCGGCACCACCGGCGCCGGGGCCGACCAGCGTGATCGGCGGAATGCCCTCGCCGTCGATCGTGACCGCATTGGTGACTCCCATCACCTGCGCGATCGAGGAGGATTTCGGCACCATGGTCGGATGCACGCGCTGCTCGATGCCCTTGGCGGTGCGCACCGCAACGCCGAGAAGCTTGACGCGATAACCGAGATCGGCGGCCGCACGCAGATCTTCCGGCGCGATGGAGGAGATGCCTTCGACATACACCGCGCTTTGAGCAACTTTCGTGCCGAAGGCGAGGCTGGCGAGAATGGCGAGCTTCTGCGCGGTGTCGTGGCCGTCGACGTCGAAGGACGGGTTGGCCTCGGCATAACCGAGCCGCTGCGCATCCGCGAGGCATTCGGCGAAAGACAGGCCCTCCTGCTCCATCCGTGTCAGGATGTAATTGCAGGTGCCGTTGAGGATGCCGTAGACGCGGTTGATGCCGGTTCCGGCAAGACCCTCGCGTAACGTTTTGATGACGGGGATCGCGGCGCCGACCGCTGCCTCGTAATTCAGCGCACCGCCGTGCTTTTCAGCGGCTTTCGCCAGCTTCAAACCGTGCTTCGCGAGCAGCGCCTTGTTGGCGGTGACCACTGACTTGCCGGCGCTGAGCGCAGCCTCGACCGCCGACAGCGCGGGATCGCCGGCGCCGCCCATCAGCTCGACGAAGCAATCGACGCCGGGATGGGTGGCCAGAGCCATGGGATCCCTGACCCATTCGACGCCGCGCAGGTCGATGCCGCGCTTCTTCGCCTTCGAGCGCGCGGTGACGGCAACGACGCGGATGCCGCGGCCGCTGCGGCCTGCGAGCACGCGGGCCTGCGCTTCAATCAAACGGACAACTTCGGCGCCCACGGTGCCGAGCCCCGCTATGCCCACTTTCAGGGGTGCAACCATGATGACTTAGAAAACCTGCCGAAGAGAACCTAACGCCGATTGGCGAGCGGAACGACGTTGTGCAACGTTTCGATGCCGCTTTCAAGGAAGCGTCGCACGCCGCGCGCGGCCTGCCTGATCCGTTGCTCGTTTTCCACCATGGCGATGCGGACATATCCTTCACCATGCTCGCCGAAGCCGACGCCGGGCGAGACCGCGACACCGGATTTCTCCACCATCAGGGTTGCGAATTGCATGCTGCCGACGCTGCGGAAGGCCTCCGGCAGCGGCACCCAGGCGAACATCGAGGCCTCCGGCGGCGGGATCTCCCAGCCGGCGCGGCCGAACGATTCCACCAGCGCGTCGCGGCGCTTGCGGTAAGTGTCGCGCATCTCCTTGATGCAATCGTCCGGGCCGTTCAGTGCGGCGGTCGCCGCGACCTGCACCGGCGTGAAGGCGCCGTAATCGAGGTAGGATTTGACGCGGGCAAGAGCTGCGATCACGCGCTCATTGCCGACCGCAAAGCCCATGCGCCAGCCGGCCATCGAATAGGTCTTCGACATCGAGGTGAACTCGACGGTGACGTCCATTGCGCCGGGCACCTGGAGCACCGAGGGCGGCGGGTTGTTCTCGTCGAAATAGACCTCGGCATAAGCGAGGTCGGACAGGATCAGGATCTCGTGCTTCTTGGCGAACGCAACGAGGTCCTTGTAGAAATCGAGGCTCGCCACATAGGCGGTCGGGTTCGACGGATAGCAGACGACGAGCGCGAGCGGCTTCGGGATCGAATGCACGATCGCCCGCTCCGCTGCCTCGAAGAACTGCGGGGTCGGCTCCGAGGGCACCGAGCGGATCACGCCGCCCGCCATCAGGAAGCCGAAGGCGTGAATCGGGTAGCTCGGGTTCGGACAGAGGATGACGTCGCCGGGCGCGGTGATCGCCTGCGCCACGTTGGCAAAGCCTTCCTTCGAGCCCAGCGTTGCCACGACCTGGGTGTCCGGGTTGAGCTTCACGCCGAAGCGGCGGGCGTAGTAGCCGGCCTGGGCCTTGCGCAGGCCGTTGATCCCTCGGGAGGCGGAGTAGCGGTCGGTGCGCGGCTTGCCCAGCGTCTCTTTCAGCTTCTCCAGCACATGCGCAGGCGCCGGCAGGTCCGGGTTGCCCATGCCGAGGTCGATGATATCGGCGCCGGCATTCCGCGCGGCCGCCTTGGCCCGATTGACCTGCTCGAACACGTAAGGCGGAAGGCGGCGGATGCGGTAAAATTCTTCCATGGCTCTCTGGGCTCCGGGGCAACCGGTCAGGACAGAATCGACAGGCCGGGACGGCAGTTCGGAAAGGCGTCCAATTTCGTCGAGAAAATTACTCAAAATCAAACGCTTAGAGCAATCATCGACGACGAAGACTGAAGTCGTTCGCCCTGACTCTCGGTTGAACCGGGGTCTTTTAGCACGGCAAGGCGGGGGCGCCAGCGATTACGTTGGAGCGGCTCATTTCCCATCCTTGCCGGCGACCGCCTGGCGGTCGCGCGCGGCGGCGAGCTCAGCCTCGATCTTGGCGCGCTGCTCCGGCGGGATGACTGCCTCATCGCGATCCGGCGGCAAGTCGTGCACCGGCAGATAGCTGCCGGGCTCCCTGGGATGCGCCTGCGCGTCCGTGGGCGTCATATCCGCGAGCTGGCTCGAACAGCCGCCGACGGCGAGCGCCGCGATCAGCAGCGCGCCGCGGATCGGCAGCGTCTTTTGCAGGTCCCATAACGCCAACACTTGGGAAATCCCCTACTCGTCCCAAAGCACGGCCCCGGGCAATGTTACCCAAGACCGCGCCCAAGCTCAAACCATTGTGCCCAAATGGTGCGAGCGAGAAAACAGCCATTGCCCACCAAACCGAGCCGTGCGGCCCGATTGTGACGGAACCGAGAAGATTTGTCGCAGTGCAACACATCTTCGAGAGGGTTTAACGTCAAACATGCGAGCTTCGCGGTGACGAATACGGAATGAATCGTTACTGTTCTGCTCATGAGTATGGCCACGACCGATACGCCCAAACCCGAGCCGAAGTTCGATGCGGAAGCCTTCGCGATGAATGTCGCGCGGGCGATGGAGAACGGCGGCAAGGCGCTCGCCGCCTATCTGAAGCCGCGCGAAAACGGCGAGGTGCAGGATCGCCCGCCGGCCGAGCTCACCGAGGTCGTCAAGACCTTCACATCGGTTGCCGAGTACTGGCTGTCGGATACGTCCCGCTCCTCCGATCTGCAGACCAAGCTCGCCAAGGACTATCTCGACCTCTGGGGTTCGGCGGCGCGCCGCATGGCCGGCCAGGACGCAGCGCCGGCGATCGCGCCCTCGCCGCGCGACAAGCGCTTTGCCGACCCGGAATGGAAGTCGAACCAGTTCTTCGATTTCGTCATGCAGCTCTATCTGCTCACGACCAGATGGGCGCAGGAGCTGGTGCGCGACGCCGAGGGGCTCGATCCGCAGACCCGCCGCAAGGCGGAGTTCTACATGCAGCAGCTCACCAATGCCCTGTCGCCCTCCAACTTCGTGCTGACCAATCCGGAAGTGCTGCGCGAGACGATGGCGAGCAGCGGCGAGAATCTGGCGCGCGGCCTGAAGATGCTGGCCGAGGACATCGCCGCCGGCAACGGCATGCTGAAGATCCGCCAGTCCGATCCGGACAATCTCGTCGTCGGCGTCAACATGGCGACGACGCCGGGCAAGGTGATCTACCAGAACGAGTTGATGCAGCTGATCCAGTATTCGCCGACCACGGAGACGGTGCTGCGCACCCCGCTCCTGATCGTGCCGCCCTGGATCAACAAGTTCTACATCCTCGATCTCAAGCCGGAGAAATCCTACATCAAATGGTGCGTCGACCAGGGCATCACCGTGTTCGTGATCTCATGGGTCAATCCCGACAAGCGGCTCGGCAACAAGAGCTGGGAAGACTACATGAAGGAAGGCCCGCTCACGGCGATGGACGTGATCGAGAAGGTCACCGGCGAGATGAAGGTGCACACCGCCGGCTATTGCGTCGGCGGCACCATGCTCGCGACCACGCTGGCCTGGCTCGCCGAGAAGCGCCGCCAGCGGGTGTCGTCGGCGACGTTCTTCGCGGCCCAGGTCGACTTCAGCCATGCCGGCGATCTCCTGGTGTTCGTCGACGAGGAGCAGATCGCATCGCTCGAGCAGGACATGAAGGCCGCCGGCGTGCTCGAAGGCTCGAAGATGGCGATGGCCTTCAACATGCTGCGCTCCAACGATCTGATCTGGTCCTACGTCGTCAGCAACTATCTGAAGGGCAAGCAGCCGAGCGCATTCGACCTGTTGCACTGGAACTCCGACGCGACGCGCATGACGGCATCGAACCATTCCTATTATCTGCGCAATTGCTATCTGGAGAACCGGCTCTCCACCGGCACGATGGTGCTCGACAATACGCTGCTCGATCTCTCCAAGGTCAAGGTCCCCGTCTATAACCTCGCCACCCGCGAGGACCACATCGCGCCCGCTGAATCGGTGCTGTACGGCTCGCAGTTCTTCGGTGGCCCCGTGAAATACGTGCTGTCGGGCTCGGGCCACATCGCCGGCGTGGTCAATCCGCCCGCCTCGAACAAGTACCAATACTGGACCAACGACAACATCAAGGACGTCAACGTCGCCGAGTGGATGAAGGGCGCGGTCGAGCACAAGGGCTCGTGGTGGCCGGACTGGCGCCAATGGCTCGGCGAGCTCGATCCGGAGCAAGTCCCGGCGCGCAGCGTCGGCAGCGACGCCCTGCCGCCGATCGAGGACGCGCCCGGCAGCTATGTCAGGGTCCGCGCATAGCGGAATCTTCCAAGCTTTTGTATAGACTCGCGCTCAACGCAGCGACGACAGAGGGGATCGAACCATGACGCGCGAATTGTTCTGGCTGACACTGACGGTGATCCTGACCGGGATCCTCTGGATTCCCTACACCATCAACCGGTGCCAGGTCCGCGGTCTCACTGGCGCCATGGCCAACCCCTCGCGCGGCGACAAGCCGCAGTCGGAATGGGCGAACCGCCTGATGTTTGCGCACGACAACGCGGTCGAGAACCTCGTGCTGTTCGCACCGCTGGTGCTGATCCTCAACGCGATCGACTATTCCACGAAATGGACCGTGCTCGCCTGCGCCGTCTATTTCTGGTCACGCGTCGCGCATCTGATCGTCTACGCGCTCGGGATTCCCGTGTTCCGCACGCTGGCCTTCACCGTCGGCTTCCTCGCCCAGGCCGTGCTGGCGCTGGCGATCTTCAAGGTGTTCTAGAAATCACGCCTTTTGAAGATCAGGCCTCTTGAAAATCAGGCCTTGCGCACGACGAGATTCAGCATGTTGGCTGGCGTTTGGTCGAAGCTCTGGATCACGCTGATTTCGGATGACAGCGTGATCCACGGACCCGCATTGGCGTAGGTCGCATCTAGCCACTCTGGCGAGACATAGCTGTAATAGCGCCCGAGGCTGTCGCGGCCGTCGCTCTCGCCCATCTTGTAGCTGGCATAGAAGACGCCTGACGGTTTCAGGGCGAGGTGAATCCGCGCAAGGATGCCTGCGAGTTCGCCGCGCGGTACGTGCAGCAGACAGGCGCTTGCCCAGACGCCGTCGTAAGCCTCGTGCGCCTCAAGCTGGTCGAACCGCATCGCCTCGACCGGATGACCTAGCCGCTGCGACGCGATCTCGGCCATTTCGGGCGAGCCATCAGTCGCACGCACCGAAAACCCTTCGGCCAGCATCACCGCCGAATGATTGCCGGCGCCGCAGCCGAGCTCGAGGATCGCGCCGCCTGGCGGCAGCAGGGCAAGGAAGCCACGCAGCCGTGTCGAGGGCGCCTTCGCCCAGTCGGCGTAGGACTGGGCGTTGCTCCGATAGAATTGCAGGGTCGCATCGTCCACTGCAGGACCTCGTGTCATGGAAACAGCGCGATCTGCTCCAGCCCCGCCGTCTCCGGCAGCCCGAACATCAGGTTCATGTTCTGGATCGCCTGCCCGGCCGACCCCTTCACCAGATTGTCGAGCGTGGAAATCACGATCGCCCGGTTCTTGATGCGATCGGCGACGACGCCGATCTGCACATAGTTGGAGCCGCGCACATTCTGGGTCTGTGGCAGCACGCCCTTGCTGGCGACATGCACGAAGGGCTCGTCGGAATAAGCCTGCTCCAACGCTGTTCGCAGATCGTCCGGCGTCGCGCCGTTGAGCTTGACGTAGGACGTGCACAGTTCGCCGCGCGCCATCGGAATAAGATGCGGTGTGAAGTTGATCGTCACCGCGGAACCGGCGGCGACGCCGATCTCCTGCTCGATCTCGGGCGCGTGCCGGTGGGTGCCGACCGAATAGGGCGACAGCCCCTCGCCCGCCTCGCTGAACAACGTGTTCTGTTTCAGCCCGCGGCCGGCGCCGGTGACGCCCGATTTCGCGTCGATGATGATGTCGTCGACGTCGATCAGTTTGGCTTTCGCAAGCGGCACCAGCGCGAGCAGCGCCGCCGTGGGATAGCAGCCGGGACAGGCGACCAGCCGCGCCGACGTAATCTTGTCGCGATAGAATTCGGTCAGGCCATAGACCGCTTCGCCCTGCAATTCCAGCGCCCGGTGCTCATGGCCGTACCATTGGGCATAGGTGTTCTTGTCCCGCAGCCTGAAATCGGCGGACATGTCGAGGACCTTGATTTTGGGATTTGCCTTGAGGACAGCGGCGATGATTTCCTGCGTGGTGCCGTGCGGCAGTCCGCAGAACACCGCATCGAGCCTGCTCCAGTCGACCTTTTCCCATTCCACGAGTTTCGGCAGGTCCAGCATGAAGAAATGCGGAAACACGTCGCCCATCGACTTGCCGGCGTGGGTGTTGGCGGTGAGTGCGATGATCTCGGCATTCGGATGCCGCGCCAACAGGCGCACTGCATCAGCCCCGGTGTAGCCGGAAGCGCCGAGAATGCCGATCTTCTTCGAGCTCATCGCGCGTGCCTTTCAGGCGTCATTTGATCGTCTTTAGAATGTCGAAAGTCGTAGCGTCGCTTCGTCCGCCGGGTTGGGTTCGCGAGCAACGTTCGATCGGCTACTACTCCGGCAGGCCCAGCATCAGCCGCATGTTCTGCACGGCCGCGCCGGATGCGCCCTTGCCGAGATTGTCGAGCCGGGCGACCAGCACAGCCTGATGGTGCTTGTCGCTGGCAAACACATAGAGCTCGAGCTGATTTGTCTCGTTGAGCGCCTCCGGTTCGATCCGGCCGCCCTTTGAGGCTTCGTTCTGAAGCGGCATCGCCGAGACGTATGTCGAGCCGGCGTAGCGCTTTGCCAGCGCGGCCTGCAGATCCGCACCGGTCGGTTTGCCCGGCAGCGTGTCGAGTTGCAGCGGGATCGAGACCAGCATGCCCTGCCGGTAGTTGCCGACCGAGGGAATGAAGATCGGCCGCCGCGTCAGGTTCGAATAGAGTTGCATCTCCGGCAGATGCTTGTGCTCGAAGCCGAGGCCGTAGAGCTCGAAGGACGGCGCACTGCCGTCCTCGAAGCTCGCGATCATCGACTTGCCGCCGCCGGAATAGCCGCTCACCGCGTTGACCGTGACGGGATAATCCTGCGGCAACAGGCCGGCATCGACGATCGGCCTCAGCAGCGCGATCGCGCCGGTCGGATAGCAGCCGGGATTGGAGACCTTCTTCGCCGCCTTGATCTTGCCGGCCTGCTCCGGCGTCAGTTCCGGAAAGCCGTAGGCCCAATCGGGCGCGACCCGGTAGGCGGTCGAGGCGTCGAGCACCTTCGGGCCCGAGGCGCCCATGCTGTCGACCAGCGCGACCGTCTCCTTGGCGGCATCGTCGGGCAGACAGAGGATGACGAGGTCCACCTCCTCCATCAGCGCCTTCTTGGCAGCGGGGTCCTTGCGCTTGTCGTCAGGGATCGTCTTCACGACGACGTCATTCTGGTGCTTCAGCCGCTCGTTGATGCCGAGACCGGTGGTGCCGGAGCCGCCGTCGACGAAGACGGTTGCGGGTTTGGTGGCAGCGCCCTTCGGGGCCTGTTTGATGTCAGCGAGGCTCATGGCGCGCTCCCTTCGAGCATGTTCGTGTCGTCTGCAAAAACCTGCGGCCTTGCCTGCCGCATCAAATGTGAGATCTGCCTGGCGTCGGCATCGCCGGCACTGAGCGCATTGGCGATCGCCGCATAGTCGGCGTCGGATTTGTGCTGGTTGAGCTTGAAGCTGCCCTCGACCTCCTCAACCGTCATCACCAGGCCCACGATCGCCTTCTTCATCGCCTCGAGCCGTCCGGCGGTGATTTTGTCCGATGTCCAAGGCTTCTTCGGCAACAGCCAGGTCTCGAACTTGTCGCTGAGCGTGTCGATCTGCACTGCCAGCTCGTCATCCGACAACATCCGCACCGGCCCGCTCAGATGCACCGACTGGTAGAGCCAGGTCGGCACCTGGTCCGGCGAGACGTACCAATCCGGCGATACATAGGCATCGGGGCCGTTGACCGCGAGCAGCCAGGACGCATCGCCGCTCGCAAGCTTTAGCAGCGGATTGTGACGGGCGACATGAAAGGCGGCCTGCGGCGTGCCGTCGGCGGCGTAGGTCAGATAGAACGGCAGCGGCGAGGCCACCGGCTTGTGGCCGTCGAAGGCGCACATGGTGCCGAAGCCCCGATCGCTTGCGAATTTCAGGCTCGCGGCGCGGTCCTGCTTGAAAAAGGGTGGCGTGTACATCGTGGTCTCCTGCTGGGCCTCTTTGGGGGGCCGCCGGATCAGATCGCGCTGACAGGAGAAAGAATGCCGCGGATCGGATCCAGCGGCAAAGACGATGATCTCAAACGCGATCGACCGCCCGAACCGCAAGACTGCGGCGGCGGCGACGGGCGAACAGAATGGTCGCGGCGTTGATCATGGCGCGCGGCTATAAGGCTAGATCAGGCTTTCGTCAAGGTTCCGGCGTCAGATCACCCGCCAGATCCATTCCATGATCTTCGCGAGCACGTCGCCGAACAGCAGGAGCACGGCCGACCAGATCAGGGCCGAGACGAAATTGGCGGCCTGGAAGCTCCAATAAGGCATCTCGAAGATGCCGGCCGCCAGCGGCACCGAGGCGCGGAAAGGACCGAAGAAGCGGCCGATGAAGATGCTGGGGATGCCCCAGCTGCGCACGAAGGCCTCGCCTCTGGGCAGGAGATCCGGATAGCGCGAGAGCGGCCACATCTGGGCGACCTTCTCCTTGTAGCGGTAACCGAACCAGTACGAGACCCAGTCGCCGAGCGCCGCACCGAGGCCGCCGGCGATCCAGACCGGATAGAAGCTGATGCCACTCACCCCGATCAGCGCACCGATCGCGACCAGCGCGCCCCAGGCCGGGATCAGCAGCGAAATGAAGGCGAGCGACTCTCCGAAGGCGAGCAGGAACACGATCGGAGCCGCCCAGGCCTGGTGAACGCGCACGAAATCGGCCAGGGCGTGCGCAAACTGCTCCATCTAAAAAAGCCTTCCCGCCCCATCTCAAGGTGCTGCTCGATGAAAAGGACTGGTAAGCCAAGGGCTTGTGTGACATCAAGTCACAAAGCTCGGCTCAGCCCCTACCAGCCGGTCAAATTGCCGGCAATTGCAGGGGCCTGCGGCGTAAAATCGCCGGGATTGGCTCCCAACCACACCGCCCGGCCTGCCCCGCGGTAACCTTTCCAAGTCAGAAGTGGCATAGTCGCCCCAACCGATTCGCCGCTGATGCGGCCCCTCAAAGCGTATCAAGATATATGTCCAAACAGTTGAAACCCAAAGCAAAAGACGATTTTTTCGGCGGCGATGAGCCGAAGCCCCGCAGCGCGCCCAAGGCGGCGCCGCGCGGAAGCGGCGGCGAAGCCGACTACACCGCGGCCGACATCGAGGTGCTCGAAGGCCTGGAACCGGTGCGGCGGCGGCCCGGCATGTATATCGGCGGCACCGACGAGAAGGCGCTGCATCATCTGTTCGCCGAAGTCATCGACAACTCGATGGACGAGGCGCTGGCCGGACACGCGACCTTCATCGGCGTCGAACTTTCCGCGGATGGTTTCCTCACCGTCACCGACAACGGCCGCGGCATCCCGATCGATCCGCATCCGAAGTTCCCGAAGAAGTCGGCGCTGGAAGTCATCATGTGCACGCTGCATTCGGGCGGCAAGTTCGACAGCAAGGTCTACGAGACCTCGGGCGGCCTGCACGGCGTCGGCATCTCCGTGGTCAACGCCCTCTCCTCGCTGCTCGAGGTGGAGGTCGCGCGCAGCCAGAAGCTCTACCGCATGACGTTCGAGCGCGGCCATCCCAAGGGCAAGCTCGAGGACCTCGGCAAGATCAACAACCGGCGCGGCACGCGCGTCCGCTTCAAGCCCGATACCGACATCTTCGGCGCCAAGGCTGCGTTCAAGCCGCAGCGCCTGTTCAAGATGACGCGCTCGAAGGCGTACCTGTTCGGCGGCGTCGAGATCCGCTGGAATTGCGCGCCCGAACTGCTCAAGGGCATCGAGGACGTCCCGGCCGAAGCCACCTTCCACTTCCCCGGCGGCCTCAAGGACTATCTTGCGGCTGCAATCCACGCCGACACGCTGGTGCACCCGGATATCTTCTCCGGCAAGTCGGGCCGCAACGGCGCGCATGGCGCCTGCGAATGGGCGGTGGCCTGGACCGCGGATGCCGATGGCTTCCTGTCCTCCTACACCAACACCGTCCCGACGCCAGATGGCGGCACGCACGAATCCGGCTTGCGCAGCGCACTGCTGCGCGGCCTGAAGGATCACGCCGAGCGCGTCGGCCAGGGCAAGCGCGCCTCGTCCATTACGTCGGAAGACGTGATGGTCGGTGCCGCCGTGATGCTCTCGGTGTTCGTGCGCGAACCTGAATTCCAGGGCCAGACCAAGGATCGCCTCGCAACGGCCGAAGCGCAGCGCATCGTCGAGCAGGCGATGAAGGATCCGTTCGATCATTGGCTGTCGGGCAATCCGAACATGGCCAACCGGCTGCTCGACTTCGTGATCGACCGCGCCGAGGAACGGCTGCGGCGGCGGCAGGAGAAAGAGACCGCGCGGAAAACCGCCGGCAAGAAGCTGCGCCTGCCCGGCAAGCTCGCCGATTGCACCGATGCCGGCACCGACGGCTCCGAACTCTTCATCGTCGAAGGCGACTCGGCCGGCGGCAGCGCCAAGCAGGCGCGTGATCGCAAGACGCAAGCGGTGCTGCCATTGCGCGGAAAAATCCTCAACGTCGCCTCCGCCGGCAAGGACAAGCTGACGGCGAATGCACAGCTCTCCGACCTCGTGCAGGCGATCGGCTGCGGCCAGCTCCTGCAATACCGCGAAGAGGATCTGCGCTATCAGCGCATCATCATCATGACCGACGCCGACGTCGACGGCGCCCACATCGCGTCGCTGCTGATCACCTTCTTCTACCGGCAGATGCCGCGGCTGATCGACGAAGGGCACCTCTTCCTCGCGGTGCCGCCGCTCTACAAGCTGACCGTCGGCACCAAGTCTGTCTACGCGCGCGACGACAAGCACAAGGAAGAGCTGATCAAGAGCGTGTTCAACGCCAACGCCAAGGTCGAGGTGAACCGCTTCAAAGGCCTCGGCGAGATGATGCCGGCGCAGCTCAAGGAGACCACCATGGATCCAGCCAAGCGCACGCTGCTCAAGGTGGTGCTGCTCGCCGACGACCGCGATACCACCGCGGATTCGGTGGAGCGCCTGATGGGCACCAAGGCCGAGGCGCGATTCGCCTTCATCACGGACAAGGCCGAATTCGCCAGCGACGAGCTGCTGGACGTTTGAGTCCGCGGCGCAATAGCACTCCGTCGAGAGCCCCGGCGAAGAGCCGTGGCTCTTTTGCGTTTCGTGGCGCGACAACGTCGCCGCGCCGCATAGCTTTGAACGATTCGCGGCGCCGGCGCTGCGACTCGGCCAACGACTCACGGCGCTCAAGCCGAGGCGCAGCTGCCTCCATTTCGGACAAGGTCGAATTTCCTAACGAAACCCTACCTGAAATTGAGTTCCTAAAACACGCTTAAACCATTGAATTTATGAAGCTATTTCAGATTTCGACAATTGCGACCGAAATACCCGCGCACCGGCGTTTTCCGGCGACTGTGCTTGCCCGGCAACAGCATTCCGGCAGGAAACGTCTATAGTCCGGGCATCAGTTGACAAGAACTCCAGTGCGCTCGCGCCTGCTACACAGACCAAGTTGGGGATTTGACATGAAGAAGATTTTGCTCGCTCTGACCGCGGTTGCCGCGATGACCGGTTCGGCCTCTGCAGCCGATCTCGGTGCCCGTCCCTACGTGAAGGCCCCCATGCCGGCGCCCGTCGCCAACTGGACCGGCTTCTACGCCTTCGGCGGTGGCGGCGGCGGCCTCTCGAATGCCGACCAGAGCATTGTGGATACGGCCACCGGCACGCCTTTGACGATCACGCAGCGCCAGGGCGGCTCCGGCTGGTTTGGCACCGTAGGCGCTGGTTACGACTGGCAGTTCAGCGGCACTTGGGTCGCCGGTATCTTTGGCGACGCCCAGTTCGGCAGCATCCGTTCCACCATCCAAGATCCCATTTTCAGCCTCACGGGCAGCCAGAAGCTGGAAACCTCTTGGGCCGCGGGTGTGCGCCTCGGCTGGCTGGTCGCCCCGAACGTTCTCTCCTACGTCAACGGCGGTTACTCCGGCGCTCACTTCGGTCAGACCAACTTTACGACGCTGGGTGGCACTCCCGTGGGCGTTCATCTCGCCAGCTACGACCGTCACGGCTGGTTCATCGGCGGCGGTGTCGAGAACAGCCTGAACATCTTCGGTGTCTCTTCGCCCGGCTGGTTCATGAAGACCGAGTATCGTTCGGCCTTCTACAACGCCAAGACCCAAACCGAGCTGTTGGATGGCACCAACGCGCCGCTCATCAACAGCGTCCGCGCCAACAGCTGGAACCAGACGATCTCGACCTCGCTGGTTTACCGCTTCAACTGGACCGGTCCGGTCGTCGCGAAGTACTGATCTGATCTCACGATCAAACGTCAAAGCCCCGGCATCGCCCGGGGCTTTTTCGTTGTGGGCTTGTCGGCAGCCAATGCCCGTCTTCAGCAACGGTGCGCAGCGCTGAGCTGGGCTTCGACCCAGCACAACATTGCTGATTGCCCTGCCCACGCATCGCACCGGTTCTGCCGGCGCCATTGTATCCGAACCAAAGCTACGGTTACTGTGTGCCCAAGCTTTCGGGACCGCGGCAATCGTTCATGCCGCGAGTCGCGAGGGAAGCGGATCGACGGGGAGGAATGCATGCGCAGATTTCTGCTTGTAGCAGGCCTGTTTGCCCTCGCCATCGGGCTGCTCTGGATCGGACAGGGCACGGGTACGGTTCCCTGGCCGCGATCGAGCTTCATGGTCAACCAGCTGCATTGGGCTGGCTATGGCGCCGCCATGGCCGGCTTTGGGCTGGTGCTGATCTGGCAGAGCAACCAATAAAAGAAACCAGGGAATACAAGCATGACATCCAGCCGGTTCGATCTCCGCGGCAAGGTCGCGATCGTCACAGGAGGTAATGGCGGCATCGGGCTTGGCATGGCGCGCGGCCTTGCCGATGCCGGCGCCGACATCGCCGTGGTCGGACGCAACGAAGCCAAGTCCAAGGCAGCAGTCGAAGATCTCAGGCAGCGCGGCGTCAAGGCGATCGCGGTTGCGACCGACGTCACCGACAAGGCGGCGATCGAGGCCATGATCGCGGGCGTGTTGAAGGATCTCGGCCGCATCGACATCCTCGTCAACAACGCCGGCATGAGCATCCGCAAGCCGCCGCACGAGCTCGAGCTCGACGAGTGGAACAAGGTGATCGAAACCAACCTCACCAGCGCCTTCCTGTGCTCCAAGCTCGCCTATCCGGCCTTGAAGGCCTCAGGCAACGGCAAGGTGATCAACATCGGCTCGATGATGTCGATCTTCGGTGCGAGCTTCGCCACCGCCTATGCTGCGAGCAAGGGCGGCATCGTGCAGTACACGCGGGCCTGCGCCAATGCCTGGGCGCCCGACAACATCCAGGTCAATGCGATCCTGCCGGGCTGGATCGACACCGACCTCACCCGCGGTGCGCGGCAGCAGGTGTCGGGATTGCACGAGCGGGTGCTGGCGCGCACGCCTGCGGGGCGCTGGGGCGACATCGACGATTTCGCCGGCATCGCCGTGTTCCTGGCATCGCCTGCATCGAACTTCGTCACGGGCACCGCAATCCCCGTCGATGGCGGCTTCTCGGTGATGGCCTGAGGCCGGGCCGCACGCAATCCGACGACGCAAAAAAGAAGCCCCGGACAAGTCCGGGGCTTTTGAATTTTGGCAGTGCTTTTTTTGATCGTTGGTCGCGTTGCGGTCGACTTGCTCAGTAACGGGCGATGGTCGGGGCGTCGAACTTGTAGCTCGCGCGCACGACGGCCCATTGAATGTCGCGCGGCTTGGCATCGAAGGTGTAGTTCCCCGAGGTGCCGCCGAGCTGATAGGTCTGGCTGCCGAAGGCCGCGTAGTTGTATTCGAGGCCGACGATCCAGTTGCGGGTGACGCCGTATTCCCAGCCGGCGCCGACGGTCCAGCCGTTGGCCCAGTGGGTCTGTCCGCCGGAGCCCGACACACCGACGGTGTCGCTGACGGAGAGACGGTTGTTCACGCCGGCATAGCCGCCCTTGATGTAGAAGAGGTTGTTCTGCACGGCGAAGCCGGCGCGGCCGACCACGGTCGCGAGCACGTTGGCGCGCCAGGAGAACACGTCGTCACCGGCACCAAACGCGGTGTTCGTGAAAGAGCCCTTGTTGTCGAGGCCGGAGATCGTGCCTTCCATGCCGAACACGTAGTTGTTGGCCTGCCAGTTGTAGCCGATCTGGGCACCGCCCATGATGCCGGATCCGCGCTGACGATAGCCCTCGCCCGGGACGAGATCGCCGAACGGCGCACCGATCCCGTTGTTGATGAACTGCTCATTGGTCCACGCGCCACCGATATGGCCGCCGACATAGAAGCCGGTCCAGTTGAACAGCGGCTCCACATAGGCGGGCGCCTTCGTGTAGCGCGCGCCGAGATCGGCGGCGGAGGCCGCGCCGGTCGAAACCAGAGCGGTCGTGCAGGCGAAGGCGGCAATCAATTTGTTACGCATGGTACACCCCGTGTCCTTTGATGCACGCACGGTCACAGACGGGTGTTACTAAAATTCGAATCAACAGAGTTAACGCGGCGCATGGGCACGCGCTGGTCCGCGAATCCGTCGGCGCTGTTGCACGCACGCAACGCCGCAGGCGCGATTTAACGCGACATTATCCCTACCGAATTGCTGCGCTACGATGACGGCGCAGCCTTCGAATGCACATGCTCGGGTCGCACGCCGAGCGCAAGCAGGCGCGCCGGAATGCCCTGCAACCACGGCAGCGCGGTGATCAGGCGCACGATCAGCGGCACTCGGAGCGGCCGATCGTTCCCCTGCAGGGCGCCGCTGATGATCTTGTTCTGCACGATCACCTGCATCCGCTGCGTCATCCTCGCCGGGAACTCGCGGCGACGGCGTACGGCGTCGAGATCGTTCTCGGACGGGCAGCCGTGCTGTAGCTTGTCCGCCAAGAGATTGGCGGTCGCGACCGCGGCCTGCACGGCGAGATTGACGCCGACGCCGCCGACCGGCGACATCGCATGCGCGGCATCGCCGATGCAGAGCAGGCCCGGCCGCGTCCAGCGCGCCATGCGGTTGATCGCGACGGTCAGCAGCTTGACGTCGTCGAAGCTCTTCACGTGGCGATGCCGCCCTTCAGGGTCGGCGCCATGCGTACGACGTCGTCGAGCAGCGCCTGCAGTCCCCTCGCCTTCACGGCGTCATACTGTCCCTTGGCGATGACATAGGCGCATTGCCAATAGTCGCCGCGATCGAACGTGATCATCATCTTGCCGGGCTCGACGCGCGCAAACTCGTTTTCCGTTTCGTCGGGTTTGCGACCGACGCGGGACCACAGCACGTCCATCGGCGCGCTTCAGGAAGCCGTCGATCAGGCCAAGCTCGTCCATCACCTGAAGCGTCCAAGGATGCACGGTATCACCGCGAAAGTCGCGGAAAAAGATCCGCGTGCTTCTCCAGCACCACGACATGATGCCGGCGCGTCCCAGGAGATAGCCGAGCATCATGCCGCCCAGTCCGCCGCCGACGATGGAACATCGGACCTTCACGGAGCGAGCTTGGGTCGACTTTAAGATACCTGGTTCCACAATTAGCCCCCTCATTTACGACTTTCGGTTCTCTTTGCAGCGCAGCAATCGTGAATTGATTTGCCGCAATGGTGAATGGCCACTAGCGTTGCAAACAGGGAAATCGACTGAGTTCAGGACATGCGGTGCAGACGATCCTTATAGTGCTCGGGGTGTGGATCCTGATCAACGTGCTTTTCGTCGTGATCATGATCCCGCCGCGCAGGCCGCGAACGTCGGATCCACAGCAGACCGGCGCGCTTGCGCCTGTGCCGATCGACCAGAACGGCTATCCGTTCGAGGAGGAGCATGAGAAGCTGCTGCTCCGCCACGTCGTCATCTCGATCGCGATGGGCGCGTTCTTTTCGCTGGCTCCGCCGTTGATCGAAGCCGTCGAGTCCATCAAGCGCTTCATCAGGAAGCGCCGCGCGTAGCGGAAGCGCGCGACACCTCCGCCCGCGTCATCAATTGTTGCTGCGGTTGCCGCTGCGAAAACTCTTGATCTCCGAGACGCTGCCGTCGCGATAGGTCAGTTCCACCGAGATGGACTGCGTGCTCGGTGCAAGCTTCATGTAGAGCGGCATGCCGGCGGTGATCGCACTGGGGTCGCGCATGTCGCAAGCGGGCATCTTCAGCACCTGGTTGGGCACAGCGCTGTCGATGCCGATGCGCACTTCGCGGATGGCGCAGCGATACGACACGAGATGCGTGTAGTACACCAACAGCCCGTTGAACTCGCGGAACGACAGCCAGCTCGTCGCCGTCATGTCGAGGATCTTGCGCTGGTCGCGGATCAGTGCGACCTCGGGATCGAATCGGATCGGGAACGGCCCCTGCATGTCACCGGACTGATCGACATAGCGGACCTCGATGGTGCCGGCCGCCGCGTCCGGCGGCAATTCGATCGACGGGTTCGGCATCCGCTTGCGCGTGCGCGGATCGAGCGTGTCGATGAAGCCGGTCTCGCGGAAATCGCCCTTGCCGGCCATGCGCCAGGAAATGCCAAGCGTCGGGTCGGCAAAGGAGAACACGACGCTCCAGCCGCCATTGTGCCGCGAAAAGCTCGCGATCGGCGCGTTGGTGGTTTCTTCCTTTGGCATCTGCGGCACCGACACCGGCGGCAGCGCCGCAAGCTTCTGCGGCGGCGGATCGGCCGGCCGCGCGACGGCATCCTTCGCCATGCCGCTGAGGAAGACGTCGTCGACCATCTGGTCGAAATAGACCGGCACCTGCCTGTGCTTGACGGTGCCGGCTATCTCGCTGACGAGACGGCGGGTGCGCTGCGCCACCTGTACGAGATTTTCGCCGGGCTGCAGCAGCTCCTTGGCGAAAGTACGTGTGAACACCGAATTGGGATTGGCGTCGTCGTGGGAGAGCCGATCGAGCGCGGTTTGGCGGGGACCGGCCGAAAACACCGAGAACACGCCTTCGGGCAGCTGCACCATCGGAGCAAGCCCGCCGCCGCCGGCGACTGCGCGCGTGCCCTTGCGTTCGAACGGGTTGTTGCGGCATGCGTCGAACACCAGGATCGACGTCCGCGCCTTCTTGTTCTGGAGGCGCTCGACGATGCGGTCGGCCAGGATCGAGGCGTCGCGCACCAGCTCTTCCTGCCCTTCGGTCGCCGCCGGCACGTCGGTCGGCAACAGGTAGTTCTGGCCCGCGATCTCGAAGCCGTGGCCGGCGTAGAAGAAGAACGCGGTGTCGCCGGGCTCGATCGCCTTGTCGAAGGCGAGCAGGGTCTCGGAGAATTGCTGCCGGCTCTGGTTCTCGGCGACCATCACCGAGAAGCCGAGCTGCTTCAGCGTATCGCCCATGGTGCGGGCGTCGTTGACCGCCTTGAGCAGCTTCGGGACATTCCTGTAATCGTTGTTGCCGACGACGAGCGCGACACGCTTCTCGGCATGGGCGGGGGCGACGAAGCCGCTCAGGCTCGCCGCCAGGCCAAGGGCCGCCAGAATTCCGAAAAGCCGACGCGTCATCGCAAAATTCCCGTTACAGAACGGCGCCACGCCGCTTCCCTCGAACGGCAGTTCATTGGACCCCCTGCCGCTGTGTGATAGTCGGCCCAGACGTAACGAGGGTTCAAGCGCCCGGGCCCCGGTTCCACGATCTTCCTATGGCAGATTGCGCTGGAATCTGCTTTTTCCTTGGCATCGGCCAAACGCACTGGAAGCGAGGGGGCTGCCGTGTATCGCTGGTGTACCGACGAAGTCGAGCCGAAGGATCGCTTCGACTATTGGCGCGAGGTGCGCTCCAAGGGTTTGTTCGGCGTCACCGCCGAACTCGATCGCGAACGGCGCGGGGATTTCTTCGGCGAATTTTCGCTGCGCCAATTCGGCGGCGCCGGCCTCGTCGAGCTAAAGGCCTCGCAATATTCAGTCGAACGCAGCAGCTCCGACATCGCCTACGCACCCGGCGACAGCATCTGCGTCTACCAGCAGCTCGGCAGCGGCGGCTGGTTCGGCGGCATGCGCGGAAACGACTTCGCGATCGCGCCGGGAAGTTTCGCCACCAGCCATACCGACCTGCCCTACCGCACCGCGCCGCTCGGCGCCGGAGGTTTCCATTTGCGGATCCTGAAGATCCCGGTCAGCAGCATTCCGGCGCAGGACAAACGCATGCGCGAGCTTGCGCCCCGGACATTCAGCGATCCCACCCTGGCGCCGCTGCTCGGCGCCTGCTTTGCCGATCTCGATGAGGCCGCTGATGGGTGCGCCGTCGATGCGACCTCCCTCGTCCAGACTTTGGCCCATCTGGCGCTGATCGAGCGCGGCATCGTCAGGCCCGGCAGCCGGCGCGGACAGGCCGCGTTGCGGACCGCCCGCCTCTCGCAGGCCCGACGCCTGATCGCGGGCCACCTGCAAAACCCGGATCTGGCGCCGGCGATGGTGGCCGACCAGCTCGGCGTGTCCGTGCGCCACCTGCACATGCTGTTCGAGACCGCGGCGAAGAGCTTCTCGCAGACGGTGACCGACGAACGCCTGAAGCAGAGCCGCCGCCTGATGCGCGAGGCACCGGAGCGGCTGATCGCCGACATCGCGACCTCCTGCGGCTTCGAGAGCCTGGCGACCTATTACCGGGTCTTCAATGCCGCCTATGGCATGGCCCCCGGTGACTTCCGGGCGCAGGCCTCGGATGGGCGTTAGCCGCCGTTTTGGCGGCCCCGGCCTGGACGTGCGGCGAGGCGGAAAAAACCCAGTCGCACCCGCTATTTGGTAAAAACCTCAGGTTTTTTAGGACCTTCCCGCGCCCGCTCCATTGACTTTGGCCGATTCCCGCCTATGTTCCGGGTCGACGCGGCTCGGTATCGAAGAGCGATTCCTGAGCTTGGCGCTTTGTTCGCGTGAGTCAGCACCCCCAGCTTCTTTGAGAGCGCGCCGTTTTGGGGTGGAACGCGACAGCCTTATTACCCTCGATTCCGAACGGCGGTTTCGACCAGAGGCTCAATGTCCTTTTCAGATCTCGGACTGTCCGAAAAAGTCCTCGCCGCAGTGGCGGCCACCGGTTACACCACCCCCACCCCCATTCAGGAACAGGCGATCCCACACGTCCTCGCACGCAAGGACGTGCTCGGCATCGCCCAGACCGGCACCGGCAAGACCGCGGCCTTCGTGCTGCCGATGCTCACCATCCTCGAAAAGGGTCGCGCCCGCGCACGCATGCCGCGCACGCTGATCCTCGAGCCGACCCGCGAGCTCGCGGCGCAGGTCAAGGAAAACTTCGACCGCTACGGCGCCGGCCAGAAACTCAACGTCGCCCTCCTGATCGGCGGCGTTTCCTTCGGCGACCAGGATGCCAAGCTGACGCGCGGCGTCGACGTGCTGATCGCCACCCCCGGCCGCCTGCTCGACCATACCGAGCGCGGCGGTCTGCTCCTCACCGGCGTTGAGCTGCTCGTCATCGACGAAGCCGATCGCATGCTGGACATGGGTTTCATCCCCGACATCGAACGCGTCTGCAAGCTCGTCCCGTTCACGCGGCAGACCCTGTTCTTCACCGCGACCATGCCGCCGGAAATCCGGCGTATCACCGAGACCTTCCTGCACAACCCGCAGAAGGTCGAAGTGTCCAAGCCCGCCACCACCGCCGTGACCGTCACGCAGTGTCAGGTCCCGGCCGGGCGCGAAGCGCATGAGAAGCGCGAATTGCTGCGACGCCTGCTGCGCGAAGCCAAGGACCTCCAGAACGCGATCATCTTCTGCAATCGCAAGCGCGAGGTCGCGATCGTTCACAAATCGCTGCAGAAGCACGGCTTCAGCGTCGGCGCGCTGCACGGCGACATGGACCAGTCGGCCCGCACGGCGGCGCTGGAACAGTTCCGCAAGGGTGAGCTGCCGCTGCTCGTCGCCTCCGACGTCGCCGCCCGCGGTCTCGACATTCCCGAGGTCAGCCACGTCTTCAATTTCGACGTCCCCCACCATCCCGACGACTACGTCCATCGCGTCGGCCGCACCGGTCGCGCCGGCCGCACCGGCACCGCGATCTCGCTCGTGACGCCGCTCGACCAGAAGTCGATCGTGGCGATCGAGAAGCTGATCGGGCAGAGCATTCCGCGCGCCGAAGGCGACTACGAAGTGAGTGCCGACACCGGTGAACACAGTGATCGCCCGCGCGAGTCGCGCGGCCGCGAGCGCTCGCGTGGCGGACGCGGCAAGCCGCAGCGCGGCGGTCGCGACCGTGAGCGCAGCCACGAGCCGCGCGTCGAGGCTCGGCCAGCAGCCGAAACACGGCCCGCTCCCGAGGCAAGACCTGAACGCGAAGCGAGGCCCGCACGCGAGGCAAGACCTCCGCGTGAAGCCAGGCAATCATCCGAGCGTCATGGCTCGCGCCAGCAAGCCAATCCGTCGCATGTGCCGTCGATCGGCCGGCCCGAGCCACGCCGCCAGCGCGAGGCCGACACCGAGCCGGGCGATCATTCGCATCTGCCGGCGTTCCTGCTGCGGCCGGTTCGCTCCCCCGCCGGGGCCTGAAGCGCGATGCGCGCCAGGCTTTCGGTTGAGCAAAGCCTCCTCACAATTTTTTAGATGTATCCGTGAACGTATATTTACGGGGCGTTCACGATCGTCCGTTAGCCTACGAACATAATTTAAGCATTGCTGCGGTCGACGGCGCATCGACCGCTGTGGGGTATGTTCCGTGGTCAAGGTTCTCGACGAACACGAACGCACGATGGCGTTCGCCGAGGTAGCGCTCGGGCAGATCCGATCGCTGCGGCAGACGGCAATTCCCCGCAACTATGAGATTTGGTACGTCTACGCCACCGGCTACAACGCGCCGCTCAACAAGATCATCAACGAGACGCTGGCGCGCAGCGGCAAGCTGACTGAAGCCGACCTCGAGCAGATCTACGAGACCTATCTCTCCCACATCAAGACCACCGACCGCATCGACAAGGTCGGCGCGCGCGTCATCGGCGAGATCGACGACGTGATGAAGGTCTTGAGCGACGCACTCGGCGTGACCGGCTCCTACGATGCCAGCCTGTCGGGCGCCACCGAGAAACTGGCGTCGGCCAAGAGCCGCGAGCAGATCAAGTCGATCGTCGAAACGCTGCTGCGTTCGACCAGCGAGATGCGCGAGACCAACAAGACGCTGGAAGACCGGCTGACGCTGTCGAAGAACGAGATCAGCAATCTCCAGCTGAGCCTGGAGGCGATCCGCGCCGAAAGCCTGACCGATCCGCTCACCGGCCTTGGCAACCGCAAATATTTCGACCGCATGATCGACATGGCGGTGCAAACCGCGCTCGCCTCGGGCGAGCCGCTGTCGCTGCTGCTGTTCGACATCGATCACTTCAAGTCCTTCAACGATTCCTACGGCCATCTCACCGGCGACCAGGTGCTGCGGCTCGTCGGCCTTTCGCTGAAGCAGACCATCAAGGGCCAGGATATCACCGCGCGCTATGGCGGCGAGGAATTCGCGGTGGTGCTGCCCAACACCGCGCTGCGTCAGGCCCTCACGGTGGCCGACCACATCCGCCGCGCCGTGATGGCGAAGGAATTGAAGAAGAAGTCCACCGGCGAGATCCTCGGCCGCGTCACCATCTCCGTCGGCGTCTCCATGCTCAAGCCGGGCGACGACACCGATGCGCTGATCGAGCGTGCGGATGCCTGCCTCTACGCCGCCAAGCGCAACGGCCGCAACCGCGTGATCTGCGAGGCCGATCCGGAATACGCGGACGAGACCCACAGCCGCGTGGCGTGAGGCGATCGCGGCGGGCCGGACGGCTGCGGTTGACATTCCAACCTGCCGACCGACATCCTCTGCGCCGCCGGACCGCGAGCATCGAGGATTTGTCGTCGTGCCCAATCCGCATGATTTCCACACGCCGCAACCGTCCTACACCCGGGACGAACTGCTGAGATCGGGCGACGGCGGTTATTTCGGGCCGGGCAATGCGCAATTGCCGGCGCCGCCGATGCTGATGATGGACCGCATCACGGAGATCAGTCTGGACGGCGGCGAGTTCGGCAAGGGCCATATCGTCGGCGAGCTCGACATCGTGCCGGACCAATGGTTTTTCGATTGTCACTATCGCGGCGATGCGATGATGCCGGGAAGCCTGGGGCTGGATGCGATGTGGCAGATGGTCGGCTACTGGCTCGGCTGGTCGGGCTCACCTGGCAAGGGCCGCGCGATCGGCGTCGGCGAGGTGGAGGTCACCGGAGTGGTCACGCCGGAGACGCGACGCGTGCGCTACGAGGTCGCCATGCGCATGGTCCGCCGCGGCAAGCTGGTGCTCGGAATCGCCGATGGCCGTGTGCTGGCTGACGGCGTGTCCGTCTTTGCGGCGAAGGATATGCGCGTAGGCCTGACCAAGGCCGCGGACTGAAGTCCCGTAGGGTGGGCAAAGGCGCGCAAGCGCCGTGCCCACCATCTCGGCATGATTATTTCGAACCGTGGGCACGCTTCCGCCGTCGCTCTTCGAGCTAGGGCGGACAAGTCGCTTTGCCTTTCCTACCGCACCTTCCTTTTGGCTGCCTTTTTGGCCAACCGCTTCTTCGGCACGGCTTTTCTTGTCGCCTTCTTCGCCGCCGCCTTTTTCTTCGGCCGCGTCTTCACCTTGGCGCGCTGGGCGGCGGCGAGCGCCGCCCTCGCCCATTGCGCGAGCTCGGCGGAATCGTCGAACAGGCGCGCAGGCAGCTCCCAATAGGAGTTCACCACCACGATCTTGGCGCGGGTCGAATATTGGAACGGTTTTGAGCCTTCGGCTTCAAAGTCCGGGATCGTCACCTCGTCGGCCCGAAAGAACAGGCCGGCACGCAGCGACAGCGCGAAGTTGATGCCGTCGGCTGAGATGCCGTAGCCGGAGAACATTTTTCGGATGGTGACGGGGCCGAAATCGGCGAACAGGTCGGTCAGGAATTCGCGGTCCATGGCCTACACTCTCTCCCCCGCGTCGTCCCCGCGAAAGCAGGGACCCATAACCACAGGGAGAAGTTTAGCGAAGACTGGCAGCTAAGGAAGCGTGGTACTGATACCGCACATCACCGCCGGATCACGCGGTATGGGTCCCGTTCGCCGGCACGACAGTGGAGCAAGGCGCTAGCCAAGCTTACCCGTCGATCTTGGCCGGACGCAGCTCGACCGACTCGCCGCAGCCGCAGGCGGAGATCTGGTTGGGATTATTGAAGACGAACTGGGCCTGCATCTTGTCGGCCTTGTAGTCCATCTCGGTGCCGAGCAGGAACAGTACGGCCTTTGGGTCGACCAGGATCTTGACGCCCTTGTCCTCGACGACCTCGTCGGTCGGGCGGACGTCATGGGCGTATTCGACCGTGTAGGACTGGCCGGCGCAGCCGCCGTTCTTCACCCCGACGCGCAGGCCGACGATCTCGGAGTCGGCGCGGTTTGTCAGTTCGCTGATGCGCTGGGCGGCAGCGTCGGTCAGCCGCATTACCTGCGGGCGTGGCCGCCGCGGCTTGGGAGTGGATGCTGGTGTCGAGCCTGACGATATCTGGGTCATGTCAATGATGTGGTCCGTTGCGGCGCGAATTCAATGCCGAGGATTCAAAGCAAGCGTTACGCGTCACCACATGTTGAGGACGAGGCGGGCCTCGTCGCTCATGCGCTCGGGCGTCCAGGCCGGCTCCCAGACGACCTTGACGTCGACCACGCCGACGCCGGGAACGCTGGCGACCGCGTTTTCGACCATGGTCGGCAGTTCGCCGGCAGCAGGGCAGTTGGGCGTCGTCAGCGTCATCTGGACATCGACCGAGCGGTCGTCCTTGATCTCGACCTTGTAGATCAGGCCAAGTTCGTAGATGTCCGCCGGGATTTCCGGGTCGAACACGGTCTTCAGCCCGGCGATGATCTCGGTGGTGAGACGCTCGGTCTCCTCCGGCGGCAGCGCCGAACGGGTCTCCATCGGATTGGCTTTGATTTCGGCCGTGTCACTCATGCGAACAAATCCCGCGCCTTCAGCAGCGCCTGTGCCAGATGATCGACTTCTTCCCGCGTATTATACATGCCGAACGAGGCTCGGCATGTGGCCGTGACGTTGAACCGCTCTAAAAGCGGCATCACGCAATGGGTGCCGGCGCGCACTGCGATGCCCTGGCGGTCGATCACGGTGGCGACGTCATGGGCATGCGCGCCCTTCAGCTCGAACGAGATCACCGGACCCTTGCCGCGTGCCGTGCCGATCAACCGCAGCGAGTTGATCTCGCGCAGCTTCTCCTGGGCATAGGTGGTGAGATCGCGCTCATGCGCGGCGATGCGCTCCTTGCCGATCGAATTGACGTAGTCGATGGCGGCGCCAAGGCCGACGGCCTCGACGATCGCGGGCGTGCCCGCCTCGAATTTATGCGGAGGATCGCCGTAGGTGACGACATCGCGCGAGACCTCGCGGATCATCTCGCCGCCGCCATTGAAGGGGCGCATCGCGACGAGGTGGTCGTACTTGGCCCAGAGCACGCCGATGCCGGTCGGACCGTACACCTTGTGGCCGGTGAAGACGTAGAAGTCGCAGCCGATGTCCTGGACGTCGACGGGCAGATGCACCGCACCCTGGCTGCCGTCGACCAGCACGGGAATGCCCCGCGCGTGGGCGATCTTCACGACCTCCTTGACCGGCACGATGGTGCCGAGCGCATTCGACATCTGAGTGATCGCGACCAGCTTGGTCTTGGCCGTCAGAAGCTTCTCGAACTCGTCGATGAGGAAATTGCCCTCGTCGTCGACCGGCGCCCATTTGATCACGGCACCTTGACGTTCCCTGAGGAAATGCCAGGGCACGATGTTGGAATGGTGCTCCATGATCGAGAGGACGATCTCGTCGCCCTCTTTGATGTTCGGCCCGCCCCAGGACGAGGCGACCAGGTTGATGGCCTCCGTCGCGTTGCGGGTGAAGATCACTTCCTCGGTCCGGGGCGCATTGATGAACTGCGCGACCTTGGTGCGACCGCCCTCATAGGCTTCGGTCGCGGCATTGGCGAGGTAATGCAGGCCGCGATGCACGTTGGCGTATTCGCTCGTATAGGCCTGCGTCATGCGATCGAGCACGGCGCTCGGCTTCTGCGCCGAGGCCGCGTTGTCGAGATACACCAGATTCTTGCCATAGACCTGCAAGGCGAGCGCCGGGAAATCCTGGCGGACGCGCGCGACGTCATAGGCGCCGTTTTTGACTGCCGGATGCGTGCTCATTGGCGCCGCTCCAGCCAGCGCTCGGCGATGCCGATCACATGCTCGCGCAAGCCGTCATCGGCGATCTGCTCGATCGCTTCACCGACGAAGGCCTGGATCAGCAGCGCTTGGGCCTGCTTCTCCGGCAGGCCACGCGCCTTCAGATAGAACAGCAGGCTGTCGTCCAGCGCGCCGGCGGTGGCGCCGTGGCCGCAGGAAACGTCGTCGGCGAAGATTTCCAGCTCGGGCTTGTTATCGGCCTCGGCTTCGTCCGAGAGCAGCAGCGCGCGGATCATCATCTTGCCGTCGGTCTTCTGCGCGTCAGGACGGACGATGATGCGGCCCTGGAATACCGAGTGCGCACGGTCGTCGAGCACGGCGCGGAAGACCTCGCGGCTGACGCAGTTCGGCACCGCATGGTCGACCACCAGCGTGGTGTCGCCATGCTCGGTCTTCTGCAACAAATTGACGCCATTGGCCGAGAGCTCGCTGCCCTCGCCTGCCAGCGTGATGAACCCCTGCAGACGGCTGACCGCGGCACCCGTGGTCATGTTGAAGAAGTTCAGCTTCGTGTTCGCTCCGACGGTCACGAAGTGCGAGCTGATGTTCACCGCGTCAGGCGCATCGTCCATCAGACGGATATGTGCGACATCAGCGTTGTCGCCGATCGAGAGGATGACGGCATCGTTGACTTGGTAGGCTTTCGCACCGACTGCGACAAAGCTCTCGATGATGGTGGCGCTGACGCCCTTCCCAACCATGACCCGCGAGCGGGTGAAGGCCGAGGCGGAAGCCGCGGTTGCGAGATGGATGATCTGGATCGGCGCAGAGAGTTGCGCACCATCCGCAATCGACAGCACGACACCGTCGGTCGCCATCGCCGCGTTCAGCGCGATCACGGCATCGGTGGTCGCGGTTTTCAGCAGACCGGCATCCTTCTCCAGCGTCTCCCGCAACGTCTTGAAGCCGGCCTCGGCGGCGAGCGCCTTCACGTCGGACAGATCGCCTGCGAACACGCCGTCGACCAGCACCAGCTTGCGGGCACCCTCGATCGCATGCGCCTTGACGGCTTCCGCGGCGCGCTTCAGCGCAGACGCATCGGGCGCGGCCGCCAGCGGCAGCACCTCGCCGACCAGCGCGCGCAGGTCGGTGTATTTCCATTCCTCGATCCGGCGGTGCGGCAGGCCGAGACGCTCATAGGTCTCGAACGCCTCGCGGCGCACCGCGATCACGGAAGGCGAACCCGGCAGCCGGCCTTCGGCGCTGGCGAAGAGATCGCTCACCGCGCGGCCCTTTCCGGTCTTTGCCACAGCAACGTTCATCGCAAAATTCCTTACGCGGCGTCCTCGAACTGGGCGTAGCCGGACGCTTCCAGCTCGAGCGCCAGTTCCTTGCCGCCGCTCTTCACGACACGGCCCTTCGACATCACGTGCACGATGTCGGGCACGATGTAGTTCAGCAGCCGCTGATAATGGGTGATGACGACCATCGCGCGCTTGGGCGAATGCAGCGCGTTGACGCCGTCGGCCGCGATGCGCAGCGCATCGATGTCGAGGCCGGAATCCATCTCGTCGAGGATGCACAGGCTCGGCTCGAACAGCGCCATCTGCAGCACCTCGTTGCGCTTCTTCTCGCCGCCGGAGAAGCCGACATTGACGCCGCGCTTGAGCATGTCCTGCGGGATGTTCAGCGACTTCGAGACCTCGCGGACCTTCTTCAGGAAGTCGGGCGTCGAATATTCGCTCTCGCCGCGCGCCTTGCGCTGCGCGTTGAGCGCGGTGCGCAGGAAGGTCATGGTGGCGACGCCGGGAATCTCGACCGGATACTGAAACGCCAGGAACACGCCTTTCGCGGCGCGCTCCTCCGGAGCCATCTCCAGCAGGTCCTCGCCCTTGAACAAGATCTGACCGTCGATGACTTCATAGCCGGGCTTGCCGGCGATGACGTGGGAGAGCGTCGACTTGCCGGAGCCGTTCGGCCCCATGATCGCGTGGATCTCGCCCTCGTTCACGGTCAGATTCAGCCCGTGGAGGATCTCACGCTCCTCGACACGAACCTTGAGGTCTTTCACTTCAAGCAAAGCCATCTTGGTATCCAGTTTATTCAATTGATGCATGGAGCGCCCGAGGCGCACCGCGAGGGTCGGAGCTAACCGACCGACCCTTCGAGCGAGATCGAAATCAGCTTCTGCGCTTCCACCGCGAATTCCATCGGCAGCTGCTGCAGCACGTCCTTGACGAAGCCGTTGACGACGAGGCCGACCGCTTCTTCCTGCGAAAGGCCGCGCTGGATGCAGTAGAACAGCACATCCTCGGAGATCTTCGAGGTCGTCGCCTCGTGCTCGAACGTCGCCGACGAGTTCTTGGCCTCGATGTACGGCACGGTGTGCGCGCCGCATTTGTCGCCGATCAGCAGGGAATCGCAGGCCGTGAAATTGCGGGCGCCGGTCGCCTTGCGATGCGCGGTGACGAGCCCACGATAGGTGTTCTGCGACTTGCCGGCGGCGATGCCCTTGGAGATGATCCGGCTCGACGTGTTCTTGCCGAGATGGATCATCTTGGTGCCGCTGTCGACCTGCTGATAGCCGTTCGAGATCGCGATCGAATAGAACTCGCCGCTGGAATTGTCGCCGCGCAGGATGCAGCTCGGATATTTCCAGGTGATCGCCGACCCGGTCTCGACCTGGGTCCAGGAAATCTTGGAGCGGTCGCCGCGGCAGTCGCCACGCTTGGTGACGAAATTGTAGATGCCGCCCTTGCCTTCCGAATTGCCGGGATACCAGTTCTGCACCGTCGAATATTTGATCTCGGCATCGTCATGCGCGACGAGCTCGACCACGGCGGCATGCAGCTGGTTCTCGTCGCGCTGCGGCGCGGTGCAGCCTTCGAGATAGGAGACGTAGGCGCCCTTGTCGGCGATGATCAGCGTGCGCTCGAACTGACCGGTGTTGCGCTCGTTGATGCGGAAATAGGTCGACAGCTCCATCGGACAGCGCACGCCCGGCGGCACGTAGACGAACGAGCCGTCGGAAAACACTGCCGAGTTCAGCGTCGCGTAGAAATTGTCGGAGGTCGGCACCACCGATCCCAGATATTTCTGCACCAGTTCAGGGTGCTCGCGGATCGCCTCCGAGATCGGCATGAAGATCACGCCGGCTTTCTTCAGCTCCGCCTTGAAGGTGGTCGCAACCGAGACCGAATCGAAGACGGCATCGACCGCGATCTTGCGGCGCGCCGGGTCTTCCTCGCCGGGCTTGGGCTCGACGCCTTCGAGCATCGCGACTTCCCGCAAGGGAATGCCGAGCTTCTCGTAGGTCTTGAGAATCTCCGGATCGATCTCGTCGAGCGAGGTGATCGTCTTCTTCGGCTTCGGCGCCGAATAGTAATAGAGGTCCTGGAAATCGATCTTGGGATAGTCGACGCGGGCCCAGGTCGGCTCGGTCATGGTCAGCCAGCGCCGATAGGCCTCCAGCCGCCACTGGAGCATCCAGGCGGGCTCGTTCTTCTTCTCGGAGATGAACCGGACTGTGTCTTCCGACAGCCCCTTGGGGGCCTTGTCGGATTCGATCAGGGTCTCAAACCCATAGCGGTATTGGTCGACGTCGATGCGCTTGACGCGCTCGACCGTCTCTTGCACGGCTGGCATTCTATCCTCCGCTCGCGGTTTCAAGGACCGCGGTGGATCAAACTCGGACGAGTATTACGATGTCTATTACGATGTTTTTTGGCGGAAAGCACGGGCTTAGAACCGTTCAAGCCCTGTTTCATCGCCTATCCCTTAAGTAGGGTATTACCGAGCTTTCGCCAAGCCTCTAACGCCCTATTGATGTCATCCGGTTCCGTGGACCAGCCCAGACTGAGGCGCACCGCCCCCTGGGCCACCGCGGGATCGTACCCCATGGCCGACAGCACGTGGGACGGCTGGACCTTGCCCGAGGAACAGGCCGACCCCGACGAGACTGCGATGCCTTCGAGGTCAAAGCCGATCACGGCGGTCTCGGCCTTGAGGCCGGGCGCGGCGAAAAGAACGGTATTCGGCAACCGCTCAACGTCATCCGAGAAGACGGTTGCGCCGGCGGTTCCCCGGATACCATTTTCCAAGCGAATTCTGAGGGTTGCCATCTGCTCCGCATCTTCCGAAAGAGTCTGAAGCGCGACTTTCACCGCTGCGCCGAAGCCGGCGATTCCCGCAACATTCTCGGTTCCGGCGCGCCGGTTCAGCTCCTGGCCGCCTCCCCGCAGCAAGGGCTCCAATCCGCTCAGTCCCTCGGCCACGACCAGGGCACCGACACCCTTGGGGCCGCCGACCTTATGTGCAGAAAAAGTCGCAAGATCCGCGCCCACGATGTTGATCTCGAACGGAATTTTCCCGAGCGCCTGGATTGCATCGACGTGCAGGAGGCCGCCGGCCTCGTGGACGACCCGGGCGACCTCCGCGACCGGCTGGAGCGCGCCGGTTTCGTTGTTCGCGGCCATGACGGAAACCAGGGCCGAAGGGCCGTCAGCGAGCAGGCCCCTGAGACGGTCGAGATCAACCACACCGGAACGCAGCACCGGGATCAAACCGATCTTGTCCGCCGGGAACCGGCCACCGGCGAGCACCGAGGCGTGCTCCACGGCCGAAACCAGCAGCCGTTCGACCGGGCCGCCAGATGACCGCCGCAGGCCAGGCGACAGCGCCATCGCGTTGGCTTCCGTTCCAGCGGAGGTGAAGACGACGTTGCGCGGCAGCGCCCCTACCGCTGCTGCCAGTGCGCCACGGGCCTCTTCCACTAGCCGACGCGCCTCCCGTCCCTCGGCGTGGACCGAGGACGGGTTGCCGACCAGATCCCAGGCAGCAAGCATGGCGCGTCGCGCTTCCGGGCGCAGCGGCGTGGTCGCATTCCAGTCGAGATAAACGCGGTTCCGCATGTAGTATTATATTACCTTGCTTGGAAGACCCGGCCTGTGGGACCCCTTTGGTCCGACATGGCGCCCCGGCCCGCGCTTGGCAACGGGCGATTCCATGTCCGCGGCCGCCGATGACGCGACCATGACACGCTAACATCTTGAGCCCATTGAGTGATGTTCAAGATGCTTGCTTTTTGACCCTCAGCCTATGTTAGAACCCGCACCGTCAAGTCACCGCGCGCCTTCAGCGCATCACCGCAAGGCGCGCCTTCTCACCCTTCATTCGCGCTTCCGTCGGCACCCGCCGACGAGGCCACAATCGGTTGATTGCCGAGGATCGTCGCTCCAGCAAATCAATCAAGAGATCATCGATGCCTGAAGTTATTTTCACTGGCCCTGCCGGCCGTCTCGAAGGCCGCTATCACCCGGCCAAGCAGAAGAACGCGCCGATCGCGATGATCCTGCATCCGCATCCGCAGTTTCACGGCACGATGAACCATCAGATCGTGTACCAGTGCTACTATGCGTTCGCGCATCGCGGCTTCTCGGTGCTGCGCTTCAATTTCCGCGGCGTCGGCCGCAGCCAAGGCTCGTTCGACCACGGTACCGGCGAATTGTCGGATGCGGCCGCAGCGCTCGACTGGGCGCAGACCATCAATCCCGAGGCGCGCGCCTGCTGGGTCGCGGGCTTCTCCTTCGGCGCCTGGATCGGCATGCAGCTGTTGATGCGCCGCCCCGAGGTCGAGGGCTTCATCTCGATCGCGCCGCCGGCCAATCTCTACGACTTCTCGTTCCTTGCGCCCTGCCCGTCCTCGGGCCTGATCGTGCATGGCGAGAAGGACGCGGTGGTGCCGCCCAAGGACGTCAACACGCTGGTCGAGAAGCTGAAGACGCAGAAGGGCATCGTGATCGACCAGCAGGTCATCCCCGGCGCCAACCATTTCTTCGATGCCAAGCTCGAGCCGCTGATGGAAACCATTACGGCGTATCTTGATATGCGTCTGGCGAACGTACGCTGACGCCTTGTAGCGCAGAGACCTTGTAGCCCGGATGGAGCGAAGCGAAATCCGGGTAGCTTCATTCGCGGATACAAGCCCCGGATTGCGCTTCGCTCCATCCGGGCTACGGGATCAACGCGCGCAGCTTAAGCCGCGAGCTTGAGCAGATGCGCGTCGTGCCGCACGAGGAAGGCGCGCAGCAATTGCGGATAGTCGGCGCCGACCGCCGTGCGCACGCTCGGGTGTTTTGCCAGTTCGGCTCTCCACGCCTGCACCTTGGGTAGATCCTTGAAGACGCCGAGCTCGGTCAGTTCGTCGAACACGTCGAAATAGCGGAAGATCGGTGCGAATACCGCATCGACCAGACTGAATTTATCGCCAGCGAAATACGGCCCCGCGCCGAGTGCCCCTTCGACACGCGCGAATTTCGCGGCGAGCGCCTGCCGCTTGCTCTCGAACGTCGCCGGATCGGTCGTGGTCTCCAGACCCCAGAGATCGCCGAGGATCACCGAGCCGAACTCCATCCAGGCGCGATGCTCGGCACGCTTCAGCGGGTCTGCCGGATGCAGCTGCGCGCGGCCTTGCGTCTCCTCGATGTATTCACAGATCACGTTGCTCTCGAACAACGCGACCTCGCCCTCGTCGGTCGTCACCACCAGCACCGGCACTTTGCCGAGCGGCGACAGTTTGAGAAACCAGTCGGGCTTATCGGCGAGATCGATGTCGATCCGCTCGAACGGCACGCCCTTTTCTTTCAGCGCGATCACGGCACGCTGCACATAGGGGCAAAGCTTGTGGCTGATCAGTTTGAGCGAAGTCGTCATGGCAATGATCCTGGCGGTTCGATGCAACTGCATTCAATATAGATGCATTTGCATTCACTCGTCAAGATCAATGCAATTGCATTAATTCAGGGCCAACCGATCACCCTACCCGTCATCGGCATCGGCACGCGTCGGGCAAAACACCCAAAACCCGTCAATCCCTTCCGGCCAAAATATATCGCTTTTCCGAATTTCGGATTTGTGGCATACATCCGTCATCCCGGCCCTGCCAGAGGGGCGCTTCGCGATCGTCACGAGATGCGGGCCGGGGTGCGGTGGACGCGGTAGCGCCGGCGCGATGTGCGTGAGGACAGGGCGGGCGACCGTGAGTCCCGGTGCAACGTGCATACGACACGGCGCGGTCACAGCGGTTTGGTCGATGGTCCGGGGCGGGCACACGCAAGCCCCGGATGTTGAGGCCAGACCGTCCGCGGACGGAGAAGTCGTGTGGTCCTGACGCCCGGGGTTCTGGCGTCAAGGTTTGCGGTGATGTGGCGACCAACCGGCACGCGCATCGATCAGCCGCAAGGCGACGGGGGCAATAGTGCAACGCTCCCCGAGGAGAGCACGAAGGACACCGTTAAAACCATCCGCGCAGGGAAGGCCGGGCGACCGGCACACCTGTGGTCCACCCCGTGTGCGCTCTTATCGCCCACGGACCTGCGGGTGCCGCCGGCGCCCGGCCTTCCCTGCGCCCTTTGGTCTTCAAAGAGCGCGAAACGACCTGCAAAGCTCGGGCGAAATCTGCCGCGAGAACGAGAAGGTGCGTCTTGCGAGAAAGCGCGCGGAATGAACCGCAATCGCCGACGCATGCGCCATGATTGCGCGCGCAGCGAAGCAACGACGATGGGCCGACCGGGGCCGCCCTCAGGGCCGCGCGATCACTCCACCTGTCATCGGCATCGGCACCCCCGTGGTCGCCGGATAGGACAATGGCAGGCCTTTCAGGCCGCGGGCGGCGAGGAAGCCGAAGGCCTGGGCCTCGATGGCGTCGGAGGCCCAGCCGAGCGTCTCGGCGGCCTCGACGGTGGCCGATCCCATCCGCTCCCTCAGCATCCGCAGCATGGTGAGGTTGCGCGCGCCGCCGCCGCAGACGATCCAGCTCCGTGGCCGCCGCGGCAACAACGGGATGATGCGGGCGATCGCCGCCGCGGTGAAGGCGGTCAGGGTCGCCGCGCCATCGGCCGGCGCGACCTCGCCGAGCTTGAGCGCAGCAAAGTCGTTGCGATCGAGCGATTTCGGCGGAGGCAACGCAAAGAACGGCAGCTCCAGCGCGCGGGCAATCCAGGCCTCGTCCACCTTTCCGAGAGCTGCAAACTTTCCCTCCGTATCGAACGACTGGTTCATCGTGCGGTACATGAAATCGTCCAGCAGCGCGTTGCCGGGCCCGGTGTCGCAGGCGATCAGCGTGTCGTTGCCGTCGATATAGGTGATGTTGGAGACACCGCCGATATTGACGACGACGATCGGGCCCTCGCGATCCAGCGAGTTGGCGAGCGCACGGTGGTAGACCGGTACGAAGGGCGCCCCCTGCCCGCCCGCCTCGACGTCGGCGGCACGGAAATCATGCATCACGGGGATATGGATCGCTTTCGCCAGCGCCGGCCCGTCGCCGATCTGCACCGTCAGCCGCCGCTCGGGGCGATGCAGCACGGTCTGGCCGTGGAAGCCGACGATGTCGATGTCCTCCGGCTTCATGCGGTTCTGGGCGAAGAAGGCGGCAACCGCCTCGGCATGGGCCTGTGTCACCGCGCGCTCGGCCTCGGCCAGGATGCCTGGCCGGGCGGCACGTTGCGACAGGTGCACGGCTTCGCTCAGCGCCTGGCGCAGCAGATTGCGCTCCGCCGGGCTATAGGCCCGGTAGCCGGACGGCCCGAACGCCTTCACCTGCTTTCCATCGGTTTCGATCAGCGCGACATCCACCCCGTCCAGCGAGGTGCCGCTCATCAAACCGAGTGCCGTCAACATCATGGGATCAGCGCCCTCAAAATACCCCTCCAGCATGCCGATCTTGTGCCAGAGGGACACATCTTATAATGCCACAGCGCCAAGTGGCGGGCAGCAATCGGGTTCCGACCGAAGACCCTTAAATTGCTCCCAAAACAGTAAACCAAGAATTGTCAGGCATGCCGACAGATGACTGCATTTAAATCGGATTTCCTCAATATCCTGCAGGAACGTGGTTTCGTCCACCAATGCTCCGATTTCGAGGGGCTGGACGCGCTGGCCGCCAAGGGCGAAGCGACCGCCTATGTCGGCTACGATTGCACCGCCCGCTCGCTGCATATCGGCAATTACCTGACCATGATGATGCTGCACTGGCTCCAGGAGTCCGGCAACAAGCCGATCACGCTGATGGGCGGCGGGACCACCATGGTGGGCGATCCCTCCGGCAAGGACGAGACGCGCGCGATGCGCACCGTCGCCGAGATCGAGGCCAACAAGGAATCGATCCGCGGCGTGTTCGCAAAGGTGCTCCGCTACGGCGAGGGCAAGAGCGACGCGATCATGCTCGACAATGCGGAGTGGCTGACCAGGCTGAACTGGATCGAGATGCTGCGCGACGTCGGCCGGCACTTCTCGGTCAACCGCATGCTGACCATGGACTCCGTGCGGCTGCGCCTCGAGCGCGAGCAGGAGATGAGCTTCATCGAGTTCAACTACATGGTCTGCCAGGCCTACGACTTCGTCGAGCTCGCCAAGCGCACCGGCTGCAAATTGCAGATGGGCGGCTCGGACCAGTGGGGCAACATCATCATGGGCGTCGATCTCGGCCGCCGCATGGGCACCCACCAGCTGTTCGCGCTGACGACGCCGCTGCTGACGACGGCATCGGGCGCCAAGATGGGCAAGACGGCGCAAGGCGCGGTCTGGCTCAACGCCGACGCGTTCTCGCCCTATGATTTCTGGCAGTACTGGCGCAACACCGAGGATGCCGACGTCGGCAAGTTCCTGAAGCTGTTCACGACGCTGCCGATGGCCGAGATCAGGAAGCTCGAGGCGCTCGGCGGATCCGAGATCAACGAGGCCAAGAAGGTGCTCGCCACCGAAGCGACCGCGCTGCTGCACGGCCGCGACGCCGCGAACGAGGCGGCGGAGACCGCGCGCCGCACCTTCGAGGAAGGCTCGACGGCTGACACGTTACCTACGGTCTTGATACCAGAACACGAGCAAAAGTATCTGTTTGGCGAGGGGTTATCCGTTATCGTTGCTGTTCAGCTCACCAAGCTTGTTCGATCGAACGGCGAAGCTCGCCGTTTAATCGATTCCCGTGGCGTGAAAATCAACGACGAAACGGTCGAAAGCATCATGAAGATGCTCACCCCGGCTGATCTAAAGGATGGGGCTATCAAAGTCTCCCTCGGCAAGAAGAAGCACGTCCTCCTCAAGCCTGCATAGGCGTATGAGCTTTTCGCTGCTTGTCAGGGCGCACGGATGCGCGCTCCCTGACGGGCAATGGATCAGAACACGCCCAGAGAAACGGCCAAGGAAACGACCAAGGAAGCGCCCGCGGTAGCGATCATGGAACCAGAGCGCTCGCAGCAAGCTGCGGTGCGCACCGCGCTCGTCGTGCTCGCGCTGTGCTTCACGCTGGCGGTCCTGGGCCGCGGCCTGAGCGAGAGCTTCACCGTCTTCCTCAAACCGATCTCCGAAAACTTCGGCTGGGACCGCGCGCAGGTCGTTTCGATCTATTCACTGACCTGGCTGATCAGCGGGTTGACCGCGCCGCTGGTGGGACGATTGTTCGACCATTCCGGACCGCGCATCGTTTACGCGCTCGGTCTGTTCCTGCTCGGTGCGGCCTTCCTGATCGCAAGCCAGGCGCAGGCGCTGTGGCAATTCCAGCTTTCAATCGGACTCTGCGTCGGCATCGGCGTCGCCTTCATCGGCAATGTGCCGAACTCGATGCTGCTCGGCCGCTGGTTCGGTCCAAAGCTGCCGACCGCAATGGCGGTGGTGTATTCGGCGATGGGCGGCGGCGTGCTGGCGCTGCTGCCGGCCTCGCAGCTCCTGATCGACCATCTCGGCTGGCGTGAGACCTACCAGCTGTTCGGCTTCGCCGCGCTCGGCTTGCTGGTGCCGCTGCTGCTGCTGCCCTGGCGGATGTTTTCGGCCGGCTCGCCGCATGTGACCAAGAGAAGCGATCCCGACTTCATCGACCACGGCTGGACGCTTCCGAGCGCCATGCGTCACCACGCGTTCTGGGCGCTGTTCTCGACCTTCTTCTTCACCGCCGTCGGCATGTATGCGATCGCCGCCCAGATCGTGGCCTATCTGATCGATGCCGGTTTTCCGCCGCTCCAGGCCGCGACAGCCTGGGGCTTTTCCGGCGTCGTGCTGGTGTTCGGAATGCTCGGCGTGTCCGCGCTCGACGGCCTGATCGGGCGCCGGCCGTCGGTGCTGCTGAGCTACGCGATCTCGATTCTCGGCATCGTCCTGCTCTGGCTGCTTCAGTACTATCCGAACGTCATCCTGCTCACCGGCTTCGTCGTCTGCTTCGGCAGCATGATGGGCTCTCGCGGCCCGCTGATCACGGCAACCGCGATGAAGATCTTTCGCGGCAAGCGCGTCGGCACGATTTTCGGCACCATCTCGATCGGCAGCGGCCTCGGCTCCGCCTTCGGCTCATGGAGCGGCGGCCTCATCCACGATTTCACCCACGGCTACAACCTGCTGCTCGTGTTCGCGCTAGCGAGCGTGATCCTCGGAATGATTCCATTCCTAATCGTGCCCGCCTTGCGGGAATAGGTCTCCCCAACGTAACCTGCATCCCTCGGTGTCACCGGGATAATACGGATGATGGACGGACGTCGTAAGCAAAAAAATCCGGCGCGAGCGGCGTGAACGGACGAGCTGCGGTGTTTTGTCCGATATGACAAAAATGTCAGCGCAAATTGACGCGGGGTCGCTTGCGGGGTTGAACTGAATACGATCCTAGTCGGGCATTGGATGGAGGGCACAAACCAAATGAACTTTCCTTATCTCACTCGCTTTCAACCGGTTCTCTTGAGCCTGTTTCGCTTCATCACCGGATTGCTGCTGTTCCAGTACGGCGTCGCAAAGATCTTCAAATTCCCGGTGCTCCCCTACTTCGCCAACATCCCGCCGCTGATCTGGACGGCAGGCGCGATCGAGCTCGTGCTCGGCGCGCTTCTGATGATCGGCCTGTTCACCCGCCTCGCCGCTTTCATTCTCGCGGGCGAAATGGCCTTCGCTTACTTCATGGGCCACATGCTCAAGGGCGAAACGCCGGTATTCCTGCCGCTGCTCAATGGCGGCACCGCTGCGATCCTGTTCTGCTTCGCCTGCCTCTATCTGTCGGCCGCCGGTGGCGGCTCGGTCAGCGCCGATGCGGCGATGGGCAAGGACTAGCGGCACGTTCGCGCGGCGCCGAGGCGCTCGCGAATTAACCTGAAAGCAAGACGGCACCGGCGGATCTGCCGGTGCCGACTCAGCGCGCCCCCAGCACGTTCCAGATCAGAACGAGGGCCGCCACGAGCAGCACGGCCATGACAAGGCGGTGAACGAATCGGTTCATTGCCGCTCCGATAGAGCTCGATCAGCAACAAAGTCCGGTGCGAGATCCTCCCGCAAGAATGCAGGCGCGCGGCGATGCATGGCCTTCTGCCTGCACGCTTGCGCATGAGGCTGCGGGGCGTCCTTCGCGCGGCCGGCGCCCACAGGCCTACGTTCATGATTGGTAAGAACTTCATGCTACCCATGCGAGCAACAACAACCATTCCGTAGGGGCTGTGATGAAGCTGTTGAGCCATCTGACGATCCGCACCAAGCTTGCCAGCATGGTCTGCCTTGCGGCTCTCACGGTCACGGCCATCATCGGCGTATCGTCCGTCCTCAGCAAGAGCCGCATGATGGAGGACCGGGTCCAGCAGATGCGGACTGCGGTGGAGCTGCTCTACAACTATGCACAATCGCTTCAGGAAGAGGTGACCGCCGGCAAGCTGACGCTGGCCGACGCCAAGGCCCAATTCCACCAGCGTGGCCGCCGCATGAACTTCAACGGCAACCAGGGCTACCCCGTCGTCTACAACCCCGACACCTCCATCCTGGTGAACGGCGCCAACCAGCAGCTGGAAGGCAAGATCACCGGGGCCAAGGATTCCAACGGTGTCCTGATCGCCGACGCCATCATCAAGGCCGGCAGCGAGACCGCGCAGGGCGGCGTGACCTCCTATCTCTATCCCCGCCCCGGCCAGACCGAACCCGTGCGCAAGACCGTGTTCGCGCGCAAATTCGCGCCCTGGAACGCGACCATCAGCTACGGCCTCTATGTCGACGACATCGACGCCGACGTGCGCGCACTGACGCTGGAGCTCGCCGCGATCGGCGTCGGCCTGATGCTGCTGATGGCGACGCTGTCCTGGCTGATCGCCCGCGACGTGCTCAGCGCACTCGATCGCCAGAAGAACCGCATGCAGGAGATCTCCGCAGGGGCCATCGACAAGCCGGTCGAGGAGACCGATCGCGGCGACGAGATCGGCCGCATGGCCGAGACGCTCGAAGTGCTCCGGCAGACCGCGCTGACGGCGCGTAATCTGGAAGCCGAGCAGGTCGCCACCAAGACCCGCACCGAGCAGGAGAAGCGCGATGCGCTGATCTCGCTTGCCGACCGCTTTGACGCCTCCGTCGGCCAGCTCGTCGGCCTGATGGCCTCCGGCTCCGGCGAGTTGGAAACCACCGCCAAGTCGATGTCGTCGACCGCCGAAGGCACCAACCGCCGCGCCGCCGTGGTCGGTACCGCCGCGACCGAAGCCAGCCAGCGCGTCCAGACGGTCGCAGCCGCCGCCGAAGAACTCTCCTCCTCCATCACCGAGATCAGCCGCCAGGTGGCACAATCCGCCGAAGTCACGGGCCGCGCCGTGGACAGCGCCCGCCGCACCGACACCATCGTGCGCGCGCTCTCGGACGGCGCCCAGCAGATCGAGCACGTCGCCGAACTGATCTCCAGCATCGCCGCTCAGACCAACCTGCTCGCGCTCAACGCCACCATCGAGGCCGCGCGGGCCGGTGAAGCCGGCCGCGGCTTTGCCGTCGTCGCCTCCGAGGTGAAGTCGCTGGCGAGCCAGACCGCCGAAGCCACCCGCGAGATCGGCGACAAGATCGCGCAGATCCAGGGCGCGACCAAGGAGGCCGTGGACGCCATCGGCGGTATCACCGCCACCATCGAGGAGGTCAGCCGCATCGCCACCTCGATCGGGGCCGCCATCGAGGAGCAAGGCGCCGCCACCGCCGAGATCGCCCGCAGCGTCTCGCAGACTGCGGAAGCCACCCAGGAAGTCACCACCAATATCGGCGGCGTCTCGACCGCCGCGAACGAGACCGGCAATGCCGCCGGCATGGTGCTCGCCGCAGCCAGCAACCTCTCCAAGCAGGCCGAACAGCTCTCCGGCGAAGTCGGGACGTTCCTCGCCGGCGTGCGCGCGGCGTAAGGGGCAAACGCCCAACTCCCCAACATTCGTCGTGGCCGGGCTTGTCCCGGCCATCCACGTTCTCCGTACCCATAGCAAGAAATTACGTGGATGGCCGGGACAAGCCCGGGCATGACGATTTCGGCTACCGCCGCGTCAGGGTGCAGCCGCTCGAGAGCTGGCGCGTCGAGCCGGTCGAGCCGTCGTTCGACTGCGAGGGGAATTCCTCGAACGGTGAGTTCTGCTTGCCGGTGTTGAACTCGAAGATCTTGCGGAACAGGCCCGGGGCCATCGCCGAGATTGGATTGACGCGCATCACAGGCGCCGACGGCGTTCCGACGACCTCATAGGTCACGCCGATCAAGCCTTCATTGTTGCCGCCGCCGAGGAAGATGCCGAACAGCGGGATCTGGCCGAAGATGTTGTTGACGCCGTACATCGGCACGAAGGTGCCGCTCATGCACACCTGGTTGCCGGGATAGTCGATCGAGCCCTCGATGGTGGCACCGATCATCGGACCCTTGACCACGCCGTCGCGGACCGTGAGCGCGCCGTTCTGCCGCGTGAACTCGGCGCGCAACGCGCTGAAGGAGACCCCGCTGCCGGTGCCGTTGGGCGCGCCGGCGGCAACGCGTTCGAGCTGTGCCTCGCCCTTCACCATGAAGTCGCGAACATTGATGAGACCCTCGCGCGAGGTGTTCGGCTCAGACGTCGGCGGCTCCATCGCCACCACCATCTGGCCGCCGACCGCCTTGGTGTAGGTGTCGGTGAACCGCAGCAGCGCGCCGGCATCGTTGGTCTGGAGGTAGATCACCTCGCGGCTGCCCTGCGCACGTCCGCCGCGCAGATCGGCGGCCACCGGCGTGTCCTTGCCGATCTTGCCGCTCAGCGTGAACGCCTTGATCGCACCATTGCGTTTCGACATCTTGGCATCGACGCTGCGCATCGCCTCGCCATTGAAGCCGGCGACGGCGCCGAGTTTCACGTCGATGTCGAAATCGACGTTTTTCAACTTGTTGTTCTTCTCGTCCTTGGAATTGCCCGAGATCGCCGATTTCAGGAAGCCGCGGCCGTCGAACACATCGCCGCGCATGGTGCCCTTGACCACGCCATCCTGGCTGCGCTCCACCTTCAGCGAGGCCTTGTCGCCATCGGAAGGCGAATAGGTCGGGAAGTTCGCATTCATGAGATCGCCGTTCGCGTCGACTTCGAGCGAACCCTTGATCGAGGCGCCACCGCCTTCGATGACGATGTCTTCCAGACGCGTCGATTGCGCGGTCGGCACGACCTTGAAGCTGGCCTTGCCGGACTTGCCCGGCAGCTTGACCCAGCCCGGAAGGATATTGTCGAGCTTGACCGAGGTCAGGTCGGCCTCGACGCCGAGCTTGGTCGTCTGCTCGGGACCGCCGGCGATCTTGCCCGAAAGCTTGATCGGCAACGATCCGCTGACGGCGGGGCCGAGATCGAATCCCAGGCGCGCCCGGCTCGCATCGTCCAGCGTCGCTTGCAACCTGACATCCGCGTCGCCCTCGGCGGGCTTGCGATAGTCGATTGAGGCCGCCTGCCCGTTGATCTTGACGTCGCCCTTGACCTGATAGCCCTGGTTGTTCGCAACGATCTTGAGAGTGTTGGCCTCCAGCTTCTGGTTCATCACCAGCTTGTCGGCGGCAAAACCGTTGAGATCGGCGGTGACGGCGTAAGTCGTGTCCGCCTTGGTCAGCTCGCCCTTGACCGGGAGGCCGAGCTGGATGTTCGCCGTGAACGTCCCCTTGCTGGTGTTGGGATCGATGACGGTCGACGAAAGATCACTCAGGCGATCATTCGAGAGCATCTCGGCCGCCGCAGGCACGGGTCCGTCGACGCGGAACCTGGTCCGCGACGGCGACGGCTTGGGCGCCATGTCAGGCACCTCGAAAACGAAATCGGAAATCGTGACCTTGCGGCCGGCGGGCGTATCGGCAATGCCCTGTCCGATGGTCACGGTCGCGGTGCGGCCGGTCACGCGCGCCTTCAGATCGGCATCGTGCACGACAGGCATGCCGTCCACGGGACGGACCGCGACGCCGCTCGCCACGATGTTGACCGAGAGGCCGTCGTCGGGAATCGGCGGCCCCTTGCGGGGAAGGTTTTTCGTCGGCGAATTGACGCCGATCTCGATGCGCTGGAGCGTACCGCGCTCGATCCGCTCGATCACCCATTCGCGCAACTCGGGAACGACCAGCGTCGGCCACATCCGCTTCAGCGCGGAGGCCGACATCGGCGTTCCCGCAAAGCCCAGCGTCAGCCGCGGCTCGCCGGAATAGTCGATGGCACCGGTGCCGGCGACGCCGATCTCGCCATTGCTGATGTCGGCCTGCGTCAGCAGGAGACGCTTGTGATCGGTGTCGAAGCGGAAGCCGACGGCGATGCGGTTGAAGACGAGCGGCGGCTCGTTGTCGATGCCGCCGAGCAGGATCGAACCGCCGCTGAAGCCGAGCTGCCAGTCATTGACGGTGCCGTTGGGCGGCTCGAGATGAGCCAGAAGCGTCAGACGGTTTGCGCCCGACAGGATCTTGAACGGGGCGACCAGCACCCGCCGATTGGCGTCCCACTCGACGTTGATCTCGGCCTGGTCGATCGCCATCGGATAGTCCGGCGTATCGGTGTCGATGATATTGCCGGCGCCGACCGCAATCTTGCCGCGGAAGAAGGTCGGCACGCCGTCACGGCCGAGCTCGCCCTTGAGCTCGCCCGTCAGCGGCAGGTCGGCCGTGTAGGTGAGATCCTTGACCCGCAGCGCCAGGAGGATGTTGGAGGTCGAGAGCTTGTCGGCCTTGATGTCGACCGAGCGCACGCCGTTCTCGGCCGGCCCGATCGTGGCGCGCAGCATCCACGGGCGCGCGCCCTCTTCGCCCAGGCTGAGCGTGACGCCGCCGCGGCTCGGCCGGCGCAGGCTGAGCGTGATGTTCTCAAACGACCATTTGCTGCCGCGCTGCTGATCGTCGACGATCAGATTGCCGTTCTTCAGGCCGATCTCGTTGAGGTTCTGGCCGTCGAGGCCGGTCATGCTCAGACTGTCGAGCCAGTCGAGGCCCTGAAGGATGCCGCTCTGCGCCGTCGCCTGAGGCGGGCCTTGAGAGGCGGCTTGGGATGGATCCTGGCTCGCAGGCGCTGTGGCGAATGGCGGCGGCGGGACGCCATTGCGCGGGAATGTCGGCGGCAGGCCCGCATCCTTCTTCGAGGCGACGCCGGTTGCCAGCGGCTTTGCGGTATCGCCGGCGGACACGGTGACGGTGCCGTCGGGCGCGATGCGGATGGCGAGCTCGGCATCGACCAGATTGAGACTTTCGGCGCGCAGGTGCCCCATCAAGAGGCCTGCACCCGACAGCTTCACTTCGGCCTTCGGCGCGCTGGCAACGACGGCGTGATCGCGATCGCGGACGATGATGTCCCGGATGCGGACGGCGATGCGGACCCGGCCGGCGCGCTCGATCTGGGTGCCTCCGATCTCGACCGTGTTGCCGTGACCGATATTGTCCTCGATCGCGGACGCCAGCCACGGCGTTGCGATATCGAGATTGATGGGGCCGGCACCGAGCCGCCACCACAGCGCCCCGAAGCAGCCGACGAAGACGACGGCGAGGGTCCCGACGACGAGCGCGACCCGCTTCAGCCAACGATCGGCGGCCAGCCAGCGCCGCACCCTGCGAAACCCGTCGCCGAAGCGATGAAAGCCCGAATTGGAACGCGACAACAGCCGGCGCGCGCGATGGCCCGCGGCCGCCTCCTGATCCGGATCCCAATCGGCGTCGTCCCATTCCTGCGGCTGTTGCTGAACGCCGCGCCGATCGAAGTCCGGATTGTAATCTTGGGGCGACTTGTTCCTTGCCATTGCCTCTCGATACAGGCGCCCGTCATAGGATTGAGCGCCGCCGGGACCGCAGCCGTCCACTGGAAGCGAAGCTCCCTGCGCCGGCATTGCCGCCATACCTGGAATATTCCTGCTGTTCGTCATTTCGCCCCGGGAGCGCGTTCAACGAGCAGTGGGGTGGTGCGTGGAATTCCTTGTAACCATACTCCAGCGCCGCGAGACTTGCCCAGCCGAGGGCGCGATTCCGGCACGCCGGACGAGAGCTGCAATACCGTTTCGATTGACCCGCCGAAAGCGTCGAAAGGAAGGCGTATGTCCAAGAAATCCCGAACGAAATCGTCCAAAACGCCCTCCGGCAGTCCGACGGCTAAAAAGAAGGCCCTCAAGACGCAGGCCTCGACTCCGGCCAAGTCCGCGAAAACACCGCGGACACCGGCGAGCAAATCAACCGGGACCTTAGCAAAACCAGGATCACATGGGGCCGCATCGAAACAGTTAAATTCCTCCAAATCGGCATCCCCGCCCGCGAAGGCGAAATCCGGCCTGACCGAGGGCCAGAAGGCCCCCGCTTTCCGCCTGCCCCGCGACGGCGGCGACGTCGTCACATTGGCGGACTATGCCGGCCGAAAGCTCGTGCTGTTCTTCTACCCCCGCGCCGACACCCCGGGCTGCACCCGGGAAGCGATCGACTTCACCCGCCTGGCCGGCGCCTTCGCCGCTGCCGGCACCGCCGTGCTCGGCGTCTCCGCCGATCCGTTAAAGGCCCAGGAGAAATTCCGCGACAAGCACGGCCTCGGTATCCCCTTGATCTCGGATGAGACGCACCGGATGCTTGAAGCCTATGGCGCCTGGGGCGAAAAGTCGATGTATGGCAAGAGCTTCCTTGGAATTCTTCGCACCACGATACTGGTCGGAGCCGATGGCAAACTGGCCAGGATCTGGCGCAACGTGCGGGTCGACGGCCATGCCCACGAGGTGCTGGAAGCGGCAAGAAGTCTTTAACCAGTTCATTGAATTCGCGCATTCCCATTTCCGGAAAATTAACCATGACCGGCCCAGATTGCTGCGGCAATTAGGCCGTACGGACTCATCCGACCGGCGCGGGAGTGCCGATGTCGAAAAGTTCTGCCCAATATTCGCAGTACGCCCAACATCATCCTCACGACCACGGACGGGCCTTCCAACGCCGTCCCGCCCTTGCGGCAGCTGCAGCGATTCCCCTTCCCGCGACCGACGACGCCTACACCATCGTCCATGCCGGCAAGCAGGTCCGCTTCGGGCCCGTGGTGTTCTGGATCGTGGTCGGTACGGTGGTGCTGCTCGGTCTCTGGTCGGCGGCAACCGCCACCTATTTCGCGTTCCGTGACGACGTCCTGACCCGGCTGATCGCCCGCCAGGCCGAGATGCAGTACGCCTATGAGGACCGCATCGCGGAGTTGCGCGCCAAGGTCGACCGGACCACCAGCCGCCAGCTGCTCGACCAGGAACAGTTCGACCAGAAACTCGACCAGATCATGAAGCGCCAGACGGCGCTGGAGTCCCGGGCCACGGCGCTCGGAGCCATGCCTGATGTAACCGGCTCGATTCCGCGCGCGACGCCTCAGCGCGGCGATTCGAGCCAGGTGACGCCAAAACCCTCGCCGATCAGCGACACCGTGATCTTCGTGGCACCGCCGGACCGTGAGGCGCGCCTCGAGTCGCGCGCTCCGACTGTTGCCACTCCCCCAACCAACCAGTTCGCCAAGAACCAGGGTTTCGACAACGTCCTGGTCCGGCTCACGACCTCGCTCGACCAGGTGGAACGGCGCCAGATGGCGGCGCTCAGCGCCGTCGAGGAAAGCATGGATTCACGGATGCGCCGGATGCGCGGTGTCGTCAGCGATCTCGGCCTGAATCTCGCCAATCTCGAATCCGCCGTGCCGCGCACCGCGATGGGCGGTCCATTCGTACCGGTCAAACTGACGGCGAACGCCGGACCGTTCGAGAAGCAGCTCTCACGCATCAACACCACGCGCGCCGAGATGGACCGTCTCAATCGCACGCTGGCGCTGGTGCCTTATCGCAAGCCCGTGATCGGCGAGGTCGAATTCACCTCCGGCTTCGGCGTTCGCAGCGATCCCTTCCTCGGTCGGCCCGCGATGCATACCGGGCTCGATTTCCGCGCCGCCACCGGCGATCCGGTTCGCGTCACCGCCAACGGCAAGGTGGTGTCCGCCGGCTGGTCCGGCGGTTACGGCCGCATGGTCGAGGTCGACCATGGTAACGGGCTTTCGACCCGCTACGGCCATCTCTCCGAGATCAACGTCAAGGTCGGCGAGATCGTAAAGATCGGCCAGGTCGTCGGTCTGGTCGGGTCGACCGGTCGCTCGACCGGTCCGCATCTGCATTACGAGACCCGCATCGAGGGCGAAGCGGTCGATCCGCAGAAATTCCTGCGCGCCGGCGTGCGTCTCAGCGCGGGCTAAGCCCTGGCAGGAGCGTTTATAGCCCTGACTACTGACTGCGCTCGTGGCCGACCTCGCCGGTGATGACCTCGCCGAACAGCTCCCAGGCCTGCCCGTTGAAACGCATCAGCTGCATCTGCTCGATCGGGAAGTAGTCGTCGGCTGAGGTGTTGACCATAATGCCGGGCAGCATCAGGTCGGTGTGAAAATTCTTCAGGCTGGTGGCTTGCTTCATCGCGTTCTCGCGCGTGAGGTTGTCGCCGCACTGCTTCAGCACCTGCGCCATCGCCTCGGCCTGCACGTAGCCGTAGATGTTGTTGGCGTTGGCCTTGTCGCCGTCGGGGTAATATTTATCCATGAATTCGCGCCACTTCACCACGGCCGGATCCTTGTCCCAGGTCGGATCGGTCGGGTCCTTCAGATAGGCGGTCGAGATGATGTCCTTGGCATAGTCGAGCCCGGCGGGCTTCAGCACCGACGCAATGGATGTGGCCGTGTTGGCGAGGAAGAATTTCGGCTTCCAGCCGAGCTCGCCGACCTTCCGGATCGCCTGCGCCGATCCCTTCGGCGCGGCCCACGAGAAGAAGATATCGGCGCCTGAATCGTGCAAGGCGACGATCTGGGAATCGATCGAGGGATCGCTGACCTCGTAGGACTTGTCGGCGATGATCATGTTGGCCTTGTCGCCGAGCCCGTCCTTCAATCCCTTGAACTGGTCCTTGCCGGCGTCGTCGTTCTGCCAGAACACCGCGATCTTGCTGTTGGGGAAATGATCGCGGATGTATTTTGCGTAGATTCGTCCCTCGCTCTGATAGTTCGGCTGGAATCCCATGGTCCAGGGGAAATTCTTGGGGTCGCCGAACTTGGTGCCGCCGGAGGCGACGAAGAGCTGCGGCACCTTCTTGGCGTTCATGTATTTCATGATCGCGGAGTTCGAGGGCGTGCCGAGCGGCTGGAAGATCAAGAGGACCTCGTCGCTCTCGACCAGCTTGCGGGCCTGCTCGATCGCCTTCGGCGGCGAATAGGCATCGTCATAGCTGATGAAATTGACCTTGCGGCCGTTGATGCCGCCCTGATCGTTGATCATCCTGAAGAAGGCGGCCTCGGTCTTGCCGATCACGCCATAGGACGACGCCGGTCCGCTATAGGGCATGATGTTGCCGATCTTGATTTCGGTGTCGCTGGCGCCGGGGTCGTATTTCTTCTGCGCCGAGGCCGGTGTCGTGACGAGCACGCCGGCAAGAATGGCGAGGGCAGCAAGGTTTTCGCGACGACCCGGCATCGGTCTCTCCCCTGTTTTGTAGTCTTGTTTTGTGGGGAGTGTCGCAAGGCCGTTCGCGGCTGGCAAGCGCATCGATTTTCCGCGCGGTGAAACGGAGAAGCCGGAACTTACGTGACGCGCCGCAGCACGTTGAAAATGCGTCCATCGATCACGAGCAGCGCGCTGCCGATGACGATGGCACCAGCGATCTCCCGCATCGAGATCGGCTCACCTAGCACCAGCCCTCCCAGCAGGATGGCGGTGACGGGAATGAGCAGCGTCACCAGCATGACATTGGTCGCACCGGAGCGCCGTATGATCTGAAAGAAGACGATGTAAGCGAGCGCCGTCGAGAGGCCCGCGAGGCCAGGCACCGCGAGCCAGGTCGTCAGGCCCGGCATCGGGAGATGCCACGGCTGCTCCACCACGCCGGCGACGATCGCCATCATCACCGTCGACGCCATCAGTTGAAACGTCGCCGTAGCCAGCGGAGCTGAGTCCTTCAGCATTCGCCGCGCGGCCAGTGCGGCAAAGCCGTAGCTGAAGGCGCCGCCAAGGCAGAGCAGGATGCCGAGCCCCTGCCCCGGCCTCGTCTCGAGGCCCCATCCGCGCAGGACGATCACGCCGGCAAGGCCGAGCGCAGCGCCGGCCACGCGCCGCGCCTGCAAGGCCTCTTCGCCCGCCGCGGCCATCACGAGTACCGTGAATATCGGCGTGGTCGCATTCAGGATCGATGCCAGTCCGCTCGGGATGAAAGTCTGCCCGGCCACGATCAGCGAGAACGGGATGACATTGTTGAACAGCCCGATCACGATGAACGGCGTCCAATCTGACATGCTATCGGGAAAGCTGATCCCCTGCATGCGCAACAGCGGCAGGAGAATGGCCGCACCGAGCGCGACGCGCAGGAACACCAGCGTCAGCGGCGACAATTCCCGCAAGGCCGCGCCGTTGAAGAAGAACGAGCCGCCCCAGAGGATCGAGAGTACCGCGAGCAGCGACCAGTCTCGCGCGTGAATCCTGTCGTCGATTGGGGGCATGGGCTCTCACATCGGCGGTCGAGCCCGCTGGCCTAGGACCACGCGGCGAACAGTGCCACCCGATTTCCGATGAATGCCGGTTTACGAAACAGATGCCGGCAATGAATTGGGCGATCGAATTTGTCCCACGCGATGCTGGCCGGCCAGGGCGTGTACTCGTAAACCCGATCAGCCCGCGCGGAGGCGGCGCCTTGTCCGTTCAGCTTTCAATGGCGGACATGGCCAGGTCGCACCAGTTGGTCAGCTAAGGGCCAGAAGCGGTCGTCGGCGTGGCGCGACTGCTTCCTTGAGATGGATCAATCAGTCTTGACGTGAAGCAGGCAGGCTCAAGTCTGTGCCTCAGAGGCATACATGCCCTTAGGAGGCACAAATGGCCGCAAATACGAATAACAAAGCCGGCGTTGATCGCAGAACATTTCTCGCGACTGGTGCAGCCGGTATCGGAGCAAGCAGCATCAGTTCGGTCGGACCGGTCCTGGCGCAGGCGGCACCCGTAGCAACCGCATCCGCTGTCCCTCCTCCATCTTCAGCAGCCAATGCTGCGACAGCCGTGGAGAGCTCGCGCGACATAATTCTGCGCATTTCCCGCGAGGTCTGGACGAACGCCGAGGGTCTTTTTGTCGAGGAAAAGTCGGCGGCGATTCATGTCCGCGAGTTGAAGGCCGCCGGTTTCAAGGTGACCACCGGAACGTCAAATATCCCGACCGCCTTTCTCGCGGAATGGAGCCAGGGATCGGGCGGTCCCAAGATCGGCTTCCTGCCTGAGTATGACGCCCTCCCTGGCCTCGGCAACGCAGCCGAACCGCGCAAGACACCTGGGCCGACCGGCTTTGAAGTCGGACATGGCTGCGGACACAATATGCTGGGCGCCGGGTGCACGGGCGCCGCCATCGCGCTGAAGAAAATGATGGAACAGGACAAGACGCCTGGCACGATTCTGGTCTTTGGCTGTGCCGCCGAGGAAGGTGGCGCCGTAAAGGCCTATTTTGCGCGGGATGGACTCTTTGACGATGTCGATGCCGCCTTGTCATGGCATCCAGCGCCAGTTGCAGTCACAGGCGCCGTGTCCACGGCTGCAAATAATGGCATTCGCATCAAGTTTTTTGGCAGGACTGCGCATGCGGGCGTAGAACCGTGGCAGGGGCGCAGCGCACTGAAGGCGGCGGAATTATTCGGCATTGGCATACAGTTCATGCGCGAGCATGTGGAGCCGACCGTACGCATGCACTACGTCTACGAAAAAGCCGGCCTCTCCCCGAACATCGTGCCGGATTTTGCGCAAATGCTCCTGACCATCCGGGACAAGAATCGCCAGAACGTGGTGGAGCTCACTGAATGGGCGAAGGGCATTGCCGAAGGTGCGGCCCAGATGACCCAGACCAAAGCGGAATTCCAGGTGTTCACCGGCGTTCACCAGATCCTTCCGAATGATACACTGATCGCGCTGACACATCGGCACATGAAGGCGACGCCGATCGAATGGACAGAAGCAGAGCAGGCCTTTGCGAAGACCATTCAGAAAGAGATGACGTTGCCGGAAAAAGGATTAGCCACGGCTGTCGCCCCGATAATCGGGGAAAAGACGACGGGTGGCGGATCGGATTGCGGCGACGTCAGCTTCAACACGCCATTGTCGGTTTTCGGCTGGCCAACACTCCCGCTCGGTATTGCCTTGCACACCTGGGGTGTCACGGCGTGTGGCGGCATGTCTATCGGCGACAAGGCATCCATCGCGTCGGCAAAAATCATGGCAGGCATTGGACACGATCTGATGACCAATGCCGACTTGCGCAAGGCGGCGAAAGCCGATCTCGTGCGCCGCCGTGGTGACTACAAATATGTCTCGCCGATTCCGCCAGAGATCAAGCACCCGCCGGGCATTCCCGACCGGCTGACGAAGGATATTGGGGACGAAATTCTTAGCGAGGTTGGTTCCTAAGCATGGGCAACGGGGATGATGTCCGTCGCGTTTTTATGGCCGAGATGGGTCAAAATGCGAAGAACTCAACCTGAACAAATCTCGTTCGCCATGCCTCGACAAGCGGACCTCGTGGAGCGATGCCGCCACTTCGCGGAATGGCCATTGGCTGAAGTAGCCCGCTCCTGGATTGTCTTGTATATTGCTCGTCTTTGAGGGTAGTGGTTATGTCAGTTACCGGGCCGGACAAACCTCCGCCGCACATTCAATTAATTCAAATGGGTCGTGCCCACGTCGTCGCGAGAACCGTCTACGCGGCGGCCAAGTTGGGGGTGGCAGATCAACTCGCCTCCGGACCGAAGAGTGCTGCACAACTTGCCGGACTGTTGCACGTACATGCGCCTTCATTGCACAGGCTGATGCGTGCCCTGGCGAGCCTGGGCATTCTGACCGAGCGCACTGAACAACGCTTTGCCCTCACCGCATTGGGTGAGGCTCTGAAAACCGGCGCGCCCGGCTCGGCACGAGCATCCGTAATTTTTTCCGGCAACCCGTCGTCTCAAAGTGGTTGGGACCACGTTGTCTATTCCATTGAAACGGGACGACCCGGGTTTGAAAGGGCGCAAGGCGTCGCGTTTTTCGACTACCTTGCTCATCATCCCGAGGAAGCATCGCTATTCAGCGAGATGATGGTCGGCATCCATAATCAGGAGCCTGCTGCGGTTGCCACGGCTTATGATTTCTCAGTCTTCAGTACCATTGTGGACGTCGGCGGCGCGACCGGCAACATGCTGGCGGCTGTCCTATCTCAACATGCCGGGCCGCGCGGCATTTTGTTCGACCGGCCGCACGTTGTGACCGATGCACCAAATTTGCTCAAAGCCAGAGGCGTGAGCGACAGAGTGATGATTGAGCCTGGCGATTTCTTCAAGAGCGTCCCCGCGGGCGCTGACGCCTACGTCCTTTCGCACATCATCCACGACTGGAATGAGGATCAGTGTCTGACTATCCTCGGCAATGTCCGCAAGGCAATTAATTCGGTCGGGCGTCTGCTCCTCGTTGAAATGGTACTGCCCATCGGCGACATACCGCATCCAGGGAAGATGCTCGACATGACCATGCTCGTCAATATGGGAGGTCAGGAGCGAACCGAAGTCGAATACGCGTCACTCTTGGGCAAGGGAGGTTTCCGATTAACCCGGGTCGTGCCGACCAACTCGGGTGCGAGCATCGTGGAGGCCGTGATAGCTTAGGCGCGAGCGATATTGGCTGCAGGGGCCGCTTTGGGTCAAAGTGAGAAGTCCGGGCGCTCAACCGGCAGGTCGGCTTTACCCCCAACTCAGGACATGGTCTTGCGCCACGCAAACTGACGCTTTGGGCCAATACCTGAAATCAGGCGGAACGCAGTACAAGTCCTTCTAGGTCTAGCAGCTTGACCCGTCGTTGTGTCGCCCCATCGAAACGTAAGAGCTGCACGTCTCGCAATGTGGAAAATGCGCGTGAGACGGTTTCCAGAGTTAGCCCTAAATAATCCCCGATGTCGCGGCGGTTCATCGGCAGGATCAATATGTTCGGGTGGGACTGTCGCTCGTCCATTTCCAGTAGGAACGCGGCAACTTTCTCCAGCGCTGTTTTGCGACCCAGGAGGAGCATGTGATTTTCGGCATGTGCAAGGTTCTGCGTGACAAAGCCGAACAGGTTCATTGCGTCCTTCTCTCGATTCGTCATAGCCCCCACAACATTGCATCGCCGCGTGATACTCACGACAGTTTCAATGATTGCCTCAGCGGTAAAGCGATGCGTCGCTCCGTTTTCAAAGCCGAACATATCGCCCGGCAAATGGAATGAATTGATCTGACGGCGGCCATCGGGAAGCATTTTGCTTGTACGCACTGCGCCGGAAGAGATTTGATAAACGTACTCGGCATCTTCGTCCTCCCCAAAAATCTCTGTTCCGCGACGGTACTTGAACTCGCTGTGAAAGGCGCGATCGCCTGCTACTGCAGCAAGATGTCCGTCGATCGGACGGCGGTTTGCCCCATTGGTCCGCACCAGCATTGTCGCCTCCCTTGTTTATTCCGGGAAAAGTAGGCAATTCAGGCGTGGTCGAACTTGATCCTGCGCAAATCTTGCGGGCCTAGGTATTTCCCCGGAGGTGGTAGGCTTCGCATCGCCCGCCGCGCGCAAAAGAAAGAGCCGCCAGCTTTGGGGAAACTGACGGCTCAACGGTGCGCAATTAGGGACTTCGCAGTTGCACTTATGAGACTACGACCAAATCGCGCTTTGATCAGGATCAAAAGGCTGCAACACTTTGCGTCCGCTTTGGGTCACAAGCCGCCGAACACCTTCAAAGTCGGAGACTTCCGCTTTGCGTTGCTAAGCTGAACTCTACGAGTCCACGCCCTAGGACGGCTTCTTCGGCCGCGACACCAGCTCGATCAGCCTGCCCTCATCTTCGTCGGGCATCGCCGCCTTCGCCTGCGCGTAGGACTCGACCGCGGCGCGCGCGACCAGCGGCTTGTCGGCCAGCAGACTCTCCGCCAGCTTGACGGCATAGGCCGCATCCTTGTGGCGCAGTGCTGTGGTGAACGTCGCGCCGGAAAAATCGCGGGCGACCATGCGCTTGGAGTGGCGTTGCACCTGCGGGCTTGCGGCCACGCCTGCCTGGATCGATTCCAGCACGAGGTTCATGTCGAGCCCGGCCTGCTCGGCGATGGCAAGGCCCTCGGCCAGGCCGGCGATCTGGATCGCGCCCATCAGGTTGTTGATGAGCTTGTAGACCGTGCCGGCGCCCACCGGTCCGAAATGGCGGATGGTCGAGCCGATTGGCTCGAGATAGGGCCGCGCGCGATCGAGGTCAGCCGCGTTGGCGCCGACCAGCAGGGTCAGTTTTCCGGCAGCGGCCGCATCCGGCAAACCCGTCACGGGACAATCGAGATAAATGAGGCTGCGCGCGTTCAGTTCGCGGCCCATCTCGCGGGCGTGGTCGTAGGAGACCGTGGAGCATTCGATCGCGATGGTGCCGGCCTTGGCGGTCTTGGCCGCGCCCTTCGGGCCGAGCCAGACCGCGCGCGAGGCTTCGTCATCGGCCACCATGGTCACGACGGCGTCGGCGTCGATCGCGGCGTCTTCAGGCGAGGTCGCCCAATGCGCGCCGCGCGCGATCAGGTCTTCCGCTTTTGCCTTGCTGCGATTCCACAACGTCACCGTGAAGCCGGCATCGAGATAGCGGCCGGCCATGCCATGACCCATCCGCCCCAATCCGATGAAGGCGATGCGGGGCATGGTCAGTCCACGTCCTCGATGTCGGCGCCAGTTGTGCCGAAGGCGCGCTGCGCCAGCGTCGCGGCCATGAAGTCGTCGAGCTCGCCGTTGAGCACGCCCGAGGTGTCCGAGGTCTGCACGCCCGTGCGCAGGTCTTTCACCATCTGGTAGGGCTGCAGAACGTAGGAGCGGATCTGGTGGCCCCAGCCGATATCGGTCTTGGCGGCCTGGTCGGCGGCGGCCTTCTCCTCGCGCTTCTTCAGCTCGATTTCATAAAGACGCGCACGCAGCATGTCCCAGGCCTGCGCCTTGTTCTTGTGCTGGGAACGGCCGGCCTGGCAGACCACGGCAACGCCGGTCGGGATGTGCGTCAGCCGCACCGCGGATTCGGTCTTGTTGACGTGCTGGCCGCCGGCGCCGCCCGAGCGCATGGTGTCGACGCGGACATCGGATTCCTTGATGTCGATCTTGATGCTGTCGTCGATGACCGGGAAGACCTGCACGCTGGAGAAAGACGTGTGCCGCCGCGCGTTGGAATCGAACGGCGAGATGCGCACCAGGCGATGCACGCCCGCTTCGGTCTTCAGCCAGCCATAGGCGTTGTGGCCGGAGACCTGGATGGTCGCGGACTTGATGCCGGCCTCTTCGCCCTCGGACTCTTCCAGCACTTCGACCTTGAAGCCGTGGGTGTCGGCCCAGCGCGTGTACATGCGCAGCAGCATCTGGGCCCAATCCTGGCTCTCGGTGCCGCCGGCGCCGGCATGGACTTCGAGATAGGAATCGAACCGGTCGGCTTCGCCCGAGAGCAGCGCCTCGAGCTCGCGCCGCGCCACTTCCTTCTTCAGGTTCTTCAAGGCGGCTTCGGCCTCAGCCACGACGCCGGCATCGCCCTCGGCCTCGCCGAGCTCGATCATGCCGATGTCGTCTTCGAGCTCCTGCTCGACCTTGCCGATACCGCCAAGCGAATCCTCAAGCGAGGTCCGCTCCTGCATCAGCTTCTGGGCCTTCTGGGGGTCGTTCCAGAGGTTGGGATCTTCTGCGAGCTTGTTCAGCTCAGCGAGGCGCGCCGTCGATTTCTCGACGTCAAAGATGCCTCCTCAGCAGCCCGACTGACTGCTTGATCTCTTCTACCAACCGTTCGATTTCGGCGCGCATGTCGTTCTCTGGTCTCGCGGAATTGGTCCGCGCCGCGCGCATGGTCCGGGAAAGTGCGAAGCGGCTTCCCGAAAGATCATGAGCAAGGCAAAACCCAAGGCGCGATGAACATCGCGCCTGACGGGGATGTAACGGCGGCAGCGCCAAAGCGCAACCGCCCGTCTCGCCCGTATCAGGCGTTATCCGCTACCACAGCCCACCGGTGCCCGGCCGCATGAGGAAGCCGGAGTCCGGCTGTTGCTGCTGCGAGGCCGGCATGCCGCCGCGCCCGTCGGCGTCGGCCACGCCGATGACCGAATAATTATCCGGCGGCGCCGTGCCCGGCTTGAAGGCTTCGAGGATGGTTCCGCCGGTTTCGCCGGGGCCGGCGCGCATGCCGGTCTTGGCGACGACGCGAACCAGCTTGATGCCGGCCGGGACCTTGAACGGAACGGCGGGCTTGTCGGCGAGCGCGAGCTGGAGGAAGTCGCGCGCGATAGGAGCCGCGAGATGGCCGCCGGTCGCGGCGTTGCCTTTGCCGAGCGGACGCGGCTTGTCGTAGCCCATATAGATGGCGACGGCGATATCGGGCGAGAAGCCGACGAACCAGGCGTCCTTGGCCTCGTTGGTGGTGCCGGTCTTGCCGGCGATCGGCTTGCCGACCGCCTTGACCACGGTCGCGGTGCCGGCCTGAACCACACCTTCCATCAGCTCGGTGATCTGATAGGCGGTCATGGAGTCCAGCACCTGCTCGCGGCGATCGATCAGCTGCGGCTCGGGCTGGTTCTTCCAGCCGCCCGGCGCGTCGCAGCCGCGGCATTCGCGCTGGTCGTGCTTGAAGATGGTGTGGCCGTAGCGGTCCTGGATACGATCGATCAGCGTCGGCTTCACGCGGCGGCCGCCATTGGCGAGCATCGAGTAGGCCGTGACCATGCGCATTGCCGTCGTCTCGCCGGCGCCCAGCGCGTAGGAGAGATAGTTCGGCAGTTCGTCATAGACACCGAAACGGCGGGCATATTCGCCGATCAAGGGCATGCCGATGTCCTGCGCCAGTCGCACCGTCACGGTGTTGAGCGACTGCCGCAGCGCATTGCGCAGCGTCACAGGTCCCTGGAATTTGCCCGAGGAGAAGTTTTCCGGCCGCCATACGCCGGCGCCCTGCCCCTGGTCGATTTCAATGGGTGCGTCGAGCACCACGGTCGAGGGCGTATAGCCGTTGTCGAGCGCGGCCGAATAGACGATCGGCTTGAACGACGAACCCGGCTGCCGATAGGCCTGCGTGGCGCGGTTGAACTGGCTCTGGTCGAACGAGAAGCCGCCGACCATCGCGAGCACGCGGCCGGTCCAGGGATCCATCGCCACCATCGCGCCGGACACTTCGGGGATCTGGCGCAACCGGTACTGGCCCTCGACCGGCTGGCCGTCCTTGTAGAGCGGATCGGCATAGATCACGTCGCCGGGCTGCAGCACCTGCGACACCGCCGTCGGCGTCTTGCCCTTGGTTCCGCCCTGCGCGGCCCGCGCCCAGCGCACGCCGTCAAGCGTGACGATGCCGGTCTCGCGCTGCTTGCTCACGGCGCCGCCGAGCTCGCGGCTCGGCTGGAAACCGATGCGGGCAGACTGGTCGCTGGTCTCCAGCACCACCGCCATGCGCCATGGCGAGATGTCGGAGAGCGATTTGATCTCGGCGAGCTTCACGCCCCAATCGCCCGAAATATCGAGCTTGCTCATGGCGCCGCGATAGCCCTGCTGCTCGTCATAGTTCACGAGGCCCGTGACCATGGCCTTTCGCGCCATGACCTGGATCTTCGGATCGAGCGTGGTGCGGACGGAAAGACCGCCCTCATACAGCTTCTTCTCGCCATAGCGCTCGAAGATGTCGCGGCGGACTTCCTCGGCGAAATATTCGCCAGCGAAGGTGTGGGCGCCGTTGGAACGGCTGGTGACGGCCAGCGGCTCCTTGCGAGCCTTGTCGGCGTCGGCCTGCTTGATCCAGCCGTTCTCCAGCAGACGGTCGATCACGTAGTTGCGGCGCTCGATGGCGCGGTCGCGATTGCGGACCGGATGCAGCGTTGCCGGCATCTTCGGCAGCGCGGCCAGATAGGACGCTTCCGCCACCGTCAGCTCGTTCACCGACTTGTCGAAATAGACCAGCGACGCGGCCGCGATGCCGTAGGCGCCGAGGCCGAGATAGATTTCGTTCAGATACAGCTCGAGGATCTTGTCCTTCGAATAGGTCTTCTCGATCCGCATCGCCAGCAAGGCTTCCTTGATCTTGCGGGAGAAGGAGACCTCGTTGGTCAGCAGGAAGTTCTTGGCGACCTGCTGGGTGATGGTCGAGGCGCCCTGCGGACGGCGGTTGGAGCCGTAGTTCTGGATGTAGGCCACGCCGGCGCGCGCCATGCCGGTGTAGTCGATGCCGCCATGCTCGTAGAAATTCTTGTCTTCGGCCGCCAGGAACGCGTTGATCACGAGCTTGGGCACCGCCTGGATCGGCAGGTACAGCCGCCGCTCCTTGGCATATTCGCCGAGCAGCGAGCCATCGACCGCGTGCACGCGGGTCATCACAGGCGGCTCGTAATCCTGAAGCTGAGAGTAGTCGGGCAAGTCCTTGGAGAAATGCCAGATCAAGCCTGCCACGGCCCCGACACCGACAAGGAACAATACCGTTCCCGCGGCGAACAGGAAGCCCATGAACCGCACCAGCAAGCGCATTATGTGTTTATCCGTTCAAACTCTGGATCAGACCAGTATCAGCCCATCGGACCAAAAAACTGGCACCCCCAACAGGCGCCAATCTCACGTCGCGAATTCACCGGCTAACGCAATACCATCAGTGCCGGACTTATGACGCCTGCCGAACAAGGATTCTCGCCGATTCCGGAACCCCCTGCGGGATTTTTATAAAGCGCCCGCTGTGGCCAAACTAGGGCTTTTGCGGCGGGACTGGAAAACCCCTTCAATTCGACGATCCCCGGGTCGCCCAATTGGGGCGATCCAGAGGTCGTCAATTCGGCGATCCCTGGGTCGTCAATTTGACGATCCCCGGGGCGTCAATTCGACGATCCCGCCGTAGCCATCCGTTTGGTCAGGAACCCGTCGATCGCCTGCGCCATCGAGCCCACGGCACGGGACCGCCAGCCCTCGGAGACCAAATGCTCGAGGTCACCTTTATTTGAGACGTAGCCGATCTCGACCAGCACCGAGGGCACATCCGGCGCCTTCAGCACCCGGAAGCCCGCCGACTTCAGGGGATGCTTGTGCATCCTCACCGTCGACTTCATCTCGCCCATCAGAAGGCGCGCGAAACGGTTTGAAAAGGTGCGGGTTTCCCGCTGGGTGAGGTCGATCAGGATATCGGCGACGTCGGTCGGCTCTTCGGCGAGGTTGAAGCCGGCGATCGCATCCGCCCGGTTTTCGGCGTCCGCCAGCCGCTGTGCCTCTGCGTCGGACGCCTTGTCGGACAGCGTATAGATGGTCGCGCCCTGCGCATCGCCCTCGGCGCGAGGCAGCGCATCGGCATGAATGGAGACGAACAAGGCCGCCTTCAGATTCCGGGCGACCTTGGTCCGGTCATTGAGGGGAATGAAGGTGTCGTCGTCCCGCGTCATGACCACACGGTATTTGCCGGCCTTTTCCAGCTTGTCGCGGAGCGCCAGCCCGAAGGCCAGCACAAGGTTCTTCTCGCTCTCGCCGCTCGACTGCGTGCCGTTGTCGATGCCGCCATGGCCGGGATCGATCACGACTACCGGGCGGCCGTCGGCCTTCTGCTGCGCCGCCGAGTCCGGGGCTGCCGTCGCGGGAGCCGTTGCAGGCTGCGCTTCCGCGATGGTCGGGCGCAGCTCGGGGCGGTGTTCGGGTGCGAGCGACTGCACGAAGGCGGTCCGGTCGACCTCCTCCAGCTCCAGCACGAGCCGGGCCGGCTGGCCGTTGGCCGCCTCCAGCACATAGGAATTGGCGATCCGGGCCGGTCCGGTCAGGTCGAACACGATTCGCGAGCCGCCGGGCATGACGAGTCCATAGCGGAAGGCCTTGACCAGTCCGCGCCCCCCGCTCCCTGCCCCCGCGGGCAGCTGAAAATTCACCTGCGGCACGTCAACGACGACCCGATACGGGTCGGCCAACGTGACGGCGCGAAAGGTGACGGTCTGGTCGAGGTCGAGAATGAAGCGAGTCTGCTTGCCATCCCCGGCCAGCCGGGCGGCGGAGGCGATCGGAAAATTCGCTACTGCAACAATGGGTTGCGGCTGGCTTTCCGCGGCGCTCAGGCGCGAGGAATCAGCACACGGCAACGCCGCTGCGCACAGCAGAGCGCATCCCAGCAAAACCCGTTGATTTGTGCGGCTCGCCACCGATTCCGTGCCTCCGAGCAGCCCTTTTAACGCAATAGAACCACAGGGTTAATCGATCCTTAATGACAGAAGCGCGAAACTCGCTGACTGTGACCGCCGTGCGACGCTCCCTTGCACCGATGGCTCATTCCTCGTATGTACGGAATGCTGACGGCCGATATTTCCGGTTGTGTCGCATTCAGCCTCCCGGTGCAGCGCCGGAACTCTCAAGGTTTGGGAATTCCAGCGTTTTTCCGTTCCCCTCTAAGACCAGCGCGGTGCGCGGCAGCGAGGTGGAGCGGGTCAAGCGCCGGTGGCGGACGGTCCTGGGTTACCACTCGCGTTTCCGGGACAGTTCTGACAGCGACGTAACCCATTACCCGGTCCCTTGATCCCAAGGGAGCGGTTCGCGACCCCAAGGCGAGCGCGCTCGCGCCATGCCTGGCCAGCAGCAACTGATTGAAGGGCGGCCTCGCCGCCCAATGTTTCATACGGGCCGACGCTTGATGCGCCAGACTGTGCCGACGAATTCTGAAGGATCATTCGCGACGCTGCGGGGTGAAAATCCCGCGCGCCGCCTTGGCCCTGAAGCTTTCGGTTCGGCAAGGCGCGAGAGACGGCGTTTCGGCCTTCCCCTCACCCCCGAATCAGGTGGACCGTCGCGTCACCCGGCAGCGCAGCTCGCGCCCACGGTGAAAAGCGCCCGCCGCCGCCAAGAGTTAAGACATGCCCAACAAGATGTTGATCGATGCCACCCACCCGGAGGAGACCCGGGTCGTCGTGGTCCGCGGCAATCGCGTCGAAGAGTTTGATTTCGAGACCGCGCAACGCAAGCAACTGCGCGGGAATATCTACCTCGCCAAGGTCACAAGGGTCGAACCCTCGCTCCAGGCCGCCTTCGTCGAATATGGCGGCAACCGCCACGGCTTCCTCGCTTTCAGCGAAATCCATCCCGACTATTATCAGATCCCGGTCGCCGACCGGCAGGCGCTGATCGAGGCCGAGGAACAGGCCCATCGCGAGGCCGAGGAAGAGAGCGAGAACCGCTCCAACGGCCGCCGCCGCTCGCGCCACCGCAACTCCCGCCGCCGCGGTCATGGCGAACGCGTCCGCAGCGACGTCGTTGAAGGCACCGATCCCACGGCTCAGCCGGTCGAGGGCGAGGCCATGCTCGCCGAAGGCGCGTCGCACGAAGGCGAGCATCTGCACGCCGATGCGGAGCATCAGGGCGAGCACGATCATCACGACCACGAACATGGCGATCATGATCACCACGATCATGACCACGAAGGACACGCGCACGACCATCATCATGCCCATGGTGACGATCACGCGCATGATCATGACCATGGTCACGATCATGACGAGCATCATCATGCCGATGAGACCCCCGCGCCTGTCGCGGCCGTCGGCGCCGAACCCGTGGTTGCTGCCGAACCGCAGGGGGCCCAGACCTTCGAGGCTCACGCCTCCTATTCCCACGAAACGCATGCCGAGGATCTCGCCGAAGCCGTGACCGCTTCAACTGAGCCGGCCGACGCCGTCTACGGCGAGGCCCCGCATGCCGAGGCTGCGGAAACAACCGGCGAAGACGACGAGGATGAGGACGAGGACGACGAGGAAGCCGAAGAGGAAGTCGTTGAATCCGTCGGCGGCGACGACGTGCTGGAGGAAGTGCCGGAGCGCACCTTCCGCCCACGCCGCCAGTACAAGATCCAGGAAGTGATCAAGCGCCGCCAGGTCATGCTGGTGCAGGTCGTCAAGGAAGAGCGCGGCAACAAGGGCGCGGCGCTGACCACCTACCTCTCGCTCGCCGGCCGCTATGCCGTGTTGATGCCGAACACCGCACGCGGCGGCGGCATCAGCCGCAAGATCACCAGCGCCCAGGACCGTTCGCGCCTGAAGGAAGTGGTGCAGGATCTCGACGTGCCGGAAGGCATGGGCATCATCCTGCGCACCGCCGGCGCCGCCCGCACCAAGCCCGAGATCAAGCGCGACTTCGAATATCTGATCCGGATGTGGGAGACGGTGCGCGACCTGACGCTGAAGTCGCAGGCTCCGACCCTCGTCTACGAGGAAGGCTCGCTGATCAAGCGATCGCTGCGCGACCTCTACAACAAGGAGATCGACGAGATCTCGGTGGCCGGTGAAGCCGGCTACCGCGAAGCCCGCGACTTCATGAAGATGCTGATGCCCGCCAATGTCAGCGCGGTGAAACAGTATCGCGACGGCCAGCCGTTGTTCTCGCGCATGGGCGTCGAAAGCCAGCTCGACGCGATGTTCTCGCCGACCGTGCAGCTGCGCTCCGGCGGCTACATCGTGATCAACCAGACCGAGGCGCTGGTCTCGATCGACGTCAACTCCGGCCGCTCGACCCGCGAGCACCACATCGAGGACACCGCGCTCAAGACCAATCTGGAAGCGTCCGAAGAGGTCGCCCGCCAGCTTCGTCTGCGCGACCTCGCCGGCCTGATCGTCATCGACTTCATCGACATGGACGAGAAGCGCAACAACCGTGCGGTCGAGCGCAAGCTGTCGGACTGCCTGCGGCAGGACCGCGCGCGCATCCAGGTCGGCCGCATCTCGCATTTCGGCCTGCTCGAGATGTCGCGCCAGCGCATCCGCGCCAGCGTGCTCGAGAGCTCGACCGATCCGTGCCCGCATTGCGGCGGCACCGGCCATGTCCGTTCGGTGTCTTCGGTGGCGCTTCAGCTGCTGCGCGGCCTCGAAGAGATCCTGATGAAGGGCGCGACCCACAATCTGGTGGTCCGCACCCGCACCGACGTCGCGCTCTATGTGCTGAACCACAAGCGCGGCCATCTGCGCGATCTCGAGAACGGCTTCAAGGTGACGCTGTCGGTCATCGCCGACGCAAGCGTCAGCGGACCGCAGGCCTATGTCATCGACCGCGGCGAGCAGGTCCACACGCTGGAAGCCGCCAAGGCACTGCTGGTGGCGCAGGCGGCCGCGAGCCCGCCCCCGCTGGCGGAAGAAGCCTTCGACGACGAGGACGGCTTCGACATCGAGACCGAATCCGAAGTCGAGACCGACGAGAGTGAAGGTCTCGCTGAAGAGGCCGCGGGCGAAGCAGGTTCCGAGCAGGACGGCCAGCGCCGCAAGCGCCGCCGGCGCCGGCGCGGCCGCGGTGGCCAGCGCGACGGCGAGTTGCGTGAGGATAGCCCTGCCACCCTTCCCGAGCCGGCTGTCGCGGCCGGCGAAGGCGAAGAGGATGCAGAGTCCGAACAGGATGGCGAAGAGGGCGAGGAGCAGGCGGCCCGCGGCGAGCAGCAGAGCAGCGCGGACCGACGCCGCCGGCGTGGTCGTCGGGGTGGACGCCGTCGGCGTGGCAGCGGCGAGGAAGGTCTTGCCGGCTCGATCGGCGACGAACTCGGTACCAGTCAGCCGTCGGAAGCGTCCGACGCAGTCGCCGATTTCGACGGCTTCAGCAGCGAGGCTGCACCCTCGATCGCCCAAGCCGAGCACACCGCCGAGCCTGAGGTCTCACAGCCCGAGCCGCGCGCCGAGGTGCGGACCGAGGTGGCGCCGGCCCAGCCGGAGCCCGTTGCCGCGGAGGAAGAGCCCGCCGACGACAAGGCCGCGCGGCGCCGCTCCACGGTCCGGGAAAAGGTGAGCTTCCTGTCGAGCAGCTCGAGCGAGCCGGCAGCCCCGGTCGCGCAGGCGCCTGAGCCGGCCACTCCGCCGGCGGCTGAGCCCGCGCCGGAACCGGCAAGCGAAACGCCGGCCGCGCCACGCCGCGCCGGCTGGTGGTCCCGCCGCTTCGGCGGCGGCGAATAAAACCGAACACTCAAGAGAAAACGCCCGGGTCAAGCCGGGCGTTTTTTGATTTGGCGAGGTCAGTTTCAATGCAAAGCGCAATCGTTCTCGGCGGCGGCATGATCGGCGTGAGCGCGGCGCTGCACCTCCAGCAGCGCGGCTGGACCGTCACGCTCGTCGACCGCAGGGAGCCGGGCCGCGAGACCAGCTACGGCAACGCCGGGATGATCCAGGCCGAAGCAGTTCGCCCCTATCCGATGCCGCGGGACCTTGCGACCCTCCTGAAGATCGCGACCGGCCGCACCAACGACGTACGCTACAGCCTGTCGTCGCTTCATCTCCATATCGAGCCCCTGCTCCGTTACTGGTGGCATTCGGCGCCGAAGCGCCATCGCGAGGCGATCGAGGCCTGGGCGCGGCTGATCGCCTACGCGACGAGCGAGCACGACATCCTCATTCGCGAGGCCCATGCCGACAATCTCATCCGCCGCGCCGGCTACCGCGCGCTGTATCGTGATGCTGCCGCCCTGGAGCACTCGATCAAGGACGCCGAACAAGACCGGCGCGAGTTTGGCGTGAATTTTCGCGTGCTCTCGGGCAGCGATCTCGCCAAGGCCGAGCCGGTCCTGCGCGACGACCTCCCCGGCGCGATCCATTGGCTCGACACCTGGACCGTGTCCGATCCCGGCGCGCTGGTCACGGCCTATGCCGAGCTGTTCGAGCGCCGCGGCGGCACCATCGTGCTCGGCGATGCGCAGTCGCTGCGGCAGACCGCGAGCGGCTGGTCGGTCGATACGGACCAGGGGCGCCTCGACGCCGCCCACGCCGTCGTGACCCTCGGGCCGTGGTCGCCCGATCTCCTCCACAAATTCGGCTATCGCATCCCCCTGGTGCGCAAGCGCGGCTATCACATGCATTACAGCGGCGGCGCTTCGCTCGACCTGCCGCTGATCGACAAGTCCGGCGGCTATGCCATGGGGCCGATGGCCAAGGGCATTCGCATCACCACGGGAGCCGAGCTAACGAGCCCTGAGGCTCTCGCCACGCCCGTGCAGCTCGCCAGCGCGGAAGCATCCGCACGCGAGCTGATTGATCTCGGCAAGCGCGTCGAGCCGGATCCGTGGTTCGGCACCCGCCCCTGTACGCCCGACATGCTGCCGGTGCTCGGGCAAGCGCCGCGCCATCCGGGCCTCTGGATGAATTTCGGCCACGGCCACCAGGGCTTCACCCTCGGACCGGCGACGGGGCGCCTGCTCGCGGAGATTATGAGCGGCGAGACGCCTGCGATCGATCCGACTCCGTACCGGCCGGGGCGGTTCTAAGCCCTTCGGGCAAGCTGCCTGCTTCCGTCAATCTGTTCGCTCGGCGAGCAGCTTTCTGATGCGCTCGGCGTCTTCGGTCGTCGCCGGGTTGTAGACGATCATGCTGAGATCGGAGCGGCCCTCGACGTTGAAGCTCGAAAATTCGAACGACATCATGCCGTGAACCGGGTGGCGCAGCCGCTTGGTGCCATCGCCGTGATGGCGCACGTCGTTGTCGCGCCAGAGCGCGGCGAATTCCGGACTGGTGCGGCACAGCTCATCGACGAAGTCGGCGACATGCGAGACCGCGCCCGCGCGCGCGGCATCCGCCCGGAACGCGGCCACGACGAAGCGGGCCACGCTGTCCCAATCATATTGCGTCGCGCGCACGCGCGGATCGCAGAAGATGAAGCGCAGGATGTTGCGCTGTCCCGGCGGGATCGCGCCGTAGTCCGTCAGCACGGCGGTTGCGGCACGATTCCAGGCGACGACGTCCCAGGTCGCGGTCCGCACCAGCGCCGGGCTGAATGCGAGCGCGTCGAGCACGCGCTGCAGCCGCGGCGAGACGCCTTCGCTGGCCTGGTAGCGCACCTCGGGCGGGCGGCCGAGGCCGATCAGGAACAAATGCTCGCGCTCGACATCGGTCAGCATCAACGCGCGGGCGATGCGGTCGAGCACGTCGGCCGACGGTGCTCCGCCGCGGCCCTGCTCCAGCCACGTGTACCAGGTCGGGCTGATATTGGCGCGCTGCGCCACCTCCTCGCGACGCAAGCCGGGCGTGCGCCTGCGACTGCCGGCAAGGCCGAACGCGGCGGCATCGAGCCTGGTGCGGCGATCCCGGAGATAGGCCCCGAGCAGGTTCTCGGCGGTGGCCGTCTCGCTCATGCTGTTAGCTATTATACCCTGATAACGTCACTACTTTACCCGGATATTTGTAATGCGGATGGTCATCTCCACCAACCCCTCGCCGCCAATTCCTGGAGATTGCTCATGCGTGTCTTCGTCACCGGCGCCACTGGCTTCGTCGGCTCCGCCGTCGTTGCCGACCTGATCGCCGCCGGGCACCGCGTCGCCGGCCTTGCCCGGACCGATGCCGGTGCCGCCGCCCTCACCGCGATGGGCGCGGAGGTCCATCACGGCTCGCTGGAGGATCACGCCTCCTTGCGCAGCGGCGCGGCTGCCTCCGACGGCGTGCTTCACCTCGCATTCAACCACGACTTCTCGAAATTCACCGAGAATTGCGAACTCGACCGCCGTGCGATCCTCGCGCTCGGCGACGAACTGAATGGCTCCGAGCGTCCGCTGATCGTCACCTCGGGCGTCGCGCTGCTCGCGCCCGGACGGCTCGCGACCGAGGACGATGCGGCGGCCCGCCACTTTCCGCGCGTGTCGGAAGCGACCGCCGAAGAGCTCGCCGACCGCGGCGTCCGCGCCGGCATCGTGCGGCTGCCGCCCACGACCCATGGCGAGGGCGACCACGGCTTTGTCCCGCGCCTGATTGCGATCGCCCGGGAGAAAGGAGCTGCAGCCTATATCGGCGACGGCATGAACCGCTGGCCGGCCGCCCATCGCCTCGATGCCGCGCGCGTCTATCGCCTCGCGCTCGAACAAGGCGCATCCGCTCGCCGCTATCACGCCATCGCCGAGGAAGGCGTGCCGTTCAAGGTGATCGCGAAGGTGATCGGCAAGAGGCTCGGCGTGCCCGTGGTCTCGAAATCTCCCGACGACGCCGAATCTCATTTCGGCTGGTTCGCGCGGTTTGCGGCCGTCGACGTTCCGACCTCGAGCGCGAAGACGCGGGCTGCGCTCGGCTGGGCGCCCAAAGAAAAAGGGCTGATCGAAGATCTCGACCAGCCCCATTACTTCAAGGTCTGACAACGCAGCTCGTGTCGTCAGATCCAGATCAGTCCGTCGTGATCGCCGTCTCCATGTCGGTCGGATCGATCTGCCTGGAGAGGTTGGCGTTCAGCTTGTCGCGGTCGAGCTCACCCTCCCACCAGGCGACGATCACGCAGGCGACGCCGTTGCCGCACAGGTTGGTCAGCGCGCGGCACTCGCTCATGAACTTGTCGATGCCGAGCACGATCGCCATGCCTGGCACGAGGCGCGGATCGACCACGGCCAGCGTCGCCGCCAGGGTGATGAAGCCCGCGCCGGTGATTCCGGAGGCGCCCTTCGAGGTCAGCATCGCCACGACCAGGATGGTCAGTTGCTGGCTGAAGCTGAGATCGACGCCGAGTGCCTGCGCGATGAAGAGCGTCGCCAGCGTCATGTAGATGTTGGTGCCGTCGAGATTGAACGAATAACCCGTCGGCACGACGAGCCCGACCACCGACTTGGAGCAGCCGAGCCGCTCCAGCTTCTCCATCATGGACGGAAGCGCGCTTTCCGAGGATGAGGTGCCGAGCACGATCAGGAGCTCGTCCTTGATGTAGGCCAGGAACTTGAAGATCGAGAACCCGGCGATGCGCGCGATGATTCCGAGCACCACGAACACGAACAGCGCTGCGGTGACGTAGAACGTGGCGATCAGCCCGATCAGGTTACCGAGCGCCGTCGGTCCGTACACGCCGATCGTATAGGCCATCGCGCCGAACGCGCCGAACGGCGCTGCGCGCATCACGATGGAGATGACACCAAACACCGCATGCGCGGCGTCGTCGATGAAACTGCGGATGGTGTGGCCGCGCTCGCCGAGGCTCATGATGGCAAAGCCGAACAGCACCGAGAACAACAACACCTGAAGGATCTCACCCTGGGCGAACGCACCGACCACGGTATCGGGAATGATGTGCAGGACGAATTCGGAACTCTTTTGCGCCTTGGCCTGATCTGCGAACTTTGCGACCGCCTGCGCATTCGCCGCCGCGTTGCCGAAGCCGGCGCCGGGCTTGACGAGGTTGCCAACGACAAGTCCGATCAACAATGCGAAGGTCGAGACGACCTCGAAATAGACCAGCGCCTTGACGCCGATGCGGCCGACCTTCTTGGCATCCTGGATATGGGCGATGCCCGAGACCACGGTGCAGAAGATGATCGGTGCGATCACCATCTTGATCAGCTTGATGAAGCCGTCGCCGAGCGCCTTGATCCATTCGTTCTTGGCGAATTCCGGCCAGAGCCAGCCAACGATGGCGCCGAGCACGATGGCGATCAGCACCTGGACGTAGAGAACCTTGTACCACGGCTTGACGACGGGCGGCGCGACCGGCGCCCCCGTCATGACGGTCGTCGTCATCGTTTCACTCCCCTCAAAACACTGGGCCAGCCAAGATCAACTTGGCCGGCCCTGTCAATCGGAACTGCCCGCGCTTGCGCGTTTTACCGGCGGCGATCGATCAGTCTGCGCGCTGCCGGCATCAACGTTGCGCCAAGCGCATTCTTCACCAGCGAGGCCGCAACGAACGGCACGATGCCGACCTGAAAGGCCTTTGCAACGCCCAGCCCGAGGCCGAACGCCAGCCAGCCAAAGCCGGCCGCCAGAATGACGATATGGCCGACAGCCATCGCTGCGAACAGCAGCATCACGCTGCTATCCCAACCACGTTCGGCGAGCCAGCCGGTCACGAAAGCGGCCGCAATGAAGCCGAACAGATAGCCCGCGGTCGGTCCGACCAACGGCGCAATGCCACCGATCGGCCCGGCAAACACCGGCGCCCCGAGCGCGCCTTCCACGAGGTAGGCGACCATGGTTGCGCTGCCAAGACGCCAGCCATAGGCAGCGCCGATCATCAGCACCACCAGCGTCTGCAACGTCATGGGCACATAGGGCAGCGGCAGGTTCACCTTGGCCGACAGCGCCATCAATGCGGTGCCGAGTGCAACCAGAACGACGGCACGCACCGCGCCGACGGTTTCGCCCGGTCGGGTCGGCCACATCAATGCGGCGAGAGGAAAATGCGGCGTGGCAGAGGTCGGGACAGATCGGTCAGACAAGATGAACTCCGGAATTGGTCGAAACTGGCGGCTATTTAAGCCAGTGAGCGATCCGGTCAACTGCCTCGCGCATCTCGCCGGGCGAGCGCGCATAGGAAAGACGAATGAAGGAGCGGCCGTGAACGGGATCGAAATCGAGCCCCGGCGTGGCCGCGACGCGTGCCTGTTCGAGCATCTGCTTGGCGAATTCGAAACTGTCGGAGGTGAAGTCCGAGACGTCGGCATAGAGATAAAATGCACCATCGGCCGGCAGGAATTTGGTGAGGCCGGCTTTCGGCAAACCCTCGATCAAAATCCGCCGGTTTTCCTGATAGCCGTGCTTGATCGCCTCCATCTCGGCTGCACCGTCGAAGGCGGCTTCAGCGGCAATCTGCGAGAGCGACGGCACCGAGATCGAGAGGTTCTGCTGCAGCCGCTCGATCGGCCGCACCAGGATGTCAGGCACGACCATCCAGCCGACGCGCCAACCGGTCATGCAAAAATACTTCGAGAACGAGTTGATCACGAGTGCGTGCTCGGAAAGCGCCGCTGCGGTGACTGCCGGAAACGCATAATCGAGCCCGTGATAGATCTCGTCAGAGATGAAGCGGATGCCGGCATCTTCGGCGGCCGCCATCAGGCCGGCGAGCGCTTCGCGCGACATCATGGTCCCCGTCGGATTGGCGGGGCTGCCGACCAGCACACCCTTCAGCGGGGCCTTGCGATGCGCCGCGAGCAACGCCTCGCCGGTGAGCGCATGGCGCGTCTCGTGGGTGGTCTCGATCAGCACCGGCTCGCAGCCGAGCGCAGTGAGAATATGGCGATAAGGCGGATAGCCCGGCACCGTCACGGCGACGCGGTCGCCGGGCTCGAACATCGACAGGAAGGCCAGGATGAACCCGCCCGAGGAGCCGGTGGTCACCACAATCCGGTCAGGGCTGACGTCGCAGCCATAGGCATCGCGATAATGGCGTGCGATGCGCTGCCGCAGGCTGGGAATGCCAAGCGCTGAGGTATAGTCGACCCGCCCGGCCTCCAGCGCCGCATGGGCGGCTGCGATCGCGGTGCTGGGTGCACCGGCCGCGGGCTGGCCGACCTCCATATGGATGACATGCCCCCCGGCGGCCTCGATTCGGGCGGCCGCGGCCATGACGTCCATCACCATGAACGGGGGAACATCGCTGCGGCGGGAGGGCTCGAGCCACTGCCCCAACCGGGTCCTCAATGTCGCATCGTGCATCGATTTCTGCTATTTCGCTGGCGGACCGGTGCGTCCGGTCCGGAAAACGGAGCGCTTGCGCCCCAGACTGGCCGCATTGTACGGCTCATAAGGGTAACGCTCGTAAGGGCATATCGCGTATCCGGTCCGCCGCCAATCGCCAAAACCAATCACGAAACTGCTGTCCAGACCGTTTGACCAAGACCGTTTGATGTCGTTCCAGATCGCATTGCGCAAGAAGGCCTCCGCCCTCACCGCCCTTGTCACGGCTGCGGCGATCGCGCTGCTGCCGCTCCCGGCGGCGCGGGCGCAGCAGAAGGGGCCGCCGGTCCTGCGCGACACCGAGACCGAGCAGCTGCTGCGCGAATACACGCGCCCGATCCTGCGCGCCGCGGGTCTGGAGAAGCAGAACATCCAGATGGTGATCATCAACGACAGTTCGTTCAACGCGTTCGTCGCCGACGGCCGCCGCATCTTCGTCAATTACGGCGCGATCCTTCAATCGGAGACGCCGAACCAGATCATCGGCGTGCTCGCGCACGAGACCGGGCATCTGGCCGGTGGCCATCTGTCCAAGCTGCGCGAGCAGCTCGCGGCCGCCCAGACCCAGATGATCATCGCGATGCTGCTCGGCGCCGGCGCGATCGCCGCGGGCAGCACCCAGCGCAGCAGCGCCGGCAACAACGGGCTCGCCAATGCCGGCGCCGCCGCGATCGCCGCTCCACAGGAGATGATCCGCCGGACGCTGCTGTCCTACCAGCGCCAGCAGGAGGAGAACGCCGACCGCGCCGGCGTGAAATTCCTGACCGCGACCCAGCAATCGCCGAAGGGCATGTACGAGACCTTCAAGCGCTTCACCAGCGAGAGCCTGTTCGCGTCGCGCGGCGCCGATCCCTATCTCCAGTCGCATCCGATGCCGGCCGAGCGCGTCGCCGCGCTTCAGGAACTCGCCAGTTCCAGCCCCTATTGGAACAAGAAGGACGATGCCGCGCTGCAGCTACGCCACGACATGGTTCGTGCCAAGATCTCCGCGTTCATGGAGCGGCCGGAAACGGTGTACCGCCGCTATCCCCAGACCAACGACAGCATGCCGGCACGTTATGCCCGCGCCATCAGCACCTATCTGCACGGGGATTTGCGCAGCGCGCTCGCGCAGATCGACGCGCTGATCCAGGTCCAGCCCAACAATCCGTACTTTTACGAGGTCCGCGGCCAGGCCCTGTTGGAAAGCGGCAAGCCGGCCGAGGCGATCGCTCCGTTGCGCAAGGCCGCACAGCTTTCCAACAACGCCCCCCTCATCGAGATGTTACTTGGGCAGGCTCTGGTTGGAACCGATAATAAGGCCTACACCGACGACGCCGTTCGGATTCTCCGCGGTGCGGTAGCCCGAGAACCCGAGGCGGTGCTCGGCTATACCCAGCTCGCGATGGCCTACGGCCGGAAGGGCGACTATGCCGAAGCGGATCTCGCCTCGGCGCAAGCCGCTTACCTGCGCGGCGACAACAAGACCGCCCGCGAGCTCGCCACGCGCGCGAAAACCCGTTTCGCCGTCGGCACGCCCGGATGGGTCAGGGCCGACGACATCGTGGCGGCGAAGCCGCCACGCAACTGACGTAACTCGAACGACGCCCGATACCACGACGTCACGACACCGAGCTTAAGTCCGCCGGGACGTATTCCGAAACCTGCTTTGGATAAGAGGATTTACCCATGCCTTCGCTGCGCCTGCTTGCTCCCGCGCTGTTTGCGCTCGCTTTGTTCGGCGCGGCCGCGCCCGCCTCGGCCGACAGTTTCTCCGATGGCCAGCGCACCGATATCGAGAAGATCATCAAGAACTATCTCGTCAGCCATCCCGAGGTGCTCGAAGAGGCGATGGCCGAGCTCAGCAAGCGCCAGGCCGCGGCCGAGACGCAGAAGCACGAGGCCAGCGTCACGCAGAATGCGGACGCGATCTTCAACTCGCCGCGCCAGGTCGTGCTCGGCAACAAGGACGGCGACGTCACCTTCGTCGAGTTCTTCGATTACAATTGCGGCTACTGCAAGCGCGCGATGGACGACATGCTCACCCTGATGAAAAGCGATCCGAAGCTGAAGGTGGTGCTGAAGGAGTTTCCGGTGCTGAGTCAGGGCTCGGTCGAGGCGGCGCAGGTGGCGGTTGCCGTGCGCATGCAGGATCCCTCCGGCAAGAAATATCTCGACTTCCACCAGAAGCTGCTCGGCGGCCGCGGCGCCGCCGACAAGGCGCGCGCGCTTCAAGCCGCCAAGGAAGCCGGCCTCGACACCGCCAGGATCGAGAAGGACCTCGCCAGCCCCGAGGTGCGCGCCACCATCGAGGAGAACTTCAAGCTCGCCGAAGCGATGGGCATGAACGGCACGCCGAGCTACGTGATCGGCAAGCAGATCGTGATCGGCGCCGTCGGCGTCGAAGGCCTGAAGGAAAAGATCGGCATTGCCCGCTGTGGCAAGGCGACCTGCTGATCACACGATCTACGATATTGACGACCCAAAAGGCCGGCTGAAAAAGCCGGCCTTTTTCTTGCGCGCCGAACGTTGGCAGCTTCGTGCAAAGTCATTCATCTGGCGTTCAACAAACAAATGCCGCGGAACAGCCGAAGTTCCGGAACAACTCAAATCCCCTTTCGTTGTCGGCGCGGGCAATGACGCAAAGAACCACGTGAGGAGAATTCGATGTTGAACCGCTTTATGATCTCGGTTGCCGCGGCCGCACTCGTCGCCGGCGCCGGTGTGGCGAACGCACAGGGCATGAAAGGCGACACCGGCGGTGCGGCCGGCGCACAGCCGACGCAGCACGCGCAGCCTTCGGGTGGTGCGGCAGACCATGGCGGCGCCATGGGCCGGGACAAGGGCACTGTCGGCCAGGCCGGCGGCGCCATGAAGCCCGGCGGAGCCGCCGAGGACAAGTCGTCCGGCACCATGGAGAAATCCGGCGGGATGGAAAAGTCCGGTGCGATGAACAAGAACTCGGCCGACGATAAGGCCGGCGCGAGCAAGGGCGACGTCAAGGGTGAGCACGCCCAGGGCGCCCAGGACAAGTCAAAGAGCATGAGTTCGGACTCGACGACCAAGTCGGATTCCACCAAGTCCGGCGCGAAGGACATGAAGGCCGAGGACAACAAGGCGGGCGGCGCCGCCAAGAGCAACAATGCCGAGAACCGTCCGGGCACCACCGACGGCAAGTCTCAGACCACGACGGGTAACGCCCCCGCGACCGCGGCTGCGCCGCCCGCAGAGAAGCGGACTGAAATCTCGACGGCGATCAAGTCGACCAAGATCCAGGAGACCACCAACGTCAACTTCAACATCTCGGTCGGCACCGCGATCCCGGCATCGGTCCACTTCCATCCGCTGCCGCCCCGGATCGTGGAGATCTATCCGCAATGGCGTGGCTATGAAGTCATCTACGTCCGCGGCCAGTACGTGATCGTCCGTCCGCAGACGCGCGAGATCGTCTACATCATCGAAGGCTAAGCTGCCTCGCTGAACCCCAAATGGGCCCTTGCCGAAACATCGGCAGGGGCCTTTGGCCTATGCGTCGCCCTCCCCGGCGAGCCTCCCTCCGGCAGCCACGATTGGAACTGGTTAACAAGCAATTTCCGTAGCTTGCGCACAGGTTTTTGCACCGGAGATGAGGTACCTGAAGGCCCCTGGGAGGCCCTTCAAGGCTTCCCCTAGGCCGCTTTGTTACCTATAACCCCCGCCACGCCGAAGCACCTGCCGGGATAGGAATGGCCGAACCAGCAACCGATACGATCCTCGTTCTCAACGGGCCTAACCTCAACATGTTGGGGACGCGCGAGCCCGAGAAGTACGGCCACGCCACGCTGGCCGACGTCGAGGCGCTGTGCCGGGACACGGCCGCCAGCTTCGGCCTCAAGGCTGACTGCCGGCAGTCCAATCGCGAGGGCGAGCTGATCGACTTCATCCACGAGGCGCATGCCCGCAAGATGAAGGGCATCATCGTCAATGCCGGCGGCTATTCGCACACCTCGATCGCGCTGCATGACGCGCTGCTCGCGGTGCAGATCCCGACGGTCGAAGTGCATGTGACCAACATCCACGCCCGCGAGAGCTTTCGTCACCACTCCTACACCGCGCGTGCGGCTTTCGCCTCGCTCTGCGGATTCGGCATCGAGGGCTACCGCCTCGCCATCCAGGGCCTTGCCGCCAAGCTTGCCATCAAGCCCAAAGCCTGAAGCCCCCTTCATCAAACAGAACATTCGGATCAAACAACATGGCGCGCCAGCCAGACGACAAAGCAGCCGCAAAGTTTTCCAGCGAGGATTCCGCGCTCGTCCGTGAGCTCGCCCTGCTGCTCGATGAGACCAGTCTCACCGAGATCGAGATCGAACGGGCAGGCCTGCGCCTGCGCGTCGCCCGCAACATCAGCGTTGCCGCGACCATGCCGATGCAGATGGCAGCCGCTCCCGCCGCCCTGCCGGCAGCCTCCGCCGCGCCTGCCGCCACCGGACCCGACCTGTCGAAGCATCCCGGCGCCGTCAGTTCGCCGATGGTCGGCACCGCCTATTGGTCACCGGAGCCCGGCGCCAAGCCGTTCATCGAGGTCGGCAGCAAGGTTTCGGTCGGACAGACGCTGCTGATCATCGAAGCCATGAAGACCATGAACCAGATCCCCTCGCCGCGCGCCGGCACGGTGACGCAGATCCTGGTCGAGGACGGCCAGCCGGTCGAGTACGGCGAGCCGCTGGTGATTATTGAGTAAGCGAATGGGGAATAGCGAATAGCGAATGGTCCACCCCTTCCCTACTCGCCATTCGCCACTCGCCATTCGCGACAGGACACCATGTTCGACAAAATACTCATAGCCAATCGCGGCGAGATCGCCCTTCGCATCCTCAGGGCCTGCAAGGAGCTCGGCATCGCGACCGTCGCCGTGCACTCCACCGCCGACGCCGACGCCATGCATGTGCGCCTGTCGGACGAGAGCGTTTGCATCGGACCGCCGGCGTCCAAGGACAGCTATCTCAACGTGCCCGCGCTGCTCGCGGCCTGCGAGATCACGGGCGCCGATGCCGTGCATCCCGGTTACGGCTTCCTGTCCGAGAATGCCCGCTTTGCGGAGATCCTCTCAGAGCACAATCTGCATTTCATCGGTCCCAAGGCCGAGCACATCCGCCTGATGGGCGACAAGATCGAGGCGAAGAAGACCGCCAAGAAGCTCGGCATTCCCGTGGTGCCCGGCTCGGACGGGGCGGTCGGCCCCGATGACGACGCGCTGGGGATCGCCAGGACAATCGGCTTTCCAGTGTTGGTGAAAGCGGCGGCCGGCGGCGGTGGCCGCGGCATGAAGGTGGCGCACAGCGAGGCCGACCTCCTGATGGCGCTGTCGACGGCGGCCAACGAAGCCAAATCCGCCTTCGGCGATGCCTCCGTCTATCTCGAAAAATATCTCCAGAAGCCGCGCCACATTGAGATCCAGATTCTCGGCGACGGTCGCGGCGGCGCGATCCATCTCGGCGAGCGCGACTGCTCGCTGCAACGCCGTCACCAGAAGGTCTGGGAAGAGGGCCCCTCGCCCGTCCTTGCCGCCGCCGCGCGCGCCAAGATCGGCGAAACCTGCGCCAAGGCGATGCGCGACATGAAATATCTCGGCGTCGGCACCATCGAATTCCTCTACGAGGACGGCGAGTTCTACTTCATCGAGATGAACACCCGCATCCAGGTCGAGCATCCCGTCACCGAGAGCATCACCGACATCGACCTCGTGCTGGAGCAGATCCGCATCGCCGCCGGCGGCGATTTGCCGGCAAGGCAGGAAGATATCCAGGTCATCGGCCATGCGATCGAGTGCCGCATCAACGCCGAGAATCCCCAGACCTTCCGCCCCTCGCCCGGCCGCATCTTGCAATACCATCCGCCCGGCGGCCTCGGCGTCCGCATCGATTCCGCGGTGTACCAAGGCTACACGATCCCGCCCTATTACGATTCCCTGGTCGGCAAGCTGATCGTGCACGGCAAGACCCGCGCCGAATGCCTGATGCGATTGCGCCGGGCCCTGGACGAGATGGTCGTGGAAGGCATCGAGACCACGCTGCCGCTGTTCCGCGCGCTGGTGCGGGAAGACGACATCATCAACGGCGACTATCACATCCACTGGCTGGAACAGTACCTCGCCGGCAAGACGGAACCCCCTCCGCGATAAATCCGCTTTCGTCGTGGAACCCTTTGGCCCCCATCGCGTTCTCGACGCGGGGACAGTTCCAAGGGGGCGTTTTGACTTCCGCTGAGTGTGACAGAGCGAGGCCGTGGTGACGGCCAAAGCCCAACGACGGCGCGCATTTTGGCAGATCCTGCTGTTTTCAGCGGGACTTTTGGTGCTGACAGGCATCAGCGCGGGTTCAGTCTATCTCGTCAACAAGGCGAGAGATGACAACAAATGGGTGGTTCACACCATCGAGGCGGAGAACCAGATCAACGCCCTGCTGTTGGAAATCCGGCGTGCGGAAAGTGCAGCGCGCGGCTACCTCCTGACGCAAGAAGCGGTTTTCAGGATCGACCATGAGAGGGCGATCGCGGCGATAATGCCGGCCCTCGACAGGCTCACGCGCCTGACCGGCGACAACCCGGTGCAGCGCGAAAGCATCGCGAAACTCAGCGAGGCGATCAAGACCCGGCTCGGGCAGTTCGGGCAAGAGATGGGTTTCATCGCTCAGGGTCAGCCGGAGAAGGCCGCCGCGGTCGTCCGTGAGGTTGCCTCGACTGACGCGACCGCCGAGATCGCCAAAATCGCCTCTGGGATGCTCCAGGAGGAGGAACGGCTATTCCGGCAACGCTCGGAAAACGCCGACCGTAGCCAGACATTCGCGGCCTCGATGACCGGGATTGGCTCCGGCCTCGTCGTGGTGCTGGCGCTGATCTCGATCTGGCTGGTGCGGCGCTCGGCTCGCGCCCGAGACGAGGCTGAAGCGCGGCTGCGCGATGCCAATTTCAATCTCGAATCCATCGTCGACGAGCGCACGGCCGATTTGCGCGAGGCCAACGACGAGATCCAGCGCTTTGCCTATATCGTCAGTCACGATCTGCGCTCGCCGCTCGTCAACATCATGGGCTTCACCAGCGAGCTCGAAGAGCTCAGCGGCGATGTCTTCCGCCGCATCGGCGGCCTCACCCAGGTCCCCGCCGGCGGGCCGCCGCTGGCGCCCGGCGCCCCCGGCGAGATCATGCTCGAAGCGGCCGACAAGCAGCTCTCGGACGATGTTTCCGAAGCGCTCCGGTTCATCAAGACGTCGATCGCCAAGATGGACCGGCTGATTTCGGCCATTCTCAACCTCACCCGCGAGGGCCGACGCGAATTCCAGCCCGTGAAGGTCGACACGCGCGAACTGATCGAGGCCATCGTGTCGACGCTGGCGCACCAGGCCGCCGAGGCCCACGCCGAGATCCACCTCGATCCCCTGCCCGACATCGTGAGCGACCGGCTCGCACTCGAGCAGATCTTCTCCAATCTGATCGACAATGCGATCAAGTATCTGAAGCGCGGAGTGCCCGGCGAGATCAGAATCCGCGGGCGAACCAAGCTCGGATACGCTATCTTCGAGATCAGCGACAATGGCCGCGGGATCGATCCTAAGGATCACCAGCGGATCTTCGACCTGTTCCGCCGGGCGGGAACCCAGGACAAGCCTGGCCAGGGCATCGGTCTTGCGCATGTGCGTGCACTTGTGCGTCGCCTCGGCGGCACCATGTCGGTATCATCGGAACTGGACGCGGGCAGCACCTTCACCATCACGTTGCCGATAGCCTGGAACGTGAACAACCGGAACGCAGATCGATGACCCAGCCTGTCACCATCATCATGATCGAGGACGACGAGGGCCACGCCCGCCTGATCGAGCGCAACATCCGCCGCTCGGGGGTCAACAACGAGATCGTCGCGTTCCCCAACGGCACGGACGCGATGCAGCATCTGTTCGGCGCCGACGGCAGCGGACTCGTGCAGAAGGGCAACGCGCTGCTGATCCTGCTCGACCTCAACCTGCCCGACATGAGCGGGATCGACATCCTGCGGCAGATCAAGGAAAACAAATATCTGAAGGCTTCGCCCGTGGTGGTGCTGACCACCACGGACGATTCCCAGGAAATCAAGCGTTGCTACGAGCTCGGTTGTAACGTCTACATCACCAAGCCCGTCAACTACGAGAATTTCGCCAATGCCATCCGGCAGCTTGGCCTGTTCTTCTCGGTCATCCAGGTCCCGCCCGCCGCCCCATGAACCAGCGCACGCCAACCCTGCTCTACATCGACGACGACGGCGCGCTGGCGCGCCTGGTCGATCGCGGCCTGACGCGGCGCGGCTACAGGGTCATCCACGCCGCCAGCGGCGAGGACGGCCTGGAGCGCATCCGCCGCGCGTGTGCCCAAAGCAACGTCGACGGCATCATCGACGTGGTGGCACTCGACCAGTACATGCCCGGCCTCGACGGGCTGGAGACGCTGGAGCAGATCATGGCGATCCCGGGCTCGCCGCCGGTGGTGTTCGTCACGGCCTCGCAGGATTCCAGCATCGCGGTCACCGCGCTGAAGGCCGGCGCGGCCGACTATCTGGTCAAGGACGTCACCGGCGATTTCATCCCCCTGCTCCACGTCGCCGCCGAAGGCGCGCTGCGCCAGGCCGAATTGCAGAGGGCACGCGAGGAAGCCGAAGCCGAGATCCACGCCTCGCGCGACCGCTACGCAGCTCTCGCCGCCGAGCGCGAAATGCTGCTGCGCGAAGTCAACCACCGCGTCGGCAACTCGCTCCAGATCATCGCCTCGCTGCTGCACCTGCAGGCAAGCTCAGCCGCCCAGGACGAGGTCAAGGCGGCGCTGACCAACGCGATGGGCCGCGTCGCCGCGGTCGCGCAGGTGCACCGCCGCCTCTACACCTCGCAGGATCTGAAGAGCGTGGTCCTGAACCAGTATCTGGACTCGCTGCTCGAGGATCTCCGCCGCTCGGCCGAAGGCAACCGGATGTCGCGCCTGACGTTGAAGGCCGAGCCGATCGAGATCGATCCCGACCGCGCGGTCGCCGTCGGCATCATCGTCAACGAACTGGTGATGAACGCGGTGAAATATGCCTATCCCGACCGCGCCGGCCCGATACATGTCGAGTTGCACGGGCACGGCGAGGATGTCCTGCTGTCGATCACCGACAACGGCGTCGGCGACAACGTCAAGGTCGATCCGCGCTCCACCGGCATGGGCCAGCGCATCGTCGCGGCCATGGCCTCCAAGCTCGACGCCGTGGTCGAGCGCGATCCCGCCCATTCGGGAACCCGGATCGTGCTGAAGTTCGCGCGCATGCCCGCAGCCCCCGGCAGGACCAGCACCGCCGCCGCGAGCTGATCTTCGCGCCCCGCCGCGCACCCCCATCGCAACCGCATCGCGATCCTGCTATGATTGCGAACCATGACTTCGCGCGACTCCGCTCCGTCTGAAATCACACCGGCCGTGCTGCTGCGCGCCTATGCCTGCGGCATCTTTCCGATGGCCGAAAGCGCCGAAGATCCGACCCTGTTCTGGGTCGAGCCGGAGCTGCGCGGCGTCATTCCCCTCGACGGATTTCGTGTCGCCTCGCGGCTCGCGCGCACCGTGCGTTCGGATGTATTTCGCGTCACCGTCAACACCGCGTTCAAGGCGACGATGGCCGGCTGCGCCGCGCCGCAGGCCGGACGCGAGGACACCTGGATCAACAAGCGCATCCGTGACCTCTATGGCGGCCTGTACGAGCTCGGCCATTGCCACAGCGTCGAGGCCTGGCAGGGCGAGCACCTCGTCGGCGGTCTGTATGGCGTGAGCCTCGGACGGGCCTTCTTCGGCGAGAGCATGTTCCACACCGCGCGCGATGCCTCCAAGGTCGCGCTGGTGCATCTGGTCGCGCGGCTGATCCATGGCGGCTTCGAGCTGCTCGACACCCAGTATGTCACGGACCATCTGAAGAGCTTCGGCGCGGCCGAGATCTCGCGGCGGCGCTACACCGCGCTGCTCGACAAGGCGCTCGCGGGCGAGCCCGGCGATTTCCTGAAGCTCTCTGCGGGTGAGGCGATCCCGGGCGCACGCGCACTCGAGATCATCGCGACCAGGCAATGATCGACAGCCAGGCCTAGCGGCCAAACCGGCGGGATTTGGCCTATCGGCCAAACCCGGGAATGCCGAACAGGCCCGGTCGCTGCTCCGGCGGCGGGGGCGGAGGCGGTGCCGGTTGCTGTTGCTGGATCGGCGGCAGAGGCTGCGGCGGACGCTGTTGCACCTGCTTCGGCGCGGCCTTCTTCTGCGCGGGCGGCGGCGGCGCAGGCTTGGTCGCAGGATCCGGCGCTGCGGTCGCAATGGTCTGCTGCGGCTCTTTGCAGTCGGTGAGCCAGATGTCGTAGATCGGATGCTCGACGCCATGCAGGCCCGGGCTTGCCGCATACATCCAGCCCGAGAAGATCCGCTTCACCTCACCCTGCAAGGTGATCTCGTCGACCTCGACGAAGGCGTCGGTGTTGGCGGCTTCAGTCGCGGGCCGCGTGTAGCAGGCGTCGGTCTTGACCCTAAGCGCGCCGAACTGGACGGTCTCGCCGATCTCCTCGTCGAAATTGATGATCCGCCCGGTGATCTTGTCGAGGCCTGAGAACGTCGCCTTCTTGTTCACAATCTTCTGGGCGGGCGGCTCGGTGACGACCTCGTCGCCCGGCTGCAGGCTTGCCGGGGTCTGCGGCACGGCACCACCCGGCCCGCCCTTCTGCTGCGGCTGGCGACCCGGCGCGCCCGGCGGTGCGACCGCGGTGGACGGTAGCTGGTTTGGGGGCGCGACGGTGGAGCCCGGTGGCGGCGCCAGCGGCTGGATCTCGACCGGCCCCGGCATCACATTGCCCTGCCGTCCCTGAGGCGGAGGCATCGGGCGCGACGGCAGCACGCGGCCCTGCGGCGGCAGTTCCGGCACTTCCTCGTCGTCATCGGGGATCTGCTGCGGCTGGGGCTGGCCGCGCGGAATGTTGCCGGGCGGCCGCAGCGGCGGCGGATCGGAAAAGATCGTGCCGATCTGCGCCTGGGCCGGCGTCGCAGCCGTCAGTGCGGTGGCGGCCAAAAGCGCCGCAAAACCTGTCAGGGTAATGGTTCGAAACATCTCGCGCGGCTTCAACAGCGAATCGGGCTTGTTGGACATTTTACAGGGGATACCGCCGCTCGCAGGCCCTCCGGTTAACACGGGGAATACGGCGGGGGAAGGGCGGCATCCCTGCCCTGTCCGCCGCCCGCTGGCCAGGGCTGCTGACGGGTGGGATAGTCGGACGCCCCACCCAAGGGCGCGAGGCGGCATCGCCCCGAAAACGACGTCCAACGATAACCGGAAATCCCAGAGGTGCGCCCTTCCATGCCCGTTGTGCTCGATCCCGATGCCGCCGCCGTCTACAAGGCTTTCCAGGAGGCCGGCCGTCCTGCCTACGAAGCCCTGACCGCGCCGGAAGCGCGCGCCTATTATTCGCAGGCCCGGTTTGCCACCAACCCCGAGCCGCCCGAGCTTGCCCGCATTGTACTGCTCTCGATCCCGGCCCCACACGGGGTGATCCCCGCCCGCCTCTACGTGCCCAAGGAGCCGCGCCGGCACGACGGCCTGGCGCCGGCGCTGGTGTTCTTCCATGGCGGCGGCTGGGTGATCGGCGATCTCGACTCCCACGACGTCGTCTGCCGCCAGCTGGCCGACGCCGGCGCGCTGATGGTGATCTCGGTCGACTACCGCCTCGCGCCCGAGCACAAGTTTCCCGCTGCCGCCGATGACGCCATCGCCGCGACCCAATGGATCGCGGCGAACGCGCGCGAGCTCGGCATCGATGCCTCGCGCCTGTCGATCGGCGGCGACAGCGCCGGCGGAAATCTCACCGCGGTCGTGGCGCTCGCCGCGCGTGATGCCGGCAGCCCTGCGCTCGCAGGCCAGGTGCTGATCTATCCCGCCACCGATTTCGCCATGACCCACGGCTCCCACAGCGAGCCCGAGACCAGCGTGCTGCTGACGCATTCGGTGATCCGCTGGTTTCGCGACCACTACCTCAATGGCGTCGCCGACATCCACGACTGGCGCGCTTCACCGGCGCGTGCGCAAAACCTGGCCGGCCTGCCGCCGGCCTATGTGCTGACCGCCGGCGCCGATCCGCTGCGCGACGAAGGCGACGAATATGCCGCGCGGCTCGAGCAGGCCGGCGTATCGGTCACGACCAAGCACTATCCCGGCCAATTCCATGGCTTCTTCACGATGGGCAAGCTGTTGCAGCAGGCCAATGTCGCCGTCGGCGAGATCGGCGCGTGGCTGAAGGGATTGGGTTAGCGAACTCCCGTAGCCCGCATGAGCGACAGCGACATGCGGGACCGCTCTCACCCCTCGCAAATATCTGTCCCGGATATCGCTGCGCTCATCCGGGCTACGCAGGCGACACTCATCGCAATGCCGTCCACCCTCCAAACCATCCTCGCCGTCCCGCTGCGCGTCCTGACATGGCTCGGCAGCCAGGGCACGCGCGGAGTCGCCGCTGTGGTCTTCATCGCGGCCGCGGTGCCACCCCTCGGCGCGCTGCTGCGTCCCTATCTCACCGAGGCCATCCTCTGCCTGCTCTGCATCTCCTTCATGCGGGTCGATCTGGCCGCCCTCTACAGCCATCTGCGCCGACCGGCGCTGGTGGCAACTGCCACGGCCTGGACCACGATCGGCGTGCCGCTGATCGTCGGGTTGATCGCCCAGGCAACCGGGCTCACGGCGCGCGCCCCTGGCCTTTCGCTCGCGCTGATGCTCCAGAGCATGGCCTCGCCGATGATGGCCTCTCCGGCACTGGCCGCGCTGATGGGTCTCGATGCCACGCTCGTGCTGATCACGCTGGTGACCTCGACCGCGCTGGTGCCCTTCACGGCCTCGCTGTTCGCCGGGCTCTTCCTCGGCGACATGCTCAGCGTCACGCCGTTGGCGTTGGGCCTGAAACTGCTCGGCATCCTCGCGGCCTCTCTGCTGGCCGCAACCGCGATCCGATGGATCTTCGGCGCGGAGGCGATCCAGCGTCACAAGACGCCGATCGACGGCCTCAACATCATCATCCTCTTCATGTTCGCTGCCGCGATCATGGGCGACGTCGTGCGCGACCTCCTCGCACAGCCGCTGTTCACCCTTGGCCTCGCAGCTCTCTCGTTCGCGATCTATTTCACCCTGCTCGCGGTCACCACGCTGCTGTTCCGCCGCATCGGCACCGAGCGCGCGCTCGCACTCGGGCTGATGGTGTCACAGCGCAATCTCGGCCTGATGCTGGCGGCAACCGCCGGCGCATTGCCGCCCACCACCTGGCTCTATTTCGCGATGACGCAGTTTCCGATCCACCTTGCGCCATACCTGCTGATGCCGATCGCGCGGCGCTTGATGGCGCGCGCGGATGCGTCCTGCGGAGCGGCGGCGAAGAGGACCAGCTAGGCAAGCGGAACGTGGAGCCGAATTCGATTGACGCAATCTACGGGCGCTCCAGATCAGGTGTCAGGCCAATCGTCCGGCCGCACGTCCTTGGCTCTTTCCTCGGCCAGGAGTCGTAACAGCGTCTGATGCCGTGCTTCATCGCGTGACGGGTCCCCCTCACTGATGGCGATGAGCTTCTGATAACGTCTGATATTTTCGTGGTTTACGTAGCTCTGCATTGCGCCCTCCGACGTCTGAACAGCGTGGCGCGCTGAGGCTGACACTAGCTACCCATTGCGCAGGCGGTGCAAGGGTTATCTTCGGGCGGATGGAACATGCCTCAACGGCGTTGTTCCCTTGATGACGCTTTGCGGAATTGATCCAAGCCCGGGCGCGGAGTGGAACAAGAAACTCGCTCTGGAACGATAGACATCAGGGAGTCTTGCCCTTGAGAGGTCCAGTGATGATGTTCATTGAAAAGAACGACCCGCCGCCAACGCTGCCGCTAACGGATGAAGATAAGTTGAAATTGAAGACTGAGGCGCTCGCGAGAGAGGACCGCTGGGTCAAGTACATTATCGACGGCTTGGCGGGCGACCTCAGAGACGTGAAGCACTGAAGCCTGCCGCCTGGGGCAAGGGCGGGGGCCCGACTGAGTTCTGGTTAGCATTGAGCACCGCGCTCAACGCACTTCGCGAGACGGAGAAGGCTTACGCGCTGCGTGGTCTCTTTTTCTTGCACTCGGCCAATATCCAGTCGCGAAATGCTTTCATCGCAGGTGAGAGCTTTTTCGATTTCAGGGTCGTGAGCCAATAGGATCCCAGAAAGGCTTGACTGTCATAGGGGCAAACCAGCCGCTTGCGCGCCAGGTCGTCGGAAAACAGCACGACCGGCAACAGCGAGACGCCGGCGCCTTGAGCTGCCGCATGCGCCAGGGAGACCGACGAGTCAAAAATCGGGCCGGTCATCCGCGGTTGCCTGCATTTTGCCACCTCGAACCAGTGCGCCCATTCGCCCGGCCGATACGAGCGCAACAGCACCTCCTTGTGGAGGTCGACCGGATGTTTGAGGCGCTTCGCGACATCAGGCGCGCACATCGGTGTGAAATGAGCCTCGACCAGACGCTCGGCGTTCGTTCCGTGCCAAGCACCGTCGCCAAAGCGAATGGCGTAGTCCAATCCTTCGCCGCCGAGGTCCACGCGGTTGTTGTTCGCGAAGATCCTGACGTCGATATGCGGATGGCTCGAGGTGAAGCTCCCGAGGCGAGGAAGCAGCCAACCCGACGCAAACGTTCCGACCACGCCGATGGCGAGGCTCTCACGCATGCGGCCATTCTCGAACCGATCCAGGACCTGACTGATCTGGCTGAAGGCGCTCGATATGACGGGCTGTAGCGTCTCGCCTTCTTCCGTGAGAGCAAGCCCACGGGTCAGTCGCTTGAAGAGCTTGACGCGCAGACTCTCTTCCAGGGTCCGCACCTGCTGGCTCACGGCTGCCTGCGATACCCGAAGTTCGAGACCGGCCTTGGTGAAGCTCAGATGGCGCGCCGCCGCCTCGAATGAGCGGAGCGCGTTTAGAGGCAGACTGGAAATGCTGGCGGGACGGCGGGCCATTTTGATCCAAGGTTTACTTATGGATGGCCTTACGAAGCATCGTTTGTCAATTGCCGGAGCCAGACGCAAAACCTCGCTGCAATCTTCGGGAGGTCACGATGCTCACACGACGTCAATTCGGCTCATCAACACTGGCGGTGGCCGGAAGTCTCTTCCTGCCGGGCGTCTCAGGCGCTGCGTCAAGTGGAACCGCACCGCTGATCGAAGCCATCAAACAGTTGGAGCTGAAGAGTGGCGGCCGGCTCGGCGTGTCCGTGCTCGATACAATGACCGGCGTTCCGATCCATCACAAGGGAGACGAACGCTTTCCGATGTGCAGCACATTCAAGGTCCTGGCCGCCGCGGCAATCCTCAAAGCCGCGGGCAGCAAGCTGGAAGCGCTTGAACGACGAGTTCGTATCGAACAGGCCGATCTCGTCGAGTACTCGCCCGTCACCCGCGAACACATCGGCGGAGAAGGAATGACCCTCCGCGAGCTCTGCGACGCGGCCATCACCCGGAGCGACAACACGGCCGGTAACGCGCTTCTGAAAAATATCGGCGGTCCAGCCGGCTTGACCGGCTTTGCGCGGAGCCTCGGCGACGACATCACGAGATTGGACCGGACTGAAACCGGGTTGAACGAGGCCAAGCCCGGCGATCCCCGCGACACCACGACTCCAAATGCGATGGCCGCCAACTACCGACGCTTGCTGCTCGGTGACGTCCTGCTTCCGGAAGGGCGTGATCAACTCGGCCAATGGCTCATCGCCAACAAGACCGGGGATACTCGTTTACGCGCCGGGTTGCCGCAAGGCTGGCGGGTGGGCGACAAGACCGGAGCAGGTGAAAATGGCACTGCCAATGACGTCGCGATCGTTTGGCCGCCCAAGCGTTCGCCGCTCATCATCGCAATCTACCTCACCGGCGCATCGCTCGACCCAAATGGACGGAATGATGTGATCGCATCAGTCGGTCGGGAGGTCGGCAAGGCCTTCGGCTGACGATCGTGTGCCCGTCTTACCCCGCTCTTGCCGCGCGTCGCAGCGCCTGCGGGGGCAACGCGCAAGCCGACCAGCCGGTCGCGCACCCATTGTGAGGCGCGCCCCCAAAGCCGAGGTTGATGGTTTGCGGCTCACCGACGCAGCGAGGAACATCAATTCAAAGATCCAGTTAAAGCCGCTCATCCCAAGGAGATTCCACGATGAGATTTGCCGTAATCCTGGTTCTCGGTTCGCTCGCCATGAGCTCAGCAGCCAAAGCAGATCAACCCGGCCCCGACTGGATGCCGATGGAGCAAGTGAAGGCCAAGTTGATGGAGTCCGGCTATTCGCAGGTCACGAAGCTCGAAGCCGACGATGGGCGGTGGGAGGGCGAAGGCATCAAGAACGGAAAGAAGATGGAATTCCATGCCGACCCGAAGACGGGTGCCCTTTTGAAAGAAAAGCCCGATCACTGAGCATATCGAGGGCGCTCGCGGGCATGGAGAGCCCTACCCCGCCCGCGCCGCGCGGCGCAGCGCCTGCGGCGGCTGGCCGAAGGCGCGGATGAAGGCGCGGCGCATGCGCTCGGGATCGCCGAAGCCGGTCGCCTCTGCGACCAGCTCGATCGCCTCGCGCGAGGACTGCACGCGCTCGCGCGCGACTTCGAGGCGAAGCCGCTCGATCGCTTTCGACGGCGTCGTGCCAGTCTCGGCGGCGAAGGCGCGGGCAAAATGCCGCGCGCTCATGCCGGCGCGATCGGCGAGGTCCTCCACCGTCAGCGGCGCGTCGAGATTTTCGCGCGCCCAGGACAACAGCGCGCCGAAGCGGCCGTTCGGCGTCTTCAGCTCCAGCAGCGAGGAGAACTGCGACTGGCCGCCGCTGCGGCGATGGTAGAGCACGAGGTGCCGCGCGGCCTCTTGCGCGACCTCCTCGCCATGGTCCTCGGTGACCATCGCGAGCGCCAGATCGATGCCCGCGGTGATGCCGGCCGAGGTCCAGACATTGCCGTCGCGGGTGAAGATCTGGTCCGGCTCGAACTTCACCTTCGGATAGCGCGCGACGAAATCGCGCGTCCGTCCCCAATGCGTGGTGGCGCGGCGGCCGTCGAGCAGCCCCGCCTCGGCGAGCACATAGGCGCCCGAGCAGACGCTCGCGACGCGCACGCCGCGCCGCGCCAGCCGCTGCACGAAGGCGCACGTGAGCTCGCAGCGCGCGGCATCCGCAACGCCCGCACCGCCCGCGATGACCAGCGTCGTGATCGCATTCGCCGACTTGAAATCACGCGCCATCATCTCGACGCCCGACGAGCTGCGCACCAGTCCCGCGCTCGCGGCCAGCACGCGCAGCGCAAGCGTCTTGCCCGTGCAGCGCGCCGCGACCTCGAACACCGAGATCGGACCGGCCGCATCAAGCAGCTGGAAATCCGGGAAAATCAGGATGCCGATCATAGCCGATGTCCGAAATAGAGGGAATTACGCCATTTCAGACACAACCGCACCATGCCAGTCTTCGCGCGTCAAGCTCATCTTTGGAGGACCTGCCGATGTCGTCACCGCTCCAGATCGGTCTTCTGGTATTTCCGCGCGTCACCCAGCTCGACTTCACCGGTCCCTTGCAGGTGTTCTCCATGGTGCCCGGCGCGAATCTGCATCTGATCTGGAAGCGGATCGAGCCGGTGCCGAGCGATTCCGTGCTGACGCTGACGCCGACCACGACGTTCGCCGACTGCCCGCAACTCGACGTGATCTGCGTGCCCGGCGGCGCCGGCACCAACGACCTGCTCAACGATGAGGAGGTGCTCGATTTCCTGCGCAAGCAGGCCGAAGGCGCAAAGTATGTCACCTCCGTCTGCACGGGCTCGCTGGCGCTCGGCGCCGCCGGTCTGTTGAAGGGCTACCGCGCCGCGACCCATTGGAGCGCGATGGAGATGCTCGGCCAGTTCGGCGCAATGCCGACCAGGACGCGCGTCTGTGTCGACCGCAACCGCATCACCGGCGGCGGCGTCACCGCGGGAATCGATTTCGCGCTGACGCTGGTTTCTCTCATGGTGGATCGCACCACGGCGGAAGCAATCCAGCTCCAGATGGAATACAATCCCGCCCCGCCATTCAATTCGGGCTCGCCCGACACCGCGCCCGCTGAAGTATTGGCTTTGCTGAGAGAGCGCGGCGCTCAAAACCAGGCGCGGAGGCTCGAGGCCGTCAAGCGAGCGGCGGAGCGGGTGAACTAGCCTCTCCTCTCGTGTCCCGGACGCGGTGCGGCACGCAGTGACGCCCCGCAGCCAGGACCCACGCCACTGGGGTGCTCTTGGATACCTTGGTCCCGGCTCAGCAGCGCATCACTGCGTGCTGCGCAGCGTCCGGGGCACGAGCTCGGCGCAACAGAAAAAGGCCGCTCGGTTTCCCAAGCGGCCTTTCCTGGCTTACGGCGGCTGCACATTCCATCGGGCGATTTCGGAACTTCCAGACCGGGGGCCTATCTCCCGATCGAGTCCTGCTCGGCGGCCGCTGCATTTCGGGACAGTCGCGAACTGTTGCCCGAACCGAACGCGATGGTCTCCCATCTCCGTAAGATGGGGGCATTGAGCCGCATGGCTCGCACGGCCGCAACGTTCGCGCAGACGCCGTCCCCGCTGTTCCCGTTGTCCACAGCAGGGGTGAGGCGGATGCTCGTGCATCCAACCGAACGATCGAGATTGATGGCGGACGGAAAGCCTAGCCAGGCGTCCAGGGCTGATAATCGCCGGTCGCCTTCGGCCGCTTGCCGCTGGCGAGCGTCGAGCCCGAGGGCCGATAGGCGTTGGCCGTGCCGGTGAGATTGGGCTGGTGCGGCTTTTCCCACTCGCGCGGCTGATAATTGGCCTCGGTCGGCGGAACATCGACGGTGTGATGCATCCAGCCATGCCAGGACGGCGGGATCCGGCTGGCTTCGGCGTAGCCGTTATAGACCACCCAGCGCCGCTCGAAGCCAAGCGTCGGGTCGACCACCCCACCGCGGGTGCGATAGTAGAGATTGCCCTGCTCGTCCTGGCCGACCAGCTCGCCGTACCGCCTGGTCCAGAGTTGGGTGCCAAAAGTCTGGCCATTCCACCAGGTGAAGAACTTGAGGAAGAACTGTTTCATGCGGCAAGGGCCCTGCTTCGTCGGGTCCTGATGCCATCCGGGCGGCGAAATGTCCAGTTCGGCGGGAGCGGCGGTCCCCTCCGCAATGCGCGGCCCTCCAAACGGAGGTTGCCGCAAATCGGACGCGATCCGTTCATGCCGGGTACAGCGCTCGTGCGCGAGCCTTTCATTCACGCGCAAACCGGCGTGATCGCAGGAACCCTGGCCCGTTCATAGGGTTTGCTTCCGGGAAAAGGAGTTTACTCATGAAAAGTCTGAAAGTTTTGAGTGCCGCTGCCGCGGTAGCATTGGTTCTCCCGCTGGCGACGCCGAGCTTCGCGCAGGGCCACGGTGGTCGTGGCGGTGGCGGCGCACATTTCGGTGGTGGCGGCGGTGGCGCTCACTTCGGTGGCGGCGGCGCACGCATGGGCGGCGGCGGATTCGGTGGCGGTGCGCGGATGGGCGGCGGCGGCGCCGCCTTCCACGGCGGTGGCGGCAATTTCGCAGCCGGTGCAGCGGTCCGTCCGAGCGGCGGCACGTCCTTCACCGGTGGCGCAGCCCGTAACTTTGCGGCCGCCAGCGGCGGCACCTGGCAGGGTCGCGGTGGCAACTGGAGCGGCCGCGGCGGCAATTGGAACGGCGGGCACCATCATCGTCACGGCGGCGGCGGCTTCTGGCCCGGCTTCGCGACGGGTGCTGCGATCGGCGGACTCGGCTCCTACGCTTATTATGGCGGCGGCGGCTATTACGGCGACCCCTATTACTATGGCGACAGCTACTATGACGAGCCGTCGGTAGCGGTCGTTCCCGATAGCGGCGGCGATTCCGTGGCCTATTGCTCGCAGCGCTTCAAGTCATATGACCCGGCTTCGGGCACCTATCTCGGCTATGACGGCCAGCGTCACCCCTGTCCGTAAGCACTCCAGTCACGCTTGAAGGAAGGCGTCGCATCGCTGCGACGCCTTTTTTCGCATTCTGTACGCCTCGGCGATTTCGCCCGCATCGGGGCCCATCGCCGGCAATGATGCTGCTTACAAGTCGACATAACGGGACCTTAATTCACCGCACCGTGCATATCTACCCTGACCCAATCCAAAATTGACCAGGGACACGATTCGCGGATATCACCAACAACGATGGGGATTTCGATTACTGGGAAGTGTCATGCCGCGTATTCTCGTGGTTGACGACGATCCGATGGTCGGCGCGACCATCGAGGTCCTCCTCCAACGTCAGGGCTTCGACGTCACGCTGGCCGACGGTGGCGAAACAGGACTGGCTGCGCTGGAAGCGCAGGCCTTTGAGGTGATGCTCGTTGATATCTTCATGCCGCATATGCGCGGCTTCGAGTCCATCCGCATCTTCCATGAGCGCGCGCCGGCTACTCCGTTGATCGCGATGTCCGGCTACGCCTTCGCCTCATCCGCCTCGCCCTCTCCCGATTTCCTCCGCATGGCGCTGGAGCTCGGCGCTACGCGCTGCCTGCGCAAGCCGTTCACGCCGGAAGCGCTGCTGACTACGATCCGGGAATGCCTCGCCGGTCCGGGCGAGAGCACACAGCCGAAGGACAAGAAAGAAGCCCCTTGATCCCAACGCAGCGCGTCATTCTCGGTGCTGGACTTGCCATCCTCCTGATCATCACGGCCGCCTCGATCGCCCTCGACGTCAAGTCGCGGTCCGACGCGGCCTGGGTCCATCAGACCGTCCGGGTACAGAAGAAGATCTCCGATCTGCGCGTGCTGCTGCGCCGCGCCGAGAGCGCCGCGCGCGGCTACGAACTCTACCGCAGCCCGGCCTTCAACGCCGAATTCCAGGCCGTCCGAGCCGAGATCGCGCCGGCCCTCGCCGAACTCAAGCGCGCCGTGCGCGACAATCCGGATCAGGTCAAGCTGCTGGAAGACACCGAACCGCTGGCCCTGCGCCGGGTCGAGATCGCGGCCGAGGCGATGCGCCTTCGCGCGGCGGGCGACCAGGCCGGCATAGCCGCGCTCAACGGCAAGGCCGAGGGCCGCGGCCTGATGGACGCCGTGATGGGCAACCTCGACCATCTGAGCGCGGAGGAGGAACGCGTGCTCGCCGCGCGCTCCCAGGATTCGCGCCGCACCGGCATCGTGCTGCTCGGCATCGACGTCGCCGGCGCCCTGCTGATCCTGCTGCTGGTCGCGCTGGTGATGCGCGAGAGCCGGCGTGCGACGGTCGAGCTCGAGAGCACGCTGAGCGAGACCACGGCTGCCAACCACGCGCTCGAAGCGGCGGTGGCCGAGCGCACCGAACACCTCGTCAACGCGCATGACGAACTGCGCCTGTCGGTCAACGTGCTCCAGAGCACGTTTCACAGCATGGCGGAGGCGGTGCTGGTCATCGACGCCGAGGGCAACGTCCTGCTGTCCAATCCGGCCGCGGAGCGCATGCTGCTGCATCGCACCGGCATGAACCTGCGCAATCTGCGCTCGCTGTCGGATGTGTTTCACGGCGACGGCGTCACGCCGCTCAAGGCCGACGAGCTGCCCTCGGTGCGCGTGCTGCGCGGCGAGAAATTCGAGGACATGGAGATGATCGTCCGCCCCCACAGCGGCAATCCTCCGCGTCATCTCATGATCAGCGGCCGGCCGATGCTGGACGGGCAAGGCGACATTTCCGGCGCGGTGCTGGTCTATCACGACGCGACCATGTCGCGCGAGACCGAGCGGCAGCTGTACCAGTCGCAGAAGCTGGATGCGATCGGCAAGCTGACCGGCGGCGTCGCACACGACTTCAACAACATGCTGACCGTGATCTCCGGCAACACCGAGACGCTGGTGGCGAGCCTGAAAGAGCAGCCCGAACTGCAGCGCGTGGCGAGGCTGATCGACGAGGCCGCCGAGCGCTGCGCCGAGCTGATCCAGCATCTGCTCGCGTTCGCGCGCAGGCAGCCGCTGCAGCCGCGCGACGTCGAGATCAACGCCGCAATCGCCGACATCGCAAAACTCCTGCGCCCCACCCTCGGCGAGCAGATCCAGATCGAGACGGTGCTGGAACAGGGGCCGATGACCGCGCATATCGATCCGTCCCGGCTCACCAATGCCGTGCTCAACATGGCGATCAACGCGCGCGATGCCATGCCGAACGGCGGCAAGCTGCTGCTGGAGACTCACCGCGTCGTGCTGGACGAGGCCTATGCGCAGGCCCATGCAGACGTGGTGGCCGGCCCCTACGTGATGCTCGCCGTCAGCGACACCGGCACCGGCATGTCGCCCGACATCCAGCTGAAGGCGTTCGAACCCTTCTTCACCACCAAAGAGGTCGGCAAGGGGTCAGGCCTCGGCCTCTCCATGGTGTACGGCTTCGTCAAGCAGTCCGGCGGACACATCAAGATCTACAGCGAGGAAAGCCACGGCACCACGATCAAGCTCTATCTGCCGCCGGGCGATGGCATGGCGGACGTGGCCGCGACCGGCGCGCCGCAGATCGAAGGCGGTGCCGAGACCATCTTCGTCGTCGAGGACGATAGCCTCGTGCGCACCTTCGTCACCGCGCAGCTGCAGAGCCTCGGCTACAAGACGATTGCCGCCCCCGACGGCAAGACCGCACTGGAACTGATCCATGCGGGGCAGCCGTTCGATCTCCTCTTCACCGACGTCGTCATCCCCGGCGGCATGAGCGGGCGCGAGCTTGCCGACGAGGTGGCCAAGCTGCGGCCGGGCGTGAAGGTGCTCTACACCTCCGGCTACACCGACAACGCCATCGTGCACCACGGCAAGCTCGACGACGGCGTGATGCTTCTGACGAAGCCCTATCGGAGAAACCAGCTCGCGGAGACGATCCGCAAGGCACTGGGCGGCGACGGGATGGCCGCGGGCTAACGCGCCGCGAGCGAACCAGGAATCGTGCTCCTAAATCCGGGTCCTAGAGCGCGATTCTCTATCTCATTTCGACGCGCTGTGCCGCGTCGGCGTCAACGTGCTGGTGGGGACGGCCTCGGAGATCGAGAATGTCAGCCAGGTGTTCCAGCCTGACGGCCGGTTGGCAGCGGCAAACTCGCCATAACCCTTCAAGCCGAGAAAAGCATGGTTGCTCCCGATCGGGAAGATATATCCGATCTGGGGGCCGACGCCGAAAACGCGCGAGCGGAAGCCGCCGAGAACGGTCGGCTGTCCGGAATCATCCGTGATCTGCTGGTAGCCGTAACCGACGAAGCCGACGAAGATCTGCTTCGACAGGAATTGCGACACGCCCCAGTCGAAATGGAAATCGATGCCACTCTGGTACTGGGTGTCGGGGTTCTTGAAATTGTAGGTGAAGCCACCGACGCCGGAAAGTTCCGTGCCTGTCGTGGGATTCAAGTAAGTGTAGCCGCCGCCAAAATCGATGGCGCCGTGGCCGAGGCCGATATTGGACAGTCTGAGCGCACTGTAGTCGCCGACCGGTATGTCGCCCGCGCCATAAACCATGTAGTTGTGGACGCCATTATTCCATTTCAGCCTGAAAGTCGGATAGAGGTCGCCATAAGAGACGAGCGCGTCCTCTAGGAAGCCATTATGCGTAGAGACGATCGGTCCCGCCGCCGTCGTCAACGTCCCGGCAAGGCTCGCTGAATTTCTACCGTAGACGCTGGCCAGCGTCGCCGACAACTGGCCTCCGAGCACGGGCGTCGCAAATGTGTAGGTCGGCGCAATGAGCATCAGGTCGGCTTGGCCGTGCAAGGACAAATTGAGATCGATGTTGACGTTCGGCGAGAACCGCCCGACCTGGAATTCGCGCGACGCGGCAGCCCCGCCCGAAGCGCCCACGCTCGCGTGGTAATAGATCGCGGCGATCGACCAACCAGGTGTGCTCGGAGTTGCGGAGAGACTGCCGTAAAGGCCCGGCAACCAGAATGAAATGCCGCTTTCGTCGGCAAGGGCCATTTGCGGAGAAAGCACGGCAAGTGCCGCGGCAGCGAGTGCGCCACTCAACCGTCGTCCGCCCGCGATGTAACTCGTCATAACTGCTGCCCCCCGTCAATCTGCTGTCGTTTGATCGCCCGACTTTGGAACGAACCGTATCCTGCACTGCCGGTTGTTCAATCGGACAAACCTTTCTTCAACATCGCCGCCTTACGGCCCTCTACCGCTTCTTCACTGTCGGCCTTCTTCATTTCCTTCAACTCGACCGTCACCTGACTGATCTTGCCGGAGAACTTGAATGGCACCTTATAGGCTTCTGTTACTGGAGTACCCTCGTCCGCACCGACATCCGCCCCCTCGTCCGCCGAGAAGCCGCAGCATTGGGTGCGCTCTATCCGGCCCGTGGCAACATTCCTGCCGTTGACGAACAGTGTGCCGACCGCCCCCTTGCCGATCCCACCGCCGTCATAGGCGAACTCGAAGCGGATCGTGGACTTTCCGGCAGGCAACGCCTGCTTCGCGGCTATTGTAAATCGCTGCAGACCGAGGAAATTGTAGGTGTAGGTCGGCTTGCCGTCCTTCAGGTACAAACTCCAGCCGCCGAACCTGCCAGCCTGGGCAAGGATCGCTCCGCTTGCCCCTGTGCTGGGAATTTCCACATCGGCGGTGATCGCATGCGAGCGGTTCTTCACATTGATGAAGACGTTCTCGGACATTCCGATCATGCCCTCGTGAACCGTCAGCGAGGTGCGGCCGGCCATCAAGTCGGGCCGCCCGACCATGGCCGCGTTCAGCCGCTCCAAAGTCCGGTCGTCGAGCGGCAATACGGAATACTTGACCGCTTCACTGAGAAAGAGATCCTGGAGCTCCTTCAGCTTGTCCGGACTCTTTGCTGCAAGATCGTTCGTCAGGCTGAAATCGGACCGCGTGTCGTAGAGCTCCCAGATGTCCTGGTCGAGCGGCCTGCGATTGGTGGTTTCCCACGCCGCACGGTGAATCGTGCCGGCCAGCCAACCGTCGCTATAGATCGCGCGGTTGCCGAATATCTCGAAATACTGCGTCTTGTGCGAGCTTGGGGCTTTGGCGTCGGAAAAACTATAGGCCATGCTGACACCCTCGATGGGCGTCTGTGCCGTTCCATTGACGCTCTTCGGCTCGGGAACCTTCGCGGCCTCGAGGATGGTCGGGACGATGTCGATGACGTGATGCCACTGCGAGCGCACCTCACCCTTGGCCGCAATGCCCTTGGGCCAATGCACAACCATGCCGTTGCGGGTGCCGCCGTAGCTCGACGCGACCTGCTTGGTCCAGGTGAAAGGCGTATCGCCTGCCACCGCCCAGCCAGCCGCATAGTGGCTGTATGTCATCGGGCTACCGAGTTCATCGTAGTGCTTGAGAATATCCTGCACGCTCTCCTGCACGCCGTTGAAATAGGTCATCTCGTTGAACAACCCGTTCATGCCGCCTTCGGCACTCGCGCCGTTGTCGCCGACGATGTAGAAGACCAGCGTGTTGTCGAGTTGGCCGGTAGCCTTGACAGCATCGATCAGCCGGCCAATCTCGGTGTCGGCGTACTCGCCAAAGCCGGCGAACACCTCCATCTGGCGAGCGAAGAGCTTCTTCTCGTCAGGGCTCAGCGCGGCCCAGTCCTTGATGGCTTCCGGCTTGGGAGCGAGCTTCGTACCGGGGGGCACCACACCCAGCTTGATCTGTCGGGCCAAGGTCTCCTCACGAAGCTTGTCCCACCCCTGATCGAACTTGCCTTTGTACTTGGCGATCCATTCCTTCGGCACATGGTGCGGCGCGTGGGTGGCGCCTGGCGCGAAGTACATGAAGAGCGGCTTATCGGGCGTCAGCGACTTCTGGTATTGCATCCAGTCGATCGCCTTGTTGGTCATATCAGTCATGAAATTGTAATTGGGATCCTTCGACGGCTCGACCTGAGTCATGCCGTCATAGATCAGCGGAGCCCATTGGTTGGTCTCGCCGCCCATGAAACCGTAGAACTTGTCGAAGCCCTGGCGCGTCGGCCAGCGATCGGTTGGACCGGAGGGGCTCACTTCCCACGCGGCAGTCTCGTGGTTCTTGCCGAAATGCGCGGTGCTGTAGCCGTTCAGCCGCAGCATCTCCGCGACGGTCGCCACGTTGTTGGGACGCTGTCCGGTCTGCCCTGGGAAGGTCGTCGCGGTCTCCGCGATTGATCCGAAATTGTTCATGTGATGATTGCGGCCGCTGAGCAGCGCCGACCGCGTCGGAGAGCACAGCGCCGTCGTATGGAATTCATTATATCGCAGACCCTCGTTCGCCAGCTTCTCCACTGTCGGCATGTGGATCGGCCCTCCGAAGGCGCTCGACTGACCGAAACCCATGTCATCGATGAGGACGATCAGAACGTTGGGTGCACTGGCAGGCGCCTTGACCTCGAAGCGTGGCGGCGGCGTCGCATTGCGTGCGTCGAACACGGTGCTGTGCGGATATGCCGGCTCGGGAATGGGCAGCACGGTGCGATCGGTCGGCAGAACGATCGCGGGGGGAGCGACCTGTTGGGCATTCGCAGAAATTGGCAGCAGGGCGATCAAGGACAGCGCGGTGACGGCCGTTGTCATACGTCTCATGTCGGCTACCTCGGCGAGAGCAAAAACAGCAAATTCATTGATGAAATGCCGGGATGCGAACAGGGCGCATCCCGCAGCTCGGCGGCAGCAGTTAGACGCCGGATCAGCGCCGCCCGACGCGATTGACGGGACCGCCGCGATTCATCGGTCTCCCCACCACCCCAACGCGGGGGGTTACGACCGCGCGCGCCACCGGCCGCGGCCGCAGCACGACCCCGGGCCTGACGATGCATCCGACGGGATATTCGACATATTGGCAGTACACCACAGCACTGGCCTTTTCGGTGCTTGTCGCAACGAAGCCGGCGACCAATCCAGCTGTCAGCAGTGCAGATATTCCAATCGAGAGCTTCATCCCTGCGTCCTCCGTTATTGATTGCCGAATTTACCCGATCGAGCGATCGGGGGGTTGACGCAGATCAATCCCCTTGGCGGGCGGTCGTCGCCTAATACTTCGACTTCGAAGGGATTGGCTCATGAAGCGAATAGCGATTGCAATTTCAGTTCTGTCGCTGATGGTGAGTTCTGCGGCACCGGCACAGCAATACAAGATGGAAACGCCAATTCCGCCGGGCATCCCCTCGCCGGATAAAGTCGAGACGCGCCTCGGCACGCTGAAGTTCTTCGACGGATTCCCCGACGAAGCCACCGTCGAAAAGCTTTACGACAATCTCGACTTCCAGCGCGCGGTGCAGGCCTACCTACTGGCACTTCCCGCGGTGAACATGGCCGGATTGCGTGAGGGACTGCTCCAGGTTGGGCCTGCCAATTCCACGATCCCGACCTTCGAGACGCTGATGGATGCCCGCTCGCTGTTTCTGACGGCCAACGCCAACGTTGCCTACACGTGGATATGGATCAACTTGCACGACGGCCCACTGGTGGCCGAGGTACCACCCATGGTACTGGGTATGATCGACGACTTCTGGTTTCGCTATGTCACCGACATCGGAGTGGTCGGCCCCGACAAGGGCAAAGGAGGCAAGTATCTGCTGTTGCCGCCCGGCTACAAGGGAGAAGTGCCCGAGGGGTATCTCGTGGTCCGTGTTCCCACCTATGAATCAATTCTTGTCTGGCGCAATTTTTCCGTGAACGGGGACATGACCCCGGCCATCGAAAGCCTGAAGAAGCTCACGCGCATCTATCCCTTGTCGAAAGCGACCAATCCTCCGGCCAACACATTCGTCAATGTGTCGGGCCGAGCCTTCAACACGGTGGCACCGGCAGACGACAAGGTCTGGACGTTGCTCAATCAGGTCGTTCAGAGCGAGCCGATCGAGTCGCTCGACCCGGTTACGCTCGGCTACTTCGCTTCCATCGGCATCGAGAAGGGCAAGCCTTTCGCTCCCGATGCCCGCATGAAGAAGATTCTGACAGAGGCGGCCGCGGTCGGCGATGCTACGGTGCGCGCCCTGCTCTTCAGGAGTCGGATTCCGGAAGCGTTCTACTATCCGAACAGCACCTGGCGTCAGTGGCTTGGCGGCTACAAGTTTGAATCGCAACCCGGCGTGCGCTTCCTAGATGCCGCGTCGTTCTTCTACTTCTATGCGACCGGCGTGACACCCGCGATGGAAGCAAAAATGGTCGGTCAGGGTTCTCAATACGCGGTGGGGCTGGTCGATTCCAAGAGCGCTGCTCTGGATGGCGGCAAGAACTACAAGCTGCATCTGCCCCCGAACATTCCAGCGAAAGAGTTCTGGTCAGTGATCCTGTACGACAACCAGACGCGTTCGATGCTCCAGACGGACCAGCGGTTCCCGATGGTGAGCAGCCAGGACAAGGCCATCCTGACCAACGCAGACGGTTCGGTGGACGTTTATTTCGGACCGAAGGCCCCGGCCGGTAAGGAGCACAATTGGGTGCAGACCGTTCCTGGCAAAGGCTGGAATACCCTTCTGCGTCTCTACGGCCCGCTCGAACCGTGGTTCGACAAGACCTGGAGGCCAGGAGAAATCGAGCTGCAGTAGAGATACGCGCGGGCATCGCCTCCGTGGCCGATCAATTGTCCGGAGCCGCCGCCCGGTTCGATATCTCGCCGTGATCCATCGCTCCTTGACTCGATAGGGCTGAGGCTGAAGATTGGCGCGGCCATCTCGATCGATGCTGAACGCCAATTCGCTGATCGCAAGAAGGGCAGCCATTGGCACGCAAGCGCCGCAAATCGGGCCGGGACACACCGGGGGGACTTGCCCAAGCGCCGTCACCGACTTCGCAGTCGCCGAAGCGTGCTGGGCAGAGCGCCGCGCAGTTGCCGATGCGTCGCATCTGGATTGGGGTCGCGGCGGTCGCCGTCGTCGCTTTCGGTGCTGCCTTCCAGTTTCTCAATCATAGCAGTCCGGCCTCGCAGACCTACGCTCCCTCTGCCGCGGCCTATGTCGGTAGCGAAACCTGCGCGGGCTGCCACCAGGCCGAAGCGAAATTATGGGGCGCCTCGCAGCACAAGGCGGCGATGCAGCACGCCACCAACCAGACCGTGCTCGGCAATTTCAACGACGCGAGCTTCGACTATTACGGCGTGCGCTCCCGCTTCTTTCGCAAGGACGGCAAATTCCTGGTCGAGACCGACGGTGCCGATGGCAAGCTCGCCGTGTTCGAGCTGAAGTATACTTTTGGCGTCGATCCACTGCAGCAATACCTCGTCGAGTTTCCCGACGGGCGCATTCAGGCCTTGCCGATCGCATGGGACAGCCGGTCACACGACAAGGGTGGCCAGCGTTGGCTTCATCTCTCGCCCGATGAAGCCATCAAGCACGACGATATCCTGCACTGGACCAAACTGAACCAGAACTGGAATTTCATGTGCGCGGAGTGCCACTCCACCGGCCTGCGCAAGAACTACGATGCCGCGACCGACCGCTTTGCTACCACATGGGCTGACATCAGCGTTGGCTGCGAGGCCTGTCACGGCCAAGGCTCGAACCACACCAACTGGGCGCGCGAGCAACAAAGCTGGTGGCCGTTCGGCAAGCGCCAGGAGCCAGGCAAGGGATTGCTGGTGCGTTTCGACGAGCGCCAGGGCGTCGCCTGGCCAATCGATCCCCAGACCGGAAACGCACGGCGCTCCGCGGCGCCGGCAATGCTGCGCAAGGAAGTCGAGACCTGCGGCCTCTGTCACGCACGGCGGGCCGGCTTCCGCGAGGACTGGATACCCGGCGAATGGCTGTCGCAAACCCATGTGGTGGAGCCGCTCGCGCGCAACACCTATCATGCCGACGGGCAGATCCGTGACGTCGAGGAGCCGTATAATTATACGCCCTTCAAGCAAGGCAAAATGTTTGCGGCCGGCGTCACCTGCAGCGATTGCCACGAGCCGCACAGCGCCAAGCTTCGCCTGCAAGGCGAAGGCACCTGTCTGCAATGCCATGCGTCCGACAAATATGCCGATGTGAAACACAGCCACCACGCAGAGGCCGATCCGGCGCCGACCTGTATCTCGTGCCACATGCCGGCCCGGACCTACATGGTGGTCGATGTCAGGCACGATCACGCTTTCAGGGTGCCGCGGCCAGACCTGTCTGTCTCGCTCGGAACTCCGAACGCATGCAACGACTGTCATCGCGACAAGGCTGCGCAATGGGCCGCGTCGGCGATCGAGCGGTGGTTCGGACCAGCCCGCAAGGGTTTCCAGACCTACGGACAGGCATTCCATGCCGCCCGCACCGGCCAGAGCGATGCCGCTGAACTGCTTTCGGTCCTGTCCGCGGATCGCCAGGCTCCGGCCGTGGCGCGGGCAAGTGCGCTCGGCGAACTTGCCTCGCGCGTGACGCCGGCGACCATCGCGGCGGCGCGCACCGCGCTCACCGATCCCGATCCGATGGTGCGGATCGGCGGCCTCGCCATGCTGGAAAACGTGGCCGCCAGCCAGATCTGGCCGCTGGCCTCGCCGCTGCTCGCTGATCCCGTGCGAGGCGTTCGCATCAGGGCGGCCTCCCTGCTCGCGTCGGTCCCGACCGCAAGCCAGCCGTCGGGCGATCGCGCCAGCTTTGATCAGGCGGCCGGGGAATTCGTCACGGCGCAGCGCGCCAATGCCGAACGACCCGAGGCGCGCGCCGCGCTTGCAGATTTCCTCGCACGCCGCGGCCAGACCGGGGATGCGGAGATGGAGTACCGGGCCGCGCTCAGGCTGAGCCCGCAATATGCGACGGCGGCGATCAATCTGGCGGACCTCTATCGCCGCACCGGCCGCGAAAGCGACGGCGAAACGGTTCTCCGCGGAGCGATCGCGGCGTCGCCGGGTGATGCCGCCGCGCATCACGCACTCGGCTTGGCGCTGACCCGGCTGAAGCGGCCTGACGAGGCGCTCGCCGAGTTGCGGAGGGCAACCGAACTTGACCCCGATCAGCCACGCTACCTCTATGTCTACGCGGTGGCGTTGCATTCCCGTGGGCAAGCCTATGAGGCCGTGAAGATGTTGAATACGGCGCTGGAACGTCATCCGGGCGACAGGGACGTCCTGTCAGCCCTGGTCTCGTTCAGCCGCGCGGCTGGCGATGCGAGGGCGGCGCTGGACTACGCTGAAAGGCTCGCGATCATCGTGCCGGACGACCGCAATCTGGCGGCGCTGATCGCTCAGATCAAACGGCAGATCGGCGCGCCAAGCGAGGCCACACGACCCAGGCATTAGCGCGTCGCCAGCACCACCGCCGCCAGCGTGAAGATCAGCGCGGCGATCTGGCCCGGTCCCAGCGGCTCATGCAGCGCAATCGCCGAGGCGACCACGCCGATCACCGGCACCGCCATGGTGCCGATCGCGGCGACCGAGGCCGGCAGGCGGGCGAGCGCTGCGAACCAGCTGACATAGGCGATGCAGAACTGCACCACGGTCGAATAGACCAGCAGCCACCAGCCGGCCGGCGTCACCTTGTCCAGATGCGTGGTCTCGATCAGGAGGCCAATGATCGAGATCGGCAGGCAGCCGATCCCGATCTGCCAGGCTGCAGCCGTGATCGGCGGCAGATGGATCGGGTACTTCTTCGAGAACACCGTGCCCACCGCGAAACCGAGCGCGCCGGCGAGCGCCATGACGATGCCCGGCAGCTTCTCGACGCTGGCGGCGATGCCGTTGCCGCCCATGATCGAGGCAAGCCCGACAAAGGCCATCACCAGCCCCATCGTGCGCAGCAGCGTCGGCCGCTCGCCCAGCACCGGCCAGGCGATGATCGAGGCCCAGACCGGCATCGTATAGGCGATCAGCGCCGCCTCGCTCGCGGGCAGCCAGAGCAGCGCCAGGCCCATCAGCACCATCCAGCCGGTGACGTTGAGCACGGCGGCGGTGATCAGGCGCGGCCAGATCTCGGGCGCCACCTTCAGGCTGTCGCCGCGAACCAAAGCCAGCGCCGCCAGCAGCACCGCCCCGAGCACGCCGGTCACCCCGCGCAGCGTCAGCGGCGGCAGCTCGGAGAGCAGGAATTTGGTCACCGGCCAGTTGAAGCCCCAGCCGATCGAGGTGATGGCAAGGAACATCAGTCCGGCCGGGGCGATGCGCGGCCGCGCATCCCGGCGAGTCGAATCAAGCATGTGGGTATCCGGCAGAAAACGAGGGGCAGCTTGGCCCGGATTCGGCTCCCCCACCACCACCTCGGGGGGCATGCCTGCCCTCACCTTCCGTACCCCTACGTGAGTCCCGTCGTGGCAACCCCGTCGCTCAAAAATATACCTCCCCTGTGAACAGCGGGATGAAGCCTCCGGAAGACCACTCAATGCAAATTTTTTCGGTTGGGAATCTCTGAGGACTCACTGATACTTGCCCCCAGAACAGGCGCGGGCTTGCCCCCTGTTATCCCCTGCAATCCACTATATTTAGTATTTGATTCAGGAACTCGCACTAGTTCTTGACGGGCGCAATGGAGAGTCCTAGTTTTCGATCCGTTCGGCGCGAGTGAGTTTGCGTCCCGCCGGCACTCCCCCAAAGGGTCTCGCAAATCTCAGCTCCGCCAGCCAGCCGAAGGTTGCGGAAGGAGGGCTTGTCTGCCCGCGATAAGCGGACTTTTCGGGCGCCAGAACGGGCCGGCAACAGGCTCGAATGGCACGGTAGACGTTGTGATGTTGTGGGGCGTTGAACGCATGTCACGCGCATCCCCTTGGGGGCGGATGGGTGTGGGCATGCCGGCCGATGAAAGGTGCACGCACCGACCCATCGCGCCGGGAGAAACTGGGCCGGAACCACCGGCTGAACTGCGAAGCCTTTGGGCCGGCATGGCCGCTGGAGGACTCGCGAACTGAAATATCGACCCGGTCGCCTTGCGGAGGCGCGCCGGTTAAAAATAAGGACGGGGCAATACGATGCGGATTGAACGGCGCCACACCACGGTAGGACAGTCACCTTACGCGGGAATCGATTTCCGCCAGACCACGTCGGAGATCCGGAATCCCGACGGCTCGGTCGTGTTCAAGCTCGACGGCGTCGAGGTCCCGACCGCCTGGTCGCAGGTCGCCTCCGACGTGCTGGCCCAGAAGTATTTCCGTAAAGCGGGCGTTGCCGCGCGCCTGAAGAAGGTCGAGGAGGAATCCGTCCCCTCCTTCCTGTGGCGCTCCGTGCCCGACACCGAGGCGCTGGCCCTCCTGCCCGAGAAGGAGCGCTATGTCAGCGAGCTCTCGTCAAAGCAGGTGTTCGACCGCCTCGCCGGCTGTTGGACCTATTGGGGCTGGAAGGGCAAGTATTTCTCGACCGACGAGGACGCGCAGGCCTTCTACGACGAGCTCCGCTACATGCTCGCCATGCAGATGGTCGCGCCGAACTCGCCGCAATGGTTCAACACCGGCCTGCATTGGGCCTATGGCATCGACGGTCCCGGCCAGGGCCATTATTACGTCGACCCCTTCACCGGCAAGCTGACCCGCTCGAAATCGTCCTACGAGCATCCGCAGCCGCACGCCTGCTTCATCCAGGGCGTCGGTGACGACCTCGTCAACGAAGGCGGCATCATGGACCTCTGGGTCCGCGAAGCGCGCCTGTTCAAATACGGCTCCGGCACCGGCTCCAACTTCTCCCGCCTGCGCGGCGAAGGCGAAAGGCTCTCCGGCGGCGGCCGCTCGAGCGGCCTGATGAGCTTCCTCAAGATCGGCGACCGCGCCGCCGGCGCGATCAAGTCGGGCGGCACCACGCGACGTGCGGCCAAGATGGTCGTCGTCGACGTCGATCACCCCGACATCGAGACCTATATCGACTGGAAGGTGAAGGAGGAGCAGAAGGTTGCAGCCCTCGTCACCGGCTCCAAGATCAACCAGAAGCACCTCAAGGCGGTGCTGAAGGCCTGCGTCAACTGCGAGGGCTCGGGCGACGATTGCTTCGATCCCGAGAAGAACCCGGCGCTGCGCCGCGAGATCAAGCTCGCCCGCCGCAGCCTCGTGCCTGACAATTACATCAAGCGCGTGATCCAGTTCGCCAAGCAGGGCTACAAGGACATCCAGTTCGACGTCTACGACACCGACTGGGACAGCGAAGCCTACCTCACGGTCTCAGGCCAGAACTCCAACAACTCGGTCTCGCTGAAGGACGACTTCCTGCGCGCGGTCGAGACCGACGGCGACTGGAATCTGGTCGGACGCACCACCAAGAAGATCACCAAGACGCTGAAGGCGCGCGACCTCTGGGAAAAAATCGGTTACGCCGCCTGGGCCTCGGCCGATCCGGGCCTGCACTTCAACACCACCATGAACGACTGGCACACCTGCAAGGCGTCCGGCGACATCCGCGCGTCCAATCCGTGCTCGGAATACATGTTCCTGGACGACACGGCGTGCAACCTCGCCTCCGCGAACCTGCTGACGTTCTACAACATCGAGGCCAAGCGTTTCGACGTCGACAGCTACGAGCATCTCTGCCGGCTCTGGACCATCGTGCTCGAAATCTCGGTGATGATGGCGCAGTTTCCGTCCAAGGCCATCGCCGAGCTCTCCTACGAGTTCCGCACGCTCGGCCTCGGCTACGCCAATATCGGCGGCCTGCTGATGACCATGGGTCTGCCCTATGACAGCAAGGAAGGCCGCGCGATCGCCGGCGCGCTGACCGCTGTGATGACCGGCATCACCTACAAGACCTCCGCGGAGATGGCGGCCGAACTCGGCACCTTCCCCGGCTACAAGAAGAATGCCGCGCACATGCTGCGCGTCATCCGCAACCACCGTCGCGCCGCCCACGGCCAGTCCAACGGCTACGAAGCGCTCAGCGTCAACCCGGTGCCGATGGACCTGGTCTCCTGCCCGCAGACTGATCTCGTCACCCACGCGCAGGCAGCCTGGGATGCGGCGCTCGAGCTCGGCGAGAAGCACGGCTATCGCAACGCCCAGACCACTGTGATCGCGCCGACCGGCACGATCGGCCTCGTGATGGATTGCGACACCACCGGCATCGAGCCCGACTTCGCCCTGGTGAAGTTCAAGAAGCTCGCTGGCGGCGGCTACTTCAAGATCATCAACCGCGCGGTCCCCGCAGCGCTGCGTGCGCTCGGCTATCGCGAGAGCGAGATTGCGGAGATCGAAGCCTACGCCGTCGGCCACGGCTCGCTCTCCAACGCGCCCGGCATCAACGCCTCGACCTTGAAGTCCAAGGGCTTCACCGACGAAGCCATCGCCAAGGTCGAAAAGGCGCTTCCGACCGCCTTCGACATCAAGTTCGCCTTCAACAAGTGGACCTTTGGCGAAGACTTCATCCGCGACCAGCTCGGCATCGGTGCCGAGGCGATCGCGGCCCCCGGCTTCGACCTGCTCCAGGCCGTCGGCTTCACCAAGCGCGAGATCGAGGCGGCCAACGTCCACATCTGCGGCGCGATGACGGTGGAAGGTGCCCCGCACCTCAAGGCCGAGCACTATCCGGTGTTCGACTGCGCCAACCCCTGCGGCAAGGTCGGCAAGCGCTATCTGTCGGTCGAGAGCCACATCCGCATGATGTCGGCGGCCCAGCCCTTCATCTCGGGCGCGATCTCCAAGACCATCAACATGCCCAACGACGCCACGGTGGAGGACTGCAAGTCCGCCTACATGCTGTCGTGGAAGCTCGCGCTTAAGGCCAACGCGCTCTATCGCGACGGCTCGAAGCTCAGCCAGCCGCTCAACTCGCAGCTCATCGCCGACGATGAGGACGAGGACGATGCGGTCGAGAGCCTCTACGAGAAGCCGATGGCGGCGCGTGCCGCCCAGGTCTCGGAGAAGATCGTCGAGAAGCTTGTCGAGCGCATCATCGTGATGCGCGAGCGCGAGAAGATGCCGGATCGCCGCAAGGGCTACACCCAGAAGGCGGTCGTCGGCGGGCACAAGGTCTATCTCCGCACCGGCGAATATGACGACGGCCGTCTCGGCGAGATCTTCATCGACATGCACAAGGAAGGCGCGGCGCTGCGCTCCTTCATCAACAACTTCGCCATCGCGGTGTCGCTCGGCCTCCAATACGGCGTGCCGCTCGAGGAATATGTCGACGCCTTCACCTTCACCCGCTTCGAGCCGGCGGGCCCCGTGCAGGGCAACGACAGCATAAAGTACGCGACCTCGATCCTCGACTATGTCTTCCGCGAGCTTGCGGTGAGCTACATGTCGCGCTTCGACCTCGCGCATGTCGACCCGACCGAGTCGAACTTCGACGCGCTCGGCAAGGGCGTCGAGGAAGGCAAGGAGCCGGACGACCAGAACCACCAGGCGAACAGGCTGGTGTCGCGTGGCCTCACCCGCTCCCGCACCGACAATCTGTTCGTGATGCGCGGCGGGTCCACCGCGGTGGTCTCGGGCAACGACAGTGCCCCGACCGGCGGCAGCAAGGTCACCGCTCTCGCCGGGCACGGCGCGAGCGCCCGGGTCGGCGACGTCCTGGAAGGCGCGGTCGCGCTGAAGCAGGAAGTGCAGCACGACCTCTCGCCGACGGAGAAGCTGGAAGCGCTGCAATGGAGCAAGTCCGGCAGCGCCGCAACGGTCGCCGTTCCCAGCAAGGCCGAGCGTCGCGCGGAAGCCAAGGCCAAGGGCTACGAGGGCGAGATGTGCAGCGAGTGCGGCAACTTCACGCTGGTGCGGAATGGCACGTGCATGAAGTGCGATACGTGCGGAAGCACGACGGGGTGTTCGTGATCAGACGACGCTCAGCGAATTTCCGCTGCGGGCACTGATTTGAAAGAGGCGGCTTTCGAGCCGCCCTTTTTTTGCTAAACACACAATTGCCATCATTACCTGTCATTTGCTATCATTATGCATTGGAAGGAGCGGCGATGACTGAGGCGGATAACACTTGGCTTTCCCTTGAGGAAGCCATCCCGTATCTCGGCGTAGGCAGAACCGTGCTGTACACGATGGCTCGTAACGGCAAGATACCGGCCAAAAAAATCGGGAAAAAGTGGACCTTCGAGAAGGCCGGCCTGGATGCTTGGCTTAGAGGTAGCCGGCCCCTCAAGACATTCTTTCTCGATTTGGATTTCAGCATCGAGAACAACGACGAACTGCGCGCGCCTCAAAAGGAGGGATATCTCCGGACTTACGAATATTTCCGCGCAGGAAAGAACAAGGCCATCCTGCAAATACCTGTCGGATGCGGTAAGACCGGATTAGCCTCGTTACTCCCTCTTGGCTTGGCTGAAGGTCGAGTGATCGTCATCGCGCCCAACCTCACGATCAAGGAGGGCCTCTACGACGCGATGGATATCACCAATCGCCAGAAATGCTTCTGGCGAAAGGCTGGCGTGCTTTCGCCAGAGCAAATGATCTCTGGCCCACTAGCAACCACTCTCGATACTGGGAATATATCGGTCGCGAACAAGTCGCACGTTGTAATCACCAACGTGCAACAGCTGTCTACCAATGTGGACAAATGGCTGACTCAATTTCCCGACGATTTCTTTGACATGATTATCGTCGACGAGGCCCATCACAGCGCAGCGAAGAGCTGGCAACAAGTGATTGATCGATTCCCAGAAGCGAAGGTCATCCTGCTAACGGCCACGCCCTTTCGTAGCGACCGTCAAGAACTCGACGGAGAACTGGTCTACCGGTACTCGTTCCGCAACGCTACGCAAAAAGGCTACATCAAGCGACTTAAGGCGAGCTACGTTGCCCCATCAACCATTGAGCTTGGCTTCTCAGATGAGCGCGGCCGCTCTTACACTCAGGAAGAAATACTTAAGCTGAAGGACGAAGACTGGTTCAGCCGTGGCGTTGCATTGGCGTCGCTATGCAACAAGCACATAGTGGAAAATAGTCTAGCAAAGCTAGAAGAACTCAGGCAAAGCGGCACCCAACATCAACTCATTGCTGTCGCATGTTCAATTAATCACGCCAACCAAATTCGGTCTCTCTATGAAGAGCGCGGCTTTACGGCGGCCGTAATTCACAGCAAGCAACTGCCAGAAAAGCAGAATGAAGTACTGACCTCGCTCCGCAACGGCACTCTCGATTGCATTATTCAAGTTCAAATGCTTGGCGAGGGCTTCGATCATCCTAAACTCAGCGTGGCGGCAATCTTTCGTCCGTTTCGTGCCCTTTCGCCTTACATCCAATTCGTCGGACGAATTATGCGCGTCATTGTCCAAAATGACGCCGGCCATCCTGACAATGTTGGCCACATCGTTACACACTTGGGTATGAACCTTGACCAGCGTCTCAAAGAGTTCAAGGACTTTGAGAACGATGACAAAGCCTTCTGGGACAAAGTGATCGGAGGCGAAGAGCCCGAATTGCCCCAAGCCGTATTGGACGGAACTGCACGACTTCGGGCAACCGAGAACGTGGTCGTCCACGATGAGATTATCGATTCCTTGTGGGAAGAGGACTTCACTAGCCTTGAGGATCAACAGATAGTCGAGGAGCTAAGAGAGCGTTTTAAGCTGCTGGGGCTTGATGCCAGCAAGATCGAGGAAATGGTTCGCCAAGCGCAACGCGCACCGATGCGAAAGGGTTCTGCAACGCAGGCCTTTACCGTTCAGCCTCAACGTGAGTGGGAGGTCGCACGCAAGCGGCTGAATGACCAAGCTAAGCGGCTTGCGAATTTGCTGCTGAACCACGTTCAGCTAGGCATGGCGGGAACCGAGTTGGTCTACAAATACAAATCGCTGAAGCTCACAGGTCGGAGCAACTACATCGCGTCTCTAACAATGGTGAACCACGAAATTAATAAGCGCCTCGGCAAGGATCGTGACGCAGCTTCCATCGAAGATTTCCGTTCCGTTCTCGATAATCTCGATGACCTACTTCAAACATTGGTTCGCAGAGTCAGAAAGGCAAAGGCTGATTATGACAAAAAAGACGCCTAAGGGACCAGTCCCCTCTCTTATCGGAGGTAGCAACGGCCGTCCGCGACGAGCGGACGTGAAGCGGCTCTCGTATTGTTACCGATGCAACGACGATATTGTAGCAGGCACAACTTGCATCGAAATTCCTAAACTAGGCGCAGGATTCGCGTCACCAAAGCGGGTATGCGGAAGTTGTTTTGAGGCAATACTGCAGAAGACCGCACAAGATCTGGATGGGCTTAGAGCTCTCTAGCTCGTGGCCCGTAGGATGGGTTGAACGCTTGCGAAACCCATCATGTCGCGACGACTATTGATGGGTTTCCCTATCGCTCAACCATTCCTACATACTTTGCGGCTGCGCCCTTCCCTCCTAAAGTCCGACCACCACCGGCATGGGTTCCGACGGGCCCGGCAGAAGCGGAGTCAATTTATGCCCAACCCGGAAAGCTTCCCGATCGAGAGGATCTTCGTTCCCACGAAGCAGAAGAAAGCCATCAAGCCCGTAGCATGGGTGGAGCGAAGCGATACCCATCATCAGTCTCGCGGCGGAGCGATGGGTTCGCAGGGACCCATCCTACGGGCTCGACCCATCCCACGATGCTGCCACAACGCTGTCAGCACGATTGTCACAAGCAAGGAGGATCGTTACGACTGAAAGAGAGCATCATGAAGTTTGCATCCACCCGTCTCGTCGCCGCGGACATCAAGAAAATGGTGGCCTTCTACGAACTGGTGACGGGCCACCGCGCGGACTGGCTTGCTCCGGTCTTCGCCGAGATCGTCACGCCAGGCGCAACTTTGGCAATAGGGAGCGCGGAGACGGTCGCAATGTTCAAGGAAGGCAGTGCGGAGCCTCGCGCCAATAGAACCGCTATTCTCGAGTTCATGGTGTCGGACGTCGATGCGGAATTCGCACGGCTGAAAGACCAGGTCGACGTTGTGCATGAGCCCAAGGATCTACCGTGGGGAAATCGCACCGTGCAATTCTCCGACCCCGAGGGCACCCGCGTCGCCCTTTATACGCTTGTGACCGAGGCGGCGAGACGACGCTTGGGTGGTCGTTGATTGGGAAAAGATGCTGACAGCCCGTAGGATGGGTTGAGTCTTGCGAAACCCATCTTTCCACCAAGATTGTTGATGGGGTTCGCAAGAGCTCAATTCATTCTACGGGCCGAATTGCCTTTGCGGCCGAGCCCATCCCCCCTAAACTCCCGACCTCACCGGCATGGGTTCCGATCGCCCCGGTAGAAGCGGAGTCACCTTATGCCCAAACCGGAAAGCTTCCCGATCGAGACGATCTTCGTTCCCACGAAGCTGAAGAAGACCCTCAAGCCCGAAACCGTCGCGGAGATCGCGGAAAGCATGCTGGACATCGGACAACAGACCCCGATTTCCGTTCGACTCGACGGAGACCGCCTGGTTCTGGTCGAGGGACTGCATCGGTTGGAGGCCTGCAAGGCGCTTGGCGAGACGACCATTCTCGGCGTCCTGGTCCCGACCGAGCTTGCTCAACACAAGCCGCTGCTCGCCGAGCGACCCGAAGTCGAGGCAGAGCGCATCAAGATGGCGCGATTGAAACAGTTGCGCCTGGAAAAGGAAGCCGCGGAGGCATCGTCGGCGGCCTCGAGAGGCAACGCAACGCAAGCGCCGCGCGCAGGTTCGACGAAAGGCCTGCGCGACAATCCGAAGGCATCACCCGTCCGGATGGTGAAAGCGAAACCGAAATCATTGTCGGACTGGATCACGCAGCAGAAGGGCACCGGCAGCCGCTATTGATTGCGGGCTTCGGTTGAGGCCGTCATTCCGGGGCGCGCCCGCTTGGGCGCGAGCCCGGAATCCATCGGGCGGCACGACGCTTGGCGCGATGGATTCCGGGCTCGCGCTTCGCGCGCCCCGGAATGACGGTGGGTTCTGCTGCCCTCCACCTTGCGTGGCTGCCACTGCATAACGGCCGCAATCCTTTCGATCGCGGCCGTCTCGCCGTCCCGATCAACCTGACCGTCTCACGCCGCCTTCGCTTGCTCCGGCGAGGCCGTCTCCATCGCGCGCAGGTAAAGATCAAGCAGGCCTTCGCGCTCGTCGCGCTCGTTCTTGTCTTCCTTTCGCAGCTTGATGATCTCCTTGAGAATCTTCACGTCGAAGCCGTCGCCCTTGGCTTCCGCGAAGACTTCCTTCTTCTGTTCGCTCAACTCCTGCATTTCGCTGTCGAGGTTCTCGATCCGCTCGACGAACGAACGGATCTTGCCGCCGGGAATGGTGATGTCGGACATGGTGCCTCTTTGCTGACTGAGGCCGTGAAAATGACCGCAAAGAAATGACCAATGTGTTAACCTCACAGCCCGCGCATTGCCCGCTGAAACGCCGAGGGAGCCGTTCCATGGCCGAGCTTCGCTTCGATGACGGTGCCGCCTATGAGCAAATGATGGGAGTCTGGAGCCGTTCGGTTGGCGTGGTCTTTCTCGACTGGCTCAAGCCGGCGCAAGGGCTGCGCTGGATCGATGTCGGCTGCGGCAGCGGCGCCTTCACCGAGCTCATCCTGGCACGCTGCGCGCCCAGCGACGTTCAGGGCATCGATCCCTCCGAGGGCCAGCTCGCCTTTGCCCGCACGCGTGCCGGCGCGCGCGGCGCTGCGTTTCAAACCGGCGACGCCATGGCGCTGCCGTTTCCGACGGCGAGTTTCGATGTCGCGGTGATGGCATTGGTTCTCGTGTTCGTGCCGGACCCATCGAAAGGTGTCGCGGAACTGGCGCGGGTCGTTCGCCCCGGCGGCCTGGTCGCGACCTACATGTGGGACATGCTGGGCGGCGGCTTTCCGCTCGATCCGATCCTCGACGAGATGCGCGCGATGGGGCTGTCGCCCACGCGTCCGGGGCATATGGAAGTGTCCACCCTTGCGGCGCTTCAGGCCTTTTGGAGCGCGGCCGGGTTGCAGCAGATCGCGACCCGCGAGATCACCGTGCAGCGGACCTTTGCCGATTTCAACGAGTTCTGGAACGTGGAGACGAAAGCCCCCTCCATCGCGCCGGTGATCGCAGCCATGCCGGCGGCCGACGTCACCGCGCTCATGCAGCGCGTGAGGGCGCGTCTCCCCGCTGCCACAGACGGCCGCATCACCTACAACGCCCGCGCGCACGCGATCAGCGGACGCAAGCCGGGCTGAAGATGTGGCGAAGACCGTCGCCGCAATTCCGAGATCAGCAACGCGGCGAGATCTGAAGCTCCATCAGCGCCATGCGCTGCAGGATAACGGGGTCTCGCTCGCCCTCCTTCGCGGTGCGAAGGATCGTTTCCGCGATGGCCTTGATGTGCGCGGAGCTGACCGGGGCTGGCAATGACGCAACCGCCGTGTCCAGCGCGGCTTTCATGACGTCGATCGTTTCAGGCGAAAATGATGCGTTCGAAAAGTCTAACATGCCTGCACCGGTCCGGAGGTAGGCACGAGCGCCCTCGTCTCCCGCGCCTCACCGGCGCCTGATGCCGCTGCGTGAGCAGGGGTCACCAGCGCCGACCCCAGCTCCCGCGCCAGTTGCTTCCCCATCCACCGCCACCGCGGACCAGCCGGACGACGAGGAGCAGCAGGACTGCGCCTATGGTGGCGTTGACGATCGCGCTGATGGTGCCGCTGCCAAGATGCACGCCGAGCTGAGGCAACAACCAGCTGCCGACAAACGCGCCGAGAATTCCGATGATGATATCACCGACGAGCCCAAAACCGGTCCCGCGGACGATCTGGCCCGCCAACCAGCCGGCGACGAGACCTACAAACAAGATAACCAAAAGGCTTTCGCCGGACATGTTCATGTTGTGACCTCAATCACTTGGTTCGAATGGCTGCGGATCGGCGCATTCTGGTCGGCCAGGATCGTCAGATGTTGCGGCAATTTGGTCGAGCTCGCCGAGCTTGATCCGCTTAGGGCACAATAGCTGCAATGACCAAGAGTTCCCCCCTCAATACAACTTATATTTGAAATCGTTCGATCGCTTCCAAGCTGCGCCGGAAACAAGACTCCGCTCGCCGCGCATTTCATAGTCCTTTTGGTATCGTGACCCCTGGCGTAACTAAACCAGAAATAGAAACAGAACTTCGGCCGGTCCAGGCCGTTCGGGCCCCATGGCTGACCTTCGTGTCCGCGCACCCACGAAATCATCTATATCATCGAGGGTTAATCCGAGAGATCACGCGCAAACCGAAGGGCGGCTTAACAGCCGCCCCTTCGTCGTTTGGTCCCGATGCGATCTGTAGGGCAAACGCATATGACAGCTTTCCCTGCGGCCATCCTTCGAGACGCCCGCCGTAAGCGGGCTCCTCAGGATGAGGACGGAGTGCGCGGCAGCTGTTTCAACGGGCACCGGCGCCGATCAGCCTCATCCTGAGGAGGCGCGCAAGCGCCGTCTCGAAGGAAGAGGCGCGCGCTCGGACGGCTCTCAAGAGCCATAGGCGATAGCCCCGATGCGATCTGCATGAACACCAGGCCTGAACGCACAAAGGCCGCGGATTTCGCCGCGTTCGCGCCAGCAATGGCCGTCTTCGTTGCAGACCATGCGAACCCCTACAGATTTTCGCTCCCTACCACCAATACGGCCAGCGCCATCCCTCGTAGCGCACATAGGACGGCACCAGCGGCGGGCCGTAGGGATCGACCTTGTCGTCCTCGGGGCGATAGCGATAGCGCGGAACGACATTGTAATCCCACGGCGTCGGCCTCAGCACAGGCGCCGTGACGATGAGGCGCTCCTGGGGTGCGCGAACGACGACGGCTTTCCGCGTGCGGGCTTCAGCGCCCGATGTTGCGAGGCTGCTCAGCACCAGGGCGGTTCCGAGCGCGCAGGCGGCGGCGATTTTTGTCATGCATGGGTCTCCTTCGCGGCAAGAGTGCAAAAGGACTCGGAACAAGGCAAGCAAATTTCGCGCGAGTTGTTGTGCAGCCATCCTTCAAGACGCCCGCTTCGCGGGCTCCTCAGGCTGAGGGCGGAGTGCGCGGCGAGAGCTTCAACGGGCACGGATGTCGCTCAGCCTCATCCTGAGGAGGCGCGTCAGCGCCGTCTCGAAGGACGAGGCGCGCGCTCCGGCGCTTCAGCCGCAGCCGTGGGATCAACCGCCGCGCTCGCCGTTCAACAGCGCGAGCGCGCGCGGCACCTGATCGCTGTCCTCGACCAGCACATATTCCTGCCGCTGCAGGCTCGCGCCGCTCGCGACCACGATCGATCGCTTCGGGCACAGGCCGAAGCATCCGGTCATGACCAGCTTGGCGGGCTTGAGGCCGTCCGGCCTCCGCGCCTTCAATTCGGATTTCAACGCGCGACCGACATCGCGGCCCTCGTCGCTGCGCTTGAGACATTTGCGGCAGACCAGCACCGGCGCCGCGCGCTTGGGACGTACGAGCATCGGACTTGCGGATTTCGAGCGCTTTTCGGGCATGGAGAACCTGTGTGAGACATCAGCTCATATAGGGATGGAACCGCGATCCTGCGGCTCGCGCGAGACATTTTGGTCCCGCGTTTTCGCTGCCCTACTCCCGAGCCCGCCGCAGCGTCTCCTGCAGCTTGATCCGCTGCTTGTCCCAGCGGTCCTGTTCCGCTTCCGCGCGCTCGTCCAGCGCGGCGCGCTCGGCTTCGATCGCCTCCGCCCTGGAAACGTGTTCCCGTCGTGCCTTGCCCAGCGCTGCCTCGGCGGCAGCGACCGCCTTGTCGCGGCGTGCGCGGTCCCTGGCGCGGGCGGCCTCCTCCTTGGCGCGCGCGGCCTCGCGCCGCCGCTCCTCCTTCTCGAACGCGGCTGCGGCCTTGCGGGCTGCCTGATCGTCGGTCTTGCCGGATGACTTCCTTGCGGCCTTGGCGGGACGCTTCGCCGATCGCGTCTCGCGCTTCGGTTGCTTCTTGGGATGTTTCTTGCGCTTGCTGCCGGGCTCGGCGTCGTCATCGCCGAGATCGGTCGGCAGTTCGGCGCTTTCGCTGAACGCACCGTCCGAGCCGACCGGGCGCCTGAGCACGACGCCCGGCTTCGCCATGGTCGCCGCGACGACATCAGGGTCGTCAGTCTCCTTCGCCGCGCCCTGATGGAACAGGTTGGAGCTGGCGCCCCAGGCCTCGAGCGCCGCCTTCATCGAGGGTGCGGCGATGGCCTGGTCATAGAAGCCGAGCGAGGTCTGGTAGGTCTTCAGCTTTCGTTTCGGCTTTGCCGGCATGTCGTCCCGATTGTGATTTCGCTGTCTGTTAGCGATCGTAGCCCGGATGAGCGAAGCGATATCCGGGGACTTATCCTGCGAGGTATATCCCGGATGTCGCTTCGCTCATCCGGGCTACGAACTACGAACTTCCAATCAGCGCATCGTATCCCTTCTCGTTGAACGCAAGCAGACAAAATCCGTGCCCGAACGGATCGGCCAGCATCGCGATCCGCCCATAGGGCGCATCGCGCGCCGGCGCCTCCAGGATCGCGCCGGCACTGAGCGCACGCGCGACCGCGGCGTCGACATCCTCGACGACGACGTCGATATGCATCGGCGTCCAGTGCCGCTCGTAGCGGCGGCGGTCGCCGCCGGCACCGATCGTGCCGGCCTGCTTGGTCAGGAGATAGACCGGCGCGGGCCAGCCGAGCAGTTCGACGAAATCAGTGCCGAAGCGGCGGCCGACGCTGAGGCCGAAGGCGGCGGCGTAGAAGCGCGTAGCCTCCGCCACGTCGGGGACGTCGATGTTGAGCAGGAAGGTCATGGCGGGCTCGTTGCGGGTTGCGCGGCGAGCGTAGCCCGGATGGAGCGCAGCGCAATCCGGTGTTTTGCCCGACGCCTTAAGTCGTTATTCGGCGTTACCGAAATATACGAGCCTTATCAAAGACATCTCTACTGTGCATGGGGTTGTTTTCGCAAAAATCGCTTCCGGCGGCCTCACTTGTCTCGAAGGCTCAGGATGTAGGCCGACAGCGCGTCGGCCTGCTGCGGCGAAATCACGAGGTTCGGCATGTTCCGGTGGCTGGTGCGCCAGAACACCTTGAGCGACAGCGCGGTGGTGCCGCTGCGGTCGGCGATGGCCTGGAAGCTCGGGGCCTCGTCGAAGAATCCGGCCGTGTGCGGCTCGACGGCGTGACAGGTCTGGCACCACGCCTCTGCCAGACGATGCCCCTCGGCCACAGCGCGCGGGCCGGACCGCGGCGCCCCCGCGGCGGTGTGAACGACGCCCAGCAGAAACAGCACCGACAACGCGATCAGAACGATCAAGCCGAGATAGATTCGAACGCCGTGCGACATCGCCATTCCCCGCTGTTGGTTCGAAGGCATGTGAAGCGTAGGTCGCACCGAGCGGCTGAAGTTGATCTGCGTCAAGCGAGCGCCTCGGCTGGCTCATCGCGATCCGGATCGCGCCGTTTCGGTGATATCGCACCGGCGCTTCCCGCAGCTTTCGCTTGCTTTCCGCGATCCCGCCCCTACGGTCGCGCCGCAAACGAAGCGCTTTTACGAGACCAGCCAATGACCGACGCGATGAAATGCCCCGCCTGCAATTCCGAGCACGCCTATCAGGACCGCGATCTCTGGGTCTGCCCGGAATGCGGCCATGAATGGAGCGGTTCGGCGGAGGCGGCGGCGGACACCGCGCAGGCGGCCGGCGTGCGCGATGCCAACGGCAACGTGCTCGCCGATGGCGACAGCGTCATCGTGATCAAGGATCTCAAGATCAAGGGCTCCTCCTCGGTGGTGAAGGGCGGCACCAAGGTGCGCAACATCCGCCTGCAGGACGCCAGCGACGGCCACGACATCGCCTGCAAGATCGACGGCATCGGCGCGATGAACCTGAAGTCGGAGTTCGTGAAGAAGGCTTGAGCTTCGCGCCTACCTCTGCCGCTGCGCCAGATAGAATCCGCACAGCACCGTCACCAGCCCCGCGCCCTGCAGCATCGTCGGCGCCTCGCCGAGCAGCAGCCAGCCGGTGAGCAGCGTCAGCGCCGGCACGCAGGCCGGAAACACCGCGGCGCGGGCGACGCCGAGGCGCTGCACCGAAACCGCGTAGAGATACAGCGCGGCGGGGCCGGCGAGCACGCCCTGCGCCAGCGCCTGGATCGCATTCTCGGTCACGCCGATCGCCGCAACATGGGCAACGCCGACGGTTGCGATGTAGACCGGCAGCAGCAGCAGCGACAGCACGTTGATCACCAGCGCAGCCGACACGGCCGAGACGCGCCAATGGCGCAGTGCCGCGCCGAAGCCTGCGAACATCAACCCGGTGAGCACGAAGGTCAAATCGCCGAGCACGCCGTCGGCCCCGATGTGGCCGATCGATTCCGCGCCGATCACGCCGAGGCCGCCGACGATGACGACCGCACCGGCAAGGCGCGAGGCCGAGATGTGCTCCTTCAGCACCAACGCCGCGAGCAAGAGGCCGCCCAGTGTCGCGCAGGAGGGCTGGATCACGCTGCCATGGCCGAGCGGCACGAACAGGAATCCGGTGTAGGAGATCAGCGACATCACGGGGCCGCCGAGCACCATCAGCACGAGGCCCCTGCTCCAGCCGATGCCGCAGAGATCGGAGATGCCGGCGCGGAACACCAGCGGCAGGAACACGAGTCCCGACCAGACATAGCGATGCACCAGCAGATCGACCGGCGTGAAGCCGACCTTGAGGCCATGCCGCGTGGCGGCAAAGCCGAGCGCCCAGAACAGCGCCGCGGCAAGGCCGCAAAGGACGCCGAGCAGTGCCGGCGCCGTATCGTGCTTCTGAGAGAGAGCGCCAGCGCCGCTCGTCCGCTGATCCATGGGCTTCAGCCTTATGTCAGCGCCCATATCGGCTCAACCCACGCGGCTGCAGGGCTGGCACGCGGGGGTGATTACCGGGCTTCAGCGCAACGCCGGATATCGCTCAGAAAAATCCGGGGCTGAGATCGAGGCCGTAGGTCAGGCTCAGCACGAACACGAACAAAGCGGCGGCGGCGAACAAGACCGCGTGCTTGAGAATGAACGCACGCGGCGAAATGGTGACGATACCGGCTTTCTGCGCAACGGGCATGACGGCCTCCAATATGATTTCAAAATTGGCCGCAACGATGCAGCCGCCGCATCAAGCAACGCGACGTGCAAAGCAACTCTTAAAGGGATCACGCTCGTTATGAACGGGGATACATCTCCGGCACATTCACGCGAACTTGTTCGCAGCCGGATTCTCGATCAGCGCATCGGCGTCGATTCGCCGTGCCGAGACGTTGCACCATGCGCGCACCCGATGCGCAAGCAGCGGCGCTTTCGATTGAGGCAGTGGGTCCCGCTTCTCCGCGGAGCCCACCTGCCGTTCAAAATGTCAGCTTAGCGCGCCACGCCAACGGTGGCGGTCTTCACCTTGCGAGGGCTGAGCACGTTCACCTGGTGGGCCGAGGCGAGCGTGGTCGGCGCAGCGGTCTGCTGCTCGACATGCGCGGCACCGAGGACGCGAACCTGCAAGGGCGAGACCGGAAATCCGTTGGTCTCGTAAGTCGGCAACTCGGCGGCGAAAGCCGCGGTGCTGCCCGCGATCGCCAGGATGGCGGCGGCGATCGACAGAGTCTTCTTGTTCATTGTCATGCTCCTGAGTGGAAGAGTCGGAGCCTATTTAGGCACGGTTTGCTGCATTGCGACATACTTTGTTGCAATGCAACAGCGCGTGCGGTGCATGGCGATATGTTCAACGCGTACAAGGCGTTGACCGAATCACGGCCGGCCGCGACATGACGGTTTTATGGACGGTGTTCAGCCACCGAGCACACCGCCCCGGCCATCGCGCGACGCCCTATTTCAATGCAGTCGCCAGCGACTGCAGCTTTGCGACGAGATTGATGCCGAGCGCATGGATGATCTCGATGATCGCGAGCGCGATCCCGGCTGCGATCAGGCCGTATTCGATCGCGGTGGCGCCGGATTCATCGGCGAGGAATTCGGCCCATTTACATTTCAACGTCACAATCGCGTCCTTCCAACTCTGCCGGAACGCCGGCAAGCGAGAAATGCACCACCACAATCCAAGATTGAGTAAATCCGATCGCTTCAAGTTGACGACAATGAACGCCGCTTTTGCTCGCGGTCCCCTCCAAAACGACAGTGGAACCCGCGTTGCAGCTTGGCAACACCCCCACGAAAAGCCCGTTTTCGCCGATTTACGCCATTGCGCCGCCACACGGTCCTCCGAACAATCGAGGCGCTGCGTGCCTTTCCGTGCAAGACTGTTTTTGCATCATGACTGTTCCGACAGAGCGTGTCCGAACAGAACCGTTTGGAGGCAGGGATCATGAACGATCGGCGGTCTCTTCTGGTGGCGGTCGCGTGCCCCTCGGCCGTTCTCGCCGGCTGGCTGGCGCTCTCCCTCTCCGCCTATGCCCCTGCCCTCATCGAAAACAGCGGCGCCAATGCGGCTGCCGTGTCCCGCGCCAAGGATCTCAGCCGGCTCGACCTCGCCGACGTGCCGCGCGCTGCGACGATCGAGGACGGCATCGCCTTGACCGCCGACATCGCGGCTGCCGTCGCCGCGGCACCGGCCCCGACGATCACTGAAACGGTGCCCGAGCCGCCCGCCATCAAGCTCGCCTCGGCCGATCCGGCGCTGATCCTGCCGGCGGAGACGCCGCCCGCGCCGCAGATCTCGCCTGAACCAGAGCCCGCCGTCAGCGAGGCTGTCCCGGTTGCAGCGCCAGCGACCGTCAAGCTCGCCTCTGCCGATCCCACCGAGATCGTGACGACGGACGAACTGTCGCCCGCGGCGATCGCGACCGGCCCCGTCACACCTGCGAGCAAGGCATCACCGCCGGCCGACACCGTCGCCGTGCTCGACGAATGCTTCGTCATGGATGCCTGCATCGACCGTTATCTCTGGGCGCTCTATCAGCGCACCGCGAAAGAGGACTCGATCAAGGTCCAGGAGCGCCGCGCCGTCACCGTCAAGCGCAAGGGCAAGACGGTCACGGTGATGCGCAGCTTCACCAAGCTGGTCGACCAGGATTTCGGCTGGAAGGATCCGAAGGCGGCCGAGCATGCCGGCATGTCGATGATGGACTACGTCATCGGCGGCATGGACAAGAGCTTCAAGCGGAAGCTGTTCCGCACGCTGCTCGCCGCGGAGGCCGCCGGCCTCTCGCCCGGCATCACCAGCGCGTTCCGCGACGATTACCGCCAGTCGATCGCGAGCGGCCTGAAGGCCGCCTCCGACCGCTCCTATCACGGTGGCAGCACGCGCGGCGGCTACGGCCACGGCATGGCCGCAGACATCGTCAGCACCCAGGGCAATAATCGCGCGCAGCGCTGGGTCTCGACCGAAATCCTGTGGAAGTGGGTCGACGCCAACGGCAAGGCATATGGCATCGGCCGGCCCTATCTCGGCCGCGACCCGCCGCATGTCGGCCCGGTCGACGGCGCCGAATACATATCAAAGCGTGGCACGAGTGAGCGCAAGGAAGTCGCCAGCGCCAAACCTAAGAAGTCGCGGGCTGTCGCGAGCGCCAAGCCGCCAAAGGCCCAAAAGGCACAAGCCGCGCGTGAGCAGAAGAGCCCGGCCAAGCCACAGAAGGCGGCGCAATCGACCGGCAAGCGCGCGACCTGAGGCCGTTACGGCTGGCGTATCGGCCTCGGCAGCGGCACCAGCCGCATCTCGGCTGTGCCGGCATCCTGGGTACGCACCAGCACCGCGAAGATGGTTTCGACCGCAAGCCGCACGGCGGCCTCGATGGCCTCGCCCTTGGCCAGATGCGCGGCGATCAGGCCGGTGAGGAGATCGCCGGTGCCAGAGGGGCGGATCGGCAGGCGCGGCGTCGCAAAGCGCGACAACTGCCCCGCGGCGCACAGGATCGTCTCCACCTGCCCTGCCGCCGTATCAGCGAGCGTGCAACCGGTCGCGACCACGTCGATGCGGCCGGTCCCCGCCAGCGTTGAACAGGCCGCACGCAGGTCCTGCGCATTCGCGATCGTGAGGCCTGAGAGCAGCTCGAGCTCGAACTGGTTCGGCGTGGTGAGGTTGGCTGCCGGCAGCAGCCGGTGCCGGACCACATCCAGAATGCCGTCGGCGACATAGACGCGGCCGTCATCGCCGATCACGGGATCGCAGAGATAGACGAGCCTTGAATTCCGCGTGAGCGCTCGCTCGACGAAATCGGCGATCACGGCGGCGTTGCCCGGCGAGCCGAGATAGCCGGTGACGAGCACGGCGGCCTCGTCGACCAGACCGCGCTCCTCCACACCGGTCAGAAGATCGGCAACGAGCTCGGTCTCCAGCACCCGCCCGCGCAGGCTCGGATAGCGCGGATGGTTGGACAGCAGCGTCGTCGGCACCGCCGCAACATTCACGCCCTCCGCCTGAATGGCATAGGCGGCCGCGCTGTTGCCGACATGGCCGTGGACCACCTGGCTTTGAATGGAGATGACGAGCATGGAAGAGGTCCGTAGGGTCAAACGTGCTGCAAGGCAAGCATGGCCCGGATCACGAAATGTCGTAGCCAAGCCCCGGCCGCAACGCCTGCATCTTCTGCGCCAGCCGCCGGTGTCCGCTCTCCTCCGACCGCGCCAGCCGGCCAGCGACGGCGACATGATCCGCATCGCTCTTGTGCTGGTTGAGCTTGGCCTGACCTTCGACGGTGTCGATCACGAGATCGACGACGCGGATCGCCGCCAGCATGCTCTCCCGCTTGGCCCCCTCCATCTGCGCGAGGTCCCAGGGCTGCTTCGGCAGCCGCGCCTCGGAGACCGCAAGCAGCGCGTCGCCATGACCGCGGTTCTGGTCCAGCTCGCGCGGATGGGCAACGCCCGACAGATGCACCGCCTCGTAGAGCCAGGTCGAGACGTTGTCGCGCGAGGAATACCAGTCGTTGGAGATGTAGGCATCGTCGCCGGCAACGATCAGCAGGAAGCGCCGCGTGCCATCCGCGAGCGGCACGAGCGGATTTTTGGCGGTGAAATGGATCTGCACGATGGCACGCCCGTCGCGCTGATCCAGCACGAACGGCACATGCGAGGCGCGCGGGCCGCGCTCGTCCGCTGCCACGATCATGCCGAAGCCGCGCCTGCTCGCGAATTCCAACGCGCGCTGCTCCTCGATGTGGAACTGGGGACGAAGAACATGCATGGCGCGGCGCTCGATGGCTGGACGAGGGACGATTTGAGGCTAACCCATCGTCTGTTGGAATCAGAAACGATATTGTCCCGCAAAATGCAGATGTCAGGAATGATCTCGGCGCCGTGCCAGCTCGCCGAGATAGGCGCAGAACATGTCGGCCAGCCCGTCGGCATGACGTGCGATCTCGGCCTCACTGCGCGGCGTCTCCGAAAACCGCTTGCCGACCGCGCTCAGCGTCGTCTTGATCAGCTCGCCGGCAAGCGCATGGGTCGCCTCCGAGGCTTTGGGCAGCGCTTCCCGCATGAACGCCGCGATGATCCCCTCACCGGCGGCCCGCGCGTCCTGCGCCTCGGGCGCGTCGCGATAGAGCGGCGCTGCATCGCTGAGCGCGCCGCGGATCGCGGCCTCCTCGCACTCGGACAGAATGAAGGCATGCACCAGCGCGCGCAGCCGCACCGGCGGTGGCTTCGCCCGGTCTTCGAGGATGCCGCGCAGCAGCTCGCTCGTTTGCCGCCACTCGTCGCTCTGGAGACGGAACAGGATCGCGGCCTTGTTCGGGAAATATTGATAGAGCGATCCGACGCTCACCCCGGCCCGCTCCGCCACCCGCGCCGTGGTGAAACGCGGCGCGCCCTCCTTCGTCAGAACCTGAACAGCGGCATCGAGGATGGCCGCGACAAGCTCGCTGGAGCGGGCCTGTTGCGGCTGTTTTCGTGAAGAAATTGAACGGCTTCGACGCTCGGCCATGGCTCACTTGGGGAATGCGAATAGGAAATGCGACGAATTAGTCGTATTTCACGCGGCACGCAAGCACGCGTTTCTTCGCCACCTCTGGAGACCTAAAATGACCATCCCGACCATCACATCCCTTGCGCCCCTGCTGGAGCGCCTGTTCGAGGAGGCCGAAGCAGCAAACGGCGCAACGCTAGCCGCCGTCGCAGATTTGTCCGATGCCGACCGGGCGCGCTTGATGCGGAGCAAGACCGACTATCGCGACCTCTACGGACGCCTGAAGGAGGCGCCGCTTGCGGTCTCGCGCGAAACAGGCCGCCTGCTCTACATGCTAGCCCGCGCCTCCCGCGCCAGGGCGATCGTCGAGTTTGGCACGTCGTTCGGCATCTCGACACTGCACCTTGCCGCAGGCCTGCGCGACAATGGCGGCGGCCACCTCATCACCAGCGAGTTCGAGCCGTCCAAGGCGGCGCGGGCACGGCAGAACCTCATCGCCGGCGGCTTGATCGATCTCGTCCAGATCCGCGAAGGCGACGCGCTGAAGACGCTCAGCATCGATCTGCCCGACACGATTGATCTCGTACTGCTCGACGGCGCCAAGGCGCTCTATCCGGATATCCTCGATCTGTTGGAAGGCCATCTCGGACCGGGCGCGATCATCGTCGCCGACAATGCCGACGACAGCCCGGACTATCTGGCGCGCGTGCGCGCGCCCGGCAGCGGCTACATGTCCACACCCTTCGCCGAAGACGTCGAGCTCTCCGTGCGGATCAACTGACACCGCACGGTCCGTTTCCAGCCGGTGTCGCAGCTTCGTCACTTACGGATGATAATCGCTCTCAGTGAAGAGTCTGTTCATGATTGACCTTGGCTGTCGCGCTGCATCTTTCACCCGCTGAGAGACCATGACCCCAGCTTTCAATGCCTACGCGGCACTCGCGCTCGCCATCGTGTTCGAGGTCACCGCGTCGGCGTTGTTGCAGCAGTCGGCGCAGTTCACCCGTCCGTGGCCGACACTGGGGATGGTCCTGCTCTACGTCGCCTCGTTCTATGCGCTGTCGTTGGCGATCCGGGTTGTCCCGTTGAGCATCGCCTATGCGATCTGGGGTGGGGTCGGCATCATCCTGACCGCCACCGTGTCCTTCGTGCTGTTCCGCCAAATACTGGACGCCGCAGCCTTCGTCGGCATTGCCCTGATCGTATCAGGTGTCGTGGTCATCAACTTGTTCTCGGAGACCAATGTGCATTGATGCCGGGGAGCCGACGCGCCGGCTATTGGCTCTGCACGGGCTTTGCCGAACGCGGAGCGGACCGCGCGGGCTTCTTGGGCCTGACCGCAGCGCGCGGCGGCGGCTCGTCAACAGACTGCAGATAAGCGGCGAGCGCCTTGGCCGAATCCAAACTGGTCGCGTAGTGATCCTTGAGGAACCAGGACAGCGTCAGGCTGAAGCGACCCTTGGCAAGGCCGCGCGGACTGCGATGGCAGGTCGCGCAGCCGTCAGCGAACAGCTTCGCGGGCGGCTTGCCGGCGTCGAGATTTTGCGCGGCGGCAACCGTCGCCGTCAGAACGGCGGCTGCAACAGCCATCACGGGCACGATCCGGTCGCGCCCAGGTCGAAACAGCGATGTCAAATGCCGTCCCCTCGCCCGCTTTCGGTCACGCCGCCGACAGCTGATCGAACTCCGGCGGAGCGTAGGCCTTGCCGTCCTGGTCGGTGATGACGACCTGCCACCCCTCGCTCACCCACACCTTCGCCTTCGCCACGATGAGCAGCCGGCTCTCGCGGTCGAAACTGTACTTCGCGTTGTCGCGTTCTGCGACCATTTTGTAGGCCAATTCGCATCCCCTTGCGTCGCCCTGCACCCGGCCTCCTCGTGGCAGCGGGCTTTGGCGGCAATTCGCCGGGAGCGTGGCAATTTGGTGCCATCCGCAGGCATGCGCCGATGATCGGCGCTGGCGACCGGCGTCGATGGAACCGATCATCCCGATTCCGGAGCCCTAATGCACGCGGATGATGTGGGGGCGGCCGAGATCGATCAGCCCCTGCACCGCAGAGAGGCGGTCGTCGAGGGCTGCGATGGTGAGCAGCAGGTTGTTGCGGCGCTCGTCGAGCATGCCCATCTCGGCGCCGGAGAGCTTTGTGCCCGTCCGTTCCTTGTGGATCCTTTCGAGGGACTCGCGCAGTCCGGCAATGAGGCCGGTCAGCTGTCTGGCTTCCTTCGTCATCGAACGCTTCGCGACGTTTTGGCGGCGCGTCTCCGCCTGGCCCTGTTTCATATCATCCTCCCGTGCCCCGCTGCCCCGAGTGGATGCTTACAGCTTTGGGTAGACATGTTACGATCGATGAAATCTGCCAGCGAAGAACTATCTTAAATTGTAAAAGCCTCGACAAGCGAGGAAAAAGCCCGGCACCAGGGCCGGGCTTCCCTTTGCGATGCTAGTGCCTCTGATGTCCGCCACCGGGGCCGGCCGCCGGGGCGCTGCCGCCACGCGGGGCGGCATTGATATGCGGAGCACCGCCCCCGCCGCCGTGGGGCATTGCAGGCGCGGCGGCGCGCGGCGCCGGCATCTGCGCACGGGCATTCATCGGCGAACCATGGCTCACGTTTGGCTGGGCGACATGCGGCATCACCGGACGCGCTGGAGGCGCGGCCGATACGCGGGGCGCTTCGTGCGCGCGGGCCATCGGCTGCGCACGCACCGGAGCGCGGGTCGCAGCCCGCTCGTGCATCATGCGTGCCTGTGCATCGCGCGGATTGCGGCTCTGCGCGTTGGTCCGTTCTTGCGCGATGCGCTCGTTTCGTCCAGCGCGGGTCCGGTCGGGCATAACAGCAGCGCCGCGCTTCGCGATCGCAGCGTCGTGCTGTGTGGTCGCGGCGTCACGCTTTGAGATCGTGGCGGTTCCCTTACCGCGCACGCCGCTGCGTTCGAGCGCGATTGCGGCATCGCGAGTCGCCGCACGGCCGATGCGAGCCGCACGCGGATCAATCGTCATCCGCGTCGCGACGCGCTCGTGCGAGGTCCAGTACTTATTCCAGTAAGCGTGGCGGCGATAAAAAGGACGCCCTTCGTAGTGGCTGGACCAATACGAGGTCAGCACGAAGGGAACGACGGGAACGTCGATCTCATCGACATAGTCGGGGAGATAGATGTAATGATTGCGGTAGAGATATTCGAGATATTGCGACGACACCCAGCCGCGGTCATCGGAGAAGCTGACGTCGCACCAGGCATTGCCGCGCAGGCAGCCATGGATGTTGACGCGGGCGCCCTCGGGGACGCGATCGACCAGGGGAAAGCCCGGCCCCGGCCCGGCCCGCAATCCGGTCGAGACGGTGACGATGCCCGGCGCGGCCAGCGCGGCCGTCGGGACCAGCAACAATGCTGCAACTAAAGCGGTTCTGAACTTCATGGCGCAGTCCTCCTTTGAGAGGCGGAACGCGCCAGCAGAACAGGCGTTCCGCGTACGGCGCGCCATCCATCGAAAGATCGAGATGCGCGCCCGTGCGCGGTTCAATATTCATCCGCCGTTCATCGGCGCACCGCCTATGGCGCGCTGAAGGACCGTTAGTTGACCTGCAACATGAACGCGTCGAAGTACGACGCAAGCCCGGCAAAGTCGGAGAGCGGCAGCACGTTCGCGACATACTGGTCCGGCCGCACCACGACCACGCAGCCGGCTTTCCGATCGATGCCGCGCATCGTGAAAATGTCCTGGCCGCTCTTGAGGTCCGGACAGAACATCTTTTCGTAGTCGCGCAAACCATAGCGCCCCTTGCGCGGGAGCAGCAGCGACGGCATCGCCGCGACGGCGAGTTCGCGATGATTTTGCTGGAACACCGCCCGCAGATCGATCACGCTGTCGATGTCGGCGCCAACGGGGGTGTATCGTCTCACCGGAGACTCCCGGGCCTCAGCGAGGAAGTTGCACAGCGCGCGAATGGCGGAGCCTGCGGCCGCAGGATCTTCGGCAGGCGAAAACGCGTAGATCCGGAAGCGGCCATCAGCCTGCGCGGCGTGGCCGAGATGAACCGGCTTGGCATCCGCCAGCCGGATCACCGGTGCGGAGTGGAAGCGCTTGCCGATCACGAGGCCTTGCGCGAGGCGCTGATGCGAGGCTGCACCGGTGAGGATCGATGACGTGTAATGCGTCGCCGTGCCCGCGGTGTAGCGGCCGTGCCTGACGAAATAATCCTGCGTCCTGGCGGCATCGGCGCCACCCGCTTTTGCTGACGACGCCAAAATCCCTGCCCATTCGCGATCGAAATCGATCAGCTCTTTCGCAACCGACTGGCGCTCCGCCGAATAGGAATGCAGCAGGTTTGGAGCGCACTGCTTCCGCAGGACGGCGGCAAGTTTCCAGCCGAGATTGAAGGCGTCCTGCATCGAGACGTTCATGCCCTGTCCGGCCTTGGGGCTGTGGGTATGGCAGGCATCGCCGGCGATGAAGATACGCGGCAGGCGCGATGCGATCTCGGACTCCGGCACATCGTCGAACTTGTCGGTGAGACGCTGGCCGATCTCGTAGACCGACCACCAGGCGATCTCCTTCACCTCCAGCGTATGCGGCTTCAGGATCCGCTGCGCCTTCGCAATCACATCGTCGGCGGTGATGTTGCGGTTCGCGACGCGCTCACCGACCTCGAGCTTGGCGAGCTCGACATAGATGCGGACCATGTAGCCGCCCTCACGCGGAATGATCAGCAGGCTGCCGTCCTTCGCCGACTGGATCAGGGACTTGAAGCGGATGTCCGGGAAATCGGTCACCGCCAGCACGTCCATCACGCCCCAGGCATGGTTGGCGGAATCGCCGTGCAGCTCTCGCCCGATCGACTTTCGCACCATGCTGCGCGCACCGTCGCAACCGACGACATAGCGCGCCTTGATCGTTTCGACCTTCCCCTCGTTCGCAGCGTCGAGGCGTTCCAGACGCACGGTCACGGCAGGATCGGCGGGACCTGCCGCCAGATCGACCTGGAGGTCGAGCAGGCGGCGGCTGTAATGAGGTTCGAGCTTGGCCGGCGATTTGCGCATGACATCGAGAAAGCCGTCATGGATGCGCGCCTGGTTGAGGATGACGTGCGGGAATTCCGACAGCCCGTCCTCGACGTCCTGCACCCTTCCGCTGCGGACAATGGTCTCGGGCAGCCGCTCGTCCGGCTTCCAGAACGTGGTCTCGTTGACCCAATAGGCCTCCTTCAGCACGCGCTCGCTGAAGCCGTAGGCATGGAACATTTCCATGGTGCGGCAGGCGATGCCGTCGGCCTGCCCGACCAGCAGGCGATCCGGCTTCTGCTCGACGATGCAGGTCTTGAAATCAGGGAATTGCGCAAGCTGGGCGGCGAGCGTGAGGCCCGCAGGGCCACAGCCGACGATGAGGACATCGACCTCGTCAGGCACGGCGCCCGCCGCGCCCGGGGCCTGAACGCGCTCGGCGGGGTCGGCGATGTCAGGGTCGCCCGGCTGAAATCCATTCAGATGGAATTGCATGCGCCTCTCCCGTCAACTCTGTGTCTGTTTTGATATTGCTCAGTATGCTGACTATCAGTATACTTGTCAACGACGGTGCACCCCTGGCTCCTAGGAGAATTCGGTGAAAGATAACAACGATATGCCCGGGCATCTCGCGCGCCGGTTCCAGCAGATCGCCGTTGCGGTGTTCCTGGCCGAGGTCGCGGACGCCGGCTTCGACCTCACGCCGGTGCAATACGCCGCGCTCGCGACCATCAAGGCCAATCCGGGGCTCGACCAGGTAACGCTCGCAGGCTTGATCGCCTATGACCGCACCACCATCACCGGCGTGATCGATCGCCTCGTGCAGAAGGGACTGGCCGAGCGCCGCGCCTCCAGCCGCGATCGCCGCGCCCGCGAGCTCGAGATCACCGACGAGGGCCGGCGCACGCTGCGCAAGATCACACCATCAGTGGAATCGGCCCAGCGCATCCTGCTGCGCGGCCTCAGCGACAGAGAGGGCGAGGAATTGATGCGGCTGCTGCGCAAGGCGATTGCCGCCGGCAACGATCTGAGCCGCGCGCCGCTGCGCCACGTGCAGGCATGATCCCGTATCCGTGCGGGTGATTGTCGCAGCATCGCGAAACCAGGAACTAACCTTCGGCCGCTACGCTCGGCAACATTCTGCGTTTAACGCGCGATTAACTTTGCCGGTTCGGGAGATCAGGATGTTCAGGTTCGTCATTGCGGCAGCGACCATCGCGCTCTCGACTGGCTTTGCGCTCGCAAACGGCCATGGCGGCGGCGATGCCGCGCCTGCGCCCAAGCCTGAGGCGGCGACCGCGCCGGCGAAGGTGATCATCACCAAGCAGGGTCCCAAGCTCGTCGATCTCAAGGGCATGACGCTCTACACTTACGAGCGCGACACCACGGGAAAGACGTCGAACTGCAACGGCAAATGTACCGAGAGCTGGGTACCGCTCGCCGCGACGGCCGACGCCAGGGCGGTCGGCGACTTCACGGTGATCAGCCGCAACGACGGCAGCAAGATGTGGGCGTACCGTTATCGCCCGCTCTACACCTCCCCCGCCGACAAGACGCCAGGTGAAGCCAACGGCACCGCAACCACGCTGCAATGGCGCATTGCCCGGCCTGAGGACTAGAGCGAGATCAGACCGCGCGCGTCCGCACCAGAGCGCGCCTGAGCCTTCACCCGCGCCAGCTTCCGCCCGCCTCGGCCTGCGCGCTCTGTCCCGGCGGCAGCACCACGACCGTCGAATTGAGCTTCACCCGGTCGTAGAGATCGATCACGTCCTCGTTGCGCATTCGGATACAACCGGACGAGATCGCCTGCCCGATATATTCCGGCTGGTTGGTGCCGTGGATGCGGTAGAGCGTGTCCTTGTTACCGGAATAGAGATAGATGCCCCGCGCGCCCAAGGGATTGGCGGGACCGCCGGGAACGCGTGCCGGATATGGTCCGAGCCGCGCCTGGATATCTGCCGTCGGAACCCAGTCCGGCCATTCCGCCAGACGGCCGACCCGCGCGACGCCGGAGAACGCCATGGCTTCCTCGCCGACCGCAACGCCGTAGCGGATCGCCTTGCCCTCGGGCAGCACGAAATAGAGGTAGCGCGCGTCGGTATCGACCAGGATGGTACCCGGCTGCTCCTTGCGCTGGTAGTCGACGACGTGACGGAGAAATTGCTCGGGCACGTTCGCTTGCGCGTAAGGCGTATGCGCGAGCAACTGCCGGTCGCGCGGTGTCATGCTCGCGTCGGTCGATGGCGAAAGTGTAGTCTGCATGCAGCCGCCCAGCGGCAGCAGGGCAACAGCGAATAGAGCGATTAGTAATCTTGGCACCGCGCCGGCCCCCGATAGCGGATAGCACTGCCCCCAGCGTTTCCAGATGCCGCCAAAATCGTGCTGAAAACAAGGCCGCGCGGAACAATTGCGCGTGTTCGACGAGGCGGGTTCCATCACCACAAACGGCGGAAGAGCGTTGCATCATCTCCATCCCCTCGCCTTGCTTTGGTCAAACCCGGCTGGACTCGTGCGTCATCGTTCGAGCTCGTCCCATCGGGATGGGCTCACCTCAATAGATCGGCTCGCGCCAATGCGGACGACCAGTATTTCAAGCGCCCGGGCTTCAAACACCCGGCTTCAAAGGAGCTGCGATGCTCGCGACGCTGAACCCCAAGCAAATCGTCGATGAGATCGTGAAGGACACGGTCAAGGACAACGATCCGCACGACGCGATTCAGATTTCGCCCGACATTGTGCTGGCTTCGCGCCCCATCAGCGTTGCGCCCGCGCTGGCACCTGACATCGCGACCCGTCCGGAGCCGAAATTCGTGCCGGAGCCCAAAGCCTCGTTCGAGCGCAAAATCTCTCTGGAGCCCAGGTTCAGTCCTATCTCGGAGTCGCAGGCGGCACCCCCGCCCTCTGTCGACACGGCCGTCCGCGTCGCCGCGAACGATGGTGCCGGTCCGCGGAAGCGATCCGCCGCCGGCAAGTGGCTGCGCGGCGCTTTCGTCACGTTTCTGTTCGCGGGCGGCAGCGCGGCCGCCACGATCGTCTGGGCGCAACACGGCGACGCCGCCAAGCAGATGCTCGCCGAATGGACACCGGCATTGGCGTCGCTGCTGCCGTCGACATCGCAGACCGCGCCGGTCGCTGCCGCGCAGGCCGCACCGCCCACGGAGCAGGCGGCAACCGATCAAACGGCCGATCAATCTGCGACGCCGCCCGCAGTCCAGGTCGCCGCAGTTGCGCCTGCAGCGACGCAGCCCGATGCAGCGCAGTCGGTGCAATCGATGACGCACGATCTCGCCGCGATGGCGCAGCAGATCGAAGCGCTCAAAGCCAGCATCGCCGAGTTGAAGGCCGGACAGGAGCAGATGGCGCGCGAGATGGCAAAACCGCCCGTGCCGAAGCCGACAGCTGAGGTCAAGCCGGTCGATCCGCGCGCACGCGCCGCTGCGCTCCCACCGCGAGCTCCGTCACCGCCGCCGGTTCGCAAACCGAAACCGGCCGTGTCGCATACCTACATGCCGGCCTATTCTCCCGCCCCGCTTGCGCCACCGCCGTCGCAGGCTGCCGCGGTGCCGCCGCCGGTCCCGCCTGTTACCACGACTCAAGCCGTCGCCGATGACGACGGACCAATCGTGCGTCCGCCGATGCCGTTGCGCTAAGACTGAGACCACGCAACAGCACGGCGCGCTGCGACAACGTCGCATAGGCTGTCCTGGTCGATGTGATGCGTTGAGTCCGGGCAATTACGGATAAGCGACTTTTTCGCTCAAGAGAAAAGGCCGTCGGGATCTATGCCGGCGGCCTTCTCTTGCAGCTGCCGGTTCCCGGAGCCCGGTTCTGCTGCAATTCCATGCCTCATGATCGCGTCGACATGTTTAATAAAATGTTAACGACCCCACACGCTGCACATCATTTCTGCGCCATAAGCACAGAGATTGCGCGGTCTGTTCACCCGATAGATATCGACTCAGTGGTACCATCCGACATGTGTTGAGACTTCCACTGAAGCTCATCTCGTCACACCGGGGAATTCGGATGCCGTACTACTCTTTCGATCTTGTGGTTGGTGGAGAGTTCAGGAACCAGGGCGGAATCATCCTCGAAGACATCGAGGTTGCCTCCGATCGAGCCGACCAGCTCGCCACCGAGCTGTCGCAGGTGAAACCGGAGCTGCAGCAGAGGGGTTGCGCGGTGCGCGTCACCGATCGCGACGACAACGAGCTTTACCGCACGCCGCTCGATCCCGTGCCGGCCTGGCAACGCTGACTACTCTTCCAGCGCCGGCGGCTCGAACCAGTTCGTCAGCGACAATCCGCCGTCGACGACGAAGGCCGCGCCGGTGACGTAAGCGGAGAGCTTGTTCGACAATACGGTCAGCGCCATAGGCGCAAGGTCATTGGCCTCGCCGAGGCGCCCGAGCGGAATGTGCCGCGCCAGCGCGGGATCCGCGACGAACCCGCCGGCTGCGATCGCGCCGGGCACTAGCGCATTGACGCGGATGCCGTGGCGACCGAACGACTTCGCCAGTTCCTTCACCAGCATCGCCATCCCCGCCTTTGCCGTCGAATAATGCGGCAGGTTGCGCGGCGTGCCCGCATGCAGCGAGGTGAGAAACAGGAACGAGCCCGGCCGCTTCGCCGCGATAAGCCGCGTTGCGAGCTCGCGCGCCAGATGAAAGCCGGCATCGAGATTGACGGCATGCATCTGCTGCCAGGTCCTGCGATCGACCGCGAGCGCGTGATCGGCCTCCCGCCGCGGCGGCGAGGCGCTGTGGACGAAATGCGTGATCCCGCCCCACGCTGCCTCCGCCGCAGCGAGCAGTTCGTCGCACGCATCGGGCTCGGCGAGATCGCCGATCCAGGGCACCGCCAGCTCAGGCTTCTTGCTAGCGGTGATCGCGGCACTCACCCGTTCCGCGCTGATATCGGCGAACACGGTCCGGACCCCCTCGCCGACCAGGGCCTGCGCGATGGCGCGGCCGATGCCGTTGCCCGCGCCGGTGACGAGCGCGGTGTCGCGGGTAGGATCGAACGGCGTGCTGAACAGGCTCATGTCGCTCTCCGAGGCCGGGATGCGGGCCACGATAGCAAACCGCAGCGGGGCGCGACAAATTTGCCCTTCGCGGCATTGCGGAGCAACCCGCCGGACGCTAGCCTCCCAAAAAACGGAGGAGATACCTGGGATGCGCTACGGTTTCCTGATGGCTGGCCTGTTGCTGATCGCCGCTCCGGTCCAGGCCGAGGACCATCCACGCTCGACCTATGTGACCCTGGTCCTGCAGGCCTTCGCCGCCAAGGTCGAATGTCCGGGCACGGATGTCGTCTACCAGGATCTCGTGCAGAAGGCAGAGCAGATGAAGCTGCCCGAGGGCACGACGGAGAAGGTGCGCAAGGCGATCGCCTGGATGCACACCGGCGGCAAGATGGGCGAGAAGCAGGACGACGATTTGATGGCCGAGGTCGCGGTGGCGACCCAGGCGACCGATCTCAACCAGCGCCGCCTCGGCATGCCCAACTGGTGCGAGGCCCAGAAGACCAACCTCGCCGGCCTGATCCGCGCCAAGGGCGGCTAGCGAGCCCGCTGTCGCGGCGTTAAGGACACCGCGACGGAACCCGTGTTTCGGCCAATAATTGTCACATTCCTCGCCAGCATGCGGGCTCCTTTCGCACAGGAGAAGCCAATGCGGATGACCCATCTCATCGTTGCCGGCGTGCTCTCGGTGAGCGCAGCGCTGGCCACCCCGGCACAGGCAAAGAATTCCGACGCCCAAAAGGGCGAGGACAAATCGACCTCGTCCTCCTGCAGCGCTTATCAGCAGGCGCCGGACGGATCGTGGGAACCGCTCCCCTGCAAGGAGTCGGGCGAGCGCGATCAGCCGCAGACGCAGCATCGATCCCCGCCACGGGGGTCGGGTCGCGAGGAACGCTGAAGCGTTTCCGGTCCTGCGGTCAGCTGTGGGCAGGCCCGCGCATGATCTTCATGGCGTCGGCGATGTGACGCCACTCCTTGGCCTCATCGGCCTCGCCGCGGCCCTCGCAAGCCTGGGCCTGCTCGGCGGCCTTCGCGATCGCAGCAAAGCCGTGCTGCTCGAGCATCTGCCGCGCGACTGTGTGGACCTGGACCTCGGACATCATGGGCGCTCTCCCGTCTGACCAGACCGCAGGCCGCATCGCTCCCGCGGTTGGTCATAACGATTGAGGGCAGGACCTCGTTCCGCACCCGTCCCCGACGGTCCCAAAACGAAGGCGGCCCGCTATGCCCAGCGGACCGCCTTCTCACCCACCCCAAATTGGGAGTCGCCGGTCGCGTCCCTTATGCGACCGCCGCTTTCTTGCGCTCGAAATCGTTGGGCACCTCGATGTCGACCTCCAGGGTCGACACCTCGTCGCCGCGCTCGAGCTTGACGATGACCTTGGTCGGGTCCAGCGTGACGTGCCTGGAGACCACGGCGAGAATTTCCTCACGCAGCACACCGAGCAGATCGGGCTGGCCACGCATTCCGCGTTCATGGGCAAGCAGGATCTGCAGCCGCTCGCGAGCGACGGGTGCAGAGGCCTTGTTGCCGCGGAGAAGCCGAAGCAGACCCATGCTCATGCAGCCCTCCGTCGCAGCAGACGATCCATGAAACCCTTGCGCTCGGTCGGCACCTGCATGGCGACGGTCTCGCCGCACAGACGGCGCGCCGCGTCGATATAGGCCCGCGCCGGTGCGCCATCCGCGTTCGACAACGTGACCGGCGTGCCGACATTGGAGGCGCGCAGCACGTCCTGGCTTTCGGGAATGATCCCGAGCAAGGGTGTTGCGAGGATCTCGAGGATGTCCTCGATGGTCAGCATCTCGCCGCGCGCGGCGCGTGAGGGATCGTAGCGGGTGATGAGGATGTGCTTCTCGACGCGCTCGCCCTTCTCGGCCCGCACGGTCTTGGAATCGAGCATGCCGATGATGCGGTCGGAATCTCGCACCGAGGAGACTTCCGGATTGGTGACGATCACGGCCTCGTCGGCGAAGCGCATGGCCATGGAGGCGCCGCGCTCGATGCCGGCCGGGCTGTCGCAGATCACCCAGTCGAAGCGGGCGCGCAGATCGTCGATCACCTTGCCGACGCCCTCTTCCGTCAGCGCGTCCTTGTCGCGGGTCTGCGAGGCCGGCAGCAGCCAGAGGTTCTCCAGCCGCTTGTCCTTGATCAGCGCCTGCGGGAGTTTCGCAACGCCCTGCACCACGTTGATGAGGTCGAACACGACGCGGCGCTCGGCTCCCATCACGAGGTCGAGGTTGCGCAAACCGACGTCGAAATCGACGACGACGACCTTTTCGCCGCGTTGCGCCAGCGCAGCCCCTAGCGCGGCGGTCGTCGTGGTCTTGCCGACCCCGCCCTTGCCTGATGTCACGACCAGTACCTTGGCCATTTCTGAAATCTCCTTCTGGTCAGTTCAGCGCGGTAATTCGCATGGTGTTGCCCTGCAGCCAGGCCTGGGCCGGCCGGCCACGAAGAGCGGCATCGATATCGTCGGCGGTCTGATAAAACCCATCGATTGCAAGCAGTTCGGCCTCGATCTTCTGGCAATAGATGCGCGCGCTCGTGTGACCGTTCACGCCGGCCATGGCGCGGCCGCGGAGCGCGCCGTAGATATGGATGGAGCCCCCGGCAACAACTTCCGCGCCGGAGCCGACCGAGCCCAGGATGGTGACGTCGCCGTCGGGGAAGATCACGGTCTGGCCGGAACGCACGGGGCTATCGAGCAGCAGCGAGGTCGGCTTGGCCTCGGCCTTCGCCTCGACCTTCTTCGGCGCACTCGGCTCGACCACGCAGCTGCGCCCGCCCGACAGCAGCGGCGGCATCATCGCCGTCAGCTTCGCCTCCTCCACGCCCTCGATGCCGAGCACGCGGATGTTACGGTCCTGAAGGCTGGTGAGCAGATGGCCGATGCCGGCCTGACTGAGATCGACCGAGGACAGGTCGATCACCACGGGCCGGCCGGCAAAGAAGCCCGGCGAGCGCGCAATGGTGGCATCGATCTCGTGCAGCCAGTCCTGCACCGGAACCGTCGGCGTGAACACGAAGGCCACATAGGACCGCCCGCGCAGGCGCACCATTTGGCGTTGAGGTTTGACTGCAGCCTCCATAGCGGCCGACTCGTTCCCTGTTATTGAATGGTTAACGATGCGGCAGATATGGTTAACGGCCGGTTAATTCTCCGTGGGGTTATGCGGCTGGGTCGGGCAGGAGCGGGCCGCTCTCGTGTCCCGGACGCGCTGCAACGCGTCAGCGTTGCTGCGCAGGCCGGGACGCAGAAGGTGGCACGGGAAGATGCGGAGAGATGGGCCCCGGACGCGGCGCACCGCTACGCGTTGCGCCGCGTCCGGGGCACCAGCGCATGGCGCAGCTGTTTCCCCATCGCTATTGCGAGCGCAGCGCCCCCTACTTCTTCACCTTGCTCGCATCCATCTTGATGGTGGGATCCAGCATCTTGGTCGTGAACGCCGTCGTCACGTCGAACGGCTTCTCCATGCCGAGATAAGTCTGGACCAGGTCATAGTCCTTCTTCATCCGCTCGCTGTCGATCCACCCAAGACCCTTGGTCGTCGTGAACTCGTCGGTCATCAGGAACTTGATGCGCTCCCACTGGCGCTCCTGGTTAGCCTGGTCGAGACCGGAGACCTGGTCGAGCAGCGCCTTCAGGCACGGCGCGACGTCGGCAACGCAGGCGGCAAAGGCCTTTTGCGTAACACGCACGAACTCCTCGACGACCTTCGGGTTCTTCTGCAGATAAGCGCCGTTGACGATCAGCGAATTGCCGTAGGGATTGAGCCCGATGTCCTTCCAGTTGACGTAGCCGAGGTCCTGGCCGAACTCGATCACCTTGAGGTCGTGCTCGTTGTAGAAGTCGCTGATGATGTCGACGGTGTGGCTCTTCAGTGCCGCGATCTTCGCGGTCGGTCCGACATTGACAAAGCCGACGGCGTCAGGCGCGATGCCGGCGGCCTTGGCGAAAGCTGGCCACATCACGCGCGAGGCATCGCCGGGCGGATTGCCGATCTTGTGGCCGGCAAAATCCTTCACGCCGTTCACGCCGTAGCTCTTCAGCCAGTAGAACGTCTGCCCGGTGTTGGCATAGACGCTCATCACCGCGACGGTGTCGGCGCCCTTGCTCTTGGCCACCAGCATGGTGGCGAGATCGGCGACGCCGAACGGCGAGCCGCCGGAGCCGACCTTGGCGGCGGAGACGGCCGAGCCCTTGCCGGTCTCGATGGTGAGGTCGATGCCCGCCTTCTCGTACCAGCCTTGCGCCTTGGCATAATAATACGGCGCGTGATCGGCCGTCGGCGTCCAGTTGAGGATCAGGTTCACCGCCTCGCCCGCGCTCGCCGGCACCGCCGGCAAACCGAGCATCAGGGCCACAACAGCCGCCTGCAAACGCTTCATCGCATCTCTCCTCATTGCCAGCGACCCGGCTTGTCGCTCTCCCCGTGTGAGGATACCAATGCAACAAGCCCGCCCTCCACTTGTCAACTGTTTGGTTGGAAATGCCCGCAAAACGATCTGGCGACACCGTGCCGCAGCGCCGCGACCCCGTCGCCACCCGCAAAAAACTGCTCACCGCGGCGCGGCTGGAATTTGCCCGGCACGGATTTGCGGGCGCCCGCGTAGACGAGATCGCCGAGCGCGCAGGCGTCAACAAACAGCTGGTCTACCACTATTTCGGCGACAAGGACGCGCTCTACCTCGCCGTGCTCGAATGGGTCTATGAAGACATCCGCGAGCAGGAGCGCCGGCTCAATCTCGAGGGCCTGCCGCCGGAGAAGGCGATCCGCAAGCTGATCGAGGCTTCGTTCGACCACCTGGCCGCAAACCCTGATTTCATCGTGCTTTTGAACGACGAGAACCGCGGCGGCGCCCGCCACGTCCGCGGCTCGACCCGGCTGGAAGCGATGCACTCCCCGCTGGTGAAGAGCGTGTCCCACATTCTCAACGAGGGGGTGCGCGCGGGCGTGTTCCGCAAGGGCATCGATCCCGTCCAGCTCTATATCTCCATTGCGGGCCTCAGCTATTTCTTCTTCTCCAACACGCCGACGCTGTCGGCGATCTTCGGCAAGGACCTGTCGAGCCGCACCGCACGGCGCGCCCGCCGCCGCCATGTCGCCGACCTGGTGCTGCAGTCGCTCCGGCCCTAATCAACCAACTGGTTGAAACTTTCGCCGAGGAGGGTTAGGCTTGCGACCAGCGGCATCGCCGCCGCGCCAACAGGGAGCAATCGGTGGCAGGAGACAGCGCACGCGCCTCGCGCAGTTTTGCGATCATCCTGATCGTGCACCTCGCCGTGCTCGTGCTCTGGCAGGTCGCGGTCGACGCCTTCCACGTGCCGAAATTCATTCTGCCCTCCCCGCTCGCGACGATCCAGACGCTGGGAACCGCGAACTACGCCTGGGGCGCCAACACGCTGGTGACGGCGATCGAGATCCTCGGCGGCTTCGCGCTCGGCGCCTTCGTCGGTGTCGCGCTCGCCGTGATCTTCAGCTGGGCGCCGCTGCTCAGCCTCGTGCTGCTGCCGCTGTTCGTGACGCTGAACATGATCCCGAAGGTCGCGCTCGGCCCGCTCTTCATCGTCTGGTTCTCCTACGGCATCATCCCGAACATCCTGATCGCTTTCAGCATCTGCTTCTTTCCGATTCTGCTCACCACCGCGCGCGGCTTGCGCGAGGTCGAGCCTGACCTGCTCGACCTCGTCAAATCGCTGCGCGGCTCGCGTTGGACGCTGTTCCGCAAGATCCAGCTGCCGGGATCGCTGCCTTACATATTCTCCGGCATGAAGGTCGGCGCCATCCTCGCGGTCGCCGGCGCCATCGTCGGCGAGTTCATCGCCTCCGAGCGCGGGCTCGGCTACCTCATGATCCAGGTCCAGTCCTCGCTCGACACGCCCGCGATGGTGATGGCCGTCGTGCTGCTGACCGTGCTCGGCGTCGCTCTCTACGGCCTGGTCCTCGTCCTCGAACGCATGTTCGTCGTCGGCGACGCCAGACAAAACTAACGAAGGACCGACCATGCTGCTCACCCGCGAGACCCTGCCCAAGACGATTCCCGATATCGCGGCGCTCGACGATCTCCTGTGCCGTCCGACGCAAGCGCTGATCGACGACCTCGCCAAGGTCGAGGGCGACATCATGATCCTCGGCGTCGGCGGCAAGATGGGTCCGACGCTGGCGGGACTTGCGAAGGCGGCCGCTCCCGATCGCCACGTCATTGGCGTCGCCCGCTTCAGCGAGGCCGGCGTGAAGGAATGGCTGCACGCGCGCGGCGTCGAAACCATCAATTGCGATCTGATGGACGAAAGCGCCATTCAGTCGCTGCCGAAGGCGCCGAACGTCGTCTTCATGGCCGGCCGAAAATTCGGCGCCGAGGGCGATCTGTCGCTGACCTGGGCGATGAACGCGCATGTGCCGGCGCTGGTGGCGCAGGCCTTTCCGTCGTCGCGCATCGTGGCGTTCTCGACCGGCTGCATCTATCCTTTCGTGCCCGTCGACGGCAAAGGCTCGACCGAGGAGATGGCGCCGAACCCGCCCGGCGAATACGCCCAGTCGTGCGTCGGTCGCGAACGGATGTTCGAATATTTCTCGCGCAAGTTTTCGACGCCCGGCCGGCTGTTCCGCCTCAACTACGCGATCGACATGCGCTATGGCGTGCTGCACGACATCGCGACGAAAGTGCTCACGGGTGCGCCGATCGACGTCAGCCTGGGCCACGTCAACTTCATCTGGCAGGGCGACGCCTCCGCGCAGGCGCTGCGCTGCCTCGCCCATTGCACCGCGCCAACCTCGCCGATCAATGTCAGCGGCCACGAGATTTTGGCGGTGCGTGATCTCGCGGCAAAATTCGGCGCAAGGTTCGGCCGCGCGCCGGTGCTTGTCGGCGAGGAGCAGCCGACAGCATGGCTGACCGACACCTCGAAGGCCGTGGACCTGTTCGGCCTGCCGGTCGTGGACACCGAGCAGCTGATCGCCTGGACCGCCGATTGGGTCTCGCGGGCCATGCCGAGCCTCGGCAAGCCCACCAAATACGAGGTCCGCGATGGCCGTTACTGACGCCCCGCACATCGTCCGGCTCGGCGTCGACGACGCGATCGCGGGGCTGGCGTTGTCGACGGAAGCGCATTGGAACCAGACCGATGAGGACTGGCGCATCTTCCTGCGCGACGGAATCGTGTTCGGCATTCGCGACGGCATGCGGCTGGTCGCCACGGCCGCCCTGCTGCCCTATTCCGGCAACAACGCCTGGATCAGCATGGTGCTGGTATCAGGCACGCATCGCCGCCGTGGGTTTGCCACGCACCTCGTCGATAGTTGCCTGGAGACGGCGCGCCAGAACGGCCTGACCAGCTGGCTCGACGCCACGCCCGACGGCGCCGCCGTCTACGGACCACTGGGGTTCACGCCGACGCTACAATTGCGCCGCCTGAAGCTGGCGAATCCTGCGCCGGCCGAAACGCCGCCATCGTCATCCGCGACCATCGAAGCGCTTCGTGCGCGGGACAAGCGGGCCACCGGTTTCGACCGGACCGCGCTGCTCGAAGCCTTCGCGCAGCGTTCCGGTTCACGCATCGTCGGCGCGAACGGCGCCATCGCGCTGGTGCGCTACGGCCGCACCGCCCGCCATGTCGGCCCGTTGTTGGCAGACGATGCGCTGGCAGCGCTGGGCCTGGTCGACGCGATCGCGCGATCCGAGACCGGTCCGCTGCTGCTCGACGCTGTCGCCTCGCAAAGGACGTTTCTGGAAGGCCTGACGGCATCCGGCTGGACCATCGAACGGCCGTTCCAGCGCATGCGGTTCGGCCCCGCCACCACTGCCGGTGAAGAAATGCCATTCGCCGTCGCCGGCCCGGAATTCGGATAGGACATCATGCACCACAGCCAGATCAATGCCGACATCCGCAAGCTGATTGCCGAGGGCACCGTGATGCCGGCGCATCCCCTCGCGCTCACCGCCGAGCGCCAGCTCGACGAAACGCGTCAGCGCGCGCTGACGCGCTACTACATCGACGCCGGCTCCGGCGGCCTTGCGGTCGGTGTCCACACCACGCAGTTCGCCATCCGCGAGGTCGGGCTCTATCGGCCCGTGCTCGAGCTTGCCGCCGAGACCGCGGCCAACTGGACCAAGCGTCCGCTGGCGATGGTCGCAGGCCTCGCCGGCCCGACCACGCAGGCCGTTGCCGAGGCCCGTACCGCGCGGGACATCGGCTATCATGCGGGCCTCCTCAGTCTTGCCGCGATGAAGAACGCCTCCGAGGACGAGATCATCGCGCACTGCACGGCGGTCGCCGCCGAGATTCCGCTGGTCGGCTTTTATCTCCAGCCGGCCGTCGGCGGCGTCATCCTGTCGAGCCGGTTCTGGCAGCGCTTCGCCTCGATCGACAACGTCATCGCGATCAAGATCGCCCCGTTCAACCGCTATCGCACCCTCGACGTCCTGCGCGGCGTCGCGGCCGCAGGTGCGCTCGACCGCGTCGCGCTCTACACCGGCAATGACGACCACATCCTGCTTGACCTGATGTTGCCGTTCGATCTGCGCGACAAAGGCGTGACGACGCGCACGTACTTCAAGGGCGGACTGCTCGGCCATTGGTCGGTGTGGACGGCGAGTGCGATCAAGCAGTTCGAACGCTGCAAGGCGGCACGGCACAAGGACAGCGTGCCGGCCGACCTGCTGGCCCTCGATGCCCGCGTCACCGACTGCAACAGCGCCTTCTTCGACGTCGCCAACAATTTTCACGGCTGCATCGCCGGCTGCCACGAAGTGCTGCGGCGCCAGGGCCTCATGCGGGGCCTGTGGTGCCTCGATCCGGACGAGGGCCTCAGCCCCGGTCAGAAGGAGGAGATCGACCGCGTCTACCGCGAGCATGCCGACCTCAGCGACGATGCCTTCGTCGCCGCCCATTTGAGCAAATGGCTGGCATGAGTTCAGAACCCTTCATCAGCCTGCGAGGCGTCCGCAAGGTTTATCGCAGCGGCGGCGCCGAATTTTTGGCAGTCTCCGACGTCACCATGGACGTGCAGGAGGGTGAGTTGGTCTCGCTGGTCGGGCCGTCCGGCTGCGGCAAGACCACGGTGATGAAGATCCTGGCCGGCCTGCACGGCGCCGACGGCGGCACGGTGAAGATCGGCAACGCCGAAAGCCCGTTCGACCCGACCCGCGACATCGGCATGGTGTTCCAGCAAGCGCTGCTGCTGAAATGGCGCACCATCCTGGACAACGTGCTGCTGCCGGCCGAGATCGTCGGCCTGCCGATGAAGGCCGCGCGCGAACGCGCGCGCGACCTGCTCAACCTGGTGGGCCTCTCAGGCTTCGAGCAGAAATATCCGCGAGAACTCTCCGGCGGCATGCAGCAACGCACCGCGATCGCGCGCGCCTTCATCCACGATCCAAAACTGATCCTGATGGACGAGCCGTTCGGCGCGCTGGACGCCCTGACGCGCGAGCAGATGAACCTGGAGATGCTGCGGATCTGGCGCGAGAGCGGCAAGACCATCATCTTCGTCACGCACTCGATCCAGGAAGCGGTATTCCTGTCGTCACACTGCGCGGTGCTGACGGCGGGACCTGCGAAGATGGCCGACTACTTCCCGATCGACCTGCCCTTCCCGCGTGACCTTCCGCTCAAGACGACCGATGCGTTCGGTGTCTATGCGCGGCGGATTTATGCGAAACTGGGGTTGGGGACGGCGTAATTCAACACACGATAGATCTCGTAGGGTGGGCAAAGCGCAGCGTGCCCACCATGACGAGTCAAGCAAGTAGTGGTGGGCACGGCGCAAATGCGCCTTTGCCCACCCTACAAGAGCGCGGCGCAATCGCAGAGCCGCGCCCTCTCGCCGTCAGCTCTTGTTGCGCATCTTGCTGAGCAGATAGTTGTCGTAAAAATTCTCCGCGATCTGCGTATAGAACAGCAGCTCCTTCATATACGCGTCGTGGCTTTCCTTGGTCCGCTTGAACAGGTCGCTCTTGGCGGCGAGTTCGTTCAGATGGTCCTGGGTCGCGTTGTAGCAGGCCTCCAGCACCGGCTGCGGGAACGCCTTCAGCTCCGCGCCGTTGGCGATCAGCCGTTTCAGCGCCGCCGGATTCACGCTGTCGTACTTCTCGAGCATCCAGGCGCCGGCCGCCGCGCCCGCCTGGTTGACGATCGCCTGGTACTGCTTGGGCAGCGAGGCCCATTTCTCGTCGTTGACGATCATGTGCAGCATCGCGCCGCCTTCCCACCAGCCCGGGAAATAATAGTATTTGGCGACCTTCTGGAAGCCGAGCTTCTCGTCGTCATAGGGGCCGACGAACTCGACCGCGTCGATCGTGCCCTTCTCCAGCGCCGGATAGATATCGCCGCCCGCGATTTGCTGCGGCACGACGCCGAGCCGTGCCAGCACATGGCCGCCCATGCCGGCGATGCGGAATTTGAGGCCCTTGAGATCGTCGACGGTCTTGATCTCCTTACGGAACCAGCCGCCCATTTGGGTGCCGGAATTGCCGCAGAGGATGGCGTGCGCCTTGAACGGCTTGAGCGCTTCGTTGGTGAGATCGGCGCCGCCGCCGAAGTGCCACCACGATTCCTGATGGCGATGATTCATGCCGAACGGGGCGCCGGTGGCATAGGCCAGCGCAGGCTCCTTGCCGATGTAGAAATAGAGCGGGGTCTGCGCCATCTCTACCGAGGCGGTGCTGACGGCGTCGAGCGCCTGCAAGCCCGGAACGATCTCGCCGGCGCCGAAGGTCTGGATCTGGAATTTGTTGTCGGTGGCCTCGGCGACGTATTTCGCGAAGGTCTGCGCCGTGCCGTAGATGGTGTCGAGCGACTTCGGGAAGCTCGAGGTCAGGCGCCATTTGATCTCGGGCGCGCTCTGCGCGATCGCAGGTGCAGCAACCAGCGTCGTCGCGCCGGCGACTGCGCCGCCCTTGAGAAATGTACGGCGTTTCATGATGGGTCTCTCCCTGAACTAAATTTCAAACATATGGGCTTGCAGCGACGATCTTCGCGGATCGTTTGCCCGTTCCCGTCGTGGAGTTCAAGATGCGCGAGGAGAAGGCCCCTGGCCGCTAGCCCGCATGACGCAGCGCGCTCCACCCGGACTACGAGACCGTGAGCAGACGAGCTTCAGAGCAGCCTGGCGCTGACGAACAGCGCGCGCACGGCGTTGGTTGCCTGCACCGCCAGCATCGCGTTACCGGCCGCACCTTCCAGAGCTTCGACGGCGTCCTCGTGCAGGGAGCGGAATTCCATCCATTCGACCGACTTGAAGTTGGTGAGGAATTGATAGGCCTGACCGACGGTCGCTATCGCCAACGTGTCACCGTTCAGCTTGATCTTGAACGTCGTGCGCAGCGGGGTCTCGGAACTTGATGGATCACTCATGGGCTGCTTCTGGACGATGACGGCTTAACGAAGGGGAAACGGCAGCCCCGCCGCAGCAGGCGAATATCAGGAGTCGGTGCTGGCGCGCTGCGAGGCGGTCGCCGATCCGCTCAGGCTCGGCACCACGACAAGACGGTTGAACTCGCCATTGTCCCACGCCTTGAGGAAACGATCATAATCCTTGATCGAGACGCAGCCGTTGGAATCGCCGCGCGGGCCCAGCATGTAATTGTGGGTGAGAAGGCCGACGCGGCCGAGTGCGCTGGTGCCCTCGGTCGGCGTCAGGCGCAAAGCGCGGACACCGTGGAACAGCTTCTCGCGCGGCTTCAGGTCGTAGATCGCGGGCGGAGTCGCACCGACCATGCGCTGATCGACATGATCGGGGTCGTCCATAAGCGCGCCCATGCCGGAATGGGCCTCCAGCGCGACGCCGCTCGGCAGGTAAAGCGCCTTGGCCTTGATGTCATAGACCGCCGTCCGCGAATCGTAGCCAAGGGCGGCCAGGTCCGGCGCCTTGCCGAACAGGCCGTCGCCGGGCGTCAGCGAGGCGAGCCTGATCTTGTCGGTGAATTTTTCGAACAAGTTGCGGTTGTCGACCCTGGGGTTGGTCTCCGCGTACGCTTGGCTCGACGCGATCTGGGCGGAGAGGTCCGCCTGCGCCGGGCGCGAGCGCGGCATGGGCACCGCGTCGGCGTGCTGCGTACCGGGCCTGGTCTCATCAACCATGTGCCGGTCGTCATCGGTCAGGGTCGAGCGCCAATCGTCGCCCTGGAGCTTCTGGGCGAGCATCGCCTTGGCGTCGCGGAGCTTGAGCTGGACCGCGCTCAAGGCGGAACGCTCCATCGTCCGCAGGCCGAACTCGCGGGCCGGCGGATTGCCGGACGCCGACGCGAAACGGTCCTCGAAAGACGGGCTATTGGCCGGCGGCAGTGCAGCAGTGACCAGTGCGGTCGTATCGCCGATATCAGCGACCCAGGCAGCAGTCCCCAGTGCCAGCGCGACGGCAGCCAAAGACAGCAATATCGTCTCCGCTCGCCCCATACGGCGGCGCGGCAACAGCCTCTCGGCGCTTGCGCGGTCGGAAACCATCAGATCCCCAAAACGACCCCCGGGGGGCCCAACCCCCACCCGGCGACTCTATACCAGCTATCACATTGGGAGCCAAAAGTTAGGCATAATCGCGGCCGGCAAGGGTTGCGACAAGGCACCTTGAGGTATCTAATGACCGATCTTTTCGATCTAGAGCGCTTTCTCCGGGCCCAGGATCCGGTCTACCGCAACGTTCTGGAGGAGCTGACCCGGGGCCGGAAGCAGACTCACTGGATGTGGTTTGTCTTTCCGCAGGTCGCCGGACTCGGGTCCAGCGCCATGTCGCAGCGCTACGCCATCGGCTCCCGCGCGGAGGCTAAGGCCTATCTCGCCCATTCCTTGCTCGGGACGCGCCTGATCGAATGTACCAGGCTCGTGCTCGCGGTTCAGGGCCGGAGCATCAACGCGATCCTCGGCGCCCCGGATGACGCCAAATTCCGCTCGTCGATGACGCTGTTCGGCGCGGTGTCCAACGAGCCCGTGTTCGGCGAGGCGCTCGCCCGCTATTTCGCAGGCGAGCGCGACGCCGTGACGCTGGAGATCCTTGCTACCCTTGGTCGCTAGGCCAGGCCCGCACCCGCGGACCCCGGCAGCGTAAACCCCCGATTAATACGGGTCTGTCAATTTCCGGAGAATATCTTTCTCCCCTCCCGCGCCAATTGCCGGACAGATCATGAAAATCGGAACGCTCCTGACCACCGCCATCGTCTCGCTCTCGACCGTCGGTGGCGGCCTCGCCGTCTACGTCGCCGTGACCAAGTACCAGACCATGGAGCGGATCACCGAGGCCCAGGGGCGGCTGGCAATCGTCCGCGCGGCCAGCGACATCCCGCGCTACCTCAACCCCGAACGCGGCTTTTCCACCAACATCCTCTACGGCCCTGCCACCATCGATCCGGCACAGCTCGCCGAACAGGACAAGCTGCGCAAGCAGACCGACGGCGCCCGCGACAGGATGAATGCCCTGCGCAAGGAGCTGCCCGGATCGTTCGACGACGGCAACACCATCGGCAGCAACATCGACGGCATCAATGCGAAATTCACCGCGCTCCGCGCGGCCATCGACAAGGCGCTCGCGGGACCGGCCGAGGCACGCAAGGACGCGGCCAAGAAGATCGTCGCCGAGAACGCTGTGCTCAACAGCGGCGTGACCGCGCTGCTCAACGAGCAGGTCCGCCGCATGGCGATCCTCAACGGCGACGCCTACCGGCAGGCCAGCTACGCCAACACCGCCATGACGCTGCGCGACGTCGGCGGTTTCAACTCCAGCCTTCATAAGAATCTCGTCGGCGGCAAGAAGCCGGCGACCGACACCGAGAAGGCCGACATCGGCCGCTCGCAGGGCCGCAACGACCAGCTCGTGATGGCGCTGCTGGAATTACGCGGCAATCCGGCAACCCCGGCGAACGTCGCTAGCGCGCTGGAGAAGTTCAGCTCGATCTATGTCGAGGAGTTCGGCCGCGAGCTCAAGCTCGTCAAGGACGGTGCGATCAGCGGCAAGTACGAACACGACATGGAGACCTATTACGCCGCCACGCAGCGCGGCCTCAGCACCATCATCGAGGTCCGTGACGCATTCTACGACAATGCCGAGCAGATCCTTGCCGGCGCGTCCTCCGCCGCGCGCATGAGCTTCACCATCGCGCTGCTCGGCCTTGCTGCCGTGTTGATCGCGAGCGCCGGCCTCATCGTGATGGTTCGCCGCCGCGTCTGCGCGCCGATCGTCAACCTGACCAGCCGGATGTCGCGGCTCGCCGAGGGCGAGGTTGCGGACAGCATCCCGGGCGCCGAGCGCTCCGACGAGATTGGGGCGATGGCTGCGGCCGTCCAGGTCTTCAAGGACAACATGATCCGGGCTGACCGGCTCGCGGCCGAGAAGCAGGCCGAGAACGACGGCAAGATGCGCCGCGCGCAGGCGCTCGACGAACTCACCCGCGCGTTCGAGGCCAAGGTCACTGAGCTCGTCGGCGGCCTGTCGAACGCGTCCTCGACCATGGAAAGCACGGCACAGTCGATGACCTCGACGGCGGCCCAGACCAACAGCCAGGCCGCGGTCGTCGCCACAGCCTCCGAGCAGACCTCGACCAACGTGCAGACCGTCGCCAGCGCCACCGAAGAGCTGACCTCCTCGATCTCCGAGATCGGCCGTCAGGTCGCACAATCCACCGAGATCGCGGCCCGCGCCGTCGAGAACGCCCGCCGCACCGGCGACACTGCGCGCACCCTCGCCGAGGGCGCGCAAAAGATCGGCGACGTCGTCACCCTGATCCAGAGCATAGCCGAGCAGACCAACCTGCTCGCGCTGAACGCGACCATCGAGGCCGCCCGCGCCGGCGAGGCCGGCCGCGGCTTTGCCGTGGTCGCCTCCGAGGTGAAATCGCTGGCGGGCCAGACCGCCAAGGCCACCACCGAAATCTCCGAGCAGATCACGGCGATCCAGACCGCGAGCGACGAGACCGTGGCCGCGATCCGCAACGTCGCCGACGTCATCGGCGAGATCGACCAGATCGGCACCGCGATCGCCGCGGCGATCGAGCAACAGGGCTCGGCGACCAAGGAGATCTCCCGCAGCGTCCAGGAGGCCGCCCGCGGCACCCAGGAGGTCAACACCAACATCGCAGGCGTGCAGCGCGCCGCCGACGACACCGGAGCTGCTGCCAGGGAAGTGCTCGGCGCCGCCGAGCAGCTTTCGACGCAATCGCGCGACCTCGCCGGACAGTTCGACCGCTTCCTCGGCGAGGTCAGGGCGGCGTAAGACGCCCTCTTCGCTGCGGCCAGAGGCCGGAGGGCGGAAAGGCCCAGGCGAGCACCTGCGCAGCCATCGCCAGGCGAACCAAACGTTGTGGACGAGAGGGAATACGGATTCCTGCGGGAGACGTTCTATCGATGTTGTTCTTTGTGATCATCGCAAGCTCCTTCCGACCAAATCGTGATGCAGCACTGACAATTGACTGAGAGCGGCTCAGAGGTCTCCCGCTCGTCGGCGTGTCCTACTGCCGTTGCGCAGCCGCCTCCGCGATCTGCTCCGGCGTGAAGGGCTCGAGCTTGACAGTCAGCTTGTCGATCTTGCCCGTGAACTTGAACGGAGAGTCGTAACGATACTCCAAGAGCGCGACCCCGGTCCGGGTGTCCCGGCCGATATCGAAGGTTTCATCCTCCGGAAACGTGATCGGCGTGGTGTGCTCCAGGGAGTTCTTGGCTACGATCTTTCCATCGACGGAGAGAACGCCCGTCCCTCCCTTGCCCAGGCCAGGACCATCGGCCTTGAATTCGAAGACGATGGTGTGCTTGCCGGATTCAAGCTCGGGGCCTTCCCACATGGTGCGCTTGAGGTCGAGCAGGTTGTAGAGGAACACCACCCTGCCGTGGCCCACGCCGAAGTCGCCCTTGCTCAGGAACAGGCCATAGCCGCCGAAGCGTCCGCCTTCGGTGACGATCATGCCCTCCGCGCCGCCCTCGGGCACGTCGACCTCGGCCGTGATGGTGTACGACTTGTTGAGGATGCTGGGCGCGGCGCTTGCAGGCACGCCAGTCAGTTCGCCCGAATAGTTGAACACCGTGCGTCCCGCCGTGAGGCTCGGGCGCGGCGTGTTCCAGCGGGAGAGCGAGGAGTTGTCGAGCGGCAGCACGTTGTACTTCTTCGCCTCGGCGTAGAAGGCGTCCTGAAGCTGCTTGAGCTTGTCCGGCAGCTGGCTGGCGAGATCGTTGAACTGGGTCGGATCCTCGTTGACGTTGTAGAGTTCCCAATTGTAGCCGGTGATGACGTCCGGAGGCGTCTTGGTGCTGAGCTCCCAGGGGATCGTCGCCGGCGTCGTGGCCGCCACCCAGCCGTCCTTGTAGATCGCGCGGTTGCCGAGCATCTCGAAGTATTGCGTCGCGTGCCGGGTGGCAGCGTTGCCGTTCGCCTTGTCCCAGGTGTACGCCATGCTCACCCCTTCGACAGGGCTCTGCTTGACCCCGTTGATTGTCTCGGGTTGCGGAATTCGGGTCGCTTCCAGGATGGTCGGAACGATGTCGATCACGTGATGGAATTGGCGCCGGATGCCGCCCGCGTCGTTGATGTGACCGGGCCACGACATGACGACGCCCTGGGCCGTGCCGCCGAAGTGCGACGGCACCTGCTTGACCCACTTGAACGGCGTGTCCATCGCCCATGCCCAGGGCGCCGCGAAGTGCGGGAACGTCCGCTCCGAGCCCCAGAACGGGTACCAGAGAAACTGGTCCTTCACCGGAACGGCGACGCCATTGAAGGTGGTGAACTCGTTCGGCGTGCCGTTGATCATACCTTCGGAGCTCGCACCGTTGTCGCCGCCGATATAGATGATCAGGGTGTTGTCGAGCTCGCCGAGATCTTCGACGGCCTGGATCACACGGCCAATTTCATGATCGGCATAAGCCAGGAAAGCGCCATACACGTCCGCTTGCTTGATGAAGAGCTTCTTCTCGTCGAAGCTGAGCGAATCCCACTGTGGCAGGTCTTTCGGCCAGGGCGTCAGCTTGGCGTTGTCGGGCATGATGCCCAGGCGCTTCTGGTTGGCGAAGATGGTCTCACGCACCTTATTCCAGCCGTCGTCGAACAGGTGCATTTCACTGATCTTCTTGATCCACTCAGGCGTCGGATGATGTGGCGCATGTGTGGCTCCGGGCACATAGTACACGAAGAACGGCTTGTCGGGCGCGACCTCCTTGAGCTGCTTGATGTGCTGGATGGCGTCGTCCGCCATCGCCGTCTCCAGATTCCACTTGGGATTGCCCTCGAACGGATAGATGGCCGTGGTGTTGCGGAACAGGTTCGGCTGCCACTGGCTCGCATCTCCGCCGACGAAACCGTAGAAATAGTCGAAGCCCATCCCGTTGGGCCATTGCTCGAAGGGTCCGGCCTGGCTCGACTGGTAGGAGGGCGTGTTGTGATCCTTGCCGAACCACGAGGTGTCGTAGCCGTTCGCCTTCAGGATCGTGCCGATGGTGCCCTTCTCGATGGGAATGATCGAGTCGTAGCCGGGAAAGCCAGTTGCTATTTCGCCGACCACGCCGAATCCGACCGAATGATGGTTGCGGCCGGTGATGAGTGCTGCGCGGGTCGGCGAGCAAAGTGACGTCGAGTGAAAGTTCGTGAACCGCAGCCCCGCTTTCGCGATGCGATCCATGGAAGGTGTAGGTATGACGCCGCCGAATGTGCTGGGTGCGCCGAACCCCTGGTCATCGGTCATAATGAGCAATACGTTGGGTGCGCCCTTCGGCGGCACCACGCGCGGCGCCCACCACGGCTTCGATTCGGTGGCCTTCTCCCTGATGACACCGCCGAACTTCGGGTCTGGAGGCGGGATCTGCTTGCCGTCGATCGTGATACTGGCGCCGGGATCACCCGAAACGCCAGTCATCTGCTGAGCCGACACCGGGGCACCGATGATAAGGACAAGAAGACTCGCGCCTGCGAGCAAGCAGCCAAAGATTTTCATGACGCAGGTCTCCCGTCATCTGAGAAAGGGCCGACACGCTTCAAAAATGAGTCAGACGTTCGTCCCGCTCGCAGGAGGGACGTTCGGAGGCGATCAGCAGGGTCGATTCGAATAGTGGTCAGGCGCCGCAAATGCTCCTCGGCGGCGTCTCACAGCTTGTTTCGGTTCTTGCTCGCGCCCCTCAATTTTGGAGCGTCCGCCGTCGATTTCGCCCAATCCGCCATTTGCATACAGGTCAGCATGTCGACATAGCTGTCACTGCCGCCGGCAGTCGCCTCACCTTCGCACTGGTTTCGAAGGGTGTCGGAATTCTGGAGCCAGACGGTGTTGAGCTGTTTGAGCGCGGTATTCTCGTCGCGCATGCAGTTGTCGTAGCTCTCCGGCAAAGTCAAACCCATTGCCTTGTCGGTGGCTACGGTCGCCTTGCACAGCGCCTCGACATCGAAGTGAGGGACGCGGTCGCTGACGGAAATCGTCGGCTGGCCGACCATCATTGCCAACGAGAGCAATGCAATCTTCATGATAGAGTTCCCCGGGTGAGACCTTACCGAAGTTGAAACTCCATCCGACGACATCCGTGCGAGTGGATGTTGATCTGAATCAAGGAATAGATGTGGGTTGGCTCCTCACTGAATAGGGCGCGAGAGCTGAGCACTCTGTCGATGGCCGCCGTTGAGCGGATGCCATCCTTACCTTTCTTTGCCTTCGTGATTTTTCTTCGCCAGCGCTCGGAGGGTAAGCTGGTGGCACGCGAGCGACGGCATTCCGGCACCAGGGGCGGATCGCAACAGGGACGTGCGACCCGACCCGCGCAGGACATGTCGCTTAAGAAGCGCGCTCACCAGCGATCGGAGCAGGCTTCCCGCTCCGTTCCGTCGCGGTCGCCGCGGCCATCCTGACTGTATTCTTCGCAGCCCCCGGTATTTTGGTCTACCTTCGCAACATCGGCGAGGCCGCTGGGCTCACAATCGGCAACGCTGCGAGGTCGCCGGCCAGACGGGTTCAGTAAGGCGGCGCCTTGCGCGCCCGCTGCGCCTTGGCGGCTTCGATCCACCAGGCGAGATCGTCGGCAAAGCGCGGGAACGCGCGCTCCAGGGCCTTGCCGCCGTCGCCGGTCGGCTCGCCCTCGGCCGACAGCGTCTGCGCGATCGGACCGACGCCGATGGTGCTCGACACCACCACCATTCCCATCTCGGAGAGCGTGCCGTGCCAGGCGGTTGCGGCGCGCGCGCCGGACAGGCGGCCGGCCGAATAGCTCACGATCGCGGCCGGACGCCAAAACCACTCTTCGAGGAAATGGTCGGTGAGATTCTTCAGGCCGGGCTGGATGCCCCAATTGTACTCGCCGGTGACGAAGACGAAGCCGTCGGCGCTGCGGATCTGCCCGGCCAGATTCTCCAGCGCCTCGGGCGCCGAGCCCTTCGGATACTCCTTGTACATGCGGTCGAGCATTGGCAGCCCGATCGCCTTGGCGTCGATGAAGGTCACCTCGTCGCCGCGCTCGCGCAGCCGATTGATGACGAAATTTGCAAGGCGGATGCCCATGCGGTCGGAACGGTAGGAACCGTAGAGAACGAGGATGCGATTGCCCATCCCCTGACGGTAGCACGAAACCGGCGGCCGCCCTACTCGATTTGCCAACTATCGCCCGCGTCCGCACTCCAGCGTTTGCGACGGCGTCTCGCCAAACTGGTCGCGGTAACTTCGGGAGAAGTCGCTGAGATGCCAGAAGCCGAACGCGAGCGCCACGGCTTTGACACTGCCGGCGCCCGCGAGCAGGCGCTGGCGCACCAGCCACAGCCGGCGCAGACGCAGGTAACGGTGCAGGCTCATGCCGCGATAGCGGCGGACGACGTCGTGCATCGTGCGGACGGACAATCCGAGCTTGCGGGCAATCTCCTCGCTGTAGATCGGCTGCGAGAGATCGTCGGACAGGAGAGCGCTGATATCCCTGAATATCCTGAAGTTCCGCTCGTCGTTGGGGCGCAGGGTCCAGCGGGCCGAAACGACGTTTTCCAGCGCGTGGTCGACGGCCGCGAGAAGAGACTCCCTCATTGCTCTCGCCTTGAGCGGAATATCTGACGCCTCGACCGGCGCTGAGGCCGCGGCGAGGATCTCGCGAACCACACTGCGCAACCGATGAATGCCAACGGCGCTCGTTTCGAAAATCTTGAAGCTCTGGGTCGGTCTCGGCCAGCCGCGCTCGGTCACCTCCGGCCTGAAAACCACAGAGGCGATCTGCCGCTGCACTTCCTCGATGATGGTATAGGCCGCGCCGCCGCTGCCGATGACGACAGCCGGACGCATACGCTGCGAGCCGTTGAAGCGTATCGGCACGTCGAGGTCGTCCATCGTGAAACCAACCGCCGTGCAATTCTCGACAAGCTGGGCGTCGACCACGCGCGGAAATGCGGTCGTCAGATTCACGTCGCATCCAGGCATCGACAGAATGATCTGCTCGGCCGAAATCCTCCGAACAAAAGGCGTAAACTCGAAGTTCAGGCCTCGGATGGCATTTCGAAATTCATCGACATCTGAAAAGCGAAATATTCTGGGTGCCAAGCTGGGCACATCATCAATGCTGTTCATGGCGACGAGAAGCGCAGCGTCGCAACGACACGCGCCCGGCAATGAGCCGTTCGCTCCCCCCTTCGGTTTTACGTCAGACCGAGGGAATCGATCTGAGCGTGTGCCCTCAGGAGACGAGCGTCCAGTCCTGAGGACAAGGAGGGACGCGGGATCTCGCCAAATTTCGATAGCGTTTTCCGGTCATTCGGTATCCGGCTGCGCAATCCATAAAAAGCAAATTAACGCCTTTCGGGCGAAATGAAACGCGTTAGATCGTCAAAGTCATTGCATCCGGGCCCCCTGCCATGATGGCAAACGCGCCTGCTAATATATTGATCGAGCTGGAGGATGCGGTCGCAACCTGCCCGTTGGACCGTTGCGCCCGCATCCTCGAAGGCATTTTGCAGCTGCTCAGCGGCAGCCGTGAGCAGCCGCAGCAATTGCTTGCCAATGTGGTCGACCGGGTCCTGCTGCGGTTGATGGAGCGGCTCGACGCCAGCGCGTTGATCCAACTCGGCGATGCGCTCGCCGAACTCAAAGCAGCTCCACCGGAGACATCGAGACGCCTTGCCTCGCACGATGATCCCGACGTCGCCTGCCGCGTTCTGCTCAAATCGCTCGCGCTGTCCGCGTCCGATCTTGAAACGATCGCGATCTCGAGCGGCGAACCACAGCAGCTCGCGATTGCTGCCCGCGCGCGCATCGAGCCGCAATTGACCGAGACGCTCATCAGGCGCGGCGTCCGAGCCGTCCACCTTGCCCTGATCGGCAACGCAGGTGCACAATTCTCCGATGCCGCCTACGTCGCACTCGTCGAGACGTGCGCAGGCGATGACGAACTCACAAAGGCTCTGGCGCTGAGACCAGGCACGCCAGATCCGGTCTTGAAGAAATTGCTGTCGGCCTCGCCGGCCCCCAACGCTCGCGCGGAGACAAAGGCTCCCTCCGTTTCGGCTCCACAAGCGGCAGCGCCGATTGTGCCCCGGTTGCCCAGTGCGGCCGCCTATGCGAGCGCTCGGCCGGAGATCGTCGCGCTCAACCGCATCGGCAAGCTCAACGATTCCACGGTCAATCGCTTCGCGATCCGCGGCGAGACCGCCAATTTGCTCACGGCCTTGTCGGTGCTTTCGGGGACTCCCGTCGAGATCGTCGAGCACGTCATGACCGACGACGATTGCGAAGGACTGGTCATGGCCTGCCGGGCTTCGCGGCTGAACTGGCAGACCACGCTCGCCATCCTGAGCAACCGCAGCTGGACCAGACTTTCCTTTGCCGAGCGCGAACGCGCACAACTCATTTTCGAGACGCTGCTTCTGTCGACCAGCCAGTGGACGGTGCGGTGGGGGGAAATCGCCGCAAGCGTCAAGGGGAGCAGTCGGGGAAGTCGCGGCGCAAAAGCGGGGGCTAGCCGATGAAGTTCGACGGCCGCAAGGCGGCGCGCGTGAAGTTGGATCACAAGCAGCCGGTCAATCTGATGGGCTCGGACGGCACGTGGCGCCGCGGCTGCGTTCTGCTCGACATCTCACAAAGCGGAGCCAAGATCGAGGTCGAGGGCACGCTCGACGTACTCCAGGCCAAAGAATTCTTCCTGCTGCTGTCTTCGACTGGGCTCGCCTACCGGCGCTGCGAGCTGGTCTGGATCGACGGCACCACGGCGGGCGTGCGCTTCGTCACCGCAGAGAGCAAGAAGAAGCCGGCAGACCGACAGATCGCGGCAACGCAGAACTCGATTCAGAGCAAGTAAGCCGGGGGAATCCTTTCCCCGGATTGAACTATGGCAACGTCGAGGTCGAACCGTGCAGAACGCGCGAACCTTACCAAGCCCCGTCAAGCGTGACGCCGGGATCCGAGAGCGGGAAGTCGCCCGCCCATTCGTTCATGTGCTGGCCGACACGTCCGATAAGCTGTCAGGCGTGTGCTCGATCGTCGAAGACAAATTCACCGTTGCGGGCGAACGGCTCGACGCCGATTCCAAATTGTCACAGCAGCCGTTCGCCTTCGTCATCCGCGCGGAGCTGCGCGACGTCGGGACCATCGCGGCCATCAAGAAGCGGGCCGGCAAGCTGGCGAAGGCGAAAAAACGCATCTTTCTGCTCGATCACACCTCCCACGCGGTCGTATCGCAGGCCTACGCACTCGGCGCGACGCTCGTCCTTCCCGGACCGGTCAACCGGGTCAAATTGCTGGCGGCGCTGTCCGATCCGGCAGAGCCGTCGTCTGCCTCGTCAGGCGAAACCGCGCAATCCGGCAACGCCGTCGAGACCGCGGCGACCGCCATCGCGTCGATGTTCACTTCGGTGACGTTGAGCCAGCCGCTCGATGTTGACGGCGCCAGGGAAGCCGGCCGCCAGATCGCCGATCGCATCACCCAGCATGGCCTGTCGGAATGGCTCACGACGGTGCGGCGCCATCATGAGGGGACCTATCAGCATTGCCTGCTCGTGACCGGCCTCGCCATCGACTTCGGCCTGAGCCTCGGCATCGGCAGGCCCGATCTGGAGCGTCTGTATACGGCGGCCATGTTCCACGATATCGGCAAGGCCCGGATCCCGCTTGCGATCCTCGACAAGCCCGGCCGTCTCGATCCCGAGGAACGTGCCATGATCGAGACTCACCCGGCGGCGGGCTACGATTTCCTGAAGGGCCACGACAAGATCTCGCCCGAGATTCTCGACGCCGTGCGTCATCATCACGAATATCTCGACGGCAGCGGGTATCCGGATGCTCTCTGCGGCGAGAGCATCAGCGACCTCGTTCGTATTCTCACGATCTCGGACATCTTCGCGGCGTTGATCGAGCATCGCCGCTACAAGCCGACGATGCCGCGCCTGGAGGCTTATAACATCCTGTGCGGAATGAACGGCAAGCTGGAGAAGGCTCTTGTAGCCTCCTTCAGGCAGGTTGCGCTCACGAGGTGAGCGCAACGGCGCGACAATCATGACGGGACCGGCGCAACGAACCCGCTAGTGGGTGGCGCGATGGCTGGCGCGGCGCGGGATGGACCGGCAGGCCAGCCCTTCGGCCAGCAGCTTCATGTCCTCATGCCGGCCGCTGCGAATCAGCCGGCCGAACTCTTCGGGGGTGAAGGGGAGACTTGGATCAGCATCGATCGGACGCCGCAGCCGCGGGCCGAAGAACCGTCGAACCAGGCTAGCCAGCCGCCGCATGTCAATTCCCTCGCGCCAGCAACAAAGCTCTCAGGAGGCATATTGTTCCTCCCGCATCTTCGAGATTGCAAGAGGCCGCAAGGAGTCCACACCAAAAATTTCTGCCAGAGAATAATCTCCTCTCCGTCGTCCTAATCGACAAAACCGACGTAGCGCACAAACTCCTGATTGTGCTCGCGATCCGAACGCACCGTATTCGCGGCAAAACCGTCGTCGGGATAGCCCATCGCGACGCAGGTCATGATCACCTCGTCTTCCGGAATTTTCGCGACCTCGCGCACGATGTCGGAGCGCATGATGCCCTGCCCGTTGATGACGGAGCCGAGACCGCGATCCCATGCCGCGAGCACGATGCCGTAGCAGAGCGCGCCGAGATCGAAATGGCAGACGGCGCCGGGGTCGAGCACGCGGTCGTAGGTCAGGACGAGCGAGACCGGCGCGTCGAACTGGCGGAAGCCGCGCAGCACCCAGTCCTGCCGCATCGGCTTGTCGTCGCGCGCGATCCCCATCGCGCCGAACAGCTTCTTGGCGACGTCGACCTGCCGCGTGCGATGCACACCCTGGTACTCGCCGTGGCTGATGATGTCGCGCTTGACCTTGGCCCCGCCGATCATCTCTTCCATGTTGCGGCGGCGAACCTCCTCGAGCGGCGAGCCGGTGAGTACATGGACGTGCCAGGGCTGGGTGTTCATCGATGACGGCGCGCGCTTGGCGCTCTCGATGATCGCCTCGATCACCGCGCGCGGCACCGGCTCGTTCCGGAAGCCGCGCACGCTGCGGCGCGACTGGACCAGCGTTTCGAATTCCACCTCGTGAACCTCCCTGCCCTTCATCCGGCCCTGAACACCGTTGCCGATGCGGCACGCAAAACCTATGCTACCCCGCAAGCAAGACCAAGAATCCAGTGAGGAACAATGCCCGCACCGCTCGATCCCGTCATCGCCCAGATCATTCCGCTGCTGCCGCTGCGCGATCCCACCGCGATGACGCCACAGAGCGCGCGCGATTCCTTGCGTGCACTGGCTGCCTCCCGCGCCGCCATTCCGCCGCCGCCGGTCGAGACGGTGCAGGATATCGAGGTGAGCGGCGGCGCCGGGCCGCTTCCTGCCCGCCTCTACCGGATCGGCACCACGCCCGCGCCGACCGTGGTGTTCTTCCACGGCGGCGGCTGGGTCGCCGGCGACATCGAGACCCACGACCGGCAGGCGCGCAATCTCGCGATCGAGACCGGCGCCGTTGTCATCTCGGTCGATTATCGCCGCCCGCCCGAGACGCGGTTTCCCGGCGCCTTCGAGGATGCGTTCGCGGCCGTAAGCGACATCTTCAACCGCGTCGCGGAATTTGGCGGCGACGCAAAACGGCTTGGTGTTGCCGGCGATAGCGCCGGCGGCAATCTCGCCGCCACCACCGCGATTGCCTGCCGCGATGCCGGCATCAGGCTTGCCGGGCAATTGCTGGTCTATCCCGTGACCGACGTCCTTGGCGCCTACGCCGATGCGGGCGAGAACGCGCGCTATCCCTCGCGCGCCGAGAATGCCGACGGCTACTTCCTGACGCGTGCCACCATGGAATGGTTCTGCGGCCACTATCTCGCCGACCCCAATCACGCCCTTGACTGGCGCGTCTCGCCGCTGCGGGCACCGTCGCTCGAGGGCCTCGCGCCCGCGATTGTGACTACCGCATGGTTCGATCCCCTGCGCGACGAGGGCGCGGCCTATGCGCGGGCGCTGGAGGCTGCCGGCGTGCCCGTGAAACACCATGAAGGCCCCGGCCTGATCCACGGCTATTTTGGCCTCGGCGATGCCTCCGAGGTCGCGCGCGCCGAAGCGCAGCGCGCAAGGGCCGACTTCAAGGCCCTGCTCATGCGGGGCGCATGAGGAGGCGCTAGGTGCGCGGCACTGGCTGCGCCGCCGTGTGCCCCCAGGTTTCGTCCCAATCCTGACCGGCGGCGTCGACGACGCGGCCGTCGGCTTCGAAAAACTTGTTCGGCACCTGGAAGATCGCCAAGATCAAGGCGCCCTCCGGACACCAGGCGGCATGCCGGCTGCCCGCCTCTCGCCAGATGAATTCGCCGGCGTTGCAGGCGATGCCCTCGGCCGGCCCCTCCTTGTCGACGAGCGCGCCTTCGATCACCCAGCTCTGCTCGATGCCGACATGCTCATGATCGGGCAGCACCGATCCCGGCGCAAATCGCATCAAGGCGGTCATCAGGCCGGTGCGGCGATCGAACAGCAGCGTCTTGGCCTCGCAGCCTGGAAAGCGCGTCGTCTGCCAATCCATGTCTTGAGGCCGAACCAGATGCGAATGCTGATCGGCAGCTTCCGAGTGTTTCGGGATCACGGCGTCCATCACGATGCTCCGTCCGGCTAAGCTGGCCAAGCCTAGCAGGGTTGCCCGCCGCGGTCAGCGAGCAGTGCAACAGGAAGCGAGCCCGGCCAGAGCTCCCGCTCGGAAAAATCGCCAGCCGGACCGGACGGCGGGCCCTCATCCAGCTTGATTGCGCCACGATTCCCGGTTCCAATCTCTCCGCCATTTCTGGTTTACGGAGATACCCATGATGAAGCGGATTTTCCTGGCTGCGATCGTTGCCACGTTTGCAGCGGGCTCGGCCTTCGCGGACGACACCTGTGAGAGCAAGGCGGTCGGCAAGGACGGCAAGGCGCTGGCCGGCGCCGCCAAGGCCTCGTTCCTGAAGAAGTGCAAGGCGGACGCCTGCACGCCCAAGGCCGTCAGCGCCGACGGCAAGCCGCTCGCCGGCGCCGCCAAGAACAGCTTCATGAAGAAGTGCGAGATGGGCGCGTAAGCGCCTGGAGAGATCCTCGAACGTCATCCCAAGACGTCATCGGGCTCGATTGAGACCGTATCGAGCTCGATTTGCTGATTCTAATATCTCCAATTGGCCGCTTCGATGCGTTTGCGGCTTCAGCTCCCTGCGCCGACTCAGGGGCACGACCGGCGAGTGTCCTGATCTTGGTCACCACAGCTTCGCAACCGACCAAAGCGGCCGTGCTGACGGCCGCAACGATGATCTGCTTCGCGGCGAACTCGCTGCTGTGCCGGCTCGCGCTGGGGCCGGGGCTGATCGATCCCGCAAGCTTCACGACCGTGCGCGTTCTGGCGGCGGTCGTCATTCTGGCGCTGGTGGTTTGGCAACGCTACGGACATTTGCCGTCATTTGCCTACGCCAAGGTCAGGTCGGTGGCCGCCCTGTTCGTCTATCTGATCTGCTTCTCGTTCGCTTATGTGCGGCTGACGGCAGGCACGGGCGCCCTGATCCTGTTCACCGCCGTGCAGCTCACGATGTTCTGCGTCGCGCTGCGGGAGGGAGAGCGTTTCTCCGCAGCCGGCTGGATCGGGCTTTCAATCGCAAGCCTCGGCCTCATCTGCCTGGTTCTGCCGGGCGTCAGCGCGCCCGATCCCCTCGGCGCGATCCTGATCGCCGTATCGGGAATCGCCTGGGGCGTGTTCTCGCTGTCGGCAAGAGGCGTCGATCATCCCATCGAGGCCAACGCTATCAATTTCCTCTGCTGCCTGCCGCTTGCCGCGGCGGTGAACCTCTGGCAGCTCTCCGATGTCCATGTCACGTCGACCGGGCTTGCCTATGCCATCGCATCCGGCGCGGTGGCCTCGGGGCTCGGTTATGTGATGTGGTACGTCACGCTGCGCCATCTGTCGGCAGCACGCGCGGCCTCCGTTCAGCTTTCCGTCCCTGCCATCGCCGCGATCGGCGGCGCGCTCTTCCTGGCCGAGCCGGTCACGCTCCGATTGCTGCTCGCCTCCCCCGCCATGCTTGGCGGCATCGCCTTGGTGCTCGCGCAACGCAGCAAGCGATAAAGCGTTTTCCGAATCTTGAGCCCCGTTTTCGATCCGATCGGAACGGTAACCGCTCTAGCGGCTCCGCTAGCGCTTCAAGCCCGCTTGAACCGGTAGTCGAACGCCCCATCCAGCGGCTTGATCCGTCCGACCGTCGGCGCCGGAAAATGAACCGGCAGGATCAGCGTGTCGGTGTCCGCAACTGACGCAAAAAACTTCCGCCGCGACACCGCCGACTGCTTCGGGTCCCAATCCGGCTTCGCCGACCAGTCCGGCTCGCGGCACTGGATCTGGTGATACATGAGATCGCCAGCGACCACCGCGCGCTGCCCCTTCGAAAAGATGTTCACGCAGCAATGGCAGGGCGAATGCCCCGGCGTCGGCGTCAGCGTGACGGTATCGTCGAGCGCGTAATCGTCGTCGACCAGGAGCGCCTGCCCGGCCTCGACGATCGGCAGGCAATTGTCGCGAAACACGGTACCGGGCGGATTGCTGCCCTTGGCGTGCTCGGCCTCCCAGGCCGCATACTCACCCTTGTGGAAGACGTATTTCGCATTCGGGAACGTCGGCACCCAGCGCCCGTCGCGCAAACTCGTGTTCCAGCCGGTGTGGTCGATATGCAGATGCGTGCAGAACACGTAGTCGATCTGCTCAAAACCGATGCCGAGCGCGAACAGCTCGTTGCGCCAGCGCTCCTTGCCGGGAAAATCGAACGGCGGCGGATGGCCCTTGTCCTCACCAGTGCAGGTATCGACCAGAATAGTGTAGCGCGGCGTGCGCACGACGAAGGTCTGATAGGTGATCACCATCATGCCGCGCGCGGCGTCGAACACCTCCGGCTCCATCGTCGGCAGATGACGGGCGAACACGCTCTCGTCATAGGCCGGGAAGAAATCCTGCGGTCGCCGCCACGGCCCCTCCCGCTCGATGACGGCGTCGATGGTGATGTCGCCGATCCGCAGTTGCTTCATGATGGTTCGCTCCCTTTTTTGCAGGGAGCGTAGCGCAGGGCGCTAACCCGTCAAGCCACGCCGCGGAATGCTAGCTTCGCAGTCCCGGCGCTTCCTGCCCGGTGCGCGCGACATATTCCGTGTAGCCGCCGCCGAACTGGTGGATGCCTTCCGGCGTCAGCTCCAGCACGCGGTTCGAAAGCGTCGCCAGGAAGTGCCGGTCATGCGAGACGAACAGCATGGTGCCCTCGAAATCCGACAGCGCATTGATCAGCATTTCCTTGGTGGCGAGGTCGAGATGGTTGGTCGGCTCGTCCAGCACCAAAAAGTTCGGCGGGTCGAACAGCATCTTGGCCATCACCAGGCGCGCCTTCTCGCCGCCCGAGAGCACGCGGCAGCGTTTCTCGACGTCGTCGCCGGAGAACCCGAAGCAGCCCGCAAGCGCGCGCAAGGATCCCTGCCCCGCGGTCGGAAACGCGTATTCGAGCGACTGAAACACCGTCTGCTCGCCGTCGAGCAGGTCCATCGCGTGCTGGGCGAAATAACCCATCTTGACGCTGCCGCCGACCGCCACCGTGCCCTGGTCCGGCTCGCTCGCGCCCGCAACGAGCTTGAGCAGCGTCGATTTGCCCGCGCCGTTGACGCCCATCACGGCCCAGCGCTCCCTGCGGCGGATCATGAAATCCAGTCCGTCATAGATCCGCTTGCTGCCGTAACCCTTGTGGACGCTCTTGAGCGCCACGACATCCTCGCCCGAGCGCGGCGCCGGCGGAAAATCGAATGCCACGCTCTGGCGCCGCCGCGGCGGCTCGACCCGCTCGATCTTGTCGAGTTTCTTCACCCGGCTCTGCACCTGGGCCGCATGCGAGGCGCGCGCCTTGAAGCGCTCGATGAACTTGATCTCCTTGGCGAGCATGGCCTGCTGGCGCTCGAACTGCGCCTGCTGCTGCTTCTCGTTCTGCGCGCGCTGCTGCTCGTAGAATTCGTAGTCGCCGGTATAGGTGGTGAGCGAGCCGCTATCGATCTCGATCACCTTGGAGATCACGCGGTTGATGAACTCGCGGTCGTGCGAGGTCATCAGCAGCGTGCCTTCGTAATCGTGCAGGAATTTTTCCAGCCAGATCAGGCTTTCGAGATCGAGATGGTTGCTCGGCTCGTCGAGCAGCATGACGTCGGGACGCATCAGGAGGATGCGGGCGAGCGCCACGCGCATCTTCCAGCCGCCGGAGAGTTTTCCGACGTCGCCCTCCATCATCTCCTGGCTGAAACCGAGGCCGGACAGCGCTTCGCGCGCGCGGCCGTCGAGCGCGTAGCCGTCGAGCTCCTCGAAACGGTGCTGCACCTCGCCGTAGCGCGTGATGATCTCGTCCATCTGGTCGGCCTTGTCAGGATCGGCCATGGCCGCCTCGAGCTCGCGCAGCTCGGCCGCGACCTCGCTGACCGGACCGGCCCCGTCCATCACCTCGGCGACGGCACTGCGGCCGGACATCTCGCCGACGTCCTGGTTGAAATATCCGATGGTGATGCCGCGATCGGTCGACACCTGCCCCTCGTCGGGCAATTCCTCACCGGCGATCATCCGGAACAGCGTGGTCTTGCCGGCGCCGTTCGGCCCGACCAGGCCGATCTTCTCGCCTTTGTTGAGGGCGGCGGAGGCTTCGATGAACAGGATCTGGTGGCCGGCTTGCTTGCTGACGTTGTCGAGGCGGATCATGGGGTCTTTTCAGGGGGATTTTTGCGTTGCAGCGTCATAGGCCATGCGGGCCGCCGGGGGAAGCCCGGCGGGGTACGGATTCCTGCCCGCATGGGGCGCCAATTCGGTGGCTTTACCCGGCGGCTTGGGGCGGATGGCCGACAGGCGTTCTGATGACACCCTTTCGTTTCTTTTACGCATTCACGGCGCGACCATGTCGGTATGGGCTGGCCTCGACCGTCCTCCGGTCGACACGTCTCTGAAGTACCGTGCATGCACCCGTGCACGTGACGTGATGTCATCACCTCGAGCCGCCAAAATGAACCTGGAGCAATGCCCATGAGGATCGCCGTCGAGACCAACGTAGCAGCGCCCATCGATCAGGTCTGGCGTGCCTATACGACGCCTGCCGACATCGTGAAGTGGAACGCCGCGTCCGACGACTGGCATACGACGAGGGCTACGGTCGAGCTGCGTGACGGCGGCGCGTTCTCGTCGCGCATGGAAGCCAAGGACGGCAGCATGGGTTTCGACTTCGCCGGCACTTACACGAAGATCGTTGAACACAAGCGGATCGAATACGCGTTCGGCGATCGAAAGGCCGAAGTCGAGTTCGTGCCGGGCCCAAAGGGCGTTGTCGTCCGCGTCGTCTTCGACAGCGAGCCGACGCACTCGGTCGAGCAGCAGCAAGGCGGTTGGCAGGCGATCCTCGACAGCTTCGCGCGATATGTGGAGGCAAAACAGAACAAGTCGTGACGTCGTGCAGGCAGGAAAAACGCATCTCTCCGGGCATCGAACCAAACCATGCCGGCGAACTCGTTCCGCGAAGGCGTCGAAAAGGACTTGCCCTATATCTTCACCGACCTGGAATTCGAGCCGATGGTCGAAGCGCGCTTCGCCGCAGTCAAGCAAGGCTTTGATCACAACCGCGGGCGCCCCCCGAAACGTTGAGGGTGCCGCCCGGATTCAAAACGGTTGCGTAGTGGACCGCCGATGTCCCAGTCGGAATGAGCGATCGGCCACCAGCGGTCATGCGCCTACTTGCCGCGGTGAGAGCCTCGACAGTCGGAGGAAGGAGTCATCAGGTCACTTCGCGTAACCCTGTGATCGGAGCCACGCGATCCGACGCTCACCATTCATCCAATCGTCAATTTCGGCCTTGCTCGTGAAGCCCGTGATTTCTCGGGGTTCTGCGCCCGGGTACTCGGCGATAATCGCCCAGTCGCCCTCTGCCTTACGAATTGGTTTGAAGCTCACTTTTACTTTTGCCATGCCCTACCTATGCAGGAAAGTGCGCTAAAAGGGAACCTCTCCAAGCACTCGAGGTCGCCTCTGCAATCACTCACCGGTTCGCGCGGCCCTTAGCTACGGAACAAATGCACCAACCATAAGAAGGAGCCGTCGGCTTCTACTTGAAGTCTCGCGGCTGCCGATGTAAGGTGTCAAGCATCGATACTGGCCGAACAACTGTTCCGCTTTCGCCTCAGATCCTGACGGCGCGCACGTTTCAGACATTCTCCAAAATCGACTAACCGGAACGCTGGCCGCACGTCCGCGCGCCAGCTGTCCTGCGCGCATACGAAAGGAAGACCCGATGAATACGGGAACAGTGAAGTGGTTTAACAGCCAAAAGGGCTTCGGCTTTATCCAGCCGGCAAACGGCAGCACCGACGTTTTTGTTCATATCAGTGCGGTCGAACGCGCTGGCATGGGCACCCTGAACGAGGGACAGACGGTGTCTTATGACGTCGTCGCAGACCGTCGTACGGGCAAGTCCGCTGCCGATAATCTTCGTGCTGCTTAATTAAGAGCACGACAGACCTGTCGCTCTCGCCACGGATGTACTGGCAGAGCTTGTGGTCCCGCCCCGCTCCTGAGTCTTCAGGGCGGGGTTTTTGCGTCAACCCCTGCAAGCGACTGTAAAGTATGCTTCTCGTCACTGTCGGCCCTGTGGTCGCCCTGCTGGTAAGCCAACAGATCGAACCGGTGAAACGAGCGAGGCTTCTCGGTCTCTGACCTCACGGCCATCGAATTTCGAAGTGGCTTGTTTTGTGTTTCGGGCGCATAGACGGGGATGCTCGAATCTCATCACCGATCCTGTCGGTGCGGCGCCGTCTATGGCCGAAGCGAGGCAAAAGCCCCGGTCGGCAGATCGTCAGCTGCGAATGCTCGGTTTGCGGCGCGACCCTGGAATCGTGGAACAGTGCTTACGAGCCAGGTCGGGAGCCGACAGCATGCGTTACGTCACTCCACGCTTCACGCGAGAGCAGCCGCAAACATCGAGGTAACACATGTCGTATGCCTATAAGCTGAATGAAGACGTTCGCCATCAACCCCAGGGGCCGCAAGGACGTGCCACCACCGAACCGCCAATGATTTATACCATCATTCAACACATGCCCATCGAGTCCGATGGACGCGTGAGATACCGCATCAGGGCCAAGTCCGAGAAGATCGAGCGAGTCGTTACGGAAGATCAGCTTTCGTATTTTCAATGATCGACCGGCCGAGACCGGCAGCAGATGCGCGCGGCGAGAACCTCGTGACGACGTCTCCCTACGCCCAGAACGCGAGGGCACTCGTTCTGGTTGAAAATTACAAGATTGCCGGATGAACAAGCACGGGCTCTAGGCCCTTCTCATCAACCTGAGCGAAGCCGCCAGCCGCAGGCTGCGCTTGCCGGCGAGCGCGATGCCTTCGAGCTCGCCGCTATCTTCGTTGCAGGTTCCGGAGAAGCCGATCCCGACCTCATAGCCGCCGAACACGGGATTCTCGCCCTTCGCAGGCGTGTGCTCCTGGTTGAGCATCTCGCCCTTCCAGCGGCCGTCCGCCGAGGAATAGGAGCCGAGATAGTAGAAGAACGCATCGCCTCCGAGGATGCGGCCGTCGATCAGCAGCATCACGCCGGAGAGTCCGGCATCGACGCCGTCGAGCGCGCGCAGGCTCATTCCGTAGAATCCGTTGGCGATGCCGCCCTGCCCGATCGTGCCGCGGGGCGGCAACGCCCCGTCATCGAGCCGCGTGAGATTGGCCCAGAAGTGGGCGCCCGGCATGGTGTTCGCACCGCCCTGCAGACGGATCTCGTTGCCAACCAGCCGGCCGCGCGCCTCGATCGAGGCGACGTCCGCCCCCATCAGCGGCTTGTAGTTGGGATCGTGGTTATGCCGCTCGGTGATGACTTCGGCGATGATCTCGCCGTCGCGCTCGACATAGGTGCCGAGATGCGCAAAGCCCGAATTGCCGCCTAGCATCTTGCCGTCATGCAGGCACATGATGCTGCGGCCGAGCGCATCGTTGACGCCGTATTCAACCTTGTAGAGTCCGTCCAGCAACGTAACCAGCCCACAACATCGGAAAAGAATGCAGGCTACCTAGCATTGCCGCCGCATCTCGGCCACCCGGCTTTTCCGCGCAGGGCCTTGCGAAACCGCGACGGCCCGATGCCATCATCTTCCTGTTTTGCCCGACAGGCCAAAGCGGAATTCTTTGCCCGATAGGTCAAAGTGGACTTCGCAAAATCCGTGGCTCGTAATTTCGCTGCGATTTCAAGGACCTTCTACTGTGCATGGGGTTGTTTTCGAGATTTTTGCTTTGGCGGGCCTTCATCGCGCGTCAGTGCCGCTTGAAATACTGCACCTCGCGCTCGTGCTTTTCGGCAGCCGCACGGCTCCTGAAGGTCCCGAGGTTACGACGCTTGCCGGTCTTCGGATTCACCTTGCGTGAATAGAGGCGGTATTCGCCCGACGCCAGTTTGCGGATCATGATCGCGCTCCGTTTCGTCTCGAAGTCAACGGGTGCGCGCGATTGAGGTTCCGGCGTGTACGGCTCTGCTCAGAAGCACAGCGTGGTGACGAGCTTGCCCTGCTTGTCCTTGATCGCATAGGGGCAGCGCAGCCGCTCCAGCGCTGCCTTGGCGTCTGCGTCGCCGAGCGCGGCGGCGCGCTCGTAATAGGCCTTCGCGGCGTCCTTGTCCTTCGGCCCGCCGCGGCCGCCTTCCGCGAAGGCCCCCATCCGCTCCAGCGCGCCGGGATGGTTTTGCGCCGCCGCCTTCTCGAACAGCGCACGCGCCGCGACGTCGTCCTTCGCACCGCCCGTACCTTCGGAGAGCATCAGGCCGAGTTGGTACTGCGCCTCCGCATTGGTCTCGGCGGCCTTGCCGAGCAGCGCGCGCGCCTGCGCGGGATCGGCCGGCGCGGCGCCACCCGCACCGCCGAGCGCGGCGAGGTTGCTGACGCCGCGGGGGTTGCCTGATTGCGCCGCCTTCTCGAACAGCTTTCGCGCCTGAGCCTCGTCCTTGGCGATGCCGGAGCCGGTGCCATAGGCAACGCCGAGCTCGACCATGGCCGCGCTCGATCCCTTCTCGGCCGCCTTGCGCCAGGCGGCGATCGCCTCCGCCGTCTGCCGGTTGGCGGCATAGGCGCGGCCGAGCGCGAACATCGCGCGGCGCGACGATGCTGCGGCCTGCTTGCAGAACCTGATCGCGGTGGCAACGTCGGAGGATGCGATCTCGGCCACGCCCCTCACGTCAGCCGGCTTGTCGGGATCGCTGGGATCGGCAGCGACCCGGTCGCACAACACGAGATCGGCCGATTGCGCGCGCGCCGCAAGGGGCGCGGCGAGCACGAGGACGACGGCAAGGAAACAAATCCGCATGGTCGTCACGTTGCGTCCTCGCTCCGGCAAATTCAAGGCTCGAGTCCTGATTGACGCAGGACCGGCACGACCTCGGGCGATGCCAGATAGCGCAGCAGGCGGTCCGCGGCATCGGCATGCTTTGCGGTTGCGATGCGGCCGGCAGAGAACACCGCCGGTGTCTGCAGCGCGTGCGGGATCGGACCGACCACCTCGATGCCGCCGATCTGCTTCAGCTCGCTGATCTGCTGCACGGCGAGGTCGGCCTCGCCGCTGACGAGACGCTCGGCCGTGAAGCCCTGCTCGACGACGGTAGCCTTGGCGCTGATCTCGGCTGCGATCCCCATGCGCACGATCAGCTGGGCGAAGTAGACGCCGCTGGCGCCCAGCCGCGAATAGGCAACGGACCGCGCTGCGAGCAGCGTCCCGCGCAGCGCCGCTTCGCTTCCGATATCGGGATGCGCCTGCCCTGCCCGCACCGCAATGCCGACATAGGAGCGCGCCAGATCGGCCGCGCTTTCGGCGAGCACGCGGCCTTCCGCGATCATCTCGTCCAGCCCCTCGCGCGTGAGGATCACGAGATCGGCGGCCTCGCCCTCACGCAACCGCTTCAGCAAGGCGAGCGTCGGCGCGAAGTCGGCGTCGATGCGGACGCCGGTTGCGGCTTCGTACGCGGACGACAGGCTGCGCATCGCCCCCATCAGGCCGAGCGTCGAGAGCATGCGAAGGTTTTCCATGAGCTATTCCCGTCGCGATCAGGCGCGATGCATCAGCTTGAGCGAAGCGGTCAGGCGCAGGCTGCGCTTGCCCGCAAGCGCGGTCGCCTCCAGCACCGCCCGCTCTGAATCGTACGTGCCGCCGAAGCCGATGCCGACCTCGTGGCCGCCGAAGATCGGGTCATCCTTGGCCGGCGTGTGCTCCTGGTTGAGAAGCTGGCCCTTCCAGCGCCCATTCGCGGCGGTGTAGCTGCCGAGATAGTAGAACGACGCATCGCCGCCGAGGATGCGGCCCCGGTTGAGCAGCATCACGCCGGTGAGGCCGCCGTCGAGACCATCGAGCATCCGCAGATGGATGGAGTAGAGGCCGTCGGCGATGCCGGCTTCGCCGACGCCTCCGGCGATCGGCACCTCGTCTTCCCTGATCGGCGTCATCACCGACTGGAAGGGAATGCCCGGCAGCTCCTTCAGCTCGCCCTTGAAGCGATAGAGGTCGCCATCCGCCCAGCCCTCGGCGAGCAAGGTGGCATCATCGGTGCCCGCCATGGCGCGGTAGTTCGGATCGGGGTTGTGGCGGACAGTGTTGATCACGACGTCGACGCCGCTGTCGGTCTTCTCGTAGGTGCCGATATGGGCGAAGGCCGAATTGCCGCCGAGCATCTTGCCGCTGCCGGCATGCATCACGCTCCGGCCGACGGCGTCGCCGAGCTGAAATTTCACCTTGTAGAAGCCTTCAAACACCAGCCGTCCCTGGCCCTGCGCGCATCCTGCGGGCACTCTATCGCGCTTTGGGCTGAGATGGACAGGCTTTACGCGACGCAGCCCTGCTGCGTCACGGGAATGGCCCTCATCAGGATGCTAAAAAATCCGCCGGAGCCTTTCAGCTCCGGCGGATTGAAAGCCAACCCGGGCCAGCCCCCCAGCCCGGGCCGGGAGGATCTTAGGCCGCGGCCTTCTTGTCGGCCGGCACGGACGCGATCGTCTTCAGGATCTGCGAAGCGATCTGGTATGGGTCGCCCTGCGAGTTCGGACGGCGGTCTTCCAGATAGCCCTTGTAGCCGTTGTTGACGAAGGAGTGCGGCACGCGGATCGAAGCACCGCGGTCGGCAATGCCGTAGCTGAACTTGTTCCACGGCGCGGTCTCGTGCTTGCCGGTCAGACGCTTGTCGTTGTCCGGGCCGTAGACGGCGATGTGGTCCATCAGGTTCTTGTCGAAGGCGGCCATCAGGGCCTCGAAGTACTCCTTGCCGCCGACCGTGCGCATGTACTCGGTCGAGAAGTTGGCGTGCATGCCGGAGCCGTTCCAGTCGGTGTCGCCGAGCGGCTTGCAGTGGAATTCGATGTCGATGCCGTACTTCTCGGTGAGGCGCAGCATCAGATAGCGGGCCATCCACATTTCGTCAGCGGCTTTCTTGGAGCCCTTGCCGAAGATCTGGAATTCCCACTGGCCCTTCGCGACTTCCGCGTTGATGCCTTCATGGTTGATGCCGGCGGCCAGGCAGAGGTCGAGATGCTCTTCGACGATCTTGCGGGCGACGTCGCCGACGTTCGAGAAGCCGACGCCGGTGTAGTACGGGCCCTGCGGCGCCGGATAGCCAGCGGTCGGGAAGCCGAGCGGACGGCCGTCCTTGTAGAAGAAGTATTCCTGCTCGAAGCCGAACCACGCGCCGGAGTCGTCGAGAATGGTGGCGCGCTTGTTGGAGGCGTGCGGGGTCTTGCCATCGGGCATCATGACTTCGCACATCACGAGCACGCCGTTGGTGCGCGCGGCGTCCGGGAAGACGGCGACCGGCTTCAGCACGCAATCGGAGCTGTGGCCTTCGGCCTGCTGGGTGGAGGAGCCATCGAAGCCCCAGAGCGGAAGCTGCTCGAGCGTCGGGAACGACGCGAATTCCTTGATCTGAGTTTTGCCGCGCAGGTTCGGAGTCGGCGTATATCCGTCGAGCCAGATGTACTCGAGCTTATACTTGGTCATTGAGCCTCTCTGTAGATGATGCGAAAGGTTGGGGGCCCGGAGGCCACCGAACGTTTTGTACCCGGCCATCATCGGCCGGCTATTTACAAGCATTTTACGTGCCAAAAGGCCGCAGTGCTGAAGGTCTCCACCGGCAACCGAGGTCTCCCCGTCGCGAGGAGATGTCCCCGGTAATATGCGTCATAGCCGCGCACCTTCGCGTGAAGCTGCATCGCAAAAAACCCACGGAAATCGCCCGATTCTGAAGCAGCCAAGCTGGCGTGGAGGTTGCCGATGAAACGCGCATCAACGTCCAGCAATTTTCGCAAAGTCTTCAGCCCCGGCCCAGCAACCTTTGGAATGGCTCAGGCGTTAGTCATCGACAGGCTGCCTTGGAGGATGCAGAGCTCCATCTGCCCACAAATTGGGCGGCAACTGATTTCCTTTTCAGCACTTTCCAATTCGGGAGGCGCGGCCGATATGGGGAGTCCGGTAACCACAATCGAACGAGTCGGGCGCACCATGGGAGGCTATGGCGCTTCGACCAAGGAGAATCTCAATGATGAACAATGGTCTGAGTCAGGGATCGGCAACGATCTACCAGTTTCCGGTCGGGGGCCGCGCTGCTCTCGCCCGAGGCCGCTATGGCGAGACCCGCCTTGCTGCCGATCATGCTTCGCTTCCCGCGAACGTCTCGATCTGCAGCGACAGCTGGTACCATCAGGACGCGGTCGACGAAGCCAAGCCGAAATGGGATCGCTGATGCCTATTGCTGGTTTGAGACCGCCGCGCCCTCGCAGGTGCCCGGCGGCAGTTTGAAAAGGGGTCGAAACAACGAGGTTTCGGCCCTTTTTGATTCCAGCTCGTCCTCGCAGCTAGATCCCGGGCTTTTCGATCACCGCGCAAGCCGTGACCGGCCGCCTCAGGTGCTTCACCGTGGTGGGTCCGGCCTTGGGAATCTTCAGAGTCACCCCTGCCCCCGAATAGCGTGCGCCCGAAACCGACAGTCGCTTTGCGAGCGTGACCGGTTCACCGTCGATCTGGAGGAACGCGCGCTTGTCGTCGTCATAAAACCCAGCGATGAACTGTGTACCATCGGCGCAGCGATAGGTACGGAACGTCTGCGCTTCAGTCTGCGGCGCACCGGTCGATCCAGCCGCCAGCATGGTGCCCCCCAAAAGAATGGCCTTGTGCCGGCCCATGATCGCCCCCTGTAATGCTTTCAAGGATGCCCCCTCGTGCGTCCAATGGAACCATAACCATAGCCGATCCCATGTCAGATTCCCCTGCCCGTCACCTCGCCCTGCAAGGCGCCAGCAATTTTCGCGATCTCGGCGGTTACCCGACCACCGACGGCCGCACCACGCGCTGGCGGCACATCTTCCGCTCCAACCATCTCGGCCTGCTCACCGCTGATGATGTCGAGATCGTTCGCGCGCTCGGCGTGCGAAGCGCTTTCGATTTCCGTGGGGTTGAGGAGCGCGCGGCCGGCGTCTGCGTTATCAGCGAGATCACGGTGCATTCGCTGCCGATCGAGCCGAGCGTCGTGGCTGCGCTGCGGAGCGAACTCGCGAGGGGAACACTGACTGCACCGGTCGCGCTGGAGCTCATGCGCGAATCCTATCGCAACTACGTTCGCCACCACACGAACAGCTTTCGCAACCTGTTCGGCCATCTCCTGGAAGATCGCGCGCCGCTGGTGATCCATTGCACGGCGGGCAAGGACCGCACCGGCTTTGCCAGTGCGCTGATCCTGCATGCGCTCGGCGTCGCCGATGAAATCATTGCCGAGGACTACCTGCTCACCAACCGGCATTACAAGCGCGACGCGACGGCTGCCACCGACCTGCCGGAGGACGTACGCAATGCCATCGGCAGCGTCGAGGCCTCGTATCTTGCCGCGGCTTTCGAGGCCATCGGCAGCGAATATGGCGACCTCGAAACCTATCTGCGCGACGGACTCAAGCTCGGCGCGACTGAGCGGACCGCGCTGAAAGAGCGCTATCTGGAATCATAGGCAGCCGTGCCAGGAGAACAAGGATGCAAGACAAGGTCCTGATCGTGACAGGCGCGCTCGGTGCGCTCGGCAAGGTCGTCGCGGAGGTCGCGCAGTCACGCGGCGCGCGCATTGCCGGCATCGATCACGCGCCTTCACAGAACTCCGCGACGCCTGATAGCATCGAGATCGGCGGCGTCGATCTCTCCGATGCGGCGCAGGCGAAGACGGCGGTCGAGATGGCGGCAAAGCATTTCGGCCGCCTCGACGCACTCGTCAACATCGCCGGCGGCTTCGCCTTCGAGACCATCGGCGACGGCGACATCAAGACCTGGCAGCGCATGTACGCGCTGAACGTCCTGACCGCGCTCAACACCTCGCGCGCGGCGCTGCCGCATCTGGCCGCATCCAGGGCCGGCCGCATCGTCAATATCGGCGCCATGGGCGCCCTTCAGGCCGGCTCCGGCATGGGCCCCTACGCTGCGTCGAAGGCAGGTGTGCATCGCCTCACTGAAGCGCTCGCGAGTGAGTGGAAGGGCAAGGTCACCGTCAACGCCGTGTTGCCGTCGATCATCGACACCACAGCCAACCGCGCCGACATGCCGAAGGCGGACTTCTCCAAATGGGTGACGCCACAGGAACTCGCCGAGGTGATCCTGTTCCTCGCCAGCGAGGCCGCCAGCGGCATTACCGGCGCGCTGATTCCGGTCAGCGGGCGGGTGTAATCGCAGTCTGATCGTCCGTGCTGGGCGCCAGCTCGGATTCAATAGGGGCCGGGAAGGCTCTAAACTGCCCGCAACTGATTCGCTGATCGGATCCCCTTTGGAAACCGCGCTCTACCTGCCCGTCAAACGCTTCCTCGAAGAGCTCGGCTTCACGGTCAAGGGCGAGATCGGCGGCTGCGATCTCGTCGGCCTCAGCGCCGGCGATCCACCTGTGGTGGTGATCGGCGAGCTCAAGCTCGCCTTCAATCTCGAACTGATCCTCCAGGCGGTCGACCGCGCGCCGGCCGGCGACGAGGTCTGGATCGCGGCAAAGATGTCGATCCGGGGCAAGGGGCGCGAGAGCGACGCGCGCTATCGCAACCTCTGCCGCCGCCTCGGCTTCGGCATGCTCGGCGTCACCGACCGCGGTCAGGTCGAGGTGCTGGTGAAGCCTCCGACCGCAGCGCCGCGCCGCGAGCCAAAGGTGCGCTCGCGCCTCGTCGCCGAACACCAGCGCCGCCAGGGCGATCCCGTGCTCGGCGGCAGCACCCGCGCGCCGATCATGACGGCCTATCGGCAGCAGGCTCTGGCCTGCGCCTCGGCGCTCGCCGACGGGCCGCGGCCCGTGCGCGAGTTGCGCGGGCGCTGCCCTGACGCCGGCAAGATCTTGCTTAACAATGTGTATGGCTGGTTCGAACGGGCCGACCGGGGAATCTACGGGCTCACCGAAGCCGGGCATGCCGCCCTGAAGCGCTGGCCGCAACAACGGATTGAGATCGAGGCCGGTGTCGCGTCACCGCCCTGACACCCGACCGGTGCATAGCTGAGATGCCACACCAAATTCATATTGCAATGCAACATTCCCGGCACTAGGTATCCCGGCATCAAACGAGGCCGTTATGAGCGCAGACTGGAATACCAAATATGGCACGCGGCGCGTCCGCCATGATCCGCCGACCTTGGACGAGGCGATCTTCGCCGCTATCGGCATCACCGACGATCAGGGACAGCAGGCCGAGATCGCCGCAGCCTTGATGGGGATGCCGCTCGATGTCGTGCAGGCCGAGGTGAAGAAGCAGGCGCGTACCAACAGCCGCATCACCGCGACGCGCGTGATCGCCGGCGAACAGGGCGCACAGCGCTCCGTCGTGGTCGAACGCCGCGTCGTCCGCCGTTTCGGCAACGACAAGCGCACCGGCACCTGAGCGCTTCATTCTTTGTTTCAAGGAAAAAGCGGACCGGTTAGCCGGTCCGCTTTTTTGATTCAGGCCCGCGGATGTCAGGCCGCGCGATTGCCGTACATGCTGGAGATCAGCTTCCAGCAGGTCGAGTTGAAGCTGATAAGAGCACGTCCCGCCTTGAACGGCGCTGCGGCAAGCTCCGCAAGCTCGTCCTCAGGCGTCTTCGCAAGATCAATCGTACCGGTGGACTCGCCATGGCGGAAAGCGAGATGCGCGCCGAATTTCCTGGCGAGCGCGCGCATGGCGTGATTCTCCGCGCCTGTGGTGATGCGCAGAGTCTTGTAGCCCTTCCAGCGCGCTTCGGCGATCAAGCGACTGAACAGCACGGTGCCGACGTTCTGGCGGCGCGCGGAGGCCTCGACACTGAAGGCGACTTCGGGGAGCGAGGCGCCTTCCGGCGGGTGCAACTCGGCCGCACCGCGGACCACGCCGTCGACGATATAGGCGACGATCACGGTGCCGTCCTCGGCGCAGCGGGCGGCGTAACGCTCGATGAAGCTGTCGTCGAGAAAGCCGTTGAAACGGTCGTGCCGGCTTTCGGCATCGAGCCTCAGCAGATGATCGCGCAAGAGCGGCAATTCTTCGTGCTGGATCAGGGTCCGCACATAGCCAGGAGCGGTGCGGACGGTTTCTTCAAGTACCACGTCAAAACTCCTCTTGGTGTCCCTCGAGGAGGCGTTCGAATCCCTAGACCTCCTATATTGTGCATCGCAACATCTTTTGCAAGACGAGGACCTGCCCAAGTTAAAGGCACTGCAAACGACTAATTCGTTAATAGAATCAAAGACCCGTAGTCTTACAGGACCAGCTGAGTCTGGGTGACCACGGCAACCAACTTGCCATCCTCAGTTTCCAACCGGGTGGTCCAGACCTGGGTCCGCCGACCACGATGGACCGGGGTCGCGGTGGCAATGACCGTGGTTCCCTCCTTGGCCCCACCGATGAAATTGGTCTTGCTCTCCAGCGTGGTCGTGCCCTTGGCGTCCTCGGGCAGGTTGATCACGGTCGCCGCCGCCCCGACGGAATCGGCCAGCGCCATCACCGCCCCGCCATGGATGGTGTGGTGGAGCGTACAGAGATCAGGCCGGACCATCATGCGCGCCACCACGCGGTCCTTCCCGGCCTCGATGAACTCGACGCCCTTGAGCTCGGCGAACGGCATCTTCATCGCTTTAAGCTTTTCGAGCGGCGTCATCGAAAGTCCTCCCAATTGATTGTTGTCCCAGCGTGAATTGCTTCGTGCGGCAAAGCAATGACGTCAGAGGTAATGGGCGGGCTGACATGGGGGCGCAGGGCAAATACTCTCGTGTCGCGGACGCGCTGCAACGCCCCAGCGTTGCTGCGCAGAGCCGGGACCCATCTCACGACGGAGCACGATGCGACATGAGCCCCGGCTCTGCAGCGCATCACGCCCCAAGTGCGGCGCGCCACGCTGCGTCCGGGGCGCGGCTTCGTTCACGTCACCGCGTTCACCACCTGATATTCCGGCCGTCGCCAGACCTCGCCCGCGATCACCTCCTCGATGATCTCGGCCGCACGGATAATCTCGCTCTCGCCAATGTACAGCGGCGTGATCCCGAACCGCATGATGTCGGGCGCGCGGAAGTCGCCGATGAGTCCGCGGGCGATCAGCGCCTGCATGGCGGCGTAGCCGCCGTCGAAGGCGAAGGAGACCTGCGAGCCGCGGCGCTCATGTGCGCGCGGGGTGACGAGCTTCAAAGTCGAGCAGCGCCGCGCCACCTCGGCGATCAGCAAATCACCGAGCACCAACGAACGCGCACGGACCTCTGCCATATCGACGCGGTCCCATATGTCGAGCGAGGCCTCCAGCGCCGCCATCGCCAGCACCGGCGGTGTGCCGACGCGCATGCGTTCGACGCCGCCCGCAGCCGCATAGCCCAGCTCGAACGCAAATGGTTTTGCATGCCCCATCCACCCCGACAGCGCGGCGCGTGCGCTGTCGGCGTGGCGCGGCGCGACGTAGAGGAAAGCGGGCGCACCCGGGCCGGCGTTGAGATATTTGTAGGTGCAGCCCGCCGCGAAATCCGCGCCGCACCCGGCAAGATCGACCGGCAGCGCGCCGGCGGAGTGCGCGAGATCCCAGACCGTGACGATGCCGAGCGCATGAGCCTTTGCCGTGAGCTTCGCCATGTCGTGGCGGCGGCCGGTGCGGTAGTCGATCTCGGTGACGTAAAGCACCGCGACCTCCTCCGACAGCGCGGCCTCGATCTCCTCCGGCGCCACTAGGCGCAATTGATGGCCGCGCCCGAGCGTCGCGATCAGGCCTTCGGCCATGTAGAGGTCGGTCGGGAAGTTGCCGGTGTCCGACAGGACGATCTTGCGGGACGCATTCATGTCGAGCGCGGCGGCGAGCGCCTGATAGACCTTGAGCGACAGCGTGTCTCCGACCATCACCGAGCCCGCTTCGGCGCGGATCAGCCGCGCGATGCGATCGCCGACATGGCGTGGCTGGGCATACCATCCTGCACTGTTCCAGGCGCGGATCAGCTCGTTGCCCCACTCCGTCGTGATGACGCGGTTGACCCGCTCGGCAACGCCGAGCGGCAGCGCGCCGAGCGAATTGCCGTCGAGATAGATCACGCCGTCAGGCAGATGGAATAGCGCTTTGGTGTCGTCATAGACGCGATATCTGGTCATGGATATTTCTTGGGCATTCTACAGAATCGTGCGGACGCGCCAGAGTTCGGGGAACAGCTCGACCTCCAGCATGCGCTTGAGATAGCTGACGCCACCGGTGCCGCCGGTGCCGCGCTTGAAGCCGATGACGCGCTCGACCGTCGTCACATGGTTGAAGCGCCAGCGGCGGAAATAGTCCTCGAAGTCGACCAGCTTCTCGGCAAGCTCGTAGAGCATCCAACGCGTCTCCGGCGCCTCGTAGACGATCCGCCAGGCCTGCAGCACACCCTCGTTGAAACTGTGGGTCTCGCGAACATCGCGCGCCAGCACCGCCGCCGGCATCTTCAGCCCGTTGCGGTCGGCGAGCCTGAGCACCTCGTCGTAGAGGCTCGGCGTCGCCAGTTCTGCCTCGAGCAGCTTCGTCGTCTCCGCATCGTGCGCGTGCGGCTTGAGCATGGCGTGGTTGCGGTTGCCGAGCAGGAATTCGATCAGCCGGTACTGGCGCGACTGGAAACCGGAGGACTGTCCGAGCTGCGAACGGAAACGCGTGTACTCGCTCGGCGTCATCGTGCGAAGAACGTCCCAGGCGTTGTTGAGCTGCTCGAAGATCCGCGACATCCGCGCCAGCATCTTCATCGCAGGCTGCACCTCATCTTTGGAGATGGCGCGGCGTGCGGCGCTGAGCTCGTGGATGGCGAGCCGCATCCACAGCTCCGTGGTCTGATGCTGGATGATGAACAGCATCTCGTCATGCGCTTCCGACAGGGGGTGCTGCGCGCCCAAAATCGCATCCAGCGCAAGGTAGTCGCCGTAGGACATCCGCCTTGCGAAATCGGTCTCGGCGCCTTCGCTGCTGGGATCGTAATCGCTGGACGTCATGGGCAGGCCCTTTCGATCAATCTTCCCCGGCCCGGCTTTGCTCAGTCGAGGCCGATCAGGCGCGCGGTGATCGGCGACGACGGATCCTTCAGCCCGTCGATCACGGTAAAATGGTTCAGGCCGGGATCGACGACGAGGCGCGTCGGCACGTCGAGGCCGGTCCAGACATTGGCCATCAGGTCGGACTGGCGGATGAATTCCGGCCGCTCGCTGCCGCCGACCCAGGCGGTGACGGGCGAATGCCCGCGCGGCAGATGCAGCGCCGCGCTTTCGAGCGTCGCCTCCTCCATGGTCAGGCCGAGCGTCTCGTTCATCTTCGTCTTCAGCAGCGGACGCAAATCATGCAGGCCGCTGATCGAGAGGGTGCCGGCAACGCGGTTGTAGACGGCCGGCTCAAGCCGGCTGTCGTCACACAGCATGCGCGTGACGAGGTGGCCGCCGGCAGAATGCCCGGCGAGCCGGATCGGCCCGGAGACGAGCGACGCCGCCTTGGCGATCGCCGCGGCGATCTCGGCGGTGATGTCGGAGATGCGGGCGGCCGGCGTCAGCGTGTAGCTCGGCAGCGCCACGCTCCAGCCATGGCGGCGCGCGCCTTCGGCCAGATCGGTCCAGGTCGACTTGTCGAAGCGCATCCAATAGCCGCCATGGACGAAGACGACGAGCCCGTTGCTGTCGCCGTCGGGCAGGATCAGGTCGAGCTTCTGGCGATCACCTGCGCCGTAGGCAATATCGGGTCGAAAATTCTCCAGCCCGGCACGATAGGCCGCGGCCCGCTCCGCCCACTGTGCCGGCGTCTTGTCCGAGCCAGGGATATGGGCCGAATTGGCGTAGGCATCATCCCAATCGCGCATTGTGACTTCCTCGACGGACCCAGGCCTTGTGGACTTGACGCCAGTCTGCCACTGCCGCGGTCGGCATCCTAGTCTTTATTTTAAGCTTAAAGGATTTGGGAGGGCTGGTGGGACGTTCCGTCATTGCGAGCGCAGCGAAGCAATCCGGCGAGCTGTCGTAGGGTGGGCAAAGCGAAGCGTGCCCACGATCTTTTCATGTCGGAAACATTTGGTGGGCACGGCGCAAGGGCGCCTTTGCCCACCCTACTGCACCGCGCATGGAGCGACGGCTTACGCCTTCTCCACCCCGCACCATTCCGCAATGAACAGCGCCATCGCCCAGGTCGTCTTCTTCAGCGACTCCAACTCGACGAACTCGTTGAAGCCGTGCATCTCGCCGCCGCTGGCGCCGAAGCACAGGCTCGGGATGCCGTGGTTGAGGCCGTAGAAGCGGGTGTCGGTGAGCGCGGTGAAGACGAGATCCTCCGGCATGCCGCCATAGACCTTGCCGAACGCCTTTGCAAACGCGGCCTCCGGCGCGGCGGCATCAGTCAGTTCATAGCCTTCCGACAGGAAGCCCGACCATTCGATCTCCGGCGGATTGTTGGCGAGGAAGCGGTGGTTACGCGCGGCAGCCGCGACGCAGGCCATGATCTCCTTCTGGTGATCGGCGATCGACCAACCTGGCAGCACTGCAATCCGGCAATCGACGTCGCACCAGGCCGGCACGCTGGAGGCCCAGTCGCCGCCCTTGATGATGCCGGGGTTGAAGTTGATGGGATGGTCGAGCGTCTTGAAGTGCCTGTCAGCTTTGGCGCGCTCGTTCCACTCGATCTCGAGCTTCTGCAGCGCCTGGATCAGATGATAGGCAGCCATGATCGCATTCGCGCCGGAGCCGGCAAAGGCGACATGGGTCGGGTGCCCCTTCACACGCAGGCGAAACCAGATCACGCCGACTTGCGAGCGCACCATCTTGCCGCCGGTCGGCTCCGGAATGAAGCAGGCGTCCGCGCGATAGCCGCGCTGCAGCGTCGAAAGCGCGCCGACGCCGGTGCTCTCCTCCTCGATGACGGATTGGAAGTGGATCCGCGCCGTCGGCTTGAAACCCGCGGCCTTGATCGCATCCAGCGCATAGAGCGCGCCGATGGTCCCCGACTTCATGTCGCAGGCACCGCGCCCGAACATCTTGCCGTCCTTGACGACGGGCGAGAACGGAGGCGTGTCCCACAATTCCAGGGGGCCTGCGGGCACCACGTCGCAGTGGCCCTGCAGGATCAGCGATTTGCCGGCGTTCGTTTGCGGGCGGTAGGTACCCACCACCGAACGCGCCTTGGAGAAGTCATGCTCGATCGGACCGAAGCCGCGCAGATCCTTGAGGTCCTCGACATCGATGTGCCAGTCGTCGACCTCGTAGCCGCGTTCGCGCAGGAGGTCGCCGATCATGTCCTGGCATGGCCCCTCCGCCCCGCGGGTCGAGGGGATCGCGACGAAATCGCGCGTGGTGGCAAGCTGGGCTTCGAAGCCGGCATCGACGGCGTCGAGAATCCTCTGCTGCGTTTCGGCATTCATCAGGCAACTCCAGGCAGTTCATTGGTCCCAAGGAGGCGCAAGCTAGCCGATTTCAGCCGTTCGGGTACTCCACAAAATATGCATCCCGCAATGCATCTTCGAGCAAGCGGCCTTCCGAATAGCCATTGAGCGTCGCGGGCCGGCCGACGCCGTCGAGCAGGCGCGGGCACGGCTCGGGCGCGCCGAGCACGGTGCGAACCGGGATGCGCTCGGCATAGATCGGCAACGCATAGTCCTCGTCGTCGTCGGCAACACCCTTGGCGCGTATCTTGGCCGAGGCTTCCTCGATCTCCATCGCAATGAAGGACGTCGCCTTGATCTCCTGCGTGGTGCTCGCCCGCAGGCTGGCGGTGCGATCCGGGAAGAAGCGGTCGACCATCGCGATCACCGCCCGCTCTTTCTCCTCGGCGTCGGTGACGAGATAGGCGGAGCCGAACGCCATCACCGCGCGATAGTCGGCCGAGTGATTGAAGCCGCAGCGCGCCAGCACGAGGCTGTCGAGATGGGCGACCGTGAGGCACACGCGCTCGCCCTTGGTCTGATTCCGCAGCATGCGGCTCGCGCTCGAACCGTGCCAATAGAGCTTCGTGCCTTCGCGCCAGAAGAAGGTCGGCGTGCAATAGGGCTGGCCGTCGATCACGTAGGAGACGTGACAGAGCATCGAGGAGTCCAGGATCCGATGGACGGTCTCGTGATCGTAGAAGCCGCGGTCGTGCCGGCGCTTCACCTGGTTGCGCGCCGATGTCGGATAGGAATTCGAAGTCTCGGTCTGGCTCACGGCCGCTCCTGCTCGGATTGGAAGAAATCTGGAAGTAGTTGTAGCGGCGCCTTTGGTCTGCGATAGTTCCAATTCCATGCGAAATATTCCAACCAATTCTCTGCCCTCGGCTACCAAGTCTTCCTTGCCGACCAAGACCGGGCTGCCGCTCGACCTTACCGGCCCGCACGTCACGCCCGCCGCCTCCGCCGCGCACCGGCTCTATCAGGCGCTGTGCGAGATGATCGTCTCCGGCCTGGTCAAGCCTGGCGAGCCGCTGCCGCCGTCGCGCACGCTGGCCACGCAGACCGGCTTCCGGCGCAACGCCGTCGTCATCGCCTATGAGCGCCTGATCGCCGACGGCTTCGCCGAGGCGACCGTCGGCTCCGGAACCTTCGTCGCCGCGCGCATCCCTGCGCGCACGGCCGAACCGAACAAGCCGAAAGTCATTGTGGAAACGCCGGGGCAAGGCGCGTTCGCGCTCGGCTGCACCCACATCGACGAACGCGCCGTGCAACGCTTCCGTGCCTTCGTCGGCCGGCGGATGCGCAACTTCGGGTCTGAGCATCTGCACTATGGCGATCCCCGCGGCAGCCGCGAGCTGCGCGCGGCGATCGCCGATCATCTGTTGTCGGCGCGCGGGCTGCGCTGCGATCCCGATCAGATCATGCTGACCTCAGGCACGTTGCACGCGTTGCGCATCGTGCTGAGCGCGATCCTCAAGGCGGGCGACCAGGTCTGGTGCGAAGACCCCGGTTACCCGGCCGCGCGGAAAACCATCGCGAATTGCGGCTATCGCGCCGTGGGCGTTCCCGTCGATGAGCACGGGATGCGGGTCGCCAAGGGCCGCATCGCCGGGCCGGCCGCGCGCGCGGCCTATGTCACGCCGTCGCATCAGTTTCCGCTCGGCGTGCAGATGTCGATGCCGCGGCGGCTCGAGCTTCTGGACTGGGCGAGGCAGGCCGGCGCTTTCGTGCTGGAGGACGATTACGACAGCGAGTTTCGCTATGACGGCGCGCCGCTGATGTCGCTCGCCGGCATCGACCGCCTCCAGCGCGTGATCTATCTCGGCACCTTTGCCAAGACGCTGTTTCCCGGCCTGCGCATCGGCTATTGCGCCCTGCCCGAACGCCTGATCGCGGACGTGACGGCTGCGCGCGCGGCGCTTGACCGCTTCCCCGGGACGCTGATGGAAGGCGCGGTAGCCGACATGCTCAACTCGGGCGCGTTCGCCGCGAACCTCAAGCGCGTGCGAAAGCTCTATCGCGAAGCGCGTGACGCATTGGCGGAAACGCTGGAGGCTGAGTCCGACGGCGCGCTGTCGGTACCGGTGCCGTCACAAGGCCTGCATCTCGTCGCCCGGTTCGATCGCTCGGTCGACCTTTCCGTGGCCGCGCGGGCCAAGCAGGCGGCCGGCGCGGAAGGCTGGCTATTGGCCGACACCTATTCGCGCGCGCGACCTCTGCCCGGCTTCGTGCTGGGATTTTCCGGCCATGCGGTTCCACAGCTCGTCGCCTCCGCCGAACGGCTCGCGCGGGAATCGCGCGCAGCCCTGCGCACCGGGAACAGATCGGCCCGGCAGACCTGACGAAGGTTCACTATCAGAATCGCAAGCCCGTTTTTACACTGCGGTATCAATGCCGGGATCTTTCGCCATGCTTTTCCGCCGTGCTGCTTGCCTCTCGGTCCTGATCTCCGCCGCCCTCGTGACGACGGCGCACGCCGTCACGGTCGGACGCGAACAGGACATCGTCGACCTCAAGCTGGGTCAGCGCGTGCAGGTGGACGACGGAACCTGTCCCGCCGGACAGGTCAAGGAAGTGCGCGGAACGAAGATGACAGAGAAGGGCGTCGCGCGCACCGCCGCCTGCGTGCCGCGCTACGGTCCGAAGACGAGATAGTTACTGCTTCGCCGGGTCGAACATGCACTGCAGGGTCGGCTTGGCGATCTTGGTGAAGGTCGGACCGATCTCGCCCTGCTTGGATGCCGGCACCCAGTCGGTCTCGATGGTGGGCACGCCGGTCTCGCTGATGCCGCGCAACAGCGCTTCGCGCAGATCGCGGTCCTCGACGGCGGCTGCGGCATGATCGTGCAGGCAGCCGCAAACTTCCTCGGGATGTTCCCACCGCCCCAGCATCCGCGGCGCACATTGGCGCACGAATTCAGTGCGGGGATCCGGTAACCTTGAGGGCGCGCGCACCTGTGCCTGGGCGGCATTGATCGTCAGAACAGACACGAACACAGCGGCGCAAAATCGAACGATCATGACGGCCTTTATCGGCTGATTTTCTTGGTGTTGATCAGAAGCGCGCGGCGACCACGATCGACTGCGTCGCGGCGGTCGTGATCGGCGAGCCGCTGTACTGGAAAGTGCCGACACCGGGTATACTGCCGTCCGGCGAGCCTGCGAACGAAGAACCGGCAACAACGAAACCAAAGGCAAGGATGAAGCTGAGCGCGCGCATGGTCTTGTCTCCGAGTTCCGGTGGCCGGCGGTGCGCCGTTCGTCGTTGTGAAGCTGATAACCATGGGCGGTTTCGCCCGTGATGCGCCAAAAGCGCAAAATGGTTTCATCTTGCGTGAGAATTGTTTCGTCCGGCCCGAGACGACGACACATTTCGCCGGAAAGACCAATCATTTCAGATGGGTCTCCCCGCAGCTCAAAGTAGCCTGCCAGGTTCCGGCTGCTGTGCGCGAATACTCCGGAGGCATCGGCCGTCATGCTCCCGCCTCACCGGCTTCACACGCATTTTACGTTTTTCTGCTGAATGGAGCGGCAAACGAAGGCTGGGTCGAACCGAGGGCGCATCGGCCGCGACCCAAGCCTCGAAGCCAGGACGCCCGGATCACCGGGCGCGTTCACTTGAGGGATGGCCATTATGGTGGCGCAAGATCGCGCAATGCCGCGCGAGGCGGAGCAACGGACCGACCGCGGAGATCACCGATCGAGTCGCGTCGCCTCAGCCGGCGCGATGTCGCTGCAATCCGGCCGCGGCTTTGAAGCCGTGCCACAAGCGTTCGTGCGGCTGACCGGCTCGCACCTCGTCAAACCGCAGTCCCGCCGCGCCGAGTGAAGCGCCAACGCGTCACTGCGTGAAGAACTCGCCGCATTTCTGCACGTTGGCGTCTGCCGGCCCCCACGGCATGATCGGCACGCTCGAGGTCGAGTTCTTCGGCGAGCCCTCGATAATCCTGTCCGAATAGACCATGTAGACCAGCACGTTGCGCTTGGTGTCGCAGCCGCGCACGATCTGCATCTTCTTGAAGAACAGCGAGCGGCGCCGGCGGAACATGTCATCGCCCTGCTCCATCTTGTTCTTGAACTTGATCGGGCCGATCTGACGGCAGGCCAGCGAGATGTCCGAAACCTCCTCGGCAAGGCCCAGCCAGCCCTTGAAGCCGCCCTTCTCCGGTACGGTGAAATGACAGGCGACGCCCTCGACTTCAGGATCGTCGAGACCATAAGTCGCGAGTTTGTCGTTCGGGCTCATCCATTTGAACACGGTGGAGCGGCGGAAGATCAGATCGGGCTCGTCGGCGGCCGACGCGGACACTGCCGGCACGACCAGGGCCAGGAGGAGGAAAGCAAAGCCTTTCAAGCGGATGCCGGAAAGACCGGGGAAACGAGATGACATGAAGTTCTCCGGTAACAAGTCGCCACAATGTAGGTATGAGACAGCCGCTCAGGAAGACGACGGACCGACGGCGCGGCCGCCGTTTACCGCTCCGTGAGGCTTTTTTGCTACGACTTGGACAAAAGTAGCTGATGGCAGAACCGCCATGCTGGTGAACGCGTATCCCCTTTGCGAGACTAACGTCTGATTTGGATTATGGATTCGAGGATGAACAGCGTGAACGGGTCGAGTTTTTCTGCCAAGCCGGCGCGGCTGTGGCAGGTCGCTATTGTGACGGCGGCGGCTGCGATCGGCGCGACCAGTCAGGCAGACGCAGCATTTTACTATTGGACGGATTATCCCGACGGATCCTATTACACCCGGCAGAACCGGCATCCCGAAATACCGCGCCAGAAGCCGCAGAAGCACGGCGCTGGCGCCAAGAAACAGGTTGTCGCCGAGAAGGCCGGCAGCAAGCCACAGGGGCCGCTGGTCATCGTAGTCTCGATCGACCGGCAGAAGGTCACGGTCTACGACACCAACGGCGTGTTCGCGGAATCGCCGGTGTCGACGGGCATGAAGGGCCATTCGACGCCGATGGGTGTGTTCAGCGTCATCCAGAAGCACAAATTCCACCACTCCAACATCTATAGCGGCGCGCCGATGCCGTACATGCAGCGGATCACCTGGTCCGGTGTCGCCATGCATGCCGGCGTGCTGCCGGGCTATCCGGCCTCGCACGGCTGCATCCGCATGCCGATGGCGTTCGCGGTGAAGATGTGGAATTGGACCAGGATGGGTGCCCGCGTCATCGTCGCGCCCGGCGAGATGTCACCGCACAGCTTCTCCCATCCCCTGCTCGCCTCCTTGCGCGTGCCGCCACAACCCACCGCCAGCCTCGAGCCGCAGACCAATGTCGGCGACAAGGGCGCCGCGCAAACCAAAGCCGCCGAAGCCAAACCGGTCGAAACCAAGCCCGTCCAAACCAAGACCGCCAGCGCCGACAGCGTATTGGAGCTGCGCACCTCCCTCGGTCACACCGTGATGTCGGATGTGACCACGGGCAATGCGGCAGCCCACGAAGAAGCCACCGCGTTGGCCGACAACGCCAGGACGGCCGAAGCATCGGATGCAGCCAAGCCTCCGGCGAATGACGTTGCCAAGCCGGTGAACGCAGACAAGCCTGCCGACAAAGTCGAGGCCGTCAAGAGCGAGCCGGCCAAGACGGACGCTGCGGACTCCGCGAAGACACCCGATGCACCGGCACCTGCGATCGCCGCCTCGCCCGACGCGAAGAAGGACGAGAGCCGTGTTGCCGAACCGGCGCCGGCCGCAAAGCCGGAAGCGCCAAAACGGGCCGGACAGATCGCCGTCTTCATCAGCCGCAAGGATTCCAAGCTCTACGTGCGGCAGAATTTTGCGCCGCTGTTCGAGGTGCCGGTCACCATCGCCACGAGCGAGCGGCCGCTCGGCACGCATATCTTCACCGCCGAACTCGACAAATCCGATTCCAATGCGCTGCATTGGTCGGTGGTGTCGCTGCCCGTCTCCGCCCGCTCCGCGGCCCGCGATGACGACGGTCGCCTCACGCGCCGCCAGCGTGGCGTGGCCGTGATCCCCGTCGCCGCCAAACCCGTGGTCACGCCGGACAGCCCGGCCGCGGCCCTCGACCGCATCTCGATCCCCGCCGACACCATGGCGAAGATCAACGAAATGCTGACATCGGGCGGCTCCATCATCATCTCGGACCAGGGCATCAACCAGGGCGAGACCGGCGAGGGCACCGACTTCATCGTCCGCCTGTACTAAAGCGCTTTCGAGCGACGTGGATACCGGTTCGCGTCAAGAAAACGCGTCAACAGCTTACCGTTTCACGGCTCCCGATAACGCGGTGTTGACGCAGCAGGTCGCAGCGGCGGAGTAACATGCGGCCCGGATCATTTCGGGGGACGCCGTCATGATGAATCGCAGAACCATGCTCATAACCGCGCTGGCCGGCACGCTGGCGCCGGCAACGCGCGCGATTGCCGATAGCGGCATGAGCCGGATTTCGGCCTATGCCTTCTCCTTCCCCGCTTTGTCCGGCGACGCCATCCGCCTCGCCGCTTTCACCGGTAAGCCGCTGCTGGTGGTCAACACGGCCTCGCTCTGTGGCTACACGCCGCAATATGCCGGCCTGCAGGAGCTCTGGAACGAGTTTCGCGCGCGCGGGCTCACCGTGATCGGCGTGCCCTCCAACGATTTCGGCGGCCAGGAGCCCGGCGGCAGCAGCGAGATCACGGAGACCGCGCACCACCAATATGGTGTTACCTTTCCGATCACGGCCAAGGCCATCGTGGTCGGCGCAAAGGCTCATCCGTTCTACAAATGGGCCGCTGAGGCGCGGCCAAGGGAAGTTCCGCGCTGGAACTTCCACAAATATCTGATCGGCCGCGACGGCTATATCGCCGAGGTCTTTCCGTCCGCGGTCGAACCCGCCGACACACGGATCAAGACGGCCATTGCCAGGACGCTGGCCGACAGTTGATGCAAGGCGCGCCAATCCGGCTGGGCACAATTGTGGCAAGGTGCCAAACAGCCGTTGCAAAGGCGATGGCCCACCATCTAGGCTAGGATCGTTTGGGGCAGGATGGGTTTTGCCCGCGTCGAAAAAAGACGCGGCGGAACAACGGGATCAATCTCGAGGACAACACCATGCGTGTGGCGGCAGGACTGATTTTGGCAAGCGCGATATCGGTCGCGATGACCGGCGCAGCGTGGTCGCAGACGCCGGCGGCAAAGCCCGCAGCCGCGACGCAAGCCGCACCCGCGGCGACGGCGGCCGCAGCCGCGCCTGCGGCCGCTCCACCCGCAACTCCCGCGGTCGCCGCAGCACCAGCGGGCTTCGTCAATCCGCCCCCGCCCAAGCAGGCGCCGCAGCCGGCGCGCGCGGCCTGCAACACGCCCGGCGCGCTCGGTGTCGCCCGCACCGTCGAGATCGACACCACGGGCGGTCCCGGCTTCGGCTTCGAGCATTTCAAGGAGCTCGACTTCCTGCGCGACAAGGAGGTGGTGCTGACCTTCGACGACGGCCCTTGGCCGCGTAACACGCCCGCCGTGCTGAAGGCGCTCGCCGACGAATGCACCACCGGCATCTTCTTCTCGATCGGCAAGCACGCGACCTACGAGCCGGAGATCCTGAAGCAGGTCTACAACGCCGGCCACACCGTGGGCACTCACACCTGGTCGCACGCCAACCTCAACAACAAGAAGCTCACCGAAGCGCAGCGCAAGGAAGAGATCGAGAAGGGCCTTTCCGCGGTGAAATGGGCGCTCGGTGGCATCTCTCCCTCGCCGTTCTTCCGCTTCCCGGCGCTCCAGCATCCGCCGGAGATGGTCACCTATCTCGGCAACCGCAACACCGCGATCTTCTCCTGCGACATCGACTCCTTCGACTTCAAGGCCTCCAAGCCCGAGAAGGTGGTCGAGACCGTGATGAAGAAGCTCGACACCAAGGGCAAGGGCATCATCCTGATGCACGACTTCCAGAAGCACACCGCGGAGGCCCTGCCCGAGTTGCTCAAGCGCCTGAAGGCCGGCGGCTACAAGGTGGTGGCGATGCGCGCCAAATTCCCGGCCTCGTCGCTGCCCGAATACGACCAGGAGCTGCTCAAGGACGCCAAGCTGCCGACGGTGAGCCAGCGCCCGGTCAATTCCGTGGTGACGACCGTTTCCGAATAGACGGCATTGTCTTTCCGTATCGAAGGCTACGTCATCGTCTCCGCCGACGGCATGCTCGCCGACGCCGGCCATGTCATGCCCGACAGCCTGAAGTTCGACGGCGACAAGCTGTTCTTCGAGCAGGCGCTCGATCGCGCCGCGCTGATCGTGCACGGCCGCAACTCGCATGAGCAGCAGCCGAACTCGCCGCAGCGCAGGCGGCTGATCCTGACCCGCAGGATCAAGGCGCTCACCGTCGATCCGGAGATGCCGAACGCGATGCTGTGGAATCCTGAACAAGCGAGCTTCGAGGAGGCCTGCGCCTTTGCCGGTGTCGCCTCCGGAATGGTCGCCGTCATCGGCGGCCCCGTCGTGTTCGAAATGTTCATGGGCCGCTACGATACGTTCTGGCTGTCGCAAGCCCCGCATGTGCGCCTGCCCGGCGGCGAAGGCTGTTTCGTCGGGGTGCCAGCGCGGACGCCGCAGCAGGTGCTGACGTCGCACGGGCTGCAGCCTGATGCGCCGTATTTGCTCGACGCGGCGCATGGCGTGACCGTGACCCCGTGGCGACGAACGTAGGCCCTCAGACGTCCCCGTAGGCCGCCTCGGCCGGACGCGTGGTGCGGCCGTATCCCATGATCATGAACAAGGCGCCCATGATCGACAGGTTTTTCAGCGCGTCGACCACCATCCTGGCATTGTCGGGCGGCGCCTGGTTCCAGAAATCGTCGAACAGCACGGTCGCAATCGCGACGTAGATGATCATCAGCATTGCGAAGAACCGCGCGCCGAAATTCAGCGCGATCATCAACCCCGCTATGATCTCGAGACCGCCGACCGCGATCGCCAGCAGTTGCGGCGTGGTCATGGCAGTGGCCGTCTCGATTTGCTTGGCGTAAGGCGCGACGATGTCGGGCACCACCACCTTGGTGGCGATGAAGTCGGCAGTCGCCTGGATGGCAAAGAGCTTGGTCGCGCCCGTGTAGACGAACAGCACGGCGAACAGGATTCGCCCGAAAGTCACGAACGCTGGCATGATCGGCCTCTTGGCAAAGTGCTAAGCACGGAACGCACGTGGGATTATGAAGAGTCGTGCGCTGGTTTACAAACGGGGAAATGGAGAACTGAAAGTATTACAAGATTTGCGAGACGGGCGCGTAGTGGTTCTCCCTAGCGGAATCGAACCGCCTGGACGAATTCAACCACCACTCTCTCGGCGTCATGGCCGGGCTTGACCGCCATCCACGCCCGCGCAGGCGGGACAAGCCCGGGCATGACGAGTTCGGGGAATGTTGATCCCTTACGTGAACGAGCCCTTACGTGAACAACGTCGGCTGCCGCGCGGCGCGCTCCTGCGCTTCGACGACTGCGACGGCCGTCATGTTGAGGATGCCGCGTGCCGTCACCGAGGGGGTGAGGATATGTGCCGGGCGCGCCGGGCCGATCAGGATCGGGCCGACGGGAAGCGCGTCCGCCAGCGACTTGATCATCTGATAGGCGACGTTGGCGGTATCCAGCGTCGGCATGATCAGGATGTTGGCCTCGCCCTCGAGATTGGAGTGCGGCAGCACCATTTTCCGCGCGGCCGCCGAAAGTGCCGTGTCGCCCTGCATCTCGCCGTCGGCCTCGATCTCCGGATGCTTTTCCTTGAGCAGCTGGGTCGCGCGGCGCATCTTGCGCGAGGAATCGGTGTCGTAGCTACCGAAATCCGAATGCGAGACGAAGGCGATCTTCGGCTTGATGTTGAATCGCTGGACGTGGACCGCCGCGAGCGAGGCGATTTCCGCGAGCTCTTCCGCGCTCGGATTGGGCCTAACCTGGGTGTCGGCAATGAAGAAGGCGCCCTTGCTCGTGATCAGCAGCGCCAATGCCGCGTAGTCGCTGATGCCCGGACAGAATCCGACGATCTCGCGGACATGGCGCAGATGGCTCATATAGCGACCCTCGACACCGCACAGCATGGCATCCGCCTCCCCGCGCATGACCGCGAGCGCAGCGATCACGGTGTTGTTGGTGCGCACCACGGTGCGGGCCGCATCCGGCGTCACGCCGCGGCGGCCGGCGACCTCGACATAGGACTGCACGTAGGATCGGTAACGCGGATCGTCCTCGGGATTGACGAGGTCGAAATCCTTGCCGGCGCGGATCGAGAGGCCGAAGCGCTTGATACGGGCATCCACGACCGACGGACGGCCGACCAGGATCGGCCGCGCCAGATTCTCCTCCAGCACCACCTGCGTGGCGCGCAGCACGCGCTCATCCTCGCCTTCGGCGTAGATCACGCGCACCGGCTGGGTCTTGGCCTTGGCGAACATCGGCTTCATGACGAGGCCGGAGCGGAAGGCGAAGCGCTCGAGCAGCGCGGTGTATTCGTCGAAATTGGTGATCGGCCGCGTCGCGACGCCGGATTCCATTGCCGCCTTCGCCACCGCCGGCGAGATGCGCAGAATCAACCTGGGATCGAACGGGCTCGGGATCAGCGAGCCCGGGCCGAAGCCTTGCGTCTCGCCGGTGTCGAAACCCTGCGCGACGGCATCCGATGGCGCCTCGCGCGCGAGCTGCGCGATGGCCTCGACGGCCGCGAGCTTCATCTCCTCGTTGATGGCGCTGGCGCCGACATCGAGCGCGCCGCGGAAGATGAAGGGGAAGCAGAGGACGTTGTTGACCTGGTTCGGATAGTCGGAGCGACCGGTGCAGATCATCGCATCAGGGCGCACCTTGCGCGCCTCCTCCGGCATGATCTCGGGGGTCGGGTTGGCAAGCGCCATGATCAGCGGCTTGTCGCCCATCGCCTTGGCCATGTCAGGCTTGAGCACGCCGGGCGCGGAGAGCCCGATGAAGATGTCGGCGCCGCCGATGACGTCACCGAGCGTGCGCTTGTCGGTTTTCTGCGCATATACCGCCTTCCAGCGGTCCATCGTGGTGTTGCGGCCTTCGTGAACGAGGCCATCGATGTCGCAGACCCAGATGTTCTTGCGCTGCGCGCCCATCGACACGAGCAGATTGAGTGTCGCGATCGCGGCAGCTCCTGCTCCCGACGCCACGATCTTGACGTCGGAGAGCTTCTTCCCGTTGAGTCGCAGGGCGTTGGTGACGGCGGCGGCGACGATGATGGCGGTGCCATGCTGGTCGTCATGGAAGACCGGGATCTTCATGCGCTCCTTGAGCTGCGCCTCGATCTCGAAGCATTCCGGCCCGCGGATGTCTTCCAGATTGATGCCGCCGAAGGTCGGCTCCAGCGCCGCCACGGTCTCGACCACGCGCTCGATGGTATCGGCGGCGATCTCGATGTCGAACACGTCGATGCCGGCGAACTTCTTGAACAGGACCGCCTTACCCTCCATCACCGGCTTGGAGGCCAGCGGGCCGATATTGCCGAGGCCGAGCACGGCGGTGCCGTTCGAGACCACCGCGACCAGATTGGAGCGGATCGTCAACGAGGCGGCTTCGCCCGGGTTCTGGGCGATCTCCATGCAGGCCGCAGCAACGCCCGGCGAATAGGCCAGCGCGAGGTCGCGCTGATTGGCAAGCGGCTTGCTCGCCTGGATCTCGAGTTTTCCGGGGCGCGGCAGACGGTGATAGGCCAGCGCCGCCTGGTGGAGATCATCGGAATAGGACGACATGCGGTCTCTTGCCTCGCGTTACCGGCCTCAAACTACGGTGTTCTGACCGGTCTGTCGCGGGTCGCGGTATTCCGGGTCATGGAAACGGGATGAAGCACGCCGGGCGCCCCGGTGGCAACATCGGATTGCGACCCCATCAACAGGCCGCGCGGTCAAACATTTGAAAACCATAGCTTTCCATGGACCGCGCCGCGTTTTGCGAATATGGCAGGTTGCGCGGTGCAAAATGAGCAACTGGAGCTGAGAATGAAGCGGATTCTGGTCGGCCTGGTCGCACTCCTCGTGCTCGGCGCGGGCGGATGGTTCGGCTTCAATCTCTATGTCCAGCACCGGGCCACCGCCGAGGTCGAGACGGCGTTCGAACGGATGCGCTCCGGCGGCGGCAAGGCGAGCCACGGCAAGATCACGTTCGAACTCGCGAGCCGGACGCTGACGATCGAGGACATCAATGTCGAGCCCGGCGAGCCGCAACTCGCCAACGTCAAGATCGCAAAGGTCACGGCCGTCGGCGTAAGCCAACCGGATGACGCCCGTTTCTCGGCCGACAGCATTGAAGTGTCCGGGGTCGAGGTCGCCTTCTCGTATACCGAGCCCACAAAGCTGAAGGCGAACTACAAGATTCCGCAGATCAGCGCCCGCGATTTTTCGAGCCCGACCCGTGCAGACGGCGCTCCGTTGTCCGGCTCGATCATCGACATGTACCGCTTCATGCTCGCGCAATACGCGACCGTCTCGGCCTCCTCGATCGCGGTGCCGACCGTCACGGTCAACGTCGATGCGGGCACCGGCAATGCCGGCAGCGGAGATTACGTCTATGCGGGCCTGTCGGTCCAGAACGTCAATCGCGGCAAGATCGAAGCGGCAAAGACGGACCGCTTCACCTATTCGCTCGATCTGGCCCAGCCGGGCAAGCCCGCGAGAATGACCGGCGAGCTGTCCGGACTTGCCGCCTACGATTTCGACGCGACCCCTCTGAGGGCCGCGCTCGAACAGCAAGGGTCGAGCGACGACAGTTTCCACAAGGTCTATCGGCGCGTCACCGCCAATTCATATGTGGTGACGACGGCACCGGGCGTGCGCGTACAGGTTGACGGCTTCACCTTCGACGACATTGCGATCCGGCCTTCGAAATTCCGCCCGGCCGAGATCATCGCGCTGGTGCCGGCCGAGGGCTCGACCCCCACGCCGGCGCAGTCGCGCGACATCATGGAAAAGGTGGCCGACTTCTTCGAGGGCTTTCAGATCGCCAAGGCCGAAGTCGGCAAGCAGACGGTCGAGACGCCGCAAGGGACGGGACGACTCGATGCCGTCAAATACGACCAGGACAAGATTGCGCTGGAAGGCCTCGTCATGCCGCTGCCGCAGGGGCAGCTCAAGATGGAAAGCTTCGCTCTGAAGTCCTTCAGCGCGGCGAAACTGATGCGCTGGGCCGCAAGTCTTCGATCGCCCGGACAACCGCCCTCGCCCGATCAGATACTCGGCTTGTTCCGTGTGCTCGAAGGCGCAGAAATCAAGGGCGTGGTGGCGCCCTACAAGAACACGCGCCAGGTCGTCACCATCGACACGCTCAGCCTGAACTGGGGGCAATTGGTCGGCTCGATCCCAAGCAAGGCCAATCTGGTCGTGAAGATGGTCACTCCCACCGATCCTGCCAATTCCGCGCAGCGGCCGCTGATCATGGCGGGCGTGGAAAAGCTCGCGATCGACCTCGATCTCGGCGCCGCCTGGACGGAGTCGTCAGGCGCATTCGCACTTGCGCCGGCCACGATCGATCTTGGCAATCTCGCCAGGGCACAGGCCCGCTTCGCACTCGCCAACGTGCCGCGCAGCCTGTTCACGATCGACCCGGTGCAGGCGATGGGCCAGGCGGCGCAGGTCGAGACCGGTGCGTTCGAGCTCTCCTTGCGCGACAGCGGCGTCGTCGATCTCGTCGTGGCGCAGTTCTCGCGGATGCAGAATGTCAGCCGCGATGCCGCGCGCAGCGCCATCGTCGAGATGATCCGGGCGCAGGGCGAGAAGATCGCCGGGTCCAATGCCGATACCAGGGGCGCGGTGGATGCGCTCGCTGGCTTCGTCGAAACGCCGGGGCAGACGCTGACCATCAAGCTCGCGCCCCGCGCCAAGGTGCCGCTGCTGCAATTGATGCAGCTCGTCCAGAGCGACCCGGAGAGCGCACTCGCGCAGTTCAAGGTCGAGGCGTCGACGGGGCTTTAGAACTTTTCCGGCATCGGCACGCTCACGGGCCGTAGCCTCGTTCGGGTGTGAAGGGCTTCGCCCCTCACTTCTGCGGCAGATTCACCCGCACATGCAACTCGCGGAGCTGTTTGGTCGATGCTTCCGACGGCGCGCCCATCAGCAAATCCATGGCCTGCTGGTTCATCGGGAACAGCGATATCTCGCGCAGATTGTTGGTGCCGCACAAGAGCATCACGATGCGATCCACACCCGCGGCCATGCCGCCATGCGGCGGTGCGCCGTACTGGAAGGCGCGGTACATGCCGCCGAAGCGGTCGACCACTTCCTGCTCGCCGTAACCTGCGATTTCGAACGCCTTCACCATCGCTTCCGGCACGTGGTTGCGGATGCCGCCCGAGGCGATCTCGTAACCGTTGCAGGTGATGTCGTACTGGAACGCCTTGATGGTCAGCGGGTCCTGGCCCTTCAGCGCGTCGAGGCCGCCCTGCGGCATCGAGAACGGGTTGTGCGAGAAATCGACCTTCTTGTCCTCCTCGTTGTACTCGTACATCGGGAAGTCGACGATCCAGGCGAGCTCGAACCGTTCCTTGTCGGTGAGGTTCAACTCCTCGCCGACCTTGTTGCGGGCCAAACCAGAAAACTTCCAGAACTTGTCGGGATCGCCGGCGACGAAGAAGGCGGCGTCGCCTTCCTTGGTGCCGATCTGCGCGCGGATCGCGGCGGTGCGCTCGGGACCGATGTTGTTGGCGAGCGGACCTGCACCCTCACCGCCCTCGCGCCACATGATGTAGCCCAGCCCAGGCTGGCCCTCACCTTGTGCCCACGAATTCATGCGGTCGCAGAACGCACGGCTGCCGCCGCCCGGCGCCGGGATCGCCCAGACCTGGTTCTTGGGATCTTCGAGCATGCGCGCGAACACCTTGAAGCCACTTCCGCGGAAGTGCTCGGAGACATCCTGCATCTCGATGGGGTTGCGCAAATCCGGCTTGTCGCTGCCGTATTTGCGCAGCGCCTCGGCAAACGGAATACGGCGCCAATTCTTCGACACCGGCTTGCCCTTGGCGAACTCTTCAAAGACGCCCGTGATCACCGGCTCCATCGCCGCGAAGACGTCTTCCTGGGTGACAAAGCTCATTTCGACGTCGAGCTGGTAGAACTCGCCCGGCAGACGGTCGGCGCGCGGGTCCTCGTCGCGGAAACAGGGCGCGATCTGGAAGTAGCGGTCGAAGCCCGACATCATCAGCAGCTGCTTGTACTGCTGCGGCGCCTGCGGCAGCGCATAGAACTTGCCGGGATGGATGCGCGACGGCACCAGGAAGTCCCGCGCGCCTTCCGGCGAGGACGCGGTCAGGATCGGCGTGTTGAACTCGAAGAAGCCCTGCCCCTCCATCCGCCGGCGCATCGACTTGATGATTTCGATGCGCGTCATGATGTTCTGGTGCAGCTTTTCGCGGCGCAGGTCCAGGAAGCGATACTTAAGCCTGATGTCTTCAGGATATTCCTGGTCGCCGAACACCGGCAGCGGCAGGTCGCCGGCCGGGCCCAGCACCTCGATCTCGGTGACATAGATCTCGATCTTGCCGGTCGGCAGATCATCATTGTCGGTGCCCTCGGGGCGGCGGCGGGCCTTGCCGTCCATCCGCACCACGAATTCCGAGCGCAGCTTCTCGGCCTGCGCGAAGGCCGGCGAGTCCGGATCGACCACGCATTGGGTCAGGCCGTAATGGTCGCGCAGGTCGATGAACAGCACGCCGCCATGGTCGCGAACGCGATGGACCCAGCCTGAGAGGCGGACCGTCTCGCCGATGTTGCTCTCGCGGAGCGCGCCGCATGTATGTGACCGGTAGCGATGCATGGTCGTCCCAAAATCAATGTGGAGAGGTCGAATCGGGTAGGGCCTGATGCCCTAGCCGAAGTTGCGCAGGGTTTACCCGACGAGGCCGAGGGCGGCAACCAAGGGAACGGCCTGTTTTGGGCCCGGAAGGCCCATTTTTGGCCGGTTTTGGCTCAAGCCTTTGCCATCCGGCGTTCCCCGCCTATCTTTACCGGTATGACCGTCCATTTCCCCTTCCAGAACTCCTATTCGGCGCTGCCGGACAGCTTCTTTGCCCGCGTCGCGCCGACCCCGGTCGCGGCCCCCCGGCTGATCAAGCTGAACCGGCCGCTGGCGCTCCAGCTCGGGCTCGATCCCGACTTGCTGGAGACCCCCGAAGGCGCGGCGATCCTGGCCGGCAAGACGGTTCCGGAAGGCGCCGATCCCATCGCCATGGCCTATGCCGGCCACCAGTTCGGGCATTTCGTGCCCCAGCTCGGCGACGGCCGCGCCATCCTGCTCGGCGAGGTCATCGACAGGGACGGCGTCCGCCGCGACATCCAGCTCAAGGGATCTGGTCCCACCCCGTTCTCCCGCCGCGGCGACGGCCGCGCCGCGCTCGGGCCGGTGCTGCGCGAATACATCGTCAGCGAAGCCATGTTCGCGCTCGGCATTCCGACCACCCGCTCGCTCGCCGCCGTGTTCACTGGCGAGCACGTCATCCGCGAGACCGCGCTGCCCGGCGCGGTGCTGACGCGTGTCGCAGCGAGCCACATCCGGGTCGGCACCTTCCAGTTCTTCGCCGCCCGCCGGGATACCGAGGCGGTCCGGCGGCTCGCCGACCACGTGATCGTCAGGCACTATCCGGGGCTGCGCGACCTGGAGCGGCCCTATCACGCGCTGCTTGCCGGCGTGGTCGAACGCCAGGCCAATCTCATCGCGCGCTGGCTGCTGGTCGGCTTCATCCACGGCGTGATGAACACCGACAACAGCTCCATCTCCGGCGAGACCATCGATTACGGTCCCTGCGCCTTCATGGATACCTACAATCCTTCGCAGGTGTTCTCGTCGATCGACGAGATGGGCCGCTACGCCTATGCAAACCAGCCGCGCATCGCGCTGTGGAATCTGACGAGGCTGGCCGAGTGCCTGCTGCCGCTGTTCTCCGACGAGCAGGAGAAGGCGGTCGCCGAAGCGCAAGACATTCTCGGTGCTTTCACTGAGACGTTCAGCACCGCCTATCAGGCAGGCCTGCGCAAAAAGGTCGGCCTGTTCACCGAGCGCGATGGCGACGAGGCCCTGATCCAGGACCTGCTCGACGCCATGGCCAAGAACCAGGCCGATTTCACCCTCACCTTCCGCAAGCTCGGCGATGCCGCCGTAGATGACAGCGCGGATGCGCGCGCGCAGTTCATGGAGCCCGCAGCCTTCGACGAATGGGCCGGCCGCTGGCGCGCGCGTATCGCGCTTGACTCGCAGAGCGCTACCGAGCGGCAGGCCGCGATGCACGCGGTCAATCCCATGTTCATCCCGCGCAACCATCGCGTCGAAGCCGTGATCCAGGCCGCCGTCAACGACGACAATTACGCGCCGTTCGAGGAATTGGTGAAGGTACTGGCCAAGCCGTTCGACGATCAGCCCGCGTATACCGCCTACGCCGATCCGCCGCTGCCGGACCAGCGTGTGCTGCAGACGTTCTGCGGGACGTGAGGCGGGTTCGACCGTTCACTACCATCCCTGAATTATCCACTGCGTGGATCGCGCCTTGCGCGGTCCGTTGCTGTCCCGCGGGCCCTGTGGACACGTCTGCCCGCGGGAACCGCTGTCATCAAACTGAAACACACACGCTCTAACCGCCTGTCAGGGTCGTCTTGCCGGAGACGTCCTTTCTCCAACACCCCTGACAAGCGCCATGCCCTTCAAATTCATCCACCTCACCGACACGCATCTGGCGAACCCCGGCTCGACCCTCTATGGCCTCGATCCGCGCGCCCGGCTGGACGCGGCCATTGCCGACATCAACAAGCATCAATCCGACGCCGCCTTCGCGGTCGTGACGGGCGATCTCACCCATTGGGGCGAGGCTGAATCCTACGCCAATTTCGTTGACGCGATGGCCGCACTGAAAATCCCCTACATCGCCATGGTCGGTAATCACGACCGGCGCGTCACCTGCCTCGACGCGCTCAAGGCCGCGCCGCGCGATTCCAACGGCTTCGTGCAGGGCACGCGCACCACCGAGCACGGCCTGTTCGTCTTCCTCGACACGCTGGACGAAACCAGCCACGCCGGCGAGATGTGCGCCAAGCGCTTCGACTGGCTCGCGAAGACGCTCGCGGCCGCGCCCGACGACCAGCAATTCGTCGTGTTCATGCATCACCCGCCCTTCCCGATCGGCGTCCATGCGATGGACGAGATCGGGCTGAAACAGAGCACGGAGTTCGCCGAGGTGATCGCGCCATATCGCACGCGCATCCGCCACCTCTTCTTCGGCCATGTGCACCGTCCCATCTTCGGCAGCTACGGCAAGATTCCGTTCTCCACCCTGCGCGGCACCAACCATCAGGTCTGGTTCGAGCTCGACGCCGGCGCGCCGCATCTCGCCAGCCACGAGCCGCCCGCCTATGGCGTGGTGCTGATCGACGACGAGAACCTGGTCGTACACAGCCACGACTTCCTCGACACCAGTCTGCGCTTCCCCTTCGAGCCACCGGCGGGGGTGGACGGCCGCGACTATGCACTCAACTTTCCGGCGCGGTGAGATGAGCCTCGCCGAACCCGCGACTCTTCCGGTCGCGACCTCGGCGGCGCCGCGCCTGGACGTGCCGAAGCGCCTCGTCGCGCGCTTCAAAGCTTCGCTGCCCGCCTATCTCCTGTTACTGCCCTCGCTGGTCTTCCTCGCGCTGTTCACCTATGGCGCGATGGGCCGCGTGTTGATCGATGCGCTCTACCAGCGCGCCACGCCGAAGGCCCCGGTCCGCTTCGTCGGTCTCGACAACATCGCAGCGGTGCTGGCCGACCCCGCTTTCACCGGCGCCGTCGTCAACAACCTCATCTACGCCGTCGGCACCGCGATCCCGAGCATCGGCCTGGCGCTGCTGTTCGCGCTGACGCTGTCGCGCACCCATGCCGTGAGCAGCGCGCTGCGCGCCGCGCTGTTCCTGCCGGTGCTGATCCCGATGGTCGCGGCCTCCGCGCTGTTCATGTTCATCTTCCTGCCCAATGTCGGCCTGCTCGATTACTACATCGGCCGCCTGCTTCCGGTGCTGCCGAACTGGCTCGGCGATCCCGACATCGCGCTTTACGCGATCATGATCATCACGATCTGGAAGAACGCCGGCTATTACATGCTGTTCTTCCTCGCCGGCCTGCAGGCCGTGCCCGAAGACGTGATGGAAGCCGCGCATCTCGACGGCGCCGGGCCTTATCAGCGCCTGCGCAATATCATTCTGCCGGAGCTCAAGCCCACCTTCCTGTTCGTCATCGTCATCGCGATCCTCAACGCGGTGACGCAGGTCGACCACGTCTTCGTCATGACCCAGGGTGGGCCGTCGAATTCGACCAACCTCGTGCTGTTCTACATCTACCAGCAGGCAGTCGAGCATTACGACGTCGGCAAGGCCTCGGCCGCGACGCTGCTGACGCTCGCCGCACTGATGGGCCTGACCGCGCTCTCCTTCCGCACCATGGCCAACCGCGAGGGCGGGCCATGAAGCTGATCGACTGGCTCTACAAGGACACCCCGCTCGCCACTCGGGGCGAGATCACGCCCAAGCTCGGCTTCCTGCTGACCGTGCTGCTCGCGATCGTCTGGCTCATCCCCTTCCTGTGGATGGTCGTCGCGACGCTGCGCCCGGCCTCCGACGGCATCAACGCCATGGCCGAGCTGATGCCGAGCCTGAAGCCAACGCTCGACAATGTCAGGGACGCCTGGGAGATCGGCGACTTCCCGCGCTACACGCTCAACACCACGATCATCTGCGCCGGCATTCTGCTGGTGCAGTTCGTCACGATCACGCTGGCGGGCTTTGCCTTTGCGCGCCTCGACTTCGCCGGCAAGTCGCTGATCTTCTATCTATTCCTGATGCAGCTGATGCTGGTGCCGGTGCTGCTGATCGTGCCGAATCTGAGCCTCGTGGCGCGGCTCGGCCTCTACGACACGCTCGCCGGCGTGATGATGCCGTTCTTCGCCTCCGCCTTCGGCACCTTCCTGATGCGTCAGGCGTTCGAGGCCATCCCGACCGAGCTCGAGGATGCCGCCCTGATCGACGGGGCCAGCCTCATCCAGCGCATCCGCCACATCTACGTGCCGCTGTCGATGCCGAGCTTCTCGGCCTTCGCCATCATCTCGGTCACCAGCCACTGGAACGACTTCCTGTGGCCGCTGATGGTGATCAACTCGCCGGACAAGCGGCCGCTCACGGTCGGGCTCTCGGTCTTCACCAAGACCGCCGAAGGCACGCAGGCCTGGGGCACCATCGCCGCCGGCACGCTGATGGTGATCGCTCCGCTGCTCATCACCTTCCTGATTTTCCAGAAGCGCTTCATCAGCTCTTTCGTCACCTCAGGCATCAAATAGGAGATTCTTCGATGCTGTTTTCCCGCAGGCTCATGTTCGGCCTCGCCATGGCAAGTAGTTTGGCAGCCACTTTGGCCGGCGCCCTCGCCGTCCCGGCGATGGCCGAAGGTCCGACCGAAATCGATCTGTTCTTCCCCGTCCCCGTCGACGGCAAGCTCGCCCGCGACATGGGCACCCTGATCAAGGAGTTCAACGACGGTCACCCCGATATCAAGGCGACCGCCGTCTACACCGGCTCCTATGACGACACGCTGATCAAGACGCGCGCCGCGATCAAGGCCGGCAAGCCGCCGTCCGCCGTGATCATGTCGGCGAACTTCCTGCTCGACATGCAGATCGAGAACGAACTGACCAATCTCGATGCCCTGATCAAGGCCGACGGCACCACCAAGGAGCAGTTCCTCGGCCAGTTCTTCCCCGCGCTGCAGGGCAACGCGGTGATCAACCGCTCCGTCTACGGCGTGCCGTTCCACAATTCGACGCCGCTGCTCTACATCAACGCCGACAAGGCCAAGGAAGTCGGCCTCGACCCGAGCAAGCCGCCGCAGACCTGGGCCGAGCTCACCGACTGGGCCAAGAAGCTCACCAAGCGCGAGGGCGACAAGGTGACCCAATGGGGCATCGCGATCCCCTGCGCCTACGACTATTGCGGCTGGATGATGGAAACGCTCACCATGAGCAATGGCGGGCGCTACTACAACGAGGAGTTCGGCGGCGAGGTCTATTACGACACGCCCTCGATGCTGGGCGCGCTCACCTGGTGGAACGACCTCGTGTACAAGCACAAGGTCCACGCCCCCGGCGCCACGCCGGGACCAGCCGTCAGCACCTCCTTCATCTCGGGCAATGCCGCGATGATGATGCTCTCGACGGGCTCGCTGACCTATGTGCGCGACAACGCCAAGTTCAACTACAAGGTCGCGTTCATCCCGCGCAACGTCCGCAACGCCGTGCCGATCGGCGGCGCCTCGCTGATCATTCCCGCAGGGCTCGAGGCCGGCAAGCAGAAGGCGGCCTGGACGCTGATCAAGTGGATGACCTCGCCCGAGAAGAGCGCCTGGTGGAGCCGCGCCACCGGCTATTTCGCGCCGAACATGGCCGCGTACAAGACGCCCGAGATGGTCGACTTCCTCAACAAGAACCCGGACGCCAAGACCGCCGTCGAGCAGCTCGACGTCGCCAAGCCGTGGTTCGCGACCTACAAGACCGTGCCGGTGCGCAAGAACCTCGAGGACGAAGTCATGCTGGTCCTCAACGGCAAGAAGCAGCCGAAGGAAGCCCTCGTCGCCGCGCAAAAGGCCGCCGACGAGACGCTCAAGCCGTACAACGCGGATACCTCGCTGAAGCTGCCGTAAGGCTCGCTGCAACCGCCAACGACCATCGGCGCTCCGTCATGCGGGGCGCCGATTTCGCTTTAGGCGGCCCCCGCCATTAACCCCCCGTCCACCATCCGACCGACCGCGCCGCCGGTAACCATTGCAATTAACAGACCCTCAACGCACCCCCGACAAATCTACCTATGTTTCTGGAGGTTTCGCCGTGGATCTGTTGGTTATCGAGTTCCTGGGGTTGGCGCTGGTCGCCATGTGCGTGGTCGTGGTGGCGCTGCCCCGCGGCCGCAAATCCTCGCACCGGGTCCGCTACGAATAGGAATTTCGTCGGAAAAAGCGATTCCGGCCCGAATGCAAGGCTCGAATTCGCACTGAGCCCCTTGACATCACAGCACTTTCGGCAGATCGGCTGATATCACGTGTCATGGGTCGTTCATGGATTTGATTACCACCACCGCTGACCTCGCGGCTGCCTGCAGCCGACTGGCCAAGCACCCCGTCATAACCGTCGATACCGAGTTCCTGCGAGAGACCACCTACTACCCGCTGCTATGCGTGGTGCAGATGGCCAGCGCCGAGGAAGCCATCGTCGTCGATACCCTGGCCGCAGGCATCGACCTCAAGCCGTTCTTCGAGCTGATGGCCAACGAGGCCGTGCTGAAGGTCTTCCACGCCGCCCGCCAGGACATCGAGATCATCTGGCACCAGGCCAACATCATCCCGCACCCGGTGTTCGACACCCAGGTTGCCGCGATGGTGCTCGGTTACGGCGACAGCATCGCCTACGACGCCCTGGTCGAGAAGGTCACCGGCCACCGCCCCGACAAGACCCACCGCTTCACCGACTGGTCGCGCCGCCCGCTGACCAAGGAACAGATGCATTACGCGGTGTCCGACGTCACGCATCTGCGCGACGTGTTTGCAGCGCTCGACGCCGATTTGAAGAAGCGCCGCCGCAGCGAATGGGTCTCCATCGAGATGGAGGTCCTGACCTCGCCCAAGACCTACGACTTCCACCCTGAGCGTGCCTGGGAGCGGCTGAAGACGCGGGTGCGCAAGCCGAAGGATCTCGCAGTGCTGATGGAGGTCGCGGCCTGGCGCGAGCAGGAAGCGCAGAGCCGTGACGTACCACGCGGCCGCGTGCTGCGCGACGAGGCCATCAGCGATATCGCCACCCACGCGCCGAATACGCTGGAGAAGCTCGCAAACTTGCGCTCGGTGCCGAAGGGCTTTGAGAAATCCAAATGGGGCGCGGACATCGTCGCCGCGGTCACGCGCGGACTGGCGCGCGATCCTGCCACGCTGCCGAAGCTGGAAAAGCCGCGCAACAACAACAATGGCGCCGCCATCGTCGAGTTGCTGAAGGTGCTGCTGCGGATGACCGCCGAGCGCCATGCGGTCGCCAGCAAGGTGATCGCCACGGTCGACGATCTCGAAGAGATCGCAGCCGACGACGAGGCCGACGTCCCCGCCTTGCGCGGCTGGCGCCGCGAGCTGTTCGGCGATGCCGCGCTGAAGCTGAAGCGCGGCGAACTCGCGCTTGCGGTCGAGAAAGGCCGCGTGATCGGGGTTCAGCGGGCGGAATAGGCCCGCGCGCCCTCCCCGAGATCGTCCTGGCTTTCGCCAGGACGACACCAAGAGTTTGGCGAGCCGCTCCGCCCGCTAGGAAGCCCGCCTTACGCCGGCGTCAGCTTCGCGACTTCCGGCTTCATTTCGTCGAGCACGCCCGATATCGCCGCGATCAGCTCGTCGATCTGGGCCTTGGTGACGATCAGCGGCGGGCAGATGGCGATGGCGTCCAGCATGTTGCGGGAGATCACGCCGCGCTCCTGCAGCATGCGGCTCGCCATGCCGCCGACGGCGCCGGGCGTCGCCGCGGCGGTCTTGCGGCCCTTGTCGAGCACGAGCTCGATCGCCGCGATCATGCCGACGCCGCGGACCTCGCCGACCAGCGGATGGCTGGTGAGCTCGCGCAGCTTTCCCTGCATGTAAGCACCGAGCTCGGCGGCATGCGCGACCAGGCCGCGTTCCTCGATGATCTTGAGGTTTTCCAGCGCGATCGCCGAGCCGACCGGATGGCCGCCCGCGGTGAAGCCGTGACCGAGCACGCCGATCCTGTTGCTCTCGTCCGCGATCGGCTCGAACATGCGGTCGTTCATGATGATGGCCGAGAGCGGGAAATAGCTCGACGTGATCTGCTTGGAGACGACCATCACGTCCGGCTTGATGCCGTAGGTCTCGCAGCCGAACATCTTGCCGGTACGGCCGAAGCCGCAGATCACCTCGTCGGCGACCAGCAGGATGTCGTACTTCTCCAGGACCGCCTGGATCTTCTCCCAATAAGTCGCCGGCGGCACGACGACGCCGCCCGCGCCCATCACGGGCTCGCCGAAGAAGGCCGCGATCGTCTCGGGCCCCTCCTTCTGGATCAGCGCATCGAGCTCCTCGGCCCGCCGCGTCGCGAAGGCCTCCTCGCTCTCGCCAGGCGCACCGTCCTTGTAGAAGTGCGGCGAGCCGGTGTGCAGAATGTTCGGCAGCGGCAGATCGAACGAGCGATGATTGTTCGGCAGGCCCGTCAGGCTGGCGGATGCAATTGTGACGCCGTGATAGCCGCGCATGCGGCTGATGATCTTCTTGCGCTGCGGCTGGCCCAGCGAATTCGAACGATAGGCGATCAGCTTCAACACGGTGTCGTTGGCTTCCGAGCCGGAATTGGTGAAGAACACCTTGCTCATCGGTACAGGCGCGAGCGCGACCAGCTTCTCGGCAAGGTCGATCGAGGGGCCGTGCGATTTGGCGGAGAAGGTATGGTAGAAAGGCAGCGCCAGCATCTGCTTGTGCGCGGCCTCGACCAGCCGCTTCTCGTTGAAGCCGAGACCGACGCTCCACAGGCCTGCCATCGCCTCGAAATAGCGTTTGCCCGATGCGTCGAACACGTAAGGCCCCTCGCCGCGCTCGATCACCAGCGGACCGGCCTGCTGATGCGCGCGCGCATTGGTGTACGAATGGAGCTGGTAGGCCACATCGCGGGCTTCTTGCGAATTGGGCAGCATGGACATTTGCGCAGATCCTTGAAAGCGTCACGTCGCCGGCAGGGCCGGCGTCATCACTCGATGATCAATTACCTTGGCTATTGCGGCAGCGCGGAACTTGCAACGCCAATTCGTCGACAACAAGCGCTCAGCAGCGATGCACAAAGATGCACGCGACAACGCTGCACGTGACAAATCCGCCCATGACGAAGCGGCACCTCGACGCAGCACCTGGAGCCGCTCTCACGCCGTGTCGTCGTCATGTCCGTCGTCAGTGCCGGCAGCGGCTTCCCTCACCTCCACCAGCGCCATCGAGAGCAGATAGACCGTGGTCGGCAAACCAAGTCCGCGCGCCCTCTCGGCCGCACGCGACAGATCGCTCGCCAACTCCTTGAGCTCGTCTCCCCGCGACAATCTCCACCCCATCCGCCGGTCGCGGCCGCCTACACCGCAACGGCGCCGCTGGTTCTGAGCAGTTCGGCGCTGGATTGGATTGTAGCAAAATTCCCGACGACATTCACTACTGCATCCTTATAGCCGGCGGCATCGCCTGTACCGGGCTGCCGGCAAGCCACGGCGTCGGCGACCACTAGATAGCGGTGACTGCGGTGAAACCCATCGGCGGCGGTGGCCAAAATGGTCTCATCCAGGGAGAAACCGATCAGAATGCAGCGTACAGTGCGGATATTGGACATGTACTCCACGAACCGCGACGAGCTATAAGCGGACGGCAGCGGGTGCTCGAACGTCAGCTCCCCCGGCCGCGGCTTGGTCGCCGCGATCCAATCGGTCAGCCTCGATGCCGGATTGAACCAAGCCGCCTGCGCGATGCGCTTCAGATGCATCACCGGCCAGAGATTGCCCCGCCACACGGTCAGGAGTTCCAGGCAGCGCGACGTGACGGCGTCGCCGTCGAGGATGACGTGGCGACGCCCGGGGGTCAGATATTCGCCCTGGAGATCCGCGCAGACCAGGATCGGCGGATCATCATGGATGGAAGCCAGCATTGTCTTGCGCAGAGCTGCATCAGTTTCAACGGTCGGCGAGCGCGAGGTCCCGCAGCGGAGAGGTCACGGCCCGCCCTGCCGAGGCGTCGAGCACGCCCGGCCGGTCCCAATCGCCTTCGGGACGGATGATCACGTAGGGATCGCTGTCCAGCGTGATCGCGTCCGGTCCCGGCTCGATCTCCAGCAGCATTTCCGTGTAGGAAAAATCCGAGAAGGTGACCTTGCGATTGTGGCCGAGCGGCTTGGCGCCGAAATGGGCCCAGAAATCGACCAGCCGGTCCTGTGCCTGGCCATAGATCTTGCGAAAGCCCTTGCGCTTCACATAGTCGACGCTGGCCTGCACCAGCTTGAACGAGACGCGCGAACGCCGGTATTGGTGACGCACCGCGAGCCGCTCCACCTTGGCGAAATCGCCGAAGAAGCGCACCCGCAGGCAGCCTGCGGGCTCGTTGCCGACGAAGCCGATGAAATGGGCCGCGACCATGTCGTTGCCGTCGAACTCCTCCTCGAACGGACAATCCTGCTCGGCGAGATAGACCGCGGAACGGATGGCCGTGACCAGCATGAGATCGCTGGGATCGCGCGCAAGACGGATGGAGATGGCCCGGGAACTGGGCTTGGCGAGAGGAATCCTAGTACCGTGCATCTGCAAAACTCCTTGCCTGGATGATCGCGCCCGGCATGCGCAGCGGCTGGCGATGCCAAGGCCGCTCGTAGCACCAGAGGTCGGGCTGGAAGCTCGGGACCGGCGCAAAGCCGGTCGCCTTCATGATGTCGCGTCCGGCCACCGTTGACGGCTGCGCATAGCAATCGGCGCCGCGAAACCTTAGCTGTCGGAGATGTGCTGCAGCCTTGCCGAGACCGGCGATCCCGCGTCCTGTCGCCGCGATCGCCCAGATGTAGATGGCAGCGACGTCTTCTTTCGCGGAAACGAGATAGTGCGTCTCAGGCGCAGTGAGGCAGATCTCGTCGAGCAGCAGCGCATCGTGCCCGCGGTCGTTGAGGAACAGGAACGCCATGCCGCCGACGAGATCGCCCTTCCGGGTGAACGTCAGGATACTCTGGGGGTCGAACGCGACGTATCGCGCAAGCTCGGCGGCCCCGATCCGAACGCCCGGCACCAGCCGGTGCGCCATCTGTGCAAGCACGGCAATTTCGGAAGATTGCGCGCAACGGACTTCGACATCCGGGCTCAGCGGCAAGGCATCGAAATCATGCCTTGCGGCAAACGAGCCCCTTTCCATACACATGTCACGCCTCTATCGTTCGAGGCTTTCGTGCCCCGCTATGCCGATGAGCTTAGCGGCTGGGGATCAGGAGTATGCAGCAGTTATTGCACCGGGGTGCTGCGGTGACGCAGCACGGTGAAGAAGCCCTGGATGCGTCCTGGGACGATTTGAAACTGTTTTTAGCGTGTGCAAAATATAAAAGTTTTCGCAATGCCGCCGAGGAGCTCGGGCTCACCTCGACCACGCTGATGCGCCGGATCGACCGGCTCGAAGAGAGCATCGGCTGCAAGCTGTTCCTGCGCGACCAGAGCGGGCTCACGCTCAGCGATGAAGGCACCGCGATGATCGCCGACGTTGCGCATATGGAGCGTCATGCCTTCAACGTCTTTCGGCGCGCCTCGCGGTCGTCGAACGACACTTCCGGCACCGTGCGCGTCGCGGTGACCGAAGGTCCCGGCAATTTCTGGATCCTTCCGCGACTGATCGACTTCCAGAAGACCTACCGCAAGATCACCGTCGATTTGCGTTGCGCGATGGAGCAGGCCGACGTCGCACGGCTTGAATCCGACATCGCGATCCAGCTCGAGCCTCCGACCAATCCCGACCTGATCGTCGCCAAGCTCGGCCGTCTGCACATCTATCCCTTCGTCTCAAAGGAGTACGAAAGCCTCTACGGCGTGCCGACGACGCTCGCCGAACTGAATAACCACCGCATCATCAAGCAGAGCGCGCCGCAGGTCGACGACAGCGCCTACGCCCGCGTGCTCGGACTGAAGTCGCTCGAGGGGATCGTCGGGATCAAGACCAATTCCTCGGTCGGCGCGCTCTATGCCGTCGAGCGCGGCGCCGGCATCGGCTTCCTGCCGACGGTCTCGATCGCGCTGGGCGCGCCGTTGATCGCCGTCGATCTCGGCGTCAGCCACCACGCCGATCTCTGGCTCACTTATCACAAGGAGTTTCGAACCTCCGAGCGCCACAAGATCGTGATCGACTGGCTGAAGAAGATCTTCGATCCCAAGATCTATCCCTGCTTTCGCGACGAATTCATCCATCCGAACGCGCTGGTGCCGATGATGACGGCCGCGCGCGAGGGATTTGGATTGACGGGATATGTCGCGGCGACGCCGGCTTAGAAGGTCTCTGCCTACCAGCGATATTCGAAGCCGACCGTGCCCTGGTGTGACGTCAGCTCGTTGCGGAACTTGCCGTCGTAATTGACGTAGAGCCGCGCCACACTGGTCAGGCTGAGCGAAGCCGAGGCACCTGCATCCATGCCGTAACGGCTCTCGCCGATGCCGGGCACCACGATGTTCTGGGTGCCGAGGCTGACCTGGATCAATCCCAAATCCTGATGGAAATTGTCGACGAGCTTGCCGTAGGCCGACAGGTCCAGGATTCTCTGGTCGATGATGAAGTAGCGGCCGATCTCGGCCCCGACCATGATGCGTGCGCGCGAGAGCGTGGTCGAACCGACGGTGAGCGGATCGAGGCCGCCGGCCTCCTGGAACGCCGCGCTGGTGGCGCGCACATATTCCAGCGCGCCCTTGGGCACGATCCGCATCTGGTCCTTGGTCCAGTAATAGCTGATCTCGGTCAGCGCGCCGTCGACTGCGGCGCGATAGCCCGCGGTCGCAAGGCCAAGGCCGGTGTCGCGGCTGGAACGGACCTTGCCGAAGCCGTGCACCACGGCAAAGGCCCAGGTCCATGGCCCCTTGTCGACCGAACCGTTGATGCCGACTTGCGTCAGGTCGAGCGTCGCCGATTGCAGCGCCAGCGGCACGTCGACGTCGGTGTGGCTCTGGTCGACGGAGAAGCCGAGATTGACGCCCGGCGACACCCGCGCGCCAAAGCCGGCAACGCCGCCGACCGTCTTGCGCCTGTCGCCGACGAAGTCCCCTTGCGCGTCTGTCCGCACCGAGATGCCGTAGCCCTCGAACCAAGTGCGATAGCGCGGGTCTTCCGCACTCGCGGATGCGCCGCCGCCGCCGGGATTGGTCCGGAACGTCCGGTTGACGCCGCCTGATGCCTGGTTGCCGAGGCGCTCCAGGAAGTTCGAGCCGAGATTGAGCGCGCTGTTGCCGGCCGATTGGTCGTAGTTGGTCGAGATGGCCGAGGGCGTGGGAGGCGGCAGCGGCGGCGCCACCTGAGCAAAAGCAGCCGGCACCATCAAACCAGCCACGACGGCACCCGCGACGTTGGCCGTCGTCCGGCGAACCCGGGCTCCTCCACTTACCTGCCGTGTCCCGGAGGGCTGCGATGTGCAGCACATGACGAAAATCCCGAAGCAAATGGCGGCGCGCAAAAATGCAACAGGCGCGGCGCACGTCGCGATTTGCGCCGAACTGCTACGGAGGGTCAACCGCTTGGCCCGCTGTCACCGAGGCTATTGCCCTCGATTGTGGTTCCGCGGCCACAGGTCGGAAATTGCAAGTCGGCACAAACGGCTCGCCCTTGAAATCCGCGCACGGCTTGCTAACGGGCGATTTTCATGTTGCAATATCGGACACAATCGGAATTGGCCGCTCGACTGTGCGTTTCGCGACATTGAGACTCAAGACTCGAACAGACTTCCGGAAGCCCGTTTGTGGCGTGGCACGCGAAAAGCGGCCGCGTCGTTTTTGTATCTAGCGGAGGAGACTGAGGATGCCGCAAAAGGGCACCGTCAAATGGTTCAACCCGACCAAGGGCTACGGGTTCATCAAGCCGAACGGCAGCGACAAGGACGTGTTCGTCCATATCTCCGCCGTCGAGCGCGCCGGACTCTCGACCCTCAACGAAAACCAGGTGGTTGAATACGACCTCGTGGAGAACCGCGGCAAGGCATCCGCGGAGAACCTCAAGGTCTCCTGACTTCTCTCAAGGCTACACACGAGAGAACATGACGTTGCCCCCGGCTCTGCCGGGGGATTTTGTTTTTGTTGGATGATATTAGCGAAAGCCGCCGTTGCTTTGGAGCCGACCATCACCACCAAGCCACCACCGATGACGACTGATGAGCAGCAACGCTCGGCTTCGGCAGGCGTTATCGCAGGCACTGATGTCGGGGTGAACGGTGCTTTCGACGTTTTCGGCTCGGAGCTTCCCGATGAGGCGTTCGAAGGTGTGTTCGATCAGCCTCGGCAAATGTACAAACCGGTCGATCTGTTATTTCGCGGCTCGTGAGCCCGAGACCATCTTTACCCTACGACGGGCGAAACTAAAAAATTCTCCGACGCAGCACTCCCGGCCGTCCTGCACACATCGCCCTCGATCCGGACCTTTCCGGTCGCAAGCAACCGCAGCGCTTCGGGATAGATGCGGTGCTCGACTTCGAGGATGCGTTCCGACAGCGTATCTCCCGTATCGTGATCGCCAACGGGCACCGCGCCCTGCATCACGATCGGGCCGGCGTCGGTCTCGGGGATCACGAAGTGCACCGTCGCGCCTGACAGTTTGACGCCGGCGCGCAGGGCCTGGCCGTGCGGGTCGAGGCCGGGGAAGGACGGCAGCAGCGAGGGATGGATGTTGAGCATCCGGCCGTACCAGCTTTGGGTGAACTCGGCCGTGAACAGGCGCATGAAGCCGCCGAGACAAATCAGCTCGATACCGTGCTGGTCGAGGGCCGCCTGAAGCACCTTTTCGAAGCCGGCGCGGTCCTTGCCGAACGGCTTGCTCTCGATCACCAGCGTGTTCACGCCAGCCGCTTGGGCCCGTTCGAGCCCGAGCGCGTCGGCCTTGTTCGAGATGACGAGCGATATCTCGGCCGGGAAATCCGCAGCCGCAGCGGCCTTGATCAGCGCGGACATGTTGGAGCCGCGGCCGGAGATCAGGATGGCGACGCGGCGCTTCATCACAGCGCCAGTCATTACAAGGCCATGTCGAGATGGCCGTTATAGACGACGCGGTGCTCGCCCTCGGCCGGTATCACGGTGCCGAGCTGCGCCACGGTCTCGCCGGCGTCGGTGAAGACCTGCACAACCTCGTCGACCTTGTCGGGCTCGACGATCGCGATCATGCCGATGCCGCAGTTGAAGGTGCGCAGCATTTCCAGCTCGGCGATGCCAGCCTGCGCGGCCAGCCATTTGAACACCGGCAGCACCGGCAGGCGTGCCAGATCGATGCCGACGCCGAGCTCCTTCGGCAGTACGCGCGGAATGTTGTCGGTGAAGCCGCCGCCGGTGATGTGGGCAAGGCCCTTCACCGCGCCGGTCTCGCGGATCGCACGCAGGCAGGATTTGACGTAGAGCTTGGTCGGCGTCAGCAGCGCGCCGCCCAGCGTCATCACAGGGGCGAACGGAGCCTGGGCTTCGAAGCCGAGGCCCGATTGCTCGACGATCTTGCGCACCAGCGAGAAGCCGTTGGAATGCACCCCCGACGAGGCGAGCCCGATCACGGCGTCGCCCGCGGCGATGTCCTTGCGCGGCAGCAGCGTGCCCCGCTCCGCAGCACCGACAGCAAAGCCGCCGAGGTCGTAGTCGCCGTCCTTGTACAGCCCGGGCATCTCGGCGGTCTCGCCGCCGATCAGGGCACAGCCGGATTCTCGGCAGCCTTCCGCGACGCCCGCGACGATCGAGGCCGTCGCCTCCGGATCGAGCTTGCCGCAGGCGAAATAGTCCAGGAAGAACAGCGGCTCGGCGCCCTGCACCACGAGGTCGTTGACGCTCATGGCGACGAGGTCGATGCCGATCCCGCCGTGCAGCCCGGTCTCGATCGCAATCTTGACCTTGGTGCCGACCCCGTCGGTCGCAGCCACCAGGACCGGGTCCTTGAAACCGGCCGCCTTGAGGTCGAACAGACCGCCGAAGCCGCCGATCTCGGCGTCGGCGCCGGGCCGTGCGGTGGCGCGCACCATCGGCTTGATCAAATCGACCAGGCGGTTGCCCGCGTCGATATCGACGCCTGAATCGGCGTAAGTGAGGCCGTTTTTGCGGTCGGTCATGCCCGATTTCCAGTGGGTTTGCGGCTGGTTACGTCGAATTCCGGGGACGCGCAATGGCAAGCGTGGCGCCCCACCCTATAGTATGTAGATATCAACCGGTTCAGCCTCCCGAGGGGGCCGGATTCGAGGTCAGACCGGGTGCCGGGAAGCGCTTTCGTGAGTATTCCGAATATCATTACCCTGGGCCGCATCATGCTGGTCCCGATCATCGTCTGGGCCATCGTGTCGAGCCAAATGGAGGTCGCGTTCGCCGTCTTCCTGATCGCCGGGATCAGCGATGCCGTGGACGGCTTCCTGGCCAAGCGCTTCAACATGACGAGCGAACTCGGCGCCCTGCTCGATCCGCTCGCGGACAAGGCGCTGCTGGTCTCGATCTACATGGCGCTCGGGATCTGGGGCGCAATCCCGCGCTGGATCGTGATCCTGGTGGTCTCGCGCGACATCATGATCGTCGCCGCCGTGATCGTATCCTGGCTGTTCGACCGGCCGGTCGAGATGAAGCCGTCGAAAGTGTCCAAGCTTAACACCGTGGCGCAAGTGGCGTTCGCGGCCCTCGTGCTGGCGGCGCTTGCCTTCGGCTTCAAGCCGGCCCCTTATGATATCATCCTGATGAGCCTCGTCACGGTCTTCACGCTCGCCTCCGTGTCGCTCTATCTGGTCGAGTGGCTGCGGCACATGAGTACGATCGAGGCCAAATGAGAGGCGATGTGGCCCCGCAAAAGGCCAACTCCCGCTCGATACGTTCGATCTCTTCACATCACGCCGGGCCCGCCGGCATGGAGCAAAGCAAGCGTGCCAGGCCGCGTTCACCCCCGACAATTGGCGTTTTCGCTTCCGCATGCGGAAAGCCTCAGCCGGGACAATTTCCTCGAAGGCCCCGCCAACGCGGCCGGTCTCGGCCTGATCGACAGCTGGCCGGAATGGCCGAACCGGATCATGTGGCTGGCCGGCCCGGAAGGAAGCGGCAAGAGCCATCTCGCCGCGATCTGGGCTGAGGAATCCGGCGCCCCGCTCCACCACGGCCAATGCACTGACCGCCGCGAGCGTTCCGGGCGCGCTCGCCACCGGCGCCCTGGTGGTCGAGGACATCAAGGTCGGGGAATTTGACGAACGCGCCCTCTTCCACCTGATGAACCTTGCCCGCGAGGACGAGGCCAACCTCCTCTTCACCGGACGCGAGGTGCCAGCCGCGCTGGAAATCGAGCTTCGCGACCTGCGCTCGCGTCTGCGGGCCGTGCCGGTGGTCGCGTTGCTGCCGCCCGACGACCGACTGTTCCGCGGCCTGATCGTCAAATTCTGCGCCGACCGCCAGCTCGCCGTCGACGAGAGCGTGGTCAGCTACCTCGCCACCCGCCTGGAGCGGTCCTCGGCCGCCGCCCGCCAGGCCGTGGAGCTGCTCGACAGCGAAGCCCTCAGGCTCGGCCGCCCCGTCACCCGGGCGCTGGCCGCCGAGCTGTTGCGGGACGCCTGACCTGCGCTTCCAAGGCCCCACGCGAAGCCCGCTTGACGCGGCGAAGCGGCGGAACATCAATGTCATCGAAACGTCATCGCTCTAACACATGCTCCCGGCGGTTTTGCGGGTAAGTCGCAAATTGGGGCGAACTGGATGGACCGACTTCTGATGGACTCTGTGCAAACTGTTGAAACTAAAGAAAAAGCCCCAGAGACCGAGAGCCTGCCGGCGATCGCATCGAGTCCCGAGCGATTCATCAACCGCGAGCTCTCCTGGCTGCATTTCAACCGCCGCGTCCTGGAGGAATCGGTCAATCCAAGCCACCCCATGCTTGAGCGGGTGCGATTCCTGTCGATTTCGGCGAATAACCTCGACGAGTTCTTCATGGTCCGCGTCGCCGGCATCAAGGCCCAGGTGCGCGAGGGCATTGCCGAACGCAGCCCCGACGGTCTGACCCCGTCCGAGCAGCTCGCGCTGATCAACCGCACCGTCTCCGAGCTTGCCTCCGACCAGCAGGCAATCTGGCGCGATTTGCGCGGCACCCTGGCCGATGTCGGCATCGTGCTGGTCGAGGGCAAGGACGTCACCAAGGCGGAACGGACCTGGATCGAGGACTACTTCCTCAGCAACGTGTTCCCGCTGCTGACGCCGCTGGCGATCGACCCCGCCCACCCCTTCCCGTTCATCCCGAGCCTCGGCTTCACCATCGCGCTCCAGCTCACGCGCGCCGCCGACGGCAAGCAGATGAACGCGTTGATCCGCATGCCGGGCAAGATCGACCGCTTCATCCGCCTGCCGACCGAGGGCAAGGTGGTCCGGCTGATCTCGCTGGAACAGGCGACCGCCCTGTTCATCAACCGCCTGTTCCCCGGCTACAACCTGCACGGCCAAGGCGCTTTTCGCGTCATCCGCGACTCCGAACTCGAAATCGAGGAAGAGGCCGAGGATCTCGTCCGCCTGTTCGAGACCGCGCTGAAACGCCGCCGCCGCGGCTCGGTGATCCGGCTCGAGATCGACGCCAAGATGCCGGAGCAGCTGCGCAACTTCGTGCAGCACGCGCTGTCGACCGCCGACGACGAGGTGTTCCTCGTCGACGGCGTGCTCGCCATGAACGAGCTCTCGCAACTCACCCGCCTCGACCGGCCCGATCTGGAATTCACCCCTTACGTGCCCCGGCATCCCGAGCGCGTGCGCGAGCAAGGCGGCGACATCTTCGCTGCGATCCGGCAGAAGGACCTCGTCGTCCATCACCCCTACGAATCCTTCGACGTGGTGGTGCAGTTTCTCCAGCAGGCGACGCGCGACCCCGACGTCGTCGCCATCAAGCAGACGCTCTACCGCACCTCGAGCAACTCGCCGATCGTGCGCGCGCTCGTGGAAGCTGCCGAAGCCGGCAAGTCCGTCACCGCGCTGATCGAGCTCAAGGCGCGCTTCGACGAGGAGGCCAATATCCGCTGGGCGCGCGATCTCGAACGCGCCGGCGTGCAGGTCGTCTACGGCTTCCTCGAACTGAAGACGCACGCAAAACTCTCGATGGTGGTGCGCCGCGAGGGCGGCAGCCTCACGACTTACGTTCATACCGGTACCGGCAACTACCACCCGGTCACCGCGCGCATCTACACCGACCTCTCCTACTTCACATCCGATCCGACCATCGGCCGCGATGCTGCGCGCGTGTTCAATTTCATCACCGGCTATGCCGCGCCGAGCGATCTGGAAAAGATGGCGGTGTCGCCGCTCACCCTGCGCAAACGCATCATCGAGCATATCCAGGGCGAGACCGCACACGCTAAGCACGGCCGGTCCGGCGCGGTCTGGATGAAGATGAATGCGCTGGTCGATCCTGATATTATCGATGCGCTGTACGAGGCCTCCCAGGCCGGCGTGCAGGTCGAGCTGGTGGTGCGCGGTATCTGTTGCCTGCGGCCCGGCATTCCCGGCCTGTCCGAGAACATTCGCGTCAAGTCGATCATCGGACGCTTCCTGGAACACGGCCGAATCTACTGCTTCGGCATGGGTCAGGGCCTGCCGAGCGCCAAGGCGGCTGTGTATATCTCGTCGGCCGACATGATGCCCCGCAACCTCGATCGCCGCGTCGAGGTGCTGTGCCCGCTGCAGAATCCCACGGTGCATCAGCAGGTTCTCGAACAGATCATGGTCGCGAACCTGAAGGACAATGAGCAAAGCTGGCAATTGTTGCCGGACGGGTCCTCAACGCGTATGAAGACCGCGAAGGGCGAGGAGCCTTTCAACGTGCACAACTACTTCATGACAAATCCGAGTCTGTCTGGCCGTGGAAAGTCGCTCAAGGAATCCTCGCCGCGTCGTCTCACGCGCCGGAACGAACGCCATCAATCCTGATCGGGGATTTCCGACGTGAAGCGGCCGCGCAAGCGCGGCTCGAGCGTCGCGGTCATCGATATCGGCTCCAACTCGGTCCGTCTCGTCGTCTACGAGGGACTGACGCGCAGTCTCATTCCGATCTTCAACGAGAAGACGCTGTGCGGCCTTGGACGCGAGGTGCAGAGCACCGGCCTGCTCGCGCCCGATGCCGTCGACAAGGCGCTGACCTCGCTGAGGCGCTTCCGCGCATTGTGCCGCGTGATGCAGGTCGGACGCGTGTTCGCGATCGCGACTGCGGCCTGCCGTGACGCCTCCAACGGCCCCGATTTCATCGCCAGGGCCGAGCGTATCTGCGCCGTGAAGATCGAGATCCTGTCGGGGCCGCGCGAGGCGCGGCTGTCGGCGCTTGGCGTGATCTCCGGCATCCACCATCCCGACGGCATCGTCGGCGACCTCGGCGGCGGCTCGCTCGAATTGATCGACGTGCGCAGGAACAGCGTGCGCAGCGGCGTGACGCTGCCGCTCGGCGGGCTGGCGCTGCAGGACCTCGCGCATAAATCGCTCAAGCGGGCCGACCGCATCGTCCGCGAGGAGATCGACGACGTCGAGCTGCTGACCGCGGGCCGCGGCCGCACCTTCTACGCGGTCGGCGGCACCTGGCGCGCACTCGCGCGCATTCACATCATCCAGAGCGGCTATCCGCTCCAGGTGATGCATGGCTATTCGATTTCGGCCGCCGAGGCGCTCGACTTCTCGCGTCGTCTGCGTCGTCTCGCCGCCGCGGACATGCTCGCCGACATCGAGAGCGTCGCCGATGCACGCCGCCCGCTCCTCACCTATGCGGCGCTGGTTCTCGAGCACATCATCCGGGTGGCGAAGCCGAAGACGATCGTGTTCTCGACCTTCGGCGTGCGCGAGGGCCTGCTGCACGAGAAGCTGTCGGAGGCGGAACGCACCAAGGACGGCCTGATCTGCGCCGCGGAAGAGCTCAACCGGCTGCTGTCGCGCTCGGCAAAGCACGCCCACGAGCTGATTGCCTGGACCGACCGCCTCGTTCGCGTGGTGAAGCTGCGCGAGACCGAGGAGGACCGCCGCTTGCGCCACGCCGCGTGCCTGCTGTCCGACATCGGCTGGCGCGTGCATCCCGATCACCGCGGCGAGCAGACGCTGAGCCTCGTCGTCAACGGCAATTTCGGCGCGATCACCCACACCGAGCGGGCCTTCGTCGGCCTGTCGGTGTTCTATCGCTATGCGGGCCTGAGCGAGGAAAACCAGCCGCCGTTGACCATGCAGGAACTGCTGACGCCGGCGCAGCTCGAACGCGCGCGCCTTCTCGGCGCCGCGTTCCGCGTCGCGCATCTGATCTCGGCGGCGCGTCCGGGCGTGCTGCCGGCCACGCATTTCCGCAGCGAGGGCCGCAAGCTGATGCTCATGTTCGAGCACCGACTCGGCGACCTCGTCGCCGACCGCGTCGGCAGCCGCTTCAAGCAGCTCGCCCGCCTGATCAACCGCGCCGGCTCGATCGTGCGGCGCTGACAACGAGGACAGTGCGTCAAGCGAGCGGCTGGGTCTTCAACCAGCAGTGGCCGTTGGATCTCCGCTACCTTCGGGCGCGATGACGGCTTTCAGTCCGCCGAGCTCGGAATCGGTGAGGACGAGCTGCCATCCATAGGCACTCAGCACGTCCTGAACGATCGCGAGGCCGAGACCGGCACCTTCGCCGCGCTCATCCAGTCTCGCACCGCGTTCGAGTACGCGCGAACGTTCGGCGGGCGCGATGCCCGGGCCGTCGTCTTCGACCGTGATCGCCGGATTTGCAGTGGCGTCTGCGCCAATCCGCACCCGGCTCCTGGCGTGACGGGTGGCGTTTTCCAGGAGATTACCCAACACTTCCGCCAGATCAGCCCGATCGAGCGGTACGCTCGGCTCGCCCGTGATGCAGGTCTTGAATTCAAGCAGCTGGGCAGCAGGCGTGCGCGCCAGCGTCAGCATCAGGGATTCGACAAGCGGTCTGAGGGGCGTGGAAGTACCGCCACGCAGTCGCGCCGTGCCCCGCGCCCGGGCGCGTGCCAGCTCGCGGTCGACATGACGGCTCATCGCATCGGCGACGGCTTCGATGGCCTGGGCGATGTCCTGCTCGCCTCGCTGGCGCAACAGCGCGACATCGGCCGCGAGAGCGGCGAGCGGCGTCTTCAGCCCGTGAGCCAGGTCGGCGGCGCGGCTGCGCGAACGCTCGATCTCGCCTTCCTGGGCGTCGATCAGATTGTTGACCTCTTCCACCAGCGGCTTCACCTCGGCAGGGACATCGACGGGAAGATGCTTGCGTTGGCCGGAGCGGACGTCGGCGACGCCGCGGCGAAGTGCATCGAGCGGCCGGAGGCCCAGTCCGACCTGGACCGAGGTGGCCGCCGCCAGCACCAGGCCCAGCAGGCCGAGCGCCAGCGCCAGATCCCTGGCGAATTGCGAGGCGGCGACCGACACGCGGGCAAGATCGGCCGCCACCGCAACGCGCACCGGAACGCGGCGGTCGCCCACGGTGAGCAGCACGCGGCGTTCACTGACCAAAAGCCGCGCGTTCGCCGGCCCGGCGATGACGTGACGGTGCAATTCGCGAGGCGACGGCTCGTCCTGCGGCAAGTCCAAGGCCGTATCCCACAGCGAGCGCGAACGCAGCACCTGACCGCCGTCGTCCGATACCTGCCAGTACAAGCCCGAAAGCGGGTCGGCAAAACGCGGATCGGCCGGCGGCCGGCCCACCACCAGCTTGCCCTTCGCATCCACGTCGATACCTGCGATGAGTTGCTTCAGATAGACGTCGAGGTCGTCGCCAATGCTGCGCGTGACGTGGCGTTCGAACAGCAACGTCAGCCCGGCTCCGGCGATGGTCAGCGCGATCAGGATCGCCACCACTCCGCCGGCCACCAGTCGCAGCCGCAGCGAGCCCCAGCTCACGGCGTCGTCTCCGGGACCAGATAGCCGAAGCCGCGCCTGGTCTCGATCAGATCCGCCCCGAGCTTCTTGCGCACCCGGCCGACCAGCACCTCGAGTGCGTTCGACTCGTGGTCCTCGCCATGGCCATAGACGTTCTCGTCGAGCTCGTGCTGCGGCACCACGCGGCCACGATGGTGCAAGAGAAAGGCGACCAGGCGGTATTCCAGCGGCGACAACGCGACGGGTACGCCGCGCAGCGTCACCTTCATCTGGCGTTCGTCGAGTTCGACGTCGCCGGCAACGATCCGGGGGGAAGCATGCCCCGCCGAGCGACGCACGATCGAGCGCAGCCGCGCCAGCAATTCTTCCATGCGGAACGGCTTGGGCAGGTAGTCGTCGGCGCCCGCGTCGATCCCGTCGACGCGCTCGGCCCAACTGCCGCGCGCCGTCAGGATCAGCACCGGCATGGAGCGTCCGTTCGCGCGCCAGCGCTTGAGCACCGCCAGGCCGTCCATGCCGGGCAGGCCGAGATCGAGGATGACGGCGCCGTACTCCTCGGTATCGCCGCGGAACCAGGCTTCCTCGCCGTTGCGGACGGTCTCGACCACATAGCCGGCCGCGTGGAGCGCCCTCTCCACATCGGCTGCGATCCGTCGGTCGTCCTCCACCAGCAACAGGCGCATCACTTCTCCCTGATGCGTTCGATCTCGCCGCTCCGCGCATCGACGTGCACCTCGTAGAGGCGGCCCTTGTCGTCCACGACGCGAAACTCGTAGACCCAGCGGCCCCGCTCGCGCTCTATCTCGACGCCGGCGACCTCCCCCGGCAGCTTGCCACGAATGGAGGCGAGGATGTCGGCGAGTGACTTGATCTCGCCCGCCTCGACTGCGCGGCGAACCGCGTCGGGCGCGCCTCGATCGTGGCCGCCTGCTGCGGCAGGCACCGGCGCGAGCAGGACGCCTGCCAGCAAAGGCACTGCGAGGAATCCCAGGAAGCTGGCTGGTTGCATTCACAAAGACTGCCCTAATCAACCTGACAAGACGCTGACGTGGATCAACAGGTAGCCGTCAGGGCCCGTCTGCCAATATCCGTACATCGCCTCGCCGCATGACGCGGCCGGACGCCAAAAGCCGGAGAGAATCATGCGCAAGATCACCATCCTCACCGCTGCCGCCGCCTTGCTCGCAGCCGCCGCGACCGCTCATGCCGGCAGCCTCGGGCGCCCCTGCACTGCAGCGCCACAGACAAGCTGGCTGCCGCTCGAACAATTGCAGGCCAAGGTCGAAGCCCAGGGTTACAAAGTCCAGAAGGCCAAGCTCAAGAATGCCTGTGGCGAACTCTACACCATCGACAAGTCCGGCAGCCGGGTCGAATTGTTCGTCGATCCGACCAGCGGCCGGATCGTCGGTCAGTTGTAAGAGGCCGCCATGAGCGTCATTCACGACGCGATCGTGGCCGGCGGCGAGAAGCCGCCGGCCGCCGTCAAGGTCTGGGACCCCTTTGTGCGCGTGTTCCACTGGTCGCTGGCCGGGCTGTTTCTGCTCGCTTATGCGACCGGCGACGAGATCGAGAATGTCCATATCGCCGCCGGCTACACGATTGCGGGGTTGCTCGGCTTACGGATCGTGTGGGGCTTCGTGGGACCGCGCCATGCGCGCTTCAGCGACTTCGTACGCTCGCCGCGCGCGGTGCTCGCCTACGCGCGCGACGTGGCGCTGCTGAGGGCGCCGCGCTATCTCGGCCACAATCCCGCCGGCGGCGCGATGGTCGTGGCGCTGATCGTCATGCTGATCGGCACCTGCGCCACCGGTTACATGATGACGACCGGCAGCTTTTGGGGAGCAAAATGGGTGGAAGAGGTCCATGAGACGTTCGCCAACCTCACGATCGGCCTCGTCGTCGTCCATGTGATTGGCGTCCTGGTGGCGAGCTTCGAGCACCGCGAGAACCTGGTGAAGGCGATGATCACCGGCAGGAAGCGTCCATCGTGAGCGAGACTGCTTGGCCCAGCCGCGGCCTCACCGGGAGGGGCGAAGACCGCCGATTGAGGCAAATCAACTCGCCCGCGCGCGGCTGGAGTAAGCGAAACCTGCAATCGAGTAGCGCTTCGCTCGCCGGTGAGCGAGGGAGATTCCTCATGCGAGTCCGTCACGGAAATCTCCTTTTCACCTCCTCCGGGGGCGCGCTCGCGCGTACCCTTCTTGCGATTGCATCTCTTGCGATTGCATCGATTTTGTTGCCCTCAGTCTCGATGGCGCAGGACGAGGTCAAGCTCAGCGATGCACAGGCGCGCAATCTCGGCGTGCGCGTCACCCATCCGGTCGCGAGCCGGACCGATCTCACGCTGCCCTATCCCGTCCAGATCGTGATCCCGACGCAGCAATTGTGGGTCGTCAGCGCGCCGGTGGCTGGCATGGTCGCCAATCTCCTGGTCGGGCGCGGTGACCGCGCCACCGCCGGCCAGCCGCTGGTCATCCTGGAAAGTCCGAGCTTCGTCTCCCAGCAGCGCGACTATCTGCACGCGATTGCGCAGGAGCATCTCGTCAGCCAGCAGCTCGCGCGCAACGTCGATCTGTTCGAGGGCAAGGCCGTGCCGCAACGCGTGCTCGAGGCCAGCCAGGCCGAAGCGCGCCAGGCCGCTCTCGTCGTCGCCGAACGGCGCCAGATGCTGCATCTGAGCGGGATGTCCGATGATGCAATCTCGCGCCTCGCCCAGCAAGCGGCGATCAGCGCGACGCTCACCGTCAATGCGCCGCAAACCGCATCGGTGGTCGAGCTCGCGGTGTCGCCGGGACAACGGCTCGAACAATCAGCGTCGCTCGTCAAGCTGGCGCGGCTCTCGCCGCTATGGGCCGAAATCGCGGTCCCTGCCGCCAATATTCACGTGATCCGCGCCGGCGCGAAAGTCGAGATCGAGGGCTATTCCACTTCAGGCAAGGTCGTGCTGGTTTCCGAGACCATCGACGCTGCCACCCAGACCATTCTGGTTCGCGCGGAAGTCCCCAATGACGGCGAGCTGCATCCCGGCCAGACCACCGCGGCCCGCATCGGGTTTCTCTCGGCCGGCGAAAGCGCCTTTGAGATCCCTTACAGCGGGCTGGTCCGGCGGGGCGAGCAGACATCGGTCTTCGTCGCCTTCGACGGCGGCTTCCGTCTGGTGCCGGTCAAGCTGCTTGCGGAAGACCAGGACCATGTCGTCGTGTCGGGCGCCGTCACGGAGCGGGACACGATCGCAATCGGCGGCATCTCGGCGCTGCGCGGCATGCTCTCGGGACTGGGGCAGTAAATGCTCCGGCGCCTGGTTGCGTTCGCGCTGTCGCAGCGACTGTTCGTTCTGCTGAGTGTGCTGCTGGTGATGGGCGCCGGCGCCGTCCTCCTGCCCGGCCTGCCGATCGACGCCTTTCCCGACGTCTCGCCGGTTCAGGTCAAGGTCATCATGAAGGCGGCGGGCCTCACCCCTGAAGAGGTCGAGCAGCGCATCACCGTCCCCGTCGAGCTCGAGCTGCTCGGATTACCGAACAAGAAGGTGCTTCGTTCGACCACGAAATACGCGCTGGCCGACATCACCGTCGATTTCGAGGACGGCACCGACATCTACTGGGCGCGCAACCAGGTCTCGGAGCGTCTGTCGAACATCTCGCGCGATTTCCCCGAAGGCGTGACCGGCGGGCTTGCGCCGATCACGAGCCCGCTCGGCGAGATGTTCATGTTCACGATCGACAGTCCCGAGCTTTCGCTTGCCGAGCGCCGGACCCTGCTCGACTGGGTGATCCGCCCCGCCCTGCGGACGGTCCCCGGCGTTGCTGACGTCAATGCGCTCGGCGGCTATGTCCGCGCCTTCGAGATCGTGCCGCGCAACGATGCGCTGGCCGCGCGCGGCATTTCCTACGACGTGTTTCGCCGGGCCATCGAGGCCAACAGCCGCAACGACGGCGCCGGACGGGTCAACCAGGGCGAAGACAGCGCCCTGGTCCGGATCGAAGGCAGCATCCGTTCGATCGAGGACATCAAGGCTATCGTCGTCGACACCCGCGAGGGCGTGCCGATCCTGGTCAACGACGTCGCAAGCGTCAAAGTCGGCACGCTGACGCGCTATGGCGCGGTCACGGCGGACGGCCGCGGCGAAACCGTCGAGGGATTGGTTCTCGGCTTGCGCGGCGCCAACGCGGGTCAGCTCATCCGCGACGTGCGTGCCCGACTCGCGGAGCTGCAACCTTCGTTGCCGAAGAGCGTGTCGCTCAACGTGTTCTACGACCGCAGCCGCCTGGTCAACCGCGCCGTCGGCACCGTGGTGCGGGCCCTCGGCGAGGCCACCGTCCTGGTCATCGTTCTCCTGCTGCTCTTTCTCGGCAACTGGCGCGCATCGCTGGTGATCGCGCTCAGCCTGCCGCTCGCCATCGTGATGGCGTTGATCATCATGCGCCTGGTGGGCATGTCGGCCAACCTGATGAGCCTCGGCGGACTTGCGATCGCGATCGGCATGCTGATCGACGCGCTGGTCGTCGTGGTCGAGAACATCGTCGGCAATCTCGCCAAGCACGAGCCGGGCAAAGCCGCGCCGCTGATCCACCTGGTTTACCGTTCGGTCTGCGAAGTCCTGGAGCCGGTCGCCTCGGGTGTGCTCATCATCATCATCGTGTTCGTCCCGCTGCTGACGCTGCAGGGGCTGGAGGGCAAGCTGTTCATCCCGGTCGCGCTCGCCATCATCTTCGCGCTGGCCGCCTCGCTGCTGCTGGCGCTCACCGTGATCCCGGTCGCGATCTCCTTCGTGCTCAAATCCGCCTCGCATCGCGATCCCCTGCTGGTGCGTGCGGCACAACGGGTCTACGCGCCGGCATTGCACTGGGCCCTCGACAACGAACGCAAGGTGATGGCCGCGGCGCTGATCGGCCTCGTTGCGGCAGGCTTCGCCTATACCCAGCTCGGCAAGACCTTCATGCCGACGATGGACGAAGGCGACGTCATCGTCAGCGTCGAGACGCTGCCCTCGGTCAATCTCGACGAGTCGCTTGCGATGAATACAAGGCTGCAGACCGCCCTGCTGGCCGTGCCTGATATTGCCGGCATCGTCGCCCGGACCGGGTCGGACGAGCTCGGCCTCGATCCCATGGGCCCCAACCAGACCGACACGTTCCTGGTGCTCAAGCCGGCCGCCGAGCGTGCGACCGACAATCGCGAGGCCCTGCTGCAGAAGCTTCGCGAGGTCCTCGCCGGCTTTCCCGGCATCTCGCTCAGCTTCACCCAGCCCATCGACATGCGCGTCCAGGAGATGATCAGCGGCGTGCGCGGCGACGTCGCCGTCAAGATCTTCGGCCCCGACATCGCCCGGCTGAACGAGACCGCGGCAAAGCTGTCGGCGATCCTGTCCAGTATCGACGGTGCCGAGGACGTTTACACCACGCTGAACGAAGGCGCTCAATATTACACGGTTGCGGTCAATCGCCTGGAGGCCGGCCGCCTCGGCCTGAGCGTGGATTCCATCGTCGCCTCGCTGCGGACCCAGATCGAGGGTCGCATCATCGGGACCGCGCTCGAGGAAGGACGCCGTACGCCGATCCTGGTCCGGGGCAGCGAGACGACGCGGGAGGCGCCGACATTGCTGGCGAGCCTGCCGCTGACGCTGGCGTCCGGGCGGCATGTCGCGCTGTCGCAGGTCGCCCGCATCCAGCGCGTGGATGGCCCGGTGAAGATCGACCGCGAGGACGGCGCCCGCATGAGCGTGGTGCGGGCCAACGTCCGCGGCCGCGACATGGTCGGCTTCGTCGAAGCCGCCCAACAAAAGGTGGCGACCGAACTGCCGCTGCCGAGCGGCTACCGGCTGACCTGGGGCGGACAGTTCGAGAATCAGCAACGCGCCGCCGCGCGCCTGTCCGTCGTGGTCCCCGTCGCGATCGGCCTGATCTTCGTGCTGCTGTTCACCACCTTCGGGGCCATCAGGCAGGCGCTGCTGGTGCTGGTCAACATTCCCTTCGCGCTGATCGGCGGCGTGTTCGCGCTGGTCGTGACGGGCGAGTATCTGTCGGTGCCGGCCTCGGTCGGATTTATCGCGTTGCTCGGCATCGCCGTGCTCAACGGCGTTGTGCTGGTCTCCTACTTCAATCAGCTCCGCGCGCACGGCCTTCCCGAGGATCGCATCGTCGTCGAAGGCGCCATGCGCAGGCTTCGCCCCGTGCTGATGACCGCGAGCATCACGGCGCTGGGCTTGATCCCGCTGCTGTTCGCCACAGGGCCGGGATCCGAGGTGCAGCGGCCGCTCGCCATCGTCGTGATCGGGGGACTGCTGTCCTCCACCCTGCTCACCCTAATTCTCCTGCCGATCCTGTATCGCCGCTATGGCGGGACGTCGAAGGTGACGAAATGACCGAGCACCCCGTCTGTCTCACGCTGATCGTGCCGCATCGCCTCCGCGAGGAGGTGTTCGACTATCTCACCGAGCAGAGCGACCTGGTTTCGGGATTCACGGCATCGCACGGAGCGGGTCACGGCACTGAGGTCCGCTTGCATACGGCCGCCGAACGCGTGAAGGGCCATGCCGATCAGGCAGTCGTGCAGGTGATCCTGGCGAGCAGCGATGCCGGCCGCTTGCTCGACCGCCTGCGGCTCTCGTTCGCCGGAACCAAGCTGGTCTACTGGACGATCCCCGTGACGGAGCTCGGCACGATCGACTGAGCGGCCCTACTCTGCCGACGCCCGGGCGTGCCGCTCCGACGATGCCAGTGCGGCAGAGGTCAGTTTGCGCCGGCGCCAGATGCTGCCGACCACCAGCACGACGACGACGCCGAGCGCCGCGCAGAAATATTCGCCGCCGGCACCGCCATGGCCGAACTGCGGCGGGATGCGCAAGGCACCGAGCATGCCGTCGAGCGAGGCGCCGAACGAACCTTCGAACAGCGTGTGCAGCTTGGGCGCAACGCCCGGATCGGTCGCGATCACCTCGCCGGCGATCCAGCCGAGCAGCGCCGCACCGGCCCAGACCAGCACCGGCAGCTTTTCGAGCAGCGCCATGATCAGCGCCGCGCCGGCCACGATCAGCGGCACGCTGATGGCAAGGCCGAGGATCAGCAGCGGCACGCTGCCATTGGCGGCCGCGGCGACCGCAATGACGTTGTCGAGCGACATGACGATGTCGGCGACCACGACGATCTGCACGGCCTGCCAGAGATGCGAGGCAGCATCGACGTCGTCGTCGTCTTCGTGTTCCGGCACCAGCAGCTTGGCCGCGATCACGATCAGCGCGAGACCGCCGATCAGCTTGAGGTACGGCAGCTCCATCAAGGTCGCGACGATGCCGGTGAAGATGATCCGCAGCAGCACCGCGGCGCCAGCACCGAAGATCATGCCCCACAGGCGGTGTCGCGGCGACAGGCCGCGGCAGGCGAGCGCGATCACCAGCGCGTTGTCACCGGACAAGAGGATGTTGATCCAGATGATCTTGCCGACCGCAATCCAGAAGGTCGGCTCGGCCATCTCGTTGCGAAACTGGGTGAAGAATGCCCCGATCGTGGCGGGATCGAAGATCTGCCAGAGCCAGTTCACAATAGGTCCTTTCGCCCGGTCTTTAAATTACGGCTGATGGATCAGCCGACGATCTCGTTGCCCGAGAAGAACTGCGCGATCTCGATCGCGGCGGTCTCCGGCGCATCCGAGCCGTGGGCGGAATTCTCGCCGATCGACTTGGCGTAGAGCTTGCGGATGGTGCCGTCGGCAGCCTTGGACGGGTCGGTCGCGCCCATCGCGTCGCGATACTTGGCGACGGCGTTCTCGCCTTCCAGCACCTGCACGACCACGGGGCCCGAGGTCATGAACTCGACGAGCTCGCCGAAGAACGGCCGCGCCTTGTGGACGGCATAGAAGGTCTCGGCCTGTTCCTTGGTCATGCGGATGCGCTTCTGCGCGACGATGCGCAGGCCCGCCTTTTCGATCACGGCGTTGACGGCGCCGGTCAGGTTACGGGCGGTCGCGTCGGGCTTGATGATCGAGAAAGTGCGTTCGATGGCCATAATCTTGTCCTTGGGAAGAAAAGCGGTGATTGTCGAGTTGCCGGGCTTATATCGGCGCCTTTGTCATCCGGCAAGCGACCGCCCGAGTGACGTCACAGGCGCTTCGCCGCAGGACCGGAGGGTGCGGTTCAACATGGATTACGACAATTTCACCCAGATGAACCCAATCTGAAGGCTCCGTCAGGATTCGGTTCAGCCTCGCCGGCGTAGGGTTGGCCGCATCGAAACCGAAGTCCGATCACCGGGCGGACCGTTTCGGAGGCCTTTCCATCGGACGCGATAGCCCCGCGCCGGCAGTTTTGAGGAGATCACCATGTTGAGGAAACTTTCGCTTGCCGCTGTGGCCGCGGTTGCGCTGGGTGCCGCGCTGGCGCCGACCTCGGCTTCAGCGCACTGGCATGGCGGCGGCCCGGGTTGGCATGGCGGTGGCGGCTGGCACGGCGGCCACCGTTGGGGCGGACCGCGCTTCTATGCCCCCGTCTCCTACGGTTATGGCGGCTGTTATGTGCGCCGGCTGGTCCCGACCCCCTGGGGACCCCGCTGGCGGATGGTCAACCGCTGCTACTGAGCCCGACAGCACCTTCCTGAAGACCGACAGGTATCTGCGCCCCCACAGGTACCTTCCTAGAGGAGCCCCGGCGATCCCCCCGCCGGGGCTTCGCATTTTGGGCGGACATGCCGGGAATCATGCAATTTTGACGAGAATGCCGGCATTGCCCAAAAGCGGCGAAACCATTTTGGGGGTCAATGACTTGGTACCGTGTCTTTACTTTGAGCACACGGAACCTAACGCGATGGCCGCCCTTTTTGCCAATGACAGCGAACAGATCGACGGCCGCACCAGTCGCTCGATTCGCGATGCCGTGGGCGAACGGCTCCAGCAGCGCCTGCGTCCCGAAACCCAGCTCCCGACCCATCTCGAACAGCTCATGAACGAGCTGAGACAGCGCGACCGCGACCAGCATTGAGCTGGTGCGAAAAACGGGTTGCGTTCGACGCGCCTTGCGGTGACAAGGCCGCATGCTTGGGATCACCGACCTCTCCATCCGCCTCGCCGGACGCCTTCTGATTGACCAGAGTTCCGTGCAGATCACGCCGGGATCGCGCGTGGGTCTGGTCGGACGCAACGGCACCGGCAAGTCGACGCTGTTCAAGGTGATCCGCGGCGAGCTCGCGGCCGAGCACGGCTCGGTGAGCCTGCCGCCGCGCTGGAGCGTCGGCAGCCTCGCCCAAGAAGCCCCGAACGGACCCGAAAGCCTGATCTCCGTCGTGCTCAAGGCCGACCTCGAACGCGAGGCTCTGCTCACTGAAGCCGAAGGCGCGACCGATCCGCACCGCATCGCCGAGATCCAGACCCGGCTGGTCGACATCGACGCGCATTCGGCGCCGAGCCGTGCCGCGGCGATCCTGTCCGGCCTCGGCTTCTCCGCCACCGACCAGCTCCGTCCCTGCGCCGAATTTTCCGGCGGCTGGCGCATGCGCGTCGCGCTCGCCGCCACGCTATTCGCCGCCCCCGACCTGTTGCTGCTCGACGAGCCCACCAACTATCTCGATCTCGAGGGCACGCTGTGGCTGGAGGATCATCTCGCGCACTATCCGCGCACGGTGATCGTGATCAGCCATGACCGCGATCTGCTCGAAAGCTCGGTCGACCAGATCCTGCATCTGGAGCGCGGCAAGCTCACGCTCTACAAGGGCACCTACTCCTCGTTCGAGGAGCAGCGCGCCATGCGCGAGATGCTCGATGCCAAGGCGGTCAAGCGCCAGGAGGCCGAGCGCGCCCGCCTGCAAGCCTTCGTCGACCGCTTCAAGGCCAAGGCCTCCAAAGCCCGCCAGGCCCAGTCCCGCGTCAAAATGCTGGAGCGGCTGAAGCCGATCACGGCGCTGGTCACCCAGGACGTGCGCGAGATCAGCTTTCCCGCACCGGAGAAGATTTTGTCACCGCCGATCATCGCGGTCGACAACGTTTCGGTCGGCTACGATCCGGCTAACGCCGTGCTCAATCGCGTCACCTTGCGCATCGACAATGACGACCGCATCGCCCTGCTCGGCTCCAACGGCAACGGCAAGTCGACACTCGTCAAACTGCTCGCAGGCCGCCTCGCGCCGTTCTCCGGCAAGGTGACGCGTGCTGACAAGCTGTCGATCGCCTATTTCGCGCAGCATCAGCTCGACGAATTGAACGAAGACGGCTCCGCCTACGACCACGTCCGCAAGCTGATGGGTGGCGATGCGCCCGAGGCCAAGGTCCGGGCCCGCGCCGGTGCGATCGGTTTTTCCGGCAAGGCGGCCGACACCAAGGTCAGCAAATTGTCCGGCGGCGAGAAGGCGCGGCTGCTGCTCGGCCTTGCGACCTTCTTCGGCCCCAACATGATCATCCTGGACGAGCCAACCAACCATCTCGACATCGACAGCCGTGCAGCGCTTGCCGAGGCCATCAACGAATTCCCCGGCGCCGTCATCATGGTCTCGCACGACCGCTATCTGATCGAGGCCTGCGCCGACCAGCTCTGGATCGTCGCCGACCGCACCGTCACGAACTACGACGGCGACCTCGACGAATACCGCCGCCTGGTGCTGTCCGCGCGCAACGGCGAGCCCGCCCCGCGCGAGCGCAGCGTCGCAAGCGAAAAGCCGCAGCGCGCCAGGTCGGACAATCGCGGCTCGCTGAAGAAGCGCATCACCGAAGCCGAAGCCGAGATCGCGCGCGTCGGCGCGATCATCGCCAAGATCGACACCGCGCTGTCGCTACCCGACATCTTTACCCGCGATCCCAAACAAGCCGCGCAATTGTCGAAGGCCCGCGCCAATGCCGCCGACGCACTCGCGCGCGCGGAGGAGCAGTGGCTGGAGGCGAGCACGCAGTTCGATGAAGCGGCTGGGTAGCTCGTGTGCCCCGGCCAAGGGGGCAGCGCGAAGGCGATGCGCCGCAGAGCCCGGACCCAGGAGCAGCTTGCACGCTGAAACATGGGTCCCGGCTCAGCGTCGCGTCATTTCATGCCGCGCCGCGTCCGGGACACGGGCATTTTGTTACGCGTGCTTCTTCTTCGGCTTGGCTGCCTTCGGCACCGGCTGCGGATCAGGATTGCCTTCGATCGACGACAGGCGACCCGCCGTGAAGGTGTAGATGCCCGCTCGCGGGCCCGTCGTCCATGTCACCACGGCGACGCGCCGCCCGGCGCCATCATTGGAGAGATTGACGTTCGACGGCGCGCCGATGCCGCGCACCACGTCGCATTCGGTGTGGCCGAGCGCGACCGTGCCGCCCATCGGAGCCGGCGCCGTCGTCGACGCATTGGCATCGGCCGGTCCCGGAGGCGGCGTCATGCCGGGACAGGCGCCGTCGGCGCTGACGAGATCCTCAGCGGCCACCGGCTTGTCGGGGGTCAGCGGCGGCGACTCGATCGAGATGTTCTTGATGAACAGCCGGCTGGGCGTGTTGAACCATTGTGCGTCCTTGGCGGACGCGAGCAGGTCGGTCCCGCCGGAGCAGCCCGCAACCAGAGGCCCGACGGCAGCCAACGCAACGATGAGCGAGCTGGGAAGCTTTTGATGTCGCACGATAAACCAAATTCCCCGCGTGAAGGACCAGCCCTAAGCGATTGTCCCAACATCACTTTGCGGCACGAAGGTGACAAAAGCCAGCATCGCCCGAAAAGTGCAAATTATCATTAATTGCGAAGGCCCCCTAATTCCGACGCTGCCATCGGCCCCGCTCGTCGGCCTGCCAATAGGTGACATCAAATCCCCGCGCCTTGCAATCCGTCCACGCGCTGCGGGCGAGCGCGAGGGCATCCGGATCGTCGCCGTTGAACAGCATCACCATGCGCGCATAGCCCTGCGCGTCCTGCGGCAGGGCGGCGTTGTCGACCAGGAATCGGACATGGGCGCCGTTGGGATTGCCCTCCTCGATTGCCAGCACGACCGGCTGATCGGCAGCATCGTTCACGCGCCATGTCGCATGCGGCAGGAATGAATCGTCGCGATAGGTCCACAGGTGCGCATCGAGCGCGTCGGCGCGCTCTTCCGAGGTCGACTGCACCACGACGCGCCAGCCGCGCTCGAGCGATTTCTCGAGAAGCGGCGGCAACACGTTCTCCACCGTCATGTTTTGCAGATGATAGAACAGGACTTCAGTCATCTCGGGTCATTTGCGTTCGTAATGGTCTACGACCAGGCGGTCGAGCAGGCGGACGCCATAGCCGCTTGCCCAGCTTTGGTTGATGTCGGTCTTCGGCGCGCCCATGGCGGTACCGGCGATGTCGAGATGGGCCCAGGGCGTGCCGTCGACGAAGCGCTGCAGGAACTGCGCCGCGGTGATCGAGCCGCCATGGCGGCCGCCGGTGTTCTTCATGTCGGCGAACTGGGAATCGATCAGCTTGTCGTATTCGGGACCGAGCGGCATGCGCCAGACCTTGTCCCCGGTCTCGGTGCCGGCCGCCAGCAGGCGTTCGGCGAGTTCGTCATTGTTGGAGAACATGCCGGCATGCTCGGTGCCGAGCGCGACCACGATCGCGCCGGTCAGCGTCGCCAGATCCACCATGAATTTCGGCTTCACCTTCTTGGCGACGTACCAGAGCACGTCGGCCAGAACGAGGCGGCCCTCCGCGTCGGTGTTGATGATCTCGATGGTCTGGCCCGACATCGAGGTGACGATGTCGCCCGGCCGCTGCGCATTGCCGTCGGGCATGTTCTCGACGAGACCGATGGCGCCGACCACGTTGGCCTTGGCCTTGCGCGCGGCAAGCGCGTGCATCAGGCCGACGACGCAGGCCGCGCCCCCCATGTCGCCCTTCATGTCCTCCATGCTGCCGGCCGGCTTGATCGAAATGCCGCCGGTGTCGAAGCAGACGCCCTTGCCGACGAAGCTCACCGGCGCCTCACCCTTCTTGCCGCCGTCCCAGCGCATGATCACGGTGCGGCTCGGCCGCGCCGAGCCCTGGCCGACGCCGAGCAGCGCGCCCATGCCGAGCTTCTGCATCGCCTTGACGTCGAGCACCTCGACCTTGACGCCGAGCTTGCGGAGCTGACTGGCGCGGCGCGCGAATTCCTCGGGGAAGAGCACGTTCGGCGGCTCGTTGACGAGGTCGCGCGCGATGATCACGCCGTCGACGACGTGGCCGGCCGAGGCAAAGGCCTTCTTCGCAGCAGTGGCATCGCCGACCGCAAGCGAGATGTCGGCGCGCGAGCCGCCCTCCTCGCCGTCCTTCTTCTTGGTCTTGTAGCGGTCGAACTTATAGGCGCGCAGGCGCAGGCCCGAGGCGATCGCAACCGCCTGCTCGCTCGTCATGGCACCGCTCGGCAGTTCCGCCATGACGGTCATGGCGGCCGCCCCCGCGGCAAGCTTGCCCGCCGCCACCCCGCCGAATTTGAGGAAATCGTTCGCCTTCAGGCCGGCCGCCTTGCCGGCGCCGATCACGAGCAGACGGGTGGCCTTCACCCCTTCCGGCGCCAGGATGTCGAGCGCAGCCCCGGTCTTGCCCTTAAAGGCGGCAGCGGCGGCCGCGCGCTTCACGAGTTCGACAGCGCCGCCCAGCGCCTTGGCCGTCGCCGGACCGACCTTCAGACTGTCGTCGCAGAACACGACCAGGATGCCACGGGCGGCAGCAGACAATGGGACGAAGCCGACCTTGATGGCATCGGACATGGGTAACTCCTTCAAAAATCTTGGTCTTTTTGCTGTTCAGGGTCCCTGGCCGGGGCCGGACCTGAACGGCGATTCATTGAGCCATCCGCACTATGGGCCAGCGCCCCGGCAGATGCCAAGCACCCCCCGTGGCCTCAACGCCACAACGAGGGAAATATTAACCGTATAATGAGGGTGCCACGGGGCAGCCATTTTGTTGACGGATCAAAGGGATGGTAGTGAGAGAGTGAGCTGGCGGAAGAGGCGCTGGCCAACCTTGGGGATCCCCTGATCGGGGATTGGTTGGGCAGCGGGAATTTCGGCCGACATTGGGGACTTGGTGGGATTCGTGCGGTAGCGCATGGGGTCGATCGATAGGTATATCTTCCGCACGACGCTGGCGTCGTTTGCGCTGATCCTGGTCAGCCTCACCGGCGTGATCTGGATTACGCAGGCGTTGCGCGGCATCGACCTGATGACGAGCCAGGGTCAGACCATCCTCACCTTCCTCGGCATCACCAGCCTCGTCGTGCCGGCGCTGGTCCTGATCATCTCGCCGATCGCGCTGATGATCGCGATCTCGCACACGCTGAACAAGCTCGCGACCGATTCCGAGATCATCGTGATGAATGCCGCCGGCCTGTCGCCGATCCGGCTGTTCCTTCCGTTCTTCTATGCCACCTGCGTGGTGGCGCTGCTGGTGGCCTTCATCGCGGCCTATCTCGCTCCCGACGGCATGCGGCGGATCAAGCAGTGGGATGCCGAGATCACCGCGGACGTGCTCACCAACATCCTGCAGCCCGGGCGCTTCGCCCAGCTCGACCAGAATCTCACGATCCGGATTCGCGAACGCCAGCCCGGCGGCGTCCTTGCCGGCATCTTCATCGACGACCGCCGCGATCCCAAAGAGCGCGTCTCGATCGTCGCCGAGCACGGCGAGGTCGTGAAGAATGAGACCGGCTCGTTCCTGGTGCTGGAGACCGGCAATCTCCAGCGCTTCGAGGCGGGCAAGCGCGATCCCGCGCTGGTGGCGTTCGGCCGCTACGGCTTCGACATGTCGAAGTTCTCGGGCCAGGGCCGCGACGTCACCCTCGGCATCCGCGAGCGCTATCTCTGGGAGCTGTTCTCGCCGTCCGAGAACGACCCCGTCTACAAGCAGATTCCCGGCCAGTTCCGCTCGGCGCTGCATGACAGCCTGCTCGCGCCGATCTATCCCTTCGCCTTCGCCGTGCTGACCTTCGCCTTCCTCGGTGCGCCCCGCACCACCCGCCAGAGCCGCAATTTCTCGATCGGCGGTTCGGTCGTCGCGGTGTTCGGCCTGCGCATGGCCGGCTTTGCCTGCTCGGTGATGGCGGTGAAGTCATCGAGCCCGGTCCTGGTCCAGTACGCGATGGTCTTTGGCGCCATCGGCGTCGGGCTGTGGATGATCATCGGCGGCGTCGTGGTCGAGCCGCCCCCTGGCCTCATGGAAGCCATCAACAGGTCGAACGCGCGCATCGCGCGGCTGTTCGGACGGCCGGCCACCGCATGAGCATGCTCACCAACACGCTCGGACGCTATTTCGCCGGCCGCTTCGTGGTCGCGGCGCTCGGCGTGTTCCTGGGCATTTTCCTGCTGCTGGTGCTGGTCGACTACATCGAGATGGTGCGCAAGACCTCGGGGCTGGCGTCCGCCTCGGCGCTGATGGTGGCCGAGACCTCGCTGTTCCGGGTGCCGCAGCTGCTGGAGAAACTGACGCCGTTCTGCATGCTGATCGGCGCCATGACCTGCTATCTCGCCCTCTCCCGCCGACTCGAGCTCGTGGTTGCGCGCGCCGCCGGCATCTCCGCATGGCAGTTCATTTCGCCGGCGCTCGGCAGCGCGCTCCTGATCGGGGTGATCGCGACGATCGCCTACAATCCGATGTCGGCGAATCTGCGCGAGCTCTCCAAGCGCATGGAAGCCGAGCTGTTCGGCTCGGCACCCGGCGGCGGCATCCAGGACGCCTCCGGCTTCTGGCTCAATCAGCTGACCAGCGACGGCCAGACCATCATCAACGCCGCGCGCAGCGAGCAGCAGGGCGTCCGACTCACCGGCCTGACGCTGTTCCGCTTTGACACAGACAGCCATTTCAAGGAGCGGGTCGAGGCGCGCGAGGCGACATTGGAGGCGGGCCATTGGCTGTTCAAGTCCGTTCGCCGCTTCTCGCTGGACTCTCCGCCGATCGACCAGGCCACTCTGGAGATTCCGACGACGCTGACCGAGGCGCAGGTCCGCAACAGTTTTTCCACCCCCGAGACTGTGTCCTTTTGGCAACTACCGAGCTACATCCGCTCCTCCGAAAGCTCGGGCTTCGCGACAGCCGGATACCGACTCCAGTATCAGAAGCTCTTGGCACAGCCGTTTTTGCTGGCCGCCATGGTGATGCTCGCGGCCTCGGTGTCGTTGCGCTTCTTCCGGATGGGCGGCGTGCAAAAGATGGTTTTGAGTGGCGTGGGCGCAGGCTTTCTGCTCTACGTTCTGTCGAAAGTGACTGAAGACTTGAGCAAGGCTGAGTTGATGCATCCGATCGCTGCGGCGTGGTTGCCCGCGGTGGTGGGCGGCCTCACCGGCTTTTTGGCCTTGTTGTACCAGGAGGACGGTTAGTGACTGCCGTCCGTCGAGGACCCGTGTCTGGTTTGACGCGCCGCATCGTGATGCGCGCGAACGGGTTCGGCTTGGCTCTTCGCAGGCTCGTGATGGCTGGCGCTGCCGTGGCATCGCTCGGCGCGCTGATCGATGTTGCCGCCGTGGCCCCCGCCTCGGCCCAGAGCTTCACCTACAATCCGCTGCCGCCGCGCCCGAAGCCGCCGAAGGTCGCCAACGACAACCAGATGCTGGTTCAGGCGACCGAGGTCGACTACGACTACAACAATTCGCGCGTTTCCGCGGTCGGTAACGTCCAGCTGTTCTACAACGGCACCAGCGTCGAGGCCGACAAGGTCATCTACGACCAGAAGACCAAGCGGCTGCATGCCGAAGGCAACATCCGCATGACGGATGCCGACGGCAAGATCACCTATGCCGAGATCCTGGATCTCTCCGACGATTACCGCGACGGTTTCGTCGATTCGCTGCGTGTGGATACCGCCGACCAGACCCGCATGGCCGCGAGCCGCTCCGACCGCTCCGACGGCAATTACACGGTGTTCGAGAACGGCGTCTACACGGCCTGCGCGCCGTGTAAGGACGATCCGAAGAAGCCGCCGCTGTGGCAGGTCAAGGGTGCGCGCATCATCCACGACCAGCAGGAGAAGATGCTGTATTTCGAAACAGCGTCGCTCGAATTCTTCGGCGTGCCGATCGCCTACATGCCCTATTTTTCGACGCCCGACCCGACCGTGAAGCGCAAGAGCGGCTTCCTGATGCCCGGCTATTTCCCGGGCACGACGAACACGGGATTCGGCGCCGAGGTTCCGTATTATTGGGCGATCGCGCCCGACATGGACGCAACCATCACCCCCCGCTTCATGTCGCGGCAGGGCGTGCTGCTGCAGGGCGAATTCCGTCAGCGCCTGATCGACGGCGCCTACCAGATCCGAGCCTATGGCATCAACCAGCTCGATCCCGGCGCGTTTTCCGGCCAGCCCGGCGACAAGCAGTTCCGCGGCGCCGTCGACACCAAGGGTCAGTTCGCGCTGAACGACAAATGGGTCTGGGGTTGGGACGGCGTCCTGATGTCCGACTACTATTTCTTCTCGGACTACCGGCTCTACCAGTACCGCGATCCGCTCGGCTCGTTCCTGCTGCTGCCGACGGAAGCGCTGTCGCAGCTCTATCTGACCGGCGTCGGCAACCGCAGCTTCTTCGACGCGCGCACGATGTACTGGCTGAGCTATTCGGGCAACCAGAGCCAGGTGCCGATCGTCTATCCGGTGATCGACTATTCCAACGTGCTCAACTATCCGGTGTTCGGCGGCGAGTTCAGCTACAAGACCAATTTCGTGAACCTGTCGCGCGACGAGGCGGTGTTCGACCCGATCACCACGGTCGCCAACACCAGCAGCCTGTGCACGACGGCGTCGGCCGATCCGCTGGCCCGCACGCCGTCGCAGTGCCTGCTGCGCGGCTTCCCCGGCACCTATACCCGCCTCACCGCCGAGGCGCAGTGGCGCAAATCCTTCACCGATCCGCTCGGCCAGATCTGGACGCCGTTCGCCAGCCTGCGCGCCGACGCGATCAACTCCTCGGTCTCGAACCAGCCGGGCGTGTCGAACTATCTTCCCGTCGGCGACACCCAGGCGTTCCGCCTGATGCCGACCGTGGGCCTGGAATACCGCTATCCCTTCATCAACATTCAACCCTGGGGTTCGACCACCGTCGAGCCGATCGCGCAGATCATCATCCGGCCGAACGAGACCTATGCCGGCAAGCTCCCGAACGAGGACGCCCAGAGCATGGTGTTCGACGCCTCGAACCTGTTCAGCGTCGACAAGTTCTCCGGCTATGACCGCGTCGAGGGCGGTGGCCGCGCCAATGTCGGCGTGCAGTCCACCACGCAGTTCGACAAGGGCGGCGCCGTCAAGGTGCTGTTCGGCCAGTCCTACCAGCTGTTCGGCATGAACTCCTTCGCGGTCCAGGACTCCATCAATACCGGCCTCGATTCCGGCCTGGACAAGCCGCGCTCCGATTACGTCGCGAGCGCCAGCTATTCGCCCAACAGCACCTACACGTTCAGCGTCCGCTCCCGCATGGACGAGCAGACCTGGAACGTGCAGCGCTTCGAGGCGGAAGGCCGCGCTAACTTCAACCGCTGGGCGGTCAGCGTGCTGTACGGCAATTACGCGCCGCAGCCGGAACTCGGCTATCTGACCCGCCGCGAGGGCATCCTGACCTCGGGCTCGCTGAAGATCGCGACCAACTGGGTGGTGTCGGGCTCGGCGCGGTGGGACCTCGAGGCCAACAAGATCAACCAGTATGTGCTCGGTGCCGGCTATGTCGACGATTGCTTCGTGCTGGCGGCGAACTACGTAACTTCGTATAGCTATGCGGCGGGCACCGCGCCGCCCGTGCTGAGCCATGCGTTCATGTTCCAGATCGGCCTGCGCACGCTGGCGACCTCGTCGACGAGCAGCAATTCCGCCGGCCTCCAGTGAACGGTTTGAAGTGCCGGCGCGTTGCCCCATCACAGGCTCGACGCGGCTGACATGCGAGCGACAATCATGACGACCTCATTGCCTATCTTCCGCCTCCTCATCATCGCCCTCGCTGCCGGACTGATCCTGACCGGACTGCCATCGCCGTCGCGCGCGCAGAACATCGTCGTCATGGTCAACGGCGACCCGATCACCGATTACGACATCGAGCAGCGCTCCAAGCTCGACCAGCTGACGACGCAGAAGACGCCGCCGCGGCAGGAGGTCATCAACGAGCTGATCGACGACAAGGTGAAGATGAAGGAGGGCAGGAAGTACGGCGTCGATCCCGGTATCTCCGACGTCAACCAATCCTACGAGGGCATGGCGCAGCGCATGCGCATCTCGCCGGAGCAGCTCACCAAGTCGCTCGAAACCAAGGGTGTCCGCCCCGAAACGCTGAAGAGCCGCATGAAGGCCGAGATGGTCTGGACCAGCCTCGTGCGCGGCCGCTTCAAGGAGAAGCTGCTCGTCGGCGAGCGCGACGTCGCCCAGGCCGTGCAGGCCCAGACCGGCGACAAGCTCCAGATCGAAGGCACCGAATACAAGATGCAGCCGATCGTGCTGATCGTGCCGCGCGGCTCCTCCGCGGCGTTCCTGGAGACGCGCAAGAAGGAAGCGGAGACCTACCGCACGCGGGTCGCAAGCTGCGAGGAAGCCAACTCGCTGTTCCGCTCGACGCCGAACGCCACGATCCGCGGTACGATCACCAAGACCACCGCGGAATTGCCCGAGCCGCTGCGCAAGGTGCTCGACGATACCCCGATCGGCCATTTGACCGCGCCCGAGATGACCAAGAACGGCATCGAGATGGTGGCGCTGTGCTCGCGCAAGCCGACCATGATCGACACGCCGAAGAAGCGCGAGGTCCGCGAGAAGATGTATCAGGAGAAGTACGAGAAGACCCAGAAGGCCTATCTCGACGAGCTCCGCAAGGCGGCGATGATCGAATATCGCAACCGCTGATGGCCAACCGCGCAGTCAAACCGCTTCCCCTTGCCCTGACCCTGGGAGAGCCTGCCGGCATCGGCCCCGACATCACGATCGCAGCCTGGCTCCGGCGCCGTGAACTGAACCTGCCCGCCTTCTATCTGCTCGGCGACGAGGCGTTGATCGCGCGGCGCGCCCGAGCGATCGGTGCCGATATCAGGACCGCGGCGGTGACCCCCGGCGAAGCCGTTTCCGCCTTCGCCGATGCCCTCCCCGTGGTCACCACCGGCGAGCGCGCGACCGCCGAGCCCGGCAAGCCCGACGCATCGAGCGCGCCGGCCGCGCTCGCCTCGATCCGGCAGGCGGTCACCGATGTCCGCGAGGGCCGCGCCGGCGCCGTCGTCACCAATCCGATCGCCAAGAGCGTGCTCTATCGCGCCGGCTTCCGTCATCCCGGCCACACCGAATTCCTCGCCGAGCTCGCCGCGGAAGACGGCCGCGTGCCGCAGCCGGTGATGATGCTATGGTCGCCGCGGCTCGCCGTGGTGCCCGTGACCATCCACGTCTCGATCCGCGATGCGCTGGCAGAGCTCACCAGCGCGCTGATCGTCTCGACCGTGCGCATCGTCGCAGCCGAGCTGAAATCGCGCTTCGGCATCGCGCAGCCGCGCATCGCGGTCTCCGGCCTCAATCCGCATGCCGGCGAGGACGGCTCGCTCGGTCACGAGGAGCAGACCATCATCGCTCCCGCGCTCAAGATATTGCGCAGCGAAGGCATCGAGACCAGGGGCCCGCTGCCCGCCGACACCATGTTCCACGAGGCCGCGCGCAGCACCTATGACTGCGCAATCTGCATGTATCACGACCAGGCACTGATCCCGATCAAGACCGTCGCCTTCGAGGACGCCGTCAACGTCACGCTCGGCCTGCCCTTCATCCGCACCTCGCCCGATCACGGCACCGCCTTCGACATCGCCGGCACCGGCAAAGCCAATCCGGCCAGCCTGATCGCGGCCTTGAGGCTGGCCAGCCGCATGGCGGCTTCGCAAAGCTGATGAGCGCGATCGACGACCTCCCGCCGCTTCGCGAGGTCATTCGCCAGCACGCGCTGTCGGCGCGCAAATCGCTTGGCCAGAATTTCCTGCTCGACCTCAATCTCACCGCCCGCATCGCGCGCGCAGCAGCCCCGCTCGAAGACTCCACGATCGTCGAGATCGGCCCCGGACCGGGCGGGCTGACACGTGCGCTGCTCGCGCTCGGCGCGCGGCGCGTCATCGCCATCGAGCATGACGAGCGCGCAATCCCGGCCTTGCAGGATATTTCCGCGCGCTACCCTGGCAGGCTCGAAATCGTGCATGGCGATGCCATGACCTTCGATCCCCGTCCGCTGCTCGATGGCGAACGCGCGAAGATCGTCGCCAACCTGCCCTACAACATCGCGACCCAGCTCCTGATCGGCTGGCTCACCACCGAGCCCTGGCCGCCCTGGTACGACATGATGGTGTTGATGTTTCAGCGCGAGGTCGGCGAGCGCATCGTCGCGCGCGAGGACGAGGAGGCCTATGGCCGGCTCGGCGTGCTCGCCAATTGGCGCTGTGAGACCAGGATCCTGTTCGACATTGCACCGTCCGCCTTCGTGCCGCCGCCGAAGGTCACGTCCTCGGTCGTGCGCCTGGTGCCGCGCGCTGAGCCGCTTGCCTGCGATCGCAAGCTGCTCGAGCAGGTCGCGGCCGCCGCCTTCGGCCAGCGCCGCAAGATGCTGCGCCAGAGCCTGAAATCGCTCGGCGTCGATCCGGCGCGGCTCGCCGCTGCCGCCGGTGTCGATGCGACGCGGCGCGCCGAGACCATTCCCATTTCCGGCTTTGTTGCCATGGCCCGTGAATTGGCGGATATACGAGCCGAAACGTGAAATTGAAATTCCGGAGGAAAGAAATATGGCGTTGATGCGTCGGCAGTCCCTGGTCAAGTTCGATGCGCCCTTGTGCGAGACCATCGTCGACACGCCGAAGCCGAAAGGTGCTGAGGTGTTGGTGCGCATCGAGCGCTGCGGCCTCTGCCATTCCGATCTGCACATCCAGGACGGCTATGCCGATCTCGGCGGCGGCAAGAAGCTCGACACCACGCGCGGCATGACACTGCCCTTCACGCTCGGCCACGAGATCGCCGGCGTTGTCGACGAAGTCGGCCCGGACGTTCCGGCCGGCCTCGTCGGCACCAAGAAAGCCGTCTTCCCCTGGATCGGCTGCGGCCAATGCCGCGACTGCGCCAATGGCGACGAGAATCTCTGCGTCAAGCAGCGCTTCCTCGGCGTCTCCATCGATGGCGGCTTCGCCACCCATGTGCTGGTGCCCGACGCGAAATATCTGCTCGATTACGATCCCCTGCCCGTCAACCAGGCCGCGACCCTGATGTGCTCCGGCGTCACCGCCTACGGCGCGCTCAAGCGCCTGGTCGACCGTCCCCGCCAGCGCAACCTGCTGCTGATCGGCCTCGGCGGCGTCGGCATGATGGGCCTGTCGTTCGCGCAGGCGATGTTCAAGCAACCGATCACGGTCGCCGACCTCTCGCCGGCCGCCCGCGACACCGCGCTGACCAACGGTGCCGCCGTCGCCTACGACCCGTCCGAGCCCGACGTGATCAAGCGCATCCTGAAGGAGACCGAAGGCGGCTTCGACGAGATCGTCGATTTCGCCGGCAACGAGAAGTCGATGGCTTTTGCTGTCGCGGTCGCCGCGCGCGGCGGCAAGATCGTGGTCTCCGGCCTGATGGGCGGCCAGTTCACGCTGCCGATGGTGCAATGGGTCTACAAGCGCATGACCATCGAAGGCTTCATGGTCGGCACGCTCGAGGAGGCCCAGGAGCTGATGGCGCTGGCGCGCGCCGGCAAGATCAAGCCGACGCCGATGCGCGAGGAGCCGATGGGCGACGTCCAGAAATGGATCGACGAGCTTCGCGCCGGCAAGGTGGTCGGCCGCATCGTATTGAAGAACTGACCCATCGCCGCGGCGGGCCCGGCGCAAGTTGCGCCCGCCGCGGAACGCCTGCGGCCTCGCCGCGTTGGCTGCGCATGACCATTCGCTGCACCGTCGAAAGCGCATTCTTCATCGCCTGGAGCTGCCTCGAGCAGAGCGGCGAGCTCGGCCCGCCCGACGAGAGCGCCAACGTCATTCTCGACGCCATCGAAGCTCAGCTCAGGACCGGCGAACGCCGGCAGCTGATGCTCGCCAACAGGGCGATCGACGCCTACCGCGCACACGCGGCGCTGCACCGCTCCTCGTGGGATCGCGCAGCGCGCTTCGGGTGATGATCATCGCCGCCCCTCGGGCCGCCGGCTGAACTGACCGAATCCCCAAGGCCCGCGCGCCAACTTCTCAACCATTGACGCGCCCTTGTGTGCACTTTGGAACCGTCGGTTCCGACACGGAAACGTAGGCTTGGCTCGCGCCGATTCCCGGCCAGCCAAGAGAAGAAACTGTGACCGGTCGGCCCCCGAACGATCTGCTCCGGCAGCTCACCCCTCAGGATTTCGAACTGCTCGCGCCTCACCTCCAGCCGGTCGAATTCACGGCGAGCCACGTCCTGCATCACGCCGGCGACGAGGTTGCGGCGGTGCATTTTCCCTGCGGTCCCGCGCTGGTATCGTTCGCCGTGCCGGTCGAGGACGACCGCGAGGTCGAAAGCCTGCTGGTGGGCCGTGAGGGTGCGGTGGGCTTTTCCGCAGGCCGCGGCCCTTCGCTCGCTTATTCGCGCGTCGTCGTGAAGCTGAGCGGCACCCTGGTCCGGCTGCCGCTGCGCGGGCTCGAGCAGGCGCAGCAGAGATCGGCGACGCTCCAGGAGGTCTTCGCGCGCTACGCCGACTGTCAATTCGCGCAGTTGTTGCAAACCGCGGCCTGCAACGCCGCACATTCGATCGAGCAGCGCGCCGCCAAGTGGATCATCTCCACGCAGGAACGTACCGGCGGGGCCGAAATCCCCCTCACCCACGAGCAGCTCGCCGGCATGCTGGGCGTCTCCCGCAGCTATGCCAGCCGAGTCATTCAGATGTTCAAGGCCAGGCGCATCCTCGCGACCCGCCGCGGCGCCATCCTGATCCTCGACGCCACCGCGCTCGAAGCCAGAGCCTGCTGCTGCAACGATTGGGTGAGGAAGCATTTCGACGAAGTGCTGGGCGCGGCAACGGCTGGCGGCTAGGCCGCGAACGCATAATCTTCGTCGACGTACGACTCTACCCGACAAAGATGCGCCTTGTGGAATCGCAGGAAATGTCGCGATAATGAGCCGCAAGCGCTGATGAGGGGTAATCAATGCCGCATCACTCGGCGCAATGCCGGGTGTCATGAGGCCGAATAGCAAGCCGCACGCTGAACCTCAATCGCCCGCAGATGCAGCGTCGAGGACCGCTTCGAGAAAGATTTCGACGTCCACGCCCGGCAGAGAGGCCATCGTGTTCTTCAGGCGGCCGTCGAGCAACAACATGGCCAACCCATGCACGAGGGCCCAAGACGCAGTTGCTTTCGCGGCCACTTGTAAAGGCTTCATCGGCCTGTCCTCGGCCATGGAAATGACCGCCGTTCGTAACGACTGGCGCGACTGGTCAATTGCCGCCAACAGCGATGGCCTTTTCATGTCCAGCCGTTCGCTGTGGAACATGAGCAAGAACAGCTTCGGGTGAGCTCGCGCGAATACGACATATGCCGATCCCATCGCTCTCAAGCGGTCACCGGCGTTGCCAGATGTCGAATTGACAGCCTCCGCAAGTGCTGCAGCAAATTTTGTGTAGCCGACGGCGGCGAGCTCAGTTAGCAGCCCAGTAAGGTCCCCGAAATGGTTCTTCGGCGCGGTATGCGAAACGCCGACGGTCCGTGCCACTTCGCGCAGCGTCACGGCCTGTAGCCCATCACGCTCAAGAATCTTTTCCGCAGCTAAAAGGACCGCCGATTTGAGATCGCCGTGATGATAGGTGGAACGGCTAACGCGTTTGACCATGCCAATATTTACACTGGAAATATTTCAATTGACAAGCTCCGATGACGGGCCTACGGATATTTCCACTGTAAATATTGGGCCGGTAGCGTGGAAACGGGGTTCTCGTCGATTGCCCTGGCTCGGCTGTAATGACGTTCAATCGCCATATCGAGAGTGCCCGTGTAGGGCGCTCCATCCATTGCTAAAAGGTGAAGTGTCATGCTGGCTGAATTTATCAAGGCAACGATCACCTTCGTGATGTCGAATTACTCGTTGAGCTTCTTTGTGCTCGGACTGATCGTCTCTCTTATTGCGATTGCGCGAGCAGAGCATCCGATTGACCGGCCTCTTGTCGTCGAAAAGCTGCTTGCTTGGTACGTGTTCTTCAGCATCGGTGTCGACAATCTCTATAATTTCGTCATGCACGTCTTCTTCGGCAAGCTGTCCGCCGCTTTCATCGGCTGGGCCGATAGCCCGTTCCAGTTCGAGGTCGGAACCGCAAGCTTGGGCTTCGCGGCAGTTGGATTGCTCGCGGCGTTCCGGAGTTATGATCTTCGCCTCGCCGCCGTGCTCGGCCCCAGCATGTTCACGCTGGGGGCGGCGGTCGGTCATCTCTATCAGATGGTAACCGCGCACAACTTTGCGCCGGGCAACGCCGGGATCATCTTCTGGACTGATATCTTCATTCCGCTGTTTGGATTTGCGCTGCTGCGGTTGAGCTGTCCATACGCGAGCCCGAGAGCGACGCTGGCCACCGCCTGAGCGAACCCGGAGAGCCCTTGAAGAATAGGAACGACGATGGTCGACGGCATCACGCGGCGACACTTCCACCATTTCCTGGCGGCCGGCGCGGCGACAGCGGCTCTGGCGCCGGGGATAAAGCCGGCAATGGCGCTGGAGACGGCGAACATCATCTGGACCTTCGATAATCCGCATCTCACCGGCAACTTCGCTCCAATCGGTCCTGAGATCGATGCGACCGACCTGCCGGTGATCGCAGGCCGGATCCCGCCCGACCTGAGCGGCGCTTACATGCGGAACGGCCCCAACCCGCTCTATAAGCCCAATGCCTTCACCTATCCCATGGACGGCGATGGTATGGTTCACGCGGTCTATTTCGATAACGGCCGGGCACGCTACCGCAATCGTTTCGTGCAGACGCCCAGCTTAGCGGCCGAGCGTCGGGCGGGGCGCGCCATCTACGGCAGCTTCGCGCATCCGATGCAGATTGATCCGAAACTGCTGCATCCCGGCGATCCTCAGGGGCCGTTCAAGAATGGCGCCTTCATCAACATCATTCAGCATGGCGGTCATCTGCTTGCGCTTAATGAGTCGACGACGGGTTTCGAAATTACCCGTGATCTCGACACCATCGGTGAGTGGAAGGCGGGAACTGACAAACCGCTCAGGCTTGGCGCGCACAATCGCCGTCATCCAAAAACCGGCGCGCTGTTCGCGATCAACTATTCGCACGCAGAACCCACCGTTCAGATCCACCAAATCGACGCGTCGGGTACTTTGGTCAACAGCTTTCCGGTCGCGCTCGCTGCGCCGACCATGATCCACGATTTCGTGCTGACCGAACGCTATATTGTGCTGCTGGTCTGTCCGGCCGTGTTCGACAGCGCAGCTGCACAGCAAGGACAATCGTTCCTGCAATGGCGGCCGGCCATGGGTACGCGCATCGGCCTGATCGCGCTCGACGGCAGCACGACCCGATGGCTCGACGCCGATCCGTTCTTCGTCTTCCATTTCGCCAACGCCTTCGAGCGCGGCGGCAACATCTTCATCGACTACGTGAAGCATGAAAGCCTCGCCCTCGGCTACGCCCAGCAGACCCAGAAATCGCCGACGCTGCACCGGATGATGATCGACCTTGCAACCGGCAAGGTCGGCGATGCTCAGGTGGCAGGCATGGTCACCGAATTCCCGCGCGTCAACGATGCGCTCGATTCGCTGCCGACGCGCTTCGTCTACCTGCCGACGCTGACGGACACATTGCTGCTGTCAAAGCCGCCCTCAGCTACCTTCAATACCATGATGAAGGTGAACGCCGAGACCGGCGATGTCGTCCGCCACGACTTTGGCAACAAGATCGCAGGCGAAGCCGTCTTCATTCCGCGCGGCACGAATGGCGAAGACGACGGCTATCTCGCAGTTTATGCCTTCGATCAGGAGCAACAGACCAGCGATCTCGTGTTGCTCGACGCGGCGCGTGTCGACGCCGACCCGGTTGCAGTGATCCGGCTGCCCCAACGTGTACCACAAGGCCTGCACGGAAACTGGATTCCGAAGAATTAAGGCCTGTTCTGGCTGCAAACTAAGCCGATACGATATTCGGGCCAATATTGATATGAATGAACTGAAGGATGACAAATGACACCTGCTCAGGAGAATACAGCGAAGTCCTGCTTGCTCGGTGCTGAAAACAATACCATGACGTTTCCTGAAATCGTTCAGGCGCTTACTCGCGAAGGCTTTGAGAGCTACACGATCGATTTTCGTCGAGGCCGCGCAATCTACTATCTTCCCGACGGTCAAAGCGTCGAATATCCCACTCGCTCTACGCTTTCGGTTGCCAAGGATTTCGACGCGGGCGCCATACAGGCGGCCATCCGAGAGGCTCAGCAATTGGTGGCTGGCTACACTTACGATGGATTCTGCGAGAAAGTAGCAAAGGCTGGCTGTTCAGGGTACGTCGTGTCATTCGCGGGTAGGCGGGCGGTCTATATGGGACGGACGGCGGAAACGCACCTCGAACACTTTCCTTCCTGAGGTCCGCTCCAGATCGCTTTCGCCGGATTGTCGTTCAGCCCCTATCTCTATCGTGCTCGCAACCAGGTCGAGCGGGTTCTTCAACACGATCAAACAATGTCGTCGGGTGGCAACGCGCTACGATTGGCTCGCCGCCAACTACCTCGCATTCGTTCAACTCGCGTCAATCAGGCTATGGCTGCGCCCTAATGAGTCCACGTCCTAGCGCCCGAAGGCCTCACGCCTGGGGCGGCGACTGGCGCTTCAGATGCAGATAGACCGGGTTGAAATCGCCGAGCCGCTGCAGCTCGCGCCATTTCAGGACGATGAGCTCCCCGTCGCGCAGATCCATCGCGCCGCTCCGCCTGAGGTCGGCAAGCGTCCGGTTCACCGTCGCGATCGCCATGCCCAGCGTCTCGCCGAGCTGCGCCAGGCTGATCGGCACGCGGAAGCGATTGCCGCGGACGAGCTGCGAAGTGCGGGCGCGGTAGAACAGCTCGCAGAACAGATGCGCCATACGCGCCTGCATCGGCCGGGCGCTGTTGTTGGTGATGGCCTCGCGAAAGATCGCGGCATCGCGCAGCGTCTCGCGCCAGACGGAGTGCGCGAATGTGGGGCGGCGCCGGAAAGCCCTGAACAATTCGCGATGCGGGATGAAGGCCACCGTGGCCGGTCCCAGCGCGCTCAATCCGTGATCCATCTGGTCAATGAACAGAGCCTGGGAGTCCGGCAGGTCGCCGGTCAGGTGGAAGGACAGGTATTGCCGCCCCCCGGTGCCGAGAAGATGGTAGCGCGCGACCATGCCTGAAACGACGAGCGCCGAGTGTTCCGGCTCATCGCCCTGACGGATGAAATCCTCATTCGGCTCGAAATCGCGCAGCGTGAAGGTGAGCCCGCGGATCTCGGCAAGATCCTCCGGCTCAAGCGAGGTGTGCTCGGAAAGGTTCCGGATCAGCACGTCGTGAGCTTTGTCCATGGCACCACCAAAAATCGCGCCGACGCTATCAAATGATACGTCGACCCCGGGTTCAGCGCACTAGAACGCGCAACGGAGGCACAGGTTGCTAACCGGCTGACGGCCTGACCGGGTCGCGTTCAACCTTTCGTCCCTACGAACCGAGTCCCGGAATGAGCCCCGCAACGATTTTGGACCGCATCCGCGATCTGTTCGCATCCGATCCGGGCGCGCACCTCGACTGCATCAGCGATGCCTTCGAGAAGGGCACGCTGACGGAGCCGGCCCGGCCGATGTCCGATCAGGAACTCGCCCGCGCCATCCGCGAGTTCCGCTCTGCGCCGGTCTCCGACTGGAGCCTTGCAAAGCTCTCGCGGCGCTTCGTCGAAGCATCAACGCCGCGAGACGACTGAAATACACCGCGAGTTTCATGCCGCATCCGAAGTTCATAGCGCGTCTCCAGACCGTTGACGGCCTGTCCGAGGACGAACTCCGGCAGATCGCGGGCCTGCCCTCCACGCTGCGTCAGGTCGCGGACGGCGAGATCGTGCTGCGCCAGGGCGAGGCCGCCTCGCGCAGCGTCTTCGTCGTCAGCGGCTTCCTCTACCAGGCCCGCATCGTCGGCGACCGCAGCCAGATCCTGGCGTTCCACGTTCCCGGCGACATGCCCTGCCTGCACACGCTGCTGGTCTCGCCGATGGATGCGGACCTCGTCGGCCTCGGCCCGACCATCGTGGGCTACGTCGGGCACAGCCAGCTCCGCCAATTGCTCGACGGCTCCCTCCATTTGACCCGCGCTTTCTGGCGCGAGACCCTGATCGATGCGGCTATCTCGCGACAATGGATCGCCCGCCTCGGCGCGCAGACGGCCCTGCCGAAGGTCGCGCACCTCATCTGCGAGCTCGCAGCGCGGCTGGATATCGTCGGCCTTCTCAAGGACGCCTGCTTCCAGATGCCGATGACGCAGCGCCACGTGGCCGATGCCTGCGGCCTGTCGATCGTGCACGTCAACCGCACCATCCAGGAACTGCGGCATCGCCGATTGATCGCATGGGAGGGCAGCGAGATCGAGCTGCTGCAGCCTGAGGAGTTGCGCAGGCTCGCCGATTTCACCCCCGACTATCTGGCCTGAGCGCGGTGGATGGATGAGCGGAGCGCTACCCGACGCGTCACGATCGCAGCCGTGCCGTCCGCCATGATGCGAGCAGCGGACGATCTCTCGATCGATGCCTTGCACCTTCCACGCTACGGCGTGAGGATGTCCAGCCTGTCCCACGACGAAAAGCGTTGCCTCGAAGCATCGAAGCCCTACGTCGAGGGGCGAAGGACTGGAACCAGGGAACGCGGGGTCTCGACGACAGCTGAGACCCGCCCGCGGATATCTATCTCACCGAGAACGGCGCCTGATAAGGCCGGCCGAACGGCACGCCGTTGATGACGGTCTGGATCGGCTTGAGCTGGGCCTTGCCGTCCCTCTTGTTGTTGCGGGTGTCGACGAAGCTGACCGGCCCTTCCACCAGCTCCATGATGGCGACGTCGCCGGGCGCTCCGACTTGCAGCGTGCCGATCTTCGGCGCGCGGTTGATGATTTTCGCCGGCGCCGCGGTGGCCATCGCGACCACCTGCTCCAGCGTGAAGCCCAGCGTCATGAACTTGCTCATCACGTTGGGCAGGAACGGAATCCCCGGCGAATTGCCGGAGAAGACGTGGATGTCGGAGGAGATCGTGTCGGGCGTGCATCCGCCGGGGATCGCGATTTCCGCCACGGTGAAATCGAAACTGCCGCCGCCATGACCGACGTCGAACATGACGCCACGCTGCTTGGCCGCCAGGGCTGCAGGCAGCAGCTTGCCCTCTTGCACGATATTGGTGAAGACGTTGGACATGTTCGGTGCGCCCGAATAGGCGTGCGTCAACACGTCGCCGGGGCGCAGCAAATCGAGGATCTGCGACATCAGCTCCTTGGACTCGACGCCGCCGATATGCACCATCATCTTCGCCGGCCAGCCGCACATCTCGCAAGCCTGGATGCCGCGCTTCAGCGGCTCGAGCCCGTGCTTGTAGATCACGTTCTCCGACATCCGCACTTTGACGCCGAGCAGGAAATCGGCGTTCTCGGCGAGCGCCATCGCGCAGGCTTCGGTCTGTGCGACGTCGATATTGTACAGCTCGGCGGCCGGGAATGCCGACAGGCCGTTATTGGCGATATGGACGAAGGCATACATCCGCGCGCGCGTCTGGGCCACGATGAACCGGCGCAACGCCGCCAGATTGTTGACCCCGGCGTCGCCCGCGGAGACGACGGTCGTCGTGGCCTGGAATTGCACCAGCTCGTCGGCGGGAATGCCGATCGCCGAGCCGTAGGGATAGACGTGAGAATGCAGATCGATGAGACCGGGCATCACGAGCTTGCCTGACGCGTCGATGCTCTTCAGCGCGCGCTCGGCGGGGATCGCCTCCTGCACCGTTTCGATCACGCCCCAGCGGATGCCGATATCGCGTCTGGCGCGCAGCGACTGGCTGGGGTCGAGCACCTCGCCGCCCCGGATGACCAGATCGTACTTGTCGTTCGGCCCCATTGCGGCTCGCGCGGGCGCGGCGAGTCCGACAACTGCGGCTGACGTCGAAAGTGCCAGAAAATCGCGGCGTGACAACACGGACATGATAGTCCCCCCTTGCGCTTTTGTTCTTGGCTAGGCCCGCTTCGACGAGCGGATGCGCTTCCGGCGCCAACGTCCGAGATCGGAATGAACGGGATTGGAATTGCAGCATCTTCGCGCGGATGATCCAATCCTATGACCGTACGCGGGCCCTGAGGAGCCGCGAAATTTTCTGAAATAGCGTGAACCTTGCTCGACGAGCGCCGACTAAGCGAGCACGTCCCCAGAGGTCCGTTTGGGTCATTCGCGCGATGGGGCGCGTTTCCGCTATGCAGCATCGCAAACAGAACTGACGGCGGCTTCGGAGAGGCGTCGGGCAAAACACCCGTCAAGCCCTCGCGTCAAAAATATTCCACTTTCCCGAATTTCGGATTTGTGGCACAGAGGCGCCATCCCGGCCCTACCAAAGGGGCGCTTCGCGATCGTCACGAGATGCGGGCCGGGGTGCGGTGGACGCGGCAGCGCCGGCGCGGATGCGTGATGACAGGGCGGGCAACCGTGAGTCCTCAGGCGACGCGATACGACACGGCGCAGTCATAGCGGTCTTGTCGAGACCTGAGGGCGAGCACACGCAAGCCTTCGGGGATTTCGACGGGGCCGTCCGCGGACGGAGAAGTCGTGTGGTCCTGACGCCCGGGTTCTGGCGTCAAGGCTTGCGGTGATGCGGCGGCCCGACCGGGCACGTGCATCAGCCATCCGCAAGGCGACGGGGGCAATAGTGCATCGCTCCCCGGGGAGAGCACGAAGGACACCGTTAAAACCAGCCGCGCAGGGAAGGCCGGGCGACCGGCAACACCTGTGGTCCACCCCGTGTGCATTTCTGTTGCGCACGGATTGCGGGTGCCGCCGGCGCCCGGCCTTCCCTGCGCCCTTTGGTCTTTCAAAGAGCGCGAAACGACCTGCAGAGCTCGGGCGAAACGCGCCGCGGGAATGCGAGCGCGCGTCTGCAAGTTGAATTGAAAGTTGGACAGCACCGACTGTGCACCTTGCTCCGTCATTGCGAGCGCAGCGAAGCAATCCAGACTGCCTCCGCGGAAAGTCTGGATTGCTTCGTCGCAAGAGCTCTTCGCAATGATGACTTGGAGAGCGAGCGTCACGCCCCGCTCTCGTGCCCCGGACGCAACGCAACGCATGCGTGTTGCGGCTTGTCCGGGACACGAGCCTGGCCCACTTTTCGGCGGCTCGGCGGGCTGATACACTCATGCCATTATTTTGGGGAATTTGGATGCGCGCGAGGATTTTCGATCGCGTTTTGGGGCTGGCGGCGCTGGCCTTGCTGGTCGTCACCGCACACCCGGCATCGGCCGAGAAGCGCATCGCGCTGGTGGTCGGCAACTCCGCTTACAAGAACATCACGCCGCTGGACAATCCCTCCAAGGATGCGAGCCTGATGGCGGAGACGCTGGGCCTGCTCGGCTTCACGCTGGTGGGCGGACGCGCCCAGCTCGATCTCGACAAGGGCGCGATGGACATCGCGGTGCAGAACTTCGGCCGCCAGGTCCAGGGCGCCGACGTCGCGCTGTTCTACTACGCCGGCCACGGCGTGCAGGTCGCCGGCTCCAACTATCTCGTGCCCGTCGGCGCCAATCCGACGCGCGAGGCCGACGTCGATTTCCAGATGACCGACGTCAACCTCGTGCTGCGCCAGATGCAGGGCTCGGGCACGCGGCTCAATCTCGTGATCCTGGACGCCTGCCGCAACAATCCGTTCGGCTCGCGCGGCTTGCGCGCCTCGGACGGCGGCCTTGCGCAGATGCGCGCGCCCGAGGGCACGCTGATCTCCTACGCGACGCAGCCCGGCAATGTCGCACAGGACGGCAGCGATGGTCACAGCCCCTATACGAAGGCGCTGGCGACGACGGTCCGGACCGCGGGCCTCGACGTGTTCCAGACCTTCAACCAGGTCGGCCTCGCCGTGAAGCGCGCCACCGCGGGCGCGCAGCAGCCCTGGGTGTCGTCCTCGCCGATCGACGGCACCTTCTATTTCGTCGCTCCGACCGAAACTGCCCCGCCGAAAATCGCGGCGATGCAGCCCGATCCCCTGCCGGCGGAGCGCCTGCGCGCGGATCCCGACCGCGTGCCCTTGCGCGATGCCGCCCTGCTCAGTGAGCTCAGCGAGCGGCTCTACGAGCTCAATTTCGACCCTGATACGCCCGACGGCCTGACGCGCGCCGTCACCAAGCTCCAGCAGCGGATCTCGATGACGCCGACGGGTGAAGCCACCGAAGGCCTGCTGCTGCGCATGCGCAAGATGGAGGATCTCAAGCCCTGGGGCTCGATCGTCTACGGGCCGGACAACAGCAAATGGGGCATCTCGTGGAACCACGCCTCGCGGCGCGCGGCGGTCGCCGATGCGCGCGGCAATTGTGCCGGCGCTAAATGCCCGATCGAGCTGTCCTTCTACGGGCGAAGCTGCGGCGCGTTTGCGATCTCCGACAAATCCTGGTCGCTGGTCCAGCGCGAGGGCGTACAGCGCGCCAGGGATGCCGCGCTTGACGAATGCGGCAAGGCTGGCAAAGCTTGCCGCATTATCGGATCCGTCTGCGCCGACGGCTCTGGCCGCTGATACCGTTTTGAATTTGGATATTTGCTCATGCCTGTTGTCGTCATCCGCACGATTGCCCTCGCCGTCCTCCTCACCGCCGCCATCGCCTCATCACCCGTCTTTGCGCAGTCCGGCAGCGCCGGCGGCTCGATCGGCAATGACGAAAAGTCGATGTCCGGCTCGCGCCAGGATCGCTCGGCCGAGCCGGCCGCGCCTGCGCGCCGGAGTAAGCCGGCGGCTGAGGAGCCACGCGCGTCGTCGCGGCGAAGCGGCGGAAGTGGCGGTGGCGGCGGCTTTGACGGCGCCTGGGTGGTTACCAGCGTCGGCTGCGGCGGCACCACGTCCGGCGCGGTCGTGGTCTCGTCGGGCAAGGTGATCGGCCAAGGTGTCACTGGCACCGTCAGCCCAAGCGGTTCGGTCAGCACGGTCGGTCAAGGCGACGGCGTGACCTTCACCGGCTCCGGACGCCTCGGTACCCGCAGCGGTTCCGGAACCTGGCGCCGCTCCGATGGTTGCGGTGGAACCTGGAGCTCGGCGAAGCAATAAGCCGGAAAGACGTCCGATTTGGCTGTGGAACGGGCGCCCCGCGGGCCCAATTCAGGCCACATCCTCTCCGGATTTGCGGCTCATTGCCACCCAAGTCTTTGATGACAAAGGGCTGGTTAAGAGTTGCGTCATGCGTAACCGGGAGACCAGGATGGGCAACCGCACCGCAAAATTCGTATCCGCGCTGATCGGCGGCATCATTGCCGGCGTACCACTGGCTGCGGTGTCGCAGACCGCGCCGAACGCACCCGCCACGGCTAGTGCAGACGCCGACTGCCTTGCCTCGCCGAAGGGCGCCGCGCCGCAGGGGCAACACTGGTACTATCGTCTCGAGCGCACGACGAAGCGGCAATGCTGGTATCTGCGCGCCGAAGGCGGCAAGGTCACCCAGGCCGCGCAAGCGACGACCGACGCACCAACAACGGATCCAGCGCCGTCGCAGCAGCAGACGGTGCAAGACGCGCGAGCCGAATATCTGACGCCACGGAGTGGTGTCACCTCCAGGACGTCGAATGCCGTCGCGCAGGCCACAGCCTCGACGCCGGCGCAACAGACGCCGGACCAAGCCACCGACAGCAGCCCGCAGCAACCTGCCGTCGCCACGCCCTGGCCCGATGTCTCGACCGCCGTCGCGCCGCCGACGCCGCAGCCTGCTCCCATCACAGCCGCCGCGCCGCCGAGCGCCAAGCCGGCAAAGCCTCCCGCGCCGATGGCCCTGGCCGCGGCAGACAGCACCGCCGACAGACCGGTCGGCTCGTTGCAGATGCTGCTGCTCGTGATCGGCGGCGCGCTGGCGCTCGCCGGCCTGCTCGCCAGCGTCATCTACCGTCTCGCCCGCAGGCGCGTGCGCGTCCAGGTCGCCGAGCGCCGCGGGCGTTGGGACGATTGGGGCATGCAGGACCAGGACGAAAGCCGCGCGCCCTGGCTCGGTGCGACGCCGGACGCGCGACCGCGCCCGGTCGACTTCGATGAAGCGCGGCCGCAGCAGACCGCGCAGCTCGCGGCCTTCACCAGGGAGATCAGCAGGATCGCGGCGCAATCCGCCGCCGTTCGCAGCGAGGCCGCCGAACTCGACGAGGCCGACATCTTCGACGGCGCCTTCGAGATCGAAGCCGCGCCTCGGCTAGCGGCCCGGAAGACCGGCGCCGAAAAGCCGGTCGCTCGCGACGAAGACCATCGCGATGAAAATGTGCAGATCGAGGATGCCGTCGACGTCGACGTGATCACCGCGATGCTGGAACGCTTGGCCACGCAAGGCCCGCGGCTGCCGCAGCCTAGCCCTGAAGCTGCCCTTGCAAACCTCGCACGAAACCAACGAGGCCAGTCCGCCGCTCGCGCTTGAGGCGCTCGGCCTTCAGGATCGACTGCACCTCGGCGAAGGCCTCGTCAACGTTGTGGTTGATGACGATGTAGTCGTACTCGGCCCAGTGGCTCATCTCGTGACTGGCGCGGCTCATGCGCTTGCGGATGACCTCGTCGGAATCTTGCGCGCGTGAATGCAGGCGCTTCTCCAGATCGGCCGCCGAGGGCGGCAGGATGAAGACGCTGACGACGTCGGCGCGCGCCTTTTCGCGCAGCTGCTGCGTGCCCTGCCAGTCGATGTCGAACAGCACGTCCTGCCCGGCGGACAGCGCGGCTTCGACGGGGCCACGGGGCGTGCCGTAGCTGTTGTCGAACACGGTGGCCCATTCCAGCAGTTCGTCGCCCTTCACCATCGCCTCGAAGCGCGGCTTGTCGACAAACAGATAGTCCTTGCCGTCGACCTCGCCCGGCCGCTTCGGCCGCGTGGTCGCCGAGACCGACATTTTCAGGCCGGACATCCGGTCCATCAGAAGACGCGACAGCGTCGTCTTGCCCGCGCCCGAGGGCGAGGACAGGACGAACATCAAGCCGCGCCGCTCGACACCGTCAGTTCCGTGACCGCCGCTCGTCATCGATCACTCCAGATTCTGGACCTGCTCGCGGAACTGCTCGACCACGTTCTTCATGGCGAGCCCCGTGTTGGTCAGCTCGATGTCGTTCGACTTCGAGCAGCAGGTGTTGACCTCGCGGTGGAACTCCTGGGCCAGGAAGTCGAGCTTGCGGCCGATCGGGCCGCCCTTGCCGATCAGCTCGCGCGCCTGCGCGATGTGGGACGCGATGCGGTCGAGCTCCTCGCGGATGTCGGCCCTGGTGGCGATCAGGATCGCCTCCTGCATCAGGCGGTCGGAATCGAAACGGTCTGAGGTGTCGAGCAGGCTCGCGATCTGCTCGGCAAGCCTCGCCTTGATCGCCTCCGGCTTGCGACCGGGCGAGCCTTCCGCCTTCTTCGCCAGTTGCTCGACCTCGTCGACCCGCTGGGTCAGGATCTGCCCGAGCGAGGTGCCCTCGCGCTTGCGCATCTCGACGAGTTCGGCGAGCGCCTTGTCGAAGGCCTCGGCTGCGGCGACACGCGCGGCCGTGTCCTCCTCCTCGTCGCCCTCGGGCTCGGCGACCTCGATCACGCCCTTGATGGCAAGCAGGCCGTCGACGCTCGGCGCCACCGCGTCGACCTTGCCGGCGATGACGGCGGCGGCCTTCAGGACGGCATTAAGCACGTCCTCATTGACGCGAACGGTGGCAGCGGCGTTGGCGCGCTTGACGGTGAGATTGGCGTAGACGGTGCCGCGCGACAAGAGCTCGCCAGCGCGCTTCTTGGCGTGGGCCTCGAGCTCGTCGAACCCCTGCGGCAACCGCACCCTGAGGTCAAAGCCCTTGGCGTTGACCGATTTCAATTCCCATTCGAACGTGTACGGCCCGCTTGCGCCGTGGCTTCGGGCAAAGCCGGTCATGGACGACAGCGCCATCAGGTCAAATTCTCCAGAAACACGGGATTCGCGAGGCATCAAGCCACGCGAAACTTAAGACTATTTTGCAGGAAAGTGGAATCCGCAAAGTCCGCGGGCAGGTCTGCAGCGCGCCTAGCGCTGGACCACCGGTGGGGAGGGTTGCACCGCGCCCTGCCGCGCTGGCGCCGCGGGGCGCGCCGCCGGCGGCTTCTTCTGCTGATTGGGGCGCGCCGGCGTCGTCGCCGTAGGCGTATCGGCAGTTCCGGGGGCGGCGGTGGCGGGCGGCGGCGCATCCTCGGCCGGCTCCACCGTGTCGTTCTGGATCTGCTTCTCCATCGCGCGGAGCTTGGCGACGTTCTTCTGGTGCGCGTCATAAGTCTCGGTGAAGGCGTGCCCGCCGGTACCGTCGGCGACGAAGAAGAGGTCGCGGGTGCGCGCCGGATTGGCGGCGGCCTCCAGCGAGGCGCGGCCGGGATTGGCGATCGGACCCGGCGGCAGGCCCTCGATCACATAGGTGTTGTAGGGCGACGGCTGCGTGATCTCGCTGCGCTTGATCGGCCGGCCCAGCGTGCCCTTGCCGCCGACGAGGCCGTAGATGATGGTCGGATCGGACTGCAGCTTGATCCGCTGCTTCAGCCGGTTGGTGAACACCGCGGCGACACGGCTGCGCTCGTCCGGCTTGCCGGTTTCCTTCTCGACGATCGAGGCGAGCGTCACCAGCTGCTCCGGCGTCTTGACCGGAATGTCCTGATTGCGACGTTCCCAGATCTCGCCGAGCACGCGCTTGTGCGCCTGCTGCATGCGCTGGATCACCTGCTCGCGCGGGGTGCCGCGCGGGAATTTGTAGGTCTCGGGCAACAGCGTGCCCTCGCGCGGCAGCTCGCGCACACTGCCGGTGAAGATGTCGTTGTCGGACAGGCGGGCCACGATCTGCTCGGAGGTGAGCCCTTCCGGAATCGTAACGGCATGTTGCACCACCTTGCCCTCGACGATGGTGGCGATGACGTCGCGGAGCGAGGCGTTCTTCTGGAACGAATATTCACCCGGCTTGAGGTCCGAGCTCGCCTTCAACGCGGCGACGCTGGCGATGAACACCCAGGGATTGACGTCGGTGACGCCTTCCCGGTTCAGCGTCTCGGCGATGTCGCGCTTGCCCGCGCGCTGCGGGATGTTGACGATCTTGTCGTCCTTCAACGGCCCCGGCGCTTCCAGCACCTGTCGGCCGTAATAATAGATGCCGCCGGCGCCGAGCATGGCGACCAGCAGAAGGGTGATGATGGCGTTGCCGACGACCACGAAAGGATTGCGCGCACGCTCCGACCGCTTCGGCGGCGGCGGGAGCTGCTCGGGCTCGAGCGCTGCCCGCGGACTCCGGGGCGAAATGGGCGGCCTTTCACTCATCAAAACAACCTGAATCCTGCCGGTTCAATCGCGGCCCGACAATCGCTTGCCCTGCCAAATGCACGCGCCCACTTCCATGACTATCGCCGAATACGGCAAAACGGTGGATTCGTCTCAAACTCAAACTAACTGACCAAACGCCGGAGGATCACCGACGCATTGGTACCGCCAAAACCAAACGAGTTCGACAAGGCGACGTTGACCTCTCGCTTCCTCGCCGTGTGCGGCACGAGATCGATCGCGGTCTCCACCGACGGATTGTCGAGGTTGATGGTCGGCGGCACAACATTATCGCGAATCGCGAGAATGGCGAAGATCGCTTCGATCGCACCGGCCGCGCCGAGCAGATGTCCCGTCGACGATTTGGTCGAGGACATCGCAACCTTGGAGGCGGCATTGCCGAGCAGACGCTCGACGGCACCGAGTTCGATCTCGTCGCCGAGCGGCGTCGAGGTGCCGTGCGCGTTGATGTAGTCGAGATCGGAGGCGGTCAGGCCGGCGCGCTTGAGCGCGGCCGACATGCTGCGGAAGCCGCCATCGCCATCGGGCGCCGGCGACGTGATGTGATAGGCATCACCCGACAGGCCATAGCCGATCACCTCGGCATAGATCCTGGCGCCGCGGCGCTGGGCGTGCTCGAGCTCTTCCAGCACCAGGACGCCGGCGCCCTCGCCCATCACGAAACCGTCGCGGTCCTTGTCGTAGGGTCGCGAGGCCTTCTCGGGTGTGTCGTTGAATCCGGTCGAGAGCGCACGCGCGGCGTTGAAGCCGGCAATGCCGATGCGGCTGATCGGCGATTCGGCGCCGCCTGCGACCATCACGTCGGCATCGCCCAGCGCGATCAGGCGCGCGGCATCGCCGACGGCATGTGCACCGGTCGAGCAGGCCGTGACCACCGAATGGTTCGGTCCCTTCAGCCCGTGCTTGATCGAGACGTAGCCGGAGGCGAGATTGATCAGGCGGCCCGGAATGAAGAACGGCGACACCCGGCGCGGCCCGCGTTCCTTCAGGAGGATCGCGGTCTCGGCGATACCGCTGAGGCCACCGATGCCGGACCCGATCATGGTTCCGGTCGCGCATTTGTCCTCTTCGGACTCGGGATGCCAATTGGCATCCTCGAGCGCCTGGCCCGCAGCCGCCATGCCGAAGATGATGAAGTCGTCGACCTTGCGCTGGTCCTTCGGCTCCATCCAGATATCGGGATTGAAGCTGTCGTTGGTGCCGTCGCCGCGCACGACGGTGCAGGCGTATTTGGTCTGCAGATCGGAGACGTCGAAGCTCTCGATCCTGCGCGCACCGCTTTCGCCGTTGAGGATGCGTTTCCAGGTCGGCTCGACGCCACAGCCTAGTGGCGAGACCATGCCAAGACCCGTGACGACAACCCGCCTCATATCCGAAAACTCCGCATTGAAAGATTCACGGCCAATAACAAGAAACCGGCTGACCGCTGGAAAGCGGCCCGTCCGGTTTCAATGTTGTCCCCGCGAAAAAGAAGAGCCTTAGCTCTTCGCGTTCTTTTCGAGAAATTTCGTGGCGTCGCCGACGGTGAGAATCGTTTCCGCGGCATCGTCCGGAATCTCGCAACCGAATTCTTCTTCGAACGCCATCACCAGCTCGACGGTGTCCAGACTGTCGGCGCCGAGGTCGTCGATGAAGCTCGCTGCGTCGACAACCTTCTCGGGTTCAACACCAAGGTGTTCGACCACGATCTTCTTAACCCGTTCGCCAATGTCACTCATTGCATAACCTCGTGTTGTTCCCTGTAGACCCGACCCCCCGGGACGATACGAGCCGTCGTGGTCGCGTTACTTGCCTTCGCTTACGAACTTTGATTTGGCCCCATGCTAACCGATACAGGACCCGGCGAACGTCGGCCAAGGCTCCGCATCGCCAATATACAGGGTTTCAAAAACCTGCAATGGCGTTCTTTGCCCATCCGTTGAAGGTCCGGTTAGCATACTTCAATTACCTTGACTACAAGCCTCATTTCGCTCCGGAAACGGCTGTTTGCCGCATTCGGCGCCGCCCCTGTGGGCAGTGCCGAACGAGACGTCAGATCATAGCCATACCGCCGTTGACGTGGATGGTCTGCCCGGTGACGTAGGCTGCTTCGTTTGAACTCAGGTAGACGGCGGCCGCGGCGATGTCCTCGGGCGTCCCCAGGCGGGCGGCCGGAACCCTCGTCAGAATCGTTTCGCGCTGCTTGTCGTTGAGCGCATCGGTCATCGGCGTCTTGATGAAGCCCGGCGCGATGCAGTTGGCGGTGACGCCGCGCTTGGCGTATTCGGCCCCCAACGTCTTGATCATGCCGATCAGGCCCGCCTTCGACGCAGTATAGTTGCCTTGCCCGGGATTGCCGGTAACGCCGACCACCGAGGTGATGGCGATGATGCGGCCGAAGCGCTTGCGCATCATCAGCTTGGTGGCGGCGCGCGCCAGGCGGAAAGTCGAGGTCAGATTGATGTTGATGACCTCCTCCCAATCCTCGTCACGAAGCTGCACGAAGAGATTGTCGCGGGTGATGCCGGCATTGGCGATGAGGATGTCGACCTGTCCCATTGCCGCTTCCGCAGCAGGCACCAGCGCCTCGACCTCGTCGGCCTTGGAGAGATTGCAAGGCAGTACAAAGGTACGCTCGCCGAGCTTGCCGGCAAGCTCATCCAGCACTTCCTTGCGCGTTCCTGAGATCGCGACGGTCGCGCCCTGCGCATGCAGCGCCTGCGCGATCGCGCCACCGATGCCGCCGGTCGCGCCGGTGACGAGCGCTTTTTTGCCAGTCAGATCGAACATCGAGAACTCCTCTAGCTCTGCTTCGCGGCGGCCAATGCATCCTTGGCGGCAGCAATATCGTTCGGTCCGCCCACGGCAACGCCGACGGCGCCGTCGGCAATACGCTTGACGAGTCCCGTCAGCACCTTGCCGGCGCCGATCTCGAAGAAACGGGTGACGCCCTGCCCTGCCATATAGGCAACCGACTCGCGCCAGCGCACGGTGCCGGTAACCTGTTCGACCAGCCGGCGGCGGATCTCGTCGGGATCGGTGATGGCGCTCGCCAGCACGTTCGACACCAGCGGCGCAGCCGGCGCCTTGATCGTGACCTTCGAGAGCGCTTCCGCCATGGCGTCGGCGGCGGGTTGCATCAGCTTACAGTGGAACGGGGCGGAGACCGGCAGCAACATCGCGCGCTTGGCGCCCTTGGTCTTGGCGATCTCGACGGCGCGATCGACCGCAGCCTTGTCGCCGGAGACAACCACCTGCCCGCCGCCATTGTCGTTGGCGGCCTGGCAGACCTGCCCCTGCGCCGCCTCGCCGGCGACCGCCATGGCGGCCTCGTAGTCGAGCCCGAGCAGAGCGGCCATCGCGCCGGCGCCGACCGGGACGGCCTTTTGCATTGCGAGACCGCGAGTGCGAAGCAGACGGGCGGTATCCGAAACCGTCAGGCTGCCGGCCGCTGCCAGCGCCGAATATTCACCGAGCGAGTGGCCGGCTACGAAGGCGGCATCCCGCCCCACGGAAAAATCTGCTTCAGCTTCCAACACACGCAGGGTGGCGATCGAAACCGCCATCAGCGCCGGCTGGGCATTCTGGGTGAGCTGAAGGGCTTCGGCCGGACCATCCCAGATGATCGCCGTCAGCTTCTCTCCGAGCGCGGCATCGACCTCGTCGAACACGGCACGCGCGACCGGAAAAGCGTCGGCCAGGGCCTTGCCCATGCCGACCGCCTGGGAACCCTGCCCAGGAAATGTGAATGCAGCCGTCATCGGCGCTCCCTGCTTGTCGGGCACGATCCCTTTCGAGGACCGGCAGCCGATTACACGCGGCCTTTACGCACGGCCCTGGGCCATGGTTCCGGATCATGCTCCAAAGGGGGCCGTAGACACTGTCAGGGGCCGGACTGTCAAGCCGCGATGGAAATCCTGGCTGGCATTCAACTGGGGATACGTCCCGTCAAAATCCACCGGCGGTCTGGTTGGCATCGACCTCCGCTCCAGCCTGCGCACGGCGCGCGCTGCTCGCCAATTGCCCCGGCCGATCCTCCCTGTCAGGCCTTGCCGTCGCCAGCCGCAGCACCGCTGCGTAGTTCGGCTGCACCTCCATGCGGCCGGCGTGCCGGCTCTCGCTCAGCAGGCGATGGACCTTCGGCAGATTGTAGCAGGGCACGTAGAACAGCAGATGATGCTCGAGGTGATAGTTCACATAGTATGGAGCGATGAACAGGCGCTCGAAAACATTGGCATGCGTCGTGCGGGTGTTGCGCAAGGGATCGCTGCTGTCGGGGACGACGGCATGCTCTGCAATGTTACGGATGCGGGTGATGACCATCATCCAGGTCAGAAGCGGCACCAGCCACAGCAGCGGATAGGCCCACCACACGCCGGCCGCCGCGAGTGCTGCGAACATCACAGCGTTGAGCAGGCATTGCGGGCCGAGCTTCTCCCAAAAATGCGCCGCGCGCTGGCGCCACGGCCAGTCCTTCGGACCGAGCGCGTTGAGCAGCTGTGCCTTGCGCTGCTGGTAGCCGGTCTGTCCGGTGATGTCGCGAATGAACTTGCGGCGATAGCTCAGCTTCGTAATTGGAAACGGCGCCGACAGCACGAGATCCGGATCATCTTCCTGCTGGGTGCGCGCATGGTGCTGAAGGTGGTAACGCCGGTAGCTGCGCGTCTCCGCAAACAGCGGATAGGCGCAGAACCACTGGCTCAGGGCCAGATTGGTTTTCTCATCGGCGGACAGACAGCCATGCGCGCCATCATGCATCAGGATCGCAAGGCCCAGCTGGCGCGAACCGATGATCGCGACGGCGAGGACATAAGTGACCGGATTGGGCCACCACGCGACCAGGGCGATGGCACCGATGATGAGTGCCCAGGCGTGCGCGATCAGTGCGACGCCTTTCCAGGTCACACGCTGGCGCACGTCGGCAAGCTGGTCGTCGGTCAGGAAATCGCGGGCACGCATGCGAAGCGCGGTCATGGCCTAGCCTTCCTCGTTCGAATTGCTTGCTGCGTCATCGACGAGACGCAGACGTGTCGCGTCGCCGGTGGATTTCGCCTGCTCGCCGAGCACGCGCAGCATCTCGGCGCAGAGCGCCTCGGACGAACGCCCCATCGCATAGCCTTCGAGCATGATTCCGATCGCAACGGCCCAGAACCGCCGCGAGCTTTCGTCGGGCGCGCGCAGCGAGCGCCAGCCGTGCCGCGCCACCTGGCTCGCATAGGCGCGCGCGCCTTCGCCGTGCAGGCGTTCGATCGTGCGCTCGACCAGCGGCGCGAGATCCTGGCGGCGCCGCGTCAATGTCAGCGCTTCGGCGAAGAACGCCACGGAATCGCTCGCCGTCACGGTCTGCGCCAGCGCATGCGTGTAGTCCCGCGGCGTGCGCGCCTTCAGCGCCGCCTGCTCCGTCGCACGCGCCAGATACAGCAGTTCGCGGCAGGCGCATTCGACGAACAGCGCCTCCTTGGTGTGGAAATAGTAGGTGATCTGGCTCGGGAATGCGTCCGCGGTCGCCGCGATGTCGGCGATCGCCGTACCCGACAGTCCCCGCTCCCGGAACAGCGGGCTTGCCGCATCCAGCAGCAGCGAGCGCATCTTGCGGCCGGCCGACCGTGTGGCCCGCGCGGCGTGCTTGGGATCGCCCGCCGAAGCCTCGAACGGAGCCTGGACCGATTCACCCGTCATCAGAACCTCCCGATCCTATTATTTGTATGCCATACAAACAAATAGATCAAGCCGGTATGGGGGTGGGTCTGGCCGCCTCGCCGGTATCGTCTGGCCCAAAACGAGGCGTTCAAACCTTGCCAAGCCGGCCAAAATCCGTATAAGGCGCGCATCCGCAGACCCCGGCCGGGAGCTGAACGGACGGTCTCAGCAAATCATTCGTGATTTTGGTGTGGCAGGGCCAGTCGGCCCGTCGTCCCGTGTTTCCGCCTTCTGAGCTTAATCCCAGAGTCCTTTCCGAAGGCCTCTTAAGGGTTTGACGCCGGGCGATGCGCCAACATGAGGAAAGGACCACCATGGCTCTTTATGAGCATGTCTTTCTCGCGCGTCAGGACGCGAGCACGCAGCAGGTCGAAGAACTGACTGCGCAGATGACCGGTATCGTCGAGGGTCTCGGCGGCAAGGTCACCAAGACCGAGAATTGGGGCGTACGCTCCCTCACCTACCGCATGAACAAGAACCGCAAGGCGCACTTCGTGCTGCTCAATATCGACGCGCCGTCCGCGGCGATCGCCGAGATCGAGCGCCAGGAGCGCATCAGCGAAGACGTGATCCGCTATCTCAGCGTCCGCGTCGAGGAGCTCGAGGAAGGCCCCTCCGCGATGATGCGCAAGGCCGACCGTGACCGCGAGCGTGACGACCGTGGCGGCGGCTTCCGTGGCGACCGCGAAGGCGGTGGCTTCCGTGGCGACCGCGAGGGTGGTTTCCGTGGCGGCGATCGTGAGGGTGGCGGCTTCCGCGGTGACCGCGGCCCGCGCCGTCCGCGCGAAGAAGCTGAAACCACGACAACGACGGAAGGGGAGTAAGAACAATGGCTGAAGCTGGTGCACGCCGCCCGTTTTTCCGTCGTCGCAAGAGCTGCCCGTTCACGGGCGCCAATGCTCCCAAGATCGACTACAAGGACTCCAAGCTCTTGATGCGTTACGTCTCCGAACGCGGCAAGATCGTGCCGAGCCGCATCACCGCGGTGTCAGCGAAGAAGCAGCGTGAACTCGCCCGCGCCATCAAGCGCGCGCGGTTCCTGGGCCTGCTGCCCTACGTCATTCGCTAAGACGAATTCAGCCGGCGGCGACATCACCGCCGGCTGCACTCTTTAAGTTTCATAAGGCTCCCGGGTCGTCCGGTTGCCGATGGTTGGGGCGAGACGCCTCTAACCGCTCGAAGGGAGCGGGACAGCTGATGATGGCCTTTGTGCTCATAGCCCTGATCGCCGGCGCTGCGTCGGCCCTGATGTTCGCCTCGATCATTTCGGGCGCGCTGATCTCGCTCGTCCTGTTCTATCTCGCACCGCTGCCGTTGATGGTCGCCTCGATCGGCTGGGGACCGCTTTGCGCGAGCCTCGGCGGCATCGCCGCTGCGATCGGCCTCGGTGCCCTGTTCGGCCTGCCCTATTGCATCGCCTTCGCCGTCACCGTCGCGCTGCCGGCGTGGTGGCTCGGCCATCTCGTCCTGCTCAGCCGTCCCGTGGGAAACGTCGCCATGGGAGAGGTTGCCGTGGGACAGCCCGCGCCCAAAGCCGCCGCGCCCGCCGAGCCTGAACTCGAATGGTATCCGGTCGGCCGCATCCTGCTGTGGCTCGCGGGCTTCGCCACGCTGACCACGATCGCCGCCCTGCTCACGCTCGGGACCGACGCCGAGGCCATCATCGGCACGCTGCGGCGCGGCCTGATGCGCATGCTCCGGGCTACCGACCCGCAAAGCTCCGGCGAGGCCGGTCAGTTCGTCGACGCGCTGGTGCGGATCGCACCGGCCGGGGCCACCATCATCGCGATGATGACGCTGACCCTCAACCTCTGGCTCAGCGCCAAGATCACGGCGACCTCGGGCCGGCTACGGCGCCCTTGGCCGGACATGAAGACGGCGGAGCTGCCGCCGATGACGCTGGTGGCGCTGTGCATCGCGCTCGCCTTCTGCTTCACCGGCGGGCTGCTCGGGATTGCCGCACAGATCACCGCGACCGCGCTGATGATGGGCTATGCGCTGACCGGCTTTGCCGTGCTGCATACGCTCACGCTGGCGCTGAAGAGCCGCACGTTCTGGCTCGGCTCGACCTACGCCGTCGTGGTCGTGTTCGGATGGCCGGTGATCGCGATGGTGATCCTCGGCATGGCGGACGCAATGTTCGGCTTCCGCGAGCGCTTCCTGCGCAGCCGGCAGCCGCCGCCACTGCCAACCGCTTAAGTTCAAGTTCGAAAATCCACACTCAACACTTCAAAGGAGAACGAATATGGAAGTCATTTTGCTGGAACGCGTGAGCAAGCTCGGCCAGATGGGCGAAGTCGTGAAGGTTCGCGACGGCTATGCCCGAAATTTCCTGCTCAAGCGTGGCAAGGCGCTGCGCGCCACCGCCGACAACAAGGCCAAGTACGACGGCATGAAGGCCGACCTCGAAGCTCGCAACCTGCAGAGCAAGGGCGAGGCGTCCAAGGTCGCCGAGAAGATCGCGGGCAAGAACATCATCGTGATCCGTCAGGCCTCGGAATCCGGCCAGCTGTTCGGCTCGGTCAACGTGCGTGACATCGTCGTGGCGTTCGAAGCCGACGGCATCTCGCTGGCCCGCCCGCAGGTTCAGCTCGATGCGCCGATCAAGGTCATCGGCAAGCGCTCGATCACCGTTGCCATCCACCCCGAGGTTGAGGTCGAGATCTCTGTCACGGTTGCGCGCAGCCAGGACGAGGCCGAGCGCATCAACCGCGGCGAGGACATCTCGACCCGCAACGAGGACCGCGACGCAGCCGCCGAGGCGATCGCCGCCGCCGGCGAGTTCTTCGATCCGGAAGCCGAGCAGGACGAAGCCGAGCCGGCGCCCGCTGCAGAAGAGAAGTAAGTCTCGCATTCCTATGCGAAGCGAAACCCGGTCGCCTCAGGCGGCCGGGTTTTTCGTTTTTGCGGCGACGTCCTCGCTCAACATCGCGATCGAGGCCAGCGCCGTTGCCGTGTGCTTCTCGACACCGTCGCTGACGCAGAATACGTCGGCCGCAACCACCGAGACCTGGCGGCCAGGCTTGATCACCCGGGCACGGCAGATCAGCTTCTCGCCGACCGCGGGTGACAACAGATTGAGCTTGTACTCCGCCGTCAGCGCCGGCTGGCCGCGCGAGGTGGCGGCTGCGATCGTCGTGGCGTTGTCGACCAGGAAGGCGGTGACGCCGCCATGGAAGAAGCCGTGCTGCTGCAGCAGCTCCGGCCGGCGATCCACGGCAATCGTGCAGGTGCCGCGCGACAATTCCGAAAGCTCGGCACCAACCAGGTTCATGAAGCCCTGCCGGCCGACATTGGCGTGGATGCGTTCGGCGACGGCTGCGAATTCGGGATCTGTGGCACGCATGAGGCCTCTCCTTATGTCCTGTTGATGCGTTCGGGCGGTCGGAGCGCACGGCCGGCGCAGGCGATCAGCGTGTCGGCCTCGACGCGCGGATCGGCGCGGTCGCGTCCCGACAGGAAAGCGCGGCAGAAGATCTGCGCGGGACCGATGAGCTGGCTCACGAACATCACCGGCGTCATCGGCAAGAGCTCGCCGTTTGCAACCAGCGGCGCGCGCCAGCGCTCGATACCGTCGGCGAGCCGCGCATTCTGCGCGCGCTGGGCGTCGCGAACTTCCTCGCCCCACTCGCTCCGCGAAATCTCGAACAAATAGCGCGCCTCGCGCCGGCTGGTCACCACCCAGTCGAGATGGGCCCGGATCAGCCGATCGATGCCCTGCTCCGCATCGGGCACGGGATCGAGCGCGGCCAGCACCGCGGCGTGATAGTGCCGCAGGACCTCCAGGAACAGCGCACCGGCAAGCTCCTTCTTCGAGCCGAAGGCGTGGAAGAAGCTGCCATTGGAGGCGCGCGCCCGGGTGCGGATCGCGGCCACCGTCGCAGCTTCGAAGCCGACGCGGTCAAACACGATCAGCCCGGCTGCCAACAGATCGTCCCGTACGCTCGCCGTCATCATGCCTCCTGGAGCGTTACTCTAGAGTAATGCTCCAGCGGTGGTCAAGACGATGCGGAGGCCGCGATGAACGCGGCCTCCGCATATCGATCAGAAAACCAGCTGGCTTAGCGCGAGATCGGCGGCGCCGGCGGACCGGAGGACTCGGCCGGCGCGACAGGCGGGGCTGCAGCAGTCGCGGGCGGAGCCGGCGGCTGCGGCTTGACCGCCGGTTCGGAGCTGGCCGCAGGCGCGGCCGGCTTGGGAGCAGCCTCTTCCGCCGGTTTGGGTGCCGCCGGTTCGGCAGGCTTCGCGGCGGCCGGTGCAGCCGGCGTCACCGCCGGGACCGGATCGGGCCGCAGCGCCGGAGCTTCGCTGCCGCGGGGCTCGACCTTGGCGCTCTCGGGCTTGGTCTCGACGGGCTTCTCCGACGCCTTGTTGCTATCGGGCTTGGCCTCGTCGGGCTTCGGCTCGGGCTTGGACTCCGGCTTGGGCTCGCTCTTCTTCTCTTCAGTGGCCGGCGCGGCAGCATCGACCTTTGGGGCTTCCTCAGTGGCGGGCTTGGCGCGCCGCTTGCCCTTGCGTCCCTCGGGCGCGGCCTGGCCCTCGGGCTTCGTGCCCTCCTCGGCCGGACGTGCGGCACGCTTCTGGCGCGCACCTTCCGCTGTGGGAGCAGCCTCGCCGTCCGGCTTGGCGGCGTCCTGGGCGCGCGGGCGGCGGCCCTGATGCTCGGGATTGGAGCTGGCATCCTTTTCCCTGGCGCCGTCCTTCCTGTCCTTGCTGTCCTTGCCGTCCTTGGCCTGATAGCGCGTATCGGCGGCACCGTTGGAGACGAGATAGGAGGCGAGCACGCCCGCCATGTCCGAGCTCGTGGTGTAGTGCTGGCGCAGGAAGCCCGGCAGCGAGCCCGGCGCAACGGACTTCAGAAGTCCACGCGGGCTCTTGTGACAGGCATTGCAGGTCTGCGAGAAAATCTGGGACGGGGTTTTGCCGGCCTCGAGATTGGTCGCCTGCGCGAAAACGGAATCGGCCGCGCCGAAGCCGATCAGAAGCAATACCGTCGCGAGGCTGAGCGCTCGGCTCGACATTCCCATCATCTCCATTGAATTCCGAGAGGTGCAGCCGGCATCGGGCGCGGCGGGGTCACCTTTTATCCGATTGGGCCACGAATGGAAGCAGGCACCACGCGCAAGAATGTGATTAAGCGGTTTGCGAATATCGGCTGTGAACTCAGCGCATTAGCGTAACCGATCCGCCCTCCCCAGATTTGGATGCAAACGCATAGGAACTGCCGCGTCACCCGGCGTCGGAAATGACAATGCCGGATCAGTCGCATCGTTTCGGGTTCGCCCGAGAGGAAGGTGTCGATGGACCGCTTGTTGCGTCGATTTCTCTCTCAATTCATCCGCCGCGGGTCGATGACGGTGACCGGCTCCAGTGGATCGAAATTCACCGTCGGCGACGGCTCTGGCGAGCCGATCGCGGTACGCTTCGTCACCGCGGAGGCGGAGCGGAGGATCCTCCTCAATCCTGAGCTCGGGCTCGGCGAGGCCTATATGGACGGCGAGTTCGTCGTCGAGCACGGCACCATAGCTGATGCCCTCGCGATCCTGCTCGATCAACCCGACCTGTTGCCGCAATGGGCAAAACCCTGGTGGCACCTGCGTTACCTGACGCGGCATCTGAAGCAATTCAATCCGCGATCGCGCGCCCGCCACAACGTCGCGCATCATTATGATCTCGATGCCCGGCTCTATTCGCTCTTCCTGGATGCCGACAAGCAATATAGCTGCGCCTATTTCGAGACGCAGGACGCGACGCTCGACGACGCGCAGCTCGCCAAGAAGCGGCACATCGCCGCCAAGCTGCTCGTCAAGCCCGGCCAGCGCGTGCTCGACATCGGCTCCGGCTGGGGCGGGCTCGGCCTCTATCTCGCGGAGATCGCGGGCGCCGACGTCACCGGCGTGACGCTGTCGAGCGAGCAGCTGCAGATCGCCAATGCGCGCGCGGCCGAAAAGCGCCTGGCGGCTTCCGCCAGATTCCTGCTCCAGGACTACCGCGACGTCGAAGGCCCGTTCGACCGCATCGTCTCGGTCGGCATGCTCGAGCATGTCGGCGCCCGCTTCTACGACACCTATTTCCAACGCTGCGCCGAGCTGCTCCGCGAGGACGGCGTCATGCTGCTGCATTCGATCGGCCGCTCGCAGGGCCCGGACTCGACCAACCCCTGGATCGCCAAATACATTTTCCCCGGCGGCTACATACCGGCCCTGTCGGAGGTGCTGCCGGAGATCGAGCGCGCCGGCCTGCTGGTCTGCGATATCGAGATCCTGCGCCTGCATTACGCGGAAACGCTGAAGGCCTGGCGGGAACGTTTCATGGCGCGGCGCGAGGAAGCCGTTCAGCTCTACGACAAGCGCTTCGCCCTAATGTGGGAATTCTATCTGGCGGCCTGCGAGATGACGTTCCGCAAGCAGGCCATGATGAACTTCCAGATCCAGCTCACCCGGCGCCAGGGCGTGGTGCCGATGACGCGCGACTACATGCCGCGTGAAGAAGCCCGGCTGCGGGCGCGCGAAGGCGCGGCCAGGCCGAGGCTCAAATTGGCTGGTGAATAGAGTCTAGTGACGCAGGGTCGACATCTGGCAGGAGCGGAAAAGGGCTGTTAACGCCAGTTGCGCCCGCAGCTCGACGAGGACCTCGGGGTCGACAGGCTGGCGACGGATTTCGGGCCGTTCCGCGTGCTCCATGGCCGCAATCAGCCCCGAGAGCCAAAGCCGGCTGCCGGCCTCGCTCCGCCAAATCTGGTGCCGCCGTTCTGGCCGCATCTGCTGCCTCGTTCGCTGTTGGCGGATCGCGGGAGATAATTCCCTTCTCCGCTGCCTGTTCCGGTCATACCCCCGAAAGAATCCGGGGAGATGTGATCCAATTCACATAAGTCTGGTCGGGCCTGGCTTAGACCGTCGCCATGAGCAAAGAGACCCAAACCTCATTCGACGTGCAGGACGACCTCCGCACCGATTACGCCCTGATCGCCACCGGCGTGGGGGCGGCTCTGGTTGCGCTGGTCTACCTCCTGCTGGTCTGAAGGCGAGCCCAAAGCCGGCAGCGTGCGTCATTTCGCGCGCTTCTGGATTCGTCTGCGCGCCGATCCATAAGGTTCATTAAGGCTCAGGCCATAAGGCTCATGGTTTCAGGATTTTTCCATGGCGTGGGCGCGGCCGCTTCCTGGAGGGGGGCGAGTTCCGCAAAAATCCGTCAAGCACGGTGCGTGCTGCGAGTGTTAATCATCCACCATTTTAACTGAGCGGTTGATAGCGGTCAGCTTTCGCTTCCGCTTTCGCGTGCGGTGGCGCTTTATCCCGGCCCCGCATCCGCCCAACAAAATTGCTAAGCACGTCCGACCATGGCCCTGACTGATTCGAACGTCCTTAAACTCGCGCCCGAGCCCGGCACTCCCGCCTATCGGAGCGCTCCGCATAATATCGAGGCGGAACAGAGCCTTCTGGGCGCGATCCTGGTCAACAATGATGCGTTCTACCGTGTCTCCGACTTCCTCGAGCCGAAGCATTATTTCGAGCCGCTGCACCAGACCATCTACGAGACCGCCGCCAGCCTGATCCGGATGGGCAAGATCGCCACGCCCGTGACGCTGAAGACGTTCCTGCCAGCCGATACCGACGTCGGCGGCATGACCATCGGGCAATATCTTGCGCGTCTCGCGGCCGAAGCGACCACCATCATCAACGCCCAGGACTATGGCCGCACCATCTACGACCTGGCGCTGCGCCGCGACCTGATCGGCATCGGCGAGGACATGGTCAATGTCGCCTACGACGCCCCGGTCGATTTCGCGCCGCGCGCGCAGATCGAGGATGCCGAGCGCCGCCTCTACGAACTCGCCGAATCCGGCCGCTATGACGGCGGCTTCCAGAAATTCTCCCAGGCACTGGCGGTGGCGGTCGATCTCGCCGCAAAGGCGTTCCAGCGCGACGGCAAGCTGTCGGGCATTTCGACGGGCATGCGCGACCTCGACACCAAGATGGGCGGCCTGCAGCACTCCGATCTCATCATCGTCGCGGGCCGTCCCGGCATGGGCAAAACGTCGCTGGCGACCAACATCGCCTACAATGTCGCGCGAGCCTATGTTCCGGAACTCCAGGCCGACGGCACCATGAAGGCCGCCAATGGCGGCGTGATCGGCTTCTTCTCCTGCGAAATGTCGGCCGACCAGCTCGCCACGCGCATCGTGGCCGAGCGCACCGGCGTTCCCTCCTCCCACATCCGCCGCGGCGGCATCTCGGAAGCCGATTTCGAAAAGATCCGGGAGGTCTCGATCGAGCTGCAATCGCTGCCGTTCTATGTCGACGCGACCGGCGGCCTCTCGATCGCGCAGCTGATGGCGCGCGCGCGCCGGCTGAAGCGACAGAAAGGCCTCGACCTGCTGGTGATCGACTACATCCAGCTGCTGTCGGGCTCGGGCAAGCGGAACGATAATCGCGTGCAGGAAATCACGGAGATCACGACCAGCCTGAAGGCGCTGGCGAAGGAACTCAACGTTCCCGTGATCGCGCTGTCGCAGCTGTCACGACAGGTCGAATCCCGCGACGACAAGCGGCCGCAGCTCTCCGACCTCCGTGAATCCGGCTCGATCGAGCAGGACGCCGACGTCGTGCTGTTCGTGTATCGCGAGGAATATTACCTCGCCATGAAGGAGCCGCGCCCGGGCACGCCTGAGCACGAGAAGTGGCAGCTCGACATGAGTCTTGCGCACGGTAAGGCCGAGGTCATCATCGGCAAGCAGCGTCACGGCCCGACCGGCACCGTCGACCTGGCCTTCGAAGCCTCGATCACACGGTTCGGCGACCTCGCCCCTGACAGTCAGCTCCCGGTTCGCAGCGGCAACGACTATTGAGTTCCTTGAACAGGACCTGCCTCTTGCGTAAAACGACGCCATGACAATGGCGTCCGACCCGAAAACCATCTCGCAATCCGGCCTTCTTTCCGCGGAGGCCAGTCAGGCTGCCGCCCTCGCTGCCTATGGCGGCGTGCTGACCGTCGATCTCGACGCCATCATCGCCAACTGGCGCAAGCTCGAGAAGACCGCGGTGCCGGCCGAATGCTCGGCGGTGATCAAGGCCGACGCCTATGGCTGCGGCGCCGCCGAGGTCGCGCGTGCGCTGAGCAAGGCCGGCTGCAAGACCTTTTTCGTCGCCACCATCGAGGAAGCGCGCAAGGTGCGCGCCGCCGTCCCGGAGCCCACGATCTACGTGCTCGGCGGCTATTTCCAGAACACCGGCGAGCACTACGCCAAGATCAATTGCCGTCCGGTCATCGGCGACCTCAACGAGCTCGCCGAATGGGACGTGTTCTGCCGCCGCACCGGCTGGACCGGGGGCGCGGCGATCCATATCGACACCGGCATGAACCGGCTCGGCCTGACATTATCGGAAGCGCAGGCCATCATCCCCCGCATCAATGCCGGCGATCACGGCATCACGCTGGTGATGAGCCATCTGGTCTCGGCCGAGCAGCTCAACAGCCCGGTGAACGCCAGGCAGCTCGCTGCCTTCCGCGGCATCGCCAGCGAGTTCTCCGGCGTGCCGGCGGCGCTCGCCAATTCCTCCGGCATCTTTCTCGGCGCGCCCTTCCAGTTCGACCTGGTGCGGCCGGGCGCCGCCCTCTACGGCGTCAACCCGACGCCGGAGGCCGACAATCCGATGCAGCCGGTGGTCGACCTCAAGGCGCGCATCGTGCAGATCCGCACCATCGAGCGCGGCGAGAGCGTTGGCTATGGCGGCACCTGGACCGCGCGGCGGCCGACCAAGCTCGCGATCATCGCGATCGGTTATGCCGACGGCTATTTCCGCGCCGCCAGCTCCAATGACGGCACCCGCGGTGCCGAAGTCATCGTCGCCGGCAAGCGCTGCCCGGTCGCCGGCCGCATCTCGATGGATCTGATCGCGATCGACATCACCGATCTGCCGCCGAACGCGGCGCGCCGCGGCCATATGGTGACGCTGCTCGGCGAGGGCATCACCGTCGACGAGCTCGCGCATCATTTCGGCACCATCGGCTATGAGGTGCTGACCAGCCTCGGCCACCGCTACGCCCGCCTCTACAAGGGCGGCAATGTGGAGGAGCCGCTGACGAAGCCGGTTCCGGCGAGCACGGCGGAGCAGCCGCCCTCGCCGCCGCCGATCGAGCAGCCCGCGGCGCCGCCGCCGCTGCCCACCTAGTCCTCAGCCGCTTACTTCTTCTTCCGGCCGTCGAGCGCCGTCTTGCAAGACACGCTGAGCTGGTCGCGCTTGGCGTCGAGGCAGGCGATGACCTTGCCGCCGCCCGGCGCGATGCCGGCGCAGAATTTGTCATAGTCCGCCTTGCACGCACCGCGCGGATCGGAGGATTGTGCCGAAGCCGCTCCGGAGATCGCGGCAACGACGACGAAAGCAGCAAAGTTCAACTTGGACATTGTATCTCCGGTCTCGGAAGGCAGAAGCGCTAGCTCTACATGAAGATCGCGACATTCAACATCAACAACGTCAACCGCCGCCTGCCCAATCTGTTGGCATGGCTGCGCGCGGCAAAGCCCGATGTCGTCGCGCTTCAGGAATTGAAGGCAAGTGATGGCGAATTTCCGGCGGCCGCGATCGAAAAGGCCGGCTATGGCGCAGTGTGGCGCGGACAGAAGACATGGAACGGCGTCGCCATCCTCGCCCGCAATGCGGAGCCCATTCTCACCCGCGACCGCTTGCCTGGAAGACCGGGCGATCTCGAGGCCCGCTACATCGAGGCCGCCGTGCGCGGCATCATCGTCACCAGCATCTATCTGCCGAACGGCAATCCGCAGCCGGGACCGAAATTCGACTACAAGCTGGACTGGTTCGCGCGGCTGAAGCGCCACGCCAGGAGCTTCATCAAGCAGGATCTGCCCGTGGTGCTCGCCGGCGACTACAACGTCGCGCCAACCGAGATCGACATCTATCCGACGCGCTCATGGGACAAGGACGCGCTGGTCCAGCCGAAGAGCCGCGCGGCCTATGCCTCGCTCGTCGAGCAAGGCTGGTGCGATGCGATCCGCGAGCTGCATCCGGAAAAGCGCGTCTACACGTTCTGGGACTACAAGCGGAACCGCTGGCCGCGCGACGCTGGGCTGCGGCTCGATCATCTCCTGCTGAGCCCTGCGCTGGTCTCACGGCTGACGAAGGCGGGGGTGGACAAGAAGGTGCGCGGCGAGGATGGGGCGAGCGATCACGCGCCGGCATGGGTGGTCTTGAGATGACGGGGGAGAAGCCTCACCACTGATCCGCAATACAGACGATCTGCCGTCTCTTGCAGCGGCTCGGCCTGCGACGTTCAACACCGTCACCGCAGGCTTCGGGGGCAAAAATCGCGAAAACAACCCCATGCACAGTAGCCGACGCCAGTCGTTTCAATGGCTTAGAGCCTCCTGAATCTTGCGTCCATGCACCACATCCGGCGGTCGGGCGCTTCAGGTCGCGCCTTCATCGGGAATATTGAGGAGGACACCACAGGCCTTGCAATGAACGGCGTCGGCGTCGTGCCTCTGCAGCCCGCAATCCGGACATGGAAATCGCACCTTGTTGGGGCTGAGAAGCGCGCGGGCGAGATTGAAGAACAGGGTGACGCCGAAAATCATGATCACGACGGTGATGAGACGGCCAAGCGTTCCCGGCAGCGTGATGTCGCCGAAGCCGGTCGTCGTCAGCGCCGTAACCGTGAAATACAGCGCATCGGCATAGTTGTGGATCTGTTCGTTACGAAACTTCTGGGTCTCGTACACGAGACCGGTCATGACGAAGATGAACACGGCAAGGTTCGTGACGGCGAAGATGACCTCTTCGTTCCGGCGAAAAAACGAAGAATCGATGCGGAGCCTCGCCAGCATCTGGTAGTCGCGCAGCAGCCCCAACGTCCGCAGGATCCGGAGGAAGCCGCCGGCCTCGCCGGCAAGCGGGGCCAGAAAGGATACGATCGCAACCATGTCGGCCCACGTCGCCAGTTGGCGGAATTTCCGGAACGGGTGCCGGCCGGCGAGCAGCCGTGCGGAAAAGTCGGCAAGCAGCAGCAGGCCGAATAGGACGTCGAGCGTTTCGATGACCTCGCTGGGGTGCAGAAACGACGTGGCGATGATGAAGAGCACCGTCACGATATCGAAGACGAGCAGCGCATAGCGGAAGCGCACGCCATTCGGCGTAGCACCCTCGTACAGCCGGCGGACGTTGCTTCTGAGAGACAACAGGGTCACGGACTCATGATCGCGGTTTGCCTAGACAATTGCAACCATATCCGGTCGAGACAGGCGCGATCGGTGTTGTTGTGAGAGGTCATGGCCGACCAAGCCGGACGATGATGCCGCCCGGCAGGAGCGCTTGTTCTTGCGCCGGCCTTCGCCCCCAAAGGCACTCGCCCGCCACCAACTCCGGCATGGGAAGCGGCCGGTCGGCAAAGTTAGCGACAATCTGCAGGGTGTCTCCCTTCTCCGTCTGCCAGCGCACGTCTATCCCACCCTGATGCGGATGATCGCCGAGCAGTTCGCGGTGCGCAGAAATGAAGCCTTGTTCGATGAGCGGCACGATCTTCTCGTGCCGGATCTTCAGCAACTGCGATGTCAACGCTCGAAACTGCGCGCAGCCGGGAGAACGATCGATGTCGTTCCAGTCAAGTTTCGAGGCATGGAAAGTCCTCTCGTCACACGGGTCCGGGATCTTTGCGCGCATTTCAGGTGTCGAGAATGCCTTGAAGTGCGAGAACTCCTTGCGTCGCCCTTCCCGCGTCAACTCGGCGGCTTCTCCCGTCCAGTCTGCGAAGAACAGGAACGGCGTTTCGACAGCCGCCTCCTCACCCATGAACAGCATGGGAATATGCGGATTGAGCAGAACCAGCGCCATCGCCTGGCCGAGCTTTTCAGGACTGATCAATTTCGACAGCCGCTCACCTAAAGCCCGGTTACCGATCTGGTCGTGGTTTTGAGCGAAGAAGATGGTGGCGTCCGGCGGCAGATGGGCGCTCGGCTCGCCGCGAGGCTCGTTTTGAAGGGCGAAGACCTCGCCTTGGTAGGCAAAGCCTTCGGTGAGCGATCGCGCAAGATGTTCGAGCGGCTTGTCCGCAAACGCGCGGTAATATCCTTCGTCTTCTCCCGTCAGCAGGACATGAAGCGCATTGTGGAAATCATCACCCCACTGGGCTTCGTAATGTCTCGGACGTCCTTCCGCGCGATCCAACAGATGCGCCTGATTGGCCTCGTTCTCCAGCATCAGATGCACACGCCGGCCCGGCAATTCGTGGCGGATGGTCTCGGCAAGCTCGGCGAGAAAGTGCCGCTCGGAATCGTCCTTCAGCGCGTGAACTGCATCGAGGCGCAGCCCGTCGAAGCCGTAGTCGCGCAGCCACATCAGCGCGTTCTCGATCAGGAATTCACGCACGAAGGCACCGTCTCGTCCCTCCAGGTTGACGGCGGGTCCCCAGCCCGTGGAGTGGCGCGCGTTGAAGAAATTCTCCGCGTAGCTGTGCAGATAATTCAACTGCGGCCCGAAGTGGTTATAGACCACGTCGAGATAGACCATGATGTCCAGCGCGTGAGCTGCCCGCAACAGCCGCTTCAGATCCTGCGGCCCGCCATAGCGTGCATTGGGCGCATTCAGCAGCACCCCGTCATAGCCCCAATTGTGCCGGCCGGGGACATCGTTGATCGGCATCAGCTCGATCGCGGTGATGCCGAGATCGCGCAGATAGGGCAACCGCTTCTCGACGCCCTCATAAGTCCCCTCTTCGCTGAAGGCACCGACGTGCAGCTCGTAGATCACGGCCTCCGCCCACGGGCGCCCCGGATAGAGCGTGGCATCGCGTAGCGCCGCCGTGTCGATCACCTCGCTCGGCGCACCGACATCATCAGGCTGGAAGAACGAGGCCGGATCGGGGACGATCAGGTCCTCGTTGATCCTGAACTGATAGCGCGTGCCGGCACGCGCGGTCGGGCTGAGCAGCTGATACCAGCCGTCGTCGTCGCGCGACATCCGCTGCGGCGGTCGACCGCCCTGCAGCAACTCCACCGAGCCGGCCGTCGGGGCCCAGAGGTTGAAGCTGACGCCATGATCGACGATATGGGCACCGTGGCGCCGGGCCTGCCCGGCTATTCCAAGCTTCTCTATTCCAAATCTCTCTAAACCAAGTCTCTGAATCAATCCGTCCGCCTTTCGCACCCGCATGTTCGGAGCTGGACATGCCTCAGCGTAGCGCGATCGGTGAGCCGGTACGATCGCTTGAGGGATGTCTGCGGACGAGAAAGCTGCCGTGCGGACATTCGTTCCTTACACGAGCGTGCGCGGGAGACGCACTACCATCGACGATCTCGCGCACCCCCAACGCTGTGTACACTTTTGGACCGACCTACGAAAAAAGCTTAGCCGCACGTGGAGCTTAGGAACTTTTGCTGCGCCGCAGAATTTGAGGGACAGCGCTTCGCTGAGGAAGCGCCCTTGGAATTTAGAGATGGTTGGCAAAGGCCACTATTGTCCCGATGCAGGGACGTAGCGAATGCGGATCCTGTTCGCGACGCCTGAAGTATCAGACTTCATTCAAGTTGGCGGCCTTGCCGCCGTTTCTGCGGCCCTGCCGCGCGCCTTGCGAGATCTTGCTGACGTACGCGTCATCATCCCGGGCTATCCGGCGGTCCTGCGCGGCTTGAACGATCTCAAGCCCGTGGGTCGATGCCTGCCGTTTGCTGCCCTGCCGGCGTTCGATGTCGATCTCGGACATACCGCGGACGGTCTGGCGTACTACGTTGTGCGCTGTCCGGAGCTATTCGAGCGCGACGGCACGCCCTACGCCGATGGCAGCGGGGCGGATTGGTGCGACAACAATGTGAGGTTCGCGACCTTCTCCTACGCCGCCGCTCAGCTCGCCAGGGGGCTGGTCGACAAGGATTGGTCGGCCGATCTGGTTCACGCAAACGATTGGCAATGCGCGCTGATCCCCGGCTATCTGGAATGGCACTACGCGCACATTCCGACCGTCTTCACGATCCATAATCTGGCCTATCAGGGCGTCTTCGACCGCAGCTCTCTCGCTCCGCTCGGGATTCCCGAGGCCAGCTTCAACATCGACGGCGTCGAATTCTACAATCGCCTGTCCTTCATCAAGGCCGGCCTGGTCTATGCCTCGCACCTGACGACGGTCAGCCAGACCTATGCGCGGGAGATCACGACCGCCGAATTCGGATGCGGTCTCGAAGGGCTCCTGAGGCAGAGGGCGGACCGCAACCAATTGTCCGGCATCCTGAACGGCATCGACGAGAGCTGGGACCCGCGAACCTGCTCGTCGCTGCTGCAGCCGTTCGGGGCCGGCGACTGGACCGAACGCTCCCTGAACGCCGACGATGTCAGGGACCAGTTCGGGCTGGCGGTCTCCCGTGGCCCCCTGTTCGCCCTCGTCGCGCGTCTCGTTCATCAGAAGGGCGTCGACCTCGTGATCGAAAGCGCGCAAGCCATCGTCGATGCCGGCGGCCAGATCGTCGTCACCGGCAAGGGCGAGCCGCGGTTCGAAGAGGCCCTGCTCCAGGCGCAGGCTCGCGCGCCGCGATCCATTGCCGTCAAGATCGGCTTCGACGACGCCGAGGCGCGGAAGATATTCGCCGGCAGCGACTTCACGTTGATGCCTTCGCGCTTCGAGCCGTGTGGGCTGAGCCAGATGTACGCCCAGCGCTTCGGTTCGTTGCCGATCGGCCACCGCACCGGCGGCCTCGCCGAGACCATCGTCGACGGCGAGACCGGCTTCCTGTTCGACCATGTATCGGCGCCGGGGTTCCTTGGGAGCCTCTGCCGGGCCTTCTCGACTTTCGGCATGAAGGATCGCCTCGACCACATGCGCAGGGCCGCCATGGCCCAGGCCTTCAGCTGGAGCCGGTCCGCCAAATCCTACGCCGCGCTCTACCGATCATCGATCTAGCGGGCATCCGGGGGACGAACCATGGAGATCGCGCGGATCGCTGCACCGGGTCTTGCCGGCGCTCCGCGGCTGGACGCATGCGCGATGACCGCAATTCAAGACGCGATCGGCACGCGCCGACGCTGTCTGCCACCCGCAGGAACGGAATCAGCGGGCGACGGTTACCATCCCACACAGGAGTTGCCGCCATGCGCCGCTCGATACCAAAACCAATCCGCAACAAGCTCGACCTGACCGACCGTGCTCAGACGCGTCTCGTGAGAAAACGTTTGAGCCTGTCTGATGCCGAGCTGGCAGCGATCGTCGGACGGATCGGCAATTCGATCGCTGCGATCAGCAAGGAAGTCGCCAAGCAACGCGCCAACGCGCTGCCCAAGCCGACCGATGTGCCGCCCGCGGCAGTGATCGCCTCGGTCACGGCCACCGAGCAGGCCGCAACTGAAGTACCTGTAACAGCGCCGACATCCTGACCGGATTGTCATTGGGGGCAGACATCATTGGGGCAGACATGGACCAAAAGACGCATCCGGACGACGCCCTGACGCGGGCGGCGTCGAGCCTGCGCCGATCCCGGATCACCGAGGGCAAACCGTTCCCGCTCGGCGCCACCTGGGACGGTCTCGGCGTCAATTTCGCGTTGTTCTCGGCCCATGCCACCAAGGTCGAACTCTGCCTGTTCGACGACGACGGTGAAACCGAAGTCGAGCGGATCGAGCTTCCGGAATATACCGATGAAGTCTGGCACGGCTACCTGCCCGCCGCGCGCCCCGGCACCGTCTACGGCTATCGCGTCCATGGGCCCTATGAGCCTGACGCCGGACACCGCTTCAATCCCAACAAGCTCCTGCTCGACCCCTACGCCAAGCAGCTGGTTGGACGGCTGCGCTGGGGACCCGAGCTGTTCGGCTACCAGCTCGATCACGCCGACAAGGACCTCTCCTTCGACGAGCGCGACAGCGCACGGCTCATGCAGAAGTGCCGCGTCATCGACCCCGCGTTCACCTGGGGCGCATCGCGCAAGCCCGAAGTGCCGTGGGAACGGACGATCGTCTACGAGATGCACGTCAAAGGCTTTACGCAGCTACATCCGCTGGTGCCCGAAGCCGACCGCGGCACATTCTCGGGTCTGGCGCATGCGGAGATCCCCGCCTATCTGCGCTCACTCGGGATCACCAGCGCGGAGCTGCTGCCGATCCACGCCTTCGTCGACGACAGCTATCTGGTCGACAAAGGCCTGCGCAATTACTGGGGTTACAACTCGCTGGCCTTCTTCGCGCCGGAGCCGCGTTACCTGAAGACGCCGTCCGCGAACGAATTCAAGGAAATGGTCAACCAGTTCCATGCCCATGGCATCGAGGTTATTCTCGATGTCGTCTACAATCACACCGCCGAAGGCAACGAGCTCGGCCCGACCCTGTCGTTCAAGGGCATCGACAACGCCAGCTATTATCGCTTGCTGCCGGACCAGAAGCGCTACTACATCAACGATACCGGCACCGGAAATACGGTGAACCTGTCGCATCCGCGGGTGCTCCAGCTGGTTGCGGATTCCTTGCGCTACTGGGCAACGGAGATGCGGGTCGACGGCTTCCGTTTCGACCTCGCCACCATCCTGGCGCGCGAGCCCTATGGCTTCGACGAAGGCGGCGGCTTCCTCGACGCGTGCCGCCAGGATCCCGTACTGTCCAGCGTCAAGCTGATCGCAGAACCCTGGGACATCGGCCCCGGCGGTTACCAGGTCGGCCAGTATCCGCCCGGATGGGCCGAATGGAACGACAAGTTCAGGGACACCGTGCGTGCGTTCTGGAAGGGTGACGAAGGCACGCTCGCAGACTTGGCCAAGCGGGTGTCCGGATCCGGAGACCTCTTCAACAAGCGCGGACGGCGGCCATGGGCCAGCGTCAATTTCGTCACGGCGCATGACGGCTTCAACCTCAACGATCTCGTCTCGTACAACGAGAAGCACAATGAGGCGAACGGGGAGGACAATCGCGACGGTCACAGCAACAACCACTCCTGGAATTGCGGGGCGGAAGGCCCGACGGACGATCCCGAGATCGTCGCGCTACGCGAACGCCAGAAGCGGAACCTGCTTGCAACCATGCTGCTGTCGCACGGCACGCCGATGCTGCTTGCGGGTGACGAGTTCGGGCACACCCAGAATGGCAACAACAATGCCTATGCCCAGGACAACGAGACCGCCTGGCTCGACTGGATGGGGATCACGGCAAACGGCCGTAACCTCCGTGAGTTCACGCGCAAGCTGATCGTGACGCGCAAGGCATTTCCCATCCTCTACCGAAGCCGTTTCCTAGTCGGCTCCCACAATGAAGAGCTCGACGTCAAGGACGTGACGTGGCTGTCGCCTTCCGGCGACGAGATGAGCACCGAACAATGGGAGGACGGCAACGCCAAGTGCTTCGGCATGCTGCTCGACGGACGCGCCCAGGAGACCGGCATCAAGCGCCGCGGCTCGGACGCGACGATGCTTCTGATCTACAACGCCCATTACGACGTCGTGAATTTCGCCCTGCCGCCCGTCACCGACGGAAGCCGCTGGCTTGGGCTGATCGACACCAATCAGCCCGATGTCCAGATGCCTGCCTTCGAGTTCGGGCACGCCTACGAGGTGACAGGACGATCGCTCGTCGTCTTTGGCCTTGCCACCGAGAATGTGGCGACGCGCCGCCTGCGCCAAGGTCTCGGCGCGCTGCTCGATGTCGCGGAGGCGCCGCTGCCCGACTAGACGTCCAGCCATCGCCACAAATCCGGCAGGGCGCGACCGCCTCGCCCTGCCCGGCTCCGCTCGCTACACTCCTTGCGATTCCCGGAGCCTCGCCCGTGGCCTTTCTCTTCGTCCTCATCGTCGGCCTCGTCGCCGGCACCATCTCAGGCATCGTCGGCACCGGCTCGTCGATCATGCTGATGCCGGTGCTGGTCTATGCCTACGGGCCGAAGGAAGCGGTGCCGATCATGGCGGTCGCGTCCGTGATGGCGAACTTTTCGCGCATTCTGGCCTGGTGGCGGGAGGTCGACTGGCGGGCCTGCGCGGCCTATTCGGTGACGGGCATTCCGGCCGCCGTGCTCGGCGCACGGACGCTGCTGGCGCTGCCTTCGCACGCCGTTGACCTCGCCATCGGCGTCTTCCTGATTGCGATGGTGCCGGTGCGGCACTGGCTGGCGCGGCACGACCTCAAGGCCAATCTCTGGCATCTGGCGATCGGCGGCGCGGTGATCGGCTATCTCACCGGCATCGTGGTCTCGACCGGTCCGCTCAGCGTGCCGCTGTTCCTGTTCTACGGCCTCTCCAGGGGTGCTTTCCTTGCGACCGAGGCAGCGAGCTCACTCGGCCTCTACTTCGCGAAATCCGTGACCTTCGAGCGCTTCGGCGCGCTGACCGGCGACGTCTTCATGAAGGGCCTGATCGCGGGCTCCTCGCTGATGTCGGGCGCCTTCATCGCAAAACGCTTCGTGCTGCACCTGAAGCCGGACTTGTTCCGCCTGGTGATGGACGCGATCATGATCGCGGCCGGGCTCTCGATGCTGTGGAACGCGACGCAGCCGTAATCGCCTGCGCTCAGGCGGCGAATTCGGGCGCGATCGACGGGCTGTCGGTGACGATGCGGCTCCCGGCCCTCGGCCGTTTCTCGAGCCATTCCAGCACGGCGTCGAGCGGCTGCGGCCGCTGGTAGAGATAGCCCTGCCCGAACCTCACGCCCATCTCGCGCATGGCCGCCGCCTGCCCGGGCCGCTCGATGCCTTCGGCGACCAAAGTGAGCCCCAGCGTGCCGGCGAGCGATGCGATCACGCCGACAATCGCCTTGTCTTCCGCGCTATCGGGAATCTCGCTGATGAAGGCCTTGTCGATCTTGACCTTGTCGAGCGGGAAGCGCCTGAGATGAGCGAGCGAGCTGTAGCCGGTGCCGAAATCGTCGAGCGCGATGGTAGCACCCAGGCGGCGCAAGCGATGCAGCGTCTCGGTCGCGCTGGCGATGTTGTTGATCAGCGATCCCTCGGTGATCTCGAGCTCGAGCGAACTGGCCGCAACGTCGAAGCGCGCGCAGGTCGCGCGCAGCTCGGCGGCGAGCGAGTGGTCGGCAAGCTCGGACGGCGGCAGATTGATCGCGATCCGGATTTGCGACCTGCCGGCGGCGGCCAGGCGTTGCAAGGCCCGGCAGGCATCGGTCAGCACGTAGCGGGTCAGCTGCGCATTGTTGCCGCTGCGTTCGATCAGCGGCAGGAATTCGCCGGGACCGATCACGCCATGTTCGGGATGGCGCCAGCGGATCAGCGCCTCCAGGCCGACGACGTCGTGGCTTTCGAGGTCGACCTGGCTCTGGTACCAGACCTCGAACTGTCGCTCGGCAAAGCCGGCGGGAATGGCGAGTTCGAGATCCCTGTCGCGGCGGTAATCGCGCTGGAGCGCTTCGTCCAGCACGGCGACCGTGCCGGGCGCCTTGCTCTTGGCGTGATAGAGCGCGATGTCGGCCAGCGTCGGCAGATGCGACAACTCCGGATCGTCGGCGCGGCGCACGGCGAGGCCGATGCTGGCGCGCGGCACGACCTGCTTGTCGTGAAGCCGAATCGGTTCGGAAATGGTGTCCAGCACCTGCTGGGCGAATGCGTGCGCCGCCTTTTCGTGACCGACCTCGGGACGGATGACGACGAATTCGTCGCCGCCGAGCCGGGCGACCCAGTCCTCCGCTTCGACCGCGCCGCGAAGGCGCTCGGCGATATGAACCAGGAAATTGTCGCCGGCCTCGTGGCCGAAAGTGTCGTTGATACCCTTGAAGTCGTCGAGATCGATGAAGCAGAACGCGACCAGCGCGTCCGGCCTGCCTCCATCGCGGCTCGCCACGGCCAGCCGCTCGGTCAGGGAGCGCCGGTTGGGCAGTCCCGTGAGCGGATCGTGCCCGGCCATGTGCCCGAGCCGGTCGAGCGCGCCCGATGTCGTGTGCTGCATGGCGTTGAAGGCGCGCGCGAGCTGGCCGAATTCGTTGGAGGATTTGACGTCCGCCGGATAGGCCCGGCCGTCCTGCTTGCTGCGCTGGATCGCCGACATCATGGCCGCCAGCGGCCTGCCGATGAAGATGTTGGCGGAGATCCGCATCGCGATCAGGGTCGCCAACGTCGCGAGCAGGCCGACGACCAGCAGGCGCACCATCCGGCTGCCCGCGTCCGCGTAGAGCCCCGCATGGGAATAAGCGATCACGATACGGCCGGCCTGAACCGCCATGTTGCCGTTGCTGTAATGGACCGGGCGCGAGATCTCTGCGATCGAATGGTCTTCGGAGCGCGCCACCACGCGGGCGATCGCTGCGCCCGTATCGTCATAGACGGTCGCTCCCGCGATGGTCTCGTCGTTCATGATCTCGTTGAGCACGCCCGTCACCTGGTCGTAGCGCATCTTCCAGAGCGGCTCGGCGATCAGCTCGGCCCGGCTCTCGGCGACGCGGGCCATGTGGGCGTCGAGCTGACTGATCTGCGACCAGAAGCTCGAAGCTTCCATGCCGGTTGAGGCGAGCAATTGCACCAGCAGCAGCACGGGTACCGTAGCCCAGATCATGGCGCGAACGACCGGGCGCAAGCGCGGCGCGGCCGGCTCGAGGCGTTCGGGATCAGTCATCGCCTCATCCTTGCTCATCAGTCGGCAACGCCTTCGGGAACCGGCAGGGACGAAATGAGCGCGTCGAGGGAAAAGTCATAATGGCCGCAGCGACCCGCCTTCGCCCTGAAGCGGGCGAAGTCGATCCGGTCGAACGCTCGCGTCTTGATGAGGTCGCCGACCGAACCGAGATTTTGGCGCGTGATCGCGGACGTCTTGACCTCGACCCGAGGCGACACAGCCGCGAAATCGCAGCCGTCGGCATAGTCGCGCAACAGGACGATCGACCAGCCGCCGAGCAGAAAATGCCCGCCGTCGGTCAGCAGCAGGCGGCCTGCCCTGATCTCGCGCAGCGCCTCCTCCGACCAGTTGAGGCCAACGAGCTGGATGTCGCGGCCAGGCACGAGGCCGGCGGCAATCACCGCGCGCATCGCACCGAGCGCCATGGGATCGTTGCCGGCCCAGATACCGGCCGGGCGGATCTCCTTGCGCGATGCCCAGCTTAGATAATTCGCGGTGACAGTCTCGGCCTCCGACTGCGTCCAGTTGGCGAACAGCAACCGGTCCACCACAACGTCAGGCGCGGCATCCACCGCGAGCTTGAGACCGGCGTTGCGCACGATCGAGGCGGGCGTGATCTCGTCCCCGCCGATGCCGAGAAGGTGGATCTTGCCGTCCGGGCTCTGCCATCTCTCGTCACGCGCGGCGGTGATCAGGGCGTTGGCCATCCGGGCGCCCGCCGTCTGGAGATCGGTCGTGATATCGCCGAGCCAGGTCTTGAGTTTTTGGCGCGGCGGGCCGAGACGCACCGCATCCTCGCCGATCAGCGTGTTCGAGAGCAGCAACGTCTTGACGCCGGCAGCCTCGGCCGCTTCCACGATCGGGACGGCGGCGGATTCCTCGTTCGACAGGATGAGGAAATCGGGCTTGTCGCGACGCGCCAGCACGCCGAAGCCGAGCTCCTGCATGGTGCGATAATTGCGCTCGCTGGTCAGCACCTCGACATGCGCGTCGAGCTTGCGGCCAGCGGCCTGCATGGTCTGCGCGACCATGTCCCAATAGACCTCGCCGGTCTTGCCGGGATTGACGAAGACGATGTCGAGACGCTTCGCAGCAGCCGCAACGGCGCCTCCTGGCGGCATGAGAACGCCCCAGGCCATGCCCGCAGCGAGCAATATCCGCAAAAATCCCGTCATTCGTGTCGCCATCCCCGCTTGGTTCCAATGCTGGACCCGCGTCCGCTAACATTTGGCAAAGTTCCGCAGGGCGCGGCCGGTAGAGCTAACAAAGGGTGTATCGGGCACATGGAATTGCGGTATCCGAGGTGCCGCCCAGTTCGCTCCTCGACCTGTCATTCCGTGCTATCAGCAAACCCGAAACCCGCGACTCGCTGTCCCCATGGCCAAGAACACGCTTTCCTTCGTCTGCCAGAACTGCGGCGCGGCCTATAACCGCTGGCAGGGCAAGTGCGAATCCTGCGGCGAGTGGAATACGCTCGCCGAGGAGGATGCCACCGGCAGCGTCCCCGTCTCGATCCGCTCCAAGCGCAAGGGACGGACGTTTGCGCTGGAGAGCCTGTCGGGGAAAACCCAGGATGCGCCTCGCCTGTCCTCAGGCATGACCGAACTCGACCGCGTCACCGGCGGCGGCTTCGTCCGTGGCTCGGTGCTGCTGGTCGGCGGCGATCCCGGCATCGGCAAATCGACGCTGCTGACGCAGGCCACCAGCATGATGGCGCGTGCCGGCCACCGCATCGTCTACATATCGGGCGAAGAGGCGGTCGCGCAGGTGCGGCTGCGCGCAGAACGGCTTGGGCTGTCGGATGCACCGGTGCAGCTCGCCGCCGAAACCTCGGTCGAGGACATTGTCTCGACGCTGTCCGAGGGCGCGGTGCCCCGGCTGATCGTGATCGATTCGATCCAGACGATGTGGACCGACACGGTGGAATCGGCGCCCGGCACCGTGACGCAGGTCCGCGCCTCGGCGCAGGCGCTGATCCGTTTCGCCAAGAAGACGGGCGCTGCCATCATCCTGGTCGGCCATGTCACCAAGGACGGCCAGATCGCCGGCCCCCGCGTGGTCGAGCACATGGTCGACGCCGTGCTTTCGTTCGAGGGCGAAGGCTCGCAGCAATTCCGCATCCTGCGCGCCGTGAAGAACCGTTTCGGTCCGACCGACGAGATCGGCGTGTTCGAGATGACGGGCCTGGGCTTGCGCGAAGTCACCAACCCCTCCGAGCTGTTCCTGTCGGAGCGCGACCTCGGCACGCCGGGCACCGCAGTGTTCGCGGGCATCGAGGGCACGAGGCCCGTTCTGGTCGAATTGCAGGCGCTGGTGGCGCCGACCTCTCTCGGGACACCGCGGCGCGCCGTGGTTGGCTGGGACCCGAGTCGTCTGTCGATGGTGCTGGCGGTGCTGGAAGCCCATTGCGGCGTCAAGCTGTCCGGCCACGACGTCTATCTGAACGTCGCCGGCGGACTGCGCATCCACGAGCCGGCGGCCGACCTCGCCGCCGCCGCGGCATTGGTGTCATCCTTGGTTAATGCGCAGTTGCCGACGGATGCGGTCTATTTCGGCGAGATCTCGCTGTCCGGCGTGGTGCGCCCGGTGGCGCAGACCCCAGCCCGGCTGAAGGAAGCCGCGAAACTCGGCTTCCAGCGCGCCGTGCTGCCCGAATCGGCCCGGGGCGAGAGCGGCGGCGATGCCGGATTGACGCTGAACGCGGTCAACAGCCTGACGACATTGGTGGCCGAGATCGCCGCCCGCGGCTCCCGCCGGGGCGAATCGAACGCGCCGGCGGAGAAAAATGCCACACCGGCAAGATTCCGCCGTGGAGAGGGTTAGGTGGAGGTGACGCCGGAGGCCCCCGCCGCTATACAGCCGTCACAAAAGCAGCATGGGATTGCGTGGTTGCGGCCTTGCCGGGAACGCCGTCTGCCCCTCTTTTAGGGCAGCGGCCAAACACCGATTCGGCTAGAGCACCTTCGACGTACGAGCGGACCAGACCAGCCGATGCCAGTAACACTCCTCGACCTGATCCTGCTCGGTGTGATGCTGATTTCGGGCCTGCTCGCCATGGTCCGCGGCTTCATGCGCGAAATCCTGTCGATCGCGGCCTGGGGCGCGGCGGCGATCGTGACGCTGTACTCGTTCTCGAAGCTGCTGCCGACCGCCAAGAGCTATTTCAACAACGACACTGTGGCGAGCGTCGTCGTCGTCGCCGGTGTGTTCGTGGGCACCCTGGTCGTGGTCTCCGTGATCACGGTCCGGATCTCCGACATGATCCTGGATTCCAGGATCGGCGCCCTGGATCGGACCCTCGGCTTCCTGTTTGGGCTGGCTCGCGGGCTTTTGATCGTCGTGGTCGCCTTCCTGTTCTTCACCTGGCTGGTTCCGGACAAGCAGCGTCCGGACTGGGTCACGGGGGCCAAATCCCGCGTGGTGCTGCAGGGAACCGGGGATTGGCTGATGGCGCTCTTGCCTGACGACCCCGAGAACACCATCTTGAAGAGATTCAAGAAAAACAAACCAGATGATGATCAAGCTGAATCCGAGCAGCAGCCTTCGGGCAGTGGCGACGGATACAGTAAACCTGCTCGTGACGGCCTGAAAAAGCTGATCGAGAAACCTGCGGCGCGTTGATTTAGCCCCAAAAGAGAGGCGCGGACGAGATGCGATACCCTGACCAGGACGCCCAATCTGATCTCGATCCCAACGCCGGCCCGGGCCCGGCCGCGCTGGAGGTTCAGGACGACCTGGAAGGAGATACGCTGCGCGAGGAATGCGGCGTCTTCGGCATCTACGGCCACCCTGACGCCGCCGCCATCACCGCGCTCGGCCTGCACGCCCTTCAGCACCGCGGTCAGGAAGCGGCCGGCATCGTCTCCTACGACGGCAGTCGCTTCCACAGTGAACGCCGGCTCGGCCTCGTCGGCGACACCTTCTCCCGCCGCGAGGTGATCGACCGCCTGCCCGGCAATATGGCCGTCGGCCATGTCCGCTACTCCACCACCGGCGCCACCATCCTGCGCAACGTGCAGCCGCTGTTCGCTGAGCTCAATGCCGGCGGCCTCGCGGTCGCGCACAACGGCAACCTCACCAACGGCCTGACGCTGCGCCGCGAGCTCGTGAAGAGCGGCGCGATGATGCAGTCGACCACCGACACCGAGGTGATCCTGCACCTGGTCGCGCGCTCCAGGCGCAGCCGCTTCATCGAGCGCTACATCGACGCGCTGCGCGAGATCGAGGGCGCCTATGCGCTGGTCTCGCTGACCAACAAGAAGCTGGTCGGCGCGCGCGATCCGCGCGGTATCCGTCCCCTGGTGCTCGGCGAGCTCGACGGCTGCCCGATCCTGACGTCGGAGACCTGCGCGCTCGACATCATCGGCGCCCGCTTCGTCCGCGACATCGAGCCCGGCGAAGTCATCGTGTTCGACGAGAGCGGCCAGGACATTCACAAGCCGTTCCCGCCGATGGCGCCGCGCCCCTGCATCTTCGAATACATCTACTTCTCCCGTCCGGATTCCATCGTCCACGGCCGCTCCGTCTACGAAGTGCGCAAGGCCTTCGGCGCACAGCTCGCGCGCGAGAGCCACGTGCCGATCGACGTCGTGGTGCCGGTGCCGGATTCCGGCGTGCCCGCCGCGGTTGGCTACAGCCAGCATTCGGGCGTGCCGTTCGAGCTCGGCATCATCCGCAACCACTATGTCGGCCGCACCTTCATCCAGCCGACGCAGGCGATCCGCGAATCCGGCGTGCGCATGAAGCATTCCGCCAACCGCGCCGCGATCGAAGGCAAGCGCATCATCCTGATCGACGATTCGCTGGTGCGCGGCACCACTTCGAAGAAGATCGTTCGCATGATGCGCGATGCCGGCGCCAAGGAAGTGCACTTCCGCCTCGCTTCGCCCCCGATCCTCTATCCCGACTATTACGGCATCGACCTACCGGATCGCGGCGGGCTTCTGGCGGCGACGCATTCGCTGGAGGAGATGCGCGAGATCATCGGCGCCGACTCGCTCGCCTTCCTGTCGATCGACGGCATGTACCGCGCGATGGGCGAGCCCGGCCGCGACCCGGCCAATCCGAAATTCTCGGATCACTGCTTCACCGGCGCTTATCCGACCCACCTCACCGACCAGACCCAGACCGAGCAGCAGCCGCGGCAGCTGTCGCTGCTGGCGGAAGCGAGCTGAGGACGGGGCCGTCATCTCGGGGCGCGCGATAGCGCGTACCTGAGGATCTCGATGTCGTCTTGTAAGCTCTGGATTCCGGGTTCGATGCTTCGCATCGCCCCGGAATGACGAGCACGCGGGGGCTTGTCCCGGCTGTCCACGCCTGTAAAACCCCTCGCATGACCAATCCCCTCGCCGACCGCATCGCTCTCGTCACCGGCGCCTCGCGCGGCATCGGCTATGCCACGGCCATCGCGCTCGCCAAGGCCGGCGCGCATATCGTTGCCACCGCGCGCACGCAAGGCGGGCTTGAGGAGCTCGACGACGAGATCCGGAAACTGGGCGGCAGCGCCACGCTGGTACCGCTGAACCTCACCGATTCCGACGGCATCGCGCGGCTCGGCGCCGGCCTGCACGAACGTTACGGCAAGCTCGACATCCTCGTCGGCAATGCCGGCGTGCTCGGCCCGTCCTCGCCGATCGGCCATATTGAGCTGAAGACCTTCACCGACGTGATGGCCGTCAACGTCTCCGCCAACTTCCAGCTGATCCGCTGCATGGAGCCGCTGTTGAAGCAGTCCGACGCCGGCCGCGCCGTGTTCGTCACTTCGGGTGCCGCCAACAAGGCGACGGCCTATGTCAGCCCCTACGCGGCGTCCAAGGCCGCGCTGGAGACGCTGGCCCGCGCCTGGGCGCAGGAGACCGCGAACACCAAGCTACGCGTCAATCTGTTCAACCCCGGCCCGGTCCGCACCCGCATGCGCGCCACGCTGATGCCGGGCGAAGACCCGGCGACGCTCGACACGGCCGAGCAGGTCGCCGAATTCATCGTGCCGATGTGCGCGCCCGACTGGACCGAGACCGGCAAATTCTACGACTACAAGACCCGCAGCCTGATGAGCTTCCGTTCGCCCGCGTAAGTCCCTAGCCTGATTGACTCGACTGCCTCCCCGCGATTGACTGCCCGCGCTCAAGCGGCAGCAAGCCGCACGCCAGAAAAGGGAGGTTGCCATGGCGCCATGGCATGATCGCGCAGGCTCTGCGTCTGCGCTCGTACGTCACGCTCTCTCCATTCTGATCGCAGCCGTCGTCTTCGCGCTTCCATGTGCGGCGATCGCCGGCGACGTTCCGACCTTCGCGGTCGATGCCTCCTGGCCGAAGCAGCTGCCGAACAACTGGATCCTCGGCCAGGTCGGCGGCATCACCGTCGATGGGCAGGGCCATATCTGGGTGATCCATCGCCCGCGCTCGCTCACCGATGACGAGAAGGGCGCGAGCCTCAACCCGCCGCGCTCGAAATGCTGCATCTCAGCACCGCCCGTGCTCGAGTTCGATGCCGAGGGCAATCTGCTGCGCTCATGGGGTGGTCCCGGCCAGGGCTACGAATGGGTCGGCCGCGAGCATGGCATCGAGGTCGACGAGCGCGGCTTCGTCTGGATCGGCGGCAACGCCGACAACGACAACGCGATTCTGAAGTTCACGCTCGACGGCAAGTTCGTCGCCCAGATCGGCAAGATCGCGCCGAGCCTCGGCAGCAACGACACGACGCAGCTCGGCAAGCCCGCCGAGACCGCGATCGACAAGGAGGCCAACGAGATCTACGTCGCCGACGGCTACGGCAACCGCCGCGTCATCGTGTTCGATGCGACGACGCTCGCCTACAAGCGGCATTGGGGCGCCTATGGCAACAAGCCCGACGACGCCAAGCAAGGGCCGTACGATCCCAAGGCGCAGGCCGCGCAGCAATTCGGCAATCCCGTGCACTGCGTGAAGCTCGCCAATGACGGCCTCGTCTATGTTTGCGACCGCATCAATAACCGCATCCAGGTGTTCAAGAAGGACGGCAGCTTCGTGAAGGAGTTCTTCTTCGAGAAGAACACGCTCGGCAACGGCGCGGTGTGGGACATCGCGATCTGGCCCGATCCGAAGCAGACCTGGCTGCTCAGCGCCGACGGCGAGAACAACGAGATCAGGGTGATCAAGCGCGACGACGGCAGCGTAGTCGGCAGCTTCGGGCACAACGGCCGCAACGCCGGTCAATTCCACTGGGTGCATGCCATGGCGATCGACGCCAAGGGTAATGTCTATACCGCCGAGGTCGACACCGGAAAGCGCATCCAGAAATTCAAGCTGACATCGGACGCGCTCAAATAGCGTCTCAACGCATTTTGCCCAAAAGTTAACCGATAGATGACGCTACGACGCAGCGTCATCCGGCTTTAGGCGCATTGCCGCCGGCCCTGGGACAGGCTAGAGCCATCAGCCGGAACAAGGCTCCGCAAGAGAGCCGTCCGCATATTTGACAATGGAGGAAACCTTTTATGACGACGACGCTCGTGCGCCGCTCCGCGGCCCTTCTGGCCTGTGCCGCCTTCGGCTTTGCAACATCCGCCTACGCGCAGGACAAGACCGTCAAGATCGGCGTGCTCAACGACATGTCGAGCCTCTATGCCGACATCGGCGGCCCCAATTCCGTGGTTGCGATCAAGATGGCGGTCGAGGATTCCGGCCTGCTCAAGAAAGGCTGGAAGATCGACGTTATCAGCGGCGATCACCAGAACAAGCCCGACGTCGGCGTCAACATCGCCCGGCAGTGGATCGACAACGAGAAGGTCGATGCGATTGCCGATACGCCGAACTCCGGTGTCGCGCTGGCGGTCAGCAATCTCGTCAAGGAAAAGAATGCGGTCCTGCTTAATTCCGGCGCCGCCTCCGCCGACCTGACCGGCAAGGCCTGCACGCCGAACACGGTCTCCTACACCTATGACACCTACATGCTGGCCAACGGCACCGGCAAGGCGTTGACCAAGGCCGGCGGTGACAGTTGGTTCTTCCTGACCGCGGATTATGCCTTCGGCCACGCGCTCGAACGCGACACTACGGCGGTCGTGACCGCAAACGGCGGCAAGGTGCTTGGCAGCGTCAAGCATCCGATCAACACCGCGGACTTCTCGTCCTTCCTGCTCCAGGCACAATCGTCCAAGGCCAAGGTCGTGGGCCTCGCCAATGCCGGCGGCGACACCACGAACTCGATCAAGCAGGCGGCCGAATTCGGCATCGTCTCCGCCGGTCAGAAGCTCGCGGCATTGCTGCTGTTCATCAACGACGTGCATTCGCTGGGCCTGAAGACCGCACAGGGGCTGACCTTCACGGAATCGTTCTACTGGGACCTGAACGACAAGACCCGCGAATGGTCCAAGCGTTTCTCGGCGCTCGCGAGCAAGAACGCGATGCCGTCGATGACCCAAGCCGGCAACTACGCGATGGTGCTGCACTATCTGAAGGCGATGGACGCGCTCGGCGGCAATCCGCATGACGGCGCCAAGGTCGTCGCCAAGATGAAGGAGCTGCCGACCGACGATCCGCTGTTCGGCAACGGACCGCTGCGTCAGGACGGCCGCCGCCTCATCCCGGCCTACCTGTTCGAGGTGAAGAAGCCCGAGGAGTCGAAGGGGCCGTGGGACTATTACAAGCAGATCGCCACGATCTCGGCGGAAGACGCCGCCAAGCCGCTCAAGGACAGCGAGTGTCCGCTGGTGAAGAAGTAACCGCCAGAGCGTAGCACACATCGTAGGGCGGGTTAGCCGCAAGGCGTAACCCGCCTCTTTTCTTACGCAGAGGGAGATGGCGGATTACGCTTCGCTAATCCGCCATACGGCTCGATTTGGCGATTACAGGCTGCCGGAGGGTGGGCAAAGCAAAGCGTGCCCACGACTTCTTGCTTCCATGAACGGATGGTGGGCACGGCGCTTGTGCGCCTTTGCCCACCCTACGAGACCGTCTTCGCCGCCCCCAGCGTCCGCACCGCGATCGCCACGCAGACCACCATCAGCATCGCCGCGAGCAGGAACGGCGCGCCGGGCAGATGCAGCGGCGCGCTGGCGCCGATGAAATATGAAAATGTGAGCGTGAACAGGAAGGGGCCGACGAGCTGCGACACGCTCTGCACGCTCGCGGTCGCGCCCTGGAGCTGGCCCTGCTGATCGGGCGCGACCAGCCGCGTCATCAGCGCTTGCGAGGCTGCACCCGAGATGCCCCACAGCGCCAGAATGGGAATCCCGATCCAGGACAGCGGCCCGGTCGGCGCACTGCCGAGGACCAAAAAGCCGAGCGCCCCACAACACAGGCCGAGCAGGAGCGCATTCCGCTCGCCGAGCACCCGCACGATGGCGCCGATTGCGAGCCCCTGCACCACCATGGCGCAGATGCCGACCATAGCCAGCGTCAATCCTACCGTCTTGGAATCCCAGCCGTAGCGATAGGTCGCATAGAGCACGAAGGTCGAAGGCAGCACGACATGCGCGACCTGCGCGATGAAATTGACGACGGACAACGCGGCAAGCATCGCATTGGAGCGCAGCAGGCGGAGCGCACCGACCGGACTGGCGCTCCTCCAGCGGAACGGCTGGCGCTTGTCGGGCGCGAGCGATTCCGGCAGGACGAACAGCCCGTAGAGCGCATTGGCGAAGCTGAGCGCGGCCGACGCCCAGAACGGCAGCCGCGGATCGATATCGCCGAGCAGGCCGCCAAGCGCTGGCCCCAGGATGAAGCCGGCGCCGAAGGCCGCGCCAATCCGGCCGAACACCGCCGCACGCCGCTCCGGCGGCGTGATATCGGCGATGTAGGCAAACGCCGTCGAAATGCTGGCCGAGGTGATGCCGGAGATCACGCGGCCGACGAACAACCACAGCAGGGATGGCGCCAGCGCCATCAGCACGTAATCGGCGGCGAGGCCGAAATTCGACAGCAGCACCACCGGCCGCCGCCCGAAGCGATCCGACAGCGCCCCCAACAGCGGCGAGAACACGAATTGCATCAGCGCCCAAGCGGTGCCGAACAGGCCGAAGATGCGCGCCGCGTGCGCGGTGTCGTTGTCGACGAAGCTCTCGATCAGCTTCGGCAGGATCGGCATGATCACGCCGAGCGCGAGCATGTCCAGGAGGATGGTAACGAAGATGAAGGCGACGGCACCGCGCCGGACCGGCGCAGCGCCCTGCGCCATCGCCTCGCCGGCGCCGTCACTCATGACGGCCGCTTGCGCTTGTGGGCGAAGGGGTTGGCCTTCTCACGCAAGGTGATGCGCACCGGCGTGCCCGGCAGCTCGAAAGTCTCGCGCATGGAATTGATGAGGTAGCGCAGATAGGACTGCGGCACCGCGTCGGCGCGCGAGCAGAACAGCACGAAGCTCGGCGGGCGGGCCTTGGTCTGGGTGATGTAATTGAGCTTGAGCCGTCGGCCGGACACGGCCGGCGGCGGATTGGCCTGGACTGCCTGCTCGAACCAGCGGTTCAATGCCGAAGTCGACACGCGCTTGTTCCAGAGCGCGTAGGCGTCCTGGATCGCCTGCATCAGCCGATCGATGCCCTCGCCCATCAGGCCCGAGACGGCGACAATCGGCACGCCCTTGATCTGCGGCAGCAAATGGTCGGCATCGCGACGCAGGCCCGAGATCGCGCCGCCCCCCTTGCTCTCCATTAGATCCCATTTATTGACGGCGAGCACGACAGCGCGGCCCTCGCGCTCGATCAGATCGGCAATGCGCAAATCCTGCTCTTCGAAGCGGTTCTGCGAATCCATCATCATCACGACCACTTCGGCAAAACGGACGGCGCGCAGGGCGTCGGCGACCGAAAGCTTTTCCAGCTTCTCCTCGATGCGGGAGCGCCGGCGGAGACCTGCGGTATCGAACACGCGAAACTCGCGGCCCTTCCAGTTGATCTCGACCGCGATGGAATCGCGCGTGGTGCCGGCCTCCGGGCTCGTCAGCAGGCGTTCTTCGCCGAGCAGATGGTTGATCAGCGTCGACTTGCCGGCGTTGGGCCGGCCGACGATGGCGACCCGGATCGGGCGCGTCGCGGCCTCTTCCTCGGTGAGGGGCGCGTCGTCCTCGGCCTCATCCTCTTCGACGGGCTCCGGCATCAGCTTGGCGAGCGCGTCGTAAAGCTCGCCCATGCCCTCGCCGTGCTCGGCCGAGATCTGGATGGGATCGCCAAGGCCGAGCGCGAAGGCTTCCATCGCGCCGGCATCGCCGTGCTTGCCCTCGCTCTTGTTGGCGACCAGCAGCACCGGCTTGTTGGCCTTGCGGGCGAAATCGGCGAAGGCGCGGTCGGTGGGCGTGAGACCGACGCGGGCATCGACGACGAAGAACAGCGCATCGGCTTGCGCGATCGCGGTCTCGGTCTGCTCCTGCATCCGCGCGGTCAGCGAGCCCTTGGCGCCCTCGTCGAGGCCGGCGGTATCGATGATGGTGAATTCGAGATCGCCGAGCCTGGCCTCACCCTCGCGGCGGTCGCGGGTGACGCCCGGCAGGTCGTCGACGAGCGCGAGCTTCTGTCCGACCAGACGGTTGAACAGCGTCGATTTGCCGACATTGGGGCGGCCGATGATGGCAATTGTGAAGGGCATCAGTCATTCGTGCGCTGCCGGAGCCGCGTCTGTCAATGCAATGAAAAATTAGCGCGAGAAGCTGCCGCTCGGCAGCGGCGCCGGGAAGCTGCCCTGCGTCTGCTGCTGCGTGGTCTGGGTCGGTTGCGCCTGCTGGACCGGCTGGTCCGGCGGCGGCGCAGTGGTGCGCTTGCGGACGATCTTGTGCTTGGGCGGCGGAGCGGCCGTGGCCGGCGCCGCCTCCGGCTGGGCCTCGCCGTCGACTTCGCCAGCGGGCGCCTCCGCGGGCGCGACGGCTGCGGCGGCGGGCTGCCTGGTGTGCTTCGCCTTGGCTCCCTTCGCCGGCTTGGCCGGCTCGGGCGGCGGCTCCGCGGGCAAAGCCGCGACGGCAGGCGCGTTCGGATCCGGCTGCTGCTGCGCGCCCTTGTACAATTCTCTCGGCACGCCCTGCTCCAGACCCGGCACGCCATCCGGGAAGACCGGCTTGCGGTCGCCCGGCAGCTTCTTCTTGGTGTCGAGGAAGTCGAGCATGTCGCTTGGATCGAAGCTGGAGCAGCCGCCCAGGACGCCCGTGAAGGCGATCAGGACGGCGGCTGCGATCAAGCGTGGCGTGCGGCGCATCTTGTGTCTCGTTTACGTCTTAAGGACCGTCGTCGGCTGTTCTTGCTCAGCTCTTTTGCTCAGCTCTTGGCGACGGGCGGAAGCAGGGCCTGGAGCGCCTCGGCGCGGGAGCGCAGGCCGGGCGGCGTTTCGCCGTCTTCACCGATCGCGTCGAGCCATTTGCGGGCCGCGGTCATGTCGTTGTTGCGCCAGGCCGACAGCGCCAGCATCTCGCGGGCGCTATGGCGGAAGGTTGATTTGGGCGCCGCGGAAGACTCCAGCCGCTGCTGCATGTCGGCATAGGACGCACTGTCGAGCAGCAGACCGGCGGCGCGGATCCTGGCCAGATCCTGCCACTCACCACCGACGCTGCGGTCTGCAGCGATGTCGTCATACATCTTGGCAGCAGCCTTGGCGTCGCGGGGCGCCGCCTCGGCCGCGGCACGCAGGCGCGCCAGGGTGCGATAGCCCGACGGCGCCTTGCCGGCGAGCTCGGTGAAGGCCGCCTCGGCCTCGGCGTGCTTGTCCTGCTCGGACAGCTCGGCAGCCTTCTCGAAGGCGGCGCCGGCTGCGGCGGCCTTCTGGGCCTGAAAGTACTTGTAGCCCTGCCAGCCAGCGGCGGCAGCCACGACCAGCACCATCAGGGCGATGAAGACAATCGAATACTTGTCCCACAGCTTCTTGAACTGTTCGCGACGTACTTCCTCGTCGACTTCGTTAAATAATTCAGACACTTATGCTAATCCCATACCCGTCCGGGTGCGCGCGCCAAGGCGTTCGCGTCAGGAATCCCGTCCCCCACGTGGCGGCGAGGTACCCTAACGATATGGCGCTGGCAAGGCAAAGCGAGCCCGATCAAGGCGTTAACCACCCGGGACAGCCCAGGGTTCGTCTGCCCGGCTCAAGTGCCCAGAAGCTCCCGGAGCTGCCGCTTCAGCACCTTGCCGTTGGCGTTGCGCGGCAGCGGCTCCGGTGTGATCGCCATGGTCTCGGGAACCTTGTAGTCGGACAGGCGCTCGGCGCACCAGGCCCGCAAGGCCTCGCCGGCGACCGGCTCCCGCGTCACCACCACGGCGTGGACGCGCTCGCCCAGCACCGGGCAGGCCTTGGCGATGATCGCGCTCTCGATCACGGCGGGATGGCCGGCCAGCACGGATTCCACCTCGGCCGAATAGATCTTCAGACCACCGCGATTGATCATGTCCTTCTGCCGGTCGAACACGCGCACGAAGCCATCCGCATCGACCGAGCCGAGATCGCCCGAATGCCAGAATCCGCTGGTGAAGCTCTCGGCGGTGGCCTTCGGGTTGTTCCAGTAGCCCTTGATGACGGAAGCACTCTGAATCCAGAGCTCGCCGATCTCGCCATCGGGCAGCTCGCGCCCGTCCGGATCCATCGCGACGATGCGCGCGCCGGGACACGGCAGGCCGACGCTGTCGATATGGCTTTCGGTCAGTTCGCCCGGCATGATCGTCGAGGGCGATGTCGTCTCGGTCGCGCCGTAGCAATTCATCAGCTTCAGGCCGGGAATGGTCGCCTTGAGCTTCTCGATGGTGGCGACCGGCATCGGCGCGCCGCCGAAGCCGCCGATGCGCCAGCTCGACAGGTCGTAGCTGTCGAAATCCGGCTGCAGCAGACAAAGATTATACATCGCCGGCACCATCACCGTGTAGGTGACGCGCTCGCGCGCGGCGAGCTTGAGATAATCGGCGGCCTTGAACTCCGGCATGATGATCAGCGCACCGGCGCAGCAGATCATCGTCGTGATGTTGGCGACGATTCCGGTGACATGGCCGAGCGGCACCGCCGCAATCGATCGATCCGCGTCCGTCAATTGCAGGCAGGACACGAACACCATCGAGGAATGGACGATGTTGCAATGGGCGAGCATCGCGCCCTTCGGCTTGCCTGTGGTGCCCGAGGTGTAGAGGATCATCGCGGTGTCCTCCTCGCTCACCTCGACCGGCGCAGGCGCCGGCGGGTTGTCAGCGAGCGCCGCAAAGCGCGAGCGAGCCGGATCGTCGTCGACCGCGATGCGGTGTACGAGATCAGGCACCTGCTGCGCATCGGGCAGCCGCTCGGCGAGGCCTGCTTCGTGGATCAGGATCTTGGCGCCGCAATCGGCGAGGACATAGGCGATCTCCGGCTTCTGCTGGCGCGTGCTGAGCAGCACCGTCACCAGCCCCTCATGCGCGGCGGCGAACAGCAGCAGCGGAAATTCGATGCGGTTGCCGAGCAGGATCGCGACGCGGTCGCCGCGCTGCAGGCCGAGCTTGCGGAGGCCCGCGGCGATCCGCGCAGCCTGCTCCACAACCTGCCGCCAGCTCAGCCGGACATTGCCTGCGATCAGCGCCTCGCCGTCGGCATTGCGATCGCGCGCCTCCGCGATCATCGCCCATACGCTCGACGGCCGGTCGCAAAAGGCCGGTACCACGCGGTCGCCGAAGCGCCCCTCGAACCGCATCGGCGGGATCTGAGATTGCGACCAGTCCATCGAAGGGCCCCCGCTTGTTGCTCTTATTGGCTTCCACGCATGGACATCACGGTTTCGTCTTGTGCCGACCGGCTAGACCCCGATCACGGGAACGCCGATCACGACCGGGTGGAACGCAAAGGCCAGCGCAAGATAGGCCACGACGCCGACGGCGACCGCAATCAGATCGTTGCTGACGCCGCCCACCGGGATCGGCGGGCCGCCGCCGTCGGTGCGATGTTTCAGCGAAATGCGGTCATAGACCGCCCAGCCCAGGAACGAGCCGAACAGGATGATGGAGCCAAGGTCGCCGTTGGCCAGAAGATGCGCCGCCGCCCACAGCTTGACGCCGGCCAGCATCGGGTGCTTCAGCGTCGCGTAGATGCGGCCGCGCAAATAAGAGGCGACCACCAGGATCACCGCGGGCAGCATCAGGGCGAGCGTGATGTGCTTCATCGCCTTCGGCGGATACCAGACGTCGATCCATCCCGTCGCACGGTAATGCGCAAAGCCCCAGATGATCAGCGCGAGACCCGCGAGCGAGACCACGGCATAGAGGATCTTGTAGGTCCCCTCACCCAGCCTTGCGATCGCCTGCGCGCGCGCCTCACGTTTGGTGGTGAACACATGGGCCGCAAAAAACAGCGCAAGCCCCAGGATCATGACCAGCAGACCCACGACATCCTCCCCTCAAGCAGCCCCCGCCAATGGCGTATCATCGATTGGCCCGCGGTCGCAACTCTCACCATGCAGGCCGGCTGTTGCGACACCTGAGCCTTTCATCCTTCGAGACGCGCGTGAAGAACGCGCTCCTCAGGATGAGGGGATAGAGCTATTTTCCCAACTCGCGATTGTCGACATAGCGGATCGCGATCGGCCGCCCGGCCAGGGCGCCGGCGAGTCCGTCGGTGAATTTCAGCGGCAGGCAGGCGTTCAGCGATGCGTTGATCGCATTCAGATAGGTCGTGCGGGTTTCGGCCGGAACGCCTGGGGTCGCGAATGTGAGGCGCGGCGGGCCGATCAGGCCACCGGCCCTGTTGAAGCTGAAACGCACCGACATCTGCATGCCCGCGCGCATATTGTCCGATGGCGGCGACCAACAGCTGCGCAGCTCGGCGAAGAGGTCGCCGATCGTGTCGAGATCGTGATCGGGCTTTTGATACTTTGCGCGATCGGCCTCGGACGGCACGCTTTGGATCGTCAGCTGAAGGTTCTGGCCGTAGGGATAATCGATCTCCGGGATGCAGGGACCGGGTTCGAGCGGGCTGCAATAGGACGGCGTGCAGGGCCGGCCGTCGAGCACACTGCACGGCTCGTGCGCGAACGGGATCGGATTAATCTGGCGGCGCCGCGCGTCGGCCGCAGCGATCGATATCGCCAGCAGGAGAAGAATGAAGATGCTGCGCCACATGATGCGAACTCGCGATGCCACTTGGACAAACGTGGCACCGTCCTTGAACGCGTCAAGCCAGCGCGCGTTCACATGCTCGCGCGCAATTGGCTGGGGCGCTCTACCCCTTCTTCTTGACGTCCTTGACGTTGGTGAACTCGATGCCCTCGGCGCGCTCCTTGGTGTAGCCGAGATAGAACTCGTTCCGCGCGAGATAGACGGGATCGCCGTCGACGTCGTCGGCGATGCTGGAGGTGTTGGCGGCGATGAAGGTGTCGAGCTTCTTGCGGTCCTCCGAGGAAACCCAGCGCGCCAGCTGGAATTCGCTGACCTCGAACTCGACCGGCAACGAATACTCCGCCTCCAGCCGCGCCTTGAGCACGTCGAGTTGGAGTGCGCCGACGACACCGACCAGCGCCGGCGCGCCGTCGCGCGGACGGAACACCTGCACCACACCCTCCTCCGACATCTGCTGCAGCGCTTCCTTCAGCTTCTTGGCCTTCATTGCGTCGGTGAGGCGGACGCGGCGGACGATTTCCGGCGCGAAGCTGGGCACGCCCACGAAGTTGAAATCCTCACCCTCGGTCAGCGTGTCGCCGATGCGCAGCGTGCCGTGATTGGGAATGCCGACCACGTCGCCGGCGAAAGCTTCGTCCGCGACCGAACGGTCCTGTGCGAAGAAGAATTGCGGGCTAGACAGCGGCATGCTCTTGCCGGTGCGCACCAGCTTGGCCTTCATGCCGCGGCTGAGCTTGCCCGAGCAGAGGCGCGCGAACGCGATGCGGTCGCGGTGGTTCGGATCCATGTTGGCCTGGATCTTGAACACGAAGGCGCTCATGCGCGGATCGGTGGCCTCGACCCTGCGCTGGTCGCTGTCCTGCGCGCGCGGCTCCGGCGCGAACTTGCCGAGGCCTTCCAAGAGGTCGCCGACGCCGAAATTGCGCAACGCGCTGCCGAAATAGACCGGCGTCAGATGGCCCTCGCGGAACGCATCGAGCTCGAACGGTTTTGACGCTTCGGTGACGAGCTCGAGCTCGTCCTTGACCGCGGAGACGTCGAGATTGGCGTTGAGCTTGGCGAGTTCGGCGATCTCGATCTGCTGCGCCGCGCCGGTCTTGGCGCCGCCGCCTTCGAGCAGGCGCACGCCGCCATTGACGACGTCGTAGGTGCCGAGGAAGTCGCGGCCGCGGCCGACCGGCCATGTCATCGGTGTGGTGTCGAGCGCCAGCGTCTTCTCGATCTCGTCGAGCAGTTCGAACACGTCGCGGCTCTCGCGGTCCATCTTGTTGATGAAGGTGATGATCGGAATATCCCGAAGACGACACACCTCGAACAGCTTTCGGGTGCGCGCCTCGATGCCCTTGGCGGCGTCGATCACCATAACCGCGGAATCGACCGCCGTGAGCGTACGATAGGTGTCTTCCGAGAAGTCCTCGTGGCCCGGCGTGTCCAGCAGGTTGAACACGAGGCCTTCGAACTCGAAGGTCATCACCGAGGTCACGACCGAGATGCCGCGCTCGCGCTCGATCTTCATCCAGTCCGACCGCGTGTTGCGCCGCTCGCCCTTGGCCTTGACCTGGCCGGCGAGGTTGATGGCGCCGCCGAACAGCAGCAGCTTTTCGGTCAGCGTGGTCTTGCCGGCGTCGGGATGGGAGATGATCGCAAACGTGCGCCGCCGCGCCACTTCCGCGGCAAGCGGGGAACGGGCCGGCGATTCGGCTGTGGTGGTGGCGATGTCGGACATGGCGGCAGCGTGTGGCAGGGAAAACGGGCCTGATCAAGCCTCATTTGGTGATTGCGGAGCCTTCCAGCCAGCCCCATATCGGCCTTGGCCATACTTGGCCTTGGGGGGAGGACGGCCTCCCCGCCCATCAGCATGTCAGCCGCGGGGACGACCCTGCCTTGAATGGAGGGTCGTCATGGCCTGGAGCATCCTGTTCGTCGCGGGCCTTCTCGAGATCACCTGGGCGATCGGCCTGAAATACACCGAGGGCTTTACCAGGCTAGTTCCGTCCGTCGTCACGCTCGCGGCCATGGCCGGCAGCGTCATCCTGCTCGGATTTGCACTCAAATCCCTACCCGTTGGAACCGCCTATGCGGTGTGGACCGGCATCGGCGCGGTCGGCACCGCGACGCTGGGCATCGTCCTGTTCGGCGAGCCGGCCACGGCCCTTCGCCTTGCCAGCATCGGCCTCATCGTCGGCGGGATCGTGGGGCTGAAGCTGGTTACTTGACGAAGAGCTTGACCGCCCACCAGGTCAGCGCCGCCACGATGGCCGAGGCGGGCATCGTGATGACCCAGGCATAGACGATCGAGCTGGCGACATTCCAGCGCACCGCCGAGAGGCGCCGGGCGGCCCCCACGCCGACGATGGCACCGGTGATGGTGTGGGTGGTTGAGACGGGAACCCCAAGATAGGTCGCCATGAACAGGGTCGCGGCACCGCCGGTCTCGGCGCAAAAACCCTGCATCGGCGTCAATTTCGTGATGCGCAGGCCCATGGTGCGGACGATGCGCCAGCCGCCCATCAGCGTACCCATTGCCATCGCGGCTTGGCACGACAGCACCACCCAGAAGGGAACGAAGAATTCGCCACCCAGATGGCCCTGCGAGTAAAGCAGCACGGCGATGATACCCATGGTCTTCTGCGCGTCGTTGCCGCCGTGACCGAGCGAATAGAGCGAGGCAGAGGCGAATTGCAGGATGCGGAAGGCGCGATCGACCGCGAAGGGCGTGGAGCGCACCGAAGCCCAGGAGACGATCGCAACCAGCACCATCGCGAGCAGGAAGCCGACGAGCGGAGACAGCACGATTGCGATCACCGTCTTGGACAATCCGCTCCAGACCGCCGCCGAAAGACCGGCTTTGGCCACGCCGGCACCAAACAAGCCGCCGATCAAGGCGTGAGATGAGGACGACGGGATGCCGAGCGCCCAGGTCACGAGGTTCCAGACGATGGCGCCGACCAGGGCTGCGAAGATCACCTGGGCATCGACGATCGCGGGATCGATGATGCCGGTGCCGATGGTCTGGGCGACGTGCAGCCCGAACACCATGAAGGCGACGAAATTGAAGAACGCGGCCCAGAATACCGCGAATTGCGGCCGCAGCACGCGGGTCGAGACGATGGTCGCGATCGAATTGGCGGCGTCGTGCAGGCCGTTCAGGAAGTCGAACAGCAGCGCGACGGCGATCAGTCCGACCAGGACGGGAAGACCCAACGCGGCATCCACAGCGGCCCTGCCCTATACTTGCTCGATGACGATGCTGTTGATCTCGTTCGCGACGTCGTCGAAGCGATCGGCCACCTTTTCGAGGTGGTCGTAGATCTCGACGCCGACGATGAAGTCCATCGCATTGCCGTCGCGATGCTTGAGAAACAGCTCCTTCAGGCCGATGTCGTGGAGATCGTCGACGCGGCCCTCGAGCTTGCCGAGCTCCTCCGTGATCGCGGTCAGCATGGCGACGTTCGGGCCGATCGATTGCATCAGCGGCAGCGCGCGGCCGACCAGATTGGCGCATTCGATCAGAAGCCCGCCGATCTCGCGCATCGGCGGCTCGAAGGTGCGGACCTCGAACAGCATCACCGCCTTGGCCGTCTGCTGCATCTGGTCGATGGCGTCGTCCAACGACGTGATCAGGTTCTTGATGTCGCCGCGGTCGAACGGGGTGATGAAGGTGCGGCGCACCGCCGTCAGCACCTCTCGAGTGATGTTATCGGCGTCGTTCTCGAACTGGTTGACGCGCTGGCAATAGACCGGCGTCTCCTCGCCCCCGTTCAGCATGCCCTGGAGCGCGATGGAGCCCTGGATCACCGTTTGGGCATGCCGGTCGAACAGGTCGAAGAACCGTTCTTCCTTGGGCAGGAAAGCACGAAACCATCGCATCATGGGGGTAGGCTACCGGTTGGAAATGGCCCGGCCTTAGTGGCCGTCACAAAACTGTCATAGACCATTTTCGCTCCGCGCGCGTGTCATCTCACGCCCGCGGAGCCGGGTCATCCACCGCTTTCAAACGGCCGGTAAACTGCTTTTGAGTCAGATAGTTAGAGCGACCGCCGGAAGTAATGCGCGATTTCGCCGATGACGCCGCGGCGGAAGGTGAGCACGCAGACCACGAAGATCGAGCCCTGGATCACCGTCACCCACTGGCCGAAGCCGGCGAGATATTGCTGCATGGCGATGATCGCGAAGGCACCGACCACGGGGCCGAAGATGGTCCCGAGGCCGCCGACCAGCGTCATCAGCACGACCTCGCCCGACATCGACCAGTGGACGTCGGTGAGCGAGGCGTTCTGCGCCACGAACACCTTCAGCGCACCGGCAAAACCGGCCAGCGTTCCCGACAGCACGAAGGCCAGGAACTTGTACTGGTCGGTGCGGTAGCCGAGCGAAATCGCGCGCGGCTCGTTCTCGCGGATCGCCTTCAGCACCTCACCGAACGGCGAATTGATGATGCGGAAGATCAGCAGGAAGCCGGCGAGAAACCCGACCAGCACGACGTAGTAGAGCACCGTCGGCTTGGACAGATCGAAGACGCCGAACATGTGTCCCTGCGGGATGCCCTGGATGCCGTCCTCACCGTGGGTGAACGGAGCCTGCAGGTAGATGAAGTACAGCAGCTGCGACAGCGCCAGCGTGATCATCGAGAAATAGATGCCCTGACGGCGGATCGAGATGTAGCCGGTGATCAGCGAGAGCACGAAAGCCGCGGCGATGCCGACGAGGATGCCGAGTTCGGGCGGCAACGCCCACACTTTCAGCGCATGCGCGCAGCAATAGCCCGCGGTCCCCAGAAACATGGCGTGTCCGAATGACAACAGGCCGCCATAGCCGATCAGCAGATTGAAGGCGCAGGCGAGCAGCGCAAAGCACAGCGCCTGCATCACGAAGAACGGGTAGACGCCCGTGAATGGCACCGACGCCAGCAACAGCGCCATCACCACGAACACGATCATCTCGTCGCGCATCGCGCGAGGGGTCACCGGCAGCGTGTTGTCCGTCAGGGTTGTCATATCAGGCCGCCCTTCCCGTCAATCCCGTTGGCTTCACCAAGAGCACCAGCACCATCAGCACGAACACGACGGTGTTGGAGGCCTCGGGGTAGAAATATTTGGTCAGGCCCTCGATCACCCCGAGCGCGAAGCCGGTGATGATGGAGCCCATGATCGATCCCATGCCGCCGATCACGACCACCGCGAACACCACGATGATGAGATCGGCGCCCATCAGCGGCCGCACCTGGTTGATCGGCGCCGAGAGCACGCCCGCGAGCGCGGCAAGGCCGACGCCGAGGCCGTAAGTGAGCGTGATCATGCGCGGCACGTTGACGCCGAAAGCGCGCACCAGCGTCGGATTTTCGGTGGCGGCGCGCAAGTAGGCGCCGAGCCGCGTTTTCTCGATCAGGAACCAGGTCGCGATGCACACCACCAGCGAGAAGACGACCACCCAGCCGCGGTAGATCGGCAGGAACATGAAGCCGAGATTCATGCCGCCCTTGAGCTGATCCGGAATGGCGTAAGGCAGGCCGGAGGAGCCGAAATAGTTCTGGAACACGCCCTGCACGATCAGCGCGATGCCGAAGGTCAGGAGCAGGCCGTAGAGATGGTCGAGCCCGGTCAGCCATTGCAGCATGGTCCGCTCCAGGATCATGCCGAAGATGCCGACGATCACCGGTGCGATCAGCAGCGCCCACCAGTAGTTGATGCCGCCGAGGCTCAACAGGAAATAGGCAACGAAGGCGCCCATCATGTAGAGCGCGCCATGGGCGAAATTGATGATGTTGAGCATGCCGAAAATCACGGCAAGCCCGAGACTGAGCAGCGCGTAGAACGAGCCGTTGATCAGTCCCACAAGTAGCTGAGCGTATAGAGCCTGCATCGATCCCGCACCCGGTCCCTTCGGCGTTCCCTGAAAGTCGCCCGCGGGCCTTAAGGCCCCGCGGGTTATTATCTTACTTCTTCAAGAGCGCGCACTTGCTCTCGGACAGCGGCGTGAAAGCCTGGTCGCCCGGCACCGTGCCGACCAGCTTGTAGAAGTCCCACGGCCCCTTGGATTCGGAGGGCTTCTTCACCTCAAACAGATAGGCGTTGTGGATGGTGCGGCCGTTGGGCTGGATCTCGCCCTTGCCGAACAGCTCGTCCTCCGTCGGCATCGACTTCATCTTCTCGACGACCTTGACGCCGTCATGGGGATTGCCGCCGAGCGCATCGAGCGCCTTGAGATAGTGACGCACGCCCGCATAGACGCCGGCCTGCACCATGGTCGGCATCGCGCCGTTCTTCATCTTCTCGCCGAAACGCTTCGAGAACGCCCGGGTCTGGTCGTTCATGTCCCAGTAGAACGTCTCGGTGAAGTTGAGGCCTTGCGCCGTCTCCAGACCGATCGCCTTGACGTCAGTCAGGAAGAGCAGCAGCGCCGCGAGCTTCTGGCCGCCCTTGCCGATGCCGAATTCGGCTGCCTGCTTGATCGTGTTGGTGGTGTCGCCGCCGGCATTGGCAAGACCGATGATCTTTGCCTTGGATGACTGCGCCTGGAGCAGGAACGACGAGAAGTCCGGCGTGTTCAGCGGATGCTTGACGCCGCCGACCACCTTGCCGCCGTTGGCGGTCACGACCGCGCTGGTATCGCGCTCGAGCGCGGCACCGAAGGCGTAGTCGGCGGTCAGGAAGAACCAACTGTCGCCGCCCGCCTTCACCAGCGCCTGGCCGGTGGTGTGGGCCAGCATGTAGGTGTCGTAGGTCCAGTGCACGGTGTTGGGCGAGCACTGCGCGTTGGTGAGGTCGGAGGTCGCCGCGCCCGAATTGATGTAGACGCCGTTCTTTTCCTTGACGACGTTGTTGACGGCAAGTGCCACGCCGGAATTCGGCACGTCGACGATGATGTCGACCTTGTCGACGTCGAACCACTGCCGCGCGATCGCGGTGCCGATGTCGGGCTTGTTCTGGTGATCGCCGGAGATGATGTCGATCTTCCAGCCCTTCGCAGCCAGGCCGGAATCCTCAACGGCCATCTGTGCGGCAAGCGTCGAGCCGGGACCGCCGAGGTCGGCGTAGAGGCCGGACTGATCGGACAGCGCGCCGATCTTGACGGTCTTGTCCTGCGCGGACGCGACGTTTGTCACGGCGAAGGTGAGCGCGGTGGTCAGCAGCAATGATGCAATCGAGGTCGTCTTCATGCAACTATCCTTTTTGAATTTTCTCGTTGGCAATATCAGACACCAAGATAGGTGTGGAGCTTGTCCATGTTGGCGGCAAGATCCGCATTTGAAAATCCGTCAATGATCTTGCCGTGCTCGACGACGTAGTAGCGGTCGGCGACGGTGGATGCGAAGCGGAAATTCTGCTCGACCAGGAGGATCGTGAAACCCTCCTTCTTGAGCCGCGCGATGGTGTGGCCGATCTGCTGGATGATGACGGGCGCCAGGCCCTCGGTCGGCTCGTCCAGCATCAGGAAGCTCGCGCCGGTGCGCAGGATGCGCGCGATCGCGAGCATCTGCTGCTCGCCGCCGGACAGCTTGGTGCCCTGGCTGTTGAGCCGCTCCTTCAGGTTCGGGAACAGATCGAAGATCTGATCGAGCGGCAGCCCGCCTTCGCGGACCACCGGCGGCAGCATCAAATTCTCCCGCACGTCGAGACTGGCGAATATGCCCCGCTCTTCCGGGCAGAATGCGATGCCCATGCGCGCGATCTTGTCGGAGGTCGCGCGGATGATCTCCTGGTTGTTGAACTTCACCGAGCCGGTACGCTTGCCGATGATGCCCATGATCGACTTCAGCGTCGTCGTCTTGCCGGCGCCGTTACGCCCGAGCAGGGTGACGACCTCGCCCGCGTTCACGTCGAAATTGATCCCGTGCAGGATGTGGGACTCGCCGTACCAGGCTTCGAGGTTGCGGACCTGGAGGATGTTTCCGCCGGTCGCAGCCTTGGCCGGAGCCTCGGCAATCGCAGTATCAGGCATGACCGGCTCCCAGATAGGCTTCCTTGACGCGCTCGTCCTTGGTGAGCTCGCTGTAATGGCCCTGCGCCAGCACCTGCCCGCGCGTCAGCACGGTGATGATGTCGGAGAGGTTGGCCACGACGCTTAGATTATGCTCGACCATCAGGATGGTGTATTTCGCCGAGATGCGCTTGATCAGCGCCGCGATCTTGTCGATGTCTTCATGGCCCATGCCGGCCATCGGCTCGTCCAGCAGCATCATCTCAGGGTCGAGCGCAAGCGTGGTTGCGATCTCCAGTGCACGCTTGCGCCCATAAGGCATCTCGACCGCGGGCGTGTTGGCAAACTCGCTGAGGCCGACGTCGTTCAACAGATCGCGCGCGCGATCATTGAATTGGTTGAGCACGGACTTGGAGCGCCAGAAATCGAACGAGGAGCCGTGCTGGCGCTGAAGCGCGACGCGGACGTTTTCCAGCGCGGTGAGATGCGGAAACACCGCCGAAATCTGGAACGAACGAACAAGCCCCAGGCGTGCCACGTCGGCCGGGGCCATCGCGGTGATGTCCTGCCCCTTGTAGAGGATTTTTCCGGCAGACGGTTTCAGGAACTTGGTCAGAAGATTGAAGCACGTCGTCTTGCCGGCCCCGTTCGGGCCGATCAACGCATGAATGCTGCCACGGCGAACCTTGAGCGCAACGTCGCGGACGGCGAAGAAGCCCGCGAATTCCTTGCTCAAGCCTTCCGTTTCGAGAATAAACTCATCGGCCAAACAGATTTCCCCCTGCCCGCGAAAAGCGTGGCTATCCCTAGTTGCTTCGGCTTTCCGGGGGCCTTGGAGCTTATCCTTGCAGCCTGTCCCGAAACGTCGCCTCCGGGCGCGGAATATGCCGGAGGTGACGGGGGTTAGGCAAGGCGGAAAGCTGAGCAGATCAGGTCTCCGCCCGGGAGACTTATGCTCCCTTAGTCGGACCCGTTTCGATATCGCCTGCCCGGCTCGCCGGCTCGCAAGACACCGGTCGTCAAGCCGTCGTTAACGGTCTTTCGGCCCGCGCGCCAGCCTTCATAGAAAATTTTCCCGCGGGGAGGATCATGCGCGGGTTTCGAACTGCCGGGAATATTATTTTGAATTTCGCAAGCGCCGCTCCCTCCGTCGTCAAGTCGATCAGGCAGCGTGATCTCCTGAACACGTGGCTGCGACTTTATGCGCGCCAGCAGATCGCGCCGGCGGTCTGGGAATATCAGCCCGCGCGGCTCGAGGAAGAGCTGTCCGACCTCATCTATTACACGGTTGACGCTTCGACGCCGGCGCCGCGCCTGACCATCCAGAGCGAAGGCACGCGCATCTCCCGCGCTTATGGACATACCGGCAAGGGCGTTCTGCTCGACGATTATCTCGGGCCGCGACTCGTTCCCTTCGTGATGCCGGTTTATCAGGAATGCGTGGCACGCGGACTGCCCGTCTACAGCGTTGCCGACGTCGACGACATCTACGGGCGCATCGTCGCGTATGAACGGCTGCTGCTGCCTTTCCAGACCGGCGGCCAAGTCTGCCACGTCATCGCCTCGGTCAAGACCTTCTGCGAGGACGGTGGCTTCGAGATCAAGAATCTGATGCGCGGAAATGACGCGCTGCCGCGCCCGAAACTGCGTGCCGTGATCGATCGCGATCTGTTCCATCGCGCGCCTGGCCGCATCGCGACGGCCGATATCGTCGAATTCGCGGACCAGGCGGCTCCCGGAATCACCACCGAGATCGTCGAGCTGAACTAGTCTCAACGCGTCTTGGCGCCGACTTCCTTGGCATAGATGTCCGGCTTGAAGCCGACCAGCAGCTTGCCGCCGATCTCCAGCACCGGCCGCTTGATCATCGATGGTTGCGCTAGCATCAGCGCCAGCGCCTTCTTCTCGGTGACGCCTTCCTTGTCGGAATCGGGCAGCTTCTTGAACGTCGTGCCGGCGCGGTTGAGCAGCGTCTCCCAGCCGACCTTGTCGCTCCACTGCTTGAGCTTGTCCTTGTCCACGCCTGCCGCCTTGTAGTCGTGGAATTCATACGCGATGCCATGGGTGTCGAGCCAGGCGCGCGCCTTCTTCATGGTATCGCAGTTCTTGATGCCGTAGATGGTGGTGGGCAAGATGTTCCTCGCGCATGGCGTACGTGATGTTCGCAGCGTTGTACGAAACTCCGCCTCGCGCGACAATATTGCGAACGACGCCAACTCGCCGAACGGACATCCCATGCACGTCACCCACGATCCCGCAGCCGCCGCCACGCCGACCATCGACTTCAGCAGCTTCCTCGCGGTCGATATCCGCGTCGGCACCATCGTCGATGCAAAGCCGTTTCCGGAGGCACGCAAGCCGGCCTTTCGGCTGTGGATCGACTTCGGCCCGGTGATTGGGGTGCGCAAGAGTTCGGCCCAGATCACCGAGAACCATCCGCTCGATACGCTGGTGGGACAGCAGGTCGCCGCCGTGGTCAACTTCCCGCCGCGCCAGATCGGACCTGTCATCTCGGAGGTGCTGACGCTCGGCTTCCCCGATGCCGACGGCAAGGTCGTGCTCGTGCAGCCGAGCAAGCCAGTGCCGAACGGCGGACGGCTGTTCTAGCCGCGCACGATCAAGGGCTACGCCGCAGCCTCCGTCGGCCGCCTGCCAACCGTCAAATCCTCCCGGTTCCCAGACCCAGGCCATTGGGCCTTGACCAAACTCATGTTTGCAATTAAAAATGACTGACCGATCGTTTTTATTTTATCGACGGCTATACGGCTCTGCTTAGAGCTCGACATAAAAAACGATTGAACAGTCAGTTATTTACGGACACGCGGATGCCGAAGATCAGCGACAAGCAGCGTGAAGGCCGGCGGCAGCAGATTCTCGAAGCTGCCCTCGCATGCTTCGCCGAGGACGGTTTTCACCAGACCGGCATCGCCGACATCGTCAAGCGGTCCGGACTGAGCCACGGCGCAGTCTATCTCTACTTCCAGAGCAAGGACGACCTGATCGAGGCGCTCGCCGACGACCGGCATCGCCGCGAAGCCGTGCTCAACTCGGTCGCGCAAGGATCGGGTGATCCGATCGAGGGACTTCAAGCCCTGGTCCGCGTCTACGCGCAATGGCTCACCGATCCCGCCGGCGAAGCGCGGCGTCGCGTCGGCATCCATGGCTGGGCCGAAGCGCTGCGCAACCGCCGCGTCCGCGCCAGCGTCGTCGAAGGCATCGACATGCCGCGCGCGCTCATCGTCGCGCTGGTCGAGCGCGGCCAGCACAATGGCCTCATCAGGCGCGAACTCGGCGCGGACGCGATCGCGCGGGTGCTGGTTGCGATCTTCCAGGGCTTCGTGCTGCAAAAGTGCTGGGGCGAGGATTTTGACGTCGAGGCCTGCATAGCGGCTGTCGCCGGCGTGATCGACGGCTTCCGCACCACGAAACCCGACATCAAGCGACGAACCCGGGTGTGAGCGATGTCCTGGATTCACGAACTGCTCGCGGGTATCGGCGTCGGTCTCGTCGGAGGACTGACGTCCGGCTTCATGGGGACGAGCCCGGGTGGAGGCCTGGTGATCTTCTGTGTGCTGCTGCTCGGCGCGGAGCAGCATGTGGCCCAAGGTACGTCGCTGATCGCGCAGGTGCCGCCGACCGGCCTCGCCGGCGTGCGCCGCTACTGGCAGAACGGCAATCGCAGCCCGCTGCAATGGGTCATCTGGATCGGCGTCGGATTTCTGCTCGGTGGTGTCAGCGGCGGCTATGCCGCAACCGCCGTTTCCGACGCGGTCCTGCAATGGACCTATGTCGTCTACCTCGTCGCACTGATCGCTGCGCTGGTCCTGCGGCGTGACCGCAAGGACGGCAGCAGCGGGGCTGGCAATCCCGACAAATTGCCCTGGCTGCCCCTGCTTCTCATCGGCATGCTTGCCGGCTTTTCCTCCGGCTTCATGGGCATCGGCGGCGGCCTCGCGATCACCGTCTGCCTCGCCGCCGGCCTGCGCGTGCCGCAGCACCAGGCGCAACTCGTCAGCCTCGTCTTTTCGGTCATCCCGACCAACATTCCGGCGGCGTGGATCTACTGGAGCAAGGGACTCGTTGCCGGCTGGCCGGCCATCATCGGTATCGTCGCCGGCCTGTGGATCGGCACTGATCTCGGCGCACGCATGGCCAATGGCGTCGGCAAATCGGTGCTGCGCCGGACCATGATCGTCCTGGTCTCGCTGATGGCGCTGTACATGACCTACAAGGCGTTGAGCTAGCTAGTTTCACGGCCGCTTCGGAATGTTCAGCCCGCGCTGCACCGCCGGGCGCGCCAACCCGCGTTCGAGCCAGGCTCCGACCGATTTGAATTGAGCGAATTCGACCAGATCGGCCGCCCCGTAGAAGCCGATGAGGTTGCGCACCCAGCCCAGCATGGAGACGTCGGCGATGGTGTAGTCGTCATCCATGAACCATTGCCGTCCCGAAAGATGCGCTTCCATCACACCGAGCAGGCGCCTGGCTTCGGCGACGTAGCGGTCGCGCGGACGCTTGTCCTCGAAATCCTTGCCGGCGAATTTGTGGAAGAAGCCGACCTGGCCGAACATCGGCCCGATGCCGCCCATCTGAAAGTGCACCCACTGGATGGTCTGGTAGCGGCGCGCAGCATCCTCGGGCAGAAGCTTGCCGGTCTTTTCCGCGAGGTATTGCAGGATCGCCCCGGACTCGAACAGCGGCAGCGGCCTTCCGCCGGGCCCGTTGGGATCGAGGATCGCCGGGATCTTGCCGTTCGGATTGAGCGAGACGAATTCAGCCGTCTTCTGATCGTCCTTGCCGAAATCGACGAGATGGACCTCGTAGGGAAGCCCGATCTCTTCCAGCATGATCGAGACCTTGACGCCGTTCGGCGTCGGCAGCGAATAGAGCTGTAGCAGCTCGGGATGTTTGGCCGGCCAGCGCTTGGTGACGGGGAAGGCGGCGAGATCTGACATCGGCACTCCGGCTGCGTTCGTGAGACGCCGCCTAATCTAGGCCGGCCGACCGACGGCGCAAGGCCGAGCAGTTGTCAGTTCAACGCCTGAGATCACAACGGCCGCAACACGTGGCTGGTGGCGTAGGCGGCGTCGCGCTGCGCGCGTTGCTCGATGAAGAGTTGGCCGGTGACGAGCAGTGCTCCGGTGAAAACGAGCGCGAGCATCGCGGTGGCGAACTGACTGGCATCATTCATCGCAAGAGCTTCTCCGGCATCTGCTCGGACGGGAACGCGGATCGACAGGCGCCAGTTCCTGCATGCTTCAAATAAATTGCCGCTTTTTCCCGAACGACCGGCGGCTCGCTCTCAATAATTGATCTCCATCCGCAACCCGCGCGGATCGATCTCCTCGCCGCCGACACGCTGTGTGCTGTCGCGCGCCGCCAGCGCGCAGGCACAGGCGTCGATGAGATCGTCGCGACCGATGCCGGTGCCGTGGCGAAGCATCAGCCATCTCTCGACCTTGGTGAAACCCCGATCTCTCAGCAACGCGACGCGCTGCTCGCGGCCTTGCACCGATGTCTTGTTCGCGAGCCGTACTCGTCCTGCGAGATTCCAGAAAATCAATTCCGGATGGGCTTCGCCGATCGTCGCTTGCCGCGCCGGCGTCATGACATCATCGACCTCCTTGATCTTGTCCCTGATATTCCACAGCTGCGCCGACACACCCCTGCCCTTGCCTTCATGCATCCAGTAGTAACGGTTGGCCTCAGCCATGTAGGTGAACGTCCAGAGATCCCGGCGTGCACCGAGAAACACGGCGGGGCCAACCAGCTCGCGCGCACGCCGGTCGCAGGCGCGATAGCCGGCCGGATTCAATCCGATCGGCATGTCGATCATCGCACGCGCATGCGGCATCGCGAGCAGGCGCGCCAGGCCCGGTGAATAGTCGAAGCCGTGATCGCCGCGCCCATCGATCCAGACAGCGACCCAGCCGAAGCGAAATCCGTCGAGGCCGAGATAGGCTGACACGTCCCGCCTCACCCCACGCGGTCAGCCCCCGACGGCCTGATAGGCCAGACGCTTGAACTCGAAAAAGAACGGATTCCAGAAGCCCATGTAACGCTGGGCCATCAGGACGCCCGCGGTATTGGCCTGCGGGCAGATCCACCAATGGGTGCCGGCAAGGCCGCCCCACTGGAATTCACCGGTGGAGTTCGGCGGATCAAACGGCGTCGGCGCGAAGGTGACGGCGCCGCCGAGGCCAAAACCCTTGCCGGGAATCGGGCCGAGATTGGCGAAGCGGATGGTCTGCCCCGCCGGGAGCTGGTTCGTCATCATCTGCCGGAGCGTCTCCGGCTTCAGCAGCGCATCCGAACCCGGCAGCAGCGCGCGGACCAGCGCGAGCATGTCGGGCAAGGTCGAGACCAGACCGCCGCCGCCCGAGAGCCGCGGGAACGGCTGTCGATAGGCTTGCGGAAACGGCAGATTGTCGGCCCGCGTGAGGCCCGGCTTCATGGGATCGAGCACGTCGGCGCCGGTGTAGAGCGCAACCAGCCTGCCCTGCTGCGCCTCGGGAACGTGGAAGCCGGTGTCGGTCATGCCCAGGACATCGAAGATGCGCGCCTTGAGGAAGGCATCGAGCGGCTGGCCGGAGACGACCTCCACGACACGGCCGAGCACGTCGGTAGCCACCGAATATTCCCAGGCCGTGCCGGGATGATAGGACAGCGGCAGATCGGCCAGCTTGTCGATCATGTCGGAGAGCGGCGTCAGCGGATTGAGCACGCGCGCTTCGTTATAGCCTTTGAACAGCACCGAGCCGGGATCGAAGATGCCGTAGCTGAGGCCCGCGGTGTGGGTCAGGAGTTGCCGGATCGTGATCGGGCTCTTCGCCAGCTCGACATCGGCAAGGCTGGAAGCGCCCGGCTTCAGCACCTTGCGACCAGCGAGCTGCGGCAGGAATGTCTCGACCGAATCATCGAGCCCGATGCGGGTCTCCTCGACCAGCAGCATGATCGCACAGGTGACGAATATCTTGGTGTTGGAGAAGGCGCGGAAGATATGGTCGGGCCGCAGAGCAGTGTTCGCCTCGCGATCGGCAAAGCCGACGCATTGCTGGTCGACCAATTCGCGCCCGCGCAGCACGGCCCAGGATGCACCCGGAATGATCTCCTGATCGACGTAACGTTGCATCGCCGTCCGCACGGCGGAAAAATCGGTCGTTCTGGCGTCCATGTGTTCCCCCGAAGTCTGGTTGGGACGGATATAGCGAATTTTTACTGGAAATGAAGGGCGCCTATCCTTCCCTCATCAACGCCGTCACGTACAGCCGACGCCGAATCCGCATGCCCTGCCGCTGGTACAGCGCAATCGCCGAATTGTTGTTCGAAAACACGTGCAGGAACGGTATTTCGCCGCGCGCCTCGATCCGTCGCGCCACCGCCGCGAGCAGCGCTTGCGCATAGCCGCGCCCGCGATAGTCGGGATGCACGCACACCGCCGTCATCTCGACGAACTGTCCCGGCTTCATCCGCTCGCCCGTCATCGCGACCAATTCGCCGCCTGCGCGAATGCCAAGGAACGTGCCGAGCTCGTGGGTGCGCAGCGCGAATGGACCCGGCTTCGTCAGCTCCGTCAGCGCCATCATCGCGGGCACGTCGGCAGCTCCCAACCTGACGATCTCGGCGTCGCGCAACGGACTGTCGGCGGGCGAGCCGATCATCTGCTCGCCGGTCTCGGCCAGCACGACCTTGAATCCGGAGGGAATTTCGACCGGCTCCGGCGTGAACAGTGCGGCGACCTGCGAGCCCGACATGAGATCGCCGAGCGCTGCAAAACTTGCCGCGGACATGTCGACCATGTCGGCGAACGGCGTCATGTCGACGGGATAGCGCCGGGCTAGCGGACCGCCCTCGGCCAGATGCTTGTGGCTTGTCGTCAGCGCGCTCCAGATCGGATGATCCAGCAGCGCCTCATCGCTTCCAGACACCGGACTAATCCTTGTCGAAGCTGACGATGACGGCAGCATTCGCGATCAGGATGGGATCGTTGGCCACTTCCGTGGCCGAGGGAATTTCCAATCCGCCCTTGACCGCGGTGACGGTGACGGTGCCGTAAGGCAGCTCCTTGGCCACCGCCTCCTTGTCGACGGCTTCCGGATTGGGCACCGCGATCGTGACGTCGACGAACATGTCGTTCGCAGTCTTGCCGATCATCCGGAAGAAGCCGAGGCTCGAATGCCGGATGGCATCCGACACCGCGCGCTTGGCCGCCTTGGTGGCGTCCCTGCCGTGGACGTCGACGCCCATGCCCATCTCGGTAACGCAGCGAATGCGGGTCATTTGATATTCCTTTTGGCTTGGTGATTGCGAATGTCGGCGATCGGGGATTGCGACACAAGTGTTCCTCTCGTGTCCCGGACGCGCTGCAACGCTCTCGGCGTTGCTGCGCAGAGCCGGGACCTGGAAAGGCACGAGCGTGGGCCCCGGCTCTGCAGCGCACCGCCGAAGTGGCGCTGCGCAGCGTCGGGGCACGAGGCTGCAATTTTCAAGCCTTCGCCTTCTCATGCGCCCGCAGTTCGTCGACCAGCACCCGCACGTTCTCCGAATAGTCGATCGGGATCACGACCAGATGCACGCCGCCCTGCTTGAAGGCGGCATCGAGCGTCGGACCAAAACTGTCGATGTTCTCGATCCGATGCCCCTTCGCCCCGTATGCCTTCGCATACAGAACGAAGTCGGGATTACCGAAGGTCATGCCGTAATCGGCGAAATGATCGACGGCCTGCTTCCAGCGGATCATGCCGTAGGCGTTGTCCTCCAGCACCAGCACGACGAGGTTGAGCTTGAGACGGATGGCGGTCTCCATCTCCTGGCTGTTCATCATGAAGCCGCCGTCGCCGGCGACCGCGAGCACGCGGCGGTCGGGATAGAGCATCGCGGCCATCATCGCCGACGGCAGGCCGGCGCCCATGGTCGCCAGCGCATTGTCGAGCAGCAGCGTGTTGGCGACGCGGGTGCGGTAGTTGCGCGCGAACCAGATCTTGTACATGCCGTTGTCGAGCGCGACGATGCCGTTCTCGGGGATCACCTGGCGGATGTCGTGCACGATGCGCTGCGGCGTCGGCGGCCAGCGCGCCTCGGTGGCGCGGTCGGCGATGTGCCCCAGGATTTCCTCGCGCAGCGGCAGCAGCGCCGCAGCCTGCGGCAGCTTGCCTTCGAGCCGGTCGGCGAGCAGTTCGAGGCTCGGGCCGACATCGCCGACAACCTCGGCGTCCGGAAAATAGACCTGCTCGACACTGGCCGACGTGTAGCTGACGTGAATGACCTTCGGCCCCGATGGCCCCATGATGAAGGGCGGCTTCTCGATCGGGTCGTGACCGATCGCGACGATCAGGTCGGCGGCATCGATGGCGTCGTGGACATAGTCGCGCTCGGACAGTGCGGCGGTGCCCATGTAGAGATTTGTGCCGCCGGGCACGGTGCCCTTGCCCATCTGCGTGGTGAAGAACGGAATGCCGGTCCGCCGCACGAAGCTCGCGATGCCGTGCGTCGAACGCGGCCGGCTGGTCGCAGCCCCCATCATCACCAGCGGGTGTTTCGCAGCCAGGATCATCTCTGCGGCGCGGTCGAGCGCGGTGCGATGGGCGACCGGGATCTCGATCGGATGGACCGGGATCACGGGGACATCAGGCACCTCGTCCCCAGCGATGTCCTCGGGCAATTCGAGATGCACCGGTCCGGGCCGCTCCTCCATCGCCACGCGAAAGGCGTCGCGCACCACGGTCGGAATGCTGGAGGCACTGATGACCTGCCGCGACAGCTTCGTCAGCGGCTTCATGGTCGCGACCACGTCCACGATCTGGAAGCGCGCCTGCCGGCTGCTCATGATCGGCTTCTGCCCGGTAATCAGGATCATCGGCATCGCGCCGAGATGCGCATAGGCTGCGCCGGTGGACAGGTTGAGCGCGCCGGGGCCGAGCGTGGACAGGCAAACGCCGGGCTTGCCGGTCAGCCGGCCATGCGTGGCCGCCATGAAGGCAGCAGCCTGCTCGTGACGGGTCAGGACCAGCTCGATCTTGGAGGTGCGCAGCGATTCCACGAGATCGAGATTCTCCTCGCCGGGGACGCCGAAGATGCGATCGACACCTTCATTCTCCAGCGCCGCGACAAACAGGTCCGATCCCTTCGCCTTGCGTTCCTGCCCGCTCATGTCGCCTCCGCTTTGCACTCTCCCGAGTTCCATGGGAGTACGCGTATGGTAGCGGTCTGTCGTGCGGGCACAACTCACAATGCGGCGTGGTCTGTGATGCGCAATGCTCGTTCCGTCATCCTGAGGCGCGAGCTCGGCAGCGCAAGCGCGCTACCCGTGCGAGCCTCGAAGGATGAACGGCCGAGATGCAGCCGGGCCGTGGCCCTTCGAGGCTTGATCAGCCGCGCAGTTGCGCCGCTGATCGCGCACCTCAGGGTGACGGTGACAGATTGGCGCTATGACAATTTTCGATTTCAAAACCGCAGACACGCAATCGCGTCCTCGCGGCGTGTCTCGCCCGAGTTTTGCTTCATCTCGACACCCTCATGTCAGAGGGCGCAGGGAAGGCCGGGTGCCGGCTGGCACCCACGGTCCACTGTGCGAAGGTTGCGCTACAAGAGGCTGCACAGCGGCATACAGGTGAAGCCAAAACATCCGGCCTTCCCTGCGCAGTGGTTTGACGGCTTATGCCGAGCTCTCCCCGGGGAGCGATGCACTATTGCCCCCGTCGCCTTGCGGCTGACGATGCGCGCGCCCGGTTGGGCGTCACACATCACCGCAACGCTTGACGCCAGCCTGCGGGCGCCAGGACCACACGGTTTTGCCGTACGCAATCGCACCGGTCGTGCGCGCGCCGGCTGTCGCTCACGGTTGCCCGCCCTGCGATGCCCCTCGCGCCGATGCTGCCTGCGTCCACCGCAGCTCACCCACGTTTCGTGACGATCGCGATACGCCCCTCTGACCGGGGGTGAGGTGGCGCATGAATACGCCAAAGCCGAATTTCGGTAAAGTGGAAATTTTTTGTTCCCGCGGATTGACCCGTTGATTGTGTGCTTTGCTCGTCGCAACGCAAGGGGTTGTAGCCTGCAACGACGCGACGAACTGCCCCCCTCCCTCGCAGCCTCGCCAAGGCAAAAAGCCCGCGATCCAAACGGCAGCTTCGGGCTAACCAGACGACACCAGGGCCGCACCGAGCGCTCTCCGGAACGTGATGGGATGATCACTATCCTCCCATTGGACTTTTGCTGCACCGCACCTAATTCAGCCGCAAAGCCCATTCGAGATGGAGTGTTTCATGAGCAAGTCCAACACCACCGCTTCAGCCAAAGCACATCGCTACGAACTCGTCCATAGCGATGGCGCCGACTTCGTCGCGTACCAGCGCCGTCGCGAGGACGGACTGTGGCAGACTTTTGCGACCTGGATGATTCCGCGAGCGATCTGCAACTAGATCGGCGATCACTCAGCCCGCTGCCGTTGACCAGGGCATGTTGCCTGACTAAAGTCAGGCATCATGCTGGATCCCGTCTCTCGCGTCCGCCGCTTCAACCGTGCCGTGACCTCCGCCGTCGGCGCGCTCGACACCTCGTTCCTGGGACGCGGCCGGCCGCTGGGCGCCGCACGCGTGCTGAATGCGATCGGCCACGGGCGCCCGGACGTGGCGGAGATCCGCGACTATCTCGGCCTCGATTCCGGGCTGATGAGCCGGCTGTTGCGCGGCCTCGAGGACGAAGGGTTGGTCGAGACTGTCGCGCACGACGGCGATGCAAGGCGCCGGGTGGCGAAGCTGACGCGCACGGGCAGGCGCGAGTTCGCGGCCTATGAAGCGCTGTCAAACAAACAGGCCGAGAGCTTCATTGCAGGGCATTCGCAGCGCGAGGCGCTGCTGGCGGCGATGGACTTGATTGCCTCGGCGCTGACGCGCGAGCGCGTCACGTTGGACGAAGCGGACCCGCAGAGCGAGGAAGCCCGCTACTGCCTCGGCGAGTACTATGCCGAGCTCGGCCGCCGCTTCAAGCAGGGCTTCGACGTCTCGCTGTCGCGCGACCCTGACGCCAAGGATATGCGCCGGCCGCGCGGCACGTTCATCGTCGCGATCTCGGACACGCTGCCAATCGGCTGTGTCGGCCTGAAGGGCACCGATCACGGCTACGCCGAAATCAAGCGTCTGTGGGTTGCGCCCGCCGCGCGCGGATTGCGGCTCGGCCGGCGCCTGATGGATGCTGCCGAAAGCGCCGCGCGCGAGCTCGGCATCACGCTGCTGCGGCTCGACACCAACAGCGCGTTGCCCGAGGCCGGTCAGCTCTACCGCAGCACGGGCTGGCGCGAGATCCCGCGCTTCAATGACGATCCGTATCCGGATCTGTTCTTCGAAAAACGCCTCTGAGCGGGAACCGGCTCGCGATGTCAGCGCGTTAAAATCGAAGCCGCAAGGAGCTTCGATATGTCCAGGGACGATCTCGCCGACCTCTACCGCGCCTACATCGCCTGCCTGAACCGGCAGGACTGGCCGTCGCTCGGCCGGTTCGTGCATGATGATGTCATTCACAACGGCCGGCCGCTGGGTCTCTCCGGCTATCGCGCGATGCTGGAACGGGACTTTCGCGAGATTCCGGACCTGCGCTTTGTCATCGCGCTGCCGCTCTCGGATCCGCCCCATATCGCGGCGCGGCTGCAGTTCGATTGTGCGCCGGTTGGGACGTTCCTTGGACTTCCCGTCAATGGCCGGCGCGTCTCGTTCTGCGAGAATGTATTCTACGCGTTACAAGACGGAAAGATCCGGCAGGTCTGGTCGGTGATCGACAAAACCGCGATTGAGGCGCAGCTCTGACGCCGCGCCTCGATGCAACATCACGCGGCCGCCGGTGCCACCTGCCCTTGCTGCTTCGCGAACGGCCTGAAATTCATCGCCATCAGGAAGGCACCGAGGCCCATCGCCCAGGAAGCGATGTAGAGCCAAGCGTAGCTGGAGAAGGCGTCATAGATCAGGCCGCCGGCGAGCGGGCCCGTCGCCATGCCGAGGCTGCCGGCCATCGCGGTGCCGCCGATCACTGTGCCCATCATCTTGAGCGGAAAGTTTTCGCGGATCAGCACGGCGTAGAGCGGCATGGTGCCGGCATAGATGAAGCCGAACACGGCGCCGACGGCGTAGAAGGTCGCAAGCTGATGGGCGAAGACGTAGGCGAGCGCGCCGAACGCCTGGAGCAGCAGCCCCGAGACCAGCACGCGCTTGGCCCCGAAACGGTCGCCCATCAGGCCGAAGGCGATGCGCCCGCCGAGACCGGCAAACCCCTCGATGCTGTAGATCGTCACCGCCGCGACCAGCGGAATGCCGCAGCTCACGGCATAGCTGACGGTGTGGATGATCGGGCCGGAATGGGTGGCGCAGCAGAAGAAGTTGGTCGCGAGCAGGATGAGGAATTGCGGCGAGCGCAGCGCCTCGCTTCTCGACATCTCATCCTGCCCGGCCCCCTCTCCCATCGGTGCGGCCACGGCCTGCGCGAGCGCCGGCGGACGGCGCACCAGGAACGAGACCGGGATCATGATGGCGCCGACCACCAGAGCCACGATCTGCATCGAGGTGCGCCAGTCATGGTTCGAGACGAGCCAGGCCGCGAGCGGCGCCATCGTCATCGGCGCCACGCCCATGCCGGCGGACACCAGCGACACGGCAAGGCTGCGATGGGTATCGAACCAGCCGGTCACGGTCGCCATCATCGGCGCGAAGATCGCAGCGCATGAGGCGCCGGTCAGAAGGCCGAACACGAACTGGAACACGATCAGGGAGGTCGCATGGCTCGCCGCGAACAGGCTGAGCGTCAGCACCGTCGATCCCGTCAGCACCACCGGCAGCGGCCCGAACCGGTCGGACAGCGTGCCCCAGACCATGCTGGTGCAGGCCATTGCCAGAAAGCCGATCGTCATCGCGCTGGAGATGCCGGTCACCGACCAGCCGGTGTCCCTGGCGATCGGCTGCAGGAACACCGGCAGCGAAAACATGCCGCCGATCGCGACGCAGCCGAGCAGCCCGCCGGCGGCGACGATCACCCAGCGATAGGTGGATGAGGTCATCTTTGTCTCCCGTGATGATCTTGTCTGATGGGAAGACGAATGGGAACTGCACCGGCCGACAGCGTCGCCCACGTTTTTGCAGGTGTCGCCAAACAAAAAACGCGAAAACAACCCCATGCACAGTAGACGGCCCCTGCGGGATCAAGGACTTAGCGGGCGGCGAAATGAGCCGCCCGCAGCTCGCAATCGCTCGCTGTGGTTTGACGCGTCGGGCAAAACATCAGGGCCCTATCCGCCAATCGCCTTCGCTTGCGCGACGTCCGCGATCAAAGATCACATGGCCGCGCCACGGCGCCACGTGCTGACGGTGAGCCAGACTGCAGACACCAGGAAGTACAGCGCGCCGACCGCAGCATAGCCCGCGACGTTCGCGATCGACGGATTGCAGGCATCGTGGCTTGAAAGATGAAGAAGCCGCCTGCCAAAGCCGACTGGCCACCGCTGAGCACCATGGCCCATTGCGCGCCGTAGCTGCGCCAGCGGCGGACCGCCGTGCCGAGTTGAAGCAATCCGGCAAGGATCGCCCACATACCGAAGATTCCGAGCACCCAGTTCATGCTTACCTGCAAGGCCAGGATGACCGCGATGGTGGTCACCAGGCTGACCACCACGTTCAGGGCCTGGGTACGGTTCTGGTTCAAGCCGCCGCTACAGAACGCGTCGAGATAATTGGCCGCGGCGTCCCAGGCCGGATAGGCGACGAGCAACGTTGCCGCGATCGTTGCAGACGACGGTGCGACCGTAAAGGCGGCAATGACCCAGGCAACGGAAAACGCAGCGCGAAGGAAATAGTATTGCTTCAGCCATTGCGCGCGGTCGGACACATCCGAAGCCATCTCGATATCTCTCATTTCGCTTCTCCTTACCTACTAGTTGGTAGATTGGCGAAGCGATATTGCCTCGCCATTCGGATCGATTGCAGCGGTGCCGGTGGCGTCAGTGCCTGGCGGAAAGCCGATCCAGCAGCGGCCGGGTGATGATCCCGAACATCTTTGGATCGCCGTAGGCCCGCGCCGACAGCATCGCGCCGTGGACGGTCGCCATGAATCCTTCAGCCTCGACCCTAGCCGAGCCGGAGAGATGGAGCTGCCCCTGCCGCTTGCCGCGCTCCATCACGGATGTCAGCCACGACGCCAGCGAGCGGAAGTGGGCCCGGACCTCGAGCGCGACCTCCTCGGGCAGGATCGGGAGCTCGCTGGCCAACAGCGCGCAAACGCAGAACGGAGCCGTCGCGTCTTTGATGCAGGTTTCCCAATACGCGACATAGCTCTTGAGCTGCTCGCCGGGGTCCGGGACGTTGCGTTCCATGGCCGCCAGCCCCGCTCGGGCTTCCTCGCGATATCGCGACACGAGCGTGCGGACCAGGTCGACCTTGCTGGCGAAATGGTGATGAATGCTCGGCTTGCGGATGCCGACGACGTCAGCGATGTCGGCATAGCTGAAGCCGTTATAGCCGCCCGCGATGATCAACGTGCGCGCGCAGGCCAGGATGTCGTCGGCGGTCGAGGAAACGTTGGACATGCAGGATTAGCTACCTTCCAGTTGGTAGGCAGTCAAGCGCCGGTGCTTCAACCATCCGTGAGCGGCAGGAGCGGCCGCGCGCATATCGGGGTGATTTTGCGCGCGCCTGCTGGTCTCCACGCCGTCGCCATCAATCCACCGCCAGGACAACTTTTCCGAAACCTCCACCGCGCTCTACGCTGCGATGGGCATCGACTGCATGTTCCAGCGGAAATACCTGATCGACCAGCGGCTTCAGCGTGCCCGACACCAGCAGCGGCAGGAAATCTTCGGAGAAGCGACGAACCATCGCTCGCTTTTCATCCAGGCTGCGAGATTTCATGACGGTGCCGACCAACCGCAAATGGTTGTGCAGCAGCAGGTTGAGCGGAATCGAGGCGACTTGTTGGCCGCTCAAGATGCCGACCTGGACCAGCGTGCCGCCGGGCCGAAGGCTGCGAAGGTTGCGCGGCAGGTAGTCGCCGCCGACGAAATCGATGACGGCGTCAACGCCACGATGATCCGTGAGCCGCGCGACGGCGCTCTCGAAATCATCAGCCCGGTAGTCGATCACAGCGGCGGCGCCAATCTTGCCGACGTCCGCCAACCGCGACGCGTTCGCCGTTGCGTAGACCGTAGCGCCCAGCGCACGGGCGACCTGCACGCAGGCGGAGCCCACGCCGCCCGCGGCGCCGTGAACGAGCACGGTTTGACCATGCGCGACGCGTGCGAGATGCGAGACCGCTTCGACCGCCGTGACGAACGATTCCATGATCGCCGCGCCCTCGACGAAAGAGACATTGCCAGGAAGCCTGACTGCCATGCGACGGTCGACCCGGGCGAACTCCGCATAAGCTCCTCCCCCCACGATCGCCATCATGCGTTCCCCGATCGAGACGTCGTCGACTTCGCTGCCGACGCCAACGACTTCACCAGCGAGCTCGAGGCCGAGCAGATTGCTCTCGCCGAAGCTCTGGCTGCCGTAAGCGCCGTTTCGTTGCAGAATATCCGCACGGTTGACCCCTGCCGCCATCACACGCAACAGCAGGTCCTGGGGGCGAACCTCCGGCCTCGGCACCTCGGCCAGGCGAAGAACCTCCGCCGGACCGAAGCTGTCAAAGACGACGCCTTTCATTTCGCCTGCTCCTTCGTATGGGCCTTGGCCCGCCGCGCGATGCTGGCGGCGAACAACGGCGTCTCGCGGCGATTGTGGTCGCTTCCGGCCGCCTGGCGCGAATTGGCGGCGTCTTCGAAGGAAATGCCGTGCTTGTCCAGGAATGCCATGAAGACATCGGTCGGGTGCGCCGTGACGCTGTTCGTATAGCGTGTGTGCCCTTCGTCGATGGTCTCGGCCTTCAGCTCCCAGATCACGTTGACCTGGGTCCGGCCATTCGTCGTAAACACGTCCGAGATCGAATTCATGCGGCAATAGGTCTTGCCGGCCTCTTCCGCGACGTAGTGCTGGATGACCAGCCCGGTGCCGATCTGCTCGACGTTGATCATCATGCGACGTCCGTCGTCTGTGGTGCTGACGCCGGCCGCAATGTGATCAGGCGGGCAGCAACGCAGATATTCGGCTTCGGAGAGCGTGAACAGCCATTCGGCGATGTCCACTCGGTCGAGCGGCACGTCGATGACCGCGGTATAGGCCGATTGCGACAGGATGCGATCGAGCGCCTTCATGATAATCTCCTTTGATTCAATGGCTTGGGCCGGTAAGGCTCGCCTTCGAGGGAGGAGATACGGCTTTTGAGGGGTGGTGATAATGAAGGTTGAGCTCGAAACCCTTTTGCGGAAGGCGCAAAGATGAAAGACCCGCGTTTTGCGGAACATCTGGCCATCTACGTCGACGTGGTTCGCGGCGGCAGTTTCTCCAGCGCCGCGCGTCATCGCGGTGTGACGCCATCGGCCATCGTCAGGCAGATCGACGCGCTCGAGCACAGTGTCGGGGTGCCCCTGCTGGTGCGCTCGACCCGCGCGCTCGCGATGACCGATGCCGGAGAACGGCTATTCGAACGCGCGCAGCGGCTGCTCGAAGACCTCGCCGACACGCACGCCGAGATCGCCGCTTTCGATGGTGCGATCGCCGGCGTTCTTCGCCTCGCCTGCTTTCCGACTTTTGGCAAGCGCTACGTGATCCCCACCCTGGAAGCGGTCATGCGGGATCATCCCGGCCTCACGGTCGAGCTCGATCTCACCGAGCGGCTCGCAGATCCCGTGCTGGAACGGCTTGATGCCGTGATCCGGATCGGCGAACTCGCCGACAGCACCCTCATCGCGACCAAGCTGGCATCGCAGAACAGACTCCTGGTCGCCACGCCCGCCTATCTCGATCAGCACGGCATGCCGACCGAAGCGAAAGACCTCACCGGCCATCGGCTGATCGACAAATTGCACGGCGCCGACCTGCTGGGCTGGACGGACGTGCTGGGTCACCCCGCGGGCGCAGCGTCCGGGCCGCAAGCCGTGTTTCGATGCGACGACTTCGAAGCGATGCGGCTCGCGGCACTTGCCGGCGTCGGCATCGCATTGCTGGCAGACTGGGTCGTCGGGACGGATGTCCGCGCCGGTTCATTGACACGAATCCCGCTCGACGGCGAAAGATGGAATGAGGCGAAGGCCGGCGTCTATCTGTTGCGGGCCCTGGCCCAGCCATCTGCCAAACTGACGGTTCTGACTGCCGCGTTGCGAGATGCAATCGGGTCGCCGCCGGTGTGGGCATCATTCCGGCGCCAATGACATCATGACCATCCGCCCCATCATCCGTTACCCCGACCGCAGGCTCGCGATGCCGGCCCGTCCGGTCACCGCATTCGACGACAGCTTGCGCGAGCTCGCGGCGGACCTGCTCGACACCATGCGCGCAGCGCCCGGCATCGGCATCACCGCGCCGCATATCGGTGTGCCCTTGCGGCTCGTCGTGCTCGAGCTCGACGCCAAGGATGGCCCCCTCACCTACGTCAATCCGGTCATCGAATGGACATCACCCGAGATGATCCTCCAGCGCGAGGGCAGCGTCTCGATGCCGGGCGTCAACGACGAAGTCCAGCGCCATGCGCGCGTGAGGATCAGCTATCAGGATCTCGACGGCAACATGCGAAGCGAGGAATCGGAGGCCTTGCGCGCCGTATGCCACCAGCACGAGATCGACCAGCTCGACGGCATGTTCTGGATCCAGCGGTTATCGCGGCTGAAGCGCGAGCGGCTGGTGAAGAAGTTCGAGAAGATGGCGCGGAACGCGTAAGCTTTGCCTGCGACGGGGACCGGACGTTGCGACCGCCAGGGCGCCGGCCCACTTCCCCGGTCGAAGCAGCGCCGCCGGCCTCGCGAGCGCCGCGGCCGGATCGGGGCCTGCTGAATTGACAAAGGTCAATGCACGCGTGCCGGTCGGCGCCTAAGCACTTCCATGGTTTGCCCGCGCAAGCAACAAGCGAGTCTCGTCGCCAGAGCTGCAAGACGCGGCGCGACGCGCTTGGCTTCATCCGGACTGCCACGTTCGATCATCCGCAAAGTCGCATGACATGACCACCCAGGCACTCGGGTTCAGGCGTTCTCCGGTTGCATGGATCGGCGGCATCGCCGTCGCGATCGTCGCATGGTTCGCGATTTACCGACAACTCGAGGATTTTTCGCGAGCGGCGGTTGCGCGAATGCCGATCCCCCAGGGCAGCGCGCTCGCCTCCTCGATCGAGTTCTTCCTCTACGACACGCCCAAGGTGCTGATGCTGCTGGCCCTCGTGGTCTTTACCATGGGGGTGGTGCGAACCTTCTTTTCACCGGAGCACACGCGCGCGATGTTGGCGGGCAAACGCGAAGGGCTGGGTAACATCGCCGCAGCCGGCCTCGGCGTGTTCACGCCGTTCTGTTCCTGCTCGGCGGTGCCGCTGTTCGTCGGTTTCGTCTCGGCAGGTGTTCCGCTGGGCGTGACCTTCTCCTTCCTCATTGCCGCTCCCATGATCAACGAGGTCGCACTCGGACTGTTGTTCGCACTCGTCGGGTGGCGCGTTGCCCTCACCTATCTGGCCTTCGGACTTGCCGTTGCCATCGTCTCAGGCTGGGTCATAGGCCGCCTGCATCTCGAAGGCTGGCTGGAGGAATGGGTCCGCGACGTGCGCGCGGGAGATATCGATCTCCAGCCCGACCAGACGAGCTGGGTCGATCGGTTCGAGGCCGGCTGGAATGCCGTCAAGGAGATCGTCGGCAAAGTCTGGTACTGGATCATCGCCGGGATCGCAGCCGGCGCCTTCATCCACGGCTACGTGCCCGCCGAGTTACTATCGTGGATCATGGGTGCCGACGCGTGGTGGTCCGTGCCGGCCGCGGTCGCCCTCGGCATCCCCATGTATTCCAATGCAGCAGGCATCATCCCGGTGGTCGAGGCCTTGCTGGGCAAAGGCATGGCGCTCGGTACCGTCCTTGCCTTCATGATGTCGGTGATCGCGCTGTCGCTTCCCGAAATGATCATCCTGCGCAAGGTGCTGAGCCTGAAGCTGATCGCGGTGTTTGTCGCCGTCGTCGCCTGCGGAATCCTTGCGGTCGGATTTCTCTTCAACGCCCTGTTTTCCTGAAAGGATCGCGTCATGAAAGACATCAAGGTGCTCGGCCCGGGCTGCGCCCGCTGCAAGACGACCGAAGAGATGGTCAAGGCCGAGGCGGCGAAGCTCGGCATCGAGGTGGCCGTCGAGAAGATCACCGACTACGAGGCGATCGCCAAATTCGGCGTCATCTCGACCCCTGGCATCGTCATCGACGGCAAGGTCGTCCATGCCGGTGGCCTGCCCAAGACGGATGACCTTCAGCGCTGGCTCCAGGCGTGACATAGGCGACCGCGCGGCGCGCAGCCGTCGGCTAGTCCACCGACGCATCTCGCCGCGCCCTCACGCCCTCTTCCCGCCCCGCTTGGTGATCGGCGCGTTGCGACGCTCGCGCTTGCCGCGCGCGATCTCGGTTGCCAGCGCATCCAACTTCGGCTCCCAGAAATTCCGGAACTGACCGATCCACGCATCCACCGCGCGAAGCCCGGCGACGTCGACCGAATAGAGCCGCCGTTGCGCCTCCGCGCGGACGTTGGCAAAGCCGCTCTCGCGCAGCACCTTGAGGTGCTGCGAAACCGCCGCCTGGGTGATCCCGAACTCGGCCCCGATCATTTCGACGACCTCACCGGACGCCATTTCGCTTTGGCCCAGCAACTCGAGGATGCGGCGGCGCACGGGATCGGCGAGGACCTCGAAAATTTGCATCAGCTTCCTGTGCCGGGATGTGCGATATCGGGCGGCATCTCGCCGCGATAGAACGCGATGGTCCGGTCGGAGCGCTGCTTCGCCTCGTCGGGATCGACCCCGCTGGCGACGTGCGCAGCGCACCAGGACTCGCCGCTGGTCGTCATGAAGTCCTTGCCCTCCGGCGAGCCCATCCACGCCTCGGCCGTCTCATGGTCGACCGATGCCCCCGTCGCAACATAGCGATCCAGTCCCGCGAGCGCGAGGTCCCAACCGACGCCCACGGCTCCCGGGCCGAACTGATTCCAATGATCCTCGATGATCGCGGTGTGCTCGAGCGTCAAGCGCGCCTGCTGTCGTTCGGCCGCCAGCGTGACGTCGATCCAGCTGATCGCGCCGCCGAATTCCCAGGTCGCTGCAAAATGGGTCGGCGGCGTGCAGGCCGTGATCGTGCCGCCGGCATTGCCCTTGACCTGGTAACGTCCGCCGAGCAGGAGGTCGCCCTCGACTGCCGCAAACCAGCGCGGAATGCGTTCCCTGCTGGTCACGGCGTCCCAGAGATCGTCGACGCTGGTGTCGTAGAGCCGCGTCAATGTCACTGCGCTCGCGGGTTTTCCGTTCTTCTCGAAATTGCGCACCGAGCGCGCAACGAGGCCCAGGACTCTGGCGACGTCGATCTGCATGGCGTTTCTCCCGATCGTTTCGTTCGCGCAGGAATATCGGTTTCTACTAATATAAGTCAATCCTTATATTGAGAAGGCTGCGATGCGGCAAATCGCATAATGCGGCGATGCGAACCAAACACGCGCTCAGGCGTCTATCGGTGTCCCCGACACCGCCAGACCTGGCCAAAACGGAAGGAACTCATGAAAGTTCGCAAATTTGCCGTCTCCGACGCATCGTTCGAACGCTCGCCTGGACAGGACGGCGACATCTTCGCCGCCAATGTGATCGACCAGCGTCACGGCGGGCCGATCACCATCGGCTTCGGCCGCTATGCGCCGAACCAGAAGCTGGACGAAAAGCTCGGCGTCGACGACGTCATGCTCGTGCTGGAAGGAAAGCTCTCTGTCACCAGCGCCGGCAGCACCGTCACGGCAGGTGCCGGCGAGATCGTCTACATGCCGAAGGGCGAGACGGTCACCATCCGCTCGCACGAGCAGGGTGCCGTCACCGCCTATGTCACCTATCCGCATTGGCAGGAGGCGGGCGACGGCTCCAGCTAGTCGCTGGCCTCATCCGAGCTACGACGGGCCCGCGCCCTACCCGCCCGCCATCAGCGCCTTCGCCAGCGCCATGTAGGCCGGCAGCGTCACGGGATCGTTGGCGGCGTTGCCGGCCATGGGATGCGAGGCGTAGCGCGCGATCACCATCTCGGCGTTGGGATCGATGTAGATGCCCTGGCCGTAGACGCCGCGCGCCATATAGGCGCCGTGCGCGTTGTGGCTGACCCACCATTGATTGCGATAGGAGGCGCCGGGCAGCGTGGTGTAGCCGGCGGGCTTGAACTTTTCGGGGTCACCTCCGCACGCGATGTCTTCGACCACTTGCGACGGCACGATCTGGCGGCCGTTGAAGCGGCCGTGATTGCGCATGGTCTCGCCGAAGCGGGCGAGATCGCGCAGTGTTGTGGAGAGCCCGCCGCCGCCGCTTTCGGTGCCGATGCGATCGACGTGATAATGCGCGTCCTCCTCGGCCCCCATCGGTTGCCAGATCCGCTCCGACAAGAGCTCCGCCAGCGTCAGGCCGCTGACGCGCCGGCAGATCCACGCGAGCACGTCGGTGTTGACGGTCTTGTAGGCAAAGGCCTTGCCGTGATCGCCCTGCTTCTTCTGCGCGATCAGGAAATCGAAGATGTTGGTCGGGCCGTCATAATCCGGCGGGATCGGCGCCATGCCGTTGGCGCGCCGCAGGCCCCACACATCCGAATTCTTGTCGGTATAGACCTCGGTGTAGGCGAGCCCCGTGGTCATATCCATGACCTCGTGCACGCGCGCGTCGCCGAACGCGCTCGCCTTCAACTCCGGCACATAATCCGTGACCAACGCCTGCGGATCGATCTTGCCCTCGCTGACCAGAATGCCGGCGAGCACGCCGGTGAACGACTTCGTCACGGACATGCCGATATGCGGCTTGTGCGGCTTCAAGGCGCCGAAATAGCGCTCGTAGATCAGCCTGCCCCGATGCAGCACGGCGATGCCGTCGGTGTAGGTCTCCTCCAGCATGCCTGCGAAGGTCATGGGACGCCCATCCATCGTGGTCGACGCGACCGCGCCGATGTCCTGCTCCGCGCGCGGCAGCGGCGAGGCCGGCCCTGCTCCGCGCCAGACATTCACCGTCGGCACGAGCTGGCGGATATTGCTCCAGGCCCAGCGGAGTTCGGGGAAGTTGCGGAACGAGCCGTTCTGGAAGGTGATGAGGCGATCGGGCGATGGCGGGAAGCCGCGCATCCAGCCGAGGGTTTCGGGGTCGGTTGAGGCGGCGGGCTCATTGGGCGCGGCGGACATGAATGATGGCTCCGGGACAATGTTCGATCCCCTATCATGCGACAACGTACAGAACACCTCGCGTTTGTGCGGAGGTGCTGCGCGCTGACCACGACGTGTGCGCCCCCTCCCCTCGGCGGTTGCAGAATTCGCTATTTCCAGGTATATTACTGGAAATATTCGAGGACATCATGGGAAATTCGCAGAAGCGCGCCATCCAGAATTATCGATCGCGCCTCGGCAAGCGCGGCTTGGCTCGTTTTGAAGTGCTCGGCCGGGATGCCGATCGCGATCTTATTCGTTCGTTCGCCAAGCGCCTGTCGGAGGATTCGCCAGAGGCCTCCGAGCTTCGCGCCGCCGTGCGCAAGTCGATCGCGGGCGAGCCACCTCGGCCGGGCGGCATCCTCGCCGCATTGCGTCGCTCGCCGCTCGTGAGCGCCGATCTCGATCTGTCTCGCTCTCGTGAAAAGGGCCGCAAGGTCGACCTATGACGCGCTATCTCCTGGACACCAACATCATCAGCAACGTCGTCAAGCCGCGGCCATCCGAATCCCTGATGTCGTGGATGTCGATGCAGCGCGATGAGGATTTGTTCATCGCCTCCTTGACCATCGCAGAAATCCGCCGCGGCATTCTGGAAAAGCCGCGCGGCAAGAAACGCGACATTCTCGACGTCTGGTTCTCCGGGCCTGAAGGACCGCAGGCGCTTTTTGCCGGCCGCATCCTGCCCTTTGACGACCAGGCGGGACTCGTCTGGGCCCGCCTGATGGCCGAAGGCAAAGCGGCGGGCAAGCCGCGAAGCGCGCTCGACACGATCATTGCCGCCGTCGCCGACACAAAACGACTGTGTCGTGGTGACGGATAACGAAAAGGACTTCGTTGGAATCAAGGTCTTCAATCCGGTGCGCGGATGAGCCGGATCGAGTTGTAGGATGGGTGGAGCGCAGCGAAATCCATAATCGTGCAGCACTCGCGGAAGCACGATGGGTTTCGCTCCGCTCTATCCATCCTACGCGCTGTCACCGTAATCCCTAATCTGGGCGAAAGACCCGCGCGCCATACGGCAACTTGACCGTGCCTAGTGATTTTAGCGGCTTGTCATATACGATTTTAAGCAATCGCCTAGGCACCACCATCTGCTTGACTAGATCATCCTCAAATCGCTCGATATCACGGCTACGGTAAATCACCTTGCCCTGCAGGCCCTCAAGTTCGAGCGGGTCGTCCTCTTCCTTGAGATAATTTTTACCTCCGACGAAGACACCTTTGACGATGTTGCCGTGCCCAATTTTCACGTCGGCAGTCACAACCTGCCCCTTTCCGGGCAACGAAAACATCTTATTTGCCTGGTCGGCTAGCGCGCCCGCAATAAAATCGAAGCTATCCTTTAGCTCGCTGTATTGTTCCAGCTCGAACACTTCGTTGAAGCAGTTTGCTTTAGGCTCCTTCCTCAGTTCGCCGTTGGAATCGAAGAATATCTCAAAAAGAATGCCGTCCAAGAGAGCTTTCCGCTTAGCCGGTTTCATATCGACTGTGCGATCCCTAAAATTCGCTATCCAGTTGATTGCCGCGTTGGCTGAGCCACTTGCCGCTTGCAGAATGTTTCGGCCCAACACGAAGAGACTATCGGCAGATGCGCCATTGAGCTCTTGGCCCGTCACGCTTTCCAGGGCCGGGTTTTGAGTATACCAATTCTGGCTCTTTAGCGCACGGATGACCCTATGTGATCGTTTGCCGTCGTCCAAGGTGAAGAGCTTATCCTTGATTGCGGTGGCACTGTAATTTTCGATGCTCGCAGCAGTACTGAGATGAAAATAAAACTCACCAGCTAGAGATGTATGCTCCCACGAGATTTGCTTCTGATTGGTCGCAGCACCCAGCGTGTTACGCACCCGCTTAAACATCGCCTCTACTGGCAGATCCGGTTCTTCAATATGTTTCAGCAAAGCTTCCGTATACTGGCCATTGCGGCCGGCACCGTCCCCCGATAGCTGGCCCGGAGAGGTTGCGTAAGCTACAAGCGTCCCGCGCGGCGCGTAAACCGGCGCCAAACCACGTGGCTTTCCTCTCCACTTGCGTTCGAAGGGATTGTCCCGGCATGCATCGAGAATAATTATGCTTGTGCGCGTAGAGCCATCCTTAGGCTCCATTCGACCTATCACCTCATTCAGTGAAAGGGCACCTGCTTCCACATCTGTCTTGTCGTCAGCCTCAGTATCCCGAGCAATCAGGTAGTTGATACCATCGACCTCAACGCCATGGCCGGCGAAAAAGAAAATCGATACTGCCCCGCCATCGTCACAGGACCTGCCGAACTCCTTCAACCCTTTCTTCATCTCCTTAAAAGTGGCGTTTATTAACTTAGCGACGCTAAAGCCCCCGTCAGCAAGCGCTTTGGCAATATCATCAGCGTCGTTGGTGGGATTTTTGAGATTGGAGCCGTGATCATACTTTGCATTGCCGATGACGAGCGCGTTGAGACGGGGCATCTAGGTTTCCAGTTGAGAGTTGTCGCATCCGGGGGAAGCGTCCTTCTCCGGCGTTCATCGCCTATATCGCCCCCTACTCCCACTCAATCGTCCCCGGCGGCTTGCTCGTCACATCATACACCACCCGGTTCACGCCCTTCACCTCGTTGATGATGCGCGTCGCCGTCTCGCCCAGGAACTTCATGTCGAACTGATAGAAGTCCGCGGTCATGCCGTCGGTTGACGTCACCGCGCGCAGGCCGACCACGAAGTCATACGTGCGGCCGTCGCCCATGACGCCGACCGTCTTCACCGGGAGCAGCACGGCGAAAGCCTGCCAGATGTCGTCGTAGAGGCCGTGCTTGCGGATCTGGTCGATGTAGACGGCGTCGGCCTTGCGCAGGATGTCGAGCTTGTCCTTGGTGATCTCGCCGGGGCAGCGGATGGCGAGGCCGGGGCCCGGGAACGGGTGGCGGCCGACGAAGATTTCGGGCAGGCCGAGCTCGCGGCCTAACTTGCGCACCTCGTCCTTGAACAGCTCGCGCAAGGGCTCGACGAGCTTCATGTTCATGCGCTCGGGCAGACCGCCGACATTGTGGTGCGACTTGATGGTGACGGAGGGGCCACCGGTGAAGGAGACGCTCTCGATCACATCGGGATAGAGCGTGCCCTGCGCCAGGAAGTCGGCGCCGCCGATCTTCTTGGCCTCGGCCTCGAACACCTCGATGAAGAGGCGGCCGATGGTCTTGCGCTTCACTTCCGGGTCGGTGACGCCTTCGAGCTCGCCGAGAAACTGCTTGGAAGCATCCACGTGCACGAGCGGGATGTTGTAGTGGTGGCGGAACAGGTCGACCACCGTCTTGGCTTCGTCGAGACGGAGCATGCCGTGATCGACGAACACGCAGGTGAGCTGGTCGCCGATCGCTTCGTGGATCAAGACGGCCGCGACGGCTGAATCGACGCCGCCGGAGAGGCCGCAGAGCACCTTGCCCTTGCCGACCTGGGCGCGGATCTTGGCGATCTCCTCCTCGCGGAAGGCACGCATGGTCCAGTCACCGGAGAGACCTGCGATCTTGCGGACGAAATTGCGGATCAGCTTGGCGCCGTCGGGCGTGTGCACCACTTCGGGGTGGAACATCAGGCCGTAATATTTGCGCGTCTCGTCCTGGATGATCGCGAACGGCGCGTTCGGCGAGGTGCCGGCCACCGAGAAGCCCGGCGGCATCTTGGTGATGCGGTCGCCATGGCTCATCCAGACGTGGTTCTTGCCGCCCGGCGACCAGACGTCCTCGAACAGCTTGCTCGGCGCCTTGACCTCGACATCGGCGCGGCCGAATTCGCGGTGATGGCCGCCTTCGACGGTGCCGCCGAGCTGCTCCGCCATGGTCATCTGGCCGTAGCAGATGCCGAGCACGGGCACGCCGGAGGCGAAGATCAGCTGCGGCGCGCGCGGGGAGCCTTCCTCATGCACCGACTCCGGCCCGCCGGAGAGGATCACCGCTTTCGGCTTCATCTCGTTGAAGGCGGCTTCGGCCTTGTTGAACGGGACGATCTCGCAATAGACGCCGTCCTCGCGCACGCGGCGCGCGATCAGCTGCGTCACCTGGCTGCCGAAGTCGACGATGAGAATCTTGTCATGCGCCGAGGCCACGGAGGGCGTCGACGCGGAGCGGTCGTGCTGTGCTGCTGTCATGGCAAGCAGATACGCGACGTGCGACCGGCCCGCAACCGCGCGGGGCACGCACCCACATTCTTCTTTGGGCATGGACAAATGAAAATAGGTCAGTATTGTTGACCCAATTTGCTCCGGATCACACAGGAGCCATCAGGGAGAACGCTCGTGTCACAGCACCATCAGCCATCAACGCTTGCCGCGCTGGGCCGGACCTGGGTCGAGGCCTGGAATGCGCGCGATCTCGAGCGCGTGCTGACGCTTTACGACGAGGACGCCGTGATGACGTCCGACCGCATCCCCATGATGGGGTTCGATGCCAGCGGCACCGTGCGCGGCAAGGCGGCGTTGCGGTCCTATTGGGGCAAGGCGCTCGGGCTGATCCCGAACCTGCATTTCACGGTGATCGAATTGTTCGTCAGCCCGGACAGCGTGGTCGTGTTCTACGAGAACGAGCGGGGCAAGCGGATCTGCGAATATCTGCGGGTGAACGAGGCCGGGCTGATCGTGCAGGGCTCGGCGAACCATCTGCCGCACTGACGTCGCCGCCGGCGCGCCTTCAGCGCTTGCGCGCGCCGGCCTTTCTCACCCTGGTGTCCGACCATGTCAGTGGCCGGCCGGCCCGAGACGGAAGCACGAGCTTGCCGACCGGCTGGCCCGCCTCGTCCACCAGATCGGAATGCACTTCGCCTCGAGCGTACAGATTGGCCTCGCCCCACTGGCGCAGGCTGACGACGACCGGGAACAGGTCGCGCCCCTTCTTCGTCAGCGCATATTCCTGATAGGCGCTGCCGTCGGAGGCCGGAACCGCTTCGAGCACGCCGAGCTCCACCAGCCTGTGCAGGCGCGCACTCAGCATGCCCTTGGCAATGCCCAGATTCTTCTGGAAATCGCCGAACCGGCGCAAGCCATCGAAGGCATCGCGCACGATCAGCAGCGACCAGACGTCCCCGATGGCATCGAGCGCGCGCGCCACCGGGCAGCTCGCCTCGGCAAAACCGGTCCGCTTCATTCGCAGCTCCCTTCAGACTGGTCCTAAAATAAGACTGGACAGCACCTGATGCAACTGGTCTTATTTTAAGACCAGTTGGAATACGCCGGAGACGACGATGACGGGGAACGACACCGCGACAGCGGGACTGAAAGCCGGTGACATCGCCGGCAACTTGACCGGGCGCGGGCTCTCTCCAGCGATGGCGCTGCTGTTCGCGCTGACCTGCGGCCTGAGCGTCGCCAACATCTACTTCGCGCAGCCCCTGCTCGACGCGATGGCGCACGACCTCGACATCGCGCCCGCCGCGATCGGCATGGTGGTGACATTCACCCAGATCGGCTACGCGCTCGGCCTGATCCTGATCGTGCCGCTCGGCGATATCAGGGATCGCCGCCGCCTGATCGTCGGCCAGACCGTGCTGTCGGCCGTCGGCCTCGTCGTGGTCGGCACTGCGACGCACGCCGCGGTGTTGCTGGCCGGAATGGCGCTGGTCGGCGTGCTGGCCGTCGTCGTCCAGGTCCTCGTTGCCTTTGCGGCGACGCTCGCGACGCCGGACGGGCGCGGCCGCGCCATCGGCACCGTCACCAGCGGCGTGGTCGCGGGCATCCTGCTGGCGCGGTTCGCCTCCGGCGCCCTTGCCGATATCGGCGGCTGGCGCATGGTCTACCTGGTCTCGGCCGGCCTCATGCTTAGCCTGGCCGCCCTGCTTCTGCGCGTGCTGCCGCCCGGCCGGCCGAGCGCGATGGCCGGAGCGTCCTACAAATCGTTGCTGCGCTCGACGGCCGCGCTGTTTGCCGAGGAGCCGCTGCTGCGCGAGCGCGCGCTGTTTGCGTTCCTGATCTTCGCCGATCTCAACGTGTTCTGGACGTCGATCGTGCTGCCGCTCTCGGCGCCTCCCTTCGCGCTGTCGCACACCACGATCGGGTTGTTCGGCATCGCCGGATTCGCCGGAGCACTCGCGGCGCGCAATGCCGGGCGCCTCGCCGATCTCGGATGGGGCCAGCGCACCACCGGGCTCTCGCTGATGCTGATGCTGGCGGCATGGGCCCCAATCGCCTGCCTGGAAACCTCGCTCTGGTTCGTGGTCGCAGGTGTCATCATGCTGGATTTCGGGCTACAGGCCGTGCATGTGACCAGCCAGAGCCTGCTCGTCGCCGCGCGCCCGGATGCGGCCAGCCGACTGATCGGCGGCTACATGGTGTTCTACTCGGTCGGAAGCGCTGTTGGCGCGATCGCGTCGACGATGGTGTATGCGATGGCCGGCTGGAACGGCGTGTGCATGCTCGGCGCCGGGATCAGCGCCGCCGCGCTGCTGGTCTGGGTCATGATTGCGAGCAGGATGCAGGTGCCGGGCGAGTGCGCACTGACGCACCAGCAAAGATGAGGACTGCGGCAATCGCATCCGATAACAAAGGCTCCGCCGGCACCAAGACAGGACCTCCTCATGAAGCTCCCCACCTCCCCCTTTACCGTCACCGACTGGAGCACGGTCAGCCCGACCACACATGCCGGCGAGCGCGGTGAGGCCATTTGGCGCACGCTCAACATCGGCGATCTCCGGGTCCGGATGGTGGAATATTCGCCGGGCTATCTGGCCGACCATTGGTGCGATCGCGGCCACGTGCTCTACGTGCTGAAGGGCGAGCTGGACAGCGAGCTGCGCGACGGGCGCAAATTCAAGCTGACGGCGGGGATGAGCTACCAGGTTTCGGACTTCGGCGACGCCGCGCACCGGTCCTCGACCGCGACGGGGGCGACGCTCTTCATCGTGGACTGAGATCCGCCCGACGGTTTATTTGCACCGCAAAATAGCAAAGTCGCGCGACGTGCCGGGTCGCGGGTGATGCCTTGAACTGGCCCCAAATTCTCGCTATATTGTGATCATCGATACTTGGCCGAACGACTGGGCCGCTTCGCTTCGTTGCTGACGGGCGCGCACGCTTCAGATGACTTCTCCAAACATCGACTGAACAGGACTATGGGCGCAATTCTGCGTACCGGTCCACGTGCGTAGGCTCTTTAACTAACTAAAGGAAATTCCCATGGCTATGGGCACCGTGAAGTGGTTCAACACCCAAAAGGGTTATGGTTTCATCCAGCCGGACGACGGCCAGAAGGACGTGTTCGTGCACATCAGCGCCGTCGAGCGCGCTGGCCTCTCCTCCCTCAACGAGGGTCAGAAGGTCTCGTTCGACATCGTCGCCGATCGTCGCAGCGGCAAGTCCTCGGCTGACAATCTCCGCGTCGGCTAACGCCAACGCACCGTTCTGACCACGGACGTACCGGCAGAACGCTAAGCTTGAAAACCCCGCGACCGGGATCCGGTCTGCGGGGTTTTTGTTTGGGCAACTGTCATTCCGGGGCTCGCGGAATCCATCGAACCGCACATACTGCCGCGCGATGGATTCCGGGCTCGCCCTGCGGGCGCCCCGGAATGACGGCGGAGTTTGGTCAGCCGACCTTCTTCAACACCGACACGAAAAACCCGTCGGTCCCGGTCCGCCGCGGCGTCATCAGCCAACCCTCCGGCGACTGCAGCGCGGCCTCGCCGAACGCCTCCGCCTTGTCCCAGAGCACGCTCGCGTTCTGCTCGGGCGGGACGGGCGCGAACTCGGGATGGCGCGCGACGAATGCCCTCACCTGCTCGCCGTTCTCTTCCGACAGCACCGAGCAGGTGATGTAGGCGATGCGGCCACCGGCCTTCACCAGCGGCACCGCGCGCTCCAGCACCTCGGTCTGGTCGCGCAGGCGAATCTCCAGCGCGCCGGGGCGCATGCGCCATTTGGCGTCGGGGTTGCGGCGCCAGGTCCCGGTTCCCGTGCAGGGCGCATCGATCACGACGAGATCGGCGGTGCTGCTTATGTCGGCCAGGGGATCGGCGTCGCCCTTGGGCGTGCGGACATCGGCATTGTGGACGCCGGCGCGTGACAGCCGTTCGTGGATCGGCGCGAGCTGGCGCTTGTCGCTGTCGGTCGCGATCAGCCGGCCCTTGCCCTGCATCAGGGCAGCGAGCGCCAGCGTCTTGCCGCCCGCACCGGCGCAGAGGTCGATCACCTGCTCGCCGGGCTTTGCCGCGGTGAACTGGGCGGCCAGCTGCGAGCCCTCGTCCTGCACTTCAATCGCGCCCTTGATGAAATCCTCCTCGGCCTGGATGCCGGGGTTGCGCGCATCGGCCGAAAGCGCGATCCGCAAGCCCGTTGCCGACCAGGGCGTCGGTTTCGCATGAAGATGAGCAAGCGACTGCAGCGCCTTGTCGCGATTGGATTTTAGCGTGTTGACGCGCAGGTCGAGCGGCGCCCGGCTGGCCATCGCGGCCGCCTCCGCCGCGCGGTCCTCGCCGAACACTTTTGCAAGGTGCGAATCGAGCCATTCCGGATAGTCGCCGGCAATCGCGGCCGGCGCGTCCTTGAGGGAACGATGGCTGAGCGCCGCCTCCTCGGCCTCGGTCAGCGGCGCCGGCGCGAAGCGGCTGCCGTCGAACAACGCGCCCATCGTGGCCGTGTCCATGTCGCGCTCGAGCCGGAGCATGCCGATCAGCCGGGCACGCGCGGTATCCGACTCCATCAGGAACGCGCTCGAGGCATAGCGGCGCAGCACGTCCCAGACCAGGCCGGCGATGGCGGCGCGGTCGCCCGAGCCGGCAAAGCGGTGCGCGGTGCCCCACTCCTTCAGCGCCTTGGCCGCGGGCACGCGGTCCTTCTCGATGGTGTCGATCAGTTCGATGGCTGCGGACAGCCGGGCAGCGGGAGTCATTTGAATCTTTCAGGTCAGGATCGGCGCGCAAGCGTCAGATCAACAACAGCATCTTCAGCGCGAAGTAGATCCACATCGCGAGCAGCACCAGCACGCCGGCGAGCCAGGCCATGGAGCGGCGGCCGAGATCGTTCGAGGACACGAACACCCCGGCATGGGCGAACCGCGTCACCACGAACACCCAGGACATCAGCACGATGAAGAGATCGGCATGGCGCAAAGGCAGCGCCACCGCGATCAGGACATAGAACAGCACCGGCAGTTCGAACTGGTTGCGGTAGCAATTGGCGAACTGCGTGGCGCCCTTCGGCCAGTTCGGCTCGCCGAGTGCAATGTCGCGAATTTTGGTTTCGCCCGCGACCAGGGTGCGGCGGCGCGCCAGCACCATGCCGATCAGCAGCGCGAAGGTGAGCCCCACCTGCACGAACACAGGCAGCAGAACCATCTGGATGGACATCGGAACTTTCCCGTAAGGCGGCAAGCCGCGGACCGTCATTAGCCGCGTCTGCTGGTCCTGACAATCAACGAGTTGAACCGGCGTTCCCGTGTCCGCGACCAACTGCCGATCATTAAAGCGATTTTGCCCCTTCGGGCCGCACCGCATCCGCCTCCGCCTGCCCGCCGAGCCGCATCGCGCCGTCGCGTTCGGCCCCTGGCACCTCGCCGACCGCATCGCCTCGCCGCTCGCCGACACCGTCGCGCCGCAAGACGCCTACACGATCCGCTACCGCGTGCTTTAAACTTTGTTCGCTGCGATCCATGCCCGCGCCGTCATCGTTCCGACGCGCCAGCACGGGTACGATGATCGCATGTCCGAATTTCGCCTGACGCAGATTTCCGACACTCATCTCGGCCGGCGCTTTCCCGGCCTGATCGCCAACTTCCAGGCGATCAGCGAGCATATCGACGGCAACCGGCCCGATCTCGTCGTCAACACCGGCGACGTCGCCTTCGACGGGCCGACCAGCCGCGACGATGTCGTCTTCGCAAAAGACCTGCACGACGCCCTGCCCGTCGCCTGCCGTTACCTCCCCGGCAATCACGACATCGGCGACAATCCGACTGCGGTCGGCCCGGCGCCGAAGCCGCCGGTCACGGAAGCGCAGCGCCGGCAGTTCTGCGACCTGATCGGCGAAGACCATTGGTCGTTCGAGGCCGCCGGCTGGTGCTTCATCGGCCTCAACTCGCTAGTGATGAATTCAGGGCTCGCCTTCGAGGCCGAGCAGTTCGACTGGCTGGCTTCCGAGATCGCGCGCACGGACGGCAGGCCGGTCGCGTTGTTCCTGCACAAGCCGCTGTTTCTCAACCTGCCCGACGATGCTGAAACTCCGGAGACCGCGATCCGCTACGTGCCGCAGCCGGCGCGGGCACGGCTGATCGAGATGTTCGGGACGATCGATTTGCGCCTCATCGCCAGCGGCCACGTCCATCAGCGACGCGATTTCAGCTATCGCCACACCCGCCATGTCTGGGCGCCCTCGGCGGGCTTCGTTATCAACGACGCACGGCAGGACCGGATCGCGATCAAGCAGGTCGGCCTGGTCGAATACCGCTTCCGGCCCGACAGTTTCGAGGTCCGCCACGTCAGGGCCGCGGGTCAGGTCGATGTCGACATCGAGGAGCTGCTCGCCCAGATGGGCGGCGAGCATTGAGGCGCGCCGATCGGCTCAGGCGACGCTCTTGAGGTCCTGCTGGATCGCGACGAGCAGGGATTGCAGCGCCTCGCTGCTCACCGGCTTGGCCGCGAGATCGTTGGCGGGCGGCTGCCCGACAGACTGCGCGGCCTTGACCGGGCGCTTCGGGAATGGCGGGGGCGGTGCCGGCATCGCGGGGCGGGCAATATCGCCCTCCTGGTCGACACGGACGAACTTGCCATGGATGACGTCATCGTGACGGCCCATGATGAACATGGCCGTCCAATAGCCGGCGGCCAACAGGATTACGCAGAAAACACTGATCTCTAACATCGCAGCACCTAAATATGCCCAATGATTCAATGCCTTCGCGGTCCCGTCAATGAACAGCCGGTCACACCTGCGGCTTTTACGGGCAGGTGTGACCATTTGGTGACTGTTTCTTAACTATGCCCTGGGCGGCGTTCGGCAGCTAAGCCGCGGAAGTCCCACTTCCTGTCGCCCTAGGCCTTGTCCGGCCCGACCCGGACCAGCTGCTTGCCGAAATTGGCGCCCTTCAGCAGGCCGATGAAGGCACCGGGCGCGCTCTCCAGGCCCTCGGTGACGAACTCCTTGTATTTGACCTTGCCGTCGCGGACCCAAGAGGACATGTCGCGCAGGAAGTCACCATGGCGGGAGGCGAAGTCGGAGACGATGAAGCCGCGGAAGGTCAGCCGCTTGGTCAGCGTCGCGCGCATCATGCTCGCGGCCCATTTCGGAGGCTTGGCCTCGGTGTCGTTGTAATGCGCGATCAGGCCGCAGACCGGCACGCGTGCGAACGGGTTGAGCAGCGGGAACACCGCCTCGAACACGGCGCCGCCGACATTCTCGAAATAGACGTCGATACCGCCAGGGCAAGCCTCTTTCAGCTTGGCGGCGAGATCGGGATCGCGGTGATCGATGCAGGCATCGAAGCCGAGCTCTTTCACGACGTAGTCGCACTTGTCCTTGCCGCCGGCGATACCGACCGCGCGTGCGCCCTTGATCTTCGCGATCTGGCCGACGGCCGAGCCGACCGCACCGGAGGCGCCCGCAACCACGACGGTCTCGCCTGCTTGCGGCTTGCCGATGTCGAGCAGGCCCGTGTAGGCCGTCATGCCGGGCATGCCGAGCACGCCGATCGAGGTCGAGATCGGCCCGAGCCTGGGATCGACCTTGATCAGGCCCTTGCCGTTCGAGATCGCGTGAGACTGCCAACCGGTCCGTGCACGGACGATGTCGCCCTTGGCGAAATCCGGATTGCTGGAGGCGGCAACCTCGCTGACCGCCTCGCCTTCCATCACGCCGCCGACCGGCACCGGCGCGGCATAGGACGGACCATCACTCATGCGCCCGCGCATATAGGGATCGAGCGACAGCCAGATCGTGCGCAGCAGGACTTCGCCCGCCGCGGGTACCGGAACCGCGAATTCCTCGATGCGGAAATCAGATGGTTTGGGTTCGCCGACGGGACGCGCGGCGAGAACGATGCGCTTGGCTTGGGACATGTTGGCTTCCTCCGAATTGTGTTTCGGCGCGAACGGAAGCGGAGGGAGCGAGGCGCGTCAATACAAAAGCGGAGGAGTTGCACGACGCAAAGCACGCTCGCGTGTCCCGGACGCGCTGCAACGCGCAGCGTTGCTGCGCAGAGCCGGGATCCAGAAGCAACTCAGCAAATGCGTCGACATCAAATGGGTGGACATGGGCCCCGGCTCTGCAGCGCATCACACCGGACGATGCTTCGCATCGCCGGGGGTGCTGCGCCGCGTCCGGGGCACGAGAGCGGAGCGGAAGGCTCCAGCGAACGACTAACCCCCGCCCGGATAGTTCGGGCTCTCGCGCGTGATGGTGACGTCGTGGACGTGGCTCTCGCGCAGGCCCGCGCCGGTGATGCGGACGAACTGGGCCTTCTCGTGCAGCTCCTTCATGTCCTTTGCGCCGACATAGCCCATCGCGGCGCGCAGGCCGCCGGCGAGCTGGTGCATGACATGGCCGACCGCGCCCTTGTAGGGCACCTGGCCCTCGATGCCTTCAGGGACGAGCTTGAGCGTGTCCTTGATGTCCTGCTGGAAATAGCGGTCGGCCGAGCCGCGCGCCATCGCGCCGACCGAGCCCATGCCGCGATAGGCCTTGTAGGAACGGCCCTGCCACAGGAACACTTCGCCGGGCGTCTCGTCGGTGCCGGCCAGCAGCGAGCCGACCATGGCGATATCGGCGCCGGCGGCGAGCGCCTTGGCGAGATCGCCGGAGAACTTGATGCCGCCGTCGGCGATGACGGGAATGTCGGCCTTCTTCGCCGCCTCGACCGCATCCATGATCGCGGTGAGCTGGGGCACGCCGACACCGGCGACGATGCGCGTGGTGCAGATCGAGCCCGGACCGATGCCGACCTTGATGCAGTCAGCGCCCGCGTCGATCAGTGCCTGCGTGCCTTCGGTGGTGGCGACGTTGCCGGCAACGACCTGAACCGAGTTGGACAGGCGCTTGATCCGGTTCACGGCATGCAGCACGTGCCGGGAATGGCCGTGCGCGGTGTCGACGACGATGAGATCGACGCCGGCATCGATCAGCCGCTCGGTGCGTTCGAAGCCGGTATCGCCGACAGTGGTGGCGGCGGCAACGCGCAGGCGGCCCTGCGCGTCCTTGCAGGCGAGCGGATGGGCGACCGCCTTCTCCATGTCCTTCACGGTGACGAGGCCGACGCAGCGATATTGCTCGTCGACCACCAGCAGCTTCTCGATGCGATGCTGGTGCAGCATGCGCCGCGCTTCTTCCTGGCTGACATTCTCGCGCACCGTGACGAGACCTTCATGCGTCATCAGCTCGGAGACTTTTTGCCGGCGGTCGGTGGCAAAGCGCACGTCGCGGTTGGTGAGGATACCGACCAGCTTGCCGGGCGTGTTCTTCCCGGCGCCGGTGACGACGGGAATGCCGGAGATGCCGTGATCGCTCATCAGCTTCAGCGCGTCGTCGAGCGTGGCATCGGGGCTGATGGTGAGCGGGTTCACCACCATGCCCGACTCGTAGCGCTTGACCTGCCGCACCTGGGCAGCCTGCCCTTCGGGATCGAAATTGCGGTGGATGACGCCGAGACCGCCGGCCTGCGCCATGGCGATCGCCATGCGCGCCTCGGTGACGGTGTCCATGGCCGAGGCCATGATCGGAATGTTGAGCGGAATGGCGCGGGTGACGCGGGAGCGGATGTCGACCTCGCCCGGCATGACATCCGACAGGCCTGGCTTCAACAGCACGTCGTCGAACGTAAGGGCTTCGCGAATGCCTTGTTGCACCGTGGCCATGTGCCAACTCCTTCCGCGGCCCTGCCGCAAATGCTTATGGATGAGCGCCACCCTCGGCGTACCTTGCGGCATCGCCTGAGAATCGGAGCCCATCGGTGGGGTTGACGCGGGTCGATAGCACGGCCGTGTGACGAATCAAAGCAATTCGGATGGCTGGCCAGCCATGCACAGGCTTTTTACGTAAATTCAGCGGGGATAGCCGGGCTCTGGCCCATCCGCCGTCATTCCGGGCGCGACGAAGTCGCGAACCCGGAATCCACCGCGCAGCGTGTGACCCAATGGATTCCGGGCGGCGCCCGGAATGACGGAGGGAGGCACGCCGTCGTCACGCAGGATTTAGGTGCTATGCGTCGATCCGCAATGGTCGCGGCTGGACGGCGGTGGTAAGCCGCAACTCCACCCTCTTCCGATTTTCATTAACAATCCGTCATGGTCGACAAGCAACGCGTCATTCCGCTGATCGTGGCCACTGCTCTCTTCATGGAGAACATGGACTCGACAGTGATCGCCACTTCGCTGCCGGCGATCGCGGCCGACATCGGCACCAGCCCGCTGACGCTCAAGCTCGCGATCACGTCCTATCTGCTGTCGCTCGCGGTGTTCATCCCGGCGAGCGGCTGGACCGCGGACCGGTTCGGCGCACGGATGGTGTTCGCGATCGCGGTCGGCGTGTTCATGGTGGGGTCGATCGGCTGCGCGCTCTCGGGTTCGGTCACCGATTTCGTGTTCGCGCGCATCCTGCAAGGCATGGGCGGGGCCATGATGACGCCGGTCGGGCGTCTCGTGCTGCTGCGCTCGGTCGACAAGAGCGCGCTGGTCAACGCCATGGCCTGGGTGACGGTCCCTGCCCTGATCGGTCCCGTGATCGGCCCGCCGCTCGGCGGCTTCATCACCACCTATGCGTCCTGGCACTGGATCTTCCTGATCAACATTCCGATCGGGCTGCTCGGCATCTTCATGGCGCTGCGCTTCATCGACCCGATCAAGAGCGAGGAACGCGAGCCGTTCGACCTCTATGGCATGGTGCTGGCGGGCATCGGCCTCGCCGGCATCGCCTTCGGCCTGTCGGTTGCCGGTCTCAACCTGCTGCCATGGAGCACCGTCGCCGCACTGATCGCGGGCGGCGCGATCTCGATGACGCTTTATGTCATCCACGCCCGGCGCACCGGGTCTCCGGTGCTCGATTTCTCGCTCCTGAAGCTGCCAACGCTGCGCGCGGCCGTGTTCGGCGGCTTCCTGTTCCGGCTCGGCATCGGCGCGCTGCCGTTCCTGCTGCCGCTCCTGATGCAGATCGGCTTCGGGCTGTCGCCGTTCCATTCGGGCCTCGTCACCTTCGCCTCCTCGCTCGGCGCGATGGGCATGAAGACGCTGGCGGCGCGCATCATCCGCACCTTCGGCTTCCGCAATCTGATGACCGTGAACGCGATCGTCAGCGCGTTCTTCCTCGCAGTCTGCGCGCTGTTCACGGTGACGACGCCGCTGCTCATCATCATGGTCATCCTGGTGGTCGGCGGCTTCTTCCGCTCGCTCGAGTTCACCGCGATCAACACGGTCGCCTATGCCGACGTCGAGACCGCGCAGATGAGCCGCGCCACCACGCTGGTCAGCGTCAACCAGCAGCTCGCGGTGTCCGCCGGCGTCGCCGTCGGCGCGGCATGCGTGGAAACGACGATGTGGTTCAACCATGTCAGCGAAATCGACGCCACCGTGTTCGCCCCCGCCTTCCTCGTGGTCGCGCTGACCTCGGCGGCATCGAGCTGGTTCTTCTGGCAGATGCCGGTCGACGCCGGCGACGAGATCTCCGGCCGCAGGGCCGTGGAGATCGCCAGCCGCAAAGGCGCCGGCAAGGGCGCGGAGAAGGCGGCGGTCAAGGCAGCGTCCGAGGATACGCAGGACGTCCGCGATCAAAGGTTGGGGTGAAGACCTCCTCGGTCATTCCGGGGCGATGCGCAGCATCGAACCCGGAATCCATCGCACCGCAAGATCCGTAGAGATATGGATTCCGGGCCGCCTCTTCGAGGCGCCCCGGAATGACCGAGCACGAGGCTATGCCGATCCGACACCTCGAAATCCCGTCGCCAGCACGTATCGCTCCGAGGAATCCTGCCGGCTCGCCGCCGGCTTCACATGGCGCACCGTCGCAAAGTCGCGCTTGAGCTGGGCGAGCAGATCGGCGTCGGCGCCGCTCTGGAATGCCTTGGCCAGGAACGTCCCGCCGGGCTTGAGCACGTCGCAGGCAAAGGCGGCCGCGGTCTCGATCAGGCCGACGATGCGGAGCTGGTCGGTCTTGCGGTGACCGGTGGTGTTGGCGGCCATGTCGGACATCACGAAGTCGGCGCCGCCGCCGAGCATGGCCTTGAGCTTTTCCGGGGCATCGTTGTCCATGAAGTCGAGCTGGGCGAAATCGACGCCCGCAATCTCAGGCATCTCCAGCAGATCGATCGCGACGACCTTGCCCTTGCCGTCGACCGAGCCGACGCGCTTGGCGGCGATCTGGCTCCAGCCGCCCGGCGCGGCGCCGAGATCGACCACCGACATGCCGTGCTTGAGCAAGCGATATTTGTCGTCGATCTCGAGCAGCTTGAAGGCGGCGCGCGAGCGATAGCCCAGCGCCTTCGCCTTCACCACATAGGGGTCGTTGAGCTGCCGCTCAAGCCACAGCTTCGACGACAATTTGCGCTTGCCGCCGGTCTTGACCTGGACGTGCAAGCGGCCGGTGGTGTCCTTGGCCATCTCACCAGCTCCTGAGGGCGCCGTCCTCGCGCATCATCTCGACCAGCATGCCCTCGCGCAGGCCGCGGTCGGCGACGCGCAGGCGCGGCAACGGGAAGGAGCGCCTGATGGCATCGAGAATGGCGCAGCCGGCGAGCACGAGATCGGCACGCTCGACGCTGATGCAGCTGTTGTTGGCGCGTTCCTCGTAGCTCATGCCGAGCAGCTTGTTGATGGTCGCGGTAATGTCGGTATCGTTCATCCAGATGCTGTCGATGCGGCGCCGATCGTAGCGCGCGAGATTGAGGTGGATGCCGGCGAGCGTCGTTACCGTGCCCGAGGTGCCGAGCAGGTGCATGTCGGCGAGATCGCCGCCGTGCACGTCGGCGAACGGCGCGACGTGGTTGGCGACCTCCTGCTCCATCGCGGCGTAGATCTCCGGCGTCACGTCGCGGCCGCCGAACTGCTCGGCGAGCGTGACCACGCCATAGGGGATCGACATCCAGGCTTTTATGCGCGGCTGCGGATTGTCTGCGTCGCGCTCGATTCTCACCAATTCGGTCGAACCGCCGCCGATGTCGAACAGGATCGCGCCGCGTCCCCTGGGGTCGACCAGCGGCGAACAGCCGACCACCGCGAGCGCGGCCTCGGTCTCGCGGTCGATCACCTCCAGCTCGATGCCGGTCTCGGCCGCGACGCGGCTGCGGAACCCCTCCGCGTTCGAGGCCGCGCGGCAGGCCTCGGTTGCGATCAGCCGCAGCCGGCGAGCCTTGCGCAAATTGATCTTGTCACGACAAATGCTGAGTGCGGCGATGGCACGCTCGATCGCGGCCTCGCTGATGCAGCCGGTCGACGAGACCCCCTCCCCGAGCCGGATGATGCGCGAGAAGGAATCGACGACGCGAAAGCCCTCCTGGGTCGGACAGGCGATCAGCAGCCTGCAATTGTTGGTGCCGAGGTCCAGCGCCGCATAGACGCCGGTTCCCGACGCCTGCGCGCCGACGGCCGGTTCGGTGGCCAACGCCACCGCCGCCATCGACCCCTCCAGCTCACCGTGCGGCGCATGGCCGTCGCGGAGCCGCGTGTGGTCATTCATACAAACTGTCTTTCCGCGGCCGGTCGGGCCGGTCTGGAATTGATTTTTCGCCTGAAACCTTAGCAGCGCGGCGGGTATGCGCAACAACGCATCACATGGGACCATGCCCATTCGTGCGTTGTCGTGAACGGGGCGGTGGGTTATTTGAGGAGAGCCCGGTGCCCCGCTGCCGCGAAATTGCGCAAATGCCGGCTTTTCAGGTCAATTCCATGCAAGATCACACCTCATCGTCCACGCTCGAAAACGCTATTGCACTGCAAAAATACGGCGTCGGGCAGCCTGTCCGCCGCAAGGAGGACGACACCCTGGTGCGCGGCAAGGGCCGCTATACCGACGATTTCAACCTGCCCGGCCAGGCCTATGCCGTGGTCGTTCGTTCCACCCACGCCCATGGCCTCATCCGCGGCATCGGCATCGACGCCGCCAAGGCCATGCCGGGCGTGCTGGGCGTGTGGACCGGCAGGGATCTCGATGCCGCCGGCTACGGTCCCTTCACCTGCGGCCTGCCGCTCAAGAGCCGCGACGGCTCGCCCCTCCTCCAGACCAACCGCCAGCCGCTCGCGACCGACAAGGTCCGCTTCGTCGGCGATCCCGTCGCCTTCGTGGTCGCCGAGACGCTGGCGCAAGCGCGCGATGCCGCAGAGGCGGTCGAGCTCGACATCGAGCCGCTGCCGGCGGTCACCGATCCCGAGGAAGCCGCAAAACCCGGCGCGCCGCAGCTCTACGACCACATCCCTGGTAACGTCGTGCTCGACTACCATTATGGCGACACGGACAAGGTCAACGCGGCCTTCGCCAGCGCCGCCCATGTCACCAAGGTCGACATCGAGAACACCCGTGTCGCCGTCGTCTCGATGGAACCGCGCGTCGGGCTGGCCTCCTACGACAAGAAGACCGAGCGCTACACGCTTCAGGTACCGACGCAGGGCGTCGCCGGCAACCGCGCCAACCTCGCCAAGAACCTGAAAGTGCCGAACGAGAAGGTGCGCATCCTCACCGCCAATGTCGGCGGCTCCTTCGGCATGAAGAACATCAACTATCCCGAATACATGTGCATCCTGTACGCGGCGAAGGAATTGGGCAAGCCGGTGAAGTGGCTCGACGAGCGCTCGACCGCCTTCCTTTCCGACAGCCACGGCCGTGCGCAGAAGATCCATGCCGAGCTCGCGCTCGACGCCGAGGGGCTTTTCCTCGCGGCCAGGCTTGAAGGCTTCGGCAATCTCGGCGCCTACATCACCGGCGTCGCGCCGGGGCCGCTTTCGCTCAACACCGGCAAGAACTTTTCCAGCGTCTACCGCACGCCGCTCATGGCCGTCGACATCAAGGTGGTCTTGACCAACACCACGCTGATGGGCGCCTATCGCGGTGCCGGCCGGCCCGAGGCGAACTATTACATGGAGCGGCTGATCGACCGCGCCGCCGACGAGATGGGCATCAACCGGCTGACCTTGCGCAAGCGCAATTTCATCAAGCCGAGCCAGATCCCGTTCGCGGCGTCCTCCGGCGTCACCTATGACAGCGGCGACTTCCAGGCCGTGTTCAACAAGGCGCTCGAAATCTCGGACCACGAGAATTTCGCCAAGCGCAAGAAAGAGAGCAAGAAGGCCGGCAAGCTGCGCGGCATCGCCGTCGGCTCCTATCTCGAGGTCACCGCACCGCCGAGCCCGGAGCTCGGCAAGATCGTGTTCGATGCTGACGGCACCGTGCAGCTCATCACCGGCACGCTCGATTACGGCCAGGGCCATGCCACGCCGTTCGCGCAAGTGCTGAGTGCGCAGCTCGGCGTCCCCTTCGAGAGCGTCAAGCTCGTGCAGGGCGACAGCGACATCGTCCACTCCGGCAACGGCACCGGCGGCTCGCGCTCGATCATGGCGACCGGCCAGGCCATCGTGGGGGCTGCCAAGCTCGTCATCGAGAAGGGCAAGCGGGCAGCTGCGCATATGCTCGAAGCATCCGAAGCCGACATCGAATTCGAAGGCGGCAGCTTCACCATTGCCGGCACCGACCGCAGCATCGACATCATGGAGCTCGCCAAGCGCTTGCATGACGGCAAGACGCCGGAGGGCGTGCCCGACAGCCTCGACGTCGATCACACCAGCGAACCGGTCGCCTCGGCGTTCCCGAACGGCTGCCACGTCGCCGAGGTCGAGATCGATCCTGATACCGGCGTGGTGCAGATCGTGCGCTACAGCGCGGTCAACGATTTCGGCACGGTGGTCAACCCGATGCTGGTCGCAGGCCAGCTCCATGGCGGCGTCGTGCAAGGTATCGGCCAAGCGCTGATGGAGCACATCCGCTACGATGAGAGCGGCCAGCCGATCACGGGCTCGCTGATGGACTACGCCCTGCCCCGCGCCGAGGACGTTCCCAACATGACGGTCGGCGATCACCCGGTGCCTGCAACGACCAATCCACTCGGCAGCAAGGGCTGCGGCGAAGCCGGCTGCGCCGGCAGCCTGTCGACGGTGGTGAACGCCGTGCTTGACGCCTTGTCCGAGTACGGCATCAAGCACATCGACATGCCGCTGACCTCGGAGCGGGTGTGGCGGGCGATCCAGGACGCGAAGAAAAAGGCGGCATAGCGGAAGCGTAAGAGCCTACGCTCTCTCCGCCGTCATGGCCGGGCTTGACCCGGCCATCCAAGCCTCTATGCGCGAAGGACGTGGATGCTCGGGACGAGCCCGGGCACGACGATGTGGCAACAGCGCGCTTTATCCTCGCCTACGCCACGGCCTGCTCGCGCGGCTGGGTGATCGCAATGTGCTGGCAGTGTGCAATCGGCGTCGTGCCGTTGGCGACGACGAGTGCGTCGAGCTCGACGAAGCGGTGGCCCTTCTTCTCGTAGTTGGCGGTGACTTTGGCGCGCGCGGTGATCTCGTCGCCGGCGCGTGCGGCGGACAAGAGCTGCATGCGGCTGCCGACGTGGATCCACGGGCCCAGAATGGTGTTGTCCACCAGCACGCGGTTCATGACGCGCTGGATCAGGCCGGGATGGCCGAGTCCCTCGCGTGCGAAGATCGGATCGGTCTCCCTGATGTCGGCGAGATAGTCCGACGCATCCTGCCCGGCCCAGCGGCGCGCCGCCGTACCTAGCCATTTGCCCATCTCGAACGTTGTCGCGCTGACCGGCTTGCGCTCGGCTACAGCCGCGACCTCGACAAAGTCGTTCAGCGACACCGCCGGCGCGGCGGCGGGCAGCGAGGCCGTACCGGTCGCGCAGAGCTCGGTGCGGCTGAACACCTCGATGGTGAGCAGGCCATTATGCTCGGTCGCATCAACATCGGCGGTTTCGCCGTCATAGACCGGTTTGATGAAGCGCGCCTCGATCAGCCCGCGCTCAAGGAAATCCCGGCCCCACCGCGCAATCGGCACATGCATCATATAAGCGAAGACGTCGACACCCGGGACCAGCCCGCCGGAAAAGCCGAAGCGGCGTGCCACCGTATCGTCATGCATCTTGTTTTCGGACTGCTTGGCGGTGTTGTAGGCCTCGACGCGCCAGGTTTCGAGCCGGTTCGGCATGGGGTCATCTTCCCTGTTCTTGTTGTTTCGGAGCCGATCGTAGGCCCCGGGGAACAGCGGTCAATCCCCTCGCCTTTGCGGCCCGGATGGGGTACCACGCGGCGGAATGACCGAGACCCCCACCCGCATCTATGTCGACGCCGACGCCTGTCCCGTGAAGGACGAGATTTACCGCGTCGCGCTCCGGCACGGCGTGCCCGTGAGCGTGGTCGCCGGCAATTTCATCCGCGTGCCACAGGATCCGCTGATCGAGCGCATCGCGGCCGGCGCCGGCATGGACGCCGCCGACGACTGGATCGCCGAGCGCGCCAAGGCCGGCGATGTGGTCATCACCTCTGACATCCCGCTGGCGAGCCGCTGCGTCAAGGCCGGCGCCGACGTGATGGCGCCGAACGGCAAGCCGTTTACCGAGGAGTCGATCGGCATGACGCTGGCGGTGCGCAATCTGATGACGGACCTGCGCTCGGCGGGCGAGGTCACCGGCGGCCCGCGCTCGTTCTCTCCGCGCGACCGTTCCGCTTTCCTCTCGGCGCTCGACCAGACGCTGCGCCGGATCCAGCGCCGCCGCGCCGATCAGGCCGCAACACATCAAGGCTGATCATGGCGCCCCCGCTGATCCAACTGAAAGACATCAGGCTGACCTTTGGCGGCACGCCGCTGCTGTCAGGCGTCGAGCTCAACGTCGCGCCGTCCGAACGCGTCTGTTTGATCGGCCGCAACGGCTCCGGCAAATCGACACTGCTGAAGATCGCGGCCGGCCTCGTCGAACCCGACGGCGGCACACGCTTCGTGCAACCGGGCGCAACCGTGCGCTATCTTCCGCAGGAGCCTGACTTCGGCGAGCACAAAACCACGCTGGCCTATGTCGAGTCCGGGCTCGCGCCCGGCGACGACCAGCACCAGGCGCGCTATCTGCTGGAGCAGCTCGGGCTGACCGGCGAGGAGAACCCGCATAATCTCTCCGGTGGCGAGGCGCGCCGCGCGGCACTGGCCTTTGTGCTGGCGCCCTCGCCCGACATTTTGCTGCTGGACGAGCCGACCAACCACCTCGATCTCGCGACGATCGAGTGGCTGGAGCAGGAGCTGGACAGCCGCCGCAGCGCGCTGGTGATCATCAGCCATGACCGCCGCTTCCTCACCAACCTCTCGCGCTCCACCGCCTGGCTCGATCGCGGCAGAATCAAGCAGATCGACCGCGGCTTCGCCTCGTTCGAGAGCTGGCGCGACGAGGTGCTGGCGGAAGAAGAGCGCGACCAGCACAAGCTCGACCGCAAGATCGTCGACGAGGAGCACTGGCTGCGCCACGGCGTCTCCGGCCGGCGCAAGCGCAACGTCAAGCGTCTCGGCAATCTGCATGCGCTGCGCGACCAGCGGCGCAACTATCGCGGCACGGCCGGCAGCGCCAGTCTCGCGGCGGCCGAAGCGGAGCAATCCGGCAAGCTGGTGATCGAGGCAAAGGGCGTCAGCAAGGCCTATGGCGACCGCATCATCGTCGACAATTTCTCCACCCGCATCCAGCGCGGCGACCGGCTCGGCATCATCGGCCCGAACGGCGCCGGCAAGACCACGCTGGTCAATTTGCTCACCGGCGCCATGCAACCGGATTCCGGCACGATCCGCCTCGGCGCCAATCTGGAGGTCGCGACGCTGGATCAGCACCGCGAAAGCCTCGATCCCAAATCGACGCTGGCGGAAGCGCTGACCGGTGGCCGTGGTGACCAGATCATGGTCGGCGGCAAGCCCAAGCATGTCGTCGGTTACATGAAGGACTTCTTGTTTGCGCAGGAGCAGCGCGGCACGCCGGTGGAGGTGCTCTCGGGCGGCGAGCGCGGCCGGCTGATGCTGGCGCGCGCGCTGGCCAAGCCGTCGAATCTGCTGGTGCTGGACGAGCCGACCAACGACCTCGATCTCGAAACGCTCGACGTGCTCGAGGACATGCTCGGCGATTACGAAGGCACGGTCATCCTGATCAGCCATGACCGCGACTTTCTCGACCGCGTCGTCACCTCCGTGATCGCGCCCGAAGGCAACGGCAAATGGGTCGAATATGCCGGCGGCTACAGCGACATGCTGATCCAGCGCGGCGCCGACCTCAAGCGCGAGGCGCCGAAGGCGCAAGCGGCCGCGGACAAGAAGGACCAGCGCGCCGCAGCCCCCGCACCCGCCTCGAAGCGCAAGCTGAGCTTCAACGAGAAGCATGCGCTGGAGACACTGCCGAAGAGGATGGAAACGCTGCAAGCCGATATTGCCAAGCTGCAGCGGGTGCTCGACGATCCCAAACTTTATACCAAGGATCGCAAGAAATTCGACGATACCTCCGCCGCTATCGCCAAGGCGCATGAGGAATTGTCCGCCGCCGAAGAGCGCTGGCTCGAACTTGAAATGCTTCGCGAAGAAATCGAACAGGCCTGACCCATGACAACCACCCTCGCCGCCAAGATCGCCCGCGAATACGGCACGCCCTGCGCCGTCATCGACATGGACAAGGTCGAGCGCAACATCGCGCGAATCCAGAAAGCCTGCGACGACGCCGGCATCGCCAACCGTCCCCACATCAAGACACACAAGAACCCGACGCTCGCGAAGATGCAGCTCGCGGCCGGCGCCAAGGGCATCACCTGCCAGAAGATCGGCGAGGCCGAGATCATGGCCAATGCCGGCATCGACGACATCCTGATCAGCTACAACCTCCTTGGCGAAGAGAAGATGGCGCGGCTCGGCGCGTTGAATGCCAAAGCCAACATGACGGTGGCCGCCGACAATTCCACCGTCGTCGCCGGCCTGCCCCGGGCCGCCGCGGCGTCGGGCCGTCCGCTCTCGGTCGTGGTCGAATGCGACACCGGCCGCAAACGCGCCGGCGTCGAGACGCCGGCAGAAGCCATCGCACTGGCGCGCGAGATCACCGCATCGAAGGGGCTGCAATTCGCCGGCTTCATGATGTACCCGACCGAGACCGGCTGGGGCGACGCCCAAAAATTCTACGACGAGGCGCTGGCCGGCCTGCGCGCGCACGGGCTGGACGCACAAATCGTCTCGACCGGCGGCACGCCGAACCTCAAGAATATCGGCAAGCTCAAGGGCGGTACCGAGCACCGCTTCGGCACCTACATCTACAACGACCGCATGCAGGTCGCGGCCGGCTCGGCCTCCTGGGACGACTGCGCGCTGCACATCTATTCGACCGTCGTGAGCCGCGCCGCACCCGAGCGCGGAATTCTCGATGCCGGCTCGAAGACGCTGACGACGGATACCGGTGGCCTCGACGGTCACGGCCTGATCCTCGAGCACCCCGAAGCCAAGATCGCGAAATTCGCCGAGGAGCACGGCTTCCTCGATCTCTCCCGCAGCAACACGCGGCCCAATGTCGGCGACGTCGTGCGCATCGTGCCCAATCACGTCTGCGTCGTCGTCAACATGATGGACGAGGTGGTGATGGTGCGAGGCGAAGAGATCATCGGCACGCTGCCGGTGGCGGCACGGGGGAAGTTGCGGTAAGCGTCGATCTGGTAGGGTGGGTTAGCCGCAGGCGTAACCCACCACTTCTCTCGATGCAGATACAGACGTGGTGGGTTACGCTTCACTAACCCACTCTACGACTTGGCGAGCCACACCAGCGAGCCCCTGCCCGCGGCAGCCCCCGTCGCGAACGACGCCTGCAACAGATACCCACCTGTCGGTGCCTCCCAGTCCAGCATCTCGCCGGCGGCGAAAACGCCGGGCAGCTTGCGCAGCATGAAGTGCTCGTCGAGTTCGTCGAAGGCAATTCCGCCCGCAGTCGAGATCGCACGCTCGATCGGCGCGACGCCGGCGAGCTGGACCGGGATTGCATTCACCAGATGCGCAAGCTCCGCCGGCGAGAACGCGGCCAGCGGCCGGCCGGACGCAAGCGCGGCCTCCTGCATCAGGCCGATGCCAACCGGTGACAATTGCGCCGCCTTGCGCAGGAAGTTCGCGAGCGATTGCTTGCCGCGCGTGCCCGATAGCCGCGCGGTCAGAGCGGCGGCGTCGAGGTCGGGCCGGAGTGCGATCGCAAGCCGCGCCTGCCCAAGACCCAGCACTGCCTCGCGCAGCTCCGCCGACAGCGCGTAGATCGCGCCGCCTTCGATGCCGCTGCGGGTGATCATGGCTTCGCCCCGCACCGTGTGCGCGCCGATCGTCAGCGCAACGCCCTTGAGCGGCTGGCCTTCGAAGCGGTCGCGGAACACGTCGGACCACGCGACCGTAAAGCCGGAATTGGCCGGCCGAAGCTTTGAGATGGTCGCCCCCTTCGCGGCAAGGATGTCGGCCCAGCCGCCATCCGATCCGAGCCGCGGCCAGCTTGCACCGCCAAGCGCCAGCACGGTCGCATTGGCAACAACGGGCGCCACGCCTTCAGGCGTTCGAAACAGCAGCCGTCCCTCACCGTCCCACCCGGTCCAGCGATGGCGAAATGCAAACCGCACGCCGCTCGCATCGAGCCGCCGCAGCCAGGCGCGCAGCAGGGGCGAAGCCTTGAACGCTTTTGGAAACACCCGCCCGCTGGTGCCGACGAAGGTCGGCTCACCCAACGCTTCGCTCCACGCGCGCAGCGCGTCGGGCGAAAACGCCTCGATCGCCGCCTGCAGCTTGGGCGCCGCCTCGCGATAGCGCGCCATGAATTGGGCGAGCTGCTCGCTGTGGGTGAGATTGAGCCCGCCCCGGCCCGCCATCAGGAATTTGCGGCCGGCCGACGGCATCGCGTCATAGACGGTAACGCGGGCACCGCCCTGCGCCAGCACCTCCGCCGCCATCAGCCCGGCGGGACCGGCACCGATGACGGCAACGTCAGTCAGAGCTTGATCCCCGCCCTCGCCGCGGCCTGGGCCACGTATTTCTGCGTCTGCTCGAACGCGCCCTGCAATGCCTTGGCGTTGGACATGTCGCTGATCTCGGCGAAATGCGCGGCGACCGCATCCGGCGTCCATTCGGATTCCGGCAGGTTGATGCCTTCGCTCTCCAGGATCTTGATCACGGCGAAGGACCCGGCGCCGGCGCCCATGATGGTGCGGGTCGGCGCATCCTCGCTCAGCATGTACTCGACCGCGGGCGTGATCGCGTTCGGCTTCATCAGTTGCAGCGCCTGCGGCGGCAGCAGCTCTTCCGTCATGCGGGTCGCCGCCGTCGGCGAGATGATGTTGACGCGGATATCGTTCTTGCGGCCCTCTTCCGCGAGCACGTTCATCAGGCCGACCATGCCGGACTTCGCCGCGCCGTAATTGGCCTGGCCAAAATTGCCGTAGAGGCCGGAGGACGACGTCGTCAGCACGATGCGGCCGTAATTGCGGTCGCGCATGCCGGCCCAGGCCGCCTTGCAGCAATAGAAGGTGCCGACGAGATGCACGTCGAGCACCTTCTGGAAATCGGCCGCTTCCATCTTGCCGAACGACTTGTCGCGCAGGATGCCGGCATTGGCGCACATCAAATCGACGCTGCCCCATTCCTTGGTGGCGCGCTCGACCATGGCGGTGACCTGCTCGAAATTCGAGACGTCGGCGCCGTCGGCCATCGCGGTGCCGCCGGCTTTGCGGATTTCCTCGACCACGGTCTCCGCCGGCGACAGCGAACCGCCGGTGCCGTCACGCGCGCCGCCGAAATCGTTGACGACGACCTTGGCGCCGCGGCTGGCCAGCCCCAGCGCATGCGCCTTGCCGAGACCATTGCCCGCGCCGGTGACGATGGCGACGCGTCCGTCGAACCTGATTGCCATGAGTGTGCTTCCTGGATGCTATTTCGTCGTGGCCGGGCTTGACCCGGCCATCCATCAATCGACTGCTTTTGAGCAGCGATGGGTTGCCGGGTCAAGCCCGGCAACGACAGGCGGTATCAGGCGAAATAGATCAACCCGAGCCAATCCGCAACAAGCGCCGGCTTGTCCTCGCCTTCGATCTCCACCGTGACGTTGGTGCGGGACTGCAACTCGTTCGGCTTGCGCAGCTTGGCTTCGGCCAGCACGAAACGGCCGCGGACGCGCTTGCCCGAGCGGACCGGCGAGACGAAGCGCAGCTTGTCGAAGCCGTAATTGACGCCCATCGTGGTACCCGCAATCGCCGGCATCACTTCGTAGGACATCACCGACAGCATCGACATCGTCAGGAAACCGTGCGCGATGGTGGTGCCGAACGCCGTCTCCTTCGCCCTCTCGGGATCGACGTGGATGAACTGGTGATCCTCGGTCACGTCGGCATAGGTGTCGATGCGGGGCTGATCCATCAGGTGCCACGACGACACGCCGATCTCCTTGCCGACCATGGCCTGATAGGCCTGAAGCGTGATCGGCGGCTTCTTCCAGATTTCGTTCACTTAGGTCTCACTCCGTGTTTTCGGCAGTTCGGGAAAATCCTCTTCCCGGAATTCGCGGCCGCGCAGGGGATCCTCGCGGTCGCCGTCGCGCTCGAGCCGCCGCAACTGAACGCGCCGGATCTTTCCTGAGATCGTCTTCGGCAGCTCGGTGACGATCTCAAGGCGGCGGATGCGCTTGAACGGCGCAAGCCGCGCATGCAGATGCTGGAAAATCGACAGCGCGGTCTCCGGCGTCCGCTCCGCGCCCGAGGTCAGCAGCACGAACGCCTTGGGGATCGCGAGCCGGATCGGATCCGGGCTCGGCACCACCGCGGCTTCCGCAACCAGTTCGTGCTCCAGCAGCACACTCTCCAGCTCGAACGGGCTGATGCGATAATCCGACGACTTGAACACGTCGTCGGAACGGCCGACGAAGGTAAGATAGCCCTCGTCATCTTCGAACACGACATCGCCGCTGCGATAGAGCTCGCCTTCGGCGCCGGAGAGCTTGCCGTCGTCGCTTTGATAGCCCTGCATCAGGCCGGCGGGCCGCTCGGTGCCGAGCACCAGCGTGACCTCGCCTTCCCTCGCCTTGTTGCCGTCGGCGTCGCTGATCTGCACGCGATAGCCCGGCAGCGGCCGGCCCATCGAGCCGATCTTGATCTTCTGGCCCGGCGAGTTGCCGGCCAGTGCCGTGGTTTCGGTCTGGCCGTAGCCGTCGCGGATGGTGAGCCCCCAGGCCGCCCGTACCTGGTCGATCACTTCAGGGTTCAACGGCTCGCCGGCGCCGCAGACCTCGCGCAAGGCCACCTTGAAGGACGCCAGGTTCTCCTGGATGAACAGCCGCCACACGGTCGGCGGCGCGCACAGCGTGGTGACGCTACAGCGGCCGATGGTGGCGAGCAGGCCCTTCGCATCGAAGCGCGGCTGGTTGACCACGAACACGGTGGCGCCCGCATTCCACGGTGCGAAAAAACAGCTCCAGGCATGCTTGGCCCAGCCGGGCGACGAGATGTTGAGATGGACGTCGCCGGGTTTCAACCCGATCCAGTACATGGTCGAGAGATGCCCGACGGGATAACTGCGCTGGCTGTGCCGGACGAGTTTTGGTTTTGCCGTCGTCCCCGAGGTGAAATAGAGCAGCATCGGATCGTCGGCATTGGTCGGGCCATCGGCGGTAAAACTCTCGGAGGCCTTTGCGGCCTCATCGTAGGAGAGCCATCCGTCATGGGCCGCGCCGACCACGATGCGGACGATATTCTCCGCACCGAGGCTTGCAAATTTCGCGACCTGGTCCTCGGCCGCCACCACGGCCTTCGCCTTGCCGCGATCAAGCCGGTCGCGCAGCTCATCGGCAGTGAGCAGCGTGGTCGCGGGAATCACGACGACGCCGAGCTTCATCGCCGCCAGCATCGTCTCCCATAGCGGAACCACATTGCCGAGCAGCAGCAGGAGATGATCGCCGCGCTTAAGGCCCTGCGTGCGAAGGAAATTCGCCACCTGGTTCGAGCGCTTCGAGAGCGCCGCAAAGGACAGTTTGGTCTGGCGATCCTGCGCGGCGTCGACAATCCAGAGTGCCGGCCGGTCCTTGGCTTCGGCGTCCTTCGCCAGCTCGTCGAACCAGTCGAGCGCCCAGTTGAAGGGAACCGGATCCGGCCAGCGGAATCCTTTGACCGCGGCCTCGTAATCCGTGCGGTGCTTGAGCAGAAACGCGCGCGCGTCCTGAAATGTCGTCATGTTCCGGGCCCGTCGAATTGATGTTCGAGCGTAGCCCGGATGGAGCGAAGCGCAATCCGGGCTACGAAGCCTCGCTATTGCCCAGCGAGGTTGCGAACGTGCTTGATAATTCCGGAAAAATCCACCCCGCCTTGGCCGGCTGCGTCGAAAGACTGATAGATCTCCTGCGCATGCTTGCCGAGCGGGGTCGCCGCGCCCGCGGCCTTGGCGGCGTCCTGCGCCAGCGTCAGATCCTTCACCATCAGCGCGGAAGCAAAACCCGGCTTGTAGTCGTTGTTGGCGGGCGAAGTCGGCACCGGGCCCGGCACCGGGCAATAGGTCGTCAGCGACCAGCACTGGCCCGACGAGGTCGAGGCGACGTCGAACAGTGCCTGATGCGAGAGCCCGAGCTTCTCAGCCAGTGCAAACGCCTCGCTCACCGCGATCATGGAGATGCCGAGGATCATGTTGTTGCAGATCTTGGCCGCCTGCCCCGCGCCGGCGCCGCCGCAATGCACGATCTTCTTGCCCATGTTCTCCAGCACCGGCTTGGCCGCCGCGAATGCCTTCTCCTCGCCGCCGCACATGAAGGTGAGCGTCGCGCCCTTGGCGCCGCCGGTGCCGCCGGAGACCGGCGCGTCGACCGAGAGCACGCCGTGCTTGGCGGCGAGCGCATGCGCGGCCCTCGCGCTCTCCACGTCGATGGTGGAACTGTCGATGATCAGCGCGCCCTTGGTCATCGCGGGAAGGATGTCGCTCCAGACGCCGAGCACATGCTTGCCTGCGGGAAGCATGGTGACGACGACATCGGCGCCCTTCACCGCGCCCGCGGCGCTGTCGGCGATGCCGGCACCATCGGCCTTGGCCTGATTGCGCGAGGCTTCGACGAGATCGAACGCCACCACCTTGTGGCCCGCCTTGACCAGATTGGCGGCCATCGGGCCGCCCATGTTGCCGAGACCGATGAATGCGATCGTGGCCATTGTCGTTTCCTCCGCTTCAATCGTTGCTTAGTTGAACTTCAGCTCGTCGGCACCGATCCCGGCGAGATACGGCGCAAGCATCTCTGGCGTCACGTCCTCGATCCGCGGCGGCGACCAGACCGGATTGCGATCCTTGTCGATCACGGCCGCACGCACGCCCTCGCGGAAATCGTCGCTGCGGAACACTTCGAGCGCGGCGCGATATTCGCGCGCCAGGCACTCCTCCAGGTTCGACGCGGTGCGCGCCAGCCGCAGCAGTTTCAGCGTCACCACCATGCCGCGCGGCGATTTTTCGTTGAGCGTCTTCAGGGTCGCCAAAGCGAACTCCGAGCCGTCACGTTTCAGCGCGGCAAAAATGTCTTCCATGCGGTCGAAGCCGAACAATGCGTCGATCATCGCCTGCCGTGCCGCAACCGGACCGGCGGCATCGCCCGTCGCGAAACTGTTGATGAGCTTGCTGACATCGGCCGCGGTCGCTGCCGGACCAACCTTCGTCAGCGCCTCGCGCAACTCCGGCCATTTGGCTACGGGAACCACGGCATCGGCGAACTTCGCATGGATTGCATCGGGCCCATTCATGGTCTGGCCGGTGAGGCCGAAATAGGTGCCGATCTCGCCGGGCGAGCGCGACAGCAGCCAGGTGCCGCCGACATCAGGGAAGAAGCCGAGGCCGACCTCGGGCATCGCGAGCTTGGTGCGATCGGTGACGATGCGGTGGCTGGCATGAGCTGAGAGCCCGACGCCGCCGCCCATGACGATACCGTCCATGAACGCGATATACGGCTTTGGGAATTTCTTGATCCGGGCATTGAGGATGTATTCCTCGCGCCACAGGATCTTGCCGAGATCGCCATTGGCTTTCGAGCTCTCCCAGAGCGTCCGAATGTCACCGCCGGCACACAGGCCACGCTCGCCGGCGCCTTCCAGCACGATCAATGCGACGGCGGGATCGGCCTCGAAGCGGTCGAGCGCCTTGTCGATGTCGCGAAACATCTCCAGCGTCACGGCGTTGATGGCCTTCGGACGGTTGAGCCTGATGATGCCAGCCGCGCCCTCGACGCGGGCGACCAGATCGCCCTCTTCCACCGAATTCATCGCGCGCCCTCGATCAGCTTGCGCGCCACGATCAGCCGCATGATTTCATTGGTGCCTTCGAGAATCTGGTGCACGCGCAGATCGCGCACGATCTTCTCGATGCCGTATTCGCTGAGATAGCCGTAGCCGCCGTGGAGCTGCAGCGCATGGTTGGCGACCTCGAAACCGACGTCGGTGCCGAAACGTTTTGCCATCGCGCACAGCATGGTGGCGTCGGGGTCCTTGCGGTCCAGCGCCGCCGCGGCACGCCAGAGGAAAGTGCGTGCGGCCTCGAGCTCAATCGCCATGTCGGCAAGGCGGAATTGCAGCGCCTGGAATTCGTCGAGGCGCTTTCCAAACGCCTTACGCTCCTTCACATAGGCGAGCGCCTTGTCGAGCGCGGTCTGGGCGCCGCCGATCGAACAGGCCGTGATGTTGAGCCGGCCGCCGTCGAGGCCGGCCATCGCGATCTTGAAGCCGACGCCCTCTTCGCTGAGGCGATTGGCGACCGGCACACGGGCATTCTCGAATATCACAGCGCGGGTCGGCTGCGCGTTCCAGCCCATTTTCCGCTCATTGGCGCCATAGGTGACGCCCGGAGTCTTGCCGTCGATGACGAGGGTCGAGATGCCGCCCGGGCCATCGCCGCCGGTGCGCACCATCGCGACCAGCAGATCCGTGCCGCCGGCGCCGGAGATGAACTGCTTCTGGCCGTTGAGCACGTAATGCTCGCCATCGCGCACCGCGCGGGTGCGCAGCGCGGCCGCATCGGAGCCCGCGCCCGGCTCGGTTAGGCAGTAGCTGGCGATCAGCTCCATGGTGCAGAGCTTCGGCAGCCATGTGTGGCGCTGGGTGTCGCTGCCATAGGCATCGATCATCCAGCTCGCCATGTTGTGAATGGAGATGAAGGCCGAAGTGGTCGGACAGGCCGTCGCCAGCGCCTCGAAGATCAGCGCCGCGTCGAACCGCGTCATCGCGGATCCCCCGACATCCTCGTGAATGTAGATGCCGCCCATGCCGAGCGTCGCAGCTTCGCGCATCACGTCGACGGGGAAATGCTTCTCCTCGTCCCAGCGCAGCGCATGCGGCGCAATCTTTTCCGCCGCAAACGCCAGCGCCATGTCGCGAATTGCGATCTGATCCTCGTTCAGAGCGAATTGCATCCCGGCCTCGCTCTTGAGAGGATCACTTCATCAGCGGGATCGAGAACTCCGCACCTTCCTTGACGCCGGACGGCCAGCGCGAGGTCACCGTCTTGGTCTTGGTGTAGAAGCGGACCGAATCCGGGCCGTGCTGGTTGAGATCGCCGAAGCCGGACTTCTTCCAGCCGCCGAAGGTGTAATAGGCGATCGGCACCGGGATCGGCACGTTGATGCCGACCATGCCGACATTGACCTTGGCCGCGAAATCGCGCGCGGCGTCGCCGTCGCGGGTGAAGATGGCAACGCCGTTGCCGTAATCATGCTCGGACGGCAGCGCCAGCGCTTCCTTGTAGTCGTGCGCGCGCACGACCGAGAGCACCGGGCCGAAGATCTCTTCCTTGTAGATCCGCATGTCCTTGGTGACGTTATCGAACAGCGAGCCGCCGAGATAGAAGCCGTTCTCGTAGCCCTGCATCTTGAAGCCGCGGCCGTCGACGGCGAGCGTGGCGCCTTCCTTGATGCCGATGTCGATGTAGCCCTTGACCTTCTCGACCGCTTCGCGCGTCACCAGCGGACCGTAATCGGCGGACGGATCGATCGAGGTGCCGATCTTGAGCGACTCGACGCGCGGGATCAGCTTTTCCATGAGACGGTCGGCGGTGGACTTGCCGACGGGGACCGCGACGGAGACGGCCATGCAGCGCTCGCCGGCCGAACCGTAACCTGCGCCGATCAGAGCATCCACGGCCTGGTCCATGTCGGCGTCAGGCATGATGATGGCGTGGTTCTTGGCGCCGCCAAAACACTGGCAGCGCTTGCCGGTCTGGGCGGCGCGCTCATAGATGTACTGCGCGATCGGCGTGGAGCCGACGAAGCCGATCGCCTTGATATCGGGGTCGTCGAGGATCGCGTCGACGGCTTCCTTGTCGCCGTTGACGACGTTGAGGATGCCGGCAGGCAGGCCCGCCTCGATCATCAGTTCGGCAAGCATCATCGGCACGCCGGGATCGCGCTCCGAGGGCTTCAGGATGAAGGCGTTGCCGCAGGCGATGGCGGGCGCGAACTTCCACATCGGAATCATCGCCGGGAAGTTGAACGGCGTGATGCCGGCGACGACGCCGAGCGCCTGGCGCATCGAATAAATGTCGATGCCGGGACCGGCGCCCTCGGTGTATTCGCCCTTCATCAGATGCGGGATACCGCAGGCGAACTCGGCGACCTCGAGGCCGCGCTGGATGTCGCCCTTGGCGTCCGGAACGGTCTTGCCGTGCTCGCGGGCGAGCAGCTCGGCCAGCTTGTCATAATCACGCTGAACCAGCTCGACGAATTTCATCATGACGCGGGCGCGGCGCTGCGGGTTGGTCGCGGCCCATTCCGGCTGTGCGGCGCGCGCGTTCTCGACGGCGGCGCGGACTTCGGCCTTGGACGCCAGCGCCACCTTGGCCTGGACGTCACCGGTCATCGGCTCGAAAACGTCGGCGGTGCGGCCCGAGGTGCCCTTGACTTCCTTGCCACCGATGAAATGTCCGACTGAACGCATGGAATGCTCTCCTTAAGGCCTGATCCGCTTTGACAAATCCTATCGACCTGCATTTTATAGGATTCAAGTCCGAGATAATGCACCATAGATGTGCGAAAATGCTGGATCAAGGCGCTATCGATTGGGACGACTTTCGCTTCGTGCTGGCCATCGTGCGGGGCGGCTCGGTCTCGGCTGCGGCAAAACAGCTTGGGGTCGACCATGCCACGGTGATCCGCCGCGTCGACCGGCTGGAAAAGCACCTTTCGGCCAAACTATTTGACCGGCGCAAGACCGGCTACCTCCTCACCGAGGCCGGCCAGCGCGTCGCCGACAGCGCGGAAGCGATGGAATCGACCATCGTCGCCAACCAGGAGCAGGTCGGCGGCTCGGTGGCACGGCTGACCGGCACGGTCCGGATCGGCGCCCCCGACGGATTCGGCACCGCTTTCCTGGCGCCGCGGCTGGCACCCTTCGCCGACCGGTATCCCGATCTCGATCTGCAACTTGTGGCCACCGCGCGGCTGTTCAGTCTCTCCAAGCGCGAGGCCGATATCGCCATCAGCCTGACCATGCCGAAGGAAGGCCGCATCGTCGGCCGCAAGCTGCTCGACTACCGTCTCGGCCTGTACGCCGCCCCCACCTACCTGGACCGCTTCCCGGCGATCACCTCGCGCGAGGTGCTGCCGCAGCATCGCTTCGTCGGCTACATCGAGGAGCTCCTGTTCACGCCGGAGCTCGATTATCTGCCGCAGGTCTCGCCGCGGATCTCGGCTCGCTTCCGCAGCGCCAATCTGATCGCGCAGCTCAATGCCACGCTCTCAGGCTTCGGCATCGCGGTGCTGCCGCATTTCATGGCGGATGATTATCCGCAGCTCGTCCCCGTGCTGCCCGAGGAGATCTCGATCACACGGACATTCTGGATGCTGATGCACGCCGACAGCAAGGATCTGGCGCGGATACGCGCGGTGGCCGACTACATCGGCGAGATCGTCGAGCGTGAACGGGCTCTATTTGCGGGGCGGTCAACACCGGTCTCGTAGGGTGGGCCAAGCGTAGCGTGCCCACCTCCTCTATCCATCGAGACAGATGGTGGGCTCGGCGCAATCGCGCCTTTGCCCACCCTACGGCAGCACCTCGCCTAGGTCTTCGCCTTCTTCACCGCCGGCGCCTTCGGCTCGCGCTTCACGCAATCCAGCGCGCTGTCCCGGCCCACCTTCAACACCTCGTCGGAGAGCTCGCTCGACCCAGCGATGCGCGCCAGCAACATGGTGCCGGCCATCGTCGCCAACGTCGCAACCGCCTGCTTGCGGGCGGCCTTGCGCGGCACGTTCGGGATGTTGTCCGCCAGCATCTCGATCATCTCGTCGAGCTTGCCGGCAAATGCCTTTCGCGCCTTGGGGCTCTCGCGGGCGATCTCGGCACCGAGCGTGGGAATCGAGCAGCCATGGCCGGGATTGTCGCGATGCAGTGTCGACAGGTAGGCGTCCGCAATCATCGCCAGTCGCTTGTCCGGCGACACCTCGTCCGTGAGCTTGCGCCAGTGCTCCATCGAGCGGTCCATCGCATAACCGAACGCCTCGATTACCAGCGCCTCGCGGGAATCGAAATGCGCATAGAACCCGCCATGGGTCAGGCCCGCCTCCTTCATGAGGTCGGCGACGCCGATGCCATGGGCGCCCTTTTCGCGCAGCCGCACCGAGGCCTTCTTCACGATGCGGTCGTGGGTTTCCTGCTTGTGTTCGGGGGAGTAGCGCATGCAGTTCTCATTGAATGTCGAGGGTCATCTCATAACACGCAAATGACGAAACGGGTGCATTAATTCATGTTAAGTTGCTTCCGATCATGGAAAACGTTGCAGTTGCATGCACCGCAAGGCCTCCCTTGCCGTCCCGGACGAAGCCTTCGGTATAGCTGGTCTGCCGTCCGAGCTTGATCACCTTGCCTTCGGCCGAGATCAGGCCCGAGCGAACCGAGAGCGGACGCAGGAAGGTCATTTTCAGGTCGAGCGTCACAGAGCTCTGCCCCGCTTCCAGCCGGGTCGAGATCGCGCATCCCATCGCGGTGTCGATCAGTGCCGCCGCCGTCGCCCCATGCAGGAGGCCGATGGTATTTTCGAGATCCTCGCGCGGTTCCAGTTCCATGACGATCCGGCCCGGCTCGACAACCGCCATGGTGAAGCCGATCAGTTTCGCAAAAGGCGGCGGCGGCAGCCGGCCGTCGCGAATGCCCAGCATCGCGTCCATGCCCGACAGGCCCATCGCCACTTTCGCGACCGGCGCCGGCACCTGCCAGTCCACCACGCGCTCACGCCGCTGCGCGGGCGAAAACAGATCGAATTGGTCGCGTTCAGTCATGGGACCCCTTTTGATATGATCTATATCATACTATGCCGCGGACTTCGCACTTGCAACTCGCCTCCCCACCCGCTTGACAACAAGGACGTTTCGGCCCGGAAGTGGCACCGACCCGCGCGCCTCGCGCCGGTCCACGAAACCTTCGAGATGCCACGATGGAAATGCTCAACCCCCACTGCGGCGTGACGCGCGATGCGCGCGGTGTCGTTCAAGTCGTAATCTGCAACGCCGGCCCGCTCAACATTCTCGGCTCGCCGGTGACCGACGCTGTGCGCGAAGGCCTGCAGCAGCTTGCATCCGACCGCAGCATCCGCGTCGTGGTGCTGCGCGGTCAGAGCGAGAAGAGCATGATCGGCGGCGCCGACATCAAGGAGATGGCCAAGCTCGACCAACGATCCGCCGAAGCCTTCATCAGCCGCCTGCGCGATCTCTGCGAGGCCGTACGTCAATTCCCAGCACCCGTGATCGCGCGCATGCCCGGCTGGTGCCTCGGCGGTGGGCTCGAGGTCGCCGCCGCCTGCGATTTCCGGATTGCCGCGCATGATGCGCATTTCGGCATGCCGGAGGTACGCGTCGGCATCCCCTCGGTGATCCACGCGGCGCTCCTGCCTCGCCTGATCGGCTGGGCCCGCGCGCGCTGGCTGGTGATGACGGCGGAAAATATCGACGCAGCCACCGCACTCGCCTGGGGACTGATCGACAAGGTCGCCCCGGCGGGCGAACTGGACGCCGCCGTCGAGCATCTGGTGAACACGCTGCTCGACTGCGGCCCCGAAGCGCTGCGCTCGCAGAAGGCGCTGCTGCGGCAATGGGAGGAGCTGCCGCTGACGGAGTCGGTGAATCTGAGCGTGAAAGTGTTCGGCGAGTCGTTCCTGACGGACGAGCCGACGCGGCTGATGGGCGCCTTCGTGAACAGGAAGAAATAGGGCCGCTCCTTCAAGCGCACGACCAAATCTCATCCCACCCACGACAATTTCTCATCCCTGGCGCGGGTTGCATTTTTTGCGCCGCATCATATGATGGTCATAATCTTATACCTCATCGCCAAGGGAGCTCCATCATGGCCGAAGCCGCCGATCCCGTCGTCATCGTTTCCGCCGCCCGTACCCCGCTCGGCCGCTTCATGGGCGAGCTGTCGCCGCTCCCCGCGCACAAGCTTGGATCGCATGTGATCGGCGCCGCGCTGGAGCGCGCGAGGCTGGCGCCGGAGAAGGTCGACGAGGTCTTCATGGGCTGCGTGCTGCCGGCAGGACAAGGCCAGGCGCCGGCGCGGCAGGCGGCACGCGCGGCCGGGCTGCCCGACGCCACCGGCGCGACCACCGTCAACAAGGTCTGCGGTTCCGGGATGAAAGCGACCATGCTGGCGCACGACATCATCCGTGCCGGCTCGGCCGAGATCGTGGTCTCCGGCGGCATGGAGAGCATGAGCAACGCGCCGTATCTGCTGGCCAAGGCACGCGGCGGCTATCGCGTCGGTCACGACCGCATCATCGACCACATGATGATGGACGGCCTCGAGGACGCCTACGAGACCGGCCGTTCGATGGGCGATTTCGGCGAGGCCACCGCGGAGGCCTATCAGTTCACCCGCGAGGACCAGGACGCCTATGCGATGGAGACGCTCAGCCGCGCCCGCAAGGCCGTCGAGGGCGGCGCGTTCAAGGCCGAGATCGCGCCGATCACGCTCGCGGAGAAGGCTGGTCCCCGCATCGTCGCCAATGACGAGCATCCGCTGAAAGTCGATCCGGCCAAGATCCCCGGCCTCAAGCCGGCATTCCGCGCCAACGGCACCATCACGCCGGCCGCGTCCTCCGCCAATGCCGACGGCGCGGCAGCGCTCGTTCTGACGAAGCGCTCGGCTGCCGATCGGGGCGGCCTGCCCGTTCTCGCGGAGATCAAGGGCCACGCCACTCACAGCCAGGAGCCGCAATGGTTCACCACGGCGCCGATACCGGCGATTCGCAAGCTGCTCGACAAGATCGGCTGGACCGCCTCCGACGTCGACCTGTTCGAGATCAACGAGGCGTTCGCCGTGGTGGCGATGGCGGCGCAGCGTGACCTCGGCATTCCCCGCGACAAGCTCAACATCAATGGCGGCGCCTGCGCGCTCGGCCATCCCATCGGCGCCACCGGCGCGCGGCTGATCGTGACGCTGCTGCATGCGCTCGAGGCGCAGAACCTCAAACGCGGTATCGCCGCGCTCTGCATCGGCGGCGGCGAAGCCACGGCGATCGCGGTGGAGCGGCTGGTGCGCTGATCCGCTTGTCCGAAATAGAGGGAAGTCTGTCATTTCAGACTTCCCTTGTTCATGCCAGATTGCAACGATGAATCGGGTCCCTCGGGCCCGCCAACCCACATTGAGGCCCAATGATCTCGAACTGGCTCGCGGCAGCATTGTCCCGCCGCAACATCCACTATGGCTGGGTGATGGTCGGCGTCACCTTCCTCACCGCGCTCATCAGCGCGGGCACGGTTGGCGCGCCCGGCGTGTTCATCATTCCCTTGCAGAAGGAGTTCGGCTGGAGCACGGCGGAGATCTCCTCCGCGCTGTCGATCCGTTTCATCCTGTTCGGGCTGATGGCGCCGTTCGCCGCCGCCCTGCTCAACCGCTACGGCCTGCGCAACGTCACCCTGCTGGCCCAGCTTATCGTCGTCTCGGCGCTGCTCGCCTCGCTCGGCATGACGCAGGTCTGGCAGCTCGTCGCACTCTGGGGCGTTGTGATCGGCATCGGCACCGGCATGACCGCGCTGGTGCTGGGCGCCACGATTGCCACGCGCTGGTTCGCCGGGCGGCGCGGTCTCGTCGTCGGCATTTTGACCGCGAGCGTCGCCACCGGCCAGCTCGTGTTCCTGCCGCTGCTTGCAAGCCTGACCGAGCGCTACGGCTGGCGGCTGGCGCTCGGCTTCGTCTGCATCGCGCTTGGCGTTTCGGCACTGGGTGTCCTGCTCCTCATGCGCGACCGTCCGAGCGATGTCGGCCTGCGCCCCTTCGGCGACGAGGGCACCGAGCCCCTGCCCGCCCCGCCCGTGAACCATGGCTCGATCACGGGCGTGGCGCTCGGCACGCTGCGCGATGCGTCGAAGTCCAGCGCGTTCTGGATCCTGTTCGCGACCTTCTTCGTCTGCGGCGCTTCCACCAACGGTCTCGTCCAGGTGCATCTGATTCCGATGTGCCTCGACTTCGGTATCCCGCAGGTGCAGGCCGCCAGCCTGCTCGCGGCGATGGGCATCTTCGACTTCTTCGGCACCATCATGTCGGGCTGGCTGTCGGACCGCTACGACAACCGCTATCTCCTGTTCTGGTACTACGGCCTGCGCGGGCTCTCGTTGATCTTCCTTCCCTTCAGCGATTTCTCGTTCTACGGCCTGTCGATCTTCGCGATGTTCTACGGTCTCGACTGGATCGCGACGGTGCCGCCGACGGTGCGCCTCACCGCGCAGAAATTCGGGCCCGAGCGCGCCAATCTGGTGTTCGGCTGGATCTTTGCCGGCCATCAGCTCGGCGCCGGAACCGCCGCGTTCGGTGCCGGATTGTCGCGTACGGTCTATCAAAGCTACCTGCCCGCATTCTTCATCGCCGGTGCGCTCTGCGTGTTCGCCTCGCTGATCGTGCTGACGCTCTCGCGGCAACCGAAGCTACAGCGAGCGGCGGCCTCGACCTAGTACCTGATTGTAGTGGTGACGCCGAACACCGCGGCGTCACCGATCCGCGAGACACCGGTCGGATCGTTCGGATTCGGGATGCCGCCGGACGGACGGAACACATATTGGAAGTAAGGCGCGATCAGCCAGCCCGGCTTGATGTGCGCCTCGTAGATCATCTCGATCAGCGTCTCGTTGCTGCGCACCGGGCTCCGGATGCCGGTGAAGGCCTGCGTATCGACGTCGAGATTGCGCGCGGCGTTCGAGATCCGCATGTACGCCATGGCGACGCCGAAGCGGTCGAGCGGACGGCCCGGCGTGAAGCCGACGAAGCCGATACCGCCGTCCAGATAGAGGTCGATCAGATTGCGGTCCGGCGGGCTGTAGGCGATGCGGCCGAACGCAGTGATGCCGGGGAGCGAGGCCGACGTGCTGGTCTCGGTGACCTCAGGCGGGCGATAGAGCACCTGCTCGATCACGGCGAAGATGCCGTAATTGCCGCGAAGCTTTGCGGGAATGCCGCTGCCGCCGCCATCGGCGATCGACATCCCCTCCGCCATCAAGCGCTGGCTGTCGAACGAGCCGTAGTGCTTCCACGCGCCCGGCGTGACATTGCCGGCGAGCGGGCGGCCGCCGATATCGATGTCGTAATTGAAGCGGACTTGCCCGATCATCCACGGCGGATCGTTGATACGGAATGCCAGGCCATGATGGTCGCGCAGCTGCGGATCGATATCGCCCGGCCCTGACGGATCGCCGTTGAACACCGCGCCGAACACGGTGATCTTGTCGGTCAGCGCCGCCTTGATGCGAATGCCCGGCACCGCGATCGGCGGCGCCGGGCCGCCCGCAGGAAGGCTGTTCGCCTTGATCGCGGGCCAGCCGAAGGTGCCGTTGATGAAGAGATCGTCGGTCTGGCTGTCGAAAAACTCGACGTCGGCGGCTTGCTGGCCGGCTCGGATGTTCAGACGGTCATTGAAAAGGCTCTGCTCGACATAGGCATTGTAGAGCCGCTGGTCGGGCAGTGATTCGATCTCGCTGATGGTGGCGAGGTTCATCACGTAGTTGCGGCTGAGGCCCTGGCCGTAGATGATGAAGGCATTGGCGTAGAAGCGGCCGCCGGTCCAGCCGACCAGTCTGTCGAGGTCGGCATCGACCGACATATCGAGCCGGCCGAAATGGACCGCGCCGCGCTTCACGCCGCCGGCGGCGTTGGCGATATTGTCCGCGATATAGGTGACGCCGAAATTCAGTCCCTTGCCGGCAAGGCCGTCGTGCCATGCGTTGAACCATTTCGGAAACAGCCATGCGGCCGCGCTCTCGTCCTTGGCACCCGCGAGCGCGCTCGTCGCCGTGCAGGCCAGCGCAAGCGCGGCCGCCACGGATATTATCGTCCCCCACCTCGCGACCGACATGCGCTACTTGAAGATGCCCGTGCGCCGCATGAAGAGATAGGCCGCAGCTACCGACGAGCCCATCAGCACCGCCGCCCAGAGAAATCCGCTCTCGACCTCGGTCAGCGGCAAGCCCTTGGTGTTCATGCCGAAGATGCCGGTGACCAGCGTCGGCGGCAGCAACAGCGAGGTCACGATCGAGAGGGTGTGGAGATGGCGGTTGCTCTCCTCCTCGTTCTTGAAGCGGAGCTCCTCCTCGAGCAGGCGGCTGCGCTCGCGGAGCTCGACGATGTCGTGATCGAGCCCATCGAGCCGCTGTGCCAGCTTGCCGGCCTGGATCCGCAACGCCGGCGACAGATGATCGGTGTTCTTCTGATCGAGACGGTGAAACAGCGTACGCAATCCGGTGAGCTGCCGGTGTAGCCGCACGCAGGTGCGGCGGAGCCGGCCGAGATTGCGGCGCATCTCCGGCTTGGCGTCGTCGGCCAGGATGCGCTCCTCGATATCGTCGATCTCCTGCCCGAGCTTGTCGGCCATCCGATCCAGCGTGTCGGCGACCTCGTCGACGATCTTTTCGAGCAGATGGGCGACGTTGTCGACGCGGTAGCCGCCTTCGAGCACTCGTCGCGTCGCGTCCGCCGAGCACAGCGCCTGGTGGCGGCCGGAGACCAGCAGATACTCGGTCATGGCAAAGCGCAGGAACGCGGTCTCCTCCGTCGCGCTGTCGATCTCGCGCACGAGGTCGGAGAACACGCCGTAGACGCAGTGGTCGATGACGTGAAGCTGCTGGAAGGTGTCGTTCGACAACAGCAGCTCGCGCGCCAGCGGCGGCAGCTGTGACGCCGCGATCCAGGGCCGCGCCCGCGCGTCAGTCAGGTTGAAATGCAGCCAGAGCCGGCCGTCATGGCTGAACTCGATCGGCCGGTCGATCGGCAGCGCCTCGGCGCTGCCGTCGCTGTGCAGGCGGAAGGCCCAGACCAGGCCGGGAATGGCGGGCTCGGCGTTCGATAATGCGCTGACAAGCTTTGCCGGCTCAGCCATGGCCAACCCCAACCGTCAACAACTGCCCCATTCCGGAAGATGGCTGACGGCATCGTCCGGAGCCCAAGCGGGTACTCAATTACGCCAGTGTTACAGCTTGATGATGCCGCCCTATTCCGCCGCGAGCCCGGTCGCGGCCGCCTCGGCTTGCCTGATGTAGTCGTGGACGACGCGGCCGACGCTGGCGGAGCAAGTTGACGCTCCTCGATCACCAATTCTCTTTCCCACCTGGAGACACACTTCCGCATTCTCGCGGCTCATTTCGCCCGAGCTTTGCTCTCTTCTTTGCGCCCTCTCGTTCAGAAAGGGCGCAGGGAAGGCCGGGCGCCGGCTGGCACCCGCAGTCCCGTGTGCGAACAAGACGCGCACGGGGTGGACCACAGGTGTTGCCGGTCGCCCGGCCTTCCCTGCGCGGATGGTTTTACGGCTTATGTCGCGCTCTCCCCGGGGAGCGATGCACTATTGCCCCCGTCGCCTTGCGGATGACTGATGTATCGACCCGGTTGGGCCGCCACATCACCGCAACACTTGACGCACAGACCCCGGGCGTCAGGACCACACGATTTTGCCGCCGCGCACATCCCCGCCCCTGTCTCCGATGGCTGGCGTGCGCTCGCCACCGGGACCGAACGAGGACGCTGTCAGCGCCGTGTCGTATCGCGCGTGCCGCTGCTCACGGGGATTCCCGCCCTGCAGTCTGCCCAGCGCGCCGACGCCGTCGCGGCCACCGCCTCCCGGCCCGCGTCTCGTGACGATCGCGAAACGCCCCTTTCGGCGGGCGGGATGGGCAAGACATACGGCATATCCGAATTCTTGTAAAGCGAATTTTTGGATTGTCGCCTGCCCAGCCCTCTCCCGGACTCTCCGGAGACAGACGTCACTTCGCGTCCTTGTTCAATTCGATCGCGACCTCCGCCATCCAGGAGCCCGGCGCCTCCATCAGAAAGGATTGCCGGTTGCTCCTGGTCTGGATCGTCACCAGCGCGGCCACCGTGTTCCCCTCTATTCGCGCCTCGATCAATCCGTCCTTGTTGGTACCGTAGACCTTGCCGCCCTGCCGGTACTCGCTCTCGAACCAGTTGCCGGAAAGCTCCGTCCCGCTCTGCTCGATGTTCGCGGACAGGACCATCTTGTACGCATCGCTCGCGCAGCGCAGGTCGAGCGTCAACGACCGCCCCGGCCTGGTGACGTTGTAGGCTACCTTGCAGCGGACCTTCTCACGCGGACCGTCCGACGGCTTCATCGTGCCGATACCCGACCATGCGCCGGCCAGACCGTCGAACACCGGCTCTGCGCACGAGGGGCTGGTGCCGACGAGCACGAGACAGGCCGCGCCGATGCCCATGCGCGCAGCCGAAATCTTCAATCGCATTCTGCCAATCCTGATTCGTGAAGTCTGAGCGCGTCCTACGCCCGGACAGCCGCAGGATGTTGACGAAGATGTTTAGAAACGTTGCTGAGATTGCCTGAACGTTGCCGGGCGGACGCATCAGTCGGAGATGAATCCGACATTGCCGCGGCCGGCTTCCGTCGATCCCGTTCGGCCGCAAATCCCCCGCGGGGATGCACGTCAATCGCATTTTGCCCGTAAACCCTCACCTCCAGGCCTGGCCGCATTTGCCACCGGCGCGAAATTCGAGACATCTTGCCGTTAGACTCCCCGCGCCAAACGTGAACAATAGCTGGGCACGTTACGTGCGCAGTGCACAGCAAGATGCGCCAAGGGGAAACGAAAATGCCGACTGCCTTCCCGTCGTCCGAACCCACCATTCCGACCGCGCCCTTGACCGCCGAGCTGCGCGATGCGCTGCGCGCGGTCGTGGGTGAGAAGGGCCTCATCGAGGACGAGCACGGCAAGCAGCCGTTCGTGACGGATTGGCGGGGATTGCTGGCTGGCAATGCCGGCGCCGTCGTCCGGCCCGGCAGCACCGAGGAAGTCGCGAAAGTGGTCCGGCTTTGCCATCAGCACGGTGTCGCCATCGTACCGCAGGGTGGCAACACCGGCCTGATGGGTGGGGCCACGCCCTGGCCTGCACACACCGGCATCGTATTGTCGCTCGGCCGCATGAACCGCGTGCTGGACGTCGATCCCGTCGGCTATGCCATGACGGTCGAGGCCGGCTGCGTGCTGCAGACGCTTCAGGAGACGGCAAGCCAGCACGACAGGTTCCTGCCGCTCAGCCTCGGCGCCCAGGGCTCGTGCATGATCGGCGGCAATTTGTCGACCAATGCCGGTGGCGTGCAGGTGCTGCGCTACGGCAATGCCCGCAATCTCGTGCTGGGGCTGGAAGTGGTGCTGCCGAGCGGCGAGGTCTGGGACGGATTGCGCGCGCTGAAGAAGGACAACACCGGCTATGACCTCAAGCATCTCTTCATGGGCGCTGAAGGCACGCTCGGCATCATCACCAAGGCCGTGCTCAAGCTTTGGCCGGCGCCGAAGGACGTCTCGACATCGTGGCTGGCGATCCGCGATCCACGCGCGGCCCTGGAGATCCTGTCGGAGGCGCATGCGGCATCCGGAGACAATGTCGGCTCCTGCGAGCTGATGAGCCGCGCCGCCATCGACATGGTGCTGCGCCATATTCCCGGCACCCAGGATCCTCTCAAGGCGAACACGCCATGGTACCTGCTGCTGGAATGGTCGTCCTCGCGGGCGCGCCAGGACGGCGCGGAGGGCATGTCCGAGAAGATGGAGCAGTTTCTCGCCGATCAACTCGAGGCCGGCGGCGTGCTCGATGCGGTGATCGCTCAGACGGTCGGTCAATCGCGCAACATGTGGCGCATCCGCGAAACTGTCGCCGATGCCTCCCGGGCCGAAGGTCCGGGGCTCAGCTTCGATGTGTCGGTGGCCATCTCCCGGATTCCGGAGTTCATCGACAAGGGCATCAGGGACGTGCGCGATATTCTCCCGACCATCAGGCCCTATCCTCTCGGGCACATCGGCGACGGCAATCTGCATTTTTCGTTCATGGGGCCATCAGGCATGGATCAGCAGACGCTGACCCAATACAAGGGCGCCATCACGCGGGCCGTGAACGATCTCGTCACCTCGATGGGCGGCTCGATCTCGGCGGAACACGGCATCGGCATCGACAAGCTCGACGAGCTCAGCCATTACCGCTCGAAGACCGAACTCGACATCATGCGGACCATCAAGCGCGCGCTCGATCCCGAGAACATCATGAATCCCGGCAAGGTGCTCCGGCTGTGATGACGCCGGGCACCTGCGCCATGGTCTCAGCCGCGCGGATTGACGACCGTATAACCCCGCAGCGAACGCGCGTGGATGCGCGTGGCGTGACCGCCGGAATTGGCGTCATACGCCATCCAGGTGTCGCCTGCGAGATGCTGCTCCAGAACGAAGACATGGCCGCGGCGCGCCGCGACCATGCCCGGCGCCGGCGCCGTGCGCGGAAAGCGCAGCCAGTTCGACGCCAGATTCAATTCCGGCACGACGCGGCCGAACACGCGCAGGGACGCACCGCAACCGCAGAAGGATGAGGGACAACCGGCCGGCCGGCCGCCGACGACGCGATCGCCTGACGTGCCGATGATCGTGGTGGCGCTGCCTGCATCGCCCACTGTCATTCGCGTCGAGCGATAGGCCTGTAGCTGTTGCCGGGGAGCCCTCGCGCGGGGCGTTTGCGAATACGAGAAATCGCAGGGCATGGTGACGTTGCATTCGGACGATTGAACAATGCGATAAGGCCGCGCTTCCGAAGCGGCGGAGGCGGCGACAACGAGGAAACACGCGGAAACAACTTGCTTGATCATTGCAGGACTCTGAGCTGGAGGGGTCCTGCCCCGTTTCGGAGAAACCAATATCGGTTTGACCGAAATGGGCCCAAAGTATGGCAGAAATTGGCTTCTGCTTCCGCCCTTAACTTAGGTTATGTTCAAGTCGCGCCAGAGCCGCGCGTGCGCGAGGACTCAACCGGACTGCATCATCGCATCAGCAATCTTCTCTGCCGACATCAGCACGGGGAAGTTGGTGTTGGCGCATGGCACCACCGGAAAGATCGAGGCGTCGACGACGCGCAGGCCCTGGATGCCCTTGACGCGCCCCTGATTGTCGACCACCGCCATCGGATCATCGGCGCGGCCCATGCGGCATGAGCAGGAGGCGTGCCAGACGCCGATGGTCGCCTTGCGCACGAAGGCTTCCAGCGCCTCGTCGTCATTGATCACCTGATCGAAGGTGAAACCTTCAACCACGAAATTGTCGATCATGTAATGGCGCAGCGCCGCCGGTCCGTCCATCAGCGTCGCGGCGATCCTGGTCAGGATCCTGTTCTTGTTATTGACCACGCCGATCTTGCGGACCTTGTCGGTATAGGCGGCCGGGAACGGCTTGTCCGTCACCGCCTTCACGATATCGCTCATTTGAATGGCCGCCATCTTGCGGAAGCCGCTCATCAGGCGATCGAGATCGCGCCGGTCGGACAACAGATTGAACTCGACGATCGGCTCGGCCGAAGGATCACGCGAGGCGAGCTTGACCTGACCGGTCTCGGAATAGGTCTTGTTGACGAAGGTCAAGAGCGAGCCGATCTGCTCGCCGACCGCATGCCAGGCCGATTTGGAGAGCAGCACGACGAACATGTCGCCCTTCGGCACGCCTGCGAGACCGGAGGAATAGCGCAGGCCGAGCTGCATGTGGCGCCTGGTGTGCTCGTTCATGCGCGCGCCGCGGCGTACGAAGGACGACAGCGAGATCGAGGGATGATCCATCAGGCGCTGGCCGACGCCGGGCAGTCCCATCAGCACGGGAATGCCCATATCCTTGAGGTGGCCGACCGGGCCGATGCCGGCGCGCAGCAGATGCGCCGGTGAATGGATCGCGCCGCTGGAGAGGATGATCTCGCGGCCGCGGAATTCCTGCTCGCGTCCGTTCACCACGGCCTTCACGCCGACGCATTGCGTGCCTTCGAACAGCAGCTCGCGGACTTGCGTGTTGGTGGAGATGGTGAGATTGGCGCGCTGGCGGGTGTCGCGATCGAGATAGCCCATCGCGGCCGAAACTCGCTGCTCGGCCTGGTTCGAATGCGTCACCGGGAAGAAGCCGTCGACGAACTCGCCGTTCTGGTCCGGCAGGAATTGATGGCCGGCCTGCTGGAAAGCATCGGCGAAGGCCTGCGAATGCTTCGTCCAGTGCTCGCGCGGGATGCGGCGCACCGGGATCTTGCCGTCCCTGCCGTGGTAGGGACCGTCGAAATCGAGATCGCGTTCGACCTTCTTGAAGAACGGCAGCACATCGTTCCAGCGCCAGCCCTCGGCGCCCCGCGCGTCCCATTCGTCGTAATCGGTAGGCGCGCCGCGGTTGGCCATCTGGCCGTTGATCGACGATCCCCCGCCGAGCACGCGCGCCTGCTCGTATTTGCGCAAAGGGGGACGGGCTTCGTTCGGATTGTTGTGGCTGACGACCTGGGTCGTGACCTTGAGCTCGGTCCAGTGGAAGCGCGGATCGAAATAGGCCGTGCCCGGATAGCTGTCCCTGATCTCGGCCGGCTCGTTGCCGGGCGGCGTGTCCTGACCGGCTTCGCACAGCAGGACCTTGTTGGCACTCTTCGCCGAAAGCCGGTGGGCCAGCACGGACCCCGCCGAGCCGCCGCCCACGATGATGAAGTCATACACGATTGGCGCTTCCTGTCGTTCTTCTGGGATTGTCGCGCGTCTATTGAGTTTCTGGATTGCTTCGCAACGACAGAGATACTCCTACGGCCTGATCGAAAAGTTCTCCGGCGGTCCCGGCTTGCGCAAGGGCTCTGCCAGGCGCGCGAATTCGCACAGCAGCGACCTCGTCTTGCGGGGATCGATGATCTCCTCGACCCAGAATTTCTCGGCCGAGCGGAACGGCGAGCGCAGCTTGTTGAGACGCTCCTGGATTTCCTCCAGCTTGGCCGCCTTGTCCTCGGCCGCGTCGATGTCGGCGCGGTAGGCGGCCTCGATGCCGCCTTCGAGCGGCAGCGAGCCCCAATAGGCCGAGGGCCAGGCGTAGCGGATAGAGAAGCGGTCGGCCGGCTGGTGCACGACACCGGCAACACCGAACGCGTTGCGAAGGATCACGGTGCACCAGGGCACGGTGGTCTGGTTCACCGCGGCCATGACGCGGACGCCGTGACGGATGGTCGCCGCCTTCTCGGCATCGAGACCGATCATGAAGCCCGGGCAATCCATGAGATAGACGACCGGCAGATGGAAGGTCTCGGCGAAGTCGACCCAGCGCACCACCTTCTGGCAGGCATCCGCCGTCCAGGAGCCGCCATAGTGAAAGCTGTCGCTGGCGAGCAGCAGCACGGCCCTGCCTTCGAGCCGGGCGAGACCGACGATGATGGGCTTGCCGAAATTCTTGCCGACCTCGAAGAACGAGCCCCTGTCGACGACCGACTCGATGATCGGGCGCACCTTGTAGACCTGCTTGCGGTTGCGCGGCACCGCATTCATCAACGCTTCGTCGCTGCGCTCCGGATTGTCGGTGCAGCGCAAGGTCGGCGGCAGCTCGTACACCGAGGACGGCAGGTAAGACAGGAAGCGCCGCGCGCAGGCGAAGGCCTCTTCCTCGGTGTCGACGGCATGATCGATCGCGCCGGCGCGGGTCTGGATGTCGGCGCCGCCGAGCTCCTCCTTCGAGAGGTCCTGCCCCAGCGCCTTCACCACCGGCGGCCCCGCGACGAACATCGCGGACTTCCGGGTCATGATCGAATAGTGGCTAGCGGCCAGCCGCGCGGCACCGAGCCCTGCGACAGAGCCGAGGCCAAGTGCCACCACCGGCACGCGCGACAGGTTCTCCGTCGTGAAGCGATACCAGCGCGTGCCGCCGATGCCGCCCGGCAGGTTCGCCGCGCCCTTGGTCTCGATGGTCTTGACCGAGCCGCCGCCGCCGGAGCCTTCGACGATGCGGACGATGGGCAGACGGAGATCATGCGCCATCTCCTCCGCCATCAACGGCTTTGCGGAGATCGACGCATCCGCCGAACCACCACGGACCGTGAAATCGTCGCCGACCACGACCACGGTGCGGCCATCGACGCGCGCGCGGCCGAACACGCAGTTCGCCGGCGTCAATTTCTGAAGCTCGCCGCTGGAATCATACTCACCGATGCCGGAGACGGCACCGATCTCGTGGAAGCTGCCGCGATCGATCAGCTTGTCGATACGCTCCCGAACAGTCAGCCGGCCTTGGTCATGCTGTCGCTTGACCTTGTCAACGCCGCCCATCTCCCGCGCGAAGGCTTCGCGCCGGGCGAGCTCGTCGAGTTCCGGCTTCCAGTTCATTCAGGCCCTCCGAATTGATCGGCTTGTTATTGTTGTGCACGGCCATTGCGACCGGTTTGCGCGAAATGCGGTTGTTGAAGGCGTCGCCTTCCGCGCCCTCCATCAGGCTGCCGAGCGAACGGCCGAGCTCGAGCATCAGGGGTGCGACTTCGGCATGCAGCCGCTGCTCGTCATACATCGTGGACAGAAGGCCGATCGTGATGACGACGTAGGTCTGGTACTGCGGCGACCAGATCGGCACCGCGAGCCCGTTGATGTGCGGGCTCCATAGGCCGCAGGCCACGACATAGCCGCGCTCGCGCAACATCTGCCGGTTGGCCTCGATGCGGGGCTTCAGGATCTTGGCGGCCTCGGGCGCTTCGCGTTCGACGTCCGCGATGAAGGCATCGCCGATCTCCGGCGCCAGCGCCGCCGTGTAGGCCGCGCCCGCGGCGGTCGAGGCCATCGAGATGCGGCTGCCGGTGCCCTCGTGCAGGCCCAGCGCGGTCGCCGAGCGCGCGAACTGCAGATAGACCAGATGGAAGCGATCGGGCACGACGAAGCCGACGGTGCCCGGCAACTGCTCGGCGACTTCCTGCAGCCGCTGCCGGATCATGCTGCGCAGCTGCGCGCCCTTCATCATCGAGGCGCTCATCGCCACCGCGCTCGGGCCGATGCGATATTTCTGATCGCGCGGCAGATAGACCAGCTGGCCCATGCGCGTCAGCGTGTGCGTGAGCCGCGACACCGTCGAGCGCGGCAGGCCGCAGCGATTTGAAATCTCGAGATTGCCGAGCCTCGCCTCGTGGCCCTCGAAGCATCGCAACACGTCGAACGCGCGCGAGACCACCTGGATGACATCACCCTCGCCGGCATCGCCAGCGAGCACGCCTTGCCTACTCAACCGCTCGGATCGTCTTCCCATATGTTCCCTACCGTCTGTTCCGCTGTGCGGAATTAAATTCCACTTGGAGACGACGCTACCTCACTCATTTTGCGACGACAACAAAAAGGCGATGGCATGCCAGAAATTAAGATCGTCACGGAGGTTCGCCGGGCGCGTCTGCGCAACTCCCGTGCAAGTTGGAGGAACCCTTGCGGATGGCGATGAAATTGTAATCGTCGAAGCCATGAAGATAGAGGTACCGGTGTCTTCGCCCGCGGGCTGCACGATCACGTTGCTTCCAGTGGAGCTCGACGACGTCGTTGCGGAGGGACAGGCGGTCGCGATCGTCGCGAGCTGACTGCGTTCTCCGTTGCTTCCGCGGCAATCTGTCAGTCTCATTCCCAAACGCGCGGTACGGCGTTGCCATCGCCTGATACGGATGACATGATCCGTCTCAAACAAAACTCTGTTTCAAACAAAGAACGAAAATCTTCGCGGCGAACGCGGAGATCATTGGAGGGAAACATGCTTCGTGGGCTGCTCATGCTCGCGCCTGCCTTGGTGGCCGGCATTTCTTTTGCGTCTACACGCTATTCGTTCGCCGAAGACATCAAGCTGCCGGCGACGTTGACGTTCACCGCCTATGACACCGGAACTGCCGGCTTCAACATCGCCGTCGGCGTCGGCAAGATGATGAAAGACAAATACGGCACCGACGTGCGCGTGCTGCCCGCCGGCAACGACGTCGCCCGCCTCGCGCCACTGCGCGCCAAGCGGGCCGCATCCTCGGCGATGGGATCCGGCACCTACTTCGCGCAGGAAGGCATGTTCGAGTTCGGCGCGAAGGAATGGGGCCCGCAGCCGCTCCAGATCCTGCTCTCAAGCGTCGACTGCAATTGCGGTTCGCTCGGCGTTGCCGCCGACACCGGCGTGAAGGAGCTGAAGGACCTCAAGGGCAAGCGTGTCGGCTTCGTGGTCGGTTCGCCCGCGCTGAACCAGAACTCGCTTGCCGTGCTCGCCTTCGCCGGGCTGACTCAGAAGGACGTCAAGGCTGTCGAATTCGCAAGCTACGGCGCGATGTGGAAAGGGCTGATCAACAACGACGTCGATGCCGCCTTCGGCACCACCATCACCGGCCCCGCCAAGGAAGCCGAGACCTCGCCGCGCGGCCTGATCTGGCCGCCGCTGCCCGCCAAGGACAAGGAAGGCTGGGCGCGGATGCAGAAGGTCGGCTCGTTCTTCTTCCCGCAAACCGCGACCTGCGGCGCCGGCATCACACCGGAGAAGCCGGTCGAGCTCGGCAACTACCCCTACCCGATCTTCGTCGCCTACGCCTCGCAGCCGGCCGACCAGGTCTATGCGATCACCAAGGCGATGATCACGAATTACGATGCCTACAAGGATTCGGCGCCCGGTGCCGGCGGACTCGCGGCCAACCGCCAGACTAAGAATTGGGTGGTGCCGGTGCATCCCGGCTCGGTGAAGGCGCTGAAGGAAGCCGGGCAATGGAGCGATGCGCAGGAGGCGCACAACAACGGACTGATCAAGCGGCAAGAGGTGCTGGCAGCCGCGTGGACCGATTACGGCAAATCCAATCCGCCCTCGGACGACAAGGCATTTCTCGACGGCTGGATGAAGGCCCGCGCGGCGGCGCTTGCGAAAGCCAGCATGCCGAACGGGTTCGAGGATTAGGGCGGATGGGCTCACTCGTTGCCACACGCGAAGTGCGTAACCTCTCCCGCATGCGGGAGAGGTTGAGCCCGCAGCGCGAGCAATTCAAGCAACTGCCATTCGCATAATCTGCGTTCCACTGCCCACGCGCGGGATCGGTCATGTCTGTTTCCACCTCCATCGCCCCGCAAGGCGAGCCCAAGCGGGTCGTGTTCGACGACCCCCACGGCGCGGCCGGCAACATGCAGGAAGCCGAGGTCACGCGCGTGCGCACCTTGCGCGGCGCCTGGCGCTGGACGCTGGTGGCGGCGACCGCGGCGACGATCCTGCTCTGCATCAACCAGCAATTCTCGCTGCGCTTCTTCATTGGCTACACCCAGCTCAACACGGAGTATTTCTATCTCCTGATCGCCTTGATGCTGCCCTTCACCTTCCTGATCTTTCCGGGCACGGAGCGTGCGCCGCTCGACCGGATTCCCTGGTATGACCTCGTCCTGTTCGTCGCGACTTTCGCCGCGGCGCTGCTCTTGATGTCGAGCGTGCGCAAGGCGGCGGAAGCCGGCTGGGAATTCGGCGGCGCGCCGAACAACGTGATCGCGGCGGGCCTCGTGATGTGGGCGATGCTGATGGAGGCGCTGCGCCGTACCGGCGGCTGGAGCCTGCTGTTGAGCGTGCTCCCCTTCACCGTCTATCCGCTGTTCGCCGAATCCGGCTGGCTCGGGCCGTTCCGCGGCACCCAGTCGACACTGGAGCAGGCAACCGCCTATCACGTGCTGTCGGGTGAAAGCCTGCTCGGCATCCCCATCCAGGCCTTCGCCGACACCGTGATCGGATTCCTGGTGTTCGGCACCGCGCTGATGATGACCGGCGCCGGAAAGTTCTTCATCAACCTCGCCTTCGCGCTGTGCGGCACGTTCCGCGGCGGCGCGGCGAAGGTCTGCATCTTCGCCAGCGGCCTGCTCGGCATGATGTCGGGCTCGATCATCTCCAACGTGCTGACCGCTGGCACCATGACCATCCCCGTGATGAAGAAGAGCGGCTTCCGCGCCTCCTATGCCGGCGCGATCGAGGCCTGCGCCTCGACCGGCGCGGTGCTGGCGCCGCCGGTGATGGGCGCGACTGCCTTCGTGATCGCGCAATTCCTCAATGTCAGCTACGCCGACGTCGCGCTCGCCGCGATCATTCCGGCCGTGCTCTACTATATCGGGCTGTTCATGCAGGTCGATTCCTACGCCGCGCGCCATGGGCTGAAGGGCATTCCGCGCGCCGAGCTGCCGCGGATCATGGATACGATCAAGGACGGCTGGTACTACGTCTTCGTCATCGCCTTGCTGATCGTGATGCTGCTCTACTTCAAGCGCGAGAGCCATGCACCGTTCTACGCGACCGCGCTGCTGCTGGTGCTCAACCAGCTCTTCTCCAAGGACACGCGCTGGACCTTTGCGACCATCGGCAAATTCCTGGAGGTCAACGGCCGCACCTTCGTCGAGCTGGTCGGCATCCTCGCCGGCTGCGGCCTCCTGATCGGCGCGTTCTCGATGACCGGCGTGGTGTCGAGCCTTGCCAACGACCTCCTGCACATTGCCGGCGACAATCCGTTCCTGCTGCTCGGCATGTGCGCGCTCACCAGCCTCATCCTCGGCCTCGGGCTGACGACGACGGCCTGCTATATCTTCCTCGCCATCCTGGTCGCGCCGGCGCTGGAGAAGCTCGGGCTGAACAAGATGGCCGTGCACATGTTCATCTTCTATTGGGGCATGCTGTCGTCGATCACGCCGCCGGTCGCGATCGCCTCCTTCGCCGCTGCCGGCATTGCCGGCTCGCCGGCGATGAAGACGGGCTGGGAATCGATGTGGGTCGGCAGCATCATCTATTTCATCCCGTTCTTCTTCGTGCTCAATCCGGCGCTGGTGCTGCAAGGGCCGAGTCCTTATCTGGCCGGCCTCGGCCTGATGGGACTTGCTGCGTTCGGCACGCTGTTCATCTGCGGCGGCATCCAGGGCTACCAGCCGTTCGTCGGGGACCTGCGCGGCGCAGGCAGCCTCGAATGGCCAATCCGCGTGCTGCTGGTGATCGGCGGCTTCGTGGTGGCAACGCCGGGCGGCGGGATCATGCCGCTGTCGCAGATGCAGGTGACGCTGCTCGGCCTTGGCATCCTCCTGCCCACGGTTCTGATCGCCCTGCTGCTGGTCCGGCGGCAGGCCGTGATGCCGAACGGGTTGCGCGTACCCTGATTGCGTTGCACAAGAGAGGCGATGACCCCGCTCTCGCCTCTCGCCGCCGCCTGGACCCGCTCGAAGCCGCCTTTGCTGCGGTTTCTGGACAATTGCCTCAACGAATTCTCTGCCGAAACTTCAGGCAGCGTCGCCAATTACATTCCCGAGCTGAGCAAGGCTGATCCTGCCTGTTTTGGCATCAGCCTCGCGACACTGGACGGCCATGTCTACGAAGTCGGCGACTCCAGGGTGCCCTTCACCATCCAGTCCATGTCAAAGCCGTTCGTCTTCGCGCTGGCGCTGGACCTGCTCGGCGCAGGCCGGGTCGAGAGCGCGATCGGCGTCGAGCCGTCGGGAGATCCCTTCAACTCGATCCGGCTCAATGCCGACAACCATCCGTTCAACCCGATGGTCAATGCCGGCGCGATCGCCTGCACCGGGTTGATCTACGACAGCAAGGGACCCGAGGCCTTCGAACAGATCCGCCTCGCGCTGAGCCGCTTCGCAGGCCGCGATCTCGCCGTGGACGAAGCCGTCTACGCCTCGGAGAGCCAGACCGGCGACCGCAACCGCGCCATCGGCTACCTCCTGAAGACCAATGCGGTGATCTCGGACAATGTCGCAGGCGTCCTCGACGTCTACTTCCGGCAATGCGCGGTGCTGGTCACCGCGCGCGACATCGCGGTGATGGCGGCAACGCTCGCCAATCGCGGCGTCAATCCGGTCACGGGCGAGCAGGTGCTGAGCGCCTACGCGATCTCCCGCACGCTGTCGGTGATGACCTCGTCGGGCATGTACGACTATGCCGGCGAATGGATCTACCGGATCGGCATTCCCGCCAAGAGTGGCGTCGGCGGCGGCATCCTCGCCGCCCTCCCCGCCCGCCTCGGGCTCGGCAGCTATTCACCGAAGCTCGACAAGCATGGCAACAGCGTGCGCGGCATCAAGGTCTGCGAGGCGTTGTCGGCGCATTACGACCTGCATATGCTCAACCGCAGCGACGACGCCCGCAACGCCGTCATCGCCGACTACGACATCGGCAAGAGCCCGTCACGCCGCGTTCGCCGGCCGCAGGAGCGCGAGATCCTCGCCGCCCATGAGCAGGAGGTGCGGATCATCGAGCTGGTCGGCACGCTGTCGCTGTCGGCGGTCGACTACGTCTCCCGCCGGCTCGCCGCCCGGCCCCGTCCCCAATTCGTGATCTTCGATCTGCACCGCGTCACCTCCACCACCCGAGCAGGGGCGCGGCTGGTCGCCGAGGCGTTCGAGGAGCTCGCAGCACTCAACGTCACGGTGGTGCTGTCGGGCGTCAGACGCGCCTCCAAGGAATGGGATACGTTGCGGGAATGGACGGCCGAGCTGAAGAATGTCCGCGACTTCTATCTGCTCGACACCGCGATCGAATGGGCCGAAGACCAGATCGTCTACCGCTATGGCGGCTCGATCGATTTCCATGAGACGACCGAGCTTGCCGAGCAGCCGCTGCTCGAGGGCCTCGGCGAGGACGAGCTGACGGACCTCGGCTCGATCTGCACCATCCGCACCTATCAGTCCGGCGCCAGGATTCTCACCACGGGTGATCCCGCCGATTCCCTGTTCTTCCTGCGCAGCGGCGCCGTGCATGTCACGCTGCCCGACGGTGTGCGGCTCGCGACGCTGACGGCGGGCATGGCGTTCGGCGAGATGGCGCTGCTGGAGACGACGCGCTCGGCCGACGTCTTCGCCGACATGGCGGCGACCGCGTTCGAAGTGCCGCTGAAGGCGTTTGAACGCTTCCGTAAGCAGCACCCGCGCGCCAGCGAGCGCGTCATGCGAAATCTGGCGCAACTACTGGCCGATCGCCTGATCGTCGCCAACGCCAAGGTGGATATTCTGACGTCGACGTGAGCGCACGCCTCGTCCTTCGAGACGACCGCTTCGCGGTCTCCTCAGGATGAGGCCAAGCGGCAGCAGTGCTCGTTGAAACTGCAGCCGCGCATTCGGTCCTCATCCTGAGGGCCCGCCACCGGCGGGCGTCTCGAAGGATGGCAACAGGGAGGCGATCGACCGCCCCTTACCTTGCCCTAGCGGCTCGCCGCCTCGCTCAGCCGTCGCTTGATCTTGGCGGCGCTTGCCTTGAGCAGTTCGGATGGCTGCTGGCCGGTCGCAGCGCACAGGCAGGCCCAGTAATAAATGACGTCGCCCAGCTCATCGACGAGCCCCGCCTTGTCGAGCCAGTCATCGCGCAGCAGCTTCTTGATGTGATCGGCGACCTCGCCGGCCTCGCCGGCGAGGCCGAGACCCAGATACGACAAGCGCTCGTTGGACGGACGCTCATCGACTTTGGCAATGGTCGCGGCCCATGCCGCATAATCATCGATCGTCATGAGCATCCCTCGCAGCAAGCTTTGGATTAGCCCACCACTTCAGTGACGGGCTGGAGATCGATCTCGAACGTCTCCAGGAATTTCGAGGTCATGATGTAGAAGCCGACCGAGAGCTGCAGCTCGACCAGCGCGGCCGGCGTCAGTTTCGCTGCGATCGCCTCGAAGGTGGCGTCGGTCGGCTTCTTCAGCTTCACGATCTCGTCGGCGAAGGCGAGCGCGGCGCGCTGGACCTCGTCGAAGCAGGTCGCGGCCTGCCAGTTCTCGAGCGCCTCGTTCTGCGCGTCGGTGACGCCGACATTCTTGCCGATCCGCTTGTGCGCGACGATCTCGTACGGTGCCTCGCACAAGATGCCGGTGCGGGTGATCGCGAGCTCGCGCACGACCGGATCGAGCTCGCCCTTGTGGCGGATGGCGCCGCCCAAGCGACAGTACTGCTCGAAGTAGCTCGGCGAGTGCGCCATCATGCGGAAGATGTTGGCATTGCGATTCTTGTCGAGAATCTCGCGGGTACGGTCGGATGCCTTGGACGGGTCGCTGTAGTTGATGCGGGCCATGATTTTCCTGAAGTTTTCCCTGAGCTTTTGATGCTTTTTGTCGCCTGCGGCGAAAGTTCCACGAAACTCTATTCTTGCGCGTCCTTGGGAGCAACAACATCGAGTCAAAATGCCGCCGCATTGCTGATCGACCCTGAGACAGTCGATATTCGCCGCGTGGGGACAAATCGCGGTGAGTACTCGCAAATGGGGTGTTCCGAGTAAAACAATTGGCCGTCGGGTGCGCTAGCCGCACAACGATGAGTCACGCCCAAGTCTAGGGAGAAAATGGATGAAGGAAGCCACCAAGGGGGCGGCCTCGGGAGCGCTCGCGCATATGCTGGCGGTGACAGCGATGCTCGTCATCGCCAGCATCTTGTTCTACGGGCGTTGAGTTGGAGTTGCGTTAGCAAGAGTTTTCGTCATTCCGGGGTGGCTCTCCCGGGATCGCGCAAAGCGCGGTCCTAGCAGGCCAGGCCCAGAATACCCGTTCCAGGCTCGGTCGTCCGACCGCCCCCGAATGACGAATCCACTTACGTTTCCTTCGTGAAGAACGGCACGAGCTTGCCGGCAAACGGCTTGAAGCTCGCGGTGACCGTATCGCCGATGGCAAGATCGTTCTCACCGTGCGCCATCATGCGAAAGCCCTCGGCGCAATCGACCAGCAAGATGTTGTAGGGCACGTGAGCGCGCGTCTCCGGGGTCGCGGCGCGGCAGACCAGCGAGGTCGCGTACACTGTGCCCTTGCCGCTGGCGCGCTGCTCGCGCGGATTCGATTCGCCACATGCCGCGCAGAAGGCGCGGTGGAAATACTGCACATGGCCGCAGGCGCCGCAGGTCTGGTAGGTGATGGCCTCTTCGCCCCTGGTCCAGTCCACGATTCGCCCGCTCATCGCACCCGCTCCAGGAACATGCTCACGTGCGACGACAGCACTCCGCCGTCGCCATGCAGCAGCGCGATCGAGGCGTCGCGCACCTGGCGGGTAGCCGCCCGCCCCGTCATCTGCAAATGCGCCTCGACCAGATGCGCCATGGCGCCGCCGACGCCGCAATGGCCGTAGCTGAGCAGGCCACCATGGGTGTTCAGCGGCATCGCGCCGTCGCGGCTGAAATGGCCTGATCGCACGCGGGCTGCGGCCTCGCCGCGGCCGGCAAGGCCGAGGTCCTCCAGCAGCATCGCGAGTGTGATCGTAAAACTGTCGTAGATCGCGGCGTAGCGCACATCGGATATCGCAAGGCCGGAAGCTTCCTTGGCGCGCGCGATCGAGATTTCCGCACCGAGTTCGCTGAGCGCGGGCGCGGCCGTGACATGCTGATGGGTATGGGCCTGGGCGCAGCCGCGGATGCGCACGCCCGTCTCGCCGGTCCGCTCGCGGCTGACGACGAAGGCCGCGCCGCCGTCGGACACCGGACAGCAGTCGAGCAGCTTGAGCGGCAACGCCACCGGCTTCGAGGCCATAATTTCGGCGACCGTGATGGGATCGTGGAATTGCGCGCCGGGATGGGTGCAAGCGTGGGCGCGCATCAGCACGGCGAATTCGGCGAGGTCCTCTTCGGTCACGCCGTATTCGTGCATATAGCGCGTGGCGACGAGGCCGTAATAGGCGGGAATGGTCGGCCCCAGCGGCACCTCGTAGTCGGGATGGCCGACCTGCGCGAGCGCCTGGATCGAGGCGTCGCGGCTCTGCCCGGTGAGGCGGTTCTCGCCGGCGACGACGAGCACGTTGCGCGCGACGCCTGATGTGACGAGGTGATGCGCGAGCATCGTCATCGCAAGGCCTGTGGCGCCGCCGACCTGCACTGCGTGGGCGTAAGACGGGCGAATGCCAAAGTGCTCGGCGAACACGGTCGCCAGCATGATGTGGGGCGAGACGGTGGAATAGCCGCAAAGGATGCCGTCGATGTCGGAGCGCTTCAGGCCTGCGTCGTCGAGCGCGGCTTGTGCCGCCTTGCTCATCAGGTCGAGCGAGGACGAGCCTTCATGCTTGCCGAACGGCGTGAGGCCGACGCCGGTGATGAAACTCATCTCGACACCTCTCCGCTGTCATTCCGGGGCTGCCCCGAGGGCCGAGCCCGGAATCCATAGCGCGGCCAGCGCGGAAGATAGATGGATTCCGGGCTCGCGACTTCGTCGCGCCCCGGAATGACGGATGAGAGAACTGTGGTCATAGCTGCTCCCCCTACTCTGACACTGATCGCGTGACGCCGTCGCGGACCATGGCGGCGATCTCGTCTGGGGAGTATCCAACCTCGCGAAGAATCTCTGCGCCATGCTCGTTCAGCCGCGGCGCCAGCCGCACCGGCTCTGCCTCGGTTTCCGACCAGGTCGCCGTCACCTTCATGCTGCGGATCGGCCCCTCGGTCGGATGGTTCACGACCGGGAAGAACTTCGTCGCCTCCAGATGCTCGTCGTGGAGCACACCCTGCAAATCATGCATCGGCATCACAGGCACGTCGGCCTTGGTCAGCAGGTCGATCCATTCGACGGTGGGGCGCGTCTCGAAGATGCGCGCGAGCTCGGCATAGACGACATCGATGTTGGCGGCGCGGCCAGCGAAGGTCGCGAATTTGGGATCGGCGCGCAGATCATCGCGCGCCGTCGCCTTGAAGAAATTCTCCCACTGCTTGTCGTTGTAGACGATGACGCTGAGATAGCCGTCCGAGGTCTTGTAAGGCCTGCGGTCGCGCGAGAGGTGGCGGGCATAGCCGCCCTTGTCGAGCGGCGGCTCGTAGGTGAGCCCGCCCATGTGGTCGCCCATGACGAAGCCGGCCATGGTCTCGAACATCGGGATGTCGACCCGCTGGCCGCGGCCGGTGCGGTCGCGATGAACGAGGCTGGCGCAGATCGCGCCGACCGCGGTGAGGCCGACGATGCGGTCGACCAGCGCATTCGGCACGTAGCGCGGCACGCCGTCGCCGGTCTGCGCCATCAAGGCGGGCAGCGCGGTGGCGCCCTGGATCAGATCGTCATAGGCGGGCTTTGCCGCATAAGGCCCGTCCTGGCCGAAGCCGAACACGCCGGCATAGACCAGGCGCGGATTGATTTTCGAGACGACGTCGTAGCCGAGCTGAAGCCGCGCCATCGCCTGCGGGCGGACGTTGTAGACCAATACGTCGGCGTCCTTCAGCAGCCGCAGCACGGCCTCGCGGCCGGCGGACTTCTTGAGATCGAGGCAGATCGAGCGCTTGCTGCGGTTAGTGTTGAGGAACACCGGGCCCATGCCGGCGTGACGCATCGGGCCGATCAGGCGGGTGACGTCGCCGTCGAGCGATTCCACCTTGATGACGTCGGCGCCGTAGTCCCCGAGCATCTGGGTCGCATAAGGCCCCATCAGCACGGTGGTCATGTCGATGACCTTGATGCCCTTCAGCGGCCCCATTCGTTCACTCCCGATTGCGCGGAGGGCTCAAGGCGCGTCCCGCGATTTCGGTCCAGCTAAGGGCAGCGATGCCGCGCGCGCAAGGGCGGCCCGCGTATGGCCGCATGCGTCGCGCGGTGATATCGGCCGCTATTTCTTCTGGCGGGATTCGCGGATCTTGAGCAGCCGGTCGAGCTCTTCGTTCTGCTGGCTGATCCGGTCGGCGATGCGCGACTCGCTCTGCTCGCCCGAGGCGGCAGCGGCCTGCTCGATGAGCTGCCTTATGTTGTCCTCGAGGATCGCGATGCGATCGTTGAGTGCGTCCATCGACAGCGAGTCTTCGTAGTCAGTGCTCATGATGCTTTTCCGCCAATCAATCAGGAGCGTTAAGGTGGGCCAAGCGACGCGGGCCCACCATGATCTAACGCAAGGAAAATGGTGGGCACGGCGCCTTCGCGCCTTTGGCCCACCCTACGAGGGCCTACTTCAGCGGCTCCAGCACGGAGACGTAGTTGGCGACCGCGGCGCCGCCCATGTTGAAGATGCCGCCGAGCTTGGCGTTCTTGAGCTGCATGCCCTCGGGGGCCTGGCCGGCGAGCTGCATCGCGGTCATCACATGCATGGAAACGCCGGTTGCGCCGATCGGATGGCCCTTGGACTTCAGGCCGCCGGACGGATTGACCGGCAACTTGCCGTCCTTGAGCGTCCAGCCTTCCTTGATGGCGCGGGCGCCCTGCCCCCTCGGCGTCAGGCCCATCGCTTCGTATTCGATCAGCTCGGCGACCGTGAAGCAGTCATGGGTCTCGACGAAGGAGAGATCGTTGAGCGTGACGCCGGCCTGCTCCAGCGCGCGCTGCCAAGCGACCGTGCAGCCCTCGAACTGGAGGATGTCGCGCTTGGACATCGGCAGGAAGTCCTGGGCATGCGCGGTGGCGCGGAAGCCGATCGACTTGGTCATCGTCTTGGCGGTCTCGGCATCGGCCAGCACCAGCGCGGCGGCGCCGTCGGAGACCAGCGAGCAATCGGTGCGCTTCAGGGGACCGGCAACGAAAGGGTTCTTCTCGCTCTCGGCACGGCAGAAGTCGAAGCCGAAATCCTTGCGCATCTGGGCGAAGGGATTGGCAACGCCGTTCTTGTGGTTCTTGGCCGCGATCAGCGCCAACGCGTCGGACTGGTCGCCGTATTTCCGGAAATAGGAGCTGGCGATCTTGCCGAACACGCCGGCGAAGCCGCCGACGGTGTCGCCATCCTCGGGCAGATAGGACGCCTTGAGCAGGTTCTTGCCGATCTCGGGGCCCGGGGTGCGGGTCATCTGCTCGACGCCCACGACGAGGACGATCTTGGCGGCGCCCGCGGCGATCGCGCGCAGGCCCTGATGCACGGCGGCCGAGCCGGTGGCGCAGGCATTCTCGACCCGGGTCGCCGGCTTGAACCGCAACTTGGGGTCGGCCTGGAGCACCAGCGAGGCGGTAAAATCCTGCGCCGAGAAGCCGGCGTTGAAATGGCCGAGCACGATCTCGTCGACATCGCCGGCCGAAATGCCGGCGTCGGCCATCGCCTCATTGGCCACGCGGGTAACGAGGCTTTCGACTGTTTCGGTGTCGAACTTGCCGAACGGCGTATGCGCCCATCCGACGATGCTGGCAGTCATGGTCATCTCTCCCTGGGGGTCTCTTCCTGAGTTAAGACTTAGCCCAGGGATGGCAAGACTTCACGCGGGTTTCAGGGCCTTGAGGGTGCGCTGGCAGATGGCAGTTATGCCGGCCCAGTTCCCGGCCTTGATCTCGGCGGCCGGGCACAGCCAGGACCCGCCGACGCAGAGCACGTTGGGCTCGGCGAGCCAGCTCGCCGCATTGGCCTCGCCGATGCCGCCGGTCGGGCAGAACCGCACGTTCGGGAACGGTCCGCCGAGCGAGCGGAGGCCCTTGATGCCGCCAGCCTGCTCGGCCGGGAAGAACTTTGCGACGTCGAAGCCGTGCGACAGTGCCATCATCAGCTCGGACGCGGTGGCGATGCCCGGCGCGAACGGCAGGGAGCTGTGGGCTGCGGCCTTGAGGAGATCGGGGGTCAGGCCCGGACTGATACCGAAGGCGACGCCGAGCTTCTCAACACGGGTGAAGTCGGCCGGATTGAGGATCGTGCCGATGCCGACGACCGCCTCGGGGACTTCGGCCATCATCGCCCGCGCCGCCTCGATCGCAACGGGGGTTCGCATAGTCACCTCCAGCGTGCGGACGCCGCCGGCCACCAGCGCACGCGCCAGCGGCACGGCATCCTGGATGCGCTCGATGGTGAGCACGGGGATCACGGTCGCCGCCTTGAACAGCGCGGCAAGGTGGTTCTGTTGGGCGGTCGTGGTCATGGGTCTCGATCTTTATTTGGCCGTTCACTTGGTGGCTTGACGCGTGGTCGCCGGCCGGTGTCGTTTCTTCGGCGGCATGGCATAGCCCGGAATGATGGCGCCGGCATAGCAGATCACGACGCTGGCGAGGCGATGCCCGGCCTGGGCGGCCTCGACCGGATCGGAACCGGTGAGCCGGGCCGCGATGTAGGCTGCGGCGAAGCTGTCGCCGGCCGCCGTGGTGTCGACGACAGGGTTGATCATCGGCTCGGCGCGGACCTCGTGGGTCGCCGTCCCAGGGAAGCGCAGCAGGCTCACCGGCTCGGCGAGGCGGAACACCAGCTCGGGCGTCGGGATGCGCGCCATGAGCTGCTCGTGGCTCTCGCCGGGATGGAGCGCGAGCAGGTCCTCGGTGGAGGTCAGCACGATGTCGGCGGCCGCGAAAGCCGCGGCAAAGACCTCGCGGGCGACGTCGCGGTCCGGCCAGCCGCGTGCGCGAAAATTGGTGTCGAACACGAAGCGGGTGCCGAGCAGGCGCGCGCGCTTGATCGCCGCCAACAGGCGCTCGCGCCCGGCCGCGTCGTAGATCGAGAGCGTGATTGCGGAGAGATAGATGATGTCGTAGCTCATCAGCGAGTTGAGCAGCTCGCCGGTCTCCGGCAGGCTCATCAGCTGCCGCGCCGCCGCGCTGTCGCGCCAGTGGAAGAACTGGCGCTCGCCGTTCGCATCCGTCTGGATCATGTAGAGGCCGGGCAGCTTGCCCGCGAGCCGCACGACGCGGCGTGTGCCGACGTTCTCCGCGGTCCAGGCCGCGATCATCTCGTCGCTCAGGGCGTCGTCGCCGAGCGCGGTGAGATAATCGACCTTGACCTCGAGCCGCGCCAGATAGACGGCGGTGTTGAGGGTGTCACCGCCGAAGCCGCGCGAGTACAGTCCGCCACTCTGCCCGGCAGACGCGCCGCTTTGCGCCTGCCTGAGCTCGACCATGCATTCGCCGATGCAAGCAACGCTCGCCATCTCGGGTACCCGCTCTGCCGGAGATCAGGCGACGAAATTGCCGCCGAGTTCGTCCTCGATGTGAATGCGGATGATGTCGTCGAAGGTCTTCTCGGCCGTGGTGAAGCCGAGCTCGAGCGAGCGCTTCGCATTGAAATTGCGCGGCCAGCCGCCGACGATTCCGACGATGAAGGGATCAGGCTCGCGCTTGATGCGCGCGGCGACCTTGTCGCCCGCAACCCGCTTCAAGGCGGCGATCTGCTCGCCGACCGTCGCCGACAGGCCCGGCATGGTCAGGTTGCGGCGGGGGCCGACCTTTTCGAGGTCCATGGTGCCGGCTTGCAGCAGGAAGCCGACCGCGGAGCGCGGCGTGGCGTGCCAGTGACGGACGTCCTCGGAAACCGGGAGGATCGCTTCCTTGCCGGCCAGCGGCTCGCGCAGGATGTTGGAGAAGAAGCCTGATGCCGCCTTGTTGGGCAGGCCGGGCCGGATGCAGATGGTCGGCAGGCGGATGCCGATGCCGTCGAGGAAGCCGCGGCGCGAATAGTCGGCCAGCAGGAGTTCGCCGATCGCCTTCTGGGTGCCGTAGCTGAGCAGCGGGGTGTGGAAGAACTCGTCGCCGATCGCATCCGGGAACGGCGCGCCGAACACCGCGATCGAGGACGTGAACACCACGCGGGGCTTGTAACCGCCGCCGACGAGCCTGACGGCGTCAAGCAGCATCCGCGTGCCGTCGAGATTGATGCGGTAGCCCTTGTCGAAATCGAGTTCGGCTTCGCCCGAGACGATCGCGGCGAGATGGAAGATCACGTCCGGGCGGCCGGAAATCAGCTTTTCGGCCGCGCCCGGCACGGCGAAATCGCCGGACACCGTCTCGACGGGGAAACCGGCCTTTTCCGGCTGCTTGGGCTCGACCACGTCATGCAGGGTCAGCTTGGTGATGTCGCTCTTGCCGAGCCGGCCGTCACGCAACAGCCGTTCGCAGAGTTTGCGGCCGACCATGCCGGCGGCGCCCAGAACCAGAATGTGCAAGAGCTCAACTCCTTCTTATTGGCCGGAACGCGCAGCCGTTGGCAGTTCTCCTGGGCGCGCTCCCGTGGCAGACCCCGCGATTATTCCTTCACGGCGCCGGTCATCGCGGACACATAATGCTCCACGAAGAAGGCGTAAAGGATCACGAGCGGCAGCGAGCCGGCCAGGGCTCCGGCCATCAGCGAGCCCCAGCGGTAGATGTCACCGTCCACGAACTCGTTGACGATCGCGACCGGCACCGTCTTGTTGCTGGTCGACTGCAGGAAGGTCAACGCGTAGATGAACTCGTTCCAGCACAGCGTGAAGCAGAAGATGAAGGCCGAGATCAGCCCGGGGATCGCGAGCGGCAGCACGATCTTGGTCAGGATCTGCCAGCGGCTCGCCCCGTCGATCAGCGCGCATTCCTCGAGCTCGAACGGGATGGTCTTGAAATAGCCCATCAAGAGCCAGGTCGAGAACGGGATCAGGATGGTCGGATAGGTCAGGATCAGCGCCAGCGGCGAGTCGAACAGGCCGTACTGGAACACGACGGTGGCGAGCGGGATGAACAGGATCGACGGCGGCACCAGGTAAGCGAGGAAGATCAGCCCGCCGACGAGATTGGCGCCCTTGTAGCGCAAGCGCACGATGGCGTAGGCAGCCAACACCGATGCGATGATCGAGAGCATGGTGGCGCAGATCGCCACATACATCGTGTTCCAGAGCCAGTGCGGATAGTAGCTCTCGAATAGCAGCTTGTGGAAGTGCTTGAAGGTCGGATTCCAGGTCCAGAACGGGTTGAACTTGTCGAGATCGAGCAGCTGGTCGTCCGGCTTCACCGAGGTCAGCGCCATCCAGTAGAACGGAAACAGGAGGACGACGACGATGATCGTGAGCGGCAAGTACAGGGTCACGAGCCGGCGCGGCACCGACTGCAGATAGCTCATGCCCTCGCTGTTATCGACGCGCGCGGGCCCCGATATGACAGCCTTGAGATCGATTTTCGAGGCAGGCAGATCAGTCATTGTTCTCTCCCTGCTGCCATTTCCGCCGCTGCAGGCCGAACCAGGACACCATGATCGCGGCGAGCAGGAACGGAATCATGGCACTGGATATCGCCGCGCCCTCCCCGAGCTGCCCGGCGATGATCGCGCGCTGGTAGGACAGCGTCGCCATCAGATGGGTGGCGTTGACCGGGCCGCCGCGCGTCATCGCCCAGATCAGCTGGAAGTCGGTGAAGGTGAACAGCACCGAGAAGGTCATCACGACGGCGATGATCGGCGTCAGCAGCGGATAGGTGATGAAGCGGAAATTCTGCCAGCGCGTGGCGCCATCGAGCGTTGCCGCTTCATAGAGCGACGGCGACACCGTCTGCAGGCCCGCAAGCAGCGTGATCGCCACGAACGGCACGCCGCGCCAGATATTGGCGAAGATCACGCAAATGCGTGCCCAGGTCGTGTCGCCGAGGAAGTTTATGTTCTGGTTGATCAGGCCGAGATGCTTCAGCGACCAGGAGATGATGGAGAATTGCGAATCGAAGATCCACCAGAACGCCAGCGCCGAGAGCACCGTCGGCACGATGAAGGGGATCAGCACCATCGCGCGCAGCATCGCCTTGAACGGCATGTTCTCGTTCAGCAGCAGCGCGAGATAGAGCCCGACCGCGAATTTGATGGCGCTCGCGACGGAGGTGTAGAGCAGTGTGTTGAACACCGACAGCCAGAAGATGGAATCGTCCCACAGCCACTCGTAGTTCTCGGTGCCGACGAATTGCCCGACCCTGCCGATGCGGGTGTCGGTGAAGGACAGCCAGATGCCGAGCCCCAGCGGATAGGCCAGGAAGAAGATCAGGAACGCCATGGCCGGCACCATGAACCAGAAGCCGAGCCAGTTACGATTGTGTTTGAGCTGGGTCCAGGCGTTGGCCTCGATCATCTGAGGCTTGGCCCGGGGAATTGCGACATCAGCCATGCCCGATATCCCTGATCGAAATGTTGACGAGCGGGCGGCCGGATGGCCGCCCGCTCCGTGACGCTCAGCGATAGATGCGCTTCAGCTGGCGCTCGGCTTCCGCCATCGAGCCCTTCGCATCCTTGGTGCCGGTGCAGTAGTTGGCGAACATGTCGACGACGATGAAGTCGGCGATGGCGGTTGCCGCCTTTTCGCCGACGGTGCCGATTCCGGCCGCCGGCAGAGTGCGCTTGGAGGCCTGAGAGAAGACCTCGTTCTTGGGATCAGCCTTCCAGATCGGCGCCGATTCATAGGCGTTCAGGGTCTGCGTCAGATAGCCCTGCGCGCCGTCCAGCCACTTCTCGTAGTTCTCCTTCTCCAGCATGAATGCGATGAAGGCCTTTGACGCATTCGGATATTTGGTGAAGTTGAAGGCGAGGATCGGCAGCGCAAGCTGCAGCTCGGTCGGCTTGCCGACCGGTCCGACCGGCCAGAGCGCGTGATAGGTGTCCTCGGCGAGCTCCTTCTTGCTCGCGTCGGTCTTGGCAGCAACGTAGATCGATATGCCGTTCGCCGTGCAATAGAGCTCGCCGGCGAGGAACGCCTTGTTGTTGGAGGAATCGTTCCAGGACGCGGTGCCCGGGATGAAGGCGTCGTACAGCGCCTTGCAATATTCCAGCGCCTTCGCGGTCTCCGGCGAATTGATGATGATCTTGTCGTTCTGGTCGACGGTGTAGGCGCCGTGACCCCAGAGGACCCAATGCAGCCACGAATTGCCGTCGCCCGAGGCGTGCCCGAGCGCGAAGCCGGCCGGCGTGTTGTTCTTCTTCAGGGCCTTGCACATCTCGAGGAAGCCAGGGAAGTCCTTCGGAAATTCCTTGAACCCCGCCTTTTCGAGCGCCGACTTGCGGTACGTCATGTAACCGCCGTTGGTCGCGACGGGAATGCCGAGCCAGTCGTTGCCTTGCTTGCAGGTCTTGGCGGCCGCATCGGTCCAGCCGCCATACTTCTTGCCGAGATAATCGGCCACGTCGTTCATCTTCAGCACTTTGGTCGGGAACAGCTGCGGCAGCGTGTGCAGGCCCCACGCGAGATCGAGTCCGGAGCCGGTGTTGGCCGCAACCGACGCCTTCGGCTGCACGTCCTCGAAGGATTCGCTGAACACGTTCATCTCGGTGCCGGTGGCGGCCTTGAACGCCGCGACCATGGCGTTGAACGCGTCGTCTTCCTGCGGCACGAAGCGCTTCCACCGCATCACGGTCAGCTTTGCGCCCGGCTCCGCCTTCCAAGGCGCGCTCTGTGCCCAGGCCTTGGCGAAATCGAACAGTGCCGGCCCGGTGAGCATGCCGGTCGCAGCCAATGCCGTTCCGCCTTGAAGCAGAGTCCGGCGGGTAAAGTCTTGCATGGTGTCCTCCCTGTGATGCTTTTTTATTGTCTTGACTTGGTCTTACGCTACGCGTTCAGGCGCTTTCCCGTCGTCTCGTCGAACAGATGTACCAGTGACGGCTCGGGCTTCAGCCGGATCTTATCGCCCGGGTTGAACTGGTGGCGTTCGCGGAACACCGCGACGACCTGCTCGCCGCCGATCTTGGCGAACACTTGCGTCTCCGAGCCGGTCGGCTCCACCACGACGATCTCGGCTTCGGCGCCGTCGTCGGCGATGGTGAAATGCTCGGGCCGCACGCCGTAGACCGCGGGACGGCCGTCGGACGCCGCGGGCGCGGTCTTGAGCGGCAGCTTGACGCCGTTCGGCCCCTCGAAGGTCGCAACGCCGTTGACCCGCACATGCCCCTTCAGGAAGTTCATCGCAGGCGAGCCGATGAAGCCGGCGACGAACTGGTTGTCGGGCTTGTCATAGAGCTCGAGCGGCGTGCCCATCTGCTCGACGATGCCGTCATGCATGACGACGATCTTGTCGGCCATGGTCATGGCCTCGATCTGGTCGTGGGTGACGTAGACGGTCGTCGTCTTCAGCCGCTGGTGCAGCTCCTTGATCTCGGTGCGCATCGCGACGCGCAGCTTGGCGTCGAGGTTCGACAACGGCTCGTCGAACAGGAAGACTTGCGGATCACGCACGATGGCGCGGCCCATCGCGACGCGCTGGCGCTGACCGCCGGAGAGCTGGCGCGGATAGCGATCGAGCAGCGGCCCCAGCGCGAGGATCTCCGCGGCGCGCTTGACGCGCTTGTTGATCTCGTCGGCGCCCGCGTTCCGCAGCTTCAGCGAAAAGCCCATGTTGTCGGCGACCGTCATGTGCGGATAGAGCGCGTAGTTCTGGAAGACCATCGCAATGTCCCGCTCCTTGGGCTGGACATTGTTGACGACGCGGTCACCGATCGAGATCGTGCCGGAGGTGATGTTCTCGAGACCGGCGAGCATGCGCAGAAGCGTCGACTTGCCGCAGCCGGAGGGGCCGACCAGAACGACGAACTGGCCGTCCTCGATCGGTACAGTCACGCCGTGCAGGACTTCAAAATTGCCGAACGATTTCCGCACGTCGCGGATTTGCACAGACGACATCTAGCTCCCTCCTCGAAAGTCCACGACGCCTCGAGCGCCGCGACCGTCTTGTTTTTTCAGACTTTACCGAACTCGGCCCGATCTTAGCGAGCAACATTGTCGGCAGTTTGTGCGGTTTTGGCAATTTGTCTTTGGTTAGTCGTTGCTGGTAGCGCTGTCAACGTTCCTTTGTTTGCGGGAATGACTGTGTTAAGAGCAGCAAATGGGTCGAAAACGCACCAAGTCAGGCAAGATCCGGCTGGCGGAAGTCGCCGAGCTTGCTGGCGTCAGCCCGATTACGGCGTCCCGCTTCTTCCGTAATCCGGACGCCCTGTCGATCGGCAAGCGGACGCGGGTCGAGAGCGCCGCCAAGGAGCTCGGCTATGTGCCGAACCTTGCGGCCCGCGCGCTGGCCTCGCAACGTACCGAGGTCATCGGTGTCCTGATTCCCTCTCTCACCAACAACGTCTTCTCGGACGTGCTGCGCGGCATCTACGACGCCTCCGAAGGCAGCCGCTACTCGATCCAGTTGTCGAACACGCGCTACAGCATTCTGCAGGAAGAAAAGCTGCTGCGGCTGTTTCTCGCGCAGAAGCCGGCCGGGCTGATCGTCACCGGTATCGACCAGACCCCGGAATCGCGCGCCATGCTCGAGGCCGCCGATTGCCCGATCGTGCAGATCATGGAGATCGGCCCCGATCCGGTCGACATGATGATCGGCTTTTCGCACCATGATGCAGCCCGCGCAGCGGTTTCGCACCTGTTCGAACAGGGCCGCCGCAAGATCGGCTTCGTCGGCGCGCGGATGGATCCCAGGGTGCAGCGGCGGCTGGACGGATATGTCTCGGCCATGAAGGACGCCGGGTCGTTCGAACAGCGCCTCGTCGTCACCACGGCGACGCCGACCTCGGTGACGCTGGGCGGCGCCCTGTTCACCGATCTCCTGGCGGGCGAGCCCGATCTCGATGCAGTGTTCTGCGCCAATGACGACCTCGCGCTCGGCGTGCTGTTCGAATGCCGCCGCCGCGAGATCGCCGTGCCCGAGCAGATCGCGATCGTCGGCTTCAACGACCTGGAATTCATGGCCTCCGCCGTCCCCACCCTCACCAGCGTGCGCACCAACCGTTACGAGATGGGCAAAACAGCCGCCACCATGCTGATCGAGGCGATCGGTGGACAGCGCCCGGAGCAGCCGGTGCTCGATCTCGGCTTCAGGGTGATCGAACGGCAAAGTTCATTGCCGCGCCATTCGGACAGCAGGCCAGCCGTTTCAGGCGCGGGCGCGGCGAACAAAATGGTAGCGTTACCAAGTAGCCATGACTAGTATCGCTCTTGTGAGGAAACGACCCGCCAGCGGGCCAGCGATCCGTCATTGGCGCCATTGGGCATCGCACAAGCCGGCGCCCCAGGATTGATGTAAGTGGACGGACGCCAGTGCGTTTGCATTGCAGGAGAAACCAATGACAAAAAAACCAACCAATGGGCATGCCCCCGCCGGCAACGGCTCCCGCCGCCACCTTCGCTCGCAGGAATGGTTCAACAACCCGCATAATCCCGGCATGACGGCGCTCTACATGGAGCGCTACCTCAATTACGGCCTCACCCGTGCCGAGTTGCAGTCCGGCAAGCCGATCATCGGCATCGCCCAGACCGGCAACGACCTCTCTCCCTGCAACCGCCACCATATCGAGCTTGCCCATCGCGTCCGCGAGGGCATCCGCGAGGCCGGCGGCATTGCGATGGAATTCCCGACCCATCCGATCCAGGAGACCGGCAAGCGCCCGACCGCCGCGCTCGACCGCAACCTCGCCTATCTCGGTCTGGTCGAGATCCTCTACGGCTATCCGCTCGACGGCGTCGTGCTCACCACCGGCTGCGACAAGACCACGCCGGCCTGCATGATGGCGGCTGCGACCGTGAACCTGCCCGCGATCGTGCTGTCGGGCGGCCCGATGCTCAACGGCTGGCATGCCGGCGAGCGCACCGGCTCCGGCACCATCGTCTGGAAGTCGCGCGAGCGGCTCGCCGCGGGCGAGATCGACTATGAAGAGTTCATGGAGATCGTGGCCTCGTCGGCGCCGTCCGTCGGCCATTGCAACACCATGGGCACGGCCTCGACCATGAACGGTCTTGCCGAGGCGCTCGGCTTCTCGCTGCCCGGCTGTGCGGCGATCCCCGCGCCTTACCGCGAGCGCGGCCAGATCGCCTACGAGACCGGCAAGCGCGCCGTGGAGATGGTGTGGGAAGACCTCAAGCCCTCGGACATCCTGACCCGCAAGGCGTTCGAGAACTGCATCGTGATCAATTCGGCGATCGGCGGCTCGACTAACGCGCCGATCCATATCAACGCGCTGGCCCGCCATATCGGCGTCGAGCTCACCATCGAAGACTGGCAGAAGGTCGGCCACGACGTGCCGCTGCTGGTCAACATGCAGCCGGCCGGCTTCTATCTCGGCGAGGAATTCCACCGCGCCGGCGGCGTGCCCGCCGTGGTGCGCGAATTGATGAAGCACAAGCGCATCCATGAGGACGCAGTCACCGTCAACGGCCGCGGCATCGGCGAGAACTGCAAGGATGCGCCGAAGCCGGACAACGACGTGATCTGGGCTTACGACAAGCCGCTGGTGAAGGATGCCGGCTTCCTGGTGCTGAAGGGCAATCTGTTCGATTCCGCGATCATGAAGACCTCGGTGATCTCCAAGGAATTCCACGACCGCTATCTCAGCAATCCGAAGGACCTGAATGCCTTCGAGGGCCGTGCCATCGTATTCGAGGGACCGGAGGACTATCACGCGCGGATCGACGATGCCTCGCTCGACATCGACGAGCGCTGCGTGCTGTTCATCCGCGGCACCGGGCCGATCGGTTATCCCGGTGGCGCCGAGGTCGTGAACATGCAGCCGCCGGCAGCGTTGATCAAACGCGGGATCCTGTCCCTGCCCTGCATCGGCGACGGCCGCCAGTCCGGCACCTCGGGCTCGCCCTCGATCCTGAACGCCTCGCCGGAAGCTGCCGCCAATGGCGGGCTTGCGGTCCTCAAGACCGGCGACAAGGTCCGCGTCGACCTCAACAAGGGCAGCGCCAACATCCTGATCTCGGACGAGGAGCTGAAGAAGCGTCACGCCGAGCTGAAGGCCAATGGCGGCTTCAAGCACCCGCCGAACCAGACGCCGTGGCAGGAGATCTACCGCAACACCGTCGGCCAGCAATCGACCGGCGCCTGCATGGAGCTCGCCACCCGCTACCAGAACGTCGCCGGCACGTTCGGCGTAGCGCGGGATAATCACTAACACTGTCATTCCGGGGCGCGACGAAGTCGCGAGCCCGGAATCCATTCATCAACCGACGCTGTGGCCCGATGGATTCTCAGGTGCGCAATTGTGCACCGTAGTTCGCGCCAAGAGGCGCCCCGGAATAACGGAAGAAAATTCAAAGGAGAAACAAAATGGCCAACCGCCTCAAGGGCAAGCGCGCCGTCATCACGGCTGCGGCCGCCGGCATCGGGCGCGCCTGCGCTCTCACATTCGCGCGTGAAGGCGCAACGGTCATTGCGACCGACATCAACGAAGCCGGCATCGCTGATCTGACCAAGGAAGGCATCGCCGAGGTCGCAAAGCTTGACGTCCGCAACACCGCCGACGTCAACGCCTTCGCCAAACGTATCGGCAAGGTCGACATCCTGCTCAACGCGGCCGGCTTCGTCCATCACGGCACCATCCTGGAATGCTCGGAAGAGGACTTCGATTTCTCGTTCGACCTCAACGTCAAGTCGATGCACCGGACCATCAAGGCGTTCCTGCCCGAGATGCTCGCGGCCGGCGGCGGCAGCATCGTCAACATCTCCTCCTGCGCGGCCTTGAGGCCGCCGGCGAACCGCTACGTCTACAGCGCTTCGAAAGCGGCAGTGTCGCTGCTGACCCGCGCGGTCGCGCTCGATTTCATCACCAAGGGCATCCGCTGCAACTCGATCTGCCCCGGCACCGTCGAGACGCCCTCGATGCTCGACCGCGCCGCTGCACAGGGACCGCAGGGCAAGGAGATGTTCATCTCTCGCCAGAAGATGGGCCGGCTCGGCACTGCCGACGAGATCGCGTCGATGGCGGTCTATCTCGGCAGCGACGAGAGCGCCTTCACCACCGGCGTCGACCTCGTCGTCGACGGCGGCTACATGCTCTGACGCCTGGGGATCAGTCTCATGAACAAGATCGACCTCGACGGCCGCGTCGCCATCGTCACCGGCGGCGCGCAGGGGTTTGGCCGCGCCATCACGGAACGCTTCGTCGCCTCCGGCGCCAAGGTCGCGATCTGGGATTTCGACGCTGCGCTGGCCGAGAAGACGGCGAAGGAGATCGGCAGCGAGACCAAAGTCTTCAAGGTCGACGTCACCGATACCGCCGCCGTCGAGCAGGCGCGCGATGCGACGCTGGCCGCGTTCGGCAAGATCGACATCCTCGTCAACAACGCCGGCATCGCCGGCGTCAACAAGCCGGTCTGGGAGACCGACCTCGAGGAATGGCGCAAGGTGCTGCGCATCAACCTCGACGGTCCCTTCATCGTCTGCAAGGCGATCGTGCCTGCGATGCTCAAGCAGAAATACGGGCGCATCGTGAACATCGCCTCGATCGCCGGCAAGGAAGGCAATCCGAACGCCTCGCATTATTCTGCGTCGAAGGCAGGCCTGATCGCGCTGACGAAGTCGCTTGGCAAGGAGCTCGCCGCGCACGACATCCTCGTCAACGCGGTGACGCCGGCCGCGGCGAAGACCGCGATCTTCGACCAGATGACGCAGCAGCATATCGATTTCATGCTGTCGAAGATTCCAAAGGCGCGCTTCGTGCTGGTTGAAGAACTCGCCGCGATGGTGGCCTGGCTCGCGTCGGAAGATTGTGCCTTCTCCACCGGCGCGGTGTTCGACATCTCGGGCGGACGCGCAACCTATTGAGGACAGCATGATCCGGGAAGGCGGATGCCTGTGTGGCGCGGTGCGGTTCAAGGCAGAGGGCGAACCGCTCAACGTTCGCATCTGCCATTGCCGTCTCTGTCAGAAAGCGATGGGCTCGCCCTTCTTTGCCCGCGCGCAATTCGACCAGCGCGCGCTGAGCGTCGAAGGCGAGACCGAGCGCCATGCCTCGTCCGAGGCTATCGACCGCGTATTCTGCAAGCGCTGCGGCACGCGCCTGTTCGCGTGGCGGCGCAATGGGACTTTGGCTGGCGTGTCCCTCTCCGTGTTCGACGACCGCAATGCCTTCGCGCCGACCGAGCACATCTGGGTCTCTGAAAAACCCGTCTGGCTGAAGCTCGACGACGGCCTGGTGCAATATCCGGGGACGATTCCGGCGTAACGTCAGGTTTCACCTGACGCGGCACCCGCGGCCCGAGCACCTCACCGCCATCGTCGTCGCGATCCGGATTCCGGCGCTGTTGCGATTTCGGGTCTGGGGTGGCCGACGTCTGCCTCTTGTCTTCCGGCGAGGGCCATGAAACCCATCATGGTGGCCTCAGGTTTCTTTTTATTTTAAGCTTCCGCAGGGCTAGTTTTGCGGGGGATGGTGTTGCGTCTTGTTAGGCCAATAACAAAATCAGAACTTGGACTTTGGCGATTTCAGAGTTTTGCGGTGTGGGGAGCGTGTGTCGGCGCTATTGCGGCCGGCATCTCTGCCTATCTGATCTTGAAGGCTGCCAAGCTGGATATGGGCGCCAATCTCGCGCAGGACTTCCCGGTCGTCCAATTGGGTTTCGCGGACAGTGCGGCAATCAAGCGTGCCGAGAAGATCTTCTATGTCTTGTTCTATGTGATCGGCGGCCTCTCGGCCTTTGCGTCCCTCAGGCTCCGGAAATTCTTTGAAGGTCAGTCGCTGATCGTGTTTCACGTCTCGGCGCTGGCAATCGTCGTGGCGCTGGAGGCATTTCTGGAAGATGCATTCCAGCAGAGACTTCGAATGGTCGCACTGGCGGTCGCCGTCGGCGCGATCCTCGTCCCTTTCGTGAAGCGCATCCGGACCGACACCCGCATCGAGGGCGACGAGGACGTCAGGCCGATCGCCTTTTTCGAGTTTGGATGGATCGACGCAGCGCTCGTCACAGCCCTGCTCGCCCTGACTCTGCCCTTGAGCGTGCAACGTCTGGCCAGCGAGGCGGCGGGCAATCCTCACGCCGTTTCATTCCTGGTCGGACCAGCGCTCTATCAATTTGCAGATGGCATGGTGCCTGGCCGCGACTTCCTGTCCTTCTATGGATACGGCCCATCGTATTTGTTTGGGCAGTTTCTCCGCGCCGACCCGAACGCCCTGTATTTGCGTTACATCGGCTTCGTTGCGGCCTGTCTCACGATCTATCACCTCTCAGCCTATTGGGTGCTGCGCGACTTCTTCCAGAACAGGGCGCTGCCGTTTCTCCTCGCCTTCGTATTTCTCGCACTCTGTCAATATGGGGCGGGGGACGCATTCGCCGGACCGTCTTCCCTCGCCGTCAGGTACATGTTCGTGTTCATCGCCACGGGCATTCTTGCGCGTTTCATGGTCCATCCCTCAGGTTGGTCATTGGCAGCGCTATCTTCCGTCTGCGCAGTCTCGATCTTCTGGAATACGGAGACGGGGATTTATACGTGGCTCGTCGGCTGCGCGGCGTTGTCGGCGCGGGTGCTGGAAAAGCGCTGGCCTTGGGAGGTCGCGGCATTCACCGGACTGTCTGCCGTCATCCTGCTCGTATTGTTCGTCGCTGCCTTCGGTCCGGCCGTTCTTTCGAAGGACTTCCTTCACGTCTTGCTCGCGCCGATCGGCCTGCACAGCGTCTCGAATTGGGTTGGGGTGACGATGAACTGGCATCCCGGATTCGGGACAGTGTACCAGTTGATCTTGCCGGCAATGGCCATAGGCACAGTCGTCAGCGTCGCCGCAACGTGGGCCGGCTGCCGCAATATCGAGCGCGCCTATCTGCTGGTCCTGTCTCTCGTCGCGCTGGTTTTCATGGCAAAGTGGATGAACCGGTCACTCGACGCGGTATGGCAACAAAACGCCTTTGCCTACCTTGCCGTTTGTGCGTGGTGGTGCCGATCGGCATTCCGCGCCGTCTTCGGTCGAATGACTTCGCAAGTCATCCCTGCCCTGTCGTTGGCGGCAACAGCGGCGCTCTCGGTCACCGTGCTTCTGCGCGCGCAGGATCGTCAGCAGAGCGTGACGATCGGACTGCGCTCGTACTTGCAATATCCGAGCATAGCTAGCCTGAAGCTGGGACGCGGAGCGGGACAGGTCAAGGTCCGGCTCGATGGCAGCGACATCGACCTGGTCAACAGGATTGTGCCCCCCGATGGTCGCATGTTGCTGTTGTCGGACCAGGACTGGCTCGTTCTTGTGGCCCTTGGCAGAGGACCCAAGAGCTACTTCCTCCCCTTCCGGGATACGTTCAGCCCGGATCACGTCAAGCGGAGCTTTGCCGGGGCCGACCATTTCATTTTGGATCGTGGCGCGACCTACGAATATGACTGGCTGAAGGACATGGTGGAGCAGATCTTGTCGGCGCAGTTCGAGCGCACTGACGAATCAACCCGGTTCATCCTCTATCGCAGGAAATCATGACCGCGCAGGCGCCGGCGGCGAACCATTTGCAGCGGGCAATTTCGGAATTGGGTACCATATGACGGTAGATCGTAAAGATTTGTGGCCCTATACGGCCTGCTCTGCAGAGCGCGCAGGCAAACCGGAACGGACGAGCCGTGAACATATCCTTTTATGACCTATCGGTGTGGGTGCTCCCCCTCGTGCTCGCCATCACCTTCCACGAGGCTGCGCACGCTTTCGTCGCGGATCGGCTCGGAGACGACACGGCCTCGCAGCTCGGACGGGTCAGCTTCAATCCGCTCCGGCACATCGACCCGTTCGGCACCGTGATCCTGCCGGCGATGCTGCTGTTTACGCATTCGCCCTTCCTGTTCGGCTACGCCAAGCCGGTGCCGGTCAACTTCCGCAAGCTGAACAACCCCAGGCTTGACATGGTCTGGGTGGCGCTGGCCGGGCCCGCCACCAACATCCTGCTGGCGCTTGCCGCGGCCCTCGCCTTCCACGCCCTGCCCCTTGTCCCTGCCAGTTCGGCGAAATGGGTCGCCGACAACCTCAAGAATGCGCTCGTCATCAACGCCATCCTCGCGGTCTTCAACATGATGCCGATCCCGCCGCTCGATGGCGGGCGCGTCGCGGTCGGGCTGTTGCCGCGCGCCCTCGCCATGCCGCTGGCCCGGCTCGAGCCGTTCGGGATGCTGATCCTGATCGGCCTGTTGATCCTGCTACCACTTGCAGGTTCCCAGTTCGGTCTAAATCTTGATGTTATTTCAGCAATACTGCGAACGTTGACCGGTCATGTGATTCAGGCTGTTCTCTTCCTGACCGGCAATGCGTAGTTGAAACAGCCACACCCGAACTTTAAGCCGAAGGGCCAGAGGCCGACTTGGTCAAAGCTGCCGATATGCTGATCGCGCGACGCGCGGATACCCGCGCCCGCGCCGATTTCGCCACCTGGAAGATGATGGCCAAGCTCAATGGGGCGTCCGCGCTGCCTTCGGGCGCCCAGGAATTCCTCGCGAGCTACCAGAACCTGGTGGCTCAGATGAGCGAGGGCGAGGCCACCGAGGCAACCATCGGCGCGATCTACAGGGCCTATTACGCCGAGATGGGCGGCGGAGGACTCCCGCCCGACGTCCGCCCTCGACCGGCGGAGCCGGCCGCGGACAATGTTACCGCTTTCCGCCGCCCGGTGCCGAAGCCAAAGACGACCAGCTTTTTCGGGGCCGGCGCGGCAGCTGGAACCCAGAAACGGCCGCTTCCGGTGGCGCTGATCTTTGCCTGCCTCGTCGTCGTCTATGTCGGGATCCGGCTCTACTGGCGCTGAGCCGTTTTCTTCTTTTTCGCGTCAGCGGGCGTGAAAATGATGTCGACGGTCCGCTCGAACCGGTCCTCGGTCAGCGCGGCAGGCGGCTGCGGGATCGGATCCGACTTGCGGACGATCGAGACCGCGGCCGCGTCGTAGGCTGCATCCCCTGACGACTCCACGACATCCACCGATAGCACGTTGCCCTTCCGGTTGATCGCGAAGCTGACCTTGACCTTCTGGTTGTTGGGATGTTTGCCTTCCGGATTGATCTTGTGCAGCGACAAATGCGCGCTGATCTTGCGGTTCCAGTCGGCCGTCAGCTTCAGGACGTCCTTACCGATGCCGATGACGGGCGCCAGCGCCTTCTCGGCCTCGCGCGCCTCCTCCTCGAGCGTCTGCCGTGCCGTCGCGACCGATTTCGGCGAGGCTTCGGCGGCCGGCGTTTCGACCGCCTGAATCTTCGGATCGTCTTCCGTCGGCTTCTTCGCGTTGTTCTCGGTCACGACGCGGTCGGGATCCTCGACCTCCTGCGACTGGTCCTTGGGAAGCTCCGTCTCCTTGGTCTCGGCCTTCTGCTCGGGAAGCGCCTGCTGCTCCTGCATCGCTTCGCTGTCAGGCCCGGGCGGCAGATCGGTTTCGGGCGCCTTGGGCGAGGCCATCTCCACCGCGAATTCCGCGCCGTTCGCACCGAGGCCGTCGCCGTCGTCGTCGGCGTGCAAATGCGCCAGCGCGAGCGCAGCACCACCCAGATGGAGCACGAGCGCGGCCACCGCCGCCAGGATCCAGAGCTTCCGGGATGGTCTGAGTTCGTCCGACATAGCGGGCCTCTAAGGCTGAGCGGCGCCTGCCGCAGGCGCTCCCGGCGCGCCTTCCAGCGCCACCAGCTTCACCCGCGTATAGCCGCCCGAGCGCAGGAGCTCCATGACGCCCATCAACTCCCCATACGGCACCGACTTGTCAGCACGCAGGAACACGTACTTGTCCTTGCTCATGTCGGACAGTCCGTCGAGCGTCCCGATCAGTTCGGCGCGGTGGACCGGGTTTTCCCCGAGGGCAAGCGTCAGATCGGGCTTGATGCTGAGATAGGTCGGCTTGTCCGGCTTCTTCTGCGGCGTCGCGCTGGACGTCGGTAGATCGATCGGCAGGTCGACCGTGGAGAGCGGCGCTGCGACCATGAAGATGATCAGCAGCACCAGAATGACGTCGATGAACGGCGTGACGTTGATGTCATGCGTTTCCGAGAAATCGTCGTCGTCATCGTTGTCTGCGAGCGAAACGCCCATGGCTCACTCCGCTGCGCGCGAATGCACGCTGCCGTGGCTGCGATCGAGATCACGCGAGAGCAGCCGCCCCGCGGCGCCCGAGGCGCGGCTGACGAGTTCGAGATAGCTCTTCGTCACGCGCGAGAAGTGGTTGTAGATGATGACGGCCGGGATCGCGGCGACGAGGCCGATCGCGGTGGCGAGCAGCGCTTCGGCGATGCCGGGCGCGACGACGGCGAGGTTCGTGGTCTGCGATTTCGAGATGCCGATGAAGCTGTTCATGATGCCCCAGACCGTGCCGAACAGGCCGACGAAGGGCGAGGTCGAGCCGATGGTCGCGAGCACGCCCATGCCGATGCGGATCCGCCGCGCCTCGGCGCGCACGATCTCGGAAAAGCTGGAGGCCGCGCGCTCCTTGATGCCGGTATCACTGGACAGGCCGGCCGACATCCGCGCCTCGCGCAGCGCCGCCGCCAGGAACGACGGCAGGATGCCCTCCTTGGCTCCGAGCGCCATCTGCGCTTCTGCAAGCGAGCGCGACTCCGCAATCTTCTTCAGGGCCGAACGAAGCTTGGTGGATGCGACCGACAGCTCGATCGACTTGGCGATCAGGACGGTCCAGGTCATCAGCGATGCGAAGGCGAGCCCGATCATCACCGCCTTCACGATGACGTCCGCCGACATGAACATCACCCAAGGTGACAACTCCTTCATCGCCGGCGCGACGCCGGCCGCCGCATCGGGCTTGGCATCAGGCTTGACGGTGGTCGAAACGGTGGCCGCCTGGGACGCCGCCGGAGCAACCGGGGCGGCCGCCGTCGGAGCCGAAGGCGCCGGGACAGCAGGCGCGGTGATTGCCGGGGCCGTCGGAGCCGGACTGACCGGGGCCGGCTGGGCCGCCGACTGTGCCGGCGCCGAGGGGGTTTGGGTCTGGGCCGAAACGGGGGATGCGAGCCAGGCGACCGCCAGCATCGCGGCGGCGGCAAGGCTGGCTCTCGAGGTCATGGTCTTCATACTTCGGCCCAGTAGCGAATGAGGTTGTGATAGATACCCGTCAATTTGACCGTTTCGGGATCGTCACGCCCGAGCCGGTCCACCAGCGCCTGAATCGCGGTGTCGAGGTCGAAGATCATGCTCCGGGCTTGATCGTCCCGTATCATGCTCTGGAGCCAGAAGAAAGACGCAACCCGCGTTCCCCTGGTCACCGGCGTGACGAGGTGCAGGCTGGTCGAGGGATAGAGCACGCAGTCGCCGGCTGGCAACTTGACTTCGTGCGAGCCGTAGGTGTCCTCGATCACAAGTTCGCCACCGTCATACTCTTCCGGCTCGGCGAGGAACAGCGTGACCGAGAGGTCTGTGCGGATGCGAAGGCCGGTCAGACGGTCGCCGCGGATCGCATTGTCGACATGCAGGCCGAAATGGTGTCCGCTGCTCGCCGCATAGCGGTTGAACAGCGGCGGGAAGATCTGGAGCGGAATCGCCGCCGCGATGAAGCGCGGGTTCGACGTCAGCGCCGAGATGATGCGGTTGCCGAGCTTGCGCGCGACATCGCTATCCGGCGGCAATTGCTCGTTGCGCTTGACCATGGCCGACTGCGCGCCAGCGGTCGAGCGGCCGTCCTCCCATCCGCTGGCGTCCATGATGCGGCGGAACTCCGCCACATCATCCTTGCTGAGAACACCTGGCAGGCACGTCAACATGATCAGAACTTCGCCGTGGTCACGATGTAGAAGGCCCGGCCCGGCGCCACCGCCACGAACGGCACTGCGCTGCGATAGAGCGTGTCGTAGTACAGCTTGTTGGTGAGGTTCTGGGCGTAGAACTTCATGGTCCAGTTCTTGTCGATCTTCTTCTCGACGAACGCGTCGAAACGCCAGTAGCTCGGCAGCTCATTGCCGGTGTTCGCCGCGAACGTGCCGCCATAGACCTTCGAGCGGTACACCGCCTGGCCGCCGAGTTCCCAGCCATCATCGAACTTGTATTTGGTCAACATGCTGAACGACTGGTGGGCGATATTGGCAAGCTGCAGGCCGATGTTGGAAGCGACGCCGCTCTGCGTGACCTTCGACTGCATCAGCACCAGGCCGCCGAAGATACTCCAGCGGTCGGTAATCTTGCCCTCCGCCTCGATGTCGATGCCCTGGATCCTGTAGGCAGCGCCCGAAGTGAGCAGGCCGCTGACGGTCTCGCGCGCGTTGTCCTTGGTGGTTTGGAACAGCGCACCGGTCACCAGCAGGTGGCGATCGGCGAGCTCCCATTTGGTACCGACCTCAGCCGCCTTGTTACGCTCGGGCCCGAGCAGGATGGTCGAGTTGGCGGGAACGCCGCCGTAGTCGGTGCCGGTCGCGTCCAGCTCCGAACCGAACGGATTGGCCGAGGTCGCATAGGCTGCATAGATGCTGCCGATCGACATCGGCTTGTAGACCAAACCGACGTTGTAATTCACGAGATCGGCGCTTTGCTTGAGATAGGCCGAGTTTGTGGACGAGCTCTGACTATAGCCGTCGTAGCGCACGCCGCCGTTGACGATGATCGTGTCCTGCCAGTTCGCGGTGTCCATGACATACACGCTGCTGGTGTTGACACCGTAGCGCGTCGGGTTTCCAATCAGCGACGGCGTGTTGCTGAAGGGAATGTTGGTGTACTGCGGAGAGTACAGATTGACTCCCGTGACGGCCCCGTTGCTCGTTGAACCGCCGCCGAACAGTTCCGACGAGAGGCCGGTGTAGCGGTCGATCGAGATGTTCTCGTTCGAATATTCGACGCCGAGTACGGCGGTGTGCTTGACGCCGCCGGTATCGAGCTTGAACGTGGCCTCGTTCTGGTTCGCCCACACGTCCACGTTCTGGTAGCGGCTCTGCGCGCTCGCCGTCGTGGTCCAGAGCAGCGGATTGGGGCTGGTCGTGTTCGGGTTCTGCGGCAGCGTGCCGATGTAGTTCAGCAGCGAGTGCTCGCCGCGCACCTTGCTGGTCAACGTGATGGCCTCGTTGACCTTGTACTCGATCGTGCCGGTGCCGAAATCCTGCCGCGCCGTCTGGAAGTCGCGGTTGAGGAAGCCGTACCAGTTTCCGCGCGGAATGCCGGCCGAGGTCACCGGCACATTGCCCTGCTTGTAATAGGGCACGCCGAAATCGGGATAGCCGCTGAGATCGGTGTGAACGTAGTTCGTCGTGATCTTGATGTCGTTGGTCGGGGTGTACTTGGTCGAGATGAAGCTGCCCCAGCGGTTGTCGGTCACATAATTGCGCCCGGCCACGTTGGCGTCCTGGAACAGGCCGCCGGTGCGCACCGAGAAGGTCGGATCGATGACCTGGTTGACGTCGAGCGTGACGCGCTTGGTCATGTCGGTACCGAACTCGGTGCCCATGCGCTTGAAGTTGACGTCGCCCGCCTGCTTGGTGACGATGTTGATGGCGCCGCCGGCAGTGCCGCGGCCGGCGTAGGAAGATGCCGGCCCGCGCAGAATCTCGATCTGCTCGGTGAAGAAGTTCTCGCGGATGGAGACCGCGGGATCGCGAATGCCGTCGATGAACACGTCGTTGCGCGCGTCGAAGCCGCGGATGAAGAAGCGGTCGCCGAACGCGTTGCCGCCCTCGCCCGAACCCAGCGTCACGCCCGCGGTCGAGCGCCCGATCTCCTTCAGCGTCGTCGCGTTCTTGTCCTCGAGCACTTCCTTGCTGAGCACCGTGATGGACTTGGGCGTGTTCAGCATCTTCTCCGGGAACTTGCCGGACGCCTGGACGTGATCGACCTTGTAGGGTGCGGCCGGATCGGCATAGGGATTGCCGTCGGGAGCGCCTGACGGCGTTGTCGGCGCCGTCTGTTGAGCGGCCTGCTCGCGCTGCGCCGCGCGACGAATCGCGTTGCGGGCGCGGACCTGTTCCGGCGAGGGCTTCGACGCCGTTGGACGCGGACGCTCGACGGGCGCATCGACCGTCACCGGCGGCAGGTTCGACTGCTGCGCCTGCGCGCCGGTCGACACCGACGCCACTGCGATCAAGCTCGCAACCGCCGAGGCTTTCTTGCCTAAAACGCCTGCGAACTTTTCATCTACAAAATCGAATGCTGCGACCGAACGCAACGACTTCGGTGCGACCACCTGCCCCATTACCAAACGCCCCATCTTCCTGTTCGCTCATTCACTTCGACGAACGATGAGTTGTTGGTATCGGCCGCAAAATTTCGGGTCAATGCAAGCAGCTCGCAAGAACCCTTGAATCGATCCAGATCAAAACGATTCTAAACTACAGTTTGAAATCGTTCTAAATCGAGATTGGACTCGTTCTAAAAGATGCCGGCGAATGCTGCGCAAATCGGCGATCTAGCTCACAGCATCAATCGCTGCTCGGCGGCTTCATCAGCGAAAACAATTCGTCGACGGTTTTCAGCGCGACAGCGCGCACGCGATCGGTTGAGTCCATGCCGGCGATGTTGACACCGTTCACGACGGCTTTGATCTCGTCTCGGAAGTCGGTGAGGAAGCGCAAGGGATCGCGCTGCTCATTAGCGACACGCGCGATCAATCCCGTGATCAGAATCTGACACGCGATCAACTTGCCGTTCAGTTCGTCCATACTGCGCTCCATGTGTGGCGGTGCCGATATGGATGATGGCGATATCCCTGACAATCGAAACGGCCTCCGCGCGACTTAGAACCATTCTTGTCACCGGCGCCGACCTGCGACTCGGCACCGCGCATTCGGTCGGAGCACACCGTCCGGGAGTGCTGCACAGGGTTTGCGCGCCGATCGCGCCTGCCGGGAAAATGCAGCATTGCACACCGCCGCGTCAGACCATTGCCTAGACGGTGCAAAGCTTTCCAATTGTTTAGGATTCTCGACGGATAGTGCTGTTTACACTCGAACTTGGCGTGTAATATACAAGCTCGCTGGAACCCTGCGGTTGCCCTGATAATTCGTAGCTTGGGGGCATACGAGCCGACACGAGACGACATGAAAAAGTCCCGGCCGATCCTCTGGATTCTGATCATCGCGGCCGTGGCCTCCGCGGGTTACTATGGCTGGCAGAAATTCGGGCATAGCGCCGGCAAGGCCCAGACCGCCGACAAGGGGCCGCCCCGGCCGTCTGCCGTCCCGGTGAGCGTCGCCCCGGTCCAGAAGGTCGACTTCCCGGTCTATCTGACCGGTCTCGGCACGGTTCAGGGGTTCAACACCGTACAAGTCCGAACCCGCGTGGATGGCCAGATCGACAAGCTCGCCTTCAAGGAAGGACAGATCGTCCAGCAGGGCGAGCTTCTGGTCTCGATCGATCCCCGTCCCTATCAAGCCACGCTCGACCAGGCCAAGGCCAAGAAGGCGCAGGACGAGGCTAGTCTCGCCAACGCCAATCTCGAACTTCAGCGCGCCATGAAGCTCGGCGAATTCGCGACCGCGCAACGCGTCGACACCCAGCGCTCGACCGTCGCCCAGCTCACCGCCCAGATCGCCGCCGACGAAGCCGCGATCGCCAACGCCCAGACCCAGCTCGACTACACCCGGGTCAAGGCGCCGATCACCGGCGTCGCCGGCCTGCGCCAGGTCGACGTCGGCAACATCGTCAACGCCTCGACGCAGACGGGCATCGTCACGATTTCGCAGGTCGAGCCGATCGCCGTGATCTTCACCGCGCCGGAAGACCAGCTGCCCTATATCAGCGAAGGTCAGAAGACCGGCGCACTCAAGGTGATCGCTTTCACCACCGACGGCAAGAAGACGCTGGCCGAGGGCAAGCTTGCGGTCATCAACAACCAGGTCGACACCACCAGCGGGACGATCCGCCTCAAGGCGGTGTTCGACAACAAGGACCACGCGCTGTGGCCGGGCCAGTCGGTCTCGACGCGGCTTCTGGTCCGGACGCTGAAGGATGCGACCGTGGTTCCGGATGACGCAGTCCAGCATTCGACCAACGGCCTCTACGCCTATACCGTCAACCAGGACAACAAGGCCGAGCTGCACAAGATCAAGGTCAGCTACGCCATCGATGGACATTCGGTCATCGAGGAAGGGCTGAGCCCCGGTCAGCAGGTGATCACCGGCGGCCAGTTCAAGGTGCAGCCCGGCAGCCTGGTCTCGACAGCGGTGGCAAGCTCGAACCCGGCCCCGACCCAGAACAAGGTACGACAGGAATGACCGGGGGCGGGATTTCGGCACCTTTCATCCGATACCCGATCGGCACCTCGCTGCTGATGGCCGGCATTCTCTTTGTCGGTCTCGTCGCCTATCCCCTGCTTCCGGTCGCACCGTTGCCGCAGGTCGACTTCCCGACCATCCAGATCACCGCCAATTTGCCGGGCGGCAGCCCGGAGACGATGGCCTCGTCCGTGGCGCAGCCTCTGGAGCGTCAGTTCGCCCAGATTCCCGGCATCGCCCAGATGACCTCGACCAGTTATCTCGGCACGGCGTCGATCACCATCCAGTTCGACCTCAACCGCAGCATCGACGCTGCCGCCAACGACGTGCAGGGCGGCATCAACGCCGCCTCCGGCCAGTTGCCGAAGAACCTGCCCTCGCCGCCGACCTACCGCAAGGTCAACCCGGCCGACGCGCCGATCCTGCTGCTGTCGGCAACATCGGAGACGCTGCCGCTGACCAGCGTCAGCGACGCGGTCGATGCCCAGCTCGCCCAGCAGATCAGCCAGCTCTCCGGCGTCGCCCAGGTCTTCATCGGCGGCCAGCAGAAGCCCTCCATCCGCATCCAGATCGACCCGGCGAAACTGGTCGCCAAGGGCCTGTCGATGGAGGACGTGCGTAGTCAGATCGCGATCACCACGGTCGACAGCCCGAAGGGCAACATCGACGGCGAAAGGCGCGCCTACACGATCTACGCCAACGACCAGCTCACGCACGCGAAAGACTGGAACGACGTCATCATCGCCTATCGCAACGGCGCTCCGTTGCGAATCCGCGACATCGGCCAGGCGGTCAGCGCCGCTGAAGACGCCAAGCAGGCGGCCTGGGCCAACGGCAAGCGCGGCGTGTTCCTGGTGATCTTCAAGCAGCCGGGCGCCAACGTCATCGATACCGTCGACAGGATCAAGGCGACCCTGCCCCGCCTGGTGGCGGCGATCCCGCCCGCGATCAAGATCGAGCTCATCAGCGACCGCACCACGACCATCCGCGCGGCGGTCGAGGACGTCCAGTTCACGCTGCTGCTGACCATCGCCCTCGTGGTCATGGTCATTTTCATTTTCCTGCGCAGCTTCTGGGCCACCGTCATTCCCGCCATCACGGTTCCGCTGGCGCTGCTGGGCGCCTGCGCCCTGATGTGGGTCGCCGGCTATTCGCTCGACAATCTGTCGCTGATGGCGCTCACCATCGCAGTCGGATTCGTCGTCGACGACGCCATCGTGATGCTGGAGAACATCACGCGTTACATCGAGGAGGGCGAATCGCCGATGGCGGCGGCCTTCAAGGGCTCCAAGGAGATTGGCTTCACCATCGTATCGATCAGCATATCGCTGGTCGCGGTGCTGATCCCGCTGCTCCTGATGGGCGGCATCATCGGGCGCCTGTTCCGCGAATTCGCCGTCGTGCTGGCCATGACCATCTTCGTCTCGATGTTCGTGTCGCTGACCCTGACGCCGATGATGGCCTCGCGCTTCCTTCGCGCGCATGGCGAAGTGACCCACGGCAAGTTCTATCAATGGAGCGAGCGCGCCTTCGACGGGATGCTGCGCGGCTACGAATATGGACTCGACCATGCCCTCGCCTGGCGGCGCACCACGCTGGCGATATTCTTCGCCACGCTCGGACTGTCGATCTATTTGTTCGTCCTGATCCCGAAGGGTTTCTTCCCGCAGCAGGACGTCGGCCTGATCACGGCGACTTCGGAAGCCTCGCAGGACATTTCGTTCAAGGAGATGACCCGGCGTCAGGAACAGCTCGGCAAGATCATCCTCGCCGATCCCGACGTTGCCAGCGTCGCGATGTCGATCGGCGGCAGCGGCCGCGCCGGCAACAACGGCAACATATTCATCACGCTGAAGCCGCGCGACAAGCGCGAGGCCTCGGCTCAGCAGATCATCGCGCGACTGCGCCCCCAGTTCGACAAGGTCCAGGGCGCCCGCCTCTACATGCAGGCAGCCCAGGACGTGCGGCTCGGCGGCCGGCCGACGCGCACGCAGTTTGAATTCACGCTGCAGGACGCCAATCTGGACGAACTCAACGAATGGGCGCCCAAGATCCTCGCCAAGATGCAGACGCTGCCCCAGTTGCGCGACGTCGCAACCGACCAGCAGACCCAGGGCACCACGGTCCAACTCAAGATCAACCGCGACACCGCCGCGCGCTACGGCATCCAGCCGCAGCTGATCGACGACACGCTCTACGACGCCTTCGGCCAGCGGCAGGTCACGCAGTATTTCACCCAGCTCAACACCTACAAGGTAATCCTCGAGATCCTGCCGGAGATGCAGGGCAATCTCGACAGCCTCAACAAGCTTTATCTGAAGTCGCCGCTGACCGGCGACCAGGTGCCGCTGTCGACGTTCGCGACCTGGACCACCGATCCGGTCCGTCCGCTCTCGATCAGCCACCAGGGCCAGTTCCCGGCGATCACGATCAGCTTCAACCTCGGCCAGGGCGTCGCGCTCGGTCAGGCGACGGAAGCCGTGCAGAAGGCGATGGCCGATCTCGGCGCGCCGCCGACGCTGAACTCGAGCTTCCAGGGCACCGCACAGGCGTTCCAGCAATCGCTCGGCACCGTGCCGCTACTGATCCTCGCCGCGCTCGTCGTGGTCTATTTGATCCTCGGCATCCTCTACGAGAGCTACATACATCCGATCACGATCCTGTCGACGCTGCCCTCGGCCGGCGTCGGCGCGCTTCTGATCCTGATGGCGGCGGGCTTCGACTTCAGCCTCATTGCCTTGATCGGAATCATTCTCCTGATCGGCATCGTGAAGAAGAACGGCATCATGATGGTCGACTTCGCCATCGCCGCCGAGCGCGACGAGCACAAGACGCCGGCGGAATCGATCCGCCAGGCCGCCCTGCTCCGCTTCCGCCCGATCATGATGACGACGATGGCCGCACTGCTCGGCGGCGTACCGCTGATGCTCGGTCACGGCACCGGCGCCGAGATCCGCCAGCCGCTCGGCTACGCCATGGTCGGCGGCCTGATCGTCAGCCAGGCGCTGACGCTGTTCACGACGCCGGTGGTCTATCTCTATCTCGACGAGCTCAACAACTGGTTCTCGGGCTGGGGCCGTTCGGGTGACGGCGAAAGCGGCGAGGCGGTCGAGCACGGCACCGTCAAGGAAGCTGCCGAGTAGCGGCTTGCACGGCTGTTCCGGCGACGCTACAGCGAGGCCCCGGTTCACGCCAATGCGGTTTCGCCATGCTCATGCAATCCAGACTTGTCGCCCTCGTCGCTGCTGTCCTGCTGTCGACTGGCGCCGCTTATGCCCAGCACGGCACCAAGAAGAACGCCCCCGCTCCGGCGGCACAGCCGGCTCCGACGCAGCCGCAGGCCGACGGCTCGCCTGCGCAACAGGCCGGCTGGATCGTGCGCTGCACCAGTGCCAGCCGTGATGCGCCGCTCGAATGCGCGATGGAGCAGAACGCGGTGCTGACCAAGACTGGCCAGACCATCGTCCTGATCAACATCCGCATCGCGCCCGATACCCGCACGCCGGTGGCGCTGCTGCAATTGCCGCTCGGCCTCAACCTTCCCATCGGCGCCAAGCTCCAGGTCGACGAGGGCAAGACCGTCGACCTGCAGATCCAGACCTGCGAGAACCGCGGCTGCTACGCCTCTTCGCCGATCGCGCCGGACCTGCTTGCCGCGTTGCGGTCGGGCAAGCAGCTCAAGGTCTCCTTCCAGAACATGGCCAAGGAGACGATCGCGATCCCGATTCCGCTGGGCGATTTCGCGGCGGCCTACGACAAGATCAAGTAGTCCCGGATCTCTCTTGCCGACTGTGCCGCGGAAACTTTCCTTGCGGCCTATCCTTCGAGACGCCCGCTTTGCGGGCTCCTCAGGATGAGGTTTGGGGCGCGGCGAAATCTCAGACCCTGATGGTGAGGAGCCCGCAATGCGGGCGTCTCGAACCATGAAGGCCGGGCCCCCTCCTACTGCCGCGCCATCTGCGCGTTGCCGACGGCTTCGCCGTCGAGCTTCTGGTCATTGTGCATGGTGACAGTGACGCGCAGCAGCCGTCCGGCGAATTCGAACGGCGCCTCGTAATGTGACACGGGGCTGCCGCGGTCGCGGCCGATGTCGAGTCCGGACCACGAGATCAGCGTGTGAAAGCCGAGCTGGGTGTGGAGCGAACCCGCGGGCTCGCCGTCGATCAGCAGCGTATATTCGGTGACGCCGGTGCGCGAGCCCTTGGCGGGCGCCTCCTTGCGCACGAGGCGTTCGACGTGCACGCCGAGCCGGCGCGCGCCTGACGGCACCGAGCGATCGGAACGCACGATCTGGTGGCTGCCGCCGATGTTGAGATCGTGCACGAGATGGCCGTCGCTGAGATAGAGGCTGTAGCCCGACGTCGCATCGCCGTGCGAGATCAGCACGCCGTCGGCGCCGGCCTCGCCGATCTCGACATGCGCCTCGATCGTGTAGCTGCGGCTGCGCACGTCCGGCGCGACGTCGGTCGGCACGTGCCCCATGCCTGCGTGGAAGACGAAATGGTGGCGCGCGCCGTGGAAACGTGCGGCATTCTCGGCAAAGCGCGGCCCGAAGCGGTCGTCGAGGGGCAGCACCTTGTGCTTCTCGGCCTCTTCCCACCATGTCGCGATCATCGTTGCGAGACGCTCCGGCTCCTTCGTCGCGAGATCGTCGGTCTCGGAGAAATCCGCGTCCAGATGGAACAGCTCCCATTTGTCGTTCTCGAACGGCGTCCCCGACGGATGAAAGGCGACCGCCTTCCACCCCCCGTGCCAGAGACCGCGATGACCGAACATCTCGAAATATTGCGGCGAGCTCTTCGACGGTGCCGAGGCATCAGTAATCGAACGTGCAAAGCTCTCGCCTTCCAGCGGCATCTGCCGGCAGCCTGCGATATCGATGGGCGCCTCGATGCCGATCAGCTCCAACAGCGTCGGCGTGAGGTCGCAGGCGTGCACGAACTGGTGCCGCAGCTCGCCCTTGGCCGCGATCCTGTTCGGCCAGTTGATGACGAAGGGATCGCGGATACCGCCGCCATGGGTGTTCTGCTTGTAGCGGCGCAGCGGCGTGTTGGACGCCATCGCCCAGCCATGCGGAAAATTGCTGTGGGTGTCGGGCCCGCCGATGTCGTCGATACGTGCGAGCTTCTCGGCGATCGGCTCCGGCTTGAAGTTGAACGGTCCCATCGCGTTGACGAAGCCGAGCGGCCCGCCTTCCTGGCTCGCGCCATTGTCGGACATCACGATGATCACGGTGTTATCGCGGATGCCGGCCGTGTCGAGAAATGCGACGAGACGCGCAAGATGGCGGTCGGAATGGTCGAGCATGCCGGCAAAGGCCGCCTGCAGGCGGGTGAAAACGCGGCGCTCGTCGGCCGAATGCTCCTCCCAGGCCTTCACGCCGTCATTGCGTGCGGGCATCCGCGTATCCCCGGGCACCAGGCCCATCGCCTTTTGGCAGGCGAGACGCTGCTCCCGCTCGACGTCCCAGCCATGGGCGAAGGCAGCGTCATAGCTCCCGATGATCTCGGCCGGCGCCTGATGCGGCGCGTGGCAGGCCCCGAGCGCGACCCAGGTCAGCCAGGGCACGTCAGGACGATCGGCGACGTGATCGCCGATGAAGCGGATCGATTGGTCGATCAGATCCTCTGTCAGATGATAGCCGTCGGCATGGCCGCCCGGCGGATCGATATGCGTGTTGTCGGAGACGAGCTCCGGTGCGTACTGGTCGGTCTCGGCGTCGAGGAAGCCGTAGAAGCGATCGAAGCCGCGGCCGAGCGGCCAGCCGTCGAACGGGCCGGTGGCGCCGCTCTCGGTCAGCGGCGTGACGTGCCATTTGCCGACCATGTAGTTGCGATAGCCATGCACGCGAAGCATCTCGGCCAGCGTGCCCGCCTCGCGCGCGATCTTGCCGCGATAACCGGGATAGCCGGAATCGAAATTGGCGAGGCACCCGACCCCGACGGAATGATGGTTGCGCCCGGTGAGCAGCGCGGCGCGCGTCGTCGAGCACATCGCGGTGGTGTGGAAGCCGCTGTAGCGCAGGCCCTCTGCGGCGAGCCTGTCGATGGTCGGCGTCCTGATCGCCGAGCCGTAGCAGCCGAAATCGGAGAAGCCGACGTCGTCGAACAGCACCACGAGGATGTTCGGCGCCCCCGCGGGCGGCCTTGGCGCATCCGGCCACCAGGGTTTTGACTCCGCAACCGTCTTGCCGACGGTGCCGCCGAACGGCGTGCCGCTGCCTGCACTCATCTGATCCTCCCTGCCGGACCCGGTGTTTCATTGTCGTCGCGCCCGCGATTGACCCGCGGCCCGCCTCGCCCTAAATTATAATCAGAATTATGATTATGATTTTTGGCGGATGCAAGCACGGATGCGCCCACGGTCAGACCAGCCGGTGTTTCGCGATTTCGACCTGCCGGGCGTCGCCCCGTCGCGGCAGAAGCGCAGCCGAGAAACCACGCTGGCGCTGCTGCGCGCCGGCGCCGAGATGCTGAGGACACGCAGCCTTGCGGAGCTCTCGATCGAGTCGCTCTGCACCGAAGTCGGCGCCACCGTCGGCGCCTTCTACAGCCGTTTCGAGAGCAAGGAGACCTATTTCAACGCGCTGATGGCGCTGGCCACGCGCGACGGCGAACAGCGCCTTGCGGGGATCAGGCCGCCGTCACCCGATCCGGACCTCGAGAGGCTCTGCCATATCATCGTCAGCGGCATCATCGGCTGGATGCGCAACCACGAGGGCGTGCTGCGCGCCGCGCTTCAGCACGACGACACCCGTCCGGACAAATGGACGCCGTTCAAGGCGCTCGCGCAGGCCACCACCGCGCGTGCCACCCCGCTCCTGCTGCCGGCCATGGGCAAGGGCCGCAAGGCGGCAAAGACCCGCGCCATCGCCTTCGGCTTCCAGATCGTGCTGGGCACGCTGGTGAACGCGATCCTCAACGATCCCGGCCCATTGTCGCTGTCGTCCAAAGAAATGGAGACGCGGCTCGCCGGTTGCCTGGCGTTGCTGCTGCAGGCCGAGGTCGACCGCGCGCCTCCGAGATAGGCCTCTTGCTCCCGCTGTCAGCTGACAACGTCGCTCGCCCGCAACAGCGTCGTGAAGCCACCATAGATCATGCGCTTGCCGTCGAACGGCATGCCCTCCATCTTCAGCCGCGGATCCGCCATCACCTTCTTGTTCACGGCGTCGCGGGTCTCCCGGTCGCGGTAGACGATCCAGGAGAACACCACGACCTCGTCCTCCTTCGCCATCACTGCGCGCGGAAACGAGGTCAGTTCGCCGTAGGGAACGTCGTCGGCGATGCACTCGACGTAATCGAGCGCGCCGTGCTCCATCCAGATCGCGCAGGCGCTCGTCGCCAGCGTCTTGTAGGCCTCGACCTTGTCCTTCGGCACGGCCAGAACGAAACCATCGACATAGGGCATCACGGATCTCCTCGATTTGTGTGCCCCAAGGACGATGGAGCGCGCGGCGATCCGACCGGGGAAACGCGATTTCAGATGAGGCAAACGGTCGCGATCGGCGGCGCGGCCGGTGGACCAATCACTGTCACTGAGGGACCTGGAGAGCCGGACCTTGGAAGGCCCGGAGCTGGCTGGGGAACCTGGATTCGAACCAAGACAAACAGAGTCAGAGTCTGTTGTGCTACCGTTACACCATTCCCCACCGAAGCGCTTGAAATCGCTAAGCTTTCTTCGGAAGCTCTGCAGGGCGGGCTGATCGTTTTGCAAATCAGCGGCTCGCAGGCCGCTCATATAGCCGCGCTGACCTTCGCGGTCCAGCCCTTCTGTGAACATCGCCGGCTTGTTCTTGCTGCGTTCGCGTGGGCAAGACGGAGAGGTCTCAACCCTGCCCGAAGGAATCCTGCGGTCCTTTGCGGCTGTAGAACAGCGATCGGCGTGCCCGGTCGATCCATCGCTGCACCGAGAACTCGAAGGCGAGCGCGACCATCGTGGATGCGAGCAGGATGCCCAAGGTCTGAAACAGAATTCGCCAATGACTGACAATGTACGGATTGGTGAGCGTGACCGGATCAAACAGCTGCAGATTGATCGCGATCTGGATGAAGAGAAAATGCGAGGGATAGACGATGAGCGATCTCTTCGCGAACGTGTCCCGCGCGACCTTACGGCCGACGATCTGCATTCGAACATCATTGTGAAAGTGCTTTCACGACTTATATCCTCAAGGCTTCCTTCCGAAACCCGATCTCTCCTTGCGAAGAACCGTGCTCATTTTCTTCCTGCTCCTGATCGTGCCGTTCGGCCTATCGGCCGCGCGGTACTATTGGCTTGGAGATGGCCGCGGCAATTGGCAGACGGCCGACCGTTCCAGCGCGGGCCTGCTGCCGCCCGCTTCTTCCCATCCCGATGCCCTGATCCGGGTTTATGCGGCCCGAACGGTCCGGTGGCGAAGCATCTTCGCCGTCCACACGTGGATCGTCGTCAAGGAAAAGGATGCGACCAGCTATAGCCGATACGACTACACGGCGTGGGGCGAACCGATCCGGAGCAACGGCTTCGCCCCCGATGGAAGGTGGTTCGGCGCCCTGCCGGAAACCGTCGTCGCCGTAGATGGGCCACAGGCCGAGTTCCTCATTCCCAGGATCCGGACTGTGATCGAGACCTACAAGTTTCGAGCCTACGGCGACTACAGCGCCTGGCCGGGACCGAATTCGAACACCTTCGTTCAAGCCGCTCTTGATGCCGTGCCGGAGCTTCGCGCGGTTCTGCCGCCGACCGCGATCGGCAAGGATTATCCCTATTCCGGGGAATGGATTGGGCTGACCGCCTCGCGCACCGGCTTCTATGCCTCGCTCTCCGGCTATCTCGGCCTGACCCTGGGCTGGGTCGAAGGCCTCGAGCTCAACTTCTTCGGCGCCGTGCTCGGCCTCGACATCCGGCGGCCTGCCGTCAAGCTGCCGGGCATCGGCCGCCTCGGTGTTGGCGCCGGTCTATAGCGGCGGCCGAGACGGCGATTGGCGATGTTTCGGCGCGACGGCTAGATCGCGATGTGATCGAAGTCGGCGGCGATCCGGCTGTTCGGAAAGATCCTTGCCGCCTCGGCGAGGACCTCTTCGTCCTCATAGCGTCCCGACATATGGGTCAGCACGAGCTGCTTCACATTGCTCGCTGCCGCAAACGACGCCGCTTCTGCCGCGGTGAGATGCCCGTAGTCCCGCGCGGTCGACGCGTCACGATCGAGGAACGTTGCCTCGATCACGAGCAGATCGGCATCAGCGACGTGTTGCGCCAGCCCCTCGGTGGTTTCGGTGTCGCCGATCACGACGAGCCTCTTGCCGCCGCTCGGCGGACCCAGGACGTCTTCCGGATCGATCGTGCGATCACCGATCACGATGGCTCGTCCCGCAGCCAACTCTCCACGGATAGGGCCATCCGGCACGCCCAGGGCCGAAAGGCGTTCCGACAAGAGATGACGGCGCGCGGGACTTTGGAAGACGAAACCAAAACTGTCGGTGTCGCGGTGGCGAACCGGAAAGCAGGCGATGGTGAAGTCACCGGCATCGATGACCTGTCCTTCGCTCAAGGCTGCGAACTCGACAGGGATCGGCGCCCTGCCCGCACCCCACAGGCCCGCGAGCATCCGGATGACGATGTCGAGTGTGCCAAGCCCGCCATGAATGGTCATCGCGTCGGCACTCCGCCGCAATCCCAATGTTGAAAACAGACCGGGGATGCCCAGCACATGATCGAGATGCGCGTGCGTCAGCAGCACGCGGTCGAGCCGCCGAAAGCCGGCGCCACTGCGTAGCAACTGGCGCTGCGTGCCCTCGCCGCAATCGACCAGCATGCGCTGGCCCGCGGCCTCCACGAGGAGGGCCGGATGGTTGCGTTCGGCGGACGGAACACTTGCGGAGGTCCCGAGAAATGTCAGGGCGAACATAGTCGTCGTTTGTCCAGAGATGAAGCGGCCTTCCGCCCTGACGTCTCCGAGACCTTACAGCTTCACGACGACCTTGCCGAAGTGGGAGCCGGTCCGGAGATGGGCGAACGCATGGGGGACCTCGTCGAAACCGTACACCCGATCGACGATCGGGTGGATTGCCTTGTCGGTCAAGAAGCGATTCATGGCGGTGAAATGCTCGCGCGATCCGACGGTGACACCGATGATGTCGGCGTTCTCCCACTGAAGACGCGCGAGGTCCGGCTTCGGGCCAAACCCTGTCAAGACACCGATCTGGACGATCTTGCCGCCCGAAGCGACCGATCTCAGCGATCGGTCATAGGTGCCGGGTCCGCCGAGCTCGAGGATATGACTGGCGCCTTCGCCGTCCGTCGCCTTCATCAGCGCGGCATCCCAGTCAAGCGTGTCGCGGTAGTTGATGAGGATAGAACCGCCCAGCGTTTTGGCGCGGGCGAGCTTCTCATTCGAGGAGGATATCACGATCGCGCGCGCGCCCAGCGCCGCGGCGAACTGAAGGCCGAACAGCGCGACGCCGCCTGTTCCCTGGACCAGCAGCGTGTCGCCTTTGCCCATCCCGCCGCGAGCGACGAGGCCGTGCCAGGCCGTAACGCCGGCACAGGGCAAGGTCGCTGCTTCGACCGCGGACAAGTGCGCCGGCGCGGAGACAAGCGCGGTTGCCGGCAGCACGACATACTCCGCCAGCATTCCGTCCATGGTGTTGCCACCCAGGGCAGACGGAACATAGCTGGACTTGAATGGCCCCGCGACCCAATCGCGAAAGAACGACGCGACGACGCGGTCTCCGGGCTGCCACTGCGTGACGCCCGAACCGATGGCGTCGACGACGCCCGCGCCGTCCGACAACGGCACGCGACCATTCAGCCCGCCTTGGCCAACGCGGTCGAGGATCATCAGGTCGCGATAATTCAGGCTTGCCGCTTCGACCCGGATACGGACCTCGCCGCCGGCGGGTTCAGGTCGACTGACATCGGCCAGCACAAGGCCACCGGCACCGGCATCGTCGTTCAAATGGTAAGCTTTCATCGTTGCTCCTCCGCGATGGTGTTCACATGGACGAGCACGACCTGTAAGGTCTGACAGCACTGTCAGGGTCAAGAGGATTTTTCAGTGAAGATTGGTGAGCTCTCCCGCAGGACGGGAGTCAGTGTCCGGATGCTGCGTTACTACGAAGCCGAAGGACTGCTTGCGCCGCAGCGGACCGACTCCGGCTATCGCGATTATGGTCCGGTGGAAGAGGAGACCGTTCGGCGGATCAAAATGCTTGGCGCGGCCGGGATGACGCTGGAAACGATCCAGCAATTGCTGCCGTGCGTGCGGAACAACGATCCGGAATTCACGCCGTGCAACAATCTGCGCAGGATACTCGCGCAGCAGGTCAGCCTCATCGATGAACGCATCGAGACGCTCAGCCAAAGCCGGACGATTCTGGCGGGCTTCCTGTCAAGTGTGAACTGAGCGCCAAACGCCTGCTTGGCCTCACCGCCCCCAATGCCACGCGAGCAGCAGCGCGTACAGAGCCATCGAGGCGGCATAGAGCGCGGCAAGAAGTGCGTAGCCCGCGATCTGGCGACTGAGCGCGGCCTTCGGCGTGACCCACCAGTCGAGCGCCCTGAAGGCGGCCGGCACCAGCCACCAGCCGAGCAGCTGGGTGCTGACGAGATTGCCTGCGAACAGCGACAGCCAGACCGGCACGCCGTGACTGTCGATCAGCGGCGCGCTGACGAAAGTACCCCAGAGATAGACCACGGGATAGAGCACCAGGAGGACGATGAGGTTGCTCTTCCAGACCAGGCCCGCGCCTTGCTCCGGCGCTCGCGTCTTGCCGGCGGGAAACCAGAAATTGAAGCCATAGCTCGCGCGCTTCACATTCATGCCGGCATTGAAGCGCAGACCCTCCTCCAGCAGCGTCTGCCGCATCGGCGAGTCGAGCCAGGCATTGAGATTGGCATCGCTGTCGAACGACAGGATGACGATCCATTCGTCATGCAGGCCCAGAATCGGCCGTTCGATCTTGTGGCGCAAGAAGCCCTTGAACTTGGCCTCGGTGGCCTGGATGCGCTGCTGCCATTTGAGGAACGCGTCCTCGAGGCCGTCAGGCACCTTGAAAGAGATGACGGCCGACACCGCGCTGTCGCGCTGAACGCCGGTGTCGGGCAGGATATGGACATCCTCCGAACCGACGAAGAAGCGCTGCACCTCGGCGATCAGCCGCGTCCGCACCTCGCTCTGAAGCCAGGCGCGCGCAGCGGCTGGGCTCGCGAAGCGCAGGATTGTCACCCAATCCACATGCGCGGGCGGCTGAGGCGGCACCACCTCCTGCCCCAGGAACCCGGGCCAGGCCTTGAGCACCTCGCCCACCTCGCCGTTCCACCGCGCGAACGCCGCAAAGCCATCATCAGTGATGCGGCGCTGGATGACGAGGGCGACCGGCTGGCCGCCTGTATCAAGGGATGCGCTCATGAGCTGCCGTCTCAGCTTTTCTTATAGAGACGCTTGCCCATCACCCAGGTCTCGTCGACGCAGCGATCGTCGCCGACCATCATGACGGCGAACAGCATGCTCGCGGCCTCGTCCATCGTGCGCGGGCCGGCGCCGTCGGCGATCAGCGACTGGTGCCACGCTTGCGCGATCTGGCCGCCGTTCGGATCGAGTGCGACGAAATCGGCTTCCTTGCCCGGCTCGAAATTGCCGAGCTTGTCGTCGATGTAGAGGCCCTCGGCACCGCCGAGCGTGATCGACCAAAAGCCGCGATAGGGCGAGAGCTTGTTGCGCTCGGCCTCGGCCAAGTCCTTGCGCACGGGATCGATGCTGCCGTCGAGCAGCGTGTTGTTGCACATGCCGACTTTGTAGGCGTCATCTAACACGGAGATCATCGAGAAGCGATTGCCGCCACCCATGTCGGTGCCGAACGACATCTTCACACGGTGCTCCGGGTCGGTGGCGCGGCCGAGGCGGAACAGGCCGCTGCCGAGAAACAGGTTCGAGCACGGGCAGAACACCACCGCGGCGCCCTTCTTCGACATCCGGCGGAATTCGTTGTTCGAGAGATAGACGCCGTGGCCGCCGGAGAATTTCGGACCGACCAGGTCGAACTTCTCGTAGACGCCGAGATAGTCCTGGCAATCCGGATGCTCGACGAGGACGCCGCTGCACTCGGCCGGGTTCTCGGAGATGTGGGTGTTGACCCAGCAATCCGGATGCTCGTGCTTGAGGCGCTGGCACGCCTTGAGCAATTCTGGCGAAGCACCGAACGCGAAGCGCGGCGTGATGGCGTAGAGGTTGCGACCCTTGTTGTGATACTCTGCGATCAGCCGCTTGCTGTCGCGATAGAAATTCTCGGGCGTGTCGATGAAATCCGACGGCGCGTTGCGATCGATGCCGGTGAGGCCCGCGATCACGCGCATGTTGCGGCGGGCCGCCTCCTCGAACAGCTCTTCTGGGGAGACCGGCGAGGAGCTGGTGAAGGCCTGGCAGGTGGTGGTGCCGGACGCCAGCAGCGCGTCGAGGAAACGCTTGACGCCCTCGCGCGCGTAGTTGCGATCCCGGTACTTGAGCTCTTCCGGATAGATCCACTTCTGCAGCCACGGCAGCAGCTGCTCGCCATAGGCCCCGAGCACGCGGGTCTGCGGCAAATGGATGTGGCCGTCGATGAACCCGGGGACGATGATGCGGTCCTTGATATGGGTGATCTCGACGTCCGGATGCGCAGCAGAAACCTTGTCATAAGGACCGAACGCCTTGATGACGCCGTCGATGACGACCATGAGGCCGTCCTGGTGGAAACGTGCGGCGACCTGCTCGTTGCCGACATGCTTCCAGGGATCGTCGATGAAGTCGAAGAACGTGCCGCGAATACCGACGGTGGTCATGAACTGGTTCCTTCCTTAAGACTGTGTGGCGTGGTGCGCCGACGGCAGCGAGACCGCGAGCAGCGTGCCCGCGATGGCGCAGAGGCCGAGATAGAGCCATCCGATCGGCGCCTGGGTTGCTTCAGGCAACACCGCCGTGATCGCCATGGCGCCGCTGACGGCGAGATAGCAGAGCGCGCTGATGAGGCCACCGATCAGGCCGTGGTCGCGCTCGAACAGGCCGAGCGCCATGCCGTACATCATCGGGCACAGCACACCGCAGCCGCCGAGCACCAGCGCGCCGCCGATCGTTATCGACGCGAAATCGAGACCGACGGCCATGCCTGTTCCGGCCAGCACCGCCGCGCCGGCAACAAATAGCGCGAAGGCACCAAACCCCATCACGCGCGCGGACACGACGCGCGCAAAATGGGCGCAGCCGAGCTCCCCGGCGAGATTGACCGCGCCGAGGCCGAGCGCGACGAGGCCGTAGATCGCCGCGGAATAGCCGAGGCCGGTCTGGTAGAAGAACGGCGCGACGACGCCGAACGCCAGTTGCGCGCTGGCTGACGCGGCGAACACCAGTACGAAGGCCAGGAAGCCCGGACGAACAAGCGCGTCGCGCAGGATGCCGGCGGTGCGGCGCGGATCGAACGGCGCGCGCCGCTCGGCTTGCAATGTCTCGGGTAGAAACAACACGACGATCGCAGCGACGATGGCCGCGGCGACGGCAATAATGACGAAGACACCGCGCCAGGACGTCAGCTCGACGATGAAGCCGCCGGCCGCGGGCGCAAGCACAGGCGCGAGCCCCCAGGCCGCGCCCAACAGGCCGGAGATCGCCATAAGCTCGCGGCCGCGAAAGCAATCGGCGGCGACCGCATAGGCCACCACGAGGCAGGTGCAACCGCCGATGCCTTGCAGGAAGCGCAAGCCCAGCAGCAGCGAGGCGCTGGTCGCGAGCGCGCAGGCGATGCTCATCGCGACGAGCACGGCGAAGCCCGCAAGCAGGACGTTGCGACGGCCGAGCGTGTCGGAGGCGATGCCGACAGGCACCAGCGCCAGGCTCATGCCGAGCATGTAGGCGGTGACGGTGTTCTGCATCGCGGCGGGATCGGCGGCGAGATCCGCCACCATCTGCGGCAGGCCGGGCGTGTAGGCATCGAGCGGAATCTGGCTGAACGGGACGACGCACAGCAGGATCGGCACGATCCCCCGCTTCGCGCAACCGGCGTCCGAAGCAAGTGCGGTCATGAGCAACGCCCCCTTGATCTCCGCGTCCCCGTCTTTTCGTGCGCGCGTTGAGACGCGACGATGCAGGTTGCGGATCTTGACGCGCGGGAACGTGCCAGAACTGTGTGTAAAAACCCTTAGGGGTTCCGGTTCAATGCTGGCAGCTCATGCCCCGAGCGTGGTGACGCTCCTGTAAAAAATGCGAAAACAACCCCATGCACAGTAGGGATCGCACTGAAATCATTGACCGTTTGCAAAATTCGTAAAGAGCGAAATATTCATTTGCACCGTCGGGCAAATCAGGTGCAGAATTGCATCATTACCAATCGTGAATCCGCCGGCCGGCGCCGAGCCATTAACTGCTCGGAAGGCATCGCCGTTTCGAACCAAATGCGCAGATCACCGCAAGAATTCCTCGATAACTTCGAGAAACTGTCGCGGCGATTGGAGCTGTGGCACATGCGCACAACCGCCGAGAATCCTGAGTTCGGCGCGCGGCAATCCGGCGGCCAGCTCATGTGACATCGGCGGCGGCGTCGCTTCGTCGTGCTCGCCGACCATCACGAGGACCGGAACTTTCACCGCGACGAGTTCCGAGCGGAGATCGAGGCTTGCCAATGCGTCGCACGCCGCACGAAACACGTCCGGATCTGTCCGCAGAAAGGCGGCACGGCGATCCTGCATCAGTTCAGGATGCTGCGCCTGAAACTCCGGCGCGAACAGGCGCCGCATCGCGACGTCAGTGATCGCCTCCAGTCCTTTCTCTCGCGACACCTTCGACATGTTGCGAAACGCTTCGCGGCCGGGCTCCGAGAACGCCGCGCCGCTGTCGGCGAGAACGAGCTTGCTGGCGATGTCGGGATGCCGGATCGCCATCTGCAGGGCGACGAAACCGCCATAGCCATTGCCGAGCACGATCGCCGGCGCGCCACGCGCAGCATCGTGCACAGCCTCGGCCATTCGGTCCGCAATCCTGGCAAGGCCGCCTTCCACCGCACGCGACCTGCCGAAGCCCGGCAGCTCCGGCACGATGACGCGAAACGATCCGGCAAGCGCGGGCACGATCGCATCGAAACTCGCACGGTCCGACAACAGCGAGTGGAAGAGGAACAGCGGCGGCCCCTCGCCCGATTGCGCGGCGTTGACGGTCCCGTTGGCAAGAAGCCTGTCCATGTCCGGTCTTTCCCCGACTACGTCGGCCGGCCCGCGTGATCGCAGGCCTCATCGGTCCGATTGATAAATCAAATCGGCGGGATTTCAAGTTTTTGGGTCTTGACGTGAAATATCAGGATTGCCAAATTAGAGCCAACGAGGTTCCATAAAATCATGCTTTTGCGCGAAAACATCTACGATCTCCTCAGGTCTGATATTTTAGCATGTCGCCTTGCTCCCGGCGATGAAATGCGAGAGCAGGATTTGGCCGAGCGTTATTCGGTGAGCCGTCAACCGGTTCGGGATGCGCTTTTGAGGCTGCAGCGCGAGCATCTCGTGACGGTGCAGCCGCGCCAGGGCTATCGGGTCACACCGATCTCGCTGTCGGACGCCCGCGACCTGCTGCGCTTCCGCCTCGCGCTGGAGCCGGCCTGCGTTGCCGAGGCGATCGAGAGCGCGCCCGACAGCGTCTTGAAATCGCTCGACGAATTCCGCCGCTTCTCGGGCAACCACGAAGACTTCATCGCCTACAATCGCGGCTTCCACACCGCACTGGCGCATGCGTCCGGCAATCGCCGCATGGCAACCGCGCTGTGCGACCTGATCGGCCAGGCCGACAGGCTGGTCCGCGTCAGCGTGTCCAATCTGAAAGGCCACGATCCCGCGAAGCTCGTCGCCGAGCACGTCGCCCTGATCGACGCCATGCAGAATCGCGAAGCGAGAACCGCCGCGCGCATCATCAAGGCCCATATCGGAGCCACCGAAAAACGCGTCCTGCCGGCGCTCAAGCGCAACGCCGTCATAGTCGAAGAGAGGTCATCATGAACGTTCCGTCGAAACCGGCGTCGATCGACGTCGAAACCCACGGCAATTTCGTCGACGGGCGTGAAGTCGAGGCCGGCAATGGCGCCATGCTGGACGTCCGCAATCCCGCAACCGGCGATGTGATCGCCCGCATTCCCAATTCCACCGCCGAGGATATCGACCGCGCCATGACGAGCGCGCGCGCCGCGTTCGAAGGCAAGGCGTGGGGCGGCATGGACACGCGTGCACGGTCCAGGCTGGTCAACAGGCTCGCCGATGCCTTCGAGGCCAATCTCGACAGCCTGTACCGGCTGGAGACTCTCAACAACGGCCGTCCGATCAACGAGACCCGCGCGCAGCTCTCCCGCCTGCCCGACTTCTTCCGCTATTTCGCGGGCGTTGCGCTGGCGCGCCGCGACTCCGTGATCCCGGTCGAAGGCGCATATCTCAACTACACGCTCCGCACCCCCATTGGCATCGTCGCCAACTGCACGCCGTTCAATCACCCGCTGATGATCCTGTGCAAGTCGCTCGCCGTCGTGCTGGCGACCGGATGCGTTACCGTGGTCAAGCCGTCCGAATACACGCCGCTGACGACGTTGAAGCTGGCGCAGATCTTCAGCGAGGCAGGCCTGCCGCCCGGCGTCTTCAACATCGTTCTCGGCCTCGGCCAGAGCGCCGGCAAGATGCTGGCCGAGCACGGTGACATCAACAAGCTGGTCCTGACCGGCGGCACCGAGGCTGGCCGCATCGCCGGCAGCGCGGCCGCAAAAGTGTTCGCGCATCAGACCATGGAACTCGGCGGCAAGACGCCGGTCATGGTATTCGACGATTTCGACGTCGACCGCGCCGTCAACTATGCCGCGTTCGGCGCGTTCATCGGCGCCGGACAGACCTGCGTCTGCGCCTCGCGCCACATCGTTCAAGCCTCGATCTACGACGAATTCGTCGAGAAGCTGCAGGCCAAGACCCGCACGATCCGCGTCGGCGACCCCTTCGATCCCGCCACCCAGATGGGTCCCGTGATCTCGGCCAAGCAGCGCGACCGCGTGCTGTCTTATGCAGGTTACGGCCATGAAGACGGCGCGCGTCTCGTCACCGGCGGCGTCGCCGCCAAAGTGCCGGGCCATGACAACGGCTATTTCGTCGAGCCGACGGTCTTCGCCGACGTCAGATCCGACATGCGCATCTTCCAGGAGGAGGTGTTCGGTCCCTTCACCTCGGTGACGCCGTTCAAGGACGAGGCCGATGCGCTGCGGCTTGCCAACGACTCGCCGTTCGGCCTTGCCGCTGCGATCCGCACCCGCGACGTTGCCCGCGCGCATCGCGTCGCAGCGTCGGTCAAGGCCGGCATCGTCTGGATCAACGATCATCACCGGCTCGACCCGGCCTCGCCCTGGGGCGGCGTCGACGATTCCGGCATCGGCCGCGAATGCGGCACCGAGAGCTTCAACGACCACTTCAACACCAAGAGCGTGATGGTCGCGACCCACGAGCAGCCGTTCGACTGGTACCGGCGACACGGCCAACCAGAAGCGACTGAACTAACAAACAGCGACAGGCGGCAGATCGCTCAGAGAGGCGGGCCGCATCAACCAGAACGACAGTCAGGGGAGAGCGTAAAATGTCGACATCGGTGAACGCAGGCGGCCGTCTTGATCGCCTGCCGATCGGGCCATTCCACCGCCGCATCATGCTGCTGATCGGCATCGGCATGTTTTTCGACGGCTTCGACATCTACATCGCCGGGACCGTGCTCAGCGTGACGCTGAAGACCGGCTTCTCGACACTGGCCCAGAATGCAGCCTTCATCTCTGCGACCTTCGTCGGCATGATGCTGGGGTCGTTCGGCACCGGCTTTCTCGGCGACCGCTACGGACGCCGCTTCACCTATCAATTCAATTTGCTGCTTTTCGGCATCGCCTCGCTTGCCGCCGCGTTCGCGCCGAACATGGCCTTCCTCATTGCCTGCCGCTTCGTGATGGGCGTCGGGTTGGGCGCGGAGAACGTCGTCGGCTATTCGACGATGACGGAATTCGTGCCCGCGCGCACCCGCGGCAAATGGCTCGGCCTCACGGCCGTGTGCGTCGTCACGGGCCTGCCCGTCGCGCTGCTGGTCGCATCCGTGCTGGTGCCGCAATTCGGCTGGCGCTCGATGTTCGTGCTCGGCGGCGTCGGCGCGCTCGTGGTCTGGTACATGCGCAAATCGCTGCCGGAATCGCCGCGCTGGCTGGAAGCCGTGGGGCGCACCACTGAGGCGGAAGCGCTGATGCAGGCGATCGAGAAGGAGGCGGCCCAGGGGCAGCCCCTGCCTGCGCCTGCGGCCGCATCACCGGTACCGGTGTCCCCCGATCTCGGCACGCTGTTCACTGCTCCCCTGCTGTCGCGAATGATCGTCGGTGCCGTCTGCCTGATCACGATCAACACCCTGCTCTATGGTTTCGTCACCTGGCTCCCCGTGTTCTTCGTCAAGCAGGGTCTCTCGGTCGCGACCTCGTTCGGCTATTCACTGCTGATGGCGCTCGGTGCACCGATCGGCGCGGCCATCGGTGCATTGACCGCGGACCGCTGGGGCCGAAAGCCGACCATCATCGGCGCGTCCGTGATCACGGTAGCGTTCGGCATTCTCTATCCGATGATCTCGGATCCGATCCTGCTTCCGGCCGTCGGCTTTGCACTGACGGTGCCGATCTACGTCCTGGTCGCCCTGCTGTTCGGCATCTATATCCCGGAACTGTTTCCAACCGAGGTCCGCCTGCGTGCGTCCGGCATCGTCAACACGCTGGGACGCGGCGCGACGATCGCCACGCCATTCCTGGTCGTGTCGCTGTTCGAGTCGCGCGGCGTGGCCGGCGTGATGGCGCTGATGATCGGGCTGCTGGTGGTGCAGATCATCACGGTCTGGGCGTTGGGCATCGAGCCGCGGCATCGCAGTCTCGAGGAAATGAAGGCGGAGGAAACAGCGGCGCCGGTGCTCAAGGAAGCCTCCTGAGTTTAGCTCTCGGCGATCTGATATGTTCCGCCTCCCCATATAAGGTCGTCATGCCCGGGCTTGTCCCGGGCATCCACGTTCTCGGTGCCGTGTCGTAAGGCGTGGATGGCCGGGACAAGCCCGGCCATGACGCTGTGGAAGCGGTCGACGCCCCGAACGCCGCCCCGACCGGCGGGCAGATCTGGTTCCCGTTGCGCCGCCTCCTCATCCCGCTTCCAACATTGCATGTTCGGCGTCAGGATCGGTTGTCCAGACGACGACATACAATGGAGTTCGTGATGACCGCAGATGCCCCTGACCTCGACTACGGCTCGATCGGCGCATTGTCGGGCGCCCTGCACGGGCGCAAGGTCTCCGCATCGGAATTGCTCGAACACACGATCGCGCGCATCGAGGCACTCGATGGCCCTATCAACGCCATTGTCGTTCGCGATTTCGATCGCGCTCGGGATGCCGCACGCGCCGCCGATGCCGCGCTTGGCCGTGGCGAGCGGCTGCCGTTGCTCGGTATCCCCCTCACCTTGAAAGAACCGTTCAACGTCGCCGGCCTGGCGACCACATGGGGCTTTCCGCACTTCAAGGATTTTCAGCCAGCGGAAGATGCTCTCGTCGTTTCGCGATTGAAGGCGGCGGGCGCCATCATTATCGGCAAGACCAATATCCCGATCGGCTTGCGGGATTTCCAGAGCTACAACGACGTCTACGGGGCAACGAACAATCCGTGGGATCTCGGCCGGTCAGCCGGCGGCTCCTCGGGCGGATCGGGCGCGGCATTGGCCGCAGGCTTCGGTCCACTCTCGATCGGCTCGGATATCGGCGGCTCGATCCGGGTGCCCGCGCATTTCTGTGGGGTGTTCGGACACAAGCCGAGCCTCGGCCTGGTCCCGCTGCGCGGATACAGCCTGCCGCCGGCAGCGCCCGTCCCAGGCCAGGGTGATCTCGCTGTGGTCGGGCCGATGGCGCGCACCGCCTCGGACCTTGCTCTGTCGCTCGACGTGATTGCCGGCCCGGACGAGACGCGCGACGGGATCGGCTATCGCCTTGCACTGCCAACCCCGCGCCATGACAATCTCAGGGATTTCAGGATCCTCGTGATCGGCACCCATCCGCTGATGCCGACGGGTGACGCGGTGCGTGCTGCCATTGGTCGACTGGCAGAACGGCTCGAACGATCAGGCGCGCGCCTCGCACGCGCGAGCGCGTCGCTGCCCGATCTCGCCGAATCCGCGCGGCTCTACATGAAGCTGTTGAACGCCGCGCGAAGTCCGCGCCTGACACCGGTCGCCCTCGCAGAGGCACAAGGACTTGCCGCGGCACTCTTGCCCGACGACCGCAGCCTGCAGGCCGAGCGCGCCCGCGGTTGGGGCATGATCCATCGCGAGTGGCTTGCGATCGACGCGGCCCGCCTGCAGTTGCAGCAGAAGTGGCACCAATTCTTCCGCGAATTCGACGCAGTGGTCTATCCCGCTGCCGCCGTGCCGGCGTTCCCGCACGACCATTCCGAGCCGTTTGACGCGCGGCAGCTCGACATCGATGGCAAGCTCACCAACTACTCCGACGCGTGCTTCATCTGGGCGGACCCTGCTTCGACTTGCGGGCTGCCGGCAACCGCCGTTCCGATCGAGCGCACGCCGTCAGGGTTGCCGATCGGTGTCCAGATCATCGGGCCTTACCTCGAGGACCGCACGACGATTGCGCTGGCCGGACTGATCGAACGCGAGTTCGGCGGCTTCGTCCCGCCGCCGACGCTGTCGGCAATGTAATCCGCAAGATGAATCAGGTTCGGTCCGTCGACTGCGCCTCAACCGCCTGCACCGCCACGCTCGCAACCTGCCGCAACGCCTCGCGGTCGGAGCCGGACGACGCCATCACGCCCATGCCGACCGAGACGGCCGAGACGTAGCGCGCGAGCGCGGCGGGGTCGGCACTTTCCTTGAGATCGCCTTCGGCCTTGGCGCGGATGAAACGGTCGCGGAGCTGGTCTTCATTCCGGGCGCGGTGGGCGGCGAGTTCGAAGGGGACGTTCTCGGAGCCGGTGCCGCAGGCGATGCCGCCCTGCACCAGGAGGCATCCGGGCGGATTGGCGGGATCGGTCTGCTTGTCGGCGATGCCCATCAGCATTCGTTCGGCGACATCCCGGGCCGTCGGAGCCGCTACCACCTCGTTCATCCAGACATTGCGCAGCTTGGTGTAGCGTTCCAGTGCGGCCTTCAGCAGGCCTTCCTTGTTGCCGAAACAGGCGTAGAGACTCGGGGGATTGATGCCCATGGCCTCGGTCAGCTGCGCGATGGTGGCGCCCTCGTAGCCGTGTCGCCAAAACACTTCCATCGCCTGATCCAACGCCGTTTCGGCGTTGAATTCGCGGGGGCGTCCCATGCGCATGTGCCTGTCTCCTCGGAAGCGGCGGCCCGTATCAGTTTAACGCCGGTCCCTATCTAATTGTTCTAGCTTTATTTTTCTTGTGTCTTCCCATCGTCGCGGTAAGCGGCTACAATTTTCTTAGTGAATGGTACATAAGTATCTTGCACTGCGACATCCAGCTCCACATCTGTAGTGAACACTACATATCTGGAGCGCGCAAATGCACCCCGCCCGAAATACCTCCCGCGCCGGCCGTATCCACCGTCTTCTTGGCGGCGTCGCCATCGTCGGCACCCTCGCCGTGGCCGGCGCGTTTGCGACCGGTCACTATCTTCATGCCGCCCAGGCAACCGCAACGGCCGCCGCGGCTGAACAGGCGGTGCCCGTCACCGTCGCCATGATCGAGCCGCGGCAGACCGCGCTGTGGGACGACTTCTCCGGCCGATTGGAAGCCATCAACCGTGTCGAGCTCCGCCCGCGCGTTGCCGGTGCGATCCTTGCTACGGAGTTCACCGAAGGCGCGCTGGTGAAGGCCGGTGACGTCCTCTTCAAGATCGATCCGGCGCCCTACGCGGCCGAGGTCGACAAGGCCAACGCCCAGCTCGAGGCGGCAAAGGCGCGCGTGGTATTCACCACCAGCGAGGTCGAACGCGGCGCGCAGCTGGTCGGCAACGCCGTCGTGACACGCCGCGATTTCGACCAGCGCGAGAACGCCAACCGCGAAGCGATCGCCAACGTGAAGGCGGCCGAGGCAACGCTCCAGACTGCAAAGCTCAATCTCGATTACACCGAGGTGCGCGCGCCGGTGGACGGCCGCGTCGGCAAGATCGAAATCACCGTCGGCAATCTCGTCGCCGCCGGCACTGCCTCCCCGGTGCTGACCTCGCTGGTCTCGGTCAATCCGATCTATGCGTCCTTCGATGCCGATGAAGAGGTCGTGCTGCGTGCGTTGAACTCGATCGCGGACGCCAAGGGCGCGCGCGGCAAGCTCGACCAGATCCCCGTGGAGATGGCGACCTCCGGCGGCTTCTCGGCGAAAGGCCACATCCAGCTCATCGACAACCAGGTCAACGGCCAGAGCGGCACCATCCGGGTGCGCGCGGTGTTCCAGAACGAGGACGGGCGTCTGATCCCCGGCCAGTTCGCCCGCGTGCGCATGGGCCAGCCGAAGCAGCAGACGCTCGTGATGATCGACGAGCGCGCGATCGGCACCGACCAGGACAAGAAGTTCGTGATGGCGGTCGGCGACGACAGCCGCGCGGTGTACCGTCCGATCACGCTCGGCGGCGCCGTCGACGGGCTTCGTGTCGTCACCTCGGGCCTGAAGTCCGGCGATCGCATCGTCGTCAACGGCCTGCAGCGCGTGCGTCCGGGCGCCCTCCTCAAGACGGAGGTCGCGGCGATGGGCGCGCGTGGGCAGCAAGCAGCCTCCAACCACAGCAACCAGGACGTGGTGCAACGCTAGTTACCTCGTTCCGGGGGCGCGACGAAGTCGCGAACTACGGTGCGCAATTGCGCACCTGAGAATCTCGAAGTTAGTGAAACCGAGCACATCACCTCTGGATTCCGGGTTCGCGCTGCGCGCGCCCCGGAATGACGGCGGAGCTGTCCGGAGAGCCGCAAGATATTGCCCAGGGGCAAAGCCATGAATCTCTCGAAATTCTTCATCGATCGTCCGATCTTTGCCGGCGTGCTGTCGGTCCTGATTTTCCTTGCCGGCCTGATCTCGCTGTTCGCGATGCCGATCTCGGAATATCCGGACGTGGTGCCGCCCTCCGTCGTGGTGCGCGCGACATATCCCGGCGCCAATCCGAAGGTGATCGCGGAAACGGTCGCGACCCCGATCGAGGAGCAGATCAACGGCGTCGAGAACATGCTGTACATGTCGAGCCAGGCCACCACCGACGGCGCGATGACGCTGACGGTGACGTTCCGGCTCGGCACCGACCCCGACAAGGCGACGCAGCTGGTGCAGAACCGCGTGCAGCAGGCCGAGCCGCGCCTGCCGGCCGTGGTGCGCCAGCTCGGCATCATCACCAAGAAGTCGTCACCCGACCTCACCATGGTGGTGCATCTGTTGTCGCCGAATGGCCGCTACGACATGACGTATTTGCGCAACTACGCGGTGCTCAACGTCAAGGATCGCCTCGCGCGGATCGACGGCGTCGGCGACGTCCAGCTCTACGGCGCCGGTGACTATTCGATGCGGGTTTGGGTCGATCCGCAGAAGGCCGCCGAGCACGGCCTGACCGCGAGCGATATCGTCAAGGCGATCCAGGCACAGAACGTCGAGGCCGCCGCCGGCGTCGTCGGCTCCTCTCCCAACGTCAGCGGCATCGACCTGCAGCTCTCCGTCAACGCGGAAGGCCGGCTCGCCACCGAGGAACAGTTCGGCGACATCGTGGTCAAGACCGGAACACGCGGCGAGGTCGTTCGCCTGCGCGACGTCGCGCGCATCGAGCTCGGCGCCTCCGAATACGGGCTGCGCTCGCTGCTCGATAACAAGCAGGCGGTGGCGATACCGATCTTCCAGGCGCCCGGCTCCAACGCGCTGCAGATTTCCGATAACGTCCGCGCCACCATGGCCGAGATCAAGAAGAACATGCCCGAAGGCGTGTCCTACCAGATCGTCTACGACCCCACCCAGTTCGTCCGCTCCTCGATCGAGGCGGTCATCCACACGCTTCTGGAAGCGATCGCGCTGGTGGTGCTGGTCGTGATCCTGTTCCTCCAGACCTGGCGGGCCTCGATCATCCCGCTGCTGGCGGTGCCGGTCTCGATCGTCGGCACGTTCGCCGTGATGCACGTGTTCGGCTTCTCCATCAACGCGCTGAGCTTGTTCGGCCTTGTGCTCGCGATCGGCATCGTCGTCGACGACGCCATCGTCGTGGTCGAGAATGTCGAGCGCAATATCGAATCCGGGCTGTCGCCGCGCGACGCCACCTATCAGGCGATGCGCGAGGTCTCGGGCCCGATCATCGCGATCGCCATGGTGCTGATCGCGGTGTTCGTGCCGCTGGCCTTCATCTCCGGCCTCACCGGGCAATTCTACAAGCAGTTCGCGCTGACAATCGCGATCTCGACGGTGATCTCCGCCGTCAACTCGCTGACGCTGTCGCCGGCGCTGTCGGCGCTTCTGCTCAAGGGCCACAACGAGCCGAAGGACCGGCTGACGCTGATCATGGAAAAGAGCCTTGGCTGGTTCTTCCGCGGCTTCAACAAGGCTTTCACGCGCTCCTCGGAGAACTACAGCGGCAGCGTCACCAAGGTGATCTCGGGCAAGGCCGCCGTGATGGGCCTCTACGTGGTGCTCGTCGGGGTCACTGCGTTGCTGTTCCAGCAGGTGCCCGGTGGATTCGTGCCGGGCCAGGACAAGCAATATCTGGTCGGCTTCGCCCGCCTGCCCGACGGCGCGGCGCTCGATCGCTCCGAAGAGGTGATCCGCAAGATGAGCGACATCGCGCTGACCCAGCCCGGCGTCGAGAGTTCGGTGGCCTTTCCCGGCCTGTCGATCTCCGGCTTCACCAACTCGTCCAATGCCGGCATCGTGTTCTCGACATTAAAGCCATTCGACGAGCGCAAGGGGCCGGCGCTGAGCGGGAATGCAATCGCAGCCGATCTCAACAAGAAATACGCCGGCATCCAGGAAGCCTTCATCGCCATGTTCCCGCCGCCGCCGGTCAATGGCCTCGGCACCATCGGCGGCTTCAAGCTGCAGATCGAGGACCGCGCCGGCCTCGGCTATGAGGCGCTGAACGAAGCGACCAATGCGTTCATGGCGGCGATGCAGAAGGCGCCGGAGATCGCCGGCGCGTTCTCGAGCTTCCAGGTCAACGTGCCCCAGCTGTTCGCCGACATCGACCGCACCAAGGCGCTGCAGCTCGGCGTCCCCGTGACGGAGGTGTTCAACACGCTCCAGATCTATCTCGGCTCCTACTACGTCAACGACTTCAACAAGTTTGGCCGAACCTATTCGGTCCGCGTCCAGGCCGATGCACCGTTCCGCGCGCGTGCCGACGACATCAGGCCGTTGAAGGTGCGCTCGTCCTCGGGCGACATGGTGCCGTTGTCGGCGCTGCTCAACATCCGCCAGAGCGCGGGACCGGAGCGCGCGATCCGCTACAACGGATTCCTGTCGTCCGACATCAACGCCGCCGCCGCGCCCGGCTTCTCGTCGGGCCAGGCGCAGGAGGCCGCAACCCGGATCGCAGCGGAGACATTGCCGCCCGGCTTTGCCTTCGAGTGGACCGACCTGACCTATCAGGAGTTCATCGCCGGCAATTCCGGCCTCTGGGTGTTCCCGCTGGCGATCCTGCTGGTGTTCCTGGTGCTGGCCGCGCTCTACGAGAGCCTGACCCTGCCGCTCTCGATCATCATGATCGTGCCGATGGGCCTGCTCGCCGCCATGTTCGGCGTCTGGATATCCAAGGGCGACAACAACGTCTTCACCCAGATCGGCCTGATCGTCCTCGTGGGACTTTCGGCCAAGAACGCGATCCTGATCGTCGAATTCGCGCGCGAGCTCGAATTCGCCGGCCGCACGCCAATCCGGGCCGCAATCGAGGCGAGCCGCTTGAGGCTTCGCCCGATCCTGATGACGTCGATGGCGTTCATCATGGGCGTGCTGCCGCTGGTGCTCTCGACCGGCGCAGGCTCGGAGATGCGGCGCGCCATGGGCGTTGCCGTGTTCTCCGGCATGATCGGCGTCACAGTGTTCGGCCTGTTCCTGACGCCGGTGTTCTACGTGCTGCTGCGGACCGTGGCCGGCAACAAGCCGCTGGTGCATCACGGCAGCGACATCAGCGCGGCGCCGGTCCAGGGTTCGATCACCACGCCTTCCCACTAGACCAGGGAGATCCCCGAGAGCAGCAACAGGACGAGCACGGTCTTGCGAAAGACCGTCTCGTTGACGCGGTGAAAGGCGATCACGCCGAGCGCGGAACCAGCGAATAGCGCTGGCAGGCTGACCGCGAGATCAACCAAGACTTTCGACGACAGGTCCTGATGTCCGACCAGCAGGACGATCGCGAAGACCTGCATTGCGGCGATGAAAGGCTGCACCAGACCGCGCTGCTCGCTCTTGGGCATGCCGCGCATGTCGCACCAGATCGTCGGGATTGCGCCCGGCATCGCCGTCAGCCCGCCGACGAGCCCTCCGCCGAAGCCGATCAGCGCGACCCAGTGCCGGCCGACCGCGTCACCGGCGGTGATCAGCGTCGGGCGCAGCAGCATGTAGGCCGCATAGAGCGCAACGATGATGCCGAAGCCGCGCCTGAGCAGATGCGTATCCGCGCTCTGCAGCAGCGACACGGCGATGGGTACGCCGATCAATCCGCCGACGATCAGCAGCAGACTGCCCTCCCAGCGAATGCTGCGCCGGAGCGCCCAGAGATTGGTTGCCTGCACGCCGATGCTGCACGCCATCATCAACGGCACGGCTTCGAGCGGCTGAAACACGCGCAGCAGAATCGCGCCCGCGACGGCCGAAAACGCGAAACCCGAGAGCCCCGAAACGAAGGCGCCGGCGAACACGGCAACGCTAAGCAGAATCAGAGTCGTGACATCAGGCACGGACCGTCCTCCGGTCAATCGTAGGGAATCTGCGGAACGGCAGCATCCGGGCTTTCGGTGCAGGCGGCCGCCTCGCGCGGAAACGACATTTGCATGGCATGAGCGTGGGATCGTTCCAGAAGCGCCAGCCCGACCAGTTGAAGCGCGACGAGCGCGGTCGTCAGCGCGATCGCGACGATGTTGAAATTACGCGCGCTCGCAGGCCGGCTGGCCGGCGGCGCGCTCGCGCGCATCAGATCCGTGGGCATGTCCGGAAATATCCTCTTGCTTGCTGAGTGGCATGATTTCGTTCAAAGGCAATGTTTCGCCGGGCTGGGCCAGCAAATGGTGATAGCGCTGCAATGCGCGCCGCGCGTCGATCTTGCGCTGCTCGCGGAACACGGCGCCGACGCGAGCGACGATGTCGCGGAACTTGTCGGCCATGGCAAGTGACGTCCTTCGCATGACGATCTCCTCTCAACCCGTGCGAGAGAATGATGAGACTCACTCAGCCTGCTGTGAGTTGCTTCACAAAGAAGTCTGATACGTCGAAAGAAATCGTGTGACGCGTCTGTAGAAGAGAGCGAAAAAAATCGCGTCATTCGATCGAATGACGCGCGATAACTTTCAAATGATGTCTCTGCTTGAACCTGTTCGCGAGCTGCAGCGAAGAGTCACGCTGCGCGCGTGCGCGTCAGTGCAGCAGCGGATTGGAGAATCCCGCCGCCAGCTTGACGAGATCAGCCTGACGGGACACGCCTGTCTTGGCGAAGACGCGATGCAGATGCGTCTTTACCGTTGTCTCGGCGATCCCCAGCGCGACCGCGGTCTCCGGCACACCGCCGACTTCGACGATCGACTGGAGAACCCTCAGTTCCGCCGGCGTCAGTTCGAAAGTGCGGTCGATCAGGCCGGCACTGGAGCGACTGTCGAGTTCCGCCTTCCAGACCAGCAAGGCTCCGACGGCCGAGCTGCGCTCGGTCGCCCCATCGCGCAGTAGCGAGGGCAGCGCAATCACGTGCGCGACGTAGTGCGATCCGTCATGCGACGTCAGAGAGATCTTTCGACCATCGGCGGCGGCCATCGCGACCTCGCCCGGATCACGAAAGATATTGCGCAGGGCCAGATTGGCCTCGGAGGATCTCGTCACCAGCCGGCCCGAGATCGAGCGCAGGACGTCGTCCTCGGCCAGGATCGCCTCGGCCGCCGGATTGCTGTGGACGATCTGGCAAGCTGCATCGAGCAGGATGACGCCGGCATTCAGACGATCCACGACGTCGGCCAGCGCGCTCGCGCGTTGCTGCTTCCGTTCAATCGCGCGGTTGATCATCAGCGCCCGACTCGCATGCGGGACCAGGAGCTGCATGCGCGCGCGCTGCTCGGCGTCGAGCATCTCCTTGCCCGGGATGACGGTGAGCAGCATCGGACACGGCGAGTTCGACTGCTCCAGCACCACGTTGGCGACGTCGATGCAGCCCTGCGGGCGCAGCCATTCCTGATAGAAGCGCCCGCGGCGGTATTCGTCGAAATTCACGAGGTCCGGAATGTTGCGCACCTCGCCGTAACGGGGAAGCCGGGCGAGCGGATCATGCCGGGAATAGGTTTCGGAATAGAGCTGGATATAGTGAGGATCGACGCCGCAATAATAATGCGTCGCACCGGATTTGCTGACCGTATCCTTCGAAATCAGGCCGCAGGCCTGACTGCCGATGAACGCATTGAGCATGACGACGACGTCGCTCCACAACTCCGGGTGGAGTCCTGCATCATAGATGCTCTCGATCAGCTCGGAATGTCCTAGAGGTCGGGGCATCGGAAGAGCCAATGGTCACATTCGAAAGATTTGCGGAATGTTGTTCGTGCCTGGCGGCTCCTGTGAGTCTGTCGCGAGAGCAAAAGGTTCAACGCAGACGGCGATCTGTCAGTGGACGAGCGGATTGGCAAATCCTGCTGCGAGCTTGACGAGATCGGCCTGCCGGGACACGCCGGTCTTGGCGAAGACGCGATGCAGATGCGTTTTCACGGTCGTCTCCGCGATACCCAGCGCTGCCGCCGTCTCCGGGACGCCGCCGACCTCCACGATCGACAGGAACACGCGAAGCTCCGCCGGCGTCAGTTCGAACGTTCGCGCGATCAATTCGCCACAGGATTGTCCACCGAGCGACACTTTGCGCACAAGCAGCGCACCGGCGGCATCGACCACGCGCTCGCTGCCATCGCGCAGCAGGGACGACAACGGCAGCATGTGAGCGACGTAGCGCTCGCCGGTGGCGGACAACAGCGGAATCGCTTGGCCGCCTGCGGCAAGCAATGCGCCGTCACGGCGGCCCGCGAATGCCTTGCGCAACGTCTGATTGGCTTCAGTGCAGCTGGTCACGAGTTGCCCGGCGACGGACCGCACGACGTCGTCGGCCGCGAGCAGGATCTGACCGGCCGAATTCGCATGCACCAGGCGGCAGAAGCCGTCGAGCAGGAAGATCCCGACCGCCAGATTGTCGAGCACGTCCGCCAGTGCCGTCGCCAGCGTCAGTTGCGCGGTCATGGCGCGGTTGATCAGCAGCGCGCGGCTGGCGTGCGGCACCAGCAACGAGAGGCGCTGCTTCATGCCCCGATCGACCATGCGGCGGCCCGACAGCACGGTCATCATCACCGGGCAGCTCGCATTCGACATCTCGAGCACGACATTGGCCGCATCGCGGCACCCCTGCGGCTGCATCCATTCCTGGTAGAAGCGCCCGCGCCGGTACTCATCGAAATTGACGAGATCCGGAATGCTGACAATCCGGCCGTGTGGCGGCAGGATCGTGAGCGGATCGAATTTCGCATGGGTCTCGGAATAGAGCTGGATGTAGTGCGGGTCGGCTCCGCAATAGTAGTGCGTGACACCGGATTTGCTGATCGCATCCTTCGAGAACAGACCGCAGGCCTGGCCGCCGACGAAATCCCGGATGCCGGCCACCACATCATTCCACAGCGAAGGATCGAGCCCGGCATCGTAGATGGACTCGACGAGAGCTGGCAGCTTTTGCGATCCGTGCATGGCTCAATATGGCACTGAATGATCAATGCCGAGGAGCATAACACAACCGCGGCACGCGGCATCCTCCGATCGGAGGAGAAGCGCCGGCCGGGCGGATGGAGCCCGGCCGGCGGCATCGCGTTCGAGCCGCCAGGGCTGATGCCGGCTCAGAACGCGACGCGAACGCCGCCCTTGGCCGTGCCGGTCCGGCTCTCGTCGGACATCATCATGCCCTCCACGGCGCCGAACACCGACACGTTGCGGCTGGTGCGATAGTCGAAGCCGATCCCGGCCACCGCGCCGACGGTGCTGCGGCTGCCGGGCGTCACGAAGGACAGGTTTTGGCCGATCAGCACCGCATTGATGGTGGTGTCGCCAACGCGCTGGAGCGCGATGACGCCGCCATGGACGTTGGCCTTGAGCTCGCCGCCGGCGAGGCTCGTCACCCGCGAGAGATCGACCTCGCCCCGCTCCTCGAAATCCTGCAGCGTGCGGCCGCCGACCGAGAGCGACTGCGCCGAACCCGTCTCGCTATAGCCGTCGAACCGGCCGGCGACATAGCGCAACCGCGCCGTCGGCGTCAGCACATAACCGTTGCCGATGTTGAGCCTGTAGCCGTAGGCGACCTCCGGGCTGACGTACCAGCCGCTGTAACTCGCCGTCGCCGTCTCCATGCCGCCGACGGCCGCGTTGTTCAGCACCAGGCGACGCGATCTGTTGTCGGCATTACCGCCCTGGAAGGTGAAGTCGAAGAATTGCGCGGCCCATTCGAAGCGGCCGTAGGCGCCGGCAAAGACGTAATTGGTGTCGACCGACTGCGAATTGAGATCGACCGAGAGGCCGCCCTGTCCGCCGCCGAGGAAGGCGCCGACCAGCCAATCCGGCCGAACCTTGCGATCGATGCCGATCGCCCCGCCCCACGCCGTCGAGGTCGCGCGCAGCGTCGACGCGGTCTCGTCCTGGATGCGCTGGCCGCCAAAGCTGTTGGCCCAGACCGTGATCGGCGCCGGATCGGTCCAGAGGCTGCGCGGCGCCTTGGTGAAGGGACCGGCCTGCGCGGTCTCCGGCGCGTAGGCCATCGCCATCATGTTGCTGCCGCTCTGCCCGGCGCCACCGTTCAGGCGCCCTTGCACCAGCGAGGAGGCGCCGCCGGTGAAATCCATCAGCGTGCGGTCGGTCTGCGCCAGCGCAGTCGGATCGAGCGTCGCGAGCGTGTCGCCGGCAAACACCTTCGGGCCAACGAAGCCCCCGCCTCCGGTGTTGGTGTTGATGACGCCCTCGAAGTTGACGAAGGTCGGGAGCTGAATGGTCGTCAGCGACGACACCCGGCTGCTCAGTGGAACGAAATTGACGTTGACGACATCATGGCCGAAGCCGAAATCGACCACACCGTTGATCTTCGAACCCGGCAGCAGCGTCAGCGTGTCCGCTTTGGCGGAAAGCTTGATCGCGACCCCGCCGGCGCCAGTGATGGTACCGGAGTTCGTGATGTTCGATCCGTCGGTCGATTCGATGCCGATCCGGCCGATGATCATGCCGGAATTGGCGACGTTGGCCTGGGTCGTCAGGATGCCATGACCATTGACGGTCGAGCCCTGAAGCAGGCCTATATTCGTCACATTGGCAACATTGGCATTGACGGCGGCGCTCTGCCCGATGATCGATCCGGAATTAATGACGTTGCCGAAGATCGCGTTGACGCCGCGGTCTGCCGTGACGGTTCCGGAATTGTCGAGGTTCACTGTGATGCCGCTCATGCCGAAGCCGAGCGTCGTCGTAATCCGTCCGGTATTGGTCACGTTGACCGTTGTGGCGAAGATGACGGTCGAGCCGCTGGTGACCGCGCCGCTGTTCAGGACGTTAGCCGCACCGTTTCTGGCGTTGATGCTGGACTGGGTCCCGCTGATCGTGCCGCTGTTGCGGACGATGACATCTCCGGTGTCCGCAACGACGGCCATGCCCATGCTACCGTCGGCACTGATCGTCCCGGCATTGTCGATGACCGCGGAGGTAGCGGCGAAAACCGCATTGTTGTCGGCTATCACTGTTCCGCCCGCGAGGTTCGTCAGATTGATGTTTTTCGCTGTTATCCCGGCTTCGTGGCCGGAAATCGTCCCGGCGTTGCTTACTGTCGCCAGGCGGTCGGAGAAGATCGCGGCGCCGGAAGTTCGGGTCTGCGTGATCAGGCCTGTGCTGAAATTGGTGATGGTTGCATTGCCGCTGGTGTCGACGGCCCTGTCCTCGCCCCTGATCGTGCCGGCATTGCCGAGAACGATTGTCGTCGGCGTAAGGGCGTTGAAGCCGGCAATCGTTGCTCCTTCCAGATTGGTGATCGTCATGTCGCCGCCGGTAATACCCGCCGCATTCGTTCCACTGATCGTGCCTGCGTTGGTGAAAACGCTGTTGACGCCAACCTTGAAGCCAAAGTCGTTGCCGCTGACGGTCACACCCGCGCGGATGTCATAGGAGTTATTGTCATCGCCGCTCGTCCCGTAGCCGGTACCGCTGCCCTGCTGGGTGTCCGTGTCACTTGCACAGACCACCGTCGCGTTGCTGACAGGCGCGATCGGGGTACAGGCGGCCATGGCGGGTTCGCTGGTAAACACCGGGACGACCAGCGCGGCTGGCATCAATAGCCACAGCGATCGCAAAGCCCAACGCCACCGCGCGACGCCGAGCGCATCCGACACAATCATTCCCAGTCCCTCAAAGCTATTTCGTCGCTCGCCTCCTGCGATCGAAGGAGGATGATTCCAGCGAATCTGAATTCACGGACGCCAAGGTAGAAAGGAGCAACGCCTTCGACTTGGACGGATACGACCGGAGCTCGGCCTGGAACGAACCGACGCGGTTTGACGAAGCACTGATGCAAAGGCGCGACACCTCCGAAAGAACTACGGCTGGTCCCAGCCGACCCTTTCCCCACTCTCCGCCCAGACCGGCGCGCGATAGATTTCGCGGCCGCTCTTGTCCCTGACGCGGATCCAGGCGTTGCGATCGCGCAGATCGTCACGCCAGACGAAAAGATGATTTGCCATCTCGTTGGCCACCACGACTGTGGCTTCCGTCGATTCGAACACCATGCCGCCGGGATCGATCTTCACGATGTTGCCGACCAGAAGGTCGAAGAAGAAACGGTGCATTCAATACTCCGGCTGCTGATGCCGCACGCAACGCTGGGGGCAAAGCTTCGCAATCAGGGATCATGTCGGATCCCCGTCTGCTGGTTGAAATCGGCAGTTGGCAGAAATTCAGTTGCGCGCGGTCACGGCATCTCGCCGCTCCTGACGTCGCTTGGGGTCGCATTATAAGTCCGCCGGAAGCAGCGGTTGAAATAAGAGAGATCGCCGAAGCCGACGTCGTAGGCGATCGAGCTCACCGTTCGCCCGGCGTGTCCGGGTTCCCGCAGCATGCGATGCGCGCGCTTGACGCGCTGTTCGATCAGGAAGGAGGAGAACGTCTTGCCGTCGGCCTCGAACAGGCGCTGGAGATAGCGCGGCGTCACGCCGAGCTCCTGCGCGACCGAGGCCACCGACAGATCCTGCCGCCAGCAATTGTTGGCAATGGAGACTTTCGCCTTCTGGAGCCGGGCCGCCTTGACGCCGCGCCGGCCGGCCAGCTCCCGCGTCTCACCGGTCGCACCGAGGACGAGAGCCAGAAGGTCATGCAGATGCCCGACCCCGAGCTGCCGGAGGTCAGGTGCCGCGAACGCCTCCTCCCGCACCAGCGTCACCGCGTAGTCGACCAGCAGCCTGAGTCCGGTGGACTTTTCCGGCATGACGCGCATCACGGCATCATCGACGTCGACGATCATCGGGGCCAGTACGCGTCTCGGCACCCGCAGAGAGAAGCAGCTGCCCAGCGAGAACCGCTCGAACGTCGTGACGTCCTCCGCGCTCGTCAGGACTGCCTCTCCAGCATTGAGCTTCAGATCGTATCCTCGCTCGGATATTCCGAGAACGCCGGACCTGTTCACGATCAGGGCGAGACTGTCGTCGCCATCGGCCACCAGCTGCCTGGTGCGAATGACCCGCGCTCCGCACAATCCCCCAATCAGCAACTGGGCTTCCGGCAGGACGTGGGACGTGAAGCTCGCCGCTGCCGGCTTTCCTTCCCTTGCCTCGACCTCTGCCTTCAGCACCCCGCGACAATAGAAATCGCGAAGCATCGAGATGCGGTCGCCTTCGGGAATTTCGTTGGTCGAAACGTTCAGAACGGAAAAATCAACCATGCTGCTCACTGCAATGTCTCCAACCGACGAGCAGGCCGGCCATACGCTGTCGTTTCCTCGCACGCGCGTTCGATGCCATCGCGGCATGTTCGTGCGGCGGGCGCTGCTCTTCTTTTCAGAAGCGCGATATACGAAAGTCTCGAATGACTCGCGTCCTGCGTTCGGAGGACCAGCGGGCCCGGCCCACCACGATGGAATGAAAGCGCGGCACCTGACATCGAGGCATGGGATATGAATCACGCGGCGCCGTCATCGCCGTTCGTTCGCCGGGCGAACGGCACGGCAAAGCCGGCGGCGACCTTCACGAGATCGGCCTGCCTGCCGGCGCCCGTCTTCTCGAACAGGCGGCCGAGATGCGTCTTCACCGTCGTCTCGGCGATGCCGAGTTTTGCGGCGATGTCGGGAACACCGCCGATCTCGACGATTGCCATGAGCACGCGCAATTCGGACGGCGTCAGTCTGAAGGCTGCTGCAATCGCATCGGCCGCGAGCAACGGCAGCATCGAAGCTCTTTGAACGAAGAGCACCGTGGCTGCGATGTCCCGCGGCAGGCTGCGATCCCGCTTCAGCGGAAAGGCATGGAGCAGATGATGTTGCCCATCGGCCGACGTCGCAAGTTCGATCTGACGACGAGCAGCGGAATGTGTACCGTGATCGAATTCGCACAGGCCGCGGAATATTTTGTCGACCTGGGTGTTGCGGGCCACGATCCGGTCGCCGACCATCGCAAACAAGTTCGCGTCGGCGAACAACTGACGGCATGCCGCGTTGGCATGGACGACCCGGCCGTCGGCGTCGAGCAGGCAAATCGCCATGTTCAATCCGTCGAGGACGTCGGCCAAGTCGTCGACTGTATGGGAGCGTGCCCTGATCCGCCGGCCCATGAGCTGCGACCGCTGGATGTGGGGAGCGAGCAGCCGCATGCGTTCGCGCATCGCCTCGTCGACGGTTCCGCGGGAGCGATGACGCAGCACCTGCAGGATCGTGGTGCGGACGGCCGTCTTCTCGAGCCCGACCGTCGCAATGTCTATCGCCCCCTGCGGCTCCACCCACTCGCGATGGAAGCTCGTCTCGATGAAATCGGCATGGGACATGATGTCGGTCACGCCGATCGTCCGTTCGGGCGCGAGGGTGAGATGTCGGTCGAGCAAAGGATCGAGCTCCACATACCGGTCGCGATAAAGCTGACGGAAGCGGGCGTCGGTTCCAAAATGCTGGTGAATCTCGATCGAAAGCCGCGCTGAATCCCTGGACAGGATCATCGCGGCACAACCACCGACGAACTGCGAAATCTGTTCCAGCGCGCCGCTGCGCAACGCGGGGTCAATCGCCGCGTCGTAGATCTCGCCGATGAGAGACGAGAACCGATTTGCCTGATGGATCGTCATCGGACGGACGACGCCGTTTGCCGGCGACCCGTCCGAGACGGGGTGCTCGCGATCCGGGAGCTGACGGAGAAGACGCGCCGGTCTATTGCGGCCTTCGACGATGAAAAAACGTTGCCGCCGGATGCTGGAATCTCGAACATCGTCCTTGCGTAACGTCAACCGCAGGGTGCGGCTTGGACGGTTTCGCCAAAGACTAGGATAAATGCGAACAGCGCGCGGACTCCGTGCGATGAGTCACGCGCGGGTCCGCCGGCGGCGGCGATTTATTTCCGGTTCTCCTCGCAGAACTTCAACGCCGCCAGCGCTTCGCCGGCGCGCGGGGTCTGCATCTCGATGCTGTCGTCGTCATCGTCCTCGAAATCGAGCGTCAGGCGCCTGGCCTTCGAGAGGCGGTCCATCATCGACTGGTCGTACTCGAAAATGCCGCGCACGGTGGTCTTGTCCATGACCTCCCACTTCGCCTTCTTCATGATGTCGGCGTCGTCGGTGCCGACATCGGCCCGGAGGATCTCGCCGACCTTGTCCCACTCCCAGCCGTCGTAGATCATCACGATCACGATCGCCTTGTCGGAATAGGTGATCACGATCACGTAGTCGCGGTTCTCGTCATCCTTGTCCTTGTAGCCACGACTCGCATTGCAATGCGTGTCCTGCGTGCGCTTTTCGATGGTCCAGTCGCCAACCTTGGATTGCTGCGCAAGTGCCGGCCCGGCGCCCAGGGCGCACGCGGTCAGCAAAGCGGCGAGAAGGTATCGTTTCATGTCAGCCTCCAGCGCGTTCCCGGGCTGAGATGACCACCTCCGCGGGAGGGCCGCAAGGCCTTGGGCAGCCTTGCCCGAAGACCGGTGCCTGTGCCTATTCCCGCCGCGGCACGATCGCGATGGGCGTGAAGGTGTAAACCTCCTCGCCGCTCTGGTTGAACATGGTCCATTTCACCAGCGCGATACCCTGCGGCTTCGACCTCGAGGGCGTCAGGCTCATGACCTCGCCGACCAGATGCAGGCGGTCATTGGGCCGCACCGGCATCGTCCAGCGCAGGCCGTCGACGCCGGCGCCGATCAGCGGATGCGGGCCGAACGGGCGGGTCTGGATCGCGAGGTTCATGGCAATCGCGGCGGTGTGCCATCCCGATGCCGCAAGGCCCCTGAACAGGGTCGCCTTGGCCGCCTCGTGGTCGAGATGCATCGGCTGCGGATCGAACTCGGCTGCGAAGCGCTTGATGTCGGCGTCGGTCACCGTCACCTCGGGCGATTTGAACCGCATCCCAATGCTGAGATCGTCGAACCATTCCACCTGCGCCATGATTTTGCCTCGCAACGCGAATGATCGCCCCGCCGAAAGACGTGGCTGAAGTCATTAACCAAGAATGGGATGTAGCTTCTCCGCAGCGCACAAACCAGCCCAGGGTTCCACGCGAAACCGCTTTCCCGGTGCGACGAAACACGCCTGAAACAGACGGCAGTCTAAGTAGTTGTCAAAATAAATACAGGGACGGCCACCATGCAATTCCTCCTCGACCTGATCTACGACTATTCCTGCTGCCGCAACCTCGTTGCCCATTCGCTGCGGGAGGACGAGCTATGATCGAGCTCATCTCGGGCGTGCTCGCCCTTTGCAGCATCGGTGTCTTCGCAGCCCATGCGCTGGATGCCTACCGCACCACTCATTACTGACCACCGCGCGCTTCACCGTTCAGCCGTTAGAAAGGCCGTCGGTAAAATTGCTCCGAATGCGCCGCCGGCGGAAAACGGTTTGCGAGCGCGAGCGCGCCTTTCTCGTCCGTTTCGAGCGCGATCTTCTGGGCCAGCATGATGTCGCCCGGCACCAGGAAGCCTGACGGGACGAAGCACCATCCCATCGTCGCCCGGCCTTCGCCGTCGATTTCGTGGACGTTGGCGGCCGTGCCGTAGTGAATTCGGTAGGTCTTGCCGGTGTCGCTGCCGATGACGTCGAAATGCCTATGCTCTTCAAATTGTGCGCGTTGTGCGGGCGAAAGCCATTCGAAGAGCAGCCGGCGGCCACGCGCATCCGGCGTGTTCTCGCCGAAGAAGCGCCGATAGAGTTCACGCAGCGCATGCAAACGCGCACGCGCGGGCGCGCGGAGCCAAACCGCCGTCATCTGAGCAGCTCAGATCAACCGCCGACCAGGCGGGGATAGAACAGCGTTTCCTGCGCGGTCGGGTCGAACGATTTGACGCGAGTGACTTCGCCGGGTCCGTTGCGGAGGGCGGCGGTGAAGCCGGCTCCGGTCAACTCCCGAAAGCGCCGCTCGGCTCGCGCCAGCGCTTCGGCATTGCCAGGATCAAACTCGTGGCGCGTATCGCCAGTCTGGTCCATCACGATCTGGGTTGCCATGTTGAGTCTCCTCATGCCCAGCCCTGAATCTGATCAAAGCAAACCTCGTGCCGTCGGTTCCTGATGGCAACAACTTTCTCGTGCCGGCGCATCACGCCTTGCTGAGCAGGAGCGTTTTCGAACGGAGTGGACGGGGTATTCGTCAGCGCGACGCCGCCGCGCCGCCCTCGTCGATCTGCCGGCCCATCAGCGCGATCGCCTTCTGATAGACGCCCGCGGCATTCCAGGCCTCGATGGCGGCGAAATTCGGCTCGCCCGGCTGGTATCCGGCTCCCGCGCGCCAGCCATGGGCTTTGAGGAAATTCGCCGTCGAGTTCAGGGCATTGGCGGCAACTTCGAGATTGCCGGTGCCATAGGCCAGGATGCTCTTGGGCATGAACTGGGTCTGGCCGACCTCGCCGTGCATCGAGCCGCGGGTCGCCCCCGACAGCGTGCCGCGGTCGACCAGCTTCAGGGCGGCGTAGAGCTGGTCGGTGAAGAATTCGGGGCGGCGGCAGTCATAGGCAAGAGTTGCGATCGACGACAGCATGTTCTGATTGCCGCGCTGGCTGCCGAAACCGGTCTCCATGCCCCAGATCGCAAGCAGCGGCCCGGGCGGGACGCCGTAGCGCTGCTGGATGGAGGCGAACAAGGCCGCCTGCGACTGCTTGAGCTGGCGCCCCTTGGCGACGATGGTGGTGGCGCCGCGCTTGGCGAGGAACTGGTCGAGCGTCAGTTGGAAGCTGCGCTGGCCGCGGTCGGCCGCGATGGTGGCGCTTGCGTAGTTGGTCTGCATCAGCGCCGAAAGCGCGGTCTGGCCGATGCCCTTGCCCTGCGCCTCCGCGCTGAACTCGCGCTTCCAGGCCTCGAACCCCGCCGGCGAGCTGCCGCATTGCGCGGCCTCGACGGCCGACGCCAGGCACCCGAGCAGCGCCATCGCGCCAACAACCGCTCCCGCAACAGCCCTGCCCCTGATCATCCCACTCTCCCGTCCTGTACCGATCGGCGATCCTAACCGGAGGAAGGCGCCGACTCCATGGCTTGATCATAGGACAATTCGAGCCCTTCCAGATTGCCTTCCTTGCGCCATTTGCCGAGCAGCCGCAGGAACGCCATCGGGCCGCGCCAATATTGGCTGTTTCTTGCCGCGATTGGATCGAACACGCCTTCGTTGTTGTAGTAGCCGGGCGTGCATTCGGCGAGATAGGTCTGCCGGCCGATCGCAGCCTTGACGACCTCGTCGACCCAGGCGCTCTCGGCAGCGAGCGTCGGCTCCAGCGTTCGGGCTTTGCGCTTGCGCACTTCGGCGATCACATAGGCGATGTGCTGCGACTGCTCGTCGATGATGTGCGGGAAGTTGGCGCTCTGGCCGGCCTGCACCGTGACGATCAGGAAGCAGTTCGGGAAGCCGCGGCTGTAGAAGCCGTGCATCGTCTTGACGCCGCCCTGCCAGCGCTCGGACAGGCTCATGCCGTCGCGGCCGTAGACCTCGAAGCCCATGCGGCGGGCGTAGTCGGTGCCGACTTCGAAACCGCTGGCATAGATCAGGCAATCGAGCTCGTAGGCCTTGCCGCCGGCCACGACCGCGTTCTCGGTGATGCGCTCGACACCCTGTCCTTGGGTGTCGACCAGATGAACGTTCGGGCGATTGAAAGTGTCCAGATATTCGTCGTGGAAGCATGGCCGCTTGCAGAACGCCTTGTACCAGGGCTTGAGCGCGTCCGCGGTCGCCTTGTCCTTGACCACCACATCGACGCGGGCGCGGATCTCCTCCATCTTGCGGTAGTCGGCCTGCTCGATGACCTTCAACGCCTCTTCCATGGAGGTCACCGGCTGCGGCTGACGACGCGGCGCCAGCAGGATCTCGCCGAGCAGGCCGGTCCAGCCGTCCTGCACCAGGTCCCGTTCGAACGGCTCGCCTGATATCACCGCGGTGAAATTGTCCATGCGCTCGCGCTGCCAGCCGGGCTTGAGGCTCTGCGCCCAGTCCTGATCCGTCGACCGGTCGTCGCGCACGCCGATCGCGGACGGCGTGCGCTGGAAGACGTAGAGCTCCTTTGCCGATCGGCCGAGATGCGGCACGCATTGCACGGCGGTGGCGCCCGTGCCGATGATGCCGACGCGCTTGTCGGCAAGTCCGCTCAGACCACCATCCGCATTGCCGCCGGTGTAGCCGTAATCCCAACGGCTGGTATGAAAGCTGTGACCCCTGAAGGTCTCCATGCCGGGAATGCCCGGCAGCTTCGGCCGGCTGAGCGGACCTCCGGCGAGAATGACGAAGCGTGCGCGGATGTGATCGCCCCTGCTGGTCTCGACCAGCCAGCGCGCCTCCTGCTCCTGCCACGCCATCCGCGAGATGATGGTCTGAAACAGCGCGCGATCGTAGAGGCCGAAGTGTCGGCCGATACGGCGGGAGTGCTCGTAGATCTCCGGCGCCCGCGCGTATTTGCGCACCGGCATGTAGCCGGTCTCTTCCAGCAGCGGCAGATAGATGTAGCTCTCGGTATCGCAGGCCGCGCCGGGATAACGATTCCAGTACCAGGTGCCGCCGAAATCCGCAGCCTTTTCCACGATGCGGAAATCGTCGATGCCGGCCTCGCGCAAGCGCGCGCCACAGAGCAGCCCACCAAAGCCGCCACCGACGACGAGCACTTCAGTTTCTTCACTGACAGGTGCGCGCGTAAATCCGGGATCGGCCCAGGGATCCTCGAGGTAGCGGCCGAAATCGCCTGCTACTTCGACATACTGCGCCTTGCCTTCGGCACGCAGGCGGCGGTCGCGCTCGTCGCGATAGCGCGCGCGGAGTGCGTCAATGTCGACCGTAGATTCGCCGGCTGCACCGGTCTTGTGTCTTTCCGCTGACATTCATTTCCTCCACGGAGAACGCTGCTTCGCCGGCAGCTCGGATCAGTTAGCCTCGAAAAAGTGACGCGTGCAATCGCGTCCAATGTTTTTTGCGTGAACGCCGCGTGCTGTTCCGCTAACCTTCCGCGCAAATCACAAGTATACGCCACGCAACGACGTGGCTGTGGAGGGACCATGCAGGGATTGATGATGGACATGCCGCTCCTGATCAGCGGCTTGATCCAGTATGCCGCGGACTATCACGGCGAAGCCGAGATCATCGCGCGCGAGATCGAGGGCGACATTCATCGCACCACCTATGCGGCCGCCCATCCGCGCATCAAGCGCATGGCGCTGGCGCTGAAAGGGCTCGGCATGAATCCAGGCGACCGCGTCGGCACGCTGGCCTGGAACACGCACCGTCACTTCGAGATGTTCTACGCCGCGCCGGGCATGGGGTATGTGCTGCACACCGTCAACCCGCGGCTGTTTCCCGAACAGCTCGTCTACATCATCAACCATGCCGAAGACCGCCTGCTGTTCATCGACCGCGCCACGCTGCCGATCGTCGAGGCGATCGCGCCGCAGTTGAAGACGATCGAGGCTTACGTCGTGATGTCCTCGCGCGAGCGCATGCCGGAGACGAAGCTTGCCAACGTGCATTGCTACGAGGAACTGCTGGAGAAGGAGAGCGACGCCGGCTTCGTCTGGCCGGAGTTCGACGAGAAGTCCGCCTCCACCATCTGCTACACCTCGGGGACCACGGGCAATCCGAAGGGCGTGATCTATTCGCACCGCGCCGCGATCCTGCAGACCATGACCTGCAGCAGCTTCGACTTCCTGCCGGGCCATGTCGAAGGCGTCCGCGAGGTGATGATGCCGATGGCGCCGCTGTTCCACGGCAATGGCTGGAACATGCCGTTCACCGCGCCCTATACCGGCTCGAAGCTGGTGCTGCCCGGCCGCAATTACGAGCCCGACAAGCTCTATGAATTGCTCGAAGGCGAGAAGGTGACGCTGTCGGCGGGCGTGCCGAGCTTCTGGCTGATCCTGCTCGACTGGCTGGGCCGGACCGGCAACAAATTCTCCACGCTGCGCGCGACGCTGTCGTCGGGCTCGGCGCCGCCGCGCGCCATGGTCGAGAAGCTCAAGCGCGACTACGACATCGACTACATCCAGGCCTGGGGCATGACCGAGGCGCTGGGCTGCTCGATGCCGGGCCTGCGGCCCGGCTCGGAGCACCTCAGCGAGAAGGAGAAATTCGACCGACGTCAGGTGTCCGGCCGCGCCTGTTTCGGTACGGCTTTGCGTATCGTCGATGACGCCGGAAACGAGCTGCCGCGCGATGGCAAGTCCGTCGGTCATCTCCGCGCCCGCGGCCCCTGGGTCGCCTCCGGCTACATGAAGCTCGAGGAAGGTCTCGACCGCGACGGCTGGCTGATCACCGGCGACATGGCCGTGATCGACAGCCAGGGCCACGTTACGCTCACCGACCGCTCCAAGGACGTGATCAAGTCCGGCGGCGAATGGATCTCCTCGATCCAGCTCGAGGACGTCGCATTGTCGCATCCCGACGTGCTGCAGGCCGCGGTGGTCGCGATCAACCACGAGAAATGGCAGGAGCGCCCCCTGCTCCTGGTCGTCCGCAAGAAGGGCGCAACCGTCGATGGCAAGACGCTGCTCGACCATATGCGTCCGAAAATCGCGAGCTGGTGGATGCCGGACGCCGTCGAATTCCTCGACGAATTCCCGATGACCGGCACGGGCAAGGTGCTCAAATCCACGCTGCGCGAGAAATTCAGGGACTACCGCGTCGCATGAGGCGTCGCGGGCTCGCGCTGGAGCCTGCACCGTTCACCGATCAAGGAAACCAGAGATGCTCTACCCAATGTCGCCAAAAGTCGTCGAGCTCAAGCGTAAGCTCGAGAGCTTCATGGACCGGCACATCTACCCGAACGAGGAGCGCTTCTATCGCGAAGCGGAAGAGCTGGGACCCTGGAAGGTCTATCCCGTCGTTGAAGAACTGAAGCCGCTGGCGCGTGCGGAAGGCCTCTGGAATCTGTTCCTGCCGGAGTCCGGCCATGGCGCCGGCTTGACCAATCTCGAATACGCCCCGCTCTGCGAAGTGATGGGCCGCTCGCATCTTGCGCCTGAAAGCTTCAACTGCTCGGCGCCCGACACCGGCAACATGGAGGTGCTGGAGCGATATGGTTCGGAGAAGGACAAGGAGCGCTGGCTGAAGCCGTTGCTCGCCGGCGAGATCCGCTCCTGCTTTGCGATGACGGAGCCGGCAGTCGCCTCCTCCGACGCAACCAACATCGAAAGCTCGATCGTGCGCGATGGCGACCATTACGTCATCAACGGCCGCAAATGGTACACGACGAACGCGACCGATCCGCGCTGCAGGATCTGCATCTTCATGGGCAAGACCGATCCTGATAATCCGGACCGTCACAGGCAGCAATCGATGATCCTGGTGCCGATGGACACGCCAGGCATCGAAGTCAAACGCCCTCTGCCCGTGTTCGGCTTCTACGGCGTGCCCGACCGCGCCTCGGAGGTCATCTTCACCAATGTGCGCGTGCCGAAAGAGAACATGCTGCTCGGCGAAGGCCGCGGCTTCGAGATCGCGCAGGGCCGCCTCGGGCCCGGACGCATCCACCATTGCATGCGGCTGATCGGCCTTGCCGAACGCACCCTGGAGAAAATGTGCCGCCGGGTGCGCAGCCGCGTCGCCTTCGGCAAGCCGGTCTCGGAGCAGACCGTGACGCAGGAGCGCATCGCGGAATCCCGCATCATGATCGAGCAGGCCCGGCTGCTGACGCTGAACGCGGCCTATGCGATGGACACGGTAGGCAACAAGGTGGCGAAAGCCGAGATCGCGATGATCAAGGTCGCCGTGCCCAACATGGCCTGCCAGGTCATCGACTGGGCGATCCAGGCCCATGGCGGCGGCGGCACCTCGAACGATTTTGGACTGACGCAAGCTTATGCCACCGCGCGATTGCTGCGGCTTGCGGACGGACCGGACGAGGTTCATCGGAACCAGATCGCGCGGTTCGAGCTGAAGAAATATTCGAACGGGTGAGAAGCGCGGAGTGCGCGATCGAGCGCCCTCGCCTCAGTTCACCACATAAACGTCCGGATCTGCGCTCGAGCTCGGCTTCTTGAAGGCGTTGCGCAAGGCGGGCGACATCGGGACGTTGTAGTTGAGGCCGTTCGGCGGCGTCGGCGATTGCAGCCATTTCTTGTAGAGCACCTCGATCTCCGGGCTTGCATAGAGCTCCGCAGTCGCGCGGTCGGCGAGCGCCTTGAATGGCGCATCCTCACGCCGCAGCATGATGCCGTAAGGCTCCGGCTTTGAGAACGCCTCCTCGCTGATCATGAAGGCTTGCGGCTCCTTCGAGCGCGCGATCGCGACCGCGAGTTGCACGTCGTCGAGTGCGTAGGCCTGGGCTCGGTCGGTTTCCAGCAACAGGAAGGCCTCGGCCTGGTCCTTCGCCGGCATCACGCTGATGCCGAGATTGCGTTCCGTATTGACCTTGGCGAGCTGGGTCAGGTTGACCGAGCCGGCCACCGCCGTGACCGCCTTGCCCTTGAGGTCGTCGATGGTGTTGATCTTCGCGGCCTTCTTGGCTGCAAAGCGTGTCGCGCTGAGGAAGTGCGTATTGGTGAAGGCGACCTGCTTCTGGCGGTCGGCGTTGTTGGTGGTCGCCGAGCAGTGCAGGTCGAGCGTACCGTTGACCATCAAGGGAATCCGGTTCGACGAGGTCACGGCGAGCGTATCGACGGCGATGTCAGGCATGTTGAGTTGTTTTTTCACCGCATCGACGATCCCAAGGCAGATGTCCATGGCAAAGCCGACCGGCTTCTGGTTGCCGTCCAAATAGCTGAACGGGACCGAAGCCTCCTGATAGCCCAGGGTAATCTTCTTGGTCTCCTTGACCTTCTGGAGCGTGCCCGTGAGGTCTTCAGCGGAAGCTGCGCCCGCAAGACATGTGGCGGTCAAAACGATGGTGAACAGACGCATCGAGGGCTCCTAAGGGGCTCGCGCCACCAGCCGGGGGCAATCGCGGGCGTTGATAGCGCAGGCGCGTTGCAGCCGCCAGACGTGCCTACGCCTATCAGATATCCCAGCTTTCGATACGGCGGGCCGCCATCCGTCTGCGCCGAAGCAATCTTGTCCGAACCGCGTGTTGGCTTCTTAGGCGTCGATGCCGTGCTGGACCAGGATGCGCTCGGCGCTGTCGTTCCACACGTCCATCTTGGTGATCTTGCCATTGCGCACCACGAAGCGGTCGACGTAACGGTTGCCCTCGAACGGGGTCCCGTCCTTCCATTCGCCGTAGAGCGTGCCGACGCTGTAAACCACGGTCTCGCCGTCGCCGGGGCAGACATCGAACCGGTCCATCTTCTTCTTGACCCAGCGATAGCGCTTGGCGTTGAAGCCGGTCGGGCCGCGCGGGTGATCGAATTCGCGCCCGCCGGTAAACGTGATCACGGTGCCCGGCGCCATATAGGCCGCCGCAGCATCCGGATCGGGAATCATCGATGCCGTGAGATAGGCCTCGACGATCGCCGCATCGGATGAGTGCGCAGTTTCGGCTCTTGCGGCAACGGACATGGCAGGTTCTCCCCGGGGTTCGCGGAATATTAGCGCCACTGTCTCGGAATCCATGCATATATTTTGAACATTTGCCTCGCTACACTGCCGACAATCTGGAGCCACCGATCCCCCGCTGGTTGCCCTAAATTCAGTCCAGAAGAGCCATGATCACCCAGCCCGCCTTCGACCTGATCTTCCGTAACGCGCTGTTGCGATCATCCGTCACGCCCGTCGACATCGGCGTGAAAGGCGGCCGGATCGCCGCGATCGAGCCGAAGCTCACCTGCGAAGCGGTCGAGGTCGATATCAGAGGGCATCTCGCCCTGCCCGGCTTCATCGACACCCATATCCATCTCGACAAGGCCTGCCTGCTCGACCGCTGCGGCCACGATCACGGCAGTCTCGGCGACGCCATCCGGGCCGTGTCGGCCATGAAGCGCGACTTCACCGTCGAGGACGTCTACGCCCGCGGCGCCAAGGTGCTCGAACGCGCGATCGTGCACGGCACGACGCGGATGCGCACACATGTGGAGATCGATCCGCGGATCGGCCTGCGCAGCTTCGAGGCGGTGAAAGCGTTGAAGCGCGACTACGCCTGGGCGCTCGACCTTTCGATCTGCGTGTTCCCGCAGGAGGGACTGACCAACGATCCCGGAGCTGAGGAGCTGCTGATCCAGGCACTGCGTGACGGCGGCGAGACGATCGGCGGTTGCCCCTATACCGACACCGATCCGACCGCGCATCTCGCGCGCATCTTCGATCTCGCGCAGGAATTCGATGTCGATGTCGATCTCCATCTCGACTTCGATCTCGATCCCTCCTGGTGGCATCTCGACGAAGTCTGCCGCCAGACCGAGCGGCGCAACTATCACGGACGGGTCACGATCGGTCACGCGACAAAGCTCTCTGCCCTGCCGCCTGAGCGGATGAAGGCTGCCACCGCGCAACTGGCGAGAGCCGGCGTCGCCGTCACCGTTCTGCCCGCGACCGATCTCTATCTGATGGGGCGCGAGGCCAATCACAACGCGCCACGCGGGCTGACCCTCGCTCACAAGCTCGCGGGCGACGGCGTCGTGTGCTCGGTCGCGACCAACAACGTCCTCAATCCTTTCACGCCGTTCGGCGACGCCTCGCTGCTGCGGATGGCGAACTTCTACGCCAACGTCGCGCAGGCCTCGGTGGGGGATTTCGACACCTGCCTCGATCTCGTGACCGAACTGCCGGCACGGCTGATGAATCTCGACGATTACGGCATCAAGGTCGGCAATCCCGCCGATCTCATCGTGCTCGACACCCAAGACAGCCGCTTCGCGATCGCCGAGCTGCCCGACGTCATGATGGGCTTCAAGGACGGCCGGCAGACCTTTGCACGGCAGCGGCCGGTCCTGTTCCGGCCGAGGAGCTGAACGCGTTTCCAGTCAGGGTCCAACGGTAAAAATCATGGGAACACGCAGTCGTTCATTGGACCGTTCCGGACCGGTTTCACGGCCCCAATCCGAGTCCGGTAGAATCCCGGACCGTAGCTGCGCGCATTGCACAACCCGCCATTCGGCTCATACTAAGGACACGCACTGAACGATCAATGTTCAGTGGGGAAGTATGTATATGTTCAGCGCATTCAGTAGCATGGATTACCGTTCCATTCGCGCCAGGACGCCGGCGGAAACGGCCGTCAAGCGACTGAATGGAATCGGCGAAGTCCTATCGAGCCTCGATATCGCGGCGATCCACACGCAGGACGACATGACCCATGCGCTCTGGACACTCGATACCGCCGACAAGTGCATCCGCATGATCCTCAGCGAGTTCCGCACAGCCCCCGCCAAGGAGCAGGTCGTCCGCGAGGCCGCGCGTCTGGTCGACCTGATCGAGCTCGCCCGTGACGAAATCTCGAACTATCGCGACCGCGGCAGGGTTCTGAGCTGAACCTACGCGTTCGGCCTCAGCGTTTGATCCTGGCCAGGATTCGGTCTGCCTCGGTACGCCAATCGGCACTGCGGGCGAACTCTTCCGTGCCCTTCATTCCGAACAGCCCTTCATCGGCGAGATCGGCCACCCAGGCCTGACGCTCGGCTGTTCCCTGCGCCGACCACGGCGTCAGCCCCGCCTCGCGGACGGTCTCGGCGACCTCACGCACTTCCTCGGCACGTCGGCGACCGTGCTCGATCACGCGCTGGAAGAAATAGGCGCCCTGCCTCTCCCAGTCGATCGCGGGAAAGGTTTCCGAGAGTGAGGCCAGCACGGCGTCCTCGACGCCATAGGCGCGCGCGGTCGTAAAACTCTCTATGACCATGGCCTCCAGGCCCTTGATCATGATGCTGCGGCACATCTTCACCGCCGAGGACACGCCGAGCTTGTCGCTCGCAACCTTGGCGGCAAAGCCGATTGCGTTCAGAAGCGGCTCCAGCTCTCTCGCGCCGGGGCCACCGAGCAGCAGCGGCACCTTGATGCGATACGGCGGCACCGAAGTCATCACCGCGCCCTCGACGTAGCGACCCGCAGCGCCGTCGATCAGCGCAGCGGCACGCTGCTTGGCTCCGGGCGAGGCCGAGTTGAAATCGAGGAACCAGGTGCCCTGGTTGATCGCAGCGGCGCAAGCCTTTGCGACAGGCACCGTCTGGCTTGCGGTGACGGCGGAAATGATGAAGTCCGATTTCGCCGTCAGCTCGGCATGAGATGCCGCCAACGTCACACCGAATTTCGCTGCATGCTCGCTCAGCGGCGCGCCCTGCTCGCCCCCGAGCTTGATGTCGTAGGCTGAGACCTTGATGTCTTGTTGGCGCAAATCCTCGGCCAGGATACGGCCGACCTCGCCGTAGCCGACCAGCCCGATCTGCCATCGCCTCGGATCAGCCATCAGTTCAATCCTCGTGTCGTCGCGTCGAACAGTTCCTCGACCGCATAGCGGCGCGGGATCAGCGCCTGCTGGAATGCGTAGTCGACGATCAGCTCCAACGGCTTCCGGTTCGCCTCGACCCCAAACGGGACAAGGTCGGGCTCTGCCGCAGGCCCTGCCTGTTCCTTGTTCCGCTTGAGCAGATCATAGATGCCCGCAACGATCTCGGGACGTGTTGTCGCGAGTTGCTCGGTCACGACCACGAGATGATTGACTGGAGCGACGCCACGCCGGGCGTACCATTTGGCAGCTTCCGCCGCGGGATCGGCGAAGAGCGGCTTCAACTCGGGATTATCAGAGGTCTCGCCGAGGACAGCATCGAGCTCGCCGTCGAGCAGCATCTGCACGATCTTTTTGTCCTTCGGCGCGCGCTCGGTGGTGTCGACATATTCGGCGACATGCGGATCCTCGAAGGTAACCCAGCGGATCTTGTCGAGATCGACGCCGTAATCGTTGGCGAGGATGCCCCTGATCCAGGCACCGGTCGTGGTCGTAAACGACCGAATGCCGACGCGTTTGCCTTCGAGATCCGACGGCCCGAGCGTTCCCCGTGTGGGGCTGTAGAGCGCATAGGAATGCTGGAAGCGCCCAAGCATGGTGGCCGGCAGCAGCACCAGCGGCTTGCCGTGTGCCTTTGCCATCAGATAGGTGACGATCGCCATCTCACAGACGTCGAAGGCCTGCTCGCGCACCATCGGCTTGAACGCGGTGTTGGTCGGCGTGTACGCGATGAAGTCCAGATCGAAAAGATCGGAGCGGAGGTCGCCGCTCTTCACAGCCTGCACGTGGGGGTGACTACCGAGCACGGCCTTCAGCTTGAGACGATCCATCCGCCAGCTCCGCTTCTCTTCAGACATCCTCGGGATTGTCGACATAGACGAGCCCGGCTTTCGCCAGCGCCTCGCGCATGCTGTACATGTCGAGACCCAGCTCGCCAGAGGCAAGCCGCTTGCGCTTGCCGCCTTCGTCCGCGTTGCGCTTCTTCGCCTTCTCGGCGACTTCGGCGGCGTAGCGCTTTGGCACCACGACGATGCCATCGTCATCGGCCACGACGATGTCGCCGGGATCGACGCTGACGCCGGCGCAAACGACGGGAATATTGACCGAGCCGAGCGTCGCCTTGACCGTGCCCTTGGCCGATACCGCGCGCGACCACACCGGAAACTTCATCTCGTGCAGCGCTTTGACGTCGCGGCAGCCGGCATCGATGACCAGCCCCTGCACGCCGCGGGCCTGCAGCGAAGTCGCCAGCAACTCGCCGAACATGCCGTCGGTATTGTCGGTGGTGCAGCCGACGACGAGGATGTCGCCTTTCCTGCACTGCTCGACCGCGACATGGATCATCCAATTGTCGCCGGGCTGCGCCAGAACGGTGACGACGGGGCCGGCAATCGACGCGCCTGCCCAGACCGGCCGCAGATAAGGCTTCATCAGGCCCATGCGGCCGTAAGCCTCGTGCACGGTCGAAACGCCGTAGTCCGCCATGCCGGCGGGATCGGCTCGTTGAACGTTGCGAACGACGACCGGCTTCATGCCAACTCCTCGGCGACCGTCGGGAACAGGCGCTGATAGGCCTCGCCATAGGTCATGGGCACGCCGGTGTTGCGGCTGCCCTGAATGCCGCGGTTGAGTGCAACGCGCTCGTAATAGCCCCAGAGATGCTTTTGCGCTGCGAGTATCTGGAACGCCTCGTACTTCTCCTTCCAGACCTCGTCGATCTTGAGGAGCAGATCGGGCTTGTAATTGCACTGCTCGGGCTGGTGCGGCTCGAACAGGAACACCGGCGGCGCGGAGTATTTGTACTGCGCGCCGGGCTTGTGCCCCATCGCCTGCGCGACGATTCGGGTCTCCTGCGCGAAATGCGCCGCGTTCGGATGGTCGAAATTATAAGGGTCTTCCAGCGCGTGGGTCAGCACGAAGCTCGGATTGAGCTCGCGGTAGATGTCGACCATGCGATCGAAATGCGCCTCGGTGAGCTTGAGGGGATAGTCCCCGCAATCGAAGAACTCGATCTCGGCGCCAAGCAGCTTCGCCGCCCGCTCCGCTTCGTCCTTGCGGCCGGCCTTGACCGATTCCAGCGTCGCGCCCTTCTCCTTCCATGCGAACTGGCTCTCGCCGCGCTCGCCAAAGGACATGCAGACGATCTTCATGCGATAGCCCTTCTTCGCATGCAGCGCGATGGCGCCACCGGCGCGCCAGACGAAATCGCCGGGATGGGCGGTGATGACGAGACCTGTCTTCATGGGACGAACTCCCCTCTTTCATTCGTAGGCTTGGATCGATCGCGCGCGCCGTCATCTTCGAACCCGAACAGGCGCGCGGGATTGTCGACCAGGATCTTCTGCTTCAACTCCGGCTCTGGCGCGAACAGCGGAATGAGATCGACGAGGTCGCCGTCATTCGGCATCACCCTGACGTTGGGATGCGGCCAGTCGGTGCCCCAGATGACGCGATCCGGCGCGGTCTCGACGATCTTTCGCGCGAACCGCACCGCGTCGGTAAAGGGCGGACCGCTGGAGGACACCCGCTCCGAACCGCAGATCTTCACCCAGCATTTCTCGTCACGCTGCATCAGTTCGATCAGGATCCTGAACGGGAGCTGTTCGATCCCTTCGGTGGCCTTCACCCGTCCCATATGGTCGATGGTGTAGCTCAGCGGCAGCCTTGCCAGCATGTCCGCATAGTCAGGCAGGTCGATCGCGTCGAAATGCAGGTCGATGTGCCAGCCGAGCGGCGCGACCATCGCGATGACGCGATCGAATACGCCCTTGGCGGGAACGCCGCCGAGATGGCGGACGAAATTGAAGCGGCAGCCGCGAAAACCGCCTTCGTGCAGCGCACGCAGCCCGCGCTCGGTGATGGTGTCGTCGATATTGGCGACCGCGCGGTAGGCGCCGTTACTCTGCGCGATCGCATCGAGCGCCACACTGTTGTCGGTGCCGTGCACGCTGGCATTGACGATGACGGCGCGCTCGACGCCGAGCCTGGCATGCAGCGCCCTGAAATCTTCGAGCGGCGCATCCGGCGGCGTGTAGGATCTGTCCGGCGCATAAGGGTATTTCGCACCGGGCCCGAAGATGTGGCAATGCGCGTCGCAGGATAGTCTTGGCAGCTTGAACTTCGGCGTGCGTGTGTTCGGATCGGGCGGCGGAATGGTGGGCGTATACATCATCGTCATCACTTCAACCGCCGGGCGAAACCGCGTGTTTCACGTCTTGCTGCCGACGACCGGCCGCCGCCGCGCCGGCGCGGCATGATCGAGCGGCGAGGCCTGGAACGCGGCGACCGTGGCCTGCACCAGTTGCTCGATTGCGCTGGCGGCATCGCCGCCGTCGGCCTCGCCGCGGGACAGACGCGAGACGCGGTCCGGCGTCACCAGCGAGTAATAGAGTGCGCCGAGCAGGAAGTGACTGCGCCAGACGATGTCGGTGCGCGGAATGTGGGGCAAGCTCTCGTGGATCGCATCGATGAAGGCGTGGCTGGTGTCGTCGAACGTCTGCGCGATGATTTTTCGCGCGACCTCGTTGCCCTCCGCCGACATCACGGCCCGCAGCCGCGTGAAGCGCGCCCCACCGCCGGCGAGATCGCTGCCCGAGGTGAAGGCCGGCACCACATAGGCGCGCACGATCGCCTCGAGCCGATCCTGCAGATCGCGCACGCGTTTTGCGGCGGCAAGAAGCTCGAAACGGCGCAAATTCATCGGTCCGCAATGGCGCCGGTAGATCTCCAGCAGCAGGCCGTCCTTGGTCTTGAAATGATAGGTGACGCTGCCGGGATTGGCTCCGGCGGCCTGCGCGATGTCGCGCACCGAGACGGCATTGAAGCCGTTGGTGGCGAACAGTTCCTCGGCCGCGACGAGGATCGCCTCGCGCATGTTCGGCTTACGGGCCGTTTCCTTGCTGGTGGGCTTGCGTACCATGAGATTTGTACTATCGTACAAGAAATCAGGTCTCGTCAACAAAAACCATGGGCGGCATCCGGACGACTCGAAGACCGATGCAAGGATGCGTGCGCCCGCAAGGAGTGCTGGGAAAATGCTGGGTTTGAACAAGACGATCGGCGGATTGATGCTGGGCGCCGGTTTGCTGCTCGCGGGCAGCGCGGCGCAGGCCGCCGACAATTATCCGAGCAAGCCTGTTCACATCCTCGTGCCCTACGCGGCCGGCGGCGCGGTCGACGTGCTCGCGCGCACGCTGAGCCAGGCGCTGGTCAAGACCTGGGGGCAGCAGCCGGTGGTCGACAATCGTCCCGGCGCCGGCGGCATCGTTGCCTCGCAGGCGCTGACGCAGGCCGCACCCGACGGCTACACGCTGATCCTCGTCGCCAGCGGCCATCCGCTCAATCAGTTCATCTATCCGAGCGTGCCCTACGACACGTTCAAGGACTTCACCGCGATCACCGAGATCGCCTCCTCACCGCTCGCAATCGTCGTGGCCAAGGACAGCCCCTACAAGACGCTCGCCGATCTTCTGGCCGCGGCGAAGAAGGAGCCCGACAAGCTGTCATACGGCATGTCCGGCAACGGCACCTCGGCGCATCTCGCCGGTGAGCTGCTCAAATACATGTCCGGCACCAAGATCGTCGCGATCCCCTACAAGGGCGGCGCGCCGGCGCTGACCGCCGTGATAGCTGGCGAGATCCCGCTCAGCATCAATCCGCTCGCGGAAGCGATCGGCCAGCTCGAAGGTGGTCCGGTGCGCGCGCTGGCCGTGACCTCGGCCGAGCGCTCCAAGGCGCTGCCCAACGTTCCGACCGTCGCAGAATCCGGCGTCTCCGGTTACGACGTCTCGGTCTGGTGGGGCGTGCTCGGTCCGGCCAAAATGCCGCCCGAGATCGTGGCGAAGCTCGAGACCGATCTCAAGGCGGCGCTGCAGGATCCGAACGTGCTGTCGACGCTCGGCAAGATCGGCGCCACTCCGGTCGGCTCTTTGCCCAAGGAGTTCGACGCCTACATGCACGCCGAGGCGACCAAATGGGAGCCGGTGCTGAAGGCCGCCAACATCCGCGCGCAGTGAGGCACTTCACCAAGGGCTCGATCTCCGAGCGCACGCTGCCGGCAAGGACGCGCTGCCCTGCTCAACCGTTTCGTGACGGAAGAGCAGTGGCTCCACGGCTGCTGCTCAATTGTCGATGATGCTCGAAAACCTGCGAACGATTGGCGATCGCAGCATCGCCGATAGCCACGCTTCCATTTGCGGCACATCAACGCGGTGACGTGGACAAAGCGTCATTTGTCTTCGGGGCTGCGCCAGGCGACGAGTGTCCAAGATCGCCGGAGATCGAAGAATGAACAAACCCGTGTTGTTGACGCTCCATCGCTGGATCACGCTGATCTTTGCGCTTCCCCTGTTTGCGATCATCGCCACCGGCCTGATCCTGTCGTTCGAGCCCCTGGTACAAGTCGGTGGCATCGGCGGTCCGGCGATTGATCCCGCACACATCGTCGAGCTGGTGAAGAGATATGATCCGGACAACAAGGCGCGCGGGTTTTCGATCAATGCGGCTGGCCAGCGGATGACGCTGCAAGGCTCCGGCACGCCGGCGATCGACCTCGTGACCGGCGCACCTGCCGCCGCCGGCTCCGGCCTCAGCGATCTTTTCCGGTGGGCGCGCGTCACGCATGAGCGGCTGCTCGGCCAGGCGTGGCTGGTGACGAGCTCGACCATCGCCCTGGTCATCCTGATGATGCTCGGCATCCTCATGGGGCTCCCGCGGCTGCGCAACACGTTGTCCGGATGGCACAAGGGCACTGCCTGGTTCGCGCTGCCGCTGGTCCTGTTGAGCCCGCTGACCGGCCTGTGCATGGCGTTCGGCCTGACGTTCCAGAGCGGAGCCGCCCCGGCCAGCGGCCGCCCCGTGGCCCTGCCCGACGCGATACGCATGGTCGCAGCCTCCCATGACCTCGCGCACGTGATCTCCATCGGCACGCGCGGAGGCCGCGTCATGGCGCGTCTCTATGAGGATGGAGAGCTACGCGCATACGCCGTCAATCCATCGGAGGTCACGCCGCTGCCGCGCAATTGGCCGCGCCTGATCCATGAAGGAAACTGGTCGGCCTCGATCGCCTCGCCGCTCAACGTCGTGACGTCGATCGCGCTGTTGGCGCTGCTGTCCACCGGCCTCCTGATCTGGACCAGACGTAAACTGCGCAAGCGGCGTCCGCGTTTCGACCGGCAATCCAGCGCGGCCGTGGTCGGCGCCTCCTGATCGCTCGGAGAGTCAACTGCGCGCGCTCGCCCGCGTCTTTTCCGATCGCGCGACGGGCCGCAGGAAGTCGGCATCGTCGGCGGACGGGATCAGGATCGCCCGCTCGCGCGGCAGCGCCTCCGGCATCTCGTCGCGGATGAAGGCGACCAGCTTCTCTCGCATCTCGCAGCGCAGATCCCAGGATTGCGGCGCATTCCGGGCGCTGACCAGCGCACGCAGCTCGATGGTGCGCTGGTCCGCGTCGATCACCTGGAGATTGACCACCGCTCCATCCCAGAGCTTGGACTGCTTCACGGCCTCCTCCAGCCAGCGCCGAATGCGCGGCACGTCCGCGCGGTAATCGACATGGAGCGCGATGACTCCGATCAGGGAAGCGGTGTCGCGGGTCCAGTTCTGGAATGGCTTTTCGATGAAATAGGACAGCGGCACCACCATGCGGCGCCAATCCCACAGCCGGATCACGACATAGGTCGCGGCGATGTCCTCGACCCAGCCCCATTCGTTCTCGATGATCACGGCGTCCTCGATGCGGATCGGCTGGGTGATCGCGATCTGCAAGCCCGCAATCAAATTGCTCAGCAGCGGCCGTGCGGCGAGACCGACGATGATACCGGCTGCGCCGGCCGAGGCGAACAGGCTGACGCCATATTGCCTCACCGAATCGAACGTCATCAGCGCTGTGGAAACGGTGATGACGACAATGATTGTGTCGGTGACGCGCTTGAACACGCGCACTTGCGTGACGTGCTTGCGTGCGATGAAATTCTCGGTGACGTCGCGAAAATTCTGCAGATAGCGCGCCGCGCTCATGTCGACGATCCGGATCGATATCCAGCCGATCAGGGCGATGAAGGCCACTACGAAGAGGCGCATCAGCGGCACGCGGATCGTGTCGTCGAGCGGCGCGAGCGGCAGCACCAGTGCGACCGCCGCCAGACAGAGCGCCAGCCGAGCGGGCCCCGCCGTCCGCTCGATGAATACGCTCAACAGCGGAATGCGCGTTCCGAAGGCGCGGTTGAGCAGCCATTTGGCGAGCCGGTAGACGAACAGGGCCAGCAGGATCGCACCGGCAATCAGGCTGAGACCGATGAACCATGTCGGTATCCAGCCCAACATCTCGTCGATGCGCGCCATCAGGGCCTGCAAATTCATCGATTGGTCCCGTCATTGCGTTCGCGTAGCCCGGTCAACGCCTCCCGGCCAGCTTCGCTCCCCCGCCTCGTGCAACGCAGCATTCCGCAGATGCAACCGTCTCCGAACTGCGCTAATTTGCGGCATCATGACTCGACGTACCGGCAGCGCCGATCTTCCCTTGCACACTGGACGAGTTCCGCCATGGCTCGCGAGCCGCATGGCCTCGCTCGGATCGATCGTCACGCAGGCGATCGTGCATCATTACGGCCGCGACGCGTTTCTCCAGCGGCTGTCGCATCCCTTCTGGTTCCAGTCGTTTGGCGCCGTGATGGGAATGGACTGGCACTCCTCCGGTATCACCACGTCCGTGATCGGCGCGCTGAAGCGCGGACTCGGACCGCTTCAGGATGAGCTCGGCATTTATGTGTGCGGCGGCCGCGGCCAGCATTCGCGCAAGACGCCGGACGAGTTGATGCAGCTCGGCGACCGCGTCGGCTTCGACAGCGCAAAGCTGACCCGCGCCAGCCGTTTGGTGGCGAAGGTCGACAGCGCGGCCGTGCAGGACGGCTTCGACCTCTATCTGCATGGCTTCTTCGTCACCGCCGACGCGAAATGGACGGTGGTGCAGCAGGGCATGAACGGCGACAAGCGGCAGGCCCGCCGCTATCACTGGCACTCCGAGGCGCTGAAGAGCTTCGTCGATGCGCCGCACAGCGCGATCGACGGCCCGCAACAGGGGGAGATCGTCAATCTCACCGACCATCGCGCCGACACATCGCGAAGCGCGCAACTCGAACTGCTCTCCGGTCTCGGCCCGGATCGTATCCTCACCGAATTCGAACGGCTCACCGGGACCGCGCCCGAGCCTGCGCAGGCCATGCTGCCGCATTTGATCATGCCCGCGCATCACGATGTCCGGCCGAAGGATGTGTTCGCGCGCCGCCTCCACGGCACCCTCGCCGCAGCCGCCGAACGCGGCCCGGTCGATTTCCCGGAACTGTTGCTGACGCCTGGGGTCGGAGCACGCACCGTGCGCTCGCTCGCGATGGTCGCGGAGGTCGTGCACGGCGCACCTTATCGCTTCAAGGATCCCGCGCGCTTCTCGCTCGCCCATGGCGGCAAGGACCGGCACCCCTATCCCGTCCCGATCAAGGTCTATGACGAGACCATCCGCGTCCTGAAGGACGCAATCCAGAACGCAAAGCTCGGACGTGACGAGGAGGTGCAGGCGATCAAGCGCCTGGACGATCAGGCCCGGCGGCTGGAACGCACCGCCAGCGGACCGTCGGTCGAGACCATCATCGCCGGCGAGCGCGCCGCCTCACCCGATCTCGACGGCCGCTCCGTATTCGGCTGGGAGAGAGATCTTGTCGCCGCGAAGAAGTTGACGGGCCCTTGACGGCGCTTAATCTTCGGGCTCCTCGTCACCCGTGAGCCGCATGTGGCCACCGCCAGGTTTTGTCTCGCAGTCGCATGAGGATATAGCGATCGCGGTTCCCCTTAACTTGCGAGCAGCCGCTCGGCATTGCTCCCGGCTGGCTGACGCCCATCACGTGCGTCAGCGCCACGGGCAATTGCGCAATCATGCGAATTCCCGGCCGTCGCCGCCAGCGGACCTCGGCGGGATCGACGGCGAGACCAAGTTTCGGCCACCGCACGAACAGTGCTTCCAGCGCGCAGGTCGCCTCGATGCGCGCGAGCTGATGGCCGAGGCAGAAATGGATTCCCGTTCCGAACGACATGTGACGGTTCGGCTTGCGTTCCAGATCGAGGCTATCGGGACGATCATGCACCGCCGGATCCATGTTGGCGGCGGCGAGCATCACCATGACACGGTCGCCCTTCTTCAGACGCACGCCTTCGACCTCGACGTCCCGCCGCACATAGCGCGGCTTTGAAAATTGCACCGGCGAGACAAAACGCAGGAACTCCTCGACGGCGAGCCCCGCGCGACTCCAGTCCTGCTCCAGCCAGTCGCGCAAGTCCGGACGTCGGAGCAGCTCGTAGGCGGATCCGCTGATGAGATGCGTGGTCGTCTCGGAGCCGGCCGCGAGTAGCAGAAAGACCATCGAGACCATCTCATCCGGCGTGATCTGGGCCCCTTCGCGCTCGACCTGGACCAATTCGGCAATCAGGCCCTCCCCGCCCTGCACGCGCGCGGCCCGCAATTGCTGTTCGAGATAGGCCCTCATCTTGCGAAAGGTCCACAGCAAGCGGAAGAAGCCGACGACGTTGGTCAGCGAGGACATCGCGTTGCCCCAGGCGATGAATTTGGGCCGGTCGGCCAGAGGCAGTCCCAGTAGCTCGGAGATCACTGCGAGCGGCAGGATTCGCGCGTAGCGCTGGACCAGATCGGCTGTACGTCCCTCCGCGAACAGCTCGTCGGCCAGGCCGTCGGCAATATTGCGGATGCGCGGCTCCATCGCGACGATGGCACGGCGGCGAAAGGCCTCGTCCACAATGCTGCGGAGCCTGGTATGGTCAGGTTCGTCCATCGTCAGCATGTTGTTGGCGACGGTCCTGACGTAGCTCGGCATCCACCAGCGCAGACCCGCGACGTCGCCGTCCTCCTTGCGCAGCGTGAAGGTCGCGCCGTCCTTCAGAACCTGTGCCGTCGCGTCATGGGTCGTGGTGATCCAGACATCGCCGACCAGGGGAAATCGCGTCGCGACGAGAGGACCTGACATGCGCAACGCCGCGATCGCCTTGGGCGGATCGCGGAAGAAGGCCTCGCTGGTGAAATCGAGGCGTACTGTCATGGGATCACCGGAGTGATTATTGGCGTCTCACCCAGATGGTATGGACGGACCGACGCGCAAGGGGGGCGGAACTCGCGCGAGGAGACGACCTATCCGCCTCCCGGCGAACGCTGCCCCGTCTTGCGCTGCTGCTGCGTGTATGCGTCCCAATGACTCCAACTGCCATTGCTGAGGCTCTGCAGGTCGGTGCCGAGCGGACGGCGCGTGCGCTTGTCGTGATCGGCGATGACGCGCTCGGACTGCGCGATCTTGCGCTTGAGTTCCGCGACCGTCTTCTGGGTCTGGCCGTTCCGCTTCGAGGAGGCGATCTCGCCCATCGTGAAGCGCGCGGTCTCGAGCGCCTTCAACTCGGCGCGGTTCTTCTTCAACTGGACCCGGTGCCAGGCGATGTTGCTGTCGCTGTCCGCAACCATGTGGGAACTCCGCTGATTCGCTCCCACAGTGTATCAAGCGCCGAATCGGCGCCGCAACGCCCGCCAGACGGCGAAACTACGGTCTTATCGGGCAAGATTGGGGATCAGCGCTCGGCAAAGGCCTTTTCGACCACGAATTGGGCCGGCTCACCGTGATTGCCCTCGATGAAGCCGCGTTCGCCGAGGAGCACGCGGGTGTCTGCGACAAGGGCCGGGCTGCCGCAGATCATGACGCGGTCATGGGCGGCCTCCAGTGCCGGCAGGCCGATATCGGCGAACAGCTTGCCGGAAGTGATGAGATCGGTGATGCGGCCGCGGTTGCGGAAGGGATCGCGGGTCACGGTCGGGTAGTAGATCAGCTGGTTCTGGATGTACTCGCCGATCAGTTCGTCCTTCGGCAGCGTCTCCGTGATCATCTCGCCATAAGCGAGTTCCTTGACGTGCCGGCAGCCGTGCAGCAGCACGACCTTCTCGAACCGCTCGTAGGTCTCGGGGTCCTTGATCACGCTCAGGAACGGCGCAAGGCCGGTGCCGGTGCCGATCAAATAGAGGTTGCGCCCCTCCTCCAGATTGTCGATCACCAGCGTGCCGGTGGCCTTGCGGCTGACGATGATCTCGTCGCCTTCCTTCAGGTGCTGGAGCCGCGAGGTCAGCGGACCGTCCTGCACCTTGATCGAGAAGAATTCCAGCGTGTCCTCGTAATTGGCGCTGGCGACGCTATAGGCCCGCAGCAACGGCTTCTCGCCGACCTTGAGCCCGATCATGGTGAATTCGCCGTTACGGAAGCGGAAGGTCGGGCTGCGCGTGGTCTTGAAGGAGAACAGCGTGTCGGTCCAGTGGTGGACGCTCAAAACGCTTTCCTGATTGAAATTGCTCATCTCACCTATCCGTGTCGCGTCAATGCGGTTGTCGAGGCGGGCAGCTATGCGTCGTTTGTACACGATCATTCGTATACTAATGAATAATCCCGCTTGCTCCCGCGGTCAAGGCTGCCCAAGATCGGAAGCGTTGCAGTTAAGGACAAGGACCCCTCCATGGCGCATGACGCACCCCAGGCCACCGGACCGTCGAAACTCGTGATCCGGAACATCGGCCTGATCCTCTCCGGCGCGCTGGAAAAGCCGATCCTGGACGGCGACACCATCGTCGCCGAGAACGGCAAGATCACCGCGATCGGCCGCTACAAGGACCTCAACACCGAAGGCGCAACCACCATCGTCGACGCCAACGGCACGACGGTGACCCCCGGCCTGATCGATAGCCACGTCCACCCCGTCGCGGGCGACTGGACACCGCGGCAGAACCAGACCGGCTGGATCGACAGCTCGCTCCATGGCGGTATCACCACCATGATCTCGGCGGGTGAAGTGCACATGCCCGGCCGCCCCCGCGACGTCGTGGGTCTGAAGGCCATGGCGATCTTCGCCCAGCGCGCGTTCTGGACCTTGCGTCCGGGCGGCGTGAAGGTTCATGCCGGCGCGCCCGTCATCGAATGCGAGATGGTCGAGGAGGACTTCAAGGAATTGGCGGCCGCCGGCGTCAAGCTGCTCGGCGAAGTCGGCCTTGGTGGCGTGAAGGACGGACCCACTGCACGAAAGATGGTCGGCTGGGCACGCAAGTATGGCATCCAGAGCACGATCCACACCGGCGGCCCCTCGATCCCTGGCTCCGGCCTGATCGACAAGGACGTGGTGCTGGAGGCCGACACCGACGTGGTCGGCCATATCAATGGCGGACACACCGCCCTGCCCGACGACCAGATCCGCTGCATTTGCGAGGGCTGCAAGCGCGGGCTGGAGATCGTTCACAACGGTAACGAGCGCTCGGCGCTCTACACGCTGCGCATCGCGCGCGAGATGGGCGACCTGCATCGCGTCATCCTGGGCACTGACGGGCCGGCCGGCTCCGGCGTGCAGCCGCTCGGCATTTTGCGCATGGTCTCGATGTTGTCTTCGATTGGCGAGCTGCCGGCCGAGATCGCGTTCTGCCTCGCCACCGGCAACACGGCGCGGATGCGGCAGCTCGACTGCGGCCTGATCGAGGTCGGCCGCGCCGCCGATTTCGTCATCATGGACAAGGCGCAGCACTCTCCCGGCAAGACCATCCTCGAGAGCGTGCAGCTCGGCGACCTCCCCGGCATCGGCATGACCATCATCGACGGCATCGTGCGCACCCAGCGCAGCCGCAATACGCCGCCCGCCGGTAGGGTGCCGGAAATCGTGGCGAAGTGACGCAGCCGGAACGACCCTCCGCTCCGCATCGCCCCTCGATGGCGTTGAACAAGTCTGCGGCCTGCTGCGTCTAACGCAGGCAGCCCTCGGTGGCGGCAGTTCATTGCTGGACCATCGGGGGAGACATGAAGAACTCATCACGGATAGCCGTCGGCGTTGCCGGCGCGGTGGCGGGTTATGTCGCGAGTTTCGTGCTGCTTTCTCTGTTCGATTTCGGCAACCGGGCGGATCCCATAACAGCGGGGCTTGTGGGACTTTTCGTTTACTCTCCCATCGGCGCGATCGCCGGAGCGGTGTTTGCCAACTGGCTGGTGACGCGTTCGGGCACGGACACCAGCAATGGCAACGTCGCGCGCAACAGCCTGAAGTCGCTGGGCGTTGTCGTCCTGCTCTGCGCCGCCGGGATCGGCATCTACATTGCCTACGCCTATGCGACTGCGACGCCCTGGCTCAACCGCAACGGCGCCAATCCCCTGCTCGTATTCGAGGTCCGTTTTCCGGCGGGGATCGCGGTGCCGACATCAGCCCAGGGCATCGAACTGCAGACCGACCTCAATACAATGCCTGGCGAAGTGACCCCGGCCGCCTTTCATCGTGACGGCGACCAGCCCGTCATCGCAGGCGAGGTCGAGCTCGCGTTTCGAACCTCGCACCGGCAGCTCGCCGTGAACATCCAGGGCCAACCGAGCCGTATCTATCCGATCGATTTGAGCGCCCGGGCGCCGCATACGCCGGAGTTCGGAACGTGGCGGCGGCTCGGCGACGGCAGCGAAATCCGCTACCGCGCCAAATGGCCGGGACAGACGTAAGGGATCAGCGCTTCTTCGCAATCTCACAACGCACATAGGTCTGGCGCTTGGCCTGCCCGACCGGTCCGTTGTCCATCACCAGCTTGCCGTCCGTCGCGATGGAGACCCGGGGAGTGGAGCGAAACTTCTCGCCCTCGCCTTCGCAGGCGAGCTTCATCTTCCAGCCGAGCTTTCCGTCAGCGGTGATCTCGCTGGCGCGGCACCGTGTCTCGTACCAATACAACCGATTGCCGCCTTCGATGCTCATGCGGTTGGGGCTGTCGTCGTCGCGGCAGTCTTTTTTGGTGGACGCCCAGAAGCCCTCGTAGGGTTGGGCGGCAAAGGCGGGCGCGCATGCGCCCGCCACCGCCGCACCTAGACTCAAGACCAATGCAAATTTCGTGGCGGCTCTCATGACTAAAGACCTCGACAAACCCCTCATCGAGGTTAGTCGCCAATTCTCGCAGCTTGTTCAACTGTCGTAGGATGGGCAAGGGCGCGAAGCGCCGTGCCCACGATCTCTTCCTGACTGAGAAAGATGGTGGGCACGCTTCCGCCTTCGCTCTGCGAGCTACGGCGGACGAGCCGTTTTGCCCACCCTACGAGACCGTCAACGGCACCGTCACCGCAGCTTGTTCAACAGCGCCATCAGCATCTCGCGCTCCTTGGGCTCGAGCGGCGCCAGCGTCTCGCGCGTGATGGCGAGCGCGTTCGGCGCGACCTTCTCCGAAAGCTGCTGACCCGCACGCGTCAGGCTGACAAGGAGCCGCCGACCGTCCTCGGGATCCTGGCTGGTCTCGGTCAATCCGCGCGCGGTCAGTCGGTCGATCACGCCCTTGATGGTCGCGACGTCCATCGCCGTCAGCCGGCCAAGCTGGTTCTGCGAGCACGGCCCGGTCTCGGCGAGTTTCGACAATGCCGCCCACTGCGTCGGCGTCAGATTGGTGCCGATATCGCGGGAGAAGATCGAGCTGTGGCGCTGCCAGACCTGGCGCAGGATGAAGCCGACCTGCTCGTCGAGCACGTAAGGCGGTTTTCCCGGCTTGACGCTCTTCTTCGCCGTGACGCTTCTCGCCATCCGTTCGCAGCCCTTTTTTGCCGTCACAACGACAGATGCGCGTCGCGGATATCAGGACGCGCATCGAGCTCGGCCATGGTGCCGCCGAAGCAGATGCGGCCGCGCTCGATGATGTAGGCGCGATCCGAGATCAGCCGCGCGAAATGCAAATTCTGCTCGGAGACGACGATGCTGACGCCCTCCTTCTTCATGGTGAGGATGGCATCGACCATCTGCTCCACGATCTTAGGAGACAGGCCCTCCGAGGGCTCGTCCAGCAGCACCAGCGACGGATTGCCCATCAGGGTGCGCGCAATCGTCAGCATCTGCTGCTCGCCGCCGCTCATGCGGCCGCCGGGGCGGTTCTTCATCTCGCCGAGATTCGGAAACAGCGCGAACAGCTTTTCGCGCGTCCAGTATGGTGCGTTCGGACGCTTGGGCTGCTTGCCGACTTCGAGATTCTCCTCCACCGTCAGGTCGGTGAAGATGCGCCGTTCCTCCGGCACATAGCCGAGCCCCTCGCGCACGATTTCGTGCGTCGGACGCAGCGAGACGTCCTTGCCCTCGAACATGATGCGGCCGGAGCGTTGCGCCACGAGCCCGACGATCGAGCGGAACGTGGTCGACTTGCCGGCGCCGTTGCGCCCAAGCAGCGCAACGACCTCGCCCTCGCCGACCTCGAAGCCGATGTCGAACAGGATATGCGCCGGGCCATAATGGCTGTTGAGGCCCTCGACGGTGAGCTTCATATTGATGCTCCCTCGCGATGGCGGGCATCGTAGACGAGGCCTTCGCCGAGATAGACCGCCTGCACCTGCGGATTGCCGCGCACCTCGGCCGGCGTCCCCTCGGCGATCAGCGTCCCTCGATTCAGCACGATGATGCGGTCGGCATGCTCGAACACCACGTCCATGTCGTGCTCAGTGAAGAGCACGCCGATCGACTTTTCGCGCGCAATTTGAGCCGTGAGCCGCATCAAATCGACACGCTCGCGCGGCGCCATGCCGGCGGTCGGCTCGTCCATCAGGAGCAGCTTTGGCTGGTTGGCGAGCGCCACCGCAAGCTCGAGCCGCTTGAGGTCGCCGTAAGCCAGCTCGCCGCAAGGACGATCCGCGTAACCACCCATGCCGACCAGCTCGAGCAGCCGCCCAGCTTCGCCGCGTTCGAACTTCGGCGCCGAGCCGAACAGATTGAACAGCTGTTTGCCATGTGAGATCAGCGCGACCTGCACGTTCTCGCGCACCGTCATGGTGGCGAAAGTCGCGGTGATCTGGAAGGTGCGCCCGACGCCCATGCGCCAGATCTCGCGTGGCTTCTTGCCGGTGGTCTCTTCCCCGAGCAGTCGGACCTGCCCGGTATCAGGCTGGTTCTGGCCGTTGAGCATGTCGAAACAGGTGCTCTTGCCGGCGCCGTTCGGCCCGATCAGCGCCAGGATCTCGCCGGCGCGCAGCGAGAACGAAACGCCGCGCACGGCATGGATGCCGCCATAGGATTTGGTCAGACCTTCGACCGCGAGAAGTGGGGGTGCAACGCTCATTCGGCGGACTCGATCGGCTTGGCAAGCAGAGATGATCCCGGCGGCGAGGACTTCCTGCGCCGCTGCGCCAGCATTTCCAGCATGCCGACGATGCCCTTGGGAAAGACCACGACGATCAGCATGATGAAGCCGCCGAGCACGAGCTTCGACAGGTCGGTCTGGCTTATCAGCCAGATGCTCAAAGCCTTGTAGACGATGGCGCCGATCACCGCGCCCGACACCGTTTCGACGCCGCCCAGCAGCACCATGACCAGCGCATCGACCGAGAGCGAGATACCGAGATTGTCAGGAAAGACGCTCCCCTTCAGATAGGCGAACAGCGCACCGCCGATGCCGGCGGTCGTGCCCGCGATCACGAACGCCGTCCACTGGATGCGCTTGGCATTGATGCCGATCGCCTCGCTGCGCAACAGCGAGTCGCGCGTGGCCCGAAGCGCGTAGCCGAACGGCGAGAACACCATGGCCCGCAGCGCGATGGTCACCAGCGCCGCAACGCCGAGCGCCAGCCAATAGAAGTGCGACGGGCTCCCCGCCCATTTTTCCGGCCAGACGCCCAATATGCCGTTGTCGCCGCCGGTGACGCTCACCCATTGGAACGCGATCGACCAGACGATCTGCGCGAAGGCGAGCGTCAGCATCGCGAAGTAGACACCGGATAGCTGCACGGCGAAGAAGCCGAACACGGCGGCCCCCATGCAGCCCAGCAGCGGCCCGAGCAGCAGGCACACGATCATCGGCAGCCCCGCCATCTTGGCGAGGAAGGCAACGCCGTAGGCACCGAGGCCGAAATAGGCGGCATGGCCGAAGGACGCGAGCCCGCCGACTGACATCAGGAAGTGCAGGCTGACGGCGAAGATCACGAAGATCGCGATCTCGGAGCCGACGGTCAGCACGTAGTTGCCGGCGAACAGCGGCAGCGTCGCTGCGATCACGAGCGCCGCAAGCGCCAGCAGCCGCTCGTTCGACGTCAGCGGGCGCCATGGATTGACGGTAAGCCCGGGCGTCTTGCGCGCGGGCGCCTCCGGCTTGCCGAACAGCCCCCACGGCCGCACGATCAGCACCACCGCCATCACCAGGAAGACCAGGATGATGGAAATCTTCGGAAAGATCAGGATGCCGAAGGCATTGAGCTCGGAGACCAGCACCGCCGCGACGAAGGCGCCGACGATGCTGCCGAGGCCGCCGATCACGACGACCACGAAGACCTCGACGATGATGCGCAAATCCATGGCGTGGTGCACGGCATCGCGCGGAATCTGTAGCGCGCCGCCAAGCGCGGCCAGGAAGACGCCGACCGCGAACACGGACGTGAACAGCCATTTCTGATTGACGCCGAGTGCTGCGACCATGTCGCGGTCTTGCGTCGCCGCGCGCACCAGCACGCCCCAGCGCGTGCGCTGGAATAGCAGCCAGAGAATGCCGAGCACGACAGGGCCGAGCACGATCAGGAACAGATCATAGCTCGGGATGTTCTGGCCGAAGAAATCGATGGCGCCCCGAAAGCCCGGAGCGCGGCGGCCGACCAGATCGTCGGGCCCCCAGATCAACACCACGAGATCCTCGACCATCAAGGTCAGGCCGAAGGTCGCGAGCAGCTGGAACAGCTCCGGCGCATGATAGATGCGGCGAAGCAGCACCATCTCGACGAGCACGCCGATCAGCGCCACGGCAATCGCGGCCAGCACCATGCTGCCCCAGAAGCCGAACGCACCCGACAGACGCTCCGTCAGGGTGAAGGCAATATAGGCGCCGATCATGTAGAAGGCGCCATGCGCGAAATTCACGATCCGCGTCACGCCGAAGATGATCGACAGGCCCGAGGCCACCAGGAACAGCGACGCCGCGCTGGCGAGACCGGTCAGAAACTGTACGACGTAAAAGGCCATCGGCGGTCCGGGTTGGGTGTTGCATGCCACGGCAGGGCACGCGGGTCTTGGTTCACCTCTCCCCGCCTGCGGGGAGAGGGAGCTTCGTGGGGTGAGTTAGCCTTTCGACTGCGCGAAGCGCAGTTCGCTGGGCGTAACCCACCTCTTCTGGTTCTGAGAGTGTAGACCGTGGTGGGTTACGCCAAGCGGTCTGCGCTACGCGCAGTCCGCAGGGCTAACCCACCCTACGGCAGTGGTGATCAATTCTTCGGACGCAGCTTCTCGACCTCCGCATCGCTCGGCAGGTAGTCCGCGCCCTTCTTGTAGACCGAATCCACCATCACGCCCTTGCCGTCCTTCAGCGCGGTCTTGCCGACGAATGCGCCGAGAGTCGACTGATGGTCGATCTTGCGGAAGGTGATCTCACCGAACGGCGACGGCATTGAGATCCCCTCCGCCGCGGCGATCAGCTTCTCCGGATCGCTCGAGCCCGCCTTCGCCAGAATCGCGGCGGCCGCCTTGATGGTCTGGTAGCCGACGATCGAGCCGAGGCGCGGATAGTCGTTGTACTTGGCCTGGTAGGCCTTCAGGAACGCATCATGCTCTGGCGTCTTGATCGAGTACCAGGGATAGCCGGTGACGATCCAGCCCTCGGGCGTCTCATCCTTGAGCGGATCGAGATATTCGGGCTCGCCGGTCAGGAACGAGACAACCTCGCGGCCCTTGAACAGGCCGCGGGTATTGCCTTCGCGCACGAGCTTGACGAGGTCGGCGCCGAAGGTGACGTTGAGGATCGCCTCGGGATTGGCGGCGGCAACGGCCTGCACCACCGGACCCGCGTCGATCTTGCCCTGCGGCGGCCACTGCTCGTCGACCCACTGGATGTCAGGGCGCTTCTCCGACATCAGCTTCTTGAAGACGGCGACCGCGGACTGGCCGTATTCATAGTTCGGCGCGATGGTCGCCCAGCGTTTTGCGGGCAGCTTCGCGGCCGCCTCGACAAGCATCGCCGCCTGCATGTAGTTGGAGGGCCGCAGGCGGAAGGTGTACTTGTTGCCCTTGGACCAGGTGACGGCGTCCGTCAGCGGCTCGGCCGCGAGGAAGAACACCTTCTTCTGGTTGGCGAAGTCGCTGACGGCAAGGCCGATGTTCGACAGGAACGTACCCGTCAGCATCGCGACGCCCTCGCTCGACACCAGCTCATTCGCCGCGGTCTGCGCATCCGCCGGCTTGCCGCCGTCGTCCTTGGAGATCACAACCAGCTTCTTGCCGTTGATACCGCCGGCCGCGTTGATCTCTTCGACCGCGAGCTGCCAGCCCTTGCGATAGGGTTCGGTGAACGCCGGCAGCAGCGAATAACTGTTGATCTCGCCGATCTTGATGTCCTGCGCCACGGCCGAATGAGCCATGCCGCCCGCCAGAAGCGCAAAGGCCGCGCCGACGAAGTAATTTCTAGCTCGCATCCCAACCTCCAGTTTTGAACTCTCTTACGTCTTCTGCGTGATCTCATCGGAGAGGCTGTGCCCGCCTCCCGCTCCGAGTTCTATCTCAAACCGTCCTCGCCCTTTACTTCCGCAACCGTCAGCCCGCCGACGCGCGGCAGCGGACGGCCGCTGTCGGTCACGGCGACCGCGACCATGATCTCGTTGGCGCGCGGCGCGTCGTTGATCTGCACCTCCATGCCGTCGAAATGGCTCCGCACGAAGGCGGCATCCTTGTGCCCGAGCGGGATGTCGAGCGTCGTGCCCGGCCCGCTACGCTTCTTCGACGACGGGATCAGCGCCGCGCCCTTGCTCAGCACCTTGCGCACCGGCGCGCCCATCTTGGGATGGAGGATCGCGGCGGCATGCTCGAGCTCGCCGTTCTCGCCGACGGCGGCAGCTTTGCCGTAGCTCTGCGCCTTCGCGCCATCGATGCCGAGCGCCGCCACCGCGCGTTTCGACAAGAGCTCGCCCAGCTCCTCGCCGATCGCGATCAGCGGCGAGAGGTCCTCGACATATTTTCCGGCAAAGGGATTTTCGATGACGGCAATCGCCGCCGCGCGCCGGGTCGGCGGCGAGACCTGGCGGCCCATCTCCATCTGCGTCTCTTCGACGACGGTGACGATCTTGCGGATGATCGCGCTCATGCTTCGCTTCCCCGTTCAGGCACAGACCGCGTTCTCCAGCAGAAGCGGACGCGTTCGTTGCCGTTCAATTTCTTTCGGTCCGATGACAAGCATATCACCACAGAGCTGCAACACGGCACCCTCGATCAATCCGCGATCGAACAATTGTCGTGCACATTCCGCGCCAGATTCGAGTGCGGCGGCGATCTCCCCCAGCGACAATTCACCGACGCCGCGGGTGACGAGACACGCGCCGAGGTCGCTGTCGGGCTGAAGCTCGTTTGCTGGCATCCGAATGATGGCGGGATGCCCGGGCAGATCGACAGCGTTGGCTATGACGGTCGCAGCCGCATCGGCCTGCGACGCCGTCGCCGCCAGCACTGTCACGGCATCGGCAATGCCAAGCGAAAAGCTGCGGCCGTGCCGTCCGCTGGTCGCGATGCCGCGCACGGGATCATCGGCATCCACCCGCATCGTCCGCATCACGCCGTCGCGATCAGGTCGGTCCATCAGGCCGATGGAGAAATATTCGGCGTTAGCGAGATGAAGCGCAATGTCGCCACCGTTGTTCACATAGACGCGGTCCAGCGTCGCAGCACCGAGCATCGCGCCCAAAATCTCCTCCGCCACGCTGCCTGCCACCGCAGCCATCGGCGTGATGAAGCAATCGGCGGCAAATGGCGCGACAGCGGCGTGCATCCGACACGCAACCACGCCCTTCAGCGAAGTGCGCTTGCCGGCGGCGCTCCGCAGCTCCGGCAGTTCGGCGCAGAGTTCGTCGAGCAGCCCGGTCAACCGCCGTGCCGCGGCCTCGTAAGCCGCACGCACATCGTCCGCGCGTCCCCTCGCCTCAACGACCAGATCAATCGGACCATCCTGCAAATGCAGCCGCCGGCCATCAGACAGCAATGCGATTTGCGGGAGCCTCGTCATGACCGCGGTCCCGGGATCGGGTTCTGCCACGGCAGCTGACGCACATCGTCACCGGCCTGCACCTCGGCGAGCGGCTTCACGTAATCCATGTGACCGCCGAGCGCAGCGTAGTCGGACAGCTTCATCGTGAACTCGATCGGGGCGACCAGCGCCGGGGTCGGTACATAGCCGAACGCACCTGACGGCATCTGCGTCACGTCGACCATGTAGGTGATGCCGCCGCCCGGCCAGACATAGACCGGCGCGCCGCCGCTGGTGACGCGCGTCAGCGCATCCTTCACCGACCGTGTCAGCCGCACCGGATTGTCAGTGACGCCCGCGCGCAGCGAACCGCCAGCTCCTGCCATGAACAGCACCGTGCACAGCGCCGGCTCGCAATTCTCCTGGATGCGCTCGACCGAGAACTTCAGGTCGGCCGGCATCTCGGTTTCGACGGGCCTCAAGACCTCATCAAGCACATAATAGGACGAATGCTCGCCGGTGGTGGAGACCATCAGCATCGAGAGACCCGGCTTTGCTTCCTTGGCATCGAACGGCCCGAGGATCGCGAGTGGATCGGAGATGTTGGTCCCACCCCACCCCGTGCCGGGATCGGCGACCTGGAAATAGCGGCCGGGCGTCGAGCGCCGGCCCTTCATCTTGATGCCGGTGTCGGCGATGTCGAGCAGCTTGCCGGCCTGGTGCTCGCTCAGCACGCCGGTGATGTGGTCGTCGACCACAACGACCTCGTCGACCTTGCCGTGCCATTGCTTGGCGAACATGCCGATGGTCGCCGAGCCGCAGCCGACCCGCATGCGCTCTTCTTTCATGCCGTTGACGATCGGCGGCTGGCCGGCCTGCACCACCACGCTCGCACCGCCGTCGATGGTCAACTCCACCGCCTTGCAATTGGCGAGATCCATCAACGTGTCGCAGGTGACGCGGCCCTCCTTCTTGGAGCCGCCGGTCAGGTGATGCACGCCGCCGAGCGACAGCATCTGCGAACCGTATTCGCTGGTCGTGACGTGACCGACCGCCTCGCCCTGCGCGCGGACGGTGGCCGTCTCAGGCCCCAGATAGCGATCGGTGTCGATCTTCACCTTGATGCCGCAATAGGAGAAGATGCCCTCGGTGACGACAGTCACCATGTCGACGCCGTCGACCTCCGCAGAGACGATGAACGGCGCCGGCTTGTAGTCGGGATAGGTCGTGCCTGCGCCGATCGCGGTCACGAAGGTCGAGGGTTCGTGCACGATCTTGCCGTCCCAATCTTCGGTGCGGCTGAACGGGACCAGCTTGCCGCCATGCGAGACCGTGCGCTCCAGGATCACATGCGGATCGACGCGGACGAGCTTGCCGTCGTGGTTGGCGTAGCGGTCGCAGGCGCCCGCGGCGCCCGGCTTGATGTAGCACATCACCGGACAGGCATCGCAGCGGATCTTGTCGATAGCAGCGCTCGTCGTTTCCATCACCATGTCAGAGCCAGCGAGATCGCGGTTATCATTCGTATACGAACGATGGTGCGCGCGCCCCGGATGGCTGTCAAGCGGCGGTGCAGCGCAAAAGATGCGGCTGCTGCATAAAGCCTCATTTGCCTATCCGCTCTGTCCACAAAGAAGGCAGTCGCGCTGCAGTGCGGCATGCACGGCTTGCACGTTTGTGTACAAACGGTATCGTCGCGACGTAGATTTTCGCCCCGACTTGGCCGAGCGCTTGGAAACGAGGATGACGCAGACACCGATCCGCCTCACCGTGAATGGGGCGATCCACGAGGTCGCCGCAGCGCCGCAGACGCCGCTGCTCTACGTGCTGCGCAACGACCTCGCGCTCAACGGCCCGAAATATGGTTGCGGGCTCGGCGAATGCGGCGCCTGCACTGTCCTGATCGACGGGGCCCCGGCCCGCTCCTGCGTGATTCCCGTCAGTGGCTGCGCCGGCCGCGACATCGTGACGCTCGAAGGGCTCGGCACGCGCGACAAGCCGGACGTGGTGCAGCAGGCCTTCATCGACGAACAGGCCGCGCAATGCGGCTATTGCCTCAACGGCATGATCATGACCACCAGGGCGCTGCTCACAATCAACCCGCGGCCGACCGAGCAGGAGGCGCTCGCGGCGCTGCGCTACAATCTCTGCCGCTGCGGCACCCATGTCGAAATCCTGCGCGCCGTGATGCGCGCTTCAGGCCAGCTCACCGAGGCCGTTGACTGATGGCCTCCCCTGCCCCTGATGGAGCTGAGCGCCAATTCGGCTCGCTCGTGGTCGTCCGCACCGTGGACGAGCTCACCTCCGAGACCTTCATCCGCATCACCGCGGACGGCTCGGTCAACGCCTATAACGGCCATGTCGATCTCGGCACCGGCATCCGCACCGCGCTCGGTCAGATCGTCGCCGAGGAGCTGGACGTCTCCTTTGCGCGCGTCGTCGTGGTGCTCGGCGACACTGCGGTGGTGCCGAACCAGGGCGCGACGATCGCGAGCGAGACCATCCAGATCACAGCCGTGCCGCTGCGCAAGGCCGCGGCGCAAGCGCGGCATTTTTTGATCGCGCGCGCGGCCGAGCGACTGGAGCTGCCTGCGGCGGAGCTCGGAATCGAGGATGGCCTCGTGCGCGGCCGCGACAATCGCAGCGTCAGCTATGGCGAATTGATCGGCAGTGAGACGATCCGCCTCGAGTTGGCCGATGACGTCACCGTCAAGGCGGTCGGCGACTACGCCATCGTCGGCCAGTCGATGCCGCGCGTCGACCTGCCCGCCAAGGCCACGGGCGAATTGACCTTCGTCCACGATATCCGCGTCCCCGGCATGCTGCACGGCCGCATGGTGCGCCCGCCCTATGCCGGCGTCGATGCCGGCCCGTTCGTCGGCACAAGTCTCATTGCCGTCGATGAATCCTCGGTGCGCGACATCCCCGGACTTGTCGCCGTGGTGCGCATCGGCGACTTCGTCGGTGTCGTCGCCGAGCGTGAGGAAAATGCGATCCGGGCGGCCGAGCAGCTCAAGGTGAGCTGGAAGCCGACGCCGGCGTTGACAGATCTCTCCGACGTAGAGACCGCGCTGCGCACCAATCCATCGACGCCGCGCACGCTGATCGACAAGGGCGACGTCGATGCGGCGATATCGGGCGCGGCCAAGCCGATGCAGCGCACTTACGTATGGCCGTATCAGATGCACGCCTCGATCGGCCCATCCTGTGCGGTTGCCGATTTCAGCGACGGCAATATCCGGGTTTGGTCGGGCACGCAAAATCCGCACGTACTGCGCAGCGACCTCGCGCTGCTGATCGAGCGACCCGAAAGCGAGATCGAGGTGATCCGGCTGGAGGCCGCCGGCTGCTACGGCCGCAATTGCGCTGACGATGTCACTGCCGACGCCTTGCTGCTGTCGCGCGCGGTCGGGCGCCCCGTGCGCGTGCAACTCACGCGCGAGCAGGAGCACGCCTGGGAGCCCAAGGGCACCGCGCAGCTCATCGATGTCAATGGCGGGCTCGATGCCAACGGCGGCATCGCCGCTTACGATCTCGCCACCCGTTATCCCTCGAACGCCGCGCCGACGCTGGCGTTGCTGCTCACCGGGCGCATTCCATCCGAGCCCGCCGTGCTCCAGATGGGCGACCGCACCGCGATCCCGCCCTACGATTACGACCACATGCGTGTCGTCGCCCACGACATGCCGCCGATCGTGCGCGCCTCCTGGTTTCGTGGCGTCTCCGCGCTGCCGAACACGTTTGCGCACGAATCCTACATCGACGAAGCCGCGACCGAGGCCGAAGTCGATCCGATCGAATACCGCCTGCGCTATCTGAAGGACCAGCGCGCCGTCGATCTCGTCAACGCGGTGGCCGAGCGCGCGGGCTGGACGCCCCGGCCGGTGCGCGAAGAGAAAGACGGCGAAGTCGTGCACGGGCGCGGTTTCGCCTATGCGCTCTACGTCCACAGCAAGTTTCCCGGCTATGGCGCGGCGTGGTCGGCCTGGGTCGCCGACGTCGCGGTGAACAAGACGACCGGCGATGTCAGCGTGACGCGGGTCGTCGCCGGACAGGATTCCGGATTGATGATCAATCCGGACGGCGTCCGCCACCAGATCCACGGCAACGTCATCCAGTCCACCAGCCGCGCGCTGATGGAGGAGGTCTCGTTCGAGCGCGGCGCAGTGGCGGCGCGGGAATGGGGCGCCTATCCGATCATCCCCTTCCCCGACGTGCCCAAGATCGACGTGCTGATGCTGCCGCGGGCGGATCAGCCGCCGCTCGGCGTCGGCGAATCCGCCTCGGTGCCGAGCGCCGCGGCGATCGCGAACGCGATTTTCGATGCCACCGGTGTGCGCTTTCGCGAGCCGCCATTTACGCCCGAACGCATCCTGAGGGGACTGCACGGCGCTGCAACGGCGGCGCCGCAGGCCCTGCCCGCGCCCGTTCCGCCGCAGCCGTCGCGCAGCTGGGAGAATCCCTTCGCCAAACGCGCCGGCATTGTCGCGACGATTGCGGCGGTTTGCACCGCCGCGATCGGCATCGGCGCAGCGCTGCTGCCGGGACGCGCGATCGCGCCGATCGCGCGACCGGATATATCGGTCTATTCCGCCGCGACAATTGCGCGCGGAGAGCAACTCGCAGCGCTCGGCAATTGCGCTGAGTGCCACACCACGATCAATGGCGCGCTCTACGCCGGCGGCCGCGCATTGGAGACACCGTTCGGCACGATCTACGCGACCAACATCACGCCTGATGTCGAGACTGGAATCGGCGCCTGGTCCTACCCGGCCTTCGAGCGCGCGATGCGCGACGGGCTGCACCGCGACGGACGGCAACTCTATCCCGCCTTCCCGTACACGCATTTTTCGAAGACCAGTGATGCCGACATGCAGGCGCTCTACGCCCACCTGATGGCGCAGCCTGCAGTGCGCGCGACGGCGCCGGCGAACACGCTCGCCTTCCCGTTCAACCTGCGCCCGCTGCTCGCGGGTTGGAATGCGCTCTTCCACCAGACAAAGGAATTCAAGCCCGATCCCACCAAGTCCGAGGCCTGGAATCGCGGCGCTTATCTCGTCGAAGGCCTCGGCCATTGCAGCGGCTGCCATTCGCCGCGCAATGCGCTCGGCGCCGAGCAGCGCAACGCCTACCTCGCCGGCGGCTTTGCCGAGGGCTGGGAGGCGCCGCCGCTGACCTCGCTCTCGCATGCGCCGATCCCATGGAGCGAGGACGAGCTGTTCGCCTATTTGCGCACCGGACATTCGCGCTATCACGGCGTCGCCGCCGGCCCGATGGCACCTGTTGTCCGGGACCTCAAGGCCCTGCCGGACCAGGACATCCGCGCGATGGCGGTCTATCTCAATTCGTTCAACGACGCCGCCGCCGATGCGCCTGCGCTTGCCGCAACGCTCGAGAGCGCAACGCAGGTCACGTCCGGCTCTTCCACTGGCGCGCGGCTCTATCAAGGCGCCTGCGCCGTCTGCCACGAGGTCGGCGGCCTGCCGCTGTTCGGCTCCCGGCCTTCCCTCGCGCTCAACAGCAATCTGCACAGCGCGACGTCGGATAATCTCGTGCAGGTCATCCTGCACGGCATCGCCGAACCCGTGTCGAGCGACCTCGGCTACATGCCCGCGTTCAGGAACAGCATGAGCGACGCGCAAATCGAGGAACTTGTCACCTTCCTGCGCGGCCAATTTGCGCCCGACAAGCCAGCATGGCCAGGCGTCCGCGAGACGATCGCGCGCGCACGGGCGTCAGCGCATTGAGGCAGTACAAAGAAAGGCTTGGCTGGAAGCTCACCTGTGGCCATCCTTCGAGACGCCCGCCTGCGGCGGGCCCTCAGGATGAGGACAGGGTGCGTGGCGCCAGTTCGATAGGCAAAGCTGCCTCTTAGACTAGCCTCATCCCGAGCAGACCGCGAAGCGGTCGTCTCGAAGGACGAGGCGCTTGCTCAGACCCCCGCCAGCTCACCTGCTTTAACTCACCCGTGCTTCTTCATCTCCACCGGCGGCGTGCCGTGGGTGTGGAAGGACTCGATCGTCTTCAGCCCCCAGGCCTGACCCTTCTTGCGCTCCTCCTCGGTCCACACGATCGGCTTCCAGTCCGGCGCGAGGATCAGGCGGGCGCCGGCATTGGCGACCTCGACGCGGTTGCCGCCGGGCTCGTAGACATAGAGAAAGAAGGTCTGCTGAATCGCGTGTTTGTGCGGGCCGGTCTCGATGTGGATGCCATTCTCCAGGAAGATGTCGGCAGCGCGGAGAATCTCCTCGCGGCTGTCGAGCGCGTAGGTGACGTGGTGAAAGCGGCCGGGCGTGCCGGAATGGTCGAGCGAATAGGCGAAATCGTAGCTCTTGTTCGACATCGTCAGCCACATCGCGGCTTCACGTCCGTCGTTGAGGACGATCTGCTCGGTGAGGCGGCAGCCGAGGTAATTCTCGAAGAATTCGCGGTTCGCTTTGATGTCGACGGCGAGGCAGTTGAGGTGATCGAGCCGGCGAACATTGACCCCGCGTGCGGGAAAGCGCTGCGCCTGGTTCTTCAGCGCGGGTTTCAGCTCCGGCGGCGCCTGATACCATTCGGTCTCGTAATAGAGCTCGACGATGTGGCCGTCGGGATCGCGGCAGCGGAAGGTCGGCCCTTGTCCCATGTCGCCGTCGATCCAGCCGATGTCGAAGCCGGAGCCCTTCAGCGCGGCGACCCGGCGCTCCAGCGCCTGCTGGCTGCGCGCGCGTAGTGCCATGTGCTCCATGCCCGAGGTCTTGGACGCCGTCAGCTTGAGCGAATAGCGCTCGTAATCGTCCCAGCCGCGCAGGTAAACGGAGTCACCCTTCTGCCCGCTCACGGTCATGCCCATGACGTCGACGAAGAATTTCAGGCTCTCGTCGGGCTTCGGCGTCAGCAATTCCATATGACCGAGATGGGCGAGATCGAGGATCGGTTCGGGCTGCATGGTCTCCTCCAGGGCATGGCTGCGATCCGCCGGACCGGATCTCGCATCGGATGCAGAGCTGGTAATTGGCTCATGCGTCCGGGCGGCACTGAAGGCCGCGGGTTCATTTGCACTAATGTACAAATGATTAGGTCCCGTCAACAAATCAACGTGTGCAGTTCGGTGAAACCCGGTGCGCACCGCCGTGACCAGCCGTCCTCCGAACGGCCGACGGACTGCCCGGATGGTAAAATTTTCCTTAAGTGAATTTATGCTCAAAGGCCTGGAAAAGCAGCATTTTTCAGCCGATTCCGGCGCCGAGTATGCATTCGGAACAAACCTATCGACCGAATTGTCGCAGATTTAAGAAAACGCCTGCACCTGCTGCTTAACCGTTTGTCCAGCCCCCGGCTCGCATAGTCAGGGTTAAACTCCTCGCTCTCGCCAGGTTCATTCATCGTGACATCCTTTGGACGTGTGATTTCGGTTCGCGGATCGCTCGCCCGGGTCGGGCTGCTGGCGGAAAGCCAGATGCCTATCTCGGAAGTTCGAGCGACCGTCGGCCGCTTCGTCAGTATTCGCAGCTCCAGTTCGGTCATCGTCGCGATGATCACCGAGGTGTCCTGCGAGAACCTGTCGAGCAGCGACAATTATATCGCTGTTGCCTCGGTCGACCTGCTCGGCGAGATCCTCAACGCCAGCGACAAGCCGAAATTCCAGCGCGGCGTCACCAACTATCCGACCATCGGCGATGCCGTCGATCTGATTACCAGCCAGGAGCTGCGCACGATCTACGCGCCGACCGGCTCGGACCAGATCAATGTCGGCTTCCTCCAGCAGGACCGCTCGGTCGTCGCCTATGTCGATGTCGAGGAAATGCTGTCCAAGCATTTTGCGGTGCTGGGGTCGACCGGCGTCGGTAAATCCACCGGCGTGTCACTGCTGCTCAACGAGATCCTGAAGGCGCGTCCCAACCTGCGCATCTTCCTGCTCGACGTGCACAACGAATATGGCCGCTGCTTCGGCGACCGCGCGCTGGTGCTCAACCCGCGAAACCTGAAGCTGCCGTTCTGGCTGTTCAATTTCGAGGAAATCGTCGACGTGCTGTTCGGCGGCCGCGCCGGCGTGCCCGAGGAGCTCGACATCCTGGCCGAGGTGATCCCGCTCGCCAAGGGCGTCTACACCCAATACCAGAACGCCGACCGCATCGGCCTCAAGCGCATCGATCCCAAGCAGATCGGCTACACCGTCGACACCCCCGTGCCGTACCGCCTCGTGGACCTGTTGTCGCTGATCGACGAGCGGATGGGCAAGCTCGAGAACCGCTCCTCGCGCATCATCTATCACAAGCTGATCTCGCGCATCGAGGCCGTGCGCAACGATCCGCGCTACACCTTCATGTTCGACAACGCCAATGTCGGCGGCGACACCATGGCCGAAGTCATCAGCCTGCTGTTCCGTCTCCCCGCCAACGGCAAGCCGATGACGGTGATGCAACTCGCCGGCTTCCCGGCCGAGGTGATCGATTCCGTCGTCTCGGTGCTCTGCCGCATGGCCTTCGATTTCGGACTGTGGAGCGACGGTGTCTCGCCACTGCTGTTCGTCTGCGAGGAAGCGCATCGCTACGCCTCCGCGGACCGCAACGTCGGATTCGGGCCAACCCGCAAGGCGGTGTCACGCATCGCCAAGGAAGGCCGCAAATACGGCGTCTATCTCGGTCTCATCACTCAGCGTCCGGCCGAGCTCGATGCCACCATCATCTCCCAGTGCAACACGCTGTTCACGATGCGGCTTGCCAACGAGCGCGACCAGGCGCTGCTGCGCGCCGCAGTGTCGGACGCCGCCGCGAACCTGCTCTCCTTCGTGCCCTCGCTGGGCACGCGTGAAGTGCTGGCCTTCGGCGAAGGCGTCGCGCTGCCGACCCGGCTGCGCTTCAAGGAGGTGCCACCGCACCAATTGCCGCGCGGCGAGGCCACCATCAGCAGCGTGCCATCGGTCACCTCCGGCCACGACATGCATTTCGTCAGCGCCGTGCTCGAACGCTGGCGCGGCGCCACCTCGCAGCGCGACGTGCCGAACGATCCGGTGTTTTCGGCTCCGCCCGCCAAGACGCTCTCCAACGTCGAGGCCCCGATGCTGCAGCCCTCAATGGGGCTCGATCCGGACCGCTTCTCGCTTTTGAAGAAACCGCTGCGGTAGCCACTCGCGTTTCCCGGACGCGCTGCAGCGTGCAACGCTGCTGCGCAGAGCCGGGACCCACGCCACATAGACTGCACTCCCGGAAATATGGGCCCGGGCTCTGCAGCGCACCGCTGAAGCAGCGCAGCGCTGCGTCAGGGGCACCAGCCTCGCGACACCTCTGGAGCCTCTCGTCCGCATCGACTATGGTCTCCGGCCCCAAGCCGGAATCCATGCCATGACACAGCCCACGCAACGCTTCCCCGCCCCCGCCCTCGATACGCTACCCGATGACATCCGCACGCGCCTTCTCGCTGTGCAGGAGAAGAGCGGGTTTGTGCCGAACGTGTTCCTGACGCTGGCCTACCGTCCCGACGAGTTCCGCGCCTTCTTCGGCTATCACGACGCGCTGATGGAAAAGGACGGCGGCCTTAGCAAGGCCGAGCGCGAGATGATCGTGGTCGCGACCTCGGCCGCCAACCAGTGCCAGTATTGCGTGATCGCCCACGGCGCGATCCTGCGCATCCGCGCCAAGAACCCGCTCATTGCCGACCAGATCGCGGTGAACTACCGCAAGGCCGACATCACGCCGCGGCAGCAGGCGATGCTCGATTTCGCGATGAAGGTCTCGGCCGACGCGCAGCGGATTTCCGAGGACGATTTCGCCGCACTCGCGCCGCACGGGTTCAGCGACGACGACATCTGGGACATCGCCGCGATCTCCGCCTTCTTCGCGCTGTCGAACCGGCTGGCGAATTTCACGGGCATGCGCCCGAACGACGAATTCTACCTGATGGGACGCGTGCCGAAGACGTGACGGACAAGACATGACCGGGATGGACTGGCCCGAAATCCTGCTGCGCCTCGGCACCGCGACATTCGCCGGCGGCGCGATCGGCCTCAACCGCGACCTGCACGGCAAGCCGATCGGACTGAAGACGCTCGGCATCGTCGGGCTCTCCACCGCAACCGTCGTGCTGCTCGCGGTGCAATTCGCCGAGCCCGGCAAGATCACCGATGCGGCGAGCCGCGTGATCCAGGGCATCCTGACCGGCATCGGCTTCCTCGGAGCCGGCGTCATCGTCCACGAGAGCGATCGTTTTCGCGTGCGCGGCCTCACCAGCGCGGCCTGCACCTTCCTCGCCGCCTGTCTCGGCATTGCCTGCGGCGCCGGAGAATGGAAGATCGTGCTGGTGGCGCTGGCCTTCACGTTCGTGCTGCTTACGATCGGCCGCCGCGTCGAACGCTGGCTGCATCGCGCCTTCGGCGGCAAGGAAGATCCGCACCATGCGGAGGCTGCGCCGAAGACCGGCTCCCGGGACGGCGTCTAGAATCGCAACCGCCGTCCCCATATCGGCTTCAGCAGTTCGAGCACCGTGAGCACCAGCAATCCCGCACCGAGGGTGACCATCAGATCGTCCAGGTGCAGGGGACCGAACCGGAACAGACTGGACGCAGGCGGCCAGAACAGGGCCGCGGCGAGAATGGACGCGATCGACAGGAATATCCAGAGCAATGCCGGATTCGGACGGAAGAAGGCAGACAGGAAGGACGCGCTGAAGGATCGGTTGACCAGCACCAGCGCGACGATGCAGACGACGAGCGCGATGAAGGCCAGCGTGCGCGCCTCTTCGGGCGGAACACCCCAACGAAGCGCGACGACGAAGATCGCGGCGATCGACACAAATGCAACAACGCCCTGCAAGACGCTCCAGCCGACCAAGGCCCACGAGAACAGCTCAGCATCGGCACGCCGCGGCGGGCGGCTCATGACATCGCGCTCCTCCCGCTCGGCTTCAAACACGAGCGAGCACACGGGGTCGATGATCAGCTCCAGAAACGCGATGTGAACGGGGCCGAGAACCAGAGGCAGTCCGAAAACCAGGGGCAGCAGGGCAAGCCCCGCGATCGGAACGTGGACGGCGAAAATGAAGGCCATGGCCTTGCGCAGATTGTCGTAGATCCGGCGTCCCAGGCGGACGGATGCAACGATGGAGCCGAAATCGTCGTCGAGCAGGACGATCGAGGAGGCTTCGCGGGCGACATCGGTGCCGCGGCCGCCCATCGCGATCCCGATATGGGCTGCCTTCAGGGACGGCGCATCGTTGACGCCGTCGCCGGTCATCGCGACGATCTCGCCGTTGCGCTTCATGGCCTGCACGATCCGCAGCTTCTGCTCCGGCAGCACCCGCGCGAACACGTTCACGTTCCTGACGAGCGCCTCCAGCCCGCCCTCGTCCGCGAGCTTGATCTGCTCGCCGGTCGCGACCTCGTTGACGTCGAGCCCGGCCTGCCCGGCGATCGCCAGGGCGGTCGCCGGATAATCGCCCGTGATCATGACGACGCGGATGCCGGCCGAACGGCATTCCGCGACCGCCTCAGGGACGTGCGGACGAAGCGGATCGGCCAACCCGACGAGACCGAGAAAGCGAAACGAAAAGCCTTCCTGCGAGCTCGGCAGGGCGTCGCCGTCGCAGGTCGCGGCGGCGACGCCCAGCACGCGAAGACCATCCTTCGCCATCACCGCGACCGCATCCCGCATCGCGTCCTGATCCGCGCCATCCAGCTTGCAGAGGCGCGCGATCGCTTCGGGAGCGCCTTTGGCCGAGGCGAACACTGCCTGGGACGATTGCCAAACCTGGGTCATCGCCAGCAGTTCGGGGCGCAGGCCGTAGCTGCGGATCAAGGTCCGAGCTCCCGGGATTTCATCATCCTCCGGCAGGCTCGCCCGCGTGAACGCGTGCAGGGCCTTCTCCATCGGATCGAACGGTTCGGCCGAACTCGCCAGAGCACTGCAACGCGCCAGCTCGAAAAATTCTGCTCCCACGGGCCCCGCCTGCGACGACGCCAGGCGCGCGCTCGCCCCGTCGGGCAGCCTCAGTTCCGCGACCGACATCCGGTTCTGCGTCAGCGTGCCGGTCTTGTCGGTGCACAGCACGGTTGCGGAGCCGAGCACCTCGATCGCGGCCGCGCGCCGTGTCAGCACCCGCGCCTTCGAAATTCGCCAGGCGCCCATGGCCATGAACACCGTGAGGACGACGGCAAACTCCTCAGGTAGCATGGACATGCCGATCGCGATGCCTCCGAGCAGCGCCTGCAGCCAATCCCCGCGTAACGTTCCGTAGAGCAGGACGGCGGCGAGGCTGATCGCCGCACCCCCGAGAAAGCAAAGCCGCACGAGCCGTGCGGTCTGCTGCTGCAGCCGCGGCGGCTCCTGTTGCAGGCCATGCAGCGACAGCCCTATCTTTCCGATCTCGCTGCGAGGGCCGGTGGCCTCGACCTCGGCGAGGCCCTCGCCTCGCACGACCAGCGAGCCCGAATACACGAACGGCAGGTCATCGCCCCCCGGGCGATGTTCAGCCAAGGCGGCTTTTTCAGTCGAGGACGCTTTGGCGACGGGCGTCTTGATGGCCTGCTTGCGAACCGGGACCGATTCTCCGGTCAGCAGGGACTCGTCGACCGCCAGATCACGCGCGCTGACGAGGACTGCATCTGCCGGGATCCGATCGCCTTCGGCCAGCATGAGGAGATCGCCGCGGACGACGTCCCGGCCCGCGATGCGCCGGCGCTCGCCGTCCCTGACCACGAGCGCTCGCGGACTGGTCAGCTCCCGCAACGCCTCCAGCACGCGCTCGGTGCGGGTTTCCTGCACGATCGTGATCACGACGGAGATGGCGCCGAATGCCACGAGCAGCAAGGCCTCGCGGAGGTCGCCGAGCAGCAGGTAGACCAGCCCGCCGCACAAAAGGAGCGCGAGCATCGGCTCGCGCAGCACATCGAGAACGATGCGCAGCGGCGTGCGCCGTTCGGGCCGCGGCAGTTCGTTGTAACCTTCCTGTTGCAGCCGCAGCCGGGCCTCGGTTTCGCTAAGCCCGGCCGGACTGCCGCGTTCTGCGTTGCTCACGTCTTCGGCCGCATGCTCCAGAGACTTCCAGCGCCCACGACGGCTGTCACGAGCAAGACGGCGACGAAGGTCTGGATGATGGTGAAGTTCAGGGCGTCACGCGCGACGAACAACGCGGTGAGCGCGCCGGCGACGATGAAGACGATGCGAAAGATGAGGCTCATGGTCGTGTCTCCGGCCAGCATGACCTGGAACCGACCTCGCCCTCGCCATCGGGGCGCAACGCTGCTTCGGCAATCATGCAGGCAAACTTTACCCGACCGCAGCGACGCAGATTTGCGGCAGGTCAAGCCTGATCCGGCCACCGCCGCATCTGGCCGGTCGACGGGTGCGACGTGATGTCCACACCGGATCGATCGGCCCCTGCATCGCTCATGGCGGCAGAGCGCTACGCCGCTAGCGCTTCGCCATCAACTCGAGCGCCGGAGCAAAGCGCTCCGCGAACGTCAACGACTTGGCGTGATGAACTGCGGCAAACGATGCCGAAATTCCTGCCGAAGCGATCGCGAGCAAGAAAATTACGAAAACCAGACGGCGCATTGTTCGCCTCCTGTGTGAGCTCGACTACCCCACAGAGATGGGACGGCTCTGTTTCAGGACGGTGTCATGGGCGCGGAAATTGATTTCACTCAAGCGACTGTGATGGGATTCGGCTTATCAGGGCACAAGCCATCACCAACTAACGATCATCGGCGTGTTTTGCGGCGGAATGCAAGCGGCGATCGGAATGTTACAGCCGCGTCTGCAATCCCAGGCAATGCGACGACGCGCGGCATCCGCTGGAATGTGGAGTCATCGAGGACTATCCAAATGAAGATCGTGATCCAGAAGCTCAATGGCCTGTGGCACCTCATCGTCGGGTCGCACCGGATCCGAACGCCCTTCCTGGACACCCAGGACCGCGCGCTGGTGGTCACCTACGCTCGCCGCGCCTATCCCGGCGCCAGGATCTTCCAGCCCGACTGATGGCATCACGGCTCGCGATTCCCGCCGTCCTAATCGTCGTCCTCGGGACCGCACCATCCGGGCAGGTAGATCGCGTCCTTGCTCTTGGCTGCGGATATCGCCTTCTCGAGCGCCTTGTCGAAATCGGCCTCCACGACCTTGCGCGAGACCTTTCGGCGCAGGAAGTCGGCCCACAGGAATTCGGAGAACGGCGTGGTGTCCTTGGCGAAGCCGCCCAGGCGGCGCAATTCGCCGGCAAGGCTGCGGAACGGATCGTCCTTGAGATCGGCGACCGATTTCGGCAGGTCGCGGAACTGTCGCCGTTCGCCCTTGGCATCGTAAGGATAGACCCAACGCTTGTTGTCCATCACGCCCCAGAACGCCTCGCGCTCGACCATGCGGAGGTCGCCGACGACGGTCACCAGCACCTCCTTGACGCCTTCGTCGTGCAGCGCGCGGCCGAGATGATGATGGTCGATCACGTAGTATCGCGCGTCGGGGCCGTAGACGACGGGGATCATGTGCTTGCCGAGCAGATCGGCCTGCTTCTTCCTGTCGTGCTCGCGCCAGCGCTTGCGCTTCTCCTTGACCTCGCGCATGCCGACCGTCATCTGCGTCGGCCGGAGCGACAGGATCGGGACCGGATGCACTCTCGGCTCGCGCGCGTTGGTCGTGGTCATGGTCGAAGGCCCTTCGGACGGATGCACCTGACGGTTCAGGTTCCCGACTATGACATGGGCCATGCGGCGGCAAAACGTGTTCGCGAGGACACCGAGATCACAAGCCGATGTAGGCGGTGCAACCTTGGTTGTTGTTGCAACGCAACCCTCGTGCCCCGGTATCGGCATAAGGGGCGGTTCCGCAATCGCTCCACACCGGTCCATGCGCAAATAGTGCAAGCGCACGAATGCACGCGGGTATTGAGAAGATTTCCTGCGACGTGTTCATCACGTATGCTATCTGAAATCGCTGCTTTGGAGTGATCCCCGCCCCATGACGACCCAGCGGCCCATAAGCTCTGACGACGAGCACCGGGTGCTCCAGTTCAGGCCGCGCACCTCGCCTTCCCCCGCGGCCCACCGCGGTAGCGGTACGGTGCAACCGTTGCGTGTCGCGCCCGAACCGCTCGACCTGTCGCGCTATGAGCAACCCCGCGCCGAGCCGGACGATTTCCGCCATCGCATGCTCGCCAACATCGCGGCGCTGGCCTTTACCATCGCGCTGACTGCAATCGGAATTTGGCTCGCGGTCAGCATTGCCGACCTGCGCCGGACCCAGGATTGCGTGCTGATGGGCCGTCGCGACTGCGCCAAGATCACGACGCCGCATATCTAGGCCCGCCTGATCGCCGGCCCCGGCGGTAAGGGACACCAGCGGGGCATCCCCAGCCCTGTCTCGACGCCTGCCCGGCTCCATTGAACTCAGGGCTTCGCTCCGATATACGGGCTTTCGACCCGGCCAGAGGGGGGTTGAGGGCGTCATCAGGGGCGCGATGCCCACCCACCGTGCCACTCTGGACAATCTGATAAATACCCGCAATATATCAAAGGCTTAGTGATGTCTTCCACATTCGATCAGGTCGCCACGATCATCGCTGAAACCTGCGACATCCCGCGCGACACGATCACGCCGGATAGTCATGCCATCGACGATCTCGGCATCGACAGCCTCGATTTCCTGGACATCGCATTTGCGATCGACAAGCAATTCGGCATCAAGCTGCCGCTGGAAAAGTGGACCCAGGAGGTCAACGACGGCAAGGCGACCACCGAGCAGTATTTCGTGCTGAAGAATCTGTGCGCCCGCATCGACGAACTGGTTGCGGCCAAGGGCGCGGGCGCCTAAGGGCGCGGTCATGCAACTCGAATACTTCCACATGATCGATCGCATCGTCGACCTCAAGGTCGACGAGAAGACGATCGTCGTCGAAGCCCAGGTCCCCAAGGAGAGCACCGTCTTCGAGGGGCACTTCCCGGGTTACCCCTTGATGCCCGGCGTGCTGCTGATCGAATCGATGGCGCAGGCCTCGGGCTGGCTCCAGCTCGGCGTATTGAAGTTCGAACGCATGCCGATCCTGGCCGCCGTGAAGGAAGCCAAGGTCCGCGGCTCGGTCTTCCCCGGCGATCTCATGAGCATCGAGGCGAGCCTCGTCCATGAAGGATCGGGCTATGCCATGACCGAAGCCAAGATCAGGGTCGGCGGCAAGCTGCGCGCCAATTCGGCGCTGACCTTCACGCTGATCCCCTTCCCCAATGCGGATATCCGCGGCTACATGGCGAAAGTCGCCGAGCGCGTCGGCTTTCCGCAACAGGCCGTATCGCCATGACTGACACTGCTTCGAAGCCCGGCCAGACCGAAGTCTGGATCACCGGCATTGGACTCGCGACCTCGCTCGGCGAGGGCCTGGACGCCAACTGGGCCGCGCTTTCCGAGAAGCGCATCAACGTCGACGAGAAGCGCTTTGCGCCCTACATCGTGCATCCCTTGATGCCGGTCAGCTTCGACAGCCAGATCCCGAAGAAGGGCGACCAGCGCCAGATGGAAGCCTGGCAGCGCATCGGCACCTACGCCGCCGGCCTTGCGCTCGATTCCGCCGGGATCAAGGGCAACAAGGACATCCTGTCCAAGATCGACATGGTGGTGGCCGCCGGCGGCGGCGAGCGCGATCTCAACGTCGACACCGGCGTCTTGACGGCCGAGGCCAAGGGCGCGAACGCGCCCGGCTTCCTTAACGAGCGCCTGATGAGCGATCTCAGGCCGACGCTGTTCCTGGCGCAGCTCTCCAACCTGCTCGCCGGCAACATCGCCATCGTGCACGGGCTCGGCGGCACCTCGCGCACCTTCATGGGCGAAGAGGTCGCCGGCGCCGATGCCGCCCGCATTGCGCTTGCGCGCATCGCCTCGGGCGAGAGCGACATCGCGCTGGTCGGCGGCTCGCACAATGGCGAGCGCAAGGATCTGCTCGTCCTCTACGAATTCGGCGATTTCAACCTCAAGGACAAATTCGCTCCCGTCTGGGCGCGCAAGGACCACGCCGGCTTCGCGCTGGGATCTGCCGGCGCCTTCCTGGTGCTGGAGTCGAAGGCGCATGCGCAAGCGCGTGGCGCCAAGCCGTTCGCAAGACTGACGAGCGTCGTCGCCGACCTCGCCCGGCGCAAGCAGCCCGGCGACATGGCCGCGACGCTGGAGCAGCTGTGGGCCAAACTGCCCCGGCGCGAAGGCAAGGGCGCGATCATCTCGGGCGCGACCGGCGCAGAGCCCGCGACGAGCGAAGAGCATGGCTTCCTGAAGGGCCATGCCGACTTCCCGGTGCGTTCGACCGGCACGATGTTCGGCCACACCATGGAGACGCAATTCCCGCTCGGCATCGCGCTCGCCGCGCTGTCGATCTCGCGCGGTGCGCTATTCCCGCCAAACGATTCGACCGGCACCGAGATTGAAATGCAGGGAGCGCCCACCCAGATTGTGGTGGTCGGAGCCGGACACTGGCGCGGCGAAGGCATGGCGCTGGTCGAGGCAGTTGGCTAGCTCACCCGGGGGATCGACATGACTGCACCACGCGACAAACTCGGGCGTCCCGTCGTCGTCGTCACCGGCATGGGCATCATGACCTCGCTCGGTGCCGGCAAGGCCGACAATTGGGCCAAGCTCGTCGCCGGCGAATCCGGCATCCGTACCATCACGCGTTTTCCGGTCGACGGCCTCAAGACCACGATGGCCGGCACGGTGGATTTCGTCAGCGTCGATCCGTTCTCCTCCACCGGCCTGTCCGAGCGGATGGCTGAGATCGTGACGGAGGAAGCGCTCGAGCAGGCCGGCATCGGCGCCAAGGCCGATTTCCCGGGCCCCCTCTTCCTCGCGGTTGCGCCGGTCGAAGTCGAATGGCCGCAGCGCCGCGAACTCGGCCGCGCCGTCGGCGCGCCCGACTTTACCTATGACGATTTGCTGCGCATCTCCGGCGGCGGCAAGTACAGCGCCTATCACCACCGCTTCATGTTCGGCTCGGTGGCCGCGTATCTCGCCGAGACCTTCGGCACCAAGGGCTCGCCGATCTCGCTATCGACGGCATGCGCGTCCGGAGCCACCTCCATCCAGCTCGGTGTCGAAGCGATTCGCCGCGGCGAGACTGACGCTGCGCTGTGCGTGGCGACCGACGGCACCGTGAATCCGGAAGCCCTCGTGCGCTTCTCGCTGCTCTCGGCGCTGTCGACCCAGAACGATCCGCCGCAGGCGGCCTCCCGCCCCTTCTCCAAGAACCGCGACGGCTTCGTCATGGCCGAAGGCGCCGGCGCGCTCGTGCTGGAAAGCTACGAGGCAGCCACCGCGCGCGGCGCAAAAATCCTCGGCGTGATCGCCGGCTGCGGCGAGCTCACCGATTCCTTCCATCGCACCCGCTCGTCTCCCGACGGCAAGCCGATCATCGGCTGCATGAACAAGACGCTGGCCGATGCCGGCATGACGCCGGACCAGATCGACCACATCAACGCGCACGGCACCGCGACGCCCGAGAACGACAAGATGGAGTTCAACACGACATCGGCCGTGTTCGGCGAGCTTGCGCAGAAGATTCCGGTGACGTCCAACAAGTCGATGGTCGGCCACACCATCTCGGCCGCCGGCGCCGTGGAAGCGATCTTCTCGCTGCTCACGCTCGAGCATCAGCGCATCCCGCCGACGATCAATTACGAGACGCCGGATCCGACGATCCTGTTCAACGTCGTCGGCAACAAGGCGCGCGACGCCCGCGTCACCGCGGTGATGTCGAACTCGTTCGGCTTCGGCGGTCAGAACGCCTCGCTGATACTGACCCGCGAACCGGCCTGACCGGACGCATGGCGCTGATTCCCGTCAGCACGAAGATTCGCGCGCGGAATGCAGCCAAATCGATCGGCGGAAGCCTGATTGGCGCCGCCACCGTCGGCATGCTGCGCACCACGCGCTATTTCGATCCGGTCAAGACCTCCGACTTTTTCGCGCGCGCCGTGAGGCTGATCGGGCCGCGCCTGCGCGAGCACCGCATCGGCCGCGCCAACCTCACCGCGGCCTTTCCCGAGAAGTCGCCGGAGGAGATCGAACGGATCCTGATGGGCGTGTGGGACAATCTCGGCCGCGTCGGCGCCGAATTCGCCCATATGGATCACGTCTGGGACTACGATCGCGACCATCCCGAAAACAGCCGGATCGAACTCCCGGCGCGCAGCATCGAGCTGTTCGACCGGATCCGCGATGACGGCAAGCCGGCGCTGATCTTCGCCGCGCATCTCGCTAATTGGGAATTGCCGGCGCTCGCCGCCGTCGCGCATGGACTGGAGACCGCGATCCTCTATCGCCGCCCGAACATCGCCTCGGCCGACCGCATCATCCAGGAGATGCGACAGGTCAACATGGGCACGCTGATCCCGGCGGGGCGTGACGCCCCGCTCCGGCTCGCCCAGGCGCTGAAAGACGGCAAGCACGTCGCGATGCTGATCGACCAGTACCTGACGGGCGGCGTCGAGGTCACCTTCTTCGGCCGCAAGACCCGCGCCAACCCGATGCTGGCGCGCCTGCTCCGGCAGGTAGAATGCCCGATCCACGGCGTGCGCATCATCCGCCTGCCCGGCGGCCGCTTCCGCGGCGAGCTCACGGAAGAGATCCCGCCGGTGCGCGATGCCGAGGGCAGGATCGACATCCAGGGCACGACGCAGGCGGTCACGAGCGTGGTGGAAGGATGGGTGCGCGAGCATCCCGAGCAGTGGCTGTGGCTGCATCGCAGGTGGCGGTAGGGCGCCTATCCGCCCCTCACCGCTCCGGCAATCCTGCGTCCACCATGCCCTGAACGACGCGATCCGCGGCCGCAAGATATACCGGGCTTGCGTTCTTCGTCGGGGGCGCGACATTGAACCTGGTCGTGCCGGGCTGCAGCTTCAGGCCTTCCCTGATCGCCGCCCTCGCCTCGTCGAACCGTCTCGATCGCTGGTAGGCGACCGCGAGCAGCATGTGCGAGCGCCCCGTCGCCGCCGTGATGGCGATCGAGCGTTGCAGCCACGGCACCGCCTCTTCGCCCTGCCCCTTTAGGAGGGTCGCCCAGCCCGCGCCAAGCAGCCAGGTCCAGCGCGAGGTCGGCGGCGTGTCGTAACGGTCGGCTTGCCGAAATGTAGCAAGCGCGTCGTCGAAGCGACCAAGAAAGATTTGCCCGAGTCCGACCAGATAAAGCGCAGACCCGTCCCAGGGGTCGAAGCTCAATACCTTGGCGCACGTGACGAGACTTTCCACGAAATGATTGGTGGCGCTCTGGAAGCGGCAATAGGCCTCGAGCACCGGAATCGAATTGGGCTTCGACCGCAATGCCTGCTCGAGCGTCGCGCTTGCCTTGGCCTCGACCGCAAACGCTTCATCCGAGCTGAACCAGCGCATCTGGATGCCGCGCATCTGGAGCGAGGCGAGCGCAACCGCGATGTCGAGATTGTCGGGGTCGTCAGCGAGCGCCTTCTGCAGCATGGTTTGTGCTGCGCCAAAACGCTCGCGCGTGGTCTGGTTGATCGAGGCGAGCGCCTGCTCGACGGCCACCTTGTCACCGCCCGCCGACGATTTGCGAGCCCGGGACGGCGCCGCACTCGGCTCCAGAATCTCGTTGAGGCGGCGCGCGAGCACATGACCCGCGCCGGCGACGAGCCGGGACTGCGCAAGCTGCGCGTCCGCCTCGTCCGCGCTGACCGACGCCGCGACGACCGACTGAACCTCACCGGTACCAGCCTTGATGACGCGCGCCCGCAACGTCCAGGATTGATCGCTATGCTGCAACTCGCCACGCAGTTCGTAATCGGATGATGCGACGGACGCAGCGGTGCTGTCGCCGCCAGTGGCCGCCAATCGTGGCGCAACCACGCTGATGTTCTGGATCTTGGCAAAACCATCCGTCAGTCGAGCGGTGACCTCGGCGGCCATCACCGCGCCGCGCGGGTCGTTGCTGTCGTCAACGATGGGCATCACGACGAGCCGCGGCGGCGTTCGCTTGAACAGAAGGTCCGGCTTCAGCACCGGCGCGGCAACCGCAAGCCCCACGACGATAACACAGAGAGCCGCAACCGCGGCGACCATGGCCTGCCGGCTCAAACCAAAGACGGCGCGCTGTGGTCTCACGGGCGCGGCGACGACCTCGGCCGGCGGCCGGCGCTCAACCTCCCCCGTTGGATCCGAGCGGAGCCCCTCGGCCTGTGCCTTGACATCTGGCGCAGCCACAACCTCCGTCGCCAGCAGATAGCCGCCGCCGGAGGCGAGCTTGATCAGCTGCCGCCGCTCGTCACCGAGCGCGGTACGAAGCTCGCGGATGCATTGAAACAGGCTGTCCTCGCCGACATGGACGTTCGGCCAGACCGCCTCCATCAGCTCCTGCTTGCTCAGCACCCGGCCGCCGCTGGCGGCGAACAGCCGAAGCATCTCGAACGTCTTGGGCCGGAGCTTGATCGGCATGCCATCGGCCCCGCGCAGCTCAGCGCGCTGCAGGTCCAGCTCGAAGCCGGCGAAACGAAGCAACTTATCCCCCAAAGCGTCTCTCAAGGCGGCTCATATAGTCGAAGTCTACCGGAAATGCCCAAAAATCGGGCCTGAAACGGAAATATCAGAAACTTTCAGAAAGTAGCTACGCCCTTATCAGGACACCCCTCCGCCCCGATGCGAAGAATCCAGTCGAGGACTCGGGACTTGCGTGTTGGGGGACGTTGTGAAGACGGGGAAAGATTATTTCAAAGCGACCCGCCGCCTGCGGGCCGCCCTGCTGACGTCGTCGGCGCTGGCCTTGGCCTGGGCGCTGCCGGCCACCCCATCGCGCGCCGCGTCGGATGGCATCTGGCTCACCTCTCCCGGCAGCAACGATTATGGTACCGCCTCCAACTGGGACAGCGGCTTCGTGCCGTTGGGCACGGCGTCCTTCGGCAGCTCGGACACCACCAGCCTGGCGATTTCAAGCGTCAGCGTCGGCGGCTGGACCTTCAATGCCGGCGCCTCGAACTACACGTTTTACGTCAACGGTCCGTTGACCTTCACGGGTGCCGGCATCACCGTCAACGGAGGCAGCGCCACCATCACCAGCCACAATAGTCTGTATTTCTTCAACAGCAGCACGGCCGGCAGCGCCACCATCATCAACAACGACACCCTGGGATTCTTCAGCAACAGCACGGCGGGCCACGCCACCATCACCAACACCAACGAGCTGGACTTCAACGACGCCAGCACGGCAGGCAACGCCACCATCACCAACAACGGAAATCTGTATTTCATCGACACAAGCACGGCCGGCACTGCCACCATCACCAACAGCGGCAATCTGTATTTCCGCGCCGCCAGCACGGCCGGAAGCGCCACCCTTATCAACAACGCCGGAGGCACTATCGATTTCTCGAACAGCACCGGTCCGAACGGCGACGGCAGGCTGAGCGCCGGCTCGATCGCGGGCGCCGGCACTTACAACCTCGGCGCCAATGAGCTGACGGTCGGCTCCGACAATTCCTCGACCGAGGTCAGCGGCCTCATCTCAGGCGCCGGCGGATCGCTGGTCAAGACCGGCACCGGCACGCTGACCCTGTCGGGCGCCAATACCTATACCGGCGGCACCACGATCAACGGCGGCACATTGCAGCTTGGCAGTGCCGGCGGCATCGGCACCATTCTGGGGACAGTCGCCGTCGGCAGTGGAGCCACATTCGACGTCGTCAACGCCGACACGAGCGGCATCACCAGCATCGCGAACAGCGGGACCACAAACTTCCGCAACGCTACCAGTGCCGGCAGCACCAGCGTCAACAATGACTATCACCTGAATTTCTACAACACCAGCACGGCCGGAAGCGCGACCATCACCAACAACGCCGGCTTGACATACTTCTACGGCACGAGCACGGCCGGCAGTGCCAACATCACCAACAACACCTACGGCCAGCTTAGCTTCAACGACTCGAGTTCGGCCGCAAACGCCAACATCATTAGCGGGTCCTACGGCTTCGTCGGCTTCTACAACTCGAGCACGGCTGGCAGCGCCACCATCAACATCAACAGCAGTGCCGGCACGCTGAATTTCCGCGGCACCAGCACGGCCGGCAGCGCCACCATCACCAACGCCGGATCCACGTTATTTTACGACGCCAGCACCGCCGGCAGCGCGACGATCAACAACAGCGGAATGATCTACTTCTACGGTTCGAGCACGGCAGGCAATGCCGTCATCACCAACACCAGCTCAATCGATTTCAACCAAACCAGCTCGGCGGCAAGCGCCAACATCACCAACAACGGCGTCTTGGGCTTCAGCGGTTCGAGCACAGCGGCAAGCGCAACCATCACCAACAACCTTGCGATGTCGTTCGCGGGCGCCAGCACGGCTGGCAGCGCGACCATCGCCAACACCTATAATCTAATCTTCAACGGCACCAGCACGGCCGGCAACGCCGTCATCACCAACAATGGCGGCGGCCCCTTCCACAATTCCGTCGGAACGACCTATTTTCGGGACAACGCGACCGCGGGCAATGCGCAGCTGATCAACAACGACCCGAGCGCCGTCTTCGATTTCTCCGGCAGCACCGGTCCGAACGGCGACAATAAGCTCGGCGCCGGCTCGATCGCCGGCGACGGCACTTTTTATCTCGGCGCCAACGCGCTGACGGTCGGCGGCAACAATCTGTCGACCACCGTCAGCGGCGTGATCGCCGATGGCGGCTGGAGCGGCGGAGCCGGCGGTTCGCTGGTGAAGACGGGCACCGGCACGCTCACGCTGACAGGCACCAACACCTACACCGGCGGCACCACCTTCGCCGGCGGAACAGTCAGCGTCTCCTCGGACGCCAATCTCGGCGACCTCGCGGGCGGCCTGACCTTCAACGGCGGCACCCTGCAGATATCAGGCACGACATTCAACGCCTCCGCGCGCACGGTCAATCTGGGGGCCGGCGGCGGTACATTCGACATTGCGGACGCAACCAACAATTTCGTCCTGAGCCAGGGTGTCAGCGGCAGCACGCTGACCAAGTCCGGCGCCGGCACGCTGACCTTGACCGGCGCCGCAAGCTTTTCCGGCGCGACGGTGTCCGCCGGCATGCTGGTGTTCGACGGCAATGCGACGGCCGGCAATGCGGCCATCACCAACAACGCGCAGCTGGTCTTCGCCACCAGCGCCACGGCCGGCAACGCCACCATCACCAACACCAATCAGTTGACGTTCTACGGCAACACCACAGCCGGCAACGCCGTCATCATCAACAGCGGCAACGTGCTGTTCGACGGCGACTCGACGCCCGGCAGCGCGCAGCTCGTCAACATCGCGTCCACCGCCGTCATCAACTTCTTCACCCCCGGCCCGGGCAGCGACGGCAGGATCAGCGCCGGCTCGATCGCCGGCGACGGCCGCTTCGACATCAACGGCGCAGAGCTGACGGTTGGCGGCAACAATCTGTCGACCACCGTTACCGGCGTGCTCACCGGCGACGGAAGCATCACCGGAACATCGCTGATCAAGGTCGGCACCGGCACGCTGACGCTGGCGGGCATCAACACCTACACCGGCGCCACGATCGTGAACGGCGGCACGCTGGCGGTGAACGGCTCGATTGCGTCCTCCAGCAGCCTCACCGTGAACAGCGGCGGCACGCTCGGCGGCACCGGCATCGTCGGCAACACGACGATTGCGAGCGGCGGCACGCTCGCCCCGGGCAATTCCGTGGGCACCCTCACCGTCAGCGGCAACCTCGCCTTCAGTTCCGGTAGTCTCTACAAAGTCGAGGTCTCGACGACAGCCGCCGACCGGACCAACGTCTCGGGCACCGCGACGTTGACCGGCGCCACCGTGCAGGCGGTGGCGATCCCCGGCAGCTTCCGCAGCCAGACCTACACCGTTCTCAATGCGACTGGCGGCCTTGGCGGAACGCAGTTCGCCGGGCTGAGCGTGAGCGGCAGCTTCAGCCCCACCCGCAATCCGCACCTCACCTACGATCTGAACAACGTCTATCTCGTGCTCGATCCCGGCACGATCGTGGTGCCGCCAGGCACCGGCGCCAACCAGAGCAGCGTCGCCGGCGCCATCAACAAGGCGGTCGAAGGCGGTGCGACGCCGCCGGCCGGCTTCGATGCGCTGCTCAACATGGGCCAGCCGCAACTCAGCGGCGCGCTCGGCCAAGTCTCCGGCCAGCCCGGCGCCGCCGGCACGCAGGCCTCGTTCAACGCCATGCAGCAATTCGTCGGCATGCTCGACCCGCTCGGCGACGGCGAGCGCGGCGGGGCCGCTGGCGACGGCGGGACGCTGGGCTACGCGTCCACCGGCCCGCGCGACGCCAAGATGCGCGAAGCTTACGCCGCAGTCACGCCACGCGAAGCGAGCGGCGAAGTCATCGACCGGCGCTGGGGCGTCTGGGCCTCCGGCTACGGCGGCGCCAGTACCTTGAATGGCAATGCAGCGACAGGTTCGAGCACCACCACCAGCCGCATCTACGGCACCGTGGTCGGCGCCGACTATCGCGTCTCGCCGGATACGCTGGTCGGCTTTGCGCTCGGCGGAGCCGGCTACAATTTTGCGCTCTCAAATAGCCTCGGCGGCGGCCGTGCCGATCTGTTCCAGGCCGGCCTCTATGCCCGCCACTCGTTCGGACCGGCGTATCTCTCGGCCGCCCTCGCCTATGGCTGGCAGGACGTCACAACCGATCGCACCGTAACGGTGTCAGGCACCGACAAGCTTACCGCCAACTTCAAGGCCAGCACCTTCTCGGGCCGCCTGGAAGCCGGCTGGCGCTTCGCACCCGTTCCCGCCTCCAGTTTCGGCGTGACGCCCTACGCGGCCGCACAAGTCACGACCTTCCACCTCCCCGGCTACGGCGAGACCGCGATCGTCGGCAGCAACCAGTTCGCGCTGTCCTACACGTCGCAGGACACGACGAATGTCCGCACCGAGCTCGGCGCCCGCACCGACCAGCACTTCCTCGTCAATGACGGCGCGCTGACCTTGCGCGGCCGACTCGCCTGGGCGCACGACACCAACACCAGCCGGCTCGTCAGCGCCGCCTTCCAAACGCTCCCAGGCGCTGCCTTCACGGTCAACGGCGCGAAACCGGCGGCCGACTCCGCGCTGGTCGGTGGCCGGGCCGAGATGAAATGGAAGAACGGCCTGTCGCTCGCAGGCACGGTCGAAGGCGAGTTCTCGCAGAGCACCCAGACGTACACGGGTAAAGGCACGGTGCGGTACGAGTGGTAGATGGCGCTGTGCTCTCGCGATGCGTCGGCAACTAGCGCGGTGTTGCGCCCGAGCGTCAATTAAGCCAAGCCGGAGTGCGACTTAAGCACCGCCACCGCCGGCAGCCCGCAGGTGGCGTTTCTACTGTGCATGGGGTTGTTTTGCGGAATTTGGTTTGTCGGGTGGGATCTCGAACGCCTACCGCCCCGTCTTCACCTTGGTCCATAGCCGGTTGATGATCCGTTGGGTCGCAGGCTCGCGCGCCGTGATGACGAACAGCTTCGCGAGCGTCGGCTCGTCCGGGTAGATGTTCTTGTCGTTCAGAATCTTCGGATCGACCAGCTTCTGGCTGGCGAGATTGCCGTTGGCGTAGGACAGGAAGTCCGAGTTCTTGGCCGCGACGTCCGGACGGTAGAGATAGTTGATCAGCTCGTAGGCTTCCCTGACGTTCCTGGCGTCCGCGGGAATCGCGAGATTGTCGAAGAACATCTGCGCGCCCTCCTTCGGAATGGCGAAGCCGATCTCGATGCCATTCTTGGCTTCCGCGGCGCGGGCGCGGGCCTGCATGATGTCGCCGGACCAGCCGACCACGAAGCAGATCTCGCCGGTGGCGAGCGCGCTGAGATATTCGGAGGAGTGGAACTTGCGCACGGAAGGGCGGACTTTCGCGACGACATCGGCGGCCTTCTCGAGGTCCGCCTGCTTGGTCGAGTTCGGATCGAGCCCGAGATAATTCAGCGCCGCCGGAAAGATGTCGTCGGCGGAGTCGAGCATGTGGACGCCGCAATCTCTAAATTTTGCGAGGTTCTCAGGCTTGAAGACGATGTCCCAGCTGTCGATCCTGGCATCCGGCCCGAGGATCGCTTTCAGCTTGGCCACGTTATAGCCGATGCCCGTCGTGCCCCACATATAGTTGGCGGCGTAGTCGTTGCCGGGATCATAGGTCGCAAGATGCTTGGTGACCATCGGCCAGGCATTGGCGAGGTTCGGCAGCTTCGCCTTGTCGAGCTTCTGGAAGATTTTGGCCTTGATCTGGCGCTGCAGGAAATAGGCCGTGGGCACCACCACGTCGTAGCCGGACTTGCCCGCCATCAGGCGCGTCTCCAGCGTCTCGTTGGCATCGAAGGTGTCGTAGACCACCTTGATGCCGGTCTCCCTGGTGAAGGCCTCGAGGACATCTGGCGCCATGTAGTTGGACCAGTTGTAGAAGTTGACGACACGCTCCTCGGCCCTCACGGGAGCGGAAGGCAAATTCAGCGCGGCGGCGATCGCAAAACCAAGGCAAAGCCCGAAGCGGCCGACATTGGTCATCTCTACCTCTTGCGACCGCGCACCGCGTCCGACAGCCGCTCCAGCGCGGTGTCGAGGGTCGCGTCCTTCTTGGCGAAGCAGAAGCGGACCACCGAGGTCACCGGGTCCTGCTCGTAGAAGGCCGACACCGGGATCGCCGCGACCTTGTAGTCCTTCACGATCCGCCAGCAGAACTCGGTGTCGCTCTCGTTCAGCCCGAGCGGCGACAGGTCGACGGTGAGGAAGTAGGTGCCCTGCGACTTCAGCACGGGGAAGCCGAGGCTCTCCAGGCCCTTGGTCAGGCGGTCCCTGCTCCGCGTCAAATCCTTGCGCATCGACAGGAAATACTCGTCCGGCTTGCCGAGGCCGTAGGCGACCGCGGCCTGCAGGTTCGGCGCGGTGGTGAAGGTCAGGAACTGATGCACCTTGGCGGCGACGCGCAGCAGCGGCGGCGCGGCGCAGACGAAGCCGATCTTCCAGCCCGTCAGCGAGAAGATCTTGCCGGCCGAGCCGACCTTGATGGTGCGCTCGCGCATGCCGGGAATGGTGATCAGCGGGATGTGCTTGTGCTCGTCGAAGGTGACGTGCTCCCAGACTTCGTCAGTGATCGCGATGACGTCGAACTCCTGGCAGTAACGCGCCAGCAGCTCGAGATCCTCGCGCGGATAGACCACCGCGCTGGGATTCAAGGGATTGTTGAACAGCACCGCCTTGGTCTTTGAATTGAAGACGCTTTTCAGCATGTCCTCATTCAAGCGCCAGTGCGGCGGCTCCAGCCGCACCAGGCGCGGAATGCCGCCGGCTTGGCGGATGATCGGGAGATAGGAATCATAGACCGGCTGGAAGCAGACCACCTCGTCGCCGGGCTGGACCACCGCGAGGATCGCCGAGGTCAGCGCCTCGGTACCTCCGGAGGTCACCATCACCTCGCTCATCGGATCGAGCTTGAGCCCGTGCCAATGGCCGTAATGGGTCGCGATCGCCTGGCGCAGCTCCGGCAGGCCCATCATCGAGGGGTACTGGTTGTAGCCGTTCAGCGAGGCGTCGGCCGCGGCGCGACGGATGTCCTCTGGGCCGGGATCGTCGGGAAAGCCCTGGCCGAGATTGATGGCCGCGTTGTCGCGCGCGGCCTGCGACATCGCCTCGAAGATGGTGACGGGAAGGTCGGCGAAGACCTTGTTCAGCGAGGAGCTCTTGGTCGTCATCGCGGGGTCAGCCACCGACCTTGCTGGGAAGGCCCGCCGCCTTCCAGCCCAGCATGCCGCCGGCCAGATGCTTGTCGTAAGGCAGGCCCGCCGCCTGCGCCGCGAGCGAGGCCGTCACCGAGCGTTTTCCGGAACGGCACGCGAACACGACGTCCTTGCCCTGGGGATCCGGGATCGCCTTGGGATCGAAGGTCGAGAGCGGCACCACGACGCCGTAGGGATAGGCCTCGGCTTCGACCTCGTTCGGCTCGCGCACGTCGACGAGGAGATAGCGGCCCTCCGCGACACCCTTGGAGACCTCGTCCGGGGTCAGATCCTGCACCTGGTTTGCCACATCAACCTCCAACATCGCGCGTGCCCGCCGGACGTGTCCCGGCCGGCGGCAACCTCGCCTCTCGGCTCACGAAAATCAAGCGCTACAAAGGCTTGAGCCCCGGAGCGCAAGTTAAAGCTAAATCGCAGCGACTTGAAGTGCGGCGTTGGCTGGCCGGCTAGATCGTCACCTGGGTGCCGACCTCAACCACCCGGCCGCTCGGGATCTGGAAATAGTCGGTGGCGTCGTTGGCGGAGCGGCTGAGCGAGATGAACAGCCGGTCCTGCCAGCGCGGCATGCCGGAATGGGCGGCGGGCTTGAGCGTCCTGCGCGACAGGAAGAACGAGGTCGACATGATGTCGAACTGCCAGCCGAGCTTGCGGGCGATCGCCAGCGCCTTCGGCACGTTCGGCGATTCCATGAAGCCGAACTTCAGCGTCACCTTGGAGAAGGTCGGGCTGATCTGCTCCAGCTTGACCCGCTCGGCCGGATCGATCCGCGGGGTCTGCGCCGTCTCGATGGTGAGAATGACGTTCTTCTCATGCAGCACCTTGTAGTGCTTCAGACTATGCATCAGCGCGGTTGGCGCGCTGAGTGGGTCCGAAGTCAGGAACACGGCGGTGCCGGGCACCCGTTGCGGCGGCCGCTTCTCCAGCATCGCGACGAGATCGGCGAGCGGGAACTCGAGCTTGCGCGATTTCTCGAACAGCAGCCGGCTGCCGCGCCGCCACGTGTACATCAGAATGATCATGAGCGCGCCGAGCGCCAGCGGTACCCAGCCGCCCTCGAACACCTTGAGCAGGTTGGCGGCCAGGAACGTGAGGTCGAGGAACAGGAACGGCGCGATCAGCGCTCCGGCCGCGAGCGGCGACCAGCGCCAGACCTTCCAGATCACCACGAAGCCCATCATCGCCGTGACCACCATGGTCCCGGTGACGGAGATGCCGTAGGCGGACGCCAGCGCACTGGACGAGCGGAACAGCAGCACCAGCAGCACCACCGCGACCAGCAGCAGCTGGTTGATGCGCGGGATGAATATCTGGCCGGAATGGGCTTCCGACGTATGGCGAATTTCGAAGCGGGGCAGCAGGCCGAGCTGGATCGCCTGGCGCGTCAGCGAATAGGCGCCGGTGATCACCGCCTGGCTCGCGATGACCGTTGCGGCGGTAGCCAGCACGACCATGCAGCCGCGGAAAAAGCCTTGCGGGAAAAGCTGGAAGAACGGGCTGACGATGGCGCCGGGATCGCCGAGCACGAGCGCGCCCTGCCCCAGATAGTTCAGCGCCAGCGACGGCAGCACGATGAACAGCCAGGCGGTCTGGATCGGCCGCTTGCCGAAATGGCCGAGGTCGGCATAGAGCGCCTCGGCGCCGGTGACCGCCAGGAACACCGCCCCCAGCGTGACGAAGCCGATGATGCCGTGGTGGAGCATGAAAGAGACCGCATAGAGCGGGTTCAGCGCGTACAGGACTTGCGGCTGCTGGATGATCGGATGGATCGCCGCCACGGCAAGGACCGCAAACCAGACGCACATGATCGGGCCGAAGAAGGCGGCGACGCGGGCGGTTCCGCGCGACTGCACGGCGAACAGGCCAACCAGGATGATCACGGTCAGCGGAACGACATAGGGCTCGAAGTGCAGGGTGATGTCCTTCATGCCTTCGATCGCCGACAGCACCGAAAGCGCCGGGGTGATGACAGCGTCGCCGTAGAACAGGGCGCCCGAGATGATGCCGAGCAGGACGATAGTCGCCCCGCGGGTACCGACCGCGCGCTGGGCCAGCGCCATCAGCGCCAGCGTGCCGCCCTCGCCGTTGTTGTCGGCACGGAGCAGGATCACGACGTATTTGAGCGTGACCACGACGATCAGCGCCCACAGGATCAGGGAGAGCACGCCGAGCACCGCAGCCGGCGTCGGCACCCCCTCCGCGCCCGAGGCGGCCATCACCGCTTCGCGGAACGCGTAGAGCGGGCTGGTGCCGATATCGCCATAGACCACCCCGATGCTGCCGAGCGTCAGCGCCCCGAAGCCGGCGGTCGTGTGGGCGTCGCCATGCCCATTGGCCGCCGCCGTTTCCGGGGCGGAAATCGCTATGTCATTTGTCATGGGAGAGCCCGATGGCCTCTAAAATGCTTCACTGCACAACGGCGGAAGAGCGCGCGGCTTATAGTCCTGCGCTGCTGGCATAGCCTAGCCCGATTCCGGGTCCTTGCCATGCAATTTCCGCATGGATGGGCCAGTTCCGTTCAAATAGTGACCTGGGTTCCGACTTCAACCACGCGCCCGGTGGGAATCTGGAAATAGTCGGTGGCATCGTTGGCCGACCGGCTGAGGGCAATGAACAGATGGTCCTGCCAAAGCGGCATGCCCGACTGCGCCGACGCCTTCAACGATCTTCGTGACACGAAGAACGACGTGGACATGATGTCGAATTGCCAACCCTGCTTGCGCGCGATCGCGAGCGCCTTGGGCACGTTCGGCTGCTCCATGTAGCCGAAGCGCAGGCGGACTTTCGAGAACTTGTCGCTGATCTTCTCCATGCGGAACCGCTCCGCGAGGTCGACCCGCGGCGTATGCGCGGTCTCGATGGTCAGGACCACGTTGTGCTCGTGCAGCACCTTGTTGTGCTTGAGATTGTGCAAGAGCGCGGTCGGCACGAAGGCGGGATCGCTGGTCAGGAACACCGCGGTGCCCTTGACGACGTGCGGCGGCCGCTTCTCCAGGCTGCGGATCAGATCGTCCAGCGGCACCTCGATCCGGCGCGTCTTCTGAATCAGGATCCCGGAGCCCTTCCGCCAGGTCCAGATCGTTCCCGCCATGGCCACGCCGAACAACAGTGGCACCCAGGCGCCCTCGAGCAGCTTCAGGAGATTGGCGCTGAAGAAGCTCAGATCGACGATGACGAAGGGCACGATCACGGCCGCAGCCGTCGCGGCGCGCCAGTTCCACAATTTCCAGATCACGACGAAGCCCATGATGCCGTCGGCGACCATCGTGGTGGAGACCGCGATGCCGTAGGCCGAAGCCAGATTGCTGGGGGTGTGGAACAGCAGCACCAGCAGCATGACGCCGATCAGCAGCAGCCGGTTCACCCGCGGCAGGTAGATCTGGCCGGCGTGAGTCTCGGAGGTGTAGCGAACCTCGAAGCGCGGCAGGAGGCCGAGCTGCACCGCCTGATAGACCAGCGAATAGGCGCCGGTGATCACCGCCTGGCTCGCGATCACGGTCGCGGCGGTCGCAAGCCCGACCAGCGGCAGCACCAGGCTCTCGGGCACCATGCGATAGAACGAGTGTTCGATCGCGCTGGGATCGGACAGCACCAGGGCGCCCTGCCCGAAATAGTTGATCAAGAGCGCGGGCAGCACGAAGAACATCCAGGCCGACTGGATCGGCTTGCGGCCGAAATGTCCGAGATCGGCATAGAGCGCCTCGCCGCCGGTGACCGCCAGGAACACGGCACCGAGCGTCACGAGGCCGATCGTGCCGTGCGACAGCACGAACTGCACGGCGTAATAGGGATTGATCGCCGCCAGCACGGACGGGTCATCGGCGATGTGGACGGCCCCCATGACGGCGATGACGGTGAACCAGACCACCATCACCGGCCCGAAGGCCGAGGCCACCAGCGCGGTCCCCTTGCTCTGCACCGCGAACAACAGCACCAGGATGAAGACGGTGAGCGGCACGACATAGTGCTCGAGCGCGGGCGCCGCGAGCTTCAGGCCCTCGACCGCCGATAGCACCGAGATCGCCGGCGTGATCATGGAATCGCCGATGAACATGGAGGCGCCGACCACGCCGAGGGCGAGCAGAAACCAGCTCCGCCGCCCGAGTGCGCGCTGCCCGAGTGCCATCAGCGAGAGCGTGCCGCCCTCCCCGTTGTTGTCGGCGCGCAGCAGCAGCAGGACGTATTTGGCGGTGACGACGATCAGCAGCGCCCACAGGATCAGCGAGAGCACGCCGAGCACCATGACGCGTGAGACCGGCGCACCATGGGCGGCGCCCCTGACGGCCTCATGGAATGCGTAGAGCGGCGAGGTGCCGATATCGCCGAAGACGACGCCGATGCTCCCGAGCGTAAGGGACCAAAAGCCCGAGGTGACCGGCCCGTCCTGGGTCTCGGCCTGTGTGATGCTCGCCGTCATGGAGGTGGAAAACGCTTCTTCCCTGGAATTGATCCGGCGCCTTTTGACGCTTCCGCCGCGCCTGTCAATCGGCCCATCACCATAGCAGGTGCCGAGACGGATGCTGTGACGGCGCGGCCACGTTCGTCGCCAGCGTGACGACATGCCTCAGGTAAGATGGTAGCGCAAGAGGCCTAGGGCTTCAGATTCGGCGGCAGCGGCGGATCCTCGCGCATCAGGGTGATGGTCACCCGCCGGTTCGCCGCGAGCGAGGGATCGTCGGGAAACAGCGGCTGGGTGTCCGCCTTGCCGGAGACGGCGAAGATGTGAGACGGCGGCAGGCCCTCGCGTTCGAGGATCTGACGCACCGCATTGGCGCGGTCGGCCGATAGATCGAAGGCGCCGTAGTCGCTGCGGTTCGGCACGAAGCCGGCCGCGGTATGGCCGGCGATGGAGACGCGCAGCGGCGTGGCCTTGAGCGGGATCGCGAGCTTCTCGACGAGCCGGCGGGTGCGATCATAGGGCACCTTGGAGCCGTCGGCGAACATCGAACGGCCGTCCTGGTCGACGATCTCCAGGTTGAGGCCCTGCTTGGTCTCCTCGAACATGATGTGCTTGGATATCTCGGTCAGTTCCGGCATGTCCTGTAGCGCCTGCCTCAGCGAGGCGGCGGCCAGCGCGAAATTCCGGTCGACCTTCATCCTCGCGCCCGACGTCTTGTCGTGATCCTCCTGATCCGGCGTCGGCGTGTTCGACGACTCTTCTGGCTGGATGTGGTCGACGTTCTTCAGCCGCGCGCGGGTCGGCAGGCCGTCGGATTCGATGATGCCGGCGTAACGGGCTTCGCTCTGGACGCCGAAGGCTTCGCGCATGGAGCCCGCAACGATCTTCAGCTTATTGGCGTCCTGGGTCGAAAACGCGACCAGCATCACGAAAAACGCCAGCAGCAAGGCCATCAGATCGGCAAACGTCACGAACCAGCCATGGCCGCCGTGTGCTTCTTCGCGCTTCTTCTTTGCCATCGGTCAGACCCCGGCGCAGTCGCTACGCCGGAACCGGCTCGCCTTCGGCATGGCGATGCTTCTCGGGCAGATAGGCCAGCAGCATCTCGCGCACCAAGGTCGGGCTCTTGGAATCGCGGATCATCAGAATGCCGTCGATGATCAGCGTACGATTGGTTTCCTCGTCGATCAGCTTGGTGTGCAGCTTGTCGGCGATCGGCAGACAAATCAGGTTCGCGACCAGCGCACCATAGAGCGTGGCCAGCAGCGCGGTCGCCATGAAGGGGCCGAGCTTCGAGGGATCCGACATGTTCGAGAACATCTGCACCATGCCGATCAGCGTTCCGATCATGCCGAACGCGGGCGCGCAGTCGCCGACCGCGCGGTAGATCTTGCTGCCTTCGTTGAGATGCAACAGGAAATTGTCGCGATCGCGTTCCAGATTGTCTCTGATGAAATCGAGGTCGTAACCGTCGGCGACGTAGCGGATGCCTTTGGCGAGGAACGGCTCGTCGGTCTCGACCTTCTCCAGTCCCACCGGTCCCTGCTTGCGGGCAATCTCGGCGATGCGGGCAAGCTCGTCCACCAGGTCGTGCGCCGACAGCCGGCTCATCGTAAAGGCAAACTTCATTCCGAGCGGCAGGCCGTGCATCAGCACCGACAGCGGAAAACGGATCATGGTCGCGGCGGCGGAGCCGCCAAAGATGATGATCATCGCATGTTCACTGATGAACATGTGCAGATCGCCGCCCATCAGCACCATGGCCACAATAACGGCTAATCCGCCCGCGAGTCCGGCGCCTGTCATAATGTCCATGGCATACTCCAACGCGTACGCAACAACGGCCATCCTGGCCGCTGGCGCGGCCCAACCCCGAACCGCATCAGGAACCCTAGAGCGCCGCCCTTAAAGCCGCGTAAAGGTTAAGTTCGGACAGCGTGGTAGCCGCGCTTGCGAGCGCCGAATTGCCGCCCGGCGATAGGAATTTCAACCGTTCGCTAACCATGTCGGCCGCAACAGGACGCGCTGCGGCTGCGGCCCTGCGCCACATCGAAGCCGTGGATCGTTTGCTGTCATGTAGCAGCGCGGCATGCCCGTGGCGGGAGCCATCGCAATGTTGACGCTGTTCAGTCTTCTCACCGCGGTGCCGGCGGTGCTGGCGCTTCACCTGCTCGAGCCGGAACTCGTCCTGCCGGCATTCAGCGCTTTGCTCTTCGTCGAAGCAGCGTTCGCCGTGATTGCAGCGCGATTGATTCACAGCACCCACAGCGCAGACGACATCACGCTGTGGGATCTCGCAGGCGGCTTCACCTTGATCGGATGCGCCGCCGCGGTGCTCGGTGAGCCCGATCAGGCCGCACTGTTTCTGACCGAACAGGGCGGCCCTCGGCAGGCATCATCGCCGTAAGCTCAGTGAATCTCCGCCGAGCGCTTCAGTGCGGCCTTCAGCTTCTCCAGCGAGAAGTCGGGGCTGCGGGCGATCTCGAGGATCGGCGTCTCGCGGCGGCCGCAGAGCTCGGCGGCCTCTGGCAGCTTCGCCGCAATGTCGAGCGGAATCACGATCGCGCCATGCTGGTCGGCATGGATCAGATCGTCGGACTTCACGGTCATGCCGGCAACGCGCACCTCGCCGCCAAAGCTCTCCGCATGCACCCAGGCATGCGACGGGCCGATCGAGCCCGCCAGCGCCTGGAAGCCAGGGGCCCATTGCGGGATGTCGCGGATCGAGCCGTCGGTGATGACGCCGAGACAACCGAGCGCCTTGTGGACGTTGCTCTGCACCTCGCCCCAGAACGCGCCGTAGCCGACATCGGGGCCGTCGATGTCCTGGATCACCGAGATGCGCGGACCATGGCCGGTGCCGACATATTCGTAATATTCGATGCGGCGCTTCGACTGCTCTTCGGCGGGCAGCGAGGATTTCAGCACCGAGCGGATCGCGACCGTGCGGGCATACCCGACGATCGGTGGCAGGTCGGGAAACGGGCAGACCAGTTGCTTGGTGGTGTAACCGATCAGCCGGCGCTCGGGCGCCACGATCTCCATGGCATTGCAGATCGTCGGCGTGTCGTAGCGGCCCAGCGCTTCGAGGACGGAAGCGGGCAGCGGCCCGGTCGCTTTTTCGGTCACGGCGTTCTCTCCCAGATTGGCGGCTGATTGACGCGATGCCGCCGTCACAGGGCGATATAGCCGAGATCGGGTCTCAACCCAACTCGGGGGGCCTCATGGCAGATATCCGCGTGCCGCCGCTCAGTGCAGCCGTCCGGGCCGGTCGTCGTCGTCGTCGGGCGGCTCCGATAAATTCGCCAGCGTCGGTGCCGATGGCGGCGAGGTGACTTCGCCTCCCGAGGGCCCGGTCGCCTGCATCGCGCGCGCCTGGTCGCGATAGGATTTGTAGCCGAGCGGCAAAGCGAGAAGATACAGTACCGTGCCGATCGACAGCACATGCCAGGGATAGGCGATCAGCAGCGCGATGAAGACGATCACCGCGACGAATGCCGGCAGCACCAGTTCCGGCGGCACGCGCATGCGCTTGGTCTTGCCGGAGAACACCGGCAGGCGCGACACCATCAGGAAGGCGATCAGTAGGGTATAGGCTGCCGTCAGCGCGGCGGGCCAGCGGCCGAGGTCGAGGAACGCGACATAGATCGGCAGCAGCACGGTGATCGCGCCGGCCGGCGCCGGCACGCCGGTGAAGAAATTGGCCGCGAAGGCCGGCTTGTTCGGATCGTCCATGGTGGCATTGAAGCGCGCCAGGCGCAGGCCGCCGGAAATCGCGAACACCATGGCGGCGATCCAGCCGGCGTTGCCGAGCTCGTGCAGCTGCCAGAAATACAGCATCAGCGCGGGCGCGACGCCGAAATTGACGAAATCAGCGAGGCTGTCGAGCTCGGCGCCGAACTTGGACTGCCCCTTGATCATGCGCGCGATGCGGCCGTCGATACCGTCGAGGGCGGCCGCGAACACGATGGCGTAGACGGCGAGCGACATCCGCCCCTCGATCGAGAGGCGGATCGAGGTCAGGCCGGCGCAGATCGCCAGCAGCGTGATGACGTTGGGCACCAGCATCCGCACCGGAATCGGGCGGAACCGCCGGCGGCGCACATCGGGGTCTTTGAAGTCATAGGGCGTCATCGCGGGTCCTCACCTCGAGGCGAGATATAGCAAGCCGCGTCCCCCTCCGCCATTGGGGCGGGAGGCCCCCCAGGCCTGGTCAATTGGCGCGGAAGGCGCGGCTGGGGTCGTCGCCAGCAAGATCGGCCAAGATCGTCTCGCCGGCGATCGCGGTCTGCCCTTCCGAGACCAGCGCTTTGGTCCCCACAGGCAGATAGACATCGAGCCGGGAGCCGAAGCGGATCAGGCCGAAGCGCTCGCCGGCGCCGATCGCCTGGCCCTCCCTGACGAAGCAGACGATGCGCTTGGCGACGAGCCCTGCGATCTGCACCACGCCGATCCGCGCCGCCGGCGTCGAGATCACCAGCGAGTTGCGCTCATTGTCCTCGCTGGCCTTGTCGAGCTCGGCATTGATGAAAAGGCCGGGCCGGTAGGCGATGCGGTCCACCCTGCCCGCTACCGGAGCGCGGTTCACGTGGCAGTTGAACACGCTCATGAACACCGAGATGCGCGGCAGCGGCCGGTCGCCGAGCCCGAGCTCGGCCGGCGGCAGCGCCATGGTGATCATCGAGACGCGGCCGTCTGCCGGCGACACCACGAGCCCCTCGCGCACTGGCGTCACACGGACGGGGTCGCGGAAGAACAGCGCGCACCACACGGTCAGGATCGTGCCGATCCACCCCAGAGGCGACCACAGCCAGAACAGGACGAGGCTTACCAGCGCAAAGCCGCCGATGAAGGGATAGCCCTCCTTGTGGATCGGCGGGATCTGTCGCTGGATCGAATCGAGAATGGACATCGCTATCTGCCGCTCGGGGTTAATGGCGCGGGTCGTCGCGCGGGCCTCTTTAGGCCAGAGTTGGGACCGGAGACAAGGTCACACCGCTGCCGCAGGCGCCGTCAGGGCGTCGTCGACCGGCGGCGGCTCCCGGTTGGGCGCCTCGCTGGTATCCGCCATCTTGGCCAGTTTCTCGCGGGCAGCCTCCGCCTCACGCTGCCTGTTCCACATGCTGGCATAGAGACCGCCATGCGCGAGCAGCTGGGCGTGGGTCCCCCGCTCGGCAATGCGGCCCTGGTCCAGCACGATGATCTCATCGGCCCCGACGATGGTCGAGAGCCGGTGCGCGATCACCAGCGAAGTGCGGTTCTTCGCCACGCGGTCGAGCGCGCCCTGGATCTCGTGCTCGGTATGGGTATCGAGCGCCGAGGTCGCCTCGTCCAGCACCAGAATCGGCGGCGCCTTCAAGACGGTGCGTGCGATCGCGACGCGCTGCTTCTCGCCGCCCGAGAGTTTCAGCCCGCGCTCGCCGACCTGGGTCTCGTAGCCCTTCGGGGCCATGCGGATGAAACGGTCGATCTGCGCAAGGCTCGCCGCCTCCTCGACTTCGGCATCGCTGGCGTCCCAGCGACCGTAGCGGATGTTGTAGCGGATGGTGTCGTTGAACAGCACGGTGTCCTGGGGCACCATGCCGATCGAGGCACGGAGTGAATCCTGAGTCACCGCGCGGATGTCCTGGCCGTCGATCAGGATCTTGCCGCCGGAGATGTCATAGAGGCGGAACAGAAGGCGCGAGATGGTCGACTTGCCTGCGCCCGAAGGGCCGACGATGGCGACGGTCTTGCCGGCGGGCACCTCGAAGCTGATGCCCTTGAGGATCGGGCGGGCCGGTTCATAAGCAAAGCGCACGTCCTCGAAACGAACGATGCCGGCAGAGATGACCAGCGGCCTGGCATCGGGCGCATCCTTGATCTCAGCCTCGCGGCCCAGCACATTGAACATCTTCTCGATGTCGATGATCGCCTGCTTGATCTCGCGATAGACCATGCCCATGAAGTTCAGCGGCTGGTAGAGCTGGATCATCATGGCGTTGACCAGCACGAAATCGCCGACCGTGTTGGTGCCGTTGCGGACGCCGATCGCGCACATCAGCATGGTTGCAGTCAGCCCCAGCGTGAAGATCACCGCCTGTCCGGTGTTGAGGACGGCGAGCGACGTATAGGCTTGGATGCTCGACTCCTCGTAGCGAGCGACCGACTTGTCATAGCGCTGCGCCTCGCGCGCCTCGGCGCTGAAATATTTGACGGTTTCGTAGTTGAGCAACGAGTCGATCGCCTTGGTGTTCGCCTCGGTGTCGGAATCGTTCATCTTGCGGCGGATGCCGATCCGCCACTCCGTCGCGACATAGGTATAGTACATGTACACCGTCACCGTGATCAGGGTTGCGACCACGTAGCGCCAGTCGAACTGCCACAGTAGCACCGCGAGCAGCAGCGAGACCTCGACGATGGTCGGGATCAGCTGGAGGATCACCATGCGCACGATGACCTCGATGCCCTCGCGGCCGCGCTCGAGCACGCGCGTCAGGCCGCCGGTCTTGCGCTCGAGGTGAAAGCGCAGCGAGAGCTCGTGCATGTGAATGAAGGTGATGGTCGCAAGCTTGCGAACCGCATGCATGGCCACGCGGGCAAAGATGCCGTCGCGCCATTGCGTCAACACCGCCATCACGATCCGCATCACGCCGTAGCTCGCGGTGAGCAACAGCGGCGAGGCGATCACCCAGAGGTGCCAATTGTCCGCCTGCACCGGCGCCGTGTTGGCGCCGGTCAGCGCATCGGTCGCCCATTTGAAGCTGAAGGGAACCGTGAGCGTGATCAGCTTGGCGGCGAGCAGCAGCACCATCGACCAGACCACGCGCATCTTCAAGTCGAAGCGGTCGCCCGGCCAGATATAGGGCCACAGATGCGCCAGAGTGCCCATCAGCGTGGCGCGTTCCAGCGGTCCGCCGGCCGGCTCGGGCGCCTCCGAGCCATGGGGCGAATGGGAAGGATTCATCAAAACAGCCTGAAAGCCCACCGAATGCGGGCTGCGTTGCGATTAACGATTTCGCTCGTCATATAGAAGCTTCCGAAGGCGAACGCACCCCGCCAGATGGCGAATCTTCGATTGTTTGTCGCCATTTACCGGTAAATTCCCGGGAGTATCGAATCACCGATTGGGCTTGACGCCTCTTCGCTGCAATGCATCATGGCACCAATGAGCACGATCAAAACCGTCTGCGTCTATTGCGGCTCCGGCCCCGGAACCAATCCCAACTTCATCGAAGCGGCGAAGGCGCTTGGCAAATCGCTGGCGGACAACAAAATCCGCCTCGTTTATGGCGGCGGCTCGCTCGGCCTGATGGGGGCGGTCGCAACCTCGGTGCTGGATCACGGCGGCACCGTCACCGGCATCATCCCCGACTTCCTGCGGATGCGCGAGAACGCGCTGACGCGCGTGCAGGAGATGGTCGTCACCCCCGACATGCACGAACGCAAGCGGCTGATGTTCGAACGCTCCGATGCCTTCGTCGCCTTGCCCGGAGGCCTCGGCACGCTCGAGGAGCTGGTCGAGCAGCTGACCTGGCAGCAACTCGGTCGCCATGCCAAGCCGGTGCTGCTCGCCAATGTCGACAATTTCTGGGAGCCACTGTTCTCGCTGGTCTCCCACATGCGCCAGACCCAGTTCATCCGCGCCGGTCTTTCCGTCGATATCCTGAAGGCGGACAAGATCGAGGAGATCGTCCCGCGGCTCCGCGCCGCGGCCGCGCAGATCCCCGACAGCCAGCGCGATCTCGCGCCGGAAGTGGCGCGCAAGCTGTAGCGCCCTACTCTGCCGGAAACGTCACCGCCTCGATGCGGTTACCGTCGGGGTCGGTGACGAACGCCGCGTAGTAGCGCACGCGATCGTGCGGACGGATGCCGGGCGCACCGTCCGAGGCGCCGCCGGCGGACAGCGCTGCGGCGTGAAACGCATCGACCTCGCTTGTCGTCTTCGCCCGCAGGCAGATATGCACGCCGCTCTCGGGGGCGACTGGCGGCATGGCTTCGCGCAGATTGATCCAGAACTCCGGATAGGCCTTGCCGAAGCCGACGGTCCGCGGTCGGGTGACGAGACGCGCGAGTCCGAGCGCTCCCAGGGCGGCCTCGTAGAAGCGAGCGGAGCGATCGAGATCGCTCACGCCGACGGAGATGTGGTCGATCATGGTCCCGCCCTTCCCCTACCGCTCGTAGCCCGGATGAGCGAAGCGACATCCGGGAAAGTCTATCGGCGCGGCATATACCGTCCCGGATATCGCTTCGCTCATCCGGGCTACATCTTTCTCACGCCGGCGCGCCCGACTTCACGAGCTTGTAGATCACCGAATCCATCAGCGCCTGGAACGAGGCGTCGATGATGTTCGGGGAGACGCCGACCGTGGTCCAGCTGTCGCCGTTCTCGTCCTCGCTCTCGATCAGGACGCGCGTGACCGCGCCTGTGCCGCCGTTGAGGATACGCACGCGGTAGTCGATCAGCGTCAAGCCCTCGATGTATTTCTGGTACTTGCCGAGATCCTTGCGCATGGCAACGTCGAGCGCGTTGACGGGACCGTTGCCTTCGGCAGCCGAGATCAGATGCTCGCCGGCGACGTCGACCTTCACCACGGCCAAAGCGACGGTGACGCGCTCGCCATGCGAATTGTAGCGCTGCTCGACATTGACGTCGAACTGCTCGACCTCGAAATAATGCGGCACCTTGCCGAGCGTGCGGCGCGCCAGCAGCTCGAACGAGGCGTTGGCGGATTCATAGGCGTAGCCGGCCGCCTCGCGCTCCTTCAACTCCTCGACGAGGCGCGTCAGCTTCGGATCGCTCTTCTCGTAAGGGATGCCGGCGCGGTCGAGCTCGGCGATGACGTTGGACCGCCCGGCCTGGTCCGAGACCAGGACCTTGCGGTGGTTGCCGACCGTCTCGGGCAGCACATGCTCGTAGGTCTGCGGGTCCTTCAGCACCGCGGACGCATGGATGCCGGTCTTGGTGACGAAGGCGCTCTCGCCGACGTAAGGAGCGTGCCGGTTCGGCACGCGGTTGAGCATGTCGTCGAGCGTGCGCGAGACCTTGACCAGGGTCGCCAGCTTCTCCGTCGTGACCCCGATCTCGAAGGCGTCGGAAAACGCCTGCTTCAGTTTCAGCGTCGGGATCAGCGAGCACAGATTGGCGTTGCCGCAGCGCTCACCAAGGCCGTTCAGCGTGCCCTGGATCTGCCGTGCGCCGGCACGCACCGCGGCGAGCGAATTGGCCACCGCCTGCTCGGTGTCGTTATGGGCGTGGATGCCGACATGATCGCCGGGGATGTGTTTCGTCACCTCGGTGACGATGGCCTCGACCTCGTCGGGCATGGTGCCGCCATTGGTGTCGCACAGCACCACCCAGCGCGCGCCGGCCTCATAGGCGGCTTTCGCGCAAGCGAGCGCAAAGCTCGCATCTTCCTTGTAGCCGTCGAAGAAATGCTCGCAGTCGAGCATGACCTCGCGACCGGCGGCCTTCGCGGCCGCGACGCTGTCGCGGATGGAGGCGAGATTTTCCTCCTTGGTCGTCTCCAGCGCGACGCGCACCTGATAGGCGGATGCCTTCGCCACAAAGCAGATCGCGTCCGCCTTCGCTTCCAACAGTCCGGCCACGCCGGGATCGTTCGAGACCGAGCGCCCGGCCCGGCGCGTCATGCCGAACGCCGTAAAGCGCGCATGGGCGAGCTTGGGCTTGGTGCCGAAAAACTCGGTGTCGGTCGGATTGGCGCCGGGATAGCCGCCTTCGACATAATCGATGCCGAGGTCATCGAGCATCGCGGCAATGACCTGCTTGTCCGTCAGCGTGAAATCGACGCCGTTGGTCTGCGCGCCGTCGCGCAACGTAGTGTCGAACAGATAAAGGCGCTCTTTGCTCATTGCCCCGCTCCGAGCGTCTTCTTCATGGTGGTGTTGGCGAGCCACTCGTCGTTGACGGTGATGCTGTTGCGCTGCATGGCGACATAGCCGCGCTTGGCGAAGAATCCTTGCGCGGTATCGCTGGCATCGACCGAGAGGCTGGCCGCACCGCGACCGCCGGCGAGCTTCTCCAGCGCGTCGACGAGCATGGTCGCGATACCCTGCCCGACGACAGCCGGATGCACATAGAGCATTTGGATGTGATCGGCGCCGCGCAACGAGGCGAAGCCGACGGGCGATCCTTCCATCGTCGCGATCAACGTCAGATCGGACGCGAGCCGCCTGCCGAACTCTTCGCCTTCCGCCGCCGCCATCCAGGCCTGCTGCTGCGCCTCGTTGTAGTCCTCGCCGGTGAGTTCCTCGATGCTGGCGGTGAAGATCGCCGCGAGCACCGGCACGTCATCTGGCAGGAACGGCCGCAGGCCGGGCTTTGGCAAAGTCTGTCCCATCGTCCTCACCACATCCCATAGAGCTTGAGCACCAGCGCCACGGCGCCCGCGAGCAGCAGGACCTTCAGCGCGATGTAATAGATCCAGTGCCGCGGAAAAGGCGTGTCGGGCCGCTTCATCGCGAAAACTCCCAAGTGGTGCCGTCCTTGGAGTCCTTGATCGCAACGCCCATCGCAGCGAGTAGATCGCGTATGCGGTCGGATTCCTTGAAGTCCTTGCGGCTACGGGCCGCCGTCCGCTCCGCGATCAGGCCCTCGACCTCCTTGGGATCGACGCCACTCGCCTGCTGCTTACGGCCTTCCCATTGCGCAGCACTCTCGGACAGGAATCCGAGCAGGCGCAACGAGCCCGCCAGAGCGCCCACGTCACCTCCACGCAGGCCATGCATCGCTGCAATCGCCAGCGGCGTGTTGAGATCGTCGATCAGCGGCTCGACCACCGACGCGGCCGGCTCGCCGGGCGCAACGTCAGCCGCAACACGATACCAGTCGTCGAGCGTCTTCGCGCTTTCCTCCAGCGACTTCATGGTCCAGTCGATCGGCGAGCGGTAGTGCGTCTTGAGCATGTTCAGGCGCAGCACCTCGCCCGGCCAGTCCGCGAGCAGCTCATGGATCGTGATGAAGTTGCCGAGGCTCTTCGACATCTTCTCACTCTCGACCTGCAGGAAGCCGTTGTGCATCCAGTAACTCGCCATGCGCTCCCGATGGAAGGCGCAGCAGGTCTGCGCGACCTCGTTCTCGTGATGCGGAAACACGAGATCGATGCCGCCGCCATGGATGTCGAAATGCTCGCCGAGGTGCTTCCAGGCCATGGCCGAGCATTCGACGTGCCAACCCGGACGCCCCTCAGCTTTGATACCAGCCGGCGATGGCCATGACGGCTCGCCGGGCTTGGACGGCTTCCACAGCACGAAATCGGTGGCATCGCGCTTGTAAGGCGCGACATCGACGCGGGCGCCGGCGATCATCTCGTCGAGCGAGCGCTTCGACAGCGCGCCATAGCGCGGCAGCGTCGAATTGGCCGCGTTCATCGCCTGCGGCGAGAACAGCACGTGGTCCTCGGCGACATAGGCAAAACCGCCCTTGACCAGTCGCTCGATGATCTCGCGCATCTCGCCGATGTGCTCGGTCGCGCGCGGCTCGACGCTCGGCCGCAAGCAGCCCAGCGCATCGACATCGGCGTGAAACTGCTCGCCGGTCTGCTCGGTGACCTTGCGGATCGCCTCGTTCAGCGGCAGGCCCGGAAAATCACGCGCGGCGCGGTCGTTGATCTTGTCGTCGACGTCGGTGATGTTGCGGACATATTTGACGTGCGCCTCGCCATAGAGGTGGCGCAGCAGCCGAAACAGCACGTCGAACACGATCACCGGCCGCGCATTGCCGATATGGGCGAAGTCGTAGACGGTCGGTCCGCAGACATACATGCGGACGTTCTTGGGATCGAGCGGCACGAAGGTGCGCTTTTCCCGGCTCAGCGTATCGTAAAGGCGCAATTCCATATGGATACCCGTCGGCTGTTGGCCGGGCGTCCAGGTCTCTCAACGTGTTTGAGAAAAGACGGCTCCAGCCAGCGAATCGCTAGCTCGTAATCTCGCAAATGAAGCAAATGGCGAGGAGACCGTTCATGCGGAACATATGGGCTAACAGGCGCCCCTGCGTCAAGGGAGCCGCGCGAAACGCCATTCACCCGGACTACGGACGTCCGATAGTTCATATCCTTAACTATTTGAGCCCATTCTGGAACCGGATTGTTCCACCTTTTTGCCTCTCGGTATTTTCATGCGATCCTTGCTCGCGCTCATTTTCAGCGCCTCGATCCTCGCCGCATCCGGCGCCTGCGCCGAGACCCGCGTCTTCATCATCGCCAACGGTTACGGCGACCAGTGCCTGGCCAAGGGTGAGAAATGCGGGGCCTCCGTCGCCCGGACCTATTGCCAGTCACGAGATTTTGCCCAGGCATCAAGCTATCGCCGGGTCGATCCCGACGAAATTACCGGCTCTGTCCCCAAATCCGGCACAAATTGCTCTCATGGCCATTGCGACGAATATGTCGCAATCACCTGCCAGCGCTAATTTACTCGGCACTGGCGCAGCTTAGGCCGGTCCCTTGGCCCCCGAAACGACGTGACGATGCCGCAGGAAGCGGCTATGGGAGGGCGCGCTTCGGCCCTTCCAAGTCACGTGGAACATCACCTTGGGCCGTGACCTCGCTAGAATGGCGGATATGCCTGAATTCCTATCCCTCTCCCGTGCCCGCTTCGTCCTTGCCTGCACCGTGCTCTTGAGCACGGCCGTGCTCGTCACCGGCGCTTTCGCGCAGGCCGGGCCGCCCGGACCGCCGCCTCAGCCGGGGCAAAACGGACTTGGGCCCAATCCGATGTGCGTGCGGCTGGAAGGCCAGCTCGCGGCGCTCGACCGCGGCGGCGGTGGCGACCCCGCGCGTGAGGAGCAGATCCGCCGTTACCAGGACTCCCAGGCCAGGCAGCAGGCCGAGCTCGACCGTGTCACCATGCAGGCCAAGCGCATGGGCTGCGATTCCTCCGGCTTCTTCTCGCTGTTCAACGGCCAGTCGGCCCAATGCGGCCCGGTCAACACCCAGATCCAGCAGATGCGCGCCAATCTGGACCAGATCACCGGCAATCTCGAACGCCTGCGCGGCGGCAGTGGCGGCGGCTACAGCCCGGAGCGCGACAGTCAGCGCCGCTCGGTGCTGGTGGCGCTGGCGCAGAACAATTGCGGCCCGCAATACGCCAACGCCGCGCAAGGCCAAGGCGGCGGCAACTTCCTCAGCAATCTGTTCGGCGGCAACAACGCGGGCAATCCGCAAGGTGCGCCGCCCTCCGATCTCGGGCCGCAATCCGGCACTTTCCGCACCGTGTGCGTGCGCACTTGCGACGGCGCCTATTTCCCGATCTCGTTTGCCACGGTGCCGGCGCGCTTCTCCGACGACGAGAAGACCTGCAAGGCGCTGTGCCCGGCCGCGGAAGCCGTGCTCTACACCCATCGCAATCCCGGCGAGGACATGAATTCGGCGGTCTCGATCAGCGGCCAGCCCTACACGGCGCTGCCGACCGCTTTCAAATTCCGCAGCGAGTTCAACCCGTCGTGCTCCTGCAAGGCCGCCGGCCAGACCTGGGCGGACGCGCTGAAATCCGCTGACGACAAGGCGACCGCCGAGCAGCAGGGCGACATCATCGTCACCGAGGAAAGCGCCAAGAAAATGCAGCAGCAGCGGCTCAACAAGGGCACGCCTGCGAACGCCAAAAAGGGCGCAGCTCCCCCGCCGACCACGGCGGCTGCACCAGCTGCGGCGCCGCCGGTGGATACCGGCGCGGCTGCGAGCTCCGATAACAAGCCGATCCGCTCGGTCGGCCCCACCTTCCTGCCGCAGCAGCAGAAATAGGTGCGGCGGCTAGCTGCCGCCCTCACCCCTCGAATGCGTCGATCGACGCCTTGCTGCCGCGCGAGACCAGCGTCTCGTCCGCCGTCGGCAGCCCCTCGCCCTTGTCGCGGAAGCGGTTGGTGATGGGATAGCGGCGGTCGCGGCCGAAATTTCTCGGCGTTACCTTCACGCCGGGGGCAGCCTGGCGGCGCTTGTATTCGGCGACGTTGAGCAGATGGTCGATCCGGGCGACGGTGTCGCGATCGAAACCGGCGGCGATGATCTGATCGAGCGGCTCTTCGCGCTCGATCAGACGCTTCAGGATCGCGTCGAGCACGTCATAAGGCGGCAGCGAGTCCTCATCACGCTGGTTCTCGCGCAATTCCGCGCTCGGCGGCCGCGTGATGATGTCGGGCGGGATCACTTCGCCGGCAGGCCCGAGCGCGCCATCGGGCTTCCAGCCGTTGCGCAAGGCCGCCAGCCGGAACACCTGTGTCTTGTAGATGTCCTTGATCGGGTTGAAGCCGCCGTTCATGTCGCCGTAGAGCGTGGCGTAGCCCACCGACATTTCCGACTTGTTGCCGGTCGTCACCACCATCAACCCGGTCTTGTTGGAGATCGCCATCAAGAGCGTGCCGCGGCTGCGGGCCTGGAGGTTTTCCTCGGTGATGTCGGGCGGCAGGTTCTTGAACAGGCCCGAGAGGATGGTCTCGAACCCGGTCACGGCCTCCGCGATCGGCAGCACCTCGTAGCGAATGCCGAGATGGCCGGCGAGTTCGCCCGCATCGGCGATCGAGTGTGCTGCGGTGTAGCGATACGGCAGCATCACGCCATGCACCTGATCGGCGCCGAGCGCATCGACCGCGATCGCCGCACACAGCGCTGAATCGATGCCGCCGGAAATGCCGAGCAGCACGCCGGGAAAACCGTTCTTGACGACGTAGTCGCGCAGCCCCAGCACGCAGGCGGCATAATCGGCCTTGTCACCCTCGACCTGCTCCGCGATCGGTCCCGCGCAACGCCAGTCGTCGCCGTTTCGCGTGAAGCGCAGCGTGACGATGCTCTCTTCGAAGGACGGCAGTTGCGCTGCGAGCGAGAGATCGCCGTTGAGCGCGAACGACGCGCCGTCGAACACCAGTTCGTCCTGGCCGCCGACCTGGTTGAGATAGACCAGCGGCAGCCCGCTCTCGGTGACGCGGGCGACCGCGACCGACAGGCGCACATCGTTCTTGTCGCGGGAGTAAGGCGAGCCGTTCGGCACCAGGATGATCTCGGCGCCGGTCTCGGCCAGCGTCTCGATGACGTTCTCGTAGTCCCCGGACTCTTCCAGCCAGATATCCTCGCAGATGGGGACGCCGATGCGTACGCCGCGCACGGTCACGGGGCCCGCCGCAGGGCCGCGCGAAAACAACCGCTTCTCGTCGAACACGCCGTAGTTCGGCAGATTGCATTTGAAGCGAAGTGCGGCGATGCGCCCGCCATCGAGCAGCGCGCAGGCATTGTAGAGCTTGCCGTCCTCGGCCCAGGGCGTGCCGATCAGCATGGCCGGCCCGCCACCGGCGGTCTCGCGCGCCAGTGCCTCGATCGCGGCGCGGCAGGCCGCCTGGAAGGCCGGCTTCTGCACCAGGTCTTCCGGCGGATAGCCGGCGATGAACAGTTCCGGAAACAGCACGAGATCGGCGCCGTCGGCTATGGCACGCGCGCGCGCATCGCGCGCCTTGACGGCGTTACCCTCGATGTCGCCCATAACAGGATTGAGCTGGGCGAGCGTGACCACGAATGCTTTGAGACGTTCGGTCATGGCCGCCGCGCTCCGATCAGATGAATCCCAGTCGCTCGATGATGGCGATGATCCAGAACGCGCCTGCCATCAGCAGCGCGACGCCGACCGCCGCCGAGCCCATGTCCTTGACCCGGCCGATCTGCTTGTCGTGATCCATGGTCAGCCGGTCGGCGAGCTTCTCGATCGCGGTGTTGAGCAGCTCGACGGTCAGCACGAACGCAACCGAACAGACCAGTTCGACCGCGCGCATCGCGGTCGCGCCGACCAGCCAGGCCAGCGGCAGCGACAGCAGGAGCGCAAAAATTTCCTCGCGGACAGCCTGCTCCGATCGGAACGCAAAGGCCAGACCGTTACGGGAATTGATCGTGGCCTTCCAGATCCGCAGCAAGATCCTAGAGCCCCGCTGCCGCCGGCATCGGCGTGGCCTTGCCCGCGCGTTCCTGCTTGAGCAGCTCCGCAATCAGGAAAGCCATGTCGATGGATTGCTCGGCATTGAGGCGGGGATCGCAGACGGTGTGATAGCGGTCGTTGAGGTGCTCGTCGGTGATCGCGCGTGCGCCGCCGATACATTCGGTGACGTCCTGCCCGGTCATCTCCAGATGCACGCCGCCGGCATGGGTGCCTTCGGCGGCATGGATCGTGAAGAACGACTTCACCTCGGACAGGATGCGGTCGAACGGCCGCGTCTTGTAGCCCGAGGTCGAGGTGATGGTGTTGCCGTGCATGGGATCGCAGGACCAGACCACCACCTTGCCCTCGCGCTTCACGGCGCGGATCATGTTCGGCAGATGCTCGCCGACCTTGTCGGAGCCGAAGCGGCCGATCAGCGTCAGCCGGCCCGGCTCGTTGTCGGGGTTGAGCACGTCGATCAGCTTCAACAGTTCGTCGGGCTTGAGCGACGGGCCGCATTTCAGCCCGATCGGGTTCTTGATGCCGCGGAAATATTCGATATGGCCGTGATCGAGCTGGCGGGTGCGGTCGCCAATCCAGATCATGTGACCCGAGGTCGCGTACCAGTCGCCGGTGGTGGAATCGACGCGGGTCAGGGCCTGCTCGTAGCCGAGCAGCAGCGCCTCGTGGCTGGTGTAGAAATCGGTGGCACGCAGCTCGGGATGGGCCTCGAGATCCAGGCCGCAGGCGCGCATGAAGTTGAGCGCGTCCGAGATGCGGTCGGCCAGCTCCTTGTAGCGGCGAGACTGCGGACTATCCTTGAGGAAGCCGAGCATCCATTGATGCACGCTGCCGAGATTGGCGTAGCCGCCGGTGGCGAAGGCGCGCAGCAGGTTCAGCGTCGCGGCCGACTGGCGATAGGCCATCAGCTGGCGCTGCGGATCGGGAATGCGCGCTTCCCTGGTGAAGGCGATGTCGTTGACGATGTCGCCGCGATAGCTCGGCAGCTCGATGCCATTGAGCTTCTCGGTCGGCGACGATCGCGGCTTGGCGAACTGGCCGGCAACGCGCCCGACCTTCACCACCGGCACCGCGCCGGCATAGGTCAGCACCACCGCCATCTGCAGCAGCACGCGGAAAAAATCGCGGATGTTGTTGGCGCCGTGCTCGGCGAAGCTCTCGGCGCAATCGCCGCCCTGCAGCAGGAACGCTTCGCCCGCCGCAACGCGCCCCAGCGCCTTCTTCAGGTTGCGCGCCTCGCCCGCGAACACCAGCGGCGGAAAGGTCGCAAGCTGCGTCTCGACGTCGGCCAGGGCCTTGGCGTCGGGATAATCGGGCACCTGTAGCACCGGCTTGCTGCGCCAGGACTCGGGCGTCCACCGCTCGGACATCGCAATCTCTCCGTGAAGCAAAAAGCACAACCTGATCTAGGGGTTGCGAGGGCCGCCTTATACACAGGCTGGCACGACATCGCCAGTTGTAAATCCGCCTCGAACTGCAAACCCTTGCGAGGAAAGCCAAATTCGCATCTGCTGGGCGGGCGAGGCAACTGGCGGGATACCTTGCGCCCATGGACGCGGCACCGGACGACGTTTTCATCGACGAGATCAACTTCCCGGCGACCGACGGGTATGCCCTGACCGGCACCCTGTTCCTGCCGCGCGGCACCAAGCGCCATGCCGTCCTGATCAATTCGGCGACCGCCGTCCCGCGAAAAATCTATCGCGGCTTTGCCTCCTACCTCGCCCATCGCGGCTGCGCGGTGCTGACCTACGACTACCGCGGCATCGGCGATTCCCGGCTGCCGGCGATGGTCGGCTACAACCGGCCGAAATCGCTGGTCGGCTTCAAGGCCTCGATGTCGGATTGGGCCGCGCTCGACGTCACCGCCGCGGTCAGCTGGATGCGCGAGCGGTACAACACCCTGCCGCTTGCCTATGTCGGCCATTCCTTCGGCGGCCAGGCGCTCGGGCTGATCGCCAACAACAGCGAAATATCGCGCGCCGCCTTCGTAGCCTCGCAGGCCGCGACCTGGCGGCTGATGACCTCGCCGGAGAAATACCGCGTCTTCGCCTTCATGAACCTCATCGGCGTACCGCTCGTTCACACGCTCGGCTACGCCCCGGGCTGGACCGGCGTCGGCGAGGATTTGCCCAAGGGTGTCTTCCTGCAATGGGCCGAGTGGGTCTCGAGCCCGCGCTACCTGTTCGATTCCAAGCTGCCGGCGCTGGAGAATTTTCCAAGGTTCAAGGGCGAGCTGCGGGCGCTGTGCTTCTCGGACGATCCCTGGGCGACGCGGCCGGCGGTCGAGCTGCTCGCCAGCGGGTTCACCGCGATCAAGCCGGAGGTGCTCGACGTCAAGCCGTCCGACGTCGGCGCCAAGGCAATCGGCCATTTCGGCTTCTTCCGCCCCGAGCACCGCGACACGCTGTGGCGCGGCGTCGCCGAATGGGTCCAGGGGGACTGAGACACATCACGATGCGCCTCGACGTTCATCATTGCTGCACGATGGCGGGAGTAGCGAGCAATCCGGAAATCGCTCATCGTGACGGTGCCACTTCTCGAGCGGCAGCTCCGTTGCAGACACGGCTAATCATCCTCGCGGCGCATCTCGCCCGAGTTTTGCTTCATCGCTTCACCCTCGATTGAACGAGGGCGCAGGGAAGACCGGGTGCCGGCCGGGCACCCACGGTCCACTGTGCGAAGGTTGCGCTACAAGAAGCTGCACAGCGGCATACAGGTGAAGCCGAACATCCGGCCTTCCCTGCGCAGTGGGTTTACAGCTTATGTCGCGCTCTCCCCGGGGAGCGTTGCACTATTGCCCCCGTCGCCTTGTGGATGACTGATGCGCGTGCCCGGTTGAGCAACACACATCACCGCAAGACTTGGCGCACAGACCCCGGGCGCCAGGACCACACGATTTTGCCGTACGCCGATCACACCGGTCGTGTGCGCGAGGCGCCTTGCTCACGGTTGCCCGCCCTGCGAAATCCTTGGCGCCGATGTCACCTGCGTCCACCGCCGCCCGGCCCGCGTTCGTGACGATCGCGATACGCCCCTCTTCGTTGGGCCGGGATGCCGCAACACATACGCCGTTCCCGAATTTCGGTAAAGTGGAATATTTTCGGTGATGAGGGTTGCCCCATCCCTCGCGTGTTTTGCCTATCGGGCAACACAAGGTCTTGTAGCTATCGTGCCCGGCCCGGACGTTTCCGTGGAAACGCTGAAAGGCGTGCGCGAGGTCGCATTGCGCCTGAAACCTGCCTTTTTGTGCTCGGCACAAAACTTTCCGCGTAGTTGGTTGTTGGACCGCGTGTCCCGCCTTCAGATGGAGCATCAAGGATGTTTGGCAGGTCCAACGGCACTTGGTTGAACGAACCGAAACAATGGTCTGAAAAGGACAACTTCCTCGAAGTGGTTACGGACCATGCCACCGACTTTTGGCGCGAAACCCACTACGGTTTCATCCGCGACAGCGGGCACTTTCTTGGTTTTCCGGTCGGGGACGCATTCACGGCCGAACTCCGCGTCCGGGGTGATTTCAAAGCGCTCTACGATCAAGCGGGCGTCATGGTGCGTGTGGACGAACGTTGCTGGCTCAAGGCCGGGATCGAGTTTGCGGATGGGCGCGCGATGCTATCGAGCGTCCTGACCGACGGGCGATCGGACTGGGCGACGGCACCCTATCAGCACGACGCCAGTGACTTCCGGTTGCGCATTACGATTGCGCACGGCGTTCTTCGCTTGCAGTCTTCGAGCGATGGCAAGATATGGCCTCTCATGCGGCTTGCGCCGTTCGCAGCGAATTCTTCCTATCTTGTTGGACCTATGGCCTGCACACCGGAGCGATCCGGACTCGCGGTCGCATTTTCAGATTTTCGGCTGACGCCGCCGCTCGGTAAGGAGCTTCACGATTTGCAATAACCGGACGGGCGGACGCCGATTTATGCCTCGGCCCTACCGGATAATGGTCGTCAGCGCCGAGTAACGCTTGTTCGGCTTGACCTCGCCCGCCGAGAACTGCGCGAAGGCGTCGCTGACGCGCACCGCCGGCGGCGTGTCACCCGCGAAGCGGAATTCCTTCGGCCGCGGCGCGTAGAAGCTGGCGCGGTAATATACGTCGTCGAAGCGCGGCTCGCCGACCCCGAACAATGCGTCGCAGGCGAGCAGGAGCGCGTAGACTCCCGCGACCGCAGCGACGATCTCCCTGAGAATTGACATGCTGATGCCCTGCCCTGTTGCAGGCAGAATGCAGATCAGTTCCAAAGCTCTGGTTTAAAGCGCAGTGCTTCTCGTCCGCACGGTTTGCCGCTGCTGGACGGATTGCAGACAATTTTAACGACCCCGCCGAACGCACGCTGTGACCGGCGGCTTCACTGCCGCGCGCTGAGAAGGCAGGCCGCAAGTTCGGTCCGGTTGTGCACGCCGAAGCGCCGGCATAGATTCGCGACGTGCTCCTTCACGGTCTGGTCGGAAATCCCCATTTCGCGGGCAATCTCCTTGTTGGTCTGGCCACGGCAAACCCGGATGGCGACATCCGCCGAGCGCGGCGGCAGCGATGCCGAGAGCATCCCGGCCGTCTCGGGTTGACGGCCCGGGCTACGACCGGCTTGCAGCTCGCCCGTATCCATCATGTTGGTCAGCGCTAGCGAGCCGGCCCGGCATAGCATCTGCATGCGCAATCGTGCCCGCGGCGTATAGGGCGCGCCCGTCTCCGTCGTCGCAGTGAAGAGCACGCCGATGATCTTCCGGCCGCACCACAGCGGCCCACCCATATTGTAGGCGAAGCCCCATTCATGCAGCATCTCGAAGCTCGGGCTGTGCCGCCATTGCTGCGGGCCGATCACGGTTTCGCCGTCGACCGCGCAGCCGCGGGTCATGATGCAGTCGAGCACAGGGTCGTGCTTCCAGAAGCCGGCCTTGTAATTGTCAAGCAGGCCATCGGCGACGTGGCGGCTGTAGACCAGGGCGGGCTCCGGGCCGTCGAGCAGGTAGAGGCCGACGGTCGGCGATCCCGTAAGCTCGGTGATTGCCGAGCAACAGGCCGCGCCCAGTGCACGCACCGAACGGCTCTCGGCGATGGACATCAAACGATCCGCCAGCTGGCCCTCAGGCAGACGGTCAAACTGCTCCTGCTCGGCCCTCACCGCCACTCCTCGCACGACGTGCGCCATTTCGTTTTGTTATAGGCTTAAAACTTCTTCTTCGCCCGTTCTCCGGTCAAGCGGAAAGAAGCGGCAGAACCGTGCTTCTCCGGCTCAGCTTTACGGCACAGCAGCAACGGCGATCCCCCCATGATGGGGGATTGCCGGTCTGCCCGCTTCATCCCTAGATTTGCCCATCGTGACCGCGCGACGACATCACGCGGTTCCGACGGGCCACGTCACCATCGCGAGCTGCCTGCTCACCCGCGCGCCAACGACCTTGGCGCGCGACGGCAGAGCTTTGCCGACGGACGAGGTTCCCGCGGTCCCGATCTTCGCCGCCGATCGCGGCGGAGCAACAGCCTGACGTGGAGATACCGATCATGAGCCTTTCCATGCAACGCGCCGCCAGGCCTTCCACGACGCCATCAGTGGCCGAGTTCCACGCGCGCCTCGACGCCGTACTGCCACTGGTCGAGTCCCGCGCCGCCGAGGCCGAGGCGCAGGGCTATCTCACCGACGACGTCGTCGCCGCGCTTCGCAAGGCCGGCATCTACACGATGCTGTTCCCCCGCGAGGTCGGTGGCGCAGAGCTTCTGCCATACGACGCCATGACCGTGATCGAGCGCCTTGCCTATACGCATGCATCCGCCGGATGGTGTGCGATCGGCAACAACATGGAAGGCACGACGCTCGCCATCTATGTCGAGGACGAGGGCATCAAGAAGGTCTTCGCAAAAGGCGCCGACATCACCATCGCCGGCAACGGAGTCCCGCGGGGCTTCGCCCGTCCGGTCGACGGCGGCTACATGATCCGCGGCAACTGGGCCTATGGCAGCGGCATCCAGCATGCCGAATGGGTCCACTCCGGCTGCTTCGTCACCGACGCCTCCGGCAAGGACATGGTGTTCGGTCCCAACGGACAGCCCAAGATCGTCGTCACCCACCATCCGCGGGCGACCATCAAGCTGATGGGCAATTGGGACGTGCTCGGCCTGCGCGCCACCGGAAGCTTCGACTACACGCTCAGCGAGGGCGACGAGCTGTTCGTGCCGACACACATGACCTACGATTTCGACATCGGAGCGCCGCGTCGCGGCGGGGTGCAGGGCGCGCTGGGGCTCGCTGGCTATAGCGCCTGGTCGCACTCGAGCTGGGCAGTCGGAGTCGGCCGCCGCATGCTCGACGAACTCGTGAAGGTCATCGTCCCGCGCCAGGATCCCTTCGGCAAGTCGTGCGAGAGCGCCAGCTTCAAGTTCCAATTCGCGCAGGCCGAGGCTCGTTTTCGCGCGGCACGTGCGCTGGTGCACGAAACCTGGAAGGAGGTCTCCGAGACCTGCGCCGACGGCGAAAGCCCGTCGCTGGCGCAAATGACAATGATCAAGCTGTCGCTGCGCCACATCCACGACGTCCTGTCCGACGTCTCGACCTTCGCGCACCGTGCAGCCCGGGGCGCCTCGCTGCACAACACGCCGATGCAGCGCTTCTATCGCGACATCCACTCGGGTACCCAGCACATCCTGATGGCCGACCAGATCGTCGAGGAATGCGGTCGTGCGCTGCTCGGCCTTCCCGGGCCGGACGCGCAATGGACAGTGTTCGGGGTGACTGGCTGAGCGCGCAGGAGGTCGGCGTGAACGGATCCCGCATCGTTGGCTTCTGCGGCAACAGCTGGCGGCCGGCAAGATCGCGCGTGCTCGTTGAAGCCGTTGCGGCCGATCTCCTGACCCATCACGCGCTCAAGACCGACATCCTCGACCTCGTCGATGCCGGCCAGGGCATCGCCGCGTTTACCCGCAACGGGCTCGACGACCGCGCGCGCGATCTCGTCGAGGCAATCGAGCATGCCGATGGCCTGGTGATCGGCTGCCCGGTGTTCCAGGGCTCGTATCCCGGCCTGTTCAAACATGTCTTTGACCTGATCAAGCCCGGCGTGCTGCGCAATCGCCCGGTGCTGCTGACAGCGGTCGGCGGCGGGCTGCGCCACTCGCTGGTAGTCGAGCATCAGCTGCGTCCGTTGTTCGGGTTCTTCGAGGCCTGCACGGTGTCGACCGCGATCTATGCAAGCAGCGACGAACTGGCGTCGGGCGGCCCCCTGGCGCCGATGATCGCCGCTCGCCTCGCCAACGCCGTGGAACAATTCGCAGCGCTCGTCGGCGACCGCCGGGCCAACGCCGCATGATCCCTCTTCCGCTGCGGTGCCCAGACAGGCTGCCTTCAACCGGAGACATCCATCATGCTTGAGACCACCAAACCCTTGCCCGACCTCACCGGCTTTGCTCGCGCGGAATACGTTATCAACGACGTGCGCACCGTCGTTCACACCATCGGAAGCGGCCCTCCACTGGTGTTTCTGCACGGTACCGGCACGTTTACCGGCTTTGAGATGGCGCGCGATTGGGCGAAGCGGCACACCGTCATCATTCCTTATCAGGCCGGTTTCGGCGATTCCGGCGATGCGGTCTGGATCGATACGATCGAGGATCATGTCCTGCAGACCACGGACTTGCTCGACAGGCTGGGACTGGCGAAGTTCGATCTGGCCGGGTTTTCGCTCGGCGGGTGGCTCGCCGCCGAGTTCGCCATCCGCCAGCCGCATCGCGTCCGCAAGCTGGTGCTGGTCGCGCCCGCCGGCCTTGTGGTTGCGAGCGCGCCGGCCCCCGGCCTGTTCGAAATCGCGCCACAGGATTTGCCGGCCTATCTCGCGAACGATCCTTCAAACGCGCTCCGTTACTTTCCCAGGTCGCCGGATCCTGCATTCGATGCCCGCCTCGGACGCGAAGTGACCGGCTTCGCCAAGCTGATCCGCAACGATCCACAAGGAAATCCGAAGCTCGCGCACTGGCTACACCGGATCACGATGCCGACGCTGGTCTTGTGGGGCGCCGCGGATCGCCTGCGACCAACGGCGCAAGCCGAAGCCTGGAAGGCGGGGCTGCCCGATGCGCGCGTGACGCTGGTGCCGGATACCGGACATCTTGTGTTCGAGGAAACGCCCTCCGCTGCGCACCACGTCACCGATTTTCTTGCCGAGTAGCTCAGACAACAGAGGACACCACCATGATCGAGATGCCGCCGGGCGTAACCCCTGCCAAGGACGGTTTTGGGAACATCGTCTGGAACATTCTGGGCCAGACCTACACGCTCAAGCAACACTCCGAAGCGTCGATGGCCTGGCATGCCGTTTTCCCCGACGGCACCTTCGTGCCGCCGCACGTTCATCCGACCCAGGACGAGTTCGTCTACGTGCTGAGCGGCCGCTACGATCTCTGGCTCGACGGCAAGGACCTGGTGGCGACCGCCGGGGACCTCGTGCGCATGCCCAAAGGCATTCCCCACGGCATCTTCAACAAGTCCGGCGAAACCGCGACCAGCCTGTTCTGGGTTGCCCCGACGCGATCGCTCAAGGAGCTGTTCGAGCGCATCCACAACCTGCCCGATCCGCAGGAGGTCGTTCGGCGTGCCGCCGAGCACGAGGTCAATTTCCTGCCGCCCCCGGCTTGATGCTCGTCTTCCACCGAAGCTCAAACCGCAAGGATTGATCATGACGACCAACTGGACCACCATTTCCGAGAGCGACCGCCGGCGGATTGCTGTCTGGCAAAAGGGCATGCTGGCGCTCGCCATCTTTTGCGAGATATTCCTCGCGGCCGACTGGTATGCCTTCGCCGCCGTGCTGCCTTTCGTCTCCGAGAGCCTGAAACTCAATCCCGCCGAGGCCGGCCTGGCGCAGGGCATCTTCGCACTGACCTATGGCGTCGGCATGGTGGTGTGGTCGCCAGTGAGCCGCTCCATGACGGCGCGCAACATGCTGCTGGTTGGGCTTGCCGGCACCGGTCTCGGGATGGTGCTGCAGGTGTTCGTCCAAACCTACACCCAGCTCGTTCTGCTGCGGCTCGTGATCGGCTTCTTCGACGCCGGCATTTTCATCGGCAACATGAAGCTGATCTTCGGCTGGTTTCCGCAGAGCCGGCGCGGCTCGGTGGTCGGCATCATCCTTGCGGCCTACAGCCTTGCCATCACCCTGGATTTCGCACTCGGCATTCCCCTGACCATCGCGACCGGATGGCGGACCTTCTTCGCGGTGCTGGCGGTCGGCACCCTGATCGTCGCGGCGATCGACGCGCTCGTCGTCCGCAACAGCCCGCGCGAGATCGGCATCGCCGATTTCACCTGGGGGAACGAGACGCCTCAGGAGCACCTGCCGCTTGGCGAAATCTTCCGCTCGAAATGGATCGCGGTCGGTGGCTTCGGCATCGTGGCCTGCACCTTCGCCATCGCCGGCACGGCGACCTGGGTGGTGCCCGCCTTTATCACCGTGCAGCACATGCCGCCGGAAGCCGGCGCCGTGATCGGCACCGTGATGGGGCTGTCGCAGGTCCTGTTCCTGGTGATCGGCGGCTACATGTCCGACCGGCTCGGCAAGCCGTTCATGATCAAGCTCACCGCAGGGCTCGCCTTCCTGACCGCCCTGATGTTCCTCTGGAGCGTCGTCACGCCGATGCCGTTCGGGATGCTGGTGCTGTTCGCAGCCCTCAGCGGCGTCGCTCTGCTTGGCGGTGGCGCGATCTTCGCACTACTCAGCGAAAAATACTCCGACGCGCTCGCACCGGCGGCGATCGGCTATGCGGAGGTGTTCGGAATCTTCTCGGCTTTCGTGGCGCCCTGGATGATGGGGGTCATCATCAACGCCTCTTCCGGTGCCTTCACCGGGGCTTTCGTCGCCTTCGCGGTGGTCGAGTTGATCATCGTCGGCCTCCTGCTGATCCTCGCCCGCGAGGACGTCAGGCAGGGAGCGGTCGTCGGCAGTCCAGCCGAATGATTAGCCTGGAGCGGACGGGACCGTACCCCGCGAGCTCCCGGGCAGAAACCAGAACGGACGTCGGCACCTCCCGTCAGAGGGTCGCCCCCTCAGTCAGTGGCCGGCTTCCTTGCGATGACCGCTCTCGCTGAGGCGGTCGACCCAGGCGATGCCGACCGCCGAGATGATGAAGGTCAGATGGATCAGCACCTGCCACATCACGCCGGTCTCGGTGAAATTGCTGCGCGTGGTGCCGAGATTGCCGGCCTCGATGAAGGTCCTGAGCAGCGAGATCGAGGAGATGCCGATGATCGCCATCGCGAGCTTGATCTTGAGCACGCTGGCATTGACGTGGCTGAGCCATTCCGGCTCGTCGGGGTGGCCGGTCAGGTTCAGCCGGGAGACGAAGGTCTCGTAGCCGCCGACAATCACCATGATCAGGAGGTTGGAGATCATGACGACGTCGATCAGCCCGAGCACGACCAGCATGATCTGCTGCTCGCTGGCGTCGAAGGAGTGCAGGACCAGATGCCAGAGCTCCTTCAGGAACAGCAGCACGTAGACGGCCTGCGCGACGATCAGGCCGATGTAGAGCGGGAACTGCAGCCAGCGCGATCCGAAGATGAGCTGGGCGAACAGGCCGAGACGCGGCGGCACGACCTGCGCCGAAGGTGCTTTGGGTTCGGACGTCATGAATTACTCCGGATTGCCGAAAATTATCGCCTCAGAGACTCGCGATGACGGGTGCGAGCTCGAGCGAGCCCCGATAGATCATCTCGAAGGCGACGTAAATGATGATGGCGAGGCCGACATAGGCGATCCAGCGCTGCTTCTGGAGCACGCGGCCGAGCAGGTCCGCGGCGACGCCCATCATTGCAACCGACAGCAACAGGCCGAAGGCGAGAATGTAGGGATGTTCGCGCGCGGCACCGGCGACCGCGAGCACGTTGTCGAGCGACATCGAGACGTCGGCCGCGATGATCTGCACCGCCGCCTGGCCGAAGGACTTTCGCTGCGCCGGCGCAGCCGCCGCGCCGCCGCCATGGCCGAATGCGAGTTCCTTCGAGTGCGCGGCCTGCTCGCGCAGCTCGCGCCACATCTTCCAGCACACCCAGAGCAGCAGCACGCCGCCGGCGAGCAACAGGCCGATCACCTGCAGGAGCTGGGTCGCCACGCCGGCAAAGACGATACGCAGCACGGTGGCGGCGGCGATGCCGACGATGATGGCGCGGCGGCGCTGCTCGGCCGGCAGTCCCGCCGCGGCGAGGCCGATGACGACGGCATTGTCGCCGGCGAGTACGAGGTCGATCAGGACGACTTGAAGCAGCGCAGTGAGTGCTTCGGGCGTGATGAATTCAAACATGTTCGATCATTTTTTTGGCGTGGACGGATCGAGCCAATGCGGCTTCTTCCGCTCGACCCAATCCAGGACCTTCGAACGCGACGAACGCAGCGCAGGCACGTCCTCGGCAAGCAGCGCGAGGCCGAGCGGCAGCATCCAGACGCCGAGAATCGGCAGGAAGGAAAGCACGCCGCCGGCAACGAGCAGCGCGCCCGAGGGAATTCTGACCCAGCGGTTCGATGGTTTGAGCAGATAGGTGACCGTGTCACCCATGCGTGGCGGCAGCCGGTCGACGAGTTGGTCCAGGCGCGGGTCACCGCCGGCCATCTCGCCGGCGGAACCTGCGGCCTCATTGCGACGCTCGTTCGATGCTGCGCTCATGCCTACTCCTCTTCAGCCAACGGCTGTTCGATGCGCTCCTTACGCGGGTTGACCTGCTTCGCGCGCGGCAGCACCAGCGTCAGCAGGCGCAACAATTTGATCGCCTGCACTTCATGGGGATGGACGTCCTCGTCCGCCGCAGCAACGCGCTCCGACAGCTCGATCAGATGGGACGACAGCGGCAGGTTCGAAACCGGCCGCAGCGTGTCGATCACGACATTGGCGAAATCCGGCTCTTCGAGCCGTTCGGCGAGTTCGTCGAACATGGCATAGAGCCGTTCCTCCGGAATGTGCGGCGCCAGCTTGCGGTCCCTGACGAAGCGGACCACCTCGTCGCGCTCGACCGGCGAGACGCGCCGGTCGGCAACCGCGACCAGCGCGCCCACGATCACCAGCGCGGCGGCAGCCTGCTCGTTCAGGCTGGACGGTTCCGTGATCTCGATGGGATTTGAATGCTTGGCGTCAGTCATCGTTGCTCCTCAGTTTGCGAAATGACCGCACGGAGCTGCGATGGGGACGAATGGTCGGAGAGAACGAACGAGGCCCGACAATCGGCCAATCCATCGCATTCGCGCGGGACAGGTCATCCGACATCGCGAGGTTTGCCGACCAGGTCGGCGTCCTCGCCAGAGGGGCCCGGATTCTTGTTCGTGTCAGAGATAAAGGTGGGTCTGTCGGAATCAAGGCGAGATGACTGCGACCAGCCGCCGCATCGGTTCCATGTTGCCGGGCTTGGTTACGCAATGGTGTGCCAACCAGGCACATATGGATTTCACGAGGACCGTGGGCTTGCTCCGCCTGCGGGAGAGGCAGCCGACGGTCAATGCCGCCGCATCGTGCCCGCCATATGCGATTGCCCTGCCGCCCAACCTATCCCACCCGCTCGACGAGATGCGCACGGGACGGTCCGGGGTCGAACCGGTCGCCGAAATATTGCGTTTCGTGTGCCACGAGGCCGTCGCGGAATTCCATGATGCTGACGACATAGGACGGCACCCCGTCATAGCTCAGCGCGAACTCGCTTACCCAGAGATCACCGCCGCCGATGATCCGCCGAACCGTGAAGCGCTTCTTGTTCGGCTGCACCGTCCGGCTTTCCCGGATGTTGCTGCGGCCGCGGATCCGCTCACCCGACTGCGGATAGTCGAGCACGGCGTCCTCGCGATAGATATCGTGCTCGGCTTCGAAATCGTTCGCATCCGAGGCGTCCCAATGGCGCCTGAGCGCTGCCAGTGTCACTTGATCATCCATTTCGCCTCTCCCGTTTCTCGTCTCACAGATCGGCGCGCGGACGGCCGCAGACAAGGCACTCTCGCAACGTCTAACAACCACTAACGGGCCAAAACCACGATCCGGGTGCAGATTGACGGCTGCCGCAATCTGGAATTCGCCAAATTGCGCAGGCACGGTGGTTTTGGCCGAGGAAAGTCCATGGCTCGTCTGCTCTCCCTCAATGTCGGCCTGCCGCGCGACGTCGCCTGGCAAGGCAGGACCGTCCATACCGGGATCTGGAAGACTTCCGTCACAGGCCCGCGCCATGTACGCCGGCTCAACATCGACGGCGACGGTCAGGGAGATACGGCGGGTCACGGCGGCGAGCAGCGCGCCGTCTTCGTCTATCAGGACGAGTCCTATCGATACTGGCAGAAACATCTCGGCCGTTCCGACCTCGTTCATGGCCAATTCGGCGAGAATTTCACCGTCGAGGGCCTGGCCGACACCGAGGTCTGCATCGGTGATCGCTACAGGATCGGATCGGCTCTGTTCGAGGTCACGCAGCCGCGCGTCACCTGTTACCGGCTCGGCATTCGCATGGACGAGCCCGATATGCCCGCGCTGCTCGTCAAGCACGGCCGGCCAGGCTTCTACTTCCGTGTCATCGAGGAAGGCGACGTCGAGGCCGGCGACAAGATCGTGCAGGTCGAAAGCGGTCCGGAAGGCATGAGCGTAGCCGAGATCGATGCGCTGCTTTACTTGCCCCCTCATCCGCCCGAGCGCCTCGCGCGCGCGCTGAAAATTCCGGCGCTGAGCCGCGGCTGGAATCACTCCTTTGCAGCGCTGCTCGCGCAGAAGGACAGCGCCGCCGCGGGAAACGCCGGGCTCGGCCCAACCGCTGGTCCGGCGCCGGCCTGGCGCGGCTTCCGCCCGTTCCGCGTGTCGCGCAAGATCGCCGAAAGTGCCAGCGTGACCTCGCTGATCCTCGAGCCCGCTGATGGACAGCCGTCGGCAGCCGCCCTGCCCGGTCAATTCGTCGTCGTGCGGCTGGGGCCATCGGCGATGACGCGCAGCTATTCGCTGTCGAGCCGCGCCGACGCCGCATCCTATCGCATCAGCATCAAGCGCGAGGCGCACGGCGCGGCCAGCTTCTATGTCGCCGAGACGATCCAGGCTGGCGATATCGTGCCGGTCGGTGCGCCGCGCGGCAGCTTCACGCTCCACTCCGATGCGCGGCCTGTGGTGCTGCTGAGCGCGGGCATCGGCGTGACGCCGGTGCTCGCCATGCTGCACGCCCTCGCCGCGGAACGCACGACGCGGGACGTCTGGTGGCTGCATGGCACACGCAACGGCCGTGAGCATCCATTCGCTGCCGAAGCGCGCGAACTTCTTGCGGGATTGGCGCATCATCACAGCCATGTCTGCTTCAGCGCACCCGATCCGGCCGACCGTCCAGGAGCCGACTTCGACAGCGCGGGTCGTCTGGATCGACAGCGGCTCCAGATGCTCGACGTTCCCAGGGACGGCGATTTCTATCTCTGCGGACCGACGGCCTTCATGAGCGATCTCACCATCGGCCTCGCCGCGCTGGGCGTCGCGCCCGATCGCATCCACACCGAGCTGTTCGGTAGCAAGCCCTCGCTGACACCGGGTATCGCCGCCGCGCCGAAGACGACTCCACATCAGCCGGCAGGAGCACGCGGCCCGGGTCCGATGGTGTCGTTCGCCCGCAGCGGCCTCAATGTCTGCTGGGGGCCCTCCTACGCCAACCTGCTCGAGCTCGCCGAGGCATGCGATGTCCCGGTGCGCTGGTCGTGTCGGACGGGGGTTTGCCACAACTGCGAGAGCGGGCTCGTGGCCGGAGAGGTCATCTACACGGCGGATCCACTCGACCCGCCCGCGGAGGGAAATCTGCTGATCTGCTGCGCACGACCGCAAGGCGACGTCGTAATCGATCTCTAGAGATGAACCAGCGATAGACACGGGAGTGTTCGATGCGAACTGACATCATGCCGGGCGTGACCTTCCCGGATTACGAACTCAGCGACCACACCGCAAAGCACCGCAAACTCTCCGAGTTGCAGGGGGACGATCCCATGATCGTCGTGCTCGGCCGCGGCGGATTCTGCCCGAAGGATCGTCGCCAGACCGAAGGGCTGGTTCAGCTCCATCGCGAGATGGAGGTCGGCTATTGCCGGCTGGTCACGATCACGACCGACACCATCACCGAGACCAATGAATATCGCAGCGGCGCCGGCGCGCACTGGCCCTTCCTCTCGGACCCCAGGCGGATCGTCCAGAAGGACCTCGACATCGCCGAATACACCGATCCCGTCCACAATCCCATGATCCCGCATGTCGTCGTGCTGGAGCCCCGCCTCGTCGTTCACAAGATTTACAACGGCTACTGGTTCTTCGGGCGTCCGACCATGGAGGAACTGCGCCAGGACCTCAGGGCCGTCAGCATGAAGTGCCGCCCGGATTGGGACATCACCGCGCCCGGATTCAAGGCGCTCTGGGATCAGGGCCGCAAGGAGCATTTTTATCCCTACGGCAAGGCTTATCGCGAAACGCTCAGTGGCCGGGACTAGCGCGTGTCCTCATAAAGTTCAGCTTAGCAACGCAAAGCGGAAGTCTCCGCCCCTGAAAGTGTTTGGCGGCTTGGGACCCCAACCGGACATCTATTCGGATCTTCGTCGACCAGCGATTGTCGAGGCGACACTTTAGAAAAAAAGCGCGAATGAGTCAGAAGTCTTGACCGACCTGAAGCCGCGCAACTGCTAGTGTTAGAAGTCCGGACGTGTGACCTGTGCGCGGAGGCAGCGGTGACAAACTCGGAAGTCTCCAACGACCCATCTGGCAAACCGCCGCCATCCGATGATGAGCCGCCCGACAAAGCGGTATCCGACAAGGAGCAGTCTGGGAAGTCGCCATCCGACCGCAATTTAAAGGTTCGCCTGCGAGCACGATTGCAGGTGATCGCCGGTGCGCTCGCCTCTATTGCCGCCGTCGGTGCAATCGCGGGCGGCCTGGTCGGTTACTGGACTGTTTGGAAGACGCTCCGCACAGATGTGTTTCCAGAAAGCCAAAAGACGCAAAAACAGGCTACGGCCCGGCCCGACCTTGCTCCCCGTTTGTCCCTCGTCGTCCTGCCATTCGCAAACCTCAACAACGATGCAGAGCAGGATTATTTCGCCGACGGTATTACGACCGATCTGACGACCGACCTCGCGCAAATGCCCGATACATTCGTGATCGGGCGCGGGACGGCTTTTACCTACAAGAACAAGCAGGTGGATCTCAAGACGCTGGGCAAGGACCTTGGTATTAGATGGGCCGTACAGGGCGCCGTGCAACGGGCCGGAGATCGGGTCCGGATGAACGTGTCGCTCGCTGACCTTTCGACCGGTCGCGACGTCTGGTCGGATCGTTTTGACGGCGATCGGATGAATCTCGCCGACTTGCAGGAGCAAGTCACGGCGCGGCTCGCCCGCTCTCTCAACGTTGAACTCATCCAGGCCGAAAGCCGACGCAGCCTGATGGACCCGCCAACGAATCCAGATGCTAAGGATTTCAGCATGCGCGGCTGGGCGAAGGTCTATCAACCTCAAACCAAGGTTACGAACGCGCAGGCAATGGACTTGTTTGACAGCGCGCTGCGCCTCGATCCAGACAACATTGACGCAATGCTCGGGAAAGCGTGGTGCATCGTCAGTGGCGTGCTCTCCGGATCGTCAACGTCCGTGATGGAAGACAAGAAGATTGCGACCAGCTTGGTTGATCGAGTGCTTGCCAAACGCCCGGCGAGTGCAAACGCGCACGTAACCAAGGGAAACACTTTGCTATACGGAGATCCCGAGAGAGCGTTGCCTGAATTCGACGCCGCTCTGGAAATCGACCCCAATTCGCCGGTCGCGCATGCAACAAAGGGAATCGCATTTGTCACGGCGGGACGCGCGCACGAAGCATTCTCCCCGGTCCAGATCGCCTTGCGCCTAAGCCCCAAAGATCCGTCCGCTGACGTTTGGCACTTCTTCCTTTGTCATGCCCACGTGCATGTGCGCCAATACAACGAAGCCATTGAGGAATGCAGGCGCTCGATCAATCTGAACAAATTGAACTGGATGCCGTATGCGGATCTGATTTCAGCTTATGAAGCCACGGGCCAACTGGAAATGGCCCACCAAATGATAGCCGAATTAAATGCAGTCCGGCCGGACTTCACGGTCCAGTGGTTCCGTCAAGTGGGCTACGCGCGTTCGAGCAATCCGCAGTTTCGCCGTGAGTACGATGACATCGTCGATGGGCTCAGAAAGGCTGGCGTCCGCGATCGATGATGTGACCAGGACTTCATTGCTAACTTGCGAGCAGAGGTCTCCTTCCGGCCCCTTAGCCGACCAGCTGGTGCGACCTGGCCCTGTCCGCTATTGAAAACGGAATGGACAAGGCGCCGCCTCCGCGCGGGCTGATCGGGTTTACGAGTACACGCCCTAGCGGTGCGGGCGGCCCGGATCTCGCCGGGAACGCAGCCCGGGCATATTTGTTGGTGCTGTCAGGACATATCCCCGACAGGAACCTCATGTGCCGCTGGATCGCATACCGGGGCGAGACCACCTCGTTCGAGCCTTTCGTCACCGAGCCCGAACATTCGCTGGTCGCGCAAAGCATCCGCTCGCTGCAATCCACGGCGGGCTCCAACGGCGACGGATTCGGTCTCGGCTGGTACGGCGAGCATCCGGAGCCCGGGCTCTATCGCGAGACGCGGCCGGCGTGGTCCGACGAAAACCTGCGCTACCTCTGCCGGCATCTGCGCTCGCATTTGTTCTTCGCGCACGTGCGGGCCGCGACCGGCACGGCGGTGACGCGGCAGAATTGCCATCCCTTTGCCTGCGGCCACTGGATGTTCATGCACAACGGATTCGTCGGGAGCTGGAATCGGCTGCGGCGCAAGGTCGAGGCGCTGATCCCCGATGCTTATTATCCGTCGCGGCTGGGCACGACTGATTCGGAAGCCGTGTTCCTGGCGATGATGGGTGCCGGCCTCGACGGCGACCCGCTTGGAGCGACGCGGCGCGTGCTGCAGGCCCTGGTCGGCCTTGTCAACGAAGGCAATCTGCGCGAACGGCTGCGCTTCACCAGTGCGATCGCCAACGGCCGGGATCTCTATGCCTTCCGCGTTGCGGTCAACGACGCCGCGAACACGCTCTATTACCGGGAAGACGGCGGTCAGGTCATCGTCGTGTCCGAACCGTTCGACAAGGAATCGGACTGGATCGAAGTGCCGCCAAATCACGCGCTGATCGCCCGCGCGTCCGAAAGCGTGAAGATCGTTCCGTTCGACGCGACAATTTGCGGTAGCGCCGACAGGGAACCCGTCCCTGCCAGAAGGATTAGTGCCCGCAGGTGATTTTTGCCGGGTGGGACATGACTTTTGCTTCGGATGTATTGAAATTGCTGCGCCTCGATTCATCAGATGACAAGCAGCATCTCGTGATTCGCTCCGCTGGCGGCGGGGCCAAGGCAGCTGAATACTCCTTCGGCATCGAGGAGGAGTATTTCCTGGCCGACCGCCGCAGTTTCGAGGTCGCGATCCACACGCCCAACGAGTTGTTCGAGTCGGCGAACTGGTCGACCGGCGGCCAGGCCATGCGCGAGATGCTGCAATCTCAGCTCGAGGTCGCCACCAACGTCCACGTCGACGTCAACGACGCCCGCGAAGAGCTTCGCTTCCTGCGGCGCGAAGTCGCCAATGTCGCCGCGCAATATGGTTTCGTGATCATGGCCTGCGGCACGCACCCGACCGCGGTGTGGCGCATGTCGCAGCCGAGCCCGAAGCCGCGCTATGAGGACATGATCGAGGATCTGCGCAGCATTGGCCATCGCAACATGATGTGCGGTATGCATGTGCACGTCCAGCTGCCCGATCCCGAGAAGCGCATGGCGGTGATGCGGGCGATGCTGCCGGATCTGCCGCTGTTCATCGCGCTGTCCGCGTCCTCCCCGTTCTGGAATTCGCACAAGACCGGACTGAAGGGCTACCGTCTCGCCGCCTATTCCGAGCTGCCGCGCACCGGCCTTCCCGAACTGTTCGAGAGCCGGCAGGACTACGACGACTATGTTGGCGCCTTGCAGCGCTCCGGCGTCATTCCCGACGAGAGCCACATCTGGTGGGCGATGCGCCCCTCGATGCGGCACCCGACCCTCGAGCTTCGCGCGCCCGACACCTGCACTTTGGTCGACGACGCCGTCGCCATCGCCTCGCTCTATCGCTGCCTGACGCGCCACCTCTATCTGCGACCCCATCTGTCGAAGGAGGTCACGGCGGTCGAACGCGCGATTGCGGTGGAGAACAAGTGGCGCGCCCAGCGCTACGGCACCGATTGCATCTTTGCCTCCAAGGACGGGCCGGTCGCGATCTCGGAGATGCTCTCCCGAATCATCGACGACACCGCCGGGGACGCCGAGGCGCTGGGCTGCACAGCCGAGATCGAGCATTGCCGCACCATCGTGGAGCGCGGCAGCTCGGCCGAATTCCAGCTTCGCGCCTACCGCGACAACGGCGACGACATCGCAGCCGTGTCACGATGGATCGCGACATCGACGATCTCGGGGACGAGCGCGCCGATCGGGCGCAGTGCGCCTGCGGCGTCATAGCGCCCGCGCAAGCTTCGCGGCCGAGAACGTCATTTCTGAATTTGATACGCCGTTGGGGGAATGCATGACTGACATCGCCTGGTGCGCCGGTTGCGGCCACAGCCTGGTCCCGATCCTGTCCGAGAACGGCCGCGCGCGGCCGAGCTGCTTCTGGTGCGAGGGCGTCGATGCGCGAACCACGGAGATGGCAAAGTGGGCGGACAGCCCGGCCGGAAAGCCGGATCGGGCCGCGCCTCACGCTTTCGATTGAGCCGCCCTCCGCGTCAAGCCCGCGCCACCACGCGCGGACGGAATACGGAATCGACCGTCGGCGAACGAGCCGCGACCGGCTTTCGCGTCGGCCGGCGCCGCGGGATGAAGAAATTATTCACGAGGATCGGCTCGTGATCGCCGAGCGCGGTCCGCTCCTTCACCAGCAGGCTCATGACCGAGCGCATCTTGATGACTTCCTGCGCCACGAAGCTGCAGTCCTCCTCGCGATTGATCTGCTCATGCATGATGGCTTCGGCTTCGCGCATGCTGACGCGGAGCGCCCTGATGGTTCTGCGAATTTCGTTGATACGGTTGTCCATGGCCTGCCTCCCTCTCGGTCACAGCATAAGAACAAAACATGAACACTCTGTCAATCGCCGTGGTGTCGGGTCGCGACGTTATCGCTGATCCCGAGGGCGGCTTCGCGCCGATCCGTGCCTGTGCCGCTGCACGCGCGTTGGCGAGGCTTGCCGACAAATTAGACAGGTCGCGTCGCCGCGCCGGGAGCCCGCGGTCCCGTCACGCGTCCGACGATCGGAACCAGCCGTCGATCTAACCTCCCGTGCAACCACCGGATTTTTCCCAAACCGGCACATCCGCATCGCGGCGCCGGGCCCGTTTGCTGCTTCGCAAACCAACTGGCCCAAAATTCGCAATGACGATGGCAGCGAAGCAACGGCGCAGAGCGGAGAACGTCATGAACGTGCATGCTGCGGGCGACCTCGGGACGACCGGCCTCACCCATCCGAACGGCGCGCCGCTCCGCCTCAACACGCAGGACTTCGTCGCCATCGACCGCGACCGGAATGCGAAATTCGAGGCGACCTATCGCCCGCAAGCACTCTACAACCGCGCCAACGAAGGCTTTCACGCCAACAACGAGACCTTCCTGCTCCACGAAGTCGCGACCAACCTGCCGATCTACCGCCCCGACACAGGTCCCACCGATTTCCACCTGCATCTTCCACCCGGCGGCTTCCAGCTGGTGCTGGTGACCTCGGGCGCGTTCACCTTCGACTATGACGGGCGCTTCTACAATGTCGGCCCCGGCGCGGTGATGCTGCAAAGCGCGATCGTGCATCGCCAGCTGTTCTACACCTGGTCGGGACTGTCGACCGAAGAGAATTTGAAGACGCCGCAGACGGTGGTGCCGGATCCGGTCTCGATGGGCTATTCGGGCAAATTCCTCGAAGCCTTCATCACCGATCCCACCACCTTTCCGAATCCCACCATCGTCGGTCCCGACCAGATCAACGAAGCCGAGACGCCGCGCGTGGCCTGGAGCCATCCGCTGCACGATCGCCCGGCCAATGCCGGCTTCTGGCTTCAGGATCCGCTGGCGCTGGATGCACTGTTCAAGCCACTCGCGGACAGCTCGATCAAATCGGCGCTGCCGGTTTACGTGCGCGACATCGGCATCGAAGCACCGAGCGGCCAGCTCGTCACCGGCCACATCATCGCAACCGACCCGCGCGGCGGGTCGCTGCTGCCGAAGAGCACATCGTCATCAGCGGACGCCGCCTCGTTCGCCAAGGGCGAGGTGGTGATCTATCGCGTCATTCGCGGCACGGCCGAATTCAAGAACAAGGCGGGCGAGATCTTCGAGCTCGCGGCCGGCGACGTCGTGACCGCAAGCAAGAGCTCGATCAGCCTCATTGCGGTCGGCGAGAACACGCAGGTGCTCCGGCTCGGTCTCCTCAAGGGCATGAACGACCTTCGCAGCTGGACGCCGACGCAGCGCGACGAGATCGACGGTCTCGCCGGCCAGATCATCACGCAGAAGGACATTCGTCCGCTGCGCACCGAAGGCAGGCCGGTCGGATATCTTTACGGGTAGCCGCACAAGAAACGGCCCGCCGAAGCGGGCTTGGCAAGCGATCTCAGACCTGCCGCGACATCGTCGACTTCAGCGCGCGGCGCGATTGGGTTAGGAACTTCCCTCCGTCGCTTCTGTTGTGTCTGCACGACATGACCCGTGAACGCGCATGCCGTCCCCAAAAATGGAGATTTGACCATGCGTGCGCTCTGTTGGCCCGGCAAAGGCGACGTCCGGGTCCGATACGGATCCCAAGATCCAGCATCCGCATCAAGATTGCCGCCTGCGCCATCTGCGCCTCGGACCTGCATCTCTTTGACGGTTACCAGCCGAATGAGACCGGGACGTTAAACCAGAAGTGTCCCTTCCCCACTCTCGAATAGCTGGCTGTGGTCAGCGAAAGTGTCATATGCGCTTACTGAAAAAACGTTCGCCATCGCTGGCGACTACGACCCTTCATACTCTTGCACAGCATCCCTTGGCCTCCACCCTTGTCGCGGCAGCCGGCCTGATGGCAGCGGCCGCGGTCGTCAATCGGCGCCTTGCCGACAAGGCGCAGCGCGACAACCCACCCCAAGGACGATTCATCGACGTCGACGGAGTTCGCCTGCATTACGTGGAGCGCGGATCCGGACGTCCCCTGGTCCTGCTCCATGGCAATGGCAGCATGATCCAGGATTTCGAGTCGAGCGGCCTGATCGACCTCGCGTCCAAGGACTATCGCGTCATTGTGTTCGACCGTCCCGGCTTCGGCCACAGCCTCAGGCCCCGCAACGTGGTGTGGACGCCTGCAGCCCAGGCCGACCTCTTCAAGGATGCCCTTGCGCAACTCGGCGTCGAGAAGGCGATCGTGCTCGGACATTCCTGGGGAGCGTCGGTTGCGATCGCCCTGGCAAGCAGGCATCCCTCAATGGTCGAGGCCCTGATACTGGCGTCGGGCTATTATTTCCCGACAGCCCGCACCGACGCGATGATGGCGATGGCAGGGCCGGCGATCCCGGGATTTGGCGATATCCTCAGTTACACCATCTCCCCGATCCTCAGCCGTCTGATGTGGCCGGCGATGCTGCGTCAGCTGTTCGGACCCAAATCCGTCCCGCAAAAGTTTGACGGCTTCCCCAAATCACTGGCCGTGCGTCCATCGCAGCTTCGGGCCGGCGCGGCCGAGGCGGCGCTGATGGTCCCTGCTGCAATGCTGTCTGCGAAGACCTACGGCGAACTGGCCATGCCGGTCACCATCCTGGCCGGCGAGGATGACCGTCTCATCGACATCGACGAGCAGTCCGGCCGGCTGCATGACGAAATCAAGCACAGCAAGATGCGCCGCGTCCCGAATGCGGGTCACATGATCCAGCAGTCGGACACGGCCGACCTGATGGCCGCTGTCGACGAGGCCGCGGCCGGAACGCTGCACTGAGAGCCTGATCACGCCAGGCGAATCCGATTCAATGCGAGGTCTGCCTCGCACTGAACGCGGGTGAAGTTGCGTTGCATGACAGCTGACGCGGCCTGGCCGCGGTATCGGCCGGCCATGCATTCTTCAAATGCGCCCCAGAAGAATGTCACGATGGACGAGCGCACGTCCGATGATCAGCCCGCCGGGCGACAAGAAAACAACCCGGTGATTGCCGCCCCTACTCCGCGGCCTGGCGCACGTGGCGCGCGGTCGGGGTGCGCATGGTGACCAGCTCTTCGGCCGCGGTCGGATGCAGCGCGATGGTCGCGTCGAAATCGGCCTTGGTCGCCTTCATCTTCACCGCGATCGCGACGGCTTGCGTGATCTCGGCGGCGGCCTCGCCGACGATGTGGCAGCCGAGCACGCGGTCGCTCGCACCGTCGACGACCAGCTTCATCAGCACGCGGGTGTCGCGGCCCGACATCGTCGCCTTGATCGGGCGGAACGAGGTCTTGTAAATGTCGACGTGACTGAATTGGGCACGCGCCTCGGTTTCCGTCAGACCAACCGTGCCGACCTCCGGCTGCGAGAACACCGCGGTCGGAATGTTGGCGTGATCGACCTGCACCGTACGCTTGCCGAACACGGTGTCCGCGAAGGCATGGCCCTCTCGGATCGCGACCGGCGTCAAATTGAATCGATGGGTGACGTCGCCGATCGCATAGATGCTGTCGACCGAGCTCTTCGAGAAATGGTCGACCGCGATGCCGCCGTTCGCGGGGTTGATGGCAACGCCGGCGTTCTCCAGCCCGAGATTGGCCACTGCCGGGTGGCGGCCGATCGCGAACATCACCTGGTCCGAGGCGATGCTCGATCCGTTCGACAGATGCGTGGTGAATTCATCGCCGTGGCGGTCGACTTTGCTCACCGTGCAGCCGGTGAGAATGGTGATGCCCTGCTTCTCCATCTCGGCACGAACATGGCTGCGAACATCCTCGTCGAAGCCGCGAAGGATGTTGTCGCCGCGATAGATCACGGTGACGTCGGAGCCGAAGCCGGCGAAGATGCCGGCGAATTCCAGCGCGATATAGCCGCCGCCCTGGATCACGATCCGCTTCGGCAGCTTCTTCAAATGGAACGCCTCGTTGGAGGAGATCACGTGCTCGATGCCGGGGATCGCGGCGCCATGGTTGGGCGCGCCGCCGGTGGCGATCAGGATGTATCTTGCGGTGATCTTGCGGTCGTTTTCAAGCAGGCGGACGGTGTGCTTGTCCTCGATCACCGCGCGGCTCTTGACGATCTGCGCGCCCGACTTCTCGACGTTGGCGGTGTAGGCCGCCTCGAGCCGCGCGATCTCCTTGTCCTTGTTGGCGATCAGCGTCGGCCAGTCGAAGCTGGCGGGCGGAACGGTCCAGCCGAAACCCGCGGCATCCTCGAGCTCGTGGCGGAAATGCGAGCCGATCACGAACAGCTTCTTCGGCACGCAGCCGCGGATCACGCAGGTGCCGCCCATGCGGTACTCTTCCGCGATCATCACGCGGGCGCCGTAACCAGCCGCGATACGGGCGGCACGCACGCCGCCCGAACCACCACCGATGACGAAGAGGTCGACGTCGAATTCAGCCATTGTCCACTCCGACCCCTATCAGGAATCACCGATCAGATAGTGTCTGTCAGATCTCCTTGCCACGCTTGCGCATCTCGGCGCGGAAGGCCCCCATCACGGTCTCGGAGAAGTTCTGGGCCCAGGAGTTCATGAAGGCCATGCTGAGCCCGATGGCGCGCGGCTCGGCGTCGATCAGCTTCTTGCCCAGCGGCGACTTGTAGAAGGTGACGAGATCCTTCAGCTCCTGCTCGGTGAACTCGCTGGCATAGATCTGTGCCATGCCATCGCCGATCTCGTTCTGGCGGCCATTCAGCTGCTGTTCGACGATCGGGGCGACCTCGTTGAGGTCCTTCTGGTAGTTCAGGTTCTGCTGGATCAGCGCGATCTTGGTCTTCTGGACGAGACCGGGCACGGCGCCCGCGTACATCGCGGTGGCGTTCTTGATCTGCAGAATCTCTTTGGCCGCCGCGACCGCTGCGGGCGAGGCTTTCGGCTGCGCGGGTGCGGCAGCTGCCTTGGGCGCGGCCTGCTGCGCGGCGGCCGGGACGACCGAGAGGGCCAGTCCCACAGCGAGGGTCGCAGCCGGCAAAAACTTCAAGACGCTCTTCATTCCCAGTCTCCTTTCGGCTTACGCCGTTCAATCACGCGAATTCCCTCGCCGCCCGCCAATACAGCCGAGCTGGCCAAGCCGATGAATAACCCGTGCTCGACCACGCCGGGGATCACGCTCAACGCCTTGGCGAGACGAGCAGGATCCTCGATCCGTCCGAGCTTTGCATCGACGATCCAGTGGCCGCCGTCGGTGACCAAAACGTGGCCGTCCTTGTCCCCGCCTTTGGCGTTGCGGACCGCCATTTGCCCGGAAACGCCGCATTCGGCAAATGCCTTCTCGATCGCCCGGCGCGTCGCACCAAGCCCGAAGGGGATGACCTCGATCGGGAGCGGAAATTTGCCCAGCGTCGGCACCCATTTGGTGTCATCGGCGATCACGATCATGCGATCCGAGGCCGCAGCCACGATCTTCTCGCGCAGCAGCGCACCGCCGCCGCCCTTGATCAGGTTGAGCTCGGGATCGATCTCGTCGGCGCCGTCGATGGTGATGTCGAGATGGTCGATCTCATCCAGCGTGGTCAGCGGCACGCCGCACCTGATAGCATCGAGGCGAGTCGCCTCGGAGGTCGGCACGCCGATCACCTTGAGCCCGGCGGCGACGCGCTCACCGAGCAGCTCGACGAAATGCTTGGCGGTCGAGCCGGTGCCGAGCCCGAGCTGCATGCCGTCCCGCACCTCCTCGAGCGCGCGCGCAGCGGCCTGTCGCTTCAACTGGTCCATATTCACGTCTGCGCCCACCCTTGAGTCCCGAACGTGCCGCCGATCGTGGCCGCTTTCGGCGGCCTATGTAGCCTCGTTTTCCGCCGGAGAACAGGGTCTGGGGAACCAGACTATAAGTTGATCTTATGGCGCCGCCCCTTGCACTGGCATGACCGGGCCGGTAGCGCTTGGACCATGACCTCCCCTCACACCATCGTCTTCGATCTCGACGGTACGCTTGTGGATACGGCGCCCGACCTGATCACCGCGCTGAACCATGTGCTCGACCGCGAAGGGCTGCCGCCGGTGCCGATGGCCTCGGCCCGCAACATGATCGGCGCCGGCGCCCGCAAGCTGATCGAGCGGGGGCTGGAGGCCGAGGGCCGCAGCGTCACCCCCGCCGACATGGACCGGATGACCGCGGATTTCATCGCCTATTACGCCGACCATATCGCGGTCGAATCCCGCCCCTTCGAGGGGCTCGAGGCCGCGCTGGACCATTTTTCAGCGCAAGGCCATCGCCTCGCCGTCTGCACCAACAAGCTGGAATGGCTGTCGAAGCGGCTTTTGGACCAGCTCGACCTCAGCCGCCGCTTCGCGGCGATCTGCGGCGCGGACACCTTTGGCGTCCAGAAGCCCGACCCCACGATTTTTCGTGAAACGGTGGCGCGCGCCGGCGGAGCGGTCAAAGCGAGCATCATGGTCGGCGATGCCGGAACCGATGTCGGGGTCGCTCGCCGGGCCGGAGTGCCCGTGATCGGGGTCAGTTTTGGCTATACCGATGTGCCGATCGCCGAGCTGAAGCCGGACCGGCTGATCCATCACATGCGTGACCTTCCGGCCGCCGCCAGCAGCCTGATGACCGTATAGCGCCAGCAAGTTATTGATATATAATGGTATTCAGAAATCTCCTGCATTAACCATTCATTAACTATGCGCAGCCCGCCGGTTGCCTGCCCCAAACGACGCTCCTAAGGTCCGGGCGGGGTTATGGGGCGGTTCGTCGCAGTCGAAGTGGATGGGTCATGCGTCGTGTCATCGCGGTTGCGTTAGCCGGAGCGAGTCTTTTGGGAGCGGCAAGCCTTGGGGGCTGCTCCTCAATGTCCTGGGACATGTTCAAATCGGCCCCGCCGACCGTCCAGGTCCGGCTCGAATCCAACCCGCCGGGTGCCGACGCCACGACCTCGCTCGGGCCGGGATGCAAGACTCCTTGCTCCGTCTCGGTTCCCGCCCCCGAGGCTCCCTTTACGGTCGCTTTCGCGCTGCCAAAGTACCAGCCGGCGAGCGTCCCGGTGAACGTGATCAGAAGTCCCGGGGATTTCACCACGCCCGCCTCGGTGACATCAGACCCGAATCCGGTGTTTGCGGAACTCCAGCCGGCCACCCCGCCGAAACCGGTTCGCAAGCCGCACCGGCCGAGGAAGCCCAAACCGGCTGCAGCCGCGCCGGCCGCGGCACCAGCCGAAGCCGCATCGCCCGCGGGCTCGCCGTTCCCCGATCCGAACGCCGGCAGGCGGTGATCTAAGTATACCACCCGATTGTCCTCGTCGCGTCCGATGCTTAGATTGTGTCCCGAGCACCGCTGAAGCAAAGGTGCGCCCGACGCCGCAAGTGACAAGGCCTCTTCATGAACGGATCCACCGCGCTGTCGACCCCGATGACCGATCCGTTCGGGCGGACCATCAGCTATCTGCGCGTCTCCGTCACCGATCGCTGCGATTTGCGCTGCTTCTACTGCATGTCCGAAGACATGACGTTCCTGCCCAAAGCCGACCTGCTGACGCTGGAAGAGCTCGACCGGCTCTGCTCTGCTTTCATCGCCAAGGGCGTGAAGAAGCTGCGGCTGACCGGCGGCGAACCGCTGGTCCGGCGCAACGTGATGACCTTGGTCCGCTCGCTGTCGCGGCATCTGTCGAGCGGCGCCCTGAACGAGCTGACGCTGACCACCAACGGCACCCAGCTTGCGAAATACGCAAGCGAGCTCGCCGATTGCGGCGTCCGCCGCATCAACGTCTCGCTCGACACGCTCGATCCCAAGAAGTTTCGCGAGATCACCCGCTGGGGCGAGATCGACAAGGTACTGGAAGGCATCGAGGCCGCGCGCGCCGCAGGCCTCGCCATCAAGATCAACGCGGTGGCGCTGAAGAACCTCAACGAGGACGAGCTTCCCGAATTGATGCGCTGGGCCCACGGCAAGGGCATGGGCCTGACACTGATCGAGGTCATGCCGATGGGTGAGATCGGATCGGGCCGCATCGACCAGTATCTGCCGCTGTCGCTGGTGCGCGCACGCCTCGCCCAGCAATTCACGCTGACGGATCTGGCCGAGAGCACCGGAGGTCCGGCCCGCTATGTCAGTGTCGCCGAAACCGGCGGCAAGCTCGGCTTCATCACGCCGATGACCCATAATTTCTGTGAATCCTGCAACCGGGTTCGCGTCACCTGCACCGGCACGCTGCACACCTGCCTCGGCCACGAGGATGCCTCTGATTTGCGCAAACCTCTGCGTGCATCCGACGACGACACGCTGCTTGCGGATGCGATCGACCGCGCCATCGGGCTGAAGCCCAAGGGCCACGATTTCATCATCGACCGCCGCCATGACCGTCCCAGCGTCTCCAGGCACATGAGCGTCACCGGCGGCTGACACCGGCGGATTACGGTCTTATTCCCCTTAACTATCAACAAACTTCCGATTGACTGGCGGCACGCCCGCTGGTTTGGTGCGCGTGCCTCATGCCTGCGCGGCGAGACAAGCCACGCGCCCGTTCGGCGCAGTCAAGACGGCCGGGGCACAATCGGGGGAGGACCTATCGTTGCAAGCGCTCCTAAAAGTGAGCCAGGGAATCGACGCGTTCACGCGCTGGACAGGCAAGCGTGTGGCGTGGCTGATCATGGTCGCCGTCGTCGTCTCGGCGGTCAACGCGATCATCCGCAAGACATTCGACACCTCGTCGAATTCATGGCTCGAGCTGCAATGGGTGCTGTTCAGCATCGTTTTCCTCGTCTGCTCGCCCTGGACGCTGCTGGACAACGAGCACATCCGCATCGACATCGTGAACAATTCGCTGCCGAAGAAGGTCCGCAATGTGATCGATGTGATCGGTCACCTGTTCTTCCTCATTCCGCTCTGCATCGTCATGATCGTCACGGGCGTGCCGTTCTTCGAGCGCTCGTTCCACATCAACGAGCAATCCGGCAATGCAGGCGGTCTGCCCCAATGGCCTGCCAAAGCTCTGATCATGATCGGCTTCGCTTTGCTGCTCGTTCAAGCAGTCTCCGAGCTGATCAAGCGAATTGCGGTGATGCGCGGATTGATTCCGGATCCCCATGAATCGCAGGTGTCGGCGCTGGAGGCGGAAGTCGAGCATCTCGTCGAAGCGATTGAGAAGAAGTAGCCGTTGGCGACGGTTTAGGGGGAATTATGACCGCTTTTATCATCGCCAATATGGCGCCCATCATGTTCGCGTCGCTGGTCGTCGTGCTGCTGCTCGGCTATCCCGCGGCATTCTCGCTCGGCGCCGTCGGCCTGTTCTACGCCGTCATCGGCGTCGAGCTCGGCCAATTCCACCCTGACTTCCTGCAGGCTCTTCCCGAGCGCGTCTACGGCGTGATGAATAACGACACGCTGCTCGCCATCCCGTTCTTCACCTTCATGGGACTGGTGCTGGAGCGGTCGGGCATGGCCGAGGACCTGCTCGACACGATCGGCCAATTGTTCGGTACCATCCGCGGCGGCCTTGCCTATGCCGTCATCTTCGTCGGCGCGCTGCTCGCCGCGACGACGGGCGTGGTCGCGGCGTCCGTGATCTCGATGGGTCTGATCTCGCTGCCGATCATGCTGCGCTACGGCTATGACCGCCGCGTCGCCGCCGGCGTCATCGCCGCGTCGGGCACGCTCGCGCAGATCATTCCGCCCTCGCTCGTTCTGATCGTGATGGCCGACCAGCTCGGCAAGTCGGTCGGCGACATGTACGAAGGCGCCTTTATCCCGGGCCTCGTGCTCGCGGGCCTCTACGCCCTCTACGCCTTTCTCGTCAGTATGATCTTCCCGAAGGCCGCGCCGGGCCTGCCGAAGGAGGCCATCGGCTTTCGCGAGGACAGTGGCGACCGTGGCCTCCGCTCCCTCGGCGTGCTGTTCCTGGCGAGCTGCGTGTTCGGCTGGTTCATGATGCGCAACTCCGAGACGCATGGCGCCGACTATGTCGTGCTGAGCATGTTCTACGGCATCATCTTCGCGTTCGCCGTCGCCGTGCTGAACTGGGTGATCGACAAGCTCACCGGCTTCCGCTTCCTCTCGAAAATGGCTCAGCAGACCACCTTCGTGATGGTGCCGCCGCTGTTCCTGATCTTCCTGGTTCTCGGCACGATCTTCATCGGCATCGCGACCCCGACCGAAGGCGGCGCGATGGGTGCCGCCGGCGCCCTCATCCTCGGTGCCGCGAAGCGGCGGCTGAGCTGGGACTTGATCCGGCAAGCCACGGAATCGACCGCCAAGCTGTCGGCTTTCGTCGTGTTCATCCTGGTCGGCGCTCGCGTGTTCTCGCTCACCTTCTACGGCGTCAACGGGCACGTCTGGGTCGAGCACCTGCTGACCTCCCTGCCGGGCGGCCAGGTCGGCTTCCTGATCTTCGTCAACCTGTTCGTGTTCGTGCTGGCCTTCTTCCTCGACTTCTTCGAGCTGGCCTTCATCGTGATCCCGCTGCTCGGACCTGCCGCCGAGCATCTCGGCATCGACCTGATCTGGTTCGGCGTCATCCTCGGCGTCAACATGCAGACCTCGTTCATGCACCCGCCGTTCGGATTCGCGTTGTTCTATCTCCGGTCGGTCGCGCCGAAGGAGCGCTACACCGATCGCCTCACCGGCAAGCGGATGGAGCCCGTCACCACCGGCCAGATCTATTGGGGTGCGGTGCCATTCGTCGTCATCCAGATGATCATGGTCGGACTGGTAATCGCGTTCCCGTCGATGGTGATGCACTACAAGGGCGTCCAGTCGAACATCGACCCCAACACGATCAAGATCGAGGTGCCGCAGATCGAACTGCCGCCGCTGGATTTCGGGCCGCCGTCGAAGTAAGCGGAGGCTGCATGGCCGACCTTCTTACCCTCCGCCTCCAGCGGAGGGTAAAGGTTCGGCCCGCTCCGCCAGACGAAACCGCAGCGTGAACTCCGCGCCGCCGCCGGGGAGGTTCTCGACCGCCACCGTCGCGGCGTGATCGTCGGCCACGGCGCGCACGATCGACAGCCCCAGTCCCGCGCCGTCGCTGCGCCGGCGGTCGGCGCGCCAGAAGCGCTGGAAGATCAGTTCGCGCTCGACCTCCGCGATCCCCGGGCCGCAATCGCGCACGCGCACCGAACCGTCCTCGCCCACCTCGACGTCGACGGTGGTGTCCTTTGCCGTGAACTTGATGGCGTTTTCGGCAAGGTTGAAGATCGCGCGCTGGAGCATCTCCGCATTGCCGTGGATCCTGACCGGCACGTCGGTGCCCCGGAGCGCAATGTCCTTGTGCTGCGCGATCGCGAATGGGGCGATCGAGGCGACCACATCGGCGCAGACCGCGCGCAAATCCGTGGTCTCGCCGGGATCGAGCACCAAAGTGTCGAGCTCGGCGATCTCCAGCAACTGGGCGACCAGGCGGCTCATCGTTTCGATGTCGGCATGCAGCGCCTGCCGTGCGGCACGATCGCCGAGCGTCTCGATCCGCGTGCGCAGGATCGCAAGCGGCGTGCGCAATTGATGCGCGGCATCCGCCGTGAACTGCCGCTGCACCCGAAAGCCGCCTTCGAGGCGGTCGAGCGCCTGGTTGACGGCGGTGACGAGCGGCAGGATCTCGCGCGGAATCTGCTCCGTCGGCAGGCGGATGTCGGTGCGCGCCGGGCCGATATTGCTGGCCTCTTCGGAGGCCTTCAACAGCGGCGCGATCGCACGGCGAAAGATGATGATGTCGGTGGCGAGCAGGATCAGCAGGATCGGGATGGTGATCCATCCCACTCGGCGGAAGAAATTCGAGACGATGTCGTCGATGATGACGTCACGGTGTGCGAGGTCCTCGGCGACCCGGATGCGCACCGTGTTGCCGTCGATGTCGCGGGTGACGGCGGCCCCCGAAATGCTCTCCGACGAGCGCGGCGCAGCAGCTGCGGCGGAGCGCCGATGGGAAGAGAACAGCAGCCGGCCCTCGGCATCGCGAATGTCGTACTGATAGCGGCCATACGCTTCCGAATAGAGGCCCTTGAGACTGTCGGGCAGATGGAACGTCAGCACGCCGCCCGGCTGGGCAACGATGCGCTCCGCCAGCACCTCGGCCTGGGCGCGCATGGCATCGCGATGCAGCTGGTCGATCTCGGAATTGAGCAGCCAGAACAGCACCAGCGGCAGGAAGATCGCGACCACCGCGACGGCGAGGATGTGCAGGAACACGATGCGCCAGATCAGCGATTTGAACGTCGGCGACCTGCCATAGGACCCGGCGCCCTGGGGCCTGGCTTGGGACCCGATCCGGGCCACGCTATTTCTCCACGTCCATGAGATAGCCGACGCCGCGGATGGTATGGATCACGACCTTCGCGCCGTGCTCGGCGAGTTGCTTGCGCAGCCGCGAGACGTAGACCTCGACCGCGTTGGAGGCGACCTCGCCGTCCAGTCCGAAGATGTGATCCTCGACGTTCTTCTTCGGCACCACCCGGCCCTGCCGGCGCAGCAGGATCTCGAGCACCGACGTCTCGCGCGCGGAGATGATCCGCGGCTGGTCGTCGACGAAGATCTGGCGGCTCTCGGTGTCGTAGACGAGGTTGGCGAGACTGAGCGAGCGGCCGAGCAGCTGGCCGGGCCGGCGCAGGATCGCCTCCAGCCGCGCTATCAGCTCCTCCATCGCGAAGGGCTTGGCGAGATAGTCGTCGGCGCCGCTGCGCAGGCCGCTGACGCGATCCTGCAGGCCGCCGCGTGCGGTCAGGACCAGCACGGGGAGCGGCTCCATCTTGAGGCGCAGCTCGCGCAGCACCGACAGGCCGTCGCCGTCGGGCAGCCCGAGGTCGAGGATCATCGCAGCGTAGCTGACGCTGCTCACCGCCTCGCGCGCCTCGGCCGCGCTGCCGACGATGTCGCTTTGATAGCCGGCCGCCGCCAGCCCGCCCGCGACGAGCCGCGACAGCTCGGCATTGTCCTCGACGATCAGAAGGCGCATGTGCTCGACCAGAATTCCGGTATTTCAGAACCGCGGGACCCGCCGCGCTTCGGAATGTCTCCCATCATTCGGCGGCTACGACCAGCAAAAAAATGCGTCCTTGCGGACGTCGACAGAACCGTAAGGTGAGCGTCAGGCAACGTTGATATGGGTTCCGTTTCGCCGCGACGCTCGCCCTGCCGCACGCACATGCACCACAAAAGTCGAACTGATCATCAACGCCAAGACAGCAAGAGCAATCGGCCTCGTCGTGCCGCCAGGCTTGCTCGTGCGCGCCGATGAGACGATCGAATAGACTCTGTGACCCCGGCGTCCTTCCCTCATCCGGTAGTGCCAGCGCGGGTGTTGCTCAACTCCGGCCCATCCGTCTATAGCTGATCGAAAGCCGGCCTCCGCCGAGGCGGCAGTCGACCGGAGTAGCTATGCCCCATCAAGACGACAGCATTGCAGCGAAGATCGAGGCGTTCATCCGGACTGAAGTCATTCCCTACGAGAAGGATCCCCGGACAGGTCCGCACGGTCCGAGCGACGAACTCGTGCAGGAGCTGCGCGACAAGGCGCGGAAGGCCGGCGCCCTGACGCCGCACATTCTCGCGGACGGGTCCCATCTCACGCAACGCGAGACTGCGAAGGCGCTGATCAAGACTGGCCTGTCTCCACTCGGTCCATTGGCGTGCAACACCATGGCGCCGGATGAAGGCAACATGTACCTGCTCGGCAAGGTCGGCAGCCCCGAGCAGAAATCGCGTTTTCTCGAACCGCTGGTGTCGGGCAAAGCGCGCTCGGCGTTCTTCATGACGGAGCCTGCCGATGCGGGCGGAGCCGGATCGGATCCGTCGATGATGCAGACGAGGTGCCGGCTCGACGGCAACCATTGGGTCATCAACGGGCGAAAGAAGTTCATCACGGGAGCCGAGGGAGCGCGCGTCGGGATCGTCATGGCGAAGTCTGACGATGGCGCGTGCATGTTCCTCGTCGATCTGCCAAATCCCGCGATCCGCACGCTGCGCGTGCTGGATACTATCGACAATTCGATGCCCGGCGGACACGCGGAGATCGACATTGAAAACCTGCGGGTGCCGGCCGACCAGATGCTCGGCGCGTCCGGCGAAGGTTTTAAATATGCCCAAATTCGTTTGAGCCCCGCACGGCTGTCGCATTGCATGCGATGGCTGGGCCTCGCGATCCGCGCTAACGAGATTGCCACCGACTATGCCTGCCGCCGCCAGGCGTTCGGCAAACCGCTGGTCGACCACGAGGGCGTCGGCTTCATGCTGGCGGAGAACCTGATCGATCTCCAGCAATCGGAGCTGATGATCGACTGGTGCGCCGGAGTGCTCGACACCGGCTCGCTCGGCACGACCGAGAGCTCCATGGCGAAGGTGGCCGTGTCGGAAGCACTGATGCGCGTTGCCGATCGCTGCGTTCAGGTGATGGGCGGCACAGGGGTCTCGACGGAGACGATCGTCGAGCAAGCCTTCCGCGAAATCCGTGCCTTCCGGATCTATGACGGGCCGACTGAAGTGCACAAATGGTCGCTGGCCAAGAAGATCAAGCGCGACTGGAAAGCGGCGCAAGAATAAAGCGGCGCGGTGGCGCAGTTGGCACAGGGGGCTGGTCAGACCTTCTGATCAAATTGCTCCGCCCCCAACACCAGCTCCGCCCTCCCAGCAGCGATTTGCGGCTAAATTTTCTCTCGGATTATCAAGCCGTTGGCTACTGTGCATGGGGTTGTTTTTCGAATTTTGAGTTGGGCGCTCCCTTGGACGCATAAGAAAGCGCCCCGGAGCCTTCGCTCCGGGGCGCCGCGTCCAGCCGGTGATGCGCTCAGCTCTGCGAGCGCCGCGCCATGAAGATGTCGTAGCCGACCTCGGCGACCTGGAACCAGGCGTAGCCGTCGCTGGTGAACTTGGCGAGAGAGTCGTGCACCTTCTTGAAGTTGGGATTGGTCGCGCCGACTTCGGCATGCAGCTCCTTGGCGGCCTTGTAGCAGGCATCCATGATCGACGGCGAGAAGGCGTGCAGCTTGGTGCCGCCCGCCAGCAGCTTCTTCAGCGCCAGCGGATTGGCGGCGTCGTAGCGCGCCATCATGTAGTTGTTGGCGTAGTGGCCGGCCTGCTCCAGCACGCTCTGGTAATATTTCGGCAACGCGTTCCACTTGTCGAGGTTGACGAAGGCCATCAGCATCGGACCGCCTTCCCACCAGCCGGGATAGTAATAGTGCGGCGCGATCTTGTAGAAGCCGAGCTTTTCGTCGTCATGGGGGCCGACCCATTCGGCGGCGTCGATGGTGCCTTTCTCCAGCGCCGGGTAGATGTCGCCGCCAGCGAGCTGCTGCGGCACCACGCCGAGCTTCTGGAGCACGCGGCCGGCAAAGCCGCCGACACGGAATTTCATGCCCTTCAGATCATCCGGCGTGTTGACCTCTTTCCTGAACCAGCCGCCCATTTGGCAACCGGTATTGCCCGCGAGCAGCGAGACGACGTTGTAGCTCTTGTAGAACTCGTTGAGCACCTCGCGCCCGCCGCCCTGCATGTACCAGGCCTGGTTGATGCGCATGTTGGGACCGAACGGTACGGCCGAGCCGAAGGTGAAGGTCGGATCCTTGCCGAAATAGTAATAGGAGGCGGTGTGGCCGATTTCGCAGGTGCCGTTCTGCACGGCGTCGAGCACCTGCAGGCCCGGCACGATCTCGCCGGCCGCGAAGATCTGGATCTGGAATTTGTTGTCGGTCGCCTCGGCGACCATCTTGCACATCATCTCGGCGCCGCCGAACAGCGTGTCGAGCGATTTCGGCCAGCTCGTCGGCATGCGCCATTTGATTTCCGGCATCGACTGCGCGATCGCGGGAGCCGCAAGCGCAACTGCGCCGGCCGCACCAAGTCCTGTGACCTTGATGAAGTCTCTTCTCTTCATGATTTCCTGCCCTGATGTACCAGTGATTGTGAGCCTTCTTTCCGAGGCTTGCGGTCAGCATGACGCAAGCCGGGACCGAATGCCATCCCGATCGCACTCTGCGGCAAAGAAAAAGCCCGGCCTCCCCTGGAGGCCGGGCTTTCCGGTCTTGCGACTTTAGGCCTAGGCGATCAGCCGCGCGTGCGCGAGCGGATCATGAAGCTGTCGTAGGTGTATTCGGCGACCTGCCACCACAGATATTCGTCGGAGCGGTAGGCCTGCATGGCATCGATCGACTTCTTGAAGTCGGGGTTCTTGGCCGAGATCTCGCCCCACAATTCGTTGGTCGCCTTGAGGCAGGCTTCCAGCACCTCGTTGGTAAAGGGACGAAGCTGGGTCCCGCCGGCAACCAGTCGCTTCAGCGCCCCCGGGTTCTGCATGTCGTAGCGCGCGGCCATCCAGGTGTTGGCGTGAGCCGTCGCGTTGGTGAGGATCGCCTGGTAGTTCTTCGGCAGCGCATTGAACTTTTCCAGGTTGGCGAAAGCGTGGACGGTCGGACCGCCTTCCCAGAAGCCCGGGTAGTAGTAGTACTTGGCGACCTTGGCGAAGCCGAGCTTCTCGTCATCGTAGGGGCCGACCCACTCGGCCGCATCGATGGTGCCCTTCTCGAGCGCCGGATAGATGTCGCCGCCGGCGAGCTGCTGCGGTACCACGCCGACCTTCTGGAGCACCTGACCGGCAATGCCGCCGATGCGCATCTTCAGGCCGGAAAGGTCGGCAACGGTCTTGATCTCCTTGCGGAACCAGCCGCCCATCTGGGTGCCGGTGTTGCCGCAGGGGAAGCCGACCACGTTCGACTTCTTGAAGAACTCGTTGGCGAGCTCATTGCCGCCGCCCTGATAGAGCCACGAGTTCTGCTGGCGCGCATTGAGGCCGAACGGCACCGAGGCGAAGATCGCGAAGGTCGGATCCTTGCCGACATAGTAGTAGGACACCGTATGGCACATCTCGACCGTGCCGCTGGAGGTCGCATCGAGCGCCTGCAGACCGGGAACGAGCTCACCGGCGGCGAACACCTGGATCTGGAATTTGTTGTCGGTCATCTCGGCGACGTACTTCGCCACCTGCTCGGCACCGCCATAGATTGTATCGAGCGACTTCGGGAAGCTCGAAGTCAAGCGCCACTTCACCTCGGGCGAGGACTGCGCGATCGCCGGCGAGGCCACCGCGGCGGTCGCCGCCGCGCCTGCTGCCGACACTTTCAGAAAATCACGACGCTTCATCTTCAGGTCTCTCCTTGCTGGGGCGTTTCCCCTTGACTTCTCTTCTTGCCGCCGCTCATTCCGGCGACGCGTTAGGCCGCGTCGAACCGAAGGGGCTTGACTGCCGTGGGCCTTTACCACGGAAGCCTCGCCTGCGGAACGCGACAATGGCATGACTGGGCTCTACGAAAGTCGCATGCCCCCAGAAAGACGAGAGCGTGGCCGCGGGCGCCGGCTCAGGCCGCCGCGATGACGCCCTTGAGCTGGTCGCGGACCTGACCCGCGATGGCGCGGTAGATCGCCGCATGGGGACCGTCCGGCTCGCTGTCGACGACGGGAGTGCCGGCATCCGAAGTGGCGCGAATCGCCATGTGCAGCGGGATCTCGCCGAGGAAGGGGACCTCGAGCTTCTCGGCCTCGTGCCGCGCCCCGCCATGGCCGAAAATGTCCGATCGCGTGCCGCAATGCGGGCACTGGAAGTAGCTCATGTTCTCGACGATGCCGAGCACCGGCACGTTGACCTTCTTGAACATGGCAAGCCCCCGCCGCGCATCGATCAGGGAGAGGTCCTGCGGGGTCGAGACGATCACCGCGCCCTTCAGCGGCACATTCTGCGCCAGCGTGAGCTGGGCATCGCCGGTGCCCGGCGGCATGTCGACGACGAGCACGTCGAGCTTGCCCCATTCGACATCCCGCAGCATCTGCGTCACCGCCGACATCACCATGGGACCGCGCCAGATCATCGCGGTCTCTTCCTCGACCAGGAAGCCGATCGACATGATGGCGAGGCCGAAGCGCCGAAGCGGAATCATTTTTCGCTCGGCGTTCAGCTCCGGCTTATCGTGCAGGCCGGTCAGCCGTGGCACCGAGGGGCCGTAGATGTCGGCATCGAGCAACCCGACCTTGAGGCCGAGGTCGCGCAGACCGAGAGCCAGGTTCAGTGCAGTGGTCGACTTGCCGACGCCGCCCTTGCCGGAGGCGACCGCGATCACGGCGGCAACGCCCGGGATTTCCGACTGCCGCGCCATCGGCGACTGGGCGCCGCCCTGTGGCGGCGGCTTGTGGGCATGGACCGGCTGTACGCCGGGCGTGCCGCGGCTCGGTTGCGGGGGTGGCGGCGGCGCAGAGCCTGGCTTGCGCTCGGCGGTCAGCGCCACCATGACGGTGGTGACGCCGGGAATGGCGCGCACGGCGGCCTCCGCTTCGGCCCGGATGGACTCCCAGGCCCTCGCCTCGGCGGCATCGACGTTGATCGAGAAGAACACCTTGCCGTCGGACGCGTTGACCGCGCTCAGCACATTGGCATTGGTGAGCGCGACCCCGCGGGGGGATTTGATCCGGGCGAGGCTGTCGAGAACCTGTTGCTGCGTTACGCTCAAAGCGCATCTCCTAGAAGTTCAGGATGCCCCATTAGAGCGGAAACGCCCAAAAGGCTACTGCCTGCCGATATCGTCCGCCTTCTCGGCCGGCGCAGCCCCCTGCTCCGTGGCGGCCTCGTAATTCAGCTCGATCATGACCCCGTTGGGGTCGTTGACGAAGATCTGCCAGAGGTCGCCGCCGGGCACCTGGCGGGACTCGAACTTCATGTCCCTGGATGCCAGCCGCTGCTTCATGCCGTCGAAGCCGCGACTGACGAAGGCGACATGATGGACAACGCCGGAATCCGGCTTTTGCGGCTCGGCGGTCGCGGAAATATCGACGAGGTGCACCACCGCCTTGCCCTCGCTGTACATCCAGGCACCGGGGAAGGCGAAATTCGGCCGGGCGCCTTTTTCGAGGCCCAGCACATCCTCGTAGAAGCGGACCGTCTCGGCCAGATTCCGGGTCCGGATGTTGAAATGATCGAGGACGCCAACGCTCACGCCGCCCATGCTTTCGCTCCCTTTTTTGAAGTCCTTGGGTCCGCCATCCTAGCACAGGGGGCCGCCAAACGAAGCCGTTGCCCTCCGCCCTTAACGGTTTATGGTGCGCCTCCGATCCGCCCTCTCGGCGGAACTTCGAGGACGCCGCCCTGGCGCCCTCGCCCGGCTGCAACCGTAAAACTCAAGCTACGGACAAGGTACCACACATGGCTAAAGTCGCTTTCCTCGGTCTCGGCGTCATGGGCTACCCCATGGCCGGACACCTCGTGAAAAAAGGGGGCCATGAGGTCACCGTTTACAACCGCACCGCGGCCAAGGCGAAGGAATGGGCGGACAAGTTCGGCGGCAAGACCGCCCCGACCCCGAAGGCCGCCGCCGAAGGCCAGGATTTCGTGATGTGCTGCGTCGGCAACGACAACGATCTGCGCGCGGTCACGATCGGCGCCGACGGCGCCTTCGCCGGCATGAAGAAGGGTGCGACCTTCGTCGATCACACCACCGCCTCCGCCGAAGTCGCGCGTGAGCTGGATGCAGCCGCGACCAAGGCCGGCTTCAAGTTCATCGACGCGCCGGTCTCCGGCGGCCAGGCCGGCGCCGAGAACGGCGTTCTGACGGTGATGTGCGGCGGCGCCGAGGGCGCCTATGCCGGCGCCGAGCCGATCATCACGGGCGCCTATGCGCGGATGTGCAAACTGCTCGGGCCCGCGGGAAGCGGCCAGCTGACCAAGATGGTCAACCAGATCTGCATCGCCGGCCTGGTGCAGGGTCTCTCCGAAGGTATCCACTTCGCCAAGAAGAGCGGCCTCGACGTCGCCGCGGTGATCGAGACCATCTCCAAGGGTGCGGCGCAGTCCTGGCAGATGGAAAATCGCTACAAGACCATGAACGAGGAGAAGTACGATTTCGGCTTCGCTGTCGAATGGATGCGCAAGGACCTCTCGATCGCGATCGCCGAAGCCCGCCGCAACGGCGCCAACCTGCCTGTCACCGCGCTGGTCGATCAGTTCTATTCCGAGGTCGAGAAGATGGGCGGCAAGCGCTGGGATACGTCGAGCCTGCTGGCGCGTCTGCAACGCTGATGAACGCATGACGGCCGCAGCCGGGCAGCTGCGGCCCTTGCGGGTCTCGACGCGGCGCCCGCCGCGACGAGGCTCGCATTGAGTCTAAGAACGAATTCCGGGGGGAATTGACTTGCTGAGCGTGATAGCCGCCATTTTCATCGTTGCGTATGCTGCCATCGCGCTCGAACATCCGCTCGGCGTCAACAAGAGCGCTTCGGCTCTCCTGGGAGCCGGTCTGCTCTGGACCATTTACGCGCTGTCCGTCGGCGACGCCTCGCTCGTCAACCACCAGCTCGACGAATCCGTCGCTTCGACCGCGCAAATCGTCTTCTTCCTGATCGGCGCCATGACGATAGTCGAGGTGATCGACGCCCACAACGGCTTCGAAGTCATCACCTCGATCATCCGCACCACGAAGCAGACCACGCTGATGTGGATCATCGGCTTCGTCACGTTCTTCCTGAGCGCGATCCTCGACAATCTGACGACGACCATCGTGATGATCTCGCTGATCCAGAAGCTGATCGGCAACAAGAGCGATCGCCTGCTGTTCGCCTCCATCATCGTCATCGCGGCCAATGCCGGCGGCGCCTGGACCGTGATCGGCGACGTCACGACGACGATGCTCTGGATCGGGGGGCAGATCTCTCCCGTCAGCATCATGAAGTCGGTGTTCCTGCCGTCGCTGGTCAACCTTCTGATCCCGCTGCTCATCATCGGCTATTCGCTCAGGGGAAAAGAGATCGTCCCTCCGCTGCAAGGGGGAGAGCAGGCCCTCAGGGTCGAGGCGTTCGAGCGCAATCTGATGTTCTATCTCGGCCTCGGCACCCTGGTTGCGGTTCCGGTTTTCAAGGCCGTGACGCACCTTGCGCCCTTCATGGGTATTCTTTTCGGGCTGGGCATCCTCTGGCTGGTCGGCGAGGTCGTTCACCGCCACAAGGACGAGGACGCGCGCCGTCCCCTCACCCTCGTCCATGCGCTGACGCGCATCGACATGAGTTCCATCGTTTTCTTCGTCGGCATCCTCTTGGCCGTCGCGTGTCTGGAGCATGCTCGCGTGCTGGAACTGTTGGCGAAATGGCTCGACGCCACGGTCGGGCGTCTCGACATCATCGTCATCCTGCTCGGCCTCCTGAGCGCCATCATCGACAACGTACCACTCGTCGCGGCAACGATGGGCATGTACAATCTGGTGCAATATCCGCCCGACAGCTTCATCTGGGAGTTCATCGCCTATTGCGCCGGCACCGGCGGCTCGATCCTGATCATCGGCTCGGCCGCGGGCGTTGCCGCCATGGGCCTCGAGAAGATCGAGTTCTTCTGGTACGCCCGCCGCATCGCAGGCCCCGCGCTGGTGGGATATCTGGCTGGAGCGATGGTCTACATCGTGCAGCACGCGGCGCTGCACTGACCGCGGGCCAGATCCGAATTAACGCCGGGTTAACGTAATTCTTTAGCTCCTTAAGTCACCTCTTAAGGATTTCTTGCCAGAGATAGACAATGCAGAAGGCCCGCGTCCGGCGTGGGCAGGAATCGTTGTTGCTTGATGAGTAACCCCGCTGAAAAGCCTGAGGTAGTACAGCTTCCGGCCGAGCCGGTGAGCGCTCCATCGGCGAGCAGCCGAAGGGCTGCGGCGCAGCGGGTGCGCGAGGCGCGGGACAAGTTAACGTCGACAAGTGGAACCCGGCCGGCCTTCGACGTCGAGATGCTGCGCCAATACGCCCAGACGCGGCTGTCGGCTTCCTATGTCGTAATGCTGCTGGTGGTCGCGACCGGCGTGCTGTTCGGCCTGTGGATGCAGCCGATCCCCGCCGCCGCCTGGACCGCCGGCATGCTCTGCATCCACGCCGCGATGATCCGCAGCTGCCGGCGCTTCCTGACCGAGCCCGCCTCGCCCGCGGCGACCCGGGCATGGCAGACGCGCTTCGTCGTGCTCGACCTGCTCTATGGCCTGTGCTGGATGGCGATCCTGATCCATCCCGTGCTCGACATGGTCACGGAAACGCTGATGATGTTCCTGATGCTGCTGGTGATCGCAGTGTCGAGCATGCTCGCCGCCAATCTGCCGATCGCAGCCCTCGCCGCCACCGCGCCGGTCGCGGTTGCCATGGCGCTGAGCTTCGTGATGACCGGCTCGCTGGACAATTACATCCTGGCCGCGCTCGCGCTCGCCGCCGAAGGCTATTTCGTGCTGCTGGCGCATCGCCTGCACTCCTCCACCTTTGCCACGCTGGAAGCGCGCGCCGAGAAGGACGCGCTGATCGGCGAGCTCGAACAGGCCAAGGCAATCTCCGACGAAGCGCGCCACCGCGCCGAATCCGCCAACGTCGCCAAGTCGCGCTTCCTCGCGCAGATGAGCCACGAGCTGCGCACGCCGCTGAACGCCATCCTCGGTTTCTCCGAGGTCATGAAGAGCGAGATCTTCGGCGCGCATGCGGTGCCGGTCTACAAGGAGTACTCGGCGGACATCCATAATTCCGGCGTGCACCTGCTCAACCTCATCAACGAGATCCTCGATCTGTCGCGGATCGAGGCCGGCCGCTACGAGCTCAATGAGGAAGCGGTGTCGCTGGTCGGCATCGTCGCCGACTGCCATCATCTGATGAAGCTGCGCGCCTCCAGCCGCGGCATCACCATCCACGAAGTGTTCGAGCAGGCCATGCCCCGGCTGTGGGCCGACGAGCGCGCGATCCGCCAGGTCGTGCTCAACCTGCTCTCCAACTCGATCAAGTTCACCCCGCAAGGCGGCGAGATCTGGCTTAAGGCCGGCTGGACCGCCTCGGGTGGACAATATCTCTCGGTGCGGGATTCCGGCTCAGGAATCCCCGAGGACGAGATCCCGGTCGTGCTCGCCTCGTTCGGCCAGGGCTCCAACTCGATCAAGTCCGCCGAACAGGGCGCCGGCCTCGGCCTGCCGATCGCCAAGAATCTGATCGACCTGCATGGCGGCACGTTCACGCTGAAATCGAAGCTGCGCATCGGCACCGAGGTGATCGTCACCTTCCCGCCGGAGCGCGTGATGAGCGCGCTGGCGCCGCTATCGGATGATTCCCCGCCGCTCCAGCCGGAGAGTTCCGTCCTGCCCGAGGAGAAGCGCCGGCCGCGCCACAAGCCGATCATGAGCGCAGGCACAGGCTCTTAACCAGATGCTTGCAGACATGCCCGACAATCCCCCACTATGTCCGAATGAGCAAAGAAACGCCGTGCGTCGCCGTCTGCATGATCGATCCCAGGACCAAGCTGTGCTTCGGCTGCGGCCGGACCTTGCCCGAGATCGCGCGCTGGCACGCCATGGAAAGCGCGGACCGGCTCTCGGTCATGGCGCTGTTGCCGGCACGCATGACGGAAGCTGGACTGGCGCCGATCGCCGCATCGCCGAAACGCACCTGACCGGCCTGTGCGCCTGCGGAGGCGCGCGATGATCCGCTTCCTGCTCGTTCTCGCCATGCTCGCCGGCACGGCAGGCGCAGTCGTCGCCTATGGCGACCCCGATAGGATCGCCCGCGCCAGCCACAAGGTCTCGCACATCTTCCGCAGCCAAACGGCAACGCCCGCCCCCGCCGTACAGATCCCGCGCGGCCAGGGCGGCGAATTCGCGCTGCGTGCGAAGATCAACGGCATCGCCGCGCCGATGGTGATCGATACCGGCGCGACGTCGGTGGTGCTGACCTGGGAAACCGCGAAAGCGATCGGCCTGCCGCTCGAGATGCTCGAATACGATGTCGATCTCGAAACCGCGGGCGGCCATACCAAGGCAGCCCGCCTCACGCTCGACCGTCTCTCCGTCGGCCATCTCGTCGAAAAATCGGTGCCGGCCCTCGTCGTCCAGCGCGGGCAGCTGAAGACCAATCTGCTCGGCATGAGCTTCCTCGACCGCCTGGAGAGCTGGGGCGTGCGCGCCGACAAGCTGATGCTGACCGGCTATCCCGAGCTTCACGGCGGCCGTCGCCGCCCGCGGACGGCGATCGATTAGCAACCTCACGATCGCGGCGTCCGCCGGCGCCAATGTGGATGCGTGCCTAGCGCGCGAGGCATGCGACGATGGTCCTGAAGAAATCCAGGATGAATCGGCCATGGATAACGCTTGAACCGGGCTCCGAAGCTGCCAGGCGATACGAATTGCCGAGAGCGCGGACAAACCCGACCATCTCCATCGGTTCAAGATGCGTCAGCATCAAATGTGTGCCCGCGAGAAGGGTGGCAATGCGGCTCATGACGGGCCTGCCTTTGCGCGCGGCAGCGGCATGAATTGCGCGAGATAGGCGCTCCGCCATTGATACGGCGTATCGCCGACGAAGCGCTTGAACACCGTGGTGAAATGCGCCTGCGTCTGGAAGCCTACGGTCAAGGCGATATCGACCAAGGTGACTTCAGCCTGCTTGAGCAGCTCCTGGGCGCGTTCGATCCGCCGCCTCAGCAGGTATTCGTGAGGCCGAACGCCGGTGGCGGCGCGGAATTGCGCGGCGAAGTGCATCCTGCTCAACCCGGCCACGGCCGCCAGGTCCTGAAGCGTGATCTTGGCGGTCAGGTTCTTGTCGACATATTGCAGGACGCGCTTGAGGCGCCAGTTTTGCAGCGACCGCACGGCCCGGCCCGCGTCCTCCTCGCGAACGCCGTCAGCCGGGCGAAGCTCGGCCGGTGCGCGAAGCGACTGCCGGCTGAACGTCCGGGTGAGGATCGCGAGCCGCAAGGCATCGGCCATGATCGCCGAATGGGCATCGTGCGCGGCTTCGGCCGCCGCGAGTGCGGCCGACAGGCGCCGCATGACCGGATCGGCGGCTTCCGCTGTGGGCGCCTGCTCGCTCTCGACAGGCTGCCCCGCCAGGAGTTTTGCAGAGAGCCGGAAGCGAGGACCATGAACGGCAGATGGCTCGACGTCAGCCGCCTGCGTCTCGACTGCCAGGGCGACATCCAGATGGACGAAGGACAGCGTCGCTCCGTCTTCGCCGAACCGGTCAGGGAATTTCGACAGCCCGAGCGGATCGCGATCGATCGCCGAGATATCGATCGCGCGAACGTCATGATCCTTGATTGCCTGTGAGCGTGACATCTGCAGCGACATCGTCGAATCTCCTTGTCCCGTTTTCGATCCGGCCAAGCCTGACCGGCTTGTCCGAATGTCGTGGGAGCAGAGTAGTTCGGCGGTCCGCCCGATCCATTCTACGCGCGGGTGTATCAATAGGTTCTCGGGTTAGCCGTGTCATACCTAGGTATGATCGAGGCATGTTCGCTGGGGTAGCGCGACCGTGCGGTGATCACCTGCATCGCGGATGGGACGCGAAGCGCGACGTGCGGCACCTGCGGTAAGTTGACGCGCCTTTTGCGCAGATTCGCCGGCGGAACCACGCGAGCCGGCCGGTTTCCGCAGGGAATGCCAGCTGCCGGCACTTTCTCCGGATTGCGTGGCGCGCAGGTCTTCCACGAGGGCACGAAAATCACGCGGCCGACTGTTGTGAACGCGATCAAATCGCGGCATCAACGCCGCTGGTATGAGAAGGGCGACTGCCAGCGACGATGACGACTCATGATCGAACCACCGGTTCATCCATGAGCCGCGCCGGCTTGCGGTTCTGCTCCGCCATCCTCGCCGTGACGGTCTTCCTGGTTGACGTGCTGACGCCGCTCGAGGGAGCGGTCGCCGTGCTCTATGTCGTCGCGATCCTGCTCGCGGCGAAGACCAACCGGCGCGACGACACCATCGTCGCCGCGGCCGGCTGCGTCGTCCTGACGATTTCCGCCTATCTGCTGTCGCACGATCTGGAGAGCATCGCCTCGCCCTTGCTTCGCTTGTTGGTGAGCCTCGCGGCGATCGGGATCACGACTCTGCTGGCGCTGCAAAATCACGCGGCGACGCAGCGCCTCGCAGCGCAGGCGCGCCTGCTCAACCTCTCGCATGACATGATCTTCGCCAGGGATCGCGGCGGCGTAATCACCTTCTGGAACAAGACCGCCGAGCAGGCCTATGGCTGGTCGGCCGACGAGGCGCTCGGACAGCTCGCCGACAAGCTTCTGCGAAGCACATATCCCGACCGGCGCGAGATCATCGAAGCGGGCCTGCTCGACACTGGTCGATGGGAAGGCCACGTGCAGCAGCGAACCAAAGACGGCGCCGTGCTCACCGTCGATGCCCGATGGGCCCTGCAGCACGACCGTCTCGGCAAGCCCGTCGGGGTCCTCGAGACGCACACCGACGTCACCGACCGCGTCGCCGCACACAGCGCGCTGGTGCAGAGCGAGCAGCGGTACCGCCGGATGTTCGACGCCAGCCGGATCGGCGTGGTCGAAGAGGACTGGAGCGAAGTCCGGGCCGCACTGCAGTCGCTGGACACCGCCGGCACCGGCCTGCACGACCATCTGGTGCAACATCCTGATTTCGTCCGGAATGCCCGCCGGCTCGCCAAAATCACCGACGTCAATCCGGCCCTGCAAAAGATGGCAGGGGCAAACGGCGCCTCGGCCTTCATCGAAAATGTGGATCTGCTTCTCGGTGAGAACGACCGGAGTTTCCTCGGCGCCTTGATCGCGTTCGCGGAAAGGGAACCGTTCTACGAAGGCGAGACCGAGATCGTCAGGTTCGACGGACGCAAGGTTCCCGTGCTGTTCACGATCACCTTTCCCTCCGGGCCTGACGGCGATCGCAACGTGCTCGCTTTCGTCGTCGACATCGCCGAGCGCAAGCAGGCGCAGGATGCCCTGCTTGCGGCGCAGGCGGAGCTGGCCCATGCCGCACGCGTCGCCACCCTCGGCGAGCTCACCGCCTCCATTGCCCACGAGGTCAACCAGCCTCTGGCGGCGATCGTCACCAGCGGAGAGGCCGGCCTGCGCTGGCTGCGGCGCGAGGTGCCCAATCTGGACGAGGTCGCGGCCACGATCGTCCAGATCGTCGCGGCAGGCCGCCGCGCCAGCGAGATCGTAGCGCGCATCCGGACCTTCCTGAAGAAGGCGCCCGCCCAGCAGGACAGTATCGATATCGCCGAGATCATCGAGGACGCGGCCCTTCTGGTCGCTAGGGAGCTTGCCAACGACGACGTCGTCCTCACCTCCGAGACCGAGCATGGGCTAGGGCCGATTCGCGGCGACCGTATCCAGCTTCAGCAGGTGCTCGTCAATCTGCTGGTCAATGCCGGCCAGGCCATGTCAGGCCAGCCCGGTTCCCGCACCGTCAAGCTGCGCGCCAGCACCGTCGACCGCGAGCGTCTGGCCATCACGGTTCAGGACAGCGGTCCCGGCGTCCGGCCTGAAGACATGCCCCGCCTGTTTGATCCGTTCTTCACGACGAAACCCGGGGGAATGGGCATGGGACTTGCGATCTGCCGAACGACGGTGGAAGCTCACGGCGGCCAGTTGTCGGTCCAGAGCACGCCCGGCGCGGGGACGACGTTCCGCCTGACACTGCCATACGCCCAAGAACATCAAGAACATCCCGGACCATGACACGACCAGACCAAGCGCAGCCGCCTGCCCAATCCCTCAATTCGGTCGTCATCATCGTCGATGACGATGCCGGGATCCGCGCTTCGCTCGACAGCCTGTTCCGATCCGTCGGCCTCGAGACGCGCCTGTTCGCCTCGCCCGCCGAACTGCTCGGCGGCGCGCTGCCGGACCGCCCCGGCTGCATCGTGCTGGACGTCCGCCTTCCCGGTGTGAGCGGGCTCGATCTGCAGGGCCAACTCGTCCGGCACGGCATCAGACATCCCATCATCTTCATGACCGGTCATGGCGACATTCCGATGTCGGTGCGTGCCATGAAGGCCGGCGCAGTCGATTTCCTCGCCAAGCCGTTTCGCGACCAGGACATGCTCGACGCGGTGACGGCGGCGCTCGAGCGCGATGCACAGCACCGCGCCGAGGCCGCGACCAAGGAGGACATCCGCGCCCAATACGAGACCCTGACGGCGCGCGAGCGCGAGGTGATGGGCCATGTCACCGCTGGCCTGATGAACAAGCAGGTCGCCGCCCTGATCGGTCTCAGCGAGATCACGGTCAAGATCCACCGCGGGAACGTCATGCGCAAGATGGAGGTCCGGTCGCTGGCCGATCTCGTCCGCAAGGCCGAGGCGCTCGGGGTTTCCCAGACCCGCAGGACTACGGACCAAACCTGAGTATAGTTCCGGCCGGGCTGATCCGGGTGCATATAAGACGTTATCGGCCGCGCAAAGGGAGATACTTCTCCTTGCGGAACACCGCGGTCAGGATTGTGCGCTCATGGCCAAAACCCCGGTGATTGCGATCGTAGACGACGACGAGGGCGTTCGCACCTCGCTTGCGAGCCTCGTGCGCTCGATCGGCTACGAAGCCCAGGCCTACGCATCCGGCATGGACTTCCTGCGGCAGGCACCGGGAGACGATCCCGCGTGCATGATCGCCGACGTCCAGATGCCTGTTATCTCCGGCGATGAGTTGCAGGCCCGGCTGGTTGCCGCCGGCCGCCATTTCCCGATCATCTTCATGACGGCGTTTCCGAGCGAAAACGTGCGCCAGCGTGTGATGGCCGCAGGCGCGCATTGCTATCTCGGCAAGCCCTCCAGCGGTGACGAGATCATTCGCTGCCTCGAAGAGGCGCTGGCAGGCCACGCGCCGTAGTCCGCAAGAGGGCTCTCCTCCCAACCCGACGTACATTCCGGCAAACAGGTTGGTGGACCGGAAATACCGGTGAGCCCGGCAAACCTCCACTCGGTTCGATTTCACGACATTCCGAGACGGCCCTCGCCGGGGTGCCCACGCGCTGGCGCCGCGCCAGCCGGAACGCGTCGACTTCATCCAGGCTCTCAGGCAGCAATCCGGCTCCGGCTCGCAAGGCCGTGTCTTGGGTGCGGCCCGCAGACTTCTCGTGAATCATGCGAAATGAGAAACAGAAGGGGTTCGTGAAATACTTTGGCTGCGGGATCGGCGATGCTGTGCGTGTTGGGTGACTGAGACCCCCACGTCACCGCTCGAGCCTCCCTCCTCCCTGGGCATACGAGCATCTCAGGGCCGTCCTCCCCCAAAGGACGGCCCCTTTTTTCGACCGCGCAGCGCGATCGACGGAGGCCCCTGTTCGGACCAGCCGACGTTAGGCGCCGAGGTGACGCGCAATCCAACCGCGGACGCCCTCAAGACTCCTGAAATCGTCCAGTGAGCGCGCCGGAAATCCGGGCTCGATGTACGCAACCATCTTGCTCAGCGCCTGTCCCGGCCCAAGCTCGAGAAAGGTCGTGGCGCCCGCCTCGAAGCAGCTCTCCAGGCAATTTGCCCATTGCACGGTTTGCGATATCTGCGCGGCGAGTTTGTCGAGGCCTATCTCGGCGGAGACGACCGTCGCGCCATCGATACCGCTCACGATGCGCGCGCCGGCGGCCGGCGGAAACGTGACCTGCGCCGACCGCAACACCTCGCGAAACGCGGCCGACGCTTCGACGAGCCGTTCAGTGTGGGAAGCAACCTCGACCGGCAGATCGACGACCATTGCCGCGTGCGTTGCCCTCGCGCTTGCTGCGATCGCGTTCAAAGCCCCCCGGCTGCCGCCGATCACGAAGGCGTCGCCCGGATTGATGATGGCGATCGCCGCGCCAAAGCGCCTGCAGAGGCGGTCGACGTCGCCACGTGAAAGTCCGCGCACGAAGATCAGCCCATCACCGGCGCGCGTGGCGGCGTCCATGGCCTCCGCACGGCGCGCGACGAGGTCGAGCGTGACGGTCGCTTCGAACACCCCCGCACCCCAGGCCGCGACCTCACCGACGCTATATCCGGCGTTGATGGCGCCATGTGGAATGGCACCCTTGAGCGCAGCCATGGCGGCCAGTGCCTGCAAGGTACACAGGATCTGGCTGGCACGGTTGCGATGCAGGGCCTCATCGGGCTCGCTGCGCACGAAATCGCGCGGATCCCTGCCCCCCAGCAATGTCGCCGCATGTGCAAACAGGTGCGCGGCTTCCGGTGCATCGCCGGTGAGAGCGAACATCTCCCGGTGCTGCCTGCCTTGGCCCGAGCACAGGATCGCAAGTGTCATTGCTGCCGCCTAATTCGGAAAGAGCATTGCGATCGCAATCGCCAGGGTCACGACGCTGACTCCGGTGCTCGCAATGACCATGGATCCGGCCCTGGCGGAATCCAGCCGGTAGTTGACGGCGAACAAGATTCCGAAAAAACCAGAAGGTACCGCGGCGAGCAGAATGGCCGTTTTCGCGGCATCCGGGGCGACCGGAATGGCGCGAATGACCGCAACAGCCAGCAGCGGGCGGACGATGTCCGAGGCCACCGTCGCAGCCGTGATCGTCCAATCCAGCCGAAACGATTGTGCCGACAGAATGGCTCCGGTGAGGAACAGGGCGACGCCGGCGGCCGAACTTCCGATCAGCGCGAGGCTGGCATGGGCCAGTGCGCCAAGGCTCACATCCGACAACGAGAACACGATGCCAAGCGCGGGCGCCAGCACCACCGGCTTGGTGATCGCACGCCGGACTGACGTCAGGACCTGCCGTGCCGCCAGTTCCTCGCCATGCGCCTTGGCGGCGCCCATTTCCGCTATGATTAGCGTCAGCGGACTGATCAGGATCGAGCCCGCCGCCAACGCAACGGCAACCGGGACGGTGCCGGTTGGCCCCACGACCGACGTCATGATCGGAAGGCCCACACCGGCGAGATTCGGAAAGCCGATCGTCAGCGCCTGCAATGACGCCTCCGACCGGGACACCTTGGATAAGCTGCGTGCAGCGAAATACCAGGCGAGGTAGAGCAGCAGAATCGTCACGCCGAGCACCAGGAAAAGCGGGACCTGCTCGATCATCTCGCGGCGCGACGCCGAGGCGGTCGCGGCGAACAGCGAGGCCGGCAACGCAAAGTCCATCACGAGCGCATTGAGAGCATCGACATGGAGATTGTCAACGACATGAAACTTGCCGGCTGCATACCCCAAAAGCAGAACGAAGAAGACCGGCACCAGCGCCATCAGGATCGCATTGGACATCACCGGGCCGCTCTCTCATGGGCATCGACGAACAGCGCCATGGCAAGCAGGTCAGCCGAACCACCCGGGCTGAGGCGGCGGACGACGAAGCTTTCGTGGATCGATTGCGCGCGCGGACGCCAGCCGTCCGCGCGGACGCCGCCGGCGTCGATGAAGCTCTGCGCCGCGTCATGCGCGAAGCGGAGGCCATCGAGCCCGCCGCGATGCAGGAGGTTGGTGTCTTCGACAGATGCGATCAGGGCAAAGCACGCCTCGACCCGGGCGGCTTCCAAATCCTGTAGCGCGGCAGTCGCTCTCCGCAGGGCCGGCAAGCCGATCCGGTACACGCTCGGAAATCCCGTCGCGGCCTCGATACGCGCACCGCCCGCGCGAAACCGGCGTCGGGCCACGCTGCCATGGCTGTGCAGCAGCACCGGACCATCGAGTATGCTGTCGCCCCACAGGCGCGCCACGACAGCGCCAAGCGGAAGCCCGGGATCGACCAACCCGCCGGCTTTCGCGCCGGCCGCCGCGCACAGCAGGCCGAGCCCGAAGATCGCGCCACGGTGCGTGTTGATTCCCGAAGTCGCAGCGAACATGGCGCGCTCTGCCTCAAGCCCGATGATCCGCAGCCGTCCCATACCGCAGCCAAGCGCGCCTGCGTCGGCCAGGCGTTGCAGACAGGGCCTGATGGCCGCAGCACTGCGACGAAACGTGTTCGCATCCATGTCATCGTGACTGCCATTGTCGACATGGCTCACCAAGCCCGGCTTCGGCCAGGTTTCGAGCTCCTTGACCAGGCAATCTGCGGCGACGGCACCGATGGCGGAGACATCGGGCGCGATCTGCGCCCGATGCGGATGTCGCCGTTCCACGCCTCTTGCGGCGGTGGTGATCATGATCCCATCGCTCCCGAAATGAATTGATCCCTGCCGAGCAGGGCCGCGCGCTCGATGCTCTTGACCAGAATCTCGTCGGCGCCGCCGTGGAATTCGCGCCAGTTGACCGCAGCGCCGTCGGCACCCATCAGTTCGCCATCAAGCCGCATTGGCGCGCCGGTCTCGATCGCGGCGACTTCGGCGACGAAACGATCGACGTCAGTTTCGCCTTGAACCTCGAACAGGATATCGAGGTCGGAACGGCCGGTGACGTAGTCAAGCCCGGTCAACGACTGCCAGGCCAGGCTGCCGAACACGCGCGCGTCCACCGCATGACGAAGCGCCAGTTCATCGAGCCGGTCGAGCGTCAGCCACCAACTGCGTGGCGCGTAAGCCCGCGCCTGCCGCAGCGACGGCGGCCTTGCAACGGAGGCGACGTGGTCGATATCAACCACAAGGGAGATACGCTTCTTGCCGGCCGAGGGCGGTAAGGGCAGGCCGAGCGCGAGGCCGGTTGCCTCGCTTGGCAAAGCGCGCCGCCTGATCGTTGGCCATCGCATTTTGGGCCAGCGCGCGACCAACACATCGGTTGCGAGATCGCCGCGCGAGTCCAGTATCGCACGCCACCCATCAGGGCTGACGAAGACGAGGTCGTGACGACCAGGTTGACGTTCACTGTGCTTGCAAGGCGAGGTCATGAACGCGCTCCGCGATCTCGGTGGCCTTCAGCCGGCCGCCACGCTCCTTGCCGAGCGCATCCCGCCGGTCGTGCACGGCCGGCATATCGGCCAGCAGCGCCTCCAACTGATCGGCGAGCGAACTGGCATTGCTCCACATCATGTGAACAGCGCCCATCTGCGCGAGATTGGACAGACCCGGCGCGAACACCGGCGTCGATCTCGCCTTCTCCTGCAGGGCCTCCATCGACAGCTTGGTGACCTTCGCCATCGACGGCAGGTCCATCACCGCGGGATCGGCCCCAGGCAGTCCGACCAATACGCGCGTCGCAAGACCCGTCGCAAGCAGCGCGCCTGCGGCCGAGTGGCCGTATAGAAGACCGATGGTCGGGCGACCGTGCGTGTCGCATGGATCAGCACCTTCGCCAGATGCGCGAGGAACTCGTTCAGCCCGAGCAGCTCGTCACGCTTGCTCATGCGCTGGCTGTCGCTGTCGACGAGCACCAGGATCGGTCCGGAGTCCCGGCCGATCGACTCAAGGACGTGGCCCGACAGCTTGATCGCTTCATCGACGCCTAGCGGCGTCCGGTCTGCAACACCAAGCACGAGCATCCCGCCGCCGGTTCGCAGCCTCGCCGAGCCGAGGATGACGCCCTTGTCGTTCCCTCACCTCGTGGCCGTCAGGAAAGAGCGATGCGATGATATCATCGAGCGTCACGCCTGGTCCTCCCGATCCGGTTGGCAAGGGCAATGAACTGGTCGGCCGGCAACTCGGGGATGGCTTGAGCATCCGCGATACCTTCCGCCGTCCAGATGTCCACGGCATCACCGCAGGCACCGAAGCTACGCAGCCGGTCGGCAAGCCGCTGCTGTTCGGCCTTCAGCCTGTCGAGACCGAACGATCCGGCCAAAGCGAGCAATTCGAGCGCGGCCTCGCGAAAGTCCTGCACCGTATCGTCGGCGAACACATCGGCGGCGCCGAGCAGACGACGGTGCTTGCCGCCCATGGTGCGCCAGACCAAAGCGCGGTCGCGGGAGTCGAACTCTTCGACGCCGCGGTTGGTCTCGATCACCTCGGGGCCCGACACGGCGATGCGCCCCGGCTCCGATACGGCAAGCGCAGAGCAACAGCCTGCGATGAGACCACCGCCGCCATAGCATCCAGATCTGCCGCCGATCAGACCGATGACCTTCACGCCGGCGGCACGGGCTTCCATCACAGCACGCATGATCTCGGCGATGGCAAGCTCACCGGCATTGGCTTCCTGCAACCTGACGCCGCCGGTATCGAGCAGGATCAGGACGGGGATCGAGCCGATTTGGCGCGCAGCGCGGAGCAGCCCTGTCAGCTTGGCGCCGTGCACCTCGCCGAACGCGCCGCCCATGAAACGGCCCTCCTGAGCCGCGAAGAACACGGGCGAGCCGTCGAGGCGGCCGTGACCGACGACGATGCCATCGTCGAACTGCTCGGGAAGATCGAATATCTTCAGATGCGGACTGACCTCGCGCTGCTCGGGCCCGATGAACTCGACGAGGCTACCGACATCGAGCAGCAGCTCCAGCCGCGTGCGAGCCGACGCCTCGTAGAAGCTGGTGCCGCGGGCCCGTTCGGCCGGAGTGATGTCCTTGAGCGGAGCAGTCATTGGCCCTCCCCCGCGATCAATCGCACCGCCTGCGCCAACCGGAGCGAGACCGTATCGGGACGCGCGCCGCCGTCGTTGATCGAGAACTTCAGCCCGCCAGGAGAATAATGCTCGACGAAATCCCCGATCACGGCACTCCATATCTCGCCGAAGCCCATCGCCGCGGTCCTGATATCGACCACGCATTCCGCATCCGGCAAAACGCGCTCCACCAGCACTTCCAGATTGCCCGAGGCAACTACGCCGACAATCGCAGTTCGCCTGGCACCGCTTGCGCGGGCGCGAACCGGGTGTCGAAAGCTGAGATCTTCCATGGCGCGTCCTCACCAGTTCCTGAATTTCGACGGGGGTGCGTACAAGCCGCCTGACCAGCGCACGAGATCCTTGATCGAGCGCGCCGCCAGCAGGCTGCGATCCGCATCGAGCGGATTGATGCCGAGATCGTCCGGCCGGCGGATCACGCCGCGCTCGCGAAGGCGCGAGATAATGCCATGGTCCCGCCGACGGCCGGGGTCGGTGTAGCCGGCAACGCCGCGGATGGCCTGCTCGCGCTCCTGCGCGGTGCGGCACATCAAGAGATTTGCGATGCCTTCCTCGGTGACGATGTGCGTGACGTCGTCGCCATAGATCATGACCGGCGCAAGATCGAGCTTCAGCTTCTCCGCAAGCTCGATCGCATCGAGTTTCTCGACGAACAGCGGCACGTTCTTGTCGCCGAAAGTCTCACCGATCTGCACCACCAGCTTGCGGCCGCGGCGTAGCGGCGCCGGACTGTCGGGATCGGCCTCCGCTCCGGCCTTCAGCCAGGGCTCGCTCGGATGACGCCGCCCGCGGGCATCCGCCCCCATGTTCGGAGCGCCACCGAAGCCCGCGATGCGCGAGGTGGTGATGGTCGACGAATTCCCCTGCAGATCGATCTGCAGGGTGGAACCGATAAACATGTCGCAGGCATAGAGCCCGGCGGTCTGGCAGAAGGCGCGGTTGGAACGCAGCGAGCCGTCGGGACCGGTGAAATAGACATCGGACCTGGCCCGGATGTAGTCGTCCATGCCGACCTCCGAGCCGAACGAGTGGATCTGCCGCACCCAGCCGGACTCGATGGCGGGAATGAGTGCGGGATGCGGATTCAACGCGAAGTGCGTCGCGACCCTGCCTTTCAGCCCCAGCCTCTCGCCGAATGTCGGTAGCAGGAGCTCGATCGCGGCGGTGCTGAAGCCGATGCCGTGATTGAGGCGCTGCACGCCATAGGGCGCGTAGATGCCCTTGATCGCGAGCATCGCGGTCAGGATCTGGCCTTCCGTGATCGCGGCGGGATCGCGCGTGAACAACGGCTCGACGAAGAACGGCTTGTCGGCCTTGACGATGAAGTGGACGCGGTCCGCCGGGATGTCGACCCGCGGGACGGTGTCGACGATGTCGTTGACCTGGGCGATCACGACGCCGTCCTTGAACGCCGTCGCCTCGACCACGGTCGGGGTGTCCTCCGTGTTCGGGCCGGTGTAGAGATTTCCCGCGTGGTCGGCGCTGACGGCGGCGATCAGGGCGACGTGCGGCGTGAGGTCGATGAAGTAGCGGGCGAACAGTTCGAGATAGGTATGAACCGCGCCAAGTTCGATCTTGCCGCCGAACAACATACGCGCGATCCGCGCCGATTGGGGCCCGGAATAGGCATAGTCGAGCCGCTTGGCGACGCCGCGGTCGAACAGGTCCAGATGTTCGGGCAGAACGACACCCGACTGCACCATGTGCAGATCGTTGACCTTTGACAGGTCGACCGCCAGCAGCGCGCGACTGAGCAGATCGGCCTGCTTCTGGTTGTCGCCTTCCAGGCAGATCCGATCGCCCGGCCGGACCACGGCCTCGAACAGGCGCGTCACGTCTTGGGCTGCCACGACCTTGCCACGGGCGAGCGCAGAGCCTGCGGCAATGCGGGCGTCACGCGTGGCGCGGTTGTTCTGCCAGCTCGTCATAGCCATTGCTCCTCGGCGCGCCTAAGGTCACGGACCGGTCCGCGTCTCGCGCTGGTCATCTCGATCACGTTCATGAAACACTTCGGGGAAGTCAGGCCGGCGGAAGTGTTGTCTCTCCCGCCGGCCTTCCCTTCGCCGGCCGTGCGTCAGGACCGGCAAGATACGTGACTAGCGCGCAGCCTGTTGATCAATGCTGCGCGCGGCGCGAGTGATCACAGTTGCGACTTCCTTCGGATGCGACTCGAAGACCGAGTGGCTGGCGCCGGGGATGACGGTGATCTGGCTCTTGGCGCGCTCATAGTACCAGCGCTCGAGATCCGGATTGATGATCTGGTCGCTACCGGCCACGACGCCCCAGCTCGGCTTGGTCTTCCATGCGGCCGCAGTGAGCGGCGTGCTGAAGACCTGCGCCGCAGCCGGGACTTGCGAGCGAGCGACGAACTCGGCGCGCTCACGCGGCAGATCGGGCGCGAACAGTTTCGGGAATTGCACGGGATCGAGATAGGTGAACTTGTCGGGGGTGACCTTGATGACGCCCTCGGTCTTGCCGAGCACGCTCGGCGTCTTCTTGCCCAGCGCCGATTCATCTTCGCCGACCTCGGGCGCGTGCGCGGCGACGTAGACGAGACCGACGACGTTGGGATGGACTCCGGCTTCAGTGATGATGGAGCCGCCATAGCTGTGGCCGACGAGGAGTGTCGGACCGTCCTGTTGATCGAGAATGCGCTTCGCCGCCGTGACGTCGTCGGCGAACGACGTCTCGGGCTCCTGCACCATGGTGACGCGGAAACCCTCCTTGGTGAGGATCTCATAGACCGGCTTCCAGCCGGACGCATCCACCCAAGCCCCGTGCACCAGGACGATGTTCTTCAGGGGTTCTGCGCGTGCGGGAGCAACGGTCGCGAACAGATAGAGAGCGGCGGCAAAGGCCAGACCAGCGTTGGGGTGCTTCATGTCGGGATTACTCCGGGTTGGAATGACGCGACACTAGTTCCGCCGCTGGCCTGCGTATTTCGGCAAGCAACGGCCCTTGCCACTTCGCACGCCGAAAACTGCTCGTCACAACGGCGGCCACTCGCACATCCTCCGGACGCGACCTACTTAGGCCGTGCACTTCGAGCGGAGCAGATGCCATGCGTGCGGAGAGTCACGACGTCGCGAAGACCAGAACTGCCATCGTCTTCCGCAGAAGCCACAGGTCGAACCGATCGACGATGGCGCAGGGATCGACAATGACACCGAATTCACTCATCCGGATCGCAGCTGCCCTTATAGTCCTCCTGAATGCGGCAACTCCGGTCCATGCAGCGTCCTGCGAGGATTCGATCGGGCGTGTCCAGGCACAGCTGGACGCCGCCATTGAGAAGAATGCAGACGCAAATGGCTGGAGTCCGGAGAGCCTCGAGGCACTACGCGGTGATCAGCCCACGCCGCGATCTCTGGCGCAAGCGGAAGGCGCAAGGGGAGCGCATCTTCGGCTCGCGCTCGATGCCCTCGATCGCGCGCGGGCGGCGGACGGTTCCGGCGACATCGCCAGGTGCCGCCGCGAGCTGTCCGAGGCGACGCTACTGCTCCAGCAGGCGCCACAATGATTCCGGAGGGGATGCCTTTGCGATCGTGCGGCCAGACAGCGGGACGTGCGTTCAGGGAATACCGGCACGCCGGCCGTTCCCTATCGTTCCGCGCAATGAAGGAATCCGGAGCAGCCCATGCGAGAACAGCCCTCCTCGAACAGGTCCAAATACCGCCGGTTTACATCGATGCTTCTGGGTGCGGCTCTTGCATTTAGCCTGATATGGCTGCCCGCCGCAGCGGTTATTGCGCAAACGGCACTGCCGACGATGCCACCATCGATCGGAATGCTCTCGACCTCGCCGCTCAACATGGGTTCGACACGGCCTGAAGGCATTCCGCTGGGCTCGACTGAAATTGCAACGCCGGGCGTATCTCCGATCACGCCATTGCAAGGCACGACGAACTGCGCCGCATCAGGCAATCCCGGATCATCGGGAGCCCTGTTCGACGGCGGCGGCCTCTCCGGAAGCTCGTCACTTGCCTGCCCCAACGGCTTGACGACCCAGTCAGCCTTGCCTCCCTCGACATCGACAGTCGGAAGCGTCGGGATTCCGCTCGGATCCACCGAGCTCGGCGGCGCCGGAATCAGTTCGTTCGTGCCGGTGCCCGGCCCCGACTCCGTGGGCAGCACGAGTTCAATCAACGGCTCCGGCAATCCCGGAGATCAAGGAGGATCATCGCCGTGAAACGGAGCCTCACCATTGCACTCGTTGCTCTCGCCGCAATCGTGATCGGCGGAGGCTTCTGGCTTTTCGGTGGCGACAAGAAGCCGATCGTCACCGCCGCGCCGCTGCCCGCCGCCGTGCCAGTGGTTGCTGCCACCGTCACCGGCAAGGATGTTCCGATCTATCTGCGCGGCATCGGCACGGTGATCGCCTACAACACCGACGTGGTGCGCAGCCAGATTCAGGGACAGATCGTCAAGATCGCGTTCACCGAGGGCCAGACCGTCAAAGCCGGCGACCTGCTCGCCCAAATCGATCCTCGTCCTTACGAGGCACAGATCGAGCAGTTGACGGCGAACCGCGACCGGGACCAGGCGCAGCTCGTGAACGCCGAGGCCAATCTTTCTCGCTACAATCAGCTCGGCGACAAGGGTTATGCGACCCCGCAACTGATCGAGACGCAGACGGCGCAGGTGGCGCAGCTCAAGGCCGCCGTGAAGGCCGACGAGGCGCAAATCGATCAGGCCAATGTCCAGCTCAGCTACACGCGCCTGACGTCGGCGATCCCCGGCATCACGGGTGTCCGCCAGATCGACGTCGGCAATGTGATTCATCCGACCGATCCGAACGGTCTGGTCGTCGTCACCCAGATCGAACCGATCTCGCTGCTGTTCACCCTGCCGCAGGCGGATCTGCCCGCAATCCAGGAGCAGGCCGCGAAGGGAGCGCTGAAGGTCATCGCCTACAGCCAGGACAACAAGATGAAGCTCGATGAGGGCACGCTGCTGCTGGTCAACAACGAGATCGCGGGGACCACTGGCACCGTCCAGCTCAAGGCGGTGTTCCCGAACCATGAGCACCGGCTATGGCCAGGGCAGCTGGTGAACGCGCGCCTGCTGCTGGAGACCCGCAAGGATGCCCTGACGGTGGCGGGATCGGCAGTTCAGCAAGGTCCGAACGGCAGCTATGTCTACGTCGTGTCTGCCGATCAGACAGCTACCTTGCGCCCCGTTCACGTGGTCGAGATCAGCGACGGACAGGCCCTGATCGATCGGGGCTTGAAATCGGGCGACGTCGTCGTGGTCGATGGCCAGTATCGGTTGACCGAAGGAAGCCGCGTCAGAGAACTGCACGGCAAGGCGGCACGCGAAGCCGATCTGCAAAGCGCCGTGCAGGACGCGCTCCCATGAACCTCTCCGCGCCCTTCATCCTGCGGCCGATCGCGACTGCCCTGCTGATGGCCGGCTTGCTGTTGTGCGGCCTTGCGGCCTATCCGCTGCTGCCGGTCGGCGCGCTGCCGAACGTCAACTACCCGACCATCCAGATCTCGGCGCAACTGCCTGGCGCCGACCCCGGCACGATCGCGTCGTCCCTGGCCACGCCGCTCGAACAGCAGCTCAGCCAGATTCCCGGCATCACCCAGCTCACCTCGTCCAGCGCACTCGGCGTGGCACAGCTCACAGTGCAGTTCGAGCTGTCGCGCACGGTCGACAGCGCCGCGGTCGACGTGCTGGCCGCGATCAACGCCGCGAGCCCCTTCCTGCCGCCGAACATCCCCTACCCGCCGACGATCAGGAAGGTCAACCCGGCCGAGACGCCGATCATGCTGATCGCGCTGACGTCGGACTCATTACCGCTGACCACGGTCGACGCCTACGCGGAGAACATCCTGCTGCCGAAGATCTCGCAGGTGCCGGGCGTGGGCCTGGTCGGCATCGGCGGCCAGCAGAAGCCCGCAATCCGTGTCCGCGTCAATCCGCAGGCGCTCGCCGCCCGCGGCATCGGCCTCGAAGACGTCCGCAACGTGATCGCCGGCGCCAATGTCGATTTGCCGAAGGGCACGCTCAACAGCCCGCGCGTCACCTATACGTTGAACACCAACGATCAACTGCTCAAGCCCTCCGCCTATGAGGACCTCATCATCGCCTACCGCAACGGCTCGCCGGTGCGCATACGCGATATCGGCACGGCGATCGAAGGACCCGAGAACGACCTGCTGGCCGGCTGGTACGGCAAAGAGCGCGCCATCATTCTGGCAGTCCAGCGCGTGCCCGGTGCCAACGTGATCCAGACCGTCGACCGGATCAAGAAGCTGCTGCCGCAGCTGCAGGCCTCCGTTCCGCCGGCGATCAAGGTGACGATCGCCGCCGACCGAACCGCCACCATCCGCGCCGCGGTCTCCGACGTCCAGTTCACCCTGATGCTGACGGTCGCATTGGTGGTAATGGTCATCTTCCTGTTCCTGCGGAATTTCTGGGCCACCGTCATTCCGGCGATCACGGTTCCACTGGCGCTGATCGGCACGTTCGCGGTTCTCTACGTGCTCGGCTACAGCCTGGACAATCTCTCGCTGATGGCGCTGTCGATCGCGGTCGGCTTCGTGGTCGACGATGCCGTCGTGGTCATCGAGAACATCGTACGCCATCTCGAGCAGGGCATGACGCCGATGGAAGCGGCGCTCAAGGGCTCCAGCGAGATCGGCTTCACCATCGTCTCCATCACCCTGTCGCTGATCGCGGTGTTCATCCCGCTGTTCCTGATGGGCGGCTACGTCGGCAAGCTGTTCCAGGAATTCGCAGTCACGATCACCGCCGCGCTGCTGCTGTCTCTGGTCATCTCGCTCACACTGACGCCGATGATGTGCGCGCGGCTGCTGAAGGACCAATCGCGGAAGACACACGGCCGGCTCTATCTCGCCTTCGAACGGGGATTCGATGCCCTGCTTTCACTCTATGCGAGAGGCCTGCGGATCGTTCTGCGCCATCGCTTCGTGACGCTGCTGGTGATGCTCTCGACCATCGCGCTGACCGGCTATCTGTACGTGATCATCCCGAAAGGTTTCTTCCCGCAGCAGGACACCGGGCAGATCGTCGGGATCACCGAGGCTGCCCAGGACATCTCCTTCCCCGCGATGTCCGAACGTCAGCAGGCGATCGTCGGCATCCTCTCGAAAGATCCGGCGATCCAGTCGGTGGCGAGCTATATCGGTCCGGGCGGACCGACGGCAACGCTCAATCAGGGACGCATCTTCATCGTCCTGAAGCCGAAGCCCGAGCGCAAGGCCAGCGCCGATCAGGTGATCGAGCGGCTGGGGCCCCGGCTGGCCCACATCCAGGGCATCAGGCTTTACATGCAGGCTGCCCAGGACATCACCATCGGCGCACGGCTGTCGAAGACGCAGTATCAATACACGCTGACGGACGCAGATTCCAACGAGCTCACCAACTGGTCGGCGACCTTCCTGGCAAAACTCCGCGCGCTCGACCTCATCACCGACGTCGCGAGCGACCAGGCCAATGCCGGTCCGAGGCTCGAAGTCACCGTCAATCGGGAAGTCGCCTCCAGCTTCGGTATCCTGCCGACGACGATCGACAACGCCCTCGACGACGCCTTCGGCCAGCGCATCGTCTCCACCATGTTCACCTCGCTGAACCAGTATCACGTCGTGATGGAGGTCGATCCGAAGTTTCAATACGGACCCGAGGCGCTCAAGGACATCTACCTGAACTCGGCTGGCGGCCAGCAGGTGCCCCTGAGCACGCTGGTCCACGCCGTCATCAAGCCTGCGCCCATCCTGATCAATCACCAGAGCCTGTTTCCCTCGGTCACGATCTCGTTCAACCTGCGGCCCGGCGCAGCGCTCGGCGATGCGGTGACGGCGGTCCAGAAGATCGAGAAGGAGATCGGTAAGCCCGCCTCGCTGTCGACATCGTTCCAGGGCAATGCGCAGGCCTTCCAGTCCTCGCTGTCGGGCACGCCGCTGTTGATCGGGGCGGCGCTGATCGTGATCTACATCATTCTCGGCGTGCTCTATGAGAGCCTGATCCATCCGATCACGATCCTGTCGACGCTGCCTTCGGCCGGCATCGGCGCGCTGCTGCTGCTACTCGCCGTCCATATGGATCTCAGCGTCATCGCCATCATCGGCATCATCCTGCTGATCGGCATCGTCAAGAAGAACGGCATCATGCTGGTCGATTTCGCTCTACAGGTGGAACGCGAGCACGGGCTCAGCCCGGAAGAGGCGATCTACCAGGCCTGCACGCTGCGCTTCCGCCCCATCCTGATGACGACGATGGCCGCGCTGCTCGGCGGCGTGCCGCTGATGCTCGGCACCGGTACCGGCGCGGAGTTGCGCCAGCCGCTCGGCTACACCATCGTCGGCGGCCTGATGTTCTCGCAGATCCTGACGCTCTACACCACGCCCGTGGTCTATCTCTATCTTGACAAGCTCGGCAACTGGTTCACCGGGCGCAAGCCGCGGGCGGCCGCGACATCCACTCTCTCGACAACCGGGGCAGATACGGAACTGAGCCATGAATCCGCTTGAGAAGGTGACCGCCGGCATGACCGCCGACAAACTGGTGGCCGTCACGCCCGAGATGACGGTCGGCCACGTGATACCAGGCATGCCGGCGGTCTACGGCACGCCGATGATGATCCTGCACATGGAAATGGCCGCCGGATCGGCGGTGCAGCCGTTCCTGCCCGCAGGCCATGTGAGCGTCGGGATGATGGTCAACATCCGCCACCTCGCCGCAACGCCGGTCGGCCGCACGGTGCGCGCAATCGCGCGGGTGATCGCGGTCGAGGCCAAGAGCGTGCTGTTCGAAATCGAGGCCTGGGACGGCGGCCGCAAGATCGGCGACGGCACGCACCGGCGCGGCGTAGTCGATGTCGCCGAGTTCGAGCGGCGGTTCGACGTGACAAGATCAACAGCAGAGATGGCCTAGCCTCGCGGCCGGCGAGCAGCCGATCGCGACCTCGTGCGCTTTGACAAAGGACCTGTCAGATTGCAAAAGACGACTCTTCAACGTCGAATTAGACATTTCGTATGACGCTCGAACGCCTGGATGGCTCCACGCCCGTAAAGCCCCAGCGATGGTGGCGCCGTGTGCTCCCAGGCTGGCCCATGCGGCATCGCGCTCCACTGTGGGCGTGGGGTAGTGTTGCCCTGAGCTTGTTGTCGTTCACGTCTTCCCTGCTCGGCTTCAATTTCACATCGATCGCATTCGCCGCCTCGATAGCGGCTTCGCTCGTGGTGATCAGCCTGACGCTCACCGCCCGGAAGAAGGCCCATACCGAGCTGGAGCGGAGCGAGCAGCGATATCGCCATCTGTTCAGCCGCATGCCGATCGCATTCCATCAGCTCGACGCCAGCAGGCTGGTCGTGCTGTTCCGGAAATTGCGCCGCGAAGGGGTCAAGGACCTCGGCCCCTATTTCGATAGCCATCCCGAGTTCCTCCGGACCTGCATGGACGCGCTCTCGTTTCAGGAGGCCAACGAACGGGCCGTCCAGATGTTCGGAGGCGGCGTCAGCGGCTATGTCGGACCATCCATGGCCGAGACCTGGAAGGAACGTCCCGATACGTTCCGGCGGGCCATGGAGTCACGTTATGGCGGTGAGACGAACTTCGAGGAAGAGACCCAGATGGTCACCTGGGACGGCCGTGTCGTCGACGTCCTCTTCACGACGGCCCGCGTCGGCCCCATCAACGACCTCGAAATCAGCCTAGTCGGCACCATCGACATCTCACAGCGTGTTCGCGCGCAGCAGAAGCTCCAGCAGGTCCGGGCCGAGTTCGCGCATGCCGCGCGCGTCTCGATGCTCGGCGAGCTCACCGCCTCGATCGCGCACGAGGTCAACCAGCCGCTGGCCGCCATCGCAACCAGCGGCGCGGCCGGGCTGCGGTGGCTGAACAGGCCTACGCCCGATATCGTCGAGATCCGCAAGACCATCGAGAACATCGTCGTGGATGCCCAGCGCGCCGCGAACATCGTGGCGCGCGTTCACGGGATGGCTTCCCGGAAAGCGCCCGAGCAGGCATCCCTGTCGTTCGACGAGATCATCCGCGAAGCGCTTCTCTTCCTGCGACACGAGATGGAATCCCGAAGCGTGAGCATTCTGCACCAACCCGATCCGAGCGCGCCACAGGTGCTCGGTGACCGCACCCAGCTCCAACAGGTGATCGTCAACCTGGCCATCAACGCGGTGCAGGCGCTGTCACAGGCTGGATATGGCGATCGCAGAATCGTCATCAGCACGATCACGCAAGACGCGGCCACGCTGTGCTGCTCCGTGGAAGACAACGGTCCCGGCATTGCCGCCGAACATCTCGATCGGCTGTTCGAAAGCTTTTTCACGACCAAGGACAATGGGATGGGCATGGGACTACCGATCTGCCGGTCGATCGTCGAAGCGCACGGCGGTCGGATCGGCGCCGAAGGCCATGGCGTCAATGGCGGCGCCCGCTTCTGGTTTACGCTGCCGCTATCCCCCGGGAGCAGCCGAACGCACCAGGCGGATCGGGACGCCCTTGTATGACGGCGTAAAGCTGAGCGGGTCGCGGCCATAGAGCGGAACCAACGGATTGGTCTCCGGATAGTAGGCCGCGCAGCAGCCAGTCGGAAAAGAATAGGCTACGACGCGGAAGTTGCGCACGATCCGCTCGGCGCCGTCGGTCGAGGCGGTGATCAGGTCGACGCGATCGCCATCGGCAAGCCCGCGCTTCCTCAGCTCGTATTCGTTGAGGAAGATCACGTCGCGCTGGCCGACAACGCCGCGATAGCGATCGGACATCGAGTAGAGCGTGGTGTTGTACTGATCGTGGCTGCGTATGGTGGTGAGCCAGAGCGAATCGGGATCGCTTTCCGGCGGGTCTTCGCCGCAGCCCGGGAAGACCAGGAAGTTCGCCTTGCCCGAGGGGGTCGCCCAGATGCGCTCGCGTGCGGTCGAGGTGAGATGGAAGCCGCCGGGGACGCGGATGCGGGCATTGTAGCCCTGGAATATCGGGAACACGGCCTCGATCGCATCGCGGATGCGATCGTAATCGGCAACGAAGCCGTCCCAGTCGACCACCGTACGCTCGCCCAGCGTCGCCTTGGCGACGCCGGCGACGATCGCGACCTCGCTGAGCAGGTGCTCCGATGCCGGCTTGTTGCGGCCGCCGGATGCATGCACCATCGACATCGAATCCTCCACCGTGACCGACTGCGGCCCCGATGCCTGCACATCGACTTCGGTCCGTCCGAGGCACGGCAGGATCAGGGCGGCGCGGCCGTGGATCAGGTGGCTGCGGTTGAGCTTGGTCGAGACGTGGACGGTCAGATCGAGCTTGCCAAGCGCCGCCCGGGTCGCCTGCCAATCCGGAATGGCCGCGGCAAAATTGCCGCCCATCGCGAAGAAGGCCTTCACCTCGCCGCGGATCATGGCTTCCAGCGCGGTGACCACGTTGTGTCCCGGCGCGACCGGAGGCTTGAAACCGAAGCGTTGCTCCAGGCGTGCGAGGAAATCCGCCTTGGGGACCTCCGTGATCCCCACGGTACGGTCGCCCTGCACGTTGGAATGGCCGCGAACCGGGCAGACGCCGGCGCCTTCGCGCCCGACATTGCCGCGCAACAATGCGAGGTTCGCGATCTGCTGGACGTTGTTCGCGCCGCGCCAGTGCTGGGTGATGCCCATGCCGTAGACAAGGATGGCGCGTTCAGCCTTCATGTAGGCGCCAGCGGCATATTCCATGTCCTCGCGCGTCAGGCCGGACTGACGTTCGATATCAGGCCATTGCGTGCGCTTGAGATCGTCGATCAGCGCTTCGACGCCGACGGTGTGACCGCGAATGAAATCCCAATCCAGGATCTCCGGCTGCTCGGCGGCGCGGGCGGCATCGTCCGCCTCGACCACGATCTTCATGATCCCCTTGAGAACGGCGACGTCGCCGCCGACCCGGACCTGGAAGAGTTTTGAGCTGATCGGCGTCGACGACAGCGTGATCATCTCGACCGGGCTCTGCGGTGCCTGGAAACGCTCCAGCGCCCGCTCTCGGAACGGGTTGAATGAGATGATCGATGCGCCGCGGCGAGCCGCGTTGCGCAGGCTCGTCATCATCCGTGGGGTGTTGGTGCCCGGATTCTGGCCGAAGATGAAGATGCAATCGGCCTTGTCGAAATCCTCCAGCAACACGGTGCCCTTGCCGACGCCGAGCGAGTACGGCAGGCCGACGCTGGTCGCCTCATGGCACATGTTCGAGCAATCGGGGAAATTGTTGGTGCCGTATTCGCGCACGAAGAGCTGATAGAGGAAGGCGGCTTCGTTCGAGGTCCGCCCGGATGTGTAGAACTCCGCCATGTTCGGATCGGGCAAGGCCCGAAGCTCCCGACCGATCATGTCGAACGCTTCGCTCCACTCGACCGGGAGATAGCGATCGGATGCGGAATCGTAAGCCACCGGATGGGTGAGCCGCCCGACCATTTCGAGATCGTAATCGTTCCAGCCCGCGAGCTCCGTGACGGTATGCTCGGCGAAGAATTCGGGGGTGCAGCGCTTCGATGTCGTCTCCCAGGCGATCGCCTTGCCGCCGTTCTCGCAGAATTCGAATGACGAGGTGTGCTTCGGGTCGGGCCAGGCGCAGCCGGGGCAATCAAAACCCTCCGGTTGATTCATCCGGCTCAGCGTCGCTGCGGCCTTCAGCGGCGCCCTCTGCACCAGAAGCGCCTCGCTGAGCGCCTTGAGTGCGCCCCAGCCGCCGGCGGGTCCACCATAGGGACGAACCGATTTCGTGGTCATCTCGACATCTCTCGATCTTGTGCTTCTTCGCGGTAGTTAAGGATCGCGCGGGCAGAGCCGTCTTTTCAAAACGAAACCGAATTTCGCAATTGCACACGTCCGGACCGGGATGGTCGGCCGCAGCAGCCATGCATTCCGGCAAAAGCAGCGCCGTTCTCGGAAGCTGAAACGACAAGCGGAAACTAGGGTTGACGGTTGGAGCCCCGTCGCTACGGAGGGCTTTCGACATTTTTCAGGAGCGACCCCAGATGTTTTCACGACGTGATTTGCTGGCCATGTCCGCGGCAGGCGCCGCCATGGTCGGCTCGAGTGCGCAGGCCGCAACCTTCGGCAACCCGGACGAGCCGCCGCAAGGTGCCGTCAACGCCAAAAGCCCCGGCAGCCTGACCGATCCCGGTCCGCAAAACCCTGAATTGGCCAAGCAATTCCCCTCCGCACAAACCCCGCCGGCGACCGACGTAGGCGGCCAGCCGATGGATTGGGCCTCGTTCAACAATGCGCCGAGGCGCATCCAGAATGGCGGCTGGGCACGGCAAGTCACCGTCGCGGATTTCGCCATCTCGAAAGAGATCTCCGGCGTCAACATGCGGCTGTCCGCCGGCGGCATCCGCGAGCTGCATTGGCATCAGGCGGCCGAATGGGCGATCATGACCTACGGCAGCTGCCGCATCACCGTGCTCGACACGCAGGGGCGCCCCTATGTCGGCGACCTCAAGGCCGGCGACCTCTGGTATTTCCCGTCGGGCGCGCCGCATTCACTGCAGGGACTGGGTCCCGACGGCTGCGAATTCGTGATCTGCTTCGACGACGGCCACGCCAATGAGTTCAACACGCTGCTGGTGACGGATTGGCTTGCCCATACGCCGCCCGAGGTGCTGGCGAAGAACTTTGGCGTGCCGGCCGACGCCTTCGCCAAGATCCCGCTGAACAATCTCTGGATTTTCCAGGGGACGCTGCCCGGCGATCTCGCTGCCGATCGCGCCGCAATCGCCAAGCATGCGGAGGCACCGCCCTATCCGTTCATCCATTCGCTCGGCAGTTCGGCGCCGGTGAAGGAGAGCTCCGCCGGCAGCATCCGCGTCGCCGACAGCAGCAACTTCAAGGTATCCACCACCATCGCCGCGGCACTGGTGACGATGCCGCCGGGAGCGGTCCGGGAGATGCACTGGCATCCGAACGCCGACGAGTGGCAGTACTACATCAAGGGCAAAGCGCGCATGACGGTGTTCGACACCGGCCCGAACGCGCGGACGACGGATTTCGCAGCCGGCGACATCGGCTATGTCCGGCGCAATCTCGGCCACTATGTCGAGAATGTCGGCGACACCGAGCTCCAGTTCATCGGCGTATTCCGTGCGCCGCGCTACGAGGAGGTCTCGCTCTCCAACTGGCTGACGCACACGCCGCCCAAGCTCGTCGCCCAGCACTTCAACATCGACGAGAAGCTGGTCGCTCAATGGCCGGACAACGGCCCCGGCATCATGCCCAAATCCTGAAGCAAGCCCATATGGGGCCGGAACGAGAAAGGTGCCGAAGCCGGCACCTTTCCTTTTGTCCGTGGTTCGCGCCGTACGGCGATCTACAGCGATCTGCCGAGGAGGAAGGCCGCGAGCGGCAGGAGATGGGACAGCGCCCGCTGCCATTGCCCTGATAGCGCATGGATCCCGAGGAAAACGTCGTTGGCGGTCTGCGAACTCGCGAACACGCCGAGCGACAACCATGCAGCCAATGTCGACGCGCGGTCACCATCGAGCCACATCCGGACTTCCATGCCGAGCTCGTTCGAGATCAACTCGATGCTCCCGATCTCGCTTGCGCGGCCGATGATCCCTTCGGTGAGACTGAAGCCGACGCCGAAATCCTCGAGGTCAGCCGGCGTCCCCATCATCACCGCATGAGTCGATCCGTTGTAGGTGAGCGCGACGGCGCTCTCCTCGGCCACCAATCGCGATGTCGGTGTGGTGCGGCCGCCGCGCCAGGCGATCTCCCGGTGCCGGGTGAATGTCGAGCCCCCCATCATGGCTCACCCCCCTCGCAGCGATCGGCCGCATGAACACACTTAATCCTTACGAATTCGGACCGCTTCGGCCGGTCTCGTAGAGGAACCAGACCCGCCGCTCCGTCTCGTCGATCCAGTTTTCCAGCAGGCTCGCGGTCGCGACATCGCCGTGTTCGTCGCAGAGCTCGTGGACCCGGCGCATCTCCCGCGTCAGTTGCTGATTGTCACCGCGGAGCTCGGCGAGCATGTCCTGCGGATCGACATAGTCGGCATCGTTGTCGAGAATGCGCTGCTCGCGCGCGATCTGGCCGATCGAGCGCAGAGCCGTTCCGCCGATCTTGCGCGACCGCTCGGCAATATCGTCGGTCATGGCAAAGATCTGCTCGGCCTGCTCGTCGAGCATCAGGTGATAGTCGCGAAAGTGCCGGCCCGACACGTGCCAGTGAAAGTTCTTGGTCTTCAGGTACAGCGCGAAAACGTCAGCCAGCAACGCTCTCAGCGCGGCTGGGATATCCCGGTTCGCATTGGCCCCAAGATCCGTCGGGGTCTGGATATCGGCTTTCGTCATGATCGTCATCCTTGTTGGAGATTGAAGAACTTCGGCCGCGCGCTTCGCCGGCGCATGAAGGGTTCATTCCGCCGGCGTCGTCCTGTTCCGCAGTCGGAAGAGAGCCATCGTCCCGAAGACGCCGTCGCGGCGGACCAAGGCGTGGAACAGCGCTGCCGCCAGATGCAGCAGCACGATGGCAAAGAAGGCGAAGCCCAGATAAAAATGAGCATTCCACAGCAGCGTGTGCGCGCGGTCGCTCTGCGGCAGCACCGCCGGAATTTGAATCCCGCCATACAGGACAACCGGATAGGCCGCAGCCCAGAGCATACCGAGCCCCAGCAGCGGCATGACAATCATGAAGCCATAGAGGGCGAGATGTGACAATCGCGCTCCCAGCTTGATCGCCGGCGGAAGATCCTCCGGCAATGGCGGCGCGCCGTAATGGAGCCGCAACGCCAGCCTGATCACGACGAGAACCAGAAGCGTGACACCGAGCGTCTTGTGGATCAGGATCAGCGGCAAATATGTCGGTGCCACCGTAGACACCATGCCGACCCCGATGAAGAGCATGGCAATGATGCAAGCCGCCATCAGCCAGTGCAAGAACCGCTGGACCAGGGCGAAACGATGAAGCGCTGTACTCATGGCTTGGCGGCCTCGGTTCGCGGATAGCTGCTGGCTTCGGCCGCACGCAGATCGTAGGACTTGCGGTACACCGACGAGCGCGCGGCCGGGAAAGGATCGTCTGACACCCGAATTCCCTTCGGCAGCACGGTCGGATCGAAATTGATGTCGCGGCACGGCCCGTCCCGCTCCTGTTCGATCCGCTGCACGACGAGCGTTCCGACCTGCACCGTCCGGCGGCCCTCCGGCCAGGCCTTGCTCGGGTCTGCGGTGGGATCGCCGGGATCGGCGACCGTCGTGACCATGGTCCAGCGTTGCGGGCCGGCAGTGCGGATGCGCTCCGTTATCTCCTGCTCGAGAAAATCGGGCCCGCGCTTTTCCAGCTCGGCCTGTGATATCGGTACGACCTGAGCGGCGGGGAGCAACGACCATCGCACCGTCCGCTCGCCGCCGCGTGCATCCGTGAAGATGAAACTGTTGAGCCCGTGGTAAGCGTCCTCCGCATAACTGTCGGTCCAGGGCGCCGTCTTCGCCCAGGTCGCAAAGGCGGCGAATTCCGGATTGGACTGGATGAATGCCTTCATCGCTTCCGGATCCTTCTTGCCGGACGCAATCAGCAGGTCGTGGAATGCCTGCGGCGTCGACACCGCGAAAAACGGCGGATTAATCAGCGCCATCCGCCACTCTTCGCCGTCCGCCGCGGCGATCTGCAATCCCAACCCCGCACACGCGCGGTTGCATCCACGGCGTTCGGATCTGTGGTGCCGAGATTGAAGCGGCCCACCGCCGAATACTTGCCGCGCTCAAAGATCCTGGCACGCGAGAGTTCGACGCCGTTTCCGTTCGCCTCGAAGGCTCCGGTGAAGCAGATTCCCTTGGCATGATTCCGCCGGTGCCCCAGCGGCGCGCCTCCCGGGGGCGCCAGCGCCGCGATCATCCGCTCCGGCGTGAGGCGCCCGGGCGAGAGCCAGCCTGCAGTATATGCGAAAGCGGCAGCGCCGCCTCCGAGCACAACCGCAATCAATACGAGCGAGCCGAAGCCCGAACGCGGCAAGTTGCCTGATTGCTTCATCACTTGTCCTTGTAATGCGTAAGCCGCCCCACGGACGGTCGCACGGCCCGTTCCGCCGAGCGGTGTGGGTTCCTTGTAGCCGGCGGCCACGGTCGTGATCTTCTGAAACCCAACGTCAATTTCTCGAAGGCACGTTTGGGGGTGTCCAACCAGCGGGAGGGTCTATCTGCCGCCTGGGCTCACTCGAAATATCTCGTGCGATTTGAGAATCACCTACCGGGATCGACAGACCCATCCTGCAATTGATCGCAGCTCGGAGGCTCTCCGAACGAGGCCGGCGACGTCTGCTCTTCAGCAGCCGCGGCAGATTGATCCTTCCAGCATCTTCTCGAGCCGGGCGTCTTCCTTGTCGATGGTCGGGTCCGTGCCGAGCAACGGCCCCTTCGTCACGTGGCCGCCGCCGTCCGACGCTGGAAGTGCGGTACCGAGCGAGTTCGTTCCCGGCGCGGCAGCGCTCGTACCGAGCGTACCGCCGCCACCCATCGACATATGTGATCCCATACCACCACGGGCCGACGCGGTGCCCGACAGTCCAATACAGGCGGCAACACAAACGACAGGGAATAATCTCATTGCTCACACTCCAGATGTTCACGCGATCCGCTGCACGGAAACGTACACCGGTCGCGTTTGATCACGCACAATGGCGCGAGCGTTCTGACAACCGTGACAGAATCTTCTCGTAGGAGTGATGCACATGCGTCGGGACTCTTCGACCGGAGTACCTACATGAGTCTCATCAGAACAATTCCGGAAACGCCACTAGCCGAGCAGCGATCATCGTCCGCGCCTCTCCGCACACAGCAAGTAATGGAGAATCGCTATGACTGCATTCAAGGTCTTGATCGCTGCTGCGCTGATCTCAACGGCAACGATATCGTCAGCATCGGCGGCCTGGTCTTTCGCCGACCAGGAGCCGGCAACTTTCGCATCGATGTACCCCGATCGCGACGTGCTGAATGGTGGCGCGCTGACGCCCGCCGGGCGAATGGGCCTCGAGCGACCCGGTGGGGCCGCGCCGGTTTTCACCCATGGCTATCTTCACGGCGAACACGGGCGTCGATGACGAGACGCCGCGAGCAAGCACCATCCGTCCTGCCGCCCCCATATCTTCATCTCAGCATCCCGGCGGCAGGATCGGCGATACCCCCGGCGTTGGCGCAGCGCCAGAAGCGTTGGCCGCCAACACCGTGGCAGGCGAAGCAAGATTCATCGAGACGCCTTCCATGCAAGCCGAGCTGTTCGGGCTCGGTACGACCGCGGCATTCGGATCGATGCCTGTGCCGCCGGCACCGCCGGTATCCCCAACGATCGTGCCGGGCGCGGGACTTATCGGCACTTGCGGAATCGAAAGCGGCAGAGACGCAGCGCTCGTCACCTGCCCTCCCGGCATCGAGCTGCATGCAACACTCGTACCTGTTCCTGCCGGCGCAGCCGCGGAGATCGTTCCGATAGAGCTTCCGTTCTGCCCCGTGACCGGAAGAATCTCAGCCGCCAGGCTCGATGTCGAAGCGCCCATGGCCGATACGCTCGGCGTCGCCGGTACCGGCATGGGCGATGACGACGGCTGAGCACAGGCGACCACCGTCCCCGGCGTGGTCGGGTCCGAGGCGAGCGGAACAGGCGCCAGCGTCGTATCCGGAGCACCCGGCACCGTCGTCGCGGAAAACGGGCCCGGACTGTTGAGCGGCGAAATCACGATCGCACCCGGCACTGTCGGCAGATCCATTGCCGTGCTGCCGGTCGTGGCGACCTGTGCCTGGCCCGGAGAGAATCCGAGCAGAAAAGCTAACATCGTGCCGAGCGCAATCCGCATCATCTCTGTGGAGCCCCTAGCTGACTTCGGTCTTGCGAACGGTGACCTTGCTGCCTTCTGCCAAGCTGACCGAAGGATTGAGCACGACCTGATCGCCGGGATGCACACCGTCGCGCACTTCCACCGTGGTGCCGAAGTCTCTGGAGATCGAGACCTGCTGAAATTGAACCGTGCCGTTCCGCACGACTACGACATGAAGGCCGTTTTGATCGAAGACGAGCGCGTCGGAGGGGATCGTCATCGATGGCGTCCTGCGCGGGATTGATAGTTCGACGGTGCAATAAATGCCGGGACTGAGCAGGCCATCGGGGTTGGGCACGTCGATCTCGGTCAGCAGCGTCCGGCTCCCCGGCTGCAGCGCAGTTGCGATCCGCGTGACCTTGCCCGCAAACGTCCGCCCCGGAATTTCGGGGACGCGGATCTCCGCATCGACGCCCGGCGCAACGCCAAACGCTTCGTCCTGAGGCACGAACACCTGGGTCCGGATCACGTTGGAATGCATCAGCGTGAACATGAAGGTGGAGCCTGCCTGCACCAGGCTGCCATTGTCCACGTTACGCTGGGTGACCACACCGTCGAACGGCGCCACCACACGCTGGTACGACTTCTCCTGCTGGAGGACGCGGATCTGCGCCTGCTGCGCAGTGATGTTCGATTGGGCGACCCCCACCGCGCCTTGCTGCGCGCGCAGGGTGAGACGATCATTGTCGCCCTGTTGTGCCGTCAACCAGCCCTGCTTGACGAGATTGCTGTCGCGCGAATTGGTGACGTCGGCGAGCTCCCGGCTTGCCTGCGCCTGCTGAAGCGCGGCCTGGTCCTGCGCCAGCGTCGCCTGCGCCTGCGCGATCTGCTGATCCAGCTCGGGCGCGGTGATTTCCGCAAGGAGGTCGCCCTTCTTGACGCGATCACCGATATCGACGTAGCGCTTCTCGATATAGCCGCTGGTCCGCGCGAAGATGTTGGCCGCCTCGAATGCGGTCGTCGTCGCCGGCAAACTCACCTTCATGATGTCGCCGCTGGGCTTGACTGTCGCCACCCGCACTTCCGGAACGTTGGTCCGCACCTGCTCTGCCACCGCGGCAACGACACGCGCGGCCTCGTAGTGCCGCCAGGCTCCAATGCCGAGACCGCCGGCGAGCAGCAGGAGCGCACCTCCTCCGAGCAATGCTCCGCCGTAACGCCGGCGGGATCGCGGACCCTTGCTCGGCAACTCCACGACCCGGAGGCTCTCTGCCCCCGGGCGGTCTCTCGCCTCGTCGTCATCAGTCTTTGCACGAACATCGCTCATTCCGGTTGCTCCTCGAATACGCCGTGGCGAGGCTTGCCGTCATTGCCCTTGCGCAGCATGGCAAAGAGATAAGGCACGATCAGCAAGGTAGTCGGGGTTGCGAACAGCAGGCCACCGATGACCGCCCGCGCGAGCGCCGCATTCTGCTCCTCGCCGGGCCCGCCGATCGCCATCGGGATCATGCCCACGATCATCGCGGCCGCTGTCATCAGCACAGGCCGGATCCTCGTTCGGCCCGCGCTCAGCGCCGCCTGGAAGGCCGAGTGTCCCTTCAACTGCTCGTCACGCGCGAACGTCACGAGCAAGATGGAATTTGCGGAGGCAACGCCGATCGCCATGATGGCACCCATCAGCGAAGGCACGTTCAGCGTGGTCCCGGTGATGAACAGCATCGTCACGATGCCGCAGAATGTCGCCGGCAGCGCCATGATGACGACGAAGGGATCGCCGAAGTTCTGGTAGTTCACGACCATCAGCAGATAAACCAGGATGGCCGCGAACAGCAGCCCGATTCCGAGATCGCGGAACGACTGATGCATGCTCTGGATCTGTCCCAGAACCTGAATGGAATTGCCCGGCTGAAGCTGCTTCTGCAGGGTGGACGTCACCTTCTCGATGTCGGCTGCAACGCTGCCGAGATCACGACCCTGCACGCTCGCATAGACGTCGTACACCGGCTGGACATTGGCCTGGTTCGAGTTGGTGGGAACGGTGCCCCGCTTGAAGGTGGCGACATTGCTGAGCAGGCCGGGCACCGTCTGCCCGCTTGCGGCAAGGGAGGCCGACACTGGCGTGTTGCCCAATGCGTTTAGCGAATTGGCCCTGTATTCAGGCGTCTGCACGGCCAGATAATAAGGGATGCCTGACGTCGGATCCGTCCAGAAATTCGGCGAGACCTGTGAGGACGAACTGAGGCTGACATTGATATTGGTCGCCACCGTGCTCGCATTGAGGCCGAGCTGCGCGGCGCGGGTGCGGTCGATGTCGGCGTAGAACGCGGGAGCATCCACTTCCTGCTGCAGATGCGCATCAACCACGCCGGGGATCGCCGCGAGACTCTTCTGCAGCTCCTTGGCCACGGCCAGGTTGTTGTTGCCGTAACCGACCGTGCGGACATCGATCTGCGCTGGAAGACCGAAGTTCAGGATCTGCGTGACGATATCGGCCGCCTGGAAATAGAAGGTGTCCTCCGGAAATGCCGAAGGTAGCACCTGCCGCAGCTTCCTGACGTAATCCGCGGTCGGCTTGTGCCCGTCCTTCAGCGAGACGAGGATGGTGCCGTCGTTCACCCCGATGGTCGAGCCATCAGTGAATGCGAGATTGTAGGCCCGCGCGGGGAGTCCGATGTTGTCGACGATCAGCGCCCGGTCGCGCTCGGGAATGACCTCGCGGATCTTGTCCTCGACAGCCTGGAAAATCGCTTCCGTGCGCTCGATACGCGTGCCCGCGGGCGCGCGAACGTGCAGCTGGATCTGGCCACCGTCGATCAAAGGATAGAAGTCCCTGCCGACATAGACGAACATGGTGGCCCCTAGCGCCAGCACCAGCACGGCGACAACGGGCACGACGACGCGATGCCGCAGCAACGCCAGCAGGAGATCGGAATAGCCATCGCGCAGGCGCTCGAACCCGCGCTCGAACATGGCCGAGGCGCGCGCGAAGACGCCCGACGGGCGTTCGCCCTCGCCATGGCGCCGCTCGCTCTTGAGCAGCAGGCCGATGGTGATCGGCGTGAGCGTGCGCGACAGCCCGTAGGACGCGAGCATCGCGAACACCACGGCGAGGCCGAGCGGCGTGAACAGATACTTGGCCGGCCCCTCCAGAAACACGACCGAGGTGAACACGCAACTGATCGCGAGCGTCGACACCAGCGTCGGCACCGCGATCTCGGCCGCTCCGTGCAGGGTTGCCTCCGACAGCGGCATGCCTTCCTCCGTCCAGAGCCGGTGCGTGTTCTCGATCGTCACCGTCGAATCGTCGACAAGGATACCGACCGCGAGGGCAAGCCCGCCGAGCGTCATCGTGTTGAGGGTCTCGCCGAGGAAATACAGGACGATCAGCGAGGACAGCATCGCCAGCGGGATCGAGATCAGGACGACCAGCGTCGACCGCCATGATCCCAGGAACACCAGGATCATCAGCGCGGTCAGGCCCGCCGCGATCGCACCCTCGCGCAGCACGCCATCGACCGAATGGGTGACGAATATCGACTGGTCGAACAGCTCGTTGATCTTCAACCCCGCCGGGGCCGACGCGCGGATCGACTTCAGGGCCGCCTTCACGCCGTTGACGACAGCGAGCGTTGACGCATTTCCGTTCTTGATGATGCTGAGCAGGACGGCGCGGTGGCCGTCCTCGCGCACGATGTTCTGCTGGACCTGGGCGCCGTCGCGGACCTGGGCGACATCCTTCAGGAAGATCGTGGCTCCGTTCGCGAACTTCACCGGAATCATGTTGAGATCGTGGATCGTGGCCGGCGTCGCATTGGTGCGAACGGTGTATTGGGTGTCTCCGATTTTGGTCGTACCGGTCGGCAGCGTCAGATTCTGGGTGTTCACCGCATTGACGACGTCGAGCGGCGTCAATCCGCGCGACAGCAGCTTGTTCGGATCGAGATCGACCATGATCTGGCGGTATTTGCCGCCGGCGGGTGTGGGCAGAGTCACGCCCGGTACGGGAGCCAGCTGCTGGCGGACGCGGTAGATGCCGAAATCGTAGAGCTGCTGCTCGTTAAGGCTGTTCGACTCGAGGCTGAGCTGCAGCACGGGCACGCTGGACGCATTGAACTGCACGATGATCGGCGGCTGGATGCCCGGCGGCATCAGGGCACGGATAGCGTTGGTCGCCGAGACGATCTGCGAGATCGCGAGATCGAGATTGACGTCCGGCTGGAAGTAGATCTTCTGAACGGACAGGCCGTTGAGGGTCTGCGCCTCGATATTCTTGATGCCGCTGACATTGGCGCTGATCGAATACTGGCTGTAGGTGCTGACGCGCTGCTCCATCTCCGGCGTCGACAACCCGGTGTAGCTCCAGATGACCGTGACGACGGGAATCCTGATCTCCGGGAAAATATCGGTGGGCATCGAGCGGATCGCGAGGCCGCCGAGGAACAGGATCAGCGCAGCGAGCACATAGAATGTGTGCGGAAGCCGTAGCGCGAAGCGAACAATTCCCATGGTGGTCTGCCTGGAGTGAGTTAAGTGGGGCGTCGGACAGGTGAGGACGCTCGAAGCCCCGTTCAATTGAAAACGAATTCAGACGCCACACACGGCGGACCGTGGCGCATCCTGCGCGGCGAGCGTGACGGCCCGCTTGACCTTGGCGAAGGCGCGAATCTCGATCTGTCGAACCCGCTCGCTGGAGATGGACAATTCGCGGGCCAGCCGATCGAGCGTGACGGGGCATTCCGTCAGCCGCCGTGCCTCGAAGACGCGACGTTCCCGCGCCGCAAGCCCGCCCAGCGCAACCCGCAAGGCTTTGGCACGCCGCTCCGTCTGCTCGTGATCGGCAAGCAACGTCTCGGCGTCGATCGCCCCGTCGACCAGCAAGGCTTCCAGGTCGGTTCCGCCATCTTCGCCACCGACGGGCGCGTTCAGCGACAGGTCACCGTTCAGCCGCACGTCCATCTCGATCACTTCACGCGCCGTCACCTCGAGCTTCCCGGCAATCAATTCGGCGACGTCAGGCGTGAGCCCCGACATCACGTTGCCGGTGGCTTTCCTGATTTCGCTGCGGAGCTTGAAGAATAGCTTCTTCTGCGCGGCCGTCGTCCCGATCTTGACGAGGGACCAGGACCGCAGGATGTACTCGTGAATGGCGGCCCTGATCCACCAGACCGCGTAAGTGGAGAAGCGCGCGCCACGACCGGGTTCGAAGCGTGACGCCGCGATCACGAGGCCCAGATTGGCCTCGGCGATCAGATCGACCATCGGAAGGCCGTATCCTTTGTAGCCCCGCGCCAGCTTGGCCGCGAGCCGGAGATGGCTGGTGACGAGCGCGTCCGCCGCGCTCCGATCCCCGGTCTGCTGCCAGCGACGCGCGAGCTGCTGCTCCTGACCCGGCTCGAGAAGGTCGTAGCGCCTGATGGCCGCGGAATACGCGCTGAGGAACGGCGCCGGCACCGGCGAGACCGGCATGGCCGGGAGATTTTTCCTCGTAACTTCGTGGCTAGTCTGCATCCGTCACTCCCACGTTCCAGGCCGGCTGATCGATCTCGAAAGCATCGCGCATCGTTTTGGTCCATCCCATCTAATCGGAGTCGGCGTGCACTAACGTCCGCGACCGGCGGGTGACGGCCCTGCCCGTCCGTCCGATCCGGGCAAGGATCTCGATCTGCCCACCGGGAGCGGGACCGATGATCAGCCGAAAGCCGTGCAGCTTGACGATGGCGGCGACCAGGCTCAGTCCGAGCCCGACGCCGGGCGTGTTGCGCATCGTGTCGGAGCGATAGAAACGGCGCAGCACCGCCTCACGCTCCTGCTCGCTGATGCCGGGGCCGGTGTCGCGGACGCGCACGAGCGCCGTATCGTCCTCCGCCTCCAGAGCGAGCTCCACCCGTCCGCCCGATGGCGTGAACTTGACGGCATTGTCCACGAGGTTGGCGACGGCCTCGAACAGCAGGTCGCGGTCGCCCCAGACCTGCACATTGCGCGCGATGACGACACCGAGCCCGATGAGCTTGTCCTCGGCGATGGGCTCGTAGACGTCGCACACCTCCCGCAGGATCTCGTCCAGCGCGACCTCGCCAAATCCGGCCATGCGGCGGTTGTTCTCGATCTCGGTCAGGCGCAGCAGCGCCGTGACGATGGCGAGCGACTGGTCGATCCCGGCCATGGCCTTGTCGGTGATGTCCTGGAGTTCCTCCAGCGTCGCCGCATGCGTGCGCCCGCGCTCCAGCGCCAGGCGGACACGCGTGAGCGGCGTCCTGAGGTCATGGGCGATGTCGTTGCCGACGCCGGCCAGCGCGTTGATCATCGTCTCCATCTCGTCGAGCATGCCGTTGACGATCGCGGCCAGCCGCGCGAACGGATCGTCCGTCCCGCCCTCCGGGAGCCGCTCGCGCAGCTCGCCGGCGACGATGCGCTGGACCCGCTGGTTGACCTCCTCGACCCGCTTCTGGGCACGGGCGCTCAGCCAGGCGCCGGCCACTAGGCAGAGGCTGAAGGCCGGCAGCAGGCCGAGGGCCAGGGCTTCGCCCACGACGCTCGATATCTCGCGCGTCTCGTCGACGTTCCGTCCCATCACCAGCACATCGCCTCCATCGAGGCGCCTGCCGATCGCCCTGACGACCGGAACCTGGACTGCCGGTCTTCCCTTGAGATCGAGCCGCACGCCCTGCACCGCGCCACCCAACCCGAGTTCGCGCGGCAAATGGTCGATGTTGCCGGCAAGCCTGATGCCGGCGGCATCGAACAGTCCTGCGTACTGCACACCCCTGGAATCCTGCTCGAGATGATCCGCGATCGCACTGATGCGGCGGGCCGGCGGCAGGTCTGCGATGAAATGGATCTGCGTGGTGATCATGCGATCGGATCGCGCGATCAGGTAGTCGTCGAGCTTCCAGTAGACGAACGTGAACAGGGCGACCACGAACAGCGCGAAGGCGGCCGCCACGGCCAGGGCCCAGAGGAACGTGCTGGAGCGGATCAACCGGACCTGATGCATCTTGCGTTCCTATTGCCGCGAACGCAGCACGAAGCCGGAGCCTCGGACGTTGTGGATGAGCTGCACCTCTCCTGGACCGTCGACCTTGTGACGGAGCCGGCCCATATGCACGTCGATCAGGTTCGTGGTCGCCGGGACGAACTTGTAGTTCCAGACCTCCTCGAGCAGCATCGCGCGCGTCAGCAACTGATCGTTCCGGCGCATCATGTATTCGAGCAGCCGGAATTCGCGCGGCAGCAGGTCGAGCTCGCGATCGCCGCGTCGCGCCGTCCGCTCGATCAGGTCGAGCTCGAGCGGCCCGGAATGCAGGATGGTCTTACGGTCGTCGGTCGGGCGGCGCAGCAGCGCCTCGATCCGCGCGACCAGCTCGATGATCGCGAACGGCTTGGTGAGATAATCATCTCCGCCCATGCGCAATCCGCGTACCCGGTCGTCCACCGCACCGAGCGCACTCAGCACCAGCACGGGCGTCCTGAACTGATCCTTGCGCAGCGCCTCGATGACGGTCAGTCCGTCCATTTTCGGCAGCATGCGATCGACGATCATGGCATCCGGGCTCGACCTGCGCGCACGGTCGAGACCGTCGACGCCGTCGCCAGCCCATTGCACCTCGAAGCCGCGATCGGTGAGCTCGGCGACAATCGCCTCGGCAGTCTCGGTGTCGTCCTCGATCAGGAGAATACGGTTCATGATCCTCGTTCCGCGCTCCGCGCGGCGCTTTGGCACGCGGTGAGGAAGCGTGGGCTCAGCGGCGCACGGCGTCATGTTCGGTGTCCGCACGCGCCGGCCCCGCCGCCCTGACGCCGCCTGAAGCCGGCCACTCGCTCTGATGCGAGATAGGCTTGCGGCGCGGGCGCTGCCATTGAATTCCAGTTCATGTTGCGGACGGCTCGCATCACGAGCAGCGCCAATGCAACGAAGGTGCATGTTGCCGATGTCGTGATCATCTTGCGGGCTCCGCATTCGAACTGGGCTGGATCGAACATATGCCCTCAACGCACGCGTTGTAGTTTCAGGGGCCACGGATGTTATCCATTCGCACGATCGCGGTTGTTACGCCGCATCGGCTCACAGGTCGTTGAACTGCGGTGAGCAAATCGTGCGTTTGAATCGTGTGTGGTCGTTCACACGTCAACGGCGAGCCGACATGGTTCGGCCTGATGTCATCAAAGGAGAGAGCGAATGACCAAGTCAAAACTGTTGTCGATGGGACTGATCGCAGCCGCCATGCTCGGCGGCCCCGTCATGGCGCGCGAGCAACATCGCGTCGTGCGGCAACCCGCGGTACAAGCGGATATGATCGCGACGACTGCGCCCTTCGATTATCCGGGCGAACGCGCCTGCATGCCAGCACCGCGCGTCGGCGCCTTCGCCACCGCGCCGTGGACCGGAAACAACGTGCCGTGCGAGCCGGGTACCGGCAGCCTCTGATCGCCGCACATCGAATGACAGGGAGCGGGCTGGTCCATTCAGCCCGCTCCTTGCGCGCACGCCGCCACCACGCGCGGCGCAGTTACCTTCGCGAGCAGCGCGGCTCATACATGACGCCGAATTCAGTTGGATTTCCGTGCATCGCTCCTACCTCTCATGCATCACACGCCCAGTCATTAGCAGCCTCGCGCGCAGCACGAGGCGTCGGCGACTTCCGGGATGGTTGGGCAGCTCAACACGAGAGGAGTTTTCCATGAAACGGGCCATCATGATTTTGGCAACAGCAGCCCTCGCTTCGACGCTGGCCATCGGCGCGGCAGACGCGCACGGCGGCGGCGGTGGCGGCCACGGCGGGTTTGGCGGCGGCTTCGGCGGAGGCGCACATGCGGGCTTTGGCGGCGGCGCGCATTTCGGCGGCATGGGCCACGCGGGAAGATTCGGCGGCGGCGGCGCCCGGTTCGGTGGCGAGCACCTCGGCTTCGGCGGCCATATCGGCGGTCTCCGCCAGCACGCATTCCACCGCTACGGCCGGCGCGGATATGGATTCTACGGCGCCTATCCGGACTGCTATGACTGGTACGAGCTGCATCCCGCTCAGGCATTGCCCCTGAGCTGCAGCTAGCCGCGCGCGCACGGCGCCGATCGGTCCGGACCTTACCACGTCATGGGACGGATCGATCGAGGCAGCGCGGTTTCATCGCGGGACTGTCGGCATGTGTTGTGCAGAAACACGCAGTTTCGCGTTCTCGCGGCCCGTTTCTCCCGAGATTTTCTTGATCGCTCATCCTCAATTGTCAGATCAGGCTCGACTTGCCGCGGCTGAGCACCTCGCCCGCGCCCTTGTCGCCGACGATCTTGCCCTGTTCGTACACGACCCGCCCGCGGGCGATTGTGGTGACCGGCCACCCAGTGACGTCGAAGTCTTCCCAGGGCGTATAGTCGGAGCCGTGATGCAGATCGGCCTGACGGATCTTCTTCGTCAGCTTCGGGTCCCACAGCGCGATGTCGGCGTCGAAGCCGACGCCGATCGAGCCCTTGCGCGGATAGAGGCCGTAGATCCGCGCGTGGTTGGTCGCGGTCAGCTCGACGAATTTCTGCAGGCTGATCCGCCCCCTCGAGACGCCTTCGGAGAACAGGATCGGCAGCCGCGTCTCCACGCCGGGAATGCCGTTCGGTACCCAGCGGAACGAAGTGCGTGCATTCGGCGTCAGCTTGCCCTTGGGATCGTCGTAGCGGAACGGGCAGTGGTCGGACGAGAAGGTCTGGAACACGCCGGTCGTGATGCCTTCCCAGATCGCCTGCTGGCTTTCGACGTCGCGCGGCGGCGGCGAACAGACATATTTCGCGCCCGTGATGTCCATGTTCAGGCCCTTCATGTCGTCGGCCGTCAGCGTGATGTATTGCGGGCAGGTCTCGGCATGCACCGGCAATCCGCGTTGCTGGGCCCAACGCACCTGCTCCATCGCCTCTCGGCCCGAGACATGCACGATCATGATGGGAACGCCGATCACCTCGGCATGGCTGATGGCGCGATGCGTCGCCTCACGCTCGACAGCCTGGGGCCGCGACACGCCGTGGTAATACGGCGCGATCTGGCCTTCGCGCTCGAGCTTGCTGGTGAGAAAGCGGATCGCGTCATAGCCCTCGCAATGGACCATCACCAGCGCCTCCTCGCGGCGCGCCACGTCGAACACTTCCAGCAGCTGGCTGTCGCTGAGCACGAGATCGTCATAGGTCATGAACACCTTGAACGAGGTGTAGCCGTCCTTGACGAGCGCCGGCAGCTCCTGCCCGAGCACGACCGCGGTCGGATCGGAGATGATGAGGTGAAACGCGGTGTCGATGTAGCACTCGCCCTCGGCGAGCTTGCGGTAGTTCTCGACGCAGGTGCGGAGCGACGTGCCTTTCTCCTGGAGCGCGAAGGGCAGCACCATGGTGTTGCCGCCGGCTGCAGCCGCGCGCGTCGCCGACGCAAAATCGTCGGCCATCACGACGTCGGGGCCGGAGGGCTGCGAAATGTGGACGTGACTGTCGATCCCGCCCGGCAGCGCAAGCAATCCCGTCGCATCGATCTCGCGCGCGGCGCCCTTGACACGGTCGGCGATGCTGACGATTCGGCCGTCGCGAATGCCGATATCGGCGCGAAACTCGTCGCTGGCCGTCACGATGGTGCCGCCGCGAATGGCGAGATCGAGCTGGGTCACAGGCGCCTCCGTTACTTGTTGACCGCTGGTGTCTGGAAGATCCGGCCCCACGACGCAAGAGTCGTGACGTCGCCGCCGGCGAGCGCAAGCGTTCGCCACAGCGTCACCGCCACCGAATCCAGCACGGCGATGTTCAACTCCCGTTCGAGTGAGGCCGCAAGCGCGGCGCCGTCGAGATTGGTGCAGAGAATGACGATCGCGTCGGCGCCGTCCGCCGCGACCGCGCGGATCATGTCCGCGATGGTCGCAGGCGGGACCTCGCCGAAGGAGAAATTATCGCGCAGGCCCAGATGCCGCTCGGCATGCGGAGCGATGCCGTCTGTCGCCCAGACGTCGCCGATTCGCCGCTGGACGTCGTCGGTGTAGGGCGAAACGAGGCCAACGCGCTCGGCACCGAGCGCACGTGCAGCATCGATGCAGGCCAGCGTAGAGGTCGTCGCCGGCACGCTCGTGCGCGCGGTGATCGCCTCGCAGAGGCTCCTGTCACGGCCGATACCGAGCCAACTTGCCGAAGTGCCATTCCAGGCGATGGCATCGACCTTGGCATCGGCCAGCAGGTCCGCCGCAGGCAGCATCACGGAGGCGTCGAACTGGTTCAGCGCCGCGGCATCGAGCGCAATCTCGGTGACGCGGAAGCGCGAGAAATGCGCGGTGACATCAGGCACGCCATGCAGCATGGCGCTGGTGACGGGCTCGAGCACCGAGTTGGAGGACGGCGTGATCATGCCGAGACGCTTGCGCATGGCCTTACCTTACGACGCCTGCGCAAGGCGCGTCGACTCCTCCCGGATCAGGGAGAGGATGCGGCGCTTTGCGTCATTGAATTCGGGACTGGTGATGTCGCGCGGACGCGGCAAGTCGAAATTGACCGCCTCGCGGATGCGGCCGGGCCGCTTCGTCATCACCACGATCTTGTTGCCGAGCACCAGCGCCTCGTCGACGCTGTGGGTGACGAAAACGATGGTGCAGCGCCGCTTCTGCCAGATCGCGACCAGCTCCTCCTGCATTTCGAGCTTGGTCTGGGCGTCCAACGCCGCGAACGGCTCGTCCATCAGGATCACGCTCGGGTTCATCAGCAGCGCACGGGCGATGCCGACGCGCTGGTTCATGCCACCCGACATCTCGGAGGGATGGTGGTGCTCGAAACCGCGCAAGCCGACGAGATCGATGAACTCCATGGCGCGATCGTGCCGCTCGGCCTTGCCGACGCCCTTGAGCTTGAGATGGAAGGCGATGTTGTCGATCGCCGTCAGCCACGGCATCAGGGTCGGCTGCTGGAACACCACGCCGCGGTCGGAGCCCGGCCGCTCCACCTGCTTGCCGTCGACCAGCGTCCGGCCGGACGTCGCCTGCTCGAAGCCGGCGATGATGTTGAGCAGGGTCGACTTGCCGCAGCCGGACGGACCGAGCAGGCAGACGAAGTCGTTGGCCTCGATGTCGAGATTGATGTTGTCCAGCGTCAGCAAATCGCGGCCGCGCCGCTTGTCGGAGAACACCTTGACGATGTTGCGTAGCTCGATGGCCGCCATCAGCCTGCCCTGCCCTGCACGGTGGTCGTCCGCTGCCAGCGCAACGCGCGCGCCATGATCGCCTTGAGCCCGAGATCGGAGAGATAGCCGAGCAACCCGATCGAGATCATCGCCGCGATTACGATGTCGTAGCGCAGGAAATAGTATGAATCCCAAAGCACGTAGCCGAGGCCGCTCTTCACCGCCACCATTTCGGCCGTGACCGTCAGCATCCATGCCGAGCCGACCGCGATGCGGAGACCGGCGAAGATCGAGGGGAGCGCCGCCGGCAGCACGATATCGGTCAGCATCTGCCGCTGGTTCGCGCCCATCATCGCGCCTGCGCGCACGAGATTGTGGTCGACCGTCTTCACGCCGTGGATGCTGTTCATCAGTACGGGAAAGAAGGCGCCGAGGAAGACCAGGAAGATCGCCGGCTTGTCGGCGATGCCGAACCAGATGATCGCCAGCGGAATCCAGGACACCGGCGGTATCGGCCGCAGCATCTGGAGCGTCGGCTCCAGCGTCTTCTCGAACAGGCGCGACCAGCCGATCGCGACGCCCGCGAGGATGCCGAGCAGGCTTGCCAACGCGAAGCCGCCGAACACGCGCAAAGCGCTGGCGAGCGCATCGCGCAGCCAGTGACCGGAATAGGTCTGCGTGGTCTCGTCGAAGCCGAACACCCAGTCGCCGAGCGCATGCAGCACCGCGCTCGGCGCCGGCAGGAGCGCGGGCGGAAGCACGCCGCTGCGGGCAAAAGCCTCCCAGCCCGCGATCAGCAGCGCAGGGACAATGAGGCGTTCGAGCCCTTGGAACACCCGCGTCAGCCGAAAGGCTGGCCTCGCGGGCGAGACGTCAGTAACCGAGGTCATTCTTGGCCTTTCCCGTGGCCTGCCCCAGGAACGAATAGTCCATGTTCTTCTCCGCTTCCGCGGAGACGTCCTTGGAGATGTATTTGAGATCACGCATCATCGCGGCGATCGCGAGCGTCTGCGACCGGTGGAGCGCGGGATCGGGCGAGGCATTTTTCAGCGCCTCGGTTGCTACATTCTTGTCGAGGCCGGTGAGCTTGTTGATGACGTCGATCCACGGCGCCTTGTCGGCGATCAGCTTGTTGTCGAGCTCGACCACGGCGCTGACGACGCCCTGAACGCCGGCGCGCTGGCTCGCGATCACGTCGGAACGGGTGACGATCAAGTTCGTCAGATTGCCCGCGGCCTGGTCGTACGGCAGCACGAAGTGCTTGCCGGCGCCGGCAAGCCGGATCTGCGAGGCGAACGGCTCGACCGAGCAGATCATGTCGACCTCGCCGCGCTGCAAGGCCGCGAGATGGTCGGACGGATTGGGGATGTTGATGAACTGGACGTCCTTGTTGGGATCGACGCCCTGCTTGAGGAATGCGCCGCGCATGTGGATGTCCTGCGCATTGCCGCGGGAGGCCGCGACCTTCAGCAACTGACCGTCGCTCTTGCCCTTGGCAACGATGGCCTTGAACGCGGTCCAATCATCAGGCGGCAGGTTCAGCTTCGTGGAGGAGAGACATTCCGAGCCGCCGTTGATCTGGCCGGACACGGCGACGACGTCAAAGCCCTTGTCGAGCGCGGTGACGTAATGGAGGTAGGTGACTTGCGCGACGTCGATACTCTTGGAGATCAGTGCGGTGAGCACATCGTTGCCCGAGTTGAAGCCGGTGGCCTCGACCTCGACGCCCTTCGCCATACCCGGGATCAGCGACATCGGCAGGCAGTGCGCGCATTTGGCGTAGCCGAGCTTGATCTTCGCGGTCTGCGCAATGGCGAGGTCGCCCCCGCCGAACATCGCTACCATCACCACGAGGCCCAGTCGCAAACTCGTCCGCATCGCTCACTCCGTTTCGAAGGCGCGAGACCTCGCGCGTCTCGGGAGATCATCGGTCGGCCTTCGCGGTAGTGCAACGGTGATTCTGCATGCTGCATACAATTTGCGCGCTATGCCATTGTTTTCAGCGACATGCGACGGTATTTTGGGCACGCCAAGCGGCCGGAAACGGCTAGGATGAACTGAAGCAACGAGGCGCGCGTGCAGCAGAAGTCGGAAACCCCGAAGGGCCGAAAATCGCCCAAACTCAAGAGGATGGGCCTGCATGAGCGCGCCGCCGCGCGGATGCGGACGATGATCATTCGCGGCGAGCTGGCGCCGGGATCGCAGACCCAGGAGACCAGGCTATCGAAGGAGCTGGGCGTGTCGCGTACTCCCCTTCGTGAGGCGATGAAGGTGCTCGCGGCCGAAGGGTTGATCGAGCTTCGCCCCAACCGCAGTCCGCGCATCGCCGACATCGCAGTCGCCGGCATCTCGGAGCTTTTCGAAGCGCTCGCCGGGATCGAACGTCTGGCCGCCGAGTTCGCCGCCGAGCGCGCCACCGAACGTGACCTCGCCCGCCTGCGCACGCTGCAGACCCGGATGGAGGGTCATCATCGCAACGGCAAGCTCGACGATTACTTCGCCATCAACGGCGAAATCCACAACACCATCGTCCGGATGGCGCGCAACACGCCGCTGCGCGAAGCGCACGAGACGCTGATCTCCCGCGCCGAGCGCGCACGCTATCTGGCGCTGGGTGCCGACAAGCGTTGGAGCAATTCGGTCGACGAGCACGCCGGCATCCTCGCCGCCCTCGAAGCGCGCGACAGCGAAGCCGCAGGGCGCCTGCTCGGCGCCCATGTCCGGCAGACCGGCACCGCGCTGCTCGAGACGCTCGCTCCCAAACCCAAGCTGACGGCGGCGTGACCATGAAGCTGCTGCTGCTCAACCCCAATACCAGCGCGGGGGTCACCCAGTTGATGACGGATGTCGCCCAGCGCGCCGCCGCGCCCGGCACCGAGATCGTCCCCTGCACCGCGACGCGCGGCGTGCCCTATATCGCGACGCGCACCGAGGCGCAGATCGGCGGCGCGATCGCGCTGGAGATGCTGGCCGAGCAGCACACGAAAGTCGACGCGGCCATCATCGCCGCCTTCGGCGATCCCGGCCTGTTCGCCGCACGCGAGACCTTCGATATTCCCGTGATCGGCCTTGCGGAAGCCGCGATGCTGACAGCCTGCATGGCCGGACGGCGCTTTGCCATCGTCACTTTCGCGCAGGCGCTGGGGCCCTGGTACGAGGAATGCGTCCGCGACCACGGGCTGCGCGAGCGCTGCGCGGGCATCCGCATGCTCGACACGCCGTTTCAAGCGATCTCCGAGGTCGGCACCGAGAAGGAGGACCTTCTGGTCGAACTCGCACAGCGCGCCATCGTCGAGGATGAGGCCGATGTGCTGATCTTTGCAGGTGCGCCGCTCTCGGGTCTTGCCGAGCGCGTCGCCGACCGGATCCCCGTTCCCGTCGTCGACCAGGTCGTCGCCGCCGTGAAGCAGGCCGAGGCACTGGTCGCGTTGCGCCTGCGCAAGGCCACCGCGGGCACGTACCGCCGGCCCGCTGCCAAACCCACCATCGGTCTTGCCGGCGCGCTCGCCGCCCGGCTCGAGCATCGCGACAGCTAGGGGAGCTTCGGCCGACGATGCGAAAAGCCCAATTCGTTTTCGATGGCACGGCCAAAAGCAAACAGGCGGGATTCGCAGCCCGGTGGGGCGATGATCTGGATGCCGAAGGGCAGCTGATTTTCCCCTCGCCGCACCGGCAAGGTCAGGACCGGACAGCCGACCAGCGACACGATGAAGGTGACGGCGAGATAGTCGATCGGCGTTTCCAGGGCTGCGCCGTCGATCGCGGTGACGTCACTGATCTCGTTCGGCCAGGGGAATACCGACGCCGCCGGCGCTACCAGGAAATCGGCACGCGCGAACAACTCGCGAAAGCTGCGGTAGATCGCGGTGCGCCGCCGCTCGGCGTTGAGGTAATCCTCCGCCGAGAGCTTGGCGCCCGCCTCGATATTCCAGATCACGGTGGGCGTGAGCTCGCCGCGGCGCGTTCTGAGCAACTCGCCATAGCTGTTGGCGATGTGCGCGGCACGAAGAGTGCGGAAGGTCTCGATCGCGCCACCGCAATCCGGCGAAGACGAGACGATTTCGGCGACACGCGCGAGCGCTTCGCAAGCATCGGCAAAACGAACGCGGACATCGCGCGAAACCGGCGCAACACCGAAATCAGGCGTGACTGCGATCCGGGAACGTCCAACCAGGGGACGATGGTCAGTGACGACACCGGTCGAGAGCGGGTCCTGCGCATCGGCGCCAGCGCAGACCGACAGCGCCAGTTCGAGATCATCGACGCCGCGAGCAAGAAAGCCGTGGCTGGCCAGCATGTCCCAACCGAGCGGCCGGCGCGGCGACGGGATACGGCCAGGCGTCGGCCGGATCGAGGCCACGTCGCAGAAGCTTGCGGGGGTGCGCACCGAGCCACCGAAATCGGTGCCGTGCGCGACCGGCACCATGCCGGCCGCCACCGCTGCGGCGGAGCCGCCGGACGATCCGCCGGAGGTCAGCGCTGGATCGAACGGATTGCGCGTCGGCCCGCACAATTTATTGGTGCAGACAGCGCCGAAGCCGAACTCGGGCGTGTTGGTCTTCCCCAGGATGATCCCACCGGCGCGCCGCAGCCGCGCGACCACGAGATCGTCCTCGGCCGGCACGTGATCGCGAAACAGCACCGATCCGTAGGTGGTCGCAAGCCCCGCGGTGTCGGTGAGGTCCTTGATCGCGACGGGCACCCCATGCAGTGGACCGCTCGGCGCAGCCGCCGCGTCGCAGATGTCCGCCGCACGGCGGGCACCCTCCGCATCAACGGTCACGAACGCCGCCAATTGCACGTCCACGAGTGCAATCCGCGCCAGATGCGCCTCGACGGCGTCACGCGAGGACAGCTCGCCCTTGGCAATGGCGCGCGCGAGGGTTGTGGCGGTGAGGTCGCAAATCGATTGATCCGAGGTCATCGGACTACAATGCCAAAACGCGCCGCAAAAAGCGACCGCGCCGGGCACGAGACTTGCTTTCTCCTCTGGGGCAACGGGAGGCAACATCATGGCTGAAGCGCAAGGCGGACGATCGCTCGTCGTCGACGCCGTCACCCACCGCTACCCGAGCGGCGCGCTCGCGGTCGAGAACATCAATCTCGACATCAAGGGCGGCGAGATCATCGCCCTGCTCGGCCCGTCCGGCTGCGGCAAGACGACCTTGTTACGCATCATCGCGGGCTTCATCGCGCAGACCCAGGGGCGGATCATTATCGGCGACGACATCGTCGACACGCTGCCGCCGAACCGCCGCGCGGTCGGTATCGTGTTCCAGAACTATGCGCTATTCCCGCATCTCTCCATCAGCGAGAACGTGGCCTACGGGCTCGCCGCCCGCGGCATCGACAAGGCAACGCGCCAGCGCGAGTCGCAGCGTCTTCTGGAACTGGTGCAATTACCGACCATGGCCGAACGCCTGCCGAGGCAGCTTTCCGGCGGCCAGCAACAGCGCGTCGCGCTTGCTCGCGCGCTCGCGATCAAGCCTTCGATCCTGCTGCTCGACGAGCCCTTTGCCGCGCTGGACAAGAATCTGCGCCTCGACATGCAGATCGAGGTCAAGCGGCTGCAGCGTGTCTCCGGCATCACCACGCTGATCGTGACGCACGACCAAGAAGAGGCGCTGTCGATGGCCGACCGCGTCGCCGTGCTGAGTCAAGGCAAGCTCGAGCAGTTCGGCACGCCGTCGGACGTCTACGACCGGCCGCAGACGCTGTTCGTGAACACCTTTGTCGGCTCCAGCAATCGCATGCCCGGCGTGGTCGTCTCGGCGGACCGAACTGCCGCCAAGATCCGCCTCGATGCCGGCGCGGAGATCATCGCGCGGCCCGCCGCCGGCGCCCTCACCGAGGGGGGCCGCGTCACCGTGTGCATCCGACCCGAGCATCTGCAATTCGTCGGCGACGAGACCGGCTTTGCCGGCGTGGTCGGCATGTCGCTGCCGCTGGGCGCGACCGTCGTGCACGAGGTCACGACGGCCGACGGCTCCGGCGTCAAGATCTCCCAGGCGCGCATCGGCGAGGCGCGCGCGCTGGAGAGCGGCGCCGCCGTGCGCCTCGCACCACTCGCCCCTTCGCTCGCCAACGCATTCCCCGCAACGCTTTAATTCCTGTCATTGTCCACACGGAGTTCGACATGATCCTCAATCGCCGCAGCCTGATGACGACCGCCCTCACGCTCGGAGCCATGAAGGCGTTTCCCGGACTGAGCTTCGCGCAGGCACGCCCGCTGGTGTTTGCGACCTTCACCGGAAGCTGGGAAGAAGCGCACAAGGCCGTGCTGGTGCCCGCCTTCCGCAAGGCAAACGCCGACGCCGCCATAGTGCTCGATCCCATGCTCTCGGTCGACCAGATCGCGAAGGTGAATGCAGCAAAAGCCAATCCGCCGATCGACGTCATGCTGCACGATCCCGGCCCTGCCCTCGTCGCGATCGGTCAGGACCTGGTCGAGCCCTATCCGGTCGAGAAGAGCGCCTATTACAAGGACCTGATCGCCGAGGCGCAGGAGCCGATGGGACCGGCTCCGTTCTTCCAGGTCGTCGGCCTCACCTACAACCCGGAAGCCGTCAAGACGCCGCCGACCTCGTGGGCCGATCTCTGGAAGCCCGAGTTCAAGGGCCGGGTCGGCATCACCAACCTCAACTCGACGCTCGGCACCGGCTGGCTGGTCGAGATCGCCAAGATGCGCGGCGGCTCGGAAGCCAATATCGATCCCGCCTTCAAGGCGCTGGAGGAACTCAAGCCCAATCTCGCCGCGGTGGCCGCCAATCCCGGCGCGCTCGCGACCCTATTCCAGCAGGGCCAAATCGACATCTCGCCCGGCAATTTCAACGCCATCCAGATCCTGAAAGCGCGCGGCGTGCCGGTCGAGTTCGTTGCGCCGAAGGAAGGCGCCATCGCCTTCAAGACCACGATCCACATCGTCAAGAACTCGCCGAACCGCGAGCTTGCCTTCAAGCTGATCGAGGCGGCGCTGACACCGGAAGTCCAGACCACGCTGATGAACCCGCCTTATCTGATCGTGCCCACCAATTCCAAGGTGACGATGGGCGGCGAGATCGCGCGCGTGCTCGCCAAGGACACCGCCGAGCTGAAGAAGAAGTTCGTGTTCCAGGACTGGAAGAAGATCAACGAGCAGCGCTCGGCGTGGATCGAGCGCTTCAACCGCGAGATCAAGATCTAGCGCGAGGACCTGACGATGGGCGCTGCACCGGCATCACGGGACGTCACGTCCTATGGAATGGGATTGGCGGCGCCGCTGGCGCTGTTCTTCCTGCTGTTCTTCGTCGCGCCCCTGCTGCAGCTGCTCTGGCTTTCGCTGCACAACGACACAGCCGGGCTCCATTGGGGGCTCGGCCAGTACCTGCACTTCCTCACCGACCCCTTCAGCCTCAGCGTACTCGGCTCGACGCTGCTGCTGGGGGCCGAGGTGACGGCCGTGTGTCTCGTGCTCGGCTTTCCCATCGCCTGGCTCTACCAGCGGGTCGGGCCCAAGGTTCAGACCATCATCATCCTGATCGTACTGCTGCCGCTTTTGACCAGCGTGGTGGTGCGCACCTTCGCCTGGATCGTCATCCTGGGCCGCCAGGGCATCATCAACGCGACGCTGCAATCCCTGGGGATCATCGATACGCCCCTGAAGCTGCTCTACACCCAGTTCGGCGTCGTGATCGCCCTGGCTCAGGTGCAGATGCCGCTGATGACGCTGCCGCTGATCACCGCGCTCGGCCGCATCGATCCCAATCTCGACGATGCCTCCTGCTCGCTCGGCGCCGGAAGCTGGCGCACCTTCTTCCGCGTCGTGCTGCCGCTGTCGCTGCCCGGCGTGATTGCCGGCTGCACGTTGACCTATGCCGCCGCCATCACGGCCTTCATCACCCAATCGCTGGTCGGTGGCGGACAGATGCTGTTCATGCCGATGTATCTCTACCAGCAGGCCTCGACCTTGCAGAACTGGCCGTTCGCGTCGGCGATCTCGATCATCTTCCTGCTGGCCGTGCTCGCGGTCGTGTCCGTCTTCACCACGCTCGGCCGCCTGTCGCGCGGCTATGGAGGCGCCTGATGGCTGGCCGCAAGCGCACCCTCGAGGCGTTCAGCTTCGAATTGGTGATGACATTGGTCGCGATCATCGCGCTGATCCTGATCATCGCGCCGTCGCTCGTCGTCCTGATCGTCTCCTTCACCAGCGGCTTCTCGCTGAGATTCCCGCCGCCGGGATATTCGCTGCGCTGGTACGCCGAGCTCTGGGACGCCTGGCAGCTGCACTTTGCGGCGAAGAACAGCCTGATCGTCGCGCTGTGGGCGACGGGCCTGTCCGTCGTGCTCGGTGTCGCCGCCGCGCTTGCGATCTCGCGGTCGCAGGCGCTGTCGGCGCGGCTGCTCGATTCCCTCTTCATGTCGCCGCTGGTCCTGCCTGCGCTGGCTTTCGGTCTGGCTGCTCTGATGCTGTTTTCGCTGGTTGGCCTGCCGGTGTCGCCGTTGACGCTGGTGATCGGCCACACCGTGGTCTGCGTGCCCTATGTCGTGCGCAACACGGTCGCTGCCCTTGCCCAGCTGGAGCCGACCCTGCTCGAAAGCTCCGCGGTGCTCGGCGCGAGCCGCCTCTACACGTTCCGGCGCATCGTGCTGCCGCTGATCCGGCCCGGCATCATTGCCGGGGCCTTCATCGCCTTCATGTCGTCGTTCGACAACGTACCCGTCTCGCTGTTCCTGCGCGACGCCGCCACGGACATGCTGCCGATCCGGATGTGGCAGGATCTCGAAGGCAAGCTCGACGTCACCATCGCCGCCCTGTCGGGCGTCCTGATCATCGCGACCGTGGCGATGGTCGCAGTGATGGAGCGTGTCACCGGCCTGTCGCGGCGGCTGACCAACTGATCAGGCTCCGCGAAACAGCGAGTAGCCCCAGCGCGTGAATTTCAGCGGCAGATGAAAATGTTCATCGACGTGCTTGATGCGGAAGCGGAACGGCGCCACGGTCAGGAAACCGTCGCTGTCGCCAAAGAATTCGCCGAGATGAAACAGCACTTCATACTCACCAGCCGTCACGCCTGCGCCTTGCGCGACGGGATGATCGAGCACGCCGTTCGCCCCGAGCCGTCCGTCGGCGATTCGCAGCGAGTCCGGATCGATCCGCCAGATCTCGACGCGCAGGCCCTGCGCCGGGCGTCCGCTCGCCACATCGACCGCGTGAATGGAAATGCCGCCTGCCACCATGGTCCTCCCGTGAGCGCAGCTGCATGGTAGACGCAAACAGTACCGTTCGACCAGCGCCCGCGCTGCCGCCGGCCCTGGGGGCGATGACCTCGCTCCAGGCCCTGGTGGCGCTCGCGCTGTTCGCGCCGGGCGTGGTCGCGCCGCGCGCCCATATCGAGGTCTGGCAGCTCTCGATGTTCTCCTGCGCGGTGTTCGCCGTCGGCATCCCCGCCTCGTTCTGGGGCGGCGGTTTCATCGCGCGGCTGGGCTCGCTCCGGATCGCCAGCCTCTGCGCGGCGGCCATCGTCGTCAGCATGGCGCTGGCCTCGCTCGGCACGACGGCGGCGCTGCTCGCTGCGGGCCTCTGTCTCGGCCTTGCCTTCGGGCCGGAGACGCCGGCCAGCGCTGCGCTGCTGTCGCGGCTCGTGACGGCCGAACGGCGGGCCTTCGTGTTCTCGGTGCGACAGACCGGCAACCAGATTGGCGCCGTCTGCGGCTCGCTGGCGCTGCCTGCCATTGCCATCTCGCTCGGACCCGCCTGGTGCTATGCAGCCGTGGGTGCCTGTGCACTGCTCGCGATCCTGCTGTTCGAGCGGCTGCGGCCGGCCTATGCCGGCAAGGCGGCCCCTCTTCCGGAGCTCAATCTCCGCGCACGGCTGGCGCTGGTCACCGCGGACCGGCGCATCGCGATGCTGGCGCTGGCCTCGATGCCATTCAGCGCGATGCAGGTGTCGCTCAACACGGTCTTCGTCACGCTCGGCACCCGCGAACTCGGCCTCAGCCATATCGAGGCCGGGATGGCGCTCGCCTGCGCGCAAGCCGGCGGCCTGGTCGGCCGGCTCGGCTGGGGCTTTGTCGCCATGCGGCTCAACGCCTCACGCGCCGTTCTGGTCGTCATCGGCCTCGGCATGGCCTTCTGCGCCGCGCTGCTTGGCCTTGAGGGCGCATCGCTGGGACGCACTTGGCAATTCGCGATGGCCGCGTTGTTCGGCCTGACCGCGTCGGGCTGGAACGGCGTTTTCGTCGCCGAGATCGCGCGCCTAGCCCCGCAGGATCGGATCGGCGAGGCCACCGGCGCGGTGTTGACCGCATCCTATGCGGGCCTGCTGGCTGCCCCGGCGCTGATCTCGATCCTGGACGCCGCGGCCAGCCTCGGCGCGGCCTTCGTCGCCCTGGCCTGCCTTGCGCTGTGCGGCACATTGGCGTTGATCTGGGGAAGCCATGACAAAACAGGTCAATAGTGCGCGCGGGATCGCGGCCGATGTGGCGGCCGGACGAACGAACGCGGTCGAGACCGCCAAAGCCGCGCTCGCGCGCATCGAGGCCGCCAAGGCGCTGAACGCCGTGGTCACGATCGACCCCGCGCGCACGCTGGCCGATGCCGCGGCGGTCGACGCTCGCCTGCGCGCCGGAGAGACCTTGCCGCTCGCGGGCGTGCCCATCGTCGTCAAGGACAACATCTGGGTCGCCGGCTGGCGTGTCACGCAGGGCTCGCGCCTGTTTGCCGATTTCGTCGCGCCCGAAGATGCGATTGCGATCGAGCGGTTGCGCAGGGCCGGCGCCGTCGTCGTCGGCATCGGGGCGACGTCGGAATTCGCCTGCAAGGGCGTCACCACCTCACAGCTCTACGGGCCCACGCGCCACCCGCTCGACCGCGCGCTGACACCGGGCGGCTCGTCCGGCGGTCCTGCCGCTGCTGTCGCAGCCGGTCTCGTGCCGCTCGCAATCGGCACCGATGCCGGCGGCTCCAGCCGCAGGCCGCCGGCTCATGTCGGCGTCGCCGGCTTCAAGCCGTCTTACGGCGCGATCCCCTATGGGCCCGGTTTTGCCGAGCCGTTCTTCGGTCTTTCCGTGATCGCACCGATCGCGTCTGACGTGGCCGATATCGCATTGGCGTTCGAGGCCATGGCCGGCGCCGATCCGCGCGACCCGGATTCCGCCGTCATCGCATCGCAGGCTGAAGACATCGCCGGCTTGCGCATGGCATTCTCGCCCCGTCTTGGGCTCGACGTCGCGGTCGACGACATCGTCGCGGATGGCCTCGCCTCCACCGTCGACCGACTTTCCGCGGCAGGCTTGCGCATCATGCAGCGCGATCCCGTCTGGCCGACGGGCGCGACCGAAGACGCCATCATGCCGCTCCAACATGCAGGTCTCGCTGCGCTCTATGGGGACACGTTCCGCAAGGATCCGACCATATTCGATCCCGACGTCGCTAGGCAGATCGAACGCGGCCTCTCATGGTCGGGTGCCGAGGTTGCTGGAGCTCTGGTCGCGAGCGCCGCGGTCGCCAGTGCTTTCGCCGCCTTCCTCACCGAAATGGACTTGCTGCTGACCCCAACCGTCCCCTGCGTCGCTTGGTCGCTGACGCAGCTTGGGCCGGACATGATCGGCGGAAAGCCCGCGAGCCCACGGGGGCATGCCGTCTTTACTCCCTTCGTCAATCATGCCCGCCTGCCGGCGATCTCGATTCCGTGCGGAACGGATCCGCGCGGCCTTCCGTTCGGCCTGCAAATCATCGCCAGGCGCGGACAGGACCGCACGCTGCTTGGCGCCGCCCAACGGATCGAGGCCATGTTGCGGAGGTGACGTTGCTGGGGCCACGATCCCTCAGGGTGGACGCGCTAGCATGGGTTTTGCATAAATTGCAGGCGATATGGACGCCGCATGAACCTCATCAGTCTCGACATCCGCATGCTCCGGTCGCTGATCTCGGTGGTCGAGACCGGCAGCATCACCGAGACCGCCCGACGGCTGGGCCGCACCCAGCCGGCGATCACGCTGCAATTGCAGCGGCTGGAGGAGCTCACCGGCAAGCAACTGTTCGAGCATGGCGGCCGCAGGCTCATCTTGACCGACGACGGCACCATGGTCCTCACCTACGCCAAATCTATCTTGAGGTTGCATGATGAGTTGATTTCGCAACTGGCGTCGCAGGAGATCGAAGGCCAGGTCGTGCTCGGCACGCCGGACCTCTATGCCGCCTTCATGCTGCCGCAGATCCTCAGCGTGTTCAAAAAATCATTTCCGCGCGTGCAGGTCGAGCTCAATTGCGCGCTGTCGACACCGCTGGTCGGCCTCGTCAAGCGCGGCGATGTCGACATCGCGCTGGTCACCCGCATGAACGATTTCACCGGCGGCCAGGTGGTGCGGCGCGAGCAGCTGGTGTGGATGACGGGCGAGCAGTCCACGGCACATCAGGAGCGACCGATCCCGCTCGCGCTGCTGCCGCCGGGCAACATCTATCGCGACTACGCCATCGATACGCTGGAACGCGCAAATTTGCGCTGGCGCGTCGCCTGCGTCAGCGAAAGCGTCGGCGGACTACAAGCGGCCGCCTTCGCCGGGATGGCGGTGACCGTGCTCGGCCGCAGCGCGCTGGTGCCGGCTATGCGCGAGATCGGACCCAACGAGGGACTGCCGCCGTTGCCTAAGATCGAGCTGCTGCTTTACAAGTCCAGCGGCGCGACCTCAAAGGCGGCGACTGCGCTACACGACTATCTCGCGCATTATCTACGCCTCGACGAGGAGCTCAGCGGCCGCGGCGCACCGATCGAGCTGGGCTAGGACCCCAAAAGTGCGAAAACAACCCCATGCACAGTAGGACGGCCCTTGTTTGCAAAGGGTTTTTCGCGCGTCATTTTAGGGAATACCTAGGTCTAACAATCTGAACCGACCCTGAGCGAGCTGACACGTCGGGCAAAACACCTGCACTGTTCTAGGATGGCCGCTTCACCCCTTGGCGCGGCCTCCACTCCCCTCGCGTAACGCGAGCTGCGGCCAGAACTTTGCCCAGGGCTGCGCCTGCTCGAATGCCGCGGCGATACGGAAGATCGTGGGCTCGTCGAGCCAGGGCGCGATGATCTGCAGGCCGATCGGCATGCCGTCGCGATCGAAGCCGCAGGGCAGCGTCGCCGCCGGCAGACCTGCCAGATTGATCGGCCAGGTGAACGGCGACCAGCCGAGATGCGGATCGACCTTGCTGCCATCGACGGTGTCGACGCCGATCCGGCCGGCCTCGAATGCGGTGACAGCAACCGTCGGCGTCACCAGCACATCGACACGTTCGAACAGCTTGACGAAGGCATTGCGCACCTGGCCGCGGCGGTAACTCGCCTCGATGTAATCCGTGCCACTGTAGCGCCGTCCGGCACCGATGACATTGCGATAGTCGGCCTCCGAGCTTGCAAGATCGGTTGCGGACTTGCTCGCAACCGCCGCCGCCTGTTCGGTAAAGGCGATCGGCTTCAGGGTGTGCTGGAGAATGCCGGGGTCGAGACCCGGGCCGTCCATGGTGACCTGCGCACCGCAGGAATCGAGAACGGCAAGCGCCTTGCCGAATGCCGCGCACACGTCAGGGCTGACGGCGGCGTAGCCGAGATCTGCGCTGGCGCCGATACGAATGCCATCCAGACGCCCTGCATCCGTATCGAAGCGACGTGCGGACACGGGAAGGCTTGCGGCATCGCGCAGATCGTAAGCGGCGATGACCTCCAGCGTCAGCGCGGCGTCTGCGACCGTGCGCGTGATCGGCCCGGTATGGGCGAGCGAGGCCCAGGATGGCGGCGAGAAGCCGGGCGAGCGCGGCACGAGGCCGAAAGTCGGTTTCAGGCCGAACACGCCGCAAAAGGAGGAAGGCACCCGGATCGAGCCGACGCCGTCGGTGCCGATCGCGATCGGCCCGCAACCAGCGGCCACGCCTACTGCCGCACCTCCGCTCGACCCTCCGCTGGTACGGCCGGGATTCCAGGGATTACGCGTGATGCCGGTGACCGGGCTGTCGGCCGTCAGCTTATAGCCGGATTCGCAGGTCGTGGTCTTGCAGGTGATGATCGCGCCGGCGGCCTTCAGGGACGACACCACGGCGGCATCGGCCTCGGGCACAAAGCTCGTGTTCATCGGCGAGCCCGCATAGGCCGGCACGCCCGCAACGAAGACGAGGTCCTTGATCGTGACGGGTACGCCGGCGAGCGGCCCCTTGGCTTCGCCCGCACGCATCTCCCTGGTGAGCCGGTCGGCTTCCGCCCTCGCCTGCTCGTACATCGGCGTCACCACCGCATTGCAGGTCTCGTTCGCCGTCTCCAGCGCGGCGATGGTGTCATCCATGACATCGCGCGGGGTGAACGCCTTGCGCCGATAGCCGGCCATGATCTCTGTTGCAGAGAGCGCGCCAAGGCCAGTCGGCGCCGGTGGGAAGGCCGTTCGGCCGGAACCATCAGTCATCATCAAACCTAAAGGAGCTAGCTGAGCGCCGCGTCGACGGCGCGCTTGGCCATCACGGTGACGAGATGTGCGCGGTAGTCGGCTTCGGCATGGATATCGGAGGTGAGACCGTCGGTGTCGATCCTGATTGCCGCGATCGCGGACGGATCGAAATTTTGCGACAGCGCCTCTTCCATCGGTGGCACCCGGAACACACCGGGCCCGGCACCGGTCACGGCGACGCGGACGCCGTCGGCGAATTTCGCAACGAACACGCCGACCAGCGCATAGCGCGACGCCGGTGCCTTGAACTTCGCGTAACCCGCCTTGAGAGGCACGGGAAAGCGGATCGCGGTGATGATCTCGCCGGGCTGAAGTGCGGTCTCGAACAGGCCGAGGAAGAACTTGTCCGCCGCGATCTCGCGCGTGCTGGTGACGATCGTCGCGCCAAGTCCGAGCACGCCGGCCGGATAGTCCGCTGCCGGATCGTTGTTGGCAACGGAGCCACCGATAGTGCCGCGGCTGCGCACTGCGGGATCCCCGATCATCGACGCCAGCGCCGCCAGCCCCGGGAGCTTGGCCTGCAGCAGTTGCGAGGCCGCGACCACCGCATGCGGCGTCATCGCGCCGATGGTGATGGCAGCACCGTCGTCGGTAATACCCTTGAGATTTCCGAGCTTCGACAGGTCGATCAGCGCCGGCGGATTGGCCAGCCGCTGCTTCAGCGTCGGAATCAGCGTCATCCCGCCCGCGACAAGCTTGCTGTCCTCGATCGAGGTCAGCAGCTTGGCCGCATCGGGAATCCGGGCAGGCTGGTGGTAGGCAAATGGTTTCATTGTCGTCCTCCCTATTCCGCGGCGACCGGCAGCGACGCATTCTGCAGCAGCCGCCAGATCCGGTTCGGCGTCGCCGGCATGTCGACATGGGTGACGCCGAGATGGGACAGCGCATCCACCACCGCATTGATCACGGCGGCGGGCGAGCCGATGGTGCCGACTTCGCCGCAGCCCTTCACCCCCATCGGCGTGTGCGTGCACAGCGTGGAGTGGGTCGCGACCTTCATCATCGGCATGTGGTCCGCACGCGGCATGCAATAGTCCATCAGCGAACCCGACAGGAGCTGGCCGGAGCCCTCATCATAGACCGCGTTCTCGAACAGCGCCTGGCCGACACCCTGCACGATACCGCCGTGCAACTGGCCTTCCACGATCATCGGGTTGATGACCGTGCCGACGTCATCGACAGCCGTGTAGTTGACCAGCGTCACCGTGCCGGTTTCCGGATCGACCTCGACCTCGGCGATGTGGCACCCGCCGGGATAGGTGAAGTTGACGGGATCGTAATAGGCCTGCTCCTCAAGCCCCGGCTCCAACACCTCGAGCGGATAATTATGCGGCACGTAAGCGGCGCCCGCGATTTCCTCGAACGACTTCGTGCGATCCGTGCCCGCGACCGAGAAGTTTCCGGCCTCGAACTGGATATCGACTTCAGCCGCCTCGAGCAGATGGGCGGCGATCTTCTTGCCCTTCGCGATCACCTTGTCCGTCGCCTTCGACAACGCGGCACCGCCGACCACCAGCGAGCGCGAACCATACGTGCCCATGCCGAACTGCACGCGATCTGTGTCGCCGAACACGATGTCGACATTCTCAAAGGACACGCCGAGCTTCTCCGACACGATCTGCGCGAACGTGGTCTCGTGGCCCTGGCCGTGATTGTGGGTGCCGATCATGACCGTCACCTGGCCGGTCGGATGCACGCGCACCGTGGCGCTTTCATAAAGGCCGCCGCGCGCCCCCAATCGTCCGGCAAAACGCGACGGCGCAAGGCCGCAGGCCTCGACATAGGTGGAATAGCCGAGCCCGCGGAACTTGCCCTTGCTGGCAGATGCCGCCTTGCGGATCCCGAAATTCTTGACGTCGGCCGCGACCAGCGCACCGTCGAGGCAACCCATGGGATCGCCGGAATCGTACTGCACCAGCACCGGCGTCTGGTACGGATAGGCCTCCTTCGGGATCATGTTGCGCCGGCGGATCTCGACGCGGTCGATGCCCATCTCGCTGGCTGCGACGTCGACCATCCGCTCGAGCACGAAGGTGGCCTCGGGACGGCCGGCGCCGCGATAGGCGTCTACCGGCACGGTGTTGGTGAACACGACCTTCACGTTGCAGTAGATCGCCGGCGTCGTGTACACGCCGCCAAGCAGCGGCGCATAGAGATTGGTCGGAATGTTCGGCCCGAAGGTCGAGAGATAGCCGCCCATGTTGGCGAGCGTGTTGACGCGGAAGGCCAGAAACTTGCCGGTCTCGTCGAGCGCGAGCTCGGCCTCGGTGACGTGGTCGCGGCCGTGGCGGTCGGAGACATAGCCTTCCGAGCGGCTCGCGACCCACTTCACAGGCCGCTTCACGCGCTTGGCGGCCCAGGTGATCACGGCCTCCTCGCCGTAGTGAAATTGCTTGACGCCAAAGCCGCCACCGACATCGGGCGCGACCACGCGCAGCTTGTGCTGCGGGATGTTCAGCACCAGCGCGCCCATCAGGAAGCGCACGACGTGCGGAAACTGGCTGGTGGTCCATAGCGTGAACCGATCGGTGCCCGGTTCGTATTCGGCGATGGCCGCGCGCGGCTCCATCGGATTGCCGATCAGGCGGTTATTGACCAGGCTGAGCTTTGCGACATGCGCAGCCTTCTTGAATGCGGCTTCGACGGCGGCCTTGTCGCCAAGTTCCCAGTCGCAGCAGATGTTGTTCGGGACGTCGTCGAACAATTGTGGCGCGCCCGGCCGGACGGCTTCGAGCACGCTGACGACCGAAGGAAGCACCTCGTAATCGACCGCCAGCAACTCGGCCGCCGCCTCGGCCTGGTCCGGCGTCTCGGCGATGACGAAGGCCACCATGTCGCCAACGAAGCGTACCTTGCCCTGCGCCAGCATCGGGAACGGCGGCTCCTTCATCGGGACGCCCTTGGCGTCCGAGATGCCCCAGCCGCAGGGCAGCGAGCCCAACTTGTCCGCTGCGGCGTCTTCTCCGGTCAGGACGGCAATGACGCCGGGCGAGGCCAGCGCCGCGCTCTTGTCGATGCCGCGCAACACGGCATGGCCATGCGGAGACCGGACGAACACGCCGGCGGCCATGCCCGGGCGCTTGATGTCGGAGACGTAGTTGCCGCGTCCCGTGAGGAAGCGCTGATCTTCCTTGCGCTTCGGTGCAGCGCCGATGCCGATCACATTGCCCATGGTCACTCTCCCTTGGCGGCGTTCATGGCGGCAGCGCCAGCCATCACCGAAATGACGATGTTCTGGTAGCCGGTGCAGCGGCAGATGTTGCCTTCGAGACCGTGGCGGACATCGGCCTCGGTCAGATCCGGCTTCTCGGCGGCGAGTGCGATCGCGGTCATCAGCATGCCCGGCGTGCAGAAGCCGCATTGCAGGCCGTGATGCTCGCGGAATGCCTCCTGCATCGGGTGCATCTGGTTAGAGCCGGGTGCGCCTAGCAGGCCCTCGATGGTAAGCAGCGTCGCGCCGTCAAGTGCCGGTGCCAGCAGCGTGCAGCTCTTCACCGGCAGACCGTCGAGATGCACCACGCAGGCGCCGCATTGGCTGGTGTCGCAGCCGATATGGGTGCCCGTGAGGTGGAGCTGCTCGCGCAGCAGCTCTGCGACGAGCGTCGCCGGTTCGGCCTCGACAGTGGTTGGCCGGCCGTTGAGGGTAAAGGATATCTGCACGGTCATACTCCTGTGCGCAAGGGTCTTCAGGCGAGAGGCAACGCGCTGCCGGTGGCCCAAGTGGCCATCACGACATCGCCGACGGTGAAGGGATCTGCGAAGAAAGTCTTTTCCGGCACGTAGGCCACGAACTCTTCGTCAGGCACGGTGTCGAGCATGACCTTGACGAAGTAGCCTTGATACTCGATCGCGAGCACACGGCTCGGCAGCGAGGTCGTGTAGCCCGGCGGCAAGTCCCTGCCCGGCCGGACCAGGGCGACATCGTCGCGGCGGACGGCGATGTCGACCTTGTCGCCGACGCTGAGATTCGCGCGCGCCTGAAGCGGCACTTCGATGCCGGAGGGAGCCGCCTGCGCGAGGGTAAAACTCGCGCCATTGACCTTCTCGACGCGGCCGGACAGCACGTTCTGCCCGCCCATGAACTCGGCGACGTAGCGATCATGCGGATGGGCATAGACATCGCGCGCCGCGCCTGCCTGCTTGATCTTGCCTTGCTCCATCACCACGACGAGGTCAGCCAACGCAATTGCCTCGAGCTGGGTGTGGGTGACATGGATGAAGGTGATGCCGAGCTCCTGCTGCATCCGCCGCAGCTCCTGGCGCATCTGCACCCGCAGCTGCTCGTCGAGCGCCGACAGCGGCTCGTCGAGCAGCAGCACCCTGGGCTCGGTGATCGCGGCGCGCGCCAGCGCCACGCGCTGCTGCTGGCCGCCGGACAGCTGCGCCGGCAGTCGGTCGGCGAATTGCGTCAACCTCACCTTCTCGATCATGGCATCGGCCGCGCGAAGCCGATCGGCCTTGGACTGGCCGCGCACGCGGAGTGCAAAGGCGATGTTCTCGCGCACCGTCAGATGCGGAAACAGCGCGTAGGACTGGAACATCATCGCGGTGCGGCGCTGCACCGGCGCAAGCCCGACGACGTTCTGCCCGCCGATGACGATCTCGCCGGCGGTCGGGTCCTCGTGGCCGGCAATCATGCGCAGGATCGTGGTCTTGCCGCAGCCGGACGGGCCGATGAAGCAGCAATAGGCGCCGTCCGCGATCTTGAGGTTGACGCCGTCGACCACATTGGTCACGCCGTCAAAGCTCTTGCAGACGCCTGCCAGTTCGATATCGCCACGATCGCTCTTCATGTCCCAGCTCAACCCTTTGCGCTGCTGCCGCGCTTCTTCTGAATCAACACGATGCTGCCGAGGCTCGCGCCGATGACGACGAACGAGACGATGGTGGTGACTGTGCCGAGCGCGTAGAGCGAGGGCGAGGTGACGTTCAGCGTCATGCTCCAGATCTCCAGCGGCAGCGTGTTCAACGAGCCCGCGGTCTGGAGGCTGCGCGCGAACTCGTCATAGGACAGTGTGAAGCCGAACAGCGCGACCGCAACGAGGCCGGGCGCCAGCACCGGGATCATCACCAGCCGGATCGACTGCCAGCGGCTGGCACCGAGATCGTAGGCCGCCTCCTCCCAGACGTGGTTGAAGCGCGACATCACCGCGAACATCACGAGCACCCCGAACGGCAGCGTCCAGGATAGCTGCGCGCCGAGCGCGGAGCTGTACCAGCTCGCATTCAGCCCGAGCGCCTGGAACAGAAGCCCGGTACCAAGACCCAGCACCAGGCCAGGCGCCACCAGGCTGCCGATCATCATGTAGAAAACGAAAGTGTCGCCGCGAAAGCGCTTGCGGAAGCCGAGGCCCGCGAGGAACGACACCACCACGGTGATGACAGTCACGATGACCGCAAGCTTGATCGAGCGGTCGAACGAGCCTTTGACGTCGCCGGTGCGGACCTGGGTGAAGAGATCGACGAACCAGTGCAGCGAATGCCCCTTCATGGGGAACACGAGCCCGCCGCGGATGTCCTGGAAGGACAGGATATAGATGCAGAACATCGGGCCGTAGAGCGCGACGACGTAGAGCGTGAACAGCGCCGCCAGCACGTAGAACGTCCAGGGCCGCCCGCCTTTGCTCGGCGCGATCGCCTTGGTTGTCGCGGGCACGATCGTCTTGGGCGTATCGGTCTTGGACGCATCGGCAAGAACAGCGCTCATCGCGTGATCTCCTGCCTGATATCGACCGTGCGCAGGATCAGCGAGACGATCGCGACCAGCACCAGCGTCAGCAGCACGGCGCTTGCGGCCGCGGTCGGATATTGCAGCACGCCGACGTCCTCGTAGAACGCGCTGACCACCGAGGCCGAGCCGCCGCCGGACATCACCTTCACCACGAAGAAGTCGCCCATCACGATCGAGACCACGAAGATGGTGCCGAGCGCGATGCCGCTCTTGGACATCGGCACCACGATGAGGCGCATGATGTCGAAACGGCTGGCGCCGGCGTCGATCGCGGCCTCGATCAGCTTCTTGTCGATCCGCGCCATGGAATTGAAGATCGGCACGATCATGAAGATCGTGAGCTGGTGGACATAGGCGATGACGACGGCGAGGTCCGAGAACAGCAGGACTTCCAACGGTTGATGGATCACGCCCGTTCCCAGCAGCGCCTGATTGATCAGGCCCTCCTTGCCCAGAAGCGGAATCCAGGAGATCATGCGAATGATGTTCGAGGTCCAGAACGGCACGGTGCACAGCAGGAACAGGCCGATCGCGAGCAGCTGGTTGCGGACGTGGAACACCAGGAAATAGGCGACGAAGAAACCGATGATCAGCGTGAAGACCCAGGTCAACACGGTGAACTTGATGGTCGCCAGATAGAGCTTCAACGTCAGCGCCGAATGCAGGACTTCGACATAGCTTGCGAGCGTGAAGCCCGGCGTCAGCCCGCCAAAGCCATCGGTCGCAAAGAAGCTCGCGGCGAGCACGACCAGGATCGGCGCCACGAAGAACGGCACGAGAACCACGACCAGCGGCGAGACATAGAGCCAGCCGGCGAGGTTTGCGCGTGGTGACGTTTGAGCTGGACTAAAACTTGGCTGCATGTCGGCGAACGCCTCGAAGTCGGTCTTTGCGCACCGGCGCAGTCACGCGCCGGCGCTTCGCTTCAGTCGGGGAAGGCAGGTTTCAGGCCACCTTGAAGTCGTTCCAGCGCTTGTTCATGTAGGCGGCTTCGTCCATCAGCGTGTTCCAGCACGAGATGTTCTTGACGCGGTCGAGGAACGAGCCGCCGTCGCGCTTGGTGCCGGCCTTCTCCATCGGCACGCCGTAGGGATCGTTGATCACCGCAGGCGCCGGCTTGCCGTCGTACCAGAAGTCCCATTCGGCGGCGGTGAGGAATTTCTTCGCCGTCGACGGCACCGGGCTGTAATAGCCGTAGCGGCCGACGAAGCCGCCCTGCCAGCCCGAGAGATACCAGTTGAGATATTCGTAGGCGGCATCCAGCTTCTTGCCGGAGAGATGCTTCATCAGGCCCATGCCGTTGCACCAGCCACGATAGCCTTCCTTGCCGTTCTTAACGTTGACCGGCGCGTAGACGCAGGGGATTTCCTTGACGCGCACCGCGGCGACCGCCGGCGACCACATCGACTGGATCACCACTTCGCCCGCCGCCATCAGCTGCACCGACTGGTCGAAGGTGGTCCAGGTCGCCCGGAACTGGCCCTGCTTCTTCAGCTCGATCAGCTTGTTGCAGGTGAAGTCGATCTCCTCCTTGGTCATGTTGCCCTTGTTGTCGTACTTGATCAGTCCGGCGCTTTCGAAGCAGAGCGCAGCGTCCATGATGCCGATCGCGGGCACGTCGAGGATCGCGGCCTTGCCCTTGAACTTGGGATCGATCAGGTCCTTCCACTCGGTCACTTCATGGCCGACCAGATCGGGCCGGTAGCCGATGGAGTCGGCATTGTAGACCTGCGGCAAGAAGGTCGCCCATTCGGTGACGCCGTCGTGCAGATCGGTCGAGTCGGGCTTGGAGATGTACATGGCCTCGTAGGGCGAGATGCCCTGGCGCGGGATCTTGTGGCCGTCGATCTCGCCCTTGGTGAAGATCGGCAGGATGTTGTCGAACTCTTTGATCTTCTTGACTTCGATGCCCTGGATCACACTGCGCTTGGCGGCGAGCTTAGCCTGCCAGCCTTCGAGGTCGGCGATGTCGACCGTATTAGGCTGGCTTATGAAGCGGTTGATGGCGGCGGAGGTGTCGAGGTTCTGCATCGTCACCTTGAAGCCGAGATCCTTGGCGGCCTGGTCGCCGATCGCCTTCACCACCGAATAGGAGACGCCGACATGGCGCAGCTCGATGTCCTTGATTTCCTGCGCCCAGATGGTCGGGAATCCGCGGATCGCATCCGATCCAATTGCTGCGCCCGCAACTGCGGCCGCCCCCTTCAAGAGCGTGCGCCGGTTCAATTTTTTCGCCGATCCCGCTTTCGTCCCCGCCGGATTGGAAGTGGACGTCCCCTTAGCCCCATCAGACATGGCAACCCTCGTTGGTTACGATGAACGCTCGCGCCGGACGCCATTGTCCAGCCGCGGATGTGATCGATTGCGCGCAAGGCTAGAGGCGGGATTCTGCGAAGTAAAATTGGAAGTAGCAATTCACGGCATAAGCGCCACTAATGGCTCAAATCTCTGCACGTCATCTCGGCACGCGGCTCAGGAAGGCAGCAGGCAGCGGTGACCGATCGCCTGAATGCGGGCTTATCCGGTCCGTCGTTTCCTCGAATTGTTCGGAGCACGAGTCCGACTTGCCCTGCAAGCGACCGTGCAGGTCTTCACCAGCCGCGCGTCGCGGCGTAGCACAGCGGTCCAACAGAATTGTACTGAAATGGCCCTTTCCGCTCTACGCTCCCGCCTTTCCCTTTCGCGCGGCAATCTGCTGGAGCGCCCAGCGGGCATTCTTGCGCACGTCGGGGTCGGGATCGTTGGCGACCACCACGAGGTAGACCTCGCCTTCGGGGGCGGCGATCTCGCCGAGCGCGGCAGCCGCCTCCTTCCGCAAATTGGCTTGCTCGTGGCTGATGCAGTTGCCGATCGGGCGCAAGGCGCGCTCAACCTTCATCTTGCCGAGGCTGCGGATCGCCTTGAGCCGCACCTGCCAGAATTCGTCGGCAAGTGAGGCGATAAGCTGATCGGCAGCGAGCGAACCGTTGACGTTGAGCCCCAGCGTTTCGGCAGCCATCTCCCGGACCATCCAGTCGGTGTCCCTGAGGGCGCGGGTGATCGTCTCGGCCGCCGGCTTCATCTGCGAGAAGGCGAGCGCGCTCACCGCGGCGCGGCGCACATGGGCGTCGGGATCGTGGATCAGCGCGGTCAGCGCCGGGATCGACTCTTCGAGCTTCAGGAAACCGATGACGCCGATCGCCTGCACGCGGACGGCCGCGTCACCGTCCTGGAGCGCTTCCAGCGCGGGCTTCAGCGTGTCCTTGCTGCGCAACTCCTTGAGCGCGCGCAGCGCGCCCATGCGAACGAAGGCGTGGGCATGCTTGACCAGCGGCAGGATGATTTCGGTGCAAGCGGGGTCCTTGAATTCGGCCAAACTGTCGGCTGCGGCCGACGCCACGATCCGCTCGGGATCGACGAGCAGCTTGACGAGTGCACTTGCCGCCTCCCGCCCGTCGAACTCGCCGAGCGCCATCGCGACCTGCTGGCGCACGCCCGCGTCGGGATCTGACACCAGGTTGGCGAGATGCGCGACCGCGGCCGGATCGCCGGAATGGCCGAGCGCGATGATGGCGACGCGACGCTCGGCCGGATCGGCAGCCTGCAACCGCTCGTCGGCGTCTTCGAGATCGTCATAGGATTCGAACGGGCTCGACATGCTCACCTCAAGAGATAGGGGATGTTGACGGTGACGGCGCCGGTCGGGCAGTCGGCCTCGCAGGGCATGCAGTACCAGCACTCATCATAGGCCATGTAGGCCTTGTTGGTCATGTCGCTGATGCGGAGCACGTCGAGCGGGCAAACGTCGACGCACACGGTGCAGCCCTTGTCGGCGATGCATTTGGCGTCGTCGACGACCACCGGAACCGATGTCTGATAGGATGCGAGAGGCATCGTTGATCTCCTGTTGCTTCTATTTGGCGGTGGATTCAGGCCGTCGCGCGGATGCGCTGCTTGTCGTAGAGGTCCTTCTCGTCGTCGGCGATCGGCACGACATAGGGCTCGACGGCGCGCTTCTCGCTGGTCATCTTGCCGTTCTGCTTGCTCAGAAGGGTGTGGCAGAACCAATTCTCGTTGTCCTTCTCGGGGAAATCGGTACGCCAGTGATAGAGGCCCCAGCGGCTCTCCTCGCGATACAACGAGGCATGTACCGCCATGTCGGCACAGTCCATGATCGACTGGACTTCGAGCGCACGGAGCAGCTCATGTGCGTTCCGCGCGATCATGTGTTCCTGCATGTCCTGCCGCGTCTCGGCGAGGCGGCGCATGCCGAGCTCATATTTGCGCGTGACCTTCGGCGGCTGGAGATAATCGTTGACGAGGCGGCGGGTCTTGTACTCGACCTGGTTCGGCGGAATGCCGTCCTCGCGCCTGGTCGGCGCCATCACGCGGTCGCGTTCCCTGGCGACATCGGCCGCATCAAACTCCGCGAAATCGTGGCTGTCGGCGAACTCCATCGCGTCGATGCCGGCGACCGCTCCGTTGGTGAAGGCACCGAGCATGTAGTTGTGCGGCACGCTCGCCATGTCGCCGGCTGCATAGAGGCCCGGCACAGTGGTGCGGGCGTTGTCGTCGACGAACACACCGGAGGCGCTGTGACCCGAGCAGAAGCCGATCTCGGAAATGTGCATCTCGATCGAGTCGTTGCGATAGTCGACCCCGCGTCCCTGCTGGAACAATCCGCGCGTCGGCCGCTCCACCTTGTGCAGCGTGGATTCGATTTCCGAGATCGTATCCGGGTGGAGATGCTTGAGCTGGAGGAACACCGGGCCCTTGCCCGACAGCAGCTCGTTGTAGAATTCGAGCATCATCTGCCCGGACCAGTAGTCACATTCGATGAAGCGAGATCCCTCGTTGTTGGCGGTAAAGGCACCGAAGGGACCAGCGACATAAGCGCAGGCAGGACCGTTGTAATCCTTGATCAGCGGATTGATCTGGTAGCATTCGAGGTTCGCAAGCGCGGCGCCGGCGTGATAGGCCATGGAATAGCCGTCGCCGGAATTGGCGGCATTCTCGTAGGTGCCGAACATGTAGCCGGAGGTCGGCAGACCCAGGCGGCCGGCGGCGCCCATGCACAGGATCACGGCCTTGGCCTTGATCACAAGAATCTCTGCGGTGCGGGTGTTGACACTGATCGCACCGGCGATACGGCCGTCATTGGACTTGAGCAGGCGCGTTGCCATGTAGCGGTTCGAGATCAGGATGCGGGCACGCCGCAGCTGGCGATAAAGCGCCTTCTTCACGGTCTCGCCGTTCGGCATCGGTAGCACATAGCTGCCGATGTGGTGCACCTTCTTGACGGCATAATCGCCGTTCTCGTTCTTCAGAAAGCGGATGCCGAAACTGTCGAGCTCCTCGACGATCTTGTAGCAGTTCTGCGCGTATTTATAGACCGCCTTCTGGTCGACGATGCCGTCATTGGCGATGGTGATTTCCTTGGTGTACTGCTCCGGCGTCGCATAGCCGGGAATGACGGCGTTGTTCAGGCCGTCCATGCCCATCGAGATCGCGCCGGAGCGCTTGACGTTGGCCTTTTCGAGCAGGACGACATTGGCCTTCGGATTCTTCAGCTTCGCCTTGAGCGCCGCCATCGGGCCGGCCGTGCCGCCGCCGATCACCAGCACATCGCAGGAAACCTCCGAAAGTCCGTCGACGATCTGATCTAGTGCCATCGCTTGCTCCTGGTTCGCCGGGCGTCCGGCGCCTTTGCATCAGATTTGTTCAGAGGGCGTCGCGGCGATAGCAATTAGTTGTCGCCGGGACGCGATTTATAACTCAGCGCTCGACGAAGGCCTTTTCGATCACGAAATGGCCGGGCTGGCTGTGGTTTCCTTCGACGAAGCCACGCCCGGAAAGCATTGCGGGGAGTTCCTCCAGCATTGCCGGGCTGCCGCAGAGCATGATGCGGTCGGTCTCGATATCGAGGCAGCCCTGCCCGATATCGTCGAAGAGCTGGCCCGAGGCGATCAGATCGGTGATGCGACCACGATTCCTGAACGGCTCGCGGGTAACGGTCGGGTAGTAGACGAGCTTGTCGCGGATCAGCGGTCCGAAGAATTCGTGATTGCGGAGGCCTTCAACCACGTGCTCGCCATAGGCGAGCTCGGAGACCTGGCGGCAGCCATGGGCGAGCACGATGGTCTCGTAGTTCTCGTAGACGTCGGGGTCCTTGATCAGGCTGGCGAACGGCGCGAGGCCCGTGCCGGTCGAAAGCAGCAGGAGGCGCTTTCCCGGAATGAGGTTGCCGGTGATCAGCGTCCCCGTTGCCTTGCGGCCGACCAGGATGATGTCGCCTTCGCTGATCTTCTGGAGGCGCGAGGTTAGCGGACCGTCCTGCACCTTGATCGAGAAGAATTCGAGCGCCTCCTCGTGATTGGCGCTGGCCATGCTGTAGGCCCGCATCAAGGGCTTGCCCTCGACCTCCAGCCCGATCATCGCAAACTGTCCGTTCTGAAAACGGAAGCCGGGATCGCGTGTCGCGGTGAAGCTGAACAGGGACTCAGTCCAGTGCCGGACCGACAGAACCGTCTCCTTCTGAAATGCGCTCATCCGTCGTCTCTCCATGCCTGCGGTTCGGCGCAAGGTTTCGGAGAGACGGGAGTCCGGCAACCCGGAACTGAACTTCCCGGTCGATTAGTTTCACATTTCGCGGGCGATGATCGGGAAGCAGCCGGCGTTGGCAACTAGTTGCTATTCGCGATCGTCTGCGACGACGTAGAAGAGGGTCGGAGATACGTCATGACCATGACCTTGGTTGCACCGACCGTGACAGACTACGAAGCGAGCGCCGATCTGGCGACGCTCCTCGTCCGCACCACACAGGACGATGCGTTGAGCGTGCCTGCCGAAAGACTTCGGCTCTCCTGCAAATGCGCCCACTGCACCCGGGCCCGCTTCGACGGCCGCTTTCCCGAACGCTTTCCGGGCATCGCAATCACCGAGATCGGCGACCTCGGCTATGGGCTGAACATCTCGTTCTCGGACGGGCATAATCGGGGCATTTACCCGAAACCGTATCTGCTGAGTCTGGCGGGGCGGTAGGCCCCGATCTCCCTACGCATACCGCTGTCATTCCCCGCGGGGACTCCAGTACGCCGCGGCCTCTCCGTATCCCATTGACGTCTCCGGAATACTGGATCGCCCGGCCGAGCCGGGCGACGACAGCGGAGTAATTGGCACCGACATGCCAAAGGTGAGCCGCGATTACCACTGTCTGGCACGGACATTGCTCCTCTTTAGAACGATTTGAACGTTCCGGAGGCTGACGATGTTGCAGGCGGCGAATGTGGTTCGCGGGGCTGTTCCCCCGGCAGTCCGGCCTGCAGGCAGCTCCTCGCTGCTGCTCACCGAGAACCAGCGATGGATTGGCGGGCCCCCGCCGCTGATGGACAAGCTCTCCCCACGCGAGCGGGAGCTGGTGCTGAAGCAGGGCCGCCGAAAAGTGCTCAACCGCGGCCAGACGCTGTTCAGCCAGGGCGGCAAGCATGACGGCATCTGGCTGATCGAGAGCGGCCGTATCCGGGTGTTCTACACCTCCCCGCTCGGGCGCGAGATCACGCTGGCCTATTGGCATGTCGGCAACTTCGTCGGCGGGCCGGAAGTGTTCGAAGGCACCGTGCATCAATGGTCCGGTGTTGCGTCCAGCAATTGCAGCGTCGTGCACCTTCCCGGAAAGGAGCTGCGGTCCCTTGCCGTCGAGATCCCGAACCTTGCGATCGGCCTGATCGAAGGCCTGACGTTCAAGGGCAAATGCTATTCGGCTCTCGCCCAGATGCTGGGAACGCGCTCGATCACGCAGCGGCTTGCGCATCTGCTGCTGCATCTCGTCGAGCTCTATGGCGTCGAGGACGCCGATGGCAGGGTGATCGCGGCCGCCTTCACCCATGCCGATATTGCACACATGGTCGGAGCCACCAGGCAATGGGTCACGATCAGCCTGAAGCGTATGCAGGAAAAGGGAATCGTGTTGACCAAGCGGTCACAGATCGTGGTCTGCCGGACGGACGTGCTGGAGGAGATGCGCGGCCACGCATCCGATTGACCGAATTTGCGACCACCTCCCGTGCACAGGCAAGCGGCTTTATAGTGCAGGACTGCTCAAGGAGTATGCAATCAGCTTTTCCCGGCAACTAATCGACTGCAGCGGTCATTCCGGATTTGCCCTGTCCGGGCGCTCACCCAATCATGGCAACCACAGCACATCCAACCGAATGAGGATGAGAATGGTCCGCCATCTTCCCACGCTCTCGATCGCGACGTCGGTGACGTCGTTGGCCCTCCTGGCCGCGCAGCCGGCCTTGGCGGAAACCGTCACGCTCGGCATCGGAACGCAGGACACCACAACCAACACGGTGACTGCGGGCGTGGTCATCCGCCAGCTCCATCTCCTCGAAAAGTATCTGCCCAAGGACGGCAAATACGCCAACATCAAGTTCGAGCTGGAGTGGCAGAACTTCACCTCCGGCCCGCCCGTCACCAATGCGATGATGGCGAACAAGCTGCAGATCGGCATGATGGGCGACTATCCGCTGATCGTGAACGGCTTCACTTTCGAGAGCAACCCCGAGAGCAAGAGCCGGCTGATCGGCGTTGCCGCCTACAGCCTCGCCGGCTCCGGCAACGGCATCGTCGTTCACAAGGACTCGCCCTATTACGAACTCGCCGATCTCAAGGGCAAGCTCGTCAGCGTGCCGTTCGGCTCCGCCGCGCACGGAATGGTACTGAAGGCGATGCAGGATCGCGGCTACAACTCCGACTTCTTCCAGCTCGTCAGCCAAAGCCCGGAAGTCGGCTCGACCAATCTGCAGGAGAAGAAGATCGACGCGCATGCCGACTTCGTCCCCTTCGCCGAGCTGCTGCCCTTCCGCGGCTTCGCGCGAAAGATCTTCGACGGCGTCGAGACCAATCTGCCGACGTGGCACGGCGTCGTGGTGAGAACGGACTTTGCGGAGAAGTATCCGGAAGTCGTCGTCGCCTATTTCAAGGCGTTGATCGCTGCCAACCAATGGCTGCGCGACGATCCGAAGCTCGCCGCCGAGAAGATTCAGGAGTGGACCGGCATCAACAAGGAAGTGGTCTACATCTTCCTGGGGCCCGGTGGGAACATGACCACCGATCCCACGATCAAGCCCGCTCTGATCGACGCCGCCGCGGCCGACGTCAAGGTACTGCAGAACCTCGGCCGCATGAAGGAATTCGATCCCAAGAAATGGGTCGACGACAGCTACATCCGCAAGGCCTATAGCGAGATGAAGCTCGACTACGACGCGCAGCTCGCCAGCACCAAGAACTACGAGATCTCCGGCGAAGACTCCTTCTGCAAGAAGCCGATCACCGATCCGCGCAAGGCCGGTGAGGTCTGGGTGGACCAGGCCGGCATCATGCCCTTCTCGTCGGCCAGCTGCACGCTGAGCGCCTATGCCGACTACAAGGCCAAGGGCAAGAAGATCAACGTCGCCTACGTCTTCGACACCACGCGCGGCATCAAGCTGTTCGCCGACCAGGCCTTCTTCGCGGTCGGCGATGGCGGCGTCGCCCCGTTCCTGCTGAAAAAGGACGCCGAAGCCTACGCCGCCAAGGTCGGCGGCAAGGTGCTCGGCTTCGACGACGCGGTGAAGGCAGCAGTCAGCGGAGGCAAGACGTGAGCAGCTCCGCCATCCTCAGACAGCCCGAGGACAGCATGCCGGCAACAGCCATTGCAGCGACGGGCCCGGAGCCCGTCGCCAGCCCACCCTCCTTCGGCATGCTCGCGCTGCGCTGGTACCGACTGAACCGCAGCGGCCTGCGCGCCATTGCGATCGGCGTTACCTCGCTGCTGGCGTTCCTCCTGGTCTGGCACCTGCTCACGACCTATCGCGTCGTGTTTTTCGTGCGCTTCACCAACGTCCCCTCGCCACTCGCGGTCTATGCCAGCTTCACCAAGGCGATCCACGACCCCAAATTCCTGTTGCATATCGTCTTGAGCTGTCGGCGCATCCTCATCGGCTTCTCGCTCGCAGCCATCATCGGCGTGCCGCTCGGCCTGATCATGGGCCGCTTCAAGCTCATCCACGAGATCATCTTCCCGGTCGCGGAAGTGCTGCGGCCTATTCCGGCGATCGCCTGGGTACCGATGGCGATCATGCTGTGGCCGACCAACGAGCAGAGCATCGTCTTCATCACCTTCCTCGGCTCGTTCTTCCCGATCCTCATCAATACGCTGCACGGCATGTCGCTGGTCGATCCCGTGCTGGTGCGCGCGGCGCAATGCCTGGGCGCGCGGGAGCGATCGATCTTCCGCGAGGTGTATTTTCCGGCCTCGCTGCCGCACATCTTCACCGGCCTCACCGTCGGCATGGGCGTCGCATGGGTGTCGCTGATCGCAGCCGAGATGATCTCAGGGCAATACGGCATCGGCTATTTCACCTGGGAGGCCTATTCGCTGGTGCAGTACGCCGACATCGCGCTCGGCATGATCGCGATCGGCGTTCTCGGCCTGGGATCGAGCTTGCTGATCCGGGGCGCGGGACAATTGGTGATGCCGTGGAGAGTAAAATGAGCGAGACCCCCGCCAAGGCACCGCAAGGTCACATCGAGGTCACGAACTTTTCCCTCAGCTATGACAGCATCGAGGGACCGGTCCAGGCCGTCACCGACACGCAGATCCACGTGAAACCGGGCGAGTTCGTCTCGATCGTCGGGCCCTCCGGCTGCGGAAAATCCACGCTGCTCAACGCGGTCGCCGGCTTCCTCAAGCCGACCACCGGTATCGTCACCGTCGACGGCGAACGTGTGAGCGGGCCCAGCGCCGAGCGCGGCATGGTGTTCCAGCAATATTCGCTGTTTCCCTGGAAAACCGTGCGGGAGAACGTCGAGTTCGGCCTGAAGATGCGCGGCATGCCGCGCTCGCAACGCGAGCGCGCCGCCCGGACGCTGCTCGGGCTAGCGGGCCTGGAGGCCTTCGAGAAGCACTATCCGGAAAAGCTCTCGGGCGGCATGAAGCAGCGCGTCGGTATCGTCCGCGCGCTCGCGACCGGGCCGAAAGTGCTGCTGCTGGATGAGCCCTTCGGTGCGCTCGACGCCCAGACCCGCGTCATCATGCAGCAAATCCTCACCAACATGTGGCAGCGGCTGAAGATCTCGGTGCTGTTCGTCACCCACGACATCGACGAGGCGATCTTCCTGTCCGACCGCGTCTACTGCATGACCGCGCGTCCCGGCTCGATCAAGGCGGAGGTTCCGATTCCGCTGGAACGGCCGCGACAGCAGTCGATGATGATGTCCTCGGAATTCCTGGCGCTGCGCCGCGGGCTGATGTCCCTGATCCGCGAGGAGAGCCTGAAAGCGATGGGCGGCGAGATCAGTGACCTCGGCATGCGGGGATTGGACATCGAGCTGCACGGCCAGTCTTTGGCCGACGTACTTTAGGCGAAAAACACCAGCACGCGCACTGGTTAGACGCTGCGATAGCGCTCGACAGCTGAAAGATCCGGTACTGTTCCGAGCCCCGGATCATCACTCAGCTGAACCCTGCCTTCGCGCACATTGGTCACGGAGCCGCAAAACAGATCACGCAGCGGATTGTCGTTGGCATCGACCTCCAGCCAGCCATCGCCTCCGATGCCGGCCAGCAGATGAGCCGAGGCAAGCAGTCCAATGCCACCGCCGAGATAGTGCGGGCAAAACGTCTTGCGCGCGTCGAGAATGTCACGCGCCAGTCCGGCACAGACGGTGAGCCCGCCCCATTTCGCGATATCGGGCTGAACCACGCCAAGCACGTCCTCGGCCAACACCTCCTTGAAGCCCGCGGCGCTTGAAATGTTCTCGCCGGCGGCAATCGGCATGTGCGCGCTCGCGCGCAGTCTTCGCCATTCTTCGCGTGGCCGATCGGCGCGGATGGGCTCTTCCAGCCAGCGCAGATCGAACGCGCCAAGCCGCGGCAGCATCTGAAGCGCCTGCTCGACCGACCAGCCCTGATTGGCATCCGCCGCGAGCATGCCCGCGCCGACGATCTCGCGCATGGCTGCCAGATTAGCAAGGTCGATGTCGGCGCCGAAGCCGACCTTCAGCTTCAGTGCGCGATGACCCCGCCCGAGTGCGGCTTCGGCCGTCTGCGTAGCGCCACCGGGATTGATGCCGCTGGCATAGACCTTGATTGTGCTGCCGTGTCCGCCGAGCAGGCGCCACAGCGGCAAGCGACGACGGCGCGCCGAGAGGTCCCATAGCGCGAGATCGATCCCCGCGATAGCCTGTGCGAATGGACCGGGCTCTCCGCATTGCAGCGCGAGAACTTCAGTGCCCCTCGTCAGAGCCTCGAAGGCTTGAGCCGGACCGTCGAACCTGCGCCCCACAAGGCCGGGCGCGAGCACTTCGTTGACGAGCCGGGCGCGATGCTCCGCGCCCGGTGCTGGAAAGTTGGACCAGGCTTCGCCCCATCCTTCGACGCCGTCCTCGTCGATCACGCGAACGAAGACGGCGGGACGGTTGAGCATCTTGCCGAACGACGTTACCACCGGCGTTGCCAGCGGATAACGATAACAGAACGCCTCGATCGAACGGATGGTGAAGCTGTCAGTCATGTTGCAGATCCTGCGAGACGACGCGGAGCCGCCACCATCTCAGTAAGCGCGCGCGAAGTCACCTTCCTGCTTGATATCGCTGAAAACAGGATAGCGCGCCCTCCATGCCGTACCCTTGGCCGTCGTCAACTTGCTGAGCCGTTCCAGAACGTTGAGGCCGTCCTTGCGCAGGCTGGCAGACACCGCGGCGCGATCCGGGAAATTCTTCAGCACGGCATCGAGCCAGATGGTGCGACCCGCGAGGAAGCCGCTCGCGCCCGCCGCATAGGAATAGTCGAGCACGCGCTCGAATTTCTCCGGCGCGGCCCCGCCCGACAGCAGCACCCAGGGGATGTTGCGGCCGCGGCAGATATCGCCGATCGCGTCGAACTCTTTCTGCGCGGCCTTGGCCTCCGCACTGCCGTCACGGGCAGGCAAGCTATTGGCCGCCAGCGGGCTCTCCAGCTTGAGCAGGTCGACGTTGTATTCGGGCTTCGCAAACTCACGCACGCTGTCGATGACGAGGCCGGGGAGCTTGCCCGGCGACTCCACGTAATCCGCGGTGTGGTTGGCGCTGCCGAGGAACGGATAGACCAGCAGCTCGAGCACGTAGGGAATGTCGTGACGGGCGCAGTCCTCGCCGATCTCGCGCACGAATTTCTTCTGGTGATCGTTCACAGCAGCCTCGGCGTCCGGCCGGTACCAGGCCAGCACCTTGACGGCGTCGCCGCCCATGGCGCGGATCTTCTCCACGCTCCAGTTGGTAATGGCGCGCGACTTGCGGCCGCCCGCGGTTTCCTCGACGCGGTGTTCTTCCAGCGTCATGATCAGGCCGCAGCGCGGCGGCAGCAGATCGATCGCAGCGGGCACGGCAAAATTGGGGTCAAACAGCATCGAGCTGCAATGCGGCGCAAGGTTCTCGACGAGTAAGCGCTTGGCCGCCGTGACGTCGGAATATTCGACCTGCTCCCGCGTGATGCCTTTTGCCTTGGCGATGGCATCGAACAAGGGCGGCCGCTGGTCCAGCGCGACCATGCGAAAGTGGCCATCAGCGTCAGCAAGCCGTGCCAGGCCGCGGTTCTTTCCAATCGTTCTCATGGCTTCGTCCTCATGAATACAAGACACTCGTTGATATCGGGGATTCCATTGCGGCCGCCAGCGTGGCGGCATTTCATCGCGGCCGAGGCCGCCGAAAACGCCATGGCGGCGCGCACGTCGAGACCGGCGCCGATCCCCAGCGCATAGGCACCATGGAAGACGTCGCCCGCGCCGGTGGTGTCGACGACGTCGACGGCATAGGCGGCCTGCCGGTGCAACTCGCCGTTCTCGTACCAGCTCACGCCCGTCTCGCCGCGCGTGACCGCGATGACGCGGCAGCCGAAGCGGGCGAGGGCTGCCAGGGATTGATCGTCCGTAGAGCCGGCAAAGGCGGCAAGCGCAGGCTCGGAAAAGATCGCGTGGTCGGTCAGCGGCAGCAGCCGCTCGAACACGTCAGGCTCGGCCATGTCACCGTCGAGCACAGTCGGGATGCCGCGGGCGCGTGCTTCGCGGAACAACGTCGCGGCGCCCTCGACCCAACGCGGATCGGCGAGCACGGACGATGCGCGCGAGACCGCTTCGATGGGGAGCCAGTCTGCGGCTTCGGGATAGAGACCGCGGAAATTCACGATCTGCCGCTCGCCGGAGCTGTCGACGATGACCCCGGAGACGGATGAGCGGCCATCGGCAAACAGCCGGAAATTCTCGACGTCGACGCCTTCCGCGGTGAAGGCCGACTTCATCTCATGCCCGGCAGCATCATTCCCTGCCCGCCCCCAGAACGCGACGGACGCACCGAGCTTTGCCACCGCGACGCTGGCATTGGCGGCCATGCCGCCGCCAAGCGTGCCGTATTCGATGGCCCTGATCTTCTCGCTTCCACCCGCGAACGGCCGATCGACGCGCCAGACCTGATCGAGTGCCGACAACCCGAGACAGATCACGTGCACGGGCCTCGTCCTGGACGCGACGTCCGCGAGCGCCGACAGATCTCCGATGTTGACCAATGCGCTCACCGCACGACCTGTCCGTTGGTGGCATCGAACAGATGCGTCTTGCCGGATTGCGGACGCAGCGTGATGCGATCGCCGACCTTTGGCCGCAGCGCCGGATCGACCCGCGCGATGGCGGAGCCGCCGGCGAGATCGAAATGGATCAGCGTATCCGAACCGAGCGGCTCGACCAGCTTCACGTCGATGGCAATGCCGTCGGCCGCATCAGCAGCAACGGCAAAATGTTCGGGCCGAATGCCCAGCACGGCGTTGCCGGCCTCGCTCAGCCGGCCTGCGGTCTCGCCGTCGAGCGGCACCACAGTTCCACCTTGCGAAAGGATCGCACGCCCCTCGCGCCATTCGACCGGAAAGAAATTCATGGCCGGCGAGCCGATGAAGCCGGCCACGAACTGGTTGGCCGGCCGCTCGTAGACCGCCTCGGGCGTGTCGTATTGCTGGATCGTGCCGGCCTGCAGCACCACGATGCGGTCGGCCATGGTCATGGCCTCGATCTGGTCGTGGGTCACGAAGACCATGGTGGTCTTGAGCTCCTGCGACAACGCCTTGATCTCGGCGCGCACCTGCCCGCGCAGCTTGGCGTCGAGATTTGAGAGCGGCTCATCGAACAGGAAGGCTTTAGGGTTGCGCACGATCGCGCGTCCCATGGCGACGCGCTGGCGCTGGCCGCCGGAGAGTTCCCTCGGCTTGCGATCGAGATATGGCTCGATGTGAAGCAGCGCCGCCGCGCGCTTCACCCGCGCGTCGATCTCCGCCCTCGGCGTTCCCCGCAACTCCAGCGCAAAGGACATGTTGTCGTAAACCCGCATGTGCGGATAGAGCGCGTAGTCCTGGAACACCATCGCGATGTCGCGCTGCGCCGCCTGCACGCCGTTGACGCGCGTGTCGCCGATGTAGAGGTCTCCGGAGGAAATCGGCTCGAGACCCGCGATGATCCGGAGCAAGGTCGACTTGCCGCAGCCGGACGGGCCGACGAAAACCACGAACTCGTGGTCCGCGATCTCCAGATTGAGATCGGGGATCACAGTGAAATTCCCGTAGCGTTTGGTAAGATTGCGGATCGAGATCGAGGCCATGATCGTCAGTCCAGCGCCAGCACGGGCTTGATCAGCTCGCCCTTGGCGAAGCGGGCGAAATTCTCGGGCAACGCCGGGAGGCCGAACTCGCCATCGACGAGGATGCGATATTCGTCCTTGTATTTGCGCAGCAGCTCGACATTCGGCTCGAAATCCGAAACCGGGAAATAGAAGGTCCGGATCATGTAAAAGTCCTTGCGGCGGAAGACCTTGCCTTCCTCGATGGTCCAGGGCGCGGCGTTCTCGCCGACCAACACCAGCGCCCCGCGCGGCAGGACGAGCTCGATGCCGACGTTGCGTGCCGCATGCGCGCCGGAGCATTCCATGATGAGCGCAAAGCGCTTCGAGGTATCACCGACTGGATGTGCTTTTGCACCGAAAGACTGGGCGATCTTCAATCGCGACGCGTTGGGATCGGCGACATAGATGTCGTCGTAGCCGAGCGCGCGAAGCGCCAGCACGACGCCGAGGCCGACAGGCCCCGCTCCCATCACGAGGACCGCATCAGCCTCGTCCGGCGGCACTACGCGACTGACGAACCGCACGGCGTGGCCGGAGGTGCCGATGGTGTCGAGCAAGAGCGGCGCGAGGCTGTCCTCGATATCATCAGGCACCGGCAGCAGACAGTTCTCCGGCACCGGCACGTATTCCGCATAGCCGCCCGGCCTGTTCCAGCCGATCAGGCTGGAGACTTCGAGGCACATTTGGGTGTCGCCGCGCTGGCAGGCGGCGCAGTGGCCGCAATGCAGGGGAATGTAGACGGCGCAACGGCGGCCGTGCAGCCGGTGACCAGGCTGCTCGACGACACCAAAGATCTCATGCCCGGCGGTGAACTCGGCGCCCTGGTGCCAGAGCTTGAAATCGGAGCCGCATAGCGCGGTGCGCAAGATCCGGACCAGCACCTCGCCGGTGCCGACATCGGGCATCGCCACGCGCTCGATGGTGATGCGGTCGTTGCCGTGGAAGACCGCGGCCTGCATGATCGAATTCGGACGGGGGGATACGTTCATCAAGTACCTAGCCTTTCACCGCACCGAGCGTCAGCCCGGACACCAGCCAGCGCTGAACCAGGGCAGCCAGCACCAGCGGCGGCAACGCAATCAGCGTCGCAGCCGCCATGAGGGCGCCCCATTGCGTCGAGCCTTCGCCGATGAAGTTGAAGGCGGCCGCGATCAGCGTCTTGGTGTCACCATTGGAGAGCACCAGCGCAAACAGGAAGTAATTCCAAGAAAACACGAAGGCGAGGATCGCCGATACGGCGATGCCTGACGCAACGAGCGGCATCGCGATGCGCCAGAGGATACGCGTGACGCTGCATCCATCCACCTGTGCCGCCTCGAACACGCTGCGTGGAATGGCATCGAACGATGGCAGCAGCACCCAGATCACGATCGGCAGCGTGATGACGGCGTGGCTGAGGATCAGCGCGGTGTAGGAGCCGATCATGCCGATTTGCCGGAACATCACGTACCACGGCAGCAGGAAGAGCGTGCCCGGCGCCATGCGCGCCGCGAGCGTCAGGATCGCCGGCCACGTGATCCGCGTCCAGGAGACGGCGAAGGCGGCAGGAATCCCGAACAGCAGCCCCAGCGCGGTCGAACCGATGGTGACAATCAGGCTATTGAGCGCATAGCTCAGGAACGGCGTGGTCCTTGTCAGCTCGACGTAGTTGTCCAGCGTCGGCGAGAAGACCAGCGTCGGCGGATAGGCAGTGACCTCGAAGGACGGCTTGAACGATGACAGCACCATCCAGACCGTCGGCGCCATGATGAGCACACCGGCGATCACGAGTTGCACCGTGTTGAGCCAGCGGATCCAGCGGTCGGTATTGACGGCATCGTTCATGGCATCACCACGCCACTGCGCCGCGGAGGCGGTTGAAGGCGAGCACGGCGCCGAACACGATCGCGGTCAGCGTCAGCATCAACGCGCTGGCATAGCCGATGTTGAAGAATTCGAATCCGACCCGGAAGCCGTAGATATTGAGCGTATTCGAGGCGTTGCCGGGGCCGCCCTGGGTCGTGATGTAGATGATGTCGAAGAAGCGCAGGAGATCGACGCTGCGCAGGATGGCTGCAGTGACGATGGTCGGCAGCAGCAGCGGCAGCGTAATGCGCTGGAACGTCTTGAACGGAGATGCACCGTCGATCTGCGCGGCCTCATAGACGCTCGGCGGCAGCGATTGCAATCCGCCGAGCACGATCAAGGCGACGTACGGCGTCCACTGCCAGCTATCGATCAGCGCAATCGTCGGAATCACCCATGTCGGCGAAGCCAGCCAGTCCGAGGGCGGCAGGCCGAACGATTGCAGGATATAGTTGGCGGCACCCAGCGACGGATCGAGGATAACCAGCCACATCATGCCGGCCACGACAGGCGGCATCATGAAGGGCGAGATGAATAGCGACCGCACGATGCCCGGCAGGCGCTTGGCATTGAACAGCACCAGTGCGAGCCAGATGCCGAAGACGAGCTGCAGCACCAGCGACAGCACGAACAGCGCAATGGTGATCCACAAACCGTGCCAAAATTCGTAATCGGAGATCAGCTTCGAATAATTGGCGAGGCCCGCGAAGGATTGCTTGCCGGTCGAGGAGAACGTCTGAAAGCCGAGCCAGATCGTGTAGACGACAGGGAACGCGATCATCGCGACCGTGAAGAACACGGCCGGCGCCGAGAGCGCCGCCATCTCCAGCTTCTGCCGGTCCTGCGTGAGTGGCGCAGCCGTATCAGACATGTGTTCCTGTCCTCGATCGAGTGAGATGCCGGCAGGCAGCGAGCCAGCCGGCACCGGGCGGTCAGTTCAGCGCGATCAGCGCGTCCAGCGCCTTGTCGGCATCCGCGCAGGCCTGGTCGATCGGCTTTTGCTTCAGGATCAGATCCTGCACCGCCTGCCCGATGAATTCGCGCGACTGCGGATTGGCGACGATGGGATAACCGACTTCGGACGAGCCCTTGGTGGCGAGCACGTCGAGCGCGGCCTGCCATTCCTTGCGGACCGGCTCTTCGTCGATCCACTTGCGATACTCAGGGTCCTTGGCGACCGACGGACGCGGCGGGGCAATGCCCTGGAGCGCCATCTTCTTCTGCACTTCCGGGCTGGTCGCCCACTGCACGAAATACCAGGCGGCATCCGGCTGCTTGCTGTGCGAGGACACCGCCATGCCCCAGCCGATCGTGGTCGGCACCTGGCCGGCCTCGCCCGCCGGGAACGGCAACAGGCCGGTGTCCTTGAGGCGCGCACCGCCGTCCATGACGGTACGCAGCTCGTTGGAGGATTCGAACGCCATCGCGGCACGGCCGCTGCGATAGAGCGCAGAGATCTGCTGGAAGCTGTAATTGACGACGCCGGGCGGACCGAAATCGCGCAGCAGGCGGCTATAGGTGTCGAGCGCTTCCTTGCCCTTGGCCGAGCAGAGATTGGACTTGCCGTTCGCGATATAACTGCCGCCGATGTTGTGCAGCATGTTGCTGAAAGTGTAGGCGACCGCGGGCTTGAGGCCGCGCGAGACGAACGGCGTCACGGAGCTGTCGCAGGTCTTGATCTTCTCGGCCGCAGCCTCGACGTCCTTGATCGTCTTCGGCGCCTCGAGGCCGCACTTCTTGAAGATATCGGTGCGGTAATAGAAGATCGGACCTTCGAGATTCATCGGCATGCTGGTCAGCTTGCCGCCGAAAGTCGCCGCCTTCAGCAGCGCCTGGCTCAATCCAGCCGGATCATAGTCCTTGGCCACCTCGTTCTTGGCCATCGCAGTGAGATCGCCGTACCAGCCGGCAGCGGCGAACTGTTCGCCTTCGCGCGAGGGCAGCGTCATGAACACGTCGACCTCGTCGCTGTTCGCATTCATGACCGTGACCAGGCGCTGGCGCATCTGCTGTTCCTGGTAGCCGTCGACCTTGAGAATCATGCCGGTCAGCTTCTCGAAATCGGCCTTGTAGGTCAGCAACGCCTGCGAGACCGGATTGTTGTTGGCGAGAAAGGTGACTGTCTTGCCCTTGAACTTCATCCAGTCGAAATCGGCCGCGTGCGCCTGCGCGCTGACGGCGACAATCGCAAGAACAGGCAACGCGACGCGCGTCGCGAGCATCTTGGCCTTCATTGAACTCTCCTCCCGCTGGCGCCTTTTGCTGTCGGCACCTTATGAAAACGGTTACATCCTAAGCGCCACAGCATCTCTGTCAAGTGATGGACAATCGAACTTTTCCGCGGCATTATCGCGGATATTCTCCTTATTGCGGCTTGAGACGAGATTGTAACGTTACATGATAAACGGATCGTCCGCCAAATTGACGAAGCAAGGCATCCGCGCCGTCGCGGCGCGAGCCGGCGTGTCGACGGCGTCGGTCTCACGTGCGCTCAACAATCCCGATGCGGTGAGCTCGTCCCTGCGCGCGCGCATCGCGCAGGCTATCGACGCCGTCGGTTACATCCCTCACGCGCCGGCCCGCATTCTGTCATCGCGGCGGTCGCGTACGCTGGGCGCGATCGTGCCGACGATCGACAACACGATGTTCGCGCGCGGCATCGCTTCGCTGCAGAAGTACCTCTCTTCGGTGGGCTACATGCTGTTCCTCACCACGAGCGGATATGATCTCGACGTCGAACTGCAACAGGCCCGCAACCTGATCGGCCGCGGCGTCGATGGCCTGGTGCTGCGGGGCGACTGCCATCACGAAGGTTTGCGCAAGCTGCTCGCGGACAATGCGGTGCCTTTCATCAACGTCGGGATCTATCAGCCCGACCGGCCCTACCCTTGCGTCGGCACGAACAACGAAGCGGCCGCCCATCGAGCGGCCGCACATGTCATCGAGCTCGGCCATCGCCGGATCGGAATCGTTTCCGCGCTCCAGCGCAACAACGACCGCGCTGGCGCTAGAGTCGCCGGCTTTCGCCGCGCGCTCGCGGAGAACGGCCTGGAACTGCCTCCGGAATGGCATGTCGAAGTGCCCTATACCCTGGACGACGCGCGCGAAGCGGCCCGCCATCTCCTCAACCTCAGGGACCGCCCGACGGCAGTGGTCTGCGGCAACGACGTCATCGCCTATGGCGTCCTGCTGGAAGCGGAGCGTAGCGGCTTTTCGGTTCCGCGCGATCTGTCGGTCGTCGGCTTCGACGACCTCGACTGGAGCCGCCATCTGCGACCGAGCCTGACCACGATCCACGTCCCAACCGACGAGACCTGGCAGCGAGCCGGAGAATATCTGGTGCGCAACCTCGCCGGCGAGCAGACCATCATGCATCGCGAGGTCGATTTCTCACTGGTGGTTCGGGAATCGACGGCTCCGCCTCCCCCAATCCTGAAGTGAGATCCTCCGATGAGTGCCAGCTTTTCTCTCACCCCCGGCTTTCATGCCGTCGTGGTCGGCGGTGCCGGCGACATCGGCGCCGCGATCAGCAACCAATTCTGCGATCTCGGGGCGACGGTGACCGCCACAGGCGTCAATGATGCCGATCTCGCACGCTCCCTGCTCAAGCCGCGCACTGGACTTGCGCTCGCGACGCTCGATGTCACGAGCGATGAAGCCGTGGCGTCACTCGCAGCGCAACACCAACGCGTCGATGCGCTGATCAATTGCGCCGGCATCCTGGCGCGGGACAAGGAATACGAGATCGAGACCTTCATGAAAGTGCTCGACGTCAATCTCACGGGCACGTTTCGGACCTGCATGGCGTTTCGCTCGCAGCTGGCGAAGATGAACGGCTCGATCGTCAACATCGCCTCGATGAATGCCACCCTGGCGCTGCCGCGGATTCCGGCCTATTGCGCCAGCAAAGGCGGCGTCGTGATGCTGACCAAGGCGCTGGCCCTGGCGTGGGCCGAAGACGGCATCCGCGTCAACGCCGTCGCACCCGGCTATGTCGAAACCGCGATCAACGCCGCCGGCCGCACCGACCGCGCCCATTATCAGCGCATCGCCGACCGCACCGCCTTCAAGCGCTGGGGACAGCCCGAGGACATCGCCGGTGCCGTCGCCTTCCTCTGCATGCCAGCCTCGCAATACGCGACCGGAACGGTGGTCGCGGTGGATGGCGGGTTTCTGGCGGGGTAGTGGCCGGCGCGGCCGCAGGTGCGCCAGGATGCCGATGATGAGGAACGTCTTCTTGCGGCCGATGAGGTCGCTCAGCGCGCCGACCAAGACCGCGGCGATTCAGCGGCTCGCTGCCGGCAAGCTCGTCGTCTGCTGCGGCATGCCGGCGCGATCGACGAGCAGGTCCGTGAGCCCCGCCCCCAGCCACATGCCACCGAGCACGAGCCAGGCGGTGAGTGCGAAGACCGAGGCACCGGTCACGCCGGCGCCAACCGCGCAGCCGCCGGCGAGCATCGCGCCGAACCCCATCAGCACCGCGCCGAGCAGGTAGCGCCGCATGCCGAGCCCATCAGAAAATCCCTCGAGCTTCAGCTCATGCGCGTGCGCCGCGGCCAGAAACGAGCCGAGAAACACGCCGGGGACGATGCCAAGATCGAAGCCGAGCCGGAGCTGCGCGCTGTTGAGCACCAGCATCAGCAACTCGGCCGACGGTCCGCTGAAGGTGAGGCTCTTCAGCGTCACCGGCGCGAACGAAGCTTGCGACAGCTGGTAGGTGAAGAGCCAGCCGGCGACGACGGCCGTTCCGGCTGCGAGCGCAGCAAGGATCAGCCGGCGCGGCAACCGGCTGCGAAAGGCAAAGGACAGCCCCGCAATCAGCCACACCGCTCCGAAGGCAAGCTTCTCGGGCGTGCCGGCACCGAACATCGCCATAATGTCGCGCGACGGGCCACCATCGACCAGCCACAGATTGGTCACCCATTCGCGCGCGGGCGACAGCAGGCCGCGATAGGAGGCCTGCGCGGTCACCGCAAACACCAGCCCCGACAATAATGCCCGCAGATTGCCATTGGCCGAGAGCACCAGCAGCCGGCTGGCGCAGCCGCGCGCCAGGATCATCCCGCAACCGAACATGACGCCGCCGAGCAGTGCTCCGGAGATGCTTCCCTGCTGCGCGAGCTGACGCGCCTCCGATACGTCGAGCCAGCCGAGCGCGACCAAGCCTTGCGTGCCCACCAGCGCCGCGGCAAAGGTCAGGAGCCAGACCGCAAGGCGCGGCCCGCCCTCGCCGCGGGAGAATTCGACCGCCGCGGCACGCAGACAGAAGCGGCTGCGCTGGGCGAAGAACCCGAACAGGCCTCCGGCCAGAAGGCCGCCGAGCCAAGACAGCCGGTCTTCACCCAAGAGATCGATGATCGGCGTCAGCACGTCTGCCTCGGCTGTTCCTGCGAGCATGCAATTCTAGCGATTGGGCCGTCACTTCCCATGAGCCAGATCAAAGCTCGACACCGCAGGATGCCGGAGCGGCCTCATGGCCGTAGATAGGCATATCCCTGCTGTTGCAGCTCGGCGAGCCGCACCACGCCGCCCTTCTCGGCCACCACGAAGCCGGGCGTGAGGTCGTCCAGCTTGACGCCCTGCGCCTTCATCGTGTTGGCGCAGGCGTCGAAACCAACGCCGGCATCGACGAGCTTCGTCATCATCGCAACGGTGTGCTCCTGTGCCGCGAGCGCGTGGAAGGCTCGCAGCGCCGGCCCGTGCACCACCAGCCTGATGTCAGCCTTCCCAGGTCCGCCGACGCCGTCGACATGGTTCTGCAGATTGCCCAGAACGAAGACGACACGATCGGCATCGGCGAGATGATAGACGACGCGCTGTCGCGCGGACGCTTCCGTCGCAGCGGACGCCTGGCGCACCGCGAAGGCACCAAATAGTCCGGCAAGGCTCGCGCGAAGCATGGATCGACGCTGCATGGTCCCCCTCCTATCGTGTCTGCTTGATGAATTCGGCGATGCGGTCGGCGACGTCTTCCGCGAACAGATCGCGAAAGAAATGATCGGCATCCTCGATCGTGTCGAGCTGGACTCTGCCTCCGCTCGAACCCGCAAGCGAAGCGAAGGCGTCGGCAACGTCGGGCACGACGCTATCCTTGGTTGCGGCGAGCACCAGCACCGGCAGCTTCACGCGCGCCACCAGCGCGGCCGTGTCCTGGCCGGCATCGGCACCGTAGAACGAAGCAAGGGCCCGCGCGGTGACTACGGCATTGCGACAATAGATGAAGCCGGGGACGTCCATCCACTCCCCGCCCGAGCCCGCCGCAACCGCCTTCGTTGCCAGCTCCAGAAACGGTTCGAGCGGCCTGCCGTAGGTCGTGGCGTAGGAGGCGCGCAGATCGACCTCGGCTTTTGCGGTCACCGGCGCCAGCAGCACCGCACCCGCCACCGGCGGGGCTTCGCCGGCCGCGAGATACCGCGCGACCTGGTTGCCGCCGCGCGAATGGCCGAACGCGAAGACGAGCCGGGACAGGCCCTTCGCCCGCGCCACCCAGGCGCCGATCTCGGCAATTGCATCCCCGACGACATAGTCATGCCGCGCGGCGCAGTCATACATGCCCTTGCGGCGATCGAGCCCGAGCGACAACGTATGAGCTAGCGAAGCGATGCCGCGCTGCTCCAGCGCCTTGGCAACGCCCTGGATGACCTCCATGTCCTTGTGCGCGAGCGTGCCATGGGTCATCACGACGAGCGGTGTGTCCGGTGTCATCGTGGCGGGTGTGCGCAGCGTTGCAAGTGTGGTGCGGCTGTCGACCGACAGTTCGAGCTCCTGCTCGGCCGCATATCCGGACCCTGCGAACGCGAGCAAAATGGCCAATCCCAGCAACCATCGCATCGTTGGCTCTCTCCCCTATGGCCGGACAATCGTCCAGTTCTTCTCCGCAAGTTCCATCAGCGCGGCAACCCCGACCTGTGTGACGCTGACGCCCTCGATCAGCGGCGGCCGCCTATCCTCCTTCGCCGCCAGCGTCTCCAGCGTGTTGCCGCAGGCGATGAAGCTCACATTGGGCATCGATTTCAGGAAATTCACCAGGCGCTCCTTCACCGGCGAACGGTCCGCGAGCAGCATGTCGAGGCCGCCGTTGAAGGCGACCACTGCGATCTCGACGTCCTCGCCTTGCCCGGAATAATGCCGCGAGACGTTGGCCGCAACATCGAGGACCGCGCGCATCTTGACCGGGTCGTCGTCGCTGATCTGCAGCGCGAGCCTGTGAGGTTCCGCCGCCCGGGCCAGAGCCGGATGGAAGATGACGAACAGGCCGGCCGCGAGAGCCGCATGCAGCAGCGTGCGGCGGCTCGCCCGGCCGTCTCTCACTCCACGCCCCGCGACTTCTTCTCCTTGCCGTCCTCGGGCGTCACGTCGATGGCGGCAGCGCGCCCGGTGATCTTCACCGGAGCGATGCAGTCCTTCATGCAGGGGTCCTTCTGCCAGAAAGACTTCTCGCTAGTGGCGCGGTCGTCCATCACGAAGCCCTGCTCGTTCGGCATCTTGATCGTGGCAAGGGTCTTCTTGTTCAGCTCGAAGTTCTGATCGGTGATGACGTCGTTCAGATAGAGGACGTAAGCGACCAGCGCATAATATTCATCGACAGACAAGGATCCCGTATTGCCATAAGGCATGGCGTGACGGACGTAGTCGAACACGGTGGACGCGTAGGGCCAGTACGAGCCCACCGTCTTGACCGGATTGTCCGAGGTCAGCGAGCCCTTGCCGCCGGCCAGAACCGGCCAGCGGCCGTTGCCCTCGCCGAACTCGCCGTGGCAGGACGAGCAATTGTCCATGAACAGCTTTTCGCCCTCGGCGACCGTGCCCTTGCCTTCCGGCAAGCCTTGGCCGTCGGGCCGCACATCGATGTCCCAGCCGCGGATCTCGTCCGCGGTCGGCACGCGGCCGATGTGATAGCGGGGACCGCCCTTCGCGTCCACCTTCTGCTGCGAGACTGCAGGCGCGCTCAGCGCGCAGGCCGTCAGCGCGACGGCGATGAGCTTAAGCGACTTCGACATTCTCGACCTCACCATTGGCCTGCACATGCCAGGTCTGGATGCCATTGTTGTGATAGATGGAGTTGACGCCGCGAATCTTGCGCAGCTCGGCCTTGCTCGGCTGCACGTAGCCGGTCTCGTCCTGCACTCGTGATTGAAGCAGCAGGGGCTCGCCGTTCCAGTCGAACTCGTAGTAGAAGCGCGTCAGCGCCTTGTCGAGAACCGGCCCGTCGAGCCGCGCCGGCCACCAATTGCGACCGCCGTCGAGCGAGACGTCCACGCGCTTGACCTTTCCGTTGCCGCTCCAGGCTAGACCCGAGACGATGGTAAAGCCTTTGCCGTGCTTGATCGGCGCCTGCGGGCTCGGGCTCGTGATCACGGACTTGGCGTCCATCGACCAGGTGAAGCGGCGCGCCTTGCCGTTCGGCATGAGGTCAGTGTATTTCGACGTCTCCTCGCGGGTGTGCCAAGGCTGATCACCGACCTTGATGCGGCGCAGCCACTTGACCCAGAGATTGCCCTGCCAGCCCGGCACCACGAGCCGCATCGGATAGCCTTGCTCAGGATAGAGCGCCTCGCCGTTCATCTTGTAGGCGATGATGCAGTCGTCGAGCGCCTTCTCGATCGGCAGACTGCGATCCATCGTGGCGGCATCGGCTCCCTCGACCAGCAGCCACTTGCCGTTGCTCTTGACGCCGGCTTCTTCCAGCAGGGTGCGCAGCGAGACGCCGGTATATTGCACGCAGTGGATCATGCCGTGAGTGAACTGGCAGCCATTGAGCTGGGCGCCGCGCCATTCCATGCCCGAATTCGCCGCGCATTCCATGAAGTGGATGCGATTGACGCGCGGATAGCGCTTCAGCTCCTCCAGCGTGAGAATGAGCGGACGCTCGACGAGGCCATGGATCATCAGGCGGTGATCAGCCGGATCGACCTCGGCGATGCCGCCGTGATGGCGCTCGAAGCAGAGGCCGTTCGGGGTAATGATGCCTTCGAGCTCGTGCAGCGGCGTGAAGCTCACCGAGGATTCGCGCGAGGCAGTCAGCCATTCGACGTCGCGCCGGACGACGTCCTTCTCGAATTTCGACGGCTTGCCGTACGGGCGCACGGCGACGCCCTCGCCGAGCGACTTCGTCCACTCGGGCACATTAGGCGGCTGGTTGGCGGGATTTCCGCCAGCGGCTGCCGGTCTTGCCAGCATGGCGGCCGCGACGCCGGCGCCGGTGGCCAGGAAGCTGCGACGGGATTGGCTGTCTGTTTTCGACATCGCTTCTTACGCTCCGGTAACTTTGACGGCCCTGTTGGGCTCGAGCCGAACGGTTTTCTGTCGCGTCAAATAGTTCGCGACGACGTCCCAGATCGGCGGCCCTTCGGTTCCTTCGTTGACGCTGGCCCAGCCGGCGACCTGGTATTCCCTGGTGGGATCGATCGGCGTGCCGGTCTTGAGAACCTGCATGTCGGAGATACGCTGCCCCTGCGGCTTGGTGACGTCGATCGCGTAAGACAGTCCGCCGATCCGCACCATGTCGCCACCCTGCTGGTAATAGGGATCGGCGTTGAAGAGATTGTCGGCGACGTCCTCGATGATCTCCTTCAACCGGCTGCCCGTCATGCCCATGCGGTAGACCGCGGGATAGGTGATCGCGGTAGCGTTCGTGACGTCCTCGAAGGTGATGTCCTGCCCCGGCAGCACGCTGGTGCCCCAGCGGAAGCCAGGCGACAGCGCGATCTCGGCATCGCGCTCCTGCATCAGCGCCTGGCAGATCAGGTCATCAAACGTGCCGTTGAAATTGCCACGCCGATAGAGCAGCGAGTCGGTCTTGCCGAGCACCTTGGCCAGCTCGGACGCGAACGGCTTGCGGACCTCGGCGATCTTCGCGGCCATCTCGGCGTCCGCCGTGATCACATCGGAGAACAGCGGAATCAGCTTGTAACGGAACGCCTTGACCTCGCCGTCGCGGACGTCGAGATCGAGCCGCGAGACGAACTTTCCGGAGGAGCCTGATGCGATCAGCAGGGTCTTGCCGACCTTGACGGCCTCGGGCAGCGCGTCATGGGTATGTCCGGTCAGGATGACGTCGATGCCCTTGACACGGGTCGCGAGCTTGCGATCGACGTCGAAGCCATTGTGGGACAGCAGCACGACGAGTTGCGCACCACCCTTGCGCGCCTTGTCGACCTGAGCCTGGACGTCCTCCTCGCGCACGCCGAATGACCAGTTCGGAATCATCCAGCGCGGATTGGCGACCGGTGTATAGGGGAACGCCTGGCCGAGCACCGCGATCTTGACGCCGCCGCGCTCGATCATGGTCGAGGCGTCGAAGGCCGCCTCGTTCCACTCGGTATCGCGGATGTTGAGACCGAGGAAGGGAAAGCCGAGCCCGTCGATCGCCTGCTTGACGCGCTCGGTGCCATAGGTGAACTCCCAATGGCCGGTCATGGCATCGGGCTTGAGCAAGGCCATGCAGTCGATCATGTCCTGGCCGCGCGTTTTCAGCGAGGACCATGAGCCCTGCCAGGTGTCACCGCCGTCGAGCAGCGCAACCTTGTCGCCGCGCTCGGCACGGATCGCCTTGATCACGGTTGCGGCGCGATCGAGCCCGCCGATCCGGCCGTAGCTCTTGGCAAGCGCCTCGAAATCCTCCGAGGTCAACGCATAGGCCGCGGACGAGCCGGGCGCGATGCCGAAACGGGCGAGAAACTCCCTGCCGGTGACGTGCGGCGGAAGCCCCTTGGCCTCGCCCACCCCGAGATTGGTCGAGGGTTCACGGAAATAGAGCGGCATCAGCTGGCCGTGGATATCGGTCACGTGCACCAGCGTGACGTTGCCGAGTGGCTCGAACGCCAGCAACTCCTTCTCGGTCAGGCGCTGCTGGGCGACCGCCCGGGTCAGGCCGGAGCCGACGCCGGTCGAGAGTGCCGCCGTTGCCGCGGCAACCTGAATGAACTCGCGCCGAGAGATCATGCGCAATACTCCTGCAAGCTCATCGTTTCAGTTGCGAACCGACGGCGTCTCGACCGGCAACCCGATGCCGCGCCAGGCGACATAGAGCTCGAGCGCAAGGAAGTCGTCCGAGAGCGGCTTGAACGGCTCGGCGCGCACGTCGAACATGCAGCCCTCGAACCGCTCATGCAGCGGCACCAGGCGTTGGTCGCGCAGCCGATAGGTCGGGAAGCCGTTGGTCTGACCCTGACTCAGGAAGTCCGCACGCATGAACTTTCCGTTGTTGCGTTCGTGGCACGACGCGCAGGCGAGATCGAGCTGTCCATAGCGCGTGTAATAGGTCTGCTTGCCGCGCTCGAACCACGGCGACATCGGCCCGTCGGTCTTCACCGCCACCGGCATGCCGTGCGATTGGTATCGCACGAAAGTGGTCATGTCGGTCAGCTCTCTAGATTTGAATTTCCAGGGCTCCGCCTTCATGTGCTCGCTGCGGCAGATGTTGATGCGCTGCTCGAGATTGACCGGCTTCTTGAGCTTGTCGTCCCATTTCGGCATCGCCGCGCCGACGCCCTTCATGCTGGTCTCGGCCTCGCCGTGGCAGCTCATGCAGGACTTGCCTTCGCTCCCCTCGACCTTCTTCCAGGCATCCGCCGCGCGCTCCACCGCGAGGAAGCCCGGGTTCTCCAGGTCGTCGTCCTGCAGGGCTCGCGTTTCCTTGGTGCGGAACTGGTAGCCGGAGATGATGGTCTTGAAGACGTGTCCGGGAGGCGCCGGGATGCCCTTGCGTTCGGCCTCCTGCGCGGAGGCGCACGTCGCCCATGATGCGGCCGCGGCGATCGCGACAGCTAGTCCAATATAGCGCGACAGCATCCGCCCTCTCCCTCGAAGCTCTATGGCATTACGCCTTGAGCGCGATCTTCTCTTCGGCCGTGATCACCGAGCCGTCGTCATCGGTCCAGGCGAACTTGAACGTCCCGGCTTCGTCGATCCTGGCGTCGAACTGGATGTAGGGGTTGGCCGAGATCGCCGGTTCGAGTGCGCAGGAGAACACCGGCTTGCCGTTGAACTCGCAGGTGAACTTGTTGATGATCTTGCGCGGTATAGGCTTGCCCTGCGCGTCCTTGCGCTGGCCCGACTCCATGACATGCGAGACCAGGGTCTTGATCTGGATGATTTCGCCCTTGGCCGCTTCCTTGGGAAGCTTGAGGCGCGGTTTCTCTGCCATCGTCCGTCTCCTTTAGCTTAGCCGCCGCAGCCGCCGATTGTGACCTTGACGGTCTTCTGCTCCGTGAACAGCGACCCGTCGCTCATTTTTGCGACCGCAACCACGTTCTGCGTGGTGGCGAGCCGGATCCGGATCGATGCTTCCGCCTTGCCCGAGAGCGGCGTGAACATCAGCGTCGCGACACCGGCGTTCGGATTGCCGTCCGCGAGGATCATGACTTCCTTGACATAGGAGTCCGCGGTCATCGGGCTTTCCACCGTGAGCGACAGAGGCACGGTGTTGCCGTTTTCCGCGATCTCAGGCAGGTCGAGCGAGATCTTGCCCTTGACCGGTTGCTTGCCGCCGGTGAACTTCTCGATCCACTTCGCCGCGTCGCCCGTCACTTCGGCATCGGCCGCCATGGGCATCAGGGTCAGCATGACGAAGCCGCCCCCGAGCGCAAATGCCTGCCGTCGATTGATGGCTTTCATTCCTTAGTCCTCCTCGCCGTCAGTTCAGCGTCTTGAGATAGGCGACCACGTCCTCGACCTGCGCGGCCGTCAGAATTGACTTGCCGACGAACTCCGGGCGCACCCGGCTAAGCCCCTCGTTCCTGAAGAACGCCGGCATGACGGTGTCGGTGAAGATGCGCTTGGGATCGGCGATGATGAGGCGCAATTGCGCCTCGGTGTAGCGGCCGGCGACGCCGTCGAGCGACGGGCCGAACTCGCCATGGAAATCCTCGGACTTCAGGCTGGTAACCTGGTGGCAGGCTAGGCAATTGCCGAGCGTGCGCGTCAAGAACACCTTCTTGCCGGCATCGGGATTGCCCGGCGCACCGGTCAAGGATTTGGGTAACGCGTCATTGACGACATCTAGCTTGATCGGCTCCTGCGCGCAGGCGCTTCCGGCCGAGAGACATAGTGCAAACGCAGCCGCGAGCGAGCGCCGCATGTTTCCTACCCTTATGGCGAGGTGACGCCCGCCTCGTTTTGCGATGGACTCACGATCCATCAAATTCAGCTATTATGATATGTTCATATGAAAGGCGGCGTCAAGCGAATTTCGAAACAGGCTCTCGGTCAGCCGTTCGCGGCCAGAAAATCCCGGAACGAGCCGCGCTCATAGGCGCGCTCCCGCACGAAGCGAAACATCGCCAGGAAGTGCGGCGGCTTGAGATAACCCGGGGCGCGGGCCACTTCGCGCGCCATCGCGTCCTTTGCGTCGAGACCATCAGGGGATGGCGGAAAGAACTGAAAGGTCGGCGTGAACCGGATCCCGTATTTTTGGGCGAGCTCTTTCTCTGATAGTTCCTGGCGATCGAAGTCCGTCACCTTGCGCGAACCGATCAGATTGAGTTGCAACACCTCGAAATTGTCGCGGATATAGGTCGCGATGCCGGCATCGGCGAAGTTGACCAGATGCGTCTCGCGGCAATAGGGGCAGCCCCGCAGCTCCCACATGATGGCGAGGCGCTTGCCGCCGGCCGCCGCGCTCTCCAGGTCCTCGCGCAGATCGAGGAAACTCTGCAGAAACCAGGGCTCGTGATAGAGCCCGTCTTCTCCGACCGGGGGCTCGGTCGCCGCCGCGCGGCGGCCGGCCAAAGCCGCGCTTGCCGCGAATGCCAGGAGGCCGCGGCGTGTCAGCCCGAGAAGCGACGTCGGGATTTCGTGCGTCGGAAGATCTTGCGCGTTGCTCATTTTCATTATGATATTCGAATACACGAATGTGACAAGGAGATCCGAATTTGCGCTGCACCATCGCGCTGCTGGCGTGGCTGGCCTCGACCGCGCTCGCGCCCGGCGCGGAAGCCGATAGACCTGCGGATGTCGCATCGGCGATGGCGCCGATCATGGCCAGTCTGCGCACGGCCGCGAGCTATGCGCGCACCGGAAATGTCGCGCTGGCACAGATCGAGACCGAAGAGGCGATCGCCCGGTGGAAACGGCTCGCTCCGAACGCGTCCGGTGTCCTGCCCGCCAACGCGCCGGCCGGATGGCCGGGATTTCTCGACCGGGGGCACGAACGACTGACCACAGCGACGGGCGCGCTGGAGCGAGGCGACACTGTCGCCGCCGGCCGTGAGTTGCTTGCGCTTCGACAGGCTTTTCACGCGCTCAGACGTCACGCGGGGCTCTACGATCTCGGCGATTGCATCTTCGAGATCGCGCCCGCCATGGAGACCTTGCGTGTCGCGGCCATCAGATATGGCGAACAGCCGGCACCGGCGAACGCTGAGGAAACCGTTTCCGCCGCAGGCGCGTTCCGCGATCGGCTCGTACGCTGTAACGAATGGGCAAATAGCGAGATCGCCGCCCAGGGCGAATTCCGCCGCCTGATCGACGGCGCAATCGCCAGCAGCAGCGCGATCGCCCATGCCGTGATGGCGGGCGACGGCCCCCTGGTGCATCGTTACCTGATCGAGCTGCAGTCCTTCGCCCAGTTGCTCGACTTTCGCTACGGCTAGCCTCAGCCGATACTGGTCAGTCCAGGAAAATACTCGAGCAGCCATTCCGAGACCGCGGGCATCAATCCGGTCAGGAACATCAGGCCGGTCGCGACCAGGAAAACGCCCATCGTCTTCTCGATCAGGCCGAGATGCCGGCGCACACGGCCGAGCGCGGCGATGAAGCGGCCGGTGAAGGCCGCCGCGATCAGGAAGGGAATGCCGGTCCCGACCGAATAGGCGAGCAGCAGCAGCGCCCCTCGCCCGGTCGTGTCCTCCGAGCCCGCCATCAGCAGAACGGCAGCGAGGATCGGGCCCGCGCAGGGCGTCCAGCCGAACGCAAAGGCCAAGCCCATGACGAAGGCCCCCGCCACGCCGGCCGGGCGGTTGTCGACCTGCACGGTCGCGCTGCGATAGAGCAGCGGAATCCTGAGCAACCCCAGAAAATGCAAGCCCATCACGATAATCAGCCCGCCGGCGACGATGCCGAGCGTCGACAGATGTGCGGAGATGAAGCGTCCCGCGATCGACGCGGTGGAGCCGAGCGCGACGAACACCAGCGAAAAGCCCGCCACGAAGGCCAGAGCGGAGATCAGGATCCGCGGCCGCAGATCCGGCCGGTCGCCGGACAGATCCGTGACCGAGACACCGGCCATGTAGCAAAGGAAGGGCGGCACCAGAGGCAGGATGCAGGGCGACAGAAACGACAACAGGCCCGCGACAAAGGCCGCACCAAGCGTGACATCCAAGGTCATTTCCGCCCCATCCCTAGCACATATACGAATTTAATGATATAAGACGTCAAGGGCGTTTGGGAAGCAAGTCCGCCAATCAAGCCCGCAAAGGCCCGATTACGCAGCATGAACAGAAACGCCGTTTGGCTCGCCCTCACCGTCGGGCTCGCGCTGCCCGCTACGGCGTCGCGCGCCGCCGAGCTCATCATGTTCGAGCGGCCCGGCTGCGCCTGGTGCGCACGCTTCAACGCCGAGATCGCGCCGATCTACGGCAACACCGACGAAAGCCGGGCTGCACCGTTGCGCCGGGTCGACCTGAACAGCCCCCGTCCCGCCGATCTCGCCGGAATCGATCCGGGTCCCTTCACGCCGACCTTCGTCGTGGTACAAGAGGGCCGTGAGATCGGGCGCATTCGCGGCTATCCCGGGGATGCCTTCTTCTTCGGCCTGTTGGGCCGAATCCTGTCAAATGCGGGATCGGAACCCAAGGGGTCGTGACCGTTCTTGCGGATTTTGCTGAGAGGAACTTGACGCGATGCCGTTGCCGAAGCTGAAGGAAATCGAGGGCTCCGCCGAACTCGAGCAGATGATCGAGAAGGCGCGCGAGGCCAGCGACATGCTCAAGGCGCTGTCGCACGAGTCCCGATTGCTGCTGCTCTGCATCCTGGCCGAGGGCGAGAAATCCGTGACCGAGCTCGAGCAGTTCCTGGGCGAGCGACAATCGACCGTCTCGCAGCAGCTCGCGCGGCTGCGACTCGATCGGCTGGTGACGACCCGCCGCGACGGCAAGACGATCTACTACAGTCTCGCGAGCGAGGACGTCCGCAAGATTCTCACCGCCGTCTACGACGTGTTCTGCGAGCCGGTGCGCCGGCGCCGCCGGTAGTTCTCCGCGCTGGCTTTTCGCGCCCCACCGGCGCAGACTACCCGCGGACAGAAACAAAAAAGAAGCGGGAGGAATGCTCAGTCCTTCGACCATGGCGTTTGCATGCGGGCTTGCCGCCGGTGCCGTGCTCGGCGTTGCCGGCCGCGCGGGACGTTTCTGCACGCTGGCGATGCTCGAGGACGCCTTCTTCGGATCGGATTTTCGCCGGCTGAAATCCTTTGCGCTGGCCGCTTCAGTCGCCCTGCTCGCGACCCAGGCGCTCGCCGCGTTCGGCATCGTCGACCTGTCGCGGTCGATCTACCTGACGGCATCGATCGGCCTTGGCGGTGCGATCATTGGCGGGCTGATGTTCGGCGTCGGCATGGCCCTGGTCGGCACCTGCGGCTTCGGCACGCTGGTGCGCGTCGGCGGTGGCGATCTACGTGCCATCGTTGTCTTTCTCGTGCTCGGCCTGTCGGCGCTCGCGACCATGCGCGGCATCACCGGCATGCTGCGCCTGAAGCTGATCGAGCCGTTGTCGTTGCGGCTGCCCGAGGGAAGCACCCAGACTTTGACCTCGCTGCTCGGTGCAGGCGGCGCGATGCGCGCGATCCTCGTTGTGGCAATTGCCGCCGCGCTCGCCTTCTGGGCCCTTGCGGATGGCAGACTGATCCGGTCGCCGCGGCTGCTGAGCTCCGGTCTTGCCGTCGGCGCCACGATCGCGTTCGGCTGGTTTGCGACCGGATGGCTTGCCGACGACGAGTTCGATCCCGCGCGGGTCGCCTCGCTCACCTTCGTGGCGCCGCTTGGTGACGCCATTCTCTACATCGCCACCTTCTCCGGCGCGCGGCTCAATTTCGGCATCGGCTCGGTTGCCGGCGTTGTCGCCGGCTCGTTTGCCGCCGCGATGCTCGCGCGCGGCTTCCGCTGGGAGGCTTGCGACGACGCTCGCGAGTTGAAGCGTCACATGACCGGCGCACTCTTGATGGGCATTGGCGGCATCATGTCGTTGGGCTGCACCGTCGGTCAGGGCCTGAGCGCGTTCTCGACGCTCGCGGTTTCGGCACCCGTCACGATGGTGGCCATCGCCTGCGGCGCGCGCCTCGGGCTCGAGTTCACGATGACCGGCGAGTGGCTACCGGCGGTCCGCAGACTGTTCGGGGTCTCGACCTGACGAATTCGCCTTGATGGGCCGAGCCGATCTCTACCACCCAAACACGAAATTTGAAAAACAACCCCATGCACAGTAGCCAGGCGGTTGGCGGCACTATGCTTTTTCGAACGGCAAAGCCGGCCCAACGGACCCGCTTCGGAACAGATGTTTGACCCGTCAGGCAAAACACCGACGTTCGGCCGCAGAAAGGGTCAGCCAGGACGAACCGGCCTGTCTCAATTCCCTTGATCTTGATCAACGATCCGCCCGCCAATTATGGACCGATCAGACCCGTAACCGCAAAAGAATGGAGGTCGTCATGACGTCTAGTATGCTGGGAAAACTATTGGTTGCGGCTATCGTGGCCGGTGTCGGAATGTCTGTCTCGTTCGGCTGGTCATCCAACGAGACACCATCGCTGTCCTTCAGCCAAGCGGACGCGCGGGTCGGGCGTCCGCTGACGCCCGTATCCGTCGCCGGCGTGGCACGCCGGACCACCAGGCGCGCGGTCGTCGGGACCGCAGCCGTCGGCGCAGCGGCGGCGGGCACGGCCTGCGTACGCGTGCTGGTCAACGGGACCTACGTCTGCCGCTGACCGCCCCCTTTGGAATTGGCACGAGGAAGCCGACCGCTGCGGATGAATAGCATTCGCGGCGGTCCGACCTCGCGCCGCTCAAGACGGCGCCCGCACCGTCGGCTCGTACGTCACGCAGTCAGGCAGAAAGCCGACAAGCCAGTCGTATGACCTCTTCTCCAGCTTCGGAAAGAGGGGCGCAGGCTCGCGTCTGAGAAACGCGGCGCGTACAGCCGAATGCCCTGGACCAGGGCGCCGAGGCGGCCCGGCGACAGTCCGTCGTCGCACCGCGACCCGAGCAAACCTAAAACGTCCCGGCGATCGTGAGGCGGAACGTCAGGGGCTCGACGGGGTGCAGCACGTAGTCCATCACGCCGTTCTGACAGACTGAAGCCGGAGCGGTGCCCGCTGTGCAGAGATTATAGAGCGTGTCGGTCTTGAGCAGCGAGCCATAGGCATAGCTGATCTGGTTGGCCTTCGTGTTGAGGAGGTTGAGCACGTCGAGCTGAAGGCGCCAGCCATTGTCGATGCGATAGCCGAGGCGGCCGTTGAAGATGCTGGTCGCGGAGGAGCGGAATGTGTTGTCCTCCGTCAGAGGACTCGACGCCAGATAGCGCCAGCGCAAGGTGCCGAACCAGCCGGTCTTCTCGCCGAGCGTGATGCCGGCCGATGCCACCATTGCAGGCGCGTTCGGAATGTAGTTGCCGGGTGCGTTGCCGATCTGCGCCTCGGGGTAGCCGGCGAGCGAGGCATAAACCTCCGCCTGCTCGCTGTCATAGCCGCGAAAGCGCGCATGGGTCATCGCGAGATCGGCGTCGATGTCGATCCAGGACCGCGGCCGGTAGTGATTGGTCCATTCGAAGCCGTAGCGGCGGCTGGCGCGGGTCGCCGAGGTGTCGCCGGCATCGCCGGAGAACAGGATTTCGGAATCCTGATCCAGCATGAAGAGGCTGAGTGAGCTGTCCAGGCCGGGAACGATCCTGCTGCGCACGCCGACCTCCGCACCCTTGGTGCGCACCAGGAGCGGCGACGGCGTGAGCCTCGTCGCGGGATCGCGGGGGTCTTCCGTCGTGGTCGCGCCGCGGGCGTCGTTGGAGTGCATGCCATAGCCGGCGCCGAAGAAGAACTCGGTCTGGGTGAACGGACCGAGCACCATCCTGAATTTCGGGCTGCCGAGCGCAGCGTCGGCGCGGCCGGTATTGCTGGCATTGAACCGCGACGTGACGTCGGCGGAATAATAGTCGCCACGCCAGCCCACCGTCGTCCTCAGCCAGTCCGTCCAGCGCACCGTGTTTTCGGCATAGACGCCGACGCTGCCCTCCCCGACCTTGTCGCTGCGGATGTTGGCAAGGAAGCCGCGCTGGAAGGTGTTGGTAAGCGCGAGATCGATCGCATCATAGCGCGACTGCAGGCCCACGGTGGTCTGCATCGGCAAGCCGACGAACGAACCGTTCAGCGTGCGCGAAACGTTCGCGCCTGCCATCAGACGGTCGTCGTGCTGGTGGAACTGGTCGCCGAGCACGGGATCGCTGAGGAAGTAGGTGAAATTGTTGAAGAGGTCGAGCTGGCTCTTCACGACATAGGCGTTGGCTTTCCATGAGCCGAGATCGTCACTCTGCGCGATGCGGCCGGAGAGCGCGAAGCGGTTGGTGTTGCCGCCATCGCTCGGATCTTCCGAGCCGAAGCGATCGAGAAAGCCGGAGGCGATCGCGCGCTGCGGCACCTGGTCGGTCGCATTCCATTTGTTGACGTAAGCCATGCCGGTGACGGAGACGCCGTCGGTCGCGGTGCCCTGGCTGTAGCGCACGAGGCCGTTGAGTTTCCGTACGTTGTCAGGATTATCCCACGGGCCGTTGTAGGTCCCGACCTCGCCGGCCACGAGCAGCGCGCCGTCGCCGAGCTTCGCGGAGTCCATGCCGAGTAGGCGGCGGTAGCCGAAGCCGCCCACGCTTACTTGCGCGAGCGCTCTGGTGCGGTCGATCAGGCCGATATGGACGCTGCCGACCGAGGCGAAATCGCCTTCGTCGGCAAAATACGGCCCCTTGCGCACGTCCACTGCGGCGATGGTCTCCGGGATCAGCCAGTTGAGATCGGCATAGCCCTGGCCGTGCGCGTGGGTGCGCATGTTGACCGGAACACCGTCGACGGTGATCGCAAGGTCGGTCCCATGATCAAGATTATATCCGCGCAGAAAATACTGGTTGGCTTTGCCTTCGCCGGAATGCTGCGTCACGATGAGACCCGGCACGGCTTCGAGCGCTTCGCCCGGCCGCGTGAAGGGGCGTGCATTGATCTCCTCGCCCGAGACGGTGAGCTCGCTCGCCATGCTGGGCTGGCTCTTCGCACCCGAGGCGACGCTGCGCGCATCCGACGCTTGTGACGCTGCCGGATATACAGGGATGCGGTGGCCGTTCGAGGACGGCCTGCCGGTGCGGCGGGATGCGACCGGCTTCTTGCGCCCTGCCGTCTCGCCGCCACCGACCTCGATTGGCGGCAGTTCGCGCGAGGTGTCGCTGCTCTGCGCGAGAGCGCAGCCGTCATCCGCCAGCAGCACCAGGGCCGAGAGTGCCGTCAGGGCGCTGCCGCGACGACCGGGCTTACGCCGCTTCGGTCGCATCGGCGCATGCCAGGGCTTTCGTGGCGGACCGGCGCCGGTCACCCTCGAAGAGGCGACGATAGAGCACGACCGAGACGAGCCAGGCGATCGCAAACAGCGCGATCACCGCGAAGCCGACATTGGCGAGCGATTCGTTGAGACCATCGACCAGCGTCCACACGCCCCCGGACAGGCCGAGCCGGTCGGCCGCCAAGCCAAGCGCTTCGATGCCGCCAATGAACAGCGCGACTGCCACGGAGGCGCCGGTGATCGTGAGGTTGTACCAGAGCTTTCGCATGGGATCGACGAAGGCCCATCGATAGGCGCTGACCATCAGTGCGGAGTCGGCCGTGTCGACCAGCGCCATGCCCGACGCGAACAGCGCTGGGAAGACCAGCACGTCGGCAATGGAGGCGCCGCGCGCGGCCTCGGTTGCGGAGATGCTGAGCAGGCCGATCTCGGTCGCCGTGTCGAAGCCGAGCCCGAACAGGAAGCCGAGCGGATACATGTGCCAGGGCTTTGTGACCAGGCGGAACAGCGGTCCGAGCAGTCGCGCGAGGAAGCCTCGATGGGCGAGCAGCCGCTCGAGTCCCTCGGCGTCGTGAACGCCCTGCTCCCGTGCCGCGCGAAACGTCCGCCACAAGCCAGCGAAGATGACGAGATTGATGGCCGCGATCACGAGCAGGAAAACCGCCGACACCGAGGTGCCGATGAGGCCGCCGATTTCCTTGAGCAGGCTGTCGCCGCCGAAGCTCACCACGCCAAGCGCAAGCAAGATAGTCGCGACCACGACGACGGTGGAATGGCCGAGCGCAAAATAGAGGCCGACACTGTGTGGCGCGCCATCCGCCTGCATCAATTTGCGCACGACGTTGTCGATGGCGGCGATGTGATCGGCATCGACGGCATGGCGCAGGCCGAATACCCAGGCCAGCAGCGCGGTCGCCAGAACCGTCGGCCGGTCGCCGAACGACGCGAAGGCCCAGGCCCAGGCGGCGATGTTGGCCGCGATCAGCCCCCCGAACAGCACCACCGTTCCGGGCTCGACCGCCCGCAAAGTCCGCCTCACCGCTTGCTCCATTCACCTGATCCCGCAGTATGACGTTTATCAAGAACCCTCATACTAGCAAGAGCAAGAGCCGCGCCAATTTCGGTCCTGCGGCCGAAAGGCACCCGGAAATGGAAGTCACCTCATTGATTCAATGGAGACATTTTTGGCGTGACCTCACCGGGCCGGAGCGAGCTGCGGCGCCTCTGTTGGCAAGCAACTATCCACTGTGACGACCAAATTGACAGGTCCGCACACGATGGTCATGCGCATGCTGCTGTCGCCGGCTTCTCAACGATCGCTCCCGCAATAGCGCCCGGGAGCGGTTGCCCCAAGTGCAGGTACAGCGACTACATATCCACGGTCATCGACAGCAGATATGTCCGTGGCGCCCCCAGGAAGAACGTTCCGAACGACGCCACACTGGACCAGTAGCTCTCACCGGTCACATTCTGGATGTTTGCACGGAAAACCGTCTTCCTGCCGCTGATCGCCGTGGTGTAACGGGCGCCGAGATCGAGCCGCGTCCACTCCGGAATTGGCTGCTTGTTCGCGGCGTCCACGAATTGCCTGCCTGTGTAGATCACGGCTCCATTCAAAGTGAGGTTCCTCATCCACGGGAGGTCCCACTCCATGCCAATATTGGCCTGAATATTCGGAACGCCGATCGGCGTATTGCCTACATTGGCCGCGACGGCGGTCTTCGTCAGGGTGCCATCCAGCAGCGAGATGCCTCCAAGGACACGAACATCCGGCATGAGCTCGCCGTAGACGTTGAACTCGAGCCCGCGGACTCGTTGTTCGCCTGTCGCCGCGAAACGCCCGGCGGACAGCTCGCCGCTCGCCTTCGATATCTCGAACGCGCTGAAGGTGGTTGCGATCCGGCCGAACTCCACCTTGACACCGGCCTCGTACTGTTTCGCGACGTAGGGCTGCAGCACTTCGCCGAAATTGGACGCTGTCTGGGGAGCCACGTCGCCGCGCGCGAGACCTTCGACATAGTTCGCGTACAGCGAGACATGCTCCAGGGGACGGACGACGAGACCAACCACCGGGGTCACGGCGCTCTTGTCGTAAGACGACGTCAGCGTTCCGATATTGGAGAGATAGTTGTTGGCTTCGATGCCCTGGCGCCGGACACCGAGGGTCAGAAGGACCCGCTCGTCGAGCACGGACAAGGTGTCGGCAATCGAAAGCCCCGTGAGTTCGCTGTCCGAGAGCCGGGGACGATCGCTGATCTCGTTGGCGAACTGGGTCGGCGCGACGGTCGGATTGTAGACATTCGAGGTGACCGGACTGCCATTCGTCAGGCGCCGGTACAGTGCGTCCTGATAGACCGAGGCCTGAACGGCGAGCGCATGATGGACGAAGCCGGTGTCGAAGCGGGCGCGAAAGCCGCCATCATATGTGGTTCGATCGATGCTGAGGCCGAAGTACTGGGGCGTAGAGGTCGTATCGCCGCTTGTGTTGACGATGGTTGGAAGACCGAAGAACCGTTCGACATTGGTCTTGGCACCACCGACATCCGCAAACAGAGTGACCTGATCGCTGACGTCGTACTCGGTCCGCAGCAAGGCAGATTGGTCGTTGATGCGTGACCATTCCCAGGGTTGGGTCACGTTCAACCGGCCGTCCGGCGCTTTTGGCACCTGCAGGCCGGGAGCCATCAAAAAGGGACGTGAGGGAGCGTCGAATCGATCGGTCTGCGCGATCAGATAGAGCCAGGATCTGAACCGTTCGCCCCGGTAGTCCAGCGCCAGCGATCCGACACCCGTCGTTTCGGATTGGCGATCGATGGGCGTATCGCCGCCGCGGAGGCCCCCGCTGGCGCGTACGCCCCATTCCTTGCCGTCGCCATAGCGTCTCGCAACATCCCAGTGACCACCGAAGCGTGCGGTCGAGCCGTAGCTCGCTGTCAGGCGGGTCAGATCCTCTTCCGCGCGCTTGGGCACGACATTGATGACGCCGCCAACGCCGCCATTGGGCGCCATGCCCGAGAGCGCGGCCGACGGACCTTTGAGCACTTCGATGCGCTCGACGTAGTCCGTGAAGATCCGATATGTCGGTGCGATTCCGTAAAGGCCCTCGAAGGCGAATTCACCGTTGTTGCCTTCATTGATCGGGAAACCGCGTATGTTGAAGGACTCAACGATACCGCCCGTCGGGTGGGAACTCCGCACGGACGGATCGAGGATCAAGGCGTCCGCACCCGTTGCCGCCTGCTGATCCCGAATGAACTTGTCGGTGTAGCTCGTCACGCTGAACGGTGACTTCATGGTGTTGGTATTGCCGAGCATTCCCAGCCGCGCGCCTTGAGCGACCTGGCCGCCCGCAAAGGCGGGGACGACACCGGGCTGCGATTGCACGGTGACGGTTTGAGCTTGCGGGGCGCGCCGTGAGGTCGATCGGACCCGGGCGTCGTTTCGCCTGGTTGGCGCACGGCGGGCCGACGGCTTCGTCGGCGCCTCGACGGTCACGGGAGGAAGAGAGCTGCCCCCTTGTGATGTTTGGGATCGCGCAGGCAATTCGAACCACGTGAGCAACGCCACTCCACCCAGCAGCGCCGCAGCAAACCGCGCCACCGTCCCAACCCCACCTGCACGCAGCATTCCCAGCAAGTCCTTCATCAATAGCGCGCAGGCCGCCGTGAAGCGGCTCCGCGCTTGGCCAGCAACGACCATGGATCGAAGAGCAGTTCCTCATATCCGAACTCGGCCGCACGTATGGCCCGTCGATCAACTGCCCTGCAGACGCGCACGCGCATTCACTGCCTTCATCTTGGCAGCAACATTCGAATGCCAGCGATCTGCATCGCTTCTTTAGGAAGACGCTATCGTGACGGCAACGCAAATGCGTGCGCTGCGGCTTAGAATGCCTCGATCATCAGCGACCGACGGGAGAATGTCTGGAACGGTTCAAATACGCTTTGATGATTCAAAATCGGTGCGGTCAAAATGCCGCAGGACGATTCGTCGGGGACGCGCGCGAAGAAGGCTGCGGCGTCATCATTTGCGACGACATCTGCCGCTGACGTGCGCTATCTCAGCGAGATCATGATCTGGCTGATGTTGGCAGCAAGCTCGAGGCCCGCTTTCGGCCCCTGCATCACGATCGTCACCCCCTTCTCGTTGCGCAGGTGGACGCCGTTGATGCCCCCGACCAAAGCGAAGCCGCCCCCGACGGAGCTGTAGGTGCCGGCGAAGTCGCCGACCTCCCGGATATTCGAGGCCCAGCCGTCGAGCCGGCCGATCGTTGCACCGGCGGTGATGCCGAAGCTCATGCCCGTGACTTTGAAGGGATACTTATTGCCCCGATAGGTCAGCACGCCGCTTCCGACGCCACCGCCGACGAGGAGACCCGCCTTGACGATCTTGGCGCGCACGTGACCGGCGGCTTGCGCGAATGATGGCGTAACCGGCAGTGCGGAGCTCAGTGCCAGCACCACCACTGCGATCGGGCCGCCGACGCGCAGCCGCGACGCCGTGATCCATTCAAGGCTTTGCGGCATCGGCTTTCTTCCAAGTCTGGTCGGGATCGAACAAGGTCGTGCGCGGTGCGATGAAATCGGTTCTCGCCCCCAGATCCTTCTCGTAGACGGTGCCGGCATGGTTCACCACGAACGTCATCACACCGGAATTGCCGTACTCGGCGGGCCAGGCGATCAGCCCGAAGCCGCCGATCATCTTGCCCTTGACGACATAATTGAGCGCGCCGCCGGGCGCGTCGGAACCCTGCCCCTTCAGGATGCGGAAGTAATAGCCGTGATACGGCGCAAGCCTTTCTCCCGGTTTATAGCCCTCGGCTGAAGCCTCCGCGACCAAGGGACCAAGCGGACTCGGGTCGCTGTCGTCGCGCCAGAACAGGCCGTCTTTCTTGCCGGACGTGGAGAGGAAGCGCTGCGCGTAGATGCCGGCGCCTTCGCCGCGATCTTTGTCGGCATATTCGTTCTGCGCGTCGACATAGGCGAGCGCGGTCTGGATCGCATCGAGCTCGTTACGGCCGATGCGACGGCGCAGCACTTCGATCCGTCCCTCGTCGGTGTCGAACTCCCAGCCTGCCTTGGTGTTGACGAGGGGAATCGGGAACGGGAAATCGTCAGGCCCGAGCACGAGCGTCGCCTTCTTGTTGCCCTCCGCCTTGATCGCGTGCTTGGCGTCGTACATCGAGACGAAGCGGGCGCGGATATCGGCGTCGGCGACTGCGTCGCCCGACGACACGATGTCATCACCCGCTTTTCCGAGCACTTTCAAAACGTCACGGGGACCGCTCTTGGCCGCCGCCGCGAGTGCCGAGGCGGCGTCCTCCGGCGTCGGATAGGACTGCTGCGCACGGGCCGCGGTGATGAGAGTCAGCGCCACGATGCCCGGCAGAACGGCGCGACGGAGTAACTTCAAGCCGATCATGGCAATTCCTCCACGGGGATCCTTGCGCCATTGGCGAGCCAGTCACCGTAGGATCGGAATCTCAACCCGAGCTTGTCGTAGTAGACCCGCAGATAGCCGTCGCTGCCGCGCGTCACAGCATCGGGCGCCACCCGCTCAACCTCCTGTGCCATGACGCCGACATAGGTCTTGTCACTGCCGATATAGCTGAAGCGGTAGTAGCCGAGGCCGTTGGCGAGATGACCGAGCAGGACGACATCATGCTTCAATGCGATGTCGGAACGCCGGCCGCCGCCGCCACCTCCGCGGCCGCCACCTCCGCCACCGCGCGTCGCCATTCCCCCACCTCCGCTGCGGCCGGCCATGCTCGGTCCGCCGCCACCACCGCGCGGCACGCTCGCCATGCTGGATCGTCCGCGTGCAGACGCTGCGGCTGCCGACCGGCCGGAGGAGACGTTCATCGCGCCACCGCGATTGCCGCCACCACCGCGGTTGGCCGCACCGCCGCTGGGGCGGTTGGCGGCCTTTGCGCGATCCCCACCCCCCTTGTTGGCGCCCTTGGCGCGGTCGCCTCCGCCCTTGGCGCGATCCCCGGCACCAGCGCGATCACCACCGCCCGGCCGATCGCCGCGGTCACCCGCGCGATCACCAGCACGATCTCCTGCACGATCGCCTGCGCGGTCTCCTGCGCCCTGATCGGGACGCAGCACCTGATTGCCGTCACGGCCTCGGAAATCCATCCGGTCCGACGCACCCGCCTTCAGGTTGTTGTTCCCAAAGCGCTGCTGAACATTGCTGTTGTTGTAGCGAACGCCCTGGCGATGCGCCGGATTGTGCTGCCAGCCGTTGGCGATGTTGGTGGTGCGATGATTGACGTAGACATTGCGATTGCCCCAATTGCAGCCGCCGCCCCAGTAATTGCCCCAGCGCCCGATCGCCCAGGCCGTGCCGAAGGCGATGCCGGCCGCGACCACGCCGGCACCGATATAGGACGGGTAGCCCCAATAATACGGCGGATACTCCGCATAGGGCCAGCTGCCATAAACCGTCGCCGGATCGTAATATGGCACGTACATCGCCGAGGGGTCGGCCTGCTGGATCACGACGACCTGCTTGCCCTCCTGAGATTGGACACTGACCTTCTGCTGCTTGGTCGTAACCAGCTTCTTGTTGTCATAGGCCTTGTTGCGCAGCCGCTGGATCGCGTCCATCACATCGGGCTGCTGGGCAAGGAAGGCATCGCCGAGCTTTTTGGTCCATTCGAGCTTGTCGCTCATCATGGTCAATACGTCGGCGGTGCTGGCCAGCGCCTTGACGCTGTCATCCCAGGCCTGCTTCTCGACCTCCGTCTTCAGCGCATCGCCCTTCAGGGTCTTGCGCTCCTTCAGCCAGCGGTCGGCCTGCACCACCTCCAACGGATAGGTTGAGGCGGCGAGCACGTTGGCAAGGAGCTCGTCCGGATAGAGCGCGATCGGCGCCACCAAGGCCTCAAGCTGCTCCGGCTTCAGAAGCTCGGCCGGCGGCGCCTCCGGAGTAGCCGGTTGTGCTTGCGGAGGCTGGGCAGCAGGCGTCGTGTTGGTTTGCGCCGTTGCGGCGAACGATGTCGCCATGACGAGCGCAAGCGCCAACAAGGTCTTGCCGCAGCGAAACATTGCACTCTCCCTTGCACGTCCAGTGTGGGACGATCGGGCCCAGGCGCAGACGTTTGTTGATCGAGATCAAAGAAACGAGGACGTCGCGGCTGCTGCAGCGCGAGAGTAAACTGTCAGGCGATCAATCCGGCGCCCATCGGCAGGCGGCCCGGCATGTGTATCCAGGGGCATTGGCGCCTACATCGTCTGTTAGCGGACGATCGGGAGCCGGATCGTGAAGAGCGCCCCGCCCGCGGCCTGGTTTACGGCAGAGATCGTGCCGTGATGGGCCTCAACGATGGTCTTGACGATCGCGAGCCCCATGCCCATGCCCTGCGGCTTGGTCGTGAAGAACGGAGTAAACACGTTCGCGAGGTCAGAGGCGGCAATTCCGGGACCGGTATCGGAGACCTGGACCTCCGCTTCGTTACCGACGCGCTGGGTCGAGACGCTGACCTGGCGTTCTCCGGGATCTGCGTCGAAGATCGCATCCATCGCGTTGATGATCAGGTTGAGAACGACCTGCTGAAGCTGGATCGGATCGCCTCTGGCGCGCAGGTCAGCCAGGACAGGCGTGTAGATCAACTTGATCCGGCGTCCGTCGGCGACGGCCCGCACAAGGCCAATCGCTTCCTGGACCATATCGTTGAGCTCGATGTCCCTGACCTCGAACGGCGTCTTTTTCAGGATACTGCGCAGCCTGCGGATGACTTCGCTCGCCCGCTGATCGTCACGTCTGATGTCCGCAAGAATCTGCCGGATCTCGTTCATGTCGGGCGAAGCGGCCTTCAGCATGAGCTCCGCGGTCTCGGCGTTGGTCAGGATGGAGCCGAGCGGCTGGTTCAATTCATGGGCGATCGACGTGGTCAACTCGCCAACGGCCGAATAGCGGTTGGCGTGAGCGAGCTCGGCCAGGCGCTGGAGGGACTCGACCTCGGCCATCTGGCGTCGACGGCGCTCATGCAGCATCCCATTGATCAGGCCGCTCTGCACCAGAATGACGGACGCAATGAGCAGCATCTGCCAGCGATAGCGCTCCCAGATGCTCTGTTCGCGAAACACGATTTCGCTGCCGCGAGGCAAGCGGCTCTCGCTGATGCCCCAACGCTGCAATTGGCGCCAATCATATCTTGGGGCGGCGAATCCGATCGGATCATAGCTGATGCTCGCTGGTTTCGTGCCGCCGAGAATGCCGATCGCTGCACTGACGGTCCTGGAACTCGTTTCCTCGATCATAAGCATCGGCCCCCCGACGGGGCCGTCACCGAAGAACGGCTCCTGGTAGGAGAAGATCGGGACATTCGCTGCTGCGTAGAGGCTGCGCAGGGCGATGTCGCTCTCGTGGACGACTCCGGCCGCATCGACTGACATCAGTCCCCAGAACAGCGCGGTGTGCGGCGGCAGCCTTGCTGCGCGCTTGAGGATTTCCTCGAACGACAAGTCCGAGTACCAGACCAGCTCAATCCTCTCACCCAAAGGCTGCAGTTCCCGCTTGACCTCCTCGACCCAGAACTTCTCCAGCGGCGAGGCACCGATCACGATCGCGACCGACTTTGTGTCAGGCAAGATCTGAAGGATATTGCCGAACGCGGCCATGAAATCGTTGCGGACCGCCACGACGACGTCGTTATCGCCGAGATCGGCGCGATTGATCAGCCGATGCTCGACCGCGGAGAGAATCAGCGGCGCGTCAGGGAACAGTCTTCCGCGGTATTTCTGTGCAAACCGGGCTGCAGGCGCGCCGATGCTCAATACGATGTCGGGCTTCGCTTCCTCGTACAGCGACTGCAGATATTCGACGAAAGGCGCCTCGGGACCGGGACTATTGAAACGCGCGGTGAGCAGCGCGTGTTCCTGGATGTCGAGTGGCCAGGGCGATTCCCGTTCGAGCTTGGCTTTGATGTCGCGCGCATACTCGCTCCACGGCAGAAAATCACGGCCGAAGGAATGCAAAATTAGGACGCGCTTCAGCTCGCCGCGGAGGCTCCGCTCGACTGCACCAACTCGCCCGGCCGACAGGCACACGGCGAAAAGCAGCGCAATACAGAACAGCGCCGGCACGGCCCCTGGCCTGACCTTGGAGATGGACGTGCGTCCGCTCATGCTCCATCCTTGCAGCTGCAGCAACTGCTGTCGCGACAATTCCAGCGGGAATTGCATCGCTGCGACAGCCCGGGAGCGGCGTCACGGCTCAGTGCCCGCTCAGCACCAGCGTCTTGATCGGCAGCAGCAGCGCCTGGATGCGGAGCAGCATCGCATGCACCAGCCCGACGCCGTCAACGACATGCAAGGCAATGGCCCGGCCGGTGCTGGTCTCCTTCGCCGAGATCTCCTCGTGATTGCCGGTATAGGCGTTGACGATGCAGCTGCTCCCAGGCGTCACGCCATCGAGGCCGCCTTTGTAGAGCGGCTCCAGGAAGGCGAGTATCGAACCCGGCTTCCGTGTATTCTGAAGTTCAATCAATTCCTGGCCAGCCTGGACCTGGCCGGCGGCGATGTAATCCTGCACATCGGTGACAACGAGCGGGATGATCACCCACGGCTTGGAGATGCAGGTCGCTTCCGCGACCATCCCTACCTTCATCACCCCCGCTTCAATCTGCCCAAACCCGGCCTGCAGCCTACCCTTGCCGGCGTCCTCCGGGATCAACACGCCGGCTGGTCGCATGATCTGGGCAACGAGATCGCCAGGCCGAACGAGGAACTGTTCGACCCGCCCGTCGACGCCGGCGCGAACGAAGGTCTTGTCGAGATCGACCTGTGCCTGCGCCATCGCGGCCGAGGCGCTGGCCTTCTCCGCAGGAAGCAGCGTGGAGACGCGCAAAGACGCGGATTCCCGGGTGGCGTTCGCGGCGTCGATACCGGCTTGCCGTCCGTTGACCACCACTTGCAACTTCTCGATGTCACGCTGCGGCACGATGCCGGGATTGCGACGCTGCAGCTCGGATTTCACCTCAAGTTCGTCCTTGGCCTGCTGATAGGAGGATTTCGCCTCCTCCAGCTGGGCTTCGGCCTTGACGATGTCGGATCGCGCCGAAATCAGCGAAGCATCGACCTCGGCCACCTTGCTCCTGGCCGTTTCCAGAGCGGCCTGCTGTCTCGAACTGTCCAGCGTGAACAGGACGTCGCCCTTCTTCACCGATTGGCTGTAGCTGACCTTGACCTCGGAGACGCGCCCAGAACCCTCGGGTAGAATCGGCACCGTCCGGAAGTACATTGCCGCCGAATTCGTCGCCGGATGGAAATAGAAGATCATCGTGATCAGGGACACGGTGAGCATCAGACAGCCGGTGATGCCCCATCGCAGCTCGTACCAGATGGAAAAGAAGGTGATCTCCTTCCCGAAGCGCTTGCCCTGGCCGTAGCGGCGGTAGAGGTAGTCCGGCAGGATGGTCAGAAGGGAGCAGAACATGAGCTCAAGCATGGCTGGCCTCCTTCCCCTTGGGGATCGGCTTCTCGACCGGCGGCAAGCTAGGTAGTTCGGGCGCGCCACCCTCGGCGGGCGCGGCGTCGGCGATCCTTTCGACCGAGCCTGCGATACTGCGCAGCGGCGTGCCGAAATCTGGCAAGTCGATCATCGCCAGCAGGAGCCCTGCGACCCAAAAAATATGCATGTGCGTAAAAAGCGAGATGATGCCCAGTACGGCCACGATCTCGAACTGCAGCTTCTGCGACTTGTGCGCCATTCGCTCGGGCAGGCTGTGCAGCTTCCAGTAGAGCGTACCGACCCAGAGCAAGGTGCCGACCAGGAAGATTCCCATCACGACCATCAGCACGTCCGTCCCACTTCCCGGCGCGAGATAGAACGGCAGATGATGGGGGGCCATCGGATGAAGCTGGTCGCTCAACGTTCACTCTCCTGGATAGGCTGAGTTCGGATCAATCATCGCAAAAGAGGAACTGTCCCGGCACGGGCTTGCTTGATTTGAATCAAGGGTACGGCCGACACTGCATCTAGCGTTTCACGAAAGCGGAGCCAGAACAAGCAGGAGACGCAAGCCATGGCCGGTCTCGACGACCTCATCCCAAACGCCGCCCAGATCCGCAAGGAAGCCGCCCTCAAGGAGGCCGAGAAGGCCGAGGAGTATGTCCGCCTCGCCGCCGCGGCCGAAGCCGAGAAGCGCGCGCTGATCGAGCGGCTCAGCAAACCCTCCGGCAAGAGCGAGGAGGAGAAGATCAAACTCGCCTCGACCATCATCCAGCGTGCAGTGCGAAACGGCCTGACTGAGGTGCTGGTCTATCGCTTCCCCAACTCGCTCTGCACCGACAAGGGGCGCGCCATCAACCAGATGGAAAAGGGTTGGGAGACCACGCTGACCGGCATCCCCAAGGAGATCTTCCAGCTCTGGACCGACTATCTGAAGCCGCGCGGCTATCGCATCGCCTACCAGATCATCGATTTCCCCGGCGGTGTGCCGGGCGATATCGGCGTGACCATCTCGTGGGACGACTGAATCTTGGGACGACTGAATCTCGGGACGATTGATTCCGGGACGATCGACGAGCGGAGCAGCGAAAGGACCGGCATGGCCAAGGACGTGACCACGGAACGGATGAAGCGGAAGGACTACGAGAAGAAGCTTGAAAAGCTTCAGGTCGAGCTCTGTCACCTCCAGGAATGGGTCAAATCCAAGAAACTGAAGGTGATCATCATCTTCGAGGGGCGCGACGCCGCCGGCAAGGGCGGTACCATCAAGGCATTGACCGAAAAGGTCAGCCCACGCGTCTTCCGTGTCTGCGCCCTGCCCGCCCCCTCCGACCGGCAAAAATCCCAGCTGTTCATGCAGCGCTATATCGAGCAATTCCCGGCGGCCGGCGAAATCGTGATCTTCGACCGCAGCTGGTACAACCGCGCCGGCGTTGAATATGTCATGGGCTTCTGCACACCCATCGAGCACAAGAGGTTCCTGGAACTGTGTCCGCTGGTCGAGAAGTTCGCCGTCGACGCCGGCATCATCCTGATCAAGCTGTGGCTCGAGGTCGGGATGGACGAGCAGGAGCTCCGCTTCAAGGCGCGAATCGAGGACCCGCTGCGGCAGTGGAAGCTGAGCCCGATGGACACTCAGTCTTTCGGGCGCTGGTACGATTATTCGCGGGCGCGCGACATGATGTTCGAGGCCACCGACACGAAGCACGCGCCATGGCGACTGATCCGCTCCGACGACAAGCGACGAGCCCGTCTCAACGTCATCTCGCACATCCTGAGGGTCATCCCTTACAAGAAGGTCGCGCGGCAGAAGGTCAAGCTGCCGCCGCGGTCCCACAAAGGGCGCTACAACGACCAAGCCAGCTTGCGCGGAATGAAGTTCGTCGAGCAACGATACTGAGCAGGGTTGGGCCGCGCGTTGATGGCGGCCCAACCGTTGGGGTCTATTTCAGGCGGATGGTGACGCCACCCACCGCCGCCGATACTTCCGCGCCGACTCTCGGACCACTGAGCTGAAGGATCACGCCGTTGCCGTTCTGCAACTGAACGGCACCGGCGCCTGCGGCGACGGCTCCGCCCGCTCCACCCACCGCATAAGAGCCTTCGATGGAGGCCGGCCCTTTCAGATTGAGGGCGCGGCCGACGAACTTCGAGGTCGACGCCCCGACCGTGAGGCCGACGCTCATGCCGGAGACGGTGAAGGGATATTTCTTGCCCCTGAGGAGCAGAACACCCTCGCCGCCACCGACACCGACGATGAAGCCGCCCTTGGTGAAGACGACGGCGACCTCGCCCGTCTCGGCACGCAACGGCGTGCTGAGACCGGTCAGGGCCGCAATCGAGGCAAGCAGGGCGGCGCCGGCGGCAAGTTTCTTCATGACTTTCTTCCCTTTCTTGATCATTGTGCAAGAATCATTGCGAAGTAGCCGAACACGGTGAGCAGGATGCCCGACACGGCGTAGCCGACCGGGAACCCGATCCAGGGCACGGAGCTCTGGATTTCCACCGCGGCCTCGCGGCACGGACCGGAATGAGACCGCGCACCGGCAACGCCGCCCATCAACACAGCCGGATTGATCTTGAAGACGTGAAAGCCGATCGCCCAGACGATGAACGGGGGGATCGTGCACGCGATGAAGCCTGCGATGAAAATCTTCAGCGCGACCGCACCCGTGAGCTGTGCCAATAATCCGGCGCCGGCATTGACTCCGACGATGGCGACGAAGACCACGAGACCGAGATCCTCCAGCACGTTGCGCGCCGCGTTTGGCGTATTGCCGAAGAAACGCAGCCGGGAGACCAGCGATGAGACGATCACGCCTGACAGCAGCAATCCGCCGGCATTGCCGAGGCCGATCTTGGCGCCGAAGGCCGGAAATTCGATCATCCCGATCAGGAAACCGATGATCATGCCCACGGCGAGTGTCAACAAGTCCGTCGACGTATTGGTCCGCGCAATGCGTCCCCACATCTCGCCGAGCTCGTTGACGGCCGACTTGAGGCCGACCACCGAGACTATGTCCATCCGCTGCAATTCGGTCTTGAGACCCGCGGCAAGCGGCACACCACCACGCTCGACCTTGGTGACCTGCAACTGGCCAGCAATCGCCGTCTCGCGGAAGGATTCGAAGGTCCGTCCAACCATCTCCTTGTTGGTGACGAGGATGTCCGCCTGGTCCATGGGAATGCCGAGCGCCGTGGCGTCGGCAACTTCGGGGCCGATCAAGCCCATCTTGTCGGTCAGGTGCTCGGTTGCACCGCCAAGCGCAACGACGTCGCCCTTTAGCAGCACGAACTCGGGATCGGCTCCCTGAGGCTCGCCGCCACGCGCCACGTTGACGATCCGGTATTCCGGATGGATCGAGCGGAATTTGGCGATGCTCATGCCGACCTGGGCCGGATTTTCGAGCCGGTAGGCGCGCAAGCCGAACTGTCGATAACCAGTCAGCCCGCCGCCTTCGAGATCCTTGACGCCGAATTCCTTCTCATACTGCTTCGCCGCCGCTTTCGCGTCGACACCCCACCAGCGCGGCAGGTACTTGCAGATCAGGATGATGCCGACGGTGCCCCAGATATAGGTGATGCCATAGGACAGTGCGATCATGCCGGTCGCGTCTTCGGCTTTCATCCCTGCGGGAAGCTTCACGACACCTGAGGTAATGGCCTGCTCGGCCGAGCCGATCGCGGCTGACATGGTCTGCGAACCCGCCAGCATGCCGCCGGCGGCGCCGGTCGGGAGGTCGAAGAGCTTTGCAAAGATGACAACGAGCGCGAGACCGAGGATACTCGACACCATCGCCAGGAACACGAATTTGATGCCGTCGCCCTTCAGACTGTTGATGAAGGACGGCCCGACGCGCAAACCTACGCCATACATGAAGAGGTAGTAGAACAGGCTCTTGGCGAAATTGTTGAGCTCGAGCTTCACGCCGTAGCTTGAGGACCACACCGCCAAGCCGGCGCCGACCACGATGGCGCCGGCGACCATGCCGAGGCCATAGCCCTTGATGCTGGCTCGTCCGATCCAGACGGCAAGGCCAACGACGAAGAACAGCAGCAGATATGGATTCTGCTGCAAGAACGTGAAAAAGCCCTGCATGATCGTCCCCTATTTATGATGCGGCCTTCAGCTTCGGCGTGGCGCCGGGCTTGGGCCGGCCGATCTTCGCCAAGGCTTCGGCACGTACGAGCTTCAGCCCTTCCTTGGCGTCGTAGCCGTGGATTTCCTTCACATCGAGCTTGCGCATGAAGTCGATGGTCTCCTGGGTGATAACCTGTCCCGGCACCATGATCGGGAAGCCCGGCGGATACGGGATGACGAAATTGGCCGAGACAAGCTCGGGACCAGCCTTCAGCCGGCGATCGATCTCGGGATCGTCGAGGCGGATATGTTCGCAACCCGCGGCGTCATAAGCCGCATAGAAGCCGGTGCGGATATCGCCTTCGTTGGTCTTTGCACCGGCATCGCCGCGGAAGCTCGGGTGGAAATGCGAGAAGTTCGGCAGGTCGGGCACGTCGGTCATCAGGCTCTTGACCCGGGCCTCGAACGTCTTTTTGGCATTGGCGCCGCCCTGCGTCAGCCCGCGGTCGACTTCACCCGCGATCTCGGCGAGGACGCGGATGAGATGCGCGACGTCGCTTCGGGTGTTATTGATGTTGGATTGGACCAGGACCGAGTTGCGCGAGGTCTTGTTGACCTGGATATTGTACTCGTTGGCCAGGATGCCCTTGAACTGCGTGCCGTCGAAACCGGCCGTGCCGCACACCAGCGTCATGCGGGTCGGATCGAGGCAGAACTCGTCCTCGTCCAGGCTCTTGAGCGTATTTGCCCAGTTCACGCCGGCCGCGAGATAGTCGGTGAAGCCGCTCTGGCGATACTGCGCCGGCACCATGGCGTCGGCGCCGAGTATGCGGAAGTATCTTGAGATCAACGGATTGTTGTTGACCGCGTTGCGTATGGCAAACGCAATCTCGATGGCATTGGCGACGAGGCCATACCCCTCCAGCTCCATCTGCCGCCGCGAGATATCGAGGCTGGCGATCAGTTGCTGGTTCGGGCTGGTGGACGCGTGGGTGAATACGGCTTCCTTGAACTGCTGCTCGACCGTGTGGAATTCGACGTCCTTGACCGAGAGCATAGATCCCTGCCGGATCGCCGACATCGACTTGTGGGTCGAATTGGTCTGGTAGACGCGCAGACGGATCTGCCTGGGATCGGGAATGAGCCGGGTCTTGAGCAGCAACTCGTCCGACGGATTCTTGCCGAGTTCGGCCTGCTGCTTCTCATAGGCCGCGATCGACTTCGGATCGTGCATCCACACCTCGATGTCGTTGGCAGCGCCCATGGCCGTGCGGCGTCGCAGGAACGGCGAGAAGCGCGCGAAGCCGAACCAGGCTTCGTCCCACAGGAAGATCAGATCCGGCTTGATCGCGAGACATTCTTCCATCACCCGGCGGGTGTTGTAGATGTGGCCGTCGAAGGTGCAGTTGGTGAGGTCGACCATCTTGACGCGGTCGAGCCGGCCGTCGGCCTTGGCGCCGAGCAGAGCCTGCTTGATCGTCTTCAGCGGAACTGCGCCGTACATCGAGTATTCCGTCATCGGGAAGGCTTCGACATAAAGCGGCTGCGCACCGGCCAGAACCATTCCGTAGTGGTGCGACTTGTGGCAGTTGCGATCGACGATCGCGATGTCGCCCGGCGCGAGCAGCGCCTGGACCGCCATCTTGTTCGATGTCGAGGTGCCGTTGGTGACGAAGAAGACCCGATCGGCGCCGAGTGCCCTTGCCGCCTTCTCCTGCGCCTTCTTGATGTTGCCGGTCGGCTCCAGCATGCTGTCGAGGCCGCCCGTGGTGGCGCTGCTCTCGGCCAGGAACAGGTTCGGTCCGTAGAATTCGCCCATGTCGCGGATCCAGTCGGACTTGAAGATCGACTTTCCGCGGGCGATCGGCAACGCATGGAACGTGCCGATCGGACGCTGGGCGTATTTCTTCAGATTGTCGAAGAACGGGGTGTCGTAGCGATCCTGAATTCCTTCGAGAATGGACAGATGCAGCTCGAGGAGCTCCTCGACGGAGTAGAAGATACGGCGAACGACGTTGGCTTCGGGATTTCCAGCCAACTCCTCGACGTCGCGGTTCGAGATCATGTAGAGATCGAGTTCGGGACGGACGCGCTTGATGATCTGGGCGAGCCGGAGCGCAGAGGCGTCGGACTCGTCGTTGAGGCCGGCCGAAGCCGTGATCGAGCGCAGCACGGGTGCGTTGTGGCGGGAGCGCAGCCCGAAGCCTTCGTTGATGATGACGGCCGCGATATTGGGATTGAGCATGGTCGCGCAGAATGCGTCTTCCAGGCTGCCGACGATGACGGGCTCATAGATGAAGCCATCGATCGGACGCCGCAACTTGCGCCATTCGGCGGCGAGCGCGGGCCACTGACTTGACGACACGCCGGTCACGATCAGGGTTTCGAAATAGGGGCGGCGTGCCGTGTGCGCACTGAACATCGGTGGCACCAGCTCGAGCGCCTCGCCATTACCATCATCCGTCGCGCTCCAGTCGCCGGCATGCTGACGGAAAGATCGGGTCGCCAGTGCCTGAGTAATCCGCGTCGCAAGGGCCAACGACGTTGCCCCATCGCTTGCGGACGCGGCCTCCCGCAATGCCGCCATCAGATGCAGGCCGGGATAGCCGTAGAACTCCTCAGTCACCGAGAGTTCGGCCAGGGCCGCATCGTAGACCGCGCGATTGCCCACACGAGCCCAGACCTTTGCGGCCTCCACGAGGTCGCGCCATTCGTCCGCACGGCTGCCGGGACCGGAGAAGAACTGATCGATGCGCTTATGCGCCGGCTTGGCGTCCTTGGACATGTGTTTCTCCCGATCCTCGGCGGTCCCTTGATGGTCTCTTGGGACAAGAATGATGCGTCATCGTGAGTTCGGCGCCGACCACTCCATTGATCCAAGTCAACGGTCGGACGCATCCTAAGCAAGCCGGCGGCCGAGACCGTCGCTCGCATTGCAACACGAGCCCGTCAGGCCGTTCGCTGCGCCGTGACGGTCGGCTCGTCACCGAGGACGCTGTCGAGCGAGCGCAGCCATTGGGCGCTATCAGTCTTGTTCGCGAGCCCTTCGGCATGCAGGAGATCGCGGAGCTGCGCATGCGCCCCGACGATGCAGAAAGTGACCTTTCGCGAGGCAAGCTCGTCATGAAGGTCGTGCAACATGCCCGCGCCGGCGAGATCGATATAGGGCGAGGCCGAGAGGTCGCAGACCACCAGCCGAATGCCCGGCGACGTCCCGAGCGCAGCCAGCACCCTGTCCAAAATCGTTTCCACGTTGATATAGAGCAGCGAGGCTTCAGGCCGGAAGGCGATGATTCCGGCCAGAGGCTCCACACCCTCGTGCCTCGCACTGTCCGAATAACGGCCGCTGCCGGGCAAGCGGCCGAGGAAGGCGACGTGCGGCTGTGAGGCCCGTGCCAACAGCAACAGGATCGATGCGATCGAAGCCAGCAGAACGCCCTGGAGGATCCCGAGCAGCAACACGGCGATCAAGGCGATCCCCGCTGCATAGAAATCGATACGGCTGACCCGCCACATCCGCAAGAGCGCACGGACATCGACGAGCTTGTAGACGGCGGCGAAGACGATGGCCGCAAGCACCGCCTTGGGCAGATTGGTGAGCAGCCCCGTGAAGAACAGAAGGCACAGCCCGAGCGTCACGGAGCAGATCACCAGTGCCAGCGGCGTCCGCGCGCCAGCGCTGTCATTGACCGCAGATTGCGACAGGCCGCCGGCGACCGGGTAACCATGCCCGAGCGCCGCCGCGAGGTTCGCGGCTCCCAGTCCCAAAAACTCCTGCCGGACATCGAGGGAATAGCCGTGCTTGGCGGCGAAGCTGCGGGCGGCCGAAACGCCCTCGATGTAGGCCAGCAGCATGCATCCTGCGGCGAGCGGAAACAATTCGTCGAACTCCAGCAGGCCAAAGGTTGGTATCCCCAACGCCGGCAGCCCCTGCGGTATCTTCCCGGTGACGGGCACACCGAGGGCCGGAAGGCCGAGCAGCGTCGCTGTCGCGATCGCCAATGCGACGATCGTGATACCCACCGGCTTCCCCGGAAAGAGCCGCTCGCCAAACAGGAGCAGCAAGAGTGCGACAGCGCCGACGGCGAGCACGAGCGGGTTGATGGCACTGATCTGGCCGAGCAGCCTGATCGCCCGGTCGAAGAAGTTGTGGCCGCCGCCGGCGACGCCGAGCAGACTCGGCAGCTGGCTTGCGATGATCGTGAGCCCGGCACCGGCCTTGAAGCCGACCAGGATGCTGTCGCTGACGAGGCGGACCAGCACGCTCAGCTTGAACAACCACGCGATGAAGCACAGCACTGCCACTGCAAAGGCGGCAAGGCTCGCAATCTGCGCATAACGTATCGCATCTCCTCCGGCCAGCACACCGACAGTGCCTGCAATCATCAGGGAGATCGCCGAAGTCGGCCCGATCGCAAGTTGCCGCGACGCCCCCAACAACGCGTAGCCGAGGCCGCCGAGCATATAGCCGTAAACCCCGATCTGAGGAGGCAGGCCAGCCAGCGCGGCATAGGCCAGCGAGACCGGGATGGCGTAAGCCGCCAGCGTGACGCCGGCGACGGCGTCGGAGGGAAACCACTCTCGCTGGTAGGCGCCAAGCCAGCCGGCCGGCGGGAAGAACCGTATCCATCCAGGCTCGGACGGCGCACTCATTGGACGACCTTCTGATACGAGGCTTCGCAGCGCAGCAAGACGACCAACAGTGCGACCACGGGAAGGCCGAGCGCGAGGTCCGGAATAGCCTTGGTGGCGAAGGCGCCCATCGCGGCGCCCAGGCCGAACACGGCACACAAGGCGAAGAAAATGCCCGAACGGCGCAGCGTGCCGAGCGGCGCACCTCCGGCGGCGGCCACAAAGGCCATCTCGATCGCCTGGCGCAGGTTGCCCGTGATCATCGCCGTGCTGCAAGCAACACCCTCGACCTTGATGAAAATCGCGGTCTGCATCGCCGCGACGAACGAGATGCCGAGCGTTCCGGCCAGATCCGGCATCCTGTTGTGCAGGATACCGATCGCGATCAGCAGCAATATCTCGAGCAGGGTGCTGATTGCGCTGGCCCGTTCGCCCGCGACGCGGCGCAGCCATGCGGCAATCACGATACCCGCCGCAAAGGCGAGAAGCGGCGGCACGAAGTGAAACGCCTTGGCCCAGTCGCCGGCCGTCGCATAAACCCAGAGGAAGATCAGGTTGGCCGTCTGGGCATTCGCCATCACGCCGTGGATGATCCAGGTATAGGCGTCGATATAACCGCCCGCGAAGGCAAGCAGCAGAACGATCTCCACCGTTTCGTCGCGGCGGATCGCGCCGGCTGCGAGGTCGAGAGCACTCATGTTGACGATGCCGGCTGTCGCGAATTCTGCATCGTTCGATAGGCGATGCCTTGCCGCTCGCAGGGCTTGATCTGGATCAAGCAACCCCGCGATTTCCCGACTGAGATCACGGCAAAGCGCTGGGGGAGATACGACATGAATACCGTCAGCTGGATCATCTCCACCGCTCCGGAAATCTTTCTGCTGCTGGCCGTCGCGATCGGCACGATCCTGGGTCGAGCCCGGATCCGCGGTTTCGCCGTCGGGACCACCGCCTGCATCCTGATTGTGTCCGTGCTGCTCGGACAGCTCGGCCATTTCGCATTTCCCTCCTTGTTGCGCGTGATCCTGTTCAGCCTGTTCGTGTTCACGATCGGCTACCGATCCGGACCAGAGTTCTTCGCCTCCCTGAGCATCCGCACGCTCGCGCAGGTCGCCGTGGCGCTGGTAATAGGCGGCACCGGTCTGATCCTCGTCCTGCTGTTTGCTCACAGCTTCCGGCTCGATCCGGGCACAGCTTCCGGGATCGCGGCCGGAGCCTTGACGCAATCGTCGGTCATCGGGACCGCGTCAGGCGCACTGGCCCAGCTCGGCCTGCCCAAGGATGTGCTGAACCAGCAGGAGGCGAACATCGCGGCGGGCTACGCCGTGACCTACGTGCTCGGCTATATCCTGACGCTGCTGTTCGTCCCCTTCGTCGCACCGAAATTGATGGGGATCGACCTCAAGGCCGAGGCAAAGAAGCTCGAGGCGGAGCTTGCCGGTGGCGATCCGCCCAAAACCGAGAACCTCTCTTATCGCAAGTTCCAGGCCCGCGCCTATCGCGTGACCGCGGGCGCCGGACGCACCGTCAAGTCGATCGAGGAGGAAATCGGAAGCCGCACGGTGGTCGAGCGCATCGTGCGCCAAGGCGCGGACGTCGAGCCGCATCTGGAAACCATCCTCGAGGCGGGCGACGACATCGTCATCGCCGGCCGGACCGCAGTCATCGTCGCCGCCAGGCCCATCATCGGCACCGAGATCGACGCCGACGAAATCCTGAAGGCCGTCCCGGGCAACGTGCTGGAGGTGCTCGTGGACAATCGCCATCTCCATGGCCGCTCGATCCAGGAGATCGCGGCGCGCGTCGGCGCCGACGCCCGGGGCGTCTTTCTACGCGCCCTCACGCGCATGGGCCGCGAGGTCCCCTTGAGCGCGGACACCCGGATCTATGTCGGCGACGTCATGACACTCGTCGGCAGCACGCGCAACATCGAGCGCGCCGCCAAGGCCATCGGCCAGATCCTTCGCGCGGGTGATCGCACCGACATCGCCTTTCTCGCTGCCGGCGTTGCGGCCGGCCTGCTCGCAGGGCTCGTCAGCTTCAGGATCGGCGGCGTCGCGCTCACGCTCGGCGGCGGCGGTGGCGCGCTGATTGCGGGCCTCGTCTGCGGCTGGCTGCGATCGCGCAAGCCCTCGATGGGTGCGATGCCGCCGGCTGCGCAGCAAACCCTGAGCGATCTCGGGCTCGGCGGCTTCATCGCGGCGATCGGGCTCGGCAACGGCGCCGCGGCATGGGCCGCCATTCAGGCGCACGGGCTGCTTCTGGTCGGCATGGGTCTCGTCATCACGCTCGTGCCGCTGATCGTGGCGACCCTGTTTGCCTTCCACGTGCTTCGCATGAACCCGGTCGTGACCTGCGGCGCGCTGGCCGGCGCCATGACTGTCGATGCCGCGGTGACGGGAGCGTGCGAAGTGGCCGAGAGCCAGACCCCGGTCCTTGGCGTCGCCGTGCCATATGCGGTCGGAAACGTGGTGCTCACGGTCCTCGGACCGATCATCGTAGCGGCAACCTACAGCGGATGATGGAGACCCGTAATGCGGCGACCGGTCAGATCGGTGCTGGGACATATCGCGGCCATATTGTTCGCATGGATCGCTTTCGCCGCGCCCGCGCACACGGCGGATGACGCCCGGATCCAGGAAGAGATCTGGGCGCTGCCGCTGGCGCTTCCGATGTTTGCCTATCTGGTGCGTCCCGTCGGCGACGGCCCCTTCCCGCTCGTGATCATGAATCACGGCGTCTCGCTCAACCCGACCGACCGCAGCTTCTTTCCCCTGGTCGAATTCCGCGACGCTGCCCAATGGTTCGCAAAGCGTGGCTACCTCGTGGTAGCGCCGGTCGGCTCCGGCTATAGCGCAGCCGCCATCGACATTCCCGAGCGCGCGGTCTACGGACCGTTCTTCTCCAAGATCGGCAAGTGCAGCAATCCCAATTTCCACGACGCCGGGCTCGCGGTCGCCCAGGTCGACCTCGGCATCATCGACTACCTGGCCGCCGAGAAGCGCATCATCCCCAAGGACGTGATCGTGATCGGGCAGTCCGCCGGAGGCTGGGCCTCGATCGCCTTGTCGAGCTTGAACCCACCGCAGGTGAAGGCCATCATCACCTTCGCTGCGGGCCGAGGTGGGCGCGTCGGCGGCAAGCCGAACAACAATTGCGCCCCCGACAGACTGGTTGAGGCTACCGCGGATTTCGGCCGCACATCACGTGTGCCGATGCTTTGGATCTACATCGAGAACGACACTTTTTTCGGCCCCGACCTGTCGAAGCGCATGCATGGGGCTTTCACCGCCGCCGGCGGTCGGGCCGAGTATCACCTGATGCCGCCGTTCGGCGATGAGGGTCATTTCTTCATCGGCTCAAAGGATGCCATTCCGCTCTGGTCGCCGCTGGTAACGACATTCCTCGACGCGCTGAAATAGATGCCGATCCGGAGGCACGATCATGCCCACTGTCCGTGACTGCCTTGCCAGTCTCCTGCTCATTGCCCTCGCCGGCATCACGACGCCGCCCGGCCATGCCGCTCCAAAGGGCGTCCAGGCCGGGAAACCGGCCGAAGTCGCCACACGTGGTCAGCGTGAAGCAAAGGACATCCGCTACGGAAGCTGGCAGAAGCTCTGCTTCAAGGCCGGCGGCGCGCCTACGCTGTGTCGGACCTCGATCACCGGCCAATTCGCAACCGGACAGACGGCCGTGCGCGTCGATCTGATCGAGCGCGAAGACGTCGCTACGGCCCGGCTGCAACTATTCGTGCCTGTCGGCATGTACCTGCAACAGTCACCCAGGTTGAGCGTCGACCAGGGCGCGCCCTTCCGCCTGCCCTATAGCTGGTGTCTCACCAATCTGTGCATCGCCGCCGATGTGGCGACGCCGGAGATCATCAGGGAGATGGAGTCCGGCAAGACCCTGACGCTCGAACTCGTCGATTCGAACCTCCTTGCCCTGACGACTTCGATTCCGCTGGCGCAATTCGCCACCACCCGCAAGGGGACACCAGCCAGGACGCTGGAGCAGGATATCGACGAATGACGGCCCGGGTTGGTCTCAGGAAATGCCGGCGCGCTCGATGGTTCCGATCAGTGACTCCGCCGTAAAGGGCTTGGGCAGATAGGCGAGGCAGCCGGACCCAAGCGCCGCAGCGCGGTTCGCCGGGCTGTCGTTGCCGGTGATGTAGATGACAGGCGCGGTGACGCCCTGCTCGGTCAAGATTCGCCGCACGTCGATGCCGGATATTCCGTCGAGATCGATGTCGAGAACGATGCAGATCGCAGTGTCGAAATTGCCGTGTCGGAGCAGGTCTCCCGCGGATTCGAACAGCGTGGCGTCGAATCCGTATCCCCGCAGCAGCCTGTTCATGCTGGTCCGTATGGACCAATCGTCATCGACGACAAACACGGACCTGCGTAGCGGCAAGGCGACCTGCCTTCTCGGAAAATGAGCGACTGCGAGTGCTGTAAACGACGATCGACAGTTGCCGACCCGGCGCCTGTGCATGATTGCACACAGCTCGCCGTGCACTGTCAACACACTTTGATATTGTCCTTTGGGGCAGTCACACCATGGGAACCAGATTTGCGGTGACGAAGCAGCTAATGCTCGTTCGTATCGAGCATCCCGAGCCGCTCCGCGATCGAAACGAGTTCCGCAAGCGAATCAACCTGCATCTTCTCCATCACCTGGTGGCGGTGTGCTTTCACGGTGCGTTCGGTCGTCCCGAGTTCATACGCAATCTGTTTATTGATCCGGCCGCGCACGATGAGATTGAACACCTGTCGCTCACGTTGAGTCAGCGTGGCCAGATGAGTCCGAAAAATCTCGAGTCTGCTGCGTTGGGCGCGAGCCGCCTGCTGCCCCGCCAACGCGCGCTCGATCGCATCGATCAATTGCTCGGAGGATATCGGCTTGGTCAGGAAGTCCTCCGCACCCGCCTTGATCGCCCGCACAGTGGTCGGCGTGTCTGCATATCCTGTCAGGAAGATGATCGGCAGCGTCGAGCCGGACGCGATCAACCGCGCCTGCAAATCGGGACCGCTCAATCCCGGTATTCGCACGTCGAGCAGAATACATCCGGGCCGCCTGTGATCCAGCGCGGACTCCAACAACTCCAGTGCCGAGGCATAGGTCGCCACCTCATAGCCCGCGAGCTTCAGACGCCGTTCGATCGCGGTCCGAAAGGATTCGTCGTCGTCAACCACGTGAACGCGACCCGGCACCTTCAACCTCTCGCCCAGTTCCAGCGAGGACCAATGACGTCCTCTCGCTCTGCAAAATCTTCTTACAACAGTCTGAGGACCGAAATATCTGCCCGCAATCAGCCAAATCCCCGCAGCCGCGGCGCTTTCTCGCTCCGCGCACCAAACGCCAACGCTGTCCTTTGGTACAATGAACCTAGGGACAATGGATTGAAGTACCGCCTTGGTCGTAAATCAACCTCGGCGGGAGCGGAACAGCGCGGCGCATTCCCAGCAGCGAAGATACCTCGCCGAACGGACCAAATTCGGCGATGAGCTGAGGACTTGGCCTATGTTTGTTCGCATCGCAACCGATTCCGCACTGCGTCCCAACTCCCTCCGTGACCTCGGCATGACCAGCGATTCAAATGCGCTCGTCAGTTTAAGCGAATTTTCGTACAGAAAAGGCACCGAGATTTACGGCGAGAAGGAGCCGGCTGAATATGTCTACCAGGTCAAGGCTGGTGCGGTGCGAAGCTACAAGCTGTTGTCGGATGGTCGCCGGCAGATCGGCGCATTCCACCTCAGCGGGGACATCTTCGGGCTCGAGAACGGCGGGGAGCATCGATTCACGACGGAAGCGGTCGTCGACACCACGGTGCGCCTGATCAAGCGACAAAGCCTTGAAACGGTAGCCGAGAGCGATGCGATGGTAGCCAGAAACCTGCTCAGCATGACCACGAGCAATCTCCAGCATGCGGAAGATCACATGCTGCTGCTTGGCCGCAAGACCTCGCTGGAGCGGGTCGCGGCGTTCCTGCTCGAAATGGACAAGCGGCTGACGGCGGCGGGCGTCATTGCGCTCCCGATGTCGCGACGCGATATCGCCGACTATCTCGGCCTGACCCTGGAAACCGTCTCGCGCGCCCTGTCGCGCCTGCACGAACTCGGCATCCTCGGCTTCATCGGCAACACCCAACGGCAGATCGTATTGCTCGACCGGAACCAGCTCGCCAGCCTCGATCTACATCCTTGATCCGGCGAAGCGTCGATCGCATTAGCGAATACTCTGGAGCGCCGCTCCCCGCATCCGCATTCATATGTGGCGTGAAGCTGGGCCGGGCGCTTCAGTCAGCCCGAGATGCTCGAGCGTCTTGCGCAAGACCTCGAAGAGAATGGCGGCGGACCAGCCGAACAGCAGCACGCCGTTCATCGCGGTGAACGGGCCGATCAGCCGCCATTCGCGGACCGGCGTGATGTCGCCATAACCGAGCGTGGTATAATTGACGAAAGCAAAGTAGAGCAGGTCCGTGTCGGTGGCAGCAGCCTGGACGATGCCGTACGCCGCAGCCCACATCAGGATTTCCAGCATGTGCGCGACCTTCAACACCACAGCGGTTGCGATCATGACGCCCATCAGATGCAATTTCGGTCGTTCGGTATGACGCAGACCCGCGCTGCGTGCGATCCCGACGGCGACGACCGTCACGAGCGCATGGAGCCCGATATTGATCACGCTGACCAGAGTGCCGGCGACGAACTGCAGCATCATGGCAACTCACCCGCCCTCAATTCACCCCGGACGTCCTTCGTCCCCGCCGAACAATGCAAAATGTCCGCCCGTCGGCGTGCCGCCGCGGTTTTCCCTCGCAGGCCACGGCGGGGTCTGGAACTTCACGTCGACGAGCACACGACACTCGCGCCGATCGGCCATGGCGGCGGTTGATCTAGGTCAATGCCGCTTCAACGCCCGAGCTTCATCTCAGTCGCGCTTGAGCCCGATCGACTTGACGATGGGAGCCAGGCGGGTCAGTTCGTCCTCGACGAGGCGTTGAAATTTGTCGGGGCCTGAATCAACGTCCGGCTCCAGACCTTGCGAACGATAGCTTTCCTGCAACTGCGGATCGGCCATCGCCGTGCGGGTTGCCCTGGAGATCTGCTCCACGATCGCATCCGGGGTTGCGCGTGGGGCGAACAAGCCAAACCAGCCGGCATATCTGAGGCCCGGCATGCCGGATTCGATGACGGTCGGAATTCCCGGCGCGCCGCTCAAGCGCTGTTCGCTCGTGACGGCGATCAGCCGCAGCTTGCCCGCAAGGTGCAACTGCAGGATCTGGCTCGACACCACCGCAACCACGGCGGAGATCTGGCCGCTGACCAAGTCGTTCGTCGCGGCACTCATGCCCCGATAGGGCACGTGGACGAAGTCTGTTGCGAAACCGGATTGCAGCCTGAACATCTCCCCAATGAGATGATTGCCGGTACCAACGCCCGGAGTGCCGTAGGAGAGCTTGCCCGGATTGGCTGTTGCAAAAGCTACCAGCTCCCGCAGGTCCTTCACCGGCAGGGAGGGATGAACCGCGAATGCAAGCGTGGTGGTGATCAGGCGATAGATGGCCCGGAAATCACGAACCGCATCGTAGGCGGGCTTCGCCGAGGACAACGGAATCATCACCTGAGTGCTGCCATTGCCGAGCAGAAGCGAATAGCCATCGGGGGCGCTCTGCGCCACCGCGGCGGAGCCGATCGCGCCGCCGGCGCCGCCGATATTCTCGACGTAGATCGGGCCCAGCAGCGACGCGATCCTGTCGGCCCAGGGACGGCCGATCTGATCACCAGCGGCGCCAGCCGTATAGGGAATGACCAGCCTGATGGGACGGGAGGGATAATCCTGGGCGGCCGCACAGCCGGGCCATGCGGCCAGCGCCGTGATGCGCGCCGCCCTATCGAGCAGTTCTCGGCGTGAAAGGAGGGACATCTTCTGCGTATTCAGGACCGTACCAATCATCATACACGAATGAAGGGCCCTGAAAATCCGCACAGGTAGATCGCTGCCCTGCACCGTGCGGGCGACGAGCTTGGTCAAGGACCAGTGCGTCGGCCGCAACGCGGCAGGTGCAGTGACGCCTCAGAACTGCACACCGCGCGTCAGGGCACCGTCCACGACGAGGTTCGTTCCCGTGATGAAGCTCGCGGCACGGCTTGCGAGAAACACGACCGCGTTGGCCATCTCCTGCGGGGTCCCCATCCTGCCCGTGGGATTGAGCGCAAGCGCCGTCTTGTAGAGCTCGGGATTGTTGTCCTTGATCGTGTTCCAGACCCCGCCTTCGAAATAGGTATTGCCCGGCGAGACCGTGTTGGCACGGATGCCCTTGTGTGCGAGCTGATTGGCGAGACCTTGCGTGTAGTGGATGATGGCGGCCTTGAAGGTGCCGTAGGGGCCGGCCGCGAAATCGACCTCGCGCCCGGAGACGCTCGATATGGCGACGATCGCACCGGCGTCGCTCTTCTCCAGATAGGGCATGGCCGCATTCACCAGCCGGACCGTGCCCATCATGTCGGTCGAAAATTCCCTCGCCCAGCTTTCATCGTCCTGCCCGATAGCCAGCGCACTCACATTGGCGACGACAACGTCGATGCCGCCGAGCTTTGCCGCCATATCGCCAACCCAAGCCTTCAGGACGGCAGCGTCGGCGACGTCGACCGCACCGCCAAAGGCAGCAACGCCCTTGGCCTTTAGCGCAGCGACCGTGCTCTCGACCTCAGCCAGATTGCGGGAGCACACGCCGACATCGGCGCCTTCGGCGGCGAACGTCTCGGCGATCGCCCGGCCGATTCCCTTGGTGCTTCCCGTGACGAGAACCTTGGCGCCCTTGAGTCCCAGATCCATGGCCGAATTCCTTTTCCTGGTTCAGTAATTGTTCGCGACCGCCTTTACCAATCCACGATAGCTGTGTGGCATGCGCATCGACACCAGATCTTTTCGCCGCACGACATTGGTCGGATAGACGCTGTCGACATTGGTGGTGTCGACCAGCGCGGTTGCAAGGCCTGTGCCGCCGGCTGCGATCGCCTCCCGCCTCGGGAACGCGAACGTATCGGGGCCGAACACGCCGCTCAGCCCGGGATACCCGCGCTCGGGGTCGGCGACATTGGCAAAGGCGAAGAACAGGTTGTTTTCGCCGGCACGAACGCGGAAATGATGCCAGTGATGCGGATCCGGACCGGTCGGAATCGGCGTTGGCTGCCCAACCTCCGTGCCGGCATGCGACGAACTGAAGCGCCCCTTGATCGCGGCGGGGCACGCGATGAGATCGCAGCCGCGCAGCGCCAGCACCCGGCCCGCTTCCGGGAAGGATGCATCGTGACCAATCAGCAACCCGATGCGGCCGATCGGCGTGTCCACGACGGTCCAGCCGTCACCTGCGGTGGCCCAGCTTCGCTCATCGGCGGTGATATGCGTCTTGCGATAGACCGAGACGTCCCCATCCGGCGACACAAGGCAGGCGCTGTTGTAGAGCAGATCGCCGTCGCGCTCGGCGAGGCCGCACACGAGGTAAAGGCCGAGTTCGCTTGCAAGCTTGCCGAGGCTGTCGGTCGCCGGCCCCGGGATCGGTTGCGCAGATGTCGCGGGATCGGCAAGTCCCGTCAGCGCGAGCTCCGGGAAGACGGCGAACTCGGCGCCTTCGTCCTTGGCCTTGCGCGCGAGCGCTACGATCTCCCCGAGGTTTTGGTTGGCGTCATTGCGAGGTGCAAATTGCACGACACTGACCCGCGACGTCTTGCCGGTCGGCCACGGCTCATGGCCGTACAGACCAAAGAAATCGCGCGGATTCCAGCTGAAGGTGTCGGTCAGCAGTTCCGGATAGAGTTCCGGACGGCGCTGCGTAAACACGGTCTCGCCGAGCACGCGGCGCGCGCGCGAAGCGTCGAGGTCGATTTCCGACAGCAGAACGCCATCGCCCTTGTCGAGCACGGCCGTGACCTGCCCGTCCGGCGCGATGACGCAGCTGCCGCCGCTGAACTGCACCGTGCGCTCAAGTCCCCATCGATTGCTTTCGATGACGTAGCAGCCATTCTCGAAGGCACGGCTGATCCAGTACGGCGCCGGCGTCCGCTCGGCGAGCCAGTTCGAGATGTGGCAGATGACGTCCGCACCGCCCAGCGCCATCAACCGCGCGGTTTCGACGAAATGGATGTCCATGCAGATCAGTAGCGCAATGCGTCCGATCGGCGTCTCGAACACCTGGTTGTGCAAATCGCCCGCCGCCGCCCATTTCGGCTCGGAGATATAGGGATGCGTCTTGCGGTGGCGGCCGACGATACCGTCGGGCCCGATCAGGACGGCCGAGTTGAAGTAGATGCCATCCTCATCGACCTCCGGCATGCCGACCACGATGTAGCAGCCGTGCTTGCGCGCCAGCGCGGCAAAGCGGTTCGTGGTCGGCCCCGGGATCGCCTCGACGAAGGGCGCGACCTCGGCGCGGTCGAACCAGCAATAGCCGGTCGTGCCCATTTCCGGCGTGACGATCAGCTTGGCACCGGCCGCCGCCGCCTGCTCGCAGAGTTCGAGCAGGCGCGCGATGTTGCGTTCCTTCTCGAACATGGTCGGCTCGAACTGGACGGCGGCGACCTTGTGCTTGGTGGACATGATCCGGCTGACCTCAAACGAGATAGGACTTCTTGATGGAGGCGCCGAGCGTATATTTCGGGTCCACCATATTGCCGACTCGCATGCGTCCGGCCTGGGTCAGCAGCATGTAGGCGTCGATCTCGTCAAAGCCGTAGTCCGCCGCCATCCAGCGGCACAACTCGCGATAGGCGATGCGCGCGGCATCCTCCATCGGCCGGGCCGAGCCGATGGTCATGATGAAGTCCTTGGTCTCGAGCCGTGGCCAGGCGATCGTCCAGCCTTTGATGAGATCGACCTGGACCGTGGTCACGGTTGGATGCTCGATCGCAACGCCGCAGAGCTCGCCGTCCCCCTGCGCGGCATGGCAATCGCCGAGATAGAGCAGCGCGCCCTTGGTGTTGACCGGCAGATAGACGATGGCACCGACGCCGACGTCCGGCAGGTCCATGTTGCCTCCGTAATAATCAGGGACGAGCGAGGAGATCGCCTCGATCTCCGGCGACGTTCCGATCGTGCCGATGAACGGCTCATAGGGCAGCGTGATCTTGTCGTTCCATTTGGTGCCGGTCTTGGCGTCGATCACCAGCTTCTTGACCCGTTCGGGCAGCGCCGGGTTGAGCAGCGCGGTCTGCCCCGTGCTGACGAGGCCGCCGAAGTCCGGCATGACCACGGTGGTGCCGCAGGGCTGCGGCCCGCGCGGTACGATGCTCTCGATATAGACCGCGAGCGTGTCGCCCTTCTCGGCGCCGTTGACATGGATCGGGCCATTCTGCGGATTGAGGAACGGAAAGTTGAGAATCTTCGACGGGCTGTCGGTTTCGTGCTTGATGGCGCCCTCGAACGCGTCGTGGGTCTCGGCGGCGACGACCGCTCCCGGATCCACGGTCAGCACCGGGTTCACATAGGGGCCGTAGACATAGTGATACTTGCCCTGCTCGCTTTCGGTGATCGTATACGAGGTGCCGCGCTCTCCCTTGGCCACGCCCTTGCGAGCCATGATCGAATCTTTGTGCCAGGACATCTTCTTTTCTCCTTCTGTCGTGGGCCAGCTTTCAAACGGCGAGATGGCGCCGCATCTCCACTTCGTCGTCGAGCGCTGCGCGATCGAGATTTGCGACGATGCGGCCCTTGTCCATGACGTAGCAACGCTGCGCCATGGCGCGGATCATGTCGAGATTCTGCTCGACCAGAATGATGGTCACACCCGTGCTGCGGTTGAGGTCGACCATGTTGCGCGCGATATCCTGGACGATGTTGGGCTGGATACCTTCCGACGGCTCATCGAGCAGGATGAGATTGGGGTTCGCGATCAAGACTCGTCCGATCGCGAGTTGCTGCTGCTGGCCGCCCGACAGGGTGCCGGCGCGCTGGTGCCAGCGTTCGGCGAGGATCGGAAACGCCTCGACGATCCTGCGTCGGCCCGCTTCGGGAATGCCGCCGCCCTTGATTGCGGCGCCGACCGCGACGTTCTCGCCGACGGTCAGCCGTGGAAACACGTCGCGTCCCTGCGGCACATAGCCCATGCCGAGGCGGGCCCGCTTGTGCGCCGGCAGGGAATCCACCGCTTCGCCGCGATAGACGATCGAGCCGCTCATCGCCGGCACGAGCCCGATCAGGCTCTTCATCAGCGTGGATTTGCCGACGCCGTTTCGTCCGATGACGGCGACGATCTCGCCTTCCCGCACTTCGATCTCGAGGCCTTGGAGCACGGGCTTGCCGCCATAGCCGGCGCGCAGAGCCAGCGTCGAGAGGATCACTTCCCTGCGTGGCACATCAAGCATGGGCCTGCCCCAGATAAATCGCCGCCACACGCTCATCCGCCACGATCTCGTCGATCGAGCCCTGCGCGAAGACCTGGCCGAGATGCAACACGGTCACGCGCTGTGCGACCTGGCGGACGAAGGTCATGTCATGCTCGATCGCGAGCACCGTCATGCCGTCCGCATTGAGCCGCTGGACCATCTCTCCGGTCAGATGGGTCTCCTCCGGCGACATGCCGGCCGTCGGCTCGTCCAGCAGCAGCAGGCGCGGCTTCAGGCTGATCGCCATGCCGATCTCGAGCCATTGCTTCTGGCCATGGCTGAGATTGCCCGCAACCTGGGCCTGCTCGGACTGGAGCCCGAGGAAGGCGAGCAGCCGGTCGATCTCCGCTTCGAGCTCGGCGCCGCGATGACGGCTCTGAAGTGCGATCTCGAGGTTCTGGCGGACAGACAGACCCTTGAATACGCCGGGCACCTGGAATTTGACGGAAAGGCCGCGATGAATTCGCGCAAAGGATTTCAGGGAGGTGATGTTCTCCCCCGCGAAGAGAATTTCGCCGCTGCCGGGATGATGCTCACCCAAGATCAGGCGGAACAGCGTGCTCTTGCCGGCGCCGTTCGGACCGATCAGGCAATGGATTTCGCCGGGCTGGAGCGTGAGGTCGACGGCGTTGGTGACGTGCAACCCGCCGAAATGCTTGTTCAGCTTGCGCAGTTCGAGCAGCGACATCAGCCGGCCCTCTGCGTCAGGCGGGCGGCGAGCTTGCCGAGCCAATTCATCGCACCGAGCACGAGGCCGTTCGGGGCGATCAGCACCGTGAGCACCAGCAGCACGCCCATGAACACCAGCGCATACTGGCTGCCATAGATCGTCAGCGCCTGGAACGCAGCGAGCACCACCAGCGTGCCGACCACGGTCGAGGTCAGGTCGCTGCGGCCACCGACCGCGACCCAGATCAGCGGCAGCGCCGCCGCCGTCATGCCCATGCTCGACGGCGTGATGTATTGACCCCACGCCGTGTAGAGCACTCCCGATATCCCCGCGAGCGCTGCGCCGATGACGAAGGTGATGAGCTGGTACTTGCGGATGTCGTAGCCCAGCATCTCCGCGCGTTCAGGATTCTCGCGGATCGCGACGATGACGTTGCCGAACGACGAGTTCATCAGAATGCGCAGGCCCAGATAGACGAAGATGAGAAGACCGAGCACGAAGTAATAGAGGCCGATGTCGGCAAACAGCACGATCGGCTCGCCCGGCCAGGGGATGGTCAAAGGCGGCATCGCGCTCATGCCGTTGAAGCCGTTCAGTCGCGCGCTGCCGATGTGCCATTCCGGCCCCGCGGTCTGCGCCATGAAGCGCTCCAGCATCAGCGTCACGGCGAGCGTGACGATGCCGAGGAAGACGCCGGCGATGCGGCCGAAGAACATGAAATAGCCGAGCAGGACCGCGAACAGCGCCGCGATCGCGATCGCAGCGACAAACGCGACCAGCGTGAAACCATAGGCCGAGCCAAAATTGAGAGTGAGGACGCCGTAGCCATAACCGGCGATCCCAAAGAACGCGGTCTGCCCGAAGGACAGCGAGCCGCCATAGCCCCAGATCAGGCACAGGCTGAGTGCGATGAACACCCAGACGAAGAAGTAGACGGTGTTGCCGACCGTGTAGCCATCGCTGAATAGCGGATAGGCAAGCGCGATCGCAAGCACGATGGCAAACAGGCTCCAGAAGGCCCGACCGCGACCCACGGTTTGCGGGCCTTCGAGACGGCGAAAAAGGGAAACGAGAGCAGTCACGAGACCATCACTCCGTCAGGTGCGTTCGCGCAGCACGAAGCCGGAGATGCCCTTTGGCAGCACCCGGACGACAATGATGACGGCGACCAGAAGCCCGATCTGGCCGAATAATTGTCCCTGCCACGACGTCATGACCGACTTCACCACCGCAAGCACGGCGCCCGCGGGCGCCGTCCCGAGGAAGACGTCGGCCCCGCCGATCACGACGGTGACGAAAGCCTCCATGATGAAGGTCGCGCCCATGGTCGGCACCAGCGTCATGGTCGGCGCGTAGAGGCCGCCGGCAAGGCCGGCGAGCCCTGCCCCGCAGGCAAAGGTGAGGCTGTAGACGAGCCGCGTATCGACGCCGAGCGCCGCCGCCATATGTGGCACCTGGATCGTGGCCCGCGCGAGCACGCCGAAGCGCGTCCAGTTGAAGAGGGCATACAGCCCTGCCAGCACACCAAGCGCAGCGCAGAACAGCACGATGCGATAGATCGAATAGGAGTACGCGCCGACCTGGAAACTGCCGAACGGCGTGCCGACCCCGGCCATGGTCGAGCCGACCATGATCAACGTGCCCTGCGTCGCGATCAGGCTGAGGCCCCAGGTTGCAACGATCGTGTCAAGCGGCCGGTCGTAGAGATGGCGGATGACCACGAGCTCGACCAGCACGCCGACCAGCGCGGACACGATCGTTCCAGCCAGGATCCCCAACGGCAACGGCAAGCCGGCATGCACGGTGGCGGCCGTCACATAGGCGCCGCACATGATGAACTCGCCATGGGCGAGGTTGATCACGCCCATCATGCCGAAGATCACCGCGAGCCCGCAGGCTGAGAGCACCAGGAACGCGAAGGCGTCGCCAAACTGATAAAGTGCCGAGAATACGAGGGTCGCGATGTCCATGAACCAACCAGGATAGAGAGATACGCGATGTTGCCGTCGCAGCCAATCGTGATCGTCCCGACCTGCAACTCAGGCCGGGACGATCAGCCGCCGGTCAGGGTTTCGGCGGCGGATTCGACGGCGTGTACTGGGCCATCGGATCCTTCTTGGTGAGATCGCAGCCCGCGTCACCCAGCCAGTACGGCTTGATGTCCTCCCAGACCTTCGGGAAGGAGATCGAGTGATCGGCGCCGACCTTGGCGAGATAGATCGTATGCGACATGTGCTGGCTCTTCGGGTCGACGCAGACCTTGCCCTCCGGCGCATCCATGCAGACGTCGCCGAGCGCGATCACCTTGCGGATGTCCTCGCGCTTGGTCGACTTCGCACGCTCCACCATCTGCTTGTAGAGATAGACGGCGAGATAGGAGTTCTCCGCCTCCTGGTTGACATAGGGCTCGCTCGGGAACTTCGCCTTGAACTTGGCGTAGAACTCCTTGCTCTTCGGCGAGTCGATCTCCTCGATGTAGTTGGTGGTGACGTACATGTCCTTCAGGCTCGGCGGCTTGAAGCGCTTGTGCTCGTAGCCCTGGCCGACGTTGACCGACGAGGCCATGGGCAGGTTGACGTTGGCGGAGGCCGCCTGCTCGTAATAGGAGGCCTGCGCGGTGCCGACCAGCAGGGTGACAACGAAGTCGGGCTTGGCCTTCTGGATGTTCTGGATGCTCTGGGAGAATTGCGACACGCCGAGCGGGATGAACTCCTCGCCGGCCATTTTGCCGCCGTTCTCCTTGACGATCTTGCGCACCCATTCCGCCGAGATCTGACCGAAATTATAATCGGCTGCGAGCGTGTAGACGTTCTTGCCGTACTTCTCCATCATGTAGGGGATGAGCGTGGAGAACTGCTGCTCGGGCACCGCCCCTGTCACGATCATGTGGCCGTCGCAGACACCGCCTTCGTACTGGTTATTGTAGAAAGCGAAGCCGTTGAACTGGTCGACGATCGGACGGTACGCCTCGCGCGAGGCCGAGGAGAAGCCCGCGAACACGACGTCGACCTTGTCGCGCTGGAGGACGCGCCGCATGAACTCCTGGTAGCGCGTGTTGTCGGATTGCGTGTCGTAAGCGACGAGCTCGATCGGCCGCCCCATGATGCCGCCGGCCTTGTTGATCTCCTCGGTGGCGAGCTGGATGGCGTGGACCTTGCCGATCGTCGCGGCGGCAAAATCGCCGGACTGATCTTCAAGCACGCCGAGCTTGATCGGATTTTCCGCCGCGTGTGCCAGAGATGATCCGAGGACAAGCGTCCCCGTGAGGGCTGCGGCACGCAGCCCCCGCAATACAGACTTGCTCATTTTGCTTCTCCTAGATGGCCTGCTTGTTGCCGCCTTGCAGCGTGATGCCGGTTGTGCGGCCGGACGTATCGGGCGGCTTCGCCCGCTTGCTCATAAACTCCTCGCAATAGAGTTCCATGTTCTGCCGCGCGCGCATGCTGTCGCGACGGAGCTGGGAATAGGCTCCCTCCTCGTCGAGGCCGTCTTGCCGCATCAGCAGGATGACCGCCCGGATCACCGCGCGCCGACCGCGGCGGCGTTCCTCGAGGTCTTGCAGGCGTTCATACATCTCGGCGCGCAGCAGGAACTGGTTGATGCCCATGAACAGGGACGTATAGACGGCGCCGCCATGCACCGGCTTACGCAGGAACGAGGTCGCGCCGAGGTTGACGAGCGCCTTGAGCCGGCTCGGCGCCTCGACGCCGACGAGGCCGATCACCGGCACCGGCGGCAAGCGCGAGCCGGGATCGACCTCGATTGCGACCGCGCCTTCGAGATCGCCGTCGATGAACAGGATGTCCCGCTCGGCCTGAAGGCCGGCGACGTCAATCTGCGCACGGCCGTCGATGATCTCCGGATATTCGGTGGAGACGCCGAGCTTGGCTAGCGTCGTTTCCAGCGCGCTCTCCCATCCGCCCCGCCGGGTCACGACGATGGCACGGCCGCCCTTGAAGTTCTGTAGCAGTCGAGAGCTCATGATTGCACCACCTTCAAAAGCGGAGAGCGCATTGCGCCGGCGAAGCGCGGCGACGACTGAACGAGATAGGGATCTGGCGCGATCGGCTCGCGCGATTCCAGCAACACTTCGAATTGCCCGCTGACGGTCGACCGGCCGATCCGGGGCGTCAGCCAGGCGTGGAAGGTCTGGCGGTCGATGCGGACCTCGCCTTGCGGAGCGCACAGCCGCTGATCGGCCACGGCGGCACGTACCGTGCGGGCGTCGTCGGTGCCGGCTTGCGAGAGGGCCGCGCCGAGCAGCTTGACGGCGATGTAGGACGCTTCGGCGTCAGCCGACGAGACCGGTCCATCCGGAAAAGACGTGGTGTAGGCACGAATGAAGGCGCCGTTCTCCGCCGAATTGAGCGAGGAGAAATAGACACTCGATGACAGATGTCCATCGACGGCATCCGGGCCGATTTCCGGCAATTCCGGCTCCGACAGCGTGCAGCTCGCGACCGGGATTTCAGCCGCCTGGTCGATGCCGCGCGCACGGCAGGCGGCGCGAAACGCACGGAAGAAGGCATAAGCGCTGGTGCCGATCAGGTTGTTGAAGACGAAGTCCGGACGCTGATCGATGATCGCCGCAATCACCTGGTCGACCTCGGTGTCCCCGACCGACAGATAGCGCTCGGCAAGCACGGTACCGCCGCGCGCTGCGAGCGCCTCCCGGAAGATGCGATTGTTTTCCCACGCCCAGATGTAATTGGAGCCGACGCAGAAGGCGCGCGAGCCGACGCGCGATGCCAAATAATCGACGAGCGGCAGCACGTGCTGGTTCGGCGCGGCGCCGGTATAGATCACGTTGTCGGAGCTCTCGAATCCCTCGTAGTGAGACGGATACCACAACAGTCCGTCGAACTTCTCGAAGCAGGGGATCACCTCCTTGCGGCTCGACGAGGTGTAGCAGCCGACCACATGCCGAACACCGGAACCGAGCAGCTCGAGGCTGAGCGAACGATAGCTCGCAAGGTCGCCGGACGGGTTGACCACGACCGGCTCCAGCGCAATGTCGTCACGCCCTGCATTGATCTCGCGAAAGGCGAGCAGCGCACCGTTCAACATCGAGCGCGCAACGACGCTGTAGGACCCCGTCGTCGATAGCATCACGCCGATCCGATAGTTCGTCCGCGCCATCACTCGTTCCAAAATAAAAAGGCGCCCACCGGCTGTTAAGCCGAGGGCGCCCTCGCCGCCAACCGAGCACGCCATCAGCGTGATGTTGGAAATGATTGAAGCTCGCTGCGTTGACGGGCCGAACTGCCCAACGCCTGCATGATACGGTCGTTGAGATCAGTTACGAAGTCAAGCGCGTTATTGCAGCGGAAACTGCCGCGATTCTTATCGTGATGCAGCAAAACTATGCAGCCGAACTGCGCCCGCTGTCTCGATGCGGCGGAGACCGCAGGGAACGCCGGACGCCCGCCTTCCAGACCGGACGTGCGCCGTCGAAAGCTGCGAGCAGACCTGCCAAGAGGCCCGCGCCCGGTCGAGGGCATCGGCTCTTGCCGCCGCGAACGACGGATGTCTCTGCCGGCTGTCGGTTTCGTTGGAGCGAGTGAACTTCAGCAGCCCCGAGCCTCGTCCAACATCAGGCCGCTTCTGCACGATCTCATCCTGGGACCAGGTCCAAAAGGCTCCGGGATTTAAGAATTTGGTAACGATACGAACGTGCTTGAGCGCGTTAATGCAGTTCGAACGCCGCCGGTGTCTAGCCCGTAACGACCCTGCTATAAAGCGTAGCCGCGGCTCGATCGACTTCGCGAATTATCCGGTTTCCCTGATTGCGCATGAACAAGCTCACCAACAGTTTCGACATCGTCATCGAGCAGGCGTTCGACTTTCTGTCTCCGGAATATGCCGAGCTGTTCGATCGCTCGGCCGCCACGGCGTTCCAGCATCCGATCTGGCTGCATAGCCTCTACACCAGGCTCGCTTCGGATGCGGGTGCGACACCTCTGGTCGTCGTGGTCCGCCACCGCGCGACGGGCGCCCTTGCGATGGTGCTGCCCTTGCTCCGGATCCGGCGCGGTCCGATCCGGACCGTCGAATTCGCCGACCTCCGCGTCTCCGATTATCTGGCGCCGGTTTGCAACCAGGAAGTGTTTTCGCAACTGCTCGACGACGCGGACGCATGCGCCGAGATTCGGCGCCTCGTTCGACCTTTCGATCTGCTCCGCATGGCCAAGCTGCCCGACGGGCGGCTTCCGATCGAGAACCTCCTGGCCGCGTCGCGCCGCGTATCGATGGACACCAACGCCTACGCGACGGTTCTCGTCGCGCCGTTCGAGCAATGGCGGACCAGTGCGATCGATCGTTCCTATCAGAAGGAGCTCGCAAAGAAATATCGTCAGCTGCAGAAGAAGGGCGCGCTGAGCTTCTCATGCTGCAACGACAACGCCTCCGTGCTCGAAGCCCTGGATGTGATGAGGAAGCTTCGCGGTCCACGCTTTCAGGCGCAAGGCGACGGAGATCTGCTCCAGCGTCCCGAGTATTTCGGCTTCTATTCAGACGTGGCCCTTCGTGGGCTCGGCGCCTTTGTGCGCCTCTATGCCATGAAGATGGACGGCGAGGTGATCGCCGCCGTGCTCGGCCTCTGCCATCGAGGCAGCTTCCTCATCATCATGAGCGCCTTCGATATTGCCGGATACAAGAGCCAATCCTTGGGCGCGCTGATGTTCGAGCAGGTGGCGCGGGATTGTATCGAGCGCGGCGATCAGATGCTCGATTTCACCATTGGTGACGAGCCATACAAGAAATTGTTCGGCGGACAGCCCTCTCCGATGTGGGCGATCACGAAAGCCGGCAGCACCGCAGGCGCCATCGCCCTGTTCGCGCTGAAGCAGGCTCCCTGGCTGAAGCTGGCGGCCAAGCGGCTATCGGATTTGCGGCTCCTGCCCGCCCGCACCCCAACGCCCACGCGCTGAAAGACGGCAGGCGAAAGGCCGCGGAACTCAGGCGCGCAGGGCGCCGCGAACCCATCCAATCCAGCCCGGATGCATTTGATCGATGCGGTGTGCCAGGCTGCGCCGCAGGAAGTGCAACCGGCGCCGAACGTCCCAGCCGATATCGTTGCGTGACGTCAGGGCCTGGCGGAAGCGCGCCATCTTGAGGGACCGCTGATCCGCCGCGATCTTGTCGCGATCGGAATAGAACTGCGAGATCTTCTCCAGGCCCATGCCGGGGGTCGCGAACCATTTCGGCGCATATTCCGTGCACAGACGATCGACATCCACCAGCAGGCGCGCGACGCCCGTCCCCGCCGCGGGACAATTGGTCTGGAACGCATCGCCGATGAGCACGATGCCGGGTTGGAGGTGTCCTTCGACAACGGTCAGATCCATCACCCAGTTCTGGACCCGGTCGATGACGCGGAAATCGCCGAGATAGGTCCGCAATCCCGGCAGCAGACGCAGGGCCGTCGCTTCCGGCTCGCGACGCAGCTCGCGCATGATCGGATCGGTCGGGTCGCGGAACATGAAGAGATTGGCCCGCATGCCGGCGCGTACCGGAAACAGGCTGAGATAGTCGATGCCGTCAGCCGTGCGCTCGCCATAGCAGGTCAGCGCTTCGAAATCGAACGGGCGACCATCCTGACGGGCAATCGTGAAACCGAACGACACCGAATGGCGCTCGGCCAGAATCCGCCGCTTGATACCGAGTTTATAGCCGAGAGCCGCGGCCATGCCCGTGGCGAGAACGACGAGGCGCGCAGTCACGCGCCGTCCGGAAGCCAGCTCGAGATGCTGGACGTCGCCGCCACCACTGATCGCAGTGGCCTCGTCGACGATCAGGTTGGAGGAAGCGGGTATCTGGCTGCGCGCCATGGCAACGAGATCGACGTAGGAAAATCCATAAGCCTGGCCGACGCTGACATCGACCACCTTGCCTTCCCGGATATTGAGCACCTGATCATATCGGCAAGCGACATTCTCGAGCGCGTTGAGGAAGCCCAGCTTGCGCAACAATTCCAGTTGATGGCCGCCAATCTTTTCGACCCGGAATTCGTCCGGATGAACCGCGCGCTTTTCGATCAGGGCGATGCGATGCCCTGCCCGCGCCAGCATGGCCGCCGCAAGCGACCCTGCAAGGCCGCCGCCGACGATTGCGATGTCCGCAACGATCGTCGAAGTACCAGCTGTGTCGATCGGCTCGGCCACAGTTCCATCCGCCGTCATGATCCAGGCTCCCACGGTCAACCAAAGTCGCACGTGCAATTCTCCGGCCTGATGTCGCATCGCAGGACCAAACGCGATCATTTCTCGGTATCGAGGTTAATGAAGCGGAGAGCCGGCTGCCCAGACGATACCGGGCACGCCTCTTGCTCGGAATTCTCCGTAAAGTCCGGCTTCCGGCGGTTCTGCGGTCGATCCCGGCGAGCCATTTCGCATTCAAGCGGCTGATCACGCCATTCCCCGGCCGTCGACGCGGCGCTATTCAATCGGTCTCAGCTCGCCTTGCACTATTTGGGACAATGGAAACGGTGATGTTCCACAGTGAGGCAACCGGCGTCATCGCGATATCGACGCCGCAGGCGAGATCCCGGATGCCTCGCATTAACACTCGTGATTTTTCGGCATGCTAGGTTGCCCCCGGTATCGGAACATGTCTCTTCAGGAGAGAGCAGCTCCTTAGACTTCCATGATCAAATCCATCCTCCAGCTCATGCGGCGCGACGTCACGCGCGGGGTCGTCGGGACCATCCTGCTCAAGGTTGGTAGCGGCGCGCTGGCATTTGCGGTGTTCTCGCTGGCGGCACGAACGATGTCGCCCGACGGCTTCGGCATCTTTGCGACCTGGCTTTCGGTCGCTCAGATCGCCGCCGTCGTGGGACTGGTCGGTCAGGAATCGTTGCTGGTGCGGTTCCTGAACGAGTATCAGGTCGGTGACAGGCCGGACCTCATCAAAGGCGTCCTCCAATCCAGCGTCAAGATCACTTCCGTTGCCATGCTGGTTGTCATCCTCGGCATTGCCATCGTGGCTGGCCTGAGAGGCGACTGGTGGGTGCTCATCCTTGCAGTAGCGGCCTACACGGCCGTGAGTGCAGGCGTGATGCTCGGCAGTCAGGTCGCCCGCTCGCTGGTGAGCATTCTCATGGGCGAGGGAAATCGCGAGTTCTTCTGGCGAGTCATCGTCGTCCTGTTTCTGCTCGCCATGCTGCTCGGTCATCGGCAACTCGATCCCGCCGAGTTGTTCGCGGTGATGACCATTGCCATGTCGGCCGGCCTGATTGCGCAAATCGTTTCGATCGCGCGCGTGCTGCCGGATTTGCGTGGTACGGCGGCGCGCTCCGAGACGTCCCGCTGGCGCTCGAGCGCCCTTCACTTCTGGCTTGCGTCCATCCTCGAGGCCGCGAACCAGTATTTCGACGTCATTCTGGTGTATTGGATGCTGGATCCGGTGACCGCCGGAATCTACTTTGCCGCATCGCGCCTCGCCAACATCTTCGCCATGCTGTCTGCGGCGCTGTACACGTTCGGAGCCCGCCGGCTTCCGTCGCTGTATTTCAGCAAGAACCACCAGGAGTTCGGGCGAACCTTGCGGCTGATGGCGGAGGTGACCGCATTATGCGTGGCCGCGGGGCTCGCCACGATCTGGATCGGCGGCCCCTATCTCCTCAACCTGTTTGGACCTCATTTCACCACACAGCACTCGGTCTTGATCGTGCTCGCAATCGGGACGGCCATCCAGGCTGCAGGCGGCCCGTCCGCTGCGATCCTGCAACTGACCGGCCATGAGCGAATCTATGTTCCCGTCGTTGCCGCCAACGTCGCGTTGCGGCTCGTGGGGTTTCTCATCCTCATTCCCTGGCTCGGCCTGCTTGGCGCGGCGATTTCGGCCACCGTGTCGCTGGCGCTTGCGACCATTGCCCTGAACGTCCTCTGCCGCCGGCGAACAGGAGTCGATCCCTCGATCCTCGTGCTGTTGCGCTTCTCCGCCTTGAAACGAGGCAATTATGCAGTGCGCGGCGCCGACTCCAGCGACTAGGCGTCGATCACACCGTCCCGCGGCGGTTCGCGATCACGCGCCGGCCGCGCAGGATCGGTTAGTTAACGTGCTCGCTACGCCGCATCCGGGAACCGGTGAAATGGCTGCGGGAACGATGTCGACGGCCAGGCCTGGCATTAACTCCGTTTGTTGCTAGTCGGTGTCCACGCGAAGCCCGCATGATAGGTACGGAGTTAAGAAGGTGAAGATTTCGTTTCTTTAGCGGGTCGGGATCGGTGCTCCACTATCAGCCGAACAAGGAATTGGGCGAGACGACCGCGACGGCACCCGCGCGGTCGAACGGCAGCGAACGAAAGCTGCACGTGCTTCTCGCCCAGACCCAGGCCGAGAACGCCGGTGCGCAGGAGATCTCCAGGCTGCTCGGCGCCGGGCTGACCGAGCGCGGCTATCGCGTCACCAATCTCTTCTTCTTCCGCAAATCGGATTCCTTCGACGAGCCGCCCGATACGCTCTATTGCGCGCCGAGCCGCCCCGGCAATCCGATGGCCCTGCTGCGGATGCTGTGGACACTCGGCCGTCATATCAGCACCGTCAAGCCGGACGCCGTCCTGACCTTTCAGCATTTCGGCAATGTCATCGGCGGCGGCGTGACGCGCCTCGTCAGCCGCGCACCTGTCGTCGCCAACCAGGTTTCATCCGCATTGTCGATGAGCTGGCCGGTTCGCACAGCCGACATCGTGATGGGTAGCGTCGGCTTCTTTGACCGCATCACGCTCAATTCGCAGGACATGGAGCGCGAATATTCGCGCTATCCCGCAGCCTACCGGTCGCGCATGGTGCATGTCCCGCACGGCTTCGATGACAAGGCCCTTACGCTGTCGAAGGATGCTGCACGACAAAAGTTCAACCTGCCGCCGGATCGCATATTGCTTGGCTGCGCAGCGCGGCTGCATCCGCACAAGCGTCTCGACCTGGCGATACGTCTGTTGCCGGATCAACCGTCCTGGCATCTCGCGCTCGCCGGCCAGGGTGCCGACGAGGCCCGGCTGAAGCTGCTGGCGAATGAATTGAAGGTGTCGGACAGGCTGCATCTGCTCGGGGAAATTCCCCCCAGACGGATGGCGGACTTTCTTGCCGGCCTCGACGTGTTCGTATTCCCGACACAGGCCGAGACCTTCGGTCTGGCCGCGGTCGAGGCTGCGAACGCCGGTGTTCCCTCCGTCGTCACCGACCTTCCCGTCTTGCGCGAAGTGCTGTCCTACGAAGGAAGGCCGACGGCTCTTTTCGTCGATGCTTCCGATCATGCGAAGCTCTCTGCAGTCGTCTCCACGCTGCTGACGGACCAACATTTACGCGACGATCTGCGACAAAACGCCAAAGGCCTGCGGCTGCGCTATTCGGTAGATGCCATGGTGGAGGAATACGTCCGGATTCTCAGCCAGGTCATTTGACCTGATAAGTTGGAATAGATTGGCTCGACATGATCATCGAGTTTCGCTGTGAACGTGAGCATGCGCGGCGGTGGATGAGCCGCGACACGCTGTTGATCGACGGCCGGGAAATTCCGGTTCAAATCGCGTGGACGGCGACTGCGGAGCCGCGCCCCACAGGCTTGGACACCCTGTTCGAGCTGGAACGTGTGGTGTTGCACAAGGGCAAACACAGCGGCGCCAGCAGGCTGCACGTCGTTCCGGAATCGACGCAGGGTCGGACCGGGACCGCCGACGTGATCGTCGACTTCACCAATGGTGCGCGCGACCCGAACAGCTCCGCAAAGCTATATCTCCGTCCGCTGTTCAACGGAGTTTCCGGCGAAAACGCCGCCCTCGCCGCGATTCTCGCCGGCGACCTGCCGGTGATCGACATCGTCAACGAGGTCGACGGTTCGCTCGTCGATAGCGGCCATCCATCCGGAGAAATTGCCGCCGGCTTGAGCGGCGCGCTCGAAACCGTCATGGCGCGAACGCTCACGATGGTCGCGGCAATCCTGTCGGGACGGCCGCGCATTGTGCCGCAGCTGGCGCGTTCCACCGCAAACGGCGCGGGCCGACGACCCGCAGCCTATGTCGCGCGCGGCCTTGCTGTCTCGATCGCCAAGGAAATCTATCGCCTCTGCTGCTACGCCCCGCATTGGCATATCGGGTGGCGCTTCAACGACGGCGCAGGCATTTGGCAGACCGGTGACCTGTCCGGGCCGCGCTGGAACGTTCTTGGAGATCCCGGCAATCACTTCTATGCCGATCCCTTTCCCGTCACGTGGCAGGGACGAACATTCGTCTTCTTCGAAGATCTCGATCATCGTATCGGCAAGGGCATCATTTCCGCCATCGAGTTCAATGACGCCGGCCCAGCGGGAAAAGCGGTGCCCGTGCTGGAAGAGCCCTGGCACCTCTCCTATCCCTTTCTGATCGAAGACGGCGGCGAGTTGTGGATGATCCCGGAGAGTTCAACCCACGGGGACGTCGCCCTCTACAAATGCGTCCGGTTTCCGGACAAATGGGAGCGGCATGCAACGCTGCTGTCAGGCCTCGAACTTGCGGACGTGACGATCACGCAGCACAACGGCCTGCATTATCTGTTCGGCGCCTGGCGAGACGGAACCGGCGGTTATTCGGATTCGCTGGCGATCTATTACGCCGAGCATCTCCTTGGTCCTTGGGTGCCCCATGCCAGCAACCCGGTCCTGATCGACCGCGCCAGCACGCGGCCGGCGGGGAATCTGATCACCATGAACGGCAGACTGTGGCGACCGGTGCAGAACTGTACCGACGGATACGGCGCGGCGCTCGGGCTGGCGGAAGTGGTCGAACTGTCGCCGATGACGTTCAAGCAGATCGTCCGCCACACGCTGAAGCCCGGACCGCTATGGCCCGGCAGGAAGCTGCATACCCTGAACCGCTGCGGCCGGCTCGAGGTGATCGACGGCTCGCGCGTGCAGCCCAAGATGCGCGCCCTCGCAAGCAAATTTCCATCGGCGGTTTCATCTGCGCAACCGAGCCCGCGTTCGGCGCTTTGATCTACGGCCTGCCCGCCTGGCTCGCCCGCCGCGATCGCTACGCCTGAGCTTCTCCCGCTCACTTCGCCGCGTCGATCCAGATCCCCGGCTCAGAATGCTCGCGGATGTGGCTGACCAGGAAGTCGGAAAATACCCTGATCTTGGCGGGCAGGCCGGCGCGGTTCTGATAGGCGATGTTCATGGTAAGCAGCGGCAGCTCCCAGTCCATCAGGACCGGAACGAGACGGCCCGCCGCGATGTCGCTCTGCACGATGTAGAGAGGCTGGATGAGGATGCCGAGACCCGCCAGCGCCGCGCCTCGGATGACCTGACCGTCGTTGCTGTCGAGCGTCGGCGTGATGCGGACGGTCTGCGCGCCATGGCCTTTGCGCAAGCGCAGCGAATAGGGATCGTTGGCGAGATTGTAGACCAGCATGTTGTGACGCGCGAGATCGGCGGGTTGCTCCGGCCCGGCGCAGCTTTCGAGATAGGATGGTGCGGCCGCGAGCACGCGGCGCATCTGGCCGATGCGGCGGACGATGATGTTCGAATCCGGTTCCTGCTCGCGCGTCCGGATCGCCACGTCGATGCCGGCCTCGATGAAATCAGGGTAGCGGTTGGCAGTCGTGATCTGCATGTTGAGCTTCGGATAACGCGCACGGAAGGCCGGTAGCATCGGCGCGAGATAAATCACCGCAAACGACAGCGAGCTCGTGACGCGCAGCGTACCCTGCGGTGACAGCGCGCGATCGCTGACGATGTCCTCGGCTTCGGCCAATTCGCTCAGCACGGGGCCGCAGCGGTTCAACAGCTCCTGCCCGGCTTCCGTCAACCACAGCCGGCGGGTGTTGCGCTCGATCAGCCGGACCGCGAGGCGCTCCTCGAGCGCGCTGAGGGTGCGGCTCGCAGCCGCATTCGACATGCGCAAGGCTTCGGCTGCCTTGGACAGGCTGCCGAGCTCGGCCGTCTTGGCGAAGACTTCCAGTTGCAGCAACCGATCCATTTTTCCACTTTCTGGAAAAGAGACTTGCGATTATTGACCTTTATTTCCGTATCCCGCAAGTCAAAATGGCCGCAACACAAGCAAGATAGCAGGCGAGGAAATCAGGAAATGTCGGGCCCGATCAGGCACATCGTGATGTGGCGGCTGCGCGGGGAGACCCCTGAGGAGCGCGCCACCGCCCGGATCAAGGTCAAAACCCTGTTCGAGGGCCTCAAGGGCCGGATCGACGGCCTCACCCATATCGAGGTTGGCGTTGACGTCAGCGCTGTCGACTATGCCTGCGACGTGGTGCTGTTCTCCGAATTCACCGACCAGGCCGCGCTTTCGGCCTATGCAACCCACCCTGAACATTTGCGCGTCCGCGAAGCGTTGGGCGACTTGCGGATCGGGCGCTTCCAGGTCGATTATCCCATCAAAGAGACCGGCGCATGATCGGTTCGTTCACCTTTGAAAGCCTGCCCTGCCGCGTCGTGTTCGGCAGCGGAACGCTTGGCTCCGCCAAGGCCGAGGTGGAACGGCTGGGGGGCAAGCGCGCGCTGGTGCTGACGACGCCGCAGCAGGAAGCGCAGGGCAAGAGCCTCGGTTCCACGCTCGGCCCGCTCTATGCCGGCATCTTTGCCGGCGCCACCATGCACACGCCGGTCGAGGTCACCGAGCGCGCGCTCGCGGCGATGAAGGCATGCGAGGCCGACTGCGTCGTCTCGCTCGGCGGCGGCTCGACCACGGGTCTCGGCAAGGCGCTGGCCTTGCGCACCGGAATCAACCAGCTCTGCATTCCCACCACCTATGCCGGCTCGGAGATGACGCCGATCGTCGGCCAGACCGAGAACGGCCTGAAGACCATGGTGCGCGATGCGGCGATATTGCCGGAGACCGTGATCTACGATGTCGACGTCACCCTGACGCTGCCGGCAAGTCTGGCCGCAACATCGGGCATCAATGCCATCGCCCACGCAGTCGAAGCGCTTTATGCGCGCGACACCAATCCCGTCACGTCGCTGATGGCGGAAGAAGCCATCCGCGCGCTGGCACGCGCCCTACCCGCCATTGCCGTCAAAAGCGACGACCGCGAGGCCCGCACTGAAGCGCTCTATGGCGCCTGGCTGTGCGGTGTCTGCCTCGGCACCGTCGGCATGGCGCTGCATCACAAGCTCTGCCACACGCTCGGCGGAACCTTTGACCTGCCGCACGCAGAGACCCACACCATCGTGCTGCCGCACGCGCTGGCCTACAACGCGCCGGCCGTGCCTGACGCGATGGCGCGAATCTCCCGTGCGATCGGCGCGACCGATGCATCGGAGGGCCTTTTCGAACTTGCGGAGCGGCTGGGTGCGAAGACGGCGCTGCGCGATATCGGCATGCCCGAGAGCGGCATCGACAAGGCGGCTGATCTTGCCGTCACCAACGCCTACTGGAATCCGCGCCCGCTCGAGCGCAGCGCCATCCGCGACCTTATCGCGCGCGCCTGGGCCGGCGAGCCCCCGGCCGCCATCAAAGCGGCGGCTTGAAACGATGCGGCGCACGCTGATCAAATCCGCCACTGTCATCACCATGGATGACGCGATCGGTGACCTCGGCACCGGCGATGTGCTGATCGAGGGCAGCCGCATCGTCGATGTGCGGCCATCGATCGACGTGGCGGCCGACACGGAGATCGTCGACGGCACGGGCCGTATCGTCATCCCGGGCCTGATCAACGCGCACATGCACACCTGGCAGACGGGCTTGCGCGGCTATGCCGCCAACTGGACGCTGCTGGAATATTTCCGCCGCATGCATGCAGGGCTTGCGACCGTGTTCCGGCCCGACGACATCCATATCGCCACGCTGGTCGGCGCGCTGAACCAGATCAATTGCGGCACCACCACACTGGTCGACTGGTGCCACAACAATCCGACGCCGGATCACACCGATGCTGCGGTGCGCGGCCTGATCGAGAGCGGCATCCGCGCCGCCTTTTTCCACGGCTCGCCCAAGCCGGAACCGAAACCCGGCGAACCCCATTTCTCGGAAGTGCCGCACCCGCGCCGCGAGGTCGAACGACTACTAGCGGGCGCCCTCGCCGACCGCGACGGTCTTGTTTCGCTCGGCCTTGCAATCCTCGGCCCGCATTATTCGACGCTCGACGTCGCCATGCACGATTTCCGCATGGCGCGCGAACTGAAGTTGATCGCATCGATGCATCAGGGCGGCGGCCCGGCCAAGACGCAGGGCGGCTGGGAGAAGTTGATCGAGGCCGGGCTCGTCGGCACCGGCATCAACATCGTCCATGGCAACGATCTGCCCGACGATCTGCTCGACCGAATGGTCCAACTCGGCGTGTCCTTTTCGGTCACGCCGGAGAACGAGATGATCCAGGGCCACGGCTTTCCGATCACCGGGCGGCTGCTCAAGCGCGGCGTGCGGCCGACGATCGGCATTGATCTGGAGTCCGTGCTGGCCGGAGACCTCCTGACCGTCGCGCGCGTTGCGCTCTCGACGCAGCGTGCGCTCGACAATGCAGAGGCGCGCAAGACGACCGGAACCATTCCCGCGACCACCACGATCCCCGTTCGCGAAGCGCTGCGCTGGATCACGACGGAAGGCGCCCGCATGCTCGGCCGCGAGGACCAGATCGGATCGCTGACGCCGGGCAAGCTTGCCGACCTTGTCGTCATCAATGCCTCGGATCTCAACCTCGTCCCCGTGCACGACCCCGTCGCGACCGTCCTGATGCAGACGAGCCTTGCCAATATCGAGGCCGTGATGATCGGCGGCGCCTGGAAGAAGCGGAACGGGCGACTCCTGGTCGACGGACTGGAGGCGAAGAAGGAATTGCTGGCGCAATCGGGCCGGCGTCTGGTGCAGGACATCGAACGACAGGGGCGCGCCGCCTGAAGGGCGCCAACGGACAACAACAATGACAGATACCTCGAAAAACATCGCTTTCATCGGGATCGGCAAGATGGGCTTGCCGATGTCGGTGCTTGTCGCCAAGGCCGGCTACACCGTCACCGCCTTCGACCAAAGCGCGGCGCGGATCAACGAGGCGCGGGGGCAAGGCATTTTGATCGCGGCATCGCCGATTGAGGCCGTGAGCGGCAAGGCTGCTGTCATCACCTCGCTGCCGGACGACCTCGCGTTGCGCGGCGCGCTGCTCGGACCTACCGGCCTCGTCGCGGCAATGGCGGCAGGAACTGTTCTGATCGAGACCAGCACGGTGAGCGTCGAAGCATCCACTGAAGTTGCGGCCGCCGCGCAGGCGCGCGGCATTGCCTATCTACGCTCGCCGGTCTCCGGCAATGCCAGCATCGTTCATACCGGCGCCTTGACCTGCTTCGTCTCGGGGCCGAAAGACGCCTTCGAAAACGCAAAGCCGCTGTTTACGGCCTTCACTCGTGCGCAGACCTATCTCGGCCCGGCCGAGGAAGCGCGTTACGCAAAGCTCTCGGTCAATCTGATGATCGCGGTGTCGGCGGCGATGATGGCCGAGAGCCTGGCGTTGGCGCGCAAGGGCGGCATCGCCTGGCAGGACATTCTGAAAGTGCTCGACGACAGCGCGGTGGCCTCGCCCATGGTCAAGTACAAGACTGCGCCGCTGCGCAACCGCGACTTCGAGTCCACTTTCTCCTGCAAGCAGATGGCCAAGGATCTCGACCTCATCCTCGGCGCCGGCCACGCCGTCGGCGTCCCGCTTCAACTCGCCGCCCAGGTGCGCGAGACCTACGGCTCGCTGGTCGCACAAGGCGACGGCGACACGGACTTCATCGCGACCGTCAAGCACCTCGAACACCTGTCCGGGCTCGGCGAGCCCAAACTCTGATCGGCGGAGCCCCCCATGCGCAATTTCAACGAGACCACGATCACCGACGCGGTGCTGGAGCGGATCAAGGACGCTAGCGATCCGCGCATCAAGCAGGTCAGCGAAGCCCTGGTGCGCCACCTTCATGCCTTCGTCCGCGAGATCCGTCCGACCCAGAAGGAATGGGAGTTCGGCATCGATTTCCTGACCCGCACCGGCCACATGTGCGACGACCAGCGACAGGAGTTCATCCTGCTGTCGGATACGCTGGGCGTCTCGATGCTGGTCGATGCGATCAACCATCCGGTGCCGGAGGGCGCGACCGAGACCACGGTGCTTGGCCCGTTCTTCGTCCAGGCTGCTCCTGAGAAGGACAGCGGCGCGGATATCTCCGGCCCGATGGAAGGCGATCCGATGCTGGTCACCGGCTCTGTTTCCACCGTCGACGGCAAGCCGCTGGTGGGGGCCGTCGTGGACGTCTGGCATTCCGACGATGACGGCTATTACGACGTGCAGCAGCTCGACGACATCGGCAATCTCGCGATGCGTGCGCGTTTCCACACGGACGCCAATGGAAAATTCCATTTTTGGTCGATCAAGCCGGCCGCCTACCCCGTCCCGCATGACGGCCCCGTCGGTGAGATGCTGGAGGCGCAGGGCCGCCACCCCTGGCGTCCGGCTCATGTGCATTTCATGATCTCCGCGCCGGGTTTCGAGCAATTGGTCACCCACGTGTTCGTCGCAGGAGACCAATATCTCGACTCGGACGTGGTGTTCGGCGTCAAGGACAGCCTGATCCGCGAATTCGCCAGGCACCCGGCCGGCCGTGCGCCGGATGGTCGCATGGTGGACACCGAATATTTCCATCTCAACTACGATTTCGGCCTGAAGCAGGTCGCGAGCAACGCAAGAGCCGCTTAAGCTGAAGCGGCGACGGACCGACAAGAGTCCGGCGACAGGGAGCAGACGGGAGTTAAGGATGGGACCGCGGGTCAGCACGAGCATCTTGGCCGAACGCCTTACCGGCATGATCGGCCCGCGCGCGAGCGTTGCGCGCGGCGTGCTCGATCAGCATGGGCAGAGCGAATCGCACTACCGCAATCTGCCGCCGGACATCGTCGTTTTCCCCGAAACAACGCGGGAGGTTGCCGAGATCGTCAAGCTGTGCGCCGGCGCAGGCATGCCGATCGTCCCGTTCGGTGCCGGGACTTCGCTCGAAGGCAATGCGGCCGCCATCGCCGGCGGCGTCTGCTTCGACTTCGCGCGCATGAACAAGGTGCTGACGGTTCACGACAGCGACATGGACGTCGTCGTGCAGCCGGGCATCACGCGCAAGCAGCTCAATGCCGAGCTGCGCAATACCGGACTTTTCTTTCCGATCGACCCCGGTGCCGACGCCTCGATCGGGGGCATGACCTCGACGCGGGCCTCCGGCACCATGGCCGTGCGCTACGGCACCATGAAGGACAACGTCATGGCGCTGGAGGTGGTGCTGGCCGATGGCCGCATCATCCGCACCGCCAGGCGTGCGCGGAAGTCGGCCGCCGGTTACGACCTCACTCGCATGTTCGTCGGCGCGGAAGGAACGCTTGGTTTGATCACCGAGATCACGCTCAAAGTGCACCCCGTGCCGCAAGCGATCTCGGCAGCGGTCTGCAGCTTCGACACACTGCACGACGCCGTCAACACCGCAATCTCCGTGATCCAGTCCGCGATCCCCGTTGCGCGCATCGAGCTGCTCGACGACGTCATGATGCGCGGCATCAATGCCTATGCCAAGCTCGGTTACCGCGAAGCTCCCACCCTGTTCTTCGAGTTCCACGGCTCCGAGTCCTCCGTTGCCGAGCAGGCCGAAGCCGCGCAGGCGATCGCTGCCGACCATGGCGGCCATGGCTTTGCCTGGGCGAAGGCACCGGAGGACCGCAGCCGTCTCTGGCATGCCCGCGACAACACCCTCTATGCCGGGCTGGGCCTGCGGCCGGGTGCGCGCGCCGTGATCACCGATGTCTGCGTGCCGATCTCACGACTGGCGGAATGCCTGACCGAGACACGGCGCGACGCGGACGAGCATGGCTTCACGGCGCCGATCGTCGGCCATGTCGGCGACGGCAACTTTCACATGCTGATCCTGATCGATCCCGCAAGGCCGGAGGAGAGCGAAGGCGCCAGGGCGCTGCAGGCCCGCATGGTCGCCCGCGCCATTGCCATGGACGGCACCTGCACCGGCGAGCACGGCATCGGGCTCGGCAAGATCGACTACCTCGCCGATGAACTCGGCGAAGCCGTCGATGTGATGCGATCCATCAAGACCGCGCTCGATCCTGATGGTCTGATGAACCCTGGAAAGATCTTTGCGAGCGGAGCCAAAGCATGAGCGACGCACTTCCGGTCGAGGTCACCTCCCCCGCGCCGCTCCTGGAGCTGCGCGGCATCAGCAAGGAGTTTCCCGGCGTCAAGGCGCTGGATGACGTGTCCTTTGCCGTCTACCCCGGCGAAGTCCATATGCTGCTGGGTGAGAACGGTGCCGGCAAGTCGAGCCTGATGAAGGTCCTGTGCGGTGCCTATCGCGCCGATGCCGGCGAGTTCCATTACAAGGGCGACAAGGTCGCGATCTCGTCGACCGCGGATGCGCAGAAGCTCGGCATTGCCGTGATCTTCCAGGAATTCTCGCTGGTTCCCCATCTCGATATCGCCCAGAACATCTTCTTGGGCCGCGAACCCGGGGGACGCATCCCCGGCACCATCGACCGCCGCAAGATCCTGGCCGATGCGAAGCGTGTGCTCGACACGATCGGCTTCGACATCGATCCCTCCACGACCGTCGACAAGCTCGGCGTCGCGCAGCAGCAGATGGTCGAGATTGCCAAGGCGATCAGCCAGAACGCCCGCATTCTCGTGATGGACGAGCCGACCGCGGCGCTATCCGACCGCGAGACCGAGCTGCTGTTCGCGCTGATCGCGCGGCTGAAGGCCGACGGCGTTTCCATCGTCTACATCTCGCACCGCATGGCCGAGGTGTTCGCGCTTGGCGACCGCATCACCGTGCTGCGCGACGGCCGCCGCATCGACGGCGTCAAACCGGCCGATGTCACGCCGGACCAGCTGGTACGCATGATGGTCGGCCGCAACGTCGACATGACCTATCCCCGGAATTTCGCCGACAAGCCCGGCGAGCTGCTGCTGGAAGTCAAGGGCCTGAGCGCGGCGACCGGTATCTCCGACATTAATATCGAGGTGCGCCGGGGCGAGATCGTCGGCCTGTGCGGCCTGGTCGGCTCCGGCCGCAGCGAAGTCGCGCGCGCCATCTTCGGCGCCGATCCCGTCACATCAGGCGAGATCATTTTCGACGGAAAGACCATTTCCGGCGAGCCTGATCTTGCCGCCCGCCGCGGCATCGCGCTGATCCCGGAAAGTCGCAAGAGCGAGGGTCTCGCGCTGCTGCGCTCGGTCAGCGACAACCTCGTGGTATCGGCGCTGCGAAAGCTGTTCCCGAGCGGACTTTTCGATTCTCGAGGCGCGCAACGGACTTCCGACGCCCTGATCCGGCAATTGCGCATTGCAACGCCCAGCGCGCGTCAGACCGTCGGCCTGCTCTCGGGCGGCAACCAGCAGAAGGTCGTGATCGGCAAATGGCTGGCGGCCGGCTCGAAGCTCTTCATCTTCGACGAACCGACGCGCGGCATCGACATCGGCGCCAAGTCGGAGATCTTTGCGCTGATCGACCGCCTCGTCGCGGAAGGCGCTGCGGCGCTGATGATTTCGTCCGAGCAAATCGAGATCTGCCATGTCTGCGACCGCGCCTATGTGATGCGCGAGGGTCGCATCGCTGGGCACCTGACGCGTAACGAACTGACCGAGGAGAACATCGTGCGACTGGGGATGCATCATGCGTGAAGCCGCGGTCGTCTCGGGATCCAACCCGCTGCAACGCATTCCCGGCGTTGCCATGGTGCTGGTGCTGCTGATCACATTGTTCAGCGCGATCGCGCCCGGCTTCCTCTCGGTCGCCAATCTCTCCAACGTGCTGGTGCAGTCGACCATCCTGACCATGCTGGCGCTGCCGATGACGTTGATCATCATGACCGAGGGTCTGGACCTCTCGATGGGCGCAGTGCTGACGCTGACCTCGCTCTGCGTTGCGATCGTCTCTCTCGCAACCCACTCGATGCTCCTGGGCCTCGGCGCCGGCCTGCTGGTGGGTGTAGCCTTCGGCGTTGTCAACGGCTGGCTGGTCGCCATCCTAGGCATTCCACCTTTCGTCGCGACGCTCGGCACCCTCGGCATGGCGCAAGGGCTGTCGCTGATCGTCAGCGACGGCCAGAGCGTGGTCGGCATTCCCCACAGCGTGCGCGACATCTATTCGGCGACGCTGCTCGGCGTGCCCGTGCCGATCGTGATGGCGCTCGTGACCTATGCGGCGTTTCACGGCCTGCTCTATCACACCCGCTTCGGCACCTATATCTTCGCGCTCGGCGGCAACCGCGAGGCGCTGCGCTATGCCGGTCTGTCGCCGAACAGGCTGCTGATCGCGGTCTATGCGATCGGGGGCGCCATGGCCGGCATCGCCGGGCTGCTGATGACGGCGCGCATGAACTCCGGCCATCCCACGGCCGGCCTCGGCCTCGAATTCGACGCCATCGCAGCCGTGGCCGTCGGCGGTACCTCGTTCGAGCGCGGCAATGGCTGGCTGCTCGGCACCCTGCTGGGCGTCCTTTCCGTCGGCGTGCTCCGCAACGGGCTGAACCTGATCTCGCTGCCGTCCTCGGTGCAGGTCGCCAGCGTCGGCGTGCTCGTCATCGTCGCGCTGTTCCTCGATGGTCTCAGGAGCCGGGCATGACCGACATCACCAAAGACGCCATGATGCCGCCCCGCTCCTTCCTGTCGCAGGATGCAATCCAGGTGTTCTATCGCCTGCTCGCGGCCCTGCTGATCTGCGCGGTGCTTGCCGTGCTCAGCGATTCCTTCCTGAGCCTCGGCAACATCCTCAACGTGCTCAGGCAGGCGAGCCTGACCTTCTTCATCGCGTCCGGCCTGACGCTGGTGGTGCTGACCGCCGGCCTCGATCTCTCCGTCGGGGCCAATGTCGCGCTGTCGGCCTGCATCGCCGGCACCGTGATTCACAAGACCGGCTCGCCGGCGCTTGGCATCCTCACCGGGCTTGCCTGCGGCGGCCTCGTCGGCCTGCTCAACGGCATCATGGTCACCGCGCTGCGCATCCCCTCCTTCATCGCCACCTACGGCATGCTCTGGGTGCTGAACGGCCTCACCTACTGGTACATGGCGGGCGAAACGCTTCACGGCTTCCCCGCCGGCTTCCGCCAGATCGGCAGCGGCTATCTGTTCGGCCTGCCGATCCCAGTCTATCTACTGCTGGTGTTCCTCGGGATCGGGACGTTCTTCGCGCAGCGGACGATCTGGGGCCAGGAGATCTATGCGATCGGCGCCAATCCGGTCGCCGCCCGGCTCTCCGGCATTCCTGTCGCGCGCCGCCTGCTGCTGGTCTACGCGGTCTCCGGCACCATGGCGGGGCTCGCTTCGATCATCTTCCTGTCGCGGCTTAATTCGGCCGAGGCCGACATCGGCGAAAGCCTGACGCTTCCCGCGATCGCGGCCGTGCTGATCGGCGGCACCTCACTGTTCGGCGGCGTCGGCACCGTGTTCGGCACCTTCATCGGCGCGCTGATCCTGACACTGGTGCTGAACGGCATGAACCTGCTCTCGGTCAGCGCCAACTGGCAGCCGCTGGTCACCGGCATCATCGTCATTCTCGCGGTCTGGCTCGACATGAAGACCCGCCGCCGCGCGCAATGAGTTCTCAAGAAAGTCCAACAAGCAAAACGAGGGATGGAGGCGACATGAAACGGAAACTGGGTTACCTGACGCTGCCGGTGCTGATGACAGCGGCGGCATTCACGACACAAGCACGTGCCGACGGCGAGACCATCGCCGTCTTCACCAAGAATCAGACCAACCCGTTCTTCCAGACGGTGCGGGTCGGCGCCGACAACATGGCGAAGACGTTGAACGCCAAGACGCTTCAGTACATCCCGACCAAGCCGGACTCGATCCCCGAGCAGCTCAGCCAAATCGAGGACGTGGTGGTGAAGAAACCGAGCGCGATCGTGTTCACGCCGGTCGACTACAAGGCGATGGTGCCGGGCGTCGAGAAGATCAACGAAGCCAAGATCCCCGTCGTCAACATCACCGACCGCTCCGCCGGTGGCAAGTTCCTGTCTTTCGTCGGTGCCGACGATTACAGCCTGGGACTCGAGACCGCGCGCTTCCTCCTGAAGACGCTGGGCGGAAAGGGCAACATCGTCATCATCGAGGGCGTCAAGGGCTCGCTGACCAATGTCGACCGCGTCCGCGGATTCAACGATGCACTCAAGGAGAACACGGGCGCCAAGCTCTTGGCCTCGCAGCCCGGCAACTATCAGCGGCTGCAGGCGCTTCAGGTCATGGAAAACCTGATGCAGTCCAACCCGCAGATCGACGGCGTGCTCGCTGCCAACGACGCCATGGCGGTCGGCGCAATCGAGGCGTTGGACGGTGCCAACCGCAAGGCCCAGGTGATCGGCATCAACGGCACCAAGGAGGCGATCGACGCGATCAAGTCCGGCAAGCTGCTCGCCAGCGGCGACTACAACGGATTTGCGCAAGGCTGCCTCGGCACCATGATGGCGATCCGCGCCTTGCGCAACCAGCCGGTCATCGCCGAGATCGTGCTGAAACCGACCGTCATCACCAAGGACAATTACAAGCCGTTCGACGTGCCGCTGGAGCAACGGACCTGCCCGACCTTCGAGGAAGCCGGCAAGCTCAGCGCCAAGTAAGTCCACCCCATCACGTTCGGACGGTCGCCACGGCGGCCGTCCCAAGAACTGAAGCCGAAGAGACGGAGACCACCATGCTGTTCGCCATTCACGCCGTCGACCGCGCCGGCGCGCTGCCGACCCGGCTCGCCAATTACGATGCCCACAAGGCTTTCCTGAGCGACACTTCGCGCTTCGGCGTGAAGATCGTGATGTCGGGGCCGCTCGTCTCCGACGATGGTCAAACGATGATCGGCAGCCTGTTCCTGATCGAGGCGCCAGGCCGTGGCAACGTCGAGGCTTTCAATCGCGCCGACCCCTTCGCCGCGGCCGGCATCTGGGAAAAGGTCACGATCACGGGCTTCCTCCGCCGGCAGGGTTGAGGCCGGCCCCACCAAAAAATGCGAAAACAACCCCATGCAAAGTAGAACGTGATTGTTTTCGCTGGCGAATTTCCGACGCCAATCTCGCGCTTCAGCTACTCATCGCCGCAGTGCCGTCCTCGAGATGACAGGCCACCCACTGCTCGGGTCCGGCGGTGCGAAGCACCGGCTCATCGACCCGGCAGCGATCGAACGCGAGCGGGCAGCGGGTGTGGAAGCGGCAGCCCTTCGGCGGGTTGATCGGGCTCGGCACGTCGCCCTTGAGGATGATGGGATTACGCTGGGCGCCGGGCTCGGGCAGCGGGACCGCCGAGAGCAGCGCCTTGGTGTAGGGATGCCTTGGCGCGGCAAAGATCTCGCGGCGCGGCGCCACCTCGACGATCTTGCCGAGGTACATCACCGCGACGCGGTGGGTCATGTGCTCGACGATCGCGAGGTCGTGGCTGATGAACAGCAGCGCGAGGCCAAATTCACTCTGGAGATCCTGCAGCAAATTGACGATTTGCGCCTTGACCGAGACGTCGAGCGCCGAGACCGCCTCGTCGCACACGATCAACTCGGGTTCGGCCGCGAGCGCGCGGGCAATGCCGATGCGCTGGCGCTGGCCGCCGGAGAACTCGTGCGGCCTGCGGTTCAGCGCCTCGCGCGGCAGGCGCACGGTATCCATCAGGGAGGTGACGCGCACCTCGAGGTCCTCCGCCGATTTCGCGAGGCCGAAATTCCGGATTGGCTCGGCCAGGATGTCGCGCACGCGCATGCGCGGATTGAGGCTGGAGAACGGATCCTGGAACACCACCTGCACACGCCGGCGCATCTGACGCATCGTACTCGGCGCGGCATCGTCGATGCGCTGACCGTCGAGGATGACCTGGCCTGAGGTGATGTCGAACAGCCGCAAAATGGCGCGGCCGACCGTCGACTTGCCGCAGCCGGATTCGCCGACGAGCGACAACGTCTCGCCGCGCGCAATCTCGAACGAAACGCCGTCCACCGCATAGACGAATTCGGTCTTTCGCCCGAAAAAGCCCTTGTTGACCGGAAAATGCTTCTTGAGGTCGTTGACCTGGAGCAACGGAGGGCTCATGCCGCGACGGCTCCCTTGGCCGCATAGTGACAGGCGGCGACGTGACGAGGGCCCTTCTCTTCGAGCCCCGGCGCATATTGGCGGCACAGATCGGTCGCAAGCGCACAGCGGCCGGCAAAGACGCAGCCGATGATCGGCTTTCTGAGATCGGGCACCTGCCCGGGAATTTCGGCGAGCCGTCTTGCCGTGCCTGTCAGCGACGAGCCGAGCCGCGGCACTGCACCGAGCAGTCCCTGCGTATAGGGATGCCGCGGCGTGCGAAACAGCTCGGCGACCGGCGCTTCCTCGACCTTGCGGCCCGCATACATCACCATGACGCGCTCGGCGATCTCGGCGACGACGCCGAGGTCGTGGGTGATCAGGATGATGGCGGCGCCGACCCGGCTCTTGAGGTCCAGCATCAGCTTCAGGATCTGCGCCTGGATCGTCACGTCGAGCGCGGTGGTCGGCTCGTCGGCAATCAGAAGTTTTGGATTGCAGGCGAGCGCAATGGCAATCATCACACGCTGGCGCATGCCGCCGGAGAGCTGGTGCGGATATTCGCGCACCCGGCGCCCCGGTTCGGGAATGCCGACCAATGTCAGCATCTCGACTGCGTGCGCCTCGGCCGCCGCCTTGTCCAGGCCCTGATGGATCATCAGTGTTTCGCGGATCTGGCGGCCGACGGTGAGCACTGGATTGAGGCTCGTCATCGGCTCCTGGAAGATCATCGAGATGTCGTTGCCGCGGATCGCGCGCATCTCGCGATCGGAGAGTTGCAGCAGGTCCCTGCCCGCAAAGCGGATCGCGCCTGCGATTCTGCCCGGCGGCTCCGGGATCAGCCGCATCAGCGACATCGAGGTCACCGACTTGCCGCAGCCGGATTCGCCGACGATGGCCAGCGTCTCGCCCTCGTTGACATGGAACGACACCCCGTCCACCGCGCGGTTGATGCCGCTGGGGGTGCGGAAATGGGTCTGGAGATTCTCGACTTCGAGCAATGCCATCGCGATCAGCCCCTCGACATCACAGGCTCTTGGCCATGCGCGGATCGAGCGCATCGCGAAGGCCGTCGCCGAGCAAATTCACCGCGAGCACGGTGACGGACAGGAAGGCCGCCGGAAAGAACACGATGTAGGGCTTGACCTGCCACAGCGCACGGCCCTCGGCCATGATGTTCCCCCACGACGGAATAGTCGGCGGCGTGCCCGCGCCGATGAAGGACAGGATCGCCTCGGTGATCATGGCGCTGGCACAAATGTAGGTCGCCTGCACCAGCATCGGCGCCACCGTGTTGGGCAGGATGTGGCGGAGGATGATCATCGGCGTGCGCGTGCCGCAGGCGACCGCGGCATCCACATAAGGCTGCTCGCGCAGCGACAGCACGACGCTGCGCACGAGGCGTGAGACGCGCGGGATCTCGGCAACAGTGATCGCCAGGATGACGTTGCCGACGCTGCCGCGCGTCAGCGCCATCAGCGCGATGGCGAGCAGGATCGGCGGGATCGACATCAAGCCGTCCATGAAGCGCATCAGGATGCCGTCGGCCCAGCGGATGAAGCCGGAGACCATGCCGATGGCAAGGCCGGCCGCGGATGCGAAGATCGCGACCGACAGGCCGACCGTGAGCGAGACCCGCGCGCCGAACAGCACGCGCGAATAGATGTCGCGGCCGAGCACGTCGGAGCCGAACCAGTAGTCCGCCGAAGGCGCCCGGGTGCGTTTGGCAGGCGCGAGCGCGGTCGGATCGACCGTTCCGAGATATGGCGCGAAGATTGCGATGAGCACGAGCGTCAGCAGCAGCGCGCCGCCGATGGCGACCGTCGGATGACCGCGCAGGAAGCCGATGAAGCCGCGCCGGATCTTGACCGGCCGCAGGATCTCCGGCAGTTGCGGCGCGAGGACGAATCCAGCCGGCAGCGCCTGCGGATTGACGGTGGTGTCGGTCAATAGCGGATCCTCGGGTCAACGAGCGTATAGATGACGTCGATCATCAGATTGACGAGGACGTAGACGAAGCTGAACAGCAGCACGATACCCTGGATGACGGGATAGTCGCGGCGCAGGATCGCATCGATCGTGAGCCGGCCGAGGCCGGGAATCGCAAACACGCTTTCGGTGACGACCGCACCGCCGATCAGGAGCGCGATACCGATCCCGATCACGGTGACGATCGGCACCGCCGCGTTCTTCAACGCGTGAACGAACAGGATGCCGCCCTGCCCGAGGCCCTTGGCCCGCGCGGTGCGGATATAATCCTGCTGCAGCACTTCGAGCATGGTGGCGCGGGTGATGCGCGCGATCAGCGCGATATAGACGCAGCCAAGCGCGACCGCCGGAAGAATCAAATTCTCCAACCAGGGCCAGAAGCCCTGGGCCAGCGGCGTGTAGCCCTGCACCGGAAGCCATTCCAATTCGAGCGCGAAGACGTAGGCGAGCATATAGCCGACCACGAAGACGGGCAGCGAGAAGCCGAACACGGCAAAGCCCATGATGACGCGGTCGATCAGGCTGCCCGCTTTCCACGCCGCCACCACGCCGAGCGGCACCGCGACCACGATCGTGAGCAGCAGCGTGACGGTCATCAGCGACAGCGTCGGTCCGAGGCGCTGTCCGATCATCGTCGAGACCGGCAGGTTGGTGAAGATCGAGGTGCCGAGATCGCCGTGCAGGATGCGCCAGACCCAACCTCCGAACTGGATCAGGAACGGACGGTCGAGACCGAGGCTCTGCCGGATGCGCTCCACATCCTCCGGGCTCGCCTGGTCGCCCGCGATCACCACGGCCGGATCGCCCGGCGCGATGTAGAGCAGACTGAACACGAACAGAGCGACGATCGCCATCACCGGCAATGTCGAGACGATGCGACGGAGGATGTAGGAGAGCATCTGGCTTCAGTGCAAGGTCATGCGGATTTCGAAACGCCCCAGAAGAACGGCAACGGCCCCTTGGCGATGCCGGAGACGTTCTTGCGCCAAGCCGTGTAGCTCAGGAAGAAGCCGGTCGGCGCATAGACGACGTCGTCCATCGCCGCCTTGTTGAGGCGACCGATGGCGGCCTTTTCCTCGTCGAGGTTCTTGGCCTCGAACCATGACGTGACTTCCTTCTCGGTACCTGCGCTGGTCGGCCAGCCGAACCAGGCCTTGTCGCCATTGGCGCGGATGGCGGTGTAGGGCGCGGGGTTGGTGCAGTCCGCGCCCGCGTGCCAGGTGTGGAACATGTTCCAGCCGCCCTGCCCCGGAGGGGTCTTCAGTGCGCGGCGGGAGCCGACCGTGCCCCAGTCGGTCGCGACGAAGTCGACGTTCATGCCGAGCTTCTTCAGCAGGTCCGCGGTCACGTCGCCCTGCGCCTTGGTGATAGGCTGATCCTGCGCGACGAGGCACGTCACCGGCTGGCCTGAATAACCGCTCTCGGCGAGCAGCTTCTTGGCCGCGTCGAGATCGCGCTTGCCCTTCAGGATCTCGCCGCCCGCCTCGGAATAGAGCGGCGTGTCCGGCGTGAAGAAGCCGGGCAGCGGCTTCCAGAGCGAGTTATCGTCGCCGACGATCGCGCGCATGTAGTCTTCCTGGCTCATCGCCATCAGCACCGCACGCCGCGCCCGCACGTCGTTGAAGGGCGGGTACAGGAAATTCATACGGAACGAGCCGATATTGCCGAGGGGATCGCCGATATCTACGCTGATGTTCTTGTTCTTCTTCAGAACCGGAACGAGGTCGGCGATCGGGTTCTCCCACCAGTCGATCTCGCCATTTTGCAGCGCTGCGGCCGCGGTGGCCGCATCCGGCATCACGATCCATTCGATGCGATCGACCAGCATCTGCTTGCCGCCGGCGAGCCATGACGACTTCTCCTGCCGCGGCGCGTAGTCGGCGAATTTCTCGAATACGGCTTTCGCGCCCGGAACCCACTCGGCCTTGGCGAACTTCATCGGGCCGGAGCCGACATAATCGCCGATCTGCTTGAAAGGATCCGTCTGCGCAATGCGCTCGGGCATGATGAAGGCGCACGGCGAGTTGTTCTTGCCGAGCGCATAGAGCATTTTCGGGAAGGGCTGCTTCAACACCCATTTGAAGGTGCGGTCGTCGACGGCGGTGAGTTCCTGCTGGAGCGCCTTGATCATCAGGCCCATCGGATCGCGCACCGCCCAGCGCGTCAGGCTCGCGACGACATCCTTGCTCAGCACCGGCTCGCCATCGTGGAATTTGAGGCCGGGCCGCAATTTGAAGGTCCAGGTCGTGCCGTCGTCGCTAACCTGCTCGGACTCGACCATCTGGCGCTGCGGCTGCAGCGAGGAATCGATGCCGTAAAGCGTGTCCCAGACCAGCGCCGCAGCATTGCGCACGACATATTGCGTGCCCCAGATCGGATCGAAATTGGCGAGATTGGCCTGCGGCACGAAGCGCAGGGTGCGGGCAGAAGCACCTTGCGCGATCGCCGGGGCCGAGACGCCGGTCAATGCCAGACCGCCCGCGCCGGCCAGTCCCTTCAATACGGTCCTGCGATCCATGAAATCCTCCCAGTAGTGCCGTGATGCCGGCCGTATTTGGCCAAGAGCAGGTGAAACCAGAGCCCATTGGCGTGCAAATGGTATGCCACTAACCGGCCTTCCAGCGGGTTCTCATCGGGATTTCGACCGGCCCAGGCTTCAAAGCGCAACCGCCAGCGCCGGCCCGGTGTCGATATGCGGGATCGCCTCGACCAGCTTGCGCGTGTAATCGGTCTTCGGATTGTCGAACAGCGCCCGACTCTCGCCCTGCTCGACGATTCCGCCGTTGCGCAGCACGATGGTGCGGTCGCAGAGCATGCGCACGACATTGAGGTCGTGGCTGACGAACAGCAGCGCGATGTCGTTCTCGCGCCTGAGGCGGTCGAGCAGCTGTAGCACCACCGCCTGCACCGAGACGTCGAGCGCGGCAGTCGGCTCGTCCAGCACCAGGAGCCGCGGCCGGCACGCGATGGCCCGGGCAATCCCGACGCGCGCCTTCTGGCCGCCGGAGAGCTGATGTGGGAAGCGCGGCAGCAGATCCAGCGGCAATCCCACCCGCTCGGCGCATTCCTCCACCCGTTTGCGTAGCGCGTCGCCGGCCCGCATTCCGTCGAGCCGCAGCAGCGGATGGGCGATACAGTCGAACGCAGTGAAGCGCGGATTGAGGCTCTCGTTCGGGTCCTGGAAGACCATCTGGATGTCTTTGCGCAAGCGCGAGCGGTGGAAGTCGCGCGACGCAATATGGCCGATCGACTGCCCGTCGAACACGATATCGCCTTCGCTGGGATCAATCAGCCGGCAGATCATCCGCGACGTCGTGCTCTTGCCGGAGCCGGATTCGCCAACCAGCCCGACGCTCTCGCCGCCGGCCATCGTCATCGAGAAATCCGCGACCGCCGCCGAGCCCTCATCGAAGCGCTTGGCGAGCTTGCGCACCTCGAGCAGCGGCGGCGTCCCATACGCGGGCTCCTGCCTCGGCTTGCCGAGCACTGCCGCGTAGCCCTCCCGCTCCTCCTCCGTCACGAGGTCTTCGATCCGCGACGTCGACGTCGGCGACGCCGCGACCAGGCGCCTGGTATAAGCGTGCTGCGGCGTGCTGAAGAGTGTCCTGGAACTCGCCTCCTCGACGATGCGGCCGCGTTCCATCACGGCGATGCGGCGGCAATAGCGCGCCACGAGCCCGAGATCGTGCGTGATCAGAATCGTCGCCATGCCGCGCGCGGCGGCGATGTCCGCCAGCAGATCCATGACAACTTTCTGAGTGGTGACGTCGAGGCCGGTGGTCGGTTCGTCCGCGATCAACAGCGCCGGATTGCAGGAGATCGCGATCGCGATCATGACGCGCTGGCACATGCCGCCGGACAGCTCGTGCGGATAGGCGTTCATCCGCGCTTCGGGTTCGCGGATCTGAACGGCGCGCAGCAGGTCCAGCGCTTCGCTCCGCGCGGCCTCTTTCGAGATGCGCTTGTGGGTGAGGATCGCGTCCGCGATCTGCAAGCCGATTGCCCGGATCGGATTCAGCGCGGCCCGCGGGTTCTGGAAGATCATCGACATCGCGGCGCCCTGGAGCTGACGGAGGTCGTCTCCCCCAAGCTTTGTCACGTCCTGTCCGCGAAACATGATCTTGCCGCCGGTGACGCGGCCGGCCGCGTCGAGCAGCCGCGTCGTGGCAAAGCCGGTCACCGACTTGCCCGAGCCGCTCTCGCCGACGAGGCCGAGCATCTCGCCCTTCTCGACCGTGAGCGTCACGCCGCGCACGGCCTCGACCATGCCGCGTCGCGTCGAGAACGCGACGTGGAGGTCGTCGATCCTGAGCAGGGCCTCGCTCATGTGCGCATGCGGGGGTCGAGAATGTCCCGCATCCCGTCCCCGAGGAGATTGAAGCACAGCACGGCCATCATTAGCGCCAGGCCCGGGAAGGCCACCAGCCACCACCGCCCCGTCGAGATGAAGCGCGCGCCTTCCGCGACCATGATGCCCCATTCCGGTGTCGGCGGCTTGACGCCGAGACCGATGAAGGACAGGCCCGCAGCGTTGAGAATGGCCCAGCCGAGGTTGAGCGAGATCTGCACCGCCATCGCCGGCAGGATATTCGGCAACAGGAAGCGCAGCACCACCGAGAAATGGCTCTCGCCGCAGGCGCGCGCCGCCTCCACCCAGCCGACATTGCGGCGGACATTGACCTCGGCCCGCGCGAAGCGGATGTAGAAGGGAAGATTGATGATCGCGGTCGCGATCACGATGTTCTCGATCCGGTTGCCGAGCGCTGCGACCATGGCCATCGCCAGCACGAACAGCGGAAAGGCCATCATCACGTCGACGAAGCGGCCGACGCCACGATCGAGCCGGCCACCGGCATAGCCGCAGAACGAGCCGACCACAGCACCGATCGCGAAGGAGATGCCGACTGCCGAGACCGCAATCGCAAGATCGAGACGCGCGGCGATGATGAGACGGCTGAACACGTCGCGTCCGAGCTGATCCGTGCCGGCAATGTGCGCCGCGCTGGGCGGCAGCAGGGCTTCCGAGACGTTGGAAGCCACGGGATCGTAAGGCACGATCCACGGCCCGACGATCGCAACCAGCACGAACAGGAGCACGCCGGTCGCCGCAATTGCGGTGAGCGGGTTGCCGCGCAGAATCCAGACCGAATGGCGGAGGGTTGCGCTGGTCATCCGATCGACACCCTGGGATCGGCGATGCCGTAGCAGATATCGACGACGAGATTGACCAGCACGAAGATGCCAGCCATCAGCAGCACGAAGCCTTGCACAGGCGCATAGTCGGAGGACAGCAGCGCATCGAGCGCATAGGAGGCGACGCCCGGCCAGGAGAACACCTTCTCCACCAGCACGTTGGCGCCCAGCATGGTCGAGAACACGATGCCGGCGATGGTGATGACGGGAAGGATGGCGTTCCGCAGCGCATAGGTGACGACCACCTTGCGCCAGGACAATCCGACCGAGCGCGCGGTGCGCACGAAGTCGCTGCCGAGCGAGACCAGCATCGAGGCCCGCGTGATCCGCGCCAGCGGCGCGATCACGAACAGCGCCATGGTCACCGCCGGCAGGATCAGCTGCCGACAGGCCGTCCACCAGCCCTCGATATCGCCGGCGAGCAGGAAATCGATCGAGAGAAACCCGGTGTGCTGCGGCGGCAGCGAGGTGAAGACGTCGATCCGCCCGGTCGGATCGGGTGCAAGCCCGAACAGATAATAGAAGACATAGATCAGCAGCAGGCCAGATACGAAGGTTGGAACGCAAACGCCGAGTGCGCAGAACAACCGCACGCCGTGATCGACGATCGAGCCAGGCCGCAGCGCCGCGACCACCCCAAGCGGCACCGCCGCGATCAGCGCCATCAACAGCGCGGTAAAGGTGAGCTCGAGCGAGGCCGGCAACCGCTCGCGCAGATCCTTCAACACCGGCTGCCCGGTCATCATGGAGCGGCCGAGATTGCCGCGGCCGATATCGGAGAGATAGAACACGAGCTGCTCCGGCACCGATTTGTCGAGCCCCATCTGCTTGCGGATCTGCTCGATCTCCTCCTTGCCGGCGTTGGGCCCGGAGGCGAAGAACACCGCGGGGTCGCCGGGCAGGACGCGCATCAGCAAGAAGGTGAAGACCAGCACACCGAACAGCGCCGGCAGCGACGACAGAAGCCGCCTGCCCGCCCGCACCATTGTTGCACCAAGACCAGTCATCACCTTCCAGAGCTCCCTTCGGCTGACGCCATCACTTGCGGCTGACGTCGCGATAGTCGACCTGGCGGTGGAACTCGTAGGTGTAACCCTCGATCGACGACGCCATCACCGCATCCTGGTTCGGCTGCCACAGCATGATTTGCGGCATCAGGTCGGCATGCATCGCGTTGAGCTTGCGGCCGTCCTCTTCGTACTTGGCCTTGTCCGGCTCGAACCGGGCTTCTTGCGCGATCGCGGCGAGATCGGGATTGTTGATCGAAGAGTAGTTCCAGCGCTGATTGCCGGTGTAGAAGTTGCGGTAAAAATAGTCAGTGGACGGCAGCCAGGCGACGATGCCCTCGGTGAAGAAGGGCAGCTTCTTCTCGTTGATCTGCGTCGACATCTGCGCATCCGGCAGTTTCTGGATGTCGACCTTGATGCCGATCTTGCCGAGCGATTCCTTCACCAACGCGGCCATCGGTTCGGCGGTCGAGGCCTGGCCGACATTGAAGCTGAAGGTAGTCGAGAAGCCTTCGGGGAGCCCGGCGGCCTTGAGATATTCTCTGGCCTTGTCGAGATCGAGCTTCACCGGCTGCTGGAACGGATAGATGCCGTTCAGCGGCTTGCCGTCCGGCCAGCTCGCGCCGTACAGCGGCGCGCCGCGACCGAACAGAGCGGCCTTGAACATGTCGTCATAGGGCAGCGCAAAGGCTATCGCGCGGCGGACATTGACGTTGTCGAAGGGCGGGATCTGGTTGTTCATCGAGACGAAGGTGATCGAATTGTACTGCGGCGTCGAGATCACCTTGAGCTTGCCCTTGGCCTCCAGCGACTGCACGTCGCTGGCCTGGAGATCGACCACGAGATCGGCATCGCCGCGCTCGACCAGATTGGCGCGGGTCGCCGGCTCCGGCACCGACTGGATGATCACGCGCTTGAAGAAGGCCGGCTTGCCGGGCGAGCCGCGGTTCCAGGCCTCGTTGCGCTTGACGATCACCTGCTCGCCGGGCTTGAAGGTCTCGATCATATAGGCGCCGCTCCCGGCGGTGTTCTCCTTCAGCCAGGCGGTGGCCCAGGGATCGTCCGCGGTGGCGTGCTGCTTCGCCAGCTTCGAATTGATGATCATGGGATAGACGGTGGCGAGATTCGGCAGCGCGAGCTTGTCGGGCTTGGGCAACGTCACCTCGATCGTGAGAGGATCGATCACCTTGAACTGATCCGCAGAGGTCAGGGAACCCGTGAGCAACTGCGCCTTGCCGAGGATCGGTGCGGTGACGCAGCGATCGAGCGACCATTTGACGTCCTCGGCCGTGACAGGCGAGCCGTCCTGAAACTTGGCGTCCTTGCGCAGGCGGAAGGTGAGCTTCAACCCGTCGGGACTGACATCGTAGGATTCGGCGAGTTCGCCGGTGATCTTGTCGAGATCGAACACCCATTTGCCATTGAGCTGCTTGCGGCCGAACGCCACCAGCCGGTCATAGGTGCTCATGCTCAGCGCGAAGGATTCGCGCGTCGAGCCGGGGATGTTGGGATCGAGCGTGTTGACGGATGCGCCGGTGACATAGCGCAGCGTTTCCGCCCTGGTCTGCGCCTGCGAAGGCGCGGCGGCAATGAGCAACAACGCAGTGGTGGCGAGGACGCGGGGCGCCAGCCTGAAAGACACAAAACGCATTCGTTTTCCCCAAGTTTTCGACAACAACGCCAGCAAGGCAGATCCAGAAGGAAGCAAGTTGCGCGCCAGTCTCATGGGCGCCGTCGCGGCGCTTCGTTGCGGCAGTGCATGGATCATCATTGCAATTCCCCGCTGTTTCGCGCAGGCCGCGCGACCACGGCCTGCGGCACGTCGTAGGCGCTGAGCGAGGCCCAGTGCCGCGCAACATCGGCGCGGAACAGGCCGCGCGTCAGGCCGTGGACCAGCTTCGGCACAGCCGTCGTCATCGCGTTGATCGACGATCCCGACGGACCAAAGCTCATGGTCGAGGCGATGGCAAAGAGATGGATGTCGGAGATCCACGGCGTCTCGCCTGCTACGCGCTCGGTGAAGGCGTAATCGTCGGCGAGATAGGGAAAGCGGCCGAGCCGCGCGTTACGCTCGTTGTCCGGCGGCTGATAGCGGTCGGCCCAGGTCGCGATGTTGCCGACGAAATTGGAGAGCTCGCCGCGCGCGGCAAAGTTCATGTCGATGCCGGTGCCGCAGATGACGAAGTCCGCCGTGACGGCCCCGCGCGGCGTCTGCAGTTCAACACCGCCGGCGGTCTGGAGCGCGGCTTCGAGCGGCGCCCCCTCGTGCAATGTGAAATTGGCGTGGCGCGCGCAGCGGTCATAGGTTGCTTGCGGAAAGCCTTCGCGCATTTCGAGGATGGTGCGCATGAAGCGCCAGCGCCAGGCATCGTCGAGATCGCTGAGATGACGCAGGAAGCCGCGAAAGGTCAGCCAGCGATAGGGCTGGATCACCTGGATCTGCGCGCGGCGGCAGAGCAGATGCACCTCTGCGGCGCCGGCCTCGAGCGCAGTTGCCGCATTGTCGAAGGCCGATGCGCCGGCACCGATCACGGCAACACGCTTGCCGCGGAGTTTTTCGAAATCGATGTCGTCGGCGACGGTTGCGACAAGGCTGGACGGAAGCTGACGAAGCGGCTCGGGAATCATCCAACCGCCCATGCCTTCCTGCCCCGTCGCCAGCACGATCTTGCGCGCATAGAGCACCTCGATCGCGTCGGCCCGCTTCACGCGTGCGGCGAGCAGGCCGTCGGCCGCCGGCGCAATCTCCAGAAGCTCGCAGCCGTTGCGCACCGGCAAGCCGATCGTCCGCCGCAGCCAGAGCAGATATTCCGCCCAATGCTCTCGCGGGATCAGGCCGAGCTGCTGCCAGCTCTCTTCGCCAAAGCGGGCTTCATGCCAGGACTGATACGTCAAGCTCGGGATATCGAGGTCGGGCCCCGTATAGTCCTTCGGGCTGCGCAGCGTGGGCATGCGGGCATAGGTCCGCCACGGGCCCTCCATCCCCTCCTCGGCCTTGTCGAGCAGCAGGATGTTGCCGACGCGCGAGCGCATCAGGCCGAAGCCGATGGCCACGCCGGACTGGCCGGCGCCGACGATCAGCACGTCCAGCGTCGGCTTGCCGTCCGGGCTCGTCTTCGGTTCGAGCCAGGCGGCGCCGGGATGCGCGATTTTGGCGAGATCGGCGCGAATGCCCGCTTCGAGCTGTGTCAGCGCATCACTCATGCCGCGAGCCAACCTCCGTCGACCACCATCACCGTGCCGGTCGTGAACGAGGACGCGTCGCTCGCCAGATGCAATGCGGTCTGCGCGATCTCCTCAGCCACGCCGAACCGCTTCATGGCATGCCGGTTGCGGGAGGCTTCGCGCACCTCGTCCGAATTCTTGTGCCGGGCAAAGCTGCGGCGAAGCATCGGCGTATCGATTGCGCCCGGCGCGATGGCGTTGACGCGAATGCCGTCGGTGGCGAAATCCACCGCCATCGTCCGCGTCAGGCTGACGATGGCGCCCTTGGCGGCGATGTAGGCGCTGTTGCCCTTGCCGCCGGCGATCGCAAGCTGCGAGGCCAGCGTGATGATCGATCCGCGCTTCTGCTGCAGCATCTGCGGCACCGCAGCCCGCGCCCACAGCCAGGTGCCGCCGACATTGGTCCGGAACACCGCATCCCAATCGTCCACGCTCGTCGTCAGCACCGTGCCGCCAACGGAGAATCCGGCCGCGGTCATCAGGATGTCGAGCCGGCCGAGCCGGGACACGACATCGCCGACAACGGTTTCAGCGAAGCTGGCTTCACCGACATCGCCGATATGCGTCGTGCCCTCGCCCACCAGGCGCAGCGTCTCTTCGAGCCCCGCGGCGTCGCGATCGACCAGGGCAAGGCGCGCCCCTTCCTCCGCGAACAGCTTGGCGCTGGCCCGGCCGATGCCCGAGCCCGCTCCGGTGATGATGGCCGTGCGCCCCTGCAGCCGCATGTCAGATCCCGTCCTTGTGCTGCATCCACCAATTGCTCATCGCAGTTGCCGATTCCGCGCAGCCGAACCGGGCACGCCAACCGAACTCATCGGCCATCCGCGCCACCGACATCGGCGCCCGATCCCCACCATGGAGCTTGATGAAGGTTCTTTCACCGGGTGCCGCCAGCCGGCATTGCAGGCCGGGATGCAGAGCCGCAAAAGCCTCGCCCCATTGCAGCGCCGACCAGGCCGCACCGCTGGAAATATTGTAGAGCCGGTGGCGTGGCCGCTCGGCTTCGATCAGCACCGCGACCGCTTCGGCTGCGTCGACGGCATAAATCCAGTCCTTTACCCCAGCGCTTGGCATGAGCGCCAGCCCGCAGCGAGCGAACTCGGCCAGCATCTGAAACTGAAGGCTCGGTGTATCGCGCACCTTGCCGATCCGCTCCCACGGGCCGAACACCGCGCTCAGCCGCACGTTCAGGAAATCGCCGCCCCAGAGCTCGGCATGGCGCGCGACCGAGCGCTCCGAGGTGAATTTGCTGATCGCGTAGAACGAAATCGGATCGCAGGGCGTCTCCTCGTCCAGCACCGGATAACGCTGGCCCGCAGCACCATAGGCGGAAGCCGACGAGAGGTTGACGATTCGCCGAACGCCACGACGGATCGCCGCGCTCAGGATCGGCATCTGAGCCATCACGTTGACTTCGAGGATGCTTGAGGTGGCGGTGCGTTCGAGGTGTTCGCCGGCAGTTATCGCGGCGCCAAGGACGATCGCATCGCAACCCTTTTTGACGAGAACGTCGATCCTTTCGACGTCCGTGATCTCGCCCTGAACGACCGTTAGCTGTTCCCGGTAGTCGGCAAGGGACCTCTCCGCTCCCGCTGGAAGCTGCTTGCGGTCATACAGCATCACCTCGTGCCCGCGCGCCAGCAGGACCTCCGCAATGTTGAGGCCGACAAAGCCGGTGCCGCCGAAGACGACGATCTTCATCGCGCGCGATCCATGATCACAGCAGCTGCGCTCCGAAATTCCGTTCCGGATCCATGTCGGCGACCAGCCGTCCAGTCGGCTTTGCCGCCTCGCCGCCGCTGCGCGCCAGGAATTTACCGCTGCCGGCGCTAGCGAGGCACTTGTCGCCGTCGATGATCACCCGCCCGCGCGACAGCACCGAAACCGGCCAGCCCTTCAGCTTGCGGCCTGCGAACGGCGTATAGCCGGTGAGGTCGTGCATCATCTCGTCCGCGATCGTGACCTCGCGATTGGGATCCCAGATCGCGATATCGGCATCGGCGCCGACTGCGATCGAGCCCTTGCGCGGGTGCAGATTGTAGATCTTGGCCGGCGCTGTGGAGGTCAGCTCGACGAACTTCTCCAGGCCGAGTCGCCCCTTCGACACCATCGCGTCGAACAGCAACGGCAGCCGCAGCTCCAGCCCGGGCAGGCCGTTCGCAACCTGCTTGAAATTCGGATTGGGTCCGGCGCGCAGCTTACCGGTCTCGTCGTAGCGATAGGGCGCGTGGTCCGACGAGATGGTCTGGAGATCGCCGAGCGACAGCGCCTGCCACAGCGCCTCCTGATCGGCATGCGTGCGCGGCGGCGGGCTGCACATCCATTTGGCGCCTTCGGAGCCGGGCTTGTCGAGATCATCAGCGGTGAGGAACAGATATTGCGGACAGGTCTCCGCGAACACCTTCAGCCCCTGCCCGCGGGCGTCACGGATCACCTTGGCGCCTTCGGCGGTCGAGACGTGGAAGATCATGATCGGCTGGTCAATCAGTGCCGCCATGCCGATCAGCCGGGTGAAGGCTTCGGCTTCCGAGACGCGAGCGTGGCTGACGGCATGATATTTCGGCATGGTGTAGCCACGCGCGAGCAGCCGCTTGACCATCCAGGCGATGATGCCGTGATTTTCGGCATGGGCGCACAGCATCGCGCCGGACTGGCGCGCGGCGAGGAGGATGTCGAGCAGCGGCTCGTCGTCGACCTTGAGCCGGTCATAGGTCATGAAGATCTTGATGGAGGCGTGGCCCTGCTTCACGAGCGCCGGAATGTGCTCGTCGACCGTCTCCTTGGTCGCATCCGCAATGATCATGTGAAAGGCATAGTCGATCACCGCGCCCTTCTTTGCCAGCGCGTGATAATCCTCCACCACCTGCGGCAGCTTCATGCCGACATGCTGGGCCGCGAACGGGATCACCGTGGTGGTGCCGCCGAAAGCGGCAGAGACGGTCGCACTCTCGAAGGTGTCGGCGTTCATGATGCCGGCCGCGGACAGCTGCTCGATATGGGCGTGGCTGTCGACGCCGCCGGGCAGCACCAGCTTGCCGCGCGCGTCGATCTCACGCTTCGCCGCCGGAAGCCGGCGGCCGACGGCCGCGATGGTCTCGCCGGAGATGGCGACGTCGGCCTCGAACACGTCGGTGGTGGTGGCGACGCGTCCGCCGCGGATGATCAGGTCGTAAACTGGTTCAGTCATGAGGCACTCCGTGATAGACTTGGGCAAATGATCTCCATTCCGCAGGAAGACCATCATGTCCCGGCCGCGCATTCTCATCATCAATCCGAACTCCAACCCTGCGGTCACGCAAGGGCTCGAGGACGCCTTGAGGCCGCTCGGTTTCGAGGGCGGCCCCGAATTGGTGTGCCAGTCGCTGGCCGAGGGTCCGTTCGGCATTGAAAGCCAGGCCGATGTCGACGGCGTCGCGATGCCGCTGCGAAAGCTGGTCGAGGGCGACAACAGCTCGGCGGCTTTCGTCATCGCCTGCTACAGCGATCCCGGGCTTCAGGTCTGCCGCGAAGGCACGGAACGGCCCGTGTTCGGCATCGCCGAGTGTGGCGTGCTGACGGCACTCGCCCGCGCCGAAACCTTCGGCGTCATCGCAATCGCGCAGCGCTCGATCCCGCGCCACATGCGCTATCTCCGGCAGATGGGGCTGACCGATCGCCTCTCCGGCGAACGCCCGCTCAACATGAGCGTCGCGGAAACCGCGTCCGGCGAAGGCACGCTGGCCAAAATGATCGAGGTCGGCCGCGCGCTGCGCGACGAGGACGGCGCCCGCGCCATCGTGATGGGCTGTGCCGGCATGGCGCGGCATCGCCGTCCGCTCGAGGACGCGCTCAAAATCCCCGTGATCGACCCGACACAGGCAGCCGTCACCATGGCGCTGGGTACGGTACAGTTCTCGGCTCACTAGGCGTCCCTCAGCTCTTTGGCGTCCTGCCGCGCGCTCCATTGCGCATGGCTCTCGCGCGTCAGCGAAAAGACATCCCGCTGGGTCGTGTAAAGATTGCCGAACATGCGGCCGATCGGCCGGTAGGCGTCGAGATCGACATACATGTTGACCTCGTCGACAAGGCCCTCCCGGGCGTGAACCCTGAGCACCTCCCCAACGAGCAGCTCGCGATCCGGCGAGAAGTTCAGCACGACATGGCGCCGGCATTCCAGCGCGAACGGCGCCGCGGCGAGGCGCGGCACTTTTACATCGACGGAGGGAAGCGTCGCGAGCCCGGTCGCGGCAACTTCGCTGTCGCCGGAGGGAAAATCGACCGCACAGTCGTTCATCGCGACCGACAGCGCCTCGTCCACCATGTGCACGACGAACTCGCCGTCGCGATGGATGTTGCGGGTGGTGTCCTTCGGCGAGTGATCCGGCTTGTGCTGAAGACCGAGCACGATCAGCGCGGGGCTCTCGGAGAACACGTTGAAGAAGCTGAACGGGGCCGCATTGACCGCCCCGTTCTCGTCCAGTGTCGTCACCAGCGCGATCGGGCGCGGCACGACCACGCCGCAGAGTAGCTTGTAGCGATCGCGCGGATCGAGCTCGCGCAAGGAAATGCCATTGTCCGACATCGGCGTCATTTCTCCGGCGGCGGCACCGCCCCGGTTTGGCTGGTGATCAGGCCGTAATGCTCGATCCGGCGATGCTGCGCGAAATTGAAGATCGTGGTCTTGCCGAAATTTGTGGCATCGAGATCGCAGGGATGGACCAGAAGCTCGTCGTCCTCAGTCAGGGCTTCCGCGACGATCTCGCCGTTGGGATCGACGATCAGACTGCCGCCGAACAGCGGGTGGCCATCCTCGTTGCCGGCCTTGGCCACCGCGACGACCCAGGTCGAATTCTGATAGGCGCCGGCCTGCACGGAGAGGCGGTTATGAAACAGGCGTTTCTCGACACCCTCGTCGCTTCGCTCCGCATTGACGGAGGGCGTGTTGTAGCCGATCAGCACCATCTCGACGCCCTGCAGGCCCATCACGCGATAGGTCTCCGGCCAGCGCCGGTCGTTGCAGATCGCCATGCCGATGATGCCGCCCAGCTCGCGCCAGACATTGAAGCCGAGGTCGCCGGGCTCGAAATAGCGCTTCTCCAGATGCTGGTGCGAGCGCCTGGTATCGTACTCCACATGGCCGGGCAGATGGACCTTGCGATATTTGCCGACGATCTTGCCGGACTTGTCGGTCAGGATCGCCGTGTTGAAGTGGTGGCCGTCCGGCGTCAGCTCCGCATAGCCGAAGTTCATGGCCATCTGGTGCTGCGCCGCGCGCTCGAACAGCGGCTTCGTCGCCGCGTTCGGCATCTCGCGCTCGAACCAGATGTCGGCCTCGGCGCGATCCTCCGAATACCAGCGCGGGAAAAACGTCGTCAACGCCAGTTCCGGATAGACAATCAGGTCGGCGCCTTTTGCTTTCGCCTCGTCCATCAGCGCGATCATGCGCTTGACCACGACCTCGCGACTGTCGGCTTTCTGGATCGGGCCCATCTGGGCGGCGGCAACATTGACGATACGCATCAGCGATTTCCCGGTGATCTCTTGGACGAAGCGAAAGCTTCAACGATTTGCCGGCGCGTGCGGCATAACGCAGCATCGCCGGAGGTTTCCAGCCGGATGGGCTGGACAGTTTGCATGGCGTGACCGGCGCTCATCGGTGCTCCTCGTCGGCAACATCGAGGCCATGGTCGAGCGCGTCCAGAAGCTGGTCGGTCTCACGCTCGGACATGATGAGCGGCGGTGCCAGGAACAGCGAGGTCTGCTCGCCGCTGGTTCCGATCACCGCACCGGCCTCCAGCGCCCGCGTGGCGACGCGCGAGGCGATCGGCACTTCGGTGGTGTCGGCATGCCAGGAGCGCCAGTCCGGTCCGTGCAACTCCACCGTCCAGTGCAACCCCTGCCCCGCCACGCGCTGCACGCTGTGATGTTTTCGCGCGATCGCGAGCAGGCGGCGGCTGAACAGCTGTTCGAGGCTCTTCACATGCTCGAGAATTTTCTCCTCCCTGATGACCTTCAGGTAGGCGCTCACCGCGGCCATGCTGATCGGATGGCCGCGCAAGGTGCCGTAGTTCTGCCAGCTCGTGCCTTTCAATCGCTCGACGATCTCTTTCGACACGACGACCGCCGCGACAGCGGCCGCACCGCCGCCCAGCGACTTTCCGAGCGTCACGATATCGGGGCGAGTTTCGGCGCCCTGAAACGCAAACCAACGCCCGGCGCGGCCGGCGCCGGTGACGACCTCGTCGGCGATCCAGTACGAGCCCGCCTGTCGCGCACAGCGGGCCACCTGGTCCTGATAGGCGCCGTCGTAATAGATGCCGCCCTGAGTGTAGTCGATGATCGTCGCCGCGGTATCGGACAGCAGACGCGTGGCGTCGGCCAGATATTCGCTCGGCGGCCTGTTGTTGGCCGGCCCACCGTAGATCGCGCCATCCGGCGCCGGCAGGATGCGCACCGGAGCCATCGGCGCCGGCAGCCTCGCCCCTCCTGAATGCACCGCAAGGCCACCGTGCCATTGCGGCTGCACGGTCATGCTGCGCGACAGGCCCGTGATGCCGTGATAGGCACGCTCGCGCGTCGCCAGCGCTGAGCGCTGCGTCAAGGCCTGACAGAGCGACAGCGCCATGTCGTTGGCCTCGCTGCCGCTGATGCAGAAGCGCACCGCGCCGACCCATTCCTCTTCGCCGCCGAACGCCGTCGCCATCAGATCATCGGCGGCCTGCTCGCGGCCGACCCAGGTCCAGCCCTCGTTGACGACGGGTGTATCGGCGGCGCGGCGGATCGCCTCCACCATCGCAGGGTGCCGATGGCCGAGACCACCGCCGGTGTTGCTGCCGTCGATGAGCTTGCGGCCGTCCGTAAGATGAAAATAGACGCCTTCGCCGCCGACCACGGCCATGGGCGCGCTGTCGCCCGCGTTCAGCCCGGTTCGTAACAATCTGCTCATCGTAATCCCCTCACTCCGCGGCTTCAGCGCCGTAGCCGCCGCCGCCGCAAGTCTCGACCGTGACGAGATCGCCTTGCTGCAGCACGAGGTTGGATTTGCCGTCGATCGCGACGTTTGCGCCCTGCCTGACGAGCGAGATGCGACACGCCTTGCCGGGTTCGCCACCCTGCATACCGAACGGCGGAATCACCATGCGCTCGATGCAAGTGGTCAGATGCATCGATGGAGCGAGAATGCGGTAAGCACGAACGACGCCATCGCCGCCGCGGTGGACGCCGGCGCCGCCGGATTGCCGGCGAATGGCCTGCTGCTCGAGGCGGATCGCGTAGTTCGCCTCGATCACCTCGACCGGCGTATTCGAGGTGTTGGACAGATGGACCCGGGTCGCCGAGATGCCGGCCCGGTCATGCCGCGCGCCTTCGCCGCCGCCGTGGACCTCGTAGAGCATCTTCCAGGAACCGTCCTGCCGCGGCTGCGCAAAGAACAGGACGCCCGCGGTGGTCGCGCCGCCCGCGGACAAGCGCTCGGGAATGGTGTCCTGCATGGCGCGGAAGATCGCGTCGACGATGCGCATCGACGTCTCGTGGTTGCCTGCGGCGACCGACGCCGACCATCCCGGTTCCAGGATCGAGCCCGGGCGCGTAATGATGGTCAGGGGACGGAGCGCGCCGGCATTCTGCTGCATGTCGCGCCCGCTCATGATGCGCGCGGCATAGGCGACGGCCGAGCGCGCCATGAACGGCGTCGTGTTGCAGAAATTCGAGACGCGGTCGCAACTCCCCGAAAGGTCGAAGGTCGCCTCGTCGCCGGCAATGGTAATCCTGACGTGGATACGCGCGGGCGCGTCGTTCACGCTGCCGTCGTCGAGATGGTCCTCGCCTTCGTAGATCCCGTCCGGCAACGCGCGTAACGCCTCGCGCATCTCGATTTCGGAGAGATCGTGCAGGCGCGACTGCGTCGCTTTGAACACCGCCTTGCCGTGCTCGCGGCAGAGATCGACGATGCGCCGCTCGCCGGCCTTGGTCGCCGCGATCTGCGCGAGCAGATCGCCCTCGCAAGATTCCGCGTCCCGAACATTCGCCTTGAGCAATTGCACGATCGGCGCGTTGACGCCAACTGCCGTCGCAATCAGCACCGGCGGAATGCGCATCGCCTCCTGGAACGTGTCGATGGCTTTCGCAAAATAGCTGCCGGGCCAGCTGCCGCCGATATCGGGCCAGTGCGCGAGGCTGACCGCGAACGCCACGATCTCGCCGTCGACGAAGACAGGGCGCACGACCTTGACGTCGTTGAGATGATTGCCGCCGAGCGCACCGACATTGTAGATCAGCACGTCGCCGTCGTTCAGGCTGTCGCGCGGCACCACCTTCAGCAGTTCGGGGACCGTGTAAGCCATCGCGCCCAGATGGATCGGGATGTCGCGGCCCTGCCCGACCAAGTCTCCACGACCATCCGTGATCGCCGACGACAGATCGCCGGCCTCGCGCAGCAGCGGCGAGCGCGCCGAGCGCGTCATCACCAGGCTCATCTCCTCGGCCGCAGCCGAGAGCCCGTGCCTGATGACCTCGACGACGAACGGATCGAGCTTCATGCAGCCCTCCGCGTCAGGAACAGATTGCCTGAAACATCCGGCCTTGCCTGCCAGCCCGGCGGCACCACCACCGTGGACCAGGCGTCTTCGATGATGGCCGGGCCGCGGACGGTGTCGGTCATCGCGGCGCGGTCGATGATCGCAGTCTCGATCTCATGCAGGCCGTCGAACGAGCAGGTGCGCGTCCCTGAGGAGACCGCCCTCACCGCGGTCGCCGGCCGGCGCACGACGGTCGTGGACGGCCGGCGCGCCTGGACCCGCACGGACTCGATGACGCAGGGTTCGCCGGTCGCATAGCCGAAGAGTTCGTGATGCCGCGCCAGGAAATCCTGCTTGAGCCTGGCGATCTCGAGCGGCAGCGCGAGCGGGACCGGAATGGCGTCGTTCTGCGCCGCGTAGCGCATCAAGGCCACCAGTTCGACCTGGATCTCCGCCTTTGCAACGCCATTGGCGATCAGCGGCGCCGAGGCATCGTCGATCAGCGTGCCGATCCGCTCCGACACGCGCGCAAGGTCGATGCCGTCGAGACCAGCGCGCAAGGTCTGCTGCTGCAGGAAGCTGAAATCGGCAGTGAGACAGCCCAGCGCCGAGAACGCGCTCGATGCGCTGGGCACGACGACCTCTGCAATCCCATAGAGATCGGCGAGCCCTGCGGCATGCATGGGGCCGCCGCCGCCGAAGGCCAGCAGCGTGCAGTCGCGCCCGTCAATGCCGCGCTCGACCGTGACGCGGCGCAGCGCGCGGGCCATCGTCGCGTTGGCGACCTTGATGATGCCGAGCGCCGTTTCGGTCAGGCTCAGTCCCAACGCCTGCGCGATCGGCTCGATGACGCGCTTGGCCGCCTGGACGTCGATCCCGATGCGGTCGCCAAGCTTCGTTTCGGGGTTGAGATAGCCGAGCACGGCGTTGGCGTCGGTGATGGTTGGTTCGGTGCCGCCGCGGCCGTAGCAGGCCGGACCCGGCTCGGAACCGGCACTCTCCGGGCCGACGGTCAGGCCACCCGGGCCGTTGCGCACGATCGATCCGCCGCCCGCCCCGATGGAGTGAACGGCGAGCATCGGCTGGCGCAGCGGCTTGTCGCCGAGCATGCGGCCATCGGTCATCTCGGCCTGGCCGTCGACGATCAGGCACACGTCCGTCGTGGTGCCGCCCATGTCGAAAGTCAGCATGCGCGGCGTGCCGAGTTGGCGCGCGATGCTGACCGACGCCGAGACGCCGGCGGCCGGGCCCGACATCGCCATCACAAGCGGGCGACGCTTCACCGCAGAGATCGGGATCATCGCGCCGGCGGAATGAAACACCTGCAAGCCGGGGCCAATCGGCAGCCGCTGCTCGAGCTCGCTGAGATACTCCACCGCAATGGGCATCGCGGCGGCGTTGAACACGGTCGCCGATGTCCGTTCGTATTCGCGCGCCTCGGGATTGACCTCGTGCGACAGCGAGACATGGGCGACGACGTCCTTGAGCCGCTCGCCCAGCATCTTCTCGTGCACGGGATTGGCATAGGCGTGAAGCAGAGCCACCGCGACGCTCTGGACCCCGGTCTCCTTCAGCCAGGCAACCAGGCGCTCGATCTCCGCTTGCTCGAGCGCCTTGAGCACCCGACCCTCGTGATCGAGGCGCTCAGCAAGCCCGAAGCAGCGCTCAGGCGGCACGAGCGGCGGCGATTTCGGCGGAATGTCGAGACGGTAGAGATCGCGGCGGCGATAACGCGCGATCTCGAGCACATCGGCAAATCCTTCGGTCGCGACCAGCGCCACCTTCGGCAGCCGGCCCTCGACGATGGCGTTGGTCACGCGCGTCGTGCCGTGTACGAAGCGCCTGACCTCGCTTTTGCGCAGGCCCACCGCTTCGATCGCCTCCAGCATCGCCTGAACCGGCGCGTCGGGGCGCGACGGCACCTTTGCGATCCGCGCCTCCGATGAATCGCGCCGGATCGCGATGATATCGGTGAAGGTGCCGCCGATATCGGTGCCAACCTCCCAGTGATGTTCGGAGGAGCTCATGTGCCGGGGCAGCGACAGATGAGGCCCGAACCGCACGCCGGCCTGTTACCGTCCATTGCGAGATCCATTGCCGAACCGAGACCGCTCATCATGCATTCCTTGTCTTGCCACTGTCCGCGAGTGTGCGACAGAGCGGTCAGGTCGGGATAGGGCCAGCTTTGCCGCAAACCACCAGGCCGGTGCTGCGGCCAGCGAATTCGGCTGCACGTTTTGGTGCAGCTCTGCCCGCGCAGAGAGCATGCAGACGCGGACTGCTGAACGACGGCAGAGTGCATCGCACCACGGATTTTTCCGCGCAAACCGCCACGGCCGTTGCACTGCGATCCCAGCGACTAAAATCGTCTGTCTAATTTGCAGGCGATCGAACGGCGTTGCGCAGGGTTCGGATGCCCATGAGCTATGCACGGCGGGCGGCTCAGCCTTTCTTTATTGTACGGTCAGTAAGCGAGGATATCGTCCGGTCCGATCGATGGGCGAAAGCGCAGCCATCCGTTGGGACGAACTGGTTAGAAACCATCGAGATTAGGGCGACCTGCGTTGAAAGTCGCGATCACGGGCCAGATATTGCCTGGACCAGCCAGTCCTCTGCGGATCCCCCATCGCCTGCCATGCCCTTCTTCAGGATCAACGATGACCAGATGAACCCCGATGATCTCGGGGATTTCGATCCCGAGACCGTGCCGCGCGCCGTCGCCGCTTTCGGGGGTCACATGGTCACCAAGGGCATGGAGCTGGCCATGCACGCGCATCGCAAGGACGAGCTCGTCCTGACCATGCGCGGCCTCGTCAGGCTGGAGGCTGGACACGGCGTCTGGATCGTCCCGCCGCGTTGTGCGGTGTGGATTCCCGGTCATGTTCCGCACAGCGTCAGCGTCGCCGGCGACGTCGAGATGCACTGCCTGTTCGTCGAACCGGATGCGGTGCCCGCGTTGCCGCAGCAATGCTGCACACTGACGATCTCGCCCTTGCTCGAGCGTTTGCTGGTGCATGCCACCCATATGCCGGTCATGTACGATCTCGACGGCGCCGACGGCAGGATCGCCGCGGTACTGATCGACCAGCTGTCTCTTGCGCCCGCCGAAGAGCTGCGCTTTCCCATGCCGGCCGACGCCAGGCTGCGCCGGATCGCGAGCGCGATGATGACCGATCCTTCCGATCGCGCGACGATCGAGGACTGGAGCCGGCGCATGGCCGTTGCTCCGCGCACCCTCACCCGCATCCTCCGACGCGAGACCGGCATGAGCTTCGGCCGCTGGCGCCAACAGCTCCATATCTTGATCGCGCTTCAACGTCTCGACCAGGGCGCATCGGTCCAAGCCGTTGCGCTGGATCTCGGCTATGAGAGGGCCAGCGCCTTCGTCACCATGTTCCGCAAGGCGCTGGGCAAGCCGCCGGCGCGATATCTGGCCGAACGCCGCGTCGGCGCACACTGACCGGAATTCGCAATCGATTGTCCCGTTCGCGGAATGCGGTCTGAGGGACCATCTCGTATCCAGGCTCCGAAGCGCCCGGCGGGCGCATTGCAAGGAGCCGACCGACATGGATTCACTCAGCAAGGGCGTCGTCGCCGAATTCCTCCATCGTCTTCACCAGGAAGCGGAGGTCGCCGACGGCCCCCTGATGCAAGCCTTCGCGAACGAAGCGAACAGCCGTGACGAGATCATCAGCAAGGCCATCGCGGCCGAGAGCCGCGATCTGAACGAAGTCTATCGCGGATTTGCGGACAATTTCCTGAGCGTCTCTCCGCAGTTCGGACGCTTCCTCTACATGTGCGTCCGTGCCCGCAAGGCAAGGCGCATCGTCGAGTTCGGCTCCTCAATGGGAATTTCCGCGATCTACATGGCGGCGGGCCTGCGCGACATCGGTGGCGGGCGCCTGATCGGGACCGATCTCGAACCCGGCAAGATCGAGCGGGCACGGGCGAACGTTGCCGCCGCGGGGCTCGCCGACCTCGTCGAGTTCAGGCACGGCGATGCGCGCGAAACGCTCAGCTCCGGCCTAGGCGGCGAGATCGACATGGTCATGCTCGACGGAGCATTTACTCTCTATCTTCCAATTCTCAAGCTGCTGGAACCACATCTGAAGCCGGGCGCCGTCATCGTCGGCGAGAACGCGCTCGAGGAAGCCTCGGGCTATATCGACTACGTGCGCGATCCCGAGAACGGCTACCTCTCCCTGTCTCTACCGTTCGATCCGGGACGTGGCAACGAATTCACGATCAGGACCAGATGATCGGCGCGATGGTGAAACTGCGATGGAGCCAAACTTGAACGAGCCAGCTCACGAGCCACAGACGTCCGAGCCATCGCGGGCACCGCAGGGACGGCTGACGCGGATGTTGCTGCGATGGCTGATGCGTCCTGCGCGCGTTGCCGGCATCGAGACGCTCTCGTCCCGCTTCCGGCTTGTCGAGCTCGAAGGCGAAGCGCTCGGGAACGTCGCCTGGACGGCCGGCGAGAAGATCCAGGTCGCGATGGGCTCGGGCCTTAGCGCGCGCACCTATACGCCGATGTCGTGGGACGCCGGCAACGGCAGAATGCGGCTGCTCGCCTTTGCCCATGGCGATGGCCCCGGCAGCCGCTGGGCCAGCGGTCTGCGCGAAGGTGACACCTGCCAGTTCTTTGGTCCTCGCCGTTCACTCGACCTTACCGACCTCGGAGCGCCCATCGTTCTGTTCGGCGATGAAACCTCGTTCGGCCTTGCAGCCGCGTTGCGCGACAGCCTGCGGGCCGGCGGCGCGCTCCATCTGTTCGAAGCCACTGATATCGCGGAGTCCAGACCGGTGCTGGACTCCATCGGCCTCGGCGAGGCCAGATTAATCGCACGCAGTGCGGATGGTACCCATCTTGCATCCGCGGAATCCGAGCTGCTTCGCCTTGGCGCAAACGGCGCGCAGTTCGTCCTGACCGGCAAGGCATCCTCGATCCAGCGCGTCGGCCGCGCCTTGAAGGCCGCCGGTGTCGCATCATCGCGGATCAGGGCAAAAGCCTATTGGGCACCAGGCAAGAGCGGCCTGGACTAGAGAGGAGCCGATGTAACGGCCGGCCGTCGGTCAGGACCGCAGACGCCGCCAGCCAATCGCGATCCCGGTGACGGAGAACACCAGCCCCAACGCACATAGCCCGACGATCAGGACATCGCGCAGACGCGGATGCGCCACCAGAAACGGAAAATCCAGCGTGTGGAGCGCGCGATAGACCCAGCGGTAGGTCCGCCGCGAGGCATCCAGCCTTTGCAGCACGCTGCCATCGGCGCCGTCGATATCGAACCAGATGTCGCCGCAGCGCGAGCGGTACACCGGCGCGCCCGGAATAGCCGATTGCGCGGCGTAATCGTCGTTGCCCGCAAGAACGGACGGCACGCCACAGCCGGCAGCGAGGCGCGCCACCAGACTCTGGATCTCACGCCTATCCAGAAATCCCGCTGGTCCGTCGCGGGGCGCGTCCCCTGCCTTGATCAAGACTTGACGGTCAAGGCTCACCCGATCGCGCCGGTAGACAGTGCCGTTGATGGCAAACCATTCGATCTCCCGAGCCGAGGGTGATATCGGCTGCCGATCAGGCAAGGAGGCAGCCGTCCAATCGGGCAATGCGTTCATCACGCCTGACTCGGCGGCGGTCAATTGCCCCCGCGAGAACAGCCGGCCGTGATCCATCGAGAGCCAGCCGCTGACACTCCATGTCAGCACGAACATTGCTGCCGCAAGGCCAATGACGTGATGCAACGCGTGCCAGCCACGATAGGGCGAGGATATCCGGCGCCCGCGCAGCTTCACCCGCGCGATCCCGAGCACCGCACCAAGCATCGCCGCGATCAAGGCCAGCAATGACAGCGTCCAGACGACGCGATCCCACAGGGACCAGTTGCTTCTCAGGACCGTCGGATAAATCCAGTGCAGCACACTGCCGGCCCAATTCCAGCCCCGTTCGCGCCGCCCTGTGTCCAGGACGATCTCGCCGGTGGACGAGGAGACATAGACTTCCCTCCCCGCAGCATCGCCGAGAGCCACCCGAAACAGCGGCCGGTGGCGATCGAAGCCGTTCGGCACGCTCCACTGATCATAGTCCGAATGCGCAACGACCGCAGCCCGCGCGGCATCGAGCCCGCGATTGCGCGCGTGCTCCCTCGCGATGGCAAGCGCGGTATCGGCAATTGCAACCGACGCATCCCCTCCGTCGGAGGCGCGCACCGCGCGCACGCGCGAGGGTCCCGAGACGATGTAGACCGCGGCATCGCTCCGCTGGATCAACCGGACGCGCACGACGCCGGCGACCTCGCTCGCAGCGACCGCCTCCGCAACCGGGATCCTCGCCGCTCCGCGATCCACCGGAGCAAGACCGGCAAACCGTTCCGCTTCCGTCAGCGACGGAAACGGAACGAAGTGCATCACGATCCCCGTCGCGAACCACATCGCGAACAGCAGGCAGAACGCGATCCCGAGCCAGCGATGCACCAGGACGATCGCGCTCATCATGTGATCAGCGCCCTACCATTTGAACGCAGCCGAGAGCTCATAGGTGCGCGGCGCTCCCAGGAGGATCTGGTCGGGATAGAACGGATCGCCCCAGATCGCGTAGCGCTTGTCGGTGATGTTGCGGACACGGAAGGTCAGGCGGGCCCGGTCGACCGCGTTGAACACCGTCTTGGGGATGTCGACGAAGGCGTAGACGTCGGCCACCGTGTACGCCTTCATCGTCACGACATTGGCATCGGTGTTGTAGCGGTCGCCAACATGGCGGCCGGTGATGCCGAGCTCCACCGGCCAGGGCGTGAAGAATCGCCAGGACGCGCCGGCATTGGCCACAATGCGCGGCACGTTGGGCGGCGTATTGCCGGAGAACGAGCCGCCGGCGAAATCGTAATCGGCATAGCGCGCATCGACATAGGCGATGTTGCCCCACAGACGCAGCGGATCGATCGGACGGACCGAAGCGGCAAGCTCGACGCCCTTCGATTCCTGTCGCCCGGCGATATTGAGCGCCATGCCGCCGGCCGCGGCATAGACGTTCTTGCGCACGATGTCGTAGGCCGAGAACGACCACTCCGCCCTGTTGTCCCAGAACAGGTGCTTGACGCCGGTCTCGTAGGTGCGCGCGGTGGTCAGATCCAGATTCTGCGTCGGCAAGAGCAGAAAGATGTTGTTGGCCGAGATATCCGCGCCGGTAGCGTATTGGCTGAAGAAGGTCAGGCCGGGCACCGCCTCCCAAGTGTAGCCGATCCGGCCCGTCACAGGCGCCCAATCCTTCGTGTACGGGAAGTCCGGTTTCACGAGACCGCTCTTGTCGGTTGAGTTGCGATCGAGACCGATGTGCTCGACGCGCAGGCCGCCGACCAGCGCGAAGGTCCGCGTCAGCTTCAGCCGGTCCTCGAACGAAAGCGCCTCATTGTCGATGCGCGCGGTCTGCTGCTGCGTCGTCAGCAGGCCGTAAAAGCCACGGTTGGGATCGACCAGCGAAACGGAGTCGCCGGGAAAGTTTGCAGCGCCCGGCCTGACGAAATCGAGATAGCTCGACGACAGCGTCGTGACCAGGCGATTGTAGAAGCCTGCGATATTGGCGTCCCAGATCAAATCGGTGATGTTACCAACGAGGCGCTGGCTGTGCGCGACATAGAAGCGCTCGCGATCGACCAGGTTCGTGGTGGAATTGAAGGCCTCGATTTCGTTGTTGAACCAGGTGCGCTCCGCGCCGTAACCATACGCCTGACTTTTCAGCGTCAGGTCCGGCGCCAGCTTCAGCTCGAATCCGCCGCGCAGCCACACCTCCTGCGCGACGTTACGGTTGTCGAGGACGTTGTAATTGGTGTTGAGGGTGCGGTCGTCGATGGTCACCGCGCCGAGGTTGGTTTTGTTGTAGTTCGAGACGTAATTGCCCGAAACGATCCCACTCGTCGCATGCGAACCGCTATAGGCGATCGGCACAAGCGGCGCGCCCCAATAGGCCTTGGAGCGGTCTTCGCGATACTCGATCGCGCCCCACACCTTGAGACTGTCGGAGATGCGATAGTTGAGCTGGCCGGAGACGTCGAGCATCTTGGTATTGGTATCGTCGACAAAGCCGTTGAGCGAGGAACGGCTGATATCGAAGCGGTAATCGAGGCCTTGAACGTTGGTGCTGCCGCCCGAGCCGTAATGCGCGCGGAACGAATTCAGCGAATCCCAGGAGAAATCAGCTTCGTTCCGGATCGGTCCCGTATGCGGCTGCCTGGTGACGAAATTGATCGCGCCGCCGGCGGCGCCCTCGCCCGAGATCAGCGATGCCGGGCCTTTCAGGAATTCCACCGCCTCCAGATTGGCGGTGTCGGTGATCCGCGAGGTCATGTTCTGCGGACCGATCTTGATGCCGTTGTAGAGCGTATTGATCTGGCTGTTGGTGAAGCCGCGCATGGAGAACGCCGCGGGTTCGGCCGGATTGTCGCCGGAAGTGACGCCGACCGCACCCTGCGCCACATCCGATACGGTGCGATAACCCTGCTCGCGCATGATCTCGGCCGAGATCACCTCGACGGTCGCGGGTATCTCGCGCACCGTCAGGCCAAGCCGCGAGGCGCTTTCGGCCACGGCGTTGCTGTTGAGCGGCGTCGGGGGCGCCTCAGTCGGCACGACGGGCTTCGGCATCGCTGCTGCGGTTGCCGGCCTGCGCGCAGCCGCGCGGCGCGGGCTCTGCGCGTCCCGACCGGCCGGCCTGGCCTGCTTGCGGGATTGGGCCGGCGACACTTCGACCGGCGGCAGGGGCTCACGGGCTTGCTGCCCCAGCGCGGCGGGCAGATCGAGAGCGGCAAGAGATGTGAGCGCGGCGGACGCGAGCAGAAAGCGACGCGGTCGTACGATACGGATGGAAGACACGGTTTTGGGACCTCGGTATGACGTCAGTGGCACGTCACAGCGAACGAGGTCTCACCTTCTGGCTCTTCAGCCGTCCGATGAAGCCGAATGTCTGTACTCCCCGACCGACATCTTCGCGTGTGACCACGGCTGACGGCAGGTCTCCTGGCTCGCGGGTCGTGACCACTTCGTCGCCTTCCCGGGACCGAGCACCCCAGTGGCTTCTGACGAAGGATTCACCGCTTACAGTTGCGGGGGCAGCCACGGCGTTGGGGACAATATCCCCGCACCGTATTCCCTTTTCATCCCCTCTCGGGGAAACCGTCGCGAGCATCTAGGATTACCATCACAACAGAGTCAATGTGCCAGTTGCGGCGTTATTGCCACAACGACCAACTTCCTTGGAGATGAGCATGGAAGGCGAGACCTTCCTCTGGCTGATAAGGCACGCGCCGGTCGAGGGCGTCACAGGCACCATCCACGCTGCCGACGCGCCGGCAGATCTCGGCGATCGCGCCCAATTGGATGCCGTGCGACGGCGTCTGCCGCCGGATGCCGCGAGCTATGCCAGCCCCTCACGGCGCACGGTCGAGACGGCGCGCGCGCTGGGGCTCGAACCGGAGTTGATCAGCGAATTCCGCGAGCAGGATTTCGGCGACTGGACCGGCCATCGACACGACGAACTCAGTGCCACCGGCGACGATGCCTATGCGCAGTTCTGGAATGATCCGGCGAACGCACGGCCGCCGGGCGGCGAGAGTTTTGCGGACCAGGTCGCGCGTGTCCGGTCGGGTCTGTCGCGGATCGGCGCCGGATCGGCCACGCTCGTCGTGCATTCCGGCACCATCCGCGCCGCGCTCTGCATCGCGTTGGATCTGACACCGCAGGCTGCCCTGCGCTTCGTGATCGATCCGCTATCGCTGACCCGGATCGATCGCCTTGCGAGCGGCTGGCGCGTCGTCTCCGCCAATCAGCGGATCAGCTAGGCCTGTCAGGCACATTGGCCTGCGCAAAGGTCGCCATGTCGTTGTGGAGCGCGCAGGCGAGCCGAACCAGCGGCAGCGCAATGGCCGCGCCCGATCCCTCTCCGAGCCGGAGATCGAGGCTGATCAACGGCTGCACGTTCAGCGCGCGCAACACCAGCCGGTGTCCCTGCTCCGCAGATTGATGCGACGGCAGCAGAAACGGCTGGCACGATGGGTTGAGTCGCGCCGCTGCGAGCGCCGCCACCGATACGATGAAGCCGTCGATCAAGACCGGGATGCGGCGCTGCGCGGCCGCGATGATCGCACCTGATATCGCTGCGATCTCCAGGCCGCCGACGGCGCACAGAATTTTTTCGGCCGAGGCGCTCGCAACGCCGTGGCGGGCTATCGCCGCATCGATCACCCGCGCCTTGTGCGCGCGGCCGGCCGCATCGACCCCGGTCCCGCTGCCCGCGATCTCCTCGGCGCTCACGCCAAGCAGGCTTGCGGCGATCGCAGCCGAGGTCGTCGTGTTGCCGATCCCCATCTCGCCGAAGATCAGGAGATCAGGTTGATGGGCTGCCGCACGTGCGACCGCGCGCTGGCCGGCCTCGAGCGCAAACGCCAGCTCGGCGGGTGCGAGCGCGGCCTCGACGCTGAAATCGCGCGTGCCGTGGCGCGGCTTGTCGGTGACGATTCCCGCCATCTCGTCCTGCGCCAGCGTGCCGGCGTCGACCACTTCCAGGCTCGAGCCGAGCTCGCGCGCCAGCACGGAGATCGCGGCACCGCCGGAGGCAAAATTCGCCATCATCGCGATGGTCACTCCTTGCGGATACGCCGATACGCCCTGCGCGACGATGCCATGGTCGCCGGCGAAGATGATGATCGGCACAAGCGCCGCACGCGGCCGCTCGGTCGCCTGCAAACCGGCGAGCTCGATCGCGAGCTGCTCCAGCCGGCCGAGCGCACCGGTCGGCTTTGTCAGTTGCGCCTGCCGCGCAATCGCCGTCTCGCGATGCGCGGCGGAGATTTCGGGGCAGTTCTTGGTAACCCATTCCGGGAGCATGCTGCCTCGCTCAACGCGCGCGCTTGAGAATGTAACTGTCCATGATCCAGCCATGCCGCTCGCGCGCCTCCTGGCGCGCCGCGACGATGCGCGGGCCAACCTCGGCGAGCGCCCCGGACATGACGATCTGGTCGGGCATGCCGAGATATGCGCCCCACCAGATCTGCAAGCCTTCCGGGTCAAGCACTTGAAACGCCGTGCCGCCGTCGAGCATCACTACCACGGTATCGACACCTTGCGGCCAGCCGCCTTCGCGCAAGCGCCGTCCCGTCGTGACCAGAAAGGGCTCGCCGATATCGTTGAGCGGGAGCGCATGCGCCGCGCACAGCGCCTGGATCGAGGTGATGCCGGGCACGACCTCGATGTCAGGCAAGGGATCGAGCCGCCGCGCAATGCGCAATGAAGAATCATAGAGCGACGGATCGCCCCAGATCAGCAGCGCAACCTTGCCCTCGCCTGCGAGATGCTTTGCGATCGTCTGCGACCAGGTCGCGGCAACCGCATCGTGCCAATCGTCCACGCCCTTGCGGTAATCGGCTTCAGCAGCGTCGCGCACGGGAAGATCGAATTCAGCGATGGCTGTCTTGTCGCTGGTGAGCACGTCCGCGCAAATCGTCCGCCTGAGATCGGCGAGATCCGACTTCGCCGTTCCCTTGCGCGGGATCAGGACGAGATCGGCGGCGTTGATCGCTTGCACAGCGGCGCGCGTGAGCTGGTCGGGATCGCCGCAACCGATGCCTATCAGGGAGAGCGTGAGCATCGCGAACGCGACGGGCGGCCTTGCTGGCCGCCCGTTCGCTTGTCTCTCAGGCCGCGTTGTGCAGGCGCGGAGTGACGAGGCCGGACGCGGTGACGCCGCGCAACGACTTCGCCAGCGCCAGCACGGCGAGATCGGCGAGCGGCTCGATCACGATAACCAGCGCGTAAGAAGCCGCAAACGTCGCGATGCTCGCGAGGTTGCTCATCGCAAAGCCCGAACCGTAAAGCGCCCAGAACGCCACCCAGGCGATGACGCCGGCCTGGTAGGTCGTCGAAAGCGCCAGCGCCTGTCGATATTTCAAATCAACATAGGCGGTGTTGCGCGAAATGGTCCGCGTGGCGATCGCCTGGATCGCGAACAGCGGCACCAGCAGCGTCGTGACGTTCATGCCATATTGGGGGATGTCAGCGGGCTCGAAGAACACGCCCTGGAGCAGGAGACCGAAAGCAAGGCCGAAGGCGGCGGGCGCCGCGCCGAACAGCAGGAACAATGTCGAGCCGAGAATGAAGTGCACTTCGGAGACACCGACCGGGAAGTGCGGCAGGATCTCGAAGAAGACGAAGACGAGGACCGTGGTGGCGAGCGTCCGCGCCGCAAACGACGTGACGCCCTGCTCACGCACGGTCTCGACCGCGAGCTTCAGCGCAACGCCGCCTGCGGCGATGCCGGTTGCGTAACTCAACACGAGCTTGGCGCCCGTCACTAGACCGGGTTCGATATGCATGGCTCAGTTCCTTCCTGCCGTTACACCCGACGGCCTTGGCCTCAAAACGCGCACGGCCGGTCTCCTGGCTCGCGGTTCGCTGGGTTCTCCGGCCTTCCCGAACCTTGCGGCCCAGTGGCTGATCGGAGTCCCTCACCGCTTACAGTCGCGGGGGCGGCTGGGGTTTTGAGCGCCGCAACTGGGTCCGCCCACCCCCATTCCCGATTATGCTCCGGCGCTTTGCGCCGCGTTGAGCACCATGCCCCTCCTGTGTGCCCCTTTCGTCGAGCCGGCGTCAAGGGGCGACCGCCTGCCGGGGCGATCATGACGAATAATCCCCCGCCAGCGCGCCGAACAGGATCACCGCGGCGGTCGAAGGAGCGCCGCCGCGGGCAAGCTGCTCGGCGAGTTCGGCAATGGTGGTGCGCACCAGCCGCTCGTCGGGACGACCGAGGGACTCGGCGACCAGCGCCGGGGTGTCCGCGGCGAGGCCCTGCGCGACCAATTTTGCGACAAGCGCCGGAAAGGTGCGTCGGCCCATATAGACCACCGTCGTCGCCTCCGGATCGGCCAGCGCCGCCCAATTCAGATTCGGCGGCAACTCCCCGGTGACATCGGCCCCGGTCACGAACTGCACCCGTCGCGAGGTGTGACGCCGTGTCAGGGGAATGCCGGCCTGTGCCGCCGCGGCGCAGGCCGAGGTGACGCCGGGAACGATCTCGTAGCCGATGCCCGCTTCGTGCAGCGTCTCCAGCTCTTCTTCGAGCCGGCCGAAAATGCCGGCATCGCCCGACTTGAGCCGCACCACGCGCACCCCTGTTGCGGCATAGTCGACCAGCAGGCGGTTGACGTGATGTTGCTTGGTCGAGGCACGCCCTGCCCGTTTCCCCACCGCGACGAGATTGGCGCCGGGCCGGGCGAGATCGAGGATCGCGCCGGAGGCAAGATCGTCATAGAGCACGACGTCGGCCTCGCGCAGCCGCGCGGCGCCCTTGAGCGTGAGCAGTTCGGGGTCGCCCGGTCCGGCGGAGATGAAGGAGACGAAGCCGCTCACCGATCCTCCGCGATCAGATGGAAGAACGTACCGGTGGCGTGGCCGCGCCGCGAGCCGGTTTCGGCAATGACCGCGCCGGTCGCATCATGCACCACGGCCAGCGGCATGTCAGGCTGCGCGACGATCGTTGAATAGTGGAATTCGTGGCCGCGCAGGCGTGCGCCGGGGCGGTGTCCCGGCATCGGCGCGGCGAGTTCGGCCAGACGATAACCGAGATGCATGCGGCGCTTGGCAAAGCTCGTCTCCAGGCCGAGCAAGCCCGTCATCTCGTGGCGGACACCGTCCGCATCGGTCAAAGCGGTGCCCAGCACCATATAGCCCCCGCATTCGCCGTGCACCGGTCGCGTTTCGGCGAAGGCGCGCAGGCCGCTGCGAAAATGCGCATTGGCCGCGATCTTGCCGGCATGGAGCTCGGGGTAGCCGCCGGGGAGCCAACACACATCGGCGCTCGCGTCAGGCGCTTCATCGGCGAGCGGCGAGAACGTCGAGATCTCCGCGCCCGCCCCGCGCCAGGCTTCCAGCATATGCGGATAGACGAAGGAAAACGCGGCATCGCGGGCGAGCGCGATGCGTTGCCCCGGCGGCGTCACGTTCAGGCCGTTCACGGCAGGTTGCGGCGACCAGCTGGCCGCAGATCGCAGCACCGCATCGAGGTCGACATGCTCGGCGACGAAGCGCGCGGCCTCGTCGATCAGCTTGCCGATCTCGGCCTGCTCTTCGGCTTGCACCAGGCCGAGATGCCGCTTCGGCAGGCTGATCTCGGCATGGCGCGGCAGCGCGCCGAACACGGCAATCCCGGCCTCGTTGAGCGCATGCCGCACGAGATCTTCATGACGCGGGCTGGCGACACGATTGAGCACGACGCCGGCAAGCTTCAATCCGGGGCGATAATCGCGGAGGCCCGCGGCGATAGCCGCCGCCGTCTGCGCTTGTCCGGAAGGGTCGATCACCAGCACCACGGGCCAGCCCAGCATCTCTGCGATATCGGCGGTGGCGCCGGTGCCGGAAACGCCGCGGGCGGCGACACCGTCGAACAAGCCCATCGAGCCCTCGGCGAGCACGACATCGGCATCCACGCCGCGGCTGACGAGATGGGCGATTGCCCCGCGGTCCATCGCCCAGCTGTCGACGTTGACGGAGGCGCGGCCCGTGGCTGCGGCGTGGAAGGCGGGATCGATGTAATCAGGACCGCTCTTGAAACACTGCACGTTCAAGCCGCGATGACGCCAGGCGCGTGCGAGCGCCAGCGTCAGCGTGGTCTTGCCGACGCCGGAGGCCGGTGCGGAGATGACGAGGCCTGCCGCCATCACGAGGCCTCCGGGAAGCGCGGCTCGGCGCCGACCGGCCGATAGCGGCGGTCGTAATCGGCAGCATAAAGGCGGCTCTCGTCGAAATCCGCAGCTTCCAGCGTCTTGCCGACCAGGATCAGCGCGGTGCGCTCCATCTCCGCGCCAACGGCAGCATCGAGTGTTGCAAGCGTGGCACGGACGATGCGCTGGTCCGGCCAGCTCGCGCGCCAGACGATCGCGACCGGGCAATCCGCGCCGTAATGGGGCGTGAGCTCGGCGACGACATTGTCGAGCAGATGGATCGAGAGATGGATCGCGAGCACCGCGCCGGTCGCGGCAAATGCCGCCAGCTTCTCACCCTCAAGCATCGCGCTGGCGCGGCCCGGCGTGCGCGTCAGCACCACCGTCTGGGCAAGCCCGGGCAGCGTCAGCTCGACCTCGAGCGCCGCCGCAGCAGCCGAGAAAGAGGGAACGCCGGGCGTGACCGTGTAGGGAATGCCGAGCGCGCGCAGGCGGCGAAGCTGCTCGCCCATCGCCGACCAGATCGAGAGATCGCCGGAATGCAGCCGCGCCACATCCTTGCCCGCCTCATGCGCGGCGGCGATCTCGGCGATGATCTCGTCGAGTGACAGTGGCGCGGTATTGACGACACGCGCGCCGGGCGGGCAATGCGCCAGCACGCCCTCCGGCACCAGCGAGCCGGCATAGAGGCAGACCGGGCTGGCGGCGATCAGGTCGCGCCCGCGCAAGGTCAGCAAGTCAGGCGCGCCCGGTCCTGCGCCGATAAAGTGCACCGTCATGCGCCGTCTCCTTCGGCGATCGCGGCGGTCGCCGTGCGATCCTGCGAGACGACGCGTGTCGCAATCAGCCGCGCGCGAGGACCAGCGGCCGCGAGCGCCGCAGCCTCGGCGACCGATCCGGTCCCGAACTTCTCGGTGACGAATTTCGACTGCGTCAAGGTATCGACGCTCGCAAGGACGTCGGCCGGAACAGCCTTGACCGGCACGCCGCACTCACGTGCGAGCTGCAGCAACGGCTCCGCATCGGCCTTGTCGCTGACCGTCGCTATCGCTGTGAGGCCTTCAGGGCCACCTGCTGCGAGTAAAGCTTCGCGCAACGAAGCCAGCGTGACTTCCTTCCTGAAGCCGAGTCCAGCGACCTTCATCGGACCGCCCTCCACTGCACCACTGGCCGTACCGCATCCCATGACCGGTAGCGGCCGAGCGGCGCGGCATGCGCGATCTCGACTCGCATCAGCTCGCCGCCATGGCGCTGGTGAAGCTCGCCAAGCAGCGCTTCCGTCTCCAGCGTCACGGTATGCGCGACCAGCCGTGTGCCGGACGGAAGCCGCGACCAGATCGCATCGAACATCGCGCTGTCGAGACCACCGCCGATGAAGACCGCATTCGGCGCTTCGAGTGCCGCAACAGCTTCGGGCGCCCTCCCTGTGACGACGGCGATCCGGTGCGAAAGTCCAAACGCCGCTGCGTTGCTGTGGATGTTTGCGACGCGATCCTCGCGCGCCTCGATCGCGGTCGCCGTCCCGCCGCACAGCGCCCACTCGACCGAGATCGATCCCGAACCGGCGCCGATATCCCAGAGACGTTCGCCCGGACGCGGCGCCAGCGCCGAGAGCGCGAGCGCGCGCACCGGGCGCTTGGTGATCTGGCCGTCGTGAATGAACAGATCGTCGGGCAAACCCGAGCTACGGGGAATGCCCTGCGTCCCGATCAGCAATAACGCGACCGCAACAAGATCTCCGGTCATATCCTCGGCAAAGAGATCGACGCGATGCTGGTCAATGCATTCCCGTGGCCCGCCCAGCGCTTCGAGCGTCCACAACAGCGAGGCGCCCCATCCGCGCTCAGTCAACCATTTCGCGAGGTCTCCGACCGCAGCTGCGTCGCGTACCAGGCAGATGATGCGTGCCTCTCGCACCAAATGCGGCATCAGACGTTCGAACGGCGCCGCATGAAGCCCGATGCAGGTCACGGACTCCAGGCGCCAGCCGAGGCGCGCTGCAGCGAGGGAGAAAGTCGACGGGGCCGGATGCGCGATCCATTCGTCGCCACCGAGTTTCTCGGCGAGAACCGCGCCTGCGCCATGCCAGAACGGATCCCCGGAGGCGAGCACCACCGTCGACCGGCCGCGGCAATTTAGAACGACATCCGCATCGAACGGCACCGGCCATCGGCGGCCCCGGCTGCCGACATCGGCGAGCGCAAGATGACGTTCGCCGCCAAACACGATTTCTGCCGAAGCAAGCGCCTTCCGGCTTGCATCGGACAGCCCGGCGAGGCCATCTTCGCCGATACCGATGATCGTCAGCCAGGGATCAGCCAAGGAATCAGCCATGACGCGCGCGCTCATACTGGGCGGAACGGCCGATGCGAGCCTGCTCGCAGCGGAGGTCGCGCGCGCCGGGCTTGGCGCCGTCTATTCCTATGGCGGCCGCACCCGCGCGCCTGCCGATCAGCCGCTGCCGACCCGCATCGGCGGCTTCGGCGGCGTGAGTGGGCTTGCCGACTATATCCGCAGTGAAGGCATCACGCATGTGATCGATGCGACGCATCCTTTCGCCGCGGAGATAAGCCGCAATGCGGTCGCGGCGTGCGCGCAGACCAGCACGCCGCTGATCGCACTGGAGCGCGCGCCCTGGACCAAAGCGCCCGGCGACAATTGGATCGAGGTGACCGATGTCAGCGCCGCAGCTGACGCGTTGTCCGAGGCGCCCGCAAAAGTGTTTCTCGCCATCGGCCGCCAGCATATCGCACCGTTCGCGGCGAAGCCGCAGCACACCTACACGCTGCGTTTCGTCGATCCGCCGGACGCACTCCTGCCCTTCGCTGCCGATGTGGTCGTGTCGCGCGGGCCGTTCTTGCTGAACGGTGAGCTGGAGATGATGCGGGAACGCGGCATCGGCTGGATCGTCGCCCGCAATTCCGGCGGCGCCGGCGCGCGTGCCAAGATCGACGCGGCCCGCGTGCTCGGCCTGCCGGTGATCATGATCTCGCGACCGGAGCTGCCCGAACGCCGACGGGTCGAGAGCGTCACTGAGGTGATGCAGTGGCTCGGTCATCAGACCCGCCTCGGCGCATAGACCCAGTGGCCAACACGGCGCGTCTGCGAATTCCCGACGATCACCAGCGTGCGCATATCCGCCATCTCCGGGGTCGCGTCGTTCAGCGTCACGGTCACGATCTTCTCGTCGGCAGCGCTGATCGCGCGTGCAAAGATCACGAGGCGCTCACCGCAGCCTGCCTCTTTCAGCACTGCGAGCGCGCGGCCGAATCCTTCCGGCCGGCTTGCCGAGCGCGGGTTGTACATCGCAATGGAAAAGTCGGCTTCCGCCGCCAGCCGCAGGCGCTTCTCGATCACGGCCCACGGCTTGAGATTGTCGGAGAGATTGATCGCGCAGAAATCATGGCCGAGCGGCGCGCCTGCGCGCGCGGCCGCTGCCAGCATCGCCGTGATGCCCGGCAGCACGCGGATCGAAAGATCCCGCCATTGCGGCGCCTGTTCGAGTGCCTCGAACACCGCGGAGGCCATCGCAAAGACGCCGGGATCGCCGGAGGACACGACGACGACCTGCCCGCCTTCGGACGCAAGCCGCAAAGCCTCGCTCGCGCGCTGCAGCTCCTCGCGATTGTCGGAAGGATGCAGCTTCAGCCCCGGCCGCGGCGGCACGCGCGCAACGTACGGCGCGTAGCCCAGAATGTCGGTCGCCGACGCCAGCGCAGCCGTGACCTCGGGCGTCACCAGCGCATCACTGCCCGGCCCGAGGCCCGCGATGGTCAACGTGCCCGTCATTCGGCGGCGTCCAGGTGCCGGCCCTTGCCGTGGACCAGCACGATCGCGAAATAAGGACAGTCGCCGCCGTCGACCTCGGCGAGCCGCACCACCCGCTCGCCCGGCATGGTGCCGCGCTCGACCAGCCAGGCATCGTCGAGCCGGCCGGCGGATGCGAGCGCGCGCCGCACCTTTGCAAGATTGCGGCCGGTCTTCATGACGACGAGCGCATCGGAATCGCGCATGTGCCGCTCGAGCTCGGCTTCGGGAAGCGTCCCCATCAGCACGGTCGTCACGTCATCGCCCAGCGCGATCGGCTGTCCGACCCCGTTCCAGCAACCGACCATGCCGGGAATGCCCGCGATCACCTCGATCTCGACGCGACCTTGCAGGCGCGTGTGCAGATGCATGAAGGAGCCGTAGAAGTAGGGATCACCCTCACACAGCACGACGACGTCGACTGCGCGCGAAAGCCGCACCAGGCGCTCGGCCCATTCGTCGTGGAAGCCGGCAAGCAGTTGGACATATTCCACGCTGTCGAACGCAATCTCCGTCGTCACAGGATATTCCATGGGATATTCGGTGACATCAGGCGCCAACATGCCTTCGACGATGCGCCGGGCCTGGCCCGGCCGGCCCTTCTTGCGGAAGTAGGCGACGTGCCTGGCGGCGCGCACGGTGCGATCGGCACGCACGCTCATCAGATCAGGATCGCCGGGGCCGAGACCGCAGCAGATGATGCGTCCCATCGCTATTCGCTCCGGCTCGCCAGCGCATTCACGGCGGCAACCGTGATCGCGGAGCCGCCGAGGCGGCCCTCGACGGTCAGCGCCGGCACCGGCGGATCCGCCATCAGCGCGGCCTTGGATTCGGCGGCACCGACGAAGCCGACAGGACAGCCGATGATCGCCGCGGGCCGCGGGCAATCGCGGTCCTCCAGCATGTTGAGCAGATGAAACAGCGCAGTCGGCGCATTGCCGATCGCAACGATCGCACCATCGAGATGCTGCCGCCACAGTTCCAGCGCCGCAGCCGAGCGGGTGTTGCGCATGGATTGCGCCAGCGCGGGCACGGTCTCGTCACCAAGCGTGCAGATGACGGCGTTCGCGGCGGGCAGTCTTGCGCGCGTAACCCCTTCCGAGACCATGCGCGCATCGCACAGGATCGGCGCGCCTCTCAGCAAGGCGGCGCGCGCAGCCGTCGCCATGCCGGGCGTGAAGCGGATATGCGCCTCCAGGCCGACCATGCCGGCGGCATGGATCATCCGCACCACCACCGGTTCCTCATCCGGCGTGAAGCGGCCAAGATCGGCCTCGGCTCGGATCGTCGCGAAGGACTGCCGGTAGATCGCCGCGCCGTCGGTCTCGTAGGTGTGCGGCATCAATGCCCTCCCACCAGGATCGAGGGATCGCTCACGATGTCGGCGCCGTTCAGGCCGCGCAGCACCGGCTCGTCGCGGATCGAGCCGTCACGGACGAGGTCGAATCCGGCGCGGGTCGCAACCAGTGTCACCGCGGCCGTGCCGGAATGGGCACAGCCCTTGCCGCAGCCGGAGACGTGGAGCCACGTATCGACGCCAATGCGCGGCGCGAGCGCCGCTGCGAGCGCGCGCGTATCGGCATGGGCCTCGCGGCAGCGCGGCGCGCCGCTGCAGGCGATGACGCGAAGCGCGGGATCAAAGGGCTCGGTGATCAGGCCCGGCGCGCTCGGCATCTCGCGCTTGCCTTCGCTGAGCACCATCCGCCAGGGCGTCATGCGCAGCGCATGTCCGCAACCGGCGAACTGCTGCAGTGTCGTATGCAGCATCTGTCCGAAAGCGAGGCCGACCATCGCGCCTTGCGGATAGTGCCCGGGCCGCGACGCGGCCATCACCGGCGCGGGCTCGGTCTCGCCTCGCAGCGATTGAGGCAATGCCGCGCCGGAGGCGATATGGGCCGCCATGCGCCCTCGCCCGCCCGTCGCGCCGCCGGAGGCCAGGAACCAGCTTGCAAGCGCGAGCGCCGTGCTCACGGCGTCTCCACGTGCGACGGAGCGCCCGAGCTTTGCGCCGTCGGCTCGCACCAGGAGATGGCCTGTGCGATCGCGCTCGATCCGTATGTCGGCGGAATTGCCGGCGAGCACGCGCGAGGTCCCGTCGTCGATGGCGAAGCCGAATTTCGTTGGAAGCGCGAGTGAGCTATCCCCGAGCACTTCTTCGAGTTCGGCGGCGAGCGATTGAGTCGCGTCGCCAGTGCGCCAGAACGGCGTGACGAGGATGTTGCGTCGGGCTTCCGTGGCCGGATCCGGATCGAGCAGCGCCAATCGTGCAAGGCCGTCGATCAACGGCCGATGGCCTTGCTCGCGGACGCCCCTGATCTGCAGATTGGCGCGGCTCGTCACGTCGATCAGACCATTGCCGTGCTGCCCGGCGAGTTCGGCAAGTCCCGTGATTTGTGGCGCTTCGAGCCGCCCACCGAACGGACGCACGCGCACCACGAGCCCGTCGCCCGAGAGCATCGGGCGCAGCGCGCCGGGACACCAGCCCTTGACCGTGGCCGCACTCATGAGGCCTCCCGCAACGCTGCAGCAATCGAATTGCGGCGCGTTTGCCAGAGCGCCGCATCGTGCAGGCGCGCAAAGCAGGTTTCCATCGCCGCGAGTGCGGACGGATTTTCACGCGCCATGAAGGCGCGGACGTCGTCATTGCCGAGCGTCGCATCGTAGTAGAGATCGAACAGATGCGGCGGCACGGCGTCCGCGAGATGAGCGAAAGCGGCCATGTGCTCCAGCGTCGCCGTGATCTCGGCGGCGCCGCGAAAACCGTGACGCATCATGCCGGCGATCCAGCCCGGATTGATCGCGCGTGCGCGGACGACGCGCGAGATTTCCTCGGTCAAAGTGCGCGCGTGGGGCTGCTCGGGACGCGTCGCGTCGAGGTGATAGAGCGATGGTCGCGCCGCGCCGAGATGCGCAGCCGCCGCCGCTACACCGGCTTCATGTGCGGCATAGTCGGCCGCGAGCAGCAGATCGGTTTCCGGCAAGTCCTGAACGTGGACAAAGCCATCGGCCGAAGCGAGGCGCTGCTCGATGCCGGCGCGATTCGGCTGCATCTCGCCGTCGGCCGAAAACGCCCATGACGATGCCGACAACCAGGCTTCGCCTGCGGCCTCGCGCGTCTCCGACGTGAAGTCATCCGGGATCGCCGAGAGGCCAACGCCGTATTGTCCGGGACGCGGGGCGAACACGCGGGAGGCGCGGTGGCGGTACGGATTCTCGTCGCCCTCCTCCTCGCGCGCCGCAAGCGCTTCGGAGGCGGCCTCGAACAATAGCGCAAGGCCCGAGAAGACGTCGCGGAACAGGCCGGACACCCGCAACGTCACGTCGATGCGGGGACGGCCAAGCTCGGCCGGGGTGACGATGTAGTAACCGGTGACCCGGCCGGAGGCGTGATCCCAGCGCGGCGCAAGGCCGGCCAGATGCAGCGCCATCGCAAATTCCTCGCCGGCCGTGCGCATCGTCGCCGAGCCCCAGAGATCGACCACGAGCCCCTTCGGCCAATCGCCATGATCCTGCAAGTGACGGCGCAGCAGCTCTTCCGCAAGCTTGATGCCCTGCGCATGCGCCGACGGCGTCGGCACGGCGCGCGGGTCGACGGCGAAGAGATTGCGTCCCGTCGGCAGCACGTCCTGACGGCCGCGATAGGGCGAGCCCGAAGGCCCCGGCGCAACGCGCTGCCCTGCGAGTGCGGCACATAGCGCATCCCGCTCCGCATCGCCGCAGGCGCCGCGGCCGAACACATGCAGGCCGTCGCCGTACTGGCTCTCCTTGAGATCGCAGACGAAGCGGTCGATACGTGGAATCGCTTCGGCCGGTACGGCCGACGCATCGAGACCGAGATCGTCTTCAAGGCCCACCGCGCGCGCCTCGTCGCGGATCGCGCCAATCAGCCGCTGGCGGCGCGCGGGATCGAGACCATCGGCGGTCGAATATTCGTCGAGCAGGCGTTCGAGCCGCCGCAATCCCTCGGGCACAGCCGATGTTTCCAGCGGCGGCGGCAGATGGCCGATAGTGACGGCCGCTAAGCGCCGCTTGGCCTGCGCGGCCTCGCCGGGATCGTTGACGATGAAAGGATAGATCACCGGCAGATCGCCGATCACGGCTTCCGGCCAGCACTGTGAGGAGAGCGCGACGGATTTTCCCGGCAGCCATTCCAGCGTCCCGTGTGCGCCCATGTGCACGACGGCATCACACGCCTGCTCTCGGAGCCAGAGATAGAACGCGACATAGCCATGGCGCGGCGTGCGGGCGAGATCGTGATAATCGCTATCGCGCGCGACCGCATCGCCGCGCTCGGGCTGGACCGCGACAATCGAACGGCCGCATGCGACAGCCGCGAAGTGGAACTCGCCATTGCGGCAACACGGATCACTCTCCGGCGCACCCCAGGCTTGCGCGAGATCATCCTGTAATGCTTGCGGCAGCCGCGCGAGCGCAGCACGATAGTCTGCGACGTTCCAGGTCAAGCTCTGCTTCAGCAGCGTGTCGCCAAGTGCGTGGACCGGCGTGACATCGTAGCCGGCTGCCGCCAGATCGGACTCCAGGGCTTCGACCGAAGCCAGCGCATCGAGCCCGACGGCGTGCGCGATCTGGTGCGGTCGCCCCGGATAGTTCGAGAGCACGATCGCAAGCCGCTTCTCGGCAGCCGGCGTCTCGGCGAGCCGCCGCCAGGCCGCGACGCGGGCGGCGATGGCCTTCACGCGCTCTTCATCCGGCCCGTGCGCCAGATGCGAGAATTGCAGATCGGGATCGCGCTGCGCGGCCGATTTGAAACTCACCACGCCCGCGAACAGCCGGCCGTCGACCTCGGGCAGCACCACATGCATCGCGAGATCGCCGGGCGACAGGCCGCGCAAGGACTCCACCCAGTCTTCGCGCCGGGCCGACGAGAGCGCGACCTGGAACACCGGACATGACGCGGCGTCGAACGGCGTCGTACCATCGTCACCCAGGGCTGAGAACGCCGTCGCATTGACGATTGCGGCCGGAGGATTTTGCGCGAGATGCGCCCGCAACCAGTCGGCGACACCTGGAGCCTTCAACGAGGTGACGAACACGCCGCAGGCATCAAAGCCGCGCTCGCGCAGCGCTGCGATCAGCGCATCGACCGGGCCGGTATCCGCCGCTGTGAGGTAGGAGCGATAGAACGTCACCAACGCGCGCGGCTTGCCGTCACCGCCCACCGGCGCAGCAACGACACCGCGCGCCGGATCGTAGAAGCCCATCTCAGGAACGGCCGTCTCGCCGATCACGGGCCCTGCATAGAGGCCCGAGGCCAGCGCAAGCTGCGCAATCGCCGCTTGCGCAGCCACCGGGCCACCGGTGTCGCAGAGCACCTTCAGCCGGCGCAGCGTCGAGACCGGCAGCGTCGAATACGCATCGAGCCGCGTGTCGTCGCGGCCGTCGGCCGGCAGCACGGCCAGCACGATATTGCGATCCTTGGCGAGTTGCTGAAGAGCCGCGAGGCCATAGGACCAATAGGACTCGCCGCCGATCAGGCGAACCAGAATGCCGCGCGCCTGCGACAGCGTGCGCTCGATATAGGTGTCGACCGACAGCGGATGACGCAATTCCGCGAGATTAGCGAGCCGCAGCGTCGGCAGGCTGTCGCGGCCGCGCCGCCAACCGGCCGCGAACGCCGCAAGATCGGAATCCGAATACGAGAGCACCACGAGATCGGCCGGGTCCTGGCCGATGTCCCTTGGCGTCGCGGTCTCCTCGAGACCGCGGCTCTCGCGGAAAACGACGTGCATCAGATGCCAGACCCTGAAAGACCAAGTCCTGACCTGATCGCGGCCTCGTCGATATCGCCGCGCTCGCCGATCACGACGAGCTTCGACTGCCTGGTGCCCGCCCCCCATGGCTTGTCGTACTGGTGGCGCACGCGCTCGCCGACCGCTTGCAACAGCAACCGCATCGGCTTACCCGCGACCGCGATATAGCCCTTGGCGCGCAGCACGTTCTGCTCGCGCGCCAGACGCTGGACGGATGCGACCAGTGCGTCGATGTCGGTGATTTCAGGAAGATCGATCACCACGGAGTTGAAATCATCATGCTCGTGCTCCTCCTCGCCATCGTGATGCGAGGGACGCGCGGCGAGATCGTTCTCCGCGGCAGCGCCGAGGCCGAGGATGAGGCGCGCATCGATCGCGCCGTCGGTGACGGGCACCATCGGCACACGGCGCGGCATCTCGGCGGTGATCGCGGCCTTGGCGGCTTCGATGCCGGCGGCGCCCGCGAGATCGGCCTTGGTCAGCAGCACGATATCCGCGCAGGCGATCTGGTCCTCGAACACTTCCGATAGCGGCGTCTCGTGATCGAGACTTTCATCGGCCGCGCGCTGCGCTTCGACAGCAATCGGATCCGGCGCAAAGCGACCAGCGGCGACAGCCTCGGCATCGGCGAGCGCGATCACGCCGTCGACCGTGATGCGCGAGCGGATCTCCGGCCAGTCGAACGCCTTCAGCAGCGGCTTGGGCAGCGCCAGGCCCGAGGTCTCGATCAGGATGTGGTCGGGCCGCACCGGCCGCGCCAGCAGTTTCTCCATGGTCGGAATGAAATCGTCGGCGACGGTGCAGCAGATGCAGCCATTGGCGAGCTCGATGATGTTCTCCTCCGGGCAGTTCGCGTCGGCGCAGGACTTCAGGATCTCGCCGTCGACGCCCTCGCTGCCGAACTCGTTGACGAGCACCGCGAGCTTCTTTCCGTTGGCATTGCTGAGCAGATGCTGGATCAGCGTCGTCTTGCCGGAGCCGAGGAAACCGGTGACCACAGTCACCGGGACTTTTGCGAGCGAGCTCATTCGGCGGCCTCCGGCACGACGGCAACAGGGGGAATGCGGGCAAGCGACTGCTTGCGGAAGATTTCCGGTCGGCTGCGCCAGGGCACGAGCCCGTCGGGTGCGGCCGCATAGGCCGCAGCGCCCGCGACCACGTCCTTCGCATTGGCGTCTGAGAGGCGCCCATAAACGTAAGACCACCGGCCCGGCGCGCTCAGTGCCACCGAGCAGCCCTGGCTGCAGGCCGACAGGCATTCGACCGGAACCACATGGACGCCCTCGGGCACGCCGGCCTCGAGGATCGCGCCATGCAGGCGCTTGCCGGGCGTGGTCTCGCCCTCGCCCGGCGTCTCGCCGGCGCGGCAGGTGATACAAACGTGAAGTGTGACGGTCATCGCTCTTCCAGATTAAACGGCGGAGGCGATGAGGCACACGGACCATTCTTCCGAAGGCCCGCTTCCCCGTCGCGGAACACCCCGTCCGCCGGTCCAAAAATCGTCCGCGCTGGCAGGTCTCCCGGCTTGCGGAGCAGGGTTTCCCCTTCGATCCCCGCCTTCCCGATCCCAGGGGGATCAGTGGCTTCGGGCATCTCTCCGGTCACGGTCGCGGGGGCGGCTGCATTTTGGAGCCAAATCTTGCCGATTCGGACCCTATCGCATTCCCTCTTCGCCTGTCATAGGACAGGAACCAACACCGGGTCACCATTTGCCGGTGGCCGCCACTTGTCAAGCCGAAGGACCGGGACCGATGACGCCTGAACCGGATACGAAAACGGCCGAGGAAACCGACGCCCGCCACGCCACGAAAATGGCGAAGAAGAAGGCCGCCCGCGACAAGATCATGGCCACCAAGAGCGGCGAAAAGGGCCTCATCATCGTCCACACCGGCGCCGGCAAGGGCAAGTCCTCCTCGGCCTTCGGCATGATCGTTCGCTGCGTCGCCCATGGCTTTCCCTGCGCGGTCGTGCAGTTCATCAAGGGCGCCTGGGATACCGGCGAGCGGCGCCTGCTCACCGGCCATTTCGGCGATCTCTGCCAGTTCCACGCCATGGGCGAGGGTTTTACCTGGGAGACGCAGGACCGCGCCCGCGATATCGCCGCGGCACGCGCCGGCTGGGAGAAGGCCAAGGAGCTGATCCTCGATGAAAGCTTGCGCATGGTCGTGCTCGACGAGATCAACATCGCGCTGCGCTACGACTATCTCGACATCGCGGAAGTCGTCGAATTCCTGACGACCTCGAAGCCCGAGATGACACATGTCGTCCTCACCGGACGCAACGCCAAGGACGAGCTGATCGAGATCGCCGATCTCGTCACCGAGATGACGCTGGTCAAGCACCCCTTCCGCTCCGGCATCAAGGCGCAGGCCGGCGTCGAGTTCTGATCACACGATGGCACGCGCATTGATGATCCAGGGGGCCGGCTCGGACGTGGGCAAATCGCTCATCGTCGCCGGCCTTGCGCGGGCCTTCACGCGCCGCGGCCTGCGCGTGCTCCCCTTCAAGCCGCAGAACATGTCGAACAACGCAGCCGTCACTATCGACGGCGGCGAGATCGGCCGCGCCCAGGCGCTGCAGGCGCTCGCCGCCGGCGTCGAGCCGCACACCGACATGAATCCGGTGCTGCTGAAGCCCGAGACCGATGTCGGCGCGCAAGTGATCGTCCAGGGCAAGCGCATCGCGACCGCGCGGGCACGCGACTACGCGGCGATGAAGCCCTCGCTGATGGGCGCGGTGCTGGAGAGTTTCGAGCGACTGAAGGCGCGCTCAGATTTGGTGCTGGTCGAAGGCGCCGGCAGCCCGGCCGAGGTCAATTTGCGCAAGGCCGACATCGCCAATATGGGCTTTGCGCGCAAGGCGGATGTACCGGTCGTACTGGTCGGCGACATCGACCGCGGCGGCGTCATCGCCCAGCTCGTCGGCATCAAGACTGTGATCGACCCCGACGATGCCGCGATGATCCAGGGCTTTGTCATCAACAAGTTCCGCGGCGATCCCACGCTGTTCGACGACGGCTACCAGCTGATCGAGCAAAAGACCGCATGGCGCGGCCTCGGTGTGCTGCCATGGTTTGCGCGCGCGGGCGAACTGCCAGCTGAAGACGCGCTCGGCCTGAGCGACGCGCGCAAGCCGGGCCAGTGCAAGATCGCCTGCCTGGCGCTGTCGCGGATCGCCAATTTCGACGATCTCGACCCGCTCAAGCTCGAAGCCGGCGTCGATCTCGTGATGGTGCGCCCGGGCCAAGCGATCCCGGGCGATGTACGCTTGGTGATAATCCCCGGCTCCAAATCCACCCGCGGCGATCTTGCCTTCCTGCGCGCGCAGGGCTGGGACATCGACCTGCTCGCACATCACCGCAGGGGCGGCCATGTGCTCGGCCTCTGCGGCGGCTATCAGATGCTGGGCCGCAGCGTCGCCGATCCCGAAGGCATCGAAGGGCCCGCCGGCGACACGGCGGGGCTCGGACTGCTGGATGTCGAGACGGTGATGACCCCGCAGAAGACGCTGACGCGGGTCGCGGCCGTGCATGCCGCCACGCATCAGCCGATCGAGGCCTACGAAATCCACATCGGCCGTACCGACGGACCGGATCGCGCCCGCCCGTTCGCGAAGCTGAACGGCGAGCCGGAAGGTGCGATCTCGCGCGATGGCCTCGTGCAGGGCAGCTATCTGCACGGCCTGTTCACATCGGATGATTTCCGCAAGGCGTATCTGGCCAGGCTCGACATTCCCGCGGGCGACGAACCCTATCACGCCCGGGTCGAGAGCGCGCTCGACGCGCTGGCCGATCACATCGAAAAGCATCTCGACGTGGAAGGCCTGCTCGCGCTAGCCCGCTAGAACCTCGGCAACGCGTGTCCATTCGGCCTCGCTGCCCGGAAGCCCGAGGCGCAGCCATGTCGGCTTCTGCGCGAACACGCGCGACCAGATCCGGCCACGCGCGAGCTTCTCCTGCGCGGCGAGTGCGTCGGGCGTCTCGTACAGACGAAACAGTGACGCACCGCCGACAAGCCGCCAGCCCTGCGCTTGCGTCATCTCGTCCAGCCGGACACAATCGCGCACGAGACGCGCCGACGTCGCTTCGGCCCAGGCATCGTCGCGTAGGGCGCGGCTGCCAATCGCGATCGCAGCTCCGGAGACCGGCCATGGGCCCGACATCGCGATGAGCCTGGCGATGTCCGCGGCATTGCCGATGGCGAACCCAAGGCGCAAGCCGGCGAGTCCGTAAAACTTCCCGAACGAGCGCAGGATCAGCAACCCCTGCCGGTCCGCTTCCGACGCGAGCGACAGCTGCGGAACCGTGTCTGCAAAACTCTCGTCGATCACGAGACGGCCGACGCGTGGCAGCAGCGTCAGCAAATCCTTCGGTGTATGACACCGGCCATCGGGATTGTTGGGATTGACGACGACGGCGAGATCCGCCCCAGCCAGCGCGTCGAGCTCCGCGACCTCCTGCACATCCCAGCCAGCAGCCGACAGCACGCCAGCATATTCATTGTAGGTCGGCGCGAGGATGTGTGCGCGTCCGCGCGGCGCCAATTGCGGCAGCATTTGAATGACGGCCTGGGCGCCGCCCATTGCGACGATCGGCGCACTCGTGCGATAGGCGTGCCGCGCAGCTTGATGCAGGGCGTCAATCTCGGCTCGCGACGGCAGCGTGCTCCACGCCCGCGCGCTCACCTCGCCGACGGGATAAGGCAGCCGGTTGATCCCTGTCGAGAGATCGATCCAGTCTTCCGCGCGTCCGCCAAAACGCTGCTGGGCCAGATCGAGATTTCCACCGTGCTCACGCATGTCCCGTTCTTTCACGCGAAAGCCAGGATCGCAAGGAGGCCTGCGAGCAGCAGCATGGCGCGGCGGTAGACCGTCAGTGCCTCGGTGATGTCGGCGGCGCGCGGATCGCGCGCGCCTTCGTTCAGCCAGGGCTCGTTCGTGGTGCTGCCGTGATAGATGCGGGGCCCGCTGAGCCGCACGCCAAGCCCGCCCGCCATCGCGGCCTCCGGCCAGCCGGCATTCGGCGAGCGGTGACGGCGTGCGTCGCGAGTCATGCACGATAGCGCGTCGGATCGCCGCGGTGCCAGCAGCACAAACAGAAAGCCGGTCAGCCGCGCGGGAATGAAGTTCGCGACATCGTCGATGCGCGCCGCCGCCCAGCCGAACGCCTCGTGCCGCTCGCTGCGATGGCCAATCATGGAGTCCAGCGTGTTGATAGCCTTATATCCGAGGATACCCGGCAGGCCGAACAGCGCGCCCCAGAACACCGGCGCCACGATGCCGTCGGAGGCATTCTCCGCAAGGCTCTCGATCGCCGCGCGCGCGATGCCGGCCTCATCGAGCGCTGCGGGATCGCGACCGACGATGCGCGAGACCGCGTCGCGTGCGGCGGCGATATCGCCAGCCAGCAATGGATCTGCGACGGCGGCCACATGATCATGCAACGACCGCAGCGCGACCAGCGGCCATGCCATGACGCCGAGCAGCGCGATCTGGATCCAACCCGAGGGAAGCAGGACCTGAAGCACCCAGCCGACCGCAACGGAGAATGCGATCACCACGAGCGCGCCGGCGATGCCCGCGCCACGGCGAAACGCCGGCGGATCCGACGCGCGATTCCACCCGGAATCAATGGCGCCGATCATCTGCCCGAGCCAGGTCACGGGATGGCCTATCCGCGCGAACAGCCACGACGGCCAGCCCAGGAGGGCATCAACCGCCATCGCCAACATCATCGCGCCCGCAAAACCCACACCTGCCTCCTGTCTCGCCCCTGTTGCGCAAAGCAAGGCCCGAGCGCAAGCCCCTGCCCGCCTGATTTCGGCTTTGTCTTTGACCGCGTTTGATGATTAGTCAGGCCCTCGGGAGACCTTCATGGCCATCATCTTGATCACAGGCGGAGCGCGATCGGGCAAGAGCAGGCGTGCGGAAATGCGCACGCGCGCCTTCCCCGGGCAGCCCGTCTACGTCGCGACGGCCGAGGCGCTCGATGCGGAAATGGAGGCGCGCATCGCCAAGCATCGTGCGCGGCGCGAAGCCGACTGGATCGAACGCGAGGTGCCGCTTGATCTTGTCCCCGCGCTGGTCGCGACAGATGGCGGCGGTGCAAGACTGGTGGACTGCCTGACGCTGTGGCTCTCCAACCTGCTGCATGCGGAACGCAACTGGGAGCACGAGGTGAACGCGCTCGCCGCCGCCCTGCCCAGTTTGAAAAGCCCCGTCGTCTTCGTCACCAACGAGGTCGGTCTCGGCATCGTGCCCGACAACGCGCTGGCGCGGCGCTATCGCGACGCCGCCGGAATCATGAACCAGGTCATCGCGGCGGCGTCCGACGAGGTCGAGTTCGTCGTTGCCGGCCTGCCGATGAAGCTGAAATGATGCCGCGCGCAGACTTTTTGAACAACGTGGTCGCCGATCTCAGGATGGCAGCGTCGTTCGTCACGATCCTTCCCGTAGCGTCGTCGAAGCCCGCGGCCGACGGCGCCATCGCGCGTGCGACATGGGCTCTACCCGTGGCCGGACTGCTGGTCGGCCTTGCCGGCGCGTTCGTCTATGAGGTCGCCACCCGCTTCGGACTGGCGCCGAACCTTGCCGCCCTGCTCGCTCTCGCCACGACCGCCCTCGTCACGGGCGCGCTGCACGAAGACGGTCTCGCAGATACCGCCGACGGGCTCGGTGGCGGCCGCACGCGCGAGCGCAAGCTCGAGATCATGCGCGACAGCCGGATCGGGACCTACGGCGTCTGCGCGCTGATCCTGTCGTTCGGCCTGCGCTGGAGCGCGCTCGCCGCGATCGCCAATCCCTTGCTGGTGGCATTTGCGCTTTGCGCCGCGCACACCGCCGCCCGCGCAGGCGTGCCGGCCTTCATGGCACTGGTACCGCCGGCCCGGCCTGACGGGCTGTCGGCGAGCGCGGGATCGCCGCCGGGCCGCAGCGTCGCCATCGCCTTGGCTCTTGGAACGCTCGCGCTGGCTCTCGCGTTGGGGCCGGGCAAGGCGCTGGTCGGCTTGGTCCTGCTGTCGCTCGCCGGCCTGTTGCTGGCGCGGCTTGCCGTGCGTCAGATCGGCGGGCAGACCGGCGACATCCTCGGTGCATTCGAGCAGATCGGCGAGATCCTCATTCTGCTGGTGGCGGCATCCTTCCGGACGGGAGGCTGATTTCATGGTCGAGTTCGACGATACCTTCCGTCAGCACTTGCGCGAGCTGTTCGTGTGGCGCCGCGACGTCCGCCGCTTTCGAACTGACCCACTGCCGGCCGGCGCCATCGATCGCCTGATCGAGACCGCCTGCCTTTCGCCCTCGGTCGGCCTCAGCCAGCCCTGGCGCTTCGTCGTCGTCGACGATGTTGCACGGCGCCGCGCCATCATCGACGATTTCACGGCGTGTAACGCCGAGGCACTGAATTGCTATTCGGGCGACCGTGCGGCGCGCTACGCCGCACTGAAACTCTCTGGCCTCGAACAGGCCCCCGGCCATCTCGCCGTGTTCGCCGACAAGGCCAGCGACATCGGCCACGGCCTCGGCCGCGCCACCATGCCGGAGACGATCGAATATTCCGTCGTCGCCGCCATCACCGCGATGTGGCTCGCCGCACGCGCCGAGAGCATCGGCATTGGCTGGGTGTCGATTCTGAATCCGGATCGGATCCACGCGATTCTCGACGTGCCTCATAGCTGGAAGTTCATCTCCTATCTCTGCATCGGTTATCCCGAGATCGAATGCGACCAGCCCGAGCTCGAGCAGGCGAAGTGGGAACACCGGCGCGGTGCCGAGGAGTTTACGCTGCGGCGTTAGCACGCCGCACTGTCCTGCGTCTTTGCGAGCGAGGCGAAACAATCCAGAGTCTCTCCGCGGAAAGATTCTGGATTGCTTCGTCGCAACGGCTCCTTGCTCCGCATGTTGCTGGTCGATGACGATCCGGTCAATCGCGAGGTCGGCAAAGCCATTCCGAACCGGCTCGGCCATCATGCCGCGATCGCCACGGACGGCACATCGGCCGTCGCGCTCGCCCGTGATCAATCATTCGACGTCATCCTGATGGATCTGCACATGCCGGACATGGACGGCGTCGAGGCGGCGTCGAGGCTCGGCAAGCTCGGCCTACCGAGCACGCCGCGCGTCATCGCCGTGACGGCGGATGTGTCGTCCAGCGCGCGAGCGGCTCGCCGGCGCCGGCATCGTTCAAATGGTCAGCAAGCCGATCCTGATCAGCGCGGTGCGCGAGGCGATCGAGGACGAACCGGACATCAAGCCGTCGGCAGTGCAACTGTCCACGGGAGCATTGATCGACCGGCACTTTCGCGTCAGCGCGCCTGCACGCGCTCCTCTTCCCGCCCAAACCGCTCGACCAGGAAATCGATGAACAGCCGCACCTTCACCGACAGATGCCGGGTCGGCGGATACACCGCGTAAAGCGCGAGCGGCGGCGCGGAATAATTATCCAGCACCGTTCGCAGCTCGCCCTTCCGCAAAGCGTCGGCGGCGATGAACTCCGGCAGCAGCGCGAGCCCCCTGCCCTTGATCGCGACATCGCGCAGCACCTCGGCATTGTTGACGCAGAGCGACCAGGCCGGCTGGATCCAGTGGTCGCCGTCGCTGCCTGTAAGCTTCCACTGATTGCCGGTGAGCAGGAAGCCGTAGGTCAGGGAATTGTGCTCGCGCAGATCCTGCGGATGTTTTGGCGTGCCGTGACGCGCGAGATAATCCGGGGACGCACAGATCATGCGCGCCACCGGCATGATCTTTCGCGCGATCAAGCTCGACGATTCCAATTCCGCGATCCGCAAGGTCACGTCGAAACCGTCCTGCACGGGATCGAGCAGGTCGTCGCTGAGCACGATCTGGAGCTGAAGCTCGCCGTGACGCGTCATGAAATCGGCGAGCACCGGACCTAACCGCATCGTGCCGAACGACATCGGTGCGTTGACGCGGAGCAGCCCACGCGGCGCCGACTGGGCTTGCGTCACCGCCTGATCGGCCGCCTCGACCTCCGAAAGGATGACGAGCGCGCGTTCGAAATAGCGCTGGCCGCTCTCGGTCGGGCTCGCATGCCGCGTGGTCCGGTTCAACAGCTGGACGCCGAGGCTCTCCTCGAGGTCGGCGATGTACTTGCTGATCGCCGAGCGCGACAGCCGCAACTGGCGGCCCGCCTCGGCAAAACTGCCGCTTTCGACCACTTTCACGAAGGCCCGCAGGCTGCCGAGCTTATCCACGGGCTATTTCCGCCGATTGTTTCCAAATCGTAGACAGAGCCGTCATATTTGCATGGATTGTCTCCAATCCAAAGCGGAACAATATTTCCAACCAGAGCAAGACGCTCCCCGAGCTTTGGAGGACGACAATGTCTGGACTGCACCATGTGACCGCGATCGCCGGCGACCCCATCCGCAATTTCGGCTTCTACACCCGGGATCTCGGCCTGCGCTTCGTCAAGAAGACGGTCAATTTCGACGATCCCGGCACCTATCATTTCTATTACGGCGATGAGACCGGCCGGCCCGGCACCATCCTGACCTTCTTTCCCTGGGCCGGCGTTCCGGCCGGGCGCCGCGGCGTCGGCGAGACCCATCAGACCGCGTTCCGCGTGCCGCAGCGCTCGCTCGGCTACTGGACCCAGCGCTTCACGGAGAAGGGCATTGCCTATGAGGCGCTCGAGAAGCGCTTTGGCGAGTCCGTGCTGCCATTCACCGATCCCGACGGCATGGCCCTCGCGCTGGTCGGCGTGCCGGGCATCGAGAACGAGCCTGGCTGGAGCAACGGAGATGTGCCGGCGGAGCATGCGATCCGCGGCTTCCACGGCGTAACCTTGCTGCTCGACAGCGCGGCGAAGACGGCCGCTATCCTCACCGACGTGTTCGGCTTCAAGGAGACCGGCCGCGAAGGCTCGGTGATCCGCTTCAAGGCGCAGGGCGATGCCGAAGGCAGCGTAGTCGACATCTACGAGGCCAAGGGATTCCTGCGTGGGCATCAGGGCGGTGGATCCGTGCATCACATCGCCTTCCGCGCGGCGGACGACGCCGAGCAAGGCAAGATGGCGCAACAGCTCGTGAGCAGTCACGGCCTGCATCCGACCGAGCAGAGGGACCGCAACTACTTCCGCTCGATCTACTTCCGCGAGCCCGGCGGCGTGCTGTTCGAGATCGCGACCGACATCCCCGGCTTCGCCGTCGATGAACCCGTCGCGACGCTGGGACGCGACCTCAAGCTGCCGAGTTTCCTCGAAGCCCAGCGCAAGCAGATCGAGGACGTGTTGCCGAGCCTGGAAGAGAGCGTGTCATGACCGAGAGTGCCTTCATCCATCGCTTCGAGCCCGCGATCAGCGCGGGCTCCCCTCCGCTCCTGCTGCTGCATGGCACCGGCGGCGACGAGAACGATCTGCTCGGGCTCGGCAAGATGATCTCGCCTGGCTCGGCCCTGCTCTCGCCGCGCGGCCGCGTGCTCGAGCACGGCATGCCGCGCTTCTTCCGCCGTCTCGCCGAAGGCGTCTTCGACGAGCAGGATGTGCGGCGGCGCGCGCTCGAGCTCGGCGATTTCGTCAGCGAGGCACGGAAGCAATATGGCATCGCAGCGCCTGTCGCGGTCGGCTTCTCCAACGGCGCCAACATCGCAGCCGCGCTGTTGCTGCTGCAACCGGAATTGCTGGCTGGCGCAATCCTGCTGCGCGCGATGGTGCCGCTGTCGGATCCGCCCACGGCCGATCTTGCAGGCAAGCCGATCCTGCTACTGTCTGGCCAGACCGATCCGATCGTACCGCCCGGCAATTCGGCCAAGCTTGCCGCTCTGCTCTCGCAAGCGGGCGCGAGCGTGACCCACAGGGTCCTGCCGGCGGGCCATCAATTGTCGCAAGCCGACGTGACGCTCGCCCGCGACTGGATCGGCAAGGTCGACGCCAAGGCAGCATGAACCACGAGCGGCGCATCGTTTCCGAACGGTGCGCCGCTTTTTCATTCGAACCAGCCGCGCCGTTTGAACCAGATCAGCGGCAGAACGCCGCTTGCAATGATCGCGAGGCATGCCAGCGGATAGCCGAACGTCCAGTCCAGCTCCGGCATGTGCTTGAAGTTCATGCCCCAGATTCCGACCAGGATGGTGGGGGGCACACCGACGACGGACACGATCGTCAGGATCTTGAACAGCTCGTTCTGCTGGATGTTGATGAAGCCGAGCACAGCGTCAAGCAGAAGCTGGATCTTGTCGGACAATCTCGTCTCGTAATCGTTGAGCGAGACGACGTCCTTCGACACCGCTTCGAGACGCTTCTTCGAGGCTGCCGTGATCCACTCGCTGCCGACGTCGCCAGCAAACGATGCGATGCGGCCGACCCCGAGCAGAACGTCCCGCGCCTTGGCCAATCTGTCCGCGAGTTCACCGATGTTTTCGAGCGCTTCCCTCATCCTGCGACTGGAATGGGCCAGCCGTTTGGTGCGAACGAGGCCGCCCTTGAAAACGCCCCGCGAAAGCCCGTCGACTTTCGCACCAAGATGCTCCAGGACATCGGCGCCGCGATCGACCATTGCTTCGAGCAAGCTGGTGAACACGCACATGCCGTTCTCGAGACTGTCGTCGGAGCCGATTCGCTCGCCGACGGCCTCGAATATGGGCAGTTGGGCAAAACGCACCGTCACCAGCACGTGGGGACCGATGACGAAGCCCACGGGCGTGATCTCGGCCTCGCCGCCCTCGTCGGGCTGGACTGCAGGAGAGCTGAGATAAAGCGTGCCGTGATCAAAGATCAGTCGGCTCGATGCTTCGATCTCGCTAAGGGAATCCTGGGACGGAATCCGTATTCCCAACAGCCGTTCGACAAACTGTTTTTCCTCGTCGGTCGCGTTCAGTAAGTCGGCCCAGATGATCTCAGAGGGCATTTCCGTGCTGATGCTTCGCCAGTCATTTGACGGCCATCTATACAGTTTGAGCAAGAAACCGAACTCCGTGTGCCCCCTGGCGGCGGATCGCGCGGCAAGCTGCCATCCTGCGTCAAGCTAACGCATGAGGATTTCGATCGTTCAATGTCTGGAAATCGACCGAGAGCTGCGCTCGAAGGAAACGAGGCGACCTTCTCAAGATACTGCCATCATGCCGGTGTTTTGCCCGACGCATCGAGCGGCGTCAGCCGTGGCGCATGATGCCGAGCGACCCCGCAAGCCATTGAAATAGCTGGCCCCGTCTACTGTGCATGGGGTTGTTTTCGCGTTTTTTGCCTGGAGTAGTCGAAGCAATGGCCTCTTCCCGATGGAGGAGGCCATTGTCGAGGCGAACCTTCGATCTGTTCGAGCGCTCGCTATTCCCAGGACCACGCCGAGAAATCGTTCTCGAACTGCGGGACTTCCTTCCAGACGCCCTTCAGCTTCTTGTTGGTGACGGTCGGCCATTGCGGCTGGAACAGGTAGGCGGAGACGGCGTCGGTGGCCAGCATGCGCTGGGCGTCGCCGAGCAGCTTGGTGCGGGAGGCTTCGTCCGGCGTCGACACGATCTGCTTGTAGAGCGCGTTGAAGGCCTCGTTGTTGTAACCGATATAGTAGTCCGGCTCGGTGAGCTTGACGAGGTCGAACGGCTCGACATGGCTGACGATGGTCAGGTCGAAATTGTGCGGACCGTTGGGCGCGAACACCTGCGACAACCACTGCGCCCATTCGACGTTCTCGATCTTGGCGACGATGCCGACCTTGGCGAGCTGGGCCGCGACGATCTCGCCACCCTGCCGCGCGTAAGGCGGCGGCGGCAGTTTCAGCGAGAGCTCGAGCGGCGCGGTGACGCTGGCTTCCGTGAGCAGCTTCTTGGCCTTCTCCGGGTCGTAGGGGTTGACGCCGGTGGTGTCGACATAGCCCAGCGATCCCGGCGTGTAGAAGCTGCCGATCGGCGTGCCGAAGCCCTCGACGGCGCCGTCGATCAACGCCTTGCGGTCGATCGCGGCGAGGATGGCGCGACGAACGCGGACGTCGTCGAGCGGCTTCTTGCGGTGGTTGATAGCGACGATGGTCTTGGCCCGGGAGCCGCCGATCAGCACCGTGAAGCGTGGATCGGACTTGAACTGAGCAACGACGCGGGTCGCGATGCGCGGAAATGCGTCGACGTCGTTCGAGAGCAGCGCAGCGGCCTGGGCGGCCGGATCGGAGATGAAGCGGATCGTCACCTTCGAGAGCTTGATCGCGGAGGCGTTGCGATAATCGGCCCATTTGGTCAGCGTGATCGAGGAGCCCTTGGCCCAGGCGCCAAGCTGATAGGGCCCGGTCCCGACCGGCTGCGTGACGTTGGTCGCCGCGCTCTTCGGCTCGACGATCGAGCCGCTCGCCTGTCCGAGCAGGAACGGCAGGTTCGGCTCGGAATGTTTCACCGCGATGACGACGGTGTCGGCATCGGGCGTCTCGACCTTCTCGAAAGCCTGGAACAGGCTCTTGTCCTTGTTGGTGCTGGTCGCGGCCGCGTTGCGTTCGAACGAGAACTTCACTGCCGCTGAATTGAACGGCTCGCCATTGTGGAATTTGACGCCCTTGCGCAGCTTGAACGTGTAGGTCTTCAGATCGGGCGATGCGGTCCAGCTCTCCGCCAGCAGCGGCGAGGTAGTGCCGTCCTCGTTGATCTTGGTCAGCGTCTCGTAAATGTTGTAGAGCGTGACTTCAGCGATCGCAGCAGCGGCGGCATTGGTGGGGTCGAGCCCCGGCGGCTCCAGCGTCATTCCCATGACGACGCTGTCCTTCTTGCTCTGCGCCTGCACGGGCAAAGGCGCTGCCACCAGCGCGGCGGCAAAGGCGACGATCGATAGTTTCCTCAACATGCGTAACTCCCCGGCCTGTTCTATTCTTAAGCCTACGCCAATCCTGCTCCGGACACTAACCTTCCACGGCTGCCGGCGGCAACGCCATCACGGCCTCGGCCCTGTGGCAGGCGGCAAGGTGCCCCTCGCCCACCTTGCGTAACGCAGGCAGCGCCTCGCGGCAATGCTGGTCGGCGAGCGGACAGCGCACGACATAGGGGCACCCGGTGGTGGCCGCCGATTGCGAGGCGATCGCCTGGCTCCCGCGCCGCCGCCGCCCGCCGCCGGCGCGCGCCCGCGGCACCGCCTCCAGCAGCGCCCGCGTATAGGGGTGGGCGCAATGCTCGAACAGGTCTTCGGGGCGGCCCTGCTCGACGATCCGGCCGAGATACATCACCGCGACCTCGTCGCAGAGATAGTCGACGACGGCGAGGTCGTGGCTGATCAGGACGTAGCTGAGGCCGAACTGCTCCTGCAGATCCTGCATCAGGTTCAGCACCTGCGCCTGCACGGAGACATCGAGCGCCGAGACCGGCTCGTCGGCGACGATCAGCTTCGGCTGGGTGATCAGCGCGCGCGCAATTGCGATGCGCTGGCGCTGGCCGCCGGAGAATTCGTGCGGGTATTTCTCCATGTCGGCACCGCGCAAGCCGACCTGGCGCAGCGCCGCGGCGACACGTTCACCGAACGTGGCGCGATCGGCCCCCTCCAGCACCGTCAACGGTTCCGCGACAATGCGCGCGATGGTCTGCCGCGGATCGAGCGAGCCGTAGGGGTCCTGGAACACCATCTGGAAATCGCGGCGGGCGTGACGCAACTCGTCGGCGGAGATGCGATTGAGATCGCGGCCGAGCAGCGCGACCTGTCCCGACGTCGGCCGCTCCAGCGCCATCACCAGCCGCGCGAAGGTCGACTTGCCCGACCCGGACTCGCCGACGATTCCGAGGCTCCTGCCCGCGGCAACCCGCACGTTCACACCATTGAGCGCACGCACCTGCCCCGGCGGGCGAAACAGGCTTTCGCGCGGCAGAGCGTAGCGTTGCTCGAGATCCTTCACGTCGAGAAGCGGCGCAGCGGTCATGCGGTCAGCACTCCCTCGCGTTCCGACATCGAGACATCGGTCCTGATGCAGCGGACGAAGTGCCCGGGTCCGACGTCGATCATCGGCGGAAGCGCGGCACGGCACCGGTCGATCACGAGCGGACAGCGGTCGGAGAAGGCGCAGCCGGAAGGCAGATCGGCAAGCTCCGGCACGGTGCCCGAGATCGTCTTCAGCCGCGTGCCCTTGCGCGCGCCAAGCTTCGGCCGGGCGCGGAACAGGCCCTGCGTATAGGGATGACCCATGCGGCGGAACACCTCGTCGGTCGGCCCGCTCTCGACGACCGTGCCGCCATACATCACCATCATGCGCTGAACGTTCTCGGCGATGACGCCGAGATCGTGCGAGATCAGGATCATCGACATGCCGCGCTCCTCGACAAGATCGGCGATGAGGTCGAGGATCTGGCCCTGGATGGTGACGTCGAGCGCGGTGGTCGGCTCGTCCGCGATCAACAGGTCTGGCTCGCAGGCCAGCGCCATCGCGATGGTGATGCGCTGGCGCTGGCCGCCGGAGAACTGGTGGGGATAGGCGTCGATGCGCCTGTTAGCATCGGGCAGTCCGACGCGGTCGAGCAAGGCGATCGCCTCCTTGCGTGCCTGCGCCGCAGAATGGTTCTTGTGACGCCGCAGCGGCTCGGCGACCTGATGACCGATCGTATGCATCGGGTTGAGAGCGGTCATCGGCTCCTGGAAGATCATACTGATGCGATTGCCACGCAGCTTGCAATAGTCCGCGTCGGCAAGCCCGGCGAGTTCGTGATCATCGAGCTTGATGCTACCGGAGATCACTGCGCTATCGGGCAGCAGCCCCATCAGGGACAGCGCAGTGATCGACTTGCCGCAGCCAGACTCGCCGACCAGCCCCAGCGTGTCGCCGCGCTTCAGGGTAAAGCGGACATCGCGCACGGCCTGCGCACGCCCGCGGCTGGTGTTGAGACCGACGCCGAGGCTATCGACCTCGAGCAGCGGCACGGCCTCTCGCTCGCCCATCGTCATCGCTCCCGCGCCAATCTGGGATCGAGCAGGTCGCGCAATCCGTCACCGAGAAGATTGAGGCCGAGCACCGCGATCGCGATCGCAGCGCCCGGATAGACGGCGAGCATCGGCGACTGGAACAGCAGCGTCTGCGCATCGTTCAGCATCCGCCCCCAGGACGGCTGCGGCGGCTGCGTGCCGAGGCCGAGATAGGACAGCGCGGCTTCGGCGAGAATGGCGAGCGCGAACTGGATGGTGACCTGCACGATCAGGATCGACAGAATATTCGGCAGCACATGCTCGATGGTGATGCGGAAGGCACCCTTCCCTGCGGCACGCGCGGCCAGCACGAATTCGCGCGCCCAGATCGCGTTGGCCGAGCCGCGCGTCAGCCGGGTCAGTGTCGGGATCTGGAAGATGCCGATTGCGACGATCGAAGTGACCATGCCGGGCCCGAACACCGCAGCCAGCATGATCGCGGAGAGCACGGCCGGAAAGGCGAAGGTGAAGTCGGAGAAGCGCATGATGATCTCTTCGGTCCAGCCGCGCCGGGCGGAGGCGAGCAGGCCCAGCGTGACACCGAAGCCGAGACCGATGCCGACGGCGATGACACCGACCAAGATCGTGGATCGAGCGCCGGCCAGCAGCAGCGAGACGATGTCGCGGCCGAAGGAATCGGTACCGAGCCAGTGCGCGGCCGAGGGCGGCCGCAGCTTCGAGGCGATGTCGATCTCGTAGGGCGACCACGGCGTCCACACCAGCGAGAGCAGCGCCGAAGCGAGCACCAACAGACTCAGCGAACCGCCAAGCACGAAACTGCGATGCCGCAGCGCCCGGGCCCAGAAGGTCCTGGCCGGCAATCGGCGCGTCGCTATCGGCGCGTCAATCGGAGTGGTCAGGGGCGCGCTCACAGATCGTGCACCTTGATGCGGGGATCGATGAAGGCATAGAGCACGTCGACCACGAAATTGACGATGACGACCATGGTCGCGAGCAGCATCACGCAATTGCGCACCACGATGAGGTCGCGGTTGGCGATAGACTGGAAGATCAGCCGGCCGAGACCCGGCAGGTAGAATACGTTCTCGATCACGATGGTGCCGGCGAGCAGATTGGCGAATTGCAGCCCCATCACCGTCATGACCGGGATCATGGCGTTGCGGAGCACGTGGCTCCACAGCACTTCCCGCTTGCCGAGCCCTTTCGCGCGCGCCGTTCGAACAAAATCCTCGCGCAGCACTTCCAGCACCGCCGAGCGCGTCACACGCGCAAGGATCGCGGCCTGCACCACCGCGAGCGAGATCGCCGGCAGCAGCAGCGACCTGACGCCGAGCCAGATGCCGTCCTCCCAGCCGGAAAATCCCCCCGCCGAGAGCCATTGCAGCCGCACCGCGAACAGCAGCACGAGCAGGATCGCAAACCAGAAATTCGGCAGCGCGATGCCGATCTGCGTCAGCGACATCACGCCGACATCGCCGAGCCTGTTGTGGTTGGCGGCGGTGTAGATGCCGGCCGTGAGCGCCAGCGTCACCGTGATCGTCATGGCCATGATCGCGAGCGGAACGGTCAGCACCAGCCGCTCCGCGATCAGGCTGGCGACCGAGGTGCCGTAGACATAGGAGTTGCCGAGATCGCCGACGAGGAGCCCCTTGATCCATTGCAGATAGCGAACCGCCAGCGGCTGGTCCAGCCCGAGCTTGACCGTGAGCGCGCGCACCGCATCCGCCGAGGCATCGGCGCCCATCAGCATCTGCGCGGCGTTGCCGGGCAGCGCATCGAGCACGAGGAAGATGATCAGCGAAGCGCCGACCAGCGTCGCCAGCAAGGTCACCACTCGTCGGAGGACAAAGACGCTCATGCGCGCTCGGCTTCAGGGCTCAGATGCGGCACGATCAACATGTCCGGGCGGCTGAGGCAAGCCCTTTGCACACAAGTCCCTTGCACAGTAGGCCTTTGCTGCATGGCCATCTCCTCAAGCTGGCCAGCGGGACAGGAGATCGCTTGAAGCCTCGAACAGCGCGCTGACGCGCAGCAATTCCGCATCGGCCCGGAAGCGGCCGACGAGCTGAAGCCCGATCGGCAGGCCGTCGCGGCCGAAGCCAGAAAGCAGGCTGATTGCGGGATGGCCGGTCATGTTGAACGGCATGGTCCAGGGGAACCAGTGCGGCCGGACGCTATCGAAATGCGCTCCGTCGATCTCGATAGAGCCGAACAGATCCTGCTCGATCGGCAGCGCGGTGCGCGTGAGCGTCGGCATCGCCAGCAAATGCCCGTGCGCAAGCAGCGATTGCACGCGACGGAACAGCGCGGTGCGCGCGAACATCGCCTCCTGGTAGTCGACGCCGCTGACCTCGGTCGCGAGCGCGAGCTGCTTGAGGAAGGCCTCGCTCAGCTCGTTCCCGTGCTCGGCCGCGAGTTTCGCAAAGCGCGTACGCCAGACCGTGTGGTTGATGGCGCGCCAGATCGGCTCGATGTCAAAATCGTCACCGGAGAATTCCTCGAGCTCGGCGCCGAGCCCCGCCAGCCGGTCGAGGCTCGCCTTGAAGCTGGCTGCGACCTCAATGGACACCGGACGGCCAGGCGGCGTCAGGCAGTACAGGATCCGTTGCCCGCGCAGATCGCCGCGCGGGGCAGCCGTGCCGATGAAATCCGGCACGGGGACGCCGATCGACCAGGGGTCGCAGGCATCCTCACCTGACATCGCCTGCATCATCAGCGCGGTGTCGGCGACGGTGCGGGTGGTCGGCGTGACATAGGTCTGGTTGCCGAACACGTCCAGCGCCTGGCTGTGCGGGATCACACCGTTGCTCTGCTTCAAACCCACCACGCCATTGCAGGCAGCGGGAATTCGCGTCGAGCCGCCGCCGTCGGTCGCGACCGCGAGCGGCGCAATGCCGCTCGCCACCGCGACCGCCGCGCCGCCGCTGGAGCCGCCGGAGGACCGGCGGGCGTCCCAGGCATTGCGGGTGCGACCGAACAAAGGCGAATCCGTCAGGCACTTGCTGCCGAATTCCGGCGTCGTGGTCTTGCCGATCAGGATTGCGCCTTCGCGGCGCAACCGCGCGACCGCGACGGCATCCTCGGTCGGCACATTGTCCTTGTAGGGAACGGCGCCGAAGGTGGTCCTGACGCCCTCTGTGTTGACGATGTCCTTGACGGTGACGGGGATGCCGTGGAGCAGGCCAAGCGGCTCGCCGGCCATCATCTTGCGCTCGGCAGCGCGCGCCTGCGTCATCGCCTCGTCGCCACATAGCGTGATGAAACAGTTCAGCTCGGGCTGGCGCGCCTCGGCGCGCGCCAGCACCGCACTGACGATCTCGACGGGAGAAATCTTCCGCGTGGCGATGAGGCCGCGGAGTTCGGTTGCGGACAAGAGACAGGGATCGCCGTTCATCGTCACACCACGCTTCGAAGCTGGCCTGTTGGCCCAAGGCATTGACAGCGAGAATGACAGTTTTGTTAACTCGTCGTCCAATACCATTTTGAGCCCCAACCCATACACTTTCGGTATGCCAATGGATCTTCGCCGGCTCCGCTATTTCGTCGCCGTCGCCGAGGCGCGCAGCATCGGCAAGGCCGCCGAGCTGCTTCGGATGGCGCAGCCGCCGCTCTCGGTCCAGATTCGCAAGCTCGAGGCCGAGATCGGCGCTCCGCTGTTCCGCCGCGGCACCCGCGGCATGGACCTGACCGAGGCAGGTCAGGCACTGCTGGCGCGCGCCAGCGAGGCACTCGCCCTCGCGACCGACGGCGCCGAAGCAGCGCGCGCGGTTGCCTCGGGGCGGCGCGGGCGGCTGTCGGTAGGCTATATGTTCGTGCTGGCGAACGCGATGCTGCCGCGGCTCATCCCTGAGCTCCGCCGCGCGGTTCCCGGCATCGACCTCGGCTTCGCCGAACTCAGCGCATCGACGCGCGAAGCCCGCGTGCTCGACCGCAGCGTCACGGTCGCGCTGTGCATGCCGGCGATCAACCATCCTGAGATCCAGGTGGCACGGATCGGTGCGCAACCGTTCATGCTGGCGATGCCGATCCGCTCGCCGCTCGCACGCTTGAGCTCGGTGCCGATGGAGAAGCTGCAGGGCCGCCCGCTGATCGCGCTCCCGCATCCGGACCATGGACCCGCCTCCTCCGCCGTCGTCCCCTTGTTGCGCCGGCACCAAATCGTGATGCCGATCGCCAGCCGGGTGGAGACGGTGCATTCGGCGATGAGCCTGGTTCTGGCCGGTGAAGGTCTCGCCATTCTGCCGGCCTGCGCGCAGCTCGGCGCGCCACGCGGCATCGTGTTCCGACCGCTGCGTGACGTCACCGACTCCCTCGACATTGCAGTCTGTTGGCGGCGGGATTCCCAAAGTCCGCTGATCGGGATCTTCCTCAAATGCGCCGAGAAGGCGGCCGCGCGGATCTGAGGCGAGGCTAGAGACTCCAACTCACCTCGTGGCCCCAGGGCGGATCGGCGCCCGGGCGGGTGCAGGTGAGGCCCGCGCAGCCGGCGGCGAAGGACAGTGCGCGGCGGAGCTCATCGGCACTGATGTCCTTCAGTGCTCGCCGGGCAATGCGACCCTGCTTGTGCAAAGCAAACAGCAGCGCCGCCTGAAAACTGTCGCCGGCCCCGATCGTGTCGGCCACCTCGACCTTTGGCGCGGCGACCTCGATCTGCCCTGTCCCCGCGTGCCATGCAATGGCGCCATCGCTGCCGCGGGTGATGACGACGAGGCTCGTGCCCTGCATGAGCAGTTCGTTCGCCCGCTGCCGATATGGCTCGTCGCCGAAGAGGTAGGCGAAGTCGACGTCCGACAGCTTGATCAGATCAGCGCTGGCAGCGAACTCCGCCATCCGCGCGAAATAGGCCGGCTTGTCCTCAACCAGATTAGGGCGGCAGTTCGGATCGAAGGAGATCGTCGATGAGGGCCGCGCATCCGCGATCAGCGCCTTCGTCTCGGCGGCTCCCCGGTCGTTGACAAGCGTGGTCGAGCCGACATGAACGGCCTCGATGTCGGCGAATGGAATGGCCTCGCGCCGGTAGGTCCAGCTCCGCGTCGCGGTCTCGGCATCGTAGAAGGCGTAGTGCGAGTCGCCGTCGACGATACGGACGAAGGCAAGCGTGGTCTGACGGTCGCTGCGGGTGGCGAGACTGAGGTCGACATGCGAGGCTGTGGCGTGGTCTGCGATCATCCGTCCGAACAAATCGGTCGAGATGCCGCCGACGAAGCCGGTCGGCGCGCCGAGTCGCGCCATGCCGATCGCGACATTGAGGCAGGAGCCGCCGACCGCCGGCATCACCGCTTCGCGCCCACCGGCGTTTCGCATCGGCACGAAATCGATCAGCGCATCGCCGCAGGATATCAGCATTCGCTTCAGCCCTCGGCAATCATTCCAGCGCGCGCTTGCTTCATCAGTCTGAGGCAAGCCTATCAGCAAGTGTGGCCACCATCCAGCCGCACCACGCGCTTTATCCGCGCCGGCTCAGTGCGCGACCTGCCGGTAGATCGCCGGCAGCGCCGCGGGCAACCGCTTGATGTTGCCGACGATGGCATAGCCGCCGCGGCCGAACAGGGTCGGGAAGTAGGATTGCGCGGTTGCGTCCACCGTGACGCCGAAGGCGGCGATGCCGAGCCGGCGAGCCTCTTGCACCGATTTGCGGGTGTCTTCGAGCGCGAAGCGGCCCTCGTAATGATCGACGTCGTTCGGCTTGCCGTCGGTGAGAACGAGCAACAGCTTCTTGCGCTGCGGCTGGCGGGCGAGCTCGGCCGCGGCGTGGCGCACCGCCGCGCCGATCCGCGTGTAATAGCCCGGCTTCAGCGCGCCGATGCGACGCTCGACTGTCGGGCTCATCGGCTCGCCGAAGGCCTTGACCGTCTCGAGCCGCACCCAGGACCGCCGGCGCGAGGTGAAGGTGAGGATGCTGTGGTGGTCGCCGCAAGCCGAAATCCCGTGGGCGAGCGCCAGCAGCGCCTCCTTCTCCACGTCGAGCACGCGGTAGCCGTCGACCCAGGCGTCCGTGGACAGCGAGACATCGACGAGCAGCGTGACCGCAAGATCGTGCCCTTGCGGGCGCATCGCGACATGGATGCGATCGAGACCACTGCTGCTGCCGGCGCGAAGATCGCAGCGCGCACGCACCAGCGCGTCGAGATCGAGATCGTGTCCGTCGACCTGGGCGCGCATCAATTCGTGGCGCGGCCGCAGCACCTCGAAGCGGCGGCGCACCTGGCGGATGTGCCGGCGCATGGCGTCGTCGGGCGTCCAGCTCTCACCTTGCTCGGAGGCCGCACCCGCCAGCACGCGGCAATGATCGGGCAGATAGGATCCGCTGCGGTAATCCCATTCGGGATAGGTGAGATCCGCGTTCAGCCGCGATGCATCGAGGGCCTCCGGCGGCAGGTCGAGATCGAACTTGAACCGGCTCGCCGGCTTGCCTGTGCGGCGGCTGAGCGTGATCTCCTCGAGATCGTCGGCTGCCTTCTGCGCGTCCTCGTCCTCACTGTCGTCCGAGGGACGGTCGACGTTGACCATCTCGGCCATCGCGAGGATCTTCTCGAAGCGATTGAGCACGAAAGGATCGCGGCGATTGGCATTGTCCTCGCGCTCGCGCACAGCAAAGCGCTTGCGATTGTCCTGGGCCTCGGGCTCGGCGCACGGTGCGCATTCATCCTCGCCGGCATGCGCGGGCGAGAGCTCGCGCGTCCAGCAATCCCCCCAAAGCGGGCACGGCAGGATCGAATGATAGCCCGGCGGCGCCTTGTCCGGCAGCGGACCCGTCCCCATCATCGCCGGCCACAATGTGCCCGCAGGTGCCCTTCCGGCGCCGAGCAAGGCCAGCACGATCTGCTCGACCTCCTGCTCGATGCGCGGCAGGGGGCGACGAGGCCGGGCCTCGGCCGTTGCCGCGACGAGCTGGGCGTAATCGGCGACAAGGCCGGGAAATTGCGTGAGCACGAAGACCGCCGTCTCGCTCGCCCGGCGCAGCACCAGAAGATCCCGTCGCAGCGGATCGGCTTCCGCGATCGTCTCGATGGGCGCGGCCGCGAACCAGGCCGCAAGCCAGCTATAAAGCGCCGCGTTCAACGCGCGGTCCGGAAAGATCGAGATGCGATCGGGGAGGAAGATGGCCGCAGCGTCACGGCCGGGCTGCTCCAATCGCTCGTCTCCAAGGCCGATGCGCTGGCGCCAGCCGAGACGGTGCCCCGATTTTCGCGCGCCTGCGCTTGCAATCTGCACCCCACTCTCACCGCCGAGCGCGCGGAACATCACCGCGAGCCGGCCCTTCACCTCGGTCAGTGCAACGGCGTGATCATCGTGAACCGGATAGCTCGCGGTCCCGCCGACCATCCGGTGCCAGGCGCGGCCGACCGTCTCCTCCAGTTCGAGAAAGTCGAGCATGGCCGTGGCCTCACCCGATGACGGCGCGTGCGACGTCCAGCAGGGCCGCCTTCACGTCGGAATCGTCGGTGAGCGGCTCGATCATGCCCGCCAGCACGGCATCGGCGATCGGCGTGCCCGCGGCGATCAAGGTCGCGCAATAAACCACGAGCCGGGTCGAGACGCCCTCCTCCAGGTCGTGACCCCGGAGCGCGCGCAGCCGGCCAGCCAGCCCCACCAGCGGCCGCACGCGCTCCGGCGACAGCCCGCTCTCGGCGGACACGACGGCGATCTCCTGCTCGGGCGGCAGGAAGCCGAATTCGATGGCGATGAAGCGTTGCCGCGTCGATGGCTTCAGCGCCTTCAGCAGCGTCTGGTAGCCGGGGTTGTACGAGACCACGAGCATGAAGCTGTTCGGCGCCACCAGCTCCTCGCCGGTCCGCTCCAGCGGCAGGATGCGGCGGTCGTCGGTCAGAGGATGCAGCACCACGGTGACGTCCTTGCGGGCCTCCACGACCTCGTCGAGATAGCAGATGCCGCCCTCGCGCACCGCGCGCGTCAGCGGACCATCGGTCCACACGGTGTCGCCGCCCCGGAGCAGATAGCGCCCGGTGAGATCGGCGGCGGTGAGATCGTCGTGACAGGCAACCGTGTGAAGCGGCAGGCCCAGCCGCGCCGCCATATGCGCGACGAAGCGCGTCTTGCCGCAGCCGGTCGGCCCCTTGAGCAGAACCGGCAGGTGACGTTGCCAGGCATGCTCGAAAAGCTCGCATTCGTTTCCGGATGGAACATAGGCCGGCAGCTCGGGCGCCGAGGTCACCGTATGAAGGGCAGCTTTCATGAGGTCTCTCCGGATTTTCCAGGAAGCAGGCGGCCGCGGCAAACCGCGGCCGCCCTTTCTCGTTTACTCGGCCGGCTGCAGCGCGGCGGGAATGATCGCCTGCTTCTCGCGGCCTGGCACCAGCACGGCCCAGACGAACATCAGCGCGGAGATCGCGACGAACACACCGGAGCCGAGTCGGACCCAGTAGAACATCACGAGCTGGTCCTGCACGTCCATGTAGCCCTGGCCGAGCACGCGCTGGAGATGGACCTGGACCACGCCGGCGAAGGTCAGCGCGAAGGTCATGGTCATCATCGCCGTGCACATGATCCAGAAGCTCGCCATGGAGAGCCACTGGTTATAGGGCGCACGTCCCTTGAGCTGCGGGATCGCATAGGCCATCACCGACAGGTTCAGCATCACGTAGGCGCCGAAGAAGGCGAGATGGCCGTGCGCGGCAGTAACCTGGGTGCCGTGGGTGTAATAGTTCACGGAGGACAGCGTGTGCAGGAAGCCCCAGACGCCGGCGCCGAGGAACGCCATCACCGAGCAGCCGACCGACCACAACAGCGCAGCGCGGTTCGGATGCTTGCGGCCGGCCTTCCAGGTCATCTGCACCGTGAAGATCACCATGGTGAAGAATGGCGCAACCTCGAGCGTGGAGAACAGCGAGCCAATCCACTGCCAGTAACCGGGCGCTCCGATCCAGTAGAAATGGTGGCCGGTGCCGAGGATGCCCGAAAACAGGGCCAGGCCGATGATGACGTAGAGCCACTTCTCCACGACCTCACGATCGATGCCGTTGAGCTTGATCATGAGATAGGCGAGCACGGAGGCCATGATCAACTCCCAGACGCCTTCGACCCAGAGATGGACGACGTACCACCAATACATCTTGTCGACGGCGAGGTTCGCCGGGTTGTAGAAGGCGAACAGGAAGAAGATCGCGACGCCCCACAGGCCGAACAACAGGATATTGGTGACCGTGGTCTTGCGGCCCTTAAGCGCCGTCATCGTGACGTTGAACAGGAACATCAGGCAGACGACGACGATGCCGACCTTGATGATGAAGGGCTGTTCGAGGAACTCGCGGCCCTCGTGATAGTGGAAGAGATAGCCGACCACGGCGACGCCGGCCGCGCCGAAGAACATCCAGAACTGGATCTTCGCCAGCAACGGGCTATAGAGTTCGGTCTCGGTCTCTTCCGGGAGAAGGAAGTAAGTCGCCCCCATGAAGCCGATCAGCGACCACACGATCAGCGCGTTGGTGTGGATCATCCTGACGATGTTGAACGGCAGGAGGGTCGACAGTGTGTTGGGCAGGACGTAGATCGTTCCGGCGAGAAGGCCGAACAGGACCTGGGCCATGAACAGGGTCAGCGCGCCGTAGAAATACAGCATCGCGACCTTCTGGGTTTGATATTTCATCTCGGGTTCTCTCTGTCTTGAAAGAGGAATGCGGCAGGCTCAGCCGGCCTTGTTCGGCGGCCAGCTCTGACGCTTGATCGTGCTGGTCCATTGCAGGAAATCGGCGAGATCGTTGAGTTCCTGGTCGGTCAGGTTGAACTGCGGCATCTGCCGCCGACCCTCTGCGCCCGAGGGCTGCGACTGCATCCAGGCCTTCAGCGTTTCGCGTGCAGCGGCCGGATCCTCCTTGCCGCCCCAGCGATCCCAGACGTTGCCGACCTCAGGCGCGAAATAGGCGCCCTCGCCCAGCAGCGTGTGGCAGTTGATGCAGGAGTTCTTCTCCCAGACGTGCTTGCCGCGGGCGACCGCGGACGTCAGCGTCGTGGCGTCCGTGGACGTCGTGGCCATGTAGTAATGGCTGTGCGCCGTCAGCCCTATGAAAATGGCGAAGAAAAAGGCCGAGCCGCCGTAGAAGACGTTCCGAGCGGCCGACTTGGTCAGGCGTTCAGCCATTGCCAATCCTTTCCGTATGATTCCCGCGAAATAGCGATGCTGTGATTTATTGCCGAATGGCGCGGATCACTCTTTGTCGAGGCGCAAGGAGCGCGTCAGATCAGGGCAACGATGGCGGATGCGAGCCAGGCGAACAGCACCACGATGAAGACCCAGGCGCTGACGATGCCGCGCCAAAGTGCCGGTGCCGAGCGGAGATCGAGGAAATCGAGCACGATGCGGCGGCCCTTGACGGCGGCAAACGTCAGCAGCAAGGCATTGGCGAGCAAGGGACGCGACACCAGCGGCGGGACCAGAATGGTCGCGAGCGCAAGGCCGACCAACATGATCCAGGCGGCGTCGAGACGATCCGGTATCACGGGTGCACCAGATAAATGATCGGAAACATGACGATCCAGAGCAGGTCGACCATGTGCCAGAACGCGGTTCCGGTCTCGACTCCCGCCGCCCGGGCGCTCCGCGAAACCACGGCCAGGATCACGATGCCGAGGCCGACATGCAGAAGATGGAAGCCGGTGAGGAGGAAGTAGAGCGTAAAGAACGGGCTGGTCTCCAGGCCGTTGCCCAACGCGATCTCGCCGGCATATTCGAACAGCTTGACCGCGATGAAGACACCGCCAAGGGCCATGGCGCCGAACAGCCAGCCGCGCGCACGTGCCCTTTCGCCCGCCCGTGCAGAGGCCGTCGCGCGTGCGGCGGCCCAACCGCTGGTCACGAGCACGATGGTGTTGATTCCGGCCAACTGAGCATCAAGCGTGGCCTGCCCGGCGGCGAAGACCGCCGGTTGAAGCGCGCGCGCGACGACGAAAGCACCGAGGAACAAGCCGAACGCCGCGAGTTCGCTGAAGATCAGCACCCAGATCATGGGATCGCCGGGAAGATCTTCCAGGATTCCCCAGCCGGTGCTCCGTCGTTCGCAATCCGTCGCCGACATCTGTCTTCCGCATCAAGTTCGCCGAACAGATATCCCACTTGTCCGGCCCCAACTTTGTCGCCGGACAAATAGTGCAACCAGTCTGAAGCGCGTTTGTGCTGTCGCAACGTTCCGCCCGGCCCACCGTCATAGGCTGGATGCATCCGGCGGTTCCGCAAGACGGCGAGCGATGCGATGAGCGATGCACAAATCGGGCTGATGACCGCGACACCGATCATCATCGTCTTCGCCATCGTGCTTCGGCGAATGGGGGTGCTGTCGACCGTGGCAACAATATCGGCGGTGAGCCTCTCCGTCGCGATCGCGACGGTGCTGTTCACGACGCAATCACCGCTGCCGTAGGGCGGGCAAAGCGGCCGCCACAGGCAGACGCGTGCCCACGTCTCGGTCCACGATCGCGGAAGCATGGTGGGCACGGCGCGTTGCGCCTTTGCCCACCCTACGAGACCGTCAATGCGGCTACCGCCGCTGGTTATACACGTCGATGCACACCGCCCCGAGCAGCACCAGGCCCTTGATGACCTGCTGGTAGTCGATGCCGATGCCGAGGATGGACATGCCGTTGTTCATCACGCCCATGATCATGGCCCCGACCACGGCGCCACCGACGCGCCCGACCCCGCCATAGGCCGAGGCACCGCCGATAAAGCAGGCGGCGATGACGTCTAGCTCGAAGCCGAGCCCGGCCTTCGGCGTCGCTGTGTTGAGCCGTGCGGCGAAGACGAGACCGGCGAGCGCGGCGAGCACGCCCATGTTGACGAAGGTGAAGAAGGTCAGCCGCTCCGTCTTGATGCCCGACAGTTTTGCCGCCTTGGCATTGCCGCCGACGGCATAGACCTGCCGGCCGATCACGGTGCGCCGGGTGACGAAGCCATAGAGTGCGATCAACGCGGTCATGATCACAAGCACGTTCGGCAGGCCGCGATGCGAAGCGATCAGATAGGTGAAATAGAGTACCGCACAGGCGAGCAAAACGCTCTTCCCCAGGAAGAACGCATACGGCTCGACCTCGATGCCGTGCAATTGCTCGCGCGAGCGGCCCTTGGCGCCGGCATAGACGAGGCCAAGCGCGAGCACGGCACCGATCAGCATCGAGGTCGGATGCAGCGTGCCGGCCTCGGGCAGCAGTTCCGGAATGAAGCCGGACGACAGCTTCTGGAAGGTCGCCGGAAATGGGCCGAGTGATTGGCCCTGCAGCACCGCGAGCGCGAGGCCCTTGAACACCAGCATGCCCGCCAGCGTCACGATGAAAGACGGGATCTTGAAATAGGCCACCCAATAGCCCTGCGCCGCGCCGATGGCGGCACCGACCACGAGACAGGCAATGAAGGCGAGCGTGTAGTCAACCTTGTACGTCACCATCAGCACGGCGGCCACTGCACCGACGAAGCCGGCGACCGAGCCGACCGAGAGGTCGATATGACCGGTCACGATCACCAACAGCATGCCCAGCGCCATGATGACGATGTAGCTGTTCTGGAGCACCAGGTTCGTCAGGTTCAGCGGCTGCAGCAGCGTGCCGCCGGTCATGACCTGGAAGAACAGCATGATCGCGATCAACGACATCAGCATGCCGTAGTTGCGCAAATTGTTCTTGATGAAGCTGCCGTGCCGGCGCTCCTCGGGCAGCGATACGGTCTTGTCGGTCATGGCTGCGATCCTCCCATCTCCGCGGCCTCAGGCACGCCGTTTCCGTTGCGTCTTACATTGCGCATGATGGCGCGCATGATCTTTTCCTGCGTCGCGTCGGCGCCCTTGAACTCGCCGACGAAGGCGCCGTCGTTCATGACGCAGATGCGATCGCAGATGCCGAGCAGTTCGGGCATCTCCGAGGAGATCACCACGACGCCGCGGCCGGCTTCCGCCAGCTCGTTGATGATACAGTAAATCTCGTATTTGGCACCGACGTCGATGCCCCGCGTCGGCTCGTCCAGGATCAGCACCTTGGGGTCGGTCATCAGCCATTTCGACAGCACCACCTTCTGCTGGTTGCCGCCGGAGAGCTGGCCGGTCTCCTGGTAGACGTCGGAGCAGCGGATGCGCATGCGCGTGCGATAGTCGCTGGCGATCTTCAGTTCAGCGATGTCGTCGATCACGCGTTTAGGTGCGACCTGATCGAGGCTGGCCAGCGTGATGTTTTTGCGGACGTCGTCGGCCAGGATCAGGCCGAGCTGCTTGCGATCCTCGGTGACGTAGGCAAGGCCCGCGTCGATCGCCGCCGCAACGCTCGGCAGCACCATGTCTCTGCCCTCGAGCCGAATACTGCCGCTGATATTGGTGCCCCAGGAGCGGCCGAACAGGCTCATGGCGAATTCGGTGCGGCCGGCGCCCATCAGCCCGGCAATGCCGACGACCTCGCCGCGCCTGACGCCGAAATTGACGTTCTTGATCACCTGCCGCTCCGGATGGATGGGGTGATGGACCGACCAGTTCGCGACTTCGAGCACGGGCTCGCCGATCTTCACGCTGCGCTCCGGGAAACGGTGAGCCATATCGCGATTGACCATGCTGCGGATGATGCGGTCTTCCTGGATCGGCTCGGCGCGGCAGTCGATGCTGTCGACCGTGCGGCCGTCGCGCAGCACGGTGATGTGGTCGGCGACCTTGGCGACCTCGTTGAGCTTGTGCGAGATCAGGATCGAGCCGATGCCCTGCTCGCGGAACACCATCAAGCGTTCGAGCAGCGCGGCGCTGTCGGCCTCGTTGAGACTCGCGGTCGGCTCGTCCAGGATCAGCATCCGCACCCGCTTCGAGAGCGCCTTGGCGATTTCGACCAGTTGCTGCTTGCCGACGCCGAGATCGGTGATCAGGGTGTCCGGGGACTCCTTCAGACCGACCTGCGCCAGCAGCTCACGCGTGCGCCGGTAGACCTCGTCACGGTCGATCACACCGAACTTTGAAGGCGGATGCGACAGGAAAATGTTCTCCGCGATCGACATCAGCGGGATCAGCGCCAGCTCCTGATGGATGATGATGATGCCAAGCGCCTCGGAATCGTTGATGTCGCGGAAGCGGCGCTCCTCGCCGTCGAAGACGATGGTGCCTTCGTAGCTGCCATGCGGATAGACCCCGCTGAGCACCTTCATCAGCGTCGACTTGCCGGCACCGTTCTCGCCGACGAGCGCGTGGATCTGCCCGGCGTGAACCGAGAAATTGACGTCGCGCAGCGCCTGGACGCCTTCAAAGCTCTTGCTGACGTTGCGCATCTCCAGCATGGCGGTCATCGTATCAGACTCCAGGTCTCTTCGACGTCGTCATGGCCGGGCTGGTCCCGGCCATCCACGTGCCGCTGCCTGCAAGGAAGGACGTGGATGCCCGGGACAAGCCCGGGCATGACGAGTATGTGGACATCCGTTTCGTCCCATAAAGAGCTCCCCCTCCCCGCATTCGGGACAAGCAAAGAAAGAGCCTACTGGAACTGCGACTTCTTGTAGTAGCCGCTCTCGACCAGAACCTTCTCCCAATTGTCCTTGTAGACCACGACCGGCTTGAGCAAATAGGACGGCACGGTCTTGACGCCGTTCTCGTAGGTCTTGGTGTCGTTGACCGTAACCTGCTTGCCGGCCAGCGCGGCGTCGACCATGTCGGCGGTCACCTTGGCGAGGTCCCGGGTGTCCTTGAAGATGGTCGAGTATTGGTCGCCGCGCAGCATCGCCTTGATCGAGGGTACCTCGGCGTCCTGACCCGAAATGATCGGCATCGGCTGATCGGCGCTGCCATAGCCGACGCCCTTCAGTGAGGAGATGATGCCGATCGAGATGCCGTCATAGGGCGAGAGCACGGCGTTGAGCTTCTTGTTGCCGTAGTAGGCGCTGAGCAGATTGTCCATGCGGGCCTGCGCGGTGGCACCGTCCCAACGCAAGGTCGCGACCTTGTCCATGCCCATCTGGCCGGAGGCGACCACGAGCTTGCCGCTGTCGATGTAAGGCTTCAGCACGCTCATGGCGCCGTTGTAGAAGAAGTAGGCGTTGTTGTCGTCGGGCGAGCCGCCGAACAGCTCGATGTTGAACGGGCCCTTGCCTTCCTTCAGACCGAGTCCCTTTTCGATCGATTGCGCCTGGAGCACACCGACCTGGAAATTGTCAAAGGTCGCGTAATAATCGACGTTCGGCGTGCCGCGGATCAGGCGGTCATAGGCGATCACGGTGATGCCTTTTGCCTTGGCTTGCTTGAGCACGTCGGACAGCGTGGTGCCGTCGATCGCGGCGATTACCAGCGCTTTGGCGCCCTTGGTCACCATGTTCTCGACCTGCGAGAGCTGGTTCGGGATGTCGTCCTCGGCATATTGCAGATCGGTGTTGTAGCCGCGCTCCTTCAGCACCTTGACCATGTTGTTGCCGTCGTCGATCCAGCGCGCCGAGGACTTGGTCGGCATGGCGATGCCGACGGTCGCCTTGTCCTGGGCAGAGGCGGTGAGGCCTGTGGCCATCGTCGCGGCGCCGGCCAGGGCCAGCGCGAGGAATGTCGTCTTCAGTTTCAGCATGTTTCACTCCCTTTGGTGTCAGATTGTTTCTTGCTGTCATCGAGAACTTGGTCGTAGACGGCTCTTGGGTCTCCTATGCGAGCTTGACGTCGGGCTCGGCGCGACCGCGGGCGGAGGCCTCCAATAGAAAGGTGTAACCGGCTTGCGGATCGGCGGCGCGTGCCGCCGCGTCCATATCCTGCCACGCCGATGTGACGAGGAGGCGCGACAGATCGGGACCGACGAAAGCCGGACAGCTCGCCTGCTTGGCTGGCACGCCTAGCGAGCGCAGACGCTCGCCTTGCGGAGAGTAGACGTCGATGCGGCTCGCGCCCCAGCACGCGTTCCAGATGTTCCCGTCGGCGTCGCACACCGAACCGTCGAGGCCACCGATACCGCTGTGGCGCAGTAGAACCTCCGGCTCGCCGCGCGGCAGACCGGTCGCAGGATTGAGCGGCACGGCGTAGAGCACGGCGCGCGTGGTGTCGGTGAAATAACCTGTGCCGCCATCCGGCGAGAAGCAGATCGAATTGGGAATGCTGATGCCGGAAAACAGCGTCGAGATCTTGCCGCGATGGAGCGCGTAGATCGCCCCCGCCTTCAGCTCGGCTTTCTTGCCCATGGTCCCGATCCAGAACGTGCCGGACTGGTGCACGCGGCAATCATTGGAGCGCGTGTCGGGATTGTCCGCTTCGAGCGGTAGGAGCAGCGTCATCGCGCCGTCGGCGAGCGTGCGGATATAGAGCCCGTCCTCGGCAACGATCAACTGCCGTTCGGCATCGATGCGCCCAAGTGCGCTCGCCATCCGGCCGAGCGCGTGGACACGGATCGCACCACTGCCGAGTTGCGCCTCGAACAGCCGTCCCTCGCGGATGTCGAACCACCAGGCGGTATCGGTGGTCACGTCATAGGTCGGACCTTCGCCGAGATGGCAGGGATCGTTCGAGAGAATTGAGGTTGGGACCTGTTCCATCAGGGCGTCCTCACTGCAAAGCGATAGACCGTGTGATGGCGATAGACCTGGCCGGGATCGAGGCGCGGGCTCGGGAAATCCGGCCGGTTCGGCGCGTCGGGCCAGATGTGCGGCTCAAGGCACATCGCGTCCGACTGCCGGATCAGCTTGCCGCCCTTCCCCGAGATCGTGCCGTCGAGATAATTGCCGGAATAGACCTGAAGACCGGGCTGGTCGGTCAACAGCTCCATGATCCGCCCGGAGCGCGGCGCCTCCAGCCGCGCCGCGAGCGCGAGCTTGCCGTCGCGGGCGAGGCAGTAGGTGTGGTCGTAACCCCTGCCGTTGCGCAACTGCTCATCGTTTTGCCGGATCCGTTCGCCAACCGGCCGAGGTTCGCGGAAGTCGAACGGCGTACCGGCAACGGGGCGCGGCGGCTCCGGCAGCGGAATGGCCGTGGGATCGATGGCGAGGAAATGCTCGGCGGCGACCATCAGTCTGTGATCGAGAATGGGCGTGCCTGATGTCGCGCCTTCCAGATTGAAGAAGCTGTGATTGGTCAGGTTGACGATGGTGGGACGGTCGGTCCGCGCCTCCATGGTCAGAGACAGCTCGGTCGGGCCGGTGACGCGATAGGTCAGGCGGACGTCGAGCTTGCCGGGATAATTCTCCTCGCCATGCGGGCTCGTGTAGGTGAGCGTCACCGCGGGCTGGGCGCCGTCGTCGATCTCCGCGATCTCCCAGAGCTTGCGATCAAATCCCTCGAGGCCGCCATGCAGCGCATTCGGACCGTTGTTGACGGGAAGCTGCACCGTCTCGCCATCGAGCGAAAACCGTCCTTTCGCGATGCGGTTGGCGTACCGGCCGACGGTGGCGCCCAAGAACTTTCGTTCCGCGAGATAGCCGGCGAACGCGTCATGCCCGAGCACGACGTCGTCGTGCCTGCCCTTCGCATCGGGCGCGATCAGCGCCTGCAACACCGCGCCATGGGTGATGATGCGCGCCTCGAAACCGCCCTCGCCGTGCAGCAGGATGCGCTCGACCTCGCGGCCGTGGGGCAGCGTTCCAAAAACGTCTTTCGTGATTTTTGATGCGGCCATGTCTAATCCACAAACGGTTCGACGACGGTGCGCCTGCCGAGCAAGAATGCGTCGGCGACGAGGCGAAGCGGCGCCAGATCAACGTCGCTTGCGCCGGTGGCCGCGAGCGCGACGAAGCGCCGGTAAAGCTCCCGATATTCCTCGTCGGGCGCCTCGGCAACGGTCTTGCCTTCGATCGCCATGTGCCTGCCGCCGCCGGACAGCGTCATCCGGCCCTGCTCGGTTTCGACGACGATATCCCAGCTCTGCGGCCCGGTCTGGCGGAAATCGAACTCGGCGGTGACAGGCAGGCCGTCGATGTCGGTCAGCGTCAGGCTCGCTGCGATCGGAGACTGGCAATTGGCGGGAAACGCCAGCTCGGCCGCGGTGACGAACACGGGCTTGGGCAGGATTTTGGTCAGGATCGACAGCGCGTTGATGCCGGGATCGAACACGCCGAGGCCGCCCGGTTCCCAGATCCAGCTCTGGCCGGGATGCCAGACGCGAACATCCTCCTTCCAGCTGATGTGCACCGATTTGATGCGTCGCGCCGCGAGCCATAGTCGCGCGGGCTCGACCGCCGGCGCATGACGCGAATGCCAGGTCGCAAACAGCGTTCGCTTTGCCTCTGCCGCCATCGCGATCAGCGGATCGAGCTCGGCAACACCGATGCCCGGCGGCTTCTCCAGCATGACATGCTTGCCGGCGGCGAGCGCCGCGGCGGCCTGGGCGCGCCTCACCTGCGGCGGCGTGCAGAGCGAGACCGCATCGATCGGCGGCCCCTTTTCCAGCAACTCCTCGATGGTGGCAAAATGCGGAAGCCCCGGCAACGAGGCGTTGCGGCTGGCAATTGCAGTCAGCGTCGCGCCCGGCACCGCGGCGATCGCACCGACATGCTGGTCGCGTGCGATCTTGCCGAAGCCGACGATGGCGATGCGAAGTTCGGTCACGATCGCTCTCCGGACTGCACGGATGGCAACGCCGCGGCCGGAACGGTCTCGATCACCGTACCATCGTGGCGGCGCATGCCATTGTGAATGACATGGACCATCGCCTCTGAGGCGGCATCGGCATCGCCGGCCGCAATCGCATCGACGATCTTCTGGTGCCAGAGCAGCACCGTGTCGCGGTCTTCCAATTCGACCGGCGCACTCAGCAGGAACGAGGCGCGAAGCGCGGCCTCGATGACGTGGCCGATCGAGCGCATGAACAAATTGCCGGAGGCCCGCGCCACGGCGACGTGAAGCGCGAGGTCGGCATCGGCAAAGCCGACCGAGTCGGACCCTTCGAGCCGCATGCGCTCCATGCTGCGCCGAAGCTCGGTCAGATCCTCCTCCGACCGCTGCGCGGCCGCCAGCATCGCCGCGCGCGGCTCGACCGCGAGACGGATCTCGGCGAGGTCGTTGAGGAAACGCTTGTCGATGCCGGCATCCAGATGCCAGGCCAACACGTCCGCATCGAACATGTTCCAGGCGCCGCGCTCGCGCACGACGGTGCCGACCCGCGCCTTGGTGGTGAGCAGCCCCTTGGCGACCAGCGTCTTCACGCTCTCGCGCAGCACCGGCCGCGACACGCCGAACATCGCGATCATCTCGGCGTCACCCGGCAGGCGCGTGCCCTCCGCATATCTGCCCGCGATGATGTCGACGCCGATCGAGCGAGCCACCTCCGCATGGTTGGAGTGGGCCCGCCGCGTCGGGATGACGACAATGCGCGAGGTCATGAGGCAGCTCCCGCGCGCTTCGTCAACGGCCGGCGGGCCAGCGCGACCAGTCCCTGCTGCAAAGCAATGAAGGAGAACAGCAGGATTCCAGTCGCGATCTTGGTCCACCAGCTCGACAGCGTGCCGTCGAAATTGATGTAGGTCTGGATCAGGCCCTGGATCAGCACGCCCAGGAAAGTGCCGATCACCGAACCCTGCCCGCCCGTAAGCAGCGTGCCGCCGATCACGACGGCGGCGATGGTGTCGAGCTCGACGCCGACGGCGGAGAGCGAATAGCCGGCGCTGGTGTAGAACGAGAAGACGATGCCGGCGATACCTGCGAGCAGGCTCGACAGCATGTAGATCTTCACCGTCATCGTGCCGACGGCAACGCCCATCAGGCTCGCGGTCGCCCGGCTGCCGCCGAGCGCATAGACGTTGGCGCCGAACCGGGTGAGATGCAACAGCATGGCGCCGCCGGTCACGATCGCGAGCATGATGATCGCGATCGCCGTCAACCGTCCTCCACCGGGCAATCGCAAGGCAAAGTCCGACACGGTGGAATAGAACGGCGCGGTGATCGGTATGGATTCGGTAGAGAGCAGGAAGCTTGCCCCGCGGGCCAGGAACATGCCGGCGAGCGTCACGATGAACGGTGGCAGATCGAAGACATGAATCACCGCGCCCATCGCTGCACCGAAGGCCGCCGAGAGTGCGAGGACGGCGACGAAAGCAACCAGCGGCGGCATGCCCCAGCGCTCGATCGCGAGCGCGACGAAGACGGTGGTGAAGCCGATCACCGAACCGACCGAGAGATCGATACCGCCGGAGATGATGACGAAGGTCATGCCGGCCGCGACGATGCCGAGGAAAGCGTTGTCGGTGAGGAGATTGCCGACCACGCGGGTCGAGGCGATGTTGGGAAACTGCACCGCGCAGGCTGCGAAGCCCGCGACGAGCACGATCGCCGTGATGAGGGCAGGCGGCAGGCCCCTCATGCCTTCGTCCTCCGCAGCCGCGCGGCGATGCCGGCAAAACCGGTCAGCTTCGGCGATTGCAACAGCAGCACCGTGAGCACCACCACCGCTTTGACCAGCAGGTTGAATTCCGGCGGATAGCCGGACAAAAGGATGCCGGTGTTCATGGTCTGGATGATCAGCGCGCCGAGCACCGCGAGCACGAGGCTGAAGCGGCCGCCGAACAGCGAAGTGCCGCCGATCACAACGGCCAGGATCGCATCGAGCTCGAGCCAGAGGCCGGCATTGTTCGCGTCCGCCCCCATGATGTCGGCGGCCGCGATCACGCCGGCCAGCGCGGCGCAGACGCCGCACCAGACATAGACCGACAGGATCATCGCACGGGTGCCGACGCCGGCAAGCTCGCTCGCGCGCGCATTGCCGCCGGTCGCCTCGACCAGCAGCCCGAGCGCGGAGCCGCGCACCACCGCGCCGGTCAGGATGAGCATGCCGAGCGCAATCGCGACCGGCACGGGCACGCCGAGAATGGCACCGTTGCCGAGCCAGACCAGATCGGGCGACGAGAACGTCACGATGCGCCCCTCGGTGATCAGCTGGGCGATGCCGCGTCCCGCCACCATCAGGATCAACGTCGCCACGATCGGCTGCATGCCGAGCACCGCGACGAGGAAGCCGTTCCACAGGCCGCAAATCAAGCCCGCGCCGAGCGCTGCCGCCAGAACCACGGCCAGACCGTGAGTGTCGGCGAGGCTCGCCGCGATCGCGCCCGCGATTGCCATGATCGCACCGACCGACAGATCGATGCCGCGCGTCGCGATCACCAGCACCATGCCGAGCGAGAGCAGTGCCACCGGCGTGCCGCGATTGAGCACGTCGATCAGGCTGCCGAACAGACGGCCGTCCTGGAGCCGCAGGTCGAAGAATTGCGGCGACATCACGCGGTCGACCGCAAGGATGACGATCAATGCGAGGATCTGGGCGAGACCGCGGCGCGGCAACAGCGCTGTCATGCGTGGGCCTCATGCGCAACGCCGGCGCCGTCGGCGGCGATGGCCGCGAGAATGTTGCCGACATCGACCGCCTCGCCCGCGAGCTCCTCGACATGGGCGCGGTCGCGCAGCACCACGACGCGGTCGGAATAGGTCACGATCTCATCGAGCTCGGAGGAGATCACGAGCAGCGAGAGACCATCGTCGCAGAGCTCGCGGATCAGGCGGATGATCTCGGCATGCGCGCCGACGTCGATGCCGCGGGTCGGCTCGTCCAGCACGAGAAGCCGCGGCGAGGTCGCGAGCCAGCGCGCCAGCAGAACCTTCTGCTGGTTGCCGCCGGACAACAGGCCGACGGGGCGCTCGGCATCGGGCGGACGGATGTCGAGCATCTTGACGTAGCGGCGCGCGATCTCGTCCTGCTCGCGGCGTGACAGGGGGCGATGCAGGCCGCGCTTGGCCTGGAGCGCGAGCACGATGTTCTCGCGCACCGTAAGCTCGGCGACGATGCCGTCGGTCTTGCGCTCCTCCGGGCAATAGCCGAAGCCGTGGCGGACGCCATCACGTGGCGACTGCAGCCGCACCGGCGAACCCTCCACCCTCGCCTTCCCGCCATCGGCGCGCTCGGCGCCGAACACCAGCCGCGCCGTCTCGCTGCGGCCCGAGCCGAGCAGGCCGGCAAGGCCCACGACCTCGCCATGGCGCAGCTCGAGATTGAACGGGGCGACATAGCCGGCCTTGCCGTAATTCTCGAAGCTCGCGCAGACCTCGCGCACTCTGTGCTCGCCCACCGATGCGCGCGCGCTGGTGGTCTCGGCCAATTCGCGGCCGAGCATCAGCCGGATCAGCTCGAGCCGCGGCAGCGAGGCGGTCTCGCGCTCCCCGACCAGGCGGCCGTTGCGCAGCACCGTGATGCGATCGGAGATCTCGTAGACCTGGTCGAGGAAATGGCTGACGAAGACGATGCCGATGCCGCGTTTCGCGAGCTGGCGCATGATACCGAACAGGATCTCGACCTCGTGACGGTCGAGGCTCGCGGTCGGCTCGTCCAGGATCAGCACGCGCGCGGAGAGATCCACCGCGCGGGCAATCGCCGTGACGTGCTGGACGGCCACCGAATAATTGCCGAGCGGCGCGGCGACGTCGATGTCGAGGCCGAAATCCGCGAGCAGCACCTTGGCGCGACGGCGCATCTCGCCTTCGCGCACCATGCCGAAGCGCACCGGCTGGCGGTCGAGAAACAGGTTCTGCGCCACCGAGAGGTTCGGCAGCAGATTGACCTCCTGGTAGACGGTGGCGATGCCCGCAGCCACCGCCGCCTTCGCCGAACGCGGGGCGATCTCTTCACCGCCGATCCTGACGATGCCGGCACCGCGCGGAAATATGCCGGTGACGACCTTGATCAGCGTGGACTTGCCAGCGCCGTTCTCACCGAGCAGCGCATGGATCTCGCCGGCGCGCAGCGTGAAGTCGACCTCCTGCAACGCGCGGACAGCGCCGAAGCTCTTGCTGATCCCGCGCACCTCGAGAAGGGGCAGAGCAGGATCGGGGCCGTTCTGCATGGTAAATTCACTCCCACGGGTGCCCGCCATCGAAGCGGACACCCAGCCTAGTGTTTCGTGCAGCGGTTTCGAAGGGGGATCGCCTCAGTAACCGAGGCCCTTCTTGCTGTCGTAGATCTTCTGCGGATCGTCGGCTGCGGTATAGAGCTTGGACTCGGTCTGGATCCATTTCGGCGGAACCGTGCCCTTGCCCTTGAAGGCTGCGACGGCATCGAGCGCCGGGCCCGCCATGTTCGGCGTCAGTTCCACCGTGGCATTGGCTTCGCCGGCAACCATCGCCTTGAAGATATCGGGGACCGCGTCGATCGAGACAGTGAGGATGTCTTTGCCGGGCTTGAGACCGGCTTCCTTCATCGCCTGGATCGCGCCGACCATCATGTCGTCGTTGTGCGCGTAGACGGCGCAGAGGTTCTTGCCGCCGCCCTCGGCCTTGATGAAGCTTTCCATCACCTCCTTGCCCTTGGCGCGGGTGAAGTCGCCGGTCTGGCTGCGCACCACCTTCAGATTCGCGTGCTTGGCGATCGCGGTGTCGAAGCCTTTCTTGCGGTTGGTGGCGACGCTGGCGCCGACCGTGCCCTGCAGCTCGACGATGTTGCAGGCCTTGGCCCCGACTGTCTTGGCCAGCCAGTCACCGGCGACCTCGCCTTCATGCACGCTGTCGGAGGTGACGGCGGTGAGATAGAGCTCCTTGCCGGAGGGGTCGATATCGCGGTCGAGCAGCACGACAGGGATCTTGGCTTCCTTGGCCTCCTTCAGCACCGAGTCCCAGCCGGTCGAGACCACGGGCGCGAGGAAGATCGCATCGACGTTCTGCGCAATGAAGGAGCGGATCGCCTTGATCTGGTTCTCCTGCTTCTGCTGCGCGTCTGCGATCTTGAGATTGACCTTGCGCTTGCTGGCCTCCTGCTTGGAGACCGACGTCTCGGCCGCGCGCCAGCCGGACTCCGATCCGATCTGCGAGAAGCCGACGGTGAGCTCGGCGGCATTTGCCGGCAGCGCGAGCAGCAAGGCGGCCGTGGCGCTGGCCGCAAAGAGGGCTTTGAGGATCATCAGGCGAGTCTCCCAAGATGTTATCCGGGGCGCCGATTGGTAGCATGACACCCACAGGCCGGCCCTTGAGGCGGCGGGAGGGACTATTTCACGGAAGATAAGTTCCGACTAGTCATATTATTTGACTATTTGGAGGAAAAAACGCGCCGAGCGGTGGCAAGCGGTTTTAAGACACGCCCGGCGCGATCTTGTTCCAGCGATGCAACGGGAAGATGAGGGAGATTCTAGGGGCCAGACGCGGACACCGTCGTGGCCGGGCTTGTCCCGGCCATCCACGCCTCACCTCGCATGACAGAGAACGTGGATGACCCGGCCTTCGCCTCGCCGAAGCGGCTTCGGCTGCGCAGGCGGGACAACCCCGGGCATGACGGCCTCGTAGACGTTCGCGTGGGAGGTCAGAGCCAGACGTGAAGCGTTAGATCAGCTTTCGCTGCGCCAGGTTCTTCATCAGCGCACCGATGCCGAAGGTCCAGGGCTCGCACTCGTCGCTGGTGCGCATGCGGTTGACGAGCTTGCCGAGCTGGGGCGCTGCGATCGTGACAATGTCGTCGCGCTTGTGGGTGAACCCCTGCCCTGGCGCGTCGCGATCCTTGACCGGCGCGAACATCGTGCCGAGGAACAGCACGAAGCCATCGGGATATTGATGCACCTTGCCGATGGTCTGCTCGACCAGATCGGTGGGATCACGGCTGATCTTGCTGATCGAGGAATGGCCATCGAGAACGAAGCCGTCCGCTCCTTTCACGTTCAGGCTGATGTCGAGCTTGCGCGCGTCGTCGAGCGTAAAGCTGTCGTCGAACAGGCGCAGCAGCGGTCCGATCGCACATGAGGCGTTGTTGTCCTTGGCCTTCGACAGCAACAGCGCCGAACGGCCCTCGAAGTCGCGCAGATTGACGTCGTTGCCGAGCGCGCCGCCGACGATCTTGCCGCGGCTCGAGACGAACAGCACGAGCTCCGGCTCCGGGTTGTTCCAGGTCGATTTCGGATGCAGGCCGGCATCCATGCCGGTGCCGACCGAGGACAGCGTCGGCGCCTTGGTGAAGACCTCCGCATCGGGGCCGATGCCGACCTCGAGATATTGGCTCCAGGCGTTCTGATCGATCAGCACCTGCTTCAAATGCATCGCCTGGTCGGAACCTGGCTTGAGCTTGGAGAGATCATCGCCGATCAGCCGCGTCACTTCCTTGCGGATCGCTTCGGCCGAGGCGGGATTGCCCTTTGCGCGCTCCTCGATCACCCGCTCCAGCATCGAGATGGCAAAGGTGACGCCGGCAGCCTTCAGCGTCTGCAGGTCCACGGGCGCAAGCAGCCAGGGCTTTTGGCGATCGCGCTGGTCCGGCGCAGTGTTGGCCACGATGGCGTCGAGATCGCCGATCCGCTCGCCCTTGGTCAGGCCAAGGGCCTTGGCCGGGTTGTCCTCTTCGCAGAGCGCGCTAATGGTCGGAAATCTTGCGGTGACGTCGAACACGCCGTCACCACGGACGGCGACCACGGCCGGACCGTTCGCCTGCGGCAGCCAGACGCGGCCGGCGAGTGTGCCGCGTGTTCCGTCCTCGGGGAGAAGGTCTTTCACCGACAATGTCGTCATGGCCGCACCCTCGTTGTTTCTCGGATCAGCCGCAGCCGATCACATTGGCGAAAACCAATAAACGTCTGGCGGGGGAAGTCCAGAGAGCGCGCCCCTCACTTGAACCAGTGCACCAGTGCGATGCTGATGCCGAGCAGCAGCATCAGGGACAGCGTCACCGCCGCCGTCACCCGCCCGCCGACGTTGGCGAGCACACGCACGTCGACGCCGAGACCGAGGGCCGCCATCGACACCACGGTGAGAAAGCCGGTGATCTTGGTCACCGGACCAACCACCGTCCCCGGCACGATTTCGAGGGAGCGCAAGGTCGCCAGCGCCAGAAAGCCGAGGATGAACCAGGGCACGAGGCGGAAGAAGCCGACATTGGTCTTCTTGGCATCGCTCTGCCAGCGTGACGCCGCGAGCGAGAGGCCGACGACGACCGGCCCGAGCATCAGCACACGCATCAGCTTCACGAGCGTGCCGATCTGCGTCGCGACGAGCCCGGCCGGGACCGTCGCGGCCAGGACCTGCGGCACCGCATAGACCGTGAGGCCGGCGAGGATGCCGTATTGCGTGGCAGACAATTGCAACAGCGGAATCAGCAGCGGCAGGCCGAGCACCATCATCACGCCGAGGATTGCGGTGAAGGAGATCGAGGATGCGATCTCGTCATTGTTGGCGCCGATGATCGGGGCCACCGCGGCGATCGCCGAATTGCCGCAGATCGAGTTGCCGCAGGCAATCAGGATCGACAGCCGCGTCGACAGGCCCAGCATCCGGCCGAGACCGAAGGAGACGCACAGCGCAATCACCACGACGGCTGCGATCGACGCCAGCAGCGCGACGCCGGAAGCCGCGATGGCGGCGAAGCTGATCGAGGCCCCAGCAGCATGACGGCGACTTCGAGAAGCTGTTTTGCGCTGAAGGCAATGCCGGCCTGCCAGCGCGGCGCGGGTTTCCAGAAGCTCCGCAGGGCCATCCCAAGCAGGATCGCCATGACCAGCGCCTCGACATAGGGATGCTCGAAGACGCCGAGCTCCGCCCTTTCGAGCAGGGCCGAGACGCCGGCGACGGCGATACAGAGGAGGATGCCTGGAATCAGCCCGAAAATACGGCTCGCGGCGGTGGCTGACTTGGCGCCAGCCGGGCTGGATGCTTGATTCTGCGACACAAATCTCTCCCTACGGAGAAAGATTTATACGCAGCGCCGGCTCAATGGGGAATAAGTTTTCGACATATCAGGGCCGAGAGAAGTTCTGTCCTCGACCCGGAATAATCGGCCTCAGAAGATCAGGCTCTTGGCCAGCGAGGCCACCCGGCTGAACCCGTCATAGACGCCTGGTTCGAAGAAGGCCGCACGCGCGAGCACGATTCCGGCCACAAGCGACCAGAACAGCCCGGTGCCGACCCGCAGCAGCAGCTTCGACGCGCGCGACTTCGGCAGGGCATCCGTTGCGGACACCAATCGCTCGCCGAAGGGCTCAAATCCAGTGCGTTCCATGACCGTCAATCCATCAACTTCTGATGGGAATGTCGTCGTTTCCCGCTCAAACGGCAATGGAAGCGATTGGCGTTTTTGCTCCTGCCCAAGGAAACTCCTTCCGCCGGAATGACCCCAGACAACAGTTTTCTTCTTCTCGACTATTCGGACACCGCCCGCCAGGCTCAGAGGGCCAGATAACGCCGGCGGATCGCCTCATTGGCTTTCAGCTCGTCGATTCCGGCGGCGTAGACGATCTGGCCCTTGTCGATGATGGTGGCGTGGCTCGCGAGCCCCAGGCAGAAATGCATGTTCTGCTCGGCAATCAGCACGGTCGATCCGATGCCTCGGAGCTGCCGCAACAGCTCGCCGATCCGCTGCACGATGATCGGCGCGAGCCCCTCGCTCGGCTCGTCCAGCAGCAGCAGCGCGGGGTTACCCATCAGCGTGCGCGCGATCGCCAGCATCTGCTGTTCGCCGCCCGAGAGACGCCCGGCGATACGATGGCGCAGCGGCTCCAGCAGCGGGAAAACCTCGTAGATGCGCTTGATCGGCCATTCGTCCTGGCCCTCCGGTCCCTTCTTGCGGCCAATGACCAGATTGTCCTCGACGCTGTGCTCCGGAAAGATCTGGCGGTCCTCCGGCACGAAGCCGAGACCGGCGCGCGCGATATGATGCGGCTTCCGGCCGGAGATCAGAGCACCACGCAGGCTCACTTTGCCCCGCCGCGGCGGCGCCAGTCCCATGATCGCCTTCATGGTGGTGGACTTGCCGGCGCCGTTGCGGCCCAGCAGCGCCATTGTCTCGCCTTGCCGCACCGAGAGGCTGACGCCGAACAGGATCTGGCTGGTGCCGTAATAGACGTCGAGATCGGCGACCTCGATGACGACAGCATTCATGCAGCCGCCCCCGCATGCTCAGTACCCAGATAAGCCTCGATCACAGCGCTGTTGTTGCGGATCTCGTCGGGCGTACCGGTTGCCAGAATACGGCCATAGCAGAGCACGACGATTTTGGGCGCGATCTGAACACGATGTCCATGTCGTGCTCGATGAAGACGACGGTGATCTTTTGCGTCTCCCAGAGCTCGCGCACCTTGTCGATCATGCGCCAGCGCTCTTCAGGTCCCATGCCGGCGGTCGGCTCGTCCAGCAACAAAACTTTCGGTTCGAGCACCAGCGCCAGCGCTATGTCGAGGAGCTTCTGATCGCCGTGCGAGAGCGTTGCGGCGGTGCGATTGCGCTTTCCCGCGAGTCCTAGCAGCTCCATCACGTGCTCGGCGCGATCACGCGTCTCGGGCAACGGAAAGCGCCTGTGCAGCACCGCGGAGGAGCGTTGGTCGGCGCTGACGGCGGCGAGCATGGTCTCCTGCACCGTCAGCGATTTGAAGATGCTGGCGACCTGGAAAGCACGGCCGATGCCGTGACGGACGATCTCGGGCGGCGAACGGCCGGCCAGATCGACGCCGTCGAGCAGCACCTGGCCGGTGTCGGGCTTCAACGCGCCGGTGATCAGGTTGAAGAAGGTGCTCTTGCCGGCGCCGTTCGGACCGATCACCGCGGTGAGGGAACCGTCGAGGAAGTCGAGCGAGACGTCGTTGGTCGCCTTCACGCCACCGAAGGACTTTGCGAGGTTGCGGATCTCGAGCATCCCTAGCGCTCCTCGCCTGCGTCGCGCCGCTGCGAAAACCATTCGGCGACGAAGTCCAGCAGGCCTTTGCGCAGGCCCAGCGCGAAGAACAGGATGACGATTCCCAGCACGATCCCATGGTACTCGGTGAACCGCGTCACGGTGTCGTTGAGCAGCAAGAGCAGCACGGTGCCGACCATCGGCCCGAGGAAGGTCGAGACGCCGCCGAGCATGTTGATGAAGATGGCTTCGCCCGAGATGGTCCAATAGGCGAATTCCGGATAGGCGCCGGAGACGAACAGCGCCATCACCATGCCGCCCATCGCCGCGAACACCGCCGCCAGCACGAACACGGTGAGCTTGGTGCGCCAGACGTCGATGCCGAGGAAGCTCGCGCGCGCGGCATTGTCGCGAATCATTCGCAGGGTGTAGCCGAACGGCGATTGCGCGATCTGGCGCATCGCGAGCAGGCCGAGGATCAGCAACGCGCAGCTCGCGACGTAGAGATGGACGTGGTTGGCGAGATTGATCCCGAGGAATGCGGGACGCGGAATGCCGCCGCGCAGGCCCTGGTCGCCGCCGGTGAAAGAGGCCCAGGACAAAATGGTCGAATGGATCAGCATCTGGAAGGCGAGCGTGACGAAGGCGAAATAGATCTCCTTCAGCCGCACGCAGATCGCGCCGATCACGGCCGCGATCAGCGCCGTGATCGCCAGCGTCGCCACGAACGCGACGGGAATCGGCACGGCCAGCTTCTGCATGATCAGGCCGAAGCTGTAGGCGCCAAGGCCAAAGAACATGCCATGGCCGAACGAGGTCAGGCCGGTATAGCCGACGAGCAGGTTGAGCGAAGTCGCGAACAGGCCGTAAGCCGAGCAGCGGATGACGAAATCGAGCAGCGCCTTGCTGCCCGTGAACAGCGGCAGGCTCGCCAGCACGGCAAAAGCGATCAGCGCGATAAGGATGTCGCGATAGCGCCCAAGCGCGGCGCCGCCGTGCACAGGCGCCAGCGTCCCGGCGCGTCCGGCCTCGAGCTCGGTCATGCCGCCTCCTTGCCGAACAGGCCGGTGGGTTTTGAGACCAGCACGATCACCATGAACAGGTACATCAGGCCTTCCGTGAACAAGGGAAAGCCGAGCGAGCCGTAGGACCTGATCAGGCCGAGCAGCAGCGCGCCGATCAGGGCACCCAGGATCGAGCCCATTCCGCCGATCACGGTGACGATGAAGGATTCGATCAGCACCGAAAATCCCATCCCCGGGGTCAGCGAGCGGACCGGCGCGGCGAGCGCACCCGCGAGCCCCGCCAGCATGCCGCCGAGCGCGAACACGCCGCCATAGATCAGGCCGGTGTTGATGCCGAGCGCGGACACCATGCCTGGATTCTGCGCGGCGGCGCGAATCACCTTGCCGATGCGGCTGCGCGACAGCCCGATGCCGAGCACGATCGCTGCGACCAGCGCGACGCCGATCAGCAGCAGATAATAAGGCGGCACCACGCCGCCGGCGATGAACAGCGGCATCACCTGGAATGCGGACGGCATGCCCATCGACTTGAATTCGGGCCCCCAGATCAGGCGTACGACATCGTCGAAGATCAGCACGAAAGCATAGCAGACGAGGAGCTGCATCAATACGTCGGCGCCATAGACGCGGCTCATGAAGACGCGCTCGAAGATCAGGCCGAGAATGGCCGTGCCGGCCGCGCCTGCGAGCATCGCGAGGGCGAAACTGCCGGTGAACTGATAGGCGGTCATCGCGAAATAGGCGCCGAACATGTAGAAGGCGCCGTGGCTGAAATTGACCACTTTGAGCACGCCGAAAATCAACGTCAGCCCGACCGCGACCAGGAACAGCAGCATGCCGATGATCAGCCCGCTGGTGGTTTGCGTCACCAGGCAGGCGGAGCTGGAGAGGCAACCGGCAAGCGCGTCGAGATCCACGGGAGCACTTTCATTGCGGCGCGCCTGACGGGGCGCGGAAAACGAGATGGCGGAGACGGTCGCCCGTCTCCGCTGCGCATCGGATCAGGTGTAGCCCTTGCTCTTCTTCCACTCGGCCTCGAGCTCGAAGATCGTCTTCCAGTCGCCGGCCTTGACCTCGGGGACATACGGCTCCTGCGGAATCGTAGTGCCCCAGCCGATGGCGTAGCCGACCAGCGTGTGATCGTCGCCGCGCATCGTCACGGTGCCGTCGGCACCGAACGGACACTTGATGGTGAGGCCCTTCAACGTCTCCGCGATCTTCTTGCCGTCCGCCGAGTTCGCCTTCTTGGCGGCCTCGGCGAGGAACATCACGGCGGTCGCGTTCTGCCACGACCAGTTGGTCGGATACTCGTTGTACTTCGCCTTGTAGGCATCGCCCCAGGCCGCGTTTTCCGGCGTGGTCGGAAAGGTCTTGATGTAACGGTTGCCGGAGTGGATGCCCTTGGGCAGGTTCTTCACCACGGTGAGCGCGGTGTAGTCGGCCATGTTGACCGCGAACACCTCCATCTGGCTGAACATCGCGTAGATGTTGGCCTGGTCGATATAGGAGGTGAGATCGCCGCCCCACAGGCAGGAATAAAGCGCCTGCGGCTTGGCTTGCAGGATCTTGGTCACCACCTCGGTGTAGTCGGGTTGGAACAGCTTCGGCCAGGACTCGCTGATGATCTCCACATCAGGGGCGAAACGCTTCAAATACAGCGTGAACTCGCCGGTGGTGTCGCGGCCATAGGCATAATCGGGCGAACAGGTCGCCCATTTCTTCAAGCCCTTGGTCTTGGCGATCGCGGCGGCGTAGCTGCCGCCGACGATGGAATCGTGGATGCCCTGGCGCACGCAGCGGAACGCATTCGGGATGTGCTGCTTCGGATCGGCCGTCAGCGAGGAGGCTTCCGAGCAGGTGTGGATGCAGAGCACGCCGAGATCGCGTGCGACCTCGTGCACTGCGAACGATCCGGACGAGGCCTCTCCGTCCAGCAGCAGCTCGCAGCCGTCGGTGTTGACGAGTTCGCGCGCGACGCGCGCGGCTTCCTGCGGCTGGCCCTTGGAGTCGCGGATCACCATCTCGATCTGCCGGCCGGCAAGGCCGCCGGCGGCGTTGACCTTGTCGACCTCGAGCATCACCGCATTGCGCGAGGACGTGCCGAGCTGCGCCACGCGGCCTGACAGGATCGTCGGCATGCCGATCTTGATGGTCTTGGCTTGCGCACGCGCCACCCAGGGCGCGGCAACACTCATCGCACCGGCGCCCATCAGCGCCAGCGTTGAACGGCGGCTGATGCCCGGCGTGCGGGTTCTCGTCATTGTCCCCTCCCTCTTTCGGGTCGGCGTTTCCAAATCCCTGTCGGAGATCGTGTCGTCTCCGTATTCCGGAGGATTTCAGAGGGTGGGGGGTGACGTCAAGCCAAAGATGAATTACGAGTCAGAATTCATCGAGGAAGGCAACGAGGCCGCAGGCGGCCCAAAATCCGCGCAATGATCAATCTTTCGAGCTTCAGCGCCTTTCACGCCCGGCGCACGCCGGACCGGCCCGCGCTGAAATATCGCGGCGAGGAGATTTCCTACGTGGCGTTCGATGCTCGTGTCCGGACGGTGACAGGCTGGCTCGCCGCGCAAGGCATCGGCGCCGGCGATGTCGTGGCGGTGCTGATGAAGAACAGCGCCGCGTTCCTGGAGCTCGTCTTCGCCACCAGCCATCTCGGCGCGGTGTTCCTGCCGATCAACTTCCGCCTCTCCCGCGACGAGGTCGGCTACATCGCCGGCAATGCCGGCGCGCGGCTGTTGATTGCCGATGAAGAACTCGCCGCCAATGCAGCGGGTGCGAAGACCCTCGTTCTGAACGAAGCCGCACAGCAGAGCCTCACGCATCTCGCAGGCGATGCGCCGCCCGCGCCGATGCATGTCCGCGCGCCAGCCGACCTGATGCGGCTGATGTATACCTCGGGCACAACCGACCGCCCCAAGGGCGTGATGCTCACATACGATAACTTCTACTGGAAGTCCGCCGACCAGACGATCGCGCTCGGCCTCAGCGCCGAGACGCGCCTTCTCGTCGTCGGCCCGCTCTATCACGTCGGCGCGCTCGATCTGCCCGGCATCGCCGTGCTCTGGCATGGCGGCTTCATCCGCATCGAACGCAATTTCGAGCCGGAGACCGCGCTTGCGGCGATTGCCGAGGACAAGCTCAACGCCGCCTGGTTCGCACCTGTCATGACCAGTGCGATGCTCACCTGCCCGACGCGTGATCGCTACAACGTCTCCAGCCTGCAATGGGCGATCGGCGGCGGCGAGAAGACGCCGGAGCTGCGCATCCGCGCCTTCTCTGACCATTTCCACAACGCGCGCTACATCGACGCCTATGGCCTCACCGAAACCGTCGGCGGCGATACCTTCATGGAGGCCGGTCGCGAGATCGAGAAGATCGGCTCGACAGGGCGCGCTATCGCCCATGTCGAGATCGAGATCCGCGACGAGGACGGCAATACGTTGCCGGCCAACGTCAACGGCGAGATCTGCCTGCGGGGACCGAAGATCACGCGCGGCTACTGGAAGGATCCGGACAAGACGGCCGCCGCCTTCTTCGGCGACTGGTTCCGCAGCGGCGACATCGGCTATCTCGACGAAGATGGCTTCCTGTACCTCACCGACCGCAAGAAGGACATGATCATCTCCGGCGGCGAGAACATCGCCTCCTCTGAGGTCGAACGCGTCATCCATGAATTGCCCGAGGTGCGCGAAGTCGCGGTGATCGGCCTGCGCGACGCCCGCTGGGGCGAGCGGCCGGTCGCGATCGTCGTGCTGATCGAGGGCGCCAGGCTCGAGCTCCCTGCCCTCACCGAGCATTGTCGCGCCCGGCTCGCGAGCTTCAAGGTGCCGAAACAGCTGATCATCCGCGACGGCCTCCCGCGCAATCCATCCGGAAAGATTCTCAAGCGCGTGCTGCGTGCCGAGCTGGAGAGGTCTGAATGACGCAAGTGAACGCCAAGGTGACAAAGCTCAACCGCGTCGAGCGCAACGCCTGGACCAAGCAGAAGATCTTCGAGGCCGCCACCAAGGTCGTCGGCAAGCATGGCTATGCCGAAGCCTCCGTCGCCCGCATCACCGAGCAGGCCGGCGTCGCGCAAGGCACCTTCTACAATCATTTCGAGAACCGCCAGGAGCTGCTCGACCAGTTGCTGCCGAAGATCGGCCTCGACATGGTCGGTTTCATCCGCGCCCGCACCGGCACCGCGGATGCGGCGCGGCAGGAGATAGCGCGCTTCTCGGCCTTCTTCGACTTCATTCGCGAGGTGCCGGAGTTTCTGCGCATCCTCAACGAGGCCGAGTTCTTCGCACCGATCGGTTATCAGAAGCATCTCGACAACATCTCGGTCGCCTATGTCCGCATTTTGCGTCGCGCGCGAGGCGCAGGCGCGATCGAGGATTACAGCGACGACGAGTTCGAGGCGATCGTCCACATGCTGATGGGCGCGCGCGGCTATCTCAGCCGCCGCTACTCCTATTCCGCCGACGGCGTCACCGCCGTGCCCGAGCACGTCATCTCCGCCTATCGCAAGCTGATGACGCGCGGGCTCTTCACCACGTCCGGAGACCAGGACACACCATGAATATCGAAGCTCCGCACAGGCCGCTCGACCTTGCCTCGACCATCGCAGAAGGCGACATCCGCTGCCTCCTGATGGTGCTGGTGCACATGACTGGCGATGAGAAATGGCTCGCGCCGCCGTACTTGCCCAAGCGCGACATCCGCCTGATCCCCGATCCCGAGGCCGGCGTGCCGCAGGAAATCCAGGACGAGATCCGCGCCGCTGTCGTCAAACTCTTTGCCGATGGCACGCCGAAGCCCGCCATCGCCGATCCCGGCGAAGAGCTGCTACTGACGATGATGCGCGCCTGCCTCGGCGAGAACGTCGCGCCGGAATATGCCCCGCTGATGCGCGAGGAGATGGGCTTTGTGGCGCGCGAGCCGCGTTGGACCAAGCAGCCGTCGAACGACAAGCTCGCCGAGCAGCACGTGCTGATCGTCGGTGCCGGCGTTTGCGCCATCGCGCTCGGCGTCGCGCTCGGCCATCTCGGCATTCCCTACACCATCGTCGAGAAGAACGCCGAACTCGGCGGCACCTGGTGGATCAACCGCTATCCCGGCTGCGGCGTCGATACGCCAAACCACTCCTATTCCTATTCGTTCGGCTCGGGGAATGCATGGACCCGCTATTTCTGCCAGCGCGAGGAGTTGCTCGGCTATCTCCAGAAGGTCGCGGAAGAGTACGGCATCCGCAAGCATCTGCGCGTCAACACCGAGCTGACCTCGTCGCGCTGGGACGAAAGCAAGCGGCGCTGGATCTCGACGCTCAAAACCAGCAACGGTGAAGAAACCTTCGAATCCACCGCATTGGTCTCGGCCATCGGCCAGCTCAACGACCCCTCGCGCGCCCGGTTCAAAGGCGAGGACGAGTTCAAGGGAACGATCCTGCATTCGGCGCTGTGGTCCGATGACATCGACATCGACGGCAAGCATGTCGCCGTGATCGGCACCGGCGCGACCTCGATGCAGCTGGTGCCGTCGATCGCGGACCGCGTCGCCTCGGTCACGGTCTATCAGCGCAGCGCGCAATGGGCGCGGCCTGTGAAGGGCTATGCCGATCCGATCAGCGAGGGCGCGCGCTGGCTGCTGGCGCACCTTCCGTTCTATGTGCAGTGGTACCGCTTCAACATGTTCTGGCGCTATGGCGACGGCCTCTTGCCATTTCTGCGCAAGGACCCGGCCTGGCCGCATCCCGAGCGGGCCGTCAACAAGGGCAACGACCGGCACCGCCAGGAGCTGACCGACTTCATCCTGTCGGAACTGCAGGGCCGGCCGGACCTGATCGAGAAATGCATGCCGACCTATCCGCCCTACGGCAAGCGCATTTTGCTCGACAACAACTGGTTCAAGACCTTGAGGCGACCGAACGTGGGCCTCGTCACCGACGCGATCGATCATTTCGACGAGACCGGCATCGTCACCGCCGACGGCCAGCACCGTCCCGCCGAAATCATCGTGGTCGCCACCGGCTTCAAGGTGACGGAGATGGCGGCGCGCCTCAACATCAGCGGACGCGACGGCAAGGATCTGCGCCAGGCCTGGGCCAACGACAATCCGACGGCGTTCCTCGGCCTCACCGTGCCCGACTTCCCCAACTTCTTCTGCATGCTCGGCCCGAACTCCGGCCCCGCGCATGGCGGCAGCGTCATCTTCCAGTCGGAATGCCAGAGCCGCTACATCTCGGCGTGTCTCGCCGAGATGATCGAGCAAGACGTCGCAGCGATCGATGTCCGCCCGGACGTGCTCGACGATTACGTCCGCAAGGTCGATGCCGAGCACGAGACCATGATCTGGACCCATCCGGGCATGAGCACCTACTACCGCAACGCGAGCGGACGCGTGTTTTCGGCCATGCCCTGGCGGTTCGTGGATTACTGGCGCATGACGCATGACCCGGATCTGGGGCAGTACCGGCTGACGAAAGCATAGAGGGACTCGCCGTGCCGAAGCCACTTATACGCGTCTATACCGACTACAAGAGCCCCTACGCTTTCGTCGCCAACAAGCGCCTGTTCGAGCTCGAAGACACGCACGGTGTCGAACTCGAATGGCTGCCCTATACGCTGCGCGTCGCCGAGTTCATGGGCACAGTCGAGGAGCGCACGCCGCATTTCTGGCGCAAGGTTCGCTACGCCTATATGGACGCTCGGCGCTTCGCCAATGCGCAGGGCCTCGTCATGAAAGGACCGCGGCGCATCTACGACGCCTTCTATTCGAGCGTGGGCATGCTGTTCGCCCAACACCACGGCTTCTTCCGGCCCTATCACGACATGGTATTTCGCAAATTCTGGAGTCATGAGCTGGAGATCGACGACCTCGCCGCGATCGCGGATATCATCGCATCGTGCGGCGGCTCGTCCGTCGAGTTCGAGGCATATGTCAACGGCTCCGCACGCGCCGAGCACGATCGCATCATTGATGAGGCCGAGGCACTCGGCGTGTTCGGCGTTCCCACCATGGTGTTCAACGGCGAGTTGTTCTGGGGCGGCGACCGCATCGACATGCTGATCGAACGCATCGAGCGGCCCGAGACCATCGAAACCGCTCTTGGCAGCCGGCACCGCAAGCCGGTATAGCCGCCTTTACGCGGCCAACCCACTCCCCATCGGCGCAAGCTCCAGCCCAAGGCTCTCCGAGCCAAGCGCTGACCTCGCCATCCGGCCGGAAGAATCGGTCTGGAACCAAGCGCCGCGTCATCCGTTGGGCGGTATCGGCCAGCGGTGGCAGCGCATTCGTGCGTCACTCCCACAATTTGCCCAGCCCGGCCCTTCCGCAAGGAAAAAGATTATGGCCGACACGACGATCCCCGAACGTATTCCGATCAACCTCGTCGTCAATGGCGAAAGGCGCACGCTCGAAATCGTGCCGTGGACCACGCTCCTCGATGCGCTGCGTGACCGTCTGGAGCTGTCCGGCACCAAGAAAGGCTGCGATCACGGCCAATGCGGCGCCTGTACCGTGCTGGTCGACGGAAGACGGGTCAATTCCTGCCTGACCCTCGCGGTCATGAAGGATGGCGCCGAGATCACGACGATCGAAGGCTTGGCCAGGGACGGCACGTTGCATCCCCTGCAGCAGGCCTTCATCGACCACGATGCCTTTCAGTGCGGCTATTGCACGCCGGGACAGATTTGCTCGGCCGCCGGCCTGCTGGCCGAAGGTCATGCGCGAGATGCCGACGAGATCCGGGAGCTCATGAGCGGAAACCTCTGCCGCTGTGGCGCTTATCCCAACATCGTGGCTGCGATCGAGCAGGCAATGAGCCGGTCATGAACAATTTCGATTATTCCCGCGCAAGCGACGTTGCCGACGCCATTCGCCTGCTCACCGCCGATCCCGGCGCGAAGCTGATTGCCGGCGGCACCAACCTGATCGATCTGATGAAGGAGAATGTCGAACGGCCCTCGCGGCTCATCGACATCTCCCGCCTTCCGCTCCGCGACATCAAGGGGACCGCCGGCGGCGGTCTGCGCATCGGCGCCCTGGTGCCGAATTCGGACCTCGCCTACCACCCCTTGATCGAGCAGCGCTACCCCCTCCTCGCCAGCGCCATCCTGGCCGGCGCCTCCGCGCAACTGCGCAACATGGCCTCGGTCGGCGGCAATCTGATGCAACGAACGCGCTGCTCCTACTTTTATGACACGGCCACACCTTGCAACAAGCGGAGCCCTGGCACAGGCTGCTCGGCGCTCGATGGCCTCAACCGGAACCATGCGATCCTCGGCACCAGCAAGTCCTGCATTGCGACCAACCCATCCGACATGAGCGTGGCGCTGGCCGCGCTCGGCGCGCTGGTCCACATCGCAGGCCCCTCGGGTCAGCGCACCATCGCGTTGACGGATTTCCACCGGCTCCCGGACGACAAGCCTCATCTCGATACGAATATCGGCAGTGGCGAGATCATTACGGCAATTGAGCTGCCGCCGCGCGGTTTTACCCGGAACTACAGCTATCTGAAAATCCGCGACCGGCTGTCCTATGCCTTTGCATTGGTCTCGGTCGCAGCCGCGCTCGAGCTGGAGGGCAACGCGATCAGCGAAGCGCGCCTGGCACTCGGCGGCGTGGCTCACAAGCCCTGGCGAAACCTCGAGGCCGAAGCAGCATTGCGGGGCCAGGCGGCTACACCGGACCATTTCGGACACGCCGCCGATCTGCTGCTGCAGGGGGCGACTGCCCGTTCCCATAACGAATTCAAGATCGAGCTGTCCCGTCGCGCCATCGTGCGAACGCTGATGCAGGCCGCGAGTGCCAGGCCGCAATCACAAGCTCACAAGAAGATCGCATGAGGGCCGGATGAACGCCTATGTCGGAACACCAACCTCGCGCGTCGACGGCCGGGCCAAGGTCACCGGAGCCGCGAAGTACGCCGGCGAATTCAGCGCCAACGGCTTGGTCCATGGCTTCGTGGTGGAGGCCACCATACCGCGCGGTCGCATCGTGCGCATCGATACTCACGAGGCGCTGAAAGTCGCCGGGGTTCTCGACGTGCTCACGCACGCCAATCGTCCTCCCCTCGCGGACAAGGACGAAGCCTGGAAGGACGAAGTGGCTCCGGAGGGCTCGCCGTTCCGGCCGCTCTATGACGACATGATCAAGTTCAACGGACAGCCGATTGCGCTCGTCCTTGCCGAGGAATGGGAAACCGCGAAGTTCGCCGCTACGCTCGTGCGGATCGACTACGAGCAGCTTGAGTTCGTGACCGATCTCGAGGCCGAACGCGGCAGTGCCAACGAGATGGACAAGCCGCACAAGCCGCGCGGCGACGCCAAGGCAGCGCTTGCCGTCGCCGGCTTGCGCCACGAAGCGGATTACCTCGTTCCGACCGAGCATCACAATCCGATGGAGCTCTATGCGACGACGACGGTCTGGGAGGACGGCAAGCTCACGGTATACGACAAGACGCAAGGCGTTCAGAACGTGCAGAAGTATCTCTGCAGCGTGTTCGGCAAGAAGCCCGAGGAGATTCGCGTACTTTCGCCCTATGTCGGTGGCGCCTTCGGTTCCGGCCTGCGGCCGCAGTACCAGGTCGTGCTGGCCACGATGGCCACGCTCGCGCTCAAGCGTTCGGTTCGCGTCGTGCTGACGCGGCAGCAGATGTACGGCCTGGGCTATCGCCCCATGACCATCGAACGCGTTGCGCTCGGGGCAAGGCCGGATGGCACGCTTGATGCCATCACCCACGAAGCTATCGCAATGACCTCACGCTACGAGGATTTTTCGCGCAACGACACGGGCTGGGCCGAGCAGCTCTACAAGAGCCCGAACACCCACTTTGCCCACAAGCTGGTCGATCTTGACGTTTCGACGCCCTGCGATATGCGGGCACCGGGCGCAGCATCGGGCGTCTGTGCGCTCGAATGCGCCATGGACGAATTGGCGGTCGCGCTCAAGCTGGATCCGATCGAGCTGCGGCTGAAGTGCTACTCGGATCGCGACCAGAGCGAAGACCTGCCCTACACCAGCAAGAAGCTGCGCGAATGCTACGCCCGCGGCGCGGAAGCGTTCGGCTGGAGCAGCCGCGATCCCACACCCCGCTCCATGCGCGACGGCAAGGAACTGATCGGCTGGGGCATGGCAACGGGGGTTTGGGAAGCACTGCAGATGCCTGTTGCCGCCCGTATCGTGTTGACGGCAAACGGCCGTGCCGAGGTCTCCTGCGCCGCCTCTGATATTGGCACTGGCACCTATACCATCGTGGCGCAGGTCGCGGCGGATGCCCTGGGCCTGCCGATTGAGAACATCAGCGTCAGGCTCGCCGACTCGATCTTGCCGCAAGCTCCCGTCGAAGGCGGCTCCTGGATGGCGGCATCCAGCGCGCACGCCGTGTTGGCAGCAGCGGAAGACATTCGCCAGGAGCTCGCGCGGCTTGCGAAGGCGATGCCGGATTCTCCGCTGGCTGACATCGAGATGCACAATGTCACCTTGGCCAACGGCATGATCGCGAGCAATGGCAAGAACGCGGCTGCTGTCTCTATTGCCGACGTTATGCGCCACGGCAAGATCGAGCGGATCGAAAAGGAGAGGCTGAACGAGTTCGCCGAGGACAAATCGCACGCCCGCAATACGCATTCGGCGGTTTTCGCCGAAGTGAAGGTCGACGAGGAGCTCGGCGTGATCCGCGTGACGCGGGTCGTGAGCGCGGTTGCTGCCGGCCGCATCCTGAACACGAAGACCGGCCGCAGCCAGATCATGGGCAGCGTGGTCTGGGGGATCGGAATGGCACTTCACGAGGAAACGCAGATCGATCACCGCTTCGGCCGTATCATGAACGCGAACATCGCCGAGTACCACATTCCCGTGAATGCTGACATTCACGACATCAATGTCATTTTCGTCGACGAACCGGACGAGCGGATCAACAAGCTTGGTATCAAGGGGCTCGGAGAGATTGGCATCGTCGGGGTGCCTGCAGCGATTGCGAATGCAGTCTATCATGCCACCGGCAAGCGCATCCGGCGCTTCCCGATCACGCTGGACAAGCTGCTGGAGTGAAGCGGCAGTCCAATCTTGCCGCGGCACTCGAGGCCTGTCATCCAGGTGTCATCGATTGTGCACAGAGCTGTATCTTCTGCACATTCGGGACAGATCATGGACTATTTCAAGCGCTTCAACTTCTTGTTCGCCGCACCCGCATTCGATGCCGATGACCTCGAGGGCATTCGCTTCAACCAGATCATCGAGGAGATCCAGCGCTCCGGTTTCGAGGTGGTCCGGGCCCGCAAGCTGGAAGATGCCGAGATGGCAGTGCAGACCGATGCCGCAATCGGCTGCATGGTGGTGGACTGGGGCAAGAAGGGACTGGAAGGCAAGACGTCGGCCCTGATCAACCTGATGCGGCGCCGCGGCCTCGACTTCCCGATCATCCTCCTGATCCGGCGCAAGCGCTTCGAGGACCTGCCGGTCGAGGTGCTCGACTTCATCGACGGCTATGTCTTCCTCTCCGAGGAAACCCCGCCCTTCATCGCCAAGAATCTGATCAGCCGGCTCAAGCAATATGCCGAGACGCTGAAGACGCCGTTCTTTGGCGCCCTCGTCGACTATGCCGAGGAGGGAAACCAGCTCTGGACCTGCCCGGGCCACAATGGCGGCGTGTTCTACAATCGCAGCCCGATCGGCCGGGTCTTCGTCGAGCATCTCGGCGAATCCGTGTTCCGCGACGACCTCGACAATTCCGTGCTCGATCTCGGCGACCTCCTCACCCATGAAGGACCGGCGCTGAAGGCCCAGAAGGAAGCCGCGCAGATCTTCGGTGCGGAAAAGACCTATTTCGTGCTCAACGGCACCTCGACCTCGAACAAGGTCGCGCTCGGCGCCCTCGTCACCGACGGCGACCTCGTGCTGTTCGACCGCAACAATCACAAGGCCGCCCATCACGGCGCCCTGATGATCAACGGCGGCGTTCCGGTTTACGTGCCGACCATCCGCAATTCCTGGGGCCTGATCGGCCCGATGCGATGGGACGTGCTCGACGAGAAAGCGCTGCGCGAGGCTATCCGCAACCACCCGCTGGTCACGGACAAGGAGGCCTGGCGCAAGGAGCGGCCGTTCCGCGTCGCCGTTGTCGAACAGTGCACCTATGACGGTACGATCCACAGCGCCGAGATGATCCTGAAGCGTATCGGCCATCTCTGCGAATACATCCTGTTCGACGAGGCCTGGGCCGGATTCATGAAATTTCACCCGCTCTATGCCGGCCGCTTCGCCATGGGGCTGACGAACCTCCCCCCGGAAGCACCGGGCATCATCGCGACGCAGTCGACCCACAAACAGCTTGCGAGCTTTTCGCAGGCCTCGCAGATCCACATCAAGGACCGCCACATCCGCGGCCAGAAGCGGCGCGTCGAGCACCGACGCTTCAACGAAAGCTTCATGCAGCACGCCTCCACGTCACCGTTCTATCCGCTGTTCGCCTCGCTCGACGTCGGCGCCCAGATGATGAAGGGCCGCTCCGGCGAGGTGCTGTGGGACGACACGATCCGCCTCGGCATCGAGCTTCGCAAGAAGATCCGCGCGATGCGCCGGGAGTTCGAGGAGAAGGAGCAGAACCCGGACCGGCGCTGGTTCTTCGAACCCTTCGTTCCCGACCGCGTCGCCATTCCCGATGTCGGCCGCCCCGGTGCCGCGCATAACGTCGCCTGGGAAACCCTCTCCACCGATGAGCTCGCCACCAATGCCGCGCTGTGGCAGCTCTCGCCCGATGCGAACTGGCATGGCTTTCCCGACCTCACGGAAGGTTTTGCCATGACCGATCCGAACAAGCTGACGCTGCTGACGCCAGGATTCGACCGCACCACCGGCGCCTATGCCGAGCACGGCATCCCCGCTCCCGTCGTGGCGCAATATCTGCGCGAGAACCGCATCGTCCCCGAGAAGAACGACCTCAACTCCCTGCTCTTCCTGCTCACCCCCGGCGTCGAAGCCAGCAAGGCCGGCACGTTGATCTCCGGCCTCGTCGCGTTCAAGAGGCTGCACGACGACAACGCACTGCTGGCCGACGCCATCCCGGAATTTTACCAGCGGCGGCAGGCCCGCTACGCCGGCGTGCGCTTGCGCGATCTCTGCGGCGAGATGCACCGCTTCTTCCGCGCGGCCGATGTCAGCACTCTCCAGGCGCGACAGTTCATGCCGGAGCACATGCCGGAAATTGCGATGTCGCCGCGCGATGCCGCGCGCTATCTGTTCAAGAACGATGTCGACTACCTCCCGATCGAGGCGATTGCGGGCCGCATCGCCACCACACCCTTCGTGGTCTATCCCCCCGGCATCGCCACCATCGTGCCCGGCGAGCGGCTGACGGAACGGGCGAAGCCCATGGTGGATTATCTCAAGATGTTCGAAGCCTGTTTCAACAATTTTCCAGGCTTCGATGTGGAAATCCAGGGCGTCTACAAGGAGATCGATGCCCAGGGGCGCATCGGGCTCTATACTTACGTCGTCGCCGAGTAGGTGCCGATGAACGAAACAGTTGCGCGCGCAAGTGACGAACCCGTTTGGGTCCGCCCCTCGCGCGAGAGTGATGTCGAGGCGATGCTGGCGATCTACCGCCATCACGTCCGCAATGGCGTGGCGCGCGAGGTCGAAGGAACCGGCGCGCCCGAGCCGGACGATCTGCGCGACCGGCGCAAGAACCTCAAGCAGACCCGCCTGCCGCATCTGGTCGCAACCTTTCGCGGCGAAGTGGTCGGCTATGCCTACGCGGTGCTGTTCCGCAAGCGTCCGGCCTATCGTTACACGGCCAAGCATTCGATCTACGTCCACCACGAGCAACTCGGCCGTGGGGTCGGACGGCTGCTGCTGCAGGAATTGATCGATGCTTGTGCGGCTGCCGGCTTCCGCCAGATGATCGGCTATATCGATGCCGACAACGCGCCCTCACTGGCGCTGCACGAGCGGTTCGGCTTCGCGCGCGCCGGCCTGCTCTGCGGCGTGGCCTACCGCCATGGCCGCTGGTCCGACACCGTCATGGTGCAGCGATCGCTCGGCGCCGGATCGACGGCGCCCCCGCCGGTGACGGCGCCGGGCCGCTAGGGCATGATCCGGAAAAGTGCAGTGGTTCTCCGAAAGATCATGCTCAAACAATAGGCCTCACGACGGAAAATCAGCCGGCTTCACATGGATGCGGTCGGCATGCAGCGACCAGTGATGTAGTGCCTGGTCCTTGCAGAACCTGGCCTTCGCCTGCTCCCTGGCCTCGTCCTCATCGGCGGCGTCGATCTCCAGCGTACCCTGGCAAACCTCGCTCTGCCGACCGTACTCGCCGAGCACGTTCTTCATGAACCTGACGACATAGATAGACATGGGACCTCCTGCGCCCCCCGGGGGCACTCTAGTCCCATTTAAGCCGGACCGGGAAAGGAGATTTTGACGCGGATCAAGATCGGGCGATTCCTCGCCGCGTCGTCATCCCCGGAATGGTAATCTGGCTGCCCCTACCCCGGCATCACGCCGAACGCCTGCTTGAAGCGCTCCGCATAGCGCGGCCAGACCTCGGGATTGATGATGCGCGGCGGGCGCTTGCCGTCGAGCGTGTCCAGGACCTGCTCGGCGGCGATGCGGCCCATGTTCTGGCGCGCCTCGATGGTCACCCCAGCGGTATGGGGGCTCGCCAGCACATTGTCGAACTGAAGCAGCGGATGTTCCGGCGGCGGCGGCTCCTTGGACCAGACGTCAAGGCCGGCACCCGCGATACGCTTGTCGCGCAAGGCCTGGAGCAGCGCATCCTCGTCGTGGATGAAGCCGCGCGCCGTGGTGATGAAATACGCATGCGGCTGCATCAGCGCGAACTCGCGCGTGCTGATCATGTTGCGGCTGCCCTTGTCGAGCGGGCAAGAGATCGAGACGAAATCGGCACGGCGCAACAGCTCGTCGAGCTCGACCTTCTCGCCGCCGCGCTCGGCCATCACTTCGGCCGACAAATAGGGGTCGTAGGCCAGCACCTTCATGCCGAGCAGGCCCTTGCACAGCGCGGCGATGCGCCGGCCGACATTGCCGAGGCCGATGATGCCGACGGTCTTGTGTTCGACCTCGTTTCCGACCAGATCGTTGCGGTTGACGTCGCGCTCCCGGCGCAGCTTGCGATCGGACTGGATGATGCGCTTGGACAGCGTCAGCATCATCGCCAGCGCGTGCTCGGCAACCGAATGGGCATTGCCGCCGGACTGGTTGACGACCAGCACACCCGCGTCGGTGCAGGCCTCGACATCGACGGGGTCGAAGCCCGCGCCATTGCTGGAGACCAGCAGCAGGTTCGGCGTACGCTTCAGCAAGGCGGCATCGACATGGAAATGCGGGGCGAGTTCGTCCCGGGCGGCGCCGATCTGGTAGACATGCGCCGCGCTCATGATCGGCGCGTAGAAGTCCTCGGGACTCTCGTTCTCGATGCGATCGAGCCGGACGTCAGGCCGCGCCTTCAGGATATCGATATAGACCGGATTGGCCAAATATTTGACGTAGAAGACGCGCTTGCTGTTGACGGACATCAGGACCCTTCCGGCTATCGAGGGAGATCCGCAAGGTCAGCGCGATGCGCGCCCGTCCGTGCCCCCTCCCGTTTTCTAATTGTCGCCGCTTATGGCACGGCGGTGCCGGCCACGGCAGGCCGTCTGGCGCAGATCACGGTGCCGCCCCGACATGTTGACAATCCTACCCGCTCCGTCAAGTTCGGACAGCCGCGACGGCCATAACCAAGAAGCATGCGCGGCTCGAGAAAATACGCCAAGGGAGGACGCGATGGCGATTGCGGAACAGCAGGCGACGCCGGCGGCGGGCGACAACAGCTGGCACGGCATCGTCCTGCAAACCCTGAAGCGGAACGAGATCAGCCTCGTCCCTTACGTGCCCGACCGCGTGCTGACGCTCCTGATCAAGAACCTGCACGCCGATCCGTTCTTCACCACTTTCGCTACCGCGCGCGAGGAGGAAGCCGTCGGCATCGTCTCCGGCGCCTGGATGGGCGGTCGACGTGGCGCGATACTGATGCAGACCTCCGGCTTTGCCACGCTCGCCAACGTGCTCGCCTCGCTCGCGGTGCCCTACCAGATCCCGCTGATCATGTTCGTGTCCGAGCGCGGGACGCTCGGCGAGTTCAACTACGGCCAGTCGCTGGTCTGCCGCACCATGCGTCCGGTGCTGGATTCGCTGGCGCTGGAGCATCACACCATCACCCGGCTCGACGAGCTCGAGTTCATCGCCGACCGCTCGATCAAGCAGGCCGTCACCACGCAGGCGCCGGTGGCGCTGATCCTCAACCCGCTGCTCACCGGCGGCAAGACGTTCGACAAGTGAGGCGAGCCATGGACAATCGCAACACAAAGGTGATGAACCGCTTCGACGTCACCTCGCGCCTGATCGGCAAGCTCAAGCACGAGGAGGCCGTGATCGGCGGCATCGGCAACACCAATTTCGACCTCTGGGCCGCCGGCCACCGCCCGCAGAATTTCTACATGCTGGGGAGCATGGGCTTGGCCTTCCCGATCGCGCTCGGCGTCGCACTGGCGCAGCCCGACCGCCGCGTCCTCGCGCTCGAGGGCGACGGCTCGCTGTTGATGCAGCTCGGCGCGCTGTCGACGATCGCGACGTTGAAGCCGAAGAACCTCATCATGATCGTGATGGACAATGGCATCTACCAGATCACCGGCGCACAGCCGACGCCCGCGGCCAGCGTCGCGGACATCGTTGCCATCGCCGCAGGCTCCGGCCTCGCAAACAGCGCATGGGCCGCGGACGAGGAGGATTTCGAGCGCCTGGTCGAGGCGGCGATGTCCGCCACCGAGCCGAGCCTGATCGCGGTCCGCATCGACGACAAGCCCGGCGTCGGCGCCACGAGGCGCGATCCCGTGCAGATCCGGGAACGCTTCATGCACGGGCTCGGCGTGCGCGAGCCGCTTTAATTTTTCGTCATTAACTACACGCCGATCTGATGAAGGGACTGTACCGGCCCGCTGCCAATCCGTGCTAAGCGACCCGAATGTCCATTTTGATACGTTCCTTTGCCTGGCTACTCGCGGCCGCCGTTACTTTCGCGACCCTAGGTCCCCCCGGCCTGCGGCCCCACTCCGACCTCGGCCAGGACGGTGAGCATGCGCTCGCCTTCATCCTGGTGGGATTAGCCTTCGGCCTCGCCTATCCGCGGCGGCGCCTGCTGGGTGCGGGGGCCGCGGTCGTCCTGATTGGCCTGCTCGAGCTGATGCAATTTTGGGCACCCGGACGCCACGCCCGGCTGGAGGATTTTCTGGTCGACGCGCTCACCGCCTGCCTCGGCTTTGCGCTCGCGGCGGTCACCGATTGGGTCATGTCGCGCTTTCGCGCAAATCCCTCTGCAGCAAGCGAAGGCCCCGCGGAGTAGAACTCCACAGGGCCTTTTTCTCTTCTCGCCTATGGTCGGCGTCGATCAGTCGATGATCTTGACCACGCGACGCGTGCGCGGCTCGACGATCACACGGCGATCGTTCACCACCGCATAACGATACTCGGTGTAGTTCGGCACGGGACGGAGCACCACGGTCGGCGGCAGCGGCTCGCCCACCACGACGCGCTCCTCGACCACGACGGAGTCACTCCGCGGGATGCCGCCCAGAATTGCGTTCGGAATTTCCAGGCCCGCACCGACGGCCGCACCAACGGTGCCGCCGACCATCGCGCCGATCGGTCCGCCGATGTCGCCACCCGCACGTGCGCCATCCCTGGCGCCCTGTTCGGTCGTCGACTGGGCAAAGGCTGCACTCGACGCCAGCAGTGACGCGGCAGCCAACGAAATCGCAAGACGGGTCTTCATCGAAAGCCTCCAGTGATTGTTGTGCGCCTTCAACCGCGGGGCCGGGGCATTGTTCCGGTTCCCGCGTGCCGAAGACGCCTCAAAACCGGAGACTGTTACGGCGTAACAGTTCAGGCCGCGGCGATCTCGTGACCCCCCAACAGTTCCAGGGCACGTATCATCGCGGAATGATCCCAGTCCTTGCCGCCATGCGCGGTACAGGCCGAGAACAATTGCTGCGCCACTGCCGTGCTGGGCAACGACAGGCCGAGCGTGCGCGCGCCTTCGAGCGCCAGATTGAGATCCTTCTGATGCAGCTCGATGCGGAAGCCCGGATCGAAATTGCGCTTCACCATGCGCTCGCCGTGCACTTCGAGGATGCGCGAGGAGGCGAAGCCGCCCATCAACGCCTGTCGCACCAGCGCCGGATCGGCCCCGGCCTTCGACGCGAACAATAGCGCCTCGCTCACCGCCTCGATGGTCAACGCGACGATGATCTGGTTGGCGACCTTCGTGGTCTGCCCGTCGCCATTGGCGCCGACGCGGGTGACGTTCTTGCCCATCTTGTCGAAGACCGGCTTCATGGTGTTGAACGCCCGCTCCGGCCCGCCGACCATGATGGTGAGGCTCGCCGCCTTGGCGCCGACCTCCCCGCCCGACACCGGCGCGTCGAGATAGTCCGTCCCCAGCGCCTCGATCTTCCCGGCGAACTCCTTCGTCGCCAGCGGCGAGATCGAGCTCATGTCGACGACAATCTTGCCCTTGGAGATGCCGTTCGCAACGCCATCCTTGCCGAACAGCACCGCTTCGACATGCGGCGTATCCGGCACCATGATGATGATCGCATCGGCCTGCTCGGCGACCTGCTTGCTCGTCTTGCAGGCGATGCCGCCGGCCGCGATCAGCTCCGGCGCGACGGCCGCGACGTCATGCAGGAGAACACGATGGCCGGCGTTAAGGAGATGGCCGGCCATCGGCCGTCCCATGGTGCCGAGCCCGATGAAGCCGATGTCGATCATGTCTCATTCCTTTGGATTTGGGTTAGGTCGATCCGCGGGCTCGCTGCACCTCTCCCGCTTGCGGGAGAGGTCGGCACGCAGTGCCGGGTGAGGGCTGCCTCCGCGTTGGGATTTCCTCCGCAAGAATCCCATTGCGGAGGCACCCTCTCCCCGACCCTCTCCCGCAGGCGGGAGAGGGAGCGCACCGCCGCCCCGGTTCACGTCTCGAGCGTCTGCGCGGCGTGCCACGAAAGCCCTTCCAGCGTCGTGGTGCGCGGCTTGTATTCGCAGCCGATCCAGCCGCGATAACCGATCGCGTCGAGGTAGCGGAACAGGAAGGGATAGTTGATCTCGCCGGTGCCGGGCTCATGGCGGCCCGGATTATCGGCGAGCTGGACGTGGGCGATCTGCGGCAGATATTCCTGCATGGTGCGGGCGAGATCACCCTCCATGATCTGCATGTGATAGATATCGTACTGGATGAACAGATTGTTCGACCGCACTTCCGAGATCAACTGCACTGCTTGCTCGGTGCCGTTGAGGAAGAAGCCGGGAATGTCGAGCGTGTTGATCGGCTCGACCAGCAGCTTGATGTTTTCGCGCGCCAGCGTCGAGGCCGCAAAGCGCAGATTCCCCACCAACGTCTCCTGAAGCTCGCGCGGATCAGCATCGACGGGCGCGATACCCACGAGGCAGTTGAGCTGCTCGCAATCGATCGCCCTGGCATAGTCGATGGCGCGGAACACGCCGTCGCGGAATTCGGCGGTGCGATCGGGCAGGATCGCGATGCCGCGCTCGCCCGCCGCCCAGTTGCCGGCTGGCAGATTGTGCAGCACCTGCGTCAGCCCGTGAGCCTCGAGCTGCTCGCGCAGCTGCGCCTTGTCGAAATCATAGGGGAAGAGATATTCGACCCCGGAGAAGCCTGCTGCCTTCGCCGCTGCGAAACGGTCGAGGAACGGCATCTCGTTGAAGAGCATGGTGAGGTTGGCGGCGAATTTCGGCATGATGCTTCTCCCCTATTCCGCCGGCTGCAGTACGCGTGTGGTGCCGACCTCGTCGAGTGGCAGATCCAGCACCTCCTCGAACTCGACGATGTTGTCGATCTCGGTGCCCATCGCGATGTTGGTGACGCGTTCGAGGATGAACTCGACCACCACGGGCACGCGGTGCTTGGCCACCAGCTCGCGCGCGGTCGCGAACGCGGCCTGCGCGTCCTTCGGATCGGTGACGCGGATCGCCTTGCAGCCAAGGCCTTCGGCGACGGCGACGTGGTCGACGCCGTAGCCGCCAAGCTCCGGCGCGTTGATATTCTCGAAGGAGAGCTGGACGTGATAGTCCATCTCGAAACCGCGCTGGGCCTGGCGGATCAGGCCGAGATAGGAATTGTTCACGACGACGTGGATGTAGGGCAGATTGAACTGCGCCCCGACCGCGAGCTCCTCGATCAGGAACTGGAAGTCGTAGTCGCCGGAGAGCGCGACGATGTCGCGATCCGGGCACGCCGCACGCACGCCGAGCGCGGCGGGCAGCGTCCAGCCGAGCGGCCCCGCCTGCCCCGCATTGATCCAGTTGCGCGGGCGATAGACGCCGAGGAACTGCGCGCCGGCGATCTGCGACAGGCCGATCACGGTGACGTAGCAGGTGTCGCGACCAAAGGCCTTGGTCATTTCCTCGTAGACGCGCTGCGGCTTGATCGGGACGTTGTCGAAATGACTCTTGCGCAGCATCGTCTTTTTGCGATCGCGGCATGACGCCGGCCACGCCTGGCGCTCGCGGAGCCTGCCTGACCGACGCCACTCCCTGGCGACGGTGACGAACAGCTCGAGCGCCGCCTTCGCGTCCGAGACGATGCCGAGATCGGGATTGAACACGCGCCCGATCTGGGTCGGTTCGATATCGACATGCACGAAGGTGCGGCCCTTGGTGTAGGTCTCGACCGAGCCGGTGTGGCGGTTAGCCCAGCGGTTGCCGATGCCGAGCACGAAGTCGGATTCGAGCATGGTGGCATTGCCATAGCGGTGGCTGGTCTGAAGGCCGACCATGCCGGCCATCAGCACGTGATCGTCGGGGATTGCGCCCCACCCCATCAGCGTCGGCACCACGGGCACGTTGGCGATCTCGGCGAATTCGACCAGGAGATCCGAGGCATCGGCATTGATGATGCCACCGCCCGCGACGATCAGCGGGCGTTCGGCGGCGTTGAGCATCTCCAGCGCCTTCTCGACCTGTTTTCGCGTAGCCGTCGGCTTGTAGACCGGCAGCGGCTCATAAGTCTCGTCGTCGAACTCGATCTCGGCCAGTTGCACGTCGAGCGGCATGTCGATCAGCACCGGTCCCGGCCGGCCCGAGCGCATGACGTGAAACGCCTGGCTGAACACGCGCGGTACCAGCGCCGGCTCGCGCACGGTGACGGCCCATTTCGTCACGGGCTTTGCGATCGACTCGATGTCGACGGCCTGGAAGTCCTCCTTGTAGAGCCGCGCCCGCGGCGCCTGCCCGGTGATGCAGAGGATCGGAATGGAATCGGCGATCGCCGAATAGAGCCCGGTGATCATGTCGGTGCCCGCCGGCCCCGAGGTCCCGATGCAAACGCCGATATTGCCGGCTTTGGCGCGCGTATAGCCCTCGGCCATGTGCGAGGCGCCCTCGACATGCCGCGCCAGGATGTGGCGGATCGAGCCGCGTTTCTTCAGCGCCGAGTAAAGCGGATTGATCGCGGCCCCGGGAACCCCGAAGGCGGTGGAGATGCCTTCCTTCTCCAGAATTCGCACGGCCGCATCGATAGCTCGCATCTTCGCCATATCGGACCTCGCCCTGAGTTGCGTCAGCGAGCGGGATCATCGGGCGTGCAAGATGCGATCTCAACGAGATCGATTTTATTTTCCACGATGCGGCAGCCGTAGAAAAATTGCGGCAGCCTCAATCGGTTAGATGAAGAAATGCGTGAAAGCGCCTCACTCGAACAGCGGCGCCAGCTCCATCTGCGGCACCAGCACGAGGCCTTTGTCGGTGATGCGAATTTCCGGAATGACCGATAGCGGGATCAAATTGAAGCCCATGTAGGGGATGGTGCAGCCGGCCTCCGCCCATTCCTTCTTCAGCGCCCTCACTTCTTCGGCGACCTCCGTGACGCGCTTGTCGGAGAGCAGACCCGCGATCGGCAGCGGAACCAGCGCCCTCACCTTGCCGTCGGCGACGACGCAGACGCCGCCCTGCTGGTCCTTGATGGCGGCGACCGCGACTTGCATATCGGCCTCGTTGGTGCCGGCAACGATGATGTTGTGGCTGTCGTGTCCGACGCTGGAGGCGACCGCGCCGCGCTTCAGGCCAAAGTCCTTGAGCAGGCCATGGGCAACATTGCCGGCGGATTTGCCGTGGCGCTCGACGACCGTAACGAAGCAGAGGCCGTAGCGCGCGAACAAAGACGGCCAATCCTTGGCGGCCTCGATCCCGACCTTCTCATGGATCAGCGTGATGCCCGGGAGTGCGGTCTTGATCGCGTTGACGGTGCAGGCTTTCGCCGGCAGCTCTGGCGTCAGCTTCATCGCCGCCTCCGGTAGCTTCACCGTCGCATAGGCCGCCTTCGGGTATTGATAGCGCTGCGACAGCGCCTGATCGAGACGCGGCGTGATCTTGCGGTTCTCGACCACGAGTTCGCCGCCATACCAGGTGCATTGCGGCTTGAACTGGTCGTCCATCAGCACGAGATCGGCGCGGCGGCCGCCACCGAGCCCGCCGATGTCGCCGTCCATGCCGAAGCGCGTCGCGCCATGCAGCGAGCCCATCGACCAGGCCTGCTCAGGCGACATCCCCGCCTTGACGGCTTCGCGCACCACCCAGTCGAGGCCGAACAGCAGCAGATCATCGGCGTCGCGATCATCGGTACACACGGCCGTGCGCTTGTGCGAGGCGCCGAGCTCGGTGATGGCGCGGATCGCCTGCGGCAGCGAGTGCCATGGCGTGGTCGGCGGCCCCCCGCGCAGGAACACCCAGACGCCGGCATCGAGCAGATCGTCGGCGATGTCGCGGTCGATCGCCTCATGGGTGTCGGTGACGCCTGACGCCGCATAGGCCGCCACGAATTCGCGACCGTAAACATGGCCGGACACGGGTCGTCCGCGCTTCAAGGCGGCCGCAAGAATGGCGTGGCTGCGCTCGTCACCCATCGTGACCGGGACAAAATCCATCTTCTCGCCGAGCCCCACGGCTTCGGGCCAGCGGTCGAACAGACCGGCGATCTTGTCCGGTGTGAGATCGCCGCCGGCCGTTTCCAACTCGGCCGACGTTGCCGGCACCGTGCTCGGCACCGTCAAAAAGATCGAGAGCGGCGCCTCGCGCGCGTCCTCCAGCATCGCCTCGACGCCGGCGACGTCCATGACGTTGCCGATCTCGTGGCTGTCGCAGAAGATCGTGGTGGTGCCGTTGAGCAGTGCCGCCTCCGCATAGGCGCAGGCCGTCACCATCGAGGATTCGATGTGGATGTGCGGATCGACCAGGCCCGGCGCGATGATGCCGCCTGCCGCATCGTAGGTCGCGACATCACGCCAGACCTTCTTCGCCGTTCCGGCCGGCTTCACCGCAGCGATGCGGCCGCCGGTCGTCCAGACCTCGCGGTCCGCATGGATGCGTTCCGAATAGGTCGAGAGCACCCGCCCGCCAGTGATGACAAGATCCGGCGCGAGGCGCGCCGAGGCGACATCGGCCAGGCGCCGGGTCATCGCATGCAGCGGGGCGACGGCGAAGCGGGTGAGTCTGGTCATCGGGACCCTCGCGTGGCGTTACGGCCCTGCGATGGTTACGCCCTACGCCAAACCGGGCAAGCGCAAATATGGCGGCACGCCCTGCTCAGGCCTTAGGCGCCGGGCCGCCCGCCGTGACCGACTTTGCGGGTCTGCGCGGGTTCCGCCGTCTTGGCGATGGTGCGGCAACGGGCTTGACCCGTATGCGCAACGCCCGGCCGTTGGATTCATCGATTTCGAACGAATTCGTCTTTCGCACAAGATCGCTCAGCTTGCGGGAGCCGTAGGTTCTCGAATCGAAATCGGGGGCGAGGTTGGTAAGCCCTTTTCCGACCTCCCCGAGAGAAACCCATCCGTCTTCGCTTTCCATCTGGGCGATGACTTTCTTGATCATGGAGATGGCTGCGTCAGGGGGTTGAAGCAGTGGCGACCTCAAGCCGGCATCCTGGGTGCTGGCGGGGACGGCGAGCAAATTCTCGGTATAGACGAACCTGCGGCAGGCCTGCCGGAAGCTTTCCGGCGTCTTCTGCTCGCCGAACCCGAAGACATCGACGCCCTGCTCCCGGATGCGGGCGGCAAGCCGGGTGAAGTCGCTGTCGGAAGACACCAGGCAGAAGCCATCGAAGCGGCCGCTATGCAGCAGGTCCATGGCGTCGATGACCAGGGTTATGTCGGATGCATTCTTCCCCGTTGTGTAAGCGAACTGCTGCTGTGGGATGATGGCGTGTTTCGACAGGATGTCGGCCCAGCCCTTCGACCTTGCATTGGAGAAGTCGCCGTAGATGCGGCGAACGCTGGCCTCGCCGATCTTGGCGATTTCCTCGAACAATCCATCAGCGATCTTCGCCGACGCATTGTCGGCATCGATCAGGACAGCGAGACGGGGCGAGCGAAGTTCCGAAGGCATGACGTTTCCCCAAGATGGACGCAGCATTAGACGACGCAAGCGTCGGGACGGCTAGTCCTCGTTCGCCTTGAAGCGCCCCATCCCCTTCAGCACGAAGGGCGCCAGCAGCGCGATCAGTGCCAGCGCCAGCAGCGTGGCCGAGATCGGGCTCTGCAGCAGCGTCATGGGATCGCCGAGGCTGATGGCGAGCGCGCGGCGGAGCTGGCTCTCTGCGATCGGGCCGAGGATCAGCCCGACGACGACGGGCGCGATCGGAAAATCGAACCGCCGCATCAGGAAGCCAAGCACGCCGAAGCCGGCCAGCATCGACAATTCGACCACAGACGGCTTGGCGGCAATGGTGCCCATGGTCGCGAACACGAGGATGCCGGCATAGAGCCATGGCTGCGGGATAGCCAGCAGCCGCACCCACAGGCCAACGAGCGGCAGATTGAGCACCAGCAGCATGCAATTGGCGATGAACAGGCTCGCGATCAGGCCCCACACGAGGTCGGGCCGCTCGGCGAACAGCAGCGGTCCGGGGTTGAGGCCGTATTGCTGGAAGCCCGCCAGCATCATTGCGGCGGTCGCCGAGGTCGGCAGTCCCAGCGTCAACAGCGGCACCAGCGTGCCGGCGGCGGAGGCGTTGTTGGCGGCTTCCGGTCCTGCGACGCCTTCGATCGCGCCCTTGCCGAATTCTTCGGGATATTTTGTGAGACGCTTCTCGGTCGAATAGGACAGGAAGGTCGGGATCTCCGCGCCGCCCGCCGGCAGCGCGCCGATCGGGAAGCCGAACATCGTGCCGCGCAGCCACGGCTTCCACGACCGCTTCCAGTCTTCCTTCGTCATCCACAGCGAGCCGCGTACCGGCTCGAGCTTCTCCTCGCTGTGGTGGCGGCGCGATGCCACATAGAGCGCTTCGCCCACCGCGAACAGGCCGACCGCAAGCGTCGTCACCTCGACGCCGTCGAGCAAGTCAGGAACGCCGAACGCCAACCGCGCCTGTCCCGTGAGCTTGTCGATGCCGACGAGACCGAGCGTCAGGCCGATGAACAGGCTGGTCAGGCCGCGGATCGGGGAATCGCCGAAGGTCGCCGACACCGTGACGAAGGCAACGCACATCAGCGCGAAATAATCCTCGGGGCCGAAGCGCACGGCGAAATCGACCAGCCACGGCGCGAGGAACGCAAGACCGATGGTGGCGATGGTGCCGGCGACGAAGGAGCCGATCGCGGAGGTCGCAAGCGCCGGCCCGCCGCGGCCGGCCTTGGCCATCTTGTTGCCTTCGAGTGCGGTCGCCATTGAGGCGCTCTCGCCGGGCGTGTTGATCAGGATCGCGGTCGTGGAGCCGCCATACATGCCGCCATAATAGATGCCGGCGAACATGATGAGCGAGCCGCCGGGGTCGAGCTTGTAAGTCACCGGCAGCAGCAGCGCGACCGTCAGCGCCGGGCCGATGCCAGGCAGCACGCCCACGGCGGTGCCGAGGAACACGCCAATCAGCGCGTAAAGCAGATTCATCGGCTGGACGGCGACCGCCATGCCGTGGGCCAGCGCGGCAAAGGTGTCCATCACAGCAGTCGCTCCAGCGGGCCGGTCGGAAGGCTGAGCGTGAGCAGCCGGTCGAACGCGAGATAGATCAGGGTCGACATCACGAGGGCGATGATGCTGTCGACGAGAATGGCCCGGCGGCCGAAGGCTGCCGACGTCGTCACGAACAGCGCCGAGGTCGCCAGGATGAAGCCGCCGCCGAAGCCGATGATGGCGATCAGCAGCGCAAGGCCGATGAGGATCAGAACCACGGGCACGGGATCGGCGCTCTCGCGCACCGGCAGATTGCCGCGCAACGCGTCGACGAAATTGCCGATCGCGAGCAGCGCAAGGCCACAGGCGACCACCACCGGCATCGCCTCCGGCCCCATCCCGTACATCGTGGTGGATGACAGGCCGCGCGCGTCGAAGACCAGCACCGCGGCAAGAACTGCAAGCAAGGCCGCGATAACGATGCCGGCGCGATCGACGCGCCGCGGCGGCTGGGCGGGATCGCCAGACGCGTTATCTTGGGTCATGATTTGACCAGGCCGACCGATTTCAGCACGTCGGTGACGCGCACGGTTTCCTTCTTCAGGAAGTCGGCGAAGGCGTCACCGCCGAGATAGGCGTCTTCCCAGCCCTTCTGCTTGAGGATTTCCTTCCAGGCGTCCGACTTCACCATCTTCTCGACCGCATCGCTCAGCGTCTTCTTCTGCTCGGGCGTGATGCCGGGAGGTGCCACCACCGACCGCCAATTGGCGATCACGAGGTCGATGCCTTGTTCCTTGAACGTGGGGATGTCGCTGCCCGGGATGCGCTTCTCCGAGGTCACGCCGATCGCGCGCAGCTTGCCGGACTTGATCTGCCCGTCATATTCGCTCAAGCCCGAAATGCCCGCGGTAACTTTGCCGCCGAGGATCGCTGCCAGCGACTCGCCGCCGCCGGAGAACGGGATGTAGTTGATCTTCTTGGGGTCGGCGCCGACCGCGCCGGCGAAGAGGGCCGCCATCACATGATCGACACCGCCGGCCGAGCCGCCGGCGAAAGTGACCTTGGCGATATCGGCCTTCACCGCGGCGGCCAGATCCTGCGCGTTCTTGATCGGCGAATTGGCGGGCACCACGATCACCTGGATTTCCTCGGTGAGGCGCGCGATCGGCGTCACCTGATCGAGCGTCACCGGCGACTTGTTCATGGCGAGCGCGCCCACCATGACGAAACCGTTGACCATCAGTTGGTTGCCGTCGCCCTTGGCACCGTTGACGAATTGCGCGATGCCGACGCTGCCGCCCGCGCCGGGAACGTTGACGACCTGCACGCTGCGCGCGATGCCCGCGGCGACCAGCGCCTGCTGCATGGAGCGCGCGGTCTGATCCCAGCCCCCGCCGGGAGCCGCCGGCGCCATCAGCTTGAGCTCGAGCTGCTGCGCAAAAACGGGCGCCGTCGCTGCAAGGGTCAGCGCGACGGCTGCGCCGGCAAGGCGCGCGGGAAAATGGAACATGAGGACGCTCTCCAGGCTCATGCGGACATTCGCCGCATTGTGTCGTTTGGTCGCATATCAACCAAAACGGCCGGGCCTGTCCAGCGACATCCCCTGGACGACGCGCGTGGTCAGCGGGGCGCCGGGATCACCCCACCGAGGGCGGCCGTCAGCTCTGCGGCGACGTCGCGGACGATTTGCCCGATTTCCGGCAACCTCTGATCGGTCATCCGGCCGGTCATGCCGGAGACTGAAATCGCCGCGAGCGGATCGGCACAGTCGTTGTAGACCACCGCCGCAACACAGCGCAGTCCCATGCAGGCTTCTTCGTCGTCGAGCGCAAAACCCTGCTTGCGGATTTTTTCGAGCTCCTTGAACAGGTCGCTCGGTCGCACGATCGACCTCTCGGTCAGCCGGGGCATGCCGTGATGGCGGATGACGGCGCCGACGTCCTCGTCGGAATAGGTCGCGAGCACGGCCTTGCCGACGCCCGACGTCACCATGGGAACGCGGCCGCCGACCAGGGTCAGCGAGCGCATGATCTCGCGGCTTTCCATGCGGGTTAGCACGATGATGAACTCGTCGTCGACGACGGCGAGATTGGCGGTCTCGCGGGTGAGATCGCGCAGCTTGCGCAAGTAAGGAATCGCCTGCGCGGAAAAATTGCGCCGCCGCGCAAAGCTCGCGCCCACCGTGAAGGCGCGCGAGCCGACATGCCATTTGGACTGCGTGCGATCGAACTGCACGAAGCGGCGGCTCTCCAACGTTGCCAGCAGGCGGTGCACGGTCGAGGCTGACAGGCCGGTGCGCACCGCGAGATCGCTGAGGCGATAACCTTCGTCGTCCTCGGCCAGCGTTTCCAGGATCGACAGCGCGCGATCGACGGACTGCACGCCGCCGTCGCGCGTGTCGTTGTCGGCCTCCGATGATCGAGGCTCGAGCGATTTGCGCCGGATCACGTTCTTGCTCATCGCGACCTGACAGTTGTCACCTCTCCCCGCGCTTGTCCGCCGAAGCCTCGGCGAAGGCGGATGCGAGGAGAGGTGAAGTCTTCGTCTCAGAGCAGCCCTGCCCCGCGCGCCCATTTGTACTTGGCGCCGAGCACTTCGACCGGCAGCTCGGTCGAATAGGCATAGGCCGGGATGCCGTTCTGGTAGAGATATTCGGCGGCTTCCTCGACCTCGACGTCGCCCGCGAGCGAGGCGACGATTGGCTTCACGAAGCCCTTGGCCTCCATCTCCTTCTTCACCTCGACCATGTTGCGGGCGAACACCATCGGCGGCGTGACGATGGTGTGCCAATAGCCGAGGATCAGCGAATGGATGCGCTCGTCGGAGAGGCCGAGCTTGACCGTGTTGACGTAGGTGATCGGCGGCTCGCCGCCGGTGATATCCACGGGATTTCCGGCCGCGCCAAACGGCGGGATGAACTTGCGGAAAGCCGCGTCGAGATCCGCCGGCATCGACATCAACGACAGGCCGTTGTCGACGCAGGAGTCCGACAGCAGCACGCCGGAACCGCCGGCTCCGGTGATGATCAGCACGTTCTCGCCCTTCGGCGTCGGCAGCACCGGCACGCCACGGGCGAATTCGAGCAATTGCCGCAGGCTGCGGGCCCGGATCACGCCGGACTGCGCCAGCACGTCCTCGTAGATCTTGTCGTTGCCGGCGAGCGCGCCGGTGTGCGACGAGGCCGCCTTGGCGCCGGCCGAGGTACGCCCGGCCTTGAGCACGATCACCGGCTTCTTCTTGGAGACGCGCTTTGCGGCCTCCGCAAAGGCACGGCCGTCCTTGAGGTCTTCGCAGTGCTGCGCGATCAAATTGGTGTTCGGGTCCTGCTCGAAGAAGGCGAGCAGATCGTCCTCGTCGATATCGGACTTGTTGCCGAGGCCGACGATCGCCGAGACGCCCATCTTGGCCGAGCGCGAGAAGCCGATGATGGCCATGCCGATGCCGCCCGACTGCGACGATAGCGCCGCGTGGCCCTTGACGTCGTAGGCCGTGCAGAAGGTCGCGCAGAGATTGGCCGGCGTGTAGTAGAAGCCGTAGATGTTCGGCCCCATCAGGCGGACATTGTACTTCTGGCCGATCTCGACGATCTCGGCCTGCAATTCCGGCGCGCCGGCTTCCGCGAAGCCCGACGGGATCAGCACCGCGCCCGGGATTTTTTTCTCGCCGCATTCGACAAGCGCCGCGGCCACGAACTTCGCGGGGATTGCGAACACCGCGGTATCGATCACGCCCGGCACGTCCTTGACGCTCTTGTAGGCCTTGTAGCCGAGGATCTCGGCCGCCTTGGGATGGATCGGATAGATGTCACCCTTGTAGCCGCCGTTGATGAGGTTCTTCATCACGGAGTTGCCGATCTTGCCGTCCTCGGCGGAGGCGCCGACCACAGCCACCGCCTTCGGCTGCATGATGCGGCTCATGGCAGCAACGATCTCTTCGGTCGGGCGCGGCTTCGGCTTCGGCACATAGGCGAAGTCGACGACGATGCGCACGTCGGCGGCGGTTGCGCCCTTCGCTGTCGCGAACACCGGGTTGAGGTCGAGCTCGACGATTTCAGGGAAGTCCGTCACGAGCTGCGAGACCTTGACGATGACATCGGCAAGCGCGTTGCGGTTGACCGCCTCACCGCCGCGCACGCCCTTGAGGATCTCGTGCGCCTGGATGCCGTCGAGCATCGAGAGCGCATCTTCCTTGGTCGCGGGCGCGAGACGGAAGGTAATGTCCTTCAACACCTCGACCAGCACGCCGCCGAGACCGAAGGCGACCAGCTTGCCGAACGAGCCGTCGGTGATCGAGCCGACGATGACCTCCGTGCCGCCGGCCAGCATCTGCTGCACCTGGACGCCGTCGATCTTGGCGTCGGCCTTGTACTTCCTGGCGTTGGAAAGAATGGTCTCATAGGCCTTTTCGGCGTCTTCGGCGGTCTTGAGGCCGACGATGACGCCGCCGGCTTCGGTCTTGTGGAGAATGTCCGGCGAGACGATCTTCATCACCACCGGGAAGCCCATCGAGGAAGCCATCTTGCCGGCCTCGCCGGCCGACTTCGCCACGCCCTCCTTCGGCACCGGAATACCGTAGGCGTCGCAGACCAGCTTGCCTTCCGGGGCCGTTAGGCTGGTGCGGTTGTCCGCCTTGACCTGGTCGAGCACCTTGCGGACGGCATCTTTGGAATTGGACATGTGGCTTCTCCCTTAAGCTCAGTTCGTTCTTTTCAAAGCGCGCGCGTGGTTTGCGGCTGCCCGTGATGCTTGCCATTCGTCGCGCTCTGTTCCATGTCGCGGAACGGGTGGCACAAAGCGCTGGACACCTCCGCCGCCGTGGATCAAAAATGGCCGGCGATGGCATTTGGTATGCCAGAAGCCAACTTGTCAAGCCGCGACGCTTATTAGAATACTGCAAAAAATAGCCAGCTTGACATTCTGGTATTTGGTATGCCAAAAACTTTCCCGTTAATAGTCATGTAAAAGACGACTCCCACTGGAGGAGATTCGTCGTGTCACTGCGGAAACCAACCAAGGCGTTGCCGAACATGGCCGAGGCAGATATCGCAATCGTTCGTATTGCCCCGGAGTCGAGCTTCAAGAACAAGGCGTATGACGCCTTGAAGGAAGCCATCCTCAAGATGGACATCTACTCGACGCCCGAGCCGGTGATGCTGGACGAGCGCGCGCTGTCCGAACGCCTGGGCGTCAGCCGCACCCCGATCCGCGAAGCCATCGCGATGCTCGAGCAGGACGGTTTCGTGAAGACGGTTCCGCGCCGCGGCATCATGGTGGTGCGCCGGACCAAGAGCGAGATCGTCGACATGATCCGCGCCTGGGCGGCGCTGGAGAGCATGGCCGCGCGCCTCATCACCACCACCGCGCGCAAGAAGGACATCACGGCGCTGCGCGACTACTTCAAGGACTTCAGCAAGGACCGCCTGCCCGAGGATCACGTCGAGGAATATTCGCGCGCCAACATCGCCTTCCACCAGGCGCTGATCTCGCTGTCGGAATCGCCGGTGCTGGTCGATCTCACCAACGACCTCCTGCTGCACGTGCGCGGCTATCGCCAGCTGACCATCGGACGCAAGGATCGCACCGCGACCTCCCTGCCCGAGCATCTCGGCATGATCGAAGCACTGGAGGCGCGCGACACCGAGCTCGCCGAAAAGCGCGCCCGCGATCACACCCTCGGCCTTGCCGCTTACGTCGAAGCGCACGGTCAGGAACTCTTCTAGCAACGTTCACCAGAAGGGCGAACAACTCGCCCCAGTATTGAGACCAGGGAGACAAGGCCCATGCTGAACACCGCGACCAAGTCCGAAGCACCGGGCACCGAGCAGGAGCTGACGGATGGCTTTCATCTCGTCATCGACGCGCTCAAGCTGAACGGCATCAACACCATTTATAATGTGCCGGGCATCCCGATTACGGATTTGGGCCGCATGGCGCAGGCGGCCGGCATTCGCATGATCTCGTTCCGCCACGAGCAGAATGCCGGTTATGCGGCGGGCATCGCCGGCTATCTCACCAAGAAGCCCGGCATCTGCCTCACCGTCTCCGCGCCCGGCTTCCTCAACGGGCTCACCGCGCTCGCCCACGCCACCACCAACTGTTACCCGATGATCCTGATCTCGGGCTCGTCCGAGCGGGAGATCGTCGACCTCCAGCAGGGCGACTACGAAGAGATGGACCAGCTCGCGATTGCGAAGCCGCTGTGCAAGGCGGCCTATCGCGTGCTGCACGCCCAGGACATCGGCATCGGTCTCGCCCGCGCGATCCGCGCTGCGGTCTCGGGCCGTCCGGGCGGCGTCTACCTCGACCTGCCGGCCAAGCTGTTCGGCCAGGTGATGAACGCCGATGCCGGCCGGAAATCGCTGGTCAAGGTGATCGACGCAGCACCTGCGCAGATCCCCTCGCCGGCTTCGATCAAGCGCGCGCTCGACGTGCTCAAGGGCGCCAAGCGCCCGCTCATCATCCTCGGCAAAGGCGCGGCCTACGCCCAGGCCGACGAGGAGATCAAGACCTTCGTCGAGAAGAGCGGCATCCCCTTCCTGCCGATGAGCATGGCCAAGGGCCTCCTCTCCGACACCCATCCGCAATGCGCAGGCGCTGCCCGCTCGACGGTGCTGAAAGAGTCCGACGTCGTGCTGCTGATCGGCGCGCGGCTGAACTGGCTGCTCTCGCACGGCAAGGGCAAGAACTGGGGCGAAGCGCCCAAGAAGTTCATCCAGGTCGACATCGAGCCGCGCGAAATGGACTCCAACGTCGAGATCGTCGCCCCCGTGGTCGGCGACATCGGATCGGTCGTGTCCGCGTTCAACCAGGCCATGGCGTCTGGCTGGACCGCCCCGCCCGCCGAATGGACCAAGGCGATTTCGTCCAAGCGCGAAGAGAACGTCGCCAAGATGGCGCCGAAGCTCATGAACAACAAGTCGCCGATGGACTATCACGGCGCGCTCGGCGTCTTGAAGAACGTCATCAAGGAGCATCCCGAGGCGATCCTCGTCAACGAGGGCGCCAACACGCTCGACCTCGCCCGCGGCGTGATCGACATGTACCGGCCGCGCAAGCGTCTCGACGTCGGCACCTGGGGCGTGATGGGCATCGGCATGGGCCAGGCGATCGCCGCTGCGCTCGAGACCGGTCACCCCGTGCTCGCGGTCGAAGGCGACTCGGCGTTCGGCTTCTCCGGCATGGAGGTCGAGACCATCTGCCGCTACAATTTGCCGATCTGCATCGTCATCTTCAACAATGACGGCATCTATCGCGGCACCGACGTCAACAGCGTCAACGCGGATCCCGCGACGACGGTGTTCGTCAAGGGCGCGCGCTACGACAAGATGATGGAAGCCTTCGGCGGCGTGGGCGTCAACGCCACCTCGCCCGACGAGCTCAAGCGCGCCGTCAACGAGGCCATGAAGTCCGGCAAGCCGACACTCATCAACGCGGTGATTGATCCGGCCGCCGGCTCGGAGAGTGGCCGCATCGGCAACCTCAATCCGCAGAGCGTTCTGCAGAAGAAGAAGTAAGCGGCCGCCGGGTCATTCCCCGCGCAGGCGGGGAATCCAGTAATCGCCGGACCATCCATTGTGGCGAGCACTGAGCCCAACCGAAACGACAGCGAATATTGGATGCCCGCCTTCGCGGGCATGACGGAAACAGAGTGGTAACAGGAGCAACAGCATGACCAAAGCGCTCACGGGCGTTCGCATTCTCGACTTCACCCACGTTCAGTCAGGACCGACCTGCACGCAGCTGCTCGCCTGGTTCGGCGCCGACGTGATCAAGGTGGAACGTCCGGGCGTGGGTGACATCACCCGCGGCCAGCTGCAGGACATCCCGAACGTGGACAGCCTGTATTTCACCATGCTCAACCACAACAAGCGTTCGATCACGCTCGACACCAAGAACCCCAAGGGCAAGGAAGTCCTCACCGAGCTCATCAAGAAGTGCGACGTGCTGGTGGAAAACTTCGGCCCCGGCGTGCTCGACCGCATGGGCTTCCCCTGGGAGACGATCCAGGCGATCAACCCGAAGATGATCGTCGCCTCGATCAAGGGTTTTGGCCCCGGACCGTACGAAGACTGCAAGGTCTATGAGAACGTGGCGCAGTGCACCGGCGGCGCAGCCTCCACCACCGGCTTCCGCGACGGTCTTCCGCTCGTCACCGGCGCGCAGATCGGCGACAGCGGCACCGGCCTGCATCTGGCGCTCGGCATCGTCACCGCGCTCTATCAGCGCACGCATTCGGGCAAGGGCCAGCGCGTCACCGCCGCGATGCAGGACGGCGTGCTCAACCTCGCTCGCGTCAAGCTGCGCGACCAGCAGCGCCTCGCCCACGGCCCCCTCAAGGAATACAGCCAGTTCGGCGAAGGCATTCCGTTCGGCGATGCCGTGCCGCGCGCCGGCAACGATTCCGGCGGTGGCCAGCCCGGCCGCATCCTGAAGTGCAAGGGCTGGGAGACCGATCCCAATGCCTACATCTACTTCATCACCCAGGCCCCGGTCTGGGAGAAGATCTGCGACGTGATCGGCGAGCCCACCTGGAAGACCGATCCCAACTACGCCAAGCCGGCAGCCCGCCTGCCGCGCCTCAACGAGATCTTCGCCCGCATCGAGCAGTGGACGATGACCAAGACCAAGTTCGAGGCGATGGAAATCCTCAACAAGGACGACATCCCCTGCGGTCCGATCCTGTCGATGAAGGAGCTTGCCGAAGACCAGTCGCTGCGCGCGACCGGCACGGTGGTCGAGGTCGACCACCCCACCCGCGGCAAGTACCTCTCGGTCGGCAACCCGATCAAGCTGTCGGATTCCCCGAGCGACGTCGAGCGCTCCCCCCTGCTCGGCGAGCACACCGACGAGATCCTGCGCTCGGTGCTCGGCTTCAGCGACCATCAGGTCGCCGACATCCACAAATCCGGCGCGCTCGACCCGCCGCAGAAGCAGGCCGCCGAGTAAGCGGGCGTAACGGTGAACGACGAAGGCCGCCGGTTTCGGCGGCCTTTTTGTACGGGCCGAAGGAACCCAACGCAGCCGGAGGCCGTTATTCTTTCGACCGGCGTACTTGGAAAGTTGGAGTGTGCGGGTACGGCGAGTGACCAAGCCTCGCGCCAGCCCCGCCCGACATTGAAGAATGATCCACTCTGCCGTTCTGAGGGTGACTAGTCAGTCCATATCGGCTTAAAAGCGGGAGGCGTCGTGTCCGGCGCTCGCGGGCCATGTCCATTGATCCATGTCCATTGATCCATGCCCGTTGATCGAAGCGAGGTTGAAATGGTGAAGGACCAATCCACTGATCGGGCCAAGCGCGAAGCAGACAAGGCGTTCAAGCCTGTCACGACGCAGAAGCCGATGAATGATTATGCGAAGGACCAGCACTCCCAGAACGAGAATCGCGAGCGGCTGAAAGCCGAGCGATTGGCGCGCGAGGCAGGGTTGAAAGGGCTTCCCGAATAGGAAGCGTCCTGTCGCTGACGACGATCTGGGATCCGGCCAACTGAAGGCCGCCGAAATCGACGTCTGATGTCGATCTGAAGCGCAGTTGTTTTCCAAGCATGATCTTTTTGGGAGCCGCTACGCGCTTCCCTGATCAGGCGTTACAGCATCGAGAGGACGACGATGCCGTCTTCGAGCTCCCCGGACGTCAGCCGGGTCCGCGCGATGCGCTCGAACTCGGTTCGGTGCTTCTGAAAATAGCTGAAGGCCTGTTTCTGCGTTTGATATGTCGTCGCGAGCCGGCACGTCTGCCGGCCTGCACCAAGCGCCAGAAAAAAGGTGATTGTGCCCCCACCGTCCGACTTGGCTCTACGCACGACCAGCACTCCTTAGCATGTGACCGGTCCCTCCAGATGTCGTCAGGGGCGCTGCCGAAGTCGACTATTGCGGCGGTTTCTTCTTGCGCTTCGTCGGGGTCGGTGCCGGCAACGATGCGCGAAGGGTTGCGTCAGCCGCTTCCTTGGCTTGGCGCAGCTCTCGAAGCCGGGCCATGTTCTTGCGAACCTCGACCCCCTGCTTTTCGGCATCCGCCATCGCCCGCGCTCCTTCTTCAGCCGCCAGGCGCTGACGGTTGGAACGCGCGATACCTTCGGGTGACGGTTCGGCCGATTTCTTGGCGCTCATCCTTCACCGTGCTCCACAACAGACAAAACCCGCTCAATCCTTACGATCGAGCGGGCAGCGTCACCGTTTCAGTACATCCGTGAAACGGCACCAGAGAGCTCAAGCCAGCGAGAGATTCTCAGCGCTGACTTTGCCCCGCATCTTGTCGGTCTTGGCCTCGAAGTTGACCTTTTGGCCCTCAGCGAGACCCGCAAGACCAGCCCGCTCGACCGCGCTGATGTGAACGAACACATCGTTGCCGCCGTCGTCGGGCTGAATGAATCCAAAGCCCTTCTGGCCGTTGAACCACTTCACGGTACCTGTCGTCATTTTCTTCTCCAAAGCGCGCGAGCGCATATCCCGCGTGACGCTCACGCGGAACCAATTCAACTCGTCGATGTCTCTGGAAAAAGAGCCCGCGGGCGCATTCAACAAGGCACAGCGGCTGAACGAACGGATTTAAGGTATACCTCACAATCCGCACTTGCACAATCCCCACTTGCAAGGCTTGGCCAAGCTTATTTGCACCAGGGAACGGCGGGAACGGTCCCTGATCTGAGGCGACTACCCGGGGCATCCTTGGGCGAACGCTCAGTGATCTCCGCCAGAGAGCTGCTCACGGAAGAACGTCACGACCGCCGCGTTGAACTCGCGGTGAAAGCCTGCCCGGTCGAACCCCGCCGGCACGTCCGTGCAGATGCGCGGGACAGCGGCCGCGAGTTCGGGAGAACACGGAGCGAGGAACGCAAAGTGGCCTGCCGGCACGACATGAATCTCCGGCTTGCCGGGCAAGCCCTCGGCGACGCGTTCTGTTCCTGAACCGTCTCCGACGCCAGGGCCGCCGAATTTCGAGCGCCAGAACTGGAACGGCACCTTGACCACAGCGAGGTTCTCCCGTGTCAGGAGGCCAGGCGCGGGGTCTATGATCACGGCAGCGCGGATACGCGCATCGTGGATCGGCTCTGGCGGCGTCACGCCATTGTGCAGCTCGGCGCAGGCACCGGTGGTCTCCTTGCAGAGGCTCGCGATCCTCGCAAAATCCGGCCTGGTGCCCATCAGCACGAAGCCGGTAGCACCGCCCAGCGAGAAGCCGAAGAAACCAACTTTGGCGGGATCGATCACTGCCCTGTCCTTCCACTCCTTCAGCATGAAATCGAGCAGGCGGACGATATCTACGGGGCGAGATTCCCAGACGGACAAGGTGTTGCGCCGCGACGAGTCGTTGGCGGTGTCACCGGGATGATTGATGGCGGCGACGATGAAGCCGGCATCGGCCAGTGCCTCGGCCGTGTCGTGCTGCTGGCCGAAGAACCCACCCCGGCCGTGCGAGTAGATCACGAGCGGCAGCCTTGCACCCGTGACGGGACAATCCTTCACACCCCTCAAGTCGAAATCGGCGTCGACTGAAAGGTTGCCGAGCGCCACATGCGCCGGCTCGGTCGCGCATGGATACCAGATCGCGCCTGACAGCGCCGGATCGGATTGGAGCAGCTGGATGCCAGCGGCCTTGGCAGGCGAAGCAAGACAGCAGAGAATGGCGGCAAAAGCCCAAAGCGTCCTGTGCAACGGAGCCCCCTCATTTCGCGCAGGAGTTGAACGAAGGACGGCAGCGGAATTGTGGCTTTTGTTGATGAAGCGTAGACACTGGGGCTGGTCTTAACGCTCGGAATGGGAGGTCACGATGTCACTTCTGGGCAAGGCCGCCGTCGCGATGTGGTGGAGTATCCGTCCGGACCAGCGCGAGGAGTTCAGCGACTGGCATTCGCATGAGCACTTTCCGGAGCGGATGAGCATTGCCGGCTTCCGGCGCGGTTCGCGCTGGACAAGCACGACGGACGCGGAAGGCTTCTTCGTGCTCTACGAGCTCGAACAGTACGAGGTCCTCACCTCGACTGCATATCTCGACCGGCTCAACGCGCCGACGCCATGGTCGACCAAGATGATGCCGCATCATCTCGGCATGGTCCGCAGCCAGTGCGGGGTGGCGGCGAGCTTCGGCGGCGGCGTCGCGAGCTCGCTCGCGACCGTCAGGTTGTCGCCGGAAGCCGGACGGGATGCGGAGTTGCAGATGAGTCTCACCGAAACGCTCGGCGCATTGGCGCAGCGGCCGGGGCTGACAGGCGGCCATCTCCTTCTCACCGACACGCCTCGCATGAGCGCGCCCACGACCGAACAGCAGATCCGCGGCAAGGACGGCGCCGCCGACTGGATCGTCCTGCTGTCGGGTTACGATGCGAATGTGGTCGAGGACGTGACCGCCGGCCAATTCTCGCCGTCATCACTTCGCGCAGCGGGCGCTCGCGAGGATATCCTGGTTGGCCGCTTCAGACTGTCACTCACGATGACGCCGCAGGATGTCGCAGCCACCTAGCAGACCGGCCGGACGACCTCTAAAAAAATCCAGTTCGCCTGTCGGATCGGCGGCTTCGCGGTCGTCCTCGTGACATGAATGGGCCATAGACGCCAATTTTGAGACACCAATTCTGAGACACCAATCCTGGGCCCATCAATCACTGAGGACAACAACCATGCCCAGCACGATCCGCCTGCACCGCGTTCTCGCGACCAGCCCGCAAAAAGTCTATCGCGCCTTCCTGGAGGCCGATGCGATGGCGAAATGGCTGCCGCCGAACGGCTTCACCTGCACCGTGCATCATTTCGAGCCCAAGGTCGGCGGCACGTTCAAGATGTCGTTCCGGAATTTCACCACGGGCAACAGCCATTCGTTCGGCGGCGAATATCTCGAGCTCCTCCCGGGCGAACGCCTCCGCTACACTGACAGGTTCGACGACCCCAACCTGCCCGGCGAGATTGAGGTCACCGTGGTCCTGAAGAAGGTTTCGGTCGGCACGGAAGTGGACATCACGCAGGCCGGCATCCCCGACGTGATTCCGCCCGAGGCCTGCTATCTCGGCTGGCAGGAATCGCTGCGCAATCTGGCAAAGCTCGTCGAGCCCGAGATCAATCAGTAGCGTGCAGATCGGGTGGGCACCAACTTTGTGGCCATCCTTCGAGACGCCCGCCGTTGGCGGGCCCTCAGGATGAGGATCGAGTGCGCGGCACCAGTTTCAACGAGCGACGGTGCCGCTTAGCCTCATCCTGAGGAGACCGCGAAGCGGTCGTCTCGAAGGACGAGGCGCGCACTTTGATCGCGCAAAAGGCCCTACCCGCTCGCCTTCGCCTCGAGCCCGCCGCCGGCCGTCCAGCGGTCCGGATCGGGGCTGTGCCCGATCAGCGCGAGGCCATAGGCGATCGACTCGAACTGGTCGCCCGACATCAGCCGTTCGTTGCCGAACCGCTCGGCGAACAATTTTCGCACCGCGGGCACGAAGGACGTGCCGCCGGTCAGGAACACCTTCTCGATCTCGCGCGCGGTGACGCCGGCTTCGGCCAGCACCTTGTCGACGGTCGCAGCAAGCCGCGCGATATCGTCGGCAATCCAGGCGTCGAATTTCTTCCGCGTGATGGCCGCGCCGATATCGACGCCACCGCCCTTGAAACGAAAATCCACCTCGTCCTGCACTGAGAGCGCGACCTTTGCGTCCGACACCGCGCGGTACAGCGAAAAGCCGAGGTCGAAATCGACGATGGTGATGAAATCCTCGAGCAGCTTCGGCTTCAACGCGGTGCGCGCGAGATCCCTGAGCTCGCGCAGATCGCCGTTGCTCTTCATCATCGCCAGTTGATGCCAGCGCGCGAGGTTGGTGTAATGGCCGCTGGGGACCGGCAGCACCTTGTCGAACGAGCGGAAGCTGGAGCCCTTGCCGAGCCGCGGCGAGACGACATGGTCGACGATGCGATAGTCGAACGTGTCGCCGGCGATGCCGATGCCGGCGTGTCCGAGCGGCTCGGCGCGGAGGGCTCCGCCTGTCCGCGAGAAACGCATCACGGAGAAGTCGCTGGTGCCGCCGCCGAAATCCGCGACCAGCACGGTGGCATCGCGCTCCAGCCGGCGAGCAAAGGAGAACGCCGCACCGACGGGCTCGTAGACGTAGCGCGCATGGCCGGCGCCCAGGCGCTCGAACGCGGCGCGGTAGCGCTGCATCGCCAGCGCCTCGTCGGGATTGCCGCCGGCGAAGCGCACCGGGCGGCCGACCGTGATGTTGGACGTCTCGAAGCCGAACTTCTCGCCGCCATGGCGCGCCAACGTCCGCAGGAACGCCGCCAGGATATCCTCGAACTTGAAGCGCTGCCGGAACACCTGCGTGGTCTGGAAGCTGGAGCTCGCAGCAAAGGTCTTGAACGACTGCAGGAAGCGGTAGACGTGGCGTCCTTCGAGGAACGTCTCGATCGCCCAGGGGCCGCCCTCGGCCTGGGCGCCGGCGCCCGGCCGGTCCTCCCAGAAGCACAAAGCCGACACGTAGACACTATGGCGCTGTCCGCCGTGGTCGAAGCGGATGGCCTCGACCCGGCGATCGTCCGCCGCGATCGCGACGACGGTGTTGCTCGTCCCAAAATCGATGCCGATCGAGACGGCGGGCGAGGCGCTCGACATGAACCACTCTGACAGATGATTGGAAAAGGGGGCGAACCACTAACGGCTTTGCATCGCCGTGCCAAGGCCCGCTCGCTGCAGTGCGCCCCGGAACTTGACGCCCGTTGCCGCGAGACTCCCGCTGCGGGCCGATAATTTGAGCCCTTTTTTCCGTCCCTCGGCGGCGAAAGATCCGCGGACCGCGCCGCGCTTGCAATCTTATGTCCGAAACGGCCCGTTAACGAAGCGTTATGCTGCAATGCGAGAGAGCGCGTGCTGCTATGCAAACAGGCGCGTAGACTTTGGCATCTGGTATACATAGAGTTCCTCTCGAAATGAGACAGCACTGCTGACCGTCTCGAGAAAGGAATTCCGATGTCCAAGACCGCTTCCGTCGCTCTCGCCCCCTCCGCCTCGCTGTTCGCCCGCCTGCTCGCCTCGATCGACCGATTCTTGATGGCGAGCGCGCAGGTTTCCAACCGCAACGGCGACCTGCCCCGTTTCGGCCTCTGAAGCGCGCAGGCGCTTCGACAGAAACAGAGCCTGCTCGCCGGAAAACCGGCAGACCGACATGGCCCCCGAAAGGGGGCCATTTTTTTGTCCTCGCGCGGCCTCCTGCCGGGGCAAGTGCGACGATTGGTCCGGCTGGGCGCCAGCTGATCCAATTGTTTGTCCACTGGCATCTCGCATACCATTATTCAAAATAATGGTGGCGCAACCCAAGGTGTTAAGCAGGGTGCGTGATGCAGGGTGGGAGCGGCCGAGAAACTTATCCCAAAGAAGCGGATGCCGGGCCTTGTCCCTCCTCATAAAGTTCAGTTGGTAAGACCACTGCAATGGGCGATCCGCAAAGGATGACCCAAGGCACGTAATCCGGGATGGGCTGACGCAAGCCGACAAAGAGCGGCGCGGTTAGGGTTGGACAGGGAGAGAGTAAGATGAAGCTATTTGTTCTGAATGTCGCCGCGGCGGCGATCGCGGTGTCGTGCGTCAGCACCGCAAGCTCTGCGGGTTGGGAGCCGGTCCGCCCGGTCGAGTTCATCGTGCCTGCGGGCACCGGCGGCGGCGCCGATCAGATGGCGCGCACCGTCCAAGGCATCGTCACCAAGCACAATCTGATGAAGCAGCCGCTCGTCGTCATCAACAAGGCCGGTGGCGCCGGCGGCGAAGGATTTCTCGACGTAAAGACGGCATCGGGCAATCCTCACAAGATCATCATCACGCTGTCGAACCTGTTTACGACACCGCTGGCGACCGGAATTCCGTTCAACTGGAAGGACCTGACGCCGGTCGCCATGCTCGCACTCGACGAATTCGTGCTCTGGGTCAACGCCGAGAAGCCGTACAACAGCGTCAAGGATTACGTCGACGCCGCGAAGAAGGCCCCGGCCGGCTCGTTCAAGATGGGAGGCACCGGCTCCAAGCAGGAAGACCAGATCATCACGGTCGGCATCGAGAAAGCGGTCGACACGAAGTTCACCTACATTCCCTACAAGGGCGGCGGCGAAGTGGCGGTGCAGCTCGTCGGCAACCACGTCGATTCGACCGTCAACAATCCGATCGAAGCGGTCGCGCAATGGCGCGGCGGCAAACTCCGTCCGCTCTGCGTGTTTGACGGCCAGCCGATGGCCTATGACGAGCCGATCGCCGACGGCAAGGCGTGGAAGGATATCCCGACCTGCAAGTCGCAGGGCCTGGCGATGGAATACCTGATGCTGCGCGGCATCTTCATGCCGCCCAAGGCCACGAAGGATCAGATCGAATATTACGTCGAGCTGTTCAAGAAGGTCCGCGCCACGCCAGAATGGCAGGAGTTCATGAAGAGCGGCGCCTTCAACACGACCTTCATGACGGGCGCCGACTACGCCAAGTGGATCGAGGCGGAGGAGAAGCGCCACGAAGGCTTGATGAAGGAAGCCGGCTTCCTCGCGTCGGCGAATTGAGCCGCGCCATCGACGACGGCTGAGGACGCTGGTCGTCCTCACGCCTGCCGCGACCGCGAAAGACTGCGTTTCCGCCTGGAGGTCCCATGACTGAACGATCCGGATCCGGATCTGGCCCCGCACACAAGACGCTGGAAATCGGCATGGCGCTGTTGATCGCGGCCTTCGGGCTGGTCGTGATCTTCGGCAGCTTGAAGGCCGGCATCAACTGGGGTGCGGAGGGCCCACGTGCCGGCTTCTTTCCCTTCTATGTCGGGGCCGCCATCGTCGGCGCAAGCGCCATCAACCTCTGGCACGCGCAACGCGACGACGACGGCCGGCTGTTCGCAGAGTGGGGACAGCTGCGCCAGGTCATGAGCGTCGTCGTGCCCACCGCGATCTATGTCGGCTCGATGCCGTTCATCGGTCTCTACGTCGCATCGATGGTCTTCATCGCCTGGTTCATGCGCTGGCTCGGCGGCTATCGCTGGCTGACGACCATTGCAATTGCGGTCGGCATGCCGGTCCTGACCTATCTGGTTTTCGAGCGCTGGTTCCTGGTCCCGCTTCCCAAGGGTCCGCTCGAGGAGTGGCTCGGACTGTAATAGCCGCATATTTATTCAGTTACTGCTGCAGGACTCATCGACATGGAAGAGTTAGCCAACCTGTTTCACGGCTTCGCGGTCGCCCTGCAACCTTACAACATCATGCTGATGATCATCGGCATCACGCTCGGTGTCATCATCGGTGTGCTTCCGGGGCTCGGCGGCGCCAACGGCGTGGCGATCCTCCTGCCGCTGACCTTCAGCATGCCGCCGACGTCGGCGATCATCATGCTGTCCTGCATCTATTGGGGGGCCTTGTTCGGTGGCGCCATCACCTCGATCCTGTTCAACATACCCGGCGAGCCCTGGTCGGTGGCGACGACCTTCGACGGCTATCCGATGGCGCAACAGGGCAAACCCGGCGAAGCGCTGACCGCCGCCTTCACGTCGTCCTTCGTGGGGGCGCTGTTTGCGGTCATCATGATCACCCTCGTTGCGCCCCTCGTCGCGAGCTTCGCGCTGCGGTTTGGTCCGGCAGAAAAATTCGCCGTGTACTTCCTCGCCTTCTGCAGCTTCGTCGGTTTGAGCAAGGAGCCGCCGTTCAAGACCATTGCGGCGATGATGATGGGCTTTGCACTCGCGGCGGTTGGCCTCGATTCGATCACAGGGCAGTTGCGGCTGACCTTCGGCGTCACGGAGCTGCTCAACGGCTTCGACTTCCTGATCGCCGTGATCGGCCTGTTCGGCATCGGCGAGATCCTGCTGACCATGGAGGAAGGGCTGGCATTCCGCGGTGGCAATGCCGCCATCAATCTTCGAGTTGTGCTCCAGACCTGGCGCGAGCTGCCCGCCTATTGGATGACCTCGCTGCGTTCCTGCCTGATCGGATGCTGGATGGGCATCACGCCCGCCGGCGCGACGCCGGCATCCTTCATGAGCTACGGCATTGCCAAACGGCTGTCGCGGCGCTGCAACAACTTCGGCAAGGGTGAGATCGAAGGCGTGATCGCGCCGGAGACGGCCGCGCATGCCGCCGGCACCGCGGCGCTGCTGCCGATGCTCTCGCTCGGCGTGCCCGGCTCCCCGACCGCGGCCGTCCTGCTCGGCGGCTTGCTGATCTGGGGCCTGCAGCCCGGCCCGATGCTGTTCGTCGAGCAGAAGGAATTCGTCTGGGGCCTGATCGCCTCGATGTATCTCGGCAATCTCGCCGGCCTCATTGTCGTGCTCACCTGCGTGCCGATCTTCGCCGCGATCCTTCGGGTGCCCTTCGGCATCATCGCGCCGCTGATCCTCGTGCTCTGTGCAATCGGCGCCTACTCGGTGCACAACAGCACCTTCGACGTGATGCTGATGCTGGTGTTCGGCGTGCTCGGCTATCTCCTGAAGAAGTGCAACTACCCGCTCGCGCCCCTGGTGCTCGCCATCGTGCTCGGCGACAAGGCGGAGGAGGCCTTTCGGCAATCCCTGCTGGGATCGCAGGGCTCGCTCGGCGTGTTCTTCTCCAACGGCCTCGTCAGCACGATCATGGCGCTCGGTCTTGTCGCCCTGTTCTGGTCTTTGATCCAGGAAGGTTACAGCCGGCTGCGCACGTCGATGGCGTGAGGCGCGCAATCCGCGACGCCGCCAACGCCAAATTGCCGCAGGTCGGACTTCTGGAATATAGAATTCCAGGAATTGCGCGATCTCCGATCGACCGCGCGTCGGCGGCCGCAAAGCGGTGCACGCATCGAAGTCCCCAGCGAGCGGCCTTCTACGTCGCGCTTACGGCACCGCCGCCGAACGAAAAGTATCTATTCAATCAACGTTTTGAATGGGATCGGCCGCGATTGGCGCCGACAACGCTCGACAGCGATGGGGCTTTACAATCCCGCGCTCATCGCGCATGTGAACACGCGTTATTTTGCCGCACCTCTCTCTCCCTCGGTTGAATCTTGGCATAATGCATACCAGTATGCCCGCCAGCGCATGCATAAAAATGATCGGCGCGTTCGGGAGGGTTTTTAATGACGGACATGGTGCAGGCAACGGCCCCTACAGCCGGGCGCGTTAGCGACACGTATCGCTGGGCGCAATTGGCGGTGGGTGTAGCGGCGATGGTGATGATCGCCAATTATCAATACGGCTGGACGTTCTTCGTCCCCGACATCCAGAAGAAGTTCGGCTGGGATCGCGCGTCGATCCAATGGGCCTTTACCCTCTTCGTCCTGTTCGAGACTTGGCTGGTCCCGATCGAAGGATGGTTCGTCGACAAATACGGTCCGCGACTCGTCGTGCTGGTCGGCGGCGTGCTTTGCGCCATCGGCTGGGCGATCAACGCGCAGGCCACCACGCTCAACGGCTACTACCTCGGCATGATCGTCGCCGGCATCGGCGCCGGCGGCGTCTACGGCACCTGCGTCGGCAACGCGCTGAAATGGTTTCCGGACAAGCGCGGTCTTGCCGCGGGCATCACGGCCGCGGGCTTCGGCGCAGGCTCCGCGCTGACCGTCGCGCCGATCCAGGCCATGATCAAGGACAGCGGTTTCCAGACCACCTTCCTCTATTTCGGCCTCGGACAGGGCATCATCATCTGCATCCTCGCCTTCTTCCTGCTCGCGCCGAAAGCGGGTCAGGTGCCGAACGTGGTGGCGAACGCCAATCTGCTGCAGACCCGGCGCAACTACCAGCCGACCGAAGTGCTGCGTCAGCCGATCTTCTGGCTGATGTATTTCATGTTCGTGATCGTCGGCGCCGGCGGCCTGATGGTGACGGCGAACCTGAAGCCCATCGCGGCCGACTGGAAGGTCGACAACGTACCGGTCACGCTGATGGCGGTGACGATGACGGCAGTGACGTTCGCGGCCACGATCGACCGCGTGCTCAACGGCCTGACGCGTCCGTTCTTCGGCTGGATCTCCGACATGATCGGCCGCGAGAACACGATGTTCATCGCCTTCGGCATGGAAGGTGTCGGCATCTGGATGCTCTACCTCTGGGGCCACGATCCGATCTGGTTCGTGCTGCTCTCGGGCTTCGTGTTCTTCGCCTGGGGTGAGATCTACTCGCTGTTCCCCTCGACCTGCACCGACACGTTCGGCGCCAAGTTCGCGACCACCAATGCCGGCCTGCTCTACACCGCGAAGGGCACCGCCGCACTGCTGGTGCCGATCGCCAATTACATGCAGCAATCGTCGGGTACCTGGGACAGCGTGTTCATCATCGCGGCCGGCGCCAACGTCCTGGCTTCGCTGCTGGCGATCGCGGTGCTCAAACCGTGGCGAAAGGTCGTGGTCGCCAACTCGACCCTCGCCTGACGCGCTTCCCATAGCTCTTCACCGAGCAGACGCCCGGCCTCGCGGCCGGGCGTTTTCGTTTGGCGAGTCCCGGCCTGCCCAAGGATATGGAACCGTAGATTTGTGACAATCCGCCGCAGTTAGGGCTTGATTTCTGGAATATGGTATACCAAGCTCCGCGAAGCGCTTGCGACGATAAGACACAATATTTGCGACACTGGGTCATCTTGCTATCCCACGTCGCATTCAATCAGGCGCGTTGGGAGGTTCTTGATGATTTCCAGCACGGATGGCGCCGTCACGGCCGCGCCTCTTCGCACAGGTTTCCGTTGGCTCCAACTCGCCATGGGCATCGTCTGCATGGCGATGATCGCCAACCTGCAATATGGCTGGACGCTGTTCGTCGATCCGATCGATCACGCCCACCATTGGGGCCGAGCCGCGATCCAGCTCGCCTTCACCATCTTCGTCGTCACCGAGACCTGGCTGGTGCCGGTCGAGGCCTGGTTCGTCGACAAGTACGGCCCGCGCATCGTCGTCATGTTCGGCGGCGTGATGATCGCGCTGTCCTGGATTCTCAATTCCTACGCCGACAGCCTTCCCCTGCTCTACACGGCGGCCGTCATCGGCGGCATCGGTGCGGGCGCGGTGTACGGCACCTGCGTCGGCAACGCGCTCAAATGGTTTCCCGATCGCCGCGGCCTCGCCGCCGGCGCAACCGCCGCCGGCTTCGGCGCCGGCGCCGCAATCACGGTGGTGCCGATCGCCAACATGATCGCATCGAGCGGCTACCAGCACGCCTTCCTGAGCTTCGGCATCGGCCAGGGCGTGATCGTGTTCGTGCTCGCCTTCTTCATCCAACCGCCGCGAATCTCGATCCCGCCGAAGAAGAAGCAGCTCAATCTGCCGCAGACCAAGATCGACTTCACGCCGCCGCAGGTGCTGCGCGCCCCTATTTTCTGGGTGATGTACCTCGTCTTCGTCATGGTCGCCTCCGGCGGTCTGATGACCGCGGCGCAGATCGCGCCGATCGCGCACGACTTCAAGATCGCCGACACGCCTGTTACGCTCGCGGGCTTCCAGATGGCGGCGTTGACGTTCGCGATCTCGCTCGACCGCATCTTCGACGGCTTCGGTCGCCCGTTCTTCGGCTTCGTGTCCGACACGATCGGCCGCGAGAACACGATGTTCATCGCCTTCGGCACCGCAGCCCTCATGCTGTTGGCGCTGTCGGCCTACGGTCACGTCCCGGTCGTGTTCGTGCTCGCGACCGCGGTGTATTTCGGCGTCTTCGGCGAGATCTACTCGCTGTTCCCGGCGACCTGCGGCGACACCTTCGGCTCGAAATTCGCGACCACCAACAACGGCATGCTCTACACCGCGAAGGGCACCGCTTCGCTGCTGGTGCCGCTCGCGAGCGTCATCTCGACCGCCTATGGCTGGAAGGCCGTGTTCGTGGTGGCCGTGGCGCTGAATGCGACGGCGGCGCTGATGGCGCTGTTCGTGATCAAGCCGCTGCGCCGCTCCTTCATCCTGGGCAAGGAAGCCGAGAGCGCGAATACTGCAACGACGAACGCCAAGACCGAGACGGCGTAGCGACCACGCGCCATCGGATCGGACGGAAGGGGCGCAGCGATGCGCCCCTTTTTCTTTGGCTCCTTCGCCCTCGCGCATCCGGCAACGTCAGTATTGCTGTCGCAAGATTTTTCGGATCACCCAAACCAGCGCTTGACGATTGGTATTATGTATACCACACTTGCTCCAACATTCACCCAGGGAGGTTGCAATGCTGGTCGGAGACATTCTGCGCAAGAAGACGCCACGCGTCGTCACGGTACGGATGAACGAAACGGTGGGTATCGCCGCCAAGCTGATGCGCGCCAACAACATCAGCGCTCTCGTGGTCAAGGACGTGGTCCGCTCCGAGGGTAATACCGCGGTCGGCATGTTCACCGAGCGCGACGTGGTGCGCGCCGTTGCCGAGCACGGCGCGAACGCCGTCAACGTCAAGGTCTCGCAGCTGGTCTCGGTGCAGCAGCTGGTGTCCTGCAGCTCGATCGACACGATCGAGCAGGTCCGCCATTCGATGAACCGGCATCACATCCGCCATTTGCCTGTCATCGACAATTACAGCCTCGTCTCCGTCATCAGCATGCGCGACATCGCTGCTGCCATGGACGAAGCCATCAACGGCAAGCCGCAAGCCGCCGCCTAAGCGATACGACCCTTCCCCTGTGACTACCGGCCCCGGCTCGGATCCTTCCGAGCCGGACCGGATCTTTCGTCCAAAATTCCGGTCACCCGCGAGGATTTCATGAAGATCTGCATCTACGGCGCCGGCGCGATCGGCGGGTATCTCGGGGTTCAGCTTGCGCGCGCCGGCGCCGATGTCAACCTCATCGCACGCGGCGCGCATCTTGCCGCCATGCGCCAGCACGGCTTGACGCTGCTCGCGGGCGGGGAGACGCACACCGTGCATCCGCGCTGCACCGACGATCCCGCCGAGCTCGGCGTGCAGGACTTCATCATCATCACGCTGAAGGCGCATTCGATCACCGGCGTGATCGAGAGGATGCAGCCGCTGCTCGGGCCCCACACCCGCATCGTCACCGCCGTCAACGGCATCCCCTATTGGTACTTCTACAAGCATGGCGGCCAATACGAGAATTCGACGCTGGAGAGCATCGACCCAGGCGGGCGGCAATGGCGCGAGATCGGCGCCGAGCGCGCCATCGGCTGCATCGTCTATCCCGCCACCGAGATCGAGGCGCCCGGCTTGATCCGCCACGTCTACGGCAACAATTTCCCGCTCGGCGAGCCCTCCGGCGAGGTCACCGCGGACGTGCAGCGCCTCGCCGACCTGTTCGTCGCGGCCGGGCTGAAGGCGCCGGTGCTCGACCGCATCCGCGACGAGATCTGGCTCAAGCTGTGGGGCAATGTCTGCTTCAATCCGATCAGCGCGCTGACCCATGCGACGCTCGACGTGATCTGCACCGATCCGTCCACGCGCGCGCTGTCACGCGCGATCATGGTGGAGACGCAAGCGATCGCCGAAACCTTCGGCGTCAAATTCCGCGTCGACGTCGAGCGCCGGATCGAGGGCGCCCGCAAGGTCGGCGCGCACAAGACCTCGATGCTGCAGGATCTCGAGCGCGGCCGGCCGATGGAGATCGACCCGCTCGTCACCGTGGTGCAGGAGATGGGCCGGCTGACCGGCATCGCCACGCCCGCGCTCGACTCCGTGCTGGCGATGGTGACCCAGCGCGCCCGCATCGCCGGGCTCTATGACGGCGTCTCGACACCCAGCGATCCCCGCGCACTGGCGGTGGCGTGATGGCTGTCGAGACGAAGCAATGGCTGCGCTTCCGGAACAACGGAGCGACCGGCTTCGGAACGCTGAGCTCATCGGGCATCAGCGTGCACGAGGGCGAGATGTTCGGTCGCAACGTCGCGACCGGCAAGAGTCTGGCGCTGTCGGAGGTCGAGCTGCTGGCGCCCTGCGCGCCCAGCAAGATCGTCGCGCTCTGGAACAATTTCCACGCGCTCGCGGCCAGGCTGAACCAGCCCGAGCCGCCGGAGCCGCTCTATCTGCTCAAGGCCACCACCAGCATCACGACGCCCGGCGCCGTGATCCGCCGCCCCTCTTATTACGACGGCAAGACCACCTATGAAGGCGAGCTCGGCATCGTCATCGGCAAGACCTGCGCCCGCGTGTCACCGGCCGAGGCACACGGCTGCATCTTCGGCTACACCTGCGTCAACGACATCACCGCCAACGACATCCTGACCAGCGACCCCACCTTCCCGCAATGGGCCCGCGCCAAGGGCATCGACGATTACGGCCCGTTCGGCCCGGTCATCGCCACCGGCCTCGATCCGGCAAAGCTGGTGGTCCGCACCATCCTCAACGGCGCGGAGCGACAGAACTATCCGATCTCCGACATGATCTTCTCAGCACAGGAGCTGGTCAGCAAAATCTCCCACGACATGACCCTGCTGCCCGGCGACCTCATCGCCGTCGGCACCTCGGTCGGCGTCGGCGTGATGAAGGAGCAGGTCAACACGGTGACCGTCGCGATCGACGGCATCGGCGAGCTCACCAACGAGTTTCGGCTGTAGCTCTCGCTGTCATTCCGGGTCGCAACACCGAAAGCCTGAAATGACGGCTCGCCGGAAATCCGCGCTGCAGCGCAGTAATATTGATCCGCCGCAAGTTCGGCTATCGCTGCTGTCGCTATCCTTCCCTGTCAAGAGACCGATGTCTATTGCAAGGGAGGACGCCATGACGAATGCCACCAACGCACTTTATTGGACGGCCCTGTACTCCGCTCTCTCATTCGTTGCGATATTCGTGGTCTGGCTCGCCGACAAGATGCGGTCGAATTTCCTCGGGAAACGATAGCCCGAAGCGGGCCGCCGATTGCCGTTGGCCCTGGTGTTGGCCCCGGTCGGAACCCGCCGAATTGGACGCGCACGCGCCGCCTCGCATTTGGCCGCCTAGCCCGTCGCTGGTGAAGCGGGCCCGGCGCCCCGCCCGCACGCCCTGCGCGAGCCCGTTGTGGATCGTGCGGTAAACGCCGTGCGGCCGACGCGCCCCTTGATCTCGGTTCCGCTCTCCAATAGCAACTATGGCGAGATTGTGCCGGCGTGAGGAATTCACGATGTGGCTGTTCTTTCTGGTTGCCTGGTTCGGCCTGCTAGCCGTCGTCGCGGTCTTCGCCCAGCAGGCGCTCGGTTACGACATCAGTCACCTGCCCGCCTGGTTCGCGAGCCTGCCGGTGCCGCAACGCATCGCGACCGGGGTGATCCCAGCTCTTGCGCTGGCCCTGATCGGCGCTTCCGCCTGGCGGCTGTCACGCCAGGACCGCAGCCTGAAGACGCTCCGCGACCGCCTCAAGAAAACCCGCGAGGACGCCGTCGTCGCCCACGCCCTGCAGAACCATCTCGACGCCACCGTCCAGCATCTGATCGAGAGCGATCCCCGGGAGGCGGTCTCCGCGCTGCATGACAAGCTCGGCGAGACCGAGCAGCGCGCGCTGCTCCAGCAGGGCCGCAACCAGTCCACCGACATGCACGACCAGCTCGCCGAAATCCGCCGCCGCCAACAGGCGTTGCGTGAGATGGTCGGCAAGGTCGCCGACCAGCGTCGCGCGGTCGAGCCGGTCTTCACCGAAATCCGCGACCGTCAGAACCAGCTCGAACGCTCCCTGCACGACCTCGAGACCGACGACCGCAAGAACAATCTCGCTGACCGGCAGAGGGACATCGCGCGCGACGTGGCGGCGCTTCTGGGTCGGGTGAGCGCGGTGCAGGAGACGTTTGCGACCCTCAACCAGTACAAGGAAGACCTCGCCAAATCCCACGCCGAGCTCGTGCCTTTGCGGTCGAGCGACGCCGGCATCAACGCCCTGATCGGCGAGCTCAGCCTCAGCCATGACCGCCTGGCCAAGACCATCGACGAGCTCGAGACCGGCGGCGAGACGCCGCTTCCCGCCCGCGTCGAGACGCTGTCGAAGAACAAGATCGAGATCGAGCAACGCCTCGCCCGCATCGACGACAGCTTCAACATCCTGAAGGCTATCAGGCTCGACTTCGAGGAACTCGGCCAGCGCCAGGCCCAGCTCGAACGCTCCCTCGCCGATGTCGAGACGGACGCCGACGGCAAGACCCTCACCGACCGCCAGAACGCGCTGAACGAGTTCGTCCTGCAGTCGCGCCAGCGCCTCGGCGCTCTGCAGGAGACGCTGGCGACGCTGAACGCCTTCAAGGCGGAGCTGTCGAAATCGCAGGCCGACCTCGTCCCGTTGAAGGCACCGGTGTTCGGAATCGAAGCCCTGATCGCGGAGGTCGGCACCACCCGCGATCTCCTCGCCAGGACCGTCGGCGAGATCGAGGCGAACGGCGACGTCACCCTCGCCTCACGCGTCGACGCGCTGACCCAAAGCAAGCGCGAGGTCGAAGACCGCCTCGCCCGCGTCTTCGACAATTTCAACGCGCTCGATGCCTTGCGCAAGGACATCGGCGGCATCTTCTCGACGATCCGTAATGGCCTGAACCGGATCGGGTGACACTGCCCCTGCACCGTAACAAATCGAGACCGCCAGCTATTCTCGGTTCGGTCGGCCCGTGATACAATCTTGGCGCGAGCATTTGGATTTCTGGTCTTTCGACTCGATCATCATTCCATCGCCGGCACCGGCACGCCGATGCCGGCCAACGTTGATATTCGGAGGATGCGTCCATGGCCGCCCGGAAAGTCACCAAGTCTGCCAAGAAGACCAACTCCAAAGCAAAGACGTCGAAATCGAAGGCCAAGGCAAAAGCCAAGACGAAAGCCAAGACGAAAGCCAAGGCAAAAAGGACCGCCGCCAAATCCAAACCAGCCAAGAAGAAGTCTAAGTCGGCCAAGAAATCCAAATCGGCCAAGACTGCGAAGTCCAAGACTGCCAAATCAAAGACCGCCAAATCAAAGGCGCGCAAGAAGGTAAGCAAGTCCAAGGCGAATAAGAAAGCCGCCAAGGCGAAGAAGAGCAAGACTACGAAGAAGAGCAAGACCGGCGCGTCCAAGACGAAGGAGACCGGCACGGGCAAGCCCGCGAAGAAGGCGGGCACGTCGACCAAGCCGCCAGCCACGACGCCGCCGGCCGTTTCCACGCCGGCAGTGACACCGCCCACCCCGTCGAATCCACCCCCGGGCGCGTCGGGCTTCCAGGTCGTTGGCACCAACGCCAATGCGCCGTTTTCGCTGAAACTGCATCGCGGCGACGGCATGACGCTGGTTGCGATGAACTGGAAGGCCGGCCAGCCGCCGGCGAATTTCGTCGGCTTCGCGATCGAGTACCAGGAGCCCGGCGGCAGCACGTTCTTTGCGTTGAACAACCGGCTTGGCTTTCTCGACGCCTCGGGCAACGTCAATCCCCAAAAGCTTTCGACCCTGCAATCGCCGATCCAGAAATTCCGTTGGGTGCATTTCCCACGTAACGCCGAACTCGTCGGCGACTTCATCTATCGCGTCACGCCGATGTTCATGGATGCGCAGGGCGCCCTCAGCAAGGGCGAGCCGCAGCAGGCGCCGATCCAGCTCGCGCGCGAGACCTATCCCGGCATCGCCAATGTCACCTTCACCCGCGGCTTCGTCTCGTCGCAGGCCTTCGTCGATCGCTATCTGGCGCATGGCCCGATCAACACGCTGGTGGCGCCGCTTGCCGCGAGGGGGCTCGACTTCAAGCCGACGCATCCCGACACGCAGGCCGCGCTGGCCTGGATGGGATTTGAGGCGCGCGGCGCGATCCTGCAAACCCTCGACGAGGCGATCGCCGACCATGCCGAGGTCCGCGTCGTCGCCTACGACCTCAATCTGCCTGAAATCCTCGACCGTCTCGTCCAGCTTGGACCGTCGCTCAAGATCATCATCGACGACAGCGACGCGCACGGCGACAGCGATTCAGCGGAGACTGCTGCGGAGAGACGGCTGGTCGCCTCGGCCGGGCGTCAAAACGTGCTGCGCCAGCATATGGGCAATCTGCAGCACAACAAGACGATCGCGGTGAACGGGCCGACCGTGAAGAAGGTGGTGTTCGGATCGACCAACCTGTCCTGGCGCGGCTTCTACGTGCAGGCCAACAACGCCCTGGAGGTGACCGGCCAGAAGCCTGTCGATCTCGCCTTCGAAGCATTCGACAGCTACGTCGCCCGGAGCAACAGCGCCGCAGGCTTCGGCGCAACGCCCTCGGCCGACTGGCGAGATCTCGGCCTTCCCGGCATCGATGCCAAGGTGGCGTTCTCTCCGCACAGCGCCGCCAACGCCAAGCTTGACGAGATCGCGGCCGACCTCAAGAGCACGACGTCGTCATTGCTCTACTCGCTCGCCTTTCTATTCCAAACGGGCGGCTCCGTGCGTGACGCCATCGAAGACCTCACCAAGGACAGCAATATCTTCGTCTACGGCATATCCGACAAGAAGGTCGGCGGCATCGACGTGCAGGACCCCAACGGAAACGTCACGCCAGTGTTCGCCGCCGAGCTTGGCGCCAACGTGCCGGAACCCTTCAAGTCGGAGCCGACCGGCGGCACCGGCACGCGCATGCATCACAAGTTCACCGTGATCGACTTCGACAAGCCGACAGCGCGGATCTATCTGGGATCGTACAATTTCTCCAAGCCCGCCGATCGCCAGAACGGCGAAAATCTCCTGATCATCAAGGACCGGCGCATCGCCGTGTCCTACATGATCGAGGCGCTCAGCATCTTCGACCACTACACGTTCCGGGTCGCGGTCAAGCAGGCCAAGAGCAAGGGCGAGAGGCTGCATCTGGCGCGGCCGCCGGGCCCGGGCGAAGAGGCGTGGTTCGAAGACGACTTCACCGTCGGGCACAAGATCAAGGATCGGCTGCTGTTCTCCTGAAGGGTGACAACACCCGGAAATTCGCGGGACGGGTCGCGCGAAGCAAGCCCCTCCCGCGAACGGCTGCGGCGGCGTCAGGAGCCGCGCAACTGGGAAACATCCGTACACATCACATCTGCGCGTGTCAGACATATGCCGCCAACATGTCCCGCGCGCGCCGCAACTTGGTCGCATTCGGCCGCCCTTCTGGAAGGCGTGTCTGGGGGCACGGCATGGCCGTGTTTCGACCAAACCTTCTAGGGGTATCGCTGTGAAGAAGATTGTAATTGCTCTGGGTGCCACGCTTGCTCTGGTGACGGCTGCGAACGCTGCGGATCTTCCGCGCCGCCAGCCCGTGCCTGTCTATCCGGCCGAGCAGGCACCGATCGGCAAGATGCCGATTGGCAAAAGCCCGGTTGGAAAAGCTCCGATCGGCAAGGCGCCTGGCCCGGTCGCTGCACGCTACTGAGACTCAGCGCAAAACCAGCGCAAGCGGCCGACAGTCGAGGGGCATCGCGTGACGAACAAACCTGATCGATCGGGACCCTGCATCCTTGCGGGGTTCGCCCTCGCGGCCATGATCGCGTGTACGACGCCCTCGGCCTCGGCCCACGAAGCGAACAAGCGCGTTGCCGACGCCAATGCGCTTGCCACGACCGACTCCACGTCACGACCGGCGCCGCAATCGACACGGCGCTCCGTCGCGCGCGCGGAGAAGGGTCCCTATTACGTCGACTTCCGCGCCCGCACGGCCGCGAGCTGGGGCCACGCCTTCGTCTGGTACGGCAAGACCAGCGAGAAGGCGGTCGAGGTCGCCGGCCTCACGCCCGCCGGCGACACGTTGGCCTACGTGCTCGGCCACCTCACCTTCGTGCCATCGGAGACCGGCGCGAGCTACGGCGATCTCGATCCGGAATATCTGACCGCTAGCTATCGCGTCTATCTGAACGAGCCCGACGCCAGGCGCGTGTTCGCCTACATCAAGAAACTGCAGGCGAACTCGCCGGTCTGGAACGCCGAGACCATGAACTGCACCGGCTTCATCGGCGACATCGCCGAGTTCATGGGCCTGAAGGTCCCCTATCGCTGGCAGCGCCCGGAAAACTTCGTCAACAGCCTCAAAGACATGAACGGCGGCCGCCAGATGGTGCGGCTGTCGGCGGAGTAGCTCTGCCGTCATTGATGCAGGAGTGCCCTTAGTGCACCGGCCGCGTCCGGCGTGACGCCCTCGCCCGTCGGGCAAAACACCCCGTCAAATCCGCGACCCCGCCTGTCAATCCCCACCCACACAAATATTCCACTTTACCGAAATTCTGATTTGCCGTACAAGCAGATTACCTTGGCCCGAGACGAGGGGCGGATCGCGATCGTCACGAACCGCGGGCCGGGGTGCGATGGACGCGACGGCGTCGGGCGCGGGCAGCATTGCAGGGCGGGACACCGTGAGCAAGGCACGCTTCGCGCATACGACCCGGCGCCGACAGCGTCTTCGCATGGCTTCGGGGGCGAGCACACGCCACCCCTCGGATTCCCAGCGAGGACGTGCGCGGACGGTCAAGTCGTGTGGTCCTGACGCCCGGGGTCTGTGCGTCAAGTCCTGTGGTGATGTGGCGGCCAACCGGTGCGCGCATCGGTCATCCGCAAGGCGACGGGGGCAATAGTGCAACGCTCCCCGGGGAGAGCACGAAGTACGCCGTAAACCATCGCGCAGGGAAGGCCGGGCGTTCGGCTCACCTGTGGTCCACCCCGTGTGCGTCTTTTTGCGCACGGACTTACGGGTGCCAGCCGGCGCCCGGCCTTCCCTGCGCCCTTGTCTTTCATGAGGGCAACGCGACGAAGCAAAGCTCGGGCGAGATGCCGCGAGAGCGCGAAGGTGTGTCCAGGGTTTGAAAAGCCGGATCGAGGTTATCCGTGCCCCAGGATTATCCACGCCACGGAATCCTCCCCCTCCCTGCATGATCGCCCTGCCCCCACCGCACGCCCCGCTGATAGACTTTTGCCAACCCCGGCGGCATCCTCCACGCATCAACCGATAACAAAGCCTACGCCGCCCAGGGGGAACATCATGTTGCAGACACGGTTCACGAAACTCGTCGGCGTCGAGCACCCGATCGTCCAGGGCGGCATGCAATGGGTCGGGCGCGCCGAGCTGGTCGCCGCCGTTGCCAATGCCGGCGCGCTCGGCTTCATCACCGCGCTGACCCAGCCGACGCCGGAGGATCTGACCAGGGAGATCGCGCGCTGCCGCGACCTCACCGACAAGCCGTTCGGCGTCAACCTCACCATCCTGCCCGCGATCAAGCCGCCGCCTTATGCCGAATACCGCGCCGCGATCATCGAAGCCGGCATCACCGTGGTCGAGACCGCCGGCAACAAGCCGCAGGAGCATGTCGACGAGTTCAAAAAGCATGGCGTCAAGGTCGTGCACAAATGCACCAGCGTCCGCCACGCGCTCTCGGCCGAGCGCATGGGCGTCGACGCCATCTCGATCGATGGCTTCGAATGCGCCGGCCATCCCGGCGAGGACGACACGCCCGGCCTGATCCTGATCCCGGCCGCGGCCAACAAGATCAAGATCCCGATGATCGCCTCGGGGGGCTTTGCCGACGCCCGCGGCCTCGTTGCGGCACTGGCGCTGGGCGCCGAGGGCATCAACATGGGCACGCGCTTCATGGCGACCAGGGAGAGCCCGATCCATCAGCTCATCAAGGAGAAGATCGTCGCCAACGACGAGCGCGAGACCGAGCTGATCTTCCGCACCATGCGCAACACCTCGCGCGTCGCCAAGAACGAGATCTCGACCAAGGTCGTCGCGATGGAGAAGGAGGGCGCGAAGTTCGAGGATATCCGCGAGTTGGTCGCGGGCGCCCGCGGCAAGATGGTGTATGCAACAGGCAATTCCGACGAAGGCATCTGGTCGGCCGGCCAGGTGCAGGGCCTGATCCAGGACATCCCGAGCTGCGCCGAGTTGGTCTCCCGCATCGTGCGCGAGGCGGAAGCCATCATCCGCAGCCGGCTCGAGGGCATGATCGCTCATCCAAGCGCGCAAGCCGCGGAATAATCACTGCAACAAGCGAGAGCAATACATGAAGGCTTATGTCTATGGCGCTGATGGCGCTCGGATTTCCGACGTCGCTCAACCAAAACCCAAGGGCACGCAAGTGCTGGTCCGCGTGCGCGCCTGCGGGCTCAATCGCGCCGACACCGGCATGCGCAAGGGGCACGCGCACGGCGCGGCTGGCGGCGCCGGGACCGTGCTCGGCATGGAATGGGCCGGCGAGGTCGCCGAGCTCGGGCCGGACGCCAAGGGCTTAGAGATCGGCGACCGCATCATGGGCTCGGGCAGCGCTGCGTTTGCCGAGTACACGTTGGCCGATCACGGCCGGCTGTTCCGTGCGCCCTCGAACATGAACTTCGAGGAATCCGCCACCCTCCCCGTCGCGCTCGCGACCATGCACAACGCCGTCGTCACCGTCGGGGGCGTGCAGCCGGGCCAGAGCGTGCTGATCCAGGGCGCGAGCTCCGGCGTCGGGCTGATGGCGATGCAAATTGCAAGACTCAAGGGCGCAAAGCTCGTGATCGGCTCCTCGACCGATGCCACCCGCCGCGGCCGGTTGAAGGAGTACGGCGCCGACCTCGCGGTCGACAGCTCCGATCCCAAATGGGTCGACGAGGTCCTGAAGGCGACGAACGGCGAAGGCGTCGACCTCATCGTCGATCAGGTCTCGGGCAAGGTAGCGAGCCAGAACCTCGCCGCGACCAAGGTGAAGGGCCGCATCGTCAATGTCGGTCGGCTCGGCGGCACCCATGCCGATTTCAACTTCGACCTGCACGCGGCGCGCCGCATCGACTATGTCGGCGTCACCTTCCGCACCCGCACCATCGAAGAGGTCCGCGAGATCTTCGAGGAGGTCAGAAAGGACATCTGGGGCGCGGTCGAATCGCGAAAGCTCCAGCTGCCGATCGACCGGGTGTTCGCATTCGCCGACATCGACCAGGCGTTCGAGCACATGGAAGCGAACAAACATCTGGGGAAGATCGTCGTGACGATGTGAGTGGTGCGGCAGCGGAACGAGAGCGGCATGGCCCCTCTCCCTCCGCCCGTCATGGCCGGGCTTGTCCCGGCCATCCACGTCTTTGCCGCGTGGCGCGAAGAACGTGGATGCCCGGGCCTTGGCCTCGCCGAAGCGGCTTCGGCCGCACAGGCGGGACAAGCCCGGGCATGACGGAGCTGGCATCTCGCTCCTGCAAATCACTAGCGACAACCCCTGTGGATCATCGCTTGATGTTCATCCCCGGGCTGCTAAATCCCCGCCATGACCTCCCAGCACAATAAAACCTCGGTCGCCGCGATCTCGATCTTCGCCAGCGGCGGCATGGCGGCGGCCAAGTTCGCGGTCGGCATCGCGATCGGCTCGCTCGCTCTGATCTCCGAGGCCCTGCATTCCTCGGTCGACCTGATCGCGACCATCATTACCTGGGCGGTGGTGCGGGTGTCCGACAAGCCGGCGGACGAAGAGCACCATTACGGCCATGGCAAGCTGGAGAGCGTCTCGGCGCTGGGCGTCACCGCCCTGCTCTACGTGCTCGCCGGCGGCATCCTGGTCGAGGCCTACAGCCGGCTGCGCGAGGGAACCCCGCCGCCGACCATTTCGGCCGTGCCGTTCGTGGTGCTGGTGATCGACATCCTCGTCAATCTCTGGCGCGCCCGCGCCCTGCACCGCGCCGCGCGCGAGACCAGGAGCCAGGCGCTCGCGGCCGACGCACTGCATTTCGCCTCCGACGTGCTGGGATCATTCGCTGTGATCATCGGCCTGATCCTCGCCGCCCTCGGCTTCTGGTGGGGCGACGCGGCCGCAGCCGCCGCAGTCGCCGTGATGATCGCCCTGCTCGGCCTTCGCATGGCCGGCTCGACCGTGCAGACACTGGTCGACCGCGCCCCGGAGGGCGCGCACGAAAAGGCCACCGCCGCGATCCGGAGCGTGGCCGGCGTGATCGATATCGAGCGGCTGCGGGTGCGCATGGTCGGGGCGACCACGTTCATCGACACCATCGCCAAGGTGCCGCGGACCTATCCGATCGATCGCGTCGAGGAGATCAAGCGCAAGGCGCACGCCGCCGTCGACAAGGCGTTCGGCGATACCGACCTCAGCTTCACCGCCGTTCCCGTTGCGCGCGACAACGAGACCGTGCGCGACCGCATCATGGTGATCGCGCACAATTCGGGCCTCGCCGTCCACCACGTCACGGTGCACGATCTCGGTGGCAAGCTGATCGTCAGCATCGATCTCGAGGTCGACGCCGGAATGCGGCTCGACGCCGCCCACGATGTCGCCAACACGCTCGAGCGCAAGATCAAGGAGGAGTTCGGCGAGGACGTCGAGGTCGACGTCCACATCGAGCCGTTGGAACCGGAACTTCCGTTCGGGGTCGACGCCACGCCCGAGAGGGTGCGGACCATCGCCGATGCACTGACCGAATATGCCGCCGGCGGCGAGATCCACGACATCCACAATGTCCGTGTCCGCAACACCGATGCCGGCGAGATCGTCAACTTCCACTGCCGCACGACACCGTCGATGAGCGTGATCAAGGTGCACGAGCATGTCGACGCGATCGAGCGTGCGCTGCGGCGCGCGTTCCCCAACGTGAAGCGCGTGATCAGCCACGCCGAACCGCCGCGCGCGTGACGAAGAATGTGCGATGAGTCACACGTTCTCGTTTCGGACTCCTCGCGCCCGTGAGTTTGAGGACGCGCGCTGCACAAACTGCGCATTGGATAAGAATAATTCCGCGTTAACGATTCATTGACTCTCGACACCCCGCGAAAACTGGATTCAAATCGTTGTGATTCGGAAGCGATGTGGGGCTGCCTCCGAACTTCAGTTGCAATCAGGTTTTTAGGGGGCCGAAGGCATGCCGCGTGCAGACGCCGCGAACGTGTGCGTCCAATCCGATTCGATCAAAGGATTGGCGCAGTCGATCGCGAAACCTGCCTATCATCGGCTCTTGATTGCAGAGCCAGCGCTTCGTCGCGCCGTGCCGACGCTGATCATCGCCTTTCTGATCACGATCTGCCTGGGCGCGTTCGTGCAGGTCGTCGATCAGACGCGCCAGAAGCGGCTCGTGGTCCGGCACGACATCTCGGCGCTGGCCGATCTGCTCGCCGAACGCATCGACCGCCTCACCTCCGGACGACAGGAGCGGCTCAAGAACATCGAGAGCCTGCCGGCGCTGCTGCCGGATATGATCCCGTCCTGGGGCACGGCCTCGGGCCGCCACGTCATCGTCACCTCCGCCGGCATCGACCGTCGCGTCCTCGCCCGCATCCCGGTCGACAGCAGCCCCTCGGGCAACGACCGCCTGCTCGATGCCATCACGACGGCACAATTGCTCGCGGCGCCGACGCGCGACGGCGACGTCTCCGACATGACGCTGCCGAGCGGCAACGCCGCGATGGCGACCTCGCGGCAGATCAAGTCGCTGCCCGGCTTCGTCACCGTGATCCAGGAGCGCAACGAGCCGATCTGGGGCTCGGACGCAGCGCTCTCGGTGACGCTGTCGGCGACGACGGGATTCGTCGTCCTGATCCTGGGCTTCGCCTTCCACTGGCAGTCCACCCGCGCCCGCGAAGGCGACCTCATCAACGACGCCGTGCGCGGCCGTATCGACACCGCGCTCAACCGCGGCCGCTGCGGGCTGTGGGACTGGGACCTGTCGCGCGGCCGGATCTTCTGGTCGCAATCGATGTTCTCGATGCTGGGCCTCGACGGCCGCCACGAACTCCTCACCTTCGGCGAGGTCAACGCGCTGGTGAAGTCCGACGACATCGACTTGTTCGCGATCGCCGACCAGCTCATCTCCGAGAAGATCGACCACATCGACCAGACCTTCCGCATGCAGCACGTCGACGGCCACTGGATCTGGCTTCGCGTCCGGTGCGAGAAGACGCGCGGGGCGACCGATTCCAGCGTGCACCTGATCGGGATCGCCGTCGACATCACCGAGCAGAAGAGCCTCGCCGAGAGGACGGTGGAAGCCGATCTTCGTTTGCGTGATGCGATCGAGACCATTCCGGAAGCCTTCGTGCTGTGGGACGCCAGCGACCGCCTCGTGCTCTGCAACTCGCACTTCCAGCGCCTGCACAAGCTGCCCGACAGCGCCGTCATCCCCGGCACCTCCTACGAGACCGTGCTCGAGGTCGGCCGCATGCCGGAGGTGCGCACCCGCCACAACGAGACCGCTGCCCAGGGCCCCGGCGCGCGCACCTTCGAGGCGCAGCTCGACGACGGCAGCTGGCTGCACATCAGCGAGCGCCGCACCAAGGACGGCGGCTACGTCTCGGTCGGCACCGACATCACCCGCATCAAGGAGCACGAGCAGAAGCTGGTCGACAACGATCTGCGCCTGCGTGCCACCGTCATCGACCTGAAGCGTTCGCAAGCCGCGCTGGAGCGCCAGGCGGTCGAGCTCGCCGATCTCGCCGAGAAGTACCAGCGCGAGAAGACCCGCGCCGAGGAAGCCAACCAGACCAAGTCGAAATTCCTCGCCAATATGAGCCACGAGCTGCGCACGCCGCTCAACGCCATCATCGGCTTCTCCGAGATCATGGGCTCGGGCATGTTCGGCGAGCTGGGAAGCGAGAAGTACCAGGAATACTGCCAGGACATCCTGACCAGCGGCCACTATCTGCTCGAGGTCATCAACGACATCCTCGACATGTCCAAGATCGAGGCCGGCCGCATGAAGCTCGACATGGAAGAGCTCGACCTGGCGCGGACGCTCGCGGAATCCCTGCGGATCGTCACCGGCCGGGCCCAGGACAAGCGCCTGACGCTCGATGCCGACATCGAGACATCCATCTCCGTCGTCGCCGACCGCCGCGCCACCAAGCAGATCATCGTCAACCTGCTCTCCAACGCGGTGAAGTTCACGCCCGACGGCGGACGCATCGTGGTGCGCAGCCGGCAGCTCGACGACCGGATCGTGCTGATGATCGCCGACACCGGCATCGGCATCGCGCCGCATTCGCTGGCGCGGCTCGGCCGCCCGTTCGAGCAGGTGGAGAGCCAGCTCACCAAGACCTATCACGGCTCGGGCCTGGGCCTCGCCATCGCCCGCTCGCTGGCGCAACTCCACGGCGGCTCGATGCGGCTGCGCTCCAGGCTCGAGGTCGGCACCGTCGTGCGCGTGACCCTGCCGCGCGACGCGATCAAGGCATCCAAGATATCGGCCGCAGCTTAGCCTCCTAGAGCTGCAGCGACGGCGCGACTTCGCGCGCGACATTGACCAGCGCCGCGATCAGCGGCGTCATCGGATCGCGCTTCGGGATCACCATGCCGATGCTGTAATTGACGTCGGGATCGGTGATCGGGATCGAGCGCACCGTGTCGGACAGGCCGAGCGTCTCGGCAAGCTTGGCCGGCATCACGCTCGCCCAGCGCCCCGTCTTCACATGCGTGAACAGCACCAGCAGCGAGTTCGAGGTCAGTGTCGGCGTCGCCTCCGCGCCGACGGAGCGCAAGGCGCGATCGATGATGCGGCGGTTCTGCATGTCCGGCGTCAGCAGACACAGCGGCACCTGCCCGACCTCCTTCCACGTCACCGACTCGCGGTCGCCGAACATCGCATCCGGCGCGGTCAGGAGGCGATAGCTCTCATTGTAGAGCGGAATGGTGCGCACCTTGCCGATCGGCTCGTTCTCGATATAGGTCAGCCCCGCATCGACCTCGAGATTTTCCAGCAGCCCCAGCACTTCCGATGAAGTCGTCGAGCGGATGCTGAAACGCACCTCGGGATGCCGGGCGCGGAACGGTGTCGTCAGCGATGCCACCATGCCGAGCACGGTCGGGATCGCCGCGATGCGGATTTCGCCGGAGAGCTGATGCTTCAGCCCGTTGATCTCGTCGCGCATCGCGCGGGCATCGCCCACGATCCGCCGCGCCCAGTCGAGCGCCCGCTCGCCCTCGGGAGTGAACCCCTGGAAGCGGGAGCCGCGCTGGACCAGCATCACGCCGAGGATCTCCTCAAGCTGCTTGAGACTGGTCGACATCGTCGGTTGCGTCACGCCGCAGACCTCCGCCGCGCGTCCGAAATGACGCTCCTTCGCCAGCGCCAGCAATAATTCAAGCTTGTCGATCAACCGGGCGTCCCCTCGAATTCTGACGTGGCATGCAAGCTAGCACGCCGGGCCTGCACCAACACGCAAAAACCGGCAGCCGATCCAACGTTCATCGGAAATTCGTATCGAGCGATTGCGCTTGCAAATCGATCGGAATTCGCAATCGCAGCACGGGACGGCTTTATTGATCTTCGAATGATTCCAACTAGTTTGGACCGAGAAAACGCTCAATCTGAGAACGAAGAATGACAGCGAGTTACGAACCTTGGGATGAAACGCGCGGCGCTGAAATCATCGCCGAACATGCCAGCCAAGAGGGTGCGACGCTGGTCATCTTGCACGCGCTTCAGCAGGCGTTCGGCTATGTGCCGCAGGCGGCCATTCCCATGGTGGCGCAAGCGCTCAACCTGTCACGTGCCGAAGTTCACGGCGTCTTCACGTTCTATCATGATTTCCGCCACAAGCCGGCCGGCCGCCACGTGCTGAAGCTCTGCCGCGCGGAGGCCTGCCAGGCTGCGGGCGGCGATGCACTGGCTGCGCGCGCCGAAGCAAAGCTCGGCGTGTCGCTCGGCAGCACCACGGCCGACGACCGCGTCACGCTGGAGCCGATCTACTGCCTCGGCCTGTGCGCGACCGCGCCGTCCGCGATGCTCGACGGCCGGCTGATCGGCCGGCTCGACCAGAAGCGCCTCGATGCATTGATCGTGGAGGCACAACGATGAGCTTGCGACTGTTCGTCTCACGTGACGCCGGTGCAATCGCCGTCGGCGCCGACGAAGTTGCCCTGGCGCTGGAGCAGTCTGCGGCCAAGCGCGGCGTGGCGATCGAGATCGTCCGGACCGGCTCGCGCGGGATGTACTGGCTGGAACCGCTGGTCGAGGTGGCGACGCCGCAGGGCCGGATCGCGTTCGGCCCGGTCACGGAGGTCGACGTGCCATCCCTGTTCGATGCGCTCGCCACCAACACACCGCATCTGCTGCGGCTGGGCGCGACCGACGAGATCCCCTGGCTCAAGCGCCAGACCCGCCTCACCTTCGCCCGTTGCGGCGTGATCGACCCGCGCTCGCTCGACGACTACCGCGCTCATGGCGGCTACAAGGGGCTGGAGCGCGCATTGTCGCTCGGCACGGATGCGATCCTCGACGAAGTCACCGCATCCGGCTTGCGCGGTCGCGGCGGCGCGGGCTTCCCGACCGGCATCAAGTGGAAGACGGTTGCGCAAGCCAAGGCCGACCGCAAGTTCATCGTCTGCAACGCCGACGAAGGCGACAGCGGCACCTTCGCCGACCGCATGATCATGGAGGGCGATCCCTTCCTGGTGATCGAGGGCATGACCATTGCCGGCATCACGGTGGGCGCGACCAAGGGCTACATCTATATCCGCAGCGAATATCCGCATGCGGTGGAGGCGATGAATGCCGCCATCGAAGCCGCCAGGCGCGGCGGCTATCTCGGCGACAAGATCGGCGGTTCCACGTACAGCTTCGATCTCGAAGTCCGCGTCGGCGCCGGCGCCTATGTCTGCGGTGAGGAAACCTCGCTGCTGGAAAGCCTCGAAGGCCGGCGCGGCATCGTGCGCGCAAAGCCGCCACTGCCCGCGCATCACGGCTTGTTCGGCAAGCCGACCGTCATCAACAACGTACTGTCGTTCGCGGCCGTCCCCTTCATCCTCGCCGAAGGCGCAAAGACCTATGCCGATTACGGCATGGGCCGCTCGCGCGGCACGATGCCCATCCAGCTGGCCGGTAATCTCCGCTACGGCGGCCTGTTCGAAACCGCCTTCGGCGTGACACTCGGCGAGCTCGTCGACGACATCGGCGGCGGCACCCTCACCGGCCGGCCGGTCCGCGCCGTGCAGGTCGGCGGTCCGCTCGGCGCCTATTTCCCGCGCGCGCTGTTCGACACGCCGTTCGACTACGAGGCCTTCGCCGCGCGCGACGGCCTGATCGGCCATGGCGGCATCGTCGTGTTCGACGACAGCGTCGACATGCGCAAGCAGGCGCGCTTCGCCATGGAGTTCTGCGCCGTCGAGTCATGCGGCAAGTGCACGCCCTGCCGGATCGGCTCGACCCGCGGCGTCGAGACCATCGAGAAGATCATCAACGGCGAGCGCGTGAGCGAAAATCTCGCGCTGGTCGAAGACCTCTGCAACACCATGAAATTCGGCTCGCTCTGCGCGCTCGGCGGCTTCACGCCCTATCCTGTGCTCAGCGCGTTGAAGCACTTCCGGGAGGATTTCGTCCCGGCGCCGACCACGCTTCAGGCCGCGGAATAGGAGAACGACAATGTCTCTGATCGAAGAAATCGACTTCGGCACACCGCGCTCCAAATCGGAAACGATGGTGACCCTGACCATCGACGGCAATGAGGTCACGGTGCCCGAGGGCACCTCAATCATGCGCGCCGCGATGGACGCGGGCCACCAGATCCCGAAGCTCTGCGCGACCGACATGGTCGATGCGTTCGGCTCCTGCCGTCTCTGCCTCGTCGAGGTCGAGGGCCGCGCCGGAACGCCGGCCTCCTGCACCACGCCCGTCATGAACGGTCTCGTCGTGCACACCCAGAGCGAGCGGCTGAAGAAGCTGCGCAAGGGTGTAATGGAGCTCTACATCTCCGATCATCCGCTCGACTGCCTCACTTGCGGCGCCAATGGCGACTGCGAGTTGCAGGACATGGCCGGCGCCGTCGGCCTGCGCGACGTGCGCTACGGCTATGAGGGCGAGAACCACGTCTTCGCCAAATCGGACGGCTGCTCCAACGACAATTGGATGCCGAAGGACGAGTCCAATCCCTACTTCACCTATGATCCCTCCAAGTGCATCGTCTGCTCGCGCTGCGTCCGCGCCTGCGAGGAGGTGCAAGGCACCTTCGCGCTGACCATCTCCGGCCGCGGCTTCGACAGCCGCGTCTCGCCCGGCATGAGCGAGAGCTTCCTCGGCTCCGAATGCGTCTCCTGCGGCGCCTGCGTGCAGGCCTGCCCGACCGCGACGCTGACCGAAAAGTCCGTGATCGAGATCGGCCAGCCCGAGCACTCCGTGGTCACCACCTGCGCCTATTGCGGTGTCGGCTGCACCTTCAAGGCCGAGATGCGCGGCGAGGAAGTCGTGCGCATGGTGCCGTACAAGGACGGCAAGGCCAACCGCGGCCATTCCTGCGTCAAGGGCCGCTTCGCCTGGGGCTACACCAACCACGGCGAACGCATTCTCAATCCGATGATCCGCGAACGGATCGAGGATCCCTGGCGCGAAGTATCCTGGGACGAGGCGTTCTCGTTCGCGGCCTCCAAGATGCGCGGCATCCAGGAGACATACGGCCGCGACGCCATCGGCGGCATCACCTCGTCCCGTTGCACCAACGAGGAAACCTATCTGGTGCAGAAGTTGATCCGCGCCGGCTTCGGCAACAACAATGTCGACACCTGTGCCCGCGTCTGCCATTCGCCGACCGGCTACGGCCTCGCCACCACCTTCGGCACGTCAGCCGGCACTCAGGATTTCGACTCGGTCGAGGACACCGACGTCGTCCTCGTGATCGGTGCCAATCCGGCCTCCGCTCATCCCGTGTTCGCGTCCCGCCTGAAGAAGCGGTTGCGCCAGGGCGCCAAGCTGATCGTGATCGATCCGCGCCGCACCGAGATGGTGGAAGCGCCCCACGTGAAAGCGCTGCACCTGCCCTTGATGCCCGGCACCAACGTCGCGGTCATGACCGCGCTGGCGCATGTCATCGTCACCGAAGGCCTCGCCAACGAAGCCTTCGTGCGCGAACGCTGCGACTGGACCGAGTTCGAGGAATGGGCGACGTTCGTGTCGCAGCCCAAGAACAGCCCGGAAGCCACCGCCATCCTCACCGGTGTCGATCCGAAGGATCTGCGCGAAGCGGCCCGCACCTACGCCACCGGCGGCAACGGTGCGATCTATTACGGTCTCGGCGTCACCGAGCACAGCCAGGGCTCGACCACCGTGATCGCGATCGCAAACCTTGCGATGGCCACAGGCAATATCGGCCGTCCCGGCGTCGGCGTGAACCCGCTGCGCGGCCAGAACAACGTGCAGGGCTCCTGCGACATGGGCTCGTTCCCGCACGAGCTGCCCGGCTACCGCCACATCTCCGGCGACGCCGTGCGCGACCAGTTCGAAGCACTGTGGAACGTCAAGCTCAACCCCGAGCCGGGCCTGCGCATTCCCAACATGTTCGACGCCGCGGTCGAAGGCACCTTCATGGGCATCTATGTGCAGGGCGAGGACATTCTTCAATCCGATCCCAACACCAAGCACGTGGTGGCTGCACTGTCCGCGATGGAATGCGTCATCGTCCACGACCTGTTCCTGAACGAGACCGCGAACTACGCCCATGTCTTCCTGCCCGGCTCGAGCTTCCTCGAGAAGGACGGCACCTTCACCAACGCCGAGCGCCGCATCCAGCGCGTGCGCAAGGTGATGACGCCGAAGAACGGCATGGCCGATTGGGAGGTCACCATCGGCCTTGCCAAGGCAATGGGCTTCGAGATGAACTACGGCCACCCTTCCGAGATCATGGACGAGATCGCGGCGCTGACGCCGACCTTCGCCGGCGTCTCCTACGCCAAGCTCGACGAGCTCGGCTCGGTGCAGTGGCCCTGCAACGAGCAGGCGCCGGAGGGGACGCCGGTGATGCATATCGACGGCTTCGTCCGCGGCAAGGGCAAGTTCGTCGTCACCGAATATGTCGCCACCGACGAACGCACCGGCCCGCGCTATCCGCTGCTGCTCACGACGGGCCGCATCCTCAGCCAGTACAATGTCGGCGCGCAGACGCGGCGCACAGAGAACGTGGTCTGGCACGCCGAGGACCGGCTGGAGATCCATCCACACGATGCCGAGCAGCGCGGCGTGCGCGACGGCGATTGGGTGCGGCTGAAGAGCCGCGCCGGCGAGACCACGCTGCGGGCCGAGATCACCGACCGCGTCGCGCCCGGCGTCGTCTACACCACCTTCCACCATCCGGACACGCAGGCCAACGTCATCACGACCGAGTATTCGGACTGGGCGACCAACTGTCCGGAGTACAAGGTCACGGCGGTCGAGGTCTCGCCCTCGAACGGCCCGTCCGACTGGCAGAAGGCCTATGACGCGCAGGCGCGGCAGTCCCGCCGCATCGCGCCGGCCGAGGCCGCGGAGTAGCCGCATGCATGTCCCAGTCCAGGCCATCGACCGGGAGACCTGGCGCGACGGCGTCGCGTCGGAGGGCGTGCGGCTGATCCCGGAGGAGACGCCGCTGGCGCTGACCTACAACGGCGGCACCTATGCCGTCATGATGGGGACGCCGCAGAACCTGGAAGATTTTGCCGTCGGCTTCAGCTTGAGCGAAGGCATCGTCAAATCGGCCGACGACATCCGGTCGCTCGAAGTGGTCCGCCTCGACGATGGCATCGAGCTCAGGATGTGGCTGGCGGCGGAAGACGCCGCGCGCATCGGCGAGCGCCGTCGCTACGTCGCGGGACCCACCGGCTGCGGCATCTGCGGCATCGAGTCCATTGCCGAGGCCGTGCGCCCCGCAGCGGTCGTGCCGCACGGCCAGACCTTCACGCCCGAGCAGATCATGGCGGCGATGCAAGCGATCGCGCCGCTGCAATCGATCAATCTGCAGACCCGCGCGGTTCACGCCGCCGCGTTCTGGTCCCCAGCCGGCCACATCGTCGGGCTGCGCGAGGATGTCGGCCGCCACAATGCGCTGGACAAGCTCGCCGGCGCGCTGGCGCGCGGCCGAACAGATACGCGCGGCGGCATGGTGCTGCTGACGAGCCGCGTCTCGGTCGAGATGGTGCAGAAGGCAGCCGCAATCGGCGCACCGGTGATGGTCGCGGTGTCCGCGCCGACCGCGCTTGCGGTGCGTACGGCGGAAGCCGCCGGCATCACGCTGATCGCGATCGCACGGCAGGACGGATTCGAGATATTTACGCACGGCGGCCGGATCGTGGCTCGCCATGCCACGGAGGTTGCCGATGTCGCCTGACCGCCTGATCTACATGGCCAACCAGATCGGCAAGTTCTTCCAGAGTCAGGGCCACAATAAAGCCGTGCCGGGGATTGCCGAGCACATCAAGAAGTTCTGGGATCCCCGGATGAAGCGCGCGATCTTCGCCCATCTCGACGCCGGCGGCGCGGGCCTGGAGCCTGACGTCCGCGAGGCGCTCACCTCGCTGAAGGCGGCGTCCCTTCCAGCAGCGCCCTGAACACGCGCCGCACCTCGCTCTGCGTCTCCTTCACACGCGCCTCCAGCGAGGAAAAATCCGGCGCATCGCCGGCCCGCGCCATCACGCGCTGCAGATCGGTGCCGGCGGTTTCCGGCTTGAAGCGGTCGCTGACGCACAGCCGCAGGATCTGCGTGAGGTCGTGATAGAGCCGTGCGGCCGCACGCAAGATCTCGGTCTCCGATTGCGGAAGCACGCCGAGCCTACAGGCGTTGTCGAGCACCTGCACCGTACCGACGTCGAGAATTTCCGGCTTATCGTGCGCGTGCACGAGCTGGAGATATTGCGCGATGAAGTCGATGTCGACCATGCCGCCGGCAGCGTATTTGAGATCCCAGCAATCGGCCTCGCCCTTCTCCTGGGCGATCGCGCGCCGCATGTCGGCGACGTCGTTGGCGGTGATTCCGGAATCGCGGTGACGGGTCAGGACATCGCGGATGACGCGCTCGATCCGCATCCGGAATTCCGGCGAAGCCGACACCACGCGGGCGCGCGTGAGCGCCATGTGCTCCCAGGTCCAGGCCTCGTTGGCCTGATAATCCGCGAACGAGACCAGACTCGAGGCGACGGGACCGGCGCGGCCTGAAGGACGCAGCCGCATGTCGATCTCGTAGAGCACGCCGTAATTGGTGCGGGTCGTGAAGGCGCTGATCAGGCGCTGGGTGAAGCGGGCGAAATAATGCGCGCCCTGAAGCGATTTCGGCCCGTCCGAGTCCGGGGCCTCGCCGTCGAAATCGTAGAGCAGGATCAGGTCGAGATCGGACGACGCCGTCATCTCGCGGCTGCCGAGCCGGCCCATCGCGATGATCGCGGTCTCCTGTCCCTTGATGCGGCCGTGCTGGGCGGCGAAGCGGTCGGCAACGAGGCCGTGCACGGTGTGGACGATGCCCTCGGCGACATCGGCGAAGGCCGTGCTCGCCTGCTGCGCCGAGACGGTGCCGGAAAGAATCCGCGTGCCGATCAGGAACAGGCTCTCCTGCCCGAACAGCCGCAGGCGGTCGAGGAACTCTTCGTAGGAGCCGGCGTCCTGCACGGTCGCGGCCAACCGTCCCGACAATTCCTGCCGGTCCGGCATGGCGCCGAAGAAGCGCGGGTCGATCAGGCCGTCCATCAGCTGCGGCTGCCGCGCCAGCATCTCCCCGAGCCGCGGCGCGGCCCCCAGCACCAGCGCCACCAGCGCAACGAGATCGCGGTTCTGACCGAGCAGCGTGATCAGCCGGCCGCCGCGCTGGAGCGCCCCGAGGAAATCATCGAACGCCACGACGGCGCGATCCGGCTCCTCGGCATGAGCGAGGCCGTCGATCAGGGCAGGAACGAACTCGACGAAGGCGTTTCGCGTCGCCTCATTGCGGAATACGCGATAGTCGCCGGTGATCCAGTCGCACACCGTCTGCGCAACGGCGGCCGGCTTCTTGAAGCCGAGCGTTGCAAGGTGCTGGAGCAGGCGCGGATCGTCGGGACCGGCACTGTAGTCGAGCGCCGGCAGCTTGGCCGTGCCGGTCGGATCGTCGCCCTCGAACAGTTTTTCATAGTGCCCCTGCACGATCTCGAGCTGCCGCAGCAGGTCGGTCGCAAAGGCTTCGCGATCCGGATAGCCGAAGAAGCGCGCAAAACGCTCGACCGCCTCCTTGTCTTCGGGCAGCGCGTGGGTCTGCTCGTCGGCGATCATCTGGAGGCGATGCTCGACCCGGCGCAGGAATTCATACGCAATGGCGAGCTCGTCGCGCGCCGTAGGGGTGATCCAGTTGCTGGAGGCGAGAATGTCGAGCGCCTTCAGCGTCGGCCGCACCCGCAATTCCGGATGGCGGCCGCCGGCGATCAATTGCTGGGTCTGCGCGAAGAACTCGATCTCGCGGATGCCGCCGCGGCCGACCTTGACGTTGTGCCCCTCCACCGCGACCTCGCTCTGGCCGCGATAGGTCTGCATCTGCCGCTTCATGTCGTGGACGTCGGCGAGCGCGGCGAAGTCGAGATGCTTGCGCCAGACGAAGGGCGCGATCTCGGCCAGCAAAGCTTCGCCCGCTTTGGCGTCGCCGGCGCAGGCCCGCGCCTTGATCATTGCGGCGCGCTCCCAGGTGCGCCCCTCCCGCTCATAATAGTTCAGCGCGGCGTCCCTGGAGATCGCCACCTGCGTCGAGGACGGATCGGGCCGCAGGCGCAGATCGACGCGGAACACATAGCCGTCATAGGTGCGCTGCTGCAGGATGCGCGCCATGCCCTGCGTCACCCGCACGAAGAACGGTTGCGGCTCGATGTCCGCCGCCAGCGTCGTCGAATCGGGATCGAAGAACACGATGAGATCGATGTCGCTGGAATAGTTCAGCTCGCCCGCGCCCATCTTGCCCATCGCCAGCACGATCAGCCCGCAGCCCTCTTCGGGCGCCTCGGGATTGGGCGGCGAGAGCTTGCCACGTGCGGCTTCCTGCCGCAGCAGGTATTGGAGCGCCGCCTGCACCGAGGACACCGCGACATCGGTCAGCGCCGCCGTCACCCGCATCACCGGCCAGACCCCGCCGATGTCGCACAGAGCGGTGAGAAGCGCCGCCTCGGCCTTCATGCGGCGGAGCAGCCGCATCACCTCGGCTTCATCCGTCGCGGCCAGTACCCCGCCCCTCGCCTCCGCGATCAACGCAGGCAGATGCGTATCCGGATCGCATTCGAGCAGCCGGATCAGGCGCAGCGGCTCAGTGCGCACCAGATCGAACAAATAAGGCGAGAATTCCGCGATGCCGGTCAGGATATCCCGCGCGAAGGGATGAGCCAGCAACGCTTCGAGACGGGCCAATTGCGCCGGCTCGAGCTCGGCCAGCCAATTGTCAAAACGTCGTTCGTCGGTTGTGGAAGCGGCAATATGGGGAGCCTCCGCGAAGCGTGCGGCGAGGCTCTCACCATGCTTGTCCGCGTTTCCCGGCGCGGAGTGGTTCATGCCACCTTCTGTGGCACATCCGGTATTGGCGGAGCAACCCTGTCGCCGGCCCCGGCGCGCGCGGGCAGCACCAGCGTGGCGACGAGACCGGGCTGGGCATCGCCCAGCTTCAACTCACCGCCATGCAATGTCGCAACCGCCGAGGCGAGGCTGAGACCGAGGCCGGAGCCCGGCAGCGTGCGGCTCGCTTCCAGCCTCACGAATCGTTCGACGGCATGCGCGCGGTCGGCCTCGGGGATGCCGGGACCGCGATCGGTGACGCTGAGCAGCACCTTGTCGCCATCGCGCCTTGCTTCGATCGTGATCGGGCGAGCGTCCATGCTGACCACGGTTCCGCCGGTCTGTGCGACCGGCTTGCCGTATTTGATCGCATTCTCGACCAGATTGGCGAGCGCCTGGCTGACCAATTCGCGATTGGCGTGAACCGGTGTCGGCTCGGCCTTGACCTTCAACGTCATGCCGTCGTCCTCGGCGAGCGGCTCGTAGAGCTCGTGGATGCCACCGGCGACCTCGGCCGCGTCGAAATCATCCATGTTGCCGCGCGCCTGCCCGGACTCGGCGCGCGCGATCATCAGCAGCGCGTTGAAGGTGCGGATCAGGCCGTCGGATTCCTCGATGGTCCGTTCCAGCGCCGCCCGGTAATCGGCTTCGCAGCCCGATTTCGCCAGCGCCTCCTCGGCGCGGTTGCGCAGGCGCGTCAGCGGCGTCTTGAGGTCGTGGGCGATGTTGTCGGAGACCTCCTTCAGGCCAGCCATCAGCGCCTCGATCCGCTCCAGCATGGCATTGAGGTTTTCGGCGAGGCGGTCGAGCTCGTCACCGCTACGCCCCACGGGAAGACGCCCGCTGAGATCGCCGGTCATGATGCGCTGCGCAGTCCCGGTCATGGCGTCGATGCGCCGGAGCACGCGGCGCGCGACGAAGATGCCGCCGCCCAGACCGAGCACGACGACGATCAGGATCGACCATTGCGCCGCCTTGGCGACGATGCCGAACAGGCGACGCCGCTCGGCGAGGTCGCGGCCGATCAGCAGCCGGAAGCCGTTTTCCAGTTCGGTGACACGCACCAGCGCACGATGGTCGCGGTCGTCGGCGTCCTCGATCCGCCGGTAGGCGGTCTCCGACCAGCCGCGCGTCGCCATCACGCCGGGCGCCAGCGAGCCGACATTGCCGGCGATCGCCTGTCCGGTCGGCGTGGTCACGAGATAGAGGTTGGCGCCCGGCCGCAGCGCCCGATACTCGATCGCAAGCACCAGGCCGCGCAGGCCACGGCGGCCGTAGATCTCGGAGATCTCCGAGGTCTCGGCATTGACCGTCTGCGTGATCTCCTCGGTGATCAGCCGTCGCGTATTCCAGGCGAAATAGGCCAGCAGCGAGGCCGCGAACATCGCGAACAACAGCAGATAGACCAGCGTCAGCCGGAACGCCGTGGTGCGGACGAGTTTACCGAATGCCGTCACGGATCATGTACCCGGCGCCGCGGATCGTGTGCAGCAGCGGGCGCTCGAAGCCCTTGTCGATCTTGGAGCGCAGCCGCGAGATGTGCACGTCGATCACGTTGGTCTGCGGATCGAAATGATAGTCCCAGACGTTCTCCAAGAGCATGGTGCGGGTCACCACCTGGCCGGCATGCTTCATCAAATATTCGAGCAGGCGGAATTCGCGCGGCTGCAGCGTCAGCTCGTCCTTGCCGCGGGCGACGCGATGCGAGAGCCGGTCGAGCTCGAGATCGCCGACGCGGTAGAGCGTGTCCTCGGCCGGACCACCGCGGCGGCGCGACAGCACCTCGACCCGGGCCAGGAGCTCGGCGAAGGAGTAGGGTTTCGGCAGATAGTCGTCGCCGCCGGCGCGCAGGCCCTTGATGCGGTCGTCGACCTGTCCGAGCGCAGAAAGAATCAGCACCGGCGTGGTGTTGTCCTGATCGCGCAGCGCGCCGATCAGCGACAGGCCGTCGCGCTTGGGCAGCATGCGATCGACCACCAGCACGTCGTAATCGCCGTTTTCGGCCATGGCGAGTCCTTCCTCGCCGTCGCTGGCGTGGTCGGCAATGTGTCCGACCTCGCGAAATGCCTTCACGAGGTAATCGGCGGATTCGCGGTCGTCTTCAATGATGAGGAGGCGCATCGTGCGTTCGGCGGCGGTCAAGGAGGTCAACCTTCTCTAAACATGGCGCGAGCGGCAATCGCATGCAAGCCGAGTGGGAGACTCTGGCATCGAGAAAAAGGCGGGCGGTGAAGCTGGGGGGACTTCACCGCCCTAGGCCTTCCGACGGAGGGGGGCGTAATTCCACCGGAAGGTAGACTGGGGAAGCGAACGTTGCGCTGCTTCCCCGAAGGGCGCCGTCGGCGGGGGCGACTGATGCCGGCGACACCCTTCATCTCGTGGGCCTCCTGAAGCCTCAGCCCTGGTCAGCCCTTGGCGAGGGGCACCGCGACGAAGCGCGACTGGCCGCCGCTCTTCACGCGCATCAGGACGCTGTTCTTGTTGTCGGTCCGCGCCGCGGTGATGGCCTCGCGGACGTCGCCGGCGGTGGCCACGCTCTTGCCGCCGACTTCGAGAATCACGTCGCCTTCCTTGAAGCCGCGTTCGGCCGCGGCGCTCTTCGGATCGACTTCGGTCACCACGACGCCTTCCTTGCCGGCGCCGGCCACCGAATTGGCGGGGGCAACGGTCATGCCGAGCTTGGGCACGTCGGTCCCCTTGCTCGCACCCTTGCCGCTGTCATTGTCGTTGTCCGCCTTGGCCTCGACCGTATTCGGCAATTGGCCGAGCGTCATGTTCACGACCTTGTCCTGGCCCTTATGCAGCACGTTGAGCTTCACGGTCGCGCCGGGCGCCATGCCGCCGATGGTGCGGGCAAGCTCACGGGCGTCCTTGACCGTCTCGCCGTTGACCGCCGTAATCACGTCACCGGACTCGATGCCGGCCTTCGCGGCCGGACCGTTGGCCTGCGGCTCCGCCACCAGCGCGCCTTCGGCCTTCTTCATGCCGAGGCTGTCGGCGATATCGGAGGTCACGGGCTGGATCTGCACGCCGATCCAGCCGCGGCTGACTGAGCCCTTGTCCTTGAGCTGGGCGACCACGCTCTTCACGGTGCTCGCCGGAATCGAGAACGCGATGCCGACGCTGCCGCCGGAGGGCGAATAGATCGCCGTGTTGACGCCCATCACCTCGCCGTTGGTGTCGAAAGCCGGACCGCCGGAATTGCCCTTGTTCACGGGCGCGTCGATCTGGATGAAATCGTCATAGGGACCGTTGCCGATGTCGCGGCCGCTGGCCGAGACGATGCCGGCAGTCACTGTGCCGCCGAGGCCGAACGGATTGCCGACCGCGAGCACCCAGTCGCCGATCCGCGGCTTGGCGTCGGCAAGCTTGGCGAACGGGAAGTTCGAGCCGCCCTCGACCTTGATCAGCGCGAGGTCGGTGCGCTGGTCGGTGCCGATCACCTTGGCGCTGTAGGTCTTGCCGTCGTCGGTGGTCACCTCAACCTTGTCGGCGCCGTCGACCACGTGGTTGTTGGTCACCGCATAACCGTCAGCCGAGATGAAGAAGCCGGAGCCCTGGCCCTGCACGACGCGGCCACGGCCGCCCTTCGCGCCAGGGAAGCCGTCCGGACCGCCGAAGCGGCGGAAGAAGCGCTCCATTGGCGAGCCCGGCTGGAACGGCGAGGAGGAATCATCGCCGTCATCGTTGCTCGCTGTCTTCTCCTTGATGTTGACCTTCACCGAGATCACCGACGGCTTCACGCGCTCGACGACGTCGGCGAACCCGACCGGACGCTCGACCTTGCGAACCTCGTTGTTGACCTGCGCATGAGCCGGGGTCGAGAACAGGTCGGCCGGCGATGTCGACGGGCTGAAGCCATAGACGGCTGCGCCGAGACCGGCGACGACCGAGGCCATCAGCGCGAACCTGCGCGCGGAGAACACCGACCGGCGCGGCTGCCGGAAGGACGGAAGGTTCGAGAGGTCGATACGGTCGGTCATGCAGATCTCCAGGGCCTTGAAATCCATTTGGTGCCTGATGGCGGCACCTTACGGTCCTGAAGATGGGGGCTCCCGCCTTACCGTGCGCTGGCGGCGGGGTTAAACTTTTGTAATGAAGGGGTGCGCGGATGCGGCAGTTTAGCGCAGCCGAAAATCGTGATCTGACAGGAACTTAACCACCGTTCCCTCACGGCGTAGCAGACCCCTTTGTTGGCGCGCTCAGCTCGCTCTGACGCTGACGATGAACTCGTCGACTTCGCGCTTCAAGGTGGCGGCCTGCTGCGACAGATCGACCGCCGAATCCCGCGCCTCGGCGGCCATGCGGCCAGTCTCCGCCGACGTCGAGGTGATCTGGACGATATGGTTGGAGACGTCGAGCGTGCCGTGCGCGGCGTTCTGGGCGCTGCGCATGATCTCCTGCGTGGCGTTGCGCTGCTGGGCGGTGTCGACCTCGATGCCGGACATGATGGACGAGATCTCCGACAGCGTCTTGGAGATGCCGTCGATCGCGCCGCGCGTCTCCGCGGTGATGCCCTGTATGCTGGCGACATGGGAGGTGATTTCCTCCGTCGCCTTGCTGGTCTGGTGCGCCAGATTCTTCACCTCGGAGGCGACCACCGCAAACCCCTTGCCTGCCTCCCCTGCCCGCGCCGCCTCGATGGTGGCGTTCAGCGCCAGGAGATTGGTCTGCGATGCGATCGCCTGCACTAGCTGCACGACCTCGCCGATCTTGTCGGCGGCATCCGACAGCGTGTGGATGGTGTCGCGGCTCTTCTCCGCCTGGGACGCCGCGCCCTCGGCGCGCTGGGTCGCGTCGGTGACGCGACGGCTGATCGTGCCGATCGAATTCGTCATCTCCTCGGCCGAGCCCGCGACCGTCTGCACGCTGGCGCTGGCCTGGCTCGCCGCGCTTGCGACCGCATTGGCCTTGGTGCTGGTGTCGTTGGCCGTCCGCGACAACGTCTCGGCGTTGCTCTTCAGATGCACCGCCGATGAGGCCACGCTGTCGACGACGCTGGCGACGAGATCGTTGAAGCGCTTGATCCGCTCGTCCAGGAAGTTCGACCGCTCGGCCTGGTGCTGGGTTTCCTGCAGCTGCTGCTCAGTGAGGTGGCGCCGCTCGAGCCCGTTGGTCTTGAAGACTTCCAGCGCACCGGCGAGCAGGCCGATCTCGTTGGTGCGGCCGAGCCCCGGAACCGGTGTCTGGAATTTCTGGTCGGCGACCTCGCGCATGGCGTGCACGATCGCCGCCAGCGGACTGAGGATGCCGTTGCGCACGGCGAACCAGGTGGTGAGGCAGATCGCGACGGCAACGACGGCGATCACGCCGCAGGCCATCAGGAAATAGGAGAACGCGGCCTGCGCCTGCTGATAGATCTGCATGGCGTGATCGCGCGCGGGGCCACTGAGCGCGGCGAAGTCCGAGGACAGGCTGGTGATCTCGTTGTTGAGATAGAGCACCGCGATGAAGCCGGTACCACCGCCGATGCCCAGCAGAAACAACAATGCAGCGACGACGGCGCCGACCAGGAAGCGGATCGTCAGATTGCTGTTCGCGAACATCAGAAGGACTCAGAGTCTGGAGACAAGGCTCGCGACAAGCTTCCAGACAAAGGTCAAAATTGCATGAACCGGACGGGGCCGGCCGTAGCACTACCGAGCACGAACGACGCCCATGAGCTCACGGAGATTTTGGCTCGTCCGACATCAGGGCCGCGAGCCGCGCCTGCTCATCGGACGTAAGTGGCGGCGCTGGTACATCTGCACCACTGCGCGCGCGACGCCGGATTTGCAGCCACAGCGCCAGGCCGCCGCCGATCAGCAGCGACGGCCCGAGCAGCCACAGCAGCAGGGTCTGACGCTCGAAGCGTGGCTTCAGCAGCACGAACTCGCCATAGCGCGCGACCAGGAAGTCGAGCACCTGCGAGTTGCTGTCGCCGGCGCCGATGCGCTCGCGCACCAAGAGCCGCAGATCACGCGCCAGCGGCGCGTCGGAATCGTCGATCGACTGGTTCTGGCAGACCATGCAGCGCAGCTCGCGCGACAGCTCGCGCGCACGGGCTTCCTTGGCCGGATCCGGCATGATCTCGTCGGGCTGCACCGCATGAGCCGCAGGCAAGGCCAGCAGCATCAGCAGGGTGAACGCGGCCATCATCCGGCGCATCGGATCACTCCGCCGGCTGGAGGCGCTGCTTGGCCCGCGCCGGCTTCGGCGCGCCGACCCGCAGGCGCCGGTCGGACAACGACAACACGCCGCCGAACGCCATCAGCACCGGCCCCCACCAGATCAAGAGCACCATCGGCTTGTAATAGATGCGCACGGCGATGGCGCCCTCGGCATTGGCTTCGCCGAGCGAAATGTAGAGCTGGCTCGCGCCGCGCGTCAGCAGCGCGGCCTCGGTGGTCGACGAGCCGCGGGTGGTGAAGCTGCGCTTGGAGGGCGTCATGACGCTGAGCGGCTTGCCGTCGAGGCTGACGTTGAACTCGGCGATCATCTCGCGATAGTTCGGGCCTTGACGCTGCAGCACCCCGTCGAGCTTCACGTCAAAGCCGGCGATGTGGGCGACGTCGTTCTGCTTCATGGTCGCGATGTGTTCGCTGTTCCAGGTGGTCTCGCAGACGATCCCGATCAGCGCCACGCCGAGGCCGGCATGCGCAAGCGCTGAGCCCCAGGCCGAGCGCGGCAGGCCGCGCGCCCGGTGGCGCACCGTCGCGAACGGCAGCCGCACGAGGCCGGTGCGTTCGACGATGTCGGTGACCGCGCCGGCGATGACGAAGACGCCGAGCCCGATCGCGAGTGGCGCCAGCGTGCTGCCCCCGCTCGCCCAGCCCCAGGCGATGGCGACGGCGACGAGCCCGGCGACGCCCGCAGCGAGCAGACGCTGCGTCACGCCGAGCAGATCGCCGCGCTTCCACGCCAGCATCGGCCCGAACGGCACCGCCAGCAGAAGCAGGGTGAACAGCGGCGCGAAGGTGAGATTGTAGAAGGGCGCGCCGACCGACATCTTGAAGTCGGCGAGCATCTCCATCGCCAGCGGATAGAGCGTGCCGAACAGCACGACCGCGCAGGCAACCGTGAGCAGCAGATTGTTCAGCACGAGCGCCCCCTCGCGCGAGATCGGCGCGAACAGGCCGCCCTGCTTCAACGACGTGGCGCGGCCCGCGAACAGCGCCAGGCTGCCGCCGATGAACAGGCAAAGGATCAGCAGAATGAACACGCCGCGGGTGGGATCGGTGGCGAAGGCGTGCACCGAGGTGATGACGCCCGAGCGCACCAGGAAGGTGCCGAGCAGCGACAGCGAGAAGGTCAGGATCGATAGCAGAATGGTCCAGACCTTCAGCGCGTTGCGTTTCTCCATCACCAGGGCCGAATGCAGCAGCGCGGTGCCGGAGAGCCACGGCATCAGCGAGGCGTTCTCGACCGGATCCCAGAACCACCAGCCGCCCCAGCCGAGCTCGTAATAGGCCCAGTACGATCCCATGGCGATGCCGAGCGTGAGGAATATCCAGGCGACCAGCGTCCACGGCCGCACCCAGCGCGCCCAGGCCGCATCGATCCGGCCCTCCATCAGCGCCGCGATTGCGAAGGAGAACGAGATCGAGAAGCCGACATAGCCGAGATAGAGCATCGGCGGATGCACGGCGAGCCCGATGTCCTGGAGCACCGGATTGAGATCGCGCCCCTCTATCGGCGGATTCGCGATACGCAGGAACGGGTTCGATGTCACGAGGATGAACAGATAGAAGGCGCTGGCGACCCACGCCTGCACGGCAAGCACGTGGGCGCGCAGCGACAGCGGCAGATTGTTGCCGAACGCGGCGACCAGCCCGCCGAACAGTGCGAGGATCGACACCCACAACAGCATCGAGCCTTCATGGTTTCCCCACACGCCGGTGATCTTGTAGAGCAGCGGCTTCATCGAATGGGAGTTTTCGTAGACATTGGCGACGGAGAAGTCCGAGTTCACGTGCAGCATCACGAGAGCGACGAACGAGGCACCGACGAACAGCAGCTGCGCCAGCGCCGTGGAGCGCGCCACATTCATCAGTGCAACATCGTTCAGGCGCGCGCCGATCAGGGGCACGATCGACTGGATCAGTGCGAGCCCAAGCGCCAGCACCAGCGCGTAATGTCCGGATTCTGCGATCACCGCATTGCTCCCTGCGCATTGCCCTGCGCGGTCGTCGCCGCGGGCTTGCCCGCGTCGGACGTCTTATTGCTGTCAGAAGGCTTGCCGCCGTAATCGTCCTTCCAGTGCCCCTGTTTCTTCAGGGCATCGGCGACGTCCTTGGGCATGTAAGTCTCGTCGTGCTTGGCAAGCACGGTATCGGCCTTGAACACGCCATGGGCGTCGAGCGCGCCCTCGGCGACGACGCCCTGCCCCTCGCGAAACAGGTCGGGCAGGATGCCCTTGTAGGCCACCGGCAGCTTGGCATTGCCGTCGGCGACCTCGAAGGTCACCGCGAGATTGTCGCCGCGCTGGAGCGAGCCGGGCTGCACCAGCCCGCCGAGGCGAAACCGCTTGCCGGGTTCGACGTGCTTCTCGGCGACCATGCTCGGTGTCGAAAAGAACACGATGGAGTCGCGAAGTGCGTTGAGCACCAGCGCGGCCGCGAGCGCGAGCACGGCGAGCGAGCCGCCGATGATGGTCATACGTCGCTGCTTGCGCGTCATGGCGTATCCGTTCTCCGCTGCTCTCGTCCCGACATCGTCATCCGCCGAGCCCGAGAGTCCTGAGGCCATCGTTGAGCTGGCGCAGCCGCTCAGCGTCGCTGGCAACCGCCTGCCGGGCATCGGCCGATGCTCCCACGGCCTTGTCGCGCTCGCCCATTACCAGATAGGCGCGCACCAGTCGCAGCCATCCATCGACGTCGTCGCCGTTCTGCTTCAAGCGGGTGGCCAGACGATCGACCATTCCGCGCACCATCGCGTTGCGATCGCCTTCGGCCATGTCCTTGGAAGCGGCAATCGTCTCATCCGACAACGCCGGCATCGTCCCGCCGCCGACCCGCACCAGCGAGGACTGCACCAAGGCACGCCACGGCGCATCCGAGGGCGCTTTCGCGAGCAGCGCGCGCCAGATCGTGGCTGCATCATCCTTGCGGCCGTCCTGCTCGGCGGCGAGGCCGAGGAAGTAGTTCGCCTTGGGATCGTCCGCGTTCAGGGCACGTGCACGCTCGAATTCCGTCTTGGCCTCGACGGTCACCACACCGCCAGCGGCAGCCGAGATTGCTTCGCCGAGATCGGACCGGCGTTCCGCGCTCTCGCCATTGTAGGTGAGCGAGTTGCGATAGGCGCGCACCGCATCGTCGAAACGGCCAAGCCGCTCCAGCACCGGCGCGAGCACGTTCCAGCCGCGGCCGTCGGTGGGATTCTTCTCCAGATGTTGCTGGACCTGCACCACGAGGTTCTCAAGCGACTGCGCCACGCCGGACCCGGATCCGCGCTCGCGCTCCGCCAGGGGAAAATCCTGAAGCCGAGGCGAGCCAAGTGGCATGTAGACGCCGATCGCAACGAGCGGCAGGCCAGCGAGCGCCACCACAGCTGCCGCGCGGCGCCATTTGAGATTCGATTTCGGGGCCATGGCCGGATCGATGGCGGGCTCGCTGGCGGCCGCGGCGAGCAGCCTGCGGCTGATCTCGACGCGCGCAGCCTCGGCATCCGGCGCGGGAATCATGCCCGCGGCGAGATCACGTTCGACCTCGGCCAACTGGTCCTTGTAAACAGCGACCTCGCTGCCCTGGTCTTGCGCGCGTCCATTGCGCCCAAGCGGCCAGAGCACGGCGAAAATCGCCGCGACCGTCATCAGCGCGAACACGAACCACAGCGTCATCTGGCAAACTTCCGGCAGCGCACGAACCGCGCCCATAGGTGGCTTTACACCACAGCCGGACGATGCGGCAATTGACAATTGTCAATTTGACGCGACCGCGCGCGGTCTTGAAACGGTGAAAATCCAACGGCTTAGCCGATTTCGAAGTCCGTGCTTTGGGCGGCGTCCTCGCCATGCCCATTGAAGGCCTTCAGGAAGTATGTTCCCGGCTTGATCGCATCAGGCAATCTGATGCGCAGCGCTCCGACCGGAACCGGAGAGGCAACCCTCGTGGTCGTCTCGGACAGTTGCCGACCGCTTGCCTTCTCGACCAGCACCACTTTGGCACCGACCATCAGTCTTTGATACTTGGCAACGACGACGCGGTTCTCGATTTCGATGGAGCTGATAACGGGTTTCATGCGCCCACAAATAGAAATTCCCCGGACTTGCACGGGGACCGTACGGCGCGCCATCCGCATGGTCAACCATAAATTGTGATCGCGAAATATGCGCCTGGATCAGCTTGCGCGCGACGATTTGCGCTCGCCGGTCGCTGCGTTTTCCGCGGCCCGGCTCATCAACGAGGCATAATCATCGCCAAACAGCACCTGGCAGAAGCGAATCGCGGCCTGCACCTGCTGCTGCCTGTAGGTGCGGACCTTGTGATCGGCCGCGCGCAGCGACTGCACCAGCTGCTCGGTCGAGCGCTCGACATATTGCTGGAGGTCGGAATAGGTGCGCAGCGTCACCTCGTTGATCGCAAGCTCGCTGGCGTAGTTGCGGCAGGTCGCGACGAAATCGATCAGCGCCGCGGTTTCCTCCACCTCGGTGCTGTCGATCCGCGCTCCCGGCGGAATGTCCTTCTCGGGGCGCTGGCGCAGGATGCGGCGAACGCGGCCGGGAACGCTGTCGATCTCCGATTGCAGCGCATTGGAGATGTCGGCCCGGATCGAGGTCAACTGCTTGCCCCAGGCGGAATCGTTACGCAGGTCGAGCTCGGTGCGTAGGCCGCGCACGCCGTCGTGCAACGCCTTGAGGTTGCCGGCAACGTTGTCGAAATGGCCGCGCTTGATGTCGATGCGCAGGGCGGCGGCAACACAGGACAGATCGTGCAGCGCCATCGTGACGGCAACGCCGTAGGGCGTCGCCGCGACACGGATCTCGTCGTCGGACGCTGCAATCTTGATGGCGAGGCGGATGATCTGCCAAGGCGCGGTCATCCGTTGCACCACGATCGAGAGCGCGAACGGCAGCATCTGCGGCGTCTGCAGGACCGGAATGTTGAGCGCTGACGTCACCGAGACGATCTGGGAATCGCCGAAGGCGCGCAGAGTGCGCGGCAATTTCTCGTTCAGGCTGGCGATGGCCTCCCGGACCTGAAGCACCGCTCCGATCGAATGGAGGTCCTCGATCACGTTGGGCGGGCCGACGCGGGCGAGCGCGCGCGACTTGTCGCCGCCACCGGGACCGGTCAGCTCGAAAATGGCATCCGCAGCGACCGCCTGGAGCTTCTGCGCGAGGGCCTCGACCTGCCCCGCACTATCGGCGGGCATGCGCGCCAGCGCGGCCTCGAACTCGTTCACCTTGTCCGGCGCACCATCGCGGCCCAGCCATTGCCAGATCGGCTGCAGCGAGGTGCGGCGGATCTGGCCGACCCGCAGCGGGACGCCGGCCTCGATCAGGAACGGTTCCAGCGCCTGGAACAGCAGCCGCGACAGATCGTCCGTGCGCGGCGGCGGGGCTTCATCGGCTTCCGACTTGCGGACGATCTTGCGCAGCTGCTCGAGCACCAGGGTCGCGACAGCCGTATCCTGGCCGCGCTCCAGCGCGCGCTCGAACTCCCGCATCAGCAGCGCCTGCGCCTGCGGCGGGAGCTGCGCGAGATATTCCCTCAGCCGCTCGATCGATGTCTGGCTCATGCGCCCGGGTTATGCACGGTAAAATGGCGGACATGGGATGGGTCCAGCGTGATCATAGGAGTCCCCCACTTAAGAAGCCGTTTAGCAAGTGTGGCCGAATCCAGCCGGTTTGCTGCGGCCGGGCATCGGCGAGGAGGGAATAAGCTCGTCGGAACAATGGATTATACGCCCGGAAGGACCAGTTCGGCGCGCAGGCCGCCGGTCGGCGCACCACTGAGCGAGAGGCTGCCGCCATAGAGCGCGGCGAGGTCGGTCACGATCGACAGCCCCAGCCCCGACCCGGGCTTGGACTCGTCGAGCCGCTGGCCGCGCCGCGAGACCTGTGCGCGCTCGGCTTCCGACAGGCCGCGGCCGTCGTCATCGACGATGATCCGCAGCCGCGGGCCCACCCCGGCCTGCTGCGGCGCTTCCACGAGGACCTCGATGAAGACGCGCGAGGCCGCCCATTTGCAGGCGTTGTCGACGAGATTGCCGACCATCTCCTCCAGATCCTGGCGCTCGCCGCGAAATTTTGCCGACGGATCGGCCTTGGCTTCGACAGCGATGCCGCGATCGCGATGAATCTTCTCCATGGTCCGCCGCAATGCCTCGATGGCGGGCGCCACCTCGGTCACGGTCGCGACCACCGAGACCCGTGCTGCGATGCGCGCACGCTCCAGATGATGTGCGACCTGGTCGCGCATCACGTCGGCCTGCTCCATCACCTTGGCTGCGAACGGTTCCGCGGCGTGGGCGCCGGCCTCGTTGACGATGACCGACAGCGGCGTCTTGATCGCATGGGCGAGATTGCCGACATGAGTGCGCGCGCGCTCGACGATCTCGCGATTGGCATCGATCAGCGCGTTGGTCTCGCGCGCCAATGGCGCGATCTCGACCGGGAATTCGCCCTCCAGCCGCTCCGCCCGCCCGGAGCGGATGTCGGCAATCGACTCCGAGATGCGCTTGAGCGGCGCGAGGCCGAAGCGGACCTGGAACACGGTCGTCAGCAGCAGCACGATGCCGAGCGCAGTGAAGGTGCCGCCGAGATAATAGTCGAAGCTGCGGGTCTCGTCGAAAATCTCGGTGTCGTCGCCGGCGACGCTGACGAGAAACTTGCCGTCGGCGCCGAGATCGACGGGCCGCTCGACCATGCGCAGGTTCTGGCCTTCGGGACCATCGACATAAGCGAGCCGGATGCCGGCGGCGGTGAGCTCGGTGCCCTGCTCTTCCAGCTTCGGCAGCTTCTTGTCCCAGAGCGAGCGCGAGGAGCGCACCTCCGGCTTCTCGGTATCGGTCCGCGTGATCTGCCAGTACCAGCCCGACAGCGGCAGCTCGAACAGCGGCTCGCCCAGCGACTGGAACTGGCGATCCGGCGGCTCGTCGGGGGTCGCAACCTCGGCGATCAGGGTGCGGAGATAGAGATTGAGCCGGCGGTCGAAGGCGCGCTCGGTGGCGTTCTTGTAAACCGACGACAGCACCACACCGGTGATGGCCAGGATCACCACGAGCCAGGCGGTCGCCGACAGGAACAGTCGGTTGGCAAGCGAACTAGCGGCCATCGGAACGATCCCGGGAGGCACAGGATGGCAGGGCGTCAGAGGTCATGACCGGACCAAGGCCCCTGTCGCGCTGCCCGTCAAGCCCCGGAACGGCTCAGGCGGCCGGGGGCGTCAGCAGATAGCCGAGGCCGCGCACGGTCTGGATGATGTCGACGTCGAGCTTCTTGCGGATGCGGCCGACGAACACCTCGATGGTGTTGGAGTCGCGGTCGAAATCCTGGTCGTAGAGGTGCTCGACCAGCTCGGTGCGCGACACCACGCGCCCGGAATGGTGCATCAGGTAGGCCAGAAGCCGATATTCGTGCGAGGTCATCTTGACCGGATTGCCGGAGACGCTGACGCGGCCGGTCCTGGTGTCGAGCGTGACGGGGCCGCAGCTGAGCTCGCTCTGGGCATGGCCGGTCGAGCGGCGCAGCAGCGCGCGGATGCGCGCCAGCACCTCCTCCAGATGGAACGGCTTTGCCACATAGTCGTCGGCGCCGGCATCGAAGCCCTGCACCTTGTCGCTCCAGCGGTCGCGCGCGGTGAGGATCAGGACCGGCATGGTGCGTCCGTTGCGGCGCCAGGCCTCCAGCACCGAAATGCCGTCCTTCTTGGGCAGGCCGATGTCGAGCACGACGGCGTCATAAGGCTCGTTGTCGCCGAGATAGTGTCCCTCCTCACCATCGAAGGCGCGATCGACGACGTAGCCGGCGTCGGTCAGGGCCTTGGTGAGCTGGCGATTGAGATCGGGGTCGTCCTCAACAACGAGCAGGCGCACGTTTCTCTCCAGACATAGGCCGCATCAAGACCGCACCAGATGAGCAATTCCGGCGTGAACTGAATATGAACGCGGGGAACCCGACGCGTTACTTTTTGGTCATATACGAAGAGTCTGCAGCCCACGCGATTGCGCCCGCCATGCGACCGGACGAGCCGGCAGCGTGACGGGCGCAATGTGCCGCTTTCCGCGGCGAGTTTTGGGAAAGTCCGCCCTTCCCGGGAATTCGTCCCGTCAGGTCCGGAAGAAAACGAACCAGATGACGGCGAGGATCAGGATCGCAAGCCCGGTCGAGATGGCGAGCAGTGCGGCAACGGACGGCCCGGGTTCACCCTGGCGCGCCTCGGTTGGCGTTTCGACGATCTGTTGCTGCTCTCGCGTAGTGGCCATGATGCCCTCGATCTCTGCGTGTCGCCCCCGATGACCGCGACCTCATCGCAGCCTATGTCCGGAGCCAACGCCCGATCCGATATGATGTTCCGAATTTGCAGTGCGATCAGAGCGCAACCAGCCGCCCGGCAGCCGGTTAACGCAGTTGGCGGATTCAGCGATCGACCTCGCTATGATTCGTTGTTCCCCGATGGTATTCTGGGACGTTGTCCTCTGTTGCGTTTGGAGTAGCCCATGGCCCCCCGCGCCAATTGGAAGGGTTTTCTGCGTTTGTCGCTCGTGACCTGTCCGGTCGCGCTCTATCCGGCCACTTCGGATACCGAGAAGGTCTCCTTCAACCAGATCAACCGCAAGACCGGCCACCGGATCAAGTACCTCAAGGTCGACGCCGAGACCGGCGACGAGGTGACCTCCGAGGACATCGTCAAGGGCTACAAGGTCGACACCGACACCTATATCGAGGTCACCAAGGACGAGCTCGACGACATCGCGCTCGACTCGACCCACACGATCGATATCGACGAGTTCGTGCCGAAGGCCGACATCGACAACCGCTATCTGATCCGCCCCTATTATCTCGTGCCCGACGGCAAGGTCGGCCACGACGCCTACGCGGTGATCCGCGAGACCATCCGCAGCATGGACAAGGTCGCGATCGGCCGCGTGGTGCTGACCAACCGCGAGCACATCATCGCGCTCGAGCCGCTGGAGAGCGGGCTGATGGGCACGCTGCTGCGCTATCCCTATGAAGTCCGCAGCGAGACCGAGTATTTCGACGACATCCAGGACGTGAAGTTGACCAGGGACATGCTCGACCTCGCCAAGCACATCGTCGAGAAGAAGTCCGGCGCATTCGAGCCCGAGCTGTTCGAGGACCATTACGAGACCGCGCTGATCGATCTCATCAACAAGAAGCGCAGCGGTGCGCCGATCACTGCCAAGGCCGCGCCGAAGGGCGGCGGCAACGTCATCAACCTGATGGACGCGCTGAAGAAGAGCATCGCGAACGAGAAGGACGCCCCCGCGGCGAAGGTCGCCAAGGAGACCGTCAAGGCCAGGAAGCCGAAAAAGCGCGTCGAGGGCCAGCGCGAGATGCTGTTGCCGATATCCGGCAAGGGCGGCAAGGAGGCCGCGGCCAAGGCAGCGACCACGCCGAAGAAGGCCGACAAGCCGGTGCGCGCGCCGGCGCGGGCGAAGAAGGCCGGTTAGCCGCATCCCCCCGCGATCGCGCCGTGATGCCACCCCTCGCCGATCAGGCGGCCTGACATGCCCTGGTCGACGGCGTTCGACGAACCCGTCCGCGTGGACAACAAGTTGCAATTGCGCACACTTCAAGAGGCCGCGGATTACATCATGCGGCTGCCCGAAGACGCCCAGCACGAGCCGCGCTGGCAGACAGCCATCGAGACCCTGATCAATGCGGCCGAGACGGGCGGCGGCTGGGTGATGTTCGCCCGCATCGCGATGTTGCGGGCGCTGAATGCGGACCGGCGCGATTGAGCGCCTGACGAACAGGCTCAACAATCGGTTAAGCGGCCGCACGATGGTGCCCTGACGGACGCTGCGCCCGCGCAGCCCGGCCGAGGCCTGCCGGGGTGAATCCATTTGGACGGATCGATGGAACCTTAATTTAATGAATGCCGTCGTATGAGCAGGGGCGCGCCCGCCCGGGCTTAATTCTTTTGGCGCGCATAAAGACTTATTCGATCTATTTGCAAGTCCGATAACGACGCGGCCATACGTTGGATCGGATGAACGGGAGTTGGCAATGCGTTTGCTTAGGTCCTTCCTTGCCGATGAGAATGGTGCAACCGCGATCGAGTACGGCCTGATTGCCGCAGGCATTGCGCTGGCGATCATAACGGCCGTGAACACGATGGGTGGCGCCCTCCTCAACAACAAGTTTGTCGCGATCAGCACGGGGATAAAGTAGCCCGATCCCCGATTTGGCCGGCCGACATCGGCGATATCGCCACGGCATTCGGCTTCCCCTGTCATCTCCAGACCGACGCGCCTGCAGCAGCGCGCCTGCGTGACAGCCCGCCACAGCTCACCCGTGTCCTTCGCGCGGGCCATGATCTGGGTCAACAGCATCAGGACGGCGACGTCTAAGCATGGAGGTCGCGTTCCCTCCCCGCCGGCCTGTCCATGCATCCAGACCTTCCGCGCTCCCAACTGAAAATCCGCCGCGTCCGGCTCGATACCGGCCGCGAGAACGTTGTCGTCGTCTCCAGGCAGTCGAAGGCGCTGCGCGCCGAGATCTTCCGCGGCTTCAGCCGCGTCGAGCTGCGACATGCCGACAAGGTCCTGCTGGCGACCTTGCTGATCACGGACGACGATACGATGGCGGCCCCGGACGAAATCGGTCTCTCTGAACCCGCGTTCCGGCGCTTCGGGCAAGGCGTCGGCACGCTGGTCACGGTCAGGCCCGCCGTGCCACCGGAGAGCCTGGAAGCCGTGCGCGCGAAGATCCGCGGGCGAACGCTGAGCCAGGCCGAGATCGGCGCGATCATCGACGACCTCGCGCATTACCGCTACTCGGACATGGAGATCGCCGCCTTCCTGATCGGTTCGGCGAGCTTCATCACCAGCGACGAGCTGCTTGCGCTCACCGGGGCGATGGCGCAGGCCGGCACGCAATTGGTGTGGCCGAACCCTGTCGTGGTCGACAAGCATTGCATCGGTGGCATACCCGGCAACCGCACCTCGATGGTCGTGGTGCCGATCGTCGCCGCGCACGGCCTGCCGATCCCCAAGACCTCCTCGCGCGCCATCACCTCGCCTGCCGGCACCGCCGACACCATGGAAGTTCTGGCGCGGGTGAATGTCGGCGTCGAGGAGATGAAGGCGATCGTCTCGGCCTGCAACGGCTGCCTGATCTGGGGCGGGCATGTGAACCTGTCGCCGGCCGACGACGTGCTGATCTCGGTCGAGCGACCGCTGAGCCTCGATACGCGCGAGCAGATGGTCGCCTCCATCATGTCCAAGAAGATCGCGGCGGGTTCGACGCATCTGTTGATCGACATTCCGGTCGGGCCGACCGCGAAGGTCACCAATGGCGTCGAGGCGATGCGGCTGCGCAAGCTGTTCGAATTCGTCGGCGACCGCTTCGGCCGCACGGTCGAAGTGATCACGACCGACGGAAGCCAGCCGATCGGCAACGGCATCGGGCCGGTGCTCGAGGCCAATGACGTCATGGCGGTGCTCGGCAACGACAAGGATGCGCCGCGCGACCTGCGCGAGAAATCGCTCCGCCTCGCCGCCCATCTGCTGGAATACGATCCGAAGCTGCGCGGCGGCGCCGGCTATGCGAGGGCGCGCGAGCTGCTCGACAGCGGCGCGGCGCTGAAGCAGATGCAGAAGATCATCGACGCCCAGGGCCCGTCCACCTGCAGCAGCGAGCTCGGATCGCTCAGCTTCGACGTCAAGGCGGCGCATGACGGCATCGTGTCCGCGATCGATTGCCTGCGCCTGAACCGCTTGGCCCGCACCGCCGGAGCGCCGCTCGACAAGGGCGCCGGCATCCGCCTGTTCAGGAAGATCGGCGATCGCGTCGAGCAGGGCGAGCCGCTCTATCGCGTCTACACGTTCGACCGCCCCGAGCACGATCTGGCTGCCGATGCCGCCACCGAGGAGAGCGGTTACGTCGTCAACGGTCACGAGCCCCTCCAGGGCAAGTCGGCGTCGTGAGTACGATCGCGCTCCAGGCCCTGCCCGGCGGCAGCGATGGGGCGGAGCGCCTCGCGGCGCGGCTCGGGCTTTCCTGCGGCGAGATCGCCGTGCACCGTTTTCCGGACGGCGAGCTGCGCGTCGCCGTCGCGCCGGCGACCGACACCACCATCCTCTATGCCCCGCTCGATCAACCCAACGACAAGCTGATCGCCCTGTTGTTCGCTGCCGAGGCGCTGCGACGCAACGGCGCGAAGCGGCTGGTGCTGGTCGCGCCCTATCTCTGCTATATGCGGCAGGATGCTGCGTTTCATGCCGGCGAGGCCATCAGCCAGCGCGCGATGGGCGCTCTGCTTGCGACCACCGTCGACCGCGTCGTCACTGTGGACGCGCATTTGCATCGCACCACCGACATCCGGTTGGTCTTTCCCGGCATCGAAGCTGAGAACCTGTCCGCCATGCCTGCGATCGCGAACGCGCTGGCAACTGAGAGCATCGACCCCGCGACCATCGTGATCGGACCCGACATGGAGTCCGAGCCCTGGGTGAACGATATCGCGAGCCGGCTGCGGCTGCAGCACACGGTGGCGCGAAAGACGCGGCACGGCGATCGTTCCGTGGCGATCAGTTTTGCCGATCCCGGCCTGCTCGCGGGACGGCCCGCGCTGCTGGTGGACGACATCGTCTCCTCCGGGACGACGCTGATGGCCGCGGCGAAGGCGCTGATTGCGATGGGCGCGACCGCCGTCGATGTGGTCGTGACGCACGCGCTGTTTCCGCCTGCGATGATCGGTGCATTCACCGAGGCCGGCATCCGCTCGATCCGCTCGACCGACAGCGTGCCGCATCCGACCAATGCGATTGCGCTCGACGAGAGTCTCGCGGCCGCCTTGCGGTCCGAGCTGACCACGACACTTCCTCCGGAGACGACGCCATGAGCATCACCGTTCGATTTTGCGGCGCCGCCCGCACCGTGACCGGTTCGAGCTATCTGTTCCAGACCGCGACCGGCCGCTTCCTGGTCGATTGCGGCCTGTTCCAGGGCCAGAAGACGCTGAAGGAGCTCAACTACGGCGCCTTTCCGTTCCGGCCCGCCGATATCGAGGCCGTGCTGCTCACGCATGCCCATATCGACCATAGCGGTCTGTTGCCGAAACTCGTGCGCGCGGGATTCGAGGGACCGATCCTGGCGACGCGCGGCACCATCGACCTCTGCTCCTACATGCTGCCCGATGCCGGCAGCATCCAGGAATCGGAAGTCACGCAGCTCAACCGACGCAACGCCTCGCGCGGGCGCAAAGAGGTTCAGCCGATCTACACGCAGGCCGATGCGATCGCATCGCTGCAATCGTTTCGCGCGGTGGAATATGAACGCTGGACCGACGTGATCCCGGGCGTTCGCGCGCGCTACTGGAACGCCGGCCATCTGCTCGGCTCGGCGTCGATCGAGCTCGAAATCGCTGAGCAGGGCGCGCCCCGTCCGATGCGCGTGCTGCTGTCCGGCGACGTCGGGCCGGAGGCCAAGCTGCTGCAGCCCGATCCCGAAGCGCCAGCCGATTTCGACTACGTCATCTCGGAATCGACTTATGGCGACCGCCTGCGCGAGGCCACGACACCCGCGCTCCGCCGCAAGCACCTCGCGGCCGAGGTGCGCGATGCCGCGGCGGCCGGCGGCGCGCTGCTGATACCTGCCTTCGCGGTCGAGCGCACCCAGGAGCTGATCGTCGATCTCGTCGACCTGATGGAGCACGGCGAAATTCCGACCGCGCCGATCTTCCTCGATTCTCCGCTCGCGATCCGTGCCACCGAAGTGTTTCGCCGCCATGCCGAGAGCCTCGACCCGACCGTCGATGCCGCGCGCCTGCTCAACTCGCCGCATCTCAAATTCACCGAGACCGCGGACGAGAGCAAGGCGATCATGCGCCTGTCCGGATTCCATATCATCATCGCCGCGAGCGGCATGTGCGACGCCGGCCGCATCCGCCATCATCTGAAGCGCTGGCTGTGGAACGAGCGCGCGACCGTGCTGCTCGCAGGCTTCCAGGCCAACGGCACGCTCGGGCGCTTCCTCCAGAACGGGACCAAGGCCGTACGGATCCAGGGCGAGGAGATCAAGGTCGCGGCCCGCATCCGCATGATCGACGAATATTCCGGCCACGCCGACGCCGCCGGCATCGCCGGCTGGATCGCGGCACGCCGGCCCATCGCCCGCGGGCTGTTCTTGGTCCATGGCGAGGAAGCCGCAATCGCGGGGCTTGCCGAACGCGTCGCCGAGCGCATCGTTCCGGCGGCCCGGGTGTACCAGCCGCTGCTCGACGACATCTACGAGCTCGCCGCGCCCGAACCGCGCGTGCTCGACGTCGATCACCGCCGGCGCCTCGCACCGGAGGCCGTGACCCGCCTCGACTGGCACAACGAGATGTCGGAGCTGGTACTCGACATCAACGACAGGGTTGGAGCGGCCGCCGACGACCGCGCCCGCGGCGTCATCATCCGACGGCTGCGCCGCGCGCTGGAGGAGAAGGCGTAGCGGGAGGCCGGTCGCTGCGCAATTACGGCAGCTGAAGCGCGGCTCCCTCGTGTCCCAGATGCGCTGCAGCGCTCTTACGCTGCTGCGCAGAGCCGGACCCAGGAGCTGCGCGCTCCGCTGACGCATGGGCCCCGGCTCTGCAGCGCACAACGCCGCGAAGACGCGGCGCGCTGCGCTGCGTCCGGGGCACGAGACCGTTGTTCAATTCGTAGGATGGGTAGAGCGAAGCGAAACCCATCAGCAATTCTTTCACGTTGAAGCATGATGGGTTTCGCAAGTGCTCTACCCATCCTACGACATCGCGCACATACCTTCGCGTCCTCGCGGCTTGTTTTGCCCGAGCTTTGCTTTGGTCTCGCACCCTCTGAAAGCAAGGGCGCAGGGAAGGCCGGGCGCCGGCTGGCACCCGAAGTCCCGCGTGCGAAAAAAGCGCGCACGGGGTGGACGACAGGTGTTGCCGGTCGCCCGGCCTTCCCTGCGCGATGGTTTTCACGGTGTCCTTCGTGCTCTCCTCGGGGAGCGCTGCACTATTGCCCCCGTCGCCTTGCGGATTTCAGATGCGCGCGCCGGTTGGCCGCACATCACCACATGACTTGACGCACAGACCCCGGGCGTCAGGACCACACGACTTCTCCGTCCGCGCACATCACCATCCGCGTTCCCGATTGCTGGCGTGCGCTCGCCATCGAGACCGGACAGAGACGCTGTCAGCGCCGTGTCGTACCGCGCCTGCCGCCGCTCACGGTTTCCCGCCCTGCAGCTCCATCGCGCGCCGACGCCGTCGCGGCCACCGCATCCCGGCCCGCGTCTCGTGACGATCGCGAAACGCCCCTTGTGGCGGGCGGGATGGCACAGCTTGTACGGCAAAACCGAACTTCTGTAAATACGAATATTTTGACGCGCGGCTATCGACCCAGTCCTGGTGTGTTTTGCCCGTCGGGCAGCACAAGGGATTGTGGGTGGAATGGTCCAAGCTGCTACGAAACCCCAGCGGCGCGACGCCCACCGCGAAAATCAAGCTGCTCTCAAGAAAAACAGGAGCACGTCCGAAGCCTTCAGCCAAGCTGGAACTGCGATCCGCGTCTACTGACGAGGTCGTCTGCCGTTCGTCCCGGCATCGCGAAAAGCGTCACGATCCCGCCGCACGGCCTATTTCGATCACGCAGAGCGAGAAGAACAAATGGCAGTCACAGCGATTTTCTCCGGCGGAATCCTCACCGTCCTTGGCAACGGTCACAACAATTCGGTCGTGTTAGGCCGCAATGCGGCGGGGACCATCGTCGTCAACGGCGGCGCGATCGCGATCAAAGGCGGCCCCGCCACGGTCGCCAACACCAAATTGATCAAGGGCTTCGGCCAGGACGGCAACGACATCATCACCATCGACGAGAGCAGCGGCGCGATGCCTGCGGCGAATCTGTTCGGCGGCGCCGGCAACGATATGCTGACCGGCGGATCCGGCGGCGACATGCTGTTCGGCCAGTCCGGGAACGACACGCTGCTCGGCAAGGGCGGCAACGACCTGCTCTTCGGCGGCTCCGGCAATGACGTGCTGGTGGGCGGCGACGGCAACGACCAGATGTTCGGCGAAGCCGGCAACGACCGCATGATCTGGAACCCCGGTGACGACAGCGACCTGATGGAGGGCGGCGAAGGCATCGACACCGCCGAGGTGAACGGCGGCAACGGCAGCGAGGCCTTCGCCATCACGGCCAACGGCGCGCGCGTGCGCTTTGACCGGGTCGATCCGGCGCCGTTCTCGCTGGACATCGGCACCACGGAGAACCTCGTGGTCAATGCGGGTGGCGGCGACGACGTCATCACCGCAACAGGCAATCTCGCTGCACTGATCAATCTGACGCTCGACGGTGGAGCGGGCAATGACACGATCCTCGGCGGCAATGGCGCGGACCGTCTGCTGGGCGGCGAAGGCAACGATTTCATCGACGGCAATCAGGGCAACGACACCGCCCTGCTCGGCGCCGGTAACGACACCTTCCAGTGGGACCCCGGCGACGGCAGCGACAAGGTCGATGGACAGGCCGGAACCGACACCCTGCTGTTCAACGGCTCGAACGTCGCCGAGCACGTCACCCTGTCCGCCGCCAATGGCGGACACGTGCTGCTGACCCGCGACGTCGCCAACATCACGATGGACCTCGATAGCATCGAGACCATCACCATCGATGCGCGCGGCGGCAGCGACAACATCGTCGTCAACAATCTGGCTGGAACCGATGTCAAGCAGGTCAATGTCGATCTCGGATCAGCCGGCGCCGGTGACGGCGCGGCCGACACGGTGACGCTGGTGGGCACGAACGGCGCCAACGCGATCCATATCTCCGGCTCGGGCACGTCGGCTGCGGTGGCCGGACTGCCGGCCGCCGTCACCATCACCAATGCGGAAGGCGCGAACGATGCGCTCGTGATCGAAGGCCTCGGCGGCAACGACACGATATCGGCCGCCATGCTGGCCGCCGGAGTCGTGCACCTGACCATCGACGGCGGCACCGGCAACGACGCCATCCTCGGCAGCGCCGGCAGCGACACGCTGATCGGCGGCGACGGCAACGATTTCATCGACGGCAACCAGGGCAACGACACCGCCCTGCTCGGCGCCGGCAATGATATCTTCCAATGGAATCCCGGCGACGGCAGCGACACCGTCGAGGGCGGCACCGGCGTCGACACGCTGCGGTTCTTCGGCGCCAGCATTGCGGAAACCATGGCCGTCCTGGCGAACGGCGACCGCGCCCTGCTGACGCGCGACGTCGCAAACATCACGATGGACCTGCACGGGGTCGAGCACGTCGATATCCACGCGCTGGGCGGCACCGACCACATCACCGTCGGCGATCTGACCGGGACCGACGTGACGCGGGTGAACATCGACCTCGGCGGCCCGGACGGAACGCCCGACGGAGCCGTCGATACCGTGTCGGTCGATGCCACCCAGGGCGCCGACACGTTCGGGGTCAGCGGCAATGCCAGTGGCGTGACGGTGTTCGGCCTGCATGCGAGTACCCACCTGACGTCCGTGGACGCGACCGATCAGCTGACGATCAACGGCCTCGCCGGCGACGACGTCATCGACGCCAGCGGACTCGCTGCCGGCGTGCTGCAGCTGACGATCAACGGCGGAATCGGCAACGACACCATCCACGGCAGCCAGGGCGACGACCTGATCAGCGGCGGCGACGGCAACGACGTCGCGCTGATGGGCGCCGGCAACGACACCTTCGTCTGGAATCCGGGCGACGACAACGACACGGTCGAGGGTCAGGCCGGCAGCGACACCCTTCTGTTCAACGGCGCCAACATCGCCGAAACCATCAACATCTTCGCCAATGGCGGACGCGCCGAGCTGACGCGGGACGTCGCCTCCATCACGATGGACACGCACGGCGTCGAGACGATCGCGTTCAATGCCCGCGGCGGCGCCGACACCATCACTGTCGGCGACATGAGCGGCACCGACGTGACACAGGTGAAGATCGATCTAGGCGCGGCCCCCGGCACCGCCGGCGGCGACGGCGCGGCCGACAACATCGTGATCAACGGCACCGGAGGGGACGACGTCATCACGCTGTCGCTCAACAGCAATGGCGCGCTGGTGATCGACGGTCTGGCGAGCCAGGTCGTGATCGAAAATTTCGACTTCAACGACACCATCACCATCAAGGGCCTCGGCGGCGACGACGTGATCGAGGCGTCGGGCGTCGGTCCGGGCGGGCCGCACCTCGTGTTCGACGGCGGCGCCGGCGACGACGTCCTGATCGGCAGCGCCGGCAGCGATACGCTGCTGGGCGGGCTCGGCGACGATGTGCTGATCGGCGGCGGCGGCATCGACGTGCTGGACGGAGGTCCCGGCGACAACGTCGTGATCCAGTCGTTGCTCGCCAATGCGAGCTTCCACGCGGGCACGCTGGTCTGAGCATGTGATTCCGGACTGCGTTGGGTCCGTGCGCGCTCAGGTCAGCTCTCTTGGTCCGGCGAGCGTTTCGATCCGGGCGCGATAGCGCAGCTTCGATCCCCGCACGATTTCGGGCGGCCGGTCGATCGTCAACGCGCGGTACAGCGCCTCTACGGCGGCGGGCTCCGGATGCTCGAGCGTGAAGGATCTTAGCCGCGCGCCGAGGTCCGCTATCGCAGCCATCGAGCGCGGCTTGCCGCGCCTGTCGATGATCGAGGGAGCTGCACCGTCGAGCGGGAGGGAGCCGTCGTCCGGAATGGTGAAGTCGAACGAAGGATCGGCCGCGGGAAGCGGAACCTTGGCGCCGAAGACGTCGCCCCGGCGGGCGATGATCGAGTCGATCCTATCGGTTCGCGCGACCCAGCCGCGCAGGCGGCGGCCCTCGTCCCAATCGGACCTGAGCTGGTCCTGGTCGTCCAGACCGAACCAGCGCGGGCGGCCCGGCGCATCGGCCTCGGGGTCGAGCGCCACGATTTCAAGATAGACCGTGTCACCGAGCTGAAGCAGGTGATTATGGGTGCCCATATAGGCATGGCGTTGCCCGAACGGGACATCGAGATCGAGGCAGTTTCGAACGTGGAGGACGCCTTCGGCGAGGCTCGGAGCGATAACCGTGATATGATCGAGCTTCAGCATCTTCCGGAATTCCACGGCGAACGTTGCTTCATCATGCTGTCATCCACTCCGGCTTGCAACGTCATCGCTCGGCTCCGGCGTTCCCCGGGGCGGCGGCGTGGCCTGGTGACGCCGTCCTGCATGGCTGACCTACCGCATCCGCGCCGCGCTTCGCTTTACCGTCCAGCCGATTCCTGATCCTCTCTCCCCAACCAGCCGGATCAACCGGCCTCGCCAGGGAGAGAGACGCCATGAAGCTCGGCACCGCCATTGCGGAAATCATGCGGCGTGAGGGCATCGAGATCCTCTGCGGCTATCCGGTCAACCATCTGATCGAGCATGCGGCGAAAGCCGAGATTCGCCCGGTGATGGTGCGGCAGGAGCGCGTCGGCATCCACATGGCGGACGCGATCTCGCGGGTGACGTCGGGGCGCTCGATCGGCGCGTTCTGCATGCAGCATGGGCCCGGCGCGGAGAACGCGATGGGCGGCGTGGCGCAGTGCTATGGCGAATCCGTTCCGGTGCTGGTGCTGCCGATGGGCTATCAGCGCCGGCTTGCTCATATCGAGCCGAACTTCAATTCCAGCGAGGCGATGAAGGCGTTCTCGAAATCGTCCGAACCGATCATCCTCGCGGCCGAGGTCGCCAACATCTTTCGCCGCGCCTTCACCAAGCTGAAGAACGGCCGCGGCGGGCCCGTGATCGTCGAGATTCCCTCGGACATGTGGAACGAGGAGGTGCCGGAGCCGCTCAACTACACGCCGGTGCTTCGCACCCGCTACGGCGCCGACCCCGTGCATGTGAAGGAGGCGGCAAGCCTGCTCGTCAACGCCAAGCGTGCGGTGATCTATGCCGGCCAGGGCGTGCATTACGCGCAGGCCTGGCCGCAGCTGAAGCGGCTCGCCGAGCGTCTCGCGATCCCCGTCACCACCAGCCTCGGTGGAAAATCGTCGTTCCCGGAAACTCATCCTCTCTCGCTCGGCTCCGGCGGCCTCGCGGTGCCGCGCGCGGTGCCGAAATTCCTCGCCGAGGCCGACGTCATCTTCGGCATCGGCTGCTCCTTCACCGAGACCAATTTCGGCATCGCGATGCCGAAAGGCAAGACCATCATCCATTCCACGCTCGATCCCAACCATCTCAACAAGGACGTCGAGGCTGCGATCGGCCTGGTCGGCGACGCCGGGCTCGTGCTCGACGCGCTGCTGGAGGAGATCGGCAAGACCGTCACATCCGATCGCGACGCCGCCGCGGTCGCGGCCGAGATCGCGGCCTCGCACAAGGAGTGGCTGGCGAAATGGATGCCGAAGCTCACCAGCAACGACGCGCCGCTCAGCCCCTATCGCGTGTTGTGGGATTTGCAGCACACGGTCGACATCGACAACACCATCATCACCCACGATGCCGGCAGTCCGCGCGACCAGCTCTCGCCGTTCTGGAAATCGACAAAACCCCTCACCTATCTCGGCTGGGGCAAGACGACGCAGCTCGGCTACGGCCTCGGCCTCGCGATGGGCGCGAAGCTGGCAAAGCCCGACAAGCTCTGCATCAACGTCTGGGGCGATGCGGCAATCGGTTTCACCGGCATGGATTTCGAGACCGCGGTGCGCGAGCGCATCCCGATCATGTCGATCCTGCTGAACAACTTCTCGATGGCGATCGAATTGAAGGTGATGCCGATCTCGACCGAAAAATATCGCTCGACCGACATTTCCGGCGACTACGCCGCGATGGCGCGCGCCTTCGGCGGCTATGGCGAGCGGGTGACCAAGCCCGAAGACATCATCCCTGCGATCAGGCGCGGCATCCAGAAGACGCAGGAAGGCATTCCGGTGCTGCTGGAGTTCATCACCAGCAAGGAGACGGAGGTGTCGCGGCCGGGAACGTGAGGCAAGCCGGACGCTGGCTCCGGCCGCAGGAGATGTGATAATCCGCCCCGGTGCCGCGCCTGTCGCGGCATCAAGCCGGATTACAGATGACCGACCCTTCCCATGACGTCGCCGATGAGCTCGCAGCTGAGAACGCGCAGCTGCGCAGTGCGCTCGCGACTGCGCGGGATCGCCAAAGTGCCAGTGCCGAAATCCTGCGCACCATCGCGGCCTCGCCCTCCGATGCCCGGCCGGTGTTCGAGGCGATCGCGTCGAGTTCCAGGCGCCTGCTCGACGGCTTCTCCGCCACCGTGCTCCAGTTCATCGGCGACGAGCTGCACCTCGTGGCCTACACGCCGACCAGCCCGGAAGCCGACGAAGGGCTGAAGGCGTCGTTTCCGCGCAAGATCGCGGAGTTTCCGACTTTTGCGCTGGTGCGTGGCGGCGAGACGATCCAGTTTCCCGACAGCGAAGCCGATGACGTGCCGCAGCTGAACCGCGATCTGGCGCGGCTGCGCGGCTTCCGCAGCGTGCTGTTCATGCCGCTGATGAACCGGGGCACGCCGGTCGGCATGATCAGCGTCACCCGTGCCGTACCAGGCGCGTTCGCGGCCGACCTCGTGCAACTGCTGCACACCTTTGCCGACCAGGCCGTGATCGCGATCGAGAATGCGCGGCTGTTCAACGAGACAGAAGAGACGCTGCAACGCCAGACCGCAACCGCGGACATTTTGAAGGTGATGGCAGGCTCGCCGTCCGACGTGCACCCGGTGTTCGACGCCATCGCCGCCAACGCCAACCGGCTGATCGGCGGCTTCTCCACGGCGGTGCTGCGCTATGTCGACGGCGCTGCGCACCTTGCCGCATTCACACCGACCGATCCTGCCGGCGATCACGTGCTGCAGGCCTCGTTCCCGGTACCGTTCGCGCAGTTCCCGCCCTATTCGCTCGTGGCTAACGGCGCGGCGGCGCAACTGCCCGATACCGAGCTCGAGCCGGCCGCGCGCGACATCGCCCGCGCCCGCGGCTATCGCAGCATGCTGTTCGTGCCCTTGATGAGCGAGGGCGAAGCGATCGGCCTCATCATCACGACGCGGCGCGCGACCGGCGCGTTTGCCGAGCATCACGTGCGGCTGCTGCAGACCTTCGCCGACCAGGCGGTGATCGCTCTCAAGAATGTCAGCCTGTTCAATGCGACACAGGAGGCGCTGGAGCGTCAGACCGCGACGGCCGACATCCTCAAGGTGATCGCGGCCTCGCCCGCCGACGTCACGCCCGTGTTCCAGGCCATCTCCGACAGCGCCAAGGCGCTGGTCGGCGGACATTCGTCCACCGTCACCCGCGTCATCGACGGCATGCTGCATCTGGCCGCCTTCACCACGGATAATGAAGCCGGCAACGCCGATCTGCTCGGCTCGTTCCCCGCAGCGCTGACATCGTCGGGCATTCACAGCCGGGTGGCGACAAGCGGAGAATATGCCTTCCGCAGCGACATGCAGAACGAGCCTGATCTCACCGAGGCCATGAAGGAGCTCGCGCGGACGCGGGGCTATCGCAGCATTCTCGCGGTGCCGATGCTGCGCGACGGCATCGCGATCGGCACCATTGCCGTGACGCGGCCGCAAGCCGGCCATTTCCCGGACAAGGCCATCAACCTGCTCAAGACCTTTGCCGACCAGGCCGTGATCGCGATCGAGAACACGCGGCTGTTCAACGAGGTGCAGGACCGCACCAGGGAGCTCGCGAAGTCGCTCGACGATCTGCGCGCGGCGCAGGACCGGCTGATCCAGACCGAGAAGCTGGCATCGCTCGGCCAGCTCACCGCCGGCATCGCGCACGAGATCAAGAATCCGCTCAACTTCGTCAACAATTTTGCCGCGCTGTCCGCCGAATTGACCGACGAGCTGAACGAGGTGCTCGCGCCCGTGACGCTCGCGGACGATATCCGCAGCGAGGTCGACGAGCTCACGGGGCTGCTGAAGGACAATCTCGGCAAGATCGTGCAGCACGGACAGCGCGCCGATTCCATCGTCAAGAACATGCTGCTGCATTCGCGCGAGGGTGGCGGCGAGCATCGGTCGAGCGATATCAACGCGGTGGTCGAGGAGAGCCTCAACCTCGCCTATCACGGCGCCCGCGCCGAGAAGCCGCAGTTCGATGTGACGCTGAAGCGCGAGCTCGATCCGGCCGCAGGCTCGGCCGATGTATTCCCGCAGGAGATCACGCGGGTGCTGCTGAACCTGATCGGAAACGGATTCCATGCGGTCGCCAGCCGCAAGGCCGAGACCAGGGCAGCGGGGTACGAGCCGGTCGTGACCGCCGCGACCCGCGACCGCGGCGACCACGTCGAGATCCGCATCCGCGACAACGGCACGGGCATCCCGGACGAGGTGAAGGAGAAGATGTTCAATCCGTTCTTCACCACCAAGCCGGCTGGCGAAGGCACCGGCCTCGGCCTGTCGATGAGCCACGACATCGTGGTGAAGCAGCATGGCGGTACGATCGACGTCGCGACCGCGCCGGGCGAGTTCACCGAATTCACCATTGTGCTGCCGCGGAAGAGCAGCTTCCCGAACGGCGCGGGCTGAGCCCTACTCCGCCATCTCGACGGGTTGCGTCACCGAGGGACCGGCCAGCGGCCGCTCCTCCATCGCGATCAGGCACAGCGCGGCGGTGGTCATCAGCGCGGTGGCGGCGCCGAACACGTAGCGGAAGGCGTGCCGCATGTCGTCGGCGGGAATAGCGACGGCGCTTGCGGCGTGGTGCTCGCCGGCGAGCGGCACGTCGATGCCGAGCGCGATCAGCAGGATCGCGGCGAAGGCGGCGACCGTGAACGAGGACATCAGCGAGCGGAAGAAGTTCATCGCGCCGGTGATGGTGCCGACTTGCGGGCGCGCGACCGAGTTCTGCAGCGAGACCACGCAGACCGGAAAGGTGGTGCCGAGCCCGAGCGCGAACGCCGCCATCAGCATCAGCAGGCCCCACAGCGGCAGCGTGGTGAGCGTGAGGCCGAGGCCGCACAGCGCGGCCCAGGACGTGCCGATGATGGCGACGCGCTTGTAGTGTTTTGCACGGGCCATGGTGCGGCCGGCGACGGCGGCACCAACGGTCGAAACCGCCGCGAGCGGGATCAGCGCAAGCCCCGCCTCGCTCGCGCTCAGATGGTAGACCTGCTCGTAATAAAGCGGCAGCTGCACGGTGAGGCCGGTGATCGCCCCGAGCCCGCAGCCACCGGCGGTCATCGCGAACGGCGCCACCGATCCGGTCAGCATCTTCAACGGCAGGAACGGCTCGTCCGCGCGACGCGCGTGCCAGACGAAGCTGACGGCGAGCGCGACGGCGCCGCCCACCATCGCCAGCACGGTCGGCGACAGCCAGGGATAGCGCGTGCCGCCCCAGGTCAGCACCAGCATGAAGACGACGGCGGAGGCCATCAGCAGCACGCCGCCGAGCCAGTCGACCTTGCGCTTGCGGTGGAACACCGGGATCTTCTTCATCTTCGGCAGCAGCAGCGCGAGCGCCGCGGCAGTCAGCGGCAGATTGATCCAGAAGATCATCGACCAGTGCAGATGCTCGGCGAACACGCCGCCGATGACCGGACCGAGGATGCCGCCGACCATCCACACGCTGGAGAAATAGGCCTGATACTGGCCGCGCTCGCGCGGGGAGACGACGTCGGAGATTACGGTCTGCACGACAGGCATGATGCCGCCGCCGCCGAGACCCTGAAGGCCGCGCGCCAGGATCAGCATCGGCATGCTCGGCGCGATCGCGCACAGCACCGAGCCCGCCACGAACAGGCTGAGGGAGATGATGATCATGGCGCGGCGGCCATAGATGTCGCTGAGCGTGCCGAACACCGGCGCCACCGCGGTCGAGGCGAGCAGATAGGCGGTGATGACCCAGGAGAGATTGGAGACGTCCTGGAACTGGCGTCCGATGGTCGGCAGCGCGGTCGCCACGATGGTCTGGTCGAGGGCGGCCAGGAACATCGTCAGCATCAGGCTGATGACGATAGTGCGGACCTCGTCCTGCGACAGCGGCACCGGCGGCGCAATCGACGGGGCATCATCGACGCTGATGACTTCGCTCGGAAGCCGGGACAGCTCCTCGGCGATGTCGTCGGGCAAAGTCTGGATGTCGGCAGAACTGCTCCGCCGGTCGAACTTGTTCATCTCGCTCGGGTGCCGTGTGGCGGCGCAACGCCGCGAAGGATTCGTTTTATGCAGTCCAATGTAGACAGCAAAATTTGTCCCGGGCAGGCATCGCGGCGCATGGGTGCATCCCGCCCCCGGGTCATCCCGAAGACGTGATGGGCGCCGCGCGGCGGCTCAGTCCTTCGGACGTCGCTTCAAACGGGCCCGCTTCGGCAGCTGCGCCGGCCATTGCACGATGTGGTTCTCGAGTTCGTCGTCCGGAATCTCCACCTCGCTGCCTTCGACCCGGCCGCGCACGGAGACGCCGGCTTCATGCACGGTGTTGGGATCACCGGAGACCAGCGGATGCCACCAATAGAGGTCGCGGCCCTCGGCAACGAGCTTGTAGCCGCAGCTCGGCGGCAGCCAGTTCAGGGTGCGGACATTGGCCGGGGTCAGGCGGACGCAATCCGGAACCTTGTCGGAGCGATTCGGATAGTCCTTGCAGCCGCAACTGGCGCCGTCGAGCAGCTTGCAGCCGACATGGGTGAAATAGATCTGGCCGGTATCCTCGTCCTCGAGCTTGTTCAGGCAACAGCGGCCGCAGCCGTCGCACAGGCTTTCCCATTCGGGCCCCGACATCTCTTCCAAAGTCTTGGTTTTCCAGAAGAATCCTTCCTGGCCTGAAGGTCGTTTGGGAGCTGCGGTCATGCGCCTCAACAAAAGTTCGAAAGAGCTACGGCTGAAGCCATCTAGGGCGTGCGGCCGGGGTGGTGCAAGCAAGGCGCCTTCGAGGCCCGTAATGAACCGGGGTCAATTCAGCCTGTTGCTCAAAATCGCGAGCGTGACCATTGGTTTATGGGCCCCGCTCGGCTAGAAGGAACAGCAAGTCCCTCGGATGCTGGCCGGGCGCCTTGGGTTTGCCGCAACATTCCCTCAAGACGTCTCGATGCCGCCCCCGGCCGGGTGCTTGAACGCTTTTGAAGCGAGCCTCAAGGGTTCTAGGTGCGCCAGATCATACCATCGCATTGGAAGCAGAAGGCCCGGAATTTCTTCCTGGACCTCGATGCGCGCATCGATTCCTCGCTGTTCTCCTCGGCCAAGGGCATCCGCGAGCTCTACGAGCGCTACTCGACCTTCATGGACCGCTTCTATGTCGGGCGCTGGAAGCGCTGGGTGTTCATCGAACCGCTGTCGGAGGCCGCTACCCTCGGGCTCGGCGGCCTGGTGGTCATGCTCACCCTCGCCATCCCCGCCTTCCGCGAGACTGCGGACGAGGACTGGCTGAAGAAGTCCGACCTCGCGGTAACGTTCCTCGACCGCTACGGCAACCCGATCGGCAGCCGCGGCATCAAGCATAACGACTCGATTCCGTTGGAAGATTTTCCAGACGTGCTGATCAAGGCGACGCTGGCGACCGAAGACCGCCGCTTCTACGACCATTTCGGCATCGACATCGCCGGCACCGCGCGCGCGCTCGTCACCAACGCGCAAGCCGGCGGCGTCCGCCAGGGCGGCTCCTCGATCACCCAGCAGCTCGCCAAGAACCTGTTTTTGAGCAACGAGCGCACCATCGAGCGCAAGGTCAACGAGGCCTTCCTCGCGGTCTGGCTGGAATGGCGCCTGACCAAGAACGAGATCCTCAAGCTGTATCTGGACCGCGCCTATATGGGCGGCGGCACTTTCGGCGTCGACGGCGCGGCGCATTTCTACTTCAACAAGTCCGTGCGCGACGTGACGCTGGCGGAAGCCGCGATGCTCGCCGGCCTGTTCAAGGCGCCGACCAAATACGCACCTCACATCAACCTGCCCGCCGCGCGCGCCCGCGCCAACGTGGTGCTCGACAATCTCGTCGACGCCGGCTTCATGACCGAGGGCCAGGTGTTCGGCGCCCGCCGTAATCCCGCCTTCGCCGTCGACCGCCGCGACGAGGCTTCGCCGAACTACTATCTCGACTACGCCTTCGACGAGATGCGCAAGCTGGTCGACACCTTCCCGAAATCCTACACCGAGCGCGTCTTCGTGGTGCGCCTCGCCATCGACACCAACGTGCAGAAGGCCGCCGAAGACGCGGTCGAGAACCAGCTGCGCCAGTTCGGCCGCGACTATCACGCAACGCAGGCGGCGACCGTGGTGTCCGATCTCGACGGCGGCATCCGCGCCATGGTCGGCGGCCGCGACTATGGCGCCAGCCAGTTCAACCGCGCCGTCGACGCCTACCGCCAGCCGGGTTCGTCGTTCAAGCCCTACGTCTACACCACCGCGCTGCTGAACGGTTACACGCCGAACTCGATCGTGGTCGACGGCCCGGTCTGCATCGGCAATTGGTGTCCGCAGAATTATGGCCATTCCTATTCCGGCGCGGTGACGCTGACTCAGGCGATCACGCGCTCGATCAACGTCGTGCCGGTCAAGCTGTCGATCGAGATCGGCCGGAAGAACGAGCCCAAGGCGCAGAACCCGGCCAAGGTCGGCCGCGCCAAGATCGTCGAGGTCGCCCGCCGCTTCGGCCTCAAGGCGCCGCTGCCCGACACGCCGTCGCTGCCGATCGGCTCGGACGAAGTCACCGTGCTCGAGCACGCGGTCGCCTACGCGACCTTCCCCAACCGCGGCAAGGCGGTGACGCCGCATGCGGTGCTCGAAGTGCGCACCGGCGCCGGCGACCTGGTCTGGCGCTGGGACCGCGACGGGCCGAAGCCGCGGCAGGCGATTCCCGCCTCCGTCGCCGCCGACATGGCGGGCATGATGAGCCACGTCGTCAGCGAGGGCACCGCGCGCCGCGCCGCGCTCGACGGCATTCCGACCGCGGGCAAGACCGGCACGACCAACGCGTATCGCGACGCCTGGTTCGTCGGCTACACCGGCAATTTCACCTGCGCGGTCTGGTACGGCAACGACGACTACTCGCCGACCAACCGCATGACCGGCGGCTCGCTGCCGGCGCAGACCTGGCACGACATCATGCTCGCGGCGCATCAGGGCGTCGAGGTGCGGGAAATCCCCGGCGTCGGCATGGGCCAGAAGCTGCCGCCGCAGCATATCAGCAACGCGCAGGCCAACGCGGCGCCGAAGGTGCTGGAGACCAAGCCCGGTCCGCCGCCGGTGCTGACCAAGCGCGGCGCCGACATTTTGGTGCGCGTCGAGAAGCTGCTGGACGACGCAGCCAAGACCGCAAAGAAATCGGCGGATGCCGACACCAAGGCGGCCAGGCCGTCTTCGGCGACGAGCGCGCTCGCCTTTCCGCAGAACTATGCGGAAGAAAATGCCAACGCTTCCGCCCCGCGCAAGAACTGATCGAAACAAGTGCGGTTGATCCTGATCACATTGACGGCCCTTCTGCTCGCGACGGTGGTCGGCCTGGGCGCGACCTGGATGACGACGACGCGCGGCACCGAGATCGGCGCGCTGACCATCGGCCCCTGGACCGCGCGCCCGCGCACCGGCACCGCCGACGTCGATCCCTATTCGCGCGCCACCATCGTGCGCAACGGCGAGCTGCCGATCGGCACCGGCGACGGCGTCGCCTTCACCGCCACCACCGACGACAAGAAGAAGGCGCTCGACGGCCGCTGCGACGTGATCGTCTCCGGCGTGACGCCGCCGGCGCGGTTCTGGACGCTGACGCTCTACGACCGCAAGGGCCACCTCGTCGCCAATTCGCTGCAGCGCTACGGCTTCACCAGCCAGGAGATCGTGCGGCAATCCGACGGCTCGTTCGAGATCCGCATCGCCTCGCGCTCGCGCGCCGGCAACTGGCTGCCGACCGGCGGCATCGAGCGCTACGCCTTGATGCTCCGCCTTTACGACACCCCGGTCGGCGTTGCCACGCGCACCCAGCGCGATGCGCCGATGCCCTCCATCTCGACGGTGGGCTGCTCATGATCCGCCTGCTGTTCACCGTCGTTGCCGGCGTGGTGCTGGGCCTCGTGGTCCACCTCGTCAGCGTGCTGGCGCTGCCGCGGATCGCGACGCAGGATGCCTATTCGCGACTGACGCCGATGACGAAACTCAACGGCGTCAGCCAGCTTCCCCTCGCCGATCCGCAGACGTCCCCGATGCCGTTCATGGACCCGGCCTTTGCGCTGGCGATCTGCCGCTACGACCTCTCGAGCGGACCGATCAAGCTGACGGTGCCGGTGAGCCAGGCCTACACCTCGGTGTCGTTCTACACCCGCAACGAGATCGCCTATTACGCCATCAACGACCGCTCGGCGGGCCGCAAGGTGATCGAGCTCGACCTGATGACGGAAGCGCAGCACAGCGAGTTGCCGGAAGACGAAGAGATCACCGCGGCCGACCGCCTGATCATCGATTCTCCCAGCACCACCGGCCTGATCTTGATGAAGGCGCTCGCCCCCGAGCCCGGCCTGATGCCGCAGGCGCAAGCCACGCTTCAAGCCGCGAGCTGCGGCCCGCAGACCGAGCAGCCCGCCAATGCCGAGGCGCCGCGCGGCCGGCGGTGAAACCAGGCCGGTTCGGCGGCCTTCATCACGAAAAGCGTGAAAACAACCCCTTGCACAGTAGCGGGGGCAGTCTTGCATCAGCGCGCGAATTTGAAGTGGGCGGCCGCCGCCGAGGCGACCGTCAGCAATGCCGCAGCAATCCAGATCGGCACCAGCACGAAGATGGCGATCGCGCCCTGCCCGCAGTCGCCACACCCAAACCCAAACAAGATGGGAAAAAGACATAGCAGGATGACGACGGCAAATCCTGTGCTGAGCCAAACGCCTCTCGCTCCCCATCGCGCACCAAAGAGCCATGGCACGGCGGGAAAGCCGAAGGACAGACCGACCAGGAGGTTCACCAGAACGTCGAACATGATCTCTATCCGATTGGCCTTCAAAGCGCTTCCAACCTACCCTGTCTTTCGGGCCATTCGGCGCAGCGATTGATGAGAAGCTCGGCTCTTGGTCGTTAACATCGAGCGGATGGTTCAAACTGATGGGTAACCCGCGCCTGCCTATCTCTCCTCGGTCGGATGCACCCATTTGTAGGGCGTGATGCTTCGCGTGGCGGTCAGCTTGATCATGTGGACCGGCGGTGCGGAACGTCCCTTCCGGCATGACCGACACTTGAGCGAAGCCTCCAGCTTCCAGATCGGCGTATCGCGGGGACGACGGATCGCATCGAGCGGCAGGCTCGCGCGTGCTTTGCACCTGTTGCACTCGACCTCGAGCCAGCCCATGCCACCGTTGAGGCATTGCGCGATCGTCGGAGACGGCTGTGAAGGGCCACCGTAACCTTCCATCCGGACCGACCAGGCTTCGGCGTCAGCGCGGTCGGCCTCGCGAACGGCCTTTTTGGCCTCCTCGCGCGCGTGCTTGGCCGAAATTTCCGCACCCAGAATTCGGCCGCCCCAGATGACCTCGCGTGATTTGGTGCTCATGCCGCAATCAAAGCTGCGTCCGACCGCGCTGGCAAATTATCGATAGCTGGTAGGCGGGATCCGCAATTTGATACTGCCGGTCGTGGGTGTGGAAAACCGACGCTGCAGCCCCCCCGGGCGAAGCCGCGACACCGAAGGCTTGGCGTGGCAGCAGCTGTCAGGCGACAGTAGGACGCAACTTCAAATCGCTTGCGTCGTTGAAGCCGCGCGTCTCGGGAGTTATCGGAGTTATCGATCTGCGATACCTGCCTTCGATCGGGAGAAACGAATGAGCACCATCACCGGCGGCTGTCACTGCGGCGCAATCCGTTACGAGGTCGAGGGCGACGCGATCGTGCATGCGCTGTGCCACTGCCGCGATTGCCGGCTCCACGCCGGCGCTCCCGTCGTCGGCTGGACGATGTATCCGGAGAGCGCGCTCAAGGTGACCAAAGGCGAGCCCAAGGTCTACAATTCCTCGGAACACGGCCGGCGACACTTTTGCGGCCATTGCGGCACCGGCCTGTTCTATATCAATGCCGACATGCTGCCCGGCATCATCGACATCCAGAGCGCGACTTACGACGATCCCGATGCCGTGCCGGCGACGATGCACATCCAGGTCGCCGAGCGGCTTCGCTGGATGGAGCACGCGCACGAACTGCCGACGTTCGAGCGCTATCCGCCGCAGCCATAGCGGCGGAAAGAGCCACAGCGGGCGACACTGCTGCGGCCTCCCCCCTCAATGGGCCCGGCACCGCTTGCGGCCGACGATCGAAGAGGTCGGCAAGCCGGTCAGGTTCGGCACCACACGGCCAAGGTCGAAGGCGACACGCCGGCGCTGACGAGCCCCACCGCGATGATGGCGAGCGCGACCGTGTTTCTCAGCCATCCCGCGGTCGCACGGCGCCGTAGCAACGGAAGTCCCAACCCGGCACCGAGCAGGACCGGAAGGGTGCCGAGGCCGAAGCCGCTCATCGCCAGCGCGCCCCCGAGCCACGAGCCGGACAGCATGGCGTAGAACAACGCCGCGTAGACCATGGCACAGGGCAGAAAGCCCCAGACCGCACCGCTGACGAACAGCCCCAGCGTCGGTGGTAGATTCGTCGCACGCGCGGCCGTGCCGATTTTGGCGGTGACGGCCGCGACCAGCCGCGACAGCCCCGCCGGCAGCGACAGCACTTCGAGCATCGAAAGTCCGATCCAGGCGAGAGCCGCGGCCGCGGCCCAGCGCAGGATCGCATGGGCGAACGCGTGGTCGAACGATCCGAACACGCTCGATCCGATCGCGCCCACAATGGCGCCTGCCAGCATGTAGGCCGAGATGCGCCCCGCGTTGATCAGAACCGTCGTCGTCAGCAGACCCTGCCGCGGCCGGTTCGAACCGAAGTCGGCGGCGAAGTGCAAGGAGGAAGCAATGCCTGCACACATGCCGAAGCAATGCAGGCTCGAGGAAAAGCCCAGCAGGAGCCCGGCGATGAACAGCGGCTGGTCGAAATCGAACATTGCGGAGACAGTTCAACTGATTTCGTCCCTGACGGCATTGCGCTGTATCAAAGTCCCGTTGCCTGCCGTCGCTCAGCAGCTCCCTGGTTCGATCGCCAGCGATCCGAAAGCGAAGGCCGCCGGGATGAGGCTGCGAAGCGAAGCCAAGCGCCGCACGCGACCGACGTGATCGCGCGGCAACACCAGACACCTATCGACCGCGCCAGTGTCCTCCGGATTTGACTCGCTTTCCTCGTGTGGTAGTCGTGCCACCGGGGTACAGGTCAATGACACGGCTCGCTTTCAAGCGACGGATCGGCTGGGGCGCTGCGTTCATTGCAGCCTATGCTCTCGTCTTCAACGTCATCCTGTCCAGCATCCTCATTGCGAGCGTATCTCCCACGGCCGCCGCGGCAGCTCATGAGCTGTGCATCAGCAGCGACAATACGGATGCAGCACGAACCGACGCGGACAAGACCAGCGGCAAGACCTCCGTGCATTGCCCGCTCTGCGTGGCGCACCATATCGCCGGTACTTTGCCACCGCCTCAACCCACATTGACTGGCCGCATTCCGCTGACGGCGAGTGCGGTCCATTCCTTCCGGCAGCGGATCATCGCCTACACGCGATCGTTCGATCATCTGTCGCGCGGACCTCCTGCCCTGATCTGAAATTGCCCCAGGACGGCGCAGACGTTCGCCCGTCTGGCTCCTGCCCTCGCCCGCGTTAGGGCGCGCGCACGGGCGTTCGACCACCTCTCATTTCCGACATCATCGGCAGGGCCGCCAGCGCGCGCCCCGCTTCCGCCATGCGCCGGCGTGATCGCTGGCCTCAAGAAGAAACGCTCATGTCCAACACATCAACCAACCTGCGCCGGTCCATCCTGGCCGCGACGACGGCGCTCATCTCACCCGCCCTGCTCGGCGTGGCGTCGCTGCTGCCGCCGTTTGCCGCAACGGCTTCCGCGCAATCGGCGGAGCGGCTGCCGCCGGTGACGGTCAATTCTGCGCAACAGCGCAAACGAAAGCCGCGTGCCGTGGTCACGGCCGCCCCGCCCGCCGCGACGCGAAACGGAAGCACCGCCGCGCCAGACCAAGGCGCGAGTTCGCCGCCGGCTTCGGTCACCCTGCCGCCAACGGCAGGATACGATCGCGGCCTCTCGTCGAGCGATTCCGCCTCTCTCGTCACCGACCTGCCCGGCGGCGCGGCGTGGGGAGCCGGCGGCGTGTCGAGCCTGCCCGCGATCAACGGATTTGGCGCCGACCGGCTGCAGGTCGCGGTCAACTCGATGCTGATCAGCCCGGCCTGCCCGAACGAAATGAATCCGCCGCTGTCGTTCGTCAATCCGGCGATGATCGCGAAGATGCGGGCCTATCTCGGCGTGGGGCCGGTATCGGTCGGCGGCGACTATATCGGAAGCCGCATCGACGTCACCACCGCGCCGCCGGCCTTCGTGCCGGCACAGGCCGGATGGGTGACCAGCGCGCAACTGTCGAGCTTCTTCCGCAGCAACGGCAACGCCTATGGCGTCGACGCCACCGCGACCATGGCGAACCACGATACGAGCATCACCTACACCGGCGGCTGGGTCCGTGCCGGCGATTACAAGGCCGGCGACGGGACGACCGTCAAGTCGACGCTCTACGAGACGCAGAACCATTCGATCAGCATCTCGAAGCAGACGTTCGGCAATCTCTTCACGTTCCAGGTCGGCGGGCAGTTCATTCCGTACCAGGGCTATGTCAACCAGTACATGGACATGGTCTACAACCGCGGCCTCTATGCGAACGGCCGCTACGAAGGCGTGTTCGACTGGGGCAAGTTCGAGGCCAGCGCCTTCGTGCACCAGATCCGGCACACCATGGGCTTCATCGCGCCCGACAAGGTCAGCGACATGCCGATGGACACCAAGGGCCTCGACGGCGGTTACGCGCTGAAGGCGACCGTGGCGCTGTCCGGCCACGACCTGCTGCGGATCGGCAACGAATTGGCGCTGAACCGGCTCGACGATTGGTGGAGCCCGGTAGCGGGATCGATGATGATGAGCCCGAATACTTTCATCAACATCAACGGCGGGACCCGCGACCGCGTCGGCACCTTCGTCGAGTGGGAACGGCACTGGGATCGGCAGTGGACCTCGATCGTCGGCCTGCGCAACGACGTTGTCTGGATGAACACCGGCAATGTGCAAGGCTACAACGACATGGACTACGGCGCCGACGCGGCCGCGTTCAACGCCGTCAACCACGCCCGCACCGACATTCATGTCGACGGCTCCGCCCTCCTCCGTTACGAGCCGAACGACATAAGCCAGTACGAATTCGGCTTTGCCCGCAAGACCCGCTCGCCCAATCTCTACGAGCGCTACGCCTGGTCCACCAATGCGATGGCGATGCAGATGATCGGCTGGTTCGGCGACGGCAACGGCTATGTCGGCAATCTCGACCTCGAGCCGGAGAAGGCCCACACGATCAGCTTCACGGCCGGATGGCACGATCCCGCGCAACGGGTCTGGGACGTCAAGGTCACACCCTATGCCAGCTATGTGCAGGACTATATCGACGTCGACCGCTGCGCGACCGCAAGCTGCCTCGCCAGCAATCCCGCCAACCTGACCACGAACACCGGCTTCGTCTACCTCCGCTTCGCCAACCACGACGCGACGCTCTACGGCGTCAATGTCGAGGGGCGGCTGACCGTGTGGGACGATGCGGTTTACGGCCAGGGACAGCTTCGCGGCTTGATCGGCTATGTCCGCGGCCAGCGCACCGACGGTGTGGACCTCTACCATATGATGCCTGTCAACGCGAAGCTCGCGCTCGACCACCGCCTCGGCGGCTGGACCAACAGCGTCGAGCTGCAGCTGGTCGGATCGAAGGACCAGGTCAACCGGGTCCACAACGAGCTGACGACGCCGTCCTACGCGCTGGTCAATCTGCGCACCGGCTACCAGTGGCAGCACGTGCGGCTGGATCTCGGCATCGACAATCTGTTCAACCAGAACTACTACCTGCCGCTCGGCGGCGCCAATCTGGTCGACTACAAGGTGGTCTCGATGATGGGCTCTTCGGCCGCCTACGGCTACAACGTCAAGGGACAGGGCCGCTCGTTCAACGCGCGGCTGGGGATCAGCTTCTGAACACGTCGAACGTCACGCGGCGACGTCATCACGTCCGCCGCGCGACGCCCTCGGCACCGGATCGTCGCGCCCACAGCAACGCCAACGGCCCCAGCGCGATTCCGGCCGCCAGCACGATGAACACCAGCAGCCATCCGCCCGCACTCTGCGGACCGCCGGCCATGTCGAGTGCGACGCCGGTGCCCCACGCGCCGAGCGCCGACAAGCCGAAGCCGACCGTGGAATGCAGGGCCAGCGTTGCACCGCGATGCTCGGAGACGGCCGCAGCCGACATGCCTGCGGTCAATGCGCCTGAATCAGCCGGCACCGTCAGGCCGTACATCATCAGCAGCAGCGCGAGCACCCATGCGGGGGCCGTTGCATTGAGACCGATCACCAGCGCGACACAGGCCGAAGCGACCATCACGACCGTGATGGCCCGATGCCGCCCGAATTTCAGAGCGGCCTCGTTGCCGAGGATACTGGCCGGCATCGAGATCACCGCAAAGCAGAAGCTCATCAGCACGGGCGTCATCCAGGACGGCCCGCCTTGATGCGCAACGACGAAGGTCCAGAACCCGACCAGCCAGGTGCGAATGCCATACAGCTCGAAGCAGTGAGCACCGTAACCGAGGATGTAGCCGAGCGCCTCACGATTGGCGAACACGGGTGCGAAATTCAGCAGCCGTCCCGTCCTCGGGACAGGCCGATGGCCCCCGATCAGAAGGCACGCGATCACCATCGCGATGGGGCCGACGCCGGTGACGTAGAACGCGGTCCGCCATCCCCAGCGATCGGCGAGGACTTGTGCAACGAGGAACGACAGGCCGACGCCGACCGAGAAGCTCGACGTGTACAGCGTCACCGCCCGCGAGGTGTCGCCTGCGGGCAAACGGTCGGTCAACGCCTTCAGGCCGGGCATGTAGGCGCCGGCAAAGCCCAGTCCCGCGAGTGACCAGATGATGGTGCCCGACCAGAATCCTTGGGCAAAGATGCCGAAGGCCATGGTCGCCAGGCCGCTGACGACGGAGCCGCACAACAGCACGATCCGCGCGTCGAGGCGATCGGTCAGCGTCGTCAGCACCGGGACGGCCAGCATGTAGCCGAACGCATAGCCGCTCGCCATCAGGCCGCCTTCGGCGGCGGACAGCCCCCACGCCGGCATCAGATGCTGCGCCAAGTTCGCGGACAACGTCACGTGCGGCAGCAGATTGCCGAGCTGGCCGATACACATCACCGCGATCAGCGGCCCCCCGCTCAAACTCCGAATGCTCGCCTCCCCTCCGTCCCTATTTTGTCTGGTCCGCACGCAGCAACAGAAGCGCGAAAAACGCGGAGATCGAGGCCACCGCGCTGATCCAGAGCGCGCTGCTGCCAAACCGCTCCACCATCACTCCGAGCGCGAGCGGGGCGAGCGCGCCGGTCGCCCGCGACGGCAGCGAGATCATGCCGACGCGCCGGCCGAAGCCCGCCGGCCCGAACAGTGCCAAAGGAAGCGTGCCGCGGGCAATGGTGATGATGCCGTTGCCTGCGCCATACAGCACCGTGAAAGTCGATGCGAGCAAGGGGCCGCCCGCGACCAAAGCAACCACGCCGATCGGATTCATCAGCATGGCGAGCCGGGCCGACAACAGCGGATGAAACCGGCCGAGCCACCCTGCTTCCAGAAGGCGGGCACCGACCTGTGCAGGCCCGACCAGGGTGCCTGCGAGCAGGGCCTGTGCTGGCGTCGCGCCGAACGCCACCAGCATGGTCGGTAGAATGGCCGAGACACCCGAGCTGACGAAGCTCGCCGCCGCGAACATGTAGGCCAGCAGCACCATCGCGAACGTCTCGCTCTGCTGTCCGGATATTGGGCTCGCTCCCGGATCCGGACGAGGCTGCTGGTCCAAAGGAACGGCGCGCGGCAGAGACAGATTGAGCGGCAGCGCCAGACAGATGTGAATCGCCGCCCACACCTGGCAGGCCACGCGCCAGTCGTACTCGGCAGCCAGCCACGTCGTGAGGGGCCAGCCGAGGGTGCTGGCGAAACCTGCGATCAGGGTGATGCCGGTTATGGTTCGTCGCGCGTTGCTGCCATAGATGCGCGCAAGCGTCGCGAAGGCCGCTTCATAGAGGCCCATGCCCATGCCGATCCCGAGCAACACCCAGGCTGCAACGAGCACCACCACGCCGTGAGCTACGGACAAGAGGAGCAAGCCTGCCACGAAGACGAGGTTCGAGACCGCTAGCAGGCCACGCCCTCCGAACGTATCGATGGCATGCCCCACCCGTGGCCCGAGCAGGCCGGAGATGACGAGCGCCCCCGAGAGCGCGCCGAACACGTAGGTCGGCGCAAGACCGAGATCGCGCGCAATCGGCGCCGCCAGGATGGCAGGAAGATAATAGCTCGATGCCCACGCGATGGTCTGCGCGGTTCCGAGTGCGAAGACAATTGCGAGCGGACCTGTCTCCCGGTCCGCGGGGACCTGCGTCATGAGCAGCCGCACCCCGCGCGACCTTCCGTCTTTGCGGTTTCATCGGCAGCACAGCAGGCTGACGGCTCCGCCTTCGCGGGACCGCCGCAGCATCCCGCCCCCGCCGCCTCGACACCGCCGCGCGTGCAGACGCCGGTCTCCGGCAGCACGAGCTCGACCCGGGCCGCGGCCTCCTTGTCGCCCGCGATGTCGGCCACGATGGAACGGACCTGTTCGTATCCGGTCATCATCAGGAAGGTCGGCGCACGACCATAGGACTTCATGCCGGCGAGATAGAAGCCCGGCTCGTCATGCGCGAGCTCGCGGGCGCCGTGGGGACGGACCGTGCCGCAGCTGTGTTCGTTAGGATCGATCAGCGGCGCGAGCGCAACCGGCGCCTCTATCGCCGGGTCGAGCCGCAGCCGCAGCTCGGACAGGAACGAGAGATCGGGACGGAAGCCAGTCGAGACGACCAGTTCGTCCGCCACCACACTCTGCGCGCCGGAGCAGCTGCCCGCTGAAATCCTGAGACGGCCGTCGGTCTCCGAGAGATGCGTGACGCCGAAGCCTGTTTCGACCCTGATCTTCCCTGCGGCCACGAGGGCGGCGAAAGTCGAGCCCAGCGCGCCGCGCGCAGCAAGCTTGTCATTGCTGCCGCCACCGAACGCCTTTGAAGGATCAGTGCCGCGCAACAGCCAGATCGCTCGCGTGCCCGGCACCTCACCCGCGAGCTGCGCGAGATCAATCAACGTACCCACGGCGGAATGGCCTGCACCGAGCACGACAACGGTCTTGCCGGCATATCTGGCACGATCTGCGCCCCGCACATCCGGCATACCATAAGCGATGCGGTGGGCGCGCTCGCGTTCGCCGATCGCAGGCAGACCGTTGCTGCCCGCGGGATTGGGAGAGAACCACGTGCCTGACGCGTCGATCACGGCATCGGCGCGAAGCATCTCGGGACCCCCGCCGTTCTGATAGCGGATTTCGAACGGCGCCTGCTCCCTGCCCTTCGTTTTCGCCCTGTCGAAGCCGACGCGGCTGATGGCCGTGACCCGGCTCGAAGTCCGAATTGTCTCCCGAAGCGGCGTGCGTGTTGCGAGCGGGGTGAGATATCGATCGATCAGCTCGCCGCCGGTCGGATAGGCGTGAGGGTCCGGCGAATTCCATCCGGTTGGCGCGAGCAGCCGTGCCGCCGCTTTGTCGACATTGTATTCCCATGGCGAGAACAGCTGGACGTGCTGCCACTGACGGATCGCGTGCGCGGCTTCAGGGCCGGCCTCGATCACGATGGGAGACATGCCGCGTTCGAGCACATGCGCAGCCGCAGCAAGGCCAACCGGCCCGGCTCCGATGATGGCGACCGTCCTGGCGTTCATTGAACTTCTCCCGTCCTTCTAAAATCATCGAATAATGAACCGTAAACGTCAGGCGGCCGTCTGCGTATCCTTGCATCCAACTTCGTCCGCGCAGCACTCCGCCGCCAGGAAATCGACGAGGCCCCGCATGGCATCGAAATTGGCGTGGCAGATCAGGGTGGTCGATTCCCTGATCTGGCTGACGAGGCCGACCGAGACCAAGGTCTTGATGTGATGCGACAGTGTCGACGCCGGGATCTTCAGCTTGTCCTGGAGGCGACCGACCGGCATGCCGGCATGCCCGGCACGGACCAACGCCCGATAGATTTGAAGCCGGGTTTGATTACCCAGGGCCTCCAAACGTGCTGCTGCGTCGGCGATCTTCATGACCCTCACGCTGCGCTTGTCCATGCCGGCTGTCAAACCATATTTCTAGAATATTCGAATTATAGCCGGCTGGGGATACGAGATTCCGATTGACGCCTCCTCATCTATTCCATAAATCTGGATATATGGAAAACGAAGAAGCCGTCCTGTCCCTTGCCGCTTTGGCTCAGTCGACCCGTCTGGAGGCGTTCCGGACGCTGGTCAGGCACGAGCCCGAGGGCCTCGCCGCCGGCGACCTCGCCCGCCTGCTGGAGGTTCCCCAGAACACGCTCTCCGCACATCTGGCGATCCTGAGCCGGGCGCGCCTCGTCTCCTCCGAGCGGCACAGCCGCTCGATCGTCTACCGCGCCAATCTCGGCGAATTCCGCGACGTCACGCTCTTCCTGCTTCGCGATTGCTGCGGCGGGCGACCGGAGGTCTGCGATCCCGTCGTCGAAACATTGCAATCCTGCTGCTCGCCGAAACGGAAGGAACGAAGCCGTGTCTGACCAGATCTACAACGTGCTGTTTCTCTGCACCGGCAACTCGGCGCGATCGATCCTGGCCGAGTCGATCCTTCGGAGGGACGGCGCCAACCGCTTTCGAGCCTTCTCCGCCGGGAGCACGCCAAAGGGCGAGGTGCATCCGCTCGCACTGCGCACGCTCGAGGCCATGGACTACCCGACCGACGGGATGCGCTCGAAAAGCTGGCTGGAATTCGCGAGCGCCGATGCGCCCGTGATGGATTTCGTCTTCACTGTTTGTGACAACGCAGCGGGCGAATCCTGCCCGATCTGGCCGGGCCAGCCGATGACGGCGCATTGGGGCATTGAAGATCCCGCTGCGGCCGAAGGTTCCGAGCTTCAGAAGCAGGCGGCGTTCGTCACTGCGTTCCGCTATCTCAAGAATCGGATCGATACCTTCCTGAACCTGCCGCTGAGGAGCATCGACAGGCTGTCGCTCGGAACCAGGCTGCGCGAGATCGGCCGCTCCGATGGCGCGACATCCCACCGAGACGACGTGGCGTGACGATGGGCATCTTCGAACGATACCTCACTCTGTGGGTTGCGCTTTGCATCGTCGTCGGCGTCGCACTGGGACACGTCCTGCCGGGCTTCTTCGGAGCCATCGCAGCCGCTGAGGTCGCCAAGGTCAACCTGCCGGTCGCAGTGCTGATCTGGCTCATGATCGTGCCCATGTTGCTGAAGATCGACTTCGGCTCGCTCGGTCAGGTCCGGGAGCACTGGCGCGGCGTCGGCGTCACCCTTTTCATCAATTGGGCCGTGAAGCCGTTCTCGATGGCCCTGCTGGGCTCCTTCTTCATCGGCCACCTCTTCGCGCCGCTGCTGCCGGCTGGCCAGATTTCGTCCTACATCGCCGGCTTGATTCTGCTGGCGGCCGCGCCCTGCACCGCGATGGTGTTCGTGTGGTCCAATTTGTGCGAGGGAGAGCCTAACTACACGCTGAGCCAGGTCGCCCTGAACGACGTGATCATGGTGTTCCTGTTTGCGCCGCTGGTGGGACTGCTGCTCGGCGTGGCCTCGATCAGTGTTCCCTGGGGCACGCTGCTGCTCTCGGTCCTGCTGTACATCGTGGTTCCCGTGATCGTCGCGCAGTTATGGCGCAAGGTGCTGCTCCGAAGCGGCGCGGCCGGCTTCGACCGCGTCATGCGGGCGCTGCAGCCACTGTCGTTGGTCGCGCTCCTCGCGACATTGGTGCTGCTGTTCGGCTTCCAGGGAGAGCAGATCGTCAGGCAACCGCTCGTCATTGCCATCCTTGCCGTTCCAATCCTCGTGCAAGTCTATCTCAACGCGGGGTTGGCGTACTGGCTGAGCCGACGATTTGGCGTAGCCTGGTGCGTCGCGGCTCCAGCCGCCCTCATCGGCGCGAGCAACTTCTTCGAGCTGGCGGTCGCCGCCGCGATCAGCCTGTTCGGCCTGGACTCCGGCGCCGCGCTGGCGACCGTGGTCGGTGTGCTCGTCGAGGTCCCGGTGATGCTGTCCGTCGTCCGCATCGTCAAGGCGACCCGGGGCTGGTACGAAGCGGGCGCCGGCAAAGCCACCACAGCCCTGGAAGCGCGCCAGTGAAGCGGAAAACCCGAGCATGAGTGTCACGATCTATCACAACCCCGACTGCGGCACCTCGCGCAACACGCTGGCGATGATCCGCCAGAGCGGCATCGAGCCCGTCGTCGTCGAATACCTGAAGACGCCGCCCTCGCGCGACAAGCTGATCGAGCTCGTCAAGGCGATGGGCATCTCCGTCCGCGCGCTGTTGCGCGAGAAGGGCACGCCCTTTCGCGAGCTCGGCCTCGACGATCCCAAATGGACCGATGACGAGCTGATCGACCAGATGCTCGCGCATCCCATCCTGATCAACCGCCCGATCGTGGTGACGGCGATGGGCGCGCGCTTGTGCCGGCCCTCCGAAGCCGTCATCGGTCTCTTGGATCGTCCGGTCGGCCGGTTCGTCAAGGAAGACGGCGAAGTGGTGGACGCGCGGTAGACTGGCCTCGATGGCAGCAGCTGTCAGGCGACAGTAGGACGCAACTTCGAGACGGCCGCGTGGTTGAACCCGCGCATCACGAGCGCGCTATCGATCGGCGAACCCACTGTCGATCGGAGAAACGCATGAGCACCATCACCGGAGGCTGGCTGCGCATGAACTCACGCCTTGGCGGCGAGAGGCGCTGCGTCCTCCCTATCCGAGCAGGCCTTTCAATCCCGCATAGATTGAGCCGACGCCCGTGGCCGCGACGCCCGCCAGCGGGCCGATCGTCTGCATGAGGTCCTGGATCAGCCGGGCACGGCGGCGCAATTGCTCTTCGCCGACGTGCTGCCCCAAGAGGCGTGCGACGCGGAAGGCGAATGCGTTCGGTTTGCCGCCCTGCGTCAACACGCGGGGCAGCACCTGGAAGATCACCACGCTCAAGATGTTTCCGGAGACGAAGGCGAGCAGAATGCTGGCGCCGTATTCGAACACCTCGCGCCACTCGATCCAGGCTTCCGGCAGGATCGGGACATGATCGTGAACGCCGGTGACCGTCAGCATCGAAAGCACGCTGACCGTCGCCGTCAGGAAAGCCAGCACAAGGGCCGTCAGCGCGGAGACACGGTGCAGCGGATAGGCCACGAAGCCGAACAGAAGCGGTATCACGATCGACGCGATCCGGAGCGGGATCGGAGACACGTTGAGGGTGATGGTCACCAGCACATGCGCGATCACCAGCAGCACGGACGGAATCGCAACGTAGAGCACCGCATGCGTCAGGTAATAGCGCAGCGGGTTCTTGTAGCGTTCAAGCCGGACATGGACGCGGTCGAGGTCACGCCTGAGCTTGTCCAGGTCGGCGACGATGGCGTCGATTTCGATCAGCATCGGGCGCACGATGCGCAGGTCCCGCGAGCAATGCTTGCACGCGATCGCTTCGTCCTTGATGGTCTCGGCGCAGAACGGACACTCCATCGCTAGCGCGACTTCCTTCGCCTTGTGATGGCTTCGACCTCGTCTCTGGCCCGTCTCAACTCATCGCGCAATTCCTCGCGCTTGCGCAGGAGATCGTCCCGCTCAGCCAGCAGGGTGGCGGGAACGGCGATGTCGCGCCCGCAGGAGGGGCAGACCATTGCGCCCTCCGCAGTGCCGGCGCAGCAGTAAGGACAGCTCATTTCGGCCCGACCTTCAAGGTGAAGATGGTGGTACCGGCCCGGCCGTCGCTGTCCTTGATATCGACCCGCACCGTGTATTCGCCCGGCGGCAGTTCGGCATCCTGCATGTTGATGCCCTCGGGCTTCACGAAGGGCTTTACCCTCGGGGTGAGGTCCACGTTCGGCGTGCGGAGGAAGATCATCTTGACCGATTCCGGGTCGATCTTTGCTCCACCGAACGATTCGAACTTCAGCACCAGCGGCATCGGCGAGCTCATGGAATCGCCGGGCGAGATGAACTCGACCTTCGGGCCGCGCAGGATGCCGCGCCGGTCGGCTGCGATTGCTCCCTTCGGAGGCGGCAGCTTGGCTTCTTCCTCGGTGATCAATTGCGTGGCGCGCGCAGGAGCCGAAAGCAATAAACCTGCCGCCACAACGCCCAACAAGACATTCCGCGTCATCGTCTTTTCACCCCTTCCGTCACCTGTTGGTCACCGCAAGCCGCCATCGCCGATGATCGTGTAAGGCGCCCAGAACAACGGATGCGCATACGCAAACTCGGTCTTGCCTTCGCTGTTGAGATAGCCGGGACCATCGACGAGCGCCATCGCCGCCTGGCGCAGCGCTTCGCTGCGCGACAGCTTGGGATCGTCCGCCTGCCGCTTGAACAGGTCCGTCACCAATTGCCGCGCCGACTGCGAATGCACCGACCAGTTCGTCACCAGCAGCGCACGCGTTCCGGCATAGAAGAACGCGCGGCCAAGCCCGGACGCCGCCTCGGCCCCGGCGCCCGCTCCCGCGCCGGTGTTGCAGGCCGAGAGGATCACCCAGTCCGCATCGAGCTTGAGGCCGAGAATCTCCTCCATGGTCAGGAGACCGTCACCGCCCTCGCCTGTCACGGCCGGCGAGGATAAAGCGAGCGCCGGCTGCGTCAGCCCGTTCAGCTCACCCGGAATGAGGCCGTGGGTGGCAAAGGCCAGAATTCTGAAGCCGGACAGATTCATGGTCTTCACCGCGCTCTCGGTGGCGTCCTTCCCAAGGAACAGCACCTTCGAGGGATCGGCCTGCAGCGCGAGCGCGATCGATTTCAGTTCGTCCGCGGTGTCGGGTAGGCGCGGCAGCAGACCAAGCTCGGCGCTGTCGACGCCCTCGAGCTTGGGACTGTTGCGCCGCTTCAGCGGGCCGCCGCGCGTGACATTGCCGCCGGCATCGGCAACCTGCACCTTCTCCCCGGCGCCGTCCGCCTCGGTCTGTTGATCCCTGTTGAAATAAGGATCGCCGAAGGCGACGAGGTCGCCGCGACCGGCCTTGCCCGGCGGCAATTGCCGCAGCGTGCGCAGCGCCGCCGCCGACGGCACCGTCGACACGGCATGGGTCCGCGCCAACCACGGCACGTTGCGATAGCCGACGAACAGCGGGTCCTCGTCGGCAGCCACCTCCACCTTTGCGGTCGGCAAAAGGGACAGCGGCAACAGCCCAAGCGCGCCATTGGTCACGACGATCAGGTTCTTCGCCGGCTTCCATCCGCTCTCGACGGGTTTGAGCAGAAGCTCGTAGAGTTCATGGCCGAGCGCGAGGTCGAACGGCGGAATATCCGAGATCATCGCAGCCTGCGGCTCAAGCGCTTCACGCAGCTTGCGGATCTTGCTCTCGATGTCGCCGATCTTGGCCGGTACCGCGGCGAAGGCGACCGGCCCCGATTTCGGTACAGCCCACACGAAGCTGGCGTTCTGGCCGAAATAGAACGACAGCATGGCCTCGTCGTCGGCCAGCGTGGCGCGGATATCGGCGACGCTGGGCGGCCTCGGCGAAACGAGATCGGCGTAGATCGGAAACTTCTGCTTGATCTCCTGGCGCGCCTTGTCCCGCTGACCGCGCAGGGCCGCTATCGAGGCCTGGATCTGCGCGACACCCTTGTCGTCGCGCTCCGCCGCCGGAAGGGCGAGCACGTTGTTGAGAGTACCGAGCTGGGCGTTGACCTGCTTGGTCAGGTCCTGCTCCTTGCGCACGAGTTCTGCGAGCGCAGGATCCTTCGCGGCCGCGCGCGCACTCGAGGCCGCCAACGCCTGCTGCACCGAACGGCCGCGGATGGCGTCGGCAAGGCTGAACGTCTCTTCGCCGACAGTCTTATTGGTCCCCTCGGCCCTCGCCAGGAGCATCAGATAGCTCTCGACGATGGCCTGCAGCCGCTGGCTGCGTGCGGCGACGACAGTCGTGTTCTCGTCGTCGGCGTTCTCGTTGGCGCCAGCCATCATGACCGGGATGGCGGCCTTGTATTCGCGGATCGCTTCGGCGTCACGCCCGGCGCGCATCAGGCCCATGGCCAGGGTGCCGCGCGCCGATGCGGCGTCGAAATGATTCTCGCCGACGCGCGCGATTTGCTTCTTCACGAGCTGCTCGGCGGCCGCGATGCCGGCGTCCAACTGACCGGAGCCATAGAGCGACAGGATGCGGGAGGGATTGAGCTCGAACACCTGACGGCGCTGAGGATCCCAACCCGTGACGGCCTTGTCGATCCGCGCGAACATTGCGCCGGCTTCAGCATTCTGACGCCGAAGCGTCAGGATCCCGGCGAGCTGCGACAACACTTGCACCGTCGCTTGCGAATCCTCCGGCACGCCCACCTTGTTGGCGATCTCAAGGGCGACACGTCCAAGTTTCTCGGCCTCCTCATAGCGGCCCTGGTCGACGAGGATACCCGCAAGTCCCATCACGAAACGCGGCGTGACGGAATTGTACTTGCCGGTATCCTTCAGGCGCGAGAGCAGCGCGCGGCGCGCATCCACCTCGGCCTCGGCGAGCCTGCCCTGCTTCGCCTTCATGCGCGCCTGGTTCAGGATGATGCCGTCGATCGCCTGCAGCAGGATGGTTTCGGCGGGCGGATTGTCAGCTTCCAGGATCGCCTTCGTGCTCGCGCGCTTGCGCAGCTCGGCATTGCGATAGGCGACCTCGGCGTCGGCGAACTGTCCGCGCGCCTCGAAGATCAGGGCTCGCCCGAGCTCCAGCTCGCCTTCCCAGCCCTGGCCGAACTTGGCATAGGACGCTCGCCAGTTGGGATGACCGCTGGTGCGGGCCTCCTGGATCGCGGTCTGGCTGCGGCGCAGATAGCCCTCGGCCTGCGCGACGTCGCCCATCTGGATGAGAACGCTCGCGATGCCGCGGTTGGTGTTGAACTGCAATCCCTTGGCGCCGGGCATGCTGGCCGATTCGCGCAGCAGCCTCTGCATGATCTCGAGCGACCGCTTCGGATCGCCCGCGAGGGCGTGCTGCAAGGACTGAAGCTGCAGGATACGACCCAGCAGGTTCGGCCCCACCGCGCCGCGCCCGACCTCCGCGGCCTTGTCTGCGTCCGCCATCGCTTCGGCGAGCCGGCCAAGCTGGGCGCGCGCGTTGGCGCGATCGAAATAGAGCTGGGCGAGATCCTGGCGCGACTCTTTGCCCGTCGGGACGGCGTCGGCATCGGACTTCAGTTCCGCGATCATCTTCTCGTCGGGCCTGTCGCCGTCGAGGACGGCGGTAATGTCCGCGATGCTGCGGGGCGGCGCGACGAAGTCCTTCGGAAGCGCCGTGCCCGCCTCGAGCTTGGGCGCGCTCTCCTTGGGAACCTCGACAGCCACATTGGCCCGGCCGTTGGCGGCATTCAGCGCCGCCATCACGCAGGATCTGACCTGGGGCGAAGCCTTGGCGCGGCAGGCTTCGAGATTGGCGCCGCCACCGGCACGCATGCAGGCCTGCACGATCGGCTTGCCGATGGTCATCCGGCAATTCTCCAGCGCCGCTTCCTTGCTAAGCGCGGCGGCCGAACCGGTGGTTCCGAGCAGGATGGCAAGAGCCAGCAGGGTGCGGTGGGAAACGTCCGGACGGCTCGTAAAAGGACGCAGGGCGTCTAGGAGCATCTCTATGGACCTTTGGGCAAATGACTTGAAGAAACAAAATAATCCTAGTCATCCGGCCCCGAAGGACAAGCGCAATCAGGGTTCCTGAACGAAGTCTGGGCTGGGATGAAGGTTATGATGCAGCGCGGCGCGGCCTGGGAGCACTGCAAGAGCGCGGGATTCGCATCCCAATGCAGCCGATTGACGGGGACGGCCCGCTCGCCACGAGCGGCCTTTGCGCGTCTCAGCCCTTCGAAACCACCGCACGTCCATAGGGCGGTTGCGCCTGGACCGGCGGGTTGGCGGTCTGGGCCGCGAGTTCGCCGATCAGGCGGTCGGCGTCGGCGGCCAGGCCGTCGGGGGCCTGGATCACCAGGCGCTCCAGCGCCCAGCGGTAGGACGAGATGCGCTGTTCCAGGCATTGCTGCACCCACTGCACGATCAGCGAGTTCTCCTGCATGCGCGCGACCGCGTCGTCCTTCTCCCTCGGCGAGAGCGCGGAGACGCGGGCCATGCTGGCATTGCGCTTCCTGTCGAGGTCGATGACGCGGATCGCACTGGCGAAGAACGGCTCGAAGCGGGTGATGTCGTTGCGCACGTCCTCCATCAGTTGCGCATAGCGCGAGGAATGCGAGCGGTGCGGCTCGTCGATCAGCGTGCGGCCGTACATGGTGCGGTCGAACACGATCTTCTGCTGCCACGGCGAGGGCATCGCCTTGTAGTCGCCGAACACGCTCTTCCAGGCGGGGCGCGACAGCGGCGGCTCGATCATGGGATAGGCGAGGTCGCGCAGCTGGCGCTCCTCGTCGGTCAGTTGAAATTGCGACGGCTTCAGACCGACGCTGCCGGTGACCTCCGCGCCCAGCCAGCGATGCATGTCGTCGCTGCGCATGCTCTCACGGGTGCGGCCGAAATCGCCGCCGCTACAGGCCGCGAGGCTCGCAGCCAAAAGCGCGAGCAAGACGGCCGACAGGACAGACCGGATCTGGCGGATGGTGTCCGGCATTGCAAAAGCCTGGAATCAGCGACGGCGACGACGGCGCCCCGGCGCTGTGCCCTGCTCCGGCCCGTGATCTCCGCTGGCTTCGTCTGCCTCGCGCTCGATACGGATGACGGGAAGGATCAGGATCGTTCCCATGTCCGCGCGCGGAGCGACATCCCTCGACGAGCCCACCCGGCGACCGGCCGGAAATTCAATGATGGTCCCCATGTCAGCTCTCTTCGATTGCCGCGCGATCATGCGCGCCCGTGCAACATGCATTCATTAAGATCAGTTCATGGTTAACGGGGTGTAAACGTCGGGGTGGAACCGTAACCGCACGGGCCGGCCGCGACGTCCCGCTGCGGCACGAGATCGCTTCAAATCGAGCGTTGGGTTTCACGCCTCGTTTTCCTTAACGAGCCTTTAAAGGAGCCTGCGATAGGCTGGCGACGAGTATCTCTTCCAGGTCGCGTATCCTCCATGACCAAGTCGCTGTTTCCCGGATTCGACGGGCTGATGTCGCTCTCCCGTCGCGAAGGCGTCGATGTTCGGCCGACGCTGCTGCGCGTGCTGACCGACCTTTACGTCCAGAAGAACACCCACAGCGACGACGAACAGCGGCAATTCATCGAGCTTGCGACGCGGTTGATCGACCAGGTCGACGATGCCACGCGCGCGGCCGTCAAGGCGCGGCTCGCAATCTATCCGCAGGCGCCGATCCCGGTTCTCCAGAAGCTCGGCCTGGTCGCGGCGCAGGAAGGCCGCAGGGTTCCGCTGGCCCGCGAGATCCCTACGCCCGCACCCGCCCCCTCGCCGGTCCGCACGCCGACCGACGCCGAGCGGCGCATGGCCGCCAACATGGCGATGCAGCCGACGGACGCCGCGGAGATCCACGACATGTTCTTCCGCGCGGGCGCCTCCGAGCGCGCGCTGATCCTGCACAATCTGGCGCAGACCCCGCTGAAGGCCGCGCCCCGCATTCCGACCGCGCGCGCCAGGCGCGCGTTCCAGATCCTGGAGATGGCGGCGATCGCGGGCGATGTCGAGAATTTCACCCTCGAGCTCGGCGACAGCCTGATCCTGCCCTCGCGCGTCGCAGCCCAGATCGTCGATGATGCCGGCGGCGAAGCGCTCGCGGTCGCCGCGCGCGCGCTCGACATGCCGAGCCCGAATTTCCAGCGCATCCTGCTGTTCTTCAAGCCGGAGATCGGCAATTCCGTGAACGAGGTGTACCGGCTGTCGCGGCTCTACGATCGCCTCAGCGACCGCTCGGCACTGGTGATGCTGGCGGCCTGGCGCGGTTCGACTCTCGCCGTCACCCGCGCAAAATACCAGCCGTCACTGCATGACGGCGAACGCCAGCGCGCCCGCGCCGGCGCGAGCCAGACGCGGCCGGGCGTGCAGCCGGGCGCGATGCCGCGCCGCACCGGTACCGACGGATCGTCGGAGCGCTAGTTCGCCACGCCGGCACACGATGGAGTTCGTGCCCCGGACGCAGCACAGCGCTCCCGGCGATGCGAAGCATCGTACGGTGCGATGCGGTGTTGAGCCGTGGCTCATCTCGCGGCGTCCGTTCGTGTCGCTTTCCGGGTCCCGGCTCTGCGCGGCAACGCTGCGCGTCGCCGCTCGTCCGGGACACGGGAGCAGCAGCTACGTCTTCGCCAGGTCCAGGAAATGCCGCCCGGCGCGATCCTCGGTCTCGACGATCCATGCGTCCGGATCGAAGCGGATTTCCTTGGCGAGACGCTCCTCGATCGTGTGCTCCGGCAAGGGCTGCTGCGCGACCGGCACGAAGAAGCGATCGACGGGGCGGTCGTCGTCGTACGACGTCTGCGGCGCCGGAGCGTAGAGCATCGCCTGGCCGTCGAGCAGCGAGACCTTGACGAACACCGCACCCGCCTCCTCGGCACCGCGACGAACCACTGCGCCGTACACGCCCTCGGTCTGGCACCGGCGCAAATAGGCCGCGACCCATATGTTGGATTTCAAACGCATGAGTCGAACGATAGGCCAGCGCGACGCGCGCCGCCAGTGTCAGTGTCCGAATGTCACGCCTTGCTTACACCTTGCCCGCCGTTGATCTGGCGCGCCACGAGGTATGACAGCGGCATTGCAAGTGCAAATCCCACGGCGACCGCATAGGGGATGTTTCTGATCGCGTCCGCGGCGAAACTCGGCACCATCAGCACGACGATCAGGCTGACGCCCGCGAGCACCGTACCCAGCACGATCCAGACCAGAACCGAGACCTTGAACATGACAACCTCTCTTCTTCCTTGAAGATGGTCGATCATGTTCCCCGAAGCTGCCGGCCGTCATTGATCCCGAGCAAATCGCCCGTGCGCGGGCGGGCCTGCCTTGCCGGAGCGGCATGCCGGGAATTGATCGGCGTCAATGACAGCGAGATACGCGTCAATCGACGGGATGGCCGATTGCGGCGCCGAGTTCGCGCAGCAGCCGGTCGGACAGCTGGCCAGTGACCTGCATCCTGTGCTCGCGCTCGAACTTCTGGATCGCGGACTGGGTCTCGCCGCTCATCGTGCCCGTGATCTTCAAATTGCCGTAGCCATATTCGGACAGCGCGCGCTGCACGCCGGCGATGCGCCGTGCGGCCGGGCCATGCGGCATGGGGATCGGCGCCGGCGGACGCATTGCGGATTGCGGCGTCGACGTCGTTTGCTTGACCAGATTGGTCATCGGATCGTTCGAGCGCGTCGATGCGGTCGCCTCGACGGGTCTCTCCGGCGGCTTCTCGGCGGCTCGCTCGACGGGCTTGGGCTCGGCAGGTTTGGGCTCGGCAGGTTTGGGCTCGGCGCGGAACTCCGTCGCGCGCGGCTCCAGCGGCGAGGTATCGGCGCCGACCGGGCGCGGACGCGGCAAGGGGTTCGGCAGCGCCACGGAGGAAGGCGCGGGAAGATTGATCACGGTGCCGAACATCGGCGCCGGATGCCGACCGGTCTGCAGGAACAGCGCGTTGGTGACGATCGCACCGATCGCAGCGACGGCGACGAGGCCGGCTAGCGTATCTTTGGGGCTGTGCAGCAGCACGCGCATCACGAGGTTGCGCTCGGTCTCGACATCGACGACGGCGGCCTTGGCGCCACGGCGGCGCGGAGCGGCTTCGTCCTTGGCAGACTTCCTAGGCACTTTTCTTCACCAGAGCGGGTTGGTCCTGAGACTGGTCGTGAGCTTGGTCTTGAAGGTCGTGACGCTGCACCGGCGCCAGCGTCGCGACCTTGCTCTCGACCGGCTTGACTTGCGGGGGCGTGTAGACGAGCGGCAGCCTGACGGTGACGAGAGTGCCCTCTCCCAATCTGCTTTGTACCGTCAATTCGCCGAGATGCAACGCCACGAGGCTCTTGACGATCGAAAGTCCGAGGCCGGTTCCCTCGTGACGGCGCTGATAGGTCTTGCCCGCCTGGAAGAACGGCGCGCCGATGCGGTTGAGATCGTCGGCCGCAATGCCCACGCCGGTGTCGCCGATGCGCAGCGTCAGTTGCGAACCCGACACCGAAGCGGTCACCGAGACCTGACCGCCGCGCTCGGTGAACTTGATGGCGTTGGCGACGAGATTGAGCACGATCTGCTTGAACGCCCTGGGATCGCCGGTCATGACCGGCAGATCCTGCGGCGCGTCGGTGATGAGGTCGATGCCGTTCTCCCGCGCCTTCAGCGCCAGCAGATTGCAGCAATGCAGCAGCGCGGCGCGCGGCGCGAACGGCTCGGACGCGATCTCGAAATTGCCGGACTCCATCTTCGACATGTCCAGGATGCCGTTGACGACCGACAGCAGATGCTGGCCGGAATCGTTGATGAGCTGGGCATATTCCCGGCGCTGGGCCGCACCCAGCATCAGGGTCTGCTCCTGTGCGATCATCTCGGAGAAGCCGATGATGGCGTTCAGCGGCGTGCGCAGCTCGTGGCTCATGGTGGCGAGGAAGCGCGTCTTGGCGGCATCGGCCGCTTCCGCGGCGCTGCGCGCCTGTTCCAGCGCCTGCTCGGACAGCTTGTACTCGGTGACGTCGCGCATCACGGCGACGACTTCTGCCTCGCGCGTATCGTCGCCATGGGGATTCTGGCCGAAATCCCGGTCGAGCGGGCGGCAGCGCATCTCGACCCAGAGGAAATCGACCTGGCCGCGCTCCGAACCGTCGGGCTCACGCCGTAGCCGGAACTCGATGCTGCGGACGTCACCGCGCGCGGCAGCGGAGAGCGCGGTGAGATAGGCCGGGCGATCGGCGACATGGACGCGGTCGAACAGGCCATGCCCTAGCAGTTGCGCCACCGGCATGCCGAGCATGGCCTCGGCCGCGGGCGAGATGAACTCCACCGCACCGTTGCGCCGATGCCGCGAGACGACGTCGCTCATGTTGCGGGCGAGCAGGCGATAACGCTCCTCCTCGCGCGACAGCAGCGCAACGCTGGTACGCGCGAGCGATTCCGCGCCGAAAGCAAGGCCAGCGGCATAGAGCGTCGCCGAGACGACGCCGCACGCCATCAGCACGCCACGTTCCGCGGTGCTGGTGTCTGCGACCGGCAGCCAGCCGAGCTGGCCGGCGAGGATCAGGAGTCCCGCACAGGACAGCGCGAGCAATGATGCGAAGGCCGCGACGCGGCGCGAGGCCGACAGCGCGGCTTCGAGGGGAACCACGACCAGCCAGACCGCGGCGAATGATTCGATGCCGCCCGTGCTGCCCGCGACAGCCATGATCAGGCCGGCGAGCGCCAACGACGACAGCACATGCGCACCTTCATAGCGGCCGGTGCGCGACAGGAACCAGGACAGCAGGATCGGCGCGATCAGCCAGGCGAAAGCGGCGACCTCGACCGCGCTCGGCGCGCCACGCATGGCGAGATAAACCGGGAATGCGGCAAAGGCGGCCAGGCTGCCGAGCAGCCGAGGCGCCATGAAGGCACGATGACGCGCCCGCATCAGCGCATCGTAACGCGCGGAGGGATGCAGCAGTGCATCGAGACAATCGCGGATGATACTCAAAACTGTCACGGGTCTCGCGCTTCGGCTCACTCGTCCTTTGAAGACGCGCCGCAACGCCTCCTTATCGTTGAGCCACCGTGTCAGAGCGACCTTAAACGAGTGCTAAGGCGGCCCGGTGCGCGGCCGGACGCCGCGACATCGCGGGGCCTTTTAGACGATTTGGCGACGTCTTCGGCGAGGATGGTGAACACAGGGTTTCCCGCATCCCGGCATGGTTTCGAATTGGTAGACATTCGTGCCGGCAAAATCCCGGGCGCCGGCGTCAATCGAAAATTTACGACACCGTCGATCTCGAAGATTTCTGCGCAAATTTTCCGCGAATTAAGCTCAAGGCAATCACTTGCGATTTATCGAGAGTTGCTAGGTCGAAACGCGCGCGGACCATCGCCGCGGACGGGATCTAACGTACAGGTCGACAAGATGCGCTTTCTGCTCCGCATCACATTCTGGCTCGGGCTGGTGCTGGTGCTCCTGCCCAGGGACAAGACGCCCGAATCGGAGAAGCTGCCCCAGATCGGCGCCGCCGACGCGGTTCAGGCTGCGACCGCGGCCGTCTCCGACATGACCCAGTTCTGCAAGCGCCAGCCGGCGGCCTGCGAGGTCGGCGGACAGGCCGCGACCATCATCGGCCAGCGCGCCCAGGATGGCGCGCGCAAGATCTACCAGATCATCAACGACAAGAAAGAGCACATCAGCAACGACAAGAACGAGAAGAACGACAAGAAGGCGCCCGACCATACCGGCTCGATCGCGATGGCCGGCGAAGGCGATGCCGTCTCGAGCGAAGCGCCGCACGACACCCTGAGTCAGGACGACCTCGCGCTGGAATGGCGCGGCCCCTCGGCGGCGAATTAGCGCCCAAACCCTATCGATTTCATCTCCTCGCATCCTTATATTGGCCCCAACGGGACACGGGCCAGCATGACGACGATCGACGAAATCAGGGATAATTTCGAGCTTCTGGACGAGTGGGACGACCGCTACCGGTACGTCATCGAGCTCGGCCGCACACTGGAACCGATGCCGGAGGCCGAGCATTCCGCCGCGAACAAGGTCAACGGCTGCGTCAGCCAGGTCTGGCTGCAGAAGCTGGTCGACTGCGATGGTGGCGTGCCGATCCTGAAATATCGCGGCGACAGCGACGCGCATATCGTGCGCGGGCTTGTCGCCATCGTGCTCTCGCTCTATTCGGGACGCACGCCGCGGGAGATCCTCGATACCGACGCGATCGCCGTGTTCAACGAGTTCGGCTTTCGCGATCATCTGACGCCGCAGCGCTCCAACGGCCTGCGCTCGATGGTCGAGCGCATCAAGACCGACGCGAGAGAGGCGCTCGCTGAAGCGTCGTGAGGCACGATCCTCATGGTGAGGAGCGCGGAACGCGCGTCTCGAATCATGAAAGGCCCGGCTCTCGCCCGCGGCCATCCTTCGAGACGCCCGCTTTGCGGTCTCCTCAGGATGAGGGCTGAGCACGCCGATCAAGCAGCAAGCTACTTCCGTTTCCGCTGCTGCTGTCCGAGGCCCATCTGCTTGGCCAATTGCGAGCGCGCCACCGCATAGTTCGGCGCGACCATGGGATAGTCGGCCGGCAGGCCCCATTTCTCGCGGTATTGCTCCGGCGTCATGTTGTACTGCGTGCGCAGATGGCGCTTCAGCGACTTGAAGCGCTTGCCGTCTTCCAGGCAGACCAGATAATCGGGCGCGATCGACTTCTTCAACGAGACCGCCGGCTTGGCCGGCTCGAGCGGCGCGGTCTCGGTGCGGCCCGACGACACCCGCACCAGGGCGCCGTGCACCTGGCTGATCAAGTTCGGAATATCCCCAGCCGGCGTCGGATTGTTGCTGAGATAGGCCGACACGATGCTCGCCGTCAGCTCGATGAAATTCTTAGCCCCGGCATCCGACATGAGCCCGCCCTCTTTGCACTTGCGCCTCACGGGATAGACGACGCGAACTATTCCCTGTCAACAATAGGTTCGGCCGAAACAAGACGACCGACGAGGCGACGACGACGCTTGACCGCCGCGCGTCGGAGCTCAGGACCGCTGGTCGAGATGGGCGCGCAACTCGTCGATCGAGGCAAAGCGCATCATGCCTTCCGGCATCTGCGCTTCGATCGAGCCGTCGGAGTAGAGCGAATAGGCCATGCCGTCGACGATTCCGGATTTGAGCACGGTGACGGGCGGCTGCTCGACAGGTGGCGGCGGTTCGGGTGCAGGCGGAGCGGTCTCCGCAAAGGTCGAAGGAGAACGCGGCGGGGGCCGGCGCGCGGCGGCCGGCGGCTCCGGCGGGCGCATGCGGTCCGGCTTCGGCCAGGCATCGTCAAAGCTTGCCGGCGGATTCTCCGCAGCCTCGCCGGGCTCCAGATGTGGCGGCGGCGCTCCATCGGTGGTCTTCGCCTCCGCGCGCTCGCGCTCCTTGCGTGAAGTCGAGGCGAACATCAGGTTGCGGCGGCGCGGGGCTTCCGGAGCAGCGGGCGGCGTCGGCGCTTCCAGTTCCGGCGGCGCCTCGACACGCGGACGCTCGCGCGCGGCAGCTTCGCTTTGCCACGGCGGCGTGCCCGCGGCGGGGGCTGGCGGCGGCTCGATCCTTCCCTCCATCCTTGCGGCCGCTGCGGGCATCGGCTCGGGCGCAGCAGCACCCGATGCGGCGAGGCCCGGCAGCACGGGCCTGACCCGAACCTCCGAAGGTGCACTGGCCAGCCGGCGCGCGATACCCTTCAGCTCGGTGACCACGACAGAGAGGCCGGCCAGTAACATCCCGGAGCAGACGGCGATCGTGCCCGAGACTATGAGGGGGCTGCCGAGGCTGAACTCCCTGACGGAAAAGCCGAACAGGATCGAAAGGAGGCCCGCCACGATGGCGAAAATCCCCGCGATCAACAATGCCAAGGTCATCGAACTCACCCCCGGCCGCACATCCACACGCGACCCGTCACGCACGATACCGTCATACGATGTTCCACGCCAACGGCGAATTGCGGGCAGCGTTCCGAAAGAGAAGGAAATCAGGGACTTATTCACATTCCCTTCAGCTACGGCTCGCTACTGCTAGCCTGCTGTCAATATCCGGAATTGCTGCGTCGCATCAGGAATTTAGCCATAATGCCCAATTACTTGGTAATGGAACTGCGCTATAGGGAGTCCGGGGAGCAGGCCCGCGCGCACCAGCCGGGCCAAGAGGGGATTCCGGGGCACCGATAGCCATGACATCCATCACGACTTCGGCGATCGACACGCCTCAACAGCGCTCGGTCGAGCGGACCTGCGACGATCTCGCCATGCTGGTGCTGGCTGCGGTCACCGTGGTTGCAGGCCTGACCTTCCGCGACTACGGCCTCGGCTGGGACGACTACACCCACGCCGAATATGCCGATTTGTTGCTGCGCATGTTCGGTTCCGGCTTCAAGGACACCGCGGCGCTCTCCTTCGCCAATCTCTACATGTATGGCGGCGGCTTCGACATGGTCGCGGCCCTCCTGCACAAGTTCATTCCGCTCGAGTTGTTCGAGACGCGACGTCTGCTCGGCGCCATCGTCGGCGTGATCGGACTTGCGGTGACCTGGCGGCTCGCCCGCCGCATCGGCGGACCCCTTGCCGGGCTTGCCGCGCTGCTGCTGCTCGCGCTGTGCCCGATCTTCTACGGCCACATGTTCATGAATCCGAAGGATGCGCCCTTCGCGGTGGCCATGATCATCCTGATGCTCGGCCTGGTCCGGCTCGCCGAGGAATACCCCAAGCCCTCGCCGCGCACGATCCTGATCGTCGGCCTGGGCGCCGGCCTTTCGATCGGCTGCCGCATTCTCGGCGGGCTCGCGCTGGTCTACGCCATGCTCGGCTTCGTCCCGCTGTTCCTGGAAGAACTCCGCAGCGAGGGCCTGCGCGAGGCTATCAGGCGCTTCGCCCATGTCGTCTATGTGCTGCTGCCCGGCCTCGCGTTCGGCTACCTCGTGATGGGCCTGATCTGGCCGTGGTCGATCATGGAGCCCGGTAATCCTTTCGAGGCGCTGACCTACTTCTCGCATTTCTTCGAGAAGCCGTGGAAGGAGATGTTCGACGGCGCGATCGTGTCGGTGCCGGATATGCCCTGGTCCTATCTGCCGACGCTGTTCGCGCTGCAGCTGCCCGAGGTGATGCTGGTGCTGATCGGCGGCGCCGTGTTCAGCACGTTCGCCATGCTGCCGCGCCGCGAGGTTCCGGCGCGCCGCAAGACCATCATGCTGATGCTGACGCTGGCTGCGACCCTGCCGCTCGCGATCGCGATGGTGAAGCGGCCGGCGCTGTACAACGGCATCCGCCATTTCGTCTTCGTGATTCCGCCGATGGCGGTGCTCGGTGGCGTCGCTTTCGCGTGGGCCATGGAACGCCTGCGCGCCAATCACCGCACCTGGCAGCCGGTCGTCCTCGCCACATTCTGCTTCGGCCTCGCGCTCCCGCTCGCCGAGATGATCCGGCTGCATCCCTATCAGTACACGCACTTCAACCACATCGCCGGCACCGTGCGCGGCGCCAACGACCGCTTCATGCTGGACTATTGGGGCCTGGCGCTGAAGCAGGCCTCCGATGAATTGCGCGAGCAACTGGTCGAGCGCCAGGAAGCGCCGCCGGCCGGCCGCAAATGGAAGGTCGCGGTCTGCGGTCCGCAGCGCCCCGCGCAGGTCGCGCTCGGGCCCGACTTCACCATCGGCTGGGATTCCAACGCGGCCGATTTCGCGATGACGCTCGGCGAGTTCTACTGCAAGGGCCTGACCGCGCCCGTGATGGTCGAGATCAAGCGCGACGACGTGGTGTTCGCCCGCGTCTACGACATCCGCGGCCGCAGCATTTCCAGCCTGCTGTCGATCCCGGCGCCGTAATATCCTTCTCTCTGTGGCTCGCTCCATGCGGGCTACGCTGGACTGCCGCGCTTTGGCCGCCTTGCTGCTTGCCACGAGCGGTACTACGCTCCCTCCCCGCAACAACGATGTTCGGAACGATGTTCGGAGAGACCAGCCATGTCGCCAGCGGAAGCGCGCCTGAAGGAAGTGCCGTCTGATATGACGGAGGCCGAGTGGCAGCAGCGGGTCGATCTCGCCGCCTGCTATCGCCTTGTCGCGCTGTACGGCTGGGACGACCTGGTCGACACCCACATCTCCGCGCGCGTGCCCGGCCCCGAGCATCATTTCCTGATCAACCCCTACGGGCTGATGTTCGACGAGATCACGGCCTCGAGCCTCGTCAAGGTCGATCTGTACGGCAACCAGCTCTCCGAGAGCGAGTACAGCATCAACCCGGCGGGCTTCACCATCCATTCGGCGATCCACGAGGTGCGCGAGGACGCCATCTGCGTGCTGCATCTCCACACCCTCGACGGCACCGCGGTGTCGAGCAGCGCGGAAGGGCTGCTGCCACTGAACCAGACCGCCCAGCTCGTCACCCACGATCTCGCCTATCACGACTACGAAGGCATCGCACTCGACCACGACGAGCGGCCGCGGCTGCAGAAGGATCTCGGCGACCACAACCACATGCTGCTGCGCAATCACGGCACGCTCACGGTCGGCCGCTCGGTCGCCTCCGCCTTCGAGCGCATGTACCACCTCGAGCGCGCCTGCTCGATGCAGGTGCGCACGCGCGCGTTGGGTACGCCGATCTACCCGGTCGAGGAGATTGCGATCGAGAAGAACACCGAGCTACTCGCCAACCGCGACCGCGCCGAGCTGCGCGCCACCAAGCTCGTGTGGCCGCCGCTGCTGCGCAAGCTCGACCGCGAGCTTCCAGGCTACCGGTCTTGAAAATTTCGGGGTTTGGTGTAGGGTAGGTTTCAACACCCTCTACACGTTTCGGAATGAAACGCCGCCCAATTCCGGGCGGCGTTTTTGTTTGGGGCATTCGTCGTTCCGGAGACAGGTCTCGTAGGGTGGGCAAAGCGGAGCGTGCCCACGTCCTGTTGCGATCAGAGACAGATGGTGGGCACCGCGCTTTTGCGCCTTTGCTCACCCTACGGCACCGCGCTGTGCCGGGCCCTACTTCACTTCCGCCAGCGCAGCGAGAATTCGCGCCCACGAACGAATACCTTTCTGGAAGCTGCGGAGGTCGTATTTCTCGTTCGGCGAGTGGATGTTGTCGTCGTCGAGGCCAAATCCGACGAGCAGCGAGTCCAGGCCGAGCGTGCGCTTGAAATCGGCGACGATCGGGATCGACGCGCCGGAGCCCATCAGCACGGTCTCCTTGCCCCATTCCTCCGTCAGCGCCTTGCTGGCGGCGGCGAGCGGTTTCATGTTCCAGTCGAGTGCGACCGCGGGCGCGGCGGAATGGTCGCCGAACTCGACCTTGCAGTCGCCGGGAATGCGCGCCGTCACGTAGTCACGGAAGGCCTTGCGGATCTTCTGGGGATCCTGCCCCTCGACCAGGCGGAACGAGACCTTGGCCGACGCATGCGACGGGATCACCGTCTTGGAGCCCTCGCCGATATAGCCGCCCCAGATGCCGTTCACGTCGCAGGTCGGGCGCGATGAGGCCTGCTCGATCAGCAGGCGCCCCTTCTCGCCGGCCGGGATCGACAGGCCGATCGGCTTCAAAAACATCTCCGGCGTCAGGTTGAGCTTCTTCCACTGCTCCAGGATGTCGGGCGGCAGATCCTTCACGCCGTCATAGAAGCCCGGGATGGTGATGCGGTTGTCGTCATCGAACAGGCCGCCCAAAATTTTCGTCAGCACCCGGATCGGGTTCATCGCGCTGCCGCCGAACACGCCGGAATGCAGGTCGCGATTGGCGGCAGTGATCTTCAGCTCTTCATAAAGCAGGCCGCGCAGCGAGGTCGTGATCGCCGGCGTGTTGCGATCCCACATGCCGGTGTCGCAGACCAGCACGTAGTCGGCTTTGAATTCGTCCTTGTTGGCTTCGATGAAGGGCACGAAATTCTTCGAGCCGACTTCTTCCTCGCCTTCGATCAGGAAAGTAACGTCGATCGGCAGCGAGCCCGTCACCTTCTTCCAGGCGCGGCAGGCCTCGACGAAGGTCATCACCTGGCCCTTGTCGTCCTCGGCGCCGCGCGCGACGATGATCTTGCGGCCGTCGGCATGGTCCGTCACCACGGGCTCGAACGGCGGACGGTGCCAGAGATCGAGCGGATCGACCGGCTGCACGTCGTAATGGCCGTAAAAGATCACATGCGGCCGTGCGCCGGCCCCGGTCTTGCCGACGATGGCGGGATGCCCGGCCGTCGCCCTCACTTCAGTGGTGACGCCGAGGCTCGCGATGTCCTTGGCGAGATGCTCGGCCGCCGCCTTGCAATCCCCGGCGAAGGCCGGATCGGCGGAGATCGACTTGATCCGCAACAGCGCGAACAGGCGCTCCAGGCTGTTGTCGAAATCCCCGTCGATGTGATCGAGCACGGATTGAAGCTGCGCATTGGCCATGGTCGGATTCCTGACGTTCGAGTCTCAAGAGGTACCGGCTTTTAGCGCCGTCGCAGGCTCGGAGCCAGCGGCAACGGGCGGATGCCGGATGTGCCATGCGAGGGTACCTGCAAGAACCGCGGTTGCCAGGAGATTATTGCCCCAGGCCTGGAGCACATTGGGAAACCACGGCAGCGCCAGCAGCATGAGGACGCCGCTCCCGCCGAGGGCGAGCCAGGTTCCGAGGCGCACCTTCGCCCGTTCGTCGAAGGCGGCGCGATGCATCAGCACCGTCATCGGGAAGAACAGCCACATGAAGTAGTATTGCCGCGCCAAAGGCGAGGCCACCGTGATCAGGCAGAACAGGATGGCGAGCTCCTCGGCATCCGAGCGCGCCGTTCGCAGTGCTTGCCGCGGCATGATCGCGACGAAGCCGAGCCCCAGCAATGCCGACAGCCCCAGCACGATCCAGTTCGCCGTCCTGTAGTCAACGTCGATGATGTTCATCGTACGCGGCGGCTTCTTGGGATCGTCCTGATTGTAGTTGATCGGACGGACCATGCGGTGCGTGACGGCGATGAGGGACTGGTTGACCCACGACCAGTTCTGCTCGTCACGCTGGCCGAAGCCTTTTTCCGAGCTCGTTCCGACCATGCCCTGATACCAGGTCGCAAGCTCGGCCGCGTTGCGCTCGAAGCCGCGGATAGGCGCCGGCACGACGTAGAGCAGGATGCCTGCGAAGGCGACCGTAGCAGCGGCCGCCGCCCATTTCCGCCGCCAGACCAGATACGGCAGGACCGCGACGGGAAACACCTTGATGGCGGCAGCGAGCGCGAACATGAAGCCTGCAAGCCAGGGACGTTGATGCCGCAAGCTCCAGAAACCGTAGAGCATCATGGCCAGCAGGACGAGGTTCGGCTGGCCGAGGTCGAACATGTCGAACACGAACGGCATGGTGATGACGGCGGGCAGCGCCTCCAGCCAGCGGCCGGGGCTGCGCCCCGAGCCGGTCATGACCTGGGAGAACGTCCCGGTGTACCACCACGCCAAGGCGTTCAGGATCGACAGGACGACATAGAGCGGAATTTTGCCGAACCAGCTCGGGATTGCCAGCATGATCGCCGGCAGCGGCGGATAGATGAACTCGAAATACTCGACGGCCGTGGCGGGATAGAGCGGCTTACCCTGCAAGACCTGCTGCCCGGCCCAGTACCACAGCGGGTAATCCTTGGTCTTGCCGCTGCCGAAGACTTCAGGAACGAGCACGTCGGCGGTGAGCAGGATGCAGCAGAACAGAAACAGCAGGTCCAGCGGCGCGCGCAGCGACGGAGGTCTGGGCGCGTCGGGCTTGGCTAACGGGGCGGGCGGGGTCACGGACTGGTCCTGTGCGGCGGCGAACAGGGCGTAGCAGACCGGCGCAGGCTTGGAGAGCCCCTCACCTGAAATTGTACCGGTGGTGATCGGACTCCCGCGAGCGAAGCGAGGTCGACGCACCAGCCGGAAGCGGATTGCCTGAAACGAAGTCTTGAACTGCCTACCGCCGCAGCAATCCGCCGAGCGCGCCGCGGACCAGCGTGCGACCGATCGAGCCGCCGAGCTGGCCGCCGACCGACTTGCCGATATTGGCGGCCATCCCGCCGATCACCTGGTTGGTGACCGATCGCGTCACGTCACGCGCAATGACCTGGCCGGTCGACAGGCGTCCGCGCTTGACGTTGGTGCCGAAGATGGTGCCGACGATCGATCCGATCTGGCCGAGGATGCCGCCGCCGCTTGCGCCCGCAGGAGCCTCCGCCGTCGCCGCGGTGCCGGCGATGCGCTTCTGGATCATCTCGTAGGCGGACTCTTCATCCACGGCGGTGTCGTATTTGCCCTTCACCGGGCTCGCATCCATGATCGCCTTGCGCTCTTCCGGCGTGATCGGTCCGATGCGAGCCGATGGCGGCCGGATCATCACCCGCTCGACCATGGTCGGCGTGCCGTTGCCTTCGAGGAAGGACACGAGTGCCTCGCCCTTGCCGAGCTCCGTGATCACCTTGGCGGTGTCGAGCTTCGGGTTGGGCCGGAAGGTCTGCGCCGCGGCGGCGACCGACTTCTGGTCGCGCGGAGTGAAGGCACGCAGCGCATGCTGCACACGGTTACCCAACTGACCGAGCACACGGTCGGGGACGTCGATCGGGTTTTGTGTGACGAAATAGACGCCGACGCCCTTGGACCGGATCAATCGCACCACCTGCTCGATCGTGTCCAACAGCGCCTTCGGCGCATCGTTGAACAACAGGTGCGCCTCGTCGAAGAAGAACACCAGCTTGGGCTTCGGCAGGTCGCCGGCCTCGGGCAGCTCCTCGAACAATTCCGATAGCATCCACAGCAGGAATGTCGCGTAAAGCCGTGGACTCTGCAGCAGCTTGTCGGCGACGAGGATGTTGACCATGCCGCGGCCGTCGCGGTCGGTCTTCATGAAGTCCTTCAGCGTCAGCGCGGGCTCGCCGAAGAATTTGGTACCGCCCTGATTCTCCAGCACCAGGAGCTGGCGCTGGATGGTACCGACTGTGGCCTTGGTGACGTTGCCGAACCCCTGCGCGGCCTTGCGGATGGCCGCCAGCGCATCCTCCGTCGCGTCCACCGCCTTCTTGCCGCTATCGGGCACGATGGCGTCAAGCAGCGCGCGCAGATCCTTCATGTCGATCAGGGTCAGACCGTTGTCGTCGGCGACGCGGAAGGCGACGTTGAGCACGCCTTCCTGCACGTCGTTGAGGTCGAGCATGCGCGCGAGCAGAAGCGGCCCCATTTCCGTGACGGTCGCGCGCACCGGATGGCCCTGCTCGCCGAACACGTCCCAGAACACCGTCGAGAACTGGTCGGGCTGGAAATTCAGCCCCATTTGGGAGGCGCGCTTGAGGATGAAGTCCTTGGCTTCGCCGACCTCGGCAATGCCGGAGAGATCGCCCTTGATGTCGGCCGCGAAGACCGGAACACCGGCGCGTGCAAATCCTTCCGCCATCACTTGCAGCGACACGGTCTTGCCGGTTCCGGTTGCACCCGTGACCAGGCCGTGGCGATTGGCGAGCGCCAGCGTCAGCCATGCCTGCTCGTCTCCCTTGCCGACGAAGATCTTGTCGTCGGTATCGCCGAGCTTGCTGTCCTGTGCGGTCATTATTCTCTCTGATGTCTCTGATCTCTCTGCCGGGTTTCGCGTATCGAAACTCGAAGGCTCCAGTTCCGTAGTTTAACGCATGTCGCGCACCGATTAAAACGGTTCAACGCGCTCCAAGCATGCGAGATTGCCGGAAACAATCGGACGACATCAGCCGAAAGTAGGAGCGAGCTGCTCGCAACGCGGCAATTTTTCGCCGATTCCGTCTTCGCTCTTGCACCGCTGCAACACTTTTCGCGCGATCGAAGCTGAATCGCGACGGCGCGTGCGTTCATCGCTTGAATTTCACATCACACCGGCTCAAGATCATTTTCGAAGAAATACTCCGGCATGCAACCGGCTGAGGGGCGGGCCTTATGGACGAACTGATCGGGCGGCTGGCGACAAACGCCAGCATAGATAGTGCTGTGGCTGAAAAGTCCGTCGGCATTATCCTGGGCTTCCTTCGCAACGAGGGTCCTTCCGACAGCGTGCAGGCCCTGATCGACCAGATTCCCGGAGCAGAAGCCGCGATCGAGGCATCCAGGAGCGGCGGCGGACTGTCGCGGCTGATGGGCGGCGGCTTGATGGCGGTCGGCACGCGCCTGATGGGTCTGGGACTTGGCATGTCGGAAATTCAAAACGTCGCCCGTGAACTTTTCCGCTACGGCCGAGACAAAATCGGAGCGGATCAGATGGGCAAGATCGTTACGGGGACGCCGGGCCTCAGCCAGTTCGCCTGAAGTCTGCGCATTTTGCATCGAGTATCATGACATATCCGATCTCCGAGATTGAGGGCCTGTCGGTCTTTGCCGCCAACAAGCTGAAGGCGCAGGGTATCCGCACGACCGACGGGCTGCTCGAAGCCGCCGGCACGGTGAAGGGCCGCAAGGCGCTATCCGCCAAGACCGGCATCAGCGAGCAGCTGTTGCTGGAATGGGCCAACGTCTCCGACTACATGCGCATCCCCGGCATGGGCCGGGCCAAGGTCAACCTGGTCCGCGCCGCCGGCGTCACTACCGTGCGCGAGCTCGCCTATCGAAATCCGGCGAGGCTCGCCCAGAGCATGCGCGACGCCAACGAGAAGAAGAAGCTGCTGCGCATCCTGCCCTCGGAGAAGTCGGTCGGCGACATCATCGCCAAGGCGAAGAAGCTGCAGCCGAAGATCACGTATTAGTTCTGCGCTCGGTCCCCTGTCCCGGACGCGCAGCAACGCCGTTGAGCGTTGCTGCGCAGAGCCGGAACCCATAACGCGTACTCAGCTCTCGGCGACATGGGCCCGGCTCGGCAGCGCACCGCTGAAAAAGCTCTGCGTCCGGGGCAAGAGAGCGCATATCTTGCTAACATTGGGCCTTGCGCAACCAGCAATGCCCCATCCCGCCTTGAATCCCCCCTCCCCGCCCGCTAAAGCGGGCGCCATGAATGCCTCGCCCTCTCCATCCGTCCCGCCGGCCGGCTCGGCCAGGCCAGATGCGCTGCGGACATTGCTGGAACGACCGATCCCGGCGGTGATGGGCGTGCTCAACATCACCCCGGACTCCTTCTCCGACGGCGGCGAGTTCATCGCGCCCCAGCAGGCGCTTGCGCGGGCGCGGGCGATGATCACCGATGGCGTCGACATCATCGATATCGGCGCCGAATCCACTCGGCCCTACAAGGGCGCGAAGGCCGTCACCGCGGACGACGAGCTCGCACGGCTCAAGCCGGTGCTTTCAGGCGTCGTGGCGCTCGGCGTGCCTGTTTCGATCGACAGCATGAAGGCGGAGGTGGTGGCCTACGCGCTCGACCAGGGCGCGGCGATCGCCAACGACGTCTGGGGCCTGCAACGCGACGCCGCGATGGCGCCGCTGGTGGCCGCAAGAGGCGTTCCCGTCATCGTCATGCACAACCGCGACGACGCCGATCCCGCCATCGACATCATCACGGACATGAAGACTTTCTTTCTGCGTTCGCTCGACATCGCCGCAAAGGCCGGCATCGCGCGCGACAAGATCGTGCTCGATCCCGGCATCGGCTTCGGCAAGACCGCCGAGCAGAGCCTGACCGCGCTGGCGCGGTTGCGCGAATTTGAGATGTTCGGCCTGCCGATCCTGGTCGGCGCCTCGCGAAAACGCTTCATCGCCTCGGTCTCGCCGTCGGAGCCGAAGGAGCGGCTCGCCGGCTCGATCGCCGCGCATCTGATCGCCGCACAGCGCGGCGCAAAGATCATCCGCACCCATGACGTCGCCGAAACCTTGCAGGCGCTGCTTGTGGCGAACGCAATCGAGGGCAAGCAATGACCGATACGATCTTCGTCACCGGCCTATCGATCCATGCCCGCCACGGCGTGATGGATCACGAGACCGAAGTCGGCCAGCGCTTCGTCATCGATCTCGAACTCTATACCGATTTGTCGGAGCCCTCGCGCAGCGACCGGCTTGTCGACACCGTGTCCTACGCCGACGTCGTGGCGACGACCACGGCGGCGTTCAAGAATACCAATTACAAGCTTCTGGAGCGCGCGGCCGGTGCGGTGGCCGACGCCATCCTGTCGAAGTTCCCTCGCATCCGCGCCGTGAAGATCACCGTGCACAAGCCGCATGCGCCGATCGCGGCGATCTTCGACGATGTCGGCATCATGCTGACCCGCTCGCGGCATCCATAAGATGGCAAGCGTGCTGATCGCGCTCGGCGGCAATGTCGGCGATGTCCGCGCGACATTCGCCAAGGCGATCGCGCATATCTGCGGCATGGCGCAAGCCGCCCTGATCGCGCGCTCCGCGGACTATGCCACGCCACCCTGGGGCGACGAAGAGCAGGACGCCTTCATCAATGCCTGCGTCGAGATCGAGACCGACCTCGATCCGCACGCGCTCCTGTTCGTGCTGCAGAAGGTCGAGCAGAAATTCGGCCGTACCCGGGACAAGGAGCGGCGCTGGGGCCCGCGCACAATCGATCTCGACATGATCGCCTATGACGACATTTCCATGCAGAAGCCGGACCTGACCTTGCCGCATCCGCGCCTGTTCGAGCGCGCTTTCGTGCTGGTGCCGCTCGCCGAGATCGCGCCCGACCGCGTCATCTCGGGCATCCGTGTGCGTGACGGGCTTTCCAGCGTCTCGACACAAGGCATTGAGCGGCTTCCGGATACCGGTTAACCAAAATCGACCGTTTGCAGGGACGGTCGGCCGTGGCAAATTCGCCTCGCGAATAACGATACGTTTGGGAGCCCTTGGCCGCATGACCTCCGTGACTGACGACCTGCCGCTGGCGGCCGATTTTCCCCAGGCAACCGTCGAAGACTGGCGCAAGCTGGTCGACGGCGTGCTCAAGGGCGCGCCGTTCGAGAAGCTGGTCGGCAAGACCTATGACGGACTCAAGATCGAACCGCTCTATCTGCGCGCCAAGGGCGTTGCGCCCGTGATGGGACGGCCGGCGGCGGCGCCGTGGCAGATCGTGCAGCGGATCGACCATCCCGACGCGGTGCTCGCGAATGCGCAGGCGTTGCAGGACCTGGAGAACGGCGCGACCGGGCTCGCGCTGGTGTTCGCCGGCGCCAATGATGCGCGCGGATTCGGCCTGGAACCCTCTGCCGAGGCGGTCGCAAAGGTCCTGAAGGACATCCATCTCGACGCCGGCATCGGCATCGAACTCGAGATCGGACCGCAATCGCGGATGGCCGCGATCCATGTCGCGGAATATGTGAAGAGCAAGGGCCTCGATCCCGCCGCCTGCAACATCCGTTTCGGGCTCGATCCGCTCGCGGCGGGCGCGGTGTGGGGCCACAGTCCCTATGCCTGGGAGGAGATCGCCCCTGCCGTCACCGGCGCGATCAAGGGCCTCGCCGCGCTCGGCTTCAAGGGACCGTTTGCGTCGGCCGACGGACGCGTCATCCACGATGCCGGCGGCTCGGAGGTGCAGGAGCTGGCCTTCGTGCTCGCCTGCGGCGTCGCTTATCTGCGCGCGATCGAAGGCGCCGGCATTCCGCTGGAAGCCACGCAAGGCATGGTCTATGCGCGGCTCGCCGCGGACGCCGACCAGTTCCTGACCATGGCCAAATTCCGCGCGCTGCGACTGCTGTGGGCGCGTGTCGAAACAGCGTGCGGCTTGGCGCCAAAGCCGCTGTTCATTGCCGCCGATACGGCCTGGCGCATGCTGACGCAGCGCGACCCCTACGTGAACATGCTGCGGGCGACGATCGCGACGTTTGCAGCCGGGCTTGCCGGCGCCAATGCGATCACCGTGCTGCCGCATACGCTGGCGCTCGGCCTGCCGGATCCGTTCGCGCGGCGCGTGGCACGCAACACGCAACTCCTCCTGCTGGAAGAAAGCAACCTCGCCAAGGTCTCTGATCCCGCGGCGGGCGCAGGCGGCATCGAGGCGCTGACGGCGCAGCTTTGCGACGCCGCCTGGGCGCTGTTCCAGGAGAGCGAAAAGGCCGGCGGCGCCTTTGCCGCGCTTCAGCAGGGCCTGTTCCAGAGCAAGGTGGCAGCCGCGCGAACAGCGCGCGAGGCCAACATCGCAAAACGCCGCGACGTGCTGACCGGCGCCAGCGAGTTTCCGAACCTGCACGAGCGCGAGACGGCGGTGCTGACAGCAACGCCAGTCGCGCTGCCACCGTACGGCGAGCAAAAATACAAGTTCGATGCGCTGCCGCCGATCCGGCTTGCGGAACCGTTCGAGCATTGCGCGACAAATCCGACGCGGCCCTGAAGACGCGCGGCGCACGGCCAAGAGTGTTTCTGGCCAATCTCGGCACGCCCGCCGAATTCACGGCGCGTGCGACCTTTGCGAAAAGCTTCTTCGAGGCCGGCGGCATCGAGGCCCTCGACAGCGAGGGCTTTGCCGATCCGGCCAAGTTGGTTGCCGCCTTCAAGGCCTCCGGCGCCGAGCTCGCCTGTCTTTGTTCCAGCGACGAGGTCTATGCCGGTCAGGCGGAACCCGCCGCGAAGGCCCTGCAAACCGCGGGTGCGCGACATATCTATCTCGCGGGCCGCCCGACGGATGCCGAGGCAGCGCTACGGGCCGCCGGCGTCACGGGTTTTGTCTTCGCCGGGGGCGATGCGCTTGCCACGCTGCAAGACGCCTATCGACGGATGGAACAGTCATGATCGACACCAGCAAACCCGTTCTCACCGGCGGCTGCCAATGCGGGGCGGTGCGCTTCGGCGTCACGACGGCGCCGAACAGGGTCTCGATCTGCCATTGCCGGATGTGCCAAAAGGCGGCCGGCGCGCCGTTCGCCTCCTTTGCCGACATTAACAAGACGGACTTTACCTGGACCAAGGGACAGCCGTCGTTCTTCCGCTCCTCCACCATCGCCGAACGCGGCTTTTGCGCAGCGTGCGGCACGCCGCTGAGCTTCGGCCGTATCGACGGCGACCGGATCGAGATCATGACCGGCGCCTTCGACCGCCCCGACCGGGTGATCCCGACACGGCAGTTCGGCACCGAATCCCGCCTCGGCTGGGTTGTCGGCATCGCCAATCTGCCGAGCCAGACCACGCAGCAGAATTACGGACCGGAGAAGATGGCGACCATCGTCAGCCATCAGCATCCGGATCATGATTGATGAAATGGTTGAAGCCATGAGCCGCATTCCCAATTTCGCAAACATCGCCTTCGAGCGCGCTGCCACCGCCGCACTGTCAGGCAGCGGCGAGCCGTGGCTGACGCCTGAGGGCATTCTCGTAAAGCCAGCCTATGGCGAGGCTGATCTTGCCGGGCTCGACTTCCTCGAGACCTATCCCGGCATCGCGCCTTTCCTGCGCGGCCCCTACCCGACCATGTATGTCAACCAGCCCTGGACGGTCCGGCAATATGCTGGCTTCTCCACGGCGGAGGATTCCAATGCGTTCTACCGCCGCAACCTGGCGGCAGGACAGAAGGGCCTCTCGGTCGCCTTCGACCTCGCGACCCATCGCGGCTATGACTCTGACCACCCCCGCGTCGGTGGCGACGTCGGCATGGCCGGCGTGGCCATCGATTCCATCTACGACATGCGCACGCTGTTCGCGGGCATTCCGCTCGACCAGATGAGCGTGTCCATGACCATGAACGGCGCGGTGCTGCCGATCCTCGCGCTCTATGTTGCAGCCGCCGAGGAACAGGGCGTGCCGCCGGAAAAGCTCTCGGGCACCATTCAGAACGACATTCTGAAAGAGTTCATGGTGCGCAACACCTACATCTATCCGCCCGCGCCCTCGATGCGGATCATCTCGGACATCTTCGCCTACACCTCGCAGAAGATGCCGAAATACAACTCCATTTCCATTTCCGGCTATCACATGCAGGAGGCCGGGGCGACGCAGGACCTCGAGCTCGCCTATACGCTCGCCGACGGCGTCGAATATCTGCGCGCGGGTCTTGCGGCAGGTCTCGACGTCGACCGCTTCGCGCCGCGGCTGTCGTTCTTCTGGGCGATCGGCATGAACTTCTTCATGGAAGTCGCCAAGCTGCGCGCCGCGCGCCTGCTGTGGGCGAAGCTGCTCAAGCCATTCAATCCTAGGGACCCGCGCTCGCTCTCCCTGCGCACGCATAGCCAGACCTCCGGCTGGTCGCTGACCGCGCAGGACGTCTTCAACAACGTGATGCGAACCACCGTCGAGGCGATGGCGGCGACGCAAGGCCACACCCAGTCGCTGCACACCAACGCGCTCGACGAGGCGCTGGCGCTGCCGACAGATTTCTCGGCGCGCATCGCTCGCAACACCCAGCTGTTCCTGCAGCAGGAGAGCGGCACCACCCGGATCATCGATCCCTGGGGCGGCTCGTATTACGTCGAACGCCTCACCCGCGACCTCGCCGCCAAGGCCTGGGCCCACATTCAGGAAGTCGAGGAGCTCGGCGGCATGGCGAAGGCGATCGAGGCGGGTCTGCCGAAGCTCCGCATTGAGGAAGCCTCGGCCAAGACGCAGGCCCGCATCGATGCCGGCAGGCAGGCGGTGATCGGCGTCAACAAGTACAAGCCGACGGATGAAGCGCCGATCGATATCCTGAAGGTCGACAACTCCAATGTCCGGCGCCTGCAGATCGACAAGCTGACGCGACTGAAGAGCGAACGTAGCCAGAAGGACGTCGACGCCGCGCTCGCGGCGATCACGCGCTCCGCCGGCGAAGGCAACGGCAATCTCTTGGCGCTCGCGATCGACGCGGCGCGGGCCAAGGCGACCGTCGGCGAAATCTCCGATGCGATGGAGAAGGTGTTCGGCCGCCACCGCGCCGAGATCAAATCCATCACCGGCGTCTACAAGCGGGAGGCGTCCAGCATGGGCAACCAGGTCGAGAAGGTTCAGGCGCTGATCGACGCCTTCGAGGAGGCGGAAGGCCGCCGCCCGCGCATCCTGGTCGCCAAGATCGGCCAGGACGGCCACGACCGCGGCCAGAAGGTGATCGCCTCGGCCTTCGCCGATATCGGCTTCGACGTCGACATCGGACCGCTGTTTGCGACCGCCGACGAGGCCGCGCGGCAGGCCGTCGAGAACGACGTGCACATTCTCGGCGTCTCCTCGCTCGCCGCGGCCCATCTCACCGCCGTGCCGGAGCTGAAGGCCGCGCTGAAGAAGCAGGGCCGTGACGACATCATGATCATCGTCGGCGGCGTGGTGCCGCCGCAGGATTACGACGCGCTATATGCGGCAGGTGCCGAGGCGATATTCCCGCCTGGCACCGTGATCGCGGAGGCGGCGGAGGAACTAATCCGCAAGCTGAATGCGCGGCTCGGGCATAGCGAGGCGGCGGAGTAGCTTCACCGCCAATCTTCCGAGAAGAAGGATTTTGCGTGATGTTTCTCGCGTCAACGTTCGTGCGCGCGCTCGGTGTTGCCATGGTTTGCAGCACACTGTTCAGTCCCGCCGACGCAGCCGACCCCAAGCCCGACTCCGTCATCAAGAACAAGAGCATCGAGGCGCGCGTCTTCCTCGACGACAGGATCAAGGCCGATGCAGCGCTGGCGGCGGACTGCCTCGCGGAGGGGAAAAAATGGCTCGACAAAAACTCCGCCGAAGCTGCCGCCGCGCGCAAAGCCGATCCGCAATTCTTCAAGGACGGCGGCTGGGATTTCGAGCGCAAATATGAGATCCGCTCGGTCGTCGCTGACCGCTATGTCAGCATCCTCCGCAACGACTACATGAACACACGCGGCGCGCATCCCAATTCGGACGTCAACACGATCCTGTGGGACAAAGCCGACAACAAGCGGGTCTCGATCCGCCCGTTCTTCACCGACACAGCCGACAACGGCGCGACCATGAAAGCGATGGTGAAGGCCATCATCGCCTCGCTCAGAGTCGAGAAGAAGAAGCGCGACGCCAGCGAAACCGCAACCGACGAATGGTTCAAGGAGCTGAAACCGAGCCTGCTCAAGATCGGTGCGGTGACGCTCGCCCCGTCGACTGAAGCGGGCAAGAGCTCCGGCCTCACCTTCCACTATCCGCCCTACGCCGTCGGTCCCTACGCCGAGGGCGAATATGTCGCCTTCGTGCCGTGGGAGACGCTGAAGCCGTATCTCACTGCGGAAGGCACGCGCATCTTCGGCGGCGCAAGACCGAAAGGCGACGCCCAGGAGCCGTGAGCGGTCGCTAACTCGATCGCGCCAGCGTCCGCGCAAGTGAGTTCGTCCAATCGGGAATCCAGGACGCGAATAGCGCCTGCCAGCGATCGGCATCCGCAGGTTCGGTCTCGAGGACGACCGACCATTCGATGAGGGTACGGTCGCCCTCGGCGATCGGGCGCAGTTGCATGGTGCCTTGATAGCGCGTCGGCGCCGGCGTCCGGCTTCCGGCATCCTGCGGATATGGCAGTGCATCAAGACCCGCATAGGTGAGAGTGCGCTGCTCGTCCGAGTGATCGACCAGGCGCTGGCGGATCCAGTTTCCGAGATAGCAGAAGCGCCTGATGGCGCCGACTTCGTCGCCGCGCTTGTCGTCTTCGATCTCGCTCTCGCTCACGCCGTCGATGTAAGCGGGATAGTTGTTGAAATCGCGGATCAGCGACCAGACGTCGTCCAGCGGGCGGTCCAGCACGGCGCTGTAATAGGCTTGGGTCATCGGTGGCTTGCCTTTGGCTTTGGTTACCCGCTCAGGCTGGCGAGGCGCGCGGGCAGAACCCACCCGATTTCCGAATGCCCATCCCATGGGCATGCTGTTTTCACACAACATGTCGATCTCCTTGGTAGCGCTACCTTGCGGCGGCCCGGCAAAGCCGACTAGAATGTCGCCATTGACAAGAGCGCCCGACATCACGGGCGCCGTTGGGAGGCATTCAATGTCCAAGATTTCGCGCCGCAGCTTTGCGGCTTCAACGGCCGCCGTCGCCGTATCCGCCGCTTTCGGCTTCAAGCCCGCACGCGCACAAGCCTATCCGGCCCGGCCGGTCACCGTGATCGTGCCCTGGGGCGCTGGCGGCGGAACCGATGCGACCGCGCGCATTGTCGCAGCGCTGCTGGAAAAGGATCTCGGCCAACCCTTCAACGTGGTCAACCGCACCGGCGGCTCCGGCGTGGTCGGACATAGCGCCATCGCGACCGCACAGCCCGACGGCTACACCATCGGCATGCTCACCGTCGAAATTTCGATGATGCACTGGCAGGGCCTCACCGAGCTGACGCCGAAGAGCTACACGCCGCTGGCCCTGATGAACGAGGACCCCCCGGGCATCCAGGTCTCCTCCTCCTCGCCCTACAAGACCGTCAAGGAGCTCGCCGAGGCGATCAAGGCCGCGCCTCCCGGCAAGTTCAAGGCGTCGGGCACCGGCCAGGGCGGCATCTGGCATCTGGCGCTGGTCGGCTGGATGCAGGCGATGGGCCTGCCCGCCAACCAGGTCGCCTGGGTGCCCTCGAACGGCGCGGCACCCGCGATGCAGGATCTCGCCGCAGGCGGCCTCGACCTCACGACGTGCTCGGTGCCGGAGGCGCGCGCCATCATCGAGGCCGGCAAGGCCAAAAGCCTCGCCATCATGGCGCCCGCGCGCAACCCGGTCTTCAAGGACGTGCCGACGCTGAAAGAAGCGATGGGCATCGACTACGCAACCGGCGCCTGGCGCGGCATTGCAGGGCCGAAGAACCTGCCGCCAGAGATCGCGAGCAAGCTCACCGCAGCGCTGAAGAAGGTCTACGATTCCGCCGAGTTCAAGGACTTCATGAACAACCGCGGCTTCGGCACCGTGTGGGGCGACGCCGGCCATTTCACTGGCTTCATGGACAAGGGCGACGCCCAGATGGGCGAAGCGATGAAGGCGGCCGGTCTCAGCAAGGCGTGATGTTTTCACCTCTCCCCGCCTGCGGGGAGAGGTTGGATCGCATCGCAGATGCGATCTGGGTGAGCGGGAGTCTCCGCGAATGCAATTTTCACCGTCCCCGCGAAGAGCCCCCCTCACCCCACCTCTCCCCGCACGCGGGGAGAGGGAGCGCACCTCCCGGAATTCTGACAGGACTTTTTCCCCATGCGTCTTCCCGACTCCGTCACGGGATCGTTTCTCGTCGTGCTCGGCGCTGCGGCTGCCTATGGCGGCTGGTTGCTGCCGCCGGTGCCGGGCCAGCCGGTCGGCCCCAATGTGTTTCCGCTGGTGATCGGCAGCGGCCTCGCGCTGTGCGGGCTCGCGATCGTGTTCGGAATCGGCCACTCCTTCGAGGAGGAGGAAGAGCTTATCCCGCTGGAGGACGGCCAGACGGCCGCCGCTCCACCGCCGCAGGGCAAGCTCTACGGCCTGCGCGCCTTGCTACCGCCGGCGCTGCTGCTGTTCTACGTGGTCGCCGCCGACCGGCTCGGCTTCATCATCACCGCGGCGCTCATGGTCTACGTCACCTCGACTGCGCTCGGGGCCAAGTGGAAGCTGGCCCTGCCGCTGGCGGCGCTCGCACCCTTCGCCATTCACCTCATCTTCGGCAAGTTGCTGCGTGTGCCGCTTCCTGCCGGCCTGCTGCCGACGCCCTGGTAATTCCCCATGCTCAAGACCCTGATTGAAGCATTCGCCCTGATCTCCACCTGGGAGGTCATCATCGCGATGTTCGCGGCCTCCGTGTACGGCCTCGTGATCGGCTCGCTGCCCGGCCTGTCGGCAACGATGGCGACCGCCCTGCTCGTCCCCGTCACCTTCTACCTCTCGCCGATCGCGGCGATCGCGACCATCGTCGCGGCATCCTCGATGGCGATCTTCTCCGGCGACATTCCGGGCGCGCTGTTGCGCATCCCCGGCACGCCCGCCTCCGCTGCCTACGCGGATGAAGCTTACGCGATGACGCGCAAGGGCCAGGCCGAGCTGGCGTTAGGTGCCGGCGTGTGGTTCTCCGCAGTCGGCGGCATCGCCGGCGTGCTGTCGCTGATGGTCCTGGCGCCGCCGCTGGCTGAAATCGCGCTGTCGTTCTCGACCTTCGAATATTTCTGGCTGGCGCTGCTCGGCCTGATGTGCGCGACCCTGGTGGCGCGCTCCTCGCCGGTGAAGGCGATCGCCGGCATGTTCCTCGGCCTGCTCGTGTCCTGCATCGGCATCGAGAATCCCGGCGGCGTGCCGCGCTTCACCTTCGGCCTCACCGATCTGTTCGGCGGCATCGAGCCGATCCCGGCGCTGGTCGGCGTGTTCGCGGTGGCGCAGGTGATGCGCGCAATGCTGACGCCCGAGCCCCCGCCGCTGCCACGGCGAAAATTCGGAAGCATCATGGCCGGCCAGTGGAAGTTGACCAAGAAATATCACTGGCAGATGACGCGCGGGAACATCGTCGGCATCATCATCGGCGTGCTGCCCGGCGCCGGCGCCGACATGGCGGCCTGGGTCAGCTACGCGATGTCGAAGCGCTTCTCCAAGGAGCCGGAAAAATTCGGCACCGGCCATGTCGAGGGCCTGGTCGAAGCCGGCGCCAGCAACAATGCCAGCATCGCCTCGGGCTGGGTGCCCTCGCTGCTGTTCGGCATTCCCGGCGACACCATCGCCGCGATCGCGATCGGCGTGCTCTACATGAAGGGCCTCAATCCTGGCCCGACGCTGTTCACCGAAAAAGCGTCGAGCATGTACGCGATCTACCTGATGTTCATCATCGCCAACATCATGATGATCCCGCTCGGCATCGCCATGATCCGGATCGCGGCCTACATCCTGCTGGCGCCGCGCTCGGCGATCATGCCGGTCATCATGCTGTGCTGCGCGGTCGGCTCGTTTGCGATCGGCAACAACATGTTCGGCGTCGTCACCGTCGCCGCCTTCGGCATCATCGGCTACGTCATGGAGGCGAACGGCTATCCCGTCGCCGCGATGGTGCTGGGCATCGTCATGGGCACCATGGTGGAGCAGGCTTTCGTGACCTCGCTGATCAAGTCCGACGGCAGTATCCTGCCGTTCTTCGAGCGCCCGGTGGCGGCGATCCTCGCCGCGATGGCGATCGGCGCCCTGCTCTGGCCGGTGATGGTCTGGGTCTGGCGCAAGGTGAAACCGGCGCAGACGGCGGTGGCGACAAGCAGGTGATTCCGGGCGAGCGGCCCTCGCCTGCCCGGCCTCAGCGTTGTAAAGCAGGGCATGACTGAGAAGAAGGCCTCGCTGGACGTCACTACCCTCGCCAACGGGCTCCGCGCCGGCAGCCGCGCTGCCCTCGCCCGGGCCATCACGCTGGTGGAGAGCCGGCGCGGCGACCATCAGGCGCTGGCGCGCGAGCTGGTGCAGATGCTGCTGACCGACACCGGCAAGGCGTTCCGCGTCGGAATCACGGGATCGCCCGGCGTCGGCAAGTCCACCACCATCGATGTGCTCGGGACCTACCTGATCGAGCAAGGCAACAAGGTCGCGGTGCTCGCGGTCGATCCGTCCTCGGCGCGCAGCGGCGGCTCGATCCTCGGCGACAAGACACGGATGGCGCGGCTGTCCGCCTCCGACAATGCCTTCATCCGGCCCTCGCCGTCCTCGGGCACGCTCGGCGGCGTCGCGGCCAAGACGCGCGAGGCGATGCTGCTGTGCGAGGCGGCCGGCTTCGACGTCGTGCTGGTCGAGACCGTCGGCATCGGCCAGTCCGAGACAGCCGTCTGCGACATGACCGATTTCTTCCTCGCGCTGATGCTGCCTGGCGGGGGCGACGAATTGCAGGGAATCAAGAAGGGCCTGGTCGAGCTCGCCGACATGATCGCCATCAACAAGGCAGACGGCGACAATCTCAAGCGCGCCAACATCACCGCCGCCGACTATCGCGGCGCGCTGCATATTTTGGCGCCGAGGTCCGAGCATTGGCATCCGCCCGTCGTCACCTATTCGGCGCTGGCCGGCACCGGCATCGCCGAGCTCTGGCAGAAGGTTCTCGATCACCGCAAGGCGATGAACGCTTCGGGCGATTTCGCCGCGCGGCGGCGTGAGCAGCAGGTGAAATGGATGTGGTCGATGCTGGAGCAGCGCATGCTGGCGCGGCTGCGCAGCGAGGCCTCGGTTCGCAGCAAGGTCCGGAAGATCGAGACTGAAGTCGCCGACGGCCATCTCACCCCGGCGCTCGCCGCCGAGCAGATCCTGGAGTTGCTGAAATGAGCGAGAAGCTCCGCGTTCTCCTCACCGGTTTCGGGCCGTTCCCGGGCGCGCCCTATAACCCGACCCAGCCGCTGGTCGCGCGGCTCGCGCAATTGCGCCGCCCGGCCCTCGATGATGTCGCGCTCGCGAGCCACATCTTCCCGGTCACCTATGCCGCGGTCGACCGGCAATTGCTTGATGTGCTCGCGAAGGTGAAGCCGGATGCGCTGTTGATGTTCGGCCTCGCCGCACGCACGCCTTATCTGCGCATCGAGACCCGCGCGCGCAACGCCGTCACCATGCTCTGGCCCGATGCCGCCAACACCCGATCGAGCAAGCGCGGCATCGCAGGCACCGCCGAGGCCATGACATTCGGTCCGCACACGGCAAGGCTGCTGCGCGCCGCGCGCCTCACCGGCATCGACGCGCGTCCCTCGCGCGATGCCGGCGCCTATCTCTGCAACTACCTGAGCTGGCGCGCGATCGAGAATGTGCGCGCGGGCGGGCCGCAGCTTGCGGCCTTCATCCACATTCCCCTGCTCGCGCGTGGCGGTGCGGTGCGGCGCAAGGGCGCAGCCCGGATCACGCTGGAGGAGCTGGTGGATGCAGGCGAGGCCATGCTGATGGAGATGGTAGGATTGGCACGAAAGGCGCGAGCTTCGTAGGGTGGGCAAAGGCGCCCTTGCGCCGTGCCCACCATACATCAGCGTCATGGTGACAATGGTGGGCACGCTTCGCTTTGCCCATCCTACGGCGCCGTCTCTGCGGTAAACATTTAACCCTACCGCGAACAATCCTCACGACTCCGGCCGCCCCTGCGCTACCTAGTCGATGCGGATGCCCTCCCGCTTCCGCCGGAGGACGCGTCATGGACCTCAATCGCCGTCATCTCATCGGAGCTTCGACCGCAGGCATCGCAGGCGCGCTCGCCATGCCGGCCGATGCCGCGCGCGCGGCGCCGCTGACATCCCTGCTCGGCCGTGACGCCACGCAATATGGCGTGCGGCCCGGTAGCAGCGAAGATCAGACCCGCGCGCTGCAACGCGCGATCGACGAAACGGCGCGGGCGCAGATGCCGCTGGCGCTACCGCCCGGCGTCTATCGCACCGGGCTGTTGCGGCTGCCGAACGGCGCACAATTGATCGGCGTGCGCGGCGCGACGAAACTCATCTTCACCGGGGGCGCCTCGGCGATCCAGAGCGACGGTTCGGACTCCATCGGCCTCACCGGCATCACCTTCGACGGCGGCGGCATTCCGCTGCCGACGCGTCGCGGGCTGATCCATGTGCTCGGCGGACGCGACATCCGCATCGCCGATTGCGAGATCACGAACTCAGGCGGCAGCGGCATCTGGCTAGAGCAGGTCACGGGCGACATCTCCGGCAACATCTTCACTGACATCGCGGTCTCCGCGGTGGTCTCGTTCGACGCCAAGGGGCTCAGCGTCTGCCGTAACACGATTATCGGCACCAACGACAACGGCATCGAGATCCTGCGCAGCGCGATCGGCGACGACGGCACGCTGGTCGCCGACAACCGCATCGAGAACATCAAGGCCGGTCCCGGCGGCTCCGGTCAGTACGGCAATGCCATCAATGCCTTTCGCGCCGGCAACGTGATCGTGCGCGGCAACCGCATCAGGAACTGCGATTACTCCGCGGTGCGCGGCAATTCGGCCTCGAACATCCACATCTCCGGCAACAGCGTCAGCGACGTGCGCGAGGTCGCGCTCTATTCCGAGTTCGCGTTCGAGGCCGCGGTGATCGCCAACAACACGGTGGATGGCGCCGCCGTCGGCGTCTCCGTCTGCAATTTCAACGAGGGCGGCCGCATCGCGGTGGTCCAGGGCAACATCATCCGCAATTTGATCCCGAAACGACCGATCGGCACCGCGCCCGACGACGACGCGGGCGTCGGCATCTACATCGAGGCGGATTCAGCCGTGACCGGCAATGTGATCGAGAATGCGCCGTCCTACGGCATCGTCGCCGGCTGGGGCAAATATCTGCGCGACGTCGCGATCACCGGCAACGTGATCCGCAAGGCGCTGGCGGGCGTCGGCGTCTCCGTCGTGCCGGGCGCAGGCATCGCGCTGGTCAACAACAACATGATCTCCGAAACCCCGCGCGGCGCCGTCGTCGGCCTGGACCATGCGCGCGCGGTGACCTCGGATCTGTCAGCCGACGGCGCGCAACGATTCGCGCAGGTGATGGTCGGCGGCAATGCGGTTCGAAGGTAGGCGCGGCTGGCAGCCGGGCCGTACATCCTTCGAGGCTCCCCATGGGACGCGCTGTGTCCCATGCCTCGCGCCTCGGGATGGCGGGGTGAGAAGCGCGCTTGCTTTCCCTTGCCCCCCTCCCAGACGCTAGAATGCGTTCCTGAGCAGGGGGTACTTGGCTTCCAGGCCGTCGAGGTTGAAGGTGAATTCGACGACGCGCTCGGGGGCTGCGACGATTTCCTCGGCCGGCGGGGCGAACTGCGGCAGGAGCGCTGCCATCGTGGCAGGCGCGGTCTTCGGCGGCTTCGCCGCAGCGACCGCGAGCGGCGGCCTCACTTCAGGCGCGGCGAATGCAGGAGTTGCGGCAGGCGCCGCGAGCGGTGACCTCACGGCAGGAGCGGTAAGCGGTGCCCTCGCCGCGGGAGCCTTGAGCGGCGGCATCTCGGCAGGCGCAATAAACGACGCCATTGCGGCGGAGGCGGCAGGAGGGGCAAGCGGCGCTTCGGTGATTTCGGCGAGAACGTCCGGCTGCGGGTCGAGCCTGACCGGCACGGCGGTCTCGGGGGCGATGTGGACGGCCTTTGGCTGCAGGGTCTTGGGCTGCACGATCTGCGCCTGCTGCTCGCGCGGAAGCACCCGGGGCATGGTCGCCGGCGACCAGCCGATTGCCGGCGTCACGCTTGCAGCGGCCTCGGCGACATCAGCACCGGTCGCCAGCGCGCGCCAGGTCTCGACGGCGCGCTTGGCTTCCTGGATGTTTTCGAGGAATGCGATCTCGGAGTGATAACGGCGCCAGCGGCCGGTCTCGAACATTTCGGAGAGATGTTGCAGCCGCTGCTCGGCGAGAGCGCACCAGCGCGCCGCGACGTCGCGGCCAGCAACCACTGCACGCGCAGACGCGCAGTTAGACTCTTGGCGATGTGTCATGAACCAGCCCGTCAGGGAAAAACACGGACGCGGGGGGACGCAACGCACACGAATCAATTTAGAAGCGACATGAATATTTTGTGGAAAAGTTTTGACTTGTCCAGCAACGACACGAGTTTCGTCGTCAAACTCCGTAGTCCAGCGGAGATTTACGGGCTTTTGGAGTCAAGCCTCGCGCAAGCATGACGGACTTGCGGGGTGCCTCCCGAGCGACGGCCACGAACGCAGGCGCAATCGCTACCGGAAGCTGGGCGATCGAGAGACTTCAAAAAAACAGGCCCCAAAAAGAAAAGACCCGTCCGGGGGGACAACCGGACGGGTCGAGCCATATGGGCGCTTGGGGTGGATGGGCGCTCGCGCCTAATATGACTGATGGGGAGGGATGACCGCTCCCACATAATTTGGTCGTGGCAGCCGGCTGAACGTTCAATGCCGCGTTCGATTTTTTGGCCTTCGCAACGCGCGTATGTTTGCCGCAGGCGCTATCGCGTCGCCGGCCTATCCGCCTGAGAAACCGTGGCTTTATCGTCCGCGCTCGACAACGAGGGCTGCTCGATCGCGCGGCTGTTGGGCTCGTCGCGACGCTTCGCGGCATCTTCACGTTTTGTTGTACCCGACGCAGCCGCAACGGGCGTGGCGCTGTCGGCGGGAACAGCCATGACCGCGGCAAACGCATCGGCTTGGCCGTCGCCAAAAAGCTCGTCGCGCCCGGGCGAGCCGAGGTCGCGCGCGGTCTTCGCCAGCGTCATGCGCAGCGCTTCCGGCTTCAAGGCGTAGTTGCGCTCGAGCAGCAACGCCGCGACGCCGGAGACATAGGCGGCCGAAAACGAGGTTCCCGACGTCATCTGGTACTTGCCGTCCGGCGCCGGCAGGAAGATGTCGACGCCCGGCGCTGCGACGGCGATGTAATTGCCGCGGTTGGACGCAGTGAACAGCCTGTCCTGCTGGTCGGTCGCGCTGACCGCGATCACGTTGGGATTGGCAGCCGGATAGAGCGGCGGCGATTTCGCGCCGGCATTGCCGGCGGCCGCGATCAGCACGAGGCCTCGCGCGGCGGTCGCCGCGATGGCCCGTTCGATCACCGCGTCCTTTGGACCGGCGAAGCTCATATTGACGATCTGCGCGCCGTGCTCGGCGGCGTAATTCAGCGACCGCAGGATGATGTAGGACGAGCTCTCGGCGCCGCCATTGGTGCCGCCGAACGCGCGAATCGCGATGATGCGCGCCTCGGGCGCGCTGCCCATCAGCCGATCATGCGCCACGATGGCGCCGGCGATACCGGTGCCGTGGACGTGGGGCCCCTCCGCGCTGCCGAGCGCATCGAAATTGTCGGCGATGGAATTGGCGAGTTCGGGATGCCTTGTGTCGATGCCGGAGTCGATCACGGCAACCGTGACGTTGGCGCCGTGCGCCAGCGTATGCGCCTGCGGCAGGCGGAGTTTCGTCAGGGCATATTGCGCAGGATCGCCTTCGCTCGGGGGCGTCGATTTCTGGTCCTGCAGCACATAGCGGAAGTTCGGCTGGACCGAGCGCACGCTGCCGTCGGTCGCGAATTCGCGCCGCACCGTCTCGTACGGCCGGCCATCCGTGATGCGGAACAGACCGAACGTGGCGCCGATCAGCGGGAAGCTCTCCGACGATATCCGCGTCAAGCCGTGCCGGCGGGCCAGCGCGTCGGCATCACCGGGCGACATTGTGCCGTCGATCTCGGCCACGAATTCGTTGGCGAAGCTGCGCAGATTGCCGGCGACGACCGGCGTGACGTTGCCGCGGCCCTTGCCGGCGCTCTTCTTGACGGGTTTGCCAGGGTCACCGCCGCCTGCATTCGGCTGCGCGAGGCATTCGCCGTCGGCATCGCGATAGGGCGCGGTGCAGGCCGGATACAGGTTCGGCGAATAGCGCGCATAAGGCTGCACCGTCGTCGGCCGCAGGCGCGACGTCGTGGTGTGGGGAATGGTCGCGATCGTCCGCGGGCCGCGATCGACGGATACCGCCCTGGCCGAGACCGTCGGACCGACGCGCGAGGCGATGCTCGGAGAGATGGTCGGCGTTCGCGTGGGCACGCTGATCGTCGGCGTGCGCATGATCGCCTGCGCCTGCGCAACCTCGACGCCGAGACAGGCAGCGATCAGAAGCGCGGCGCCGACCGGTGAAGCGTAGGCCCCGGTGCGCACCCTGCTCTCGGACTTGCTCTCGGACTTGCCTGTCATCGGATCAGCGGCGCGCTAGGGCGCCGCGACGGCGAGGTTGACGAACTTCTCACGCTGCATCCTGCCGAGCAGCGAAGCGAGCTCGTCCTGGCTCATCGCCTTGTCGAACTGGAGGCGGAACATGCCGCCCTTGGCATCGCCGATGATCGAGGCCTGGTAGCTGTCGAGCAACGCGGTGATGTCGCCGACGCGGGCCTCGGGCGTGAAGCGCACCAGCGCGCGCGCCGGCGGAACAGCCGTGCCGAGTTCGCGTGTGATCGGACCGCTGGTCGAGAGCGAAGCTGTCTGGAAGGTCGCAGGCTGGTTCTTCATCAGCACGGCGCCGATGATTCCGGCCTGCAGCATCAGCGCGATGGCACCGAGGCTCGCCGACCACGCCAATGTGCGCGGCGACAGGCTCGCGAAGAAGGTCGAGATGCGCGCCGACAATGGCAGCGAGCCGCTCGCCCGCGCCGGCTCGGCGTCGATCGCGGCGAACAATTTCTGCATCGCGCGCGCCGAGGGAGCCCCGAGGCTCTCGTTCAGATGGATGGTCTCTTCGTACTCGCCGCGGATCGCGGCATATTGCCTGGCAAGCTCGGGGTCGCGCGCCAGCGCTTCCTCGACCCGCCGCGCATCGCGCGCGTTCAGCGTGCCGGCAGCGTGCCACGGCAGCAGGAGTTCAATTTCACCGGGCTCTTGCTCCAGCATCTTCTTGCTCAAAGCCATCATGGCCAGCCTCGCTCAACGCCGGCTGCCTTCAGCAGTTCGGCCAATTTCTTGCGCGCATAGAACAAGCGCGTCTTCACAGTGTTCTCCGGTATTCCGACGATTTCGGCCACCTCTTCCACGGACTTCTCGTGGTAGTAGACGAGATCGACGATTTCCCGGTGGTCCGGCGAGAGGCCCGTCAGACACTCCCGCAACGCAGCACTTGTATCTTTCTTCTGCACCGCCGTTTCCGGATTGTCGGACGTGTCCTCGATCGCGTTGGCGGCGTCTTCGTCCAGTTCAAAATCCTTCCTGCGCCGGAGCGCAGACAGGGCCTTGAACCGGGTAATTGCCAGCAGCCAGGTAGAAACGGCGGATCGGCCCTCGAACTTGCCGGCTTGACGCCAGACGTCGAGAAACACCTCGCTGATGAGGTCTTCCGCCGCCTGCTCGTCCCGCACGAGCCTCAGCCCGAAACGATACACCCTGACATGGTGCCGCCCGTACAGCACCTGCATGGCGAGCCGGTCACCTTGAGCGATCCTGGCGATCAGGACCTCGTCCGAAGCCGCCTGTGTCACGCTCAATGCCCGTCTCGCAAAGTTGGTCGGGTCGGCGCGGCGGACGGTTCGACAGGGGGGGCAAAATTGTTCAGGATACCGCAGTCATACGGGCGCCTGTGTGATCCACCCCACATACGCGTATTGTTTTCGTCCCACCCGCGGTCGTCGGCCGCTTTCATCAAGATCGGTAACATAATACTGCAATACTTCCCTGCGGAATGCCTGTCCGGCACAGGCCGACCTCGTCCGGTTCCATAGCAGTCCTGCACGACATATGTCTCGCCAAGCCCGGCTTAGGCTCGATCGCATCGCTAACCGATGCCCTATCGCCGGCAAAAATTCTCCCGCCGAGCCTGCCACCTTGTTCTGCGCTGCACGGTTCGGATTCGGTTTCAAAGGATACCAAACCTAAAGGCTTGCCACGTAGATTTTTACGCGGACATCCACCATTGGCGGGACCATGAGCACGGCCGCGACGTCCTTTCCCGACAGGAATGCCGCTGAGGTCGCGGATCTCGTGCTCTCGCCCGAGGGGGCGGCGCCCCCCGAAGTGCTGGCGCGCCGGGCCCGGCAGCGCCGCCAGATGTATATCGGCCAAGTGGCGAGCTATTCGCTGGGCGCCTCGGTCCTGTTGCTCTACGCCTATGCTGGCGCGGTCTCCATGGTCGTTCCGTCGCTGTTCTGGCTCGGCGGTCTCCTGATCATCGGGACGTTCACCGTGCTGTCGGAAGCCGGCTTCGGCGACCGGTTCGAGGACCATTACCTCACCGTCTTCCAGATCTCGGCGCATATGGCAGTGCAGCTGGTGTTCCTGCTCGCCGTGCCCACGGTCGGGGTCGCGTTCATCGCCGTGCTGTTTCTGATCTTCGCGTTCGGCACGCTGCGGATGACCTCGAGCCAGGCGATGCTCACCTGGGGCCTTGCCACCGGCGGGCTCGCGCTGGTCTTCCTGGGCTCTGACCTGCCGATCGGACTGCCGGTTACGACCCGCCTCGAGCGAACCGCCTCGATGCTCTGCTTCGTGCTGGTGATCGGCCAGTGCGCTTTCCTCGGCCTGTTCGGCGCCACCCTGCGCAAGATCCTGTACCGGCGCAGCATCGAGCTGAAGGATGCCTATCAGCGCATCGAGGAGCTGGCCGAGCTCGACGAGCTCACCGGTTCCTACAACCGTCGCTGCATCATGCGGCTTCTCGACGCCGAGATCGAAAAGTCGCGGCAGGCATCGACGCCTTGCGCGATCGCGCTGATCGATCTCGACTGGTTCAAGCGCATCAACGACGCCCACGGCCACCCCGTCGGCGACGAAGTGCTGCGCACCTTCGCGATCACCATGTTCGCCAACATCCGTCCGGCCGATTGCTTCGGCCGCTACGGCGGCGAGGAATTCCTGCTGCTGCTGCCGGACACGTCGGGTGACGCCGCACAACGCATGCTCGAGCGCTTGCGCAGCATCGTCGCCGATCTCGACTGGAGCGCATTCTCCCTGAATATGCACGTGACCATTTCCGCGGGCGTCGTGACGCTGCGCGACGTCGATACTGCCGACACGTTTCTCGCGCGCGCCGATCGCGCGCTCTATTCCGCCAAGGCGCAAGGGCGCAACCGCATTGCAACCAGCTGACCAATCCGTTTTTTTCCTGCTGCGACAGAAGCCGCCGCCGGACCAAGCGCTCCAGGACAGGGCCATGATATCCAGATCCGCGAAGACATCCGAGAATTTGCTCGAGGAACTGCAGGCCGCGCTCTCGCACGGCACCGTCGCGCGCCGGGTCGAGACGCTGCGCCGCGTCACCGATCTGTTCGTGGGCAACGCGGTGGACTATTCCGACGACCACATCCGCGTGTTCGACGACGTATTCCAGTGCCTGATCGAGCAGATCGAGAACTCGGCCAGGGTGCTGCTCGCCGGCCGCCTCGCGCCGATCGCGGCCGCGCCGCCGAAAATCATCCGCGCACTCGCGCTCGACGAGGTCATCGAGGTCTCCGGCCCCGTGCTGTCGAGATCGGAACGGCTGGACGAGACGACCTTGATCGAGATCGCGCGCACGCGAGGCCAGGCGCATCTCAAGGCGATCTCGCTGCGACGGGTGCTGTCGGAAGCGCTGACCGACGTGCTGGTGACGCGCGGCAACGAGGACGTGGTGCAGTCGACCGTCGGCAATCCGGGCGCGCGACTCTCCGAGGGAAGCCTCACCGATCTCGTCACCCGCGCCGAACGCGACGACGACCTCGCCACCTGCATCGGCCAGCGGCCGGACCTGCCGCGCCATCACTATTTGAAGCTGATCGCGAAAGCGTCCCTGAGCGTGCGCAGGAAGCTCGAGGCCGCGCATCCGGAGCTCGTGGACGAGGTATCGAGAGTGGTGCAGGAAGTGGCCCAGCGGGTCCGCGCCGCCGCCACGACGAAGCAGACCGAGATGGCGCGCGCGCTGGTGAGGTCGCTGCACGAGGACGGCCGTCTCAACGAATTCCAGGTCACCAGTTTCGCCGAGCAGGGCAAATTCGACGAAACCAATGCGGGGCTCGCGGCGCTCGCAGGCGTCGCGGTCGAGACCGCCGAGACCATGATGATCGAAAGCCGTACCGAGGGCGTGATGGTCCTCGCCAAGGTCGCGGGCATGTCCTGGCCAAGCGTGCGCGCCATCATCGCCATGCGCGAGAAGCTCTCCGGCGGCTCGCAGACCGACATGCTGACGCTGCGCGACGCCTACGAGGCCCTGCGCAGCTCGACCGCGCAGCAGGTGCTGCGCTTCCACCGCATGCAGCAGGGTGCGACGCCGGTGGCGTGAGGCGCGACTGAGCAAGCGTCACGCGGCTCGACCGTCGAGCGTGACCTTTTTGTGAAACGCACGACGCAACCTGGCCGAAGAGATCACGCCCCGCATTCGGGATCATGCTCCAGGGCCTTCTCCCCAGGGGCATGCCATCCATGGCGCAGCACTTATGGTGTCGACGATTTTTTTGTTCTAGCCTTCCGGAGGATTTCGTCCCGGGGGGGGGCCCGTTGCGTCTTGTCAAACCGATAACACGGTCAGAACTTGAGCTTTGGCGTTTTCAGAGTTTGGCATTGTGGGGAGCGTGCGTTGGCGCCGTTGCAGCTGGCCTCTCGGCCTATCTGATCCTGAATGCCGCCAAGCCGGACCTTGCCGTAAACCTTGCACTGGACTTTCCGGTCGTTCAATCAGCCGTCCCGAACGGCGAAGCTGTCAAACGCGCTGAGAAAATCTTCTATCTCCTGTTCTACGGGTTCGGCGCCGCCGTAGCGTTTGCTGCCCTCAAGCTGCGAAAGTTCTTCGAAGGGCACTCGCTCGTTCTGTTCTACCTCTCGTCTGTGATCATCATCACAGAGCTGCATCCGTTCCTACGGGCCACGTTCGAGCCCAGATTTCAAGCGCTCGCGCTGACCGCCATGGTCGCCGCCGGTTTCATCCCGTTCGTGAAGCGCTTCCCGACCCGCATTCACATCAATGGCGATGCCGAATCCAGACCGATCGGGCTATTCGAATTTGGATGGGTCGATGCAGTGCTGATCGCTGCACTGCTGGCCCTGATCCTGCCCGGGGACGTGCAGGGCATGGCCACGCGGGCGGCCGGCGGCAATCACCCGGTATCCTACCTGACGGGGCCGGCGCTCTATCATTTCGCAAAGGGCATGGTGCCCGGCCGCGACTTCCTGGCGTTCTACGGATACGGCCCGCCTTACTTGTTGAGCAGGTTCCTCACCGCGGACGCCAATGCCCTGTATTGCCTCTACATCAGGTTCATTGCCGGAAGTCTCGTGATCTTCCACGTGTCGGCATATTGGGTGCTGCGGGACTTCTTCCAGAACCGGGCGATGCCTTTCGTCCTGGCGTTCGTGTTTCTCGCTTTGTGCCAGTACGCCGACGGCGATGCTTTCGGCGGGCCGTCCGCGCTCGCGATCCGGTACATGTTCGTGTTCATCGCCGTGGGCATTCTGGCGCGTCTCATGGTGAAACCGTCCGGTTGGTCGTTGGCCGCGTTGTCCGCCGTCTGCGCTGTTTCGATCTTTTGGAACACCGAAACGGGGATCTATACCTGGGCCGTGGCTTGTGCGGCGCTATGCGTGCGGCTGCTGGAGCGGCGCCGTGTTTGGGAGGTCGCGGCTTTCACCGGCATGTCGATCGTGTTCCTGCTGGGATTGTTCGTTGCTGCATTCGGCCCGGCGGTCCTTTCAAAGGACTTTCTGTACGTCTTCCTTGCCCCGCTCGGTCTGCACAGCTTCTCGAACTGGGTATCGATAACTCTGATCTGGCAGCCCGGCTTCGGAACGGTCTACCAGATCGTCATGCCCGCGATCGCCATCGGCACGGCGGTGAGCGTCGCCGGCGCGTGGACAGGTTCACGCACCGTCGAGCGCGCTTATCTGCTGGTTCTGTCTCTCGTCGCACTGGTTTTCATGACCAAGTGGGTGAACCGGTCGCTCGATGCGGTGTGGCAGCAGAACGCGTTTGCTTATCTTGCCGTCGGCGCGTGGTGGGGCCGATCGGCATTTCGCGCCGCTGTCGGCCGAACAAAGTCGCAATTGGTGCCGGCCGTGTCGCTGGGGGCGGTCGCCGTCGTCTCGGTCGCCGTGCTTCTGAGCGCGCAGGATCGGCGACAGCACGTGATGATCGGGCTGCGGTCGTATTTGCAGTATCCGAGCATCGCCAGCTTCAGATGGAAACGAAGCGCGGGCCCAATCAAGGTCGCACTCGACGCCAGCGACGTCGATCTGGTCAACAAGGTCTTGCCACCCGGTGGCCGCATGCTGTTGTTATCCAACCAGGATTGGCTAATTCTTCCTACTCTAGGCCGAGCCCCCAAGAGCGACTTCATGCCCTTCCGGGACATGTTCAGCCGGGATCAGGTGATCAGGAGTTTTGCCGGAGCCGACTATTTCTTTTTGGAACGCGGCGCGACCTACCAATATGATTGGTTGAAGGAGATGGTCGACCAGATCCTGCAGGAGCAGTTCGAGCACTCCGAAGAGTCCACCCGGTTCATCCTCTATCGCAGGAAGTCATGACGCAAAGCTCGCGCGGGTTGTTCGAGCGCTGACGACGGACCGCGCGGCCTGGCTGGCGCGGTCAGTATCTCAGGACTTTCGCCCCGACCGCCGCGCCGATCGCCGTCACCACCGCGGTCGCGAGCGTGTACCAGGTCGCGACGAACAGGGGCGAATCGTCGGTGCAGTGCGAGGCATAGAGCGTCGCGGCAAGCCCGGCCGACACCAGGCCGGCGAGCGCTCCGGCGAGCGCGGGGCGCGAGGGCGCGCCGTGTCGCAGGCCGAACAGCGCGCCCGCAAGCAGCGGCAGCGACATCGCCGGAATTGCGACCAGGCATACCCTGGAGTTCTTGCCCATCAAGCGCATCGTCATCGGCATGGCCGGCGCCATCATCGCCTCGCTGCCGATCGCAACTGCCAGCAGCCCGACCGGAAGCAAGAGCAGCCAGCCCCAGCCACGCAGCAGGGCTTCGGGGCGCGACAGATGCAGGCTGACGATGATCGCGGGGATCGCGAGCGACAGCGTCACCGCGAACTTCATGTCGAAGAACGGGTTGTGCATGGCCGTCATCACGTCCGGCCGCACGCCGAGGAACGTCGCGAAGACCAGGATCGACAAGGGCGCCGCCACCAGCAGCGCCATGGTCAGCACGGCGCCGACGCGCGGCGCGCGATGAGTGTTGTCGGCGGCGAGCGAACGGATGAGTTGATCGGTGTCCATGACTAGTGGTCCCGCAGTTTGGTCGTCAGCGCCGCAAGTCCGCGATGGAGTGCGACCCGCACCGCGCCCTCGCTCATCGAAAACTTCGTCGCCGTGTCCTTGATCGAAGCGCTCTCGACCGCGATCGACTGCAGCACGTCGCGCTGGCGCTGCGGCAGGGTGTTGAGCTGGGCTGCGACCTCGCCGGCGGAGGCCGTTTCCTCGGGCGCCTCGCCCGGCAGGGTTTCGGCGAAATCGTCGATGTTGACGAAGACGCGCCTGCCGCGCCGGCGCAGCGCGTCGATCAGCTTGTTGCGGCCGATGGCAAACAGCCAGGGCGCGAAGGGGGCTTCGCTGTCCCAGGTGTGACGCTTCAGATGCACCGCCAACAGAATCTCCTGCACGATATCCTCTGCCTGGTCAGGAGGCTGACCTGCCCGGGCCAAGCCTCGCCTCGCGGCCGCGCGCAGCACGGGCGTGACCGCCCTCAACAGGCGATGATACGCCGCATCATCGCCTGCCATGGCCGACCGCATCAGGCCGGTCCATTCGTCCTCACGTCCGCGCACGCGCGCCCCTCACCAAGCAATTCGGCCGTTCGTTCAATTTGTTACGCGCCCCCGACGAGATCACAAATTCGTGATCAACCTCGGGCCCAGCCGCCGATCCGGCCGTCAACGTCTGCGACGGCTCATAACAGAGATCGGCGCGTCCCGCACCCGCGGCTGGCTCCATGGGTGCCGGTTTGCCCCGGTTTTGCCCGGTGTAGCCCGAAGATTCCCATTTTCTGCCGCGCTGTCGTCACGTCCCCGGGGTCTCTGTTCGCTTCCGGGACGGGCGGAATTGGGGAGATCATCACCATGATGAAAGCCAGCGGGGGCGCGGCCCTGATTGTTCTGACCGGGCTTTTGTTGCTGTTCGGCGGCCTTATACAGGGAAGTCTTGCACAGGCGGCACCAGCCTCAGCCACAGGCAAATCGGACAGCGCGGGCAAGCAGGCCGATGCGGCCAAGCCGAGCAAGCACCGACGCCACGAGTCACGCCGCAACGGCAGCAGCAAGACGGCGCAGAAGTCGGCCGATAAGACTGATGCTCCGGCAAAGGACGAACCGAAAGCGGACACCAAGGCCGACACCGACGCGGCGGCCTCGAGCCAGATGCCGCCGGCGGTCGCCAACGCCAATGCGCAGCTCGCCGCTGATACCGCGACTTCGGCAGCGGCCTCCGCGATGACGAACCGCGCCAACGGCAATGTCCAGGCAGCAGCCGATAATACCAACGCTGCGAATGCCGAGAGCCAGAACGCCGAGATTCAGGTCGTCGCCCCCGATCAGCTCAACGACATCGACCGCGCCGCGCAACAGGACAGCCCACCGGCGCAGAAGGCGGTGATTGCCGCAACCGAGGCGCAGCCCCGGCCGGCACCGGTAATGGCGAGCAGCCAGCAGAGCTCGGCCTGGGACCAGAGCTCCCTGATCGGCAAGATCTTCATCGGCGTCGGCACGCTGCTGACGCTGGCGTCCGCCGCGCGCATGTTCATGGCGTGATCGCTGGCCTGAATTCCTGGCCTGATGTCCTGGCTTGAGAGACCGCCACCGGAACGCGCATCCCGCGGCGTGTTCCGGCGGCCCCTTGCCCCCTTGAAGCGCACCGCGTCAGCGGGCACATTGCTCGCCCGATCAAAAGCGTGGGTGGAGCATGAGCACGTTCGAACACATCATCGTCGAAAGCAAAGACGCGGTTGGCATCATCAAGCTGAACCGGCCGAAGCTGCTCAACGCGCTCTCCTTCGGCGTCTTCCGCGAGATCGCAGCTGCCGTCGACGATCTCGAGGCCGATGACGCCATCGGCTGCATCGTCGTGACCGGCAGCGAGAAGGCCTTTGCCGCCGGCGCCGACATCAAGGAGATGCAGCCGAAGGGCTTCATCGACATGTTCTCAGAGGATTTTGCCGCGATCGGCGGCGACCGCGTCGCGCGCTGCCGCAAGCCGACCATCGCCGCTGTTTCCGGCTATGCGCTCGGCGGCGGCTGCGAGCTCGCCATGATGTGCGATTTCATCATCGCCGCCGACACCGCCAAGTTCGGCCAGCCCGAGATCACGCTCGGCACCATTCCCGGCATCGGCGGTACCCAGCGCCTGACGCGCGCGATCGGCAAGTCCAAGGCGATGGACCTCTGCCTCACCGGCCGCATGATGGATGCGGCGGAAGCCGAGCGAAGCGGTCTCGTCAGCCGCATCGTGCCCGCCGACAAGCTGATGGATGAGGTGATGGCGACGGCCGAGAAGATCGCCGCAATGTCGCGCCCTGCGGCCGCGATGGCCAAGGAAGCGGTGAACCGCGCCTTCGAGACCACGCTTGCCGAGGGCATGAGCGTCGAACGCAACCTGTTCCACTCGACCTTCGCGCTGGAGGACCGCTCCGAGGGCATGGCGGCATTCATCGAGAAGCGCAAGCCGGTGAACAAGAACAGGTAATCCGGCGCACGGTCAGGCTGGTGTAAGCCTCGACCGCGTTCCCACGGAATCCCTGTGACGAAGCTGCAACAAGCACGGATTTCATGGGGGTTATCCCCGCGGCAGTTTGCCTGCGCGACCTCGGCTGGTTAAACAGTTAAGAGGCCACCGTCGGCGGGGGCGGACAGCCAAGTTAAGCGGGATTACATGATTGGGCGTACCGCCAGAGTTGGTCGCGAGATGACGCGGCATCGATCGGGCGTGAGTCCTGCGCTTGCGACATGGACCGCGCTGGCGCTGTGCTGCGCCCTGCCCTCCGCCGCCTGGGCCGAAGCCCTGCCGGAGGCACTCGCCAAGGCCTACCAGACCAATCCACAGCTCAATGCCGAACGTGCGCGACAACGCGCCACGGACGAGAACGTGCCGCAGGCCCTCGCGGGTTACCGGCCGCAGATCGTGGCGAGCCTCAGCGCCGGCCTGCAATCGGTGCGCAATCTGCTGCCCGACAACACCATCCAGACCGGCAATCTGAAGCCATGGATCATCGGCGTCACCGTGACGCAGACTCTGTTCAACGGCTTCCGCACCGCCAACAACGTGCGCGCCGCCGAACTCCAGGTGCAGTCGGGCCGCGAGGCGCTGCGCAATGTCGGCCAGGGCGTGCTGCTCGACGCGGTCACCGCCTACACCAACGTGCTCGCCAACCAGTCGCTGGTCGAGGCGCAGCGTTCCAACGTCGCCTTCCTGCGCGAGACGCTCTCGGTCACCCAGCGCCGCCTCAACGCCGGCGATGTCACGCCGACCGACAGCGCGCAGGCCGAAGCGCGCCTCAACCGCGGCCTTGCCGATCTCAACGCGGCCGAAGTCGCGCTTGCCATCAGCCAGGCGACCTATGCGCAGGTGATCGGCAATGCACCGTCGCAGCTGCGGGTCGCCGAAGCTGTCGATCGCTATCTGCCGAAGAGTCGCGAAGACGCGATGACGATGGCAATCCGCCAGCATCCGGCGGTGATGGCCGCCGGCTTCGACGTCGATGTCGCCTCCACCAACATCCGCATCGCCGAAGGCACCCTGCTGCCGAGCGCCACCATCCAGGGCAGCGCCAGCAAGAGCCGCAACAACGATCCGACGCTCGGTACCTTCGCCGAGGACCAGGCCTCGATCGTCGCCAACATCACCGCGCCGATCTACGACGGCGGCCAGGCCGCCGCGCAGACCCGGCAGGCCAAGGAGATCACGGCGCAGAGCCGGCTCGTGCTCGACCAGGTCCGCAACCAGGCGCGCACGGCGGCGGTAAGCGCCTGGGTTGCCAATGAAGGCGCCAAGATCACCGTGTCGGCCTCGGAATCCGAAGTGAAGGCCGCAACCGTCGCGCTGCAGGGCGTACAGCGCGAGGCCGCCGGCGGACAACGCACCACGGTCGACGTCTTGAACTCGCAGGCCGATCTGATTCAGGCCAAGGCCCGCCTGATCGGCGCCAACCGCGACCGCGTCATCGCCTCCTACACGCTGCTCAGCGCCATCGGCCATCTCGACGTCAAGACGCTCAGCCTGAACACGCCGGATTATCTGCCCGAGGTGCACTACCACCAGGTCCGCGATGCCTGGCACGGGCTGCGCACGCCGTCGGGGCAGTAGTTTCAAATCGTTTGGCGGGTTGCCGATGAAAAGCCGCCGCATCCATCTCACGGGTGCTTCCGGCTCCGGCGTGACGACGCTCGGTCGCGCGCTCGCCGGCCTGCCCTGCCCGATCACGCGCGTTGACGGCTCACGCCCGCTTGCGGACCTCGTCGAGCAGCTATGCAGCGAAGTGCAGCGGCTGCCAGGCTGATGTGATACTGTTCCGGCATCGTCGTTCAAATAACGAAGCAGGGAGAGAAACCATGCTCAGCCGACGCGGCGTCCCGTTCGCCTCCCTTGCCGCCGGAGCAGCCATGACCAAAGCCCACGCACGTGCCTCGCAACCCGCAACGCCGGTCAATTTCGAGGTCCCGCTGCACGCCTGCGACTGTCACACCCATATCCACGGCGATGTCGAAAAGTTTCCGTTCTTCGCGGGGCGCGTCTATACGCCGGAGCCGGCGAGCCCGGACGAAATGGCAGCCCTGCACAAGGCGCTGCATATCGAGCGCGTGGTGATCGTGACGCCGAGCGTCTACGGCGCCGACAATTCCTCCACCCTGTTCGGCATGAAGGCGCGCGGCGCGACCGCGCGCGGCGTGGCCGTGATCGACGACAGGACCACCGAGGCGCGGCTCGATACGATGCAGCAGGAAGGTTTCCGCGGCATCCGCATCAATCTTGCGACCGGCGGCATCAGCGATCCCGATGTCGGCCGCGCCCGCTTCACCGCCGCCGTCGAGCGCATGAAGGCGCGCGGCTGGCATGTGCAGCTCTATACGACGATGCCGATGATTTCCGCGATCAAGGAGCTCGTGCTGGCCGCGCCCGTGCCTGCCGTGTTCGATCATTTCGGCGGGCTCGAGGCCTCGCTCGGGCTGGAGCAGCCGGGATTCGCGGACCTGGTTGCGCTCGTCAAATCCGGCAAGGCCTATGTGAAGCTCTCCGGCGCGTATCGCTCGTCGAAGCTCGCGCCCGACTATCAGGACATGGTGCCCTATGCGCGTGCGCTGATCGCCGCGAATGCGGACCGCGTCGTCTGGGGCACCGACTGGCCGCATCCGGATTCCAGCCATGTCGAGGGACGCAAGCCCACCGACATCGCGCCGCTCTATCAGATCGACGACGGCCGCCTGCTCAACCAGCTTCCGGTGTGGGCACCGGACGCCGGTGTGCGCAAGAAGATCCTGGTCGACAACCCGGCACGCCTCTACGGATTTTGACGGTCAGCGTGCGCGGCGCGAGAAGAACGAGATCAGGACCGGCAAGGTCACGAGGATCACGATCGGCGCCAGCATCATGCCGGTGACTACGACGACCGCGAGCGGCTTCTGCACCTGCGAACCGATACCCTCGGACAGCGCCGCCGGCAGCAACCCGACGCCGGCGACGACGCAGGTCATCAGCACCGGCCGGAGCTGAAGCTCGCCGGTCCGCACCACCGCGCTCATGCGGTCCATGCCCTCTTCGATCAGCTGGTTGTACTGCGACAGGATGATGATGCCGTCCATCACGGCGATGCCGAACAGCGCGATGAACCCGATCGCCGCGGAGACGCTGAATGCCGTGCCTGTTATCAACAGCCCCAGAACGCCGCCGAAGATCGCCATCGGGATCACGCTCATCGCGAGCAGTGTATCCGTCATCGAGCCGAAATTGAACCAGAGCAGCACGCCGATCAGCGCCAGCGAGATCGGTACCACGATCGACAGCCGCCGGATCGCGTCCTGGAGATTGCCGAACTCGCCGACCCATTCCATGCGCGAGCCCGGCGGCAGCTGCACCTGTTCGGCGATCTTCTGTTGGGCCTCGCTGATGGCGCTGCCGAGATCGCGCTCGCGCACCGAGAACTTGATCGGCAGATAGCGTTCCTGCTGCTCGCGATAGATGTAGGCGGCGCCCGAGACGAGGCTGATGGTGGCGACCTCGCTCAGCGGAATCTGCGTGACGGTGCCGTTCGGCCCGGGCGCGCCGATGCGCAAATTCTGGATCGCCTCGGCACTGCGGCGATATTCCGGCGCGAGACGGACGATGATCGGGAAGTGACGATCGGAGCCGGACTCGTAGAGATCGCCCGCCGTGTCGCCGCCGATCGCGACCTTGATGGTGGCGTTGATGTCGCCCGGCGCAAGGCCATAGCGCGCAGCCTTGGCGCGGTCGATGTCGATCTGGACGGTCGGCTGCCCCAGCGAAGTGAACACCGCAAGATCGGTGACGCCCTGCACCGTGGCCAGCACCGACTTGATCTTGTTGGCGGTGTCGGTGAGCGCCTGAAGGTCGCTGCCGAACAGCTTGATCGAGTTCTCGCCCTTCACGCCGGATACGGCTTCGGAGACGTTGTCCTGGAGATATTGCGAGAAATTGAACTCGACGCCGGGGAAGCGATCGTCGAGTTGCTTGAGCAGTTGCGCGGTCAGTTCCTCCTTGTCGCGGGTGCCGGGCCATTGGCTGATCGGCTTCAGCGGCGCGAAGAACTCGGCGTTGAAGAAGCCCGCGGCGTCGGTGCCGTCGTCGGGACGGCCGTGCTGCGATACGACGGACTCGACCTCGGGCCGGGCGCGGATCACCTTGCGCATCTCGTTGACGTAGGAGTTTCCTTCCTGGAGCGAGATGGTCGGCGGCAGCGTGGCGCGAATCCAGAGATTGCCCTCTTCCAGCTTGGGCAGGAATTCGAGGCCGAGCAGCCGGCTCAGCGCCACCGTCATCAGCACGAGACCGACCGCACCTCCGAGCACGATGTTGCGGTTGGCGACCGCCCATTGCAGCAACGGCGAGTACAACCGGTGCAGGATCCGCATCACCCTGGTCTCGGTTTCCTCGACATGCGCGGGCAGGATGATCGCGGACAATGCCGGCGTGACGGTGAAGGTCGCAAGGAGCCCGCCCGCCAGCGCATAGGCATAGGTGCGGGCCATGGGCCCGAAGATGTTGCCCTCGACGCCCGACAGCGTGAACAGCGGCAGGAAGGCCGCGATGATGATCGCCGCGGCGAAGAAGATCGAGCGCGAGACGTCGGCGGCCGCGCTGAGGATGGCGTGGCTCTTCATGCCGAACAGCGTCTCATGGGACATATGCTCGGTCTCGGACATCGGCGTCGTCTGGGTCAGACGGCGGAAGATCGCCTCCACCATGATGACGGTGGCGTCGACGATGAGGCCGAAATCGATCGCGCCGACCGACAGCAGATTGGCCGATTCTCCGCGCAGCACCAGGATGATGACCGCGAAGAACAGCGCGAACGGAATGGTGGCGCCGACGATCAGCGCGCTGCGCAGGTCGCCGAGGAATATCCACTGCAACAGAACGATCAGCAGAATGCCGACGATCATGTTGTGCAGCACCGTGTGCGTGGTGAGCGCGATCAGGTCGCCGCGGTCGTAGATGCGCTCGATGCGCACGCCGGGCGGCAGGATGCTGGAGTTGTTGATCTGCCGGACGAGCTGGTGGACACGCTTGATGGTCGGCGAGCTCTGCTCGCCGCGGCGCATCAGCACGATGCCCTGCACGATGTCGTCCGCCTCGTCGATGCCGGCAATGCCGAGACGAGGCTTCTGGCCGACGGTGACGGTAGCGACGTCCTTCACCAGCACCGGATTGCCGCCGGTCTGCGCCACCATGGTATTGGCGAGATCGTCGATCGACCGGATCAGGCCGACGCCGCGCACGACGGCCGATTGCTGGCCGATATTGACGGTGTTGCCGCCGACATTGACGTTGGAATTGCCGACCGCCTGGAGCAATTGCGGCAGCGTCAGGCCGTTGGCGACCAGCTTGTTGAAGTCGACCTGGAGCTCATAGGTCTTGCTCTTGCCACCCCAGCCGGTGACGTCGATGACCCCCGGCACGGCGCGGAATCGGCGCTGCAGGATCCAGTCCTGGATGGTCTTGAGATCGAGCACGCTGTAGTTCGGCGGACCGACCAGGCGGTAGCGGAAGATCTCGCCGATCGGGCTGAGCGGCGAGATCTGCGGCTGCACGTTGCCCGGCAGCGGCGCGAGCTGCGCCAGGCGGTTCAACACCTGCTGCAACGCCTCGTCATAGGTGTAGGCGAACGAGAACTGAATCTTGACGTCGGAGAGACCGTAGAGCGAGATGGTGCGGATGGTCGTGATGTTCTTCAGGCCTGCGACCTGGGTCTCGATCGGGATGGTGATGTAGCGCTCGATCTCCTCCGCCGACAGCCCCGGCGACTGCGTCACGATGTCGACCATCGGCGGGGTCGGATCGGGATAGGCCTCGATGTTGAGCTGGTTGAACGCGATGACGCCGCCGATCAGCACGGCGACGAACATCCCGACCATCAGGAAGCGCCGGTTGACGGCAAGGGCGACGAGGCGATCCATTCAGGTCTTCAGCTTGTCTTCGTTTTCTTGGGCGGTCGATCAGCTGCCGGACGCCGCGCGGTCGATGAACAGGCTGCCTTTGACGACGATCTGCTCGCCGGGATTCAAATTTCTGGTGACCTCGACCAGGTTGCCGTTGATGAGGCCGATCTTGATTTCGCGCAGCTCGACCGACTTGTCCTCACGTGCGACCCAGAGGCGGACCTTGTCGGCCTCATAGATCAGCGCCTGCTTCGGCACGGCGGGCGCGGCGCGGTCGCCCGCCGAATAGATCGTGACGTTGGCGAACATCTCGGGCTTGAGCAGCCCGTCCTTGTTGTCGATGGTGGCGCGGACCAGCAGGCGGCGGGTGTTGGGGTCGATCGCGGCGGCAACGTAATTGATCTTGCCGGTCAAGGGGCGGCCCGGCAGCGCCATCACGTTGACGGTAATGTCCTGGCCGATACAGACCGCGGCGGCGTCGCTCTCGCGCACGAAGGCGGTGAGCCAGACCGTCGAGAGATCGCCGACCACGAAGACCGGATCGCTGGCGCCGGAATTGACGTATTGGCCGGGGCCGATCTTGCGCTGCACGACCGTGCCGGAGATCGGCGAGTAAATCGTGATCTCCCGATCGATGACGCCCTTGTCCTGGAACGTCTTGATGGCCTCGTCGGTGAAGCCGAGGATGCGCAGCTTGCTGCGCGCGGCTTCCAGCGCGGTGGCCGAGGAGCGCATGTCGTTCTGTGCCTGAACCTGCGTCGCCTCCGCCTGCTGATAATCCTTCAGCGGAATGGCGTGGCCTTCATAGAGATCCTTGGCGCGCCTGAATTGGATATCGGCAAGGTCGATCGCCGACTTCGCCTTGTTCTGCGAGGTCATCGCTGCGATGAAATCGTTCTGAGCCTGCACCGTATCCGCGGCCTCGATCGTGAACAGCGGTTGGCCCTGCTTCAGCATCTCACCCGGCTTGGCGAACAGCTTGGTGACGCGCCCCGCATAGGGCGAGAACACCGGCGTCGAACGGTCCTCGTCGACGGCGACCTTGCCTTCGGTGACATATTCGGCGCGGAAGGCTCTGGCCTTGACCGGCTCGATCGTCAGCGATGCCCATTCCGAGGGCGTCGGCGTGAAGTTCTGCGCATTCCTGCGCGACTGGCTGGATATCTCGGAGTGCTTCTTGTCCTTGGACCCCGAAGCGAGGAAGCCGTAGGCACCGGCGCCGGCAAGGCATAGTAGAACTACGGACGTGATCACCCGTTGCTTTGTAAACACCTGCAATCGCTTGGTATTTTCAACTACCATGGAGCCCGGTCGTGTCTGCGACGATCTTGGCAGATGCTTGCCTTGTCGGTCGCGCTAATAGTGCCGAATTGCGATTTCAAACAACCTAAAAAACGCTGCGCGCCTTTCGGTTTGCGTTAAAATTTTGCGACATGTCAGCTTCACGTCAGCTTCGCGCCGGCCATTGCGCCGGATGACTGCCGAGCGGCATCGCCGGACGAGACCATTGCGCCGGTGTCGTCGACAGTAGCGCCGCATGACGCACCGCCTTCAACATGCCGAAGCCAGATGGCATGCTCTCGATGAACGCAGCATGTACGGCCTCGCCCGTAAGATCCGGAGTGTTCAGTCCGCCATCGAGGCGGCCGAGATTCCACAGCCATCGCCCGGTCTGCGCCAGTGACACGCGCACGTGCCAGCTGCCGCCTTCGCGCGCCTGGCGCATCTTCGCCATCATCGCGCCGAACGCCATCAGATAACCGGTGGCGTGGTCGAGCATCTGCGCCGGCAATTCCTTCGGACCGTCGATGCCGGCGGCCCTTCCTTCCGCATCGTTGAAGCCGGTGGTGGTTTGCACCAGGGAATCGAAGCCGCGCCGCTCGGCCCAGGGGCCGGTGTGGCCATAGGCCGACAGCGTCACATAGACGATGCCGGGGTTGATCTGAGCTGCGTCCTCGGGCGCGAAGCCGAGGGCAGCGAGCGCGCGTGGACGATAGCCCTGCGAGAAGATGTCGGCGTCCCGCAACAATTCGCGCAACTGCGCCCTGCCCGTCTCGCTCTTCAACTCGATGAAGGTGGTGAGCTTGCCGCGCCCGGTATCGATGGTGAGCCAGTCGATGGCGGGCAACTCCGGACCCGACACCAGTAGCACGTCCGCACCATGCGCAGCGAGCGTGCGGCCGGCGACGGGGCCTGCGATGACGCGGGAGAGATCGAGTACGCGAAGGCCCGACAGCGGACGATCGCCTTCTGGCCACGGCTTTGGCGGGGCTTCGCCGATCTTCTCAATCGAGATCAGCGGCAATTGCGCGAGCGCGCGCGCCTGCGGCAGCGCTGACCATTCGTCGTAGGAGCGCATCAGCGCAACGACGCCGCCCGCGGCGTAAGCCGCGATTTCAAAATCCTCGCCCTTCCATTGCATCAGCGCCGCCTGCACCTTGTCGCGCTCCGCATCACAGCCGAGCACCTTGCAGACGGCATCGCGGTGATGCGGAAAATTGGTGTGGCAACGAACGAATCGATTGTCGCCGGCCCTGTAGACGCCGGCGATGGCGTCCCAGGCGGGCGGCGGCGGCTTGTCGTCGACGCGCAGATAGCGCTCGGAACGGCATTCGGCGACGGCGTGGCGCAGATCGACGCTCACGTCCTGCGTCTGGCCACTGCGCAGCCGCCAGATTTCAGCCGCGGCAAGGCCGGCGGCCGCGATGGCTGTCTGTCCGGCAATTGCGACGCGGAAAGAGGACGGAAGCTGAGGCTCCTCACCACTCAGCCGGACGCGCTCGAGCGCCGGCGCATCGCCGCCGGCGGAGGTCCAGATGTCCTTGAGAATGTCGGCAGGGCTTTGCATGGCCGCTTCTCTCCCCTAGGTTTTCGGCGACCATCCAATAGCACATAAGGAAATGCAATGGCCGCCATCGACCCCCTTACCGCAGGCGCCGTGTTCATCGCAACGGCGGCCACAGACGCGGTCTATGTCATGTTCACCTCGGCCGTGATCGCGCGAAAACGCGTGCCAGCGGCGAACTGGAGCGCGGTCTGGTACATGCTCTCCTCCTACGCCGTGATCAGCTACACCGAAAACGCCTTTTACGTTGCCTTCGCCGCGATCGGCTCTTGGGCCGGCGCCTACGCGTCGCTCACATTCTTGCACCGCCCGCCCGGCGGCCCGCCGGTCGGTGCGGCGCCGGAGTGAATGGGCCCTGCCTCTCTCCACGTCATTGCGAGGAGCTGTTGCGACGAAGCAATCCAGACTGCCTCCACGGATGCATTTCTGGATTGCTTCGCTGCGCTCGCAATAATGAATTGGAGAGTTCAGCATATCTCCGGAAACAGCTACACTCTCCACATCAACAAAAAGGAAACTCAACAATGGATCTCGGTCTCAAAGGCAAGAACGCCATCGTGCTGGGCGGCACGCGCGGCATCGGGCGGGCGATTGCGGCGACGCTCGCCGGTGAAGGCACCAATGTCGCGGTGTGCGCGCGCAATGCCGATCAGGTTGCAGCCACCGTCGCCGAGCTAAAGGCGCAGGGCGTCAACGCCACCGGCGGCCCGGTCAACGTGACCGACGGCGCGGCGCTGAAATCCTGGATCGAGGGTGCAGCCAAAGAGCTTGGCGGCATCGACATGCTGTTCTCCAATGCCGGCGCGATGGCGCAGGGCCACGATGCAGCATCGTGGGAGCAGAATTTCAGGCTCGACCTGCTCGGTGCCGTGCATGCGTTCGATGCCGCGCGGCCGTTCCTCGAAGCGAGCGGAGAAAGAAGCGGCGACGCCGCCTTCGTCATCATCTCCTCGATCTCGGCGGCGCAGGCCGACACGGCCAGCTCCTACGGCCCGATCAAGGCGGCGCTGATCCACATGGCCAAGGGACTGGCGCGGCAACATGCGAAGAAGAAGATCCGCGTGAATGTCGTGTCGCCCGGCACGGTCTATTTCAAGGGCGGGGTCTGGGAGATGGTCGAGAAGAACATGCCCGAGCGTTACAACGACGCGATGAAGCGCAATCCTACGGGACGCATGGCAACGCCGCAGGAGATCGCGAGCGCGGCGGTGTTTCTGGCAAGCCCGGTGTCGGGGTTCACCACCGGATCGAATCTCGTCGTGGACGGCGCGATCTCGAACCGGGTGAATTTTTAGGGAAGCGGAGCATCATCATCGAAGAACTTGTAGGGTGGGCAACGCGAAGCGTGCCCACCGCTTTTCGCGAAAGATCCTAGAAGGTGGGCACGGCGCTTACGCGCCTTTGCCCACCCTACGGCGACCGTGCGTGTGGCAGCACTCCGCCCCCCCACCGTCAATGAAAATCCCGTGACGGCGGCAGGACGCGGACGTTGCGGGGGTGGCGGATTTTTTGTGCCGGCATGTCCGTGAGCGCGCGAGGGTCTTCGTTGAGCGGCTCGACCACGGTGGCGCCTGCCGGCAGCGGATGCTTGCGGCTCAGAGCGTCGTTGGCGAGTCCGACCAGATCGTGCGAGCGATCAATCAGGCGCTGGGCGATGAGATGCGTCACCTTCTCGGGGCTGCTCTGGATATAACCGTGAACCTCGATGAGGCGCGCGCCCATCACCTCTTTGCGGTACTGCTCCATGATCTTGGGCCAGACCACGACATTGGCGATGCCGGTTTCGTCCTCCAGCGTCATGAACACGACGCCGCTGGCGCTGCCCGGCCGTTGCCGCACCAGCACCACGCCGGCGCAGCGGACGCGGCGCCGCTCGTTCTCGTGGCTGATCTCCCTGCAGGCGACGACGCGCTCACGCGAAAACATCTCGCGCAGGAATTCCATCGGGTGGCCCTTCAACGACAACCGGATGGTCTGGTAGTCCGCGACCACCTGCTCGGCGCGCGGCATCACGGGCAGCGGCTTGGCACGCTCGTCGGGCTGCTCGCGCGCGGTGGCGGCCTCGAACAGCGGCAGCGGCACGTCGTCGGGCAGCCGCCGCACCTGCCACAGCGCTTCGCGGCGATCGAGCCCGAGCGAGCGGAACGCGTCGGCATCCGCCAGCAGGATCAGCGCGCGCTTGGGCAGGCCGGTGTCGCGGGCGAAATCTTCGAGCGAGGTGAAGGGCCGGCGGTTCCGCGCGGCAACGATGCGGTCGGCCCAATCGAGTACTCTCTCCACATTGCCATTCCGGGGCAATGCGTCAGCATCGAGCCCGGAATCCATTCCGCCAGGCGTATGCTGCGATTCCGGGTTCGCGCTTTGCGCGCCCCGGAATGACGACTGAGAGCGTTTCAACTGCTCTTCATCCTCGTCCAGCCAGTGAAAGCCGTCGATCTGACGGAAGCCCAGGCGCACGGCGCAGTATTTGCCGTCAGTGTTCTCCAGCGTGTTTTGCGCAAAACTATAGGACACGTCGATGTCACGAATCTCGACGCCGTTCTTGCGGGCGTCGTTGACGATCTGTGCGGGCGCATAGAAGCCCATCGGCTGCGAATTCAGCAGGCCGCAGCAGAAGGCGTCGGGATGATGGTACTTCAGCCACGACGAGATGTAGACGAGCTGGGCGAAGCTCGCGGCGTGGCTTTCCGGGAAACCGTAGGAGCCAAAACCCTTGATCTGATCGAAGCAGTTTCGCGCGAATTGAGGATCATACCCTCGGCGGATCATATTGCCGATCATTTTCTCTTCGAAATTGCCGATGGTCCCGACATTGCGGAACGTCGCCATGGCACGTCGCAATCCATTGGCTTCTTCCGAGGTAAATTCTGCGGCCACGATCGCGATCCGCATCGCCTGCTCCTGAAACAGGGGCACGCCGAGCGTCTTGTGAAGAACCTCGCGAAGCTCGTTCTTGTTGCCACCTTTGGGATAGGGATATTCGATATCCGCTGGATTCATCTTCCGCCGCCGCAAGTAAGGATGCACCATGTCGCCCTGGATCGGTCCTGGCCGCACGATCGCGACTTCGATGACGAGATCGTAGAATGTCCGCGGCTTCAAGCGCGGCAGCATGTTCATCTGGGCGCGGCTCTCGACCTGGAACACGCCGAGCGACTCCCCGGCACACAGCATGTCGTAAACATCCGGGTCGTCCTGCGGAACGCTCGCCAACGCAAAACGCTCACCCTTGTGCTGGTCGATCAGATCGAAACATTTCCTGATGCAGGTCAGCATACCCAGCGCGAGCACGTCGACCTTCATCATGTTGAGCGCGTCGACGTCGTCCTTGTCCCATTCGATGAAGGTGCGGTCATCCATCGCGGCGTTGCCGATCGGGACATAGGTGTCGAGCCGGTCCTGCGTCAGCACATAGCCGCCGACATGCTGGGAGAGATGGCGCGGAAATTCGATCAGCTCGGTCGCAAGCTCGACCGCAAGATTGATCATGGGATTGCCGGGATCGAGCCCGGCCTGCCTGACCTGCATGTCGTTGAGGCCCTTGCCCCAGCTTCCCCAGACGGTGTCGGCGAGGGCTGCGGTGACGTCCTCGGTCAGGCCCAGCGCCTTGCCGACGTCGCGGATGGCGCTGCGCGGGCGATAATGGATGACGGTCGCGATGATCGCGGCACGGTGGCGGCCGTAACGGCGATAGACATATTGCATCACCTCCTCGCGCCGCGAATGCTCGAAATCGACGTCGATGTCGGGCGGCTCCAGCCGTTCCTTTGAGATGAAGCGCTCGAACAACAAATCGACCTTGGTCGGATCGACCGAGGTGATGCCGAGCACGTAGCACACGGCTGAATTCGCCGCCGAGCCGCGGCCCTGGCACAAAATGTTCTGGCTGCGCGCATAGTGGACGATGTCGTGCACGGTGAGGAAGTAATGCGCGTATTTCAGCTCGGCGATCAGCGCGAGCTCTTTATGCAAGGTGGCGCGCAGCTTCGCGTCAATGTTCTCGATGCCGCCGAAATATTTGTCGACGCCCGCCCAGGTCAGATCCTCCAGATGTCCCTGCGCGGTCTTGCCCGGCGGCACCGGTTCGTCCGGATACTGGTATTTGAGCTGGTCGAGCGAGAAGTCGATTTTCCCCGCAAAACGCATGGTCTCCGCGATCGCCTCGGGAAAATCGCGGAACAGCCGCGCCATTTCTCGCGGCGTTTTCAGAAACCGCTCGGCATTGGCTTCCAGCTTCTTCCCGACCGCCTCGATCGTGGTCTTTTCCCGGATGCAGGTCAGCACATCCTGAAGCGGACGGCGGCCGGGATCGTGATGGAGCACCTCGTTGGTCGCGAGCAGCGGCACTTTTGCTTTGGCCGCGAGATCATCGAGCCGCGTCAGCCGGCGGCGGTCATCGCCGCGATAGATCAGGCTCACCGCCAGCCACACGCCCTCGGCGCGGCTTGCTTTCAGCTTTGCAAGAATATCCAGCGCCTGCGCCGGCTCGAAGCGATGCGGCAGCGTCAGGACCAGGAGCTGGCCTTGCGAAAACTCCAGGAGATCGGCGAAGGCGAGACGGCATTCGCCCTTCTCGATCCGCGTGATGTCCTCGCCACGCTTGCCCCGGGTCAGGAGCTGGCACAGCCGGCCATAGGCGGCGCGGTCGCGTGGATAGACCAGAATGTCGGGCGTGCCGTCGCTGAAGACGATGCGCGCGCCGATCAGCAGTTTCGGCTTGTGCAGCACCTTGTCGTTGCCGAGCTCATTCCAGGCCCGCACCACGCCGGCGAGCGTGTTGTGATCGGCGATGCCGATCGCGGGAAGGCCGAGCTTGCTGGCCTGATGCACATAGGCGCGCGGATCCGAGCCGCCACGCAGGAAGGAGAAGTTGGTGGTGATGCCGATCTCGGCATAAGCGGGCGTACTCATGCGAAGAGACCGTGCACATACCAGCCGGGAGAAGCAGGCTCGCCGTCGCCGTCGAACACCTCCCCCTCGTAAAGTCCGTCGCGAAAGATCCAGAAACGCAGGCCCTCGGCGTCCTCGATTCGAAAGTAATCCCGCGTCAGCTGCTTGCCGTCCTGCCGCCACCATTCCATCGCGATGCGCTCGGGTCCCTCCACCCGCACCACGGCATGCAGCGCGCGGCGCCAGGTGAATTGATGCGGCGGTCCATCGGGCACGGCCGCGAACGGCACCTTGATCGGTTCCGGTCTGTCGAACAGCCGCAAGGGACGCAGCGGCGGCTCGCTTTCGGTCCGCGCCGGCCATTCGGCCTGCATGGCGGCAGCGAGATGATGCTGCGCCGGGGCGGCCATCACCGCGCATTCGGGGATATGGGTATCCTCGGGCAGGTGCACGACGACGCGTTTTCCGCCGATCCGCGCGGCGATGCGGTCGATCAGGGCAGAGAGCTCGTCATTGTCATGGACATGGGCGTCGAGATCGCGCTGCTCCTGCACCACGATCTCGGTGCGGCTCGCCGACAGGCGCACCATGTCGAAGCCGAAACCGGGATCGAGGGGATCGGCGAGCGCGTCAAGGCGCTCGCGGAACAGCCGGTCGATGACTTTGCTTTGCGTCACCGGCCGCCCGGCCTCGACCATGATCGCGCGTACCACACCGTCGGTGCGGAAGAACGCGGCTTCCAGCCGACGGGCGCCCTTGCCCTGCTTCTCCATTGAGGCAATCAGCGTGTCCGCCAGCCGCGACAGCGTCATCGCGATCATGGTGTCGGTCGCGATCGGCTCGGCGAAGCGCTTCTCCACGATGTAATCGGGCAGCGGTTTCCGCGGGCTGATCGGCGCATCGCCCTGCCCCAGCGCATGCGCGAGCAGCGTGGAGAAGCGCGCGCCGAACCGCGCCGTGATCTCGCTCGGCGAACGGGAGGCGACAGCGCCGATGGTCTTCAGGCCGGCACGGCGCAGGCCCGTGGTGATGGCCTCGCCCGCACCGAGCGCGGACACCGGAAACCGTTCGATCGCCGCCGCCTCCCCGCCATCGGCAACGATGCTGCTAGTTGCCTGCCGCGTCAGCGTGCGCGCACAGACCGAGGTGCCGGCGATGGCCGCGCTGACGGCAAAGCCTTGTCGGCCGAGCGCACGAACCAGCGTCTGCAACAGCGCCGCTTCGCCGCCGAACAGATGCGCGCAGCCGGTGATGTCGAGGAACAGCCCATGCGGCGGATCGAGCGCCACCAGCGGCGTGAAGCGGTCGCACCAGTCGGCGATGTCGCTGAGCGTCTTCGCATCGGCCACGACATCGGCGTCGAACACCTTTAAGTCCGGACACATCGCCCGGGCATTCGCCAGGGGCTGGCCGATGTATAGCCCCAAACGCTCGGCAGTTTCATCCAGCGCATGAATGACCAGTGCATTGTTGTCCTTGATGACGACGATGCTGGGCTCGTCTTTTTGTTTTGACGCGTTTTCTTCACGCGAACCGGCACCCACTTCGCTTGAAAACGCTCTGACCTTACCCAGCCCGGCGCTGTTGAAGAAACGTTGGATTCTGTCGATCGGCAGGCGCGGCAGCCACAGGCTGAGAATACGTCGACGGCTGACTGAACTGGCACTCATCACAATTCCATTCCATGATCCACCGGCCGCATGGGCCATGACGATTGCGCAACAGCTCGGCATCGAAGCGCGGCGCGCCCCAGGCGTCCCACACCGACCCCGGCGGCGAATGCGCCGCGCGCAGCATCCATCGTGTCTCTGCAGTCGAAGGCAGCGGCTGCGCGGCCATGCGCAGCATCAGGCCGGTGACGCCGGAACCTTGCGCGGCCAGCGTCAGCTTGCGGCTCGCCACCAGATCGAACTGCCTGGTCTCGCCCCAGAGCTCGAGCACGACCGCGCCCAGCGCATCGCAGGCGAGCGCATCGGCCGAGCTGCGCAGCGCGCTCTCGACATCGGCGGCGCGCACCATCACCACGCGGCGTGGATCGAGGCCGAGCTCGGCGAGCCCGCTCATCGACAGTGCACCCGCCTCTATCTCCGAGAAATCCTGTCGTATCCACAGCAGCGGCCGCTGCGCCGAGACGCGCCCGGCAAGCCCCATGACGAAGCCGGTCGCGGCCGTCCCCTGAGACCCCGCGCAGAACACCTCGTGGATCGCCGCGCGCGCGAGGCCGCCCTTCAGCACGTTGTCGGCTTCGCTGTGACCGAGTGCGACGCGATCGTGCGGATGCACGACCGCCGCCGTCTCGATGCGCTCGATCTGACCGCGCAAACTCGCAAGCGCGCTTCTACGTGCGCCGCTCATGCTCGCCGCTCCTTCAGGGGTGATGGCCGCCGGCTCTTAAAAATAAGAACCAGCGGCTGGCTCATTTGTTCATGATATGTTCTAATATAAAGCTAACGGCGGCCGGGGAGTCAATCGAATTGGTGCTCCGTCAGATTCGTCAGCTGAATCAAAGGGATTCCAAGATGGACGTGCAACGCAAGCTGGAAATTCTGGCGGACGCGGCCAAGTACGACGCGTCCTGCGCCTCCAGCGGCACCGAGAAGCGGGATTCCAGCGACCGCAAGGGCATGGGCTCGACCGCGCCGGGCATGGGCATCTGCCATTCCTACGCACCCGATGGCCGCTGCATCTCGTTGCTCAAGGTGCTGCTGACCAACGCCTGCAATTACGATTGCCTCTATTGCGTCAACCGCGCTTCCTCGAATGTGCCGCGCGCCCGCTTCACCATTGAGGAAGTGGTCAAGCTGACGCTCGATTTCTACCGGCGTAATTACATCGAGGGCCTGTTCCTCTCCTCCGGCATCATCCGCAGCCCCGACTACACGATGGAACAGGTGGTGGGCGTCGCGCGAAAACTGCGCGAGGAACATCACTTCCGCGGCTACATTCACCTCAAGACCATTCCCGAAGCCGACGACGCGCTGATCGCGGAGGCCGGCAAATATGCCGATCGCCTCTCCATCAACATCGAGATGCCCGAGGAGGCGAGCCTGCAGCAATTCGCGCCGGAGAAGGACGTGCGCGCGATCCGCCGCACCATGGGCCGGCTGCGGCTGAAGCTGGACGAGGCCGAAGAGAACCGCGTAGCGAAGACGAAAGCCAGGCCGCAGCGCTTCGCCCCGGCAGGCCAGAGCACGCAGATGATCGTCGGCGCCGATAGCGCCTCAGACCACACCATTCTCCACACCAGCTCCAATCTCTACGGCTCGTACAAGTTGAGACGCGTCTATTATTCCGCCTTCAGCCCGATCCCCGACGCCAGCCGCGCCTTGCCTCTGGTCCAGCCGCCGCTGCTGCGCGAGCACCGGCTCTACCAGGCCGACTGGCTGATGCGGTTCTACGGCTTCGATGTCGGCGAGATCGTCGACGACAGCGCGATGCTGCCGCTCGACATCGATCCCAAGCTCGCCTGGGCGCTGCGCCATCGCGACCGCTTCCCGCTCGACGTCAACCGCGCCAGCCGCGAGGAGCTGCTCCGCGTGCCGGGCTTCGGCACCAAGGCGGTTGAACGCATCATCGCGACGCGGCGCACCACCACGATCCGCCTGGCCGATCTCGCCCGGCTGCACGTGCCCCGCAACAAGGCGCTGCCGTTCATCGTCCTCAGCGACCACCGCCCCTCGCCGCATCGCCTCGATGCCGCCGGGCTGATCGAACGATTCAAGCCGAAAGCAACGCAACTGGGATTTGGTTTCTGATGCAGTACATCACCCTCGACAACGAAACCGATTTCGACGGCTGGCGCGAAGCAGCGCGCAGCCTCGTGCTTCATCATGTGCAGCCCACCAATGTCGCCTGGACCGTGCAAGGCCGCGACGCGGAATTATTCGCGCCGCAAGCGCCGTCTCCGATCCTCGCGGTGAATGACGGCAGCTTCAAGGTATCAGGCAAATTCGTCGATCTCGCCAAGGCCGCGATCCTGCATCGCGATCCCGAACGCTTTGCGATCCTCTATCGCCTGCTCTGGCGCCTGAAGGACAATCACGATCTCATCGAGGTCGCGACCGATCCTGACGTCGCGTTAGCTACGGCGATGGCCCGAGCGGTCCATCGCGACGAGCACAAGATGCACGCCTTCGTCCGCTTCCGCGAGATCGGCAGGGAACGCGCCGCGCATTACGTCGCCTGGTTCGAGCCGGAGCATCACATCGTCGAGCTCGCAGCCCCGTTTTTCGCCAAACGCTTCGCCGACATGCCCTGGTCGATCCTGACGCCGGAGCTCTGCGCACATTGGGACGGTCATTCGCTTTCGTTCACACCGGGTGTCAACAAGAGCGAGGCGCCGGGCGAGGATCGGCTGGAGGAGACCTGGCGGCGCTATTACGCCAGCATCTTCAATCCGGCGCGCTTGAAGGTAAAGGCGATGCAGGCCGAGATGCCGAAGAAATACTGGAGGAACCTGCCCGAGGCTTCGATCATTAAGCCCCTGATCGAGGACGCCGAACGCATGACCGGTGCCATGATCGCCAATGCCGCAACCGATCCGCACAAGCCCCAAAGGCGGCCGGAGGCTCCGATGACTCGCAAGACTGCCGCAAACGATCTCGAAGCTCTCCGTGAGGAAGCCGCGCATTGCCGCGCCTGCCATCTTTACAAGGACGCGACCCAGACCGTGTTCGGCGAGGGCCCGAAATCCGCCAACATCATGCTGGTCGGCGAACAGCCCGGCGACAAGGAAGACCTCGCCGGCCATCCCTTCGTCGGCCCCGCCGGCCAGATGCTCGACCGTGCGCTGGAGGAGGCCGGTGTCGATCGCAAGAAGGTCTATGTCACCAACGCGGTGAAGCACTTCAAATTCGTGCCGCGCGGAAAGATCCGCCTGCACCAGAAGCCGAATACGCCGGAGATCAAAGCGTGCCGGCAGTGGTATGAGCGGGAAGTCTCGGCCATCCAACCCGATCTGATCGTGGCGATGGGCGCTACCGCCGCGCAAAGCGTGTTCGGCAAGATCACACCCATCGGAAAAAACCGAGGCAGGCTCATCGACCTTCCCGACGGACGCAAAGCGCTGGTGACGGTGCACCCATCTTATTTGCTGCGGTTGCCAGATCCGGAAGCCAAGGCGCTGGAATATCGGCGCTTTGTCGAGGATTTGAAGATCGTTGCCGGCTTGCAGAAGAAAGCCGCGCGGGCCGCCTGAATACTGGCAGGAAAACGGCTTCAACCGCCGCTTGTCATCCGGCCTTCAAATCCATCGCGGACAATACCCTTACTTCAAAGTTAAGGGGCGTCCAGACATGACCGATGTTGCATTCGACCGCGCGGTAGCCGATCCCGCGCCGATCCAGCCGGCCTCGCGGCCGAATCTCGACAAGGGCTTCAATCCGCTGACGATGATCCTGTTCTTCGGCATCCTTGCCGCGGGCCTGCTGTTCGTCGCCTACAGCATCTATGTCGACGTCAACGCCACCGGCGCGCGGGTGACGACCTACCTGCCCTACATCTTGTTGTTCGTCGCGCTCCTGATCGCGCTCGGATTCGAATTCGTCAACGGCTTCCACGACACCGCCAATGCGGTGGCGACCGTGATCTACACCCATTCGCTGCCGGCCGAAGTCGCTGTGATGTGGTCGGGCTTCTTCAACTTCCTCGGCGTGCTCATGTCCTCCGGTGCGGTCGCCTTCGGCATCGTCTCGCTGCTGCCGGTCGAGTTGATCCTGCAGGTGGGCTCCAGCGCCGGCTTCGCGATGGTGTTCGCGCTGCTGATCGCCGCGATCCTGTGGAATCTCGGCACCTGGTTCTTCGGCCTGCCCGCCTCCTCCTCGCACACGCTGATCGGCTCGATCATCGGCGTCGGCGTCGCCAACGCCGTCATGCGCGGCCGCGACGGCACCTCGGGCGTGGATTGGAGCAAGGCCACCGAGATCGGCTACGCGCTGCTGCTGTCGCCGCTGTTCGGCTTCATCTGCGCCGCCGTGCTGTTGCTGCTGCTCAAGTTCATCGTGCGCAACCCCGCCCTGTATGCTGCGCCCGAAAGCAACAAGGCGCCGCCGCTCTGGATCCGCGGCCTGCTGATCGCGACCTGCACCGGCGTCAGCTTCGCGCACGGCTCGAACGACGGCCAGAAGGGCATGGGCTTGATCATGCTGATCCTGATCGGCACCGTGCCGACGGCTTACGCGCTCAATCGCGCGCTGCCGGAGTCCCAGGTCGCCCAGTTCCAGAAGGTCTCGGATGCCGCCTCCAAGGTGATCGCGGCCAAGGGCGCCGGTCACTCGATCATCGGCGACCCCCGTCCTGCGGTGACCCAGTACATCACCTCGCACCACATCAGCGAAGGCACCTACCCTTCGCTGGCGGTGCTGGTGAAGGATGTCGGCGACCAGGTCGCGAAATACGGCTCGCTCAACAAGGTGCCGGCGGAAGTGGTCGGCAACACCCGTAACGACATGTACCTGACCTCGGAAGCGATCCGCTTCCTGATGAAAGACAAGGAAAACGACCTCAACAAGGACGATGTCGCGACCCTGAACGCCTACAAGGGCGGGCTCGACAGCGCCACGAAGTTCATCCCGACCTGGGTGAAGGTCGCGGTTGCCATCGCGCTCGGCCTCGGCACCATGATCGGCTGGAAGCGCATCGTGATCACGGTCGGTGAGAAGATCGGCAAGAGCCATCTCACCTATGCGCAAGGCGCTTCGGCCGAGCTGGTGGCCGCTGCGACGATCGGCGCCGCCGACGTGTTCGGCCTGCCGGTCTCCACCACCCACGTGCTGTCGTCCGGCGTCGCCGGCACCATGGCGGCGAACGGCTCGGGTCTGCAATGGTCGACCATCCGCAATTTGCTGATGGCCTGGGTGCTGACCCTGCCCTGCGCGATCATGCTGTCGGCCACGCTCTACGTGATCTTCTCGCGGATATTCTGAAGCCGATTGGATCCCTCAAAACAAAGGGCCCGTGCAATGCACGGGCCCTCTTCATTTGTGCTTCAGGTTCAGTCTTACGACGCCGCGAGCGATTCCTCGACCAGCTTCACCCAATACGACGTGCCGAACACGATCGCCTCGTCGTTGAAATTGTAGGCGGGGTGATGCAGCCCGGCGCTGTCGCCGTTGCCGCAGAAGATGAAGGCGCCGGGGCGCGCTTCCAGCATGTAGGCGAAATCCTCGCCGCCCATCAGCGGCGGCATCTCGTGCACATTGGCATCGCCTGCGACTTGCCTGGCAATGCGCCGCGCCACCTCGGTCTCCGCGGCGTGGTTGATCACGACGGGATAGTTGCGCTGGTAGCGCAGGTCGATCTTGGCGCCGGTGATTTGCGCGACGCCCGCCACCACCTCATGCACGCGCTTCTCGACCAGCTTGCGCACCTCCGGCGACAGCGTGCGGATGGTCCCCTTCAGCGTCGCGGTCTGCGGAATGACGTTGCGGGCGTTGCCGGCGTGGAATTCGCAGATCGAGATTACGGCCGATTCCAGCGGATCGACGCTGCGCGCGACGATCGACTGCAGCGCCGTGATCACCTGTGCGCCGACCAGCACGGAATCGATGCATTTGTGCGGACGCGCGGCATGGCCGCCGAGGCCCTCTATCATGATGTCGACCTCGTCGGTCGCCGCCATGATCGGACCCGGCCGGATCGCGAACGAGCCGATCGGGATGCCCGGGCCGTTGTGCATGCCGTAGACCTGCTCGATGCCGAAGCGCTCCATCAGGCCGTCCTTGACCATGGCCGCGCCGCCCGCACCGCCTTCCTCCGCTGGCTGGAAGATCACCACCGCATCGCCGGCGAAATTGCGGGTTTCGGCGAGGTAGCGGGCGGCCCCGAGCAGCATCGCGGTGTGGCCGTCATGGCCGCAGGCGTGCATCTTGCCCGGAGTCTTGGAGGCGTAAGGCAGGTTGGTCTGCTCCTCGACGGGCAGCGCATCCATGTCGGCGCGCAGGCCGATGGTCTTGAGCCCCTCGCCGGCCGGCCTCCCGCCCTTGATCACGCCGACCACGCCGGTCCGGCCGAGGCCGGTGACGACCTCATCGCAGCCGAACTCGCGCAGGCGGTCCGCGACGAATGCTGCAGTGCGGTGAACGTCGTAGAGAAGCTCGGGGTGCTCGTGGATGTCCCGGCGCCAGGCCTGAATATCGGGTTGGAGGTCGGCGACGCGGTTCACGATGGGCATGGGGGTCTCAGGCGTTGTTGAAAATGCAGGACTGTCTAACATGCAAGCGCCAGTCCACCCACTGCCGTGGGCCGAGGGTAACCCTGTCCTCTCGTCATGGCCGGGGCTTGTAGCCAGCTTGTCTTGGCCGTCCACGTCTGACTATTAGGACGGAAAGTGCGTGGATGGCCGGGACAAGCCCGGACATGATGCGCTTGTTGGGTGGAAGCGGAATGCCGAGACGGCTCGAAGGTGAATTTGACTATATTGTCGTCGGGGCAGGTACGGCGGGCTGCATCGTCGCGAACCGCCTGTCGGCCGATCCCGGCAAACGCGTCCTCGTCCTCGAAGCAGGCGGCGACGACAACTGGATCTGGTTCCACATTCCCGTCGGCTATCTCTTTGCCATCGGCAATCCGCGCTCGGACTGGATGTTCAAGACCGAGGCCGAGCCCGGCCTGAACGGCCGTTCGCTGGCCTATCCTCGCGGCAAGGTGATCGGCGGGTGCTCGGCGATCAACGCCATGATCTCGATGCGCGGCCAGGCCGCCGATTACGATCATTGGCGCCAGCTCGGCATGACCGGCTGGGGCTATGACGATGTGCTGCCGCTGTTCAGGCGGCTCGAGGATCACTTCCTGGGGGCGAGCGAGCACCACGGCGCCGGGGGCGGCTGGCGCATCGAGGCGCCGCGGCTGTCATGGGACGTTCTCGATGCCGTCGGCGATGCCGCCGAGCAGATGGGGATCAAGCGCATCCCCGATTTCAACACCGGCGACAACGAAGGCACCAGCTATTTTCACGTCAACCAGAAGCGCGGCCGGCGCTGGTCGTCGGCGCGCGGCTTCCTCAAGCCGGCGCTGAACCGTCCGAACCTGCGGCTCGAAAAGCATGTGTTGGTCGACCGCCTGATCATCGAGCAGGGCCACGCCGTCGGCGTGCGCTTCATCCAGAACGGCGAGATGATCGAAGCGCGTGCGAAACGCGAAGTGATCCTCTCGGCAGGCTCGATCGGCTCGGTGCAGGTGCTGCATCGCTCCGGCATCGGGCCTGCCGACTGGCTGTCGCCGCTCGGCATCGACATCGTCATGGACAAGCCCGGCGTCGGCCGCAATCTGCAGGACCATCTGCAGCAGCGCGCGATCTACAAGGTCGAGGGCGTGCGAACGCTGAACGAGACCTATTACAATTTGGTCCGCCGCGGCCTGATGGGGCTCGACTACGCCTTCCGCCGCCGCGGGCCGCTGACGATGGCACCCTCGCAGCTCGGCATCTTCACGCGCTCGGACGCGACGCGCGCGCGCGCCAACATCCAGTTCCATGTGCAGCCGCTGTCGCTCGACAAGTTCGGCGATCCCCTGCACCGCTTCCCCGCCATCACCGTCAGCGCCTGCAATCTGCAACCGACCTCGCGCGGCACCGTGCGGCTGCGCTCGGCGAGCCCCGACGAGAAGCCGATCATCGCGCCGAATTACCTGTCGACCGACGACGACCGCCAGGTCGGCGCCGACGCCATCCGCACCACGCGCCGCCTGATGCAGCAGAAGGCGCTGGCCAAATATCGCCCGAGCGAATATCTGCCCGGCCCCTCCGTCGGCGATGACGATGCCTCGCTCGCAAAAGCCGCCGGCGATATCGGCACCACCATCTTCCATCCCGTCGGCACGGCCAAGATGGGCGCAGTGAGCGATCCGATGGCCGTGGTGGACGAGCGCCTCCGCTTCTACGGGCTCGAAGGCCTGCGCATCGTCGATGCCTCGATCATGCCGACCATCACCTCGGGCAACACCAACACGCCGACGGCGATGATCGCCGAGAAGGGCGCGACGATGATCCTGGAGGATGCGAAGTAGCATCTCGTCGCCATGATCAGTCCCCACCGCTTTTCCATCGGCCCGGCCGACACAGAGATCGCCATGCTGCAATGGGGCGAGAGCGGCAAGCCGCCTGCCCTGCTCGTTCATGGCACCGGATTCGTCGCGGGCGTCTGGGAAGAAGTCGCGCGCGAGCTTGCATCGAGCTACACCGTCTATGCGCTTGACCGCCGCGGCCACGGTGCGAGTCACAAGCCCGGCGACTATCACTTCCTGGACTATGCCGAGGACGTCTGCCGGGTGATCGACGCGCTCGATCTGCATGACGTCTACGGGATCGGCCACAGCGCCGGCGCGACGGATCTGCTGCTCGCGGCAAAATTCCTGCCCGGGCGCTTCACGCGCCTGTTCGTGATGGAGCCGACCATCATGGATCCGCGCGCGGCGCGCGCCGGAGGGTTGGACGACGAATCCGTCGCCCGTGTCCAAGGCACCTTGCGCCGACGCGCTGAGTTCGAGAATGCCGACGCCGTGTTCGCGCGCTACCGCGCCGCGCCGTCCTTTGCGGATTGGACCGAGACCTCACTGCAGGCGTATGTGCGCTATGGCTTCACGACGCTCGACGATGGCCGGGTACGGCTTTGCTGCACGCCGGAGATCGAGTCGGCGATCCTGCGTCCGATCTACGAAGCGATGGAGCAGGTTTACGTCGGCGACGCCCGCGGCAATCCGTTTGCAGGGCTCGCCGAGATCGACTGTCCCGTGCGCGTCACGACCGCCGCGAAGTCAGGCCCGATCTATTGGGAGATGGCGGCGCGCGCGGCATCGCTGATCCCGAAGGTCAGCACGATAGTGTTCGAGGACGCCGGGCATTGTGTCGCGCAGGAAGTGCCCACGGCCGTGCTGGAGGCTGTGCGAAAATTCGCAGAATAGCTCTCGCGCCCCAAAACCACCTCACGAAAACGTCATCGCCGTCCACGAATAAATCCACTCCTCCCCCAATCACCTCCTCGAAGCCCAATTCCGGGCGACAGGAGACGTGGGATGAGCGGACACGATCACGGGGACGACGGCGTCAGCCGCCGCAAGGTGCTGGAATGCATGACCTGGGCCGGCACCGGGGTGCTCTGGACCGTCACGGGAGGCGTGCCGCGCTCGCTCGGCATCATCGATTCCGCGCAGGCTGCGACCGCAGCGGCACCCGGCATGACGTTCCTGCAGATCAGCGACAGCCATGTCGGCTTCGACAAGCCGGCCAATCCCAACGCGCTCGGCACGCTGGAGGAGGCCGTGGGCAAGATCAATGCGATGCCGACAAAGCCGTCCTTCATGATCCACACCGGCGACATCACGCATCTGTCCAAGGCCGCCGAGTTCGACAATGCCGATCGCATCATCTCGCAGAGCAAGCTCGACGTGCATTACGTGCCCGGCGAGCATGACTTCCTGGACGAGGAGGTGAAGTTCTATCGCGAGCGCTATGGCCGGGGCACCAAGGGCCAGGGCTGGTATTCGTTCGACGCCGGCGGCGTGCACTTCATCGGCCTCGTCAACGTCGTCGATATGAAGGCCGGGGGCCTCGGCAATCTCGGCGCCGAGCAGCTCGCCTGGCTCGAAGACGATCTGCGCGGCAAGTCGAAATCGACGCCGATCGTGCTGTTCGCGCACATCCCGCTCTGGACCGTCTATCCGGAATGGGGCTGGGGCACCGAGGACGGCGGCCGTGCGCTGGAATACGTCAAGGGCTTCGGCTCGGTCACCGTGCTGAACGGACACATCCATCAAGTGATGCAGAAGGTCGAGGGCAACGTCACCTTCCACACCGCGCGCTCGACTGCCTTCCCGCAGCCGGCGCCGGGAGCTGCCTCCTCGCCCGGCCCGATGAAGGTCGAGGACGCAAAACTGCGCTCAATGCTCGGCGTCGCCAGCGTCAACTTCAAGCAGAACGAGCAGCGGCTGGCGATCATCGACACGCCGCTCCAGGGCTGATGCAGACGGAACGGAAGCTCACAATGAAGACACTCAATCGCCGCGACTTCGGTGTCGATCTCGGCCTCGCCTTGGCCGCGGCCATCCTGTTGCCCGCAACAAGCGCCCGTGCCGACGACATGGACGTGCATATCGACAATTTCGTCTTCCAGCCGGCCGAGCTCAAGATCAAGATCGGCACCACCGTGACCTGGACCAACCGGGATGACATCCCGCACACCGTGGTGTCGGCCGGCAAGTTCAGGTCCAAGACTCTGGATACCGACGACAAGTTCTCGTTCACCTTCACCAATGCGGGCGACTACAAATATTTTTGTTCGCTGCACCCGCACATGACGGGGATGATCAAGGTTGAGTAACGTCTCCAACCAAGGCATCAACGTCCTGCCCGGCCGGTGGTCCCACGCCGGCCGGGCTCCTGCGTCTCCGGCGACATCAGGCGAAACGGCAAAGCGAGCGGGAATGCCAGCGACAAGCGACGATCCAGACAAGGCGCGGCGTTTTCGCGAAGCGGCGCTGCCCCATCTCGACGACGTCTACACGCTCGCGCGCTATCTGCTGCGCGACGCCTCCGACGCGGAAGATGCGGTGCAGGAGTGCTATCTGCGCGCGCTGAAGCACTTTGACAGCTATCGCGGGCCGGCCATGAAGCCCTGGCTGTTCGCGATCCTGCGCAATGTCTGCAACGCCGAATACGCACGGCGCGCCCACAGGCCCAGCGCGCTCGAGGATACGCCCGGCGCCGAGCAGACACCGATCTGGCAGGAGAGCGAGGCGAGCCCGGAAACCGAAGCGCTGCGCAGCCGCGATGCCGGCGCCATCCGCAAGCTGATCGACGCGCTGGCGGAGCCGTTCAAGGAAACCTTCGTGCTGCGCGAGATCAACAATTTGTCCTATCGTGAAATCGCAGAGGCCGTCGGCGCGCCCATCGGCACCGTGATGTCCCGCCTCGCCCGCGCCCGCGCCATGTTGCGAGCGGCATGGACGGCGGAAGAGGAGCACTCCAGATGACCTGCGACGAAGCAAGGATCATGCTTCACGCGCTGCTCGACGGCGAGCTCGACGCCGGCCATGCGCGCGAGGTCGAAGCTCATATCGCAAGCTGCACGGCTTGCGCGGCTGAGTTTGCCGCGCAACGCGAGATGCAGCGCGTTCTCGCCGACACCAATCTGCGCTACACCGCGCCGGCAAGCCTGCGCAACCGTATCGAAGCCTCGCTGCCTGGGCCGCAACGCCAGCAACCGACCCGCCGCTCCCTGCTGCGCGGCTTTGCGATGGGCTCCGCGGTCTCCGCGCTCGCCGCAACGGGCATCGTCGCCGTCGTGCTGCGCCAGGACGACCAGCAGCGTATCCTCTCGGAAGTCGTCTCGGCGCACCTGCGCTCGCTCCAGGCCGGCCATCTCATTGACGTGGTCTCGACCGACCAGCACACCGTCAAGCCCTGGTTCAACGGCAAGCTCGACGTCGCCCCGCCCGTGATCGACCTCACCGCGCAAGGCTTCACGCTGGTCGGCGGCCGGCTCGACTATATCGACGCCCGCGCCATCGGCGCGGTGGTCTACAAGCGGCGCCAGCACGTGATCAATTTGTTCGTGGCACAGACATCGAGCACCGAACACCGGCCGCCGAAGACCCAGACCATGCAGGGCTTCAACTGTCGCCGCTGGGGCGAGCGCGGCCTGAACTTCTGGGCGGTCAGCGACATTGGCGCCGACGAGCTCGCCGAGTTCGTCGACAAGTTCGAGGCGGCGATGAAGGCGAATGTGGAGGGGTAGCCTGCATTGCGGCTCGAAAGGCACAACAACTTTTGGTTGCTGCCACAGGAGAGCGTCAGTAGATTGGTATCCATGATGCGCTCTCTCTTTTTGGCAGTTGCCGCTGTTTGGACTATCGCCTCGTCAGGGGCAGCATTTGCCCGCGACGGGCTCGCCACCACGTTGCGGGCCGTTCTCTACGAGGAAGATCCGGGCAACCCCAGGGGTAACCGCGCCGAGGGAAGCGTGACTTGGCGCGTAGAACCGACGGCGGACGCTTTCGCACCGTCAGGGGACGTGACGATACGCGGGGACGTCGAGGTGCCTTCGCGAGTCCTCAGGACGAGAATTTTCATTCGACGTAATTTCGATCCCGCATTGTCGGCCTCTCACACGGTACAGATCGAGATCGCGCCAGGCTTCGCGGCGGGGAGGATCAAACAGATCATGGGCCTTATGCTGAAGGCCAGCGAGCAAGCGAAGGGAGCGCCCGTTGCCGCGCTCTCGGTACGAATCGACGACACCCATTTTCTGATCGGCCTGTCTGCCACACCGCAGGATGCATCCAACAATTCGCGTCTGATCCGTAGCAGATCCTGGATTGACATCCCGATCCTCTACGGAACACAGCGCCGCGCCATTCTCGCAATTGAGAAGAGCAGCGAGGTCCTACCGCTTTTCGATACGGTTTTTCGTCGTTGACGCGAACACGTTCCTACACGTTCACGCGCTCCGAGACCGTGAATAGGTGCCTTGCAGCCCGGACGGTGATCCTCAGGCCGACCTTCGCACCGCGTTGTCCACCAGCGTCTTTCCGAGCGACCAGATCGCACCGGGGACCTTGTGGCTGCCGGCGATGACGTCGTCGAACGCCTTCTCGATCCAGCTGCAGTCTTCCTCGGTGATGGTGAGCGGCGGCAGCAGCTTGATGGTGTGGCTACCGTGGCCGGCGACCTGGGTCAGGATCTTGTGATCCTTGAACAGCGGCACGGTGATGAGCTGGCAGAACAGGCCCTTGTTGGCGGCCTCCAGCACGTTCCAGGAGGCACGCAGCCGCAGCGATTTCGGCGGGCCGAACTCGACGCCGATCATCAGGCCCTTGCCGCGCACTTCCTTCATCAGCTCGTAGCCGGGCACCATGCGCGTCAGCGCGAGGCGCAGCTCGGCGCCGCGCTTGGCGGCGGACTCGATCAGCTTCTCGGATTCCATGACATCGAGCGTGGCGATGCCCGCGGCCATGGCGAGGTCATTTTTCGAGAAGGTCGAACCGTGCACCACGGCGCGATCCATCTGATTAAAAATCTTGTCGAAGATGGCCTTGCGCGTTAGCACCGCGCCGACAGGCACGTGGCCGCCGGACAGCGACTTCGACAGCAGCACCATGTCGGGTTCGACGTTCCAGTGCTCGACCGCGAGGAAGCGGCCGGTCCGGCCCATGCCGGTCTGGATTTCGTCGGCGACGAACAGCGTGCCGTATTTCTTGCAGAGCGCGGCTGCGCCCGGCAGGAACTCGTCGGTGGGCATGTTGACGCCCTTGCCCTGGATCGGCTCGACCACGAAGGCTGCGACCTCGCGCGAGGCCAGCGCCTTTTCCAGCGCGGCCAGATCGTTGAACGGGATCGAGGTGCAGCCCGGCAGCAGCGGCTCGAAGCCGGTGCGGAAGTTCGAATCACCGGTCAGCGACAGCGCGCCATAGGTCAGACCGTGATAGCCGTGGGCGCAATAGACGATACCGGGGCGGCCGGTAGCGCCTCGCGCGAACTTGATCGCGGCTTCGACGCATTCGGCGCCGGAATTGGCGAAGAACACCTTGTCCAGATACGGGACATATTTCAGCAGCCGCTCGGCGAGCACTCCGGCCAGCACCGAGACGTCGAACTGGACGAGGTTGGGCAGGTCGGCATCAAGCACGCTCTTGAGCGCATCGCGCATGACCGGATGATTGCGCCCGATCGCGAACACGCCAAAGCCGGACAACAAATCGAGATAGCGCGCGCCGTCGCGATCGTAGAGATACTGCCCCTGCCCCTTCTGGAAGCCGACATCGTAGCCGATGGTCTTGAGAACCCGAACGAACTGCTCGTTCAGATACCGATTATGCAGGGTGCTGCGCTGGGCCTGACGGTCCGCGAAAAGCTGAGACATGTCTGGATTTGGGCTGTGCATCCGCTACATACTTCGCTTGAGGGCCGTCTCGTCAACTGGAAACGGACCGTGACTGAAAACGGTCTGTGCGGCCTTTTGCCCTTTTTCGGACCATCTTCGCAAGCACAGCTTTAGCCCATGTTGCACTGCCAAGGAACTATCATGCGTTTAGCCCTTTACACCGGACTAATACTGGCTGGCGGTTACACCTGCCTGACCCCGACGCTCGCCGCCGATCCCACCGGCGACTGGCGGGTTGCCGATGGCGTCGCCAACATTCGCGTCGCCCAATGCAATGGCAGCATGTGGGGCGCCGTTTCCTGGGAAAAGCAGCCCGGTGGGCGCGACGAGAACAATCCGGATGCCTCGAAGAAGACCAGGCCCACGCTGGGCATGGTGACCCTGATCGACATGAAGAAGAAGCCCGGCGCCGAGCAGTGGGAAGGGCAGGTCTACAACGCCAAGGACGGCCAGCTCTACAGCGCGACCATCACGCCTGCCGGCACCGACCAGCTCGAAATCAAGGGCTGCGTGATGGGCTTCCTCTGCGGCGGCGAGACCTGGACCCGGGTCGGCCCGCCGATCCCCTCGAGCACCGCCAACGCCATGGCCAAGAGCACGCCGAAGTCTGCCGGCACGGCGCCGAAGGCCGCAGGTACGACCGTTGCCGCCGCGCCTGCGCCCGCAGCCCCGAAGGCCGCCGGCGCAGCCAAGCCCGGTCAGAAGGGCACGGCCGACCCGGTCGGCGACATCTGCCTACTCCCTGAGATTACGGGGTTTGCCCATTAGGGCCGGCTGAAACAGCAGCACGGCGGCGAGCGTCGTCACCAGCGAGAGTGCCAGCAGCTTGCCCATGCTGGACGTACCGGGATGGCTCGACAGCCACAGGCTGCCGAACGCGGTCGCCGTCGTCAGCGCGCTGAAGAAGATCGCGCGCGTCAGGCTGGTCTGGAGCAGGTTCGTCCTGCCCGAGCGCCAGGCCACGACATAATAGATCTTGAACGCGACGCCGACGCCGAGCAGCAGCGGGAACGCGACGATATTGGCGAAGTTGAGCGGCAGGCCGACCAACACGCATATCTCGAGCGTCACAGCGCCGGCAACCAGGAGCGGCACCAGCGTCATCAGCACGTCGACGAAGCGGCGCAAGGTGATCCACAGCAGCAGGCCGATCACCAGCAGCGCGTAGATGCCGGCATGGATGAACGCCCGCACCACGGTGTCGCCGGATTTCAGGATCGAAACCGGCCCGCCGATCGCGGTCGGCTCGGCAACGAGCACCGCCGCCGCAAATTTGCGCAGCGTGTCGTTGTCGTTGGGATCGCCCTTGGGCAGCGCCTCGACGCGGATGATGCCGTCCTTGCTCTTCCAGCCGCTGACGAGATCGGGCGGCAGTGAACTGAGGGTGACCGGCCCGGCCTGCATCGCGTTCCTGAGCTGGTCGAACACGATCTTCATCGGCGTGACGAAGACGTCCTGCGCCTTGTTGCGCGTGGCCTCGTCGCCATTGGCGAGCTTTTCGAGTGCGTCTGCCAGACGGCGCGAGGCGATCGCGCCCGGCCCTTTCGCCTCGCCCGCGGTCCGGCGCAGATTGTCGACGGAGGATTTCAGCGACTCGACGTTTTCTTTGTCGCTCGGCGCCGCATCGATCTGATCGGGGTTGAGTGCGGGATTCAGCACCTTGGCGCCCTGCGCCAGCAGCTTCAGCTTCGGCGGCTGATCCTCCGGCACGAAGCTGTTGAGCGACATCACCCGCAGCACCTCAGGCACCTTCTCCAGCTTCGCCTCGACCTGTCTTGCCTGCTCGTCGGACGTGACCATCACGTTGATGGCATTGGCGCCGGTGTTGGGATCCTTGCGCAGATCGAGGAAGGTCGCGATCGATTCGGCCTTCGGGTTGCGCAGGTTCATCGGGTTGAAGTCGAACTTCATGAAGTAGAGCAGCGGCAGGCCGGCGACCGCCAGCAGCAGCGTGCCACCCACGACCAGCACACGATGCTTCTCCAGAAAGTGATCGAGCGGCGCCAGGAAGGCGTAGCCGACCGGCTCCTTTTCGCCGGGCGGGTTGAGCAGCTTCAGCATGGCCGGCAGAATGGTGATGGAGGAGAGGAACGCCACCAGCATGCCGACGCCGGCGATCTGGCCGAGCTCTGCGATGCCCTTGTAATCGGTCGGCATGAAGCAGAGGAAGCCGGCCGCGGTCGCCATCGCCGCGAGCGACAGCGGCACTGCCGAGCGCTTGGCCGCCAGCACGAGCGCGCTCGTGAGATCGTTGTGCTTGTAGCGCTCCGAGCGGTAGCGGACGCTGTACTGGATGCCGAAATCGACGCCGAGGCCGACGAACAGCACCGCAAACGCAATCGACAGCAGATTGAACGATCCGACCATCATCAGGCCGGCCGCGGTCGTCAGCGCGAGGCCGACGAAGAGATTGACGAACACCGCGAAGATGATCTTCGCCGAATGCAGCGCCAGCCACAGGATGAGCAGCACGACGAGGACGGTGCCGATGCCGTTGACGACGGCGCCTTCCTGGACGGTGGCGTATTCCTCGTTGGCGATCGGGACCGGACCGGTCAGGCGCACCCGCGCCTGGTACTTGGTCGCGAAATCCAGATCGGCTGCGGCCTTGCGGATCGCGTTGGTGGCATCCTTGCCGGGCTCCAGCGCGTTGTAGTCGAGGATCGGCTTGAACTCGATGAAGGCGCGCTTGTCGGAATCCTTCAGCGGCTCATCGCTGACGAGCTCGCGCCAGGAGAAGCTCGCATTGCCCTTGTTGAGCACGGTCTCGACCGTCTGCGCGATCAGGTTGAACGGACGCGCGGTGTTGTCGAGCTTGACCTGGCCGCGCTTGACGCCGGCAAGTCCGGTCTCCAGCGCGCCGGTCAGGCCGCGGATCGAGGGATCGCCAGCCATGATCTCGATCAGGGGCGCTGCGGATTCGAACTCGCTGGTGATCTTGCCGACCTCTTCGGTCGGCAGGAACAACAGTCCGTTCTTCTCGAAGAACTCGCCGCTGCCGAGTTGCTGCAGGGACTGGAAGTTGGTCTTGTCGTCCTTCAGCCGGGCATAGAGCGCGTCCGCCGCCGCGCTCGTCATCTCCGGGGTCCGGGCCTCGACCACGGCGAGGATCGTTTCGTTTTGATCGAACGCTTTGTCGAATTGCTGGTCGCGCTTTCGCCAATCCAGGTTCAGGGAAATCAGCGAGTTGATGTCGGTGTTGATGGCGAAGTGGTGCGCAGCGTAATAGCCCGCTCCCACCGACAGCAGGAGCCCGAGAACGACGACGAGGGAGGCAAACCGGGTGCAGGCCCTGACGATGGCAACGACGACGCTTTGCAGCACTTCTTTTCTTTCTGCGTTTAACAGCTTGCCGGAAACGCCCGCTGTTTATCGGAGTTCCCAGGCGAAACCTATTGCTGTTTTGAGTGGCACGCGCCGCCGGAAGGTTCGAGGTAAACGGCGGAAGACCGTGGCAAAATCATGCGGGGGGTCGGTATAGCCGGGGAGTTGAGGCCAGAAAGTGACGAAGGCCTGGGCATTGATCTCGCCGGTTGGCGGACACCCGTAGATTTACTATAATACCGCAAAATCGACACGGCAGCGAATCCTGAACTATATGTCCTTTCCCCGCTGCCGATTTTTTGACACAAAGTATTGCGCCTCCATGCGCGGAGCCCCGGCGGGGGTGGTTGGCTACCGCGCGCGCGAACCAATGGTGCGGATATTGCAACGCCTTGGTCAGCATCGGGTGCCGCCGGGGACTTACGAAGCGGATGGGTGCAACTTGCGTGATGGGCGTCCTATGGAAGTTTATCTGGCGCAGCCGCGCGGCTTCTGCGCGGGCGTGGTGCGTGCGATCGAGATCGTGGAACGGGCGCTGGAGAAGTACGGCCCGCCCGTCTACGTGCGCCACGAGATCGTGCATAACAAATACGTCGTCGAGAGCCTGAAGAACAAAGGGGCAATCTTCGTCGAGGAGCTGTCCGAGGTGCCGCCGAAGGCGGTGACCGTTTTCAGCGCCCATGGTGTCGCCCGCAGCGTCGAGGAAGAGGCTGCCGCGCGCGACCTTCCCGTGCTCAATGCCACCTGCCCGCTGGTCACGAAAGTTCACAATCAGGGGAAGCGGTACATCACCAGGGGCCGCACGCTGATCCTGATCGGCCATGCCGGCCACCCCGAGGTCGAGGGCACGATGGGCCAGGTTCCCGCCCCCGTGCTGCTCGTTCAAAGCGTCGAAGAGGTTAAGACCCTGAATTTGCCGGCAGATACGCCAGTGGCCTACATCACCCAGACCACCTTGTCGGTCGACGACACGAAAGACATCATTTCGGCCCTTCTGGCCCGCTTTACAGATATTCAAGGCCCGGATATCCGGGATATCTGCTATGCGACACAGAACCGACAATCTGCGGTAAGGGACTTGAGCAAGCTGGTCGACGTGATCTTGGTGGTGGGCGCTGCCAATAGCTCGAATTCGAACCGGCTTCGCGAAATCGGCACCGAGGCCGGCGTCGCGAGTTATTTGATTGCCGACGGCAGCGAGCTCAATCCGGAATGGTTGAAGAATGCGGCGAACGTCGGCATTACGGCCGGCGCTTCGGCGCCCGAGGTACTCGTGGATGACGTGATCGAAGCGATGCGGCGAATCGGACCGGTCAAGGTCCAGGTGTTGCCGGGCCGCGAGGAAAACATCGAATTCCGGCTTCCGGCCCAATTGGCTGCGAGCTGACCCACCCGAATTCAGAAGCCCAGAAAGAAACTCGTAATGGCTATTCCGTTCTTCAAGGAAATGCGTATCGGCGCCTATCTGCTCAAGCAGAAGATGCTTGGCCGCAAACGCTACCCGCTCGTGCTGATGCTGGAGCCGCTGTTCCGCTGCAACCTCGCCTGCGTCGGCTGCGGCAAGATCGACTATCCCGATGCGATCCTCAACCGCCGCATGACCGCGCAGGAGTGCTGGGACGCCGCCGACGAGTGCGGCGCGCCGATGGTCGCGATCCCCGGCGGCGAACCGCTGATCCACAAGGAGATCGGCGAGATCGTGCGCGGCCTCGTGGCGCGCAAGAAGTTCGTCTCGCTCTGCACCAACGCGCTGCTGCTGGAGAAGAAGCTCGATCTGTTCGAGCCCTCCCCGTATTTGTTCTTCTCCGTCCATCTCGACGGCCTGCGCGAGCATCACGACAAGGCGGTGTCGCAGAAGGGCGTGTTCGACCGCGCCGTGTCCGCGATCAAGGCGGCCAAGGCGCGCGGCTTCACCGTCAACGTCAACGCCACCATCTTCGACGGCCATCCGGCCGAGGAGATCGCGAAGTTCCTCGACCTCACCGTCGAGCTCGGTGTCGGCGTCTCGATGTCGCCGGGCTACGCCTATGAGCGCGCGCCGGATCAGGAGCACTTCCTCAACCGCACCAAGACCAAGAAGCTGTTCCGCGACGTCTTTGCAATGGGCAAGGGCAAGAAGTGGAATTTCATGCATTCCGGCCTGTTCCTGGACTTCCTCGCCGGCAACCAGGAATACGAGTGCACGCCGTGGGGCATGCCCGCGCGCAACATCTTCGGCTGGCAGAAGCCCTGCTATCTGCTCGGTGAAGGCTACGCCAAGACCTTCAAGGAGCTGATGGACACCACCGACTGGGAGACCTACGGCACCGGCAAGTACGAGAAGTGCGCCGACTGCATGGCCCATTGCGGCTACGAGCCGACGGCGGCGACCGCGGCCATCAACAGCCCGCTGAAGGCGATGTGGGTGTCGCTGCGCGGCATCAGGACCACCGGTCCGATGGCGCCGGAGATCGACATGAGCAAGCAGCGCCCGGCGCAGTACATCTTCTCGTCGGAAGTGCAGAAGCGGCTGTCGGAGATCCGCCAGGACGAGGCGGCCGCTGCGCAGGAGAAGGCGGCGCGGAAGGCTTCGACGGCGGCTTAAGCGGCCGCAATCAACTATCACCACGAAGGCCCGGCCGCGATCGCGACCGGGCCTTTTCTTTCGAAGCAGGTCTCGTGGAGCTCGAGGCAGGCTGTCCAACCCAGCGTCATTGCGAGCGGCGTATGTGGCACCGGCTTGCTTTTCCATCAGCACTCTTCATCGCAGACACGCACTCGCATTCTCGCGGCGCATCTCGCCCGAGCTTTGCTGTTCGTTTCGCCCCATTGATGGCCAAAGGGCGCAGGGAAGGCCGGGCGCCGGCGGCACCCGCGGTCCGCGTGCATGGAGAACGCACACGGGGTGGACTACAGGTGTCGCCGGTCGCCCGGCCTTCCCTGCGCGGATGGTTTTAACGGTGTCCTTCGTGCTCTCCTCGGGGAGCGATGCACTATTGCCCCCGTCGCGTTGCGGCTGGTCGATGTGCGCACCCGGTCGGGCCGCCGCATCACCGCAAGGCTTGACACCAGACTGCGGGCGTCAGGACCACACGACTTCTCCGTCCGCGGACGGTTTGACCTGATCGCCGGGAGCTAGCGTGTGCTCGCCCCCGGCGACGACCAAAACCGCTGTGACCGCGCCGTTCGTCCCGCGATGCGCATGACTCACGGTTGCCCGCCCTGTCATCGCCTCTCGCGCCGGCGCTGCCGCGTCCACCGCACCCCGACCCGCATCTCGTGACGATCGCGAAGCGCCCCTCTGGCAGGGCCGGGATGAGCGCTTCATGCCACAAATCCGAAATTCTGAAAAGTGGAATATTTTTGCGAGGAGGGGTTGACGGGTGTCGAGGTGTTTTGCCCGACGGGTCTTTTGGACAAGCGGCTTCACCATCGCGCCATGCGCTCACCATACTTCGCGCACCCCCTCATGGCCCGCCTGTTTCGCCGCCTTGACGAGTTTGCGATCAAAAGTGACGAAGGCCTCGCAATGTTCGGACCTCGTCAGATGCTGGGCATCGGCGAAATCCATTCCTCTCTCGACAAGGTCGAGAGCCGCTGCAACCGTCGCGCCGTCCTCGATCGTGACGGTCGGAAGCCCCGCGAAGACACGAAGCGCGTGCACGACGGCCGCGGCTTGATAGCCGTACGCGCTTCGCAACACCCATTCGACTTCGAGGAGTACCGTGACGGCAACGAAGACCCTCTCGCCGTCGATCAAGGCGCGGGCACGTGCGGATTGGGTGGCATGATCTCCGGTCAGGTAGCGGACGATCAGATTAGTATCAATCGCGATCATGCCGCCGCCTGGCTTCAGCAAGGACGGCTGCGTCCATCTGGTCCAGCGTCTTCGGCTTGCCGTGGTACGCCAGGACGCCGAACACATCCTCCGGCCGCGTCGCTGCAAAGGCCGGCGCCGGCTTCAACAGCACGCCCTCCGGCGTGTCCTCGACGGTAAGCCGCGTTCCTGTCTTCCACTCCCGCCGCCGACGAATCGCGCTGGGCAGGATGACCTGCCCCTTGGTGGAGACGATGGTGGTGAGCTTGTCCGTGTCGGCCATGGCCTGACCTTCCCGATGTAAGACGAATGTAAGATAAGCGTTGACGGGCTCACATTCAAGCGGCTCGGACGAGGTTCGCGCAGGTCAAAACAAAAGGCCCGGTCGCAAGACCGGGCCTTTCCTCTACTCTCAGTTCGAAAGACCCCGCTCAGGCCGCCTTCGACACCAGCGCCTCGCTCTCGATCAGCTCCGTCCCGATCAGATAATCCCGGCAGCCACGCAGGCTCCGCAGGGCGCGGTTGAAGTCGATGCCGGTCGAGACCAGTCCATGCAGCGCGGCCGGATTGCGCACGATGCCGAACAGCACGGCGGCGAGGTCGATCTGGCCGTTCGGCTTGATGGCGGCGCGGGCGAGCGCCGGCAGGGCGCGGTGGGCGGGATCGCTGATGACGCGGACCGCGGCGAACGGCAAGCCGGCCTCGGCGGCGTAGGCGGCCGCGATGTGGCTTTCCATGTCGACGGCGGAGGCGCCGGTCTCCGAATGCAGCGCCGCCTTGCAGGCGCGCTTGGTGACCACCTCCTCGGCACCGGCCAGGCTGCCGCGCACGACGCGGCGGCGGCCCGAGGTCAGGCGGTCGATGAGGTCGTCGCCGAGCGACAACCCTGCGGCCCAGCGGGCATCGCCGGAGAGCACCTCGGTCGCGAGCACGACATCACCCGAGCGCAAGCTCGGGTCGAGCCCGCCGGCAACGCCGAACGAGATCACGCCGCGAATCGTTTCTGGATCCACCACCGTCAGCAGCGCCCGCAACTGGGTCGGACTGCTGGACGAACAAATGACGGCCATTCCCGGCCCGGCTGCGATGCGGGCCTCCTGAACCAGTCCGGTCACGATCAAGATCGGCCGCGGATCAATGGCATTGCCCGCGGTAAGATAGTCCCCGTCCCCAAAGTCACATTCCGACCCCTACCACCCTGCTGTTGGTGTTCCGCAAGTTCCGATACCGCGCCAGTGCCCACAACGGAAAGAACTTCGGGTAACCATGATACCGCAGATAGAACACGCGGGGGAAGCCTGTGGCGGTGTACCGCTGCTCGTCCCACAGTCCTTTTTTGTCTTGTGTTGCAATCAGGTACTCCACCCCGCGGGCGACGGCCGGGTGATCAACCTCGCCTGCCGCCATCAGGGCAAGCAAGGCCCATGCCGTTTGCGAGGCGGTCGAGGGAGCGGCCTCCCACCCCCGGTAGTCGAGCCGGTAGCTGACGGCATCCTCGCCCCAGCCGCCGTCCTCGTTCTGGATCGAGGCCAGCCAGCTAGCGGCCTTGCGAATCATGGGGTCATCGTGCCGGACGCCGGCCATGTTGAGGGCGCACAGCACCGACCAGGTTCCGTAGATGAAGTTCATGCCCCAGCGGCCGTACCAGGACCCTTCCTGGTGCTGGGTCTTCCTGAGGTAGGCGACCCCGTCGGCCACGTGCTTGCTGGTCTGCGCGGTCTCGCCGAGCTGGGCCAGCATCGAGATGCAGCGCGCCGTGACGTCCTCGGTCGGCGGATCGAGCAGCGCGCCATGGTCGGAGAACGGGATGTTGTTCAGATAATATTCGAGATTGTTGACGTCGAAGGCGGCCCAGCCGCCGTCGTCGCTCTGCATGCCCTCGATCCACTCTCGGCCACGGGCGATCGCGGCGTCGTAGCCGGTCGCACCGTGCTCCCGGCGCATCCGGTCCATCGACATCACCACCACGGCGGTGTCGTCGAGATCGGGGTAATGCGCATTGTTGTACTGGAAGGCCCAGCCGCCCGGACGCACGTCGGGCCGCTTCACCGCCCAGTCGCCCTTGACCTCGAGCTCCTGCTTCGGGATCAGCCAGTCGAGGCCTTGCTTCGCCGCAGGCACCGCCTTGTCGCCGCCGGCTTCCAGCAGCGCATGCGCCGTCAACGTCGTGTCCCACACCGGCGAGACGCAGGGCTGGCAATAGGCCTCGTCGTCCTTGATCACCAGCAGCTTGTCGATGCCCCGGCGCGTGATCGCCCGTGGCGGGAAGTTCTCGTCCTTGCCGAGCGCGTCGTACATCATGACGATGTTGGCCATGGGCGGGTAGATCGCGCCCATGCCGTCCTCGCCGTTGAGCCGCTCCTCGGTGAAGGCGAGCGCCGCGTCGATCGCGCGCTTGCGAAGGCTCTTCGGAAACATCGGCTCGACCACGCGCAGGATCGCGTCGAGGCTGCGAAACAACAGGAACCAGGCCATGCTCTGATGCGGGGCCTTGGCAGTCATGCCGATCGAGCGCGGATCCTGCAGGAACAGCTCGTCGATGCCGACGCCCTTCGGGTTCTTCGCGCGCGGCTTGAGCGCGGCGATCACCATCAGCGGCACCATGGTGGTGCGCGCCCAGTAGGAGATCTTGTTGATGTGGAACGGCGACCAGAACGGCAGCAGCACGATCTCGATCGGCAGCACCGGCACCGCACGCCAGGTCACAACGCCGAACATCGCGAGCATGAAGCGCGTGAAGACATTGCTGTGAATGGCACCGCCGCGGGCGTGGATGGCCTCGCGCGCGCGCACCATGTGCGGGGCATCGACGGGATCGCCGATCATCTTCAGCGCGAAGTAAGCCTTCACGCTGGCGCTCATGTCGAACTCGCCGTCATGCACCAGCGGCCAGCCGCCATGGGCGCCCTGGATGCGGCGCAGATAGTTGGCGATCTTGGCTTCGAGCACGGTGTCGACCGGCTCGGCGAGATAATGGCGCAGGAGGACGTACTCGGCAGGAATCGTGCAGTCGGCCTCGAGCTCGAACACCCAATGGCCGTCGGGCTGCTGGAATCCGAGGACGCCCCGCGTCGCCGATGCAATGCTCGATTCCAAAACGCCCGACTGAGGGGCTTCGCGGCTGGTCGCGTTCACGGAATCCATCTCGCTCGATTGCTCCGATAGTCGATTGAATTTGGCCGGGGCGTCTGCCCGTCAGGGCCGCCTTTCAGGATCCTTTGGCGGCGATAACCAGATCTGCGGCGCGATCACCCGACCGGACCGATCCCTCGATGGTTGCAGGCAATCCCGTAGCAGTCCAATCCCCTGCAAGGAACAGGTTTTTCAGCGCAGTGACCGGCCCCGGACGCAGGGCATTCTGCGCCGGCGTCGCCGCAAATGTGGCACGGCGCTCGCGCACGATCTGCCACGGCGGCAGCTCGCCGGACACGCCGCCGGCCTTGCAGACGTCGTTCCAGATCGCCTGCGCGAGTTCCTCGCGCGGCATGTCGACCAGACGATCGCTGTTGCTGATGGTGACGGACAGCCGGTTCGGGAACGCGAACAGCCATTCCACGACGCCGCCGATCACGCCGAGGATCGGCGCCGAGCCCGGCGGCGGTGTAATCCGGAAATGCGCGTTCACGATGGCGCGGAATTCGGTCGGAGTCTTCATGCCCGGCAGCAGGCTCGCAGCAGCACGCGGCGGCACCGCCATTACGACGACATCGCCCTCACCCAGCTGGATCACATCCTCGCCGCCGAAATTCAGCGCACGGGCCTTGCCGTCAGTGCTGGTGAAGGACCGCAGCTCATGGCCGAGCTGAACGGTGTGGCCACGGTCGCCCAAGAACTTCACGGCCGGCTCGATCAGCACGGTGCTGAGACCGTCGCGCGCAATCAGGGGACGGCAGGCCTGTCCGCCGGCAAGCAGCGTCTCGCGCACGATGGCGCCGGCAAGCCCGGCCGAGCCCTCGGGCGGATCGACGTTGAGCGCCGCCAGCAGCAGCGGCTGCACCAGGCGCTGATAGAGCACGCCTTCACAAGGGATGGACTTGCCGACCAGCGTGTCCTCGGACGCCCAGATCAGCGGCGCCAGCTTCAGATAATCGGTGAGTCCGGTGTCGGGCACCCGGCGGCTCTCGTCCAGCACCCAGGTCGGCAGCCGGCCGGTGCCGAGATCGATCTGCCAGCGCTGCCCGGTCTTGATGTCGACGAAGGGAAACTGCGCGCTTTCGGGGCCGACGAGGCCCGCCTCGGTGCCGATCGCGCGCGCATAGGCGCGGGCATGGCTGTTGCCGGAGAGCAGCAGATGATTGCCGTTGTCGATGGTGAGATTGGTGGCGCCGTCGAAATAGGAGCGGCAACGGCCGCCGGCCTGGTGCGTCGCCTCGTGCACGGCGACCTTGAAGCCGGCATTGGCGAGCCGCACGGCGGCGGAGAGGCCGGAAATTCCGGCGCCGATGATGTGAGCTGTGTTTTGCATCAGATGAGAGCGTAACGGAGCAGGATCAGGATGCGCGTGATCTTCGACACACGCACCGGCTGGCGCGGCGCGTTGAAGCCGCGCGCGATCAGGAGATCCAGAATGGAATGATAGTATTTCGACATGATCCGCGGCGCGCGCACCGTGCGGCGCTTGTTGCGGTTCATGATCTCGTCCGACTTCTCGAAATACGCCTTGGCGCGCTGCGCCAGTGGCAGGCAGACCTTGGGCAGCGCGCGCTCGGTGATCACGCGGTTCGGGTCGTCGGAGGTGATGCCGGCATGCAGCAGCGCCTCGCGCGGCAGATAGAGCCGGCCGAGGCCGGCGTCCTCGTCGATGTCGCGCAGGATGTTGGTGAGCTGGAGCGCGCGGCCGAGATGATGCGCGAGCTCGATGCCGTCCTCTTCCGGCAGGCCGAACACCCGCACCGACAGCCGTCCCACGGCGCTGGCGACGCGATCGCAATACAGATCCAGCGTCGCCATGTCGGGCGCGCGGATGTCCTGCGGCACGTCCATCTCCATGCCGTCGACGATGGCGAGGAAGTCCTCGCGCTTGAGGCCGAAGGTCTTCACCGAGGCGACGTAGTCCTTCAGCCGTGGCGGCGGATTGCCCTGGTAGAGCGCGTCGATGTCGTTGCGCCAGCCCTGAAGCGCGGCGAGCCGCTCCGCGCGCGGGCCGTCGGAATCGGCGATGTCGTCGACCTGGCGGCAGAAGCTGTAGATCTGGAACATCGCTTCGCGCTGGTCATGCGGCAAGATGCGCATCGCGGCGTAGAACGAACTACCGGATGCGCTCGAGCCATAATCGGCGCCGGGCGCGGTCGCCTCAAGCGTCATGTGCAGTCCCCGGTCTGGAAATGGCCTTGCGTCCGATCGCGCGGCGGCCGGCCTCGCTGAACATTCCGGCAAGGCTGAACACGAGCAGCTCGAACTTGTTCAGGTGCACCCGCTCGCGCAGGGGATCGCGCTCCTTCAACAGGCGCACGATGCGGTCGGCATAGGCCTGGATCACCGCGACGTCGACGCCGAGACGGAAATCCCGGATCTCCGCAGCGAGCGCCCTGCCCTCGTCGAGCAGCGCTTCGTTGCGAACAGCAAGCCCCTGCAGGCAGGCCAGCATCGCCGGCGGCGACTCCGACAGCCCGAGTTGCTCGACCGAGGCACCGTGTGCTGCCAGCGCATCGCGCGGCAGGTAGACGCGGTTGAGCTCGCGGAAATCCTTGCCGCAATCCTGCAGGTGATTGTTGATCTGCAGGCCTGCGCAGAGCGCATCCGATGCGGCCCAGGTCGAAGTGCTCTCGCCGTGGACATCGAGCATGAAGCGGCCGACCGGCATCGCCGAGTAACGGCAATAGTGGATGACCTCGTCCCAATTCTCGTAGCGCAGCTTGGTCACGTCCATGCGGAACGCGATCAGCACGTCGAGCGCGTGGCGCGGCGCCATGCCGCGCTCGGCCAGTGCACGGCGCAAGATGACGGCCTCAGCCTGGGTGTCGCCCTTGCCGAGCAGTTCCGCCTCGAGCAGGTCGAGATAGCTAAGCTTCTGATCGGGCGGCAGGGTCGCGTGATCGGCAATGTCGTCGGCGGTGCGGACGAAATTGTAATACGCCAGGATCAGGGCGCGATGACGCGGATGAATGATCCAGGACGCGACGGGAAAATTCTCGTCGCGGTCACCTTTGCCGGATCGCAATTCGCTCGCAGAGGTCATCGAGGGCTGGTTTACAATCGTTTGGACAGGAAGGGCTTCTTCGCTCGCGCGGGCTCATGCCGGCGATCCGCCGCGGCCCCCATATAGGGGAATACGACCGCAAAACCAATCCTGTCTCTCGATGGCTGCCCCTTGCGGATCGAGCCCGAAAAGGCGGCCCGGGGCCGCCTTTTGTGGGCCAATGGCCGAGCTTACTGGTTGTGGTTCTTCAGGACCTGATCGCAGGCCTGCGAGATCTTGGCCCGGTTCTCCTTGAGGCAGGCCAGGATGGTAAAATCGCCCTGATCGATGACCGGACGGCAGAACTTCTGCACGTCGCGCGTGCAGGCCTTCTGCTCGGAATCCGTGCCACGCCCTGACTGGGCGAATGCCGCGGTCGAAAGGGATGCCGACAGCAGGGTGAGAGCGACGAGAAGCTTACGCATTGTATTCCTTCATTCTGACGGCAGAATCGCACCGGACCCGGACTGCACAGGGCGGAGGACCGGAGCGGATTGTTCTGGTGGCAAGTCGCCGCGGAGTAGCGGCCTCAGAGAAGGCACAAGCGCTGGCAAATGCGGCCAAATTGGCGCCACGCCCACCAAATCAGGTCTTCCCCGCGCCTTCATTGGCAGATGTAAGAGGTTGATACTACGTCATAATTTAGGAGCTCTGCGTTTTACTGCATACCTGTTGCAGAGCTGCATCTGTCCGCCCTGCCTCTCCCGCCGGAAACATACCGAAACAGGGGCAATCGGCCGCCCCAGGTCTGGCAAGAGGCGTCGTGAACCGCCATCTCTGGCGGCCGGCCTTTGAACCTGACACTGGCTCGGAGCACTAAACTTTCGATGTGGCGAGACGTTATCACGCGTAAGCGGGCGTCGTTCCAAAACGGGATATTGAGATGAAATTCTTTGGGCGATCTGGACTGGCAATCAAGGCGGCCGGCATCGGGGCGGCGCTGCTCTTCTCGGTTTCGGCAGGCCACGCTCAGTCGTCCGGCCCCTTTGCCGGTTTTGACGGCGCCTGGAGCGGCACCGGCACGGTGTCGCTGTCCGACGGCTCCACCGAGCGCATTCGCTGCAAGGCCGACTACAAGGTCGCAGGCCACGGCCTCAATCTGAAGCAGGCGCTGCATTGCGCCTCCGACAGCTACAAGTTCGACCTCACCAGCGACGTGACGAGCCAGGGCGAGCGCATCTCCGGAAATTGGAGCGAGTCCAGCCGCAACATCTTCGGCAATCTCCAGGGCACCGCCGGCGGCGGCCAGATCGACGTGTTCGTCGAGGCCAACGGCTTTGCCGCCAACCTCTCGCTGCGCACCAACGGCAGCAAGCAGACGGTGCAGATCTCTTCCAAGGGCGAGATCCGCGGCGTCAACATCACCATGACGAAGAGCTGACGCCTTCCCGCTTCGACGCCTCAAATCAAAACCGCCTTAAATCAAAACCCCTGGCTCTCTCGAGCCAGGGGTTTTTCTTGTCTCAAGGCATGGTCGCTCGTCGCGATCAAATTCAGATCGCCGGCTTGTCGGTCCCCTGCAACCTGGCGTGCAGGTTGATCAGCCACATCGCCGTCGGCCGCAGGATGAAGAGGTCGGCGACCAGCGCCATGATCATCGAGAAGGCGCCGAGCCAGCCGAACAGCCGCAGCGACGGCAGATCGGAGAACACCGTGACGACGAGGCCGCAGGCCAGCACCACTGTGGTCAGGATCAGCGCCGGGCCGACCAGCACGGTCGCGCGTTCCACCGCAAGCGCCGAGCCCACGCCCGGTTTGCTCTCCAGCCGGAGACGGTTGAGGAAGTGGATGGTGGCGCTCAAGCCGAGGCCGAACGAGACGGTGAGCGCGACGACGCTGGCGAATTGCAGCCCCTCGCCCATCGCCCACAGCACCGTTCCCGACATCACCACCGGGAAGATGCCCGGCAGGATGCAGGCGAACATCACGACCCAAGAACGGAACGCCAATCCGATGAAGATCGCGACGAGCGCGAATTCGATGGTGAGGCCGTGGTTCAGCTTCTCGATCATGCTGGCCGAGTTGCGCGCCGCGATGGCGGCGAGACCGGTCACCGCGATCTCATAACCGGGATGCTTCTTGCGGACGGCGTCGAGCTCGGCATCGAGCTTGTCGACGATCGGCAGGAGCTGGCTGGAATCCTTGTCCGGCACGCGGCCGGCGACCAGCACGGCATCCTGCTGGGCGTCGATGAAGCGCCGCACCAGATGTTCGGGAATGACGCTGATATATTCCTTCAGCGTCGCGACGTCGGCGTTGCCGGCCTTTTCCGCGAGCCAACGGCGCAGGGTCTCGACCGACCAGACATTGCCGACACCGGCCGTTTTCTCGACGGTCGAATGCACGTCCGCGATCGTCTGCAACGTCTCTGGTGAATACAGCGATTCACCCTTGGGGAACTGGATCAGCACGTTGACCGGGTTGGCGCCGGTGAGCTTGGCATCGAGCCGGTCGCTGGCGGCAACGGCCTGGCGCTTGTCCGGCACCTGGTCGGCGAGGCGATAGCGCGGCTCGAGATTGGCATAGACGATGCCGAGACTGCCGACGAACAGCAGCGCGATCAGGCTGAACAGGCCGGGGCGGCCGACCATGCGCACCGCGATCCAATAGCAGAAATTGCGCAGCGCCTGGACGCCGGCATCCGCGCTCTGGAACTTGACCGCGAACAGCTTCTCGTTGCGCACCAGCAGCACGCCGAACACCGGCACCAGCGACAGCACCGCGACCAGCGCGATGATGGTGGCGGCGAGGCCCGCTTCGCCGAACTTCCGGATCAAATCGGAGTCGGAGAACTGCAGCGCGATGAAGGAAATGCCGGCGGTGCCGTGCGTCAGCACGCAGGCCGGGCCCACCACCAGCACCGCGTTCTTGAATGCGGTGAACTTGTCCTGGCCTGCGATCAGCCGGTCGCGCGCGGCAAAAGTGAGCTGCATCGAGTCCGAGAAGCTGATCACCATGATGAGCGGCGTCATCACGTTCAGGAACATGTTGAGATTGAAATTGGCCCAGCCGAGCGCACCGAGCGCCAGCAGGATCGCGATCATCGGCGGGAACGCCGCCGCGACCATGAAGGAGACCTTGCGGAAGAAGATGATCGCGATGATGCAGCCGGCGAGAATGCCGAGGATGTTGTAGGTCAGCCCGTCGCGCTCGACCGCGTTGCGGATCTCGAGCTGCATCACCGGCACGCCGGAGAGCTGCACGTTGAGCCCGGTTTCGCCGAGGTCTTCCTTCATCAACGCGCGGATGTCGGCGACGGTCTTGGTCAGCTTGTTGGAGCCGACGACTTCCGGATCGAGCGAGAGCACGATCAGCGCCAGCGTGCCGTCTTCGGATAGCAGCTTGCCGCGGATGATCTCGTTGTTTTTGACGGTCTCGATGAACTTGTTATACGCGTCCCCCTCGGGCAGCTCGGCCGGGAAAAGCGCCGCCGGCAACTTGCCCGGCGCCGGCGCCTGGCGTGCCGAGAACAGCGAGACCAGACCGCGCGTGCCGTCGACCAGTTGCAGATCGGTCACGAAGTCACGCAGTTTCTCGAGGTTGTTCCGCGCCAGCAGATTCTTGCCCTCGACCACGACGAGAACGTCGAACTCCTCGGCCGGGAACTTCTTGGTCACCTCTTCGTACTGCTTGAACTCGCGGGTATCGGAGCGAAACAGCTGCGACAGAGAATCGTCGATCTTGATCCGGTGGATGCCGAACACGGCGCCGACGATCAGGACGAGCAGGACGATGCAGGAGACGATCGGCGCCCGCACGGCGATCAGCCCGATGCGCTCCAGCCCGAAGGCGATCGAGGACGCAGGTCCCTGCTCGACCTTGTCGACATGAACCTCATTCTCGCTGTGCTTTTCGAGCATGCCTTATCCAGTTCCTAATCGGCTCGGTCTGAGAGCTTATTGCGCGCCCCGCGAACGGCTTGAAAACGCCATACCAGCGGGAGGCTTGCCAATGGGAGGCTTGCCCTTTGAAAATGCGCGGGAAATCGCCGGCAGCGGTTTAGCAGGTGAACCGGTCTTTTCGCAAGCAGGCGAAGTGTGGCCAAATCGATCAAGAAGTGGCGATCTGGGCCGGCGGTGCCGGTCATTCGGGCAACGCCGCGCCAATTCGGCGCGGCGCGCGGTCCGCACTCTCGTCCTTCAGCGCCACGCCGCTGACCTGCCGCGCCAGCCCCTCGCGAACCAGCCAGGCGATCTTGAAGGCGGCCTCGTCGTAGCTCAACCCGGCGTGGTGGATGTTCGACACGCAATTGCGCTCGGCGTCGCTGCGGCCGGGCTTCGGCGCAAAGGTCAGATAGGCGCCGAGGCTGTCGGGCGCCGAAAGGCCCGGCCGCTCGCCGATCAGCATCAGGGCCATGCGCGCGCCGAGAAGGACGCCGATCTCGTCGCCGAGCGCGACACGCGCGCCTGAGGCGACGACGGCATGGTCGATCGCGACGTCATCTCCTTCCGCGAGCAGCGGCAGCAGGCGACTCACCAGGGCCGCCGCATGGGCGTGGACCGCCGCCGCGGACAGGCCGTCGCCGATCACGAGCGCGAGCCGGCACGGCGCCGGGGCCGCTTGTGCCAGAACCCCGGCCGAGCCGGGGTCGAGCCGCCGTCCCAGATCCGGCCGCCGCAGATAGTCCTTGCGGTCGACCGCCTGGCTCCTCACCTCGGTGACGGCAAGTCCCAGCGCGCCGAGATCGGCGGCCAGACGCGGCGCATCGAAGGCGGCATGCACGGCATCGCGGGCGCGGGCATGATCGAGCGTGAAATCGAGCAGCGCCTTGGTCGGCACGCTCGCGCCGCTACGCCCGATCGCGACCCGCGCCGGCGTGAACGCCCGCAGATCGAGGGTCGGACGGCGCGGAAGGGCCGGATCAGACATGTCGCGTCATTCGGCGGGAACGGCGGCCTCGCGCAGCCGGATCGAGTAGTTCGAGGCGTTCTGCCTGCCGCTCGATGCCGCGCGCGCAAAGGTGATGAGGTGGTGCGCGATCAGGGTGCATCCGATCAGGCCTTCGAGATCGCCGCGCCTGATGCGCCCCCACGCGAACTTCCAGAACACGCGCTTGTAGTCGCCGAGCACGCCGACCTTCCAGAAGATGTTGCGCAGCATGACGAGGCCGCGCCTGATGTTGGGCCAGGTCTTCATCTCGTCCGGTACCGGCATCTTCATGCGGTGCACATAGACGTTGTCGCACTGATGCTGGTAGCGCGCATAGACCTTCTCGGGCTCGTAGGCGACGCCCATGGCATGCTTCCAGGACGCCACGACATCGTCGTAGGGCAACAGGAAATCGACGTTGGAATCGCGGCCGTCGTCGTGAACGAGGCGCCCCTCGCGCTCCAGCCGGTCCCACAGCGGCGTCTTCGGCAGCGCCTGGAGCAGGTTGATCGTGAGCAGCGGAATCCGGGACTCCTCGACGAAGCCGAGCAGCGCCTCCGCCGTATTCGGCTTGTCGGTGTCGAGCCCCATGATGATGCCGGACACCACCTCCAGGCCGTAGGAGTTGATGGTGCGCACGCCCTCCAGGATCGGGACCATCATGTTGTGGTCCTTCTGCATCGCCTTCAGCGCTTCGGGATCCGGCGTCTCGATGCCGCAGAAGATGGTGATGAAATAGGCCTCGCGCATCTTCTCGAGGATCTCGGGCCGCTTGGCGATGTTGAGCGTCGCCTCGCAGGCAAGCCGCACCACGTAGCCGGTCCGCTTCTGCCATTCGATCAGATGCGGCAACAGATCCATCGCCGCCTTGCGGTTGCCGATGAAATTGTCATCGACGAAATAGACCGTGTCGGTCATGCCGCATTCGCGCAGGCGGTCGAGCTCGGCGATGATCTGCTCCGGCGACTTGATGCGCGGGTTGCGGCCGTAGAGGCCGGGGATGTCGCAGAACTCGCACTGATACGGACAGCCGCTGGAATACTGGATGCTGCCGAGGAAATATTTCTTCACCTCGGCGAGTTCGTAGGCCGGGATCGGAAACTCCGTCATCGGCACGCGATCCTTGGTGGTCAGCACCACCTGGACCTCGGGACGCGAGGTGTCGCGCGACAGTATCTCGATCAGCTGGTTGGTGGCATCGCCGAGCTCACCGACATGGAGATAGTCGAACGACGGATAATAGTCGGGACAGGCGCTGACGGACGGACCGCCGAGCGCGACCGGCAGATCGAATTCATGCGCGCGGCGGCAGATGTCGTTCATCTGCTGGCGCTGGATGTGCATGCCGCTGACGAAGACGGCTTCCGCCCATTCGAACTCTTCCCTGGTCGCACGACGCAGGTTCTCGTCGACGAATTTGACCTGCCACTCCTGCGGCAGATAGGCCGCGAGCAGCAAAAGCCCCTGCGGCGGCATGAAGGCGCGGACGCCATCGGTCAGGGGATAGGAATGCTCGAACGTGCCGAACGACGAGGTGTAGCGCGGAAACACACATAGAATCCGCCGGGACGTTCCGTTACTTGCAGCTCGCATCAAAGCTCCCCCGCCACACTCGATCTGGTTGCGGAAATTGCCAGCCAGACACATAGCGTAATGCTGTCGCCGGAATTTCTCAATATTGTGGCGTGACCATAATCCCGGGAGGCGCAGATAGTTTCCTGAAGGAAAATTTGGCGCCTCAGGCGATCAGCCGCGAGGCAAAATCGGGCAGCAGGCCTGCATCGCCGGCCAGACGGAAATCGGCGCCCGCAAGACCCGACCGCACGAGCCAGTCGTCGAATTCCGGGGCACGGCGCAGACCGAAGACGTCTCGGACATAGAGCGCGTCGTGAAAGGACGTCGACTGGTAGTTCAGCATGACGTCGTCGGCACCAGGGATGCCCATGATGAAGGTGACGCCGGCGGCGGCGAGCAGCGTCAGCAGATTGTCCATGTCGTCCTGGTCCGCCTCGGCGTGGTTGGTGTAGCAGATGTCGATTCCGAGCGGTAGGCCAAGCAATTTGCCGCAGAAATGGTCCTCCAGCCCGGCACGGATGATTTCCTTGCCGTCATAGAGATATTCCGGGCCGATGAAGCCGACCACGCTGTTGACCAGCAGCGGGGCAAAGGCGCGGGCGACTGCATAGGCGCGCGCCTCGCAGGTCTGCTGGTCGACGCCGTGATGGGCGCCCGCCGACAGCGCCGAGCCCTGGCCGGTCTCGAAATACATCACGTTCTGCCCGACGGTGCCGCGCCGCTGCGACAACCCGGCCTCCTGTGCCTCCTTCAGGAGCGCCAGGTCGACGCCGAAACTGCGGTTGGCGGCCTCGGTGCCGGCGACCGACTGGAAGACCAGATCGACCGGCACGCCCTGCCCGATCAGCGACAGCGTCGTCGTGACATGGGTCAGCACGCAGCCTTGCGTCGGGATCTTCAGCCGCGTGATGATCTCGTCGAGCAACCGCAACAATTGCGCGATGACGGCCGGATCGTCACTGGCCGGGTTGATGCCGATGCAGGCATCGCCGGCGCCCAGCAGGATGCCATCGAGGATCGAGGCGGTGATGCCCCTGGCATCGTCGAACGGATGGTTGGGCTGCAGCCGCGTGCTCATCCGCCCCTTCAGGCCGATGGTGTTGCGGAAGGCTGTGACGACCTCGCATTTCCGCGCCGCCAGGATCAGATCCTGGTTGCGCATCAGCTTCGACACCGCGGCGGCCATCTCCGGCGTGATGCCGCCCGCCAGCTTGCGCAGGACCTCCGGCGTGGCGGCATCGGACAGCAGCCAGTCGCGGAAGCCGCCGACCGTCAGGGATGCCACCGGCGCGAAGGCCTTGGCGTCGTGGCTGTCGATGACGAGGCGGGTGACCTCGTCGGCCTCATAGGGGATCACGGCTTCCTGCAGGAACTGGCCGAGCGGAACGTCGGCCAGCGCCATCCGCGCCGCAATCATCTGCTCGGCGGTGCCGGCGGCGATCCCGGCCAGCCGGTCACCGGAGCGCGGCGGCGTCGCCTTGGCAAGGAGATCGCGCAGGTCCGGGAAGGTGTGGGTCGTGGCGTCGATGGTGTGGCGGTAGACCAAGGGCCTCTCCGGGGTGCGTCGGCCGGTGGCCGAGTCCAAAGCGATCTGAAGGCGATCCCGATCTCAGGAATACGCGCTTGGCGGCCAGCATGCACGCCGACCTTTTGGGGCACCCCCGCGAATTGACGGAGCGATTTTCCGGAAACCGATCAAACACAGACAAGCAGCTGAAATCCTTGGTCATTCCGCCAAACCGGCGTCCCTCCCCGCGGCTCCCGCGTTAACGCCGCGTCCATCTTCGTTCTGCATAGTTTTGCATTAAATTCGAACGACCCCCGCTCACCGGCCGCTTCAGGCCATTCCGGGCCCCTGAACATCATGACATCAGACCGATCTGGGAATGCCGCCAAGCTGGCCGGCCGTTTCACGCTTGCCGCCAAGCTCTATGCGATCTTCGCGCTGTTCGCGCTGCTCACGGCGGCGATGGCGATGCTGTCCGACTACAACAGCCGCCGCGGCGCCGACCTGACCAGCGCGATCGAGACGGCGAACGCCGCCGCGCTGAACGTCGAGCGCGTCAACTCGCTGGTCTATGCGGTGGTCATGGAATCCCGCGGCGTCTACATGTCGACCGAGCCCGCCGTGGTGAAGAAATACGGCGAGGGCCTGCTCAAGTTCAACGCGCAGATCCTGGACGTCGTGAAGCGCTGGGAGACCATCGTCAAGGCCGACGATGCCGAGCAGTTCGCCACCTTCAAGAAGCGCATCGAGCAGTTCGTCGAGTTCCGCAAGGAGCTGGTGCGACGCGGCGTCGAGATCAACGCGGCCGCGGGCCGGGAATGGGGCGACAACGATGCCAACCGCGCGGTGCGCTCGGCGCTGAACAAGGACCTCGAGGCGCTGTCCAAGGTCTATGCCGGACGCGCCAAGCAGATCGCGCGCGAGACGGAGACCAATCGCACCCTGTCCTTCGTGCTGACCTGCCTCGGCGGCGTGGCGCTGGCCCTGGTCGTGATCGGCATCATCATCATCGCCCGCTCGGTCGCCCGCCCGCTCGCCACGATCACCGCAACCATCAAGCAGGTCGCCGACGGCGCCGAGAATGTCGTGGTGCCCCACTCCGACCGCGCCGACGAGATCGGCGCGCTCGCGCGCGCGATCCAGGTGTTCCAGGAGGCGATGGGCCGCAACCGCAACCTCGCCTCCGAGGTCTCGCAGGGCTCCGCCGCGCGCGAGGAGCGCGCCCGCCACATCGAGCAATCCGTCGAGGAATTTCGCGGGGCGATCGGCGCTATCATGCGCGGCCTCAGCGACAACGCCTCCACCATGCGCAAGACCGCGCAGACCATCACCCGCGTCACCGCAGACGCCTCCAGCCGTGCCGGCACGGCGGCGAACGCCACCGAGCAGGCCTCGCACAACGTCACGGCGGTGGCAGGCGCGGCCGAGGAGCTGTCGGCCTCGGTGGTGGAGATCGGCCGCCAGGTGCGGCAGAGCGCCGGCGCGGTCGAGCAGACCGGCCAGCGCACCGAGAAGTCGATCTCCGAGATCGAGAGCCTTGCCGCAGCCACGCAGCGCATCGACGGCGTGCTGAACCTGATCCAGGCCATCGCCGAGCAGACCAATCTGCTGGCGCTCAACGCCACCATCGAAGCCGCGCGCGCCGGCGAAGCCGGTCGCGGCTTTGCCGTGGTCGCCCACGAAGTGAAGGCGCTCGCGGGCCAGACCGCCAAGGCCACCGCGGAGATCAGCGAGAACGTCGCGATGATTCAGGCCTCGACCCGCAACGCGGTCGATGCCGTGCGCGAGATCGGCGGCGCGGTGCGCGAGATCAACGAGGTCACCTCCGCGATCGCCGGCGCCATCGGCCAGCAGGACGCCGCCACGCGCGAGATCTCGTCCAACGCGCAAAGTGCAGCGCAAGGCAACGAGACGCTGGTCGCCAACATCACCTCGCTGCGCGATGCCATCGGCGAGACCGATACGGCAGCCTCCTCCGTGCTGACCGCGGCGGGGAGCCTGACCGAAACCGCGGACACGCTGTCGCGGGAAGTGGAGAAGTTCTTCCAGAACTTGCGGTCGGGAGCCGCAGACGGCCGTATCGCCAAGGCGGGATGATCAAGGCGGGATGACCGCACGTCCGCCACGTCGAACACCATCGCCGAAAACGGCCAACCAGCTCGCCGTCATTTCCCGTCGAGGAAAGCGCGCACCTTGCTCACGGTCTGCGCCGGCTGCTCCTCCATGATCCAATGTCCGGAGCCGGTGATGATGCCGCCGTCGACCTTGGTGCCGACCTCGCGGATGACCGCGACCTGCTGATCGCCAAAGGACTTTTCGGCGCCGAGGGCGAGGATCGGCATGTTCAACTTGTTCGCGGCGAAAACCTTGTTGTCCTTGGCGTCCTGCCCGAACGCCGCGAACTGCTCGAAGGCGTAATGCATGTTGCCAGGCCGTGCGTAGAGCTTCGCATAATGGTTGCGCGTCGCCTCGTCGATGGCCTTGGGATCGGCCGACAGGTCGTTGTAGAACCGGTCGAGATAGATGCGCTCGCGGCCCTTGACCAGGCGATCGACGTCGGGGCCGCGGAAGTTGAAATGCCACAGCATGGGGCTTTTCAGGATTTCGTCCCAGGGACCGATGCCCGGCAGCGGCGCGTCGATGACGACCCATTTGGTGATGCGATCGGGATATTGCGCCGCGAGCGCATAGCCCACCATGTTGCCGATGTCGTGCGTCACCAGATCGGCCTTCTGGACGTTGAGCTTGTCCATGACCATGGCGATGTCGACGCCCTGGTTTTTCTTGTCGTAGCCCCCCGCGGGTTGCGACGAAAGCCCCATCCCGCGCAGGTCGGGAACGATCACGGTGTGGTCCTTGTAGAGCGCCTTGGCGAGCGGCGCCCACATGTCGCCGGTATCGCCGAAGCCATGCAGGAGCACGACTGCCGGTCCCTTTCCGCCGACGCGGACATGCAGGGTGACACCATTGACCGAAATGCGTTCGATCCTGAAAGCCGCGGGAAAGGGCTCGACGGCTGCAAGAGCCGATGGGCCGCTACAGATCATCAACAAGGTCAGGAGAGAGACAAGAACGGCCGCGATGGATCGCGCGCCGGACGACCGGCCGGCTGGGGCAGAACTGTGCATTGTCGAGTTGCTCGCTGATATGCCGAGCGCAACAACGTCGGCAGTGCCTGCATCACATTAGTCGCCCCACCATAAAGCACCATGCTACCTTTGCACAACTGCTCCTAACGCTCAGCTCGCCAGCTTCTTCTCTTTTGCGAATGGGCTGAGGCACTCCGCCTCATTCGTGAGGCGGCGGCGTCTGGTTGAGGAGCTGCGACACGGCTGTCACGACTTGCGCTGGTGCGAATGGCTTTTGCAAAAGCATGCTGTTCGGCACACCGTGCGAAGGCCACTGATCGGCACCTGCTCCGGTCATGTAGATCACCGGCATATCGGGATTGAGCTCTCTGGCGCGTTTCGCGACGTCCCATCCCGTGAGCGCGCCTTGAAGATGAATGTCCGTGACCAGCGCACGGTAATTGTTCTCGTCGCCTTGGAGCAGGGTCACAGCCTCTTCCCCCGATGAGGCAACCTCGCTTTCAAAGCCACCCTCGGAAAGCGCGCCCTGAACCAAATCTTGAATGAGGAAGTCGTCCTCAACGACGAGAATTACCAAGACAGGACCCTGCACGCCTCAACCCTCCAGCCGCCACCACGCGGGCGTTAAGTCCAAAAGTGAACATTTGTTCCCGTGAGGCAAGGCACGCTTGGTCAGCCCGAACCAGTTCGCCGCAACCGCAGTGGCAGCTTGGCAGCCCTTTCAATCACGAGATGAACGACGCGGCGCTTCACGCGCGGCGCGCAGTGCAGCCTCGACCCGCCGGCGCGCGCCGTGCATTGCATTCACATCCAAGCGCGGACGGTGGACGCTGACGTCCCTAGCCCATCACCCCCCCGCGCTTGATCAGCTCCTTCCCCACCGCCGCCAGATGAACCTGGTCCGGTCCGTCGCCGATGCGGATGAAACGGGCGTAGACATAGGCGCGGGCCAGGAACGTATCCTGCGAGACGCCGGCGGCGCCGTGGATCTGGATGGCGCGGTCGATGACGCGGGCGGCCATGCCGGGCACCACGATCTTGGCCGCCGCGATCAGGTCGCGCGCGGCCTTGTTGCCCTCGCGGTCCATCTTGTCGGCGGCCTGAAGCGTGAGCAACCGTGCCTGCGCGATCTCGCAGAAGGAGTTGGCGATGTCCTCGCGCACCGAGCCCTGCTCTGCGAGCGGCTTGCCGAAGGCCACGCGGGAGACGGCGCGCCCGCACATCAATTCGAGCGCGCGCTGGGCGCAGCCGATCAGCCGCATGCAATGGTGGATGCGGCCGGGCCCTAACCTCCCCTGCGCGATCTCGAAGCCGCGTCCCTCGCCGAGCAGGATGTTCTCGACGGGCACGCGGACGTTCTCGTAGACGATCTCGGGATGGCCGCTGGGGGCGTCATCATAGCCATAGGTGAGCATGTCTCTGATGATGCGGACGCCCGGCGTGTTTCTGGGCACCAGGATCATGGATTGCTGGCGGTGGCGGTCGGGATCGTCAGGCGCGGTCTTGCCCATCACGATCAGGATCTCGCAATCCTCGTTCATCGCGCCTGATGTGAACCATTTGCGGCCGTTGATGACGTAGTCGTCCCCGTCGCGCGTGATGGCGCACTGGATGTTGGTGGCATCGCTGGAGGCGACCTGCGGCTCGGTCATCGAGAAGCCGGAGCGGATCCGCCCCTCCAGCAGCGGCTTCAGCCAACGCTCCTGCTGCGCCTTGGTGGCGTAGTTCGCGAGCACCTCCATGTTGCCGACGTCGGGCGCGGAGCAGTTGAAGACCTCGGGCGCCCACAGGATGCGGCCCATGATCTCCTTCACGGGGGCATATTCGAGATTGGTCAGACCCGGTCCGTGCTCGCCGGAGAGAAACAGATTCCACAGCCCCTGCTCCCGCGCCAGCCGCTTCAGGTCCTGCAGCACCGGCGGCGTCTTGTAGCGCGAAGCTTCCGGCTTCACCTGCTCGTAATAGAGCTCCTCGACCGGCTCGACATGCGCTTGCATGAAGCGCCGAACGCGCTCCTGCAGCTCCAGCGAACGGGCGGAGTGTTGGAAGTCCATTTTAATCCTCCGCTCGCCGACCATCGCGCCGGTGTCGTAGGGTGGGCAAAGCGAAGCGTGCCCACGATTTCTCTCGATCATAATTGATAGGTGGTGGGCACGGCGCAAGGGCGCCTTTGCCCACCCTACGATTCCGAGCTCGCGGAGAGAGCCCACTCACCCGGTTTGCTCGCCCCCTCACGTCCCTTTCAACAGCTCGCTCGCGACCACCCAGTCGTTGCCGTCGAATTGCAGCATGTAACCGTCCTTGATCGGACGGAAATCCTGCGGCGTGGTGTTGAGGGTGATGCCGGGCATCAGCAGCGACAGCGGCACGTTCTTGAGGTTCGCGGCCTGCGCCATGATGTTCTCGCGCGTCAGATTGTCCTTGCACTGCTTGAGCAGCACCACCAGCGCCTCGGCGACGGTGTAGCCGTAGAGGCCGGCAACGTTGTTGACGTCGGCATTGGGCAGGCGCTTCTTCATGAAGTCGATATAGGCCGTCATCGCCGGATCGTTCTTCGGCTGCTCGACGAAGGGCTTGAGGGAGCCGAGCGAGAGCACGCCCTTGCCGGCGTCGAGGCCCGCCGGCACCATCACGGTCGCCTTGTTGGCGCAGCCGCTGGCGAGGAAGCGCGTCGGCTGCCAGCCGACCTCGTGCGCTTTCCGGATCGCCTGCGCGCAGGCGCGCGGCGTCACCGAATAGATCATGAAGACGTCGGCCTTGGTGTTCGCCAGCGTCAGCACCTGGGAATCGACCGTGGGATCGGCGACCTCGAAGCTCGAGGCCATCGCGATCGCCTTGTCGGCGTCGGCGCCGAGCGCTTCCTTGACCCCGCGAAGATATTCCTTGCCGGCGTCATCGTTCTGATAGAGCACCGCGAAGCGCGCATTCGGGTTCTTGGCGCGGGCATAGGCGACGTCGATGGCGGCCTCGCTGGTGTAGTTCGGCGCCCAGGGCAGCGCCATCGACCAGGGCATGTTGGCTGGATCGTTCCACTTCGATGCAGAGCTGATCAGGAAGAGCTGCGGCACCTTGTTGCTGTTCAGATATTTTGCGATCGCCGAGCTCGGCGCCGTGCCCATGGTCGCGAAGATGAAGGCGACGCCGTCGCCTTCGACGAGGCGCCGCGCGGCCTCCATCGTCTTCGGCGGCGAGAACGCGTCATCCAGCGAGATCAGATTGAGCTTGCGGCCGTTCACGCCGCCCTTCTCGTTGACCTCGTCGAAATAGGCCGCGATCACCTTGCCGGTGATGCTGAGCGGCGAGGCCGGCCCGCTATAGGGCATGGTGTTGCCGATCTTGATCTCGGTATCGCTGACTCCCGGACCGTAGGATTTTTGCGCGGAGACTGGCGTGGACAGGCAGGCGGCAGAGATCGCTGCGGCCAGGGCCAAGGCGGCTTTCATGGTTTCTCCCGGTGATCATCGTCCGCGCGGGGCGGCCGCGCGACGTGCTGCTTTTTGTCAGCACGTCAGATCAGCGGAGTTCCGCAAGATGGTCTTGCGTCGAGTTGCTGATGGCCTAGCCGCGCCGCTTTAAGCTGAAGCCCAGGCTGATCCAGCCGGCGCCGGCCATGATCAGGTCGAGGCCGAGGAACAGACCGAGGATGTAGACGCTGTTCACCGGCCAGCGCGCGACGATCAGAAGGCCCAGCAGCAGCGTGATGGCGCCCGACAGTGCCACCCACACCCACGGGCTTTCACGCTTCATGTTGAAAGCGAGAAACAGCCTGACGGCGCCCGACGCGATCAGCGAGGCGCCGAGAAACAGCGTCAGCAGAACGGCGGCGAACAGCGGATTCGCGAAGGTGAGGAATCCCGCGACGACGTAGAGCACGCCGAGCAAGGCCCAGACCAGGAACTTGCCCCAGCTCTTCATCTGGAATGCGCCGATCATTTCGGCGGCGCCGGCGACGATCATCATCGCTCCGACCACGATCACGCTCGCCACCGTCGCCATCACCACGCTGCCGAGCGCGACGAAGCCGGCGATGAGATAGACGAAGCCGAGCGCGACGATCCAGCCCCATTTGGCATGCAAGGCCGCAATGCCGGAGCCGAGGCTGGCATGGTGAGACGTATCCGAAGCACTTGTCATGGCGGCCACTCCTGCATGCGAGACCCGGAACGCAGCCGAGAACAGCATCCGCCGCTCCGGGACGAGCGCCAGCAGAGCAGCACCCGGCGGCGGCAACATTGACGCAAGTCAAGCCCGATCGCGAGCTTACGCCGGCGCGCCCCCCAGCATCGTGACGACGGCGTCGAAAACGATGGAGATCGCGATAAATTGAAGGCCCCGAACGGGCGAGCGCGCTTGCGGCCTCTCAGCGGGAACGCTCTGCCGCTTCGTACAGGTCCAGAACCGCCTGCGCCCATTCGGCCGGGCGCTCCTGCGGCAAATTATGACCGGCATTTGTGAAGACACGCCGCTCGAAGGGGCCCTCGAACTTGCGCGCGTGATGGCCGGTGCCGGGATTGACGCCGTCGCTGTCGCCGTCGATCGCGATGGTCGGAACGCGGATCGGCGGCTGGCTTGCGAGCTTCGCCTCGATTCCCGCATAGGCAGGGTCGCCCTCGACCAGCGCGTAGCGGTGGCGGTAGGAGTGGATCACGACGTCGACGAAGTCAGGATTGTCGAACGACGCCGCGCTCCGTTCGAACGTCGCGTCGTCGAACGCCCATTTCGGCGACCACATCGCCCAGAGCTGGCGGGCAAAGCCGCGCCGGTTGCGCTCCAACGCGCGGCGACCGCGCTCGTTGTGGAAGAGATATTGATACCAGAGCGCAGCCTCCTCCGGCGGCGAGGCCGGCTCCATGGCGCGGGCGATGTTCTGGATGTTGTAGGAATTGCCGGAGACGAGCCCGACCACTCGCTCCGGATGGAGCGCCGAGACCACGCAGGCCGCGCGGCCGCCCCAATCATAGCCGCCGACGACGGCACGCCCGATGCCGAGCGCGTCCATGAAGGCCAGCAGATCGGCCCCGAGCGCCGCCTGCTCGCCGGAGCGCGGCGTGTCGGCGAAGCGAAACCGCGTCGGGCCATAGCCGCGCAGCCAGGGCACCAGAACGCGCGCGCCGGCTCGTGCCATGATCGGCGCGGTCTCCGCATAGGCGTTCACGTCATAGGGAAAGCCGTGCCCCATGATGCAGGGCCAGCCGTCGGGCGCGCCATATTCGCGATAGGTGATGTCGAGGACGTCCGTGGCGATCGTTTTTTCTTGCATGATGATTCACGGAGTTGAAGGGCCGTAGCCCGGATGAGCGTAGCGACATCCGGGCTCTTGCACCACCGGCCCCGGACATCGCTTCGCTCATCCGGGCTACGAAGGGACCTACCGCTGCGGTCCCGACAGCGAGATGTCGCGCTCGGCGCGGAACACGTTGCTGTAGAGATTGGCGATCCATTGCCGGCCGATCTCGGTCTTGTTCAGATAGCCGATCTCGGTCTGGATGTGCGGTGCAACGCTATTCCAATAGAACTGTGGATAGCGGTTCACGATGTCGGCCGGCGAATCGTAGCCGAGCTGGCGATTGATGCCGACCTCCTCGAACTCGTAATAGAGCGCGTTGGCCTTGCGCAGATAGTTGGGATCGCCGAGCTGACCGATGAAATCGGCGGCGCGCAGGATCGAGGCTTCGTCGTCGTAGTCCTGGCCCTGCTGCGCGGGAAACCGCGTGCCCTCGATGGCGCGGGCGATGCGTTCAGGATCGAGTCCGGGAATATGCCGCAGCCGCCGCGTCACATACAGCTTCGAGCGATCGACGTGATACATCATCAGGCTCGCGTCCGATGCACCGCGCGGTAGTGAGATCTTGGTGTTGGCCGCGTCGATGACGAAGCCGTCGGCGTCGTCCTCCTCGAACAGCCCGCGCACATAGCCGATGTCGTGGGCGAGGCAGGCGATCAGGACGTGGACGTAATCCTCGGCCGACAGATGGGTATGAAGACTCCGGCCGCTGAGGATGGAATGACCGGCCAGCGTCACCAGCATCGTGTGCTCGATGTTGTGATAGAGCGCATCGCTGTTGCCGATGCATTCCATCGCGGTCCGGGTCGCGCTCTCGACGATGCTTGCGGAGGTCTCGTCGTACCGGCGACGCATGAACGTACCGAGCAACTTCTCCAGAGATTCGGCTGCCAGCCTCGGTAACGTCATCATGGATGCAATCCCGTCCGCCGCTGGCGTCCCATGCCATCTCCCGACGTCTCATTCTTGTGCTCGACGCAGGGACCAGCATAGCCCATCTTGGGCCGGCTGACCAAATTCCGCATCTAAATTTCGTAAATATGTTACATTGCCGCTGCGCAACATATCGGTTGCAGTCACGGCTCGCCACACCCTGTAGGCGACCACGCAGGAAGGCCTCGGCCCGACGGCCGCTTCACGGGGCGGACAGGATGTCGGCACCGTCCGCCGAGCGCGACAGACTTCTGGCCAGATAGAACAACTCGACCAGCTTGCCGCGTTTGCCGGCCAGCGAGAAGATGTATTCGGGCGTTTCCGCCTCGATTTCCGCGATCGCCACCTTGGCGATGCGATCGATACGGCTCGAGCCGTGCTCCCAAACGAAGCCCACACCGAGCCGATTGGCGACCGCCTCCAGCATTCCCTCGCGCGTGTTGACGACGATCGCCGGAGTGGCGCGCAGATTGACGGCGCGAAACGCCCTGTCCACGACGCGCTGGGTCGCGGAATCCCGGGTCCGAAACACCAGCGGATATTGCATCAGGCTGAGGGCGGACACGCGGGATTCCCGGCTGAGGTCGTGAAAGGGATGGCAGATCGCGACGACGCGCTGCTGCACGCAGGGCTCGCGACGGAAGCGGTTGTCCTGCGGCACCTCCGGCAGCACGGCGACGTCGACGCGCTGGTCGACCACCGCCGCCATGATCGCCGACCAGCTCCCGATCTCGATGTTGATCCGGATTTTCGGATACAGATTGCGGAACGCCGCGATCAGCGCCATCCCCGGCATGGCGTTGCCTAGCCCGATGCGGATTTCGCCCCCCGTCAGCTCGTCGCGCTGCGCCAGGATGGCCATCGCATCCGCCTCGATCGCCTGCATGCGGCTCGTTGCAGCATAGAGCCTCCTGCACAACGGCGTCGCGATCAGGCTCTGTCCGTGCCGATCGAACAGGGCAACGGCGAACGCGGCCTCGAGGTCGCGCACCAGTTGCGCAACGGCGGGCTGCGACACGCCCAACTTCCTGGCCGCAGCGGCAAAGCTGCCGGTGTCGAACACAGCATTGACCGCCCTGACACGCGACGACGTCAACGCCACGACAACGACTCCACGACCGATATCCCGGCCTCACGGACCGGCAAAAGCAAAACCTGGGATCAGCATAGGCAATGCCATTGACCGTTATGTGAATGTCAGATGCCGTCCCTACTCCTCGTGCGCCGCAACAGGCAGCAGGGGACCCGCGCGAATGGCGCAAATCGAGCTTTCCGCAATCCGCAAATCCTTCGACGGGACCGACGTCCTGAAGGGCATCGATTTCCGGATCGAGGACGGCGAGTTCATCTCGCTGGTCGGTCCCTCCGGCTGCGGCAAGTCGACCCTGCTCCGCATCATTGCCGGGCTCGAGCCGCAGAATTCCGGGCAAATCCACATCGACGGCCGCCCCGTAGACGGCATTCGCCCGAGCGCGCGCAATCTGGCAATGGTATTCCAGTCCTATGCGCTCTATCCGCATTTGAGTACCTTCGACAACATTGCGGTGCCGTTGCGCATGCGGCGCCTCTCCGCGATCGAACGGCTGCCGCTGCTCGGCCCGCTGCTGCCGGGCCGGCGCGCCAAGGAACGGGGCATCCGCGCCGACATCGAGACCATCGCCGAGCAGCTCGACATCGCGCCGTTGCTGCGGCGCAAGCCCGGACAATTGTCCGGCGGACAGCGGCAACGCGTCGCAGTCGGACGCGCCATGGTGCGCGAGCCCCTCGCCTTCCTGTTCGACGAACCGCTCTCCAATCTCGACGCGAAGCTGCGCGTCCACATGCGCGCCGAGCTCGCCGAGCTGCATCGCCGCCTCAAGGCGACGTTCGTCTACGTCACGCACGACCAGGCCGAGGCGATGACCATGTCGAGCCGGATCGCCGTCATGATGGGCGGTGAGCTGATCCAGGCCGGCACGCCCGCGGAAATCTACAACGACCCCGGCGACATCCGTGTCGCCGAGTTCATCGGCAGCCCGAAGATCAACATCCTGCCCGGCCGCATCAGGAAAGACGGCGGCATCGATGTGCTGGGGACCGCCCTGCGACTTGCGTGCGGCGCGACCGCGGGCGAATGCCGCGTCGGCGTGCGCCCGGAGCGGATCGAACTCGGCACGGGGCCGTTCTCCGGTAGCGTCGTCCATCTCGAAAACCTCGGCGCAGAGGCCTTCGTGCACCTTGCGATCGGAGACGCCGGGTTGCGCCTGATCGCGCGGCTCGCCGACGTCAGGCACTTGCCCGCGATGGGAAGTCCCGCAGCCTTCGGCTTCGCGCCCGACGCCGTGCGGGTCTTCGATCCGGCCGGAAAGCGCATTCCGCTGAGAGTGGAGCTGTCCGAGCGCATCCGAGAGCCCGCCCATGTCTGACGGCTCGATGACCATCGACGCGGCTGTCGTGCCCGCCCGCACTGCGAGGCGCGCCCTGCCGGCTCATGGCAGCCGGCGCACATACGCCGCGTACGCCCTGGTGGCGCCAGCCGCAGCGCTCATGCTGGTGATGTTGCTCGGTCCGCTCGCCGGCGTGATCGCCCTGTCCTTCACCGACTATCAGCTAGGCGCGCCGCATTTCTCCTGGATCGGGCTCGCCAACTATCAGGACCTGTTCGCCGACAAAGTGTTCTGGACCGCACTGCGCAACACGCTGACCTATGTCGTGATCGTGGTGCCCGGCGCCGTGATCGCAGGCCTTGCGATCGCGCTTTTGATCCAGAGCGGCACCAGCCTGCGCAGCCTCTACCGGACGATCTATTTTCTGCCGGTCATGGCGACCCTGATCGCGATGGCGGTGGTGTGGGAATTCATGCTGCATCCGCAATTCGGCCTGGTGAACGGGCTGTTGCGCAACGCGGGCCTGCCGGCCTTCGCCTGGCTGCAGGACCGCAGCACCGCCCTTTATGCGCTGTGCGCGATCGGCATCTGGCAGGCTGTCGGCTTCAACATGGTGCTGTTCCTCGCCGGCCTCGTCTCCATCCCCAAGCAGCTGTACGAAGCGGCCGAAATCGACGGTGCGTCGAGCGGCTGGGCTCGCTTCCGCCTCGTGACATGGCCGATGCTCGGGCCGGTCACGACCTTCGTCGTCGTCATCTCCGGCATCCGCTCCTTCCAAGTGTTCGACACGGTGCACGTGCTGACCAAGGGCGGCCCGTCGAAATCCACCGAGGTGCTGATCCACACCATGTACACGGAAGGCTTCGAGTTCTTCCGTTCCGGCTACGCCGCGGCGATCACGGTCGTCTTCCTGGTCTTCGTTCTCGCACTCACGCTGATCAAGTCGAGGCTCGCCGATCGCGGCGTGCATTACACATGAGCAACACGCATTCCTCCCCGTTGCAGGCAGGGCAATCGCATATGGATTTCACTGGGATCGCGGGCTTGCTCCGCCTCTCCCGCTTGCGGGAGAGGCCGACGCGCTCGCAGAGCGCGGCGGGTGAGGGTTCTCTCCACCCGGGGACATCCTCCGCAATTCCTGGCAATCCCGATGCGGAGACAGCCCCCACCCCAGCCCTCCCCCGCAAGCGGGAGAGGGAGCCGACTGCCATTGCCGCCGCATCCGGCACACCATATGCGACGGCCCTGCCGTTGCACGCGGTCCTCCGTCACGTGCTCCTGATCGCGGGCGCCGCGATCATGCTCGCGCCCTTCATCTGGATGATCTCGACCGCATCCAAGCCGCAGACCGAGGTCTTCTCCAGCGAGCTGCACCTGATCCCGCACCAGTTCGCGCTGTGGGACAATTTGCGCGAGGCGTTTGCCAAGGCCAATCTGCTGCGCTTCCTGCTCAACGGCGTCATCGTCACGGTCTCGATCTTCGTGCTGCAGATCATGGTGGCGCTGCCGGCGGCCTATGCGCTCGCGAAACTTCGCTTCCTCGGCCGCGAGACGCTGTTTGCGCTCGTGCTGTTCGGGATCCTGATCCCGCCGCAGGCGACCGCGATCCCGGTCTTCCTGCTGCTGCACGAGGTCGGCCTGCTCGACAGCTATGCCGCGCTCGTCCTGCCCTTCACGATCTCGGTCTTCGGCATCTTCCTGATGCGCCAGTTCTTCAAGACCGTGCCGGACGATCTCGTCGATGCCGCCCGCATGGACGGCATCTCCGAATTCGGCATCGTCTGGCGGGTGATGCTGCCGGCCGCGATCCCGGCCGTCACCGCCTTCGGCATCTTCTCCGTGGTTGCGCATTGGAACGACTATTTCTGGCCGCTGATCGTGCTCAACAGCGAGCAACTGCGTACGCCGCCGCTTGCGGTCGCGCATTTCCGCAACAACGAGGCCGGCACCAGCTACGGCCCGCTGATGGCCGCGGCGATGGTGATCATCGCCCCGCTCGTGATCGCTTTCCTCTTTGCCCAGCGCCGCTTCATCGAGGGCATCACCCTCACCGGGATCAAGTAACCACGTCACCTCAAACAGGAGTCTATCCATGCTGAAGTCCATCATCGCCGCGGCGGCTCTGTCGCTCGCGGCCGGCTCTGCGCTCGCGCAGACCAAGACCGAGATCGTGATGCAGTATCCCTATCCGGAGCTGTTCACCGAGACCCACAAGCGCATCGCCGAGGAGTTTGCCAAGGTGCACCCGGAGATCAAGGTCACCATGCGCGCGCCTTACGAATCTTACGAGGACGCCACCCAGAAGGTGTTGCGCGAAGCCGTCACCAATCAGATGCCCGACGTGTCGTTCCAAGGACTGAACCGCATCCGCGTTCTGGTCGACAAGAACATCCCGGCCGAGCTCGGCGGCTACATCGCCGCCGAAAAGGATTTCGACAAGCAGGGCTTCCACCAGGCGATGTATGACATCGGCACCGCCGGCGGCAAGGTCTACGCCCTCCCGTTCGCGATCTCGCTGCCGATCGTCTACGTCAATCTCGACCTCGTGAAACAGGCAGGCGGCGACGTGGACCATCTGCCCAAGAGCTGGGACGAACTGATCGCGCTCGCCAGGAAGATCAAGGCGCTCGGCAACGACACCAACGGCGTCACCTATGCCTGGGACATCACCGGCAATTGGCTGTGGCAAGCCCCGGTCTTCGCGCGCGGCGGCACCATGCTCAATGCCGACGAGACCAAGGTCGCCTTCGACGGACCGGAAGGCAAGTTCGCCATCAACATGATCGCGCGGCTCGTCAACGAGGGCGGCATGCCCAATCTCGACCAGCCGTCGATGCGCGCGGCGTTCGCGGCCGGCAAGACCGGCTTCCACATCACTTCGACTTCGGACCTCAACAAGGTCACGCAGATGACCGGCGGCAAGTTCGCGTTGAAGACGATTCCATTCCCGGACGTGGCCTCCCCGAACGGCAGGTTGCCGGCCGGCGGCAATGTCGTGCTGATCCTCGCCAAGGACAAGGCCAAGCGCGACGCGGCCTGGGAAGCGGTGAAGTTCTGGACCGGCGCCAAGGGCGCCGCGATCATGGCGGAGACCACCGGCTACATGCCGCCCAACAAGGTCGCCAACGATGTCTATCTGAAGGACTTCTACGTCAAGAACCCCAACAACTACACCGCGGTCGGCCAGCTCCCGCTGCTCACCAAATGGTACGCCTTCCCCGGCGACAACGGCCTGAAGATCACCGACGTGATCAAGGATCACCTCAACTCGATCATCTCGGGCGCCCGCGCCAAGGAGCCCGAAGCCGTTCTCGCCGACATGACGGCGGATGTGCAGAAGCTGCTGCCGAAGACCACCGGCGCCGCACGCTGAGCATCACGACACCGCCAACCACGGGGCGCCGCCGGCGCCCCGTGCCGCAGGAACTGGAAAGAACGATGAAGCTGCTGCACTTGAGCGACATTCACATGACCGCGCCCGGCTCGACCATCGGCGGGCGCGATCCGCGCGCCAATTTCGAGCGGGCGCTGGCGCATGCCATGAAGGATCACCACGACGCCGAGTTGATGGTGATCACCGGCGATCTCTCGGATTGGGGCGACGCCGCCGACTATCACTGGCTCAAGCAGCGCCTCGACGAATATCCGCTGCCGGTCCGGCTCTGCATCGGCAACCATGACCGACGTGCCGCATTCCTGAGCGTCTTCCCCGATCTCGCCGACGAGAACGGCTTCGTCCAGGGCATCCACGACACCGCCGCCGGCCGCTGCCTGTTCCTCGACACCGCGCATCCGGACACGCATGCCGGCCGCTATTGCGACGATCGCCTCGGCTGGCTCGAGGCACGGCTTGCCGAGCATGACGGGCCGTTCCTGCTGTTCATGCACCACAACCCGATGCCGGTGCATCTCGCCCCCTTCGACCAGATTCGCCTGCTCGACGACGCACCGTTCCGGCGTCTCGTCGGCCGCAACCGGTCAAGGATCCGTCACGTTTTCTTCGGGCATTGTCACTTGCCTCTGGCCGGTTCGGTTGCGGGCGTTCCCGTCTCATCGCTGCGCGGCACCAACCATGCAAGCTATCCGCTGTTCTCCGAGACCAGGCTGCTGAGCGCGTCCGACCTGCCGCAATCCTATGGCGTGGTGTTTTTCGGCGAAGACTATGTGACCGTGCACATGGTGGAATACGGCTACGACGGTCCGATCCGCATCGAAGGTTCGCCCGACTATCAGGCCTGGAATCGCGAGACCATGGTGCGGTGACCGGCGACCGCCGGCCGTTTGCAGGGCGTCTGCTCATAAACCCACGCTGCACTTCTTGTAGGTCCGCTCCGGCGCGTTGGCGTCCCTCACCGTAGGTCGGAGATGGGCCACAAGCAGCCCTGAGCCCGCATTTTCGTAAAGATCAACTGCGGGCCAGAAGGCAAACTCTGCAAGGGTAGTGCAAGAGGGAGATCGAAGCTACGCCGCTCTAGCGAACCGATTGACGAGCAACTCGATGAAAGCCCTGACCTTGCGCGCGAGATGTTGTCCGGGCGAACGTACAAGGAAGATGCCCACCTCGGGCAATTGGTACCGGGTCATGATTGGCGTGATTCTGCCTGCCTCGGCATAGGTGGCAGCGATAACATCGGGTAGCGCGCCGATCCCTACGCCGGCCGCAATTGCTTCCGCAATGGCTAGCGCGCTGTCCGACTTGAATCGGCCTTGCGGGTTGACCGTGATCGTCTTCCTGCCTTCGGAGAACTTCCAGCTCTCGGTGCCGATCATGACGGCCTGGTGGCCGACCACGTCTTCCGGCTTCTCCGGAGCGCTCTGCGCGGCGAGGTACTGCGGGCTCGCGTACAGGCTGACGGAGAATGAGCCGATGCGGCGTGCAACCAGATTGGAATCCGGAAGGTAGCCAACGCGGATCCCGCAATCGAAGCCCTCGGCCACCAGGTCGACGTAGCGGTCGCTGTAACGGGTGTGGACCTGCAAGAGCGGATGTTGCGCGGCGAACGCTGCTATCGCAGGTGCGAAGTGCTGGCCGAACGATGCCGGTCCCGCCACGCGCAAGAGCCCCCTGAGGTCGCCGTCCGGCGAGAGTTCCTCGCGTGCCGCGTCGATTTCGCTGCAGATCCGGACCGCATGCTCGCGGAACGATACCCCGGCTTCGGTCAGAACGGCGCCCCGCGTATTGCGGGACAGAAGCTGGCTGCCGAGTTCGTCCTCGAGGCGGAATAGCCGGCGGCTGATGATCGACTTGGCCAAGCCGAGCCGACGCGCAGCGGACGAGACGCCGCCGGCGTCTGCGACTTCCACGAAGGTCCGAAGGTCTTCCAATTCCATGACGACGTTCCAGTTTTCGTTACACGGCATACCACATGGTGCGACTACTGTGCCCGATTCCGTAACGCTAGCTTGGTTCTGGTTAATGCGGCGACGCCGCTGCCAAAGCAGGAAAGGATCAAGCCCATGAAGACGATCAAGATGAAGCGCGGGATCAGGCGCGGCGACCCGGGCCGAGGTTTCTCCCTGGAGATCCTGTACCCTGGCCTGACCTTCGGTGAGGATGACAGCGGGATCGGCGCGATGGGCCGCATCGACCGCGCACGCATTCATCCCGGCCACACCATCGCAATGCATCCCCATCGCGACGATGAGATCCTGACCTACGTTCGAGTCGGATCGATGCTCCACAAGGACACTGTCGGCCACCGCGAGGAAATCCGGCCGGCTCGCTTGATGATGATGAACGCCGGGCACCTTCCAACATGAAGAGACGATCCTCGGCAGCGAACCGCAGGAAGCTTTGCAGATCTTCCTGCGCCCCCGCGCACCGTCGTTGGATCCGAGAGTGCAATTCCACGACTTCGGCGAAGCCGAGAGCCGCGATACCTGGCGGCTTCTCGCAGCTCCCGAAGGCGCTCCATTCGAAGTCCGGTCGCAAGCCTGGGTGCACGATACCCATCTCACCGCCGGCACGACACTGGCGCTTCCGAATATCCCGGCACACGCTCCTGTCCGGCTGCTCTACGTCTTCTCCGGTGAAGCCCGCATCGGCGGCCTGCCCCTGCAGACAGGCGAAGGTGCGTTTCTGGCCGATGACGAGACCTCGGTCGAGGCGAGGTCCGATACCGACCTTGTGCTGATCGCAACTGACTCGAGCGCATCCGTGTTCAAGGGCGGCATGTTCAGCGGAAATGTACTCGTCCACGCCTGAACTAATTACATTTGAGACAAAGGGCCGGGGCTTCCGTGGGGACGCTCCGGCCTTTGCCGTTTGCGCCTATGCAGCCCCCTGCCTGGCGTTCCTCATTTCGAGACGCGGGGTGTCGATCCTGCTGGCTAGTGAGCCGACATCGGCAACGGCATGTTGGATGTGTCGAAAGCAATCGACCCAACCCGAAAGGATAGACCATGTCGTACGATCGCCTGACTGCAGACAACACCGCCGTCCTCTTCGTCGACCACCAGACCGGCCTCGCGAACGGTGTGCAGACCCAGAGCCCGCCCGAATTCATCAACAACGTGAAGGCGCTCGTCACCATCGCGCAGATCTACAAGCTGCCGGCGGTCGTCACCACCAGCGCCCACGACGGCCCGAACGGCCCTATCATGCCGGTCGTCGAACACGGCCTGCCGAACGCAGCGATTGTACACCGTCCCGGCCAGATCAACGCTTTCGACAACGAGGACTTCGCCGCGGCCGTGAAGAAGACGGGGCGCAAGAAGCTTCTGATCGCGGGCATCTCGACGGAGGTCTGCGTCGCCTTCGCCGCCCTGTCTGCGAAGCACCTCGGTTACGACGTCTACGCCGTGCTCGACGCCTCCGGCACCTGGAGCAAGCTCGTCGAGGACGCTGCGGTCGCCCGCATGGTGCAAGCCGGCATCGTGCCGATCACCTGGGTCGCGGTCGGCGCCGAACTCCTCGGCTCCTGGGCGTCGCCGACCGGCGAGGCGCACGCCCAATTGATGGGCGACCACCTGCCATTTTCAGCTAACAACATGGCGGGATACCTCTCCGCAAAAGGGGCGTCGCGTTGAATGGAGTCAGATCGATTTAGAGATGCGAATAATGCGGCCGCTCTGAGTGAACGGAGCGGCCGCGCGACTTGAGCTTCGCGTCACAACCTGCCGATCACATTCAAGATGGCAGACCTCCGCTGTGCGTTGCTAGACCGACGCGTATGAGTCCACGCCCTACTCCACCAGCAGCACGTCGACGGCGACGCCGAGCTTCTGCTTCGGCGAGCCGACGATGATGCCGTCGACCGGCGAGACGTCGGAGAAGTCGCGCCCGACCGCAAGCACGATATGGTCGTTGCCGACCAGCACATCGTTGGTCGGGTCGAAATCGATCCAGCCAAGCTCCGCCCCGCACCACAGCGACACCCAGGCATGGGTGGCATCCGCGCCTTGCAAACGCGGCTGGCCAGCCGGCGGAATCGTGCGCAGATAGCCGCTGACATAGGCCGCCGGCAGGCCGAGCCCGCGCAGCCCTGCGATCATCACATGGGCAAAGTCCTGGCAGACGCCGTGTCGCTTATCGAAGACCTCGTTGAGCGGCGTCGAGATCACCGTCGCCTTGGGATCGTAGCGAAACTCGGTGCGGATGCGATGCATGAGATCGACCGCGCCCTTGAGGATACCCGCGCCCGGTGCAAAGCTCGCCGCCGCATAGGCGCTGACCGGACGCAGCACCGGCACGAGCGGGCTCGCGAAGACATAACCGACAGGCGAGGACGGCCCAAGGCTGGTGGCCTCGAAGGCGATGTCGCGGATGCTCTCCCAGGACGGGCTGACGGCGTCGCGCGCCGGCGGCTTGCGCGACACCGAGACACGCGAACGCGAATCGATGCGCAAATTGCGATGCGCGGCCTCGATCACGATGCTCTCCGTCAGCGTGCCGAAGAAGTCGCGGCGCACGTTGCGCTCGGACGGCCGCGGACGGATCTCGACCTTGTGCGAGATCAGCTCCTGGCCGCCGCCGCTTTTCGGCTCGAGCCGCAGCGTGCATCGGGCGAAGCTGACCGCACTCTCATATTCGTAGGTGGTGACGTGCCTGATGTCGTAGATCACGCCAGCCCCGTCAGCTTTTCCGGCCGGCTGGCATTGGTGCCGTGCGGGAAGTAATGCAGCCCGATCGCGTCGGCGAGGCTGAGCAGATCCTGCTCCAGCGCGAACAGGGTCTTGACTTCGAGTTTCTCGGCATCCGCGGTGGCCAGCATCGCCTGAACCGTCACCGCAAGCCGCTGCGGCTGCTCGATCAGGCCATGCTCCTTCAGGCTGGGCAATGCCGCGATATGCTCGTTCAGCGTCGTCACCTGGAACGCCACCGAACGCGGATTGTAGGGATCGAGCACCGCGAGGTCGCGCACCGGCGCCAGGATCGGCGCCAGCAGATAGCGCGAGCGATAGGTGATCTGCGAATCCACCAGGGTCAGCAGGATGTCGAGATCCTCGTCGCCGGCCTCGTCATAGGCGAACTGCCGGGCGAAGCGCGCGGTGTTGATGGCACGCTCGGCGCGGCGGCCGACATCGAGGAAGCGCCAGCCGGCGGCGCGATTCATGTTTTCCTGCGCAAGACCCGCAAAGCTCGCAAGCTCCTGCAAGGTCAGCTCGGCCGCGCTCAGCACGCTGTCGTCGTCTTCGACCTCGTAGGAGAGCCGGTCGGCCATTTCGGTGATGACCTGCCAGGCATCGGGCGACAGCCGCTCGCGCAAGGAGGTCGCCGTGCGCTGTGCCGCACGCACCAGCGACAACGCCGAGCCCGGCTGCTCCGTGCTCTGCAACGCTTCGGCGGCGATGCGCCCGGGCGTCGCGCGCGAGGCTTGCGAGATCGCGCCCCAGGCTACCAGCAGGCGCTGGATTCGTTCGGCCGATTGCAGTGAGGCCGCGGTGCCCTTGTTGGGGCCGCTCGGCGAGCCCACCGCCCGCACCAGCCGCAGCGTCGCCTCGGCGCGCTCGAGATAGCGGCCGAGCCAGAACAGATTGTCGGCCGCGCGGCTCGGCAGCACGCCGGCGATGCGGCGGATCCGCACCTTGTCGGTCGCCGGCAGCAGCGTCGCGGTCGGGACCTTCTTCTCCGAGACCACCCAGACGTCGGCGGCGCGCGCACCGTCGCCCATCGACACGGCGCGCGCATCCGCCTGCTCGGCAATCCGGCAGAAGCCGCCGGGCATGATGGCCCAGCCGTCCGGCGTTGCGGCGGCAAACACGCGCAGCACGAAGGGACGCGGCGTGAGCTGCCCGTGCTCCCACACCGGCATGGTGGAGAGACGCACCACCTCCTGGCCGACATAATCCATGCCGCGCGCGCCGATGGCATCGACCAGGCGCTGACGCCCGGCGGCGTCGAGCTCGCTGGCAAGCACCGGACCGTTGCTGTCAAAGCCGGGCACGCCGCGCCGGTAGGCGCCTTCGATCGCGACCTCGTCGAGCCGCGACAACACCTCGTCACGCGCGGATTTCTGACCGCACCACCAGGTCGCGATGTGCGGCATCTTCAGCTCTTCGCCGAGCAGGCGGCGGCTGAGCGCCGGCAGGAAGCCGAGCAGCGCCCTCGCCTCCAGCACGCCCGAGCCCGGCATGTTGGCGACGACGACACCATCCTTGCGCAGCACGTCGATCAGGCCGGGCACGCCGAGATGCGAGGACGCATCGAGCTCGAGCGGATCGAGCGAATTGGAATCGACACGGCGCAGCAGCACGTCGAGCCGCTTCAGCCCCGCGACCGTGCGAATGTGGATGCGATTGTCGCTGACCGCGAGATCGTCGCCCTCGACCAGCAGGAAGCCGAGATAGCGCGCCAGCGTCGCATGCTCGAAATAGGTCTCGCTGAAACTGCCGGGGGTGAGCACGCCGATGCGCGGCTCGTCGCGGTCGGCGCGCGCGCGAAGACTGTCGCGGAATGCCTCGAAGAACGGCGCGACGCGCGGCACGTTCATCGACTTGTAGAGGTCGGAGAAGGCGCGCGACAGCACGAGGCGGTTTTCCAGCGCATAGCCCGCGCCCGACGGCGCCTGCGTGCGGTCGCCGAGCACCCACCAGCGGCCATCAGGCCCGCGCCCGACGTCGGCGGCATAGAGCGAGAGATAGCGCCCGCCCGGCGGCGGCACGCCGCAGACGGGACGGAGATATTCGGGGCTGCCGGCGATCGCGCCCGCGGGCAGCGCGCCTTCGGCGACCAGCCGCCCCTCGCCATAGATGTCGCGCAGCACGCGCTCGAGCAGCTCGGCGCGCTGGGTAATGCCGGCGGAGAGCTGCTTCCAGTCGGCCTCGTCGATCAGGAGCGGCAGATGGCTGAGCGACCAGGGCCGGTCGGCGCTGTCGCCGGGGGCCCGGTAGGTGACGCCGGCCTCGCGGAGGTGGCGGTCGGCCATGCCGAAGCGCCGCTCGACCTCATCAGTCGCAAGCGCGCCGAAGGCATCGAAAAAGCGGTTCCAGACCGGTCGCGGGACGCCGTCGGCGCCGAGGAATTCGTCGGGAATGCCGGGCAGGCGGCGATAGTCGCGGATCCATTGCGCAAGCCGGCGCTGGCCTTCGCGCGGTCCTTGCGCCTTACCCGCCTTGTCCTGTTCGGCTGCGCCCTCGGCCATGCGCCTCTCCCTGCCCCACCCTCATACTCATTGCAGGAGCGGGGTCCGCAAGTCGAGGGTCAGCGGAAACTCATTTGTGCGTTCCTCGGGCGGCGGCTGCATCGGTCCCGGCGTATGACCGTGGTCCTGGAAGCGCGCCAGCCGCCGCGCCTCGGCTTCGTAGGTGTTGACCGGCTTGGTGTCGTAGCTGCGCCCGCCCGGATGGGCGACGTGGTAGACGCAGCCGCCGAGCGAGCGGCCGTTCCAGGTATCGATGAGATCAAAGGTCAGGGGCGCGTGCACCGGGATGGTCGGGTGCAGGCCGGAGGCCGGCTGCCAGGCCTTGAAGCGGACCCCGGCCACGGCCTCGGCGGAGCGGCCGGTCGAGGTCATCGGCAGGCGGCGGCCGTTGCAGGTGACGATGTGGCGGCCCTCGACGAACCCCTCCGCCTTGACCTGGAGCCGCTCGACCGAGCTATCGACATAGCGCACGGTGCCGCCGGCCGAGCCCTCCTCGCCGAGCACATGCCAGGGTTCCAGCGCCTGGCGCAATTCGAGCGTCACGCCGCCTTGATGGACGCGGCCGAAGGCGGGAAAGCGGAATTCGAGCTGGGCCAGATACCATTCCGGCTCGAACGGATAGCCGGAGCTCTTGAGATCCGAGAGTACGTCCTGAAAGTCTTCCCAGATGAAATGCGGCAGCATGAAGCGGTCGTGCAGCGCGGTGCCCCAGCGCACGAATTTGCCCTGCTGCGGCTCGCGCCAGAACTTTGCGATCAGCGCGCGGATCAAGAGCTGCTGCGCCAGCGACATGCGCGGATCCGGCGGCATTTCGAGCGCGCGGAATTCGACGAGGCCGAGGCGGCCGGTGGGACCATCCGGCGAATAGAGCTTGTCGATGCAGATCTCGGCGCGGTGGGTGTTGCCGGTGATGTCGACGAGCAAATGCCGGAACAGCCGGTCCACCAGCCACAGCGGCACCTGGTAGCCCGGCGGCGGCACGTGCGAGAGCGCGATCTCGAGCTCGTACATGCTGTCGTGACGGGCCTCGTCGAGGCGCGGCGCCTGGCTGGTCGGACCGATGAACAGGCCGGAGAAGAAGTAGGACAGCGACGGATGCCGCTGCCAGTACAGCACGAGGCTCTTGAGCAGATCGGGCCGGCGCAGGAACGGCGAGTCCTGCGGGCTCGAGCCTCCGATCACGACGTGATTGCCGCCGCCGGTGCCGGTGTGGCGGCCGTCGACCAGGAAGCGGTTGGCGCCGAGCCGCACCTTCCCGGCGTCCTCATAGAGGCCAGTGGTGATCTCGACCGCCTCGCGCCAGCTCGTCGCCGGCTGGATGTTGATCTCGAGGACGCCGGGATCCGGTGTGACCTTGATGACCTCGATGCGCGGGTCGAACGGCGGCGCATAGCCTTCGACATGGACCTGGAGCTGCATCTCCTCGGCCGTGGCTTCGACCGCCGCGATCATCTCGAGATAATCCTCGATACGCTCGACCGGCGGCATGAAGGCGCAGATCACGCCATCGCGGACCTCGATCGACAGCGCAGTGCGGACGGGGACGGTCGTGTTGAGCTTCTCGGACGCGACCCGCGGCGGCGCCTTCGGGCGCTCCGGCAGCGTGAACACCGGCAGCTTGCCGCGCGCCTCCATCGGGTCCTGCTCGACGATGTAGGGATATTCGCTGGGCGGGACGTGGCCGAGCGAGCCGATCGGCAAGCGCAGGCCGAGCGGGGAGTCGCCCGGCATCAGGAACAGATGATTGCGCCGGAGTTGCCAACGCTCGCTGCGCCAGCGCGGCGGCGCGTTCCAGCGTTGCACCGGCAGCACGAAGCCGCGCGGCGCGCGGAGGCCCTGATCGAACACCCGCGCCATGCGCGCGCGCTCCTCCGGATTGGACAATTTGGAATCGGAGGGATCGACGTTGAGAGGTAGCTCGGCCTCCTTCATCAGCCAATAGGCGGTATCCTCATAGGCCGGAATGATGTAGCCGGGATCGAGCCCGAGCCGGGCCGCCGTGCCCTCCATGAAATCCTCGGCGTCTTCGGTCTGGGCACGCAGCGGATTTTCGATGCTGGCGATGAGGTCCGCGTTCTTCCAGACCGGCACGCCGTCCTTGCGCCAGTACAGGCCAAAGGCCCAGCGCGGCAGGCTCTCGCCCGGATACCATTTGCCCTGACCGTAATGCAGCAGCCCGCCCGCACCGAAGCGCGTGCGCAGACGGCGGATCAGATCGTCGGCGAGCGCGCGCTTGGTGGGGCCGACGGCCTCGGTATTCCATTCGGCAGCTTCGAGATCGTCGACCGAGACGAAGGTGGGTTCACCTCCCATGGTGAGCCGCACGTCCTGCAAGGCGAGATCGCCGTCCACCTGCTCGCCGAGATCGTTGAGCCGCGTCCAGGAATCGTCCGAGAACGGCTTGGTGATGCGCGGCGCCTCGCGGATGCGCCGAACGCTCATGTCGAAATCGAACTCGACCTCGGCAAAGCCGGCACCGCCGGAGATCGGCGCTGCGGACCGATAATGCGGCGTGGCGGCGACCGGGATGTGCCCCTCACCCGCGAGCATGCCGGAGGTCGCGTCGAACCCGATCCAGCCCGCGCCCGGCAGGTAGACCTCGGCCCAGGCATGCAGATCGGTGAAGTCGTTCTCGACCTCGGGCGGCCCCTCGATCGGATCGATGTCGGGACGGATCTGGATCAGATAGCCGGAGACGAAGCGCGCGGCGAGGCCGAGATGACGGAAGGTCTGGATCAGGAGCCAGGCGGAGTCGCGGCATGAGCCGGCCGCGGAGGTGAGCGTCTCCTCCGGCGTCTGCACGCCCGGCTCCATGCGGATGACGTAGCTGATCCTCTGCTGCAGCTCCCTGTTCAGATCAACCAGGAAGTTGACCGTGTTCGGGGCTTCGCGCGGGATCGAGGCGAGATATTTTGCGAACGCAGGGTCGGGCTTGATGGTCTCCAGATAAGGCGCCAGCTCCGTTTTCAGATCCTTCGGATAGTTGAACGGAAAGCTGTCGGCGTAGGGCTCGACGAAGAAGTCGAACGGATTGACCGTGGTCATCTGCGCCGTGAAATCGACCTCGATCTTCAGCTCGGTCGTCTTCTCCGGGAAGACGTAACGCGCGATCCAATTGCCTAGCGGATCCTGCTGCCAGTTCACGAAATGATTGGATGGCGTGACCTTGAGCGAATAGCTCATGATCGGCGTCCGCGTGTGCGGCGCCGGGCGCAGGCGGATGGTCTGCGGGCCGAGGTCGATCGGTCGGTCGTATTTGTAGTGGGTGACGTGGTGTAATGCGACGTAGATCGACACGGGGTGCAATGCTCCAGCAGCTTTTTTTGAGCAGAACACCTGATGTCAGCGCGATCAAGCACTAACAACGGGCAGAGGGTGCCTAGGACAGGGGCGAATGGTGAGTAGCGAATGGCGAGTAGCCAAAGATTTACTCTATTCGCTACTCCCTATTCGCTATTCACCCCTAGATCGTCCCCATACTGGAACGCCGGGCGCCCTACGCGGCGGATGTCAGCCGCTGCAGGAACTGCGTCACCTCGCGGCGAAGCGTCTCGACTTCGCCGTGGACGCGCTCGGAGGCGCTGTTGACGCGGCTGGCGACGCGGCCGGTGTCGGCTGCGGCTTCGCTGATGCCGGTGACGTTCGAGGACACCTGCGAGGTGCCGGCGGAGGCGTCCTGGACGCTGCGCGCGATCTCGCGTGTCGCGGAGCCCTGCTGCTCGATCGAGGCCGCAATGCTTGCGGTGATGCCGTCGATCTCCGCGATGGTCTGCGCGATGGCTTCGACGGCCGCGACCGAGTTGCTGGTCGATTGCTGCATCTCGCCGACCTTGGCGCTGATCTCCTCGGTCGCCTTCGCGGTCTGGTTGGCGAGGCTCTTGACCTCGGACGCCACCACGGCGAAGCCGCGGCCGGCCTCGCCTGCCCGCGCCGCCTCGATCGTGGCGTTGAGCGCCAGCAGGTTGGTCTGCGAGGCGATTTCGCTGATCAGCTTGACGACGTCGCCGATCCGCATCGCGGCCTCCGCGAGGCTGCGAATCTCGCTGCCGGCACGATTGGCTTCGTCGACGGCGCGCCCGGTGCTCGTGGTCGAGCCGGCCACCTGGCGGCTGATCTCCGCGATCGAGGATGCGAGCTGTTCCGCGGCGCTCGCCACCGTCGCAACGTTGCTCGAGGCCTGATCGGACGCACTGCGCATGCCGGAGGTCTGGCGGTTCGTCGTCTCCGCCGCGGACGCCATCTGGCCGGCGTCGGATTCGAGGTCGGTCGCGGCGCTCATCAGGCTGCCTGCGACTTCGTCGAGATGCGTGCCGAACTGCTTTGCGAGGCCGGCGATCTCGACCACGCGGCGGCCGAGGCTGTCGGTGCCAGCATTGATGACGGTTGCCGAGCGGCGGAACGAGCCGGGCAATCCGCGCGCCAGGATCTTGCGGAAATACTTGCCGCGGCTGGCATAGTCCATCGATGCCGAAGCCTCGCGGACGAAGGCGTCGGCGATGTCGAGCATGTCGTTGACCGATTTCTGGATGGCGCCGATCCGCCCGGCCTGCCGCTCGCTCAGGATCCGCGCTTCGAGATCGCCGCGTGCCGCCTTGCGGCAGACATCGGCCACCTCATCGACGGCCACCGCCGTGCGATGCTGGCACCAGAGCGCGTAGCCGAGCAGCAGGATCGCGGCACCGAGCGGCGCGGCACTGACGATTCCGGACCAGCCGAGCAGCGAGAGGACGAACGCGGCGGTGGCGAGAAGACACGCGCCGGCGGTCGCGGCCTGCGCCTTAGAGAGAGAGGACAAATTCATCGTAGCCGACACCGTTTTGCTTGAGCAGACCGACCATCATTTCGAAGCTTGCACGCATGCCGTCCTTGGCATTGGCGTGGCGCGCCTCTTCCGCGCAGAGTGCCTTGTAGATCGGCTTGATGCGCTCGACCGGCGAAGGATCGGGTTTGCGTCGATTGGAGTGATAGCCCGTGATGTTGCCGCGATCGTCGAGCGTCGGGGTGACATGGGCGAACACCCAATAATGGCTGCCGTCTCCCGCGAGATTGAGGACGTAGGCGAAGATTTCCTGCTTGGTCTGGAGCGTATCCCACAGCAGCTTGAAGACGCAGCGCGGCATGTCCGGATGGCGGATCAGGCTGTGGGGCGCACCCATCAGCTGCTTCCAGGGGTATTTCGCCATGCGGATGAAGACGTCATTGGCGTAGGTGATGCGGCCCTTGAGATCGGTCTTCGACACGATCAGCTCCTCCTCACCGAGGAGATTCTCCACGCCAGTCGGCCGTACCGCATGCGTCATCGTTGACGATTCCTCACGAAGGGCAGCGCCCTCGAAGGAGTCGCCCGCATGCTATCGGAATACGGCAGGAAACATTAAACATGCGTGACTGCGGGAACCCGTGCAGTCATCGGATACCTACGTAAGACTACTTAGTCCCCTGCTCGTTCTGTAAATTCCCGGGCGAGGCTCGCCCGCGCCGTTACATGGTCGCGCCCAGCACCCAGGGCGCGAACTCGGCGCCGCCGAAATCGAAGCTCTCGCTCTTGGTCGGCTGACCCGAGGCGGTCTTGAGGATGAGATCGAAAATGCGCTGGCCGCATTGCTCGACGCTCTCCTCGCCTTCGAGGATGGTGCCGCAATTGACGTCCATGTCGTCTTCCATGCGCTTGTACATGGGCGTGTTGGTCGCGAGCTTGATCGAGGGCGCCGGCTTGCAGCCGAACACGCTGCCGCGACCCGTGGTGAAACAGACGAGATTGGCGCCGCCCGCGACCTGCCCGGTCGCCGCGACTGGATCGTAGCCGGGCGTGTCCATGAACACGAAACCCTTCTTGGTGATGGGCTCGGCGTAACGCAGTACCTCGACGAGATTGGTGGTGCCCGCCTTCGCCATCGCGCCGAGTGACTTCTCCAGGATCGTGGTGAGCCCACCGGCCTTGTTGCCGGGGCTCGGATTGGCGTTCATCTCGGCGCCTTCGCGCGTCGTGTATTCGTCCCACCAGCGCATCAGGTCGACCAGCTTCTCGCCGACCTCGCGGCTGACGGCGCGGCGCGTCAAGAGATGCTCGGCGCCGTAGGTCTCCGGCGTCTCCGACAGGATCACGGTGCCGCCGTGGCGCACGATGAGATCGCTCGCGGCGCCAAGCGCGGGATTGGCCGACACGCCGGAATAGCCGTCCGAGCCACCGCATTGCAGCGCCACGGTCAATTCGCTCACCGGCACGGACTCGCGGCTCACCTTGTTGGAATCCGCCAGCGCCTCGCGCACGAAGGCGATGCCGGCCTCCACCGTCTTGCGGGTGCCGCCGACCTCCTGGATGTCCATCGCGCGCAGGCGTCCCGCGAGCTTCTGCTCCTCCATCAGCCCGCCGATCTGGTTCACCTCGCAGCCGAGGCCAAGCACGATCACATGCGAGAAGTTCACGTGCCGCGCATAACCGCCGAGCGTGCGGCGGAGCAGCGCCAGAGGCTCGTTCTGCGTCATGCCGCAGCCGGTCTTGTGGGTCAGCGCGACCACGCCGTCGACATTGGGAAAATCGGCCAGCGGATTGTCGCCGGTGAAGGGGTTCTTCTTGAAGACATCGGCGACGAGGCTTGCGACATGCGCGCTGCAGTTCACCGAGGTGAGGATGCCGATATAGTTGCGCGTGGCGACGCGGCCGTCCGGGCGGCGAATGCCCTCGAAAGTCGCCGGCAGGTCGAAATTGGGCGTCGGCTTGACGTCGGCGCAATAGGCATAGTCCTTGGCGAAATCGCCCATGCCGATGTTCTGCACGTGCACGTGCTGGCCCGGCGCGATCGGGATGGTCGCAAAGCCGATGATCTGGCCGTAACGGATGACAGGCTCGCCCATTGAGATCGGCTTGATCGCGACCTTGTGGCCGGAGGGGATGCGCTCGACCGTGGTCACGCCGTCTGCGACGACCGTTCCCGGCGGTAGGCTGGCGCGCGCGATCAGCACGCCATCATCGGGATGCAGGCGGATGACGGGGCTGATGGTCATGGGAGGTCTCCTTGGGAGGCGAATAGCGAGTGGTGAGTGGCGAATGGAAAAAGGGAGTAGCCCTATTCGCTACTCCCCATTCGCCATTCGCAAGTTTCTTAGGCCTTGCCGCCCGAATCCTTGCGGGTGGCATTGACCTGCATCTTGGCGTAGGTGGTCATCAGGCCGACCTCGTTCGAGAGCGTCACCAGCTTGAAGCCCATGTTAATGGCGCGTGCAGCACCTTCGGCGCCGCTGCAATGGATGCCCGGGTTGAGGCCGCGCTTGCCGCATTCCTTGATGATCTTCTCGTAGATCGCGAGGATCTCGGGCTCGCTGCGGTCGAGCTTGGGCTCGAGGCCGTACGAGAAGCCGAGGTCGGACGGTCCGATATAGACGCCGTCGATGCCCTCGACGTCGAGGATCGCTTCCATGTTCTCGACCGCGGTCTTGGTCTCCATCATCGGCAGCAGGATGGTGTCGGCATTCGCGGTCTTCTGGTAGGAGCCCGCGGTGCCGTACATGCCGGCGCGGATCGGGCCGTTGGAGCGGACGCCCTGCGGCGGATATTTCGAATAGGAGACGAGGTTCCTGGCTTCCTGCGCCGTGTTGACCATCGGGCAGATCACGCCATAGGCGCCGCCGTCCAGCACCTTGCCGATGATGCCGGGCTCGTTCCAGGGCACGCGGACCATGGGCGTGACAGGATGCTTGTCCATCGCCTGGAAGCACTGCACCATCGAGAGATAATCCTGCACGCCATGCTGCATGTCGACGGTGACGCTGTCGAAGCCGCATTGCGCGATCATCTCGGCCGAGAAGCCGGAGGGTATCGCGAGCCACGCGTTGACCACGGCCTTGCCCGACTTCCAGATTTCCTTGACCTTGTTCGCCACGTTGCCTTCCTTCTTGTTGTTTGGACCGTCTTATTTGGACCGCGTTATTTGGACCATCGTCACCATGACGAGCGCCGCGACAGCACAATCCCGCTGTTACCGCGAACCGGGCCGCCGCGCTACGCTCGCAATGGCGCAAGACCTATGCGGTCGCCCTCTGGATGCTGACTTCGCTGACGCCGACCTCGCGGGCGGTGTTCACTATCGCCGCCCAGGTGTCATCCGGCAAGGGGATGCCGTTTTGGGTGCGCTCGGCCCTCGTTCTCCGCTCGGGATCGCCGGGAATCAGCACCTGATCGACCCCGGCCGCCGGCTTGGTGGCGCGGATGAAATCGACATAGCGCGAGACCTCGCCGTCGAAAAGGTTGGAGGTGTCGACCACTTTCGGATCGACATAGAACGCCAGCATGCCGTTGGCAAAGCGCCGTCCGCCCGACGTGGCCCCGGTTCCGGTCAGCGCGCCGCCAAGTAGCTCGCAGATAAAGGCAAGGCCCGAGCCCTTGTGCTCGCCGAAGGCGCGGATGGCGCCCGTTCCCCTGGTGTGATCGCGCGGCCCATCAGGCGTGAACGGCCCGTAGAGCACGACCGGATCCTCGCTTAAGCTCCCGTCGGAATCGACCAGCGCCCCCTTCGGCAGCTTCTTGCCGCCGCGGCTTGCCACCAGCACCTTGCCCTCGGCCACGACAGAGGTCGCAAAGTCCAGCACGATCGGATCCTGGCCCGCGCGGGGGATGCCGACGCAATATGGCGCGGTGGAGAGCCGCTTCTCGACGCCGCCGAATGGCGCCACCAGCAGCGAGCCCGCGGCATTGACGAAATGCACGGAGATGAGGCCTTCGGCGGCAGCCATCTCGGCCCAGTCGCCGACGCGGCCGATATGGCCGGCATTGCGCAGTGCGACCGCGGCAAGTCCGGCCTTCCTGCACTTCTCGATGCCGATCCTGACCGCCTGCGGCGTCACGGTCTGGCCGTAACCGAACCTACCGTCGACCACGGCGAGCGAGGGCGTGTCCAGCACCAATTCGGCGGCCTGGTTGGGCACGACCATGCCGGTCTTCTGCCAGCGGATGTAGACGGGAACGCGGATCACGCCGTGGCTGTCATGGCCCGTCAGATTGGCCGTCGTGAGATAGGTCGCGATCCGCTTCGCCTCTTCCGGCGAGGACTGCGCATGCGCGAAGACTTCGGTGACGAAGTCGATCAGCCTCTGAACCTGAATGGTGACCATGAAAGTCCGCGCGCCTCCTGGTTCCGGCGGAGCGCGCTCGACGCGGCGTTCTCCGTCCCGGTGCCGATTTTGCATCGATCGGCTTGGGCGGCAGTTTGCGCGAACAAATCAGCGGATGTCCATGGCCGTTGCCGCACGCTCGCGCATATCAGCATTCACTCCTCGGCACTTGCCTCCTCGGCGCCGCCAAGCTCTGCAAGACTCAGTTCGAGCGCGCCGAGCATCTCCTGCAACTCCGCGAGCTTGCGTGCACCGAACCGTCGCGTGATCTCGGCATAGATCGCCTCCGAATTCGGCGCCACCGAGGCCATCAGCTTCACGCCCTCTTTCGAGATCGAGACCATGCTGCGGCGCTGGTCCGCCTTGGCCGTCTTGCGCTCGATCAGGTTGCGCGCCTCGAGATCGCGCAGGATGCGCGACAGGCTCGGCCCGAGCAGGAACGCCGTGCGCGCGAGTTCCGTGACCTCGACCGCGTCGATCGCGGCCAGTGCACGCAGGATGCGCCATTGCTGCTCGGTCAAGCCGTGCTCGCGCAGGGAGGGGCGAAATTGTCGCATCACCGCTTCGCGGGCCCGCAGCAGCGACATCGGCAGGGAGCGCGAGAAATCGCGCATCGGCACCTGCCTTGCGGCAGGCCTTGCGATAGGTCCTGCGGCAGGCGCGCTTCCGTTGGCTGGATCAGCCGGTCTCTTCACCATGATGCCCTTTCAAACCGCAAGACGTTTGCAGTGCAGCAAGCCGGAATTGTGTTTGACGCATTCACTTAACATGTTAAGTATCTTCCGGCACCCCAATTTGTAAGATCACAAATGGCGCTTTCCAACGACGATATCCAAGCTTGCGCGAGGCGTCTGCACCAAGCGGAGAAGACCCGCGTGCAGATCCGGCAGCTGTCGCAGGATTTCCCCGGCATCACCATCGCCGACGCCTACGCGATTCAGAAGGCCTGGGTCGACGTCAAGATCGCCGAGGGGCGCATCGTCAAGGGCCACAAGATCGGCCTGACCTCGAAGGCGATGCAGAGCGCGCTTGACATCGACGAGCCGGATTCCGGCGTGCTGCTCGACGACATGTTCTTCGCCGATGGCGGCATCATTCCGACCGGGCGCTTCATCGCCACGCGGGTCGAGGCCGAGCTCGCCTTCGTCATGAGCAAGCGGCTCGCAGGGCCTGATAGCACGCTGTTCGACGTGCTCAATGCTACCGACTTCGTGGTTCCCGCGCTGGAGATTCTGGACACGCGGATCGAGCGCGTCGATCCCAGGACGAAAGCGACGCGAAAGATCTTCGACACCATCGCCGACAATGCGGCGAATGCCGGCATCGTGCTCGGCGGACGGCCGATCCGGCCGTTGGACGCAGACTTGCGCTGGATCGGCGCGCTGTGCTTTCGGAACGGCCAGCTCGAGGAGACCGGCCTTGCCGCCGGCGTGCTCAATCACCCGGCGACCGCCGTGGCCTGGCTCGCCAACAAGATCGCGCCGCTCGGCCTTGCGCTGGAGCCCGGACAGGTCGTGCTTGCCGGCTCCTTCATCCGTCCGATCGAGACCCGCAAGGGCGACACAATTCAAGCCGATTATGGCGCCTACGGCTCGGTGAGCTGCTACTTCGCGTAAAGCAACAAGACGACACAGGGAGTGAAACCGCGATGCCGCATTTCACCATCGAATATTCCGCCAATCTCGACGGACGTCTCGATATGAAGCTGGTCTGCGAAGTCGTGCGCAAGGCGGCAGTCGAGACCGGCATCTTCCCGCTCGGCGGCATCCGCGTCCGCGCCATCAGGTGCGAGCACTATGCGATCGCCGACGCGCGAAACGACTATGGGTTTCTCGACATGGTGCTGCGCATCGGCGAGGGCCGCGACCTCAAGACGCGCCAGCAGGCCGGCGAGCACGTCTTCCAGGCACTCTCCCGCCATCTCGATCCCGTCTTCGCCGCCAGCAAATTCGCTTTGTCGTTCGACATGCAGATCAACGACAAGGACACCAGCTGGAAGCGCAACAACATCCACGACGCCCTGAAAGTGGAAACCGCCCATGGATAAGACCAGCCCCAAAGCCGATGTGTTCCAGGCCAACCGCGACCGCGTCGCACCGCTGCTGGAGAAGCTGCGCACTGAGGGCATCAGCCACATGATCGACGGCAAGACCGTTGCCTCGATCTCCGGCGAGACCTTTGAAACGAAGTCGCCGGTCGACGGCACGACGCTCGCGAGCGTCGCGCGCGGCACTGCCGAGGACATCGACCGCGCCGCAACGGCCGCGGCGCTCGCCTTCAAGTCCTGGCGCGACATGGGCCCGGCGATGCGGAAGAAGCTGCTGCACCGCGTCGCCGACGCGATCGAGGACAATGCCGAGGACATCGCGGTGCTCGAATGCATCGACACCGGCCAGGCCTATCGCTTCATGGCCAAGGCCGCGATCCGCGCCGCCGAGAATTTCCGCTTCTTTGCCGACAAATGCGCGGAGGCGCGCGACGGCCTCAACACGCCGAGCGACGAGCACTGGAACATCTCGACGCGCGTGCCGATCGGCCCGGTCGGCGTGATCACGCCGTGGAACACGCCGTTCATGCTCTCGACCTGGAAGATCGCCCCTGCCCTCGCTGCGGGGTGCACGGTCGTGCACAAGCCGGCGGAGTGGTCGCCGGTCACCGCGGACATGCTCGGAAAGCTCGTCAAGCAGGCCGGCGTTCCCGACGGCGTGCTCAACACCGTCCACGGCTTCGGCGAAGAGGCCGGCAAGGCGCTGACCGAGCATCCCGCCATCAAGGCGATCGGCTTCGTCGGCGAGAGCGCGACGGGCTCGGCGATCATGGTGCAGGGCGCGCCGACGCTGAAGCGCGTGCATTTCGAGCTCGGCGGCAAGAATCCTGTGATCGTGTTCGACGACGCCGATCTCGACCGCGCGCTCGATGCCGTCGTGTTCATGATCTACTCGCTCAACGGCGAGCGCTGCACGTCATCGAGCCGCCTCCTGGTTCACGCCGGCATCGCGGACAAGTTCACGGAGAAGCTCACCGCGCGCGTGAAGGCGCTGAAGGTCGGCCATCCCCTCGATCCCGCCACCGAGATCGGACCGCTGATCCACGAACGCCATCTGGCAAAGGTCTGCTCCTATTTCGACGTCGCGCGCCAGGACGGCGCCGTGATCGCCGTTGGTGGCAAGGCCCATGACGGCCCGGGCGGCGGACATTATGTCGAGCCCACCCTGGTCACCGGCGCGCACGGCAAGATGCGGGTTGCCCAGGAGGAGGTGTTCGGCCCGTTTCTCACCGTGCTGCCCTTCAGGGACGAAGCTGAAGCCATCGAGATCGCCAACGACATCCGCTATGGCCTGACCGGCTATGTCTGGACCAACGACGTCGGCCGTGCGCTGCGCGTCGCCGACGCGCTCGAAGCCGGCATGATCTGGCTCAACTCGGAAAACGTGCGCCATCTGCCGACGCCGTTCGGCGGCATGAAGGCCTCCGGCATCGGCCGCGACGGCGGCGATTACTCGTTCGACTTCTACATGGAAACCAAGCACGTCTCGCTGGCGCGGGGCACGCACAAGATTCAGAAACTGGGAATCTGATCGTCTTTCCGGGGCGATGCGTAGCATCGAACCCGGAATCCATCGCGCAGCAGAGTTCGTCGAGGAATGGATTCCGGGCTCGCGCTTCGCGCGCCCCGGAATGACAGGGACCGAGAGGGGAAACGCAATGCCCATACCGCAACACGTCTTCGAGCCGCCGTTCAACATCATCCGCTCCAGTCACGTCGTGCTCGACGTGACCGATCTGAAGCTGAGCCGGGAGTTCTACGAGACCACCGTCGGCCTGCATGTCGAGGACGCCGACGACAACGTCGTCTACCTGCGTGCCGCCGAGGAGCATCAGCATCACTCGCTGGTGCTGCGGAAAGCCGCGGTGCCCGCTTGCGCGCGGCTCGGCTTCAAGGTCGGCAACGACGGAGATCTCGACAAGGCTGCCGCCTTCCTGTCCGAGAACGGCCTCGGATACGCCTTCGTCGATCAGCCGTTCCAGGGCCGTACCCTGCAGTTCACCGATCCCTTCGGCTTCCAGATCGAGCTCTATGCGTCGATGGACCGTCGACCGCATCTCTTGCGCCGCTATGATCTCTACAGGGGCTGCCACCCGCAGCGGCTCGATCATTTCAATGTCTTCGCCGCCGAGGTGCAGGACACGGTCGAGTTCTACGCGCGGCTCGGCTTCCGCCTCACCGAATACGCCGAGGAAGATGGACCGAACGGGCGCATCGCGGCCGCCTGGATGCATCGCAAGGGCAATGTCCACGACTTCGCCATCACCAACGGCAAGGGCCCTCGCCTGCACCATTTCGCCTATTGGACGCCGACGGCGATGAACATCATCCATCTCTGCGACGTCATGGCGTCCCAGGGCTTCGTGAAGAACATCGAGCGCGGCCCGGGACGCCACGGCATCTCGAATGCGTTTTTCCTCTATGTGCGCGACCCTGATGGACACCGCCTCGAGCTCTACACCAGCGATTACTTCACTGGCGATCACGACCATGAGCCGCTGCGCTGGTCGCTGCGCGATCCGCGGCGCCAGACGCTGTGGGGCGCACCCGCGCCGCGCTCCTGGTTCGAGCAGGGCTCGCCGTTCTCAGGGCAGACCGTGCGCGAGCCGAAATTCGTGGCCGACGTGCTGGTGGCGGATTGAGCCATGAAGCTTCCGCGCCTCGCCACCTATTCCATAAAGGGTGATGTCGGCTTCGGTGCCGTCCTGGAGGGCGGCATCGTCGACCTCTCCACACGTTACTCCAAGGACTATCCGACGCTGCGCGATGTGATCGCGGCCGGCAAGCTCGTGAGCCTTGCCGAGGAAGCCGCCGGTCGCACACCGGACCACGCGTTCGACGACATCACCTGGCTGCCGCCGGTGCCCGCGCCCGAGAAGATCATCTGCATCGGCGTCAACTACCCTGATCGTAACGCCGAGTATAAGGACGGTCAGGACGCGCCGAAATACCCGAGCATGTTCATGCGCTCGCCCCGCTCCTTCGTCGGCCACGACACGCCGCTGGTGCGCCCGCGCGCCTCCGCGCAGCTCGACTATGAAGGCGAGATCGTGCTGGTGATCGGCAAGGCGGGCCGGCACATCCCCGAAAGCAGCGCGCTCGACCACATCGCCGCGCTCACGCTCTGCAACGAAGGCTCGGTGCGCGACTGGCTGCGCCACGCCAAGTTCAACGTCACCCAGGGTAAGAATTTTGATTCCAGCGGCAGCCTCGGCCCCTGGCTGGTACCTTACGTCAGGGAATCTCAGATCGCGGACATCAGGCTGACCACGCAAGTCAACGGCGAGCTCAGGCAGGACGACCGCACCAGCCGGCTGATGTTTCCGTTCCGCACCCTCATCAACTATATCTCCACCTTCGCAACGCTCGTCCCCGGCGATATCATCGTCACGGGCACGCCGACCGGCGCCGGTGCCCGGTTCGATCCGCCGCGGTACCTGAAGCCCGGCGACGTCGTCGAGGTCGCGGCCGAAGGCATCGGCACGCTGCGCAACGGCGTCGTCGACGAAGCCTGAACAACCATCGAAGTGGAATAGTGCAATGACGACCCTCACCGGCGGCGAAGCGATCGTAAGCGGGCTTGTCGCCCACGGCGTCGACACCGTGTTCGGTCTGCCCGGCGCGCAGGTCTACGGCTTGTTCGACGCCTTCCACCAGGCCCAGCTCAAGGTGATCGGCGCCCGGCACGAACAGGCCTGCGGTTACATGGCGTTCGGCTATGCGCGCTCCAGCGGCAGGCCCGGCGTGTTCAGCGTGGTGCCCGGCCCCGGCGTGCTCAATGCCAGCGCCGCACTGCTCACCGCGTTCGGCTGCAACGAGCCGGTGCTGTGCGTCACCGGGCAGGTACCGACGCAATTCCTCGGCAAGGGCCGCGGCCATCTGCACGAGATGCCGGACCAGCTTGCGACCCTGCGCACCTATGTGAAATGGGCCGACCGGATCGAATATCCCGGCAATGCACCGACCACCGTGGCGCGCGCCTTCCAGGAGATGATGTCGGGACGGCGCGGCCCCGCCTCGGTCGAGATGCCCTGGGACGTCTTCACCCAGCGCGCGGACACGGCCGCAGCGCAGGTGCTGGAGCCGCTGCCCGCCCCGCAGCCCGATCCCGATCTCGTGAAGCAGGCGGCGGCGCTGATCAAGGCGAGCAAGGCACCGATGATCTTCGTCGGCAGCGGCGCGATCGAGGCCGGCGAGGAGATCCTCGAGCTCGCCGAGATGATCGATGCGCCCGTGGTCGCCTTCCGCAGCGGCCGCGGCATCGTCTCCAATGCGCACGAGCTCGGGCTGACCATGGCGGCCGCCTACAAGCTGTGGCCGACAACCGATCTGATGATCGCCATCGGTACGCGCGCGGAGCTGCCGGCATCGGGCTTCCGCTGGCCCTATCAACCGAGCGGATTGAAATCCATTCGCATCGACATCGATCCGGTCGAGATGCGCCGGGTGGTCGTTGACACCGCCATCGTCGCCGATGCCCAGGCCGGAACGGCCGATCTCGTCGCGGCCGTGAAGAAGGCCGGCTATGCGCGGACCCGGGGCCGGCGGGAGGACATCCGCCAGGCCACCGCGACCGCGCAAGCCGAGATCCAGCGCATCCAGCCGCAGATGGCCTATCTCGACATCCTGCGCGAGGTGCTGCCGGCGAATGCGATCGTGACCGATGAACTGTCGCAATTCGGCTTCGCCTCCTGGTACGGCTTTCCGGTCTACCAGCCGCGCACCTTCATCACCTCGGGCTATCAGGGCACGCTCGGCTCGGGCTTCCCGACCGCGCTCGGGGCCAAGGTCGCCAATCCCGACAAGCCGGTGGTCGCGATCACCGGCGATGGCGGCTTCATGTTCGGCGTGCAGGAGCTATCAACCGCCGTGCAGTTCAACATCGGCGTGGTGACGCTGGTGTTCAACAACAACGCCTACGGCAATGTCCGCCGCGATCAGCGCGAACGCTTCGACGGCCGCGTGGTCGCCTCCGACCTCGTCAATCCCGACTTCGTCAAGCTCGCGGAGTCCTTCGGCGTTGCGGCGGCGCGTGTCACCGCGCCGGATCAGTTCAAGGCAGCGATGGAGAAGGCGCTTAGCCACAGCGGGCCATACCTGATCTCGGTGGAAGTGGCGCGGGATTCCGAAGTGAGCCCGTGGGCGTTCATTCACCCGCCGAAGCCTTGAGGCTCGGCACTCCCTGTAGCCGTGCAGCCGCGATCACCAGCAGGCCGGCGCCTGCGACCGACCAGCAGGCGACCGGTGCCCAGTGCAATAGCGGCGCATAGTCAGGGATCTTCTGCAGGCCACCGGCGACCGCCGCCATCCGCGCGAAGGTGCCGAGCGCCAGCGCGGAGAACACGAGGCCCGTGACCTTGCCCTCCGCGCCGGTCGAGCCAATCGCAAGCGCGGCCGAGATCGCGCTCATGAGCATGCAGCCCCAGGCCGCGCCGGCGAGGAACTGCGCGGCGATCAGCGTATTGAGGCTGCCGGCAAGCTCCGCCGCGGCGATCGCGACCGCACCGAGCAATCCGGCGGCGCCCATCACGATCAGGCCGCCGCGATGCTTGACGACGAGGCTCGCCGGAAACATCGCGATGTTGAAGCCGATCCAGAACACCGGCATCAGCCATTGCAAATCGCCGGACTTGGCGAAGCGCAGGTAGAACGGCGCGCTGTTCATGGCGAAGTGCAACTGATAGCCGAGCGCCAATGCAACCATCGCGACGATGAAGACGATCGGCACGAAGCCCAGCGGCTTGGCCGCCTCGGCCGGCGCCGGCAGCGAGGTATCACGCGCCACGTCATGCTCAATCCGCGACAGGGCGAGCGCCGTGAGCAGCAACACGACGCCGGAGATCACGAATGGCAGCCGCGCATCGTGGTCCCGCAGCACGACGCCGAGATAGGGCGAGACCGCGCCGGCAACGCCGTAGCCGAGCATCGCCAGCGCCGCGAGGAACGGCACCTGCGGCTTCGAACGGTATTTGCCGAGCAGCGTCAGCGGCGGCGCGCGCAAGGCAGACGAGGTGACCGACCAGACCACGATCAGCGCGATGAGCCAGACCTGCGCTGCCGCGCCGACGCCGGCCACGAAGGGCATCGCGACGAACGCGCCGCAGGAGATCGCGGCCACCAGCCCGACGAACAAGCCAAGCCTGCCGACGTAGGGCGCGAGCTTGTCCGCGGCGATCCCCATCGCCGTATCGGCGATGGTGAAGATCGCCTGGTCCAGCATCAGGATGAGGATGACAGCGGATGGCGCGATGCCGACCTCGGCGGCAAGCTTTGGCAGATAGATGACGTAGGTGGTCCAGCCCAGCGTGAACACCAGTTGCAGCGCGGCCAGATAAAGGCCGGTGCGATTGGCCGTCCCGATGTCGGCCGAGAGCTGTGTGGTCGTCATGTCGCGGTCTCCCCCGTTGCCGAGCTTAGACGAACGAGGCGGGTGAGGAAACGCGTCAGCGCGTTCTGCGGAAGGTCAAATTGATTCTTTTCCGTCCCAGCAACCCATGCTCGCCGTCGGCAAGCGGCGCGACGCCGTGATAGGCGAGCCTGCTGGCCCCGCCCCAAACCACGACATCGCCATGGACCAGGCGGAAGCGTCGCGGCTTGTCGGCGCGCGCCATGCCGCCGAACAGGAAGGTCGCGGGCAATCCCAGCGAGACCGAGACGATCGGCGCCGAATAATCGAGCTCATCCTTGTCCTGATGCAGCGACAGCCGCGTGCCGACCTCGTAGCGATTGACGAGGCAGGCATCAGGCGCGAAGTTTTGGAAGCCACCCTGCTCCGCCGCGCCGCGCGCGAGATCGCGGAGCACTGGCGGCATAGCCGGCCATGGCGCGCCGGTGCGCGGATCGATGGGATCGTAGCGATAGCCGGTGTGATCGGTGATCCAGCCGCGCTCGCCGCAATTGGTCATCGCCACCGACATCAGATGACCGCCGGGCGTGGTCATGCGCCGGAAAGGCGACTGCGCCACGATGGCGCGCACGGCGGCGATCAGCTCGGTCTCGATCGGCTTGACGAAGCCGCGCAGCAGCACGGCGCCGTCGGCGATCTCCTCGCGCGACGGCTGCGCCTCAGCAACGCTATCGAACAGATCAGCCGTCAATCGCAGCGCTCATTTGGCATCGTGAAAGATCACACCCAGCGTATGGCGCCGGCCGGACCTGATCCGGCTGACGCCATGGCGTAGATTAACGCGATACGTGCCACGTGTCCCCTGCACCGGGCGGTGATGCACAGCGAAGGCGACGGCGTCACCCTGCGCCAGCGGCACCACCTCGGTGCGGGACTGCATTCGCGGCCGCTGCTCAGTCAGCACGAATTCGCCGCCGGTGAAGTCGCGGTCGGGCTCGGAGAGCAGGATCGCAACCTGGAGCGGGAACACATGCTCGCCGTAGAGATCCTGATGCAGGCAATTGTAATCGCCGGCGTCGTATTGCAGCAGCAGCGGTGTTGGTCGTGTCTGGCCGGCCTCGTGGCAGCGCTTGAGGAAAGCCGCATGCGAGGCTGGATAGCGGATGTCGATCCCCATCGCCTCGTTCCAGCGGTTGGCGACGCCTTGAAGATGCGCGTACAGCGCCGGCCGCAATTGCGCGATCAGATCGGGCAGCGGATAGGCGAAGTATTTGTACTCGCCGCGGCCGAAGCCATGCCGACCCATGGCGATGCGGCTGCGGAAATGCGCATCGTCCGGATAGAGCGCGGCAATCTCGCGGCATTGGTCCGGCGTCAACAGGCCCTTCAGGACCGCGCAGCCTTGAGAGTCGAGTTCGGCGGAGATCTCGGGCCAGTCGAGGGCGTCGATATGGGCGGCGGGGTTGATCGCTTCATCGATTGCAGGAGCACGTCTCGCGATTGCCATAGCGATATCCATCCTTTCGTCATTCCGGGGCGCGACGCAGTCGCGAGCCCGGAATCCATTCCTCCACCGGTTCTGCTGCACGATGGATTCCGGGCTCGCGCCAAGAGGCGCGCCCCGGAATGACGGATAATGTTTGGCAGATCGTAGCGACGACGACCACCCGATTTCCGGCTGGACCTAGCCCCGCACCGGCAGCGTCGTCACGTCATACCCGTGCCTGATCGTCCGCTTCAGCACGGGATCTTCCAGCTCGAAGTCGAATCGCTCCGCCGGGCGGATGCCGCCCTTCGCCGCGAACGTGCCGCCGAACATGGCGCAGCCGTCGGGGAATTTGCCGCCTTCGAAGCCGCGCGCGATGAGATCGGCGACCGGCAGCATCGCGTCCAGCGTGCCCTCCTGGTAGAGCACGCGCTCGCCCTTGATGGTGGCATAGGAGCGCAGGATCATCTTGTCCCAATGGCCGATGACGTCCTCCAGCTCCCACAGCGTGGAGGCGATCGGCTTGTCGCACATCTGCTTGGACACCGTGACGTTGTAGGCCTCAACCTTGCGATCGGTATGGTCGGAGCCGCAGCCGACGAAGATGCGGCCCTGCCAGCCGATCAGCACGAACTCGACCTCGCCGGAGGAATCGCCGCCGGTGCATTCGATGCTGTCTTCCTGGGTCAGCCGCCGCGCCGCGCCGCGATAGTAGATCGGCGTCGAGGCCGGCGGGACGATGCCCATCTCCTGCAGCTCTTTGATGTGTTTGTCGCGGGCGACCGGATCGCGGCCGGTCCAGCCGGCGATGACCATCTGGTCGATCGCAAGCGTCAGCGGCGTGGTGGTGTCCTGGGCGTCGACGGTGAAAGTGAGGTCAAACACGAATGACGGCCTCCATGCCGGCAGCAAGTTCGAAGATGCGGCGGTCGGTGCCGCCCGCACCGGCCAACATCAGGCCGACGGGAATTTCGCCCTCGCGATGCGCGGGCAGCGAGATGGCGCAGCCATCGATCATGTTGATCAGGGTGCAATTGCGCAATGCGCGCAGATTCTCCCTGGTGAACGCCTTGTCGTCGGCGAGATCGGCGATCTTCGGCGGCGTGTTGGCGGTGGTCGGCAGCACCAGAGCATCATAGGGCGCGATGCGCGCGTTGACGCGGGCGATCAGCGAGCGGCGCTCGTTGAGGAGATCGATGTAGTCGGCCGCACTCTGCGTCTCGCCGCGCATGATCCGCACGGAGACGCGGGGATCGTAGACGTCGCCCTTCGCCGTGATGAGATAGCGATGCCAGGCGTAGCTCTCGGAGGCCGCAAAGCCGCCCTTCGCGTTCATCGGCCCGATGTCGTGGAATTCCGTCATCTCGATGCGCTCGATGATCGCGCCGTGGTCGGAAAGCGTCTTCAGGGCGCGTTCGAACGTCTCGGCCACCTCTGCGTCGAGATCGTCGAGCGCGATCGTGGTCGGCACCGCCAGCCGCATGCCCTGGATCGGACGCGGCTTCAGCGGGGCAATCGGCTCGTTGGCGAGCACGGCGTCGAGTATGGCACAGCAACTGACCGATCGTGCCAGCGGCCCGATGCTGTCGAGCGAGAACGACAGCGGCACCGCGCCATCGAGCGGCACGCGCCGCTGCGTCGGCTTGTAGCCGACGATGCCGTTATAGGCCGCCGGAATCCGGCAGGAGCCGCCGGTGTCGGTGCCGAGCGCCCCATGCGCCATGCCGTCCAGCACAGACACCGCCGCGCCCGAGGACGAGCCGCCGGGCACATGTCCCACGGTCCGGTTCCAGGCTCCCTTCGGAGTGCCGTAATGCGGATTGATGCCGATGCCGGAATAGGCGAACTCGGTCATGTTGGTGCGCCCGATCACGACAAAGCCGGCCCTGCGCAGCCGCGCCACCGTCGCCGCATCCTGCTCGGCCGGCGAGGAATCGTCGAGGGCTCGGGAGCCGGCGCGCGTCACCTGGCCCCTGATGTCGAACAGGTCCTTGATCGAGACCGGGATGCCGGCATAGCGCGACGGCGCCGCCTTGGCCTTGCGCAAGCCGTCCATCGCGTCCGCCGCGGCGAGCGCGGCGTCCTTGTCGACATGGAGGAAGGTGCGCTGGCCCTCCCCGGCGGGATCGGCGATCTTGGCGATGCAGGCTTCGACCAGCTTGCTGGCGGTGGTGCGGCCGCTTTCGAGGTCTTCGGCGAGCTTCGCCAGTGTCGGGAATTCGGGCATGTCTGTCTCACGGAATATTGTCGCGCGCAATCTATAGCGCTGCCTCAGTTCGACACAAGCATTGTGCGCATGATGGCATGCATGCGTATTGCTGGACCGTTGACGCACCATGGTCGATTGTCCCATCAAGATCGAAACGGGCGGGCGTGAGCCTGAACCTTTGGGAGGAGCTGCCGACATGGCCGAACCGCAGCGCGCGCGACCGAAACCGACGCCGGAGACCCAGCATTTCTGGGACGGCACCAAAGCCGGCGAATTGCGCCTGCAGCGCTGCGACGCCTGCGCGCATGTCTATTTCCCGCCGCGCCCGTTCTGCCCGTCCTGCGCCTCGCGCAAGGTCTCCGTCTTCAAGGCGAGCGGCAAGGGCTTCCTCTACAGCTACGTGATCAACCACCGTCCGGCCGCGCCCGGCTTCACGCCGCCTTATGCAATCGCGGTGGTGGAGCTTGCCGAGGGCCCGCGGATGATGAGCAACATCATCGACTGCCCGCAGACTCCCGAGGCGCTCGAGCTCGACATGAAGCTCGAGGTCGCCTTCGAGACGCTCGACGACAAGATCACCCTCCCCGTGTTCCGTCCGGCGAAGGGATAGGCCATGCGCAGCAATCAGGTTGCCGTCGTCGGCGCGGCCGAGACCACCGAGCTCGGTGTCATCCCCAATGCCTCGCAGCTCCAGCTTCACGCGGATGCGGCGCTCAACGCCATTGCTGATGCCGGGCTCAAGCTGTCCGATATCGACGGCTTCGCCACCGCGGTCGAAACGCCGCAGCAGGTCTGCCACTACCTCGGCATCAGGCCTACCTGGGTGGACGGCACCTCGGTCGGCGGCTGCTCCTTCATGCTGCATGTTCGCCACGCCGCGGCGGCGATCGAGGCCGGCCTGTGCAAGACCGTGCTGATCACCCATGCCGAGAGCGGCAAGTCGATGATCGGCAAGCAGCCGCGCTCGACACCGGCGGACAGCCTCAACGGCCAGTTCGAGGCGCCGTTCGGTGTCTACGGTCCGCCCAGCATGTTCCCGATCCCCGTGCTGCGCTTCATGAAGACCTACGGCATCACGCATGAGCAACTCGCTTCGGTGGCCGTGGTGCAGCGCGAATGGGCGGCGAAGAATCCGCGGGCGATGATGAAGGACCCGATCACGGTCGCCGACGTGCTCAATTCGCGCATGATCGCCTATCCGTTCCGACTGCTGCAATGCTGCCTCGTCACCGACGGCGGCGGCGCGCTGATCCTGACCTCGGCCGACCGCGCCAAGGACTTTCCGCGCAAACCCGTCTACATCATGGGCACCGGCGAGAGCGTGGAAACGCCGATGGTCAGCCAGATGGAGACCTTCAACTCCTCGCGCGCGTTCAAGACCGCGGGACCGCTCGCTTTCAAGGAAGCCGGCATCGCTCACAAGGACGTCGATCATCTCATGATCTACGACGCGTTTGCGCATCTGCCGCTGTTCGGCCTCGGCGACCTCGGCTTCATGCCGCATGAGGAGACCGGAAAGTTCATCACGGACGGCAACACGCGGCCCGGCGGCAAGCTTCCGCTCAACACCAATGGCGGCGGACTGAGCTACATGCATTCGGGCATGTACGGCATGTACGCGCTGCAGGAGAGCGTGCGGCAGATGCGCGGCATCGCGCCCGCGCAGGTGCCGAACGCGACAATTTCGGTGTGCCACGGCGTCGGCGGCATGTTCGCCGCGAGTGGCACGATCGTGTTTACGAACGAGAGGTAGTGGCTGTCATTCCGGGGCGGCGCGAAGCGACGAGCTATGATGCGCAATTTCGCATCTGAGAATCCATAACCACGATCGGGAGTATGGATTCCGGGCCTGCGCCTTTCGGCGCATCCCGGAATGACGGCGGAATTTGGAACGGCTAGCGGAGAATCCCACATGAGCAAATCACTGCAAGACAAGGTCATCATCGTCACCGGCGCAGGCCGCGGCATCGGGCGCGAGATCGCGCTGCTCTGTGCGGCGGAGGGCGCCAAGGTCGTCGTCAACGATCCCGGCGGAGCCTCGGACGGCGCCGGCTCGAACGCGGCGCCCGCCGAGGAGGTCGTCGAGGAGATCAAGAAGCGTGGCGGCACTGCGGTCGCCAATTTCGAGTCGGTCGCCGAAGCGATCCCCGCGAGCAAGATCGTGAAGACCGCGACCGATCATTTCGGCCGGCTCGACGGTGTCGTCAACAATGCCGGCATCCTGCGCGACATGATCTTCCACAAGATGAGCGTGGAGGCGTTCGAGGCCGTCATCAAGGTGCATCTGATGGGCTCGTTCTATGTCAGCCACGCCGCCGCGCGCATCTTCCGCGAGCAGGAGTCGGGCTCCTTCGTGCACTTTACCTCGACCTCCGGCCTGATCGGCAATTTCGGCCAGGCCAATTACGCCGCCGCCAAGCTCGGCATCGTCGGGCTCTCCAAGTCGATCGCGCTCGACATGGGCCGCTTCAACGTCCGCTCCAACTGCGTCTCGCCATTCGCCTGGACCCGCATGATCGGCACCATCCCGACCGAGACCGAAGCGGAGAAGGCGCGGGTCGAGAAGATCAAGCAGATGGGGCCTGAGAAGATCGCGCCGCTCTGCGGCTATCTGATCTCCGACTCCGCCAAGGACGTCACCGGCCAGATATTCGGCGTGCGCATGAACGAGATCTTCCTGTTCAGCCAGAACCGTCCGATCCGCTCGGTGCAGCGGAGCGAAGGCTGGACACCGCAGTCGATCGCCGAACACGGCATGCCGGCGCTGAAGGGCTCGTTCTACAAGCTGGATCGCTCGGCTGACATCTTCACCTGGGATCCGGTCTAGCCGCATTTCCGGCATCCCTGCCCTGCGATCTCCGGTTGTCTTGCCCGGAGATCGCCCCGGTTTACGCCTGAATGCGGGCGAATGGTGTCCTCCCAACACAACCTTGGGAGGAAGCCATGACAAGAATACTGACCAACTCCGACGACACGACCGCAGGCGGTGGTCTCGACCGCCGCGCGCTGCTGCAGGGTGCAGCGACACTCGCCGCATCGACCCTGCTCGCCTCCAATGCCGACGCCCGCGACTTCGGCGCAAATGCCGAGCCGCAGCGCTATCCCGACCCCGACATTATCGCCATCGACCCCAAGCGTTTCAAAGCCAAGGTCGGCAACACCGCGATCAAGCGGCTCTACACCGGCTGCCTCTGGGCGGAAGGGCCGGCATGGAATGCGCAGGGACAATATCTCGTCTGGAGCGACATCCCCGCCAACCGGCAGCTGCGCTATCTCGACGACGACGGCCACATCTCCGAGCAGTTCCACAAGCCGTCGAACGAGGCCAATGGCAATTCGTTCGACACCGAGGGACGCCAGCTCAGCGCCGAGCGCACGCGTCTTGTCCGCTACGAGCACGACGGTTCGGTGACGTCGCTGGCCGAAACAGGCCAACGGCAAGCCGCTCAACGGCCCCAACGACATGGTGGTGCATCCCAACGACAAGGCGATCTGGTTCACCGATCCCGGCTACGGCGCGATCAGCATCTACGAGGGCAAGCTCGCCAACACCGGCTCGCTGCAGCCGCACCAGAAGGAAGCGGTCTATCGCCTGGACACCCAGACCGGACAGGTGGCGAAGGTCGCCGACGAGCCGTTCAAGCCGAACGGCATCGCGTTCTCGCACGACTACAAGAAGCTCTATGTCTGCGACACCGGCATCACGCATTACCCGCAGGCCGAGAACGTGGTGTGGTCCTACGACATCGACGGTGCCAAGCTGTCCAATCCGAAGAAGCTGATCGACATGAAGCTCGAGGGCAAGTCGGGCTTCCCTGACGGCTTGCGCGTCGACACCGAGGGCAACATCTGGGTCGGCGCCGGCTGGGTCGGCCCGGGTTATGACGGCGTGCAGGTGTTCGCGCCTAACGATGGCGCGCGGATCGGGCAGATCCTGTTGCCGGAGACCTGCGCCAATGTCTGCTTCGGCGGCAAGAAGCGCAACCGCCTGTTCATGACCGCAAGCCAGTCGCTCTATGCGGTCTATGTGGAAACGCAAGGCGCGCATTTCTGTTGAGTGCGTGCTCTCTCATCCTCGTCATAGCCGGGCTTGTCCCGGCCATCCACGACTTGACGTGCGGCACGAAAAACGTGGATGCCCGGGACAAGCCCGGGCATGACGACTGAGGGTGTGGTCGCGGCGTTGCCCCTAACCCGTATTCCTCAGCCCCGCCGAGATCCCGTTGATCGTCAACTGAATCCCGCGCAGCACCTGCTCGTCCGGGTTCTGCGCGCGGTGCTCCTTCAATAGCTCGACCTGCACGTGGTTGAGCGGATCGAGATAGGGGAAGCGGTGGCGCACCGAGCGCTCCAGCAGCGGATTGCCCTGCAGCAGCCGGTCCTGGCCCATGATGTCGAGCAGCGTCTCGATGCAGGAATGCCATTCGCGGCGGATGCGGCCGAAAATCTTCTCGCGCAAGGCTTCGTCCGGCACCAGCTCGGCATAGCGTGACGCAATCGCGATCGAGCTTTTGGCCAGCACCATGTCCATGTTCGAGAGCAGCATGCGGAAGAACGGCCATTCCTGATAGAGCTCCTTCAGGAACGGCATGCCCTTGTCGGGATGCTCCGCGATCCACTGCTCGACTGCGCTGCCAAAGCCGTACCAGCCCGGCAGCATCAGGCGGCATTGCGCCCAGGAGAACACCCAGGGGATGGCGCGCAGATCCTCGATCGCGCGGGTCTTCTTGCGCGAGGCCGGACGGCTGCCGATGTTCAGCGTCGCGATCTCGTTGATGACGGTCGAGGACCAGAAATAATCGACGAAGCCGTCGGTCTCGTAGACGAGGCCGCGATAGGCTTTGAAGGCGAGGTTCGACAGCTCGTCCATCGTCGTCAGATATTCGCGGCGCGGCGCGCTCTGGCGCGGATGCAGCAGGCTCGCCTCCAGCGTCGCGGCCGCGAGGATCTCCAGATTGTTGCGGCCGACTTCGGCGTTGGAATATTTCGAGGAGATGATCTCGCCCTGCTCGGTGATGCGGATCTGGCCGTTCACGGCGCCGCCGGGCTGGGCGATGATCGCGTCATAGCTCGGACCACCGCCGCGGCCGACCGAGCCGCCGCGGCCGTGGAACAGGCGCAGGCGCACGTGATGGCGCTCGAACACCTCGACGAGGCCGATCTCGGCCTTGTAGAGCTCCCAGCCCGAGGTGACGAAGCCGCCATCCTTGTTGCTGTCGGAATAGCCGAGCATGACCTCCTGCACGCCGCCACAACTGTCGACGAGGCGACGGTAATCGTGCAGCGACAGCATGCGGTCCATGATGACGCTTGATGCCTGCAAATCCTCGATGGTCTCGAACAGCGGCACGATGTTGATGGCGCTGCGCCCGGAAGGATGGACGAGGCCGACCTCCTTCAACAGCACGGCCACTTCGAGCATGTCGGACATGCTCTTGCACATCGAGATGATGCATTGGGGGATGGAGTCCGAGCCGAACTTCGCGTGCGCTTCCGCGGCGCCATGGAAGACGTTGAGCTCGCCCATGGTCTCGTCGCTGTACTTGACGAATGGGGACACCAGCGCGCGGGGGCTGCGCAACTCGTTGGTCAGCAGCGAGATACGCGCGTCTTCGCCGAGCGCGAGATAGGACATGCCGGGATTGGCGGCATCCATCAGCTCGGCGATGGTGCGCTCGTGTACCGCCGAGTTCTGGCGGATGTCGAGCCGTGCGAGATGGAAGCCGAAGCAATCGACCGCGCGCCGCAGCAGCCGCAGCCGGCCGCGCGCGATGACGCGGGCGTTGTTGGCGATCAGGGAACGATGCAGCACGTCGAGATCGGCCTGCAGCTCCTTGACGCTCCCATACGGCGCGCCCTTTCCGACCGGCCGGCGGGTGATCTCGACCTGGAGCTTTTCGGCGGTGGCTGTCAGGCGGGCATAGATGCCGGAGACCGCGAGACGATAGGGCTCGCCGATCCGGTGCGGCGAGGTGTCGGGCGAACGCTCCGCAAGCTTGCGCAGCTCCTCGGAAACGTCGGCGAGATGCGCTGCGATCGACAATTCCGAACCGAGCACATGCAGCTCTTCCAGATAGAACTGCATGACCCGGCTCGACTGCAGCCGCAGCGTGCCGCGCATCACGTCGGCGGTGACGAAGGGGTTGCCGTCGCGGTCGCCGCCGATCCAGCTGCCCATGCGCAGAAACGAGGCGAGTTCGGAGGCTGTCTGCTCGCCGCCCTCCTCCAGCCGGTCCTCCAGCGCGTTGACGAGGCGCGGCACCTCGCGCAGGAAGGTGTAATCGTAGAACGACAGGCCGTTGGCGACCTCGTCGAGCACGGTGAGCTTGGTCCGGCGCAAGAGATTGGTCTGCCACAGCGTCAGTACCTCGCGGCGAAGCTGCTCGTCGCTGGCATCAGCCTCCTCCGCGGTCAGCGCCACGCGCTCGCGGCGGTCGAGCAGGCCGGCGACCTCCATCTCGCGGTCCATGGTGCTCTTGCGGCGGACTTCGGTCGGGTGCGCAGTCAGGACCGGGCTGACCAGCGCGGACTTGAAGAAGCTGCGGAGCTGATCGGGACCGATGCCCGCGGCCTTGGCATGGGCCAGCGTCTCGGCCAGCACGCCGGTGCTCTTGCCGGCGCTGCGAGCCCGCATCTGGCGGATGTTGTTCTGGTCCTCGGCGATGTTGGCAAGGTGGGAGAAATAGCTGAAGGCGCGGACGATCCGCACCGTCTCGGAGGTCGACATGCTGTCGAGGATCTGCTCGAGCTCACGGCGGGCGAGCCGGTCCTCGTCGCGGTGGAACCTGATCGAGGTCTGGCGGATGCGCTCGACCAGGTCGAACACATCGGCACCCTCCTGGTCGCGTACGGTGTCGCCGAGGATGCGTCCGAGCAGGCGAATGTCGTCCCGCAGCCGGGCGTCGGCCTCCAACGCCTGGACGTCCTCGGGACGGTTGGTGCGCGGTTCGGTGCTGTCGGCTGATACGGTCTGGAGGGACATGGCTCGCTCCTTGGTTCGAGCTCGCTTGGATGCCCGGCACGGCGAGTGTGCGATATTTTTCTGCCGCAGTGCAAGATGAACTTGGTGGCGGCGCACAGTGCCGGCGTGCTCGTGTCCCGGACGCGCTGCAATGCCCCTCAGCATTGCGGCGCAGAGCCGGGGCACGGGGCCGGCATCCGTTCAGCCGTAAACATACCTTCGCGATCTCGCGGCGCATTCCGCCCGAGATTTGCTGTCCGTTTCGCCCTCGTCGAGAACAAGGGCGCAGGGAAGGCCGGGCGCCGGCTGGCACCCAGGGTCCGCACGCGAAAGACGCACGCGGGGTTGACCACAGGTGTTGCCGGTCCCCCGGCCTTCCCTGCGCGATGGTGTTACGGCTTATGGCGCGCTCTCCCCGGGGAGCGGTGCACTATTGCCCCCGTCGCCTTGCGGATCACTGATGCGCGCGCCCGGTCGGGCAACTCACACCACCGCAAGCCTTGACGCCAGCCTTCGGGCGTCAGGACCACACGCTTTTGCCGTCCGCGGACGTCCCGCCCCGGACAGTCGGAGGCTCGCGCGTGCTCGCCCCCAACGCCGAAACGAAACGCTGTAACCGCGCCGTGTCGTGCCGCGGATCGCGATGGCTCACAGGGGTCGCCCGCCCTGCCATCACCTCACGCGCCGGCGCTGCCGCGTCCATCGCATCCCAGCCTACGTATCGTGACGATCGCGAAACGCCCCTTTGGCGGGCCGGGATGCTGTGCGGTTTAACCGAAGAAGCGAATTCGGTCAATCAGAATATTTTCAAGCCTGTCACTTGACCTGCATGCGGTGTGTTTCGCCCATCAAGTGGCGCCCGTCCCTGAAAAATCCGGCCTCAATAGAAGGCCCAGCTCGCCGTCACATACGGGCCGTGGTTCGTGAAATTGCTCAGCTGGTGTTGCTGCGTCGCGAGGTAAATGCCGACGGGCGGAAGCGTCAGGCTGGTCGGGACTTGGGTCAATGCATATGAATTGACCGCACCGAAATAGACTGCGGCCTTGTAGCCGGTCTCGATCTTGAACAATCCGTAAGCGGTCGGCGCAAAGGTATAGGAGGTGGCCAATTTGCCGTCGATGCTGGGAACCACTCGCGTCGCATTGGGAGAGCTGATGTACTGGCTGGAAAGCCCGAACGCTGGAGACAGCGTGGTGAAGTCCATCCCGCTCTGCGCAGTACCGATCAGGACCGCGCCGGCCATCTCGCCGATGAACTGGAAGTCGCCGATGCCGAACTGACCCTTGATGCCGACGCGGGGCCCGGCGCCGGTGAACAGGGAGTTGACCGTATAGCCGGAGGAGGCCGCGCCACCCGGGCTCGCGAACAGGCCCGACAGATTTTGGCCGATCCGCGCAGCCGATACACCGCCGAACGCCCGCATCTGAAACGAGCACTCGGCGCAGAATGTGTATCCGGCGTCCAGGTTGACGACGTCAAGGGCGGTTTTCACCGAACCACTCCCGTTCTTGTAAAGGGCCGATTCCGGCCCGATCAGATAGGGCGGTCCCACCATTTCCGTCGGCGAAGCAAAGAACGAATCCGTCGCGGTGTTGCGCAGGTGTGTCCAGTTCAGCTGGATGTCCCTGGACTCGTCGCCCATGTAGCGGGCGCCAAAGCTGAAGGATGGCGTGAAGTTCGGCTTGAGCGACTGATTTCGCCAGTGCGGTGTCACCACCGGCAGAGGATTGGTCAGCGTGCCATATTCGAGATTGCCGGCACCCGGTTGCAGGAACGAAGCCGATCCGCTGATTTCGAAGCGCGGCGCATTCGCCCGTCGCGGACCGACATAGCCGAGATCGGCGGCCATGCTGTTTGGGCCTGCCGATGGCGGCAACACGACGAGCGCCGGACCGGAGCTCGAATCCGCCGGCCGAGATTGCAGCTTCGCCGTCTTGGGCGTTTCCTTGAGTGTTTCCTTGGGCGTTTCGAGACGGCTAAGCCGCGCGCGCAAGGCGGCATTTTCTCTTTCCAGCGCATCGAGACGCTCGGAAATTTTGTCGGCGAACGCAGAACCCGGCACTGCCGCGACGCTCACTCCAACACATGCAAGCAACGCGAATTTTCTGACACTGTTCATGGCCCGCGCTCCCTGAGAGACATCAAGGCGTCGACCCGCAATTCGTCGTAACGTCAGCCCTCGACCAGAGGCTCCGACGAAGCGACCGAATCGATCAAGATCCCTGCCTGGTGCAACGCTAGGCGCATTCAGCAGGACAAGGTGATCCATATTGAATATCTGCGTAGAATGTCGGGAGGTGTGCTTTTGCGGTATGCATCGCGCGCGTGTGATGCAGACTCACGAGGGCCGCCTCCATCATTTTACGGGCATCAGCGCGCGGCGGACGGCTTCGACTCGCATTCGTGCAGGTTCTGGTTGCTTCGCCTCGAAGGCGCAGTGATCGGATATTGCACGACCGAGGCAAAGCGCCTGAGCCAACGAGCTGCAGATTTCAGAAGGTCCGGCCTGTCTGCTTGCTGCTTCTGTCACTCTTTCGATAAGTCGCCTGCATTCGGTTGAGTACTGTACCAAATGAGTGACAAGATTTCGGGCGGCGAAGCGTAGGCTGCTCGCGGTAATTGATTCGTTGGCGGAAAACTCGTCCCAGAGGATGCATCATGAAGACATTGCTGCTCGGTACCGTCGGCGCGCTCGCAATGGTCACGTCGGCTTCTGCCGCAGACGTGGCTACCCGTCCCTACACCAAGGCGCCCACGATTATGAGCGCCATGTACGACTGGAGCGGCTTCTACATTGGCGCCAACGGCGGGTGGGGATCGAGCCACAAGTGCTGGGATTTCAGCAATGCGGCCGGTGCCTTCAACGTTTCCGAGGGATGCCACGATGCTACCGGCGGCACCGCCGGCGGCCAGGTCGGGTATCGCTTTCAGAGCTCCAGCATCGTGTTCGGCATCGAAGCCCAGGGCAATTGGGCCAACTTCCGCGGCAGCAATCAGAGCATCCCGTTCCCGGCCGTCGTCAACGCCACGCAGGTCGACGCTTTCGGAATGTTCACCGGCCACATCGGCTATGCCTGGAACAACACGCTGCTTTATCTGAAGGGTGGCGCCGCTCTGACCTCCGATCGCTATCGCGGCTATCTGACTGCCAACGGCGCCCAGATCAGCGACACCGTCAACGACACCCGTTGGGGTGGCGTGATCGGACTAGGCCTGGAATACGGCTTCGCGCCCAATTGGTCCGCCGCGATCGAATACGACCACATGTTCATGCAGGACAGGTTCATCACCTTCACCAACAACGGCACGCTCGCACCGGCAGGGACAGCCTACGCCAGCGACCGCATTCATCAGGACGTCGACCTCGTCACCGTCCGCGTCAATTATCGTTGGGGCGGCGCGGTCATCGCCAAATACTAATTGGACGGGGCGGTCGTTGTTTCCATCGACGATCGCCGCCCCCGAGGCAATGCCGGGCGTCGGGGATTCTCAAGGTCGAGCTTCGGCAGGTTCACGCGCGGGCTGGCGGTCACATAGTCGCGGCCAGTTTCCGGCGCCGAGTTGAACAGGCCAGAGACCGCCTTGCGCATGTGCGGCGCATTGCCGACCGGGCGGACGCCGAACTCACCGCGAGCATGTCGTTCGACAGGGTGGCAATGTCGCGCTCGGTGACTTGGCCTGGCACCTTGGTGCCGGGCCGTGGCGTACCGCGTTGGGCCCAGGGCGCCGTTGCAGACAAACATCCATCCCTTCTTCACAAGATGTTGAGTTGTTGTCGCATAGTGTCCGCGACGGCAGCGGCTGCGGTGATCGACCGATCCTTGCAAGCCTGCGCTCCAGCAAAGGTACAAAAAATGTCGAATAGAACAGGACGGTTGATGGCCGGTGTGACGTTGATCGCGTTGTCGACGCTGATGCCGATTTCGCTTGGGGCCGGCTTTGCCGAGGCCGCCGTTTACTGCACGTCGGCGGGCGTGCCGGCCGGTTGTGTGGCGCGGCCCGCGGCAGCGGCAGGCGCACCGGGTAGGGTCGGCGTCGCAGGCGTTGGTGCTGGCGCACCAGGTGCCGGCGTCCGCGCAGGCACGCCCATGAACCGCGGTGGTCCGGTCAACCGCGCAGGTCGCCGCTAGCGCGGGATGTCGTTAACCTCTCCCGCCTGCGGGGGAGGTCTCGGCGCTCTCGAATATATCGCGAGCAGTAGCCAGTCGAACGGTTTGATGGATTTTGCTGACGCTCTACCCATCCGACGCCCTAAGCCGGCACGATCACCTTGCCGATCGGCCAGAGCGCGATGCCCGCGAGCTTCAGATGGGCCCAAGCGAAGGGAATGCCGATGATGGTGATCGCGAGCGCCAGCGCGGTCAATAAGTGGCCGAGCGCCAGCCACCAGCCGGCCAGCACGAACCAGATGATGTTGCCGATCACCCCGAGCGGGCCGGTGCCGGTATCCTCGATACCAGTGACGTCGTAGCGGTTGACCGCACGCGAGCCGAACGGCAGCAGCGTGTAGACGGCGATGTTGAACGCCGCCCGCGCCCACGGCAGGCCGACGATGGTGATGGCCATGATGACCGCGGCAATCACCCAGCCGAACGCCATCCAGGCGCCGCCGAAGAGGATCCAGAGGATGTTGAGGAGCATGGAAACGGGAGACATGGGATGATCCGGAGGTGGATGATGTCGTCTATATAGGTTCGGAATCTGTCCCTGCTAAGACGGTCCGATAGCCGCAGCCGGCTACCGCCCCTCGAATTTCGGCTCGCGCTTCTCCATGAACGCCTTCATGCCCTCGGCCATGTCCTGCGTCTTGAACAGCGGCAGGAGCTGGAGATAGACGTGATGAACGTGGTCGTGGAAGTTCTCGTTGAGGCCCATCCGCATCATGCGCTTGGAGGCCTGCACCGCGAGCGGCGCGTTGGCGGCGATTTCGCGGGCGATCGCAGTCGTGCGGCTCATCAGCTCGGCATCCGGCACGACCTCGTTGGCGAGGCCCCATTCCAGGCACTCGCGCGCGCTCAGCGTGCGGCCGGTGAAGATCAGCTCGGAGGCCTTGGCCCAGCCGAGCATGCGCGGCAGCAGCCAGGTGCCGCCGGATTCCGGCACCACGCCGCGCTTGACGAAGGCGGCGGCGAGCTTTGAGGACTCCGCCATGATGCGGATGTCGCAGCCGAGCGCGGTGTCCATGCCGTAGCCCGCCGCGCCGCCGTTGACGGCGCAGATGGTCGGCTTGTCCATCGCCTGCAACACCGTCGGCGGCGTATTGCGGAGATTGATCGTGGTCGGCGAGGACGCCGCGCTGAGGCCGTTGCCGTCGCGCTCCTTGCGCAGGTCGAGGCCGGCGCAGAACGCCCTGCCCTTGCCGGTGAGGATCACGACGCGGACGTCCTTGTCCTCATTGGCTTCGGTCAAGAGCCGCGCCAGATCGTTGAGCATCGGGCCGGAGATCGTGTTCATGCGCTCCGGCGCGTTCAGCGTGATGGTCGCGACGTGGTCGGCGATTGTGTAGAGGACTTCGTTGGCGGCGTCGGTCATGAAAGCCCCTTGCTCTTGTAGCCCGGATGAGCGAAGCGACATCCGGGGCGGTGTTCGCGTTGTCCCGGGTATCGCTGCGCTCACCCGGGCTACGTAGCGTCAAATCTTCCGCCCCGCCTGCTCCCAATAGGGATCGCGCAGGCGGCGCTTGAAGATCTTGCCGGAATCTTCACGCGGCAGGCCGCTGCGGATCTCGATGTGTTTTGGAACTTTGTAATCGGCGAGCGAGCTCTTCAGCCTTGCGCGGATGCCGGCGGCATCGAGCGTGATTCCGGCTTGCGGCTCCACCACGGCCATCAGCGCCTCGCCGAACTCGGCATCGGGGATGCCGAACACCGCGCAATCGTGCACGCCCGGCACGGCATGCAGGACGGACTCTATTTCGGCCGGGTAGATGTTGACGCCGCCCGAGATCACCATGTCGCGCTTGCGGTCGCAGATGAAGACGTAGCCGTCCTCGTCGATGTAGCCGACGTCGCCCGAGGTGATGAAACCGTCGCGGTCGATCTCGGCGCGTTTCTCCGGCTTGTTGTGGTAGGTGAAATCGGCCATTGCAGGCATGCGGGAATAGATCTCGCCGATCTCGCCGGCCGGCAGCACGCGGCCGTCCTCGCCGAGGAAGCGCAGCTCCGCACCGGGCGAAATCTTGCCGACGGTGCCGGGCTTCTTCAGCGCGTCCTCCGAGGTGGCGAAGGTGACCGCGCTGGATTCGGTCGAGCCGTAGAATTCGTAGATCACCGGCCCCACCATTCGATCATGGCGCGCTTGACGTCGGCCGGGCACGGCGCGGCGGCGTGGATGACGTGGCGCAGCGAGGAGACGTCGTACGTCTTGCGCACCGCCTCCGGCAGCTTCATCAGGCGGATGAACATGGTCGGCACCATGAAGATGGTGTCGATCTTGTATCGCTCTATCAGCTCCAGGAACTCCTCGGCTTCGAAGCGCGGCATCAGCACCAGCGCGCCACCGAGCTTGCCGGCGCGAATACCGAACGAGTTCGGTGCGGAATGATACAGCGGTCCCGGCAGGATCGCGCGGGCGCCGGGCTTGAGGCCATAGATCATCGCACGCATGCGCTCGCCGGCCGCCTGCTGCTCCGGCGTCGGCGCGTTGCGGCGGACGCCCTTGGGATGGCCCGTGGTGCCCGAGGTGTAGATCATGTTCATCGGCTGCGGCACGACCGGCCCGTCATAGGGCTGGAATTGCTCGAGCCAGGATTCGAAATCGATGGCGAAGTCCGGCGTCGTCAGATGATCGGGATCGATCCTGTAATTGGACAGGATCTCCGGCGGCGTCGGCACGCTGAGCACGGTGACGCCTGCCGGAATCGCGTCGCGCAGGGCGTGCAGCATGTCGGCATGTCCGATCAGCACGGACGTGCCGGTGTCGTTCAGGATGTAGTTGATCTCTTCCGGCTTGAAGTGCCAGTTGATCGGCACGCCATAGGCCCCGAGCCGCATCGCGGCATAGGCGGCCTCGAGGAAGGCGATGTCGTTGCGCATTAGCATGCAAACGCAATCGCCCTGGCGGACGCCGATCCTGGCGAGGCCGGACGCAATGCGGTCGGCGCGGGTTGCGACCTCGGTGTGGGAGCGGCGGCGATCGCCGGAGACGATGCCGAGGAAGCTGGACGTTTCGCTCATTGTTATTTTTCTTTGTTGTTTGGCGACGGTCTTAGCTAGTCGTCATCACCGGGCTTGTCCCGGTGATCCACGTTCTTGCTTCGTCGCCTCGACCAAGAACGTGGATCACCGGGACAAGCCCGGCCATGACGGAGAGACAATCAATCCGCATAGTTCGCTGCGCGCTTCTCCAGATTGGAGCGCACCGCCTCGGTCTGGTTCGCGCTGCCGATCAGCTTCTGCTGCTCGACGGACTCAGCCAGCAGCGCCGGACCCGGATCGACCGAGAGATTGTTCAGCAGCCGCTTGGCGGCACGGATCGCATCGGGGCTCTTGCCGGCGATCTCGCGCGCGACCTCCAGCGCGGTCGCGCGCGGATCGTCGCAGATGCGCGTGGCGAGGCCATAGGACATCGCCTCCTGCGCGGAGAAGATGCGACCGGTGTAAGTGAGATCGCGCAGGATGTCGTCGCGCACCAGCGAAGCCAGGATCGGCGTGCCCGCCATGTCGGGCACGAGGCCCCATTTGATCTCCATGATCGACATCCGCGCATCGGGCGTGAGGAAGCGCATGTCAGCACCGAGTGCGAGCTGGAAGCCACCGCCGAACGCAACGCCCTGGATCGCGGCGATCACCGGAACCGGAAGCTGGCGCCAGCCCCACACCGCCTGTTGCGGGAAGTTCGCCTGTCCGTGCGTCCGCTTGGTGAGATCGCGATTTTCGCCACCCGGAATTCCGTTGCCGCCCTTCTCCTTCATGGCGGCAAAACGTCCCATGTCGAGCCCGGCACAGAAGGCACGGCCATCGCCGGAGAGCACGGCCGCGCGCACGCTCTTGTCCTTCGAAAGCCGGTCGGTCGCGGCGACAAGGGCCTCGAACATCGCCTGATCCAGCGCGTTCATCTTGTCGGCGCGCACCAGGCGCACCTCGGCCACGCCTTCCGAGATCGAGATCGAGACGCGATCTTCCATGGACGAATTCTCCCCTGTTCGTGACCGGTTGCGACTTTACAGGACGCCGCCAGCCGGTTTTAGTCAATCGACCAATTAACTGACAATCCGTACGGGAGAAACAGCCATGTTCAAGGAAAATCTTCTGGCCGGGCGGCGCATTCTCGTAACCGGCGGCGGCACGGGTCTCGGCAAGTCGATGGCGGCGCGCTTCCTCCAGCTCGGCGCCGAAGTGCATATCTGCGGCCGGCGCAAGATCGTGTGCGACGAGACCGCGACCGAGCTGATGGCCGAGTACGGCGGCCGCGTCACCAGCCACGGCGTCGACATCCGCAACGCGCTCGCGGTCGAAGAGATGGTCGAGACCATCTTCCGCGACGGCGGCCTCACCGACCTCATCAACAACGCCGCCGGCAATTTCATCTCGCGCACCGAGGAGCTGTCGCCACGCGGCTTCGATGCAGTCGCCAACATCGTCATGCACGGCACGTTCTACGTGACGCAGGCCGTCGGCAAGCGCTGGATCGCGGACAAGCAACCGGGCAACGTCGTCTCCATCACCGTGACCTGGGTGCGCAACGGCTCGCCTTACGTGGTGCCGTCGGCGATGAGCAAGTCGGCGATCCACGCCATGACGATGTCGCTCGCCACCGAATGGGGCCGCTACGGCATCCGCCTCAACACCATCGCGCCCGGCGAAATCCCGACCGAGGGCATGAGCAAGCGCATCAAGCCGGGCGACGAGGCCGGCGCGCGCACCAAGGCGATGAACCCGATGGGCCGCGTCGGCTCCATGGAGGAGTTGCAGAACCTCGCGGTGTTCCTGATCTCCGGCGGCTGCGACTGGATCAACGGCGAGACTATCGCCATGGACGGCGCCCAGGCGCTCGCCATGGGCGGCAATTTCTACCAGCTCCGCGACTGGAGCGACGACGACTGGAAGACCGCGCGCGAGAGCATCATGGCGCAGAACGAGAAGGATCGCGCGAAGCGGGGGTAGCGCGCCCTCCCCCGTATTGTCTTTGGCCCCGGATGACGCCACACTCCCAAGCATAAAAACAAAACGCCCACGGGAGAAACATGTCCACACAGCCATTGGCAACTCTCGCCGACATGGTGCGCGAGCGCGCCGGGAGCCGCGGCGATGCCATCGCCTATGAATTCGAAGGCCGTGCCACCAGCTTTGCCGAATTCGACGTCAAGACGAACAAGGTCGCGAACGCCCTGATTGCGATGGGCGTCAGACACGGCGACCGCATCGCCTATCTCGGCAAGAACAGCGATCTCTATTTCGAGCTGCTGATGGGCGCGATGAAGGCCGGCGTGGTGATGGCCCCGGTGAACTGGCGGCTCGCCGGGCCCGAGGTCGCCTTCATCGTTACGGATTGCAAGGCGCCTGTGCTGTTCGTCGGGCCGGAGTTCGTCACCCAGGTCCGCCAGATCAAGGATCAGCTGCCGGGCGTACGCACCGTCATCACCACCGAAGGCGGCGCGCCGGAATGGCAGGATTATTCAGCCTGGCGCGATGCGCGGAGCAGCGACGATCCCAGGGTGCCGATCGACACAAGCGACATCGCGATCCAGCTCTACACGTCGGGCACCACCGGCAAGCCGAAGGGCGCGATGTTGAGCCACGCGAACTTCCTCAACCTGGTGCAGACAGGCAATGCCGAAGACAAGCCGGAGTGGAACCGGTGGTCGACCGACGACGTGTCGCTGGTGGCGATGCCGATCTTCCATATCGGCGGCTCCGGCTGGGGCGTGATGGGGCTCTACCACGGCGCCCGCGGCGTGATCGCGCGCGAGTTCGACCCGACCAAGGTGCTGGATTTCTTCGAGCAATCGGGCATCACGAAACTGTTCATGGTGCCGGCGGCGATGCAGTTCGTGGTACGGCAGCCGCGCGCCAGGACCGTGGACTTTTCACGATTGAAATACATGCTGTACGGCGCTTCGCCGATACCGGCGGCGCTGCTGAAGGAGTGCATCGAGGTCTTCAAATGCGGCTTCGTGCAGATGTACGGCATGACCGAGACCACCGGCACGATCGTCGCGCTGCCGCCGGAGGATCACGTCGAGGGGCTGGAGCGGATGCGCTCGGCGGGCAAGGCGCTGCCCGGCATCGAGCTGGCAATCCTGGATGTGGACGGCAAGCCGCTGCCGCCGCGCGAGGTCGGCGAGATCGCCACGCGCTCGGGCTCCAACATGGCGGGCTATTGGAACCTGCCGGAGGCGACCGCCGCGACGCTGCGCAGTGACGGCTGGCTGCGCACCGGCGATGCCGGCTACATGGACGAGGACGGCTATCTCTACATCCACGACCGCATCAAGGACATGATCATCTCCGGCGGCGAGAACATCTATCCCGCCGAGGTCGAGAGCGCGCTGTGCGATCATCCCGACGTTGCCGAGGCCGCCGTGATCGGCGTGCCCGATGACAAATGGGGCGAGGCCGTGAAGGCGGTCGTGGTGATGAAGCCGGGCAAGGAAGCGACTGCTACCGACATCATCAGCTTCGCCCGGACGCGCATCGCCGGGTTCAAGACGCCGAAGAGCGTGGAGTTTCTGCCGGCGCTGCCGAGAAATCCGTCGGGCAAGATTTTGCGGCGGCAGCTACGCGAGCCGTATTGGGCGGGGAAAGACCGACGGGTGAATTGATCGCGTAGGGTGGGTTAGCCGTAGGCGTAACCCACCGCTTTGCTATCCACGCGGGTGAAGGTTGGTGGGTTACGCCCTGCGATCGCGCTTCGCGCAATCGCAGCGCTAACCCACCCTACGACAACGGTGCAAGCCGTCAGTGCTTCCCCGGCCCCATATACCCGAACAAGAATCCCGCCACCTTGCGCATCTGGATCTCCTCGCTCCCTTCGGTGATGCGATAGCGGCGGTGATGGCGGTAGATATGCTCGAACGGCTTGTGGCGTGAGTAGCCCATGCCGCCATGGACCTGCATGGCGCGATCGGCGGATTCGCAGCAGAGGCGGTTTGCCCAGTAATTGCACATCGAGACGCGGTCGGAGAGCGTGCGCTCGACCTGCTCCTCAGTGAGTTGATCCATCTCCCAGGCGGTCTTGCGGATCAGAAGGCGCAGCATCTCGGCCTGCGTGGCGAGTTCGACCAGCGGGAATTGGATCGCCTGATTCTCGGCGAGCGCCCGGCCGAACGGCTTCCGCTCACGCGCATACTTCACGCTTTCGTTGATGCAGTAGACGGCGGCGCCGAGCGAGCTCGCGGCCTGCCTGATGCGGTTCTGATGGACAAAACATTGCGCCAGCGACAGGCCGCGGCCGACCTCGCCGAACAGCGCATCTTCCGGGACGAACACATCCGTAAAACTGACGCGCGGATGGTCGGTCGGCATGTTGAAGGTCCACATGTACTCCTCGACCTTGACGCCGTGGCTCTTGGCCGGCACCAGGAAGCAGGTAATGCCGCGCGCATCGCCGTCATTGCCGCTGGTGCGCGCGAACAGCGCGCAATGCGTGGCGACGTGCATGCCTGTCGTCCACATCTTCTCGCCGTTGATGATCCAGCCCTTGACGTTGTCGCGGGTCGCAGGCACCGCGCGCGTCTCCATGTGGGTGGCGTCGGAGCCGTGATTGGGCTCGGTCAGACCAAAGGTGATGCGGTACTTGCCCTTGATCGAGCCGTCGATCATCGCCTTCTGGTCGTCGCGGCCGTAGCGGTCGAGCATGGTCGCCACGGGAAAATTTCCGACGATGGAATGCTCGTTCTGGAGGTCGTTGTGCAGGCCAAGACCCTTTGCGGCAAAATGCTCGCGGATCACGGCCATCCAGAGGTTCGAGCCGTCCTTGCCGCCATATTGCTTCGGCACGGGAAAGCGCAGATGACCGGCGGCATCCGCCAGGTCCTTGGCCTTGCGCAGCAGCTGCTCCCATTCGTGCCGCGGCAGGCCGCCGTTCTCGAAATCGGTGCGCGCCCATTCGCGGCGATGATCGAAGAAGCGGATATTGTCGTCGACCTGTTCCAGCGGCTTGATCTCGCGTTCGATGAAACGGTCGAGCTCTCCGAGATAGGCGACGAGATCGGCAGGCAGTGAGAAATCCACAGGTTCTCTCCCGGATTGATTTTGTCGTTTTGCGTTAAGGCGCTAGGCGCGTTTCCGCTTCGTGCGATTAAGCTGAGAAGAGCGCGCGCAAGTCAAGCGAAGCGAGACGTGTGGCACACGCAAGGCCCGTCGGCGCAATTCGATAGTGCGCAGGCATTGGCGCGCGGTAGTATGACGTCAATATTCCTTCACGAGAAAATGCGGGAGCGCGCGATGGAGCTGAAATTTTCGAAGGTGGAACGCAAGGGGCCGATCACGATCGTGACGCTGTCGCGGCCCGAGGTCTACAACGCGCTGCACACCGATGCGCATTTCGAGCTGCAGAAAGTGTTCGACGATTTCTCTGGAGATCCCGAGCAATGGATCGCTGTTATCACCGGCGCCGGCGACAAGGCGTTCTGTGCCGGCAACGACCTGAAATGGCAGGCGGCCGGCGGCAAGCGCGGCTGGGACAAGGGCGGCTTTGCCGGCCTTACCTCGCGGTTCGACTGCGACAAGCCGATCATCGCCGCTGTGAACGGCGTCGCCATGGGCGGCGGCTTCGAGATCGCGCTCGCCTGTGATCTCATCATTGCCTCGGAGAATGCGACCTTCGCCCTGCCCGAGCCGCGCGTGGGCCTTGCCGCACTCGCCGGCGGCCTGCACCGGCTGCCGCGGCAGATCGGCCTGAAGCGCGCCATGGGCATGATCCTCACGGCGCGCCACGTCAGCGCCAAGGAGGGTCTCGAGCTCGGCTTCGTCAACGAGGTGGTGCCGCAGGGCGAGGCGCTGTCGGGCGCGCTGCGCTGGGCGGAGATGATCACCAAGAACTCGCCGATGTCGATCCGGGCCTCGAAGCAGGCGATCCAGAAGGGGCTCGGCGTCTCGCTGGAGCAGGCGATCGCGGAGCAGCGGGACTATCCGGCGGTGCAGGCGATGGTGGCGTCGCAGGATTACATCGAAGGTCCGAAGGCGTTCTCGGAGAAGCGGTCGCCGAAATGGGTGGGGAAGTAGGCCAGGCTGTCATTCCGGGGCGCGCCCTCTTGGGCGCGAGCTACGATGCGCAATTGCGCATCTGAGAATCCATTGGGCCACAGAAATCGTAGATGAATGGATTCCGGGCTCGTCGCTACGCGACGCCCCGGAATGACAGCGGAAGATGTGGCCGCGCCTACCCGCCTCGCCCCAACTCGCGCTTGTACGACGCGTAATTCGGCTGATCGACTGCGAGTTTGTCCATCGTTGTCGCCCACAGATGCTCGGCAAGGCCCGGCGTTGCGAGGTCGACTTCGCCCTTCGCTATTCGCTGGGCGAGCGCGCGGTTGAGGTCGGTGACCGAGCCGTCCATCCCGAGCAGCGCGCGCAGACGCGCCACTTCCGCAGCATCGCTCCCCTCCTCCCGCGTCAGCTGCCGCGTGACGAGGTCGAGGATGTTGATGGCGACGCGCAGCTTGAAGGCCTGGTGGCCGGAGATCAACGGCGCGATGTCGTTGCGCAAGAAATCGGCGACTGATTTGGTCAGCTCGATCGGGGTCGGCTCGTCCTGCATGTGTCAGCTCCCGCGCGGCGCCAAGAGCCGCAACAGATCGATCTCGGTTTCGCTGGCGCGGCGGCCGATCATGGCGCGTTCCATGGAATGGTCGGGCCCCTCGCGAAACCGCTGCATCATGCCGCCGCACATGATGCCCCAGCGCAGCGTGCCCATTACTTCCCAGAATTTGACGCGTTCCGGATCGACCTTGCGGCCTGCCGCTTCATAACCCGCGAACAATTCCTCGCGCGTGCCAAAACCGCCGACGGGCCTGTCGATCTCGCCGAAGCGCCAGGAATTGACGCAGACCCAGCCGAGATCCTCCATGGGATCGCCGAGATGGGCAAGCTCCCAGTCCAGCACAGCGCGAACGCCGTCGGCGCCGATGATGAGATTGCCGTTGCGGAAATCGCCGTGCACCAGCGTGGTCTCGGTTGACGGGCCGGGATCGTGGTCGCGCAGCCAGCGCAGCGCCAGCTCGAACACGGGCTTGGGCCAGTTCAGGCTGCGATAATCGCGCTCGAACTCGGAAATCTCCTGCGTGGCGCCGCGGCTGCGCAGCTCCGGCAGCCGGTTTTTTGGCAGTCGATGGAGACCTGCGAGAATGCCGCCGATCTGCCGCGCCAGATGCGGCCGCGCCGCCTTATATTGGTCATCGCGAAGAATCTTGCGCGCGATGGTCTCGCCCTCGACCCTTTGCATGATGAAACCGGTGCCGAGATCATCCTCCGGCACCAGCACATGCATCACGCGCGGCGACGGCACGCCGGCCTCGAAGGCGAGCTGCATCAGCTGCGCTTCGGCCGCAAGACCCGCCGCGCGCGTGGGCGCCGCGCCATATCCCTTCGGCGAGCGGCGCAGGATCGCGCCGATCTCACCATCGGGATGCGTAATGTCGAAGCGCCAGGTTTCCTGGCTGGCGCCGCCCGACAGCTTGGCCGCGCCGGTGACGCCGGTCGCGCCCTTGCACCAGCGCCGGACGCTGCGTGAAAGCTCGGCCTCGATCATTTGCCTTTGAACTGCGCGGGCCGCTTCTCCAGGAACGCGCCGACGCCCTCTCGGAAATCCTGGGTGTCGCCGGCGCGGAGCTGGCACTGGAATTCCAGGTTGAGCTGATCCTCGAAGGAATTCTCCGGGCTGTCCCAATAGAGCTTGCGGATCAGCGACAGCGCCACCGTCGGGCCGCTGGCGAGATCGCGCGCGAGCTTCATCGCTTCCTCCATCAGCGCGCCGTCGTCATAGACGCGGTTGACGAGGCCCCATTCCAGCGCCTTCTCAGCCGGCAGCCGCTCGCCCATCAGCGACAATTCGATCGAACGGGCGCGGCCGACGAGGCGCGGCAACAGCCAGGTCGAGCCGCAATCCGGCACGAGACCGATGCGGCGGAAAGCCTGCAGGAAGTAGGAGGACCGCGCGCACAGGATCATGTCGCCGAGCAGCGCGAAGCTCATGCCGGCGCCTGCGGCCGGGCCGTTGACGGCGGTGACGATCGGGCAGTGCAGATTGCGGATGCGGCGCAGGAAGGGATGAAAGCCGGTCTCGAGCGTCATTCCGGCCTTGGTCTTCTTCGACTGGTTGTTACGGCCTTGCAGGTTGGCACCGGTGCAGAAGGCGCGACCCGCGCCTGTCAGCACGACGCAGCGCACCTCGTCCTTCTTCTCCTCGATCGCATCGAGTGCTTCGGAAAGGCCGCCCAGCATGTCCACGGAGACCGCATTCATCACCTCCTGATGGTCGAGCTTGAGGATCGCGACCGCGCCATCGAAATCGAGCGTGACGTGTTTGAACTGCATGGTTTCCTCGTGCGTTGCGGCCCGCGTCAGTTTCGCAGACCGGAATTCCTTTTGCCGGGGCGCATATTTGATTTTTGGCGCGGTCTTGTCCATGGTGATCAGAGCATAGCAAGCAATCTTGCGCGCAGCGGCTGATGCGCCGCAGACGTAAAGACAGGAAACGCGCCATGAACCTTTTCGACCTCTCCGGCCGCGTGGCCGTGATCACTGGCGGCAATGGCGGGATCGGCCTCGGCATCGCGCAGGCGCTCGCCGCCCAGGGCTGCAATGTCTCGATCTGGGGCCGCAATGCGGACAAGAACAAGGCGGCTGCCGCAAGCATGGCTGGCCTGTCGGGCAAGGTCGATGCCCGCGTCTGCGACGTCACCGATCCGGCTTCGGTCAATACCGCGATGAAGGCGACGCTCGACACCTTCGGCCGGGTCGATGGCTGCTTCGCCAATGCCGGCATCGGCGGCGGCGGCCGCAGGTCCTTCATCGAGCGCACCGAGGAGGAATGGCGCACGATGTTCGCGACCAATCTCGACGGCGTGTTCCACGCGTTCCAGGCCGCGGCCAAGCACATGACCGAGCGCGCCAATGCCGGAGATCCCTTCGGCCGGCTGGTCGCGACCTCGAGCCTGGCGTCGATCTTCGGCACCGCCCGCAACGAGCATTATGCGGCGACCAAGGCCGCGATCAACGCGCTGGTCCGCGCGCTCGGCGTCGAGCTGGCGCGCCACGGCGTCACCGCGAATGCGATCCTGCCCGGCTGGATCAAGAGCGACATGACGTCAGGCCTGATGGCCAACGAAAAATTCGTCGCCAACGTGATGCCGCGGATACCGATGCGGCGCTTCGGCGAGGCGTCCGATTTCGGCGGCATCGCCGTGTATCTGATGAGCAAGGCGTCGTCGTATCACACCGCCGATACGTTCGTGATCGACGGCGGCTATACCGCGTTCTGAGGCTTCGTAGGGTGGGCAAAGGCGCGCTTGCGCCGTGCCCACCTTGAGCACTTTTCGAATGTCGTGGTGGGCACGCTGCGCTTTGCCCACCCTACGGCTTCTCGTTTTGTCAGCGCAGAAGGGAAATGGGCAAATGTTCTCGCACATCATGATCGGCACCAACGATCTCGACAAGGCCAAGACGTTCTACGACAATCTGCTGAGCACGATCGAGGTTCGTCCGGCCAGGGTCGACGGCCACCGCATCTTCTACATCACCAAGACCGGCGTGTTCTCGGTGTCGAAGCCGATCAACGGCGAGCCGGCGACCTGCGCGAATGGCGGCACCATCGGCTTTGCGTGCAATTCGCCCGAGCAGGTCGATGCGTGGCACGCGGCTGGCCTCGCGGCCGGCGCAAAATCGATCGAGGATCCGCCGGGCGTGCGCCAGGGTCCCGGCGGCAAGCTCTATCTCGCTTATCTGCGCGACCTCGACGGCAACAAGATCTGCGCGATGCATCGGATGGCGAACTGACGTAACCACCGCTGTCATTCCCCGCGCAAGCGGGGAATCCAGTACGCCGCGGGCTCTCGGTTCAATCACGACCTTCTCGGAGTACTGGATCGCCCGCCTTCGCGGGCGATGACAGCTGAGAGTGGGCGTGCCGTCAGCGAATCCTCACACCGCCATTCAAACAACATTTCAAACACCTCGCGATATTCCATCGCGTGGCATGGCTGCGCGTGAAAAATGCGCGCTCGCACTTTGGCCGGGCTGCGACTATTCTCCCGACCAGAACGATCTCAGCGTCCCCGGGAGGAACAATGACAAAACACAGCTACATTCCCCGTACCACCAACTACACCCTCAATCCCGGCGACGAGCTGAACGACCTCCGCATGTCGGACCAGGTCCGGCCGCTCTATGACCACGTCAGGAAATTCATCCGCGACACCGTCGAGCCGATGTCGATCGAGTTCGCCAAGGCCGGCGAGGGCAAGGAGGACCGCTGGAGCTTCACTCCGAAGCAGCTCGAGGTGCTGGAGAAGGCCAAGAACAAGGCCAAGCAGGAAGGCCTCTGGAACTTCTTCCTGCCCGACGACGAGACCGGACAGGGCCTGAAGAACCTCGACTACGCCTATATCGCATCCGAGCTCGGCAAGAGCCCGCTGGCATCCGAGACCATGAACTGCTCGGCGCCTGATACCGGCAACATGGAGGTGCTGGAGCGCGTCGGGACCAAGGAGCAGAAGGAGAAGTGGCTGAAGCCGCTGATGAACGGCGAGATCCGCTCGGCCTATGTCATGACCGAGCCGAACGTCGCCTCCTCCGACGCCAAGAACATCTCGACGACCGCGAAACTGGTCGGCGACGAATGGGTGATCAACGGCGAGAAGTACTACATTTCCGGCGTCGGCGATCCCCGCTGCAAGATCCTCATCGTGATGGTGAAGACCAATCCGGACGCGGCGCCGAGCAAGCAGCAGTCGCAGATCCTGGTGCCGCGCGACACGCCCGGCGTTGAGGTGCTCGGGCCCATGTATGTGTTCGGCCAGGACCACGCCCCGCGCGGCCACATGCACATGCGCTTCAACAATGTCCGCGTCCCCAAGGAGAACATCTTGCTCGGCGAAGGCCGCGGCTTCGAGATCTCCCAGCTCCGCCTCGGCCCGGGCCGTATCCATCACTGCATGCGCACCATCGGCAAGGCCGAGAAGGCGCTCGATTTGATGGTGCAGCGCGGCCTCACCCGCGAGGCCTTCGGCAAGAAGATCGCACATCTCGGCGGCAACATGCAGATCATCGCGCAGGCGCGCTGCGAGATCGAGGCGATGCGGCTGATGGTGCTGAAGGCGGCCAAGGCGATGGACGTGCTCGGCAACAAGGAGGCCCGCGTCTGGGTTTCCATGGTCAAGGCCATGGTGCCCGAGCGCGCCTGCAAGATCATCGACCAGTCGATCCAGATGCACGGCGCCACCGGCATCTCGCACTGGACCCCGCTCGCCGAGATGTACCAGGACGTGCGCCATTTGCGCTTCGCGGATGGTCCGGACGAGGTGCATTGGATGGTGGTCGGACGCCACGAGCTGAGCATGGCATGAACCACGAGATGCCGTAGGGTGGGCAAAGGCGCGCTCTTCGCGCGCCGTGCCCACCATCGCGGCTTCGCAAGGAATGGTGGGCACGCTTTCGCTTTGCCCACCCTACGAAGCTTTCCTACCCAAGGAGCCTTCATGGAGTACGCCACCAGCGACCTGACGCCACGCGAGCGCTACAAGGTGCTGACGTCCTTCATCCTGCCGCGGCCGATCGCGTGGGTAACCTCGATCGGGCCAACCGGCGTGGTCAACGCCGCCCCGTTCAGCTTCTTCAACGCCTTCTGCGAGGATCCGCCGCTCTGCATGTTCGCGGCCAACCGCAAGCCCGATGGCCAGGACAAGGACACGTTTCTCAACATCCAGCGAACCGGCGAGTTCGTGGTCAACATCGCCGACGAGCCGCTGGCGAAAGCGATGCACGACAGCAGCGGCGATTTTCCGCCCGAGATCGGTGAGCCCGATTATCTCGGCCTCAAGCTTGCTCCCTCCGCGAAGATTGTGGTGCCGCGGCTCGCCGACGCGCCCTGGGCGATGGAGTGCAAGCTCTGGAAACTGATCGACGTCAACGACGATCGCCGGTTGATCATGGGGGAAGGCATCCATTTCCACATCCGCGACGAGCTCTGGGACGACAAGGCCATGCGGGTGCACATGGACCGCTATCACCCGATCGGCCGCATGTTCGCCGATCGCTACTGCCGCACCGATGACCGCGTGGTGTTTCCAGCGGCGGAAGGTGTGAAGACCAAATAGCCGAACCAGGGAGCGAGATGATGCCCGAAGCCTTTCGCGACAACGAGGAACGCAGCCGGTTCGAACTCGACGTCGACGGGCCCATCGCCTTGGTCACATACCGCAAGACCGATGGCGCGATCACGCTGGTGCATACCGAGGTGCCGCCGGAGCTCGGCGGCCGCGGCATCGGCTCGAAGCTCGGCCGCGCCACGCTGGATGCGGTACGGGCGCAGGGGCGCAGGCTCTCGGTCGAGTGCGACTTCATCCGCAACTTCATGCGCAAGAATCCGGAATACGACGATCTCCTCGCCGCGGGTGAGAACGCCCATGCGGAGCCGCAGGCGAGCTATCGCGCCGGCTGCTTCTGCGGAGCCGTCGAGGTCGAGGTCACGGGCAAGCCCATGTTTTCAGGCTATTGCCATTGCGCCGACTGCCAGGCGTGGTCGGCGGCGCCGATCAACGCCTTCAGCCTGTGGAAGTCGGACAGTGTGCGCATCATCAGGGGCGAGGCAGAACTCGGGACGTTCAACAAGACGGAGCATTCCTACCGAAAGTTCTGCAAACGCTGCGGCGGCCACGTCATGACCGAGCATCCGCGGATGCGACTGATCGACGTCTACGCCAATCTGCTCAGGGGTTACCGGCACCAACCGACGCTGCATGCGAACTACGCGAGCAAGATGGTGTCGGTCCGTGATGGCTTGCCGAAATATTCGGACCTGCCGGCGGAGCTCGGCGGCTCCGGCGAGATGCTGCCGGATTGAGGCGAAGCTCGCCGCGCCAACTCCTACTCGCCCCGCTTGCGACTGGGCTAAGGCATATGACTCGTTGCAGCGGTCTGCGCACACGCCTCGTCCTTCGAGACGGCGCTTACGCGCCTTCTCAGGATGAGGCTCATCAGCGTCGCGCCCGTTGAAACTGCATCTGCGCACTCCTCACCTCATCCTGAGGAGCCCGCCGAAGGCGGGCGTCTCGAAGGATGGCCGCAGAGAAATCAGGTCGCCGGCGCGATCTTGTCCTGCGTCTTCGTGTCGAAATCGCCGGCGTCGTGGCGCTCGTGGAGCTGGCTGGCAGGATCGCCGGAGACGCGGTTGACCATGCGGCCGCGCTTCACGGCGGGGCGCTGCGCGATCTGGTCGGTCCAGCGCTGCACGTTCTTGTAGTCCTGCACCGAGAGAAATTCGCCGGCGCCATACACCAGCCCCTTGGCGAGCGCGCCGTACCAGGGCCACACCGCCATGTCGGCGATCGTGTATTCCTTGCCCGCGAGATATTCGTTGTCGGCAAGGCGCCGGTCGAGCACGTCGAGCTGGCGCTTGACCTCCATCGCGAAACGATCGATGGCGTATTCGATCTTGAACGGCGCGTAGGCGTAGAAATGGCCAAAGCCGCCGCCGAGATAGGGCGCGCTGCCCATCTGCCAGAACAGCCAGGACATCGCCTCGGTACGGGCCTTGATGTCCTTCGGCAGGAAGGCGCCGAACTTCTCGGCGAGGTAAAAAAGGATCGAGCCGGATTCGAACACGCGGACCGGCTCGGGCCCGGAACGATCCATCAGCGCAGGAATTTTGGAGTTCGGGTTGATATCGACGAAACCGCTGCCGAACTGGTCGCCATTGCCGATCTTGATCAGCCAGGCGTCATATTCGGCGCCCTTGTGGCCGAGCGCCAGAAGCTCCTCCAGCATCACCGTGACCTTCACCCCGTTCGGCGTCGCCAGCGAATAGAGCTGGAAGGGATGCTTGCCGACCGGGAGCTCCTTGTCGTGGGTGGGACCGGCGATCGGACGATTGATGTTGGCGAACTGCCCGCCATTTTCCTTGTTCCAGGTCCAGACTTTGGGCGGCACGTAGGCGGGGGTGTCGGTCATGAGAGGGGGCTCCGGCGGAAAGATGCGCCTGCATTAATTAGCCCTGGGATGGCCGATGACAAGGGCGCCCAGCGCATTGACCGGCGCGACAACGCCACTTTTTCGTCATGGCAGCCCCTCACCCGGGGCGCCGCGACCCGTGGGCAGCGCGCGACGCCTACACACAAGATGCCTTGCCGAATCCGGCATGTCATCGATCGGCCAGCGCCACTTTGCTTCGCCAGCGAAAGCAACGAGAACGCGGAGGCCGCCGGGAGAGAGCCATGAAATCGCCGATCTGCGACATGCTGGGCATAGAGTTCCCGCTGCTGGCTTTCAGCCATTGCCGCGATGTCGTCGCCGCCGTCAGCCGCGCGGGCGGCTTTGGCGTGCTGGGCGCCACCGTGCACACACCCGATACGCTCGAGCGCGAGCTGAAATGGATCGACGACCACGTCGACGGCAGGCCATATGGCATCGACGTGCTCATTCCGGAAAACATCTCGACCTCGGGCGAGAAGGACGTCACCTGGAAGAGCCTGGAAGCGCGCGTGCCGCAGGAGCATCGCACCTATACGCGCGAGCTCCTGAAGAAATACGATATCGAGCTGACGACCACGGAGGTCGCGGCCGATCAGCCGCAGCCGTTCGACGGAAAGACAGCGCTGCAATTGCTCGAGGTCGCCTTCAATCATCCGATCCGCCTGATCGCCAATGCGCTGGGCGTACCGCCGAAGGCCATGATCGAGATGGGCAAGACACACGGTGTGCCCGTGGCCGCCCTCGTCGGCGCCAAGGAGCACGCGCTGCGTCAGGTCGCAGCCGGCATCGACATTCTCGTGGTGCAGGGCACCGAGGCCGGTGGCCATTGCGGCGAGGTCTCGACCATGGTGCTGGTGCCCGAGGTGATCAAGGCGATCAAGCCGATCCGCGACGTCCCGGTGCTGGCGGCCGGCGGCATCATGACGGGGCGGCAGATGGCGGCCTGCATGGCGATGGGCGCGGCCGGCGCCTGGACCGGTTCGGTGTGGCTTGCGACGGTGGAAGCCGAGACCAGCGAGATTTTTCGCGAGAAGATGATCGCGGCGTCCTCGCGCGACGCGGTGCGCTCGAAGGGGCGCACCGGCAAGCCGGCCCGGCAGCTTCGCTCGGTCTGGACCGATGCCTGGGACCGCGCAGCCGAAAGCCCGGGCGCGCTGCCGATGCCGCTGCAAAGCATCATCAGCCGCGACGCCTTCAACTCGATCGATCGTGCGGCTGCAACGGGCAACGCCAAGGCGCGCGATCTCGTCAGCTATTTCGTCGGCCAGGGCGTGGGCCTGATCGACAGCGTGAAGTCGGCGGGCGCCGTGGTGCAGGAGTTCAAGGAAGAGTTCGCCGAAGCCGTCGAGCACATGAATGCGCTGGTGGCGGATTAGGTGTAGACCCTCATGGTGAGGAGGCGCGCAAGCGCCGCCTCGAACCATGAGAGCCCGCGGCCCATCCTTCGAGACGCCTGCTTCGCAGGCTCCTCAGGATGAGGTCGGAGATATCCGAGAGAGCAAAGAAGCAAGAAAAATGACGACCGTTTCCCCTGACCGCATCCCCGTCATCGTCGGCATCGGCGAGATCGTCGATCGCCCAAATGAAATCACCGAGGGCCTCGAGCCGCTCGATCTGCTCGAACACGCGCTGCGGCGCGCCGAGCAGGACGCCGGGGCCAAGCTGCTCAGTGAGGTGCAATCGCTCGACGTCGTCAACTTCCTGAGCTGGCGCTATCGCGATCCCGAGAAGCTGTTGGCGCAGCGCTTCGGCATCACGCCCGTGCATTGCTATTACGGCCCGGTCGGCGGCGAGAGCCCGATCCGCTACATCCACGAAGCCGCCAAGCGCATTGCGCGCGGCGAATGCACCGTCGCTGCCGTGTGCGGTGCCGAGGCGCAGTCGACCGCGACCAAGGCGGAGCGCGCCGGTGTCACGCTGCCATGGACGCCGTTCGCCCATGACGTGGAGGAGCCCAAGCGCGGCGCGGCGTTCCAGAAGCCGCTGGCCGTGAAGCTCGGCGTGTTCCGGCCTGTTACGGTCTATCCGTTCTACGAGGCGGCCTCCTCCGCGCATTGGGGCCAGACGCCGCGGGAGGCGATGGCGGAATCAGGCACCTTGTGGGCGCGCTATTCCGAAGCCGCCGCGCAAAATCCCAATGCCTGGCTGAAGCGGCGCTATGCGCCGGACGAGATCACGACGCCGACGGCCGACAACCGTCTGATCGCGTGGCCGTACAACAAGCTGATGGTCGCGAATCCTAGCGTCAACATGGGCGGCGCGCTGCTGCTCACGAGCCTTGCCAAGGCACGTGCGGCCGGGATCGCGGAGGACAAATTAGTCTATCCGCTCGGCGGCGCCTCGGCGGAAGAACCGCGCGACTATCTCTTGCGCGACCAGTTCTACGAAAGCCATCCGCAGAACGCCGTGCTCAGAAGGGTGATGGATCTCGCCGGCGGCGACGGCAAGAAGTTTGACGCGATCGAACTCTACAGCTGCTTCCCCTGCGTGCCCAAGATGGCGCGGCGAACGCTGGGCCTTGGCGCCGACGTGCAGCCGACGGTGACCGGCGGCCTCACGTTCTTCGGCGCACCGCTCAACACCTACATGACGCATGCGGCCTGCGCGATGGTGCGGCGGGTGCGCGACGGCGCGAAGCTCGGCCTGCTCTACGGCCAGGGCGGCTTCGTCACCAAGCATCACGCGCTGGTGGTGGCGAAGGTGCCGCCGCGCGAGACGATGGCGCAGGAGACGAGCGTGCAAGCAGAGGCCGACCGCAACAAGCACGCGGTGCCGGAGTTCACCGCGGAGGCCTCGGGCAAGGGCAAGGTCGAGAGTTTTACGGTGCTCTATGGCCGCGGCGGCGAGGTCGAGCATGGCGTGGTGATGCTGCGCACGGCGGATGACCGGCGCACATTGGCGCGGATTGCGGCAAGCGATAGCGCGACGCTGGCGCATCTGCTCAGCATGGATCGCACGCCGGTGGGTTCGATTGGCGAGATCGCGATGGCCGCGGATGGCGTGCCGGAGTGGCGGGTCGCGTGATCTCGTAGGGTGGGCAAAGCGAAGCGTGCCCACCATCTTCATGTGATCCGGAAAGATTCGTGGGCACGGCGCAAGAGCGCCTTTGCCCACCCTACGAGACCGGCGTCGTGGCGAGAGACCGCCTCACCCCTTCGGCGGCTGCTTCTCCGACGCGGTCGCCGGCTTGGCCTTGGCGCCGACCACGCGCACCGCATCGCCGTCCGACAGACCGTCCGGCGGTGCGGTGATGACGCGATCGTCCGCTGCGATCCCCGAGGCCAGCTCGATCTCGCGGCCGAGGTCGCGGGCAATCGTCACCGGCTTGAACAGCACCTTGTCATCGGCACCGACGGTCGCGACACGCAGGCCGTTGCTGTTGAAGATCAAGGCGCTGGCGGGAATGCTGAGCGGGGCGGAATCGCGCTGCAGGTTGAGCTTCACGCTGGCATAGCCGCCGGGCATCAGCTCGCCTGAGGAATTGTCGAGCCCGAGCTGCATGCGCGTGGTGCCCGAGGCGACGTCGACGGCCTGCGAGGAGGCCTCCACCGTCGCCTGGAAGGTCCGGTTCGGATATTCCGGCATCACGAGGGTGGCCTTGGCGCCGATCTTGATCGCCGGCACGTAATTCTGGGGCACGTTGACATAGACACGCAGCTTGGTGATGTCGGAGACCACGAACATCGCAGGTCCCGAGCCGCCGCCGGCATTGATCAGCGCGCCAACATCGGTATCGCGCGCGGTGACGACCCCGTCGAACGGAGCCGTGATCTTCTTGTAGCCGGCAAGCGCTTCCAGCCGCTCGACATTGGCCTGGCCCGAGCGAACCGCCGCGTTCTTGTTGGAGAGATCGGCGGTGCGCTCGTCGATTTCCTGCGCGGAGACGAAGTTGGAGGCGACCAGGGTCTTGCGGCGATTGAGAGTCGCTTCCGACAACCTCGCACTGGCCTGCTGGCTGGCGAGGTCGGCTCTAGCCTGCAGCAGTTGCTGGTCGAGGTCGGGCGCCTCGATCTCGGCGATCACTTGACCGGCCTTCACGCGCGCACCGATATCGGCGCTCCAGCTCTTGAGATAGCCGGGGACGCGGGCAAAGATCGGAGCGCGATAATAGGCTTCCAGCCGGCCCGGCAGATCGAGGGTGGCGTTGAGTGCCTTGGCGCTGGGCTGGGTCACCGCGACGCTGGGAACGGCCTGATCATCGGTCCATTCCTTCAATTTGGAGTCCTGCTCCTCGCGGGCGCGGATGCCGGTGCCGACGACGAGGCCGGCCGCGATCAGCGCCACCACGCCGAAGATGCCCAGTTTCCGGTGCGACACCGGCGAGCGGGGTTCAGTGGGCGACATGCGGGGTCTCCGAGGAGGCGGCGACTTTGGCGCCTTGTTTCTTGTGGACCATGCTGAATACCACGGGAACGAACATCAGCGTGGCAAAGGTTGCAAAGATCAGGCCGCCGATCACGGCGCGGCCGAGTGGCGCATTCTGCTCGCCGCCCTCGCCCAGGCCCAGCGCCATCGGCGCCATGCCGATGATCATGGCGAGCGCGGTCATCAGCACCGGGCGGAACCGGACGAAGCCCGCTTCCAGCGCCGCCGCGACGGGATCGCCGAGCTCCTCGTAGCGCTCGCGCGCGAACGAGATCACCAGCACGCTGTTGGCGGTGGCAACACCCATGCACATGATGGCGCCGGTGAGCGCGGGGACCGACAGCGTGGTCCCGGTCGCGAACAGCATCCAGACGATGCCGGCGAGCGCGGCCGGGAGCGCCGTGATGATCACGAACGGATCGGACCAGGACTGGAAGTTCACCACGATCAGGAAATAGATCAGCACGACAGCGCCAAGCAGGCCGAACAACAGGCCGGTGAAGGCGCTGTTCATGGTCTGCACCTGGCCGAGCAGCACCACGGAGGAACCCTTCGGCACCTCCTTGGCGGTGTCGGCGATCACCTGTCGGATGTCGGCCGCGACTGCGCCGAGATCGCGGCCCGAGGTCGTCGCAAAGATCTGCACCATCGACTGGATGTCGTATTGCGAGACCACAGCGCTCGAGCTCGATCGCCTGATGTCGGCGATGCCGCCGAGGATCGGCGACTGCCCATTGCCGGCCGCGGTGATCGGCAGCGTCTGCAGCGCACTGAGCGAATCCATCTGGTACTGCGGCGTCTGCATCACGATCGAATAGGACACGCCGTTGTCGGGGTTGAGATAATAGGTCGGCGCGACCTGCGAAGAGCCGGCGAGATTGACCACGAGGCTGTTGGTGACGTCGCGCTCGGTCAGGCCGACATATTGCGCGCGGGTGCGGTCGACGTCGATGTTGAAGGTCGGAGCGTTCGGCGATTGCTGGATGCGCGCATCGGCAACGCCGGGAATCCGGCGGACCTTGGCCAGCAGATTGTTGGCGTAGACGAAATTCGCACTGAGATTGGCGCCGCGGATCTGCAGGTCGATCGGCGCGGGCGCGCCGAAATTCAGGATCTGACTGACGATGTCGGCGGGGAGGAAGGCGAAGCTGACGCCGGGGAACAACCGCGGCAGCTGCTCGCGCAGCACCTTCACGTGCTCCTCGGTCGGCTTGTGGCTCTCTTTCAGCTTGATCTGGATGTCGCCGTCCTGCGGGCCGATCACGCCGGTGTTGTTGTAGGTCATGTTGATGCCGGAGATCGGCATGCCGATGTTGTCGGTCATGGTCTCGATCTCGCCGGGAATCAGCTTGCGGACCGCCTTCTGCACGTCGGCGAGCTGATTGGCGGTCTCCTCGACACGGGTTCCGACCTGGGTGCGGACATGCATCAGGATATTGCCCGCGTCGACGGCGGGAAAGAAGTTGCGTCCCAGGAACGGCACCAGCGCGAAGGATACGCCGACCACGCAGATGAAGCCGATCACGAACACGGCGCGATGCGCCAGCGCCAGCCCGAGGAAGCCATGGTAGCCGCCGCGGACGCGCTCGAACCGCGCCTCGAAACCACGCTGGAACCAGACCAGCGGATTGCGCGATTTCGGTGGCCCGCCTTCGTGATGGACATGCGCCTGCAGCAGATAGTTCGCCATGGTCGGCACCAGCGTGCGCGACAGGATGAAGGACCAGATCATCGCGAACATCACGGCTTCCGCCATCGGCACGAACAGGAAGCGCGCGACGCCCGAGAGGAAGAACATCGGCACGAACACGATGCAGATGCACAGCAGCGACACGAAGGCCGGCGTCACGATCTGGTTGGCGCCGTCGAGGATCGACTGCTCGACCGGCTTGCCTTGCTCCAGATGGTAATTGATGTTCTCGATGGTCACGGTGGCGTCGTCGACCAGGATGCCGACCGCGAGCGCAAGGCCGCCGAGCGTCATGATGTTGAGCGTCTCGCCGATCGCCGACAGCATGATGATGGCGCCCAGCACCGACAGCGGGATCGAGACCGCGATGATGACGGTCGAGCGCCAGCTGCCGAGGAACAACAGGATCATGACACTGGTGAGCAGCGCGGCGATCACGCCCTCGACGGCGACGCCCTGGATCGCGCCGCGGACGAACACCGACTGATCGCCGATGAAGCCGATCTTGAGCGCGTCGGGGAGCTGGTCCTTGACGTCGATGACCTTCTGCTTGATGCCGGCGATGATGTCGAGGGTCGAGGTCGCGCCCGCCTTCAGCACCATCATCAGCACCGAGCGGTTGCCGTCGACATGGACGATGTTGGTCTGCGGCGGATTGCCGTCTCTGACGGTTGCGACGTCGCGCACGTAGACCATGGCGCCGTTGACGGTCTTGATCGGGAGGTTGCCGAGCTCGTCGATCCTGAGCGGCGAGTTGTTGAGCTGGATGTTGTACTCGAATTGGCCGATCTTCTGGGTGCCGACCGGCGTGATCAGGTTCTGCGCGGCGAGCGCATTGGCGACGTCCTGGCCGGACAGGCCGCGGGCCTGGAGCGCGGTGGGATCGAGGTCGATCTGGACCTGGCGCAGCTTGCCACCGAAGGGGTATGGGATCGCCGCGCCGGGCACGGTGACCAGCGGCGTACGCAGATTGTTGATGCCGATGTCGGCGAGGTTCTGCTCGGTCAGGCCATCGCCCGACAGCGCCACCTGGATGATCGGCACGGTCGAGGCGGAGTAGTTCAGGATCAAGGGCGGCGTCGCGCCGGGCGGCATCTGCTTGATCAGCGTCTGCGAGATCGCGGTGACTTGCGCGTTGGCGGTGCGGATATCGACGTTGGGCTGGAAGAAGATCTTGATGATGCCAAAACCGTTGTAGGAATTGGCCGTGATGTGCTCGATGTCATTGACCGTCGTCGTCAGCGCGCGCTGGAACGGCGTGGTGATGCGGCCGGACATCTGGTCCGGCGGCAGGCCGGTGTACTGCCAGACCACGCCGATCACGGGGATGCGGATGTCCGGGAAGATGTCGGTCGGGGTCCGCAGCGCCGCAAGCGGTCCGATGATCAGCAGCAGGATCGCGAGCACGACAAACGTGTAGGGCCGGCTCAGGGCAATACGAACCAGAGCAATCATTCTTCGGGTAATTCCAGATCCGGGGCAAGGGAACACGCCCCCCGCGGTTCCCCTCTCTGATTACCCCAACACCGCTCAAATGGCCAACGACGGCGCGTCGCAGGCGGTCAATTCCCTGCTACCGCACAGCGAATTCGCATTCCAGATATGCAGCCTCTGCCCGAACATTGCAGAAACAGCCGAAAGCGGCGCCCCGAAGGGCGCCGCTTTCGAAATGGCCTTGGAGCTAGGCAGCGCGGACAGAACCGAGGAACTTGCTGACTTCGAGCCTCAGCCGGTTCGAGTCGCGCGACAGCATCTGCGCGGCCGACAACACCTGGGTGGAGGCCGAGCCGGTCTCGACAGCGCCACGCTGGACGTCACCGACATTGGACGAGACCTGTTGGGTACCCTGAGCGGCCTGCTGCACGTTGCGGGCGATTTCCTGCGTCGCTGCGCCCTGCTCTTCCACGGCCGCAGCGATCGCCGAAGATATTTCGGAGAGGCGTGCAATGGTGCCGCTGATGCCGCTGATGGCGCTGACCGACTCCTGGGTTGCGGCCTGGATGCCGCCGATCTGCTGGCCGATTTCTCCGGTCGCCTTGGCTGTCTGCTCCGCCAACGCCTTCACCTCGGATGCCACCACGGCGAAGCCGCGGCCGGCTTCACCGGCCCGCGCCGCCTCGATGGTGGCATTCAGCGCCAGCAGGTTGGTCTGGCCGGCGATGGCGTTGATGAGCTCGACGACATCGCCGATCCGCGACGCGGCCCGCGACAACTCGCCGACGCGCTCGGTGGTGGCCTGAGCCTGGGTAACCGCCTCGCGAGCGATCCTGGAGGAGTCCTGCACCTGCCGGCTAATCTCCCGCACTGATGACGACATCTCTTCGGCGGCAGACGCCACCGAATGGACATTGGCCGACGCTTCCTCGGAACCGCTGGCGACGACCGTGGCCAATTCCTGGGACCGGCCGGCGGTCGAGGACAATGTCGAGGCCGAAGCCTCGAGCTCGGTCGCAGCCGACGAGACAGTCTCGACGATCTCGCCGATCGCAGCCTCGAAGCCATCGGCAAGCTTGGTCATGTCGGACTTGCGCTGCGTCTCCGCGCGGCGCTGCACGGCCTGCACCTCATCGCGGCTGAAGCGGATGATGGTCTGCACGGTCTGGAGATTGCGCAGCGCCTCGCCGATCTCGTCATCGCGCTCGATCACGATGCGGTTGTCGAATTTGTCCTGCACGAGGTTGACCAGGGTGTCGTTGAGCTGCTGCATCGGCCCTTGGATCGCGCGCATGGTCGCAAGACCCGCGAAGCCGACGACGACTGCCCCGACGACGGCCAGTGCCGACAGCATCAGGCTGGCCGAACCGCCGGAGGCGAGCGCACCATAAATGCCGAGCGCGAGCATGAAAAACGCCTGGAGCACCATCGTCGTGACAAGGCGCGCCTTCAGCGTGCCAGTGAAGACGCTGAAGCGGTCGAGCCACGAGCGGCGGCGGATGATGCCAGCATCGACGCGATAGCCATGCGACTTCTTTTCGCGGATCGCGGCGTAGACCTCCTCGGCGAGCTTGCGCTGGTCGGCCGGCAGTTTCGTGCGGATCGAGGTGTAACCGTTGACCTGGCCATTCTCCCGGATCGGCGAGGCCGTCGCCAGCACCCAGTAGAAGTCGCCGTTCTTGCGGCGGTTCTTCACCGCGCCGAGCCAGGGCTTGCCGGCCTTCAGCGTATCCCAGAGATTGTCGAACGCCTCCGGCGGCATATCGGGATGGCGGACGATATTGTGTGGCTGGCCCATCAGCTCGGCCGATGTGAAGCCGGCCGCGGCGAGAAAGTCTTCGTTGAAGTAGGTGAGCTTGCCCTTGAGATCTGTCCGCGAAACGATCAGCGTCTCGTCGCTGACCGGATATTCGACATCAGTGACCGGAAAATTCTTGCGCATGGAGCCCCCAAGAAATCAAATAGAGTATAGGTCAATTTCAATCGGGAACCGCCCGCACTGGCACTGCCCTCCAAGGGGCTGCTCTGCGCAAATTCTCGTAAATCCGACTTAACCATCCGTGAAACGCCTCGCCCGTAGCACTACGGGAAGTTCATCAAGTCACTACTTGTAAGCGACATCATGCTACCGGCCAAACGAAACGAGCGGCGCTTTTGACGCCGCTCGTCATTCGATCGGATGAAAGATCAGGCCGCGCGGACGTTGGTCAGGAACTTGCTGACTTCGCTCTTCAACCGGCCCGAGTCGTTCGACAGCATTTGCGCAGCCGACAGCACCTGCGAGGAGGCCGAGCCGGTCTCGGTCGCGCCGCGCTGCACGTCGGTGATGTTGGAGGAGACCTGCTGGGTACCCTGCGCGGCCTGCTGCACGTTGCGAGCGATCTCCTGCGTCGCTGCGCCCTGCTCTTCCACCGCGGCTGCAATCGCCGACGAAATCTCCGACAGGCGCTCGATGGTCGAGGAGATCTCCTTGATGGCGCCGACCGAGTCGTTGGTCGCCGCCTGGATGCCGGAGATCTGTTGGCCGATCTCGCCGGTCGCCTTCGCGGTCTGCTCGGCGAGCGCCTTCACCTCGGAGGCGACGACCGCGAAACCGCGGCCGGCTTCACCCGCACGTGCCGCTTCGATAGTCGCGTTCAGCGCCAGCAGGTTGGTCTGGCCGGCGATGGTGTTGATCAGTTCGACGACGTCGCCGATGCGGGACGCCGCTTTGGAAAGCTCGCTGACGCGCTCAGTGGTGGCACGGGCCTGGCCGACAGCATCGCCTGCCATCCGCGCCGATTCCTGCACCTGACGGCTGATCTCGCCGACCGACGAGGCCATCTCTTCGGTCGCCGAGGCCACCGACTGCACATTGGTCGAGGCTTCTTCCGAAGCACCGGCAACGGTGGTAGCGAGCCTCTGGGAGCGTTCGGCCGTGCCCGTCAGAGTGGTGGCCGATGCCTCGAGCTGGGTCGAGGCGGAGGACACCGTGCCGATGATCTCACCCACGGCTCCCTCGAAGTCGTCGGCAAGCTTCAGCATGTCCGCCTTGCGCTGCTCAGCGTTGCGGCGCTCGGCTTCGACCTGTTCCGCCTTCAGGCGTTCCACTTCGATCGCATTGGTCTTGAAGACCTGGACCGCATTGGCCATCTGGCCGATTTCGTCCTTCCGTTCGGTGGACGATATCGCCACGGACGTATCGCCCTTGGCGAGAACGCCCATCTCGGTCGTGATGCGCTGAATGGGGCGGGTGACCACGACGGCGACGCCAAAAGCGCCGGCCAGCGAGAGCAGCAAGGTGACGATACCGCCAACCAGCATGGCCATCGTCGCGTTGGCCGATGCGGCGTCGGAAGCCACAGCACGCGTCGTCAGCAGCGACCGCTCTTCTGCATCCATCTCCTGCACGACGGCGCGCAATCCATCCATGGACTTCTTGCCGGCGCCGGATGCCTCTAATTCCCGCGCCTTGGACTGCGTTGCAGGATCCTTCATCAGCGCGATTTCGCGCTGCGCGACATTGGCCGTCCAGTCGCTGGCGAACGCCTTCACGCGTTCGAGGCGCTTCTGCTGAACCGCGTTATCCGATGTCAGACTGCCGACCTTGGCCGCGGCGGCCTGAAACTGCTTCTGGCCGGATTCGTAAGGTCCGAGAAAGGCGCTGTCCGCAGAAACGAGGTAGCCGCGCACACCCGTCTCCGAATTGACCATGGCTCCGACGAGGTCGGAGAGCTGCTCCAGCACCTGATATGTATGCACCGTCATCTTCGACGTGGAGTTCATCACGCTCAGCGAATTGTAGATCGCAGCGGTGCTGCCGGCGACGACGAGACAGATCGCCGCGAACACCGCAGAAACCTTCATCGAAATGCGAACGTTGTTGATCCAAGACATCAAATTTCCTCAGTATTTCCGGTTGAAATGCTCATCAGGCGGCCAGGCCGCCTAACTCGGCAAGTTCTGACTTGAGGATTATACCGTCCGCGAGATCGTTCACCCTTAACGGAACTGCGTAGTCATACTGAGCCAGCATCATAAAACATCCCGGACTTTTGCGGGCATATTCAAGAACGCGCGCGGAGGAGCGTCTCGTGGTGTTGCAATTGCCGCTCTCGTCGGCACTGCGGCCGGCATTGCCCGGAAAGGCGAAGCAGTTTCGCCCTTCGCCAGATGCCCGAAAACAAAAGAGCGGCGCACAGCGCCGCTCTTGATTGACGCAGGATGCGCGCCTGCCTCTAAGCCGCGCGGACGTTGGTCAGGAACTTGCTGACTTCGCTCTTCAGCCGGCCCGAGTCGTTCGACAGCATTTGCGCAGCCGACAGCACCTGCGAGGAGGCCGAACCGGTCTCGGTCGCACCGCGCTGCACGTCGGTGATGTTGGAGGAGACCTGCTGGGTGCCCTGCGCGGCCTGCTGCACGTTGCGGGCGATCTCCTGGGTCGCTGCGCCCTGCTCTTCCACCGCGGCTGCAATCGCCGACGAGATCTCCGACAGGCGCTCGATGGTCGAGGAGATCTCCTTGATGGCGCCGACGGAGTCGTTGGTCGCCGCCTGGATGCCGGAGATCTGCTGGCCGATCTCGCCGGTCGCTTTCGCAGTCTGCTCGGCGAGCGCCTTCACCTCGGAGGCGACGACCGCGAAACCGCGGCCGGCTTCACCCGCACGTGCCGCTTCGATGGTCGCGTTCAGGGCGAGCAGGTTGGTCTGGCCGGCGATGGTGTTGATCAGTTCGACGACGTCGCCGATGCGGGACGCTGCCTTGGAAAGCTCGCTGACGCGCTCGGTGGTGGCACGGGCCTGGCCGACAGCATCGCCCGCCATCCGCGCCGATTCCTGCACCTGACGGCTGATCTCGCCGACCGACGAGGCCATCTCTTCGGTCGCCGAGGCTACCGACTGCACATTGGTCGAGGCTTCTTCCGAAGCACCGGCAACGGTGGTCGCCAGTCTCTGGGAGCGTTCGGCAGTCGAGGTCAGCGTCGACGCCGAGGCCTCCAACTGGGTCGAGGCCGACGATACGGTCTGGACGATCTCGCCGATCATGGCTTCGAATTCGCGGGTGACGTTGTCGACGCGGCGGCCACGCTCGATCTTGGCTTCGGCATCCGCGGCCGCAGCCTCATCGGCAGCCTTCTTGGCGATCAGCGCCTCCTTGAATATCTGAAGCACGTCGGCCATGGCACCGATCTCGGTCTTCTCGCCGCGATGCGGCACGTCGGCAGAGAGGTCGCCGCGGCCGAGCGCCTGCATCGGCTCGATGATCGAGTTGATGCCGCGCGAGACGTCCTGGACGAGATAGAAGCCGACGCCAAGGCCGGCGATGACCGCAGCACCGAGGATGATCGCAACCAGCATGAAGGCGTAGTAGAAGGTATCGGCGGCATCCGCGGCGGCGGCCTCACCGCCCTTGGTGTTGAGCTCGATGTCCCTGGTCAGGACCTCATCCGCCGCAAGACCGATCTTGTTGACGGTCTTGGAGTTCAGCTCCTGCGCATCGTGCGGGACCTTGCCGACCTCCTTGCGAGAGAGCTCGAAGACATCCTGGGTGCCCTTCTTGTAGTCGTCCCAGAGCCTGGACCAATCGTTGTAGAGCTTCCGCTCCTCCGCCGAGGAGATCATCGCCTCGTATTTCGCGCGGATCTTGGCGAGCGCCTCGATCACGGTCGCCGCGGTCTTCTCCGTCGCGAGCTTATCCTCGAGCGTCTCGGCCAGCATGTGCTGGCGGACCACGTTGCGGTAGGTGATGACGCTGGCGCGCAGGTCGCCGATCACGCGCACGCTGGGCATCCAGTTGGTGGTGATGTCGACGGTGTTGGCGTTGATCGTCCGCATCTTCATGACGGCCAGGAGACCCATGCCGGCCATTGCCACCAGCAGGAATGCCACGACGCTGATGATCTTGGCGCGAATGGAAACGGTGGCAAGCATAATCGGGTCTCTTTGTGCTGGCGCGGTGCGCGTCCGGAGGTTCTTCCGAATCAACCAAAAGGAGCAGCACCAACATCCAACACCAGAGCACTTGCGCAGATGTTAACTACGACTCCGTACGAGTACGAAGCCCGAAAGAAATGAACAGGCCGCTAAAAATGCCCTGCTCTCAGCGCATGAGCCTAAGCGCATCGGCGAAAAACTCGGCGCCTCCGAAGTTTCCGGACTTCAGAGCGAGCAGCATGTCGGCTTTGCCGCCCACCGAATGAAGCACCGGGACGCCTGCCGCGATCTCGACCCCGACGAGAAATCCGGGAATCTTCAGCCGATCGACCACCGCGCCGGACGTCTCTCCGCCGGCGACGATCAGGCGCTGAACCCCTGATTTTACGAGATTTTCGGCAATATCGGCCATGGCCTGCTCGATCGCGTGGCCGGCCGCGTCGCGACCGTGCCGCGCCTGCAATGCGGCGACCTGGTCGGGTGTCGCGCTCGAGGCGATCAGCACCGGGCCCTCCGCAAGCCGCGGCCTCGCCCAATCCAGCGCGCGCTGTGCTTCGCCGCCCCCCGTAATGATACGGTCCGGATCGAGGTGTAGCACCGGCATGACCCGTTCGGCGTTGGCGATCTGCTGAAGCGTCGCCTGGGAGCAGCTCCCGGCGAGGCAGGCCGCCGGTCCGCCGACGGCCGTGCCGGTCTCGCTGCTCGCCCTGGCTGGTTTGACTTTACCCGTCGACACCAGGGCCCGCGCGAGCCCGAGGCCGATGCCGGAGGCGCCGACCGACAGGCGGTGCTCGAGGGCGACGAGGCCGATGGCCTCGAGGTCGCGGTCGAAGACCGCGTCGATGATGGCGGCACCGATGCCCTTGGCCGCCAGCTCGACCAGCCGCGCCCGCACGGCATCCGGGCCGCGCGTGACGGTGGCGAGGTCGACGAGACCGATCTGCGTCCTGCTCTGGCGCGCCAGCACGCGCACCAGATTGGAATCATGCATCGGGTTGAGCGGATGATCCTTCAGCGGGCTCTCGTTGAGCGGCACCGCACCGACGAACAGGTTGCCCTGGTAGACGGTGCGGCCCGTCTCCGGGAACGCCGGCGTCACCAGCACGGCGCCCTCGCCGGCGTCGGCGCGCAGCGCGTCCATCACCGGACCGATATTGCCTGAAACGGTGGAATCGAAGGTCGAGCAGATCTTGAACAGCACATGGCCCGCGCCGCGGCCGCGCAGCCATTGATCCGCCGCGCGCGAACGCGACACGGCAAGGCCGGCCTCGATCGAGCGGCTCTTCAGCGACACCACGACGGCATCGACCTCGGGCAGTGCGAGATCGTCCGCGGGCACGCCGATGGTCTGCACGGTGCGCAGGCCCGCGCGCGTCAAGGTGTTGGCGAGATCGGATGCGCCGGTGTAGTCGTCGGCGATGCAGCCAAGAGAGATTTTCGCTGCAAGTGTCACGGCTTCACTCCCGCATAGGGCTCGAACCAGGCAAGACCGTCGGTGGTCTTGCCGCGCGGATTGTATTCGCAGCCGACGAAGCCGGCATAGCCGAGGCGGTCGAGTTCTTCGAACAGGAACGGATAGTTCAGCTCCTCGCCGTCGGGCTCGTTGCGTGAGGGGATGCTGGCGATCTGGACGTGGCCGATGATCGGCATCATCTCGCGCAGGCGCATGGTGACGTCGCCATGGATGATCTGGCAGTGATAGATGTCGAACTGCAGCTTCAGGTTCGGAAGCCTCAGCTCCTGGATCAGATCGCGCGCGAAGCCGAAATCGTTGAGGAAGTAGCCGGGCACGTTGCGCGCATTGATCGGCTCGAGCACGATGTCGATGCCGTGCGGGGCGAAGAACTCCGCAGCCCATGCCACCGATTTGTAGAACGCCTCGATCGCGACGCGCTCGCCGCGATTGGCGATGCCGGCCATCAAATGCAGCCGTTTGACGCCGGTCGCCTTGGCGTAAGGCAGCGCCGTCTCCAGGCCCGCCTTGAATTCGGAGAAGCGCGAGGGGAGCGCGGCAAAACCCTTCTCGCCGGCGTTCCAGTCGCCCGGCGGCAGGTTGAACAGCGCCTGGGTCAGCCCGTTGCGCTTGAGGCGCTCGCCGACCGCCTCGGCAGGGTGCTCATAGGGAAAGAGAAACTCCACCGCGGTGAAGCCGGCTTGCGCAGCGGCATCGAAGCGATCGAGGAACGGCACCTCGGTGAACATCATCGAGAGATTGGCGGCAAAACGGGGCATTGGAATCTCTTCTTTACTTGTTGCCGGGAAGCTTGACGCCGGTGACCTGCGCATACATCCGCGCCACCGAGGCGTCGTCGTCGCGACCCATGCCGGCGGCCGATGTCATCAGGAACATCTGGAGTGCGGCGGCGGAGACCGGCACCGGGAATCTCGCGCTGCGCGCCATGTCCTGGATGATGCCGAGATCCTTGACGAAGATCTCGACCGCGCTACGCGGCGTATAATCGCCGTCCAGCACGTGCGGCATGCGGTTCTCGAACATCCATGAATTGCCGGCGGAGGCCGTGATCACCTCGTAGACCTTGCGGATGTCGAGGCCCTGCTTGGCCGCGAACGCGATCGCTTCGGAGGCTGCGGCGATGTGCACGCCGGCGAGCAGCTGGTTGATCATCTTGAAGGCGGCACCCTGGCCGGCGGCATCGCCGAGCTCGTAGAGCTTTGCGGCCATGGCATCGAGCGCGGGCCGTGCTTTCGCGAATGCAGCCGAGCTGCCGGAGGCGAGGATCGTCAGCTCGCCCTGCGCGGCGCGCTGCGCGCCGCCGGAAATCGGTGCGTCCAGATAATGCCTGCCGGTCGCCTCCAGCTGCTTGGCAAGGCGTCGTGCCACATCGGGGTCCATCGTGGCGGAGGATACGAAGACGCTGCCTTCCGGCATGGTCTCGGCGACGCCGTCCTTGCCGAACAGGATCGTTTCGGTCTGCGCGGCGTTGACGACGACACTGACGACGATATCGGCGCCCTTGGCCGCCTCGGCCGGTGTCTTGGCACCCGCACCACCATCCTTCACGAAACGCGCCACCGCCTCGGCCGACACGTCGCAGCCCGCGACGGCGTGGCCGGCGCGCTTCAGCGAGGTCGCCATGCCAAACCCCATCGAGCCGAGCCCGATGACCGCGATGCGCTGATTCTGTGAAATGGAGGCGGACATGCAACTAACCCTTGCGAACGTTTCCCGGACGGCCGGCTTTTGCGGCGGCTCGACGAACCGATATCACGGCTTGGCCGCGCTGCCAAAGCGTGAGACAAGCGGGCATGACGGCCATGAGACCTGAAGCGAGCAACGAGACGCGGCTGCGCGAGGACATCTGCCGCTTCGGACGGTCGCTGTTCGAGCGCGGGCTGACGCCCGGCTCCTCCGGCAATATCAGCGTCAGGCTGGACGGCGGCGGCTGGCTGGTGACGCCGACCAATGCCTCGCTCGGCTTCCTCGATCCTGCAAAGCTGTCGCGGCTCGACGAAAGAGGTCGGCTGGTGTCGGGCGATGCCCCGACCAAGGAAGTTCCGCTGCACACCGCGCTCTACGACACGCGCGGCAGTGCACGCGCCATCGTGCATCTGCATTCGACACACTCGGTCGCGCTCTCGATGCTGCCCGAGATCGACCCGCGCGCCGCGCTGCCGCCGATGACGGCCTATTATCTGATGAAATGCGGCGCCACCGCGCTCGTGCCGTACTACCGCCCCGGCGATCCCGCGGTTGCGGATGCGATCAAGGGCCTGGCGGGGAGATATTCATCGGTGCTGCTCGCCAATCACGGCCCGGTCGTTGCCGGCGACACGCTGGAGGCCGCAGTGTTTGCGACCGAGGAGTTGGAGGAAACGGCGAAGCTGTACCTGCTGCTGCGCGGGATGAACCCGCGCTATCTGTCACCGGAGCAGGTGAACGATCTGGTGAAGGTGTTCGGGGTGGCCTTGCCGGAGCATGGCCACGGGCATTAGCGCCGTGCGTTGCGAGTGAACGGTCGGCGCCTCACCCACGGCTGTCATTCCCCGCGGAAGCGGGGAATCCAGTACGCCGCAGCTTACCCGTATATCTCTACCATCTCGGAGTACGGGATCCCCCGCCTTCGCGAGCGACGACGCCGAGAGTGTGGGACAAGCAGCCCAACACTTTCGCCTTACAGCCCCAGATACGCCTTACGCACATCCGGATTGCCTCTGATCTCAGCCGCGGGACCCTGCATCAGCACGCGGCCGGTTTGCAGGATGTAGGCGCGATCGGCGATCTCGAGGCACTCGGCCATGCGCTGCTCGACGATCAGCACTGTCATGCCGGCGTCGCGGATGCGCAGGACCGCCTGGAAGATCTCGTCCACCAGCTTCGGCATGATGCCCTGCGAGGGTTCGTCGAGCATCAACAGCCTTGGGCGCGTCATCAGCGCGCGGCCGATCGCGAGCATCTGCTGCTCGCCGCCGCTGAGCGTCTCCGCGCGCTGCTCCAGACGTTCAGCCAGGCGCGGAAACAGCGTGAAGACGAGATCGAGCGGCGCTTCGCGGTCGGCTTCGCCGCGGTAGAGATAGCTGCCGAGACGGAGATTGTCACGCACGGACAGGCGCGGGAACAGACGGCGGTTCTCCGGCACGTAGGCGATGCCTGCCGCCGTGATGTGGTGCTGCGCCATGCCGTTGATCTGCTTGCCGTCGAAGGTGACGTTGCCAGAGCGCGGACGCTCGGCACCGGCGATCGACTTCAGCAGCGTCGACTTGCCCGCGCCGTTGGCACCGGCGACGCAGACGATCTCGCCCTTCTGAACCTCGATCGAGACCGAGGAGATCGCGACTAAGCCCTGATAGGCGGTCGTGATTTCATGCACTGACAGCATGACGATCTCCCAGATATGCGCTGATCACCTTGGGATCGCGAACGACGTCGGCGGGTTTGCCCTCGACCAGCACCTTGCCGAGGTCGAGCACGATGGCGCGGTCGACCAGCGGCATCACGATCTCCATGACATGCTCGACCATCAACACGGTGATGCCGGTATCGCGCACCTTGCGCACCAGCGCGACACCGGTCTGCGCCTCGGTCGGCGTCAGGCCGGTGAGGACTTCGTCGAGCAGCAGAAGCTTCGGCTCGGTTGCGAGCGCGCGGGCAACTTCGAGACGACGCTTCTCGGCCGGCACGAGGTCGCTGGCGAGCACGTGGGCGCGCGTGGCAAGGCCGGTAAACTCCAGCACCTCGTGCGCCTTGCGACGGGCCTCACGCATCACCGTGTTGCGCACCAGCGCACCGACGATGACGTTGTCGATGACGGTCATGGTCTCGAAGCTCTTGACCACCTGGAAGGTTCGCCCGACACCGCGTTGGCAACGTTCCGCCGCCGGCATGTGGGTGACGTCCTCGCCGTCGAACCAGATTGATCCTTGCGTCGGCGGCAAGACGCCGGCGATGAGGTTGAACAGCGTCGATTTGCCGGCACCGTTCGGGCCGATCAGGCCGACGATCTCGCCGCGACCGACCGAGATCGAGACGTCGCTGTTGGCGACGAGGCCGCCGAACCGCTGCCAGACGCCGCGGGTTTCAAGGAGCGCGGTCATCGCGTGGCTCCTTTCGCTTTCGAACGGGAGAACAGGCTCACCAGGCCCTGCGGCAGGGCCAGCGAGATCGCCACGATCAGTGCGCCATAGACGATGAGGTCGACGCCACGGCCGGAGCCGCCGATATAGGAGCGCGTCAGCTCCGTCATCGGGATCAGGATGGCGGCGCCGAGCACCGGGCCCCAGAGGGTGCCGATGCCGCCGAGCACGGCCGGCAGCGCCATCAAGAGCGAAAACTGGAAGCCCATCACGCTCTCGGGATCGATATAGGCAAGAAACTGCGCATAGAAGGCGCCGCCGAGGGCAACGAGAAAAGCGGAGACGGCAGCCGCGCCCATCTTGGAGTTGAACACGACGACGCCGAGGCTTTCGGCTGCTTCCGGATTGTCCTTCACCGCGCGCCACCAGAAGCCCCATTTGGAGTCTTCGAGCCACCAGGTGACGAACCAGGCGAGACAGCACAGCGCCAGCGCGAAATAGAAGTACGGCAGCTTGCTGCGCATGAACTGGAATTTCAGCCAGCTGTCGCCGCGCACGGGAATGGTGATGCCCATCGCAGCTCCCGCCCATTCCCAGTTCTGGAACAGTAGCAGCCCGATCTCGGCGATGACGATGGTCGCGATGACGAAGTAATGGCCGCGCAGGCGGAAGAAGGGATAGCCAAGCCCCATCGCGATCACGGCAGCGATCACGCCGCCAGCGAGCATGCCGAACCAGGGCAGCACGCCGAATTTGGTGAACAGGAGTTCGGTGGTGTAGGCGCCGATGCCGAAATAGAGCGCGTGGCCCAGCGAGATCTGCCCGCAATAGCCGGAGAGGATGTTCCAGCTCTGCGACAGCGCTGCGTACATCAAGGTCAGGATCAGGATGTTCTGGACGTAGACATCCTTGATGACCAGCGGCGCGAGCGCTGCGAGCCCGGCCAGAGCCGCGGCGATGATGAGGTCGCGGCGGCGCCGCGCGGCAAATGTCTTGTCCATCACATCGACCCGAACAGGCCACGCGGCCGGATGAATACGACGAGCAGATAGACCGCGTAGATGCCGACCGATTTCAGGGAAGGAGGCAGCACCAGGGCGGTGGTCGCTTCGACGAGGCCGACGATGATGCCACCGGCGAAGGCGCCGAACACGCTGCCGAAGCCGCCGAGCGCCACCGTGACATAGGCGATCAGGGCGAAGGACGCGCCGACGTCCGGATAGATGTAGAAGAACACCGCCATGATCGCACCGGCGAGGCCGACCAGCGCGGCGCCGAGACCCCAACCGAACGCGAACACGCGGTTCTTGTCGATGCCGACCAGTGCGACCGCACCGGGATCCTCGCGGGTCGCCTCCAGCGCGCGGCCGAAGTCGGTGCGGTGAATGAAGAAATAGAGGGCGGCAAAGGCCGCGATCGAGACCGCAGCACCGATCAATTGCGGTTCCGGCAGGAAGATGCCGGCGACCGAGATGGTTTTGCCACCGGCCCAGGACTGCGGAATGCTGCGATAGTCCGGCGTGAAGAAGAACTGCGCGAGGCCGCGCATGAGGATGGCAAGGCCGAAGGTAGTGAAGATCTGCACCATACCGGCATTGGCCTTGGCCCGCATGGCGAAGCGTACAACGAGGAGATAGACCACTGCTCCGAACACGAACATGGCCGCAGCGACCAATGGCGCCGAGAGCAACGGGTCGATCGCGAAGAATGCGAACAGGAAGAAGGACAGGTACATCGCGATCATCAGGAACTCGCCATGGGCGAAGTTCGTGACGTCCATCAGGCCGAAGATCAGCGCGAGGCCGACTGCGATCAGTCCGTAGAGCAGACCCATGAGCAGGCCGCTCGCGAGACTCTGGATAATGGCTTGGGCTGTCAAAAGTCTGTCCCCCGAAATAGATCCTCATCCTGAGGAGCGCGCACAAGCGCGCGTCTCGAAGGATGGCCCAGCCCTCGTCCTTCGAGACGCGGGCTACGCCCGCTCCTCAGGATGAGGGCGGGAGCTGCGTCTGAGCCCCCGCGTTCGTAATCTTACTTCATCGGCCAGACCGCCTCGGCGATCGCGGCCTGCGGCGGGAAGATGGTGACGAACTTGCCGCCGATATATTGCAGCAGCACCGGGTCGGCGTCGTTGTTCTGGCCCATCTCGTCGAACTTGACGCGCTTCCAGGGCATGATGGTCTGCTCGCCCGGGATGTCGGTCGCCGCCAGTGCATCGCGGATCTTCTCGCCGTCGGTCGACTTGGCGCGGTTGATGGCGTCGGCGAGGATGATCAGGCCCATGAACTGGCGCGAGGTGAGGTCGTTGAAATCCTTGCCCGACCGCGTCTTGAACATGTCGTTGATCTTGCCGACCATCGGGCGCTTCTGCGCGAGATCGAGCGAGAAGGTGCCGCGCGAGATCACGCCTTCGAGCTTGTCGCCGACGGCATCATAGAGCGCCTTCTCGGAGAAACCGGCGTCCTGCGCCACGATCGCGTTCGGCTTGTAGCCGAGTTCGGCCATGGTCTTGACCAGCAGGATGCCGTCGGTGGTGTAGCTCGAGGGCATCAGCACGTCGGCATTGGCGGACTTGAGCTGCTGCACCTCGGCCGAGAGCGAGGGCGAATTGGCGCGATACTTGATGTCGGTGACGATCTTGTAGCCGCGCTCGCCGGCGATCTTGGCCTGGGCGTTGCCGGAATCGGTGCCGAAGATGGTGTCCTCGTGGAACAGCGACAGCGTCTCGATCTTGGTGCCCTTCTTCTTCAAGGCGTCGAAGAAGTCGAACATCGCGGCCGAATACATCTCGTCATGCGGCGCGGCACGGAAATAATACTTCAGGCCGCGGCGATGCAGGCTGGGCGAGGAATTGTCGGCGGAGACGAACGGGACCTGGTAGCGCTCGCAGATTTGGCTGACGGTAACGGCGACCGCGCTCTGATAGGTGCCGATGATGGCGGAGACCTTCTCCTGCGTGATCAGGCGCTCGGCCTCGGCGCGGCCCTTCTGCGGATCGGCCTGGTGATCGGCGAACACGAGACGGACCTTGGCGCCGCCGAGGCCCGGCAGGCCTTCGCCCTTCGCCAGCGGCAGGTCGAAATCGGTTTTCTTGTTGATGACCTCGAGCGCGGTCTCATAGGCTTTCTGCGCATCGACACCCTGCTGCGCGCTGCCGCCGGAGAACGGATAGATCACGCCGATCACGACTTCCGAAGTCTGTGCGCGTGCAGCCAGCGGCACCAGCGCTGCAGTGGCGGTGGCACCCAACAATACGTCGCGGCGAGTGATCGTCATGGCAGAGTCCTCTTTGACTGAATTTCAGCTGATCGAATGAAGCGATTGATGGATGCGGTAAAGCTCGAAGAAGCAGCAAATGCTGCCCACTAAATCACGGCCATGGTCCTGTTCTTGAGATCCGTCACCAGCATCAGGCCGGGCGAATGCGTGATCGCGAACGGGAGCTTGGCTGCATTGATCACCGATTGCGGTGTCACGCCGCAGGCCCAGAACACCGGAATCTCGTCGTCGGCGACCGGTACCGGATCGCCATAGTCCGGCTTGGCGATGTCCTTGATGCCGATCAGATGCGGATGGCCGAGATGCACGGGCGCGCCGTGCACGGCGGGATAGCGCGAGGTGATCTGCACCGCGCGGATCGCATCCGCCGGCTTGAACGGACGCATCGACACCACCATGGGACCGGCGAACGGACCGGCCTCGCCGCAGGCGATGTTGGTGCGGTACATCGGGACGCGCACATTGCGCTCGATGTGGCGGATCGGCATGCCTTCGTCGAGCAAGGCTTCTTCGAACGAGAACGAGCAGCCGAGCACGAAGGTCACGAGATCGTCGCGCCAATGCCTGGTCACGTCGGTCGGCTCGTCGACGACCTCGCCGTCGCGCCAGACGCGGTAGCGCGGCACGTCGGTGCGGATGTCGAGATCGGCGCCGAGCGAAGGAATGTGCGGGCTGCCGACATCGGACATGCCGATGATCGGGCACGGCTTCGGATTGAGCTGGCAGAAGCGATGAAAGGCGCTGGCATATTCCGCCGGCAGGATCGCCAGATTGCCCTGGACGAAGCCGGGAGCGACGCCGGCGGTGGAAGCGACCAGCCCTTGCCGGTAGGCAAGCCGCGCCTCGCGGCTCGGAAGGGCGTCGGGCGTTTCGGTTTGCTGCGCTGCCGCCAAAACAGTCATGTGATCGACCTGCCTATAAACTCAACAAAGACAGCCAACACCAAGCGTGCTATAAAGTCTAATCGTCCTTTCTAATCGATATCGATAAATTTATTTTATCGATGAGGAAAATCCTTCCAATGCTGGACTTCAGGTCGATCGAGACTTTTCTCTGGGTCGTAAAGCTCGGCAGCTTCCGCGGCGCCGCAGCACGGCTCAATACGACCCAGCCGGCGATCTCCCAGCGCATCGCCCAGCTCGAGCGAGAGATGGGCGTCAAGCTCCTCAACCGCGATCATCGCGTGGCATCACCGACACCGAGCGGCCGGCAGATGATGGTCTATGCGGAGAAGCTGATCGGCCTGCGTGCTCAGATGATGGCCGAGGTCGGCGACCGCTCCGCGATGCGCGGCGTGATGCGGCTCGGCGTCGCCGAGACCATCGTGCACACTTGGCTGCCGCGACTCGTGAAGAGCGTGAATCAGGTCTATCCGAACCTGTCACTGGAGATCGAGGTCGACATCACGCCGAACCTCACCGCGCGCCTGCTGGCGCAGGAGATCGAGCTTGCCTTCGTGGTCGGACCGCTATCGGCGTCCGGCGTGCATAATCGCGTGCTCGCCGATTACCCGATCGGCTTCCTCGCAAGCCCTTCGCTCGGCCTCGGCAAAGGCCGGGTGACGCCGGCGGAGCTCGCGCGCTTTCCGATCATCACTTTCCCGCGCAAGACCAAGCCTTACGAGGTCGTACGCGAGGTGTTCGACCGGCCAGAGCTGCCGCCGATCCGGCTGCACGCCTCCGCGTCGCTCGCGACCGTCATCCACATGGCAGTCGAAGGCCTCGGCGTCGCCGTGATCCCCGACGCGATCGTCGAGAACGAGCTCGCCGACGGGCGGCTGCAGCTGCTCGATACCGATCTCGCCATCGCACCGCTGACCTTCACCGCAAGCTGGCTCGCCTCGCCCGACGTCGTCGCCGTGGAGCGCGTCGCCGAGCTTGCACGGCAGATTGCGCAGAGCAGCCTCGCAGTTGACGCGCCCGCGCTGGCGCGGCATTGAAAAAGGCGCCGGACGAAAGAGAGAACGACCGCATGAGCCGAGCCGCTACCAATCTGCAAATCGATTCCGCCCGCCTCTGGGGCTCCATCCACGAGACCGCGCAATTCGGCGCGACGGCCAAGGGCGGCGTGCGGCGGCTGACACTGAGCAGCGAAGACAAGCAGGTGCGCGACTGGTTCCGCAGGGCATGCGAGGACGCGGGTCTCGAAGTGCACACCGACGCGCTCGGATCGCAATTCGGCCTGCGCAAGGGCCGCGACATGTCGAAACCGCCTGTCGGCATCGGCTCGCATCTCGACACCCAGCCGACCGGCGGCAAGTATGACGGCATCCTGGGCACGCTCGGCGCGCTGGAGGTGATCCGCACGTTGAACGACGCCGGCATCGAGACCGAAGCGCCGATCTGCATCGTCAACTGGACCAACGAGGAAGGCTCGCGCTTCGCGCCTGCGATGATGGCCTCGGCGGCCTACGTCGGCGATTTCACCACCGACGACATTTTGTCGCGCAAGGACGCCGAGGGCACGACCGTCGGCCAGGCGCTGGACAGCATCGGCTATCGCGGCGACAAGCCGGTCGGCTTCCAGAAGCTCGGCTGCTTCGTCGAGCTGCATATCGAGCAGGGCCCGATCCTGGAGGCCGAGGGCAAGACCATCGGCGTGGTCGATTCCGGCCAGGGCGTGCTCTGGTACGACGGCAAGATTTCAGGCTTCGAAAGCCATGCGGGCTCCACGCCGATGCCGCTGCGCCGCGACGCGCTGGCGACCCTGTCGGAGATCGTGCTGGCGATGGAGTCCATCGCGAAGAAGCTCGGACCGAACGCGGTCGGCACCATCGGCGAGGCCGTGATCGCAAACCCCTCGCGCAACGTCATCCCCGGCGAGATCGCCTTCACCATGGACTGCCGTAGCGCGGACGGCGCCATCATGGATGCGCTCGATCGCGATCTGCGCGCCGCGATTGCGGAGATCGCCGCACGCCGCAGGGTCGAGGTCAAGATCGATCTGGTCTGGCGCAAGCCGCCGACGCATTTCGATCCCAAGCTGATCGCAGCGGTCGAGAACGCAGCCAAGACGCTCGGCTATTCCTCGCGCCGCATCACCTCCGGCGCCGGCCACGACGCCTGCAACCTCAACACCGTGATGCCGGCGGCGATGGTGTTCGTGCCCTGCAAGGACGGCATCAGCCACAACGAGCTGGAAGACGCGACGCAGCCCGATTGCGCCGCGGGCACCAACGTTCTCATGCATACCGTGCTGGCGATCGCCGGCGTCGCATCCTGACCGGAGAGAGACATGCGCGGAGTTTTCGTCGACGCCAATGAAGCGCTTGCCGTGATCATGGAGCGGCTTGAGAAGCCCGGCGATCCCAAGGTTCGGATCCACAGGGATCCTGATATCAAGCCCGAGCAATACCCTGACATCCTCGACGGCGCCGAGATAGCGATCGTCGATCACACCGCGCTGCCGACCGAGGTGGCGAAGAAGTGCACGGGGCTGAAGCACGTCGTGTTCCTCGGCACCGGCGCGCGCAGCTATATGAACCCGGAGGAGCTGGCAGAACTCGGCATCTCCGTGCATCTGATCAAGGGCTATGGCGACACCGCGGTCGCCGAATCCGCGATCGCGCTGATGTGGGCCTCGGCCCGCGGCATCGCCATGATGGATCGCGAGATGCGCGGCGGCAACTGGCTGCGCGAAGACGGCATGCAGCTCACCGGCAAGACGCTCGGCCTGATCGGCTTCGGCGGCATCGCCGCCGAAGTCGCGCGCATTGCGTCCGGCAGCGGCATGAAGGTGATCGCCTGGAACCGCTCGCCGAAGAGCCATCCGGGTGTCGAATTCACCGATCTCGACGGCGTGCTGGCAAGGAGCGACGTCGTATCGCTGCATCTGCTGCTCAACGACGAGACGCGCGGCATGATCACGCGCGAGAAGATCGCTAGAATGAAGCCGGGCGTCATCCTCATCAACACCGCCCGTGCCGCTATTGTCGACGAGGCCGCCATGATCGATGCGCTGAAGTCAGGTCACATCCGCCATGCCGGGCTCGACGTCTTCAACATCGAACCGCTGCCCGGCGATCATCCGTTGACGAAGATTCCCAACGTGACGCTGTCGGCGCATTCGGCGTTCCGTACGCCGGAGGCGAGCGAGAACCTGATTGGCGCGGCGTGGGAGCACTGCCGCCGGATCGTAAGAGGATAAGAAGAGCAACAATGGCCGACTATCGCACCATCAAGGCAGAACCGCTCACCAACGCCATCCGCGCCATCGTCAAGGCCGGCGGCTCCTCGGACCGCGAGGCCGAGCTGGTGTCCACTAATCTGGTCGAGGCCAACCTCAAGGGCCACGACTCCCACGGCGTCGGCATGATCCCGCGCTATGTCCAGAGCGTCACCAACGGCGGCCTCGCCGTGAACGCGCACGTCAAGGTGGTGCTCGACACCGGGCCGCTGCTCACGCTCGACGGCCTCACCGGCTACGGCCAGGTGATCGGCCACGAGGCGATGGAGCTGGCGGCCGAGCGCGCCAAGAAAAACGGCGTGTGCCTCGTCGGCCTCTCCAACTCGCACCATATCGGCCGCATCGGCCACTGGGCCGAGCAGTGCATCGACCACGGGCTGGTCTCGATCCACTTCGTCAACGTCATTTCCCGCCCGATCGTGGCACCCTGGGGCGGCAGCGATGCGCGCCACGGCACCAACCCGTTCTGTGTCGGCATCCCGCGCAGGGGCAAGGACCCGATCGTGCTCGACTTCGCCACCAGCAGGATCGCGCAAGGAAAGACCCGCGTCGCCCACAACAAGGGCGTCGGACTAGAGCCGGGCACCATCATCGACAACGAGGGCAAGCCCACCACCAACCCGCGCTACACCGTGATCCCGCCGCACGGCGCCATCCTGCCGTTCGGCGAGCACAAGGGCTCCGGCCTCGCGCTGGTGTGCGAAATCCTCGGCGGCGCGCTCTCCGGCGGGCAGGTGGTCAAGGGCCCGTCCGACGGCAAGCACAACGTCCTCAACGGCATGCTCTCGATCGTTATCGACCCCGGCAAGCTTGGCACCGGCGAGAACCTCGCCCATGAAGTCGAGAGCTTCGTCGCCTGGCACACCGGCTCGCCGCCTGCCGCCGGCGTCGACAAGGTCAAGATCGCCGGCGAGCCCGAGCGCGAGACCAAGAAGAAGCGCCTGGCTGAGGGCATTCCGGTCGATCCGACCACCTGGCAGGAGATCATCGAGGCGGGGAAGAAGTTCGGGCTGGATCAGGCGGCGATCGAGAAGATCGCGGGTTGATTGACCTAACGCGGATTGTAGGGTGGGCAAAGCAAAGCGTGCCCACCACTTCCGATCAAATGTTCCGCGATGGAAGAGGTGGGCACGGCGCTTCGCGCCTTTGCCCACCCTACGAAGGTCAATCCACCATATCCGCAACCGCCTTGCCGCACGCCGTCGTGTCGGCGTTGCCGCCGAGGTCCTTGGTGCGGAGCGTGCGTTCGGCCAGCGTGCGCTCGATCGCGTCGACGATCGACTTGCCGGCGACTTTCTCGCCGAGATGATCGAGCATCATGGCGCCCGACCAGATCGCGCCGATCGGGTTGGCGATACCCTGCCCCGCGATATCAGGCGCCGAACCGTGCACCGGCTCGAACACCGAGGGGAAATCGCCCTCGGGGTTGATGTTGCCTGACGGCGCGATGCCGATGGTGCCGGTGCAGGCCGGACCAAGGTCGGAGAGGATGTCGCCGAACAGATTGGAGCCGACCACCACGTCGAACCAGTCCGGATGCAGCACGAAGTTCGCGGTCAGGATGTCGATGTGGTACTTGTCCCACTTCACGCCGGGAAACTTCTTCGCCATCGCCTCAACGCGCTCGTCCCAATAGGGCATGGTGATGGAGATGCCGTTGGACTTGGTCGCGGAGGTCAGGTGCTTCTTCGGCCGCGATTGCGCGAGCTCGAAGGCGAACTTCAGGATGCGGTCGACGCCGGTGCGGGTCATCACCGTCTGCTGCGTCACGAACTCGCGGTCGGTGTCCGGGAACATGCGGCCCCCGACGGAGGAATATTCACCTTCAGTGTTCTCGCGCACCACCCAAAAATCTATGTCGCCGGGCTTGCGGTTGGCCAGGGGGCACGGCACGCCGGGCATCAGCCGCACCGGGCGGAGGTTCACGTACTGGTCGAACTCGCGGCGAAACTTGATCAGCGAGCCCCACAGCGAGACGTGGTCGGGAATCTTGGCCGGCCAACCGACCGCGCCGAAATAGATCGCGTCGTGCTTGCCGATCTTCTCCTTCCAGTCATCAGGCATCATCTGGCCGTGCTTCTCGTAATAGTCCCACGACGAGAAGTCGAAATGGTCGAAATGCAGCGAGACCCCGTGCTTCTTCGCCGCCGTCTCCAGGACGCGCAGGCCCTCCGGCATCACTTCCTTGCCGATGCCGTCGCCGGGAATGACCGCGATCCGGTATTGTTTCTTGCTCATCGAGAACGTCCCTCTTTGGTCCGGCAGCCGCCGCCTTTTTGACCGCACTGCAATGGACCAAACGCGGCGGCAGTGCAACGCTGCACTGCAATGTTGACCATGGCGCGGCCAAGCGCCTACTGATTTCATCCAGTTCCCCACCGAGCGAGTAACCTCATGGATCTGCATCTGCGTGGCAAGCGCGTCCTGATCACGGGCGCGTCCAAGGGCATTGGCGCCGCCGCCGCCGAAGCCTTTGCCGAGGAAGGCGCAAACCTTCTGCTCGCCGCGCGCAGCGGCGATCAGCTCAAGGCGCTGGCGGACCGCCTGCGCTCCGCCCACCAGATCGATGCCGCGACGAGCGTCGTAGACCTGCGCAAGCCTGAGGATCTGGCGCGGCTCGCCGGCGAAGCCGCCGACATCGACGTGCTCGTCAACAATGCCGGCGACATCCCCGGCGGCTCGATCGACAAGATCGACGAGGCGACCTGGCGGGACGCCTGGGATTTGAAAGTGTTCGGCTACATCAACCTGACGCGGCAGATCTACGCGCAGATGAAGGCCAAGAGCGGCGGCGTCATCGTCAACGACATCGGGGCGGCCGGTGAGAAATTCGACGCCAACTACATCTGCGGCAGCGCCGGCAATGCCGCGCTGATGGCCTTCACCCGCGCGCTCGGGGGAAAAAGTCTCGCCGACAACATACGCGTGGTCGGCATCAATCCCGGCCCCGTCGGCACCGATCGCCACGTCACCCTGCTCAAGACGCGGGCCAAGCACCAGTTCGGCGACGAGAGCCGCTACAAGGAATTCCAGAAGAGCCTGCCGCTCGGTCGCCCCGCACATGCGCGCGAGATTGGTGACCTCATGGCGTTCCTGGCTTCGGACCGCGCGGGATATACGTCGGGCGTGATCTACACGGTCGACGGCGGCATCAGCGCTGGCTGGAGCTAACTCTGTCCACGTCATTGCGAGCGAAGCGAAGCAATCCAGACTGTTGCCAAGGAGGGACTCTGGATTGCTTCGTCGCTTTGCTCCTCGGAGTGACGAACACAATAAGCATAGGAGTAAGTCGTTGTCTCAAGACCTGATCCGCGAAAACGCCTGCGCCGTCGTCGACAAGCTGCGGTCCGGCGATGTCTCGCCGCTCGAACTGCTGGATGTGCTGGAGAAGCGCATCAGTGAGGTCGACGGCACGGTCAACGCGCTGCCGATCCTGTGCTTCGATCGCGCGCGCGACAACGCCAAGGCGCTGATGCGGAAGCCCGCCGGCGCGCGGGGGCTGCTCGCTGGCCTTCCGGTGCCGATCAAGGATCTGACCGACGTTGCAGGCGTGTTGAGCACGCAGGGCTCGCCAATCTTCAGGGACAATATCCCCGCGAAGTCCGACCTCATGGTCGAGAATCTCGAAGCCAACGGCGCGGTCGTCTACGCCAAATCCAACACGCCGGAATTCGGCGCCGGCGCCAACACCTTCAACGAGGTGTTTGGCGCGACCCTCAATCCCTGGGATACTTCGAAATCCGCGGCGGGCTCTTCCGGCGGCGCGGCGGTGGCGCTCGCGACCGGCATGGCCTGGCTGGCGCAGGGCTCCGACATGGGTGGCAGCTTGCGCAGCCCCGCCGCGTTCTGCGGCGTCGTCGGCATGCGCCCGAGTATCGGCCGCGTCGCACATACCCCGAAATCCGGCATCGACCGCAATCTCGGCGTCGTCGGTCCGATGGCGCGCAACGTCGAGGATCTCGCGCTGCTGCTGGATGCCATGAGCGGCGACTACGCGGATGATCCGCTATCGCTGCCGACGCCCACGACCTCGTTCCTGTCGGCGGCTCAGTCCGGCAAGAAGCCGAAGCGCATCGCCTATTCGCCCGATCTCGGCATCACGCCTGTCGATCCCGAGGTCAAGGCGATCACGCGCAAGGCGGCGGAACGCTTTGCCGAGGCCGGCGCCATCGTCGAGGAGGCGCATCCGGATTGGCGCGAGGCGCATGAATGCTTCCACGTTCTGCGCGCCTTCGATTTCGCGATCACCAAGGCCAATCTGCTGCGCACCAAGCGCGACCTGCTCAAGCCCGAGGTGATCTGGAACATCGAGGAAGGCCTCAAGCTCACGGTGGAACAGCTCGCACGCGCCGAGGCCCAGCGCGTCGGCATGACCGCGCGGGCGGTCGAGTTCTTCAAGACCTACGATTTATTGCTGACGCCGACCACGATCGTGCCCCCCTTCCCGATCGAGCACCGCTATGTCGCCGAATGCGCCGGCAAGAGATTCGACAATTACGTCGAGTGGCTCGGCATCGTCTACGCCATCACGCTCGCATGCTGCCCCTCGCTGTCGCTGCCATGCGGCTTCACGGCCTCGGGCCTGCCGGTCGGCGTGCAGGTCGTCGGCGCGCCGCGCGCGGACGCGCAGGTGATTGCCGGGGCGAAAGTGCTGGAGGATATTCTGGGCGTGCGCGGGACGACGCCGATCGATCCCAAGGTGAACAAATAACCGTCTCGTGCCCCGGACGCAGCGCAGCGCTTCTTCAGCGGTGCGCTGCAGAGCCGGGGCCCATCCATCCGCGATCTCGCTTATATCTCTGGGTTCCGGCTCTGCGGCGCAGCGATTACGCGCTGCACCTTGTCCGGGACACGAGATGCCTCATCTTCCGCTCGTTGCCTCCAGGCTTCTGCTGTACCGCGACATCGCAAAGCAAAAGACAAAATAGATCGCGGCGACGAAGATATAGACCTCGACCGAGAATTGCTGCCAGGCGGGGTCGATGATCGCCGTCTTGGCCGTCGTCAGCAGATCGAAGATGCCGATGATGAGGACGAGGCTGGTGTCCTTGAAGAAGGCGATGAAGGTGTTGACCAGCGGCGGGATGACATGGCGGATCGCCTGCGGCAGCACGATCAGCCGGTGCTTGCGCCAGTAGGACAGCCCGAGCGCGTCGGCCGCTTCATATTGCCCGCGCGGCACGGCCTGAAGACCGCCGCGGATGACCTCGGCGAGATAGGCGCCCGCAAACAGGATGATCGCGATCTGCGCGCGCAAGAGCTTGTCGATGTTGAATCCAGCGGGCATGAACAACGGAAACATCACGCTCGCCATGAACAACAGGCTCACCAGCGGCACGCCACGGATCAGTTCGACATAGAGCACGCTGAGAGAGCGGATCGCCGGCAGCTTCGAGCGCCGGCCGAGCGCGACGAGAATGCCGAGCGGAAAGCCGAATGCAAGCCCGAACGTCGCGAGGATCAGCGTGACCGGCAAACCACCCCAACGGTCCTGCGAGACGAAGGAGAGCCCGAGCACGCCGCCCCACATCAGCACGCTGATCAGCGCGAGCGCGCCGATCCAGAGATAGATGAGTTCGCGCCGCCAGAAGGCGCGGCGAGTCGAGAGAAAATACAGCGCGATGAACAGCACTACCGACAGCGCCGGGCGCCACTGCTCGTCGAACGGATAGGTGCCGAACAGGATGAAGCGGTACTTTTCGGGAATGATCGCCCAACATGCGCCGAGGCCGCGCACCGCGCGGCAGGCACTGGAATCATTCGCCGGAGTCAGCCACACCGCATTCGCGATGCCCCACTGAACGAAACTGAAAATGCCCTTGGTGAGCACCGCCAACAGCACGATCGATAGAATGCCATTCGAGATCGACGAGAACAGATTGGCGCGCAGCCAGCGCAACACGGGGTTGCCGATCTGCGAACGACGGGCGGCGCGCGGCGCGTCCGGGATATCGGCGATCACTGTCATGCTCAGCGCTCCACCAGCGCGATGCGCGAATTGTACCAGTTCATGAAGAAGCTGATGGAAAGGCTGATGGTCAAAAACACCGCCATGATCAGCGCGATCGCTTCGATCGCCTGCCCGGTCTGGTTCAGCGTGGTGTTGGCGATCGAGACCACGTCCTGGTAGCCGATCGCGACCGCAAGCGAGGAGTTCTTGGTCAGGTTGAGATATTGGCTGGTCATCGGCGGCACGATCACGCGCAGCGCCTGCGGCAGGATGATCTGCCGCAGCATGAAGCTGCGGCGGAGGCCGAGCGCATTGGCGGCGTCCCACTGCCCGCGCGGCACGGACTGGATGCCGCTACGCACGATCTCGGCAATGAAGGCCGAGGTGTAGGTGACAAGCGCGATCAGAAGCGCGAAATATTCCGGAGCGAGCGTCAGCCCGCCGACGAAGTTGAAGCCGCGCAGCTCCGGCCACTCGATTGTCCAGGACACGCGAAGCAGTAGGGATACCAGCACGGGCAGCGCGAGGACGAAGCTCACCGCAAAGGGCCATACCGGCCGCGGCTTGCCGTCGCGCATCTGCTGCGCAACCAGCCATCGGCGGATGAGATAGACCACGGCAAGGCCGAACGCCGCCGTGCCGAGCACCCAAAGCTGCGGCGGGCCAAGCGGAATTGCCGGCACGATCAGGCCGCGATTGGACAGGAACACTCCGTCGATCGGCCGCCATGCCGCGCGCGCGGCCGGCAGCGCCTGCATCAGCACGTACCAGAACAGAAGCTGAAGCAGCAGCGGGATGTCGCGAAGCGTTTCGACATAGACGGCGGCAAGTCGTGACAGCAGCCAGTTGGCCGACAATCGCGAAATGCCGATCAGCGTGCCCAGGATGGTCGCGAGCACGATGCCGATCACGGCGACGCGCAAGGTGTTGCCGACGCCGACAACGAAGGCCCAGAGATAGGTGTCTCTCGGATTATAGGCGAGCAAACTGTCGGCGATGGGCATGCCGGCCTCACGGCCGAGGAAGGCAAACCCGGTCGTGATGCGGCGCGCCGAAAGGTTGGTGACGGTGTTGGACCAGAGGAAACCGACAACGCCGACAACGATCGCGACCACCAGAACCTGCCAGAACAGGCCCTTCAGCTCACTGGGCCCCCATGCGCTGAAAAAGCGGGGGCGCGGCGGCGGTCTCGGCGTGTCCGTGGTCACAGCGCAAAAATCCTTCTCGAGAGGCAGCGATTTCCGGCAGCGGCACGTCAACTGTTGCACCATTATAAAAATCGTGCAACAAATGTTTCATGGCCGAGCCCGCGAAATCCTCGCCGCTGAGCGAACTGCGCATTGCATTGCCATCGCTGCCGATGCGGCTGCAGGAAGTCGGACGCTTCGTCGCTGCCAACGATTACGACGCCACCACCCGGTCGATGCGCGACCTCGCCGCAGTTGCCGGCGCCGATCCCGCCGCGTTCACGCGCCTCGCCAAGGCTATCGGCTATTCCGGCTGGGACGAATTACGCGCAGCGCTGACCGAGGCGCGGCGACCCTCGCAGACGTCGCCCTTCTCTGGCCGCGCCAGAAGCCGCCGGCCCGGCCCGAATGCCGATGTCGCACTGGTCACCGACAAGCTCGAGGCAGAGGCCGCCGGACTTCCGCGGATCCCCGCCCAGCCGATTGTGGAAGCCGCACGCGCCCTGCATGAGGCCAAGCGGATCTGGATCGCAGGTTATCGCAGTTGCCGGAGCGTGGCCGAGCTGTTGAACTACGAGCTGCGGCTGTTCCGTCCCGAACAGGTGCAGCTCATCGGCGTGTCCGGCCCCGACGATCTCGATCTCGGCGCCTTCCGCCCTGGCGAGGCCGTCATCGTCATCGGCTTCCTGCCCTACACGCATGCGAGCGTCCGCGTCGCGCAAGCTGCCCATCGCAGCGGCGCAACGCTGATTGCCGTCGCGGACAGCCTCTCGGCACCGATGGCCGAGGGGGCCGACCATGTCCTGCTGTTCGAGGCGGCCTCCTCTCCCGGCTTCTTCCCGAGTCTCACGGGCGCGATCGCGATCGCGCAGTCGCTGGCGGCAGTGACGTTCGCGCTCGGCGGCGTCGCCGCGAAGAAACGCCTGGAGCATACCGAGGCGCGGCTCGCTGCTGCCTCCACCTACGTTTCGGAGAAAGGTTGACCCATGGCCCCTCGCACCAGCCGCGTGCTGCACCGCTCGTTGCGCGAGACGCCGCCCAAGGCGATCGGCGGCGAAGGCGTCTATCTCTTTGCGGAGGACGGACGGCGCGTGCTCGACGCCTCCGGCGGCGCGGCGGTCTCCTGTCTCGGCCACCAGCATCCACGCGTGATCACGGCGATGGCGAAGCAGGCCTCGACGCTGGCCTATGCGCACACCGCCTTCTTCTCGTCCGAGCCCGCCGAAGCCCTCGCCGAGACGCTGGTCGGCCATGAACCCGGCGGCCTCGCATATGCCTATTTCGTCAGCGGCGGATCGGAGGCGATCGAGGCCAGCATCAAGCTCGCGCGGCAATATTTCATCGAGCGCGGCGAGCCACAGCGTCAGCATTTCATCGCGCGGCGACAGAGCTACCACGGCAACACGCTGGGCGCCCTCGCCGCCGGCGGCAACGCCTGGCGGCGCGCGCCCTATGCGCCGCTGCTCTCGGCCGCCTTCAGCCACGTGACGCCGGCATTCGCCTATCATGAACAGCGCGACGGTGAATCCGATACACAGTTCGTTGCGCGGCTCGCGGCGGAGCTCGAAGCGGAGTTTCAGCGGCTCGGTCCCAACACCGTCGCGGCGTTCCTTGCCGAGCCCGTCGTCGGCGCCACCGCCGGCGCGGTGACGGCACCGGACGGCTATTTCAGGGCGGTGCGCGAGATCTGCGACCGGCACGGCGCGCTGCTCGTCCTCGACGAGGTCATGTGCGGCATGGGCCGCACCGGCACCACGCACGCCTGGGAGCAGGAAGGCGTCGCGCCGGACATCCAGGCGATCGCAAAGGGGCTCGGCGGCGGCTACCAGCCGATCGGGGCAATGCTCGCGAGCGGCAAGATCATCGACACCATCCGCGCCGGCTCGGGCGCCTTCCAGCACGGCCATACTTATCTCGCGCATCCCCTCGCCTGCGCCGCCGCACTGGCCGTGCAGGAGGTGATCCGCGAGGACGGCCTGCTCGAGCGCGTCAAGGAGCGCGGCAGGCAGCTCGAACAGCGCCTGACCGAGCGCTTCGGCAATCACCGCCATGTCGGCGACATCAGGGGCCGTGGCCTGTTCTGGGCGATCGAGCTGGTCTCTGATCGCGCCAGTCGTACCTCGTTCGATCCCGCGCTCAAGCTCAATCAGAAAATCAAGGCGGAGGCCTTCGCCAATGGGCTCGGCTGTTATCCCGGCGGCGGCACCGTGGATGGCGTTCGCGGCGACCATGTGCTGCTGGCGCCGCCCTATATCGCCTCCGCCGACGAAATCGACCAGATCGTCGACAAGCTCGGCACGGCCGTCGACAACGTGTTGCGTAGTGTCAATCACTGAGGGGAGTAGCATGATGAGGAAAGTGGTTATCGCGGCGGGCGTGCTCGCTGCATCGACAATTGTCGCATCCGCCGCGACGCTCGACACGGTGAAGAGCCGCGGCACGTTGGTGTGCGGCGTCAGCGCCGGCTTTGCCGGCTTCTCGGCGCCGGACTCGCAAGGCAACTACAAGGGCCTCGACGTCGATTATTGCCGCGCGCTCGCAGCCGGCGTGCTGGGGGATGCCAGCAAGGTGCGCTACGTCTCCCTGACCGCGCAGAACCGTTTCACTGCGCTGCAATCGGGCGAGATCGACGTGCTCTACCGCAATTCGACGCAGACTTACTTGCGCGGTGTGACGCTTGGCCTGCGCCAGGGTCCGATCAACTTCTACGACGGCCAGGGCTTTGTCGTGAAGAAGGACCTCGGCGTGAAGGAGATCAAGGACTTGAAGGGCGCCACCGTCTGCGTGGCGCAGGGCACCACGCATGAGGTCACGCTCGGCGATTACGGCCGCGCCAACGGCATCGACTGGAAGCCGCTGGTGTTCGACCGCGTCGACACCATGTACCAGACCTTCTTCGGTGGCCGCTGTGACGCCATGACCCAGGACGCCTCCGCGCTCGCGGGCGCGGTGACGACCGCCGCGCCGAACCCGGCCGACTACGTCGTGCTGCCGCAAACCATCAGCAAGGAGCCGCTCGGGCCCTTCACCCGCAACGGCGACGAGGTCTGGAGCGACATCATCACCTGGCTGCATTACGGCCTGATCGAGGCCGAGGAGCTCGGCGTCACGCAAGGCAATGTCGACGAAATGGCGAAGTCGCAGACGCCTGCGATCCAGCGCCTGCTGGGGGCCTCCGGCGATCTCGGTTCGCGGCTCGGGCTCGACAACAAATGGCTGGTCACCGCGCTCAAGGCCACCGGCAATTACGGCGAGATCTACGAGCGCAATGTCGGCAAGGCGAGCCCGCTCAAGCTCGATCGCGGCCTCAACGGCCTCTGGAGCAAGGGCGGCTTGATGTACGCATTGCCGTTCAAGTAAACGTCTCTCGTGTCCCGGACGCGCTGCGGCGTGCAACGCCGCTGCGCAGAGCCGGGACCCAGGAAGCCACGGCTTCTGACACACCAAAGGAATGGGCCCCGGCTCAGCAGCGCATCACTACGTGCTGCTCTGCGTCCGGAGCGCGAGACCTCTCAGGTAGCCACGTTGAATGACGACGCCCCCTCGCATCGCCCTGATCCACGCCCTCAAGCATTCCATCGCGCCGATCGAAGCGGCGTTCGCCAAGGCTTGGCCGGAGGCGCGGCTGATGAACCTGCTCGACGACAGTCTGTCGGCGGATCTGGCCCGAGACGGCGTGCTCAACGACGCCATGACCGAGCGCTTCCTCGCGCTCGGCGATTATGCGGCGGCGACCGGGGCGAACGGGATCCTGTTCACCTGCTCGGCCTTCGGCCCCTGTATCGAGGCGGTGGCACGCGCGCATGCGCCGATGCCGGTACTGAAGCCGAACGAAGCCATGATCGCGCGCGCGGTGACGATGGGCAAGCGGATCGGCCTGCTCTCGACCTTCCCGCCGACGCTGGCCTCGATGCCGCCGGAATTTCCGGCCTCGGTCGAGATCGTGCCGAAGCTCGCCGAGGGCGCGCTGGCCGCACTCGACCGCGGCGACCGCGCCATGCACGACCGGCTAATCGTGGAAGCATCGAAGGATCTGCGCGATTGCGACATCATCGCGCTGGCGCAGTTCAGCATCGCGGCAGCCGCGCCGCTGGTCGCGGAAGCCACCGGCCGTCCCGTCGTGACCACGCCGGACAGCGCGGTCGATAGGCTGATGACCCTCTTGAGGGTAAAAGCTTAGGTACCAGCCGCCTTCCCACGCCGCGCGCCCTTGATCGCGGCCGCGAGCGCGACCTTCGTTTCGCTGACGAAATCCTCGACCAGCTCCTCGCGCGTGGCGTGCGCGGCCTCGCCGGTGAACAGGCCCTGCTCGGCCAGCATCACCACGCCGTGCAAAGCCGCCCAGATCTTGAGCGCCTGGCGTTCGCGCAAATAACCGACGGCGGGCGCTTCCAGCGCCTCGATCACGAGTGCAAACGTCTCGCGCGTCGCCTCGTGCAATTCGCTGCCCTTGGCAGCGCACGACACTGTGCGCGAGGCGAACATCAATCGGTAGATGCCGTTGCGGCGCAAACCGAAATCGAGCGTCGCCTGCGCCAGCCGCGACAGTTTCGATTGCCTCGACGGCTTGGCCATTGCCTCGCGCAGAAGTGCACTGAGCTGCCGGAACGCCTCCGCCGTCACCGCCGTTAGCAGCGCATCACGGTCGACAAAGTGCCGGTATGGCGCTGGCTGCGAGACGCCAAGTTGCTTGGCCAGCGCCTTGATGCTGATCGCCTCGGCCCCGCCCTGCTCCGCCTCGCGCAACGCGGCCTTGATCAGCGCGTCGCGGAGATCGCCATGGTGGTAGGTGTTGGCAGGCTTGCGGGCGAGTTGTGAGCGCATGTTGTGGCGAAGCCTATAAGTTTGCGCTTGACAGGGGAAGCCTGCCGCGAATGTAATAGCATATAACTTAAAGCCCGCGACAAACGTCGCGGATAAAGACCACCCTGAGGAACGCGCCGCCCTGCGGGTCCCGGCGCGCATGCGACCAAGGATGCCGCCATGACAGAGCGACTGAGGGTTCACGTCGATCCCGACAAATGCCAGGGCCACGCGCGCTGCAAGGCGCTCGCGCCGGAATTGTTCGAACTGGACGAATATGGCAACGCCCACGAAGCCGGCGACGGCACGGTCCCGCCGGGGCTCGAGGACAAGGCCTGGCTTGCCAAATCCAATTGCCCCGAAATCGCGATCGATGTGATCGAGGAGTAGCCTCGATGTGATCGAGGAGTAGCGCGGCCTCGTCCGCCCCGCGTCCTATCAGCGAACACGAGCCAAGGGATTCCCTGCCATGTCCGACGCCAGTCCGCCCGCCGCCCATCCGCCCGTCACCGACTGGGTCCATGATTTCGATCATACCGATCCGCAATGGACGGAAGATCCCTTCCCGATCTGGGAGGAGCTGCGCGCCGCAAGTCCGGTCGTGCGCACCGAGCGTTTCCTCGGCTGCTACATGCCGACGACCTATGAAGCGGTGCGCGAGATCGCCAACGACACCGAGCATTTCTCCTCGCGCCGCATCATCGTGCGCGACGTCCGTCCCGAGGTCGCGAGGAACGCCGCGCCGCCGATCACTTCGGATCCGCCCGTGCACAAGCCGGCCAAGCAGCTTTTGCTGCCTCCCTTCACGCCGGACGCGATGAAGAAGCTGGAGCCGCGGATGCGCGCGATCTGCAACGAGCTGATCGACGGCTTCATCGCCGACGACAAGGTCGACGCCGCCGCGCGCTACGCCAAGTATATCCCGGTTCGGGCCATCGCCCACATGCTCGGCATTCCCGAGAGCGACAGCGATCTCTTCATCAACTGGATCCACATGATCCTGGAGCTCGGCATCAAGGACGAGAGCAAGCTGCTCCAGGCCGTACAGGAGATGAGCGCCTATTTCAGGACGCATATCGAGGAGCGCAGATCCAAGCCGACCGACGATCTCATCTCCTATCTGATGAATGCCAAGGACAAGGAGGGCCAGCCGCTGGAAGAGTCCCACGTCCTCGGCTCGCTGCGCCTGCTCCTGATCGCCGGCATCGACACCACCTGGAGCGCGATCGGCTCCTCGCTCTGGCACCTCGCCCGGACGCCCGCCGACCGCGAGCGCCTGATCGCCGAGCCCGGGTTGATCCCGATAGCGGTGGAGGAACTGCTGCGGGCCTATTCGCCGGTGACGATGGCGCGCGAGGTCGTCAAGGAGACCACGATCTCGGGATGCCCGGTCAAGGCGGGCAACATGGTGCTGCTGTCGTTCCCCGCCGCGAACCGCGATCCCAAGGTGTTTCCGGACGCTGACAAAGTCGTGATCGACCGCCGCGAGAATCGCCACGCCGCTTTCGGCCTCGGCATTCACCGCTGCGTCGGTTCCAACCTTGCGCGCATGGAGATGCAGGTTGCGCTGGAGGAATGGCTGAAGCGGATTCCTGGCTTCCGGCTCGATCCGGCAGGCACCGTGACTTGGTCGCAGGGCACGGTGAGAGGCCCCCGCCAGTTGCCATTTCTGTTTGGAAAGGTGATGTAGGCCTTTCCAAACAGCGATACGGAAAGGCCGGACGTGACTGAGCAAGCTATCAAACCGGCCTCCGACCACATCGACATCGCCGACGCCAGGCGGCGGATCAAGGCGATCTTCATCGGCTCCATCGGCAATCTCGTCGAGTGGTACGACTTCTACGCCTACACGGCGTTCGCGCTCTATTTTGCTCCCGCCTTCTTCCCTGGCAGCGACCCCGTCGTGCAGCAATTGAACGTTGCCGTCGTCTTTGCGGCGACGTTCCTGATGCGACCCCTGGGCGGCTGGTTGTTCGGCTATCTCGCCGACCATTTCGGACGGCGCATCTCGCTGACCTTGTCGGTCGTCTTCATGTGCTTTGGCTCGCTGATCATTGCGCTGACGCCGACCTATGCCACGATCGGGTTCGCCGCGCCTGTCATCCTCGCGCTTGCCCGGGTCATCGAGGGCCTGAGCCTCGGCGGCGAATATGGCGCCAGCGCCACCTATCTCAGCGAGGTCGCCGATCCCAAGCACCGTGGCTTCTATTCGAGCTTCCAATACGTCACCCTGATCGGCGGCCAGCTCACCGCGATCATCGTGCTGCTGCTCCTGCAGAAAGTGTTCCTGACGCCGGAGGAACTGAAGGCATGGGGCTGGCGCATCCCCTTTGCGATCGGCGCGCTGCTGGCGATCTTTGCCGCGGTGATGCGGCGCGGCCTGCACGAGACGGAGGCGTTCGAGGAAGCCAGGAAGGTGGTGAAGCCGACCGGTTCGATCACCAATTTGCTGCGTTATCCGCGCGAGCTCCTCCTGGTGGTCGGCCTCACCGCCGGCGGCACCGCGGCGTTCTACACCTTCACCACCTACATGCAGACCTTCGTCAAGCTTTCGGTCGGGCTGACGGAGGACCAGACCACTTTCGTGATCTTCGGCACGTTGATCTTCGCGACCATCCTCCAGCCGATCTACGGCGCGATCTCCGACAAGATCGGGCGCAAGCCGCTGCTGATCTTCTTCGGTGTCGCCGGCACGCTCGCGACGGTGCCGCTGTTGATGACGCTGAAGGAGACCAAGTCGCCCTTCGTCGCGTTCGTCCTGATCTGCTGTGCCTGGCTGTTCGTCGCCGGGTACACCTCGATCAACGCGGTGGTGAAGGCCGAGCTGTTCCCGACCAATGTCCGCGCGCTCGGCGTCGGCCTGCCCTATGCCATCACCGTGTCGGTCTTCGGCGGCACGGCGCCTGCGATCGCGCTCTATTTCAAGAGCATCGGCCACGAGGAATGGTTCTATTTCTACCTCAGCGGCATCATCTGCCTGTCCCTCGTCATCTATGCTACCATGCGCGACACCAAGCACACTTCGGCAATGCACCGGCACGAGTAGATCATGGCTGACGAGACACCATCCGACAGCAAGCTGACGCGCACCAAGGAAAAATGGGCGCGCGAGGGCCGCTTTCTCACAGGGAAGATCACGCGGCCGGAGGACCAAAGACTGCCGCCCGGCCAGCACCTCACCAAGGACTGGCCGGTGCTCGATCTCGGGGTGGTGCCGCCGGTCTCGCGCGACCGCTGGCGGCTCGACGTCTACGGCGCGGTCGAGAGCCCCGTGTTCTGGACCTTCGTCGAATTCACCGCGCAGAAGCAGGCGCGGTTCACCTCCGACATTCATTGCGTCACCACCTGGTCGCGCTACGACAACGAGTGGGAAGGGCTTGCCACACGCGAGCTGCTCGCGGCCTGCCAGCCGCGCGAGGATGCACGCTTCGTGACACTGCATTCCCATGACGGCTACACCACCAACCTCGCGCTGGAAGACTTTGCCGCCGAGGATGCGTTGCTCGCCCATAGCTGGTCCGGCAAGCCGCTGACGGAGGAGCATGGCGGCCCGGTGCGGCTGGTCGTGCCGCATCTGTATTTCTGGAAGAGCGCGAAATGGCTCCAGTCCATCGAATTCCTGACCGAGGACGCGCCGGGCTTCTGGGAAGTCCGCGGCTATCATAACCGGGGCGATCCCTGGGCCGAGCAGCGCTATTCCGACGATTAGAATTCAAGCAGGAACGAGGGGAAGCCCATGCCGACGGAACGCTTTCAATTCACGGGCGAAGGCGGCCATCAGCTTGCAGCCGCGCTGGAACTGCCGGACGGCGAGCCCGCGGCCTATGCGCTGTTTGCGCACTGCTTCACTTGCGGAAAGGATACGCTCGCCGCCAAGCGCATCTCGGTCGCGCTGGCCGCCAGAGGCATCGCGGTGCTGCGCTTCGACTTCACCGGGATCGGCTCGAGCGAAGGCGATTTCGCCAATTCGACGTTTTCGTCCAACGTGGCCGATCTCGTGCGCGCAGCCGACCATCTGCGCGACGCCCGCAAGGCGCCGTCGCTCCTGATCGGCCACAGCCTCGGCGGCGCCGCGATCCTCGCAGCCGCCGGAAGAATTCCCGAGGCCACGGCTGTCGTGACCATCGCGGCCCCATCCGATCCGGCGCACGTGACCGGCCTCTTCAAGGAGCATCTCGACAACATCCGCGCACAGGGCGAGGGCGAGGTCTCGCTTGCAGGACGCCCATTCCGGATCAAGCGGGAATTCCTCGACGACGTGGCCGAGCACGAACTGATGAAAGACATCACGGGGCTGCACAAGGCGCTGCTGGTAATGCACTCGCCGGTCGATGACACCGTCGGGATCGAGAATGCAACGAAGATCTTTGTCGCGGCAAAGCACCCCAAGAGCTTCGTCTCGCTCGACCATGCCGATCATCTGCTCGCCAAACCCGCCGACGCGCTCTATGCCGCCGACATGATCGCGGCCTGGGCCAGCCGCTATATCGACACGGCGCGACGGGCGAAGACGATGGACCGCCCGGAGGAGCCGCGGAAGGTCCTGGTGCAGGAGACTCGCAAGAGCAAATTCAACCAGATCATCACCGTCGGGCCGCATCGCCTCGTGGCGGACGAGCCGGTGTCAGCTGGCGGCGAGGACGCCGGCCCGGGGCCCTACGATTTCCTGCTCGCTGGCCTCGGCGCGTGCACCTCCATGACCATGCGGCTCTATGCCGACCGCAAGTCGCTGCCGCTCGATCGGGTCACGGTCACGCTGAAGCACTCGAAAATCTATGCCAAGGATTGCGAGGAGTGCGAGACGCGGGAGGGCATGCTCGACCAGATCGAGCGCGACATCGCGATCGACGGCGCGCTGGATGCCGAGCAACGCAAGAAGCTGATGGAGATCGCAGACAAGTGCCCGGTGCACCGGACACTGACGTCGGAGATCCGCATCGTGACGAAGGCCGTGGACTAGCTAAGCGGCCGGCGAGCCAGCCCCGGCTGCCTTGAGCGGCTGAACCCGCAGCACGCCACGCAAACCTGCGGTCGTGCCGAGCAGGATGCCGGCGAGCGCGACGAACGATCCTAGCGCCAGGGTCGACACACCCGTGAGCCCCTGCCCGATCGAGCAGCCGAACGCCATCACGCCGCCGATGCCCATCAGCGCGGCGCCGCTGCCCGAGCGCAGCATGTGGCGCGGCGAGGAATAGCCTTCAAGCTTGAATCGGCCCGTGGCAAGTGCAGTGATCAGGCTGCCGGCGAACACGCCGGCGACCGTCGCAATGCCGAAGTTGAGCGTCAAGCCTGTCGAGAGCATGGCGTATTGCAAGCTATCGGCGATCGGCGCGATGAAAGTGAGCGAGGTCACCGGCACCGGATTGAAGTCGTCGGCACCGAGATAGCCGGTGACGAACCAGCCGGCGGCGACAAGCAGGCCGACAATAATGCCTGCCGCGATCTGGCCCGGCGAGCGCCGGAACATCGGATGCGCGAAGGCAAACAGGATCAGCACGAGGACGAGCACGGCGGCAGCCAGCGTGCGCGACAGAGCTTCAGTTGGGCCAAGTCTCGCCAGCAGCGACGGCAGCGAATTGACGCTGACGGTGGTTTGCGAGGCCTGAACCAGCGCGATTCGCGCCGGTGCGATCAGCCCCTTGAGCGTCATCTGCGCGGCGATGGCGAGTACGGTCACGACGACGAAGGAGCGGAGGTTGCCGCGGCCAAGCAACACCAGGGCGCGCGAGCCGCAGCCGTTCGACAGCACCATGCCGTAACCGAACAGCAGTCCGCCGAAGAACAGCACCGGCACCGAGAAGGTCTGCTGCAGGTAGATCGACTTGCCGAGATCGGCCATGCCGTTGCCCGCAAGGAACTGGCTGGCGGCGATCGCAACCGCGATCGCCAGCGCATATGTCCGCACCAGCCGCCCGTCTCCCTCCGCAAGCCAGCCGCGCATGCTGCTCATCAGGCAAAAGCCACTGAGAAGGCCGACGGCGCCGTAGACAACGCCGATGGCGAGGCCGGCGACAATGACGAGTGCTGCGGACGAGTCCATGACTACGGCTTCAGGACCACGCGGTCACGCGAGGAACCGGCGACCGCGACATACGCCTCCTTGGCGCGCTCCAGCGGATAGACGGCATGCGCCTTGATCGGGAACGGCTTCAGCTGGCCGCTCGCAAAGCCCGGGCTGAGATCGCGCAGCACCGCGCCTGTGGCGGCCGACGACAGGCCGAGCGTATCGATGCCGACATAGGTGTGCTGGCCGCGGTAGAATTCGAGAATGTTGAACTGCACGATGCGCTCGATCGCGGCGATCAGGATCTGGCGGCCGCGCAAGGCGAGCGATTTGTGCGCGGCCTGGAAATAGGGATCGCCGACCGTGTTGAAGACGATGTCGGCGCCCTTGCCGCCGGTCAATTCGCGCACGCGCGTGGCGACGTCGGTCGCGGACGCGTCGATCACCTCGACGGGGGCATTGGTGTGGCCTTCGTAGGCCTCCGCCTTGCGCACCACGCCGATGACGCGCGCGCCCTGCCAGGTCGCGATCTGCACCGCGGCCTGGCCCACCTTGCCGTTGACGCCGAATACCAGGATGGTCTCACCGTACTTCGGTACGCCGGCGCGACGAAAGCCTTCCATCGCGGTGACAAAGGGCACGCCGATGCCGGCGGCCTCCTCCCACGACACCGTCTTCGGCTTCTCCACCACCGCGTCGGCTTCGACGACGAGATGGGTTGCATGGGTGCCGTCACGGCGGATGCCGAGATCGCCGGAGGAGCCGAACACCTCGCGGCCGACGGTGCCAGCCGGCCCCTCGGTCACCACGCCGGCATAGTCGCGGCCCGGTGTGCGCGGGAATACGGCGTAGGGCATCAATCCGGTTGCTGCCTTGACATCCGAGGGGTTGACGGCGGCGGCCTTCACCTCGATCAGGACATCGTTCGGACCGCGCGTCAGCGTATGACGCTCGACCACCGGCGCGACCGCGGCAGCGTTCTCGGCCTTGGCATTGAGGCGCACGCAGCGCGCTTCGACGGTTTTGGTATCGGCTGGCGACATGAAAAGACCCGCGATTTCTCGCGGGCCTTGTCGCCTTTGGGGCCGATCAAGTCAATCGGTCGAATCAGTCCTTGGGCCGCTTGTCGTAGAGGCGTTTGGCCTTGCCGAGCGAGCGTTCCAGCGTGGCGGGCGCGACCACCTGCACCCTGGAGCTGATGCCGATGGTGTTCTTGATGTGGCTCGATATCCGGTCGGCATGGTCGAGCAGACCGCGCCCGTCCCAGCTCTCGGATCGCGCTTCCGCGATGATGGTGAGCTCGTCCATACGGCCTTCACGGGTCAGTTCCAGGATGAAGTGGCCGCCGCACCAGTCGGTCGCGAGCAGCACCTCCTCGATCTGGGTCGGGAACAGGTTGACACCTCGCAGGATGATCATGTCGTCGGAGCGCCCGGTCACCTTCTCCATGCGACGCATGCCCGGCCGCGCCGTGCCCGGCAGCAGCCGCGTCAGGTCGCGGGTGCGATACCGGATCACGGGAAAGGCTTCCTTGGTGAGCGAGGTGAAGACCAGTTCGCCCTTCTCGCCGTCGGGCAGCACCGCACCCGTTTCAGGGTCGATGACCTCAGGATAGAAATGGTCCTCCCAGATGTGCAGGCCGTCCTTGGTCTCGATGCATTCCTGGGCGACGCCGGGGCCGATCACTTCGGAGAGACCGTAGATGTCGGTCGCGTCCATATCGAAGGCCTCCTCGATCTCCCCGCGCATCGCATTGGTCCAGGGCTCGGCGCCGAAGATGCCGACCTTGAGCGAGCATTGGCGCGGGTCGAGCTTCTGCCGCTTGAACTCGTCGAGGATCGCCAGCATGTAGCTCGGCGTCACCGTGATGATGTCGGGCCGGAAATCGTTGATGAGCTGCACCTGCCGCTCGGTCATGCCGCCCGAGATCGGCACCACGGTGCAGCCGAGTTTTTCGGCGCCGTAATGCACGCCGAGCCCGCCGGTGAAGAGGCCGTAGCCGTAAGCATTGTGGATGATCATGCCGGTGCGGCCGCCGGCGGCGCGGATCGAGCGCGCCATCACGTCCGACCAGGTATCGATATCACGTTGCGTGTAGCCCACCACGATCGGCTTGCCGGTCGTGCCGGAGGACGCATGCACGCGCACCAGCTTTTCGCGTGGCACGGCGAACATGTTGAAGGGATAATTATCGCGCAAATCCGTCTTCACCGTGAACGGGAATTTCGCGAGATCGGAGAGCTCGCGAAAATCTGACGGATGCACGCCGGCCTCGTCGAAGGCCTTGCGATAATGCGCGACGTTGTCATAGGCGTGCTTCAGCGACCAGGCCAGCCGCTGCTTCTGCAGCGCCATGATCTCATCACGCGAGGCGCGCTCATGCACGTCCATCTCGGCGCTATAGGCGCTGCCGCCTTCCTTGAGCCTCGTCAGAGCCATCCTTGCTTCCCCACGTTGTTTCGTTCTTTTTATTTGTCCTGCTCCGGCAGCCATGTGCCGGGAATGACACGCGAGTGCCCGCGGAATTCTGCGATGATGGTCTCGCCTGCGGTAACACGCACGTCATAGATGCCGGAGCGGCCGCCGCGCGTGACCTCGCGTGCCTTCGCAACAAGGCGATCCCCGAGTTTACCCGGCTTGATGAAGGTGATCTGGCCTTGCGCGGCAACGACGCGGTCGTTGTGCGAGTTGCAGGCAAAGGCAAAGGCGGAATCGGCGAGCGTGAAGATGAAGCCGCCATGGGCGATGCGCTGGCCGTTGACCATGTCCGGCCGCACATTCATCGCGAGCGTTGCGAAGCCGGGGCCAATCTCGACGATCTCCATGCCGAGCCCCTTGGAGGCATCGTCCTCCGCCCACATCGCCTCAGCGCAGGCGCGGGCAATATCCTCAGGCGACAGAGCAGCTTTGACGTTCACGCGCTCCTCCCGGCGAAATGTTTGCCCATGATGTTCTGCTGGTTGGCCGAAACTGTCAAATAATGCGACGCATTTGCATTGGCGGGACCTGATACGCCTGCTCAGACGTGGTCGTAATCGACGACGACCCGCTCCGACGACGGCTTGGCCTGGCAAGTCAGGATGAACCCTGCCTTCAGTTCCCACGGCTCCAGCGAATAATTGATGTCCATCGGCGCCTCGCCTTCGACCAGCTTGGCGCGGCAGGTCGAGCACATGCCGCCCTTGCAGGCGAAGGGCAGATCGACGCCGGCGCGCAACGCGGCATCGAGGATCGCCTCGTCCTCCGCCACCGGAACGTCGCGACGCTTGCCGTCGATGATCAGCGAGGCGATCGCCTTCGGCGGCGCGTCGGGCGCAACCGCCTTTTTCGGCCGCGGCTTGCCGCCGAATTCGGAGACGAAGCGCTCGACATGGATGCGGTCTTGCGCGACGCCGAGCTCGCGGCAGGTCGCCTCGATGTCCTCGCTCATGCCGGACGGACCGCAGATGAAGACGTGATCGACGCTTGCCGCCGGCACCAGCGAGCGCAGCAGCACCCTCACCTTGTCGCCGTCGAGCCGGCCATGCAGGATCGGGATGTCCTGCTCTTCGCCGGAGATGACGTGAAAGATCGAGAGGCGGTCGATGAAGCGATCCTTCAGCTCTTCGAGCGGCTCGAGGAACATGATGTTGTCGCTCGATCGGTTGCCGTAGAATAGGAAGAAGCGGTTGTCCGGCTCGCGTGCGAGGATGCCCTTGACGATCGACAGGATCGGCGTAATGCCGGAGCCTGCGGCAAAGCCGACATGGATCCGCCCCGTATCGGCCGGCGCGACCGCGCCGAAGCGGCCGGTCGGCGTCATTACGTCGAGTTCGTCGCCGCATTTGAGTTCATCGGCGGCCCAGTTCGAGAACGCACCGCCATCGACCTTCTTCACGGCGATGCGGATCTCGCCGTCGTCGGGGCCGGAACAGATCGAATAGGAGCGGCGCACCTCCTCACCGTCCAGCATCGTGCGAAGCGTGAGATACTGCCCGGGCGTGAAGGCGTAATCGCGAGCGAGTTCGCCCGGGATGGCGAAGGTCATCGAGACGGCGTCGGCCGCCTCGCGGCGAAGGCCGCTGACGGCCAGACGATGAAAGCGCGGTGCGGCTGCGGACATGGTCAATGACACTTGAAGTAATCGAAGGGTTCGCGGCAGGACTTGCAGCGCCACAGCGCCTTGCAGGAGGTCGATCCGAATTCGGACAGCAGCTCGGTGTTCTCGGAGCCACATTGCGGGCAGGCGACGGCCTGGGCGCCGAACAATGCCCGGCGCGAGTTCGAGGCCTGCGGCGGCGCGATGCCGTAGGCGCGCAGCTTTTGGCGGCCCTCCTCGCTCATCCAATCGGTGGTCCAGGCCGGCGACAGCACCGTGCGGACCTTTGAGCCACGGAATCCAGCGCGCTCCAGCGCGACCTCGATTTCCAGCGCGATCATGTTCATCGCCGGGCAGCCGGAATAGGTCGGCGTGATCGCGACATCGACATGATCGCCGTCGAGCGCAACCTCGCGGAGCACGCCGAGGTCGGCGATGGTCAGCACCGGAATTTCGGGATCGACCACGCTCGCCGCGGCGTCCCAGGCGCGCCGGCGCAGCTCGCTGTCGCGGTCGAGCACGCTCACCATGTCAGCCCCGGGAACGTGCGCTGCATCGATTGCAGCTCGGACAGGAGATGGCCGAGATGTTCGCTGTGCCGGCCCGCGCGGCCGCCTTGCTGCATCCAGTCGTTTTGCGGCAAGACCAGTGTGGCTTCGCTGGCGACGTTGGAAAGCGTCTGCAACCAGCGACCGCGCAAGGTGCCGGGATCGATCGCAATACCCGCATGGATCAGGGCGCGCTCGCCGTCATCGACGGCAAACATCTCGCCGGTGAAGGCCCAGAGGTGATCGACCGCGGCTTGCGCGCGGGCATGACTCTCATCGGTACCGTCGCCGAGCCGGATGAGCCACTCCGAAGCGTGGCGCACATGATAGGCGCTCTCCTTCTCCGACTTGGCGGCAATGGCCGCGAGCGTCGTATCGCGCGAATCCATCATCGCGCGCCAGTAGAGATCCGCGAAAGCCGAATAGAAGAACTGCCGCACCAGCGTCTGGGAAAAATCGCCGTTGGGCTGCTCCACCAGCAGCAAATTGCGGTATTGCCTGACGTCGCGCAAGTAAGCGAGCTTGTCCTCGTCGTTGTCCCTCCCCTCGACCTTGCTCGCATAGGTATAGAGCTCGCGCGCCTGGCCGATCAGGTCGAGCGCGATGTTGGAGAGGGCCATGTCCTCTTCCAGCATCGGCGCATGCCCGCACCATTCCGACAGCCGGTGGCCGAGGATCAACGCATCGTCGGCACGGCGCAGCGCGTAGAGCACCAACGGCGTTTCGGAGACCTGGATGTTGGCGGTCGCCATCACATATGCCCCACTTCCTCGGGCACCTCGTAGAAGGTCGGATGCCGGTAGATCTTCGATTCCGCCGGCTCGAACATCATGCCCTTCTCAGCAGGATCGCTGGCGGTGATCGCGCTCGACGGCACGACCCAGATCGACAGGCCCTCGCCGCGGCGGGTGTAGATGTCGCGGGCGGCCTGCAGGGCCATGGTGGCGTCACTCGCATGCAGCGATCCCACATGCTTGTGCGCGAGCCCGTTGCGACTGCGAATGAAGACTTCCCACAGCGGCGTGTTCGGCGTGGCCATATTGATCTCCTATTCCGCGGCTTGTGCGGTCTGGCGCTGCGCGCGCTTCACCGCAAAGGCGGCGGCGGCTTCGCGTACCCATGCGCCCTCGTCGTGCGCCTTGCGGCGCGCGGCCATGCGGTCGCGATTGCAGGGGCCGTTACCGGCGAGCACCTGCTTGAACTCGGTCCAGTCGATCTCGCTGTAGCGCCAATGCCCCTCGGCATCCTGCGTCATACCGGGATCGGGAATGGTGAGGCCGAGATAGTGCGCCTGCGGCACGGTGGCATCGACGAACTTCTGGCGCAGTTCGTCATTGGAGAAGCGCTTGATCTTCCACTTCGTCGAGGTGTCGCTGTGCTGGCTCGTGGCGTCGGGCGGGCCGAACATCATCAGCACCGGCCACCACCATCGGTTCAGCGCATCCTGCGCCATCGCCTTCTGCTCGTCCGAGCCGCGGCACAGCGTCAGCATGATCTCGTAGCCCTGACGCTGGTGGAACGATTCCTCCTTGCAGACCCGGATCATCGCGCGGGCATAGGGGCCGTAGGAGCAGCGGCACAGCGGGATCTGGTTCATGATCGCGGCGCCGTCGACCAGCCAGCCGATGGTGCCGATGTCGGCCCAGGTCAGCGTCGGGTAGTTGAAGATCGAGGAATATTTGGCTTTGCCCGCGAGCATGGCGTCGACCAGCTCTTCGCGCGAGGAGCCGAGCGTCTCGGCGGCGGCATAGAGATAGAGCCCGTGGCCGCACTCGTCCTGCACCTTGGCGAGCAGCGCGGCCTTGCGGCGCAGGGTCGGCGCACGGGTGACCCAGTTGCCCTCCGGTAGCATACCGACGATCTCGGAATGGGCGTGCTGGGAGATTTGGCGAGTGAGCGTCTTGCGATAGGCCGCTGGCATCCAGTCGTTCGGCTCGATGCGTTCCTCGGCATCGATCCGGGCCTGGAATAGCGCAGCCTTGGCCGCGTCCTCAAGACCGCGATCATCGGTCTCGGCCGTGTTCAGCGCCTGGGTATACATGCGCGGTCCTCCCATTTATTGGGAGACAATATATAACAAGAACTAAGTCATGCAAGATATTTCTGTAACATAAAAATCAGCCTCCGAACCTCCTTTCCAGCAGCTTTCGGGCCGGTGGCAATGGCCCCTTCTCGTTGGTTCCATGTCCATCAAGCCATTGTTCGGAGGAAGGAAGCAGCGCGCGATAGACTTCGCCGCACAGCTCCCGTGCGGCCCTGCCCGGCCAGTTCGTCGGCAGCAGGCTTTCGGGCAACAGCGGATCGCGCAGCACGACGCGGCGGTAGTGGTGGATCAAGAGGATGCGTGCGGTGAAGGCGTCGGCCTCGGACAGCTCCGAGCCACGCGCAAGTGCGGCACGTAGCGGCTCGAACGTCTTCATGAATTTCAGATAGGCATCCGCGGTGCGATCCAGCGGCCAGCTCGCACTGAGCAGACGACGGCCGCTGTCGTCCTCTGCCGAGACTTCGAGGCGGATCGCGCCTGCGGCTTCATCCGGCACCGGCACGCCCGACGGCGCGACCCACACGCCCGGCAGCGGACTGCCGAAACCGGCATTACGGAGCGCTTCGCGCGAAGCGTCACGATCCTCCCCGCTGCCGATCAGCAGCAGCTCGAAGCGCCCGGTCCAATCGGATGGTGGCGGATCGTAGATGTGCCGCGTCGCAGCCTCAAACGTCTGGCGCCCCTTGTCGGCCAGGCGATAGAAGCTGTTGCGGCCGACCTTTTCGCGGGTGAGCCAGCCGTCGGCGGCAAGGCGCGACATCGCGGTGCGCACCACGCCGGCATCGATGTCCAGACTTTCGAAGAATTCCAGCAGCGTACCGAGCCACACCGAACCGCCGCGCGGCACGATGGCGTCGCCGAACACGGTGATGACGATGGAGCCGGTGCGCGACGGCTCGCGCTTGAGCTGGTCGATGATGCGGGAGAGCGGATGCGCCATGCGCGAGGCATAGCGCGTTTGATGCGGGCGCGACAATGGACGGGTGCGACGCTGTCAGTATCCCCATATCGCATATGACTTGAGGAGAGATTTGAGCGCACGCCTCGTCCTTCGAGACGGCCGCTTCGCGGTCTCCTCAGGATGAGGCTATGCAGCATTGGAGCTCGTTGAAACTGATGCCGCGCACGAGGGTCCTCATCCTGAGGGCCCGCCAACGGCGGGCGTCTCGAAGGATGGCCACAGGCGAGGTCGCTCCCATATGCGATTGCCCTGCCGTAGGCGGGAGAGGTGAAGAACCTACCGATGCGGATCGGGATACGCCAGGCCACGCCAGCCGCTGCGGTCGAAGGGGCGCCACTGGCCCTCCTTCTGCGCGAGGCGGTCGGCGACCGCATAGACCACGGCCGGATGGTGCCCCATGCCGCAATGGCTGCTCTCGACCTCGATGCTCTCCGTCTGCGCACCCTTCTTCTCCATGCAGCCCTGCCAGGCGCAGACGCCGTCGGTGCGGCTGAAGATGGCCGTGGTCGGTACCGGCGGCGGAGCGGCAAGCTCGCCGCCGAACTCGGGATCGACCTCGTCGGACTTCTGCCCGCTCGCCCATTCATAGACGCGCCAGGCATTGGTCGAACGGGGATTGCCCGCAAAAGGACTGCCGAGCGTGATCACCTGACGGACGCGCTCGGGCATCATCTTGGCGAGCTGACGCGCATAGAGGCCACCGAGGCTCCAGCCGACCAGGCTGATCTTGCGGCCATGGGTGTCGTTGAGCTCCTCGACCAGATCGACCATCGCGTGCTGTACACCGTCACGCAGGCCGTAATTGCGGCCCTGGCGCCAGCCGCTCACCGGATAGCCTTTGCTGCCCAGGAACGTGCGTAGCGCGCCCGTGGAGGCGTCCGAGGCCACGAGGCCCGGCAGCACGAGCACCGGATGCCCGTCGCCACGCGGCGCAAGACTCAACAGAGGTAGTGCGCCCAGGAACGCGCCGAACTCATGGATCGCACGCCCTTCCAAAAACATCAGAGTTTTGGACGGCGCACGCAGCGTCTGGGCAGAAGCGGTCATCACTGTTTCCCCTGAGAAGGGCCGGTCGAGAGGCCGGCAAAATGGGCATGAATTTCCAACACGCCGGCTTCTGGATCGTTCCGCAGCGCAACATGAATCAGCTAGGCGGCCGGTTCCCGACATTCAAGCGGGAGAGTGGCGGGGCGACAATAGGCCCGCGTGTTAATGCTAACGTCCGTGACGCAAAAGTCACAGCCATCGAAGCAGGAATTCTACGGAGTAGAGCGCGAGCCCGGCGAGGCCGCCGATCAGCGAGCCGTTGAAGCGGATGTATTGCAGGTCACGCCCGATGTTGATTTCGATCAGCGAAATCAACTGCGCCATGTCCCACGCCTTGACCTGGTCGGAGATGAAGATCGAAACGCCGCTCTTCTGGTCGGCGACGAAGCTGCGCAGCACCGTGACCAGCCCCTTGTTGATCTCGCCGCGCAGCTCAACATCGCCCGCGAGGGCTTCACCGGCAGCCGCGAACATTCCGGCGAGATGATGCTGAAGCACCTGTGTCTCGCCACTCGCGCTGCGTTCAATGAAGGTGCGCGTGTTGGCCCAGACGGTGCGGGCGAGATCGGCAAGCTCGGGCCGCGCCAGCAGATCGCGCTTCAGCCCGTCGATCCGGTCGATATACGCCTGGTCGGTGCCGAGCCGGTCGACGAAGCTCAGCACCATACGATCGAACTCGCCGCGGAACGGATGCTTGGGATCGCTGCGCACCTCGTTGAAGAAGGCGGTGGCGGAGGCCACGATCTTGTTCACCAGAAACTTGTCGGCACGATAAAGCCTGAGCAGGGTCGGCAATTCCGCGCGCACCTTCTCGCGGATCATCCCCATCGTCTCTGTCTGGTTCAGCGTCTCGTGCATCACGCGCAGGAGATCGTCGAACAGGATCTGGTGGCGCCCCTCCGCCACGAAGCCACGCAGCGTGCCGGCCGCAAGCGGCGCAAGGTCGATCGCCTGCAGCTGCGAAGACATGCGGCGAATGATGAAGGTCATCAGGCCCGAGCTCTCGGTTGCCGAGACGGCTTCCGGCAACAAGCGCAGCGCGAAGCGCGCCAAATCATCGCTGCGCTTACGATCGCGCAGCCAGTCGGCGACGAAGGAGCCGAAATCGATCTCCTTCAGCTTGGCCTCTACGGGATCTGCCGAGAGGAAATGCACCTGGATGAACTCGCCGAGCTTGTCGGCGATGCGGGCCTGGTTGCTCTGGATGATCGCGGTATGCGGGATAGGCAAGCCAAGCGGCCGCTTGAACAGCGCGACGACGGCATACCAGTCGGCGAGGCCGCCGATGGTTGCCGCTTCCGCGAAGGCCGCGATGAAGCCGAACACGGGGTGCACGGGAAGCAGCAACTTCGCGGCGACGAACAGGGCAAGCGTCGAAGCCAGCACCATTGTCGCCAGCGTCTTGACGCGGCGCAGTTCGGCCGCGCGTTCGGCATCGCCTGGGGTGTCGAAGGAGAAAGTGCGTGGTGTCATTGTGAATACTTAGCGTGTAGATCTCCGCGTGTCCCGGGCGCGGTGCAGCGCGAAGCGATGCGCCGCAGAACCGGGGCACAGCGTCCAAGGCAGCATGGACCCCGATCAGCAGAGCACCACGCCGCAAGAACGGCGCGCTGCGCTGCATCCGGGGAACGCAGCAGACAAAAACAAAAGGCCCGCCGAAGCGGGCCTCAAATTCAGTTTGGTCTCAGGGCGCCGGATCAGGCGGTCTTGTTGTAGACCTTGGCAAAATTGTCCTGAGCGGACTTGGCACTGTTGGCCGCGAGCTGGCCGACGTAGTCCGCGGTCGCCTTGGCGCGCGAGACGAACACTTCGCCGCGGGAGCGGAGCAAGCTCGACTGGATCTCGACGGCCTCGCTGAACGACTTGGCGGACGCAAGCTTGTCGATGCCGGCGAAGAACGCCTGGGCGTCGTCATAGATCGCCTGCTGGATGTTGCGGCTGATCTTGCCGGCCTCGGTGACCGATTCGGTCACAGCGTTCTCGACGGCGGCGGTCACGCGCTCGGAGCCAGCGAACACCTCGGCAGCACGGTCCTTGGCGGTGTTGGCGGACTTCTTGACGAACTCGCGGGCAGCCTCGGGAACTTCCAGGTTCTGGATGTTCTTGAAAGCGTCCTTGAAGCCCTCGAAAGCGGTGTTGGTTTCAGTGGTCATGGGGTTTCTCCATCCTCATTGCTTTGAGCTATGGGCTCACCCCGTCCTCATTGGCCCGGGGCACTTCCTATATGGCATAGTTAATGGTGCGCTGCAACATTCATATTGCGGTGCGATATCACGATTTCGTGAACAGCTTCAATCGGAGGCAATCTGGCGCCTCTCTGACCGGCCCAGTCCGTCCGAACCTAGTGCTGGACGGCGCCCGGCAGGCCATAAGCCTCCATCTGGGCCTGGACCTGCGCGATGTTGTGGCCGAGCACGACGATGTCGTGGGTCTTGCCGTCGATGTCCCGGACGTGGTCTCGCAGCAATGCTTCTGCCTTGAAACCGAGGCTCTCGAAAACGGCGATCGCGGCCTGCTGGTCGACCGTCATCTGGACCGAGAGTTTTTCCAGGCCCGCGCCGAGCGCGAGCGCGAAGGTCTCCTGCGACAGCGCCCGCCCCACCCCCTTCCCGCGAACGTGGAGCGAGACCACCATGCGGATCTCGCCGACATGGGGCGACCACGAGTGCGGATCGCGCACCAGCGTGCCGCAGCCGACGACCTTGCCGTCCCTGACCGCAAGCAGGCTCGTGATCGCGCCCCGCTCAATCTCCTTGACCCAGGCCGACAGCACCTTCGGCTCGCTGATGTTGCGCGGAAGAAACAACAAATCGTGGGTCGGCAGGCCTTTGCCGAAGGCGAGCACCGCGGCTTCGTCCGCGGGCGACATCAGGCGAATCTCGATATCGCCGGCGTCGGTCTTGACGTGACGCGGATAGGAACGCTGCTCGCTCATGTCGATCTCTTTCCCAGCCAGGAATCCAGTTTCGGCCACAGCCGCTTCACGGCGTTGGCGCCGGCGACGAGCGAGACGTGACCGCCCTTCAGCATCACCTCTTCCTTGTCCGCAGATCCAATCTTCGCGATCAGGTGCTTGGCGGCCTCATACGGCACGATGTGATCGTGCTCGGCGACCGCGTGCAGGAACGGCACCTTGATATCCTCGAGCTTGGCGGCGCGGCCGCCGACCGACATGGTGTTGTTCAACAGCTTGTTGTCCCACATCAGGTCTTTGGTGATGGTGCGAAAATACTCGCCGGCCAGCGGCAGCGTGTCGGTCGCCCAACGGTCGAACATGCGGTAGGATTTGACGAACTCGTCGTTCCAGATGTTCTCCCAGAGCTGAATTTGGCTGACGGTGCGCGAGGCCGGGCGCAGCATCTCGAACGAGGACAGGATCATCTCCGGCGGCACGTTGCCGACACTGTCGACGAGGCGGTCGACGTCGAAATAGCGGCGGTCGGAGAAATTCGAGAACAGCTTCATCTCGCGGAAGTCGATCGGCGTGGTGAAGCAGATCAAATTCTTCATCGGCCCGTCCGCGTGGATCGCGCCGTACAGCAGCGACAGCACGCCGCCGAAGCAATAGCCGACGACGGAAACGTCCTGCTCGCCGGAATCGGCTTGCACGCGGCGAACGCAATCCGGGATGAAGTCGAGGACGTAGTCCTCCATCCGCAGGCTCTTCTCCTCCGGCCGCGGCGCGCTCCAGTCGAGCATGTAGACGTCGTAACCGCGCTTGAGCAGGAACTCGATGAAGCTCTGCCCGGGCACGAGGTCGAGGATGTAGCCGCGGTTGGTGGTGGCCATCACGATCAGCACCGGCACGCGATAGATCTCGTCCGACATCGGCCGATAGTGATAGAGATTCATGGTGCCGCGTGAATGCAGCACATCCTTCGGCGTCGAACCCAGCGACGGGCCCGAGGTCGAGAAATATTCTACGCCCTTGATGCTGCGCTGGATCGCGCGCTGGACCTCGCTCTGGATGCGCTCCGGGATGGATGCGAAATCGAGTCCCGTCGGCGCGTTCACGTCTGCTCTCCTTCGGAGGGCGGACGCTTCGTCCGCGGCGGCCGCGGGGCAGCGTCCACGCCTTGCGGGCTCCCGGAACCCGCCGCCATCCGACTGAGCATGGACTTGATCTCGCCGATCTGGGCTTCGACCGACTGCAGCCGTTCCGCAAGACCCGTGACCTGTTCCCGGCTCGGCAAGTTCATCGTGACCAGATACTTCTCCATGAGCTCGCCGAGCTGCTTCTGAGCACCTGCAGCAACGCCGCCGGCCCGGTTCACGGCTTGCGAAAACTCGGGCGACGCCATGGCCTGATTTGCAAAGGAGTTGAACCCCTTCTCCATCTCGCCCACCATCTTCTGCCACATGGCGACTGGGTCATGGGTCTTGTCGGTCATCGGCGTCCTCCTGTGATCGAGAGCTGCGATGCCCTTCTTTGTTCGCCATACCACACCGTCGCGAGATGCCGGTCAACCGGCAAGGTGCCCCGGCGCGCGCGGCTTCATCGCGAGAGAAAAGCGTGCGATACAGCATTGGTCAAAAGGGAAAGGGAACGCCGCCGTGAACGCCCATCAGCCGCCTCAGACCGTCCGCGCCAACGGCATCGACATCTGCTACGAGATCTTTGGCAACGACAATGCGGAACCGCTGCTGCTGATCATGGGGCTCGGGGCGCAGATGATCCATTGGGACGATGCGTTCTGCGTGCAGCTTGCCGCACGCGGCTTCCGCGTGATCCGCTTCGACAATCGCGACATCGGCAAGTCGAGCCATCTGACGGGCGGCAAGCGGTTGACGCCGCTCGAGCTGCTGAAGCTGCGCTTCCTCAGGATTCCCGTCGCCGCAACGTACAAGCTGATCGACATGGCGAAAGACACGGTCGGGCTGATGGATGCGCTCAGCATCAGATCGGCGCATCTGGTCGGGGCGTCCATGGGAGGCATGATCGCGCAGGAGGTCACGTTGTCGTTTCCCCACCGTGTCCGCTCACTGACATCGATCATGTCGACGACAGGCAATCCGCGCGTGCCGCCGCCGACGCGCGAGGCCGCCGCAATGCTGATGGCGCCGCCACCGCGCAGCAAGGAGGAGTTCATCGTCCGCTACGGCCAGACCTGGAAGGTGTTGCGCGCCGGACATTTCCCGGAGGAGGAAGCGCTCGACCCTGAACGCGCCGAGCGCGTGTTCGCGCGCGGGCTCAATCCGGCCGGCGTCGGCCGCCAGCTCCGCGCCGTGCTCGCCTCCGGCAGCCGCAAGGAGCGGCTGCATGCCGTGCAGACGCCGACACTCGTCATTCACGGCACCGTCGATCCGCTGGTGCGGCCGGAGGGCGGCAAGGACACGGCGGCGTCAATTCCGAACGCAAAGCTGCTGATGATCGACGGCATGGGCCACGCGCTTCCGATGCGGTTCTGGCCGGAGATCATCGGCGCCATCGACAAGCACGCGCATGGCGCGGCGGCGCAGGCGGCCTAGCTCTTCTTCGCCATCCAGATCACGTGTCGCGCGCCACCGCCCCTGCCGGTGGCGCGGACCGTGACTTCATTGACATCAAAGCCGGCGCGCTTGAGGCGCTTGTTGAAGGCGGGATTGGGTCCCGACGACCAGACGGCGAGCACCCCGCCCGGCCGTAACGCCATCTTCGCCGCGCCCAGCCCGCTCGCGCTGTAGAGCGCATCATTGCCCTTCCGGGTCAGCCCCTCCGGCCCGTTGTCAACGTCGAGGAGAATGGCGTCGAAGGCCGAACTCTTGGCACGGATGACTTCGCCGACATCGATCTCGCGGATGCTGACCCTGGCATCATCAAGGCTATCGCCGAAGACCTCAGCCATCGGGCCTCGCGCCCAGGCGACCACTGCGGGCACGAGCTCCGAGACCACGATCTTCGCCTTGGGCCCGAGCACGGTCAGCGCTGCACGCAGCGTAAAGCCCATGCCGAGGCCGCCGATCAGGACGACAGGCTTTGCGACCTTCTCGATCTGCTTCGCCGCGAGCGTTGCGAGTGCAGCCTCCGAGCCCGACAGCCGGTTGTTCATCAGCTCGTTGGTGCCGAGCTTGATGGAGAACTCCTTGCCCCGCTGCATCAAGCGAAGCTCTTCGTCGGAGCCGGGAATTTTGGCGGTGTCGATTTTTTTCCAGGGAATCATGGAAGACGTTTAGCATGAATACTTCGTAGCCCGGGTGAGCGACGCGATACCCGGGACCGCTCGTGCCGCGAGATCCCGGATGTCGCTTTGCTCATCCGGGCTACGAGGGTCATCTTCGCCTATCCGCCCGCCCAGACGTCCAGCACATAGCGGTTCGTCGTGCCCATCTCCTCGATCCAGCGCGCACTGGCTGCCGCATCGCCGCCGCTCTTCTCGCGATGGATCGCGACCAGTGCCGCCTTCACGTCAGGCTCCATCCTGCCGCCGTCGCCGCAGACATAGACGATTGCGCCCTGCTCGATCAGCGGCCAGACCTTGTCCTTCTGCGCGGCAAGCACATGCTGCACATAGGTCTTCGGACCGTCCGCGCGCGAGAAAGCCGTGAACAGCTCGGTGATGCCCCCCGCCGCCAGCGCCTTCAGTTCGTCCGCATAGAGGAAATCCTGATCGGGATGGCGGCAACCGAAGAACAGAATCGCGGGTCCGAGGGTGGCGCCCTTCGCCTTGCGCGCGGCGCGCTCCTGGAGGAAGCCGCGGAACGGCGCAAGGCCGGTGCCCGGGCCGATCATGATGATCGGCACCGACGGATCATCCGGCAGGCGGAAACCGGCCTTGGTCTCGCGCACGGTGGCGTAGATCGCATCGCCCGCACGCCGATTGGCGAGATAGTTCGAGCAGATGCCTTTGTAGACACCGCGCCCCGAGGCGGCTGGACTTTCGACCACGCCGACCGTGACGCTGCATCGCGCCGGGTCGACCGACGGCGAGGACGAGATCGAGTAATAGCGCGGCGCCAGCAGCGAGAGCATTTCCAGATAGACATGGAACGGCAATTCGCAGGCGGGATGTTCGAGCAGCAGGTCGAACACCGATTTGCGCCTGGCCAGGATCTCGGCGCGGTAACGCTCGAGCGGCTCAGCCTCCTCGCCGACGAAAGCCAGCAGCTTCGGCTTGGTGACGGGGCAGCGGGTGTGCTCGGCCATGATCTGGATCTGCTTGCGCGTCGCAACCTGCTGCAGTTCGACGAACTCGCTGAGCAGGCGGCCGACTGACACGGCATCTCCCACCGGCAGCTGTGCGCGGCGGCCCTCGGCAACCTGCAGCCTGATCTGGTCGGCCGGCAGGAAGCCGAAGCGGCGGGCGACTGAATCCACCTGCGTCGGATCGTTGCGGGGGACGACGCTTAAATGATCACCGACCCGGTAGCTGACGTTGGAGGGCAGCTGCACTTCGATATGGCGCGTCGAGCGCTCCGACGGATTGGACCCTGCCTTGTTCTGGAGCTCATCGTTGGCGAGCACCTTCATCGCGACGGCACCGCCTTGGGCCACAATGGTGTTGACGGCGGTCGCCGCCACCGGCTCGATCGCATAGAGCGGGTCGTCCTCGGCGGTACGGGTGAAATTCCAGTCGATACCAAATTCCTTGGTCGCGACCTGCGCGGCCGCCGGGAACCATTTCTGGAACTGGCCGTCGAGATCGCTGCGCGCGTCGCCCTCGCCGCGCGGATACACCGCGCGCGCGCCATGCGCCGACAATTGCTCGTCGATCAGGCGCGGCACCGATTGATAGGTCGCAGCCCAGTCGCTGTTGCCGCAGCCGAATACGGCATAGCGCACGCCGGCAAAAGCGTCCTTCGGCATGTCGCTGCCGAGCCATTTGACGAACTGCGTCGCGTTGTCGGGCGGCGCGCCGTTGTAGGACGCGCAGATGATCAGCACGCCGCCCTCCTGCGGCAGCTTGCCGACGTAATCGTCGAGCGGCCCGAGATGCACGGCAAAGCCGTTGATCTCGGCGAGATCGGCCATGCGCGTCGCGAGTTCTTCCGCCGTGCCGAGATTGGAGCCGTACAGCACCAGCATCGGCGTGTTGTGGCCGGGCCGCGCCGTCGGCTGGCGCGGCGCCTTCGGCGCTGAGCTGGATGCCGCAATCGGCCCGCCATAAGCTCCGCGCTCGCGATCGGCGCGCGGACGGACCTTGATCTTGAAGCCTTCCGGCTTCATCGTCAGCGTTTCCTTCAAATGCATCTGATAGCGCTGATGGTCGATCAGCTTGAAGCGCTGCAGGATCATGCCGAGCGCCAGTGCCGCCTCGTGCATGGCAAAGCCACGGCCGATGCAGGCGCGCTGGCCGTTGCCGAACGGCTTCCAGGCATTGACCGGCCGCTTGGCTTCCGCCTCGCGGCTGAAATTCTCGGGATCGAATGCATCCGGATTCGGCCCCCAGACGCTGGGATCGCGATGCAGCGCCGTCACCAGGATGGTGGTGAAGGTTCCCTTCCGGAGCTTGTACTTGCCGCCACCGAACGTCTCGTCGTTCAGCGGCGAGATGCCATAGGCCGGCGCCGGCGGCCATAGCCGCAGCGCCTCTTTCAGGATCTGCGTGATGTAGGTGAGCTGCGTCACCTGCTGGTAGGTCGGCTTGGCGTTGACGTCGGGGCCGAAGACGCGATCGACCTCGTCATAGGCCTTCTTGAGGATCTCCGGATGCTTGAGCAGCGCATAGAGCGTGTAGGACAGCAGCCCGCTGGTGGTCTCGTGCCCCGCGATCAGGAAGGTGTTGATCTGATAGCGGATGTTGACGTCGTCGAGCTGCTCGCCGGTCGAGCGGTCGACGCCGGTCATCATCGCCGCCAGCATGTCCTTCTTGTCGTCGATCGCCTCTGCGCTCTTGCGCCGTTCGGCGATGATCTCGTCGACCATCTTGTTCATGAAAGCGACGTCTTCGACGAGGGTCTTGCGCCGCTTCTGCATCCAGATCTGCTCGAACGGCAGGCCGCGCGTCATCATGATGGTTTCGAGCGAGCGCACCAGCGACTCGACGTAGGGGTGATAGTCGCTCCGGTAGAAGGAGTTGAAGCGGTAGTCGAAACCGCACAGGCCGATCGTGTCCAGCGTCAGCGCGGTCATGTCATGAACGACGTCGATCTCGTCGTCGGCGTTGAGCCGCTCCCATTTCTGGACGAGCTGCTCGGCGATATCGACCATGCTCGGGTGATAGGACTGCATGGCGCGGTTGCCGAACGGCTGCAGCAGAATGTTGTGCGCCTTGCTCCAGTTCGGCTCGCGGGTATCGGCCGTGAACAGGCCGTCGCCGCCGACCGCGCGCACCCTCCGCAGCGCGCCGCGCACCGTCTTGTCGAAGCGCTTCTCGTCGGAGAGTTCGTCGACGAGATCATGGCCGGAGACAACAACGATCGGCGAGCCCATCATGTCGAGCCAGAAGATCGGACCGAGCTCCTTGGCGAGCCGCGTCAAGTGCTGCACGGGGGCGGCCGAATCCAGCGACAGCATGTTTCCGACCACCGGCTTGGTCGGTGGATGCGGGATCGGGTCCAGACGGTTCTTGGATGACATTTAACTACGCTTCCCCCTGCGCTGGCCGTCAACGCTAGCCAAACCGCCTTCTACGCCATTCGATCAGCTTGGCGCTGACCTCTTCCGGCTTCTCCTGCTGCGTCCAATGGCCGCTATCCTTCACCAGATACTTTTCGAGATCGCCGATCAGCTTCTCCATGCCGTCGGCCGCCGACGGCGGTAGCACCGCATCGTTCTCGGCCATGATCATCAACGACGGCACATGGATGTGATGATCCAGCCCGTTCGCGCGTTCCCAGTTGCGGGTGAAGTTGCGATACCAGTTGATCCCGCCGGTGAAGCCCGTCTTCGTAAACGTGTCGACGAACACCTTCTTCTCGTCGGCCGACAGGATCGGCGTGCGAGGATCGGCCTTGGCGTCATAGGCCGCGATCATCTGAGGGAAGGCGAGATTGGTCTTGGACGAAGCGCCGACGCCTGCAATCGGCGGCTCGTCCGGCTTCGCCGCCGGCCGCGGCATCGGCTTGCGCATGAAGGCGTCGAATGTCTGCTCGACGCGACTGCCGAAGATCCTGTCCGGCTCGCGCGCGGGATCCTGGAACTGGACGATGTACATCTGGTCGCCGAAGCGCTGGCGGAACAGCGCAATGGGGTCGATCGGCGCGCGGTCCCAATGCGGGGTGTTGACGCCGACGACACCGGCGACACGCGAGGGGTGCCGCAGCGGCATCTGCCAGACCACGAAGCCGCCCCAGTCGTGGCCGACGAAGATCGCCTTGTCGATCCCGAGATGATCGAGCAGCCCGACCAGATCGCCGGTCAGATGCTCCATGTCGTAATCTTCGACAGCCTCGGGCCGGTCGGTTGCGCCATAGCCGCGCTGGTCCGGCGCGATCACGCGAATGCCGGCCTCGCTCAGCGCCTTGATCTGGTGGCGCCAGGAGAAAGCGAGCTCGGGCCAGCCGTGACACAGCACGACCGGCGGCTTGTCGGTGACAGGGCCCGCCTCGTAATAGCCCATGCGGATTCCGTTCGTCGTCGCGAACTTGAGCGGCGGCATTTCGATCATTGAGACATTCCTATTCGGCAGCGCCCTTGATATCCGCCACCGGCGGCGCGTGGGCCGCCTCCAGCGCGGCAAACTCTTCCGGCAACATGTCGCACATCACCTGCACATGCGGAATGATGTTGGCGCCGACGATGAAGCCGAAATCGAGCTGGTCGCGGTAGCTCTGCACGGTGATGTTGAGCGCCTGCCCGTGCGTCGAGATCGACACCGGGAAGATGTGCAATAGCTCCGCGCCGGCCGCATAAAGCGTCTGGCGCGGCCCCGGCACGTTGGACACGGTGATGTTGGCTGCCGGCGGCAGCACGTCCGACAGGTTCGAGCGGCTGTAGAGCAGCGCCAGGATCTGCACCATCATCGGCGCGCCCAGCATCGAGATGTTGGAGACCTGAGGCATCAGCGCACGCAGGGGATGCGACATCTCCTTGGACTTGGTCGACTGCGCGATGATGGCCTCAAGCCGCGCCTTGGGATCTTCGATGTTGGTCGCGATCGCGCAGATCATGCCGAACACCTGGTTGTTGGCCTCGGTGTTACCCTCCTCGCGCAGCGAGATCGGCACCGCCGCCGTCAGCGATTTCGCCGGCAACGTGCTATATTGCTGAAGGTAGCGCCGGACCACGCCGGAGGCGAGCGCCAGCACGACGTCGTTGAGCTTGCCGCCGGCCTGCTTGGCCAGCGCCTTCGCCCGCGACAGCGGGATCGACACGCCGGCGAAGCTCCGCTCCGAGGAGATGGTCTTGTTGAGCATGGTCGGCGGCGACACCATGCTGGCGAGACTCTCGCGCGATTTGGGATCGGCGACCTTGCCGAGGACGTCGGACACGCTCTTGAGCACGGTCGGGATGTTGCCGGCGAAGCGCACCGCGCTCTCGATTTGGTACATCGCATTGTCGAACAGGATCGAGCCGATGTCGCTCTTGCCGGTGCGCGGCAGTTGCAGGTTCTTCGCGGCCGCCGAAGCATCGAGCGGCTGGGTAAAGAGCTGCTGATAGGAATCGAGCAGGTTGGCGGCGATGTCGCGCGGCTCCTGTCCGGACTTGGTGCCTGCCGCCGGCGGCTCGACCTTCCGCGGGATCGGCGAGATGTCGTAGATCATGTTGGTGAGCGCCGCACCGGCGCCGCCGTCGATGGCGGCATGGTGCATCTTCGAATAGAGCCCGACCTCGTTGTCCTTCATGCCCTCGAACACGTAGAATTCCCAGAGGGGGCGCGCGCGGTTCAGCAGCTTGGCGTGCATCCAGCCGACGATGCGCTCCAACGTGGCGCGGTCGCGCGGCTGAGGCAGGCTGGCGCGGAAGATATGGCGGTCGATGTCGAACTGATCGTCCTCGACCCAGGAGGGATGATCGATGTCGAGCGGCGCCTTCTCAAGGCGTGCCTTGAGGATCGGCGCGATGTGCAGGCGCGAGACGATCATCGCCTTGAAGTCTTCGAAGAAGTCGCCCTTGTAGTCGTCGGGCAGGCGAAAGATCGCCATGCTGCCGACATGCATCGGCATCTCCGGCGTTTCCAGATAGAGAAACGACGCGTCCAGCGACGACAGCTTCTTACCGTCAGCCATAGTTCCCTCCCGCAAATCTGACGGGCGCCTTGGCCGGCGCTTCTCGTCAGGCCGATATTGCCTGTTCCGGCGGGGCATATGCAATGGCAAACGGCCCGGCCCGGTCAAATGGCGAGAATTCCCCTTCCGGTTGCGCCAGGCGGTCGGCTACGGCCCACAGCGCCGCCGGGTTAACGCCGAGCCCGAGATGGCTCGCCAGGTGAATTTCGATGTTCTCGGCGCGGTCTGACGGACGCAGCAAGCAGGTCCGCCAGTTCACGACACCGTCGGCACGCGAATAGATCGACGTCGCCGGCACCGGAAGATCGCCGGCGATCGCCTCGCGCAGTTCGGCGAAATCCTCGACCCGTTCGCCGGACAACGCCTCGTAGAGCCGCGTGGCGTTGGTCGCCCGCACGTCATTGGCAAACGGGCTGCCGAGCGTGATGACATAGCGGACCATGTCGGGCGCCTGGAGCGCGAGATCGCGGGCATAGACGCCGCCAAGGCTCCATCCCACCAGGCTGACCTTGCGTCCGCTCGCAGCATGGATTTCGGCCAGACGCGCCCGCAGCGACTCCCGCATCCGGCCGAGACCGCCGAGATTGCGGCCCATCCGCCAGGCATGTGCCTCATGGCCGAGCTCACCGAGGTAGCGCCGCATCGGAACCATCGAGAGATCACTGGCCAGGAATCCCGGCAGCGCCAGCACCGGATGACCGTCGCCCCTGGGCGCGCGCATCAGGACCGGCGACAGCAGCAGGCTCGCATTGAATTCGAACAGGCCGCGCGCTTCTGCAAGCAACAGGGCGAGGCCCGGCGGACGAAGCCCGCCCGGCGCCTGCCGCCCGTCCGGCCCGGACGGCATTATTTCTTCTTGTCGCTGCTGCGCGTGCCGCCAAGGCCCGCCATCGTCACGAACATGTCCTGAAACCGCTCGGCGATCTTGGGATCGAAGGTGAACCAGCTCTGGATCAGGGATTCCGGCGAGACCTTGTCGATATTGGACATCATCTGCTGCTGCAGCTTGTCCATCACGGCGGTCTGCATCGGCATCACGTCGGGCAGTCCGAAGAACTGGCGGGCCTCGAGGGGGGTGCAGTCGATTTCGATATTAACTTTCATGTCCCCTCCAGATGAGATTCGAGTAGCCTGGCGGAGTATCGCCGCGACAAGGCGTGCAACGCAAGCGACCTGAGGCGGACGGCAGGGCGCCGGCTTCTGCAATCGAGGTTATGGTCAATCAAACCGCTTGGCGAAGCCCCCCGCGGCGGAGGCGTTGCCACACCGATCCGGCGAATTCACAGGTCGAAGGTCGAATATCGCCCACGAAGCTTTCACCCTCAAACTGCTGGTCAGCATTGCTGCACAGCGGTGCAACTTGGCGCGTTCCTTGCTGGAATGGCGCTTGCACGGGCCGAGAACTCTGGGCAACATGGATTGATCAGCCGGCCGAACAATCAAAAATCACCGGCACGGCGGTGTGGAGAGGGTCAAGAATGTCAGTTAGTCGAAGTCTGTTTGCGGCGACGCTCGCCGGTATGCTTGCGTTGACGGTCTCCCCGGCGTCGAGCCAGACGCTGCGCTATGCCAACCAGGGTGACCTGAAGTCGCTTGACCCATACTCGCTGAACGAGTCCACAACCCACGCCCATCTCGGTCACGTCTATCAGGGCCTGACCGCGCGCGACAAGGATCTCAAGATCATCCCGGCTCTGGCGGAAAGCTGGGAGACGCCGGAGCCGACCCGCTGGCGCTTCCATCTGCGCAAGGGGGTCAAATTCCACAATGGTGATCCCTTCACCGCCGACGACGTCGTGTTCTCCGCCGACCGTGTCCGCAACAAGAACTCCAACATGCAGACCCGCCTCGCGCCAGGCGTCAAGGTCGTCAAGGTCGACGACTACACCGTCGATTTCGTCCTGCCCTCGCCCAATCCCATCCTGCATTCGTCATGGGACGTCTGGTACATCATGGACAAGAAGTGGGCCGAGGCGAACAACGCCGTCGAGCCGACTCCGGTGTCCGCGACATCGCCGAGCTACGCGGCGCTGCACGAGAACGGCACGGGTCCCTTCATCATCGAGAGCCACCAGCCCGGCGTGAAGACCGTGTTCAAGGCCAACCCCAATTACTGGGGCAAGATGGAAGGCAATCTGAAGGAGATCATCTTCACCCCGATTGCCTCGGATGCCACCCGTGTCGCCGCGCTGCTCTCGGGCGAGGTCGACGTCATCGAGCCGGTGCCGATCCAGGATATCGCTCGCGTCGATGCGAGCCCGAACGCCCAGGTGCTGAAGGGGCCGGAGCTGCGCACCATCTTCATCGGCTTCGACCAGACCCGCGACGACCTGCTCTATTCCAACATCAAGGGCAAGAACCCGTTCAAGGACGCCCGCGTCCGCGAAGCCTTCTACAAGGGGATCGACATCGAGCTGATCAAGACGCGCGTGATGCGCGGGCTGTCGACGCCGTCGGCGCTGATGATCGCCCCGGAGTTGTTCGCGCTCTCAAAGGACTTCACGCGGCCGAAATTCGATCCTGATGGCGCCAAGAAGCTCCTGGCCGAGGCCGGTTACCCCGACGGCTTCGAGGTCACCATGGACTGTCCGAACGATCGCTACGTCAACGATGCCGCGATCTGCCAGGCCGTGGTCGGCATGCTTGCCCGCATCGGCGTCAAGATCAACCTGCTGGCCCAGCCCAAGGCGCAGTATTTCGCCAAGGTGCTGAAACAGGGCGGCTACCAGACCTCGTTCTACTTGCTGGGCTGGACGCCGAGCACGATGGACTCCCATAACGTGCTCTATGACATCATGGGCTGCCGAACCGATCCGAAATCCTCGCGCGGCGAGGCCAATCTCGGCGGTTACTGCAACAAGGATTTCGACGCGATCACCGACAAGGTGCTGGTCGAAACCGACACCGCCAAGCGCAATCAGCTGATCAAGCAGGCCTATGAGATCAGCATCAAGGACTGGGCGTACATCCCGCTGCACCAGCAGGCTCTGGCCTGGGGTGTTTCCAAGAAGGTGAACCTGCCGCAGCGTGCCGACAACCTCGTCATGTTCCAAGGGGCCACCAAGAAGGACTAACGTCGTTTGAACACAGGGTCCCGGCGGCATCAGGCTTCCGGGACCTTTCCTTTTCCGGCCGGCAACGACGTCGACCGGACGCTCCGCTAAGGAAGTGGAAGGAATGCTCGCTTTCACACTTCGCCGTGCCGTGCAGGCCATCGGCGTCATGTTCGCCGTCGGCATCATCGCGTTCTCGATGTTCCGTTTCGCCGGCGACCCCATCAACCAGATCGTCTCGCTGGATACGCCTGCGGCCGAGCGCGAAGCCGTGCGCAAATCGCTCGGCCTCGACGATCCCGTGCCGGTGCAGTTCATCCGCTATTTCGGCGATGCCGCGCAATTCAAGTTCGGCGTCTCCTATCAGTTTCGCCAGCCGGTCTCGGCGCTGCTGATGGAGCGCCTGCCCGCAACGCTGGAGCTTGCGATCTGCGCAACCGTATTTGCGATGGTCTGCGGCATCCTGATGGGCGTGTACTCGGCGCTGAGACGCGACACCGTGCTCGCCAAGTTGTTCCAGGCGGTTTCGCTTGTAGGCATCTCACTGCCGACCTTCCTGATCGGCATCCTGCTGATATATCTGTTCGCCGTGACATTGGGCTGGTTGCCCTCGTTCGGCCGCGGCGAGGTGGTCAAGCTCGGCTGGTGGACGACGGGCCTGCTCACGCTGTCGGGGCTGAAGGCATTGATCATGCCCTCGATCACCCTCGGCCTGTTCCAGATGACCCTGATCATGCGGCTGGTACGCGCGGAGATGCTTGAAGTGCTGCGAACCGACTATATCCGCTTCGCCCGCGCCCGCGGACTGACCACTCGCGCCATCCATTTCGGCCACGCGCTGAAGAACACGCTGATCCCCGTGATCACGGTGGCCGGACTTCAGTTTGGCTCGGTTATTGCATTTTCGATCATCACCGAAACTGTGTTCCAGTGGCCGGGCATGGGTCTCCTGTTCGTGCAGGCCGTGCAGAACGTCGATATCCCGATCATGGCCGCCTACCTGCTCATGGTCTCGCTGATCTTCGTCACCATCAATCTGGTGGTCGACATCCTCTACACCGTGGTCGATCCGCGCCTGCGCGCGACCGTCGGCCGCGCTACATAAGGCCCTTGCATGTCCGACGCCGTCGCCTCCAATTCCGACAAGCAGAGCGCGCCGCCCCCGCATGCCGGTCGCAGCTGGCTCAGCCGCGCCCTCGACAGCGACATCTTCTATTCGTTCCGCCAATCCAAGCTGACCATGGTGGCGGCGGCCATCACCGCGCTGCTCTTCCTGCTCGCGATCTTTGCATCCGTGCTTGCGGTGCAGAACCCGTTCGATCCGGCGCAGCTTCAGTTGATGAACTCGCGCATCTCACCGCTCTGGACCGCCGACGGCCAGAGCCCGTTCCTGCTCGGCACCGACGAGCAGGGCCGCGACGTGTTCTCCGCCATTCTCTACGGAATGCGCATCTCGCTCGCCGTCGGCGTGGCCGGCGTGATCTTCGCCGGCGCGCTCGGGATCGCGCTCGGGCTGATCGCCGGCTATTTCGGCGGCGCGATCGACGGCGTGATCATGCGGATCGCCGACGTGCAACTGACCTTTCCCGCCATTCTGATCGCTCTGCTGGTCAACGGCATCGCGAAATCGATCCTCGGCAACCGCCTGGATGCCACCAGCATGCTGGTGGTGCTGGTGATCTCGATCGGCCTGAGTTTCTGGGTCGGATATGCAAGGACGGTGCGCGGCTCCGTGATGGTCGAGAAGAACAAGGACTATGTGGCCGCCGCGCAGCTGATCGGCCTGCCTGCGCCGAAGATCATGCTGCGGCACGTGCTGCCGAACACGATGGGCCCGATCCTGGTCATCGCCACCATCAACCTCGCGCTGGCGATCATCACCGAGGCGACGCTGTCCTTCCTCGGCGTCGGCCTGCCCGACACCATGCCTTCGCTCGGCACGCTGATCCGCATCGGCAACAATTATCTGTTCGCGGGCGAATGGTGGATCGTCGCATTCCCCGGCATCGCGCTGGCGGGCCTGATCCTGTCGATCAACCTGCTCGGCGACTGGCTGCGCGACGCGCTCAACCCGAAGCTCCGATGAGCAAAATCTCGACAAGAGCGCCTCACTCATGACCGAGCCCATCCTGTCCGTCCGCAACCTTCAGGTGGAGTTCGCCTCCCGCCGCGGCACGCTGCGCGCCATCGACGGCGTCTCCTTCGACATCGCCAAGGGCGAGGTGCTGGGCGTGGTCGGCGAATCCGGCGCCGGCAAGTCCGTCACCGGCCTCGCCGTGATCGGCCTGATCGACCCGCCCGGCCGCATCGCCGGCGGCGAGATTCATCTCGCCGGGCTGCGCATCGACAATCTGCCGCCCGAGGAGATGCGCCGCATCCGTGGAAAACGGATCGGCATGATCTTCCAGGACCCCCTCACCTCGCTCAATCCGCTCTACCGGGTCGGCGACCAGATCGTCGAGACGATCAGAACCCACCTGAACCTGTCCGAGACGGCCGCCCGCCGCCGCGCCATCGACCTGCTCGCCGAGGTCGGCATTCCCGCCCCGGAAAAGCGCATCGACGGCTACCCGCACGAATTCTCCGGCGGCATGCGCCAGCGCGTCGTGATTGCGCTCGCGATCTGCGCCGAGCCCGAGCTGATCATCGCGGACGAGCCGACCACCGCGCTCGACGTCTCCGTGCAGGCGCAGATCATCTCGCTGATCAAGCGGCTCGGACGCGACCACGGCACCGCCGTGATGCTGGTGACGCACGACATGGGCGTGATCGCGGAGACCTCCGACCGCGTCGCCGTGATGTATGCCGGCCGTGTCGCCGAGATCGGTCCGGTCCAGGATGTCGTGAAGAATCCGCTGCATCCCTATGCCAAGGGCTTGATGGGCGCGATCCCGACGCTTGCCGGCGACGACAAGCGTCTCATGCAGATTCCCGGCTCGATGCCGCGGTTGTCGGCGATCCCGCGCGGCTGCTCGTTCAATCCACGCTGCGCGTTCGCGTTCGACCGCTGTCGTGTCGATCGACCCGAACCGCTGCCGCGCGGTGCGCAATCGGTCGCCTGCCATCTCTATGACGACGTGCCGGCGGAGAGCGCGGCATGAGCGCGCCCTTCGTCCAGGCCACAAATCTGCGCCGGGTGTTCGACGTTTCAAAACCCTGGCTCAACCGCATGCTCGAAGGCGGGCATCTCGAATATCTCAAGGCGGTCGATCACGTCACCTTCGACATCAGGAAGGGCGAGACGTTTGCGTTGGTCGGCGAATCCGGTTCGGGCAAGACCACCGTGGCGCGGATGGTCGTCGGCTTGTTGCCCCCGAGCTCAGGCGACGTGCTGATCGACGGCGTCTCGATGACAGATCCGCGGCAGGCGCCGGCGCGCCGCAAGCTGCGCCGACGCATCCAGATGATCTTCCAGGATCCCTATGCGAGCCTGAACCCGCGCTTTCGGGTGGATGCCATCATCTCCGAGCCGATCCGCGCCTTCGACCTGATCCAGGGCGAGCGCGACATCCAGGCCCGTGTCGGCGAGTTGCTCAGCCTGGTCGGCCTGCATCCCGACGACCGGCTCAAGTTTCCGCACGAATTCTCCGGCGGCCAGCGCCAGCGCATCGCAATCGCCCGGGCGCTTGCATCGGATGCCGAGTTCATCGTTTGCGACGAGCCGACCTCGGCGCTCGACGTCTCCGTGCAGGCGCAGATCCTGAACCTGATGCGCGACCTCCAGGACAAGTTCGGCCTGACCTACATGTTCATCAGCCACAACCTTGCCGTGGTCCGCCACATGGCGAGCCGCGTCGGCGTGATGTATCTCGGCCGCATCGTCGAGATCGCGGAAGGCAAGGAATTGTTCGCCCGCCCGCGCATGCCCTACACCAAGATGCTGCTGGGTGCCGTGCCCGACCTCACCATGAGCGGCCGCCAGCGCATTCCGGTGAAAGGCGAGATCCCGAACCCCATCAATCCGCCGCCCGGCTGCGCCTTCAATCCGCGCTGTCCGCTGGCGTTCGATCTCTGCCGTAAGGAGACGCCGGAACTGATCGACGGCGTCGCCTGTCACGCGGTGAACACCGCGCCGGTCCCGGCGTGACGCACGCGTGCCATGCGGCCTGTGCATTTGGCATCCCAGCACGGGCTGTGATCAATTGCGCGCGTCGCAAATGAGGTAACCTATGGCCAGCAACGTCAATCCCGATCCCTTCACGACGCGCCCCGAGATCGAGGGCACGTTCGGGGTGGTCGCCACCACGCACTGGATCGCGACCGCCGTCGGCATGGCCATCCTCGAAAAGGGTGGCAACGCCTTCGACGCCGGCGTTGCCACCGCCTTCACGCTCCAGGTGGTCGAGCCGCATCTGAACGGCCCCGGCGGCGATGTGCCCATCATCGTCCACGACGTCAAGCGCGGCCGCACCGAGGTGATCTGCGGCCAGGGTCCGGCGCCGGAACGCGCCACCATCGCGCATTACAGGAGCGAAGGCCTCGACATGGTGCCGGGCACCGGCCTGCTCGCGGCCTGCGTCCCCGGCACGTTTGAATCCTGGATGATGCTGCTGCGCGATTACGGCACGATTCGCGTGCGCGACGTGCTGGAGCCCGCGATCTCCTATGCGCGCGACGGCTATCCGCTGGTCGAGCGCGCCTGCGCCACGATCCAGACCGTCGAGCAGTTGTTCCGCAAGCATTGGCCGACCTCAGCCGCCGTCTACCTGCCGAACGGCGAAGTGCCGACGCCCGGCACGCTCTTCACCAACAAGACGCTGGCCGCAACCTACGCCCGCATTCTCAGCGAGGCCGAGAGCGGCGGCGGTGGCCGCGACGCCGAGATCGAGCGCGCGCGCAAAGCCTGGTCGCAAGGTTTTGTCGCGCAAGCCATCGACAAGTTCTGCCGGACGCAAGAGGTCATGGACGTCAGCGGCACACCGCATCGCGGCGTGCTCTCCGCCGACGACATGGCACGCTGGCAACCAACCGTCGAAGCGCCCCTCACCTACGATTACGGCCGCTATACCGTCTGCAAGGCCGGGGTCTGGAGCCAGGGCCCCGTCACGCTGCAGCAACTCGCGCTGCTGAAGGGCTTTGCGCTCGACGGGCTCGACCCGACCGGGCCCGAGTTCATCCACCTCCAGATCGAATGCGCCAAGCTCGCCTTTGCCGATCGCGAGAAATTTTACGGCGACCCCAAATTCAGCGAGATCCCGATCGCGACGCTGCTATCGGACGACTATAACGACGAGCGCCGCAAGCTGGTTACCGAGAAGGCTTCGCTCGATCTCCGGCCCGGCGCGATCGAGGGCCTTGGTGGTGTCGTCAAGCTGCGCCGCGCTGAAGGCCAGCGCGAGGCGGTTGGCGCGCTCGGCGCTGGTGAACCAACCGTCGGGCGCTTCGGCGAGGTGCGCGGCGACACCGTGCATTTCGACATCATCGACAAAACCGGCAACATGGTGTCCTCGACGCCTTCAGGGGGCTGGCTGCAATCCTCGCCTGTGATTCCCGAACTGGGTTTCTGCCTCGGCAGCCGCGCACAAATGTTCGATCTGGAGGAGAACCAACCCGGTTCGCTCGCACCGGGCAAGCGGCCACGCACCACGCTGTCGCCGACCATGGCGCTGCGCGACGGCGAGCCTTATCTCGCCTGGGGCTCGCCCGGCGGCGACCAGCAGGACCAGTGGATCACGCAGTTCTTTCTGCGCCACGTCCATTGCAACCTAAATCTTCAGGAATCAATCGACGCGCCGGCCTGGCACTCCGAGCATTTCCCGATCTCGTTCTGGCCGCGCACCGCGCGCCCCGGCGTGCTCGTGGTCGAGAACCGCGTGCCCAAGGCGACCATCGAGAATCTTCGCGAGCGAGGACACATCGTCGAGGTCGGACCGGACTGGTCGGAGGGGCGCCTCACCGCCGCCTCGCGCGTCGGCATGCGGCGGCGCGCCGCCGCCAATCCGCGCGGTATGCAAGGCTACGCGGCCGGACGCTGATGGGCAGAACATGACCTGGTCGATCATCGCGCGAGACTCCGCCACCGGCCAGTTCGGCATCGCGGTCGCGACCCGCTTCTTCGCCGTCGGCGCGCGTGTGCCCTATATTGCTGCCGGCCTCGGCGCCATCGCGACCCAGGCCTTCGTCAATCCGTATTACGGCATCGATGGCGTCAAGCTGCTGCGTGATGGCCTGAACGCGCATGACGTGCTCGCTACCCTGCTCGCCACCGACGACGGGCGCGAAAGCCGCCAGATCCACATCATGGATGAGAGCGGCGAGATCGCCGCACATACCGGGCGCGACTGCGTCGACTGGTGCGGGCACGTCGCAGGCAGCGGCTTCTCGATCGCAGGCAACATGCTGGCGGGCGCCGACGTCCTCGACGAGACCGCAAAGACCTATATCGCCAATGACAGCCTGCCCTTCCCGCGCCGTCTGCTCGCAGCGATGCGCGCGGGCGAAGCCGCCGGCGGCGACAAGCGCGGCAAGCAGTCCGCCGCGCTTCTGATCCACGGCGAGGAAGAATGGCCGGCGCTGGATATCCGCGCCGACGACCATCCCGATCCGCTCGGCGAGCTCGAACGGCTCGAACGCGTCAGCCAGGAGCTCTGGGTGCACTTCCGCCCCTCCATGCCGACGCGGCAGAATCCATCCGGCAACACCGATCGCAGCGTCATCGACGCCACCATCGCCGCGGCACAGGCAAGGCAGGCATGAGCGTAGGTCCTCTCATCGAGATCACGGATCTGCGTATCCGCTTTCACGGCGACGACGGCCGGATCACCCATGCCGTCGACGGCGTCGATCTCAGCGTCGCCAATGGCGCGACGCTCGGCCTCGTCGGCGAATCCGGCTGCGGCAAGAGCGTGACCTCCCTGGCCATCATGGGCCTGCTGCCGAAGCAGAGCGCGGAAATATCAGGCGCGATCCGCTTCGACGGCTTCGACCTGCTGAAGACCCCGGACCAGACGCTGCGCGACCTCCGCGGCAACCGGCTCGCGATGATCTTTCAGGAGCCGATGACTTCGCTCAACCCGAGCTTCACCATCGGCGACCAGATCGTCGAGACGATCCTGCGTCACCGTGGCGGCTCGCGGAAGAGCGCGCGCGAGCGGGCGATCGAGCTGTTGCGGCGCGTCCACATCCCTTCACCCGAGCGGCGCATCGACGAATATCCGCACAAGCTCTCCGGCGGGATGCGCCAGCGCGTGATGATCGCGATGGCGCTGGCCTGCGATCCGCGCCTGCTGATCGCGGATGAGCCGACGACCGCCCTCGACGTCACTCTGCAGGCCCAGATCCTGGAGCTGATGCGGGAGCTGAAGGCGGCAAGCGGCGCCGCCATCATCCTGATCACCCACGATCTCGGCGTCGTCGCCGAGGTCTGCGACGAGGTCGCGGTGATGTATGCCGGCGAAATCGTCGAGCGCGCGCCGGTGGACGAGTTGTTCTCGGCGCCGCAGCATCCCTACACCGTCGGCCTGCTCGGCTCGATCCCGCGGCTCGACCATCGCGCTGAACAGCTCGCAACGATCGAGGGCATGGTGCCGAACATGGCGCAGCCGCCTGACGGTTGCCGCTTCGCCGCACGCTGCCCGTTCGTGCTGGACGCCTGCACCAAGGCGCCGCCGCCATTGATCGAAGTCAGCCAAAACCACCTCTCGCGCTGCATCCGCGCGCCGCTCGAACGTCTGGTGTCGTGATGGCGCTGCTCGAGGTCACGGGCCTGGTCAAGCATTTCGTCGCCGAGCGCTCGCTGTTCGGCCGGGCGCTGGCGCATGTCAAGGCGGTCGATGGCGTCAGCTTCTCGCTAGAGGCCGGCAAGACCCTGGCGCTAGTCGGCGAATCCGGCTGCGGCAAATCCACCGTCAGCCGCCTGGTGCTGCGGCTGATCGAGCCGGATGCAGGCACAATCCGTTTCGAAGGCCGCGATCTGCTCTCGCTCGACGCGAGCGCACTGCGCGCCTTCCGCCGCGAAGCCCAGATCATCTTCCAAGACCCCTACGCCTCGCTCAATCCGCGCATGACGGTCGGCCAGATCCTGACCGAACCGCTGGCACTGCACGATCTCGTCCCGCCGGCAGAGCGGCGCGAGCGGGTCGCGGAAATCTTGCGGCTGGTCGGGCTGGAGCCGCGGCTGGCCCGGCGCTATCCGCACGAATTCTCCGGCGGCCAGCGCCAGCGCATCGCCATTGCCCGCGCCCTCGCGGTCGAGCCGAAGCTGATCATCTGCGACGAGCCGGTCTCGGCGCTCGACGTCTCGATCCGCTCGCAGATCCTCAATTTGCTGCGCGAACTGCAGGATCGGCTCGGCCTCGCCTACATTTTCGTCTCGCACGACCTCGCCGTGGTCAAGCACATCGCCGACCACGTCGCGGTCATGAATCTCGGCCAGATCGTCGAGACCGCAGAGGCTGATGCGCTGTTCGCAGCACCAAGCCATCCCTATAGCCGGGCGCTTTTGTCGGCGATCCCCGTGCCTAAACCGCAGGCAAAGCGCAGCCGGATTGTGCTGCAGGGAGAGATCCCCAGCGCGCTCAATCCGCCGCCGGGATGCCGCTTCCACACCCGCTGCCCCTACGTCGTCGAGCGCTGCCGCACTGAAATGCCGCAGCTGGTGCCGGATGGCATCGGACATGCAACGGCCTGTCACCGAACGTCGGAACTGCCGTCCTCAGCGGCGATCGTCCCGTCCGACGGCGGCTTTTCGCCGGTCCTTGAAAAATTGGTCGCCGCCTTCAGCGGCGGCCCGGAAGTAGTCCGCGGCAGCGGGGTTAGTTCATTGGGAACGGACCCGGCATAGTCGCAAAACCGAGGTTGAGAGCGATGAATTTCATGCGTTTGACAATCCTGGCGTCGGCTGTGCTGACGTCGCTCGCGGGCGCAGCCCAAAGCCAAGTTCAAGCTCAGACCACGCTTCGCATCGGCATCGCCGAGGACCCTGATATCCTCGATCCCAGCATCGGCCGCACCTATGTCGGCCGCATCGTGTTCTCCGCCTTCTGCGACAAGCTGTTCGACATCGACGAGAAGCTCAACATCGTGCCGCAGCTCGCGCTGTCCCACGAGACCTCGGCCGACGGCAAGGAGATGACGATCAAGCTCCGGCCGGGCGTCAAATTCCACGATGGCGAGCCGCTGGACGCGGAAGCCGCAAAATTCTCGATCGAGCGTCACATGACGCTGCCGACCTCGTTCCGCAAGTCGGAGCTTGCCAGCGTCGACCATGTCGAGGTGGTCGATCCCCTCACCATCAAGCTGGTGCTGAAAACCCCCTACTCGCCGCTGATCGCCCAGCTCACCGACCGCTCCGGCATGATGGTCTCGCCGAAGGCCGCGAAGGAGGCCGGCGACAAATTCGGCCTGCATCCGGTCTGCGCCGGCCCCTACAAGTTCGTCGAGCGCGTGCAGCAGGATCGCATCGTGTTCGAGAAATTCGCCGACTACTGGAACAAGGACAACATCCACATCGATCGCGTGGTGTTCCTGCCGATCGTCGATGCGACGGTGCGGCTCGCGAACCTGAAGTCAGGCGGTCTCGATCTGATCGAGCGCGTGCTCGCCACCGACATCAAGGACGTCCGAGCCGATCCCAAGCTGGTGCTGTCGACCGCGCCGGAGCTCGGCTATCTCGGCCTGACCGTCAATATCGGCAACGACAAGGCCAAGGGGCCGCTGAGCCAGTCGGCGAAGGTGCGCCAGGCGCTCGACCTCTCGATCGATCGCGAAGCGCTCAATCAGGTAGTCTTCAACGGCGAGTTCACGCCCGGCAATCAATGGGTCAGCCCGACGCATCCCTATTACCAGAAGGCATTCCCGATTCACGGCCGCGATATCGCGAAGGCCAAGGCGCTGTTGAAGGAAGCCGGCGTCACCACGCCGGTGACGGTGGATTACATGATCCCCAAGGGCGCGGAGAACGAAGCCGTGGCCCAGGTCGTCCAGTCCATGGCCGCCGAAGCCGGCTTCGACATCAAGATCCGCGCGGTCGAATTCGCCACGACCTTCAAGCAGGCCCAGGCCGGCGAGTTCCAGATCTTCCAGATCAACTGGAGCGGCCGCATCGACCCGGACGGCAATTCCTACATCTTCATGCGCAGCAAGGCACCGCAGAACGACGGCGGGTACGCCAATCCGGAAGCCGACAAGCTGATGGAAGACGGGCGGGCGACGTCCAATGTCGAGGAGCGCAAGGCGATCTACGCCAAGCTGACCAAGATTCTGCTGGACGATTTGCCGATCATCTACATCTATCACCGCACGCTCCTGATCGCACACACGACCAAGCTTCAGGGCTACAAGCAGATGCCGGACGGGCTGGTGCGCGTGGTCGGGTTGAAGTTCAAATGATCGCAGTAGCGCCCGGAACACGCGTGAGGCCATGCTGAACTTCCTCGCCCGCCGGATCGCGCAGATCGTGCCGACACTGTTCTTCGTGTCGGTGCTGATCTTCTCGCTCCAGCAATTGCTGCCGGGCGATCCGGCACTGGTGATGGCGGGCGAGGAGCGCGATCCCGCCGTGATCGAGCAGATCCGGCAGCAGTACAAGCTCGATCAGCCGATCCCCGTGCAATATGTGTACTGGCTCAAGGGAGTCCTCACCGGCAATTTCGGCGAGTCCTTGCGCAACAAGATGCCGGTGCGTGAGCTGATCGCGCAAAAATTGCCGGTCACGCTTCAACTCGGCTCGATGGCGATCCTGATCGCCTTCCTCATCGGTATTCCCGCAGGCATCGTCTCCGCGGTGAAGAAGGGCACGGCCTGGGACTATGGCGCCAACCTGTTCGCGCTGTGGGGGATCTCGACGCCGAATTTCTGGCTCGGGATCATGCTGATCTTCCTGTTCTCGATCAAGCTCGGCTGGCTGCCGGCATCGGGCTATGTCCCGCTCACCGAGGACTGGCGCGCGAGCCTTGCTGCCACCATCATGCCGGCTTTCGTGCTCGGCAATGCAATCTCCGCGGTCCTGATGCGGCATACCCGCAGCGCCATGCTTCAGGTGCTGGAGAGCGACTATGTCCGCACCGCGCGCGCGAAGGGGCTCTCCGAGCGCTCGGTGATCCTCAAGCACGCCATGCGCAATGCACTGACGCCCATCATCACGCTCGGCGCGCTGGAACTCGGCACGCTGCTGTCCGGCGCCGTCCTGACCGAGCAGATCTTCTCCATTCCCGGTTTTGGCAAGCTGATCGTGGATGCCGTCTTCAACCGCGACTACGCGGTGGTGCAGGGCGTCGTGCTGGTCACGGCCACGGTCTACATCACGCTGAACCTCGTCGCCGATATCGCCTATATCCTCGTCAATCCGCGGCTGAGGGGCTAGTCGATGACCGACGCTGCGCTGCCAGCCAGCCCTTCCATCCAAGCCTACGAGCTGGACAGCCCGGCACGCCGCGCCCGGCGGCGGCTGTTCAAGCGCAAGGCCGCCGTGTTCGGGCTCGTCGTGCTCACGGCGTTCATCCTGCTTGCTGCCTTCGCACCGCTCGTCGTGCCCTATGATCCCATCGCGACGAGCTGGAGCCTGGTGCGCAAGCCGCCCACCGCCGCGCACTGGTTCGGTACCGACGAGCTCGGCCGCGACATCCTGAGCCGCGTCGTTTACGGCGCCCGGGCATCGCTGCTCGCGGGTCTGATCTCGGTCGCGATCGCGCTCGGCATCGGGGTGCCGCTTGGCCTTCTCGCCGGCTATCGCGGCGGCTTCGTCGACGCGCTGATCAGCCGGATCACGGACGCGATGCTGGCCTGCCCGTTCCTGATCCTGGCGATCGCGCTGGCGGCATTCCTCGGGCCGAGTCTCGGCAATGCCATGATTGCGATCGGCATCTCCGCAACGCCGATCTTCATCCGCCTGACCCGCGGCCAGGTGCTCGTCGTCAAGGCCGAGGATTATGTCGAAGCCGCGCGCGCGCTCGGCAATCCGCCCTGGCGCATTGCGTTCTCGCATATCCTGCCGAACGTCCTGCCCACACTTCTGGTGCAGGCGACGCTGTCGATCGCCGCCGCCATCATCGCCGAGGCGGCGTTGTCGTTCCTCGGCCTCGGCCAGCAGCCGCCGGCGCCGTCATGGGGCAGCATGCTCAATGCGGCGCAGCGCTTCCTGACCCAGGCGCCGTGGATGGCGATCTGGCCGGGGCTCGCGATCTTCCTTGTGGTGCTGTCGCTGAATCTGCTCGGTGACGGCCTGCGCGATGCGCTCGACCCAAGGCAGCGTTAAATCACCACCTCGCGCAACACCCGGCGGCAATCCATCTCGTATTCGAGATCGACCACCGGCGGACGCGCAAAATGCCAGGTCAGGCCCGAGCGCAACGCGCCGCGACGGACCAGTTCGTCGACGAGTGCGTGGTGGAAATCGTGCACGGAATAGGCCTGCACCGCGGTCGTTTCGCTCCAGCCGAAGCCGAAGGCCGCCATCCGGCTTTCCATCTGCGACGTCGTGGTGAAGCGCACCTTCTCCCGCAGCCCCTCCGGGCTGAGGTCGCGATAGCGCACGGTGCGCTCGACATAGGTACCGCTGCCTTCGCGCGCCTCGGCACCGCCTGATATCACGAAGGACGGCGCCTTTGAGCGGGTCGGCCGCGTGAACGAGAACGCATAGAACGACGGCTCGGCCGGCGGATCGATCTCCGGACAGACATTGCTGCGCGCCACCGGATTGGTGGTGCCGTCGAAGATGCCCCATTCCGACAGCGTCTTCACATAATGCAGGTTGAAGGCGCGAAAGCCCTCTTCGCTGAAGGCCGCCGGTGAACGCAGCTCGCAGGCGCAGAACGCCGTCAGCGGCCGCCCGGCATCCTGGATGAACTTTGCAGCCAGCGCAAACCCCTCCGCAAGCGGCACCAGACGGTCGAAGCGAACGCGCTCGATCTCGTAGCCGTCATCCGCGACGGCACCTGCCGAATATTGAAACACGGACGGAATGAAGCGGTAATTGCCGGCAGAGAACTCGCGAACCATGACGAACTCCTATTCCAGTTGCATGCGAATGCCTTTGGCGCCGTTGAGCAGGCGCTTCAGGTGAAAGCCGGCCAGGGAATCGTCGGCGTGCATGCCGACCAGCGCGGCGAAGGCCGGCATGGCCGCGACATCACCGGCCTCCATCTTGGCGAAAGCCTCGGAATACAGAGCCGTTTCCGGCGCTTCGAATTTGGCCTGCAGCAGCGGCTCGAACGCGCGCAACGGCTCGCTGCGTCCGCGCAGCATCAGCTCCCCCACGGGGCGGCCTTGAAAATTCTCGGCCGCCTCGGCGATGCTGGCGCTGACGCAGATGCGGGTGCCCAGATGCTTGTTGGCGGCCTCCAGCCGTGCCGCAATGTTGATGGAGTCCCCATACGCGGTGTAGTCGAAGAAGCGATTGCCGCCGAAATTGCCGACCAGCGCGGAACCGGCGTGAATGCCGATGCGGGTGGCACCGAAGCTCACGCCCATGGCGCTCTGGCGCGCGCGAAAGTCCTGCGCCCAGGCGTCGAGCTCATGGGCGCAGGCGACCGCACGTGTGGCATAATCCGGCTGATCGCCGGGCGCGTTGAACAGCACCTGGATCGCATCGCCGATGATCTTCGCGACCGTGCCCTCATGTCCGAAGACGATTTCAGTCATGCCGCCGACATACTCGTTGAGCAGCTTGCCCAACGTCTCGGGCGACGCGGTCTCGACCAACGAAGTGAAGCCAGTAATATCGGTGAAGATGGTGGCGACATCGCGCCATTGAACTTCGATCCCATCGCCGTCACCGCTGGCGGCCAGACGCCTGGCAAGCTCGGGCGAGAAATGGCGCGATAACGCGGCGTGAGCGCGCTCGGCCTCCGCCTGCCGGCGCCGCACCTCGCGCAGCATCTCGATATGGCGGATGGTCTTCTCGATCGTGGCTTCCAGATCGGCGAAGTCGATCGGCTTGGTCAGGAAGTCAAACGCGCCGCGGTTCATGGCGGTGCGGATGTTGCTCATGTCGCCATAGGCCGAGACGATGATGGTCGACTTCTTGTCTTCGGCCTCCTGGAGTTTCGCGAGCAACGATAGCCCGTCCATCCTGGGCATGTTGATATCGGAGACCACCATATCGACTTGCGGATTCCGCTCGAGCGAGGCCAGCGCCTCGACACCGTCGCGGGCGAATATGATGGTGACCTGTCCGTCGCGGATCTGCCTGCGAAACTTTTGCAGGACCAGCGCTTCGAGATCCGGCTCGTCGTCGACGAAGAGGATGGTCGCGCTCATGCGGCTTGCTCGAGCCTCGTGTCGATCTCCTGCCGCAGCAGCGCGAAGTCGATCGGCTTGGTCAAGAGCCCGACGGCGCCGCGCTCGATCGCCTTTCGTCGCGTCTCGGCGTCGCCATAGGCCGTGATCATGATGACGGGAACGTCCGGATGTGCGGCACGTACTTTCGGCAGCATGTCGAGCCCACTCATGCCGGGCATGTTGATGTCGGACAGGATCAGGATCAACGAGGGATCGCGAACCTCGGCGGCCCGCTTGAGTGCATCAGGCGCGGAGGAGGCGAACTCCATCTGGAAGCGGCCGGCGCGCAGCTCGCGCCGGAATTGCTGCCGGAACAGCGCCTCGACGTCGGGCTCGTCGTCGACGACCAGGATATAAACGTTCACGACTTGCCTCCGGAGGTGCCCTCCGCCGCCATCGTGCGCGGCAGGGTGATGATGAACTCGGTGAATACACCTTGTATGGTGTTCACGTCGATGGTGCCGCCGTGCTGCTTCACGACGATATCGTGGCTCATGGACAGGCCGAGCCCGGTGCCCTCGCCGGCCGGCTTGGTGGTGAAGAAGGGATTGAACATCCTCTCCTTCACCTCGGGCGGAATTCCCGTGCCATTGTCGCGGATCCGGATTTCCACCCTGCCGCCGAGGTCCTTGGTTGCCGCGCTCAGGGTCGGCTCGAAGGTCTCACCCGCGCTCTCCCTCCGCTTGGCAGTGGCATAGAAGCCGTTCGAGATCAGGTTGAGGAAGACGCGCGTGATCTCCTGCGGATAAATGTCGACCATGCCGGCGGCGGGATCGAACGTGCGCTGGAGCGTGACGTTGAAGGAGGGATGTTCGGCGCGTGCGCCGTGATAGGCGAGATTGAGGCTCTCCTCCACGATCGCATTGATGTCGACGGCTCGATGCTCGCCGGAGCCCTCGCGCGAATGCAATAGCATGTTCCTGACGATGGAATCGGCCCGCTTGCCGTGCTGCACCACCTTCTCGAGGTTGCTCCTGAGCATGCCGGTCAGCTCGTCGATCTCCTCCCTGGTCTTGCCGTCAAGTGCGGCCGATTGCAGGGCCTCCTTGAGCTCGTCGATCAGCTCGGTCGAGACCGCGGAGAAATTGTTGACGAAGTTGAGCGGGTTCTTGATCTCGTGAGCGATGCCGGCGGTGAGCTGGCCGAGCGAGGCGAGCTTCTCGGTCTGGACCAAGCGGTCCTGGGCGGCGCGCAACTCGTCGAGCGATTGCGACAGTGCCTGGGTGCGTTCCTGGACCTCCTCGAACAATCGGACATTCTCGATCGCAATAAGGGCCTGATCCGCAAACGTGGTGGCGAGTTCGATCTGCTTCTTGCTGAAGGGACGCACCATATGTCGCGTCAAGACGAACACGCCTATTGGCGATCCTTCCCGAAGCAGGGGAACACCAAGCATCGTACGCACGTTCGAACGCCTTCGCGCGGACGACGGCGCAAATTCCGGGTCGGCCTGCACATCCGGGACATGAACCGTCCTGGCATCAAGCAGCGTACGCCCGACCACACTTCCCCGTTCGGGCACGGAAGCAAATGTACGAAGCTTGTTTTCCTGTTCCGCATCAAGCCCGAAGCTTGCCGCGAGGTAGAAGACGCCATCGCTCGGCCGAAAGATCGTCCCTTCGTCAGCGTCACACAAGCGGGCTGCCGATCCGACAAGCGTGTTCAGCACGGTTTGCAGATCGAACGCCGACCGGCTGATGACCTTCAGCACATCGGCGGTCGCCGTCTGCTGCTGCAGGGACTCGCTCAACTCGGCAGTTCGCCGTTCCACCTTGTTCTCGAGGTCCGCATAGGACTCCTGCAAGCGCGCGCCCATGTCGTTGAACTGGTTTGCGAGACCCTCGAGTTCGTCTCCCGTCTTGATCGAGATGCGCTGGGAGAAGTCGCCACCGCCGATCCGTTCGGCACCGCTGCGCAGCGCCTGGATCGGCCCGACCATGCGGCGCGCCAAAAATATCCCGGCGAGCACCGCGAAAATGGATGCTGCGAGCAGCACGATCGCGAGCCGCTGCAGCGAGGCATAAAGCGATGCATAGGCCTCCTCAACCGGGAGCTCGACGAACATGGTCCAGTGCAGCGGCTCGATTGGAGCCGATGCCGTCAAGACCTTCTGTCCCTGGATATTGCGCGCTTCCTCGAGCGCGCCCGGCATGGTGCCGCCGGCAGCCTGCGCGGCACGCACCTGGGCGAGCCCGGACATGTCGGTGTTGCGCAGCACGAGACTGATGTCGGGATGGGCGATCAGGCGGCCCTCCGGGCCGACCACATAAGCGTGCCCGCGCTGGCCGACCTTGATTTGCGAGACCACGTCCCAGATCAGCTTGAGATTGACCTCGGCGATGCTGACACCAGCATCCCTGCGGGCTCCGGCCAGCGCCAGCGTCATGTAGGGCTCGGACTCCCGGCGGAAATAGACCGGGCCGTAATAGATCTTGTGCGCGACCGCTTCGGTGAACTTCGGATCATTGGACAGGTCGATCCCGCTCTCGAGAGCGTCCATCGCCAGCCGCGAGACCCGCAACCGTTCCTTGCCGGTCGAATCGACCTGGGCAAGCTCGGTGATGGCGGGCACCTGGCGCAGCAGCCGCAGCGCGTCGAACCGGCGCTGCTCGATCGAGCCCGCCGACCACGGCAGCTGCGTGGTCCAGCCGAGCTGGCTCTCGATCTCCTTGACGAACTGGCCGATCTTGGCCGCGGCCGCCTCGGCCTGCTCATGCTGGACCCGGATCAAGGACGCCTTGTGCTCGCGATAATAGAAGAAGACCTCGAACAGACCGTTGGCGAGCAGCGCGATGGCGACGACGGCCACGAACAGCGCGACATATTTGGTGAACAGCCGGGTCCTGATTCGCCGCCCCGCAACCGCGCCGGAGTCAGCGCCAGCCGGAGTCGGGCTCGGCAGCGTCCTGGCTTGCGGGGTGTCGGGATGAAGGGACAGGCTCATCGCCCGGAACCTAGCAAGAAGACGCGGCCTTGTCTTTCGCAAGCGCGGGACAAGACCGGCCCAGTGGCGGCGACGCAGGCGCCCGAGCACAACGAAAAAGGGCGGCATCGGTCCCGCCGCTGCCGCCCTTTGGTTCGCTTGCCAACTGGCGACTTCAGGTCGGCCGGAGGGCCTTGGAGCCTAGGTCGAACTCGCTGACCTGCTTGTTCCGGTCGGAATCTGCCGCCGCGCGATGGTCAGTGGCCAGAACCACGTAGACGGCAGGCAGCACGAACAACGTGAACAGCGTGCCGATCGACATGCCGGCCACGACGACCAGGCCGATCGAGAAGCGGCTGGCCGCGCCGGCGCCGGTTGCGGTCAGCAGCGGAATCAGGCCGGTCACCATCGCAGCCGTGGTCATCAGGATCGGACGAAGACGAATGCGGGCCGACATCTCGATGGCCGAGCGGCGATCGAGGCGCTCGTTGACCTGGAGCTCGTTCGCGAATTCCACCATCAAGATGCCGTGCTTGGTGATCAGGCCGACCAGCGTAAGCAGACCGACCTGGGTGTAGATGTTCATCGTCGCCATGCCGAAGAACAGCGGGATCAGCGCACCCACGATCGCCATCGGGACCGAGATCATGATCACGAACGGGTCACGCAAGCTCTCGAACTGCGCCGCCAGCACCAGGAAGATGATGATCAGGGCAAAACCGAAGGTGATCGCGAGCTGGTTGCCTTCCTGCACGTACTGCCTGCTATCCGCGAGATAGTCGTGGCTGAAGCCGGCCGGCAGCTTCTTTGCCTCGCCCTCGAGGAAGTCCACTGCCGCACCGACGGTAACGCCGGGCATCGGCACGGCCGAGAACGTCGCCGAATTGAGCTGGTTATAGTGGGTCAGCGAATTCGGGGCGGTCTTGGTCCTGACCGAAACCACGGTCGACAGCGGAAGCTGCTGGCCCGTGTTGGTCGTCACGTAATAGCCACCGAGCGATTGCGGCGAGAGCCGGCTGCTGCGCGGCACCTGCGGGATCACCTGGTAGGAACGGCCTTCGAGATTGAAGCGGTTGATGTAGTTGCCGCCAAGCAGAATCGCGAGCGTGCTGCCGAGGTTCTGCATGTTGACACCGAGATCCTGCGCCTTGGTGCGGTCGATCGTGACCTCCACGGTGGGCTGGTTGTAGGCGAGGTCGCTGTCGGAGACGATGAACATGCCGCTCTTGCGCGCAGCGTCCTTCAGCTTCTCCATCTGCTCGAATACCGTCTGGAAACCGGCGGTGGAATTGATCACCATCTGCACCGGCAGGCCGCCCGGTCCGCCCGGCAGCGGCGGCAGGTTGAACGCGAACGCCTGCACGCCCTCGATCTTGGAGAGTTCGGCCTGCACCAGCGGCTTCAGCTGGATCGACGAGCGCTTGCGCTCGTCCCAAGGCTTGAGCAGCATGCCGGCGATGCCGCCCTGCGGACCGTTGATGCCGTTGAGCACGAAGCGCAGGTCGGTCTCGGGGAACTTCTCGAATTCCTTGTCGAGCTTTTCACCGTAGAAATCGACGTAGTCGATGTTTGCGTATTTCGGCGCCTTGGTCACCGCGAACACGATGCCCTGGTCTTCCTCGGGCGCCAACTCCTTCGAGGTGTGCATATAGAGGAAGCCGACGAGGCCGAGGATGGTGATCGCGAACAGGCCCGTAATCGCCTTGTAGTCGAGCGAGCGATCGAGCCTGCGGCCATACCAGCGCGTCAGCGCGCCGAACACCTTGTTGACGCCCTTGGCGAAGCGGCCCTCCTCGGTATTCTTGAGGAGCACCGAGCACATCATGGGCGACAGCGTCAGCGCTATCACACCCGACACGATCACCGAGCCGGCAAGCGTGAAGGCGAATTCGCGGAATAGCGAGCCGGTGAGACCACCGAGAAAGCCGATCGGCGCATAGACCGCCGCGAGCGTGATGGTCATCGAGATGACGGGACCCACGATTTCGCGCGCGCCCTCCACCGATGCCTGGACGGGCGTTTTGCCTTCCTCGAGATGTCGATGGATGTTCTCCACCACGACAATGGCGTCATCGACCACAAGGCCGATCGCGAGCACCATCGCCAGCAGCGTCAGCAGGTTGAAGCTGAAGCCCAGCGCCAGCATCAATGTGCAGACGCCGATCATCGACAGTGGAATTGTGACGACCGGAATGATGACCGAGCGGAGCGAGGCCAGGAACAGGAAGATGACCACGATCACGATGATTACGGCTTCACCCAGCGTCTTTTCCACCTCGTCGATCGAGGATTGGATGAACTTGGTCGAGTCATAGGCGACCTTCATCTTCATCGACGGCGGCAGATTGCGCTCGAGTTCCGGGAACAGCGCACGCACGCCCTTGACCAGCGTCAGCGGGTTGCCTTGCGGCGTCGCGTTCACACCGATGAAGATCGCATGCTCGCCATTGAAGGCGACGCTCGCATCCGTGCTCTGCGCGGCAAGCTCGACGGTGGCGATATCCTCCATCCGTACGAAACCGCCGTCCTTGGCCTTGACGATCATCTTCCTGAACTGGTTGACGTCGGTCAGGCTGGTGTTCGTCGAGATGTTGGAAACGATCAGATAGCCCTTGGTCTGGCCCGCCGCCGACTGGAAGTTGTTGGCTTGGATCGCCGCGGCGACGTCCGCCGACGAGACGTTGCGGCCGGCCATCTTCATGGGATCGAGCCACAGCCGCATCGCAAAGGTCTGGCCGCCCAGGATATCGGCCGAGGCGACCCCGTCGACGGTCGACAGCACAGGCTGCACCACGCGCGTCAGATAATCAGAGATCGCCGAGCCCGACAGCTCCTCGGAGGAGAAGCCGAGATACATCACGGCCGTGGTCTGGCCCGTCGTCTTGGTGACGATCGGGTCGTTGGATTCCTTCGGGATCAGATACTTGACCGAGTTCGTCTTGGCCAGCACCTCGGTGAGCGCCTGGTTCGGATCGAAGTTCAGCTTGATGTAGACCTGGATCGTCGAGGTGCCGAGCACCGAGGACGAGGTCATGTAGTCGACGCCTTCGGCGGAGGCGACCGCCTGCTCGATCGGCGTCGTGATGAAGCCCTGGATCAGGTCCGCGGACGCGCCGGGATAGACGGTCGTGATGTTGATGACAGTGTTCGAAAGCTTCGGATATTGCCGGATCGGCAGCACCATCGCCGCGCGCAGGCCGATCAGCAGGATCAACAGGCTGACGACGACCGACAGGACCGGTCGTTTGATGAAAATGTCGGTAAAGCGCATCGTGGCGATCTCGATTTTGATGTCTGAGCAGACGTGATCCGGCCGAGCCGGATCACGCGCTTGTATTGTCAGTAGCGCGGCGGCTGCGCCGGGATCTGCGGGCCAGGGTCGGCCGAAATCGCGACTGCGGCGCCCGATTGCAGCTTGAGCTGGCCGACCGCGACAACCTTGTCGCCCGCCTTCAAGCCCTTGACGATTTCGACACGGCCATCGACCCGGCTGCCGGTCTGCACGAAGGTGCGCACCGCGGAGAGGCTGGTCTTGCCGTCGTCTTCCTTCTTCTCGGTGATCACGAAGACGGAATCGCCGTACAGCGTGTAGTCGACCGCCGTCTCAGGCACGGTGATCACGGCCGGCTTGTCCGGCAGCACCACCGTGGTGGTCACGAACATGCCGGGCTTGAGGATCTTCTCCGGATTGGCGATCGTCGCCTGCACGCGGATGTTGCGGGTGTCGGTCGAGATTTGCGGTTCGATCGTGGTGATCTTGCCTTCGAAGATGCGACCCGGATAAGCGTCGACCTTGAGCCGCACCGTCTGGCCGACCTTTAGGCTGCCGGAATCCTTTTCGGTCACGGTGAAGTTGGCCCAAAGCTCCGACAGGTCGGTCAGCGACACGATCGCCGTACCTGCCGTCAGATACTGGCCGACCTCGACCTTGCGGACGCCGAGATCGCCGGCGAACGGTGCGCGTACCAGCTTCTGCGAGATCAAGGCTTCGGTCTTGGCGATGCCGGCCTGCGCCTGGTCATAGGCGGCCTGCGCGGTATCGACGGTCGCCTGCGGACCGAACTGGCGCGAAGCGAGCTGCTTGGCGCGATCGAGCGAGAGCTGCGCGACGGTCGCCTGAGCCTTGTAATTGGCGAGGTCGCCCTGCTCCGGCGCGTCGAACATTTGCACCAGCGGCGTGCCGGCTTCGACGCGGGTACCCGGTTGGAACTTGATCTCGGTGACGCGGCCGTTGACGTCGGCGCTGACGTCGACCTGATGCACGGCGACGAGGCCGCCGACCGCGGTGAGCAGGTTCGGCACCACCTCGGACTTGGCCTCTACCGCACTGACCGCGGTCGGCGGCGGCTTGTTGTTGGCGAAGAACTGCTTGATCATCTGGCCGCGGAAGAAATTGAACCAAACGAGGCCGCCCACCAGCGCCGCCAGGAGCGTGCCGACGATGATGAACCAGAGCACCGGCCGGACCGGACGCTTGGGAGCCTTGGTGTCGATCGGTTCGCCCGAAATCTTGTGTTCGGTTACGATGTTCATGTCATGCACTCTCTGCAATCGCCGTCTTGCCGGCATCCGCGGCCTGATTGTGGCCCAGATGCGAAGCAATTGCGGCGTCGTTAAGTCCGATACCCCTCAGGAGAAACTCACACAGCTGCCGCTCGAGGTCTTCAGCCTTGCCGTAAGCGAGGCAAGGCGTGGCCGGCAGCCTGGTCAGCGCCGCAGTCATCACCGTGTGATGTGCAAACCAGAACAGGTTGAGCGGGTCGCCGCTGAATGGCCGCGCGTCCCCCGCCGCAACAGCTCGCTCGAGCGAGGCGAGGAAGACCGCCCCGATCAGCGTCTCGATCTTGGCATATAGCAAACGGGCGAACTCGCCGTCATCCAAATGGCTGGTGGTCATCAGTCGCAGGCGCTGGGCCTCTTCCTGATCGGGCCCGTCGGCGATGTGGAGGAAATGCCCGACCATGCCGCGGATGACTTCAACCAGGGTGGCGGTCGAAGGCTCCCGTTCGAGCAGCTCCATCAGGGCCGGGTCCGCCTCGCATTCGTCGCTCAGGATCTCGGCGTAGAGCGCCGCCTTGGACGGGAAATGCTTGAACAGCAGCGCCTCGGAAATGGCAGCGGCGGCCGCCACGCTCTTGGTCGTGGTGCCGGTATAGCCGTGTCGGGAAAAGCAGCGCTTCGCGGCACCGAGGATCAATTGACGCCTCAGGTCGCTCGTCATACGCAATGAGCTCATGGCCGGTGAGTAACCACTCACCCACGTCAAAGTCAAGCACTATGTTGCATCGCAACCTGAGTGCGTTGTTACTTCAGTGGAAATTGGCCCCGACTGCACGGCCTCCGTGCAGGACCTTACGGCCGGTGGGAATGGACGGGCCCGCCCTAGATCGGCTGGAAGCCGAGGTCGCCGCGAATCCGGTTGAGGATGTAAGTCCCGTCCCGGGTCGGCAGGATCCGCTCCAGACTGGCGCTGTCGATCTTCATATTGGCAAAGCGCGGCCCGGCCGAGACGTCGTGGACGGCTTTGGCGAATGCCTCGACCTCGGCCATGGTCGTGATCGACTGGCTGTCCTTGATGCCGCAGGCCTTGGCGACGCCGACGAGATCGGCGGCGGCCGAGGTGTGGCTGGTCTGGCCGCCCGTTTCGCCATAGGCCTCGTTGTCGAGCACTGCGATCGACAGGTTCGCCGGTTTCTGCAGCCCGATGGTGGCCAGGCTGCCCAGGCCCATCAGCATTTCGCCGTCGCCGGTGATGACCAGCACCGGCAGCTTCGGCTGCGCCAGAGCGAGGCCCAGACCAATCATCGCGGCGCCGCCCATGCCGCCCCAGAGATAGAAATTGCGGGCGTGGTCGCCGGCTGCGCACATGTCGTTGGTCGAGGCACCGAGGCCGCCGATCGCCACGACGTCCTTGCGGTTCGCCAGCAGCGTGGACACCACCTGCCGGCGGTCGAGGAGATTGGCCTTGCTCATTTGGTGAAAACCTTGGCGCCGATCAGGCGCTGCGACAGGAGGACGGCGGTGGGCGTGAGCGCGTTGTAGGCTTGTGACGCAGCCGCTTCCAGCACGGCCGGCACCTCGGCAGCGTGCGAGGCGCGCAACACCTGGACACCCGACAGCTCGAACACGCCCTGCGTGGTCGAGCCCATCGGCACCTGCCACGGATTGAACTCGCCCCACTCGCCGCGCATGGTCACCAGCGTGAGGAAGGGGAAGCGCAGGATCGGGATCAGCGACAGCATGTTGATGCAATTGCCGACGCCGCTCGACTGCATCAGCAGGACGCCGCGCTGGCCGCCGGCCCAGGCGCCGGCGAGAAGCGCCACGCCCTCCTCCTCCGTGGTAAGCGGAATGCCGCGCATGGTAGAGGAGTCCAGCACGCGCTGGATCAGCTTCGAATGGCCGGCGTCGGGCACATACGGCACCTGCCTGACATCGAAGCGTTGCAGGGTCGCGAAAATATCATCCGGCCAGTTCGGGGCCGTGTCGGCGGCATCAGCGTGGGCGTGCATTTTCCTGTCCGGTCGGCTAGCAAGGTGCAGAGACTGTAGACGCATGCATGCGCCGACCAGAACAACAAAAACGGCATAACGGCTTTAACCGGCGAGTATAACGGGATGAACGCAGATGCGAAGGCGCTGGCGGCAGGCTTCGACCTCGAGAAGCTGACGCCGCAGTTTTACGACGACCCGTACCCGACCTATCGTGCACTGCGGGAGAACGAGCCGGTCAAGCGCCTGCGCAGCGGCACCGTGTTCCTGACCCGCTACGACGATCTCGTCACCACCTACAAGAACACCAAATCGTTCAGCTCGGACAAGAAGCGCGAGTTCGCGCCGAAATACGGCGACACCCCGCTCTACGAACATCACACCACCAGCCTCGTCTTCAACGATCCGCCGTCGCACACCCGTGTCCGCCGCCTGATCATGGGCGCGCTGTCGCCGCGGGCGATTGCCGGCATGGAATCCGACATCGTCAAGCTCGTCGACGGCCTGCTCGACGCCATTGCGGCCAAACGTGCTTGCGAGCTGATCGAGGACTTCGCCGCGTCCATTCCGATCGAAGTTGTCGGCAATCTGCTCGACGTACCTCATGAGGAACGCGGGCCGCTGCGCGACTGGTCGCTGGCGATCCTCGGCGCGCTCGAACCCGTGGTGTCGCCTGATGCCGCCACGCGCGGCAACAACGCTGTAAAAGACTTCCTTGCTTATCTCGATACGCTGGTCGCGCGCCGGCGCGCCAGGCCGGGCAATCCCGAACGCGATGTGCTGACGCGCCTGATCCAGGGGGAGGAGAGCGGCGAGCGACTGACCGAGAAGGAACTGCTGCACAATTGCATCTTCCTGCTCAATGCCGGCCACGAGACCACCACCAACCTGATCGGCAACGGCCTCGTGGCGCTGGACCGCAATCCCGACCAGAAGCGGCGCCTGATCGGCAATCCCGACCTGATCAAGACGACGGTCGAGGAGATACTGCGCTACGAGAGCTCGAACCAGCTCGGCAACCGCATGACCACCGAACCCGTCGAACTCGGCGGCGTCATGCTCGAGGCCGGTACGTCGGTGACGCTGTGCATTGGCGCGGCCAACCGCGATCCTGCGCAGTTTGCCGACCCTGAACGCTTCGACATCGCACGCACGCCGAACCGGCACCTTGCCTTCGCCACCGGCGCGCATCAATGCGCCGGCATGGCGCTGGCCCGATTGGAGGGGGCGATTGCGATCTCGCGCTTCCTGGCGCGCTTCCCGAACTATGCCGTGAGCGGCCAGCCGACGCGCGGCGGACGGGTGCGATTTCGTGGCTTTTTGAGCGTGCCGTGCGCGATCGGCTGAGGGCGCATACCAAAAAATGCGAAAACAACCCCATGCACAGTAGCCAACCTTTTGATTTTTCGGGGTAATCCCCGCCAGGCGACGACCAGCACTCCAATACCTCTAAACCACCGTCCTGTGCTTGGTAATGCAGCTGCGCAGCACCTTGTCCATCGGCTTGCCCCACCAGTCGTTGGAGAAGATCTCGATCTCGGAATAGCCGGCAAAGCCCTGCGCTTCGACGGCGGCACGCACCGATCGGATGTCGATGACGCCGTCGCCCATCATGCCGCGGTCGTTGAGGATGTCCCTGGTCGGCACCAGCCAGTCGCAGACGTGGAACGCCAGCAGCCGATCCTGGCCGGCCCGCGCGATCTGGTCCATCAGTTCCGGATCCCACCAGATGTGATAGACGTCGAGCGCGACGCCTAACATGCCGCTGCGAGCAGGATCGAGCCGATCGCAGATGTCGAGCGCGTGCTTCGTCGTGTTCACGCAGGCGCGGTCGGCCGCATAGGCTGGATGTAGCGGCTCGATGGCCAACGGCAGGTTTGCCTGTCTCGCATAGTCGAGCATCTCGGCCAGCGCCTCCTCGACCTGTCCGCGCGCTGCCGCGATGTCCTTCGACGCCTCGCTACCGGGCCGCGAATATTGCGGCAGGCCGCCGACGACGAGGACGATGCAGGGCGCGCCCAACGCCTTGGCTTCGTCGACACAACGACGGTTGTCGTCGCGCACCTCACTCCGGCGCGATGCGTCCGAGGTGAACATGCCGCCGCGGCAATAGCCTGACAGATCGAGACCGGCATCGCGCACCGCGCGCGCGGTACGGTCGAGACCGACGGCGGCGACCTGGTCGCGCCAGGGATCGATGGCGCGAATACCGTGCTTTGCACAGGCATCGATGATCGCGACGAGGTCACCCTGCTTGCGGACGGTCGCCGTGTTGAGCGACAGCCAGCGGTGGTCGGACGAGAAATCGCGCATCAGGATTCGATACCGTGGGTGGCGAGCACGGTCTTCATCCGCTGCGTCGCGAGTTCAGGATTGGCGAGCAGACCGGCCTTGTCGGCCAGACGGAACAGCTCGGCCAGATGCAGCGTGGAGCGCGTACTCTCCTGCCCGCCGACCATGGTGAAATGATCCTGATGGCCGTTGAGATAGGCCATGAAGACCACGCCGGTCTTGTAGAACCGCGTCGGCGCCTTAAAGATATGGCGCGACAGCGGCACGGTCGGCCCCAGCACGTCGTGGAAACCGGCCTCGTCGCCGGCCGCCAGCCGCGACAGCGCGTAGGATGCTGCCGGCGCGATCGCGTCGAAGATGCCGAGCAGCGCGTGGGAAAAGCCCTGCTCGTCCCCGGCGATCAGTTCCGCGTAATTGAAATCGTCGCCGGTGTACATCTTGATGCGCTTGTCGAGGCGGCGGCGCATGTCGATCTCGCGCTGCTTGTCGAGCAGCGAGACTTTTACACCGTCGACCTTGGCGGCGTTTCCGTTGATGATGGCGACGGCCGTATCCATCGCCCGGTCGAGATCCACGGTACCCCAATAGCCCGTCAGCGCGGGATCGAACATGTCGCCGAGCCAATGGATGATCACGGGCTCGCGGACTTGCGACAGCACGCGATCGTAGACCTTGGCATAGTCATCGGCGTTGCGGCCGAGCTTGGCCAGCGCGCGCGACGCCATCAGGATGATGCGGCCGCCGACTTTCTCCACCGCCGAGATCTGCTCCTCATAGGCGCGGATCACGTCGTCGATGGTCTTGGCATCCTCGACCGCGAGATGATCAGTGCCCGCCCCGGAGAACACCAGCGCGTTGCGGCGCTTGGCGGCGCCGACCGAGCGCGTGATCAGCTCCAGCGAGGTCGGCCAGTCCAGCCCCATGCCGCGCTGCGCGGTGTCCATGGCTTCGGCAACACCGAGTCCGAGGTCCCAGACATGCTCGCGGAAGGCGATGGTCTTGTCCCAGTCGACGGCGACGGAGAGCCAGGGATCGTTGTCGGCGAAGGGATCGACGACCGTGTGAACGGCCGAGAAGGCGATACGGTTCAGCGCGCCTTCGAGCCTGGCGGGAAAGGTGCGTGACGCCGCGAGCCGATAGGTCTCGATCGACCGGTCGGCCTTCGGCAGCTTGAGCGACAATGACGACATCGGCTGAACGGGCTTGTTCATGCGTCCCTCCTCACGCCTTGATCGGGGCGACGTCGATCCAGCGCCGCTCCTTCCAGCTCTTCAGCGCGCATTCGGCGAGCTGCACGCCCTTGACGCCTTCGAGCAGCGTGAACTTGTAGGGCGCATCCTCGTAGACGTGGCGGATGAACATCTCCCACTGTTCCTTGAAGCCGTTGTCGTAGCTGACGTTGTCGGGCAGCTTCTGCCAGTCGCCGTAGAAATCGTGCAGCCGCTTCTCGTCCGGATTCCAAACCGGCCTCGGGGTCGCCTGCCGCGCCTGAATCATGCAGTCGGTGAGGCCGGCGACCGCCGAGCCGAGCGTGCCGTCGACCTGGAAGGTGACGAGATCATCGCGATAGACGCGCGTCACCCAGGACATGTTGATGTGGGCGATGACGCCGCCCTTGAGCTGGAATGTCGCGTAGGCGGAATCGTCCGCGGTTGCCTTGTACTTCTTGCCCTGCTCGTCATAGCGCTCGGGAATGTCTGTCGTGCCGATGCACATTACGCTCTCGACCTCGCCGAACAGATTGTCGAGCACGTAGCGCCAGTGGCAGACCATGTCGAGGATGATGCCGCCGCCGTCCTCGTCGCGATAATTCCAGGACGGCCGCTGGGCCTCCTGCCAGCCGCCTTCGAACACCCAATAGCCGAACTCGCCGCGCACCGAGAGGATACGGCCGAAGAAGCCGGAATCGCGCAGGAAGGCGATCTTCTTCAGGCCCGGCAGGAACAGCTTGTCCTGCACCGTGCCGTGCTTGACACCCTTCGAATTGGCAAGCTTGACGACTTCGAGCGCCTCCTCGAAATTGGTCGCGATCGGCTTCTCGCAATAGACGTGCTTGCCGGCATTGATGGCTTGGGTGAGAAGACCCGGCCGTGCCTGCGTGGTCGCGGCATCGAAGAACATGGTGTCGTTCTTGTCGGCCAGCGCCGCGTCGAGGTCGGTGGTCCAGCGAGCGACGTTGAAGCGCTTGGCGAGCGCCTCGACCTTCTCCGCGCTGCGGCCGACCAGGATCGGATCGGGCATCACGCGGTCACCGTTCTTCAGGCGGACGCCGCCCTGATCGCGGATCGCGACGATCGAGCGGATCAGATGCTGGTTGAGCCCCATGCGGCCGGTGACGCCGTTCATGATGAGACCAAGGCGTTGGGTGGTCATGCCGGATACTCCTGAAGTGATTTCGGCTGTTCGAGCGGACGAAGCGCCGACCAGTCCGGATGGACCGACGTCGCAAAGCCCGTTGTGTTGAGCGATCCCGTCAGGAGATCGCCGTTGTGAATCGAGAGGCGGATGCCCTGCCCGGCATCGGCATAGAGATCGGGATGCGCGGCGGCGAAGGCCCGCGCCTCGGCGAGAGGCGTCTCGCCAAAGCCGTCGACATAGTGGTGGCCATTGCGTTCGGCGTGGGTGATGCCGAGAAAGGCGCCGAGCGCAAGGTCCTGCTGCACGGCAAGGCCTGCCTGGCAGGTGAGGTCCTCGCCGGTCACGAAGAATGTCTCTGCACCCGTCGTCCATCGTGCGGCGCGCGTCGCGTTGAGGATCGATTTGTAGAGACCCTTGCAGGATTTCGAGGAAATGCCGCGATAGCCGAGTGGCCTCATCTTCAGGAAGGCATCGTAGGAATCGTCCGCCTCGTCGATGATGAAAGCCCGCTCGGCGAGCGATCCGAGCGCGGTCTGCCACGTGATGTCCCGCGGCATCGGTTGCTCGATATAGAGGAGGCGGGCCGCGATCGGCCTCAGCGCTGCATCGCGATCGAGCTGGTCGATCAACGCGCGCAGGGCTGCCAGATCGGCGTATTGTTCATTGGCGTCCAGCGAGACGCTGTAGTCGTACCCGAGCGTGCCGAGCTCCTTTCCGATCTGCACCAACCGCGACGCGTCTGCTTCTGGATTGCCCGACAGCTTGAGCTTGAAGTAGCGAGCGCCGGCACTTTCGCGTGCGTCGGCCACGCCTCCCTCGCCTTCGATCTGGTCATCGAGGCCGACCGTGTGTCTGATGGCGACGCGCGGCAAGGGTGCACGCTCTTTCAGAAATGCCGCGATGTCGACGCCGGTCAGATCGAGCGACATGCGCCCGTCTATTCCCGCGATGTTGTCGGCCATTCCTTCGAAGAAGCTGGTGCCGACGGCGCGCAGCAGCGCGTCGAGGATCGCCTTGTCGATCTCCGCCGGACCATAGGCCGCAGCAAGTGCCGGAATGTTCTCATCCGCACATGCCTTGATTTGGGCACTGATGCACGAGGCATGCAGACCGAACGCGGGCCGAAAACCCGTCTCCGACAGATAGAGCTGCCTTGCGATCTGAAGCGATCGTCGCAACTCGTCCACCGTCTGCGCCGGCGACAGTTCCGGGCGCTTGTCGAACCATTTCGGCACCAGCAGCTCGGCGCTGGCGCCGACGGCAACGCCCTTCCCCTCGACCTCGATCTCGACCCGCACGAACAGCTGCGGTGTGGCGCTGATCGTGATGGCGCCAAAGCGGAACGGCCGCGCGAATGGCACGGGACGTTCGAAGAAGGCGATGTCTCGCAGCTTCAGGCGGGGCGGCATGGTCTTACAACGATATGAGATGAGCTTGGTGCGAGCAGTATGGCCGCGGGCGACTCGCCTCTCCCGCTTGCGGGAGAGGTCGGCAAGTTCCGGGCGATGCGAAGCATCGTCCCGTGCCGGGTGAGGGTTCTATCCTCTTGGAGGGTGTCCCATTGCGGAGACACCCTCTCCCCAACCCTCCCCCGCAGGCGGGGGAGGGAGCGCACCGTCCTTGTGGTTGCGCTCCGGAGTGATCGCATCGCCCTAATCCAATGCACCCTGCGAGAAGAAATGCTTACGGATGCGCTGCACGAGTTCGGTGAACACCGGGTCTGCCATCACATCCAGCGAGCGCGGGCGCGGCAGCGGCACGTCGTAGATCGCGGCGACCGCGCCGGGACGTTCGGTCATCACGAGCACGCGGTCGGCGAGGAACACGGCTTCCGGAATCGAATGCGTGATCAGCAGCACCGTCTTCCTGGTCTCGCGCTGAATCCGCATCAGCTCGACATTCATGCGCTCGCGCGTCAGCGCGTCGAGCGCGCCGAACGGCTCGTCCATCAGCATGATTTTTGGGTCATGCACCAGCGCGCGGCAGATCGAGGCGCGTTGCTGCATGCCGCCGGAGAGCTGCCAGGGCAGTTTCTTCTCGAAGCCTTCGAGCCCGACCATCTTCAACAGCGCCTTGGCGCGATCGAGATATTTTTGTCGCGGCAGCCGCTTCATGTCGATCGGCAGCATCACGTTGGACAGGATGTTGCGCCACGGCAGCAGCAGAGCGTTCTGGAAGACGATGCCGACATTGCCATGTGGCTTCGTCACCTTCTCGCCCTCGACCAGGATCTCGCCTGACGTCGGCGGCAGCAGACCGGAGATCAGCTTCAGCAGTGTGGACTTGCCGCAGCCGCTCGGCCCGACCACGACAAAGAACTCGCCGTCATTGATGTGGAAGTCGAGCGGACGCAGCGACGGCACGTCGCCGTCGCGCGTCCGGTAGGTCTTGGACACGCCGGATAGCTTGATGCCCGACGCCTCGCCGGCAGCCCGGTCGCTCACCAGTCTCAGATGGGCGGCCGGCTGCGCGGTTTCACTCATGGCTGTCGCAGGTTTCACGAGCCGCTCTTCGGCAGATAATCGTTGGTGTAGAAGGCCTTCGGGTTCTCCTTGGCCTTAGCATCGAGCCCGCCATATTCGACCAGCAGATTGACGGTATCGGTCATGTTCTGGTCGGTGACCTGGAACGGCCGCTTGCCCTTGGTCTCAGCGGTCCGGTACAGCGGAATGGTCAGCTCGAAGCCCTGCGTCAGCGTGTCGATCTTGCCGCCCTTGGGATTGGCATCGAGGATCGACTGCGCCGCGGCCTTCGGCTCCTTCTCCGCGGCTTCCACCGCCTTGGTCGTCGCCGACATAAAGCGGCGGACGAGGTCGGCATTGGCCTTTACATAGTCGGTGTTGGCGATGATGCCGGACGAAACCATGTTGATGCCGTAGTCGGCGAACTTGATCGGGTAGACGTCCTTGCCGGTGGCGTCCTTGATCTTCATCGACTGGTCCATGACATAGCCGAGCAGGAGATCAGCCTGGCCGTTGATGACGGCGTTGAGCTTGGTCTGGCCGTCGCCGGCAACGGTTTTGAAGTCGCTCTCCTTCAGCCCGGTCTTCTTCAGGAACAGCGGCCAGATCTGGGTCATGGAGTCCGCCGGCGTGATTGCCACCGTCTTGCCCTTGATGTCCTCGGGCTTCCTGATGTTCTTGTCGACGAAGCCCATGGCGGACATCGGGCTGGTTTGCAGCAGCACCCCGGTCGCAACCACGGGCGCGCCCTTGATCGCGGCGCGCATCATGGTGGGGACGTCGACATAGCCGAAATCGGCGGTCTTGGCGGCGACGGCCTGCGTGGTCGCAGCCGAGCCACGGCCTTCCTGGATCTCGAGGTCGATGCCCTCGGCCGCGTAGATGCCCTTGGCCTTGCCGTAATAGAACGGCGCGTGCTCGCCATAGACGTACCAGTTGAGCATCAGCACGACCTTGTCGGCCGCCTGCGCGGGCGCAATTGCAAACGCCATCAGCACCGCTGAGACAGCCCCGATTAACCGCTTCATCATCACTCTCCCTTGTCGTTTGTTGCGTCGGCCGTTAGTGGCCGTTCGTTGCTTTAGTCAGGATGCGAAAATCACATCCTCGCGCTGGCTGACATGCCAGGGAATGACCAGCTTCTCGACGCGGTCGACGATCCAGAACAGGATCACGCCGAGCAGCGCGAGGATGACCAGGGCTGCGAACATCGTCGGCAGGTCGAAGGTACCGATCGAGCGCTGCATCACGTAACCGATGCCGGAATTGGACCCGACGAACTCGCCGACGACGGCGCCGACCACGGCGAGCGTCACCGACACCTTGAGGCCTGAGAAGATCGCCGGCAGCGCGTGCGGCAGGTTCACGGCACGGAACACCTGGAAGCGGCTGCCCTGCATGGCGCGGGCGAGGTCGACCATGTCAGGATCGACCGATTTGAAGCCCTGCACGGCCGAGACCACCACGGGAAAGAAGCCGAGCAGGAACGCCGAGATCACTTTCGGAATGATGCCGAAGCCGAACCAGACCACGAACAGCGGTGCAATCGCGATCTTCGGCACGGATTGTGAGAACACCAGCAGTGGATAGACATAACTCTCCACCGTCTTCGAGCCCGCAATCAACATCGCGATCGGAATGCCGAACAGTGCCGACAGCAGGAAGCCGCATACGGTCGCATAGGTGGTCGGCCATGACTGGCGCAGCAGTTCCGGCCATTCGGTGCGCAGCACGGCAATGACATCGAGGGGCGACGGGATCTGATAGGCGGGGATTTTGAACAGCCGGATGGCGAGATCCCAGGCAACGACGATGAAGACCAGGAACAAGAACGGCCGGATCCAGGCCGCATTCAGCATCCTGGACACTACACCTTGCTGCTTCAGCTCGGCCAATTTTCACTCCCGGAAGTCTTCTTCGTTGCCCGGAGAAATTAACCCGTTGGATAAATACTGTCCAGAGCTTTCCGTGTGACGTTTTGCGGCGGTTCCGGGGCCACAGCCGCCTCTGGAATACTGGATCGCCCGCTTTCGCGGGCGATGACGGCGGAGAGTTTGGCTACACCGTCTGCGCCACCGCCGCGCGCGACTTCGGTGCCTTCGAGATCTCGAACAGCGCCACGGATTGTCCCGTCAGCGCAGCCAGCACGAGGCCGACCATATGCGCCAGCCGCTCGTCCTTGGCCTTCTTGTCCAGGAGATCGCGGCCGAAGATCACGCTGAGCGTCGCCGAGTTCGAGAGATAGAAGAAGCACAGCCCTGCGATCGAAATGTAGAGCTGCACCGGATCGACCGCGACCTGGAAATCGCCGCTGTCGACGCCGCGGCGCACCACGGCGCGGATCATCTCGACGAAGGGCGAGTGCATCGACTTGACCTTGGTCGATTTCTTCAGGTGTTTGGCGCGCGCGAGGTTCTCGGTCTGCAGCAGCGACAGGAATTCGGGATTGCGCAGGAAGTAATTCCAGGTGAACTCGATCAGGCGCCTGATCGCCTCGGGCGGATCGAGATGCTCGAGATCGAGCCCCCGCTCCTCGCTGCGGATCTTGTCATAGGCGCCTTCGAGCACGGCGAGATAGAGCTCGTCCTTGTTGCCGACGTGATAGTAGAGCATGCGCTTGTTGGCGCCGGCTTTGACCGCAATGCGGTCGACGCGCGCGCCGGCGAGACCATGGGCGGAGAACTCCTGCTTGGCGGCTTCGAGAATGCGCAGCCGCATCCCCTCGGGGTCGCGCTGCCATTTCAGAGTTCGCTTTGCTTTCGCCAAACCGGGTGCTCGCTGGGGTGCTTACAAGACGCGTGTAACACGTGGGCGGGCGTTTGAGAACGCAAGGTTGCTGGTTGGCTCCGTCATTCCGGGGCGCGCCCTCTTGGGCGCGAGCCCGGACCGTTGTGCGGCAGGGACGGTGGATGAATGGATTCCGGGCTCGTCGCTTCGCGACGCCCCGGAATGACAGAATCATTCCACCGGCTTCGGCGAGCGCTCCAGCAGCACCGTCTGGATGCCGCAGGTGCCGCTCCGCACCGTCATGATCCGCGTGCCCGGCTTGCGGCCGTTGCGGACCTCGGTGACGTCGAGGCCGGCGGCGATCAGGCGCGCGCGCGTGGCGTCGATGTCGGCGACCCGCCAGCTCAGGCCCCACAGACGGTCATGCGCGAGGTCACCACCGGCGACCGGCCGGCGCACCACCTCGACGATGAGGTCGCCGCAGCGGAAGAACATCAGCTGGCCCCAATCCTGGTGCGAGCGGTCGAGCGCCAAATCAAGGCCGAGCCGTGCGCCGTAGAGCGCGGCGGCGCGTTCGGAATCCTCGGTGGTGATCACGACGTGATCGAGCGCGTCGATCGGCGCGACGTCGGTCGCTGGCGAAAGCGGACGCTCCTCGGCCAGTTCGAGGAAGAACATGCGCACGCCGCGCGTGAGGTCCGTGGCGGCGCGCGTGCGCTTCCAGTGCAGGACGTTGCCTGTTTCCGAATCGCTGCTTTCGACCTCGGCGACCGGATCCGGACTCAAGGCCACCCGCCCCAGCCGCCGGTGCATTTTGCTCATGTCCGCGACACGAAAGCACAGGCTGGCGAGCACGCCCTCCTGGTCGTCGAGCAGCGCGCGCATCCGATCGGCGGTCACGCTGAAGCCGCTTGGCGCCATCAATTCGATCGTCATGTTCTCGAGGGTGAACAGCACCCGGTCGGCGCCGTCGCCGGAGTTCTGCCAGGCCGGGGCGCGGGCGAGCAGCGTCTGGTAGGCCGCCTTGGCCGCACCGATATCCCTGACCAGAGCGACGACGTGATCGAGGCCGGTGATCATAAGTCCCCCTTTTTATCGACCTGGAACCCGTGGGCCGAAAGACGGCGTTTGTCCGGGCTTGGCATTGCCCGGTGATGGTCGTATTCCGGCCCCATGCTGACCTCAAGCGCTTCGGGCTGCAGATTTGCGAATAATTTCAGCGTCCCCCCGGAGCGGAACCGGTGCTAGAGTAATCTCGCCGGCTGGGACCACAAGCGCATCACGGACAAGCAATGCAGGCTCTCTTCATCGGACAGACCTATATCGACGTCGTCTTCATCACCGACCACATGCCGACGGGAGACGAGAAGCACGTGGCTTCGGACTACGCCGTCTCCTTCGGCGGCAACGCGGTGACGGCGGCGTTCTGCTGCGCCAAGCTCGGCATCGTGCCGGATCTGATCGCCACCGCCGCCAATGATTGGCTGGGACGCATGTTCCAGGACATGTGCGCGAAATACGCGATCTCGCTGCACGGACGGAAGGTCAACCAGTCCTCGCTCTCCTTCATCATGCCCAAGGACGGCAAGCGTGCCATCGTCCGCTGCCGCGACGACGAGCACATCCATCCCTTTCCGATGCTCAATCTCGGCGGCTGCCGCGTGCTGCATGTCGATGGCCACCAGCCGGACGCCGCGCTCCACTATGCCAAGGTCTGCCGCGAGGCCGGCATTCTGACCTCGCTCGACGGCGGCGGCCTGCGCACCAACACGCACGAGCTGCTGGAATATATCGACGTCGCCATCGTCGCCGAGCGCCTGTGCGAGCAGATGGACCTGACGCCGGAGAAGATGCTCGACTATCTCAAGAGCCGCGGCTGCAAGATCGGCGGCATCACCATGGGCGAGAAGGGCCTGCTCTGGTACGACGAGACCGGCACGGTGCAGGTGATGCCGGCGATGCCGATCCCGCGCGAGCGCGTGATCGACACCAACGGCGCCGGCGACGTTTTCCACGGTGCCTATGTCTATTCCTATCTCGCTCATCCCGGCAAAAGCTGGCGCGAGCATTTTGATTTTGCCCGGGCCGCCTCGACCTTCAAGATCCAACGCCTCGGCAACGAGGCCGGCCTGCCGACGCTGGTCGACATCGCCAAGGTCAGGCACGAGTTCGAAGTCAGGGTTTAGCGTTCGCTGGGGTTTGTCATGGGGCGCGTCTTCGTCGCCGGCAGCATCAACATGGATGTGGTGGCGACGGCCGATCGCCACCCGCGCGTCGGCGAGACCGTCGCCGGCCGCGAGGTGCTGTACTTTCCGGGCGGCAAGGGCGCGAACCAGGCGGTGGCGGCGTCGCGGCTTGGCGCGAAGACCACGTTGATCGGGCGGCTCGGCAAGGATTCGTTTGGCGCCGAGCTGAGGACGTTCCTCGGCGCGCAAGGCATCGACCTCGGCGCGGTGCGCGATGCCGACACGCATACCGGCACGGCGATCATCACGGTCGCGGCCTCCGACAACACCATCGTGGTCATTCCCGGCAGCAATGCTCTGGTCGGCGCGGATGACGTCGCGGACGTGCCGCTGGCCAAGGGTGATGTCGCGGTCAGCCAGTTCGAGATCCCGCTGCCGACGATCACTGCGTTCTTTCGACGCGCGCGCGAGGCCGGCGTCGTCACCGTGCTCAACCCGGCGCCGGCGCAGAAGATGTCGAGCGAATTGCTCGCGCTGGTCGACATCCTGGTGCTGAACGAGACCGAGCTCGGCTTCCTCGCAGGCAGCGAGCTCTCCGACAGCGACGAGGCCGCGAGGATCATCGATGTCGCGCAAAAACTTCAGGCGCGCGCCGACCAGACCATCTGCGTCACGCTCGGCAGGCGCGGCGTGCTCGCGCTTGCGGGGCGCGAAGAGATCGCCGTGCCCGGGCGCGCCGTGAGGGCGGTCGATACCACCGGCGCCGGCGATTGTTTTGTCGGCGCGCTTGCGGCGCAACTCGCCGACGGTGCGCCCGTGCCTGCCGCCCTCGCCTTCGCCAACGCCGCCGCCTCGATCAGCGTGCAGCGCATGGGCGCGGGGCCGTCGATGCCGACCGCCGCGGAAGTGGCGGCGGTGTTGTAGGCAGCCTAAGCCAGCGCGCTCTTCAGGTCGAAGCTTTCATCCGCGGCCTGCGCCGGCGTGATCGAGCGGTTCATGCCCTGCAAGCGGCGGCCGAACATGTGGTCCCCGGCGCGGTTGATGGATTCGATGCCGAGCAGCGTCTCACCCCTGTAGCAGAACGCGGAGAACGCCTTGCTCGCAGCGCTGCCGCGCAGCACGACGCGGTCGTAGCCGGTGGTGAGGCCTGAGATCTGGAGCTTGTCGTCGCCCTGGTCGCTCCAGAACCAGGGATGGCCGTCATAGGGCTTCCTCTCGCCGGTCAGCCGCGCCGCGAGGCAGCGGGCGTGGTCGGTGGCGTTCTGCACCGATTCCAGCCGCAACGATCCGCCGAAGCGGGGGCTGGCGAACAGCGCGCAGTCGCCGATCGCGGAGATGTCAGGGTCGGCCGTCGCAAGATATTCGTCGACGATGATGCCGGCGGCGACCGGCAGCCCGGCTTCCGCTGCAAGCTCGATGTTCGGCAGCACGCCGACGCCGACTACGACGAGGTCGGCGGGCAGATGCCGGCCGTCGCTCAAGGAAACGCCGGTGACCTTGTCGCCCTCCGCCTCGATCGAGGTGGCCTGCACACCGAGGTGAATGCGGATGCCGGCCTCGCGGTGGCGTTCTTGAAAATATTCCGAGACCTCCGCCGTCACCGCGCGCGCCATCACGCGCGGGGCAAGCTCGAGCACGTCGACCTCGAGGCCCTTGATCCGTGCGGTCGCCGCGAATTCCAGGCCGATGAAGCCGGCGCCGATCACCACGACCCGTGTCTTCGACGGCATGATCGCGCGCAGCGCCTCGCTCTCGTCGAGGATGCGGAGATATTTCACGTCGGGCAGATTGGCGTTGGGCAGATCGAGCAGCCGGTTGCGCGCGCCGGTCGCCAGCACGAGATGGCCGTAGGCCAGCGTCTCGCCCGAGGCGAGCAGCACCTTGTGGCCGGCGCGGTCGATCGACACTACGCGCCCCGCGATCAGCTCGATTTTCTGATCCTGGTAGAATTTTTCGGGCCGGAACATCAGGCTCTCAGGGCCGGCCGAGCCCTTGATATAGGCCTTGGACAAGGGCGGCCGCTGATAGGGCAGATGCGCCTCGTCGTTGATCAGGCAGATGCGCTCGGAAAAGCCCGCCTGGCGCAGCGATGCCGCGACCTGATAGCCGCCATGGCCGGCACCGACGATGATCACCGGTCCATTGCTCATCGAACAGCCCATTTCCGGAAGACACGAGCGTAACCCATGTCGTCTCCTCTCTCGCTGATTTTGGTTGCTGACCTTACGAGGAGCCGGCGCTCGTGTCCGTCCCTTGGAAAAGGCGTGCCCATTTGAGCCCATCGCTTCGCCCCGCGCAAGAGCGGCGGTCGGGGATTGTCACTCCTGCCCTTCTGCGATTTAGTTGCAGCAATGACCTCCTGCCGGGGATTTCCAAATGACCGCTCCCATCTCCCAGCCCGATGATCCCGCCGTGCTGCGGATCGACGGCCCGATCGCGACCATCACGCTCAACCGTCCCACAGCCTACAACTCCATCAATCTCGCCATCGCGCAGAAGCTAGAGCAGCTCGCGGTCTATCTCGAAGGCGCGGACGACATCAAGGTCTTGGTGATCGAGGGTGAAGGCCGTGCGTTCTCGGCCGGCGGCGATCTGCAGACGATCGGGGCGGCCGCCGAAGCGGGCACGGTGACGCCTGTGGTCGGCGAGCTCCTGAAGCACTACCACGCCTTCATCGAGATTATCCGGCGCATGCCGAAAATCTCGTTGTCCAGCGTGCACGGCTCGGCCGCCGGCGCCGGCATGGGCCTCGCCTTCGTCACCGATCTGTGCATCGCCGCCGACGACGCCAAGTTCACACCCGCTTATGCCAAGATCGGGGTGTCGCCAGACGGCGGCTCGACGGTCGGCATCGTCGGCACGGTGGGCTCCCGCCGCGCGCTGCAGATCTTCCTCGCCGAGGACAATTTTACCGCGCAGCAGGCCTGTGAATGGGGCCTCGTCGCCAAGACCGTTCCCGCCGCCGAACTGAAGGCGGCGACGCGACAACTCGCCGAGCGGCTGGCGCGGAACCCGCCGGCCGCAATCGCCGGCACCAAATCGCTGGTCTACCAGGCCGCCACCACGCCAGTGAAGCAGCAGCTCGATGCCGAGGAGCACAAGATCATCATGGCGATGAACACGGAAGAATTCCGTGCCGCCGTGAAGAAGTTCACGAGCAAGTCGAAGTGACGCCTACGCGCACGTTCTACGGCCTTCGCCACGGCGCAACAGACTGGAATCGCGAGGGACGATTCCAGGGGCGGACCGACAATCCGCTGAACGAGGACGGCCTCCGGCAGGCGTACGAGGCTGTGGACATGTTGCGCGGCGCCGGCATCAGCCGCATCGTCGCAAGTCCCCTGGCCCGCGCGGCGCGAACGGCCGAGATCATCGCGTCCGCGATCTCGGTGCCGCTGGCGATCGACGACGGCATCATCGAGTTCGACTTCGGCAGCTTCGAGGGCCTGCCCGTTCGCGACCTCATGATCAAGCATGGCGTCAATTCCGCGACGGGCCTCGTCGCGATCCTGCCGGCCGACGGTGAGAGCTGGGATGCCATGACGGAACGGTCGCTGGCTTGCGTCTCCGCGTGGCTCGACCGTCATCCCGGCGACGATCTCCTGTTCGTCTGCCATGACGCGGTGATGCAGGGGATGGCCAACGCGCTGTGCGGCAGCTACTTCAGGAATAGCCACGGCACGCCATTTCGCTACGTCTGCGACGGCGCGCAATGGCGCGTCGAGCAAGTCGTTACCTAGGACAGATATAGCCCGTCCCCGGCGGCTGGTCATAGGCGAAGCGATAATGCTTCACCTCCTGCGCCCCGCCCCGGTCACGAACAGCACGGCAGCGGTAGCCACCAACCCAAGCATGAATCATGCAATCATCGGTTCACCCCTGTCTTGTCGCCCGCCGCTTGTGCGGTCTGGGCGTTCGTCGTTCGGTCAACTCGTCTCGGTCTTCCCAGTCCTCTGCATGAAGTCGAAGTCGCAGCCCTCGTCGGCCTGCATGATGGTCTCGTTGAACAGCCAGGCGTAGCCTCGCCGTGCTTCCTCGGGTGCTGCGGCCGGCTTCAATGCGGCACGGCGGCGCTCCAGCTCGGCCGCATCGACCAAGAGCTCGATGCTGCGCCTGGACACATCCAGGCTGATCATGTCGCCGTTCTTCACCAGCGCCAGCGGCCCGCCAACCGCGGATTCCGGCGTGATGTGCAGCACGATGGTGCCGAACGCGGTGCCGCTCATGCGCGCATCCGAAATGCGCACCATGTCCTTGGTGCCGCCTCGCGCAAGCTTCTTCGGGATCGGCAGGTAGCCGGCCTCCGGCATGCCCGGCGCGCCCTTGGGGCCGGCATTACGCAGCACCAGCACGTCGTCGGAGTTCACGTCGAGCTCGGGATCGTCGACCCGCAAGGTCATGTCCTCGACGGATTCGAAAACGACGGCCCGCCCGGTATGCTTCAGCAGCTTGGGGCTCGCGGCCGATTGCTTGATGACCGCGCCGCGCGGCGCGAGATTGCCGTGCAGGACGGCGAGGCCGCCTTCCGTCTTGATCGGATTGTCGCGCGGACGGATCGCGTCCTGGCCCGGCACGTCCTCCGCATTGGCGACGACGTCGCGTAGCGTCTGGCCCGAGATGGTCTTTGCGTCGAGATCGACGAGGTCACCGAGTTGCGCCAGCAGCTTCGGCACACCGCCGGCGTGATGGAAGTGCTCCATGTAGTGCTCGCCGGACGGCTTGAGATCGACCAGCACCGGAACTTCGCGGCCGATCTGGTCGAACACTTCGAGATCCAGCCGGTGCGGCGAGCGATGCGCCATCGCGGTCAGATGGATCAGGCCGTTGGTGGAGCCGCCGATCGCCTGAAGCACGACCTGCGCGTTCTTGAAAGATGCGGGCGTCAAAAGCTCGCTCGGCTTCGGCCCCTTGGCCTTTGCCATTTCGGCGGCAACCCTGCCGCTCGCCTCGGCCAGACGGAAGCGCTCGGCATGCGGTGCCGGGATCGTCGCGCTCATCGGCAGCGACAGGCCCATGGCTTCGATCATGCAGGCCATGGTCGAGGCCGTGCCCATCACCATGCAGGTGCCGACCGACGGCGCGAGGCGACCGTTCACCGCTTCGATCTCGACATCGTCGATTTCGCCGGCGCGATACTTGCCCCATAGACGGCGGCAATCGGTGCAGGCGCCCAGCACTTCGCCCTTGTGATGGCCGACCACCATGGGCCCGACCGGAATAACGACGGTCGGCAAATCGGCGCTGATCGCGGCCATCACCTGCGCGGGAAGAGTCTTGTCGCAGCCGCCGATCACGATCACCGAATCCATCGGCTGGGCCCGGATCATCTCCTCGGTGTCCATCGCCATCAAATTGCGCAGATACATCGAAGTCGGATGCGCAAAGCTCTCGGCGATCGAGATGGTCGGAAACACGAACGGCATCGCGCCGGAGAGCATCACGCCGCGCTTGGCGGCTTCGATGATCTGCGGGACGTTGCCGTGGCAGGGATTGTAGTCGCTGTAGGTGTTGGTGATGCCGACGATCGGGCGCTCCAGCGCGTCGTCGGAATAGCCCATGGCCTTGATGAACGCCTTGCGCAGGAACAGAGAGAAGCCGGCATCGCCGTAGCTGGTCAAACCCTTGCGCAACCCACTCGTCATCATGCCACTCCTTCGGTTGCCATTGTGGTACAGATCACGAAGGTCTCGTGCAATCGCGGCGCCAGCATGAGCGCATGATCGAACTTCACTGCGCGACAGCTGGACGCTGGACGAGGCGGATCACATGGCTTCAGCATGATCTATGGCGGATTGCGGGTGACGAAGCGAGCACCCCGCCATTGGTCTGGATGAGCCGCGGCCCAAAGCGAACATCGGCGGTCGACTTCGACCTTGTTGAGCAGCCGCGACATTTGAACGCAACTAAGAATGATTAGCAACAATTGCCTCGCCAGCCGTTGCGTGGGATATTTTTGCGAATGATTGGCATTTGCATACACGGGAGGGGCGAGCCTCCCTTGCACAAGCGGGACCTCGGTTCGGGGATGGATTGTTCGTGATTAGGAGATTCAGCTTCCCGCGCGCCGCAGCGGTGACCGCGATCTTGGTCGGTCTGCAAGCGAGCTGCGCTTCAGCATTCGCCGAGGACAGGCTCAGGCTGGCGCCCCGCGCCTCGCCGAGCGACGGCATCTCCAAGCCGGCGCATGGCCTACCCTCAGCTCACACGGAGATCGACACCGAGCATATCTTCGGCTTCAGCATGGGCTCCGATATCGGCAAGCCGGGCGAAATCGAGGTGGAGTTCGAGAACGTCGGCGCGTTCGGCAAGCGCTCCGGCACATACGCAGCCTGGGCCGGTCTCAACCAGGCCAAGTTCACGCTGTCGGACAATTTCCGGATCGCACCAGGATTCGCGCTGAGCGGACAGCACATCAATGGCATTCCGGGTATGGCCGATCATCGGGACGTCGCCTTCAGCGGTGCAGCGCTCGAACTGCGTTACAAGCTGGTCGATCGCGCCGTCGCGCCCTTTGGGCTGACGCTCCATGCGCAACCGGGCTGGGGCCGGATCGACGACGGCAGCGGCATGCATATCGAGCAATATGGCGGAGAGTTTGCCGCGCTGTTCGATCGCGAGCTGGTCAAGGACAGGCTGTTCGCAGCCTTCAACGTCTGGTACGCGACTGGCGTAACCCGCGAGATCGTGACCAATCTTTGGCGCCACGATTCCGAGATGCAGCTCCAGGCAGCGATGTCCTACGCAGTCCGGCCCGAGCTCGTGCTCGGCGTCGGCGTTCGCTACGCGCGGGCCTATGACGGCGGGGGCCTCGACCGCTTTGTGGGTGATGCGGTGTTCGCGGGCCCCACCTTCTCCTACGCCATCTCAAAGGAGATCGGCATCTCCGGCACCTGGCAGATGCAGGTCGCGGGCCGCGCGATCGGCGACCACCGCAGCCTCAACCTCGATCAATTCGAACGCCACCAGGCTTTGTTGCGGCTCAATTTGCATTTTTGATGCGGGCCGCACGAATGGACTCAGGCGAGGCAGCCCGGACGCTGAAGATCGTTCAGTACCTTCTCAGCAGTCCGCGATCGACGCTCGCATCGCCATAATCGGCGCAGGCCCTTTTTGGGTTTCTGATCAGGTCCGTCCGGACGCGCCCGAACGTTTTGCTCGCCGCCTCCGACACCTCGGGACGGAATTTACCGGGATCGTAGCTCTCGCCGTCTCGGGCCTTGATGGCTGCAGCATAGGCGTCGATCATGGCCATCGCCGCATCCGGGCTGCCGAGCAGCCGGGCGCCGAGCCGAACGCTGCCGGCGCCGTCGACCTCGTAACCGCCGCATCGCTGTTCCAGCACCACGGATGCGGTGACGATCTGGTCGAGGAACGTCGCCTCGGCGTCGGTGAGCGCTGCGGCTTGCGCAGATCCTGATACGATCGTCGCCAACATTGCAACGGCTGACAATTTGATTTTCATTGCCGAGACTTTCGCTGCTGCCGTCGCTCCGCCATCAACGCAAACGGTGCTGATGACAGTCGCACAGATCGAAAGCCGAAAAGCTTGAGCAGCCTTGATTTATATCAACGAGCGGGACACCAGAGCAAACGGCGGCGCCGGTTGGGGCGACGAGATGATCACTTGCCCGTCGGACAAGGCGTGGCACCCATCACGGACGGCCCGCTAGGCAGCACGTCCCGTCGCGCGTGTGTCGACCTCGCGTCGCAGAGCCGAACACTCGGCCTCGAATTTCCGCGAGCCTAGCTCGCCAGCCGCGAGCTGGGCTGCGTGAATCTCCGCTGATGCGCCTCGAACGTCATCATGCGCCAGTTGCAGCTTCGCGATACGCAGTCTCAGCCTGACGGCCTGGACCCGCCCGTCGATGCTCGACCATAGCTGTCTGGCCAAGTGCAGATGCCGCAGCGTCGACTCGTAATCGTCGCGCGCATCGGCGAGAACCGATTGTGCTTCGTTCGTCAATGCCCGGATCGAGGGCATCGGCCATCGGTCGGGACTTCCGGAAAGCTCCTCGATCAGCTCCAGGGCCTGCTCATGGCGGCCCGTATGCGCGGCGGCGAGCGCCAGATGCGCGAACAATATGCCCCGCCGCTGGAGGGTCCACCAAGTCTTGCCTATCAAGCTACGTTCGAGACTAGCGTACGCAGCTTCAGCCTCACTACGTTCCAGCAAAAGCATGGCGCGGCCGGGCTCCGGGCACCAGCCGAAGGCGTAGGCCTTGTCATAGGCTTCGAGAGCGGCGTCGTCATTGCCGATCGCAGCATGGATGTCGGCCAGCACGCGGTTGGCATCGCCGATCGCCCATGGCGCGTCGCCTGTCAGCCTTGCCAGCGAATCCTGAATGCGCGACAAGGCTTCACCGAGCGAGCCCCTGACGCCGAGAACTTCGGACCGATGGAGCTGGCACGAACCGGTCAATTCCATGCCGCTCTCGGTGCAATATTTCTGATAGCCCAGCGTCCACTGATCGGCCCTCGCCCAATCTCCAAACATCCGCGCCGCCCACAGGATGTTGCAGTAGAGGATGCCTCCGATGATTGGATCGATATCGCCGCTGGAGAGCGCCATCGCAGCGGCAAGGTCCTGATCCGCCTGTCCGGCTCGTGTATCGCCCAGACACAGCCGGTAGAACCCGCGATAAGCAAGGCTCAGTGCTTCGATGCCAACAGCATCCTTGTGCCGGACCATGCTGTACGCGATATCGGCAAGCGAGAGCGCCTGTTCGGGCTCGCCGTCGAACGCCGCGACCTTGGACTTCATCCACAGGGTCAACGCCGTGGTGGCGGGATCCTCGATCTCGGAGGCCCAATCCTCCGCCCGCGCCAGCCAGCCCTTGGCGATCGCCGCCTGGCCGCGCTCGAAGTGCAAGCCGGAGAGTGTGACGGCGTCGACGACGGCCGCCGGCACATTGCCGGCCTTGGTATGGGCGGCAACCGCGCGAGCCAGAAGCGGAAGGGCTGCATCGGCCTTGCCCGTGCATTGCAAAGCCAGCGCCCAATAGTGCAGGTCGGCGCCGTCGAGCGGCCGGGCGTTATCGGCCGCCTCGAACAGCGCTGCAGCTTCATCCCAGGCTTGCGCGGCAGCGGCGCGTTGCGCTTGCGCCCGCACGTCCAAGGCTTGCGCGTCAGTCGTATCAGGAGCGGCAACCTTCAGCTCTGATACGCCGTCAAGACAGAAGCGATATCCCCTACCCGGCATGTTCCGGATGGCGCCATCCAGGCCGCCCTTGCGCAGCACCCCGCGCAGCATGCTCACGGCCCGCTGCAGGGAATTATCGGTGACGGTCACATCAGGCCAGAGGGTATCGAGCAGCTCTTCCTTGGTGACGACCCGGTCCCGGTTGCGCGTCAGATAGACCAACAGATCGAACACACGCGGCTGCAACGCGACTTCCTGCTGCGCGTACAGGAGCGCGCGGCCCGCTTCGTCGAGCTCGAAGGGTCCAAACCTGAGGGTCATATCGTTATGTCCACGAGAGACGAAAAAGGTTCAGGCAAGGATCAGGCAATGATCAGACGCCGGTCAGGACGATCAGCGCCGGCGGCGCCTATAGCTCTTCACGGCCTTCGGTCACGACCGATCGATGGGCAGCAGCATCAACCCGGAGGAGACGCCTTATGGAACTCTATGTCATTCGCCGCCCAAGCGCCTGGGCAAACCTGAGCGAACTGGAAGCCGCCGGCGCAAAGTCAGCGCAGATCGGCAACGAGCAGATGTCCGACCGCGTTCGCTGGATCCGCAGCTATGTGGTCCATGAGGCGGACGGCCGCATCGGCACCTTCTGCATCTATGAAGCGCGCGACGGAGACTCGATCCGCGAGCATGCACGGCGCGTGGGCATGCCGGGTGAGGAATTCTACAAGGTCGCGACCACGGTGGTCGTTCGCAGCGATCCCACCCCACAGACGGCCGCGGCCGAATAGCAGATCAGCGCGCGCGGCGGCCTCGAACTAACGACCGTGAAAGGATCAGGAGATGTCCATTCAGTCTCAGGCGCCGCCCGCACTCAGCCCCTCGCAGCGATTTCTCGCCGCCATCCTGCTGCGGCTTTGTCGGCTCATCAATCAGTCTGTCGCCAGCATGCTGGCGAACCGCGAGAAGGCCGCAATGCAGTTCGCGAAGCGTTGCAGCAGCACCACGGCCGGCGGTGACAGCACGGCTCGCGACACGCTGCAGAAGATTTGCATTCCCCGCAACGATTTCAATTCGAGGAAATAGTCATGAACTTTTTCATCCAATCTAACTCGTCCGAAGCCAGGGCCTCCGGGCTCAAGATATCCAAGCTCGGAAATTTCAAGTCCAGAACCGCAACGCTGGCAATCGGGACAATTGCCGCCGTCACGATGTCGCTGGTTGTGGCTTCGGCCGCAACGACGTCCGACGACCATCGGCGCGAACCGGCGAGCGGTGCAACCGCCCAGAAAAGCCCCGGCAGGTGCAAGGCCCCGACAGCCCTTGCAATGTGACGAGGGCAACAGTGGCACGCCATTCACTCGGTCATTCAATCCCAACCATGAAACTGGAAACTCTATCATGTCCATCACCCTGCATACCGGCCCCGCTCAGACCGCAAGCTCGCTGGCGGCACGAAGCTTCGTGCTCGGCTACGGCGTGCTCGCTTATCTCATCTTCTTCGGAACTTTTCTTTACGCCGTGGGCTTCATTGCGCAGCTCGTCGTGCCCAAGACAATCAACAGCGGCGCGACAGGCTCGACCGGACAGGCGCTCATGATCGACCTCGCGCTGATGTCACTCTTCGCCATCCAGCACAGCGGCATGGCGCGCCAGGGATTCAAGAAGCTGTTCGCCGCCTTCGCCTCGCCCGCACTCGAGCGAAGCACCTATGTGCTGCTGGCAAGCCTGAGCCTGATCCTGCTGTTCTGGCAGTGGCGGCCGATCACGTCCATCGTCTGGGAGATCGAGACGCCGATGGCTTACGCCGCGGTCGCTGGCAGCTTCGCCGGCTGGCTCATCGTGCTGTACAGCACGTTCCTGATCAGCCATTTCGAGTTGTTCGGACTGACGCAGGTCGTCAGCCACTTTGCGGGCCGGCTCACTGAGCCGATGAAGTTCAGGACGCCGGGCCTCTACCGCTTGATCCGGCATCCCATTTATCTCGGCTTCATCATCGCGTTCTGGTCCACGCCCACCATGACCCTCGGGCACATGCTGTTCGCGACGGTGACGACGGCCTACATCTTCGTCGGCATCTGGCTGGAGGAGCGCGATCTGATCACCCTGTTCGGAGATCAGTACCGGCACTACAGGGAGAAGGTTGCGATGTTGATCCCGGGCCTGTTCTGACCCGGCGCCAAAACGAGCGGCCAGGCGAAGCTTTGGCCGCTCTTGCCGTCTCGAGTGGCGCCCTTTACCGCTTGTTCCAGTCGATGATCCTTCCCGGATCCGCATCGAACTCCATGCTGCAGAACGTGCCGCCCTGGAAATAGTCGCCGACCGGGTCCGGCTTCAGCTTGGCCTGCTCGGCCATCGCGTGCGCCACATGATCCTCAGAGCGCCCGGTGGGACGGTAGCCGAATTCATAGGCGCGGTGGTTGTCCCACCAGGCGCGCTCGTTGAGCGAGGCGCCGTAGAAGACTTCGAAATGGATGTCGGGATGTTCGAGGCCAATGCGGCAGAGCTGCACCAAGTCGTCGGGCTTGAGCCAGATCGAGAGCCGGCGCTGGTCGAGCGGCATGTCACCGAAATTGCCGATGCGCAGGCAGGTCACCTTCAGCCCGTGCTTGTCGGCATAGAGCGCGCCGACGGCCTCGCCGAACACCTTGCTGACGCCGTAGCGGCTGTCGGGGCGCGCGGTCACGTCGGTGCCGATCTTGTGGTGGCGCGGATAGAAGCCGACGGCGTGGTTCGACGAGGCGAACACCACTCGCTTGACGCCCTTGCGGTAGGCCGCCTCGAACAGATTGTAGCCCCCGATGATGTTGGACTGAAGGATGTCGTCCCAGGGACCTTCGACCGAATAGCCGCCGAAATGGATGATACCGTCGACGCCCTCGCAGATTGCCTCGCATTGCGCGAGGTCGGCGAGATCCGCGGCCTTGAATTGCTCGTTCGCGCCGAGATCGGCAGGCGGCTTGATGTCGGAAAGCACAAGATCCGGATAGATCGGCGGCAGCAGTTTTCGCAGGCGCGTGCCGATTCCGCCCGAAGCTCCCGTCATCAAAATACGCGGCATGTCTTCCCTCGCCGTTGGTGACCGATTTGCGGTCACGTGTCTCTAATGATAGCTGGTTTGTCCAGAGGGAACGAAACGAGAGAACCGACATGAATGAGGCATCGTCCCACACCCAGGAGCGGTCAGGCTGGCGGCCGGCGAGCTACTATCCCGATCCATCCATTCACGCGCTCGATCGCCGCTTCGAAAAATACTGGCTGAAGCTGTCGGCGGTGGAGCGGCTCGCGTCCGGCCTGCGCTGGGCCGAGGGACCGGTGTGGTTCGGCGACGGGCGCTATTTGCTGTGCAGCGACATCCCGAACCAGCGCATCATCAAATGGGAGGAGGAGACCGGCGCCATCAGCGTGTTCCGCAAGCCCTCCAATTTCGCCAACGGCAACACCAGGGATCGCCAGGGCCGGCTCGTCACCTGCGAGCATGGCGGGAGGCGCGTGACCCGCACCGAATATGACGGCAGCATCACCGTGCTGATGGATCAGTTCAACGGCAAGCGGTTGAACTCGCCGAACGATGTCGTTGTCAAATCGGACGGCTCGGTCTGGTTCACCGATCCGACCTTCGGCCTGCTCGGCAATTACGAGGGCTACACGGCCGAGCCCGAGATCGAGCCGAATGTCTATCGCCTCGATCCCGCGACCGGCAAGGCGACCATCGTCGCCGAGGGTGTGCTCGGTCCGAACGGGCTGTGCTTCTCGCCAGACGAGAAGATCCTCTACGTCGTGGAGTCGCGCGGCGTGCCGAACCGCAAGATCCTCGCCTATGACGTCTCGGCTGACGGCACCGCGATTTCCAACAAGCGCGTCCACATCGATGCCGGTCCCGGCACGCCCGACGGCATGCGCTGCGACATCGACGGCAACCTCTGGTGCGGCTGGGGCATGGGCGATCCCGAGCTCGACGGCGTCGTCGTGTTCGCGCCCGACGGCGTCATGATCGGCCGCATCGCGCTTCCCGAGCGCTGCGCCAATCTCTGCTTCGGCGGTCTCAAGCGCAACCGCCTGTTCATGGCAGCGAGCCAGTCGATCTACGCGCTGTATGTGAACACGCAAGGTGCGTCGGGGGGATAGGCGCTCCTCTCTCTGCCGTCATTCCGGGGCGCGCCGTCTTCGGCGCGAGCCCGGAATCCATCGTGCGGCGGAGTCGGTGGACGAATGGATTCCGGGTTCGTCGCTTTCGCGACGCCCCGGAATGACACAACAAAAAACGCCGGAGCGGTTTCCCGCTCCGGCGTCATTCTGTTCGAGCGCTAAAACTTACGCCGCGTTGAAACCGGCCACGGCCTTCACTTCGAGGAAATCTTCGAGGCCGTACTTGCCCCACTCGCGGCCGTTGCCCGACTGCTTGTAGCCGCCGAACGGCGCGGTGCGATCGTTGGGCACGCCCTGGAGGTTGACGTTGCCAGCGCGGATCTGACGGCCGACGCGCTTGGCGTCCTCGACCGAAGCTCCCGTGACGTAGCCGGCAAGACCGTACGGCGTGTCGTTGGCGATGTGCACGGCTTCCGCTTCATCCTTGGCGCCGATGATGGTCAGCACCGGTCCGAAGATCTCTTCGCGCGCGATCGTCATGTCGGGCGTGACGTCGGCGAAGATGGTCGGACGGACATAGAAGCCCTTGTTGACGCCTTCGGGCAGGCCCGGGCCGCCGGCGACGAGCGTTGCGCCCTCGTCGATGCCCTTCTTGATCAGGCCCTGGATCTTGTCCCACTGGCCGCGATTGACGACGGGGCCGATGGTGGTGCCTTCGGCGCGGGGATCGCCCGCCTTGGTCTTGTCGGCGACGGCCTTCGCGATCGCGGCGACGTCCTTCATCTTGGACAGCGGCACGATCATGCGCGAGGGCGCATTGCAGGACTGGCCGGAGTTGTTGAACATGTGCATCACGCCGCCGGTCACCGCCTTCGTCAGGTCGGCGCCTTCGAGGATGACGTTCGGCGACTTGCCGCCCAGTTCCTGGCTGACGCGCTTGACGGTGGGAGCCGCGCGCTTTGCAACATCGATGCCGGCGCGGGTCGAGCCGGTGAAGGAGATCATGTCGATGTCGGGGTGCTCGCTCATGGCGGCGCCGACCTCGGGGCCGAGGCCGTTGACGAGGTTGAACACGCCCTTGGGCACGCCGGCTTCATGGAGGATTTCCGCGAAGATCAAGGCCGATGTCGGCGTGAACTCCGACGGCTTCAGGATCATGGTGCAGCCGGCGGCGAGCGCGGGCGCGACCTTGCAGGCGATCTGGTTCAGCGGCCAATTCCAGGGCGTGATCATGCCGACCACGCCGATCGGCTCGCGCAGCACCATGGCGGTGCCGACGGGCTCCTCGAAATGGTAGTTCTTGAGCACGTCGAGCGTAGTCATGAGATGGCCGAGGCCGGCCCCGGCCTGCAGCTTCTCGGCCATCGGCAGCGGTGCGCCCATCTCGTCGGACACGGCGGCACCGATCTCCTTGAGGCGGCCCTTGTAGACCTCGATGACTTTCGAAAGCAGCGCGACGCGCTCCTCGCGGCTGGTCTGCGAGAACGTTGCGAAGGCGCGCTTGGCGGCGGCAACCGCCTTGTCGACGTCGGCCTTGGAGCCGAGCGCAACCTCGTACATCGCCTCTTCCGTCGCGGGATTGACGACCGGAGTTGACTTCTTGACGGCGGGATCGACCCAGGCGCCGTCGATGTAGAATTGCATGCGATTGACCATCGTTAACCTCTTCTTGGGGGCATGGTGGGGGCGTTTCGGCAGGCATCCTTGCACGAAAGCGCCGGCAATTGAACCCGCCATATGCGGGGCCAGCGTTGCGGCGGACGGAGGTTATATGAGCCGATGGCGGGAACGTGGCAAGGTGGCCCGCCGTCATTCCGGGGCGCGACGAAGTCGCGAGCCCGGTATTCATCTAACCGCCTGTACCGAGGCCCAATGGATTCCGGGTTCGACGCTACGCGTCGCCCCGGAATGACAACCCGGTTACCCCGACTACACCGCCATCTTCCGATGCAGCACCGGTGCGCCGGTGGTGAGGCTTTCGGCCGCATCGATGATCGCATTGGCATCGATGCCGTAGTGCCGATAAAGGTCGGCGATGCTGCCGGTCTGGCCGAACTGCTCGACGCCGAGCGCCTCGACGCGATGGCCGCGGACGCTGCCGAGCCAGCCGAGCGCCGCCGGATGGCCGTCGATCACGGTCACGATGCCGCAGTCGCGCGGCAGCGGCGCCAGCAGTTTCTCGATGTGGCTGAGGTGCTGCACGCCGCGGCGGTCGCGCCGCAATTTCCGTGCGGCGGTCCAGCCCGCGTGGAGCCGGTCGGCCGAGGTGATCGCGAGCAGGCCGATGTCGCGTCGGCTCTCGCCGATGAAGCCGGTCGCCTCGATCGCTTCGGGTGCGACCGCGCCGGTATAGGCTATCACGAGCTCGGCATTCGGGCCCGGATTGCGTAGCCAATAGGCGCCGTCGGTGATGCCCTGCGCAAGCTCCGGCGTCATGATGCGCTGCGCCTGATCTATGCTGCGCGTCGAGAGCCGCAAATAGACCGAGCCGCCCTCGCCCGGATCGCGCTGCATGTGATTGAAGCCCCAGCTCATGATCACGGCGAGCTCGTCGACGAAGGCCGGCTCGAACGAGGCGAGCCCGTCCTGCGCCATGCCGATCAGCGGCGTCGCGATCGACTGATGCGCGCCGCCCTCGGGCGCGAGCGTGATGCCCGACGGCGTTGCCGCCACCATGAAGCGCGCATCCTGGTAGCAGGCGTAGTTCAGCGCATCGAGGCCGCGCTCGATGAAGGGATCGTAGAGCGTGCCGACCGGCAGCAGCCGCTCGCCGTTGATCTGGTGCGACAGGCCGAGCGCCGACAGCATGATGAACAGGTTCATCTCGGCGATGCCAAGCTCGAGATGCTGGCCCTTCGGCGAGAAATCCCAATTGAAGGTTGAGGGAATTTTCTCGCTGCGGAATAAATCCGCCTTCTCGGCGCGCGCGAACAGGCCGCGGCGGTTCACCCACGGACCGAGATTGGTCGAGACCGTGACGTCTGGCGAGGTCGTGACGATGCGCTGCGCGAGTTCGCCGTCGCCGCGCGCGATCTCGTTCAGCACGAGGCCGAAGCCCTGCTGGGTGGACATCTGCGGCGACGGCTTGAAGGCGAGCTGCGAGGGCACCTCGACCACCGGCGCAGTCAGCCTGCGGCCGTCCCGGTTGAACGGCACCCGTGCGAGGAAGGCATCGAGCTCCGCAGCATCCTGCGAAAGGCCCTCGTACTTGTCCCATTCGTGACCTGGCCGGATACCCTGGCTCTCGCGATATTTCTCCATCTGCGCGACCGTCATCAGGCCGGCATGGTTGTCCTTGTGGCCCTGGAACGGCAGGCCGACGCCCTTGATGGTGTAGGCGATGAAACAGACCGGACGATCGTGATCGATGGATTCGAATGCCTCCAGCATGCTCGCCATGTCGTGGCCGCCGAGGTTCGACATCAGCGCCAGCAATTCCTCGTCGCTGCGCTTGTCGATCAGCTTGGTGATCGGGCCCTGATCGCCGATCTCGTCATGCAGGTATTTGCGGAAGGCGGCACCGCCCTGGAAGCACAGCGCGGCGTAGAGCGCGTTCGGGCAATTGTCGATCCAGCGCTTCAGGGCCTCGCCGCCGGGCTCGGCAAAAGCTTCGCGCATCAGGCGGCCGTATTTCACGATCACCACGTCCCAGCCGAAATTGCGGAACATGGTCTCGAATTTTTCCCAGAGACCCTCGCGCACGACGGCGTCGAGCGACTGGCGGTTGTAGTCGACCACCCACCAGGTGTTGCGCAGGCCGTGCTTCCAGCCCTCGGCGAGCGCCTCCCAAATGTTGCCCTCGTCCATCTCGGCGTCGCCGACCAGCGCGATCATCCGCCCCTCGCGGCGATCCTTCATCCAGCCATGCGCCTTGACGTAATCCTGCACCAGCGAGGCGAACAGCGTCTGCGCGACGCCGAGGCCGACCGAGCCGGTGGAGAAATCGACGTCGTCGACGTCCTTGGTGCGCGAGGGATAGGATTGCGCGCCCTTGAAGCCGCGAAAATTCTCCAGCTTCTCGCGGCTCTGCCGGCCGAACAGATACTGGATGGCGTGGAACACCGGGCTCGCATGCGGCTTCACCGCGACGCGGTCCTCTGGCCGCAGCACATGGAAGTACAGCGCCGACATGATGGTGGCCAGCGAGGCGGACGAGGCCTGGTGGCCGCCGACCTTCAGGCCATCCGCGTTGGGGCGAATGTGGTTGGCGTGATGAATGGTCCAGGACGACAGCCACAGCGCCTTGCGGCTAAGCGCGGTCAAGGTGTCCAGGTGGGCGGTATCGACGGGCATGGGCTATGCTCCCGGGAACAGGTGGCGCGATGATACGCCCGCCGGAGGCGCCAAACTTCTCAATTTCTCGCGTCATACCTGCCGAACTTGGGATACCTTACCAATAGATCGCTCGAAATACAGGTTTGATTCCAATGAGTGAACTCGACGCCATCGATCGAAAAATCCTCAGCTATCTCCAGAACGACAGCCGGATGACCATGCAGGAACTCGCCGACAAGGTGGGCCTGTCGGTCTCGCCCTGCCACCGCCGGGTCAAGCTGCTGGAGGAACACGGCGTGATCTCGCGCTACATCGCGACCGTGGACCAGAAGGCGCTCGGCCTGCATGTCAGCGTGTTCATCTCGATCAAGCTGGCGCGGCAGAAGGAGGAGGATCTCAATCGCTTCGCCCGCGCGATCTCGAAATGGGACGAGGTGCTCGAGTGCTATCTGATGACCGGCAACCGCGATTACCTGCTCCGCGTCGTCGCCGCCGATCTCGCCTCCTACGAGACGTTCCTCAAGACCAAGCTGACCCGGCTCGACGGCATCGCCTCGATCGAATCGAGCTTCGCACTGAGCCAGGTGAAATATTCGATCGCGCTGCCGGTGTGACGCGCCGGCGCTTTGAGTGGGAGCAACCTTGTAGGGTGGGCATGCTGCGCGTGCCCACCATGACAAGCACGGTGTTTGTGGTGGGCACCGGCGCTTTGCGCCTTTGCCCTCCCTACGAGACCGTCAGCGCCAAGGCTGCACGATAATCTTGGTGTGCGCCTCGGGGTTGGCGAGATCGGCAAACGCCCTGGCGACGCCGTCGATGCCGACCTCGGCCGTGACCATCGCCGCCGCATCCACCTGCCCTTCCGCGATCAGGCGCAGTGAGCCTGCGAATTCGTCCGGCGTGTAGCCGAGCACGTATTGGACGTTGAGCTCCTTCATGATGCCGAGCATGGGTTCGCTCTTGTCGGTCTCCATGCAGACGCCGACCACGACGACCTTGGCATGGCGCGGCGCGCCTTCGAACACCTGCTGCAGCAGGCCAGGCACGCCGACGCATTCGAAGATGATCGCGGGCTTCAGCGCCGGCAGCATGGCCTGGAACGGCGGCCGCGCAGCCTTCTCCGCATCCGACATCTGTGCGTGCTCGGCCCAGGTCGCATAGGGCTGCGACACGCCGGGATCGACGACGACATCGGCGCCGAGCTTTGCGGCAAGCGCGCGCCGCGCCGGCGAATAGTCGGCGGCAACAATCGGATGCAATCCCTTGATCCGAAGTGCGGCGATCACTGCGAGTCCGACCGGACCGCAGCCGATCACGAGCGGCACTTCGCCGCCCCGGATGTTGGCCTTTGCCACGGCGTGAACGCCGACCGCGAGCGGCTCGGTCAACGCCGCATGTTCCGGCGCAAGTCCGTTGGGCACTTCGAGCAGCAGCGGCTCGCTCAAGATCATCTGCTCCGCATAGCCGCCGACGAAATCGTTGGAATAGCCGATCCCCTTGATACCCTCCGGCGTCAGCAAAGCCGGCAGCGAGCAGACATGTGTCCCAGGCTTGAGTTTGCGTTCCGTGCCCGGACCATAGTCGACGATCTCGCAGCAGAACTCGTGGCCGAACACGACGTCGCGTGACAGATCCATCGGCGTGCGGCCGGTCTTCCTGGCCATCTCCACCATCCGCGGCGCATGCTGGCGCGCATGCAGGTCGGAGCCGCAAATGCCGCAGGCGAGCGTCCTGACCAGCACCTGGCCCGGGCCCGGCTTCGGCTCGGCCATCCGGTCGACGACAATCTCACCGTTCCTGAAAATCGCAGCGCGCATCCGGCTCCTCCCGTATTGTTGGAGCCGTTGATAGCACGTAACAGGACGCGCGAACTTGCGTCAGGGGTTCGGGGAACGCTCTTCCAGCACCAGCAACTGGGCGCGACGGATACGCTCGCGATGGGCGATGTAAAGGCCGCTGGCGACGATGAAGGCCGCGCCGACGACCGTCCAGATATCAGGGACCTCGCCGAAGATGAAGAAGCCGAGAATGCTGACCCACAGCAACTGGGTGTAGGAGAACGGCGCCAGCACCGAGGCATCGCCATAGCGATAGGCCAACACGATGATCCACTGGCCAACGGTCGAGGCAACGCCGATGACGATGCCGAGCCCGATCGCGGTCCAGGTCGGCGTCACCCAGACGAACGGCACCATCACGGAAAGGATCGCAACGCCCGTCAGCGCGGAATACGCCATGGTGGTGAGCACGGCCTCGCGACCGCTCATCATGCGCGTCAGGATCAGCGCAGCGGCCCAGCAGAACGCCGAGATGATCGGGAAGAACGCGGCGGCGTGGAACGCGCTGGTGCCCGGCCGCAGGATGATCAGCACGCCGGTCAGGCCGATCCCGGTTGCGATCCAGCGCCGCAGGCCGACCTTCTCGCTCAGGAAGACGATCGACAGCGCCGTGACGAACAGCGGGGAGACGAAGCCGGTGGCGGACGCTTCCGCAATGGGCAGGAAACTCAGGCCGGTGATGAAGAACAGCGAGGAGCCGAGCAGCGCAGCGCCACGCATCAGCTGCAGGCCGAGCCGCTCGGTGCGCATCGCATGGAGCGGCGAGCCCGGCAGCATCACCGGCGTGAACATCAGCGCGAAGGTGACGAAGCGGATCCAGGTGATCTCGATCGACGGCAGGCTGGTCGAGAGATATTTCGCGGTGGTGTCGGACACGCCGAGAAACACCGTCGACAGCAACACCAGCGCAATGCCCTTGAAGGGATGGTCGACGCGCGCGGGCGCGCGGCGAGCCTTCTGCTTCTCCTCCGGCACGGGCATGGGAATACTGTCGAGCCTAGCGGCTGCGGCGGGCGGCGGTGTCACGGCTGGAACCCGGGGAAATGCGAATCGAGAACGATCGTAAAAAACGACAAATGCGCCGCGTTCACAACTTCCGAAAACAGGATGCCGATATGCACTGACGTCCGCGCGCGTCAATGCTCCGTTAATAATGAGGGATTGTGCACTACAGCATGGGCAGGCTGCGCGGCTTCGGACCGCGCGGAAACGCCGCATCGAGCGCCGCAATCTCGTCTTTCGTCAGCGAGAGGTCACCGGCCGCCGCATTCTCGCCGGCATGTTCGGCGGACGAGGCCTTCGGAATCGCGAACACCGTAGTCGCACGGGTGAGGAAGCTCAGAGCGACCTGACGCGGTGTCGCGCGCCGCGCCTCTGCGATGCGCGCCAGCACGGCACCGTCCTTGCTGCTGCTCGCGGGAAAATCGTCATGGCCGAACGGTGAATAAGCCACGACAGCGACGTCATGCCGCTCACACCAAGGGATCACCGCATGCTCGATCGCACGTTCCCTCAGATGATAGAGCACCTGATTGCACGCGATGCGGCCTTCGCCGGAAACTTCGAGAATTTCATCGAGATCATCGGCATCAAAATTGGAGACGCCCCAGGATTTGATCTTGCCTGATTTCACCAGATCCTCGAACGCGGCGACGGTGTCTTCCAGCGGATAGGAACCGCGCCAATGCAGCAGATAGCAATCGAGATGATCCGTCTTCAGCCGCTTCAGCGAGCGCTCGCAGGCGGTGATGGTTCCGCGGCGCGAGGCGTTGCTCGGCAGCACTTTCGAGACGAGGAACACCTCGTCGCGCCGCCCCGCAATGGCGTCGGCAATGACGAGCTCCGCTTCGCCATACATCTCGGCCGTGTCGATGTGGGTCATGCCGAGATCGAGCCCGCGTTGAAGCGCGGCAATCGCGCGCCTGCGGTCGCCGTGGTCGAGATACCAGGTACCCTGCCCGATGACGGAGACGTTGGCGCCGGTCTTGCCGAAGAGTTTCGTGTTCATGTTCGTCTCCGCTGTCGCTCTTCCGCCCAGGCAACCGCCACAAAGCTCAGGAGTTCAATCCGCAGATATCAGCCACCAGCACGCTGCCGGTCGACGACTCCGTGATATAGAGACGATCCCTCCTTGCGCCACCGATCGCGACATTCGTGCAATTCGGCCCCGCGCACGACTTGATCCGCGCGATCAGTTCGCCGTTCGGCGCGAACACGAAGACATGGCCGAGCGAGGCATGGCTGACGAACAGGCGGCCCTTGGCATCCATGGTGAGGCCATCGGGACCGCTGGTGCCGAACAGCGAACAGAAGCGGCCGACCTTGGACACGCTGCCGTCCTTCATGAACGGCAACCGCCACACCGCATTGTCGCGCGTCATTGCGACGAACAGCACGGTTTCGGTGGGATCGAGCACCAGACCGTTCGGGCTGATACCGGTGTCGATCAGGCAATCGAGCCGGCCATTGGCCGCGAGGCGGTAGACGCGCCCGCTGGGGTCGTGCAGGCCGGTCTGGCCCTGATCGGTGAAATAGATATCGCCGTTGGAAGCGAGATGCAGATCGTTGCAGCCGCGGAAGGATTCCGAATTGCGCGCGGTCAGGATGGGCTTGATGCGGCCGGCCTTGGCGTCGAGCTCCATGATGCCGTGCCTGTAGTCGGCCACCAGGATCCGGCCGTCGGATGCGATCTTCAACCCATTCGGCCAACCCTCATATTCGATCGCGAGCGACCACTCGCCATCAGGTGCAATGCGGAAGATGCGGCCGAAGGGAATGTCGACGATGTAGAGATTGCCGTCCTGGTCGAAAGACGGTCCTTCGATGAAGCTGTCGGTCGGCACATTCGGCCGGTTTGCATCGGCCCATTCCGTCCGCACGCCCTTGCGGCGGAATTCTTCGGGCATGGCGGAGAAGATGGTCGTCTCGATCAGGCGCGGCGGCGTTTCCAGGTACATCATTGTTGTTTTTGTGGTTGTTGATGGAGAGAGCGCCAACATAGGGCACAATCGAGGGCGCGTCGATTCATGCGAATGGCATGGCAATGGTGCGACGCTGCGTAGGGTGGGTTAGCGAAGCGTAACCCACCTCTTTCGTCTCTGCGTCGGGAGAATTGGTGGATTACGCCTGCGGCTAATCCACCCTACGAGAGCTACCCCGCCGCGCCCGCGACCTTCGCCTGCATTGGCGGCACGACTTCCGTCGTCGCGATCAGGCGCTTCAGCTCCGGGATGCAGGAGCCGCAATTGGTGCCGGCCTTGAGCTTGGCACCGATCTCGGCAGCCGTACGCGCACCCGCCGCGATGGTCTCGCAGATGGTGCCGCGGCCGACACCGAAGCAGGCGCAGACGACCGGGCCAGTCGAGGCAGCGCCTTCGCAGGACTTGCCCGACAGCAGCATGCGGCGCTGGTCGTCGGTGACGTGATCGGCGACGAACAGGCCCTTCACCACCTCCCAGTCGCCGGCATCGTGCGCGGGACCGACGAACAGGCAGGTCTCGATGCGGTCGCCTGCGAACGACGCGGCGCGATAGACACCGCCACCGAAGTCCCGATAGTCGGCGACGTCCTCGCCGGCGACGCCCTCGAGCCAGGCCGGCCAGCGCGACAGGTCCGCGTTGTCGGCGAAGAGATAGCCGAAGCCTCCGGTGACCGTGACGCGGGTCCACAACAGGTTCGGCGGCAGATCGAGCTGTCTCCGCGACAGCACAAAGCCGCGGAAGACGAATTCGTAAGGAGTGATCGCAGCCGGCGTCGCCTTGGATTCCGGCTGCCCCGAGAACGGATCGGTGAAGGACTGCACCAGCGCGCCAACGCGGCCATGCGAAGCATTCATCGCGCTCCAGTGGATCGGCGCGAACAGCGTGCCACGCTGAGTGGCGTCATTGACGACGACCTTCAGGATGCACTGACCGTAATCGGTGGTAACGCGGGCAAAGCCGTCGTGAGCGATGCCGTACTTGCCGGCGTCATCGGGATGGATCTCGACGAAGGGCTCCGGCAGATGCGCGCCCAGCCGCTGGCTGAGACCCGTGCGCGTCATGGTGTGCCACTGGTCGCGGATGCGTCCGGTGTTGAGCCGCAGCGGACGCGACGGACCGGTCTCGCCGCGCAGCGACGGCACCTCCGGCGCAACGAAGCGGCCCTTGCCGTCATTGGTGAAGAAGCCGCCGCTCGCAAAGAAGCGCTCGCCGGGCACCCCGCCTTCGCGCACCGGCCATTGCACCGGTTTCAAGGAGTCGAAGGCCTCGTCCGACAGCGAGGTCAGCGCGCCGATGTCGAAATCGCGGCTGCCGTCGTTCTCGAACGCCGAGAGCGCGGCATGCTCGCGGAAAATATCGGCGGCGGATTTGTAGTTGAAGCTGTCGCCGAAGCCGAGGCGCTTTGCGGTTTCGCTGAGGATCCACCAGTCGGGGCGCGCCTCGCCCGGCGCCGGCAGGAACGAGCGCTGGCGCGAGATGCGGCGCTCGGAGTTGGTCACGGTGCCGGACTTCTCGCCCCAGGCGAGCGCCGGAAGCAGCACATGCGGACCGGCCTCGACCGTGTCGTTGGAGAGCACGTTCTCGGACACCACGAACAGCTCGAGCTTCTTCAATGCCTCGCGCACGAAGTCCGCATCGGGCAGCGACACCGCGGGGTTGGTGCCCATCACCCACAGCGCCTTGACCTCGCCGCGATGGATAGCTTCGAACAGCTGCACCGCCTTCAGCCCTTCATGGGTGGCGATACGCGGCGCCTTCCAGAACCGCCTGACACGATCGATATCGGGCGGCGTGAAGTTCATGTGCGCGGCGAGTTGGTTGGCGAGGCCGCCGACTTCACGGCCGCCCATCGCATTCGGCTGGCCGGTGAGCGAGAATGGCGAGGCACCCGGCTTGCCGATGCGTCCGGTGGCGAGATGGCAGTTCAGGATCGCGTTGACCTTGTCGGTGCCCTGCGCCGACTGGTTGACGCCTTGCGAATACAGCGTGACGACCTTCTCGGTGGCGCGAAACATCTTGAAGAAAGTCGCGACGTCCTGCTCGGACAGACCGGTCGCAAGCGCGGTCGCGGTGACGCTGCCGGCGATATTGCGCGCACGGGCCAGCGCATCGTCGAACCCGCTCGTATTCTGCGCGATGTAGTCCTGGTCCAGCGCGCCGTTGTCGGCGAGATGGACAAACAGGCCGGAGAACAGCGCGGTGTCGGTGCCGGGCTTGAGGCCGAGGAACAGGTCGACGTCTTCAGCGGTGTCGGTACGGCGCGGGTCGATCACGATCATGCGTGCGCCGCGCTCCCCACGGTTCTTCAGCATGCGCTGGAACAGCACGGGATGGCACCAGGCCGCGTTCGAGCCGACGAAGACGAGCAGATCGGCCTGGTCGAGATCCTCGTAGCAGCCGGGGACGGTGTCGGAGCCGAAGGCGCGGCGATGGCCGGCGACCGAGGACGACATGCAGAGCCGTGAATTGGTGTCGACATTGGCCGTACCGACGAAGCCCTTCATCAGCTTGTTGGCGACGTAATAGTCCTCGGTGAGGAGCTGGCCGGAGAGATAGAACGCGACCGCGTCGGCGCCGTCGCGGGCCACGATGTGCTGCATGCGATGGGCGACGTGATCGAGCGCATCGCTCCAGGCGACGCGTTCGAGCACGCCCTTGCAACGGATCATCGGATAGAGCAGACGGCTCTCGAGACCGACGGTCTCGCCGAGCGCAGAGCCTTTCGAGCACAGCCGGCCGAAATTGGCGGGATGATCAGAATCGCCCGCAATCGCCGCACCGCCCTTGCCGTCGGGGGTCGCCAGCACGCCGCAGCCGACGCCGCAATAGGGACAGGTCGTCCTGGTGGCGCGGAGCGAGGGATCGATCGCCGTCATATCAAGCTGCCTTCGAAGGAAGCGCGAGCGCGCGGCCGAACATCATGTCGGTGCGGATCGCCGCCACCTTGTCGCGATTGCGGATCAGTTCGAGATACCAGAGCGCATCGACGGTATCGCCGATCAGCACCGCGCCGGTGAGCCGGCCGTCGGCGATGACGAGCTTCTTGTAGGTGCCGCGCCTGCGGTCAGTCAGCACCAGGCTCTCGCTGCCCTCGCCGCCCATGAAGTCGCCGGCGGAGAACACGCTGACGCCGGACACTTTCAGATTGGTCGAGACCACGCTGCCCTGGTAGGACGCGGGCTTGCCACTAAGATGCCGCGCCAGCACGCGCGCCTGCTCATAGGCGGGCTCGACCAGCCCATAGCAGGCGCCGCGATGCTCGGCGCATTCGCCAAGCGCGAAGATGTCGGACGAGGAGGTCTGCATCAGATCGTTGACGACGACGCCGCGGTTGACCGCGATGCCGGCATCTTTAGCAAGCGCCGCGTTCGGCTTGATGCCAGCCGCGAAGATCACCGCGTCGGCCTCGAGACGGCTGCCATCCGCAAGCTCGACGGCTTCGACATGGCCGTCGCCGTGGACGCGCGCGGTCGAGGCGTTGAGCAGGATGCGGATGCCCTTGCGCTCGACCAGCGTCTTGAGCAGGCCCGCGGCCGGCCCATCGAGCTGGCGCTCCATCAGCCGGTCCATCAGATGCAGCAGCGTCACCGGCGCGCCGGCCTTGGCGAGGCCGTAGGCTGCCTCAAGTCCGAGCAGGCCGCCGCCAACCACGACGACGCGCTTCTTCGCGGCCGCCAGCGTCAGCAAAAGGTCGACGTCGCGCGTATCGCGAAAGGTGTGCACGCCGGCGAGATCGGCGCCCGGCAAATTGAGCCGCAGCGGCGTCGATCCGGTGGCGAGCACGAGCTTGGAATATTCCATGCTCTCTTCGCCCTCGATCTTGAGCTCGCGGCGGCCGGTGTCGATCTCGGTAACGCGATAGCCGTAACGCACCGTGACGCCGCGATGGCGCCACCAATCGGCCGGCCGGAGCTCGATCTCGTGCGAGCCGGTCTCGCCGGCCAGCACGGAGGAGAGCAGCACGCGATTGTAAGCGAGCCGCGGCTCTTCGCCGATCACCGCGACCGCATAGCGGCCGAGCGAGGTCTTGGCGAGCTCGTCGACCAGACGCGCGGCCGCCATACCGTTACCGACGATGATCAGCGGTTCACTCACGAGGCAGCTCCTATTCGGCGGCCTGCGCCTGCGCGCCATAGGCCTCGGAAATCATGTAGCCGGACAGAACACCGTAAGCGTCCGTCCAGGCGGCGGCGAGTTCGGGCGTCCAGACCTCGCCAAGTCCCTTCTCCAGGGTCCACAGCAGCGTCGCGCCGACCACGGGATAGTGCTCGGCCTTGGCGCCGTAGGCGACGTGCCGCTTGGCGAGCGCGGAGGCCGCGGGAAGGATCGTCTCGAGGTTCGACAGGCCGCCGACGACGGCAGCGAGCATGCCCATCAGCTTCTTGCGTTGCTCGGTCATGTCTTGCGGAAACATCGCGCGCACGGACGGCGCCACCTCGAACAGGCGATCGTAGAACAGCACCGCGGCCTGCTCCGAAATCGGCGCGACCTTGGAAAAGCTCTGCTGGATGAGGGTGATCTGTTCGGGCGTCATGATGTTCTCCTGTCTGTTTCGGTTTGCCTTGGTGCGCGCCATTGCGAACAAGGTTCATGGGTCAAACGTCATCAGAGAGACTTCTCCCGCGTGCGGGGAGAAGCGAGATTCGTACCAAGTTTCAGACTCGCGCTTCGGCAAGGCTCGGCGCGCCTTCACGCTGCGGGCTGCGACGCAGGTAGAACCACCAGGTCAGGCCGAGACAGGAGGCGTAGAAGGCGAGATAGATCGCGAGCGCGAGCTGCGGGCCGCCGGTCAGGGCGATCGACTTGCCGAAACCGGTCGGGATCAGGTAGCCGCCGACGGCGCCGACCGCGCCGATGAAACCGACCGCTGCACCGCTCTCGATGCTCGCTGTCTTCAGCGCGAGCGCGCGCGCCGCCTCGCCCTTGCCGCGCACCTTGAACAGGTTCTGCTCGCGGAAGATCGAGGGGATCATGCGGTAGGTCGAGCCGTTGCCGATGCCCGTCGTCACGAACAGGATCAGGAACATCGCGAGGAAGCCGGTGAAGTCCTTGTGCCCGACGAAGTAGAGCACGCCGACCGTCGCCGCCGCCATCGCCATGAAATTCCAGAAGGTGAGGATCGAGCCGCCGATCTTGTCGGCGAGCCAACCGCCGAGCGGCCGCGACAGCGAGCCGACCAGCGGCCCCAGGAACGCGATCGCGATCGTGGTTTGCGGAAACTGGGTCTTGATCAGCAGCGGAAACGCAGCCGAATAGCCGATGAAGGACCCGAACGTGCCGATATAGAGATACGCCATGATCCAGGTGTGCTTGCGCTTGACGATCGCGAGCTGGTTCTTCACCGAAGACTTCGCCGTGGTCAGGTTGTTCATGAAGAACACGGCCCCGAACACCGCGATCGCGATCGGCAGCACCCACATCAGGCCGGCATTCTGCAGGAAGATGCCGTCCACCGGGGTCGCCTGGAACAGGTTGAACACGGCGAGCGTCATCAGGATCGGGGTCAGCAGCTGCACGCTGGAGACGCCGATATTGCCGCCGGCCGCGTTCAGGCCGAGCGCCCAGCCCTTCATCCGGTCAGGGAAGAAGAAGGAGATGTTGGTCATGCTGGAGGCGAAATTGCCGCCGCCGAGACCGGCGGTCGAGGCGATCAGCAGCATCAGCCAGAACGGCGTGTCGGGCTGGCTGACGAAATAGGCCAGCGACAAGGTCGGGATGAACAGGATCGCCGCGCTGAAGATGGTCCAGTTGCGGCCGCCGAAGGTCGTGACCGCGAACGTGTAGGGAAAGCGCATCAAGGCGCCGATCAGGCCCGGGACCGCGACGAGCTGGAACAGTTGGTCGGTGGTGTAGTGGAAGCCCGCCTGCGGCAGCTTGGTGGTGACAATGCTCCAGATCAGCCAGACCGAGAAGCCGATATGCTCGGCCACGATCGACCAGATCAGGTTGCGTCGCGCGATCGTCTTGCCGGTGGCATTCCAGAACGCCTCATCTTCGGGGCGCCAGTCGGAAATCCAAGTTGGACTCTTCGTCATTGAGTATCCCTTCCAGGCTCACCGCTGCGTCGTTGCAGGCTCTGCCTCACATGGAGGCGCGCTCCGAGGCTTCACCCCGGTGGCGAGTTCACGATGCTGATTGATGATGTTGAGGGACGTCGTCGTTGGCGTCGCGCAAAGACGCTTCAATTTCCGTGCCAGTTGCGCACATGCTGGAAATGCAGGGATTTCAGCGGGTTGTTTGAATTGCCAGAAATTTTCGCAAGGCCGTTCCGCACGCTGAATTTGCGATCCGCTCAATCCTTGTGCGGCGCATAAGGATTGAGCGAAGTGTCGATTATTTGAGCGCAGCCTTCGCGCTAACTTTTCGTTACGCGGCCTCGACGAAGCGGTGACGCTCGTAGAGGAATTCGAGCACACGCTGGCGGCACTTCAAGTAAGTGGTGTTCGTGGCGAGTTCGAGCCGTTTGCGCGGGCGTACCAGCGGCACCTCCAGCACCTCGCCGATGCGCGCACTCGGCCCATTGGTCATCATCACGATGCGGTCGGACAGCAGCACGGCCTCGTCGACGTCGTGAGTGATCATCAAGATTGTGTTGCCGAGCTTCTGATGCAGCGCCATCACCGAGTCCTGCAGGTGAGCGCGGGTCAGCGCGTCGAGCGCGCCGAAGGGCTCGTCCAGCAGCAGCACCTTCGGTTCCATCGCCAGCGCCCGCGCGATGCCGACGCGCTGCTTCATGCCGCCGGAGATTTCTGAGGGACGCTTGTCCCTGGCATGGGCCATTTGCACCAGATTGAGATTGTGCATCACCCAGGCGTCGCGCTCGGCGCGGGTCTTGGTCCTGGCGAACACCTTGTCGACGCCGAGCCGGACGTTCTCGTAGACGGTGAGCCACGGCAGCAGGCTGTGGTTCTGGAACACCACGGCGCGGTCGGGCCCGGGCGAGTTGACCTCGCGGTTCTCCAGCAGCACGCCGCCGGTGGTGGCGTTGGTCAACCCCGCAATGATGTTGAGCAGGGTCGACTTGCCGCAGCCTGAGTGGCCGATGATCGAGACGTATTCGCCCTTCTCGATCGTGAGATTGATCTCCTTCAGCACCTCGGTGGTGGCGGCGCCGCGGGTGAAGACCTTGTCGATGTGGTCTAGCTTCAGATAGGCGGTCATATGCATTCTCCCTCAGCCCTGCGCCGTGCCACGAGTGACGATCTTGCCGAGGCCCGCGATCATGCGATCGAGCACGAACCCGATGATGCCGACATAGAACAACGCCAGAATGATTTCGCTGATATGCGAGGAATTCCAGGCGTCCCAGATGAAGAAGCCGATGCCGACGCCACCGATCAGCATTTCCGCCGCGATGATGGCAAGCCACGACAGGCCGATGCCGATGCGCAGGCCCGTGAAGATGTAGGGCGCCGCCGCCGGGATCATGATCTTGGCGAAAAACTCGAGAGGGTTGAGCTGCACCACCGCGGCGACGTTGCGATAATCCTGCGGAATATTGCGGATGCCGACCGCGGTGTTGATGATGATCGGCCAGATCGAGGTGATGAAAATGACGAAGATCGCCGAGGGCTGGCCGTCCCGGAAGGCGGCGAGCGAGAGCGGCAGCCAGGCCAGTGGCGGAATGGTCCGCAAGACCTGGAACAGTGGATCGAGCCCGCGCATCGCCCAGACCGATTGCCCGACCAGCACGCCGAGCGCGATTCCGACGATGGCGGAGAGCGAGTAGCCGAGCGCGACGCGCTGAAGACTGGCGGAGAGATGCCAGAACAGGCCCTTGTCGATGCCGCCATGGTCGAAGAAGGGATCGAAGATCAGTTCCTTGGTGTCCTGGAACACTTTCGATGGCGGCGGCAGCGCCGACCCGGCGCGGCGGCAGACGAGCTCCCACACCAGCATCAACAGCGCGATCACGACGATCGGCGGGATCACGCGAACCGCGGTCTCCCGCGCCATCCGCGCATAAACTTCGCTACGCGCGGCGCGCTTCGGTGTCATCGCAACGATCGGTGCGGCCGCGCCAACGGGCCTCGCGGTCTCAACATCCAACTTCGTGGCAGGCATGTTCATCGCAATATCTCTCCGGCTTCAAAAGACGATGCGGCCGCCCTGGGGCGGCCGCTGGCTCCATCAGACTTCGACGCGCTTGATCGCGAGCGACTTCAGATAGGCCGCCGGATTTTCGGGATCGAACACCTTGCCGTCGAAGAAGGTCTCCTTGCCGCGCGAGGTGGAGGTTGGAATTTCGGCGGCAGCGACGCCCAGCGCCTTGGCCGCGTCCTTCCAGAGGTCTTCGCGGTTGACCTTGGCAATGAGCGCCTTGGCGTCGAAGTTCGCCTCGTATTTGCCCCAGCGGATGTCCTCGGTGAGGAACCAGAGGTCATGGCTCTGGAACGGGTAAGAGGCCTGGTCCTTCCAGAAGCGCATCTGCTGCGGCGAGTTCTCGACGACGCGGCCAGTGCCGTAGTCGAACTTGCCCTTCATGCGGTCGGTGACGTCCTCGACCGGGCAATTGATCCACTGCCGCTTGGCGCAGATCGCCGCCGCCTCTTCGCGATTCTCCATCTTCTCGGACCATTGCTGGGCTTCCATCACGGCCATCAGCAGCGCTTTCGCGGCCTTCGGATATTTGTCGACCCAGGCCGCGCGCATACCGAACGACTTCTCCGGATGCTTGTCCCAGAGTTCGCCTGTGGTGATCGCGGTGTAGCCGATGTTCTGGTGGATCAGCTGGAGATTCCAGGGCTCGCAAACGCAGAAGCAATCCATGGTGCCAACCTTCATGTTGGCGACCATCTGCGGCGGCGGCACCACGATGGTCTCGATGTCCTTGTCCGGATCGATGCCGCCGGCTGCTAGCCAGTAGCGAATCCAGAGATCATGCGTGCCGCCGGGGAAGGTCATCGCCGCCTTCACGGCCTTGCCGCCGGCCTTCTTCTTCTCCAGCGCGGCCTTGAAGGGCGCGGTGTCGATTCCGATTTTGAGGTCGGCATATTCCTTGGCGACCGAAATGCACTGACCGTTCAGGTTCAGGCGCGCCAGGATGTACATCGGCGTCGGCTGGTTGTTCTGCGTCACCTTGCCGGCCGAGATCAGGTACGGCATCGGGGTCAGGATGTGCGCGCCGTCGATGCCGTTGCCTTCCGAGCCGAGCACGAGATTGTCGCGCGTGGTGCCCCAGGAGGCCTGCTTCTGCACCTCGACGTCGGGCATGCCGTATTTGGCGAAGATGCCCTTCTCCTTGGCAACGAACAGTGGGGTCGCGTCGGTGAGCGCGATGAAGCCGAGCTTGGCGCCCTTGACCTCGGGGCCTGAATCCTGCGCAAACGCTCCGGCGGGGAAATTGAGTTTGGCGGCGGCGAGAAGAGCCGCGGTACTGCCGGCGGCCCTCAACACTTGACGGCGGCTGAGGCCAGTATTCGAAGGCCGGCGAATGCGCTTTGTCATAGGCGGTGTCGTCCTTTGCGTCGTTGCGAATGATGGTGTCAGTACGCACGAGCAGCCCGGTCCGTCCGTGACGCCAGAAAAGGCGCATGCGAACGCGTGACGCGGGAGACCCCCGTCTGGTGGCGTCAGCAAATTCGGATGAGAAGTCTCGCGGGACGGCTTCAATGGCGTCGACTTGGAACCATTCAAGCTTCATGCCAAGCATCACCGATCGGAAAGAATCGAATATTCAATGCGTTAGGCACACCGCGCCAGACTGACGCAGACCAGTTCCGCACGCGAAATTTGCTATCTGCTCACCACGCGTGCAGCGCACAAATCTTATGCAGTCGCCTACGCGAGAGGCCGCCGACCTCGCAAAAATCAGATCAAGACGCGCGCCATCCAATTGATTTTACTTATCTTTTTTATGACTCCTGCCCGGCACGCGACTTGCATTTCATGGTGCGTCAACGAAGACGGCGGCTTGTCCGCAATGGTGCAGCCTCTGACGGCCGCAACCCGGAAGCTCAACTGCTTCGCGGCCCTCCCCGGCAGTCGTCGCGACGCGATCCCAAGGCTTCCAAACCTTCCATAGCCCTCGTGCGCGGCAGAGCCGTCCGCATGGCCCCGATGATGTTCAGCCGCGCTTGCTCCAGCGAGCGTGCCGATCTCACTTACGAAGCAAAAGGAACCATTGATGTCGTATCTCGCGCCTTCGGAATTCGTCACCAAGATGGTGGATGCGGGCGAGTCCAAGATCTTCATGTCCACCCGGGATACCATGATCCGCGCCTACATGGCCGGCGCCATCCTGGCACTGGCGGCCTGGTTCGCCGTCACGATCAACGTGAACACCGGCCAGCCGCTGGTCGGCGCGCTGCTGTTTCCGGTCGGCTTCGTCATGCTCTATCTGTTGGGCTTCGATCTCCTCACCGGCGTGTTTGTGCTCTCGCCTCTCGCCCTGATCGACAAGCGCCCGGGCGTCACGATCGGCGGCGTACTGCGCAACTGGGGTCTGGTGTTCGTCGGCAATTTCGCCGGCGCCTTCACCGTGGCCTTCATGATGGCCTTCGTCACGACGTTCGGCTTCACACAGGCACCCGACAAGGTCGGCGCGGCGATCGGCAACATCGGCGAAGGCCGCACGCTCGGCTATGCAGCGCACGGCGCAGCCGGCATGGCGACGCTGTTCATGCGCGGGATGCTCTGCAACTGGATGGTCTCGACCGGCGTCGTCGGCGCCATGATCTCCACGTCCGTTCCCGGCAAGGTTATCGCGATGTGGATGCCGATCCTGGTGTTCTTCTACATGGTGTTCGAGCATTCCGTCGTGAACATGTTCCTGTTCCCGTCGGGCCTGATGCTGCACGCCAAGTTCTCGATCATGGACTATTTGATCTGGAACGAGATTCCGACCGTGCTCGGCAACCTCGTGGGCGGCCTCGCCTTCACCGGCATGACCCTCTACACCACGCATGTCCTCACCAAGCCGAAGCGCCAGATCGACAAGGCGGCCAAGCCCCGCGTCGTGGCCTGATAGAATACGTCTCGACAGGGAAGCCTCGCCCGAGCAGGGTGAGGCTTCCCCTTCAGGTGATGACGATGACCCGCGGACTCCTGATCTCGGTCGGCCAGCACTCGGACAAGGGTCGCAAGCCCATCAATCAGGATTTTCACGGCGTCCTGATTCCAGAGGAGCCGCTGCTCGGCCTGAAAGGCATCGCAGCGGTCCTCGCCGACGGCATCTCCAGCAGCACGGTGAGCCAGATCGCCAGCGAGTCGGCGGTCAAGAGCTTCCTGATGGACTATTACTGCACGTCGGAATCCTGGACGGTGAAGACCTCCGCCCGCCGCGTGCTCGACGCGACCAATTCCTGGCTGCATGCGCAGACGCGCAAAAGCCAATATGCCTATGACCGCGACAAGGGCTATGTCTGCACTCTCAGCGCCATGGTCATCAAGGCGACCACCGCGCACATCTTCCATGTCGGCGACTGCCGCATCTACCGCGTCGCCGGCAGGACGCTGGAACAGCTGACCGAAGATCACCGCATCATCGTGTCGTCGGAGCAAACCTATCTCGGCCGCGCGCTCGGCATCAATCCGCAGCTCGAGATCGACTACCAGGCGTTCGAGGTCGAGGCCGGCGACACCTTCCTGCTGGCAACCGATGGTGCCTACGAGTTCGTCGACGCGCGCTTCATCACGAGCGCGGTGAACGAGCACGCCGGCGAGCTCGACGGAGCGGCGAAGGCGATCGTCGAGGAAGCCTACCGGCGCGGCAGCGACGACAACGTCACGGTCCAGATCCTGCGCGTCGACGCGGTGCCGCAGCGCGAGCCGGCCGGCATCTTCAATCAGACCTCACAATTGCCGTTGCCACCGCTGCCGGAGCCGCGCGCGATATTCGACGGTTACCGCATCATCAGGGAAATCCACGGCAGCAGCCGCAGCCACATCTATCTCGCCGTCGACGTTGAGACCGAGCAGCCGGTCGCGCTCAAGCTGCCGTCGGTCGATTTGCGCGACAATGCCGCCTATCTCAAGCGTTTCCTGATGGAGGAGTGGATCGCACGCCGGATCGACAGCCCGCACGTGCTGAAGCCGCTGTCACAGTCCAGGCGGCGCAGCTACCTCTACGTCGCGACCGAGTTCGTCGAAGGCCAGACCTTGAAACAGTGGATGACCGACAATCCGCGCGCCGACCTCGAAACCGTCCGCGGCCTCATCGAGCAGATTGCCGCGGGCCTGCGCGCCTTCCACCGCATGGAGATGCTGCATCAGGATCTCAGGCCCGACAACATCCTGATCGACAAGACCGGCACCGCGAAGATCATCGACTTCGGATCGGTCAGGGTTGCCGGCGTCGCGGAAGCGGCGCCGCCCGACGAGACCGACGACATCCTGGGCACGGTCCAGTATACGGCGCCGGAGTATTTTCTCGGGCAAGGCGGATCGCCGCGCTCCGACATGTTTTCACTGGCAGTGATCTGCTACCAGATGCTGACGGGAAAGCTTCCCTACGGCGCCCAGATTGCCAGGATCCGGCGCAAGGCGGACGTGCGGAGGCTCAAATATCGCGCCGCAGACGACGACCGCGATGTTCCGGCCTGGATCGACGGCGCGCTCCGCCGCGCGCTCCATCCCGATCCCACCAAGCGGCACAAAGATCTCTCGGAGTTCATCTTCGAACTTCGTACCCCCAATCCGGCCTATCTCGACACGCGGATCACGCCGCTCCTGGAGCGCAGCCCGCTGATGTTCTGGAAGCTGACGACAGCGGCGCTCGCCTGCGCGGTCGTCGTGCTGCTGGCGCTGCTGCACGCACGCTGATCAAGGCTGCCCGCTCGCCACCTGAGCAATGGCGAGCGATGCAGCCAGGCGCTGGCGAGCCTCAGGCAGAGGCCGCGATCTCCGCGACGAAGTCGCGATAAGAGCGCAAGGGACGACCGAGGATATCGGTCAAACGCTCGACGTCGCCGGCCTCCGGGATCATTCCCTCCGTAAGGAAGCGCTCGCTCATCACCCGCATGTCGAAAGCCATCCAGCCGGGCATGAACTGCCTGAGGTTCTTCTCGAATCCCGCGGTGTCGTCGCCGCCATAGGCGATCGCGCGCCCGAGCACGTCCGACCAGATGGACGCAGCCTCCGCGCCAGTCAGTGTATCGGGACCAACGAGATTAATGCGATCGAGAGGAAGCGGCGTGGCGGATGTCTCGCGGCGGATCAATTCGATCGCCGCGATCTCGCCGATATCGCGCGCGTCGATCATCGCCAGTCCCTTGTTGCCAATCGGCATGGGATACACGCCGTACCCGGTCACCGCATCCTTGATCATGAGCTCGTTGTTCATGAAGTACGCGGGGCGCAGGATGGTGGCGTTGAACCCCATCTGCTCGATCATGCGCTCCACACCGAACTTGCCCGCAAAGTGCGGCACGTTGACGTAGCGGTCGCTGTGGATCACCGACAGAAAGACGAACCGTTCGATGCCGGCCTCTCTTGCGAGGTTGAGCGCAGTGAGCGCCTGGGTGAATTCATCCGGCACCACGGCGTTGAGCAGAAACAGGGTCGAGACGCCTGAGAACGCACTGCGCATGGAATCGACGTCCAGCAAGTCGCCCTTGGCGACGGCGACCCCAGCGGGGACGTTTGCCTTGGCGGGATCTCGGGCGAGCGCGCGCACATCCGCGCCACGCTTGACGAGTTGTTCGACGACTTGGCGGCCGATGGTGCCGGTTGCGCCGGTAACGAGGATGGTCATGGGATCTCTCCGGTTTGGGTCAGAAGACATCCCGGAAATTAATGATCCACAGACGGTCCGATAGACGCTATATTTGGACAGGTCGTCTCACTGGTGGAACAGATGGATTTGATTGCCTTAGCCGATTTCAACCTTGTCGCCCGCCACGGAGGGTTCGGAAAGGCCGCGCGTGCAACGGGACGTCCGAAAGCGACCTTGTCCCGGCGCGTGTCCGAACTCGAAAGCAACCTCGATCTGCGTCTCTTCGAGCGCGGAGGACGCGATCTCAAGCTCACTCAGGAAGGACGAGCGCTCCATGAGCGAACGGGAGCACTCCTCACCGAGCTCGACGAGACGGCGGCGGCGATCGCCTCGGGCGGGGACAAGCCAAAGGGCAGGTTGCGCGTCAGTGCGCCCCTGCTCTTTTCGCAAACTGCCATGGGCCGGCTAGCGGCCGGCTTCGCGCTTCTGCATCCGCAGGTCCGGCTAGAGGTGACGACGGATGATCGCCACGTCGACATGATCGAGGAGGGCTTTGATCTCGTGATCCGGGTCAATCCCGATCCGGATGAAGGCCTCGTCGGCCGCATCTTCCTGCGTGACCGACTGGTGGTCGTGGCCGGCCCCAACCTGAAACGACCAAAGGGTGATCTGGCCGTTCCAGCCGTGGTGCGCGGAAATGACGAGACCGCAGCCTGGGACATCAGGCGACCAGCCAGCACCTCGCGCATTGCCGTCGACCCGGTGCTTCGCCTGTCATCGCTGATGATGGTCCGCGACGCGGTTCGAGCCGGCGTCGGCGCTGCGCGGCTGCCTCTGTCGTTGGTCAGTCATGATCTGGCTGCCGGCACACTGGTACGCTGGGGCGACGTCGAGGGACCCGACATCGCCCTGTGGACACTCCATCCCTCCCGGCGATTGCTCAGTGCGCGCGTCTCCGCCTTCCTCGATTATCTGAAGGAAGCCTTTCCGAAGGGAACGCCCGACGAATTGGCAGCCTATATCGGGGGATGAATTCGAGCCCTCACGCGGGCTCTGCCGTCTTCGTCCCCAGCGGCGTCGGCGCCATGCCACTGCCGGGCTTGAGGTGGAATTCGTAAGTCATCAAATGCCACTGCCCGCTTGCCGCGGTGCCGTCAGGCATCGCGGGGTCGGTGCGCGGCTCGACCTTGGCGACGAGATCGTCCTTCACGCCGAACACCACGTCGGAATCCAGATATTTGTCGCCGTCCATGAAGACGTGCGTGATCAGCGGCTCGTATCCCTTCGCGTTGACCAGGAAGTGCACATGCGCCGGGCGCATCGGATGACGCTTGGTCTGCATGATCATCTCGCCGACGGGGCCATCGGTCGGGATCGGATAGCTGCACGGCAGGATGGTACGGAAGAAGAAGCGGCCATCGCTATCGGTGATGAAGCGCGCCCGCGCCGAAGCGCCGACCTCGTCATAGTTGGGTTTCTGGGAGTCGTAGAAGCCGTCGTCGTCGGCATGCCATACGTCGACGGGGACATTGGCCAGCGGCTTGCCCTTGAGGTCGGTGACACGGCTCTGCACGAACATCCGATCGCCGGTTTGATTGTTCGGCGAGATGTCGGTGCCGTGCGCGGTCACCTTGTGCTCGCCAACATAGAACGGGCCGAGCACGGTGGTCTGGGTGGCGCCTTCGCGGTCGCGATGGTTGACCGCGTCGACCAGCATCGAGACGCCGAGCACGTCGGACAGCAGGATGAACTCCTGGCGGGTATCGGTGCATTTCTGCCCGGTGCGGGTCAGGAAATCGATGGCGTAGTCCCATTCCTCGAAGGTCAGGCCCGTCTTGCTCACGTAATCGTGCAGCGACTTCACCAATTCTTGGAGCAGGAATTTCGCGCGCGGATTGGGGGTGCTGTCGAAGCTCTTGACGACGGCTTCAGTGAGATCAGTCTCGTTGAACTGGGTCATGATGCATTTGCCCTGCGTTTTCTCGTTGGCCTTGGAGGCCTTGGAGCTCCCTGGAGGCGTTCCAGGGAGCAGCCTACACCAGCCGGCCTGCCCGCGTTAAGCGCGAGTGGCTTGGAATGGGGCCGTCATTTGGCTATCAACGGACCGACAAAACCGTCCGGAGGAACTGATGCTCGCGCCCACCCCCGCCTCGCCCGAATCCGTCGGCATGTCCAAGGCCGCGCTCGACCGTGTCGATGCGCATCTGAAGAACCGGTACATCGATGCCGGCCGCTTCCCGGGCACGCATCTTCTGGTCTACCGCCGCGGCAAGGTCGCGCACAGCTCTGTTCAGGGCTTTGCCGACGTCGAGCGCAAGCTGCCGGTCAAGGACGACACCATCTATCGCATCTATTCGATGACCAAGCCGCTCACCAGCGTCGCCTTCATGATGCTGGTCGAACAAGGCCTCGTCGCGATCGACGAGCCCGTCGCCAAATACATCCCGGAATGGAAGGATCTCGGCGTCTTCGTCGCCGGCACTTCTCCGGCCTTCCTGACCCGGCCGCCATCCCGGCCAATGCTGATCGTCGACCTCCTGCGCCACACGGCCGGCCTCACCTACGGTTTTCAGCAGCGCTCCAACGTGGATGCCGCCTATCGCACGGAAAAGATCGGCGAGGTCGAGAAGGCCGGCACGCTCCAGACCATGATCGAGGCGCTGGCCAAGATCCCGCTGGAATTCTCCCCTGGCGAAGCCTGGAACTATTCGGTCGCGACCGACGTGCTCGGCTATCTCGTCGGCAAGATCTCGGGCATGCCGTTCGAGCAGTTCCTTAAATCACGCATCCTCGATCCGCTCGGCATGACCGACACCGATTTCCACGTGCCAGCCTCCAAGGCGCACCGCTTCGCGGCCTGCTATTCCGCCGATCCCGGCGGCGGCATGACCTTCCATGCCGGACAGCGCCGCGAGGGCCTGACGCTCCAGGACGATCCGACGACGAGCTCGTTCCTCACCCCGCCCTCCTTCATCTCCGGCGGCGGCGGCCTGTGCTCGACGGTCGCCGACTATCTCACGTTCTGCCGCGCGCTGCTCAACGGCGGCGAACTCGGCGGCGTCAGGCTGATCGGGCCGAAGACGCTGGCGCTGATGACGAGCAACCACATTCCGGGCGGTCGCACCCTGCCGGAAGTATCGCGCTCGCTGTTCTCGGAAGCGGCCTATAACGGCATCGGTTTTGGTCTCGGCTTCGCCGTCACCATGCGCCCCGCAGAGACGCTGATCGCCGGCAGCCCCGGCGAATACAATTGGGGCGGCGCGGCCACCACCTCGTTCTGGATCGATCCGGCCGAGGAGCTGATTGCGATCTTCATGACGCAGGTGCTGCCGTCGAGCGCCTATCCGCTGCGCCGCGAGCTGCGCAGCATGGTCTATGCGGCGATCACCGAGAGCAATTTGTAGCAGTCGCCCTCGATCCCGCGGCCGTCGTCCGCGGGATCACACTCCCGGACGCTCACTCGCCGTTGCTCATTTGAGCATTTCCGGCACGATCAGACGCGGCAGGAACAGCGATACGCTTGGCCAGACGATGACCGCCGCCAGCACGAGCAGCATCGGAATCAGCATGATGACCGTATCCTTCAGCGCATAACGGAGCCGCACCCCGGCAATCGAACAGGCGATCATCAGACAGAGACCGTAAGGCGGCGTCACCAGTCCAAAGGCCAGCGACACGATGGAAATGATCGCGAACTGGACCGGATGGAGGTCGACCGACCTGGCGAGCGGCTCCAGTACGGTGCCGACGATGATGATGGCCGGGATGGCGTCGAGGAAGCAGCCGACCACCAGGAAGCAGAAGGCGATGAAGAAGCCGGCCGTCACCGCGCCCATGCCCCATGTCGACACGTTGGCCAGCAGCTCCTGTGGGATCTTGTAGTAGGCGAGCAGCCAGCCGAACGCACTGGCGGTGCCGACACAGAACAGCGCCACGCCGGCGAGACGCCCGGTGTCGAGCAAGGCCTTGTACAATTCGCGTATGCCCGTCTCGCGGTAGAAGAACGCCGAGAGCACCACGGAATAGAGCACCGCAACGCAGGCGGACTCGGTTGCGGTGAACCATCCGAGCAGAATGCCGCCGACGATGATGAAGGGTGTCATCAGCGCCGGTATCGACCGCCAGATGGCGCATCGCATCTCGACCCAGCTTGCCTTCGGATAGGTCGGGTAGCCGCGGCGCACGGCGTAGATGTGCACCGTCGCCATCTGCGCCCCCGCGATCAGCAGACCCGGCACAATGCCGGCCAGATACATCGCCGCAATCGAGGTCGAGATCAGCCCGCCCCACACGATCATGAGGATCGACGGCGGGATGATGACCGCCAGGACCGCCGACACCGCCGTGATGGCGATGGAAAACGAGAGATCGTAGCCCTCCTTGGTCTGCGCATCGATGAAGATCTTGGACTGGCTCGCCGCGTCGGCCGTGGAGGAGCCCGAGATGCCGGCAAAGAACACCGACAGCACGACATTGATCTGCGCCAGCGATCCGGGCCAGTGCCCGACCATCGAGCGCGACAGCGCCACCAGGCGATCGGTGATACCGCCGATGCTCATCAGGTTCGCCGTCAGCAGGAAGAACGGCACCGCCAGCAGGATGAAGGAATTGTACGCATTGAAGGTCTCCTGCGCGAGCGTCATCAACGACAGGTGCGGCTCGATCAGCAGGATCGGCACGCAGGCAAGACCGAGCGCGAAAGCGACCGGCACGCGCACGATCAGCAGGCCGACGAAGACCCCGAACAGCACCATCGCGGCCTGTCCGGCAGAGAGTACGTTGCCGCTCATCGCTCTGCCCCAAACAGAATGCGCATTTCATCGACGATCTGCTCACCCGCGAAGACGATCCATGTCACGCCGGCGACAGGCCAGGCGACGTGAATCAGCCACAGCGGCAGATCCGCCAGTTCCGACGTCCTGTTCCAGGCGAAGCGTGTGAATTCGATTCCGGCCGACACGAACACCAGCGCCAGCGCCAGTACGCCGACACGCGCGAGGATCCGGACTGCGGCCTCCGACCGCCGCGACAGGTCGGGCCACACGTCGACTTCGAAATGCTGCGCCTCCCGCACGCCCACCATTGCCCCGATCATGATCGTCCAGATGAACAGGAACCGCGCCATTTCTTCCGTCCAGATGTAGGACGGAATGAACGGCGTATAGCGTGACACGATTTGCAGCGTGACCGGAATGACCAGGATGCCGACGCAGGCGGCCAGCAGGAATTCGAGCAATTTGGCATAGGCGGCCGATATGCGACGCCACAGCGACGGCGCGGACGAAACGGGCATTTCAGACATTGGGGCTCCGTGCGGCAGAACATCCGCCACGTCCGGGCAAGAAGCGGGGCTTGCCCGGAGTTGCTGTCGGCGGACGCAAAGGCCTCAGACGACGTTGATCTTCTCGAAAATGCCCTCCGCGCCGATTTCCTTGGCGTAGGTGGCCATCACGGGGTCGGCGAGCTTCTTCATGGCGTCCCGCTCCTCGAAGGGAACGCGCTTGAGCTTGCCGGCCTTCTCGAGCGTATCGAGCTTGACGACCTCTTCGCTCGACTCGAGCTGACGGCCGTAGTCGCCGGCCTCCTTGCCGGCCTTCATGATCGCGTCCTGCAGCTCCTTCGGCAAGGTCTTCAGCGTCTTCACCGAGAAGCAGATCGGCCGGATCGACACGGCGTGCTGGGTCAGGTTGAGATGCGGGGCCACTTCGTAGAACTTCATCGCTTCGACGCCGGCCGCCTCGTTTTCGCCGGCCGAAATCACGCCGTTCTGGATCGCGTTGTAGATTTCGTTATAGGCGATCACCGTCGGGCTCATGCCCACCGCCGCAAAAGTCTTCGACCAGATCGGCGCGCCCTGCACCCGAACCTTGAGACCCTTGAGATCGGCGAGATTCTTGAGCGGCTTGTTGGCGAAGATGTTGCGGATGCCGCCGCCGGAATAACCGATCAGGACGACCTCGGCTTTCGCCGCGACTTCGTCGGCGATCGGCGCCAGGATATTGGCCTCGACGACCTTGTTCATATGCTCGATGCCCTTGAACACGAAGGGTGCGTCGATGAACGGGGCCGCCTTTGCGAAGGTCGACATATGGGCCGGCGAGACGATGCCGTAATCGACCGCCTTGCCCTGCGACATGTATTCGAAATACTGCTTCTCGAGGCCGAGCGATGAGTTCCTGTGCAGGGTGAAGTTGACGGGCTTGCCGTAATACTTCTTCACCAGCTCCTCGAACCGGAGCAGTGCCCGATTGAAGGCGTGGTCGTCGTTGAACTGCACGGCTCCGTTGAGCGTGATCGGCGCCTGCGCCCTGAGGATCGAGGGCATGCCGACCACAGCCGCCGCGGTGGTCGCACCGAACCCAGCGAGAAATGACCTTCGCTTCATCGTCCCCTCCCTTTGATGCCCCGGCCCTGTCGTCGGGCCGTGAGCGCAGCCGGTATGCGGCTTGCGAGAGGCAAGCGTATGAAAATCCGCGGCGGGACGGAAGCCGGATTCGGATGCGCGGTCCGGCAATGATGAGCCCGCCGCTGATACAGTTCGACGCAGGACCCGCGCTCATGCCATCTGCTGCACCGCAACCTTCACCTCGTCACTCTCCCGGAGCGCCGGTCCATGACCAATTGTGCCGTGGCACAATGGAGCCGCTGCTCTATGCTTCGTTTGTCCGGCGCCGTCGCGTCGGCGCCGGGAAGTTCACGTTTGTCAAAGCTCACCCTGCCGGTCCGCCTCGCTCTTCTGGTCACGGGAACGATGTTGCCGCTGATCGTCTTCGCGGTTGGCATTGTCTTCTACAACTACAAGCAGGACCGGAGCGACGCGACCCGCCGCGTGCTGGAGAACGTGCGCAGCATGCGCCTCGTACTGGACTCCGAGGTACAGCGGATGACCGGCGGCCTGCAGGTGCTCGCGTTGACCAATGCGCTGCGCAACGACGACTTCCAAAACTTCCGCCGCATCGCGCTCGGTTTCGTCGAGCAATATGGCAAAGGCGGCCTGGTGCTGATCTCCGATCGCGAGGGTCGGCTGTTGTTCTCTTCCGCAACGGAAGACACCGCAAGCCTGCCGCCACGCGGCAATCTCGAGACAATCGAAAGAGTATTTGCAAGGAAAACGCCGCAATATTCCGACCTGTTCATCGGCGCGATCAACGGCCGGCAGGAGCTCACCGTCGAGGTTCCGGTATTTCGCGACGGCGAGGTGATCTACGACCTCTGTTTCAGCCCGCCGATCAGCATCTTTCAGGGGCTTGTCGAGAAGCAACGCCCGGACCAAGTCTGGACCGTATCCCTGCTCGACACCAAGAGCGTCGTCTTCGCGCGCGTACCGAACCCGAGCGAGATGATCGGCAAGCGGGCCTCCGGCGTACTCAAGGATGCAATGACTCGCACGTCAGAAGCCGCCCTTTCGAGCGTCTCGCTCGACGGGGTGGCGCTGTCCTCTGCCTTTACCAGGTCGAGCCTGACGGGCTGGACGGTCGTGGCCGGCGTCCCCGAGAGCTCGCTGATCGCGCCGCTCTGGCGCAACATCGCGATCACGAGCCTGATCGGCGGCATCCTGCTGCTGACCGGCCTCACCTTCGCGGTCAGGATGGCGACCACGATCGCGCGCGGCGAGATGCTGCACAATCTCTTGATCGATGAACTCAACCACCGGGTCAAGAATACGCTGGCCTTGATGCAGGCGATCGCTGTGCAGACCTTCCGCAGTGCCAGCCGGGACGAACGGATGAAGTTCGAGGGGCGGCTCGGCGCACTGGCCGAAGCGCATAATCTGCTGAGCCAGGAGAAATGGGCGGGCTCCGAGCTGCGGGAGGTGATCGCCCGCGCGCTGCAGCCGTTCCTGATGAACGGTCCCGACCGCATCCGCATGGCCGGACCCGCCGTGCCATTGTCGCCGCGACTCGCCGTGGTGCTGTCGATGATCGTCCACGAGATCGCCACCAACGCAGCGAAATATGGTGCGCTGTCCAACGAGACCGGGCGGGTGACGCTGGATTGGGAGATCCTCGCCGATGCCCCGAAACCGAGGCTGCGCCTGGTCTGGACCGAGACCGGCGGACCGCCGGTGACGGCACCGGTGCAGCGCGGCTTCGGCTCACGCCTGATCGAGCGCAGCGCCCGCGACCAGCTCGGCGGCGAGGCCACCGTCGACTTCCTGCCGCGCGGCGTGGTCTGCACCGTGGTCTGCGCGCTGGACGAGACGCGGTGAACGGGACGCGCCCTACCCGATGGTCTGCAGCGCCGGGAACGTCTCCAGCAGCCAGATGCTCACATTCGAGACTGCGCCGGTGAGAAAGCCGATGCCGGTGATCACCATCAGGACGCCCATGGCGCGCTCGACATTGACGAGATGGCCCTTCATGCGCGCGAAAAGCGCGGAGAACTGCTCGATCATCAAAGCAGCGATCAGGAAGGGAATGCCGAGACCGGCGGAATAGACCGCGAGCAGCCCTGCGCCCTTCGTCACCGTGGTCTCAGCGGCGGCGATCGACAGGATCGCGGCGAGGATCGGGCCGATGCAGGGCGTCCAGCCGAACGCGAAAGCGAGCCCCATGATATAGGCGCCCCAGAGACCGACCGGCTTCGGGATCGGCAGCCGTCCCTCGCGCATCAACAGGCCGATGCGCGTCAGGCCCAGGAAGTGCAGGCCCATGATGATGATGACGATGCCGGCGAGGATCGACAGCTCCGCCGACCAGGCGCGAATCAGCCCGCCGACCAGCGAGGCGCTGGCGCCGAGCGCGACGAAAACCGTGGAGAAGCCGAGAACGAACAGCAGCGCCGACATCATGATCGCGCGCTTGGAGGCCGAGGCCGGCTCGTCGCTCTCGACGTGCTCGATCGTGGCGCCCGTCAGATAGATCAGATAGGGCGGGACCAGGGGCAGGACGCAAGGCGAGAGGAAGCTGACGAGGCCGGCAATCAGCGCCGCCGGGATCGAAACATTTTGCATGATGCCGTCTGAGCCATCTCAGGCGCCGGTGAAGCGCGCCGGGAATGCGCGCGGCCCGAAGCCGAACCGGCTCTGGTGTAACCGATGCCGGAGAATGCGCAACAGAGGCGCACGAAACCAGGGCTCCTCCCGATGCCGCCTGCGATCACAGATGCGGCATCGGGACGCGCACAAACCTCGCCAAAAAGCGAGATTCGGCGGCGCGGCTACTTCACCACGCGGAGCAGCGGACGCCGGGGCTGGTCCTGCGTCTGCTTGGAAGGGGACGGCGGCACGCTCGCGGCGCTCCGCAGCATTTCGTCGCACAGTGCCTTGAGATCGGCACTGTCAATTCCTTTGAGCTTCATCCTGACGTCGAGGATGACAATGGAGAGCAGCTCGGCCGACTCACGGCTGTCGCACGCGTTGAGAACCCTGCGGCACCCCTCGAGCGTTTCCAGCACCGACTGCAACTGTTCGTCTGAATGCGACACCGGCGTTCTTTCCGTTAATTCGGCCTGCGGGACGTGATTGGGACGATCTCTTCGGCCCCCATTGAGTTCTGAGGATACCATGAGGCCACTGCGCCTCCGAACCTGATTCCAGCGCGTTTCTGCTGTGGAACCGCGACTTCAGCCAGCATTGCCGCGCAACGCCGGCGGCTGTTTTCGAAGCCGTCCTCAAGCGAACGCGTGGCGCATTGTGATGGATCCATCGCGAGACCCGATGCCGGCTCGCGCGCAACGACATTCATTGCGGACAGCGCCTGCAATCCCGCAGCCATTTCACGGCTCGCAACGGAACTCACGCTACAACCCCTCTTGCGGGCGAATAATCCACCCGATTCCCCAGCCCATGGCAGCATCTAAATACCACCCACAAGGTAGTAAGGATGATGGTTCAAAACTCATCATCCCCCAACCCGCAGTGGTTGTGGTTTGCGCCAGATTCTGCCAGTTTAGCGACCCGAAGGGACTTGTATGCACTCCTTGGCGGAAAGGGGCGTTCCTCTGGCGGAACGCCCAAAGACAAATCTCAGCGGCCTCTCGGATTGGGATGCCGCCCGTATATTCCTCGAAGTCGTCCGATGCGGAAGTTTCCGGTCGGCGGCCGAGCGCTTGTCGCTGTCGATCAACGCCGTGCGCCGGCGAATCGACGATTTCGAGCGCCAGACCGGCACCACACTGTTCACCCGCGACGTCCACGGCACCCATCTGACCGATGAAGGCGCTCTGGTGGTGTCCGCCGTCGAGCGCATGGAGGCCGCCACCTTCGATGTGCTGCGCGCCAGCGATTCGATGGCCAACGCCCTGTCCGGCGAGGTGCGGGTCGCCGTCACCGAGGGGCTCGGCACGTTCTGGCTCGCCCCGCGCCTGGTTGAATTCCAGCAGGCCTATCCGAAGATCCTGGTCGACCTGCATTGCGCAATGCGCTCGGCCGACGTCTCGCGCCACGAGGCCGACGTCGCGATCCATCTGTTGCGTCCCTCGGCGCTCGACATCAAGCTGGTGCGGCTCGGCCGCATGCATCTGATGTTCTGGGCCTCGGAGAAATACATCGAGAAGCATGGCGCGCCGCGCACGGCGGCGGAATTGATCAAGCATCGCCTGGTGCTGCAATTCGCCGATCAGCTCGCCGCCAAGGAAACCTTCGAGAGCTTCTTTCCCGGCGTATCGGAACGTGACCTTCTGGTCATGAAGACCAACGTCTCAAGCGCCAACTACTGGGCGGTTGCGAATGGCGCCGGCATCGGCGTCTTCCCAAGCTACGCCATCGCGCTTGGCGGGAAGTTGATTCCACTGGAGGTCGAGTTGAACCGACCGCTGGATATCTGGTTGTCCTACCATCCCGGTAGCGGCCGTATTCCGCGCGTGCGGCACATGATTGATTGGCTGATCGAAGCTTTCAGTCCGGCTCGCTTCCCGTGGTTTAAGGAAGAGTTCGTGCACCCGCATGAATTCAAGGACTCGTATATGGGCGAACCCCTGACCCAGCTCTTCGGGGGATTTTCAACCGAAGAACAAAGGTGAAAACGAAGATGAAAGCAGCGGCGAAAAGAATGAAGCAGCGCAGTGCCGGCAAGCCGGACATCGAGCTGGGCAAACGGATCCGTCTGCGGCGTGTCGAGATGAAGATCTCGCAGGCCGAACTCGGCGAGAAGCTCGGCGTCAGTTTCCAGCAGGTCCAGAAATACGAGAAGGGCGTCAATCGCGTCGGCGCGGCTCGGCTTCAGCAGATCGCCACCGCTCTCGATGTGCCCGTGACCTTCTTCTACGACGGCGACAACAAGGCCCGCGAAGTCGAGAGCCTCCTGTTCCTTGATAGCGCGTTCAGCCTCCGCCTGCTGCGCGCCTACAGCAAGATCAAGGATCAGACGGTGCAACGTCAGCTCGTCTCGCTGATGGAATCGATCGCGGCGAACGAAGCCTGAGGTCGGTCGACGGTCTGTCTTTACGACCGACCTTCAATCCGCCGCGCCACGGGGGCGCGGCCGGATTGACGAGACCCGGATTGCATGTTCTTGCGTCCGTCCTCGCCCGCGCGCTTTCCGCGTGGGACCTTTGCTTGTAGGGGCGGTCCGACCGCCCCTTTTTGTTGCCATTGGTTCCCGTCTTGCGAACGTCCCGGCACGGCCGCCATGCAATAGCGGCACAGGCGGATGCAAGCCACCTCGCCTGCCGCCGTTGACCGCGGTAACGCCCCCGCCGCACATTGCACCTTGCCAAACGACAAGCGAGCGCGCGATGCCCGACATTTCCAGCACGATCGAAACACCTTACGCCGACGGCAGGATCCTCAAGCACGCAGCCAATGGCGTCGGCGTGATCACCTTCAACAATCCCGACAGGCGCAACGCAATGTCGCTGGAGATGTGGGAGGGATTTGGCGAGGCGCTGACGGCCTTGCGCGATGACGAGACGGTGCGCGTCGTGATCCTGCGCGGTGCCGGCGGCAAGGCGTTCGTCTCCGGGGCCGACATCAGCCAGTTCGAGAAGACGCGCCATAACGCGGCGGCGTCCGAGGAATATGCCAGGCGCAGCGCCGCCCAGCGCGCAATGCTGGCCGACTATCCCAAGCCGACCATCGCCTGCATCGACGGCTATTGCCTCGGCGGCGGCATGCAGGTTGCCATGCTTGCTGACATCCGCCTCGCCTCGCATGGCAGCCAGTTCGGCATTCCCGCCGCAAAGCTCGGCATCGCCTATGGCTATGACGGCTTGAAGCATCTGGTGTCGCTCGTCGGCCCGTCCTGGGCGCGGCTTCTGATGTACACGGGCATGCGCATCGATTCCGCGGAGGCGCTGCGCATCGGTCTCGTCGAGCGCGTGTTTCCGGTCGATGAGCTCTGGGGCGAGACGATGACGATCGCCCAGACCATCTCCGAGAATGCCCCGCTCGCAATCAAGGCCGCCAAGATCACCATCGCGCAGGTACTGAAGGACGAGAGCCGGCGCGACATGGAGGCGATCAAGGCGATCGGCAATGCCTGCATGGACAGCGCCGATTTCCGCGAAGGTCGGCAAGCCTTCATGGAGAAACGCAGACCCAATTTCCAGGGGCGCTGAATCTGAACCTTCATTCAGGAAGATTAAATCCGCGTGCGGCCGCAACTAGATAGCAACCAGTTGATCCGCCGCAGGTTCTCTCGCCACCAACGAGGGAGATTGCGATGAAACTTAAGCTTGCTGTTCTCGGCCTGGCTGCCTTGGCCGGTGCGGCGCTCGCTTCGGGCTCGGCGTTCGCAGCAATGCCGAACGGCATTCCGCAGGCGGACCAGCTTGCAAAGGGTCCGGCTGCTGACGTCGATCAGGTGCGCTGGGTCTGCAACCCCTGGGGCCGCTGCTTCTGGCGCCCGAACTATTATGGCGCCTACGGCTATTATGGCGGCCCGCGACGTTTCTACGGCCCGCGTCCGTGGGGCTGGGGTCACCGCCATCACCATTGGCGCCGCTGGTGAACACAAAGGGGCCTGCGGGCCCCTTTTCTTTGACTACAGCGCCGCAAGCACCGCCTTGGTGATATCCGCCGTGCCGTTGCTGCCGCCGAACTCCATCGGCTTGATGCCGCCGGCATAGACCTGATCCACCGCACGCTCGATCGTCTCGCCGGCCTCCGCCGCGCTCTCGACGCCGTGCTTGTCGGCGAGCCAATCCAGCATCATCGCCGCCGACAGGATCATGCCGGTCGGATTGGCCTTGCCCTGCCCCATGATGTCAGGCGCGGTGCCGTGGCAGGGCTGGAACACGGCGTATTTGTCGCCGATGTCGGCCGACGGCGCCATGCCGAGGCCGCCGATCAGGCTCGCGGTGATGTCGGAGACGATGTCGCCGAACATGTTCTCCATCACCATGACGTCGAAATCCCAGGGACGCTTCACCAGCATGGCCGAGCAGGCGTCGACATAGAGCCGATCGGTCTTCACTTCCGGATGCTTCTTTTCAATCTCGTCGAAAATGCCGCGGAAGAACGCGAACGCCTTGAACACATTCGCCTTGTCGACGCAGGTGAGCGCGCCCGGCTTGCCGCGCGCCTTGCGCCGCTCGGCGAGGCGAAACGAGAATTCGAACAGGCGCTCGGAGGTCCTGCGCGTGATCACCATGGTCTCGCGCGCGTCCTCATGGGTGACGACGCCCTTGCCCATCGACGCGAACAGCCCTTCGGTCGATTCCCGGATCACGACGAGATCGATGCCGCGCCGGTCGGCGCCGACGATCGGACTCGGCACGCCTGGAATGAGCCGCGCGGGTCGCACGCCGGCATAGAGATCGAAGATGAAACGCAGCTCGATCTGCGGTGCGATCTCGGTATTGTCGGGGTAGCGCACCGACGGCAGGCCGCAGGCCCCGAGCAGGATGGCATCGGCCTCCTCGCACAGCTTGATGGTCGAGTCAGGCATCGATTTGCCGGTGGCGAGATAATTGTTGGCGCCGGCCGGCGCCTCGGTGAAGCGGAAGCGCAGATCCGATTTTTGCTCGATCTTGCGCAGCACCTCGACGGCCGGCGCCATGACTTCGGGACCGATACCGTCACCGGCGAGCACGGCAATGTGGAAGGCGTTGTTTGCGGACATGGGAGGCCTCGAGGAAGGGGTTAGTCGTCATTGCGAGGAACTCGCGACAAGATTGCGTAGCAATCTTGCGCTGATGCGACGAAGCAATCCAGACTCCGCGGAGGGATTTCTGGATTGCTTCGCTGCGTTCGCAATGACCGCGGAGAGAACCGTTGCTACGGCGTCAGCACCGTGCGCCCGACCACCGCGCCCTGCTGCAATTGCACCAGCGCCTCGTTGGCCTTGGCGAGCGGAGCCGTCGTCACCGGGATCGGCGGCACCTTCTTGGCGCGAACGAGATCGAGCAGTTCCTGCGTCTCGCGCAGGTTGCCGACATAGCTGCCCTGGATCGTGATCGCCTTGATCGGAATCAGCGGCAGCGCCCAGGTCGCGCCGCCGCCGAACAGGCCGACGATGACGAGCTTGCCGCCCTTGGTCAGGCAGTCGAATCCAAGTTGCGTCGTCGCGGCGTTGCCGACGAGGTCGATCACGGCGCGGATCGGCCCGCCCACCTTTTTCGCCAACTGCTCCAGCGCATCCGGCGCCTTGGGATCGACGGTGGCGAGCGCGCCGGCCTTTTCCGCAGCCTCGCGCTTCCTGGCATCGATATCGACCATGACCGCGCCCTTGCCGCCCATCGCCTTGAGCAGCGTCAGCGCCATCAGGCCGAGACCGCCGGCGCCGAACATCACGATCGGGGTGTCGAAATGCTGCTCGACCTTCTTCAGCGCACTGTAGGTGGTGACACCCGAACAGGCATAAGGCGCGGTCGTCGCGGGATCGAGCCCTTTCAGGTTAAGCAGGTAGCGCGGATGCGGCACCAGCATGTGGTCGGAATAGCCGCCGTCGCAATAAACGCCGAGCGAGCGCGGCGTCAGGCACATATTCTCATCGCCGGCCAGGCACGTCGCACACTTGCCGCAACCGATCCAGGGATAGACGAGGCCGACATCGCCGAGCTTGAGGTCGCCCTGGTCGGTCGATTTCACGTCGGGACCGAACGCCAGGATTTCGCCGACCGTCTCGTGCCCCATGGTCAGCGGGAGATTGATGCCGCGGTCCTTCAACGACAATGGCTTGCGGCCATGGCCGAGATCGTAGCCGCCTTCCCAGATGTGGAGGTCGCTGTGGCAGACGCCGGCCGCCTTCACCTTGATCAGCACCTGCGTGCCGGACGGCTGCGGCGTGGCCTCGTCGAACTCTTGCAGCGGCGCCTTGAAATCGGCAACCTTGAAACTCTTCATCGGCGTCCTCCCGGCATGCTTCTTGTCGCCGCGCCACCATGCCATGGCCGGCAGGGCGAGACAAACCGGTCTTAGTTCAGGCCAGCGGATGATGGCAAGCCGCGAACTGGCCGGGTGCGACTTCGCGCAACTCCGGTATCTCCGCGCTGCATCGCTGGTCGGCGCGCGGACAGCGGGTGCGGAAGCGGCAGCCGGACGGCGGCGCAATCGGGGATGGCGGCTCACCGGCCGCCACACTCTCGGCGGGACGCACATCCGGATCGGGCACCGGGATCGCCTGCAACAAGAGCCCGGTATAGGGATGTGCGGGATTTGCGAACAATTGCTCCGAAGGGCCGACCTCGCAGAGCCGGCCGAGATACATCACCGCGACGCGGTCGCTGACCGCTTTGACCACCGCGAGATCATGCGCGATGAACAGGAGCGTCAGGCCGAAGCGCGCTTTCATCTCCTCCAGCAAATTGAGGATCTGCGCGCGGATGGAGACGTCCAGCGCCGAGACCGGCTCGTCGCAGACGATGAACTCGGGGTTGAGCACCAGCGACCGCGCGATGCAGATGCGCTGGCACTGCCCGCCCGAGAATTCGTGCGGCAGGCGGCCCGCCACGAGATCAGGATCGAGCCCGACCGCAGAGAGCACCTCGTGAACCCTGCGCTTGCGCTCGGCGGCATCCTTGACGCCGGCAATGATCAGCGGCTCGGCCACGATGTCGCCGATACGGCGGCGCGGATTGAGCGAGGCAATCGGATCCTGGAAAATGAGCTGCACGCGGCGGCGCATCCTGCGTAGCGCCTCGCCCTCCATCGCGGTGAGGTCCTCGCCGTCGAACAGCACGCGGCCGGATTTGGCGCGGCGGAGTTGCAGCACCGCGCGCCCCAGCGTCGACTTGCCGCAGCCGGATTCGCCGACGAGACCCAGCGTCTCGCCGCGCGCGACCGCAAGGCTGACACCGGAAACCGCGTGCACCGTCTTGTTGCCGAGACCATATTCGACGACGAGATTATCGACGCTCAGGAGCGGCTCGGCGCGCACGGCAAGCTGCATCATGCGCCGATTCCTTCCGCCATCTGGATCGGGTGGAAGCAGGCATAGAGATGATCAGGCATCTCGGCGCTCGTCAGGCCGGGCTTGGCCTCATGACAACGGCTGGCGGCATAGCGGCAGCGCGGTGCGAAGGAGCAGCCACGCAGCGGCCGTGTCGGATCGGGCGGGCGGCCGGAGATCGCAGGCAGCGGCGTATGCGGCGCGGTCTCCAGCTTCGGGATCGCCGCCAACAGCGCCTCGGTGTAGGGCATGTGCATCCGCTTGAACAACGCCCGCGTCGGCGCGCGCTCCACCACCCTGCCCGCATACATCACCGCGACCTCGTCGGCGCGGCCGGCGACCACGCCGAGATCGTGGGTGATGATGATCATGGCCATGTGGCGGCGGCGCTGCTCGCGCGCGAGCAGATCGAGGATCTGCGCCTGGATGGTCACGTCGAGCGCGGTGGTCGGCTCGTCCGCGATCAAGAGCTTCGGCTCGCAGGACAGCGCGATCGCGATCGCGATACGTTGGCGCATGCCACCGGAGCATTGATGCGGATATTGTGCGAGCCGCTGCTCCGGCGCGGGGATGCCAACAGCGGCGAGCAACTCGATGCTGCGCTTCCGTGCCTCCGGAGCATCGAGCTCGAGATGCTCCTGGATCGTCTCGATCAGCTGCGTGCCGATGGTCAGCACCGGGTTGAGCGAGGTCATGGGGTCCTGGAATACGACTGCAAGCTCGCGCCCCCGCAAGCGACGCAGGCTTTCCGAGGGAAGCCGCACCAGGTCCTGTCCCTCGAACATGACGCGTCCGGTGAGCTTTGCCTTCTTCGGCAAGAGCTGAAGCACCGCACGCGACAGCATGGTCTTGCCGCAGCCGGATTCGCCGACGATGCCGAGCGTGCGCCCCGCATCGAGCGACAGATCGACATGGTCGACGGCACGCAAATTGCCGCGCGGCGTCGGCAGATCGACCGCGACGCCTTCGATGGTCAGCAGCGGAGTGCTCACAGCGCCCCCTGACGCGGGTCGGTCAGTGCCCGCAGGGTATCGCCGACCAGATTGAAGGCCAGCACGGTCAGGAACAGCGCCGCCGCGGGCAGAAAGGCCAGCCGCGGCGCGATGTCGAGGCTCTCGCGCCCCTCCCCGATCATGCTGCCCCAGCTCGCCATCGGCGGCGGCACGCCGAGACCGAGGAAGGACAGCGCGCCCTCGACCACGATGGTGACGGCAACTCCGAGCAGGAAGAAGGCCAGCAGCGGCAGGATCACGTTCGGCAACAGCTCGCGCAACAGGATGCGCGCATGGCTGGCACCGAGCGCCTCGGCTGCGATCACGAATTCCCGCCGCGCCAACGTCAGCGTCGCCGCCCGCGCCACCCGCATGAAGGCGGGAATGCCGAGCACGCCGAGGATCAAGGTGAGGTTGGCAATGGACTGGCCGAGATAGGCAACGACGGCGAGCGCGAAGATCAGCGGCGGAAAGGCGAGCAGCACGTCCATGCTGCCGACCACCAGCGTCTCGAACCGGCCGCGGAAATAGCCGGCGAGCAGGCCGAGCGCGCCGCCGAGCGTGAGGCCGATCATCGGCGCGATCAGCCCGACCGTCAGCGACACCCGCGCACCAAATATCAGCCGGGCGAACTCGTCGCGGCCGAGCCCGTCGGTGCCGAGCCAATGCTCGGTGGAGAACGCCGCGCGGCGCTCCAGCATGTCCATGTCTACAGGGTTCTGCAGCGGCAGCACTGGCGCGAGCATCGCGAGCAAAAGGATGATCGCGACCCAGGCGCTGGCGAGCCAGAACAGCAGGCCGAGCCTACGCTTGCGGCCGGCGGGCACAGGCGCCGCCTCCTCCTGCATCGAGAGCTCAAGCGTGGCCATGGCGGATCCTGGGGTCGAGCACGGCGTAGAGCATGTCGACGATGAAATTCACGATGACGAAGCCGCAGGCAACCAGCAGCACAACGCCCTGGAGGATGACGAGGTCGCGGGTGTAGATCGCCCCGACCAGGAGCCGGCCGATGCCGGGCAGCGCGAAGATCGACTCCACGATCAGCGTGCCGCCGAGCAGACGGCCGATATTGATGCCTGTGACCGTCACCAGCGTCAGCGACGACGGCTTGAGCGCATGCACGAACAGGATGCGCGCGGGCTTGAGACCCTTGGCCTTGGCGAGCGCGATATAGTCCTCCTGCAAGGTCGCGATCATGTCGGAGCGCAGCACCCGCATGATCCCGGGCCATTCCGCCAGCGCCAGCGTCAGCGCCGGCAGCACGAAGAAGCGCAGATTGTTGAGCGGCTCCTCGGTGAACGGCACATAGCCGGTCGCCGGCAGCCAGTGCAGTTCGACCGCAAACAGGTAGATCAAGAGGATCGCCACCAGAAAGGACGGCATCGACAGCATGGCAAAAGCACTGCCGGTCATGACGCGGTCGAACGCACCGCCGGCACGCGCCGCGCAGGCGATCGCAACCGGGACGCCGATCATCAGCCCGATGAACTCGGCCATCAGCATCAATTCGAGCGAGACCGGAATGCGCTCGGCGACCGCCTGCAACACCGTCTGCCCGGTGCGAAACGAGCGGCCAAGATCGCCTTGCAGGACGTGGCCGAGCCAGCTCAGATAACGCCACCACAGCGGCTGATCGAGCCCCATGTCACGGCGCAGCGCCGCGACATTCTCCGGCGTCGCCTGATCGCCGAGGATCACGAGGGCGAGATCGCCCGGCAGCAGCGAGGCGATCAGGAATGTCAGCAGCGAGACGGCAAGCAGAACCGGGAGGATGGCAAGCAGCCGCCGAACGACGAAGTTCAGCATCGCGGCGTCATTCCAGCCAGGTCCTCGAGACGTCGATCACGCCGTTGTAGATCTTCGGAAAGCCCTTCAGCCTGGCGCTCGACAGCGCGTAATAGGTGTTCTGAAAGGTCCAGAACCAGATGGCTTCCTTGTTGATCAGGCGGCTTATGGCGCAGTAATCCTCGATGCGCTGGCTGAGATCGGCCGTGACGCGCGCGTGGTCCAGCAGCTTGTCGAGCTCGGGATTCGAGAAGCCGGCGAGCGCCAGCGGGCTGCCGGTGCGGAAATTCGCGTACATCTGCGGGTCGGGATCGGCGAGATCGACGATGCGCCACGGCGTCATCTGGAACTGGCGGGTGAAGGCGCGCGACGGAATGGTGGCCTGGTCGACCTGCTCGATCTCCATGTTGGCCCCGACACGCTTCCAGAATTGCTGGAGCACCTGGCCGACCACGCGGCCGCGCGGCGTCGCGGTCACCAGCATCTTGAATTCGACCGGCTTGCCGTAGTCCTTGATCAGCGCCTTCGCCTTCTCGACGTCGAACGGCAGCGCGCCGTCGTCCTTGCATTTGACCCAGGAGCCGTCGCCATAGGGATTGCTGGCGGGCCGGCTCAGGCCGTTGCTGATCGCCTGTGACATTTTCGGCCGATCGATCGCCATCACCAGCGCCTGTCGCACGCGGACGTCGTCGAACGGTGCGACCTTGGTGTTGAAGGCGTAGACCGCAGCGCCCGACCCCTTATAGGTGTGAACGGTGAGCTTGGGGTCCTTCTGCGCCTTCAGGATGTTGTCGGCGTCGGCCTCGTCATCCCAGATGATGTCGGCCTCGCCCGACTGCAGCGAGGCGAAGCGCGACTGGGCGTCGGGCAGCGGCTTCAGGATGATGCGGTCGAGATAAGGCTTGCCCTTGTCCCAGTAATTGGGATTCTTCTCCAGAACCATGCGGTCGCCGGCGGTCCAGGATTTCAGGATGTAGGGCCCGGTGCCGACGGGGTTGCGGTTGTAGTCGTCGCCCCTGGTCTTCCAGGCCGTCGGCGAGTGTATCGCGTTGTTCTGGCTCTGGATGGTGATCACCGCGGGCAGGTTCACCGAGGGATCGGTGAGCTTGTACACGATCGTGGTGTCGTCCGGCGCGAGCACTTCCTTGACGTTGGTGATGTAGAAGGCGCAGCGACACTTGTTGGCCGGATCCTTCTGGCGGTCGAAATTCTCCTTGAAGGCCTGCGCATTGAACGGCGTGCCGTCGTGGAATTTCACGCCCTCGCGCAGCTTGAAAGTCCAAGTCATGTAGTCGTCGGAGTGAGACCAGGACACCGCCAGCTTGGGCGCGGCTTCGCCCTTGTCGTCGAGCGTGGTCAGCGTGTCGAAGATGGCGGCGGCCGCGGTGAAGGTCGATGTGTCGTAGACCCCGACCTTGAGCGGATCGAAGCCCGGAATGTCCAGCTCCTGACCGACGGTGATGCTGCCGCCAGACTTCTGCGCCTGTGCGGGCCCGGCCAGCGGAAGAAGGGCAAATGCCGCAACAAGGAAAATCGGCGCGTGTTTACGCGCCGCAGCAGCTGTCTTCGTCATGGTTCCTCCCGGGATCCCTCGTCCGATGTTTCGGATCGCTGAATGACTGGGAGCGAGATTGGCGACAAAAGCGCGCCACGGCAAGAGGAACGCGCGACAGATCACACGCCGCACGTGCGGCACAATGGTGTTCAGCCTGTCGCGGCAGTTTTGCCTGTCGGAATTGACGCATCCTCGGCGAGGCCGATCTCGTCGCGCAGCGCGTCCGTATGCTCGCCGAGCACGGCCATCGTCTTGGCCGGCGTGATATCGGCGCCCGACATCCGGAACGGCAGGTTGAGCACCTGAAAGGAGCCGCCCTCGTCCTGCACGGATGAGAGCGCCTGCCGATGCGCGAGCTGCGGATCGGCCAGCGCCTCGGACACTGTGCGATAGGCAGAGGCTGGCACGCCGGCCGCGCCGAGCGCGACAAGACAGGCATCGGTCGTGAGCTGCCGCGACCAGGTTTCGACGCCGTCCATGACCTCCGCCCAATTGTCGCGGCGCGCGGCATAGGCGGCAAAGCGCGGATCGGAGATCCATTCGGGGCGGCCGATCACCTGCATCAGGGCCTGGAACGTCTTCTCGCTGGCGACCGTGATCATGACGTAGCCGCTTGCCGTCTCGGTCGGCCCGAACATCGGGCGCGGCGGCGGCTTCACGGCGAATTGCGCGCCCTGCAATTCGGTCAGCGTCAGTGACAGCATCGATTCCAGCATGGAGACGTCGATGTGCTGGCCAAGACCGGTCACGCTGCGCTGATAGAGCGCGGACGCGATCGCGCCGAAGCCATAGGTGCCGGTGAGGACGTCGGCGTGATAGATGCCGCAATAATCGGGGCGGCTACGGCCAGGCTGGTAGGCCAGATGCGCCATGTCGTAGCCGGAGGCGGCATGGATCACCGGGGCATAGGCCGGCAGCTCGGCCGAGGGGCCGGTCTGGCCGTAACCCGAGATCGAGCAATAGATCAGTCTCGGGTTGAGCTGACGCATGCTGTCGTAGTCGAGGCGCAACCGGCGCATCACGCCGGGGCGGAAATTCTCCACCAGGATGTCGGCGGTCGCGGCCAGCCGACGCACCGCCTCCTTGCCGTCTTCGGACTTGAGGTCGAGCACCACGCTCTTCTTGCCGACATTGAGCTGCCCAAACGCGGTGCTGCACCCCTTGCGCAACGGTGGCCGGGTCCGCATCGTCTCGCCGCCGTCGCTCTCGATCTTGATGACCTCGGCGCCCATGTCGGCAAGCATCCGCGCGCAGTGAGGACCGGCGATGGTTGTCGAAAAATCCAGGACCCGCAGCCCAGCGAAGGCTTTTGTCGTCGTCCCCTCATGCTTATCTGCTAGCTGCATGCCTGCTCAGGTCCTTGGGGCTCTTAGGAACTCTCGAAGTTCTCTGTCGTTGATGCGGCGACCCTAAAGGGCGGCGGCCGAGTAGGAAAGTGTTTACCGAACCGACGCACCGCGTGGGTGAGCTTTAAGAAATTCCAGGACAACTGGACCCGTTCTTGCATAGCCACAAACGGGATCGACAGAGGGCAGCTGTTCTTGAGGGTCTTGTTCGTTACCACTGAGATGGACGACTTCGTCCGCGTCGGCGGACTCGGCGCGGTTTCCGCGGCCCTGCCCCGCGCCCTACGTCCCTTTGCCGATATCCGGATCATGCTGCCCGGCTATCGCGACATCATCGAGCAACTCACGCATATTCAGATCGTCGGCCGCTGCCCGGCCTTCGCGGAGATGCCGGCCTGCTCGCTCGGACGGGCCGCGACCAAGGACGGCCTACCGGTCTACGTGCTGTTGTGCTCACAACTCTACGACCGGCCCGGCAATCCCTATGGCGACGAGGCCGGGCGCGACTGGCCTGACAATGACATCCGCTTCGCGCGCTTTGCCTCGGCGGCCGCTGAGCTCGCCATGGGCAAGCTGGACAAGAATTGGGCAGCGGACCTGGTTCATGCCAACGACTGGCAGGCTTCGCTCGTGCCGGCCTACCTCGCCTGGCGCGGCGCTAAAGTCCCGTCGATCCTGACCATCCATAACCTCGCCTATCAGGGCCTCTTCCCGAAGGACTCGCTGCGGCGAATTGGCATACCCGAGAGCTCATTTCACATCGACGGCGTCGAGTTCTACGACAAGCTCTCCTTCCTCAAGGCCGGCCTCGTCTACGCCTCGCACCTCACCACCGTCAGCGGCACCTATGCGCGCGAGATCACCACGGCCGAATTCGGCTGCGGCCTGGAGGGCCTGCTCCGCCTGCGCTCGGACGCGTCGGAGCTCACCGGCATCCTCAACGGCATCGACGAGAGCTGGGATCCCCGCTCCTGCGCCCAGCTTGCCCAGCAGTTCGGCGCCGGCGATTGGGTCGGCAAGAGGGCCAATGCGGATTACGTGCGTAAGCAGTTCGGCTTGGCGGTGTCGCGAGGCCCGATGTTCGGCATCGTCGCGCGCCTCGTGCACCAGAAGGGCATCGACCTCGTGCTGTCGGCGGCCGACGAGATCGTCGATGCCGGCGGGCAGATCGTGGTCACCGGCTCCGGCGAGCCGGCGCTGGAGCAGGCCTTGATCGACGCGCATCGCCGCCGCCCCGACGCCATCGGCGTGGTGATCGGCTTCAACGACGCCCAGGCGCGCCGCATCTTCGCCGGCAGCGACTTCACCCTGATGCCCTCGCGCTTCGAGCCGTGCGGCCTGAGCCAGATGTATGCCCAGCGTTTCGGCTCGCTGCCGATCGGCCACCAGACCGGCGGCCTTGCCGAAACCATCACCGACGGCGAGACCGGCTTCCTGTTCTCGAGGCCCTCGCGCGAGTCATTCCTCGGCGGCGTCCGCCGGGCTTTCTCGGCTTTCATGGCCCACGATCAGCTCGACACCATGCGCCGCAGCGCCATGGGACGCTCGTTTTCCTGGAACATCTCAGCGGGCAGCTACAACGCGCTGTACCGCAAGCTTGCAGCGGTGTGAGCCGCGACGGCAGGGCAACCTCATTCCGCAGCCTCCGGCATTTCGTCCATGTGCTCGTGCAGCACGACACCCGATAGCGGGTCGAAATCGCCGATCCAGGGCTTTCGCGCGATCACGGACTTCGTGTGAGCATAACCGGCGTGCCAGCGCCGCGTGATCCCCGACGGGCTGAAGTCGATATCCTTGGTATGAGTCTCGCGATCGAGCTGCGGCGCCAGCAGCCGCACCACGTGCATGCGGGTCGGACAGCCATAGCTGGTCAGCTCCCTCACCGCGGCATCGCCGCGCTCGCTCTCGGGCAATCGTGCAGCGAGCTGGTTGATGACATGGCGCAACCGATGGGTCTGCTGCTGGCGCGCGATCTGGCTCGCGATCCGGCTGGAATACATCACGTCCTTGTGCCTGTTGAGCACCTCCGCCATCGTGGTCGGCTCGGCGCCGACGGGATTCCACAGGTGGACGGAGAAGATCAGCGAATCCCTGCGCGGATTGTCGTCGAACACCGCTTCTGTCGGCGTGTTCGAGAGGATGCCGCCGTCCCAATAGAGCTCGCCGTCAATACGCACCGCCGGAAAAGCCGGCGGCAATGCGCCGGAGGCCATGACATGTTTCACCGTCAGCACGCCGTCGCGGCTGTCGAAATAGCGCATTTGGCTGGTCCCGACATGAGCCGCACCGACAGTCAGCCGCGGCGCGCAGCGATTGGCCAGATCGAAATCGACCAGCTCGCTCAGCGTCTTCTCCAGAGGAGCAGTCGAATAGAAGCCGGCGTGGTCGGCGCCCAGCGGATAGGAATCCCCGGCGTGCGCCAGCGGATTGGGACGGAAAAAACCGGGAATGCCGTGCGTCACGGCCGACCAATAGGCCAGCTTCTCGTTGAAGCCGGGAAAAGCGGCGCGCCAGTCCCAGACCGGCTTCTGCTCCATCCGCTGCCAGAACTCTCTCAAGCGCGCGAGGCGATTCTCCGGCGCGTTGCCCGCAATGAGGCTTGCATTGATCGCGCCGATCGAGGTGCCAATGATCCAGTCCGGCTCGATGCCGGCTTCGTGCAGCGCCTGGTAAACGCCGGCCTGGTACGAGCCGAGCGCGCCGCCCCCCTGGAGCACGAGGACGACCTGACCCGGCAGGTCCGAGGCCTTGCTTCGCGTGTTGTCCTGCGTACCGCTCATGGTTTGCTCCTGATCAGCCTGCAATACCCGGATGTTCGCAGTGGGCGACGACTTGTTGTTGCGCCGTCCCATGTTAATGCGCGGTCCAGCCGCCGTCGACCGGCAGCGCAACCCCGGTGATCGAAGCGGCAGCATCCGTCGACAGGAACACCGTCAGCGCGCCCAGCTCCTCGACCGTGGCAAAGCGCTTGTTCGGCTGCTGCGCGAGCAGCACGTCGCGGATCACCTGATCGCGGGAAATGCCGTGCGCCTTGGCCTGCCCGTCGATCTGCGCTTCGACCAGCGGCGTGGAGACGTAGCCGGGACAGACCGCATTGCAGGTGATGCCTTCCTCCGCGGTCTCCAGCGCCGTGACTTTCGTCAGGCCGACGATGCCGTGCTTGGCGGCGACATAGGCCGCCTTGAACGGCGAGCCGACCAGGCCGTGCGCGGAGGCGATGTTGATGATCCGGCCAAAACGGTTCTGGCGCATCGCGGGTAGCGCGAGCCGCGTCGTGTGGAATGCCGAAGTCAAATTGATGGCGAGAATCTGCTCCCATTTCTCGACCGGAAACTGCTCGAGCGGCGCGACATGCTGGATGCCGGCATTGTTGATGAGGATGTCGAGCCGGCCGGCCTGGGCGATGGTCGCCGCGATCATCTCGGCAATCGACTTTGGCCTCGTCATGTCGGCCGGAGAGTAGCTCGCCTTGACGCTGAACTCGGCGGCGATCTGCTCCCGCGTCCGGCCGATCTCGGCGGCGACGCCAAGACCGTTCAACACAACGTCGGCGCCGGCCGCCGCCAGCGCACGTGCAATGCCGAGGCCGATACCGCTGGTCGAGCCCGTGACCAGCGCCACCTTGCCGGCCAACGCGCGTGCGGGCTGAGATGTCTGCAGCTTCAGCGGCATGTTCATGACCTGGTCCTCGTTGGCGATGGCTGGACTTCCAACTTTCGCAGACGCTGGAGGATCGGCGGCCCAAACGGAAATACCGGCTGGCTTCCGAATCCATAGGCGCGCGCTATTGCGGGTGGGATGTCATTCGCCGGTTCGATCCGATAGGATCGCCCTATCTTGCCGGGAGCCGATCCATGGAAATGCACCAGGTCCGCTATTTCCTCGCGGTGGCGCAGCTGCTCAATTTCACGCGCGCGGCCGAGGAGTGCAACGTCACACAGCCCTCGCTGACGCGCGCGATCAAGCAGCTCGAGGCCGAGCTTGGCGGCGACCTGTTTCGCCGCGAGCGGCCGGCGGCGCAACTCACCGAGCTCGGCCAGCGCATGCATCCGCTCCTGAAGCAGTGTTTCGACGCCGCCGCCGGCGCGCGCTCGCTCGCCTCCTCGTTCAAAAGCGGTGAGGTCGGCGCGCTCCGCATCGCGCTGACGCATTCGATCGATCTCGCACTGCTCATTCCCCATCTCAACGAGATCAGGCGGCAGTTCAACCGGCTCGAATTGCGCTTCCTGCGCGGGACCAGCCGCGAGGTCGGCGATTTCCTCAAGAAGGGCGAAGCCGAGCTCGGCATCGCCGCCGAGATCGACGAGGCCTGGGACCGGCTCGACGCCTGGCCACTGTTCACCGAGAGCTTCGATCTTGTCGTTGGCGACGGACACCGGCTGGCCGGCCGCAGCACGATCGAACTGGAGGATTTGCGCTCGGAGCAATTGCTGAACCGGACTTATTGCGAGCACGGGCGCCGCATCTCCGTAAGCCTGCGCGAGCACGGCATCGAGCATGGCCACGAGATCTCGAGCGAGCGCGACCTGATCGAGTTGGTCGAAGCCGACATCGGCGTTGCCATGGTGCCGCATACCTCGCCCCTGCCGCAGACATTGACGCGCGCCGCCGTCGCCGGGCTGGACGCCCGCCGCACCGTCAGCCTTTATGGGGTGGCCGGCCGCCAGCGCACTGCGGTGGCCAACGCCGTGATGCGCATGCTGCGCGGCGCCGACTGGCGCGAGATTGCGGGGTAGCGGGGATGCCGATCGGCTCTTCCCCTCTCCTCTTGCGGGAGACGGCAGAAAGCGCGAGCGCTCAGTTCTCTCTGCCCGCACTCTCCAGCGCCGCGAGCAGATCATCGATCTCCATGCGCTTGCGGAAATCGGGATCGACGAAGCGAGCTGTCACGATGCCGTCGCGACCGACCACGAATACGGCCGGGATCGGCAGCACCCAGCCGTCATTGCCGTGGAATCTCGCCATGTCCTGATAGGACAACAGGCTCTGGATCTCGGCGCCGAGCCAGATCGCAAGATTGAGCGAAAGCGCATAGCCGTTGTCGAGGTCAGTCAAGATCGGAAACGGCGCGCCGGACTCGGCCTTGAGTAGCCCGGTATATTCCTGCGTCTCCGGCATCACCGCGACGACCTGTGCCCCCATGGCCTTGATGCGATCGAGCGCCTGGACCACGGCGCGGACGTTCAGCCGGCAATAGGGACACCAATGGCCGCGGAAGAACATCACGGCGAGCGGACCACGCTCCAGCAGCGACGGCAGCGTGACGAGACGTCCGGCCTCGTCCGGTAGCATGAATGGCGGCATCGCATCGCCCGGGCGCGGCGCGGACTCGCCACCGCCGTTGCCGCCCAATCTCGCCACAAGGCGATCGACGGCCTCACCGTAGGCCGGAAAGACCGCACGGCTGGCGTCGGCATAGGCGCGGAGCTGTTCGTTCAGCGTGCCGTCCATGTCACGGCAGCGCTGGAAGGCAAGCCTGAGCTGTTCGGCGTCGGCGGGCGAGAGGGCTGTCATCTTCTGCTCCGGCATTTCCTGGGGAATATTAGTTTCCGGGTTCGGCCGCCCGCAAGGGGCGGCCGCGATGCCAGGACCCGTTCAGTTCACGTAGAAATTGCCGGTCGGATCGAGCCGTCCCGAGGTGTAGTACAGCGATCCGTTGTCCATGAAGAAGACGGTGTTGTCGGGCACCTTCTTGGCGCTCTTCATCATGGCTTCGTGATTCTTCTCGGCAGGGGCCATGGCCATCGCTGACATCTTGCCGGGGCCGCCATAGACATAGGCCATGCCGGCCTTGAAGTCCCAGGCGGCCTCCGAGAAGGCCGAGGTGGTGATGACCGCAAACGCGGCGGTGGCGATCAGGGTCTTGGATAATTTCGGCATGAGGGGCTCCTCCCGATTGACGCGAACGCCCGCCAATGGGGCGCCCCGCCATCGGACGCCGAATGCCGCGAAAGCGGAAATGCCGTTGCCCAATCGGATTGATAGCCGCCGCGCATCAACATAGCGCGATGCTATCGCATCGAGAGCAAGCCGGCATTTCAGGATGGCTGCGATCTCGATGAAGCTCCCGTCATCGCCGGCGACCAGTGGGGTTGCGGCCAACACAGGAGACTTTCCATGTCCAGGAGCCATGCCCTGTCGCGTCTGATCTGGCCGGGCCTTGCCCTCGCCGGTGCGCTCACGCTCTCGGCACAGCCGGTCGCCGCCGGCGAATGCCCGGCCGGCAAGATCAAGCCCAACGCCCAGCAGATGGTCGACTATAAGCCGGTCGGCGTTACCGACGTCACGCTCGGTGCGATCGACCTCGGCAAGCAGCCCGCACATATCGAGGGGCGCGAGCTACGCTTCCGCAAGCTGACCATCGAGCCCGGCGGTATCGTGCCCTGGCACAGCCACGACGACCGTCCCGCCTTGATCTTCGTGCAGCAGGGCGAGATCGTCGAATACGCCTCCAACTGCGTCGATCCGATCGTGCACAAGGCGGGCGACATCCGCTCCGAGGTCCATGGCACCTCGCATTGGTGGAAGAACCTCGGCAATGACACCGTCATTCTCTATGTCGGCGACGTCCGCAAGGATCCCAACGACCACCACATGTAACGAGCGCGACTAGCCCAAGCGCACGTTACTGGATGTGGCGCCCGGGACCCCATGCCGGGCGCCACATCCTCACAGGACAATTCCGCCATGAGCGATCTTTCTGCGCCGACAACAGGGGCCGCGACGACGATGGGGGCGCATTCCCAAGGCCTGGCGCTGCGCTCACTCGTGATCGGGCTCACCGCATTCCTGACCGTCGTCGATCTCTTCGCGACGCAGGCGATCCTGCCCGCGCTGACGCGGCACTACGGCGTCACGCCGGCGGCGATGGGCTTTGCCGTCAACGCCAGCACCTTCGGGATGGCCGCAGCCAGCCTCGTCGTCGGCTTTTTCAGCCCGCACATCAACCGGCGCTTCGGCATCCTGCTCAGCCTGGCGCTACTGGCGATTCCGACCAGCCTGCTCGCCTCGGCGCCAAATCTCACCGTCTTCACGGCCTTGCGGGTCGCGCAGGGCCTGTGCATGGCGTCCGCCTTCGCGCTCACCCTCGCCTATCTCGGCGAGCAGTGCAGCGCCATGGATGCAGGCGGCGCCTTTGCCGCCTACATCACCGGCAATGTCGCAAGCAACCTCGTGGGACGGCTGATCTCCGCTGCCGTGGCCGACGGACTCGGCCTCGCCTGGAATTTCTATCTGTTCGCGGCGCTCAATCTGACCGGTGCGGTGCTGGTCTATTTCACGATCCGACGCGCGCAGCCGATGCAGGCGATGATGCCGGCCGCATCGCCGCTTGCCGTCGCGATCGCGCATTGGCGCAATCCGCGGCTGCGCGCCGCCTTCGGCATCGGCTTTTGCATCCTGTTCGCCTTCATCGGCACCTTCACCTTCGTCAATTTCGTTCTGGTCCGGCCGCCGCTGTCGCTCGGCATGATGGATGTGGGCCTCGTCTATTTCGTCTTTCTGCCGTCGGTCATCACGACGCTTCTGGCCGGCCGGGTGGCATCGCGGCTTGGAACGCGTCCGACGATTTGGGGCGCGCTCGCAATTGCGGGGCTTGGCCTGCCCTTGATGCTGATGCCGCATCTGAGCGAAGTCCTCTCCGGCATGGTTCTCGTCGGCGTCGGCACATTCTTCGCGCAGGCCGCTGCGACGGGCTTCGTCGGACAGGCGGCTGCCGACAACCGCGGCATCGCCAGCGGGACCTATCTTGCGTGCTATTTCTGCGGAGGGCTGGTCGGCACGGCCGTGCTCGGGCGCCTGTTCGACGCATTCGGATGGCACGCGTGCGTACTCGGCGTGGGCGTGGCCCTTGCGGCTGCAGCCATGCTCACCTTCGCCCTGAGGCGCTAGCGCTTCGCCGGCGCCTCCTGCGGCGGCTCGTCGTCGGCGATCGCGCGCCAGGCAGCACCATCGAGATCGTCGTACTGGCCACTTTTGAGCGACCAGAGAAAGGCGACCAGACCGGCGCCTCCGAGCATCAGCGCCAGCGGGACCAGGATGACCAGGATCTCCATCACGCGATCTCCCGCGACTTGCTGCGCGCCCGCAGCGAATTCAGCATGACCAGGATCGAGGATCCGCTCATGGCCGCAGCCGCGATCAGGGGCGTCACGACGCCGCTGATCGCAACCGGCACCGCCAGCACATTGTAGCCGATCGCAAGCCAGAGGTTCTGCCGCATCAGATGCAGCGCCTTGCGCGAGGTGTCGATGGCGGCGACCACCGGAGCCAGTGGCCGGCCGAGGAAGACCAGGTCGGCGGTGGCCTGGCTCAGATGCGCGGCCGAGATCGGCGACATCGAGACATGGGCTGCCGCGAGCGACGGCGCATCGTTCATGCCGTCGCCGACCATAAGCACCTTGGCGCCGCGCTGCTTCAATTCCTCGATCCGTGCGATCTTGTCGGCCGGCGTGACGCCGGCACGCCATTCGGAGATTTCAAGCACATGGGCCGCCGCCTTCACGGCCGGCTCGCGATCGCCGGAGAGAATCTCGATGCCGATGTTACGCGCCTTCAGCGCCGCGATCACGGCCTTCGCATCCGGCCGCAGGCCCTGGCGGACCGAGAGGACGAACTTTTCGCTGCCCTTGCTGAAAGCAACGATGGAGGCTTCGGGATCGACCATGGTGCTGCCGATCAGCGCCTCTGCACCGCAGAAGGAGGGGCGGCCAAGGCGAAGCTCGACGCCGTCCACGCTCGCACGGACGCCTTGCCCGGCTTCTTCGGTCGCGCCGACAACAGGCGATCTGGCGCCGGCCGCCTGCGCGACGGCGGCCGCGACCGGATGATGGCTCGACAGCGCAAGCCGGCCGGCGAGTTCGAAGACATCGGCGGGAATGTCGGCGGCATTCATCACTTCGAGATCCGGCAGCGTCAGCGTGCCGGTCTTGTCGAAGATGACATGGTCCGCCTCGGCCAGCCGCTCGATTGCGTCGCCGGAATTCAGCAGCACCCCGGACTTGAACATCGTGCCGGAGGCGATGGTCTGCACGGTCGGAATGGCAAGCCCCAGCGCACAGGGACATGTGATGATCAGCACGGCTACGCCCGTCACGATCGCATCATGCCAGGACGCGCCGGCGACGACCCAGCCGAGGATGGTGATGAGCGCGGTCGCATGCACCACCGGCGCGTAGAGCCGCGAGGCGCGGTCGGCGAGCCGCATGTAGCGCGAGCGCGCCTGCAGCGCGTTGTCGAGCAGCCGCGTGATCTCGGCGAGCAGCGTCGCCTCGGACGCGGCCGAGACCCGCACCCGCAGCGTGCCCGAGATGTTCATCGAGCCCGCATAGACCGGCGTGCCCTGCTCGGCCGTGACATAGAGCGTCTCGCCCGTGATCAGGCTCTGGTCGATCTCGGAACGTCCCTCGATCACCGTGCCGTCGACCGCGCAGCGCTCGCCGGGCCGCAGCAGCACGATGTCGCCTGGATTGATCGCGGCCACCGGCACCTGCGAGATTTCATCAGGGCCGACGAACTTCGCGGCCGTCTCCGCCTTCAGCGCCGCGAGATTGCCGGCAACCGCCCGGGTCCGCCGCCGCATGTTCTGGTCGAGGACGCGGCCGACCAGCAGGAAAGTCAGCAGCATGATCGCCGCGTCGAAATAGGCGTGCTCGGCATGGTGGATGGTCTCGACCACGGACATGCCGAGCGCCAGGATCACGCCGATCGAGATCGGAACGTCCATGTTGGTCGTCTTTGCCGACAACGCGCGCCAGGCCGAGCGGAAGAACGGCTGACCGGCATAGGCTGCCGCCGGCAACGCGATCAACGCCGAGAGCCAGTGGAAGAAGTCGCGCTGCTCGGGCAGCATGTCCGAGACGTTGCCCGACCACACCGGGATCGACAGCATCATCACGTTCATGGTGGCGAACGCGGCGACGCCGAGGCAGCGCAGCAGGAAACGCGATTCGGCGACTTCCGCCACTTCCGCGCTCTCGGTCTCGAACGGATAGGCCTTGTAGCCAAGCTCTTCGAGGCGATCGATGAACTTTCCGGGGTCGAGCGTTCCCGCCTTCCATTCCAGCGCGACGCGACGGTCGGTGAGATTGACGCGGGCCAGGGTGACGTCGGGGATGGCCGAGAGGCCACGCTCGATCTTGGCCATGCAGCCGGCGCAGTGAACGCCTTCGACCGCAAGATCGATGTGCTGGACGCCCTCGCCCGCGGTGCGGACATAGTGCGAGAAATCCCGCGTGACTTGCATGACGAAGTCCTTCAGTTCAGGATCACGCGGTTACGCGACAGGAACACGCGCTCGCCACGCGCCTCGCCCTCGATCACGAGATTCCATTGGCCGGGCGCGACCGCTGCGGCGTCGCCACGATAGATCCCAATTCCGGTTTCGGTGAACGCGACCGCGAGATCGGCTCGCTTGTCGGTCGGCCGCTCCAGGCGTCCGTCGAACTTCAGCCCCGAGATCGGCTGCCCGTTGGCGTCGCGCGCTTCGACCTGGACCATGGCGCCCCCGTCGTTGCGGCGTTCGATGTGGGCGTTGACCTTCCATTTGCGCGCGGCCTGGTCGTGTGCCGCCGAGATCTCGTGTTCGTAGGTCAGGCCCGCAGCATAGGGACTGTCGACGTCAGTCCCGGGCAGCGTCGCGATTGCAAGCTTCATCATCGTGACGTTGACGCCGATCACGAGGCCGAAGAAGGCGACCAGCATCACGAACACCTTGGTTCCGGTCAGTGGCTTTGACGACATGACGGTCTCCTGAACTTACGGCGCGACGAAATTGTCGGTGGCGGTCGCGGCGACACCCAGTCCGATGTCCATGACGTGGAAGCGGACGGGAATTGATTTGTCCGGATTGTTCTCGGCGGGCGCGGTGACGAGCAGCCGGAGTTCGCTGGTGGAGTCGCGCGGGATCACGATCATCGGCCGGTCTGGCGTCACCGAATCGGCCCCGACGACGTGCATCGTGAGATTGACCGGCCCCTCCGCGTCGATGGCGATGACGCGGTCGTAGCCGCTCTTGTTTAGCAGCCGCACCGTGTAGGCGTTGCGGATCGAACCGTCGCTGAGCTTGACCGCGACCGGATTGCGGTCGTGCAGCACGTTGACGTCGAGCAGGCTCCGGGTCGCGAGCGTGTAGATCATGAAACCGCCGACGGCTGCGATGATCGCGCTGTAGACAACGGTTCGAGCGCGCACGATCTTGTAGACTGGCGCCTTGCCGTCCTGGCGGCGCTGGATGTTGATGTCGTTGTCGTAGCCGATCAGCCGCTTCGGCCGACCGATCTTGGTCATGACGTTGTCGCAGGCGTCGATGCAGAGCCCGCACTGGATGCATTCGAGTTGTGGCCCGTTGCGGATGTCGATGCCGGTCGGGCAGACCGCGACGCATTGATAGCAGTCGACGCAGTCGCCGACCTGCTGACCGAGCGCTCGCAACTCGGCCGCCTTCTTGACCGAGGTGCGCTTCTCGCCGCGGTCGTAGCGATAGGTGACGTTCAGCGCCCATTCGTCGGTCAGGGCCGCCTGGATGCGCGGCCACGGGCACATATAGGTGCAGACCTGCTCGCGCATGAAGCCGGCGAGCACGTAGGTCGTCGCGGTGAGGATGCCGATCCAGATATAGGCGATCATGGGCGCCTGGAAGGTGACGAGCTCCTTCACCAGCGTCGGCGCATCGTTGAAATAGAGCACCCAGGCGCCGCCGGTCCACCACGCGATCAGCAGCCAGATCGAATGCTTGAGCACGATCTCGGAGATGCGCTCGAGCTTCATCGGGTCGGACGACTTGTCCTTCTTCATCCGCTCGCGCCGGTCACCCTCGATCAGACGCTCGACGGCGTAGAACACGTCGGTCCACACCGTCTGCGGACAGAGATAACCACACCAGATGCGGCCGCCGACCGAGTTCATCAGGAACAGCGCCACAGCCGCCACGATCAACAGGCCGGTAAAGTAGTAGACCTCCTGTGGCCACAGCTCGATGAAGAAGAAATAGAAGCGGCTGTTGGGTAGATCGATCAGCACCGCCTGGCTGGGGGCGCCAAGGCCGCGGTTCCAGCGCACGAAGGGGAGGAAGTAGTAAACCCCGAGGCAGATCGCCATCAGGCCCCATTTGATCCGTCGGAATGTGCCGGAGACGCTCTGGGGATAGACTTTCTTGTGGGCAGCGTAGAGCGGTCCGTCGCCATCCGACGTGAGGTCTTTGGGGTTCACGGTCTTGTTCATCGCTTCAGTCGCCTTGGAAGGTGCGATTAAACCTAGACCCGATGCCGCTGGGTCAGTTGATCCAGCGCAAACGGGGGCGAATTTGTTCGCCCCCGTTCGGCCGCCGATCGGCACGTCTTCGACTATTTTCCGCCGCCCAGCGAGTGGACGTAGACGGCCATCGCCTTGATGGTGGCGGGATCGAGCCGCCCTTCCCAGGCCGGCATCACGCCGGCGCGGCCCTGGCTGATGGTCTCGACCAGGCTCGCCTCGTCGGAGCCGTAGAGCCAGATCTTGTCGGTCAGGTTCGGCGCGCCCATCTCCTGGTTGCCCTTGCCGCCGTCGCCGTGGCAGGCGACGCAATTCTCCGCAAAGATCTTCTCGCCCTTGGCGGCATCGAAGCCGTTGCGGGTCGACAGGCCCGACAGCGACCGCACGTAATTGGCGACCGTGACGATCTCGTCGCCCTTCAGCACGCCGTCCTTGCCGAAGGCGAGCATCTGGCCCTCATGCGTCTTGGCATGACCGGAGCGCGCGCCGAACTGGATGGTCTGCATGATCTGGTCGAGCGTGCCGCCCCACAGCCAGTCGTCGTCGTTCAGGTTCGGATAACCCTTGGCGCCGGCACCGCCGGAGCCGTGGCACGGCGCGCAATTGTCGCCGAACACGGTCTTGCCCTTGGCGCGGGCGAGCGCCAGCAAGGCCGGGTCCTTCTCGATATCGGCGAGCGAGGCCGCGCCCAGCGCCACCATCTTGCCACCTCGGATCTTCTCGAGGTTGGCGAGTTCGACGGCAACGTCGGCGCGCGAGGAGTAGCCGAACATGCCCGTGGTGTTGCTGGCGATCAGCGGCCAGGCCGGATAGACGATCCAGTAGGCGATCGCCCAGACGATGGTGAGATAGAAGGTGATCACCCACCAGCGTGGCAGCGGTGTGTTGAGCTCCTTGATGCCGTCCCACTCGTGCCCGGTCGTGGACTTGCCGGAGACGGAATCGATGTCGCTATGATGGTCGGTCATGTCTCTCACTCCTCCCGCAACGGCAGGTGCGCTGCTTCGTCGAAGGCAGCCTTGTTACGGGGCCAAAATGCGTAGGCGATGATCGCGAGAAAGATCGCGACGAACACCGGCGTCCAGATCGTGGTCACGAGACCGGACGCGAGATTGTCGAGTGTCAGGATGGCTTTCATCGTTCATGCCTTCTCAGCGAAGATTGGCTTTCTCGTTGTAGATCTTGAAGTCGACCAGCGTGCCGAGCATCTGCAGGTACGCGATCAGCGCGTCCATCTCGGTAGGCGAACCGACCTTGCCGTCGAAATTGCGTACGACGGCCTTGGCATAGCGCTTGTTGAAGGCGTCGCTGCCGGCGTTGTCCGGATCGGCCTGGGCCTTCATGTCGGCGCCGGCGCTGGCGATCTGGTCGTCCGTGTAGGGTACGCCAACCGTCCTCAGCGTCCGCATGTGGTCGGCGATCGTGTCCGGATCGACCTCGCTCTGGCTGAGGAATGGATAACCCGGCATCACCGACTGCGGCACGATCGCGCGCGGGTTGGTCAGATGGGTGACGTGCCAGTCGTCGGAATATTTGGCGCCGACGCGGGCGAGGTCGGGACCGGTACGCTTGGAGCCCCACTGGAACGGGTGGTCGAACATGCTCTCGGCGGCGAGCGAGAAGTGGCCGTAACGCTCGACCTCGTCGCGCAGCGGACGGATCATCTGCGAGTGGCAGAGATAGCAGCCCTCGCGGACGTAGACGTTGCGCCCGGCGAGCTCCAGCGGCGTGTAGGGCCTGACCCCGTCGACCTTCTCGATCGTGCTCTTGAGGTAGAACAGCGGGGTGATCTCGACGAGACCGCCGACCGCGATCACCAGCAGGATGCCGACGACCAGGATGATGGAGTTCTTTTCGAAGACTTGGTGGCGTGTCCAGAACGACATGGTTTGCTCCTCATTCCGCCGGCTGAAGAGCGACGGGCATCTGGACTTCCGCCTCGCCGACGCGAACCGTCATCCAGAGATTATAGGCCATGATCAGCGCGCCGATCAGGAACAGCGCCCCGCCGGCAGCACGGATGATGTAGAAGGGATGCATCGCCTCGACGGTCTCGATGAAGGAATATTCGAGGAAGCCGAGCGAAGTGTAGGCGCGCCACATCAGGCCCTGCAGGATGCCGGACACCCACATCGCCGAGATGTAGAGGACGATGCCGAGGGTCGCGATCCAGAAGTGCCAGTTGACCAGCTTCAGGCTGTAGAGCTCCTTGCGATTCCAGGCCCACGGCACCAGGCAGTAGAGCGCGCCGAAGGAGACGAAGCCGACCCAGCCGAGCGCGCCGGAATGCACGTGGCCGATGGTCCAGTCGGTGTAGTGACTGAGCGAGTTGACCACCTTGATCGACATCATCGGGCCTTCGAAGGTCGACATGCCGTAGAAGGCGACGGAGACCACGAGCATGCGCAGCACGGGGTCGGTGCGCAGCTTGTCCCAGGCACCAGACAGCGTCATCAGGCCGTTGATCATGCCGCCCCAGGAGGGCATCCACAGCATGATCGAGAAGGTCATGCCCAGCGTCTGCGTCCAATCCGGCAGCGCCGTGTAGTGCAGATGGTGCGGACCGGCCCAGATGTAGAGGAAGATCAGCGCCCAGAAGTGGATGATCGACAGCCGGTAGGAATAGATTGGCCGCCCGGCGCGCTTCGGGATGAAGTAGTACATGATGGCGAGGAAGCCGGCGGTCAGGAAGAAGCCGACGGCGTTGTGGCCGTACCACCACTGGAACATGGCGTCCTGGATGCCGCCCCAGGCGACGTAGGACTTCGAGCCGAACACCGAGACGGGAAGCGCCGGATTGTTGCCGAGATGCAGGACCGCGATCGTCACGATGAAGGCGAGATAGAACCAGTTCGCGACGAAGATGTGCGGCTCCTTGCGCTTGATGATGGTGGCAAGGAAGACGAGCAGGTAGGCGACCCAGACGATGGTCAGCCAGAGGTCGGCATACCATTCCGGCTCGGCATATTCCTTCGACTGGGTGACGCCGAGCAGATAGCCGGTGCCGGCGATCAGAATGAAGAAGTTGTAGCCCACCACGACGAACCAGGGCGCGAGATAACCGGCGAGGCGTACGTGGCAGGACTTCTGCACCACGTAGAACGAGGTCGCGATCAGCACGTTGCCGCCGAAAGCGAAGATCACGGCGGAGGTGTGCAGCGGCCGCAGGCGGCCGAAGCTGGTCCAGGGCAGATCGAAGTTCAGCGCCGGCCAAGCCAGCTGCGAGGCGATGAGGAGGCCGACGAGAAAGCCGGCAATGCCCCAGAACACCGCCATGAAGGAGGAGAACTTGATCGGGCCCATATTGTAGTTCGGGCGTCCGTTGATCTCCTGCGGCGGCAGCGCCGCCGGACGGTCGAGGTAGCGGTTGACGATGACGAACACCGCAGCCAGGCTCGCCGCCGCGCTGAGCGCGGCATGGAAGGCGAAGGGCGCATCGAGCGCTTTGGCCGAAGCGATCACGCAGAGGAAGGCGGTGACTGCGAACACGACAGCCAAGCCGCTTTCACCGATGGTCATGGATTTGGAGATGGAGGGCTGGCTCATGCGGATTCTCTCTGAAAGAACACAGCGCCAGAAACCACATTCACCCTCGCGGGGAATTGATTGAAATCAAGACAAGTGGATTTCTGTTAATGTTGGCCGGCTCAGATATGGCCGCGATGTCAATCCCTTGCGCCGCGCATCGCGCGTGGCAGGGCTCGCCTCCGGGAGATCACGGAGGCGGGAAATTGCAGGAACCGGAGCGATGCGTCAGTCGCGCGCCGTCGCCTTGAGCGCCGCGATGACATCCTCGCGGGCGATGATTCCGACCAGCTTCTGCGCGCCGTCGAGCACGATGATGCTCCTGATGCGGTGCTCCACCATGATCTGGAGCACGCGCGTCAGCCGCGTGTCGGGGCTGACATAGATGAACTCGGGCGTCATGACGTCGCCGATCTTGCGGCTCATCAGGTCGTGATAGCGGGGCAGCATCTGGCTCGGCGAGAAGGCGAAGCACTTCAGGATGTCGAATTTGGTGACGATGCCGACCACCTGCCCGTCGTCCACGACCGGATAGGAGTTGAAATCGTCGGCCTCGAACATCTCGCTGAGTTCGAGCAGGTTACGGTCCCGCTGCACCGCCTTGACGTTGCGCGTCATGTAGCCGTCGACGGTCTGTTCAAGAAATCTGTACACGGCGCGTCCTCCTCGATTCGATTCCGGCCGGCCGTCAGTGCGACAGCAGCACGCTGCGGGCGGTCTGCGTGACCAGATATTGAGTGACGCCTCCCAGGATCAGCTCACGAAACCTCGAATGGCCATAGGCGCCCGCTACGATCAGGCCGGCATCGACGTCGCCGGCGACCTTCTCCAATTGCACAGCGGCGGCTTCGTTCCTGGCGCCTTCGCAGATGCGCGCGGTCGCGGTGACGCCATGGCGGGCGAGCCAGGCGGCAACGTCGGTAATGCCGGCCATCACGACCGAACGGTCGTCGTCGCGCTCCGGAATTGTGGCGATGGTGACGTCTCTCGCCTTGCGCAGCATCGGCAGCGCATCGGCCACCGCGCGCCGCGCCTCCGGCGTGTCCTTCCACGCCACCAGCACGCTGCGCAGGTCGAGCCAGTTGACCCGGTCGGGCACGACGAGAAGGGGGCGGCCAGCCTGCATCACCAGATCCTTGGCGCTGGCGAGCGCGAACGCGTCGGAGAAGGCCGGGCTCTGCCCGCCGCTCACGACGATGTCGGCGCAACGCGCCTGCGCCAGGGCGAATCGCGCCGGAAAGTCTATGGCGCTGCGCCACTCCGCATGTCCGCCGCGATTCTTCGTGGCGGCGCGGAATTGCGCCTCAAGGCCGGCCAGCCGCCGCTTGACCGAAGCTTCGCCCTCGTCGATCAGTGCTTGCGCCTCGACGCCGTCGGTGAAATAGAGCGGCGGCGCGAACTGCGCCGCCGCGACCCCGACGATGGCCGCCTCGAATCGTTCGGCGAGCTCGCCCGCGACCTGAAGACGCGCCTCGTTGGACTGATCGAGCGCCAGGCTGACCATCACCGTCGCGTATGTCATCGGAATTCTCCAGTGCAAAGACTTTTGTAGAACTTACGCCTGCTTCCGCACATGGGGATGAGATAGATCAAGGAGGCCGCAGGCATCCGACTTGCCGTCAATCGGCAGCGACAGAACTTGCCTCCAGCCCGGCCTTAGGCGACATTAGGCGAGTGGTAACCGCGTCCGGAGCGGCCGCATCAGGATTGGAGCATCATTTGTCGCCGAGCCGCGTAACGCACTCGCAGGACGACGGTCGGGGCGAACGTTTTCGCGTTCGGATCGAAGGGTTTGGCGTCGGCACCTGGGATCTCGACCTCGCGACACGGGAATTGGACTGGTCCGATACCGCCAGGGGGCTGCTCAGCGTCGAGCGGGATCAGCCGGCGAGCTACGATCTGTTCCTGTCGCGCCTTCAACCCACGGACAGAGAGCGGATCGAGGACGCAATCAAGCGCGTTTCCGAGAGTGGCGGCAGCTTTGACGTGTCGTTCAGGGTCGCGAATGCCTCCGGCAGCGGGCAGTGGATCCGCGCCCGGGCCGGACTCATTCGGGACGAATCCGGCGCCGCTCGTCATCTCAGCGGCATCCTTCTCGATATCGACGCAGAAAAGCAGGTCGAAGAGGCGCTGCGCACGCGCGAGACCCACCTCCGCTCCATCCTCCATACCATTCCCGACGCCATGATCGTCATCGACGGCCACGGCATCATGCAACTCTTCAGCACGGCCGCGGAGCGCCTGTTCGGCTGGTTGGAGCACGAGGCGATCGGCCAGAACGTCAGCATCCTGATGCCGGAGCCCGATCGCACCCGCCACGACAGCTACCTCGCCCGTTACCGCACCACGAACGATCCGCACATCATCGGCATTGGCCGCATCGTGACGGGCAAGCGCCGCGACGGCACGACTTTTCCCATGCATCTGTCGATCGGCGAGATGGAATCCGCCGGCGAGCCCTATTTCACGGGCTTCGTCCGCGACCTCACCGAACACCAGCAGACCCAGGCCCGGCTCCAGGAATTGCAATCCGAGCTCGTCCACGTCTCGCGGCTGACCGCGATGGGCGAAATGGCCTCCGCGCTCGCCCATGAGCTCAACCAGCCGCTGGCAGCGATCAGCAATTACATGAAGGGATCGCGGCGCCTCCTTGCCGGCAGCAGCGACCCCAACACCCCGAAGGTCGAAAGCGCACTGGATCGCGCGGCGGAGCAGGCCTTGCGCGCCGGCCAGATCATCCGGCGCCTGCGCGACTTCGTCTCCCGCGGCGAGTCGGAGAAGCGGGTCGAGAGCCTGTCCAAGCTGATCGAGGAGGCCGGCGCGCTCGGGCTCGCCGGCGCGCGCGAGCAGAACGTGCAGCTCCGCTTCAGCCTCGATCCCGACGCCGATCTCGTCCTTGCCGATCGCGTACAGATCCAGCAGGTGCTGGTCAATCTGTTCCGCAACGCGCTGGAGGCGATGGCGCATTCGCCGCGGCGCGAGCTCGTCGTCGCCAACACCTGTGTCGCCGACGACATGATCGAGGTGGAAGTCTCGGATACCGGCTCCGGCTTCCGGGACGACGTCCTTCCGAACCTGTTCCAGACCTTCTTCACCACCAAAGACACCGGCATGGGCGTGGGGCTGTCCATCAGCCGCTCGATCATCGAGGCTCATGGCGGCCGCATGTGGGCCGAGAGCAACGCAGTGGGCGGCGCGACATTCCGCTTCACCTTGCCAGCAACCGACGAGAGCTGATCCATGACGACCAAGGGACATGTCTACGTCATCGACGACGACGCGGCGATGCGCGACTCGCTCAACTTCCTGCTGGATTCCGCCGGCTTCGGCGTCACGCTGTTCGACGACGCGCTCGCCTTTTTCGATGCCCTGCCCGGCCTCGGCTTCGGCTGCGTTGTCTCGGACGTGCGCATGCCCGGCATGGATGGAATCGAGCTGCTGAAGCGCTTGAAGGCGCAGCAAAGCCCGTTTCCCATCCTGATCATGACGGGTCATGGCGACGTTCCGCTCGCGGTCGAGGCGATGAAGCTCGGGGCCGTCGATTTCCTCGAAAAGCCGTTCGAGGACGACCGCCTCGTCGCCATGATCGAAGCCGCGATCAGGGAGGCCGAGCCGGCCGCCAAGAACGAGGCCGTCGCCCAGGACATCGCTGCACGCGTCGCCTCCTTGAGCCCGCGTGAACGTCAGGTGATGGAGGGGCTGATCGCGGGCCTGTCCAACAAGCTGATCGCCCGCGAATACGACATCAGCCCGCGCACCATCGAAGTCTACCGGGCCAACGTCATGACCAAGATGCAGGCGAGCAGCCTTTCGGAGCTGGTCCGGCTGGCGATGCGCGCCGGGATGCTCAACGATTGAGGCAGGTCAAGGCCCTTTTTCGGCGCCGTGCTAACCAGACAGCATGATCGAGGTCAGCTCACATCGCGCCCAGGCGTCGTCCTCCCCACAACCCACCGTGTTTGTGGTCGACGATGATGCCGCCGTCCTGGGATCGCTGCGGTTCCTGCTGGAGACCGACGGCTTTGCCGTGCGGACCTTCAGGAGCGGCACCGCGCTGCTCAACGCGAGCGCTACGCCCGGCGCGGACTGCTATGTGATCGACTACAAGATGCCCGACATCAATGGCATCGAGCTGGCCGGCCAATTACGCAAATCCGACCGGGACGCGCCTGTGATCCTGATCACCGGCTATCCCGACGAGAACATCTCGACCCGGGCTGCGACGGCGGGCATCAAAGACGTGGTTTTGAAGCCGCTTCTCGAGGAAAATCTGGTCAAGTGCATCCGCCACGCCATCCAGGACCGCCCCCGCGCGTGACCTACGGGATTCTACGTAGGTAGACCCCCTTAAGATATCGCTCGAAATTTTCGAAGCCCCCGATACCGCGTACCAAAGCGCCATCACAACGGAGATGGCGCAGATGCTCACCCAGACCCTCAACACCCAGGCGATCAACACCCAGATCGTTGGCAAGATCGCCCCCGCCCATCCCGTCATCGACCAGTTCGGCGCCGTCACCGGCCATGTCGGCCTCGTCGCCACCGAGTTCTCCTACCGCAAGGACGAGGAGATCTATGGCGAGGACGAGCCCGCCGAATATGTCTACCAGGTCGTGTCAGGCGCAGTGAGCAGCTACAAGCTCCTGTCCGACGGCCGCCGCCAGATCGGCGCCTTCCATCTTCCCGGCGACGTGTTCGGCCTCGAATCCGGTCCCGCTCACCGCCTTGCTGCCGAAGCCATCATCGACACCACGGTGCGCCTCGTGAAGCGCGCCAGCCTCGAGAAGGCCGCGGGCATCGACGTGCAGGTTGCCCGCAAGCTCTGGGCGATGACGGCCGGCGAGCTGCGCCATGCCGAGGATCACATGCTGCTCTTGGGCCGCAAGACGGCGATGGAGCGCGTTGCGACCTTCCTGCTCGAAATGGACCGCCGCCTTGCCGTTGCCGGCATGATGGCGCTGCCGATGTGCCGCCGCGACATCGGCGACTATCTCGGCCTCACGCTCGAAACCGTGTCGCGCGCGCTGTCGCAGCTTCACGCCCAGGGCATTCTGGGCTTCTCCGGCGCCCGCCAGATCGTGCTGCGCAACCGCCAGCGCCTGCAGCATCTCGACGCCTGATCTTCGCCGATCTTCCCACTCCCTACACACCTGGCCGGCCGAACGCGTTTCGGCCGGCCATTTTGTTTGGGCCGCGAATCATGCCCTGCGCCGCGTCTCCGGCATCACGAAAAGAATCAGCAAGAGTCCGGTCGCGGCCACACCGGAAAGCCCGATGAACGCCGTGGCATTGCCGAACTTGTCGCTGACATAGCCGCCAAGCGCGGTGCTCAGCGCTGCACCGATGCCGGTCGCGGTGCCGACGATGCCCTGCGCAAGGTTGAAGTGCCCGCTGCCGAAGGCGACGTCGGCGACGATCAGCGGAATCATCACCGCGAACACTGCCGCGGTGATGCCATCGAACACCTGCACCGCGACCAGCAGATACGGATCGCGCACGGTCGCAAACAGCAGGCCGCGAATCATCAGCGCGCCGAATCCGATCAGAAGCAACGGCCGGCGGCCCCATGCCTGCGCCTTGCGCCCGACCGTCGGCGACAGCAGCGCCACGATCGCTTGCGGAACGACAATGCAAAAGGCGACGAGCACTGTCGCCCATTGGGCGGACCGCGCCGTCACCGCGCTCGCCATCAGGGGCATCATCGCGGCATTGGCGAGCTGCAACAGCAACACGCTCAGGGCGAACACGATGAGAGGCCGTTGCCGGATCAGGTGCCAGATATTGGTGTCACCATGATCGGCCGCTTCGCGCGGCATCTCACCGTGACAGCGGGCAATGTCGACCTCCTGCTCGCGGATGCGGGAGAGAGCGATCAGGGTCGGAATCGCGAGCAGGAAAGTGACCAGGAACACGGCGCGGCTCGACAGCAGATAGCCGACGGTGCCCATCACCGCCGCGGCAACGCCGCTCCCGAGCGAGGCAAAGCGCGCGTTGCGCCCGAGCCGCTCGCCGATCGCGAACGGCCCGACCAGGCCAAGGCTGATCGCCGCAATCGCCGGCCCCAGCACGCAGCTCGCCGCCGCATGCAAGGTGGCCGCAGCCACCACGACCAGGAAGATCGGCATCGCGGCATAAGCGAGTGCACAGCAGCCGATGGCCGCAATGGCAAGGCCTGCGACCAGCCGCTCCGATTTCGCGGCATCGATGATCGCCCCACCCGGCATCTGCCCGATCAACGCTACGATACCGCCGATCGACAGCACCAGGCCGATCTCGACCTGGGTCCATTTCTGGGTCGTCAGATAGACCGCGATGAAGGGACCGAATCCGGTCTGGACGTCGGCGAGGAAGAAGATGAACCAGTCGAGGCCGCGCAGGCTCTGGCGCGACGGCGCAGGAATGCGCGCGGCCGGCGGCGCGGCGACGCTGTCCTGCTCGGAGCGGCCGTCGCGATCGGCATGTTTCGGCTTCCTCGACAACAGCACAGGCGGTCAGCCCTCCCCGCACCTCACTGGATCGCTTGCAGCGGTTGAAGGCTGCCGGATGCGCCGAGCACGACGATCGGCGCATCCTCCTTGTATTCCGGCGCGGCCGCGACCTGCGCCTTGGTCAATTCCAGCGTGATGCTGTCCTTCTTGTTGGCAATCTTGCCGAAGCGCAATGCGTTCCAGTCCACCACGATCTTGCGGCTGCCGACGCCGAGAAACCCGCCGAAATCAATCGCCGCGGCGCGGACGTGACCACTGCGATCGACGATGACGTCAACGATCCGGCCCATGTCCTCGCCGGCCGCGCTGCGCACGTCGCGGCCGAGCACCCCGTGAGCTTCGCTGGCGCCGATGATGGTCACCGACGGCGGCGGCGCAGCATCCTTCGGCGTGACCGGGACGGCCGAGCTCGGCGACGGTGCCGCCGGCGCTTTCGCCTCGCTCTGCCCTGCGGGCGGTTCGTCTGCGGCGCGCGACGTCGCCACCGCCACGCCCGCGACGATGGCTATGCCAAGGATCAACGCTCCGATCGCACGCATGACACTCTCCCTGCGCGCCCCTAGCGCGCCAGCACGATCGAGACCTGGATCCGGCCGCGCGTGCGCAAGACTTCAAGCGCCACGTCGTCGCCGTGGCGGCTGACACGAAGATCGACGCTGGATTCGCCGAGGCGCAAATCGCGCAGGATCACCTCGTTGAGGAACGCCGGCAGATGCGGGTTGCGCAGGCGAATCTCGCTGCGCGCCACGTCGAACTCGATGCCGAGCGCCGCCTCCAGCAGCGTGAACGGCGTCGCGCTGGCCCAGGCCTGCGGCGCGCAGGCGACCGGATAGAGCGTCGGACCGCGCCGCTTCTCGCGCCGGAAACCGCAGAACAATTCGGGCAACCGGCGCAGGTCCATATAGGTGGCGGCGTCGAACAGCCCCTTGAAGACATGCGCGACCGAATGCTTCAGACCGTAGCGCGCGAGCCCGAGCGCGATCAGCGCATTGTCGTGCGGCCAGATCGACCCGTCATGATAGGACATCGGGTTGTATCGTACTTCGCCTTGCGCGACGGTACGGATGCCCCAGCCCGAGAAGAAATGTGGCCCCATCAGATCGGCGGCGACGAGGCGGGCACGGTCCTCGCGGATCATGCCGCTGAACAGCACCTGGCCGGCGTTCGAGGTCCGCACCTTGCACGGCCGCTTCTTGCCGTCGAGGGCGAGCGCGTAGGTGCCGAGCTCCTCGCACCAGAACGCCTTCTCGAAGCGCTCGGCCAGCGTCCTGGCTTCGGCCTCGAGCTTGCGCACGCGGTCCGGCTTGCCGAGCCGCAGCGCGCAACGCGCGGCGAGCTGCTTGGCGGCGTAAACATACCCCTGGACTTCCGCGAGCGCGATATTGCCCTCGGCAAGCTGGCCGTCGGCATGGAAGATCGCGTCGTAGGAATCCTTCCAGCCCTGGTTGGCCAGCCCCTTCTCGGTCGCGCGCTGGTATTCGACGAAACCGTCCTGGTCTGGGTCGCCGGGACCGTCGATCCAGGCCAGCGCCGCCTCGATCGCCGGCCACAGTTCGATCAGGGTCTTCTCGTCGCCGGTCCGTTCGAAATAGCTTCCGGCGAGCAGCACGAACAGCGCGGTCGAATCGACGCTGCCGTAATATTGCGCGAACGGCACCTCGCGCAGCGCCGCCATCTCGCCGCCGCGCATCTCATGCAGGATCTTGCCGGGCGCGGCATCCGCGAGCGGATCCACCGCCTTGGCCTGGAAATGCGCGAGCCGGCGCAAGACGCCCTTGGCGACGCGCGGATCGATCCACAGCATCTGCAGCGCGGTGATCAGGCCGTCGCGGCCGAACGTCGTCGAATACCAGGGGATGCCGGCATAGGGATAACGCCCCTGCGGCGTCTCCGTCATCAGCATGTTGAGGTCGGCCATGGCCTGGCACAGCACCTCGTTGAAGATGTTGTTCGAGGTCTCGACGCTCGCCGCCCCCATCGTCGACTGCCGCATCTCGCGGCGATGAGCGAGCAGGCCGCGGAAGAAGCGTGCGGGCTTCTCGGCGATCGGACGGTTGCAGGACACGGCCACGAACAGCGACTTGGATTCATGCGGGCCCAGCTCGAGCTGCCAGGTCGCAGCATTCACCGACAGCCGCGTCGGGCGGGGATCGAAATGCAAACCCGTGGTGCGCTCGGTGTCGTCGAGGCCACGATATTCGAACAGCACGTCGGTCGAACCGAGCAGTTTGCCCGTGCCGGTGCCGCGGTGCGGGCGGCGCTCGCCGCGGACCTCGAACAGATCGGCAAAGTCGTTGTCGAACAGCAGCGTCAACTCGAAACTGGCGCGCGCATCGCCATGGTTCTGCACCCCGATGCGCTGATAGGCCGTGCCGCGCCACAGGAAGATCGTGCGCACGATGTGCAGCAAGTCCTTCTGGAGGACGAGGCGTTCCTGACGGTAGATGTCTGGATTGGTGAGGTCGACAGTCAGCGCCGAATTGTCGTCGCGCAGGTTGGAGCCCAGCAGCAGCGGCTGGAGATCGTCGAGCACCAGCTCCAGCCGCGCCAGATAGCGGGTGTCGTAGTGAAACAGGCCGTCCGGCCCGCCGGCCGAGGCGCCGATGTCGCCATGGCTGTCGAGCACGATGAACATGTCGTCGTGCTTGAGGGATCGCCGCGGCCGTGCCGACGGCCCGGTCATCGGGATATAGAAAGGCTGCTCCGCGACCTGCTCCGAGGTTCGCGTGACGGAGGCAAGGTGGGTTACGGCTTCGGCCGACATGAGCTGATCCCCTGCGCTTGTTTCAAGACGCAACCGACTCGACAACGCGACTCTTGGTTTACGCTGCGGCCTGTGCGAGCCGGCTCATTTCCTGCGTGACCAATTCACGATAGGGCCCATGGCCTTGCATCAGACGCTCGGGCGAGCCGTCTTCGATGATCTTGCCATTCCTCAGCACCACCACGCGGTCGAAATTGCGCAGCGTTGCCAGCCGGTGCGCGATCGCGATCACGGTGCGGCCGCGCATCAGGCGCGACAGCGCCTCGCGGATGGCCTCCTCGGATTCGCTGTCGAGCGCGGCCGTCGCCTCGTCCAGCAGCAGGATCGGCGCATCCTTCAGGAAGGCGCGCGCGATCGCGATGCGCTGGCGCTGGCCGCCGGACACCTTGACCCCGCGGTCGCCGACCATGGTGTCGAGCCCCTCCGGCAAGCTATCGATGAAATCGCAGCGCGCCGCGATCGCGGCCCGCAGCACCTCGTCGTCGGTTGCGTTTGGCCGGCCATAGCGGATGTTCTCGCGGATGGAGCGGTGAAACAGGGAAATGTCCTGCGGCACGACCGAGATCGCCTCGCGCAGGCTGAGTTGCGTGACCTTCGAAATGTCCTGGCCGTCGATCGTGATGTTGCCCTCGTCGGTATCGTAGAAGCGCTGCAGCAGCGTGAACAGCGTGGACTTGCCGCCGCCGGATTGCCCGACCAGGCCGACGCGCTGGCCGGGCTGAAGCCGCAGGCTGAAACGCTCGAAGATCTTGTCGCTGCCGGGATAGCCGAAGCTGACGTTGTTGAACGCGATCGCCGCGCCGCTCTTCACCAGCGGCTCGGCGTCGGGATGATCGCGCAGCTCGTGAGGCACCAGCAGCGTGGCAATCGCCTCCGTCAGCCGCGCGACGTGCTGGGTGACGTCCACCAGCGCCACTGCGAGATCGCGGGTGGCGCTGAGAATGGAGATGCCGAGTGTACAGACCAGCACGACGTCGCCGGTGGTCGCCTCGCCCTTCTGCCACAGGGTGACGGCCCAGGCCATCAGCGCGACCGTCAAAACCACGGTCACGGCGGCATGCAGCAGCCGCAACTTCTCGAGATAGCGCAGGCTGCGGCTTCGCGCGGTCAGCTCCCGGTTCACCGTCGCGTCGAACCGCTCGTGCTCGTGGCCGATGCCGCAGAAGGCCCGCACCAAGGGCATGTTGCTAATGACGTCGATCATCTCGCCGTCGACCACGGCGGCCTTGTCGGCGAAGTCGTCATGCAGCGGCTTGCCCGCGGCGGCAAGGCGAAACATCGCGAGTACCATGCCACCGGCGATCACGAGCAAGCCAAGCGCCATGTAAGGACTGACGGTTCCAATCAAGGCGATTGCCGCAACTGTGGCAATGCAGGGCGGCAACACATTCCAGACAAACATGTTCTCGACCGTGAACACGGCATTGGATGTGGCCGTAATGCGGCTGGTCAGCATGCCCGGCATCCGGTCTGAAAAATAGCTCGGCGCATGACCGGTCAGATGACGAAATATGTCACGACGCAAATCCCCCGTGACCCGAACGAAGGTAAAGCTCGCTGTCCAGCTCGCGATCCGCCACAGGAAATTGTCGGCGGTGATCAGCGACATGAGCAGAATGAATGCCAGCCATACGCCTCCGCCTTGCGAAGGCCCCGCAGACAAGGCGTCGACCAGAGATTTGACCCCATATTGAGTGCCTACGGAGCAGGCAACCGCTGCAACAACCGCGATCACGATCACCAGATGCGATGCCATTCGCATCCGAAGATAGCGCAAGACAAAGGCAAATGGCCTGCGCGCGTACCCAGAAAGATGATCCATAGGCTATCGCCCCGTACTGTTGATTTAAGTTTTTTGTCTCAGCCGACTGAACATCGACTGCTTCGCCGCGGTTCCCGGGCAGTCTCATCACGACACGCGGATGCGGACGATGTGAGAAGAGGTGATGGCATCGTCGCGACCACGCTGCAGTGTGTCGAAGAAGTAACGGTCGGAAGAAGGAACTTCGCAAATGCGAGAACGTTCCCACCTTGGCATGCCGGTGCCGAAACATGGCGGGGGCTTCTACGATCATGATCGCACAGAGGAGATGGTGAGATGCGCATTGCGCAGGTAGCTCCGTTGACGGAGGCTGTTCCACCCAAGCTGTATGGCGGCACCGAGCGGGTGGTGCACTGGTTGACGGAAGAGCTGGTGGCCCTCGGGCACGACGTGACGCTGTTCGCCAGCGGAGACTCCCAGACATCAGCCAAGCTGGATGCGCTGTGGCCGAGAGCGCTACGCCTCGATGGTTCCGTGCGCGATCCCAACGCGCTGCACATGGTGCTGCTGGAGCATGTACGGCAGAAATGTGACGACGAGGAGTTCGACTTCCTCCACTTCCATCTCGACTATTATCCGTGGTCGTTGTTCCATCGGCAGCCGACGCCGTTCCTGACCACGCTGCACGGCCGGCTCGATCTTCCGGAGCATCAGCCGGTCTTCAACACCTTCTCCAAGATGCCCGTCGTCTCGATCTCCAATGCGCAGCGGCGGCCGGTGCCGCAGGCGAACTGGGTGCAGACGATTTACCACGGCCTGCCGGAGAATTTGCTGACGCCAAAGCCGGCGAAGCAGGAATATCTCGCCGTGCTCGGCCGCATCGCGCCCGAGAAGGGCGTCGACCGCGCCATCAAGATCGCGACCCATTGCGGCATTCCGCTCAAGATCGCGGCCAAGGTCGATCGCGCCGACCAAGACTACTATGACGAGTTGATCCGGCCGATGATCGAGAACAATCCGCTGGTGGATTTCATCGGCGAGATCGGCGATCACGAGAAGTCGGAATTCCTCAGCGGCGCGCTCGGCCTTCTGCTGCCGATCGACTGGCCGGAGCCGTTCGGCCTCGTGATGATCGAAGCCATGGCCTGCGGCACGCCGGTCGTTGCCTTCAACCGCGGCTCGGTGCCCGAGATCATCGACGAGGGGCTGACCGGCTTCATCGTCGAGGACCTTCTCAGCGCGGCCGGCGTCGTCGGCCGCCTCGCGCAACTCGACCGCGCCGCCATCCGCAAGCAGTTCGAGACGCGCTTTACCGCGCGGCGTATGGCGCTGGACTATCTCGCGGCCTACCGCCGCCTCGCCGAGCAGAAGGCGCCGCGGATCAAGCTGGTGAGCAGCGCGGAGTAGAGCGAAGCATCTGCAACTCTCGTGTCCCGGCTCTGCAGCACACCGCTGAAGTCGCGCTGCGCTGCGTCCGGGGCCCGAGCTCCTACTTCACCACCGCCCGCTTCGGCTCCACGATCTCGAACATCCGTGGAAACTCGTCCATCAGGCCCATCAGCTCGGCGAGCTTCATCGGGTTGCCCGCGAGCTTGACCTTCCCCGCCGCGACCGCCTCCGGAAAGCTCGTCAGCTTGGCGATCACCTCGTCGAGCGTGGAGCGCGCCAGCGTGAAGCTGGCATCGGCGCCCTCCGCCTGCACGCCTTCGGCGTAGGTGAGCGCGCAGTTCTCCAGATTGAGCACGAAGGTCTCGCCGGTGTCGGAGAAATTCCAGTTCAGCACGATGTGCTTTCCTTCCGCCTTGGGACCGTTGAGGCGGATGCCGAGCACGTCCCAGAGCTGCCCGGTGCGCAGCGCAGCCAGCGTTTCGCGCGGCATCGGCGGGCGCGCCGGCACCTTCGGCATGCCCAAGCGCAATTCCTGCGCGCCGAACAGATAGGCGTTGCGCCAGGTCGCGCTTTCGGCGGCGTAGCCGAGCTGCTCCAGCGTGTCGGCGAGCAGAGCGCGCGCCGCCGCATGATCAGGCTCGGCGAAGACGAGATGGCCGAGCGCCTGCGCGACGAAGCGGAATTCACCCTTGTCGAAATCCGCACGCGCCCGCGCCAGCATGGCGTCGGCGCCGCCCATGTATTCGACATATTTCCTTCCGGACTCCACCGGCGGCAGCGGATCGAGATTGGCCGGGTTGGCGTCGTACCAGCCGAGATATTTCTGATAGATCGCCTTCACGTTGTGCCGGATGTGGCCGTAATAGCCGCGGCCGTGCCAGGCGCCTTCCAGGCTCTTCGGCAACTGGATCGTCTCGGCGATCTCGGCGGCGGTGAGACCGTGGTTCATCAGGCGGATGGTCTGGTCGTGCGCGAATTTGTAGAGATCGCGCTGCTGCCGGATCATCGTGCCGATGCGCTCACGTCCCCACACCGGCCAGTGATGCTGGCCGCACATCGCCTCCGCCTTGCCGTCCCAGAGCTGCAAGGCCTCGCCCAGATATTTCGACCAGGCCAGCGCGTCGCGCACGTCGGCGCCGCGGAACGGCAGCAGATTGTGGAAATTGTGGGTGCAGTTCTCGGCGAGGTTCAGCACCTTGTAGCGGGGGATGAAGAAGTGCATCTCCGCCGGCGCTTCGCTGTTCGGCGCCATCTGGAATTCGAATTCGACGCCGTCGATGACGCGCCTGTCGCCGGTCGCCATGATCAGGTCGGTCGGGCGCAGCAACGCGACCGAACCCGCCGCCATCGACTTGCCGAGCCCGCAATCGACCTGCCCCCGCGCGCTCTTGGCGAGCAGCGGGCCGAACTGATACTGGGCACGGCGCAGCATCGCGGGGCCTGCGATGATGTTCTCGGACACCGCGTGCTCCATGAACAGGTTCGGCGCGATGATCGGCACGCTGGCAGTGGCCAGCGCATCCTCCTCCAGCACGCCGCGCGCCCCACCCCAATGGTCGGTGTGGGTGTGCGTGAAGATGACGGCCGCGACCGGCTTCAGGCCGCGATGCCTGAAATAGAGATCGAGCGCGGCCCGCGCGCCCTCGATCGAGGTCAGGGTGTCGACGACGATGACGCCGCTGTCGCCCTCGATCAGCGTCATGTTCGCGATGTCGAGCCCGCGCACCTGGTAGACACCGGGCACGACCTCGAACAGGCCGTGCTGCATGTTGAGCCGCGACTGCCGCCACAGGCTCGGATTGACCGTCGGCGGCGCCTTCTCAGTGGACAGGAAGCCGTAAGGCTCGAGGCTCCAGACAGTCCGCCCCTGCGGGTTCGTGATCGCAGCGTTTTCGATCGTGCCGAGGAAGCCGCGCGCGGCGTCATCGAAATCCCGCGTGTCGGAAAACGGCAGCGCGTTCAGCATTGCCGTTTGCTGCGCGATGACGGACGCGCTCGCGTCCTTCGGCTCGTTGCTGGCGTTGATCATGTTCTTCCCTCCCGGCCGGTTGCGCGGCATCTAACCGCATCTCGCGGTCGATTGCCATCACCGGTGGAGGCGAAAGGACATTGGATGTCTCTTCTTCCCTTTCCCTGTGGGAGAAGGTGGCACCGTCTATGCCGCGTGCGCGGCCAGTCCTTCGGTGACCGCCGTTGCAACAGCCGCTTCCGCCACCCGCAATTCCCGCGCCAGCACATAGCCGCCGCGATTTTGCTTGGCCCGGTACAGCGCCTTGTCGGAGCGCGACAGCAGCGCTTCCGCGGTGCGCCCGTCGTCCGGCGCGACGGCAACACCGACGCTGACGCCGAGCTCGATCACCTGTCCGGCGACGTCGTACGGCGCGCTGATCGACTGCACGATGCGCTCCGCCATCGCCTCCGCATCAGCCGCCGCGCGCTGGACCAGGACGAATTCATCGCCGCCCATGCGGATCAACAGGTCGTCTTGCGTGACGAGCGCCTTGAGCCGCCCGGCGACCTGCTTCAGCAGCGCGTCACCGGCGGGATGGCCGAACCGGTCATTGGCCTCCTTGAAGCGGTCGAGATCGAGCGTATGGACCGCAACCATCCCGGCCGACAGCATCAGGGGCAGGTCCGCCGCCAGCACCGAGCGGTTGGATAGGCCGGTCATCGAATCCGAGCGCGCGAGCTGCTCGAATTTCCGCTTCAGCGTGATCTGGCTGATCGAGGCGTTGAAGCTCAACCGAACCATCTCGAAACTCGCGACCACGTACATCAGAATGAGGAGCCCGAGGCCGACGTGGCGCAGATCCGGCTGCATGAAAGTGACGATCGCGGTGGGCCCGGCGATCGCGACCAGATCGAGCAGCGCCGCGACGGGACGCAGCGCCAGCCGCGCCACCACGCCGGCGCCGAAGCCGAATCCGATCCCGATCGCCATCACGGAGCAGAGCGCATCACCCAGCATGATGCTGCGCGCGGCGAACACGCCAAGCACCAATGCCGTCGCAACGGTGCCGGCAATGTAACGCCGCTCCCAGGTCGCGGCCTCGGCCCGATCGAGTTGCGGTGAACGCGCGAAACGGCGACGGAAAGCGAGAATTTCGAACAGACGGACGATCGCCACCATGACACCGGCGACCGTCAGGATCGCCATCACCATGTCCCCGGTCTCGTAGGTCGTGATGGCGCCGACCATTGCGAGGCAGGCGGCCGCGAGAATGTTCGGCATCGTGGTGCCGTGAAGGCCCCCGATGACTTCCAGATAGACGGCATCGGAAATCGACGCCCGTCCGGATTCCATCCTGTCGAAGAACATGCCAGCTCCCATCTTCTGGCATGTTCCTACCTCACATCCGTAAAAAGGGCTGCGTCGCATCACGCTGGCATTTTAGCGCGCGGGTTAACCGCGCGTTAGCCATGCGTGATCCTCGCCCACATTACATCCCGAGCAGTCTCGGCAGCCACAACGACAGGCCCGGCCAGTAGGTCACGACCACCAGGAATCCCAGCATCGTCAGCAGCCATGGCCACACGGCGACCGTGAGCTCGGTAATGCCCATCTTGGCGATGCCCGATGCGACGTAGAGATTGAGACCGACAGGCGGATGGCAGAGGCCGACCTCCATGTTGACCGTCATCAGGATGCCGAAATGAATGGGATCGATGCCGAGCTTGACCGCGACCGGAAACAGGATCGGGGCCATGATCAGGATGATCGAAGACGGCTCCATCACGTTGCCCGCCACCAGCAGCAGGAGATTGACGAGCAGCAGGAAGCCGATCCACCCCAGGCCCTGGTCGATCATCCATTGCGCCAGCGCTTGCGGCACGTTCTCGTAGGTCATCAGGAACGAGAACAGCACGGCGTTGGTGATGATGTAGAGCAGCATCGCCGAAAGGTTCGCCGACGACAGCAGCACCCGCGGCACGTCCCGCAGCTTCAGATCCTTATAGATGAACACCGCGACGATGAAGGCGTAAACCGCGCTGACGGCGGCGGCCTCGGTCGGCGTGAACAGGCCGCTGTAGATGCCGCCGATCACGATCACGATCAGCAGGATGCCCCAGATCGACTTGCGGAACGCATCGAAGCGCTGCATGAACGTCGCCTTCGGCATCCGCGGATAGTCGTTGCGCCAGGCGCGATAGAAGGTCGTGGCTCCAAGCAGGAACGCGAGCACGAGTCCCGGTATGATGCCCGCGATGAACAGCTTGCCCACCGAGCTGTTGGTGGAGACGGCGTAGAGAACCATCGGGATCGACGGCGGAATGAGGATTCCGAGCGAGCCCGACGTCGTGATCACGCCGGCGCCGAACCGCTTCGGGAAGCCCTGCGCGACCATCGCCGGCAGGATCACCGAGCCGATCGCCACCACGGTTGCCGGCGAAGAGCCGGAGATCGCGGCGAACAGCGCGCAGGCGACCACTCCCGACAGCGCCAGACCGCCGTACCAATGGCCGACCAGCGAGGTTGCGAAATTGATCATCCGCCGCGCCACGCCGCCATGGGTCAGGAAGTTGCCGGCGAGGATGAAGAACGGGATCGCCATGATCTCGAAATTCTCGATGCCGGTGAACAGCTTCAGCGCCACCGATTCCGTTCGCACGTCGGTCAGCGTGAACATGAAGCTGAGCACGGTGAGACCAAGCGCGATCGAGATCGGCATGCCCGTCAGCATCAAGGAGAGCAGCAGCCCGAACACGATGGCGACGCGCAGGCCCTGCGGCAGCGTGATGACGTGAGCCGAATGAGCGAAGCACAAGGCGACGATCAGGACCGGCAGCAGCATCAGGATCCAGCCGAGCGGGCTGCGCTCGTCCCGGACGACCTGGGTGGGCGTCACCGGGGCCGGATGCACCGGGTCCACCTCGACCCCTTCGACGCCGGCCATGTCGTGATGCGGCAGTTCGCCGGTGTGGTAGAACGACCAGGCGACCTGCAGGAAGCGGAAGCACATCAGGCCGGAGCCGAGCGGGATGGTGAGATACACCATCCACATCGGCGCCTCGAGATCGTTGGACTGCTGGCCGGTCTGCCACATCTGGCCGACGAAAGCGGCGCCGAAATAGGCGACGATGGCGGTGAAGAGCGCGCCACACAACAAACCGAAGGTGATGACACGTCGGCGCGACCCGCCGGGCAGGATATTGACCAGCACGTCGACGCCGACATGGATGCCGGTCCGCACGCCATAGGCGGCGCCGAACTTCGCCATCCAGATAAACATGTAGATGCAGAGTTCCTGCGCCCAGGACAGGTCGACCGCGGCGAGCCAGACGAACGCAGCTCGCATGGGGACGGCGAGGAAGGTCAGGTTGCGAGCTTCCGCCCATTTGGCGATGTCGATCGACAGCCCGGCGCCGTAGCGGTGCAGCACGGCGACGAAGATGAGCGAGGTCGCAGCCGCGATCATCGTCGCGATCAGCCATTCCTCGAGATGATCGAGCACACGATTCAGCACACGCAGCAACTTCGTCCCCCCAGCATTGGCTCGTCCATCCAAGAGCGAAACGGCCGGGAGTGCATCACCCCCGACCGTTGCCATTGTTCTTGTTGGGACGCGGCCGTCAGTTCATCTTGACGTCGAGTTCCTTGGCGACGAGATCGAGCACCTCCTGCCCGACCCGGCCCTTTGCCCATTTATAAGTCGGCTGCATCGCTTCCTGCCAGGCCTTTCGATCGGCGTCGGTGAGGTAATGCAGAGTCGTCTTGCCCGTCTTCTTGATCTCGGCCAGTGCGTCCTCGTTCTCCTGGCGCGCGATCGAGTTGGTGTAGTCGGTCGCATCCGCCATCGCCTTGTCAAGCTGGGTGCGGATATCGGGCGGCAGCCCCGACCAGAATTTCGAATTGACGATGACGGCATATTGCAGATGCGCGTGATAGGACACGGTGATGTCCTTCTGCACCTCGTAGAATTTCTGCGTCAGGTAGTTGGACGCAGTGTTCTCGCAGCCGTCCACCACGCCGGTCTGTAGCGCCTGGTAGACTTCGGAGAACGCCATGATCTGCGGGATCGTCCCGAGCAGGCGGAAATACTGGTCCGCGACCTTCGATCCGGAGATGCGGACCTTCAAGCCCTGGAAATCGGTCGGCTTCACCAGCGGGCGATTCGAAGAGACCATGTGGAAGCCATTGTCCCAATAAGCGAGCCCCGTTATCCCCTTGGCCTCGAGCTTCTGGAACAGCCACTTTCCAACCGTGCCCTTCATCGCGTTGGAATAGGTCTGGTCGTCCTTGAACAGCCAGGGCAGGTCGAGCGCCTCGAACTCCTTGATGCCGAGCGGCGCGAATTTCGCGGTCGAGGGCGCAAGCATCTGCACCGAGCCGAGCTGCAGCGCCTCGATCTCTTCCTTGTCCTTGTAGAGCGTGGAGTTCGGGTAGATCTCGACCTTGACCTTGCCGTCGGTGTATTTCTCGGCGAGCTCCTTGAACTTCAGCGCGCCCTTCCCTTTCGGGGTGTCGTTGGCGACGACGTGGCTGAATTTGATGACGATCGGAGTTTGCGCCTGCCCAACGGCAGGGGCCAGAACCAGCGCGGCGGCGGCGACCGCGAGAAGCAGTTTGCGCATGAAGACCTCCCCAACAACCTCGAAAATCGGGTTCTTTTTGTTTTACAGATCAGTAGTGGCAGCAATCCGCAAGCCGAACAACTAGACCTAAGCCCAATTTGCCGCAGCCAAACTATCTTGACGAAAGCTGTCTACGCAACCCGCCATCCGCGCCCGTTCAACCGAACGAGCGCTTATGCCGCATTGCGGCAAGGCATCAGTTCTTGCGCTGGGCGACCATGAACAGGCGACGGAACGGAAACAGGGTCTGCCCCGCCGCATTCTTCGGATAGGCCTTCGCAACCCGCGCGCCATAGGCGGCTTCGAATGCGATCTTCTCCTCGCCTGCGAGCACGTCGAGATAGCGCGTCAGCCAGGTCCCCTTGGTCCATTCCTTGACGGGGTTCTCGCCTTCGAGCACCTGCAAATATTCGGTCTCCCAGATGTCGATGTTATCAGACATCGGCGCAATCAGATCGTGGTAGAAGGCCGGCCCTTCGACCGGGGGCGGCGTGACGAGATGCTCGACCTTGGACCGCCACGGACCATCGAGAGCGGTCTCGCCGATCAGCACATGGGAGGGCGCCAGAAAGTTGCGCGGCATCTGCACCGCAAGCATGCCGCCAGGCCTCACCTTCTCCATGACCGACGGAAACAATGCCGCATGATTGGGCAACCAGTGCAGTGCGGCATTGGAATAGATCAAGTCGTACTGTCTGGCGGGATGCCAATCGCCGAGATCCTCGTGCGACCATTCCACGTCGGGGGCGGCCTTGCGGCCGGCGGCAACCATCTCGGCCGAGCCCTCGACGCCGGTTACGTTTGCCTCCGGCCAGCGTTCCTTGATCAGTTTCGTCACGTTGCCAGCACCGGCGCCGAGGTCGGCAATCTCGCGCGGGCCAAAATCCGGAATCCGCATCAAGAGGTCCACGGCAGGCCGCAACCGGTGGCCGGAGAATTTCAGATATTGCTGCGGATCCCAGACCATCGCTCAACGCCTTTTTCTTTTTCGTGTTTCCTTCAACGCCGCTCTTGGTTACCACTGCTCGTCCCGCTCAGGCAATTCGCAAGGTCCGCGGGACGGGCAGGAAACGAACACGAACAAGCAAGAACCAGACAAGAGAGCGTGTGACCATGGACCTCGGGCTCAAATCGAAAACCGCTGTCGTCACCGGCGCGAGCATCGGCATCGGCCGCGCCATCGCCAAGGGCCTCGCTGCCGAGGGCGTGCGGGTCGTCGGCGTGGCGCGGCGCACCGATCTTCTCGCCGAACTGGTGAAGGAGGTAGGCTCCGGGCTGATCACGCCGTTCGAGCAGGACGTGATGGCCAAGGACGCGGCGGAGAGGATCGCAGCCTTTGCATTGAAGGAGCTCGGCCATGTCGACATCCTCATCAACAATGCCGGCGGCAGCCGCCCGCTGCCGGTCGATGCGCCCGACAGCAAATGGGACGAGGCGATCGCGTTGAACTTCACCAGCTACCGCCGCATCGCGCATGCGCTGCTGCCGCAGATGATCGAGCGCAAATGGGGCCGCATCGTCAACATCACCGGCAAGTCCGAGCCCGAAGGCCTCAACGCAGCCTTCGCCGCGAAAGCAGCGGTCCACGCCTGGGCCAAGGGCCTGTCGCGCGAGATCGGCGAGCACGGCATCACCATCAACTGCATCCCGCCCGGCCGCATCATGAGCGAGCAGATCCGCCGCAACTACGCGCCCGATTATCGCGAGCGCTTTGCGGAAGAGGAAATCCCCGTGGGCTATTGGGGCGAGCCGGAAGATCTGGCGGCACTCGCGGTGTTCCTGGCCTCGCCGGTGGCGCGCTACATCACGGGCACGGTGATCCCGGTGGACGGGGGGCTGAGGCGGTATCAGTTTTAGAGGCAGCCGTCGGATGGGTCGACAGCATCCAGAGAGGTCTCGATGATCGAGAGGTACTCAGACCACGCAGCAAACGAGCGGACTTTTCTCGCCTGGGTCAGGACGGGCATCGCGATCATCGCGTTTGGCTTTGTCGTCGAGAAATTCAACCTCTTCGTCCGAACGATTGCCGAAGCCAGCAGGACGGACACCGGGTCTCGATTGCAACTCGATCGCTTCACGGGCCCGTTCAGTCACTATGACGGCTTGGTGCTGATCCTGATCGGGATCGCCATCATCATGATTTCGCTTATTCGCTTCATCAGGATCGGTCGAATGATCGACGACGCCCAATCTCACTCCGCCGCGGGCATCAAGGCAGAACTGGTGCTTGCCGTCGTGCTGGGCCTGGTCGTGACAGCGATGACGGTCTATTTTGCGCTCTGACTTCGTCGTTGATCACGGGCCCCGTAGGATGGGTAGAGCGCAGCGAACCCCATCGACCGCTTTCAAGATCGAACATGATGGGTTTCCCAGTGCTCTACCGATCTACCCATCCTACAACGCCATGTTCATCAGCCGTTTTCGCCGATCAATCGTGCAACTGTGGCAGTCGCATCACACTATCCGTTCTGAGACCCGTGCCGTTACGCTCGCAGCAAGACTGCCACTCCTGCAAAAAACATGCACTCCAGATCACCGGCGTAGCGGGGCCATGCTGTCGAGACGAAATCGGTCGGCAGGTCGTCGATGCTCAGCCAATGGATCGAGCTATGCCTAGTCGTGGAGCCGTGTTTGCCAGTCTGAAGGCACGGCCCCAGCCGGCCCGGGCACCGGCTGATCCGAAGGATGGGATTGAGGGCCCTGAAGCTTGGGACCGACGAAAGCCTCTCCTGTCCGATAGTCGTAAAACCATCGCTCGCCCGGCTCGAAGCTCGTGATGATCGGGTGACCTGTCGCCGCGTTGTGTTTCGACGCATGCTGGTTGGGCGACGCATCGCAGCAGCCGATGTGGCCGCATTGGGCACATCTGCGGAGATGAAACCACCACCCGCCTGCCGCTGAACAGTCCGCGCAACCCGTTCCGCTCGGCTTGGCTGCGAGGTTGATGCCATCGCTCTCAGACATCATGGGTCAATCCACTGGACGTGCCGGCGGTCACCGCAGATGCATTCACGCCGCGATCTCCGCCATGATCGTATTTTGCCAGTGTTTTGCCCGACGGGTCAACGGCACGGTCGCCCGGAGCCCAGTCCCGGCACCGCGCTAAAATCACCTGATCGATCAAAGGACGTTCTACTTTGCATGGGGTTGTTTTCGAGATTTCGGTACGAACCCTTCACTCCGCCTGCAGGATCTCCGCAATCGCGGCGTACGCCGCGATGATGCCGAGCTCGCCGCCGACATCAGTTTTGAGCCTCGCAAGCGTTGGCGAAGCCGCCAGTGAAAGTGCTTCAAAAATAACCATCAGGAACCCGGCTTGGCGCCGCTCCTTGGCGCTTAGTCTTTGAGCGTGTCCAAAAACAATTCGCAATAACCTATCCAAATGGATAGCATCACTCCAATTGCCTTGTGCCACTTTGTCTTTTTTCATTGGTTGATTGGGGATAGGTCGTCCGTGAATGGGAATGACGCTGACGAGCGCTTCCTGGATATTCTTTTTCGTGGCGTTACGAACGCGGAAGAGTTCGGAAACGCCGTCCGCCTGATCCAGGAAAGTTTTGCGTGCCGCGCTGCCACATTGGTCACCGTGGATGCGCAGGATCCAACCGCCAGTTTCGTGTGGACCTCCGGCATTTTGGAGCAGCACATCGAGCGGTATCAGAGGGACTATGCGCAGATCGATCCGGCTCCGGCGCTCTACCTCCGCCAGCCGGTCGGAAAAGCTCTCAGCACTGACCGCATGTTCACGCGCGAGGAGCGCGACAGGGACCGCTTCTACAACGAGTATTTTCTGCCGCTCGGCCTGATCGAGACGCTCGGCGGCCCGCTCTACGTCGAGCAGGGTTCGTTCGGGATGATCGCGCTGATCCGCGGCGAAGATCGGCCGCCATTCGATGACGACGATGCCGCACGGCTCGAACGCTTGATGCCGCACATCGCGCGCGCCTTGCTGCTGCGCCGATCGTTCTTCCGGATCGACGCCCGCAGTCTCGGGCTGCAGGCATCGCTCGACCGCATGCAGGCCGGCTTCATTCTGCTCGACAATGAAGGTGTGACGCTGTTCGCCAATACCGCAATGCGCACCATCGCGCAGCGCGGCGACGGATTCGCGCTTGATCGCAATGGGCGTCCTCTGCCCGTCAAAATCGAGGCGCGCCAGCGCTTCGATGCGTTGGTGGACGACGTCGCGAAAGGCGGCGTCGGCGGAATTCTCACGGTGCCACGCAGCAGCGGGCGAGACTACGTCGTTCTGGTCGCGCCGGCGCCGCAGCCGTCCACCCAATCGCATTGGGAGAAACGCGGCACGATCGGTGCGACCGTGGTCGTGCACGATCCCGAGTTCGAATCGGCGAACACGGCGGACATCCTGTCCAAAGGACTGGGATTGCCGAATGGCGCAGCACGCCTGGTCGCATCACTTGCCGCCGACGACGACTTGAAGAGCTTTGCCAAGGCCGAAGGCGTCACCATCCACACCGCGCGGTTTCACTTGCGAACCGCGCTGGCGCGAACCGGCGCCAAGACCCAGGCCGAACTGGTGCGGCTGGCAGTGCGTCTGCTTCGTGATTTTGCGCTCGCAGATTCCCCGGTCCGGTCCGGACGGCAGGACGCTATCGCTGGGCAGGCCCAGCTGCAGACCAAGCCGAAGCGCCCCGGCGCCGCATCAACGGGGAAGGCATCTCCCCAGACGCGGTGACGCCAAACGCTCCGCGGCTGCGCTCAGGACAGGCGCAGCTCCGGCCAACGCCGCCCGCCCCACCCCATCACGAGCCTTCAGTACTTCGCAACCACCGCGCCGGGCGCGAAGCGGTAGTTGAGACCGATCTTGGCCTGGCTCGTGGTCGGGTGATCCGAGATCACCGTGCCGTCGCTCGCCACGTTGGTCTTGCGGCCGAAGTCGATGTAATCGTACTCGGCGCGGGCCGACCAGTTCTTGCCGAGATCGAACTCGGCGCCGTAACCGATGGTCCAGCCCGTCCGGCTCGACGAGGCGCCGAAGCTGTTGACCGCAACGCCCGCGACATTGTTGCAGGGCGGGTTGGCGCCGGGCGCGTTGGTGATGCAGCCCGCGTTGAGCCGCGACTCGGTGAAAGCCGCGCCGGCCTTCACGTAGTAGAGCGTCCGCTCATAGGCGTAGCCAAGCCGCGCCGTCGCCGTGGCGACCCAGTCGCTCCTGGTCGAGCAGGTGAACGAAGCAGGGCTGAACGCGCCGGGGATCAGGAGATGCGTGACGGGATCGATGCCGGTGCCGGCACCGCAGGTTCGCGCACCCTTGATGGCGGCCGCGCCGATCTCGCCCTCGACGCCGAACACCCATTGATTGACCTGATAATTGTAGCCCGCCTGCCCGCCGCCGATCGGCCCGAACGCCCAGACCTTGGCGCCGTCGTTGGCCGCACCGGGGAAGCGGACATCGGTGGTGCCGTAGTCGGCCCCGAAGAAACCGCCAATATAAAACCCGGTCCAACTCACCGGGCCCAGCACCGCGCCCCGCGCCTTGACCGGCGCCTTCACCGGCAGCACGGCCGCAATCGCCTCGGGCGTGAACTGGTAGCGAATACCGGCATTGCCGGTCCAGCCGTCGATGTTGCTGCCGTTACGATAATCGACCCGGGCAAAACCCAGCCAGCCGGTATTGGCAACCTGGCCGGCGATGCCGAGCGAGTACTGGCCATAGGTACCAACCCGCGATGTGGAGGTTGTCTGCACATAGGTCGCCGGATTGAAAGGTGGTCCACCGCCGAGCGGCGTCTGCACCGCGTTGTACGATACATAGCGTGACGTCACGGGATCGGCGAACTCATGGAACACGCTGACGGAAGCAAACGGCTGCCAGATCATGTTGCCGGAATTGATCGTGGTGCCGCCACGCAGGCTCAGCCGGCCCATCGTGCTGGTGATGTCATCGACGGAGTTAATGCCGGCGATCCCGGGGTTGATCGTTCCGCCCGACGTGAAATTGTCGACCCGGGTCTTCGACCAGATCAACCCGCCCGACGGTTCGATGAACCAGTTGTTGGCCAGTGCGAAATTGTAGCCGGCAGACGCTGCCACGGATATGCCCCGCGCGCTCGTCGGCTGATTGAAGAAGCCGAGCGCCGGATCATTCAATCGCATGTTGTAGAATTCCTGCCGCACCATGACGTCCGCGAAAAAACGGTCGCGGGTTGCGACGACGTAGCCGCCCACGAACGGCACCTCGATACGGGTGCCGAAGCCGGAAAGATTGTCCTTGGAATCGGAGGATACGTAGCCGCCCGTCGCGCCCACATGCACGTTCCATCCATTCCAGTTCAGCCGCGCGAGGTCCTGGCCGACCTGGACTCCATAGAAATTGTTGGTCTGGTTGTTGTTGCAATTCGTCGTGGCTGTGGTGTTTGCCGGCGCGTTGGCAGGAACTGTGAACGTTCCGTTGGATGACGAGGTGCTCTTCAGATTGGCCTCGCCGCCGACGGCGCGCGCCCAGGCGCCTCCGCCGGGCTGATTGGGAGCCGCATTGGATGGTGCCGAGACGAATGCGCTGCCCTGCTGCGTTAGGAAGATGGTGTTGATGTTGCCGATCGCGCCAGCCAGCGAGCTTGCGACCGCGCTCGACGGAGCAGCCAGAGTATTCAGGTTGAGGACGGGCCCAACGGTGTTCGACGTACAGTTCGGCGTCGTGGGAGCCGGGGGAGGCAATACCTGAGCGGTCGCTTCGCCGGACGCGAACGCCAGCACCAAGGCTGCGGTAGCGGTTAAGACGGCGCGGGACAGCAGGCTCGATTTCATAGCGACGGCAATTGTCATCCGTTTCCCCAACCGACTGAACCGACAAAGCAACGACTTGAATGGCTACGGGAGTCGAATTTCCCCCACACTACCCATTTGGATAGGACCGCCAGTAAGAAATGCGTTGTGACTTGCGCGCCACATGCGACACTCCTGCGGCCGACTGTTACCTGCATCACACTGCGATATCTGTCGCGTCATCTTCGACGCTTAATGTAATTGATCAAGAAACGCCGCGGCGATATTGCTCGGAACAAACTGGCGAGGCTCGAGCCGGCTCGTCCACAATGAGTGGCGCTCGAAACTTTGGTGCGCGGGCCGTCGAACCGCGCCGGGAACAGCGATGATCAAACGCGTGATGCACATGGTCGCTGCGATCGGGGGAGCCGCCATCATGATGGTGCTCGCCTGCAACGCAGCGCGCGCGGAACGGCGCGTTGCTCTGGTCGTCGGCAATGGCAGCTATCAGAGCGTGCCGAAGCTTTCCAATCCGGCGCGCGATGCCGCCTCCGTCGCGAAAATGTTTCACGATGCCGGCTTCGAAACGGTCGAAGTGCAGGTCAACGTCGGCAACCTCGAATTCAAGCGTGCCATTCGGAAGTTCGAAACCGTAGCCGACCAGTCCGACATCGCGATCGTCTACTATGCCGGTCACGGGCTCGAGATCGGCGGCGTGAACTACCTCATCCCGGTTGACGCACGGCTCGCCTCCGATCGCGACGCAGAGGACGAGGCGATTCCGCTGGAGCGTCTGGTGTCGTCGGCCGACGGTGCGCGGCGGCTGCGCCTGATCATCCTGGATGCGTGCCGCGACAATCCTTTCGTGACGACCATGCGGCGCGAGCGCAAAGCTGCCAGCCGCGGCGTCAACGCCGGCCTCGGCCGGGTCGAGCCGACCGCGACCGACACCTTGATCGCCTACGCCGCAAAGGCCGGTTCGACCGCCGACGATGGCGACGGCGAGCACAGTCCGTTCACGACGGCGGTGCTGAAGAACCTCACAATACCGGGCCTTGATGTCCGGCTGGCGTTCGGTCGCGTCAGGGACGAGGTGCTGAAGATCACTGGCCACCGGCAGGAGCCGTTCGTCTATGGCTCGCTAGGCGGCGGCAGCATCTCGTTGGTGCCGGCGCCCGTTACGCCGCAGGACACGCCTGTCAACGAAGTGAAGGCCGATTTCGAACTGGTGCAGAAGATCGGCACAAAGCGGGCTTGGGAGGTGTTTCTCGCCAGTCATCCTACCGGCTTTCATGCCGATCTTGCGCGCGGAGAGATCGAGAGGCTTAATCATCCGGTACCGGCAGCGCCTCCCGGTATGGTGCTGACGGCGTTACCACAACCGCCCTCCCCCGGCCGCGAGACGCCGACCAGGGAGGCGCTCGAATGGGACAAGTTGAAGGACTCTACGGACATTGGAGCGCTTGGGCGCTTCGTCAAACGTTTCCCCGACTCGCCCTTGGCCGTCACCGCGCAGCAACGCATTGACGTTCTTCAGAAGGCGGAACGCGAACGTGCGGAGCAGGCTCGCGCCGTTCAGGAAGCCGCTCGCAAGGCGGCCGAAGAGGCACTACGCCAAGCCGAACAGCGCAAGGCAGAGGCCCTCGCCGTCCGGAAGCGTGAAGAAGAGGAACGACGCGCACGAGAGGCCGAGGCCGCGGCGAAAGCGAGGGCAGCCGCAGCCGAAGCGGAGGCCTCTCGCAAGCGGGCCGAGGACGAACGGCGCGTCAAGGCCCTCGATGAGCAGCAGAAGGCCAAGACGGCGGAAGCCGAACGCAAGGAGGCGGCGGCCAGGCTGAAGGCCGAGCAGGCTGAGCGCGACAAAGCCGTAGCCGATGCAGCCGCGGCGCGCGCCATCGCAGAGAAGCAAGCCAGACAAGCAGATGAAGCGCGCAAGGCGGCTGAAGAGGCCGCAACTCGCGAAGCGACCTGCAAGACCGAGCAGGCAAAGCTCGACGACATCACCTCCCGGGGCAGTGAAGGAACGGGTCTCGACCAGTTGACGGTGTTCAGCCGGGCCCTGACTTGCGAACGTCTTTCCGGTCTGGTTGCCACGACGCTGGACAAGTTCAAGGCGGAGGCCACCAGGCGTGCCGCAAGCGCGCCGAACTCGCCGGAACTGGTCAGAGCCGCGCAGGCCGAATTGTTACGTCTCGGATGCCTCTCAACCAAGATCGACGGGGTCCTCACTCCCGCAACCGGCGACGCGATCCGGCGTTATCTGACGATCCAAGGTCAACCCTCGGAGACCATCAGTGTGACCGGCGAATTTGTCGGCGAACTCGCCAAGCGAGCGACGCGGGTTTGTCCGCTTCAGTGCAAAAGCGGAGAGGCGCTGGAGAATGATGTCTGCGTCGCCGCCGACAAGGTGAAGCCAGCCGAGGAGGCCAATACAGGCGCCCGCACGAGGCCAAACAAGCGTCAGGCCGATCGCGAGGATCGCCGGGCCAAACCCGCGGCCACGGCTACACCGCGTGCGCGACAGCAGGCGACGGCACGCCCAAGCATCGTCAGCGGAGGGGGCGGAAGCCATGCCATCATTGGCGTCGGATTCTAGGTCGCGATTTGCGACATGTCATATCCACTTTTGTGCGGCAGATATGCGTCCTCGCGAGGTTCCTTAGGAAATGGATCAGAAATCCAGCGCACGACTTGGTTCCGCGCTGACGCGCTGTTTGATGCCGGAACGGTCAACCGGCCACTGCGTTGTCTCCTATATATAAGGAGAAGATCATGAGCGTTGAAGGCAAGATCAAGGAAAGCGCCGGTTACGTCAAGGAAGAGATGAACGAGCACGGCAAGGATCCCGAGAGCCAGCGCAAGGCTCAAGAGGGACGCGATCTTCGCAATGAGGGTCGCATGGAAGACGGCAAGGCCCCGAAGACCACGAAGCCGGGCACCGGCCACTAATCCGATCTGATTCAAACCGCCTCCGGCTGTGTCGGAGGCGGTTTTATTTTGGAAGCAAAGAGCGCACCGAACGCGGGCCGCCCCTGACCGAGGAAAGTTCATGTCCAAGAAGCCGCTGGCCGAGATCGCAAAGGACATGGCTGGCATCGACATCGCCATTCTTTCGACCCACACCGAGAACGGCGAGATCGCCAATCGTCCGATGAGCAACAACGGCGATGTCGCCTATGATGGCACGTCGTATTACTTTGCCTATGAACAGACCCGTACCGTATCGGACATCCAGCGAAATCCGAAAGTCGCGCTCGGATTTTCGTCGGAAGCGGGTCTCTTCTCGAAAGGGATCTACGTAGCCGTGGAGGGCACCGCCGAGCTAATCCGGGACAAGGCCGTCCTTCGACAGCATTGGACCAGCGACCTCGACAAGTGGTTCGACGACGGCATCGACACGCCGGGCATCGTCCTGATCAAGGTGAAAGCCAACCGGGTCACGTATTGGAAGGGCCGTGAAGAGGGCGAGGTTGCGCTCTGATCGGCACGGTCGATCGTGCGGCGATTCTTTCAGTGGTTCTTCCGGAATCGCGAAACCGGTGTCATCATCATCGCGCAGTGGCCGAATCTGATCCTTTGGATCGTGATCGTCGCGGCCGCTCTGCTCTGGCTATTTCCGTTCGCAGGTCAAACCAACTTCGCCTTGAAGATCGTCATGAGAGGCGGTCTGATCATCTGGGGCTTCGACGAAATACTCCGCGGTGTCAACCCTTGGCGGCGCTGTCTCGGCGCCGCCGTCGTCGTGTATCAGATCATGGTCCTTCAGCCTTGACGGGCTTAGCCGCTGCCGGTGTTTTGCCCGACGAGTCAAATTGATCGCAGCGGCAAATGCCATCGTCTCTCGGCCCGAAATTGCCTTATCGATCAATGGCCTTCTACTGTGCATGGGGTTGTTTTTCGAAATTTTGCATTGGGCCTCGAGAAAAAATGTTCCGGCACCGCTCACCCCGCCTGCAGGATCTCGGCAATCGCCGCGCCGGCTGCGATGGTACCGAGCTTGCCGCCGACATCGCGCGTCGCCCTGCCCTCGCCAAGCGCCTTCGCCACCGCCGCCTCGATCGCGCGCGCGGCCTCCTCATAGCGGACGGCGCCGCTCCTCTCGCCGTGCCAGGCGAGCAGCAGGGCCGTCGACAGGATCAGCGAGACCGGATTGGCCACGTCCCGGCCGGCGATGTCGGGCGCCGAGCCGTGCGCGGCCTGCGCCATGGCGTAGCAGTCACCGACATTGAGCGAACCGCCGAGGCCGAGGCTGCCGGACAGCTCCGCCGTGAGATCGGACAGGATGTCGCCGAACATGTTGGTGGAGACGATGACGTCGAAGCGATTCGGGTTGCGGACCACATGCGCCATCATGGCATCGATCAGGATGTCGTCGACGCCAAGGCCCGGATAGGCCTTCGCGGCCTCGCGGCAGATGTCGAGGAACATGCCGTCCCCGATCTTGAGCACATTGGCCTTGTGCACGATGGTGAGACGCTTGCGCCGCTTCATCGCCAGACGGCAGGCAGCATGCGCGATGCGTTCGCAGCAGAGGCGCGTGATCCTTCGCAGCGAGATCACGACGTCTGGCGTGACCAGCATCTCGCCGTTGCCCTGCTCCATGTTGCGGTCGGCATAGAAGCCTTCGGTGTTCTCGCGGACCACGACGAGGTCGAAATCACCGATGCGACCCGGCCTGCCCGGATAGGTGCGCGCGGGCCTGACATTGGCGTAGAGGTCGAGGTTCTTGCGGAAGTGCCGGGACGGGTTGATCTCGCCATGCGCCTCGTCCTTGAAGTCGAAGGTCGCGGTCGGGCCCAGGATCAGGCCGTCGGCGGCGCGGACGATGTCGAGCAGTTCGGGGCGCACGGTCGTGCCTGACAGCTTCAGGCTCGCGTGCCCGACCGCGTGCTCCTCCAGGCGCAAATTGAGCTGGAAGCGCTCGGACGCCGCGCGCAGCACACCCGATGTCGCAGTCGTGATCTCGGGCCCGATGCCGTCACCGGGCAGAACGACGATTTGCATGGCGATCCCCTGACATTTGCAGCAGCGGCGCGATCATACGCCAGCGTGAGCCGGCATCGCCTCAGCTTCGCGCATACACCGCATGCAGGCATATGCCTGTGGAAGCGAAGCCAGCCGTAGTACATGCCAAATTCCGCTATCGCCACGCCGCCAGGGCAACGCGCGAACGCAATGACACCAAGGCAATGACAATCACGTTACCTGCCGCCGCGCGCGAGCCCGACCACACCACCTCTGACGGCCTCCCGGCCGAGCAGCGGCGCTGGGCGATCGCCGCGATCTTCACCGCGCTGGCGATGGCCTCGCTCGACACCGCGATCGCCAACATCGCCCTGCCCGCCATTGCCGCCGATCTGCATGTCTCGCCGGAGCAGTCGGTCTGGGTGGTCAACGTCTACCAGATCGCGCTGGTGGCGACGCTGCTGCCGCTGGGCGCGCTCGGCGAGATCGTCGGGCACCAGCGCATCTATCTCGGCGGCCTGATCCTGTTCACCGTCGCCTCGCTGCTCTGCGCGGTGGCCTGGTCGCTCGACAGCCTGCTGGTCGCGCGCACGCTGCAGGGGCTGGGGGCCAGCGGCATCATGAGCGTCAACACGGCGCTGGTGCGCTTCGTCTATCCCGGACGGATGCAGGGCCGCGGCTTCGGCCACAACGCGCTCGTGGTCGCAACGGCCTTCACCGTCGGACCGTCGGTCGCCTCCGCCATCCTGGCGGTCGGCCCGTGGCCGTGGCTGTTCGCCGTCAACATCCCGTTCGGCCTCGTCGCGATCGGCATCGGCTTTGCAATGCTGCCGAAGACGCCACGCGCCGATCACGGGTTCGACTTTCTCGGCGCGATGCTTGCGTCGGCCTGCCTCGGCCTGTTCATCACCGGCATCGGCAGCGCCGCGCATAATCTGTCGCCGGTGGTCGTGGGCATCGAGTTGGTCACGGCCCTCGTGCTCGGCTTCATCTTGACGCGCCGGCACGCCGCTCACCCGGCGCCGATGCTGCCGATTGACCTGTTCAGCCGGCCGATGTTCGCGTTGTCGGCAGCGACCGCGGTGTGCTCCTTCGCCGTGCAGGGCCTCGCCTTCGTCTCGCTGCCGTTCTATTTCGAGGACGTGCTCGGCCGCTCGCAGGTCGAGACCGGCTTCTTCATGACGCCGTGGCCGTTGGTGGTCGGCATCATGGCGCCGATCGCGGGGCGCCTGTCCGACCGCTACGCGGTCGGCGTGCTCGGCGGCATCGGCCTGGTGCTGCTCGGCATCGGCATGGCGCTGCTCGCGACGCTTCCGGCCAACCCCGCCATCGCCGACATCATCTGGCGGATGGTGATCTGCGGCATGGGTTTCGGCTTCTTCCAGGCGCCGAACATGAAGGCGGTGATGTCGAGCGCGCCGCCGCATCGCAGCGGCAGCGCGTCGGGAATCGTCGCCACCGCGCGCCTGATCGGGCAGACCACCGGCGCGGCGCTCGCCGCGGCCTGTTTCACGCTCGCCGGCCACGACGGCGCAACCGTCGCGCTGGCGCTCGGCGCGGGCTTTGCCGCGCTTGGCAGCGTGATGAGCTTTTTGCGGTTGGCGGTGAAGTAGGCCCATCGGCGCGCTTCAGCGCGAGTCGACCTTTACGGCGCCGTCTGCGCGATGGGACGGCTCACCACTGCCGCGGCGTCGAGCGGCTCACATGTGATGGTCCGTTGAAACCTTGGCGGTCCCTTCCAGCCCGCGGTCTCGCTCACGGGCACAAACGTGCTCCCTTGCGGTGCCAGGATGATCGGCTCCGATTTCAGGCAGAGATCGGGAAATGCAATGCCGTGACCCGCCCCTTGGGTGAACCGCCCGACCAGCATTTGGGAGGCCCGCATCCTCGTCGCCGGCGAGGCCCGCATCGTGCGGTCGGGGTCGAACACGCGGTAGCATGGCCAATCGGTGCGGCCCGCTTCGAACTCGTAAACGATGCGGCACGCCCCTCCCGCCGATTTAACGAACGGCGTATTCGAAGGCGCCGCAGCATCGCGTTCGAAAACCAGGGTCTCCAGCTTCAACGCTTCCGTGGTCGCTGTGGGCTTGCCCGGTTCGATCGCGATTTCCCCACGCGAGAACACCAGCTTGGTCCTGGGTCGTGCGTCCCTGGTCTCCAGCACCAGCATGGGCCTCTCCGCCCACGAGCGGTCCAGCTCCACGTCACCGTTGCCCATCGTCAGCCGCACATTGCCGACGGAGGGGTTGTCCCTGGCAAAATCGATCGTGCGAAGGTGCACGCTCGACTTCGACGCCTCGAGGCTCAGGAATCGCAAATCGTCCACCTTGCGCGTGATCGGCATCATCGGATCGAAGCGATCGTCGATGTTGAACCGGACGATCTTCTTCAGCTTGGCCGAGAGAGGGCCTTTGGCGGCGAGCGGCGGTGCAACGTCGATCACAAGCAGGGCCCCTTCCGGCGAGAAGGTGTTGCCGAAGGCGCGCTGCCAGATGGCGGTCAGCGGCGAATCCGTGCGCTGTGCGATGTCTCGCGCGAAATAGATCTGCTGTCCGGGGCGAACAAACGGAAAGCTCTGAAAGGCACCGAGCCCGGAGCCGTCACGGACCTCAGTTTCGGGGAAGGTGACGCATTTGGACCGGTCGTCATCGGTCCCCTCGACCTTCCTGGACGCGGAGCGCGAACAGAAGCTCAGATGGTGCTCCTTCGTCTTCTGCGGGCTGATCGAAGTCGCATAGATGATGTCGGGACTTCCGGGGACTTCCATCGGAAGCGGAGAGCTCGCGAACATGTCGATCTCCACGCGGGTGAGCGACGGGCCGGCGTCGATCGAGCACAGATCCCGGGTCGGCAAGGTGTTGGTGAGGAGACGCGCAGCATCGGCGCCGACGATGCAGGATACGCTGTTCTCCGGGTTGTTCCGGCTCATCCAGATCAGATGATCCCTGCCCGCTCCATCGACCAGGAGATGCGGTGCCGCATGCCGCCGGCGCGGCGGCAACCAGACCGGCATGGTTTCGGTCAGCATGGGTACGCGCCTGAGCAGCACATCCGGCAACCGCATCACCCCGACTGAGCTCAGTTCGGCGCTGACCGCATTCGGATCGGTGGTCCATTCGAGGACGGGAACATTCGCGCAGGTGATGCAGGTCACGGCGAGATTGGAGCGAAGGTTCTCGAACATGAGAATGACCTGATCAGGATCATTGGCGTATTTGGCAGGCAGAATCGACTTGAATGGATGACTGACCACACGGCTGACCAGAAATCCGTTCGACCGCGACGGGTCGGAATCGAATTCGAAATAGGTCGATCGGTCCCAGCCGCGAAAGGCGTCGTATCCTCCGAGGCTCACGCCGGCCAGAACCATCTTGGAGTCGGTCTGACAGCGCGCCGCGCTGCTCTCCTGGCTGCCGTTTCGTATGTAGAGACAGAGTCGAAAAGCCGCGTTCTGCAGAATGCGATCGCAATCGTTCTGGTTATAGCCATAGGTCGCAAGGCCATGGCGATAGCACAGGTCGTGAAAGACGCAGGCCTGCCTGAATCGCTGCAGGACGAGATGGCGCTTCTGGTCGGAATCCCGGCCGCCGTCGAAGAATATGTTGGCCCAGGGCGGCAGGCTGCAGTTCAGGCCCTCGCCACTGCCACCGATGGTGCTGACGACGTCCGGCCCGGATTGAAAGGCCGTGATGGTGGCGGGCATCTCACCGTCAGTGATGTCGTCGACGTTTCGGTAGATGGAATCGGCGATGAAGGAGGGCAGATATGCGAAGACCAGCACCGCCACGACGATCAGCGCAACCGACCAGAGGATCACTTTCCTGAACATGGCTTACCCCCGCTAAAGCTTTTCCGGCAATGACGTCGGTCGCAATGGCAGACGAGCACCGAGCCTCGCGGACCATTCAAAAGCCCGCGCGGAACGTTCAGACGCCGAAAATCGCAGCAGTGTCGTCCTGATGACGATCAGCTTGAGGTTGTCCTGCTGTCAAGCCGGGATCTCACACATGACAGCCGATTTGATACCCGGACGGCCCGCCGGGCAGCGCATCAAAGCGTCGTGGGCGGGTCCATCGCGTTACGGATGTCAGGCCAGATGTCGAGCCTCGGTCGCGCCCGCTGCCACGGCTGGACTCGGCATTTGCTCGTCCAGCGCCGCCAGGCGCTCATCGATGGCGGCGATGACCTTGCGGGAGAACGGTCCGAGATGGGCATAGGCGGCGATCATCTGGACCGCAATGCGCGCCGATGACGTGTCGCGCTTGGCGCAGTTCATGAACGTCTGCCACAGCGGCCCGCGCGCTTCGGGAAGCGCGGAGACGACACGATGCACGGTCTCCATCGCACCGAGCTTGGCGCGGATATCCCCTTCCGCGAGTTCGTGGCGCTGCCGCGAACGGTCGAGCAGCGTCATCAAGCGGTCGACGCGTCCTGCATAGGCGGCCGGGCTGTAGACATGCTCCAGCACGCGCTTGTAGTCCGTCAGGATGTCGCGCAGCGGGCGCACCGGATCGAAATTGATCCCGGCCGTGCACTGATCGGCGCCGATGGTCGGCGCCACATCGTGGCCGACGTGGAGTCGGCCTTCGCGCTCCAGGCGGCGCGTCAGTTGTGTGTTCGGCAAGGCATAGAGCAATCCGACCATGCTGACGGGAATCGCCGCCTCCTCGATGAAATCGATCATGGCGTCCGCCATGGAGACCTTCTCGTTGTCGAAGCCGACGATGAAGCCCGCGGTGACGAGCATGCCCGCGGCGTAGATCTTGTGGATGCTCTCGGCGATGTTGCGCCGCGTGTTCTGCTTCTTCCGCATCGCGACCAGCGTCGCCGGATCCGGACTTTCGATGCCGACGAAGACGGCGAAGAAATTGGCTGCGCCCATCAGGTCCAGCAGCTCGGGATCGTCTGCCAGATTGACCGAGGCTTCGGTCGACAATTCGAAGGGATAGCCGTGCGCGCGCTGCCACTCGGCGAGTTGAGGCAGGAACAGCCTGAGCGACTTCTTGTTGCCGATGAAATTGTCGTCGACGAAATCGAGATGGCCGCGGTAGCCCATGGTGTAGAGTCGGTCGAGTTCCGACAGCATCTGCGCGTTGGTCTTGGTCCTCGGGACGCGGCCATAGAGCTCGATGATGTCGCAGAACTCGCAGGTGAACGGACATCCGCGGGAATACTGCACGCCGAGATACATATAGTCCTCGAACTTGAGCAGATCGAAGCGCGGGACCGGCGTCTTGGTCACGTCCGCCTGGAATTTCGGTGCGGTAAAGGTTCCGGACCGCGCGCCGCCTTCCCAGGCCGCGACGAAATCGTCGATGACGCTCTCGGCTTCGCCGAGCACCCTGAAGTCGGCCCGTTCATAGATGTGCGGGCTCGAGGTCGGATCCGGTCCCCCCACGACCACCGGCTTGCCTGCGGCACGGCAAATCTCGATCAGGCGCAGCGTGTCGGCCTGCTGCGGCATCATCCCGCCGGTGAAGACGACGTCGGCCCAGGCCAGATCCTCGTCGCTGAAGGGCGCCGTGTTGCAATCGATCAGCCGGACCGTCCAGCTTTCGGGCAGCATCGCGGCAACGGTGATCAGGCCCAAGGGAGCGGCCGGGCGCTTTACGCCCAACACCTTGCAGGATTCGCCAAAGGTCCAGAAGGATTCCGCCGAGAACAGCGGATACAGCATCAGCACGTTGGGACTTGGCAATTCATGGAACTCCTTCTGGCGTCGGCGCAGTGTACCAGACCGCGAACGTCTTGCATCCCGGCAAAAGGGACAAACTGTCACCGTGGCCAGACCGGACCTGGAACCCGCGTTCACAGCTGCGTGTCGCCCCAGACCTGTGGATTGGCGCCCGCGGAAGGTCGATCGGATCGACCATTGGAGGGCGTGAGACAAAACACCGCCCTCCTCATAATCTTCCCCCGCAGCGCAATTCCTCGCGATTCACCCCTCGCACTATTGATTTGAACAGTTCCAATTTGCCGGACACATTGCGCCTCTGAGTTCAATCGGCGGATTGGGCCAATCAGGGGACCGCGATGGCAAACCTAACAATCAACGGAAAAACCTTCACCCTCGACGTCGAGCCGGATACGCCGCTGCTCTGGGCGATCCGCGAGAATGCCGGCCTGACCGGCACCAAATACGGTTGCGGCATTGCACAATGCGGCGCCTGCACGGTGCACATGGAAGGCGTTGCGATCCGCTCCTGCGGCGTCTCGGTCAGCGAAGCAGAGGGCAAGAAGATTACGACCATCGAGGGACTCGGCTCACGCGATGCCTTGCACAAGGTGCAGGAGGCCTGGATCGCCCAGGACGTGCCGCAATGCGGCTATTGCCAGAGCGGCATGATCATGGCGGTGGCGGCGCTGCTGAACGAGAAGCCGAAGCCGACCGACGCCGATATTGACGAGGCCATCACCAATATCTGCCGCTGCGGCACCTTCCAGCAGGTGCGCGAGGCGATCCACACGATCGCAAGCGCATAAGGAGCCGCCCATGAACAAGCATGTTTCTCCCAGGATGAATCGCCGTGCCTTCGTCATCGGCAGCGCCACGCTCGGCGCCGGCCTCGCGATCGGCCTCGATATCCCCTTCGGCGGGCCCGCCGTGGTCCGCGCTGCTGACGGCTCGCCGGAGATCGGCGCCTGGGTCGTGGTCAGGCCCGACGACACCGTCGTGATTCGCATCGCCCGCTCCGAGATGGGCCAGGGTTCGCTCACAGGTCTCGCCCAGCTCGTCGCCGAGGAACTCGAATGCGACTGGACCAAGGTCACGACCGAATATCCGACGCCGGGCCAGAGCGTCGCCCGCAAGCGCGTCTGGGGCGATTTCTCGACCGGCGGCAGCCGCGGCATCCGATCCTCACAGGACTATGTCCGCAAGGGCGGCGCCACCGCGCGCGTGATGCTGATCCAGGCCGCGGCCGAGGCATGGAAGGTGCCGGTCTCCGAATGCACGGCAGCGAACAGCGTCATCACCCATACGCCGTCGGGCCGGACCACGACCTACGGCAAGGTCGCCGAGGCCGCCGCGAAGCTGACGCCACCGGCCGACGTCAAGCTGAAGGATCCGAAGGACTGGAAACTGATCGGCAAGGGCGTGAAGCGGCTCGACACCGTCGACAAGACCAACGGCGCCATGATCTACGGCGTCGACGTCAAGCTGCCGGGCATGCTGAATGCCGCGATCAAGGACTGCCCGGTGTTCGGCGGCAAGCTGAAAAGCTTTGACGAAGCCAAGATCGCCGGCATGAAAGGCGTCAAGAAGGTCGTCAAGGTCGGCGATACCGCGGTCGCGGTCGTTGCCGACACCTGGTGGCACGCCAAGACCGCGCTGGATGCGCTGCCGGTCGTCTGGGACGAGGGCGACAACGCAAAGGTCTCCAGCGAGTCGATTGCGAAGTGGCTGGCGGAAGGTCTCAACAACGACCAGCCGGCCTATGTCGGCAACAAGAACGGCGACGCCAAGGCAGCGATTGCGAGTGCGGCCAAGAAGGTCGAGGCCGTCTACTCCTATCCCTACCAGAACCATGCCACGATGGAGCCCATGAACGCCACCGCGCTCTACACCGCGGACAAATGCGAGGTTTGGTGCGGCACGCAGAATGGCGAGGCGGCGTTCGCAGCGGTGCTGGAGGCCTCCGGCCTGCCGGCCGACAAATGCGACGTGCACAAGGTGATGCCGGGCGGCGGTTTCGGCCGGCGCGGCCAGACCGACTATGTCCGCCAGGCCGTGATCATCGCCAAAGAGATGCCTGGCACACCGGTCAAGCTGCTGTGGTCGCGCGAAGAGGACATGGCGCACGGCCGATATCACCCGATCACCCAGTGCAAGATGACCGGCGCGTTCGATGCCGACAACAATCTCGTCGCGCTCCACTACCGCCTGTCCGGGCAGTCGATCCTGTTCTCGCTGCGCCCCGAGGCGCTGCAGAACGGCATGGACCCCGCGGCGTTCCAGGGCGTCGCCCAATCCGGCGAAGCTGCGTTCGGCTATTCGGTGCCGAACCTGCTGGTCGAGCACGCGATGCGCAACCCGCACGTCCCGCCCGGCTTCTGGCGCGGCGTCAACGTCAATCACAACGCGATCTACATGGAGTGCTTCATGGACGAGCTGGCCCAGGCCGCAGGCCAGGACCCGCTCGAATTCCGCCGCAAGCTGATGGGCAGTCACCCCAAGCACCTCGCTGTGCTCAATGCGGTCGCCGAGAAGATCGGCTGGAGCACGCCGGCGCCGCAGGGCGTCTATCGCGGCATCGCCCAGGTGATGGGCTATAGCAGCTATGTCGCCGGCGCCGCTGAGATCTCGGTGACCGACGGCAACAAGATCAAGGTGCTTCGCATCGTCGCCTCCACCGATCCCGGCTACGTCGTCAATCCGGCCCAGGTGGAGCGTCAGATCGCGGGCTCCTTCGTCTACGGCCTCTCGGCGCTGTTCTATGGCGGCTGCACCGTCAAGGACGGCAAGATCGAGCAAACCAACTTCGACACCTACAATTCGATGCGCATCAACGAGATGCCGAAGGTGGAATCGGTGATGGTGCCGAGCGGCGGGTTCTGGGGCGGCGTCGGCGAGCCGACCATCGGCGTCGCAGCGCCAGCGGTGCTCAACGCCTACTTCGCCGCGACCGGCAAGCGCATCCGTTCTGTGCCGCTGCGCGACCAGAACATCACCTTCGCCTGACAGACGCCGCGGCGGCCACGACAGGCCGCCGCGGCGTCTTTGCCTGGAATGATCCCGATGACGAGGCGCCCGATGACACGGCGAAACGCCGTGCTCGGCATCACCGCGGCAGCCGCAACGCTGGCGCGACCGTCGATCCTGCGCGCGCAGTCCGCAGGACGCGTCGTCGTGGTCGGCGGCGGATTCGGCGGCGCGGCTTGCGCGCGGGCGCTGAAGGCCGCGCAGAAAAATATGCAAGTGATCCTGATCGAGCCCAACGCGGTCTTCACGTCCTGTCCTTTCAGCAACGCAGTGATTGCGGGCCTTCGCGACATCGAGGCGCAGCAGTTCGACTACGACAAGATTGCCGCCGATGGCGTCACGGTGATCGGTCAGGCCGTGACCACGATCGACCCGGAGCGACGCAGCGTCGTGACGAATGATGGCGTCGCGCTGCCCTATGACCGTCTCGTGCTCTCGCCCGGCATCGACTTCCATGTCGAAGCCCTGCCCGGCTATGACGATGCCGCGTCGGAGAAGATGCCGCACGCCTGGAAGGCCGGCGCGCAAACGCTGTTGCTGCGCAGGCAGTTGGAGGCAATGGCTGACGGCGGCACAGTCGCGATCGCCATTCCGGCCAATCCCTCGCGCTGCCCGCCGGCGCCGTACGAGCGCGCCAGCCTGATCGCGCATTATCTGAAAGCCAACAAGCCACGATCAAAGGTTCTGGTGCTCGACGCCAAGGACAATTTCTCCCAGCAGCGGCTGTTCGAGAAGGCGTGGAAGGAGCTCTACGGCGACATGATCGAGCGGATTGGCCTGTCGCAGGGCGGCCGCGTCACCTCGGTCGATCCTTCGACCAGAACCATCGTCACCGAGTTCGGCAACTACACACCCGATGTCGCCAACGTGATTCCGCCGCAACGCGCGGGACGCATCGCCGGGATCGCGGGCGCTGTGGATGCGACCGGCTGGTGTCCGATCTATCCTGTTACGTTCGAATCGAAACTCGTCAAGAACATCCATGTCGTCGGCGACGCCTGCCTTGGCGGCGGCATCCCCAAATCGGCATCAGCCGCAAGCGCGCAAGGCAAGGCCTGCGCTGCCGCGATCGTCGCTTTGCTCGCCGGCCGCACGCCGGAGCCGCCGCGGCTGACAGGCGTCTGCTACAACACCGTCGCCCCCGGCTACGGCTTCTCGCTCGCGGGAAATTACCAGCCCAAGGGCGACATCTTCGCCGAGGTCGAGGGCGGCGCGACGAGCCCGGTCGATGCGCCGCGCGAACTGCGGGCGCGCGAGGCGGCGGAGGCGGAGCGCTGGTTTCAAACCATCACCGCGGATACTTTTGGCTAGGACATGATGAGCCCAAGCTGCCGCCACGAACGTGATGCGCTCCCTCCCCCGCCTGCGGGGGAGGGCTGGGGAGAGGGTGCCTCCACTCGCGAGGACCCCCAAGAGGAAAGAGCCCTCACCCGGCGCTACGCGCCGACCTCTCCCGCAAGCGGGCGAGGTAAATGGAGTTCGCGGCAACGTCATGCGTCCCATCAAAGATCTGCGATTGCAGCATTCATCGTAGCGAGCCTCGCCTTCGCCTCGCCCATCAAGGCGGACGAACTCGCCGCCTACAAGATCACCGGCGACGGCATCGCAGAACCGCTCACCGGCTCGCCCGGCGATGCCGTGCGCGGCCGCGCGCTGGTGCTGGCGCGCACCACGACCTGCATCCTCTGCCATTCCGGCCCCTTCCTCGAAACGCGATTCCAGGGCGATCTCGCGCCCGACCTCGCCGGCGCCGGGAACCGATGGACGGCGAGCCAGTTGCGGCTTCGACTGGTCGATGCGTCGCGCTTCAACGCAGAGACCATCATGCCGTCCTATTATCGCAACGCCGACCTCGTGCGGGTGGGGCGCAATTTTGCCGGCAAGCCGATCTTGTCGGCCGCGGAGATCGAGGACATCGTGGCTTTTCTTGCAACGCTTCGCGACTAGGACTGTTCATGCCAACCACGCGACGACAATTTTTGAGCCTCGCCGGAGGCGTCACTGCCGCCGGGACTATCCCGATCGTCACCCTGCGTCCGCTTCAGGCAAATCCAGCGATGCTCAACACCGCGATCCGCAACGTCGTCGGCGAAGCGCCGGTTCGCACCGGCAAGGTGAAGCTCGACATTCCACCGCTGGTCGAGAACGGCAATACCGTGCCGATGACGGTAACCGTCGCAAGCCCGATGACGGCTGACGACCACGTCAAGAGCATCCACGTCTTCAATGAGAAGAACCCGCAGCCCAACATCGGCAATTTCTATCTCGGCCCCTCCTCCGGCCGGGCCCAGGTCGCGACACGAATCCGGCTCGCAGATACCCAGAGGGTGGTGGCGATCGCCCGCCTCTCCGACGACAGTTTTTGGCAGATCGCCGTCGATGTCGTCGTGACGATGGCCGCCTGCACCGAGGAGATGAACTGATGGCCGCGCTCATCAACGTTCCCGCCAAGGCCAGGCGCGGCGACGTCATCGAGATCCGCACGCTGACCTCGCACATCATGGAGACGGGCTTCCGCCACACCGCGGACGGCAAGCTGGTGCCGCGCGACATCATCACGAGCTTCACCTGCCGCTACAACGGCACCGAGATCTTCCGCGCCGATCTGTTTCCGGCGATCGCGGCCAATCCCTATCTGTCCTTCTTCACGGTCGCCAGGGAGAGTGGCCGGTTCGAGTTCGAATGGATCGGCGACAACGGCTATTCGTCAACCGCCTCGGCATCGATCACTGTCGAATGAGCGTTTGGCGCGCGATAGCAGCGGCGGCCTTGGTCGCCGCGGCCCCTGCCCTGCTAGCCGGTGAAATCCCGTCCGATGCGCGCCGCTCCGGATATTCCTTCATGGGTCCCGACACGCGCGCCATGCAGGATGACGACACCTCCAATCCCGGCATGCTGTTCGTGCTCGACGGCGAACAGCTATGGGGCAAGAAGACCGGCAGCGCGGAGAAGGCGTGCGCGGATTGCCATGGCGATGCGCGCAGCAACATGAAGGGCGTCGCGGCTCGCTATCCCGCCTTCGACAAGATGCTTGGCCGCCCTGTCACGCTCGACCAGCGCATCAATCTCTGCCGCGCCAATCATCAGCGGGCTGCGCCCCTGCCCTACGAGAGCCGCGACCTCCTGGCGCTGTCAGCCTTCGTCGCCCATCAATCGCGCGGTGTCGCGATCACCGCCGGCGACGATCCGCAGGCAAAACCCTTCGTGGAGCAGGGCCGGGAGCTCTTCGCGCAGCGCGAGGGCCAGCTCAACCTCGCCTGCACCAATTGCCACGATGACAATTTCGACAAGCACCTCGCGGGCGCGCCGATCACGCAAGGACAGCCGACCGGCTATCCGCTCTATCGCCTCGAATGGCAAACGCTGGGATCGCTGGAGCGGCGCTTACGCAGCTGCATGAGCGGCGTGCGCGCCCAGGCCTACGATTACGGCTCGCCCGAGCTGGTCGCGCTCGAGCTCTACCTGATGTCGCGGGCGCGCGGCCTGCCGATGGAGACGCCGGCGGTGCGGCCCTGAGACGAAAACGGCCGGCGACTGCCGGCCGCTTTACGGAAGTCCGCTCCGTGACCTACTCCGCCGGCGCGGCCGACATCTCCGGATGCGCGGCATAGTGTTCGCCGGCGCCGAGCTTGCTGGCCGCGAACAGGCCGGCGGCCATCGCAGCATAGGCCAGCGCCACCGCGGGCGTGACCCCGAAGCCGCCACCGATGCCTACGGCTTCACCATGCATGAAGCCGAAGTAGGTAAGCACGGCACCGACCAGCGCGAAGGCCGATGCCTTCTCGAAATCTCGCTCGATGATGAAGACGCCGATCGCACCCAGGATGAGGCCGCCGAGGATGGAGCCGCCGCCCATCACTTCGAGGCCGTGATAGAACACGCCCTGCTGCGGCAGCGCGGCGATCGCGGCAGCCTTCACGGCGTCGGCCTTGTCGGCGGCCATGCCGCCGACGGTGGCCGCCGCATTCATGGTCGAGCCAAGCATGGTGTCGATCTGCAGCTTGGCCCAGGCAGCCAGATGCGGCGTCAGCGCCAGCACGATCGCGGGCGCGTGCTTCACCGGCGTGGTCTGGAACGCCTGCGCGCCGATCAGCATGCCGATATAGAGCAGGATCGGCGAGATCGCGACCACGGGCACGAGTGCCAGCAGCACCGAGATGATGCCGAACCAGGCCAGCACGATCACCATGAGCCCAGTTGCGGCGGAGTAACCGATGCGGCCGCCCATCGCCTTCCAGCCGGGATGGCCGATATAGACGGCGTTGATGAAGGGATTGCCCATCAGGCAGCCGATCAGGCTGACGACGCCGTCGGCCGTGAGCACCCGCGTGGTCGGATATTCGTCGCCGGCCGCTTCCGCGCTCTCGACATTGTCCATGGCTTCGACGAGATCGTAGATGCCGAACGGAATGGCGGTGACCAGGATGATGCCGAGGAATTCGAAGCCTGAGAATACGTAGCCCACGGCGGGAATCGGCACCGAGAAGCCGAAATTGGCGAAGGCATCGCCGACGCCCTTCACGCTCAGGCCGCCGAGACCGAGCCCGAACAGGTTCGAACCCCAGGCAATGATCATGCCGACCGCGATCGCGACGAGGCCCGCGGGAATGCCACGCCAGTATTTCACGCCGCCGAACCAGCTCACCAGGATGATGGCGAAGCAGACCAGACCGATCTGCGGCGTCATGTACATCTCCAGCGCCGGTCGCATCGAGATGAAGGTGACGGAGACGCCGGCAAGCGTGCCGAGCAGTGCCGCACGCGGCGTGATCTTGCGGATGAACGGCGCAATGAAGCCGCCGATCATGAGAATGAAGCTCTGGAAGAACACCCAGACGAGGCCGGCCGACCAGCCCTTGAGCGGGTCACCGGTCTTGATCGTGATCGGCAGCATGATCACGAAGGTGACGATGAACATGTGCGGTACGCTGACGCCCGAGGGCAGAGCGCAGACGTCGTTGCGGCCGGTCTTCTGCGCCAGACGATAGGCAAGGTAGGCATAGTAGAAGGTCGAGAGGCACATCATCAGCCCGAGCGCGGGCAGGATGCGGCCGAACACGAGACTGTCAGGCATCTTCAAGACGAAGCGCAACAGGCCCGTGAGCACCAGCATGTTGACGAGGATGTTGGTGCCGAAGCCGAAGAACGCGTTCCAGTCGCCCGATGTCCATAGTACCGGCTTGAACTCGGACTTGTTCAGTTCAGACTTGCCGGCTGTCCCCGTCAACGTGCTCATGACAATACCCCTATGTGGTCAAAACCTTCATTGCCTCCAGGACCGCAGCTGAGCTCGCGACCCAGCCGAAGATGCCGCCCTGGGCCTTGATCATCTTCAGGCCCATCTCGTGAAACTCGGGAAAGTAGGACGCGCAGCCGTCCGACATGACGACGCAGCGGTAGCCGCGGTCATTGGCTTCGCGCACCGTGGTGTTGACGCACACCTCGGTCGTGACGCCGCACACCAGCAGGTTCTCGATGCCGTATTTCTCCAGCACGTCCGTAAGCTCGGTGGCGTAGAACGCGCCCTTGCCGGGCTTGTCGATCACGATCTCGCTGTCGAGCGGATAGAGCTCGGGAATGATATCGTGGCCGGCCTCGCCGCGGATGAGGATGCGGCCCATCGGGCCGGGATCGCCGATGCGAAGGCTCGGCGCGCCGCGCTCGACTTTGGCCGGCGGCGCATCGGAGAGGTCGGGCAGATGGCCCTCGCGCGTATGGATCACCAGCATGCCGGTGTCGCGCGCCGCCGTCAGCACCGCGCTGATCGGCTTCACCGCGCGCGCAAGCTGGCTGACGTCGTTGCCGAGCGTCTCGCCGAAGCCGCCGGGCTCCATGAAGTCGCGCTGCATGTCGATGATGAGAAGCGCGGTGCTCGGCCAGTCGAGCTTGATCGGCTCGGGCTCGGCGCTGATGACGCCCAGTGTCGGCTTGCTCGAGTTCAGCATGACGCTAGCCCCTCGCGAGAACTCTCTTTGCCGGAGTTCTGCAAGCGCCGTGCCATTGTGTACAATTGCGGTGCCGGGCAAGACGCGAAAGAAATCGCAGTATGCTCAGGAGGTTAGGAAGAAAACCGACGCCTGCTTATTCCCTGTGCGACGACTTTGCGAAGTGCATTTGCTTAAAGGATGAGCGCTCTCCATCGTCGTTTCGGGGCGACGCGCAAGCGTCGAACCCGGAATCCATCGGGCGACCAAACATGCAGTGAAATGGCTTCCGGGCTCCCGCTACGCGCGCCCCGGAATGACGAAGGTAGCGTTAGCGAGTCGCTCCATACAGCCGCCGATACTCCTGCTCGTAGGGTGCATAGGAGTCTTTGAGCGTGGCCATGTTCAGCAGCATGGTCGCCACCACAACACCCGCCTTGTCGAACACACGCGTCCTGGCCCAGGCGCTTTCGGTGCGGCGGCTGCCCGAGAGCGCGACCACTTCGCGCTCGACCTCGTAGTCCTCATCGACGAAGAGCGGGCCCTTGATCAGCCGGATCTCCTGATCGGCAAACAAGCCGACGGCCGGCCCCTTGGCCGGCAGTGGATCATCCTTCGAGCGGTACTGGAACAGCACGCTCAGCATCTCCATCGGGATGATGGCCCTGCCCCACGGATTGTCGGCGCTGGAATAGAATGGCGAGTTTTCGGTGATGACGGCGAGCTTCTGCCGCAGCGAGAAAGGATAAAGGTCGCCCATGGTCTGATCGAACGCCATGCGGACGGTCTGCCGCTTGCCGGTCTGCGCCACCTTGACGTCGCACAGGATCACAGGATCGGCCAGCGGCTTGAGCTCGGCGAGGCGGGCCTCCAGCGCAGTCGCTGCATGCGGTTCGCCTACGGAGGCCGTGCCGCGCAGCACCTCGGTGCCTTCACGCTTGACCATCTGGATCTGGCACTGGCTTGTCCCGGGCAGTGGCTTCGACAGGATCGCCTGCACCTCCTCGCCTTCGTAGCAGACGCTGCGATAATGCGCGGACAGGCAGCCGGTCTCGAACCAGGCATGACCCCACAGACGCGCGCCGAGCGGGGCGAACTGGCTGAAATGCGTCGGGCCTTCGATGGTGCCGCCCTTGAAGCCGAGCTTCTGCGCGGTGGCGTCGTCGTGAATGGACGCGTGCGCGTCGTAGGTTTGCGCCTGCAGCATCTGACGCGGTTGGCGCCACGGCCCGATCAGGGCCTCGGCCGTTTCCGTGATCTCGGTCTCGAATGCATTTGCAGCCATGATGTTCTCCGCTAGCAAGCCATGACTAGCAGGAGCGCCACGGATGCGGCCAGCGATATTGACTTCGCCGGCCCATGCTCTTGACTGTGCTCTTCCGCTTCGCAAAGCCGTAAGCCTCCTGCGGCGCAAAATCCCTCGCCGGACCAGGACAACAAGGATCCCCGAAATGACGCTGTTGCAGGTCGAGCTGGACGATAAATACCGGCTCGAATCGAAGCGGATCTTCCTGTCCGGCACACAGGCCCTGGTCCGCTTGCCGATGTTGCAGCGCGAACGCGACCGGCTCCAGGGGCTCAACACCGGCGGCTTCATCTCGGGCTATCGCGGTTCCCCGCTCGGCATGTACGACCACGCGTTGTGGCGCGCGAAGTCGCACCTCCAGCAGCACGACATCGCCTTCGTCCCCGGCTTGAACGAGGATCTGGCGGCCACCGCGGTCTGGGGCAGCCAGCAGGTCGGCCTATTCCCCGGCGCCAAGGTCGATGGCGTGTTCGGCATCTGGTACGGCAAAGGCCCCGGCGTCGACCGCTCCGTCGATGCGCTCAAGCATGCCAATGCGGCCGGTACCTCGCTCAACGGCGGCGTGCTCGCACTCGCCGGTGACGACCACGGCTGCCAGTCCTCGACGCTGGCGCATCAGAGCGAGCAGGTGTTCGCGGCGGCGCTGATCCCGGTGATCAATCCGGCGACGCTGCAGGACTATCTCGATCTCGGGCTTTACGGCTTTGCGCTGTCGCGCTTCTCCGGCTGCTGGGTCGGCTTCAAGGCGATCAGCGAGACCGTGGAAAGCTCGGCCTCGATCGACAGCGATCCTGAGCGCATCAAGATCGTGCTGCCCGACGATTTCGAGATGCCGCCCGGCGGCCTCAACATCCGCTGGCCTGATCCGCCGCTGGACGCCGAGAGGCGCCTGTTCGGGCCGAAGATGGCCGCCGTGCAGGCCTTCGCCCGCGCCAACCAGCTCGACCGCATCGTGCTCGATTCAAAGCCGGCGCGGCTCGGCATCGTCGCCACCGGCAAGGCCTATCTCGACCTCCGCCAGGCGCTCGCCGATCTCGGAATCACCGACAAGGACGCGCAGGAACTGGGCCTGCGCATCTACAAGGTCGCGCTGACCTGGCCGCTGGAGGAAAGCGGCGCCAAGCGCTTCGCCGAAGGCCTGCAGGACGTGCTCGTGGTCGAGGAGAAGCGCGGCTTCATCGAAGACCAGCTGATGCGCATCCTCTACAACATCGATGCGTCGAAACGCCCGACCGTCACCGGCAAGCGCGACGAGCGCGGCGCGCCGCTGCTGCCGAGCGAGGGCGAGCTGACGCCGACCATCGTCGCCGGCGCGCTGGTTGCGCGCTTGCGCAAGCTCGGCCATCACAGCCCCGTGCTGGAGCAACGCCTCGCGCGGCTGGAGGCCTTCGACAATCCGGTCACCACCGGCACTCAGATCAAGCTCGCGCGCACGCCGTTCTTCTGCTCGGGCTGTCCGCACAACACCTCGACGCGCGTCCCCGAGGGCAGCCGCGCCATGGCCGGCATCGGCTGCCACGGCATGGCGCTGAGCATGCCGACCCGCCGCACAGATTTGATCTCGCATATGGGCGCGGAGGGCGTGAACTGGATCGGCCAGTCACCCTTCACCACTGAGAAGCACATCTTCCAGAACCTCGGCGACGGCACCTACACCCATTCGGGTCTTCTTGCCCTCCGCGCCGCATCCGCTGCCGGCATCAACATCACCTACAAGATCCTCTACAACGACGCCGTCGCGATGACCGGCGGGCAGCCGGCGGAAGGCGCCTTCAACGTCGCGCAGATCGCGCATCAGGTCTGGGCCGAGGGCGTCAAGCGCCTCGCAATCGTCTCGGACGATCCGAGCAAGTACCCGCAAGGAAACTACTTCCCGCAAGGCGCGACCATCCATCACCGTCGCGAGCTCGATGCCGTGCAGCGCGAGCTGCGTGACGTCGAGGGCCTCTCGGTCATCGTCTATGACCAGACTTGCGCCGCGGAAAAGCGCCGCCGCCGCAAGCGCGGGCTCTATCCCGATCCCGCGAAACGCGCCTTCATCAACGAGCTGGTCTGCGAAGGCTGTGGCGATTGCTCGCAGGCCTCCAACTGCGTCTCGGTGCAGCCGCTGGAGACCGAGTTCGGCCGCAAGCGCCAGATCGACCAGTCGAACTGCAACAAGGACTTCTCCTGCGTCGAGGGTTTCTGCCCGAGTTTCGTGACCGTGCACGGCGGTTCGCTCAAGCGGATGAAGACCTCGGCAGTCGATTCCGGCCAGCTGTTCGCCGATTTGCCGCTGCCGCCCGCACGCGAGCTGGACGCGCCCTACAACATCCTCGTCACCGGTATCGGCGGCACCGGCGTCATCACCATCGGCGCCCTGCTCGGCATGGCCGCACATGTCGACGGCCGCGGCTGCTCGGCGCTCGACTTCACCGGCCTGTCGCAGAAGAACGGCGCGGTGATGAGCCATGTCCGCATCGCCCCGAAGCCGGAGGACATCTCCGCGGTCCGCATCACCACCGGCGGCGCCGACGTCATCCTCGGCTGCGACATGATCGTCTCGGCAGGTCCCTCTGCGCTCAGCCGCGCCGAGCGCGGCGTGACGAGGGCCTATGTCAACGCCGACCTGCAGCCGACCGCGAGCTTCGTGCAAAACCCCGATCTCGATTTCGAGATGGGCACGATGCAGACCGTGCTGCGCGACGCCATCGGCGACAACAACCTCGACATCATCGACGCGACAGGTATTGCCTCCGCGCTGATGGGCGACAGCATTGCGACCAATCCCTTCATGCTCGGCTTCGCCTTCCAGAAGGAGGCGATCCCGCTGTCGCTCGAAGCGCTGCTGCGCGCCATCGAGATCAATGGTGCCGCGATCGAGATGAACAAGCTCGCCTTCAGCTGGGGCCGCCTGGCCGCCCACGACATGTCGCGGGTGCGCAGCGTGCTCCAGTTCAAGAGCCGCGCGTCCGCTCCGACCAAATCCCTCGACGACATCATCGCGACCCGCGCCGAGTTTTTGACGGGCTATCAGGACAAGGCCTATGCCGACCGCTATCTCGCGGCAATTGCCAAGGTGCGGAAGGCGGAGAGCGCGGTCTCGCCGGCCTCTACCGAGCTGACCGAAGCGGTCGCGAAAAACCTGTTCAAGCTGATGTCCTACAAGGACGAGTACGAGGTTGCCCGGCTCTATACCGATGGCAGCTTTGCCAAGAAGGTGTCAGAGAAATTCGACGGCGACTTCACGCTGAAATACCACCTCGCTCCGCCGATCTTCGCGAAGCGCGACAAGACTACCGGACATCTCCAGAAGAAGGAATTCGGCGGCTGGATGCTCCACGCCTTCCGTGTTCTCGCCAGGCTTAAATTCCTGCGCGGCGGCACGTTCGATCCGTTCGGCCGCACCGAGGAGCGCCGGACAGAGCGCAAACTGGTTGCGGATTATCTGGCGATGATCGACCAGCGGATGGCCGGGCTGAAGGCAGAGCAGATCCCGCTGCTGGCAAGGCTCGCGAGGGTGCCCGAGACCATCCGAGGTTTCGGTCACGTCAAGGAAGCCAACGTCAAGCTCGCGGCGGCCGAGACGGCGCGGCTGGAAGCGGAGTTGGAGAACAGCCGCTTTGCCGCAGCGGCGGAGTAGCGGCGATAAGCTCAGACGACACGCTCCCCACACATTCGGCGTCATCGTCCAGCTTGACCGGAAGATCCAGTACTCCGAGACGGCGGTGAGATACTGACAAGCCGCGGCGTACTGGATGCCCCGCTTTGGCGGAGCATGACAGGGGAGAGGATGGTCAGCCGGAGGCTGACACGCAGGAAACCGGCGCGACCACACCGCCCTCCGCCAGATGCCGCCCCGCGATATACCCGAATGTCAGCGCGGGCCCGAGCGCGATCCCCGGCGCCGGATAATTCCCATTCATGATCGAGCCCATGTCGTTGCCGCAGGCGTAGAGGCCCGCGATCGGCGTGCCGTCCTCGCGCAGCACGCGGGCCTGCGCGTCGACCTTTAAGCCGATCGCCGTACTGAGATCGGCCGGATAGATGCGTAACGCGAAGAACGGCGCGCGCTCGATCGGCGCAACGCAAGGGTTGGGCTTGTGCCCGATATCGCCCAGATGCCGCTGATAGATCGTGCTGCCGCGGCCGAATTCACCATCGCGGCCCTCCTTCGCGCCTTCGTTGTAGCTCGCAAGAGTCGCCGTCAGCGCAGAGGGCTTGGCGCCGATCTTCGTCGCCAGCTGCGCGATATCGGGCGCCTCGATCAACTCGCCGCTCGCCACGTAGCGCCGATAATTTCGCGTGAACGGCTTGATGCGGCCGAGGCCGTAAGCCCACAGGAACCGGCGGTCGCAGAGCAAATAGAACGGCCGGTCCGGCTTACCTTTGCTCTCGCGCAGCATCGCCAGCACAAATTCGTGGTGGGACGCCGCCTCGTTGACGAAACGCCGGCCTTCTGGGTTGATCGCGATCACACCGGGCTTGGCGCAATCGGCCGTGTGCGGGAACACGCCGCGGCTGCCGTCGGCGCGGCGGAACAGCGAAGCCGGCACCCAACAGGCCGGGCTGGTCGCGTCCGTGTTGAGCGCGGCACCCGCCGTCGCCGCGAGCCGAAGCCCGTCGCCGGTGCTGAAAGGGTTGGCCACCGAGACAAGTCCGGCCGCCGCCGGGAAGAAGCGCTTGCGCAACACATTGTCGTGCGAGAAGCCGCCGGTCGCCAGCACCACGCCGCGGCGCGCTGCGATCGGCCGGTCGCGCGAGCCATGGCGGATGACCACGCCGCCGACGCGATCGCCCTGCATCGAGAGGTCTTCGACGTCGGCGTCGAAGAGAAATTCGACCTGCTGCGCCAGCAGCGAAGCATAGAGCCGCGCCGCAAGTGCGTTGCCGAGATACAGCGACGTTCCCCGCGGACTGCGCAGCCGCTGCAGCGCATATCGAGAGACCAGCCGTGCCGCGCGCAAGGTCGAACGCAGCGACTTTCCAACGCTGCGCAAATGCGCAACGTCGCGAGGATCGACCATCATCCCGCCGAACAGCGTGAACTCCGGCAGCGGTGGCCGCAATCGCGCAAAAGCTTCGCCCAGCCGCCTGCCATCGAAGCCGACCGGCGCCAGCACGCGGCCGCCAGCCTTTGCGCCCAGCCGCTCCGGATGACAATCCGGACAGGCCTTCACCGGCTGAAGGCGAACTTCCGTATTGGCTTCGAGCCAGGCGATCGCCTCGGGCCCGCGCGCGAGGAAGGCGGCGCGCAGGCCGGCATTGGCGGGCTCGGGCACCGTGCCCGACAGATATTGGACGGCATCCGCGACGCTGTCGGAGAGCCCAGCCTCCTTCATCCTGGCATTCGCGGGAATCCAGACCATCCCGCCGGACCAAGCCGCGGTGCCGCCGACGAACGCAGTCTTCTCGATCACCAGCACGCGCAGGCCCTGCGCCGCGGCCACGGCCGCGGCTGTCATGCCGCCGGCACCGGCGCCGATGACGACGACATCGTAGATCTCATTCGCCGGCATCATGCGGCAGGTGTCCGGAGGCGAGGCATGCCTAAGTCATACCTCGCCCCGCCCATCGAACGCTAGCGGGCGGGCTTCCGCTCGATCGGATCGATGTCGATCGCCCGCAGGCGGCCGAGCCGCAGCACGTCCATGGCGAGCCGCCGGCCGATGCGGTCGCGATCGAGCACGCGGATCAGATCGTCCACGCCGTTGATGTCGACCCCGTCGAGCTTGATCACGACGTCACCGGGCAACAGGCCGGCCTTCGCCGCCGGACCATCCGGCTCGATCTGCGCGAGCAGCGCGCCCATCTTGTTTTCGATGCCGGCCAGCACCGCGTGCCGCCGTGGAACCGGCGAGGTCTGCCCGGCGACGCCGATATAGGCGCGGCGGACATAGCCGTGACGGATGATCTCCGACAGCACGAATTGCGCGGTGTTGCTGGCGACCGCGAAGCAGATGCCCTGCGCGCCGTTGATGATGGCGGTGTTGATGCCGATCACCTCGGCATTCGACGACAGCAGCGGGCCGCCGGAATTGCCGGGGTTGAGCGCGGCATCGGTCTGGATCACATCCTCGATGGTACGTCCGCTGACCGAGCGGATCGAACGGCCGAGCGCCGAGACCACGCCGGCGGTCACGGTGGATTCGAAGCCGAGCGGATTGCCGATCGCGATCACGAGCTGGCCGCGGCGCAAGGTCTTGGAATTGCCGAGCGCGGCATAAGGCAAATGGCGCGCGCCGTTGGCCCGCAGCAGCGCCAGATCCGTATCAGGGTCGACGCCGAGCACCTGGGCATCGCCGACATGGCCCTCGACGTCGCGCAGCCGGATCTCCTTCGAGGTGCCGACCACGTGGCTGTTGGTGAGGACGAGGCCATCGGGCGAGATCACGATGCCCGAGCCGAGCCCGCCGCGCTCGCGTCTATCAGGCCCTTTCGGCCCGGTCTCGACCCGCACGACCGCGGGGCCGACCCGGTCGGTCACGTCGATCACGGCATTGGAATAGGCGTCCAGCAACGCCCGGTCATCGGCCGGGGCAGACGCTGTGGTTCGCGATGACGAGGCGTCATCGACGATATCTGAAGTGAAATCCAGCATGGCAAGAGTCCTTGGAGGCTCACACAAATGGTGGCCTTCTCACTGCCGCGCAAGGTGCCCGCCCCGGAGCGCAGGGCTGGACTACCCGGATGGCTAGGGGATTTGCCTCAGCGCGCCGCCCCTCGCCTTGACCGGATCGAGCAGCGACCAGTCGCCGTCCGGCAGCACATGCCCCTTGGGGAACGGCGCGCGCAGCTCGATCCCCAGCGAGCGCAGCACGCGGTCGTCGCGGTAGTAGCATTGCAGCACGACACGGACGAGCGTCGCGGCAGCGACGCCGCCGGCCTCGCGAAACTCCTGCGCCACCGCATCGCGTCTCGCGACATCGAGCTCGGCGAGCGGCTGACTTGCCAGCCGCGCCAGATGGTCCAGCGCCGCCGCGACCAATTTGGTGTCGCGCCCGAGCGTTGCCAGCATGTCGGCCTGGATCGCGGGGTCGTCGGCGCCGGGCACCTTGTACTCGTCGCTGGCAGGAACGATCATCGCGGCGATGGTGCGGAGGTCGTCGCGCTGGATGCGCGTGAGATTGTCTGCGGACATGGCGGCCTCAATCGAACAAATTGGCAAGGCGCTGCTTCATCTGGTCGGCGATGTAGAGCGCGAGGGCCTGGATGGTGGAGGTCGGGTTCACACCGCCCGAGGTGACGAAGATGCTGCCGTCGACGATGAAGAGGTTCTTCACGTCGTGCGTGCGACCCCATTCGTTGACCACGGAGCGTTCGGGGTCGGTGCCCATCCGCGCGGTGCCGAGCAGGTGCCAGCCGCCCCATGGGATCGGCGAGTTGACGCAGATGTCGGTCGCCCCGGCGGTCTCCAGAATTTCGCGGCCTCGCGCCAGCGCATAGTCCATCATCTTCTGGCTATTCTCGCTGATCGTGTAGCTGATCTTTGGCGCGGGTATGCCGTGGCTGTCCTTCAGCACGGGGTCCAGCGTAACGCGATTATGCTCCTCCGGCAGATCCTCGCAGATCGCGGAAAATCCAAGCCGATGCCCGTTAAGCTTGCGGAAGACGCGGTGGTGATCCTCGCCCCAGGGCAAAATGCCCCTTTGCTCGCTGACGACCGCCTCGAACACCGGCCCAGCGCCGCGCACGAACTGCACGCCGTAGCCGCGCACGAAGCCGCGCGACAGGTCGGTGTCGTACCACTGCTTGCTCCACAGGCAGGTCGGCGGCGCGCGGTTAGAGTCAGTCGGCTCTTTCACATAGCCGTAGATCTGCGCATAGGGATGGAACATCAAATTCTTGCCGACGAGGCCGGACGAATTGGCAAGACCGTTCGGAAAGCGCGGCGACGCCGAGTTCAGCAAGAGCCTTGGCGTGCCGACGCCATTGCAGGCAATGATGACGACATGCGCCGGCTGGAACTGCTCGACGCCGTCCTTGTCGTAATAGACCACGCCCGAGGCCATGCCGTTCTCGTCGGTGGTGATCTCGCGCACCCGGCAATGAGTGCGCAGCTCGACGCCGGCGCGGATCGCCTGCGGCCAATAGGTAATGTCGGTGGAGGACTTTGCGCCTTGCGCGCAGGCCGGCGTGCAATGGCCGAGATTGATGCAGCGGGCGCGGCCCTCGTAGTCCATCGTTGCGACCGTCGTGTCCGACGGCCACCAGTGCCAGCCGAGCTTGTTCATGGCCTTGCCGATGATGGCACCGGACAATCCCATCGGCTGCTGCGGCATCGGCGGGTGCGTCAACGGCGAGAGCGGATCGCCTGACAAGCCGGACGTGCCCATGATCCGGTCGTTCTCTTCGAAGAACGGGGTCAGTGCGTCGTAGTCGATCGGCCAGTCGTCGGCGACGCCGTCGAGCGTCCTCACCTTGAAATCGGAGGGATGCAGCCGTGGCCAGTGCGCGGTGTACATCACCGTGGAGCCGCCGACCGCATTGTAGTTCACGACCTTGATCGGCGAATTGTCGTCGTTGACAGGATAGTCCTCGGGACGGCCGCGCACGTTCGGGCTCGACGACCACTCGCCGTAGAACTTCGCCTCCCAGTCGCGGCCGGCGCTGGGATATTCCGCCGGGTTCATCCAGCCGCCCTGCTCCAGGCAGAGAATGTGCATCTTGGTCTCGGCCAGCGACCACGCCACCGCCGCGCCCGAAGCGCCGGCGCCGATGATCAGGACGTCCACGGGGTCTTTCATCGCAATCTTTTCCTCCCGCCCTCGCCGCTTCCCGGGCGATTCGGCCTGCACGGTCGGCAAGGCCTGCGAACGATAGGGTCAGAGCGGGCGGGGAGTAAAGCCGCGGAGCCGGAATGTCGCACTTCGCAGGGTGCAGACCATTGGTATCGCCACATCCGGATGCTAGGAACGAGGTGCACGAGCCATCGATAGCGAGATCGTATGTCCTTCCGAAATGTCTTTGCCGCCGCCCGCGCTTTTGCGCTCATTTTGTTTTTCGCCTTGTCCGGGTTTCTGGCGTCTTCCGAGCCGGCGTCCGCGCTGACCGCCGCCGCGACAGTCCGGGACGGCAACGCCATCCAGCTTGGCGACGTCACCTATCGGCTCGACGGCGTCGACGCGCCCGAGCTTGACCAGGTTTGCATCGACGATCACGCCGATCCCTGGACCTGCGGTATCGAGGCCCGCGACCAGCTCGCGAAGCTGATCAACAAGCGCTCCGTGCGTTGCGACGATGTCGGGCCGGAGAAGAGTTTTGGCAAGCGACACCGGGCGATCTGCACGGCCGAGGGCGACAAGGCGACCTTGAACGAGCAACTGGTCAAGCTCGGCTTTGCCATCGCCCGCGAGCCGATCAAGGCGAACGTCAAGCCGGCGGCGGGCGAAGCCAAGACGGCCTCGGCCGGAATCTGGAAGGGTTGCTTTGTTGCACCGCAAGACTTTCGCGCCGGCAAGAAGGACGGTACGCTGCTCGGCGCCGCCTGCCGCCCGGACCGCGACAAGGAAATTCGTGCCGTGCTGTTCCCGGAGGACCTGACGATGCCGCCGAGTTGCAGCATCAAGGGCAAGCTCGCGGTGCGCGCCCGCGTCACCGGCAATATCGGCATTTATCATTTGCGGGGCTGCCCGAGCTACCCGGCGACCACCAAGCCGGACCGCTGGTTCTGTTCGGAGGACGACGCCCAGGCGGCCGGCTTCCGCAAGGCCTACAATTGCCGCCGGCCGAAATGAGCAAAGTCGTTCACGCAGCCGGGAGTGGTAGTCCGGGTCCGTATTGATCCGGAATTGAACTTCATCGGGAGTTGCCGCATTTCTATGCGTACGCAAGCGCTTGCGCGGGCGTTTCCTTGGCAGCAATCCGGCTTCGGCCCGATTGCCTCGCTTGGGCGTTTCCTCCCTAGACTTGGGCCGCTTGTCATCACAAGCGGCTCTTCTTTTTTGGGCGGCTCCGTCACTGCATCCGCATGATCTGGTCCATCGGCGGCATGTTCGCGTTCAGATGCGCCATGATCCAGACCGTGCCGCCCACGACCAGGAAGACCACCAGCAGTCCGAAGGCCAGCGCCAGCACGTTGTTGGTGTTGTCGGGGCCGGTCGTGATGTGCAGGAAGAACACCAGATGCACCCCCATCTGCGCGATCGCCAGCACGATCAACGCCACCGGGATGGAGGGCTGCCAGACCAGATCGGTGCCGGCGATGAAGAACGACGTCGCCGTCAGCAGCAGCGCGAGCGCGAGCCCGACGACGTAGCCGAGGATCCGGGTGCCGACGCTGTGTTGCTCTTCCTCGCCCGGCGCGAGGTCATGGTCGGTCCGCGCGTGGCTCTGATCGCTCATGCGGCGCTCCCAAGCAAATAGACGACGGAGAACACCCCGACCCAGACGATGTCGAGCGCGTGCCAGAACAGCGCGAAGCACATCATCCGGCGCAGGACGTCGGCGCGAAAGCCCTTCGCGAACACCTGGGCCATCATGGTCAGCAGCCACAGCACGCCGGCCGAAACATGCAGGCCGTGGCAGCCGACCAGCGAGAAGAACGCGGTCAGGAAAGCGCTGCGCGAGGGACCATAGCCCCGCGCGACGAGGTCGGCGAACTCGCGGAACTCGATGACGAGGAAGATCAGCCCGAGCACGCAGGTCACGGTCATGCCGAGGTAGAACCAGAACCGGTTGCGCACATCGGCAGCAATGCTGGCCATGCCGCAGGTGAAGCTCGACAACAGCAGGCAGACCGTCTCGATCGCGACGTTCCCCTGCTCGAATATCTCCGAGCCCTTCGGGCCGCCGGCAGTCTGACCAGACAGCACCGCATAGGCCGCAAAAAAGCAGGAGAACATCACGATGTCCGAGAGCAGGAAGATCCAGAAGCCATAGGCGGTCACGATCCGCTTCGAAGCGGGTCCGGGATGCTCGATGACGACCCCGATGTGATGGGGATCGGCGTGCGCGTGGCCTGCGGCCGCGGTCATCGCCATCAGACTGCTCCCGCCATGCTGACGAGGTTCCGCCGCTCCTCGAGATTGACGCGGTCGATCGCCGCGACCTCCCCCGCGGGAATGACGTATTCGTCGTGGTCGCGCCAGGCGAACACGACGAAGGTCGCCCACGCGCCCAAGCCGCCCAGAATCACCATCCACCAGATGTGCCAGATCAGCGCAAAGCCCATGATGGTGGCGAAGAACGCGCAGACGAATCCGGTCGGGGAATTCCGGGGCATCTCGATGTCCTGATATTCCGGCCTGTCGCGTTCGAGCGATTGCTGCTGAGCGCGGGCCTTCATGTCCCAATAGGCGTCCTCGCCGCGGACGTCGGGACTGAAGGCGAAATTGAATACCGGCGGCGGTGACGAGGTCGCCCATTCCAGCGAACGGCCGTCCCAGGGATCGCCGGTACGGTCGCGCAGCGCCTCGCGGTTGCGGATGCTGACCACGATCTGGACGATCTGGCAGATCACCCCGATCGTCAGCACGGCCATGCCGATGGCTGCAACGATCATCCAGGGCCGCCAAGCCGCGACGTCGTAATGCTGCATGCGCCGGGTCATGCCGAGCATGCCAGCAATGTAGAGCGGGACGAAGGTGATGAAGAAGCCGAGGAAAGTGAACCAGAACGCCAGCTTGCCCCAGCGTTCGTCGAGGCGGAAGCCAAATGCCTTGGGAAACCAATATTCGAAGCCGGCGAAGGCGCCGAACAGCACGCCGCCGATGATGACGTTGTGGAAGTGCGCCACCAGGAACATGCTGTTGTGGAGCATGAAGTCGGCCGGCGGCACCGCGAGCAGGACACCGGTCAATCCACCGACGATGAAGGTGACCATGAAGCCGACCGCCCACAGCATCGGCGTCGCGAAGCGGATGCGGCCGCCATACATCGTAAACAGCCAATTGTAGATCTTCACGCCCGTCGGTACCGCGATGATCATGCTGGCGATGCCGAAGATGGCGTTGACGTCGGGCCCCGCCCCCATCGTGAAGAAATGGTGCAGCCAGACCATGAAGGAGATGACGCAGATTGCCATGGTCGCGAGCACCATGGAGCGATAGCCGAACAGCGCCTTGCCGGAGAAGGTCGACACCACCTCGGAGAAGATGCCGAAGGCCGGCAGCACTAGGATGTAGACCTCCGGATGCCCCCAGGCCCAGATCAAATTCATGAACATCATGACGTTGCCGCCGGCCTCGTTGGTGAAGAAATGGAAGCCGAGGTAACGGTCGAGCAGCAGCATCGCGAGCGTGGCGGTGAGGATCGGGAAGGCCGCGACGATGAGGAGGTTGGAAGCCAGCGTGGTCCAGCAGAACATCGGCATGCGCAGATAGTTCATGCCCTTGGTGCGCAGCTTCAGGACCGTGGTGACGAGATTGATGCCGGCCACCAGCGTGCCGACGCCGGAGATCTGGAGCGACCAGGCATAATAGTCGACGCCGACGCCCGGCGAGTAGGACAGCTCCGATAGTGGCGGAAAGGCGAGCCATCCGGTGCGCGCGAACTCGCCGACCACGAGCGAGAGATTGACCAGCAACGCGCCGGTCGCGGTCAGCCAGAACCCGACCGAATTGAGCGTCGGGAACGCGACGTCGCGCACGCCGAGCTGTAGCGGCACGATCAGGTTCATCAACCCGATCACGAACGGCATCGCCACGAAGAAGATCATGATGGTGCCGTGCGCCGAGAATATCTGGTTGTAGTGCTCGGGCGGCAGATAGCCCTGCGACTGGTAGGCGACCGCCTGCTGGATCCTCATCATGATGGCATCGCTGCCGCCGCGCAGCAGCATCACCGAGGCCAGCAGGATATACATGACGCCGATCCGCTTGTGATCGACGCTGGTGATCCATTCGCTCCAGAGATAGGGCAGATGCCCCTTCACCACGACCCAGGTCAGCACGCCCAGGATCGCGACCAGCACGATCCCGCCTGCGATGAGCGGTATAGGCTGATCGAACGGAATGGCCGACCAATCGAGCTTACCGAGCATCGTGCCCTCCACTGTGCGGACGTCCGGCATCGGAGATCAGCTCCGGCCCCGGCCCCGGCGGAATGTGCTGGTTTGCGATCAGGTCGAACAGCCTGGGGTCTTCGAGACGGTAGGTCGGCTTGCCCTTCTCGATGCCCTGCTGCATTAGCTTCCTGTAGCTGTCCTGGTTCAGCACGGTGTCGGACTTCGCCGTGGCCGCCACCCAATCCGGAAAGGCGAGCGGCGAGATGACGTTCACGTCGAACATCATGTCCGGAAAACCGTCGCCGGAAAAATGCGCCGACAATCCCTTGAGCTTGCCTTCATTGTCGGCGCGCAGGTTCAGCTTCGTCACCATGCCGTTCATGGTGTAGATCATGCTGCCGAGCTGCGGAATGAAGAACGTGTTCATCACGCTCGACGACGTCAGCTGAAAGTTCAGCTCGGCCCCGGCCGGCACCGTCAGCGTGTTGACGGTGGCGATGCGCTGGTCCGGATAAATGAAGAGCCATTTCCAGTCGAGCGAGACGGCCTGGATCCGCACCGGGCTGCCGGTGCCCGGCACGGGCGCCGCGGGATCGAGCCGATGCGAACCGATCCAGGCGACCCCTCCGAGCAGAATGACGGTGAGCGCGGGGATTGCCCACACCACCATCTCGACGCGGCCGGAATAGACGAAGTCAGGCTGGTAGCGCGCTTTTGAGTTCGAGGCGCGAAACCAGAATGCAAAGCCGAGGATCGCGAAAATGGTCGGCACCACGATCACGAGCATGATGAAGACGGAATCGACCAGAATGGTGCTGTTGCCCGCGGCCACGGGCCCTTGTGGGTCGAGCAGATTCATCGGCAAGCCACTGGCGGTTGGGAAGCCCCGGGACGCAGCCTAGCGCGGGAAAGGCTTCGCAACAAACGCTGCCACCTCGGAACGGTTCCTGAGCCGCAAGGGCCAGCCATGCGCGTTTGACCAGCCGCAACAATGCAATTCCATGCGATGTCAATGACATGAACGCAGAAGCAACGCCCTTCTCTCCGGTCGGGACGATTTGCTAATCTGCACGAAAATAATGAGAACTACCGGAAAAGGGAGTAAACCGAGATGCGCTTGAAGGACAAGGTCGCCATCGTCGTCGGAGCCGGGCAAAGCCCCGGCGAAGGCATGGGCAACGGCCGCGCCACCGCGCTGACCTTCGCGCGCGAAGGCGCAAAGGTCCTGTGCGTCGATCAACATCTGGAATCGGCGCAGGAAACGGTTGCGATGATCGCGGCGAAGCAGGGCACCGCGGCAGCCTTCAAGGCCGACGTCACGAAGTCGGCCGACATCAAGGCGATGGTCAAGGACGCCCAGTCGCGCTGGGGCCGGATCGACGTGCTGCACAACAATGTCGGCGTCAGTCTGTCCGGCGGCGATGCCGAGCTGCTTCAAATCACCGAGGAGGCGTTCGACCGCGTCGTCGCGATCAACCTGAAGAGCTGCATTCTCGCGGCGAAAGAAGTGATCCCGATCATGCGCGCGCAAGGCAGCGGCGCCATCATCAACATCTCCTCGATGGCGGCGATCACGACCTATCCTTACGTCGCTTACAAGGCGACGAAGTCGGCGATGATCGCCTTCACCGAACAGCTCGCCTACCAGAACGCCGAATACGGCATCCGTGCCAACGTCATCCTGCCCGGCCTGATGAACACGCCGATGGCCGTCGACACCCGCGCCCGCGAATGGCACAAGACCCGCGCCGAGGTCGAAGCCGAACGCGACAGCAAGGTGCCGCTGCGCAAGAAGATGGGCACCGGCTGGGACGTCGCGAACGCCGCGCTGTTCCTGGCATCCGACGAGGCGAACTTCATCACCGGCGTGACCCTGCCGGTGGATGGCGGGGCGAGCGTGAGACGGGGGTAGCGGACTTCCTCACCCTTCTGGAGGGGGAAGTCAACGCATGCTAGTCACCCGCCAGATCGTGCCGTTGCCATCCTCCGACACCAGCAGCGATCCATCCTTTGCGACGGCGACGCCAACCGGTCTGCCCCACACTTCCGTGTCGCTGACGACAAAGCCCGTGACGAAATCCTCGTATTCGCCGGTCGGCTTGCCGTCCTTCATGCGGATGCGGATCACCTTGTAGCCGGTGCGCTTCGAGCGATTCCATGAGCCGTGCTCGGCGGCGAAGGCATCGCCCTGGTACTCGGACGGAAACTGCGTGCCCTGGTAGAAGGCCATGCCGAGCGAGGCCGAGTGCGGCTGCACCAGCACATCGGGCACCGTCACCTTGTCCTTGATATCGGGCCGCGCGCCGGCATGGCGCGGATCTTCGTTGGCGCCGATATAGAACCAGGGCCAGCCGTAGAACGCGCCTTCCCTCACGCTGGTCACGTAGTCGGGCACGAGATCATCGCCCAGGCCGTCGCGCTCGTTGGTCGAGCACCAGGGCAGCCCCGTCTGCGGCTGGATCGCAAGGCCGACGCAATTGCGGATGCCGGTGGCGTAGATCTTCCGCTCCTTGCCGTCCGGGTTGAAAGCCAGCACGGCCGCGCGCTCGGTCTCGCTCGCCCAGGCCGCACCGAGCGGCTGCGATTTCGACCACGCCTCCATCCCGCCCGGCGGCGTGCCCAAACCTTCCGCGACGTTGCTGAGCGAGCCGACGGAGACGAGCATGCGCTTGTTGTCGGGCGTGAAGACGATGTCGCGGGTGGAATGGCCGCCGTCATGCGGCAGGCTCGGCACGATCGTCTCGGCCTTGCTGCGCGCCTTGAGATCGCCGGCCTGATAGGGAAAGCGAACGACGCTGTGGGTGTTGGCGACGTAGACCCATTGCGGATTGTCGCCGTTCGGGAAGAAGGCGATGCCGAATGGCTGCCTCAGTCCGCTGGCGAACACCTCATTGGTCGCGACCTTGCCGCCTTCGCCGGCACGCAACACGCGGATGGTGCCGCCCCGCGTCTCCGCGACGAAGACATCGCCGTTCGGCGCCACCCTGATGATGCGCGGTGCGCGCAGACCTTCGGCAAACAGCTCGACCTTGAATCCCGCCGGCACCTGGAGCGCGGCCTCCGGCGGACGCGGCACCACGCGCGACGAGCTCGCAACCGATCGCGTCGCACCGGGCCTGACCAGATCCTGCGGCCGGATCAGCCTGATCGTGCCCGGCTTGTCGGCCTGCCAATCGCCATAAGCGTCCTTGCCCTGCAACACCGGCTCGGCCTGCGCACCGGTCGCAACCAGCAGCCCCGCGGATATCGCGACAGACAAAATCCTTCTCTTCAAATGGTCCTCCCGGCCTGCAATCTCGAACATCGACACCACCGCGGCAGGTCGAAGCGCTGCCGCATCCCACGTCAACCGATGCCCGCACGATGTGCATCGGTTGCAACCCATCGTACTGGAAAACACCGCGGATAGGTGCGACACATTGTAAGGGCGGGGGTTGCGGTCATCATAGCTGCGGCATCGCTGTCGCATTTGACGGGATGATCATGTGGGGATCCATCATATCGGAATGGGTGAGCCTGCTGCTGCGCTGGCTCCACGTGGTGGCGGCGATCGCCTGGATCGGCAGTTCCTTCTACTTCATCGCCCTCGACCTCAGCCTCAAATCCAGGAGTGACCTGCCCGATGGCGTGCAGGGCGAGGCCTGGCAGGTCCATGGCGGCGGCTTCTACCGGATCATGAAATATCTGGTAGCCCCCTCCCAGATGCCTGACGAGCTCACCTGGTTCAAATGGGAAGCCTACACCACCTGGCTGTCCGGCTTCGCGCTGATGGTGGTGGTCTATTATCTCGAGGCCGATTTGTTCCTGGTCGACAAGTCGATCCTCGACCTCACGCCACTCCAGGCCGGGCTGTTCAGCTTTTGCAGCCTCGCGCTGGCGTGGCTGCTCTATGAAGCCGCCTGCCGTTCCGGACTTGCACAGCGCGAATTGCGCTTCGCCATCGGCGGCTATCTGTTCCTGGTCGCGCTGACCTATGCCTTCACCCATGTGCTGAGCGGCCGTGGCGCCTTCAACCAGATCGGCGCGATCATCGGCACCATCATGGTGGCGAATGTCTTTGCGCTGATCATCCCGAACCAGAAGAAGATCGTGGCCAGCCTGATCGCGGGACAGGCGCCGGATCCGAAGCTCGGCAAGGCCAGCAAGGAGCGCTCGGTTCACAACAACTATCTGACGCTTCCCGTGGTCGTGCTGATGATCAGCAACCACTATCCCCTGCTCTACGCCACGCGCTTCAACTGGATCATCGTCGCCATCATCCTGGCGCTGGGTCCCGTGATCCGCCACTTCTTCAACGAGCGCCACGCGGGGCGCAAATCGCCCTGGTGGGTGTGGGGCGTTGCGGCAATCGGCGTGATTGCGATCCTCTTCCTTTCCGCGGCCGGCCCGCGCGAGGTGAAGACGGGCGCGTTATCGGCGCCGCCGACCCTTGCTGCCGTCGAGGAGATCGTGACGTCCCGTTGCAGCATGTGCCACGCCACCGAGCCGGTCTGGGCCGGCATCGTGACCGCGCCGAAGGGCATCCTGCTCGATGCGCCCGAGCACATCCATCGCAACATCCGCCTGATCGGCCGCGTCGCGGCCTGGTCCGATGCGATGCCGCCGGGCAACATCACCGAGATGACCAGCGAGGAGCGCGCGATCCTTGCCGCCTATCTCGATCAGGCCCGCTGATGCTGCCGCGCGTCGGCGGATCATTTCGCGGAATGAAATTCCGTATCTCGCATCGAATTGAAAATGACTTGGCCGCCTATCCGGCGTAGACAGGACCGGCCGCCGCCCGCGGCCTCAAGTCAGTTTGCATTCGGGGATAAGAACAGTGGCCCTCAAGAACGTCATCGGTATCGACCACGCCGTGGTCATGGTGAAGAACCTCGACGAGGCCGCCGAGAATTATCGGCAGCTCGGCTTCACCGTGTCGCCGCGCGGCACCCACAGCGCGCATATGGGCACCGGCAACTACACCATCATGTTCGACCCCGATTATATGGAGCTGCTCGGCGTGCTCGCCGCGACCGAGCACAACGCGCCGGCGCGCGCCTTCCTCGACAAGCGCGGCGAAGGCATCGAGCGTATCGCCTTCACGGCGGTCGATTCCGCTGCCGGTGCCGAAGAGATCCGCGCACGAGGCTTCACGCCGGTCGGCCCGACCGATTTCGAACGGCCGGTCACGCTGCCGAACGGAACGGTCTCGGCAGCAAAATTCCGCACCTTCATGTGGCCGACCGCGGAAGCGCCCGGCGGCGTGCGCATCTTTGCCTGCCAGCACAAGACGCGCGAGACGGTCTGGATTCCCGAACTGATGAAACACGCCAATGCGGCGAAGCGGATCAGGCAGACGCTGATCGCAACACCCGAGCCCGCGAACGAGGCCGCGCATCTCGGCCGGCTGATCGACCGCGAGCCGATCGCCGAGGCCGATGGCGCGGTCACGGTGCGCTCCGGCGGCGATCGTGCCGACTTCGTCTATCTCACGCTGGAGCAACTCGGAAAGCGCTATCCCGGCGTGCCGCTCGCCGGAATTTCCGAGCGCGGCGGCGCGGCGCTGGTGCTCGTCAGCGGCGATCTGGCGGCGACTGAGAAGGCGCTGGGTTCGGCAGCTGTACGCAGCGGGACCGCGATCTGCGTGCCGCCGGCCAAGGCCAACGGCACCCTGCTCGCCTTCGTTGCCGGTTGATTTGAACCAATTCTTTAACGCGTGTTTACCCGGCGGCTCCAAGATCTCTCGCGATCCAAGCCACCGGGGCCAAGCAAGAGGGATCGCCGATCGCCTATGAGGCGCCGGCCGAACTGAAGAAGTGGCCGTCGCTGAAGGGCGAGCGGCAGAAGGACCGAGGTCCGCCCTATCTCGTCTACAACGGCACGCTCGCCGACTGCGTCCGCGAGCTCATGGGCAAGCCGATCAAGGGCATCTCCCTCTACGACATCATGACGAAGCCGCAAGCGGCCTTCGACCAGACCGTGCTGTCGCCCGGCGATGCCGCCGAGATCGCGATGCGCAGGGATTTTCCGAGGGAATAGCCGCGCCGTCCGCCGACAACATTCGGCATCTTCGCAGCTCCGGAAGTTCCGGGGAAGAGGACGCGGGTTTCCGTAGCGGAACACCGTACTAACACCGGTCGTTTTGCGGAATCGCAGCTTCGCCGCAATTACGGTTAAGAAGTCCTTGTCACCGGCGCCTCGCCGGTCGTTCCCCACGGTTCGAGGACTTCCACAGAGATGCGATTTGTCGTCGCGGCTTGTGCCGCGCTCTTCATTTTGATGTGCGACTTCGATCTAGCGGCGTCGCGGCAAGCATCGACTTTCGACAGCGCCCGTCTTGGAGACAATCAGGCATCCCCGCTCATTCCGGTCGTCGAGCTGTTCCTCGCGAGCGTGCAGGCGATCGAGCTCGCCAATGCGCGCGCTGCCTTTGAGCAGGTGATCGAGCCGCCGCCCAGGGTCGAGGCTGCCGCACAGGCGCCCGTTTCATCGACCGAACGATTCTGCCATGCGCTTCGACAGGCCGCCGAGGCCAGCGGCATTCCCGTGCCGTTCTTTGCCCGCCTGCTCTGGCAGGAGAGCCGCTTCAAATCCGACGAAGTCAGCCAGGCCGGCGCACAAGGCGTCGCTCAGTTCATGCCGGAGACGGCCGCCGAGGTCGGGCTCGACGACCCCTTCGATCCCATCAAGGCGCTGCCCGCATCGGCAAAGTTCCTGCGCAAGCTGCGCGATGATTTCGGCAATCTCGGCCTCGCGGCGGCGGCCTATAACGCCGGTCCCGGCCGGGTTCAGAAGTGGCTCGCCAAGGAGAGCGAGCTGCCGCGCGAGACCCGCGACTATGTCCGCATCGTCACCGGCACCAAGGCCGAAGACTGGACCGAACGGTCGGAGGCGCTCGCGATCAGGATCGACCTGCCGCGCGAGGCGCCGTGCGAGGGCATCGGCAGCCTCTCCAAGGCCAGGGATGTCGCCTGGGTCCCGGTGAACCTGACGCCGTCCACGACTGCTTTCATTCGCAAGGCTGAACAGCTTGCCGCGCATTTGAGGACGAACCGGGCGCGGAAGCGGTTCGTATCCCTGCTCCACAAAAACGCCACGGCCCGTGGCAAGGCGAGGAGCATGATTGCAGTCCGTGCGGCGAAGGGCACCAGGGCTCGCGCCATTCGCATTGCGGAGCGCGAGCGCTCGGCGAGTTGATGCGCCGACCTCACCCGCGCCTTCGACGCGACCGCGTCCCTACTCCGCCTTGATGTCAGCGGCCGCGACGACCTCGGCGAGTTCCTTGGTCTCCTTCGCGATCTTCGCGGCATACTCGACCGGTGTCAGCAAGCTGACGACGCCCTGCGAGCCGAGCTTGTCCGCGAGCACCGGATCTTTGGCCGCCGCGACGATCTCCCGGTGCAGCGTCTCCAGGATCGGCGCCGGCGTCGACTTCGGCATGAAGAAGCCGACCCAGAACGAGATGTCGAAGCCGGGATAGCCGGCTTCCGCGACGGTCGGCACATCGGGCAGCGCCGGCAGCCGCTCGGCCGACGACACCGCGAGCGCGCGCAGCTTGCCGGCCTTGACCAGCGGCACGGCGGAGAGCGGATCGAACACCGCGAGCACCTCCTGGGCGAGGATGCCGACCTCGGAAGCCGCGCCACCGCGATAGGGCACGTGGATCAGCTTGATGCCGGCCTTTTGGCTGAGCAGCTCCATGGCGAGATGGGCAAGGTTGCCGTTGCCGCCCGAGCCGTAAGCCAGCGCACCGGGTGCGGCCTTCGCCGCCGCGACGAGCTCGGCGACGGTCTTGATATCAGCCGTCTTGGGATTCTCGGGATTGACCACGAGCACCAGCGGCGCCGACACGACGGTGGTGAGCGGCGCGAAGTGCTTTTCCGGGTCGTAGCGGATATCCTTGAACAGCGTCTTGTTGAGCGTGATGGTGGACGAGTTGCAGGCGAGCATGGTGTAGCCGTCGCCGTCCGCACGTGCGACGCCCTCGGCGGCGATCATGCCGTTGGCGCCGGCGCGGTTCTCGACCACGAAGGGCTGCCCGAGCTTTTTGCCCAGGCGGTCGCCGATGATGCGCGCGACGACATCGACCGGCCCGCCGGCGCTGAAGCCGACCATGACCTTGACCGGCCGCACCGGATAGGTCTGCGCCGATGCCTCCGTCGCCAGCGCAGCGGCGCACAATCCAGCGATGACGGCCAGCAGGCGGGCGGTTCGTTGCATTGGTCTCTCTCCCCAGGCTTCAGCAGCGCCGCTTGTGCAGGCTTGTTGGGCGACGCATTCGAAGGTCATGAATAGCGGTCACGCCGGATTTCGCAATCGGGTTTGGCCGCCGGCGTTCCGCCGCACGGCAGGTGCGCGCCGCCTTCAAGCAAAAAATGCGAAAACAACCCCATGCACAGTAGACGGCCCTTGTCGAAACAAGGACTTACGCCAGGCCGCGAGCTTCGGATGTTACGAAATCGATTTTGACTCGTCGGGCAAAACAGGGGCATAGTGCCATCATCGCGATCGGCGTCAGCCACCCGGCCTCCACGGCCATGTGGGCCTCGCTTCGATCGCGCACAAGCCCAGCATCGACATTTCAAAACGCAATCGCCGCACGGCAACCGAGAGGGTCGGCCTCGCACCAGAGGGGCCGGCTCGCGCGTGCCGTGGGCTCGAAGGAGATATCGACATGACGACAGCCATGACACGCAACAGCACGACGCCAATCGTCAGGTACGGCAGCAGGACCACCCCGAAGGTCAAGCTCACCGGACAACGGATCGCAATTCAGCATCCGGACGCGGAGACCGGCGAGCACTTGATGGGTGAGGCGCTCGGTGCCGTGGATCTAGACGCCCTGCATGGCATCCTCAAGCAATTGATGAAAGCCAGCGTGATCCTGCAGAAGCCCGATGAGGACAATCTCGCCTTCATGATCTCGATGATGAAAGGCATCGCACCGCGGGATTCCCTCGAGACCATGCTGGCGGCGCAGATGGTGTCCGTCCACGTCGCGACCATGCGCTTTGCCTGCCGCCTCGCCTTCGCCGAAGGCACCCCGCAGCAGGAGGGCATTTCGCGCACATTGACCCGGTTGGCCCGCACCTTCGCGGCCCAGATGGAGGCCCTCAACCGCCACCGCGGCAACGGCGAGCGTCCGATCACGGTGCAGAACCTGTCGGTGCAGGACGGCGGCAGCGCGATCGTGGGGAACGTCACGCAACAGGCGCATCTGACGGTCGCCGACACCGACATGCCGATGCATGACGGCCAACGCGAACACGACCGCGCCAACGCCTCGAACGGCGGCGCCGCATGAGTGCCGGTCACACCCGCAACACACGCGCGATGGCGGCGAGCCCGCGCTGCGGCGCCGGCACGCGCGAAGGCCACGCCTGCCGGGCGCCCGCGATGCGCGGCAAGCTCCGCTGCCGCATGCACGGCGGCGCTCCGGGATCCGGGGCGCCATGGGCAAACCGCAACGCGCAAAAGCATGGCGCGTTCACGCTGGAGCGGATCGCGGAGCGACGGGCGATCAGGGAGCTGCTCGATGACGCGGAGAAGCTGCTGCGCGAGATGGCGGCAGACAGCCGGAGAGATCCGACCGGTTAGTCCAAAAGCGTGCCGCCAGTGAGGCACTAACGATCCATATGAGCCCATATGGGCTATTTATGGACCATCATATATGAGCACTCTGCCTGGGTCGCGGTTGCGCCTTAGGCTCGCCGCTATACTTGCTCGGGACCGAACTCGTTGCGGGACAGATCACCATCCTACGGGGCTGCGGCATCAACGCCGCCCTGCATTTTGGCAACAGCTCTTAAGGTTGGCACCTCGCCCCCAATGCTGTAATCCCACGCAAAACCCAGCCGGGACGGAATACTCATGGAGACTGCTGCCGACGACGCGGGCACCGCCACCCGCGCGCTGATCTTCGCGCTTCTCGCGCTCGCCTGCGGTCACATGCTCTCTACCTTGCTGCGCACCATTCCGGCGGTCAGTCTCGACCTGATGGCGGCGGATTTCCATATCGAGCCGCAGGCGCTGGCGAGCCTCACCTCGATCTATCCTTTCGCGTTCGCCGCGGCGCAGATCCCGGTCGGAGCCGCGATGGACCGGTTTGGCGTGCGGCCGGTGTCGCTGAGCCTGCTCGCCGGAACCGTGTTCGGCGCGGTGGCGTCGGGGTTTGCCACGGGGGCTGCGAGCTTTGCGGTCGGGCAGTTCATGCTGGGCGTTGCCACCTCGGGCATGCTGATGTGCCCGATGACGCTGGCGGCCAAGCAATTGTCGGCAGCGCGCTTCGGGCTGTGGTCGGGCGCGATCCTCTCGATCGGCAATATCGGCATGCTGCTGTCGTCGAGCCCGCTCGCCTTCGTCGTCGACGCCTACGGCTGGCGCGCCGGGTTCTGGATATCGGCGATTGGCGGAATTGCGGTCGCGCTCGCGGTGTTCGCGCTGGTGCCGCATCAGCCTGCCGAGCACAAGGACGAGTCCTCGCCGGTTGCACAGATGATCGAGGTGCTCAGGCTCGGCCTTTCGCGTCCCCTGCGCGGGCTGATCGCGCTCGCGCTGGTGTCGCTTGCGACATCATTGGTGCTGCGCGGCCTGTGGGGCGGACCGTGGCTGATGGACGTGAAGGGCCTGTCGCGGGTCGAGGCCGGCAATCAGCTCGGCGCGTTCACGCTGGCGATGATCGCGGGGCCATTGTGCATCGGCATGATCGACCGCAGGCTCGGCCGCCGCCGCGCGCTGGTGGCGGGCTCGCATATGGCCGGGGCGTTGCTGCTGGCGCTGATGGCGCTCGGGGCGCCGCATTACGCGGTGTCCGTGCTATCAGGCGTGCCCGTGATGCCGCCGCAATACGACCTCGTGCTTTTCGTGCTGATCGGCCTTGCGACCTCCGCCCAGCCGCTGTTGTTCGGCATGTCGCGGCAGCTGGTCGACGCGCAAGTGGCGGGCAAAGCGCTCGCCGCGGTCAACCTCGCCTTCTTCCTCGGTGCGGCGCTGATGCAATCGGTGACAGGCGCGGTAGCCGCGTTCGCGGGGCTACCGGCGGTGCTGCTGTTCATGGCTGCCATGCTGGCATTGGGCGTGCTGATGTTTTTGACTTACACCTCGCCGCCTTCGTAGGATGGCAAGCCGGTTCGCATAAGGAAACAATCATGCCTGTCGACACCAAAGCCGCCACCGACCGCCTCATGCGCTTCCTCGCTGTCGAGGGCGTCACCGGACAGGAGGCGGCGATCGGGCGTGAGCTCACGGCCGCGCTGAAGGAGAGCGGCGTGCCGGCCAAGGCGATCCGGCTCGACGACGCGAACACGCGCATTCCCGTTCCGACCGAGACCGGCAACCTCATCGTCGACCTGCCCGGCCGGGGCGCGCTGCACAACCAGCCACGCATCATGTTCATGACCCACATGGACACCGTGCCGCTCTGCGCCGGCGCCAAGCCCAAAAAGTCCGGCCGCAAGATCGTCAACGAGGCCAGGACCGCGCTCGGCGGCGACAACCGCTGCGGCTGCGGCGTGCTGGTGACGCTGGCGGCCGAGCTCGAGAAGCACAAGCTCGACCATCCGCCGATCACGCTGTTGTTCTGCGTGCGCGAGGAGAGCGGGCTCTATGGCGCGCGCCACGTCAAGCTGGACGAGCTCGGCTCGCCCGTGATGGCCTTCAACTATGACGGCGGCTCGGCTTCCAACGTCGTGATCGGCGCGGTCGGCGCCGACCGCTGGACCGTCGAAATTTTCGGTCGCGCCTCGCATGCCGGCGTCGCGCCCGAGCGCGGCATCTCCTCGACCATGATCATGGCGCTGGCGCTCGCCGACGTGCAGTCCGGCGGCTGGTTCGGCAAGGTGGTGAAGGGCAAAGGCGCGAGTGCGCGGATGGGCACCAGCAATGTGGGTCCGGTCACCGGCGGCGACGGCCGCCCGGCCGGGGATGCCACCAACGTCGTCACGGATTACGTGCATGTGCGCGGCGAGAGCCGCAGCCATGACGGAAAGTTCTTCAAGGAGATCACCAAGGCCTACAAGGCTGCGTTCGAGAAGGCGGCCAAGAAGGTGACCAACGCACAGGGCAAGTCCGGCAAGGTCAAGTTCAAGGCCGAGACCGATTATTATCCATTCCGCATGAAGGACAGCCAGCCTGTGATCAAGCGCGCGGTCGAAGCCGTGTCCGCGGTCGGCGGTACGCCCAACGTGCGCACTGCCAATGGCGGCCTCGACGCCAACTGGATGGTCCGCCACGGCATTCCGACCGTGACCTTCGGCGCCGGACAGAACGAGGCGCACACGATCGACGAGTGGATCAATCTCGACGAATACGACCGCGCCTGCGCGCTGGCCGTGCAGATTGCGACGATGCGGTGAGATAAGTTGGTAGGGTGGGTCAGACGGCGGATGCGCGAAGCGCAGTCGACGGCGTAACCCACCTCTTCGGCATCCGCAGCGACAGAAGTGGTGGGTTACGCCGAGCAGATACGCTACGCGCATCCGCTCGCCTAACCCACCCTACCAGAAAAGAAGAAGCAGGGAGGCCACATGCCACGCATCGCTCATATCGAGACCGGGCTCTACCGGATCCCCCTCCCCGTCACGCTCTCCGACTCCACGCATGGCGAGATCACCGCGTTCGAGCTGATCACCTGCCGCATCCGCGATGCCGATGGCGCCGAGGGCGTGGGCTACACCTACACCGTGGGCCGCAATGGCGGCGCGGTCGCGGACATTCTGAAGCGCGAGATCCCTCCACTGATCGAGGGCCGCGAGGCCGACGCTACCGAAGCGATCTGGCATCACGTCTGGTGGGCGCTGCATTATGGCGGCCGTGGCGGGCCGGTGGTGCTGGCGCTCTCCGCGCTCGACATCGCGCTGTGGGATTTGAAGGCGCGGCGCGCCAAGCTGCCGCTGTACCAATTGCTCGGCGGCTTCGATGCGCGCGTGCCATGCTATGCCGGCGGCATCGACCTCGACCTTTCTGTCGATGAACTGCTCGCGCAGACGAACGGCAATCTCGCCAGGGGATTTCGTGCCATCAAGATGAAGGTCGGCCGGCCCGACCTGAAATCCGACGTCGCCAAGGTCGCCGCGATGCGGCAGCACCTCGGCGACGGCTTTCCGCTGATGGTGGACGCCAACATGAAGTGGACCGTCGAGGAAGCCATCCGCGCCGCGCGCGCCTTCGTCCCCTACGACCTCACCTGGCTCGAGGAGCCGATCATCCCCGACGACGTCGCCGGCCACGCGCGCATCATGCAGGCCGGTGGCGTTCCGATCGCGGCCGGCGAGAATCTGCGTTCGCTTTGGGAGTTCAAGAATTACATCGCCAGTGGCGCGGTGTCCTATCCCGAGCCTGACGTCACCAATTGCGGCGGCGTCGGCGCCTTCATGAAGATCGCGCGGCTGGCGGAAGCGTTCAACCTGCCCGTCACCAGCCACGGCGCGCACGACATCACCGTGCACCTGCTCGCGGCCTGCCCGAACCGCTCCTATCTGGAGGCGCACGGCTTCGGGCTGGACAAGTACATCGAGCACCCGCTGGTGCTTCAGGACGGCAAGGCGCTCGCGCCTGACCGCCCGGGGCATGGCATCGGGTTTGACTGGAAGGGGCTCGCGAAGCTGAAGGCTTAGATTGGGCGACTACGAGCGAGATGCGCCCCCTCTCCCGCTTGCGGGAGAGGGTTGGGGAGAGGGTGTCTCACCGGAGGGATTCCCAATGCCGATCGAGCCCTCTCCCGGCCTCTCCCGCAAGCGGGAGAGGTGAAGGGGAAGACGCGGCTCCGTTCGTGGGAGCCCACGACCAACGGACTCTTGCCGCACACAAGCCATTCGCGAACGCCTGATACATGCGGTGAACAATCCGCTATGCTGGTCGTGACCGACACCTGACGAGAGAGCGCCTTGCCCCCCGAGCTGCACCAGAAACTGACCGAATGGCGCCGTCACCTTCATGCGCACCCCGAGCTGTCGCTCCAGGAGAAAGAAACCGCTGCGTTCGTACAGGAGAAGCTCACCGAGCTCGGCATTCCCTTCGAGGCCGGCATCGGCGGCCATGGAGTCGTCGCGACCCTGACGCGCGGACATGCGCAAAGGCGGGTCGGCCTGCGCGCCGACATGGATGCGCTGCCGATCACCGAGGACACCGGCCTGCCCTACGCCTCCCGAACGTCGGGCGTGATGCATGCCTGCGGCCATGATGGACACACCGCTTCGCTGCTCGGTGCGGCCGCGCTGCTCGCAGCCGACAGCAGCTGGAGCGGCACGGTCGATTTCATCTTCCAGCCGGCCGAGGAAGGCTTTGGCGGTTCGCGCGCGATGGTCGCCGCCGGGCTGTTCGACCGCTTTCCGATGGAGCGCGTGTTCGGCTTCCACAATTGGCCGGGCCTCGCCGCCGGCACCATCGCCGTGCATGACGGCGTCGTCATGGCCTCCGGCGGGCGCATCACTATCACCATCGAGGGCCATGCCGGCCACGCCGGCATGCCGCATCTGACGCGCGATCCGGTGGTGGCAGCCGGCCATCTGATCGTGGCGCTGCAGTCGATCACCTCGCGCAGCGTCGATCCGCTCGACACCGCCGTGCTCTCGCTCTGCACCATCGAAGGCGGCACCGCGCCGAACCAGATCGCCGGACGCGTCACCATCCGCGGCACGCTGCGGTACCATCGCGAGGCGGTCAAGGACGTCATCCTCGACGGCATCGAGCGGACCTGCACCGGGATCGCGACCAGCTTCGGCGTCAAGGTGACGCCCGAGATCGTCTGGGGTGTGGGTGTGGTAATCAACACACCGGCGGAAGCCGGCCTGGCCCGCATCGCCGCCGACAAAGTGCAGGCCGAGCTGCGGCGCGACCTCTCGCCCAGCATGGCCGGCGAGGATTTTGCCCATTATCTCCGGCAGCGGCCGGGCGCCTTCGTCTGGATCGGCAACGGTGAATTGCGCGACGGCGCCGAGCTGCACGGCCCGCGCTACGATTTCAACGACGCGATCCTGCCGGTGGCATCGAGCTGGATGGCTGAGGTCGCCAAGACGGCGCTGGCGTCGAACTAGCGACCGCGCGCCGACAGCAACATATCGCCCGCATCGACGTTTCCTCCTGCAAAGCGCGGCAGCTCCCGCCGCGCCCAACGGATGGCACGTGAAACATGGCGCGCGTTCTGATCGGAACTTCGGGCTGGCATTACGATTCCTGGCGCGGCCCGTTCTTTCCTGAAGGCGTGACGCTGAAGCAGCAGCTCAGCTACTATGCCGGACAGTTCGACACCACGGAGCTGAACGGCGTGTTCTACCGCACGCCGACGCCCGAAGCGGTGAAAGGGTGGCGCGAGCAGACCGGCCGCGATTTCGTCTTCGCCTGGAAAGCGTCAAAGTTCATCACGCACTGGAAGCGCCTGTCGGACCGCTCGGTCAACAGCCTCGAGCTGCTGGAGGACCGCATCTCACGGCTCGGCGGCAAGGCCGGCCCGATCCTGTTCCAGCTGCCGCCGCAATTCCAGGCGGACGCAGACCGCCTCGCGGCCTTCTTCAAGCTGTTGTCGCGGAAACGGCGTTACAGCTTCGAATTCCGTCATCCGAGCTGGTATCAGCCGCGCATCCTGCGCATGCTGGCCGATGAGAACATCTCGCTGTGCCTGTCCGACCATCACGACGCGCCGGCACCATGGAAGCGCACGGCGGATTTCGTCTATGTGCGCGGACACGGGCCGGGCGGGCGCTATCACGGGCACTACACGAAGGCCGCGCTGGTGCAATGGGCGAAGCGCATCAAGTCGTGGAAGCGGCAGGGCTGCGACGTCTATGTCTATTTCGACAACGACCAGAAGAGCGCGGCGCCCGCGGACGCCAAGGCGTTGAAGCAATTGCTCTAGATGACACCGCCTTGCCGAAGCGCCGCGATCTCGGCCGCGTCATAGCCGAGTTCAGCAAGGACCAGATCGGTATGTTCCCCGAGCGTCGGCGGTCGGGTCGAAATCTCGCCCGGCGTTTCCGACAGCCGGACCGCCGCGCGCGTCACCGGGGCGGGCTTCGGCAGACCGGGATAGTCGACGTCCTGCATGAAGCCGGCGGCGCGGATGTGCGGATGATCCAGCGCCTGTTGCGGTGAGAGGACGGGCCCGGTCGGAATCATCGCACCTCCCAGCGCATCGACGGCGTCCTGCGTGGTGCGCCCGGCGCACCAGCGCGCCATCCGCTCGCTGATGACGGCGCCGTTGTTGCCGCGGCTGATGTCGTCGGCGAAGCGCGGATCGTTCAGCCACAATTCCTCCTCGCCCATCAACCTCGCCCAGCGCTTGAACAGCGGATGCCCCGTGACCTGGCACAGCACCCAGCCGTCCCGGGTGCGGTAGATGTCGGCAGGCGCCGCGGTCTGGCCGAGATTGCCTGTCGGCACGCGATTGACGTTGATCACGGCCTGCTCGATCAGCGTCGCGTTGGTGAAGGACAGCGCGGTTGCGAGCAACGCGCCCTCGACGACCTGCCCACGCCCGGATTTGCCGCGCTCGATCAGGGCTGCGAGCGTGCCGAACGCGCAGTGCAGCGCGGTGCCGAAATCGACCCAGTTCACCGCGGCCCGGTACGGCGGATCGCCAGCGCCCGTCATATACACCGACCCCGACATGACCTGCCCGACGCCGTCGAAGCCGACCCGGTCGGACCAGGGCCCCGGCCCGCCGAACGCGGTCGCCGTCGTCAGGATGATGTCGGGCTTGATCGCCTTCAGTGAATCGTAGTCGAGCTTCATCGCGCGCAGCGTCTGCGGCGGCAGGTTGGCGACGACGACGTCCGCAGTCGCAACCAGGCGTCGCATCACCTCCTGCCCCTCGGCCTTCATCGGATCGAGCGTGATGCACTTCTTGTTGCGGTTGACCTGAAGGAACAGCGCACCCTCGCCGCCTTCGCCGACCGGCGCCACGAAGCGATCCTCGCTGCCCTCGCGCTTCTCGACGCGAATGACCTCGGCGCCGAATTCGGCCAGCAAGGTCGCGCAATAGGGCCCTGCGATATAGCGCCCGAAGTCGAGCACCCGCACACCCTCCAAGACTCCTCCCATCGAACCCTTCCCTGCTGTTTGGTGCAGATTACAGGGACTGGCCGCCGGGGCAAGTTGGGAAGTGGGACGCACATGCGACCTTCATCATCGCATCGCGAACAGCTCCTGATGAAACCGATGTCCGACCGGGAAGCCTTGCGCACTGAAGTCTCGTCTGAGCGCCTCCCCGAACGCCGCCGGGCCACAGAACCAGATGCTCGCCTCACGCCATTGCGGTACGGCTTCGCGAATGCGTTCGCCGGTCAGGCGTCCATCACGGGCGTCGATGAGGACGTGGAGACGGACATCCGCCGAGTGCGCATCTGTGGCAAGCTTTCCGAGAGCTTCCTCGTCCACGTCAGCGGTGGTGTGAAAGAGGTCGACCGCCTGCGCGACAGAGCAACCGGGACTATCCTTCATGGCCGCCTGTTTCATGCGGGCGACGAAGGGCGTGATGCCGATACCGCCGCCGATCCAGATCTGATGCGCACAATCGTCGTCGAAAGTGAAGCAGCCATAGGGTCCTTCCACCTTCACCTCCTGCCCGACGCGGAGCTTCTCCCGCAGCCTGCTGGTGTGGTCGCCGAGTTCCTTGGTGATGAAGATGATCCTGGGGTCCGCAGCGTTCCAGCAGGAGGCGATCGTGTAGGGATGCGCGCCCTCGGAGGCGTCGGACGTGGCGAATGCGAACTGGCCCGGTTTGTGTCCCGGCCAGCCATGCGGCACCTCGATTTCGGTCTCGATGGCTCTGACGCCGGGATAATATTTGAGCGAGGTGATCCTGCCCTGGACCTGCCGCCGGGCGGCAATGCGCCGCAGCAGCGCAACGGCCGCCGCCCATGTTCCGAAGGCAAGCAGCGCCCCGACGATCCAGCCGAGCGGCGACATCCAGTAGCTGAACTTGATCAGTGTGACCGCATGAAAGACCAGAACCAGATAGGCGACGGCGAGCAGCCGATGCGTCTTGTAGAAGAGGCGATAAGGGAACATTTGAATGAGCGCCAAAGCGATCAGCACCACGGCACCGTAGAAGGCCCACTCGCCCAGTCCCTCCGCGGCTCCACGAAGGCCGTCAAGGAAGGCCGCGATGGGGTTTTCGATGGCGGGCCGCGCACCACGGTGGGGGCGGGTCAGCAAACCCCAGCCGACCGCCCATTTCGGACCATTGGCCCAGAGCCAATGGACAACGGCGGTCACAAGGGCTGCGATGCCGAACCATTTGTGCAAGCGGTACATCTTGTCGAGACCACCCAGCCAGGCTTCCGGCCAACGCGGTCGCAGCGCGAGGATCATCGCCATGCTCATGCAGCCGATTGCCAGGACGCCGCTCAGCTGCACCATCCTCTCGCGAAGTGGGAAGAAGGAGCCCGGGCCGAATGGCTGGGGCTCCGCAACCAGCCACAGCACGAGGAGAATCGCCAGACCGCCCCAAAACACCGGCTTGAGCTTCTGCATGCCGTCCTCACATCACAACGTTACGACGCCATCTTGAACCGATCGCGCCGCGTTGCATTGAGCTGACTCAAGCCGCCTCCCCGTGAAGCCCCTCAGCGGACGGCACGGCGATCGCCTATGCGGCGACGGCTTCGTAGATATCCTCCTCCTGGGCCGTGTGCATGCGCACCAGCGTTTCGATCGCCTCGATCACGCGCTGGGCGTCTCGAATCAGGTAACGGTCGATCTTCTCCGACGGCAGGTCCTCCGCGATCCGGGCGAGCAGCCGCGCGAGATGCAGGATCTCGCGATGCGCACGGCTCATGGCAGAGAGTCCGTGGCGGTCGCGCAGCACCTCCGTGAGCTTCGGATAGACGCTGTCTTCATCCTCGCGTTCGTGCATCACGACGCTGCTCTGGACCAGTCGGTGGGCCTCGCCAATCAGGGCAGCGACGGATTCGGGCGCCGCGTCGTCGAGCGCATCGACGATCTGGCGCAAGCGATCGAGATCCCTGAGCAGGGCCTGATGATCGTGATGCAACGTCAGCCCCTGCTCTGCGGTGAGGCGCGGGCCACTCCTGACGAGCGGCGGATTGAGCGCCCGCAGCGCGTTCAGAATGACGGCAACATCGATCACCTCCTGGACGATCGCGGCGGGCACGGGATCGAGCCAGCCAACGGCGGCCGCGACCATGGCGACCAACGACAATCCCATCCCGACGAAGATGCTCTGCAGGGCAATGCGCCGCGTCCGCTGCGCGATGATGATCGCTTCGCCGACCCGATCCAGCCGGTCCGTGAGGATCACCACATCTGCCGCCTCGGAGGAGGCGCTCGCACCACGCGCGCCGAGCGCGATCCCGGTATCAGCCATGGCCAGTGCCGGGGCGTCATTGATGCCGTCGCCGACCATGATGGTCGGATGCAGCCGCTGTTCGCTCCGCACCGCTTCGACCTTGTCCGCAGGGACGCGGTCGGCCAGCACGGCATCGAGATCGAGCGCCGCTCCGATGGCCTGCGCCGCTGCGGCACGATCACCGGTGACCATCACCATCCGCACGATGCCGGCGTCGCGCAGCAGCCGGATCGCGCGTGGCGTGTCGGCCCGCAATTCGTCGGCCAGCAGCAATGCGCCGGTCAGGCGGCCGTCCACCGCGACAAAGACGATCAGCGCCGAGCGCCACGAGGCACGTCGAATCGCCCGCAACTCCCATGCCGACAGCTCGGCATGCGAGAGAAGCATCTCTCGCGAGCCCGCCACGACGTGGCGTCCGCCGATCCGGCCGCCGAGGCCGGAACCCATGATCTCCTTGACATGTTCCGGGGGCTCGAGCTTGAGCCCGCGATCGAGGGCCGCGGCAACGACGGCCTTCGCAAGCACGTGATGCGACGCTTGCTCGAGCGACGCTCCGAGCCTGAGGACCTCATCCGGATCCTCGCCCGGCGCGACTTCGACGGACAGCAGCCGTGCTCCGCCCACCGTCAGGGTACCGGTCTTGTCGAACAGCACGGTGTGCGCACGGGCCAGCGACTCCAGCGCGCTCCCGCCCTTGGCCAGGATGCCGCGGCGGGCCGCCTGCGCCACCCCGGCGATGAAGGCAACGGGTGCGGCCAGAATCAGGGGGCAAGGCGTCGCCGCGACCAGCACGGCAAGGCTGCGGGTCAAGTCGCCGGAGATGCGCCATGCCACGAAGGCGATGACGAGTGTCAGCGGCAGAAAGATCAGCGCATAGCGGTCGGCCATCCGCACGAAGGGGGCTTTCGCAGTCTGCGCCGCAGTCACCATGCGCACGATGCCCGCGTAAGTGCTCTCGCTGGCCACCGCCGTCACGGTCAATTGGAAGGTCTCGCCCGCATTCAGAGAACCGGAGAGAACGGCGGTTCCGCGCGTCTTCTCCACCGGAATCGGCTCGCCAGTCACCGTGGATTCGTCGATGGTGGCAGAGGCCGACGCAACGACACCGTCGACCGGTACGATTTCGCCGGCCTTGACCAGAAGCTCCTCGCCGACCGCGACGTCCTCGACCGGAGCATCCTCGATCCGGTCGCCGGATTTGCGATGGACCTGCCGCGGCGCCCGGTCCACCAGGGATCGCAGATCATGCTCCGCCCGTGCGACCGCGATCTCCTCCAACACGTTGCCCCCGGAATACATCAGCGCGACCACGGCGCCGGCGAGCGGCTGTCCGAGCGCGAGGGCCGCACTCATCGACAGCAGCGCGATCGCGTCCACTCCGACGCGGCCGCTCATGAGATCCCTGACGATCGAGATCGCCAATCCCGCAATCACCGGCGCCGTGCCGAGCGCCCACGCGAAGTCGGCTACATCAGGCCGGCCCGCGGCTCGCGCGAGACTACCTGCAGTCAATCCTGCGATGGCGATCGCGACCAGAGCCCATCGCAGGATTCGATCAAACGACATGGCTTGAAAACATGGCTTGGTTTCCACGGCTGGATACGAATGATCCTGCGCCGAAACCTGCTTTGCCACTTGAGCTGAATCAACGTGGCCGTCGCGCGACCTAGCCGCCGCCGGTGCGGGCGCAGCCGATCGCCTCCGTGAGCACCCTGCGGTCGCCGATGTGATTGGCGAGCAGCAGGATCAGCCGGGCGTTCATCCGCAGCGCCTGATCCTCGTCGAGGTCACGCTGGCTGTTGATCAGCTCGGCATAGAAATCGTCGGGATCCCTGATGTTGGGTGACAAATTGAGCGTCATGCCGCCAGTTCCTTCCGTCCGGCGATGTCGTGTCCGGAGGCCCGCAGCATCGCATCCGCGATCCCCGCCTCGTCGAATCCGGTCCAACGTGCCGCGACATATTGATCGGGCCGGAACAGGTAGGTGGTCCCGGGCGAAGCGCCGTAGCGCTCGGCAAGCAGGCCGGAGGGATCGGCGATGTCGCGGCCGACGACAATGAGCTTCGCTTTGAGGGGACCCACCGCGATCTCGGTCTTGTCGGTCTCCTTGCCGAAGGCCACGACCGTGAACGCATCGCCGAGACAAGGGAGGAACCAGGCGGGCTTGCCATCCGCCGTGATCGGCGCATCGGCCGCATTGGTGCCGGGCCGCACGCCGCCCATCATCGAATCGTCGTCGGGGGTATTGAGCGCCGACGTCACATAGGGCGTCGGCGTCGAGAGACGGCCGCTGTTGACCAGAGGTCGCGCAAAGCCATGATGCCGGGCGAGCTCCAGCACCGCGTCACGGAAATAGCGGCTCGTTTTCGTCTTCGGCGTGATGAAGTCGGTGGCGCGCGTGGAGTTCAGGATGTTGTCGTCGGCGGCATAGGCGCGCTCCTCGTGATAGCTGTCGAGCAGCGCTTCCGACGCTTCGCCGCGCAACACCATCGCGAGCTTCCAGGCGAGATTGTCGATGTCCTGAACGCCGGTATTGGCACCGCGCGCGCCGAACGGCGAGACCTGGTGCGCGGCATCGCCGGCGAACAGCACCCGGCCCTGGCGGAAATTGTCGATGCGCCGGCAGGCGAACTGATAGATCGAGACCCATTCGAGCACGAACTCGGTGTCCTCGCCGAGCATGGCGCGGATGCGCGGAATCACCCGCTCCGGCCTTTTTTCCTCATCTGGGTCAGCCTCCCAGCCGAGCTGGAAGTCGATGCGCCACAAATTGTCGGCCTGCCGGTGCAGCAGCACGGACTGGCCGCGGTGGAACGGCGGATCGAACCAGAACCAGCGCTCGGTCGGGAAATCCGCCTTCATGGCGACGTCGGCGATCAGGAAGCGATCCTGGAAGAACTGTCCCGTGAACTCGGCGCCGACCATCTTGCGCACGTCGGAATTGGCTCCGTCGCAGGCGATCACCCATTGCGCCTCCATGGTGAAGATGCCGTCGGGCGTCTCCACCGCCAGCGTCGCGTGGTCGGCCGCCTGCTTGAGGCTGATCAGGCGATGCTTCCAGCGCAGCTCGATCAGCGGGTTGGCCCTGCATTTGGCAACCAGCATTTCTTCCAAATGATACTGCTGCAGATTGATCATGGCCGGCCATTGGTGGCCGGCCTCGGGCAACAGATCGAACTGGTAGGACATCTCGTCCTGGAAGAAGACCTTGCCGACGTTCCAGCTGACGCCGCGCTCGACCATGGGCGCCGCGCAACCGAGGCGGTCCCAGATCTCGAGCGGACGCTTGGCGTAGCAGACCGCGCGCGAGCCGATCGAGACGGTATCGTTGTCGTCGAGCACCACGACAGGCTGGCCGCGCGCCGCGCAGTCGAGCGCCGCGGTCAGGCCGATGGGGCCCGCGCCGATCACCACGATCGGATGCCGCTTCACGATCCCCTCGGCCTGCTCCTGGGAACGCCGGTAGCCGAACTTCGGATAGATGTAGCTCGTCATGTTCGCTTCCTGATGCGCGTGCCGGGGATCAATGCGCGTCCGCGAATTCCTTTTCGTGCATCCAGGCGGTGTGGCGCGGCGGGCGCTTGGTGCGCGACCATTCCTCGACCATTTCGTGCGCGACCGATTTCATGCGGTCGATCTGCTCGGGCGTCGCGGTCCAGGCCGCAATCTCCAGGCGATGACCGCTGGGATCACGGAAATAGATCGACTTGAAGATGGTGTGGTCGGTGACGCCGACGACGTCGAGGCCGGCAGCCTCCGCGCGCGCCTTGGCCTCTTCGAGCTCGGCGAGGTCCTTGACCTGGAAGGCGATGTGCTGGGTCCACTCCGGCGTGTTGGGATCGCGGCCCATCGGCGGCGAGTTCGGCAGCTCGAAGAAGGCAAGGATGTTGCCGTTCCCGGCGTCGAGGAAGATGTGCATGTAGGGATCGGGCGCCTTGGTCGAAGGCACCCGATCCTCGGCAATGGCGCCGAGAAGGTCCATGTTCATGACGGTCTTGTAGAACTCGACGGTCGCCTTGGCGTCGACGCAGCGATAGGCGACGTGATGGATCTTCTCGATTTTCATGGCGTTTCGCTCCCTGGATCTACGGTTGCGAAATTGGTATCAGATGTTACTATTCCTTGAATTTGATCTGGATCAACCGGCTCCGAAGAAATTTTCCGGTGGATCGATGGACGGGATGGCTTGATGGGACATTCGAGCGTGGCGCGCGGGGACGCGGCCGAAGCCGCAACGGCGCAGGGTGGCGTCGAGCTGGATCTGCAGCGATATTTTCCGTACCGGCTGGCACGCCTCGCCGAGCAGGTGTCGCTGGCGGTGGCCGAGGTCTATTCCGAGCGCTTCGCCCTGACGCGGCAGGAATGGCGCGTGCTCGCCATTCTCGGCATGCGCCCGGAGATTGCGACCAAGGAGATCGGCCCGCTGACGACGCTCGACAAGATGCAGGTCAGCCGCGCCGTGCAGGGCCTGGAGTCGCGCGGCATCGCCGGCCGCAAGCACCATCCCGACGACCGGCGCGAGCTGATCGTCTCGCTGACCCCGGCCGGTCGCGCGCTTTATCGCAAGATCGTGCCTCTCGCGCTGGCGCGGGAGACGAAGCTGCTTGGGGCGCTGACCGCCGAGGAGGTGGCGGTGCTCGACCGGGTGATGCGCAAATTGTCGGCCGCGCTGGCGTAGCTCTTCCCCTCACGCCGCCGATCGCTCCGGCAGGCCGCCCCGCAGAGCGTCAAGCAGGCGCTGCTCGCGCTCGATCCGGGCGCGATAGAGCTCGCGTTCGCTCGCGCTTCTGGCGCCGGCCAGCAACACGCGATAGTGCCCGATCACTTTCTCGCTGCCGTTGATGAGGAGTTTACGGACGTCACTCATCGTTCCGCTCCAGTCGCGGCAATGGCCGATGGCGTGTTCGGAACGGTGAATGCGGCCGGGAAGGCATCGGCGGCAAGAGCCTCGAGCGCAGTCTGCTCCTCGGCGAGGCGTCGTTCGATAAACTGGCGCTCAATGTCCGACAGCTCAGTCTTCAGCAGGCGTCGATAACGAGAGAGGTTGTTGCGGTGCGCGCGGATGCGGGCGAAATCCTGATCGAGCATCGTCGTCACTCCTGACGGTCTTTCACGGTCCTTTTCAAATTTACGGTGTGGGAAGAAGCATCTTCCGGCGCAAAAATTATTCAGGCCCGTTTTCCTGTCAAGACCCTCTCTCGCCGCTTCCTTGACGACACCGGGGGCCCCCAAAAAAATCTTGCGCGCCCCTCTTGCAAGGTCCTTGCGGCGCTCTAAGTCGTTTTTCGCCGCGAGAGCGGTGTGCCGGATGCCCGATCGGGTCCGGCGCGGGCGCCGGGCCGGGGTCTTCGGATCCGTTTTCCGATTCCTTAAACGGCGCTCCTTCGTATCCATCTTGCTCTTTGGAGGACTTGGTATGAGGACCACCTTCGACTTCGCGCCGCTGTGGCGCTCCACCATCGGCTTCGACCATCTGGCCGATCTCGTCGACAGCACGCTGCGTCAGGCGGGCGAGGACAATTATCCCCCCTACAACATCGAACGCTCCGGCGAAGACCAATACCGGATCACGCTGGCTGTGGCGGGCTTTGGCGTCAACGACATCAGCGTGACCGCCGAGCAGAACGCGCTCACCATCGAGGGCCGGAAGCCCGACAGCGCCACGCGCGAATATCTCTATCAGGGTATCGCCGCGCGTCCGTTCCGCCGCGTGTTCAATCTCGCCGACTACGTCCAGGTCAAGCAGGCCGCTTTCCAGGACGGTCTCCTGGTCATCGATCTCCTGCGTGAAATTCCGGAAGCCATGAAGCCGCGCCGGATCCAGATCGCGGGTGCCGCGTCACCGCAGATCGAGCAAAAGAAGGCGGCCTAGGCCCGTCGAACGCATTCGACAATGACGACCATGGCGGATGGCGACCGGATCGCCATCCGCCGGTCGAACATCCCTTCGAAAGGAGTGTAGAGGGAGACAGGAAATGACCAATGCCAATGCGACCACCGGCGGTCTCGGCGCGCTGTTCCATCCGGCTGCGCATTATGCATCGCCAAGCGCCGTCCTCGACGACAGCAAGCTCTCCACGGCGGAAAAGCGGATCATCTTGTCGTCGTGGGCCTCGGACATGTACGCCGTCGAATCCCACCCGGCGCTGCGCGAGATTCCCGGCATGGACCAGCCGATCCGGCTCGCGGACATCCTCAGTGCGCTGCGCAAGCTCGATGACGACGACGACCCTCCGCCCGGCGGCGGCGTCCCGATGCGGCTGCGGCGGCCCTGGGCCGCCGCAACGCCATAATCGAGGACCCGCCAAGGGATCTGTACGAGGCCGGCTTCGCCAGATTTCGAGAAAGCGGAGCTTCTGGCTGGGGCGGGAGGGATCGAACCTCCGAATGGCGGAATCAAAATCCGCTGCCTTACCGCTTGGCTACGCCCCAACGACCCGGACGGGATGGCGACGGCCGGCCGCCGCAGATTCCCTCCGGTCGCAGCCGGTCTATAGGGAGCAGCGCGGCATTTCAACCGCCTGGAGGGGCAAAATACCGCAGGTGCCCGGGATCGGCCGCGCCACGCCCGATATCGAGCCGGGCTTGGGATCACAGGCCCTGCGGCGAGGCAGCCTTCCGCCCATTGAGACCTCCGCCATTTCATGGGAATACGGCGCCAATATCCGTCCACGGGAGTGAGCCATGACCTACCGCGCGCCGATCTCTGACATGCTGCTGTCGCTCAACCACGGCGCCGGCCTCAAGGCCGCCATGGAGGCCGGCCATTACGGCGATTTCGACGCCGACATCGTCGCGGCCGTGCTGGAGGAAGCCGGCAAGTTCGCAACCGACGTGCTGGCCCCGCTCAACAAGGTCGGCGACGAGCACGGCATCAAGCTCAGCGACGGCAAGGTGACGACCGCACCGGGCTGGCCGGACGCCTACAAGCGCTGGACCGAGGGCGGCTGGAACGCGGTCTCGGGCCCCGAGGATTTCGGTGGCCAGGGTCTGCCGATCGCGATCAACGCCGCCTGCACCGAGATCTGGAGCGCGGCCAACGTCGCCTTCGGCCTCTGCCCGCTGCTGACGGCTTCGGCGATCGAGGCGCTGGACGCGCATGGCAGCGACGCGCTGAAGAAGATCTATCTCGAAAAGCTCGTCTCCGGCGAATGGACCGGCACGATGCAGCTCACCGAGCCGCAGGCCGGCTCCGACGTCGGCGCGCTGCGCACCCGCGCCGAGAAGCAGGCCGACGGCACCTATCGCATCAAGGGGACGAAGATCTTCATCACCTATGGCGAGCACGACATGACCGACAACATCGTGCATTTCGTGCTGGCACGACTGCCCGACGCGCCCGCCGGCACCAAGGGCATCTCGCTGTTCCTCGTGCCGAAGTTCATGGTCAATGCAGACGGCTCGCTGGGGCAGCGCAACGACATCTTCGCCTCCGGCGTCGAGCACAAGCTCGGCATGCATGCCTCCCCCACCTGCACCATGACCATGGGCGATCATGGCGGCGCCATCGGCTTCCTGATCGGCGAAGAGAACCAGGGCATGCGCTGCATGTTCACCATGATGAACCAGGCCCGCCTCGGCGTCGGCCTGGAGGGCGTCGGCGTCGCCGATCGCGCCTATCAGCAGGCCTTGTCGTATGCGCAGGAGCGCAAGCAGGGCCGTGCGGTCGGCAAGAAAGGCGACGGCTCGGACGCGATCTTCGTGCATCCCGACGTCAAGCGCATGCTGATGCGGATGCGGGCGCAGACGGCGGCCGCGCGCACCATCTGCTATGCGACCGCCGTCGCGCTCGACGTCTCGACGCGCGCCAGGGACCCGAAGGTGCGCGCTGACGCAGCCGCGCGCGCGGCGCTGCTGACGCCGATGGCCAAGGGATATTCCACCGACATCGGCAACGAGGTCGCCTATCTCGGCGTGCAGGTGCATGGCGGCATGGGCTTCATCGAGGAGACCGGTGCGGCCCAGCATTATCGCGATGCCCGCATCACCGCGATCTACGAAGGCACCAACGGCATCCAGGCGATCGACCTCGTCACGCGCAAGCTCGCGGCCAATGGCGGCGCGTCGGTGTGGGCGCTGCTCGACGAGCTCACGGCGACGGTCAAGAAAGTCGAAGCCTCCAACGATCCGGCTTTCGGCACCACGGGCGTCAAGCTGCGCGAAGCGCTGGAGGCCTTGACGCGCACCAGCAAGTGGCTGCTGGAGCGCGTGACGTCCGCGCCGAACGAGGCGCTTGCGGGTGCGACGCCGTACCTACAGCAGTTCGGCTCCACGCTCGGCGGCTGCCTGCTCGCCTCCGAGGCGCTCGCCGCCAAGGCCGACGGCAACACGGACGCCGCGCGCTACGTCTCGCTGGCACGCTTCTTCGCCGAGAACATCAGTGTGCAGGCCGGCGCGCTCGAGCGCACCGTGACCGAGAGCGCGGAGTCGGTCGCGGCGGCCGATACGGTGTTGCTGGGGTGAGTTGAGCGCCCCGCCAGCCGCAGACTCGCTGTCCTCCCGGCCTAGTGTGCAATTGCGCACGGGGGCCGGGACGACATCAAGATTGTTGCGCGCGCTCCAGCCTCTCTCAGCTGATCGACACACCTTCGCGCGAGCGCTCCGCCCTTCTCCCAGGCCGCCACAGCACGATTCCCGCCGCCACTAGGTCCAGCAAGACGCACATCGCGAAAGCCGTGGTGTAATTGCCCGTCAAGCTCTGCACGAGCCCGACGATACCGGGACCGAAGGCGCTGACGAGTCCGCTGATCGAGGTGCCCAATCCCATTGCGGCGGCGAAGGCGCCTGCGCCGATCTCGCGCTGGATGATCAAGGGCGGAAACGTGATCATGTTGCCGATCGAGAAGCCGTAGACGGCGCAGCACACCAGCAGCACCGTCGGACTCTCGCTCTGCACGAGAACGAACAGCGCGGCCGCCTGGCTCGTCATCGACGCCGCACAGGCGAGCCTGGGATCGAGCCGGTCGACGAACAGGCCGAGCGACAGGCGGCCGACCACCGCCATCCCCGCCATGATGGTGACCGCGAACCCTGCGGCGGAGCGCCCGATCAGCGGCTCGAGAAAGCTCACCTGGTGAACGATGAACCCCATCTGCGCCAGAACCGCGATCGCGATCGGCAGCACCATGGTCCAGAACGCCGCGTTGGCGAGCAGCGTCTTGCGGGAATGGCTTGGCGCGGGCGCGCTGCCGCCGGAGGGGCGTCCGACCGATGCCGGCGACATCCCGGCGGGCCAGCCCATGAAGATCACGACGACAGGCAGCACCAGCACTATCATCGCGGTAGTGGTCGCAAGCATGGCGGCGCGAAAGCCGATGCTGTCGGTCAGCGACAGCAGCAGCGGAACGAGGATGATGCCGCCGCAGGTCGCGCCGTTGAAGGCGAGGCTGAGGGCGAGCCCGCGCCGGCGCTCGAACCAGGAGTTCAGCACCGTCGCGATCACCACCGTGCCCATGCCGGTCCAGCCGACCGACATCAGCGCATAGGCGAGATACAGCTGCCAGGGCGTCTGCATCAGCGCCAGCAGCACCGTCGAGACGCCGAGCGCCGCCAGGCCGCACAGGATCAGCGACCGCAAGCCGATTCGCGCGAGCAGATCGTCGGTGAAGATGACGAGGACGGAGGTCAGGAGGAACGAGAACGTGCTGGCCGCGGAGACCAGCGTGCCCGGCCAGCCATGGGCGCGCTGCAGCTCGGCGAGATAAACGCCCTGGCCGTACAGGCCGAAGCCGAACATGAAGAAGGCCATCAGGAAACAGGCCAGCACGACGCGCCAGCCGCGGTAGTGCAGCGAGGATTCGTCGACGCTGGCTGCAGCACTCATCAATCGGGCAACCGGCCAAATGGACCCACGCGGGATCGTGCACCACAACCATAGATTTTTCAAATAAAACATTGTAGCCATTTGTTGCGGCGCGTGGCCACGCGCCGGCCCTCCCGGAATTCGACGACGAAAAGGTTGAGCCCAGCGCATTGGCACGCCTGCGGGATGATGTAGGCTGATGCTTGCAAGTCTCGCGAGAAGCGTCGCGGCGGGCGCAGGGGGTTCTCATGCCGAACGGCAACGTCGTCCTCACCGAGGAACGCGGAACGCGCGTGATCAACTTGCGCCGGCCGGGCAAGAAGAACGCCATCACCCAGGACATGTATCGGGAAATGAGCCGCGCGATCGACACCGCGCAGAACAACCCCGACATCCGCTGCATGATCATCACCGGCGGCTCCGGCGTGTTCACCGCTGGCGACGACATCGACGATTTCTTGCACGCCGACACCGCGCGCCCCGAGACGCTGTCGGAGGGCGCCAAGTTTCTCTATTCGCTCGCCCTCAACGTCAAGCCGATCATCGCCGCCGTCGACGGCGCCTCGATCGGAATGGGCACCGTGATGCTGTTCCACTGCGACTACGTGCTGGCTTCGAACGCTGCGACCTTCTCCGCGCCCTACATCCATCTCGGGCTGGTGCCGGTCGGCGCCGCCAGCCTCCTGATGCCGAACACGATGGGATATCAGCGCGCCTTCGCGATGCTGGTGATGGGGCGGACTTTCTCCGCCGCGGAGGCGCACGCGGCAGGCTTCGTCAACACCGTGGTATCGCCGGGACATACCGAGGTCGAGGCGCGCAAGGTGGCGCGCGATATCTGCCGGCTGCCCGCCGAGGCGGTCGCAACCTCCCGCAAATTGCTGCGCGCGCCGGCCGAAGAACTCACCCGCCGCATCGACCAGGAAGGCCATCTGTTCGGCGAGCGGCTGAAGTCGGACGAAGCGGTGGCGGCATTCAACGCGTTCGCGAGCCGGAAGAAGCGGTAGGGGTGAGACAGTGAGAACCGTCTTCGCGAGACCGGTCTCGTAGGGTGGGCAAAGGCGCATTTGCGCCGTGCCCACGACTTTACTTCGATTACGGTCAGATGGTGGGCACGCTCCGCTTTGCCCACCCTACGATACTCGACGCTACGCGTCGCCCCGGATTGACGGCGAGAACCTTCGTGAAATCTTCGCGCGGACCGACTAATCTGGTTCCATGCGATACGCCTTTCGATCGATCCTTGCCGCACTCGCGCTGACCTCAGCCCTCCCCGCCTCGGCCCAAACCGCCGCGCCGGTCGAGCTGCGCATCCTTGCCATCAACGATTTTCACGGCAATCTGCGCCCGCCGCCGGGCGGCATCCGCATCGCCGATCCCGAGGACGGAGCCAGGAAGGTGATGGTTGCCGCCGGCGGCGCCGAATACATGGCGACGCTGGTCAAGCAATTGCGCGAGGGACACAGGAACACGATCTTCGTCGCGGCCGGCGATCTGATCGGCGCGAGCCCGTTCCTGTCGGCGATGTTTCACGACGAGCCTTCCGTCGAAGCGCTTTCGCTGATGGGGCTTGCGATCAGCTCGGTCGGCAATCACGAATTCGACGAGGGCAAGACCGAGCTGCTCAGGATGCAGAACGGCGGCTGTCATCCGGTCGACGGCTGCCAGGGGCCGCATCCGTTCACGGGCGCCAAATTCCGCTATCTGGCCGCGTCCACCGTCGAGACCGCGACGGGCAACAGCGTGCTGCCGCCCTACGAGATCAGGGAATTTGATGGCATCCCCGTCGCCTTCATCGGGCTGACCTTGAAGGAGACCGCGGGCATCGTCTCGCCGTCGGGCATCGCCGGGCTCGAATTCCGCGACGAAGCCGCGACGGTGAACGCGCTGGTACCGCAGCTGAAGGCGCGCGGCGTCGAGGCGATCGTGGTGCTGATCCACCAGGGCGGCGAGCCCGCTGGCGACTACAATGAATGCCCTGCCATTACCGGGCCGATCGTCGACATCGTCAAGAAATTCGACCGCGCCGTCGACGTCGTCGTCAGCGGCCACACCCACCGCGCCTACGTCTGCGACATCGACGGGCGGCTCGTCACCAGTGGCGACAAATACGGCACGCTGGTCACCGCGATCGATCTCAAGCTCGATCCTGTCACCCGCGACATCGTCAGCGCCAAAGCCGAGAACGTCATCGTCGCCAATGCCTCGCTGGCCAAGGACGCCGAGCAGACCGCGCTGATCGAGGCCTATGACAGGCTGTCGGCGCCGATCGCCAACCGGCCGGCCGGATCGGTGACGCAGACGCTGTCGCGCGTGCCGAACGAGGCCGGCGAAAGCGCGCTCGGCGACGTCATCGCGGACGCGCAGCTTGCCGCGACCAGGGCGGCCCAGGATGGCAGCGCTGTCATCGCGCTCACCAATCCCGGTGGCATCCGCACCGACATCGTCCCGAAGGAGAACGGCGCGATCACCTTCGGCGATGTTTTCGCCAGCCAGCCGTTCCGCAACCGCCTCGTGACGATGACGCTGACGGGCAGCCAGCTCAAGGACATGCTCGAGCAGCAATGGCTGGACCCGAAGCGACCGCGGATCCTGCAGGTGTCGAACGGGTTCAGCTATGCCTGGGATGCGTCGAAGCCATTCGGCGAGCGCGTGATGGCCGACAGGATGACGCTCAACGGCAGGCCGATCGAGCAGGCCAGCGGCTATCGTGTCACCCTCAACGATTACCTCGCGGTCGGCGGCGATGGTTTTACCGTCGCCAAACAAGGCACGGCGCCGCAATATGGCGGCTACGACGCGGACGCGCTGTTCGCGTTCTTCCGGGCGCACGGACCGATCGGACCGCTGCCGCTGAGCCGCATCCTGCGCGTGAATTGATCCGGATCAAACGGGCCGGAACGGGACGACCCTTTGCCATTCCCGTTCAAGCGCATAGATTGGGTTTTGCATTGCGTTTTGGCGCCGGATGCGCCAAGCGACGTCGAAAGCCCGCATCCATGAGGCCGACCTGATGAGCACGCTTCTCCTTTCCCACAAGGCCTGCCTCGACCATGTCACGCCGCCGGGACACCCTGAAAGGCCGGATCGCCTGCGCGCGGTCGAGGAAGCGCTGTCGCATGAGCGCTTCCAGTTTCTGGTGCGCGACCAGGCGCCTGAGGGCGATCTCGATCTCGTCACGCTGTGCCACAACGAGCACTACGTCACCGAGCTGCGCCACATCGCGCCGAGCAGCGGCCTCGTCTATATCGACGGCGACACCTCGATGTCGCCGGGCACATGGGAAGCGGTGATGCGCGGTGTCGGCGGCGCCGTGGCTGCCACCGAAGCAGTGATGAATGGCGAGCATCGCAATGCCTTCGTCGCGGTGCGCCCGCCCGGCCATCACGCCGAGATCGGCAAGCCGATGGGCTTCTGCTTCTTCGACAATGTCGCCATCGCCGCGCGCCATGCGCAGCGCAAATACGGCATCAAGCGCGCTGCCATCGTCGATTTCGACGTGCATCACGGCAACGGCACGCAGGACATCTTCTGGTCGGACCCGACCGTGATGTACTGCTCGACGCACCAGATGCCGCTGTTTCCGGGCACCGGTGCGACCGGCGAGCGCGGCGACCACGACACCATCGTCAACGCGCCGCTCGCTTCCGAGGATGGCGGGCCTGAATTCCGTTCCGCGTTCGAGAATCTGATCCTGCCGCAGCTCGAAAAATTCAGCCCGGAGCTACTCGTCATCTCCGCCGGCTTCGATGCGCATTACCGCGATCCGCTGGCCTCGCTGAATTTGCGCGCGGAGGATTATGCCTGGGTGACGCGCAAGCTGATGGATCTCGCCGACAAGACCGCGGGGGGCCGCGTTGTTTCGGTGCTCGAAGGCGGCTATGACCTGCAAGGACTGAAAGAATCTGTTACGGCGCATGTCGGCGCCCTGATGGGCGCGTGACGCACCCGCCACATTACGCCCGCAAAACTCTGCTGTTTTGCAAGAGCAGCGAATCGGGCAATCGGAAACGGATATGGCCGAAAATACCCAAGTCGACGTCTCCAGGCTCACCTTCGAGCGCGCGATCGAGGAACTCGAAACGATCGTGAAGCGACTCGAGGACGGCAAGGTGCCGCTCGAGGAATCCGTGACGATCTACGAACGTGGCGAAGCGCTGAAGCGCCGCTGCGAGGAATTGCTGCGCCAGGCCGAGGCGCGCGTCGACAAGATCACCACCGATGCCAGCGGCCAAGCCACCGGCACTGCGCCGCTGGACGTGCAGTAAGGAAGACCAAGGCTTTCCCAACCAGCCTCTGGCTGGTCTCGCGAAACCTCATCACGAGCGCGTGGCCGCCCACATTGATTTCACGATCGCACGGCGCTATCCGCTGAGGAGCGCGGTTCCGTGCAGCCGGATCGATGTCATCCATTGCGGAGATCGGTCCCTCAGGACCAAAAAGGGTCTCATTCAGGCGAAAATCCTGCCGAGGAACCGGGCAAGTCGGGAACCCCTGGCCCCGGCCCTGGGTTAACCACTCTGGCCCGCCGGTTGCATCTGCATACCCCTAATCGGTCCTGCGGGTTGGCTTTGGCCCAAGCTTTGGTGTAAAGCTGCGCGGAGTGTGGCTTTTTGCAAGCCTTGCGTGGGCAGAGAATTCCGACGACAAGCGCTTCAAACTGCTAATGAAATTGGCTGGGACGGACGAAGCCGATCTAAGTGACAGGGATCACAGAGACTGAACCGGAGCGCACTTAAGCTTACCTAAGCTTGAAGACGGGGCCTTGCCCCATGCAGGTGGCTCCGACGGTTTGAGGACTCGCGCTGCGCCGATATTGTGCAAACCCATCGCGCACCGGAATGACCTTCCGGCGCTGACAAATTGGAAATCGCCGTGAACGCATATAGTAAAACGCCGCTTCTCGACACCATCCGGACGCCGGACGACCTGCGCAAGCTCAAGATCGAGCAGGTTCGCCAGGTCGCCGACGAGCTGCGGCAGGAGACCATCGATGCAGTCTCGGTGACCGGCGGCCATTTCGGCGCGGGCCTCGGCGTGGTCGAGCTCACCACCGCGATCCATTACGTCTTCGACACGCCGCGCGACCGGCTGATCTGGGACGTCGGCCATCAGGCCTATCCGCACAAGATCCTCACCGGCCGGCGCGACCGCATCCGTACACTGCGTACCGGCGGCGGCCTGTCGGGCTTCACCAAACGCAGCGAGAGCGATTACGATCCGTTCGGCGCAGCGCACTCCTCGACCTCGATCTCCGCCGGCCTCGGCATGGCGGTGGCACGCGACCTCGCCGGCGGCAACAACAACGTTATCGCGGTCATCGGTGACGGCGCGATGTCGGCGGGCATGGCCTATGAAGCCATGAACAACGCCGGTGCGATGAACTCGCGCCTGATCGTCATCCTCAACGACAACGACATGTCGATCGCGCCGCCGGTCGGCGCCATGAGCGCCTATCTGTCGCGCCTTTACTCCGGCAAGACCTATCGCACGCTGCGAGAGGCCGCCAAGCAGATCAACCAGCGTCTGCCCAAGATCATCGCCAACCGCGCCAACCGCGTCGAGGAATATTCCCGCGGCTTCATGATGGACGGCGGCACGCTGTTCGAGGAACTCGGCTTCTATTACGTCGGCCCGATCGACGGCCACAATCTCGACCATCTGCTGCCCGTGCTGAAGAACGTGCGCGACATGGAGACCGGCCCGATCCTGGTCCACGTCGTGACACAGAAGGGCAAGGGCTACGGCCCGGCGGAAGCATCCGCCGACAAGTACCACGCCGTGGTCAAGTTCGACGTCGCGACCGGCACGCAAGCCAAGTCCAAGCCGAACGCGCCGGCCTACCAGAACGTGTTCGGCCAGAGCCTCGTCAAGGAAGCGGAGAAGGACGACAAGATCGTCGCCATCACCGCGGCGATGCCGTCCGGCACCGGTGTCGACATCTTCAACAAGGCCTTCCCCGACCGCACCTTCGACGTCGGCATCGCGGAACAGCACGCGGTGACCTTCGCCGCGGGTCTTGCGACCGAGGGCTACAAGCCGTTCTGCGCGATCTACTCGACCTTCCTGCAGCGCGGCTATGACCAGATCGTGCATGACGTCGCGATCCAGAGCCTGCCCGTCCGCTTCGCCATCGACCGTGCCGGCCTCGTCGGCGCCGACGGCGCAACCCATGCCGGCTCGTTCGACAACGCCTACCTCGGCTGCCTTCCGAACATGGTGATCATGGCGGCGGCGGACGAAGCCGAGCTCGTGCACATGGTGGCGACCCAAGTCGCCATCAACGACCGTCCGAGCTCGCTGCGCTATCCGCGCGGCGAAGGCCGCGGCATCGAGATGCCGGAAGTCGGCATTCCGCTCGAGATCGGAAAGGGGCGCGTGGTCCGCCAGGGCAGCAAGATCGCCCTGCTTTCCTTCGGCACGCGCCTCGCCGAATGCGAAAAGGCGGCCGACGAGCTCGCAGCCCACGGCCTGTCGACCACCATCGCCGATGCACGCTTCATGAAACCGCTGGATACCGAGCTGGTGCTCAAACTTGCCCGCGACCACGACGTGCTGATCACGGTCGAGGAAGGCTCGGTCGGCGGCTTCGGCTCGCATGTCGCGCAGTACCTGACCGATCAGGGCGCGCTCGACACCGGTATGGTCAGGTTCCGCACGATGGTGCTGCCCGACGTGTTCCAGGACCACGACACCCCGGCCGCGATGTACGGCCGCGCCGGTCTCGACGCCAAGGGCATCGTCGCCAAGGTGTTCGAGGCGCTCGGCAAGGACGTCAAGGCCGAGACGGTCAAGCTGGCTTGATGGTGAGTCACCTCTCCCGCGCGCGGGAGAGGTCGCGCCGAAGGCGCGGGTGAGGGCTTTCTCCTCTTGGGGGTTTCTCGCCCGCGGAGACACCCTCTCCCCACTCCTCTCCCGCAAGCGGGAGAGGGAGCAGAGCATGCGATGCGGCTCGCACCTCGACCCCATTTTTCGGCTTTGCTCCATGAAAATCTATCTGGCAGGCCCCGACGTGTTCCTGCCGGATGCGGTCGAGATCGGCCGGCAGAAGGTCGCGATCTGCGAGCGCTACGGGCTCACCGGCCTCTATCCCCTCGACAACGCGATCGACCTCACCGCGCCCGATGCCGCGCGGCAGATCTTCTGCGGCAACGAGGCGATGATGGATGCGGCCGACGCCATCATTGCCAACCTCACCCCGTTCCGCGGCGCCGGCGCCGATCCGGGCACGGTCTATGAACTCGGCTACATGGCCGGGCGCCGCAGATTCTGCCTGGCCTATTCCAACGACGGCGCCAATTATGCCGACCGGGTCGGTCGTTTCGTGGACGTCAGATCCGAGGACGGACGGCTGGTCGACGCACAAGGACTGACGATCGAGGATTTCGGCCTCGTCGACAACCTCATGATGATCCATGCGCTGGAGCTGCACGGCTGTCCATTGGTGACGCCGGCCGCGATGCCGATCGACCTCTGGCACGATCTGGCCGCGTTCGAGGCTTGCGTCCGGATGGCGGCTGCGCGATTGATCGCTACATAAGCGCTCGAACCCTTCTCCGGAGATCCGATGTCCCCTGCCCGCAAGCGCGCGGATGTTCTGCTGGTCGAGCGCGGCCTGTTCGAGAGCCGGGCGCGGGCGCGCGCGGCGATCGAGGCGGGTCTCGTCACGGCCGACGACAGGCAGGTGGCAAAGCCGTCGGAGACGATCGCCGAGGACGCGGTGATCCAGGCCGAGCCCGCGCACCCCTACGTCTCCCGCGGTGGCGTCAAGCTCGCCGGCGCGCTGGAACGCTACCCGATCGAGATCGAGGACCATGTCTGCCTCGACGTCGGCACCTCCACCGGCGGCTTCACCGAGGTGCTGCTGGCCAACGGCGCGAGCCTGGTGTTCGCCATCGATGTCGGCACCAGCCAGTTGCATCCCTCGCTGCGCGGCCATCCCAAGATCGTGTCGATGGAGGAGACCGACATCCGCAGCTATGAGGGCAAGCGGCTGCCGGCGCGGCCCGATGTCGTCGTCATCGACGTCAGCTTCATCTCGCTGAAGACCGTGTTGCCGGTGGCGCTATCGCTGGCGGCAGCGCCGATGAGCCTGCTGGCGCTGATCAAGCCGCAATTCGAGGCTGACAGGAAGCACAACAAGAAGGGCATCGTCCGCGACGCCGCCGTGCACCGGGAGATCTGCGACGACATCGCCGCGTTTGCCGCTTCGCTCGGCTGCACCGACATCGAGGTGTTCCCTTCCTCGATTGCGGGCGGCGACGGCAATATCGAATTCTTCCTGGGCGCGCGTCGTGGTTGAGCGCCTGACCATCGACCACGTCGGCCATCGCGGCGACGGCGTCTGCCTTGACGCCGGCGAAGCGATCTACGTGCCCTATACGCTTGGCGGCGAGACCGTCGAGGTCGATCACGTCGTGGGCAATCATCCCGACCGGCGCAAGCTGCTCGCGGTCGACCTCGCAAGCCTAGAGCGGATCGAACCGTTCTGTCCGCATTTCGGCGTCTGCGGCGGCTGCGCCATCCAGCATTGGGCGGCCGAGCCATATCGCGCCTGGAAGCGCAGCATCGTGGTCGAGACACTCGCACAGGCCGGCATCGATTGCGAAGTCGCACCGCTGGTCGATGCCCACGGCGCCGGGCGCAGGCGCATCACGCTGCACGGCCGCTTCGGCACGCATGACGTCCTCAAGGTCGGTTTCGCGGCGGCAAGCTCGCACGACGTCATTCCGATCGATCGTTGCCCGATCCTCGATCCGGCGCTGAATGGCGCGCTCGATGCCGCCTGGGCACTGGCGGAGCCGCTGACGTCCAGGATGCCGGTGACCAAGCCGCTGGACATCCAGGTCACCGCCACCGCCAACGGCCTCGATGTCGACGTCCGCGGCTCCGGCCCGCTGCCGACGCCGCTGGTCACCGCGCTCTCGCGCGTCGCCGAGCAGCACCACCTGGCGCGGCTGACGCGCCATGGCGAATTGGTGCTGCAACGCCTGGCGCCGACAATAAAGATGGGCCGCGCTGAGGTGACGCTGCCGCCGGGCTCGTTCCTGCAGGCAACCGTCGCGGGCGAGGAGACGCTGGCAGCGCTCGTCGCGGAACGCATCGGCAAGGCCAAGGAGGTTCTCGATCTCTTCTGCGGCGTCGGGCCGTTCGCTCTGCGCCTCGCGGAGAAGGCGCGCGTCACGGCCTTCGACAACGACGCCGGCGCCATCGCAGCGCTGGCGAAAGCCGCACGCACGCCGGGCCTGAAGCCGATCGAGGCCGAGCCGCGCGATCTGTTCCGCCGCCCGCTGGTGCCGCCGGAGCTGCGCGATTTCGAGGCCGTGGTGTTCGACCCGCCGCGCCAGGGCGCGCAGGCGCAGGCGTTGAAGCTCGCCGCGAGCAAGGTACCGGTGGTGGTCGCGGTGTCCTGCAACGTCGCCACCTTTGCCCGCGACGCGCGGCTGCTGATCGATGGCGGCTACAAGATCGACAGCGTCGTTCCGGTCGACCAGTTCCGGCACACGCCGCATGTGGAGCTCGTCGCCAAGTTCACGCGGTAGAGCGAGGGTTCTCCAACCTTGAGGCTCGTCAATTGCTCCGTCTTCCACCAGCGCTAAAAGCGTCCTGCGCAATTCAACGTGGAGCGAACCTTCGTGGTTGACCGACGTCAATTCATCGCGGCAGCGCTAGGACTTTCTACTGCAGCCGTCGGTGGCCCAGCTGTAGCTGCGGCCATGACCTATGACGAAGCGGCAACGTCATCACGCGTCGCACTGCAGGCCGTGCCTCGGGATCGCGAGCTCGTGCGCTTTGCCACCCTCGCCGCCAACAGCCACAACACCCAGCCATGGATCTTCTCTGCTCGCGGCAACGAGATCGCGATCGCACCGGACTTCGCGCGCCGCTGTCCCGCCGTCGATCCGGACGATCATCACCTCTTCGTCAGTCTCGGCTGCGCCGCCGAAAACCTCGTCCTCGCCGCATCCACGCTGGGCTGGCGCGCCGATCCGGTCATCGATGGCGACCGGATCGTGATCGCGCTCGAGCAGGCCCCGCCGGCCCCATCGGCGTTGGCGGCCGCAATTCCAGCCAGGCAATGCACCCGCGCCACGTTCGACGGAAGGCAGGCCGCGCCCGAGATATTGCGCCAGCTCGAGAACGCCTGTCGCGAACCTGACGTCACGGCCATACTGATGACCGAGCGCGCCGCGATCGCCGGTGTCACCGACTATGTGCTCGAGGGCAACTCGGCACAAATGCGCGACAAGGCCTTCATGCGCGAGCTCGTGAGCTGGCTTCGCTTCAACGAGACCGAGGCGCTCGCGACCATGGACGGGTTATTCTCGCCTGCGTCGGGAAATACGTCCCTGCCGTCATGGCTGGCGCGGCCGCTGCTGAAGTTCTTCTTCACGGAGAGCGGAGAAAACAAGAAATATCGCGAACAGCTTGCCAGCTCCGCGGGCGTCGTCGTGCTCGCGGCAGATCGCAGCGACAAATCACACTGGATCGCGGTCGGCCGTGCCTGCCAGCGCTTCGGCTTGCAGGCGACCGCGCTGGGACTGAAATATTCCTTCGTCAACCAGCCGGTGGAAGTGGCGACGCTGAGGCCGCAATTTGCGACCTCGCTCGGGCTCGGCGAGAGGCGTCCCGATATCGTGATGCGCTTCGGTTACGGCCCGGACCTGCCGAAGTCGCTGCGGCGTCCGCCGGAACTGGTGATGCGATCCTAACGCCGAAGGCCGCTCAGGGCCGGCGACTCGCCGGGCAGCATGTTCGATCTGATATCGCTATCCATGCGGCCGGTATCCTGCTGGATGAAACCGGCTCCGAACGACAGGCTGAGGTTGGAGGTCGGCTTGAATTCGACACCGGCAAATGCGCTGGTGCCGGGTGCCGCGCCGGTCAACGGCGCAACCGAGCTGCCGATGCCATTGCCATATTTCAACGTGTCGAAACCGGCGAAGAATGTCACGGGCATGCCACCCATCGTCTTGGTGTTGTAGCCGAACTGCGTGCTGTCAAATGAGAGCGCACTGAAATTGCCGGCAAGTCCGTTCTGACCGAGGCCGGTCTGACTGAGCCCGCTCCAATTGAGATTGCCGCGCTGGCTGCCGACGAAGAAGCCATTCGACCCGCTGCGCCAATCCGCACCGCCGGCATTGAAGCTGGCGAAATTACCGTCAGTATCGGAACTCTGGCCCGCGCCACCGCCGAGGCCGAAAGGCCCGCCGGGGATCCAATATTGCAGCGGCGCAACCTGCGCATAGGCGGGTGCCGCGGTCAGGCAAAGCACGGCAAGCAGAGTTGCAAGATGACGTGATGAGACGAGGCTGGGCATAGAAGGCTACCGTGAGGACTTTTGCGGATTATACGCCTCGAACATCCCCAATGCCAGCGGAGCCCCCTCCCCGCCAACGTCGCAGCCGCAGCTTGGCGATCGATCCGTGTTAGCGGCTTCGAACAGGCCTGCACGATTCTGAGAGAGGCGACCGACAATTAAAGCCACCGGCGCAATCCGGCGCACCGCGGCCGTGAAAGCTATGCCGTCTTGTCGACGGTGGACGACGTGTCGGCCGGCGGATATTTCGTCACCGGCACCATGAAGGATTTGGTGCCGACCTGATAGATGACCTTGCCGTTCTGCCCGTCATCGGTCGCGATCTGCGTCTGCCCGAACATGATGACGTTCTTGTAGACGTAGCCGGTGCCCTGGCGCGTGATGCCGTCGGTGGTGACGCTGACCTGCGCTTCCTTGCCATTGACCGCGAGCACCTTGAAGCTCGCGCTCTTGCCGTTGTCGCTGGAATAGCCGCCCCAGCTTCCCATGAGACGGCTGTCGGAAGCCGGTGGGGCTTGCTTCTCGAGGTTCGCGGTCTGCTTGCCGGCGCCTCCGAAGGAGAACAGCATCACCATGTTCTTGCCGTCCTTGGTGCCGACCGTGACCCCGCCGAAGGTGATGAGCGTGCCCTGGACCTCGGCAAAGCCGCGCTCGGTATGCCCGTTATGGGTGTACTCGACCTGCGCCCGGGCACCGCGGATGTTCACGACCTTGAAGCCGACGGGCTGATTGCCGTTGCCCACCCAATTGCCCTTCCAATCGCCGACCAGCGCGCTCTGGTGGTACAGGCGCTCGTTGGCGGGCGAAATCTGGTTGGTGCTCGATGAGATGACGGCCATTGGAGTGCTCGGTGACAGGTCTGACAAACCCGCTTTCGTTCGCCTTGGCAATATCAGGATGCTGGCTGGAAACGAACAGAAACCGACTGATTAGGGCCATGCACCGGTTAACGGGCCATTAACTCACGTGCCGGTTGGATGGACAAAAGGTCTCAGCCGGCGGCTTCAGCGCCCCCAGCGGTCCGACCAGATCTTCTCGCCGATCAGGCAGTTGACGCGCGGCTCCTTGTCGGCCACGCGCATCACTGGACGGTCCGGCGTGCGGCCGGCGACCTCCATCAGCAGCTTGGTGCGGATCGCCTCCTTGAACTTGTCGCGGTCCTTGATCGTGATGACGAAGGAGCCGGGACCGCCGGTGACGCAATCCTCGTAGTAGAGATCGAGATTGTCGATATCCATGGTCGAATAGGACGGCTCCTTGACCATGATCGGCAGGCCGTTGATGACGATGCCCTTCTCCAGCGCGGCATCCCGCGCCACCGTGACCGGGCCGCCATTGTTGTTGGGGCCGTCGCCGGAAATGTCGATGACGCGGCGCAAGCCCCGATAGGGATCCTCGTCGAACAGCGGCATCGCGAACGTGATCGCGCCGGAGATCGAGGTGCGCGAGGCGCGCCGGATCGGCGTCTTCATGATCTCGGCGGCGACCGCATCCGCCGTCTCCGGGCCGTCGACCAGCCGCCAGGGGATGATGATCTTCTGGTCGCTCGAGGCGGCCCACTCGAAATAGGTCACCGCGATCCGGCCGTTCGGGCCGAGCTTCAGCGCTTGAAGGAACTCCTTCGACTGGATCGCCTGCGCGTAGCCTTCGCGCTGGATCGCGAGCTCGTCCATGTCCATGGAGTATGACACGTCGACGGCGAGGATCAGCTCGACGTCGACCGTCTGCGTGTCCCTGTCGGCCGCAAACCGCCGCGGCTCGTTCTTTGGCGGTTCGAATTTCGGTCCTGGTGCCGCGATGCCCGCGACGTCCCCTCCGGCAAACATGCCGGCCACCAGCACAGCCCCGATCGAGAACAGCAAGCGCATCGCAGTCTCCCGTCGTATGACGCGATGGTGACATGCAATCGCCGAGCCGCAAAGGGCGAAGATCGCTCACGCTTCACATTCGAGTTAAGGATTGGCGAGTTAAGGATTTGCGAGCCAAGAAGCTGCGGCTTAGGGATGTGCGCGCCTTGCGCAAAGCTGCCACCGTGTTGCCGCGCTCGCGCCGCCGGAACACGCCGGATCGCTCGCATCATTGGGCTCACGATGCGCGAAGCCGGAACGACGAACCGGGGACAGAGCGCTCGCCCACTTGTCCGAAGCGATTTCCGTGCTAGGTTGGCCGCACAGATGGGGATGGAGTCCCCCGATAACCGCCCGGCGGTCTTTGACCGTGATGGGCTGATGACTCCTGCTTGAGGAGGGGCGTTCTTTGCGCCTCTGCCTTCGGCGGGAGCATGGACAAACCCGCCAATGGCGGGTTTTTTGTTGTCTGCCGGCAAGGGACAGGAGAAGGCGAAGACGTGACGACGACACCGAATGCTGCACGTCGCGCGCTGCCCAGGGGGATCTGGGTGCTCGGCTTCGTCTCGATGCTGATGGACATCTCCTCCGAGATGATCCACGCGCTGCTGCCGGTCTATCTCGTCACCGTGCTCGGCGCTTCGACGCTCACCGTCGGCTTCATCGAGGGCATCGCGGAGGCGACGGCCTCGATCACCAAGATCTTTTCCGGCGCATTGTCCGACTGGCTCGGCAAGCGCAAGCTGCTCGCGGCGCTCGGCTATGGCCTCGCGGCCTTCACCAAGCCGCTATTCCCGCTTGCGCCCAGCATCGGATGGCTGGTGGCGGCGCGCTTCATCGACCGCGTCGGCAAGGGCATTCGCGGCGCGCCGCGCGATGCGCTGATCGCCGATATCGCACCTCGCGGCCTGCGCGGGGCCAGCTTCGGCCTGCGGCAGTCGCTCGACACCATCGGCGCCTTCGTCGGACCGCTCGTGGCGATCGGCATGATGTGGTGGACCGCTGACAACTTTGCCGCGGTGTTCTGGGTGGCGGTGCTGCCGGCATTCCTGTCCTTTGGACTGATCGCGTTCGCGGTGAGCGAGCCGGATCCGGATCCGGGCCGGGAGCCTGCAGGGAATCCGCTCAATCTCGCCGCGATGCGGCAGCTCGGCGCGGTCTATTGGCGCGTCGTGGCCGTCGGAATCGTCTTCACCCTCGCGCGCTTCAGCGAGGCCTTTTTGATCCTGCGCGCACAGAACATCGGACTCAATGTGATGTGGGTGCCGGCGGTGCTGGTGCTGATGAACGTCGTCTATGCGCTGTCGGCCTATCCGGCCGGCGTGCTCTCGGACCGGATCAACCGGACCGGCCTGCTCGCGCTCGGGCTCGTGTTCCTCGCCGGGGCCGATCTCGCGCTGGCACTGCTGCCGAGCCTCGGCGGCCTCGCCCTCGGTGTCGTGCTGTGGGGGCTGCATATGGGACTGACGCAAGGATTGCTCTCGGCGCTCGTCGCCGACGCCGCGCCGCCCAGCCTGCGTGGCACCGCGTTCGGCTATTTCAACCTGTTCACCGGCCTTGCCTTGCTGGCCGCGAGTGTGATCGCCGGCGCGCTGTGGGACGCCTATGGTCCGGCCGGCACATTCCTCGCAGGGCTCGGATTCGCATTGATCGCGCTCGTGGGTCTGCTCGCCGTCGGCAACGGCCTCGCTGCGGAGGACAAATGATGCAATTCGCAAACAGGGGAACGAGAGCTTGAACATTCAGTCCATTCTCGCCGTGGCCGCCGGCGGCGCCCTCGGCGCGGTCGTCCGCTATCTCGTCGCGATCGGCTCGGGCCGGGCGTTCGGCACGGATTTTCCGTGGGGCACGCTGATCATCAACGTGACCGGATCGTTCCTGATCGGCACCTTCACCGCGCTATTCGCAACCAGATGGAACCTGCCGCAAGCCGCGCGGATTTTCCTGACCGTCGGAATTTGCGGTGGCTACACCACGTTCTCGACCTTCTCGCTGGATGCCTGGTACCTGATCGAGCGCGGCCAGACATGGGCATCCGCCGCCTACATGATCGCATCGGTCGTCTTGTCGGTCGGCGCCCTGATCGCCGCGCTCCATCTCGTTCGCGCCCTTCCCTAGCCGGGAGCAGGCGCGTTCGATGCATCGCTGCCAGTCACGACGGCATGATGGAAGCCATCCTGCCTTGGAGAGGCCCCTCATCCTGGAGTATGATGTGCCGGCTGCTCGCTCATCAGGGCGAGAGCGTTTTGGGATACGATGAGCGGCACCACCACAAAACCGAAGACACGGACCAGGACCAAGGTCGAACGGCCGAAGCTGCACAAGGTCATCCTGATCAACGACGACTACACGCCGCGCGAGTTCGTCACGATGATCCTGAAGGCCGAGTTCCGCATGACCGAGGATCAGGCCTACAAGGTGATGATCACGGCCCACAAGCTGGGCGCCTGCGTCGTCGCCGTGTTCACCAAGGACGTCGCCGAAACCAAGGCCACGCGCGCCACTGACGCGGCCCGCACCAAGGGCTATCCGCTGCTGTTCACGACCGAGCCGGAGGAATAACAGGCACGGTCTGTCCCCTTCGGGTCAATTTTAGCGATCGGCGCTACCGCAGGTTCAATCTCCTGTGTCACCACAACGCGATGACAGTCGCACTGCGCAAACAGCTCGCACTCGAGCGAGCCCGCCCCGAAACCTCGTTCGGTCCGTTCAAGCTGCTGCACGCTTTGCCCTGGCTGATCCTGGCGGCTGCAATGCGCGTGATCGCGTTCGGCGGCGGCGGCGTGGCGCTGCCGGCCATCATCGTTGCCGACATTTCGGTGCTGCTGGCCTTCTTTGCGACGGCACGACAATCGATCGAGGCCGCCGGCGGCCAATCCTCGCTCGGCACGCTGACATTGGGCGAGCAGTTCAAGCTCTCCTTCTCGATCCTGTGGCGGATCATGCTCGTGATGATCGCAGCCGCGCTCAGCGGCGCAGCGATCGGCTACGAGGCTTCCTATCATCTGATGGCGGGCCTCGACGGCATGGCATTCGACCAGTTCACCCATCCCGGTCGATTTTGGAGCGCATGGATCGCCGCACTCGTGCTGCTCATGATCCTCCGCGCCGAGCGTGACGACGGCAGGGTCGCCTTGTTCGCCGCGATCGGCGAATTCGCACGGCGCGGGCTGTGGCTCGGCGCTGCCGTCATCGTGCTCGGCGCCGTCAACGTCGCCCTCGCCTATGGACAGGAAGCCGTGCGGATCGCGATCTGGAATTTCTGGCAGACCTCGTCGGCGACGCAGTTCACGAAGAACCTGATTTATTTCGTCTTCATCTTCAGTTTTGCGATGCTGCGGCTGTGGATCACCCTGACGATCCTGACGCTCGGGCTGAGACAGTCCTATGTTCGCACTGACTAGTTCCGCCGACGATGCAGGCCGCTAGGCCATCACCGCCGGTGTCTCCTCACGGAGCCCATATACGCGCTGCGCCTTGGAAAATCCGGCGATCGGAAATTCGCCGAGTTCGTGCCAGTCGTGGCGGCAGACATTGGCGAAACCTTCCGAGGCGACGACGGTCCGCCCCAGCCGACCCGTGATCTTCTCTAGCCTCGCGGCAAGGTTCACGGCCGGTCCGATACAGGTGAAGTCGAGCCGGTTGCCGCCGCCGATATTGCCGTAGAGGATGTTGCCGACGTGCAGCGCGACGCCGAAGCGGAAGCGTTCGACGACGTCGCCAACCGGAAAGGCGAGCGCCTCGACGCTGGCGCGGGATTCGCGCGCAGCCTCCAGCACGCGCGAGCAGACATGGGCGGCGTCGCCGACATATTCGTCGATCGGAAACACCGCGAGCAGGCCGTCGCCCATGAATTTCAGTACCTCGCCGCCATGGCCGCGGATCGCAGCGACCTGGCAGTCGAAATACTGGTTGAGGATCTCGACCACGGTCTCGGCGGGCAGCCGGTCCGACAGCGCGGTGAAGCCGCGCAGATCCGACAGCCAGATCGCGGCCTGCATGGTGTCGTTGTGGCCACGGCGGATCTGGCCGCCTAGGATGCGCGCGCCGGCTTGATTGCCGACATAGGTATCGAGCAGCATCTCGGCGGTGCGGCGCAGGGTGATGATCTCGCTGATGCGCGCGAGCGGCGTCACGATGGCGTGGATCGCCGCGATGTGGTCATCGCTGAACCCGTCTGGATGGCGCGTGGTCCAACTCGTTGCGTGGACCGAGCCGTCCAGAAACTGCATTGGTGTCGCGACATAATCGGTCACGCCCTCGGCACGCATATCATCGAGGAACGGAAAATCCCTGCTGGCGGGATCGTCCATGCGTCCTCGCACCTCCAGTCCCTGCTCGAACACGATCCGGAGCGGACTCTTGGCGAATTGCGGCGTCTGCAGAATCTCGAAATCGACGGTGCCGATCTCGACCTCCTCGCCTTCCCGCCAGATGAAGTTGCGACCGAAAATTTCGGGATGCAGCGTGCGGATGAAGATGCCGAACCGCCATAGCGGCAGGCCGGCTACGACCATACGTTCGCAAGCTTCCGCCGTCATCTCGGCCGGGGACTTCGACGACCAGGCGCCGTCGATCAGCCAGTTGATGACACGTTGGAGTTCGGAGGTTTCCATGCCCGCATTTGCCGACGAAGTTGTGGGATCGTCAAGCTGCGCGGTGGGCTAGTACCGCGACATCAACGTCCCACCTGGCCGCGATCGCGCAGGAAGTGATCGGCCAGGACGCAGGCCATCATGGCTTCGCCGACCGGGACGGCGCGGATGCCGACGCAGGGGTCGTGACGGCCCTTGGTCATGATCTCGGTGTCGGCGCCGGCGCGATCGACTGTCAGCCGCGGCTGCAGGATCGACGAGGTCGGCTTCACCGCGAAGCGCACCACGATCGGCTGTCCCGTGGAGATGCCGCCCAGCACGCCGCCCGCATGGTTGGACAGGAAGCGCGTGCCGTCATTGCCGGTGCGCATCTCGTCGGCATTCTCCTCGCCGGTCAGTTCGGCGGCGCCGAAACCGGCGCCGATCTCGACGCCCTTCACCGCGTTAATGGTCATCATCGCGCCCGCCAGATCGGAATCCAGCTTGGCGTAGATCGGCGCACCAAGGCCGGCCGGCACGCCTTCGGCGACCACCTCGATCACCGCGCCGATCGAGGAGCCGCTCTTGCGGATGCCGTCGAGATAGGTCTCGAAGAACGCGGCCTTGTCCTTGTCCGGGCAGAAGAACGGATTCTTGGCGATCTCGTCCCAGTCCCACTTGCCGCGGTCGATCTTGTGCGGGCCGATCTGCACCAGTGCGCCGCGCACCCTGACGTCAGGCAGCACCTTTCGCGCGATCGCACCGGCGGCGACGCGCGTCGCCGTCTCGCGCGCCGAGGAGCGGCCGCCGCCGCGATAATCGCGCAGGCCATATTTGGCCTCATAGGTGAAGTCGGCGTGACCGGGCCGGAACTTGTCCTTGATCTCCGAATAGTCCTTCGAGCGCTGGTCGGTGTTCTCGATCAGGAGTCCGATCGGGGTGCCCGTCGTCACCTGCACGCCGGTCTCCGGATGCGCCATCACGCCGGAGAGAATCTTGACCTGGTCCAGCTCCTGGCGCTGGGTGGTGAAGCGCGACTGGCCCGGCCGGCGGCGATCGAGATCGCCCTGGATGTCGGCCTCGGTGAGCGGGATCATGGGCGGACAGCCGTCGACCACGCAGCCGATCGCCACCCCATGGCTCTCGCCGAAGGTGGTGACGCGGAACATGTGGCCGAAGGTGTTGAAGGACATGCCGGACCGTCGCCTAGCGTTGAATGGCAACGCCTATGTTGAATTGCAACGTGACGTAACGCGATCTGGATGAAGGGTCAAATATCCCACCCCAGCCGTCATGGCGGGGCTTGTCCCGGCCATCCACGTTCTTAGGCGTCGCAGCCAAGACAGTCCGTGGATGCCCGGGACAAGCCCGGGCATGACGGTGGTCGGCGAGAGGGCTTAACTGAACTTCTCCAGCCGCCCCTCGCGGAACACATAGACCGCGCCCTGCTCGATATAGAGTTCGGCAGCGCTGGCTGGCGTTTCCAGGCCGAGCGACACCATCAGGGCCCGGCAGGTCCCGCCATGGGCGACCGCGACGATGTCGGTCCGCAGCTGCTCGTACCAGGCGCGTACGCGAACCTGGACATCGGCGTAGGTCTCCCCGCCGGCGGGGCCCACCGTCCATTTGTCCACGAGCCGCCTGGCATAGATTTCGGGATCAGCGGCCTCGCTCTCGGCCAGCGTCAGCCCTTCCCAGCTGCCGTAGCCGATCTCGCGCAGCCGATCGTCCAGCGCATAGTCCGCCACCGGCAGATCGAGCCTGCCGCGGGCAAGCTCCATGGTCTGCCGCGCGCGGCCGAGCGGGCTCGACACGTAGGGCAACGCCGCCTTGTCACGGCCCTCGCGCTTGAACAGATCGCCCAATATGCCGCCGGCCTGCACGGCTTGGTCACGGCCGCGCGCGTTCAGCGGAATGTCCTTGGTGCCCTGGAGGCGTCCGAGCGCATTCCACTCGGTCTCGCCGTGACGAAGATAGTAGATCGTGGGCACGGGCATTCCGGATAAGGGCTAATCCTTGCCACCGAACGCAATGTCCGGCGCGTCAGGCCGCTTCATGCCGAGCACGTGATAGCCGGAATCGACATGATGCACCTCGCCGGTGACGCCGCGCGAGAGGTCGGAGAGGAGATACAGCGCGCTGCCGCCGACGTCCTCGGTCGAGACGTTGCGTCGGAGCGGCGCGTTGGCCTCGTTCCACTTCAGGATATAGCGGAAGTCGCCGATGCCGGACGCCGCCAGCGTCTTGATCGGACCTGCCGAGATCGCATTGACGCGGATGTTCTTCTCGCCGAGGTCGGCGGCGAGATAGCGCACGCTGGCTTCGAGTGCCGCCTTGGCAACGCCCATCACGTTGTAGTGCGGCATCCACTTCTCGGCGCCGTAATAGCTGAGCGTGACCAGCGAGCCGCCGCCGGTCATCAGCTTCTCGGCGCGCTGCGCCACGGCCGTGAACGAGTAACAGGAGATCAGCATCGACTTGGAGAAATTCTCCTGCGTGGTGTCGACATAACGGCCGTCGAGCTGCTCGCCATAGGCGATCGCATGCACCAGGAAGTCGATCTTGCCCCATTTCTCCTGCAGCACCGCGAACGCGGCATCGATGGTCGCGGCATCCGTGACGTCGCAATGGCCGAGCACGAGGCCGCCGATCTCGGCGGCAAGCGGCTCGACGCGCTTTTTCAGCGCATCGCCCTGATAGGTGAAGGCGAGCTCGGCGCCGGCGGCGTGGCATGCTTTGGCGATGCCCCAGGCGATCGAGCGGTTGTTGGCAACGCCGAGGACCACTCCGCGCTTGCCTTGGATCAGACCCGAATTCTGCGCCATTTTTGAACGTCCCGTCGAACTCTTGGTGAGGTCTGGAGGTACACCAGCCCTCCCCCGCGGTACAGCCCTAATACGCCGCGTTAACGCTGTTTCGAGCGCCGGAATAGTCGTTCCGTTCGGGTGTTATGATCGTTGAGGCGCTCGCGCCTGATACCAGGACGTCAAGACCGCAATGAGTGCGTTTCGCCAGAGTGTGGAAGCCATGATCCCGGCGTTGCGCCGCTACGCCCGCGCGCTCACGCGCGACGCGGATGCGGCCGACGATCTGGTGCAGGACACGCTGGTGCGGGCACTGCGTTCGGAGCGATTGTTTCTCGGAGGCGACGTCAGGAGCTGGCTCTACACGATCCTGACCAACCTCAACAAGAACAGGCGGCGCTCGCTGGCGAGGCGGCCGCAGTTCATGCAGCTGACGGAGAACAATCCGGATGCCAGCGGCACCGAAGCCGAAGGGCGCGACATCGAGAGGGCGCTGGCGACGCTCGTCGAGGAGCAACGCTCGGTGTTGCTCCTCGTCATGCTGGAGGGCATGAGCTACCGCGAGGTCGCCGACATCCAGGGCGTGCCGATCGGCACCGTGATGTCGCGCCTCGCCCGCGCCCGCGCCCACGTCAAGGCCTCGCTGGAGGGCGAGCGCCCGACGCTCAGGCGGGTGAAATGATGGCAGGGTTGATGCATCGCGTGTCGTCCGCCCCCAGCATCCTGATGAGCTACGCGAAGTTGAGCTTAGAACGACATTTAGGGCCACAGAGCCAGAGACGATCGATATGAACGACCGCAAGATCCCAGTGACCGAGGACGAACTGCACGCCTATGTCGACGGCGAATTGCCGGCCGAGCGCCGCGCCGACGTCGAGGCCTGGCTTGCCGCCCACCCTGATGAGGCCGAGAGGGTACAGTCCTGGCGTGCCATGGCTGCGATGCTGCACGCCCGCTACGACGCCATCGCCCAGGAGCCGGTGCCGGCCCGGCTGGAGCTCGAGCGGCTGGAACGCCGCCCGCGGCAATGGCTCTATGGCGCCGCCGCGGCGGTGCTGGTTGCGTTCGTCGCCGGCGGCTCGGCCGGCTGGGTCGCGCATGGCGCCGCCAATGCGCCCTCGACCTTCCAGAGCTTCACGGCGGATGCGCTCGACGCCCACCGGCTCTATGTCGTCGAGGTCCGCCACCCCGTCGAGGTCGGCGGCAACGAGCGCGATCACCTCCAGGCCTGGCTGACCCGGCGCTGCGGCTGGACCGTGTTTGCGCCGAACCTGGAGGCGAGCGGGCTGAAGCTCGTCGGCGGCCGGCTGTTGCCGGGTCCGAACGGGCCGGCCTCGTTCCTGATGTACGAGGGTGCCTCGGGCGAACGCTACACGATCTACACCGCCAAGACCGAGAATGGTGCGACGCAAATGCGTTACGCCAACACGGACAAGGACGGCGCATTGTTCTGGGCCGAGCACGGCGTCGGCTACGTCGTGAGCGGCGGCGGCGATCGCGACCGGCTGACCAAGGTGGCGCAGGCGGTTTATGATCAGGCCGAGAAAAAAGGCAGCTAGACAACCGCTCGAACGCGGTGCCCAGATTCCGACATTGAAAATTTGGAATGAAGACATCGGCGCGTCTCATTATCGCACCGGATGATCACGCGAAAATGAGCAGCGTTCGATCCGCCGATCGACGCGGGCGGCCTCGATTGGGGTTTTTGGTACCGCGCTGGTCCCCCTCTCGAGGCCGCACCTTTTTATCGGCTGCCCCGCCGGGCAACCGACACGTCGAGCATAGAAGCGCTACCACGCTCCAGGCATATGATGAGCATCATCTCCTCGACGATGCCCTAGGCCTTTAGAGAACCCCTTCGATTCGGATCTCGCCCTAACCAAGCCCGCTACGTGGATTGTAGGGGTGCTGGTCCCGCCACTTCTCCATCAATGCCTCAAGCTCAGCGTCGTTCCCGTCCGGTAGCATAATCCTGATGGTGACGAAGAGATCCCCGGTTCCGCCAGTCTTCGGCAAGCCCTTGCCCTTGAGACGGAAGGTCCGGCCGCTGGAGGTGTTTTTCGGAACCGAGAGCTCCACGGCATTGCCGAGGGTGGGCACCCGGACCTTGGCCCCGAGCACCGCCTCATAGAGCGTCACCGGCAAATCGATCCGCAGATCGGCGCCCTCGATCTTGAAGTAGGCGTGGGGCGCGATGCTGAGGGTGATCAGGAGATCGCCGGGCGGATGGCCCTGCGCGGACTCGCCCTGCCCCCGAAGCCGGATCTGCTGACCCTCGGTGACGCCGGCCGGAATCTTGACGTTGAGCTCCTTGCCGGTCGGCAGCCGAACGCGCTTCTCGCCGCCCTTGACCGCCTCTTCCAGCGAGACGGACATGGCAACGTTCACGTCGAGATCGAGCCCGACGCCGCCGGTGTCGAATTCAAACTGGGCGCCGCCGCCGGCCCCGGGCCGGGCGCCACGCGTCCCGCCGCCGAACATGCTGTTGAGGATATCCTCGAACCCGCCGCCGCCCTGGCCGGGACCGCCGCCGGAGCGGAACGAATAGCTTTCGAACCCGCCGGGACCGGCGCGGCCGCGCGGCCCGCCACCGCCCGGAAAACCCTGGAAGCGCGGCTTGCCGTCGGCGTCGATCTCGCCGCGGTCGAACTGCTTGCGCTTGTCCTCGTCGCCGAGGATCTCGTTCGCCGAGTTGATCTCGGAGAAGCGCTCGGCGGCTTTCGGGTCGTTCTTGTTGCTGTCGGGATGATGCTTCTTGGCAAGCTTGCGATAGGCGCTCTTGATCGCGGCAGCGCTTGCGCTCCGCGGCACCCCCAAGACCTCATAGGGGTCGCGCATCCGTCACGTCTCCTTCAGGACATCGAATTGTTCAAAGGGCTCCCCGCCCCACCTGCGATCCATGTGGGGGTGGAGTGGCATTTTTGCAACTAGGCTGCAGACCGAATCCTAGCTCCGCCACGGCTTTAGCGTATGAATCTCCCAACGGCCACGGGTGCTTTGGCAGCCGGCGCCCTGGAGCCAGCTTTCGGTCGCCCCGTTGACGTAGCTCGCCAGGAAATCGCGGCATCTGCGGCCGTCCTCGGCGGCATAGGACTGCGCGATCGGCGTCACCGAACCGCGCGCGCCGGTCTCCGGATTCTCCCAATGCTGGCTGGAATCCCTGTCGCCCTTGCTGAGGACGTCGGAGGCGGCGTTGCGGGCGAAGGCGAGATCGGTCTCGGTTGGCAGGGCGTCCTTCGCCGGCCGCACAATCGAACCGGTGAGGTCGCTGTCGTCGGCCTTGGCATAGGCGCTGGTGTCATTGCGGGAAAAGCTGCAGCCGCCGGTGCCGAGCCCGATCAAAATCATCGTCATCACGAAGCCTGATGGCCGGATCGCCGATAGGCCAACGCATCCCCATGCCCTATATAGGGCGGCGGCGGACAACAACGCGTTTTGGGCCGCGGGACGCAACTCGGACTCCAGACATGACCGACACGACCTCGATGAAACACCAGACACCCTTAACATCCGGTGATTTTACCGCCGCCGATGAACCATTTGCTCTGTTCGAGGCCTGGTTGAACGAGGCGATCAAGAGCGAGCCGAACGATCCGAACGCCATGGCGCTCGCAACCGTCGACCCCGACGGACTGCCGGATGTGCGCATGGTGCTGATGAAGGGCTTCGATACCGAGGGTTTTGTCTTCTACAGCCACATCGCCAGCCAGAAGGGCCGCGAACTCGCCGCAAATCCTAAGGCAGCGTTACTTTTTCACTGGAAGTCGTTGCGCCGTCAGGTCCGCATCCGCGGCAACGTGACGCCGGTGACCGAGGCCGAAGCCGACGCCTATTTCGCGACGCGACCGAAGCAGGCGCAGATCGGCGCCTGGGCGAGCAAGCAGTCGCAGGAGCTCGAGAGCCGCTTCGCTTTCGAACAAGCCATCGCGAAGGTCGCGGCCAAGCACATCATCGGCGAGGTGCCGCGGCCGCCGGGCTGGAGCGGCTGGCGCATCACGCCCTCGCGTATCGAGTTCTGGCACGACCGCCCGTTCCGCTTGCACGACCGCATCGAATTTCGCCGTGACGCGGCCGGCCAACCGTGGTCCAAGACGCGGATGTATCCGTGAGCTTTAGGCCGACCTGAAAGATGTCCATGCCGCATTCGTCCAATGCGCCGCGCCGCACGCTACTCCTGACCGGAGCAAGCCGCGGCATCGGCCACGCCACCGTGATCCGCTTCTCCTCGGCGGGGTGGCGCGTCATCACCTGCTCGCGGCATCCGTTCCCGGAGGATTGTCCGTGGGATGCCGGCCCTGAGGACCACATCCAGGTCGATCTCAGCAATCCCGCGGACACGACACGCGCAATCTCCGATATCCGCGATCGCCTCGAAGGCGGCATGCTGCATGCGCTGGTGAACAACGCCGCAATCTCGCCGAAGGGCCCGGGCGGCTCCCGGCTCGGCTCGATCGATACCGATCTCGACACCTGGACGCACGTCTTCCACGTCAACTTTTTCGCACCCATTATGATCGCGCGCGGACTGATCGAGGAATTGAAGGCGGCCAAGGGCTCGGTCGTGAACGTCACCTCGATTGCGGGCTCGCGCGTGCACCCGTTCGCGGGCGCCGCCTACGCCACGTCGAAGGCCGCGCTCGCATCGCTGACGCGCGAGATGGCCTCCGATTTCGGCCGCGTCGGCGTCCGCGTCAACGCGATCGCACCGGGCGAGATCGACACCTCGATCCTGTCGCCCGGCACCGAGAAGATCGTCGAACAGCAGATTCCGTTGCACCGCCTCGGCACGCCCGACGAAGTCGCCAAGATCATCTACGTGCTGTGCACGGACACCAGTTCTTACGTCAACGGCGCCGAGATCCACATCAACGGCGGCCAGCACGTCTGATCGGCTCGCGTCATTGCGCGGCCGGGATGGAGCAAGGGCGACAACGTCTCTCTCGTGGCGCGGACGCGCTGCCTCGCATCGCCGGGACGACACTACTTTCCGCATCGTCATTGCAATGCTCCAAATGCAGATCCCAGCAGCAATTGCCGTAGGGGGCAAAGGCGCATAGCGCCGTGCCCACAATCTCTCTCCGTAAGCAACAAGGCGTGGGCACGCTTCCGCTTTGCCCACCCTACGAGATCCGGCTTGTGACAAGCAGCTCGGCTTGCAGACACGCCTTCGCGTCCTCGCGGCGGATTTCGCCCGAGCTTTGCTTGATCTCTTCACCCTCCGATCCAAGAGGGCACAGGGAAGGCCGGGTGCCGGCTGGCACCCGCGGTCCGCTGCGCGAAAGGCACGCGCAAAAAAGACCGCACAGCAGCATACAGGTGTCGCCGATCACTCGGCCTTCCCTGCGCAGTGGCTGGACGGCTTATGCCGTGATCTCCCGGGAGCCGACCATTCCTTTTGGCCTCCCTCGCCCCGCGAATTTAAATGATGCAGTCTGCCCGGTTGGGCTCGCTCGCACCTTCGCAAGAGCTTGACCGTGGCAACGACGGCCAGGACCACACGGTTTTGCCGTACGCACGGCCCGCCATGTCGCCGCAGTATTCCCGAGCCCTGTCGACGGAGCCGGGAAACTTACGAGCGAGACGAAGCCTAGCAGCGCCGTCGTCCGCACGCGGTTACGGACTCACAGGGACTACCCGCCCTGCCCGCACCTCTCATGCCGACGCTGCCGCGTCCACCGCAAGCCCGGCTCGCGAACATGACGACTTCACGTCGCCCCTCTTGGTGAACCGGGATGAGCGACACATACGCCGAAATCGAATTTCGGTAAAGTGGAATATTTTCGCGCGTGCGGATTGACAGAGGCCGACACAGGCTCTGTTTTGGCTAGAGGGGCTGTTCAGTCAGTCTCCAGCGCACCCGCCGGTCAGACCTCAGCCGATTGTCCTGAAGAGACACCGAAGAAGGGAAGCAGGGCGATCCAGACAACGCCGCCGCAAGACCTGGATCGCCCTTTCCTTCCGTTCCTCAATCGATTCGAATCCGACGTGACCGGTCGCGCGGCATTGGAGCGGCCGTGCTGAATGCGGTCGAGCAGTCGTCGTCATTCTCACCGTCGAGCAGCGGAGCACCACAGTGCCGGCACATGCGTGCCGACATCGACGACGCCTTGCCGCTCGCCAGGACCTGGCGATAGTTCGCGAGGTCGATGACGTTGCGGGGCGACGTTATGTGTTTTTCAACCATGGTTGTTCCTCGCGGCTACGCACTGCTTATCGCAGACAAGTTTCGCGCAAACGTTCAGCCCACCGCTCAAATTTTACCGGAGGAATTGCGGCACGGCGAACACATCACCGCGCGGCCTCAATCCCGATCTATTCTGCGACACGATTCACCGTGTCTGTGCGACCGGTGTAAGGTCTCGGTCACTATTTTCCAAGCGCGACCAGATCAGAGCCACTTCTTCCACTTGAAGATCCAGTACGGGACGATGGCGGCGATCAGCATCATCACCAGTGCAAACGGATAGCCGTGCGTCCATTCCAGTTCCGGCATCGACTTGAAATTCATGCCGTAGATCGAGGCGATCAGCGTCGGCGGCATCAGCACGACGGCCATCACCGAGAACAGCTTGATGATGTTGTTCTGCTCGAGATTGACGACGCCGAGCATGGCGTCGAGCACGAAGGTGATCTTGCTGGAGAGATAGGAGGCATGGTCGGTCAGAGAGGAGACGTCGCGCTGCATGGTCTTGAGCTGCTCGCGCATGTCCTTCGACCATTTCACCCCCTCCACCACCGCCGAGAGGAAGGCGACGACGCGGCCGATCGAGACAAGGCTCTCGCGCACCTTGGAGGTCAGGTCGCCCTTGCGGCCGATCGAGATCAGGATCTGGGAATATTGCTTGGCGTGACCGTGGCGCTCGCTTTCGGGCTCGAAGATGTCGTGGCTGACCTGGTCGATCTCGGCACCGCAGCGCTCCAGGATGTCGGCGCAGCGGTCGATCACGGCGTCCAGCAGCTCCATCAGCACCATCTCGCCGGTGATGGAAGGCGTGCAGGAGCGGGCGAGCTTGGCCTCGACCAGGGCGAACGGTTTCGGCAGTTCGTAGCGTACCGTCACCAGGCGGTGGTCGCCGAGGATGAAGGTCACCGCCGTGGTCCGGGGCATGTCGGTATCGGAGTGGCACATCAGCGTCGCGGTCATGTAGCGCGCGCCGTTCTCGATATAGAGGCGGCTGGAGATCTCGATCTCCTGCATGTCTTCCCGGGTCGGGATGGCGATGCCGGCAAGCCGCTCCACCGCCTTGTCCTCGGCCGCGGTGGGATTGACGAGATCGATCCAGACCGCGCTTTCGGGCAACGCGGTGAGATCTTCGATCACAGCCTTCTTCAGGACGGACTCTGAGGGAACAAACACCGAAAACATGCACAACTCCAGAGAACCTGCGGCAGAACGACAGCCCTTAGCGCGATTCTGACAAGTTCACGATGACAACCACATTAACGGAGCGTTGGCATTTGTGGCGGTGCCATGCCTCATCTGTGGCCCGGAATCGACAGTCCGGCCCCCCTCAGCCCAAAAATCTTCACGGGACCGCAAGATTTGCGGCAGAAAAGCCACAGCTGGGGTCTCGCAGCGCGGGATAAGCCCTTCAGTGCTGGAATTGTGGCAGATTTCAACGATAATGGGGATTAACGGAGTCGAGGAACTTGGGCGTTAAAGCTCAGGCCTTCTGCACGGTATTGCTTTGATTGGAACCAAATCATGTCGTCGCTGAAAGTTAAGTTGGGAATTCTGGCCGCCGGCCTGATGCTGTCGGGCTGCATGCAGGCCACGCATTTCGAGGCGACCGACACCAAGGCCTTCAAGCCGAAGGACAAGGAACTGCTCGCCAAGGTCCGGTACGAGAACACCCCGGTTGCCGAGCCATTCCGCCGCGCCATCGTCGATTACCATCGCAAGGAATCGCCGGGCTCGATCGTGGTCGATTCCGACAACCATTATCTCTATTACGTGCTGGATGGGGGCAAGGCGATCCGTTACGGCATTACCGTCGGCGAAGAGGCCATGGCCTGGTCGGGCATCGCCAAGGTAGGCAGCAAGACCGAGTGGCCGGCCTGGCACCCCACCCCCGGCGAAATTTCGCGCCTGGGCGTGCCGACCTATGTCGCACCCGGTCCGGACAATCCGATGGGCTCTCGCGCGATCTACCTTTACTCCGGCGGCAAAGACACCTTGTTCCGCATCCACGGCACCAACCAGCCGGAATATATCGGCGCCTCGATCTCGTCAGGCTGCATCCGCCTGACCAACGAGGACGCGATCGATCTCTACGATCGCGTCAAGGTCGGCACCCTCGTCGTGGTGCTCGAGCCGAAGCACGGCGACTCGCCGTACAATTCGCGGCTGGCGCTCGGCGGCAGCCAGACCGGCCAGGCGGGCAGCTACTGATCGCCTGCTGATCTCTGAGATCCAAAAGCGCCGGTTTCACCGGCGCTTTTTTGTTGCCGGCTTGTGCGGCTGGGACTTGCCGACATTGGCCGCCGGCTTCTCCGTCGCCTCGTCCTCGGCTCCCTTCTCGGGCCTGATTTCGGATTTGGCGGCGACCTCGCGCGGCGGCGCCTCCTCGGGGCGCTCCGCCGGCAGCAGCGGGGCGATTTGCGGCAGGGGATCCCAGACGTTCCACTGGCAGATCCGGTAGTCGTTGCGCCGCTGCGCGAGATCGAGATGGACATGGTCCTCATGGTACCAATCCGAGCCCGGGCCGAGCACGGTGGAAAATCGTGAGCAGACCGAATGCAGCACCTGCTCGCGCACCTCGCGCGATATGGTGCGGTCGGTGAGGCTGATCGACTGCCCGTTGGCCATCTTGATGCCCCGGACGTCGAGGGCGTTGGCCTTGCCGTGCTCGGACAGCAGCGCGCCGGCGACGCGGTTGCGACCGCGGCACTCGAAGCTGTCGAAATTATCGAGTTCGCCAATGGTCGAGCCAAGGCTGGTGGCCAGCGGCGCCATGTCCTTGCGCAGCCAATCGGCGATCGCAGAGGCCATGGTGCAGCGAAGGATCGCCGCCGGCTTGACCGTCACCTTGCGCTTGTCCGGCAGCACGATGGCTTCCAGCCGCACCAGATCCTCGCCGCCGCAGGCGCCGGGGCCGCGGATATCCGGAATGGAGGGCGCGGTCGCGATCTCCTCGGTCAGCGCCAGACGGCAGGCGGAGACCGGCTTCTCGGGTGGTGCCGCAGCCTCGGCGGGCTTGTCGGCGCCGGGCTTGTCCGCGAGAGGCTTGCCGTCCGGCTCCGGCGGGGCCTCGCCCGAGGCCTTGGGCGCCTCCTCGGGGCGCGGTCTCGGCAGCGGAATCCTGGCGGAATGAACCGCGGGGCGCGGCCGAGGTGCGGCGATACCGAAGATATCCAGCGGGGATGTATATTTTCGCGCCTCTGCCCTCTCGGCGAGCACCAGCGACAGCCCGAGCGCAGCGGTAACCATTGCCGCGCCAGCGGACATATAGCCGCGACAAGACCATTTGCGGCGAAAGTCCGGCACGCTAAAACCCATGGCAATCTTTGGCCCAACGCTGAGAGCGACAACGCGCCCAGCGACTTCTCGGAGGAACGTCGGAATGCTTGGTTTGATGCAAGATTGGCCCCTGCTCTGCCACCGGATCATCGAACACGCTGCCAAAATCCATGGCAAGCAGGAGGTGGTCACACGCTCGGTCGAGGGACCGATCCATCGCACCACTTACGCCGAGATCCACAAGCGCGCGCTCAAGGTCTCGCAGGTGCTGGATCGCGAGGGCATCAAGCTCGGCGACCGTGTCGCGACGATCGCCTGGAACACCTGGCGCCATCTCGAAGTCTGGTACGGCATCATGGGGATCGGCGCCATCTGCCATACCGTCAATCCCCGCCTTTTCCCCGAGCAGATCGCCTGGATCATCAACCATGCGCAGGACCGCATCGTGATGACCGACATCACCTTCGTTCCGGTCCTGGAGAAGATCGCCGACAAGCTGACGAGCGTGGAACGCTACGTCGTGCTGACCGACAAGGCGCATATGCCGCAGACCACGCTGAAGAATGTCGTCGCCTACGAGGACTGGATTGCGGAGGCCGACGGCCAATTCAAATGGAAGGACTTTGACGAGAACACGGCGGCCGCGATGTGCTACACGTCCGGCACGACGGGCGACCCGAAAGGTGTGCTGTATTCGCATCGCTCCAACGTGCTGCATGCGCTGATGGCCAACAATGTCGATGCGCTCGGCACCAGTGCGTCCGAGACAATGCTGCCGGTGGTTCCCCTGTTCCATGCCAACAGTTGGGGTATCGCCTTCTCCGCCCCCTCGCAGGGCACCAAGCTGGTCATGCCCGGCGCCAAGCTCGACGGTGCCTCGGTCTATGAGCTGCTCTCGACCGAGAAGGTGACGCACACCGCCGGCGTGCCGACGGTGTGGCTGATGCTGCTGCAGCACATGTCCGCCAACAATCTCAAGCTGCCCGACCTGAAGATGGTGATCTGCGGCGGCTCGGCGATGCCGCGCTCGATGATCAAGGCCTTCCTCGACATGGGCTCCAACGTGCGCCACGCCTGGGGCATGACCGAGATGAGCCCGATCGGCAGCGTCGCGGCGCTGAAGCCGCCGTTCCAGAACGCAACCGGCGAAGCCCGGCTCGACGTGCTGCAGATGCAGGGCTACGCGCCCTTCGCCGTCGAGATGAAGATCACTGACGATGCCGGCAAGGAGCTGCCTTGGGACGGCAAGACGTTTGGTCGCCTCAAGGTCTCCGGCCCCGCTGTCGCAAAGGCCTATTATCGCGTCGACAGCAACATTCTCGACGAAGACGGCTTCTTCGACACCGGCGATGTCGCGACCATCGACGAGGCCGGCTACATGCGGATCACCGACCGCTCCAAGGATGTGATCAAGTCCGGCGGCGAGTGGATCTCCTCGATCGAGCTGGAAAATCTCGCGGTCGGCCACCCCGCCGTGGCCGAGGCCGCCGTGATTGGCGTCTACCATCCGAAATGGGACGAGCGGCCGCTCCTGATCGTGCAGCTCAAGCAGGGCCAGCAGGCCAGTCGCGAGGACATCCTGAAATACATGGACGGCAAGATCGCCAAATGGTGGATGCCCGACGACATCGCTTTCGTCGACGGCATTCCGCACACCGCCACCGGAAAGATCCTGAAGACTGCGCTGCGCGACCAATTCAAGGATTACCGCTTCCCGAACGCGGCGGCGTAACTGCCTCACGCGTCGTTCCGGGGGCGATGCCAACACATCGCCCCCGGGGGCGATGACTGCATCGCCCCCGGGATGACGGGCAGTAACAACCCGGACTCCCTTGAATTTGCCTCCGGGCCGTGGTCTCAACGGCACATCGTCGCGCCAAATCGGCCGGCACCGCCCCAAAAAGACCCCGGCAGAGCTCACCCGATGGCCCGCAGGTTTTCCGCTCCCTATCAGTCGGAGCCCGTGTCCAGCCTCGCGAGCTGGGCGCGCAATCTGGCCGTGTTCGCAGTGGTGGCGGTGGTGGTCTCGATCATCATCGTCCGCTTCGATTTCCTGGAGCCGAAGCCGGCGCTTGCGACCTTCTTCGGCGGGCTCGCGATATCAGGCCTGTCGATCCTGTTCGGGCTCGCGGGCTTTGCCGCGATCTGGCAGAACGGTTCGCGCGGCATGGCGCGCATCCTGCTCGCGTTCCTGATCGACGGGGCGATCCTGGCCTATCCCGCCTACCTGGCCTTGCAATATCGCAAGCTGCCGCCGATCTACGACATCACCACCGACCCGATCGATCCGCCGCGTTTCGACGCGCTGGCGCGTCTGCGCACCGGCGAGGGCAACAACCCCGCGGTCTATGCCGGTCTCTATTCGGCGGAGCAGCAGCGCCACTTCTACCCTGATATCGAGCCCGTCGAGCTCGAGATTTCCGTCGACCGCGCCTATGCGATCGCGCTGCAGCTCGTCAACAAGCGCAAATGGATCGTCATCGACGAGCGCGCGCCGCAGCCGCCGCGCCGCATCGGCCGCATCGAGGCGGTGGCGCGCACGCCGATCATGGGATTTCGCGAGGACATTTCGATGAGGTTCGTGGCGGACGGCGACGATTCCCGTGTCGACATCCGCTCGGCCTCGCGCAATTTCGACAGGGATCTCGGCAGCAATGCCGCCCGCGTCAAGAAATTCATCGATGATCTCAACACCGCCGCCGATGCCGACGCGCTCAAGCCGGTGAAGAAGACCCCGGTGGCGCCGAAGGCGCCGGCGAAGACGGTGAAGAAGTGAGATTGGCGAATGGGCAGTAGCGAATAGCGAGTGGAAAGCACTTATTCGCTACTCCCTATTCGCCATTCGCTCCTACGCCATCCGGTACGTCCCGCCAATCACGGGATCACCATCCGTCGTGACCACGCCGCGGGCGACCAAATCTTCGAGGTGCGCCAGCACGGAATAGCCTGCCGCCGTCGTCAGCCTCGGATCGATACCGATATAGATCGCGCGGACCATCGTGGGGATGTCGGTCTCGCCCTTGGCGAGGCGGTGCAGGATCGAGGCCTCGCGCGCCTTGCGGTGGCGGATCAGGAAGCGCACGAAGCGCTGGCCGTCGGGAATCTCGGGGCCGTGGCCGGAGAAATAGAGATCCTCCTCGCGTGCGGCGAGCCGGTCGAGCGAGTCCATGTAGTCGATCATCGAGCCGTCGGGCGGGGCCACGATCGAGGTGGACCAGCCCATCACGTGATCGCCGACGAAATTGAACTTTCGCTCCGGCCAGGCGAACGCCAGATGATTGGCGGTGTGCCCCGGCGTCGCCACGGCCTCGAGCCGCCAGCCGTCGCCTTCGACGACGTCGCCATGAGCGATCCTCACATCGGGCACGAAGTCGCGGTCGGAGCCGGATTCCGGATTGTGCTTCTCGCTCTCGAAACGCGGGCGCGAGGCGCGGTGCGGGCCCTCGGCATAAACGGGCGCGCCGGTCGCCTGCTTGATCCGCGCGGTGTTCGGCGAATGGTCCCGGTGGGTGTGGGTGACGAAGATGTGGCTCACGGTCTCGCCGCGCACGGCATCGAGCAGCGCAGCCGCATGGGCCTCGTCGTCCGGACCGGGATCGATGATCGCGACATTGCCCCGGCCTACGATGTAGCTGACCGTGCCGGTGAAGGTGAACGGGCTCGGATTGTTGCAGAGCACGCGGCGCACGCCGGGCCGGACTTCCTCGACGATTCCCGCCTTCAGTGGAAAGTTGCGGTTGAACGGGACGTCGTCATTGTCGGACATGGCTTGCTCATTCCTTGCGGACTTCGTCATGCCCGGCCTTGTGCCGGGCATCCACGTTCTTCGCGTGGTTTAAGACGTGGATGGCCGGGACATCTAGCGCGAAGCACGCGCTTCGCGCTTCTGCCCGGCCATGACGCAATTGGCGAGTTCAGTCGCATCCCATGCCGAGGTGCGCTGGATCAGAAAAACGCCTGAATGCCCGTGATGGCGCGGCCGAGGATCAGCGCGTGGACGTCGTGGGTGCCCTCGTAGGTGTTGACCGTCTCGAGGTTATGGACGTGGCGCATCACGTGGTACTCGATCGAGATGCCGTTGCCGCCGTGCATGTCGCGCGAGACGCGGGCGATATCGAGGGCCTTGCCGCAATTGTTGCGCTTCATGATCGAGATCATCTCGGGCGCGAACTTGCCCTCGTCCATCAGGCGACCGACGCGAAGCGAGCCCTGCAGGCCGAGCGCGATTTCGGTCTGCATGTCGGCGAGCTTCTTCTGCACCAGCTGGGTCGCGGCGAGCGGCCTGCCGAACTGCTTGCGGTCGAGCGTGTACTGGCGCGCGCGATGCATGCAGTCCTCGGCCGCGCCGAGCACGCCCCAGGAGATGCCGTAGCGGGCGCGGTTGAGGCAGCCGAACGGACCCTTGAGGCCGGAGACGTTGGGCAGCAGCGCGTCTTCCGGAACCACGACACCGTCCATCACGACCTCGCCGGTGATGGAGGCCCGAAGCGACAGCTTGCCGCCGATCTTCGGCGCGGACAGGCCCTTCATGCCCTTCTCCAGCACGAAGCCGCGGATCTGGTTGTCGTGCGCTGCCGACTTGGCCCAGACCACGAACACGTCGGCGATCGGCGCGTTCGAGATCCACATCTTGCTGCCGGTGAGGCGATAGCCGTCCGCGACCTTCTCGGCACGCGTCTTCATGCCGGCCGGATCCGAGCCGGCATCCGGCTCGGTCAGGCCGAAGCAGCCGACCCACTCGCCGCTGGCGAGCTTCGGCAGGTATTTCTTGCGCTGGTTCTCGTCGCCATAGGCGTAGATCGGGTACATCACCAACGAGGACTGCACCGAGTTCATCGAGCGATAGCCGGAATCGACCCGCTCGATCTCGCGCGCGACGAGGCCATAGGCGACGTAGCTCGCGTTGGCGCAGCCATATTCCTCCGGCAGCGTGATGCCGATCAGGCCGAGCTCGCCCATCTCGTTGAAGATCTCGCGGTCAGTCTTCTCCTCGAGATAGGCCTTGGTGACGCGCGGCAGCAGCTTGTCCTGGGCGTAGGCGCGGGCGGTGTCGCGCACCATGCGCTCGTCTTCGGTCAGCTGCTCGTCGAGCAGGAACGGATCATCCCACTGGAAAGAAGCCGCAGCCGGCTTGTCCTTGGCCTGGGGGCGCACGCTCATGAAACGTCCTTTCGTCTGGTTCCGTCAAATTTGCCCGACAAACTAAAGCGCCGCGGCAACAAGTGCAATTGCATCCTGATTTCGGTCATTCCGGGGCGCGCAACGGCGCGAACCCGGCAACGGCGTCGTCAGCTTTCGAGCTGCTCGTTGGCGACGATCTCGATGCCGAAGCCCGACAGGCCCTTGTAGTCGTGCACCGAGGAGGTGAGATGCCGGATCGAAGTGACGCCGAGGTCGCGCAGGATCTGCGCGCCGACGCCGACCTCGCGCCACTGGCGGTTGCGGTCGGCTTCCGACGCAGACTCGTCCGGCAGCGCCGCCACGGGCACACCGGCCGCGCCGTCGCGCAAATAGACCAGCACGCCACGGCCGGACTTCTTGAATTGCTCGAGCACGGCGGCCATGCGCTTGTGGCCGGTGAAGATGTCCTTGACGATGTTCGGCTTGTGAAAGCGCGTCAGCACGTTCTTGCCGTCGCCGACGCCGTTGTAGACGAACGCGACGTGGGCGATGGAATCGAACGGCGAACGATAGGCATAGCCCTGCAAGGGGCCGATCGGGCTTTCGGTGACGAAGGTCGAGACCCGCTCGATCAGCTTCTCGCGCGCCTGGCGGTAGGCGATCATGTCCGCGATGGTGACGTGCTTGAGCTTGTGCTGGGCGGCGAAGCGGGCGACCTGCTCACCCTTCATCACGCTGCCGTCGTCGTTCATCAATTCGCTGATGACGCCGACCGGCGGCAGGCCGGAGAGCTTGCAGAGATCGACCGCGGCCTCGGTATGGCCCGAGCGCAGCAGCACGCCGCCGTCCTTGGCGATCAGTGGGAAGATGTGGCCGGGGCGTGCGAAATCATTGGCGCCGGCATTGGGATTGGACAGCGCGCGGCAACAGGAGGCGCGCTCCTCGGCCGAGATGCCGGTGCCGCCGTCGGGCTTGTAGTCAATCGACACCGTGAACGCCGTGGTGTGCGCGGAATCGTTGTGGGCGACCATCGGATCGAGCCGCAGCCGACGTGCGTCCTCGGAGGTCACGGGCGCGCAGACGATGCCGGAGGTGTGGCGGATGATGAACGCCATCTTCTCGGCGGTGCAGAGCGAGGCGGCGACGATGAGGTCGCCCTCGCCCTCACGGTCGTCGTCGTCGGTGACGACGACGAGCTCACCCCGGGCAAAGGCCTGCAAGACTTCCTGGACGCTATCGGGCATGTCCCAATCTCTATCGGTTATGAGCGGGAGGCTTAGCCGGACTTGGGCCGGGACGCTAGTGTCCTGGACGCAACCGCATATGCCGCGGGCAGGCCTGCCAAGGCGGGACAGGCTTGCACCGAAGATACCAGGGATTTCCGGCGCCCGTCAGGGCAGCACTTCGCGGCGCTCGCCGAGCCGCTGGTCGAGCTCGGCGCGCTTGTCGGCGAGCAGGCCGGCCTGCGCGGCCTCGATCACGGTAAATAGTTCACGAGCGTCGCTAAGCCGGGGCACGGTGACGTAGCTGGCGCCGGCCGCATAGAGCTCCTCCACGTCCGACAGCAGATCGGCCGTGGCAACGATCATGGCGGTGGGGTTCAGGGTGCGGACGTGTCGGACCAGCTTCTCGTTGCTGGCGCCCTTCAGCAGCGAATCCGGCACGCTGAGGATGATCATCTCGGACTTGCCGACCCCGGCATGGAGCAGCGTATCCGCACTGCTGATGTCGCCATAGATCACGTGCAGGCCGCGCGACAACAACGTCTGGTACACATTGGGGTTGAAGTCGATCACCGTGATCTGCTCCAAGAGCACCGGCGTCTGCCGTTCGATCTCGGCCAGCAGCGCGCTCGCCGCACGGAAAAAGCCGAGGATGACGATACGGCGGGCCTCGCCATGGCCGCCCTCGTGCCCCTCCTCCCCATGGCCGTTGCCATGGTCGAGATCGCGCAGGCCGATCCGCTTCAGGGGGCCGATCGCCCAGCGGGTGATCTCGTCGCTGCGGCTCATCGCGAAGGTGGAGAGCACCGCCAGCACCACGAAGGCGAAGGAGGCGGCATTGGCCGTCTCCGGGGCGATGTGGTTGGCAGCGATGCCGGTCTGGATCACCACCAGTGAGAATTCGGAGATCTGGGCGAGGTTGAGCGCCGGCAACAGGCTGGCGCGCAGGCCCTGCTTCATCAGATAGAGCGGCGTGAACGTGGTGACGAGACGGCTGACCACCGTGAAAGCCGCGATCATCAGCGCCAGCCCGATCACGGAGAGGCCAGGCACGGGAATGGTCATGCCGAGCGCGACGAAGAACAGGGTGATGAAGAAGTCGCGCAGCGTGGTGACCTTGGCGGTGACGTCGAGCGCGTAGGGAAAGGTCGAGAGCGAGACGCCTGCGATCAGGGCGCCCATCTCGCGCGACAGCGACAGCCGCTCGGCGGTCTCGGCCACGAGAAAGCACCAGGCCAGCGCGCCGAGCAGGATCAACTCGGGCCGGCGGGCGATCTGGTGGAACAGCCGCGGCAGCACGTAGCGGCTGACCAGCAGCGCCGCCGCGACCAGCACCGCGACGCGGCCGATCGAGAGCAGGATGACGCTGGCTTCCAGATTGGCAAGGCTCGGCTGCACCGCCAGGAACAGGATGGCGAAGATGTCCTGGAGCACCAGCACGCCGAGCGTGATACGCCCCGGCAGCGTGTCGAGCTCGCGCTTCTCGTAGAGCACCTTGACGATGATCACCGTGCTCGACAGCGCGCAGGCGACGCAGAGATAGACCGCATCGAACCGCCCGCCACCGAGCGACAGGCCGATGCCGGCGAAGAACAGGACCCCGAGCAGGCAACCGCCGAGCAGCTGGCCGCCCGCCGCGAACAGGATCACCTTTCCCGCCCGCACGATCTTCTTCAGGTCGATCTCCAGCCCGATCATGAACAGCATGAAGATCAGGCCGAGTTCGGAGATGACGCTGATCGATTCTTGCGAGTGGACCCAGCCGGCGCCGAATGGACCTATGCAGAAGCCGGCGATAAGATAGGCCAGGATCAGCGGTTGCCGGGAGAAATGGGCGAGCAGGCCCAGCATCCAGGCAAACAGGATACAGAGAGTGATGTCGCGAATGAGCTCGTGCATACCAAATTGGTCCGTTTTGCCGCACCCTAGAGACAGGTTGCGGCGCGGCAAGCGAGCAATTCGTCACATGCGCAAAGGGCTGTTCGCAGCAATGCTGCTATGCCCCCTCGCCTCCGCCGCGCCCGCCGCCGCACAATCCAAGGTCAATATCGAACAGAACTTTGCCGATTCCCTCACCGCGCTGCCGAAGGAGGAACTCGCCGTCTCCGGTGGATTCTACGTGCCTGCCTATTCCAGCGTCGCCATGAGCCAGGGCAAGCTGCGCGTCGACTTCTCGGTGACCTTGAGTGTTCACAACGCCTCCGAGACGCAAGCACTGGTGATCAGACGCATCGCCTATTTCGACACCGCAGGCAAGCAGGTCGAGAGTTATCTGAAGGCGCCGGTGGCCTTGAGGCCGCTGGCGACCGTCTCGATCTTCATTCCGACCGATGACGTGCGCGGCGGGACCGGGGCCAATTTCCTGGTCGACTGGGCCGCGACAGGCGAGATCGCCGAGCCCGTGATCGAGGCCCTGATGGTTGGCGGCGTCGCCAACGCGCATTACGCTTTCATCAGCCAGGGCCGTCCGACCAGGACGGCCGGCAAAAAGTGAGGCCGGCGCAAGGCCGGCCGCTCAACAAGAACAAAACGAGGAACGCTCCCATGACGTCCAGCTTCGATTTCGCACCCCTGTTTCCGGCAGGGCTGCCGGCCCCTTCTGCGCGCTGGACGGGCCTTGCCAAGTACAGTTTCGTGGGCGGCAACAATGATTCCGAGCAACTGCCGCTCGAGGGGCTGATCGAGGCGACCAACCTCGCGCTGCAACGCGAGGGCCGCTCACTCGCCACCTACGGACTGGCGCATGGGCCGCAGGGCTATCTGCCGCTACGCGAATTCCTGGTGACAAAACTCAAGCGCGATGCCGGCATCACCTGCACCGTCGACGATCTCATGATCGTGTCCGGCTCGCTCCAGGCGCTCGACCTCGTCAACGCCACGCTGCTGACCCGCGGCGACACCGTGATCTTCGAGCAGGACAGCTATCAGGGTTCGCTGACCCGCCTGGCGCGGCTCGGCGTCAACGTCGTCGGCGTCCCTCTCGACGAGGACGGCATGCGCATGGACGTGCTGGCCGCGACGCTTGCTGACCTGAAGAGCCGCGGCATCCGTCCGAAATACATCTACACCATCCCGACGGTGCAAAATCCGACCGGCAGCATCATGCCCGAGAGCCGCCGCGCCGAGCTGGTACGGCTCGCGACCGAGTATGGCGTGCCGATCTTCGAGGACGACTGCTATGCCGACCTGGTCTGGTCGGGGCAGCGGCCGCGCGCGATCCATGCGATGAGCCCGAATGGCGGTGTGATCCATATCGGCTCGTTCTCCAAATCGATCGCGCCGGCGCTGCGCGTCGGCTTCATCGTGGCGCCATGGGAGGTGATGTCGCGGATGCTGGCGCTGAAGACGGATGCCGGCTCCGGCGCGCTGGAGCAGATGGTGCTCGCCGCCTATTGCAAGCCGCATTTCGCGAGCCATGTGCCGGCCCTGACCAAGGCGCTGCGCACCAAGCTCGACACGCTGATGGAGGCGCTGAATGAGCAGTTCGGCACCGCCGCCGAGTTCGAGGAGCCCAAGGGCGGCATCTTCCTGTGGGTGAAGCTGCCCGATCAGGTCGATACGCTGAAGCTGTATCAGGCCGCGCTCGCCGCCGGCGTCTCGATCAATCCCGGACCGGAATGGTCGACCGACAAGAGCCATTCCAGCTCGCGCCTCAGGCTCTGCTTTGCGAGCCCGTCGCATCAGCAGATCCGCGAGGGCGTCGCCGTGCTGGCCGAGGTCTGCCGCAAGGAGTTCGGCGTGCCGGCCCGCAGCGCCAATGTGGAGAAACGGGCCTGAGGCCGCCCTCACGCCTCGACGTGAAACTCCACGTTGACCTGGCCGCTGCCGGACGAAGGAAAATAGTCGCAAAGCTGCTCGGCGGCGCCGCTGTAATCATACCAGCCGAGCGCGGCGAACAGCATGATCGTGTCGGCCATGCCGCCTTCGCCGTTGCACTTGGTGGCGTAGTCCGGAAGCATGTCGAGGAATTCGCGGTAGCGGCGGCTCTGCCACAGCTCGAGCACGCGCAGGTCGACTTGGCGGTTGAACTCGCTGGCGACCGACGTCCAGGCCTCGGGGCCTAGCTTCTTGTTCGGCCAGAGCCGATGCGAGAGCGAACCGCTGGCGAGGATCGCGACCCGTTCATCGGAGTCATCGATGGCGCGTCGGACCGCTTCACCGAGAATCCGGCTCTCCTCGAATGAGGTGAAGAGCGGCGAGGCAACCGAGACGACCTTCGCGAAACCGTCTGGATTCATATAGTGCATCGGCACGATGGTGCCGTATTCGAGCCCGAGGCTGGCCACCTGATGGGCGATCACGTTCAGGCCGGCGTCCCCGGCCCTGGCAGCGATGGCTTCGGCCAGGGGCGTATCACCCGGCAAATCGTAGCGCAGATCCTGAATCATCTGCGGCGCCTCGTGGCTCGTGAACGAGCCGCGATGCCGCGCATTGGCATTGATGTGGTAGCCGAAATTGGAGAGCCAGTGGGTGTCGAACGCCACGAAGCAGGTGACGCCGCGCTGCTTCGCCCGCCGGCCGAGTTCGCGCAAAGACTTGACCGCCGGCTCGCGCGCATCGCGCAACGGGCTCCCGGGTTGCTCCGACAGCATCAACGATGGAACGTGGGTGACCTTGGCCGCGAGTACGAGCTGCCCCATCGCGGTCACCTCGAAGCGTCAGGCCTGCGGCTGGCTGCCGTGGATCGCTGAGGCCAGCCGCAGCAAGAGCACGATCGAGACGTTGCCCTTGCCGGCCTCGATCTGGGCGATATAGCGCTCGGAAATCCCGGAACGGCGGGCCAGTTCGCGGCGCGACAGGTCGCAGCGCATGCGCGAGGATTTCAAGCGATCGCCCAGCTCGGTCAGAAACGCGGTCTCGGAATAAGGCGGCACGGCACAGCTCCCCGGCAGCACTTCGCCCGCAAAATCCATGACTTGATTCAGCATTGGTCTATCCAGGTTCGCCTTCGGGACCGCCATCCTACCCCGGAAAAGACCGGCCTCATTGACGCGGATCAAATTCGCGAGCGATCGGCGACGGCCATGGACGGAGGCGGGCGGGATGCTACATTGGAAGTCTTCGAGGCGGGGTTCTTTCAGGACATGACGCGTTGTTTGGGCCGCTGGATCGCGGCTGCGATGCTGTGGGCGGCGATCACCTCCACGGCAGGTGCCGGGACACTGACCGCGACGGTCGAGCAATGGGGCCTGCTCGGCTCCTGGGCTGTCGACTGCGCGGCCCGGCCCGACCGCGACAAGGGCGCGCTTCTGACTTACGAAATCCGGAAAGACGGAAGGGTGATGTACCGGCGCGATTTCGGCGAGGCCAAGGACGAGAACGAAGTGGTGTCGGCCACGGTCGGCGCCGAGGGCCTGCTCAATGTGATGGTGTACTTCCCCTCGCTGCATCAGACGCGAGAGTTCGGGCTGCTGCTGGCCAAGGACGGCAGCCTCCGCGCGATCTACAATCGCAGCGAGCGCGGCGAGTACACGATCAGGGACGGCAAATACGTGGCCACCGGCGCGCCGACGCCCGCACAGCGACGCTGCGATTAACCACCTGAACAAGCGTTCAGAATTCTCCCGTGGTTCCTCCGGAACGTTCAACCAAATGCGCGGTTTAGATGTGCATTCAATTGGAGGAGGACATCATGAAGAAGCTTGGTTATGTCGTTGCGGCCCTGGGTGCTCTCGCGATCGCGGCGCCGACGCTGGCAAGCGCGGAGACCGTGGTCATCAAGCGTGGCGGCTATCACCATCATCACGCCCCGTACGGCGCTCGCGCCGAATTCCGCGGCCACCGCGACCATGGCTGGCACCGTGGGCACAATCGCAACAAGGTCGTGGTGATCAAGCGCAGCCACCGTCACCACTGGGATTAACGCAAGGCGCACGTGGAAATGGCCCCTCACGGGGCCATTTTCTATGCACGGTCTTGTAGGGTGAGCAAAACGACGTGTCCGCCATAACTCGAAGAGCGACGCGGAAGCGTGCTCATCGCTTCCATGGTAATTGAGGAGAGATGGTGGGCACGGCGCAACTGCGCCTTTGCCCACCCTACGATTCCTGCGATGCCCGTTTGATACGAAGCTAGTCCCAAGCCGGAGCAAAGCCCGGATTGACGCAGCGCCTGTCCTTCGGCAGCGCGGCGATTTTTGCGCGATCAGCCTCGTCGAGCGTGATCTTCAGCGCGTCGAGATTGGACTGCTGGCTCTCCCGGCGCGAGGCCTTCGGAATCGCGGCGACGCCGGGCTGCTCGAGCAGCCATTTCAGCGCCACCTGCGCGGCGGTCGCATTGTGCTTGACTCCGATTTCAGCCAGCACCGGCTCCGAGGCAATGCGCCCTTGCGCAAGCGGGCAATAGGCCACCAGCGGGATCGATTTCGCGGCGAGATAGGCCAGCACCTTCGATTGATCGAGCATGGCGTGATATTCGATCTGGTTGCACGCGATCGGCGCCCCGATGTCCTCGACCGCGATCTTGAGCAGCGCGGTGGTGAAATTGGCAACGCCAATCGCCCGCGTGCGCCCCTCCTGCTTCAGCTTCATCAGGGTCTCGAACACCGCCCCCCAGTTGGCAGCCTTCGACGGCCAGTGCACCAGGTAGAGGTCGACATGGTCGAGCCGCAGCTTGGTGAGGCTGGCATCGAAGGCGCGGCGGATCGCGTCGGGGCTGAGGTTCTCATGCCAGACCTTGGTCGTAACGTGCAGCTCGCCGCGCGGCAGGCGAGCCGTGGCAAGGGCAGCGCCGATCGATTCTTCATTGGCGTACATCTCGGCGGTGTCGATGTGGCGATAGCCGATCGACAGCGCGCTCTCGACCGCGGCGCGGCAGGCATCGCCCTGCATGCGAAAGGTGCCGAGGCCGAGCTTGGGCAGGCTGATGCCCTGTGTCTTCAGATTGTCCATGAACAGGCTCCTGACATATTGCATCCCGCCGGTCGCGCGGCGAGGCCGCGGGGAACAGACTCTTTGGGGGCGGAAAAGAGGTGGCGGGAGCGGCAAGTATAACGAGGGAGGCGGGTGGCGGCCAATCAAGATCGGGTTAGGTGTTCCCTCGCCGTCATGCCCGGGCTTGTCCTGGGCATCCACGTTCTTCGTGCCGGAAACCAAGTCGTGGATGGCCGGGTCAAGCCCGGCCATGACGACGGAGAGAACCGGCCGTCCCTCACGAATGCTGCGCCACCACGGCCGAGCGCGCTTGCGGCTGCGGCACGATGTCGACCGACCAGAGGTCGCGATCGTCCACATCCTTCAAAGTCACGGTCATCACGCCGCTGGCGCCGTCGATGTCGACACGGCCGAAGAACTGCAGTCCGAAACACGGCGCCAAATTCTCGCCCTGCGCCGCGCTGCAGCCGTTCTGGTACATCGCGACCGGACCGAAGGTATTGTCGAGCTCGCCCGGGCCCCAGGTGCCGGCGTGCAGCGGGCCGGAGACGAACTCCCAGAACGGCTCGAAGTCCTGAAACTTCGCCTTGCCGGGATCGTAAGAATGCGCGGCGGTGTAGTGCATGTCGGCGGTGAGCCAGACGATATTGCGCACGCCGGCACGCTTGATGGAGGCCAGAAGGTCGGCAATCTCGTGCTCGCGCCGGTCGGGCGGCCCATCGCCGAGCGCTACGGCGTCCAGGCTGATCAGGCCGATCGGCAGGTCGGCGGCGATCACCTTCCAGGTCGCGCGCGAAGCGGCCAGCTCCCGCTTCAACCAGGCGAGCTGCTCGGCGCCCAAAATCCAGCCGCGGTGATCGCCGCCCTTATTCCAGCTGTCGTCGCGATAGCTGCGCATATCGATCATGAAGACGTCGAGCAGCGGGCCGTAGGCGATCTTGCGATAGACCCGGCCTTGCCGCGCGCCGATGTCGCGGATCGGCATGAAGTCGAAGAAGGCACGGCGGGCGCGTGCGACCAGGCGCGGGGTGCCGTCGTCCTCATAACCGGCCTCGTCATGGCTGCCGGTGGGCGACCAGTCGTTGGTGACCTCGTGGTCGTCCCATTGCGCGAGCATCGGCACCTCGGCGTGGAAGGCGCGAAAATTCTCGTCGAGATGGTTGTATTTGTAATTGCCGCGAAACTGCGCCAGCGTGTGCGCAACCTCAGACTTTTCCTCGGTCACGAGGTTGCGCCAAATCTCGCCGTTCGGCAGCTTCTGCTCGGAAGGGACCGTGCAATCGGCGTAGATGTGATCGCCGGAATGGATGAAGAAATCCGGGTGGTTGTCGAGCATGGTGCGATAGCTGCGATAGCCGCCGCGCGCGACGTCGATGCCCCAGCCCTGCCCCGCGACATCGCCGGACCACAGGAACGAGATCGATTGGCGAGCGGCCGGCGCGGTGCGGAAATGGCCGACGCGGCTTTCGCCGGCAATGCCGGTCGCGATGTCGTCGAAGCGCACGCGGTAGAAGATATCCTGGCCGGACGGCAGATCGTCGAACTGGAGCTTTGCGGTGCAATCGGCGTCGGGCAGAGCATCGCGCGAAGCTGCCGAGATAATGGTCTTGAAACTCTCGACGGTCGAGCATTCTACCTGCATTCGCGCGGGACGGTCGGCGCGCGCCCAGATCACGGCGGAGTCGCCGGAGACATCGCCGGATTGAATACCGCCTGTGATCCGCGGCCGGTCGGCTGCACGGCAGAGATGTGGCGCGGCGAGCGTGCCGAACGAGGCGACGGCGAGGCTGGAGGTGGAGCGGACCAGGAATTGCCGCCGGGTCCATGCGCGCGAAGCGCGGAGCGTTGCCATTCAGGAAACCTTCGTCGAATCGCGACGGAAGGTGCCTGCGCTCCTTGACTCCCAGCTTACGGTTTCTTGACCCCGCGCCTACGGTTTTGCGACGCGGGGATGACGGGGGAGATGAGGCGCGGCGACGGTCTGCTCCTCGCCCCGCTTGCGGGGAGAAGCGAACGATCATCAGCGGAATGCCTCAGCGCTTCCAGTCGCAGATGCCACCGGAGCGGCACGGCCAGGTCTGGATGCGGGTGTCCATCGCCTGCGCGTCGAGCGGGTTGCCATGACGATGCGCGAGCTTTGCACGGGCCGCGCCGCGCGGCTGGGCGGGCCTCGCATGCGCGACCTTCGGTTCGGCTATTCGGACGCGCTCAGCAGCAACCTTCTTCGGCACATCGACGGGCTCAGCGCGCGCCTGCGCCTCGTTGCCGCCACGCGCTTCCAGCGCAACCGGCGCGAACTGCGTCTCGGGCCCGAGCCGTTTTGGCGACAGCACGGCCTTGGAGAGATCGAGACCGAGATATTCGTTGGGCTTGTAGTCGTCAGCGCGCGCGACGCCGCCCCATGCAAGCATGAGGGCCACGGCAACTGCAAAAGGAACGCTCTTCAGGACCACGGACGCCTCCTGAAATTGATTTTGAAAGAGGTAATTTACCTCTATTTAGGAGGCGTCGCGTGCAATTCCAGCGGCCAAGTGCCGCCGTGGTTAAGAAGTTCGGCGGTGTCAGGCGACCTTTCGCGCCGCACCCGGTCCGTCGAGGAACCCCATCAGACGGCTGCGGATGATCTGTTCCGCCTCGCTCATGATGCGATCAACGAGTTCCTTGCAGGAGGGGATGTCGTGGATCAGCCCGGCAACCATGCCGCAGCTCCAGGCGCCGGCGTCCATCTGTCCTTCCAGCATGATCCTGGGATAGACGCCCGCGACCTGGTCGTGGATGTCGTCGATCTTCAGCGCGTCGCCCTTCTCGCGCTCGATCTCGATGAGGCGATCGACATTGGCGTTCCTCAGCACGCGCTCGGTGTTGCGCAGGGAGCGCATGATCAGGCGGGTGTCGAGCTCGGTCGCAGCGACCAGTGCGTTCTTCACGTTCTGATGCACAGGCGCTTCCTTGGTGGCGATGAAGCGCGTGCCCATGTTCATGCCGGCCGCGCCCAGCGACAGCGCCGCGACCAGGCTTCGCCCGTCGGCCATGCCGCCGGACGCCACGAACGGGATCTTCAATTCCTCCGCCGCCCGCGGCAGCAGGATCATGTTCGGGATATCGTCCTCGCCGGGGTGACCGCCGCACTCGAAACCATCGACGCTGACGGCGTCGCAGCCGATCCGCTCGGCCTTCAGAGAGTGGCGGACCGAAGTGCATTTGTGGATGACCTTGATGCCCGCCGCCTTCAGCGCCGGCATGTATTGTTCGGGACTGCGGCCCGCCGTCTCCACTGCCTTGATGCCACCCTCGACGATGGCGGCGATGTATTCCGGATAAGGCGGCGCCGCGAAGGTCGGCAGGAAGGTGAGGTTCACGCCGAACGGCTTGTCGGTCATGTCGCGGCAGCGCGCGATTTCCTTGGCGAGCAATTCCGGCGTCTTCTGCGTGAGGCCGGTGATGATGCCGAGCCCGCCGGCATTGGAGACGGCAGCGGCAAGTTCGGCAAAGCCGACGAAATGCATGCCGCCCTGGATGATGGGGTGCTCGATGCCGAACAGCTCGGTGATCGCGGTCTTCACTAAAATACCTCCCGGAATTTTGCCTGGTTATTGGGTTCAGTCTAGAGCCGTTTCCGTTCCGATGAAATCGGAACGGGGCTCTAGATTCTTGTTTTGACGCGTTTTCTTCCCGCGAACCGGTATCCACTTCGCTCGAAAACGCCCTAACCGGACTGCCCTAACCGGACTCTTGCGTCGCGGTCACCATTTCTCTCCGAACGGGCGGATCTCCATCTCGAAGGTCCAGGCACTCTTCGGCTGCTGGTAGAGCTGCCAATAGGCATCCGCGACCGCCGTGGGCGGCATCAGCAGATCGGGATTGTCGAGCGCATTGGGCCCGAGCGCCTCGAGCCGGCGCTGCCGCACCCATTCGGTATCGACGCCGGAATCGATGATGAGATGGGCGACGTGGATGTTCTTCGGACCGAGCTCGCGTGCCATCGCCTGCGCCACCGCACGAAGTCCGAACTTGGCGCTGGCAAAGGCGGCAAAGCCGCTGCCGCCGCGCAAGGACGCGGTCGCGCCGGTGAAGAAGATGTTGCCGCCGCCTCGCGGCAGCATCAGCCGTGCCGCTTCGCGGCCCGCAAGGAAGCCGGAATAGCAGGCCATCTCCCAGACCTTGCGAAACACGCGCTCGGTGGTGTCGAGGATCGGGAAATTGACGTTGGCGCCGACGTTGAAGATGCAGACATCGAGGGGTGCATGCTTGTCGGCGTCGTTGAGGAAGGAAATGACCTCTTCCTCCTTCCGCGCATCGAGCGAGCGCGCGTGGATCTCGCCGCCGGCGGCCTCGATGTCTTTCACCAGCGGTGCCAGCTTGTCGCCGTTGCGGCGCCCGGCGAAAACCGTGAACCCTTCAGAGGCGAATTTCTTGGCGATTTCGGAGCCGATGAAATCGCCGGCCCCGATCACGGCGGCTGTCGCGTTTCGCTTGGGCAAGGTCGCCTCCTCCGGTGAGAGCGCTGTGTGATTGAGATGGAGGCTATAGTTCCAAAATAGAACTGTCAAACTTTCGGGCGAAATGCTAGCTTGATCTTGAAATTGTCTCGAATATTCAAGTCAGTTCCTTTTTCTGACTGACCAGGCCGAGCCGGAGACCGATCATGAAGTGGGACACGTTGGACGAAGAGCAATGCTCGCTCTCCCGCACCGTGGCCGTGGTCGGCGACCGCTGGACGCTGCTGATCCTGCGCGAATGTTTCCTGCGGGTGCGTCGGTTCGAGGGATTTCAGTCCTCATTGCAGATCACGCGGCACCTGCTCTCGGAGCGGCTGAAGAAGCTGGTCCGCTTCGGCATCCTGCGCCGCGTCCCCTATTCCGACGCGCCGAAACGCTACGAGTACATCCTCACGCAGAAGGGCCTCGACCTCTACCCGATCATCATGGCGATGGTGCATTGGGGCGACACCCACATGGGCGACGAGCGCGGGCGCCCGCTGCTGCACGAACACAAGACCTGCGGCAAGCTGTTCGATCCCGTGATGGTGTGCTCTGAATGCGGCGAGGCGTTGCACGCGAAGCAGGTGCATGTGCATGCGGGGCCGGGGCGGGCGGAGGCGGTCGCATAGGCCGCTCCAAATACAGCTGTCATCCCCCGGCTTGACCGAGACATCCAGTACGCTCAAAAACAGCACGCTCAAAACGAAAGCGCGGCACACTGGGTGCCGCGCTCGTCTCTGACAGCTTTCGGAAGCGTGCCTGTCTCAGTGCGTCTTCGTCTCGTGCCATTTCTCGAGATCGGGTTTGTGCTCGTCCGACCCCTGCTCCTTTTCCGGATTGCCCTCCCAGGGCTTGTCGGTCTGTCGGTGCGAACCCCAGTCGCTCTGGTGCCGGGGATCGTCGTTCGGCCGTTCCTTGCTCATTGCTTTTCCTTCCTTGAAGGTCACGCGACGGGAACGCCGTAGTAAGTGTTGATACCGCGCACCGCGGCGTCATCACCCCAGTTCCACTCGCTTCGTTCGCCATATTTGGGTGCGCCTTCGAGCTCCTTGGTGGTGATGCCGGTGACATAGCCGCCAAGCTCCGTGTCGTATTTCAGCGACTGCCACGGCAACGGGTAGTGGTCGTTGCCGAGGCCCAGGAATCCGCCGAAGCCGAGTACGGCGTAGGACACGCTGCCGCTGACCTTGTCGATCATCACGCGTTCGATCGAACCGATCTTGTTTCGATCGGCCCCGAAGACCGACGTTCCCTCGACCTTGTCGCTTCCGATCAACCGGCCCATTTCGTCGCGATCCATTTCACCCTGATTCAGCATCGTCGTTCCTCCACTCAGCCAATGGGAATCAACCGGACAGGCGAACGATCGTTCCGGAGAGCAGCCCAGGCCATCACGAGATCCGCGCACCGGGCGCAGTCCGGCGGACGGGTCGTTAGGAACCTCGCCCCCTGCACCGTGTTGATCGGCGCAACATTGCGCGGCGAGAGGCTGCGCGCCCACTCGGAGGGACCGAACCATGAAACGTACCATCATCGCCCTTGCCTGCGTGCTTCTCGCAGGCCCTGCGCTCGCCCAGTCGCTCGGCGAGAAGACCGGCGTCAACTCCGCGCTCGGCGTCGCGCCGGCGACCGCCGACTTCGTCAAGGAAGTCGCCATCAGCGACATGTTCGAGATCGAGTCGAGCAAGCTCGCCCAGCAGAAGGGCAACGCGCAGGAGAAGAGCTTCGCGCAGCAGATGATCACCGACCACACCAAGACCAGCACCGAGCTCAAGGGCCTGGTCGGAGACAAGAAGGTCCAGGCGACGCTTCCGACGGCGCTCGACAGCTCGCACCAGAGCAAGCTCGACAAGCTCAAGAACGCGAACGGCAAGGACTTCAGCTCGGACTACAATTCCTATCAGGTGAGCGCGCATGAGGATGCCGTGTCGCTGTTCGAGCGCTACGCCAAGGGCGGCGACAATTCGGCGCTGAAGGACTGGGCCGGCAAGACCCTGCCGGCGCTCAAGCATCATCTCGATATGGCCAAGGAGCTCGGCAAGGCGCCGAGCGTCGGCCAGACGAAGTAACGGATTGCTGAAGGACGCCGGCGCACCCGGCGCCCTTTGCATAGCAACGTCGACCGTCTCCGCGCATTGAGCCTCGACCATCGCGGAGAGCAAGATGTCGAACCACAGCAAACCCTCACTGTCCCGCCGGCACGTCGTCCACGCCGCGAGCGCAACGCTCGCGGCTTCGCTGGCATCCACAGCGAAAGGAGATACATCCATGGCCGAGCACAGTCTCGTCGATCCCGTCAGCCGCTATCCGAAGCCGCCGTTCAAGAAGCAATCGCAGCCCTGGCCAGGTCTTGCCGGCAAGATGGAGCCGCGACCGGACCATGGCGAGACCAGCTACAAGGGCTCCGGCCGGCTCGCCGGCCGCAAGGCGCTGATCACCGGCGGCGATTCCGGCATGGGCCGCGCCGCCGCGATTGCCTATGCGCGCGAAGGCGCCGACGTCGCGATCAATTATCTGCCGGCGGAAGAACCCGATGCACAGGAGGTGATCACCCTGATCGAGAAGGAAGGCCGCACCGGACTTGCGATCCCCGGCGACCTCCAGGCCGAGGCATTTTGCAAGCAGCTCGTCGAGCAGGCCGTGCAGGGCCTCGGCGGTCTCGACATCGTCGTCAACAACGCGGCACGGCAGCAGACCCGCGCCTCCGTCCTCGACGTCTCTTCGGAAGATTTCGATGCGACCATGAAGACCAACGTCTACGCGCCGTTCTGGATCATCAAAGCGGCGCTGCCGCATCTCAAACCCGGCTCCTGCATCATCGGCACGACTTCCGAGCAGGCCTACGATCCCTCGCCGGATCTCTATGACTATGCGCAGACCAAGGCGGCGACGATGAACTATGTGAAGGCGTTGGCCAAGCAGCTGGCGTCGAAGGGCATCCGCGTCAATGGCGTGGCGCCGGGCCGATCTGGACGCCGCTTCAGGTCTCCGGCGGTGCCACGATGGAGAAGCTCGAAAAGTTCGGCGGCATGACGCCGCTCGGACGCCCCGGCCAGCCGGTCGAGCTCGCCTCGATCTACGTGCAGCTTGCGGCCTCCGACGCCAGCTATGCGACGGGCCAGGTGTATGGCGCCGCCGGCGGATCCGGACAGCCGTAATTTCCCGATCGTGGGCCTGATGCGTTCGCTTCCTGCGCGGCGGGCCGGCGACGGTCGTCGCAGGAATCGTGAGTCCGTGTCGGTGTCGGCATGGTGGCTGCGGCGGAAGCTTCGCATCACCTCCCGCACCGTGCAGACCGATCGCCTCGGGCCGTCAGCGAGGGGCGCGGGATCTTCTCGTAGCGTCGTCAGAAAGCCATACATCTCGGCGGCCGTCTGAAGCTGATCGATGCGCGCGAGAACGATTTCACGCTGGCGGCCGTTCGGCAGGCCGGACAGTTCGTGTTCGAGCCGCTCCTTCTGCACCTTGAGACGTTGCTCGAATGTGTGTGGCTCAGACCGTCTTCGCATCTTCCGTCCTTGGTGGTTGTAGCCCTGGGCTGTTGGCCCAGCGCTCGACTTGCTCGATGACCTTCTGGTGGCTTGGACGCACCGGTTTGGATGCTTCCGGCTCTTCGGAAAGCTTACGGGCAACCTGACTTCATCCGTCATGGCCTCTCTCCCTCCTTAGGAAAATGCGCCATGGCGCGAGTCGTTCAATAATAAACCATTGATTTTACAACTATTTTCTACTCACTTGGCGACTTTCCCCTCTCTTGGGGAACTCTTGCCAAGTTGGTTTGTTGAGTAAGTGGCTCAACTCACTCAATTCGCGTGATCGACCATGAACGACCATCGCGCCGAGCGCCTTCAAGTCATGCTCTCGCCGGAAGAACTGGCAGCCGTTGACGATTTCCGGTTCAAACACCGTATGCCCACGCGGGCGGCCGCGGTCCGCGAACTGCTCAGGTTCGGGCTCGCCTCGGCGGACGTCGATGCTGCAGCCGGCGTAAAGTCGAGCAGCTTCGGCGTGTTCGGCCGCGGACCCGACGGACACACGCAGGAAGATCCCGAGAACGGCACCGGGGGCTGACCCTCAGAAGCCTTCCATAAAGCGAACGGCCCCGGCACGGTGGGGTGGGTGCCAGGGCCGTCCTTGGAGATTACTTCCGGCGCACCGGGGGCATGACAACCGGAAGCAACCTGTCGACTCGTCGCGCGAGGATTCGTTCCTCGCACCAGATTGAAAGCGTCTAGCCGGTCGGCGCGTCGCCGGAATCGTTCGGCGTCATCCCGAGCCCGGCGTCTTGCTGTTGTCGTTCAGCTTGGGATCGCGCGTCGCCTCTCGCGACGGCGAGCCGCTCGAACCCGTCTTCTGCGGATCCGTGTTCGGTGTGTCAGTCGTGTGCGCGGACTGCGCCCGCTGCTTGTCGCGGGGCTGCTCCTCCGCCCGCTTGTCCTTGACGATGCCGTGGTCGGAATTAGCCATGATATGCCTGCGCCTCTCCTGATGTCTCGAAGCGCTTACGCATTGCGGCGTCGAATGTTCCGGTGCGGTGCTAGCTGTGCACCGCATGAACCGCGGCCGATGCCTTCTCCAGATGAACCTGGCGCACCGTCGTCACCGTCGCAAACGCGACCGAGACACCAAAGGCGAGAACCAGTGAAAGAAGAGCCAGACGTGGAGCCATCACAAAACCTCCTTCTGGAAGCGAAAAACCAACGCGTTCGACTATTCTTGATCATCCCCGATTGGCCGCTTGCATTCCGTGAGCGATCTCACACGCGGATCCACGAAAACAGAGGGCGCTCACGCCTCCCGCTGTTGAGCAAAACGCCTCGTGACGGGCGGAATTTCGCCATCGAGCCAGTCTTGCTCGTGAGCGAGCGCCGTCCAGGCGCTCGCCATGCGCGAATAACGCTTGTTGGCGGGTTGTCCCTCGGCGCGCTCCGCGAGCTGAAGACAATTGTCGGCGTTGTCCCTGAAGATGTCAGACTGTTTCATGCAGAAGAATTGGGGACGGAACTCCGGCATCGCAACCCGGTTGCCAGATCGTATGTTTCAGGGAACTTCGCCTCTCGTCCGGGGTTGACCGCGATGCGAATTTTTGTCGCAATCATCCTGGCATTCATCAGCACCGCGGCGCTTGCCGACAGCACCGGTGAACAAAGGACTCGCGACCGCGCCCCGAGCGCGAGCGATGTCATCACCGGCCTCTACAATTTCAGCCGTTTCCAGCAAGGCCTGCTGGAGAGCGCCGACCTCAAGGGCAACGCCGAGGTCAGGAATCTCGCCGCCTTGCGCGCCGAGGAAGCGGCCAAGCGCGACAAGGCGTTGAAGCAGATCCAGGAGGCGATCGGCGCAGAGCCGCGTGCAGGCAAGACGACGTCGGTCGGCGCGAGCCTTGTGGAGCCCGAAACCGCGGACGGACCGACTTACGTTCGAACCTTCTATGCCTCGCAGATTCCCGAATATGAATCGGCCATCGAACTTCTCGACCGCTATCTGAAAGGGCCCGACAACACCGCGCTCGCAGCATTCGCCCGCGAGCAGCTCCCGATGCTGCGCGCGCAGGTCAAGGACGCCGAGCGCACCATGGCAGACAAGTAGCGACCGCTATTTGTCATTCGGATGATGCTGCTGGCTCTCCGGCCGGACCGCGCGGTTGCTATCCGGCATCTTGTCCCGGCCCGCATCGCCATTGTCATCCTTGCCGCCCGACGATGACGTGCCGCTGCCACTCGGGTTCGACCGGGACGACGCCCCGGTAGTCGGGGAATCCGCCTTCGGACTGGCGGAACTCGCGGCGGGATCGCCGGTCACCGCCCCGCGGCCGCTGGGCGCTCCGTTTTGCGCCAGGGCCACCCCGGTGAACAGCGTGACGATGATCGCGCCAAGTCCTGATTTCATCTGCGTTCTCCCTGTTCGCGGGCTAACCGGGAGACGTCGGCTCCGTTCCGAAGTTGCTGGAGACGGAAGCGCGAGGAATGCCCTGTCGTCTTTCTCGCGAAACGACATGGAACCAATTCGACGTTTCGCCGTTATTGGCATCGGGCTGAGCAAGACAGGTTCCATCTCCTCGCGCCGCTACGTTGGCGCTTGATTTCGAATTTGGCTGACGCTCTATTTCGACCAATCGCGTCTGGCCTTGGATTCGGCCGACACCTGCGGGGGAATCAGTATGAGCGACCTCGATCCCGGATCTGCATCACGGTCCGGTCGTCGCGTTCCAAAGCCGAAATCCAATGGTGTATCCGATCCGGATTCCCGGGCGGAACTGCTGCTCGCCCTGCAAGCCATGCGCAGCGGCGATTTTTCCGTCCGCATGAGCGGCGACTATCTCGGCATCGACGGCAAGATCGCCGACACTTTCAATGAAATCATCGCCGCCAACCAGCGCATGGCGCAGCAACTCGAGCTGGTCGGCCAGGTGGTCGGCCGCGAAGGCAAGACGCGCCAGCGCGTGAAGTTCGGCCTCGCCTCGGGCTCCTGGGCCGACATGGAAGGTTCCGTCAACACACTGATCGACGACCTGTTGTGGCCGACGCGCGAGGTGACGCGCGCAGTCGCCGCCGTCGCGCAAGGCGACCTGCTCCAGACCGTCAAGCTCGACGTCGACGGCCGGCCGCTCCGCGGAGAGTTCCTGCAGTCGGCGACCATCGTCAACACCATGATCAAGCAGCTCGGCGTGTTCACCTCCGAGGTGACGCGCGTGGCGCGCGAGGTCGGCACCGAAGGCAAGCTCGGCGGACAGGCCCAGGTGCCGGAGGTGACCGGCGTCTGGAAGGACTTGACCGAGAGCGTCAACTCGATGGCGAACAACCTGACCAACCAGGTTCGCAACATCGCCGAGGTGACGATCGCGGTCGCCAACGGCGACCTCTCCAAGAAGATCACCGTCGACGTCCGCGGCGAGATCCTTCAGCTCAAGGAAGCCATCAACACGATGGTGGACCAGTTGCGCTCGTTCGCCTCGGAGGTGACGCGTGTCGCGCGCGAGGTCGGCACTGACGGCAAGCTCGGCGGCCAGGCGATCGTGCCCGGCGTCGCCGGCACCTGGAAGGACCTGACGGACTCCGTGAACGCGATGTGTGGCAACCTGACCGCACAGGTGCGCAACATCGCCAACGTCACCACCGCCGTGGCGCGCGGCGACCTCTCGCGCAAGATCACGGTGGACGTGCGCGGCGAGATCCTGGAGCTGAAGGACACCATCAACACCATGGTGGACCAGCTCAACGCCTTCGCCTCGGAGGTGACGCGCGTGGCGCGCGAGGTCGGCACCGAGGGCAAGCTCGGCGGCCAGGCCCAGGTCTCCGGCGTCGCCGGTACCTGGAAGGACCTCACCGACAACGTCAACTTCATGGCCTCGAACCTGACCGCGCAGGTCCGCAACATCGCCGACGTCGCGACCGCCATCGCGAGCGGCGACCTCTCGAAGAAGATCACGGTGAACGTGTCGGGCGAAATCCTTCAGCTGAAGGAGACGCTCAACACCATGGTCGACCAGCTCAACGCCTTTGCCGGCGAAGTCACGCGCGTTGCGCGCGAGGTCGGCACGGAAGGGCGGCTCGGCGGCCAGGCCAACGTGCTCGGCGTCGCCGGCACTTGGAAGGACCTCACCGAGAGCGTCAACTCGATGGCGTCGAACCTGACGGCACAGGTCCGCAACATCGCCGAGGTGACGACCGCGGTCGCCGGCGGCGATTTGTCGAAGAAGATCACCGTGGACGTGCGCGGCGAGATCCTGGAGCTGAAAGACACCATCAACACGATGGTGGACCAGCTCAACGCCTTCGCCGGCGAAGTCACCCGCGTGGCGCGCGAAGTCGGCACCGAAGGCAAGCTCGGCGGCCAAGCCGTCGTGCGCGGCGTCGGCGGCACCTGGAAGGACCTCACCGACAGCGTCAACTCGATGGCCTCGAACCTCACCGGCCAGGTCCGCAACATCGCCGAGGTCGCGACCGCGGTCGCCAAGGGCGATTTGTCGAAGAAGATCACGGTGAACGTGTCGGGCGAAATCCTTCAGCTGAAGGAAACGCTCAACACCATGGTCGACCAGCTCAACGCCTTCGCCGGCGAAGTCACGCGCGTCGCGCGCGAGGTCGGCACCGACGGCAAGCTCGGCGGCCAGGCCGGCGTGCCCGGCGTCGCCGGCACCTGGAAAGACCTCACCGACTCCGTGAACTCGATGGCGGGCAACCTCACCGCCCAGGTCCGCAACATCGCCGAGGTCGCAACCGCAATCGCCGGCGGAGACCTCTCGCGCAAGATTACCGTGGACGTGCGCGGCGAGATCCTGCAGCTCAAGGACACGCTCAACACGATGGTCGACCAGCTCAACCGCTTCGCGGGCGAGGTGACGCGCGTGGCGCGCGAGGTCGGAACCGAAGGTCGCCTCGGCGGACAGGCCAACGTGCCCGGCGTCGCCGGCACCTGGAAAGACCTCACCGACTCCGTGAACTCGATGGCGGGCAACCTCACCGCCCAGGTCCGCAACATCGCCGAAGTGACCACCGCGGTTGCGCGCGGCGACCTCTCGCGCAAGATCACCGTCGACGTGAAGGGCGAAATCCTCGAGCTCAAGAACACCATCAACACCATGGTCGACCAGCTCAACGCCTTCGCCGGCGAAGTGACGCGCGTGGCGCGCGAGGTCGGCACCGAAGGCAAGCTCGGCGGCCAGGCCGAGGTGCCAGGCGTTGCCGGCACCTGGAAGGATCTCACCGACAACGTCAACTTCATGGCCTCGAACCTGACCGCCCAGGTCCGCAACATCGCCGAGGTCGCGACCGCGATCGCCGGCGGCGATTTGTCGAAGAAGATCACGGTGGACGTGCGCGGCGAGATCCTGCTGCTCAAGGACACCTTGAACACCATGGTCGAGCAGCTCCGCTCCTTCGCCGCCGAAGTGACGCGCGTCGCGCGCGAGGTCGGCACCGAAGGCCGCCTCGGCGGTCAGGCCGTCGTGCCCGGCGTCGGCGGCACCTGGAAGGATCTCACCGACAACGTCAACCTGCTGGCCGGCAACCTCACCGCCCAGGTCCGCAACATCGCCGAGGTCACCACGGCCGTGGCGCGCGGCGACCTGTCGCGCAAGATCACCGTCGACGTGCGCGGCGAGATCCTCGAGCTCAAGAACACCATCAACACCATGGTGGACCAGCTCAACGGCTTCGCCGGCGAGGTGACGCGCGTGGCGCGCGAGGTCGGCACCGAAGGCAAGCTCGGCGGTCAGGCCGAGGTGCCGGGCGTTGCCGGCACCTGGAAGGACCTCACCGATACCGTGAATTTCATGGCGGCGAACCTGACCGAGCAGGTCCGCGGCATCGTCAAGGTCGTGACCGCCGTCGCCAATGGCGATCTGAAGCAGAACCTCACGGTGAAATCGAAGGGTGAGGTCGCGGCGCTCGCTGACACCATCAACAACATGACCGAGACGCTAGCGACCTTCGCCGACCAGGTGACGTCGGTGGCGCGCGAGGTCGGCGTCGAAGGCCGCCTCGGCGGTCAAGCCAACGTGCCGGGTGCTGCCGGCACCTGGAAGGACCTCACCGGCAACGTCAACCTGCTCGCGGCCAACCTCACCTCGCAGGTGCGCGCGATCGCGGAAGTCGCGACCGCCGTCACCAAGGGCGATTTGACGCGATCGATCCAGGTCGATGCCCGCGGCGAAGTCGCCGAGCTGAAGGACAACATCAACACGATGATCACGAATCTCCGTCTCACGACGGACGTGAACACCGAACAGGACTGGCTGAAGACCAACCTCGCCAAATTCACCAACATGCTCCAGGGCCAGCGCGACCTGACCACCGTCGGCCGCTTGTTGCTCACCGAATTGTCGCCGCTGGTAAACGCCCATACCGGCGTGATCTACCAGGTCGAGAGCGAGGACACTTCGCAGCTGCTGCTGCTCGCCTCCTACGCCAGCGACGGCGTCTATCCCTATCAGCGCGTGCTGCAGTTCGGCGACGGCCTGATCGGCCAGTGCGCGCTCGACAAGCGGCCGCGCATGGTCGCCGACATCCCGTCCGACGTGGTGCCGATCAACTCGGCGCTGTTCCGCGTCGCGCCGAAGAATCTCGTCGTGCTGCCGGTGCTGTTCGAGGGCCAGGTCAAGGCCGTGATCGAGCTCGCCTCGCTCGTCTCCTTCACGACCTCGCAGATGACGTTCCTGGAGCAGCTCACCGACTCCATCGGCATCGTGCTCAATTCGATCGAAGCGACGATGCAGACCGAAGGCCTGCTCAAGCAGTCGCAACAGCTTGCCGGCGAGCTTCAGACCCAGCAGCGCGAATTGCAGCAGACCAACGACCAGCTCGAGCAGAAGGCCCAGCAGCTCGCCGAGCGCAACGTCGAGGTCGAGCGCAAGAACCAGGAGATCGAGCAGGCCCGCCGCGCGCTGGAGGAAAAGGCGACCGAGCTTGCCCTGACCTCGAAATACAAGTCCGAATTCCTCGCCAATATGAGCCACGAGCTGCGCACGCCGCTGAACTCGATCCTGATCCTTGGCCAGCAACTCACCGACAATCCGGACGGCAACCTCTCCGCCAAGCAGGTCGAATTCGCCCGCACCATCCACGGCGCCGGCACCGACCTGCTCAATCTCATCAGCGACATCCTGGATCTGTCCAAGATCGAATCCGGCACGGTGACGGTCGACGCCGAGGAGATCCTGACGGCGAACCTGCTCGAGACCGTCGGCCGGCCGTTCCGGCACGAGGCGGACAACCGCAATCTATCGTTCAAGATCGACATCGATCCGAACCTGCCGCGCAGCCTCGTCACCGATTCCAAGCGGCTGCAGCAGGTTCTGAAGAACCTGCTCTCCAACGCCTTCAAGTTCACCGCCGAAGGCGAGGTACGCCTGAAGGTCACCGGCGCGGTCGGCGGCTGGGGAACGGATCACCCGGTGCTGAACTCAGCCCCGGCCGTGATCGCGTTCGAAGTGTCCGACACCGGCATCGGCATTCCCCTGGAGAAGCAGAAGCTGATCTTCGAAGCGTTCCAGCAGGCCGACGCCGGCACCAGCCGGAAATACGGCGGCACCGGCCTTGGACTTGCGATCAGCCGCGAACTCGCGAGCCTGCTGGGCGGCGAGATCCATCTGCGCAGCTTGCCGGGCAAGGGCTCGTCGTTCACGCTGTATCTGCCGCTCAAATATTCCGGCCCGACGCTCGCACCGCGTGCGGCGCCGACGCCGCAGCCACACAACCAGCCGCCGGCGCTGCAGCCGGCCGCGCCGGAGCAGCAGCGCGTCATCGAGCAGCTTCCCGACGACCGGCTCAACCTCGAGCCCGGCGACAGCATTCTGCTGATCGTCGAGGACGACCCGCATTACGCGCGCGTGCTGGTCGACCTCGCGCGCGACAAGGGATTCAAGGTTCTGGTCGCTGCCCGCGGTGCCGAGGCGCTGGAGCTTGCCAAGCAGTACCAGCCGCGTGCGGTCTCGCTCGACGTGTTCCTGCCCGACATGCTCGGCTGGACGGTGCTGAGCCAGCTCAAGCACAATCCGCTGACCCGCCATATCCCTGTGCAGGTCATCACGCTCGACGAAGACCGCCAGCATGCGCTGGCGCGTGGCGCGTTCTCCTTCGTCAACAAGCCGACGACGACCGAGGGCGTCTCGGCCGCGCTGACGCAGATCAAGGAATATGCGCGCCCCAGGCGCAAGCGGCTCCTGATCGTCGAGGACAACGAGGCCGAGCAGCTCTCGATCCGCGAATTGCTGCATCACGACGACATCGAGATCGTGACCACCGACACCGGCGCCAGCGCGCTCTCGACATTGCGCGAGGAGCCCTGCGATTGCGTGGTGCTCGACCTCAGGCTGCCCGACATGAGCGGCTTCGAGGTGCTGGACCAGATCCGCAACGACGAGGCGCTGTCGAACATCCCGGTCGTCGTCTTCACCGGCCGCGAGCTGTCGGCGGAGGAGGACGCGGAACTTCACACCATGGCGCGCAGCATCGTGGTCAAAGGCGTGGAATCGCCGGAACGCCTGCTCGACGAGACCGCGCTGTTCCTGCACCGCGTGATCACGGAACTTCCAGTCGAGAAGCAGCGCATGCTGGAGAAGCTGAACAGTTCCGACGAGGACCTGATCGGCAAGACCGCCCTGCTCGTCGACGACGATGCCCGCAATATCTTCGCGCTGTCGAGCGTGCTGGAGCGGCGTGGCATGAAGGTGCTGACGGCCACGACCGGCCGTGAAGCCGTCACCCTGGTCGAATCCAATCCGGAGATCGCCATCGTGCTGATGGACATCATGATGCCGCAGATGGATGGCTACCAGACTATCGGTGTCATTCGCGAAAACCCGGCCTTCGCCCGCCTTCCGATCATCGCGCTGACCGCCAAGGCGATGAAGGGCGACCGCGAAAAGTGCCTGGAGGCCGGCGCGTCCGACTACCTCGCCAAACCCGTCAACACCGATCAATTGCTGCTTGCGATCCGCATGTGGCTGCACCGTTGAGTTTGGATCCACGAATGGACCACGAAAAGGTCAACATCCTCCTCGTCGACGACCAGCCCGCAAAGCTGCTCGCCTATGAGGTGATATTGAAGGAACTCGGCGAAAACCTCGTGATCGCCTCGTCCGGACGCGAGGCGCTGGAGGTGCTGCTCAAGACCGAGATCGCGGTGATCCTGGTCGACGTCTGCATGCCCGAACTCGACGGCTTCGAGCTCGCCGCGATGATCCGCGAGCATCCGCGCTTCCAGAAGACGGCGATGATCTTCATCTCCGCCATCCAGGTCAGCGACATCGACCGCTTGCGCGGCTACGAGATGGGCGCGGTCGACTACGTGCCGGTCCCGGTCGTGCCGGAGGTGCTGCGCGCCAAGATCAAGGTGTTTGCCGAGCTCTACCGCAAGACCCGCGAGCTGGAACGGCTGAACCGGGAGCTCGAGGATCGCGTCCGCGCACGCACCGCGGAACTGGAGAACTCCACCGCGAGGCTGCGCGAAAGCGAGCAGCGGCGCAGCATGGCGATCGCCGCCGGCAAGATGGGCTCCTGGGATTGGGACTGGATCAGCGGCGACTGGATGTGGGACGAGGGGCAATATCGCATCTTTGGCGTCAGCCCCGAAAGCTTCGCGGTCAACCCGGCCAACGTTCAGGCGCTGCTGCATCCCGACGACGTCGATCAGTTGCGCAAGGCGGTTGCCGAGTTCAACAAGGGCACGCGGGCCTATGAGACCGAGTTCCGCATCCTGCGGCCCGATGGAGAGGTGCGATGGTGCGTGGGCACGGCGGCAGCAACGGTGGACGACAGCAGTCGCGTCGTGCGCGTGAGCGGAGTCACCGTGGACATCACCGAACGCAAGCGTGCCGAGGAACGGCAGAATCTGCTGGCCCGGGAAGTCGATCATCGCGCAAAGAACGCGCTGGCGCTGGCGCAGTCGATCGTGCGCCTCACCCGCGCCGACGAGGTCAAGGCCTATGTCAACGCCGTGGAGGGACGCATCAATGCGCTGGCGCGCGTGCACACCATCCTGTCGCTGTCGAGCTGGCAGGGCGCCGAGCTCTCCAGGCTGATCGACGAGGAGCTTGCGCCCTATTCGCTCGGCGGCCAGATCGTGTTGGCGGGTCCGGAGGTCCAGTTGATGCCGACGACGGCCCAGACCTTGGCGCTCGCGCTGCACGAGCTCTTCACCAACTCGGCCAAGTACGGCGCCCTCTCGACCAGGTCGGGTCGGCTCGCGATCGGCTGGCGAGTCGAGGACCAATTGCTGACGCTGAACTGGGAAGAAACCGGCGGTCCACTCGTCATGCCCCGAAGTCTCGCGGCTTCGGCACGCGGAGCCTGCTTGCGAGCGTCGAGTCCCAGCTGGGTGGACAGGCGCAATTCGATTGGCGAGCCGAGGGATTGTTGTGCCGTCTGGAGGTGCCGCTGACACGCAAGACGGCGGCGACCGCACCCGGAAAATTCGACGTCGCAAGCGCGTCCGAATTGCAACGCGCCTCGGGCTGAAGCGCGATGCGGTCAGGATGAAGCGTCATCGCGCTTCAGGTTGGCGTTTGAGCATGACCTTTTCGGAGAACCGCTGCGCACTTTTCCGGATCATGCCTTAGCCCGACGCCACCATCCTCGTTCGCCGCTGTGGCCGCGCTTCCTCGGCGAGGCGTCCTTCGAGCCAGGCTTCCGTCTGAGCGAGATCGCGCAGCGCCCTCGCGTAGCGGCGGGCCGCACTTCGCTCCGCGCCGCGCGGCAGTTTGCGGGCCTTTCGCAGCATGTCCGCAGCCGCGTTGCGATAGGCCAGCGAGCGGTAAAGAAAGACGACCTTACCCATATCGAATGTTCCCGTTTCGAATGTTCCCGTTTTGCTGGCTCATCCTCGTCAATCCGGCATGAACGTCGGATGAAGCCGGTGACGACAATTCCTTCATCCGTTTGGAACCGGTGAATATCGCCCGCGTTTGCATGCCAATTCGGGATGCAGTTCCCATGCGCGCAAAAAAATCTTCGGACTTGATCTCACCCGCCGGCCTCATCAAGCTGATGACGCATGCGCTGATGGGCGCAGCCCTCGGCCTCACCTTCAGCCTCACGCTGATCCTGTCCAATCCCGCCGTTGCCAGCCTGCTCGATCACGGCGGAAGCCAGGCCGCGTTCGTCTTCGCTCTCACATTGGTGACGACGTTCGCGATCGGCGCCACACTCACCGGTGCTGTGTTCATCCTCATGGAGGACAAGCAATCTTGAAGCGTCCGTGACGTGCGGGAGATGCGTTTGCCGGAACTCCTTCGGTAAATAATGGTTGGCTGCCTGCGTCAATTTAACTCAGGGAGTTCCCCGCATGACAACCACGAAGCTCGTTCTCACCGCAATATTGGCCACCGGCCTCGCCGCCACGCCGCTCGCCGCACAGGCCAAGTCGCACAAGGCGAAACACGGATCATCGATGTCCTCATCGCAGACCACCGGCGCCAACACCAAGTCCTCCAAGGCGGCGGATCCCTCCGGCCAGGGCGGTTCCGGTCCCGGCTCGGACCAGGGCGGCACCATGACGAACCAGAACGGTAAGGGCATGAGCAATACCAAGTAGGCCCAGACCGACCAGCTCAAACAAAAGCCCCGCGGCGACGCGGGCTTTTTCGTTGCAGGCGAGCTGCTGCCACTCAGGCAGCGTTGCGCTGCACGTGACGGCCCTCCTTCACTTCTTCGATGATCTTGGCGCTGAACGCTTCCAGGTCGCCGGGATTGCGCGAGGTGATGAGGCCCTGGTCGACGACCACGGCCGAGTCTTCCCATGCCGCGCCGGCATTGATGACATCGGTCTTGATGGACTTGTAGGACGTCATCTTGCGGCCCTTGGCGATGCCCGTCTCGATCAGGAGCCACGGCGCATGACAGACGGCGGCAACGATCTTCTTCGCGTTGAAGACGTCCTTGATGAAGGACAATGCCTTCGGCTCGAGGCGAAGCAGGTCGGGGTTGATCTGTCCACCCGGCAATACCAGGGCGTCGTAGTCGCTGCTGGAAACCTGGTCCAGCGTCTTGTCGACCGTCACCGGCCGCCCCAATCCTTCTTGTCCCAGCCCTTGATCTCGCCGGCTGCAAGCGAGATCACGTGAACCGTAGCACCAGCCTGCTTCAGACGGTCGCGCGGCACCTCCAGTTCCGACTGCTCGAAACCATTCGTCGCGAGAATGGCAATGGTCTTGCCTTTGATATCCATGGAACGCTCCATTGCTGTGTCAGGAGCCCGGTCAATCGGCCGTCCCAGCTTCCGTTCCGTGCGCTGGCGCAGCTCACGGGGATGTGCGGCTGGCCTCGATGGCTGCTGAAACGTAAGCGGCAGAGGCAGATCCAGTGCAGTGCGTCGCTTGCGCGCACGCTAGCTGCGTCGGATGTCACGGGTCTTGAAGGCCGCCCGCAGAGTTCGTCTTCACGAGATGCTCGAGCTGCGCCCGCTTGCGTCCGAGCAGAAGTTGGGCTGCAGCATCATCGAGACCGGCACGCTGCAATTGCCGGATGGCAGAGCCCAGTTCGAGAATCTCGGCGCGCAACCTCAAGATCCGGTAAGTGTCCGGGTCTTCCTCCACGGCGCCCTCCCCAAAGGTCTTAGCGCCGGGTGCGCGCGCGCTCGGGATTGACCGCTGTCTTTACAAGACGAAGGCGCACCCGGTCGCGGACGTCAGGCAGGACACCGCCGCCGCCGGCAGCCTTCCATTCGCCGATCAGCAAGTCGACCTTCCGGCGCAGATCCATCTGCGCCAGGGCCTGCCGGGCGCAATCGCGATCGCCGTTGATGAGCTCGCGCACCGACGCCTCGACGCCGGCCATTTCAAGCCTCAAGGCGCTGATTTTACGTCGAATTTCATTAATTCTGTTGTCCATGGCTTGTTAGAACAAAATAAGAACGTATAGTCAAGGCACGATTTTCAGGAGGGAGAAGCGACATGCAGGTTCAAGGTAGATACGACGCCCGGGTTTTCCTCACCGAGCAGATGACGCGGACGCAGGGGCTGAGGTTGAAACGGCTGAGCGAAGAGGCGTATCAGCCCGCACAATATGCGCGCGATCTGTCGTTCAGCGAGGCCGCCCGGCGCATTCAGGTGCTGGAAGCCGAGATCGATCTGGCGAATTCCTTCTAGTCTGCGTCGCGCATCTGCAACGTTGGATGCGCGCTTTCGGAACCATGCTCCTGTCGATCGGTTCTCCCCGGCCAAGGGAGAACATGCATGGCACGCAAGGCAAAGAAACGCCGCTACTCACCCAGCTCCGGCAGCGATGTCGAGAGCGAGATGCGCCGCTACAAGAAGGGCACCGCGAAGAGCGGGCGCAAAGGCCGTGGCGGCCGCGTGAAGAGCCGCAAGCAGGCAATCGCAATCGGACTGTCGAAGGCACGCAAGAAGGGCAAGAAGGTCCCGAAGAAGGCTGCCAAGAAAACGGCGAAGAAAACGTCCAAGAAAAGGACGACCAAGAAGACGACAACAAAGAGAACAACCAAGAAGTCGTCGAAGCGCAAATCCAGCAAACGCTGACGGCGATCCGTCTCAGATCATGCTGCCTGGCATGAAGCAGCGGATCGAAACCCCGAACGCGGTCTTCACCGGCCACACCATGGTGCGGCCGGCCAGGTTCGGTTCGGTGATCACGGCCTCGTCCGGCACCTCGATCCACTCGCCGTCGAGACGCACGCGATAATGCCCGTTATGCGACTCCCAGTCGGGATCGGCGACGGCAAACCCGTCCGCATCCGAGCAGCATGGGCCGAGGTGGCTGCGCAAACCGTCGAACCATGGCTTCAGGGGTGAATCCGCGTAGCGGCCGTCGTCCCGCCCGAGAGCGTTTCCGCCCCAGAGCACGAATGGCGCCACGAGCAGCGCACTCCTTAGCGAGAGCTTCAATCGATCCATGTCGGCACCGATCACATGCGAACGAGCGGCCAGTTCCACAAAGCGGCGGCGGGTTCGAAGTTCCACGCTTGCAACCCATGCCGGCGGCGTCGTTGCCTCCAGAGACTTGCACGATTCGGAACTCTGATGAGCGAACACGGCTTTTTCGGACGAACCGGGTCATCATCGCTGCCGTTGACGAGAATGTTATCGATCGCATCCCAGCAAGCCTGAAGGCGAACGGAAAAGGCGGCCACGAGGGCCGCCTTTCTTGTTCGATGCCGATCGACATTCGCCTCAGGCGAGCGGTACCGCGACGAACCGGGTCGCCTGCGCGTTCCTGACCTGCAACAGCACGCTGCGCTTGCCGGACGATTTGGCCTGCGCCAGCTCGGAGCGGACATCGCCGACATTGGCGACGGCCTTGCCGCCGACATTGAGGATGACGTCGCCGGTCTGGATGCCACGCTGCGCCGCCGGACCTTGCGGATCGACCTCGGTGACGACAACGCCCTTCTGGCCGGCGCCCTGGACGTCACCGGCCGGAGCCAGAGCAAGACCGAGGCGCGGAGTGCCGGGGGCCGACTGTTCCTTGCCAACATCGGCCTTGGCTTGCCGTTCGTTCGGCAACTCGCCGAGCGCCAGCGTCACCGTTTTGCTGTCGCCCTTGTGGAAGACGTCGAGCTTCACCGAGCTGCCGGGCGCAAGGGTCGCGATCGTGCGGGCAAGGTCTCGCGAATCCTTGACCGCCGTGCCGTTGACGGCGGTGATGACGTCACCCGCCTCGATGCCGGCCTTCGCCGCCGGGCTGCCGTCCTGCGGGTTGTCGACGATGGCGCCGCGCGCGTCCTTCAGCCCGAGGCTGTCGGCGATCTCGGCGGTGACCGGCTGCACTTGCACACCAAGCCAGCCACGGGTCACCGCGCCCTTGTCCTTCAGCTGCGCGACGACGAGCTTTGCGGTCGAGGCCGGAATGTCGAACCCGATGCCGACCGAACCGCCGGAGGGCGAGAAGATCGCGGTGTTCACGCCGATCACGTTGCCGTTCATGTCGAAGGCCGGGCCGCCGGAATTGCCCTTGTTGATGGGCGCATCGATCTGGATGAAGTCGTCATAGGGACCGTTGCCGATGTCGCGGCCACTGGCCGAGACGATGCCGGCGGTCACGGTGCCGCCGAGGCCGAAGGGATTGCCGACCGCGACCACCCAGTCGCCGATGCGCGGCTTCTGGTCGGAGAATTTGACGAACGGAAAATCCTTCTTGCCGTCGACCTTGATCAGCGCGAGATCCGTCTTCGGATCGGTGCCGACCACCTTGGCGGTGTAGCTGGTGCCGTCATCCAGGGTCACCTGCACCGACTCGGCGTGGTCGACGACGTGGTTGTTGGTGACGGCGTAGCCGTCGGCGGAGATGAAGAAGCCGGAGCCTTCGCCCGTGATCATCTGATGGCGCTGGCGCGGCATGCCGTTCATGCCGCCCGGGCCGCGGAACCCGAACTGCCGGGAGAACTGGTCGAACGGAGAATCCTCGTCCTGATCCATCCGGTTCTGTTGCAGCATCGCGCTCTTGTCGTTGTCCTGGTCGATCTTGACCCGCACCGAGATGACGGCGGGCTTGACCTTGCTGACCAGATCACCGAAGCCCGGCGGAGTCGTTGCGGATTCCGCGGCCTGGGCCGGCGCAATGAAAGAGCTCGGACCGAACGGCAAGGAGCCGGGAGAAACCGCCAGAACGGCCACGCCGAGCGCGGCGACGGTGCCGAGCAGCGCCAGCCGGCGCGGCCTCAAGATCCTGCGGGACGTCGGGATGTCGGAATTGACGCGATCGTTCATGTCGAAATGTCCATGTTGGTAAGGTGTCGCCTTGTCTCCAACATGGCCCCTGTCACCTTACGACGTCCCGTCCGTCCGATTAAATCTTGGCAAAGAACGCGCGCGGCCCCGCGGAAGATCGCCGCCCGCGCATTTGATGCAGCTCAACGCGCGTCCTTCCGACAGTGAAAAACTGCGGCCACCGGATGATGTCCCTCGGAGGCGCGCCATGTACAAAGACATTCTCGTCCACATCCCCACCGAACGCCCGATGCGCTCGGCGATCGACGGCTCGATTTCGCTCGCGGCGCAGTTCAACGCCCATCTCGACGCGGTCGCGATCGGCTATGTCGCAACCAGTGCCGCTTACGTGATGGAGGGCGGCGCCGCGGTGGCAGCCGTGTTCGAACTGGAGCGCGAGCGCGCCGTGGAGCGGGCCGAGGCCGCGCTCGCGGTGTTTGGCGTCGAAGCGGCGAACGCCGGCGTCTCCTACGGCTGCCGCGCGCTCGGCGCGATCCCGGCGGATGCAGCCGGCTCGCTCGGCGAGATGGCGCGACTGCACGACCTCAGCGTCGTGCTCCAGCCTGATCCTGCGCAGGGTTCGTTCGACAACGACGTACCGCGCGAGATCCTGTTCCAGGCAGGCGGTCCGGTGTTGTTCCTGCCCTACACCTTCCATGGAGCTTTCAGGGCAAGCCGGATCGGGATCTGCTGGGACGGCAGCCGCCTTGCGGCCCGCGCCGTGCACGACGCCGCACCGTTCCTGGCGCGCGCCGACGAGATCGTGATCATCACCATCAACGAAGCCAAGGCCGTGTCAGACGAAGCGTCAGCGAGCAACCTGGCGAGACATCTCGGCCGGCGCGGATTGTCGACCCGCACGGTCGGCCTGTCGGCGAGCCGCGCCGACATCCAGCCGACCATCCTGTCGCTGGCGGCCGACGAGGCGCTCGATCTCCTGGTGATGGGCGGCTACGGCCATTCGCGCTTACAGGAGCGCGTTCTCGGCGGCGTCAGCCGCGCCATGCTGGAAGCCATGACGGTCCCGACGCTGATGTCGCATTGAGACCAACAGGCGCCGTCACGCCGCGACCGGGGTCTCCCACGTCGCGGGCACGGCGGCGTCCTCGTTGTGTGGCCCATTGCACGCGTCGAAATGCGCCTTGAGCTCGACCTCGGCGAGATGTTCGAAATGTTCGGCCTGGCCGAGGAGCTCCCAGGTCTGAAGCGGCCGGTAAGCCGCCTGCTGACGGCAGAGCGACGCCAGCGCCCGGTAGCGACGTACGTTCTCCATGAGACCCTCCCTCGCATTTACTGAGCTTATTGCCCTGATTTGCGTCAGGCCGATGGCGGTTGTGCAAAAGATTTTCTGCGCCCAGCGCGGGCTTGGCCTCGGCTTGCTATTAGGAAATATATGTCCGACCTAAAGTTCCAAACCCGTGTCGATCGACGCCCGGAGGCCCGGAGGCCCGGATCCGTCGGCTAGGCGTAGAGCCGGCGCTCCACGGTCACGCGACCAGGTCGAGATAGCGCTCGATCAGGTCGGGCCGGCCGACCAGATAGCCCTGCATCTCCTCGCAGGCCTCCCGCGCCAGGAAGGCACGCTGCGCTTCCGTCTCCACCCCCTCGGCGATGACCGGGATATTCAGGGCGTGCGCGAGGCTCAGGACCGCGCGGACGATCTCGGCCGATTGCGGCGTCGCGTCGAGATTGGAGATGAAGCTCCGATCGATCTTGATCTTGTCGAACGGGAACGACTGCAGATAGGACAGCGAGGAATAGCCGGTGCCGAAATCGTCCATCGCGATGCGGAGGCCGAGCGCTTTCAGCCGTCGCAGCAGATTGAGCGCGCGGGTGAAATCGCCGATCAGCACGCCCTCGGTGATCTCGACCTCGAGCCGCGTCGGCGTAAGCCCGGTCTCCAGCAGGATCTGGTGGATCGAACGTTCGAGATCACCGGCCTGGAACTGGACCGGCGAGAGATTGACGGCGAACTGCAGCGGGCGCGGCCAGGATGCCGCTTCGCGCAAGACCCATTCGCCGATCTCAACGATCAGCCCATTCTCCTCGGCCAGCGGAATGAACTGGTCCGGCGGCACGAAGCCGCGCGTCGGATGATTCCAACGCAGCAGGGCCTCGAAGCCGATGATCTCGCCGTCCACCCGCGCCTGCGGCTGGAAGTAGACCAGGAACTGGTTCAGCTCCAGCGCCTGCCGCAGATCGTGCTGCAACAGCCTGCGGTCTCGCAGCTCCTGGTCCATCTCGGGTTCGAAGACGCGGACGCGCCCACGGCCCTCACGCTTGGCGCGATAGAGCGCTGAATCGGCGTTGGCGAGCAAGGTGACGGCATTCACGCCGTCATCGGGATAAAACGCGATGCCGACGCTGAGGCCGACATGGGGGAGATAATCGTCGACCTCGAGCTCCTTGCCGATCGTCTCGACCAGCCGTTCGGCGAGCGCGAGGGCGTCATCGCGGCTGATATCGTCGGGCATCAGGATCATGAACTCGTCGCCGCCGATACGAGCGACGAAGGCGCCGTCGGCTTCCGCAGCAAGCCGGTCGGCCGCCGCCCGCATCAGCATGTCGCCGACCGGATGGCCGAACACGTCGTTGACCTCCTTGAAGCGGTCGAGATCGAGGCTGAGCACGGCAAAGCTGTTTGCCGCCTCCTGCGCCCGCTCCAACCGCTCGCCGAGTGCGGCGTTGAAGGCACTGCGGTTCGGCAGCTCGGTCAACGCGTCATGATGCGCAAGATGGCTGATCCGCGCCTCGTTCGTGATCCTCTCGGTGACGTCCTCGATCACGCCGACCAGATATTGCGGCGCGCCGCTGCCGTCCCTGACCAGCAGCTTGCGCGACTTGACCAGACGATCGTGGCCCTTCACGCCGACTTCGAGCAGATGCCCCTCCAGGAACATCGGCGTGCCGCTGTCGACGACGCGGCGATCCTGCTCGTTGACGACGCGGGCGATATGGTCCGGAAAGATCTGCTCCGGAGTCTTGCCCAGCATCGCCTCGCGCGGCATGCCGTAATACGCTTCGCCGGCGCGGTTGAGCAGGACGTAGCGGGAATCCTTCGCATCCTTGGCGAATACCGCGATCGGGATGTTCTCGATGATGCTGTCGAGGAATTCGCGCGCGCGCTGCAAATCCTGTTCGGCGCGTTTGTGCGTCTGTTCGAGTTCCTCGATCATCAGCTTGATCGCACGGTCGGTGCGGCGGCGATCTCGATCGCCCTCCTCGTAGGCCGCACTGACGAGCTCGCCGAGCCTGGTCAGGTCGACCTGTCCGGATTCATCCGTCGACTGGCGAATCTGTCTTGCGAGCAGCCGGTGCATGGTCAAGCTGCCGCCTCCGCGATGACGGTAACGGTCATGGTCTGGTTGTGCAGCCCGCAGCGGCCGGACGCCGCCGGTGGGGCGATCTCTCCGTAGGAGTAGAATCCGATCCGGACGAAATCCTCGCCGAGCTCGGCGGCAACGGCGTCCAGCTCGTCCTGCGTGCGCTGCCCCCATGACCCTGCGGCGACCGGTACAGCTCACCAGGATGGCAAGCTTGTCGCCGGCAACGCCCTCCGCGAGCGCGCTGCGCGCCTGCCTGCCGGCTTCGCCGGCACCGGCGGCGAGACTGTCGAAATTGGCCCGCATCAATTGCGCAGTGCATCCTTCCGGAATGTCGGCTGCGAACGTCAGGGTGCCGGCATTGCGATCCACTGCGAACACCGAGCGTACGATCTGCCGGTCCGGCTCGGCCTCGTCGTGAATGCGCAAAGGGAACGCCAGACCCGAACCCGGCATCGCCTCGGCTTCTTCCTCGCCGAGATAGCGCGTGTAGAGGTCCAGCGGCGGCTCGCCGTCGAGCTCCACGACCACGGATCCTTCCGACTTCGTCACTCTGCGGCGCGGGCCGAACACATCCCAGCCGCCGGCACAGCCATGCGCGAAACGGAACGAGGCGCCGTAGAATGCGATTGCGGCGACGCGGTTCGGCGACGGTTCGGCGTCGGCTCCGACGATCGTCTGTTCAAACCGGGTGCCGTCGCCGGCGAGCCCGCCAGTAACAGGCAAATCCGGTCCCAGAACCTCGGTGATTCCAGCAAGCAGTTCGCCGCCGTTCACCGCCAATCCGTCGGACAGGACAAACAGACCCGCCAGATCCGCCGCCTGCGCCTGGCGGGCAAGACGCGCGCCGCAAGCCCGCGACGCATCGCGGGTTTCGACGACCTCCTGCACCAGTCGAACTTGCGTATGAGTGAAGCGAAGAGCGACCGCGATGACTTCGTCATCGCAGATGTCGTCGCCATGGATTTGTCCGCCGGTGCTGCAACCGACGATATGGCTTTCGGGATAGAGACCGCGCAGCTCTCGATAACGTTCGCCGTCCGCCAATTGCTCACGGCTGCCGAAATAGAGCACGAGTTGGGGAGGCTCGCGCAGGGCATCCGCTCCGCGCCAGCCATGGGTCGCATTCCAGTGAATATATTGAATGTGCATCCCACGCTCTCTGCAGCTCTTGAACCACAGATTGTGGAGCGGCGCATTGCATCCCCGTTAATCGCGCGCGTGCTTCGGTACCGTTGGTTACCCCGTCATGAAGGGGATTGCCGAGTCGCGTTGGATTCTCCGTAGGAACCCGGAGAAAAATGCGACCGATGAGACGATCGACACCTCGGCCCAATCGCTTGGCAATGCCCTACGTAATTTACCGGATGCGCGCGCCTTCGCCGATGCGCATCGGCTGCACGGCATTATCTTGCCGCTTCGGAACTCGGCCCGTCTCGGCGGCGGTCCGAATGGCCGCGATATTTGCGGCATATTCGGCAACACTCTTGCCGCGAAACACCGCGGAACCCGCCACCAGTGTATCGGCGCCCGCGGCGGCCACGGCAGCGGCATTATCGCGCGTGACACCGCCGTCAACCTCGAGCCGGATCGGCCGGTCGCCGATCATGGCTTTGATCCGCTCGATCTTGGGGAGCTGGGATTCAAGGAAGGACTGGCCGCCAAATCCCGGATTGACCGTCATCACCAGTACGAGGTCGAGACGATCGAGTACATATTCGATCGCGCTCTCGGGCGTTGACGGGCACAGGCTGACACCGGCCTTCTTGCCGAGCGCGCGGATGGCCTGAAGCGAACGATCGAGATGGGCGCCGGCTTCGGCATGAACGGTGATGACGTCAGCCCCCGCCTTCGCGAACGCCTCAAGATAGGGATCGACAGGCGCGATCATGAGATGCACGTCGAAGATCTTTGTCGTCGACGGCCTGATCGCCTTGATGACATCGGCACCGAAGCTGATGTTTGGCACGAAATGTCCGTCCATGACGTCGCAATGGATCCAGTCGGCGCCGGCCGTGTCGATTGCCGCGATCTCCTCGCCGAGGCGCGCAAAATCCGCAGCCAGGATCGAGGGAGCGATGATGATCTCTCTGGTCATGGTTTTGCACTCCGCGCCTCGGTGCCGCCACTGAAGACACGGCTCGCAAGGACGTCCATGGGATCGACGGTTTCGAGATCGGCGACATCGAGCATGCGGTCGAGATCGGACACCAGCCGATCGGCTTGCCGCAGCCGGATGCGGTCGACGGCGTTGCGGATCGAGCGCGCGTTGGAGAAGAACGGCTGGGTCCGGCGCAGCGCGATATACTTCTCGAAGGCCTCGCGCGCCGCCGCCGAGAAGCGATAACCCCGCTCCTTCAGCATCAGCTCGGCGATAACGAGAAGCTCGTCTTCGGCATAGTCCGGAAAGTCGATGTGGTGGGCGATGCGGGAACGGAAGCCGGGGTTGGAGGCGAAGAAGCTCGTCATCCGCTCGCCATAGCCGGCGAGGATCACGACGAGGTCCTCGCGCTGGTTCTCCATCACCTGGAGCAGGATCTCGATGGCCTCCTGGCCGTAGTCGCGCTCGTTATCGGGGCGATGCAGATAGTAGGCCTCGTCGATGAACAGCACGCCGCCCATCGCCTTCTTCAGGATTTCCTTGGTCTTCGGTGCGGTGTGGCCGATATATTGCCCGACGAGATCGTCGCGCGTGACCGAGATCACCTGTCCGCGCCGCACGAAGCCGAGGCCATGCAGGATCTTGGCCAAGCGCAGCGCCACCGTGGTCTTGCCGGTGCCGGGATTGCCGGTGAACGACATGTGCAGCGTCGGCGGAGACGATGCCAGGCCCGCGCGCTGCCTGATGCGCTCGATCAGCAGCAGCGAGGCGATCTGGCGCACGCGGTTCTTCACTGGCCTCAATCCGATCAGCTCCTGCTCGAGCTGCTGCAGCGTGTCGGTGATCCCGGCCGCTTCGGCTTCCTTGCGGAGATCGAATTGGGTTTCGCCGGGCTCGGTCGTGGTTGCGTGGGGGACATCCAGCATGGCTACCCTCGAAGAAGAGAGCTTCGCCGCGGAGGAGCGGCGAAGCAGTGGTCCGCCAAGGATGCGGAGCAGGGAGAGCTCCGCGCGGAAGGGGATGGCTCAAGTCGACGCGTGCACGGTCGGCTTGCGCACAGTGGTGTAACGGATCGCACGGCCACCGACTTCCTGCCGCACCAGCTCGAACTCCGCCTCATGCGGCGGCCGGTTGACGATGAAGGAGATCCGCACCGACTCCCAGCCATGGCTGGAATCGAAGCCGCTGATGCGAATGTAACTGTTACCATACACCCTGCGGCACTCCGCGAGCTCCATCATGACGCCGGCGGCGTCCTGAAGGTCGAACATCGGCAGGCCCCACATCTCCCAATAGGTGTTGCGGGGATGAGGATCGTCGGTGAACTCGATATTCACCGCCCAGCCGTTTCCAAGGCAATACTGCACCTGCTTATAGATCTGGTCGTCGGTGAGATCGGGCAGGAACGAAAAGCAACCCTGAGTGAGTTTCATGCTGCGTCTCCTCAAACTGTTTCGAGCGCGGTCGGCACGAAGTCCGGCGTGTCGGTGGATTGATAATTGAACGTCACGTCCTTCCAGACCTCGAGCGCAGCCTTCAAGGGCGTGCAGGTCTCGGCCGCCCTGGCCAGGATCTCCGGACCTTCGTGGACGTAGTCGCGCCCTTCGTTACGGGCGAGGATCATCGCTTCCAGCGCCACGCGGTTGGCGATCGCGCCGGCCGCAATCCCCATGGGATGGCCGATGGTGCCGCCGCCGAACTGCAGCACGACGTCTTCGCCGAGCAGATCGAGCAGCTGGTGCATCTGGCCGGCATGGATGCCGCCGGAGGCGACCGGCATCATCTTGTTCAGGCTCGCCCAGGACTGATCGAAGAACAGGCCGTGCTCGAGCTTGGTCGGGTTGAAATCCTCGCGGCAGACGTCGTAATAGCCGCGCGTGGTGTTGGGATCGCCTTCGAGCTTGCCGACCACCGTGCCGGCATGGATGTGGTCGACACCCGCGAGCCGCATCCACTTGGCGATGACGCGGAACGACACGCCGTGGCTCTTCTGCCGCGTATAGGTCGAGTGACCGGCGCGATGCAGATGCAGGATCATGTCGTTGCGCCGCGCCCATTTGGCCATCGACTGGATCGCGGTGTAGCCGATCACGAGGTCGATCATCACGATGCAGGACCCGAGCTCCTTGGCGAACTCGGCACGCTCGTACATATCCTCCATCGTGCCTGCGGTGATGTTCAGGTACGTGCCTTTCGCCTCACCCGAGGCCGCCTGCGCGCGGTTCACCGCCTCCATGCAGTAGAGGAAGCGATCGCGCCAGTGCATGAAGGGCTGCGAGTTGATGTTCTCGTCGTCCTTGGTGAAGTCGAGTCCGCCCTTCAGCGCCTCGTAGACCACGCGGCCGTAGTTGCGCCCCGACAGCCCGAGCTTCGGCTTCACCGTCGCGCCGAGCAACGGCCGGCCGAACTTGTCCAGCCGCTCGCGCTCGACCACGATGCCGGTCGCGGGCCCCTGGAACGTCTTCACATAGGCGACCGGGAAGCGCATGTCCTCCAGGCGAAGGGCCTTGAGCGGCTTGAAGCCGAACACGTTGCCGATGATCGAAGCCGAGAGGTTTGCAATCGAGCCCGGCTCGAACAGGTCGAGGTCATAGGCGATGTAGGCGAAATACGAGCCCGGCGTGCCCGGCACCGGATCGACGCGGTAGCATTTCGCGCGATATTTCTCCGCGGCCGTGAGGCGATCGGTCCACACCACGGTCCAGGTCGCGGTCGAGGATTCTCCGGCCACCGCAGCAGAGGCCTCGATCGGATCGACGCCTTCCTGGGGCGTCACGCGAAACAGCGCGATGACGTCGGTGTCCTTTGGCACGTAGTCGGGCTCCCAATAACCCATGCGCGCGTATTCCATCACACCCGAGCGATAGCGCTCTTTGCCGCGGACCGTGCCTGCATGTGCGTTCATGTCTCTCTCCTGCTGTCTTTTCTGCTCTTTCCGATTGATCAGGCCGCGACCGGTTCGCGGGCGTCGACGCGTGGATCGAGCTCGCCGGCGCGGTAACGCCGCGCCATCTCGCCCAAGGGAATGACCTTGATCTTGCTGGCGTGGCCCGCCGTGCCGAACTGCTCGAACCGGTCGCGGCAGAGCTCACGCATCGCGTCCATTGCGGGCTTCAGGAACTTGCGCGGGTCGAACTCGGAACGCGTTTGCGCGGCGACCTTGCGGAACACCGCCGTCATTGCGAGGCGGCAGTCGGTGTCGATATTGACTTTGCGCACGCCGCTCTTGATGCCGCGAACGATCTCCTCGATCGGCACGCCCCAGGTCTGGGGCATCTCGCCGCCGAACTGATTGAACATGTCCTGGAGAGGCTGCGGCACCGACGAGGAGCCGTGCATCACCAGATGCGTGTTCGGCAGCCGGCGGTGGATCTCCTCGACCACCCGCATCGCCAGGATGTCGCCATCCGGTTTGCGGCTGAACTTGTAGGCGCCGTGCGAGGTGCCCATGGCGATGGCGAGCGCATCGACCTTGGTGGCACGGACGAAGTCGACCGCCTGATCAGGGTCGGTCAGGAGCTGGTCGTGGCTGACCTTGCCCTCGACACCGTGACCATCCTCCTGCTCGCCGCCGCCATGTTCCAGCGAGCCGAGCACGCCGAGTTCGCCTTCGACGGAGGCGCCGACCCAGTGGGCGAGATCGACGACGCGGCGGGTGATCGCGACGTTGTAGTCATAGTCGGCTGCCGTCTTGGCATCGGCCTTGAGCGAGCCGTCCATCATGACGGACGTGAAGCCATGGGCGATGGCGGAGGCGCAGGTCGCCTCGTCGTTGCCGTGGTCCTGATGCATGCAGAGCGGAATGTCCGGATAGGTCCGCTCCAGCGCGTCGATCATGTGCGAGAGCATTAGGTCCCCGGCATAGCTGCGCGCGCCACGCGAGGCCTGGATGATGACGGGCGCATCGACCTCGGCCGCCGCCTGCATGATCGCGATGCCCTGCTCCATGTTGTTGATGTTGAACGCCGGCACCGCGTAGCCGTGGCCGGCTGCGTGGTCGAGCAGTTGCCTGAGGGTGATACGTGCCACGAGTGGTCCTCCTTATTGTCGTGTGCTTATTGCCTCTTGCGGGCGATTGCCCGGCGGGCGGCTTCCGCAATGCTTTGCGATGTGATGCCGAATTCGCGGTACAGCACGGGTGCCGGCGCCGAGGCGCCGAAGCCGCGCATGCCGACGAACTCGCCGTCGGCGCCGATCCAGCGCGACCAGTCGCCCTGTACGGCCGCCTCGATCCCGACGCGCGGCGCGGTGCCGAGCACGGTGGCGCGGTATTCGTCCGGCTGTTCCTCGAACAGGGCGAAGCAAGGCGCGGACACGACGGCCGCGCGGATGTGCTCGGTCGCGAGCAAACGAGCGGCTTCCAATGCAATCGACACCTCCGAGCCGGTTGCGATCAGCGTCACGTCGCGGCCGCCGTCCGGCGAGACGACGAGATAGGCGCCGCGAGAGACACGGTTTTTGCCGCGCGCATCGCTGCGGAAGGTCGGCAACGCCTGACGCGAGAGGCACAGCACAGAGGGGCGGTCTTCGGAATTGAGCGCGCAGTCCCAGGCCTCCAGCGTCTCCACCGCGTCGGCGGGGCGGAACACCAGGAGGTTCGGGATCACCCGCAGCGCCGCCAGATGCTCGACCGGCTGGTGCGTCGGGCCGTCCTCACCGAGGCCGATGGAATCGTGGTCATCACATGGATGACGCGCAGCCGCATCAGGGCCGCAAGGCGGATCGCCGGCCGGCTGTAGTCGGAGAAGGCCAGGAAGGTGCCGCCATAGGGGATGAAGCCGCCATGAAGTGCGAGGCCGTTCATCGCGGCGGCCATGCCGTGCTCGCGAATGCCATAGTGGATGTAGTCGCCGGCGAACGCCCCGCGCTTGACGGAGACTTGCACCTTGGCGTGCGTGAGGTTCGAATGCGTCAGGTCCGCGGAGCCGCCGACCAGGCCGGCAATCGTCCCGGCGATGCCGTCGAGCACCTGTTGCGAGGCCTGCCGGGTCGCGAGCTTCGGACGCTCGGACGCAAAGCGTTCGCGCAATTTAGCCGCGGCCAGCGCATAGGCGGCGGGCAGGGCAACCGCCTTGCCTTCGACGAACATGTCGCGCTGCTCGGGCGTCGCTCCTTCATAGCGATCGAGCCAGGCGAGCCGATCGACCTGCCCGCGTTGCCCGATCATCCGCCATGCCTTGAGGATCGGTATCGGCACCACGAAGGGCTGATAGTCCCAGCCGAGAGCCCGGCGCGCGGCCGCTGTCTGCTCGGTCCCGAGCGGTGCACCGTGCGCCTTCTCGGTGCCCTGTCTATCAGGCGCGCCGTAGCCGATGATGGTGCGACAGGCGATCAGCGACGGCTTTGCGGTCTCGCGCTCCTCTGCGATCGCCTTTGCGATCGCTTCGGGATCGTGTCCGTCGATGCTGCGCACCGACCAGCCGGAGGCGGCGAAGCGCGCGAGCTGGTCGTCGGAGGTTGCCAGCGAGGTTGGCCCGTCGATCGAGATGCCGTTGTCATCGAACAGCACGATCAGACGACCGAGCTGAAGATGACCGGCAAGCGAGATCGCCTCCTGGCTGAGGCCCTCCATCAGGCAGCCATCGCCGGCGATCACGTAGGTGAAGTGATCGACAAGGCCGTCGCCATGACGCGCATTGGCCATCCGCTCGGCCAGCGCCATGCCGACCGCGGTCGCGATGCCCTGCCCCAGCGGCCCCGTCGTGGTCTCGACGCCCGGCGTATGGCCGTATTCAGGGTGGCCCGGCGTCTTCGAGCCCATTGCCTGAAGGCCTTGATGTCGTCGAGGCTGACATCGCCGCCGGTCAGATGCAGCAGCGCATAGAGCAGCATCGAGCCGTGGCCCGCCGACAGCACGAAGCGGTCGCGATCCGGCCAGTTGGGATGCGCCGAGTCGAACTTCAGGAAGCGCGAGAACAGCACGGTGGCGACATCGGCCATGCCCATGGGCAGGCCGGGATGGCCCGACTGCGAGGTCTCGATGGCGTCGACCGCAAGGAAGCGGACGGCGTTGGCGAGATCGTTGTGGCTGACCGCGTAGAGGTCGGCTTCGGCGTGGACGGAGATGTTCATCGGATTCTCCCCTCGTTCACTTTAGATTTCGCTTGCGCTCGATCAGCTGCATGATCAGCGGCGTCAGGATCAGCTGCATCGCGAGGTCGAGCTTTGCGCCCGGACACACGATCGAGTTCGCGCGCGACATCCAGCTTTGCGGCAGCATCGAGAGCAGATAGGGGAAGTCGATGCCGCGCGGGTTCTTGAAGCGGATCACGACCATCGATTCGTCCGGCGTCGGGATCCAGCGCGCGACGAACGGATTGGAGGTGTCGACCGTCGGCACGCGCTGGAAGTTGATGTCGGTCTCGGAAAATTGCGGGCAGATGTAGTGGATGTAGTCGGGCATCCGCCGCAGGACGGTGTCGGTGACCGCCTCGGTCGAATAGCCGCGCGCGCTGCGATCGCGGTGCAGCTTCTGGATCCATTCGAGATTGATGACCGGAACGACGCCGATCTTCAGGTCGGCATAACGGGCGACATTGACCTTGTCGGTGACAACGGCGCCGTGCAGGCCCTCGTAGAACAGCAGGTCCGAATTCTCAGGCAGCTTCTTCCAATCGGTGAAGGTACCAGGCGCCGTGCCATGCAGCGCGGACTCCTCGGCGTCATGCACGTAGTGCCGTGTCGTCGCGGTGCCGGTCTCGCCATAGTCGCGGAACGCGCGCTCCAGCTCCTCGAACAAATTGGTCTCGGGACTGAAATGGCTGAAATGCTTGTTGCCGCGATCGGCCTCCTTGGCCATCTGCGCGCGCATCTCGGCGCGATCGTAGCGGTGGAACGCGTCACCCTCGATGTAGGCCGCGTTGACCTTTTCGCGAAGAATATCTGCTCGAAGGTCTTCTTGACCGAGGTGGTGCCCGCGCCGGAGGAGCCGGTGATGGAGATGATGGGATGCTTCCTGGACATCGGACGCCCTCCTCACAGCCTGAAGAATCCGCGCCGCGCGAACAACGGCGCTGAGACGCTGGCAACCAGCAGCGAATCGCAGTGCAGCTCCTCGACCCGGCGCACCTCGTTGCTCGAACCCATGATCAGCGGCACGCGCTGGTGCAGGTTCTGCGCCGAGAGGTCGAGGATGCGCTCGCGTCCTGTCGTGGCGGAGCCGCCGGCCTGCTCGATGATCATGGCCATCGGATGCGCTTCGTAAGTCAGGCGCAGGCGGCCGTCGCCGTAGCCGGGGCGCGCGTCCGAGGGATAGAGGAAGATGCCGCCGCGGGTGAGGATGCGATAGGCCTCGGCGACCAGCGAGCCGACCCAGCGCATGTTGAAATCGTGGTTGGCGGGCCCTTCGACGCCGGCGAGGCACTCGTCGACGAAGGCGCGCACAGGCGGATCCCAGTGCCGGCGGTTCGATGCGTTGATCGCGAACTCCTCGCAGCCCTCGGCGATCTGCGCGCCGCTGCGCGCGAGGCGGAAGCAGCCGGCCTTGCGATCGAGCGTGAAGATGTCGACGCCCTCCCCGAGCGTCAGCACCAGGGAGGTCTGCGGGCCGTAGGTGACGAAGCCCGCCGCAAGCTGCGCGGTGCCGGGCTGATGGAAGGCGAGCGCGAGATCATCGGGCGCGGGCAGGATCGAGAAGATCGTGCCGACCGTCATGTTGATGTCGATGTTGGAGGAGCCGTCGAGCGGATCGATCGCGATGCAGATGCGGCCCTCGCGGTCGCAGATCTGGGCCTCACGCATCTCTTCCGAGGCGAGCGCTGCGATCGGCAGCTTGTTGAGGCAGCGGCGCAGGATCGCATCCGCCTGCACGTCGAGATCGCGCTGGACGTCGCCGTCGCTGTTGCGGCCGGTGGTCAGGCCGGAGGCGTCCGCGAGATCGCCGGTGGCGATCAGGTCGGCGATCCCGATCGCCGCTGTCGCGATGGCATCGACCGCAGCCGCGACGGTCAGCGCGTGAGGCGCGGTCTCGGAATACCGTTGAAGGTGGTCGTCCAGCCTGAGTTGCCCGGTCATCTCCATCCCCTTTGCCGTCGCCGTATCCAGTTCCCTCCCCTCTGGAGGTCGGTACGGTCAGTCCCAGCATCAGGAGATTGACAGGGGCAGCTTAATAAGGAAAATTTCTAATCATAATGAGCGTCAAAGAATTTTCTTATAATGGCCCCGGCCACGCGACCGCCCAGCTCCGGCACCTGACGATCCGGCAGCTGCGTTCGCTTGCGGCGCTCTCGGCCAAGGGTAGCGTGACGGCGGCGTCCGGCCATCTCGGGCTGACCCAGCCGGCCGTGACCCAGCAGCTGCGGCAGCTTCAGGACCTCGCCGGCCTGCCGCTGGTGCAGCGGACCGGCGACGGCATGCTGCTGACGGAGGCCGGCAAGGAGGTGCTGACGCTGGCCGAACGGTCGAGGCCGCCATCATGGACTGCCAGGGCGCGCTCGACCTGCTCGCGGGGCGGACCGGCGGCAGCGTGCATCTCGGCGCGGTCTCGACCGCGAAATATTTCGTGCCGCATGCGATCGCGGCATTCTCCAAGCGGTACCCCAAGATCGAGATCAAGCTCACCATCGGCAATCGCGAGGAGATCCGCGAGGCCATGCACGGCTACGACCTCGATTTCGCGGTGATGGGTCGGCCACCGGCCGACGTCACCGTCGACGTCCGCCAGCTCGGGCGCAATCCGCACATCATCGTCGCGCGCAAGGGGCACTGGCTGGAGAAGGATTCCGGCCTCAACCTGACCGACCTCGTGCACGAGACCTTCCTCACCCGTGAGCCCGGCTCGGGCACGCGGACGCTGATGGAGGGCATGTTCCAGAAGTCCGACCTCGAGCCGATCGTCGGCATGGAGATGAGCAGCAACGAGACCATCAAGCAGGCCGTGATCGCCGGCCTCGGCATCGCCTTCATCTCGGCCCACACGGTCGCGCACGAGCTCGCCGAGGGCCGGCTGGTCGTGCTCGACGTCGCCGGCCTGCCGATCGTGCGGCAATGGTACGTGATCCGACGCAGCGACAAGGTGCTGCTGCCGCCGGCGCAGGCGATGTTCGATTTTCTCGGCTCGGAAGGGTCGAACTATCTGCCCGACGTACCCGAATTCGGCACGCGATAACCGGACGGCATTCAGCTCATCAGCTTCATGGCGACGGTCGCCGCCAGAATCACGATGATCTGGAGCAGACGCTCGGTCGTGAAGATACGGTTGAACGTGGTCATCGCTTGCCCCGGCCGACGCGAAGGAGATTTCGATCGGCCCGTTGCTAGCACAGGCGGACAGTGAGACAACTCCGTAATTGCCACGGGTCTTGCGCAATTGCGTCAGCGCGACGCCGTCGCTGGGCTCACCAGCCCGCGAGCTATCACGATTTTCAGGCGAAGGTGGCGGCGAAGTCTGAAGGACGAGATCATCGCCCAGCTGCCGGAGGTTCGCGCCTGGGGCGGACAATTCGCGGTGCCCGCACCCGATCTCACGATCATATCGTGAGCGATGGTTAACGATCAGGCTGCGAGCGGAGCGGCGTAGTCCATGCGCGTCGCGAAATAGGCTTCGAGCTCCAGCAGCGCCCGCGCCTCCCAATCGCTCGCCTGCTCGAGCAGCGACCAGCTCTGGCCCGGGCGGAATGCGGCGGTCTGCCGATAGAGCGATGCGATGCCGCGGTAACGGCGCACGTTCTCCAAAATGGCCTGACCGCTGATTTGGCCGTTCATGTCAGAAAACTCCCTCGTCATTCCCAGGGGAGAAATTGCGGCCAAATCTTTTTCGAAAAGTTAGCGGCGCGCGGCGAGTTCGCGGATGGTTGCCGGACTGTTGCGCGCAGGCAACGCGCACGGTCGTGAGTGGACCATTTATTGCGGATTCGTTGCCGCGCCGTCTCCCGGAGGCTTCCGCCCGCCGCTCGTGGTGATCCGCATCGTCTCGCGGCAGAGATCGGCGAGGCCGATCAGGAACACGGCCAGCAGGAAGAACAGATTGATGGAATCCGCGTTCGCGCTGGAGAGCGCGCTGAACTTGAAGAACGGCGGCATGAACGCCCACCACACCACCGGAATGGTGAGCAGCGCGGTGAACGCCGCCGCGGGTGCGCCCGCGACAAATCCGACCACGAAGATGCTGGGCAGGAACGCCGCGAAATAGAGCTTTGCGCCGAACGCGACACAGATGCCCTGAAGCGCGGCAGATATTGCGACAACCACGAATCCGAACAGGAACGCCTGCCACGACCATGGCCGTACCCGCGGTACGCCAGACAAACCCGCACGCCTCATCAGCCTCCCCCGCCGCCCGTTGACCGGGCCCAATTGAGACCAAAGTACTACAGCCGCAGGCAAACCGCGAGATCAAAATTGCGGCGCCGCAGCCATCGAGGGGCCCCGTCCCCGGGGCCTGGTAAACGGCCGCATCGCACCATCGGGCCCGGCCGGCGGCTATTCGGTCGCCGCATAGAGCAGGCCCGCGACGGGCAAAGCGAGGCCGATGGCCGATGCGAGCGTCCAGCCGCCTTGCGCGAAAGCCCAGGCGCCGACCGCGGAGCCGGCCGCGCCGGCGGTGAAGAACGTCGCCATGTAGAGGCCGTTGAGACGGCTGCGGTGCTCGTGCCCGAGCGCGAAGATGGCGCGGAAGCCGAGCACGACATTGCCCTGGACACCGACATCGATGGCGATCGCCGCCACGACCAGACAGACTAGGTTCAGCATCGAGCCGGACGCGCCGAGATAGGTCACGAGGAAGCCCACGGCCGCGAGCAGCATCGCGACCAGCGTCGCGACGCGGCTATGGCCGCGATCGGCGAGCCGTCCGGCGATGGGCGCTGCGAACACGCCGGCCACACCGGCCAGCGCGAACAGCGCGATGCCGCGCTGGGTGAAGCCGAATGCGTCCGCGAGCTGGAGCGGCGCCACCGTCCAGAACAGGGTGAAGCAGCCGAACAGACTGGCCTGGTACAGCGCCCGGCGCCGCAGCAGCGGCGTGGCCCGCACCAGATGCGGCATCGACAGCAGCAGCTCGCCGTAATGCATCCGCGTCACCGGCTTGCGGTTCGGCAGCGTCATCCAGAGCACCGCCGTCAGCACGATCATCAGCGCGGCGGAGGCGAAGAACACCGCGTGCCACGACAGCGCCGCCGTGACGAAGCTCGACACCGGACGCGCCAGCATGATGCCGAGCATCAAGCCGGTCGAGACGTTGCCGACGACGCGGCCGCGGATGGCTTCCGGCGCCAGATGCGCGGCATAGGGAATGATGATCTGCACCGCGACCGAACCGATGCCGATGAACAGCGCGGCGACTAGGAACGGCAACGCATGAGTGGCGAACGCGGCGGCGAGCAGCGCCGCCGCGCCGAGCGTGATGACGGAGCAGATCAGGATACGGTTCTCGACGAGATCGCCGAGCGGCACGATCAGCAGCAGCCCGGTGCCGTAGCCGATCTGCGTCATGGTGACGATCAGCCCGGCGGCCGCATGCGACAGGCCGAGCGCGGCGCTGATCGGGGCGATCAGCGGCTGCGCGTAGTAGATATTGGCCGCGATCATGCCACAGGCCGCGGCGAGCACGAAGGTCAGGCGCCGCGACACCGCATCCGGCCCGGGCACGGTCTCGATCGTGGCATTCATCGTCATGACGCATAGTCTCCGAGAGATCGGGAACGATCATTCCCTAACAGGACAAGAATTCAGGCGAGCAGTTTCATCGCGACGCCGACGAGGCGGGCTCCGTCGAGCGGCAGGCGCGCCTTGCCGACGACACGCAGGCCCTGCGTGATACAGATCATCAGCCGCGCGGTGTCGTCGGCCGCGACATGGCCGGGAATCGAGCCGTCGGCCTGCCCCTCGCGAATGAGGCCGGCGATGAAATCTTCGTTGGTCTCGAGCTGGGCGCCGACGCGGGCGGCGACGACGGAATCGACCGCCGACAATTCGACCGCGCTGCCGACCACGAGGCAGCCCCGCCGTCCCTCAGTCCCTTGCGACTGCGCGACATAGGACAGCAGCACATTGCGGATCCGGTCGCGGCCGTTGGTGCCGCGCCGGGCGGCGCTGCGGGTCTGCTCCTGGCGCAGCGCCGTATAGCGCTCGAAGGCAGCCAGAAACACCGCATGCTTGTCGCGAAACGCCTTGTAGATGCTCCCCGTCGCCAGCCGCATCGCCGCGGTGAGGTCGCCGATGGAGGTCGCATGATAGCCACGCTCGCGAAATACCTGCACGGCGCGGTCAAGCGCGGTGTCCATGTCGAACTCCCGGGGGCGGCCGGGCGGACGGGCAACGGATCGGGATCGACGGGCGGCCTTTTGCATTGCGGGATAATAGGGAATGATTGTTTCCTAATAAAGACACGTCGTTGTGAATGGGATGGGATCGGGTGGTCGTATCAGCAGGACGGATTTCGTGTCCCGGACAAGCTGCAACGTCTCCTGGCGTTGCTGCGCAGAGCGGGGACCCAGCGCGACACGGCACGATGCGGATGGATGGGCCCGGCCCTGCAGCGCACCGCTGAAGAAGCGCCGCGCCGCGTCCGGGGCACGAGAGCGGAGTTTGGTGTAGGCTCTCTCCATGTCGTCATTGCAATGCTCAAGTGCAAATCCCAACGGCGGTGCCGTAGGGTGGGCAAAGGCGCACAGCGCCGTGCCCACCATCTCCCTCCATGAGCAACAAGGCGTGGGCACGCTGCGCTTTGCCCACCCTACGAGATCCGGCTTGTGGCAGGCAGTTCGGCTTGCAGACACGGCTTCTCGTTCTCGCAGCGCATTTCGCCCGAGCTTTGCTTCATCTTTCACCCTCTAAATCCAAGAGGGCACAGGGAAGGCCGGGTGCCGGCTGGCACCCGCGGTCCGCTGCGCGAAATGCACGCGCAAAAAAGACCGCACAGCAGCATACAGGTGTCGCCGATCACTCGGCCTTCCCTGCGCGATGGCTGGACGGCTTATGCCGTGATCTCCCGGGAGCCGACCATTCCTTCTGGCCTCCCTCGCCGTTCAAATTGACGATGCCGTCCACCCGGTTGGGCTCGCGCACATCTTCGAACAGCTTGACCGTGGCAACGACGGCCAGGACCACACGGTTTTGCCGTACGCACGGCCCGCCATGTCGCCGCAGTATTCCCGAACTCCGTCGACAGAGCCGGAAACTTACGAGCGAGACAGAGCCTAGCAGCGCCGTCGTCCGCACGCGGTTACGGGCTCACAGGGCCTACCCGCCCTGCCCGCACCTCTCATGCCGACGCTGCCGCGTCCACCGCAAGCCCGGCTCGCGAACATGACGACGACAAGTCGCCCTCTTGGTGAGCCGGGATGGACGACACATACGCCGAAACCGAATTTCGGTAAAGTGGAATATTTTTGCGTGCGTGGATTGACAGGGGCGACACAGGCGCGGTCCCGTAGCCCGGATGAGCGCAGCGATATCCGGTATCTTTGTGCGTGGGTTTCCCGGGTGTCGCTACGCTCACCCGGGCTACAAGCGCTCACCCCTTCGGCGACACCGCCGTTCCATCCGCCATCGTCGTCACGCCCTTCCGTTCCACGATCATCCCGTAAGCCTGCGGCTGGCGGTGAACGTCGAAATTGAAGGTGGTCCGCTTGTAGGAGTTGCAGAGGTCGAGATCGCAGCGCGCCAGCGCGATCTCGTCGCCCTTGGTCGTGCATCTCGCGATGATCTCGCCCGAGGGCGCGATGACGCAGCTGCCGCCGATGTGGTCGACGCCCTCCTCGACGCCGGCCTTGGCGACGCCGACCACGAAGGTGCCGTTCTGATAGGCGCCGGCCTGCATCACCAGATGGTTGTGGAACAGTGAGAGATCGTCATGCTCGGGCGCGGGCGGATTGTGCACCGGCGTGTTGTAGCCGATCATCACCATCTCGACGCCCTGCAGGCCCATCACCCGATAGGTCTCGCTCCAGCGGCGATCATTGCAGATCGCCATGCCCATCACGCCGCCGAAGGCATCGACGACGCCGAAGCCGCTGCCCGGCTCGAAATAGCGCTTTTCCAGATGCTGAAATTTCCGCCACGGCTCGTGCTCGGCATGGCCAGGCAGGTGAACCTTGCGATATCGGGCGACGATCGCGCCGCTTTTGTCGACCAGAATGGACGTGTTGTAGCGCCGGACAATTCCGTCCTCGACCGCCAGCTCGGCATAGCCGAGACAGAAGCCGAGACCGAGCTCGCGCGCGAGATCGAACAGGGCTCGCGTCTCCGGCCCCGGCATCTCGCGCTCGAAGAAACTGTCGATCTCGGCCTGATCCTCGAAATACCAGCGCGGAAAAAACGTCGTCAGCGCGAGCTCGGGATACACGATCAGGTCGCAGCCGCACGCCTTTGCCTCGCGCATCAGAGCCATCAGGCGGGTCACCACTTCGATCCTGCTCTCGCTCCTGGCAATCGGACCGAGCTGGCCGGCTGCGATCGTCACAAATCTCGTCACGCGTCATTCCTTCGTCTTGCGGAGTGCGTCCGGCCGAGCTTGTCGCGCGGCGCACCGCGCCCAAAGGCCGGCTCGGCCCATCATCGTGATGATGGCACAATCAAATTCCGTGCCTGCGGTATCATCGTGCGTCGCCGGCGCGGCCGCGCCCGAGAGATTCGGGAACTTCGTTGCCAATCTGCAACGGTTCCCCACGATCTGAAGCCGGACAAAACAAACTCCCATTCCGGCCACGAACCGCTTTCACAAGGCCGTGAGACTAGCAGGGGAACGACGATGCGTGCACAACGCGTTTGGAAAGTGAATGGGGATGCCAGCATCGGGCAGCTCCAATCGAGACTGGACGACCTGAACAAGCGTCTCGGTCAGCTCGAAAACCAAGATCCGGATAGCGCGACGCTGGAAGAGCTGCGAGCGATCGCTCTCAGCCTGTCGCGCGAGATCGACGACCTCCGCTGCGCCGAGGCGACGGCGGCATTGAGCGAGTTGCTGCGGAAGTAGAACGCGCCCGCCGATTCGCATCGCGCGCAAGGAACCAAGTTCCGCCGCCGCCATTGCCATGCAGAGCATGGAGCACGATCATGACCAGGCATCTGACGCGAGCGCATCTCGCGCGCAGCGTGGCCGGCGCGGTATCCACGCTGGTCCTGTGCGCGGCGGCGGCCTTCGCCTTCGCGCGCCATCTTGGGTCGTGAAGATTTGGCGCTGTGGAGAATTCGGCGCAGTGAGGAATTTGGCATGACGTCCGATCCCGAGGAGCAGGTGCGGCTGCAAGGCTATGGCGAGATGACGCTGCGCACGGCCGTGACCACGCTGATGCTGCTCGCGCCGCGCGACCGCTCCGGGACCGCGATCTACCGCGTCCGCGACGATGTGCGTCTGGCGCAAAGCGAGATCGCCGAGCTCGCATCGAACTGGGGCATCGAACCGACTGGTGATTTGCGATTGCCGGGCCGATCCTCGGACCGGCACTGGCCGGACATCGTGCGCGGCATGGTGCGCGAAGCGCCGCTGCCGGCGCTGATGGTGGCGTTCATGGTGGGGGTGCTGGTGGCGCGGCGGTAAAGCCATCCGCGTGATGAGCAACATCACTCAACAACAAGGGCAACTGGCCGGTTAAGTACGATACCTGGCCGCCGCAGCGGCCAGGTACGCAATAGTCGGTCGTCTCAATGGTGCATCTTCTTGGCGCGCGCCGGGGGCAGCAGAACCGTGTCGATGACGTGAATGACACCGTTCGAGGCCTCGATGTCCGGCTGGATGACGTGCGCGTCATTGACGCGGACACCGAAACTTCCGTCGACGCTGACGGGCTGGCCTTGAACGGTCGCCACCTGAAGCGACTTGCCGGCGACGTCGGCAGCCTTCACGCGGCCGGGAATGACGTGATACTTCAGAACGGCCGCCAGCTTCGCCTTGTTCTTCAACAGCGATTCGACTGTGCCGGGCGGCAGCTTGGCGAAGGCTGCGTCGTTGGGCGCGAATACGGTGAAGGGGCCCTTGCCCTTGAGCGTCTTCACAAGACCGGCAGCTTTCACGGCTGTCACCAGCGTAGTGAACGAACCGGCTGAAACCGCCGTGTCCACGATGTCCGCGGCACGCGCCACGGATGGACCAAGCAGACCAGCGACCATGGCCGCTCCGGCCACGAGCGAACGAATTGCGGGTGTCATCAAATTCTCCAGGTGTGATTCATCCATGCCGACGCAATGGGTGCACGCGATATCGCGCATCCATCGTCCGATCAGTTGCGATCGACCCGTACGGAACGAAGCGCCGCGACGGCTGGATCACCGCCCTCGTCAAGAATCTACCAGCGCGGGCGACCGAGACGCTGCACCGGACGCCAACCCGTCGCGCTCGCGCCGTGGCAGGCGCGGCGTCCACGCCGGTCTTGCGCGCGGCGGCGGTATTCGGCTCCCGCGCGCCACTTTGCGCTGTGAAGATTTGGCGCTGTGAGGGTTTTCGCGTGACGTCAGCCCCCGAAGAATCGGTGAGGCTGCAAGGCTACGGCGAGATGACGTTGCGCACTTCCGTCGCGACGGTGATGGCGATCGCACCAAACGGGCGAGGAGGAGGCGGCGATCTTCAGGGTGCGCGGCGGCGTGCGGCTGGCGCAAAGCGAGATCGCCGAACTCGCCTCGAGTTGGGATATCGAGGCGGCACCCAACCTGCGATCGCCGAGACTGGTCCCGGAGCAGCATTGGCCGGACATTGTGCGCGAGGCGCCGCTGCCGGCGCTGATAGTAGCGTTTTTGATGGGGGTGTTGGTGGCAAGAAGGCAGCCGAGCCTCCGCCTGCCGCGCAGCGACAAATCATCGGCGCAAGGCGACTGGCTGGCTGGTCTTGATCCGCCTGTGAATGCAACTTGCGTAAACGTGAGAACCTAAGTGAAAAAGTGTATCCTCCAGTGAGGATCACCCTGATTAAGACGATCAGCGCGGCGGGTTACGAGCGCCAATTTGCGCGATTTTCAGCGATACCTCGTCCGGAGGGATTGGCCGGATCGACTGCAGGCCAACTTTCTAACAGACAATCCATAATTTGCATGGACCGAACAGATCCGATCTTCGGTAAACGAATGGTGCGCATGGGTTTTAGTGTAACTGCCGTCAGTTCGTGTCCTGCGTCTAGGCACACGCCTGTCTCGGCTCGAGCTACCACAATAGCGGACATGGACTGCGGAGCCAGAGGGTTAGCCCCAGCAGACAGATGCCCTCGAGCAATTCTTCAGCGCAACTTCGCATTTCCAATTCGCACGACAATTATCGGAGCCTGGCGAGGTACTAGCACCGCGGGGACCGTTTGGTGCCTTTATCTAAGGTATAGATTAGCGGCTTACCCGCCCTGCGCTTAGGGCAATATAGGGTTGCGATTGATGTCTGAGGCCGAACTCGGATAAATTATCGACGGGATAACCTGAAACGGGAGTACGCTTCGTTGAAGAGTGACCCTCCACGAAAGCTTCTTCGACGTGACTTGCTTAAGCTGACGATCGTCGGCGTAGTGAGCGCCGGCGAGCTGTTGCCCTCCCCGGTTTCCGCAAAGCCGGTCGACTTGAGTCAAAAGCGCAAGGCTCGTTATCAACCTGACTCGCAGGAAGTCAGGAACTTCTACCGCGTCAACGGCTATCCAACGCTCGATAGGAGACCTCCGTGCTGATCAGGAAGTCCGAGCGTCGTCCGGAGCGTGCAAAGCCCTCCAACGCGGAAGCTGGCCGACCTTCGTCGGGTTTGGACCGGCGAGCTTTCCTGAAGCGTTCGGGCATCACGGCAGGCGCATTGGTCGCGGTGGGCGAGATTGCGCTGCACGGCGTTCGAAAGGCCGAGGCTGGTCCACCACCGCCTGTCGGCGCACCGGTCACGATCCGGAAGAATATCTGCACGCACTGCTCGGTCGGCTGCTCGGTGATCGCCAAGGTCGCCAACGGGGTGTGGATCGGACAGGAGCCCGACTATGACAGTCCGATCAATCGTGGTTCGCACTGCTGCAAGGGTGCCGCAGTTCGCGACGACGTGCTGAACGAGCGGCGTCTGCGCTATCCCGTCAAACTCGTCAACGGACAGTGGACGAAGATCTCCTGGGAGACGGCCATCGACGAGATCGGCGACAAGCTGCTGGATATCCGTCAGAAGGCCGGCCCGACTCGGTGTACTGGCTCGGCTCGGCCAAGTTCACGAACGAAGCTGCATATCTCAATCGCAAGCTCGCGGCGTTCTGGGGCACCAACAATTCCGACCATCAAGCGCGCATCTGTCACTCGACCACGGTCACCGGCGTAGCCAATACCTGGGGCTACGGCGCGATGACCAACAGCTACAACGACATCCGCAACGCCAAGACCATTTTATTGATGGGCGGCAATCCCGCCGAGGCTCATCCGGTTTCCCTGCAGCACATTCTTGAAGGCAAGGAGCTCAACCGCGCCAACATGATCGTGGTCGATCCGCGGATGACGCGGACCGCCGCGCACGCGACCGAGTACGTCCGGGTTCGGCCCGGCACGCATATCGCCACGATCTACGGCATGCTGTGGCACATCTTCGAGAACGGCTGGGAGGACAAGGAATTCCTCAACCAGCGTGTTTACGGCCTGGATGAGGTCCGAAAGGAAATTGCGAAATGGCCTCCCAAGGAGGTCGAACGCGTGACCGGCCTGCCGGAGGCTCAGGTCAAGCACGTCGCCCAATTGTTCGCGACGCAGAAGCCGGCCACGCTGATCTGGGCGATGGGGCAGACCCAGTTCACCACCGGCACTGCGAATGTCCGCGCCAGCTGCCTGTTGCTGCTCGCCACCGGCAACATGGGGCAGCCCGGCGCAGGCGCCAACATCTTCCGCGGACATACCAACGTGCAGGGCGCGACCGACCTCGGTCTCGATGTCACCTCGCTGCCATTGTACTACGGTCTCGCCGAAGAGGCCTGGCGGCATTGGTGCCGGGTGTGGGAGGTCGATTACGACTGGATGAAGTCGCGTTTCCCCGACAAGAAGCTGATGGAAACGCCGGGCATTCCGAGCACGCGCTGGTTCGACGCAACCTTGTTGCCTAAGGACCAGATCAGCCAGCCCAATCCGGTGCAGGCCATGTTCATCATGGGACACGGCGTCAACACCATCACCCGGATGCCGGAGGCGGTGAAAGGCATCGAGAAGCTCGAGCTGCTGGTTGTCTGCGATCCCTATCCGACCGCATGGTCGGTGCTGTCGGAGCGCAAGAACGGCACTTACCTGCTGCCGGCCTGCACGAGCTTCGAGATGGAAGGTTCGCGCACCAACTCCAACCGCTCGCTGCAATGGGGTGAAAAAATCGTCGATCCGGTCTTCGAGGCGAAGAACGACTACGACATGATGTACATGTTCGCCAGGAAGTTTGGATTTGCCGACCTGATGTTCAAGAACATCAGGGTCGAGAACGGTGCGGTTTCGGCGGAGGACATCCTCCGCGAGATCAACCGCGGCGGATGGTCGACGGGCTATTGCGGGCAGTCGCCGGAGCGTCTCAAGGCCCACATGAGGAACCAGCACAAGTTCGACCTGGTGACGCTGCGGGCGCCGAAGGACGATCCCGAGGTTGGCGGAGAATATTACGGCCTGCCATGGCCGTGCTGGGGCACGCCAGAGTTCAAGCATCCGGGCACCCCGATTCTCTACAACACCAATCTTCCGGTGAAGGAAGGCGGCGGCACCTTCCGCGCGCGGTTCGGGGTCGAGCGCGTGGTGAAGCGCAAGGTGATGGAGAGCGGGCAGGAAGTGGAGCGGGAAGATCACGACAATCTTCTCGCAGAAGGCTCCTACTCCGTTGGTTCCGAAATAAAGGACGGGTATCCCGAGTTCACTCTGGGCGTGCTGAAGAAACTTGGCTGGGACAAGGATCTCACCGCGCAGGAACGCGAGGTGATCGGGCGCATCAATCCGGCCGACCCGGACAAGGTGTCATGGTCGACCGATCTCTCCGGCGGCATCCAGCGGGTCGCGATCGAACACGGGTGCTCGCCTTACGGAAACGCCAAGGCCCGCATGATTGCGTGGAATCTGCCTGACCCGGTTCCAGTGCATCGCGAGCCGATCTATACGCCGCGTCCCGACCTCGTTGCGGACTATCCGACCTTGCCGGACGCGAAGCAGTTTCGCGTGCCCAATATCGGCTTCTCCGTGCAGAAGGCCGCCGTCGACCGTGCGATCTCGAAGCAGTTCCCGCTGATTCTGAGTTCGGGCCGTCTGGTCGAATACGAAGGCGGTGGCGAGGAAACGCGGTCCAACAAATGGCTCGCCGAACTGAAGCAGCACATGTACGTCGAGATCAATCCGGCGGACGCCGCCGAGCGCGGCATCGTCGATGGCGGCTGGGTTTGGGTGACCGGTGCGGAGAACAGCTCACGGGCCCGGATGAAGGCGCAGGTGACGGAACGCGTCGGCAAGGGCGTTGCGTGGATGCCCTTCCATTTCGCCGGCTGGTACGAGGGCGCCGACCTTCGGGCGAAATATCCGACGGGAGCGGATCCCATCGTGCTCGGTGAGAGCGTCAACACGCTGACGACCTATGGCTATGATCCTGCCACCGGCATGCAGGAACCGAAAGCCACACTTTGTCAGATCAGGGCCGCATGAGAGGTTAGACCGATGGCACGCATGAAATTCCTGTGTGATGCGGATCGTTGCATCGACTGCAATGCCTGCGTGACCGCCTGCAAGAACGAGAACGAGGTGCCCTGGGGCATCAATCGACGTCGCGTCGTCACCATCAATGACGGCAAACCCGGCGAGCGGTCGGTCTCGATGGCCTGCATGCATTGCACCGATGCGCCTTGCGCGTCGGTGTGTCCGGTCAAATGCATCTATCCGACCGAAGACGGCATCGTCCTGCACAACAAGGATCAGTGCATCGGCTGCGGCTATTGCTTTTACGCCTGTCCGTTCGGAGCGCCGCAATATCCCCAGGTCGGAAATTTTGGCTCGCGGGGCAAGATGGACAAGTGCACCTATTGTGCTGGCGGCGGCGGGCCGGAGGCGCCGGGCAGCGCGGAAGAATATGCGAAATACGGGTCGAATCGTTTTGGCGAAGGCAAGCTGCCTATGTGCGCCGAGATGTGCTCGACCAAGTCACTCCTGGCCGGCGATGGCGACATCATCGCGCAACTCTACGAGGAACGCGTCGAGAAGCGCGGCTACGGCTCCGGAGCCTGGGGCTGGACGACCGCCTACAACGAGGACGTCAAAACGTAAAGGACCTGCGCCAACACGACGATCAGGGACGAAGATTGGGTATCCGTGATGACGGCTTTCGCACGCATTCGCTTCGCAGCGCTCTTGTTGATGCTGTTCGGTCTCACGACAGCTTCTGTGCCCGCCCAGAAGCTCGGTCCCGATGGGGCACCCAATCCGACCGCAAGTGTGACCACCCAGAAGACGCTTCTCGAGCAAGCGGCGCGCATCCAGGGCCGGATCGACATTCCCGATGCCAAAGCCGGCGTGTTGGTGCAGCCGGCGGGACGGACCTGGGATTATTTCCACGAGGTCCTGCTGCATTGGGGAGCCGCGCTGGTGATCGTCGGCATGCTTGCCGTGCTGGCGCTCGCCTATCTGATCATGGGCCGGCTTCGCATCGAGGCGGGGCGTTCCGGCCAGACGATCGTCCGCTTCAAGGCCTTCGAGCGGTTCGCGCATTGGCTGACGGCGGTCTCTTTCGTGCTGCTCGGATTGACCGGCCTGAACGTCACCTTCGGCAAGATCCTGTTGCGACCGCTCGTCGGCCCGGATGCCTTCTCCGACATCTCCCAGATCGCGAAGTACGTGCATAATTTCACGAGCTTCGCCTTCGTGGCGGGCCTTGTTCTGATCACGCTGCTTTTCTTCAGGGACAATCTCTTCAAGAGAATAGATATTGACTGGGTCAAGCAGGGCGGCGGCTTCATCAAGTCGAAGCACGCGCCCGCGGGGCGCTTCAATCTCGGTGAGAAGATGGTCTATTGGCTGTCGGTCGCAGCCGGCGTCGCCGTCTCCGTGTCCGGATTCGTGCTGCTGTTTCCCTTCTACGGCACCAATATTGCGGACATGCAGATCGCCCAGGTCGCTCACGCCGTCATCGCAATCCTGTTCATCGCGCTGATCCTGGGACACATCTATATCGGCACGCTCGGCATGGAGGGCGCGTTCGAAGCCATGGGCACCGGCGAGGTCGATATCAACTGGGCGAGAGAGCATCACGACCGCTGGCTCGCCGAGAAGCTCGAAGCGGAAGGCCGGCAAGCTTCGGCCACGCCGGCTGAATAGAGCGATGGCGCTCGGGCTCCCCTGAACCGGGCAATTCAGTTGGAGCCGCCGTCCGGGTCTCGTTGCGCCTCCCGGTCGCGCAGATAATCGTCCGTCGTGCGGACGGTTGGGCCTGGCGCGCCATAAGATTCAAAACCTTGTTCGGCGACGAAGCCGACGCGGCAATCGCCGCACATCCTGATTGCGTCGAGCCTCTGCGGTGAGCCTGAATACATCCAGTGCTGGCCTTCGAGCTTGGCGATCACGCGCTCAATGCTGCTCTTGACGCCGAACGGCTTGCTGCAGCGGATGCAACAAAACGGCTCCTCGTCCTTGAGAACCCGGGTTGGTGCCCGGCTCGCACGAAAGTCAATTTGCGGGACCAGCGTGATGACCTTTTCCGGACACGTCGTCCGGCACAGACCGCATTGAACGCAGGAGTCTTCGACAAAACGCAATGCCGGCCGCTCGGGGTCGTCGCGCAGCGCCGTCGTGGGACAGACCGACACGCAAGAGAGGCAAAGTGTGCAGCCCGCAGCATCGACCTCGACGGCTCCGAACGGCGCCCCGTCCGGCAATGGAACGACATCGACGGGGGCAGGTGCCGCGCGATGCAGTTCGGCTAGCGCAAAGCGTAGCACGTCGCGCTTGCCGCCCACCGGGCGAAAGCTTGCGGGGCGCGGAGCTGGTGCGTGGGCCGGCGCCGCGCGGAGCGCCTCGATCAGGTGGTCCGGATCGTCGGTCGCGATCACTGAAAGCCGCCCCTCGCCGAAGCCAAGGCCGGCAAGAATTGGATCGGCCAGCGCGATCGTTCGCGTCAAGCCGGAGACGTCGTGGCGCGGCTTGGCGCGCAGCAAAAAGTGGACCGCCGACACGCCATAGGCAAAGGCTGCGATGATGCTCTCAAGCCCGACCTGCGTAACCTCGTTGACGGCAAACGGCACCACGTTCGCGGGCAAGCCGTCGCCGAACCGCGCCAGCGCGTCGATCAGCGGCGAACCGTGGACCTCGTCGTGCACGAGCATGACGGGCCGCTGACCGCCCGCCTGATGGTACGCGAGCAGCATCGTACGCAACTTCCTGACCAGCGCGTCTTCCGGCGGCAGGGCATAGGACGCGGCGCCCGTCGGACAGGCCGTCGCGCATTGACCGCAGCCTTCGCAGATGTCGGCATCGATGGCCACATGGTTGCCCGCAGGCGTGATCGCGCCGGCGGGACAGGCGTCGAGGCAGCGGGTGCAGCCGGTTTGCTTCGAACGCGAATGGGCGCAAAGCCCGGCGTCGAAGGTGATGTAACGTGGCTTCTCGAAGGTCCCGACGAGGTCGCGCGCCTTCAGCACAGCCTGGAGAACAGACGCGCGATGACCGGGATCGGCACGCAGATAACCGTCGCGCATGTCGCCGCGGATCAGCGCCGGCTCGCCGGTCAAGTCGAGGACGATGTCGCAGCTCGAACGCGCGTTGTTGCGCGATGGACCAAATGAAAGGGCGCGGCGTGAGGACGGGGCCGCCTCGGCAAAGTCGTCGACCACGACGTCGAACGCGCCCAAATGTCCCTTGATGCTCGTGATCCGTCCCTTGGCGATCGGATAGTCGGCGCTACGCGGCGGCGCGAGCGCGGCTGGCGGCGCAATCAGCACGGTGACGTCGAGATGGTCCTTCAGCAGATCGCCGGCCTCGATCGCGGCCTCGTCGCGGCCGTAGATCAGGATAATTCCACTGCTCTCCAGTTGGACCATTTGCGCAGGCGCGGCGACTTCAGTCGCGGCGGCCAGCAGCGCGGCCATCTTCGGCCCCGCGCGCTCGGCGTCATCGGACCATCCGGCGGTCTCGCGGATGTTGGCAAACTGTATCGAATTCGCACGATTATTTTCGGCGGCGACCTGCGAAAACAGCGTCGCCTGCCGTGTGCAGGCGACTGTAAGCGGACCATCGTCGGCTGCGATTGCTCCAAATCGCCCAAGCTCGGCACCGCAGAGCTGCGTCGCGGCCGTTATTTTGCCGTGGCAGCCGCGGCCGATCGCATCGGAATCGAGCGGCATCGTTCCTTCGCATGAGCAGATCAGGAAGCGCCTGCCGGTTTCAGGAACGACGGTCACGATATCCTGCGGCTCCCAACATCGAGCGGCCTCCTACTGGCCGGATCTTCCTCAGAGTATATACTCCCCATGCCGCAAAAGGCGACCTGTATCGGAGACGCGCTTCGGTTGGAGACGGCAAATTGATATCGACAAGTCTTGCACGCATTGCTGTCGGTGTTGCAATCGAACGACGCAAAGCGAAGAGTGCGTGGGCCGATTTTCTGTGGCGGCCCGTGGCTGTCTTTGCGGGTGAGCCGTCCGCGAAGCCGTGGACTCCGATCGGCGGCGAAGGCGAGGTCACGTTGTTCTATGCAGGTGACGCTGTGATCGAACTGCATCGCACCGAAACCACCAATTATCGCGAGAACCTGACATCAGGCTCGCCTACTCTATGGGTCAATCTGCGCCCCACCGGCTCCGAACCACCTTATGAGCTACTCGCTGTCACCGCCGACCCTGCGGAGGGCGAAGCCTTCACCGACGCGGGCAGCAATCTGATTGAAGCCGTGCCGATGCCGGTTGGTATCTCCGAGATCATCGGCCGCTTCATTGCCGAACACCATGTCGAACGCCCCTTCGTCAAACGGAAACGCAATCGCTAGCAACCTCCGCACAGGACACGAGACAGAACAGTGCCTGAGAATAACGTCTTCCTTCGCTGGGCGCGTCTCAAGCAGGCGTCGAAAAGTGCTGAGGCTGAACAGGCCGAGGTCACGCAAGCCGCAGAGCCATCGGCCGGAGAGGTCGCGCCCGAGCGTCCCTTCGATCTCGCAAGCCTGCCGTCAATCGAGTCGATTGCCGCTCACACGGATATCGCGGCTTTCCTCAACACCGGCGTCCCGGCCGAATTGGCCCGGGCAGCATTACGCCGCGCCTGGGCAACCGATCCTGCAATTCGTGACTTCATCGGGATCGCGGAGAACCAGTGGGATTTTAATGACCCCAACGCCATTCCGGGATTCGGTCCGCTCGATCCAACGGACAAAATGGCCGATCTTGTCGCGCAGGTTTCGAAAGGCCTGGAACAGGTCCAGGACGTGCTTGCGGACGTACCACCGCCGATCGATCCGGTACGGCAAGGCCTCGTCAACTCCGAACAGCCAGTCCTCGAACCAACGGCCTCGGCAGTTCGATCGTTACCAGATGATGCCGCGACACCGCCGACCGAGGATCGGGATGCTGCCGAGCAGGCTGACGGTCTTGCCACAACAATGTTGCCCTCACAGCGAGCACGACGTCATGGCAGTGCATTGCCACGCTAGCAGCAAGGATCGCTTCAGTGCGTACTGTCGATGAATTCGACCTTGCCCGATCGCAGGAATACGCGCTGTTGGCGACGTTGCTGACGCGCAGCCCGGACGGGAATCTGCTGAGCCGCATCTCCGCACTGCGCGGCGATGCCAGTCCGATGGGCGTCGCGCACGTTGCGCTGGCGGATGCGGCGCGCCGGACAAATGAGCAGGCGGCGTCGCGCGAGTTCTTTGCCCTCTTTGCAGGATTGGGCAAGGGGGCACTGCTGCCTTATGCGTCACACTACCTGTCCGATACGCTGTATGGCCGTCCCCTCGCGCGGTTGCGGGAAACTCTCGGGGATCTCGGCCTCGAAAAGGCTCCGGAGCGTACGGAGCCCGAAGACCACGCGGGATTTCTCTGTGAGATCATGGCAGGCTTGGCGGGCGGGAGCATTCCAGCGCCAGCGGGCGCCGAGAGGATCTTCTTTGATCAGCATGTTTCACGCTGGATGAGACGTTTTTTCGCTGATCTCGAGCGAACGAGTTCGGCGGGTTTCTATGCGTCCGTTGGCGCGCTCGGACGGACGTTTATCGATATTGAGGCGGAGGCTTTCGCGCTTCCGGGCTGAACACGGCGTTTTGTACGAGAGACGCACAAATCAGGTGTTACGTTGCAAATGCAGGGATCAACAACATGCGCGTTTTCACAATTGCCTGTTTCTTCGCCGCCATCGTCGCGCTCGGTGCCGCCGCTGTCCTTGAAACTTTCGTGCAAGAGTCCGCTGCTACAGCGTTTGCCGAGCCGGGTGTCCGCGTTTAGCGGCAATGTTGCTTATTGAAACTTTCTGTTGTCCACATAGGCGAAGTGGGAGACGTTTGATGACCCGTTTCTTGGTCGCTTCTTTCGTCGTTCTGGCGGTGATTGTCGCTTCGACCGTCGTCCTTAGATGGCAACCTCAGTCAGTCCAGTTATCCGCCGCGGCCATGCCATCCCTAGCAGAACTGCATGTTATGGCAGGCGTCCATCGACTCCCGGACCAGGATATCGAAGATCAATCATTGATTTTCCCCGCTACGGCAAAGCCATAGCTGGCCGGTAATCCACGCGTCAGGGGCATGAGGCCATGATGTCTGGGGACGGAAATAGCTTGTTCCAATTGAGCGCCAGACGCCGGCGCCTATACCGCCCGGCTGCTCGCTCACCTGCGTCGCTGGCGGGACCGCAAATTGATCGCCACCTGCTTCGTTGAGTTCAACGGCAAGCCGGTTGCATCCGTGAAGAAGGGGTTCAAGACGGCCGTGGGGCTTGCCGGCCTGCCGGGTAAGCTCACTCCGCACGTCTTGCGCCACACCGCCGCGACCTGACTGATGCAGCGTGGCGTGCCAATCTGGGAGGCGGCCGGGTTCCTTGCGATGTCCCCCGAGGTGCTGCAGGACACCTACGGCACCATCACCCTGGCTACCTGCCAAGGGGCCGGTATGTTTCGATGACCGAAACGGTGGTCAGCTTGACCGAGGACCGAAATCAGACGAAAAAACCTAAGGAAATCTTGGTCGGAGTGGCAGGATTCGAACCTGCGACCCCTGCGTCCCGAACGTAAGTAGCAGACGAAAAGATCAACAAAAACAACAGAATTTGCTCTCGATTGACCACCTTTATCGCCGTTTGTTCACGGGGTTTCGGTGGTCAATCGGTGGTCAGCCCGGGCTCGCGCGACAATCGAAAAATGAAGCGGTGTTCGAGATCCTAGACCGCTACGAATGGCCCGGCACACAGTTCGACCGGTGGAAAACCGCAGCTCTGCAGCATTTTTCTGCCTAATCCCTGAATGCAAATAACAAGGAGTTATTTTTTGCCAACAGGGTATCGTCGCGACATACCACGGAATTCAGCAGGTCGTTTATCGATTTGCATCGCCGCCTACGATGATCGTCCATCGAGAAGCTCAAAAATAGCTAAGACTTACACGAACCAGATCCCGAAAAGCGCCGCCGCTGAAATAACCGATAGAAAGCTGCTCATCGCTGCCAATATTCTGGCGTCGATCCTCGACACGTCCGGATTCGGTCGAGCCGCGCCGGAGTTCTTGAAGCGCCAAGCGGCCACCAAATAGCAAAAAATACTGAAAACGATCAGCGCACTGCTGTCGGCTAGTATGACCCATGCCGGCATCAGGCCCGTCAGAACACCTTTGGCACTGGCGCCGCTGGCGAGTGAAAACAGGCCGGTTCTCGCGTTCGCCCGCCAAAGCCGTCCTGTCGGATGCCAGTTCCGTACGGCGATCCGCACTTTCGATCCGTTCCGAGATGGGGGTATTGACCAAAAGCTTCGCTCGCGGTTAGCCGTCGCCGTCGATTGCGCTGCGGGCACAGCGTATGCGGCACCATTCGCTCTCAAGGGATCATTCGTGTTTCGCGCAATTGGGCGAAGAGGTCGAAAAACTATCATCGGTCGCCTGATAATCGAGAAATCCCAACCTGCGGCTCTTGCTCATATCGGTGACGGCTCGATTGGACGGCCTAGGTCGGAGTCGGTGTGCCATGCGGACGTCAGCATATTGAGGTCCGTCTCAAGCAGATGGGGTCGGCGAGCGATCTCGGACCAGATCGGGCCCGCGTCGGCCATTTGACGTTCAAGCGGAACGCCCTCCCCGGAAACTGCGCCGGCAGAAGCCCGAACCAATCAGCCAACCGCCTCCACATCCAGCTCCAACGAAAGATGTCGCCGTTGACGACGTTAACGGCCTGGTTGCGGGCGACGCCGGTAGTGGCACCCCACTCAAGATGACGGGCCAGTAGCCTGGCATCCGTCATATCGCTCAGCCCTCTCCACTGAGTCGCCGAACCCGGGAACAGAAATGGCCGTCCAGTTTCGCGACAGATCGTGGCGTAGGACGCCAGCGTCGTCCCTACATTCATGGGGCTTCCGATTGCAAAACCGATAATTGTATGGGGCTGAGGACGCTCCAACTGAAGCCGTCGCGCTGCGCTGCTGCTAACACCTCATCTTCCTGCGCATAGTGAACATTTCCGAGATCGAGCCGCGGCTGGTCCTCGCGAAAAGGCGTCGGCGGGAGTGAGCCTTTGCCATAGGCCTCAAACGGGCCGAGATAGTGCTTGAGCCCCGTCACGAGCGCCACGTGTTCGACCGAGCTCCCCATTAACAATGCTTCCAGCACATTTGCACCATCGCTGATTGATCCGGATATTTTCCGACTCTGTGTTCCGTCTCGACAATGCGCTGACGAAAACATGCGACGGCCGCACGTCCTGCAGTGCGGCGCCAAGCGAAGCTACATCCATGATATCCGCAGCCACGGGTACTATTCCGCCGACGTTCGATGGCCGACGCGCCAACCTGTACACTTGCCATCCCGACTGCGGAGATGTTGGCCAAGATTGTTGCCGACGATGCCACTGGCACCTACTACAAGTGCAGACTTTACCACCTTCGATCTCTGTTCCAAGCGAAGGATAAGTTGACTTCTTGCCGGCGGGCGATTTTCAATTCCGCGGCTCCCGATCCGTGTGGCTGATCGCGCCGCTGTGCTTCTAATTCGCCGCGATGGGACTTATCCCCCTCCGTCGAGACGATCAGTTTGGGATCTGAGGCATAACTCGGCAGGCCGCTCGTCCTTGGTCGGACCAAAACGTGGTGGTCAATCAAGCGCGAGTTATAACAAGGGGCCGCTCGGCTGATCTTGACGCCTTGAGCATCTACCTGCGCCTATGCGGATCAGCGCGAGTCAATACTTGGGTGTTCGACTGCGCTTGCGAGTCCGTGCGCTGTTGCTCATAAGCTCATCGTATAAGCGGTCAATCTCACGGGCCTGATCGGGTGTAACATCTTGCCGGTCCATCGCCCGCAGCTCCCGCTCGGTGGGTTGGTAGTTGCGACCATCGCGTATCGGCCATGAACCGGTACGAAGTAACCCCTCTTCGGCGGCTCCCAAATCTGGAAACAACAGGACCGACGCGACTACCGCAACCGCAATCTTGCTCATCATGACATGCACATCCATCGGCGGCCGAACCAAATATAGCCGCTCACAATTTCGAGGCTCCCAGTTCCTCGTCTCGTCATCTCCGTTCCATGGTTAGGCTCGCCATGGAGATTCCAAGATCAGTTTGCAAAAATCCGTTCGTTTGAAGCTGGGGTCACAGTAAGCAAGGACATCGTCGTTAACTGTCCCGAAAGTGCTGTCAGGCCTATGCTTCATCCCTTGGTGGAACGCATGGATAATGCCCAACTTAAAAGACATTCCGCGCGGATAGGCTGCCAACACCGCATCTCGCTGCGCTTCCGAAAACTGCTCGTACGCGATACCCATGACATCCATCTCCACGCCGGACGTCAGCAAAGCCACTTCTGCCCTCTTGTGTTCAGGGATACCAGGTGTGGTGTGCAGGGCGACGGCATCCCAGACGGCCTCAACGTCTCTTTCTGCAATCGCGTACGCCCGCAAGAAAGCGCGGGCGGCATTTGCGCTGTCGACCTCGAAACGGTTTTGTGACGTACTATATTTCTCCGTAAGACCCATGTCGTGAAACATAGCGCCCGTGTAGAGGAGCTCCGGATCGAATTTCAGACCACGTCGTTTCCCGGTCAGGGCCCCGAAAAAGTACACCCGCGTCGAATGGTTAAACAAAAGGTCAGTTTCCGTATCGCGGACCAGCTGCCTTACTTCACCGGCCATTTTACTATCCGGAATGCAGACGCCGTCGATCACGATGTTCGCAGCATCAAGCTCATGATTGCAGCCTTCCGTACAGCTGTGCCAATTCGCTTCATTACCTTCTGTCATGGGACTCTCGTTTCCGTTCAATGCCGCGCGGACGCCTATATAAAGTATGCGCTTTGGGCCCCCTCTTTGGAAATGAAACGACGGCACCTCAATGGTGCATCGGGTGCATCGGCTGCCACGAGCCGCGTTGCATTTGCGGCTATAAAGTAGAAATGCTACCGCGTCGGCTGGGTAGCTTACCCGCCGATCAGCGAGCATGACAGAGATACGGCCAATATCTCTTCCAACTAACCCAGGCCAGGACCGCTAGGATAGTGACGGCGAGACAGACGACCGTCCCCATGATGATCGGCTCACGAAAGGGAACCGCGCTCCAATCGAGTTTTCCAAGCACACTCATCTGTCTTGCCTCACGCATACGGGAAAGGAAGCATAATGCTCTTTATCAGCCTTGTTGCTGCCTTGACGCTCGCCCCGCTGAACGGAAGTGCAGCCGTTCCTGCAAGAAGTTCTCGACGTCGTAGACCGATCATGGGCCTATCACTTTCATCATGCACTACGATGCATTTCTTCAGTCGTTCGTCACCTCGTAGAGAAACCAGATTCTCCGCTCGGTCTTGTCGATCCAATTTTCCAGGAGACTTGCGGACGCAACATCTTCAGCCGCATCGCACACGATGTGAGCCTCACGCATAAAGCCGGGGATCCGCAGGTTGTCGTGATACAGCTCTGTCAGCATTTCACCCGGCGAAAGCTGACCGCCATGAGAGTCCGTCAGACGCTGACGGCGCGCCACGCCGTTTTCGCGCCGGCGAGCTACCCTCTGAACCCTTGTTGCGCTCGCGACAAATCTAGCCGTTGGCACCAGCAATTTTCGCGGTTTTTCGATGCATCCAGCGGCTGCCAGTCACATGGTCCGAGCGCTTCTTCTCACTTCCTCACAACATATAACTCGCCTGACGATGCAAGTGGCGCAAGATATCCGACATGAATTGGTTCAAATGGCTTACATGGACAGGCAGGCGGATGAGCAGCAGCCCCTTCAGCGCGCACGCGAAACAGAGCCCGATTTTCACCGCCGCGCTGCCACACAGCTGGACAATGACCAGTTCGGAACAACATCAAGGCCTCGACAACTTCGAGTCCGTGCTTCTTGCGATAGCGGGCCACGATCTGCGCCAACCACTGCAGATCGTGCAAGGCGCATTAGATCTGCTTGGGGTTGGAGTTCGAACGAGATCCGAGCTTAGACATCTCCAGGCTAGCCAGAGGGCTCTCGACCAGCTCAACGAGCAACTCGCCCAGCTTCTGGTCGCGTTGCGCATGCGGCTACACGCGCACAATTTCGAGCTAAGTCCCGTCCACGTTCAGCAGCTACTGAGGCAAGCCTGCAAGGAACATTGCGACGCTGCACAGCGGAAGGGTATCAAGCTAAGAGTCGTTTCGAGTACAGCGGCGATAGTGAGTGATAGTTTGCTGATGGGTGCCGCGCTGCGGAACTTGGTAGGCAACGCAGTCCGGTACACGCAAGAAGGTGGACGCATCGTCGTAGGTTGTCGACGCATTGGGGCCGAGGTCCGCATTGATGTCTACGACAGTGGAATCGGCGTCTCCCAGGAAGAAATGCCGAAGATCTTCGAGGCCTTCACCCGGCTCGATACGGGGCGGCCCGACGGTCTAGGCGTTGGACTTTTCATCGTACGACACGCTGTCAGGTTGCTGCGGCACCGAATCGAGGTCGCGTCCACCCTTCAAGAGGATCCCGCTTCTCAATCTTGGCTCCCCTACACCCGCATTTTCCCGGTTAGATTCCAATCGCCGTCGGCCACGAGACCCGTGACTCCTTAATGCGCGTGGCAGCTCTCTAACTAATCACAAGGTCACGTCGATGACAGTATCCTTAAACAAGCTTGATCTGAACCTGCTGCGCGTGTTCAGCGCTGTCATGGAGGAAAATAGCGTTTTGCGTGCCAGCCAGAGGGTATGCCTCAGCCAATCGGCGGTCAGTCACGCGCTCGCCCGTCTCAGAGGAATGCTTGACGATGAGTTGTTCATTCGCACTCCAACCGGAATGAAGCCAACGGCACGCGCACTTGCAATGGCGCCCTTGATTCGCGAGGCGTGGCGTTCCCTCGAGATGGCGATCGGAAGTCCGAGGTTCGAGCCGAGCAATTCCACGAGACAATTTGTTATCGTGGCAAGCGAACTAGTCACCACTGTGGTGGTTCCGAAGCTGCTAGAGTTGCTCAGGCGAGAGGCGCCTTTGGTAAACTTCATAATCCGGCCGGATTGCGGCATCGATCTGACGGAACAGATACATCTTGGAAACGTCGATGCGGCCATAGGAGCCTTCTCTCAAATCCCTGAACAGCTGCGATCGCTTCCGCTCTTCACATTTGACGACGTTCTCGTGACAAGTTCATCTATAAGACTTGGAAGGCTGTCCCCGAGACGCTGTCGACGCTTAGTCTGACGGCTGTTTCGTTGCACGGTGAATATGATGGACGCGCTGACGGTCCCACAGTCCAACGTGGACTTTCGCGACGATCCGAAATGTTCGATAGAGCTGCACTGGAAGCCGCTTCAGGATCGACAAATGGCAAGTCGATCGCCCTCCTAGTTCCGCATTTTCTTGCAGTTCCGGCATTGCTTGCCCATGACGAATTTGCCGCTATTGCGCCGCGCCCTCTTGCCCAGTCTTTCGCCCGTAACCATCCACTGTCGATATACGAGTTACCTTACCCGACATCGCGCATCGGCGTTGACGTGCTGTGGCATAAGCGAAGTGAAAAGGACCCTCCGCATGCATGGCTTCGAGACATACTCAGGCGGGCGGCAGAGCCTCTTCACTATGGCACACCCCCGCTTGACCGAACATTCTGTTCCCGGTCGCACCCATCACTCGGCTCAAGGGCTGTCGGCAAGCGACAAGGAGAAAGCAATGGAGCGGGCACCTTTGAGCTCGCAGAACGGCGCATGCCGCAACACGTTGTACGCAGGACACGAAACACTTACGGGGCCTCCGAACCCATTTCTATAGATCAAAATCGCTAAGCTCTGGGTGGTCATCGGGCCTTCGCCCCAGGGGCCCAAAAAAACAGCCGGTCCGCACCACTGATCGGATGACTATTGAAGCTTGCTATGCGTAGCCGTATCGTCCCACCCGGGTCGACTTCCCGGTGCTCATTTCCGTACGATCTGAACCAACTTCCACTCCCGTCGTGATATTCGTTTGCATACCGCAAAGCGATCCGATTGCCGGCAAAGGCCCACACTTCGTTGACGAGCCGGTATTCCACCTGCCGCTTCCATAGTAGCGTCACAAACGCCTCGATAGCGGCGCGGCCCGACAGGAATTCGATGCCATTGCGCCAAACACTGTCAATTGCGTAGCCAAGCGCCACACGTGCCGGTTCACGACCATTCCAATTGTCCTCGATAGACCACACTTTCTGCGTCGCAGTTTCCAGGGTAAAGGGTGGCATAAGAAAACGTGGGGGCATAGCGTTGGTGCTCCTGCGGCATGGCAACGTGCAGCATGGAAGTTCAACCACCCGGGCGCGAGTTCATTTGTGTCAAAAAGTGAGAATTGTTCCCAGCGCCTAGGTGAAGGCGAACGCATCCATGGCCCTTGCTTTGCCTCACATGAAAGTTGGCCCTAACGGCAAGCCCCGACGATGATTATTCAGGTGCCTGTTGTACCCACCGCGCTTAATGATCGGAGTTGGCAAGCCGCTTCAATCAGGTCGACAGTTTGGAACCCCTCTGTAAACCGATCGTGGACCCCGCGAAGAAGTCCGCCGGCTTCGTGCGTAAGGCCGCGATCCACCCACAGCCGCGCCAATGCAAGTGCCGATCGTAATTCCGATCCCAGAGCAGATTGCTGCTGGGCGCTGGCGAGCGACTGTCTGAGCTTCGTTTCCGCCACACTCGAGTTGTCCGGTGACACCGCCAGCAGCACCCGCGCCTGAGTTCGCAGCATGTCGGGCAATTCAAACGTACCGGAACCACGGTTCGCGTCGGCCACCAATCCATCGATGACAATGGTTGCTTCTGCCACGTTACCAAGCATGAGTAAGCCTTCTGCTAAAGCCCGATAGACCGTGGACGAGAGCATGTATCGCCGCTCGGTTCGCAAAATGGACAACGCGGCCTCGAGCATCTCGACACCGGGCCGTGCCTCCCCTCTAGCCATCATGAGCTGACCTCGCAAACCCAAGCCACCAGCCTCATAATTCGGCAGTGAATATTTGGTCGCACAAGTAATGAGCCGCGTGGTTAGTGCTTCGACGATTTGCAGATCTCCACGCCATAAGAACACCGGCGCGGCATGAAGGAGACAGATACAGAGCGATACCGGATGATCTTGCCTTCCGGCGGCCTCAATACCTTGAAACGCTCGTTCGGCGGCCTGATCAGGAAACCCTCGAAGCCATAGCGTTCTTGCGTACCCGATTAAGGCTCTTACACGGTGATCGAAACCGAAAGAGTACACATCGCTCACGCGCGCCGTCATAGCGCCCTTGAATCCATTTTCGTAGTTCTGTTGCGCCAACTTCTGGTTGCCCACCAGATGATAACTGGCCCCCAGCATCCATTCGGCGGTCGCGATCTCTCGAGCTCTACCCAGACTTCCGGCTATCGTCGCAAAGTGCTCCGCTGCGGCTAGAGAGCCGCCGAACTCTGCCAGCCGAGCCAGATGAAGATTGAGACCGGCCAAAAGCTCCAATTGGTATTCGGCGTCGTCCAACGATTCGGCTAGACGCAAACCTCGTTCGAGCACAGTCTCAACTTCCGCGCTGTCGCTGTACGCATGATTGGATGATATCGCCAGCGATAGTAGCAACTCCAATTCGAGCCTGGTTCCGCGCTCCTCTTCCGCCAATGCCTCCAGCGTCTGCAGACAAAGACGACGACATTCTTTCAACATCGAGATCGAGAGGAAGAGCGGCACCGCCCCGGCACTCAGCGCCAGCCCGACGTCCCGATCTCCTGACGTCGAAAAGCACCATTCCAAAGCAGCCCTGATATCGCCGATCTGGCGCACGTAAACGGTCAGATCCCGCCCCCTCATCGCCGGCGTTCGAAATCCACCGAGACGCTCTGCAAAGTAAAGCGCGTGTCTTCTCGACGCTGCGGTTTCTCCTCCATGCTCTCGTGCCTTGACAGCAGCATAGGACTTCGTCGTATCAGGAAGGCGGTATGTGCTACGTCCCTCCGAAAGCGAGACAGAGATCAACGACTTGTCGAGTAAGCTTGCGATTGATTCGGCAATATGCAGATCATCCCGACCAAGATCGGGTACGACCGCTTGCGCCATTTCCAGCGTGAACGCCCCGACAAAAACCGATAGCGCACGCAGCGTCGACCTTTCGTGGTCCGACAAGAGGTCGTAGCTCCAGTCCAGCATTGCCTGGAGTGTTTGATGCCGCGGCACGCTGCGACGCGATCGCCAAACGAGCATCAGGTGTTGACCGATCACCTTTGCCAGCCCGCCGATACCGTAAGCACTAGCCCGAGTCGCCACCAGCTCTATTGCCAGTGGCACCCCATCGAGCTGACGACAAATGTCGGCGATTGCAAGCGCATCTTCATCCGTCAATTCCTGATCAAATCCCCCCGCGGCGGCGCGTTCAACAAAAAGCCGTACCGCTGGAAACGCCAGAGCTTCGGTCCCAGCGAGATTCGAGCCGCTCGGAGGAGTACCAAGAGATGAAAGCTGATAGATGTGCTCCCCTTCGACGCGTAGAGCCTCACGAGTGGTCGCGATGATGTGGACTCGCGGTGCATCGCGGAAGACATGTTCAGCCAGCGAAGCGACGGACTCAAGAAGGTGCTCGCAGCTATCAAGGACCAAGAGTAGTCGCTCATCCGATAGGAATGCCAATAGACCTTGTTCGGAGCCACGCGCATGCTCAAGGCAGCCGATGGCAGATGCGATAGCGGTCACGAGGAGCGAACCATCACGGATGGCGCTAAGGTCTACGAAACGTACCGAACCGCCAAATTCGGGCTCCAGTGCATGCGCGACAGCAACAGCGACGGTAGTCTTGCCGACCCGCCTGGGCCCACGACGCTCACGAAACGCTTTGTGATAGTCGCCGCCCGCAGCATTTCTACGGCATCATCGCGACCAACCATTCGCTGCAGGCGCTCCGGCAGGGCCGCGGTTGCGCTACGTCTGACCGTACTGGTCGGAAGCGGTCGACTTTGCCTCGACCGCTGGACGGAAGCTACAAAGCAGTATCCCTTAGCCGGAACGTTGGTGATATAACGTGCACCCGCTCGTCCATCATCGAGTGCTTTACGAAGCGCGGCGATATGGACCCGAAGGCTGCTGCTCTCAATGATGACGTTAGCCCAGACCCGCTCCAGCAATTCCTTGTGAGTGACAACCTCTCCGGCCCGCTCAAGCAGCGCAAGCAATATATCAAGAGCACGACCGCCTAACCCGACTGGCGTAGTCCCGTTGAGTAACAATCTTTCAGATGCGATTAGACGGAATGGTCCGAAGAAGTACTCATCGCTGTCTTCTAGACGCCGCGGCACGCCACCGACCTCACCATTTTTCTGACGATCGGGCGAACCCGGAAAGGCTAATGAATGCGCCACGCGTTCCTGCCGCATTTCCGAGCGCACCGCAGCGCTTTGATTCCAAGAAGTGCTACAGATCACAGGAGAGCCTCCTCGTGTTTGTCCTTATATCGGTGAACAACAAGAATGCTAAGCACAGCTGCAGCGATCACGATAAATGCGGGTGAGCGAGCGTCTCCTGTACTCGCAATAAGCCAAGCGGCAAAGGCTGGCGACAGGGCACCGATCATGGCGGTTATACTAAAGGCAAGAGCGACCGAGGTAGCGCGAGCGCAGGCAGGAAACAGCTCTGCGAGCGCCGACAACAGGGGTCCTACATAGACTGCATTCAGCAGGCCGAGGACCGAATGAACGACTATTAGTATCGCGGCGGATGGCCAGGCTGTGATGACAACGTAAGCAGGAAAAGTCGCGAGCACGAAGGTGACACCAGCAATCAGAAGCAACGGCCTGCGGCCGACGCAGTCCGAAAGCGCCCTGCTATTGGAGTAAACACGATCATGACACACGTCGACACGACCGTAGAAAGCAACGCGACTGAACTCGACAGTCCTAATTCTTTAACTGCAAACGTCGGCATGTAGACGAAGAGGATATTGCCAGCCACTACGTAAAGCGTCAGAATTCCGACCGCTAGCAAGAGGGACCGAACGCTTCGGATGGCTTTCAGCCGGATACTCGCTGGTCGAGGCTCGCGCAGGTCCCCCTCCTCAACGCTTGATCGGATGTAGAACGCGAACGGGACGATCGCTAAGCCCAAGATGAACGGCAGACGCCAGCCTCCTGCTTCTATTTGGCTTTGCGTCATGGCGAGAGTAACAAACATGACGGCAAGCGCAGCAAGCACAAACCCGATCTGCTGGCTTGCAGCGTTCAGACTCGCGTAGACTCCTCTCTGATGAGGCGGCGCGTTTTCTACCAGTATAGCTGTCGTGCTGCCAAGCTCCCCGGCGCCAGAGAATCCCTGCAGCAATCGCGCTATAAAGATCAGCAAAGGCGCTGAAATTCCGATTGTCTCGTACGTTGGCGTAAACGCTGTTACGGCGGTCCCAAGACCCATGAGGAGCATCGCCAGGCAGAGCGCGGACTTCCGGCCGACGCGATCCGCGTACAGTCCAAGCACTATTGCCCCGATAGGTCGCATCACCAAGCCGCCACCGTATGTGGCGAGCGCTAGAAGCAAGGAGCCGACTTGGCTCTCGGCCGGAAAGAACAGGCGCGCTATCGTAATTGCAAGAACGCCGTAGGCGAAGAAGTCATACCACTCCAGTAGATTGCCTACTGTTGCAGCAATGATGAGCCGTCGTTTCTTGACGTCGAACACTTCAAAGGCCGGATTCGCGACGCGTTCTAAAACGGGCATGCTGATCTACCGCTTGGAGCTGTAGCGGATTGTCTGAACGCAACTTACGGGCAGCATAACATTCCTTCGCGCACGTACCGAACGGTGGGCCGACGGCTGTCTATCCTCATTAGGGCTCGCGGTCTGCTTCGGCTGGCCCTTCCTGACCGCGATGCTGAAGGTTACCGGCCAAAGTGAATCGAACATTAGAGCTCTAGGCTTCGCCAGAAGCATCGATAGTAAATGTTTGGCGGAAGTCCCTGTCTATTCCATCATTGTATTGCGCCAAATATACCTTTGAGTGCGGCACACAACACCTTGGTGTAGCAGTATCTCGAGCATTGCCTGATCCAGCGCGCGAGTGTCCGAGCAGGCCGCTGTGACAGAAATGGAGCGCTAATAGCTCTTCTGGGGTCGACTCAAGGCGATACGCACCCCTCCATCAGTTCGGATTCCATGAATGGCTTGGTCAGAAACTTTGTGACTCCTGCTGCCAGAGCGAACGTACGAACTTCCTCTGTCGGATAAGCAGTGATCAGGATCGTGGGGATGGCATTGCCGTGCTCCCGCAAGCGACGGCACAGATCGAGGCCGCTCATTCCCGGCATATTGACGTCCGCGATCAAGCAGTCGGTCTGATTCATCTTGGAAAAGCGCAGGAACTCTTCTGCCGAAGAGAATGCCTCGGCGACGAAGCCCATCGCCCTGATAAGTCCGCGAATGGCTTCACGGACATCCTCATCGTCGTCAACGATCGCGATTAGAACCCGCCTATCTGGCACTAGCATTTTGGTCAAACAGGTATAGCGGGACGACAGATTTGTCGTCCATCGCCGTCACGGGCCGCGTTGCTAATGTAGGCGAAAACTGCCTCGAATGGGATTATACAAACGTGTAGGTCATTGGCCCGAGCATCGATCAGACGCCTTGAGCTATAGCTACCTGACGATCCCTCCAGCTTAGCGGGATCGCACGGATGATCCGGTCGCGGAGGTAGTTTTGGCAGTTTAGACGGGCTAAACTGGGACCATGCAAGCCTAAGACCCCGCAAAGGGATTCTACAGTGACGCAACCATCGACCGAGCAGCGTCCGACCGTGATCGTTATTGATGATGACGATGGCGTACGAGAAGAGCTGGGAAGCCTTCTCGGATCAGTCGGCTTTCAGTTTCAGCTCTTTGGTTCGGTCGCCGATTTCTTGAGGATTGAGCTCCCGGACCAGCCCACCTGTCTGGTCAGCGACGTTCGAATGCCCGGACAGAGTGGTCTCGAACTGCAACGAGCGCTTTCCAACGGAGCGGGGAGGCAAGTACCGATCGTTTTCATTACCGGTCATGGCGACATTCCGATGTGTGTCCAGGCGATGAAGGGTGGCGCCATCGAATTTTTGACAAAGCCTTTTCGTGATCAGGATCTCCTTGATGCGATCGCCATCGGTCATGCGCGGGACCAAGCTTGGCTGACAAATGAAAGAGCATTGGCTGAGCTCCTGGCCCTTTATGATAGCCTGACCCCGCGTGAACGAGAGGTAATGAGCTTGGTAGTAAGTGGGCGGCTGAACAAGCAGATCGCCGCCGAACTTGCTATCACCGAGATCACAGTGAAAGTCCACCGCGGCCAAGTGATGCGGAAGATGCGCGCTACGTCACTACCTGCCCTCGCCCGCATGTCAGACAAGTTGCGACTGCCCATATCCGAGCCGACACCGAAGGGACGTGTTTCAATCTGACGACCCTTGCTGCGGTCACCGGCATAAGCCTGCCAACGGGAGTTCCGCTTGAACCATTTCTTCCATGCTACGGGCCAGTCGCCGTATGACCTCGCGCCGCTATGGGAAGATGGAGAGCGGCTGTTATGTAGAGGGATCGACACAGACAATGTGACAACCGTCATGGTGGTTGTGGCGGGGTACTCATCATCTGCAAGCTTTGATCGACTCACTCACGAGTTCAGCCTGAAAGACGTACTGGATTCAGACTGGGCGGTCCGGCCGATCAGGCTGGAGCGCGACAGTAGCGGCGCCGCGCTGGTGCTGGAGGATCCAGGGGGCGAGCCTCTCGCCAAACTCCTCGATTCAGCGATGGAAATCGATCGATTCTTGCGGCTTGCAATCGGGATAACTCAAACGCTCGGCAAACTTCATCGATCCGGTCTGGTTCATAGGGACATCAAGCCGGCCAACATTATGGCGGGCTGCGCGGACGGACGCGTCCGCCTTACCGGCTTCGGTCTCGCGTCGCAGCTACCGCGCGAGCGACAGACTCCCGGACCGCCCGACACAATCGCGGGGACTCTTGCTTATATCGCTCCGGAGCAAACGGGCCGGATGAACCGCTCAATCGATGCGCGCAGTGATCTCTACGCTCTCGGCATCACTTTCTATCAAATGCTCACCGGTGTACTGCCGTTCACGGCTTCAAATCCCATGGGCTGGTGCATTGCCATATCGCACGAATGCCCGTCGCACCACATGAACGCTCGGAGGGCATCCCAGCCCCTGTATCATTGATCATCATGAAGCTCCTCGCGAAAACACCAGAGGAGCGCTACCAAACCGCGGGTGGTGTAGAAGTTGATCTCCGTCGTTGCCTTGCTGAGTGGGAAGCGAGGCGCAGTGTCGGCGAGTTCGGGCTAGGCAAATATGACATACCCGACCGGTTACTGATTCCCGAAAAACTGTACGGCCGGGATCGCGAGATCTCGTCCTTGCTTGCCTGCCTCGACCGCGTCACTGACACCGGCGGGTCAGAGTTCGTGTTGGTCTCCGGATACTCCGGCATCGGCAAGTCGTCGGTCGTCAACGAACTACATCGAACACTTGTGCGGCGGCGCATCATGTTCGCGTCTGGCAAGGCCGAGAAGCTTAAGCGCGATATTCCGTATGGGGCGCTCGCGCAGGCATTTCATAGCCTGGTCCGACCGCTTCTCGGTAAGAGCGATACGGAGTTGGCAATCTGGCGCCGGTCACTTCTGGACGCGCTAGAAGCAAACGGCCAGATTATGATCGACCTTATTCCCGATCTCAAGCTTATCGTTGGAGACCAGCCAGTTCTCGCCGAACTTCCACCACAGCAAGCACAGAGTCGTCTTCGTTTTGTTTTTCATCGCTTTATCGCGGTGTTTGCCCGGCCAGATCATCCACTGATCCTCTTCCTGGACGACTTGCAATGGCTCGACTCTGACACGTTGGATCTACTAAAGGAGGTGTTCACGCAATCGGACTTGCGACATCTTTTGGTGATTGGCGCCTATCGCGATTCCGAATTAGCTCCGACCCACCCGCTGCTGCGCGAGTTCGCCGCCATCCAGGCTTCCGGCACGACCCTTGAGACGATCGCGCTTGCGCCACTAGCCCACGAGCATCTTTCTCTGATGATCGTGGATGCCCTTCGCTGCGATGTCAGTCGGGCCGATCCGCTTGCGAAATTAATCCACGACAAGACAGGTGGCAATCCGTTCTTCGCAATCCAATTCCTGATGGCGCTCACCGACGAAGCATTGCTGACCTTCGATCACGACGCCGGGCGCTGGACCTGGGAGCTGGAACGCATTTTCGCGAAGGGATACACCGAAAATATCGTTGATCTCCTGGTCAAGAAGCTGGCGAGACTGCCCACCGCAACGCAAAGTGTGCTGCAGCAGTTTGCCTGTCTCGGAAACGTCGCGGAGAGTGCGACGATCGCGATCGTCCTTTCGATTGCGGAAGACGAAGTGGACACGGCATTATTGCCGGCCCGCCGTCAGGAGTTGGTCGACCGTGTTGGCGCTCAGTACCGGTTCGTTCACGATCGTATCCAGGACGCCGCTTATTCACTCATTGCTATAGAGCTGCGTGCTGAGACGCATCTGAAGATAGGAAGGAAGCTTTTAGCGAATGCACGTGCCGAGGACAGGGAAAAGGCGATTTTTGACATCGTGAATCAGCTTAACCGAGGCGCGAGCTTGATCGTCTCGGCGGAGGAGCGCTGGCAACTAGCTGAGCTGAACCTGCTGGCAGGCAAGTCTGCAAAGGCTGCCAACGCGTACGATACTGCTTTGAATTACTTCGTTGCCGGCGCGAAGTTGCTCCCCGAAAACGGCGGGGAAGACTGGCATGAACTCGAGTTTTCGCTTGAAATATGTCGAGCTGAATGCGAATTTTTGACCCGAAAGTTGACTGCCGCGGAGCGGCGTCTGGACGCTCTGTCGGCTCGCAAGATCGACGCGGTTAAGCAGGCAAACGTCGCGTGCTTGCTCGTGGATCTCTACGTAACTCTCGATCAGAGTTCCCGCGCGGTCGCGGTCGGGCTCGAGTATCTTCGGCATGTCGGTATCGATTGGTCGCCGCATCCAACGCGAGAAGAGGCAAGCGGCGAATACCGGTCGATTTGGTCGAACCTTGGTGGCCGGCAGATCGATGTACTCGCCTACCAGCCCCTTTTGAGCAACGCGACATCACTGGCAACACTTGAAGTCCTGACAAGATTGTCGGTACCCGCACTTTATACAGATGTGAACTTGCTTTCACTGGTGGCCAGCCGTGCGGTCAATCTCAGCATCGAAAATGGCAATTGTGACGCATCAAGTCTGGCCTTTTCGGTGCTCGGTTTCGTCGCCGGACCATGTTTCGGCGACTACGAGGCCGGAATCCGTTTCGGGCGGGTCGGCTTAGACCTCGTCGAAAAGCGAGAGCTGAAACGTTTCCAGGCCAGAATCTATTTCAATTTCGGAAGCCTGGTCATTCCCTGGACGCGGCACGTACGCGGCGGGCGAGAGATGTTACGCTTGGCTCTCAAGACCGCAAACCAGACCGGCGACCTCAATTTCGAGGCGTATTGCTACGCTCACCTGAACACGAACCTTCTCGCGGCCGGCGACCCGCTCGAGGAAGTGCAACACGAAGCCGAGCGCGGCTTGGCATTTGCGGTGAGAATGCGGTTCCGTCTTGCGATCGACCGCATCCGCACCCAACTCGGCCTGATCAGGTCGCTTCGTGGTTTGACGCCCGTCTTCGGGACGTTCGACGAGGAAGGCTTTGACGAGCATTCCTTTGAACAGGAACTGACTACAAGACCCGATCTAGCACTGGCTGAGGGCTGGTACTGGATACGCAAGCTGCAGTCACGTCTCATTGCCGGTGATTACACGGCAGCCCTGGAAGCCTCAATGAGAGCTGAGCGGTTTCTTTGGACTTCCCCTCAATGTTCGAGACAGCCGAGTACAGCTTCCTTGCCGCGCTCGCTCACGCGGCTGCTTGCCATAACTCGCCTGCAGCGGAGAGGCAGCAGCATTTCGGAGCGCTCGTCGCTCAATACACACAACTCGAACTGTGGGCGCGGCACTGCACTGAGAATTTCGAGAGCCGAGCCGCTTTGCTAGGAGCAGAGATTGCTCGGATCGACGGCCGCGCACTCGATGCCATGGACCTCTATGAAAAAGCCATTCGCTCGGCGCAGGACAATTCTTTCGTTCACATCGAAGCGCTTGCCTATGAAATGGCAGCAAAATTCTATTTGGCACGCGGCTTTCCGCAGATTGCGCAGCTTTATCTGCAGGGTGCCCGAAGCTGCTACCTTCGCTGGGGCGCGGACGGCAAGGTCCGCCAGCTCGATGCCGTCCATCCGCATCTCAGAACAGAAGCAGCTTCCGCACTCCCTACAGGTACGATCGCTGCCTCCGTCGAACACCTCGACCTCGCCAGCGTGATCAAGGTGTCGCAGGCCTTCGCCGGCGAACGGATCATGGAGAAACTCCTGGAGTCGCTGATGCGGACCGCTATGGAACAGGCCGGAGCCCAACGGGGGTTGCTGGTTGTTTTGCGCGGTGCCGAGCAGCGAATCACAGCCGAAGCCACGATCAGTGCCGATCTGGTGACCATTCACATGCGCGATGTGAGCGTCGACGTGGCACTGCTCCCCGTATCGCTGCTTCGCGCTGTGCTGCGCACCTGCGAGTGCATCATCCTGGACGATGCTGTAGGCCAATCGCCATTCGCGGCTGATCCATATGTCCAGCAGCGTAGCGCCCGTTCGATTCTCTGCCTACCGCTTCTTAATCAGGCCAAGATCGTCGGCGCGTTGTACCTCGAAAACAATCTCGTCTCCGGCGTCTTCTCGCCGGCGCGGACGGCAGTCCTGAAGGTGCTTGCTTCGCAAGCAGCTATTTCGCTCGATAACGCTTATCTGTATCAGGAGCTTGAGGAGCGCGAAGCTAGGATACGGCGCCTGGTCGATTCCAACGTCATCGGCATTGTGATCTGGGACCTGGATGGACGACTACTCGAAGCCAACGACGCGTTCCTACGCATGGTGCAGTATGACCGAGAGGAACTGAACGCCGGGCTTCGGTGGTTCGACATGACGCCGCCGGAATGGCAGGAAGTGCATGCTAGGAGCGAGATTGAGGAGTTGGTGGCAACCGGCACGATGCAGGCTCGCGAAAAGGAGTATTTCAGGAAAGACGGCACCCGAGTCCCGGTGCTGATTGGCGCCGCGGCATTTGAAGGACGGCCGGACCAGGGCGTCGCTTACATCCTCGATTTGACAAATCTCAAGCGGGCGGAAGAAGCGGCCCGTGAGAGTGAACGCAGGTACCGCCAGGTGCAGGCAGAATTGGCACACGCAAACCGCGTCGCCACCATAGGCCAGATCACGGGTTCGATCGCCCATGAGGTCAACCAACCCATCACAGCAGCTGTTATCGGTGCTCAGGCAGCTTCGCGTTGGCTCGAACATGACCCGCCAGATCTCGAAGAAGTGCGGCGAGCACTCGCGCGCGTTGTCAGAAATGGCACACGAGCCGGCGATGTCGTCGGCCGGATCCGAGACTTAATCAAGAAGGTGCCGCCGCGACGGGACTTGCTGGAAGTCAACGGTTTGGTTCGTGAAGTTGTCGAACTCACCGGCAGCGAGGCGAACAAGAACGGTGTTTTTGTCGAGATGCTGCTCGCCGATGACCTTCCCACCATTCGCGGCGACGGCGTACAGTTGCAGCAAGTGGCGCTCAATTTGATCATCAATGCGATCGAAGCGATGAGCGCTGCCAACGGCGGCCCGCGACGGTTGCTGATTAGAACAGAGAAAACGGAGGCTAACCACGTTCTCGTGGTCGTTCAAGATTCTGGTCCCGGACTTGCGTCGACAACCGTTGAAAGGCTTTTCGAATCTTTCTATACAACCAAGACAGTCGGTTTGGGCATGGGGCTTTCAATCTGTCGTTCGATCATAGAAGCGCATGGTGGGCAGCTATGGGCGAGCGCCAACCAACCTCGGGGAGCTGTGTTTCGGTTCACGTTGCCCCCCGCGGACTAGACGTACTCACAAATCGGGGACGCTGTTTGACGTCCGCCATGCTCCTGATAGCGTCGCGAAGGCGGACCGACTTCTATCGTCATTCGCCGATCACGTCGTGACGCGCGTCAAAGTAAAATTGAGGTGCGATGGCGTCTGGGCGATAGCGGTCGATAGTCCGCACGCCGAGAACCAAACCGTCACGACATCTCCAATCTTGCGCGGAATGCTGATTGGCACCGTGCCGCCGGGCGTCCATCCAGGACGATCCGCGACTTGCCCATCAGGTTCCGGCGGAGTGCGCCGCGATGCACTCAGACGTAGGCGGTTATTGCGGCACGACCAGAGCCTTGTTCGTGCGCAGTGCATCCATCACCTTTGGATCGAGTTCGAGATGAGCTTGCACCAGTTCCGGCGGTGTTGCCGCCATCCAGGTATCCAGTGAGAAATCAATGAAGCGATCACTCTTGAATGTCTCGAGAAATCGAAAGCTGGTCGAGCCCGTATTCTCGAGATAATGGCCCATCGCCACCGGAACGTAACCCACGTCGCCGGCCTGCAGATCAAAGGTGCGCGCCTGCCCTTGGCCGGCAAACACACCCATGCGCGCCTGCCCCTCGATGACGTAGAGCCACTCGTCTGCGTTAGGGTGCCAGTGTACCTCGCGCAATCCGCCAGGTTCGACTTCAACCATGGCCGCTGCAGTCGTGTTGCTAATCGGAAACAAACGAGAATCTGTGATCCGCACCGTTCCGCCCTTCGTCTTGATGGGCACCTGCTCCATCATACGCCAGGTGTAGCTCGTCTCCGACGCCTTAGCGCGCGGTATGGCTTCCGATCCAAGCGGCCCCGGCAACGGAGCCTGGAAAATATAGCGCTCGCTCTCATCGGGGGTGTGACCGAACAGCGAGGCAGGCACCCCGAAATTCTTGCCCAATACATCGGCCGGTATTCGCTTGAACCAATCGTTGAGCAGGAAGGTGTTGTCTTCGTCGAAGTCGCCATCGTCGAACACGAGAAGGAATTCGCAGCCATCGGGGCCGAGGCCCTGAATCGAGTGCGGGTTCCGCCGGGGAAGAACCAGAGATCTCCGACGCCGACGTCATCAACGAAATAGCGTCCCTCGGAATCGACCGCCGTCACGCGAGCCTTGCCATAGAGCATGTAGGCCCATTCTGATGCCTTATGCCAATGCAGCTCACGCACACCGCCCGCGTTCAGCCGCATATTCACGCCGGCCATGGACTTGGCAATGCGCAGCTCACGCTGCGTGACCTGGCGGGTCCAGCCGCCCGGCTCAAGCCGCACATGGGCATCCGAGAACGAGAAGCGCAAGTTCGGCAAGGTGCCATGGTCGGTTGACGGCGGTACCAGCAGATCCGGGTTCTGTTGATCCCGCATTAGATTGCGCGGACCGGGATCGGTGCCGCCATGACCCCGTCGCTGTGGCTGAGGAATCGCGCCGCCTGCAGTTTGCGCGTGCGCCAGCGCAACGCTCGTCAGAAGACCTCCGGCAGCGGTCGCTGCCAACATATGGCGACGAGAAATGGAATCCATGTCGGTTCTCCTATGATTCCAAGATACAGTGCTCTGCGCACTGACGTCTCTCTCGTATGGCCTTTGCGCTGCAGTACGGAAGTGAAACAATTTCACGCGCGAGATGACGACTGTTCACATCGACCGCTCCGGCGCACGGGCGGGGGCGCGGAACATCTGCCGAGAAAGAATACACAGTCGTGTTCAACAGGAGCCTCGACTCGTGCTGGATGAACTACAGACGAAGCTGGACGCCAGGGGCAAGCCTGTCGATTTCAAACAATTGCCCGGGATCGAGCCAAATTGCGGCAGTACCAATATTCGCAACGCGAAGAGCGAACACTGGATTTCATTCGGCCTGCAATATTTGAATGCCGGTTGACAGCCAGCGTCCAATCAAGCTGCCGGCACCACGTTGTGATTGAGCCGGAACATATTGGCTGGGTCGTAGGCCGTCTTGATGGACGCCAAGCGCTCGTAGCACTCCGGGCCGTAGATCGCCGCGGCGTCAGCCGCCTCATCCGGCGCGAGATTGTTGACGTACCGCCGATCGGCCTGCCAAGGTTTCATGCCCTCGAGCAGTTCGGCGACCGATCCCTTGAGTTGCAGCTCCTGCGACAGCGGACCGGCGGCGACGGCTAGCAGGCTGTACGGCAAACCCCTAGTCGCTACAGCATTGGGTTCTGCCGGCTCGCGGTCCCATCCCCCGCCGAGAGCCCGCAGCTCGGCGAGCACCAAGGCGGTTTCAGCGTCCGGACCAACGAGTTCGATCAGCTTATCCTGCGCCTGCGTGGGGAACTCTCGCAGCATGATGCCCCGCTCGTAGTATGGCAGCGGGTCGGTCGGCTCGTTGTGGATCGATGCGACCTCGCTGTACGGCATGTCCCGCACGGTATCCAGGACTGCCGGGGCTGCCGCCCGCAGCGGCTTTACCATCCGCTCGCCGTCCGCAGTCGTGCCGTTGTAGGCGACCCGCACCGAAACAAGAAACTTCCCGCGCAAAGGCTCGGGCACTTCGAGCAATGATGGCATCCGCATCACAGCGATTGACGTGGTCATCGTCTCCGGCGTGCCTGGATGCCAAGCGGCCCAAGCTCGCAGCACCTCGGCCATCCGCTCACCCGGGAAGTAGATGCCGCCGGCGTAGAGGCGAGACACCGGAAACAGGTTGAATTCCAAGGCCGTGACCACTGCAAAGTTGCCCTTGCCGCCGCGAAGGGCCAGAAAAGGTCGGGTTCGGATTCCGCGTCGACGTGCCGACGTTTGCCGTCCGCGGTGACCACGTCGAGCGAGCGCACGTGATCGGCGGCGTAGCCGTGGGAACGGCCGAGGGTCGGGCTGAGCCCGCCACCCAAGGTATAACCAACGACTCCTACCGTGGGGTTAGTCCCGTTCAGCGGAGCTAGACCGACCTTGGCCGCCTTCGCAATCACCTCCGACCACAGCACGCCAGCGCCGACCCGCGCCGTGCAGCAGGCCGCGTCGATCGTTATGTCGTTCATGCGGTGCGTTGCGATCACAACGGCACCTTGCGCCTTGCCGACCATCTGATGGCCGGTGTTCTTCACCAGAACAGGCCGTTGCTGCCTCGCCGCGAAAGTAACGGCGGCCTGGACATCGGCCGCGCTCTTCGGCACCACGATCACCGCCGGCGTCAGCTCATGATTGAGATTCCAGACGGCACGTTCGTCGTCGTATCCTACTTCGCCCGGGAGTAGAACCGAACCCTCGATTGCGGCCGCGAGAGACGCCGCATCCGCCGGCAATACCGGCGGCGGGCACGAATCGTTGAAAGTCATGACATGCATCCAAGACACCTCCGATGGGTCGAGAAAACGTCGCTCTTCATGAACCTAAGAAGCGAAACTGCCTGTTGGTCTTGTCGTGACATGCGACACCTGCCCCCGCTCGCCGACGCGCGAGACCCGGTTGTTTGCCCGGGCGAAGAAGGCACGGAAGACGATCGCCACGATCCAGGGGGCGACGATGGTCCGCGAGGCAGAACCCCACTCTCGCAAAGTCGTCAAGGACAAACGCGGATGACGGTTTTTCCCGCGCGTCGCTCGGTCGTGTTGAAGGCGGCAACGGCATTGTCGAGGGTTGAGACGTTGCCGATGTTTGTCCGCAGCCGTCGGTCGCGCAACCGCTGGACGATATCACTCAATTGGGTGCGATCGGACTCGACAACAAAGTCGACGGTCAGGCCATCGACCGGCCGCGCGTCGGGTGGCCCGACGATGGATATCAGCGTTCCTCCGGCTCGAATCAGGCGTGCGGACCGTTTTCCGATGTCGCCGCCGATAACGTCGAACACAAGATCGATTCCACCGACGTCTTCCAAAGCGTCGGTGCCAAGGTCGACAAACTCCTGCGCGCCGAAATCGAGTGCCTTCTGACGATCGGCCGCGCGACCGGTGCCGATGACGTAGGCGCCGGCCTCTCGTGCGAGTTGCGTCACCATCGACCCGACTGCGCCGGCCGCGCCGTGCGCGAGCACGCTCTGCCCCGCCCGAAGGCGCCCGTGCACAAACAGTCCTGCCACGCGGTCAGGCCCGATATCGGCAGGCTCGCGCCCACCGTGAAGCCGACGTCACCCGGCAACGGCGCGAGGTTGCGTGCCTCCATGGCTATATACTCTGCCAAGGTGCCGTCGCGATACCAATCAGCGAGGCCGAACACCCGCTGTCCCACCGACAACCCGTTGTGCCGTAGCCGAGACCGGTGACCACCCCGGACAGCTCGTGGCCGGGGATCGCCGGCGTTCGGTGGCGATCGAGCCGATCGGTCCAAGTCGAAGGCCATTCCAGCTCAGTCGCGACGAAGCCCGACGCATGAACCTTAACGATGACGTCGTTTATCGCTGCCTGCGGCTTAGGCCGCTCCACCAGCTGCATTCCAGCCGATCCTGCTGCCTGGTCAGTCACAGCGATAGCCTTCATGATGCTTTTCTGTTCGGTCATCTGTCATCCTTGGGTTTGGAAGCGCGGCGCGCCGGCGATCGACAAAATGTCATCCATTGTGGAATTCCTCGGCTCCTTTTCCACGACCCACGCCGTCAGTATTGATCGAGGATCCCACTAGCCGGATGAACCCGGATCGCCGCGGCTCGCTAGTTGGCGAAGAGATGCGTTGTGCTTGGTCGTATAACAGTACCAAGATTGCGGATTTCGACTGCACCATCATGCGATGGCGGCGCTCCCGATCAACTCGATCGTGCGACTGGGGCTCCACAATGCCATTGGCCGACCACGGATCGGTAAACGTATGGATCCAGTCCGTGTGACTGCCTCGGTCTGTCTTTCGTCAGTTCTTCCCCTTGATTTTCGCGAGGAGGTCGACAATCACGGCCACGTCGGCTTCATCGATTGGAGCCTTGTAGACCTTGATCATCTTGTGAACCTCAGTCTCCCACGTTGCGCGCGGCAGCGCCGGCTGGTGCAGCACCATGTCCGCTGAGTGACAGGCCAAGCAGTTGTTGTTGATCGCCTCGGCCGTCGAACCGCCTGGAAATAGAGCATCACCTGCAGGAAGATCGACGGTCATGGACCTAATTTTGAGCTGCTCCTGAACCCGGGCCGTCGTCGGGAACAGCAACGCGATCAACAAGCAGCCGGCTAAAGTGATTGTCATGCGCATGGACTGCTCCTACGTCGCGTTGACATGAATCGCTTCGATGACGTTGCGCATGAAGCCGCTATTGTTCCAGTTCGGCTGTACAGGCTGGACTTCGCCGGCCGAGTTCGTGCAACGAACCATCAGTTCGAAGCTGCCCTTCTCGGGCAGCAAGACATCAGTTTCCCAGCGGCGAAAGCTGTATTTGCCGTGATCCGTGCCGAGCGTGGTCGTCTGCCATGATTTACCGCTATCGGTGGAAAGCTCGACCTTGGCGACGCCCGTATCACCACCGAAAGCAATGCCGTGCAGCGGCAAAGCCGCCTTTGCAGGCAAGGAGCCGCCTTCCGTGAGATTTGTAATAAAAGACCGCGGTGGCATGCGATTGATCGGAATCATCTTCACGCCGCTCTGGCCCGGCGCGATGTTGGCGTGTGGCGTGTCTGGAATGGTGTAGGCGACCGCCATCCAGTAATTGTCGTCTGGCTTGTCCAACACCTCGATATCGCTGAGCATCTTGACCCAGTACGTCGAGTACCAGCCGGGCACGACCAGCCGCAGCGGGAGGCCATTCAGAAGTGGAAGCTGCTCGTCATTCATGGCAAAAGCGATCATCACCTCGCCGTCACGGGCATGATCGATAGTCAGCGATTTCCTGAATGTCGGTGCGTCTGGCACCGGCGGTTCATCCAGGCCCTTAAAGCGCACATGGACGGCACCACTCTTGACGCCCGCCCGATCCAGCACGTCCTTCAAACGGACCCCCGTCCATCTCGCGTTGCCCATCGCGCCATGAGCCCATTGCGCACCCGGCACACGCGGCAAGAAAAAGCCCCGTGAATTACCCGAGCACTGGTTGACGGCGGCCAACTCGACGCGTGGCAGGCGGAGAATATCTGCGATAGAGAGTGACAGCGCTCGGTCTACGTGCCCCGTACCGAGAGCCTGAACTTGGTCACGTCGACCGAACTTGGGATCACCGACCAATGCCAGCGCACGTAGAACAGATCGTTCGGCGTGAACACGCCCTGATCGAATACCTCAATTGGTGTCTCAAGCAGTGGCGGGCGGCTTCGCTGCAGAATCATGCCCGACTTGTCCGGGAAAGCATGGTGAGCGGTCGTTGACGCGGTTCGCTCGGCAGCGGCAGCTCGATCAACTCGCTTGCAAGGGCCGGCGCGACCGCGAGCGACGCCCCTGCGACTCCGAGTTGCCGAAGCAATGAACGCCGCGACAGAACGAGACACGAGCCCACACTCAAGGGCACGCGACAGCCGACGCTAGGACCATTGGGCGTTTCGGTTGCAGGACAGCTTTCACGTTGATGCATCGATGCCTCCTTCTGACCAAGACCACAAAATAGCCGCCAGTTCCAACGGACAAGCGAATTAGAATTGGACAATCGAGAACCCACGCCGCAATTGCGGAGCGCGCCGCACCGTTTACAATCCTTCATAGACGAGCTTGGTGAAGAACTTCGGATTGATCACAAATCGACCCCACTTGTCGTCGAAGGCCGCCGTCGGCCTCGCCGCCATGACTTCTTCGAGGGACTTTCCCTGCGACTTCAGCGTAGCAATCTGGTCGCGTACAGCGATCAGCATATCTCGAAATTCAATCAATTGAGCTCGATTGCCAATCTCACCATGCCCCGGGATCAGGATGGTCTTATCCGTGGTGCGTTCGATCGCCTTGCTGGCCCAACTGATGGCCGAGCTGACGCTGCCGCCGTCTTCGTTGTCGATGAACGGATAGTTTCCGTTCCAGAATGTATCGCCGAGGGCAACAATATCGGCCCGCTGGAAATACACTAACAGATCGCCGTCGGTATGACCCGGACCCAAATGCTCAACCTTTATCGATTCGCCTGCGAAGCTGAAGTCCCTCTCATTGTCCACGACAATCGTCGGACGTGCGCCGGCTGGAACGGGAGCGAAGGTCCAATTCCAGTCATCCACGTGAGTGGTCTCCGATAGATGCCTCAGCGTATTCCTCTGCGCAATGATCGTGGCGCCCGCTGCATGCATCCACTCGTTTCCGTCGGTATGATCCCAATGCCAATGAGTGTTCACGACGTATTTCAATGGTGAAGGGTTAATCTTATCGAGAGCCGCTTGCAGTTTGTCTTTCGACGGCTTGATGCCGGCATCTACGAGGAATTTGCCATCACTTCCCGACAGAACCACAATATTTCCGCCGGATCCCATCAGGACATTGATGTTGCCGCGCAAGGGCACCGTGATCACGTCGCTCTTGGCTCGCTCCAGATATCGCGCGCCAGCCCCCGTATGGAAATAGTCTCCTACCGACTGTGCAACGGCCGGTGCGGAGGCGGCATATCCAATGGCCAGAAGAGCCGGACACAGGAATACGGCGGTCGATGGAATCGCTAGCAGGCTTATCCGCATGATTGGTTTTCCTTTGCTCGTGCACGCAACCGTGTTTTCGACGAGATTGCCGACATGGCTCCTACAGATTCATCCTGACGAACATTGATCGCCTGCGGAAGTGCAGCGCTTTCATTCCGCGAATGATCACGCTGCGATCATGTCACTGGGCCGTGTGCGTAAGGAGTGGCCTGGATTACACCCGCCAAATGAGTTGCTTGGATCGCGGCGATGTACTGCGTGAACGCTTTCCGCGTTTCGTCGACCAGAATTATTTGCCAGATGCGCAATTTGTGCTGCGTCATTGCAATTCCAATCTTGGAGCGAGAAGCGCCAATCGCGACACGACACGTCAGGCGACAACTTCAATGATTCCCATCATGCCCTTGTCTTCGTGATCGAACTGCATGGCAATGATAAGCAAACCTGCCCACGATTTCGGGATCAGTGAACGGGATCACGATCTTGAGTATGCCAGGCCGCCGGTTTGTCGCGGGCGGGACTGAAAACGTGTCACGCAGGCTATCGTCGCTCCAGGAACGACCAGCGACCTCAGTCACCAAGAAAGGTGTCTGGTGTATGTGGGAGCTGTGATACTGTTGATCCTCATTTACCACCGTCCACTCTTCCGTATCGCCTAGCTTGACGATTTGGTCGATGCGCGCCTCATCGACGATGTGACCGTCAATCATGAAGGCCTTGCGATCCTGGGTGCGTGAATAGAGCAGCATCCGCCGCCGCGCGATCGGCGCCGCACGGACCTCGTCGATCCATTGCGGACCGGTGACTCGGATTCGAAGAATTTCGTTCTCAACGCGCGCCGGGCTCGGCAACTCTCCACTGGAGCTCACCAGCGCCAACTGCCGGACCGGTTCAAGGGGGACGCCAGGCCTCGTTCTGGAACGGGACGGTTTGCATCGGGTATTCCCCTGCCCGCGGTCCGACTGCGATCGCGTCAATCCGCTTGCCCGGCCCGATGAAGAATTCATTCGCCTTGCGTGGCTGCGATAGGGCGTGTCCGTCGGTCGCCACGATATATAGCGGCATGCCCTCGACACGGCATTTTATGAAATCCGATGCTCCTACGTGCGCGATCCGCCAGAACTGCAGTTCACCGGGGCGCATGGTGATGGCGGGATTGACTTGACCATTGATCGAAACGATCTCGCTTTCGTCGGCCATCTTGACGTGCTTGATCAGAAGAAGGCGTTCCGGCAATCCGCGCAACAGAGGGAAAAGACGCTCCATCCCATCGACGACCAGAGCGCCCGACAGACCGCCCAGGATTTGATCGTTGACGAAGCCATGCGCATGGGGGTGATACCAAAATAGACCCGGACCCTGCCGGCCGTGTGCGGGTATGCGCAGCTGGTATTCGAAGGTATCACCGGGCTGAACGTGGACGAATACGTTGTCGCCGTTGGCTTGCGGCGACACGCCCATGCCGTGAAAGTGCAGGTTCGACGGGGTGCCGGTTCCCGCGCAGACGGGACCACTATTACCGGGACGATCGAGCCCGGAGGTCAGGTTGTTGCGGAAAGTGATCCGCAACGTATCGCCCAGGCGTACGCGCAGCGTCGGTGGCACATAAGCGCCGTTGTAAAGCAGACCGGAGAAGTCGCGATCGCCGAGATGCACCGGCCCAGGTGCAGCTGTCATCGTCAACTCGAGCAAACCGTTGGCGCTGCGCGCTTCTATTGGCTCGACGAGCGCCTCGGACGTTGGCGATTTGAGCTGCGAGCGCGCCCGGGCCCAGGCGTCGACCGGCCGAGCGTTAGCAGACCTCCAGCCGCAGTCGTTCCTCCTACTAGGCGACCTATGGCCTTGACGAACGAACGGCGATCGAGCGTGGAAGACTGGCGCATTGGCGTCGCCTATCACCTGCATGACTACGGTCAGATTCGTCGGCTCTTCGACCAATCAAAATTCCATGTACCATCTACAGCGCGGATGACGGCAACCGATCGTGACGAGCCGCGACGGCTATCGCCCCGTCACCCAGCGCGACACGCGCATGAGGCTACTGAAATCCCTGCGGTGGAAACTGGAGTCTTTATAGGCCATGACGTCAGCTAAACCGGTGCCCTGAGTGGTCTCGGGACGGTGCTTAAGGCTGTCGTAGAGGGCTTGCAGAAACTCCTCGGCGAAGTGCAGCGGACGCGGGTAAGCTACCTGGACAGTGCTCCGCTGCTCCGCAGTAAAGTCGTCAAAGCCGGCCCCGACGAGATCCATGTTCGCGCCTTCGGCAAGAAGCGCCGCGATCGGGTACAAATGCGAGGAGATTCCATTTGTCGTATGTAGTGCGATCGCAAGCCAAACGCTTTGACTATCGGTTTCCGAAATGCCGTGGCTGCGCAAAAACGACCGTGCCGCGTTTGCGCCATCCACTTCATAGCGAAGGTGGCTATCCCCGTAGTTTGCGGTGAGTCCATAATCATGGAACATAGCCGCGACGTAAAGAAGTTCCTGATCAAAGGCCATGCCCTTGCGTCCACCTGCCAATGCAGCCCAACAATAAACCCGCATGGAGTGCTGAAACAACAGCTCGCCTTCGCTATCACGAATGGCCTTAGCTGCGTCGCGAGCCAATGCGCTGTCAGGAACTTGTATTCCTAAAACAGAAACAATTTCAGCAACGCTAGACGTTCCGGTCTCCGGCCGTCCCTCTTGTGCTGTCGCTGACCCGGCGGCCAATAGTGCAAAGCTCGCGCAGATGAGAGCGGCATGACCCTTCATAGCATTCTCCTTCGACGCTTGAGACAAAGGTGCATCTTTCCTCTTGATTGCCGGCCTTGCAGCACCCTTGATCTGGCCTTGCCGCGGCGTTGGACCAAGGTTGACGCCATTGCCAGGGACGAGTCTAACTTGCCTTTGAATACGTAAAGCCGGCATGCTGCAGTTCGACGAGAAAGGCCACGACGCTTGGGACGAGCACAACGCCTGGAATCAGGTTGTTGGTGAGGTCAGCCGCTATCGCGTCGGGAGAGATGTCAGAGAATTCACCGGATTGGTGAAGATATCGCGCGATCGCATGAATGGAATCATGACAGCCCAGAAATACCGCTCCTCGCCGCTGAAGTGAGACGATATTGCTGTTTTGCGGACCATAGAACCCTGTCAGGTCCTGAAGGTCATCTCTGGGTGACGCACCAGCCTTCTCGACGATGAAACTGTTGAAGTCGGCCTGCCCCCCAGCGACCTTGGCCAGCTTGTACTTCTCCCACGCGACTTGGTTGAATAGGGCCGAATGGGCGTTTCCGTGAACCGCAGCAACGGCAAGAAAGTCGGCATTCCCGAGCGAGAACACCTGCCCGTTGATAGCTTCACGCATCAAGTTGATCCATGGCGCTGCGAAATCGGTGCTCTCCCAGACCTGCAACGCGTGATACTTATACGACAACAGCAGGTCGGCCGCTTCGTGGTCCCACAGTTCAGGTGAGGTGAGAATGAAAGGAACGCTCTCGAACTCGCGCCTGCGGGGGGCGTCGGCAAGGGCCTTGCTCAGGCGCGAAAGCTTTCTACCGGAAGGCAGATACTCAGAGGACTCCTGTTCAGCAGCTGTCGTTGAAGACAGTGCCGCCAAGAGCATGGCTGCCTGACTAAACACCAAGAGAGCTGTTCTGCGGTTTGCAGATGCGACGATATTATTCATGTTCGTGTTTCCATGAGCGGTCTACGCTTCTTCAGTTATTTGAGGACGACGCTGTTACGGCGCTCGTGATAACCCGTTCGGGAGTAAGCTTTCCCGCCATACCGACTGGCAACCCGTGCTTTCCCTCCAGGTTCGCCGAGGGGGCGTAGGTTACGTAGACTTTCCCACGCTCACCTTCTCGGACAAGCAATCGCAGTGGAAGCTCGAGCGCGAAGTCTGGAGCTGCCAGCATTAGAGCAGTGCCACCCTTTGGATTACCGTAGATCAACACAGTGGTCGGGGCATATCCAGTCCGACCGATTGGGCTGCAGCGTGGTGGTCGATGGTCGCAAATATCCTTAAACCGTTCGCTTCAAGAGCCGCGCGCAAGCGAGCGAGCGTCTCGGAGAACGAATAGATGCTCTCCAGTCTCACTGCCTCCTCCTTTGACGTTCCAGTGCCAGCAGCGCTGCACCACGTCGCGGCGCTTGCGATTACTGCCGCGTACGCGAATGCGACAACTAAGGTGATCGTCTGCTTCCTCATTTGAGGTTTCCCTGAATTGGACACTCAGCGGGGGCATGTGCAGCCGTCACTTTGCGCCCTTTGCAGCGGCAAGGAAGTGAAAGAACGCCAGCCGGCAGATGAGCACGTTGCATGATGACCAGCGCCGGCAGTCGCTGCGCGCGCAGATGACGGGATTGACGGAACAGCTACGTGCTCGGATCGCTGGGGGTCGGGAAAACGGCAGGTAATGGTGTCAAAGTCCCAGAGGAACTGGACCCCTCTCTCTTCGCGGGCGAGTAGCGCCCGCGTAGCGCTGATCACGTCATCCTGACGCATCAGGCTTTCTCCGACCAGGAATGTCGATATCCCGAGCAGGCCAAGCCAGACCAAATCCGCAGGCGCGGATATCCCGCTTTCGCCGACGATCAAGCGATCTTTCGGAAAAAACGGCGCCAGCGCTTCACTGGTTGCAAGCGTTGTCTCGAAGGTCCTCAAGTTCCGATGATTGATACCGATCATCGGAGAACGCAGCCGCGAGGCTCGCTCGAGTTCGTCGCGGTCGTGGATTTCGATCAGCACGTCCATACCATGGTCGAGGGCCGCCGCCTCGATATCTTCGGCGGCAGCATCGTCAAGGGCCGCCATGATGAGCAAAATGCAGTCCGCCCCGTATGCCCGCGCCTCCACGACCTGATAGGTATCGAAGATAAAATCCTTGCGCAGCACGGGGAGGCTCGTCGCCGCGCGCGCCGTCGCCAGGAAGTCCAGGCTTCCCTGGAACGACGGCTTGTCGGTTAGCACGGACAAGCAAGCCGCGCCGCCTGCTTCGTAGTCTCTGGCAAGTGAAGGTGGATCGAAATTCTCGCGTATGAGCCCTTTCGACGGAGACGCCTTTTTGATTTCGGCGATCAGCGCATACTCGCCCGTCGCCAGCTTGCTGCGGATTGCCGTGACGAATCCCCGCGGGGCCGAAGCGGCCTTGGCGAGCGACATCATTTGCCCTTCCGAACGGATTCGCCTAGCAGCCTCGATCTCCCGACGCTTGTAGACCTCGATTTTCCTGAGAATGTCTGGGATCATTCATCTGCTCCTTCGATCCGACTGATCTACGACAGCCCTTGACGCGTGCGCCGGTGCATAGCTCGCTTCAGCCCCGGCGTGATAAGGCGCGGCTGCTGACCGGCACCGCCAGCAGCGCGGCCACGCTAAATCCCGCCGCCACCCAGCCGAGCCGCATTACGCCGCTATCGGCGAGAACCAGCGCACCGACCGCAGCGCCGGCCGCGCTTCCGAGATAGATGGCGGACGAGTTGAGGGACAGGCCGACCGCAGCCAGATCAGAAGTCAGCGCGACCAAGCGCGCCTGCTGCGCCGTCATCACCCCCAGCTGGCCAGCCCCAAAGCAGGATGGCTGGTAGCAAAACGAACATGGCCCGCGCAGGCCCGAGCGTCACGCCCAGCGAGAGTAAAAGGTAGGCCAGAACAGTGAGGCCGCCACTTACGATCACGGTAAAGCCCGCGCCCCAGTGGTCCGCCATGGCGCCGCCGAGCCGGGTACCGAACGCGCTGGCCAGCCCGAAGCCAAAGAGCACCAGCGCGAGGCCCTGTGGTCCAATCCCCGAAACATGCGCCAGAAAGACGCCGAGATACGTATAGAGCGTGAATGTGCCGGCGACCGTCAAGACACTGGTCGCCAAGATTGCCATCACGTCGGGGCGCTTGGCCAACGCCAGGCGTTCTCCCAGACTCGCCGTAATGCCCGGCCGCTGACTCGGCATCCCGAAGAGGATGCCAAGCAGTGAGAGCGCCGCCATGCCCGCCACGCAGAAGAAGGTAGCGCGCCAACCGAATCGCTCACCGACCAAAACCCCGAGTGGCACGCCGGCAACGATCGCTAAGGTCAGCCGTTGGTGACCATCGACAGAGCCCGGCCACGCCGCTCCGGTCCGCCCAGCGCCGCGGCATATCCGCTGGCCGCCGGCATGAAACTGCCGGCGGATAGGGCAAGTAGCAGCCGAGCTGCCAGTAACGCCGCATAACCCGGCGCCATTGCAGCGAGCAGATTCGCGACGCTGAAGCTCGCAATGGCGATCGCGAGCACGCGACGCCGCTCCAAGTGGGCGGTCAGCACCGCCATTATCGGAGCGCCCACGGCATAAGCGACAGAGAACGCGGTGACCAGGTGCCCGGTGGCGGACAAGCTGACGTTCAGGTCTTGCGCCAAGGCCGGCAGCAAACCGGCGATCATGAACCTTCGGTGCCGATCGCAAACGCTCCGAGGGTTAGCCAGTGAAGTTCGTTTAGCGATCTGGACATCGGTCCTTGCACCAAGACACGGGCACGCTCCCATCGGTAACGCGCTGCACGGATTCCCTCACCATGCCGCCCCAGAGCCCAGCACCCACGACAGTTCAACTCCGCCAGGGAGCGTTTCGAATTCTACTGCACGCGTTGGGCCGGTGAAATGCGGGGTCGTGTTCCTGGATGTAATCGAAGTTGACGGTGCCGAACGTCGTCGCAGGCTTCTTGAGAGCAGAGCAGGTCTGCGCTTTGATGAAATCATTCTTGAAATTCTCGCCGCGGGGAAACGCGGCGATGACTTGATCGCGTTGCTCCGATGTGAACTCGTCATATCCAATTCCGACGACGTCTACCAATACACCGGCGTTCGTGAGGGCGATCTCCGGCCGCATGAATTGCGGAATACCCGGAGTGGTGTGCAGGGCGATCGCTTCCCAAACCAAATCAGATTTCGGATCGGGAATGCCATGACCGCGGAGAAATTTGCGCGCTGCGTCAGCACCATCGACTTCAAACCGCCTCGTGTCGGTGTGAAAAGCGTCTACGAGACCCAGATCGTGAAACAACGCCGCGACGTAAAGAAGCTCCGCGTCGACTTTCAGATTATGACGAATGCCTTTTATCGCGCCAAATATAAAGACGCGGACCGAGTGGTTGAACAATAACTCGGATTCATGTTGCCGGACGAGCTCAGCAGCTTCGCGCGCGATCTTGCTATCGGGAATCTTGATGCCGGAAACGATATTGGTCATTTGTCGAACTCCTATGCCGATGGTTGCGATCAGCGCTGTTTGCGCTGACCGGTCTCCTCCACGGCTTGTTGCATCTGAATCGCCGGAGTCACCGATGTTGACAACCCGTCACGTCCTTTCTGACGGCGCCGTTTCACCGCAAACTCATCCGCCTCGATTTCGATGCGCTTTACGTGGTGTACTTTCACGCTCTCAGGCACGATGCGTAAGGCATGGTCGCGCCAATCGGCGTTGTGAGCGGAAACCGGCACTCCCACCACAAAGGTGCCTGAGTCCGGCCTCCCCGGCTCTTGCTCGCCTTTATCTATTTCACTGTGATATTGCGGCATTTCCTCAAACACTTCGTAGTCTTCCATCCAGCCAGCCTCTGCCACCGGCCCGTTCTCACGCCGATCTCTGTTCCCTCCAGGAAGTTCATTGGCTCGACGCTGGATGCTCCGTGAAAAAGGAGGACGCCAAGAGCGTCTCTGACGGAATGCCCCGATGGAAAGATGATGCCATCAATAGGCACCGAAGCCTCTGTTAGAAGAAAGTGAACCATGGCCTCCGCTGCAAGGTATTCAGAAGGCTCGGCGTCAAACATGACTGACTGCGCGAGACGCGCACTTAGCGATCGTAGAAAAACGGCGACCTCGGTTCTCCCGGCCAATCCGAAGTCAGCGAGGCTTCCCGTGATGCGAACGTTATCAATAACGGTCAGGTCGAGTAGTCGCAGCTTTCTAATGATCTCGAACTGACCCACAGCAATCCGGCTACCAGCGGACGGCCGCGTGCCGGCTATAGCGGCTTTCAGATTGTTGGTAGCGCAAAACGCCAAGATGCCTTGTCCGCTCATGCGACCATCAATCGCCAAGCGCGAGCGCGGCGAGCCGAGGTGGATGTCTGGTCTGCCGAGCGCGGCTTTCAACTTGTCGTGAGATGGAAAGATCTGGGCGCGGAAAAGTGTGTGGAAATCCGTTCCGGGGCCCGCGTCCACGACAAGCGAACGGCCTTCATTCGTTTTCAGTTCATTAATACCATCGAAGAATGATGCGAGGTTGTTTGCTGCTGTCGGACTAAAAAAGAGCGCGTCGGTTTTGAATGAATTCGCTAATCCGGGCCAATCTATGCCTTGAGTCATCCGCGCGCTCCTGGGAAGCATCGAGCCTCAACCGAACAGCAACGGCCGTTCTCTCAGCTGAAGTGATCGCACCCGCCGCTCTTGACGGACTCGCCAAGACGGTTGGTCACGCGAATAGATGCGCAGCACTGCGCCGTGCAACAGTACCAAGATCGCCGATTTTCACTGTACCATAGCGCGGTGACACGCTCTCAATCCGCTCAGCCGGCTGGATCCTTTCTTTTGATGAAAGGGCAAACCGAGGCTGACTTGGCGTTCTTGGTGCACCACTTCGCGTGCATTCTTGGTGCTTTTTTTCATCGGCGACGATCCTATCTTGGTGGAAAAGGAGAATGCGCCATGAAGATGCGACTTTTATTCGGCTCAGCTTGCGCTGCCATGGCAATTGCTGTCGCAACGCCAGCCGCAGCACATGACAGCGGCGAGACAGTCAAGCCCATCTTCCAGCAGACGATATCCAATATTCCCGGAAAGTCATTGATAGCCGTGGTTGTCGACTACAAGCCGGGAGGCGCATCTCAGTCCCACACTCACGCCAAATCGGCTTTCATCCTCGGCTACGTCTTGTCAGGAGCAATCGAGTCGCAGGTGAATGATGGCCCCCGGCGCGTCTATCGTGCCGGCGAGAGCTTCTATGAACAGCCAGGCTCTCGGCATCCCGTCAGCCGCAATGCGAGCAAGAGCAAACCTGCAAAGCTCCTGGCGGTGTTCGTTGTCGACACTGACGACAAGGAACTGACCACTCCAGTCAAATGACGCGTGCTCTGGGACGATATAACCAACAATAGTGAGTTAACCAACCGCTTTCACTACGGCAGTCCGACCCGAAGGGCTTAGTGACTACCGATGTGTTGAGCTACGTTAAGCAGAGCGGTATTCATCGCACCAATTCTAACAATCGACGACAATCCGCCTTCAGTCGTCGTTCATTGAGATTGGTCACGCCGAGTAGCAGTCCCTGTCGCCTGGAAGGCTGCATATACCATGGCGACAACGGAGTTGGCGCCATGCCGAGCTGCAGAGCACGCGAAGCGATGTCCAGGTCTGACATTGTGTCGGGAAGCAGGATCGCGACCGCCAGGCCGCCGGTTGATTGCACCTTCATTGAGGCTGACGCGGCATCTTTCAGGCAATTGAGCAAACTTTCCCGTCGGGTGGCGTAGAGCCGCTTCATTCGGCATAGGTGACGAAAATAATGTCCTTGCCGAAGGAATTCCGCAACGGCGCGTTGCACGGCAGCGGCGGGCGCTGGTGCCAAGCAAGCAACGAGCTCACCGAACCGTCGACTCAGTTCCGGCGGCACCACCAGGAAACCCAGGCGCAGCGAAGGACTGATCGTTTTGCTGAAACTGCCAACGTGCAGAACCCGCCCGCCATGATCGAGTGATGCGAGCGCGGGAGCCACCCGTCCCGTCAATTGCAGTTCGCTCAGATAATCGTCCTCGACAATCCAAGCGTCGTTTCGTCGAGCCCAGGCGAGTAGCGCAAGCCGCCGCGACAGCGACATCGTCACACCGAGCGGCGCCTGTTGGCCTGCCGTCACGACCGCCAGTGACGCTCCGGCTGCGGCCCGCACACCGGCGATAACGTCCAACCCCTCCGCATCGACCGGAACCGCCGTAACAAGCATTCCAGCTAGGTTGAGCGCAGTACGTGTGAGCGGAAAGCATGGATCCTCTATCCAAGCTCCTTTCGTGCCAAGCTGAAGCCCTTGGATTACCAGACCGAGCGCCCCGGAAAACCCGCCGGTTACGATGACCTGAGAGGAGTCGCAGCGAATGCCTCGGGCCAGCCCCAAGTAAGCCGCGATCTCCTTTCGAAGCTGCGGATCGCCGCGTGGGTCCGGATAAGTTACCGGCAGCGCCGCAGCTCCCCGTGTCTCACGCACTAGGAGGCGTGACCACAGCTTGAATGGGAAGGCGTCCTGAGAGGGTACGCCCATTTGAAAGACCCGCGGCGCGATTCCGAAATCATAGAAGAGCTCTGGCAGAAGCGGCTCTTCCCGCGACCGATCGGACATTGAGAATCGTAACTGCCGGGCGGCCACACGAGTTCCAGCTGGCCCAAGACCAAGCGCGAACTGCTCCGCGACGAGACGTCCATAAGCTACACGTACGGTCCCGCGAGACACGCCGAGCTGAGCGGCTAGATTCTGCCAAGAGGGCAGCCGCGAGCCCGAGGCGAGCCGTCCATTCTCAATTCCCTCTCGGATAGCTGAATAGATCTGGGTCGCCAGAGGGATCTTTCTGGCATGATCGAGATGGATGGAAAGGCCAGCCATCACCGGACGCCGCGACCGATCTGACATATGAAAGCTCAGCTTCGCGCGTCTATTTTACACACTTAGCACGATCTTTCCGTGCGGCTTCGGTCGTCGGCCATCCAACATCATATGTGCTTCTCGCGCATCAGCGAGAGGCATGATGGCGGATATTCCCGTCTTCAGATCGCCGCGATCGATAAGCGCTGAGATTTTGTCCAAATAAGCCGTCGTGACGTCTACCAAGAAGAAGGTCGCGGTGACGCCATGCCTTTCCGCCAACGCTTGATCTGGTTGGGACACAATCGATATCAGCTTTCCGCCTTGCCGCAGAACTCGAATAGAACGGGCTTGTGTTTCTCCTCCTATGAGGTCGAACACCACATCAGCGTTCCTGACTTCATCTTCAAACCGTTGCGTTTGATAGTCCACGACCTTGTCCGCACCAAGTGCCCGCACGTATTCGATGTCTCTCGTGCCCACGGTGACCACCGAGCGCACCTTGGCTCGACAAGCAAGTTGAACAGCGAACGCTCCAACGCTGCCGGCCGCGCCGTGGATGAGAACCGTCTGGCCGGCTTCGAGCCGCGCGTGGTCAAACAAGCCTTGCCAGGCGGTTACAGCGACGACGGGAACCGCGGCAGCTTCGACGTAGCTGAGCAACCTTGGCTTTCGGGAGAGCATCGCAGTCGACGCGACTGCATATTCGGCATACGCGCCAAGAAACTGGGTATTGGTTACCCCGAACACTTGATCGTTCACCGCCAAGGAGGAGACATCCGGACCAAGAGCCGTCACCTCGCCGGCCAGGTCCGAGCCGAGTGTGAGAGGAAGCGGCTGAGGTAGGGCGCTTTTCCCGGCCCTGATCCACGCGTCCCAGGGGCCGACGCCCGCCGCATGTACTTTAACAAGGACCTGGCCTGCAACCGGACGGGGTCGAGCGATCGTTTCAAAGACCATCTTTTCCGCAGGACCAAACTCGTGGACTCGCCACGCCTTCATTGAAGGTTGATCCGCTTTCTCTCTGTAGGACGTGGCTGCCATGTAATTACCTCTTCATCGCATTCGGAGACCGCTCATCCCAATTGACCAAGAAGCGCTTTCTTCAACCGGCTGCCAGCTTCACTTACCCAATACCCGGCAATCCATTCCGCAACGGTGATCGCGGGCCGCAGTGCGATCAGGATTACGGCGATCACCATCAGAAATCCCGCTCCGTACACTGTGACGAATTCGTATCGCGGATGCCAACCTGAAGCGCGCCTATTGCGCTTCAGAGGATTCGGGCGAACATTTATCATAAGTGGATCTGTTGCAACGTCGATACCCTCGACTTACCCGCCCGCCTAACGCTGGAGGCGCTGCTAGTGAGCACCGCCTATTGCGGATAGGCAGGTGCTATCGCCACAAAGACGGCCAGCATCGACGTTGTCCCTAGGGCGATGCCACCCGTCACGGTCGCGAGCTGGCACAGCGAAGCGCGGCCTGAAATCCGCCCGCTTTGAAGGTCGACCTCGCCCTCGACGAACTCACGAAAGCTTCGACTAGCTGCCCGATAGGGTTCCATGTTTCGGCTTGAATATCCACACCCGGTCATTAGCCCTAGCATCATTATCAGAATGAGGGTGACCATCGTCAGGACCACTGAAGTCTCGCCGCCTGCAAACGCAATCCAGAATGTCAAAACGATATAGGCTATGCCAACCAACGTTATTGCGATTGCGAACGGATGAACGCAGGTCGCCGGCAGCGAATTTGCGACGACAGTTTCTCCTTCATGCAATGGCGGCGCCTCGCGATCCATTTGTTCGATGTGGGCGAACCGTCGTACCTGCGGATAGTGCGACATCATCAATCTCCCGTTTGGCCGCTGGTAAGATGGCAGTGCGGCACGTCAGGGACCAGTTTGTGCAGTTTTTAGCGAGAAGGAAGTGAAAGAAGGTCAACCGATATATGAACACGCTGCATCATCGTCAGTTTTGGCATCAACTGCGTGTCGTCAAACCCCTGACGGACGCTAGCCTTTGTGACTGAGCAACGTTCGAAACACGCATCTCAGAGCGTCGTGCTGATCGCGATTTGAATCGGCCTAACGAGGTCGATACACAGCAATTCGCTAACCAGGATTTAGCCGACATCGTCTCCCTAGGTTCACGCGTGAAGGTTACATCATCGTTCAAGCCACCTCTAAAGCGCGCCGCGATGGTACTGGCGCGAGCAGTAACAGCGAATTGTACCTTTACCAGCTGCTCGGGCTGGAGCGTCGATTTTAGTCCGCTCGCAGCAACGAGGTTAGTTCGGCCAAGCTGAACCGACGATGATCGAGCAGAAGTTCTGGCGGACATAGGTCATGTCCTTGAGCGCAAGGACGTCAGCCTTTACGTTCCCGAACGTCGTCATGGGCTTCTTGATGATCCCTTTGGCGAAGTGATCTATAATGTTCTCCTTGAAGTTCGTCTCGCGGGGATGATGGACGCAGACATGGTCACGCTGCTCTTGCGTGAAATCGTGATAGGCGATCCCAAGCACATCCATCTCCACACCCGCGGTCACCAGCGCAATGGTTGGACGCATATGCTCGGGAATACCAGGCGTGGTGTGGAGCGCGATCGCGGTCCAGACATCTTCGATTTCACGCTCCGGCAGGCCGTAGCTCTTCATGAAATCGCGCGCGGCATTGGCACCGTCGACCTCGAAACGCAGGTTAGGACTGGAATATTTCTCTGTGAGGCCCATGTCGTGGAACATCGCACCGAGGTAAAGCAGCTCCGGCTCGTACTTTAGGCCGTGGCGCTCGGCGGTGAGCGCGCCCCAAAGGAAGACACGGCGACTGTGGTTGTAGAGCAGGTCGTCCTCGGTATCGCGCACGAGCTGCGTAGCGGCGCGCGCGAGGGCACTGTCAGGCACGTGGATGCCGGCGATGATCTCAGACATGGAACAAAATCTCCTTGTTCGCGTAGCGGGCTGGTTGCTTGTCGCTAATTGTTAATGGAGTATCGCTCCGCACAAGGAAGGGCATCCTTTGGATCAGGACAGCCGTACGTCTTTTTCTGACATGACGGTTCTAGCGGAAGCAGCCCGCGCCAGCGTTTCTTGCCGGGCCCAGCGCGGTCTATCCCGGTCCCGACCGTCGGAAGCTCGCGCGGTATTGGATGGGGCTCACACCAAGACGGGCGGTGAACACGATCCTCATCCGATCCGCCGAACCGAAACCGCAGTCGAATGCAACCGTCTTCAGCGGCCGGTCGCCCCCTCCAGCATCATGCGCGCCGCATCAATGCGGGCGCGCTCGATGAACTCGTGCGGTGTGATCCCGGTCGCCTGCACGAAATGTCGGGCAAGATTTCGGGGACTCATGCCAACCACAGTTGCAAGCGACTGCAGCGAGTGGCGATCGCCGACGTTCGCCATGACATGATCCTGGATACGTGCGATCGGCGATTCCGGATCGGCAGGCGCTGTCAGATAGGGGCTGAACTGTGACTGTCCGCCCTGGCGCTGCGCAACCACGACCAGCCGCTTGGCCACTTTGAGCGCCGTTTCGGCGCCGTGCCGCTGCCCGACCAGAGCCAAACCCAGATCTATTCCCGCCGTCACACCCGCCGCGGTGATCAGCCGCCCATCGCGCACATAGATCAAATCAGGTTCGACTTTTGCTCTTGGGAACCTCGCCGCCAGCGCCTGTGCATCCTGCCAATGGGTTGTAACACGCCGATCGTCCAGCAGACCGGCATAGCCAAGGAAAAAAGCGCCGGTGCAGATCGAGCCATAGAGGCTCGACCGCCAGGGCAGCTCCCTGATCCACTGGAGCAGGCGCGGGTCGAGCTCGGCTTCCGGTGGCGCCGGAGTGCCCGCCACGAGAATGATGTCGAAGCCGCCCATCGCCTCCTCGAAGGTGAGGTCGGCCAGCATTTGGATGCCGTTCGAGGCACGCAGCGGATTGCGGTCCGCAGCAACCAATACTGTTTCATAACGATCGGCACTATTGAGGAAGGTGTTCGCCTCGCTGAACACGTCCATCGGTCCCGCCACGTCCAAGGCCTGGACCCCCTCGTAGACGACGATCGCAACAGCTTGTACCGGCACCTTTACTGCCTCTCCAGTCAGGCGCCCTATTATGCATGTCGTTCACACAGTGCAAAGGCCTGGCGGTGTCTGGACAGGCGAGCGGGCGCCGTTATTCGTTGCTGCTTCCTTGTCGGGGATCGTCGATGCACCGTCTTTGGAACCGACCACGAAGACCGCGAGCAAGCTGGCCGGCTCGGTGTCGGTCGCGTTCTCGCTGATCCTTCGATGCGAACCTCGCGCTTCGAACAGTCCCTCGCCTATGCGATAGACCTGCGCGAGGTCATTGCCAACCTGGCTCGTAAAACCCCGGACAGCGCATAGGCGTAGATAATGCCGACTCCGCGTGGCGATGAGGTCAGCGATTTGCCATCGGGAGGAGGAAGACATTCTCCCGAGAACGCGCGCAGTGTAGCACCCCACTGTCTGCATCGCCCTTACAACTGCTTAGACCGCGGATGTTACAACACCTTGTGTTTGATGTTGCACTAAACCTTGTTGATTGCTTTTTGCGTTGTTGAGCAGAGCTCCCGTTGATCGTGGCGCACGCAAAGCCTGCGTCACGCAGAGAAGGGCCGTCGCTGTCATAGTCGCATCAGCTTTTAGCGACATGCCGCGAGCAACGGCAAGCCGCGGCGACCAAATTGCCCGCGGAAGTCTGCAATCCGGTCCGCCGTACTGATAAGCTTTCACCTATTTTCTTATCAGCCCGCCAACTGACTCCGTTTTGTTAGAAACCTTAGAAGAACGGACTCCGTTTGGGACCATACTAGTAAGCGGAGGCCGCACTCGGCGCGCCTCATTTGGGCTTCCGCACCGACTGAGGAATCTTGGCGTTGGCGGCATCGATCAGGACGCCGCCTCGCTTGCTTCCATCTCGATGAAGTCAAGGCGACAAGCCATCGCCGCCAAATCGCGAATGGTCATACTCGTGGCTGAAATCGCCAAGTTTGCCAGCGACGCTCGCGCAGATTTCGAGCGCCACGCTCACCCTGGCCGACAACGGCACACGACCCTCGACCGATTGCGGCCTGAGGTGAGCGTTAGGGGTTCGACGATGGTCCACTTTGCCGCGATTGACATGTTATAACATTTGAGCAAATGTCATATCCAACCGGAGTTAAGAATCCGGATTTTCGGGAGGACAGCATGACGTCATTCAAGCCAACACGACGAACGCTACTCAAAACCGGAACCGCGGCCGCCGCTTTCGCGACACTTGGCCCGGCCTTTCTCCGGCAAGCTGCCGCGCAGGACGCCGACCTCGCGCCTTACAAATCCGCTCAGATCGACTGGCAGCAGGTCTCTGGCGAGACCATCACGGTCGCCGTGATCCCGGCGAGCTATTTCGAGAACCTCATCACGCTGGCGCCGCAGTTCAAGGCGCTCACCGGGATCGACGTGCGGTTCGAGAAGATCCCGCCGGCGCAGATCCGGCAAAAGAGCGTCATCGACCTGACATCGAAGACCGGCACGTACGCCACTCACGCCGCAGACCCGATGTATTACGCGCTCTACGTCGCCAATAAGTGGGTCGAGCCGCTCGACACCTACCTGAACGACAAATCTCTAACCGATCAGGCCTGGTTCAAGTTCGACGACGTCATTCCGGCCTGGCGCAGCGCCAACGGTATCAATGGCAAGCTCTACGGCATGCCCTACGATGGCGAAGTCACCATTCAGGTCTATCGGAAGGACCTCTACGACGCGAAGGGTTTGAAGCCGGCCGACACGCTCGAAGCCTATATGTCGAACGCGGCCGCGCTGAACACGCCGAATGATCGCATCTGGGGCGCAGCACTGCGCGGCGTCGCCGGTGCCGGCCAGAATATGTACATCTATCCCTCGATCTTCCGCGAATTTGGCGGCGACTGGATGAAGGGCGACAAGCTTACCGTCAACGGCCCCGAGGCCGAGGCGGCGCTCGCCTGGTACGTCGACATCATGAAGAAGTACGCGCCGACGGCGGCGGCCAACTGGAATTGGCCAGACATCGCCGACGCCTTCTCGCAAGGCACGGTCGCCAGCTACATCGATGCGCATTCGTCGGCCTCGGTGATCAACAATCCCGAGAAGTCCAAGATCATCGGCAAGGTCGCCTATGCACGTTGGCCCAAGGGGCCGTCCGGCAAGCGCACCACGTCGATCTGGAACTGGGGCTTCCCGATCAATTCCGCGCTGCCGGAAAAGAAGCGAAAGGCAACCTGGCTCTTCATTCAGTGGGCGACCAGCGCCGAGACTCAGGCGCGCACGGCGCACAAGTTCGCTGGTCCGACCAAGCGCTCAGGCGTCAACCGCACCTCCATCTGGAAGGATCCTGACTACATCAAGCTGATGAACGGTTTCGGCGATAACTTCGTCGAGGCCACGATGGGCGCACTTCAGGACGACACCGACGTCGACTGGCGTCCGCGGGTCCCGCAATGGCCGGCCATCGGCGACACCATGGCGACCGCGATCCAGTCGGCCCTCTCCGGCCAGGCCACCATCAAGGCGGCACTGGACGATGCGCAGCGCCGCATCGAGCCGATGATGCGCGGCTGAGACATGGCGACGACAGCGGTGACATCGGCCGAGATTGCGAGCGAGGCGCCTCGCAGCGATTTCGGCCGCGTATTGGCGCAGCGCGAGCGCCGGTTTGCGGCAGCCCTGCTTGCCCCGGCGTTCCTCGCCCTGCTCGCTACCACGACGTTCCCGCTGCTCTTCCTGATCTATACCAGTGCGTTCCGGATGGATCTGGCGATGCCGTTCACCAACGGCTTCATCGGGTTCGAAAACTATCAAACCCTGCTCGCCGACGAGCGGTTCTGGACCTCGCTGCTGGTCAGCCTCGTCTACACCGGCTCGACCGTCGCACTTCAGGTGATCGTCGGCTTGGCGCTTGCCTTGCTGGTGATGGACATGAAGCGCGGCCAGGGCTGGTTCAGGATCATCGCCATCCTGCCCGTGGTGCTGTCCCCGGCCGTGGTCGGGATGATCTGGCGGACTTTCATGCTGGCGCCGGAATTCGGCATCGTGGACTATCTCGCCATCAACGCCGGTCTTGGCAGCAAGAACTGGCTGGGTGATCCCACGCTTGCCATGGTCTCCGTGGTCGCGATCCATACCTGGCAGTGGACGCCATTCGCCTTCATGGTGCTGCTCGCTTCCCTCGCCTCCCTGCCCGAGGATATCTACGAAGCGGCACGCCTCGACCGCGCCTCGGCCTGGCAACGCTTCCGCCGCATCACCCTGCCCTTGCTGCGCCCGGCGATCGTCATGGTCGTCATCATGCGGACCATGGTGGCGCTGACCGCGTTCGCGGCGATCTTCACCGTCACTGCCGGCGGGCCTGGGACAGCGACCGAGATTCTCAATCTCTACGCCTATCGCAAATCCTTCACCGAGCTCTCGATCGGCTACGGCTCGGCGCTCGCCGTTGCGCTGCTGATCGTCACCATCATCATCTCCGGCATCCTGTTTGCCATGCGGAGGGCAAAATGACCGCAAAGCGCCTGCGCGTCTTCGCCCTGCTCGCAATCTCCATGGTCTTCCTGCTGGCCTGGACGTTTCCGATCATCTGGAGCGTGATGAATTCGCTCAAGACCGATCCCGACGTGTTGGCCTATCCGCCCAAGTTGGTGTTCGCTCCGACCTTGGACGCCTATCGCGACGTCCTGTTCGGCTCTGGATCAATCCTTCCGAATCTGCTCTCCAGCGCCATCATCTCCGTCGGCACCACCATCGTCACCATGCTGATGGCCGTGCCGGCGGCTTATGCCTTGGCGCGCCTGCGCTTCCGCGGCAAGAAGTTTGCCGGCTTCTACGTTCTGGCAACGCAGATGCTGCCGCCGGTCGGCATCATCATCCCTTACTTCCTGGTGCTGCGAAACATCGGCTGGATCGACACCTATCAGGGCATCATCCTGATCTATCTGTCGTTCTCACTTCCCTTCGCGATCTGGCTGCTGGTCTCCTATTTCGAGGACATTCCGTTCGAGATGGAAGAGGCCGCCTATCTCGATGGGGCCAGCCGGCTCAAGACGTTGTGGCGGATCATCATTCCGCAGGTCCGCGGCGGTATCGCGGTGACCGTGGTGTTCGTGTTCCTCAATGCGTGGAACGAATTCCTGTTCGCCGTCGTGCTGAGCGGCAACACGGTGCGACCCGTGACGGTCGCCATGTTCAATTTCGTCTCCGTCGAGCAGACGCTGTGGGCCAAGCTCGCCGCGGTCTCGGTCCTCGCCATGCTGCCTGTCGTCGTTCTCGGCGTCGTCGCGCAAAAGCATATCGTGAAGGGCCTGACGGTCGGTGCAGTCAAGGGCGGAGGGCGCCGGTGAGCGGTCAGGGTCAGGTCAGTTTTCGCAACATCGTCAAGATGCACGGTCAATTCGCCGCGCTGAAGAATGTCAATTTCGACATCAAGCGGGGCGAGTTCTTCGCTCTGCTCGGCCCCTCGGGCTCCGGCAAGAGCACGACGCTCCGCATCCTCGCCGGCCTCGATGCGCCGACCGCCGGCCGCGTTCTGATCGACGACAAGGATGTCACCTCGACCGATGCGCGCGACCGCGACATCGCCATGGTGTTCCAGAGCTACGCGCTCTACCCGCACATGACGGTGGCCGAGAACATCGCCTTCCCGCTCGAAATGGCCAAGCTGCCGAAGTCCGAGATCGCGCCTGCCGTGAAGGACGCAGCGCGAAAGGTCAAGATCGACCACCTGCTCGACCGCAAGCCGGGGCAGCTCTCGGGCGGCCAGCAGCAGCGCTGCGCGCTGGCCCGCGCCATCGTGCGCAAGGCGCGCCTGTTCCTGCTCGACGAGCCGCTCTCGAACCTCGACGCAAAGCTGCGGCTGGAGACCCGCGCCGAGCTGAAGAAGCTGCAGCGCTCGCTCGGCGTCACCGCGGTCTACGTCACCCACGACCAGGAAGAGGCCATGACGCTCGCGGACCGCATGGCGGTGTTCATGTCAGGCGAGATCCAGCAGGTCGGCACGCCCGCGGAGGTGTTCGCCCGCCCGAACTCGATCGACATCGCCGGCTTCATCGGCAATCCCCCGATGAACCTCGTTCCCGCCCGCTACGTGAACGGCGACGTCATCGTCGCCGGCCATCGCCTGAAGACAACGACCACGATCGCGGGCGAGCGCGACGTGGTGGTCGGCCTTCGCCCCGGTGCCCTGCGCATGGCGGAAGGCGGCCTTGCTGCGCGCGTCGACCTGATCGAGGATCTCGGCGATACCGCCGTGCTCGATCTGGACTGCGCCGGCACGATGATCCGCATGCGCGTCGCCGACGACAACATTCCCGGCGAAGGCGAGACCATCTCGATCACTGCCCGTCCCCAGGACATTCACCTGTTCGACCCGACGACACGCTTGCGGCTCTGACACCATGGCTATTCAAACACGCAAGAAGAAGCCGACGCCGCTCGGAAGCGATGTCGTCGCGGAGGGATCGACGCCCCTGCATATCCAGATCCGCGAATCCATCCGCAACCAGGTGCGTGACGGCAAACTGATCGATACGACTGGCCGCCTGATGACCGAAGCCGAGCTAGGCCGGCATTTTGGCGTCAGCCGCATCACCATCCGCAACGCCATCGCGCCCCTGGTGACCGAAGGCATGTTCGACCGCTCGCGCGGCCGCGGCACCTTCCTGCGCTCGAACCAGCCTGAAAACTGGGTCGGCCACCTCATGGGCTTTTCGGAAACCATCCGGGATGCCGGTTACGAGGCCGGTGCCAAAATCCTGCAACAGGGCATGACCAATCGCCACGACGCCGCCGTGCGCGAGCAGCTTCGCGAGCGCGCCGTCTGGCAGCTTCGGCGCCTCCGGCTCGCGGATCAAACGCCGATCGCAATCGAGCACGCCTTCTATCCGCCGGATATCGGTCTCGAGCTCGAGAAGCGCGACCTGGTCTCCATCCTGATGTATCGCGTCTTCGAGGACGAGCTTGGCCTCACCATCAAGGACGCGCAGCAGACGATCAGCGCCGATCTCGCCGATGCCGACAGCGCCAAACTGCTCGGCGTGAAGGTCGGCTCGCCCCTGCTCGCCATCGAACGTGTCACCTTCGGCAAGGACGGACGCGCGCTGGAGCTTCTGCGAGCCGTCTATCTGCCGAAATATTTCCGCCTCAGCATCAGCCTGACGCGCCACCACTGACACGCCGCACTTCAATCACGAGGACACCAACATGCCGAATGGCACAAAGACACCCGACAGCCCCAACATCCTGCTCATCCTCAACGACGACATGGGCTTCTCGGACATCGGCTGTTACGGCGGTGAGATCCAGACACCGAATCTCGATCGTCTTGCGGCGAACGGACTGCGATACTCTCAATTCTACAACACCGCGCGCTGCAGCCCCTCACGCGCCTCGCTGCTGACCGGCCTGCATCCGCACCAGACCGGCATCGGCATCCTCACCTACAGCAACGGCCCCGAGGGCTATGCCGGCAATCTCAACAAGAGCTGCGTGACGATCGCCGAAGCGCTGAAGAGCAAGAATTACACGTCCTATCTCAGCGGCAAATGGCACATTGCCAGCAGCCTGACGGAGCCGACCGATGCATGGCCGATGCAGCGCGGCTTCGACCACTTCTACGGCACCATCATCGGCGCCGGCAGCTTCTATCATCCGAACACGCTGACCCGCGGCAACGACAACATCGAGCACGAAGCCGAGAAAGATCCGTCGTTCTTCTACACCGATGCGATCAGCAATCAGGCAGCAGCCTTCATCCGCCAGCACAAGACAGCAAAGCCCAACGCGCCGTTCTTCCAATATGTCGCCTACACGGCGCCGCACTGGCCGCTTCACGCTCATGACGAGGATATCGCCAAGTACAAGGGCCGCTTCGATGCGGGCTGGGACAAGTTGCGCGAGGAACGCCTCAAGAGGTTGGTCGACGACGGCATCATCCATCCGAATTGGCGTCTGACCGATCGCGATCCGACCCAGCCGCCGTGGACCGATGCGGAGCAGCGCGAATGGACGCTGCGCTGCATGGAGGTCTACGCGGCCCAGATCGATCGCATGGACCAGGGCATCGGCCGGATCCTGAAGGCGCTGGAAGAAACCGGCCAGATGGACAATACGCTGATCATCTTCCTGTCCGACAACGGCGCCTGCGCCGAGGATATTCCGGAAGGCGTCACGGCAAAGGAGCTGGTCGACCAGCTCATGATCGCCAAGGCAACGACACGTGACGGCAGGCCCGTGCGCTTCGGCAATGACCCGACGCTGATGCCTGGAGCTGAAGATACTTATCAAAGCTACGGCACGGCCTGGGCCAACCTGTCCAACGCACCGTTCCGTCTCTACAAGCACTGGATCCACGAAGGCGGCATCGCGACGCCGTTCATCGTGCACTGGCCGCGCGGCATCTCCGAGAAGGGCGGCCTGAGGCACAATCCGAGCCAGCTCCCCGACGTCATGGCGACCATCCTCGACGTCTCCGGCGCGACCTATCCCAAGGAGTACAACGGCAACACCATCCTGCCGTGCGAGGGCGAGAGCCTCGTGCCGTCATTCGCCTCCGCCTATGGCAACCGTGGTCCGCTGTTCTGGGAGCACGAGGGCAATGCGGCCGTGCGCGTCGGCAAGTGGAAACTGGTGCGGAAGTATCCCGGCCCCTGGGAGCTCTACGACATGGAAACGGACCGCACCGAGATGAACGATCTTGCCGCTGAGCATCCGGACCGCGTCCGCGAGATGACCGCGCAATATCAGCAATGGGCCGATCGTTGCGGCGTCATCCCGCGCGAGAAGATTCTCGAACTGATGAAGGCGGAAGGCGGGACGGCCTTCTGGGAGGAAGAGAAGCAGAAATAGGACATGACCGGGGATCGATCGCACTGCTGCACCAATGGCGCCGGCAGAGAGCCGGTGACGTCCGCCGATGTGCGAGCGGCGATCGTCCCCAGTGCGACACCAATCCCGCGTCGCTGGAGTCCGATGATTGGCGGTACGTTTCTGATGGGCACGGCAGACCGGGGATTTGTCGAAGACGGCGAAGGCCCTGTCCGGCCGGTTACCCTGTCGCCCTTCGCCATCGCCTGTCACGCCGTGAGCAATCTGCAGTTCGGCGATTTCGTGCGCGCCACCGGCTACACCACGGAAGCCGAGCGTTTCGGCTGGAGCTTCGTCTTCGAAGGCTTGCTGCCGGAAGAGAAGCGCGACGTGCGCACGACCCGCGCCGCGGAAACACCATGGTGGCTTCCCGTGCTGCACGCCTATTGGGCCCAGCCGGAGGGGCCATCGAGCAGCATCCTCGACCGGCTCGATCATCCCGTCGTCCACATCTCATGGAACGACACACAGGCCTACTGCGAATGGTCCGGCACGCGGCTGCCGAGCGAAGCGGAATGGGAGATGGCCGCCCGCGGAGGATTGGACCAGGCGACTTATCCCTGGGGCAACGAGCTGCAGCCCGACGGTGACCATCGCTGCAACATTTGGCAGGGCACCTTTCCCGACTGCAACACCAGGGACGACGGCTATCTCGGCACCGCGCCCGTTCACGCCTTCGCGCCGAACGGCTACGGCCTCCACAATGTCGCCGGGAATGTCTGGGAATGGTGCGCGGACTATTTCTCCCCGAGCTATCACCGCCTCACGACAGAACGAGATCCCTTGAATCGCGAGCCGGCTCCCAACCGATCGATGCGCGGCGGATCCTTCCTCTGTCACGAATCCTATTGCAACCGCTATCGGGTCGCGGCGCGAAGCTCCAATACGCCCGACTCTGCGTCGAGCAATATCGGCTTCCGCGTCGTGCGCACCGAGCCGCTGCGGGATCCCGCATAGGATGGAGCCGGCACCCCATTCAGCGAAGCCGGCCGCGGCTCCCGGCATCCGGCTGCTGCCGCTGTTCCTGCGCAATTTCGTGCGTCATCGCGAGACCGGCCTCGTGCTGGTCGCGATCGTGATCGGACTGCTCAGCGGGCTGCTCGTGGCGGCGATCTCGAGCCTCAGCCAGGCCTTTCACGCATTGTTGTTCGACATTCCCTTCGACGCGCATCTCAGCGCCACCGGTGTGATCTCCTGGCAGCGCACGCTGCTCGTCCCGATGCTCGGCGGCCTGGTGCTTGCGCTGATCGGGATGTACTTCGCAGGCCGCGTCAAAGGCCAGCAGCTCGCCGACGCGATCGAAGCCAATGCGCTCTATGGCGGCCGGGTGTCCTTTCGCGGCAGCCTGCTGATCTCGATCCAGACATTGCTGTCCAACGGGTTCGGGGGATCGGTCGGGCTGGAGGCCGGCTATACCCAGATCTGTTCGATGTTCGGCTCTCATGTCGGCCAGCGCCTGGCCGCGCGCCGCGCCGACATGCGGCTTCTGGTGGCTTGCGGCGCTGCCGGGGCGATCAGCGCCGCGTTTTCGGCACCGCTGGCCGGCGCCTTCTATGCCTTCGAAGTCGTACTCGGCGCCTACACGTCCGCCGGTCTTGTGCCGGTGATCGCCAGCGCCGTCACCGCCTGGCTCGTCGCCCGTCAATTGACCCATCAATCCTTTTTGATGGTGCCTGGCTTTCCCTCACCTGTGTCCGTCGAGATGATCGGACAAACGGTGTTGATCGGCATCATCTGCGCCTTCGTCAGCATCCTCGTCATGCTCGCCGTCGCATTCTCCGAGCGCTGCTTTCAGCGCATCACGGTGTTCAAGGGCATGTTGCGGCCGATCCTCGGCGGCTTTCTCCTCGGCGGCCTAGCCCTGCTGACGCCGACCGTGCTCGGCGCCGGCCACGGCGCGATGCAGATCCTGCTGGTCAGCAACCCGACCTGGCTCCTGCTCACGACCACCATCGTGTTCAAGATCCTGGCCTCGGCCATCTCGCTCGGGTCAGGCTTTCGCGGCGGGCTGTTTTTTTGCCTCGCTCCTGCTCGGCGCGTTGATCGGACAGCTCTACAGCATCGTGCTGACGGGCGCTCTTCCCACCCTGGCGCTTCAGCCCGGCACGGCCGCCATTGCCGCGCTTGCCGCGCTTGGGACCGGCGTCCTCGGCGCACCGTTCAGCATGGTCTGTCTTGCGCTCGAGATCACCGGCGATTTCTCCGTCACCGTCGGAGCGGTGGTCGCATCGTCGGTCTGTGCGCTGATCGTGCGCGAACTGTTCGGCTACAGCTTCGCGACGTGGCGCTTTCACCTGCGCGGCGAGGTAATCCGCGGCCCGCAGGACGTCGGCTGGGTCCGGCAGATGAGCGCGGCGTCCCTGATGCGCGCCGATTTCGAGAACGCGCTGACGACGATGCCGATCGGCGAAGCGCAAAGGCTGTTCTCGCCGGCGCTGGTGCGCCAAATCGTGCTGCGCGATCCGAACGGCATCTATGCGGGAATCGTTCCCGCCGCGACGCTGCATTCAGTGGCCAATCTGGACGACGAACCGCTCGGATCCCTCGCGCAGCAGCAGGACGAATGCCTGCTTCCGACCACCCCGGTTCGCGAGATTCTGAAGGCGTTTGAACGCAGCGAAGCCGATGTGCTCGCAGTTGTCGACCGCGCCGACCATCGCGCGACCATCGGCACCCTGAGCGAAGCCCACGTCCTGCGCACCTACGGGGAGGAGCTCGAGCGTCGAAACCAGGAACTGTTTTCGCGCTGAGAGTGCTAGGGCCGCAAATCCATATCGATCCGCACGAAGTCGCCGCGATAGGTGACTTCGCCGAGATAGATCACGGTGCGGTCCTGCGTCGTGAAAATGCGGCGGACTTCGGCGACCGGCGAGTTCAGGGGCACGCGCAACAGACGCGCCGCCTCGATATCCGCGGTACCGATCGTGAGCGTTTGGCGCGCACTGGCGATCGCGGGATCCCTGAGGTCAATCAGGATCGGGATTACGGTCTCGTTGCGAAAACGCTTTGGAGACCTGCGGAAGATCTTCTCGTCGAGATAGATGGAGATGACGCAGTAAGGCTGCTTCTCCCGTGAATGCAGCCGACGCATGAAGACGTATTTTTCGGCCGCTTTGCCGTCCTCGGCCAGCAGCGGCGCATCGCTGCGGCTCTCCGAAATGTTGATGATCTCCGGCGAGGTGTCACGGTACATGTCGGCAAGATCAGACAGCGTCGTCTCGACCTTGAGCCAGCGATCCTGCCGCACGGTCCCCGTGACGAAGGTGCCACGCCCCTGCTGCGCCTGGATCACCCCGTCGCGGGCAAGCAGCTCCACCGCCTGCCTGATCGTGACCCGCGATACGCCGAACTCGGCCGCCAGCTCCTCGTTGGCCGGCAGACGAAAACCCTGGGTCCAGAGGCCACGCGCGATCCGCTGCCGGAAGATATCGGCGATCTGGGCGTATTTGGGGACGTGACTATCGGAATTCAATTCCATCTCGCCCTCCAGAACTCAGCCCATGCGATCACGCCATGACCAGCGCGGCACCGCGCTCGCCGATCATCAGGCTGGTCGCATTCGTGTTGGCCGAGGTGATCTGCGGCATCACCGAGGCATCAATCACGCGCAGCCGCTCGACGCCGCGCACCCGCAGCTGCGAATCGAGCACCGCCTGCTCATCCCGGCCCATACGGCAGGTCCCGACACAATGAAATACCGTGCCACCCGTGGTGCGCGCGAAATCCCAAAGGCCGGCATCATCGCTCGCGGCCTCGCCCGGCACCATCTCGACGTCCCAGAGCGGACGAAACGCCTTTTGCTGATAGATCTCGCGCAGAATTTTCAGGCCTGCGACAATGGTCTTGCGATCGACCTCTTCCGCCAAATAGTTCGGTACGATCCGCGGCTGCTCGAACGGATCGGTGGAGCTGACCGCAAGCTGTCCGCGTGACTTTCCGTGACACTGCCAGACTGAAGCGGTGAAGCCGGAATAGCTATGCAGGGGCTCGCCAGGCTTGTCGACCGAGAGCGGCATCACGTTGAACTGCACGTCCGGCCGTCCGCCGACGGCGTATTCCGTGCAGGCTGCGCCGCCCACCTGCCCCGCGCCGACCGTCAACGGACCGCGGCCAGCCAGCATCCACTGTAAGCCCATCTTCGCAAGCTCGACGGGGTTGCGGACCTGATCATTGAGCGAAATCCGATCCCTCAGGCGGACGATCAGCCGGGCCTGATAATGATCTTGCAGATTGGCGCCGACGTCGGGAGAGTCAGCGACCACGGGAATGCCGAGCTTGCGCAGCAGGTCAGCGGGGCCGACGCCGGAAAGCTGCAGGATCTGCGGCGACTGCAGCGCGCCGCCTGACAGGATGATCTCACGATCGGCCGTCGCGCTGTTGACTTGTCCTTTGCTGATCCACTCGACGCCGGTCGCGACGCGACCGCTGAAGATGACCTTGCTGACCTGCGCACGGGTGATGATGGTGAGGTTGGGACGGCTGGCGACGGGGCGCAGAAAGGCAGAGGCCGAGCTGGTCCGCCAGTGCCGCCCGATGCCGAGCTGATATGTGCCGACGCCCAGCGTGGTTGCGCCGTTGAAGTCGGGATTGCGCGGCAGGCCGAACTGCACGCCCGCCTCGACCCAGGCTTTTGATGCCGGATTTTCGTTGCGGAGATCAGAGACCTCGAACTCGCCCAATCCACCATGGAACTGGCTCTCGCCGCCCCGATAGCGTTCGTAGCGCCGGAAATAAGGCAGCAGGTCGCGATAGTTCCAACCATCGGCGCCGAGGCGTTCCCAATCGTCAAAATCCTCGTGCTGACCTCGGATGAAGATCAGCCCGTTGATCGACGAGGAGCCGCCGAGCACTCGGCCGCGCGGCCAGACGATGGCACGACCGCCGCTCCCTTCCGAGGGCTCGGTCCTGAACAGGCGCGAGAATCGCTCGTCATAGATGGTCCGGTAGTAACCGACCGGAAGTTTCAGCCAGAAATTCCGGTCCGCTCCGCCGGCCTCCAGCAACAGAACGCGGCACAAGGGATCGGCCGACAACCGGTTCGCAACGACGCAGCCGGCTGAGCCGGCGCCGACGATGATGTAGTCATAACCGCGTGCTGACATCACATGGTCCGATATTGTGCGATGGAGGCGAGGTCAGGCGTGATGCCCAGGCCTACCTCGTCACCAAGCGTGATCGTGCCGTCACGGACATCCAGCACGGGACCCGAGAGGCGATCGCGCAGCGGGTTTTCGTTGCAATCGACTTCGAGAAGTCCGTCGCCGCCGACGCCGGCGAGCAGATGCGCGGACGCCAGAAGGCCGATGCCGGCGCCAAGATAGTGCGGGCAGAAGATTTTTCCCGACGTCAGGATGTCGCGCGCGACGCCTGCGCAAGCCGAGAGCCCGCCCCACTTGGCGATGTCGGGCTGGACGACACCGAGAACCGGCTCACCCAACACCTCGGCGAAGCCAGCGAAGCTCGCGATGTTCTCGCCGGCCGCAAGCGCAAAGCCGACGGCCTCATGCAATATTTGCCATTCCTGCCGCGGGCAATCCGCGCGAATCGGCTCCTCGAGCCACGCGAGATCGAAGCGTTCGAGCCGCGGTGCGAGTTCAAGCGCCTGCGCGATCGTCCAGCCCTGGTTGACGTCGGCAGCCAGCACGCCCCCTCCGACAAGACGGCGCAGCGCAGCGAGATTGGCGTGGTCACCTGCCGGATCGAAGCCGATCTTCAGCTTCAGCGCACGGTAGCCACGGCCCAAGGCCGCTTCGGCCATCCGTTCGGACCCGACCGGATTGATGCCGCTGGCGTAAACCTTGATCGTGCGCGTCGCCCCGCCGAGCAGCCTCCACAGCGCGACATTCTGCCGGCGCGCAAACAGATCCCAGACGGCAAGATCGATCCCGGCGATCGCCTGCGCAAACGGCCCGGCCTCTCCGGATTGAAGCGCAAGCACGGAGGTTCCCCGCGTCAGACGATCGAACGCAGCCGACGGCTCAGCGGGCTGGAATCCCAGCAGAGCCGGCGCAAGCACTTCGTTCACCAGCCGAACGCGATGTTCTGCCCCTGGCGCGGGAAAATTGCACCACACTTCGCCCCAGCCGATATTCCCGTCAGTGTCTTCAACGCGGACGAAGACAGCGGGTCGATCCATCATGCGCCCGAAGGAGGTGATGACCGGTGTCGCCAGCGGGTAGCGATAACCGAAGGCCTGAACGCTTCGGATGGTGAAAGGCGGCAATGTCATGTTTGAAAGCCTGCAGCACCTAGACCAAAAGTGAGACTTGTATGGTCGTCCTATTCATAATATGACTGCGGAAAATATCAACCGCGATGTGGGTGGACACGACGCATGAACGGAGCTGGCCTGAGACGTCTTGGTCTCGGATTGATACCGTGGATCGGTGCGATCGTGATCTGGTACGCCGTGCGCTGGAGCGGCTTCGTCAACGTTTCTCTGATACCCGCACCGCACCAAGTCGCTGCGAAATTCTTTGAGCTTCTCACCAAGGAAGGGCTGCTGGTCGACGTCTTCGTCTCGACCCGGCGCGTCTTCCTCGGCGTCGCGCTGGGAATCCTCGTGGCCGTGCCTGTCGGATTCCTGCTGGGGTGGTATCGTCCCGCACGTATCTTCGCCGACCCCATGATCAACTTCTTTCGCGCGTTGCCGCCGATCGCACTGATCCCGCTGGTGATCGTCTATTTCGGCGTCGACGAGATCGCAAAGCTCGTCATCCTGTTCTACGCCTCGTTCTTCTCCGGCGTGATCGTGATGTATGAGGGCGTGTCGCAGATCACGCCGCTCTACATCCGCGTTGCGCAGACGCTCGGCGCCAACCAGGCCGAGATCTTTCGCAGGGTCATTATTCCTCTCACCGTCCCGCACATCCTCACGGCGTTGCGCGTGGCATTGGGGGTGGCCTGGGCGACGTTGGTCGCCTCCGAGCTGATCGCGGCGCAACGCGGACTCGGCGCCATGATCCAGAACGCGTCGACCTATTTCCTGCTCGACGTCATCTATGTCGGCATCATCTGCATCGGCTTGATCGCGCTGATCATGGATTTGATCCTGCGCAAGATCACGGCCCGGTTGCTGGTCTGGCAGGATCGGGCCATCGCATGACCAAGCGCGCACAGTTCGACAAGGTGTCTCTGTCCTTCGAAACCGCGAAAGGCCGCCTTCAGGTCGTCGAGGATGTCAGTTACGATATAAACGACGGCGACTTCATTGCGGTGATCGGCCCGTCCGGCTGCGGCAAGACCACGATGATGAGCATGCTCGCCGGCTTCCAAAAGCCGACCACCGGCAGGGTGCTGTTCGACGGACGCCCGGTCGCCGGTCCCGGCCCCGAGCGCGGCGTCATCTTCCAGGAATACGGCGTATTCCCCTGGTTGACTGTCAAGCAGAACATCGCCTTCGGCCTGACGCTCAGGGCCAACCATGTTCCGACCGCCGAGCGCGAATCGATATGCGACCATTACCTGGGCCTGATGGGCCTGTCCGACTTCGCCAATTCCTATCCGAAACATCTATCCGGCGGCATGCGGCAACGGCTCGCGATCGCACGGGCCTACGCGGTGAAGCCGCAGTTTCTCCTGATGGACGAGCCGTTCGGGGCGCTCGACGCACAGACCCGCTCCAACATGCAAAACCTGCTGCTCAAGGTGCTGGAGACGGAGGGCAAGACGGTCATGCTGATCACCCATTCCGTGGAAGAGGCGATCTACCTCGCCTCCCGCATTGTGGTGGTGACGGCGCGGCCGGCGCGGATCAAGGAGATCATGGACGTCCCCTTCGCTTATCCGCGCGACGAGTCAATCCAGGAGCGGCCGGAATTCGCCGAGCTGCGTAGCCATATCAGGCAGCTCGTGATGGACGAATATCGCGCCCAGCAGGCGCAGATGCGTCCAGTCTCTTTCTCGGAATAACAAGCGTAACGGAGGATACATCATGGATCGGCGGCAATTTCTGACCACCACGGCGGGACTCGCGCTCGGCACCTTCACGGCCTCGGCGCCAGCGATCGCACAAGCAAAAACAAAGGTCCGCGTCGGCTATCTTCACACCGTCGCCGTCGATGGCCAGATCTGGACCGGCATGGATCGCGGCTCTTTCGAAAAGCAGGGCCTCGATCTCGAGCTGCGGCAATTCAACACTGGCCTGGAGATTTTCCAGGCGCTGATCGGCGGCAGCCTCGATGTGCTGGCGACCGGCGCCGTGCTCTCGAATTTCCCCGCCCGCGGCCAGGGCAAGGTCTTCCTCATCAACGATATCGAGGTCGCGACCGCACAGCTCTGGGTGCGCGGCGATCAGGGCATCAAGTCGTTCGAGGATCTCAAGGGCAAGCGCATCGCGACGGCGACCGGCACGACCGCGCATGTCTTCCTGGATACCGCGTTACGGGCCAACAAGGTCGATCCCAAGGAAGTCGAACTCGTCAACCAGTCCATGCCGGCGGCCGTCACCGCCTTCATCTCCGGCGCCGTGCCCGCGGTGGCGCTCTGGGTGCCCTTCAATGTGACCGTTCGCGACAAAGTGCCGGGCGCGATCAAGCTCGCAGATGCGTCAGCCTATTATCCGAAGGCTGCAATCATCGGCGGCTGGGCGGCGGCGAACGACTATTATGAACCGAACAAGGAGACCCTGGCCAAACTGATCCGCGGCTGGGCCGATGCCAACGACTATATCGTCGCGAACAGCACCGAGGCGATGGAGAAACTACAGAAGGGGCATTACAGCCAGACGCCGCTGGCCGACATCAACGAGTCGTTCAAGGCGCAGAAGATGTTCACGTCCAAGGACTGGAAGCGGATGTACTCGGACGGGACAGTCACCAAATGGCTCCAGCAGTCGACAGACTTCTTCATGGCCAACGCAGGCGTCAAGGACTTCACGCCGGCGAGCAAGTATTTTGACGCCAGCCTCTATTTGAGCACCATCACGTAAGTCGGTTCTGCGCGCCAGAGCGGTACGGCACAAATACATCGGGGTGGGCTGCGCAGATAGGCTGCGCCACCCGATGCGCCGGTCGGTTTCGAACTGATAAGCTTTCGGCATTTTCCTTATCAGTCAGCGAACTGACTCCGTTTCGTATGAAACCTTATCAGTCCGCGAACTGACTCCATTTGTACAATTTCTTTATCAGTTGACCAACTGACTCCATTTGCGAGCTAACTTTATGAGACAGAGTCGCTGAGTTCGGAGACGACTGCCTTGGCATGCTTAGCGATTGGCAAAGGCACGCCGGACAGGGGGGAAAGTGGGTTATAGCGCGAGCCTTCGTGCGGGGGATCACGCTGCCTTACCCTTTGACTTTGGCGTGATTCTACGAATAAAGACCCAGAAGAGGAAGCCAACTAAATTCACCCATTCCGTCGTCGGCGTCGAAACCCGCAAGCGCACGGGTTCGGAATCTTCGGGCGGAACGTCATCTTCACGGGCGTACGGCTGATAACGTACGATCGCCGAGCCTGACGCACTGGAACGGCGAAGGATCGGTCCTCATCGCCAGGCCAAAGTACCAGAACTCCTCCATCGGACTTCGGCTCGAATGCGTGCAATGCCACGGCCAGGAGACATTCGAAGGCATGGTGGTTTGGGGCTTCGCCTCCTCGCCGCTCCCCTTCGTTTCAGCAGCCCCGTCGTTGCCCGATGCTTCCTGCAAAGCAATGGGCATGAACGCACGCGATACCCGTTACCCTTCGTCCGGCAAGCGCCGGGGTTGAGAGCACCGGTCCGGCCGCAAACTTCGAGACGTCGTCTCCGACAAATCGATCAGCTCCCCAGCGGGGGACGTAACCGCCCCCAGGCCGCAGATCCACTCTCAATTTTTTTGGAGCACCACTTAAACGTGCACTGCTGTCAACAGCTAAATCGACACTCTTTAGTTGAACAAATTGTTATTTTCACTACTATTGAAGCGTTTTAGGGGCGCGCGAGCGCGTTGCCCACGCCTCTTGTCGCTCAAAGATTACACCGAGGAAAATTGTCATGATGAATTGTGCTTGTAGAATTGCGGTCGCACTTGCCATCGTCATTCTTGCATTGCCTTCGGCTCGGGGCCAGACCTCTAACGAAGTTACGACTGCCCTTGGGGATGCGAGTACGGCTATTCTGTGCGCAGCACTCCCCGGAAAAGCTAAGCTTCTTTGTGACGCGCTGGGTGTCACCGCCGTCCATTGGGTGAGCAAAGGCGTAAGCTTGGTGATAGATCGCCATTTTGACGCAAAGGACCAGGCCCTCGCGAATCAATATGGACTTACGATTTGCTACAAAGATGGAAAGTGCATTAAGCCGCAAAGCTGAACCCAGCTGGACCGATGACTGTGGCCGCATTTGCCTCAGACGGAGAAGCAACCGACGTCTGTCGGACCAGACCGACTGATAACCTTTGCGACCAAATCACTATCAGTTTGCCAACCAACTGACTCCATGTGTGCGAAAACCTTATCAGTCAGCAAACTGACTCCATTTGACGAATTTACTTATCGGTTAGGATATGGGGGCACGCCGGTGAACGCGACGGGCAGTAAGTCCACACAACCTAAGCTACGCGACGCGGTGGCGACGTCGGGGTCAGCGCTTTTTGCGGATTGGAATGTCCATGTCTACAGCCTTTAGTTCACGCACCTGCTCCAGTACCGCCCAATCGACGCTGGGATCGACCTTGACCTTGAAGTGGTACATCGACTGTAGGGCCTGATGGTCCTCCTTGCGGAAGGTCATCTTGCCCTTTGGCGTGTCGAATTCCATGCCTTCCATCGCCGCAATCAGCTTTTCCGTGTCGGTGGACTTGGCTTTGGTCACGGCGGTCACGACAGCCATGGCAGCGGAGAAGCCTCCCACAGTGAAGAAATCCGGCGGTGCATTGTACCGCGTCTGGTGTTCGGCGACCAACCAGTCGTTCACCGGATTCTTCGGGATGCCGTAGTAGTAGTAGGTCGCGCCTTGCATGTCCGGGAGCGCCCTGTAGGACGTAAGCGCCGGCAGAATGTTGCCCCCTGTCGACAACTTGATATCGTATCGCTTCGGATTCATCTCCAGCAGCCTGCCTAACGGATCACCCGCGCCAGCCCAGATTATCCAGATGATCTTGTCCTGTTCCGGTTTGTCCTTCAGCGCGTCGAACAGGCGCTGACCGACGGCAGTGAAGTCAGTGGTGCTTGTGGGTACGAATTCCTTGGCGACCAGCGTCGCGCCGGTCTTTTCCAACGCCCCCTCGAAAGCGTCAACCATCTCGTGGCCGAATGCATAGTCCTGCGCGAGCGTCGCGACCATTACGCCTGGTTTGCCGATGGCAACCGCGTTCGAGATCGCGTCCTGCGAGGCGCTGCGCCCCGTGCGGAAGATGTACCTATTCCACTTGTCTCCGGTAATCTGGTCAGCGGACGCCGACTCCACGATCAGGATCTTCTTGTTTTGCTCGGCCACCGGAAGGTCGGCCAGCGCCGCAGCAGAAGACATCGTGCCAACGGCGATGTCGGCTTTATCGTCCTTGTAGGCCTCGGCCAGCGCCGACTTGGATAGATCCGACTTGTTCTGGTCGTCCTTTGTGATGATGACGATGCTACGACCGTCGACCTTCATGGTCTTCTGAGTAACGTACTCCAGCCCCATGCGCAGTCCGATCTCGGTCTGCTTGGCGTAGACCTCAAGCGGCCCGGTCTTGCCGTAGATCAGAGCAATTCGCAGTTCCTGAGCGCTGGCGAGGCCCCCAGTGACTGCGAGCATGGCGGTCGCAAGGACGAGTGATAGACGCACGGCAGTCCCTCCCGGTTTACGGCTTTTCGTAACATAGCAATCTGCACCGCCGAAAACATCGCAATCCGAGCTCCGGCGACAGTGCTTCCAGATGCAAACCCTTCGCGTCACTATCTCGCTCCGTGAACGATGCGGCTGCGCTATCCGAACCGCTCACGGAGAACAGATTCAACTGCTCGCCAAAAAGACCTTCCGTCCACATTGACGACTATGTCGCACTCTCCGATCAGACCGATCAGGGCGGTGCCAGTCTGGGTGCGATCATAGATGGTTTTGCCGTTCACCAGCACAGTATAGCTGGGAAACTCATTGTGGCAGCCCGACACCCACGCCTTGGATTGCGCCTTGTTGATCCTGATCGTGAACCCGTAGTTGATATTGGGCATGATCTCGACACCGGAAGCGGTTTCCCCCTTCGCCGTGACGGCCGCCAGGTTTCCCGAAAAGCTCTGGCCAGATATTTTGAAGCTGTTTCTGATACTCGACACGTCGATACCGACTACATTTGCCGTTCCGGTCTGTATTCGGACTTCACCGTCGAGTTAGCATAATTGATCGTAACCTTTTGGCGGGATTTTTCCCCGAAAGAAAGCGGACCGACATTCCGGATCGCAGTGACGATCTCCACGAGATATTGCTGCGCATGCGCGTCGGCAATCCCGAAAAATGCCAATGCGACGGCACTCAGCAATAACCCGCATGATTGACCGGCTCGCGTTCCTGCGTATCGGATCATGTGCCGGTCTCCTCTATCCATTGCATTGGCCTTTCCTAGCCGTAGCTGTCATTGCGAGTGCTGTAACCCGGCGAATCGGCCGCCGGCGGCACTTCCTTCTTGCGGAACAATCTCGCTGCGACTCCCTTTGCCGCGCGGCCTTTCGATGGAGTACCCGCGTTAGACGACTCGAGAAGCTTGGGCGCCGCGATGATGTCCAACAGCGCCGCAAAGCGAGGGCCAGAAGCGGTCAATTGATTCTGTTTCGTTGGCGGCTTCTCGCCTGGCTCATGCGGCTCGTCGTCGTAGGTGGCCGGCAGCATCGGCTGAACCTCCTCCACCAGCACCCGGTATATCGTGTCCTTCTCCTTTGGAGCCAGCGGCGACTCATTCAGCCTGAAATGCGCAAGCCAGGAGAGATACGTGCCGTCGGCCGATGCCTTCGCCTTCACGGCGGGCTGCGCTCTCGGCTTTCGCTCGAAGGCTGGCGGCGGCTCTTCTTTCTCGCGGATCACCCCACGTTCGAGCCAGTAATTCCACTCCTCCTGCGTTCGCGGCAGCCACGTCTGTTCCGCTTTGTGGCTATAGCCCGCCCGAACCTCCTTCTGGTGCAGTTCGGCCAACGCCTCGACGCCATCTGAGCGGCGGCGCAGTACCGATACCTTCATCACGGGACCGTTCGTCCACGTCGTGATGTCGCGGTCGTCTTCTGCGTCATGGTCTCGCTGCCGCGGATTGAAGCTGGATCCCTGCATTTCGACTTGCAGGCTCTGCGGTTCGTTCTTGTCGATGGTAACCTTGACCACACGGTGCTGCGGTACTTGCAACCATTCCACGACCGGTTCCGATACCCGAAGCTCCGGCGGCGCGTAGGGTTGATAGCGCACGAGGCCCAGCCGCATGAATGGCTCGGGCGCACAGTCCGCGCGCAACTCGACGTCACAGAACCAGCTCTCATGGTCGATGTCGAACCTGGGAACAAACGTCAACAGCGCGGCCTCTAGCCACGTGCGCCGGCGCGGCCCGGTGCCTTCATCGATCGGAATCGGGATCGACGCGCGCGGCACGTACATTCTCTCCGCCGTGACGACACGGCTGCTATCGCCGGGATCGGTCTCGGCCGGGCCGAGGTCGGCAAAGGCGGAAGGCGGAGTAATCCAGCCGAGTTTTCCGCCCTCCTTGGTCGGATCGAGCCCCCATCGCGTGACATAGCTGCCGCCAGGGCCGATGTCCTCGTCGCGGAATTCACGCATCACTATTTCGGCCTTCTCGCCCGCGGCCACCTCATAGTCCCGCCGGACGCTGTCCTGCGAGTCGGTGACGCGGCCTTTCAGGATATCGGGCGGCCACAGGATGATGCCGAGCCGCTCGCCCTCCCCCGAGGTGAACCATGGCCGGCGCATGCGGATTCGCAGCTTCACGCGCCGCTCGACGGCAAACGTTTGCTTCGCTCCTCGCTGGATATAGCGCTGCTCCAGGTGAAACGCCGGCAGGATCGTCAGGGGCGCGACCTTGGCCGGCGCCGCTGACGCCGGCAGCACAATTTCCTGATGGGCGGACTCCGTCCGGGCTTCGGGCATCTCGCGAACGTCGCCCTTTTCATCGCGGAAACTGGCAGCCGTACGAGATCCCGCAACCGCCCACAGCCGCAGGATACGCGCGCGTGTGTCAGTGATCTTGAACGGCGCGTTGACGTGCGGGATGTTGCCGCCGCCGGCATTGTCCTTGATCGCGGCTCTCTCGCGTAACTTCGCGAGGTCGCGCGCTTCGCGGGCCGGCGCGTCGGGCTTCGGCTCGGCGATGTCATCCTCTACCCGGAGCAGCGTTGCCTGCTCGCGGAGCAAGGTCACGGTCCCGTCTGCAGCAACGTCGAAGCCGTAGACATCCCGCACCCTCATGTGCTCTTCGCTGACCGGGCTGCGGGGCCATATTCCCCGGGCGACTTCGTCGGGTGTCCGCCGGCGGCGCTGGTCGTCGTCGAACGCACAGGAGACCAGCGAGACAGCCTCCGCCCGAATCTCGAACAGGCCGGTGGTGGGACGATCGACTGTGACGACCCCTTCAATGACAACCGGCGACTGCTGCTTGGCCGACGCTGGCACGCCCGGTTTTGCCTGCGGGAGCGTTTCGCGCCTCAGCGTGAGCTGGACCTCGGGCTTGGCGTAGACCTGCGGAATGGCGTGGGTAGCCGTGATTGTGGTACGGGCCGCCAGCTCGGGCGTCGGTTGCTTCAGCAAGAGTTCGTGCGCAGCCACAGCGACGCAGCGCAACGCGCCGGCGGGCATTTTGACTTGGCCCGAGCTGCAAATGGTTTCGTTAGCCGCCGTACGTGCGCGTCCCAGCTTGCGAGCCAGTTCGGCAATGTCGTCGAGCTGCAGCCGCCTGAGCTGCGTGGCGAAGCTCTCGCAGTTCATGCAGGATTCCCCGGTCTCCGGATTGACCGAGGCGACCAGTGCTGCCGACTCGACAGCGTCGAACCATTTCGTCAAATCGTCGACCGTTGGAAGGCACCAGACGTCGATTTCGAAGCTCTCGCCTGGCTCGAGCTCCACTTTAACATGCGAGGCCTGCACGGACCCGGAGTCGATAGTCGCCTTGCCGTCAAGACGGACCGTGGCCGGCCTCGGACTCTTCGGCGACAAACACGCGCTGCCGCGCAACATTCTGTCCTTCCCTTCGGCAAGCAAACTGAGGATACGGTCATGCGAGGCCGGTCTGGGGCCGCGCCGATGTTTTGCCACGACTTCGATCGCGATTGGCCTGACATGGGGGAACTTCACCCCGCTCGGCCACACCGGGACCACCAGCGGGTCGCCCGGCAGCATCCGGCCCGCAAGATCGCGCAACCCGATCACGACGTAGCTGGCGGCGGGATCAGGATAATAGGGATCGCGCCGCTCCGATTTTGACTGGCGCGGGCGGAATATAGCGTCGCCCGAAGGCTTGGCTTGCGGATTGGTAACTTGCTCCTGACGACCAAGGCTGGTGGCAGAGAAACCGTAGACAGGAAAGCCGCCGTTGCGCTCGTCATAGTCAATGCCGTGCAGGCCGTCGGCAGGTCCCTTCCATGGCTTGTGGTCGCAATCGCGGTAGATTTGCAGCTCGGCCATGTGCGGCACGGGCTTGCCTTTGATGGTCTCTCCCTTGCCGAACGCGTTATGCCGGTCGGCGAAATCGGCCGACACTGAGGGCGGCACGACGACGCGGTAGGAGGACTTGATGCTGCCGTCATACGGCTTGAATTCCTCCGGATTGTCTTCATCCGCCTCCGACCTCACCACGATGTTGCTCGCCGTCTCTCGCAAGCCGTCTGCGATCCTGTCGAACTGCCGCTCCAGGATTGGCAGCGGCGTCGTCACGATGGGCGCCTCGATCCTTTCATGCCGCAGGAAACGCCGGGCGCCAGTCTCAAGGGGCGGCAGGATCGCAAAGATCTCCCGCCGCGGGATCGCCACAGGCTCGTAGCTTGTGTTGGCGGGCCGGATGACGCCACCGAGGTACCGCGGCGCAAGCTTGAAAAAATAACCGCCTCCGAAAACCTGCCGCGGAATCCGCAGGCCTGCCGGAAGGCTGAGGGGCTTTTCCGGGTCAGGCGACAGGCTGTAGAGATGGCCGAGTTGAAGGGCAGCGGAGGACTTGCTAAGGTCGATATTGATGCTGTTGGTGTCGACGCCGATCGGCGGTCCGGTCCACTCTCCAACCGTATCCTCGACAAACGCGACCTTCTTGTCGCCGCCGCCGGCGCGATCCTTGATCATCACCGGCATCACGACGATGGCAGAATCATAAGCCAGCCGGTGGAAGGGGTCGGGCACGATGTCTGTGAGCAGCGGTTCGATGCAATTGGTGTCGTCGCCAAACTCGATGTAGCGGCTGCAGAGCGAGCGCCACGTCATCCTCTTCGCGCTACCCACGCCGACATCCATGCGGTAGCCGATCGTGAGGTCGTCGGCATCGAGGATCGGGTTGCTCGAATCCCGGGCCAGGCTATTCAGGGCCTGTATCAGCGCAGAGCTGTCCCGCCACCGGTCGATCACGGCCAGGCCCGCCGTGCGCTGGGTCAGCAACGGCGGCCGGCCATTCTTGGCTCCGCTTTTCGCGGTTTCGCGGTTCTCGACAGCAGCGAGGGCGTCGAGCGAGACAATATCAAAGCGCGGCTCGTTCATGCCGCCCTGCATCCGAACGGCGGAAAGATTGAGAAAGCCGTCGATCTGCGTCAACGCGCCCCGGGCGATCAGATTGTCGCGGGTATCGCGTTTCTTTGCCCCCTCGAACTGATCTTCCGCATCGAGCGCCCAAAACAGGTCAAGCTCGGCTCGCGTGCACGGCCAGAAATCGTCATGGGGCGCGGCGGCATCACTTGCGAGCTTGACCTTGCAGGTAGTCCATACCCGGCGTGCGCCACTGGCGGGATTGAGCGCGGCAGAAAGGAATCCGAACCGGGCATAGCTGGGGCTGCCATCACGCTCGAAATAAGGCGCCGTTGTGTCCGTGGCGGTGAGCTTGTCGAGCGGGATCAGCACATCGACAACGAGATTGAACACACGCGCGAGACTCGGTTGACTTTGCAGCGCGGCAAGGCGCATCTGGGGTGCCTGCACCACCCTGTCGCGTTTGTAGTCCTCCTCGCGGGTATTCTTCTTTTTTTCCTCGTCCCTGATCTCGTCGTCTTCGCGGTGAGCATCCTTATGCCGGCCGAGGCTGTCGTCGATCGCGTCCGCCAGGTCATGTGCGCCCTCGGCCGTCGCAGCCATCATGCATTCGTTGACCTCGCTACCTTCCGTGCACGCCAGAAAACTCTCGTAGGCCTTCGCCAGCTTTACCTTGACATCCTGATTACCGGTTGCCGCCTGCTGCTCCTTCCTGATCTCTGCCCGCTGCTTCTTGATGTCGGCTTGTGCCTGCTGCTCATTCTTGCCCCGGAGCTCGGCAAGCATCAGGTCCCATCGCCGCGTGCGATCGGCCGCTCCCATCCGTTCGAACGCCCGCTTGGCTTCGGCTTCTTCTTCCGCGAGGCGATTCAAACCGATTGCTCGCACGCGTTCGCGTTCGGTGAGATAGGAAGGCAATCGTTCGGCGAGCAGCAATTGCTCCCGCCAGTTGCGATCGACCGGATTCATTTGCTCAAACGCGCGTTTGGCTTCGGCCTCCTCGTCGGCAAGCCGGCCGAGACCGACCGCCCGCGACCGCTCGCTCTCCGTCAGGTACGAGACAACGCCGCCAGCAACCAGCAAGTTCTGACGGCTTGCCCGATCAACCGAATTCATCAGGTTGAAGGCGCGACCAGCCTCGGCTTCTTCCTCCGTCAGGCGAGTAAGACCAATGGCTCGTGTCCGCTCCTGCCTTGTCAGGTAGGACGATAGGCGGGGCACAATCGGCGTCGCCAAATTGCACTCATCGTCGCGTCCACTGCAGGTGCTTTGAAGGCTGCTCCTGATCCGCGTGAGCAGGCTGCGGCCGCGCTCAACCGAAAGCAGAAGCGCGGCCTGACCGCGGCCGATACTGCGGATGTCGGGCGCCTGCTCCTTGTTCTTCGGATCCGGCCGATACTTGCCCACGGCTTGTTCTGCGCGACTTGTCTTCAGTGCTTTGATGATCTTCGTCCAGGCTTCGGGCTGCTTCTGCCCGACCAGACGGGTCCAAATTTCAGTAATTCCGTCGATCTGCTTTTCGCGTTGCTTTCGCCAATCCGCGAATGCAATAGTCTTGCCCTTGACGCGACGCAGGTCGTACAGCATCGCGCGGAAAGCCGGAGCCGAGATCGCCTCCGGCAGCAGACTGGCGGGAGCAAACTCTTTGACCACCCCGCTGAACGCGACGCGGAGCGCGGTATTACTCCCGGTGAGATAGTTTTCCGATTCACTTTCCCGCAACAAGTCTTCGATCTGGCGGGGCCAGTAGCGGATATCGACGGGCGTACCGCCGCACTTCTTCGCTTCCTCGATATCGATCGGCGACAGCACCACTGCAGCTCGTACGAATTTTCCCACCCCGGCAATGGTTTCGATTCCGGCGGGGACGATACGCACCCCTACGCCGACCTCATATTTCTCTGACTCGGGCATTAGAGCTCACACTTTGACAATGGGATCGATCGTATCGAAAAGCGCATGGTAGGAATTCCAGTCAGCCTTGGGCGACTTGGTTTTCACGGAGAGCTCCGGGCCTTTCAACTTGCAGCCTGAGGGTTTCACTGCCGTCTCGTCATACGCATAGGCGTCGAGCAATTCGGGCCGGGCGCCGGCAAACTGAGTCAGCGCCGGCATTCCCGGCAGATCCAGGAAGGTGGTAGGCGCGGCAGCTCCGGCGTTGCCGCCTTGATTGACATAGACGTCGAACGTGAAATCGATGTCGTCGATGCCGATCGAGAAGCTGAAGGTATAGCTCGCCCTGCCGTCCATCTTGCCCCCGACATAGGTCAGCCGGACGAACAAGGCGGCGCAGACGCTGAAACAGGCGATGTTGGCGGCGCCGCGGGCCATGAAGTTCATGCCGAGACGCGCGGGAGACCCGCGCGCGGCCCGGAAATACAGTCCGAGCGTGATCTGCCCCGCGCCGGTCAGCGGACCGAAGCCGAACGCGAACACGCCGCCATAGTCGAAGGAGGTTTCGAGCCCGATGAAGCCCTTGCCATTGGCGAGCAGCGCGAGGTAGCCGCCGCCACCGAAGACCGTAGACGAGATCAGAAACGGCGCATCGGCGCGGCCAATCGAGATCAGGAATTCCGCCTCCTCGCCAGCGCCGAACGGCAACCGGGCACCGGCATTCAGCGAAACGTTGGAAAAGCTCAGGTAGCCGACGCCAAACGAGCCGAGGTTGATGCCATAGGTCGCCTCAATTCCTGGCTTGTCACGCATCATTCGGACCGGAGGCAGTCCGCTTTTCGGCGACACGTAAGGCTCCAGCTGCTTCAGGAACTTCGCCTTGCTTCCGATCTCAAAATCGCCGAAGCGCACGTCGAAGCCTGATTTGCGGCCGCCGCCGGACCGGAACTCGAGGCCGTGGAAATTTAGCTTGACCACGTCGAAGTTTCCGAACAGCTGGATTGCGAACGGCCCCATCCGGCCATCGACCCGCGCGTCGGGCGCCTTGGGATTTTGCAGGTCGATGACCGCCTGCATCCTGATGTCGAGCTGGGTACCCTTGACCGGCAGGAAGACGTCGCCGATGCCCGGCAATCCGAACTGCCGGACCGGTGTCGAGAGCGCGTAACCGAGAATGGCTTTACTCGGTATCAGCTCGCGCACAATGCGTTCGAGCTCGCGGCGCAGCGCCCGCAAGTCCAGCGCTTCGACGAGCACAGCGCGCAGAAACGCCGTGCTGAGCGCGTTGAAGCGCTGCACCAGAACGACCAGCGCCGGCTTGCGCCAGGCGTCGGCGAGCTCCGTGAGCCGAACGAGAGCCAGCGCCTGATCGGACGACCAGTTGTCCTTGGCCGCCTGCGCGAGTAGCTGCTCTTTTCGCAGGGCATCGCTGGACCGATCGGCAGTCGGATCAACCAGGAACAAATATGCGCGTGACGGCCCTGTCGCGTCCCCTGGTACTGCGCCGATGTCTTTCGCCAGAGTATCCAGAATGCCCTTGATGACATCTCCCCCCTTCTCGATCAGGTCGTCGAGGTCCTTGCGTCGCTTCATCACGACGTCGAGGGCGTCGGACAATGCCGCCAGGGGCTTGTCGCCAAATCTTGCCACCAGGTCGGTTGCCCATTGCAGTGCCAGTGCGGCCGGCGGCGTAACGAGATCGTAAAGTTCAGCAGCCAGCGCCTGACTGACACGCCGCACCACCAACTCTTGCTGGATCAGGAACTCCTTCTGCGTTGCCGCTATGCCGGCCTTGAGAGCCTCGACGGCATCTTGACTCGTCGTAGCCTGGTTCTTGAGTACGCTATGCAGCGCCTCCAGCCGCTCCCGTGCATTCCTGAGATCGTCGATCTGCATCTGCAGGTCCAGACGTTCCCGCTGATCCCTGGCGAGCCTGTCCAGCGAATTGGCTACGGAAGGCAGGGCGGTACGGATCGCGCTGCTTACCGGTTGCAGGCTGGCCGCGAAACTCTCGAACGCGCTGGACGCCGTCGCCACCAACGACAGCTTACCTGCATTGTCGAACACCTTCTTGAGGAGTTCGATCTCCGCAGTGACGGTCTTCAGAATCTCCTTCCCTTGGTCAATATCCTTCCGAAGTTGCTTGTCGACCAGATCGACCGTCACGTCGGTCAGGCGCTGGAGCGCCGTTATCAGCGAGCGCTGCTTTTGAGCGACATTTGCAGACTGCGCACCAAGCGTTGGCAGTGGCGCCGTGCAGGTCGCATCGGCCGTCCAGCCGGTGATTGTCGTGGTAAGCTCGGTTATTGCCGTACCGAAGTCACGAATTTTGGCGAGTAGTCCTGCGGCGGCGCTGCTGAAATCGCTTTTGTCTTGATCGCTGAGAGCGTCGCTCGCAGCCTTAACCGCTTCAATCGCGTCGGAGATATCCTTGACGGGCTGCGCGGTATTGAGAAGCGTCGTGGGCAGCGGAAGTACCGCGGCCACGGCCGCTTTTAGAGCGGCCTTGACCTGTCCACAAAGTGTGTTCGCGGTGAAGAATAGCTTCGCGGCAACCCGGTCGGCCCCTCCCAGGGTTGCAAGCGCATTCAGTGCGGGTGCCATCGCGAGAAGCAGCTTGGTGAGCTTTTCCTGGTCAAATGGAGGCTTGAACTCGGTCGCGCCGACGGCCGCCTTGATCTCAATGGCGAGAATGATGGCCTTTGCCACCTGCGGGATAAGTAGGATTTCTAGCACCGCCTGCTGGGCGCGGCGCTTGGCATCATCGGCGTCCTTCTGCAGAACGGCGATTGTCGCCCTGTATTTCGCATCGGCGGTAATAAGCTTCCTCGTCAACTCCTGCTGAAGCTGGACGGCCGCATTGACAGCCGGCTTCAACTCGTCGACCAGCTTATCAAGCGCATCCGCCAATTGGGTGGCTGGTACCTTCTTGATGATATCGCCGTTGGGAAGCGGCTCCACTTCCTCCCGCAGCTTTTTTGCGATCTCTCTGGGAACCGCGACCAGACCTTCAATACTGTTCAGCTTTGGAGGCCATGCGGCATCAAGCGCCTTCCTGACGACTTCATCGAGCTGCTTGAAGCCGTCATTAAGGTTGATCTGAGCCGGGTTGATCCGCGCCATCTCCCGTAGCTTTGCGAGCACGAGTTTCTTCGCTTCGGGCTCGATGAGGGCGTCGAGGGCCGTCACAAAATCCAGTGCCCTCAGATCGTCGATCTTTCTGCGAATTTCGTCGATCGGCCGCGAAAGCTCGCGGTAGATATCGAGCTGGGCAGTGGCGGCTGCTGCCAGGGGATCGCGCGCAATGTTGTCGATCGACCGGCCGAGCCGGCGCGCCGCTTCGTGAACGGCCGCGAGTTCGGCAAAGAATGAAATGTCGTCGGTTCCCGGCTTTTGCACGTCCAGGAGCAACCGGTGCAGGCCGGCGATATCCGTGCCGATCTGCGGATAGACTTCCGCGAGCGTCGGAGCCTTCACTCCCTGCGCGCTGAGCTGCTTGTTCGCAAGATCGAGCCATGCCTTATCGACCGCCGCAACGGCCTTCTCGGCGGGCACAATCAGCACCTTTGTCAGCGCGGAGCGAACTTCCGTCAGGGTTCCGGCCGCAGCGTCGCCCGCCGACGCCGCGGCATACTCGATGAGTTCGTTGAGCTTGGGATGCAGGTCGATGCCAAGCACCTTCTGGACCAAATCGCTCAGATCCATGATGCCGAGGAAGCGGCCTTTCGGGACGATATTGATCGAATCCTTGAAGCGGTTGATGCGTTCTAGCAGCGGCAGGATGCCGGCGGTCGGTGCCGCCGGCGCATCCGGCGGGTTCGGCGCATCTGCGGCCGTCAAGGGCCGCGACAGAGTCGGGGCCGCCCCGCCGTTGATCGGCCCGAGCTGTCGCGAAATCGCGACCACGTCCATGGTCGGATGTGCGACGCCTCCGGCAAGGTCGCCGCGGTCCTTGAAGTCGAGCGGCAGCGTGCCGTCGCCGTCGTCGCTTTTGACGATGCGCAAGTAGATTTCGGACTGATCGCTGCGAGGCTGCTGTTTCCCTGCGCTGTCGCGCGCTTCGGCGAACCCGCTTGCCACGTATTCGCCGTCGAACGCGACCTGGGCCCACAACGGACCGCTGCCGGTGAACCGTTCAACTGACTTCAACCGGCATTTGGCCATTTCAATCAGCGGATAGAACGGCGGCTGGTCCTGTCCCTCCATGAAGGAGGTCCGGATGTAGTTCCTGTTGTTCAGCGCGAGCGTCTGGCTTCCCGGATCGCGCTTTGGGTACTCCTTTTCGCGTCCTTCTGCGCCGACCAGCCACCATTCGGTATCGAACGTGGTATCGCCGGGCTTGTATTCGGGCGCCATAACCACAGGCTGGCCGTTGCGAACGAGCCTGCGCGTCGGCGACGCTTCGTCCATTTTGAAGCTGGCTTCCTTTTGGTAATACTCGATCAGCTTGCCGACCGTCGTTTCGTCGTTGGCTGCGATGTTGTCGACGAAGATCAGCGGCATCCGGACCGGCGTCGGCTCGTCGCCGATCTGCATTTCGAACCAGACCTCCGCGCCGCGCCGTGCCGAAGTGCGCGGCCACATGCAAAGGCCGGTCGTGCCGTCGCCAAGGTCGATCTTGCCGCGTGGGAACACCCTCATCTCGTTCGGAGGCGTGCGATCCTCGCTGCGTGCATCCACCAGATCCGGCGTCTGCCGCGTCAGCATCAGGATGCGCTCGCACGGCCAGCGCGAGCCGCGGTTGGGCTGCCCCTCGGCCATGAACCGCTTCTCCGGCTTGCCGATCTTGAGGAACAGCCGCTGCACCAGAATGGCGACCGGAGAGTCGCGGCCCGGGACCGCTTCGAAGCGCCGTTCGGTCAGCTTGACCAGGCTGGCGCGGTGACCGATCGGGAACAGAAAGCCCTTGTAGACCACCTCGACCAATACATCGCGACCGAGCACGGTGCGTTGCCGCCATCGCTCGACAGACAGCGCGTCGAAAAGGTTGCGCGCATCGCTCTGGCGCCGCGCCGACGCAGGCGGCTGAAAGGCCGCGTCGACATCTAGGTTGCCGCCCAGTGCGCTCAGCGACAGCTCGTTGACGGACAGCGGCTTCGGTCGGTAGATCGCCGTCATGTCCTTCAGCTTGCCGCCGATCGTCTCGGGCAGCAGACCTTGCAGCCGAAAACCCTCCGGCGGCTCGATCTGGTCGGCATCGGGCGCAAGATCTTCGCTTGGCGCGCGCCGCCCCAGCACCGGCAGCCCGTGCACCGAGCTCAATACCACCAGCTCATGACGGTCGAACGGTTCGAGCCCGGTACGGAACTTGTCGATATCCCGATCGGGCAGCTTGCGCACGCCATAGCCGCGCGGCAATGCCCACGGCGCATAGTGTCCGATCGGGGGAGCGCCTTGCGAATTGGTCGAGAGCAGCGCCTCGGGCCGATAGTCGGGCGACCAGATCGCCCTCACCCCGGCCGTATCGTCGCGCCCGCCGAGCCGTGCCGTCCACAACTCGCGAAAGATCGACAGGTCGCTGGAGAATCCGGCGTCGCGCCGCACCCGCGGCGACGAGGTGATCCAGGAAGCATCCTGCGCGGGCGACAGGAACAGCCGGAACGGCAACTCGATCGCCGTCTCGAACGCATCGGGCGGCCGTGACGATGCCGCATAGACTTCCGCAAGTCGCTGCTCCGCGGTCACCGCCGTCGTGGCCGGTTTGCGGCGATAGTTCTCCTTCTCGTCCTTTTCCTTTTTCTCCTTGCCCCACTGCTGGCTCGAGGTGAATCCCTGAAACTGCAGGTTGGCGGCCTCGTCGTTTAGGGCGCGCCGTCCCCAGCGTGGCGGCAGTCGCGTCCCCTGCACTGGCTCCATTAGCCGCTCGGCGCGCCGCACCACGGCCATGTCCATGCCGCCCCAGTTGGTGAGGCCTTCCAGCGTGTACGGGATGCGCCCGCCGGCACGGTCGGGTTCGTAGTCGTCGCAATCGACGCGAAAGGCGATGCGGCTCGGTCCCGACAGCCGCGACGGCACGAAGCTCTCGAATTCTTCCTGGTCGGAAAGTTCGATGGCTTTTGCCATCTTCTGCTTGAGGTCCGCGAGCGCATTCTTCGCTGCGTATCCCTTGTTGTCGTCGCGCGTCTCTAACTCCTTGATCAGCCCGTCAAACCACATTGGCCCGAAATATTCCGGATAGTCGGCAAGGCCTTTCAGGACTTCCTTCCGTTCCTGCACCTTAAGGGCATAAAGGCTGCGGAGGGTCGCATAGTCACGGCTGCGCCGCTCTCTTGCGAGCTCGATTTGGCGGAACGTTTCCAAGTAGAGCGGATTCTTCAACCGATCCTTGTCGAACTCGGGCCAGATAGGCTTTTTTTCAGATAGCGCGGATTGCTTTTCAGCTGAATTTGTTTGTGGCGGAATCTCCTTCTTGTCCTTGAGCACGCCAGCCTTGACCAGCGGCGCGAACACGTCGTCCCAGTCAGTCGGTGGTAGCGGAGCAAAGGGCCAGAGCCGGGGCTGGGCCGGTGCCTGCTTCTCCTTGAGAGCACGAAGTACCTCGAGCGCGATCCGTCGGGCGTCGGGATCGAGAAAGTCTGGTCCGATGTAAAGTTGCTGCTCCAGCGGTAAGCCGCTCACCCGCGCCAGATTGATGAAATGGTAATCGAAGTCCTGCATGGTTTGGCCGTTTGGCCCGTCCAAGCCGGGATCTTTCGGGAACAATGGGTTCGAATTCGGCCACCCCGTCGCGAGTTGCAGTGCTTTCCGCCACTCGACGCGTTTGTCGCGCTTCGTGCCTGGATTTTGCTTGTCCGGCCGATAGACACCGTCCAGCAGATCGTTCACCCAGATGCGCCACCGCTCCGTAGTTTCGTTGGCCGAGACCCAGTCCTTTGGCTGCCGCAGCATTTGCCTGAGCAACTTGACATTCTCTTCGTCAGCATCCGCGGGCCTGGCAAGCTCGGGCAGATCCAGCGGTGCCTTCAATTGCCGGAAGTAGGCCTGCTCGACTACGTGCTGCGGCGGAAACTCGACCACTAGCATGGGCCGCTCATCGCGCGGCGTCGCCTCGCTTCGCGCGGCCTGCGCAAAGGGGCGGCTCGTCGACCGCCCGCCGCGCGGCGCCAGTTCGGCTGCCTCGCCGGCGACCGGTGGCCAGGCGACAACGAGTTCAAGCCCGGAGAAGCGGTACTTGAGCGCGAGCAGGTCCTTCGGCCTGATTACCGAAAGCCGCGCGCGACCGAGGTCGAATGTCGCCTTCACGCCGCCGACTGTCGGACCGATCGGAATGTAGGCATCGGCGGATGTGACCGGCGGCCGGCCAAACGCGGGCAGATAGACCAATGTGTCCGCGTCATGGAACTGCAGGTGCGTGACATGCTGACCGACGACGATCTTCCCGGCCTCCTTCTCGCCCTTCGGGACGATCCGTTCCGGCAGGGCGATGGCAGCGCTGTATAGCGAGAGCCGCGCCACAAAGCCGACAAGCTGCCGGTCGTCCTCGCGGGCCGGCACCCTGTCCCTGGCATCGAGGTCGATTGTCGGCACCCGTGGCGCGGCGCCCGGGCTTGCACTGATCGCCGGAAGCGCCGCAAGGCCGATATCGCCCAGCCGCAGGCTGGCGATGCTCTCCTTGCTCGCCGGCCATGCGCGAAAGCGCGTCACAACGAATTCATGCTGTTGCTGCCGCATCATCTCGAAGCCGCAGAATTCGAACGGTCCTTCCCATGTCGCTGACGGACATTCGCCTTGCCGCAACCTGATCCGGCCGATACTGCGCGCTTCGTTTTTCGGCTCGGCCATGCAGCCGGCAACGCTATGCTGCGGCACGCCCCAATGCCGGATCGCCGCAACCACGTGGACTTTCGATGAATCCTGCGAAGCCGCGAAATCGATCGCTGGACCGTCCAGCTCGAGTTCCGCCGCGATCTCGGTACCCTCTACCTTAGTCTTCGCGAAATCGAACACCCAGAGCGGCTTCCGGTCGGACGTCTGGAGATTCTGGGATTTGGAGCGGGTCCCGGTCTTGGGATTGGCCTTGGCGGGATGGCGGACCCCGGCCAGAGAATCTTCATGGGACTTCGGCTGGGTAAAGCCGACGATCTTCTCGGCGACGCCATACAGACCGTCCGGTGACCCTTCATCTTTCGATGTCGGCCGGCCGTAGGCGACCTGATCCTCAAACAGATATCGCGGGCTGGCCGACTTGCCATCATCCTTCTGGTTGGAGCCTCGCCGCGCGGCGCTGCTGTCTTCCGGCAATTTTTCCCCGCGAAGGCGCTTCAGCGACAGCCTACCGAATTCGAGGGGGATATCGAGGATGTAGAGCCGCCCGGCCGGCCGCTTCGGGATCTCGGTGTCTATCGCCCATGCAAGCTGATGATCGACCTGCAGCGCCAAGGCGCCCGCGGACTCGATCCGCTGCCCGAACAGCGCTTCGAGCAAGGCGTTGGGGTTGGGCTTTATTTCGAATGCCAGCACCTGACCGCGCAGAAAATTCGTCAAAGCTACGGTCGAAAGCGGACCGATCTTCTTCTGCGAAGACCACCAGGAATCCAGCGACGCCGATACAGTCCATTCACTCATTACGTCGGTGCGCTTGAAGGTGAATGTAGCGGTGAACTCACGGGATTCGTTGCCGGGGAATGAGGCACGGCTCACGGTGAGGATCCACTCGACTGGCAGCCAGACCGTCGTCTTCGCCAGCGGCGGCGGTTCTTTCTGTGCCTCGCAGGCATCGTGGCACTTTTCAGGCGGTGTGCCATCCGGATAGTGCGCCTTCGACTTGCGCTCGATCTTGAATCCGGCGTTGGGGCCGAACTCCCGGCGATCCCAGAGCATGAGGTACTTCGGCGTGTCCTTCGGCAACGCTTCGTCGATCTTGTCCAGGGACTCGTTGGCCTTGAGGAGCTTTTCGACCGCCGCGGCGGACGGCGGTCCCCGCAATTCATCCTTTCGAAGCGTATCGTCCTTGGCTTGAGGAGGGATCTCGAACAACGCCACGAACCGGCGGCGGTCCTTGTCGACAAAGGCGAGTTCGTAGTGAGGGGTAGGCTCGCCGGCTGCGTGGGCCGGACCGATCACCATCGCAGCCGCGCCGCCGATCAGGACAGCACGACGTGTGGGTTCAAAGAGTTCGTGAGATTCGGACGAACGGCCTGACCCGGACGAACTATCTGACTCACATGGCTGTTTACTATCGTCCACGGTTGCCCCCAACCGCCGCTATTATGAAAGAAAAAACAATCAGAACGCTAATACACCCAAGGGATGTTATCGTGAAGCCAAGCCACCTTGCAACTACAGAATTTCGCTGCATCGCAACGCGTCCACGCCCACGGACAAAAATAATGGATAGAATCGCCATCGGGGATGCGCGAATAGTGGCAGCAGCTCTTCGTTGGTAGCGTTGGGTTGATTGCGTACGACACCTATTTGGATAAAGGAATCGGTCGTGCGCGGCGCATCCACATGCCGACAAACCATTCCTCCGCCCCCGCTGTCGAAGCAAGGTTCGAAGGTCGAAATCTCGCAAGGGCCGCCACTTGGCGGCCCTTGTTTTCCATCAAAACTACAATTTATTGCGAACAGTTCTTCGTTCAGGAGCTGCTCAACATTCTGCACTCGGCCAAGGCGAACGTACTCTTTGCGCTCGCACCCTATGCCGTTCACCTTCAGCGAGCGCTTGGACCCGCGATAAACCTGCACCGCCTCGGTCCGCCAGTTCTCTGCTAGCCAGCCATCGATCGCGCCGCAATGACTCTAGACTGAAAAGTGTCTCGCCATTTGGGTATCAGCAGCCGCCCGGACGATCCGGCCTTTATTGAAGCATCGGATCGATCCCCACAGGCGCGCGTCTATGCTCGCAGCTACCTAGGCATCCGAAGCAAACCGAAGGGCAGCCTTGCCGAAGGTCGTGCGAGACGATCCAAAAGCGTCGAGCCTCGCGCAAATCTACCTACCAGGCATTGGCGTTCTTTAGTCGAGTAATCAGAAACTGTGCTTCTGCTCGTCCTTTATTGGGAGCAACAAGGAAGAGCTCACCTCCGAGGACCTCCACTTCCCCATATTATTTCCCGCCCAAGACTGAGGCCGCGTTTCGCGCTCTTGGCAAATCCGCATCGCCCCTGAGACTTGATCGCGCCTGCTCGGACGCATTTAATGCGCTAGGCGTGTTGCCAGCTAGCCAACAAAGTGTGCCGCGCGGCGCCTCTAAGGAAGCGTGTGCTCACCCTTAGCCGCCTCGTATCCTTTACGGAAAAGCTCAGGATATCTCGACAGTACGTTTTGAGTAATCGACGTTGGTAATTTCGCCTTTAAGAGATCATTGATTTCTTTGTTGTCAGAACGAGCTTCCTGAAAATCATTTGCCACCGGGCTTGGCGCAACCAAAAGGACGAACGCTGTAACATATCCGCTACCTGCCCATTCCAGAGCAGCAGCAAGCGTTGGAAAATACTTCTTAAGTGCCAAGCCGAATGCGAAAGTGGCCGGGTTAAGATACTGTCCGACCAGCTCATCCCAAAGAGCTTCCATCCCTGCCTCGAACTTCTCCTCATCCGTGAGAGTCCAGGCAGATTGTGGATTGGCTTTGTATAGTGCTCTAAAGCGCTCCGACCATTCACTCGCCGCAGCCAGCGCTGTCGTAGCGTCATTCGTATTCTTAATCGCGGTCTTTACTTTTTTCGCACACGTTGACCAGTGATCTGCTGCAGCGCATACGGAAGCAGAGTTGGCTGCCGGCGGCATGACAGCCGCAGCTGCAGCGGCAATTGCAAGTACCTGAACCAAACGTTTCAGCTTCTTGATGCGATTAAACATCGCCCGGCTCCTCAATTCTTGAACATTGTCCGGTTGTCTAGACTAAGCATACAGTAACCACGCACTGGCTTCGCTAAAGGAAATCAAAATGTGTAAGTATTGATGATGCCAGCCTCAACGCGCTAGCGCTACCGACTAACGGGTTTTCGGTGGTGTCTCAAAACCGACGACAACTGCAGTAAAGTTGTGAGGGGGCCACGTGCGGTCTCCAGTGTCCATCGCCTTGGCGCGCACGATGAATTTGTCTGGCGGCAATATAGCTCTAATCCAGTGCATTTGCGTAATGTACGGCACGTCATTCGTGTCCGACACGACCGGCAAAAACGCTAAATTCCTAGGGTTGGGAAAGGAGACCAGACCGCTTGTCTGATCAAAGGACACGTTGGGACTTGATGTGGACGATAGCTGGCCGTTCTTGACCTGAATCATAGCAAGAATCCGACCGTTGCCGAGCGACGTTTCCAGCGCTTCTAGCTTGGCAACGCGGGCTTGCAGTGCCTGGACCGCCGCGTCAGCCCTGGCTGCGGCATCAACGGACTGCTGCGCGCACTCGAAGGTGGACGTGCATTTGGATTGAGCCAATGAGACTGCCCCCCCCAACTGAGGGAGACGGCCGATATGATTGCGATCAGAATTGATCTCGTGCGGATCCGGTTTGAAAACATTGGAGCCCTCCCAGCTTTGCACATTACATCGTCGGCTGAACCACACGGACCCAGGGCAACGACAGGCGCTCAAGCTCATTTACCTTTTGGACCCAGCGTGTTTCGGCCGCCTGATCGATGTAGTAGCAGCGCGTGAAGCGTGCTGCCCGCTCGAGATTTTGGTACGCGGACAAGATTTCGTAGGCTTTTGAACCATCGTTGACCGATTTCTTGAGCGCGGCAAGGACAGTCGCTTCCGTCGACAGGTAAGCTTGGTCCGGGTAGTCGATTTTGACGTCGCTGATATCAAGACTGATAACGCGCGCACCCAGGATCGTAACGCTGGGATCAGCTCTTTTCAGATTAGCGATGAGCTGGGCAAAGCTGCGCTGCAGCTGATCCATGAGGACAACTTCGGCGGCGCACTGAGCTCGATAAATTAACTTGATGGCGTCAGCATTGACTTGCGCCTCTAGCGCAAGCATGCGCTTTGTCGCATCGGCTACGATATCCCGTGTGCCATTGAGTGCGTCGTGGACGATGGAGCGGATTTGTTCAAGCCGCTGCTCTAGGTCATAATTTGCTTGGCTCTCCAAGGCGCCTAACTGGGCCATGGTCCGTTCGAGACTCTGGGAAAGCTCAGAGGCCGATTTTTCGAGTTTAAGGGGATCGGTCGCTACGCCCCAAACGTCCTGGAACGCGTTCCCGGAAACGGCGGGCGAAGTCGAGATGAAAACCGCGGAGGTTACCAGGAAAGCCAGGGCGCGGAACGGTGTCACGGAATCCTCCAAGGCCGTCTACGCATCTGATTATGCGGTAAACGATACACGAACCACGATCGTATTTCAACCCTGGGTAATAGAAATCCCCCTGCCGCCCCCTGTTTGCGCGTCCACGTCCACGCAGAACTACCAGTTGCATTTGCACTACCTCAAAGAGTTGACTGCGATTGCCTGAGTTTCTCATCAGTCGGTGAACTGACTCCATTTGTGTAACTTCCTCATCAGTGCCGCTTCAGTACCGCCAACTCTTCCCCAACTTGAAAGTGAGCGCTTGCGCAGCAGGCGAAGAACTGCGCGAGGCCCAATTTCAGGGTCCTCATGGAAGGCCGCTAGCGCCGGCCGTCCGCGCACCACTTCTTCAATTCGTGCAGGGCCACGGGTTTGAGGCGATCAGGCGTGCGGTGCGCTCTTCGATGGCAAGTTGGGCATAAGATTTCTAAATGCTCTGCGATGGTGGTACGTATGCCTATCATCAGGGGAGTCGGATGATGTGCGTCGAACATCGCGGCATCCGCGTTTGCAAAGCCGCAGGCCTCGCAAGTAAACGTACCGTGCCTTAGCGCATTTAGGCGTTTTGCTTCCTTGCTAAGCGCGGCATCTCGTTCAGTCAGTTGCTGAAGCTTCCAATAACGCCGACCTTCTTCCTTCGCTACGGCCGGTAGTGAAGGCAACCTTGAGCTGACCAATCTGGGGGTACCATCGTCAAAGAAGTTCGCGCCAGCGGGAAGCCTAGCTGGTTCGAGTTCGGCGGCTCTCAATGCATCGTAAAGTCGCTCGATTTGTTGTGGCCGAATGATTCCGTCCTGCGCGCCAGCGAGGATCGTGCGGTCAAGGAATCCCAGATCTTCGATCAGGTGCGGCATTCCCACGAAGCGCCACACTTCGCGCAAAGCAATGGCTACTGGCCATTGAGCAAGCCGCCGCACTTCGTCTGGATCAGAGAGGAGTAGTGCCGTAGGGCCATAAACGGGGCTGAGGCGAACTAGGTCGACAACGCGCCCATCATTTTCTGGGAGAACGCTTTTCCCGCCTCCAATGGTTATGATGAAGGGTTGATCGGCCACTTTTTTTGCCGCGGCCGCCGGCAATGAGTAGTAGCCCTTGGCCTTGGGATCACCTCGTCCACCGAAGCAGAGTACGAAAGACGAAACTTGTCGGTAGACTGCTTTCACGCCCATCAACTGGTTGAGCGACGGAACGAGTTGAGAAAACGTCGTCGCGCGTGCGTGGGGAAGATAGACTTTTCCCTCGGTCAGCTCGTCGATTTTTCGTTTGAGCACCTCGGTGTTTGTTGGCCCAACATTGCCTGCCGGCTTGTAGCCAGTTATCCAAGCGCGTCCCGTGGTCTCAAGAACGTGGGAGATATTCTGCATGCGATACTCGATCGCCCCATCGCTTCGTCCGGAAAGTCCTCCTGCCCTGAGCTTCTCGCGCATGGCTGTCTTGTTGATCTCGCGACCAGCGATTTCATCCTCAAGCATGTTCATATAGGCTTCAGCCGCCAGCGATATCTCTTCAGCACTCCATCGCTCATCGGTAGAGTTTTCGTTCTGCGCTGGCAAATCTAAGCTCTCACAATAAGTGGTCGGAGCGACTTGGATAAAGCGCCCGAGCAGAGCCCGTGACGCGACGCCTCGATCTCCTCGATACAATCTAGAAATCAGGCTCCAGTTTGGCAACCTGCCATGATTCAGCATTACTCCGATATCGATACCGGTGACCTTCAGCCAAAGACCATTTAGTCGGTCGCCAACCGGTAAGCTTTTGTTAGAAAGCTTATCAGTCCACGAACTGCCTCCTTTTGCGAAACCCTATCATTCACCTGAATTGCTGGCCGTGGCGCTCGATATATCCTCGAACGAAACGATTCACGACTTCCTGCTTCTTGGTTTCTTCGAAGGTCGAAGGCACCCGCCCGATGTCGCATAGAACTGGCACTTCATCGTCCGCAAGCATGACCTACAAACGCAACGGGCCTTTTTCGGTTCTTTAAACGCGCGGGTGTGACGTCCGCCTCAATCGGCTTGAACATGAAGCCCGTGCTGAGGCGGCTCTTAGCCAGACCGAGGCCAAAGTTGAAATGTTGAAAAGCCAAATTGTTACTCGTCCGACAGCTTAGTCTTACCTTTTGGCAGCGGACCGTAGTGAGCTGCTGCCGGTTTGATGGACACCAAGATTAGGTGTTTCATGAAGCCGGAGGTGGTCGATGAAGAGACGGAAGTTCAGTCGCGAGTTCAAGGTCGAGGCAGTCAAGCTTGTCAGGGAACGCAGGGTATCGGTGGCGCAGGCCAGCCGCGACCTGGACGTACACGAGAATGTTCTGCGCAAGAGGGGCAGGGAATTCGGGTCCGATCCGGTGCAGGCCTTCCCTGGTCATGGCCAGGTGAAGCCAGAGCAGCAGGAGATCGAGCGGCTGCGCCGTGAGGTCGCCAAGTTGAAGGCCGAGCGGGATATCCTAAAAAAGGCCGCAGCCTTCTTCGCGAAGGAAGCGACATGAAGTTTGTCTTCATCGCGAAGCACCGGGCGATCTGGCCGGTGGCATGGCTATGCAATGCGCTGGGGGTGTCGCGGTCGGGCTTCCATGCCTGGCTGAACCGCTCTCCCAGCACCAGATCCCGCAGCGACGAAGAACTCGGCGGCAAGGTCAAGGACAGCTTCATGGCGAGCGACCGCACCTACGGCGCGCGCCATGTCTGGCGCGACATGCTCGCCGACGGGGCCGACTGTGGCCTCCACCGGATCGAGCGGCTGACGCGTGTTCAGGGCTTGCGGGCACGGCCACGCCGACGGCGCTTGCCGAAGGACAGCGGCGATCGACAGTTCAAGAATGTGCCGGCGAACCTCTTGGACCGGCAGTTCGCTGCCGAGCGGCCGAACCAGAAGTGGATCGCCGACTTCACCTATCTCTGGACCGCCGAGGGCTGGCTTTGCGTGGCGGCGGTGATCGACCTGTTCTCGCGCCGGGTCGTGGGCTGGTCGATGAGTGCCGCCATGACGGCCCAGCTGGTGACAGACGCACTGTTGATGGCCGTCTGGCGCCGCGGTCTGGCGAAAGCTGTCGTTCAAGCTGTGGATTTTGATGGTGTCGGTCATGTGAGGATCTCCCTTTTCGTCGGCTGCGCCATCGCGGCCGGTCGGGAGAATTCGAGGGCAGCAGGCCTGAGCGACCAGTCAAGGAGGCTCCGCGTGCAACGCCGCGTGGATGCCTTGACGGGTTGCGCTGCTGACCTATTCACCCGACCTTACCGGCCGGTGGTTGCAGATCTTCATGGGGGAGAGCGACGCCTAGCGGACACCCATCTACAGAAATTCGCGGGGATCAACGTCCCATGGTTCGCCTCGATAGACGTTGTCGGCCGAGTCCACGCAAATGGGCGTAAGTTTCATTACGCCGGTCTGGCGATTCGCGATCAACGCTTCTGCGATGTCTGCATAGGGCAACAGTAGATGCGCGCTCTGGCCATCCGACAACGTCACTGGCAATCGGGTGTCCGGCATACCTGCAAAGCGATCGGTGAGCATGGGTGCCAGGCGGGCACCGCCAGCGGTCTCGAACGTCAGGGTTTTAACGGTCACGACGCGATGGCCGGTATTGACCGCCTTCAACTTCGCGTAAGGCGCTCCAAGTTGGTCGCCGTAGGTTGGCATTGCAGTCGAAGCGCTGATGGTGATTTGGCGGCGATCCTTTCGTGCCGCCTGCCGCCAGTTAAATGTCGAGAGCACAGCGCCGTAACAGCAATGGCGAACAGCACCACATCTCTGACCATTGGAAACCATGCTTCCACCATCACACTCCCCGATCGTTCGTTTTTTAATCCTGGCACGGCCCGCTGCGGCAAAATCAGGAAGCGATGTGACTCGGCGGCGATTGCTAGTCGAGAACCTTGGCCGCCACAGGCCCCGCTTCATACAGTTGACCTTCTTTTTCAAGTGCCTTCCGACGAGAGTTCGCGGCCGTGACGAATGCGCTGAGCTTGTCGAGATCGGCCTTGATTTCGGTGAGCTTGGGAAGGTCAGTCGGCACTCCCGCTGATTGGTCGTGGCCGGAGTACTTAGAACACCGCGTCATGCCAGCGTGCACCGCCTCGTAGTCCGCTTGCTCGACGCGGGCGGCCCTCAATTTGAGGGTCGCGACATTCGGGCGGAAACGGCCAACAACGCCCGCGAAAAGAATCTCTTCAATGGCATGTTCCCAGGTTTCGCGCATCTTGCTGTACACATCGGTGACAAACGAGCGCTCTGTCTCATCGGTTTCCGAATAGGTCGGCTTCTTCTTTTGCAGTAAGCCGTCGATGATTGAGATCCGCTTCGTCACACCCATGGAAATCCAGGGCTCCTGACCGACGTCGATGATGCCGAACCGTCCGTCCGCATGCTTGGCGATCCATTCCTCTCGCAGAGGCACCTTCATGTCCCGCGCGGCTTCGAACACGGCATGGTGAAAGAAGAGATTGTGCGTGAAGATAATGACCTGTCGCCCGGCGGCGGCCTCTTTGACCAGGCGTTTCGCCACCGCCTCCATCCGGGCATGATCCAGCGAAGACACCGGATCATCGACCACGATTCCGTGCCTGGCGCCGACCTCTTTCAATTCAGCGAGGAAGCCTGCCAGGGCGAGCGCCCGTTTTTTCCCCTTCGCTCAGGATGTCACTGTTCTTCCCGACCTTCTGCTGGGCCTCCAGTCCGATATGCACCTTGCTCTTGCCGACCTCCCCTCGGTCGGCAAGTTTTAGGGGTAGATGCTGAAGGTCGAGGGCTTTGATCTCGTCTTCAAGACTGGTTTGGAGGGACGCGGTCAGCACCTTCCTTCTGATGCGGGTGATGTGGGAGGTAATCCCGGCGACAGAACAGGCGGTGACGCACGCTTTGGTCTTCAGGAACAGATCGAGTGAATTCCGTCGCGCCACGAAGGTGTCGATGTCAGCCGAGAACTTTTTCCGCGCTTCCAGCTCGTCGAACTCTTGCTGACGCTTCAGCCGCTTGGCGGTCTCGTCGGTCGTTGGTTTCAGCCCCTTGATCTCGTTGGCAAGGACGGTGACTTCAACCAGCAGTTCGTCGATGATCGACCGGTCGAGATCCGCAAGCCCCTCAAGACCTGCGTACTCGACTGTCTTGATGGCTGTTGAAACCAAAGCGTGACGTTCCTGGCAGACGCCGTAGAACCTCTCAAGCTTGTCCGCCAGCGCCTGACGGGGCGGCGAGCCCTCGACGAAGTTAACGAGGCGGCTCTTGATCTCCTGACTGCTGAGAATCTTGAGTTCAAGGATGGCGCGCGCGGCATCCCCGAACTCCTTCTTTGCCTTTTCGGCGTCCGCGTTGGCTCGGCCCTCGATGTACTCATCAAAAGCAACGAGTCGCGTGCGGGCAGGTCCATCGAGAGGCTGATGGCAGAGCACACAGGTATCAGCGGTAGCCAGTTGGGGCGGCTGAAGGTCCGGGTATGCTTCGGCGGCGAAGTCGCGCGCGTACCTCAGCATCTGGCGCCAGGTCTCACTACCCAGCTGCGGAACCGCCGAATCCTCGGCCAAGGCGGAAGCGGCTGCCTTCGCCGCCTCGCGCGTGGCCGCTGCTTTTTCCCGCGCGTCCTTCAGTTTCGCAAGGCCGGCATTGCCGATCCCATCGACAATGGTATTTGCATCGGCAACCAGCGTCTCGACGGTCGACTTGGTGGCCTCCTTCACTTTCGACAGAAGAATCGGGTCCTTGCTGAGCTCGAGCGCGAGCGCCTGAAAGGCAGACTCGTCCTTTTCAGTCCAAGCCGCCAAGGCCCGCAACGCCTGCGCGGTGGGAAGGTTCTGGTCCGCCTTCAAGGCCCCAATCAGCGCCGATACCTTGGTGCGCTTCTCGTATCCGAGCGGCAGCGGCGCCTGGTGCGCCTTGTTCAAGGCCGCTTCCTCAGCCTTGAAGCGGGCGTCCAGGATGCGCAGAACCTCGGCGAGGTTGGTCAACAGAGCAAGCTCAAAGGGCAAGAATTCGATGTTGCGCTCGGCGTCGACGTACAGTCCTGCGGCATCGCTGTCGAAGACCGAGATTCGGCCCAGTTCCGGCGGCGCCGCCCTTCTGTCATCCCAGAGCACGCTGCGGGTTTTATCACCATCGACGCGGAAGGTCAGGCTCACCTCCCGGGGATCGGATGTGGCCGGCTCGAACACGTTACCCCGTAGGGTTACGTCGTGCAGGCAATGGCAAATTTTCTTGGCAATACGGCAATACCCGCTCTTACCCGAACCGTTCGGACCGTAAATCAGCGTCACGCCGTTGATGGCAAACTTGAGCGGCGGCTGTGCCGCAGCCAACCGGTCGATATTGCGCAACGGCCCGATCGAGCCCAGAACGGTGACCGGCGCGAACTGATTGCCCGCCTTGAGGTGAATTTTCGTCAGCGCAGGCCAGTCGGGCGCCTTTCCGGCGGTAATCCCTGCTTCCGCCCTTACCGCATCTTCTAGCTGTTTGAGTTCATCTGTGTCGAGAGCCGGCTTGGTGGTGAGGCGCCGTATGGCTTCCTGTTGCCAGCGCGGGCGTGCAACGCACCAATCGAATAGTTCATTATCGCTTGCCATATGCGTTCCGGCGAAAATTGTATATCTGGAAATGCAAAATCATGGATTGCATCAATGGAGAGCGCCCGACTTCGGTTGTCAAGACACCACCCCACACTCGAATAGCCGTTAGGCTGGACGGATCACGTCTATTCAGCCTAGAAACGCTGACCTTCCAGAGACGAATCTTGAAATCGTGAAGCAGCTATTCAGCCGCTTCCGCAGGCGAGCTCTTAAGCTCCGCGAACTTCGCTGCCATCGTGGGATTGCCCCGCGTCAGCTTCTTGATCGTCACGTCCTGCGCCTTGTCGTTCGCAAGGCGCAGGTTGCGATCCGTACCCATCAACGCATCCTTGGTCTTCTGCAGATGGTCGATGGACTTGTCGATCTCGGCGATTGCCGTCTGGAAGTTTCTGGAAGCGAGGTCGTAATTCCTGGCAAAACCGTTCTTGAACGTCTCCAGCTGGCTTTCGAACTGGGTGATGTCGATATTCTGGGCCTTAACCAGCGCCAGCTCAGTCCGGTATTTCAGGGAATTGAGCGATGCGTTCCGCAGCAGCGTAATCATCGGCAGGAAGAACTGCGGCCGGATGACGTACATCTTGGGATAACGGTGGAAGACGTCCACGATGCCGGTGTTGTAGAGTTCATTATCCGGTTCAAGCAATGAGACCAAGATCGCGTACTCGCAGCCCTTCTCGGTGCGATCGCGGTCAAGTTCCTTGAGAAAATCCTCGTTCTTGTTCTTCGTCGCGGTCTTGTCGCTCTCGTTCTTCATCTCGAACATAATCGAGATGAGCTCGGTGCCGGCTTCGTCCGCGTCGCGGAAGATGTAGTCGCCCTTACTGCCGGTCCGCGCGTCGTTATCCTTCTCGAAATACGCCCGCGGAAACGCCATCGAGCGCACCCGGTTGAACTCGGTTTCGCAGTGCTGTTCGAGGGTCTCGCCGACCATCTTGGTCGAGAGGCGGGCCTTCATATCCTTGAGGCGCTCGATCGCGTCATCCCGATCCTTGATCTGGGTTTCGTACTTGTCCTTGAGGGACTGCTCAGAGAGCTGTTTTTCAAGCTGGACCTGCTTGATGCCGTTCTTCAGCTCATCGCGCTCTTTCTCGACGGCACCGACGGCTTCGGTCACGGCGAGCTTCTTCTCCAGCTCGACGGCCTGAAGCTTAGCCTTCAGCTCCTGGATTTCCTTTTCCTTGGCGGCCGTGATCTTGTGCTGCTCGCTGGCCAAAAGCGCCTCAGCAAGCTCTGAGGCAGCCTTCTTCTCGCGTTCCGCCTGCGCGAGCGCGTGCGCCAGCGTGTCACGCTCCTTCTCGACCACGCTGAGCGCTTCGGTGACAGCAAGCTTCTGAGCGACCTCGCTCCCCTCAAGCTTGGACTTCAACTCCTGGATTTCCGCATCCTTGGCAGCGGCGGTCTTCTGCAGATATCCACCAACCTGGGCTTTGGCCAATTCAACAGCGCTCTGCTTGTCGCGCTCGGCCAATTCCAGCCGCTCGTGCAGTTGCTTTGCGAAATCGGCGTCACGGACCTGCTTCAGGATATCCGCGTAACCGGACTCATCGACCTTGAAGGCCTTGGTACAGTGAGGGCAGATGATCTCGTGCATGTTTGCTGCCCGGATGGGCGTTTCCTGTTTCGTTGAAAAGCTGGCTGCGGGGCTCACAGAATCGCACCCGCGCATTTGAGAACAAAATTAGAACTCGCCGGTTTACGCGGTCAAGCCAGAAGCAGTGGTTTTGCGCACTTTGCTTCGGCAATCCCCATCTTCCAAGACACCTGCCAGCAAACTCGTGTCGCTGTACAACAATAGAAGGGGCAAAGGCGCACCGGTATTTTTGTAGGATCGAGACAGTAATATTTCGCTCTAGACGTAAAGTCGTATCCGCCGGCGCCTATGGAAGGTTGAAAACTCTCTTCTTTTGGTCGAATAATTCAACCAAAGGGAGAGAAATGGGGCTGCGCTTTCGTAAATCGATAAAGCTGATACCCGGCGTGCGCCTCAACGTCGGATTGAGGCGTTCCAGCCTGTCATTTGGCGGAAAGGGCTTCACCTACAATGTAAGTCCACATGGACCCTCACGACTGACCGTGAGCATCCCTGGGTCCGGTCTATCTTATTCTACAACGGTCCAGCCCCAAGCACCGGCCGCGCTTATCACCACCCCCTTGCCGACGCGCAGGCGCTACTCCGCCACGCCGTTCGTCATCATCGCTTTCGTGCTCGGGCTGATTTACATCGTCAGTCGCCCGGAGCCCGCCTCCAATGGCTCCTCGCTGCCCGTAACGCCGGTGGGCGAGACCACTGGCTCGCTCGCTCAATCTTCGCCTGATCAATATTCGGCCATTGAAGGCCCCATCCCTTTGCCGCGGCCGCGGCCGAAAGTACGTACGGACTCGATCGGTCCGCCGCTGCAATTAACACCACAATAATAGTGAGGAAAACCGATGTCAGGCTTCGAACAGGTCGGCTTTGGAAGCGACGACTTCACCACCAATCCGGAGCCGCGGTGCCCCTGCCTCCTCCTATTGGATACATCGCACTCGATGCAGGGGCGAGCGATATCGGAATTGAACCGAGGCATCGCGACGCTGAAGGACCAGTTGGCGAATGATGCCCTGGCGATGAAGCGCGTTGAAATTGGGGTCGTCACGTTTGGCCCCGTCAATATCGATTCTGGTTTCCAGACGCCTGATTTCTGGCATCCTCCGACGCTTTCGACAACAGGCGATACCCCCATGGGCGCGGCGATCGAGCAAGGCATCGACATGCTCCGCGAACGCAAACAGCGGTACAAGGACAATGGCGTCTCGTACTACCGGCCTTGGATTTTCCTGATCACCGATGGCTCCCCGACCGACAGCTGGCAGCGAGCGGCCCAACTCGTGAAGGACGGCGAAGAAAAGAAGGAGTTCTCATTCTTCGCGATCGGCGTGGTCAACGCGGATATGGGAATTCTTGCTCAGATCGCGCCGCGCGGCCCGCTCAAACTCGATGGCCTGAACTTCCGCGAGTTGTTCATGTGGCTGTCGAGTTCGTTGAGCCGCGTTTCGGCTTCCAGCACCGGCGACCGTGTCGCTTTGCCGCCGCCAAGCGGCTGGACCGAAGTCTAGCTCAATGAAATGGCGGATAGCCGCCACCTGCGCGATCGGCACGTCGCATATCAAAAACGATAAGCCGTGCCAGGACAGCGTGCGCGTGAGGCTCGTTCAGACCCCCAACGGACCGGTAATTATTTCCGCGGTCTCGGATGGTGCCGGCAGCGCGGCGCACTCCGAGATCGGATCGCGTGCGGCGGTGACAACCGCAACTAATCTGATCGAAAACTTCCTTGAAGCCGGCGGCTTGGTGAGGTCGATCGATCGGGACGCCGCCCTCAACTGGCTGGCCCAGATACAGACGGCAATTTCGACCCTTGCGTCGGAGGGTGGCGCGTCAACGAGAGAGTTCGCCTGTACTCTTCTTGTCGCCGTGATCGCTGCTGAAGACGCCGTATTCTTCCAGGTCGGCGACGGCGCGATGGTCGTTCGCGAGGAAGGAGACGAGGGCTGGTCCTACGTTTTCTGGCCCCAACACGGCGAATATATCAACAGCACGAACTTCATCACAGCCAGCAATGCGGCAGAGGTTCTTGAGTTCGACGCAGTTTCGCGGCGCATCAGAGAGTTTTCGGCTTTCTCGGACGGCATCGAGAGCCTTGTCCTTCATTATGGGACCAAGACCGTTCACGATCCCTTTTTCAATAATATGATCGCCCCCGTCCGTCAGGCACCGAACGAGGGACTGGACGATGAATTGTCGCAAAGCTTGTTGAATTATTTGACCTCAGAACGCGTTTGCGCGCGCACGGATGATGATAAATCGCTGGTGCTCGCGACGCGTTACGAACCCGGGGCCCCTTCTGCCGATGCCGCCTCCTGAAGTTGTCGATGCCTCCGGCCGCGAAATCCGCCTCGATACCCTGATCGGTCAGGGCGGCGAAGGCGCCGTATACGGCATCAGGTCGTCGGAAGACCTCGTTGCAAAGGTTTATCATCGACCGCTTACCCCGGAGAGAGCAGCGAAAATCGAGTTCATGTCGTCGCTTTCGAACGGCATCCTGAACCAGGTATCAGCGTGGCCCTCCGGTCTTCTCTTGGCAAAGTCCGGGCGCGCGCCGGTCGGATTGTTGCTCCCGCGCGTCAAGAACGCCAAGGACATCCATAAACTCTATAGCCCTAAAAGCAGACTTACGGAGTTCACACGCGCCGATTGGCGTTTCCTGGTCCGCGCATGTACGAATACCGCGAGGGCGTTTGGCGCCGTGCATGCCACGGGCAGCATTATTGGCGATATCAACGAAGGAAGCGTTCTGGTCGCGCCGGATGCGACGGTCAAGCTGATCGACTGCGACAGCTTTCAGATCACCGGCCAAGGAAAGCGCTATTTTTGCGAAGTTGGCGTCGAGACGTTCACGCCGCCCGAGCTGCAGGGCAAGAACCTTCGCCAGATCGTGAGAACGGTGAACCACGACGGCTTTGGTCTTGCCGTAATGCTGTTCCTGCTTCTGTTCATGGGCAGGCATCCTTTCGCCGGGCGCTTCCTCGGACGTGGAGATATGCCGATCCCGAAAGCGATCTCCGAACTTCGGTTCGCTTACAGCGCTATGCGCGCGGACGTGCAGATGGACAGGCCCCCGAACACGCCGGCCCTGTCGATCGTCGGCGACGAGGTCGCCTTTCTGTTCGAACGTGCTTTCGCGAAGCAGATGATCAACGGTGGCAGGCCGGAACCGCAGGATTGGGTTCAAGCGCTAACGGGGCTTGAGAAAAACCTTATCCAATGCCGCGCCAATCCATCCCACTGGCACCATAAAGCGGTTTCTTGCCCATGGTGCCCAATGGAAGCGGCCACCCGGACGGAGCTATTCCCCTTCGTTTCCCTCGGCGGCGAGGTCACCGCACTCGATCTCACGGCGCTTTGGCGACAGATCGAAGGCTTGCAGAGCCCCGGCCCTGCCCCGAACATTCAAGCGACGCGGCCAGCACCTAGCGCGGAGGCGGTCTCGGTGGCGAACTCATTCCGCCGCGCAAACGTTCTCGCTTTCGCAATGGCTCTGGTCATTGGCGGAATCGGCGTGTTCGGCGGCCTGAGCGCACCGGCACCACTGCTTTTTCTCATTGCGGCGCTTGTCACGTTCTTTGGCGGGCGCAGATGGCTCGATAAATCCAGCGATGTCTATAAATTCCGGGACGCCGAAGCCAATGCGCGGAACACTTGGCTACGCGCCCAACAGGAGTGGACCGAGCGAGCCGGGTCCGGCGCTTTCGACAGCAAGAAGCAAGAGGTTCTGCGCCTGAAGGCCTTGGTTGATCATCTTCCGACGCTGAGGAAATCGAAACTCGACCAGCTCAGGACGTCGGTGAGGCAAGCGCAGCTGTCGCGCTATCTGGACCAGTTCGAGATCGATAAGGCTAGCATCGAGGGCATCGGCAACGGCCGCAAACGCACTTTGCAATCCTATGGGATCGAGACAGCGGCCGATCTCTTGAGCACAGCGGTCGAGAACGTACCTGGATTCGGGCCAAAGCTTTGCGGGGCCCTTTACGCGTGGCGCCAGTCGGTCGAAGCAGGCTTCAGGTTCAACGCAGCCACAGGCGTTGACAAGCGTGACATCGATAAAATCGAGCATGAGATCGGGGTAGAGCGGCGCAAGCTGGAGCAGGCGGTCAGGAACGGCTACGAGGAGCTGAGGCAGCTTCACGCGCGCGTGCTTAATGCTAGAACGCAGCTGCACGCTCCCGTCGAGATCGCGTATGCCGAGTACCTTCAGGCAGACGAAAACTACAAAGCCGTATCGAGGTGAGGCTGCTTACTCTTTCCAGCCGGTGACGATGCCGTTCTCAAGAAAGATGCGGTTGCTGAAGCGGTTTTTCCCGGTTTGACCGTACTTCCAGGTCTCTTTAGTGACGGACTTCCTGACTTCATAATCTTTATCGGCTGGGGGGCCGCGGGACTCAAGCAACTGTTCCTCCGTCATTCCCTGCCAGACGACACGCGCCAGGATTCGGTCAGCGATCTCGGCGCCGTATTTTGCGACTAGCCGCTGTCGTTCGGCCGCACGTCGTTGCTCCTCTTCGCGGCGTCGAATGTTGTTGTAGACGGCGATCGCGCCGGCGATGGCGCCGACGATAAAAATGAGCACAAGCAGCGGATTTATGCCGCTCGTCGAGTCGGCAGATGGAGTTGATTTCGGCGCTGGTGAAGGACCGGAGCTCTTCGGTGCAACAGGCGGCGGAGCAACCGGGGGAAGAGTCTGCGCTTTGGGCGGTGACTGCGGCATCGGAGACGGAGAAGCCATCGGCGAGGGATCGGCATTCGCTGGGGAGGGCTCCGACAGAAGGGCGATCCGCTGTTTTGTCATGTCAACGATACAGGACCAAACGTTGTTGCCCGCGACCGCCGCGCACACATTATTCCTTTGCTGTATCCACGATCGTTGACTCTCGATAAGAGACTGACGATCAACGCCCTTCCTGAGCCGGAGAGCCTGCTGATACTGCTGGCCCATCCGCAGATCCCATTCCGAAAGTGCCGCGTCTCCGCAGATCGCCCGTTCGATCGACGCCGTTGCCATCCGGCAGTCATAGCTCGGCCCAGCTTGGGGGACTCTTGGACGGCCAGGCGCAAGCGCCGACGCATCGGGGACGTTGCTCCTGCCCTCCAGGCACTCAATCCGTTCATCGACATCTTGAATCGACACGCACCGGGCAACCCGACCGGCGTCTTGTCCGGCAGCTGCCCACACCAGGGCGAAATAGGCAATGATAGCCATACTGCCGCCGTGAACCGCGCTCTGCGGAAGTACGAATTTCCTAATATTCAAATCGGCAGCTGAAAACAGCAAGTTGGGCGACCTTTAATCCGGGAAGTCCTGGAAATCGCAAATGCGAAAATGCGATTTTGCGCAGCCAGGCCGCCACGTCAATCTTGGCGCGTAGGGAGGAGTGACCCTGATTTACCGCCAGACCTGACGTTTTGCGTCTACCAAAGGGGACCGCGCTGGCAAACGAGGCGCGGCGCCAAGGTATGCGGCCCCGCTAGATTTCGCCTGGTGTCGAACTACTTGCAGACGATTTCCAGCTCATCCGTATCTCGAATTGAGTCATCTCTGTCGCTCGTTTTACTACCAAGAAACTTCATGCTGACCCTTGGCGGCACCGCGAAGTCCACGTCGAGGTAGGGAGTTCCGAGACGCATTGTGCTTTGAATACGTTTTGCTGTAGCGGCGCTTGTTATTAGTGCAGAAACCAGCACGCCGTTGTTCGTCGCCTTTGATGCGACCATGTTGACTTTCTGAATGTCCGGATTGCCGGTTGACTTCAATCGTAGCTTGGCCTTGGGAGGCAAGCCCCAGGTTATTTTGAACGTCGTGACCTCATAACCCATCTGTTCGAGGATCGGCAGCGCATCGCTGACTTGCTGTGTAAACGTGTTGAACTCTCCCATAATCTTTCCAGTCGCGTCGGATAAATCGGGCAAAGAAAGGTTAGGCAGTGACGGCAGCGACACAGATGGTAGAGAAGGCATCATGTCCCGAGCTGACTTACTAAGTCCGTCTAGCCGACTCGGCTGCCCATCGTCCGCTTGCGCGGGCGACACGAAGGAAAGCAGAGCAATCAGCGCAACAATTCGCACGGGTTGTCTCCATTCGTTGGTCGAGGTTATCTCTTGCGACTAGCGCATTTGCCGTTGGGCAGACGGTAGCCTGCGCCCCCTCTTGATCCGCAACCACCACGCGGATGATGAACGTAAGTCGTCGGTGGCGCGCGGACTACCGACACCGTGCTATGCGGGAGCTTATGCGGAGAAGAGCGAGGCGACGAGGGCTGCACAAATCGATTAAAGCAAACGATTCGTTGGTCTTCCTCCCTTAAGTACCGACAGTCAGTAACGACAGTGGCAAGCGGTGGCTTCAGCTTGGGTTCTGGTGGAACGATCGAATCATAGCAATCGAGTCTCTCTTTTGTCATGTCCTCGATTGAAAGGCATGTTCGAAGCTTCTCTATGAGCGGGTCTGCGTGCGCGGTCGCAACATCCGTCGCTAGCGCAATAAGGATTACAAGTATGATTCTCATTAAATGGGCGCCCCAGCCGCCAAAGCCTAGGTAATAACAACCGGAAGCTGTGCGCAACGGCGCTTCGCTGACTTACGTCGAAAGACTAAGGCTGGGCATTGAAGCGCTTGACGCTTGTCGCGGCAATAATTCCACAGCCAGACAGCGCAGGTTCCCAATGTGCCCGTTTCTGGTGTAGGCTTTCTGCTGGGGAAGCAGGAGCAAGCGAGGGGACAGTCGACTGACTGGCATCACAAACCGTGAGTTTGTTTAGCAAGTGGACACGACCGGTCCGGTTACCGGTGCTCCCTGAGCGCCGTCAGATCTTCGGAAAGAACGCAGTCACTCAAAAAGCCTTCCACGGCGCCGTCGTGCAGTCCCAGTTTTTCGACGTCCAGCTTCCCGGGCACGATCAGATCACAACGCGGCTGGCCCCTCCGTTCGACGCATTCCTGATCCAGTTTCCGAAGGTCCACCGCGCCGAAAGTCCCCTGCCCGTTCTGACCTGCGCCGATCCTGACGACTACAAGGAATCGTCGGAGCCCCTTGAACTCGTCTGGGACCGGCTTGCGGCTCGAGATACTTGGGTCGACGGTCCCGAGAAGGTTCTCGAGTCTTGGAGAGACCGCTTTGTTTTTGCCGTCGAGGATTTGGACGACGGTCATGCCGGCCAGCGCATGCAGCAGATCGGCGCCCTGCACGCCATCGCCGCCCATTTCTCGGTGGGTAGGCAGCTGCTTGACCGAGTGCCTCCGGCGAGGAGTGCATCATGTCTTGCGTGAGGGATAGTGACCCGCAGGGCGGAGACGGCCCAGCGGCTTCGGGCAAAGCCTAAAGCCCGGCCAACGGCCACGCCCATCATTAGTTACCAGGCGTCCACAATGGTGTTCGGACCGGCTTGGGGGGTGGCGCGATCGGTAGTGGTTGCAGCTTTTGAACTGGCCTCGGCTTCGGCACGGGCGGTGGCGGTGTAACAATCGTCGGCTGCGCAATGGTTGCGGTGACCTCCCGCGGCACCGACTTCCGCAATCGAATCTCTATGCGGCGTCGCTGCGGATCGTCCCGTGACGCCCCCTCGATCGCTAGCGTTTCGTCCGTGTTTACAAGCTGCGCTCCGGATAACGGTAGGAGCTTGTATGGCGCCAACAACTGACTCTTCCGGAGCACGCTCACGACAGAAACGGCCCGCGCCAGTCCAAGCCCCGCATTGTCGGCAGGAATCAAGGTTGCAATGTTCGAGGTGCCCTTGAGGACCGAAGGGAGATCGCGGTCCAAGTTTGTTGGCCGAATACCTAACGGCTGCTCGTCGGTATGGCCGACAACCTCGATAACATCGACGTCATATTTCTTGATGTAGGCAAGAATCTCTTCAGGCGTTTTGCCCACCAGCGCATCCATCAGTTTCTGCGAGAGTTCAGCGCTTCCGCTCTTGAACGAATAGCCCGCAGCATCGCTCAAGGTAATGATCGGCGGCCATTGGTGCCCGCTGGGACCTGCACCTGTAGTTCCGCGCTCAATTGCCTCCAGGATCGCCAATGTCGATACCGACGGCTGTCCCGGCCTCGCCAGCGCGCGGTTGATCGCACCGATTGTGTCCGCATTGCGGATAGCCTTGTCGACGTCAAGACCGCTCGACCGCAGCTTTTCGAGATCAGCAATGCGGTCACGAATCTCCTTGATCGAGATCCCGCTCTTTTCAAGGTCGGCCATTGCCGTGCGGCTATCGACCAGCTCCCGCCAATATTTGTCGATCTCCTGAGGATCAGTCAGGCCAGAAAGGCTCTCCAGCTTCTCGGCAACTGCGGTGTTCTGGCGCAGAGCCGCCACGACATCACGGTCGCGCTTATTCTGCTCCTCCTGCTGAAACAGCTTCTGCTCGGCAGCAAGTCGCCTCGATTGTTCCGACCTTAAGAAAGTTGCCATAGCGATGAGCAGGCAAAATACCAACAAGAGCATGATTTCAGCCATCGTGAGACCAAGAACGAGGCCTTGCCGGTACGATGAGCGCTGCTGAATTATTTCACCATCCATAGCCATACTCGTCCTTGAGAGAGCTACAAGGCTGCATCATCTCGTCCGCAATGCTTCGTCAGCGGCCCGTGCAGCTTCAGCGGTTCGAATCTCTTGCATGAGCCTAGCAACTGCCGCACCAACGGCTTGAGTTTGCTGTAGGTTCGCCTCGATCGTTTCCGCCTGGACCTCGGCACTTTTGCTGAATGAGTTGATGGCGCGTGTGAGAGCCGAAATCACCGGCGACAGCTTGATTTCAATGAGCTGATCGGGCGTCTGCAGTGACGAAAGCTTGGTTGCGAGGCCATCAATCGCCTTTGAGATGGTTGCGGTGCTGCGCGATAGTTGATCGCCTTCACGGACCAACCGCGCAGACACCGCGTCCAGCGTCTCGACAACTCTCCCGCTGAGGTCATCGAGTGTTTCCCCGGATTTCTTGGACGCTTCCTCCAGGGGCCGACCTGCCGTTTGAGCGAAGGCTTTTATGTCGTTCGCGAGCTTGTCGCTCGCGCTGCCGAGTGTTTCATTTATCTCGTCGAGGGCATCCGTGATCGATTGTTGCGTCATGCGCCGGAAGTAGCCGAACTCCAATACGGTGCTCTCTAGCTCACGCTTCACCCGTCTTGAGGCCTCAGCCAACTCCAACCGGGCTGTTGCCTCGACCTCAACCGGATCGCGTCGCATTTGATTGAACAAGATACGGAGCGAAATGCCCGCGATGGTCGACGCAATGGCAACTCCAAAATTCTGGACGATCTGTTCGGCCGCACCGTCCTCCGACTTAAACTGATACAGCGAGACCGCGAGGCTCGTCAGCGTGAACAGAAAGCCCATGTAGTAGAGGTTGTCGCCTGATTGGTCGTCCCGCAGGCGAAACAGACGCGCGACACCCAACAGAAGCGCGTAGCCGACCATGATCAGCACTGGAACGGAAGTGACGTAGAACGCCGGAAACTCGTGAAGTTTAGAAAAGACAATGTAACCGCTGCCCATGATAACGACAGCGAAGAACAGCAGCCCACTGAGGAGGCCTGGCGGAAAACGGCGCATGGTGTCCTTGATCGTCACGCCTAGGTCCCCTGCAACCGTTTGACCGCCGTTGTTGAAGCGCCATTATCCTTCATCCATTGGATCCAGAACTCGCCATGCTTGATGTCGTTGAGCAACGGCTGGCCCTTAGGCTGCCTCGTCACATAGCGAATGACGACTGTAGCGCCGTGTAAGTCAGTGCGAAACTTCAAATAGGCAGGGGATTGCTTGTAGCGCTGGAAAGAGAGATCGCCAGCGGTGGGATACTGACTGTAATCTCGCGTGTACTCGATCATGTCGGAGATCACGATCAGCGTCTTCTTCGCGTTCTGGTTAGCCGCGCTTGAAAACTGGTCGATGGCGATATCTTGAATCGCGGCCATGAGCGGCGAATTTGCCGCCTTGGCCGAAGCCATGCTGTTCTTCACCGCGTCTGAAGCTGGCTTACGAAAATTCTCGATCCAGCGAAGGCGGGCAATTCGAGGATTATCTGTCCATTCGTTCAAACCGGCCCCATCGCCCGGATTGCACTTCGAGAACAGAGACCGACTGCGGGCGCCCGCAATATCCAGCACTCGAATATCGAGCTTATAGAACGGCGGTAGAGTGGCGATTAGATCATCGAGAATGACGAGGACTTCCCGCCGCGTCGTCTCCGGCAAATCATCCGAGGTATCGACCAACACCACATTGATGCCCTGGGGTCCATCAACGGGGCACAGGCTTTGGGCATCAAGCACCGGACGCTTGGGCGTTGACAGAAGGACATAGGCCAGGGCCCCGCCAGCCGCGAGGGCCAGTATCAGAAGCAGAATGCCGCCCACGCCCGACCAGCCGATACCGGGTGCGCTACGCTGTCTTGGACGTCTTCTAGCCACTCTTCTTCTCCGGCAGAAGTTCGTCGATTTCGCGGTAGGTCTTCACGGCGCTGTCGAAGGCGTCATGAATGGCGGTAATTTGTTGCTTCAATAACTCTTGCGTCTCGGCAATCATCTGGCGCAGATGCTCCCGGGCGCTCGAATCCGGTTCCCCTCCCGCGTAGATGATCCGCTCCATCGCGTAGGCGCGCGAGAAGGTACTCGGCGCAGGCGTTGTGCGGGCTCGGCGGTTTGCCTCGCGATAGATCTCAAGCAAGGCGCGACCGGCTTGCTCAATTTGGTTCTGATGTTGGGTAAAGCGCTGTGCGAGCCGCCCCCGCCCCTGCAGCAACGAGTCGTATTCGCTGCGCCGAACGGAAAGATCACTGGCTGCACCGTTCATGGCGTCGGTGGAGTCCTGACGGATATCGCGTAAGCGCTCGATCAGGTCACTCCTGGCCTGTGCAAACTGGTTGCTGGCCTCCAGCCAGCGGCGCTCCAGGCCAGCATAGCCAATGTAGGGGTCGAAGAACATCAATCCGTCGGCCATCGCGACCAGGGAGAAAATCAGGCCAATGCTGAAGAACACCCAAGAATTGATATCCATCAGCATGTACGGCGCGGTGAGTAGCCGGTGCAGGACTTCCTGGCCGACGTCGCCACTGATGGTCGGGGGTATTTCGCGAAGATGCGCAAGGATCAAATTGAGCACGGCCGCAAAGGCAATGTAGGCCAGGAACGAGAGAACGCCGACGAACTTCAGGAAGTAGTTTCGACGATTGATCAGGCGTATAAGCACCATGCCCCAAAGAAAACTAGCCAGGATGTTTAACGCCGCGAAAGTGACGGCCTGCGTCACGCCGCCGAGCCAACCGCCGATATTGGCATTGGCGAGAAAGCTGCCGTTGATCACGACCTCGATGACGAACAGAATTGCGAGAATGCCAATCTTGAGAATGATCTTCCCGAGGCTAGCAAGCCTGGCTGGCCTTTCAATCCGATGGCGGCTCCGGAAGCTTTCGCGTTCGAGTTCGGACTCATTGAGCCGCCGGCGTAGGGCGAACAGTTCGTCCCGACCGATGGTGGCCTCCGCTCGAAAGTCCCCTACCGCCTCGGGCGCGGCCTGCTGAATGGTAGCAAACCGCTCTTCGAAACTAAGCGCGGTCACCCGTTCATCGTAAGTGTGGAGGTGGTCAAGATAGATAGTGTGGGAGTCCTGCTTATGAGCCTCAATCCGTTCAATGATCTGATGTTCGACATCGTCCAGTGTTTGCGCATCGGACGAAGGGTGGTTCTGGGCACCCCGTTCTCTTCCTCGCTCGAGCAATCGCAGTTCGTCCGCCATGCGATCGACGCTGAGATCGAGAAAGATATTAGTGGCTGGACGGTAGTGATGAACCGGTTGGCTGAGGAGGCCAAGAATGCGCGCGAGGGGTGATTGGCGGGTGCCGCTTAAACTCATGACGGTGTCAGCCTGGCGCTAGAGCTTAGATTTTCGGCAGCCGGCGGCTTCAGCATCCGCCACCGAGCAGAACCAACGGCGAGATGAGTTTCGATCCATCGACAGCCGATCGTAGAACCTCCCTCCAGGCACGTGATAGATACATTGATGGGCGCTCTTGAGATTGCCCTTGATGACACAGTTCGGCGAAGGCGGCTCGGCGACGGCAGCCGGCGCCATCAGCATTCGCTGCGCTTGGACGGGCACGGCGACTGAGCCGAGGATTACGGTACTATTGCTTCGGTGACGCCACTCCCAGGGAGCGACAAAAGCGCCGCTCCAAAGGCCGCGCTTTTGCTCGCGGGCAAACGCCTCGTCCGCAACATAGGCCATCGAGTATTTGCGAAACGCGAGGGCCCAACCGTTTCTAACCAGCCAGCGTGAGACGTCCTCGCTAGCGACCGTACAAGATCCAAGGTGCCGTCTATAGACGTCTTGCCCGGTCAGCTCGCACGTCCAGGATTGTTCGCGCACATAGGCTTTCAACTTTTCTCTAGCCTCAATGCCGCAATCCCAAGCTTTGCCGGAAGAATCCAGGCAAATCTGATCCGTCTCCGGCGCATCGATTCCACTCAGGCGAATCTTGATATTTCCCTCGTACACGGTGTCCGCATCGACGATCACCGGCACGCCTTTGACCTCGCCGGCGATAGCGGGAGAGAGGGCAAAAACGCAGGACAAGATAACGACAGCAACGCGCATTGCTGCACCGCCCTCAAATCTGAAGGAAAGTCGATAGTTAACAATCTATTACACTTTTCTGGCGAGTCCTAGGAAGGCGGCATCCATCAGGTGCACCGACCTGCGTCATAGTTAATTCTGCTACTTGCCGGAGAGAAAAGGCCCTCCCGTAGGAGAGCCTCAGCATTTCGCAAACAGTATGAAGGCAGCGGCAAAGCGCTCCCGGAATCCGGCATCGCCCGGCATCGCAATCACCGCTTCAGTGACGAGCTGGGCTTCAGCCAGCGCCTCAACGGCCCGAACGAATTCATCCTTGCGCCAGTTTGGCCAAGAAGCCTTGTCGATAAGGTCGCGAAACGCGTCCACGAGGCTAGCCGCTTCGGCTACCGACCGGTCATCTAGTCAGGCTAATGTTCGGCCTGGGGTTTCGGTTCGCGCAGCACGATCTTGCCCGACACCGCGATGCCGGGCGCGATCACGATGTTGTAGCCTTTGCCGTCATCGTTTGGCCACGCGACCCAAACACCTGCTCTCCGGGCTGATCAAGTGCCGCTGCTGCGGGTCGGGATATGTGGTCGGCGGCAGTGACAAGCGCGGCTCAATCCTGTTCTGCTCGCGCATGAAGGAAACCGGCTTTTGCGACAGCCGGCGTTCGGTCCCGCGTGAGTCAATCGAGACCCTTGTCCTGAAAGGCATCGAGGAGAAGCTGGCCACGCCCGAGCTGATCGCCGAGTACGTCCGGGAGTATCAGCGGATGTCGCGTGAGCTGAACAGCTCGACCGCGCACCGCCGCCGTGACCTGGAAAAGCGGCTGGGCAACATCAACGGTGCGATCTCAAAAGCGGTGGATGCACTGCTGGGTGAAGCTCCGAGCCGCGCCCTCCGCGATCGTCTGACGGCTCTCGAAGCGCAACGGGACGAGATCGAGGCGGCTATCGCCGAAGTCGTACCGCCTGCCGTGGAATTTCACCCCAATGCCGTGAACGCCTACCGCGATCAGATACGGAACCCTGAAGAAGGCGCTGGCGGAGTCAGATGAGGACAGCCGCTTGGCCGCCCACGACGCAGTTCGGGAGATTGTGAGAAAGTCGTCCTTCATCCACAGGGCCGGTACAAGCCTGTGCGGATCGACATTTATGGCCAACTCGCCGCCCTGCTCAGGATGTCCGGGAGGGCGGCCGCCCCCCTAGAGTCTAGGGGAGTGTTGGTTGCGGGGACAGGATTTGAACCTATGACCTTCAGGTTATGAGCCTGACCATCATCGCAACGCTGTCCTGCCTTGATCAGCTTCCGTTAGATTCCTTTAGCTGAGGCCGCTTCAAAGCCCGCAACGCACGTGGCCAAGTGGATCTGCCACTCGCGCCGCCGCAATTCCCTCTTTTGCCCGATCGAACATCGGACCGAACGCGAACTGATAAGCTTTTCTCAAAACCTTATCAGTTGGCGCTGCCCGGACAGCCAATCAACATGCCTGGCACATGATCATGCGACGAGAGAACGAGGTCTACCGCGACATCAGATCGTGGAAGATCTATTGATGACTGCAACTTTTGCGATAGTATCAAGCGAAGGCAAAGCCTCGGTTCTTTCAGGTAAGGTTCTCTTATCGTTTTTCCAATGCGCATTCGGCCAGCGTTAATTTCGACAGCACAGTCTGTCGTTGACGACGTATGCCAAAAGCAGCTCGGGAGCATGACGCGCCCGCCGCGCCTTGAAATCGATTTCGTGGCTTCATTGATCGAGAACGGCGCCGATAGAATTACTAGGGCTTGGCAGCCGATCCTTGGTCAAAATATCAAAGTCTGTATCGCCGGAGTCTTTTGCCACCAATCGCCTATGGTGCGCGTCGCAGACCCACCGCCGTACCCCGTGCCTACGACAAGGTGCGAGTTAGCCGATCTCCTGATCCTACATTCGCACATCAATGCCGAGTCGAAGGAATATTGGCGAGCAGTTCTAATGCAAACGAAAGTCGTTGGCCGGTCCAATGCCTCCACGCCGGATGAGCCGCAATTCTGGCTTTACGAGCGATGGCCTCGATTTTCGGTAGTGTCTCCCGGTTTCGATCCAAAGGTTCGTGATTTCTCCCTCGATAATCGCTCCGGACGATACGGAATTTTGTCGGATGGGGGATGGTTCGTTTCCGGCCCCGTCAATCCTCTTCGTGCCTCGGCCCCAGGCGTGTTGAGCCTAGCGAACTTTCTCGTCGAAATGCTCTACGATATGGATCCTTCCCAACCCGGACGGGTTTCTGAATCCGGCCGCCAGGTCTATAGAGTGTCCAAATATGACTGGTCCCCAACGATCCGAGACCTGTTGAGACTGACCGCCGCGAGAGCGCTAAGACACAGAGGCAAGCGGCGCGGGCTTTATGTGGGCGACATGTCCCGCATGGGCGGCGAGGTCTTGCAACTATTTATGGGTCCAACTGATTTTATGTCTCCGCCAGACTTGCGAACCGTCGCGGCGCTCGACGACGGCGGCATAAACGTCCTCTTGATTCAAACAAGTCAAAAGGAATAAGCGGCCGTTCATACGGCGCCGCGCACATACTCACGTCGAGCCGAAACGAACACTCCAACTGAAAAGTGATCAAGAAATTCTAAAAACCTTATCAGTTGCGATAGTGCGATATTTCCGTTGATCTTCGGCTCTGCCGCTCTAGAATCGAACAACAACGATTGCTGAGCAACATGTCGGGCAAGCAGGCCAAAATACTTTCGGCCGACCACATCGACGATCTCTTGTTTTTCGCCGAGCAGACGCGACACCCTCTTCGTAATCGGGTCATTGTGCTGCTCTCTGTCAAGGCAGGCCTGCGCGCTGCTGAAATCGCCAAACTGACGTGGGACATGGTCCTAACGCCCACGGGCGAGATCGGCCAAAGTATTGAGGTCCGCGACGGTATCGCCAAGAAGCGAAGCGGCCGACTTATTCCCATTCATGCCCATTTGCGCCTAGCTCTGGGCGATCTGCTTGCATCAGGCTATAGCGAAGGACCCATCATTCGATCAGAACGTGGCGGCGCAATGAGCCCAGAGAGCATTGTTATTTGGTTTTACCGGAAGTTCGGGGCCTTAGGCTTCGACGGCTGCTCATCACATTCCGGCCGCCGCACTTTTATCACGAGAGCAGCCCGCTCGGTTCATAGTGCGGGCGGCTCATTGCGAGATGTACAGCTTCTAGCCGGCCATCGCTCGATTCAGACCACACAACGCTACATCGACGGCGATAGTGATGCGCAACGGAGGCTGATATCGCTCATCTAGCTACTGGGCTAAATGCTGTTCCCCTGAGCGACAGCGTTCTGCGCGATAAGCTCAAGCGACCGATTCAGATCGTCAATCGAGTATGCGAGCTCGCTGGTTCGATAAACTTGATAGACGACATCAAGGCGGATCTCGACGCCCACAATATCCAACAGGCCATCGAACAGCGAAACACCCCACGGTTGTTTGACTGGCTAGTCACGAACTTCAGCTACCAAGGGGTCTCTGACGCCGTCGCGAGATCGTACCTCGACAAGCACGGAAACGCGAGCTGGTCAGCGATACAAGGAGCGCTCCAACAGAACGTTCCCTGCCCCCGCTTGCGAAGTTATCGCAGTTTTCATGGGTGTCGATACGACAAAACGAGCTCGACATGCTCTGAGCCGGAACACATTGAACTGTGTTCGTTACCAAAGCATAAGCTGCGCAACGGGCGCCTTAATCAAACCGCATATAGCTTCTTCCTCTTTGTCCGCGACATTGCAAACAATGATCTCGTCGGCTGGATCGATAAGCAGCTAGCGAGTAGCACCTCTTTCCCGCAAGGGTTCGATAGAGATCCGCTTATCGCGCCGCTTCGCCACGTCTACGGCATATCGGACAAGATACTGGCGATGACTCTATCGTCGGTCTTGCTGGGTGCCTCAAGCGACCGTCCCCGTTGGTTTCAAGCCGGCGTCGACATGATCGCTATAGACACTCTTGTTCACAATTTTATGCATCGAACCGGAATTCTTGCCGAGAGTGGGCGGCCGCATACCTACGGGGTCGAATGCTATCGAGAGGGCGGTTGCGCTGAACTTGTCAGATGCGTCGCCGGCAACATCAACGCTCAACAGTTCAATTCGTCTTTTCCGATGATCTTTCCGCGCTTTATACAGCATGCGATCTGGCGGTTTTGCTCTGCCGGTGGCCTAAATATTTGTAACGGCAATCGAATTGACGACCGAGCCGAATGCGATTTTCGCTATTGTCATTTGTTCTCTTTATGTTCTCATTTGAGGCTAAAACATGCTTCAAAACAGCCACTTAGACCGCTTGACGACGCCAATACTCGTGCTAAGCTTCAGAAGTAGACACGAATACATCGTGTCTACGATATAATACCTGGAGATACTTCTATGATAAAATATAGGTCGCGCGAGCGACGGCAAGAATACATTGGAAAACTAACAGTCGCAGAGCAAGGGGCCCCATCGGGCCCCTTCTGCTTTTGAGGGAGGCGAGCATGACAAAGGCAATCGACGCGACACCGCTTTTCGTCTTTGGGCTTGATGAAAGTGGAAAGCCTCGGGGGGCAAGATTCTCCGAGCTGCGCGATGAAATCGTTCGTGCTGCGCTCGACATGAATTGCTGGGTCCTCCATCCAGCCCCAGACGACTTCGTACCGCACGGTATGAAGCTGCCGGTCGGCCGACTTTATGCTAGCGGCCGCACCTTCATCCCGAATATTCGAAAAGCGCTCTACGACAAGCTTCTTTTGACGAAAGGCGAGAATGCCCGGCGCCTCGAAAAGGAGAATTCGACGGAATCGCCTGCGTCTACCGGAACGACCCCTAGCGTACCATGCGTCTCCCCCATCACTGCGGGACTACCTAGAAGCTGGGACGAGATCGGTGTCGGCCATATGGTTCTCATCCACGAGAGCGCCGAAGACGGCTGGTGGGAGACTGTCGTCGAGAACCGAGACGGCGAAATCCTCACCTTGAGATACCGTGATTTCCCGAAGGCGCCCCGAGCAACCCGACACATTCATGCTGTCGCCCTGGTCAATCCCGGTCCAGCTACAGCCTCGTAAGACAGCCTCGTCGAGTTCGGCCGACCGCCCGGACTCGACGCTCTTCGAGCCACCCTTTCCAAAATCCTCAAATCACACTTTGGAGTTCAACCATGTCAGACAATGACAGGGAACGCATTCGTGCGCTCAATGATGACCTTCGACAGAACCTCCTAGGCGGCGGCGCCGTGATAACACCAGGCATTGCCGCGATGGGTTCGGCTGCAGTGCAACGCCTCGTGAAAACACTCGCAGTATTTGACGACTTTTGTAACGCGAATGATCCACACGAAGAGCATGATTTCGGCGCCTTTGAATTTGAAGGCGTTCGGGTCTTTTTCAAAATCGATTATTACGACAAGACGCTCACCTATCACTCACCAAACCCGGCGGATCCAGCAGTAACGGAGCGGGTGATGACATTGATGTTGGCGGACGAATACTAGCCGAGCTGCTAATCCGACAGTAGCTTTACCAGCGGCACCGAAAGGGCGTCGGCAATCCTGGCCATTGCTAGAAGACTGGGATTTCGTCGCCCCCTTTCTATCCCACCGATGTAGGTGAGATCGAGGTCCGACTCAAATGCTAGCTTTTCTTGGGTCATTAGCCGCTGTTGCCGGAGACGGCGGACGTTCCTCCCAACAATGACGCGCCAATCCTGCATTTGCAGGATGGAACACAACCGGGCATATAGTCTCTAGGGATTATAGTCCATATGACGGGCATTTTGTCTTTTCCCAACAGAGTTGCAGCGAAGATCGGGAGATTTACATGCGCGCAATCGTTTTGATACTTGTCCAATTGCTTTTCGCGACTGCAGCAACATCAGAGACTGTTCGAATGAAATGGTCTCCGTCCAACGGGTCGGCGCCTTGGGTACCGGGCAACGACTATATCGATGGCTGGACCGAGAACTTTATGAATGGCACTGTCGAAGAGCGGGGCAGAGTCCAGCAAGATGGCGAATTATCGGCCCAGCTGATGCTGCCGAAGAGTGGCAAAATTCCTGCCCCATTTATCGTCATGCTTCATGGCTGCAGTGGCATGAATGCGGCGGTCAAAGCCTGGGTCCAGGACTACGGAACCAGATTGTCAGCAGCAGGCTACGGCGTCTTAGCGCTCGATAGCTTTTCGACACGTGGTTTAGGACCAGATGGCATTTGCAGTGACCCCAGCCAACTTGGATGGGCTCGTCGGCGTGCCGATGACGCTTACGTGGCCTTAGATTACCTGATCACCAAGGGATTGGCCAAGCAGCAGCAAGTCTACGTTCTTGGACGCAGCAACGGCGCCACGACGACGCTGATTATCATGAACGAGATAATTGGGCGATTGCACGAGAACAAATTCGCTAGTGGATTTGCGATGCAGCCATCGTGCCTGTACATGAAGAGCGTCCGATTCTACGCACCTGTCTACCTCCACCTGGCTGAGAAAGATGAGGCAGCCAGCCCTAAGCTATGCCTTGAAGCTGTTTTGACAGCTCGCAAAGTACCGGCGAGGGCCACAGTCTGGAAGGATGCCTACCACGCCTACGAGGACAGGGTCCCAGCCCATCTCTTTCACGGTTACCACATAGGCTACAACCGGGCGGCCGCGGAAGGCACCCTTAAATCGGTCCTTCTCGTCCTTGCGGGCGGGACGATCAATTAGCACCGCGTCGCAATTCAAAGGCTAATTTCTTGCCGTAACAGTCAGAGGCAAGAAGAATGTATCTGGACGATTGTACCCTGACGGGCTGCCCGCGGCAGTTTCCCGCGGATGACTGGCGGAGCATACAACAAGCTATACAGATCCGGCGTTCTATGAGGGCTCGTCGAGCCGGACCTTTGTACAGTTATTTGACGGTACTTTACTCCCTTTATCGAAGATGGCGGGTATTCGGGAAATCAAAGAAGCTGACGCGCCGCCTGTCGCGGAAGTTTGGGATCGAAGGACGAAATGCGCATCGTGCCGCATGGGTCTTGGTGCAATCAACCCATCCAGACGCGGGGCGAAAGCAATATAGTCGCTGGGTTAGGGTATTGGAATTTGCCTACCATTCGGACGTTCCAACGAAAACGTTCGTCAGCTTCCTCAAAGATCGCGCTGGCGTAAGTGGTTGCGCCAAGGATGCTGCGTATAATCGCAGACGATCTGTTTCCCACCGACAATACGTGAGCGATTTTGAGCCTCCTGGCGGCCCTACAAAGCCGCCGAACGCTCCACCCCTCCGTGTCAATGATGCGCCCCGTTGCACAAATCGGAGGATGGCCCGAAAGCCGATTGTAGTTAGAACGCGCCGTCTCTTAGTAGGGCACGAGCCGGATAGTCGCCAAGCTGCTCGATACTTTCACGCTCAGAAGGGTGCGCCACGCGCCCACCCTTCGCAGCAAAAAACGGCCTGCGGTCGCCGGACGGCACACAAGCAATCGATAAGCTGAAGTTGCCATTATCAAAACAGGCCTGGCTCAATGGCATTAACCTGGGTAACACTGCTGTAAGCACCATAAGCGTGAGCTCTCACAGATTCACATCGTTGCACGTCCGTTTGTTAAAGATTGCGGCTTATCAAATTTGCAGTGTTCTACGTTTTGCACTGGCCTTAGCTCGATTGCGACCCCAACAGGCCCATTTAACGATGTAACGTGCGTTTTAGGAGACATTTCTCACTGACAGCCGATTGCAGCAATCTTTGCTCCATCACCCGAACGCGTGTGATAATGTGAACTTGTAAACGGATTCCGTAAAAACAACGGAGTTCGCAAGTCATGACAAAGCCCTCCCAAGTACGCGCTCACCCCAAGATCAAGATCATCGGCCACGGGTTGGATGATTTGGGCCAGCGATACTACAAGGTCGACATTACAGGTTCGCGTAGGAAGTTGCCGCTCTATTCCGCCGTCGACCTTCTGGATAAGAATCGAATTTTCACCGACCTTGCTGAGACAGGCTATTTGCTAATACGACCGTCATCGCAGCGCGTCGTACTCGAACAGTTGGAGCGATACAGGCACAAGAACAATGATCAGTTTTCGGTCGTCTCCCGCTTGGGCTTCCATAGCACCTTTTATGTCCGCCCTCGCTCCATCACCGGACACCGGCCGCACAGAGTCGAGAGCGCCCTGTCGACTCTCGATCCCCAGATGCTCTCTAAGTACCGTTGCCGTGGCTCGCTAAAGAGATGGAACGAACAAATCGGCGACCTTTGTGTCGGTAACTCTCGCCTAATGTTCGGTGCTAGCCTTGCTTTCACCGGTCCGATTTTGCCGCTGGTCGACGGCCCCCGGAACGGCGGCTTTCAAATCACTGGCCCGGCCGAAACTGGCAAGACCACTGTAGCAATGATCGTCGGCTCGATCTGGGGCTGTCACCGTGATACAGTGCGGGCAGACAAAGGGTTTGCCGAAAGCTGGAACACGACGACCAATCAGCTAGAGCAGACGGCCCGTGCTCATTGCCATTCTGTCTTTGTTCTCGATGAGACGGGACTAGCGGGCAGAACTCCCAAGGACGCAGCTGCTACCATCCTTGAAGCCGTCTTTCGTCTCTCAGAGGGCAGCCAGAAAGCTCGGTACAACGAGACCAAAATGGTCCCAGCATGGCAATTTTATTTCCTCAGCACCTCTAACCTGACCCTCGATCAGCTGGCTGAACAAGGTAACCTCAGCATCGACGACCAACACCGGGGCCGTCTCGTCGATGTCGTCCTGCCACGTGGCCAGGGCCATTTTGGTGTCTATGAGAACCTGCACGGCGTCGCAGGTGGGGCCGAATTAACTGACGCAATAAAGACGCGCTGCCGCAAGACGTTCGGTCGGCCGGGCTACGAGTTTGTGCGCAAGCTGTTCAAAAATCCCTCCCAGCTCTCGGAGGCCAAGACGTTTCTGACTGCTCGACGCTTAGCTTATATCACGAAAGCAACTCGTCGCGCTTCCCAAGACGGGTTGCGGCCACTCGAACGGGCCACAGCTCGATTTGCCACAGTTTATGCCGCCGGTTGCCTGGCCATTCAGTATGCGATTGTAAACTGGCACCGACGCGATCTCTTGCGAGCGATCTTGGCGTGTCAGTTTGATAGCCTGGTGTCGACTGGACCAACACGTCCGACTGCCACCGAGAGCCGTTTGCGAGATTACTTTCTCCGGCATTACGCCGACTTTTGGAATCTCGACGAGGCCAAGCCTACGCTAGAAACTCCCGCGCAAGCTCCGGCGCCGGGCTATCGGCAATTCTACAAGGGCGAGAATTGGTTCTATCTCACGTCTAGCCAGCTTAAGCGGATTATCGGCACGGGAGCTACGGCGAGGCGACTCAAGGCCGATCTCGTGCAAAAAGGCGCTCTCGATACTTCGAAGCAGCTCGGCCTCACTCAACGGCCCATCTACAAAGACAAAGGCAATAGAGGTCACCGGTGGGTCCACGCCTTCCGCGCCTCATCATTCCTCGATACGTATTGAAGCCCCGTAGCGGCGAGCATTGAAGAGAAACACATGATCGGCGAATTGGTGCTGGGACATCCAGCAGACCAGCTCGTAATGCTCACGCGGGTTTAGCGGCGTGGCGGCCGATTTCTTGCCGCCACGTTGCGCATAAGGCCGCTGGTACGTCGAAAATTTGAGGTGGTACGATAGCTGCCGCGGTGGATCTGTCAGCTTGGCTGTTACCACCGGTCGATATAGCCCTACCCTTTTGCAAGCATGTGCGAACTGTGCATGGGCCCCGCTGCTACCGCCAAAGACCGCGAGATTGACGTGAAGAACCCACTCACGCGCGTTGGTGTGATAAAATACTTCGACCCCGCCGATCAAAGGCACATCGCACAAACCAGAGCGTATCAGCCGCTTGCGCAACACATCCTTGCACGCCGCAACGCTGAGAGCGGAGAGCTGGCCCCGCACAGCCGCCGCAACCAAGACTGTGTAGATGATAATTTCGTCATCGAACTCATAGGATAAACGCAACAATTCGCTTGCAAAAAAGCGACGAAAGTGGCGCGCACAAATCGGGCAGTATGTTCGTGTGCAGACGTAATCGCCTTCGCGACACTCACAAAGGGTCAGCGCAAAACCGTTATCGCTTTCAAATCGATTCAAAAGAAACTCGCTGCGAAGGCTCTCCGCCTTCGCATCACGATCTGTTTCGAAGCGCTTGCCCTTTGGCAGATCAGGCGGCAGCAAGGCTGCGATGTCAAAACATCGCTCAGGCTTATTTCTTATCCAAAACGGTCTTTTCCGACGAAATCGCGCCATTTTAACCTATTAGTCGAACATTGGCCTTCAGCCGTTGCTGGACTGAGGCATCGCCTTGACGCATAGGGAGCGAGAAGACCTTAAACATGGGCTCAGGCCCATTCGCATGATCACGACATGCACTAGCGCAGGCAGTCTCGGATGAACCTTTTGCGAACGGCCTCAGGTTGCCTTTCGAAGTCCGATTTGAATGAACTGGCGTTGTAAGCCCTCCGCAGCTTTACCAAGCGAACCTCATAGCTTAATCCCCAGTGCATTTTTGATCGCGATTTCTTGGGCCCATCAGGTCCATCGTGCTTGCGATCGAGATCGTCGAGGTATTGAAGCTGATCTGCCTCCGTCACCATACTGACGAGACGGTCCAGAATCGCCCTCTTGTTCAAATCAGGATGTTTATAGATTCTTGCCTTGACCTGAGATGAAAGACCATGGTGGCCAAATGCAGCTTTGACGCGTTTTCGATTTCTACCGGTTGCTTTGGCTAGCTTCGAGATTCCTTTGTCATGCGGCTGTTTTCCACCGACTGGCGTCACTATAGCGAGGCCGCTCAAGGTTTCGGTTGCACGAGCGCTTTCAACGATGCCGATAGACTCAGTGAGTGGATCTATGTTGTACCGATCGTTGTTCTCGACCCATTTCCAGGCTCGGGCCTCAGCACGAGGTAACACGACCGCTGGAATGGATGTAAGCTTCAGCTTTTCGTAAGCTCGATATCTATGGTGACCGGCGGCGACACCGTATCCGCCTTGGTTGAGTTCGTACACGTGAATTGGATGTTGAATTCCGTGGTTTCGTATTGAAGCCACTAGTTGCGTAGCATATTTCTCGTTCAACGGCCTCGTAGTGCGCACTAGCTTTATGTCCGCAAGCGGAATCATAATCGGGGTTCGAACATCGCTCATTGCGCGCTACCTCGTTTTGCCAAGGTCGATCTGGGCGAGTGTTCGCCATTGCGCAGACTTATGACGCGAGAACAACGCTTGTTTCGCCGGGACAGGATTAAGTTGAAGTAAGCCATTTAGCCACATCAGGTGCTCCTCTGTTCAGGAACCGATATGAACGCAATTGCTGGCCAAAAAAACCCTAGGGGAATAAAGGCCAGCGAAGCTAGACTTTGCGATTTGGCTTGATGCCCTCTCGATGATGAACCAAATCACTACGATCAGTCAGCTCGCTCGACATTTGAGCGGCGATCGCTTCAACCAGGTCTTCTCCTAAGCCTGATGGCAAACTGAATTGGGTGTCCATTAGCGCCCCGACAAAGTTTTCGTAGGTTTGCCCAGGTTTCATTCGAGCGAACAAATTGAATTTCGGATTAAGAGCCTTTGCCACCCTCTTACGAAAGTAACCAAGCTCCAAGTTCTTGTATTTTCGATTAAAGGGCTTTGTAGCCATCAATCGTACTGCGATCTTGCTCGCCGCCTTAAGGGAAGGATCTTTAGCTTGGAGAGCTCGAATATCTTGGAGCAATTCGAAATAGCGTGACTGTCTCCATTCAACTGATCGGCCGGGAGCCTTGAAGATCTCCTGCGCCATGGCTGTCATCAGAAAACGCCAATCAAGGGGGTTCTCGGGACTTAGGCCACAAAACTCAAAAACCTCTTTAAGTAAGTCCGCGTGCTCGTCGTCGAAATCAATTTTCAAAACCATTTCTGCAGAGGCAGCCCTCAACTTCGGTCGAGAAAAGGTCCACCGCAATATTGATTGCTCGATTTTGTAGAACGCGGCGCGCCTCGCCATTTCAGCCGCAACAGCTCCTCTCCGGAACGCTCCCTTTGAAATTCTCTTGCTCTCATTTCTGGACATCATTTATCCGAACTATTTATGGCCATTCGCCTGAGCTTTGATAGCGGCAGAGTTCAAAGACGTTCGTCAGATTTGCAGACATCATGCCAACAGACGCCCCCTGCTCCACGGCACCACTACGCCTTACGACCGCCGCCCAAATTGCGTTTCCAGACGGCTCCATGACGGCGTCGGGACTGCGCTGCGAGGCGAGACGAGGTCGACTGATCGTAGAGAGAATTGCAAATCGCGACTATACTACACTAGAAAATATCGAGCGAATGAGAGAGTTATGCCGCGTCCAAGCAAAGGAGCCAGACTATTCAAACGAAACGCGCGGTACACTGAAGGCAAGCTCGTCCACCGAGCCGTCTGGATCATCAAAGACGGAGATCGCCATATCGCCACAGGATGCGTTGCGAGCTCGTCTGAAAAAAAGCCGCCAGCAAAAGCAGAGCAAGCCCTAGCAGAGTACATCGCTCGTAAGTATCAACCCGAACGGCGCCGCCAAGACATTGAGGACATAGATTGTGCTGATGTCCTCTCGATTTATCTGACCGACATTGGCGAGCCCGGCGACCAGTTCGAGATCGAGGCCCGAATTGAGCGACTCAACGAGTATTGGGGTGGCAAGAAGCTGGCGCAGGTTAATGCCCAGACTTGTGCAGGCTACACCAAGCATCGTGGCAGTCCGGGTGGTGCTCGCCGCGACCTTGAGACACTGCGCGCCGCGATCAATCACCACGCAAAGGAAGGATTTCACCGCGGCATAGTGCGAGTGTCGCTCCCTCTCAAAGGTGAGGCCCGCGACCGATGGCTGACTCGCAAGGAGGCCGCAGCGTTACTTTGGCATTGTTGGAGGTATCGCGAGAAGCAGACGATCCACTCGGGAACCTCGAAGGGCGGCCCGGTCGCCACGAACCGAAGGCCTCTGCGTCATATCGCGCGGTTTATCTTGATCGGCCTGTACACTGGCACTCGGGCAGGCGCGATCGCATCGGCGTCGCCATATGCGATAACTGGGCGTTCGTACGTGGATCTGGAGCGCGGCATTTTTTATCGTAAGGCCATTGGCAAGCGTGCGACAAAGAAGCGACAGACGCCAGCCCCCATCCCGCCTCGGCTGCTCACCCACCTTCGGCGTTGGTGGAACCGTAAGCTGATCACAGAGTGCTTTGTTGAGTTCAACGGCAAGCCGGTAGCTTCAGTGAAAAAGGGCTTCAAGACCGCCGTAGGGCTTGCCCACCTGCCGGGGAGGGTCACACCCCACACCCTGCGCCATACAGCTGCGACGTGGCTCATGCAGCGTGGCGTGCCAATCTGGGAGGCTGCAGGGTTCCTGGGCATGTCACCCGAGGTCCTGCAGGACACTTACGGCCATCACCACCCGGACTTCCTCCAGGGGGCGGCTGCGGCCATTGGCCAAAAGAGCCGGTACGTTTCGGTGGCCGAAACGGTGGTCAACTTGACCGAGGATCGAAATCAGAAGAAAAAGCCTAATGATTTCTGGTCGGAGTGGCAGGATTCGAACCTGCGACCCCTGCGTCCCGAACGCAGTGCTCTACCGGGCTGAGCCACACTCCGACAAGAGGCCGGCTTATAGCGTCGGGTTTGGCGCACCGCAAGCGGCCGAGCTGAGGAATTTTATCCCTGTGAAAACGGGTCTTGAAACGCTGATTTTACCGGCAGGCCACGCCGGCGCCGAGGCTGCGGCCCGCACGCTGGCCGCCGGCGGGCTGGTCGCGTTTCCGACCGAGACCGTCTACGGGCTCGGGGCGGATGCGGCCAATGCCGCCGCGATCGCCCATCTCTACGCCGCCAAGGGGCGGCCGGCCTTCAATCCGCTGATCGCCCATGTCCCGGACATTGCGGCCGCGCGCCGGATCGGCCGGTTCGACGCCCGCGCATTGAGCCTCGCGGAAGCGTTCTGGCCGGGGCCGCTGACGCTGGTGGTGCCGAAGACGGACAACTGCCCGGTGGCGGATCTCGCCACCGCCGGCCTCGACACGGTCGCGATCCGCATCCCCGCCCACGCGGTGGCGCAGGCGATCCTGCGCGCCTTCGGCGGGGCCGTGGTGGCGCCGTCGGCCAATATCTCCGGCCACGTCTCGCCGACGCTGGCAGCCCATGTCGAGAGCGACCTGACGGGCCGGATCGACCTGATCGTCGACGGCGGGCCTGTTACGGTCGGCGTCGAATCGACCATCGTCGGCTGCCTCGACGCGCCCATGCTGCTCCGGCCCGGCGGGTTGTCGCGCGAGCGGATCGAGGCGGTGCTGGGCGCGCCCCTGGCGCGACCGCCGGCGGAGACCGAGAATGACGACAGCCAGCCGCTGGCGCCGGGCATGCTGGCCTCGCATTACGCGCCGCGCGCCCAGGTGCGGCTTGGCGCGCAGGACGTCGCGCCTGATGAAGCGCTGCTGGCGTTCGGACCGGCGCGCCTTCCCGGCGTCGAGGGCGCCGTCGCCGTCATGAATTTGTCGCCCGGCGCCGATCTCGATGAAGCCGCCGCCAATCTGTTCGGCTATCTTCGCAACCTCGATGCGAGAGGGCCGCGGGCGATCGCGGTGATGGCGATCCCCGAGCAAGGACTTGGCGAAGCGATCAACGACCGGCTGCGCCGGGCTGCGGTCATGCGATAAGAAGCTTGAGAAGAGACACGAAAATGAACATCAATCAATCCGCCACGCCTCCGCTTGCGCCCGAGCTGCTCGACCAATTCCGCAAGATCGTCGGCGAGCGCCACGCGATCACCGATGCAGCCGATATCGAGCCTTACGTCACCGAGGAGCGCAATCTGTTCCACGGCCGCTCGCCGCTGGTGCTGCGTCCGGGCTCGACCGCTGAGGTCTCCGAAATCTGCAAGCTCGCCTCCGCGCACAGAATCGCGCTGGTGCCGCAGGGCGGCAACACCGGGCTGGTCGGCGGGCAGACCCCGCACAATGGCGAGGTGGTGGTGTCGCTGCGGCGGCTCGACAAGATCCGCGAGGTCGACACCGCGTCCAACACCATGACGTGTGAGGCCGGCGTGGTGCTGCAGATCGCGCAAGCGAAGGCATCCGACGTCGACCGGCTGTTCCCGCTGTCGCTAGGTGCGGAAGGGAGCTGCACCATCGGCGGCAATCTCTCCACCAATGCCGGCGGCACCGCCGCGCTCGCCTATGGCGTCGCGCGCGAGATGGCGCTGGGGCTGGAAGTGGTGCTCGCCGACGGGCGCGTGCTCAACGTGCTGTCGAAGCTGAAGAAGGACAACACCGGCTACAATCTGCACAATCTCTTCATCGGAGCCGAAGGCACGCTCGGCATCATCACGGCGGCGACCCTGAAACTGTTTCCGAAGCCGCGGGCGATCGAGACGGCCTATGTCGGGCTGAAATCGCCGGAGGCGGCGCTCAAGCTGCTGGCGATCGCGCAAAGCGAGGCCGCCAATACGCTGACGAGTTTTGAGCTATTGGCCGAGATGGCGGTGGATTTCTCGGTCCGGCACGGCATCGATGTGCGCGATCCTCTCGGCGAGAAGCATCCCTGGTACGTGCTGATGGAGCTGTCGTCCCCTGGCGACGATGCCCGCACGCCGCTGGAGACGATCCTGGCCCGTGCCATGGAAGAGGAGATCGTCGACGATGCCGTGATCGCGGCAAACCTCACCCAGCGCAACAATTTCTGGAAGCTGCGCGAGGAGATGTCGGCGGCGCAGAAGCCCGAGGGCGGCTCGATCAAGCACGACATCTCGGTGCCGATCGCCGCGGTGCCCGCGTTCATCGACGAAGCCAACGCCGCGGTGGTGAAGCTGATCCCGGGCGCGCGGCCGGTGCCGTTCGGCCATCTCGGCGACGGCAATCTGCATTACAATGTCAGCCAGCCGATCGGGGCCAACACCGCCGATTATCTGGCGCGCTGGCACGATGTGAACGCGGTGGTGTTCGAGATCGTGCTTCGCATGGGCGGCTCGATCTCCGCCGAGCACGGCATCGGCGTGCTCAAGCGCGACGAACTGCCCGAGGTCAAGGACAAGACCGCGATCGAGCTGATGCGCGCGATCAAGGCGATGCTCGATCCGCACGGCATCATGAATCCGGGCAAGGTGCTGTGAGCGCGTCGGTCTCGCCTGCTCCGCTCGCAATCGATGCCATCACCGACGCCGATGTCGAGAAGGTCGTCGCGCTGTGGCAGCGCTGCGGCCTGACCCGTCCGTGGAACGATCCGCATGCCGACATCGCCCTGGCGCGCCGGCGCGACAATTCCACCGTGCTGATCGGCCGCGACGCCGGCGCCATCGTGGCGACCGTGATGGTCGGCCATGACGGCCACCGCGGCTGGGTCTATTACGTCGCGGTCGACCCGGACGGCCGCAAGCGCGGCCATGGCCGCGTCATGATGGCGGCGGCTGAGGACTGGCTGCGCGCCGCCGAAATTTCGAAGCTGCAGCTCCTGGTCCGCCGCGAGAATGCGCAGGCCAATGCGTTCTACCAGTCGCTGGGGTTCGAGGAATCCACCTCGGTGATGTTCCAGAAGTGGCTCGACGGCCGCGAAACCACGCCCAGCAGCTGAGATCAAGCATGACCATTTCCGACCGCGTCCGCATCAAGGACGTCCGCGTGCTCTCGGACGGCTGGACCACGCTGAAGACCACCACGTTCGAGTACCGGCGCGCGAGCGGCGAGTGGCAGACGCAGCACCGCGAGACCTATGAACGCGACAACGCCGCCGCCGTGCTGCCGTATAATCGCGCACGGCGTACCGTGATCCTGGTGAAGCAATTCCGCCTGCCAGCCTTCATCCGCGGTTACGACGATCTGCTGATCGAAGCGGCGGCAGGCGTGCTCGACGACGCCTCGCCGGAGGTGCGAATCCGTGCCGAGGCCGAGGAGGAGACCGGCTATCGCCTGCACCACGTCCACAAGGTGTTCGAGGCGTTCATGAGCCCGGGCGCCATCACCGAGAAGCTGCATTTCTTCGTCGCCGAATACGAACCTTCGATGCGCGTCAGCGACGGCGGCGGCCTGGAACACGAGGGCGAGGACATCGAGGTCCTGGAGCTCTCGATCGACGAAGCGCTGGCGATGATCGCCGACGGCCGCATCGTCGACGCCAAGGCGATCATGCTGCTGCAATATGTGGCGCTGCACGTGTTTCGGTAGCCGCCACCGCATCCGCAATTCTGACCTGCGCGGCGACGGGGCCTGTTGAGCTCATGGCCGACTATCTCTAGTCTGTCGCCAACCAAGAACCAGGAGACGCGCCCATGTCCACACCGCGCGACGACGAATTCGGCTTTGCGCCCGACTACGATTCCCCTGTCCCCTACATGCAGCGCACCCGCGATTACTACGCGGCGATCGGCTACACCACGGCGTATCGCTGGGCGCATTACACCGAGGCGCCATTCCAGCCGCTGAAGAAGCCACTGGCAAAGTCGCGCGTGACCATCATCACGACCGCCGCGCCGTACGATCCCGGCAAGGGCGACCAGGGGCCGGGCGCGGCGTATAATGGCGGCGCGAAGTTCTACCAGGTCTATGACGGCGACACCTCGAAACAGCACGATCTGCGCATCTCGCATATCGGCTACGACCGCAAGCACACCTCGGCGACCGACAACGGCACCTGGTTTCCGCTGCCGCAACTCCTGAAGGCGTCCGCCGCCGGCCGCATCGGCGAGGTCGCGCCACGCTTCTTCGGCGCGCCGACCAACCGCAGCCATCGCGTCACGCTGGACACCGACGCGCCGGACATTCTTGCGCGGGCCGTCGCGGACAAGGTCGACGTCGCGCTGCTGGTGCCGAACTGCCCGGTCTGCCACCAGACCACCGCGCTGGTGGCGCGGCATCTCGAGCGGAACGGCATCCCGACCGTGATCATGGGCTGCGCCAAGGACATCATCGAGCACGCCGCCGTGCCGCGCTTCCTGTTCTCGGACTTCCCGCTCGGCAATTCCGCCGGCAAGCCGCACGACGTCGCCTCGCAGGCGCAGACGCTCGAACTGGCGCTCGAGCTGCTCGAGAGCGCGACCGGCCCGCAGACCACGATGCAATCGCCGCTGCGCTGGAGCGAGGACGCTTCCTGGAAGCTCGATTACAACAATGTCGCGCAGCTTTCGCCGGAAGAGCTGGCACGCCGCCGCGCCGAATTCGACAAGCAAAAGGAGATCGCGCGCGGCAACCGCGCCGCCTGACGTCCTCCGATAAAGTAATCAAAAGGGGAGAGCGACGTGACGCGACCGTTCGAGGGCGTGAAGATCCTGGATTTCACGCAAGTGCTGGCCGGCCCCTATGCGAGCTATCAGCTCGCGCTGCTGGGGGCCGATGTCGTCAAGGTCGAGCGGCGCGAGGGCGAGGACATGCGCCGCACGCCGCTCAGCCGCGAATGGGCCGATCGCGGCCTCGCGCCGGCGTTTCAGGCCGTCAACGGCAACAAGCGCAGCCTGACGCTTGATCTGCAGAAGCCTGAGGCGATCGCGATTGTGAAGAAGCTCGCAGCGACCGTCGACGTCGTCATGGAGAATTTCCGCCCGGGCGTGATGGACAAGCTCGGCATCGGCTTTGAAGCGCTGTCCGCAATCAATCCAAAACTGATCTATTGCGCGGTCTCGGGCTTCGGCCAGACCGGCCCGGATCGCCTGCGCCCCGGCTATGACGGCAAGATGCAGGCGCTGTCGGGCATCATGGCGATCACGGGGCACCCCGAGACGGGACCGACGCGCGCGGGCTTTGCGGTCTGCGACGTGCTGTCGGGTGCCACCGCCGCATTCGGCGTGTCGAGCGCGCTGTATCAGCGCGACCGCACCGGCAAGGGCCAGTTCGTCGACGTCTCCATGCTGGAAGCGACGATGGCGTTTCTGTCGGGGCAGATCGCGGACTGGTCGGTTGCCGGCCATCGACAAACACTCTCGGGCAATCAGGCCGTGAGCCGCAGGACCACGGCGAATTTGTTCAAATGCGGCGACGGCCACATCCTGCTCGCCGTCAACAACGAGAAGCAGTACCGCGCGCTGATGAGCGCGCTCGGCCGCGAGGACACGCTCGCCGACCCGCGCTTTGCCGACTGGTTTTCGCGCAACGAGAACGAACCGGCCCTGCGTGCCATCATCGAGGAAGCGCTCGCGGCCAGACCGGCGCGCGAATGGGAGACGATTTTGGAGGACGCCGGCGCGCCCTGCGCCAGCATCTGGAAGGTCGAAGAGGTGATCGACCATCCGCAGATCAAGGCTCGCGAAGCCATCCAGCAGCTGGATACGCAATACGGCCGCCTGCGCTTCGCCGGCAGCGGCTTCAAGCTCGCCCATGGCGGCGGCCGGCTGGACCGGATGGCGCCGGAACTCGGCGCGGATACCGACGCCGTGCTGGACGAGCTGGGGTTTGACGCCGCAGAGATCGCGCGGCTGAGGGCAGCAGAGATTGTTTGAAACTCCGCTGCCGTGGGTTGGGCAAAGCGAAGCGTGCCCACCATCGCGCATCGAGTAATAGGACGGATGGTGGGCACGGCGCGTTGCGCCTTTGCCCACCCTACGGCACCGCGGCTAGAACAACGAGCCCTGCCCGTCATCGGCCGGCCCGGCCGCAACCTTCCGCGCCATCTTCTTCGGCTTCGCCGCCTCTGCTTCCGCCGCCATCTCCTCCGCGCCGATCGGCAGCAGCAGCTGATCGTCGTCATTGGCGACGCGGTTGACGCGGGTGGAGACCGGGTGCCAGGCGAATTCGCCGATGCGCGGTGCCGTCATCAGCGGCAGGATCGCATCGACCTCGTCGCCCCTGATGTCGAGCCAGCGCTCGAAATCGCGCGGGCTGATGGTGACGGGCACACGGTCATGCAGCACGGCGAGATCCTCGCCTGCCGCGGCCGTGACGATCGCGACGGTGTCGAGCTCCTCGCCGTTCGGCCCGACCCAGGTCTCGAACACGGCAGCGAAGCCGAGCGGCGCACCGTCGGCGCGGTGGATGAAGAAGGGCTGCTTGCGGCCGTCCTCCATCTTCCATTCGTAATAGCCGTCGGCCGGGATCAGGCCGCGCCGCCGGCGAATCGCCCGCTTGAACGCGGGCTTCTCCAGCACCGTTTCGGAACGGGCATTGATCAGGAGCGTGAACCCTTTGGGGTCCTTGACCCAGCCCGGCAAGAGGCCCCAGCGCATCAGACGGAAATGGCGCGCGCCGTTCTCGATCCAGACGACCGGAATCGGTTGTGTCGGAGCCACATTGTACCGGGGCGGGAAATTCGGCTGCTCGACATAGCCGAACAGTTGCCGCAAAGCCGCGGGGGCCGAAGTTATGACGAAGCGTCCACACATCCCGGGTGTCTATATAGGGTCCGTTCAGGTCCTTTTAACCCCGAACGTTAACACTGCGGCAGATGAGCTCAACGGCCTCCCAACCCGCGCGGACGCATGCACAGACGGGCCCCGAGGCCGCCGACTGGGCGGAACGGCTGCGCGTGGCCAATATCAACCCGCGGACCGGGCTGGCCACCGACTATCTCAACCATTTCAATGAAGCCGTGATGCTGCTGGAAATGATTCCGGACATGCCGGAATGCGCGGAGGATTTTTTGACCTGGTCGCCGCTGTCCTATGCCGAGCATTTCACGGCATCGAACTTCAAGGCGCGGGACCTTGCCATCGAGGCCTATGAGAAGGCCGATCCGAACGTGCGGGCCCGGTTCGACCACATCACCCAGACCCTGCACTCGATCCTGACCGCGGTCGGCACGGCCATGCGCGAGGTCGAGAAGGATCAGACCCGCATCAAGCTCGCCGAGCAGGCGACCCTCTGGGTCCAGCCGCTGATCGCGGCCTGCGGCGGCATCATTCATGGTGGCGCCGACGCCGACGTCGAAACCATCATGGCGAACTGAGCCGGGATTCCTGAAGACATGTCGGCCATCGTCCAGCCCACCCGTCCGCAGATCGCCGTCAGCGCCGCGATTTTCCGCGACGGCAAGGTGCTGCTGACCCGCCGCGCCCGTTCGCCCGCCAAGGGCTTCTATTCGCTGCCCGGCGGCCGGGTCGAATTCGGCGAATCGCTGCACCAGGCCCTGAGCCGCGAAGTCGACGAGGAAACCGGGCTCGAGATCGAGATCATCGGCCTTGCCGGCTGGCGCGAGGTGCTGCCGGCCGCGCCCGGCGCCGGCCACTATGTGATCATGTCCTTTGCCGCCCGCTGGGTGGCCAGGGAGCCGTCCCTGAACGACGAGCTCGACGATTACCGCTGGGTCGCCCCCGACGCCCTGGCTGGCCTCGGCGACCTCAAGCTGACCGAAGGACTGGAAGAGGTCATCCAGTCCGCCGCGCGGCTGATCGGACACTGACGCTCCGCCTTGCGTCCACCGCCCCGAGGGGGCATACACCCCGCCGATGTCCACGCGATTTCTGGCCATTTTTGCCCTGATTCTCGCCTGCGCCTCCGTGCCCGCGCGGGCCCAGGACGTGGCGGCGCCGTTCGACGCCGATTTGCAGCGGCTGGCGGAGATTCTCGGCGGCCTGCACTACCTGCGCGGCATCTGCGGCTCCAACGAGGGCAACAAATGGCGCAACGAGATGCAGGCGCTGATCGATGCCGAAACCCCCTCCGGGGAGCGCCGCACCCGTATGATCGCCGGCTTCAACCGCGGCTATAACGGCTTTCAGCAGACCTATCGCAGCTGCACCCCGGCCGCGACCGTGGCGATCCGCCGCTATATCGAGGAAGGCTCGAAGATCTCGCGGGATCTGACGGCGCGCTACGCAAATTGATCTCGCCGTCATTCCGGGGCGCGCGCTGAACCCGGAATCCATCAAACCGCAGAGTTGGTGCCCCGATGGATTCTCAGATGCGCAATTGCGCATCGTAGCTCGCGACTTCGTCGCGTCCCGGAATGACGACCGGCTAGACGCGAGCGCGCGACGGGAACCCTGTCATCGACTTTGTTCACAGCCGTTAACCGTTCCTAAAGATGTGGCCTAGCGGTCGTTAATGCGCGTGCTACACCTCTCGCACAGCGCATCGCCGTGGATCGCGCCCCAGCCCTGATCGAGTTTCATGAGCCATCCGATTTCCTACGCCCCCGACCGCGCGCCGCTGCCTGATCACGAGCAGAAGCAGGCCGCACTGAGCTATCTCAACGAGGCCTGGGCCGAAGCGCGCCATGAGGGCGTCGACGGCGACTGCCTGGCGCAGGCCAGCCTGTTTGCGGCCTTCGCCGAGCTCGTCGGCACCTATGGCGAGGACGCGGTCGCCAAGTTCGTCGAGGGTTTTCCCGGCCGCATCCGCAACGGCGAATTCTCGGTCACGCTCGCGAGGCAGTAAGCTTTCAGCGAAAATGACCCCGCCACACGGGCGGGGCCAGTCGACGGATGAATGACTTTGCGAAATTCTTCGCGAAGTCTGCCGGGTTTATCGCACGGAAGCCGCCTTCGGCGGACAAGCATTAATCTCGCGATGGTCGGGAGATGTTCCCGCAGCACCCGGGAACGTGCCTACTCATCCGTCTCGATCGGCAGCGCCGGATCCCTCGCCCATTCACCCATCGAGGCGTCGTAGAGCGTCAGTCTGTCGTAGCCAAGCTGCGTCAGCAGGAACAGGTCGATCGTCGCCGAGATGCCGCCGCCGCAATAGAGAATCACGTTCTTGTCGGGCGTGACGCCCTGAGCGGCGAATTTTGCTTCCGCATCCTTAAGGCTGGTCAGCGTCTTGTCGGTGTTGACGAGCGTTGCGGCCGGTACGTTGACGCTGCCGGGAACGCGGCCGGGCCGGCCATAGCGGCTCGGATCGAGGCCGCGATGAAATTGCGGCCCGAGCGCGTTGACGATGACCGTCGAGGGATCGCCGATCCGCGCCTTAACAACGTTCTTGTCGACGAAGAAGCCGGCGCGCGGCGCGGCCTTGAATGTCGTGGCGGGATACCCCTTCGGTGCGCCTGTTGCGACCGGCCGCCCCTCCTCCTTCCATTTGTCGAAACCGCCGTCGAGTACATGGACATCGACGCCGAGCGAACGCAACATCCACCAGAACCGCGTCGCCCACATCATCGTGCCGATGCTGTAGAGCACGATGGTCTTGCTCGCATCGAGGCCGTGGCGGCCGAAGGCGGCTTCCAATTGGGCGACATCCGGCATCATGAAGAACTGCTGCGACGAGGTGTCGGAAAACTCGCCTTGCAGGTCGAGGAAATCGGCGCCAGGGATGTGGCCGGCCGAGAACGTCTTATCGCCGGGGACGGCGCGATAGGGTGCGTCACTGCCCGGCGGGACAGGCTCGTTGTAGGTCGTGCAGTCGTAGAGGCGGAGATTGGGATCGCCGAGCATGGCGGCAAGTTGCTCAGTGGTGATGAGGGTTTGGGTCATCGGATTGCGCTCCCGTTCAAGAGGAAATGTAGACCTCTCCCCTCGTCATTACGGAGACATCACGCCTCCCCTAAGGGCAATAGCCTACTGCTTCAACGTCTCCAGAAAGCGCACCGGCTCGCCTTGCGACGGCGTCACCAGTTCGCCCTGCCACATCACGCGGCGGCCGCGGATGAAGGTGCCGACGGGCCAACCGGTGACGCGCAATCCGTCATAGGGCGTCCAACCGGCTTTCGATGCCACCCATTTGTTGGTGATGGTCTCGCTGCGCTTCAAGTCGACGATGGTGAAGTCGGCATCGTAGCCCGCGGCGATACGGCCCTTGCAAGCCATGTTGTAGAGGCGCGCGGGACCGGCGCTGGTGAGATCGACGAAGCGCGCCAGAGACAGCCGGCCCGCGTTGACGTGATCCAGCATCAGCGGCACCAGCGTCTGCACGCCGGTCATGCCGGAGGGCGAGGCCGGATAGGTCTTCTGCTTCTCCTCCAGCGTATGCGGGGCGTGGTCCGAGCCGAGCACGTCGATGATGCCCTGCTCGATGCCGCGCCAGATGCCGGCGCGGTGATCGGCACCGCGCACCGGCGGGTTCATCTGCGCCAGCGTACCGAGCCGCTCGTAGCATTCGGGCGCCACCAGCGTGAGATGATGCGGCGTCGCCTCGCAGGACGCGACGTCCTTGTGGTCGCGCAGGAACTCGATCTCTTCCTTGGTCGAGATGTGCAGCACGTGGATGCGCTTGCCGGTCTCGTGCGCGAGCTTGACGAGGCGCTGCGTCGCCATCAGCGCCGCGGTCTCGTCGCGCCACACCGGATGCGAGCGCGGGTCGCCCTCGACGCGCAGCGATTTGCGGTCGTTGAGGCGGTATTCGTCCTCGGCATGGAAGGCGGCGCGGCGGCGGATCACCTGGAAGATGCGGCGCAGGCTCTCGTCGTCCTCCACCAGCAGCGCGCCGGTCGAGGAGCCGATGAACACCTTGACGCCGGCACAGCCAGGCGCGCGCTCCAGCACCGGCAGATCCTGCACGTTCTCGCGGGTGCCGCCGATGAAGAACGCGAAATCGCAGTGCATGCGGTGATGGGCGCGCTTCACCTTGTCGGTGAAGGTGGCTTCCGTCACGGTCAAGGGAGAGGTGTTCGGCATCTCGAACACGGCGGTGACGCCGCCCATCACGGCGCTGCGCGAGCCGGTCTCGAGGTCTTCCTTCTGCTCCAGCCCGGGCTCGCGGAAATGCACCTGCGTGTCCATCACGCCGGGCAGGATGTGCAGGCCCTTGCAGTCGATCACTTCCGCGGCCGAGGTCTGTGACAGCGGGCCCAGCTCGGCGATGCGGCCGCCGGTGATGCCGATATCGCGAACATTCTCGCCGTCCTGGTTGACGACGGTGCCGCCCTTGAGGATCACATCGAAGCGCTGGGTCATGGCTGAAGGCCTCTTTCATCCCCAAGCGCAGGGCTCGAGGTCTTGTCGTTTATGCCTCGCGGGCTTACGTTCCGGAGCAACATGTCGCAAGAGATTTTCGCATGAAATCAGCGTTTCTTCCCGACCGGGGTGTGGTCAAGATCGCGGGCGAGGATGCGCGCAACTTCCTCAACGGCCTGGTCACGACCGACGTCGACCGGCTGAAACCGGGGCTGGGGCGATTCGGCGCGCTGCTGACGCCGCAGGGCAAGATCATCGTGGATTTCCTGATCACGGAAGCACCCGCGGGGCACGGCGGCGGGTTCCTGATCGACTGCCCGAAGGCGCTCGCCGAAAGTCTCGCCACCAAGCTGAAATTCTACAAGCTGCGCGCCAAGGTCACGGTGGAAAACCTCTCCGACGATCTCGGCGTGCTCGCCGCCTGGGACGGCCAGCCCGCGGCTCAGCCCGATCTTGCCTTCGCTGACCCGCGCAATGATGCGCTCGGCTTTCGCATCCTGATCCCTGAAGATCTCAAGAAGAAGCTATCCGACCTCATCGGGGCCGAGCTGGTCGATGCGACCGACTACGAAGCGCACCGCATCGCGCTCGGCGTGCCGCGCGGCGGGCTCGATTTCATGTACAGCGATGCGTTTCCGCACGAGACCAACATGGACCGGCTTGCCGGCGTCGACTTCGACAAGGGTTGCTATGTCGGCCAGGAGGTCGTCTCGCGCATGCAGCATCGGGGCACCGCACGCACCCGCAGCGTGAAGGTGCTGCTCGACGGTGCCTCGCCCGAAGCCGGCGCGACCATTCTCGCCGGCGACAAGCCGGTCGGCACCATCGGCTCGACGTCCGGCGGCAAGGGCATTGCCCTGGTGCGCATCGACCGTGTCGCAGAGGCGCTCGATGCCGGCCAGCCGCTCACCGCCGGCGGTCTCGCGTTGAAGCTGGCAGAACCCGACGTCGTCCGTATTCCCGCGAAGCAGCCCATCGCATGAGCCGAGCCCCTCGTCTGCATCCCGACGGAAAGACCCGCTGCCCCTGGCCGGGCGATGACCCGTTCTACGTCGCCTATCACGACACCGAATGGGGCGTGCCGGAGTATGACGACCGCGCGCTGTACGAGAAGCTGATCCTCGACGGCTTCCAGGCCGGCCTGTCCTGGATCACGATCCTGCGCAAGCGCGACAATTTCCGCAAGGCCTTCGACGATTTCCAGCCGGAGAAGATCGCGCGCTACAATGCCAAGAAGGTTCACGCGCTGATGAACGACGCCGGCATCGTGCGCAACCGCGCCAAGATCGACGGCACGATCGCGAGCGCGAAGTCCTATCTCGATATCATGGAGAAAGGCCCGGGCTTCTCGAAACTGCTGTGGGACTTCATGGACGGGCGGCCGCTCGTCAACCATTTCAAGACGACCGCGAGCGTCCCGGCCTCGACGCCGCTGTCGGTGCAAATCTCGAAGGAGCTGTCCTCACGCGGCTTCAAATTCGTCGGCCCGACCATCGTCTATGCCTTCATGCAGGCGACCGGCATGGTCAACGACCACCTCGTCGACTGCCACTGTCACGCCAGCTGCAGCAAGACGCAGCGCAAGCCGCGCCTCAAGGTCAAATGACCGCGAAGAAGACTGCACGCGACGTGGCGTCGCGCGCCTGGCAGCGCATGCTGTCGGGACGGCGGCTCGATCTGCTCGATCCCTCCCCGCTCGACGTCGAGATCGCCGACATCGCGCATGGGCTGGCGCGCGTCGCACGCTGGAACGGGCAGACGACCGGCGCGCACATCTTCTCGGTCGCACAGCACACGCTGCTGGTGGAGACCGTGCTGCGGCACGAGATGCCGCGCGCCGACCAGCGCCTGCGGCTCGCAGCGCTGCTGCACGATGCGCCAGAATACGTCATCGGCGACATGATCTCGCCGTTCAAGGCCGTGCTCGACGGCCATTACAAGGCGGTGGAGATGCGCCTGCTCGGCGCCATCCATATCCGCTTCGGCCTGCCGCCGGTGCTGCCCGAGGAGGTCATGCTGGCGATCAAGGCCGCCGATCGCGGCGCAGCTTACCTCGAGGCGACCGAGCTTGCCGGCTTCAGCGAAAGCGAGGCGCGGCGCCTGTTCGGCAAGGATCCCGGCCTCTCCGACAGCGTCCGGCGCGACTACCTCACGCCCTGGACGGCGGCGCGGGCCGAGAAGCAATTTCTGGAGCGGTTCGGCGCGGTGTTCGCGTAGGCGCCGCAGGGTGGGCAAAGGCGCCCTGCGCCGTGTCCACGTCCTTTCGCGTTTGCGACAAAGGTGGTGGGCACGCTTCCGCCTTCGCTCTTCGAGCTACGGCGGACATGTCGCTTTGCCCACCCTACGGCACCGGTTATAATCGCCGACAAAAAGGTCCCCCATGATCCACGTCTGTTCCCTCGCTGCGCTTCCCGAAACCGTCCGCCTCACCGGGGCCAGCCACGTGCTGACGGTGATGGCCAATGTCGAACAGGTGGCACGGCCGGTATCCGTACTGCCCGCCAACCATCTCAAGGTGTCGATGGACGATATCACCGAGGAGATGGACGGTTTCGTCGCACCGTCCGAGATCCATATCGATCAGGTGCTGAACTTCGTGCGCGGCTGGGACCGCGGCGCGCCGCTGGTGGTGCATTGCTATGCCGGCATCAGCCGCTCCACCGCGAGCGCGTTCGCGGCGGCCTGCGCGCTCAATCCAAACCGCGACGAACTCGAGATCGCGCAGAAGATCCGCACGGCCTCGCCGATCGCCTCGCCGAACCGGCGCATTGTCAGCCTGGCCGACCGTGCCCTGGGACGCAACGGCCGCATGCTGCGCGCGCTCGACGAGATCGGCCCGGGCGCGATGATGGTCGAGGGCCGTCCCTTCGTGATCGAGCTCGAATGAGGCGAGAGTCGAATAGCAGCCGCGACGGGACTGCGCCCCCTCTCCCGCTTGCGGGAGAGGGTTGGGGAGAGGGCGTCTCTACAACGGGCTCCCCCCCTAGAGGAGAAAGCCCTCACCCGGCGCTACGCGCCGACCTCTCCCGCAGGCGGGAGAGGTTACAGCGAGCCCGCGGCGAGGCCGCCCCAATCAACCAGAATATCTTTCTCTCAACAGCTGCGTGTCACATCGCATGAGCGAGGCGCTGCTGACGCCGATCGAGATCGGCCTGACCGCGGCGATCGTCGCGATCGAGGGGCATGAGCCGTTGATCCTCACCGCGCGCGGCAGTGACGGGCTTGCCGGCCTGCCGTTCGGCCCGTTCGATGCGCTCGCGCACCGCACCTTCGACATCGGCCTGCGCGCCTGGGTCGAGGAACAGACCGGCTTGCGGCTCGGCTATGTCGAACAGCTCTACACGTTCGGCGATCGCGGCCGCCATGCCGAGGCCGGCGACACCGGAGCCCATATGGTGTCGATCGGCTATCTCGCATTGACGCGCGCGGTGGACGGCGAGCTTGCGGCGAATGCGGCGAGCTTCGCGCCATGGTATCGCTTCTTCCCCTGGGAAGACCGGCGCGAGGAGCTGCCTGCGATCATCGCCCGCGACATCATTCCGGCGCTGACCGAATGGGCCGCGGAGGAGACGCCGGAGACGACGCGCGCGCTGCCGCGCAAGGATCGCGTGCGATTCTATTTCGGCCTCGACGGGGCGGCCTGGGACGAAGAGCGCGTGCTCGACCGCTACGAGCTCCTGTACGAGGCGGGGCTCGTCGAGGAAGCGCGGCGCGATGGCCGCCCTGCGGCATTGGCGCGCAAGACGCTGCCCCCGCTCGGGACCTCGATGCAGTTCGATCACCGCAGGATTCTCGCTACCGCGATCGCGCGGCTGCGGGCAAAACTGAAGTATCGTCCCGTCGTGTTTGAACTTTTGCCGCCCGAATTCACACTTACCGAACTGCAGCATACGGTCGAGGCGATCTCCGGCCGACACCTGCACAAGCAGAATTTCCGCCGCCTGGTCGAAATGGAAGCCCTGGTCGAACCGACCGGGGTGATGTCGACACAGACGGGCGGACGGCCGGCGGCGCTCTACCGCTTCCGCCGCGACGTGCTCCAGGAGCGGCCCGCGCCGGGATTGCGCGTGCGCTCCCGGCGCTAAACTTCAAGGATACGCGGGACCGGCCCCTGCGCGCCGGTTACCTGGAGGCTTCATGTTCGACGGCCCGTTTGACGTCTTTGCGCTGATCATCGCGATCGTCGCCATCCTGATCGCCATCAAGGCCTCCAGCCAGGCGGCCGAGCTGCGCCGGCGATTCAACGCGCTCGAAGAGCGGTTTTCCGCCCAACGGCCGGTCCAGCCTCCGCCGCTCACGCCTTTCTGGGAGGAGGCGCCCGTATCGGCGGAGGCTGCCGCCGAGCCGCCGCCGCTTGCCCCGGAAGTCGAGCAACTGCCCCCGCTCGTCACCGAAGAGCTTTCACCGCCGCCGCTCGAAGCGAGCCCCGCGGCTGCCGCACCACCTCCGGTGCCGGCTGCTGCGCCCGGCTTCGAGGAGCGGCTCGGCACCCGCTGGGTGGTGTGGATCGGCGGCCTTGCGCTGGCGCTCGGCGGCTTCTTCATGGTGCGCTATTCGATCGAGGCCGGCCTGCTCGGCCCCGGCGTGCGTGTGTTCCTGGGCGGCCTGTTCGCAGCTGCGCTGCTCGGGGCCGGCGAGTGGTCGCGTCGCAAGGAAAGCATTTCCAACATCCATGCGCTCCCGATCGCCAACATCCCGGCGATCCTCACCGCCGCCGGTACCGCCGTGGCGTTCGCGACCATCTATGCGGCTTACGCGCTCTACGGCTTCCTCGTGCCCGCGACCGCCTTCGTGCTGCTCGGCATCGTGGCCATGTGCACGCTCGCCGCCGCACTGCTGCACGGACCCGCGCTCGCCGGCCTCGGCGTGGTCGGCGCCTTCGTGACGCCGCTGCTCGTCTCCAGCGGCAAGCCGGACTATTGGGCGCTCTACATCTATCTTGCCGTCGTCACCGCCGCGAGCTTCGGCCTCGCCCGCATCCGGCTGTGGCGCTGGCTCGCGGTGACCACCATCGCTTTCGCCGTGTTGTGGATCTTCCCGGGTCTCGACACCGAGCAGGTGGAGGTCGCGCCGCACGCCTTCCATGCCATCGCAGGCTTCGTGCTCGCCGCACTGCTCGTCGTCTGCGGCTTCATGTTTGGCCCCGAGATCGAAGACGGCGAGATCGAGCCGGTCTCATCGAGCTCGCTCGGCGCGTACCTGTTCGGCGCCATGCTGATCGTGCTGTCGAGCGCACATGCGGATCTGGCGCTGATCGCGTTCGCGCTTCTCGTCGGCACGACGTTGCTCGTCGCCTGGCGTGCGCCAGCGGCCACCGGCGCGCTCGGCGCGGCCGCGGCGACCGTCTTCATCGTGTTCGCCGAATGGGCGGTGCGCGCCAATCCCGATATGCTGGTGCTGCCCGGCGGCGCGATGTCCGGTATCGGCCCGACCGCGATCGACAGCTCGGTGACGCTGCATCTGGTGATGGCCGCGATCTTCACCATCGGCTTCGGCGTTGCCGGCTTCCTCGCGCAGGGACGCTCGAATTCGGCAATCATTCCCGTGGTGTGGTCGGCGGCGGCTGTCGCGACGCCGATCGCTATCCTCGTCGCGCTCTACGCCCGTATCGCCCATCTCGACCGCTCGATCCCGTTCGCGATCCTGGCGGTACTGCTTGCAGCCGCCTTCGGCGCCGCGACCGAAGCGCTTTCGCGCCGCGAAGATCGACCGGGCGTCGCGGTCTCCACGGCCCTGTTCGCGACCGGCACGCTTGGCGCGCTGGCGCTGGCGCTGACCTTCGCGCTGGAGAAGGGCTGGCTTACGATTGCCTTGGCGCTAATGTCGTGCGGCACCGCCTGGATCTCGCTGCAGCGGCCGATCCCGGTGCTGCGCCGGCTCGCGGCGATCTTCGCCGCGATCGTCACCGCACGCATCGTCCACGATCCGCGCATCGTCGGCGATGCCGTCGGAACCACGCCGATCTTCAATTGGCTGCTGTGGGGCTACGGCCTGCCGGCGGCCTCGTTCTGGGGCGCGAGCGTCTTCCTGCGCCGCCGCGCCGACGATGCGCCGCTCCGCATGGTCGAGACCGCCGCGATCCTGTTCACCGCGCTGCTCGCCTTCATGGAGATCCGGCACTTTGCGACCGGCGGCCGCATGACCGCGGCCCCCTCCTTGCTCGAATTCGCGCTGCAGGTCTGCGTCTCGCTCGCGATGGCGATCGGGCTGGAGCGCCTGCGGCTGCGCAGCCGCAGCATCGTGCACAACGTCGGCGCGGTCGTGCTGACGGCGATCGGCGGGCTCGTCAGCGTGTTCGGCCTCCTGATCCTGGAAAACCCGCTGATCTGGCGCACCGACGTCGGCGGCGCGGTGTTCAACCTGCTGCTGCTCGGCTATGCGCTGCCGGCGGTGCTGATGCTGCTGCTGTCCTATGCGGTGGTCGGCCAACGCGGCAAGGTCTACGCCAACACGATTGCGGGCGGCGCGTTGCTGTTCGCCCTCGCCTATGTCACGCTGGAGATCCGCCGCTTCTATCACGGCCCGATCCTCTCGACCGGCCCGACGACGGGCGCCGAGCAATACACCTATTCGATCGGCTGGCTTGCCTTCGGCGTGATGTTGCTGGGCGTCGGCATTCTCGTCAACTCCGAGCGCGCGCGGCTGGCCTCGGCCGCCGTCATCGCGCTGACGATCCTCAAGGCCTTCGTCATCGACATGTCGACGCTGACCGGCGTCTACCGCGCGCTGTCGTTCATGTGCCTCGGCATCGTGCTGGTCGCGATCGGCTGGCTGTACCAGCGCATCCTGTTCCGGCGGCAGGTCGCACCGCCGCCGGCTCCGCAGACGGGCGCGTAGAGATCAGGCCGCGCGGACCGATTCCAGGAATTGCGCGACCTCGACCTTCAGACGGGTGCTGTCGGTCGCCAGCGATTTCGCCGCCGAGAGCACCTCGCCCGAGGCCTCGCCGGTCTCGATCGCACCGCGCTGCACGTTGGTGATGTTGGACGACACTTCCTGCGTGCCGACCGAGGCCTGCTGGACGTTGCGCGAAATCTCCTGCGTCGCGGCGCCCTGCTCCTCGACGGCGGCGGCAATCGCCGCGGACACCTCGGACAGGCGCTCGATGGTTCCGCCGATCTCCTGGATGGCGCTGACGGATTCCTGTGTCGCAGCCTGAATTCCCGAGACTTGCGCGCCGATCTCGCCGGTCGCCTTCGCGGTCTGCTCGGCCAACGCCTTGACCTCGGAGGCGACGACGGCAAAGCCACGGCCGGCCTCGCCGGCGCGGGCCGCCTCGATGGTCGCATTCAGCGCCAGCAGATTGGTCTGGCCGGCGATGGTGTTGATGAGCTCGACGACGTCGCCGATGCGGGAGGCCGCCTGCGACAGCGCGTTGACGCGGTCGTTGGTCCGCGTCGCCTGCTCGACGGCTTCCGCAGCCATCCGCGCCGAATCCTGCACGCGGCGGCTGATCTCGGTGATCGAGGACGACAGCTCTTCCGAGGCGGACGCGACCGCCTGGACGTTGGTGGAGGCTTCCTCTGAGGCGGCCGCAACGACGGTTGCGAGTTCCTGGCCGCGCTGCGCCGTGCCGCTCAGCGTGACGGCGGAGGCTTCGAGCTCGGTCGAGGCCGACGACACGGTCTCGACGACCTCTCCGATCATGACCTCGAAATTGCGCGTGATGGCATCGACGCGGCGGCCGCGTTCGATCTTGGCTTCGGCGTCGCGCGCGGCCGCCTCGTCGGCGGCCTTCTTGGCGACCAGCGCCTCCTTGAAGATCTGCAGCGCATCCGCCATCGAGCCGATCTCGGTCTTCTCGCCGCGATGCGGCACCTCGGCCGAAAGGTCGCCCTCGCCCAGCGACTGCATCGGACGGATGATCGAGGCAATGCCACGAGAGACGTCATGCACGAGATAATAGGCGGCGCCGATCGCGATCACGACCGAGGCCACGATGATACCAACCAGCACGCGGAAGATCGTGGCATAGCTGTCGGCGGCCTGCTTAGTCTCCGTCTCGGCGCCATGGTTGTTGAGCTCGATGCTCTTTAGAAGCAGGGGATCCGCGGCCTGGGCCATCTTCGCGACCTTGGTCTGCAACATCTCGTTGGCATCGGTCGGGAAGCGGCCGGGGCTCTTACGCGACAGTGCCATCGTCTCCTGAACGCCATTCAGGTATTCGGCCCAAGCCTTGGTCCACCGCTCGTAGATCGAGCGCTCCTCAGGCAACGTGATCAGGCCTTCATAGACCTTGCGCGTCTTCTCGATGCGCTCGCGTAGGGGCACCATGCGCTTCTCGGCGGCTTCCTTGCCCTCAATGCTCTCCTGCATCAGGTGCAGACGCAGGACCACGCGGAGCTCGTTGATGTCGGCTCGCATCGAGCCGAGCGCACGCACGCTCGGCAGCCAGCTCTCCGCAATCTCGACCGTGTGTGCGTTGATGTTCTGCATGGTGCCGATCGCCGTCACGCCGACACCGGCGAGCGAGAGCACGAGGACCGACAGCACGGTCAGCAGCTTGAAGACGATCGACAATTTCGACATCACGCAAATCCTGATGAAGCATACAACGCAAAGGTCACCTGCACCGCAATCGTCACAACTGACGACAGGGGGAGGGTCATTCCAACAATGCTGGCTGGTTTTTATCTCGTAAGATTGCGCCCATAATTGCAAACAGGCGTTAACAGGAAGCTACGTTGAATTACGGAATTCGGCATGGCTCCCGTTATATGTTCCGCAACCATCTGCCGAATGGAAATGCCGCTCATGAAAGTGCTCCAACGATAGAGACCCAATGCGCGAAGGGCGACTCAGCACCCGGAATATTGCGGGCACCATGACTGCGTCGCTCTTTCGGAAGGTTAACCCTGCATGGACGGGGCGCGGCGTCGAGATGCGAACGCGCGCAACCGCCGCGCTTTCGCGCGCGACTGTTGCAGGTCAAGGTTTGCCGAAGGACGCCGCCACCGTCAGGCGGCGCGCACGGTGTCGAGAAATCTGCCGACCTCGATCTTGAGGCGGTTGCTGTCGCCGGACAGCATCTGCGCGGCGGACAGCACCTGCGAGGACGCGGAGCCGGTTTCGCTCGCGCCACGCTGTACGTCGGTGATGTTGGAGGACACCTGATGGGTGCCTTCCGCCGCCTGCTGCACGTTGCGGGAGATCTCCTGCGTCGCCGCGCCCTGCTCTTCGACGGCAGCCGCGATCGTCGCGGAGATCTCCGACAGCTTCTCGATGGTGTGGCTGATGTCCCTGATCGCACCGACCGAATGCTCGGTGGCGGTCTGGATGCTGGCGATCTGCTGGCCGATCTCGCCGGTCGCCTTCGCAGTCTGCTCGGCGAGCGCCTTGACCTCGGAGGCGACGACGGCAAAGCCGCGGCCGGCTTCACCGGCGCGCGCAGCCTCGATGGTTGCATTGAGCGCCAGCAGGTTGGTCTGGCCGGCGATGGTGTTGATCAGTTCGACCACGTCGCCGATCCGCGCCGCGGCGGCGGAAAGCTCGCCGACACGGTCGGTCGTGGTGCGGGCCTGGCTCACGGCCTCGCCGGCGACGCGGGCGGATTCCTGCACCTGGCGGCTGATCTCCGTGATCGACGACGACAGCTCCTCGGTCGCCGACGCGACCGACTGCACATTGGTGGACGCCTCCTCGGAGGCGGCAGCAACCATGGTGGTGAGTTCCTGCGTGCGCTCTGCGGTCGAGGTCAGCGTGGTGGCGGATGCCTCGAGCTCGGTCGAGGCCGAGGACACCGTGCCGACGATCTCGCCGACCGCCGACTCGAAAGTATCCGCGAGCTTGCGCATCTCTGCCTTGCGCTGCTCGGCCGCGACCTGATCCTGCCGCACCTTGGCTTCCACTTCCTCGCGCGCCTTCTGCTCCGACACCACCTTGAATTTTTCGACGGCACCAGCGACCTCGCCGACCTCGTCCTTGCGGCCAAGGCCCGGCAGCGCCACGGAGAAATCTCCGCCGGCGAGCTTCTCCATCGCCGCCGTCAGCGCGCGCATGGGCCGGGCGATGCTGAAGACGGAGAAGATGCACGCACCGATCAAGACGAGCGCGGCCAGAACGCCGGTGACGAGTGATGTCCGTGCAACTGAGGTGGCCTCGGCTTCCGCGGCTGCGCGCGTCTCGAAGCTCCTCTGCTTGGCGAAATCGGTGATCTGGTTGGTCAACTCGGAAATCTCTGCGTTGATCGGCGCGAGCGTTCCCTTGCGAAAGTGATCGACGTCGGCCACGAGCTTGGCGAGCTGCGCCCCCGCTTCGCTGTCCTTCTTCCCCTCCAGCGCGAGCTCCTGCCTGCGGATGGCCTCGACATGCTGCTGGCCCTTGCCGAATTCGCCGATCAACACGGTCAGGCGATCGATCCGCTTGCGGTTTTCCGGCGAGCGCGAAAGCTTCGCCATTTCGCCCGAAAATTTGCTGGCGGCGGTCTGCCGGTCGTTGAAGTAGGAGACCGCCTTCTGCATCTCGGCCGGCGAGGCGGACGTCAGGATGTCGCGGATGCCGATCTGCATGCCCCTGACCGACGCCTTCGCTTCCGCGGCGTTTTGCGCGATCGCCTGCTGTCCTGACGCGGCATTGCCGAGCTTCTGGACATCGGCATCTCCGCTCAGCTGCAGAAAGATCATGAGCGCGACGAGCCCGATGGTCAGCGCCGAAGTGACGGCGAGCTTGGTGCCAATTCGCAGGTTCTGAATGAACATCATCAAAGTATTCCTCAGCGGTATGCATTTGCCGCGCCGAAGCGCGTGAACAACCCGAGGAGGCTACCAACGAGGTTCCTCATTAACGTTAAGCAAAGCCTCGTCGACCTCCGTAGAAATACTGGAAGGAGCGCTCAACCCTCGGGCTTCAGGCATCTTTTACGTGTGATGAAATTGGACTTCGCGGATTTGCACGCGTCGGCGGCCGACGACGCCGGTCGCACGATCGGCGATCGTCAGCGTAAGCTCTCGCCGAGGAGGCTGATGCGAAAGACCGGCTTCTTGTTCTCGTCGAGCAGCTCCATGCACCACTCGGCATTCGGCTTCAGGCTGCGCGCGATGCCACCGAGCAGGTTGGCGCAGACTTCGGTCATCTCGGTCCAGGCGGCTGCGCGATCCTCGAACTCGTACGGCTGGTCGGCGGCGCCGGAATAGCGACCGGTACTGATGCGGAAGAAGTACAGCGACATCGTTGAACCCTTTTATCGGGCCGCGCCCCCCGGCCGTACGCAAACTGGATCGCGAACAGCTACCAACGCATGAAAGCCGCCGTCCGTATGACTACGGCGCGGCGGCTTGTTGTTCGATGGACGTCTTCAACGACAACCTGCGCGGACTGTCCCGCGCGGCCGTCTCACTGGGTCGAGCGGCGCAGCTCCAGCGGGCCCTCGTTGCTGGTGGGCTCCGATTTCACCGGCTCGAGCCGGCTGCTCTCGACACGCGGCGTCTCGACGCGCGCGGCCACTTCGGTGTTGGCCGGGCCGACCGAACCGGTGTGCTCTGCCCTGTGCAGCGAGCGCGGCCGCGCCGCAGCGCGCGCCATCAGCATCTGGTTGCCGCCCTGGTGATGGAAGTCGCAATACGCGAAGCCCATCCCCGACACCGAGCCGCGGAAGCTGCGATCGTCGGTCTTTTCCAGATTGAAACAGGGCTCGAACGGGATGCCCTTGATCGAGGCGCAGACGTTCTGGCCGCGGATTTGGAGCGTATTGCCGGGCAGGCGGAGATGTTTGACCGGGCCCGCGCCGGAGAACTGCACCGCGCCGGCGGCGCCGAGATCTTCCAGGATACGGCCCGCGCCGCGGGTGCCGTCGAAACAGGTGAAGGCAAACACCTTGCCCGCCACGAAGCGGCGCGCCTCGTCGGCGTTCATGCTTCCGGCAAGGGCCGGCGCAAACGTTGCTGCCGCCGTGACAACCCCCAACACAATACGCGCAAGCATGCTCAACTCCGAACCAACCCCAGCGCGGGCGATGCCTTATCTCTTTACCCGCTGCTTACCATACTAACCATGGCGACATTGAAGCAGCTTGGTTGGTAAAGTCTGAACGCCGTTAGACAATTTTTACCACGATGCGGCCGCGGACCTGGCCTGCCAGGATTTTCGCGCCCCATTCCGAAACTTGGTCGAGCGAAATTTCGTGAGTGATTTCAGATAGTTTCGTCCGATCCAGATCGGATGCCAGGCGCTGCCAGGCGGCTTTCCGCGGCTCGATCGGGCACATCACGGAATCGATGCCGAGAAGGCACACTCCGCGCAAAATGAAGGGTGCGACAGAAGACGGCAGGTCCATGCCGGCGGCCAGGCCGCAGGCCGCGATCGCACCGCCGTATTTCGTCATCGACAGCAGATTGGCCAGTGTGGTCGAGCCGACGCTGTCGACGCCCCCTGCCCAGCGCTCCTTTGCGATCGGCTTGGCCGGCGCCGACAACTCGTTGCGGTCGATGATTTCGGCTGCTCCCAGTTGCTTCAGATAATCGGCCTCCGACGCGCGGCCGGTCGATGCGATGACGTGGTAGCCGAGCTTGGAGAGCACGGCGATCGCGACCGAGCCGACGCCGCCGGCGGCACCCGTCACCACCACAGGGCCGCTCTTCGGGGAGAGACCGTGCTTCTCCAATGCCAGCACCGAGAGCATCGCTGTGAAGCCGGCGGTGCCGATCGCCATGGCATCGCGCGCCGACAGGCCTTGCGGCAAGGCCACCAGCCAGTCGCCCTTCACCCGTGCCATCTCGGCATAGGCGCCGAGATGGGTCTCGCCCATGCCCCAGCCGGTGCAGACGACCTTGTCGCCCGCCTTCCACTGCGGATGCGAGGACGCTTCGACGGTGCCGGCGAAGTCGATGCCGGCGATCATCGGGAAGCGGCGCACCACCGGCGCCTTGCCGGTGAGCGCAAGGCCGTCCTTGTAGTTCAGCGTCGACCATTCTACGCGGACGGTGACGTCGCCGTCCATCAGTTCGGCTTCGTCGAACTGCGTCAGCGCGGCGGTGGTGCCCTTGTCCGCCTTGTCGATCCGGATCGCCTTGAATGTGGCCACGACTGAACTCCCTGACTTGTTTGCCGGGGATGTTTAGCCGATCAGGCAGGCTGCGCAACCGCCCTAACCACAGGTTTTTCCACGATCGGAAGATTGATCAGCGCCGAGAGCACGCCGAACACAATCGAGAGCCACCAGATCGGCGTGTAGGAACCGTACTTTTCGAAGACGATGCCCCCGAGCCAGACGCCGAGGAAGCCGCCGACCTGATGGCTGACGAAGGCGAAGCCATAGAGCGTCGCAAGCCAGCGCGTGCCGAACATCAGCGCCACCAGCGCCGAGGTCGGCGGCACCGTCGACAACCAGGTCAGGCCGGAGACCGCACCGAACGCGATCGCCGAGAACGGCGTGATCGGGAACGAGATGAAGGCGAGGGTCGCGAGTGCGCGCGTGAAGTAGATGGTCGAGAGGATGTAGCGCTTGGGCAGCGAGTTCTGGAGATAGCCGACGCTGAGCGAGCCGATGATGTTGAACAGGCCGATCGCCGCGATCACCCAGCCGCCGGTCTGCGTGGAGATGCCGCGATCGACCAGGAAGGCCGGCAGATGCACGGTGATGAAGGCGAGCTGGAATCCGCAGGTGAAGAAACCGAGCACCAGCAGCACATAGGAGCGGTGACCGAAGGCTTCGGCGAGCGCCCTGGTGAAGGTCTGCTCGTCGGCCGGCGTCGCATTGGCCGGATTTGCGGCCGGCGGCGTCGCGAGCGCAAGTGACAACGGGATGATCAGCAGCATCAGGAAGCCGAACACGGAGAGCGCCTGCTGCCAGCCAAAATTGTCGATCAACGCGACGCCGATCGGTGCGAACAGAAACTGGCCGAATGAGCCAGCCGCCGTGCCGGCTCCAAGCGCAAGGCCGCGCTTCTCGGCTGGCAGCAGCTTGGTGAATGCCGACAGCACCAGGTTGAACGAGCAGCCGGCAAGACCAAAACCGACCATGACGCCCGCACCGATGTCGAGCGACAACGGCGTCGTGGAGTAGCGCATCAACAGCAGGCCGCCGGCGTAGAGCAGAGCGCCGACGCACATCACACGGAACAGGCCGAAGCGATCGGCGACCGCGCCGGCGACCGGTTGGCCCAGTCCCCACAGCAGATTCTGAAAGGCAATGGCGAGGCCGAACACGTCACGGCCCCAGGAGAATTCGTGGCTCATCGGCTGCACGAAGAAGCCGAGCGCCGAGCGCGGACCGAAGCCGAGCATGCCGATGGCGCAGCCGCAGAGGATGATGACCGCCGGCGTGCGCCAGTTGGAGGAACGGGAGACCGAACCGAGCTCGCCCATCTGTGTCGACATGCTGTTCCTCATGTTCGTCGGCGGATTCGCAAACGGCCGCCGCGAGCCAGTTCGTTTAATGCATTTGCATGAAAATCCCAAGTCGAAAACAATTGCGTTCCACGAAGGGCTGAGGCGGGAGCATTGCATTTCTGGCGCCCCCGGCTGACGCGCCAGGCGCGACTTGACGGAAATGTGTGCGGCGGCATCTAGCGGCCTGCGGCACTGCGTGATAACTTCGATTTACTCATATTGAGCATATCACTAACGACCCCCGGCCCTCTCGGCCGGATTTCTCAGGCTCCTTATATGCTCATGTTGAGTATAAATAGCATGCACAGGAGGCTTCGATGCCGATCACTGGAATTTACGGTCCCGACGATCTCGCCAGCCGGCCGCAGGGCCAGGTCGTCAGCTCGCCCCGGGACGCGCCGGCCCGAACAGGGCCCGCGCTGCCGAGGCCCTCGCTGGAATGGACGCCGGAAGTCGAGCGCGCCACCGCGGCGCTCTATGACCGCGTGAAACACGTGATCCCGCCGATCGAGTGGCCGCTGATGGCGCCGACCATCAAGGCGATCAACGAGCTGAAGCGCGCGCGGGGCGCGGTGATCCTCGCGCACAATTACCAGGCGCCGGAGATCTTCCACTGCGTCGCCGACATCGGCGGCGACTCGCTCCAACTCGCGGTCGAAGCCACAAAGGTGGAGGCCGATATCATCGTCCAGTGCGGCGTGCACTTCATGGCGGAGACGTCAAAGCTGCTCAATCCGGACAAGACGGTGCTGATCCCCGACTCGCGCGCCGGCTGCTCGCTTGCCGCCAGCATCACGGGTCCGGACGTTCGCCTGCTCCGCGAAAAATTTCCCGGCGTGCCCATCGTCGCCTATGTCAATACGTCCGCGGAGGTGAAGGCCGAGGTCGACATCTGCTGCACCTCCTCGAACGCGGTGCAGGTGGTCGAGAGCCTGAACGCGCCAAGCGTGATCTTCCTGCCCGATCGCTATCTCGCCACTTACGTGGCTTCGAAGACAGACGTGAAGATCATCGCCTGGAAAGGCGCCTGCGAGGTGCACGAGCGTTTCAAGGGCGAAGAGCTGCGCGCCTTACGCGAGGCCGATCCGTCCGTCCGGATCATCGCGCATCCGGAGTGCCCGCCGGACGTGCTGGCGGAGGCCGACTTCACCGGCTCGACCGCGCACATGATCAACTGGGTGCGCGAAAAGCGGCCGCGACGGCTGGTGATGATCACGGAATGCTCGATGGCCGACAATGTACGGGCCGAGCTGCCCGACGTGGAGATGCTGCGGCCCTGCAATCTCTGCCCGCACATGAAGCGCATCACGCTCGCGAACATTTTGGACAGCCTGCTGACGCTCCGCGAAGAGGTGACGATCGATCCCGCGCTGGCGGTGCGTGCGCGGCGTTCGGTCGAGCGGATGATCAATCTGAAGAATTGAGAGCACAGCATGCAAGACACCATCCACAACCTCACCCGCACCGACGACATCGTCATCGTCGGCGGCGGCCTTGCCGGGCTGTTCTGCGCGCTGAAGCTGGCGCCGCGGCCGGTGACCTTGATCTCGGCCGCGCCGCTCGGACAGGGCGCATCCTCAGCATGGGCGCAAGGCGGTATCGCCGCGGCGATGGCCGAGGGCGATACGCCGGAAGCGCACGCCGCCGACACGATCGCGGTCGGCGGCGGCCTCGTCGACGATGCGGTCGCACTTGGGATCGCGCGCGAGGCCGCGCCGCGCATCCACGATCTCCTGAGCTATGGCGTCCCGTTCGATCGCGATCTCGAAGGCAGGCTCGCCGTGGGACGCGAAGCGGCACATTCGGCCCGGCGCATCGTCCATGTGCGAGGCGATGGCGCCGGTGCCGCGATCATCGCGGCCTTGAGCGACGCAGCGCGCAGTACGCCGTCGATCCGCGTGATCGAGGGGCTCGTTGCCGAAGCCCTCCTGACCGAGGGCGGTGCCGTCGCCGGCCTTCAATTGCGCGAAGCCGGCAACGTTTCCGCACGGCCGCTCCTGCTCGCCGCGCGCGCGGTGGTGCTTGCCACCGGCGGCATCGGACATCTCTACGCCGTCACGACCAATCCAATGGAAGCCAGCGGCTCCGGCCTTGCCATCGCCGCACATGCCGGTGCCGTGATCGCCGACCCGGAATTCGTGCAGTTCCATCCAACCGCCATCATGGTCGGCCGCGATCCCGCACCCCTCGCCACCGAAGCCTTGCGCGGCGAAGGGGCTACGCTGGTCAACGGCGCCGGCGAGCGTTTCATGGCTACGCTTCACCCGCTCGCGGAGCTCGCGCCACGCGACATCGTGGCGCGCGGCGTGTTCGCCGAGATCGCGGCCGGGCGCGGCGCCTTCCTCGATGCGCGGCAGGCGCTGGGCGCGCGCTTCGCCGACAGATTTCCGACCGTGCATGCGAGCTGCATCGCCGCCGGCATCGATCCGGCCACGCAGATCATCCCGATTGCGCCCGCCGCGCACTACCACATGGGCGGCATCGCCGTGGATGCGCGCGGACGCAGCTCGATCGACGGGCTATGGGCCGGCGGCGAGGTGTCGTCGACAGGCGCGCACGGCGCCAACCGGCTTGCCTCGAATTCGCTGCTGGAAGGCGTGGTCTACGCCGCGCGCATCGCCGACGACATCGCCGGCCGTGCGATCCCCCCGCCTGCTCGCCTCCCCGACGCATTGGTGGCACCGCGCGGCGGCCCGCCGGATGCAGCTAGCGTGAAGCGGCTGCGCGCAACGATGGCCGTCCATGTCGGCGTGATCCGCGAGGGCGAGGGTCTCGCGGATGCCGTGCGCGACTTCGCCGCGGTCGAACGCGAGGCGACGAGCATCGCGCTGCGCAACATGGCGATTTCGACTCTGCTCGTGGCTGCCTCGGCGTGGAGCCGGCGCGAGAGCCGCGGCGCGCATTTCCGCTCCGACCATCGCGCTGAAATCCCCGCGCTGGCGCAGCGAACGATGACCACGCTCACGGCGGCGCGCGAGATCGCAGAAAGCCTGAGCTCCCTGCCGCGCGCTGCGCAACCCATGATCGCCTGATGGAGACCCCCATGATCGCCCCGACCTCATTGCTCAACCCCGACGCCTTTCTCTCACCACTCGCCATCGACGCGGCTGTGCAGCGCGCGCTCGACGAGGACCTCGGCCGCGCCGGCGACATCACCTCGCTTGCGACGATCCCGGGAGCGACCAGGGCGCAAGCCATCCTGGTCGCGCGCCAGTCCGGCGTGATCGCCGGATTGCCGCTGGCTCTGGCAACATTGCAAAGACTCTCGTCCGACATCGAGGTCCGCGCGCATGTCCGCGATGCCGCACGCGTTGCCCGCGGACAGCAGGTGCTGACGATCTCCGGCCCCGCGCGCGCCATTCTCACCGCGGAGCGAACCGCGCTGAATTTCGTCGGCCGCCTGTCGGGCGTCGCAACGCTCACGGCCGATTATGTCGCACGTACCGAAGGCACGAAAATGCGCATCTGTTGCACCCGCAAGACCACGCCCGGACTGAGGGCGCTGGAGAAATACGCGGTGCGCTGCGGCGGCGGCTTCAACCACCGCTTCGGCCTCGACGACGCGATCCTGATCAAGGACAACCACATCGCGGTCGCGGGCGGCGTCGGTGCGGTGCTGGAGCGCGCCCGCAGCCACGCCGGCCATCTCGTCAAGATCGAGATCGAGGTCGATACGCTGGCGCAATTGCGCGAGGTGCTGGCCACCGGAATGGCCGACGCCGTGCTGCTCGACAACATGGACCTTGCAACATTGCGCGAGGCAGTGCGGATCAACGAGGGTCGTCTCGAGCTGGAGGCCTCGGGCGGCGTCACGCCGGACTCGATCGCGGCCATCGCGGCGACCGGCGTCGATTACGCTTCGGCGGGCGCATTGACGCATTCGGCGCCGAATTTCGACTGCGCGCTGGATATCGAGGCGTGATTGGAACACCAACGCCTCCACAACGTCATGGCCGGGCTAAACACTTGTCCCGGCCGTCCACGTCTTGCCGGACAGCGCGAACAACGTGGATGCCCGGGACAAGCCCGGGCATGACGGTCTATCGTGAAGCGCTACCTTCGCTCACTCACACCCATCTCGGCGGAACTCTTCGCTTCCTGCGCGAGCTCGGCCGACAGCGCGGCGGTCTGGGCCGGGGTGCCCCAACTCGGTTCCTCGCTGCCGTCGCCCCAGGCGCGTGGCCGATAGAAGGTGTGCACGCCGGTCTTGTACATCTTCTTCATCTCGGCGACCCAGGACGGGTGCACCCAATAGGCATGATAGTGCGTGGACTTGCCGACCTCGGGCAGCCAGATCTGGCCATCGAGCATGGCCTTTGCGATCTTCCTGGCGCGGTCCCACATCTCGGGCTCCCGGATCACGTCGGCATTGTTGTCGCAGGCGAACGTGAACTGGCAGGCGAGATGGCGGTGCTTGTTCTGATAGACCGCGCCGCACACGGTTTCCGGATATTTGCCGGAGAACACGCGGTTCATCACGACTTGCGCCACCGCCATCTGGCCGCGCACGGCCTCGCCGCGCGATTCGAAATAGACGGCCTCGGCGAGACACTTCTCGGACTTCGCGCGCGACTTGTCGTCGAGCGCGAGGCGCTCCGCCGGCGATTTGGCACGCTGGTTGTCGGCGTTGACCTCGCCCTTCGGCGCGACGCTCTCGCCGCTCTCGATATCCCTGGCGATGTCCACCGTCGGCGGTGACAGCGAGGCCGTTACCTTCATGTCGGGATCCGCCATCACGATCATCGGTTCGGCGCCGGGCTGCCAGCTCTCGATGCTCTCCAGATTGCCGCCGAGCGACGAACTGCCGAAGAACAGGTTGGAGGTCTTGACGCTGAAGGGATCGCGCACGGGCGTCGTTGGCGCGGTGGTCCGCTTGAGAGCCTCGAGCGGCGCGGTCGCGAGCGCGCGCGCGGCGTCGCTGACCCGCGGTGGATTGGAATATTGCGGCAGCGGCGGCGCACGGAGCGCTTCCTGAAGCTCGGGATCGAGCGCGGCCGCAGATTCCGGCGACATCGCCTGCGGCAGCGCGGCGGTCTTGGCGCCGAACACCGAGCTGTTCGACGTCGCGGGATCTTGCTGCGCCGGTGGCGCAGCCGGCGCAGCCGTTTCGGGAGCCTCGGTCGGCGCAACGATGGCGAGGCGATCACCTTTCATCGAGCGATCGACCTTGGGAAAGTCGGAAGCCTGGTAGCGCGGCGCAGCCTGCAGCGCCGGATTGCGGCCGATCGCGCCGGTGACGTCGCGGCCATCGAGGCTCGCCAGGCGAACCATCGCGCTCTGCGGAACCGAGGTGCCGATGGGGCGGGAAAAACTGTAGGTGGCAAGCTGGATGGAGGACGCCGCGGAGAACACCTGCTTCTGCCAACGCTCGGCGACGCCGGGTTGGCGCGCCAGCAGAGAGGCAATATCCTGATAGCCGGTCTCTCTCGGCATCAATGCGAAGATGCAGAGACCGATGCCGAAGGACGCGAACCGCGCGCCCTTCGGATGGTTACGCAACACAGACATCGATACGCTCACGCTACGCTTACGCCAGAAAAATCGAAACGCAGTACATCCGTGCAATTCGATCTTTATCGTAAGTATCTAATTTAGGTTGCCGGGGCGTTAATCGGCGTTGCGCGTGCAGCACACTCAAGCGAACACAGGTGTTTTCACGGGGTGATCGCGCAGGGTGGTAAACGCAACGTCACGTGAAGCGGTAAACAACCCGTCAACGCGAATGGTGAAGGAACTCTTGCTGGCGCGTATCAATAGGGCCGCGCCTGTGGTTCCGTTGTGTGCGTAGCGCGGCCACACCCCCGGTGTCATGCTCCGCGAAAGCGGGGCATCCAGTACGCCGCGGCTTCTCGATTCAATCACTAATGTCTCGGCGTCCGGGATCGCCCGGTCAAGCCGGGCGATGACAACGAGTACATGGAAACAACATCGCTCAAATGAAAGAGGCGGGGTTTGGCCCCGCCTCTCTCAACTCAATCTTGCGCTTCGGCCTTACGCCTGGCTTGCAACTGCCTTGCCGAGCGCGGCTTGCGCGGCGGCAAGACGGGCGATCGGCACGCGGTAGGGCGAGCAGGAGACGTAGTCGAGGCCGATATTGTGGCAGAAGGCGACGGAGGCGGGATCGCCGCCGTGCTCGCCGCAGATGCCGACCTTGAGCTTCGGGCGCGTCTTGCGGCCGCGCGCGACGCCTATCTTGACGAGTTCACCGACGCCTTCCTGGTCGAGCGCGACGAAGGGATCGATCGGGAGAATGCCCTTGGACACGTAGGTGCCGAGGAAGCTCGCGGCATCGTCGCGGCTGATGCCGTAAGTGGTCTGCGTCAGATCGTTGGTGCCGAACGAGAAGAACTCGGCGCTCTCCGCGATGTCGGCCGCGAGCAGACAGGCGCGCGGTAGCTCGATCATGGTACCAACCTGATAGGTCAGCTTGGTGTTGGTGTCGCGCATCACCGCCTGCGCGGTCGCGTCGATCCGCGCCTTGACGAGATCGAGCTCCATCTTGGTCGCGATCAGCGGCACCATCACCTCGAGGCCTACGGCCTTGCCGGTGCGCTTCTCGGCCTCGACCGCGGCCTCGAAGATCGCGCGCGCCTGCATCTCGGCGATCTCCGGATAAGCGATCGCGATGCGGCAGCCGCGGAAGCCGAGCATCGGATTGAACTCCGAGAGCTCGCGGGCGCGGTCGGCGAGGCGCCGCGGGTCGGTGTTCATGGCGCGCGCCACTTCCTCGACCTCGGCATGGGTGTGCGGCAGGAATTCGTGCAGCGGCGGGTCCAGCAGGCGGATCGTGACGGGCAGGCCTTTCATGATCTCGAACAGCTCGACGAAATCGGCGCGCTGCATCGGCAGGAGCTTTGCGAGCGCGGCACGGCGCGACTGCTCGTCCTCGGAGAGGATCATCTCGCGCACCGTGCGGATGCGGGTCTCTTCGAAGAACATGTGCTCGGTGCGGCACAGGCCGATGCCTTCCGCACCGAACTTGATCGCGGTGCGCGCGTCGTCCGGCGTATCTCCATTGACGCGAACGCCGATCTTGCGAACCTGGTCGGCCCAGGCCATCAGCGTACCGAACTCGCCGGACAGCTCCGGCTCGATCATCGGCATGCGGCCGGCGAGCACCTGGCCGAGCGAGCCGTCGATGGTGATGACGTCGCCGGTCTTGAAGGTGCGCGAGCCGATGCTCATGGTGCCGCGGCCGTAATCGACGCGGATGGTGCCGCAGCCGGAGACGCAGGGCTTGCCCATGCCGCGCGCGACGACCGCCGCGTGCGAGGTCATTCCGCCGCGGGTGGTCAAGATGCCTTCGGCGGCGTGCATGCCGTGGATGTCTTCCGGGCTGGTCTCGATGCGGACCAGGATGACCTTGCGCCCATCGGCCTGAAGCTTGGCCGCCTCGTCCGAGGAGAACACGATCTCGCCGGAGGCAGCACCTGGCGAAGCCGGCAGGCCGGTCGCGATGACATCGCGCTTGGCGCCGGGATCGATGGCTGGATGCAGCAGCTGGTCGAGCGAAGCGGGATCTATCCGCATCACCGCTTCCTTCTTGGTGATCAGGCCTTCATTGGCGAGCTCGACCGCGATGCGCAGCGCCGCCTTCGCGGTGCGCTTGCCGCCGCGGGTCTGGAGCATCCACAGCTTGCCCTGCTCGACCGTGAACTCCATGTCCTGCATGTCGCGGTAGTGCTTCTCGAGCAGCGTGTAGATTCGCGTCAGCTCCTTGAAGGCCTCCGGCATCGCCGCTTCCATCGACGCCTTGTCCGAGCCCGATTCCTGACGCGCTTCCTCGGTGATGTCCTGCGGCGTGCGGATGCCAGCCACCACGTCCTCGCCCTGCGCGTTGATCAGGAACTCGCCGTAAAGCTTGCTCTCGCCGGTCGAGGGATTGCGGGTGAAGGCAACGCCGGTCGCCGAGGTCTCGCCCATGTTGCCGAACACCATGGCCTGCACGTTGACCGCGGTGCCCCAGGATTCCGGAATGTCGTGCAGCTTGCGGTAGGTCACCGCGCGCGCGTTCATCCAGGATGAAAACACCGCACCGATCGCGCCCCAGAGCTGGTCGTGCGGGTCCTGCGGGAAGTCCTTGCCGGTCTCGCGCGCGACCGCATCCTTGTACTTGCCGACCAGATCGACCCAGTCGTCGGCGGTGAGGTCGGTGTCGAGGGTGTAGCCCTGGCCGTCCTTGAAGGTGTCGAGGATTTCCTCGAAGTGATGATGCTCGAAGCCGAGCACCACGTCGGAATACATCGTGATGAAGCGGCGATAGCTGTCATAGGCGAAGCGGCGATCGCCCGACAATTCCGACAGCGCTTCCACGGTCTGGTCGTTGAGGCCGAGGTTCAGCACGGTGTCCATCATGCCCGGCATCGAGGCGCGCGCGCCGGAGCGGACGGAAACGAGCAGCGGGTTCTTGGTGTCGCCGAACACCTTGCCGGTGATCTTGCCGACATGGACGAGCGCCTTCTCGACCTGCGCCTGCAGTTCCTTCGGATAGGATTTGCCGTGAGCGTAGAAGTAGGTGCAGACCGATGTCGGGATGGTGAAGCCGGGAGGCACCGGCAGACCGAGATTGGCCATCTCGGCGAGGTTCGCGCCCTTGCCACCGAGCAGGTCGCGCATCTCCGTGCGGCCCTCGGCCTTGCCGTCACCGAACGTGTAGACCCATTTGCCGGCCTTGCCCGCAACCGGCGACGCCTTGACGGTAGCGGCCTTCTTTGGCGCAGGCTTCGCAGCGACCTTCGGCACAGCCGCCTTGGTCACAGCCTTCGCAGCCGGCTTGGCAGCAGCTTTCGCGACCGACTTGGGGGCGCTCTTGGCAAGCGCCTTGCGGGCCGGCGGGGCGGCTTTCGCCTTGGCGGAAGACTTTGATTTCGCTGCAGCTTTATTGGGCTTCGAGGCGGCTTTGGCCATAGCTTGCACACAACCTGCGAGAGGAATGGGATTTCGCGGGCGTTACACCATTTTGAACGGGCCCGCGCAAGTCAGACAGTTCCGGAAAGTGAACTCCTAGAGGTGGAGCCATTTCAGGAGCCCGAGCCCGATCGCGCCGTTCACAATGAGGAAGATCGCGACGATCAGATTGAGGAGTCGCGGCATGATCAGGATGAGCACACCCGCAATCAACGACAGGATCGGCGAAATGTGGGCGACGGTGATGTGCATGAACTATCTTTCTGTGGAAGTGGGGCGAATCGCGGGCGGATCATAGCCCTCCCGGTTCCGCGAGTAGAGACGCGCAAGGTGCGATGCGAGTTCCGGCTCCCACGAAAACTGCCCGAAATTGCCGCTGATACGGCAGGGCTTTTCCCGGAACATTGCCAAGGGTGCATGCATTGGCCAACCGGTCGCGTCCCTGGCGCGTCCGAACCATCACGTCGAAGGAGTTGTCCATGCGGAACAGGATTCTTGCCCTTGCCGCGCTCGCAGCCGCGATCGGCTTGTCGCCTCTTGCGGCGCAGGCGCAAAGCGGTGTCACCGTCGGGCGCGCGCCCGTCGTGGTCGACAGCGGCCCGACGATTGCCGTCGAACAGCGGCCGGCTTTCCGCGACTATGTCGTCGAACAACGTGTGCCGGCTTTCAGCATTCCGGACCGTATCGTGGTCGGCACCACCTTACCCGAGGCAGGCGTCACTTATTATGACGTGCCGCAACGCTTCGGCGCCACCACCTATCGCTACACCGTCGTGAATGGCGAGACCGTGCTGGTCGAGCCCCGCTCGCGCCGCATCGTCGAGGTGGTCGACTAAATCAGTTCGACTCGATGTCCGGCGCGTCACATCAGGCTGGCGCGAGCAGTTAAGCGGACACAGGCCCCGCCCGGTCCTCCCCCCGCCGGGCGGGGCATTTTTTTGCGCTGTCATTCCGGGGCGCGCCACTTGGCGCGAGCCCGGAATCCATACTCATGATCGTGGTTATGGATTCCGGGCTCGTGCTTCGCACGCCCCGGAATGACACCGGTGTTTGCCCCGCGAGCGCGCCTCAGTCCTGGATCTTCGAGAAATCCGCCACCGCGCGCGTGGCGCTGCGGATCTCGTTGAGCAGCTTCAGGCGGTTCTCGCGCACTTTCGGATCATCGTCGTTGACGCGGACTTTTTCGAAGAACGCATCGACCGGCGGACGCAGCTTTGCCATCGCGCTCATGGCGGCGGCAAAGTCTTCCTTGGCGACGGCGGCACTTGCTTCCGCCGTCACCTCGCCGATCGCCTTGGCCAGCGCCTTCTCCTCGCCGAGGCCGTAGAGCGCCGCATCGGGCGTGCCGTCAAAGCTGCGCTTGTCCTTCTTTTCCTCGATTCCAAGGATATTACTGGCACGCTTGATGCCGGCGAGCAGGTTCTTGCCGTCGTCGGTCTCGAGGAATTTTCCGAGCGCTTCGACGCGGCGGACGATCATCAGGAGATCGTCCTGACCGCCGAGCGCGAACACGGCGTCGACGAGATCGTGACGCGCGCCCTGCTCGCGGAGCTGGACCTTCAGGCGGTCGGCGAAGAAGGCGAGGAGATCGCTGGGGAGCTTCTGCGCATCGGCGGGCTGCACGGACAAGCCGGCGAGCGCCGATGCAGCCACCTTCGTCAACGACAGCCGAAGCGCGTTCTCGGCAATCAGTCTAATCACGCCGAGAGCCGCACGACGCAGCGCATACGGGTCCTTGCTCCCGGTCGGCTTCTCGTCGATGGCCCAGAAGCCGACGAGCGTATCGAGCTTGTCGGCGAGCGCGACCGCCACGCTGACCGGATCGGTCGGCACGCGGTCCGCAGGCCCTTGCGGCTTGTAGTGCTCTTCGCACGCAGCTGCGACGGAGCCGTCCTCGCCTTGCGCCAGCGCGTAGTACTTGCCCATCAAGCCCTGCACTTCGGGGAACTCGCCGACGACCTCCGTCAGCAAGTCCGCCTTCGCAAGATGTGCGGCGCGCGTGGCCTTCGCGACATCGGCCCCGACCAGCGGCGCAATCTCCGCGGCGAGATGCTCGATGCGCTTGATCCGCTCCGCCTGTGTCCCGAGCTTCTCGTGGAACACGATCTGCTCGAACTTCGGCAGACGTTCCTCGAGCTTGGTCTTCAGGTCCGTCTCGTAGAAGAACTTCGCATCCGACAACCGCGCGCGGATGACGCGCTCGTTGCCGGCGATGATGGTCGCACCGCCGTCGGTTGCCTCGATGTTGGCGACCAGGATGAACTTGTTGGCGAGCTTGCCGGTCTTGGGATCGCGCACCACAAAGCACTTCTGGTTGTTGCGGATGGTGGCGCGGATCACTTCCGCGGGCGTCGCCAGAAACTCCTGCTCGAATGAGCCCATCAGCACGACCGGCCATTCGACGAGGCCGGCGACCTCGTCGAGCAGGTTCTGGTCCTCGACGAGCTCGAAGCCTTGCGCAAACGCGAGCTGCTTGGCGTCGGTGAGAATCGCGTCCTTGCGGCGCTCGGGGTCGAGCACGACCTTCGCGTCGAGCAGCTTCGCTTCGTAGTCCTCGAAGCGGCGCACGCTGATCGCGTCCGGCGCCATGAAGCGATGGCCGTACGTGGTCTGTCCGGTCTCGATACCGTCGACTTCGAACTTCACGACATCGGGCTCTTCCGTCTCGAGCCCGAACGTCGCGGTGATCGCATGCAGCGGCCGCACCCAATTGAGCGAGCCCGGCTTGCCCGAGCGCGCGCCCCAGCGCATCGATTTCGGCCACGGGAAGGTGCGGATGATCACGGGCAGGATTTCCGCGAGCACGTCGATCGCGTCGCGGCCGGGCTTCTCGATCAAGCCGATGTAGAAATCACCCTTGGGGTCGCGCTGGATCTTGGCTTCGTCCAGCGATTTCAAGCCTGTCGCTTTCAGAAAGCCCTGCACGGCCGCATCGGGCGCGCCGACCTTCGGTCCGCGGCGTTCGGTCTTCAGGTCCGGCTGGCGCGCGGGGATGCCGTGCACGGTGAGCGCGAGGCGGCGCGGGGTCGAAAACGCCTTGGCGCCCTCGTAGACGAGGCCTTCGGCGACGAGCTTGTCGGTGACCATGCGGCGCAGATCCTCGGCCGCCTTGGCCTGCATGCGCGCGGGAATCTCTTCCGAGAACAGTTCAAGCAGGAGATCAGGCATCAGGCCGCTCCGCCCGCTTCAGTATGGATCCAGGCCTCACCGCAGGCCTTGGCCAGCTCGCGCACGCGAAGAATGTAGCTCTGCCGCTCGGTCACGGAGATCACGCCGCGGGCATCGAGCAGGTTGAAGACGTGGCTCGCCTTGATGCACTGGTCGTAGGCCGGCAGCGCCATCAGATGCGCCTCGCGCTTGCCGTCCTTCCAGCCGGCGTCGAGATATTTCTTGCAGGCCTGCTCCGCCATCTTGAACTGCTCGAACAGCATTGCGGTGTCGGCAACTTCAAAATTGTGCTTCGAATATTCCCGCTCGGCCTGCAGGAAGACGTCGCCATAGGTGACCTTGGCATCGCCGTCGCGGCCGTTGAAGTTGAGGTCGTAGACGCGGTCGACGCCCTGCACATACATCGCGAGGCGCTCCAGCCCGTAGGTGAGCTCGCCCGCCACCGGCGCGCATTCGAAACCCGCGACCTGCTGGAAGTAAGTGAACTGGCTGACTTCCATGCCGTCGCACCAGCATTCCCACCCCAAGCCCCAGGCGCCCAGCGTCGGGCTCTCCCAATCGTCCTCGACGAAGCGGATGTCGTGCAGGGCGGAATCGATGCCGATCGCGGCGAGCGACTTCAGGTACAGCTCCTGAAGGTTCGGCGGCGACGGCTTCATGATCACCTGGAATTGGTAGTAGTGCTGCATCCGGTTCGGGTTCTCGCCGTAACGGCCGTCCTTGGGCCGGCGCGAGGGTTGCACGTAGGCGGCGTTCCAGGGCTTTGGCCCGAGCGCGCGCAGCGTGGTCGCCGGATGGAAGGTGCCCGCGCCCATCTCCATGTCGTAGGGCTGCAGGATCACGCAGCCCTGCTCGGCCCAGAACCGCTGGAGCGCGAGGATGAAGCCCTGGAACGAGCGTTCCGGGCGCATATGGGCGGGCAATGAGGCGTCCATCGTCAGATCAGGCTCTCGCGGGGGTTTGAATCGCGCGGGACCGTATCGACGGCGGGGGTGGGAATCAAGGCAAAGGGGCGGATTCGGACTTAACTGCCACCATAGAGTGACGGTGCCGTAGGGTGGGCAAAGCGAAGCGTGCCCACCATCGTCGCCACGATTGCCGAAGGGAATCGTGGGCACGGCGCAAGAGCGCCTTTGCCCACCCCACGGCACCTTACGTGTGGCGCGACCTAGCCCGGCCGGTAAGCCCCGGTCACAGGGTCACGCTTGAGCGTTGGAATATTCCCGGCGTGAGCGGCTTCGGCGACGCGTGACAGGCGCATCTCCTCCAGCTCCTGGTTGATCCTGACGGCGGTCTTGTAGGCCCAGCGGACCACGGCAAGCCCGCCCAGGACGCCCGCGAAAGCGACGAACGGCGGCATCGGTCGTTCCTTGTCTAGTGCTCAGCCCCCACGCGCATTCTTGCGCAGACCGGCCCGCGCCGCAATTGGCTCGGGCCGGACCAAATGGCGCGGGAAGGCCTCGCCTAGAACCCGAATTTCGCCCAGATCGCCCGCGTTTCGACCGCCGAGATCAACTCGTCCGGCAGGCCGGCCATCGATTCCATGGCCAAAAGCTGCCCCGCGCCGGGCGATTTCCGGCCCAAAAGGCCGGAGAGCAGCCCGGTCGGCTGCGCGATCACGGGCGTGAGAACCTTCTCACCATAGCGGGCACGAAGAGTTGAGCGGAGATCGCCGATGCTGTCGGCGAGCCCCAGCGCGACCGAACTCTCGCCGGCCCAGTATTCGCCCGTGAACAGCGTATCGTCCGCCCCTTTCAGCCGCGCGCCACGGCTGTCCTTGACCAGCGAGATGAATATCTGGTGGATCTCGCGCTGGATCGCCTTCAGCTTGGCGACGTCCTCCGGATTCTCCGGCAGGAACGGATCGAGCATGGCTTTGTGTTCGCCTGATGTGTAGAGCCGCCGCTCGATGCCGAGCCGCTTGATCGCCTCCTGGAAACCGAAGCTGCCGCCGACCACGCCGATCGAGCCGAGGATCGAAGAGGGATCGCAGATGATCTCGTCGCCGGCGCAGGCAATCATGTAGCCGCCGGAGGCCGCGACGTCCTCGACGAACACCAGCACCGGCAGTTTCTTCTCCGCCGCGAGTTGCTTGATGCGCAGGTAGATCTGGCGCGACTGCACCGGCGAGCCGCCGGGCGAGTTGATCACCAGCGCCACCGCCTTGGCGTGCCGATACGAGAACGCGCGCTCCAGCACTTTGGCGACGCCGGCGAGCGTCATGCCCGGGCGCAGCGGCGTCACCGCGCCGATCACCCCGGACAGCCGCACCACCGGCACGACGGCCGTGCCGGGGCGGAAGCGCGCCGGCAGATATTGCATGAGCTTGTCGGCCAGGCCGGAACTCTCACGATCGTTCAACTGTTCGGCCATGCCGTTACCTCTGATTAATCATTTCTTATCACGCGACTGTCATTGGAAGTGCCCGGAACGTGTTTTGCAGAATTCCCTTTGGGAGGCTGCAATGAGCCAGCGGAGAACACCCATGAAAATTTATCTGCTGATGCTGCTGATCGGTGCGCTGTTCATGGCGATCCGCCTGACGTCTCCGCAAGAGCAGCAGCCGGAATCGCTGCCGCAGTAAGCCGTCACGGTTCCACCAGCGGCAAGGCCGCTCTCCCCTCCAGAATCTCGACCAGTTCGTTCTTGGACGCGCCTGTCTCGTCGTTGAGCATGAGACCCGGCAGCAATCGCGTCGGAGCCCGGCTCCCTTTGACCGCACGCATCAGCACGCGGATCGCAGGCTGCCCCGCCTCGCCGTGAACCGGCAGGATCGCAATACTGCCGAAGCCGCGCGACAGCGCCGCCAGGACATCGGCGATTCCATCTGCGCGCCAGATCAATGTCAGCACACCATTCGATCGGAGGATGCGCCGCGCTGCATGCACCCAGGCATTCAGGGTCTCCTCCGTCGCCACATGCGCGGTGTGACGCGCCTGGTCCGGCGAGCCCCGATGCCGGGCCGGGTCGTTGAACGGCGGATTCATCAGCACGACGTCGACGCTGTCGGGCGACAGCCCGTTTGCCGCAAAGACCTGCGCGTCGGCCGTGACATCGAGCACGATGATCTCGGCGGCAAGCGCATTCGCGGCGGCATTGGCGCGCGCCAGCTCGGCCAGTTCCGGATCGATCTCGACCAGGCTCAGCCCGATGCCGGGGACGCGCCGGGCCAACACCAGCCCGGCCGTGCCGATGCCGGCGCCGAAATCGACCACGCGGTCCCCCCGGCGGGCCACGGTCGCCGCCGCAAGCAGGATGGCGTCGTGCCCGGCGCGGTGGCCACTCCGCTTCTGCTTCAGGCGCAGCTGGCCGCCGAGAAAAGCGTCCTCGGTGATATCTACGGCCTCACTCATCGCCGCGCAGTTCGTGACTGAGACCGGCTTCGGTTAGCAACTTCCGCGCCTCCTGGGCGTCGTCCTCATGAACCAGGATCCGCCGCGGCAAAATGCCGAGCGAGCCCTCGATGATGCTCATGTTCTGGTCCAGCACCAGATGATGGATATTGGCGCCGTCGAGCAGCGCGCCGACCGCCGACACCAGCACCATATCGTTGGTCCGAACCAGTTCACGCAAAACGCAGGTTTCCTTGCCTGAAAGGGGGCTAAAGCGGCAAATGTCAATGGTTCCGCGGGCCTTGCCGCATCCGCCGCCAGTTTCTATTGTCTTTCCGTCAGAATAGCCCTTCCGGGGCAAATATTGGAGACCGGCGTGGCCGTCATCGTACCTTTCGAAACTCCCGGCGCGTCGATCGAAGAGCTGGTTGCCCTTGTCGCCCCTGACATGGAGCGCGTCAACGCCACGATCCTGTCGCGGACCGGTTCGGACGTGACCATGATCCCGGAGGTCGCCAACCACCTGATCTCCTCCGGCGGCAAGCGGCTCCGGCCGATGCTAACGCTCGCCATGGCAAACCTCGCCGGCTACGCTGGCGACGGCCATATCAAGCTGGCGGCCAGCGTCGAGTTCATGCATACCGCCACGCTGCTGCACGACGACGTCGTCGACGAGAGCGAGCTGCGGCGTGGCAAGCTGTCGGCGCGCATGCTCTGGGGCAACGAGGCGAGCGTGCTGGTCGGCGACTTCCTGCTCGGCCAAGCCTTCCGCATGATGGTCGAGGTCGGCTCGCTTCGCGCGCTCGACATCCTCTCCGCGGCCGCCGCCACCATCGCCGAGGGCGAGGTGATGCAGCTTGCCGCGGCCAAGAACACCGCGACCACCGAGGACGAATATCTCGCCGTGATCCGCGGCAAGACCGCCGAATTGTTCGCAGCCGCGTGCGAGGTCGGCCCCGTGATCGCCAACCGCCCGAAGGCGGAGCAAACCGCCTGCCGCTCGGTCGGCATGAATCTCGGCATCGCCTTCCAGCTCGTCGACGACGTGCTCGACTATGGCGGCAAGAGCGCCAAGCTCGGCAAGAACACCGGCGACGATTTCCGCGAGGGCAAGATCACCCTGCCGGTGGTGCTCGCCTTCCGCCGCGGCAACGACACCGAGCGCGCGTTCTGGATCAAGGCGCTGGAGCGCGGCGAGATCGGCGATAGCGACCTCGATCACGCCATCGGCCTGATGAACAAGCACCGCGCGCTCGAGGACACGCTGAGCCGCGCCCAGCACTACGGCGCCATGGCGGTGGATGCGCTGGCGCTGTTCCCATCTTCACCGATGAAGAGCGCGCTGGAGCAGGTGGTGGCGTTCTGTCTGGCGCGATCGCATTAGGATTGGTGCCTGCAGCTTACCAGGCCGGGACGGCACTCCTGAGATAGCGCCGACACTGCATCGACACCGCTCACTTCTGTGTCCCGGACGCGCTGCAGCGTGAAACGCTGCTGCGCAGAGCCGGGACCCACGCGATATCCACAATCATCTGCGACATAGGCCCCGGCTCTGCAGCGCACCGGACGATGCTTCGCATCGCCGGGGACGCTGCGCTGCGTCCGGGGCACGAGAGCGGTTCAGTGCGCGACTGCTCTTCAGCTCTCCACCACAGCCCGGTCTCACTCGCTCCGCACGCTTCGTCCCGTCACCGAGTTACTTGCTTTTTGCAAGTTACTGCCCTAGCTTCCCGCCATGCAGCCAAAATCCTCGTCCATCCAGGAATGCCCGGTCGGCCGCGCGGTGGAGACCGTTGGCGAATGGTGGAGCATCTTGATTCTCCGGGACGCGTTCCAGGGCGCGACGCGGTTTGACGAATTCTCGCAAAGCCTCGGGATCGCGCCGAACATCCTGTCGCGGCGGCTTGCCCATCTCACCGCATCAGGCATGTTCGTGCGCCGCCGCTATCAGGAGCGGCCGCCGCGTTACGAATATGTTCTGACCGACAAGGCGCGCGATTTCTTCCCGGTGATCGCTACGCTGCTCGCCTGGGGCAACAAGCATCTCGCACCCAAGGGCGAATCCATCGTGCTGGCGAACCGGAGCAGCACTCGCCCGTTCGATCCGATCGTTGTCGACGCTGCCAACATGCAGCCGATCACGCTTGCTAATGCTGTCGTCGTCGCCGGCCCCCGCGCCAGCCGCGGCATGCGCAAGCGTCTCGCTTCGCTCAAGGCCATGAACCCGGCCGTCGCGCCGGCTGGAGACTGACATGCGTCGTATCGTCGTGACGGGAATGGGAGCGGTGTCGCCGCTCGGCTGCGGTGTCGAAACCTCCTGGCGCCGGCTGCTCGCCGGACACAGCGGACTTCGCCCGCTGCCCGAATGGGCACAAGTCCTTCCGGCGCGCATTGCCGGACTCGTGCCTGACAAGGCCGACGATGCCGACGGCGGCTTCGATCCCGCGCAGGCGGCCGCGCCAAAAGACCAGCGCAAGATGGACCGCTTCATCCTGTTCGCGCTGCTCGCCACCGCAGAAGCCGTCGCGCAGGCCAGATGGACGCCGCAGGATATGGCCGCGCTGGAACGGACCGCGACGATCATTGGCTCCGGCGTCGGCGGCTTTCCGGCGATGGCGGAGGCGGTGCGCATTACCGAGCAGCGCGGCGTGCGCCGGCTCTCGCCGTTCACGATACCCTCGTTTTTGGCCAATCTCGCCGCCGGCCACGTCTCGATCAAATACGGCTACAAGGGCGCGCTGGGCACACCGGTCACGGCGTGCGCCGCCGGCGTCCAGGCGATCGGCGATGCCGCGCGCATGATCCGCGCGGGCGAAGCCGATATCGCGATCTGCGGCGGCGCGGAGGCCTGCATCGATATCGTCAGCCTCGGCGGCTTTGCCGCAGCGCGCGCGCTATCGAGCGGCTTCAACGACGAACCCGCACGCGCCTCACGCCCGTTCGATCGCGACCGCGATGGCTTCGTCATGGGCGAAGGCGCCGGCATTCTCGTCATCGAAGAGCTGGAACATGCGCTCGCGCGTGGCGCCACGCCGATTGCAGAGGTGATCGGATACGGCACGACGGCGGACGCCTACCACATGACATCAGGTCCGCCCGATGGCGACGGCGCCCGCCGCGCCATGGAGATCGCGCTCCGGCAGGCGAGCCTTGCGCCGGCCGATCTGCAGCACCTGAATGCGCACGCGACATCGACGCCGGCGGGCGACGAGAGCGAGCTTGGCGCCATCGCCGCGCTGTTCGGCCGTAACCGCGGCATCGCCGTCAGCGCCACCAAATCGGCCACCGGCCATCTACTCGGCGCCGCCGGCGGCCTCGAGGCGATCTTCACCGTGCTCGCTTTGCGCGATCAGATCGCACCGCCGACGCTCAATCTCGAAAACCCCGATGCGGGCGCCGATGGCATCGACATCGTCGCCGGCAGCGCGCGGCCGATGCCGATGCAACACGCGATCTCCAACGGTTTCGGCTTCGGCGGGGTGAATGCCAGCGTGATCTTCCGCCGCATGGATTAAACGACGGGCCCCCTTCGAGCCAGAAGGCTTGCAATCGCGGTGCGCTGCGCTACGAAAACAGGATGATCGAAACGAATTTCTGGCTGTTCCTGGCCGCGGCCTGTCTCATCGCCGCTGTTCCCGGTCCCGGCATCTTCTACGTCGCGGCACGGACCTTGTCGGAGGGACGCGACAGCGGCTTTGCATCGACCGCGGGCACGGCGCTGGGCGGGCTGGTTCATGTCGTCGCGGGCAGCCTCGGCATTTCCGCGATCATCCTCGCCAGCGCCGAACTGTTCGCCGCCGTCAAATTCGTCGGCGTGCTCTATCTGGTCTGGCTCGGCATCAAGACGTTCCGCAGCGCCGGCCGCGCATTGTCGATCGCGAGCGAGCCGACCGGTGACAAGCGCGCGTTCCGCGACGGCGTGCTGGTCGAGTCGCTGAACCCGAAGATCGCCGCGTTTTTCCTCGCCTTCATTCCGCAATTCCTAGATCCCGCGGGATCGAGCCCCACGCTGCAGTTCATCATGCTCGGCGCAATCTCGGTGGCGTTGAATACGCTCGCCGATATCGTCGTGGTGCTGATGGCCTCAGCAACACGCACGCAGCTGATGGGACGGCCGCATCTGATGCGGCGTCTCACGCAGGGCTCCGGCGTCTTCATCGCCGGCCTCGGCCTGTCGCTGGCACTGGTGCGGCGGCCGGCGAATGGATAGCGCTCCGATGCTCGCTCCACAAAGCCGCTTCTACGAGTCTCATGGTCTGAGGCTGCATTACGCCGATTGGGGCAATGAGAGCGCGCCGCCTCTGATCCTGGTCCATGGCGGCCGCGATCACTGCCGGAGCTGGGACGTCATCGCCCGCTCGCTGCAGCCGCATTTTCATGTGGTCGCGCCCGATTTGCGCGGCCACGGCGATTCCGACTGGACCAGAGGCGGCAGCTACGCGCTGACCGAATATGTCTACGATCTCGCCCAGCTCATCCGCACCATCGCAACGCCTGAAGTGACTCTCATCGGCCATTCGATGGGCGGCATGGTGAGCCTGATCTTTTCGGGCGCATTCCCCGAGCAGGTCGCAAAGCTGGTCGTGCTCGACGGCGTGACCATGTTGCCGGACACGCCGAAGCCGCCGGCGCATGAGCGCATCGGCAAATGGGTCGGCCAGCTCGACAAGCTGCACGACCGCACGCCGCGCCGCTATGCGACCCTCGAAGACGCGGCCGCACAGATGGTACAGCACAACAAGCGCCTGTCCCGCGACCTCGCGCTGCATCTCGCCACGCACGGCGCGCGGCAGAACGAGGACGGCACCTATAGCTGGAAGTTCGATCCCTATCAGCGCGCCTCCGCGCCGCACCGGCTCTGGCCGGACGATCACGTCGCGCTGTGGTCGCGCATCGCCTGCCCGACCCTGCTGCTCAACGCCGGCGAGAGCTTTCTCGCCGGTGCCAGAGCAGCAGGCCTTGAGCGGTATTTCCAGAACGCGCGGGTCGAGACCATCTCAGGCGCGGGGCACTGGCTGCAGCACGACAAGCCGCAGGAGGTGCTGGGCGAGATCCGACAATTTCTCGGACTGGCTGAGGAAGGCAGCGGCTAGCTCGACTGCCGCAGGTGGGCAAAGGCGCGACAGCGCCGTGCCCACCATGCATCCGGATTGCACGAACAATTTGGTGGCGGCGCTTTGCCCACCTTACGGCACCGTCGCCGGAGAAAGAGCTAGCTCAACGTCCCCGCATGCACCCACCAGCCGGGATGATCGCGCCGGATCTTTTCGGCCGCGGCATGCGTATCGGCGGGCGAGCCGTAGATCGCAAAGCACGTCGCGCCCGAGCCGGACATGCGGGCGAGCTTGACGCCGGCGGAGCCACGCAAGGCCTCCAGCACCTCGCCGATGACAGGTTCGATACGCAGCGCAGGCTCTTCGAGATCGTTGGCGACGGTTTCGAGAACGTCGACCCAATCGGCGATCGACCCACCCTCCTCCGGCCAGGCCGGAGCACGGAGAACCGAGGTGGCGCCAACCAGGAGCTCGCCGTTTCGCAGGCCCAGCTCCTGGAAAACATCCTTGGTGGCCACAGGCACGCGCGGATTGACCATCACGCATGGCATGCTCGGCAGCGCGAGCGGCAGCAGCTGCTCGCCGACGCCGGTCATGTCGCAGGCGCGCGAGAACAGGCACACCGGCACGTCGGCGCCGGTCGCGAGCGCGACCTTCTGCAGGCGCGGATCATCGAGCGACAAATCGTTGAGACGCGCCAGGAGCCGCAGGGCTGCTGCAGCATCAGCCGAGCCGCCGCCGATGCCCGCGGCAACCGGCAGCACCTTGTCGAGCGCGAAGGCGCCGAGCTTCAGGTTCGGCACCGCGTCAGTCAGAAGCTTGGCCGCCTTGAAGACGAGATTGTCCGCGGTTTCGCCGCAAGCCGCGGCAAGCGGTCCGGTGGTGGTGAGCTTCAGCTCGCCGCCCGGCTCCAAGGTAAGCCGATCGGCGCAGTCGGCGAACGCGACCACGCTTTCGAGATCATGATAGCCATCCGCACGACGGCCGACGACGCGAAGGCTGAGATTGACCTTCGCCCGTCCTTCTTCAATCAACGCCGGCATCGGCGACACGCCCCCAACTTCACCCAGACTAGCCGCCCTTGCCGTCATCCTTTTTCTTCTCGGCCTGCGCTGCGGAGGAGTTCGAATTGTCGTCGGCCAGACCGTTAGCGATCTTGGCCTCGATCTTCGGAAGCTCTTCCGGCTCGGGCTTGAGATCGCGCGCGTGCGCCCACTGGAATTTGGCTTCCAGCGTGCGGCCGACCCGCCAATAGGCATCGCCGAGATGGTCGTTGATGGTGGGATCCTCGGGCTTGAGGTCGATGGCGCGTTCGAGGTTCTTCACCGCTTCTTCGTAATTGCCGATGCGGTAATAGGCCCAGCCCAGTGAATCGACGATGTAGCCGTCGTCGGGACGCTGCTCGACGGCGCGCTTGATCATCTTCATGCCTTCGTCGAGGTTGATCCCCTGGTCGATCCAGGAATAGCCGAGATAGTTGAGGACGTGCGGCTGGTCGGGCTGCAGCTCGAGCGCCTTCTTCATGTCGGCCTCGGCCTTGGCCCACTGCTTGGAGCGTTCCTCGCAGATACCACGATAATAGTACCAGACGCTGTTGGCCTTATCGTTGCCCGGTGTCAGCGCGTCGATGCCTTGCGAATAGGTCGCGCCGCAATCGCCGAACTTCTTGCGGCCGCGCTCGATATTGCCGAGCGCCATGATCGCTTCGAGGTCCTTGGCATCCTCCGATGTGACGCCCTTGAGGATCTTGATCGCCTCGTCGGTGCGGTCGGCGGAATCCAGATCGATGGCAAGCTGGATCTGCGCGTTGCGCTTGAGCGGCGAGCTCGCCGGCACGCGCTCATAGACCTTGATCGCCATCTGCGGCCGCTTCACCGACTCGTAGAGATCGGCGAGCGAGAGCAGCGCCAGCGGATGGGTCGGCTGGAGGTAAAGCGAGAGCTGGAGATAGACCAGCGCCAGGTCCTCGCCGCCGCGGCGGGTGAGCGTGGCGCCGATGCCGTAGAGCGCTTCGGCGGCGCCGGCCTGGGCGGAATCGACCAGCGGCGGCATTTTCTTGCCGGCCTTGGTCTCGCGCAGGCCTTCCTGGATCAGCGGATGGCGCGCGAGCTTCTTGTCGAAGGCCTGGTAGACGGTGGTCGCGGCGGCGGAATCCTTGTTGCGCGACAGCCAGCGCGCATAAGCCTCGGTCACGCGCAGCATGGAATCGTCCAGCTTGTAGGCGCGCTCGAAGCGGGTGCCGGCGTCCTTCTCCTTGCCGGCGAGTTCGAGGATCATGCCGGCGTGAAGGTCCTTGAACAGCGGGTACCATTCGGGACCTGCCAGCTTGTCGATGGTGGCCACACCGCCCTTGGCGTCGCCCGCACCGTAGGCGGCCCAACCCGACAGCAGCGTGGCGACGAGATCGGTGATCGGACCGCGGATCGACTGGTTGATGTTGGTCTGCGCGGCTGCGTATTTCTTCACCTTGAGATCATGCACGCCGACGACGAGACGCGCGACGCGGTTGGTCTTGTCGATGGTGAGGATGCGCTCGGCGAGCTTGACCGCTTCATCGATGTCGCCGTCGGCGACCGAGGAGATGAAGGCGCGGTCGAGCAGCTCGTTGTTCTTGGGATCCGTGCGCAGCGCCGAACGGTAGAAGGCGGCGGCGGAAGCCGCGTCGCGCTCGACGCTGGCGTGGCGGGCGGCGAGATAACTGCCGGAGGTCGTCAGCGACTTCAGATCGTTCCGGGTCGGAAACTGCGCCGCCGTGTTTTCCGGGTGATCCGGCGTCTGCGCCAGGACCCTGCCCGGGACGGTCGCGAGCGCTGTGCCCATGAGGGCGATGGCGGCAACAGTCCAGCGGTTGAAACGATTTGAGAACATCAGGGCTCGCCTTGGGTTGGTGGTGCCTGGTTTGCAGCAGAGGGCCGTATCGCAAGCGAACGCGGCCGGTGGCATGGTGACCCGGAACCGTCGGGTCGGACAATGCCGCTTTTGGCGCTTCGCCGCAAGGATTCGGGCCGGACGATCCCCTCCGCATGCCTTAAATCGGCCAAGAGCCGTCCCAAGACGCTGCCAGTATGGCCTTATCGTGGCCGCGACCGGTGGCCGCAGCCGTGTCCTCACGCGAACGTGCGCCGGATCACCCTCGTGATCAGGTCTGCTTGCTTGGCCGGCTCTTACATCGCCTCATAGTTCGGGCCGCCGCCGCCCTCGGGGGGAACCCAGGTGATGTTGCCGTTGGGATCCTTCACGTCGCAGGTTTTGCAGTGGACGCAGTTCTGGGCGTTGATCTGGAAACGCGGGCTCGTGCCCTCTTCGACCCATTCGTAGACGCCGGCCGGGCAATAGCGATTCGAGGGACCGGCGAACACGTCGTGCTCGGAGGTCTTTTGCAGGTTCATGTCGGTGACCTTGAGATGAACCGGCTGGTCCTCCTCATGGTTGGTGTTGGACAGGAATACCGAGGACAGCTTGTCGAAGGAAATCTTGCCGTCCGGCTTCGGGTAGTTCTTGGGCGCGTGGCTCTTGGCCGGATCGAGCGTGGCGCGATCGGGCTTGGCGTGCGCCTGGGTGCCGAACAGCGAGCCGCCGAACAGCGTGTTGCACCACATGTCGAGGCCGCCCAGCGCGACGCCCAGCACGGTGCCGAACTTCGACCACAGCGGCTTGACGTTGCGGACCAGGAACAGATCCTTGCCGACCGACGAGGAACGCCACGCATTTTCGTAGTCGACGAGTTCGTCATTGGCGCGATCGGCGGCGAGCGCCGCCGCGGCATGTTCAGCCGCGAGCATGCCGGTGCCCATCGCATTGTGCACGCCCTTGATGCGCGGCACGTTGACGAAGCCAGCCGCGCAGCCGATCAGGGCGCCGCCGGGGAAGCTCAGCCTCGGCACCGACTGATAGCCGCCTTCGGTGATGGCGCGCGCACCATAGGCAAGGCGCTTGGCGCCTTCAAAGGTGCCGCGGATCGAAGGATGCGTCTTGAAGCGCTGGAACTCGTCGAACGGCGACAGGTAGGGATCGTCGTAGTTCAGATGCACGACGAAGCCGACGGCCACGAGATTGTCGTCGTAATGATAGAGGAACGAGCCGCCGCCGGTCTTCAGATCTAGCGGCCAGCCGAAGGAATGCTGGATCATGCCCTTCTGGTGCTTGGCGGGATCGATCTGCCAGACTTCCTTGAGGCCGATGCCGAACTTCGCCGGCTCGCACTTGGAGTCGAGCGCGAACTTGGCGATGAGCTGCTTGGTCAGGCTGCCGCGAGCGCCTTCGGCGAACAGCGTGTACTTGCCGAGCAACTCCATGCCACGGGTAAAAGAGTCCTTCGGCTTGCCGTCCCGGCCGATGCCCATGTCGCCGGTGGCAATGCCCTTGACGTTGCCGGCGTCGTCATAGAGCACCTCGGCCGCAGCAAAGCCCGGATAGATCTCGACGCCGAGCGCTTCGGCCTTGCGCGCCAGCCAGCGGCAGACATTGCCGAGCGAGCCGATGTAGCAATGATGGTTGTCCATCAGCGGCGGCATCATGAAATTCGGCAGCTTGATCGCACCGCCAGCCGTCATCCAGTAGAACCGGTCGTCCTTCACCTGGGTCTTCAGCGGGCAGTCGGAATCCTCGCGCCAGTCCGGAATCAGCCTGTCGAGGCCGGCAGGATCGATCACCGCGCCGGAGAGAATGTGCGCACCGACCTCGGAGCCCTTCTCCACCACGACGACGTTGAGATCGGCATTGAGCTGCTTCAGCCGGATCGCGGCCGACAAGCCGGAGGGGCCGGCGCCGACGATGACGACGTCGAATTCCATGGATTCGCGCGGGGGAAGTTCTTCGGTGCTCATCTGATCTCAGCCCTTGAGACGGTTCCTTGGTCGTTTGCGCCCCCTTGTTTCCGATTTTTCCGGGTAGGACAACAGCGGAAATGCGTTCCGCTGGGATGCAAGGCGGCCTAAGATGAACTAATAGTCTGACTTTCCAAATGATCCCCGAGCCCGCACCCACCGTCCGAGAGCTTCTCGCCTTCTATCTGGAGGCCGGGGTGGATTGCGCGCTCGCGGAGGAACCGATCGACCGCCTGGCGGAATTGGACGCCCCGCCGCCGGCTCCGCGCGTGGCGCCTCCGGTCGAGGCACCTCGCCCCGTCGCCGCCCCTGCGACCATGCGCGGCGAGGCCGCACCGGCGCCCGACATCGCGATCGCCTCCGCACGCGAAGCCGCGCGCACTGCGCCGACGCTGGAAGCGCTGCGCGAGCTGATGCAAAGCTTCGAGGGCTGCGCGCTGAAGCACACCGCGACGCGGTTGGTGTTCGCCGACGGCAATCCGCAGGCGCGCATCATGTTCGTGGGCGAAGCGCCGGGCCGCGACGAGGACATCGAGGGACTGCCCTTCGTCGGACGCAGCGGCAAGCTGCTCGATCTGATGATGGGAGCCATCGGCCTCAACCGCAGCACGGCCTACATCGCCAACGTGATTCCGTGGCGGCCGCCCGGCAACCGCACGCCGACGCCGCAGGAGACGCAGATCTGCCTGCCCTTCATCCAGCGCCAGATCGAGCTGGTGAATCCCGACGTGCTGGTGACGCTCGGCAATCCCTCGACGCAGACGCTGCTGTCGACACGCGAGGGCATCATGCGCACGCGCGGCCGCTGGTTCGACTATGAGACAGGGGCGCGCACCATCCGCGCGCTGCCGACGTTCCACCCGGCCTATCTGTTGCGCTCGCCGTCCTACAAGCGGCTGGCCTGGCAGGATCTGCGCGCGATCGCCAAGGTGCTGGCGGGATAGCGAGCTCTCGTCGGGTGGGCAAAGCGCAGCGTGCCCACCAACTCTATCGTGGCGCCGGACAGAGCCGACGTGGGCACGGCGCTATGCGCCTTTGCCCACCCTACAATTTCTGCGTTTGTCGCTACGTCCCCTTCGGCCGCACGATGGCCCAGCCGACGCGCAGCAGCTGCTGGCGACCGGTCACCAGCCATTCGAAGGCGCGCGGCACCTCCGGCACGATGCCGGGAAAGCGCTTCAGGATGTCCGGCGGCGGCGTGCCGGCGGTATCGGAGGCGCGCCAGACCACGACGCCGCCGGTCTCGCTGAATTTGGCCTGATTGATCCACGGCGTGCGCGCGGGGTCGGCATCGATGAAGAGATGCGGCCGGCCGGAATGCAGCGTGATCAGGCTTGCAAGCGACGTCTCGCCGGCCACCGCGCGCAGGCGATGGTTGGTGCGGCGGGCAAAGCTCTCGTCGAAGAAGTCCGAGATCGCACGCGCCGGCATCGAGGTCGCGATCTCGCCGGTGCCGGTCCAGGGCAGCAGCAGGACGGCGAGCACGACGCCCACGGCCGGCGCCACGACGGCCGCGGCCCACACCATGCGCAGCATCCGCGCGCGGCGCATCGCAATGAGATCCCCGGCCGCAACCACCACGGCAAGCCCGGACATGACCAGCACGACGCCAGCACCTCCGACGACGGAGTCGAGCCCGAGCAGGCCGGAGATCAGCACCGCGCCCAGCGCAGGCGCCAGCGCGAAGAAATAGACGAAGTTGCGAGCGAGCGATTCGACCGGCGGCCGATAGATGATCGGCGGCTCCTCGCCCTTGCCGGCGAACAGGCCGGTGTTGAGGAAGGTCAGCGCGGGTATCGCGGCCGCACCGAGCACGAGGCCGCCGAGCAGCCAGGCCGCTTGCAGAGCTCGGGCCTTCAGCTCCGCGACTTGCGGCAGGGCCGGCATCACCAGCGTCTCCGCGCGCATCAGCCAGACCGCGTAGGGCAGCGCCAGCACCGCGACGACGATCAGCGCGAATAACGGATCGAGCGCGCGCAGCGTCCGGCGGCCGCCGGCGGTTGACACCGCAAAGACGACGAGCAGCAGCAGCAGGAAGATCGCCGCGGGTGTCGTCAGCAGCAACAGACCGGCCTCGATCGACCAGGCGAACCAGGCATTGCCGCGACGCTGGCCGATGATTTGCCAGGAGTGCAGCAGCAGTAGCGCCCAGAGCGGCCGGGCCAGGACGAGGGGGCCGAAGTCGAGCGCCGACGAGGAGAAGGCGAGCACCGTCATGGTCAAGAGCACGGCGAGCACCGCCTGCTGCGAGCCGACCACGGCGCGGGACAGGTAGTAGAGCGTGATGAAGGTCGCGATCTCGCAGAGCTCGGCCAGCACATAGACGCCGAACATGTGGCCGCCGGCGGCGCGATAGGCGATGTCGGCGAGCCAGACCGGCAAGGGTGGGCCGAGATCGGTGCCGACCTGGTATTCGCGTCCGAAAGCCAGCAGCGTCGCGAGGGCGCCGGGCGGGCTGCGATAGAACACCAGCGCGACGAACAGCCACATCGCGGCCTGCAGCAGCACGGCGATCCAGACGATCAGCCGCGGCCGGGCGCGAATGAGCTCGATGACCAGGGAGGTAAACCGCATGCAACGCCCGAAAGATGCAGCCAACCCGTCCAGCCGGCCCTATTCGCTCACGTATACTTTGATAAGGGGCGTCACGCGTCGTGGCAACGACGGTTTGCCCGTCATGCCCGGGCTTGGCCCGGGCATCCACGTTCTTTCGTGTCACGGGCAAGACGTGGATGGCCGGGTCAAGCCCGGCCATGACGATGCGAAAGCTATTCGACGGTATCCTTAGAGATTTGCCCCGGCGTCAACCTCGACACTGGCTTCCACCTGGACCTCGGTGACCCCAAACAAATCCTGCACCGGCTCGACCGTCCACGGCATGTGCTTGGCACGCGCGGCCGCGACCGGGGCAAAGAAGCGGCGGTGGTGGACGGTGGGGCCAAGGCGGTTCAGCGCATCGAGGTGCTCGGGGACGCCATAGCCCTTGTGTTGCTCGAAGCCGTAGCCGGGGCAGTCCTGCGCCAGCGCGCACATCAGGCGGTCGCGCGTCACCTTGGCGACGATGGAGGCCGCGGCGATCGACAGCACGATGCCGTCGCCGCCGATCACGGCTTCGCAGTTGCAAGGTGTGTCGAGCCGGTCGCGGCCGTCGACGAAGACGTGCCTCGGCGCCTCCGGCAGAGCCACCACGGCGCGCTTCAGCGCCCATAATGAGGCCCGCAATATGTTGTCGCGGTCGATTCGCGAGGGCGACGCGACGGCGACCGAGACCTGGGCCGTGGCGCAGATTTTGTCGAACAGTCTTTCGCGCTCCTCCGCGGTCAGACGCTTGGAATCGTCGATGCCGCGCGGGATGCGGTTGGGGTCGAGAATCACGGCCGCAGCCACCACGGGCCCGGCGAGCGGCCCGCGGCCGGCTTCGTCGCAGCCGGCGACCGGCCAGACGCCGCGCTTGATCAGCGCGCGCTCGCGGCGGAAGCTTGGGGGAGCGATCGCGATGATGCCTTTCTTGCCCGCGCTCTTGCCGGCCACCTTGGCCGCAGGCGCTTTGCCGGCCTTGGCGGGCGCTGCCTTCTTCGCAGCGTCCTTGTTTGGCGCGTCTTTGGCCTGTGTCTTGGCGGACTTGTCCCGAATCATGGCCGGGATCGTGCGCAAGCGGCCCGGCCGGCGCAACCGGGAACCTTCGCAATACCCGCTATTCAGCCTGCCCTACTCCGCCAGATGCACCCGCCGATCCTTGCCGACCTCGATACCGGGTGCGACCACGACCTCCCAGGGATGGCCGTCGGGGTCGGCGAAATAACCGGAATAACCGCCGTAACCGGTCTCGTGCGCGGCCTTCACCAGTTTCGCCGCCTTGCTGAGGGCGAAGGCCAGCACGGCATCCACCTCTTCACGCGTGGCGCAGTTCCAGGCGAGCGTCACACCCCGGAAGGCCGCCGGCCTTGGATCGTCCGGGAGCTGGGCGTCGGCCGCAAGCTGATCCCACGGATACAGCGCGAGCACCGGACCGCCGGTGTCGTAGAACGCCACCGCCTCGCCGGTCGCCTTCAGCCGGCGCGAAAAGCCGAGGGCATCATAAAACGCGATGCTGGCGCGGATATCGCTGACGCCGAGCGTGATGACGGTGAGCCGCGGCACCGGGTCCTGCAATGGCTTGCTCATGCGAGCCTCTCCCGCTTCCCGTTCAGAACAGGCTGAGCTGATCGCCGTTCCGCTTCGGCCGGGCAAAATGATCCGTGGTCAGCTTGGAGCGCCGCTTGTTGAGACCAAGCCGTTCGCAGGCGATCTCGAAGCGGCGGCCGATGGTCCAGGCCATCGGTCCGGTGCCCTTCATCCGCTCGCCCCATTTCGCGTCGTAGTCGCGCCCGCCGCGCATCTCGCGGATCAGCGTGAAGACGTGGCGATAGCGGTCCGGATAGTTCGCCATCAGCCATTCGCGGAACAGATCGCGCACCTCCAGCGGCAGCCGCAGCAGCACATAGGAGGCTTCCTTGACGCCGGCATGAGCGGCGGCATCGAGGATGCGCTCGATCTCGGAATCGTTCAGCGCGGGAATCACGGGCGCGACCATCACGGTGGTCGGGATGCCGGCATCCGAGAGCTGCTTCAGCGCCTCCAGCCGCTTCGGCGGCGTCGAGGCCCGCGGCTCCATGGTGCGCGCCAGCTTCGGATCGAGCGAGGTGACCGAGATCGCGACCTTGGCGAGGTTGCGCTTGGCCATGCGCGCGAGAATGTCGATGTCGCGCACCACCAGCGCCGATTTGGTGACGATGCCGACGGGATGGCCGGCACGCTCCAGCACCTCCAGAATGCCGCGCATGATCTTTCGCTCGCGCTCGATCGGCTGATAGGGGTCGGTGTTGGTGCCGATCGCGATCATCCGCGGCTCGTAGCCGGTCGCGGCGAGCTCTTTCTCCAGCAGCGCCGGCGCCTCGGGCTTGACGAACAGTTTTGACTCGAAGTCGAGCCCCGGAGACAGGCCAAGATAGGCGTGGGTCGGCCGCGCGAAGCAATAAACACACCCGTGCTCGCAGCCGCGATAGGGATTGATCGAACGGTCGAAGCCGATATCGGGGCTCTCGTTGCGGGTGATCACCTTGCGCGAGGTGTCGACCGCGACGTTGGTCTTGAACGGCGGCAGCTCTTCCAGGCTCTGCCAGCCGTCGTCGAAGGCGACACGGGCCTCGACCTCATAGCGGCCGCTCGCGTTGGACTGCGCACCCCGCCCTCGCCTGCGCGCGCGGTCGATGGCGACGCCAAGTTCTGGAAAGTCAGAGTCCACACCCGCCGGCTCGGAGGGCGCCTTGACCGGCGGGTGCTTGAGAGCATGAAAGGATGCTGCTGGACTCATGAAGCCAAGATAGCACGACAACGGAACAAATCAAGAACACAAACAAAAAATGGGAAAACAACCCCATGCACAGTAGCCGCCCAAATTTCGGGCTCGGCGGTTTGACCTCACGCAACATGCCCGTCGCAATGATCTCGTTTGATGCCGGCCAGGGATCAATCGTCGCGGAACAATGTTGGTGACGATCGCCGGGGTGAAGGTCAGCAGGAACATGACAAATCAACAACAATCGGCCGCGGCAAGCAGCAACCTCGACCTCCTCGATCGCTACTGGCGCGCCGCGAACTACCTCTCCGTCGGGCAAATCTATTTGCTCGACAATCCGCTGCTGCGCGAGCCCTTGCGCCCCGAGCACATCAAGCCGCGTTTGCTCGGCCATTGGGGCACGACGCCCGGCCTGAACTTCATCTACGCCCATCTCAACCGTGTCATCAGTGCACTCGATCTCAGCGTGCTCTATGTCTGCGGCCCCGGCCATGGCGGGCCGGGCATGGTCGCCAACACCTATCTGGAAGGCAGTTACAGCGAGATCTATCCCAACATTGCCCGCGACACGGACGGATTGCGCAAGCTGTTCAGGCAGTTCTCCTTCCCCGGCGGCATTCCGAGCCATGCGGCACCGGAAACACCGGGCTCGATCCACGAGGGCGGCGAGCTCGGCTACGCGCTGGTGCATGCTTATGGCGCGGCGTTCGACAATCCCGACCTGATCGTCGCCTGCGTGGTCGGCGACGGCGAGGCCGAGACCGGCCCGCTCGCGGCGTCCTGGCACTCCAACAAGTTCCTCAACCCCGCTCATGACGGCGCGGTGCTGCCGATCCTGCACCTGAACGGCTACAAGATCGCCAACCCCACCGTGCTCGGGCGGATGCGCGACGAGGAGATCCGTGACCTGTTCCACGGCTTCGGCCACGAGCCGTTGTTCGTCGAGGGCGACGATCCCAAATTGATGCACCAGGCCATGGCGGACGCGCTCGACGTCGCGTTCGCCAGCATCCGTTCGATCCAGCAGCATGCCCGCGACGGCCGCAAGACTGTCGAGCGGCCGCGCTGGCCGATGATCGTGCTGCGCAGCCCCAAGGGCTGGACGGGTCCGAAAGAGGTCGACGGCAAGAAGGTCGAAGGCTTTTGGCGCGCGCATCAAGTCCCGGTGGCGGGCTGCCGCGAAAATCCGGCGCATCTGAAGATTCTCGAAGACTGGATGCGCAGCTACGAGCCCGAAAAGCTGTTCGACGCGAGCGGGGCGCTCATGCCCGAGCTTCAGGCGCTCGCGCCCGCGGGCAATCGCCGCATGGGTGCAAATCCGCACGCCAATGGCGGGCTATTGAAGAAGGAGCTGAAGCTGCCGGACTTCCGGGCATTCGCGGTGGACGTGCCGCGGCCCGGCGGCACGACGGGTGAAGCGACGCGCGAGCTCGGCAAGTTCCTGCGCGACGTCATTCGCCTCAACGCCGCCGAGCGCAACTTCCGCATCATGGGCCCGGATGAGACCGCGTCAAACCGACTCGATGCGGTGTTCGAGGCAACCGAGCGGGTATGGATGGAACCGATCGAGCCATATGACGTGCACCTCGCCCAGAAGGGACGCGTCATGGAGGTGCTGAGCGAGCATCTCTGCCAGGGCTGGCTCGAAGGCTACCTGCTCACCGGCCGCCACGGTTTCTTCTCGTGCTACGAGGCCTTCATCCACATCGTCGATTCCATGTTCAACCAGCACGCCAAATGGCTGAAGGTGACACGGCATCTGCCATGGCGGCGCCCGATCGCCTCGCTCAACTATCTGCTGACCTCGCATGTCTGGCGGCAGGACCACAACGGCTTCAGCCATCAGGATCCCGGCTTCGTCGACTTCGTCGCCAACAAGAAGGCCGATATCGTCCGTATCTATTTCCCGCCGGACGCCAATACGCTGCTCTGGATCGCCGATCACTGCCTGCGCACCTATGACCGCGTCAACGTAATCGTTGCCGGCAAGCAGCCCGCGCCGCAATGGCTTTCAATGGAGGCGGCCGCAACGCATTGCGATGCCGGCATCGGCATCTGGACCTGGGCCGGCACGGAGGATTCGAGCAGCGAGCCCGATCTGGTGATGGCCTGCGCCGGCGACGTCCCGACGCTTGAGACGCTCGCCGCGGTCGACCTCCTGCGCAAGGCGTTGCCCGATTTGAAGATTCGCATCGTCAACGTCGTCGACCTCATGACGCTGCAACCGAAGGAGCAGCACCCGCATGGTCTTTCCGATCGCGACTTCGACAGCCTGTTCACGCGCGACAAGCCGGTGGTGTTCGCCTATCACGGCTATCCCCATCTGATCCACCGGCTGACCTACAACCGCACCAACCATGCCGGCCTGCACGTGCGCGGCTTCATCGAAGAAGGCACCACGACCACTCCGTTCGACATGGTCGTGCTCAACGAACTCGACCGCTATCACCTCGCGATCGAAGCGATCGAACGGGTGCCGGGCCTTGCGACCAAAGCCGCGGCTGTGAAGCAACAGTTCCGCGACAAGCTGATCGAACATTCGCGCTACATTCGCGAGCATGGCGAGGACATGCCTGAGATCCGCGACTGGGCCTGGCCGGGCAAGACGGGCTGACATCATGCCGGCCCCGGCCTCACTTCTCGTCCTCAATTCGGGATCGTCGAGCATCAAGTTCGGCCTGTTCGACATCTCGGCGGCCGAGCCCATCCTGCTCTGCAGCGGCCTGCTCGACGAGCACGAGGCCAAGCCCCGGCTCGCTGTGAAAAGCACCGGAGGCCACGTCCTGTTCGAGAAGAAGAGAGAAGCGTCGGATACGGACAGTGGCCACCTGTTCGCCGACGTGCTCGGATTCATCGAGGACCAATTCGGCAAGGGCTGCTTGCGTGCCGTCGGCCATCGCGTCGTTCATGGCGGTCCGGACTACTCGGGTCCGGTCGCACTGACCGAAGAGATCACCGCGAAGCTGGAGGCACTGACGCCGCTGGCGCCGTTGCATCAGCCTCGCTGCCTCGCGCCGGTCCGCACCATCCGAGCGATCCAGCCCGCGCTGGCGCAGATCGCCTGTTTCGATACCGCCTTTCATCACAGCCTCGCGCCGCCCGCGAGCCGCTTCGCCATCCCGCGGCGCTTCGAGGCACGCGGCCTCCGGCGCTACGGCTTCCACGGGCTGTCGTTTGAATATGTCGCGGGCCGCCTTGCCGGAACCGCGCCGGACCTCGCAGCCAGCCGCACGGTCATCGCTCATCTCGGCAATGGCGCGAGCCTGTGCGCGCTGCGCAACGGCCGCAGCGTCGACACCACGATGGGACTGACGCCGCTCGATGGCCTCGTGATGGGCACACGCTGCGGCACGATCGATCCCGGCGTGCTGCTCTATCTGCAACAGCACGAGAAGATGTCGGCCGAGGCGGTGCAGCACCTGCTCTATCACGAGTCCGGCCTGCTCGGCGTCTCCGGGCTTTCGTCCGATATGCGCACGCTGCTCGCAAGCCGCGAGGCCGCTGCGGGCGAGGCGATCGATCTCTTCACCTTCCGCGCGGCTCAGGAGATCGCCGTGATGTCGAACTCCCTTCAAGGGTTGGACTGCCTCGTGTTCACCGGCGGCATCGGCGAGCACAGCAAGGAAATCCGCAGCGCGATCGGCGAGCGGCTCGCATGGCTCGGCGTGCGCATCGATCCAGCGGCCAACGACGCAGCGCGCGAGCGCATCAACCAAAGCGGCAGCGCGGTCGACGTCTTCGTCATTCCCACCAACGAAGAGATCACCATCGCGCGCCACAGCGCCGCGCTGCTGCGCAAGCAGCCTACTGCATGACATTTTTATGAATGATCTGCCGCAATGAGGCGGCCGCAACTTCGCGGCATACAGACGGCATCAATCGCTGTGCGGATGGATCATGAAAACCCAGATCATCGAAGAGCTCGGACAGGGCGGCATCCTTCTGCCCGCTTTGGTGGCGGAAGGGCTTGCCGCCAACGACCGCATCAAGGTGCGCATGAGCGCGCTGCAGGCAGCAGTGAGCCATGCGCAGAACCCGGATCGTCCGGTCAGCGAGCTTGCGGTCGAGAGCCACACCGCCGGGATCGCGCCTGCGGCGATCGCAACGCTGATCGGGGGCGCTCATCTGATCGGACCGTCGCGGCTCGCGGCCCCGAACCTCGCCAAGCTGATGAAGGAAATCCAGGACGACGCCGCGGCCATGATCCGGGCCGTCGGCGCCGGCGCGCCTTCGGAGGGGGAGAAGGCGAATGCGCGGCTGACGGCCGTGCGCAGTGCGGGCCTGCTCGATGCGACCAACGACATCGATCTCGCCCGCATTGCCCGTCTCACCGGCGTCACCGAGGCTGCCGGCGACAGTCTCCATCGCCTGGTGATGGATCTGCACAAGGCCCTGAACAAGCTCGCGTCGAGCTGCTCGGAGGAAACGCTCGACGGCGCCCATGTGTTCGGCCTGCACGGCGAAGATCGCAGCGCGGTCGAGGCCTTCATGAAGGGCCTCAACGAGACGCGCGGCCTGAAGTTCAACCATCCCGGCCTCGACACCATGGCGACCCGCTCGGGAGGAAAGTTGCTGATCCAGAATGACATCGGCACCACCGATGCCCATGTCGTGGTGATCGCGGTCAAGAAGAACGCGGTCACCGTCACCTACACCGACGTCCACCTGGCGCGGGCCAAGTTCTTCATCTCGCTGTTCGACAAATTCGAGGCGACCTGGAGCGGGCTCGACCGTCACACCGCCGCAGGCCTTGGCGACGACAACTCGTTCTATCTCGTCACCGGGCAGTTCCAGGCCTCTCATGCCGCCGATCGCAACGAATTCCTCACGGCCGTGGGCGGCGCACTGGTGTTCCTGATCGACTGGAACAAGGCGCGCAAGCTGTTGCGTACCTGGGTCGCCAAGGACGACGCGGCCAGGATCCTGGAATGGGCGGCGCGTCACCGGATCGGACATCGCGGCTTCCTCGAGCTCGGCGGCAACGAGTTGCTGGGGTCCGCCGTCCGCAATGCCGCCCCCGCACGGATCGGCTTCGGCGAACGGCTCGACCAGGCGCTGGGCCGTACCGCAGCAATCGATTTCCTCAAGGCGGCGCTGCGCGCCTCGACCGCAGCGCTGCTCACCGGGCGCTCGGTCAGGACGGTGCGCGACCAAATCGAGGCCGACCTGGTGCGACACCTGGAGCGCGTCGATGGCGCCCTGCTTGCCGCCGTGCTGCGCCAGATCGGATTGGCCCATGATGTTGTCGCGGCGATCTCTCGTCATATTGACGCGCTTCGGGTCGGCCGGCCTGCCGATCCGACGCTGCTGGCGCGACGCTGCGGCGCGATCGAGCAGAAGGCGGATCGCATCGCGCTCGAAACCCGCAAGGAGATCGACCGGCTCAACGCCCGGCCGACGATCGGGCAATTGATCGATCGGGCCGAGGAAGCCGTCGACGAGCTGGAACAGGCGGCCTTCATTGCCTCCCTCATGCCGGATCGGACGGACCCGTCGCTGCTGACCGCGCTCGCTGAACTCTGCGCGGTCGCGATGACCGCGACCGAGGTCGCGGCCAGCGGGATCGCCGCAGCGACCGACGTGCCGGAAGGACGGCGCGCGGATTCCGAGGATGCGCTGTCCGCGGTGACCCGGCTGATCGATGCCGAACATGCCGCAGACAGCCTGGAGCGTGCGACGACCGCCCTGGTGTTCGGCGGCGGCTTCGACGTCGCGACCTCGCTCTCGGTACTCGAGCTCGCACGTGCGATCGAGCGCGCCACCGATCGTTTCGCAGGCTTTGGGCACCTGTTGCGCCGTCACATCATGATCGATCTCGCAGCTTAGGGGAATCACCATGCATATCGTGCGTATCGGCGCCGGCGCGACGGCGTTGCATTCCGCCGAAGAGATCGGCGCCAAGGCCGCGAACCTCGCCCGGATGGCCGCGCTGGGCCTGCCGGTGCCGCCCGCTTTCGTGCTGCCGGTCAAGCTGTGTGCGGACATCATCTCCCGCCACGCCCACGCCGAACATCGTCTGCGCGACGGGCTCAAGGAAGGAATTGCGTTCCTGGAAGACGCGACCGGCAAGCGCTTCGGCGACCGACGGCAGCCGCTGCTGGTCTCGGTCCGCTCGGGTGCCGCCCGATCGATGCCGGGCATGCTCGACACCGTCCTCAATGTCGGCTGCACGCCGGATGCCGTGCACGGCCTGATTAGAGCGACCGGCCGGCCAAGGCTCGCCTGGGACTGCCGGCGCCGCTTCCTGGAGAGTTTCGGCGAAACCGTGCTCGGATTGGACGCCGACGCATTCGCCGTCCGCATCGCCGAACTGGTCGGAGCCGAAGGCGCCGACAGCGATCGCGAGCTCGACAGCGAGGCGCTGGAGCGGCTTGCCGGCGACGAACAGGTGCTGGTCGAGGATCGCGCCGATGGCTGGCTCGACGATGCGGACGGCCAGCTCGAGGCGGCAGCACAGGCCGTCTACCGGTCCTGGATGAGCGAGCGAGCCCAGACCTACCGGAAGCTCCAGCAGCTGGAAGAACTCCAGGGCACCGCGGTCACGGTACAGGCGATGGTGTTCGGCAATGGCGGGCTGGCCTCCGGCGCCGGCGTCGCCTTCTCGCGCGATCCTTCGACGGGAGCACCACGCCCGATGATCGATCTCGTGCTCGATGCGCAGGGCGAGGACGTCGTGTCCGGCCGCCGCGCGCCTGATACGGCCGACGCGATCGCGCGCGCATTGCCGCGAACCGAAGCCGAGCTTGCCGACATTCTGAAGCAGCTCGAGCGCGAGTTCACCGACGTCCAGGACGTCGAATTTACCGTCGAGGACGGCAAGCTCTGGATCCTCCAGACCCGGGCCGCCAAGCGCACCCCGCGCGCCGCGGTGAGGATCGCGATTGACCTCGTGCATGAAGGTCTGATCGCGGAGGACGAGGCCCTGAGGCGCATCGAGGACATCGATCTCGCCGGGCTCACGGAGACCAGGCTGGTTTCTCCCGGCAAGCCCGCAACCGCCGGCGTCGGAGCCTCCGGCGGCATCGGCATCGGACGCGCGGCGTTCGATTCCGAAAGCGCCCAGCGGCTATCGGCAGCGGGCGAGCCGGTCATCCTGCTGCGTCCCGATACCAGCACTGCCGATGTCGCAGGCTTTGCGCTGGCGGCGGGCATCGTCACGGCGGTCGGCGCGCGGACCTCGCATGCAGCGCTGGTGGCGCGCCAGATGGGCAAGCCTTGCGTGGTGGGCTGCCGCGAATTGAAGATCGATCCCGTCGCGGGGCGGGCTCAGCTCGCCGGTGCCCTGCTGTGCGAGGACGAATGGGTCACGATCGACGGCGATGCCGGAGAGCTTCATCTCGGACGCTGCGAGACGGTCGAGACGCGGCCCGAGGCCGAGCTTGCCGAGATCGCCGCGTGGCATTCGCGGTCCGACCTGCACAAGCGCCGCCCGCGCGCGGCAAGCGGCTCAGTGAGTCCCTGATAAGATCTGAAAACACCCGATCGCGACCTCGATCACGATCAGCACGACGACCGCGATCTCCAGGCGGAGCGAGCGCTGGGTGTCGATGATGTCGGCGAGCGCGTTGGCGGTCTCCGACACCGCGGTGAGCTTGCGCTCGAGCGTGTCGAGGCGCTCCTTCAGTTCGTACTCGTCTTCCAGACGGGAATAGAGCCGGTCGAGCTCGGGCTTCTCCCAGAGCACGTCGGGTTTCTCGGCGATCGCGACGCGGCCGGCGACGCGCTGCTGTACCAGCAGTGCGTTGCCGATCAGTTGCAGGATGCCCTTGCGACGGCGCGGCGTACGGCCGTGCTCGGCAAGCTCCCGCGCAAACGGCTCGATCACATCGAAGACCGCGGCGACGCGGCGCTCGTCACGGGCAAGCGAGGTGCTCTTGGCGAGCGCATCCGCAACGATCAGCAGCCGATCGTCGGAGAATTTGGCGAGGCAGATCGGCCCGCCCGGCTGGATCACCTCGGCGGTTTCGTCCTTGCACAGCTGTGCCTGCGCGATCTCCTCCTCATACGGGCTGAGCTCGCCGACCACCCGCGGCTTCAGGCCATCGATCAGCACCTTCTCCTTGGACGGAAGCAGCCCGATCAGCACCACGACGCCGTAGCGGAAGACCACGGCAAGACCGGCATGGACGCGGAAGGCGGCGGGCGACGACGAGACCAGCGTGCCGATCTCGAGGCCGGAGGCGTTGATGCGGTCGCCCAGCATCAGCGCGCGGATCCGCAAGGTCGGCGCAGCCTCCGGCTTCGGCGACGCCGACGCCGTGCCGACAGCGAGTTGATCGGAATTCATGGGAAGCCTCCGCCGGCACCAAAGTCACACATTTGCCGTTCGAACCTTTCTTGCAAGGCGCGCCCTCCTGCAGGAGCCAACCCCGCGCCGCACAATGTCGCCGTGAAACTCCGGGTTAATACTCTCGGGACGAGCTTGTGCCGAAACATTCGGCAACATCGCCAACCTTCGCATGACACATTTGGCTGAGATGACTGACTGCGGTTTACCATCGCACGCCGAAGCGCCGCCGGAAAGTTGCACTCGGCAACGCCACGTGTTTATGACAACATCATCATAAGCTACGCTTCTCCCGAAGTGCGGACATTGAAGCCTCAATCATGCTGAGCGTCATCATTCCGACCGAAGGCGTCGAGCAGACCGCGGTGGCGACATTGGCCGCGCTGGTCCCGGGGGCCGCCGCCGGAATCATCCGGGAGGTGCTCCTGGTCGACGGCACCCGCAACGGCGTCATCGAGCGGGTTGCCGACGTCGCAGGCTGCCGTTTCGTCGGCTTCGAGGGATCCTCACAAGGTGCCGCGCTCGCGGCCGGCGCGCTCCAGGCGCGCTCGCCCTGGCTGATGTTCCTGCCTGCGGGCGCGGTGCTGGAAACCGGCTGGATCGAGGAAACCACCCAGTTCATCCAGGTCGTCGCGAGCAGCGGACGGGACCGTGCCGCCGTGTTCCGCTATGCGCGCTCGCCTTACGCCGATACTGGATTGCGCGACATCCTCCGGGCCGTGGTGCGCGGGTTGATCGGGCCCCTCGGCGATCAGGGCCTTTTGATTGCGCGTGATCATTACGATCGCATCGGCGGATACCCGCCGCAGGCCCGCCGCTCCGAGGCACGGCTGCTCCGGCGGCTCGGCCGCTCGTCCCGGACCATGCTGCGCAGCCGGATCGTCATGGTCGCCTGAAGCCATCTCATACTTGCCAAAGTCAAGCAATTAATTGACAATGGCAAATATCGAGGTGCCCTCATGCCATCAAGCCCTTCCCCATCAGCCATTGCGACCGAACAGGTTGCCGACGATCGCATCGCAGCGGTCCGCGCCTTCAACCGCTTTTATACTCGCAAGCTCGGCGTGCTCGACCAGCATCTTGGAAAGAGCCCGTTTTCGCTCAGCGAGGCCCGCGTGCTCTACGAACTCGCGCATCGCGACGAGCTGGCGGCAAAGGAGATCGGAAACGAGCTTGGCCTCGACCCCGGTTATCTCAGCCGCATCGTGCAAAGTTTCGAGGAAAAGGGGCTGATCACGCGAAAGCCTCTGCCCGCAGATCGCAGGCAATACCAGCTCAGCCTCACTGCCAAGGGCCGTCAGGCCTACGCCAAGCTGAACCTGAGCTCGCAAAGCGAGGTCGCCGCGATGCTGGCGCAGCTTTCGGCCGAGGATGCAACGCGGCTGACGCAGGCGATGGCGACCATCGAGGCCGTGCTGGAGCGACGTCGAACCCAGCCCGCGGCTGTCATGCTGCGCAGCCATCGCGTCGGCGACATGGGCTGGGTCATCTCCAAGCAGGCCGCCGCCTATGCCGCGGACTACCATTGGGACATCAGCTACGAGGCGCTGGTCGCCGAGATCTGCGCTCAATTCATCAAGAATTACGACGCCGCACGCGAGCACTGCTGGATCGCGGAAGTGGGTGGCGAGCCGGTCGGCTCGATCTTCCTGGTCAAGGCCACCGACGAGATCGCCAAGCTCCGCCTGTTGCAGGTGGAGAAGAAAGCGCGGGGTCTCGGCGTCGGCCGCGCGCTGGTCGAGCAATGCATCCAGGGCGCTCGTGAGCGGGGCTACAGCAGGATGACGCTGTGGACGCAAAGTATCCTGCTTGCCGCTCGCGGCATCTATCAGAGTGCAGGCTTCAAGCTCGTCGCCACCGAGCCGCATCGCAGCTTCGGGCAGGATTTGGTCGGAGAGACCTGGGAGCGCGATCTCTGATCACCGCGGGCGAGATGCGCATGACTGCGCCGTCGTACGTTGTGGGAGAGGCAGCAACGCCGGCGGACACGAACTCGCTTGGGTGAGGGGTATCTCTCGGCGCATTCCGTGCCAAGAGATACCCTCATCCGGCCCTTCGCGCCACCTTCTCCCACAAGTGGAGAAGGGAGAAAGCAATCACACCGTCGCGCCTTGCGCCTTCGGCCTTCGCAGATGCTCATCCAGCCGCGGCATGATCTCGACGAAATTGCAGGGCCCCGTGCGATAGTCGAGTTGAGCCGCCAGGATGCCGTCCCAGCCGTCGCGGCAGGCACCGGGGGAGCCTGGCAGGCAGAAGATATAGGTCGCGCCCGCGACGCCGGCGGTGGCGCGGCTCTGGATCGTCGAGGTCCCGATCTTGGCGTGGCTCAGAATGTGGAAGGCGATCGAGAAACCGTCCATGCGCTTTTCGAACAGCGGCTCGATCGCCTCGGGTGTGACGTCGCGTCCCGTAAAACCGGTGCCGCCGGTGGTGATGACGACGTCGATTCCGGCATCCGCGATCCAGCGCCGAACAATGGCGCGGATCGCCTCGACATCGTCGGTGACGATCTCGCGCGCGGCGAGATGATGACCGGCCGCGGTGAGGCGGTCGGCGAGCGTCTGCCCGGACTTGTCATCCGCGAGCGCGCGTGTGTCGGACACAGTTAGCACCGCGATGTTGAGGGGGACGAACTGTTTTACTTCGTCGATGGAGGCCATTGGTGCTTCCTCATGTGTCCCGGACGCGATGCAGCGCGTCAGCGGTGCGCTGCGTCCGGGGCAGAAACCTTCGCCGCTACTGCCCGCCACCAAACGTATTGCAGGCCTGGACCGTGCCCTGCTGGTAGCCGGTCATGAACCACTGCTTGCGCTGCGCGGCCGAGCCGTGGGTGAAGGAGTCAGGCACGACGCGTCCCGTGGACTGGCGCTGCAGCGTGTCGTCGCCGATCGCGCTTGCCGTGGTCAGCGCGGCATCGATGTCGCCGGGCTCGAGGAAGTTCGGACGCTTCTTCGCCTCGCGGTTGACCCAGACGCCGGACAGGCAGTCGGCCTGCAATTCGACCTTGACCTGGAGCGCGTTGGCCTCCGCCTTCGAGCCGGCCTGCTTCTGCAGCCGCGTCACGCGCGGAATGATGCCGAGCAGGTTCTGGATGTGATGACCGGCTTCATGGGCGATGATGTAGGCGGTGGTGAAATTGCAGGCGGACTTGCCGGAGCAACCGCGGAAGCGCGTCTCGACCTCGCGGAAGAACGAGGTGTCAAGAAAGATGGTGCGATCCGGCGGACAATAGAACGGCCCCATCGCCGACTCTGCCCGGCCGCAGCGGCCGCCATTGGTGACGTTGCGGAACAGCACGACCTTCGGACCGGTATAGTTCTGGCCGCTGGCCTGGAAGATCTCGCTCCAGCGGTCGTCGATCTCGCCGAGGATGCCGGCGATCATGCTACCCATCTCGTCGGTCGGCGCGCCGCGCTTGGCGGAGGTCGACTGGCGATCGGTCTGGTAGGAAGGCGCCTGGCCGCCGCCGGTGAGAATCTCGGCGCCGCCGATCAGGATGCGCGGATCGATGCCGAACGCATAGCCGACAAGGCCGAGCACGATGATGGTGCCGATGCCGAGCCCGCCGCCGCCCATCGGCAGGCCAAACCCGCCTCCGCCACCGCCGCCGCCGCCTTCGTCGCGACGATCCTCGATGTCGTCGCTGCGGCGGAAGTCATCGTAACGCATGGCGGCCTTCCCCTCGGGGTCCCTGGTTCAAGTTCGTCGGGCGTAACGGCGCGAAAGCTCAACGCGCCACACAGGTAAAATTTCCGTCGCCTTTATCAATATCGTGGCCGGCAAAAATTGCCTAGTGCGGCAGCCTGTCGATGCCAGCAATATTTTCCTGGCATCCAGCAATTTTTTCCGAGAGAAATTTCCGGCCTTTTTGAAGCCATGATTGCTTCAGCGACCCACGCAAACGCAGAATCCCCCGTAAAATGCAGCGATTGCGCGCGACGGCATGCACGCAGAACGCGATGCGAGGCCTGCTCACGAAAGCAGCGGGTTAAGTCGATTTTTACTTTGCCGCTTCAATGTAACGGTCAGTCGGTTGTTTGGTCCCGCGTCGCCGACAGCGTCGCCTGAGTCAGAGTTCTTGAGTCATGGTAGAGTCGCGTCGCGGGGCGTCTGCAAGGGCGCCCCGCACAAATTTCGAGTCCGCATCGCATCGCATCATTCTCGGCGATTGCGTCGCCGAGATGTCGAAGCTTCAGGCTGGTTCGGTCGACCTCGTGTTCGCCGATCCGCCCTACAATCTCCAGCTCAAGGGCGATCTCAAGCGCCCCGACGAATCCCACGTCGACGCCGTCGACGACGACTGGGACAAGTTCGATTCATTCTCCGCCTATGACGATTTCACCCGCGCCTGGCTGCTGGCCGCGCGCCGCGCGATGAAGCCGTCGGCGACGATCTGGGTGATCGGCTCCTATCACAACATCTTCCGCGTCGGCGCGATCATGCAGGATCTCGGCTTCTGGCTCCTGAACGACATCGTCTGGCGCAAGTCGAACCCGATGCCGAATTTCCGCGGCCGCCGCTTCACCAACGCGCACGAGACGATGATCTGGGCCGCGCGCGACGAGAAGGCCAAGGGCTACACGTTCAATTACGAAGCGCTGAAGGCCGCCAACGAGGACGTGCAGGCACGGTCCGACTGGCTGATCCCGCTCTGCACCGGCGAGGAGCGCCTCAAGGGCGCCGACGGCAAGAAGGTGCATCCGACACAGAAGCCGGAAGGCCTGCTCGCGCGCGTGCTGCTGTCCTCGTCGAAGCCCGGCGACCTCGTGATCGATCCCTTCAACGGCACCGGCACCACCGGCGCTGTCGCCAAGCGCCTCGGTCGCTCCTATATCGGCTTCGAACGCGACAAGACCTATGCCAAGGCGGCCGAAGCGCGCATCGCCGCGGTCGAGCCGTTGCCGGAGGCGAGCCTCGCCCCGTTCATGACCGCGCGCGAAGCGCCGCGGGTCGCGTTCTCCGAACTGATCGAGCGCGGCATGATCATGCCCGGCACGAAGCTGTTCGACGCCAAGAAGAAGCTCGGCGCGCTGGTCCGTGCCGATGGCGCCATCACGTTCGGCGACAAGGTCGGCTCGATCCACCGCATCGGCGCGGTGGCGCAGGGCGCGCAGGCCTGCAACGGCTGGACCTTCTGGCACGTCGAGACCAAGAAGGGCCTCAAGCTGATCGACGAACTCCGCGCCGAAATCCGCGCCGGCATGGCGGCGGGCTAATCGGGCCGCTCTCGTCGGGGGGCAAAGGCGCGAAGCGCCGAGCCCCAGCATCTCTCCCGAGGACGTCGCGCCTGGAAGCCGTCGGCGCGGTGATGGTCCTTACGGCGGCGATCGGCCTTTGTTACACCGGCTGATCTGCGCAGCGCGCAGGTGCCGCCCGGCAAACTCGCCGGTTGCTCTCCCGACGGGTTCAGGCAAGAGAGGCAATGCGGCAACCGCGCTGTACTCGCACCTCGTAACAAACACTGGGGAGATCGATGCTCAAATTCTATTTCAACGGCTCGCCGAACCCGACCAAGGTCGCGCTTTTCCTGGAAGAGGCTGGCCTGCCCTTCGAGCCCGTGAAGGTCGACACCCGCAAGGGCGAGCAGTTCACGCCCGACTATCTGAAGGTCAATCCGAACGGCAAGGTGCCGGCGATCGACGACAATGGCACCATCGTGTTCGACTCGAACGCCATCCTGCTCTATCTCGCCGAGAAGACGGGCAAGTTCCTGCCCGCCACCAGCGTGCGCGGCGAGACGCTGTCCTGGCTGATGTTCATCGCCACCGGCGTCGGGCCCTATTCGGGTCAGGCGGTGCACTTCAAGCACTTTGCTCCGAAGGACCAGAACCACGACTACGCCCATAACCGCTACCAGTACGAGACCGATCGCCACTACAGGATTCTCGACGCTCATCTCGAAGGCCGCAGCTACATGGTCGGCGACAGCTATTCGATCGTCGACATGGCGCTGTGGGGCTGGGCGCGGATGCTGCCGTTCAAGCTCGGCGACGACGCCTTCGCGCGCTACCCGAACGTGAAGCGGCTGGTCGACGAGATCTCGGCGCGCCCGGCGGCGGCGCGTGCGATCGCGCTGAAGGACAAGTTCAGCTTCAAGGCGGAGATGGACGACGAGGCGCGCGCCAACATGTTCAAGCACATGGCGACCAAGGTCGCCTGATCGGACCGCGCCGGTCTTCGAGGCCACGCGCATGCGCGTGGCCTTTTGCGTTTGAGACTCAGGCGGCGTGGACCGAATTCAGGAACTTGGTCACTTCCTGCTTCAGCCGGTTGCTGTCGGCCGACAGCGAGCGCGCTGCCGACAACACCTGCGATGAGGCCGATCCGGTTTCGGAGGCGCCGCGCTGCACGTCGCCGATGTTGGACGATACCCTCTGCGTGCCATGGGCCGCCTGCTGGACGTTGCGGGAAATCTCCTGCGTCGCCGCGCCCTGCTGCTCCACGGCGGCCGCGACCGTCGACGAAATCTCCGATAGCCGCTCGATGGTGCCGCTGATCTCCTTGATGGACCCGACCGATTCTGCCGTCGCGGCCTGGATGCCGGAAACCTGCTGGGCGATCTCACCGGTGGCCTTCGCGGTCTGCTCGGCGAGCGCCTTGACCTCGGAGGCGACCACGGCAAAGCCGCGGCCTGCATCGCCCGCGCGCGCCGCCTCGATGGTGGCGTTCAGGGCCAGCAGGTTGGTCTGGCCGGCGATCGTGCTGATCAGTTCGACCACGTCGCCAATCCGCGCGGCGGCCTTGGAGAGCGCGCCGACGCGGTCATTGGTTCTGCTCGCCTGACCGACGGCCTCGACCGCGATACGGGCGGATTCCTGCACCTGGCGGGCGATCTCCGACACCGAGGAGGAGAGCTCCTCGGTCGCCGAGGCGACCGCCTGCACATTGGCCGAAGCCTCCTGCGAGGCGCTGGCGACCTCAGTCGACAAATCCTGCGCCCGCGAGGCGGTCGTGGTGAGAGTGCCGGCGGAGGCTTCGAGCTCGTTCGATGCCGACGACACCGTGTTCACGATCTCGCCGACCGCCTGCTCGAACTGGTCGGCCAGCCTGGCCATGTCCTTCTTGCGGCTCTCGGCCTGCCGCGCCTCGAGCTCGGATTGCTCGGCGCGCATGCGTTCGGTGTCGATCATGTTGTCCTTGAACACCTGGATCGCCTTGGCCATGTCGCCGATCTCGTCAGCCTTGCCGCGACCGGGGATCTCGACCGCGAGATTGCCGCCGGCAATCAGCCCCATCGCGCGCGTCATCGAGGTCAGAGGACCGACGATGCTGCGGGCGATCAGGAAAGCGACGATGCCGCCGAACAGGATGGCGAGGCCGCCGGCGACCTCCTGAATGGTCGTCGTGCCGGCGATCACGGCTTCGGCTTCACTGCGCGAGCCCTGATAGTCCTTCTTCAGGGTCGTTTCCGCGGCCTTGAGCCTGCCGATGCTGCCGACGATGAGGGGCGCGAGGTCCTTGTGGTAGATTTCGTCCGCCTGGAGCATCGCGGCGGAGGTCGACTCGAACGCGGATTTGTAGATTCCGAGCGAGGTCTTCACCGGCGCGAGCGTGGATCGCAATTCCGTCGCCTGCGGGCTCTTTTCGAGAGCCGCGAGCCGTTGCGCCGCCCTGTCTACGCTCGCCCTAAAATTCGCCGGCCCCTGCGCGTCGCGCAGCGCCAGGAAGCGCCAGTTTGCCACCCGAACGAGGAGGGTCCTGGATTCGAGGTCGGCGACGAGGGCCGCGGTATCTTCGTCGACGGCTGCGCGCGCCGCATCGACCAGCTTGCCCATCTTGACGGCCAGTTCCTCACCGCTCGGCAGCAGGGTCGCCTTGCCTGTTCGCGCCTCGTTGACGGCGTCGCCGAGATTGTCACGCAAGCGTCGCATCTTGGCGATGTCGTCGATGAGACCGCTATAGAGCGCTCGCCGCTCCTCGGAGGCCGTTCCCTTCGCACCGACTCGCAACAGCTCGGTTGCGGCGTTCTCCCGCTCCAGCGCCTCTTTCATCGCGGATTCGTCGGCATCGTAGACGTATCGCAGATTGGCGCGCTGGATCGCCTGAAGATGGGTCGAAATCTCCAACACCCGCGCCGTGCTGTCCGAGAGCGCGGATTGTCTTGCAACCTGCTCCTGCACCGCCCGCAAATTCCAGACGGCAACCACCGCCATCACGAGACCAACCACCACCAAGGCCATGAAGCCTGCGTACAGGCGTCCCCTGATCCGCAAACGAAACTTCGGCATTCCCACTGTCCACCAAGATGCATTTCACTTCGAGCGGCCGGTCACGTTACCAGCCACCCCGGCAGCCGCGCGTCGCATCGTTGCGACCCACGCTGCACCGCGGCACAATGGAGGACACTCCTTAATTGAACCTTCAAATTTTTCGCGCGAGTCGAATCGGCCGGGTACAAATGCTGCTGATTTTATCGGCAGCTATGCGAGGTCATGCAGGGATCCGCAGCCGCATGCATAGCGTGACACGCAACCTTCATAGGGCACCGGCCTGCTGCAATTTACCGAGCGCGTGCTCGACCACTTCCAGCGTGTAGGGCTTCTGAACGACCGGCGCGTCGGCCAGCTGTTCCGGGATCGGCGCACGCTCGCCATAGCCGGTTGCGAAGATGAAGGGCACGCCAATCTCCTTCAGCTTCTGCGCCACCTTGATGCTGCTCTCGCTGCCGAGATTGAGATCGAGCATGGCGAAGTTCGGTCGGGTGCGCTCGATCGAACGCAGCGCCTGGTCGACCGTCGCGGCGGTGTCGACGTGGCGCGCGCCGAGATCGAGCAGAATGACCTCCGCCGCCATTGCGATGATCAGATTGTCCTCGACGATCAACGCGGTCTCGGAGATCCGCGGACGGTCGGACTGCTGTTCCTCAAGCCGCATGGCGGCTCCTGCTATCGCCGGCATCAGCTCGACGAAATTGGCGGGAATGACGAACGTCGCCTGGACGCCCAGAAGGTCGAAGCGGATTTCCGCATCGCCCTTGAGATCGAACGGCACTGAGCGCTCGATGATCGTGGTGCCGAAGCCGCGCCGCGACGGCGGCTGCACCGGTGGCCCGCCGCTTTCCTTCCATTCGATCACGAGACTGGACGAGGGATCGAGGCGCCAGATCACCTCGACACGGCCGGTGGAATCGGCGAGCGCGCCATATTTGGCGGAATTGGTCATCATTTCGTGGACGACGAGAGCCAGCGTGGAGAACGCCTTGGGATCGAGCGCGACGTCCGGCCCACCCATCTTCACCCGGCCTGCACGCGCTCCGAGATAGGCGCCGGCCTCGGATTCGAGCAGGGTCCGCAGCGCCACCGGCGCCCAGTTCAGGTTGGTGATCTGGTCGTGGGCGCGGGCCAGGGCCTGGATACGACCGCCAAGGACGCTCGCAAACTCCTCCACGCTCGTCGCCGTGTCCTTGCTTTGCGCCACCAGCGCGCGGACCAGGCTCAGGATGTTACGGACGCGGTGATTGAGCTCGGCGATCATCAGCTCCTGCCGCTCCTGCGCGCCGCGGCGCTCGCGCGCGGCGAGGTCGGACAATTGCAGGATCACCTCCAGCAGCGTGACGCGCAGGCTCTCGGCGATGCGGATGTCGGCAGACGACCACGGTTTCGATTGCCCCGCCACCGTCTCCTGCCAGAGCTCGAAGCTCTTGCGCGGCGTCAGGCGCGGCCCGTTCGGGCCTTCGTCGTAGACCTTGTCGGGAGCGCCGGCCCAGTTCACGAAACGCGTGACCTCGCGCCGGCAGAAGACCAGGCAGTCGCGCGGTGTCCGTGAGATGGGAATGGCGAGAAAACCCGCCGCGCGGTCGCGAAAAGCCTGCCCGGCGGCATAGACCTTGGCGATCTCGGCGCTGGCAAAGATCCGGCCCGGCGAGGTCCGGTTGATGAAGGCGACGAGATCCTTCACCTCGTCTTCGGTGGGCGTGTCTCCCTCGAGCGATATCTTGTTGTCGGACCAGATCGCGACGCCGTCGCACGCGATCATCTTGCGGTAATCGCTGAGAAAGTCGACGACCGCGCGCCGGCTGTGCTCGTGTGAGGCCGCGATCTCGATCAAGCGCTCCTGAACCTGGTGAGCTCGCGCCTCATAGGCGACATCACCCTCGCGCTCGCGTCCCTCGACGATCCAGGAGAACATCTGTCCGAACAGCTCGGCCGCGGTGCGCTTCTCGAACGAGATGTAACGCGGCGAGTAATGATGGCATGCGAACAGGCCCCACAACTTGCCGTCGCGCAGGATCGACACCGACATCGACGCGGCGACGCCCATGTTTCGCAGATATTCAATGTGGATCGGCGAGACCGATCGCAGCACGCTCATCGAGAGATCGAGCAGACCGGCATTGTGCGTGGGCGTGGAGACCAGCGCAGCGGGCTTGGCGCCGATGTCGGCGATGATGCGCAGCCAGTTGCGCTGATAGAGGATCCGGGCCTGCCGTGGAATGTCGGACGCCGGATAATGCAGGCCGAGGAAGGATTCGAGCCCGGCTTCCGCGGTCTCGGCGATGACCTCGCCCGACCCGTCCGGGTGAAACTGATAGACCATGACCCGGTCGAAGCCGGAGAGCACCTTGAGCTGGCGCGCGGCTTCGCGGGCAAGCTCACTGATGCCGCGCGTCTTGCGGATGCGCTCGAGCATCAGGCGGACGAGCTCACCGGAACTGACGCCGGGCTCGTGGACACTGGGCTCTGCCTCGATGACGAGATAGACCCCGGAGAAATGGATCGAAAGATCGTAAAGCGGCTTGCCGGTCAGGAGCTCGACGCCGAACAGGCGCTCGGTCGCATCCGGCCCGCTCAAATGGTCGACGTGCCGGCGGATGGTCTCGACGGCAGCTTCGGAGATGACGCTCGACAATGGCTGCTGGAGCAGATCGGCCACGTCGCTTCCGAGGAAGCTGCCGACATTGTCGGAGGCCATGCAGATCGTGAAATCCGAGAGGACAGTGAGCATGAAACCGAACGGCTGCACGCTGCCGGGAATGTGGATCGGCTCGCGATCGCAATTGGTGAGATTGACCGCCTCGCTCATGCGCGGTCCGCCGCCTGCTCGAAAGCGGCGAAGGCCGCGCCTGCCGCCGCGATCGCTTCGTCGTCGCAGGCGTCTTCGGCTCCAAGCTTCGCCAGGAAGCTCTGCCAGAGCCGCTGGCCCGCACCATGGCTGAGATAGTCCGTGGCCTCACCGATGCGCGGATCTGCAGCGTCAGCGACCGCCTTGAGCAGGAATTTGGCGCCGAGCCGGGAGCCCTCCAGCACATACATCGTGCCGAGCACGCCGCTTCGTGTCAGGGGCAGCACCGACACCGTGGATTGCGCGGCGCTCCCAAGCCGGCCGAGATCAGCCGCAATTGCAGCGCTGCGCGACCGCTCCGGCCAATCCTGAAACATTCTGGCAACGCCGGCCTCGACGAGCGCCGCCTCGAGCGGCAAAAGCGCGCCCGCACTGGCTTGCAGAAAACGACGGTAGCCGGACAAGGTGGCGAGATCCAACGACGTCAGCTGCGCATCGAGGTCCCGGTGCGCAACCGCAGTGGCGTCTCTTAGTTTTTCGCGGAGTCCGGGGAAGCTAAGGCCCACATGTGTCGAAACGTCCGAAGCCCCAGCCAGCATAGATTTCCCAACGCGCGCGATGCCAAGGGCGCGATTGCCCCGGAACGGACGAAACGCCGGGGGAAAGCCAAAGGTTCCCACCCGGTGCCGGGAAAACGGCGGCGGCGCCCTACCGCTGCCGACGGGGCTTCCTCAACTCGTACTCGATCTCGGACCTGGTCATGCCGCAGTCCAGCAGCTCCCGTTCGGTCATGGCTGCGAGCTGAAACCGGGCGCGGGACCGCTCCCGCCGGACCCGCACGATGTCCACGAGCGTCCGCCAGGCCCGCATGACCATCGCCGGCTGTGACGAACAGGACCGCCCGGCGGACGCGACGCGGTTCAATCCGGTCAGCGCGCTGCCCTCACGGGTGTCTGCGGAAAGGGCCCAAGTGCCTTCTCAGTCAGGATCGAGTCGCAGTATTCCCGAATCTCCTTGATCTTGCCGCCCTCGAGACGAAACACCAGACAGTAGTCGTTGTCGTAGCGGACGCCCTCCGGCGTGACGTTGTCGCCCTTGGCTTCCACCACGACGACGTCGCCATCGGCGATGAAGCGGTGGGCGACAGTCCGGGTGCGGTCGACCAGGCGGGTGCGCACATAGGCGTGCAGATCGTTGAGGATCGACTGCTTGCCCGAAAAGGTCCTCGACCAGGAATACTGACCGGTCACGACCCATCGGGCGTCGTCGGCAAGGCTTGAGGTAAAGAGGGCGCGGTCGCGCGCGGCCGGATCCGGATCGGCAGCCGCGGCAAAAATGTCCTGCATCAGTTTCTTGTTGGCGCTCGCGCTCATTGCGGCATCTCCGTTTGGTGGCAACACGGAGATCATCGCGGGAAAATGATCATTCTTCAAATCAATAGCGAATATGATATCTATTCGCCTCATGAATTTGAATTCGCTTGACCTGAACCTGCTGACCGCACTCGACGCGCTGCTGCGCGAGGCCAATGTCAGCCGCGCCGCCCTGAGAATGGGTCTGTCACAGCCGGCCGCGAGCCACGCGCTCCAGCGCCTGCGCAACATCTTTGGCGACCCGCTGCTGGTGCGCACCGGTGCGCACATGGAGCTGACCCCGCGGGCACAGGCGCTGCGCGCGCCGCTGGCACAGGCGCTCGATCAGGTACGCGGGCTGTTCGTGCCCGAGGAATTCGATGCCGCGCGCAGCGAGCGGCAATTCCGCCTGATGATGCCGGATCTCGCGGTCGAGCTGCTGATGCCGCCCTTGATGGAGAAGGTGACGCGGCTAGCGCCCAATGTCCGCATCGACGTCGTGCCATGGCGGGGTCCTGCGATTTTCCACGCCGAATTCGCACGCACGATCGATCTGGTGATCTCGATCGGCAACGCCTTCAAAGGCTTTCACCGCCAGTTGCTCTACACCGACAGCGACGCGCTTGCGGTGCGGCGCGGCCATCCGATGGTTGCGAAGCTGAAGCGGCGCGAAACCTTCCTGGCCGCGCGCCATGTCGGCGTGATCATTCGTGGCCAGCCCGAGGATTTGATCGACACCTGGCTGCGCAGCAAGGGCATCGAGCGGCACATTTCGCTGGTCGTGCCGGGCTATCTCGAAGCGGTGCACGTCGCCGCCCGCACCGACCTCGTCGCCTTCGTGCCGCGCCGGCTGATCGCAGCGCTGTCGAAGCAGCTCGGCTTGGTCACGGTGACGCCGCCGCTCGACCCCGGGATCGACGCGCAGTTCATGTTCTATCCAACCCGCGCCCAGATGGACCCGGGCTCGATCTGGCTGCGGCGGCTGATGCTGGAGACAGGGCAGGAATTGGAGAAGGTTAAGCGCAAGCTCTCGTAGGTGGGCGAAGCGGAGCGTGCCCACCACCTGTCGCCGCCGGAAAAAAGATCGTGGGCACGGCGCTTTGCGCCTTTGCCCACCCTACAAGAGCCGCCCTCTCACGCCTTCTGCGCGGCCATCACCTTCGCCACCGCGGGACGATCCGACATGCGCTTGAAATGGTCGGCAATCTTCGGCGTGGCGTTGATGTCGACGCTGTCGCCTTCGAGCCAGGTGGAGAGCGTGTAGAGATAGGGATCGCAGATCGTGTACTGCTCGCCCATCGCCCAGGGTCCCCTGAACATCTTCTGCTCCATCAGGGCAAAGCAGGCCGCCATGGTCTTCGGCACCATCGCCTTCATGTCTGCGAACGAACTCTCCTGCGCCGCCCACCGCGCACCGCGCATCTTGTGGGCATGGTTGATGTGCACGGTCGAGCACAGATACGAGTTGAGGGACTGCACCTGGGCGAAATCGAAGGGATCGTCGAGCGGCGCGAGCTTCGCCTTCGGGAAAGTCTGGGCGACGTAAGCCAGCATCGCCGGCGTCTCGGTGAGGACGCCCCGATCCGTCACCAGCGCCGGCACGCGGCCCTTCGGGTTGATCTTGAGATAATCCGGGCTGTTCTGCTGGTTGTCCTTGAAGCTCAGCCGCTCGGCCGTGTAGTCGGCGCCGGCCTCCTCCAGGGTGATGTAGGTGGCGAGCGCGCAGGTGCCGGTCGCGTAGTAGAGCTTGAGCATGTCGGACCTCATGGGGAAAATCGGACGTTAACGGCCCTCAGCCGCGCCGTCCATAGGGGACGTCTTCGCAGTTGCCCACGGCCGCCCGGCTGTGCGAAGACGCCTTCAATCGAGGGGGGATTTTGTCATGACGGTACTCATCGCCGGTGGCGGCATCGGCGGCTTGGCGCTTGCGCTCAGCCTGCACGGAATCGGCGTTCCCGTGAAAGTGTTCGAGAGCGTCGCGGAACTGAAGCCGCTCGGCGTCGGCATCAACGTGCTGCCGCATGCGGTCCGCGAGCTGATCGAGCTCGGGCTGCTGGACAAGCTCGATGCCAGCGGCGTGCGGACGCGCGAGCTCGCCTATTTCTCCAAGCACGGCAAGCCGATCTGGAGCGAGCCGCGCGGCCTTGAGGCCGGCTACAAATGGCCGCAATTCTCGATCCATCGCGGCACCCTCCAGCAGATCCTGCTGGACACCGCGGTCGAACGGCTCGGGCGAGGCAACATCCTGACCAGCCATCACCTGACCGGTTGGACCGAAACCGCGAACGGCGTGCGCGCCGACTTCATCGACAAGGCGACCGGCAAGGCCGCCGGCACTTACGACGGCGCGATCCTGATCGCCGCCGACGGCATCCATTCCGCCGTGCGCGAAAAGCTGTACCCGGGCGAAGGTCCGCCGATCTGGAACGGCCGCATCCTCTGGCGCGGCGTCACGCCGTCCAAGGCCTTCCTGACCGGCCGCACCATGATCATGGCCGGCCATGAGATCCTGAAATTCGTCTGCTATCCCATCAGCAAGGCGCCGGACGCGGCGGGCAACCATCTGATCAACTGGGTTGCCGAACGCCATATGCCGCCGACCTATCAGTGGCGGCGCGAGGACTATAACCGCACCGCACGGCTGGAAGAGTTCCTGCCCTGGTTCGAGAGCTGGCAATTCGACTGGCTCGACGTCCCCGGCCTCATCCGGAACTGCCCGCACGCCTATGAATATCCGCTGGTCGACCGCGATCCGATCCCACGATGGACCTTCGGCAAGGTCACGCTGATGGGCGATGCCGCGCACCCGATGTACCCGATCGGCTCGAACGGTGCCTCGCAGGCGATCCTCGATGCCCGCACCATCACCCGCGAGATTCTCGCGCATGGCCCGACGCCAGCCGCGCTGCTCGCCTATGAGGCCGAGCGCCGGCCCGCGACCACCGACCTCGTCCTGCTGAACCGCAAGAACGGCCCCGAGCAGGTGATGCAGCTGGTCGAGGAGCGCGCGCCCGACGGTTACAAGGTCGTCACCGATGTGCTGTCGCAAAAGGAGCTGGAAGACATCGCAGCGAACTACAAGCGCGTCGCGGGATTTCAGGTCGAAGCGCTGAATGCCAAGCCGCCGATCGTGAGCAAGGACGCGCGCGCGGGGGTGTGAGCCCTGCAGTCAGGACGAGATGCAAATGAGGTGCCCTAGCCGCTTGTGGGAGAGGGCAGACCCTCTGGTGGACACAGACACAATTGGGCGAGGGTTCTCTCCGCGAGCAAACCACTTGCATTTGAGCTCGCTGAAGCAACCTTCATCCGGCGCGGCGCGCCACCTTCTTCCACAAGAGGAGAAGGACGGTAGAGTGTGCCGCGAGCGACGAAATCACTTCACCACCCTCGCCGCCTCCAGCAATCGCTCGCTCGCGCTTGCCGTTGCCAGCACCGTGCCGTCTTCGGCCATCAGCTTCGCCTCGACGAAGGCAATCGTCCTGCCGAGCTGTGTCACCCTGGCCTCGCCGACAATCGGACCGGGTTTCGCGGGGCTAAGGAAATTCACGGTCATGCTGATCGTCGTGGTGTAGAGCCGGCCCTCGCTCATCACCAGCACCGCCGGGCCCATGGTGTCGTCGAGCATGGCCGAGAGCATGCCGCCCTGGATGAAGCCGGCCGGATTGCAGAACTCCGGCTTGCCCTCGAAGCCGAGCTTGATCCAGCCCTCCTCGGGGCGGGCATCGAGCAGGCGCCATCCCAGCAATTCGGCACAGGGCGGCTTTGGAAAATTGTCGAGCGCGGTCTTGATCATGCAAAACTCCTCCGTTGTTGCCGACCTAGCGCAGACCTGCTGCCAGCATAGTGTCAGCACAGCAGCGGAACCTACCCCGCGGGAACTCCGCGGGCCCAAGCCGCCCCAGCGCAATTTAAGGCCACTTCAACCAAACCGTTTCACCAGCGATTCAATACGATCGAATCGAAAATACCGCCGGTAATCGGTTCGCAGGTACCACATGGGAGAAGCGACCGTGACACCGGAGCCCTTCCATGAAAACCCTGTTACGGCAAGCTGTCGACCGTTTGCACGCGATCGAAGACCATCTGACGGTACGCACGCAGATCGCGGCGGCGGTGGCCGCGATGTCCATCGTGCTCGTCGGCGTCCTCGCAGTTGGCGCGGCTTTTATCAGCTACAGGAACACCTCGGCTCTGATCGAGAGCAGCCTCGCTGGAATCGCATCCAGCGCCTCCGGCCGGCTCGACCGATTCATGGCGACCCGCCAGCAGGAGATGAAGCTGTTCGCGGAACTCCAGCCCATGCAAGCGCAGTGGCAGGGTGACCCCGCCGCATTGCGCAGCTCGCTCGAGGACGTCCAGCGATCGTTTTCCGAATTCGCCTGGATCGGCTTTGCCGACGTCCAGGGCAACGTCGTCGCCTCCACCGGCGGTCTCCTCCAAGGCAAGTCGGTGGGCGCGCGCCCGTGGTTCAAGCAGGGTCTAGACAGGCTTGCCGTCGGGGACGTGCATGAGGCAGTCCTGCTGTCCTCGCTGCTGACGCAGCGCGCCAACAACGAGCCTTACCGCTTCGTCGACATCGCCGTCCCCGTGCACGATGCTGGCGGCAAGCTGCTCGGCGTGCTCGGCGGGCATCTGGACTGGAACTGGGCCAGCAATCTGATCAAGGATGTCGAAGCCAATGACGGCAACACCGACACTCGGCTGTCTATCCTCAGCAAGGGCGGAATGGTGCTGCTTGGTCCGCAGAAAGAGACTATCCGTTATGGCGGCGACGAACTTGCCGCCATCGTGAAAGCCGGCATCGGTACCTTCAGGGAAGCGGATGACGGACAGCAGATGCTGACGGCGTTCCACGTCGGCAGGGGTCATCGCGATTATCAGGGCCTGAACTGGATCGTCACCGCGAGCCAGCCGGCGAGTGTGGCGCTGGCGGCGGCGATGTCCTCGGCCCAGACGATCTTGGCAATCGGCGCCGCCACCGCACTGATTGCACTGTCGCTCGCCATGCTGGTCTCGCGCCGGATCGCCTCGCCGATCATCGCCTTCACGCGGGAAGCCGACCGCATCGGACGCGCGCACGGCCCGACCATGCTGGCGCGGCAGAGCGGCTCCGCCGAAGTTGTCCAGCTCTCACGCGCGCTGCGCTCGCTGCTCCGCCGGATCGGCCTTGCCGAGGAGCGTACCAAGGAAGCCGAATTGCGCGCGACCGAGAACGCGATGCAGTTCCAGGAGGACATGCTGAGGTTGCGCCAGCTCGCCGAGACCGATTTCATGACCGGCCTGATGAACCGCCGGTCCTTCCTGAGCGTCGCCGACGACGCTGTCGCGTTCTGCCGCCGCTACAAGCGCCAGATGGCGACGCTGATGATCGACATCGACCATTTCAAGAAGATTAACGACACCCACGGCCACGCCGCGGGCGACGATGCCATCAAGAGCATCGCCGACATCATCGGTCAGTCGATCCGGACCACCGACAAGGCAGCCCGCTTCGGCGGTGAAGAGTTCGTGGTGCTGCTGCGCGAGATCGACCAGCAAACCGCCGTGCTGCTCGCCGACCGCATCAGAGCGTCGATCGAGAGCGCGACGGTGCGGCATGGCGATGTCGTCATCCCCATCACCGTGTCCGTCGGGCTGGCGATGTTCGACGAAAGCGACCGCGACGTACAGGACGTGATCGAGCGTGCCGATCAGGGCCTCTACGTCGCCAAGAAAACCGGACGCAACCGCACCTTCCTGATGCCGGCCGAGGACGAGCGCGCCGCGCGCGCCGCCTGACAGTCCTAATCCAGCGCGTGCGCAATCACCTTGCGCATGACATTGGGCAGCGCCTCGTCCGCAAGGGTGGCGACCGGCACCCAGCGCATGCCCTCGGGCGCGCGGGTGCGGGCTGCGGCCCTCGCCGTGTAGACCACCAGCTCCAGTGGAAAATGTGTGAAGACGTGGGTGACGAGGCCGATCTTGCGCTGCCAGCGCGAAAGCCCCTTCAGGGCTGGCGCCTGCAGCTTCGCCGCCGCGTCGTCCTGTCCGGCCAGCCAGTCCGAGCCGGGCACTTCGGTCATGCCGCCGAGCAGGCCCTTTTCGGGCCGGCTGCGGACCAGCAGCTCCTCACCGCGCGTGACGACGAAGGCCGCTCCGCGCCGCAACGTTCCACTCTTCTTCGGCGCCTTGCGCGGAAAGGTCTCCTGCGTGCTCTGGAGGCGCGCCGTGCAATCCTCGTTCAGCGGACATAACGAGCAAGCCGGCTTTTTCGGCGTGCAGATCGAGGCGCCCAAATCCATCAGCGCCTGCGCGCTGTCGCCGGCGCGGGAGTTTGCAAGCAGCGTCGCCGCCAGTCGCTGGATCAGAGGTTTCGCCTGCGGGAGTTCATCTTCAACCGCAAAGAGCCGCGACACCACGCGCTCGATATTGCCGTCGACCGGCATGGTGTGGCGATCGAAGGCGATGGCGGCAATGGCCGCCGCCGTGTACGGCCCGATGCCCGGCAGCGCACGCAGCCCCTCCTCGGTGTCGGGAAAGCTGCCGCCATGCTCGCGCGTCACCGCGACCGCGCAGGCGTACAGGTTACGCGCGCGCGAATAATAGCCGAGCCCGGCCCACATCCGCAGCACGTCGTCCTGCGAGGCCCGCCCGAGCGCGGTGACATCCGGCCAGCGCGCGACGAATTTTTCGAAATACGGCCCGACCGCCTTCACCGTGGTCTGCTGCAGCATGATCTCCGAGAGCCAGACGCGGTAGGGATCCGACGTCTCGCCGGGCGCCGCCCGCCACGGCAGACGGCGCCGGTGGCGGTCGTACCATTGGAGCAGCAAGGTGGGGCGAGCCAAACCTGCCGACTGAACTGGTTCCGACTTGGCCTTACGCGCAGATTTCGGGCTCATGTTCCTACTGTAACGACCTCCCGTCGATCTCTCCACGTCATGCCCGCGCTCGTCGAGGGCATCCACGTCTTTCTTCGCAGGAAGAACGTCGATGGCCGGGACAAGCCCCGCCTTGACCACGACGAGCCTGCCGGTCGCGCGAGAGAGTGCTATAAGCCCCCATGTCCAAATTCCCGCCCAAACCCGGCCCCATCAGCGCCAAGCCGCTCGGCATCCTGCTCAACGACGTCTTTGCCGAGGCCTATGCCAAGCAGGGCTTTGCGGCGCGCGAGCTGGTGACGCGGTGGGCGCAGATTGCAGGTCCCGAGATCGCGGCCCATGCCGAGCCCCTGAAGATGCAATGGCCGCGCCCGGTGGAGGGCCAGCCGCAGGAGCCGGCGACCCTGGTGCTGCGGGTGGAGGGGCCGATGGCGCTGGAAATCCAGCATTCCGCCGACATCATCCTGGAGCGGGTCAACCGTTTCTTCGGCTGGAGCGCGGTCGGCAAGCTCGCCTTCCGCCAGGCGCCGCTGTCGCGGCCCCAGGCCCGGAAGCGGCCCGCCCCGCCCGACGCCAAAGCAGTGGCCAAAGTGGCGGAGAGTCTGGGCGACATCGAAGATGAACAACTGAAGACGGCGCTGGCGCGGCTGGGGGCCGCCATCAAGCGAAATTGAGCCTTATTTCGCGGTCAATCTGGACCCGTCTCCACCGCTCGCCATTGCCTCAAGCTACGTTTCAAGCTAGCGACAGGCCGCCCGGGCGGGAACTTGATAGACCCCTGGGGCGACATTTTTGCCAATTCGGGAGCCGACCGTGATCATCACCCGCCGCGCCTTCACCACGATGCTGTCGCTGACAGGGCTTGCCGCGCTCGCCGGGCTCTCGCCGCTGCAATTCATATCCGAAGCCATGGCGCAATCGGCCGCCGACGTCGCCAAGCCGGTGTCGCTGCCCGACATGGCGCTCGGCCCCAACGACGCCGCCGTCACCATCACCGAATACGCCTCGATGACCTGCCCGCACTGCGCCGCCTTCAACGAGCAGGTGTTCCCGAAGATCAAGAAGGAATACATCGACACCGGCAAGGTGCGTTACATCTTCCGCGAGTTCCCGCTCGACATCAAAGCCGCCGCCGGCTCGATGCTGTCGCGCTGCATCGCCAAGGACGACGCGGCGAAATACTTCGCCGTCACCGACATGCTGTTCCGCCAGCAGAACGACTGGGTGGTGAAGAACACCACCGAGACCCTGACGCGGATCGGCAAGCAGGCCGGCCTCACCCAGCAGCAGGTCGAGGCCTGCCTGAAGGATCAGGCGCTGCTCGACAAGATCGCCGCCGACCAGAAATATGCCAGCGACGTTCTGAAGGTGGATTCGACGCCGACCTTCTTCATCAACGGCGAGAAGATCAAGGGCGAGACCTCGTTCGAGGAGTTCGCCAAGAAGATCAATCCGCTGCTGAAGAGCTGATTCGCTCGTCAAGATCCTGATTCGCATCTCGAAAGCCGTATCTTTCCCGGCATAAATCCCTTGGGAAAAGCGGCTTTCGCCGGTTGCCCTCGCGGCGCACCGCGGCCATTGTCCAGCCGCATGAGGCGCCTCGCGCGACTCGCCCGGATAGCGACATTGCCTTCCATGGTAGTGTCCCGGCAGGGGGATTCGCGCCTGCCAACAGAGATGCGTGCTTATGAAAATCACCCGCCTGCGCCTTCACGGCTTCAAGTCCTTCGTTGAGGCCACCGACTTCGTCATCGAGCCCGGACTGACCGGCGTGGTCGGACCCAACGGCTGCGGCAAGTCGAATCTCGTCGAAGCGCTGCGCTGGGCGATGGGCGAGACCTCCTACAAGTCGCTGCGTGCCGCCGACATGGATGCAGTGATCTTCGCCGGCTCCGGCAACCGTCCGGCCCGCAACCACGCCGAAGTGACGATGACGATCGACAATTCCGATCGCACCGCGCCGGCGGCGATGAACGACAGCCAGCTGCTCGAAATCTCCCGCCGCATCGAGCGCGAGGCCGGCTCGGTCTATCGCATCAACGGCCGCGACGTGCGCGCCCGCGACGTGCAGATCCTGTTCGCCGACGCCGCCACCGGCGCGCGTTCGCCCGCCCTGGTCCATCAGGGCAAGATCGGCGAAATCATCCAGGCCAAGCCCGAGCAGCGCCGCCGCGTGCTGGAAGACGCCGCAGGCGTCGCCGGTCTGCATGCCCGTCGCCACGAGGCCGAGTTGCGGCTGAAGGCGGCTGAAACCAACCTCACCCGCGTCGAGGACGTGATCGGCCAGCTCGCAGGACAAATGGAAGGCCTGAAGAAGCAGGCTCGCCAGGCCGTGCGCTACCGCGAAGTCGCGGCCAAGGTCCGCAAGGCCGAAGCCACGCTGTTTCATCTGCGCTGGATCGGCGCCCATGCCGACGTCAACGAATCCGGCCAGACCCACGATCTCGCGGTGCGCGAGATGGCCGAGCGCACCCAGCACCAGGCCGAAGCCGCCCGCATCCAGGCCATTCGCGCCGCCGAAATGCCGGCGCTGCGCGATGCCGAGGCGCGCGCCGCTGCAGGCTTGCAGCGTCTCACCAATGCCCGCGAGCTGCTCGACCGCGAGGAGGAGCGCGCCAAGGAGCGCGTCGCGGAGCTCGAGCGCCGCCTCGCCCAGTTCGAAGGCGACATTTCCCGTGCTCAGCAACAGACCATGGACGCCGACGTCGCGCTGCAGCGGCTCGACACCGAAGATTCCGAGCTGAAGGAAGAGATCAAGTCGCGCGTCGAGAAGCGCTCCGGCGTCGACGAGCGCGTCGGCGAAGCCGAGGCGGTGCTGACCGAAACCGAGCAGCAATTCGCCGAACTCACCACAGCGCTCGCCGACCTCACCGCCAAGCGCAACCAGCTCGAGGCCAACGTCCGTACCCACCGCGACAAGCTGGCCCGGCTCGACCAGGAGATCGCGAACGTTGCGGCCGAAGAGCAGAAGCTCGCCGCCGAGACCGGCGGCTTCGGCGACCTCGACGAGCTGACCGCTCTGGTCGAAACCGCGGAAGAGACGCTCGCGGCTTCCGAAGCCGCAGCGCAGGCGAGCGAAGCCGCGCACGTCGCGGCGCGCCAGACGCTGGAATCCTCGCGCTCGCCGCTGGTCGAAGCCGACAAGCGCGCGCAGCGGCTCGAAACCGAGGCGCGCACGATCTCCAAGATCCTCAACGGAGAGACCAAGAATCTGTGGCCGCCGATCATCGACGGCATCACCGTCGACAAGGGTTTCGAGAAGGCGATCGGCGCCGCGCTCGGTGACGATCTCGATGCGCCAATCGACCCGTCGGCGCCGATGCGCTGGACCAACGTCGGACACACCGACGGCGATCCGGAGCTGCCCGAAGGCGCCGTGCCGCTCGCCAATCACGTGCAGGCGCCGGCCGAGCTGACGCGCCGTCTGGCCCAGATCGGCGTGGTGCCGCGCGAGCGCGGCGCCGAGCTGGTGTCGCAACTCAGGACCGGCCAGCGGCTGGTCTCGCCCGAAGGCGACGTCTGGCGCTGGGACGGCTTCGTTGCCGCAGCCCATGCCCCGACCGGCGCCGCGCGGCGCCTCGCCGAGCGCGCCCGTCTCGTCGACATCGAGAACGAGCTGGAGCAGGCCCGCATCGACGCGCAGATCAAGCGTCAGGCGCTGGAGAACGCCGAGTCCGAGCTGCAGATGGCGGCCAGCACCGAAGGCGCCAGCCGTGAAGCCTGGCGCGCCGCGCAGCGCGAGCTCAATGTCGCGCGCGAGCGCCACGCCACCGCCGAGCGCGAGATCAGCCGTCATGCCGCGCGCAAGGCGACGCTGTCGGAAGCGCACAGCCGTCTCGCCGCCGACCGCGCCGAGGCCGAGGCCGCCTACGAATATGCTGAAGCCGGCATCTCCGAGCTGCCGTCGAGCGAGGACACCGAAACCCGCCTCGCCGCGGTCCGCAGTGACATCGAAGGCCATCGCCGCATGGCGGCCCAGGTCCGCGCCGAGGCGCAGGCGCTGGCCCGTGAGGCCGAGCTTGCCGACCGCCGCGTCCAGGCGATCCTGGCCGAACGCACGGAGTGGCAGAACCGCAAGGAGAGCGCGGCCTCCCACATCGACACTATCCAGGCCCGCATTGCCGAGCTCACGATCGAGCGCAGCGAGCTCGAAAACGCACCCGTCGTGTTCGCCGAAAAGCGCAGCGCACTGATCACCGAGATCGAATACGCCGAGAACGACCGCCGCATGGCCGCCGACGCGCTTGCCACCGCGGAGAGCGCGATGGCCGAGACCGATCGCGTCGCCAAATTGACCTTGGAGGCGCTCTCCAGCTCGCGCGAGGCCACCGCCCGCGCCGAGGAACGCATGGAGGGCGCGCGGCGCCGGCTCGAGGACATCGAGCGCGAGATCCGCGACATGCTCGAAGTCGAGCCGCAGGCCGTTGCAGGTCTGGCCGAGATCGAGCCCGGCACGGAGCTGCCGCCGCTGCACGACATCGAGGAAGACCTCGAAAAGATGCGCCGCGACCGCGAGCGCCTCGGCGCAGTCAATCTGCGCGCTGAGGAAGAGCTGCGCGAGGTCGAGACCCAGCATAACGGTCTGGTCACCGAGCGCGACGACCTGGTCGAGGCCATCAAGCGGCTGCGCCAGGGCATCCAGAGCCTCAACAAGGAGGCGCGCGAGCGGCTCCTGACCTCGTTCGAGGTCGTCAACAACCACTTCAAGCGCCTGTTCGTCGAGCTGTTCGGCGGCGGCGAAGCCGCGCTGCACCTGATCGAGAGCGACGACCCGCTCGAAGCCGGCCTCGAAATCATCGCGAAACCGCCGGGCAAGAAGCCGCAGACGCTGTCGCTGCTCTCGGGCGGCGAGCAGGCGCTGACCGCGATGGCGCTGATCTTCGCGGTGTTCCTCACCAACCCCTCACCGATCTGCGTGCTGGACGAAGTCGATGCGCCGCTCGACGACCACAACGTCGAACGGTACTGCAACCTGCTGCACGAGATGACCAGCTCGACCGACACGCGCTTCATCATCATCACGCACAATCCGATCACGATGGCGCGGATGAACCGGCTGTTCGGCGTCACCATGGCCGAGCGCGGCGTGTCGCAACTGGTGTCGGTCAGCCTGTCCGAGGCTGTGGACATTCTCGACCAGAACGTGGCGTGACGTCTCTGGCTCCGAAATGACGGTGGGCGAAGATGATCTCGCCCACGCTCCCACCTGAACTGAAGGCAGCCCTCGACGGCAAGCTGCAGGGTTTTTCCCGCACCGACGCGGCACAGCGATCCGAGAGGATCTCGACAACCTATCGCGCCGGCGGCGGCTCCGGCACGATCAAGTCGGACGCCGATGCGCTCGCCTATGCGCTGGCGCGGATGCCGGCGACCTACGCGGCCGTTGCTGCAAGCCTCAATGCGCTGACCGAGATCGCGCCTGATCTTGTCCCGAAAACGCTGCTCGACGTCGGCGCGGGCCCGGGCACCGCGAGTTGGGCCGCCGCCGAGGCGTTTCCATCGCTGCAGGATTTTACACTACTTGATGCCAACGCCACGCTGAGCCGGCTCGCGCTTGAACTCGCTCGCGACAGCTCGCGGCTGGCGGAGTGCCGGTATCTGCCCGGCGATGCCGGCGGCAACCTCACCGAGATCGCGGCGGCCGATCTCGTCGTTGCGAGCTACATCATCGGCGAGCTCGGCGAGGCCGATCAGCGCAAGCTCGCGGACGCCATGTGGGCCAAGGCGCGCCATGCGCTGGTCGTGATCGAGCCGGGCACGCCCGCCGGCTATGCGCGCATCCTCGCGCTGCGCCAGCAACTGATCGCGCTGGGTGCCTTTGTCGCCGCGCCCTGCCCGCACGAAAAGCCCTGCCCGCTCACCGCGCCCGACTGGTGTCATTTCAGCCAGCGCCTGCCGCGCTCGCAGGCCCATCGCCAGATCAAGGGCGCCGACGTGCCGTTCGAGGACGAGCGCTTCATCTACGTCGCCTTGACCCGCACGCCGCCGACAACCCGGGCCGCGCGGGTGCTGGCACCGCCCGATGTCGGCAAGGCCGAGATCACGGCCAAGCTCTGCACCGAGGACGGCGTCGCCATCACGAGGTTGCCTCGCCGCGACAAGGCCGCTTATGCGGAGGCAAGGCGCTGGCGCTGGGGCGACGCTGTTCTGTCCGAAAGTTAACTTCGTCCGCTGCTTTTGCCTTGAACTCGGATGGTTCCTCGTTCGACCAAGTCTTACCTCTCCTTTGCGCCGGGGCTCTCGCTTCGCGCCAATTTGGTCTAGGCTAGGGCCCGTCTTCTTCCCCCATCAGGAGTTTTCCATGTCGACCGGCTGGATCGTTCTCGGCGTCGTCGTCGTTCTCGTGTTCCTGGCGTTCAGCGCCTACAACCGCCTGGTGGCGCTGAGCCAGCGGGTCGGCCAGGCCTTTGCCGATATCGACGTGCAGCTCAAGCAGCGCCACGACCTGATCCCGAACCTGGTCGAGACCGTGAAGGGCTACGCCTCGCATGAGCGCGGCACGCTCGACGACGTCATCAAGGCGCGCAATTCGGCGATGTCGGCGCAGGGCCCGGCGCAGGTGTCCGCAGCCGAGAACCAGCTCTCCGGCGCGCTCGGCCGGCTGATCGCGCTGTCGGAGGCATATCCCGACCTCAAGGCCAACGCCAATTTCCAGCAGCTCGCATCCGAACTCTCCGACCTCGAGAACAAGATCGCGGCCAGCCGCCGCTTCTTCAACAACGCCGTCCAGGAATACAACACCGGCATCCAGCAGATGCCCGCCGCGCTGTTCGCCGGCATGTTCGGCTTCACAAAGAAGGACTTCTTCGATCTCGGCGCCAGCCGCACCGAAGTCGAGGCCGCGCCGCAGGTGAAATTCTGAAGTTGAGCCGATAGGCCGGCAGGGCACCCCGCGTCATGGCCGCGTATGGACTCTACACGCACATCGCCTCGAACAAGTTTCGTTCGATGCTGCTGCTCGCCGGCCTGTTCGCGCTGGTCTACGTGCTGGTCTATGCCGGCGCGCTGGTCGCAGAAGTCGTCATCAACGGCAATGAGACCGTCGTCTATTATCTGAGGCGCGCCCTCGACGATCTGATCGTGGCCGCACCGGTTGCGACGATCGTGGCGGCGGTTTGGGTCGTGATCGCCTATTTCTTCCACCAGTCGATGATCGACGCGGTGACCGGCGGCCACGACGTCACGAGGCAGGAGGAGCCGCGGCTCTACAATCTGCTGGAAAACCTCTGCATCTCGCGCGGCATCACCATGCCGAAGCTGAAGATCATGGAGAGCCCGGCGCTGAACGCATTCGCGACCGGCCTCAATCCCAGGCAATATTCCATCACCGTTACCACCGGCCTCCTCAGCGCGCTTGATGACAAGGAGATCGAGGCGGTGCTGGGCCACGAGCTGACCCACATCAAGAACGGCGACGTGCAGCTCATGGTCGTCGCCGTCATCATCGCCGGCGTGGTCGGCTTCTTCGGCGAGTTGTTCTTCCGCCTGTTCACGAATTTCAGCTGGAGTTCCGGCGGCTCATGGTCCTCTGGCTCCTCCTCGTCGTCGCCGTCGTCCTCGTCGTCAAGCGACAGCAAGAATTCCGGCGGCGGCGCCGTGATCGTGATCATCATCGCGGTCGTGCTGATCGTGGTGGCCTGGCTGCTGTCGCAGGTGGTCAAGCTGGCGCTGTCGCGGTCGCGCGAATTTCTCGCCGACGCAGGCTCCGTCGAGCTGACGAAAGATCCCGATGCGATGATCTCGGCGCTGCGCAAGATCGAGAACCGCGGCGAGCTGCCCGGCGCGACCTCGGCCGTGATGGAGCTCTGCGTCGACAATCCTCGCGAGGGCTTTGCCGATCTGTTCGCGACCCACCCGTCCGTGCAATCCCGGGTCGACGCGCTGGTCAAGTTTGCCGGCGGCCACGATCCCGGCCCGCTGCCGCCGCCCGAGGACGAGACTGGCGAGCCGGAGGCGCAAACCGACCAGCCCGACGCGCCGCCGCCGGTGGCGAAGGGACCGTGGAACGACGCCGGTAGCTCGGCCAGTCCGCCACCCGTGCCCGCACCCGGCCCCGCCGGAACCGCAGCGGGAAGCCCAATCAATCCGATGGGTCCCTGGGGACGCCATTGAGTGCGTGATTTACCGCCGCGCGTGCCGGGTTTTACGAGGGCTGGGAAAAAATTCGGGAATTGCCTTATCGGCATGCCGAGGAATTGAATTCTCCCTTGTTTCTGCCATGTTCGCGCCCAACAGCAGACTCGGGACATCGATTTGGGGCCCGGCCGATTGCGACCTCGCGATCGGAGGGCGCGTTAGGGGACAGCAATGGCAAAGCCGGCAGTGGTTGTGGTGGGCGCGGACAAGGGCGGGGTCGGCAAGACCACGGTATCGCGCACCCTGCTCGATTATTTTTCCGCCAACAACGTGCCGACGCGCGCGTTCGACACGGAGTCGCCGCGCGGAACGCTCAAGCGCTTCCACCCCGACATCACCGAGATCGTCGACATGACGACGACGGCCGATCAGATGAAGATCTTCGACACGCTCAACGCGACAAGCCCATCGGTCACAGTGATCGACGTCCGCGCCGGCCTGCTCTCGCCGGCGCTGGCCTCGCTCCGCGACATCGGCTTCCTGGACGCCGCCAAGGCCGGCCAGATCACCTTCGCCGTGTTCCACATCCTCGGCCCCTCGATCGCCTCACTGGACGAGATCGCGGAGACCGCGGGCTTCATGGGCGGCGCGAAATATTTCCTGGTGAAGAACTTCATCAACGACACCCAGTTCTTCCAGTGGGACCAGGCGACCTACCAATCGTATTTCAACCGCATCAAGGACGCGACCGAGCTGACCATCCCAAAGCTCAACGAAATGGCCTATGAACAGGTCGAAGTCTCGTCCGTCCCGTTCCTGAAGTTCGTTGCCAACAAGGGCATCAACGACGAGGCCGCGAATTATTCGTTCGTGCTGCGCGGCTATGTCCGGCACTGGCTGGCGAACGTCTGGAGCGAGTTCGACCGGATCCGCCTGACCGATATCGTCGGCTCGAAGCCCGCCACCCGCAACAGCGAAAAATAGTTGCGGGCGACGCGCCGATACGGCTGGATTGGGCGGTGAGTTCGCTCGGATAGTAGCTGCCGATGCCCGCAACGCCCGTCTACATCATCTGCTCGCCCCGCCCGCAGGTCGGCAAGACGCTGCTGGCGCGGCTGCTCGCCGAATTTCTGCTGCTCAAGAACGGCAACGTCGCGGCCTTCGACGTCAATCTGAAGGAACCGTCGCTGCTGGACTACCTGCCGAAGATCACGGAGACCGCCGACGTGATCGACACCTACGGCAAGATGCAGCTGATGGACCGCGTCATCGTCGACGACGGCATGGCCAAGGTGATCGATCTCGGCTTCCACGCCTTCGACGAGTTCTTCAAGATGGCCGACGAGATCGGCCTGCTGAAGGAGGCCGCCCGCCGCCATGTCGCACCACAGATCCTGTTCGTCGCCGACACCGACCGCGCCTCGGCCCGCGCTCACGAGATGCTGCGCGAGCGGATCCCGCGGATGAATCTGATCACGGTGGACAACGAATACGTCATTCGGGGCGAGCTGCCGGCCGCGATGGCCGGCGGCCGCCTGTTCCGTCTGCCCGCGTTGCCCGGCTTCCTCAAGACCTATGTCGACCGGCTGAACTTCTCCTTCACCGGCTATCTGCGTCAGGAGAAGGACGCCTCGACCGAGCTGCACCAATGGACCCGGCGGAATTACTTTGCCTTCCGCGAGCTCGAGCTCAGCCTGATCCTGCAGCGATCTTAGATAATTTTACCCGGATATTATTGACTGCGGGTTGGCGCGGGCTTATTGAGGCGGGCATCGGTATCCCCCGCAGCAAGGACCGTCACCGTGAGCATCGACCGGAAAGCAGCGATCGCCGCCTACAAGGAGCGAAAGACCATCGCTGGCATCTACGTCGTCCGCTGTGCGGCGTCGGGCGAGGCCTGGGTCGGACAGGCTCCGAACCTGGAGACGATCCAGAACCGCATCTGGTTCTCGCTACGCCAGGGCAGCCACACCTGCCGCAGCCTCCAGGCTGCCTGGAATGCGCATGGCGAGGCCGGCCTGACCTTCGGCGAATGCGAGCGTCTCGAGGATGAGGAGAGCAGCTACGTCCGGAACGCGCTCCTGAAGGAGCGCATGCTGCATTGGCTGGCGGAGCTGAGGGCCGAGGCGATCTGACTCTCAGTGCCCTTCAAACGTCATCAGCGTGCGCACCGGCACGTCCATGGCACGGAGCTTGGCGGCGCCGCCGAGGTCGGGCAGGTCGATGATGAAGCAGGCGGCGACCACGTTAGCGCCGATCTGGCGTAGCAGCTTCACCGCGCCTTCCGCCGTGCCGCCGGTGGCGATGAGGTCGTCGACCAGGATGACGCGCTCGCCGGGCGAGATGGCGTCGACATGCATCTCCATCTCGTCGATGCCGTATTCGAGTGAGTAGGCGATGCGCACGGTGGTGTGCGGCAGCTTGCCCTTCTTGCGGATCGGCACAAAGCCGGCCGAAAGCTGGTGCGCCACCGCGCCGCCGATGATGAAGCCGCGCGCTTCCATGCCGGCGACCTTGTCGATCTTGTTGCCGGCCCAGGGATTGACCAGCTCATCGACCGCGCGGCGGAAGGCGCGCGCGTCCGCAAGCAGGGTCGTGATGTCGCGGAACATGATCCCCGGCTTGGGATAGTCGGGGATGGTGCGGACGCTTGCCTTAATATCGTGGTCAAAGGTCATTGGTGCCTCTCAATCAACGCGCGCATCCAGCCGGAACGCATTCTCGACAATCTTCAAGCCCACCTCGTTGCCCAGCGACATCAGCGATTCCGGGTGGAATTGCACGCCGGCGACCGGCAGCGTCTTGTGCTCCAGCGCCATGGCGACGCCGTCCTCGGTGCTGGCGGTGACGGACAGAACCTCCGGCATGCTGTCGCGCTCGACATAGAGCGAGTGATAGCGGCCGATGACGATCTCGTTCGGCAGATTGCGCATCAGCCGCCCGCCGCGCACCTGCACCCGCGAGGGCCGGCCATGGGCCGGATGGGTGAGCTGGCCGAGTTCGCCGCCGAAATATTCGCCGATCGCCTGCACGCCGAGGCAGACGCCGAACACCGGCAGCTTCTTCTCCAGCGCCGCATCGATGGTCTTCTTGATCCCGAAATCCTCAGGCCTGCCGGGACCGGGCGACAGCACCAACAAGTCCCAGCTCTTCTGCTTGAGCATGTCGAGCGCGTGGACATGGCGGACCACGGTGACGTCGGCGCCGACTTGGCGGAAATAATCGGCGAGCATGTGCACGAAGCTGTCGTCGTGATCGATCAGCAGCACCTGCTTGCCCGAACCGGTTGCATCCGGCGCAAAGGTCGACAGCGGCTTCGGCGGATCACCGCGCAGCGCCTGGAACAGCGCGGCAGCCTTGACCTGACACTCGCGGTCTTCGGCGGCCGGATCGGAATCGAATAGGCAGGTGGCGCCGACGCGAACCTCGGCCAGACCGTCCTTCATGCGGATGGTGCGGATGGTCAGGCCGGTGTTGATGCTGCCGTCGAAATTCACCGCGCCGATCGCGCCGGCATACCAGCGCCGCGGCGAGCGCTCGTGATCCTCGACGAACTGCATCGCCCACAGTTTTGGCGCGCCTGTCACGGTGACGGCCCAGGCATGGGTGAGGAAGGCATCGAGCGCGTCGAAGCCGGGGCGCAGCATGCCTTCGACATGGTCGACGGTGTGGAACAGCTTCGAGTAGGTCTCGATCTGCCGGCGCGCCAGCACCTTGATCGTGCCTGGCACGCAGACGCGCGCCTTGTCGTTGCGATCGACGTCGGTGCACATGTTGAGCTCGAACTCGTCCTTCTCCGAGTTCAGGAGCTGGCGGATCTGCTCGGCGTCGCCGATCGCATCCGTGCCGCGCGCGATCGTGCCCGAGATCGGGCAGGTCTCGACGCGGCGCCCGTCCGAGCGCACGAACATTTCCGGCGAGGCGGAGACGAGAAACTCGCCCTCGCCGAGATTCATCAGCGCGCCGTATGGCGAGGGGTTGATGACGCAGAGGCGCTGGAAGACTTCGGCCGGTGAGCGGTCGCAGGGCTCGGCAAACAGCTGGCCTGGTACCGCCTCGAACAAATCGCCGCGGGCGAAGGCCGCGCGCGCGGTCTCGACCGTGGCCTGATATTCGCCCGGCGCGTGATCGGCAAAACCCTGTCGCGGCGTCTTCGAATAGGGACTCTCGGCGGTCTCGCGGGGCAGGCCTGCGGTGGATTTACCCTTCCAGGTGAAGTCGTAACTCAGCACGACGCCTCGGCCGGTGGCGCGGTCATAAGCCAGCAGGCGATCGGGCACGTAGAGCACGATGTCGCGCTGGTCCTGCTCGCGCGCTCGCTTCTGCACCAGGTCCTCGATCTGGAACACGAGGTCGTAGGCGAAGGCGCCGAACAGGCCGAGCAGCCCGTCGTCATTGGCGGAGAAGGCGGCGACGAGATCGCGCACCAGCGACATCACGCTGGCGCGCCGCGTGCGCTGGTCCTCATCGACCGGCGCATCGCCGCGGATGATATGGCCGGCAAGGCGCGTCGCGGTCTTCTCGGAGATGACGACGCAGGGCTCACGCAGCACATCGGCCAGGAAGGCGATCAGCACGTGCCCGCGCGCGTTCAGCGCTTCCAGCCTGAAATTGACGCCAGTGGTCTCGAGCTTGAGCGGCGGATCGGAGAAGCCGAGGTCAAAGCTCTCGTAGCGGCCGGGCACAGTCGTGCCCGAGGACAGCACCACGCCGCGGCGGCGGTCGAGCAGATTGATGAGGTCGTCGAGCCTGTTGGCGCCGCCGGTAAACTGCTCCGCCACGCGCGCGATCGCCAGACCCGCGCGGGTCACATAGTCGCTTCTGGCCGGGAGGGCAAAGACGGTCCTGTTCATGTCGTCCTCTTACGAAACTTGCCGAGGAAACGCCACACAGGACAAACGAGAAGGCCGCCGCGCTGTGCAGGCGACCTCAGACGATTTGGGAAAGGAAAATCGCACCGGCCACCTCGTTAGGAGGTGCGCCACCAAAGACGGGATGGGCGGGCTGCGGTGCTCATGGCGGGGATACTCACCATGGCGCAGGGACGGCGTCAAGGGTGGGCGGGCGGCCTCGACTGCCCGTACAAAGGGCGAGCCGGCAGCGAGACCGAGTTTCGGATCAGGCCAGTTCGTCCGGCTTCGGCACATCGCGCCTTCCATGACGTACGTCGCACGACAACGCTGGCAGCACGCTTGTCCTGCTGCGCGATATATTCGTGAAGTCCCTCGATATCAGTGTGGGCACGCCAAGCGCCGGAGCTTCACAGGCCACACTTATTCCAGAGCGCGGCCATTTCCTGACCGGTCGCGAACTCGCCCCGTTCGGCCTGCTCAAGTCCCTCAAGCACAGATGAACGATGTTCGTCAGGCACAACAAACAGATCGCCGTCTTCGGCGACGATCTGCTCAAGCACCTCGGCGACGTAGGCCTGCCGATCTTCCGGCAGCCTTCTCACCTTCTCGATCACATCTTCCAAGACCTTGGTCATGGGAGGAACATATACCAGTTACGGGCCGAAAACGACCTATCCCTCAACCCAGATGCTTCCGGAAAAACTCCGTCGCCCGGCCCCAGGCGAGCTCGGCGGCTTCGCGGTCGTGCACGGCCTGGCGCTGCTCGTTGACGAAGGCGTGCTCGGCGTCATAGCGGAACAGCTCCAGCGACTTGCCGGCGGCCTTCATGGCCTTCTCGAAGCCGTTGACCAGCTCCGGTGTGCACCAATCGTCCTTGTTGGCGAAATGTGCCTGAAGCGGGATCTTGACGTCGGCCGGCTTGGCCGCCTGCTCAGGCGGGATGCCGTAGAATACGACGCCGGCTGCGAGCTCCGGCACATGCACCGAGCCGATGATGGTGACGGCGCCGCCGAGGCAGAAGCCGGTCAACCCGACCTTGGCACCGTTGCGCGACAGATATTGCGCGGCGCCGCGCACGGTCTGCGTGGTGGCGTCCATGAAGTCGAGCGAGTTCATCTCCTTGTTGGCGGTGTCCGTGTCGTGATACGGCACCACCTTGCCCTTGTAGAGATCGGGTGCCAGCGCGTCGAAACCGGCCAGCGCGAAGCGGTCGCACAGGCCCTTGATCTGGTCCGACAGGCCCCACCATTCCTGAATCACGACCACGCCCGGCGCGTTGCCGCGCGCGGCATTGGCGAGATAGCCCGAGGCGTCCTTGCCGTCCGGGCGCTTGAAGGTGATGGCGGTTCCCATGGTGTCCTCCGATGAGTTTCTGGGAATGAGGTTGGCGGTATCTTCGCCGGTGCGGGCACGCGGCGCAATCCACACTCTCGTCATTCCGGGGGCGCGCGATAGCGCGAAACCGGAATCCATCGGGGCGGCAGAGTCGGTCGATGAATGGATCCCGGGCCCGATGCTGCGCATCGCCCCGGAATGACGGCGACAAAAAAAGCCCCCTTGCGGGGGCTTCTTCATTTCTCGTCAAGCGCCGCTCAGTGCGAGCTGGCCCAGACCTTCTTCTTGGTGAAATACATCAAACCGGCGAACAGGATCAGGAACACGAAGACCTGGAATCCGAGGCGCTTGCGCGCTTCCATGTGCGGCTCGGCGGTCCACATCAGGAAGGTGGTGACGTCCTTCGAGTACTGCGCGACCGTGGCCGGGGAGCCGTCGTCATAGGTCACCTGGCCGTCGCTGAGCGGCTTCGGCATCTTGATGGCGTGGCCCGGGAAGTACTTGTTGTAGTAGGAGCCGTCCGGAATCGTCACGCCCTCGGGCACGTGGTCATCAAAGCCCTGCAGCACGGCCGAAACGTAGTCCGGGCCCTGCTCCTGGTACTGGCTGAAGAAATCGACGATGAACATCGGGAAGCCGCGCTTGTAGGAGCGGGCCTTGGTGATCAGCGACAGGTCGGGCGGCGCAGCTCCGCCGTTCGCCGCGCGCGCTGCCTGCTCGTTCGGGAACGGCGAGGGGAAATAGTCGGCCGCCCGGCCCGGGCGCTCGAACATATCGCCGGCATCGTTCGGACCGTCCTTGACCTTGTAGTCCGAGGCGAACGCGGCCACCTGCGCCACCGAATAACCGGGGCCGCCGGAATCGCCGAGGTTGCGGAAGGCGATGTAGGACAGGCCGTGGCAGCTGGCGCAGACTTCCTTGTAGACTTTCAGACCGCGCTGAAGCGCACCGCGGTCGTACTTACCGAAAGGGCCCGAGAACGACCATTTGTTGCCCGGAGGCACGTCACTGCCCTCGGAGGCGCGTGCGTCCTGCAGACTGCCCAGGAACAGCGCACCGGCGGCGACGAGCGCGATGGCAATCGAGGCCACCGCCTTGCCGCCCTTGGCCAGAATCGCCTCCGAGATCGAGTTCGGCACCGGCCGCGGCGTCTCGATGCGCGAGAGCAGCGGCAGGACGATCAGGAAGTAGGCGAAGTAGCAGACCGTGAGGATACGGCCGGCGATCACGTAGATGCCTTCCGGCGGCTGCGCGCCAAGATAGCCGAGCAGGATGCAGACCACGACGAAGATCCAGAAGAACTGCTTGGCCAGCGGACGGTACTTCGACGACCTCGTCTTCGCTGCGTCCAGCCAGGGCAGGAAGCACAGGATGATGATCGCGCCGAACATCCCCACCACGCCCGCGAGCTTGTTCGGGATCGAGCGCAGGATCGCGTAGAACGGCAGGTAATACCATTCCGGCACGATGTGCGGCGGGGTCACGCCCGGGTTCGCCGGAATGTAGTTGTCGGCGTCGCCGAGATAGTTCGGCATGTAGAAGATGAACCAGGCGTAGAGCAGCAGGAAGCAGGCGACGCCGAAGCCGTCCTTGATCGTGGCATGCGGCGTGAACGGCACCGTGTCCTTTTCCGTCTTCGGCTCGACGCCGTCAGGATTGTTCTGGCCCGCAACGTGGAGTGCCCAGACGTGGAGCACGACGACGCCTGCGATCAGGAACGGCAGCAGGTAGTGCAGCGAGAAGAAGCGGTTCAGCGTCGGGTTGCCGACCGAATAGCCGCCCCACAACAGCGTCACGATGCTCTCGCCGACATAGGGAATGGCGGAGAACAGATTGGTGATGACGGTAGCGCCCCAGAAGCTCATCTGGCCCCACGGCAGCACGTAGCCCATGAAGCCGGTCGCCATCATCAGCAGGTAGATGATGACGCCGAGGATCCACAGCACTTCGCGCGGCTCCTTGTAGGAACCGTAGTACAGGCCGCGCAGCATGTGGATGTAGACCGCGAAGAAGAACATCGACGCGCCGCAGGCGTGCATGTTTCGCAGCAGCCAGCCGTAATTGACGTCACGGACGAGCAGCTCGACCGACTTGAAGGCGAGATCGGCATGCGGCGTGTAGTGCATCGCCAGGATCACGCCGGTCAGGATCTGCATCCCCAGCATGAAGGAGAGGATGGCGCCGAAGGTCCACCAATAGTTCAGGTTACGCGGGGTGGGATAGACGACGAACGAGGAGTGCATGAGGCCGAGGATCGGCAGGCGCCGTTCGAGCCATTGCAGGGCCGGATTGCTCGGCTGGTAGTCGGATGGTCCGCTCATGATGCGATCCTGAGGAAATAAAACGACGAGACGGCGCGAAGCTTCGGACGCGGGTCCGAGGCTCAGCCGATCTGGATTTTGGTGTCGGAAACGAAAGTGTACGGCGGCACCGGCAGGTTCAAGGGCGCGGGCCCCTGGCGGATGCGGCCGGACGAATCGTACTGCGAACCATGGCAGGGGCAGAAGAACCCGTCGTAATTGCCTTCATGGGCGATCGGGATGCAGCCGAGATGGGTGCAGATGCCGATCACGACCAGCCATTGCTCGTGGCCGGACTTGACCCGGGCCTCGTCGGTCTGCGGATCGGGCAGGCTCGCCACGTTGACGGCGCGCGCCTCGTCGATCTGCTTCTTGGTGCGGTGGCTGATGTAGATCGGCTTGCCGCGCCAGAACACCTTGATGTCCTGACCTTCGGCGACCGGACTGAGATCGACCTCGATCGGCGCACCGGCGGCGATGGTCGACGCGTCAGGATTCATTTGGGAGATGAAGGGCCAGAGCGCGGCTGCGCCCCCTACTGCTGCAGCTGCCCCGGTTGCAACGAATAAGAAATCACGGCGTGTCGGATGGTCCGCCGAAGACGCTGTCGTCACGATTCCAACCCTTTCTTCTTATGCCACCGGTGGAACCGCTCCAGGAGCCCCCAAGGTCCCCGGAACAGTCTGCCGGCGCCCGCGGCCCCCCGCGGCGGCAGAACTTCGCTCATTCACCTCTAAACGGATGAAACAGCAGTCCAGAATCGTTCTATTGGCACCCTTGCCGGGCGAGCGCAAGCCCGCTATCGGCGCGGGAGCGTGCAATGCACGAATTCCGCGGCCGGCGGTGTTTTAGTGAGACATTTCCGGCACGCATCGCCCCGATACAGCCCTCGCACAGCCCATGCAGATAGCGCTTTTCCAACCCGACATCGCCCAGAACACCGGCACGATTCTCAGGCTTTGCGCCTGCCTGGGCATCGCCGCCCACATCATCGAACCGGCGGGCTTCCCCGTCTCCGACCGCCTGTTCCGCCGGGCGGGAATGGACTACCTCGACCATGTCAGCCTGACCCGCCATGACTCCTGGTCGAAATTCGAGGATTGGCGCGCGGCACATGACTACCGCCTGCTGCTGTTCACCACCAAAGCTGCCACCGACTACCGCGATTTCCGTTACCAGACGTCGGACATCCTGCTATTCGGGCGCGAGAGCGCCGGTGTCACCGACGCGGTGGTCGAGGCCGCCGATGCGCGGCTGGTGATCCCGATCAAAGCGGGGCTGCGGTCGCTCAATGTCGCCATGACCGCGGCCATGGCCGCCGGCGAGGCGCTGCGGCAGATCCGGAACCCGCAGGCCTGACAGATTGAGGAGAGACGAGTGAGTTACGCGGTCAAGGAGATCTTCCTGACCCTGCAAGGCGAAGGCGCCCATGCCGGGCGTGCGTCCGTGTTCTGCCGTTTTGCCGGCTGCAACCTCTGGAGCGGCCGCGAGGCGGACCGTCTCGAGGCCACCTGCAAGTTCTGCGACACCGATTTCGTCGGAACCGACGGCACCCTCGGCGGCCGCTACGGCTCGGCCGCGGAACTCGCCGACACCATCGCCGCGCAATGGCGTGCCACCGCCGCCAACCGCTACGTGGTGCTGACCGGCGGCGAGCCGCTGCTCCAGGTCGACGCCGCGCTGATCGAGGCGCTCCACGCCCGCGGCTTCGAGATCGGCGTCGAGACCAACGGCACCATCGCAGCTCCCGAGGGGCTCGACTGGATCTGCGTCAGCCCCAAGGGCGGCAGCGAGCTGGTGCTGCGCCAGGGCCACGAGTTGAAGCTGGTCTATCCGCAGGCCCTCGCCGCCCCTGAAGCCTTCGAGGACCTCGCCTTCGAGCGCTTCTCGCTGCAGCCGATGGACGGGGCCGAGGTCATCGAGAACACCGCGCGCGCGATCGACTACTGCCTGCGCCATCCGCAATGGCGGCTCAGCGTGCAGACGCACAAATCGCTCGGCATCAGATAGGACGCGACCGGGATGCAGATGGACATGGCGGAGATCGAAGACCGCAAGACCCGTGCCCGCAGCTGGTTCGAAGCCTTGCGCGACGACATCTGCGCGAGCTTCGAGCGGCTTGAGGACGACGCCCCGCAAAGCCTCTACCCGGGCGAGGCCGGCCGCTTCAAGCGCACGCCCTGGCAGCGCACCGACCATACCGGCGCGCCCGGCGGCGGCGGCGTGATGTCGATGATGCATGGCCGCCTGTTCGAGAAGGTCGGCGTGCACTGCTCAACCGTGCATGGCGAGTTTGCGCCCGAATTTCGCGCCCAGATTCCCGGTGCCGCGGAGGATCCCAAATTCTGGGCTTCGGGCATTTCGCTGATCGCGCATATGCGCAATCCGAACGTGCCCGCCGTGCACATGAACACCCGCTTCGTCGCCACCACCAAAGCCTGGTTCGGCGGCGGCGCCGATCTCACGCCGGTGCTGGACCGAAGGCGGACGCAGGACGATGCGGACACCATCGCCTTCCACGCCGCGATGAAGCAGGCCTGTGCGCAGCCGAACGGGGTTGCCGACTACGACAAGTACAAGACATGGTGCGACGAATATTTCTATCTACCGCACCGCAAAGAGGCGCGCGGCATCGGCGGCATCTTCTACGACTGGCATGACAGCGGCGACTGGAACGCCGATCTCGCCTTCACCAAGGAGGTCGGCCGCGCCTTCCTGAAGATCTACCCCGAGATCGTCAGGCGCAATTTCGCGAACGCCTGGACTGCTGCCGACCGCGAGGAGCAGTTGATCCGGCGCGGCCGCTACGTCGAATTCAATTTGCTCTATGATCGCGGCACCATCTTCGGGCTCAAGACCGGCGGCAATGTCGATTCGATCCTGTCGTCGATGCCGCCGGAGGTGAAGTGGCCATGACTGTTTCGAAGCCGCTTCCCCGCGCCATGCTGATCGACATGGACGACACCATCCTGTCGGCCTACGGCCGGCCCGAGATCGCCTGGAACACGATCGCGAAGGAATTTGCCGACGAGCTTGCGCCGCTGCCGCCCGAGCTGGTCGCAACCACGGTCCTCGCGTTCGCGCGAAACTTCTGGGCGAACGCCGAAGCCGCTTGGCGGATGAAGCTCGCCGAAGCGCGGCACCTCACGGTCAAGGGCGGCTTTGCCGCGCTCGCGGCGGCCGGCCATCGCGCCCTGCCCGACGACCTCGCCATCCGCCTCGCCGACCGCTTCACCGCCTATCGCGAGGAGGAGATGTTCGTCTTCCCCGGCGCGCATGAGGCGATCGATCAATTGAAGGCGCGCGGTATCAAGCTTGCGCTGGTGACCAATGGCGCCGCCGACATGCAGCGCGCCAAGGTCGAGAGGTTCGAGCTGGCGCACCGCTTCGACCACATCCAGATCGAGGGCGAGCACGGTTTCGGCAAGCCCGAGGAGCGCGCCTATCTGCACGCGATGGAAGCGCTTGGGGTCACGCCCGCGGACACGTGGATGATCGGCGACAATCTGGAATGGGAAGTGGTGACGCCGCAGCGCCTCGGTATCTACGCGATCTGGATCGACGTGCACGGCGACGGCCTGCCCGAGGGCTCGACGGTCAGACCCGACCGCATTATCCGCTCGCTGACCGAACTGGTGCCGGACCGGACCTGACCAAAAGCAAAATATCGAAAAACAACCCCATGCACAGTAGACGGCTGCTGCAATAACAACGGCTTACGGCACGCCGAAAACGAACTGCTGATTTTACGAAATCATTTGACCCGTCGGGCAAAACGGGCGCATGATGCAATCATCGCCGCGCCCGGGACGGAACAGCCCTTGGTGACCATCGAGCGATCCCCCACTCGAACCTCTGCCATAGGCGTTTAGGAAGTTGAGGCCAGCCGGACACATTCGCGGGTCTCCATCCCGTGATTGGCGTGTCATGACGGCTTGCTAGCTTCTTAAGTCAATCAACCTGAAAGGACCATCCATGGAACTGAAAGCCGGCGATATCGTCATGCTGAAATCCGGCGGGCAGCCGCTCACCGTCGCCGAAGTGAAGGGCGACGACGCACTCTGTCTCTGGATGGGCGTGGAAGGCGATTTGTTTCGCGAGACCCTACCGCTCGCCGTGCTCGAACAACTGGAAGAGTTGGACGAGGACGACGAGGATGAAGACGAAGACGAGGAATAGGCGCGCCAGGACCTGATCCTGGCGGCGCGGGAACTAAACCAGGAGGCGTCGATTAGGATGTCATGATCCGCGCGCCTCAATTCGCCGTTCGGGCCGGAAGCCTTGCGATGTTCGCTTTCGTCGTAGCGATGGCTGGCTCTCGCCCGAGCGGTGCGGACCCCTCGTCTGCTTCCACAACACTGCGGAATGCCGCCGGGTTTTCGTCGATTTCAAATCAAGCCGACCGCTCGCGCGCGCTGTTCGAAGAAATCGGCAAGGTGCTCACCAATCCGCGTTGCATGAATTGCCACCCGGCCGGCGATCATCCGTTGCAGGGCGACGATAGCCACGAGCATGTACCGCCTATATGGCGTGCCGAGACCGGGCATTACGAGGTCAGCTGCTCCGGATGCCATAGCGGGAAGAACTTTTCGCTTCACGAAGCGGCCACCTATCGAAGCATTCCCGGTCATCCGCGATGGGGCTTCGCGCCACTGTCCATGGCGTGGGAAGGCAAGTCGTTGGGCGACATTTGCCGCCAGCTGAAGGACGTCCAACTCAATGGCGGTCGTGACCTCGCCGCGCTGCAGGAACACATCGCCAAGGATGATCTCGTCGCGTGGGGTTGGAATCCCGGCGAAGGCCGCAAGCCGGCTCCGGGCAGCCAGCAGGTGGCGGGCGAGCTGGTGCAGGCCTGGATCGATAGCGGCGCCGAGTGCCCGCGCTGACGCAGGCAATATCCGGACGTTGCGTCGCTCATAACGGTGCAACAGCTGACCTCCCTAGATGTCGCGACGGCCACGCCGAGCAATGGAACTCCCGGGAACATTGGCCGTTTCCATCTCTTCCAAAACCGGGAGACGCGCGTGAACCGCCGAGACCTTCTTCGCGCATCAGCTGCTGTTTCAGCTGCAGCCATACTGCCACGGGCTGCGGACGCTCAGGCCGGCGACGCCCCGCCCTTCAGCCCTTCCACCGTGCGCGAGCAGGCGCGCGCCCTTGCCGCCAAGCCGTTCGTGGCGCCGGACGAGAAGCTTCCGGACGCACTGACGAATCTCAACTACGACCAATACCGATCCATTCGGTTCGCACCCGAAAAGGCGCTATGGCGTGACGAAAAGCTGCCGTTCCAGGTGCAGTTCTTCCACCGCGGCTTCTTCTACAAGAACAGGGTCGACATCTTCGAGGTGGCGAACAGGAGCGTCACACCGGTGTCGTATCGGCGCGCCGACTTTTCGTTCGGCGAAGGGCTCGGGCAATGGCCGGATGCGGACCTCGGGTTCGCCGGCTTCCGTATCCATACCCCGATCAACAAACCCGATTATTACGACGAACTTTGCGTATTCCTTGGCGCAAGCTACTTCCGGGCCGTTGCGAAAGGACAGACCTATGGTCTGTCGGCGCGGGGGCTTGCGATCGATACAGGCGAGAGCAAAGGCGAAGAGTTTCCGGTGTTCAAGGCGTTCTGGCTGGAGAAGCCGGCGCCGAACTCCTCCTCGATGGTGGTCCATGCGCTGCTCGACAGCAAGAGCGCAGCAGCCAGCTACCGCTTCACCATACGGCCGGGCCAAACCACGGTATTCGACGTCGAGATGGCTCTCTATCCGCGGGTCGACGTCGAGCACGCGGGGCTCGCGCCGATGACCAGCATGTTCTTCTTCGGTCCGAACGATCGGAAGGACTTCGATGATTTCCGCCCCTCGGTTCACGACTCGGATGGACTTTCGATCTTCAACGGCAGAGGTGAGCAGCTCTGGCGGCCGCTCAACAATCCGCACGATTTGCAGGTCAGCAGTTTTGCCGATGTCAATCCTGGCGGCTTCGGCCTCATGCAGCGGGAGAGGAATTATCTCGCTTATCAGGATCTGGAATCCAGTTTTGAGACCCGCCCGAGCCTCTGGTTCGAGCCGATCGGCGATTGGGGCGAAGGGGCGGTGAAACTGATCGAGATACCGACCAAGGAAGAGGTCCACGACAATATCGCCACGCTCTGGCAGCCGAAACAGCCCCTGACGGCAAAGAGCGAGCACATCTTTACCTATCGACTGCACTGGGGGCCGGACGCGCCGAAAGCCGACGCACTGGCGCGGTTCACGCGCACGGGTATCGGCAGCCGTGGCGATGACAGCAAGCTGTTCGTCCTGGAGCTGATGGGCGATCGCCTCAAAAGCATCGATCCCAAGGCCGTCAAAGGCATGGTGACCGCTGAAAAAGCTGAAATCAGCAACATCGTCACGCAACCAAATCCCGCGACTGGCGGATGGCGTCTGAGCTTCCAATGCTCGGTCAAGGGGCAGCCGTCGATCGAACTGCGCGCTTTCCTCGCGCAGAACGATGCGCCGGTCTCTGAAATATGGATCTATCGATGGACGCCCTGAAGCGGTCGCAGGCGCCACTGCCAAGCGCCCCCGCCCGCCCGTTTCTGCCGCCGGAAAGCCCGCTGACGATGCTGCCGTGCAGGCTGGATCACGCAGCCGGCGTCCGGCAATCGCAAGCGCCGGCGAGCGCTAGCCTGACGGCTCGCCGTCTCTTCATCTTTGCCGGTACGGCCTTGCTGACGCTTGCAGGCGCCTACGGCATGTACGACGTGGTGAAAATTGGCGGTGTCACCTTTCTCGAGGCGCTGCTGCTCGGCCTGTTCCTTGTGCTGCTCGCCTGGGTCGCGTTCTCGTTCATGTCCGCCCTTGCCGGATTTTTCGTGCTGCTGACGCGCGGCCAGGTCAGCCTGCCGATCGACACGACAGACCCGCTGCCTCCCATCACCACGCGCACCGCCATGCTGATGCCGACCTATAACGAGGACCCCCATCATGTGATGGCCCGGCTGCGCGCAATGTATGAATCCGTCGAAGCGACCGGATATGGCGCACAATTCGACTGGTTCTTGCTGAGCGATACGACCGACCCGGACGTCTGGATCAGCGAAGAGATGGCCTTCATCCAGCTGCGCCGTGCCTGCGGCGGAGATCGGCTGTACTACCGGCATCGCTCCGACAACACCGCGCGGAAGTCCGGAAACATCGCCGACTGGGTCACCAGGTTTGGCGCGGCCTATGATCACATGATCGTCCTCGACGCGGACAGCCTCATGGAGGCTGACACGATCGTTCGCATCGTCCACGCGATGGAACGCCACCCCACTTGCGCGCTGATGCAGACGCAGCCTGTCATCGTCAACGCGCGCACCCTGTTCAGCAGGCTGCAGCAATTTTCGGGACGCGTGTACGGTCCCCTCATCACGGCGGGCAATGCCTGGTGGCACGGCGGCGACAGCAACTATTGGGGCCACAACGCCATCATCCGGATACAGGCCTTCGCTGCGGAGGCCGGACTGCCCGAACTCCGCGGTCGCAAACCTTTCGGAGGACACATCCTCAGCCATGATTTTGTCGAGGCCGCGTTGATGCGCCGCGCCGGCTGGGGGATCTATATGGTCCCGGCGGTTCGCGGCAGCTTCGAAGAGGTCCCGCCGTCGCTGCTGGACTTTGCGGGGAGAGACCGTCGCTGGTGCCAGGGAAACCTGCAGCATCTCGCGGTTCTGCCGGCGCGCGGGCTGCACTGGGTTTCGAGGCTGCATCTGCTCACCGGCATCGGCTCCTACGTGACGGCGCCGCTCTGGCTTCTGTTCCTGTTGCTCGGTCTGCTCATCTCGCTGCAGGCGCACTTCATCCGGCCCGAATACTTTCCGAAGGGCTTCAGTTTGTTTCCCAGCTGGCCGCAACAGGACCCGGTGCTTGCGGCCTGGGTCTTTGCCGCGACAATGGGGCTTCTGATCCTGCCGAAGCTGCTGGCCTATCTGGTTCTGATCAGCAATCGTGACGAACGAGCCGGATTTGCAGGAAGCTTTCGTGCTCTGGCGGGTGTCGTTTGCGAGACGTTCGTGGCTGCATTGCTAGCGCCCTGCATGATGATCCTCCAGACCAAGGCCGTCGTGGAAATTCTCGCCGGCCGGGACGCAGGCTGGCAAGTGCAGCGCCGAGGCGATGGACGGCCTGCCCGCGGCGAAGTCTATCGAAAGCTCGCCGGACCGACACTGTTCGGCCTCGCCCTGTCGCTCTGCGCCTATGCGGTCTCCTTGCCCCTGCTGCTCTGGATGTCGCCGGTGGTGCTGGGACTGCTGCTTTCGATCCCGTTGGGGATCATCACCTCTTCGCGGCTGAGCGCGCCCGGAGTCTTTGCCACGCCGGAAACCAACAGCTCGCCTGCCGTGGTGCTGCGCGCGAACGAGCTCGCCGCATCCGAGCGCACTGAAATGGCCGGGGCTCTACACCAGCTCGGCCGGGACCCTGAATTGCTGGCCGAGCATCTGGGCTCGCTGTCGCCTGCCAGCCCGCGCAGATTTGGGCTCGTCGACGTGCCTCTTGCGACCGCAACCGCCAAGGTCGAGCAATGCGAAAGCCAGGAGGATGCCGCTGCCTGGCTCGACAGATCCGAACTGCACGCCGTGCTTGGCCATCCGACGCTGCTCAAACAGGTCCTTGAGATGCCTCCAGGCAGGCAGGAATAGCCATCGCGGCGCAAGCCGTTATCGCGTGCCAGAATGCCGAAGCGAAAGCGGCGTCTTGCCGATCCGGCAGCGCTGACCCGATCACGTCCATCGGCATCGGCGACCGCAGCGCGGTGCTGCCGGGCGTCCCTTGCTCACGGCTGCCGATCGCTGCCGCACCAATTGCGTTGGACGAAAAGGCTGACTAGGACGTTCGGATGAGCATCGAATCGCCTCCGAATTGGCCAGTTGTGGACCCACCGCCCTTGGTGCCCGCGCCGCGTCGCCGATGGCCGTTCGCGCTCTTCGTGGTCGTTGTCCTGGCGCTCGCAGGCGCAGGGGCAGGTTACGTCTGGCTGAACCCGGGATTGTTCAGTCAGTCCGCCGGACGCGAGGATGGGGATGCCGACAGCAGATCCAATGACAAGGCGATCATGACTGACCTGCTCGCCGCGCAACAAAAGACGGCCGACGACCTGGCGGCGATCGACAGGGCCATCGCCGATCAGCAAGAGCAATTGAAGGCGATCGTAAGTCAACTTGCCAACCTCAGCTCGAAAATTGACGCAGTGAGGAGCCCGGCCCCGCAGGCATCGGTCACACCGGCTCCGCTGGCTGCCCCCAGTGCCGCGATGCCATCGGCTTCAATGCCTCCCGTTGCGCCCGCTGCAACAGCGCGCCTCGCCCCGAAGCAAAAGAAGCCACCGCGCCCAACGGCCCCGACCGGCCCGATATCGGTCGGGGGAGCGCCGTTGAACGCGGCGCCCGATGCGACTGTGCGCTGAGCCGGGTCGTCTACGCGATCAGCTGCCTCGCCGCCGCTGAAATCATCACCAGCCCGCCGGTGATCACCGCGACATCGAGGATCGCGGTGTGGATGTGCAGCGGCATCCGCTCCACAAAAGCTTTTGCCAGGAACGCGCCGGGGATCGCGATCGCGCCGATCAGCAGCGCGAGGGCGAGCACCTGCGCGGTGACGGCGCCGGCCAGGCCGAACACCGAGATCTTGATCAGGCCGGTACCGAGCGAGATCATGGCGTCCGTTGCGATCACGGCGGCGCCTTCGAGGCCCGCGGCCATCAGGAGCGAGAGCAGGATCACGCCGGAGCCGGAGGTACCGCCGACCAGCACGCCGTAACCCACCGAGCCAGCGGCAAGGCCGCTGTCGCCGATCCTGACCTTTCGGCGGCGGAGCACGCGGCGCAGCGGCACGCTGAGGATCAGCATCGAGCCGATCACCAGTGCCGCGCCGGCGTTGGTGAGGCGGGTATAGCCATAGGCGCCGAGTGCGGTCGTCAGGCCTGCGCAGGCGAGCACGATCAGCGCGCGGCGGCGATCGGCATAACGAATATAGGCGAGTGCACGGCTCGAATTGGTGAACATCGCGGAGATCGCGATGATCGGCACCACGGGCTCGGCGCCGACCAGCGGCACCAGCACCAGCGGCATCAGGGCGCCGGTGCCATAGCCGGCGAGACCACCGATGATCGAAGCAAACAACGCCATCAACGCGACCAGCAGGAGCTGAAAGATCGAGATGTCGGCGAAGCCTGAGACGATGGTCACGTTCTCTCATCGCGGCTGATGCGGGCCGCAGCTTGATCGGCGATGGTAGCGAGCGCGGCATCATCTAGTGGAAAATCCGCCGCAAGCCAAGCGTCCTCGGCGAGCGTCAACACATGTCCAAGCGCGGGTCCCTCCGCCAGACCGCGCGCGATGAAGTCGGCGGCCTTGAGCGGAAATTTCGGCGCAGTCCAGCGCTGCGGCAGTTCGGCGAGCGCGCGCCAGTGCGTCGAGGTGACGTCGCCACCGGCCCGCGCCCAGCCCAGCAACACACGATCGTGATAACGTTCGGGGCCGAGCCGATAGAGCAGACGCCGCCCATTGGCCTCGTCCTTGGTGGCGAAGCGCCACCAGCGATGGCCCATCGAATCCAGTGCCTTGGTTTCGGCATTGGAGAGCCGCAGCCGCGCGGCGACCCGCTTGGCATCTTCGGTCACGGCGACGGTCAGCGCGGCGAGGCGCCGCGTGCTGCTTGCAGCGAGGCCGAGCTCGCGCTCGATCGCGATCATCGCCGACAGCGGCCCGGTATAGGCGACGCCGCCGGTCAGCGCCTGCAGCAATCCGCCCTCGGCCATGGCCAGCACTGCCGCGGACGCGCCGCCGGCCACCAGCAGCTTCAGCATCTCCATCCGCACCCGCTCGGCCGAGAGGTTGGCCAGACCCGCACGCCCCCGGATGCAAGCGAGATAGCCGTCGCGGTCGGGATCGCCGGCACCGAAGGCGGCGTGGATGCGGAAGAAGCGCAGGATACGCAGATAATCCTCCGCGATGCGCTGGTCGGGATCGCCGATGAAGCGCACGCGGCGCGCTTTGGCATCCGCGATGCCGCCGACATGGTCGTAGACGACGCCGCGCGCATCGACCGACAGGCCGTTCATGGTGAAGTCGCGCCGCTCGGCGTCCTTCACCCAGTCGCGTCCGAACGCGACCTTGGCCTTGCGGCCGAAGGTCTCGGTGTCCTCGCGCAGCGTGGTGACTTCATAGGGGTGGCTGTCGATGACCAGCGTGACTGTGCCGTGGTCGATGCCGGTCGGCACGCTCTTGATGCCGGCAGCCTTGGCGCGCCGGATCACCTCCTCCGGCCGCGCCGTGGTCGCGATGTCGATGTCGCCGGGCGTCAGGCCGAGCAGCGCGTTGCGCACGGCGCCGCCGACCACCCGCGCCTCTTCGCCGTCAGCGTTGAGCAATTGCAGGACGCGCGCGGTCCCGCCTGCGGTCAGCCAGGGCGCATCGGCAAGAATCGGGGCAAATATCGGCTCCGCGCTCATCGTGCGGCCCCTATTTTTCCACGCCCGGCACCAGCCGGCCGTTCTCGATATGGGCGGGAACGTAGGTCGAATCCGGGGCGGCGCCGGAGAAATGCGCAAAGCCGATCAGCCCCGCGATCACCAGCACCAGCGCGGCAAGGACGAGCCGCGCAACGACGGTCACCGGCCAGGACGATCGCGCGAACAGGCCGGAGCGCGTCGCGGCCAGGAACAGCGCATAGACGGCAAAGGGAACGAGGAAGATTCCGATCTCGGTCAGAACCGGCCGGATCATGATGAATAGATCCGCTCATAGAGCACACGCAGCATGCCCGCCGTCGCGCCCCAGATGTAGCGTTCCGCGAACGGCATCGCGTAATAGGACCGCTCCATGCCGCGGAATTCCTTGCTGTGCACCTGATGGTTCACCGGATTCATCAGGAAGGATAGCGGCACCTCGAACGCGTCATCAACCTCGGAACGGTTGATGGTGAGCTCGAAGCCGGGCCTGACCCTCGCGACCGTCGGCAGGATGCGGAAACCGAAGGCGGTGCCGTAGAGATCGAGATAGCCGAGCGGCTCGACGAAGTCTCTGGACAACCCGACCTCCTCCTCGGCCTCGCGCAGCGCCGCGTCCAGCGGCGAGGAATCGGTCGCGTCGATCTTGCCGCCGGGGAAAGCGATCTGGCCGGCATGGTCGTTGAGATGCGCCGAGCGCTGTGTCAGCAGGATGGTCGGCTCGGGATGATCGACCACCGCGATCAGGACCGCCGCGGGGCGCACCGGCTGCTCGCGCGCGACGATCTCGAGCATCTTGTCGGTGCCGGGATCGCCCGAAGCCGGAATGATGTTCGGATCGTAGAGGCCGAGCGGAACGTCGAAGCCGAGCTTCGTCTTCGAGCGGGCGAAGAAATCCGCCGCGCCGACGGCGACAGGATCGCTTTTCAGGATAGGCTTGTTCAAAGCGCGGCCCTCACCTGCTCCGCATCGGCCATGGCGAAGAATTCGCCCGATGATTCGACGCCGAACATCGGCTGGCCATCGACCATCCGCTCCTCGCCCATGTCAACCAGATCGTAGTAGAGCGCTCGTGTGACCTTGGCCCAGAGATCGGCGCGAACATGCAGGTACGGCGTCAGCCCGCCGTCCTCGGCCTGCTCGAAACGCAAGCCATGCGCGGCATCGCAGGTGACCCAGTCATCGACATTGGTGCGGAAGCGCAGCACGCGATGCTCTCCCTCGCCGTCCTTCTGCATCTCGACCGCCATGAAAGGCGCATCGTCGACGCGGATGCCGACCTTCTCCACCGGCGTGACCAGGAAATGCTTGTCGCCCTCGCGCTTGAGGACGGTCGAGAACAGCCGGACCAGAGCGGGACGCCCGATTGGCGTGCCCAAGTAGAACCAAGTACCATCTGAGGCGATTCGGATGTCGAGATCGCCGCAAAACGGCGGATTCCACAGATGCACCGGAGGCAGCCCCTTCTTGGCGCCTTCGCTATTGGCAGCACTTTTGGCGGCAGCAGTCAGCCCCTCAAGACCGCGATCGGCACTCTGCCCTTGGTTCGCCATGGTTTGCCCTGACTTTGTCCTTTGGCACGATTGGTGCAGGTCTACGTTGTACTCGGGTGCACGGTTCCACCCCGGATTAGTCCGGTGTGCAAGGTCGCCACTTCGTGATGCCGTACATAACCCGAAGCCGATAAGGTGGGGATAGGTTAATTCAACGAATACATGGCCTTCCTGCAAGTCTAGCATAGGCGCCATGATCTGACGTGATGACCAAATGCGATGACATGACGGCCCAGGCAAGCAGCATGGCGGGCTGAAGGAGCTAGACTGATGGCGGAGAGTGTCGAGAAACTCGAGGACGGGATCGTTCGTTCGGCCGAGCAGGTGTCGAGCCAGATTCGCGCGGCGAAGGATGCGATCGGGTCCGTCATCTTCGGCCAGGATCGCGTGATCGAGAACACGCTGGTCACGATCCTTTCCGGCGGCCATGCGCTGCTGATCGGCGTGCCCGGCCTTGCCAAGACCAAGCTGGTCGAAACGCTCGGCGTCACGCTCGGCCTGGATGCCAAGCGCATCCAGTTCACGCCCGACCTGATGCCGTCGGACATTCTCGGCGCCGAGGTGCTGGACGAGAGCACCGCAGGCAAGCGCGCCTTCCGCTTCATCTCGGGTCCGGTGTTCGCGCAGCTTCTGATGGCCGACGAGATCAACCGCGCCAGCCCGCGCACGCAATCGGCGCTGCTGCAGGCGATGCAGGAGCAGCACATCACGGTGGCCGGCGCGCGCCACGATCTGCCGAAGCCGTTCCACGTGCTCGCGACGCAGAACCCGCTGGAGCAGGAGGGCACCTATCCGCTGCCCGAAGCCCAGCTCGACCGTTTCCTGATGGAGATCGACGTCGACTATCCCGATCGCGACGCCGAGCGCCGCATCCTGTTCGAGACCACCGGCGCCGAGGAAACGCTGGCGAAAGGATCGATGACGGCGGACGCGCTGATCACCGCGCAGCGGCTGATCCGGCGCCTGCCGGTCGGCGATTCCGTGGTGGAGGCGATCCTGTCGCTGGTGCGCTCGGCCCGCCCGGGTTCGGACGCCGGCGAAGCCGGCAAGTTCATCGCCTGGGGCCCCGGCCCGCGCGCCAGCCAATCGCTGATGCTGGCGGTGCGCGCGCGTGCGCTGATCGACGGACGGCTGGCGCCCTCGGTCGACGACGTGCTCGACCTCGCCGAACCCGTGCTGAAGCACCGTATGGCGCTGACGTTCCAGGCGCGCGCCGAAGGCCGCACGATTCCGGACGTGATCAAGCAGCTCAAGACGCGGATCGGTTGATGGCAGCGGAGAACGGGCACCCAGCGAAGGAGATCATCGCGATCCGACGTGCCGATGGCGAAAGCCGCACGCTCGCAGCCTCCTTGCCGCGCCTGGTGCTCGAAGCCCGCCGCATCGCCGCCAACGTCATCCATGGCCTGCACGGCCGCCGCCGCGCCGGCTCCGGCGAGAATTTCTGGCAATACCGCCGCTTCGTCTCCGGCGAGCCGGCGCAGAACGTCGATTGGCGCCGCTCGGCGCGCGACGACCATCTCTATGTCCGCGAGCTCGAATGGGAAGCCTCGCACACGGTGTGGATCTGGCCGGATCGTTCGCCGTCGATGGCGTTCGCCTCGAAGACCGCGCGCGAGTCAAAACTCGAGCGCACGCTGATCGTCGCCTTCGCGCTGGCCGAGTTGCTCGTCGCCGGCGGCGAACGCGTCGGCATTCCCGGCCTGATGGCGCCGACCACGAGCCGCAGCATCATCGACAAGATGGCGCAGGCGATGCTGCATGACGATGCCGACCGGCTGAGCCTGCCGCCGTCCTTCGTGCCGGCGGCGCTGGCCGAGACGATCGTGCTGTCGGACTTCTGGTCGCCGATCGCGGAGATCAGGACGACGCTCGCAGGCCTCTCAGGCTCCGGCGCGCATGGCACGCTGGTGCAGATCGTCGATCCCGCCGAGGAATCGTTCCCCTATTCCGGCCGCGTCGAGTTCGTCGAGCCGGAAGGCTTCGGCGTCATCACCGCCGGCCGCGCCGAAAGCTGGGCGCAGGATTACACCACGCGGCTGGCGCTGCACCGCGACCAGATTCGCGCCGAGACCAACAAGCTGGACTGGCTGTTCACCACGCACGCCACCGACCGCTCCGCCGCGGAGCTGCTGCTGTTCCTGCATGCCGGCATGCAGGTGAGCAAATCGGGCGCCCGCACCACGACGATCAAGGCGGGGCCGGCCGCATGATGGGACTGCCGCTCGCCTTCACCGAACCGCTGCTCCTGATCGGCCTCGTCAGCCTGCCGGTGCTGTGGTGGCTGTTGCGCGTCATGCCGCCACGGCCGCGCCGCATCGAGTTTCCGCCGACGCGCCTGCTGTTCGACATCGCCCCGCGGGAGGAGACACCCTCGCGGACGCCGTGGTGGCTGACCGCATTGCGCCTCCTGGCTGCGGCTCTCGTCATCTTCGCGGCCGCCGGCCCGATCTGGAATCCGCAAACGGGCGCAGCCGACAGCAAGGCGCCGCTGATGATCATGCTCGACGACGGCTGGAGCGCGGCGTCGCACTGGGACGTCAGGATCAGGGCCGCCGACGAGCTGATCGCCAATGCCGACAACGACCGCCGCGCGATCGCGCTGGTGCCGCTGTCCGAGCCGAACCGCGACATCACCCTGATGCCGGCGGGCGCCGCGCGCGTCGCGTTGCGGCAGCTCGCGCCAAAGCCCTATTCGATCGATCGTGTCGAGACGCTGGCCGCGGTCGATCGTTTCCTGAAAGCCACCGGCGATTGCGAGATCGCCTGGCTGTCCGACGGCGTCGACACCGGCCGCGGCGAGGACTTCGTCGCCGGCCTCGGCAAGACCATCGGCGATCGCAGCCTGACCATCTTCGAAGGCGGCACCTCCTCGCCGCTGGCGCTGGTCGCGGCCGAGAACGCGGCGGCGAAGATGACGGTGAAGGTGCTGCGCACCGACAGCGGCATCGCGATCGGCACCGTGCGCGCGCTGGATCAGAAGGCTTCGCCGATCGGAGAGGCGCGTTTCTCGTTCGGTCCGCAGGACAAGGAGACCGACGCTGCGTTCGATCTGCCGGTCGAGCTGCGCAACGACATCACACGGCTCGAGATCTCGGGCGAGCGCTCCGCCGGCGCGGTGCAGCTGCTCGACAAGCGCTGGCGCCGCCGCGCCATCGGCATCGTGTCGGGCGCGTCCAGCGAGACCGCGCAGCCGCTGCTGGCGCCGACCTTCTACCTCACCCGCGCGCTGGCGCCCTTCGCCGACGTCAGGCTCGCCGACAAGGGCTCGCCGCAGCAGGGCATCACACAATTCTTGGACCAGAAGCTGCCGATGATCATCCTCGCCGATGTCGGCACCATCGCGCCGGAGCTGCGCGAGCGCCTCAATGCCTGGATCGATCAGGGCGGCGTGCTGGTGCGGTTCGCAGGCCCCCGGCTAGCGCAGGCCGAAGACGATCTGGTGCCGGTCAAGCTGCGCAAGGGCGGCCGCACGCTCGGCGGCAGCCTGACCTGGGAGAAGCCGCAGCATCTGGCCTCCTTTGCCGCCGACGGCCCGTTTGCCGGCGTCGTGGTCCCCAAGGACGTGACCGTGAGCCGTCAGGTGCTGGCCGAGCCCGATGCGGTGCTCGCCACCAAGAGCTGGGCCTCGCTGGAAGACGGCACGCCGCTGGTGACCGGCGAGCATCGCGGCAAGGGGCTGGTCAGCCTGTTCCACGTCAGCGCCGACATGCGCTGGTCGGATCTGCCGATGTCAGGCACCTTCGTCGAAATGCTGCGGCGGGTGGTCGACATCTCCGGCTACACCTCCAAACCCGGCGCAGGCGTCGCCGGCGAGGCGACCGCTGAGACGGTGGCGCCGCTGCACATCCTCGACGGCTTCGGCGCCTTCGGGCCGCCGCCGGCCACCGCAAAGCCGCTGCCCGCGGATTACCGCGACCGCGCCACGTCAGATCATCCGCCGGGCTTCTATGGCCCGGCCGAAGGACCGCTCGCCGTGAACACGCTTGCCAGCGCCGACCGCATCGCCGCGCTGAATACCACGGGCCTGCGCGCCCGGCACGCCACCTACACCAATGCCGAGCCGCGGGACCTGCGCGGCTGGCTGCTGTCGACGGCGCTGGCGCTATTCCTGGTCGACGCCATCATCGTCGCGGTGCTCGGCGGCGGGATCGCCGCGCTGCTGCGGCGCCGTGCGGCGCCCGCGATGATCGTGCTCGGCCTGCTGTTCGCCTCACTCTCGCCCGCGCCGTCACGCGCCGACAGCGCTACGGACGATTTCGCGATGAAGGCGACGTCGCAGACCCGCCTCGCCTATGTCGTGACAGGCAATGCCGACGTCGATTCCATCGTCAAGGCCGGGCTATCAGGACTGACGCTGTTCCTGGCGCAGCGCACCGCACTCGAAGCTGGCGATCCCGTCGGCATCGATCCCGCGCGCGACGAACTCGCCTTCTTCCCGCTGATCTACTGGCCGATCGTGCCGGGCGCGCCCAAGCCGCCGCAGGACGCCATCAACAAGATCGACGCCTACATGAAGCAGGGCGGCACCGTGCTGTTCGACACCCGCGACGCGATCGAAGCGCCGCCCGGCGCCAACGGCGCCGCGCAGACCCCGGGGATGCAGACGCTGCGCGAGATCCTGTCGTCGCTCGACGTGCCCGAGCTGGAGCCGGTGCCGCGCGAGCACGTGCTAACCAAGACCTTCTATTTGCTGCGCGACTTCCCCGGCCGCTTCGTCACCGGCCAGACCTGGGTCGAGGCCCTGCCGCGCGACGACGACGAGGACAACGCGCAGCGGCCGGCCCGCGGCGGCGACGGCGTCTCGCCGATCATCATCACCTCGAACGACCTTGCCGGCGCCTGGGCGGTGCGGCCCGACGGCCAGGCCATGCTGCCGGTGACCGGCGGAGACACGCGCCAGCGTGAATTCGCCTACCGCGCCGGCGCCAACATCGTGATGTACACGCTGACCGGCAATTACAAGGCCGACCAGGTGCATGCTCCCGCGCTGATCGAACGGCTGGGGCAATAGGATCGATATGAACTACGGTATCGCGTTCACACCGCTTGTCCCCGCGATCGTGCTGTGGATCGCGCTCGCCGCGATCGTCGTCATCGCGATCGTGCTGCTGGTGGCGCGCGCGCGCGGCGCGGCGGTGCGCGTGGCCGCGCTGGCGCTGTTCCTGCTGGCGCTCGCCAATCCCTCCTTCACCCGCGAGGACCGCGATCCCCTCACCTCGGTGGCCGCCGTCGTCGTCGACAAGAGCCCGAGCCAGAATTTCGGCAACCGCAATCGCGAAGCTGCGCAAGCGCAGGAAGCGCTGGTCGACGGCCTGAAGAAGATCAAGGGGCTGGAGGTGCGCGTCGTCGAGGCCGCACAGGCCGACGGCGAGACCGACGGCACCAAGCTGTTCGGCGCCCTCGCCTCGGCCTTGTCGGACGTGCCGGTCGACCGCGTCGCCGGCGCGTTCCTGATCACCGATGGCCGCGTCCACGACATTCCGGCGAACGCCGCCGCGCTCGGCTTCCAGGCGCCGGTGCATGCGCTGATCACCGGCCAGAAAGACGAGCGCGACCGGCGCATCGCGATCACCGCGGCGCCGCGCTTCGGCATCGTCGGCCAGACCCAGACCATCAGCTACCGGCTCGACGACCAGGGCGTTACGGGCGAACGCGCCAAGGTCACGATCCGCCGAGACGGCGAGGTCATCAATGAACGCACGCTCTCGAGCGGCCAGGCCGCGAGCGTCGGCGTCGACATCAAGCATGCCGGTCCCAACATCGTCGAGATCGAGGCCTCGCCGCTCGAGAGAGAGCTGACGGCCGTGAACAACCGCGCGGTCGTCGCCATCGACGGCGTCCGCGACAAGCTGCGCGTGCTGCTGGTTTCGGGCGAGCCGCATTCGGGCGAGCGCACCTGGCGCAATCTGCTCAAGTCCGACGCCAGCGTCGATCTCGTGCACTTCACCATTCTGCGTCCGCCGGAGAAGCAGGACGGCACGCCGATCAACGAATTGTCGCTGATCGCGTTTCCGACCCGCGAGCTGTTCCAGCAGAAAATCAACGAATTCCAGCTGATCATCTTCGACCGCTACGCCCGCCAGGGCGTGCTGCCGATCGCCTATTTCGACAACATCGCGCGCTATGTGCGCGGCGGCGGCGCGGTGCTGGTCTCGGCCGGCCCCGACTACGCCTCCAACACCAGCATCTGGCGTACGCCGCTGGATTCGGTGCTGCCTGCCGAACCGGTCGGCGTCACCGAGAAGCCGTTCTATGCGCATCTGTCCGATGTCGGCAAACGCCACCCCGTCACGCGTGGGCTGGAAGGCTCGGCCTCCGAGCCGCCGCGCTGGAGCCGTTTCTTCCGCACCGTCGACACCCGCAATTCCGTCAACCCGCCGGTGATGACGGGAGCCGACGGCAAGCCGCTTCTGTTCCTGTCGCGCTTCGGCGAGGGTCGCGTCGCACTTCTGCTCTCCGACCACATCTGGCTGTGGGCGCGCGGCTATGAGGGCGGCGGCCCGCATCTGGATCTGCTGCGGCGGATGTCGCACTGGCTGATGAAGCAGCCGGACCTCGACGAAGAAGCGCTGCGCCTGCAGGTGCAGGGCAAGAACCTCGTCGTGGTGCGCCAGACCATGGCCGACAGCGTCCAGCCGGTGAGCGTGACTTCGCCGTCCGGCGTGTCGCAGGATCTGACGCTGAGCCCCGGCGACCCCGGCGAATGGCGCGCCAGCCTTCCCGCAAGCGAACTCGGCCTGTGGCAGGCCACCGACGGCACGCTGAAGGCGCTGATCAATGTCGGCCCAACCAACCCGAAGGAGTTTTCGGAAGTCACCTCCACCGTCGATACGCTGAAGCCGCTGACGCAGGCGACCGGCGGCAACGCCGTGCGCGTGGTCGATGGCGCCAGCGTCGAGCTGCCGCGCATCCTGCCGGTGCGTTCGGCCAGCGTGTTTGCCGGCGACGGCTGGATGGGCGTGCGGATGCGCGACGCCAGCGTCGTCAAGGGCGTCGGCGTGCTGCCGATCTTCGCCGGCCTGATCGGGCTATTGCTGCTGCTCGGTGCGTTCGCCGCGACCTGGGTGCGCGAGGGGCGCTGATCTCGCTCCGTTGCTCGAACGACACATCGGCCCGCCACCGGCGCCGGCCGGTCTGTGTGCGATTGACATCCGCAGACCGATCGGGCGATGTTATATTGTTACATCGCGATATCTCGCGATGCGGGGTGGCTCTTCCAGATGAAGTGGTTCCGGTCGAATATCAGGCACGGCGCCCGGCTCGCGATCTTCGCGATGCTGGTGCAGTTCGCGCTGACGTTCGGCCACAGCCACTGGTTCGCCCAGGCCACGCCGCTTGTCCAGGCCTCGTTCCAGCAGACCGACGGCGCCAAGGACAGCACTAAGAACAGTGCCAAGAGCGGCGCTGCGAACGACCGTGCCGCGGTCCAGAAACAATCGCCCTCAGGCCCCGACCGCGAGCACCCGGGCGAGGACAATTGCGCGATCTGCGCCGTGGTCGCGATGGCGGGCACCGTCATATCGGCAACGCCGCCCGTGCTGCTGCTGCCGCAGGCGATCGAGCTGCTCTACCGCACCACCGATGCCGAATTCCTTCATCTCAAATCGGCCCGCACCGCGTTCCAGCCGCGCGCCCCTCCCACGTCCTGACTCTCAACATCGCTTGATCACGCCCGGGCTCAGAGTGCCCGGGAGACGTTGAAGTCGAATTCCGTCGCGCCGCGACGGCAGGCCGCCTCCGATCAGCACACAATCATGCGGACGGCGCCTGACTGGAATCAGGACCATGTCATTTCAATCGCGACGCGCGCAGCGTCTTGGCGGAGCAAGCCTGCTCCTGCTCGGTGCCGCCGCCACGCCCGCTTTCGCCCAAACGCCTGCGCAAGACAAATCGTCGAGCGAAATCCCCGCCGTCACCGTGACGGCGCCGAGCCCCATCGTGCGCAGAGCGGTGGTGCCGTCGCGCAATCCCGGCCGCGGCACGCGGACCGCGCGGGTGCGCAGCCGCCAACAAACGGCGGAAGCGGAGCCGGCAGCCTCCGTGCCCACCGCGCCTCAGCAGGGCGTGCTGTCAGTCGTGACCAACCAGTTCGCGACGGTCACCGTGGTGCCCAATGAGGAGATCCGCCGCGAGGGCGGCGGCCAGCTCGGCGATCTCCTGTTCTCCAAGCCAGGCATCACCGGATCGAGCTTCGCGCCCGGCGCATCGAGCCGGCCGATCATCCGGGGTCTCGACGTCAACCGCGTCGGCATCGTCGAGAACGGCACCAATGCGAGCGGCGCCTCCGATCTCGGCGAGGATCATTTCGTTCCGATCGATCCGCTCGCGACCAACCAGATCGAAGTGGTGCGCGGGCCCGCCGCGCTGCGCTACGGCTCGACCTCGATCGGCGGCGTCGTCAGCGCCACCAACAACCGGATTCCAGACGCGCTACCTGCCTGCGCGCCGTCATTCCAGGCTTACGGACTGCCGACCAAAGCTCCGCTCGCGAGCGCCGCGACCTCGCCTTGCGTCACCGCCGAGACCCGCACCGCGTTCTCTTCAGTCGATCGCGGCGTCGAGAGCGGCGTGCTGCTCGACACCGGCGGCGGCAATTTCGCCTTCCACGCCGACGCCTATGGCCGCACGACCTCGGACTATTCCATCCCGAGCTATCCCTATCTGAACGACCAGACGCGCGCCGTGAACGGCCGCCAGCCGAACTCGGCAACGCGCTCGGACGGCGCCTCGATCGGCGGCTCCTATTTCTTCCAGGGCGGCTATATCGGCGCGTCGATCACCCAGAACGACTCGCTCTACCACATCCCCGGCATCGACGGCGCCGACCACCAGACACGGATCGACGGCCACCAGACCAAGATCAACGTCAAGGGCGAGTACCATCCCGACGCCGCCGCGATCGACGCGGTGCGCTTCTGGGCCGGTGCGACCGATTACCGGCACAACGAGATCGGGCTTGCCGATCCAGCCGACCTCAACAGCGACGGCATCAGGCAGACCTTCACCAACAAGGAGCAGGAGATCCGCACCGAGGTGCAGCTGATGCCGTTCAACGCGCGCTTCGCCGAAGTGACGACGGCGCTGGGCTTCCAGGTCGGCCATCAGGAATTGAGCGCGCCGAGCCCGGATAATCCCGGCACGCTGTTCAACGGCCTATGGGATCCGAACAACAGCAACCGCGTTGCCGGCTACGCCTTCAACGAGTTCATGTTTACCGAGGCGACGCGGGCGCAGATCGCCGGCCGCATCGAGCATGTCGAGCTGCACGGCACGACGCCGGACTTCCCGGCCGATTATTTGCCCGACGGCACGCCGCAGGCGGGCATCGCGCGCAATCCGTCGTTCACGCCGAAGAGCGGCAGCATCGGCCTGTTGCAGGACCTGCCCGGCGGCATGGTCGGCAGCATCACCGCGCAATATGTCGAGCGCGCGCCGAAGGCGGCCGAGCTGTTTTCCCGCGGCGGCCACGATGCGACTGCGACCTTCGACATCGGCAATCCAAACCTCACGATCGAGACCGCCAAATCGGTCGAGCTCGGCGTGCGCAGGGCGACGGGGCCGTTCCGCTTCGAGGCGACCGTCTACTACACGCATTTCGACAATTTCATCTACCGCCGCCTCACCGGCGTGTCCTGCGACGACGACTTCGCATCCTGCGGCAATCCGGGCGCGGAGCTGAACCAGGCAGTGTATTCGCAGCGCAATGCCAATTTCCGCGGCGGCGAATTCCAGTCGCAGCTCGACGTCGCCGCCTTCCAGGGCGGCATCTGGGGCATCGAGAACCAGTTCGATTTCGTCCGCGCCACCTTCAGCGACGGCACCAACGTGCCGCGGATTCCGCCGATGCGGATGGGCGGCGGCGTGTTCTGGCGCGACGACAACTGGCTGATGCGCGTCAACCTGCTGCACGCCTTCGCGCAGAACAACGTCGCTGCGATCGCGGAGACGCCGACGGCGGGCTATAATTTGTTGAAGGCCGAGGTCAGCTACAAGACCAAGCTCGACCGCAACTGGTTCGGTGCGCGCGAGATGATGGCCGGCATCGTCGGCAACAACCTCCTCAACGAGAACATCCGCAACTCCGTATCCTACACCAAGGACGAGGTGCTGATGCCCGGCATCGGCGTCAGGGCGTTCGCGAACTTCAAGTTCTAGGCCATTGCGAGCGCCGTAGCCCGGATGGAGCGCAGCGAGATCCGGGGGCAGCGCCTCAGTAGCAACAGGTTTCCCGGATTGCGCTTCGCTCCATCCGGGCTACGCACTGCCGCGGGCTGGCCTACCCTGCCCGCGCCTTGCTCCAGTCGGGGCCGACCGGGCCCGACACGCCTTCGAAGGCGCCGTCGACGAGCTCGAACACCAGGATACGGGCGGCGTCGACCGGGCCGGGCATGGTGACACGGCCTTTCGGGACCGGCTTGAAGCCGACGCGGCTGTAATAGGGCTCGTCGCCGACCAGCAGCACGAGGCGGTGATCTTTCGCCTTCGCGTCCTTGAGCGCGCGCTCCATCAGCAGACGGCCGACACCGCGGCCGCGGAACGGCGGCTCGACCGTGAGCGGGCCGAGCAGCAGCGCCGGCGTCTCGCCGACCAGCACCGGCAATTGCCTGACCGAGCCGACCAGCAGCGTGCCGATGCGGGCCGTGAAGGACAATTCGAGCACATGGTCGACGTGCTCGCGGATCCGGTAGGCGCTGAGCACGAAGCGGCCGGGACCGAAGGTGCGTTCGTGCAGCCGCTCGATCGACTGGGCGTCGCCGGCGGCTTCAGGGAGGATGGTCAGTGAGAGATCGGTCATGTCAATTCGCGGGATAGCACCTGAACGCAGCGCGGTCCATCGGGCAGCGACGGCGCTCAGCTGCTTTTCAAGGTCGGTTGGGACAGATAGGCCAGCATCTTCATCTCCCGACGCCCTCGCGTCACTGTGTCGAGCACGAGCCCAGAAGACACCGAGAGCAGGGCCATGATCATCAAGCCCATCGACAGCACGGCGGTCGGGAGGCGCGGCACGAGGCCGGTCTCGATGAAGGTAATCACGATCGGGATCGCGAGGATCACCGCGGCCAGCGCCAACAGGCCTCCGATCACCGTGAAGAAGCGCAACGGCCGCTCCGAACGGTAGAGCTTCACCATGGTGCCGAGGATGCGAAATCCGTCGCGCCAGGTGTTGAGCTTGGAGAACGAGCCTTCGGGGCGCGCGTAATAGGGGGTCTCGATCTCGGCGACCGGCAGCGACAGTTCCAGCGCATAGACCGCGAGCTCCGTCTCGATCTCGAAGCCGTCGGAGAGGACGGGGAAGGATTTGACGAAGCGGCGCGAGAACACGCGGTAGCCGGACAGGATGTCCTTGAAAGCGTGACCGAAGGTCGACGCCAGAAAGCCGGTCAGCATGCGGTTGCCGGTGCGGTGGCCGAGCCGGTAGGCGGCCTGGACCTGATCGACGCGAAGACCGACCACCATGTCGAGATGATCATCGAGCAGCCGGTCGATCATGCGAGATGCGCTCGGCGCATCATAGGTCGCATCGCCGTCGACCAGCACGTAGACGTCGGCCTCGACGTCGGCGAACATGCGGCGCACGACGTGGCCCTTGCCCTGCCGGCGCTCGCTGCGCACGATCGCGCCCGCTTCGCGCGCGACGGTCGCGGTGCGGTCGCGGGAATTGTTGTCATAGACGTAGATCGCTGCCGACGGCAGCGCCTTGCGGAAATCGGCAACGACGGTGGCGACCGCCGCTTCCTCGTTGTAGCAGGGCACCAGCACCGCGATGCGAAGTTGCGTTGAGGTCATCGCGACGGCACTCCGAGGCTTGCCGGCTCGCGCCGGAGCGCCGCGGCCTGCTGCGCCTGCGCCGGCTTCATCAGCCAGGCGAACGAGACGCTCCACAGCGAGAGCATCGCAATCGGCACGATGTAATAGGGCGTGAAGATCGGATGGCTGAGGAAGAACACGAGGTTGACGATGAGATTGCCGGCGACGACGATGGCCACCTGACGCACGCGGCCCTCGCCCACCCGCAAGAGCCAGGCTGCGGAACCGATGGCCAGCACGATCAGCACGAACTGCATGTCGCGCAGATAATGGCCGAACACGGCGAAGTCGAAGGCCGGCGCGACCACGTCGGCACTGCCATAGGTCGTGGCCAGCGGGCTGCCGGCATTGACGGCCTGGGCGACCAAGGTCGGGGCCATGCCGACGAGAACGCCGAGGCCGAGGCCGAGCCCCTGCACGAAGGCTGACGGCGTCCGCACCTTCAGGAAGGCAATGCCGAGATAGATGAAATAGCCGGCCGCGAGCAGCGCATTCGGCAATCTGAAATTGACGGACGCGCCCAGGAGAACGCCGATCAGCGCAATCAACAGAGCGCTGCGTTTATCCCTGGTCAGCCACAGCGCCGTGAGGAAGCCCGCGACGGCGCACAGCGCCATCGTCGGCGCGACCGAATAGCTCGCCTTCGCCGGATTGATCATCAGATAGATTGCGAGCGCGCCGAACAGGCCCGCGCCGAAGACCGACGGCAGCGTGCGCGCCATGGCAATGCCTGATAGGGCAAGGCCGCAGACGATCAGGCTCGCGGCAACGTAGAGCGGCACCACCTGGTGCCCCTCAGGAAACAGCGCCAGCAGAAAGCCGGTGCCTGGCGGATATTGCATCACGATCTTGCCGCTGGACATCGGATTGTGGCACGGCCAGCGGATCGGATCCTGCCATTCGGCGAACGCGATCTCCTTCAGCTTGCCTTCGAAATAATGATCGTAGTCCAACGCGGCATTGGTGTTGAGCCCACCGATGCCGAGGCGCTGGAACAGATGCGCCTGCCTGAGATAGCAGATGTCGTCATAGACCCCGCGCGCCTCGCTCCAGCGCGACATCGTGACGATGTTGCTGGCGAGGATCGCAAGGCAGATCAGGCCGAAAGCGAACTTGGCAATCTTCATCCGGTGGTGCTCTTTCGGGCTGCTTACTAGCACACGCCACCCTCAGCGCCACGTCGCAATCAGGGGCCCGCCGTCCAGCACTTCGGCGATCCGCAGCCGCGTCCCTCGCGTGGTGTCCTCGGGCAACGCCGTGACCGCGAAGAACCCGCATTCGCTGATCTCGCGGTTGGGCGCGGGCAGGCGATCCTGTCTGAACTGCCTGACCACGTAGATGGCGACATGGTCGCGGCGGGAGACGTGGCTGTTGAGGAAAATACCGTGCAGCACGGCCTCGCCGGTGAGGTCGATATCGCCCTCCTCCTTGAGCTCGCGCCGCATCGCCTGCTCCATGGTCTCGCCGAAATCGACGCCGCCGCCGGGCAGGTGCCAGCCGCTGACGTAGCTGTGCCTGACCAGAAACACCCGATTCTCGGCATCCAGCACTACGGCGCGGACGCCGAGCGTCATGCCGCGGACGACGAGGAAATAGGCGTGGAAGAATCGCAGCAGCAGCGGCTCGAATTTCCGTCGAACGCGGTTCAGACGATCTCCCATCAGGCTTCCTTGAGGCTGCTGTCCCGGCCCCGCTTGCACTGGCCTCGCGAGCTTGCCATTACAGCAAAGCAATAGCGAGGCAATCGCGCGCCATGACCCCCAACATATCGGCCCCCTTCACGCTCGCCCATCTGTCCGATCCGCATCTAGCGCCCTTGCCGAAGCCGCGGCTGATCGAGCTCGCCGGCAAGCGCGTGCTCGGCTACGTCAACTGGACGCGCAACCGCCACAAGTACCAGCGCCGCGAGGTGCTCGACGCGCTGGTCACCGACATGAAGGCGCAGGCGCCCGACCACATCGCGGTGACAGGCGATCTCGTCAACCTCGCGCTGGAAGCCGAGTTCGCTCCTGCCCGCGCCTGGCTCGAGAGCGTCGGCCCGCCCGACCGCGTCACCACGATTCCCGGCAATCACGATGCCTATGTCCGCGCCACCTCGCATCGCTTCAGTGAGACGTTTGCGCCCTATCTCACCGGCGACGACGGCAGCACCGGCTTCCCATCCGTGCGGCGGCGCGGGCCGCTCGCGCTGATCAGCCTGTCCACGGCGGTGCCGACCCTGCCGCTGATGGCGACGGGCACGCTCGGACCCGATCAGCTCGCCGCCCTCGCAACTGTGCTCGAACGGCTCGCGGCCGAGGACGTCTTTCGCGTGCTGCTGGTCCACCATCCCCTCAAGTCCGAAGCGCGGCAGAAGCGGATGACCGATTCGGCCGCACTGCTGGCGCTGCTCAAGCGCCACGGCGTCGAGCTGATCCTGCACGGGCACGACCACATTCATTCGACAATGTGGTTCGAAGGTCCCAACGGCAACATTCCCGCGCTCGGCGTGCCCTCGGCCTCCGCGCTCGCGCACGGCCACTACCCGGCGGCGGCGTATAACCTGTTCAGAATCGAGAAGGACAATGCCGGCTGGCGCTGCGAGCAGACGGTGCGGAGCCTCGGGACGGAATTTCAGATCGGGCAGATCAAGCATGTGAGGTTGATTTAGTTCGCCGCCGACAGGCGCGAGCCCGGAATCCATTCATCGCCATGCACCGCCGCCCGATGGATTCCAGGCTCATGCTTCGCATGCCCCGGCATGACAGAGCAACTGATCACCAGCTCTGCAGGGCCGCGAGCACGGCGAGGCCGAACAAGGCGGCGGCACCGAACACGAAGCCGAACACGAACGGCCACAGGCGCGAGCGGCGGGGCGGCGGCGCGACCTCGGGCTTCGGTTCGGGCGGAACCACCATGGCCTGCTCGCGCTCGACCATGCGGCGCGCGACATAATCGGTGATGGCCTCGACGATGACGACGGTGTCATGCGATTCGGCGAGCACGATGCGGCCGAAGCGGGTGTCCTGGACGAAGCGGTACATCCGCTTGTCGCGCCCCATCACGATGTGGGCGACGACGTCGATCCAGAGTCTCGGCGTATCGCCCTGGCTGATGCCGCGGTCGAACAGGTCGATACTGTCGGGCACCTGCGCGAACAGGGGATCGAGCGCGTCGTTGAGGATCTCGAGCCGCGCCACCTCCGCGTCCCTGAGATCGACGACGACGCCGGTCCGGTCGGCGGCCTCGATCCGCGCGCGCAGCAGCGCGTCGCGCAGCCGCACCGGGCGCGGCTGGCCGGGATGGGTCCCGCTGGTTTCGGGCTCTGACATTGTCGGCCTCGTCCTCGACTTTCCTCCATTAACCTATCAGCAACCAAACCCTCCGCAAAGGGTCCGCAATTCCAGAGACTTACGGCACCCACAGGCGATTGACCTGTGCCAAAAACAGACGGTCCCACCCAGGCAGAGCCTGGATGGGACCATCCGTCCTTGGACGTCTTCTTAATTCAGGTCGCCAATCGGGCCCTTCAGGCCGAGACGCGCGACGGCTCTTCCACGATGGAGAAGCGGACGCCGGCCTTGTGGCGGTTCTCTTCCGAGACAGTGCGCCAGGCGTCCTCGGCTTCCGTGCGGGTCTTGAACGGACCCTGCACCTGGGCCGAGCCTTCCACGAGCTTGTGGAAGTTCATCGAACCGAACTCGCCGCCGATCACCCAGAAATTGCTGCCTTTGGTCATTGTCAGTCTCCTCTTGGATAACGTGATGCGTTAGCCGAACTGGTTCATCGTGTTGTGCGCACCGCCCGCCTTCAGGGCAGCCTCGCCGGCGAAATATTCCTTGTGGTCGTCGCCGATGTCGGAGCCGGCCATGTTCTGGTGCTTGGCGCAGGCGATGCCCTGACGGATCTCCTGACGCTGGACGTTCTTGACGTAGCCGAGCATGCCCTGGTCGCCGAAATATTCCCTGGCGAGGTTGTCGGTGGACAGCGCAGCCGTGTGATAGGTCGGCAGCGTGATCAGGTGATGGAAGATGCCGGCACGCTTGGCCGAATCCGCCTGGAAGGTACGGATACGCTCGTCGGCTTCCTGCGCCAGCGGCGTATCGTCGTATTCCGGCTTCATCAGCTCGGCGCGGTTGTACTTGCTGACGTCCTTGCCGGCTTCCTTCATCGCATCGTAGACCTGCCAACGGAAGTTGAGGGTCCAGTTGAACGACGGTGAGTTGTTGTAGGCCAGCTTCGCGTTCGGAATCACCTTGCGGATGCGGTCGACCATCTTGGCGATCTGCTCGATATGCGGCTTCTCGGTTTCGATCCAGAGCAGGTCGGCGCCGTTCTGCAGCGAGGTGATGCTGTCGAGCACGCAGCGGTCTTCGCCGGTGCCGGAACGGAACTGGTAGAGGTTCGAGGGCAGCCGCTTCGGACGCATCATCTTGCCGTTGCGGTTGATGATGACGTCGCCGTTGCGGGCGTTCTCCGCGGTGATTTCCTCGCAATCGAGGAAGCTGTTGTACTGGTCACCGATGTCACCGGGCTTGTGGCTGACCGCGATCTGCTGGGTCAGGCCGGCGCCGAGCGAGTCGGTGCGGGTCACGATGACGCCGTCTTCGACGCCGAGCTCGAGGAAGGCGTGGCGGCAGGCACGGATCTTCGCGATGAAGACCTCGTGCGGCACGGTGACCTTGCCGTCCTGGTGACCGCACTGCTTCTCGTCCGAGACCTGGTTCTCGATCTGCAGCGCGCAGGCACCCGCCTCGATCATCTTCTTGGCGAGCAGATAGGTCGCTTCCGCGTTGCCGAAGCCGGCGTCGATGTCGGCGATGACCGGGACGACATGGGTCTGGAAGTTGTCGATCTTCGCGATCAGCTCCTGCTCGCGGGTCTTGTCGCCTTCCTTGCGGGCCTTGTCGAGCAAACGGAAGATGTCGTTGAGCTCACGGGAATCCGCCTGGCGCAGGAAGGTATAGAGCTCCTCGATCAGCGCCGGCACCGAAGTCTTCTCGTGCATCGACTGGTCGGGCAGCGGCCCGAACTCGGAGCGCAGCGCCGCGATCATCCAGCCCGAGAGATACAGGTAGGTGCGATCGGTCTTGCCGCCGAAGTGCTTCTTGACCGAGATCAGCTTCTGCTGGGCGATGAAGCCGTGCCAGCAGCCCAGCGACTGCGTGTACTTGGTCGGGTCCTTGTCATAGGCCGCCATGTCGGCCCGCATCAGCGCCGCGGTGTAGCGGGCGACGTCGAGGCCGGTCCTGAAGCGGTTCTGCAGGCGCATGCGCGCGACGGCCTCGGCCGACACGCCGTTCCAGGTCGGCTGGGTCTCGAGGAGTGCCTGGGCCGCCTTGACCTCGTCCTGATACGACGACGGACCCTGGAGGGTGCTGATGCCGCGGGGCTGGTAGTTCATGTGATTGATCCTTTCGCGGACGACAAAGCAACAGGCTTGTCATCGACATTTTTGACAGTGCATTGCGAGATGCGTGTCGAGAGCTAAACGCGAGAAAGGGAAGTTCGTATAGTAGGCTTGTAATTGAATGGTGATGTCATGTAACATCAGAACATGTAATAGATGTTATTTTGTAAATCTTGTAACAATATAGGACAGTAAGACTGTCCTTGACGCTGCTGGAGACCCGACAATGGCCGCCGAGTCCGGGAAGAAACTGTTCGTCGGCCCGCGCTTCCGGAGGATCCGGCAGCAATTGGGGCTGTCGCAGACCCAGATGGCCGAGGGGCTCGGAATCTCGCCGAGCTACGTCAATTTGATCGAGCGCAACCAGCGCCCGGTGACCGCGCAGATCCTGCTGCGGCTGGCCGAGACCTACGACCTCGATCTGCGCGACCTCGCCACAGCCGACGAAGACCGTTTCTTCGCGGAACTAAACGAGATCTTCTCCGATCCGCTGTTCCGCCAGATCGACGTACCCAAGCAGGAACTGCGCGACCTCGCCGAGCTTTGCCCGGGAGTGACCCACGCGCTGCAGCGGCTCTACGCGGCCTATACCGAGGCGCGCCAGGGCGAGACGCTGGCCGCGGCACAGATGGCCGACCGCGATGTCGGCACGCGCTATGAGGCCAATCCGGTCGAGCGCGTGCGCGAGTTGATCGAGGCCAACCGCAACTATTTCCCGGAGCTCGAACAGGCCGCCGAAACCTTGCGCGACGAGCTGAACGTGCCGGCCGAAGGACTCTATGCCGCGCTCGCCGCCCGGCTGCGCGAAAAGCACTCGATCCAGACCCGCATAATGCCCGTCGACGTGATGCGGGAAACGCTGCGGCGTTTCGACCGTCACCGCCGCCAGCTGCTGATCTCCGAGCTAGTCGACTCGCCCGGCCGCGCCTTCCAGCTCGCCTTCCAGCTCGGCCTCGGCGAATGCGCGCAACATCTGGAGACTATCATCGGCCGCGCCGGCCCGCTCGACGACGCACCGCGGCGACTGTTCCGCATTACGCTCGCCAACTATTTTGCGGCGGCCGTGATGATGCCCTATCCGGCGTTCCTGGCCGCGGCCGAGGCCTTGAGCTACGATATCCATTTGCTGGCGCAGCGCTTCAATTCCGGCTTCGAGCAGGTCTGTCACCGGCTCACCACTTTGCAGCGACCGAACGCGCGCGGAATTCCGTTCTTCCTGCTGCGCGTAGACAATGCCGGCAACGTCTCGAAGCGGTTTTCCTCGGGCACGTTCCCGTTCTCGAAATTCGGCGGCACCTGCCCGCTTTGGAATGTGCACTCGACCTTCGACACGCCGGATCGCCTGCTCAAGCAGGTCATCGAGCTGTCCGACGGCACGCGCTATTTCTCGATCGCGCAGATGGTGCGCCGTCCGGTGGCACCGCATCCGCTGCCGCAGCCGCGTTTCGCCATCGGCCTGGGCTGCGAGATCCGCCACGCCTCACGACTCGTCTACGCCGCCGGCATGGACCTCGAGAAGACCGAGGGCACTCCGATCGGCGTCAACTGCCGCCTCTGCGAGCGCGAGAACTGCGCCCAACGCGCCGAGCCGCCGATCACGCGCACGCTGATCCTGGACGAGACGACGCGAAGGGTGTCGAGCTTCGCCTTCTCGAATGCGCGGGAGTTGTGAGGTTGGGCTGCGTTGCCTCGCCCCGCTTGCGGGAGAGGCGAAGGCGCACCGTGCTCCTACGCCAGTGTATGCACGATCACAGGTCCTGCCGCTGCGCGCGCATCTCCAGCGAGCAGCGGGCCGAGATCCTTCTCGATCCAGGCGATCGCGCGCCGGTTCGCCTCCTCCGCCTGCTCGAACTTGTCGAAGATCGAGATCGCGGTGACCGTGTCATCGCCGGCATAGACGACGTAGTAGGCGCGGAAGCCGTCGACGTCGCTGATGATCGGAACGGCGCCGTCCTTGATGCGGCGCGCCAGCTCCTCGGCGCTCCCGCTCTTTGCCTTGGCCTGACGGATGGCGGCATACATGACTTCCTCCTCCCGGCTATTGATGTGGGCCTTGTGCCCGAACCGGATGCTACGCCGGAGCGCCGGGGCCGGATACCCTCCTTGGTTAACCCCGCCCTAATCCCCCGCCGCGATCTGCAACCAGCGGTTAAGCACGCCTCAACATCGGTGCCTTAGTGTCGCCCCACTCACGTTTCGCAAACAACGGTGGCCTATTCTGCCGGCGAAGTGACATCAGGGGGTTCATCATGCGCATTGCGTTGCTGCTGACCGCAACCATTGTCGGCGCGCTCTTCGCCAATCCATCCCGAGCCGGATCGCTCGATGCCGACCCAGCGCAGCCGCTGCCGCCGGGCTTCCAGAGCTATCGCGGCTACATGTTCGACCTCACGGAGAACTCCGACCGCAAGGATGTCGACAAGCTCACCGCCAATCTGAAGAGCCAGATCGACTCGGTCGAGGCGGCCGGCCTGTCGCCGCGCGTGCTGCGCTTCTTCCGCACCGTGCCGATCATCGCCAGCGAGCTCGCCTGCCTCGACGAAGGCGCCGCCACCGCCTGCTACGGCCGTGTCGCCCCTAACGTCGAACGCCGCGTGCCGCGGACGCTGACGGTCTGGGACCACGACAAGCAGCGCTGGACCAATCCGAACGCCGTCGACCTCGCGGTCGATTCGGGCCTCGGCGTGATCATGCTGCGGCCGGACATGATGCGGTACGAAAAGGAGGCCGTGCTGCTGCATGAATTCCTGCACGCCTATCACGCGCGGCTGTTGCCGGACGGCTACGCCAACAAGGGCGTGATCGCCTATTTCGCCCTCGCGAAATCCAAGGATCTGCTGCCCAAGGAATCCTATGCGCTGAAGAATCCCATGGAGTTCTTTGCCGTGACCGCCAGCATCTTCCTGGCCGGAAAGAGCGAATTCCACGATCCGAAATCCCGCGAGACGCTCAAGGAGAAGATGCCGGACTATTACAAATATCTGGTCGGCGTGTTCGGCTTCGACCCGGAGCCGGCGGCGGCAAATGGCCCGGTCGCCTCGCTGAAGTGAGGCGCCCCACGGAGACATCAGAAAAGCCGCGCAACTTGCGCGGCTTTTTTGTTTTTTGCAGACCGGAAGCTGCGGATGACGCCTCGGCGGGAATTGCCAAGGCGGGGCCCGATCTGCATAGTCCCGCCCGCATCGATACCGTTTTTCGAAGAGGATAGAACAACATGGCGGACGCCGACCTGGATGTCGTGATCCGGCAACTGGCCAGACAGCTGCATACGGGCCTGATGACCCGCGCCAAGGAGCGGCGGGATCGCTTCAACGGCCTTGCGGCCAAGGCCAAGAGCAAGGAGACAGCCGAGCGCTTCAAGATGATGGCCAAGGCCACCATGGAGCAGGCCACCGCCGCCGCCAAGCGCCTGCAGATGTCCGCCGACAACGTCGCCGACAGCTACGCGCGATCGATGCGGCTTGCCGCCAGTACGCCGATTGCAGTGAAGGCGGAGAAGAAGGCTAAGGACAAGCCGGCGAAGAAGACGAAGAAGGCCAACGCGAAAAAGGCGAAATAGTCGCCGCCGGCGCCCTTCACCTTTCCCGGTAAGAACGGCGAGAGGAGAGGCCCCTTCTCATTGTCTCGGCGCGGCGATTTGGGTCGGCTCGACATTCGAAAGCTCGGCGAGCCTGGCACGTGCGACCTCGTGCGAGCGGCCGTCCTTGCCCGCCGGCAGCGCCAGCGCCGCCTCGAAATCGGCGCGCGCGTCGTCGGCCTGGCCACGAGCGAGGAACGCAAGGCCACGGTCGAGGCGGGCCTGCGCATCCGAGGGGTCGAGGCGGACCGCCGTGTTGTAGCTCAGGATGGCGCGATCGATATCCCCGGTGGCGGCAAGCGCGAGACCGCGCTGGTGATAGGGCGCAGCAAGCTTGGGATCATGCGCGATCGCCTCGTCATAGTCGGCGATGGCGAGCTCCAGATCGCCGTTCTGACGGCGCGCCAGCGCACGGTCGCGATAGAGCGAGGCGCGGTTCGGATTGAGGTGGATCGCCTCGTCGAGATCGGCAATCGCCCGCCTGAAGTCGCCATGGCGCAGCGCGATCCGCCCGCGTCCTTCATAGGCAAACGCGATCAGCGCGCCGCGCAGCGGCGAGAAGCCGATCACGGCCGAGCAAATGTCGGGATCGTCCTCGTCGCCGCAATTGACGACCGTGTGCGTGGACAGGCCGACAAGCACGCACAGGACGATCAGGAAAGGTACGGCAGCTCTGGTCATCTTCGACGGTGGCCGGCAGCGAGCCGGTCACGCATCCCCTTTCGAAGGAAGTGTCTCGCCCGGGTGTTAACACCGGCTCCGACGATCCTGTGTGCGCCAGGTCACAAAGCCGACCGCAAAAGTGCCGCAGGTTCCGGCTCAGCCCCAGGGCCCACGCGAGGACGACCGTCCCCAGGGGCTGCGCGGCGGATAATTCTCGTTGGCGCCGAGCGACGGCGCCGCCCGCGCGCCGAGTTCGGCCGCGAGTTGCTGAAGCGCCGCGATGCGGTTCTGCGTCGAGGGATGGGTGGCGAACAGATTGTCGACGCCATGGCCCGACAGCGGATTGATGATGAACATGTGCGCAGTCGCAGGGTTTCGCTCCGCCTCGTAGTTCGGCACCTGATGCGCGGCCCCCTCGATCTTGACCAGCGCAGAGGCCAGCCACATCGGTTGTCCCGCGATGCGTGCGCCGAGATCGTCGGCGGCATATTCGCGGGTACGGCTGATCGCCATCTGCACCAGCATGGCGCCAATCGGGGCGAGGATCATCATCAGGATCGAGCCGACGATGCCCGGGCCGTTGTTGTTGTCGCGGTGACCGAAGAACATGCCGAACTGCGCCAGCATCGAGATCGCGCCGGCGATGGTCGCAGTGATCGTCATCAGCAGCGTGTCGTGATTCTTGATATGGGCGAGCTCGTGCGCGATCACGCCGGCGAGCTCCTCGCGGCTGAGCTGGCGCATCAGGCCGGTGGTGACGGCCACCGCGGCATTTTGCGGGTTTCGTCCGGTCGCGAACGCGTTCGGCTGTGCCTCGTCCATCAGGAACACACGCGGCATCGGCAAACCTGCCCGGCCCGCAAGTTCCGCGACCAGCCCGACCAGCTCCGGCGCAGTCGAACGATCGACCTCATGGGCGCCGTACATCGAGAGCACCATGCGGTCGGAGTTCCAATAGGTGAAGAGATTGGTCGCCGCGGCAATGACGAGTGCGATCATGGCACCGGAGGCGCCGCCGATCAGATAGCCGACGCCCATGAACAGGGCGGTCAGGCCTGCAAGCAGCATTGCGGTACGAAGATAGTTCATGGCGGCATCCCGTTGCTGACGCGTAAGCCAGTGCAGCGAATCCCAACTGACCAATTTGAGCCAAGGATTCATTAGAAGCTTGAGTTATGAAGTTGGCCCCCCACCCTGCAAGGGCTTCGACTGCGTCGCCGCGCCGCATGACTAAACCTTGACGCGTATTCATGTTAAAATACACCTAGCGACTGAGGACATTGGAAAGCGTACCCTGGACTAAGTCCGCAGACGCAGGCACGGGAGCGCGGCTCGCGCATTGGTCCGTTCCATGACCTCCCCTCAGCCAGGTGACTGCCATGATGGATCGGTCGCAGGCCGCTCCCGTTCACGATGCATCCGAAGCGGCCGGTTCCGCAGACGCGAAGGGCCTGCAGCAAGCGCTGCAAGAGGAGCTGCTTGCCGATGAGAAGCACCCACGGCAGCCTGCCGCCCGGGTCGAACCTACGGGTCCTCCGCAAGGCCGGATCCTCTTGCAGCGGAGCTTGAAGATCGCGGCGGGGCTCGCCGTCATCGCCATATTCGGCTGGCTGCCGCTGCGCGCGATGTGGCAGAATTCCAGCGTCGAGGCCGTGCTGAACTCCCGCCTCGTCACCCTGCGTGCGCCGATCGGCGGACGCGTTGCCGCAGCCCCCGCTGCGATGAAGGACCAGGCACATCTTGACGCCGGCATGGTTGTGCTGCGTGTCGTGAATTCGCGCGGCGATCGCACGCGACTCGACGATCTTCGACGGCAGAAATCGCGACTGGAGAACGAGCGGCCGAGCCTCGCAACCAAGCTCGAGACCGCCCGGGCCGCCCAGCAGGACCTCGCCCGGCAGGCCGCATTGTTCAAGGACGGACGCGTCCTTCAGCTCGAAGCGCGCATCGCCGAAATCCAGACCTCGATCGAGGCCGCCGCCGCGCGGCGAGAGGAAGCAAACGCCGCGGTCGATCGGGCGTCGTCACTCGCGAAATCCGGCAACGTATCCACGGTCGAGTTGTCGCGGCTGACCCGCGAGCTGTCGGTCGCGCAGCAGACCGAGCTCGGCACGCGCAAGCGGCTGGACGCCGCACAGGTCGAGCTGCGTGCGGCAAGGAGCGGCTCGTTCCTCGGCGACAGCTACAACGACCGCCCGAGCTCCGTCCAGCGCGAGGAGGAGATGCGCCTGCGCGCCAAGGACCTGGAGGCCGATCTGGTGCACACCGACACCGAGATCGCCTGGCTCGGCAACGAGATCATCGTCGAAGAGATCCGCTTCGCCGACATTTCCGAGGCCAGCATCAGAACCCCGGTCACCGGCCGGGTCTGGGAAATGATGACCTCGCCGGGCGAAGACGTGCAGATCGGCCAGCCCCTGCTCAAGGTGCTGGACTGCAGCGGTGCCGTGATCACGGCCAATGTCACCGAGAGCGTATACAACCGGCTGCAGCTTGGCGATCGCACCACTTTCGAGCCGAACGACGGCGGGGTCCCGATCGCCGGCACCGTCGTCAACCTGACCGGGGCCGCGGGCGCCCCGGCCAATCTCGCCATCAACCCTGACGCGCTAGGCAAGGAGCCCTACCGCGTGACGGTGGCGCCTGCCGACGCCGCCGCGCACGACTGCACGGTGGGACGGACCGGCCGCGTGATCTTCTCCCGGCGCGAGACGGCGCCATGATGGCGGCGCTGGCGCCCGGCTTTCTTGCGCTCGGTGCATTCATGGCGGTGGTGCCGCTTCTCAGGCGCGAGAACACGCCGGCGCGTTCGCTGCTGACCGGCGTGTCGTTCGTCCTGCTGCTGCGCTACTTCCATTGGCGTGTCACCGAGACCGTGCCGCCGCCCGGACTGACCGCGGATTTCCTGATCGGCCTTCCCTTCATGCTGGCGGAATCCGCCTCGCTGATTGCAGTCGCCCTGTCGATGCTCTTCCTCAGCCGAACCATCGACCGTTCGGGCGCGGCAAAGGTCGACAACCGCGCCAGTGATCCCGCAGCTCCGTTGATCGACATGTTCATCTGCACCTACAACGAGGACAAATCGATCCTGGAGCGGACGATCATCGGCGCGACCGGGATGCAGTACGGCAACTACCGTGTCTGGGTGCTCGACGACGGACGTCGCCTGTGGCTGCGGCGCCTCGCGCAGGAGCTCGGCTGCCGCTACCTCGCGCGCACCGACAACCGGCATGCCAAGGCGGGTAACATCAACCATGCGCTCAGGCATGTCAGCGAACTGCCGCAGCCGCCGGACTTCATCGCAATTCTCGACGCCGATTTCGTGCCGCGGCCCGACTTCCTCAGTCGGACCATCAGCCTGATGGACGACGCCGGCATTGGAGTCGTGCAGACGCCCCAGCATTTCATCAACCCCGATCCGATCCAAAGCAATCTGGGCGCCACCGACGTCTGGCCTGACGAGCAGCGCTTCTTTTTCGACATCCTGATGCCGGCAAAGGACGCCTGGGGCGTCGCCTTCTGCTGCGGCACGTCGTCCCTCATCCGCTACGGCGCCCTGATGCAGATCGGCGGCTTTCCGACAGACTCGGTGACCGAGGACTATCTTGTCACGCTGCGGCTGAAAGAGCTCGGCTTCAACACCATCTATCTCAACGAGCGACTGACCATCGGCCTCGCGCCGGAGGGGCTCAAGGAATACATCACCCAGCGCGGGCGCTGGTGCCTCGGCTTCATGCAAATCGTGCGCGGCCGTAGCGGACCGCTGTCGCGTCATTCGAAACTCCCGTTCATCGACCGGCTGTCGCTGGTCGATGCCTTCATGAGCTGGACGGCCGTCTACGGGACCAAGATGTTCGGGCTGGTGGTGCCCTGGCTGTTCCTGCTTTTCGGCATCAAGGCGGTGCAGGCCGACCTCTCCGAGCTGTTGCGGTACTTCCTGCCGTTCTACGTCTGGCATGGGCTCACCATGGCCTGGCTGTCGCGCGGCCGTTCGCTTGCGATGATGACGGATGTCTCGCAGCTCGTTGCAGCGCCCGCGGTGCTCAAGGCGGTCGCGACCGGCCTGTTGAAGCCGAAAGGACACAAGTTCAAGGTCACGGCCAAGGGCGGCGAGCGCGGCCGGAAATTCGTGGAGTGGCCGCTGCTCCGGCTATATGGAGGGGCTCTCATCATCACGCTCGCGGCCATCGCCTATGCCTTCATCCTGCATCTGCGCGGCGAAAGCATCGCCTATGGCGGGCTGGCGCTGGCATGGAGCCTCTACAACGCCCTTATCCTCACTGTCGTCTGCTTCGTCTGCATCGAGCAGCCGCGCAAACGCAAGGCGGAGCGCTTCAACCGCAACGAGCCGATCCTGGTGCATCAGGGCGGCAAATCGTACCTGGCCCGGCTCGGCGATATATCCATCAGCGGCGCCCGCCTTATCGACCCCGATCCACCCGCGATCGGCAGCAAGCTTGAATGCCAAATCTATGGCCGTTCGATCGGCAGTGTCGTGGTGCGACGGACGAGGAATGGATTTGCAGTGCGCTTTGAAGAAAGCATGGATATCCGCGTCCATGCGATCAGGGCCTTCTACGCCGGTGAATATGTGCGCGCCTACCGGGGGATCAGGGCCATCCCCGTCGGCAAGGCGCTGCTGTTGCGGCTGTTCGGCTAGACGAAGGCCGGGGAAAGGCATCCCTCTCCCGAGATACCTCGGAACGACGCTCAGCCCTGACGCTGGACCATGCGTCGGAGTAGATATGCCACCTCTTTATCGACGGCGGTTGGCGCATTACGATACGAATCGCCAATGGCCCCGAACCGGTGAGCTGGATGTCCAAGACCCGATGCGCGATCGCTGCGCTTACGATAATTTTCTTGTCGTTCTCCGCAGCATCGGCGCAGCAACTCGTTCCCCCTCCCGGCCGGCCCACGGTCCCCGCTGCTCCCAAGGCGGCCGCACCCTCGCCGCGCGCGGCGTCGTGCCACAATGGCGCGAGCTTCGATCGCTTCCTGGCCGATGTGGAGCAACAGGCCGTGGCCGCCGGCGTGTCGCAGCGGACGATTGCGGAGGCTTCGCCCTATCTCGTCTACGACCAGGGCATCGTCAACCGCGACCGCGGCCAGCGCGTGTTCGGCCAGCTCTTCACCGAATTCGCCGGCCGCATGGCCGCGCCCTATCGCATGCAGAACGGCCAGCAGCACATCAAGAAATACGCTGCCGCATTCGCGCGCGCCGAGAAGGAATATGGCGTGCCGCCGGCGGTGATCGCCGCGTTCTGGGGGCTGGAGAGCGACTTCGGCGCCAACATGGGCAATCTGCCGACACTGAAATCGCTGGTGTCGCTCGCCTATGACTGCCGGCGCTCAGAGATGTTCGTGGGCGAGACCATCGCCGCGCTGAAGATCATCGACCGCGGCGATCTACATCCCGACGAGATGATCGGCTCCTGGGCCGGCGAGCTCGGCCAGACCCAGTTCCTGCCCGTGCATTACGTCAACTACGCCGTCGACTATGACGGCGACGGACGGCGCGACCTGTTGCGCTCGCCAGCCGACGTGATCGGCTCGACCGCGAACTACATCGCCAACGGCTTGAAGTGGCGGCGTGGCGAGCCGTGGCTGGAAGAGGTCAAGGTGCCGCAAAACCTGCCGTGGGATAAGACCGATCTTACGGTGCGAGAGCCACGCTCGACATGGGCGCAGTTAGGGGTGACCTATCCCGACGGCCGTCCCTTGCCGAACGACAATCTCGCGGCTTCCGTGCTGCTGCCGATGGGGCGCTTTGGCCCGGCCTTCATGGCCTATGCGAATTTCGCCGCCTACACCGAGTGGAATAACTCGCTGATCTATTCGACCACGGCGGGCTATCTCGCCTCGCGCATTGCGGGCGCCGCCCCCATGCGCAAGCCCGCCCAACCGGTGTCGCAACTGCCGTTCCACGAGCTCAAGGAGTTGCAGCAGCTGCTGGTGCGCGCCGGCTTCAATGTCGGCAAGGTCGACGGCGTGCTGGGCCAGCAGAGCCGCGCCGCCGTCAAGGCGATGCAGATCAAGCATGGCTTGCCGGCCGATTCCTGGCCAACCGCCGAGCTGCTCGCCCGCATGCGCGGCGGCACGGCGCAGGCGCAGCCGGCGGGGACAGTGAGGTAGAATTTTCGCACTGCACAGTCAGATCCGGCGATTGTATTTTTCCATGAGGCTCCCATGTGAGTGGCTCAGGTTTTCTCCTGAGATTTCCCACACGAGAGCGAGCATCACATGTCCTTCTACGACGCCGTCGTCCCCGCCTATTTGCAAATGCTGAACAGCCTGACCGGTCTGCTCACCAAAGCCGAGGCGCATTGCGCGGCCAAGAAGATCGACCCCAGCGTCCTGCTCGGCTCCCGCCTGTTTCCGGACATGCTGCCCCTGTCGAGGCAGATCCAGCTGGTCAGCGATTTCGCTAGCAAGGGCTGCGCACGGCTGACCCACAGCGAAGTCCCCTCGACGCCCGACACCGAGACCGGCTTTGCGGAATTGAAGCAGCGGCTGGCAAAGACGATCGACTACGTGAAGTCGTTCAAGCCCGAGCAGTTCGAGGGCGCCGAGACCAAGGACGTCACCTTTCCGGCCGGCCCCGACAAGTCCATCACCATGAAGGGGCAGCAATTCCTGAGCGCTTTCTCGCTGCCGAATTTCTATTTCCATGCCACGACCGCCCACGGCATTTTGCGCCACAACGGCGTCGAGATCGGCAAGCGAGATTTCATGGGCACGAACTGATTTGCACGGCCGCGGCAGTCGCAATCCACTGTCGTGGCCAAGATCGCACATGAATTATGCTACGCGGGCCCCGCCGCGTAGCTCGCCTGCACTTTCCGTATGGCTCGTCCCTTGCGCCGATTGACGCAATGCACAAGTGTTCCGGACCTCTCACCGCCTGGAAGCACCCCAATGAGCCGCCTGACCAAATTGTTTGAGACCTACAAGCTCGGCCCGATCACGCTGGCCAACCGACTGGTGATGGCGCCGCTGACGCGCAACCGCGCCGCGCCGGGCACATTCGTGCCGAGCCCGCTGGCCGCCGACTATTACGCCCAGCGCGCCTCTGCGGGCCTCCTGATCACCGAAGCGAGCCAGGTCTCGCAGCAGGGCCAGGGCTACCAGGACACCCCCGGTATCTACACCAAGGACCAGGTCACCGGCTGGCGCAAGGTCACCGACCGCGTCCATGAGCGCGGCGGCAAGATCTACATCCAGCTCTGGCATGTCGGCCGCATCTCGCATGTCGATCTGCAGGCGGGTGGTGGAGCCCCGGTCGCACCGAGCGCGATCCGCGCCAAGGGCAAGACGTTCGTGAACGGCGGCTTCGCCGACGTCTCCGAGCCCCGCGCGCTCGAACTCTCCGAAATTCCCGGGATCATCGACGATTTCAAGCGCGCCACGAAGAACGCGCTGGAAGCCGGCTTCGACGGCGTCGAGATCCACGGCGCCAACGGCTATCTGCTCGAGCAGTTCGCCAAGGATGGCACCAACAAGCGCACCGACGCCTATGGCGGCTCGATCGAAAACCGCGCCAAGCTGATGCTGGAGGTCTCAAAGGCCGTCGTGGCCGAGGCCGGCGCCGACCGCACCGGTATCCGCATCTCGCCGGTGACGCCGGCCAACGACATCTCGGATTCCAACCCGCAGGCGCTGTACGACCACATCGTCGATGGCCTGGCCGCGCTCAAACTGGTCTATCTCCACGTCGTCGAGGGCGCCACGGGCGGGCCGCGCGACATCGCGCCGTTCGACTATGCGAGCTTGCGCAAGCGCTTCGCCGGCGCCTACATCGCCAACAACGGCTATGATTTCGACCTCGCCACCAAGGTGCTGGACGCCAACGCGGCCGACCTCATCGCCTTCGGCAAGCCGTTCATCTCCAACCCCGATCTGGTCGAGCGGCTGAAGGCAGGTGCGCCACTGAACGATTGGGACAAGAACACCTTCTACGGTGGCGGCGCCAAGGGGTACACGGATTACCCGACGCTGGCAGCCGAACCGGCGGAGTAATGTCTTCGCCTCTCCCCGCTTGCGGGGAGAGGCAAAAACAGAAAAAAGGCCGGGATCGCTCCCGGCCTTTCGCATTTGATGACGTTACGCGCCGCCTACTTCGCTTCCGCCCGCTTCGGGGGCTGGGCCGGCCACGACTTGATCAGGGTGTCGTAGTCGACCGTCTCGCCCTTCGGCTTCTCGTTGGCGAGCTTGCGCTGCGGGGCGATGGTGCCGTCCTTCTGGGCCTTGGCGTACCAGTATTCGGCCGACTCCTTCTTGTGCAGCTTCGGACCGCAGGCCCCCTGCACGCCGGACTTCTCCAGGCGCTCCATCACGGAGTCCTGAGCGGCTGCGAGCGAGTCCATCGCGGCCTGCGGCGTCTTCGCACCGGACGACGCATCGCCGATGTTCTGCCACCACAGCTGCGCAAGCTTCGGATAGTCGGGCACGTTGTTGCCCGTCGGGGTCCACTGCACGCGCGCGGGCGAGCGGTAGAACTCGATCAGGCCGCCGAGCTTCGGCGCACGCTCGGTGAACGACTTGTCCCAGATGTCGGATTCACGAATGAACGTGAGACCGACATGGCTCTTCTTCAAGCTGACCGTCTTGGAGACGATGAACTGGAGATAGAGCCAGGCTGCCTTGCGGCGATCCGCCGGGGTCGACTTCAGCAGCGTCACGGAGCCGGCATCCTGGTAGCCGAGCTTCATGCCTTCCTTCCAGTACGCGCCGTGCGGCGACGGAGCCATACGCCATTTCGGCGTACCGTCCGCGTTCATCACGGCGATGCCCGGCTTCACCATGTCGGCGGTGAAAGCGGTGTACCAGAACATCTGCTGGGCGATGTTGCCCTGCGCCGGCACCGGACCGGACTCGGAGAAGGTCATGCCCTGCGCTTGCGGCGGGGCATACTTCTTCATCCACTCCAGGTACTTCGTGATCGAGTAGACCGCGGCCGGGCCGTTGGTGTCGCCACCACGCTCGACCGAGGAACCTACCGGACGGCAGCCTTCCATGCGGATGCCCCATTCGTCGACAGGCAGACCGTTCGGAATGCCCTTGTCGCCGTTACCGGCCATCGACAGCCAGGCGTCGGTGAAACGCCAGCCGAGCGAGGGGTCCTTCTTGCCATAATCCATATGGCCGTAGACCTTGACGCCGTTGATCTCCTTGATGTCGTTGGTGAAGAACTCGGCGATGTCCTCATAGGCCGACCAGTTCACAGGCACGCCGAGCTCGTAGCCATACTTGGCCTTGAACTTGGCCTTGTAGTCGGGGTTGGTGAACCAGTCGTAGCGGAACCAATAGAGGTTGGCGAACTGCTGGTCGGGCAGCTGATAGAGCTTGCCGTCCGGCGCGGTCCCGAACGACTTGCCGATGAAGTCGTTGACGTCGAGCATGGGGTCGGTGACGTCCTTGCCCTCGCCGGTCATGTAATCCGACAGCGCGATGGTCTGGCCGTAGCGGAAATGCGTGCCGATCAGGTCGGAATCGTTGATCCAGCCGTCATAGACGTTCTTGCCGGACTGCATCTGGGTCTGCAGCTTCTCGACGACGTCACCTTCCTGGATGATGTCGTGCTTGAGCTTGATGCCGGTGAGCTCGGAGAACGCCTTGGCCAGCGTCTGCGATTCGTATTCGTGGGTGGTGATGGTCTCGGAGACGACGTTGATCTCCATGCCCTTGAACGGTTCGGCCGCCTTCGCGAACCACTCCAGCTCCTTCTTCTGGTCTTCCTTCGACAGCGTCGAGGGCTGGAATTCAGCAATCCACTTCTGGATCACGGCGTCGTCGGCGGCGCGGACCGGCGCCGAGACGGCGAACGACACCGCAATAAGCGCGGCGGCGCTGGACATGGTCAGCAAGCTATTCTTGGTCAATGGACGTTCCCTTCTCCTAAACTGTCGCATGTTGTTCCTCCGTTGCAGCGACAAACTTTTATACAGGCCCGGGTTGGTCCCGGATCTGGCCGTCCCTTCGCGAGCGTCAGACCGTGCGAAAAATGAGCACGGCCGTGGCCAGCGAAATTCCTGATGCGAGCCACAGGCTCGATATTTCGAGACCGTCTTCGCCGATCGGCAGCGTGGCGATCGCATCGGTACCGAAGAAGGCGATCCACATGAGGTGGATGACGGCGGCCGCGATCAGCGAGATGAACAGGCGGTCGCCGCGCGTGGTCGGGATGCGCAACACGCCGACGCGCTCGGCCTCGGGATAGATCGCGGCCAGGTACGTCATCACGGCAAGCGTGCCGGCAAGCGCGACGAAGAAGATCGCCGTCGGCAGCGTCCAGGCCATCCATGCGATGGATTCCATCAGAGCCTCCCTAGACCCGACCGAGCGCGAAACCGCTCGCGATGTAATTGCGGACGAACCAGATCACGAGCGCGCCCGGAATGATGGTGAGCACACCAGCGGCAGCCAGCAGGCCCCAATCCATGCCGGCCGCCGACACCGTGCGCGTCATGATCGCAGCGATCGGCTTGGCCGACACCGAGGTCAGCGTGCGCGCGAGCAGCAGCTCGACCCACGAGAACATGAAGCAGAAGAAGGCGGCGACGCCGATGCCGCTCGCGATCAGCGGCACCAGGATCTTGATGAAGAAGCGCGGGAAGGAATAGCCGTCGAGGAAGGCGGTCTCGTCGATTTCGCGCGGCACACCGGAGACGAAGCCTTCGAGGATCCAGACCGCCAAGGGCACGTTGAAGATGCAATGCGCGAGCGCCACCGCCCAGGGCGTATCGAACAGCCCGATCGCCGAATAGAGGTTGAAGAACGGCAGCGCGTAGACCGCCGCCGGTGCCATGCGGTTCGACAGCAGCCAGAAGAATAGGTGCTTGTCGCCGAGGAAGCGGTAGCGCGAGAAGGCGTAAGCCGCCGGCAGCGCCACCGAGATCGAGATGATGGTGTTGAGGACGACGTATTCCAGCGAGTTGATGTAGCCGGAATACCAGCTCTCATCGGTGAAGATACGCCTGTAGTGCTGCAGTGTCGGGGTATGCGGCCAAAGCGTCATCGTCGAGACGATCTCGGCGTTGGTCTTGAAGCTCATGTTGACGAGCCAGTAGATCGGCAACAGCAGGAAGATCAGGAACAGCGCCATGATGATGCGGCGGCCGGGGATCGAATGCATCACGCGGCTCCTTCCTGCTGCTTCCGCTCGGAGCCCGCATTGGTCATGACGGTATAGAAGATCCAGCAGACGATCAGGATGATCAGGTTATAGACCAGCGAGAGCGCAGCCGCCTTGCCGAGGTCGAATTGCCCGAGTGCGATCTTGACCAGCTCGATCGACACGAAGGTGGTGGAATTGCCGGGGCCGCCGCCGGTGACGACGAACGGCTCGGTGTAGATCATGAACGAGTCCATAAAGCGCAGCAGCACCGCAATCAGCAACACGCGATTCATCTTCGGCAACTGAATCGCCTTGAACACGGCCCAGCGCGAGGCGCCGTCGATTTGCGCCGCCTGATAATAGGCCTCGGGGATCGACTTCAGGCCGGCATAGCAGAGCAGCGCGACGAGGCTGGTCCAGTGCCAGACGTCCATCACGATGACGGTGATCCAGGCATCGATCTCATTGGAGACGTAATTGTAGTCGAGCCCGATGTGGTTGAGGACATAGCCCATCAGGCCGATGTCGGGACGGCCAAAGATTTGCCAGATGGTGCCGACCACGTTCCACGGAATCAGCAGCGGCAGCGCGAGGATGACGAGGCAGGCCGCCACGGTCCAGCCCTGGCGCGGCATCGACAGGGCGATGACGATGCCGAGCGGGACTTCGATGGCGAGGATCACCAGCGAGAAGAACAGATTGCGGCCGAGGGAAGCCAGGAAGCGGCCACCGAGATCGGTCGAGGGATCGAGCAATTCCTTGAACCAGCCGACACCGTTCCAGAAGAACTGGTTGTTGCCGAAAGTGTCTTGCATCGAATAGTTCACCACCGTCATCAGCGGCAGCACAGCCGAGAAGGCGACGACCAGGAACACCGGCAGCACCAGGAACCAGGCTTTTTGGTTGACGGTCTTGTCCATCAGGCGGCTCCTTCCACCAGAAGGCTGTCGGCATAAACGTGGATATGCGACGGATCGAATTTCAATCCGGCGTTGCCGTCCGATGACGTGAAGCCAGCAGGCGCGCGCGCCGCGAGTTTTGCATCACCGACGCGGACGCGCGCGAAGCGGATGCGGCCGAGATCGTCGATGCGGTCGATCTTCGTGGTAAGCAAGCCGGGCGCCGGCGCGACTACATCGATGAATTCCGGACGCACGCCGATTTCGATCTTGGCGCCCGCAGGCAGGTTGTCATAGCTGCGGCCCAGCGCAATGACATGGCTGCCGACCTTGGCTTCGCGCCCCCTCACCTCGGCCGGAATGATGTTCATGCCGGGCGAGCCGATGAAATAGCCGACGAAGGTGTGCGCCGGCTTGTCGAAGAGCTCAGCCGGGGTGCCGCTCTGCACCACGCGGCCGTCATGCATGACGACCACGGTGTCGGCGAAGGTCAGCGCCTCAGTTTGGTCGTGGGTGACGTAGATCATCGTGAGGTCGAGCTCGCGATGCAGCGCCTTCAGCTTGGAGCGGAGCTGCCATTTCAGCTCGGGATCGATCACGGTCAGCGGCTCGTCGAACAGCACGGCGGCGACGTCGGAGCGGACGAGACCACGGCCGAGCGAGATCTTCTGCTTGGCGTCCGCCGTGAGCCGCGTCGCCTTGCGGTTCAGATAGGGTTCGAGGTCGAGCAGACGGCCGATCTCGGCGACGCGCTTGTCGATATCGGCCTTCGGCACGCCACGGTTCTTCAGCGGAAACGCCAGGTTCTGCCCCACCGTCATGGTGTCGTAGATCACCGGAAACTGGAACACCTGGGCGATGTTGCGCTTCTGGGTTGACAGCGGTGTGATGTCCTCGCCGTCGAACAGGATTTTCCCCCGCGACGGCGTGATGATGCCGGAGATAACGTTGAGCAGCGTGGTCTTGCCGCAGCCGGACGGCCCCAGCAGCGCATAGGCGCCGCCCTGGCGCCAGGTCATGGTCACCGGCTTCAGCGCAAAGCTGTCCGGGGCTGCGTCATTGCCGCCGTAGGAATGGGCGAGATCGACGAGGTCAATGCGGGCCATGGCGCATCTCCCTCACGAGCTTTTTTTGGTTGACGCGTTTTCTTCGCGCGAACCGCTACGCACTTCGCTTGAAAACGCTATGCTTGGAGCCGCGACCAGACGGTCGGCGGCATCGAAGACGAAAACGTCGTTGGGATCGAGCACGGCATCGAGCGTCTGCCCGGGTTCGAATTCGTGCACACCGTGCAGCACCGCCACCCAGTTCGATCCGTCGCGGGTCAGATGCACGAAACTCTCCGAACCGGTGATCTCGGTCACCGTGACCGTGGCATGGAAGGCGTGCCGGTCGGCCTCGCCATTGGCAAGCGCAAGCTGATGCGCCCGGAAGCCGACGCGATAGGCACCATCGGCCAGCGATGAATAGAGACCGGACGCCGGTGCGGCGATGCCTCCCGCATATTGCACGGAGCCGTTCTTCTTCTCGATGCCGACGAGGTTGAGCGGCGGATCGGAAAACACCTGCGCAACCCGCAGGGTCTGCGGACGGCGGTAGACGCTCGGCGTCTCGCCGATCTGGAGCGCCTGCCCCTCCCACATGCACACCGTGTTGCCGCCGAGCAGCAGCGCTTCGGTCGGCTCGGTGGTGGCATAGACGAAGATCGCGCCCGAGGCCTCGAAGATGCGCGGCAGCTCGGTGCGCAGCTCCTCGCGCAGCTTGTAGTCGAGATTGGCGAGCGGCTCGTCGAGCAGCACGAGATCGGCACCCTTGACCAGCGCGCGCGCCATCGCGGTACGCTGCTGCTGGCCACCGGAAAGCTGCAGCGGCGTGCGCTTGAGGAACGGCTCGAGCCGGAGCAGTCTTGCGGCCTCCGCCACGCGCGTCTCGATCTCGTCACGCGGCTTGCCCTGCACGCGCAGGGGCGAGGCAATGTTCTCATAGACCGTCAGCGAGGGATAATTGATGAACTGCTGATAGACCATCGCGACCGAACGCTTGCGCACATCGACGCCGGTGACGTCCTTGCCGTTGACCAGCACCTTGCCCGATGTCGGCTTGTCGAGCCCGGCGAGCAGCCGCATGATCGAGGTCTTGCCGGACAGCGTCGGCCCAAGCAGCACATTGAGCGTGCCGCTCTCGAGCGTCAGCGAGACATCGCGGATGTGCTCGACACCGTCGACGGTCCGGGTCACGTGATCGAGTGTCACGGTCATGAGCGTCCTCCCGCTTCCAGCAGGGGACTTTGCGGCACAGCGTGGGTTGCAATCCAGTCGTCAAGCGCAGCGATCTCGTCGGCAGATAGTCGCAGGCCGAGCTTGGAACGGCGCCAGACGACGTCCTCGGCGGTCATGGCCCATTCATTGGCCATGAGGTAGCGGACCTCGCGCTCGGTCAACGTCGCACCAAAAGCCTGGCCGAGATCGGCCGATGATTTGGCGTCGCCGAGCAGCTTGATGGCCTTGGTGCCATAGGCGCGCGCGAGCCGCCTGGCGTGCTCGTGGCTGAGGAAGGGATAGCCGCGCTGCAGCTCGGCGATCAGGCCGTCGATGTCGGAGACATTCATGTCGCCGCCGGGCAGCGGCGATTTCCCGGTCCAGCCCTCTCGCGCTTTTGCGCTGCGAAGATAGGGCGCGAGCCGCTCCAGCGCCTCCTCGGCGAGGCGGCGATAGGTGGTGATCTTGCCGCCATAGATCGACAGCAGCGGCACGCCGCCGGGCGTGTCGAGCTCGAACACGTAGTCCCGCGTCGCGGCCTTGGCTTCGCTGGCGCCGTCATCATAGAGCGGCCGCACACCGGAATAGGTCCAAACCACGTCGTCCGGCGTCACGGGCTTCGCCAGATATTCGCTCGCCGCGGTGCAGAGATACTGAATCTCCTCCGGCGTCGCCTTCACCTTGGCGGGATCGCCGTCATAATCGCGGTCGGTGGTGCCGATCAGGGTGAAGTCGTCCTGGTACGGGATCACGAAGATGATGCGGCCGTCGGCGTTCTGGAACATGTAGGCGCGGTCGTGGTCGTAGAGCTTCCTGACCACGATGTGCGAGCCCTGCACCAGGCGCACCTTGGCTTTCGCATTGACGCCGGCGCCGCGGCCGAGCACATCCTCGACCCAGGGGCCGCCGGCATTGACCAGGGCCTTTGCCCGGATCTGCGACCGCTCACCGGTCAGCGTGTCGATCATGCTCACGGTCCAGAGACCGTCGGACTGCTTGATATCCGTTGCGCGGGTGCGGGTGCGGATCTCGGCACCCTTGTCGGCGGCATCGCGCGCATTGAGCACGACGAGACGGGCGTCGTCGACGAAGCAGTCGGAATACTCGAAGGCGCGGGAGTAGCGGTTCGGGATCAGCGGCTTGCCGACCTCGTCACGCCGGAGATCGACCGAGCGGGTCGCGGGCAGCAAATGACGGCCGCCGATGTGGTCATAGAGGAAGAGGCCGAGACGCAGCAGCCAGGCCGGGCGCAGGCCGGCGTGATGCGGCAATACGAAACGCAAGGGGCGGATGATGTGGGGCCCGATGCCCCAGAGGATCTCACGCTCGATCAGCGCTTCGCGAACCAGGCGAAACTCGTAATATTCGAGATAGCGCAGGCCGCCATGGACCAGCTTGGTCGACCAGGACGACGTCCCGCTCGCCAAATCGTTCATTTCACACAGGAAAACAGTGTTGCCGCGGCCCACCGCGTCGCGCGCGATGCCACAGCCATTAACACCGCCTCCAATGATGGCGAGGTCGAAAATACGCTCCAACAGACGCATCCCCCGGCGGCCGCCCCTTCCGTCGGGCGGCTACTTTCGCTTCTGATTAGATCACAGGGAGAAACGAAAGCAAGATGAAAGAGAGGGAAATGGAAGTGAAAGAGGAACTCATTCAAGACCAAGGCGCCGGAGAAATCGGCAGGAGAACGGGCAAGTTGAGAGGCAATTGGCTCGATTGATTGGCATGGACCAGAACCCGCGTCAGCGGATCTGCCTACCAACTTGAATGTAGTAACGTGTCTACATATAATTAAGCCAGTTAGCTGAGGAGGCGCTGACGATGGTGACCACCCTGACCAGCCGGGAATTCAACCAAGATACGAGCGGCGCCAAGAAGGCGGCCTCGGAGGGGCCCGTCTTCATCACGGATCGCGGTCGCCCGGCCCATGTCTTGCTGACGATCGAGGACTATCTGCGCCTGAGCGGCGGGCACATGAGCCTTGCGGAAGCTCTGGCGCAAGAGAACGCGGAGTTTGATTTCGATCCGCCTCGGATCGCCGGCGACATCTCCAGGCCCGCCGATCTCGACTGATGTTCCTGCTGGACACCAATGTCATTTCCGAGCTGAGACGGCCGGACAGGGCTGATCGCAATGTCCTCGCTTGGGCCAATGCTGTGCCTGCAGCGGATTTTTTCATGTCCGCGATCTCGGTTCTCGAAATTGAACTTGGCGCGCGCCTGATCGAGCGCAAAGACGCCGCGCAAGGAGCCGTCCTGCGCGCCTGGATAGACGATCACATTCTGGCTCGCTTCGAAGGACGAATCCTGGCGATCGATACGCCGGTCGCGCAGCGTTGTGCGCAACTTCACGTTCCCAATCCGCGGGCTGAACGCGACGCCCTCATTGCAGCAACCGCGCTTGTCCACGGCCTGACGGTTGTTACGCGCAATGTGGGGGACTTCGAACCTACGGGCGTGACGTTGATCAACCCGTGGAATGGTCAATAAGCCCTAGCGCAGCCGCACCACCGGCGAGGCTTCCTGCACCTCGGCCTGGGCGTCATCGATATCGGAAGCGTCCTTCGGCATAGCCGCCATCACCTCGATGCCCTTGCCGTGGCAGATGGTGGCGAGGCGCTCGGGCAGTTCCTGGTCGGTGACGAAGGTTTGGATCTGCGTGATATGGGCGATGCGCACCGGCGCGCTGCGGCGGAGTTTTGTGGAATCGGCAACCAGCATCACGCTGCGGGCATTGGCGATGATGGCCTGGGCGACCTGCACCTCGCGATAATCGAAGTCGAGCAGCGCGCCCTCCTCGTCGATCGCGGACGCGCCGATGATGGCGTAGTCGACCTTGAACTGGCCGATCAGCTGCGTCGCGGTGGAGCCGACCACGGCGCCGTCGGCGCGCCGCACCGTGCCGCCAGCGACGACGACCTCGATGCGGGGATGGCGGTAGAGCAGCATCGCGACGTTCAGATTGTTGGTGATGACGAGGAGATCCTCATGCGAGGTCAGCGCGCTCGCGACCTCCTCAGTCGTGGTGCCGATGTTGATGAACAGCGAGCAGCCGTTCGGGATCAGCGATGCGGCGGCAGCTCCAATCGCCTTCTTCTCGTCGGCCGCGACGAAGCGCCTCGCCTCATAGGCGAGGTTTTCGACGCCGGAGGCGATGATGGCGCCGCCATGGATGCGGGTCAGCGATCTCCGCTCGCAGAGGTCGTTGAGATCCTTGCGGATGGTCTGCGCCGAGACTTCGAAGCGGCGCGCGAGCTCCTCGACCATGACGCGGCCAGAGGCCCGCGCGATGTTGAGGATTTCGGCTTGGCGATGGGTCAGTCCGGTCACGGCAAAGGCCTCAAATCAGAATGATGCATGGTGCGGCGGTTAGCGGCTGCGGTCAATGCGCGCGCCGATCACGGTTAACACCACGCCATCTCTTACCAAGTCATGGCGCTCGCGAGATGCGCGAGCAGCTGCGGATCGTCGAAGGCGCTGGCGGATGCGATGGCGCCGGCTGCAACCAGGTCAGCATGGCTGAGGCTGGTCCGGACGCCGATGGTCGGAATGCCGGCCGCCGTGGCCGATTGTATACCGGTGCGGGAGTCCTCGAATGCGATCGAGGCCCCTGCGCTCGCACCGACGAAACGCAGCCCTTCCTGATAGGGCAGCGGATGCGGCTTGCCGTGCGGCAGCTCGGCACCGATCACGAGCGCCTTGAAACGATGCGTGACACCGAGGCCTGAGAGCAGCAGCTCGGCATTGAGACGCGGCGCGTTGGTCACGGCCACCATGGGAATGCCGGCAGCGTCCGCACGGTCAAGCAGCGCCATCAGGCCCGGTAGCGGCTCGATCTGCCCGGCCACGAGCGCGCGGAAGACTTCCTCCTTCTCGTCGAGGATCGAGGCGCGCCGCTCCGGCGCCTCGTCCGGCAGAAAGCGCTCGCCGATCGCGACATTGGCGAAACCTTGCAGCTCTCTGGAGAAGCGCGCGTGATCGAAGACATGACCGTGAGGGCCGAGCACCTGGTTGAACGCCTTCAAGTGCAGCGGGTCGGTGTCGGCCAGCGTGCCGTCGATGTCGAACAGCAAGGCCCTGCCCATTGCGTCCGTTGTGGCTTCGATCATTTCCGTACTTTCCCAAATCCGCGGCGCATTGATGCCCGAGACGTATCAATAAGGCTTCGACCGCGCAATGACGCATGCTGACGACGACGGCGTGACGCTCGACAAAGCCGCGCGCGGCTGCAACACTCCTCGCAAGATCAAAAAGGAGGAAACGATGACGATCAACCGACGCGATCTGGCTCTCTCGACTCTTGCCGTCTCCGCGCTTGCGCTCACGACACCGGCGCTCGCCGCTTCGGCGGACGAGGACGCCGTGACGAAGAAGGTCGAGGCCTTCCGCCTCGCCCAGATCGCGGCCGATCCCAAGGCGCTCGGCGCACTGTGCTGGGACGATCTCAGCTACAGCCATTCCAGCGGCAAGGTCGAGGACAAGGCGACCTTCGTCGCCAACGCCACCGACGGCAAGTCGAAATTCCTCTCAATCGACTACAAGGATCCCACGATCAAGGTCGTCGGTCCTGCCGCGATCGTGCGCTTCCACTGGATGGCCGAGCAGGAGATGGCGGCCGATGGGAAGAAAGTGTCGACCAACCTTCACATTCTGATGAACTGGCAGAAGCAGGGCGACGAGTGGAGGCTGTTGTCGCGGGCCGCGACGAAATTGTGATGTGACGACTTGCCCCTCCCCTTTAGGGTGTTCAGACCGGGGAGGGGGTGGCATACGCGGCTTCGATCGCCGTGCTTAAGGCCGCCGATACTTTGCATCGGCTATGGCGATGGCGGCGAGAAGATCAAGGACGGAGGATATGATGACGGACCACGAGGCGGTGGCAAAGAACGTCGAGGCATTTCGCCTCGCCCAGATCGCGGCCGATCCGAAGGCGCTCGGCACGCTGTGCGCGGACGATTTGAGCTACAGCCATTCCAGCGGCTTCCTCGAGGACAAGGCGGCCTTCGTCGCCAACGCCACCGACGGCAAGACCGAGTTCCTGTCGATTACGTACAAGGATCCAACCATCAAGATCGTCGGTCCCGCCGCGATCGTACGCTTCCACTGGCTGGCCGAGATGATGACCGGCGGACAGAAAGTGACAAACAGCCTTCACATCCTGATGAACTGGCTGAAGCAGGGCGACGATTGGAAGCTGCTGTCGCGCTCCGCGACGAAACTGTGATGCGACAACGCGATTCCGGGCCGCGCCTGCCAGCGCGTCCCGGAATGACGCGTACGGCGCTTACGCCGCCGCCTTCACATCGCCGTTAACCAGTTTGCGCGCGGCGCGTTCGGCTTCGCGGGCGTTGCGGAAGAGTTGGCCTTCGAGGCGATTGAATTGGTGGGACGAAGCGAAGAAGCAGTAGCCGCCCTGGCCGCGAACGACGATGCCTGCGGTCTCCGAGTTCACTTCAATGATGTAGCTGTCCGGCATGGCCCGTAGATTCCTCAATGCGGGCAAATAACGGCATCTCTGCCCTTTGGTTCCCAGGGCAAATCAACCGGTTTCCACCCCGAATCGACTCGCGCATGGGTACGCCGGGACCTCATCCGTTTTATGACCGGTTGTTGGCGAAGCCGCGACGCGTTGACTCATCCGCGCCGCGTTTGGCGAGCTGCAACTCTTCGTGAGATGGGACGCAAAGCCGCGCGCGATTAGGTCGCGACCGGCGTCTCGGTCGAGCGGACTTCCTGCGGACGGCCGTGCTCGTCGATCGAGACATACGTAAAATTGCCGTCGGTGACGAGCAACGGATGCTCCTCGCCGCGCCGCAACGCCCAGGCTTCCAGATGCACCGTCAAAGAGGTGCGGCCGACGCGGACGAGGTTGGCATAGACCGAGACGAGGTCGCCGACGTAGACGGCCTTGCGAAAATTCATCGCCTCGATCGCGACGGTGACGGTGCGCGACTTCGCGACCTTGGATGCGAACACACCGCCGCCGACGTCCATCTGGCTGAGCAGCCAGCCGCCGAAGATGTCGCCATTGGCGTTGGTGTCGGCGGGCATCGCCAGCGTGCGGATGCAGAGATCGCCGCGCGGCGCGCTGTCGGACTTCTCGGTCATCGGGTTTCTCTTGAAGCTCTCACTTGAAATTGTCCCAGCCCGGATCGGGCGCGAAACGCTCGCCGAATCGTCCGGCCAGCGCGCGCAGGGTGGATACGACATTCTCCACCCCGCGCGAGCGCGCGTAATTCAGGGGACCGCCGCGGAACGGTGCGTAGCCGGTACCAAAGATCATGGCGCCGTCGACCGCATCAGGATCGTCGACGATGCCCTCGCGAAGGGCCGCAACGCAGACATTGGACATCGGCAGCATCAGGCGGTCGATCATCTGGTCGGTGACGCGCGGACCGGTCTCGGGGAGCGGTGCCTTCTCGGCCTTGCCGTCCTTCCAGGTATAAAAGCCCTTGCCGGTCTTGCGGCCGAGCTCGCCCTTGGCGACTTTTTCGCGCAACCATGCGGGTGTGGGCGGCAGGAGGTCACCGAACTTTGTGCGCAGCATGTCGCCGACGTCGAGGCAGATGTCGAGCCCGACCTGGTCGGCGAGTTCGATCGGCCCCATCGGCATGCCGAACTGTTCGGCCGCGGCGTCGATCAGGCGCTGGTCGATCTTCTCGTCCAGCATCACCATGGCTTCGAGCATGTACGGCGTCAGCGCGCGGTTGACGAGGAATCCAGGCGAGCTCTTCACTGATAGCGGCAGGCGATCGATCACGCCGACGAAAGCCAGCGCCTCCTTCAGCACCTGTGGGGCGTTGCCGTCGTGACTGACGACCTCGACCAGTTGCAGCCGCGACACCGGATTGAAGAAGTGTAGGCCGACCAGCCGCTCCGGCCGCGCCAGCGTGGTGCGCAGATCCTGAAGCGGAATGCTCGAAGTGTTGGTGGCAAGGATTGCCCCCGGTTTCATCCGCGGCTCGAGGCCGGCATAGACCTTCTGTTTGAGCTCGAGCTTTTCCGGCACCGCCTCGATGACGAGATCGGCATTGCGGACGCCCTCCCCATCCATGTCGGGGATCAGACGATCGAGCGCGTCGCGCACCTCCGTCGGTTTGCGGATGATCTTGCCGTAGAGTTCGGCGGCGCGCTTCACGGCGCCCGCGATCGGCTCGGCTTTCATGTCGGCGAGCGAGACGCGCAGCCCCTGCCCGGCTACCCAAGCCGCGATGTCGCCACCCATGGCGCCGGCGCCGATGACGTGAACGTGCTTGATGGCGTTGCCGCTGCCGGCCGCCTTCTTCATCTGCTCGCGCAGGAAGAAGACCCGGATCAGGTTCTGGGCGGTCGGCGTCACCATCAGCCTGGCGAACGAAGCCTGCTCTGCCTTCAGCATCGCGGCCTTACTGCCGCCATGGGTCTCCCAGAGATCGATCAGCGCGTAAGGCGCCGGATAATGCTCCCGGGACGCCGCCTTCGCCGCCTCCGACCGCATGCGCTTCGCCAGGAGACCGCGCACGAAGCCGAAATTGGCCGCACGCGTGAGCAAGCCGGGCTTGGCCCGCTTCAGCCGGCCGAACAGTGCGTCCTTCACCGCGCCCCGGACATGACGCTCCTGCGTCACGGTGTCGACGAGGCCGAGCGATTTGGCGCGGCGCGCATCGATGGTGCGGCCGGTCAGCATCAGCGCCATCGATTGGGTGGGATTGACCAACGCGGTGAAACGCGCGGTGCCGCCGAGGCCGGGATGCAGGCCGAGCATCACCTCCGGGAAGCCGAAGCGCGCCCCGTCGATCGCGATGCGCGACTGGCAGGCGAGCGCAACCTCGAGGCCGCCGCCGAGGCAGAAGCCGTGGATCACGGCGACCGTCGGCAGGTTCAAGGCTTCGAGATGATCGACCACCGCATGCGCGGCGCGGATGCGCGTCTCGACCATCTCGGGATCGCTGGCGATCCCGGGATCGCTGGCACCGCGGAATTCGTTGACGTCGGCGCCGGCGATGAAGCCGGATGGTTTGGCGGAGCGGATGACGAGGCCGGCCGGACGTTCGGTCTCGATCACCGCGAGCACGGCGTCGAACTCCTCCATCACGTCCGAGGACAGTGTGTTGGCGCTGGCGTCCGCGCGGTCGAATAGCAGCCAGGCCACGCCGTCCTCATCGCGCGTGAGCTTAAGGTGCTTGTACGGAATGTCCGTCGCCGGCTTGGGTCCCAGCTCCAGCACGCGGTCGCCCAGCGCGGTCATGATCTTCGAATCCATGGTCACACCGCCTCGATCAGCATGGCACCGCCAAGCCCGCCGCCGATGCATTCGGTGGCAATTCCGCGCCGCGTGCCGAGCCGCTTCATTGCGTTGACGAGATGCAGCACGATGCGGTTGCCGGAGGTGCCGACGGGATGGCCGAGCGAGATCGCGCCGCCATCGACATTGAGCTTGTCACGATCGATCTCGCCGGCCGCGCCGTCGAGGCCGAGAATCTCGCGACAGAACTTGTCGTCGTTCCAGGCAGCCAAGCAGCCGAGCACCTGCGTGGCGAAGGCTTCGTTCAGCTCCCAGGTCTCCACGTCCTTGATGGTGAGGCCGTTGCGCTGAAGCAGAGGAGTCGCCGACATCACCGGACCGAGCCCCATGATGCTGGGATCGAGCGCCGCCCAGTTGCTGTCGACGATGGCCGCCTTCGGCGTCAGTCCGTGCTTTGCGACCGCGGCGTCGGAGGCCAGGATCACCCAGGAGGCGCCGTCGGTGATCTGCGAGGAATTGCCGGCGGTGACCTGGCCCCAGGGACGTTCGAATACCGGCCGCAGCTTTGCCAGCGTCTCGGGCGTTGAATCCGGGCGTACGCCGTCGTCATGGTCGAAGAACTTGCCGTCGCGGGAGAACGCGGTCTCGACCTCGCCCTTGAGAAATCCCGCGCCTTGCGCATGCGCGAGCCGGCGATGGCTTTCGGCGGCATAGGCATCGGACTGGGCGCGCGTGATGCCGAAGAGATGGCCGACGACCTCGGCGGTCTGGCCCATGTTCAGATCGGTGACGGGATCGGTCAGCCCGCGCTCGAGGCCGATGATCGGCTTGAGATCGCGCGGACGCAGCTTGAACGCAGCGGCCAGCTTCGCCGCCACGCCCCTGGCGGTGGCAAGACCGGCGAACCAGCGCACGCCGGAGTTCGGCCAAACCAGCGGCGCATGGCTCAGCGCTTCGGTGCCGCCAGCCAAAATCATGTCGGCATGGCCTTCGCGGATATAGCGATAGGCGGTGTCGATCGACTGCATGCCGGAGCCGCAATTGATCTGCACGGTGAAGGCGACCATGTCCTCGCCCATGCCGAGCCGGAGCGCGGCGACGCGGGCTGGGTTCATCTCGTCCGCGATCACGTTGACACAGCCGAGGATGACCTGATCGAAATCCGCTGGTGCAAACGGCTGGCGCGCCAGCAGCGGCCGTCCGCATTGCACGGCAAGGTCCACCGGCGTGAACGGTCCAGGCCCCGAGCGCGCCTTCAGAAACGGCGTCCGGCTGCCGTCGACGATGAAAACCGGTCGTGCCATCAGCTCGCCGCTCTCTGTTCACCCAGTTCCTGGAAGAACTGATGCACGTCTCCGGTTTTCTTGTAAATCGGCGACAGCGTCTCCGGCGCAAAATCGTCGACCTCAATGACTTTTGTGACCGCTTCGTGAGCGGCGGCAAGCTGCTCACCCTCGGCCTGCGTGATCACACCCTTGGTCACGGCGTCCTTCCAGTCGCGGACGTGCGCGGCACGCATGCGCTTAGCGATCGCGTCGGTGGCGGTAACCAGCTTGAACGCATGCTCCAGCCGGGCGAAGCCGCCATCATCATCGACATGGGCCAGATCCGGCGTGAGGCGCTCGCGCGCGGCCGAGGGCTCCAGCACAAGGCTTGCACATTGGTGCACGACACGGTCGGAGGGGCCGAGCACGCGGGCGCCGAACGGCTGGACCACGAACTTGAGGAAGCCGGCGACGAGGCGATTGGGCAGGTTGGCGAGGATTTCGGCAAGCCGGTTCTCGATGGTTTTGAATCCCGTCGCCATGCACCATTCCAGCGCGGCAAAGTCTTCCTTCTGCCGGCCTTCGTCCTGCCAGCGTTTCAGCGCGGCAGACAGGAGATAAAGTTCAGAGAGGATATCGCCGAAGCGCGCCGACAGCATCTCCTTGCGCTTGAGTGCGCCGCCGAGCGTCAGCAGCGCCATGTCCGCGCAGAGCGCGAACGCCGCCGAATAGCGCGAGAGCTGGCGATAGAATGGCGTGGCGTCGCCTGCGTTCGGTGCCGGCGCGAAGGCACCAAAGCTCCAGCTCCGGCCGAAGGCACGCAACAGCGTCTCGAAGCTGTGGCCAACATGTTTCCAGAACGTCTTGTCGAAGGCGGTGAGACCACGCTCGCGATCGGTATCGGCCAGCGCATTCATCTCGGCGAGCAGATAGGGATGTGCGCGGATGGCGCCCTGCCCGAACACGATGAGATTGCGGGTCAGGATGTTGGCACCCTCGACCGTAATCCCGACCGGCACGGCGCGGTGCAGATTGCCGAGATAGTTTTGCGGACCGTCGATCACGGCCTTGCCACCATGAATGTCCATGGCGTCGTCGACCGCTGTGCGCATCCGCTCGGTGGCGTGCAGCTTCATGATGCCGGATATGACAGCCGGATGAATGCCGGCGTTGAGCGCCGCGCAGGTCAACCGCCGCGCCGCATCCAGCTGGTAGGCGGTGGCGACGATGCGCGCGAGCGGCTCCTCGACGCCTTCGAACTTGGAGATCGAGATGCCGAACTGCTCTCGGATGCGGGCATAGGCGCCGGTGGTGCGCGCGGCATAGGCGGCACCGGCCGCCGAGAGCGACGGCAGCGAGATGCCGCGGCCGGCTGCAAGTGCGGTCATCAGCATCTTCCAGCCCTGCCCCAGCCGCTCCTTGCCCCCGATGACGTAATCGAGCGGAATGAAGACGTCGCGGCCCCGGTTCGGGCCGTTCTGGAAGACCTGCATCGACGGCAGGTGGCGCCGGCCGATCTCGACACCGGGCAGATGGGTCGGGATCAGCGCCACGGTAATGCCGAGCTCCTCCTGGTCGCCCACGAGGTGGTCGGGATCATAGGCCTTGAAGGCGAGGCCCAGCAGCGTCGCGACGGGGCCGAGCGTGATGTAGCGCTTGTGCCAATTGAGCCTGAGGCCGACGACCTCGCGGTCCTCGAAGGTGCCCTTGCAGATGATGCCGGTGTCGACCATGGAAGCGGCGTCGGAGCCTGCTTCAGGACTGGTGAGGCCGAAGCAGGGAATGTCGCGGCCGTCGGCGAGGCGCGGCAGCCACCGCTCCCGCTGCTCTTTGGTGCCGAAATGCATCAGCAGCTCGCCGGGCCCGAGTGAATTCGGCACCATCACCGTGACGGCCGCCGCAATCGAGCGGGTCGAGATCTTGCGCACGACTTCCGAATGGGCATAGGGCGAGAAGCCAAGGCCGCCGAATTCCTTCGGAATGATCATACCGAAGAACTTTTCGCGCTTGACGAAGTGCCAGACATCAGGCGGCAGGTCGCGCCATTCCCAAAAGATCTTCCACTCGTCGAGCATGGCGCAGAGCTCTTCGACGGGTCCGTTGAGGAAGGCCCGCTCCTCGGAGGTCAGCGTCGCCTGCGGCACCTTTAGCAGTTTCGCCCAATCTGGGTTGCCAGTGAAGAGATCGGCATCCCACCAGACGTCGCCCGCCTCCAGCGCCTCGCGTTCGGTGTCGGACATCGCCGGCAGCACGCCGCGCGCCCAGGAGAAGATCGGCTTGGTGATGGTGTCGCGGCGGAAGCTCATGGCTGACCTCATGCATCGGCGCGGTTGGCGGCATTTTAGCGGAAAAGTGGCTGGCGGGGGTGAAGACTTCGCCTGCGACATTGACGCGGCCGGGCGGCCGCCCTAGCCAATAACGGCCGGGACGCGGGAGCAGTTCCGGGAAGGGAATGGGGCTGAATGTCTCGCCGTCATTCCGGGGCGCGCCTCTTGGCGCGAGCCCGGAATCCATACTCCCGATCGTGGTTATGGATTCCGGGCTCGACGCTACGCGTCGCCCCGGAATGACAGGAGAGAGTTTGGCCGACCCTAATCCGGCCGCACCATCTCGAACAGGTTTTCCGGCTTGATCTCAAAGTAGTCGCCGCGGCGGCCGGCGCGGACGATCGGGCGGGCGGCGGCGGTCTGGTAGACGCCGTCCTTGATCATGGCTTTGTCGATGTGGACGGCGACGACCTCGCCCAGCGTCAGCCAGGCGTCGGCTTCCTTGCCGTCGGCGCCCTTGAGGCGGACGATGTCGGACACTTTGCACTCGAAGGCGACGGGGCTCTCGCCGACGCGCGGTACATTGACGAGCTTGCCGGGCACGGCGGTGAGGCCCGCGATCTCGAATTCGTCGACCTCAGGGGCGACATGCGCGGCGGTCGCGTTCATGTGCTTGGCGAGGTCCATGGTGGCGAGATTCCAGACGAACTCGCCGGTCTGCTGGATGTTCTCGACCGTGTCTTTCCAATTGGTGGAGGAGAAGCCGATGATCGGCGGCACGTAGCAGAAGGCGTTGAAGAAGCTGTAGGGCGCGAGGTTGACGTGGCCCTTGGTATCGCGGGAGGAGATCCAGCCGATCGGCCGGGGCGCGATGATGGCGTTGAAGGGATCGTGCTTGAGGCCGTGGCCCTTGGAGGGCTCGTAGAAGTACAGGTCTTTGTCGGTCACGCGGGTCTTTCCTGTTCCTGGTAGCCCGAATGGAGCGAAGCGAAATCCGGGACCGCAAGCACAACGCCAAAAATCCCGGATTGCGCTTCGCTCCATCCGGGCTACGTCAGCTTGCTTATAGGAGAAATTCCTCCGCCCGTCAGTGGCGCGGCGACAGACCCGCGATGACGAAATCGATCATCTGGTCGATGGTCGGGCCCGGCTTGGTGGCACATTGGGCGATCATCTGGGGGTGGAAGAACCGCATCATCGCGGTACAGGAGCAGAGCGCGGCCAGTTGGAGATCGGGTGCCTCGAAATCGCCCGAGGCGACGCCCTGAGCGATCATCTGGCCGACAAAGCCGCCAATACACTCCATGTGATTGACGCAAACCTGCCAATCCTCCTGCATTGCGATCTCGACCATCTCGTGCAACTTGTTGTCGCCGACATAGCGCTCGGTGTTCATGCGATGGATGGTGGTGAGCAGCTCACGGAAGCGCTCCGGCACCGGACCGGGCTTCGCCACGATCCGCTGCGCCTCGAGCTCGACCTCGCCCATCAAACCCCGCGCCACCGCCTGATGAATCGCCTTCTTCGATTCGAAGAAGCGATACACGTTGGCGGGGCTCATCCTGAGCTCCTTAGCGATGTCCCCGACCGTGGTCTTCTGGTAGCCGATCTGGCGGAACAGCCGCTCGGCCACCTCGAGAATACGATCCCGGGTGTCGCCTTCGATATGTTCCGCAACCAGTGTCATCTTTCAGGACTCGTTCGCCAGCACTTCATCTCACTTATTCAGCCGCTTCAGCAAGCGGAATTGCCGGATGTTCATCGCTGCCATGCTGCGGCGCGGCAGGCTGCTCGGGAGTACCCGCCTCGTCCAGGCTCTTCCGGAACCAAAGTGCATAGAGGCCCGGCAAATACAGCAGCGTCAGGAAGGTCGCGACGAACAGGCCACCCATGATGGTGATCGCCATCGGGCCCCAGAAGGCCGAGCGCGACAGCGGGATCATGGCGAGGATGGCCGCGAGCGCAGTCAGCACCACCGGGCGGGCGCGGCGCACGGTGGCCTCCACGATCGCCTCGCGTCGGGTCAGGCCGTGCGAGACGTCGGTCTCGATCTGGTCGACCAGGATGACCGTGTTGCGCATGATCATGCCGGCAAGCGCGATCAGGCCGAGCAGCGCCACGAAGCCGAACGGGGCATTGGCGACGTTGAGGCCGAAGGAGGCGCCGACGATGCCGAGCGGCGCGGTCAGGAACACCAGGATCAGGCGCGAGAAGCTCTGCAGCTGGATCATCAGCAGCGTCAGCATCACCATGACCATCAGCGGGAAGAGGACGAAGATCGAGGCGTTGCCCTTGGCAGATTCCTCGAACGCGCCGCCCGCCTCGATCCGGTAGGCCGGCTCGAGGTGGTCCTTGATCGCCTTCAGCTTCGGGGTGATCTGGCCCGTGACGTCGGGCGCCTGCACGCCGTCGACCACGTCGGAGCGCACGGTGATCGCCATGTCGCGGTTGCGCCGCCACATGATCGGCTCTTCGTGGGAATATTCGATCTTGGCGACCTGCTGCAGGGGCACGGCAACGCCGTTGCGCGAGGTGATGGTGAGATCGCCGACGCCGCCGAGGTCGAGGCGTTCGGACGGGACCGCACGGGCCACCACGCCGACCTTCTCGATGCCGTCGCGCACGGTCGTGACCTGCGAGCCCGAGATCAGCAGCGCGAGCGCCTGCGACACGTCCTGCGGGGTCAGGCCCAGGGCGCGGGCACGATCCTGGTCGACGACGAGCTTGAGGTAGGGCGACTGCTCGTTCCAGTCGAGCTGGACGTCCTTGACACTCTTGTTCTGCCGCATGACGTCGCGGACCTGGTAGGCGATCTCGCGCACCTTGTTGGCGTCGGGACCGATCACGCGGAACTGCACGGGGAAGCCGACCGGCGGGCCGAAGTTGAAGCGATCGACGCGGACGCGCGCCTCGGACAGCATGCCGTCCGCAACCGCGTTCTCGATCTTGGCCTTGACGCGCTCGCGCCCCTCGACGCCCTTGGCGACGATGACGATCTCGGCAAAGGCCTCGTTCGGCAACTGCGGATTGAGGCCGAGCCAGAAGCGCGGCGAGCCCTGGCCGACATAGGACGTGTAGGTCTCGATGTCCTTGTCGTCCTTCAGCAGCGTCTCGGCCTTCTTCACCGCCTTCTCGGTGACGTTGAAGGCGGTGCCCTCAGGCAGGCGCAACTGGAAGAACAACTCGGGCCGCTCCGACAGCGGGAAGAACTGCTGCTGGACATGGCCGAAGCCGACGACCGAGGCGATGAAGACGCCGACGGTCGCGACCACCACGGTGATGCGGTGATTGACACACCATTGCACGATGGCGCGCAGGCCCCGGTACATGCGGGTCTCGTAGACCGCGTGCGGATCGTGATTCTGGTGCACCTTGATGTTGGGCAGCAGCATGACGCCGATATAGGGCGTGAAGATCACCGCCACGAACCAGGAGGCGACCAGCGCGATCGCCACGATCCAGAAGATACTGCCGGCATATTCGCCGACCGCCGAATTGGCAAAGCCGATGGGAAGGAAGCCAGCGGCCGTGACCAGCGTTCCCGTGAGCATCGGAAACGCGGTAGATTCCCAGGCAAACGACGCCGCGCGCATGCGGTCCCAGCCCTGCTCCATCTTCACGACCATCATCTCGACCGCGATGATGGCGTCGTCGACGAGCAGGCCGAGCGCGATGATCAGCGCACCCAGCGTGATGCGGTGCAGGTCGAGCGACATCATGTTCATGACGATGAAGACGATGCCGAGCACCAGCGGCACCGACAGCGCAACCACGATGCCGGTGCGCCAGCCCAGTGCCAGGAACGAGACGAACAGCACGATGACGAGCGCTTCCATGAAGGAGTGCACGAACTCGCTGACGGCGTGCTCGACGACCTTGGGCTGGTCGGCGATCAGCTTGACGTCGATGCCCTGCGGCACCGCCTTCATGAATTCGGCCGTCGCCTTCTCGACCTCCTTGCCGAGCTCGAGGATGTTAGCGCCCTTGGCGGTGACGACGCCGATGCCGATCGCGGCCTTGCCTTCCTGGCGCACGACGAAGCTCGGCGGATCGACATAGCCATGGGTGACGGTGGCGATGTCGCCGAGGCGGAACACGCGGCCGTTGCTCTCGACCGGCGTTTCGGCGACGGCCTTGGCGCCGTCGAGGGCGCCGGTGACGCGCAGCGGCACGCGCTGCGAGGAGGTTTCGACCGTGCCGGCCGGCGTCACATTGTTCTGCTTGGCGAGCGAGTCGAACAGCGCCTGCGGCGTGATGCCGAGGGTGGCGAGCTTGGCGTGGGAGAACTCGACGAAGATGCGCTCGTCCTGATTGCCGTAGACGTCGACCTTGGTCACGCCGGGCACCTTCAGGAGGCGCTGACGGAAGCCTTCGGAAACCTTCTTGAGCTGGGCGTAGTCGGCGCCGTCGCCGGTCATCATGTAGAGGATGGAATCGACGTCGGAGAACTCGTCGTTGACGACGGGTCCCAGGATGCCCGACGGCAACTGGCCCTGCACGTCGGCGAGCTTCTTGCGCAGGAGATAGAAGAGGTAAGGCACGTCCTTCGGCGGCGTGGAGTCGCGGAAGGTGACCTGGAGCGCGGTGAAGGCGGGCTTGGAATAGGTCTGCACCTTCTCGAAATAGGGCAGCTCCTGGATCTTCTTCTCGATGGGATCGGCGACCTGGGTCTGCATCTCCTGCGCGGTCGCGCCCGGCCAGATCACGGAGACGTTGACCACCTTGACCGTGAAGAACGGATCCTCGGCCCGACCGAGCTTCTCGTAGGAGAAGAAGCCGGCGACGCCGAGCATGATCATCAGGAAGAGAACCAGCGTCGGATGGCTGACGGCCCAGGCCGAAAGGTTGAAGCGCTTCATCGCTCTCTCCGAAAAGACGATCCAATTGCCAAAATAACGACAGCCACTCAGTTCAAACCGTCATCGCGAGGCAGCGAAGCAATCCAGGGGGCTGGGCAGATTCTGGATCGCTTCGCCGCTTCAGCCTTCGCATTTGCGCTCGGGCCGAAACTCGCCTTGCAACGACGAACTCGAAAACGAGACTTAAAAGGACAGTGACGACACAACCCGCACCCGCTGGCCCGGATCGAGCTTCTGCACACCGAGGGTAACGATCTTGGCGCCCTCTTCCACACCGCCGGTGATGACGACGTCGTTGCTCTCGTAGGATTTCACTGCCACCGGCTTCAGCGTCAACGCGCCGTTATCGTCGACGACGAAGAAGGAGGGCTTGCCGCCTTCGTTGAACAAGGCCGACAGCGGCAGCCGCGCGACGCGCTCGGTGGCCGCGTCCGACAACGTCAGCGTCGCGGTCATGCCGAGCGAAACCTTGTCGTCGGCCTCCGGCAGCGAGAACTTCGCAAGATAGGTGCGCGTGGCCGGATCGGCCGTCGGCGCGATCTCGCGCAGCTTGGCCGTATACTTCTTGCCCGGCTCCGACCAAAGAGTGACGCTGGCGACGCCCGACTTGGCGCGTCCAACCAGCGTCTCAGGGATCGCGACGACCGCTTCCTTTTCGGCAAAGCGGGCGACGCGGATCGAAGCCTGGCCCGCGGAGACCACCTGGCCGGGCTCGATCAGCGTTGCGGTGACGACGCCACGGGCGTCGGCGTTGAGCGTCGCGTAGGAAAGGGAGTTCTTGGTCAGTTCGACCGCCCGCTCAGCCCGGTTCAGGCGCGCGCGGGCCTCGTCGGCCGAGGCGCGGCTCTGGTCGAGCTGGGCATCGGTGGTCCAGCCCTTGGCCTTCAGATCCTTGGCGCGCTGCTCGGCAGCGGCGGCCTGGGCCAGCACGCCGGTCGCGGCGGTCTGCTCGGCGACGGACTGCTCGGCCTGGAGCTTCAGGTCGACCTCGTCGAGGGTCGCGAGCGGCTGGCCGATTTCGACGGTCTGGCCGACTTCCACGAGCCGCTTGGCGACCTTGCCGGCGACACGGAAGCCGAGATCGCTCTCGATTCGCGGCCTGATGGTGCCGACGAAGCTGCGCTCCGGGGTCTCGGCATCATAATGCGCGGTTGCGACCAGAACCGGCCGCGGCGGCTCAGCCTTCTCGGCGACGGTGTCATTGCACCCGGCCAGCGCAGCCGCCATCAGGGCTAACGACACACCTGCCAACAGCCTGGAATAGCTCGACAAAACCGACCGGACGAACATCTAAGGACACTCCTGCATCGCGATTGAGAGCAATGTCGACTAATCACTGATGAAAGTCAATAATCGTCAGTTATCAGGAATGCGTGATCGTTAAGGGGTGGTAAGGGTCGAAAGAACCATGGTGAGGTAGGTGCCCTGATAGGGCTGAGCACAGGTCCGTAGCCTGGATCATCCAGGCTACGCGACGGTGGGGATTGCCCTCTACCGCCCCTGCTCGGCGAACTCATGCTTGCTGTCGTGGCCACCGACGAACGCCAGGATGCCGGCGATCAGGGGCAGCGCAGCGAGCACCAACAGGCCGGTCGAGGTCTGGCCGGTGGCTTCCTTGACCCAGCCGATCAGGTACGGCCCGCCGAAGCCGGCAAGGTTGCCGATCGAGTTGATCAGGGCGATGCCGCCCGCTGCCGCCGTGCCGGAGAGCCAGGCGGTCGGCAGGGTCCAGAACACACCGAAGCAGCAGAACACGCCGATCGCGGCCACCGTCAGTACCACCATCGTCATGGTGGGATCCGTGAGGAAGCTGGAGACGGCGAGCGCGACGGCGGTGAGCAGCAGCGGCGCGCCGACATGCTTCACGCGTTCGCGCGTGGCATCGGAATGCCGCGCCCACAGGATCATGGCGATCGTGCCGAACAGATACGGGATCGCGGTGACGAAGCCGGTCTGCGCGTTGGTCAGCCCGAAAGCCTTGACGATCTGCGGCAGCCAGAACTGCATGCCGTAGAGCGCGCCGACGAAGCCGAAATAGATCAGGCTGAGCGCGATCACCTTCGGCGAGGACAATGCCTCGCCGAGCGAAAGGTGCTTCACCGCTTGCTTGGCCGCGATTTCCGAATCGAGCTTCGCCTTCAGCCACGCCTTCTGCTCGGCCGACAGCCAATCCGCCTTCTCCGGCTTGTCGGTGAGATAGAACCAGGTAACGATGCCGAGCAGCACCGAGGGAATGCCTTCGATGATGAAGAGCCATTGCCAGCCCTTCAGGCCCATCGCGCCGTCGAGCCCGAGCAGCAGGCCCGAGATCGGCGCACCGATCACGGTCGAGACCGGCACGGCGATGGCGAAGGCCGCAAGGAAGCGGGCGCGATATTCGGCCGGATACCAATAGGTGAGATAGAGGATTATGCCGGGAAAGAAGCCGGCCTCGGCGACGCCGAGCAGGAAGCGCAGGACGTAGAAGCTGGTAACACCGCTCGTGAGCGCCATCAGCGCCGAGATGATGCCCCAGGTCACCATGATGCGGGCGATCCAGCGGCTGGCACCGAACTTCTCGAGCGCCAGATTGCTCGGCACCTCGAAGATGAAATAGCCGATGAAGAAGATGCCGGCGCCCCAGGAGAAGATCAGCGGCGTGAACTTCAGCTCCACATTCATGGTCAGCGCGGCGAAGCCGAGATTGACGCGGTCGAGATAGGAGAAGAAGTAGGCCAGCACCAGGAACGGAATCAGGCGCCAGGAGATGGCGCGGATCGTCGAAGTCTCGATGTCCGACTTGTTGAAGTTCTTGGCGCCGCCGGCGGAACCGGCATAAGTGGTGGTCTGGCTCATGGCTTCCCCCGGGTTGTTGCTTTTATGGGCAGGTTGCGGTTTTCAGCATCGTGGCCAAAGAGTCAATGGAGCAAGCAATGCACGGGACGCAACCGGATAAACCTGTTGCGCTGTTACGGACATCGCTGACCCGCGCCGCCCTCGCGCTCGCGGTGATCGCCTGTGGACTGTCCCTGCGCTGGTACGGCTTTCCGATCGGCCTGCCTGCGTTCATCGTGAAGTATGGCGGCTCACTGTTGTGGGCCACGATGGTGTTTCTGCTGGTCGGGGCTCTGCTGCCGCGCCTCACCCGGACGCAGATTGCGGCGGTCGCGGCGATGATCGCCGTCGTCGTCGAGTTCTCCCGCCTGGTGCACACGCCATGGCTCGATGCGTTCCGGCTGACCACGGCCGGCGCGCTGCTGCTCGGGCGCATCTTCTCGCCGTGGAATCTGGTGGCCTACGCTGTCGGGATTGTGTTCGGCGCTTGGATCGCGCGTCTCGCCGAAGTGGAATCTACTCCGCCAATTGAAACCGCTCGAAACGATCGAGCTCGCCCTCGATCTTCTGCTTGAGCTCCTTGCGCCCCGCCGTCTTCTTGCCCTGCCCCACCCAGGTCCATTTCTGCATCAGCAGCTTCTTCGCCTGCCGATCGGTCTTCAGATCGAGCGCGGCGACGATCTCGTCGCCGACCAGCACCGGCAGCGCAAAATAGCCGAGCTTGCGTTTGGCCTTCGGCACATAGGCCTCGAACAAATGGTTGTAACCGAAGATGAGATTGGTGCGCTTGCGCTGGATGATCAGGGGATCGAACGGCGAGAGGATGTGGACGAGGTCGGGCGAGACCACCCCGCTGGTCGCCTCGAGCGTGGCCGGCGCCGCCCAATGCTCCTGCTTGCCGGCACCTTCGATCGCGACAGGCACGAGCTCGCCGCGGCGGACGCGGGAGGCGATCAGGCCGGCCACTGCCTTCTTGCGCGGCGCATCGAGGTGGCAGACGGAATCGAGGCTCACTACGCCTTGCGACCGCAATGCGCGGTCGAGCAGATAGGTCGTAATCTCCTTAGCGGACGCCGGCCTGGGGAGCTTGTCCCAATCGAAATGACGCGTCATCAGCTCGTAGGTCTTGAGCATGCCCTGCCGCTCGCTGATGGTCACGGCGCCTGTATAGAAGGCGAGCTGCAACGCCCGCTTCGACGGCTTGCGGCTCTGCCACAGATGCTCCTTCTCGGTGAGCACGTCGTCCTCGATATCGCGGATCGTCAGCGGCCCGGCACGCACCAGCCGCATCACCTTGCGCGTGTCCGCAGGCTTCACCGAGGCGAACCATTTGTGCCCTTCGCGGCGATGCTCGCGCATCGCCGGCAGGAAGAAACGGAAGTCGCCGGCGGGCACGTAGGAAAGCGCGTGCGTCCAATACTCGAACACGCTTCTGTCGACGCTCTGGGCGTGGCGCAGATCGGCGCGCCGGTAGGACGGGATACGGCTGAACAGGATGTGATGGTGGCAGCGCTCGATGACGTTGATGGTGTCGATCTGCACGTAGCCGAGATGGGCGACCGCATCTGCGACGGCCTGTGCTCCCTCGCCGAACGGGGCGCGTTCATCCAGCCGCTGGGCTTGCAGCCAGATCTGCCGGGCCTGTGACGTGGTGAGGGGAAGCGATTTGGGCGCGCGTGACATTGCAGAACGCAATGTAGCGGGATTCGCGCCGGGAGAAAGAACCTGACCGGAACCTGCAATGAAAAAGCCGCGCTGCCATCTGCTGACAGCGCGGCCGGTTGCAGCGGCCGAAGCCTACTTCGCCATCATGGCCTTCTGCGACTTCATCGTCGAACAAGGAAATGGCCATGGCCAACACCGGCATGAGCAATGGCAAGATGAAGAGCGCGTGCATGCACTACAACGGGGCTGCCGGAGCCAAGGCCCGCGCACCTCAACGTGATTTCAATCACCCGAGGACCGCCGCCGCCTGAACCCGCACCGCGGCGAGTGCGACCACTGCTATTGGTGCGATCGGCCCCGCCCCCCGGGGGTAACGGCGAAACGCGCCGGTCCGACGTCCGGAACGCCCGGAAATGCGCCAGGATCGGCCCTGAAGCGGCTGTTGCCACCGTGACCAAGATCACATCAGGGCCTTTGAACCTGCCCTATGCTCGCAGCATCAAATCGCTATCAGGCGAAACAGCGAGGATACGACAATGACCCGTTTTGATAAGTTCCTTGGACTGAAGGTGATAACTCTCTCCGCCGCGCTGTCGATGACGGCGGGCCTGGCTCTGGCCGGTGACAACAACGTCTCGACAGGCCAGATCCTGGATGCACTGAAGCCGAAGCCGGCGACCCGCGGCCTGTCCGCCGGTCCGCAGGCCGATCCGGCGATGCAGGCCAAGGAATCGACATTCCTGAACACTGTGCGTAACCGCTCGACCCGCTCGCTCTCGACCGGTGAGCGCGAGCAGATTGCCGAGCTCGCCGCGACCAAGCCGAAGATCGATCTGGAGATACAGTTCGACTACAACTCGGCCGATATCGCCAAGACCTCGGTGCCCTCGGTGCAGGCACTCGGCAAGGCGCTGTCCGATCCGGCGCTCAAGGGCTCGACCTTCGTGGTCGCCGGCCACACCGACGCGACCGGCGGCGAAGAGTACAATCAAGGTCTCTCCGAGCGCCGCGCCGACACCATCAAGAAGTACCTGGTGCAGAACTACGGCCTCAACGGCACCGATCTCGTCACCGTCGGCTACGGCAAGACCAAGCTGAAGGATACCGCCAACGGCGCCGACCCGATCAACCGCCGCGTCCAGGTCGTGAACATGGACACCAAGACCGCATCGAAATAATTTCTCGATTTGATCGCGACCGAAGACACGCCGCCTGCCGCCCCCGCAGGCGGCGACGTCATATCCAGCTCTGGAACAGCATCAGCCGGCTGAAGCTCCGCATCGTGGTGCCGATGAAAGCCGCCGAGATCGGCAGCATGACCGCAAAACCGATCGCGGCGGTTCCGACATAGGCCCAGAGCAGCCAGCGCGGCAGCCCGTCCCGGCGCAGCACGTAGACCAGCGCAAGCGACGCTGCGGTGGCGGCCGGTAGATAATAGTAGATGAAGCCCAGCGTGCGCGGCAGCAATGCCCAGGCGAGCCAAGGACCGAAATAGAACGCCGCGATCAGGAACGCATCCCACCGGCGCAGCACGATGAAATCGCGCAGCACGAGCACGAGCGCGAGCAGAGCGGGCCACAGCACCAGCGGATTGCCGAGGAAGACGATCGCGGAGATGTTGTCCTCCCCCGTCTTGTCGAACAGGAACCACACCGGGCGTGCGAGCAGCGGCCAGGATGGCCACGCGCTCATATAGGTGTGGCCGGCGATCGCGGTCGTGGTGTTGTCGGCAAAGATCCGGCGCTGCGCCTCGATCAGATCCGGCAAGGACACCCCGTAGAGTGGAACGAAGGTCGCAAGATATGTCATCGCCGGCAGGACGGCGAAGCACAGCGCCACATGATGCAGCCTCAAGCCGGGCCACAGGTCCGGCCGGTACCAGTCGTCCGGCTTCGCGTCGGCGAACAGCGTGCGCCAACCCTGCATCAGGCGGATCACCGCGACGATGACGATGCAGACGCCGAGCGGAAACAGGCCACTCCATTTGCAGGCTGCCGCCAGGCCGAACAGGCTGCCGGCGAGCGCGAACAGCGCCTGCGGCCGCTCGCGTCGAAAACCATGCATGAAGGCCGCGGTCGCGAGCAGACCGAAGCCGAGCGCAAAGATGTCCAGCATGGCGATGCGCGCCTGCACGTAGAGCATCTGGTTCAAGGCGGCGATCAGCGCCGCGGCGATTGCCGGCCCCTGCGCGGAGAACAGCGCGAGGCCGGCCAGATAGATCGCGACGATCGCCAATGCGCCGAACAATGTCGCGGGATAACGCCAGCCAAGCGCGTTGTCGCCGAAGGCCGCGATCGAGGCCGCGATCAGCTCCTTGGCCAGCGGCGGATGCATCGGATTGAGCATCGGCTGCGACATCGCCGGTGCCAGCATCTGCCGCGCCGCCGGCACATAGTGCACCTCGTCGAAGACGAACTTCTCCGGCATCGTCAGTCCGATCAGCAGCGCGAGATGGACAGCTAGGAAAATAGCGACAGCAACCACTGCGCTTCGCGACACTCTCGGAACTGCGGACCGTTCAAGCGGCTGCTGTGGGGATATTTTGCGTGGCAAATTTGCGTCACCGCGGACAAAAAAAGAGATCGTGGTTTTCATTGAACGCATTCTGCCGCAACTGTCACTAAGCATAACGCACGTCCACGCCGCTTGTGATAATTTCGCCACATCAGAAACGCGCGCGATCCGGTACGATCAGGGACACATCGATCGGTTGTGAAATGAATTTGCGTTTCTGGCTTTTCCCCACCTTGTTGTCGGCCGCATTGTGCGCGGCGCCTGCCGCGTCGGCGCAGACGCGCGTCGGCGAAGCCGTCGTGATCCAGAACGAAGTCGTGCGCGTGGCCGCGACGGCCACACCGATCAGTGTCGGCGACAGCATGCTGCGCGACGAGACCGTGCGCACCGGCGCCGACAGCGCCGCGCGCTTCGTGATGGCCGACAGCACCAATCTGTCGCTCGGTCCGAGCGCCACGCTCAAGCTCGACCGCACCGTCTTCAACGACGAGCACAGCTATCGCGACGTCGCGATCCGCATGACCACCGGCGCGTTCCGCTTCGTCACCGGACATTCCGAGAAGACCGCCTACAAGATCACGACGCCCCTTGCCACCATCGGCGTACGCGGCACCACGCTCGACATCCTCTCGCAGCGCGGACGCTCCGTCGTCGTGCTTCAGGACGGTGCGGCCAGCGTCTGCACGACGGGTTCACAATGCGTGCAGCTAACCCAGCCGGGCGACACCGCAATCATCACATCGACCGGCGGCAAGGTCTCGATCACCAAGACCAACACGCCGCCCTGGACCTTCGCCGCCAATTGCGCCGCGAGTGCCGGGCTGTGCGCGGTGAACCAGTACGCCGACGCCTCGCCGACCATCACGCCCGCCGTCCAGGACGACGGCATGCTGTGCGGTCGCTGACGATGCGAAACCTGGCAAGACAGTTCGTGAGACGGGCCGCGCTCCTTCTGGCTGTTGCATTGTGCTCGGCCGCGCTTGGCATCGGTTCGGCCGCCGCTCAATCGCCCTCGCCCTCCCCCTCCCCCAGCCCCTCGCCTTCTCCGTCGCCCACGCCAAACCCCTATCCGTCGCCCAGCCCGACACCGACCGGCGCCGATTCCAGCGGCAATTCGATCGGCGGCCTCGCCAATCAGCGCTTCAACCAGATGATCACCAACCGCGTGCTCGGCACGGTGCTGCTCGGCGTCAACGAGCAGGTCAATTGCGGCGACTGCGTCAGTGCGTTCGGCTCGGCGGGCTCGTTCTCCGCCGGCATCCATGGCCGCAAGGCGCTGACCAACAATCTGTCGCTGCTCGCCGGCATCGCCTACACGCAATACAACGAGGGTGGCTACAAGATCACGAGCGCGCCGATCGGCGCCTTCGCGCTGCGTTACGACTTCACCGACTGGGGCTCGTCACGCCCGTTCTTCGACGTCGGCACGATCCTGACGCCGTGGGAGAAGGCCCGCTACACGCGCAGCTACGATACCAGTCTCGGCCCGGTGAGCGTGACCAGTTCGACCAACGCCTCGAACTACGCCGTCTACGGCCGCGCCGGCTGGATCAGTCGCCTCTCGCCACGCGACGAGGTCGCCGCCTCGATCGAAGTCTGGCAGCTCTGGCAACGCGTGTCGGGCTACACCGACAGCGCGGTGGCTTTCAATCCATTCGATGCCAGCATCGCGAGCGGTACCGACCGCACCAGCCTGGTCAAGATCGGCGGCCAGTGGACACACCTCTTCGGCAGCAACATCGAGACCAACATCAATGGCGGCTGGGTGCAGTCGTTTGCGAGCCATAGCGGCATCGTCGCCACCGTGACCGGCGACGGCACGGTGGTGCCGACCATGGGCAACCAGGGCTGGTTCGAATATGGCGGCCGGCTCGGCTTCCGCGTGCAGAAGGGCTGGATCGTGGACCTCTTCGCCAACGGCACGCTCGGCCCGCAGCCCGTCGGCACTACCATCCACGGCGGCATCGGGCTGCGGATTAATTATTAGCGGCTCGCACGGATCTTGTAGGGTGGGCAAAGCGGAGCGTGCCCACCACCTTTCTCAACCGGATACGGATGGTGGGCACGGCGCAAGAGCGCCTTTGCCCACCCTACGGGACCTGTGTCGCCGTCACGCTGCCGACTTGCCCTCGAACGCGCGGCGTAGCACGTCGACATCCAGCTTCACCATCTTCATCATGGCCTGCACCGCGCGCGCCGCCGCTGCCTTGTCCGGGCTCGACAGGAACTCGAACATCACTTTCGGCACCACCTGCCAGGCCACGCCCCAGCGATCCCTGAGCCAGCCGCACTGTTCCTCCTTGCCGCCATCGGCCAGGAAGGCATTCCAGACGCTATCGACCTGGGCCTGGTCATCGCAATGGATCATCAACGAGATGGCGTGGGTGTACTCCATCTTCATGCCGCCGTTGAGCGCGACCAGCGGCTGACCGGCGACCGTGAACTCGACCACGAGCACGGAGCCCTCCTTGCCGGAGGGGCCATCCGATACGTTGCGCTGAACGTGCGTGATCGCCGAATTCGGCACCAGCGAGACATAGAACTTCGCGGCTTCCTCGGCATCGCCGTTGAACCACATGCAGGGTACGACCTTGGACATCTTGAATGCTCCTCCCAGGTTTAGCGTTCAAATGAGCTGATCAGGCATTTGCCGTGGCGGGCTGCGGAGGGACAGCCGCCATGTCCATCCAGTTCACACCCCACATATGGCCGTCCGGATCTTCGAAGCTGCGGCCGTACATGAAGCTGTATTCGTCCTTCGGACTGGGATCGGCCATCCCGCCCGCCGCCTCGGCCTTGCCGACGATCGCGTCGACCTCGTTGCGGGTGTCGGCGGACAGGCAGAACAGCGCCTGGTTCGAGGTCTTTGCATCGGAGATGGGCTTCGGCGTGAACTGACGGAATTTGTCGTGGGTCGTCAGCATCACGTAGATGGCCTCGGAAAAGACCATGCAGCACGCCGTGTCGTCGCTGAATTGCGGGTTCCGGGTCGCGCCGACCGCTTCATAAAAGGCGGTCGCACGCTTGAGATCGGTCACCGGCAGATTGAGAAAAATCATCCTGGGCATCGGAAGCTCCTTGGGCGGGTTCTGCCCAAGGACGGATAGGCCGACGGCCACCCGACACCGCGTCCGGATATTTTTCGAGGTCACCCCGCCCGGTTCTGCCCAACAGAACCGGCGGGCGACCGTCAGGTCTTACTTCTTCTCGTTCGGATCCCGGTGGACGGGATCGATCCACAGCACGGTCTCGGGCTTCTCGACCGGCTCGATGTCGAGGTTGATCGCCACCGCCTCGCCGTCGCTGCGCACCAGCACGCATTCCAGCACCTCGTCTGGACTGGCGTTGATCTCCTGATGCGGCACGTAAGGCGGGACGAAGATGAAATCGCCGGGGCCGGCTTCCGCGGTGAATTGCAGGCTCTCGCCCCAGCGCATCCGCGCCTTGCCCTTCACGACATAGATGACGCTTTCGAGATGGCCGTGGTGATGCGCGCCGGTCTTGGCGTCCGGCTTGATGCTGACGGTGCCGGCCCACAATTTCTGGGCGCCGACGCGCGCAAAATTGATCGCGGCCGCGCGGTCCATGCCTGCCGTCGACGGCACGTTGGTATCGAGCTGGTTGCCGGGAATGACGCGCACGCCGTCATGTTTCCAGCGATCGTCGTGATCGTGGTCATGGTGGGAATGCGAATGGTCATGGCCGGTCATGGGACTTGCTTTCTGTTGGTTCCGTGCGCGGCAACCTAACCCGAAGCCGCGCTGGCGAGCCATACCAAAATTGGAACCCTCGTAGCTGCGGGACGTTGTCCATGCGAGAAAAATGGAAGGAGAGTTTCATGGGTAGCACGACCGACAAGATCAAGGGTAACGCCAACGAGGCGATCGGCAAGGCCAAGCAGGGCATCGGTGAAGCCACCGGTTCCGACCGCCTGAAGGGCGAAGGCGTGATTCAGGAAGTGAAGGGCAAGGGCCAGCAGGCCATGGGCGATGCCAAGGACGCCGCAAAGGACGCGATTGATCGCGCAGCGGCGGGGGCCAAGCGCGCGACGGAATGACGCGCGGCATCTGAAAGCGAGAAGACCGGCCGAGAGGCCGGTCTTTTTGTTTGTCTTGCTCTCTCCGGCCTGGCCGCTACGCGTCACTTCACCCCAAGCAATTCCACGTCGAACATCAGCGTCGCGTTTGGCGGGATCACGCCGCCGGCGCCGCGGGCACCATAACCGAGCTGCGGCGGGATGATGAGCGTGCGCTTGCCGCCGACTTTCATCGAGGCGACGCCCTCGTCCCAGCCGGCGATGACACGGCCCTTGCCGATCGGGAATTCGAACGGTTCCTTGCGATCGACGGAGCTATCGAATTTCTTGCCCTTCTGGCCGTTCTCATAGAGCCAGCCGGTATAGTGCATCACGCAGATCTGGCCGGGCTGCGGCGAGGCGCCGGTGCCGACGGTGGAATCGATGATCTGCAAGCCTGAAGCTGTGGTCATGGTCTTTCCTGCGGTCTGGGCCGAGGCCGTGGTGGAAACGAAATGCGACACGCCTGCGATCACCGTGATCGCGAGTGCCGACATCAGGGTGAGGAGTGCGCGCTGGAAACGCTGCATAAGGCACCTTCCGTTTGAGGCGGAAGGTGTCTAGCGCAATGCGGTGGTCGTTTCCAGCCCCGCTGGAGCCTCCGCTCAATAGCCGAGCGCGCAGCCGTCCTTGCGCGGATCGGAGCCGCCGGTGAGCGTGCCCTTGTCCCAGTCGATCCAGATCGCCTGCGCGCCGCCGAGCGGGCCGACCACGCTGGTGGTCTTGTGGCCGAGCTTCTTCAAGCCATCGACGATCGCAGCCGGCACGCTGTCCTCGAGCTGATACTGACCCTCGTAGTGCAGGCCGCGCGGCATGTCGATCGCCTCCTGCACGTCGCAGCCATAGTCGAGGATGTTGGTCACGACGCGGGTCTGGCCGACCGGCTGGTACTGTCCGCCCATCACCGCGAACGGCATCACCGAGCGGCCACCCTTGGTGAGCAGGCTCGGCATGATCGTGTGCAGCGGCCGCTTGCCGCCGGCGATGCAGTTGGGGTGGCCCGGCTGGATCCGGAAGCCACCGGCCCGGTTCTGGAACAGGACGCCGGTCTTGTTCGAGACGATCGCCGAGCCGAAGGAATGCGCGATCGAGTTGATGAACGAGCAGACGTTGCGGTCCTTGTCCACGACAGTGATGTAGATCGTCGACGGATTCATCGGCGGTGCGACGTTCGGCAGGTCGAGCATGCCGTCCATGCGGATCTTGGCGATGTGCTCGTCGCAGAATTCCTTGGCGAGGATCTTGGCGACCTCAACCTGCATGTGGTCGGGATCGGCAACGTGCAGCTCGCGGTGCATGTAGGCGATGCGCGCGGCCTCGGCTTCGAGATGGAAACGCTCGACGCTGAGAGGGGCGTATTTCGTCAGGTCGAACCGCGACAGGATGTTCAGCATCAGCAACATGGTGAGGCCGGGTCCGTTCGGCGGGCACTGCCAGACGTCGTAACCCTTGTACATGGTGCCGATCGGCGTCGTCGTCTCGGTGGTGTGCGCGGCGAAATCGTCGAGCGTGTGCAGGCCGCCGATGCCCCTGAGGGTCTCGACCATGTCTTCCGCGATCGCACCCTTGTAGAAGGCGTCGCGGCCGTCCTTGGCGATTGCACGCAGCGTCTTGCCGAGCTCGGCCTGGCGGATGACGTCGCCGGCCACCGGCGGCTTGCCGCCCGGCAGCAGGTAACGCACGGTGTTGGTGCCGCCCTTCAGCTTCTCGAACTGGTTCTTCCAGTCGAAGGCGATGCGGGGGGCGACGACGTAGCCTTCCTCGGCCGCCTTGATCGCGGGCTGGAGCAGCCGGTCGAAGCCGAACTTGCCGTGATCGCGCAAGACGGTCGCGAAGGCGTCGATCACGCCGGGGATCGAGACCGCATGCGCCGAGGTCAGCGGCACCGAGTTGATCTTGCGCTCGATATACCAGTCGGCATTCGCCGCCTTCGGCGCCCGACCCGAGCCGTTGTAGGCGACGATCTTGCCCTCGCCGCGCGGCTGGACCAACGCGAAACAGTCGCCGCCGATGCCGGTCGATTGCGGCTCGATCACGCCGAGCAGGGCCGAGCCCGCGACCGCCGCATCCACCGCGGTGCCCCCTTCGCGCAGCACCTCGATCGCGGCGAGCGAGGCCTGCGGATGCGAGGTCGCGACCATTGCGTTGGTGGCGTGGACCGTGGACCTGCCTGGGAAATGAAAGTTTCTCATCGAATTCTTGCTCTCTTGGCCCGTGGCGCGGACGGCGCGCCATCTCGGAAAAAACCGGGGTTACATGACACATTCCGGCGGCCTTCGGCAATGCTGGCATACCAGGGAAATGGCTGCCATCCGCTGGGCGTATAGACCTTTCGAGGCCGACCGCCATGCGGGTTTTCCGGGCGCCGGCAGCCTGCTAAACGGGCGGCCATGTCTGATCCGGATTCGATCATCAAGGTCGCCGCCTTCTACCAATTCGCCGCCCTCCCGGATTACCGCGAGCTGCGCGAGCCGCTGCGTGCGTTCTGCGCCGGCCTCCAGCTGAAGGGCAGCGTGCTGCTGGCGCAGGAGGGCATCAACGGCACGCTCGCCGGGGCGGCGGAGGCGATCGACGCCCTCGCCCATGAGCTGGCGCACGGCGACATGTTCGGTGGCAGGCTGAACAATCTCGAATTGAAGTTCTCGGCCGCCGAAGCCATGCCGTTCGGGCGGCTGAAGGTGCGGCTGAAGAAGGAGATCGTCACGCTCGGCGATACCGCCACCGATCCGACCCGCCAGGTCGGCACCTATGTCGATGCGCGCGAATGGAACGCGCTGATCTCGGCGCCCGACATACTGCTACTCGACACCCGCAACGCCTTCGAGGTGGCGATGGGAACGTTCGAAGGCGCCGTTGATCCCGGCATCAGGAGCTTTGGCCAGTTCAAGGATTTTGCCGCAGTCGGGCTCGATCCCGCAAAGCACCGCAGGATCGCGATGTTTTGCACCGGCGGCATCCGCTGCGAGAAGGCGAGCTCCCATCTGCTCGCGCGCGGCTTTGCCGAAGTCTATCACCTCAAGGGCGGCATTCTCAAATATCTGGAAGAGGTGCCGGAGGCGCAAAGCCGCTGGCGCGGCGAATGCTTCGTGTTCGACGAGCGCGTCGCGCTCAGCCACGGCTTGCGCGAACGGAGCTTGCTCGAACAGGATATGGGACACGGCCGTGACGAATGAGATCAGGACGCTCGCCGAGCGCATCGACACGCTGGAAACACGCCTCGCCTATCAGGACGACGCGATCGAGACGTTGAACCAGACCATCACCGCACAGTGGAAGCAGATCGACCTGCTGACGCGGAAGATCACAGAGCTCGGCGAGCGGCTGCAGGAGGCCGAGGCCAATGCGCCCGGGCCAGCCAACGAACCTCCGCCGCATTATTGAGCCGTCTACTGGCCGGATGCCTTCGGCAGCAGGTTCATGAGTTCGCCGGACATCATCAGCCGGTCGCGGCCTGCGTCCTTGGCGGCATAGAGTGCCCGGTCGGCAGCTTCGACGAGCGAGGACACGCCCGCCGTACGCTCCAGCGCCGGCCGGCAGGTCGCGCCGCCGACCGAGGCGGTGACGCACCCGGACTCCGGGTTGGCGGCATGAACGAGGCCGGCTTGGTGGATGGCACTGCGGATCCGTTCGCCGACCTGGGCGCAGCCTGCGGGATCGGTGTTCGGCAGCAGCATGGCGAATTCCTCGCCGCCATAGCGCGCCGCCAGATCGCCGGTGCGCTGCGTCTCGGCCGCGATGATCTTCGCGACCAGACGCAGGCAGGCATCGCCCGCGGGATGGCCGTATTCGTCGTTATAGGCCTTGAAGTGATCCACATCGATCATCAGCAGAGCAAGGCTGGAGCGGTCGCGATAGGCGCGCGCCCATTCCTCTTTCAGCCGCTCGTCGAAGCGGCGGCGATTGGCAAGGCCGGTGAGGCTGTCCTCGATGGCAAGCGTCTCGAGCCTGGTTTCCAGCTTCTTTTGCTCGGTGATGTCGCGGGTGATCGCGACCACGCCGTCGACGCGGCCGTCGTCCTTGCGTGTCACCCGCATGGTCGATTCAAGCCAGACCTCGCTGTTCTGCCGGTGCGAGTGGCGATAGGTGAACCGAGCCTCCTCCCGGTCGCCACGCTTCATGGCATCGATGGTCGCCTGGACCTCCGGCAGATCCTCCGGATTGATGCCCGCAAGCGCAAGTGTGCCGATCAGTTGGTTTGCGCGCCAGCCGACGACCCGCACGGACGAGGGCGAGACATAGCGCAACCGCTCGTCGAGCCCGATGCTGGTCACCATGTCGCTGGAGCCTTCCGCGAGCAGGCGGAAATGCGCCTCCTTCTCGACCAGGGCCGCGGCCATGCGCTGGCCGCGCTGCATCTGCCGCACCAGCACAGCGCCGATGACCGCAATCAGCATCACCAACGCGATGACGTAGAGCATGCGGGAGATTGCCGCGGCTCGCCAGGGCGCGAGCAATTCCTCCTTGTCCAACGTGGCCAACAGGACCAGCGGATAGCGGCTGCTGCGCTTGAAGAAGCTGAGACGTTCGGAACCGTCGAGAGGCGACTTGAAATGGTAGACGCCGCTCGGCCGTTGCAGGCTGGCATCGCGGAACAGCGCGGTGTCGGCCACGCTGCGGTCGACGAACTTGTCGTTGCTGGGATTGCGCGCGATGATCAATCCGTCGCCGTGCATCAGCGCCGCGGAGCTGTTGCGGCCGATCTCGAATTGCTCGTAAAAGTGCGCGAGATAATTGGAACTGATGGTCGCGAGCACCACGCCGCCGAAGCTGCCGTCCGGCTTGTTGAAGCGGCGCGACAGGGTGACCACCCATTCGCCTTCGAGCAGGCTCTTCACGGGATGACCGACATAGGGCTCGCGTTTCGAGGACAGCTGATGATACCGGAAGAACGCGTCGTCGCTGAGCGTCGAGCCGACCGTGCCGGGCGAGGTCAGCCAATTGCCCTGGTCGTCGATGACGGCGATGCCATGAATGCGCGGGACGGCTTTCCTACGCACCTCCAGGACGTTGCCGAGCTTTGTAATGGTCGCAGGGCCGGTGCCGTCCATCTCCAGCCGGCTCACGACGCCGACGACGCCGGAATCCAAGAGATCGAAGCTGTCCTCGGCGTGCTGGGTCAGCGAACGGGCCACGTTCGCCATCTCGGTCTCGGCACCCCTGAGCACCGCGTCGCGCGCGGCCCATTCGCGCCAGCCGCTGACACCGAGGATGGTCGCGCAGGTCAGCACGACGAATGCCGCCGCGCGCAACGGCAGACGGCTCCATCCAGCTCGTTGGGCAGTAGCGCTCATGCGGCAGAATTCTCCGATGTTTCGGAACCTCTGCCGCTTCTGTTATTGAACCCTGAAATTACCGCCGGAATGCGCCGCGATATCCCGGTTTTCCGTAGTCCTACGGACGCAAGGATCGGCGCATCGCTAACAGGGCATTAGCAAACTGATCGGAATCCGGCCTCGCCCTCCGCTAGCTGAAGATGGCCTTAACCTTGTCCCAGAGCGAAGGATTGTCAGCATCCGCATCCGCCTTCGAGGGCGTCGGCTGGGTGGCGCTGACGGGATCGGACGCCGGGAAGCTATCCTTCAGCCCGGCGTCGAGCTTGCTGTGGCGGTCGGCAGCGAGCGCTTCGTGCAGATCGTCGGCGTGCTTGTCGTGCGGCGCGGGATTGAATGTCTCAGCCATGGTGTCCTCCATCGGTGGGTCAACGCGGCCCGATTGCGCTGGTTCCCCTGTTCCGCTGAGGGCCATAGCGGTGTATCAGGAGCCGTAACCTTGGTCAGGACCATTCGTGCCCCAATCTGCGACGAAACCTTTCATCGACGTGCTCTCCGGCCAGCGCCAGAGCATCCCGCCCCTGTGGATGATGCGGCAAGCCGGCCGCTATCTGCCGGAATACCGCGAGGTCCGCGCCAAGGCCGGCGGCTTCCTCGACCTCTGCTTCAACCCGGAGCTTGCGGCCGAGGTGACGCTGCAACCGATCCGCAGGTTCGGCTTCGATGCCGCGATCATCTTCTCGGACATCCTGGTGATCCCCTATGCGCTCGGGCGCTCGGTGCGATTCGAGGTCGGCGAGGGCCCGCGGCTGGATCCGCTGGATGATCCCGCGAAGGTCGCAACGCTCGCCGCGCGCGCCGACTTCGGCAAGCTCGAGCCGGTGTTCGAGGCGCTCAAGCTCGTGCGCACCGCGCTCGATCCCAAGACCGCGCTGATCGGCTTCTGCGGCGCGCCGTGGACGGTTGCGACCTACATGGTCGCGGGCCAGGGCACGCCCGACCAGGCGCCCGCGCGGATGATGGCTTACCGGCATCCGGAGACGTTCGCGAAAATCATCGACGTGCTGGTCCAGAACTCGATTCAATATCTGCTGTTGCAGCTCGAAGCCGGCGCCAATGCCTTGCAGATTTTCGACACCTGGGCCGGCGTGCTGCCGCCGGCCGAGTTCGCGCGCTGGTCGGTCGAGCCGACCCGGCGCATCGTGGAGGGCGTGCGAGCCAAGGTGCCGAATGCGAAGATCATCGGCTTCCCCCGCGGCGCCGGTGCGCAATTGCCGGCCTATGTCGAGGCGACCGGCGTCAACGCGGTCAGCATCGACTGGACTGCGGAGCCGGGCTTCATTCGCGAGCGCGTGCAAAGCAAGGTCGCCGTGCAGGGCAATCTCGATCCATTGGTGCTGATCACGGGCGGCGCCGCGCTCGACCGCGCGGTGGACGATGTGCTGGCGAATTTTGCGCAAGGGCGCTTCATCTTCAATCTCGGCCACGGCATCCAGCCGGAGACGCCGATCGCCCATGTCGAGCAGATGATCAGGCGCGTACGGGGCTAGTTCGCTCACCCCCAACAGGGAGTGAAAGCAAAAAACGCGAAAACAACCCCATGCGCAGTAGACAAGTCATTGAAAAAGCTGGGCGGCGTGACCCGGCTCAGACGTGCTTTTGACACGTCGGGCAAAACGGGATCACGCTTGGATAACCGCCTACGTCATCAGTGAACGGTGCGGCGCCCAAAGGCGGCGGTCCGGTCTTTCAAGGCCATGATCGAAAGCTGCGCGGTCGTCTTGACGCCGGCCTTCTGCAAGATCCGGGCGCGGTGATCCTCGATCGTTCGCGGGCTGATGCCGAGCTTCCGCGCAATCGCCTTGCTCGATGACCCCGCGATCAGATGATCCAGGACCTCGCACTCGCGCCTGGTGAGTCCTCGCGATTGCTTGAAATGGTCCAATGGACCCGCTGAATGCACAGGCTGACCGGCGCCGGCTGACTCGATCCGCGCAACCAGGTCTGCCGGACTGAATGGCTTCTCGACGAAATCCGCCGCTCCGATCCGAAGCGCGTGCACGGCGGTCGGGATATCGCCCTGCCCCGAGACCATGAGTATCGGTGCCGGACAGGTTCGATCGGTCAGTCGTCCAAGAACGTCCAGTCCCGATCTTCCCGGCAGGCAGAGATCGAGAAGAATGCAGGCTGGCGAGGCATGGCGGGACTTCGCAATCAGTGCTTCGCCATCGGCAAAGAAAACCGGCTGATAGCCCGCTTTCTCGAGGACGACCTTCAGCATCGCGCGCGTCGTCAGATCGTCTTCGAGAATGAATATCTCGTTCTCAGTCATCGTCGTCGCCTTTTCCGTTCAGACCGCGACTGCTATGCGCCGGACGCCGCGGCAGGAAAAGCGAAAGTCACCAAGACGGTTCGCGGCCAAATAACGAGAAGTTTACGTGAAATTGCACCGGATTAGGCCGGAATTAACGCACTCAGCGCGGCCGGCTGCGCTCGATGATCTCGGCGGCGCCCTTCGTCAGCAGATCCAGACCCACCGCACGGCCGAGCTCGCGCGGGCGATTGGCGGGGCCTTCGCGCGAAGCCTCGATGATGGTGTTGCCGGAGAGATCGAGCACGGATGCCGTCAGCGACATCTGATCGCCCGCAATGGTCGAGAAGCCCGCCACCGGCGAATTGCAGTGGCCGTTCAGCACCCACAAGACCTCGCGCTCGGCATCCGCCGAGGCATGCGCGTCGGGATCGTCGATCGACGACAGTATCTGGCGCGTCTGCCAGTCCTGCGCCGCGCATTCGACGGCGACGATGCCTTGCCCCGCCGCCGGCAACATCTCCACTGCTGTGAATTCGTACGCGATGCGGCCGGCGAAGCCGACGCGATCGAGGCCCGAACGTGCCATGATCAGCGCATCGGCCGGTCCCACAGCGCCGCCATCCGGCAGGCGCTGCTTCTCGCCATTGTCGAGCTTTCGCACGCGCGTGTCGGCAGCGCCGCGGAAGTGGATCACCTCTACATCCGGAAACAAGCGGCGCGCGTAAGCGGCGCGGCGGACGGCATTGGTGCCAATCTTGAAGCCCTTGCCGCGGGACTGGCGCAGCGCCTCCAGCGTCACGCCATCGCGCAGCACCAGTGCGTCGTTGGGCGGATCGCGCGACAGCGTGGCGCCGATGACGAGTCCGGGCGTATCCTCGTTGCCCGGCATGTCCTTTAGCGAGTGCATCGCCGCCTGCAATTCGCCCGAGAGCACCGCGGCGCGGATCTGCGCCACGAAGGCGCCGCCCTTGCCGCCATGCGGCAGCAGCTTGCTGGTCTGGTCGAGATCGCCCGTGGTGTCGAATTTGACGATCTCCACGTCGAGGCCGGGCACGGCGGCGGTCAGGCGGCGCGCGATCTCTTCCGTCTGGGCCAGCGCCATCGCGCTCTTGCGGGTGCCGATCTTCAGTCGCGTAACCAAACCGTCTGCTCCTTCTCGCGCGGGTTTACCGCGCATCCTCCAATATCATGTCGGAGGCCTTTTCGGCGATCATGATGATCGGCGCGTTGGTGTTCCCCGATACGAGGTCCGGCATGACCGAGCCGTCGACCACGCGAAGGCCTTCGAGCCCCCTCACCTTCAGCCGCTGGTCAACCACCGCGAGCGCGTCATTGCCCATACGACAGGTCGAGGTCGGATGGTAGATGGTGCTGCCGCGCTCGCGGCAATAATCCAGCAGCTCGGCGTCCGTGGATACCTTGGTCCCGGGATCGTACTCGCCAGCCACGAACGGCTTCAGCGCCGGCGCATTCAATATCTTGCGCAGGATCTTCAGGCCCTCGACGTTGGTGCTGCGGTCGGTCTCGGTCGACATGTAGTTGATGCGGATTTCCGGCGGCACCGTCGGATCGGCGCTCCGGATGCGCAGGGACCCGCGGCTTTCGGGGCGGAGCTGGCACACCGACGCCGTGAAGCCGGAGAAGTCATGCAGCTTCTCGCCCATCTTGTCGGTCGAGAACGGCAGGAAGTGGACCTGAATGTCGGGCGAGGCCAGCCGCGGGCTGGTCTTGAAGAAGGCGCCCGCCGTGCCGGCCGCAATCGTCAGCCAGCCTTTCCGGAACAGCGCGTAACGCGCGCCGGCCATGGTGCGGCGGAGCGGATGATTGACGGTGTCGTTCAGCGTGATCTTCTGCGAGCAGCGCATCACGATGCGGACCTGCATGTGATCCTGGAGATCGTGACCGACGCCCGGCGCGTCCAGCACGACGTCGATGCCATGCTTGCGCAAGAGGTCGCCGGGGCCGACGCCGGAGAGCTGCAGCAGCTGCGGCGAATTGTAGGCGCCGCTCGACAGCACGATCTCCCTGCGCGCGCGGGCGCGGCGGATTTGTACGCCTTGCCGATATTCGACGCCGACGGCGCGGCGACCCTCGAACAACACGCGCTGGCCGAGCGCGGAGGTTTCGACCTTGAGATTGCCGCGGGCCTTTGCCGGGCCGAGATAGGCCACCGAGGTCGAGGCACGGCGGCCGTTGCGTGTCGTGGTCTGGAACAGGCCGACGCCTTCCTGCGTGGCGCCGTTGAAATCGGGGTTGTAGGGCAGACCGGTCTCGACTGCGGCGTCGATGAAGGCCTTTGACAACGGATCGGTCACGACCATGTTCGAAACCGGCAACGGACCGCCACTGCCATGATATTGATCGGCGCCGCGCGACTGGTTCTCAGCCTTCTTGAAATAGGGCAGCACGTCGTCATAGCCCCAGCCGGTGTTGCCGAGCTGGCGCCAGCGATCATAGTCCTCGTGCTGGCCACGGACATAGAGCAGGCCGTTGATCGAGCTCGAACCGCCCAGCGTCTTGCCGCGCGGCTGAAACACCTGGCGCCCCTTCAGCTCGGGCTCCGGCTCGGTCTGGTACATCCAGTTGACGGTCTTCTCCTTGAACAGTTTGCCGTAGCCGAGCGGCACGTGGATCCAGATGTTGGAATCCTTCGGGCCGGCCTCGAGCAGCAGCACGCTGTGCTTGCCGTTCGCCGAGAGCCTGTTGGCGAGCACGCAGCCGGCGGAGCCGGCGCCGACGATGATGTAGTCGAATTCGGGATCGGACGGCGTGAGGGAAGAAGTTGCGTTCATGCGTTACTGTTCTTCTTGTTGGTGTGGGCGTTTCCGCTCCGTCACTAGCACGTCATGGCTTGACGCGCAGCGCCTCGACCAGCGACTTGAACGCACGGGCATATTCCGCGCCGGCCCTTGCGATATCGGCGCGTCCGGCGCAGGCAACCGCGGCCTCCGTCACCGCGCCGAGCAGCAGGCGGGCGAGCGGTTCGACCGGCTGCTTTGCGATCAGTCCGGCCTCCATCGCCACCGAAAGCGCACGCGGCAGCTTGCCGCCGAAATGCCGGGCGTCGATCTCGCGCCAGCGCTCCCAGCCGAGCACGGCCGGGCCGTCGCGCAGGATGATCTGGCCGGTCGGGCCCTTTGCAGTCGCCGCGAAATAGTGCTGCGTGCCCGCGACCATCGCCGCGAGCACGTCCTTCTCGGCGCGCGCGGCACCGTCGATCTCGGCGACGAGGTCGCGCGAGACCTGGTCGAATACCGCTTCGAACACCGCCTCCTTGGTCTTGAAGTGATGATAGACCGCGCCCTTGGCGACATGGGCTGCTTCCGCGATCTCGTCCATGGTGGTGGCCGCAAAGCCCCGCGTCCCGAACAGGCGGCGCGCCGCCGTCAGGATCGCCTCCGATGTCGCCGCCCGCCGCTCCGCCTGTTTCGCCATGGGTCTCGTCTAGTCGAATTCTCCTTAGCCGGCCAGTTGACTTTCCGACTACCGGTCGGTATTTACCGACTAACAGTCTGTTTTTATCATGAGGGGCGCCATGCCGAGCCGCGACATCGTCGAAGCCTTTGCGAAGCGGCTGGAAAATGGGGATTTTGTCGGAGCGATCCTCGACTACTACGTTCCGGACGCCGCCACCCATGAAAACCAGGCCGAGCCTTTGGTCGGGCGCGACAAGCTCGCGGCCAAGGAGCGCGGCGTGCTCGCAGCCTTCAAGGAAGTCAAGGCGGTGCGGATCGGGCCGAGCTTGATCGAAGGCGACAACGTCGCGACGCGTTGGCGGTTCAGCTTCACCAATGCCGAAGGCGTCACGCGGACACTGGAAGAGATTGCCTGGCAGACATGGCGTGGCGATCAGCTCGTCGAGGAGCGGTTCTATTACGACCCCAAGCAGCTCGGGCGGTGACAAACTGCCCTTTCGCAATCGATTTCAAGCTGACTTGCCCGGGGCGATCATCGCGTCGGCTAGCTTGCGCATCAGGCGCACCAGATCCTCGACATCCTGATCGTCCCAGGTCGCAAACATCCCCCCGACAATCCGTTCGCGTGCCCTGTCGACCGCATCCGTCATGGCTTTGCCATTCGGCGTGATGGTGGCCTCGCTGACGCGGCGATCCGCTTCGCTGGCGTGGCGCTTAATCAAGCCGAGATTTTCCAGTTTCGCGACCTGCCGACTGACCGTCGTATAGTCCCGCCCCATGCGATCGGCGAGATCGACGACCCCGATCGGGCCGCGCCGCTCGATGCCGACGAGCAGCGGAAACAGCGCACGATCCAGCGAGATGCCCGCCTCGCGGATCATCATGTCGTCGCCCTGCCGGCGGTTCATGACACTGACGATGTCGATCAACGCTTCGTGAAGCGAGCGTACCTGCTTTTTAATATGTGTATTTTGCACCCTTCTTGACATCCCGATGACCCCCGCCTAATGTGTGCATATTACACATATTGAGGGTGCCATGACAAAGCAATTCACGGCGGACGTTCTGATCTGCGGAGCAGGTGCGGCCGGCCTTACACTCGCCATCGACCTCGCGCGGCGAGGCGTGTCTTTTCGGCTGATCGAGAAGCAAGCCAGTCCGTTCCATGGGTCTCGCGGCAAGGGAATCCAGCCTCGAACCCTGGAGATCTTCGAGGATCTCGGCATCATCGACCGCATCGTTGCCGCCGGCGGTCTCTACCCGCCGCAGCGCAAATACCGCGATGATGGCAGCTTCATCGAGTCGGAGATTGCAGAGCACGCACCCCCCACCCCGGCCGAGCCCTACAACATGGCGCTGATGATCCCGCAATTCCTGACCGAGGGCGTGATGCGCGAACGGCTGCTCGAACTCGGTGGGCGGGTGGAATTTGGCTGCGAATTGGTCGGCCTGGAACAGGATGAGGACGGTGTGACTGCGCGCCTTTCAGGCCGGGACGGCGAAGAGACGGTGCGCGTGCGTTATCTCGTCGGTGCCGACGGCGGCCGCAGCTTCGTGCGTCACGCACTCGGTATTGGTTTTCATGGCAAGACGCTCGGCGTACGAGCCGTGGTGGCCGACGTCGTGCTGACGGGCCTGGACCGCCTGGCGTGGCACCGCTTCCACGATGGCGCGATGGACCGCCAGATCTCGCTGTGCCCGCTGGCCGGAACGGAGCTGTTTCAGTTGCAGGCACCCGTCCCGCTCGAGGGCGAGGTCGATCTGTCCGCCGAAGGGCTTTCGGCCATGGTCGCCGAGCGCACGGGACGCAACGATATCCGCATTCAGTCCGTGCTTTGGGGGTCGGCCTATCAGATGAATGCGAGACTCGCCGATCGTTACCGGGATCGCCGTGCATTTCTGATCGGCGATGCGGCTCACATCCATCCTCCGACAGGTGGACAGGGTCTCAATACCAGCGTGCAGGATGCCTACAATCTCGGCTGGAAGCTGGCGAGCGTTATCGGCAGCGGGGCCGCAACTCTGCTCGATAGTTACGAGGCAGAACGACACCCCGTCGCTGCAAGGGTGCTCGGCCTTTCCGCCGACTTGCTGGAAGCGGCCAAGCGCGGCGACATGAGGCGCGGTCGCGAGGTGCAGCAACTCGAGATCGGCTATCCGGGATCGCCCTTGGCACTGGAAAAGCCAGGGCGCATGGCAGGCCCGTCCGCGGGAGCCCGTGCACCGGATGCGCCGCTACGTGGAGCCGCAGGACAACCCATACGCTTGTTCGGGTTGCTCAAGGGGCCTCATTGGACGCTGCTTGGCTATCAGGTGAAACGTGGGACCGTATCGGCGTGCACTGGACTGCACATCCACTGTATCGGCCCGGATGCCGAGCTCGTCGACGGAAGCGAGCACTTTCGCGACGCATACGCCGTATCGCCCGGGGATTGGGTGCTGGTGCGTCCCGACGGTTACATTGGCGCCTTCGTGGGCTCGCGGCAGATCGACGGGCTCACGCATTTCCTGGCCGAACAGGGCCTCCAGCCGCCTCCGTAAGTGTCGAAGTCCGCCTTTGTATCGATTTGTTATCGATACCACGTCACGAATACGCAGAAGTGGTCGTGGCGATGCCGGCCGGGTGGGATAATTCATAGTTCGTCAAAGTTTTGCAGCGAATTCTCGCTTCCGCGCCGGACGGACGGCCCATGCTGCTAGGCTCTGGAATGCGGACTCAAACGACCAGCTATGTCGCGCGGCTGTTCGCCGGCGATTTGTCGGCCTTTGGCGGTCCCGCAACCGACGAAGCCGTAGCCGGCCATATCCGGGCCGAACAGATGTCGCTGGTGCTCGGCTATTCGGTCGGCATCATGCTCGCCAACGCCTGCAACGCCATCGTCCTCGCCATCGCGCTTTGGCAGTCGCCGGACAGGATTTTTGCGTTGATCTGGGCTGGCGCTGTCGCAAGCGGCGCAATCATTTTCGGTCTGCAGTCCCGCGTCGCGCGCCGCATCACCAAGCCGCAATTCGTCTCGCGCCGTGCCATGCAGCGGCTGGTGCGAAACGCCTTCGTCCTCGGCGCCGCCTGGGGCATCGTACCGGTCGCCTTCTTCGCGGACGCTTCGACCGGCGGGCAGCTCGTCATCACCTCCCTGTGCTCGGGCATGCTGGCCGGCGGCGCGCTCGCCTTCGCCACCATCCCGATCGCGGCCATCGCCTTCACGGCTCCGATCTTCGTCGGGATCGCCATCTGTCTCGGCAGGAACGGCGATCTGGCCTTCCTGCTGATCGCATTCCTCGTCGTGGTCTACGGCAGCGTGCTGATCCGCGGCGTGTTCGTCAATTCGTTCGCGTTTGCACGGCGCGTGATGCGGCAGATCGAGGCGGAGCGGACCGTGCGGCTGGATCCCCTGACCCATTTGCCCAACCGCGTCGCCTTCAACGAGACGCTCGAGGCCGCGCTCAAGCGACTGACATTGTCGGGCGAGGAGTTTGCGGTGCTGCTGCTCGATCTCGATCGCTTCAAGGAGGTCAACGACAAGTTCGGCCATCCTGCCGGCGACGAATTCCTGGTGGAGGTCGCAAGCCGCCTGCGACGCTGCACGCGCGCTGCCGAGCACGTTGCGCGCATCGGCGGCGACGAGTTCGCGCTGGTGATGGCCAATCTGGCGCGTCCCGAGGATGCACTCGATATCGCCGAACGCTTCGTCGCGGTCTTCACCGAACCGTTCCGCATCGAGGGCCGCCAGATCGTGGGCGCAACCAGCGTCGGCATCGTGCTGGCGCCGCGCGACGGCACCACGTCGCTCGACGTCATGAAGAATGCCGATGCCGCGCTCTACCGCGCGAAGAAGGCGGGCCCCGGCACGATCCGCTTCTTCGAGGAAGCCGACGACAGGGTGTCACGCGATCGCAAGGCGCTGCAATCCGATCTCGAGAGCGCGATCGCGCGAGACGAGCTGTTCCTCGTATTCCAGCCGTTCCTCGACCTCGACGAAAACCGGATCACCGGTTTCGAGGCGCTGCTGCGCTGGCAACATCCTGGGCGCGGTCTGGTACCGCCGAGCGAATTCATCCCGATTGCGGAAGAGACCGGGCTGATCCACGAGATCGGCGAATGGGTGGTCCGCCGCGCCTGCGCGACGGCGGCCGAGTGGCCGGACGACATCAGGGTCGCCGTGAACTTCTCAGCCGCGCAGTTTCACAATTCGGGCATCCTCCAGATCATCGTGCAGGCACTCGCGGAGGCGAGGATCGCGCCGCACCGGCTCGAGATCGAGATCACGGAATCGATGCTGCTGTCGAAATACGGCTCGGCCGAGCCGGTCCTGAACGCGCTGCTGCAGCTCGGCGTCACCGTGGCGCTGGACGATTTCGGCACGGGATTCTCGTCGCTCACCTATCTACGCAAGCTGCCGTTCGACCGAATCAAGATCGACCAATCCTTCATCCGCGACATGCTGGTGCAGCCCGACTGCGCGGCGATCGTGAAATCGGTGATTGGGCTTGCGCGCGACCTGCGCATCGGCGTGGTCGCGGAAGGCGTCGAGACCGCTGACCAACTCGAATATCTGCGCCAATTCAGTTGCGACGAGGTGCAGGGCTATCTGATCAGCCGGCCGGTGTCGGCGGACGGCGTGCTGGCGCTGCTGGACACGAAGAAATATCGGGCCCCTTACGCGGCGTAGGTGGAAATCACACGGGCCCGAATGCCGGCCACAAGGGCGGTGAGCCCCTCTCCCGCTTCCGGGAGAGGGCTGGGGAGAGGGTGCCTCCACAGAGTGAGTCCCCAAGAGGCGAGAGCCCTCACCCGCGCCTTCGGCGCGACCTCTCCCGCAAGCGGGAGAGGTGGAGACCGCGGCGCCGTCTGTTTGTCCCAATAGACCCCGCCCCCGGGGCTCGCTCAAACCGCATCCGCCCGCAGCAGCGTATCCACGGTGATCGTCCCCCGCGCGCGGGAGACGCAGGCGCAGATCTTCTGGTTGCTCTCTTTCTGATGATCGCTGAAGAAGACGTCGCGATGATCGATCTCGCCGTCGACCTCGACCACGTCGATGGCGCAGAGACCGCATTCGCCGCGCTTGCAATCGTACATCACGTCATGACCGCTGGCATTGAGTACATCCAGCATCGAGCGTTCGCGCGGGATTTCGAGCTCGACATTCGAGCCCTTCAGGCGCACGCGAAACGGCTCGGTCGGGAGCGTGCCGCTGGAGCCGAAAGTTTCGTAGCGGAGATCTGGTAGTGGATGGCCCGCGCCGATCCAGGCGTGACGAGCGCCATCGAGCATGCGCATCGGACCGCAGAACAGCGACAACGTGCCTTGCGGCAATGACGCGAACAGCGCGCCGAGATCGAGCCGCTGACCTTCATCGCTGGCATGAACGACCAGGCGATCGCCGAGCATTCCGGCGAGATCATCGAGATAAGCGGCCTCGGCGCGCGAGCGCATCGCATAGTGCAGCGTGACATCCACCCCGCGCCGCACCAGCGCCTGCGCGGCGCCGAGGATCGGCGTGATGCCGATACCGCCGGCGATCAGACAATAACTTTCGCGCGACCAGTCCACCGCGAGCAGCGAGGCCGGCTGCGTGATGTCGAGCCGCGCGCCGGGCGCGAGCTGCCACATGTAGCGTGAACCGCCGCGGGAATCATCGGCGCGGCGCACCGCGATCTTGAATCCATGCGGCGAGGCTTCGCCGACCAGCGAATAGGACCGCGTCTCCGGCAGACCGTCGATGGTCACGCTGACATTGATGTGGCTGCCGACCGGATAGGCGGTGGCGTCGAACTGATCGGGCCGGATCAGGAATTCGCGAATGCCGGGGGCAAGATCGCGCGTCGAGACGAGCGTCGCCGGAATCCAGGTTTCGATGAAGCGCATGGGACTGCCCTCAATCGGTTGCGGTCTTGATCAGCGCCAGCGCCGGCAAGAGATCGAGATGGGTGCGGTTGCGCAGGGCGAGCCTTAAGTTGCGCACCGCCAGCCGCGCGTGTTCGCGCATGACGGCTTCGGCGCGCGCGCCTTCACGGTTCTCGATCGCATCGATCACGACGCGGTGGTGATCCTGGGCGATGATCAGGATCTGCTGCGCCTCGGGCAGTGCCGATTGGGCCATCACGAAGCCGCTTGGCGAGGCGAACGGAAGCGCGGAGGCGCGGTCGATCTGGCGGACTATGGGTGGGCTCCGCGACAGTTCCGTGAGCAGGGCATGGAAGCGCGCGTTCAGGGTGACATAGGACGAGAAGGCCTCGATCGAGATCGGCACCTGGCCCAGCAATTCGTCGATCGCCGCCAGGCACTCCTTCAGCGGCTCCAGCTCGCGCGCGGAGACGCCGCGCTCGGCCGCGAAGCGTGCAGCGAGCCCTTCGAGCGTGCCGCGCAGCTCGATGGAATCGGAAATGTCGCGCTCCGAGAACGCCTTTACCATGAAGCCTCCGGAGGGGATCGCCTCCAGCAGGCCCTCCTCCTCGAGCCGCACCAGCGCCATGCGCACCGGGGTGCGCGAGGCGCCGGTGGTTTCCACCGCCTGCAGTTCGGAAATACGCTCGCCCGGGCGCAAGGAGCCCGACAGGATCTGGTCGCGCAGCGCAAGCTGCGCCTTCACGGTCTGCGATACGGAGCGGTCGACCTCACGTTCGGCCATGATCTACTCCGCGGCCTGAAGGCGCTGCGGCGCGGTTTCCTTCGCCACCATCCTGTCGATCAGCTTGCGCGACCACATCGCACCGGCGTCGATATTGAGGTTGTAGAAGATGCGGTCCGGGTTTTCGTCCATGGCGCGCTGCTGCGCCTCGAGGATCAGCTCGTCCTCGCGGAAGATGCCGGAGACGCCCTCGCGGATCTCGCTGGTGATGCGCTGCTCGCCGAGCTGGTAGTTGCGCACGAAGGCCCAGAAATAATGGCAGGTCTTCTCGGTCTCGGGCGTGATGGTGTTGAGCACGAAGCCGTTGACGCCCTGCGAGCGGTCGCCTTCCGGAGCGCCGGTGCCCGTCGGCGCCACGCCGACGTCGATGGCGATGGTGCACGGGGCTTCGAAGCGGATGATCTGCCAGCGATCGACGAGGCCAGTCTTGCCGAGCTGCCTGGCCCAGAACGGCGGCGGCTCGATGTTCCGCATCCAGCGCGTCACCGTCACCGTCTTCTCGCCATGGGTGACGTCGAACGGCGCTTCCGCGACCGCTTCGTTGCCGATGGAGGAGCCGTGTACGAAGGTCTCGTGGGTGAGATCCATGAGATTGTCGAGCACGAGGCGGTAGTCGCATTTGACGTGGATGGTCTTGCCGTCGCCGGCCCAGTCCGGATCGTGATTCCAGTGCATGTCGGGCACGAGCGCGGGATCGGCGAGCGCGGGGTCGCCCATCCAGAGCCAGACATAGCGATGGCGCTCGACCACGGGATAGGCGCGCACGCAGGCCGATGGGTTGATGGTCTCCTGCGAGGGCATGAAGGTGCAGCGCCCCTGCGCATTGTACTTGAGACCGTGATAGCCGCAGACGACGGTGTCGCCTTCGAGCCGGCCCTTGGACAGCGGCACCAAGCGGTGCCAGCAGGCGTCCTCCAGCGCGGCCACCGAGCCGTCGGCCTTGCGGTACATCACGACATGCTTGCCGCAGATCGTCCGCGGCAACAGCGCAGGTTTCACGTCCGCGTCCCAGGCCGCGGCGTACCAGGCGTTCATGGGGAAGGGCTTTGTCATCGGTCTCGCTCCCACGGCTTATGTATGCGTTATGTATACAATAACGCGGGATTGGAATGGTTCAAGGCCAATTTATACTTACAATAGTACCTCTATCTGATGATATGTATACACATAGAAGCCGCGGCGTACTGTGTTGCCCGCCTACGCGGGCGACAGCGGGGGGCTCAATCTTTCCCGATGAGGCGGAGCGTGAAGGCGGCCTGCCCTCAGAGTCTTACGCCCCGAACACCTTGGCCAGGCCTGCCTTGGCCTCTTCCTGAATCCGCATCAGGTGCTCGGTGCTGCGGAAACTTTCGGCGTAGATCTTGTAAACATCCTCCGTCCCGGACGGCCGCGCGGCGAACCAGCCGTAGTCGGTCTCGACCTTGATGCCGCCAAACGGCTGGCCGTTGCCGGGCGCCTTGCTCAGCGTGGCACGGACGGGATCGCCGGCGAGGTCCTTCAGGCCAAGCTGCTCGGGCGTGACTGACTTCAAGATGTTCTTCTGCGGCCCGGTCGCGGCGACGTCGATGCGGGCGTAATGCGGCACGCCGAACTCGGCGGTGAGATCATTGAACAGCTGGCTGGGATCGCGGCCGGTCTTCGCCATGATCTCGGCGGCGAGCAAGCCGAGGATGACACCGTCCTTGTCGGTGGTCCACACCCCGCCGTCGCGGCGGAGGAACGAGGCCCCTGCACTCTCCTCGCCGCCGAAACCGAAGCCGCCGGTGAGGAGACCGTCGACGAACCATTTGAAGCCGACCGGCGTCTCCACCAGCTTGCGGCCGAGTTTTTTCGCGACGCGATCGATGATCGAGCTCGACACCACGGTCTTGCCGATCGCCGCGTCCTTGCCCCAATTGGGACGGTGCGCAAAAAGGTAGGAGATCGCGGTCGCCAGATAATGGTTCGGATTCATCAGGCCGCCGGTGCGGGTGACGATGCCGTGGCGGTCGGCGTCGGTGTCGTTGGCGAAGGCGACGTCGAAGCGGTCGCGCATCGCGATCAGGCTCGCCATCGCGTAGGGCGATGAGCAGTCCATGCGGATCTTGCCGTCCCAGTCCACCGTCATGAAACGAAAGGTCGGGTCGATCGCCTCGTTCACCACGGTGGCCTTCAGGCCGTAGCGCTCGATGATCGGATGCCAGTAATGCACGGCAGCGCCGCCGAGCGGGTCAATGCCGATATTGATGCCGGCGGATTTGACGAGGTCGAGATCGACGACATTGCCGAGATCGGCGACGTAAGGCGCGACGAAATCGTGGGCATGGACGTTCGACGATTTCAGCGCCTTGGCATAGTCGATGCGCTTTACGCCCTTGAGGCCGTCGGCGAGATAGGCGTTGGCGCGCTTCTCGACGACGCCGGTCACATCGGTGTCGGCCGGGCCGCCATGCGGCGGATTGTACTTGTAGCCGCCGTCCTCCGGGGGATTGTGCGAGGGCGTGATGACGACGCCGTCGGCAAGGCCGCTCGTGCGGCCTTTGTTGTAGGTGAGGATCGCATGCGAGATGACAGGCGTCGGCGTATAGCCGCCGTCCTTGTCGATCATGATGTCGACGCCGTTGGCCGCGAACACCTCGACGGCGCTGACCAGTGCCGGCTCGGCCAGCGCGTGGGTGTCGATCCCGATGAAGAGCGGACCGGTCAGCCCCTTTTCCCGCCTGTAGTCGCAGATCGCCTGCGTGGTCGCGAGGATGTGGCCTTCGTTGAAGGTGTTCTTGAAGGACGTGCCGCGATGGCCGGAGGTGCCGAACGCAACGCGCTGCGCGGGATCCGCGACATCGGGCTTGCCGGCGAAATAGGCCGTCACCAGCCGCGGAATGTTGGTGAGCGCGTCCGGCGAAGCCTGCTTGCCCGCCCCGGGATGAACATCAGCCACTGAAAATATCCTCATCCTGTCGTACAGAGATCGCGCGACACCATATCATCGGCCGGGCCCCCGCCAAGGGCACAACACCCGCGATGGGGCAGGCGTTCCCTGGGATAGCAATCTCGGTCCCGTCATCCTGAGGTGCTCACCGCGCTGCGCAACGCGTTCGCAGCTTCGGGTAAAGAGACCGTGCTATGCTCCACGCCATCGAGGTCTTCCGAATCGTCCCATGATTCTCCTGCGCAAGCTGCTGCTGCTGATCGCCGGCCTCGTCGTGGCCGGTGCGCCGGCGCGGGCCGCAGAGTTCTATACCGAGGATCTCCGCATCCCCATGGCGGAGGCAGGGCCGCAGGGGCTGGAGGCCTTCCTGGTCCGCCCGGCCGGGACGAAGCGCTATCCGCTGGCGCTGCTCAGCCACGGCTCGCCGCGCAGCTTCGACGACCGCGCCACCATGTCCGCGCACAAATATTACGGCATCGCGCTCGAATACGCCCGGCGCGGCTTTGCGGCGCTGATCGTGATGCGGCGCGGCTACGGCACCTCGCCCGGCGGACGCGTCGACAGCGTCGGCGGCTGCGCGAAGGCCGCCTATCTGCCCGCGGCTGCGGTCGCGGTTGCCGACCTGCGCGCCGCGATCGATGCGATGGCGCGCCGGGCCGACGTCACGACGACGGGCATGATCGCGGCCGGCCATTCCGCCGGCGGGCTCGCAACGATCGCGCTCACCGCGCAGGCGCCGGCGGGTCTCGTCGCCGCGATCAACTTCGCCGGCGGCCGCGGCTCGCGCGACGACGACGACGTCTGCAATCCCGACGGACTGGTGCAGGCCTTCGCCGCCTTCGGCAAGACCTCGCGCGTGCCGACACTCTGGGTCTATGCGACCAACGATTCCTATTTCGGCCCCGACCTCGCGCGCCGCCTCCATGACGGATTCCGTACCGCTGGCGGCAAGGCAAAATTCATCGCGGCGCCGCCGTTCGGCGACGACGGTCACTACCTCTATGCGGTGGCGAGCCGTGCGCAATGGACGCCCTATGTCGACGCCTTCCTGCGCGAGCGCAGCATCCTCAGTCGCGACATCCTGAGCCCGCCCGACCCACTGCCGCCGCCGCGCCAGCTCAACGAGGCCGCGCGGACCGAATTCGCGCGCTATCTCGCCAGCATGCTGCCGCACAAGGCGTTCGCGGTGTCGCCGAACGGCGGCTACGGCTGGCGCTCGGGGCACATTACGGCCGACGACGCCCGGCGCGACTCGCTGGCCGCCTGCATGAAATGGTCGCGGACCTGCACGCTCTATGCGGTCGACGACCGGCTGGCTGAACCCGCGCCCACCGACCAGAGCGCCCGCGCGCGCTAGCCGCCGTGCGTCGGAGGCCGTTTGTTAACTCCGGAGCTCTATGACGGAGCCATGCTGTGGGATCGGGCATGCTTCCATCTCGGCGCGACGTGGCGACACGTGGCGGTCGTGTTGCTGTTGTCGGCTCCGCTCTGCGCGCACGCCGGAGACGGCAACACGGAGCTCGGGGCCGGCGAAACGCCGTCATCCCGGGCCATGATCCGGAAGATCATCGAGCGAGAAACCGCAAACACCAATTTACCGGCCGATATCGCCGAGGCGGTCGTCTTCGTCGAAAGCGGCTACAATTCGGCCGTCATCGGCAGCGTCGGCGAGATCGGCCTGATGCAGGTCCGGCCCGAGACGGCGGCGATGCTGGGTTTCCGGGGCAGCGATGCGGAACTCGCCGAACCCGACATCAACATCCATTATGGGGTGCTTTATCTCAGCCGGGCCTGGCGCCTCGCCGGCGGGGACATCTGCCGCGCCCTCATGAAATACCGGGCGAGTCATGGCGAGGAAGCGATGACCGCGCGGTCGCAGGTCCATTGCAACCGCGCCCGTAACCGTCTTGTCGCCATGAACTCGACCTCGGTGGGGACTGAAGTGGCGGCTGTTCCGGATCCGGCGCCTCCGCGCCCGATCGCTGTTGCGGCTGCAGCTCCGGCCAAACCGGCGAGCCGCCCGAAGCTATCGGCGCAACCCAAAACGGTCTATGCTCGCTATCGTCACGGCACCGCGGCCGCCAGCCGCGCCTATTGGGCCGCCCACGAGGCCCGGGTCAGCCAGATCAAGGCTCGCATCGAAGCACGATGGAAGCGCGTCGCATCGCGCTGACGATGACGCGGGCGGCGGGACGCAACTCCCTGAGTGCGGAAGCAGCCACGGTCCTGGGTATCCTATGTGCCTGGGATCCGACCTGGAAATTCAAGTCACTGCGCAACGCGCTGTCATGTGAACGGACATTCACGACTTGTTCGAGACATACTCGGCTTTGGACTCAACCGGTGGTTAACGTAAAGAAGGCCTTCAGCTTCGGAAAGCCGATCCGCGCCTCTATGGTCCCGCCTGCACAATGCGAAACACGGAGCAGGCGTGATGCAGGGGCAGGCCCGGTTGGCTGCCGGTCGAAGCGAGCAAGGCACAGCGCCGTTCGGCCGTTCGCACACACTCGATGTCCTGCGCGGCCTCGCCATCGCCGGCGTGATGGCCATCCACGTCTCGCAATCATTTCCGTCAAATATCCACGCCGTCGACTACGCGTTCATGTGCGGCTGGACCGGCGTCAACGTATTCTACTTCGTCAGCGCCATGACGATGTGCCTGATGTGGACGCAGCGTGTCGAAACCAGTCCGACGCGCAAATTCTACATCCGCCGTGCCTTGCGCATCGCGCCACTGTTCTGGCTCGCGATCCCGGTCTACCTCGTCATCAACGGCACCGGACCGAGCGACAATGCGCCCAACGGTATCGGGCCCATTCAAGTGATCCTGACCGCAACGTTCCTGCACGGCTTCTGGCCGGACAGCGTCAACAGCGTCGTGCCTGGCGACTGGTCGATCGCAGCCGAGATGACCTTCTATCTCGTCTTTCCGCTCCTGGTCACCGCGTTCGGCTCGCGCCGCCATCTCTATGTTGCGCTCGCGATCGTGCTGCATCTCGTCAATGTCTGCCTGTTCAAGCCGTGGGCCTTCGCGCTGTTCTCCGCCTATTACGGGCCCGGCCACGAGGCATTCGTCTGGACCACGCTGCACATCAGCTTCCTGAACCAGTTGCCGGTCTTCCTGGTCGGATGCGCGCTGTTCTTCTCGCTGCGCGACGGATTTGCGAGGTCGGACGCTGCGATCTACGCGGTCTTCATCGCACTGTCCTTTGTCGCCAACCGCCTCACCGGCTCGCACGAATTCAACTACCTGATGATCAACCTCGTGCTCGGCGCGCTGGTTGCCGGTTGCATCAAGCTTGCGATCCGCTTCCAGCCGCTCGAAGCGCTCGGCCGTAATTCCTATTCGATGTACCTGTCCCACTTCGCGGTGATCTACGGCCTGCGTCAGCTCTGGCCGCTCGCCGATGGACTGGTCTCGCTGCTCATCGCCTATGTCCTCACTGCCGCGCTGAGCTATCTCGTCGCACGCGCGACATGGCACCTGGTCGAACGGCGCGCGCAGGACCTGGCGCACCGCCTGACATCCGCGGGATCGGACCGGTCGCCCCTCCGGCCCGCCATCGCCGCCACCGCGGCCGGCATGCGCTGAACGACGCCGCCTATCCCCACCAGCCCCAGGGCTATCGCTTATGCGCTTTGCACGAGCTGAGCGCACGCCTCGTCCTTCGAGACGACCGCTGCGCGGTCTCCTCAGGATGAGGCTAAATAGCATGAGTGCTTGTTGAAGTGTATCAAGGTCTGAGCGCCATCAGCCAACTGGCTCAGGACGATCCGACCTCGATCCGGAACGATAGTCGCTCTTCCGCACCCGGCGCGATATGCATCAGACCCGGCTTGTCCGCGAACTCGCCATCGAAGCCGACAGGACTGGCATAGCCGCGCCAGGGCTCGATGCAGAGAAACGGTGCGCCCGATGGTTTCGACCAGACCCCGAGTTCGCGAAAGCCGCGCCATGATATCTTCAGCCACGGGCCGCTGGACGCAGCATAGCGGACCGCGTCGCTCTCGATCCGGTCGAAGATGATGGCGTCATCGGCGAACAGGGATTCGGACAAGGCGAGCTGCGTACCCTTGACGGGACCAGGCTCCGCGGAGGCACGCAGCAGCCCGCCATCAAGACGGCGGACGCGAGAGGATTCCGCCTTCGCAAAGGTCAGCGCGTAATCCTCTTTCGCACTTTCGGATTCGAGCGGCCAGTTGAAGGCCGGATGGCCGCCGATCGAAGCCGGCAATGTCTCCTTGCCGGTGTTGGCGATCGCGAGCGTCAGATCGAGGCCGGCGGCGTCGAGCGCAAAGATCGCTGTCAGACGGAACGCGAACGGATAGAGCGCGCGGGTCGCCTCGCTGTCTTCGAGCAGCAGCGCGCAGCGGCTTTTGCCGCGCTCCGCCCATGCAAAGCGGCTGTCGCGCGCAAAGCCGTGCTGAGTCATCCGGTATGTCTTGCCCCGGTGCCGCAATTCGTCCCCGGCAAGACGCCCCACGATGGGAAACAGCAGCGGCGCATGGCGCGGCCATTCCGGCCCGGCCTGCCAGACGAATTCGGTGAAATCGTCCTTCAACGAGCACAGCTCGGCGCCGTGCGCCTTGATGATCGCGGTCATGCCGCCACGACGGAGAGTGTGGGTGTCCTCGCTCATGGGGGGACGTCTACACTGCGTCCACATTGGCAGCAAGACGCCTGCCTCGTGCGGTTGCGAGCGTGGCGACCTTGCAAACTCCTCGCAAAGTTGAAGCCTTGGGGAAGCCCGTCGACCTTCTATCCGCTAAAGGGATCCAATCCAATGAACCTCCGCGCTGTTATTCCATCCATTGCCTTGGCCGCTGTCGGCCTCACCGTGCGGTCTCCCTCGCACCGGCCGCCGAACTCGCGCTTGCGCCGTCGTATCATTGGGCCGCTTCCGTCCATACCGGTATCGTCCTGTGCGACGACGTTTACCCGCCCGCGATCTACGGCCCGCAAGTTCGCACTGTCGAGGAAGTGACGGCCATGAAGGCGTAGGCGCGTCCGGTCTCGCAGCGCTGGTGGGGCTGCTGATACGCCAGGTGAGGCGCACAGGCCGCTCTTGTCAGAGTTGACGTCGGCCGATCGTGATCTCGTCGGGCGCGCACCGGTTGACCTGCAGGCCCGCGGTTTCAGCCTCGTCGAGGCCAAGAACACGCCGCGGCGAATGCGGAGGCGCTACGCTAATCCGGAATAGCCGGACGGGCGACTCCCATGACGGACGTGCCCGCTGCCGCCCCCTGGCGAGAATGAGAGCCTTCCATTCTGAATAAGCGCAGCGGTATGTGCGTAGCGTTTGATCGACGTGAAGCTGTTGCGATAAGCAGCAAAATTCCTCGCCAATTAAATGGTGGAGCATCGAACCGATGATACCAACGATCCGTTTTCGAGATAGAAGCGTTGCTGCAATATGGCTCTGTGGATTGCGATGCGCAACGGGCGAGACTGTCGCCCTCTTATCGTCGCGTAAGATACGCCTGATACGCCTGCTTCAGACCGTCGGCCAGCGATGTCCTCGCACGCCAACCAAGCTCTTCAAGGCGACCGACGTCGAGTAGCTTGCGCGGCGTGCCGTCGGGCTTCGACGGTTCAAAGATGATTTCGCCCCTATAATGAACAACATCCGCGACGAGCCGTGCGAATTCAGCTATCGTTATGTCCTTGCCGGCGCCGATATTAATCAGCCCGGCGCCGGAATAAACTCGCATGAGATAGACGCAGGCGTCGGCCATGTCGTCGACGTATAGAAATTCGCGGCGTGGCGTTCCGGTTCCCCAGACGGAGACGCTTTTCACGCCCGCTGCCTTTGCTTCATGAAAACGTCGGATCAAGGCCGCTACGACATGGCTATGCTCGGGGTGGTAATTATCGCCGGGACCGTACAGATTGGTCGGCATCACGCTGATAAAATCGTTGCCGTACTGGCTGCGGTAGGCCTCGGCCATCTTGATCCCGGCGATCTTGGCGACCGCATATGGCTCATTGGTTGGTTCGAGCGGACCGGTTAGCACCATGTCCTCCCGCAACGGCTGTGGCGCCAGCTGCGGATAAATGCAGGAAGAGCCGAGAAACATCAGCTTCTCTGCACCGTTCCGATGCGCGGCATGTATAACGTTGGTCGCAATTGCGATATTGTCGTAAATAAAATCGGCGCGGAGCGTGTCGTTCGCCAAGATGCCGCCAACTTTCGCAGCGGCCAAAAAGACGACCTGCGGTTTTACCTTTGCAAACCAATCGAACACGGCAGCCTGGTTGCGCAAGTCGATGTCGTTTCGATCAACAGTAACAATCGTCACGCCCTCTCGGGCGAGCCGCCGCACCAACGCACTACCCACCATGCCACGGTGGCCGGCGACATAAACACGCTTGCCAGTGAGATCAAAGGGTACGCTGTTCATGTGCTGCGTCCCGTTTCGCTTCGGCGAGATCACTCGCTATCATCTCCCCGACCAGCTGAATAAAGCTCCGCTTCGGCTTCCAGCCAAGCACCTGGCGCGCCTTGCTTGCGTCTCCAACGAGGAGGTCGACTTCAGTAGGACGGAAATAGGCTGGATCAATCTTTACAGCGATCTTGCCGCTTCTGGCGTCGATGCCGATCTCCTCGACCCCCTTACCGTGCCATACGATCTCACGGCTCACTTCCGCAAAGGCCAACTCTACCATCTCGCGCACCGAATGCAGCTCACCGGTGGCGAGCACGAAATCGTCAGGCTCATCGGCCTGAAGGATCATGTGCATGCCCTCAACATAATCCTGCGCGTGGCCCCAATCGCGCTTGGCCTCGAGGTTACCAAGATAGAGTGTCTCCTCAAGACCAACCTCAATGCGCGCTACGCCTCGGGTAATTTTGCGGGTCACGAATGTCTCGCCCCTGACTGGGCTCTCATGATTGAACAGAATGCCATTAGAGGCGAACATGCCGTAAGCTTCACGATAGTTCACGGTGATCCAATAACCGTAGAGTTTTGCCACTCCGTAAGGTGAACGGGGGTAGAAGGGCGTTGTCTCCTTTTGCGGAATCTCCTGGACGAGACCGTAAAGCTCCGACGTCGAGGCTTGATAGAACCGGGTGTCCTTCTCCATACCGAGAATGCGGATCGCCTCCAACAAACGCAGCACGCCGACCGCATCAGCATTGGCAGTATACTCGGGGCTCTCGAAGCTGACGGCAACGTGACTTTGGGCGGCAAGATTGTAGATTTCAGTCGGCCGGATCTGCTGGACCAAGCGGATCAGATTGGTTGAATCGGTCATGTCCCCGTAGTGCATCAGGAACGGCACGTTGCCCAAATGTGGATCCTGATAGAGATGATCGACACGCGCGGTATTGAAGGACGACGAACGTCGCTTGACGCCGTGCACGACGTAGCCGAGCGACAGCAGATACTCTGCGAGATAGGCGCCGTCCTGCCCGGTTACCCCGGTGATGAGAGCTATCCGTTCCGCCATGCAAATTGCCTCCAGAAGAAAGAGCAGGCGACAGAATCCTGCGCGCTATCCGGCAAGCACGATTGGTCGCAAAGTGCCATACGAGGAGGTCTTTCTTGGATATATTGGCCACCGGGTCAACCCCTAGACGTGGGCACAGTGAACCGCCCCGGGTTTGCCGGAGGCTCCAACTCCTGAGAGGATGGAGCCATGACGAGCAAGACGAGAACAAGTTTTCACCCGAAGTCCGGACCCGAGCAGTTCGGATGGTTCTGGATCACGCCGGCGAGCACCCGTCGCGGTGGGCGGCAGTGACGTCAATTGCGGCCAAGATCGGCTGCACGCCACAGACGCTGCATGACCGGGTCAAGAAGGCCGAGGTCGATAGCGGGCAGCGGGCGAGCGTTCCGACCGAGATGGCCGAGAAGCTGAAGGCCCTGGAGCGAGAGAACCGCGAGCTTCGGCAGGCCAACGAGATCCTGCGCAAGGCAAGCGCTTATTTTGCGACGGCCCCTTTCGGCGAATGAAGACATTCGCCTGTCGGGCGAGGGGAAGCTCGACCGCCGGTCCAAGCCATGATCGCCTTCATTGACGATCATCGTGGGGCGCATGGGGTCGAGCCGATCTGCAAGGTGTTGCCGGTGGCCCCCTCGACCTACCATGCCCATGTGGCCAAACGGCGCGACCCGGCCAAGCTGTCGGCGCGCGCCAGGCAGGATGTCAGGCTGAAGATCGAGGTCCGGCGCGTGTTCGATGAGAACTTCTCCGTCTACGGCGTGCGCAAGGTCTGGCGGCAGCTCAAGCGTGAAGGCTTCGATGTTGCCGGTTGCACCGTGTCGCGACTGATGAGGGACATGGGTTTGCAAGGTGTTATCCGCGGCAAGCCGGTCAAAACCACGATCAGCGACAGGCCGCGCCATGCCCGCTGGATCACGTCAACCGCCAGTTCAAGGCGCCAAGGCCGAACGTCCTCTGGCTCTCCGACTTCACCTATGTCGCGACCTGGACGGGCTTTGTCTACGTCGCCTTTGTGATCGACGCCTATGCCCGCAGGATCGTGGGCTGGCGAGCCTCGCGCACGGCGCATGCAGGCTTTGTGCTCGATGCGCTGGAGTAGGCATTGCACGATCGACGACCGGTCCATCGCGGCGGGCTCGTGCACCACAGCGACAGGGGGCAGCCAATACGTCTCTATCAAATACACCGAACGCCTGGCTGAAGCAGGCGTCGAGCCTTCTGTCGGCAGCGTCGGAGATTCCCTATGACAATGCCCTCGCCGAAACCATCAACGGGCTCTACAAGGCCGAGGTGATCCATCGGCGCGGACCATGGCGCAGCTTCGAGGCCGTCGAGTTCGCGACGCTGGAATGGGTCCCTCGCAACGGCGTGGAAGATGATCTGCGGTTTTCCTTCGCCAACCAATCTAACACGCAGCCCTTTTGCACAAGTCTGGGTCGTGTCGATCAACGGTAAAATCTTTGACGTCCCACGGGCAAGCCAGCGCGCTGCCGACACGCCACGACGACCGGCGACGTAAACGCGCTTGCTACAGATCAAACGGCACGCTTATCACTAGTCCCGTTTCGCTTCGGCAAGATCGCCGGCCACCATCTCCCCGACCGGCTGGATAAAGCCTGCTCTCGGCTTCCAGCTAGCATCTGACGCGCCTTGCTGGTGTCGCCGACGAGGAGGTCGCTTTCGACAACACGGAAATGAGCTAGATCGCATCTCTACGAAGGCCTTGCGGCTTCAACGCGGCTCTCTTCTACTTCATTGCCGCACACGACCTGACGGCTGACATCGGCGAAAGCCAGTTCTATTATTTTTCGCGCTGAGTGCAGTTCGCCAGTGGCGAGCATGTAATCGTTTGGCTTATCGGCCTCGATCGGTGCATGCCCTCGAAATAATCCTTTGCGTGGCCCCAATCACGATTATCTTCGAGGTTGCCGAGATAGAGCGCATCCTCGAGCTTCGCATGGGGTCGATGTCGGTCTTGTCGCAGGTGACACTGTTGGCGAAGGGACGCCACGAGGCCTGTGCATGCTCGTTCCAACCATGCGTCAAGATCTAAGTGAGCCTTTTTGCGGATCATCGTATGGACAGCAGTAATGACATCTCGGGCTTCCACCAAGAGAGGAACGCTGCTCGATCGACGCGATGGTGACGGTCGCAGACTTTGATACGAATCGCGGCCATTGGTCATCCGGCGGGCGCTGGTTCTGGCGGACGGCTCAAAGTAGGGCTTTGAGCAGCTGAAGTTTCGGCACGCCGACAGCGTGTCGCCCATTCTCTAACAATCCGCCCCTACGCTTTAAGGCCTGCAATTTGAGGCAACGCCAGAAATCGGCTACTTTTTCGCCTATTGCACGGTGTCGCGATTGATCTGGAACATGGGTTTGCAAGGAGTTATTCGCGGTACATCCGTCAAGACCACGATCAGCGACAAGGCTGCGCTGTGCTCGCTAGATCACATCAAACATCAGTTCAGGGCGCCACGGCGGAATGTCCTCCGGCTTTCCTACTTCACCATGTCGCAACCTGGATCGGCGTCGCCTTGTCGCCTTCGTCATCGACTGCCTATCCCCGCAAGATCGTGGCCCGCCTGAGAACAATGAAAAGGAAGCGGTTGCGAGTCTTTGCGTAACCAGCGCGTCGAGATTCAGCATTCCGATTTACTCTCGTTATCGGGCTAGGCGTGAGGTAGGGCTGAGCTGTCGAGTGATCACGAACACGCGCAGTGCTGTTTGGACAGATTGCCTAGCGACCGATGTTATTGATGTTGCCTCACAAAGCAGGCCGTGAACCCGTATGACTCCCCAAGGAAAGATGAAGTTTGTTGATTTGACATGTCGCCACCGAGTACGCTTGGTTGACCTAGAGAGTGTCTGCGTTGGGGTAAACGGCGCCTTGCGCCATAAAGTCGCAGCGGTCAGGGCGAAGAATGGTTTAATATTTTAAATTTCGCCTATCGACATCTCGAGGGACTTTTATTGAATATCGTACGATTAACAGAGTTCGCAGCATGGCTTCCTCTCGGCGTGGCCGCATGCGGAGGGTTCTTTGCGGACTTATTGGACGCGCTTGGGCTTGTCGAAATCGATGTCGCGTCCCCGCTCGCGTCAGTCGGGCTACCTGGATTGCACCTGAAAGGCGCAGCCCGAGCTGATCGTCGCCCAGCAATCCGAGTGCTGCATTATATGGGCACGAATTTCGGCATGACCGGCGTTGAGACATTCATTCTACAATTAACCAGGGCCCAGATGCGTCGCGGACTTGCTCCAGCCATCGCGATGGAACTCAGCGATAGACAGGATGTTTTGAAGATCGCCAGCGAGCGCGGCATAGCCGTCTACGATCTCCCCGGTAGGCAAGCCTTCTTAAGCATCCTACCCCAGAAAGTCGCGACCGCACTGTTGCGCACACGGCGAATTCGATTTCTTTACAATCTGCTCAAAGAAAATGACGTATTGCATGTCCAGGCAGTTGGTCTTTCCTGCTTAGACGGCTTTCTTGCAGCGGCCCTCGCGGGCAAGCCGGTCATCGTCACTCATCATGGCACGTTGAGCTGGTTCGCCGCGCAGCGCGATCGGCTCGCAGACGTTACCTTCTGGATCGAGAAGAAAATCGCGTCAACAATCGTAATGCCCTATAAGGCCGCGCTTGCCGAATTGAACTCCGAGGGAGTGTCTGCCGCCCGATCCAGCGTCATCCCTTTCTGCGTTGACGAACAGCTATTCGCCAGCGCTTCGATGCCATCGACCGAGGACAATTTTAGACTTGCCCTCGTCGCCCGCATGGTCAGCGGCAAGGGTCATATCGAACTCTTGAATGCGCTCTCCAAGCTTGCACCACGTCATCCCAAACTTCGGGCCATGTTTATCGGCGATGGGCCGACACGAGGCCAGATTGAAGACAAGATCGACCGCCTCGGCTTACGGGAAATCGTCGAATGTAAGGGCAAGGTCGACCACCGCGCGGTGCCCGCGCTGGTGCGCAGCGCTCAAGTTATAGTGCTTCCCACGTATGAACCTGGAGAGATGTACCCACTTTGTCTTCTCGAAGGAATGGCGCTCGGCTTGCCAGCCATTGGTACACGATGGTCTGGTATTCCGGACATTATCGACGACGGTGTAAGCGGCATCATAGTAGAACCTAGGGATGAAGGCGGACTGGAAAAGGCAATCGAACACTTCATCACCGACACCGGCTTTCTCACACGAGCCAGTAAAGCTGCTTCCGCCAGGGTACGCTCTCGATTCACAGCCAGCATCGTGGCCGATAGCTATACGGATCTATATCGCGAAGCGATGTCGAGCCGCGTGCGGGTAACTTCACATCACATAAGAATTCGCCCACCCCGCAAACTGTCATAGGACCTTAGATCGAATCCTGGTGGAGCCTGGCCAACAGCGAGTATAATTTTGGCCCGAGTCTAAATATGCTACGTCCATATCCGGCCGCGCTGCCAGCGCGGGATCTCAAAGCTTTCAGCGCGTGGATCCCAATGCAAGGTGCGCTTACAAGGCTTTGGACACCAAAGCGAATTGTCGGGCGACCATTACGGCAAGACGAGCACGGTCTTCCCGCAACACGGCTTCCTGGTCGCTCGCATCGTGGCCATCGTGCTCAAGGACAACGACAAGCGTCTGGCGATCTTCGATAAGCTGACGCTGTCGAACAATATCGCGCTGCAACTCGCCAAGCATGCCGTCAATTTCACGCACGACCTCACTCCTGGAATTTAATGTTACTAGCCAAGGCTATTTAAATTTGAGTTAATTGATTTTGGCCAAAACGTTAAACGTTCGCCGACCAAGTTTCGATGTAAGCCTGTTTGGGCAACCAAGGGAAGGTTATCCCGGGAGTATGATTTCTCATTAATTTCCGAAAGCAGCAGTGAAGGCTATGACAATCGCGGCAGCCTCGGCTGCCGGGGCCATCCAATGTTCGGCGCGGGGGCGACCAAAAGGCACATGGGCACAGTGTGGTCAGTACGCCACCAAAGATATCTACAGCCCTGAATTTAACAGTCAGGGCTCTCGACCGGCTTCACATGCAAGGTTCAGAATAATCGCGATCTGACCGCGATAACCATGATCCGTTAGGTTAATTTGGACTTACCGTTGCAGGTTCGCTCGGCAGTTGCAAATGTAGCAGCGCCGTCCGCTTGACAAGAACAGCACCGGTTGGCGCGGAGAGCAGCTGTGATTGATTTTGAGACCGATCGCGAGACAATTTGGCTAATCACCGCATTCAAGGCCCTCGAGAGTTGGGGCATTCGCCGCACTTTTGTGACGCCGATAGAAGAGTTCGCGTGCAAGAATTACACGGCACCGGCGAGGCCGGCCAAACACGTTTGTAATTGATCATGTGGTGGCTCGCATTGGCAACAGTCATTTTGCTCGCGCTTGGTGCCGCGACGCTCGTCTATCTCGTTTACGCCGCCCTCCCCGAAGACGACCGATTATTCCCTTTCGATTGACGAAGCGCCGCTCAATCCATCCGATATATCGGCTTGCCAGATCGAGAAATCCAAGCCGGATTTCCCTGATGTGCATGCGCTCGTGTGCGCGATTTGTGCGCGGACTGAGAACCTACCAGCACCCTGACTGGGCATCGCAAACTGTCGGCTTGATACCTCCGGGACGGCCTAGATCAGCCTCTCATTGGCAAACCCAATATGGCAGAGGCCGTCCGGAGACTTCCCAACGGCTGTCGCTTTGTACTAGCAAACGCAGCAACGCTACCGCTTGCCTAAGGCGGGATGGGGTTAGGCTGAATCGAGTTGCGATTCCCAAATCGGTCTGTTTCCGATTCATCATGCTGGCTGGGCGGAGGCCAGCATGGATGGGCAAGCCTTATTCTTTGGATCTTCGCAAGCGGGTGGTGGCGACGATTGAGGGCGGAATGTCCCGCAATCGGGCCGCCAAGCAGTTTGGGGTGGCGATCAGCGAAGCGATCGGCTGGATGAAGCGGGTCGACGAGACCGGCAGCGTTGCTCCCGGCCAGGTGGGCGGTCACAAGCCGAAGGCGGTCTCGGGAGACCACGCGGTCTTGCTGTCGCAACGGATCAAGGACGGCGACTTCACCATACGCGGGCTCGTTGCCGAACTTGCCGGTCGCGGCCTGAAGGTCGACTATCACTCGGTGTGGGACTTCGTGCATGCCGAGAAGCTCAGCTTCAAAAAAGGCGTGGTGGCTGGCGAACGCGATCGTCCCGACGTGGCACGGCGGCGAGCCCAGTGGACAAAGTACCAAGGTCGCGTCGAGGCTGAGCGGTTGGTCTTCATCGACGAGACCTGGACCCGGACCGACATGGCGCCGTTGCGGGGATGGGCGCCGCGCGGGCACAGGCTCCCCGCCAAAGTCCCCCATGACCGCTGGAAAACCATGACCTTCCTGGCGGCCCTGCGCCATGACCGGATCGATGCGTCATGGTTCATCGAGGGACCAATCGATGGCGTGAGCTTCCGGATCTACGTCGAAAAGGTTCTCCTGCCGACCCTTCGTGCCGGCGACATCGTCGTCCTGGACAATCTCGGTAGCCACAGAAGCAGAGCCGTGCGCCAGCTCATCCGCCCTGCCGGAGCCAAGCTGATCTTCCTGCCAAAATACTGACCCGATCTGAACCCGATCGAACAGGTCTTTGCCAAGCTCAACATCTGCTCCGGAAAGCTGCCGCAAGAAGCGTCGATGCGGTCTGCGCCGCCATCGGCGAACTCCTTGGCGCATTTACATCACAAGAATGCGCGAACTACCTCAAGAACTCAGGCTATCGAAGCTAATGCCATCACGCTTTAGGCTATTCCATCACCTATTCTCCTATGATTTCGAGTCCCTAGGAGTTTCCAGTGACAAGCGACACATCGTGGTTGAAGCCATGCATCTGATCGCGAATCCGGAGAGGACGAGTGGATCTGCTCCCCTGAAACGCCCCCGGTTTTGAGTTAGGGTTCTGTTCTCCACCGAGGAGACAGACGATGCGTAAAGGCAGGTTCACGGAAGAGCAGATCGTAAAGGTCTTGAAGGAACATCCTGCCGGGATGTCGGCGAGCGATCTGTGCCGGAAGCACGGCATCAGCGATGCGACGTTTTACAAGTGGCGGTCGCGGTAAGGCGGGATGGAGATCTCCGACGCCCGCAAGCTGAAGACCTTGGAAGAGGAGAACCGGAAGCTCAAGTAGCTGCTGACGGAGTCGATGCTGGGCGGCTCGACACCCGCAGGAGATGCAAAAAACTTCTGACGCCCAGCTTGCGGAGACGAGCTGTGATCTGCGATCGATGAGAAAGGCTACTCGCAGCGGCGGGCCTGCAGGCTGGTTGGCCTGCAGCGAAGTCCTATTGCTATGCCTCGACACGGCCGGACGATGGACCGTTGTGGCGGCGGCTGAGGGAATGGCTTCGCAACGGCGCCGCTTCGGCTACCGTCGCGTGGGGCTGCTATTGGCTCGGCAAGCGATCCGGATCAATCGGAAGAAGCTTTACCGGCTTTTTACAAGGAGGAGCGGTTGACGGTGCGCAAGCGTGGTGGCCGCAAGCAGGCACTGGGCAGAAGGGCGCCGATGTCGATCCCGCAGGATCAGAACCTGCGGTAGTCGCTCGACTTCGGAGAATTGACTACAACACCAACCGACCGCACACGAGCCTCAACGGGCTCACGCCAACCGAGTTTGCAACCCGCCCCACTCAGGGGCAGAACCAGAACAGACTCTACTTATAAACGAGGGCAAACAGGGGAGCAGGTCAGTCAATGGGGCACGCGCGACGCCATAAAGCGCGATGGCATGGAAGTCGATGCGCCGTCACTCGCCTACTGCCCTCACGAGTGGATTAACGACGCCGGCTGCGTCCGAGATGTCAAATCTCATCAATGAAGTGTTCTCATGATGGCTCCCACCCTTCGCAGGGGTTGCCTTCCACCGATCGCCAAATCGTACGCGACAGTGGTCGCGGTGACCGCCGGACTCTCGAGCTGAGAAACCAGCTCGCGAAGCCCCTTCACCTTCCTATAGCGGGAGGCGAGCCCTTCGTTGAGCCAATCTCCTAGTTGGTTCGATTTCTTAAAGCTCTTCATCTCAAAGGTCCGATTGTCGAGGCAATGATAGCCATTCTGAGCAACACGATCACGATCGTCTTCGCTGAACTCACCGTACACCGTCGCCCGTCCAGGACAAATGAACTTGAAAATTAATCTTGATGTCCGCTCAGCGGGTTAACGTACCTATGGATTTGCGGGCTTCCTCCAGCTCTTGGGCGTGAGCGTTGCCCGGTCACGAACAATCAGGTCGAGGCAATGGCGGCCGAACCTGCCTGCGTCAGGATGGGCTGTCCATCCGACAACTCGGCCAAGCCCATGTCGAGCAGCGTCTGAAAAACGTGCTGGTCCAGTGGGAACAAACCTAAGCGCTTGGCCCTGATATCCCTCAACGCCCACCGCAGGACAATTGCACGCTCTCGATCTGCCGGCGCCGCCCAAACGTTTTCTTCGAATATTGCTTTGTGCGGGGATGCCTCCGAGAGCCACGCGAGGTCCTCAGCGTCGCTTGCGGCATTCGCCGCACGCGGTTGCGTAATACCCACTGCGCGCATCTTATCGACGTGTTGGACCAGGGCCAGCTCAGCCTCAACGGGTTCCATTGCCGACGAAGTTGGGGCCGACCTCAATCTCGGCAAAGCAATTGCTTCTGCAATCGGCGGATCTTGAACGACTGTTTTCGTCGCCTCACCATCGGAGAGCATTAAGCTGTCCCATTTTTGAGTCTCAATTGAAGATAGAACAGCAAAGGTCGAGAGCAGCGCAGTCGATTCTTCTGGAAGCACCTCACCGATTGAAGAAGCACTTCGCCGCGCAAAAGGGTGATCACGCGAGTCGAGGCCATCTGAGCCCGGAGAGACCAATTTGCTAACGTCGTCGCCCCCTTCAGGCGCGGATGGAGAGTAACCGCCAGCAATTGGGTCCGCATCGGCCTCCTCAGCCGGTGTCGACGAAACGGCATAGGGCGGTGCGGATACGGCGAGAGCCGATTCAGCCGAATAGATTGCCGGTGGATCAAAGTGTTCAGACTCCGGATCGCCCCCAATTGCTGACTTCGTCTCCGAATTGAGCACCGAAATTAGAACATGGAATGCCTCACTCGCTTCCGGCAAAACAAGATCGGTTTCGGCATCACCTGCCAAAGCAATGTGGTCTCCAAGATCGGCCGGGTAAGCCTCAGAACTTTTCTGCAACAACGTGTCTAAGGGTATGCCTGATCGATCAGCAACTATATTCCGAGCCGGAGCAGTGCTCGACGCAACGGGAGCCGATGGAGGCAAATAAACTGTCTCGTTCGCCGGGAAGCAAGAGCTAGGAACATCGCCCAAGATCGGCTGGTTGTCAGGATAGACATCAGGCCCATCATCCTCGAGCGGAGCGCGCACCTCCTGCGAGCTGGCCTCAAGCAGCCCGAAAGGCGCTTCAACTATCGTTACCGACTCTACGTCAATCAGCGAAGGGTGAGCAGTTTTTTCTTCGGGGTGATCTGTCGGCACCCATTCGTTAACGGCATCGACTCTGGCCGCCAGTGCCACCTCGATGTTGACCACAAGAACGGGTCTTGCATTCCCGATAAGCTGGCCTTCGTTCGCTTGCGATGAAGCTAATTCAGGCTCGACGCTTGGCTCTATTTGCGAATGAGGGGTTATCGTAGACGGATCACCATAAGTTTCGTCTCCCGTAGCAACGGGTGAAAGTATCTCATCGTCATCAGCCTTCGTCTGGAGAAGAGCATCGCCTTCCGCCAAAGAATAAAGCCTGTGATCGTCAGAATTCGGATGTCTCGCTTCGGCGGACTCTTCTTTGACGGACTCGCCCTCCGTAAAGGCTGACTTACCCACATCCGACGCTGTATCGTCATACGTTACGGACTCATTTGTCAATCTGAGCGGTTCGTCGAGCAGGCGTCGAAATTCTTCAACGTTCCAATCGACGGGGTCAATTTCCGGCACCTCAAACCTTTTGCTGGAATTTTCGAAACGACTCTGCGCATTAAAGCGGCCAAGGACTTTTCCGACGAGATTTCGTTTAAAGGAAAATAGCGCCATTCGCCCTACTCAAATACCGTCGCAAATGATAATCGAAGTCCCAACTGCGCCTTTGCCTCTGCCCCAAAGGGGAGGTTTTTTATCGCGCCGCTGGCACGAGACAAATTGAAATATAACTATATAAAGTCCTCAGAGAATTAGTTAAATGGACAAAGCATAAAATTCTGAGATTGGAGCCTATAACCGCAAATTAAATTCGGATTTTCAGAATGTGCGGTGCCAAGACCCCTTCATCTGGGACAACGTATGGACGCGCTCATCAATGTGGGCCAATTCTTGGCGGCGACTTTGGTATTGGCGGCGATCCACTTCCCGCTGGAGATCACGCGAAGCCTGCTGAACTTTGGCGTAGCGCCCGTAGCGCGATATGCGCGAGGTCAGAAAACCCGGAAAATCGCTATGGAGGTTGCACAGACTCGCGAAAGACTTGCCTATCTCATTGATGAAGGGCAAGTGCTCCTGGCGAGACTTCGTGATTCAGACAGGGATACCGACGCCTGCCGATCCCACAAACGAGCGTGGACAGCGCAGGTCGAAGAATTCCTGAGCAGCGACTTTGGCAACGCCTATGTGAGTCGTTTTCAAGCGAGACCAATCGTCGACCTAGATGGAATTGCCGGCGTTCCGCCGGAGCGATTGTCGGACTGGAAAGATCTGAGAGACGCCGTATCCAATCTGAAATTGTTCGGCACAGAGCTGCAGTTAGCATAGCGCGACGAGCATCAGCTTAGTCTAGCGCGACGAGCATCAGCCGCGCTTTCTGCTCAAGCAGTCCTGCATGAGCGGCAACGGAACCGTCCAGAGCGGCCAGCCCTCACGCTCTTACGGCGCTTGCCTATCACGCTGAGGCAGGAACAACATGGGCTGCTATCGCGGCCCATCGCTTTCCAGACTCCGGAGCAGTACGCGGAATGGACCGCATGAAGCAATTACAGATATAAGATTAAATGATGTTCTATCAGAGGTAGTGACCTGGCAACCGCAGGCCTAGCGGTCTCAAACGCGGGAGGCGTGTCCCTTTTGCCGACGATCGCCAGACTTCCGCTTGGCGGCTCCAGACTGAGAGATCGCGAATTCTTCAATTTGGCGACCTGTTTTCAAAGCTGCCACCAACCAACGCGGCTGCTTTCCTCGGCCGGACCAAGTTTCGGTCGGGGAGTTCGGATTACGGTATTTCGGCAGTACTTGCGGATACTTACGGCGGATGCGCTCCAAGTCGGAGGAGGATTGCGCATTCGCATGCCGAGCGTCATTCTCCCGGCGCAGTTGCGCAAGACGCTTCTCCAACTCCCGCTTTTCGGTTGTAAGACGCATTGATAAAACCCGCCCGATCTCCTCGTGCAGATGCCACAACTCATCGACTGACATGTTATCGAAGTTCAACTTGTGGGCCATCAAGATCGTCTCGGTTTAGAATCGCAGCAACGCGCAAACATTGCATTGAAGTCATGACGCATTTCAGGCGGCGCTGCAAGGACTTCTCAGATAGTGCGATAAAACCAACTGCTTCGATCTCCAGCAACAATTGCTAACGATCACTAACGATTGCTACCGAACTTCCTGAATGTCTGACTGCATTCGATGAAGCGCGGCATAGCGCCCCCCACTCGTGATCAGCTCGTCGTGAGTTCCGTCTTCGACCAAGCGACCGCGATCGATGGTAAATATTCGATTTGCCCGCCGCACGGTTGAGAGGCGATGAGCGATAATGAATACCGTCCGGCCTTGCGCGATCCGGCGCATGTTGTCCTGGATGATGCGCTCGCTTTCATAGTCGAGCGCACTCGTCGCTTCGTCGAAAATGAGAATGCGCGGATTTGTCACAAGAGCGCGCGCGATGGCAATTCGCTGTCGCTGTCCGCCCGATAGACTCGTACCGCGTTCTCCCACGACCGTATCATACCCCTCCTGAAGTTCGAGAATGAATTCGTGAGCGCCTGCTAGTTTTGCGGCCTCCACGACCCGTTCGATCGACATGCTAGGATCTGACAACGCGATATTGTCTCGAATGGACTGATTGAAAAGAACGCTCTCCTGCAACACGGCACCGATCTGCCGACGCAACCAAGACGTGTCGACCATGGATATGTCGACGCCATCAATCAGTATTCTACCGCTCTCTGGAATGAACAAGCGTTGAACCAGCTTGGCGACGGTGCTCTTACCTGAACCGGAAGGCCCAACAATGCCGATCACCTGCCCGGCGGAAATATCGAAACTAACCTTGTGCAGCACCTCGGGTCCGTCGGGACGATAACGAAAAACGACCCGGTCGAAACTGACGTCTCCCTTGATGGCGGGCAATGCCGAGCGAGCCGGATTGAATCTGGGCTCAGGCGGAGTGTTGAGAATATCGCCGAGACGATCCACCGATATCTGTGCCTGGTGGAAGTCCTGCCAGATCTGCACGAGACGCAAGATCGGCTGACTCACGCGGCCCGCAAGTATGTTGAACGCAACGAGTTCGCCGACCGTCAGGTCGCCCGCGATCACAAGGCGAGCTCCAAAATACAGGATGCCGGCTGTCACGAGCTTATTAACGAATTGAACGCTGTTACTTGCATAGTTGCCAAGCCGGAGAACCCTGAAACTCGCAGCTACATACCCCGCCAGCTGCTCCTCCCAACGTCTTTGCATCTGCGGTTCGATCGCCATCGCCTTCAAAGTATCGACGCCATTGACGCATTCGACAAGAAAAGCCTGGTTCTCAGCACCACGTTTGAATTTTTCGTCGAGCAAATATCGAAATCGCGGCGTTGCCCCGACAGAGATCAATATGTAGAGGGGGAATCCGGCGACGACGATTCCCGTGAGGAGCGGCGAATAGCAAAGCATGACGCCCAAAAAAACAAAGGTGAAAAAAAGATCGATAACCAGCGTCAGGGCCGAGCTCGTAAGGAAGTTTCGAATGTTCTCGAGCTCACGCACACGGGCCACGGAATCGCCCACCCGCCTGACCTGGAAATATGCGGTCGGCAACGCAAGCAGGTGCTGAAACAGCCTCGCTCCGAGTTCGACATCGATACGATTGGTCGCATGTGAAAAGAGGTAAGTACGCAGGATGCTAAGAATAGTCTCGAACAGACCTATCCCAACGAGCCCGATTGCAAGCACATCCAGGGTGCTGAGACTTCGTTGCACTAGCACCTTGTCGATAACCGCTTGAAAAAACAGCGGCGATGCGAGACCGAGGAGCTGGAGGAAGAAGGATCCGATGAGCACCTCATAGAGTTGAGCGCGGTATTTATGAATTGCCCCGAGAAACCAAGACAAATCAAAACGGCGCGTTAGCTCTGTCAAGCTCGCACGCTTCGTCATGAGAACGAGACGCCCGTCCCATATGGCTTCCAGATCGGCCCTCGTCATCAATTCAGGCCGGGGCGTCCTGGTTGACTGAGCGACGACCTTGTCATCGCCGATCTTGCCAAGGAGAAGAAACCCACCGTCTTTGAGTGCGGCGATCGCAGGCAGAGGCGTTTTGAGTAGCCGCCCCCAATCCGTCTTCAGTTCACGTGCTTTGAGACCAAACTCTCTTGCGCAACGCACCATTTCAGCGGTGCCTACGTCTGACATGCCGCAATGGTGTCGTATTTGCACAGGGTCCGCACTGACCCCATGAAAGCGTAGCAGCATCGCCAGTGCTATGAGACCAGGATCATTGTGACCCGGCATGTCCGAATGTACGGTCATTATTTGCCCTGTTGGCAGCCCGCGCCATCATCCGGCGCCGACCTTAAATGATATTTCTTATTGGTAAACTTACAGCCATATTCCGGCGACGATTTGGCACGCGAATTTCCCAAAATATCCCCATTTGGCAGAGAAGCTGCATTATTCTCAAAGCCCGGGCTCGGGCAAAAAACGGATTCGTTGTAGGTTGATCAGAAATATGCAATAAATTCATGGGATTAGATGAAAATGAAGTCAACTTCGAAATTGCTGCCATTCCCGACCGCTCCCAAGCCGCGTAATCACGAAGAACTCGAGTTTCTGCCGGCAGCGCTCGAAATTGTTGAAACGCCCCCCTCGCCGCTTGGGCGCGCGATAGGGGCAACGATACTCGCGATGCTCGTCCTGGGCCTCGCATGGTCGGCTTTCGGCCGAGTTGACATAGTGGCAACCGCGACTGGTAAAGTTATCCCGACGGGTCGCAGTAAGATCATCCAACCCTTTGAAACGGGCGTACTGCGCTCTATTCGCGTTTCTGAGGGCGAATTCGTCAAGTCTGGTCAAACGTTGATCGAACTCGATCCGACAATTAATGACGGCGAGATCAATCATCTCCAGAGTGACCTCCAATCTGCCCAACTCGATACGGCAAGATTGAGGGCGGCACTTGCAGATACGGATGATCCTCTGGGGGCTTTCCATCCTCCGGCGACAGCCAGCCCAGATCGGGTGGCCATGCAGCGTCAGTTTCTGATTGCGCAAGTCTCAGAGCACCGAGCCAAGATTGCTTCGCTGGACGGTCAGAAAGCGCAGAAGGAAGCTGCGCTGGCAAGTATTTCTGCGACGATCAGCAAACTCGATGCAATTATTCCAACCATTGAAGAGCGCGTAAACATTCGCAAGAACCTCAATGAGTTCGGATCGAGACTGCAGTATTTCGAGGTCCTGCAGCAATTGACTGAGAGCCAGCAGGAACGATTGGTTCAAAAGAGTCATGTCGCCGAAATGCAAGCCGCGATCACGACAATATTGGAAACACGCTCGCAGACCAAGGCTGAGTATCGTCGAATCTTGTTAGCGGAGCTTGCGGAAGCTGAAAGAAAAGCCGCGGGTTTTACCGCCGATCTTTCGAAGGCTGAACAGCGGGCCAAGCTGCAATCGCTGACCGCGCCCGTATCCGGCACGGTTCAACAACTGGCCGTTCATACGATCGGCGGTGTGGTAACTCCCGCGCAAGCGCTGATGGTCATCGTGCCCGTCGATAGCAGCTTGGAGATTGAGGCCTCCGTAAACAATCGGGACATTGGTTTCATTCATACGGGCGACGAGGTCGCGATCAAGGTAGACACCTTCGATTTCACGAGGTACGGCCTTCTTCATGGAAGGGTCTTGAGCATCTCTTCCGACTCTGTCACGCGCGACGTGTCTGGCGAAAAGACAGCAGACAAGCAGGCAACAGGATCCATGAACACAACCAGCGAGCCAAAGGGCCAAGAAATGACCTACGTAGCTCGCATTTCGGTACCGGACCCTCATCTTCAGATCGACGACAGGATCGTTAGCCTGTCGCCGGGAATGGCGATTACCGCCGAAATCAAGACTGGGTCGCGCCGAATTATCGGCTACTTGTTGTCGCCGCTGATGAAGTACCGGCAGGAGAGCCTTCGCGAGCGGTAATCGACCTTGAAGTCGGAGTAGGGCCGGAAGAACGCGGACGCAACGCAACTGCTGCTCCAGCAGTTGCTTGGGACTGCCGAACTGCCAGACCTGCGCCGGAGACGGCCATGGACTTCGATGGCGTGGGCTCAGACATCTTTGGCTCGTTGGACACCGAACGCCGCGCGGGCTTGCCAGGTCGCGCAAGCGGCAGTGGGATGGCCGCATCTGGTGTCAACATCACCCACCGTCGCCCCCTTTGCGCCAGCGCCGTGGGGACCGGTAGGGCGTGATCGGACTGGGCCAAGGCCCCCGTCCACAATGGCTCAACGATCGATAGCATAATCCGATCTGACGATATCGGCTCCTGGCTTGCCCACGCCGGCAGCTTCCCTGGCTCGGAAGTTGTGCCAACAGGAACAATTTTGGCTGTTGCGCGAAGCGAGTCCAAATTTGCCCAAAAGGGCAGTTTGTCCGAGCCAAAGGAGCCAAGCACCTCGGGCACCGCGGGTGCAACACTCTTGTTGTCTAACTCGCTAGTCAGCCCTGCCCTGGTCGCAACGGAGGTGGGCCGAGCCGAAGGCAGATCGGCCCTTACCGGGCGCTCATCAATTGATGGCCTCATCTGTGTCGTATCGAAACCAAGAGGGCTATCACGCTGTCCAACGGGGGGCGGCTCTGCAGGCAGAGCGGGTATTGGTGGAGGCATCGTCACCGGCAGGTCATGAGCGGTGGAGAGAGCAGTTGCCGACCGAAAGGCAAATTCCAGGGGATCCCCTATGATCTCCCGCAGTCCCGATCTCGGCTCAGGCAAGAACGAGGTTTCAGCAAGAGACGGTGCGGACCGTTCGCTGTAGACAAGCTCATCTGGTAACGGCGAAGGGATATCGTATTCCTGCCTCCTAAACTTCGCGGGCAACCCCATCGATGCGCCCAGCTTCTCAAGCCGACGACGGGCATCCGCCCCATGGGCACCGTTTGGATATCGCTCTAGATAGGTCCAGTAGGCCTCCGGTATATCTGCTTCGCAAGTCCGCTTCCAGGTGATCACCTCGCGTCGCACTGAAAGCATCGCCAAAACTCTCTTACCAAGCGGGTCACGCCCATGGACAGCGAGGAAATCGGCATAAGCGTCAAAGGTGTCTCGAACCAAGGCTGCGAAGTAAGCCTCTTGTGGGTCCAGACTGGCCATCGTTTGGGAACGTATCCAGGTTTCACGTTCAAGCAAATGACCAGGTTGCGGTTGGCCGACCGGGCGTTCAACCAGTATAGGTTGTTGCTCGAAATTCGAGGTGTGCCAAGGCACCTGTGCACCGTTTGTCAATTCATGGACGCGCAAGCGGACACGAAGAAAAGTTTCGGATGGCGTAAAACCCGCCTCCTTGATCATCCCCGCAACGACTCTAGCGTACGGCCCATAGCCTTGCGCTGCATCCGCCGAGATCACACCGGGCGCCGCATTGAACGCGACCAGGGTGTTGGCTCCAGATTCAGGCCAAGCGAGCCCGGCTGCAAGCGGTACGGCGTTGAGAACAAATGGACTCTGCCGGGCGGCGTCGAGAATTATGATCGAAGCTTTCGATCGAAGCGTCGCCAGCTTTTGCGTGAGATTGGAAAGTCGCACGCCATAGTAGCGAGAATCCGACGCTTCAGTGATTTTCGCGTCGATTGGCAGGAGATAATTCTCTCCTTCGAGCTGCACACCATACCCGCCAAAATACACGAAAGCGATCGAACCCGGTCCCGCCTTGCTGAGCGTTTCCAAAAACTCATCGAAGACTTGACGAAGTGCGTCTTGTTTTAAATCGCGGGCATGAACGACCTCAAATCCCGCAGTCTGGAGTGTTCGAGTGATCAGTTCGGCGTCATTTGCCGGTGTGGCGAGCGGGTGCGCCTCGTAAGATGCGTTCCCAACGACAAGAGCAAGGCGCCTCTCAGACGCGGTCGCACTGGCTGGCGGCTGTACCCCGGCAACAAGAAGGGCTAGCAGAAACAATATTTTCAAGTATGGGCGCTTATCGGTTTTAGCGCCTACAGGCTGCAGCATTGCCATAAACGCAATCAACCACAAGCGGCATGTCAGATTGTCGAGCAGCATAATTGGCCGTTCCGAACGCCTGCCCTCAGTCCAACGAGGTGCGCAGCACTCAAGAAAAAGAGTTCTGTTGGTGCTGCTGGACCATTGCAGACGTTGCCAACTGGAGAGCCGGATTGGCACCGACATCAGAAATACCGATGTTACCCGACGTACTGGTATTGAATGGCGAGGATGGAAATGCAGATGAGCAGTGTTGCAACCACAAAGCGATCTTGGAATCGATCGAATCGAGCCAATCCGAAGCGGCATCCGCGCTCCGCGCCAAGGCTGCGCTGCCCTGATCCGTAGAAAGCGGTGGGTCTACAAGCGTTGTGCCGCCATTTCCATCGCTTGATACGATGAAATTCCCCAGCGAATAGTTACCGCTAAGAGTGAAGTTTGCACTGTTGGTTCCATCGCTAACGGTAAGCGTCCCAGGTGAATTATTCCCTGTGTAGCTGACGCTCGCGTTAGCACCGGCAGTGATGTCGCGCAGATCGATGAAATTGGTCGTAGTAAGCTGACCATTCAAAGTGCCGCTAAATTCTGTCGATTGGTCGAGTACAAGTGTACCGGTCGCTCCCGCGAAGCTGATGGCGCCCGAATAGGACCCAACAAGCTCCACGCTTGCCCCACTGCCGATAATCAACGAATTCGCTTCGATGATTGTCCCGCTGCCAGATAGGACAATCACTCCGTCACCGTTGAGGTCTTGATGAAGCGTCGACTCCAGCGCCTTCAACGATGCGTCGCCCCCCAGCATCTCGGGAGCGGAGCCGAGCGTTGCGACGAAGTTGCCGGAGCTGTCCGTGCTCCAGACCGAATAATACCCGCTCGAAGAATCCTTCCAGACCACGTCGTAACCGCCGCCCGTCACCTGTTCGGCGCCGATAACCGACCACGATCCCCAGTTCGCTGCGATCACCGCAGAGCCCGCATATTTCAGGATAGGGCCTGTGCTGGTCCCGACGCTGTTCAAGTGATAATTGCCGCCGTTCAACACCACACTGGTCGATCCGAGCGCTTCGATCGTCGTACCATTGCCGCCACCGACGACGACGGGTGCTGTAATCGTGCCGTCACCGTTTAGATCCTGCTGCAGCGTCGATTCAAGCGCCTTCAGCGCTGCGTCGCTTCTCAGCATCTCGGGAGCGGAGCCGAGCGTTGCGACGAAGTTGCCGGAGCTGTCCGTGCTCCAGACCGAATAGTGCCCGCTCGAAGAATCCTTCCAGACCACGTCGTAACCGCCGCCCGTCACCTGTTCGGCGCCGATAACCGACCACGATCCCCAGTTCGCTGCGATCACCGCAGAACCCGCATATTTCAGGATAGGGCCTGTGCTGGTCCCGACGCTGTTCAAGTGATAATTGCCGCCGTTCAACACCACACTGGTCGATCCGAGCGCTTCGATCGTCGTACCATTGCCGCCACCGACGACGACGGGTGCTGTAATCGTGCCGTCACCGTTTAGATCCTGCTGCAGCGTCGATTCAAGCGCCTTCAGCGCTGCGTCGCTTCTCAGCATCTCGGGAGCGGAGCCGAGCGTTGCGACGAAGTTGCCGGAGCTGTCCGTGCTCCAGACCGAATAATGCCCGCTCGAAGAATCCTTCCAGACCACGTCGTAACCGCCGCCCGTCACCTGTTCGGCGCCGATAACCGACCACGATCCCCAGTTCGCTGCGATCACCTTAGAGCCCGCATATTTCAGGATAGGGCCTGTGCTGGTCCCGACGCTGTTCAAGTGATAATTGCCGCCGTTCAACACCACACTGGTCGATCCGAGCGCTTCGATCGTCGTACCATTGCCGCCACCGACGACGACGGGTGCTGTAATCGTGCCGTCACCGTTTAGATCCTGCTGCAGCGTCGATTCAAGCGCCTTCAGCGCTGCGTCGCTTCTCAGCATCTCGGGAGCGGAGCCGAGCGTTGCGACGAAGTTGCCGGAGCTGTCCGTGCTCCAGACCGAATAGTGCCCGCTCGAAGAATCCTTCCAGACCACGTCGTAACCGCCGCCCGTCACCTGTTCGGCGCCGATAACCGACCACGATCCCCAGTTCGCTGCGATCACCGCAGAGCCCGCATATTTCAGGATCGGCCCCGTGCTGGTTGCGATGCTGTCCAGATGATAATTGCCGCCCAACAACACCACGCGGGTCGATCCGAGCGCCTCGATCGTGATGCTAGGATCAACTGAAAGATTGGGAAGAGTCGCTAGAGCGCCTAACAGATTCGCCGCGTTTCCGGCCACATCCAGAACGGTTGCGCCGTTGGAAACTACCCGTGTGATAGCCAGTGCAGAAACCTGAAGATCAGCCGCCGCCACCGTGTAGCTGAAGGTCAGTGCATTGCTGCCCGAGCCGCCGGCATATGTCGCCGTGCCGCCGTTGTTCAGCGTCAGCGTCGGCGTGCCGCCCGCCACCGTCACCGCCTCGCTCAGGTTCACGGTCAACGTCACGACCTTGCCGGAGCCGAGGGTGCCGCTGCCCGAGGTGATCCCGGTGCCCGACGCAGCTACCGAGGACACCGTCGGCGCGGTCGTGTCGATCTGCAGCGTGCCCGATGGATTGGTCACGGCGCCGGCCAGGCTGGCAGCGTTGCCTGCGCTATCCTTGACGGTCGCGGCGTTCAGGTTGAAGGCCGTCACCGCGAGGTCGGACGTGCTCTGGCCAGCCGCCACCGTGTAGCTGAAGGTCAGTGCATTGCTGCCCGAGCCGCCGGCATATGTCGCCGTGCCGCCGTTGTTCAGCGTCAGCGTCGGCGTGCCGCCCGCCACCGTCACCGCCTCGCTCAGGTTCACGGTCAACGTCACGACCTTGCCGGAGCCGAGGGTGCCGCTGCCCGAGGTGATCCCGGTGCCCGACGCAGCTACCGAGGACACCGTCGGCGCGGTCGTGTCGATCTGCAGCGTGCCCGATGGATTGGTCACGGCGCCGGCCAGGCTGGCAGCGTTGCCTGCGCTATCCTTGACGGTCGCGGCGTTCAGGTTGAAGGCCGTCACCGCGAGGTCGGACGTGTTCTGGCCAGCCGCCACCGTGTAGCTGAAGGTCAGTGCATTGCTGCCCGAGCCGCCGGCATATGTCGCCGTGCCGCCGTTGTTCAGCGTCAGCGTCGGCGTGCCGCCCGCCACCGTCACCGCCTCGCTCAGGTTTACGGTCAACGTCACGACCTTGCCGGAGCCGAGGGTGCCGCTGCCCGAGGTGATCCCGGTGCCCGACGCAGCTACCGAGGACACCGTCGGCGCGGTCGTGTCGATCTGCAGCGTGCCCGATGGATTGGTCACGGCGCCGGCCAGGCTGGCAGCGTTGCCTGCGCTACCCTTGACGGTCGCGGCGTTCAGGTTGAAGGCCGTCACCGCGAGGTCGGACGTGTTCTGGCCGGCCGCCACCGTGTAGCTGAAGGTCAGTGCATTGCTGCCCGAGCCGCCGGCATATGTCGCCGTGCCGCCGTTGTTCAGCGTCAGCGTCGGCGTGCCGCCCGCCACCGTCACCGCCTCGCTCAGGTTCACGGTCAACGTCACGACCTTGCCGGAGCCGAGGGTGCCGCTGCCCGAGGTGATCCCGGTGCCCGACGCAGCTACCGAGGACACCGTCGGCGCGGTCGTGTCGATCTGCAGCGTGCCCGATGGATTGGTCACGGCGCCGGCCAGGCTGGCAGCGTTGCCTGCGCTATCCTTGACGGTCGCGGCGTTCAGGTTGAAGGCCGTCACCGCGAGGTCGGACGTGTTCTGGCCAGCCGCCACCGTGTAGCTGAAGGTCAGTGCATTGCTGCCCGAGCCGCCGGCATATGTCGCCGTGCCGCCGTTGTTCAGCGTCAGCGTCGGCGTGCCGCCCGCCACCGTCACCGCCTCGCTCAGGTTCACGGTCAACGTCACGACCTTGCCGGAGCCGAGGGTGCCGCTGCCCGAGGTGATCCCGGTGCCCGACGCAGCTACCGAGGACACCGTCGGCGCGGTCGTGTCGATCTGCAGCGTGCCCGATGGATTGGTCACGGCGCCGGCCAGGCTGGCAGCGTTGCCTGCGCTACCCTTGACGGTCGCGGCGTTCAGGTTGAAGGCCGTCACCGCGAGGTCGGACGTGTTCTGACCAGCCGCCACCGTGTAGCTGAAGGTCAGTGCATTGCTGCCCGAGCCGCCGGCATATGTCGCCGTGCCGCCGTTGTTCAGCGTCAGCGTCGGCGTGCCGCCCGCCACCGTCACCGCCTCGCTCAGGTTCACGGTCAACGTCACGACCTTGCCGGAGCCGAGGGTGCCGCTGCCCGAGGTGATCCCGGTGCCCGACGCAGCTACCGAGGACACCGTCGGCGCGGTCGTGTCGATCTGCAGCGTGCCCGATGGATTGGTCACGGCGCCGGCCAGGCTGGCAGCGTTGCCTGCGCTATCCTTGACGGTCGCGGCGTTCAGGTTGAAGGCCGTCACCGCGAGGTCGGACGTGTTCTGGCCAGCCGCCACCGTGTAGCTGAAGGTCAGTGCATTGCTGCCCGAGCCGCCGGCATATGTCGCCGTGCCGCCGTTGTTCAGCGTCAGCGTCGGCGTGCCGCCCGCCACCGTCACCGCCTCGCTCAGGTTCACGGTCAACGTCACGACCTTGCCGGAGCCGAGGGTGCCGCTGCCCGAGGTGATCCCGGTGCCCGACGCAGCTACCGAGGACACCGTCGGCGCGGTCGTGTCGATCTGCAGCGTGCCCGATGGATTGGTCACGGCGCCGGCCAGGCTGGCAGCGTTGCCTGCGCTATCCTTGACGGTCGCGGCGTTCAGGTTGAAGGCCGTCACCGCGAGGTCGGACGTGTTCTGGCCAGCCGCCACCGTGTAGCTGAAGGTCAGTGCATTGCTGCCCGAGCCGCCGGCATATGTCGCCGTGCCGCCGTTGTTCAGCGTCAGCGTCGGCGTGCCGCCCGCCACCGTCACCGCCTCGCTCAGGTTCATGGTCAACGTCACGACGCTTCCAACGCCGATGGTGCCTGTACCGGCCGTGACCCCGTTGCCGGCCGCGACCAAGGAGGCGACCGTCGGTGCCGTCGTATCAGTGCCAGTCGTCAATGTCCCAACGGTGATCAAATCCGGAATTGAGCCCGCGCTGGTACCTGACGCATTCGTCACTTTGGCAGTAAAATTGTGAACGCCGTTCGCCAAGGTGCTCGTCGAGAACGACCAACTGTTGTCGCTATTTATCGTAGCGGTGCCGATCTGCGTGGTGCCGTCAAAAATGGTAACCTTGGTGATCGAGTAGCCGGGCGTCACCATGCCGTAGAGAGTAACAGTACTCCCAACCAACGCATTGCCGGTGATGATCGGAGAAGGAGGCAAGTTCGAACTGCTGCCGAACCCCGCTCCATTCTCGACACCAATCGCACTCACATTTCCAAGCGAATTAACGTTGTATGCCTGGATGCTATTCCACGTGTTGCCGGCGAAAGTAGGACTCGTAAAGGTCCAGTGACCTGTACTGTCAACGGCAGCGCTTCCGAGCGCGACGCCATATGGCGTCGAGAAATAGACGGTCGTATTGGCCCCTGCGGTTCCGGTAAACGTAAATGTACCATTGCCATTGTCCACAGGATCGCCGAAAACCGGCGTCTTGACCGGTTGCGCGTCGATAGTAACTCCGGGAAATTGGACGGAGGCACCGGTGAGGAGAGCCGCGATTCCGTTGCCGTCCTTGATGGTCGCCCCATTCGGCAGGTCAGCGCCGACGATCGCAAGACCCTTAACGCTGCTGTCGTTTGCTCCGACAGTGTAAGTGAATGTCAGAGTGTTGGAGCCAGATCCTGCGCTGTAAACGGCGGTGCCGCCGTCGTTCAGCAGCAGCGTCGGAGTTCCCGTCACCGACACGACCGAATTCATCGTCAGCGTGAAAGTGATCTTGGTTCCGGTAACCGTCGCGCCGCTTGGGGCAGACGTGGCGACCTTCGTGATAATCGGAGCAGTGAGCGCTGCTATTGTTGCACTCGCAATCGCAGATGCCTGTCCGACATTTCCCGCACTATCGGTTGCTGTCGCGGTGAGGTTATGGCTTCCAATCGACAGCGCGCTGGTCTGGTAAAACCAAGAACCATTGGACGACGCCGTCGCCGTTCCAAGCTTGGTAGATCCATCATAGATTGAAACGACGCTATTGGCTTGGGATGTACCACCCAACATGACCTGGTTGCCATTCACCACATCGGTCAAGATGAGCGGCGCGCCAGGCTTGGCCGTGATGACCGTGTTAGAATAGTCTACCGTGATCGTCTGATTGCTGGACCAACCTTCGTAAACTCCCTCTTTCCAGTAGACGCCACCGCCGTATCCGATCGGGCCGTGATAGTCGACGACCTGCTGACCGTTGATCCAAACCTCCAGGAAGCCGTTTGCGTTGTTCTGGAAATTCACTTCCATGTGGACGTCAATCGGCTGCCCCCGCACGATCGGCGCCGAAGATACCCAAAGATAGCTATTCAGCGGATCGCCGGGCAAAGTAGCCGCGGTCCATTCCTTTTGCCCCGGGAGCGCATAGAACGCCTCGATTGCGAGATAGTCGCCCTCACCGTAACCATTTGCGCCGGTGAGATGGACCGCCAGCGGGGGGCTGCCGCCCTCGATCGACTGGTAAGTCGCGTCATTATCGTCCGCGTGGAATTGTCCGAGAATTTGCCACGCGAGACTGTCGCTCGTGTCGTTAAATCCCGGTTGAACCGTAAACTGGTATGAGAGGTCTATCGTCGACGTGGCCGAGTAGACCGTGCCACCACTAATCTCACTGCGGTGACTGTCATTATCCAGCCAAATGTCGTTGGGGCGCAACTCAAACCTGAGCGTATGACTGTCGAGCTGTTTGATCGCCCAAGGCGCATTGCCATTAACATTGGCATTCTCGACATAGTACTGCTGGCCGCCAACCAAGATTGGTGCCGACCATTGGTCGGTCAACGGAGAGAAATTGGATATCCCTGCCGTAATAGTTTGCGTGAAAGCCGACGACGCAGCACTCGTAACGCCACTGACCGTTGCTGTGGCCGTAAAACTATGCGCTCCGTCCGTTAGTGAAGACGTTTGGTACGTCCAGACGCCAGCGCTGTTGGCAGTTGCTGTACCAAGAAGCGTGCTGCCATCGTAGACGGTGATCGTGCTATTAGGAATAGCAGTACCGACAACCAACAGTTCGTCGGAATAACTCGCTCCGGGGTCTTTGTCGAAGACGACATTATCGGGCGAGGCCGCCAAAATGACTGGCGGATCTGTCTGCACGGCCATCTAAAGTCCCTCGATGCTCAGTTGACGCTCTGATGCGTCTCAAGCGTTGGAACAACTAAAGGGAACCTATGAAGATCCGGCTTTTTACAATCGTAGAGTTTTATGAAACCAATCCGCGGATTAATCGACACCGACGGCATTGAATATTTAATTTCGCCGCCACGAGCTCGGCACCCCGGAAGCCAGTTAAATTTAAATGCCACAACGCTCGTTAAATTGAGCACGCCGCCGCCCCCTTTATCCAAAACCCACCAAGCTAAATTGATCGACTGCCTGCGCTCCCCAGCGTCAGTACACCAACATGGTTAATTGCCTATTGCGGCAGCGTTGGGAACCGGAATTGTCCAAAGTGTGACGATTTCGCTCCCGATCGAGCAACTAACCTTACCATAATACCAATTTAAATGCTGTCAGAATGAAACCGCGAACTCCGAACGCCCGGAGACAACCGATTTTCATGAATTGGAGATTTTTTCTCCAGAATCGAACTGAGGAGCTAAATAACGGAACGCCAAAGGCGGCAAAACTGGAGGAAACACCGATCTCCCGAAGCGAAGCCGGGCGCCCAATCACGATTACGAACCGGTCCAAAGGGGCCGGCTGAAGCTGGTACGGATCGTCCAATGTCAATCGACGCGGCGAAACTGGACCCGCTGCCTTCGCCAAGATAACTGAGCCTGCTGGACTATGAGCCCCACAGCTACTGACGTCAGTACCGTGCTCAGGCACTTCGTCATGAAATTGCTTTCGGTAATGTTGAGGATGAGCGTAACGCACCAAACTGCAAAGGGGAAAATATTAGCTGACGTCTGACCGCCAGGATTAGCAACCACCAGGCGGATCCCTTTCCAGAGGATCAGAACGAATATCCCAAAAATCACAGGAGTGATCAGGTAACCAAACTCCAGAAACTTATCGACGTATCCATTGTCGACGCTCCACTCCGACATGTCCGCCGCAATCTTTGCTCCAAAACCACCGCCAAGGAAACTATGACCCGAGGCATAGAAATTTTGCAGGATTATCGGCCAGAAATCGGCCCGACCTGTAAGATCCGTGGACTTTCCGAGAATCTGGACAATTACATAATTGAGAATGCCTAGCCGAAAGGCGAGCCCGATGATGGCCACACCAATCGCGAACTTCACGATCATCGGTTGGCGGAACGGAAGTGGCAAACGGGCAATGAAGTATGCCATGAATAAAAACGCAGGCGCTATCACCGCAGCCACCATCCCGGTCGCGGACCCCGAACCGATTAGGCAGACGATGCTGCAGATCAGAAAAAAAGCCCATACTGGCGCCGGGAATATGGACGTGCGGTAGAATAACAACAGTCCTATCGTCAGCCCGGAAAAGTATCCCAGACCTTGTTTGTGACTGAATACACCGCGCCAGAGACCGGCATGAACGGTTTGGTACGGGTCGCTCAGTTGGTGAATGGCCGTTTCGGGAAATAGGACGACCCACAGGATACTCAACAGGCATCCAACCGCCATAATCCTGACAACGAATTTGATGGATTGAAATCCCGGCAACAGCCCGACGATCACCAATCCGAGCAACGCTGTCGTCATGTAGGTATTCGCAGTTTGAATCGTTGCGGCCCGGTTTTGGGACCAAATCGCCGAGACGAACGCAAACATAATCAGCGCCAGGATCGGCCAACACTGAAAGACCAGCGATCTTGTCCTCTGCGATCCAAGGATAGCGCAGAAGACCAGTAGCTCGGTGAAAAGCGTCATCGCCTGTAGGATGGGCGAGCCAACCCACTGGCCGGTCGCCATGTTCAGCGCCAACTGAATCGTAAAAGCGGGAAATGAGAAAATTAGACAGATACCGAGCAACATCCGCAAAGCAGCAGGCGTCGCATGCACCTCGGCGGCGGTCGGAGGAGACCGGAACGGCGAACTCTCCCTAAACGGGAATATTCCATCGACAACAACGCCCCGTTGCCGCGCCGCGAATTTGGACATTGCAGAGTTCCTGAAATGCTTTTGTTCCGGTTGAAGCGTGCTCAGCAAGCCGCTCAACCACTGAATTAAAGAGACCCCATGGCTTTAAGCCGCATCGGGTTCAGATTCAACCATTTAGGGAATTGCGACAGTCCTTCAACGCCTTAACTTTAATCGAAGACACCAGCGATTAAGCCTGAAAACTGCGGGTTCCTCGTGGCAGAGGCGCTGCAGCCATGTTACTGTTTAAATCTTATATCGGTCATTCCGTAGTTAATTTGGATTGTTTCATGCTTCATGTAAACAAAGGTCATCAGCTTTCCTCCTTTGACTCGGACGCCAACGGCCTACCTGCTGGCTCAAATCAACCAGCTCAATACATCCCGATGGTGCTTGGATTTCTGCGCCGCCAGGCGTGGGTGCTGGGTTGCACCGTTGTGCTGGCTGTGAGTGCCGCAGGTCTCTATGCCCTGTTTGCTCCCCCGGTTTACAAGGCAACGGCCACAGTGGGTATCGACACAGCCAAGTTTCAGCTGTTTCAGCCGGCCGGCGAATTGATCATCGACTCGTCATCGGCGGTTGAGAGCCAACTCGAGATCCTCAAGTCTGAAAAGATCGCGCTTGAGGTCATCAAGAAGCTTCGCCTAACTGACAACATCCCGCCTCAGCAGGCTGGCTTTTTTGGGTCGTCAAAGCAGCCGACGGAGTTTGAATACACCAGGCAACTGCTCGCGGTCATGCAGAAGCATCTCACGGTGAAGCGCCTTGGCATTGCTTGGATTATCGAGATCAACTACGAGAGCCGCAGTGCCGAGCAATCTGCGCAATACGCGAATGCGTTTGCAGACTCCTACATCGCCGATCAGCTCGATTCAAAATTCCAGGCGACGCGGCAAGTAAGCACCTGGCTGGAAGGGCGCGTCAAGGACATGCTCCAACAGACTTTGGCTGCCCAACGCGCCGTTGTGGAGTTCAAGGCAAACAATAACATTGTAGACACCGGTGGGCGGCTGATGAGCGAGCAGCAGCTCGCGGAGGTCAATAGCCAGCTATTGGCGGCGCGAGGACAATCGTCCGAGGCGAAAGCCCGACTTGAACGCGTCAATGCTGTGGTCCAGTCTGCACTGGCATCAGACAACACCAATGCTCTCGTCACCGACGTCCCAATCAACGACACGGTGGCGAAATTGCGAGCTCAGCTTATCGACCTGACCACCAGGGAAAAAGAGTGGTCAACCAAGTTCGGAAGCGACCATTTGGCGGTCATCAATCTGCACAGTCAGGCCATGCAGGTTCGATCGGCCATGATAGACGAGCTTCGCCGAGTCGGTGAAGCCTTCAAGAGCGACTACGACCTCGCGGTTCGCAGGGAGAAGAGCCTCGATTCGCAGGTTGCTCAGGCAGTTTCTCAGTCGGAGGCGTCCAACCGCAATCAGGTTAGGTTGCGCGAACTTGAGAGTGCGGCAACGAGCACAAAGGAACTGTACGAAAATCTGAACAAGCGGTATTTGGAATCAGTTGAACAGAAATCTTTTCCAGTCACAGAGGCAAGGGTTATCACCCGTGCAGCCCCTGCCCTGGATCGAGAATTCAAATCGACTCTAAAGATACTGGCGGGAATTCTCGGAGTTGGCGTAGCTCTTGGATGCGCGATCGCTTTTTTTCGTGAGTTTACCGACAACGTATTCCGCAGCGTCAGCCAGATTGAGCGACAACTTCAGAAGGATTGCATCACGCCAGTTCCACTCTGGAAAGAGGAGATGGATGATTGCCCAGCGCGGCCGCGCCCTCCAGAGAGCGAACGTTGCCTGACGCGATCGAAAGGGCCTGCTTGGGCCAGCGTTGACGCTCCTCTTTCGAGCCACGCAGAGGCGATGCGCACGATAAAATTGTCGATAGACCTCAACTGTCCGGGCAAAGGCGCCAAGGTAATCGGCATGACGTCGTCGCTCCCGAGAGAAGGGAAATCCACCGTTGCGGCCTCCCTTGCGCTTACGATCGCCTCAGCCGGGGCAAAGGTCATGCTCCTGGACTTCGATCTTCGAAACCCGGCAATCACGCGCACATTGGCGCCGAATGCGAAGATCGGTTTCCTTGACGTTATCTCGGGAAGAGCACCACTCGCGGATGCGGTTTGGACGGATCAGTCGAAGTATCTCTCTTTCCTACCTACGATTACAAACGGCCTTTTCGCTCAAAGCAACGAGATCATGAGCGCACAGGTCACCAAGACCTTGATCGATAAGCTGCGCGGTGAATACGCCTACATCATCGTGGACTTGCCGCCTCTTGCGCCCGTGATCGACGCACAGGCCACCACCCATCTGATCGATGCATATTTGTTTGTCGTCGAATGGGGCGCCACGAAAATCGACGTTGTCGAGCATGCGCTTGGCCGGGCACCCGGTATCTTGGAGAATACTCTCGGCGTAATCCTGAACAAAGTAGACATGGACAAGCTCTATAAGTACGACGCCGAGAATCGTAGCTATTACGTCAATAAGCACTACTCACAGTATGGATATACGCATTAACGTCTAAGGTGCTGTCAGCACGCCGGTCGTCGAGGCTGGCGTGCCGCGTTTTGTCTCGGCAACAGTCTTTCCTCATGGCTATCAGCTTCATCGTGGCTTGCGGACGGTATGGAGCGCGGCCGCGGGCATTCGTGAGACGGCCGATCGAGTCTTGACGCTGGAACGTGATCGAAGATGTGGCATCTCACAACGGAGGCAGAAACAGAGCATCCGACATCGAGCCATATCATCAGTTAGGGGTGTGGAAGCCGCGCCGCTGAACCGCCCCGGGTTTGCCGGAGGCCATTTGGTTTAAGTTATGCCGCCATGGCCGGCTGTTCCAGCATGGTGTAGTAGCGTTGCTCGGCTTCGGCCGGCGGTATGTTGCCGATGGGCTCCAGGAGCCGCCGGTTGTTGAACCAGTCGACCCATTCCAGCGTCGCGAACTCGACGGCCTCGAAGCTGCGCCATGGTCCGCGCCGATGGATCACCTCGGCCTTGTAGAGCCCGTTGATGGTTTCGGCGAGGGCATTGTCATAGGGAATCTCCGACGCTGCCGACAGAAGGCTCGACGCCTGCTTCAGCCAGGCGTTCGGTGTATTTGATAGAGACGTATTGGCTGCCCCCTGTCGCTGTGGTGCACGAGCCCGCCGCGATGGACCGGTCGTCGATCGTGCAATGCCTACTCCAGCGCATCGAGCACAAAGCCTGCATGCGCCGTGCGCGAGGCTCGCCAGCCCACGATCCTGCGGGCATAGGCGTCGATCACAAAGGCGACGTAGACAAAGCCCGTCCAGGTCGCGACATAGGTGAAGTCGGAGAGCCAGAGGACGTTCGGCCTTGGCGCCTTGAACTGGCGGTTGACGTGATCCAGCGGGCATGGCGCGGCCTGTCGCTGATCGTGGTTTTGACCGTCTTGCCGCGGATAACACCTTGCAAACCCATGTCCCTCATCAGTCGCGACACGGTGCAACGGGCAACATCGAAGCCTTCGCGCTTGAGCTGCCGCCAGACCTTGCGCACGCCGTAGACGGAGAAGTTCTCATCGAACACGCGCCGGACCTCGATCTTCAGCCTGACATCCTGCCTGGCGCGCGCCGACAGCTTGGCCGGGTCGCGCCGTTTGGCCACATGGGCGTGGTAGGTCGAGGGGGCCACCGGCAACACCTTGCAGATCGGCTCGACCCCATGCGCCCCACGATGATCGTCAATGAAGGCGATCATGGCTTGGACCGGCGGTCGAGCTTCCCCTCGCCCGACAGGCGAATGTCTTCATTCGCCGAAAGGGGCCGTCGCAAAATAAGCGCTTGCCTTGCGCAGGATCTCGTTGGCCTGCCGAAGCTCGCGGTTCTCTCGCTCCAGGGCCTTCAGCTTCTCGGCCATCTCGGTCGGAACGCTCGCCCGCTGCCCGCTATCGACCTCGGCCTTCTTGACCCGGTCATGCAGCGTCTGTGGCGTGCAGCCGATCTTGGCCGCAATTGACGTCACTGCCGCCCACCGCGACGGGTGCTCGCCGGCGTGATCCAGAACCATCCGAAGCGCTCGGGTCCGGACCTCGGGTGAAAACTTGTTCTCGTCTTGCTCGTCATGGCTCCATCCTCTCAGGAGTTGGAGCCTCCGGCAAACCCGGGGCGGTTCATCTCGCTATTGTCGCCAGCCTCTCGTGAGCGACCCGAAGAAGTTCGGCTGGCCGGCCACTTCCACCTCAACGAGAATGACATCCCTATGCGCTTTGGCGCAGGGGAATTTGATGAATCTGATCTTCCGTGACCGCAGCCTGGCACCAATTGGAGTTGTGAGCAGTGTTTAAGACCTGAGATATCTAGGAGACTAAGTCGAATGCCTCTTGTACAGTGCGAAGATTGCGCTCTTGTCAGCACAGACCCGCCGCAAGCTACACCACGCCGGGGGACACGATCGCCGAGGACCCCAACATTGCGCCGAAGGACGCCTATCACATCGCCCGAGACCTGTTGGCGCAGTTCGATTGGGATGGAGCAGTCGCGGATCCTGAGCCCGGCTCCGAGAAGAAATGGGCGCTGAAATCACATCGGCCGGCTAGATGAGCCGAGCATCGTGCTGCACGCCGGTCAATCCAGCGGCGGCGACCGGCAAGGCCGGCATCTTCCGAACACACCGAAGACGCTACTGCGTAATGGGTGGATCGAAAGACGCGAGACGAAAACGGGCGCCGAGTACCACATAACGCCAACCGGCCTTACAGGGGTTTGCCGGCCGCGATGAATGAGTTAACGAAGTGCGGACAATCTGCTTTCGGTGGAACCAGCGGTGACCTGGGAAGGTTCGGCTTTGGTCGTGGAAACCGAGCAGCCCCGGCAGATGATCAACTTGGCCGCGAGCCGTTTGTCGCGATCGGCATCGATCTTTCTTTGGGCAGCAAACCACTCCGCAGACCTTGGCTCCAGGCTGGCGAGCAGCGCGTCCTCTTCCGCGGTCTGATCTTGCTTCGGCGAGACGGCTGCAACATGGCGTCTGCGCTTGTGCACCTCCGGCAAGTTCGGGTCTCGGCCAGCACCGTCCCAGGCGATGGGACCGTCCGGCAGCGGACCGGACGCGCATGCGGAGAGCGTCAGACCTACCGCCACCATGTAGGACGCGAGGCTGATCAATTTGATCGCTTCAGTGGAGACTAACATCGAATTCATCCCTCAAACAACCACTTCAGCAATTTCGTCCGCCGTATCAGATCGAGAGCTGTTGACCGGACTTTAAGGCAACGGCGGGGCACGCCTATGGCCGAGATTGGGCACTCATCGATCGATTTGAGTCCCAGGAAGCCTGCCGTGGCACCGAAATCACTTCGATCTAAAGGCGCGCTAGCTAAGCGCTCGATTTAATCGATCAAGTGATGCGCGTGGCGTTCGGTCCAGGACACCATGTGCTCAGCGCCGTCTGGATCTTGAAAATCTATAGGGTTGGACGGTGCTGTTCGCCCGTAATTCGGCGATGATCTTGTCACGCAACTCGGCCGGCACCGACCGGAGGACGAAGCCCACGGTAGTCGCCGAGACCGTTTCCATCACGACGACCCGCGCAGAAAAGCGCGCGCCGCGATCCTCGAAGTTGTCTCGCTCAGCGGCGACCGTCATTATGGTTGCCCGCGGGAGCCGCCGAAGCCTGGCGCGGCGTCCGGCTGCTCACACCGCGCGAGCTGGGGCCGTTGATGTTCATGCGTCCAGCCGTGGCGCCCCCCTCCTCGCTTCACCAACTAGGGTGATCAGCTCACTGGCAGCGGTTAACGCCACTTCCATCTTTCCAGCGATCTGGCCTTCTCCGCGCACCTCGATCGACCGGTCGCCGCCGACGCCCGTGCCGTATGTGGTATGTCGGCAACCTGAGGTGCCGGGAACATAGGGGGCCGTAGCTGCGCGCGGTGCCCGGCCGTGCTGCTTCCGCGAAAGTAATCGGACCAAGCTGTGCTCGCTGGCACATAAGATCCTTACGGGCAGGAGCCAGGCGTCCACGGCACAGGCCCAACGTTCGTCGGCCACTGATCAATGGATTTTGGCGGTTCGAACTTTCGGAAACCTAACCGCGTCGCGCGCTCTTGAGCGTGTTCTTCACCGGGTCCGAAACCTTCTGACCGGATCGGTCACCCGATTGACGGCACCGACAACCGCGCTTGCATCGCGCTTTGCGTTCTCGAACCAGCCGCCGGGCTCATTGAGCTTCTTGCCGCCTCTTGGATCAGACCCACCACGCCGTTGAGGCCGGCGATGGCGGCCTCGGCAAGCTTTGCACTCGACGCGATGTTGGCGAGCTGGGCGTTTACCACTGGCCATAGCGATTCCGCACTGGAAGCGACAATCGCCGATCAAATAGGCTTATCGCGCAAACACATCCACGACGCCCGTCGGATCTCGGATAACGAAGTCTCCGACCGCGGTTACTCCGGCAATTGCGCGAAGGCTTTTCCGCTCGTTATGCTCACTCGACCTCGTTGTATGCGGAACCGCAGCAACCGCGCGTACCCTTGTTCTGCGACCTCGTCAGCAGTGGCGCCTCTGCCGGAAATGACAGCAATCTCATCTCGTTTTCGGCGAGCCAAGGTCGCGCCAGCGACCGATCGTTTGTCTTCGAATGCCTGCAGAGTGTCCGTTATGGAAGCCGCCGATCAAGGGCGCCGCTGGTTAGGAAGCGACGTGGATACGAGACGGTCTCTCCACTCGCGTGGGTTGGCAAACGGCAAGCATGATGCCCATTCCGAAGCAAGAGCGGATTTGCAGCGACATCGTCAACGATTCTCGTGAAGAGCATATCTCACGCTGCCTATAAAGCCGATCTCGCGCGCTCTTCGAGCACATTGATCGCCAAGATGAGATTGTCTCGATCCGCGCGCAAGTTCAATGCAAGCAGCGAATAGTTTGGTTGTCACGCGTCGAACACGTGCGCCTTAGCCTCTTTTTCGAGAATGTCCGAGTTCATAAGGTCGACGTGCCACCACAGGTCGGTGATCAGCGCGCTCAGCTGTAGCTCTTTCCTGGCATACCGGAACGGGACACGTCCTGCATCGTTCGACTCATCCTGAAGCAGCTCTTCACTGCGAAGCCGTGTTTTGGGGAACCGCTTGGGCAAGGAAAATGCCAAAAGAGCGCAGCGTGGGGACGCACGTTAACCTCCAGCGCCAGCATCAAGCTTATTTCGTGAGTTCGATTGCCTAGGATCGCGCGACCGGTAAGGATTGCAGGCACCGGACATTGCCCCGTCCGGGTTCACCCTGGCGAAGTCGGCGCGCCGATATTTGCCGCGTGGGCTTCTGCTCTCGGTATACACCGGTCATTGCACGCGAAAGCTATTATCAAGCGGCAGTGCCGCGCTTGCCTCTTGGCAATCTTAGTCACCGGGGCCACACGCGCCAAATGTCGAGGAAGGGCGCAGGTTCCTATAACGTTGCCGAGCCGGCTGACGAGGTGAAAGATGCTTGCCACCGGACTGAGCAAAAGGAAGATATCCGAGTTCGTTCAGAACGATGAAGTACCATGCGGCTTTAATGCTCGGCGAGCCACCCTGCCGTCCGTTGCGGGTTTCGGTGTCGAGGCGGTTGACGAGGTCGACCACGCTGTAGAAGCGGCCACAAGCGCCGGATCGGAATGCTAGCTTCTGGGCATAGCGATGGCTAGGTGGATTTTTGCCAGTGCCAGTGCCGCCGACAAGCACGGCGTTGCGTTGCTGGGCGACGAAGCCGCCGCCAGCGAGATCATTGGCGAGATTTTGATTGATCGGCGTGCCATCGAATTGAAAGACGGCGATGTCCTTGGCGAGCGGGAGCTTGGCAATGGTGAGCTGGTATTTGATTGACCTGGCGTGTTTCTCGTTGATCTCCGCGTCGAGCAGGTCGCCGACTATGCGTTGAGGTTCGTGGTGGCGCTCGACGGCAGTGCCATGATCTCGCCGAATGGCAGCCTTCATGCCGTGGAGCTTGAGTTCGTCCTTGAGGTCGCAGATTTGGTTTCGTTGCTTCAAATCGTCCTCCGGCGGTTGTCGTGGCGGGTACAATCAGCGATGGTGCTCGACGGAGCTTCACTGCGGCTGGGGTTATGATATTGGCCGGTGTGGACAGCTGACATTGCCGTTTTCGCTCGGCCAGACGAACCAGCATGCCCACACCGCGGTCTGCCGGTCAGGTCGAATATTGCGTGCGCACGAGCGCGGCACGACCTCTGCCGAGATCGAGCGCCTCTTCGCAATGCCCGCTCGCGACAGCGATCCAAGCCGGGAGCTTTTAGTTCACCCGAATATCCGTGACTTTGCGGATACCTCGTACGCCTCTATGTGACGCTGCCGGCGGGCAGAGAGATTTAGAGCCAGCCACAACCCTCCACCCCGCGTAAGGTCTGAGAAGTACAGAGCGGCATAGATACCCGCCGTACCATAAGCCGTACCCAGCAAGACGACCATCATTGCACCAACAGCATTTGCCACCCCGCTTACGACCGTCGAGATCTTGTGCTGCTCGGCTGCGTTAAGAGCGTCGAACGCCAGAAACTGCACAGCCGTCGGAATAACGGTCCACGCAAGAGCTCTAACGACATCCGAGGCCGCGACGAAGGCTGGGCCAAACACCAAGGACATGTAGGGCGCGATCAAGAAGAGGCCAACGCTGGTCGTCGCGCTAATGCCTAACGAATAGGGAAGATATTTTGTCGCAAGCCTCAAACTCGAGAGAGGCCCGTCTCGACCGGCAATCGCAAGCTTTCCATAAATGACCCGGTCAAACGCTCCTGGCACGACGAGCGCTGCTCCAATGAGCCTCCGGCCGGCGCCATAAATTCCAACAAAGTCGGGTGGTGCGACCGCACTCAGCACGAGAACGTCAACACTATGCCGAAGCATGATCAGGAAGCTGGAAAAGGCAAGACTTCCACCCAACCATACTTCCCGGCGAATAACGCACCAATGCGGGCGCCCGAAACGCCAGACCATGGCCAGGCAGACCAGTCCAATAACCACATGGGTCGCCGCCCACCACATGGCCCAGCCTTGCAATGAGGTAACACCGAATAGACCGCACGCAGCCACGGCAGCACATGCTCGCGCAACGCCTGTACCGCCATTGATCAAGTTAGCTCTCTTGAAATCACCGCGAGCTAGAAAGATGTTCTCGGTAAGATTGAAGATGGAAGGAAACGCCACGTTAACTGGTACCAGCAGCAAGAGAATCTGCAGCCAGCGCGATGGATCTCCCCGATCGATCGTTGAAGCAAAAAGCATTCCCCCGACAACCAAGACCGTCAACACGGCCCCGGTCACCAGAATCATTGTCAGGGTGTGACCGAGGGCCTCAGCATATCGGCCTGAGTCGCGGCTCACGATCCGGCGCAAGGCTTCTCCTGGACCAAATCCACACCACGAGTTCGCCAACGCCGTCACTGCACTGATCGTCGTCAGTTCGCCAAACTGACCCGCGCCAAGGGAACGGGCAAGAAGGACAAAAGCTACAGTCTGCGCAACGATACCGACTCCCAGGCTTCCGATCGAGCCAGCGAAGAGGCGAAACATCGGTAACTTGGGACCCAGAAAACCAACAATCCGGAACATGCTCAATATTTTCAAAAGTCAGTATGGCCAGTATCAACCAGCGAATTGCGGACCATCGGCAACAAAAAATGACGTCCGCGGCCGACAAAATTGGATATCGCCGGGGCTCTTCCATTTCCACCGCAGCTGCGACGGCCCAGCCGCGATGGCAACAATAATACGTCATAATTCATTGGACAATACTCGCTCCGCCAATCCTGCTCCAAGAAACAATCCGAAACAAATCCGTTCCAAATCCAGTTTATTTGCCGCCAGACTCAGCCACCGCGCAATCTCGCATAGTAGCCGCGGCTCGTTGACCGTCCCAACTTCGGATGTGTCTGAATTGTTCGGGACAGCGCCGGAATCGACCACTCATCGATAACATCGTAGCCTAACTCGTCCAGCAGCTTAAGGAACTCCGCCTTGTTGCGAATCTGGTACGGAATCTCCGCGCATCCGAAATTTTCAAGTGTAAAGACCGTCGCTCCTTCCCGCGTCTGGACCTTGTTCAGAAGCAAGTGGCGCGGCAATGCAGGTAAACTTCTAAGAAAGATGTCGAACGGAACGTCCAGGTATTGCAGCAAGCCGGAAGCGAGCAGAACATTCGCCGCGGGCGCTTGGGATAGCTTATCGATAAAGATAGGCCCGCGCAGTTCGCCTTGTTCGACGAGCCGGCGTCCGGCGCGGACGATTGCGGGCAGATCATAGATAATCCAATCGACCTTGTCTCCCATCCGCAGGTGGCTGCCAAACGCTCGGTATTTTGTTCCCAGATGGCCTCCGGCGTCGAGAATAACGCTGGTCTCAGGCGCCAAGCGATCTAGCCAGAACAAAATCGGATAATCTTCGAGCTTGAGTTCCGACATGTAATCAAGGGAATGCATGACTACTTCGTCGTTGTTGTAGCCAACGAGCGCATCGGATCGCACGGCCGCGACAGCTTCTTGAAATGAAGAATAAGCTCCCCGATGCCGAAGATAAGGCGACCGGACCAAGGCAAGCAGGTGACCCAAGGCCCCTCTAGAAAGCAAAACCGGGGGCGTTGAGAGGAGGCGCTGCACCGCTGAAGGCAATTTAGACATGCTTCAAAGAATTTCTCGATCTGGTCGCGAAGCTGATTTGAACGCTGGCACAAGTCTGCATACTCTGTTGAGCCGGCAGCGTTTGAGATTGCGCTCCGCAAACGTTTTACCAATCTGGGAGCCAAACCTTCGAAAAATCTGCACCCGAGCGGCCTATCGCAACGCAGAATACAGAAAGTCATGCGTCGGCAGGAAAATTCGGTCGATTCTAGTTAATTCCCCCGCCATTAAAACGGCAGCCCAGACGCGAGAGCCGAGGGCACTTCAGGAGGGTGCGCTTGAGGCGGCGATGAGTTCCCGGTTTCGGTTGCCCAGATCAGGACAGTACCGGCGACCGGCATTCCCAAATAGGAGCCCTGCCGAGGTTAATCCTTGCTGGCCGAAACTGCGGTCGATTTCTCAAAACGGACATCAGCCACATCATTGGGAGCTAGCTCAAGCAATGGCCCGCCGTTGCCTCTGAGGTAGAGTTCAAAGAACGCGAACGCGCTCTCGCCGATGGCTCTGGCTGCCCGCTTAGGATCGATCGTCCCCGAACGACCCACGAAGTGCACAGGAGACGAGAACGCATAGTCTGAAAAATTGAAGTGCTTCGCCCGCTTGAGCGTGAGCCAATAGCCTCCAAAGGTTGCGTATAGCCTTCTCATTTGAACGAACTGGTCCCAGTCCATCGCCATCTCTCGGCGCTTCGATTGACCGACCTCGCCGACACTGTTCGGCGGAAGCGGGGCGTTCTGACTCATAATGAACAAAGGAGCGATTGCACCCTGGTTGAGGGATTCATCTGCCATAACGCCGTCCATGTTGAGGCAGGCCTTAAATCGTCGATCGAGCCAGCACGCCTGTGCGGCCACACCCCCGCCGAGCGAAAAGCCAAAAATACCGATACTGTGCATATCAAGATGGTTCTTGAACAGCCCGCGTGGGTCCGCCGTGTTGAGATCCTCCAGGAAGTCCAACACAGATCGCACATCGTCGGCCCTGGTTCGGACCTCCGTCTCGATAGTCTTCAGAAAGCCACTGAATGCGGCTTCTGTTGAATAGACCCCTTCCTCAACCAGCCTGGATTTGATGATCCTCCCATCCGGAAAGGTGGTCACCGACGAACTGTATGGATGATCAATCCCGACAACGATATAGCCATGACTGGCGAGTTGTTCCGCTAGATGCGTATTCTCGGTTCTCATGCCGTTCCACGACGGCGCGTAGAGCAGAACAGGGCAGTGACCTACGGAATCAGCTAGCGGAGCGTCTACGATGGAATGCGTGTTCACCAAGCTAAATCGCGCGTTCCAGGCCGTCGTAGTCGTCTTCTCCTGGTAAGCGGCAACCTTGCCAGCGAACGAGCCAGGCGCTGGATACCAGACCTGGATCATGAGCTCTCTTGCCCCGTTGGGCGTCAGCGGATCAGACCGGCCCTTGTCAACAACGTATCGAATGTTGGTACCAACGGCATTAGGTCCTGTCGGCGGCGGCAACTGGAATACCGGGAAAACTGTGCTCAGGACAATTCCGCCACCGACGCAGCAGAGACCTATCAATCCGGTGACATACTGTGCCTGGACGTTCTCCGTCCATTGCGGAATGACCGATTGGAGGACACCTGCAAAGGCCACAAAATAGATTGGGAGCATCTGCCACCGATATCCCTCAAACAGCAGATGGAATGCGATGATCGCCAAGCACAAGAACGGAAGATACCCCAAACAAAGATAGTCTTCGCGACCCGGCGACAGCCGAAAGACGATATGAGCAACCAGTACAACGATTGTTGAAATCTCAAGAATACGCACCCCAACCCCCTCCTCGGCCGTCCACGCAGCCGCCTCCCCCGAATTCCCAGCCCAGATGCAAGTCTACCGCCGCGACGGAAGGCTATCTGAGATACTTATCCAGCTGGAGCGCGACCTTCGCAACGTGCGGGTCACGCATGAATGACAGATGGTCACCCGGAACATCGTGAACATCGACCCCCTCGGAAGCGACCAGCTCCCACCCCAAAAAACGATTCAGGCTGTATTCGGGATCACGTTCTTCCGACCTAAATAGGATGATGCGCACCGGGAGAGGTTTTGCTTCGTACGATTGTGCAATAGCCTTGAACATCGTCATGTTGTCCCGAAGTTGCGCCGGCATCGGACGATTGACGAAACGAGAGAGCCGCTGAACAAGCGTCCATAGTCGCAGACGCATTTTCTTTCTAATAAAGAAGAATGCACTTGAGAGCGCAACATCCAGCCGATGTTCCGCTATGCGGCGATAGTATCGCTGCACCCGATCGATGATCCGGACGCTCCAGAAGCGGCGACGCTCATCGAAGGAAAGATGCCTGTAGTATCCCCAATTGCTTGTATCCAGGATGACAAGGACGGGAACCTCTTCTCCTTCCGCGATCAGTTGCCTTGCCATTTCAAGCGCAATGACACCGCCGAACGAATATCCGCAGATGCGATACGGGCCATGGGCCTGCACTCGACGTATTTCACTATTGTAGAGCCGAGCAAGTTCGTCGACGGTCATTGCCCGCTGCGCACCATCAAGTTCCGGCGACGCCAACCCGTATACCGGCTGATCGTTAGACAACGCTTTCGCCAGTTCACTATAGGCTAGTACGTGTCCGCCTCCACCATGGACGCAGAAGAGTGGCACTCTTGCTCCGGTTGCACGCAAGGGAACCAGGCATGATTGCTGGCAATGGTCCCGTCTTTCAACGAGAGCTGCAAGTTGCTCGATCGTGCGATCCACCAGAAGCTTCGATAGGTCAATCTTGACGTCGAATTCCCTTTTGATCTCCGCGATCAACGTTGCCGCCAGCAGGGAATGCCCTCCCAAATCGAAGAAATCATCGCGAATACCGATCGTAGGCAGATCGAAAAGTCTCTCCCATATCATCAACAACTTTGCTTCAGTTGGATTGCGAGGCTGATGACGCTCCTGCGTGCCACCGCGGCTTTCCGCAATCACACGCTGCTTCCACTCAACCAGGGGCGCTTTCAGATCGGAGACCAGCTTATCCGGATCGGTCGCGATTTCCGTCAGGACAAGCTGATAGTACGACATGATACTTTCGATCGATGCCGACTGAAACAGACCCTGATCGTACTCGAGGTTCAACCAGACTTCGTGGTCCCGCTCAATGACCGCGAGTTGCAGCTCAAAAGGATTTCCTACGCTGGCCGATGAAATCGGCGTAATCGCAAGCTCTCCCGCCTCGCGGCGCTGCAGGAAGGCCGTTTGATATAGAAAGTAGAACTGAAAGAGTGGATTCCTACCCTTGATCGACCTCATCTTGAGTCGCGCCATGATATTCTCGAACGGGAACACCGCATGATCGAGCGCATCCATTGCGACTTGACTGGTGTACCTAAGAACATCATCTAGCGTCGACTGTTTTGCCAGATCGAACCGAAGGGCAATTGGTCCGGAGAATGGCCCAATCATGGGCTCCGTCTGCGCGTTTCGATTCGCGCTTGGTGATCCGATCGTAAGATCATGCTGGCCCGTGTAGCGCTCCAACAGGATGGCGAACGCCGCCAACAATTGCATGTACATCGTAACGTTGGCCGAACGGCTTCGTGCCTTGAGCCGCTCGACCAGATGTCCGGGCAAGCGCACTCTTTCGACCGCGCCCCGAACCGCGTGGCGCTGACCGGGCGCATAATCAGTAGGGAAATCCAACACCGGCAGCGGCCCCGCAAGCGTCTTCATCCAATAGGCGAGATGCTCGTTAGCTTCCTCAGATTCCAACCATTCTCGCTGCCAAACGGCGAAATCCGCGTACTGAATGGATAGTGGGGGCAATCCGGGCGTCCGATCCGCCGCAAGCGCCTCGTAGATCGCCCATAATTCCCTCTGCAGGATGCTCTGAGACCACCCGTCCGAGATAATATGATGCACGGTGACGACAAGAACATGATCGTCAGGATCTAGACGAAGCAGCCGCACCCGCATGAGAGGACCGCGTTCTAAATTGAATGGCCCGAGCGCTTCGTCCCGCAGCAGCTCACCCAAGTCAAAACCGGCGTGCCTGGATTCCGTCTGCAGATCCGAGACGTGGATCGCGCATTCCGCTCGGCTCAAGACGACCTGATTGAGCTCACTATCGGATTCCTTGAAAACTGTTCGAAGGATCTCGTGCCTATCCACGAGTACCCTAAGACTCTCCTGTAGAAGCTCGGCCGAGAGTGGCCCCGCGATACGAACCGATGCCGGCATGTTGAAAGCAGCACTATCTGGTCGAAGGCGCGATAGCTGCCAGAACCGTAGCTGAGTGACACTGGCCGGAAACTCGCAACTGCTGTCCAGAGCCGTTTCGTTGATGGCCGGCACTTCGGGTACGCTCGTCTCCTCCCCATCATCGGATGGAACGAGGTCATCGGAGACCGGACCGATCCACGGCAGCGCCGATAGACTCACATCGGGATCCTTGGCGATGGCTTGAAGAATACGGTCGAAACCCTCAATCAGCATATTGCCGGTTTCAGCGGTGTAACAATCCGCGTTGTACTCGAGCGACAACCTCCACCCCTCTGCGCGTTCGACCAGAAAGAAATTGAGGTCGAAGAGCGCACCCGGCGATTTCGACGGTATCGGCGAGACTTGGACGCCGGGAAAATCGAACTCAGAGTCCACAGCCCCACCGAAGGCCCGCTGACAGACGAAATTGACGGAGCAGAATTGCCCGCCTCGCGTCTTCTGATCGTCGGTCAGCGCCTCGACTATATTCTCGAAGGGGATCGCCTGGTGGGCAAGGGCGTCCCATACATCATCACGAACGCGAGCAGCCAACTGCCTTAAGCTCGGATCACCCGAAAGGTCCACCCGGACTGCAACCTGATTGACGAACAACCCGACCAGGTTCTCGAGTTCGGTTTGGCTGCGCCTCGCCAAAGGAGTCCACATAGCGATGTCAGTCGCCCCGGTGCACCGATGCAACGTCGCGAAACAAGCCGCCAACGTCGTGCTGTACATTGTGCCGCCGTACTGTTCGTTGAACGATTTCAGCGAATTCGAAATACTTCTTGGCAACAGACGTGAGAGTATGGCTCCCTTCGCAAACTCACTGAGCTCCGCCAGATCCGGCTTCAATCTGAACGGTTGATAGTCCCGCAGTTTATCCGCCCAGTAGCTCAATTCTTCTTCGCCCGCTTTCTCCGCCTGTTCGGCGCTCCAGACGACATAGTCCGGAAATTGAATCGAAAGTGGGCAGAGATCCGGCGTCCTCCCCTCCGAAATGGCCGCGTAGAGTCGCTGCAACTCGCGCATGACGACCCCAATCGACCACCCGTCACAGATGATATGATGGAGAGTCAACATCAGGAAGTATTGAGACTCATCGATGCGGAGCAAGCCAACGCGAATTAGCGGGCCCTTTTCAAGATTGAAAAGCCTCGTAGCCTCGGCCGCGCAGATTCGCTCGATCTCGGCCTCACGATGCGCTTCCGGCGAATTGCGAAGGTCGGTCACAGGGATCAACAAGCTCAGCGATGGAGCGATCTGCTGATGGACCTGGCCATCGATAGAGACGAAGGTGGCTCGAAGCACTTCGTGTCGTACAACAATCTCATTGAAGCTCCGCTGCAAGGCGGAGAGATCCAATGGTCCCTTCAGGCTCCAGCGAAACGATGCGTTGTACGCCGGATTCCCCGGACGCCGCTCGCTATCAAGCCAGATGCGCCTTTGCGCCGGAGAAAGCGGAAACGCAAGTATATCGTCATCCGGCTTGCCAGGCGCTCCTGGGGCACCGAGACCTCCTTGCATCGCGCCTAATACAGTCATCTTCGTTCTCAGTCGTGAGCCTTCCTGCCGCGAGATACCTCTCGCTTAACACGGTACAGATTTCGTTCGACCGGTATGATAATTTGCGATTGCGCCACGGGCTGACCTTGTACGAGCTCGGCCAGCACGGCACTGATCGTGCGTTTCTGGAGCACCAGCTTTGGGGTAATCTGCAACCCAGCCTTGGCCGCACGCGACGTAATCTGGAATACGTGGAGTGAATCGGCACCGAGCTCGAACAGATTATCTGTGATACCGACTCTTTCCAGCTTCAGTATCTCGCAAACAATTCCGGCCAAGCTCTGCTCTTGTGCCGTCTTTGGCGCGACATATTCGCCGGATTTGATCGCGCCGCCGAGGTCCGGTATGGGCAACCGCTTCTGATCGACCTTGCCATTTATCGTGAGCGGCACGGCATCGATCACGACACAGGCGTGCGGAATCATGTGAGCCGGCAACTTATCCTGGAGGTATTGTCGCAGGTCAGCGGGAGCGACGGAATTGCCCTGCTTTGCGACGTAGTAGGCAATGAGCTTGGCGCTCCCATCGTCCTTGCGAACAACGACCGTGGCCTGCTGCACCGCAGGATGTTCGACCAGGGCAACCTCAATCTCGCCCGGCTCGATGCGGAAGCCACGAATCTTGAGTTGCGCATCGGCCCTACCGAGATACTCGATATCGCCCGTCGAAAGAATCCTCGCGAGATCTCCCGATTTGTACATCGTCGCATCGACAGCCGTCGCGAAAGGATCCACGACGAACCGCTCGTCGCTCAATTCAGGACGGTCCAAATAGCCACCGGCGACGCCGGCCCCACCTACATAGATCTCTCCGGTCACGCCGGGCGGTACCGGCCGCCGCCTTGCGTCCAGCACGTAAAGGCGCAGGTCCGGGATCGGCGTGCCGACCAAGCTACGCGCCTCCAACGCAATATCCTCTGCACTCAAGGGGCGATAGGTGACGTGGACGGTTGTTTCGGTGATGCCGTACATGTTGACGAGCCGCGGAGTGCGATCTCCGTGGCGCGCGACCCAGGGTCTCAAGCTCGCAAAATTGAGCGCCTCACCACCGAAGATCACGTGCTTGAGAGACAGCGGCTTGATATGTCCGGCCTCCTCGACCTGGATGAGTTGATAGAATGCTGCCGGCGTCTGATTGAGAACCGTCACTCGCTCGTCAGCCAGGAGATTGTAGAAATCCTGCGGTGAGCGCGTAACGAGATACGGCACGACGACCAGGCGCCCGCCGGTCAGCAGACATCCCCAAATCTCCCAGACCGAAAAATCAAACGACGACGAATGGAACAATGTCCACACATCGCTCTCATCGAAGTTAAACCAAGGCCTTGTCGATTCGATCAGCCTCGCCACGTTGTGATGGCTGACCACAACCCCTTTTGGCCTTCCGGTGGACCCGGAAGTGAAGATCACATAGGCAGGAGCATCGGGTGTAGAGAGAGGCGGCAGGTTCTCGGTGCTTTCCCCGCGAATGCCCGGCGCATCCCTATCAACGCAAATGACCCTTGCCGGGCTGTCCGGCATTCGGCTTGTAAGCGTTTCTTGAGTGAGCAAGACAGCAGGCTTGGCATCTTCGACCAGCATCGTCAGCCGCTCGAGTGGATAAGACGAATCTAGCGGTACGTAGGCCGCCCCCGCCTTCAGAATAGCCAACATCGCAACGATCATATCGAGCGAGCGCTCGAAGCTCGTCGCCACCATTGCTGACGGCCGCAGCCCGGATCGTTGCAGATATCGCGCCAGCTGATTTGCGCGTGCATTGAGCTCGCTATACGTGAGCCGGCTCTGGCCACTCTGAAGCGCGATCCGATCCGGCGACCGAGCCGCGCGCTCCTCGAACATCTCCACGATCGATCGGGTGGACGGCGCTTCTATCGAATTCGGATTCAGTCTCTGTATGACCAAAGCAGCTTGTTCTTTGGTCATCAGCGCGAGGTCCCCGACCGTCGTCTGCGAGTCTTGAACTGCGTCGAGCAAGAGCGTTTCGAAGTACCGCATCCACAGCGACATCGTGTCTTTGTCGAACAGATCCGTGTTGTAATCGCAATCGATGACCAAGCCTCGCTCGGACTCAATCACGTTGAAGAAGAGATCAAGGATGACCGACGCCTTGGGGTTCGGTTCAACAGCCGTCTCGAGTTCTGCGAAACGGGCACCTGCTCCGAGGCGTTCGAGATTGAATTGAACCTCCATGAGTGGCATCCGCGCGGGATCGCGAGGTACCCCGAGCTTTCGCACAAGTGTTCCATATGTATAAGCTTGATGGTCATACGCATCGAGCAATACTCGCTTGGTACTTCCAAGAGTAGTTGCGAACGAGGCATTCGGATCAATTTGGGTTCGGAGAGGGAGAAAATTGACGCAGTGCCCGACGAGGCTGCTGTCGTCCTCGACAAGGCTCTGCCCGGCTGCCGGAACGCCAACTACGATATCGGTTTGGTTGCTGAGCCGGTGAAGAAGCACATAAAAACCAGATAATAGCGTCGCAAAAAGCGTGCAGCCGTTCTTCGCACCCAGTTGCTTTATCTTCTGATGCGCCTCAGCACCGATAAAGGACCGCACCGTTGCGCCTGCATGCGTCTTCGTCCCCCCACGCGGGCGATCAGTCGGCAATGCCAGCGGTTCGGGCAAGTTGCTGAACTGATCTAGCCAATAGGCTTCGACATCAGCGTTCTTGCCGGTCCGCTGTAGTTCGTGCTGAGCGTGCGCATAGCGACTGAAGCTGGCCGGCGCTGTTAGATCCGGCACCCTTGCTTCAACTTTGGCGGAATAAATCGCCGCCAATTCATCGACGAGTATATTCGTCGACCACCCATCGCAAACGAGATGATGCGATGACACCATCAGTTGAGAGTCTTCGGGCTCGAAACGCACGACCTGCGCACGAATGAGCGGGCCGTTGACGAGATCAAACGGAATTCGAGCATCCGCAGCCAGAATTCGCTCGTACTCGACCTTGCGCGCAGACGTCTCGAGAGACGACAGATCAAGAACCGGGATGTCCAGCCGAAGCGCCGGCCGAACAAGCATGCATAGCCCCTCGGCATCGATAGTGAAACGAAGAGCTTCATGTCGTTGGATGAGTTCGTTCAGCGCTTCGCGCAGCAGATCGATCCTCAACTTGCCCCTCAGGCCAACACTGAATGACTCATTGAACGCACAGGACGCCTCGCTACCCAATGTTGTAGCCAGGAATATCTCACGTTGCGCCTCGGTCAGTTTAATCGGATCGTTTGGATCCGGATTGGCAGCCTTTACCTGAGGAGGGTCGGATAGAGAGGCACTTGCGGGCCCGGAGAAGAAGCCGCCCTGCTGCATCGCGATGGCACTATCCCTGAACGCGCGAACGATCGTTTCGAGATCCGCATCACTGTGCGATGTCGTGAGGAAGCAAGGGAAGCCCTCGCGGATATGAATCCCCTTATCACGCAGATAGTAATAGTAGAGGCTCGCAAGGCGTTCCGAGGCGGGGAAGCTGAAATAGAAGAAGCTACCGAACGTCTCGATTTGGGTCGGTACATTCTCAGACTGCAGCACCGAGTTAATTCGTTGCACCAGGTCCGCAGTTCGCTTGTTCAGCCGTTCCTGCAGTGCAGGCCCCTGCTCTCTGAGATGTACCAGCACTGCGTGCATTGCCGCGACAACAAGCGGGTGACGCACAAAGGTGCCGGCAAAGAATGTGACGCCGACCTCAGGATAGGAATCATCTCCGAACTGCCACGCACCGCCATCAAGAGCATCCATGAAACCACTCGTCCCGGCGAGGATACCTACCGGCATACCGCCCGCCAAGACCTTCCCGTAAGTCGCGAGATCCGCTCGAATTCCAAACAGTGCCTGGCAGCCGCCGGGATGGACCCTGAAACCCGTGACGACCTCATCGAAGATCAGCGCTGTGGCAGACGCCGCCGTAATCTTGCGAACTTCCTTGAGGAAGCCAACCGGTTGCAGCGCAGGATGGCGGCTCTGAACGGGCTCGACTAGAACCGCAGCAAGATCGTCCGCATTCTTGCGGATCCACTCGAGCGATTCAGCCGTTCCATAATCCAACACCACCATGTTCGATACACTCTCCCGCGGAATGCCGGGTGCGATCGGAGCGACGGACGGTTCGCCAGTCCTGCTCTTGACGCCCTTCACCAGGACCTCATCGAACAGACCGTGATAGTCGCCGCCGAACATGACAACCTTGCTCCGGCCGGTGACAGTCCGCGCAACGCGGAGCGCCGCAAGGACCGCCTCGGAACCGGTATTGCAGAACGCCATGCGTTCGTTACCTGTCATGTCGCAGAACATCTTCGCGACCTCGCCCGCAAGCGCGCTTTGGGGACCTGTTTCGAACCCGGCGTGGAGCTGCGTTTCGATCGCGCGTTCCACAAAATCCGGGCGGTGGCCCAGCATGATTGGCCCGAAGCCATTCACAAGGTCGATGTACTCGTTACCGTCGATATCCCAGATGCGCGATCCCTTCGAGCGGTCGGTGACGATCGGATAGACCATCTCCTTCCACAGGTCGCGAAATCCCGAAACGACGCGGGGGTCGGCAAGAACATTGCGGTATTGCTGAGTGAGGTTCTTGGACTTCGACGTGCGTTGATTTACACGGTCAATCAGCCGCTTGAGGTGCGTCTCCTGCTGCTCGGTCAACTCTTGCGACGAGCCGACTTGCGGTGGCTTGTATGGGCCGTGCGGCTTTATGGTAGCTGCCGGGACGGCATGAGGGGAGGCGACTGAAGCCTGAACGGGCTGGCGGATCGGCAGAGGAATGACTGCAGGATTCGCGGCCACGAATACCGGAGCTTTGGCTTGCATTGTCTCAAGCTGTTTGGCGAACAGTAAGTTCATCGCCTGCAACTGATCCCGCATGAGATTCGCGAGCGCGTCTCCGTCGGCGGAAGCTGGTCCGACCTGTACGCCTGGCGAAAGTTGGACGGTACGAGCGACCGTTGCAGAGTTCTCATCACGGATAGTGACGCGCGACTGTTCGTTCTCCGCTGTTCCGTTGATAGGTTCCGCGAACATATTGGGCGGAAGTTTCTCGCCCAGATATTCCGTCAGTCTCGCCAGGCTTGAAACTTCATTGAGCAATTGCCGGAAAGTGATCTTGATCCCGAACTTCTCCTGAAGGGCCTGCGCGACCTGCGTCAGAAACAGCGAATCGAACCCCATTTCGAGGAACGTCGCGGAACTCTCCGTCGCCGCAACTTCCACACCGGACAAGTCATGCAGAAGTTCGGCCAGCGCGTCGTGGATCTTGTCGATCCGAGTTGCTGAAGAGATCAAAGCCGGCTGGGAATTGGTAATCGGCGCCATGTTTGCCGCTTCCATCGGTTGCTCAGTCGTTGAGTTTAATGTGAGTGAATGGGGCATGTTGCCATGCGGGGGCGTCGTGACCGCCCCCGTCTCCGCCGGTGTTTCCAGCCAGTATCGCTTGCGTTCAAATGGGTAAGTCGGCAACGGGACGCGTAGACGGTGCTCGCCATTGTGCACGCTCGTCCAATTCGGACGGACGCCGCCAAGCCACACGGCCCCCAGAGCGGCCATAAGCGCATCCATATCACCCTGGCCGGAGAAGCCGTCAGACAGCGAAGGGACAATGATCTGGTCACTGGGAAAGCCGTGCTGCCTCGCTAGCGTGGTCGTCACATTGCCAGGCCCCACCTCCAACAAGATCGTGCGGCTGTTTCGTATGGTCTGGACGGCTGATGAAAAGCGAACAGGTTCGCGAGCATGACGGGCCCAATAATGTGGATCCGTTGCTTGATCGTCAGTGATCCAATCGCCAGAGACCCCCGAGACGTACGGAATCTTCGGTGCGCTAAGCTTGGTACATGCGAACGCCTCAGCCAACGGTGCGATGAGGGGATCCATCATGGCCGAGTGGAATGCGTGCGACGTTACCAATCGTCGGCGGAGGACCTTCCGATCTGCCAACTCGCGCTCAAATTCGGCGAGAGCATCAAGCGGTCCCGCCACCACACAAAGAGACGGAGAATTAACTGCCGCTAGTGACAACGGCTCTCGCAAGACTTCGCGGAGATCGCCTTCCGGAAGCCGAACCGAGAGCATGCCGCCAGCGGGCAACTGCTGCATCAACCGCCCGCGCAAAGCAACGAGTCTCAACGCGTCTTCGAGCGACAGAACGCCTGCGAGGCAGGCCGCGGTAAATTCTCCGATACTGTGGCCGACCATCGCCTTTGGCCGGACACCCCAACTGATCCAGAGCTGAGCCAGAGCGTACTCAATTGTAAATATGGCCGGCTGGGCAACGACCGTCTCGGTTACTATTCGCCGCGTGCTCTCGTTTGCTCCTGCCGGGGGATACAGCAACGTTCGAAGATCGTCTCCAAGATACGGACGCAAGACTTCCGCGCACCGATCTACCGCGTCACGAAATATTGGCTCGTCAGCATAAACTCCGGCCCCCATCCCGACATGCTGCGAGCCCTGCCCCGGAAACATAAAGCAGACCTCGGGAGCATCTATCGTCTTTGAGCGCGTCTGCAATTTATCGCGCGTGGACAGGCACCGAACAGCCTCGGCGAGATTGTCGGCGACCACCGTCCGGCGGAAATCGAACTCGCGCCTGCCCTCCTGCAAAGTCCAGGCCACATCCGAAGGGTTCAATTCGGGATGTGAACGTAGATGCTCCGCCAGATTATCAGTGGCCCGCTCGAGAGCCGCCGGCGAACGTGCAGACAGCACGAGCAAATGCTTGGATCTGGAAGAAGAAGCTCCAGGACGCTTCGGCGCTTCCTCAAGCACGACGTGGGCGTTAGTTCCTCCGACGCCAAATGCACTTACACCAGCACGACGAAGCCCTTGGTCGTTCTTCCATTCCGAGCGTACGGCCGCGACACGGAAGGGGCTATTCTGCAGGTCAAACTTGGAATTCGGGTTCTTGAAGTGCAACGTCGGAGGAAATACGCCGTGTTTCACGATATGCGATGCGTTGATCAATCCGGTAACACCGGCAGCGATATCCAGATGCCCCACGTTGGTTTTGGCAGTTCCTATCGTGCAGAATTGTTTACGGTCGGTGGCAGCACGAAATGCCTTAGTCAATCCGGCGAGCTCGATCGGGTCGCCTAGAGGCGTCCCTGTTCCATGAGCCTCGATGTAGCCAATCGTATCCGGATTGATCCCGGCAACCTGGTGCGCCATCGCCACGACGCTTGCCTGCCCCTCCACGCCGGGGGCCGTGTAGCCAACTTTAGCCGATCCGTCATTGTTGACAGCAAACCCGCGAATGACGGAATGAACTTGGTCGCCATCTCGAATTGCATCGTCGAGCCTCTTCAGCAGTACGACGCCGACGCCGCTGCCAAACACCGTGCCCTGCGCATCGGCATCGAACGCCCGGCAGTGTCCATCCGGCGAGACCATGCCTCCTTCCTGGTATGGGTACTCTCGCTGCTGGGGGAGCGTAATCGATACCCCGCCAGCCAGGACCATATCGCTCTGGTAAGTCAATAGCGATTGGCACGCCTGAGTGACCGCCAGCAATGACGTCGAACAGGCCGACAGCATCGTGAAGCTCGGCCCACGCAAGTTCAGCTTGTACGAAACCCGCGTGGACAGGAAGTCCAAGCTGTTCCCCATCATCTCGACATAGTTCGAGACCTGGTAACCGGACGTAAATTTTTCGATGAACCCTGGGGTCGCACAGAGGCGCGAGAGAAAATACGACGAGAGGGAGGATCCTCCATAGACGCCAATCAGACCGGGATACGTATCAGGCACATAACCTGCACTCTCGATCGCCTCCCAGCAGCATTCAAGAAACAGTCGCTGCTGCGGATCCATCAATTCCGCCTCGCGCGGATAGATGCCGAAGAAGTCCGCATCGAAGAGTTCGATATCGTCGATGATCGACCGCGCGTTTACATGTCGAGCATCGCTCGCGTGACCGGGCACCGCTTCCTTATCATCCGTGCGAAACTGAGAGATCGACTCGATTCCCTCGAGCTGATTGCGCCAGAACTCCGCAACGCTGCGCGCGCCCGGGAATCGTCCCGCCATGCCAATGATGGCTACACCTTCTCCGACCGTGTCCTCCGGATCGAGATTGCTCACGAAGCATCACTCCTGCCAAATTCACGTTTCCGGCCGAGCGCAGCACGCTGCTTCTGCGCTCTCTGTTGTGCCTCTACGAGCAGGTTTTCCGGCGATGAACTCTCTTTCAGGCGGCGCGCGAGCGTTCGTATCGTCGTGAACTCGAACAAGTCTGTAACAGGGATTTCAAGGCTCAATGCTCTCTGCATACGACCGTGAACATTCGCGAGCAGGAGAGAGTCCCCGCCGACATCAAAGAAGTTTTCGTCTGCACCAACGGACCGTGTACCGAGAACTTCGCACCAGATGTCCTTGATCTGCCTCTCCAGAGGCATCAATGTAGAATCGGTCTCGACATTGTCGGTCGTCCGAGGAGCGGGCAGTGCGGCCCGGTCGACCTTGCCGTTGATTGTCAGAGGAAACGCTTCGAGTTGCTCGTAGGCATACGGTACCATGTGCGCGGGAAGCCGCGTCTTGAGAAATTCGCGCAAGTCCTCTGCCGTCGTGGATGCGGATGGCTTCTTCCGGACGAAATAGGCAACCAGCTTTGGCTCTCCGGGACCATCTCTGCGCGCCATAACGATAGCCTGCGCGACAGAGCGGTGGTCCGCGAGAATTGCTTCGATCTCTCCCAATTCGATGCGGTAGCCGCGAATCTTTACCTGCAGGTCACCGCGACCAAGATATTCGAGATCGCCGGTCTCAGTAGCACGCGCCAGGTCCCCCGACTTGTACATTAGGACTGGCGAATCCAAGACGAAGGGATCCCGAACAAAACGTTCCGCGGTCAGTTCGGGCCGGTTCAAATAACCGCGCGCTACTCCAGCTCCGCCGACATATATTTCGCCGACCTCGCCGACAGGGACGGCGCGCAATTCGGAGTCGAGCAGATAAATGCGCAAGTCGGGGATAGGAACGCCGATCAGGCTTCTCGTCTCGTTGAGAGCATCATTCAACGTAACCGGCCGATAGGTCACGTGGACCGTCGTTTCCGTGATCCCGTACATGTTGATCAACTGTGGCGTCCGGTCGCCATGCCGTTCGAACCACGGGCGGAGATTCGCAAAATTGAGTGCTTCCCCGCCGAAAATGACGTAGCGCAGTTTCAGCGCTCCAGCGGCACTGGCCTCTTCGACTTGAACCAGCTGATAAAATGCTGCCGGCGTCTGACTGAGCACCGTAACCTGCTCGTCGACGAGCAGCTTGTGGAAATCGATCGGCGAACGAACCACCAAGTGCGGTACGCACACAAGTCGGCCGCCAGTCAGGAGACATCCCCAGATCTCCCAGACGGAAAAGTCAAAGGCCGAGGAGTGAAACAATGTCCAAACATCACTCGGACCGAAATCAAACCAGTGCGTTGTCGACCCAAAAAGGCGAAGCGCGTTTCGATGGGTCACCATTACGCCCTTCGGCCTGCCCGTCGATCCTGATGTATAGATCACATAGGCAAGGTTATCGGCCGAAGCGGCGTCATCCAGACGGCCGGAGTCCTCCGCGGCAATGATCCGACGGTCCCTGTCGAGGCATACGACGGATCCACTGTCTTGCCGCGCCACTTTCTGGGCGAGCGCATCCTGCGTGAGGAACACACTTGGGTCTGCATCCTCGAGGATCATCGAAATCCGCTCAACCGGGTAAGACGGATCGATAGGGAGATATGCGGCCCCCGCCTTGAGAACAGCGAGTATGGATACGATGAGATCCAGTGACGTCTCAAAGCAGACTGCGACCAGGCCATCAGACGGCAGGTCGTGCTTGCGTAGCGTCCTGGCCAGTTGGTTGGAACGCTGGTTGAGCTCGCGGTAGGTCAAGCAGTCGTCGCCGAGCTGGACTGCGATGCCATCGGGCGTGCGGGCAGACTGCTGCTCAAAAGCGCGGCTCAACGTTTCACAGGAGGATGGCAGCGAAAGCTGGGGATCCATTCCTCTGGCCAGCGAATTAGCCTCTGTCCACGCCATTTTACTATCGCCTCCGCCGACCGCCCCTGCAATTAGAAATCGGGCATGTTGGCGCGCTAAACTCTCAATTTAAACTGAGTACAGCATAGCCGCTTTGTGCTTCGGTCGGCAGCTTATTTGCCGATAACGCTAATTCCTGCGGCTTCATTGGTTAATCAAATAAACCGGCATCTCCTTGATTTCCGAACGGCGCCTGGTCGAGATGAGGGGCACTTCAGCCCAACCTCATTTGATTATCTCGGATTGATTCAAGACAAGACCATCCGAAGCTACGCCGCCATTCGTATCTCGCCCGATCACCCCCTCCGAGCTCTGCGCGCTTGTCGGAGCCCTGTTCATGACGTCGGGAAGTACATCGGACTTCAGAATCTTCGCAGGATTACCGGCGACAACACTGCGCGCAGGGACGTCCTTGGTGACCACACTGCCGGCACCGACGATCGCGCCATTCCCAATTTTGACGCCGCCAACAATGATGGCGTGCGGCCCGATCCACACGTCGTCTCCAATAATTGGATATTCGGTGTGACGACCGGCCGGTGTAATCCTGTCTTTGCGACCAATAACGACGCCATTGAACAGGGTTACGTTCGAGCCGATGATCGTCTCCCGGTTCACCACCGTTCCCCAACCGTGCACAATCACCAAACCGGGCCCGGCGCGAACGACCGAAGGCATATCGATCCCCGCTTTGGCCGTAGCGTAACGATGCAGCGCCCGCGCCAGGAGCCTCAACGATGAGGAATGCTCTGCACTCCATTGGCAAAGCCTTAGCGTCAAGACGGGTCGAAAAGTACGGCTGAACAACCCAAGCACCAACACCGAGCGGAGCGAGGGCGTCTTCCCCTTCACGCGATAGGCATCAGCCTTGATGTTGGTCCAGAGCGAGGACATTGCTGGCTCACTTCCTCGAAGCGAGCGGACTCAAGAGCCGCCTCATCAAGCTTCCCGGCAGGATATCCCCACGATCGGTTCTCGTAACCTGCCCTCTCGATTGCCCGTGAACGGCGACCTTACCCTCGAACAGGGCTCTGTACGCGCCAAGAAGCTTCGGTGCCTCGTGCGGCCAGGCAAGTTGATCGATGACGCGCCTCCTGCCGAACTCTCCGAGTTGCTTCCGACGGGACTCATCGCCGAGCAAATCGAGGATCTTGGCAGCAAAATCGACCGAGTCGTTTGGCTTCGCATACAGCGAAGCATCGAGCGCCGTAAACCGCCCTTCAGTCAGGTCGAACTGAACGATCGGTTTGGCAAGGGCCATGTATTCCATGATCTTGTTCATGGTCGACTTGTCGTTCATCGGATTCCACTCATCCGAATTCACGCATACGTCCGCCGTATTGAGTATCCTAAGCAATTCGTCGTCCGAGACTCTCCCGGCAAACGTAACGTAGTCAGCGACGCCAAGCTCGACCGCGAGCGCCCTGAGCCGTTCGAGTTCCGGCCCACCGCCTGCAATGCAGAATTGAATGTCGTGGCGACCAACATCGTAAACGATGTGCCGGGCGGCCTCCAAAAGGTAATTGATCCCCTCCTGGGCCCCAAGGACTCCAACGTAGCCGACGCAATAGGCTCGCCCCTTCCTGACGGAGGGATCCGGAGGAACAATCTTCAGCCGCTCCAAATTGGGGCCGGAACGCACGATGAAGACGTTATTGGGATCCATCTTGCCGCGCTCGACGGCGATAGTGCGGTAAGAATGATTGGTTGCTATCGAAATGTCGGCGACCGCGAAGGTGCAGCGCTCGAGTGCGACCACAATCCGGTAAAGAAAATTGCGCTTGCCGAATTTCGCCTCGAACAACTCCGGATTGATGTCATGATGGTCGAAGACGAATTTCTTTCCGAGAAACAGTTTGAAAAACCCACCGACCAGGAAGATCAGGTCTGGCGGGTTGCAGGCGTGAATGGCGTCAAAACCTCGCTCAAAGAGGACACGCCAGGCCAGAAAGAATTCCCAAAACAATGCAACAGCATATTCCACAAAGTAAAATGCAACGCTTCGCGCTTCTACGATGGGATGCCGGTAGATATGAACGCCATCGATGACTTCGCGACGAGCAGACGCACCGTGCCCCACGGGGCAGATCACACTGACTTCGTAACCTGCCTTGACCAGGGTCGTAGCCTCGTTCCAAACGCGCCGGTCGAACGGCACCGGAAGATTCTCGACGATGATCAGGATTCGTTTCGGCCTAAATGGATCACCAGCTAATACCATGGTAATTCCCTTTCAATTGAGAGTGATCCTTTATGCGGACCAGATCGACCAAAAACTGATCGGGTCGCACGCGATCACCTATTGTCCGAAATTCCGGATCTGCGTTGCCGACGACGATGATTTCGCCGTGTGAAAGCGCATCGTCCAGGGATTCGACGAGTAATGACGATACGTGCGGTATCATGCGGAGCAGATAATCCTTGTTCGCGCCCACAAGCTTCGAAAGGCTGATGTTGCGATCGAAAATGCGTACGTCGTATCCCTTTCCGATCAGGCGCTCGACGACTTCAAGTATGGGGCTCTCACGAAGGTCATCCGTGCCGGCCTTAAAGCTCATACCGAGAATAGTTACGGGCCGCTTCCCCAACTGCGCGATCAACTCAAAGCCTCGCGTCGTCTGCTTCTCATTGGAAGGAAGCACGGACCCCAGCAGCGGCAGATCCAGGTCCAGCGATCGGGCCTTGTGAACTAGCGCTCGAACGTCCTTCGGCAGGCACGAGCCTCCAAACGAAAAGCCCGGCTTCAGGTAATAGCTGGACAAGTTCAGCTTGGTGTCCCTGCAGAACACGTCCATGACTTCGTGACTATCGATGGAAAGGCTCTTGCAGAAGACACCGATCTCGTTCGCGAACGCAACTTTCACCGCGTGCCAAACGTTGTCGGAGTACTTGATCATCTCCGCAACTTCGATCGATGTTCGGATCAGAGGCGCGTTGATCGCAGCATACAATGCCTCAAGCTCGCTTGCAGTTCGATCATCCTCGACGCCGATGACAGTCTTGGGCGGAGCAAAGAAATCTTCAAGCGCAGTTCCTTCCCGAAGAAACTCGGGGTTCGAACCAACGCCGAAATCGACGCCCGCCTTTTTCCCGCTGGCTTTCTCGAGCTCCGGAATCACGACACTTCGTATCGTACCCGGCAGCACAGTAGAGCGGATGATCACCGAGTGATGGGATTGCTTTTCGGCAAGGGCGGCACCGATCTCGGCGCAAACAAACTTCAGTGACGAAGTGTCGAGATCACCGTTTCGCTTGCTCGGAGTTCCGACACAGATCAACGATAAATCGGTCGCCAGAACAGCATCCCGCGGGTCGCGTGTCGCTCGAAGCTGACCGTTCGCAACTGCCTTGGAAATCGCATCGCCAAGGCCCTTCTCGATGACGGGCGACTTGCCCTCATTGATCAAGGCAATTTTCGCCTCTGCGGGATCTACCCCGACGACGGTATTGCCGAATGACGTAAGACAGCCGGACGTGACAGCTCCGACATACCCTAAACCGAAAACGCTGACTCGCATGTTCTTTCAAATCACTGGAAAATAATGACGCCGACCAAGCAATTATCTCATCCAAAGTACGACAGACCACCAAATTAATGCAACATGTTTAATTCATGAACCTTTTTAAATAATGCAGTGACATAATCGCCGACTGGCGCAGTGCTTTTTAGGGGCCCGGCGGGGGCTTTAAAAAGCAAAGAGAAGGGAACCTGACCTATCCGGATCGGTTCGATGCGCTCTGCCAAATATCGGACAATCTGGAGACATACGCCCCGATTTCATATTTTGCAGCGTGGTCGATTTTCGCCGCAGCTCCCAGTGAATTGCGGAACTGTCTGTCGACAATCAGCCTGCGAAGCGCAGATGTCAGAGCATCTACATTTCCCACGGGAACAAGCAGTCCGTTCGAGCTATCGCGAATGACATCGGCGACCGCCCCGACCGGCGTGGCGACGACAGCGAGACCGTAGGCAAAGGCCTCGAGAATCGACATCGGCAGATTCTCCGCAAACGACGGCAGAACGAAAATGTCGGAACTTCGCAACACGTCGCAGGTCTCCTCGGCATCCAGCCAGCCAGGAACGTTCACGCGACCTGCTATGCCAAGCTGTTCCGCGCGCAACTTGGTCTCCTCGACATCGCCGTTCCCGGCGATCGTGGCTGTCCAATCCAGCCCCTCATCCAGACGCCCCAGCGCCTCGATAAGTTGAGGAGTGCCCTTGCGCTTTCCGAGCTCGCCAAGGAACGAGATCCTAACGTCGCCTTGGTGAGGGGCCGGCTCGTTCATGAACGCAGCTGGCGCCGTGGCATTTGGAAGAATGACGATCCGGTTCGCGACTTGCGGCACATGGGCGCGGACCAGCTCCGACCAGACCGTCCCGAGAACGATCACAGCCGAACTCTCCAGGAAAAGACGGTCAACAAATTTCCGAACGCGGGGCCCAGCCGCCGGCCAAAATTCCTGAAAGCGCGATCCGTGGAGGTGGACAACGTATGGAACGCCAAGGCTCCGCGCAAACCGCGCCAAAATCGCCTTTCGGATGGCGCTCTTGTCCGCGGCGACGTTGATATGCAGGAGGTCGACCTCACCTCGCCGTCTCGCGATCCAGAGCTGAGCCAGGGCCCGGGCGAAAACGAACGGCGCGACAACCGGGCGACCTGGGCCCCGTGTAACCAACCTGGATATCTCAATGCGCCCGGAATACCCGTCGTCGACCTTCGCGACAATCAAATCGGTCAGTCGATCCATGCCCCCTCTTTGACGCTCCCCGAAAGGAGTTGCCATCAGCACCTTGAGTGGCCGAGCCGACGACATTTAAAATACCTCGTTACGCTGAATAGACTTGGGACCATTAGCCCTGAAATGACACCGTATAAATCCGGCAATGGAGAAAACAAATAACTTTGGGGGGGACGGTTAACCGGGCCCGCCGCCCGCAAACTGGCTATATATTTCGCCCCGGGTCTTAAACAAGAACGTTAAGCTCAATAGGAAAATGCTTCAATCCCTGATATCCTGGGGATATTATTTGACGTATTTAGACTGCCATATTTTTTTGAATGCGCAAAAGACGCGGAGTGGCGCTCATGGTATTAGATCCCCCGCCCCTTATCGATGTGGACTGGACCAAGTTTGACCCGTGGACGGTAACGCCGGTCAAGCATCGCCTGTCGGACGATCATCGGTTCCGTATCGAAGAGTTGGTCAAACTCGCAAAGCGTCTTGAAAGCAAGGGCGGAATTCGAGCCCACACCAATGCAGCTGAGGCCGGAACGTCATTCTCCAGTGCTCCCGATTTGCATCCGGTGAAGGATAGTTTAGTCGCCACGATGGAGCATATTGCTGCGGCAAAGGCCTGGATGTCCTTGCTCAACGTTCAAACAGACCCCATCTATCGGGAACTCGTTGACGAGGTGCTGGATAGCGTCCGCCCTAATGTCGAACTCAAGGACCCCGGCATGGGGTATCGCGGCGGCTGGATCTTTGTGAGCTCGCCAAAAACGGTCACGCCGTTTCATATCGACAAGGAACATAATTTTATCTTGCAGATCCAGGGACAGAAGACGGTTTATGTCTGGGATCCCGACGAGCTAAGAGTGGTCAGCAATAAAGCCCGCGACCGCTTTCATTCCCGACATGATCGCGGATTGATTACCTGGCGGGAAGAGTTTCGCGAGTTAGCTCATTGCTTCAAGTTGAACCCTGGAGAGGGAGCTTACATGCCCTCCACCAGTCCCCACCTAGTCGAGGTCGGTGAGGAGCCCTCCGTTACGGTCAGCTTCACGTACTACACTGACAGCACCCGGCGCGACAGCCTGATCCATAAAATTCGAGGCCGCTTGGCGGAGTTCGGCATCAACGTGCCATCTTCACGAAGCTCTGGCGTCTTCGATGAGGCCATATATTTGGGGGCGCGCGCCGCTCGCGCGGCGACGCGCGCGGTCTACCGCGCCAGAGGACAAAGGGTCGGCGAGGAGCAAGCGATGTATGCTCGCGCCGGGAGCACGTAGGTTGCCAAGACTGTTCCAAATTCTGTTTTGAGATCTTGTTATTTGAAGCGTCCGAGGACATGCATTACGTGCGAAGTAGAATTTCGTTTCCCACCCGGTCTTTGCAGAGGTTGTTGTTGACAGTTCGAGACTGCCAGAGATGAATTTGTTTGACGATGCACGTCACGAACTCGATATCTGGGCGGACTCCAACCTGAAAGCAAAATTCTGGGTCCGCGATGATGACGCCTTCGAGCCATCACCCTACCTGGAGCGCCTGCGCGATGTTGCCGTCCGGTTTGATACCAAGATAGGGCTGGCAGTCATCCCGGGAATGGTGACACCGGGGCTACGGGAATTTCTCGCCCAGAACGATCGTCACTTCTATCCGATGCCCCATGGCTGGAAGCACATCAACTACAACCGGGGAAAGAAACCCGCAGAGTTTGGACCCGATCGGCCGATATCAAGCATGATTGCCGATGCAGAGTTCGCACTACAGCTGTTCAAGGAGTGTTTCAGCTCTTCGCAGCCGATTTTTGTCCCGCCCTTCAATCGCATCACACCCGCGCTCGTGAGAGCCCTGCCGGGGGTGGGGTACGCTGGGGTGTCGCTCATGCCGAATCAACTCGAGTGGAGGCTTCTGCGACTAGGCTCTCGCATGCTGTGGCGTGGAGTCGTCAGGATGACTGAGTTCAAGCGTGGTCCCAGGATCGATGTTCATCTGGACGTCATCGATTGGAAGGCAAGAACGGCTCAAAAGCGGAGAATTATCTCCGACCTTCTCGTTCAGCAATTGCGAGGCAGGAGGCTCGGCTTCCTGGCTCCTGACGCCCCCATTGGCTTGCTGACGCATCATTTGGCGCACAACGAGGACATCTGGCAGGCCATTGACGACATGTTGGGTTTTCTTAGATCCCATGAAGCGGTGGAGTTCATCGACCTCGGCGGGTGGATCGACGACCATGTCACAAATCAACTTCGTATCGCCCATAAGTAGGGTTGGTGCGCTGGAACCCCGCACCTTGTTGCAAGCTGCACTTGGCGAAATTCACGTGTGGCGCCTGGAGTTCTCGTCCCTCGGATCGGCGCGAGCCGGCTGGCAAGTCATGAGCGACGAGGAGCGCGCGCGCGCCGAACGATTTCGCTTTTTGCCGGACCGCGAGCGATTTTGTCAGAGCAGGTTTTTGCTTCGAGTAGTACTGGGCGAATACCTCGGACTGGATCCAAGCAAAGTGCCCATGATTGTGGACGAACACGGCAAGCCGTCAGTGGACGAAATGGCCTCGCCGCGCGGCCTGCAGTTCAACCTAACCCATAGCCGCTCCATGGCTTTGCTTGCGCTCGCAATCGGTCAAAGCATCGGAATCGATGTCGAAGACATCGGCGCCGTCGAAAACACCGACGTAACCACATTAGCTGAAGGTATCTGCACCAAACACGAAAGGGAGGCTATCGCGAAGCTCGAGCAGGAGGGACGGACACGCGCCTTCCTTCGATGCTGGACGCGAAAGGAGGCTCTCCTGAAAGCGGTTGGAGTGGGGCTGCTTGGACGGCTGGATGGGTTCGAAGTGCCACTGGACTGCTCCAAGAGATGGGACATTCAATGGCGACCCGATAGTTGGTCAAAAGAGTCGACCTATCAAATGGCTGATCTGTCTTTCGGCAATCATCTCGCAGCGGTAGCTGCTCCGGTTATCTCGAATTCTATTCAGATATTCGATCTTCACGGACAAGAAACTGACCCAGGCTCGATAGCCGAACGACCGACGACAATCTCGCGCCAACGGGACGATGAATCGAACTCCGGAGAAGCTCCCTCGCCTTGATCCACTGTCAAGAGGAAGGTCTATTCCGAAACCAATATTCAGATTTTGAAAGAGAGCCTTGAGTGAGCATGCCAAGCCCATTTAACGCCATCCTGGCGACGACATCATTTCTCGCGATCCTATTGACCGCGAGCCATCCGTCCCGGGCAGAAGATGCTCTGAGTTCGAATTGGGCAGCCATCGCGAACGCAAAGACGCCGATTACAATTAGGGGCATCCCTTACGTCGTGGAGTCCTCCGGCAATGACTGGAGCATCCGGAGGGCTCAGGCCGGCGCGATCGACATCACGCGCTTCGAAGTACGTGCAGGAGATTCATGGGACGAAGACCGCGCCTCCGGCGAAAACAAGGAGCGTTCCGAGCTGGACGGCTACAAGCGTCGCTACAACCAGGGATCTGACGTTTGGGGATCTTATTCTTTTCTCATCGAGCCGGGGGCCGAATATCAATCCGACTGGACGGCTATCAGCCAAATGCACGGCTCAAAGATCAGGCCGTTCCACATACATTTCAAAGCGGGCCGATTGATCGTCTTTAGCGAATATTCGGGGTCCCGCGCAGGTGCGCAAACAAGCGTCCGCTACAACGGGACGCTCAGCCGCAATGAATGGCACCACCTCGTATTCCATCTGCGCGAAGGTGACACCAATGGTCAGCTTGATATCTGGCTGGATGGAGCAAAGATCGTCGATTTCGCGGGGACGATAGGCGCCATCGGCAATCAAGCTTATTGGAAGTTTGGCATTTATCGCGGCTACGGCCCCATTGCGGCACCGCTCGCTATTCAATTTGCCAACATGGAAGTGGGCACATCGGACCTTACGGCACGAGTTACAGCCCCTCTGCCCACCAAATGAACCTAGTGAACGATCTGGACTGTTCCGCGCCAAAGGGGGCTTCGCCAGCGGTCAGCCGGCGCCTAGCAGGCTCAACTCATAGGCCGCTGGAGCGGCCCCCTATGCCGCCCTCCCCCGATGTCACGCCACCCCAAACATGCGTCGGTAGATCGTGTACCGACGACGGAGCGCCGCTTAGTTTCCAACACTGATCGGTTGCGTCACGATCGTAGCGCCGGAACCAGTGCTCAGGGCCTTTGCCGAGTTCGCAAGCGTAACCGGATCTTGAATCGTTGCCACGATCGTTCGGACAAAGTTCAAGAACTTGGTCGATTCGACCGCCGCAGCGTTGGAAACATAAATCACGTCCTTGTTGCGCATTTCGAATCTCGACGTGAGGAAGTAACCGCCGGGATCGCGCAGATCGGCCTGATAGATGATCGGGATAACAGGTCCCTCGAACCGGGAAATATCAACCCCAAGCTGCGTCGCGACCTCTCGGCTTTCGCCGCGATAGAGGAAAACGGAAGCGGGGTCGGCCGTAAGATCACTCAGGCCGGTCGCCTTCGCAATTGCCTCAGACAGGGAAACTCGCCAAGCATCGAAGGGAAACTGCCCTTGGCGGCCAGACGCACCAAAAGCGAGGAATGTTTGCGGTTCGCGGAAAACATAGACCATGTCTCGCGGTCGAACGAAGACGTTGTTTGCAGGCTCATCGATGAGAGCTCCGAACGGAGCCGCGGCCTTTTTACCATTTCGCTCGAGAACAACCCAAGATTCGTTGCCCGGCCCCGAAAGACCTCCCGAGCGTCCGATTGCCTCCAAAAGACGTTCCCCACCCGGATTCGCCGCAAAGCGGCCAGCGGTGCGGACATCTCCAAGCACAGTAAATGCTGATGAGCGCTGCTCAAGCAGGGTTACGACCGCATTCGGTTCCAGCGACCGCTTCTTCAGAGCGGCTGCAATCTCCTGCTCGATCTCCGAAGTCGTTTTCCCCCGGGCAGGGATCTGGCCCGCCGACGGGACGGAAATGTTACCACCCGGACCCACCGCCTGCGGGGGAACGGTGAAGAAATTTCCCGGACGGACCCCCAAATCGTTCTGCACGAAGAGGCCGGCGCCCGTTTCGTACACGGTTACGCCAACGATATCCCCGATCTCGACGACGACCCTCTGTGGCCCGCGTCCGTCCGCAATCCGACCAGCGATCCGAGGAGCGTGCGCTGCGAGGACGTTGAGCGTCTGCGGTCCAAGCCGGACGAGCGCATACGGAAATTCACTCTGGCCAGACGTCACGTCCCAGCTCTGGGGACCTGCAACTGGCATGATCGCGCACCCACTCAGTGCTGCGGAAATCAGTACCGTTAGAAATGCCAATCGCAATTGCATGCGCCCCCCCGTCTCAACTCCCCTCTAACACGTTAGAGCTTCAGGGCAGGGTGACCTGAGGCGTCCAATTTAATATTCTCAATTAAGTGTTCCCCAAAAAGCACAGAAAATAACCGGGTCGGCACACACGATTGCACCCAGGGCCGCCCAATCTGTCGATTGGAGCTCGGTCCCCGAACTTTCTAGCTGATTCGAGTAAACGGACCGCTATTTTTGATGGACGCGGGGCGCTCGATGCGGCATCCGAATCGGAACACGCCCCAACCAACCAGGGAAAAGCTCAGCTTGAACGCCGGGAGGATCCGTTGCATCGCAGCATTTCGCTCTCACTTAGGCCGCCGGCTGGACCACCCTACTTCTTATTGGCGTCGCCGGCGGACAGCGTTTCTTGAGAATACCAGCAGCAAAGCCCGCGGCAGAAAGATGCCACGTCAGTACGCTGAAGAGTGCCAGATTCAGTGATTTCGTTCGAACCGTCATCACAACTATCGGCATCGCAAGCGCGGTCAACAGCACCGGGGCTGGCTGGGTCAGCAGTCCCACCAGGACCGCGCACGCCCAATAGGCCCACACGCCGATTGAGATTGGGACAATTCGCACCTCGCGGAACACCCGTCCGACGTATTGGCTGGCCAGTGCTGCCCGAAAGAGTTCACCGGAGCTCAAAAAGCGGCCGCTGAAAATGCGATGCCAAAGTAGCTGCCACGTACCCATCGCATAACTAAAATGATCCACAGCCTTGTCTTCCAGCAGCACAAGACGCCCCCCCTCCGACCGAAGGCGAACTCCGAGATCGTACTCTTCGAACGCATGAAGATTGCGGTCAGAGAAGTATCCCACCCGCAAAATCGCCGCACGCCGATAGAGACCGCCTCCATTCAGACAATCAACATCAAGCAGGTCTTTCCTGCGCGCGCGCTGGAACCGCTTGATCCGGCCCTGGAGTTCAAGGTTATCCGTACGCATCTCGTGAATATATCCGCCCACTCCCGCGACCTCTTTCTGCTCATCGAGGATGGCGATGGCTCTTTTGATGAAGCCCGCATTAAGCTCCATGTCGCCATCGAGGATGTAGACGTATTCGCCCTTGCTATGTTGAAAGCCCAATTGGGGACCGACGCCGCATCGCCTTTCCGAAGCATCCTCCAATACGACGACTGACGTAGGGAACCGCGTCGCTATCGCTACAGTGCGATCGGTCGACGCACTGTCGGACACAATGACTTCACCTTCGTAACCGGCAATTGCTGCGAGCGCGCTCTCGATCGCCTTTTCGACATTGGCCTCTTCGTTGAGCGTCTTGATAATAATGCTGATCTTAATCATTTTCGACCTGTAATGCCCCAATAAATCGGGGCCAGAATGACATTCTAACGAGACCTCGGTGCCGAATCCATCGAGGTGTGCCGACACCTGGAGACATGCTGAACGCCCTGACTTTCGCCGGCACACGTTCGCCGAGCACATCTAGTCGCGGCCATCTGTTTGCCCGTCATTGCTATCGAATGCTTGACGCTCGACTGCAGAAAAGGTGGCGCCCCGAACCGTCGGACCAATCCAAAGAACATCTGTCCGCCCTTCGACCTTCCCACCGCGGTAAAGTCCCTGCTTCACATATATCGGCCGCCCGGACGGAACCTTGGACATTCCCTCCAGTACCAGCCTGAACGGCTTCTCACCTTCGTTACGCCGCCAAATCGCGTACGTGCCCGTGCGCCAATCGATCCTGAATATGAAATCCGTCCATCGACCAAGCGCCAAGCGGCCGCCATCGGAAAACTCGGCTTGATTAAACAGATATCGCTGAGGTCCGCCCACTTCCCGTTGAGCTGCAACGAGCCCACCCCACCCGTAAAATTGAAGAACAAAGGACCAGCTATTGCACGCATTCTTGTCAGCCGAGCAATGGGCCGGAGCAAATGCCGACCAAGGGAGTTGCTGCCCCCGCCAGTTGCTCGGAAAATAGTAGCTGGTGGCGTAATACTGAACTGCGCTCCAGATCCCTTCTGTGATCTCTCTCCCGCCGATGTCTTGCATCGAGAACATTTCGGCCCGTTCGCTGTTGGCGTTCAGAGCAAGCGGGTCGTCGTTCGCCTGCACTTCGACCCGGACTGCAGCCTTGCCGTGCCAGGTCCGAAACCCGTCGACCCGAATTCGGCAATCGTCCACCGCCTGCCGACCGAACCAGCCCCCCGTCGGGATATCTTCCCAGTTCGTGGCAAAAGTGACGCCTTCTACCACCTGCCTGTGTGGCGGAAACCGATAGCTCACCCGCCGCTGACCAGCAGATACGGCGGGACACTGTCTGGATGAATCCGGGGTCGGCGAGGATGCCCCATCTCCTGCTTCCACCGGTCGTTCAGGGAACGACTGCGCCAGGCCAGCAGGCGAGGCAGCAACAAAAAATACGAACAGAGCCCTCTTCAACACAATCGGTCACCTTGCAGGACAATTCTGAAACCCGATCCCGGGCTGATCGAAATTTGCGGGACGTGTCCGAGAATGCATAATCCCGTCGCCCCCGCGTTGAGTTCGGTTGGTCGCTGACTTCGGGCTGGCCGCCGGGAGGGATTTATCTCCGCCCCCAGCACCAAGATATAAATTTAATATTTGCGCGGCTGGCAATATCGAGATACAAGCCTGATAATTCAGTTTTTATTTTAATGAGATTTTAAATCAGTTGTAGATGCCATGAGTTAATTAATCTCGGGTGTTACTTTGTCAGATAGCACGGAATTTCGTAACGAAGTCAATGCGATCGGGCCGGCACGCGCAGCAACTCCCTTTCGCATTTCCGAGAGCGTCGTCCCCTATCTGCTGTCGACGATAGACCTCTCGATTATTTTCCTGTCGAGCGTAGTGGCCGGGGGTTCTTACGACTGGCTACTTAGCCATGAACTCCCCAATTTGCTTCCCTACTGCGCGATCGGGATCCTCTCAGGCCTTCTTTACATTCTTCGAATGGGCGGAAAGGGCCATTACAATTTCACGGAGGCGATAAGACCGCGGCTCGAAATCAGCCGGATCGCATCCTGTTGGTTTATCACGGCATTGTTGTTGGCCCTTCTCGCATTCCTGCTCAAGATAGGCCCCAGCTATTCTCGCGGCGCATTGGTAGCCTTTTCGATGCTCGCGCCGCTCCTCTTATTCGCCGGGCGGAGCCTCGCGAAAACATTTCTCGCCGCAGCCGTATCGAACAAGGTCATCGGATGGCGTCCTATCGTGGTGATAGGCGTGCCGGGCGAATTCGCCGCATTGAGAGAACAGAGCTTGCTAACGGAGTTTAGCACAGGAGACGTGAAGACCTTCATGCTTCGCGATGGGGATGCGACTAACGCTTCCTCGGTAGACGCAACAATCCTGAATTCGGCAGCCGCCTTTGCAAGACGACACGATTGTCGAGAAATTCTACTCGCTTTGCCGTGGGCCGACACGAAACGCCTCGATTTCGTACGCAATCATATAAGCGCCACTCCAACAGCCGCTTGGCTCCTGCCTGACGCCAACGTTCGCGCGCTCACGCGCGGTGCTGCGCCGGAATGCCTCCGTGCCTTGGCAATTAACGTTCAAAGTGCCCCGCTAAGCGAAGCTCAATGTTTGATGAAGCGTTCCGTCGATATCGCCCTGGCGGTCGTGGCTCTGTTGTTCTTTTCACCAATCATCGCGATTACAGCAATCGCAATCAAACTTGACACTCCCGGGCCCATCATTTTTCGGCAGGATCGCAAAGGGTTCAACGGCAGGCGCTTTACGATATTCAAGTTCCGATCGATGACGAGCCAGGAAAACGGCCCGACCGTGTCGCAAGCGACGCGGGGCGATCCACGGGTGACAGAGATTGGACGAATACTGCGAGCGACAAGCGTCGATGAACTGCCGCAACTGTTCAATGTCTTAAGGGGTGAGATGTCGCTGGTGGGGCCTCGCCCGCATGCCTTGGCTCACGACGATCAGTTCGAACAGATGCTGAGCAACTATGCCGTTCGTCAGCACGTCAAGCCGGGCATCACCGGCTGGGCTCAATGTAACGGCGCAAGGGGCGCCACACCATCACTTGACCATATTGCCGAAAGGGTTCGCCTGGATCTCTGGTACATCAACAACTGGAGCATGAAGCTCGATGTCAAGATTCTGGTCCGAACGCTTTTCGAGGTGATGAAACAACGCAACGCGTATTAGCGCGAAGCAGCGTAGCTGAAGACTCTCTCCGCATCCGCGTCACCGCGGAATTCGTACTCCGATCGAGTGAGCTTCTGCGGGAGGAGCCCTTCCGGACAATCGGACCTATGTGACAACAATTCTCGCCCGTTACTGCAGCAATTGAACGACTGGTCAGCCTCCAACCACTCTCAGCGCAGCTCTGCGCTTCCGCAATGACGCGGGTGGAGCAGCACAAAATTCTATTCCAGCGCTTCGGTCGTCGCGCCAGATGACCTTGCAGGCATGGCTTGTCCGAAACCTCTCAAAGCTCAGTTTCGAATGCATTGGGCAGGCAGTCAGCACCGAACTCCAGTTCAATACAAAGGCCACGGTCGGTGCGGCCGTGGACGACGCAAAGATCGAAACCGTCGCGATCAACCGACATTTTTTGCGTGCTGATAGGTCTTCGCACGCTTTGCTCTGCGCCTGTCCATTGCGGAACTCCATTTTATGAATGCCCATTGCGGATTCAAATGATGGCCTGTTCCCGTTAACAGCGATCGGGTTGGCAAATGCCTAACTGGCTCCCGTTGGCCGATCTTCGTGGTTTAGAAATGACAAACCAAAACCCGAAGTCCCTTGATCAGACAAGACTCACTGACCGCGCGAGGCGATACCAATGGAAGCGAGTTTCAGCTTGCGTTGCGTGTCAGATGACGCGTTCGCGCTGGAGGCGCACGCCTCAACGCGTGCGGCGACGAAGCGACACAAGGCTGCGCAGCCGGTCGCCGAGCTGCAACCTTGACATGCAGGCTAACGCGAAACGATCGATCCAGTTGGGTCATTTATTTCGGGAGACAGACAACCGCGGCAAATGACAAGCTTCTGATTCAGCCTTTCATCTGCGGCTCGATTCGAAGCGTCAAAAGCAGCGACCCACTCCTTGGAATATCGCCTAAGCTTGGAAAGGTTTTGATCAGAAGGATCAGCTTCCGCAGCAATCTGCTGCGCGTCTATAGCCCGGGCTCTTGCGCTGCCGATATCACCGTGTCGGCGAGGAATGCGGCCCTGATCGGGCGCTGGCGCCAAGCCATCCCAGTTCGAGACTGCACGTACAGAATGAGGACTGAAGCTTCCTGACTCCCTACAACATCCCCAGAGGGACAAGGCTGCGGCTAGCACGAAGACGAAACGCCTGGCCATCGTGGACCCCGGGAACGGTCATTGGTGGAACGAATTAATTCATCCCAAAGTATAGTTAATATTTCATTAGCTGCGATTTGATGCTCGGCACGGCCAAATTGAGTGCGAGCAAACGCCTTCGCGAGGGATACCTAATCGAAGCATCGCTCGCGGCACCCGGCCCAAGCCCGTGCGAACCAGTCTGGCAACGCAGGCAGCGGTTTTTCGCAGGGACTTGCCGGCCAAATCACCAACTCGCAGCCGAACCTAAAGTCCATTGATCTCGTCAGCCGTGAGATTACCTGGCGACAGCATTGTAGTCGCGGTCTTGCTTGGCGTCATTGGAGAAGGAATCTCTGCTTCCTTCAATGCATTGGTCGTACTCACCATCTTGAAACCATCCGGAAACTCGACAAGGCAGGCGTACAGTGTTCCGACCGCCAGTACGCGGCAACGCTGCCCTTGCCGGCCCTTATAGGCCCAGCGGTAGACATAAGGAAAATCGAAGAAGCGATCGCTATCTGTCATAAACTCCCCATCTACGGGGCGAGCTTTATGCCTGCCCCACACATGGGCGCGCTCAAACTACCCAACCCAATTAACTCAGTTACAGAACAGATTATTTCCAAAACGCTGGCAGGAGCGACCATTGCTGAAAACGGTCGTATTCCCATACGACTGCGCCGTCGCGCCATTGTCGAAGTACGTGTTGTTGCCATAGGTCTGGAAGGTCGTCCCATTGCTGTTGTAGGACGTGCTTCCAAAGCGCCGGGAGACGTCTCCATCGCTCCAGTTCGTGGTGCCCCCGTTGCGTCCGCTCGAGAGCTCGCTCTGCCCGCACGGATAATAACCTTGCTGGCAGTTCTGCGCGTAAGCTGCCGATGTAGTCATGAAGAGCAGAACAAGAACCAGTCGCATAATTGCCTCCTCGCAGTACACTAATCCTACACTTTTTTGCAGAACTTGCCAGTCGGGACCGGCTTGTCACCTCTGCGCAACTTCTTTCCTCAGGGAGGCGGACGAGGGCCTCCCTGGCCCCTGGAATTAACTTCATCGTCTAATTGTCGTGGCCAAGCCCGCGAGCAAGGTGCAAGACCAATGACATCCTAGCCGACGCAGGTCGAGGGCGACGAGCACGGGACCAGAATCTGCGAGCTTCGGAGAGATCCGGTCTGCCTCAACTGGGTCTAGGCCCCCGCTCGGCAAATGGTCGAGCATGCTTCGCGCAATTCAGCTTCGCGCGGTTCTTGGGTCCGGCTGCCTTGCACCTCGAGTATCGAGCATTAACCCATGAAGGCAAATTTGAGCCTATAAAGCAGCTCTCGATCATGATACTAATCCGTATTTCAATGTGTGCTTTTTCATATTTCTCAAATTCTGGTGATGAATGGTGAAATCCGTCGATTTCACGGTCGTCATTCCTACGTTCCGGCGCCCGACGGAGCTCCGCGAGGCCATCTCCAGCGTGCTCGCGCAGGTCGAAGTCGAGATCGAAATTGTCGTCGTTGATGATAGCCCCGAGCAGTCTGCGGCGTCGGTCGTCTCAAGCCTTTCCGATCCGCGAGTATCTTATTTGGCGAATCCCAAGCCCACTGGCGGCTTTCCCAGTGCGGTGAGAAACCTCGGCTGGCCCCGCGGCCGCGGAGACTTCGTGCACTTTCTCGATGATGACGACATTATTCCGGCCGGGCACTATGCCGCTGTCAAGGCAACCTTTGAGAAGCATCCGAACGTAGGTGTTGTTTTTTGCCGAATTGATCCATTCGGCAGCTGTTCAGCGACCCAGCTGCAGCGCGAAAAAGAGTACTTTGAGAAAGCGGCCGCGCTCGCCAACTTCTGTCAACGTCTTCACTCGCGACGGGCTTTTGCGGCTTGTCTGATGTTTCATTGGGCCTTGATGGTATGCAGCGCGGGTATCATGCGTCGCCAATGCGTTGAACAACTCGAGGGGTTTGATCCTCACCTCCGCCTTCGCGAGGACGTCGATCTGTATTCGAGAGCGATGCGGCAATTTGACGTGTGCTTTCTCGATAGAGTTGGACTTAAATATCGCATCGGAAGCCCCTCGCTCATGCACGCCCCCGAACTCACCCAATCGGATCTCGACGATCTTCGCGCGGCTCAATCCCGGACCAACGCAAGGTATAAGTCGACGTGGGGCCGCCTTGAATTTTACGTAATGAAGCTATTTGCTCGTTCGGTATTAAAGTTTGTGTGAGCTAACAATTTCATGACGAAAACACCGCTAATTGTCAGCAGAGTATCGCTTTCGGAGGCGTTCGGCCCGCTGCGGCAAGAGTGGGAGCGCCTTGACTGCAGTTTGGAACCTCGAACCCCGTTTACTTCGCCAATATGGAACGAACTTTGGTGGAAGCACTTCGCACGTTCTGGACTGCTGAGGCGTGACGAGTTTTTCTTGCACCAGGTCCGGGAGGAGGACGGCGAACTCGTTGCGGTCGCTCCGTTGATGCGGACGTTCGAGCCAGGCTTTGGCCCGATCCGTATGTGCAAGGTTCAGTTCTTTGGCACCGATCCGAGTCTCACCGAAGTCCGTGGTATAGTATGTAAGGCTGAACGACAAAAAGACGCGCTACATTCTCTTGCAAAGCACTTCAGTGAACGGGAACAAGATTGGGACTTGTTGAAGTGGAGTGGCATCCATTCGAGTTCAATTGACCAACTTCCCAGCCATCAGCTAAGAACCGAACGTCTACTCCCTGACTATATCGTCGATTTGCCCGACCGCTGGGGAGACCTTCACGCAACACTTTCCAACAACACCCGCAAGAGCATCCGGAAGGGATACGAGTTCCTTGATCGCGATGGACACAAGCCATCGCTTCGCTTGGCGGAGGACTCGAACATCGATGAAAATCTGAGCCGCTTCTTTCGTCTTCACCAGGCTCGGTCGTCCGCAGCCGACATGAGGCAGCATCGCGACAACTTTCAGACAAGCCAGAGCCGCAAGTTTTTGAATGAAGTCATCAACGCGCTTGGATCACGCGGTCTCGTTCGCTTCTTCGAGCTCGAAGTCAACGGAGCTGTTGTTGCATCGCGGATCGCCTTTGTCCTCGATAGAGACTTATATCTCTACTTCTCTGGTTTCGACCCTGCCTGGAAGAAATACGGAGTAATGACGACTCTCGTCGTTGAAATCATGAAATGGTCGATTGAGCACGGTTTCCGGCGGCTCAATCTCTCGACGGGCAAAGATCAATCGAAGTTGCGCTGGCTTCCCGCTGAAATCGTCCTTCATGACATCGTTCAGTCAACAACATCGGTGCGCAGCCAGCTCGCCGCAAAATCTGAAATTTGGCGACGGGGTGCCCTCAAGGTGCTGCCATAAGGGTCGACGTAAACGCGCGTCACATCGACAATGCCTTCGCCGCCGGCGAGCACTCGCCGCGTTTGACGCCCGGGGCCAATCGTCCTTTTTCGACTTCCGGCCGCGACATCGGTGCTTGACCGGCTACAACATCACCGGCTGCTCAGTTCGGGCGGAGCACCAAAGGTATCCACGACCTTTTTGTCAACGAGCAGTTTGTCAAACAATTTCCTGAGACTGTCTTCGTCATCAAGGTCGGGCGTTTCAGGATCAGATGCACCGACGGCAATATCTGCAGCCAGCGGTTCATCGCGGTCGCAATGCAATACGCGCGGTTGGACTGACATCTCGCCTTCGTCTGCCCTGGCCGACCAAACCTGCGGTGTTTCCTCAATCGCAGCCTCGCGGATGGGGTCATGATAGTGGGTCCCAAAGTCGGATTGCCCTGCCAGCGCCTCGCTCAATGACTTGTCGGCGCTGATAATCATCTCAAGTATGATGGGCAGAAAGTCCTTCCTGTCGAATACTGTGTACACGGTGGCCAATTGGTCGACATATCTCCGTCCAAATCCTGCAAGGATCGTGGCGATCCTTTCAAGATCAGGGTCTGCGTCCATCAGCAGCTGCCAACTCTGTTCTTGCTGCGGGTCCTCACCCCTTTGTGTCGGAGTGGGTGAGCCACCAATAAAGGGATCCGTCAGAGCCGACGTTGCTGCCAGCTGAATTTCCCGTGCTCTTTTTCGTCTATCTGCGATCAGGAAGCAGATAAGTCCGCAGCCCATCAGCACGAAGCCCGACGCAGCCCAAGCGACTGAAATACATAGTAAAACTCCAGCGACCAGGAGCGCTCCGCCAGCGATATACATTTTCAAATCATCCAATTTAAATAATTAAATATATTATGGGCATGCGAAGCAACGCAACCTCGTTTGAAACAAACCGGGAACTACCTGAGCGCTGGAATTGGAGTTTTCGCCTGAGCTTCGGAGGGCGATTCCGCCACACGGATCGGCCCACGACACCAAGGGCCGGGACAGGCAAGCCTCGATCAATCAAGAAAACAGAAAGACAAATCGCGGAGTCTGCTAAACTGCGGTAATATGCCAAATTGGGCCACCGTTGCCGCGTTCACCTACTCATCTCATCAGGAAAGGGGATTTGATGAACAATTCAGCCGCCCGTTTGGCCGGAATTGTAGCCATTATCGTGCTCGCTCTAACGGCCTCCGCAGACGCGAAGGGACGGCGAGCGAGCAATTACGGGGGGACCTTTGCTTATTCTTGGGGCCCTAACTACACCAACTTCAATCATCCGGTTTATGCGAGCTGCCCGATCGTCGGTGAACGCCTTAGCTATCCGACCGTCATGACCGCCACATTCTTCAATGAGGCGGTCGTAAGTCCCTTCGGTTCCTGGAGCTACCGTGCAGTTGCGCGCGATGTTCCCAACCGCTGGTGCTCGGCGAAATAGACAAACATGTCGCGGCCTACTTTGTAGGGTATGTGAACTTAGGATTGGCCCCACTCAACGTAGGTTGACCGACGAAATTCACCTCATGCACGCACTACGCCTCAAGACGGAACGCATCCCCTGCGTTTTATTTTGAACGGAACAAGAGCCGGGAACACGGCTACAACCACTCATTGAGGAAGCCAAGAATCTCAATTAGACTTGCTCGACTCCCGCTCCGGTACGCAGTTCCCAGCCCCGTAGTTCCCGCAATTTCGCGACGCTGGCGGAACTCAACGTTAATAAGTTTGAACCAATTTTGCATCCGACCGTTAGTCGACTGTTTAGCGTTCATCGCGCCTAGAAGTCGCCAGATTTGGGTTCCACGATTCATCGTGGGGTGGTGGATGAGTCTTGCTGGTATTCGTTACCGAATGCTGGCGGGCGGTCGGTGCGCCATGCGGGCTCGTTTCGAGGGGAACCGAATGTCAGTCATATGGCTTCTGCTTTTGTTCGTGAGTGCGTTGCTGACCGCTGCGCTCGCGTTGGCGATTTATGCCAGTGCGATGATTGCTCGCCCCGTGTCGGGCCGTAAGCAGCAAGTGACCATATTGTCTGGCGACGAACCCAGCGTAGCGAAACCGGACCCCCGGCCGACTCGGTTTCTACATCGCGCTATTCACCGCGCTTGAATCGACCCAGCTGATGCGAGTTGTGCATCTCGGATGCGGGTTGCGCATCTCGATGAGTCGTAACAGCACATTCCATCTAGCTTGTTCGACTTAGCCGTCCTTCAAGGCTCCGTTTCAACATCATTGCTGCACGGACCAGTTCGTGACGAATTGGATGTCGCGTGAGGGCCAAGCCGACGCTCCATCCCGAGGCTGCCAGCAATACACTGAGCACCCCCACTTCCATCGATAAGCCTTCCGACCCGCCGTGCGTCATGAGTAAATAGATTGGCCCGAGCGCGCTGAAGATTGCAAGAGCAGCACTCTTTCGGAGCGCCACGAACAGTTCAGCCCAGCCGAAGGGCAAATACTGGCGAACCACAGCAATGGCGATCAAGGCCCTCAGGGGCACTACGCCGACCAGGCACCACGCGATCGCTAAGAGGCCATGACCTGCGCCAAAGGCAACGGCTGCGATATTAAGCATGGCCTGCCCAGCTACCAGAAGCGGTAAAGATCTGACTGCTCCCAGCGCGACGAGCACTGGGTACTGGAGAGTCCAGGCGAACGAGAGAGCCGCGCCAACGCAGAGGACTGACACAAGTGGCGCCACCTCGAGCCATTGAGGTCCAAGCAGCAACCTGACCAACGGCGCCGCGAGAACGCCCAGCACGATCAAGCACGGCCAATGTGCCGCAGTGATCAATTCAAGCGCATTAAGATAGATTGTCTTCGTGTCGGACTTTTCACGCGCGCTTCTCGAAAAGACCGGGAGCGCAACTGCGCCGACGCCCGCAAGTATCACGCGCTCTGGAAACGCGGATAGCAGGACCGCCCGCTGCGCGATTCCCACGCTCGCGGAGTCCAGCGCCCTTCCGATGACGAGATAGGCAGCATACTCGCCAACCGCTGCAATGAGGGCCGCCGCGCTATCAAAGGTTCCAAATCCCAGCACTCCGCGCCATTCGCCCAACGACGGAAGATATATCGAGCGATCTGGCAGAAGAGAAAAGCAAAGAACACTTCCCACAACCGCGGACGCAACAGTCGCCCAAGCCAGCGAAATGTAACCGAAGCCAAGTTTCGCCAAGCATATGCCCGTGAGCCCGCCGACGACGGACATCGATGTGTTCACCAAGGCAAAGGACCCAAAGGCCATCTCGCGGCTCATGAGCGCAAAAGCCGGAAAAATGAAGGGACCGAGAAGATATCCGATAGCCGCTACCTCAATGTAGGGGCCGACCTCCGGCAGCCCGTAAAGATAAGCTATCGGCGTGGCTGCAAAGTACAGGCAAAACGATATCGCGATCGACACAAGAGCACTCGTCGTGATGCTCGTACGGATCTTCTTGAGGGTTAACTCCTTCTGCTGAACCAGATAGGCGCCTCCGCCCAGTTCACGCAGCGCCTCCGCGATGACAAAAGCCGAGCTGCCGAGAACTGAAACGCCAAAGGCGGCAGGTCCGATCAGTCTTGCGACGACAATTGCGACCGCGACATTGATTAACGTAACGATGTATCGTCCGAACGTAGCCCACAGGAAGGCCCGCCTCACGCGCATCTGGAGCTCTCCATGGAACCTGCGGGCCTCGTCCCCCTTTTCAGGGCGCCCCGTTCAAGCTGTTCGGTGGCGGAGCACCAGTCGCGCTGTTAAGTATCCGGCGGCAAAGTGACACACCCGAAATCACACTTTCGCGCCTTGAACAAATCGCGCTCCGGTTCCCCGTTGGGCGCTTTGTTAATCCTATACACGTGATATTGGCGTCGCGGTAGATTATTCCAGTATTATGAAATCTGTGGTATCGCAACAGCATAGCTGCGAAGTGATTGAGGACGGTAAATTTCGGACCGGCCGGGAGCAGATTTTCCCTTGGACTTTGATAATTCAAACTTTGAAAATTCAGAACTACTGCCTCTAACGCAAGGTCAGCTGGGCATTTGGCTGGCTCAGGCGCTAGACCGGAGCGACCCTGCATTCAACATCGGCGAATGCATCGAACTTTGCCATGCCGTTGACGAGAACGCCTTCGAACGAGCGGTGCGATCGACCGTGCAAGAGGCCGATGCGTTAAGTGTGCGCGTGATCGAGACTGATGCTGGTCCAAGACAGTACGCAGGAAGCAACGATGATTGGATCATGCACCATCTCGACTTCCGCAAGGAGGCCGATGCGCACGCTGCTGCCGAGGCATGGATGCGGGCCGACATGGCGCGGCCCTTTGAATTGTCCGAAGGCCCGTTGTTTCGTTTTGCGCTGCTTCGAATCGAAGCCGATCACTACTTTTGGTATGCAGTAAATCATCACATAGCGAACGATGGAGCTGGTTGGGCACTCGTCGTTCGCAGAGTCTTCGAACTGTACAATGGGTTCGTGAGTGGTCGGGAGCTTCTCTCCAACAAGGTCGGGCCGTTCAACGACCTTTTGGAAGCCGAACTGACCTACCAGGGATCGGCCCTGCGCGCGCGGGATCACGACTATTGGCTCGGCGTCCTCAAGGATCCGCCAGCTCCCGTAACCCTATCCACGCGACGTTTACCTCCCGGCCCGGACGTCAATCAAATCACGGGCCGAATCCCGTTGTCCTCCAATCTGGAGGTCTTGGGACGGAAGCACGGGGCAGGCATACCTTGTGTCTTGATGGCAGCAACGGCGCTTTATCTCTGCCGCATGACGGGACAAAGTGATCTTGTCTTGGGAATGCAGGTCGGCGGCCGGCTGGGGCCTCGACCAAGACGCGCCGTTGGCCTAGCTACGAATATCATTCCCGTCCGGCTGTCCATCGACCTGGATGAGAGTTTCGACTCACTACTGGGCCGGACGGCACGCGCCCTGCGCGAGGCTTATCGGCATCAACTCTATCGCGCCGAAGATTTGCGGCGTGACCTGGGCTTATCCCCCAGTCAGCCGAATATCTACTCGGCCTTCGTAAACTACACTCCGCTGGATCAAAGCGTGGAACTTGCTGGGCGCAGGATTCGTCGTCGGCCACTTGGAAATTGGCGCGTAGAAGACATCCAGCTTGTCTACTATGGTGACGATAACGAGACCGGCTATCGCTTCGACATCGTAGCCAATTCCGTCCGGTATTCCTCGCGTGAGCTCGAAGCACATCGTGACCGGTGGGTTATGCTCCTGAACGAATGTGCCGTGAAGCCGGAGACGATCTGTGGCCGCGTCGACATTGTGTCAGCCACTGAACGCGAATGCGTCGTTCGCCAATTCAACTCGTCTAAGAGATCTTACGACGACCGCTTGATCCACGAGTTCTTTGAGGAGCGGGTCAAGACAGTCCCAACCGCCACAGCGCTGTCTATTGGCGACGCTTCCTTGACTTACGAGCAACTGAATTGTCGCGCGAACCGGCTGGCCCATTTTCTCCGCTCACGCGGTGCCGGGCCAGGAACGCTGATCCCCGCTTGCTTCGAACGATCCGCCGAGATGGTGATCGCCTTGTTGGGGATTCTGAAGTGTGGCGCAGCATATGTCCCGATCGATCCCACGCTTCCTAAAGATCGAATTGCAGCGATGCTCGCCGACGTAGCGCCATCCATCTTACTGAGCATACAGGCCTTGCGCGCGGGTCTTCCTGCGTCAACGGCCGAGATCGTGCTACTTGATGGACATGCCGACGACATCGCCCGGTTTTCTGGCGAGAATATGAACTCCCGGGAAGTTGGACTGAATCAACGTTCCCTGGCTTACGTGATGTACACCTCGGGCTCTACGGGCGCTCCAAAGGGGGCCATGAACGAGCATCGCGGCGTCGCAAACCGGCTTCAATGGATGCAAGACGAGTATCGTCTCACTGGCGATGATGCTGTATTGCAGAAGACCCCCTTCGGATTCGACGTATCAGTTTGGGAGTTCTTTTGGCCCCTGTTTGCAGGGGCCAGGCTTGTGATGGCTGAACCATTAGGCCACCTGGATGCAGATTATCTGAAGCGGGTCATTCGAGAGACAACGGTCACTACGATCTATTTCGTCCCGTCGATGCTGGCGACGTTCCTCGAGGGCCCCGGTCTCGAGGACTGCAAATCGCTGCGCCGCGTGATCTGCAGCGGCGAGGAGCTGTCGGCCAGCCTGGCCCAACGATGCCTCGCTGCACTGCCATGGGTGAAGCTGTACAATTTATACGGCCCAACGGAAGCCGCCATCGATGTCACCCATTGGGATTGCAGCGAAACCGAGTTGGCAGGGATTGTACCTATTGGTCGCCCGATCGCGAACCTCCAGCTTTACATTCTCGATCGATTTATGCAGCCGGTGCCGCTCGGAGCTACCGGCGAAATCTACATTGGGGGCACCGGCGTCGGTCGTGGCTATTTGAACAATGAGCAATTGACCGGCGAGAGATTCGTACCGGATCCTTTCGATCATTCGGTTTCGAGGGCGCGTCTTTATAAGACCGGCGATCTCGGTCGTTGGCGTGAAGATGGTGCGATCGAGTTCCTTGGTCGCAATGACCTCCAGGTCAAAATTCGCGGTGTCCGAATTGAATTGCCTGAGATCGAGCTCACTTTGGCGCGCATCCCGGGGATCGGACAGGTGGCTGTTGTCGTACGTGAGGATCAGACTGCGCAACCGCAGCTGATTGCCTACTACACGGACGTTCATCCAGAGCAAGGACCGCGCCTGCAGACGATCCGGGATGTCCTCTCGCGCACACTACCTCAACCAATGCATCCGACTGCTTTCGTGCGATTGGCTGCAATGCCGCTCAACGCGAACGGAAAACTGGACCGGAAATCGCTTGCCGCAAGGGAATGGCCCGGAGAATCTCGATCTCACGAATCAAGTGTTCCGCCGCAGGGGGCCACCGAGCAAGCTCTCTACGACATTTGGCGGGAGGTTCTAAGGACCGACCTGTTTGGCAGACTCGACGACTTTTTTGACCTCGGCGGACATTCGTTGCTGGCGACGCAGGTTGCTTCGCGGATAACTCGCGTTTTCGGCGTCGAGTTGCCCCTGCAGGCCGTTTTTGAGGCGCGGACCCTCGCGGCCTTGAGCCTCCGCATCGACGATGCACTTCAGGCGGTCGAGAGGTCTGCGATCAGACCTCAGATCGAGCCCTCATCCGAGAAAACTGATGCCCTCTCATATTCGCAGCGGCGCATGTGGGTCATCCAGTCGCTCGATCCGACCAACACAGCCTACAATCTGAGTGGCGCGATCCGGCTCCTTGGGCGATTGGATGTTCGCGCGTTTTCCGGCGCTCTGGATGAGTTGCGCCAGCGACATGAGAACCTCCGGACTATCTATTTCGAGGAGGATGGCGAAGTCCGACCGCAGATTCAGCCGTGGCAGCCTGAAGAGCTTGTGGTCACCGATCTGCGCTCATTCGGAATTGGAGCCCTCACAGAGGCGCTGCAGAGAGCTCAGGCAGAGGCGAGATTGCCCATTGATCTTGCCCGAGGACCGGTTATGCGTGCGACGCTCTTTCGAGTTGCTGACAACGAGCACCTGTTGCAACTGACACTCCATCACATTGCGGGCGATCAATGGTCGGTGGGGATTATCGGCCGCGAACTTGCAGTCGCATATAACGCTCTTCGCGCAGGCCGGCCCGTCGGCCTCGAACCGATAGCGCTTCACTATAGGGATTATGCCCAGTGGCAGCACCGACACCAAACTGAACATCAGACACGTGGCCAGCTTGAATACTGGCTGAAAAAGCTGAATGAGCTCCCCGCACTGGAGTTGCCCATTGATTTCCCCCGCCCTAAGGTGCGTGGGCTCAACGGGGCCAGTCACGTCTTGCCGATCGACCCGTCGCTCCTTTCCAAGCTCGATCAATTGAGCAGGAACGAGGGCGGCACGCTGTTCATGACCATGCTCGCAGCATTTGCTGTTCAACTGTTCCGCCTGACGGGGCAGACCGATTTTGCGATCGGTGCACCGATCGCAAACCGGACGCATAGCGACATGGAAAACATGGTCGGTACGTTCGTCAATACGCTGGCGCTGCGCGTCGATCTCGGCAGGACTCCGCGCTTTCTAGACTTTCTAAAGCGAGTACGTGCAACGGCCTTGGATGCATATGCGCGTCAGGACGTTCCCTTCGACAGGCTCGTTCAGGAAGTACATCAGGCACGAGACAACAGCAGAGCGCCACTGGTACAGGTGATGTTCAACATGCTGAATGCGCCATTCTACGGCGTCACATTCGACGAATTGAAATGGGAGCCCGCCATCATAGACAGAGGCGGCGCGCAGTTCGAATTAAGCGTATCGATTGACGCGCAGCTGTCGCATACGGTGACCTTTGAGTACAATACCGACTTGTTCGAGCCGGATACGGTCAAGCGCTTCGCCGCCCAATATCTGCAGATACTGGAAGGCATCGTCGATGATCCGGCCCTGAGCATCGCTTCGATCTCGATGCTGCCGTCGGACGAAAAGCAGCTGCTCCTGCGCGAATGGAACGCCCCCTCGGCATCCGCCAGTCCTTCCCATTTCTTGACCATGTTCCGGCGCCAGGTCGAGCGGCAACCAGATGCCACGGCGATATCCTTCAAGGGCCAAACAATTAGCTACGCCGCTCTCGACGAGCGGGCCAACACAATAGCGCGCTCGCTTCAAAACCTGGGCATCAGATCCGGTTCTGGTGTCGCACTGTGTATGACGCGATCGATTGAGCTGATCGTTGTACTGCTTGGAATACAAAAGGCAGGCGCCCATTACGTTCCTCTCGATCCGTCCTTCCCGGCAAAGCGTCTCGCATACATGTTGGACGACAGCGGCTGCCGTGTAGTTGTGTCTGACGATCGATCGAAGGAGCGGCTAGAGGCGCCGGCCAGTGTCCGTATCGTTGTATACGAGGACCTCGTCTCCGCCGGCGAGGCGGCAGATATTGGGGCAGATCACGAACCCTCTTTGTCGGGCATTGCATATATCATCTACACTTCTGGCTCGACGGGGCAGCCAAAGGGCGTTGCCATTTCGAACCGATCGCTTTCGAACTTCCTGGTCTCCATGTCCCACACTCCCGGCCTCACTCGGGATGACGTTTTGTTGGCCGTAACGACGATCTCGTTTGATATCGCTGGCCTCGAACTTTACCTGCCGCTAAGCGTCGGCGCCCGAATTGAATTGGCGTCCGCCGAGGCGGCCTCCGACGGAACTGCGCTGTCACGCCTCATTGCCGAAAGTGAAGCTACAGTGCTACAGGCAACACCTGCGACCTGGCGCATGCTGATTGAGAGCGGCTGGGATGGAAGCAAAGGGCTCAAGGCGCTTTGTGGCGGCGAGGGTCTTTCTCGCGATCTCGCTGATGCGCTGCTCTTACGTGTCAGTGAACTCTGGAATCTATATGGCCCGACCGAGACGACCATCTGGTCGACAGTGATGAGAATCCAGCCCGGTGAAGCGGCTATTTCAATCGGGCGTCCAATAGACAATACACGCATTTACATCGTTGATCGCGAAGGTGCGTTGGCGCCGATTGGCATTCCAGGCGAAATCCTTATAGCAGGGGAAGGCGTAGCCGTTGGATACCACCATCGGCCGGAATTGACGGCCGACCGCTTCGTCCCCGATCGCTTCGCCAATGATCGCAACGAGAGGGTTTACAGGACGGGTGATCTGGGTAAATGGAGCTCCTCTGGCGAACTCTTCCATCTCGGCCGGATTGACAGCCAAATCAAGGTTCGTGGCTTTCGGATCGAAACCGGCGAAATTGAACTTACTTTGCGGAAGCATCCTGCCGTGACGGAAGCGGTCGTTGTGGCGCGCGAACTAACGGCGGATGACAACCGTCTGATCGCCTATGTTGTCTGCCGGGACGAGGAGCCAACTGCCAGCGAGTTGCGAGGCCATTTACGGACGTATCTCCCGGACTATATGATCCCCGCTCTCATTGTGAACGTTGATAGCGTGCCTATGACACCGAACGGAAAGATCGATCGTAAAGCTTTGCCGGATCCGTTCGCTGTTGGCGCGCACGCGACCGAGGAGCGCGCCGCGCCGGCTTCAGAAGCAGAGAAGCTGATAGCCGACATTTGGCATGATTTACTCAAGGCAAGGAGCATCCATGCAGATGATAATTTTTTCGAACTGGGTGGTCACTCGCTCCTGGCAGTGAGAATGGTGGGCATCATCAGGCAGCGCACTGGACTGGCGCTAGATCCGCGAACGCTGTACTTCAAAACTCTGCGACAGATCGCCGAGGTCGTCGCTCGTAAGACTGCTTAGCCAGTTCAGTCGATGTTACCGTTTTTCTTCGGATCAAAACAGCGGCGGCTCTTCGGGGCATATGAGCCGGCAGTGCGCAGTGCAGGCGCTGGGGCGGTGCTGCTCTGCGGCTCTTGGGGAATGGAGTATACGAACGCCCACCGAGCAATGCGGATTCTCTCCAGACGCCTGTGCGCGGCCGGCTTTGACACGCTGAGGTTCGACTATTTTGGCACTGGAGATTCCGGCGGGGAGACAGTCGACGCTGAACTTGGTGGCTGGAAGGACGACATATTGACAGCGCTGAGAGAATTGAAGGAGCTAAGCGGCAGGGCGCGTATCGTCATCGTCGGCATGCGCCTTGGCGCCACTCTTGCCGTCGAACTGGCGCCTCGCCTCGCTGCCGACGTCGAAAGCATGGTCCTGTGGGAGCCAATCATATCCGGCTCCCAATACGTAAAAGAATTGCGGGATTGGCGGAGCGGCCATCATATGAGGGCTTTTGATTTGGCGATGAGTGGCGCATCAGACACCGCGGCGTCTGAATTGAGTGGCCTCCTCGTGTCATCATCCTTTGTTCAAGGGCTCACCTCCATCGATCTGCGTTCGCAGGAGATAACCCCCGCCCCGAGGGTCTTGACGATCTTCAGCGAGACCCAGAACCCTGACTTCAAGATCCGGAGCATGTCGAACGACAGCGAAACTGTAACCTTGAAGGCGTCCTCCCCCTGGAAAGATTCCGCCGAGCAGGAAGAGGGCTTGCCAGTTGAGATATTTGAACGGATCACCGAGTGGCTGCGATAGAGCACGAAATCGTCGAACGGGTTGCGCAATTCGGTCCTGACTTCAAGATCCGGAGCATGTCGAACGACAGCGAAACTGTAACCTTGAAGGCGTCCTCCCCCTGGAAAGATTCCGCCGAGCAGGAAGAGGGCTTGCCAGTTGAGATATTTGAACGGATCACCGAGTGGCTGCGATAGAGCACGAAATCGTCGAACGGGTTGCGCAATTCGGTCCGGATAAGAGTCTCGTCGGAATCGTCGTAAATCCTGCCGCGCCGGTTGTTGAAAGCGATTTAGCGGTCGTCATCCTCAACACCGGGACGATTCATCGCGTCGGCCATCATCGGATGTACGTGTCGATGTCACGGAAGCTTGCGCGGGCCGGCGTCACGGTTCTGCGGTTCGACTTCTCCGGCCTTGGGGATAGCTCGCCGCACTCGTCCGAACAACCGCTGCTCCAGTCCAATTTCGAAGACATTGGAGCGGCCCTGGACTGGCTGCAGACAACGCGTCGAATTCAGCGGGTCGTTCTGGTCGGCCTGTGTTCCGGGGCCGATCATGCGATCTTATATGGTTTTTCAGATCAGCGGGTCGTCGGACTGGTATTGATCGATCCTTACATCCCTCCGACCACTCGTTATTTCATCGACTACTTCTATCGCCGTCTGCGCGACGTCCGGAGCTGGAAAGATTTCCGTCTGCACAAGAGCAAGCTCATTCGGCGCATCGTCGAACGGGTACTTCGTAGAGAGGGGGGCCCCCAGCATCTTGTGTATCAAGGATTTGACGCGCAGGCCTCGCTTGAGAAGGTCTATGGAGTTACCGCCGAGGCAGGGATAAGGCTCCTGGTTGTTTGTACCGGCCGTCACCATGCGCCTCGTCAAACCTACCGCGAACAATTCATCAACGCCTTTCCCAAGGTGTCTTTCGGTGCATCACTGCAGTTGGAATTTTTTCAGGATGCTGATCACACCTTCAGCTCCATGAAGCCGAGAGACGAACTCGACGAGCTGCTCGCACGATGGTGCGAAACCACGACGTTTCAACGCTCGCAATTTCAGCCGACGTCCAAGATCGATGTCGCAGACCTCTGGTCCGCCTGAAACAAAGCTGGGTTGGCGTCTCTGGCGCGCGGAGACCACCGCTTCTTCGACGCTTCGCAATGGTTCACTCGACTGGTCAAATGAGTACGTTTCCCGCGGACAAGCGGCCACGGCGCGTCAGAATGACGACCAATCCACTCTTCAGAAAGATTGTGGCTGTCGTAATCGCTTAGGCGAGCCAGAACGCCATCCAGGGCCAGCCCTTGAGCGGGTGGCTTATAGGGCGATTTGAAGTCATTGACGTGCTCGAGCACGAATTCGGAAATGAGGATGTCGGGAAGCTAATCAAGAGCGACGCGCCGGACACAAGCTAACGACCCGGGGCCAGTATAGCGGCCACCCAACTGGTCTGAGCGAAACTGGTGCCGGTTGAAGAGACTTGAACTCCCGACCTCCGTCATACGATGACGGCGCTCTACCCTGAGCTAAACCGGCTAGAGAAAAAACACTAAAGCAATAACACGCATTCAAACAGAGCTAAGACAGAAGAGAGTTAATTGGCTTCCTGATCATCGAAAGACTCGTGGTTTGAAGCAATTTTGTTTCCCTGGCACGACATTCCGGGATTTAGGTGCTGCGCTGCCCCGGGTTGCGAGTTTGACGTCGACTGGCCGATCTCAAGCCGGCGCCTGAGCGCATCGTTTCGGCCGCACGAACCCGCTCCCGGAGCTCCCGCAACTCATCGATCTGCTGTGTCATCCATTGCATCCTTTGGCGCAAAGCCTGGACGGAAATGCCGTCGGAGCAATTCATGATTAACTCCACTTTACTTGATGAAATAAAATAATAAAGAGTAAACTGGTCGACCAACGACAGGCCTCAAATTTAAAATTTGATCATTCATAAGCCGCGCAAATATGAACAGCGATTCTTTAAAACGAAATCACATTGACAATCGGTGGATGGACAATCAGGCTACTTTTTAATTTAAATAAACCATGAAGTTTCGAGGAGCGTCGCATGAAAAAGGTTCCATTGGCAAGGGGAAACCTGCGCGGCCATCAAGACGGAACTGACGACGATTATATCGGTGACGATAATTCTTATAATTTTTTCGTGGGCGACGCCGAAAAAGCAATACTAAATCACTCGGTCGGTGGAGACGATGCCTTCACTGGCGGAGCCAGATCCACGAACATCTTTTTTGGCGACGGGGTTACAGCGATCCGAGGCTTCGGAGTCGGCGGCGCCGACACCTTTACTGCCGTTCGAAGCTCCGAGAACACTTTTTTTGGTGACGTAGGCGGCAACGCCTCGGGGCATGCCAAGGGCGGAAACGACTCGTTTTCTGTAGCCGTCGGCGGCGACACGGGTATCAACTCGAACAACTACTTCTATGGTGACGCCGGTGGAGACATGTCCGGCTTTGCGGCCGGCGGCGACGATACGTTTTTTGGAAAGACAATCGCTCCCACCGTGTTCGTCGGCGACGCGGGCGGCGACTTGCTAGGGCATGCGTCAGGAGGCACCGACACATTCACCACGGTGATTGGCTTCAACAGCAAGTACACGGTCTATGGTGACGCAGCCGGCTCCGTTTCGGGTTACGCGTCTGGCGGAAATGACAAGATCAACTCGTCGGGCGGCGACGGCGCGCTGACGATCTACGGGGATGCGGGCCAAAATCTGGCAGGACATGCCCACGGCGGCGACGACCTTTTAACCGGCGTCGGAGCGACGTTCTATGGTGACGCCGGCGGAAACATTTCCGGCCATGCCAGCGGCGGGAACGACGTAGCCATCATAAGTTCGACTCTGACTCCTCCAGGACGCGTCTTCTACGGTGACGCTGGCGGCGATATTACGGATCACGGGCATGGGGGAGACGATTCCTTCACGGTCACCGTTGGAGGATTTGGCGGAGCGGCCACATTCTACGGGGATGCTGGCGGCAATTTGCTCCTTAATGCGACCGGTGGCGACGACTCGTTTACGGGCAGCGGCGCTGGGATAAGACCCACGTCATTCCTCTTCTATGGAGACGCCGCAGGAGATGCATCGGGGAACGCTCATGGTGGCGACGACGTCATGTTCGTATCTAGGGCATCATCGACGTTCTACGGTGACGTAGGCGCCAGCATGGGTGGCCACTCGGTTGGGGGCGACGACTCCTTTTCAGGAATCGGTGCGACCGGCCTGACAACGACGCATCTGTTCTATGGCGATGCTGGCGGCCAGATGTTCGGCAGCGCACGGGGCGGCAACGATTCATTCGTAGGCGTTTTGAACTCGACAAACACGTTCGTTGGCGATGCCGCGGAAATGATTGGCAACTCTCGCGGAGGCTACGATCATTTCACCGGCGGAGAGGCTTCCTTCAATTTCGCCTATGGCGACGCCGAGAAAATGTATGGTCATGCTGTTGGTGGGAACGACGTATTGATCGGCGGGAACGATGCCAATGGTTTAGCGATCGGCAGTTACAACGACGTCTTGGTTGGCGACGCACAGTTGATGGCCGACCACGCCCGGGGTGGAGCTGACACCATCATCTCCAGGACCGGAAATGATGACATGTGGGGCGATGCCCAATTGATGCTGGGCAATGCTCGGGGCGGAAATGATGTGTTCGTCTTCGCTGCCTGGAACGGCCACGACAAGATCGAGGATTTTGGCCAAGGTGGCGGATCCGCCCTGGGAAGAGATCATATTGACGTTGCCGGCTTGGGTATAACCAATATGAGCCAGCTGAACATTTCAGCGCTCGATACGACCACGAACGAAAGCACGATAACATTCAGCGCTGGGAACGAAGTTGTCGTGCATAGCGCGCATGTGCTAACGGCCCAGGATTTCATCTTCGCCGTCTAAGCGACGTTTCTGGAATCGATCCTTACCTGGGGCCCAAACCTCGCCGGGCCAACGCGGGGCAATTCTCCTGTGACCAGCAAGAGAATGATCCGCCCAGCCTGCTACAGCCATATGCTCGGATGGCTCGCGGCCAACTTCGGACTGACGCTCGCAAAGCGGCAGCGCAATTCAGGTGAGATTTCTGCTGACACGGTCGTAGCCGCCCGGTTCGCGCGGGAGTAGCATCTAACGACACTCCTCCCGCACTGGCGCGATATCAGATTGTTGCCCCCGCTTGAGCATGCTGCTGGGCCGGCACTGGCTTCGCCAGGTTCGATGGCTCCGTGCCTCTCCACGCGGACTGACCGAACGACGAGCCGTCGACCCCGCTTATTGACGAGGATGGGAAAGCCGAAGCGATATGTTGTGTGAATAGCGCAAGGCGATGATCCAACGTAAGCGCCGAGTTGTCCCAGGAGCTGCTCGTGGATGCGTCCACCTTTTGGCTTGGTTGGACCGACGCTGTTGGATCACCGACCGGGACGGCGAACTTCATGGCTGCAACGGTGTCAGACCCGTCCGTAGACGCGGCGCTGCCATCGGCGACGGAGGAACTTGCACTGGCCTTCGAGACATTACTCGCGTTTGAAGCCGCAATGACACCATCACCATTCATATCCAGGCGGAAAACGCTCTCGAACGGCTTGAGCACCGGATCTGTTCCCGACACGATAGGCGAGAGGTTTTTGGTCCAGTTGCCCCCATTGTCGACGCTGACGATCATATATTGGCTCTTGCTGTTGTCTTTGAGCGCGACGTCATAGCCCGTTTCAGTCTGCACGGCGGCTATTGGTCGATACCACGTGAAGTCACGGCTCGATGTGAGCGTGGTCCCCTCATATTTGAGCGAAGGCCCCGTACCATTGGCATTCAGCAGGAAGAAGGAATCCCCAGCCTTCGTGAGATGGACCGTCGTATCGACCTGCAACGTTCCTGGGGGATTGATTATCGCGTTAGCCAGGCTGGCGGCGTTGCCAGCGGCGTCCTTGACGGTCGCGGAATTCAGGTTGACCGCTGTTACCGCGAGGTCGGAAGTGTTCTGACCAAGTCCCACCGAGTAGCTGAACTTCAAGGCATTGGTACCCGAGCCACCGACATAGGTTGCTGTACCACCATCGTTCAGTTTTAGGGTGGGTGTGCCCCCGACGACGGTCACGGGCTCGCTGAAACTCATTGTCAGCGGGGCGGTTTGACCAAACACGAGCTTGCCGCTTCCACCAGTGAGGCCGTTTCCGGAGAATATCATCGACGACACGGCTGGCGCAGCAGTATCGATCTGCAACGTGCCCGACGGATTCGTGACCGCGCCGGCCAGATTGGCGCTGCGACCATTGCTGTTCTTGACCGTCGCCGAGTTCAGGTTGACCGCCGTCACCGCAAGGTCGGAAGTGTTCTGGCCGGCTCCCACGGTATAGCTGAAGGTCAGCGTATTGGTGCCCGAACCGGAGGTGTAAGTCGCCTTGCCGCCGTCGTTCAGCTTTAGCGTGGGCGTGCCGCCAGCCACTGTCACCGCCTCGCTCAGCTTCACCGCCAGCGTGACCACATCGCCGGTATTCAGCTTGCCGTTGCCCGATGTGATGCCAGTGCCCGAGGCCGCAACCGACGCCACCGTCGTCGTCGGTGCGGACGGTGCGGTCGGCGTCGTGGCGTTTACTTGAAGCGTCCCTGACGGATTGACGACCGCACCAACCAGGTTAGCCGCGTTACCCGCGCCATCCTTCACCGTCGCCGAGTTCAGGTTGACCGCCGTAACCGCGAGGTCAGAGGCCTTCTGGCCAGCGCCTACGGTGTGGCTGAAGGTCAGCGTATTGGTGCCCGAGCCTCCGGTATAAGTCGCCGTACCGCCGTCGTTCAGCGTCAGCGTTGGCGTGCCGCCGGCCACCGTCACGGCCTCACTCAGCTTCACCGCCAGCGTGACCACATTGCCCGTGCTCAGCTTGCCGCTGCCCGCCGTGATGCCACTGCCCGAAGCGGCAACCGACGCCACCGTCGGTGCCGTGGTGTCGATTTGAAGTGTCCCGGACGGATTTGACACTGCCCCCGTCAAATTGGCCGCGACACCTGTCCCGCCCTTGACCGTCGCCGCGTTCAGGTTGACCGCCGTCACCGTAAGATCGGAGGTGTTCTGGCCGGCTCCCACGGTATAGCTGAAGGTCAGCGTATTGGTGCCCGAACCGGAGGTGTAAGTCGCCTTGCCGCCGTCGTTCAGCGTCAGCGTCGGCGTGCCACCGGCCACTGTCACCGCCTCACTCAGCTTCACCGCCAGCGTGACCACATCGCCGGCATTCAGCTTGCCGTTGCCCGACGTGATGCCACTGCCCGAGGTGGCAACCGACGCCACCGTCGGGGTCGTTGGCGTCGTGGCGTTTACTTGAAGCGTCCCTGACGGATTGACGACCGCACTAACCAGGTTAGCCGCGTTACCCGCGCCATCCTTCACCGTCGCCGAGTTCAGGTTGACCGCCGTAACCGCGAGGTCAGAGGCCTTCTGGCCAGCGCCTACGGTGTGGCTGAAGGTCAGCGTATTGGTGCCCGAGCCTCCGGTATAAGTCGCCGTACCGCCGTCGTTCAGCGTCAGCGTGGGCGTGCCGCCGGCCACCGTCACGGCCTCACTCAGCTTCACCGCCAGCGTGACCACATTGCCCGTGCTCAGCTTGCCGCTGCCCGCCGTGATGCCACTGCCCGAAGCGGCAACCGACGCCACCGTCGGTGCCGTGGTGTCGATTTGAAGTGTCCCGGACGGATTTGACACTGCCCCCGTCAAATTGGCCGCGACACCTGTCCCGCCCTTGACCGTCGCCGCGTTCAGGTTGACCGCCGTCACCGTAAGATCGGAGGTGTTCTGGCCGGCTCCCACGGTATAGCTGAAGGTCAGCGTATTGGTGCCCGAACCGGAGGTGTAAGTCGCCTTGCCGCCGTCGTTCAGCGTCAGCGTCGGCGTGCCACCGGCCACTGTCACCGCCTCACTCAATTTGACTGTCAGTGCAACGACACTTCCGGCCGCGAGATTGCCATTTCCAGAAACGATCTTGGAACCGGACGCCGACACGGAAGATACCGTTGGCGTGCTAGCCGGAGCCTGGAGGGTCACGTCGAAGGCGGACGAAGCGCCGCTGCTGTTGCCCGCCGCGTCCATGGCTGTCGCCGTGAAGTGATGCGCCCCCGTCGACAGTGCTGCAGTCGTGAAGTTCCAGGCTCCGCTTCCGTTTGCCGTCGCTGAACCGAGGAGAGTTGCTCCATCGAATACTTTAACGCTGCTGTTCGCTTCGGCAGCACCGCTCAGCGTCAGCACCGTGTTGCGGCTCGCGTTGGGAGAAGACGAACTGATCACCGGCGCGGTGGGGGCAACGGTGTCAACAGTTACAGCAAGGGCCTTGGAGAGCGCGCTGGTACCACCCGCGGACGTTGCCGAAGCGGAGAAACTATGTTTACCGTTCGAGAGCGCGCTGGTGGTGAAACTCCACGTGCCATTCGTACCGACCGTAGCGGACCCAAGCAAAGTCGTTCCATCGTAGACTTTGACAGTGTTGCCCGCGGATGCCGTGCCGGTCAGCGTCAGAGTATTGTCGTTTGTAATCCCGTCGCCGACCACGTTGCTGTCGGTTGACAAGGAGCCGATCGTCGGAATGACAGGCGCTTGTCCGGGAGCAGTCGTCCCTCCGAACGGCGGCGTCGGAAATGCCGGATCAGTCGACGTGATGATATTGCTGTAGTCGGCCGCCATTGTGTAGTTCGCGGCGGATGGCTCCCCACGATAGATGCCAAGCTTTAGATTGTAGTTGGCTCCGGGGTCTCCCAACACGCCGTGATAGTCGACGATTTGTACACCGTCACGCCACATCTCGAGATAGCCAGACGAATCCGAGGCGAAGCGCGCCTGAATCTGAATGCTGTACGCGTGGCCTCGCTGAATCGCACTGGGATCAATGTAAACCTGCTCTTCTGTGGGCTCGTTGAGATTGACCACAACCGCCATCTGCTCGCCCTTGAGCTGAATGGAAAACGTGGCTCCATTCAGGCCGTACATTTGGGTAAGCGAGAGCCAAGACAGACCGGAATTGACGTTTGACGTGCCGGGCTCGATCGTCATCGAATAGGAAGCGTTGAAAATATCGCCGTTAGCAACCGAATTGGCGGCGAGAATTTCGGAGCGAGAGCTGTCCCCATCTGCCCAGATGTCTCCGGCGCGCAATTCCATCCGGACCGTGTGAGAGTCTGGCGTGGTCACGCTCCACGATTGTCCAGCATTTTCGCTGTACCAACCTTGCCCGTCGATGATGCTTGGGTTGCTCCAATTGTCCGTGCCCGGCACAAATTTAGTTACGCTTGGCACCACCTTAATCGACAAAGCTGACGACGCAGCGCTGGTGCTCGATCCGTCGCTTGCCGTAGCGGTCAGGCTGTGTGTGCTGTCAGCGAGCTTCGGGGTCGTGAACGACCATGAGCCGGAACTGTTTGTCGTAGCCGTCCCCAACCGGGTGGTGCCGTCAAAAACCGTTACGGTGGTATTTGCATCGGCCTTGCCCCACACCGTTACGACATTCGCATCCGTAACGCCGTCACCAAGTGTGCCGCTGTCCGCAGAGAAATTCACGATGGTTGGCACTTGAACAGCCATTGACAGCTCTCTTTCTGAGATCAACCCCAAGGAACGCCACGCCAAGCAAGCTTGACGGGAGCAGGCGAAGCCCGAATCATCCAGTTGGTTCGTACGCCCCACACGGCCTTTAGGCATCGCAGGAGACGAGGATTTGAACCGATAGCGGTACTCGTGTGATAACTTTGCGACCGAGATGTGCCATGGGAACCGTGAGGCCCCACAATCAGTCCACCGCTGGGGAAAAGCCGCTGCTGCGTCAGCAAATTGCGATTTCGATCGCGCGCATTTAATGGGCAGTCGGCAGCACCGATCTCAACGGTAGAGGTGCAATTGCGGCCTTGGCGCCCTCACCTGCCTCCACAAGCGCAATAATCAGACGTCACGGCGGCAGCACGCTCGTTAATTTGTCAATCGACGGAAGCGCCCCAACCAGTTTGACGACGTCACGTATTATGTGCGCTTGACACCTAATGAGACGAGCCCGGTCTTATTTCGCGATTCGATCGAACGCGGCGTCAAATAGAACTGATCCCTTACAGCGGAGCAGTCTTAGTCGCTACGATCCGCAATCGGCAGGTTAGCTTCCGTTGGCTCTTGTGCATCACGAACGGCGTCTTGAGAAGAACGGGCATGGCGCAAAGCGAGCCGCCGTTCGAGCTCGGCGACCAATTTTCGCAAGCGCCTTAATTCCCGAAATCGACGGTGTAGATCCCCAGACATGAATTCTCATCAACTCGAAACGTTTTCCGCACCCCGAAATTAGGCAGATCGACCTTGAAAATTGAATCGATCAGATTGAATGCAACCTAAGCTGCGGGAGCCCTCACGCAAGCAAGATTTAGCGATCGATCTTCGGGATTGGCTAAAGACCGGGTGGAATTGGCATGTGGTTGAGATCGAAAATATCCATCGCCGGGAGGCGATGATTTTGCGGCCGAGGCCGGTGGCGCGCATCAGCTCACGATAACAGCGCTACGTCGTCGCCCCATCGTTTCCTTGATGCGCTAGGCTATCAACAGGTGGGCCAGACGAACTGCCCCCCAAAAGAGGGCAGACGTCCAGCCAGCCATTGCGACCAGGCACAGAATGACCCATGCGAACTTTATAGCGACCGCATATTTCGAGCGCCTTTCGCCCTGTCCGAATTGAGACATGCTACTGACTTCGCTCCTCGAGGTCATCCATCCGGTCGTTTTCGCAGACGGCACCGGGCTGTCGGGCATCACAACTTAGATTAGCCGACAATCTATTTGGCCACCCAATTAATACAATTAACTCCCCAGTAAATCCCAATTGTTCGGCGTATTAAAATGCCCGACAATCGACCAGTCAAGGTAAAAACCGGCCGAATAATGCAATAATGCCCGGTCGACTGAGCGCCGACTGCGTGCGGGACAGACCCAGGCGCGGTAACCAGCACGATCAGCACAGCTGGTAAATCCGGTCGGCGTGATTTAATAAAAGTCCGCCCTGCTCGCCGCGCGATGTATTAGAATCCGTTATTTCACCGATTGAACCTGTATGCCTTTAGATCGCACTGACAAACTGCACGGATTGACCGCCGCAGACATCCTGAGGGTCCACAACGGCAACGGCCCAGGCTTCGACGCCCTCCGCCTCCTGCTCGCGGTTTGGGTTTTCACACTCCATGCCATGTTCATTTGTGACGGCGCAGAGGCCGCCGAAGCATTCGCGGCCGATCCCATTCATAAGTTGCTCGTCAAGCCCGTGCTTCCGATATTCTTCATCGTCAGCGGTTATCTCGTGGCTGGAAGCGCCATCCGCACGAGGGCCGTTTCGACCTTCCTCTTGTTTCGCATATTGAGGATTGCACCTGCGCTGATTGTCGAGGTTACGCTCTGTGCACTGGTTCTTGGCCCGTGGCTCAGCGAGAAAGGTTTGTCCGAATACTTCTCCGACCCACTGTTTTTCAGGTACTTCCAGAACATTCTGGGCAATGCGCAATTTTCCCTGCCCGGACTATTCCTGCACAATCCGGTGCCTGACGCCGTGAACCTGAATCTCTGGACGCTGAAACCGGAGTTCTTCTGTTACCTCTTCATGGCACTCATGATGGCATCGACTGCAGCATTCAGCAGGAAGTACTGCACGCTGATTGCCCTGCTATCACTGGGCCTGACGGGCATTTATGTGTTGAGAGGGGGACAACTCTACAATTTTTTGGCCGTCGCCGACTGGAAAATATTGATTGTTTCGTTCGTCGTTGGTTGTTGCGCCTTCCACTGGAATGATAGTCTCGTTATGTCGCCAGGCAACGCCGTCGCAGCTTTCGCTGTCGCGATTGGGGCCCTGTCGTACGAGCCGCTCGTCATATTTAGCCTGCTCGCGCTGACGTACCTCGTCATCTACCTTGGTACGCGCAAGATTTACCTTCCGCGCATTCTGCAAAGCGGAGACTATTCCTACGGAGTCTACTTGTTTGGATTCCCGATACAACAGACGCTGGTCTACTTCCTGCCGGCCGAATATCAGCATGGATGGGTGATTTTGCTATTCGGCCTTCCGCTTACTGTTGTGTTTGCCATGTTGTCGTGGAAATTGGTCGAGAAACCCGCATTGCGGCTCAAGAATTTGATTAGACGGGACGCCGCATCGGTTCCGCCCCTCCGAAAGATATTGAAACTCGAGTAATCGACACATTCAGGTTTCCTCCACTCATCGCCGCGCAGACCCCATCGTCTCGTGCGATTTCGCCTAGGGAATGCGACAGAAAACCGATGTTAGATACTTGCGTGCTTGTCTCGGCACTTGGTGAACCTGGCAGCAACCTCTGTCAGAGGGCGCGCTGAGATGGATTTGGCTTTAGGCGCCGCATTGGGAATCGTATTTGTTGGCTTGCCCGCAGGATTTCTGATGGGCTACTCGTGGCGAGACCGCATTTCTCGCGCACGTCGCATCCGATATTTGTTGGAGCACGAAAGGCGCAACAAACTGGACAAAGTGTCCTCGACACTAGCTCCGCAAGACGATTTGTTCTGAACCACATGCCGATTGAATCGTCGAACCGAGCTATCGGTTTTGAGGACACGCCACCGCCACCCATGACAAGGGCTGGAGTTTAAGTCTCTCTAACCGGTGCACCTGCCATTCTCCAAAGGCACCGCGCGCCCTCCGCTCGCCACAAGGCACGGATCTCATTCGCCGTAACTTCATCAAGACAACACGAACACTGCACCGCCCTAGGTTGAACTACCGCGGTCGCTCCGGCCGGGATGCCCGACCTCGCAAAGAAGACCGCGAAGATGAACCGAGGAAGCGCGTTGGATCGAACGCCTTCTCTAACTCAGCAACAGATTCGTTTACTCAATCAAGGCACGCCCCTGAAAGCCCGCCTGCACGCCGGAAGACGAACGGCGCCGACGTTCCTTTTTGCACTTTGAGCTCTTGTTGCCTGTTTTGGGCTTCGGCTGCCGCCACATCGACCAATTTTCGCAAACGCTGAACTTCAACCATGAAGCCGTTCAGTCGCTGACTTTCCTCAGAAATACGCCTAAGACGCTGTCTGAAAATATCCATTGGCCCCTCCGGCCATAAAATAACCACCAATAGGCAGATATTAGCCTCAATTGAGGCTCGACGAAATAGGTATTCCGTTATTTAATGTTGATGAATATTCCATTTGAGAGATAGCCTTGCCGCAATGCGAGTGCTTTGCGCGTAAGGCGCATCAGGCCTTTAATTTTGATCCTCACGGCCGCGTTCAAACTCGATGCCGGGCGTACCAAGACACTTCCGACAGCGCGGAAATCAGTACACTTCAGAGCGAGGGATTTGCAGTGAGAGTTACATTCCCAGAAGTCTTTTTCTGTTACCTCGTCGGATGGGGGCTCGTCCTCTTCTTCCGTTGACGAAGGATTTGGCCGGCTGCTTGTGCCGCGCCTATGCCACTCATTCAATTCAATCAATGCGGCCCGGAGCTTCAAGGAATTCCCGCCTAATAGCCGGCTTGAAGCAACGAGCTAGGTCCAATCCGTCAATGTCGTTGTTCGCGGGCGGGATCCGTAAAGTCTCACGACGACAGTATTCCGTGCCGACGAAAGTTGGGCGTGATACTCTTCTGCAGCGACTTCCCTGCGCAGTTGCAGGAGTTCTTCCATGGCTGCCGCAATGTCCTGGTCCGAAAGGCGCCTGGGATTTGAACCGAGATGGAGCCTCATGGGATGCACCTCACTGAGAAATCCAGATTATGACCCAAGGGCGCTCGTTGCGCTTGTCTTTTATTTCGGCAGATTCAATATTTATCTTTGAGCGTGTCTTTCAGAACCCTCGGCGACCGTCCTTCCACTCGACGGCCTCGACGAAGCCGCCAAGAATGCAATCGCCTTGCTCTTCACTCGTCGAATTTCACACTCCAGCGGCAGCAACATCGCTGGCCTTTGGGCGCCCCATCCTCAGCCGGCCCTTCAATCACCAAGAAGCATTGGCATGGCCGACCGACCGTCCTCGTCACAGGAGTGCGGGCCATATCGGCTCGCACACCTGCCGCGCATTGATTGCCGCCGGCTTTCAGCCCGTCGTCTATGACAATCTCTCGACAGGTCATTGCAGCTTCGTCGCCGGGACCTAGTGGTTGGCGATCTCCTCGACGGCGCCGCGCTGCAGCGGCGAGCTTGGTCGGCGAATCCATGACCGATCCGCAAAAATACTACATCAACAATGTGCAGGGCACGCTGTCGCTGTTGCAGGCGATGCGCGACGCAGGCTGCAACGACTGGCGCCGTCTACGGCAACGCCGATTCCAAAGAGCTGCCGGAAGATTTCCCCTGCGCTCCGATCAATCCGTACGGCGCCTCGAAGTGGATGATCGAGCGCATGCTCGCTGACTATCGCTCGGCGTATGGCTTCGGCGTGTTCTGCCTACGCTATTTCAACGCCAGCGGCGCCGATCCCGCCGGCGGCATCGGCGAGTTACGCGACAACGAAACCCATCTCATTCCGCGCGCCATGATGGCGCTGCAGGGCCATATCGATTTCGCCGTCTTCGGCGATGACTACGACACGCCCGATGGCACTGCGATCCGCGACTACATCCATGTCACCGATCTCGCCGCGGCGCATGTCGCGGCATTGAACCTTCTTGAAACGGGATATGCCGGCGGCAGCCTCAATCTTGGCACCGGCTCCGGCTTCTCGGTGCGCGACATTCTGAACGCGATCAGGCAGGAGACCGGGCGCGAGGTGCCGCACACCGTCAAGCCGCGTCGCGCCGGCGATCCCACCTATCTGGTCGCCGATGTATCCGCTGCACGAGAGGTGCTGAACTTCGTGCCGCGCCACTCCGACCTCGCTACGGTGATCCGCACCGCCTGGACTTGGCACCAGAAAGCACACCCGCTCAGGTAATTCGCGCGCCCGCATTGCACGGTATCGGCCGCAAACCATAAGCCGCGCCGACCCTGTTTTGCGTCAGCGCCGCCCAACGTCCCTGATTATTCCGTCGCAGCAGAATCGCAGCTCGCTAAAAGCGCTTGCAAGTGCGCTGCACAAATCGCTCTAATGGGGAACTTTATCGAATCATTGGCATTGTGTTGCGATTGTTGAGCCCACGCATTCAGCAGGCGATCCCGCCAGGTGGTGTATGCATACAACAATACAAATCAACATCGCACTATGGGGGATGATCATCTGCGCAGGGGTCAAGCTGGTGCAGATTTTGTTGTGACGCCCGCAGCTCTTCAGCTTAGGTTCGCGAGCCAGCCTAGCAACTTCCAGAATGCCCATGCGAGCGCGCTTGTCCATCCAAGCATTGCCACCACGCATGCAACAGCCCAAATTATGCGGGCAGGCCAGAGGCGACTTCTACCCGGCCCTGGTCCAACGTTCGCTGCATCAGCGTGACTCACGTTGCCCTCGCGCTTTCCTGTCCTCTCATTAGTCTCGACCGGGTCGGGAAGGTTCATCGATGATCACCTCAGATGCCTTCTCGCTAACCGGCTGACACTGGGTTAGCTAAAAGAACCGGGCAGCGGGCATTTTCCGGAGAGCTGAGCCGCCTGCTGGGCAATCTCGACCTCCTCCCTTTCGAAGTAATTCCATTGATTTTAGCGAGTTGCTGCTCGGCGACAGCGTAATCGGGCTCCCCTCTGGCGCAAGCGAACTCCAAAAATAAGCTTGAAAAGTAGGGTAAATGTAGGCGCGCACAGATCGTCAGCCCGTCAGTCCGTTGATCTGATGCTAGGTTCAAGAAGGGGCAGCGGCCGCCTTTCTCTATCGACTGTGGCTTGATGCCTGATCTTCGGCAGAATTTTCCTTTCGACCGTCATTCGTCGAGCAATCGTCCTCGCGCGAGACAGCGAACGCGGTGTGGAACTTGTGTTGCGGGTTCCCAACACGAGTAGGCGGCCGGCACAACAAGACAGCTAACTATCTTTTCTAGCTGCCTTTCGAACCAACTCCCTTTTCTGCGCTAGCTCTTCGACAAGGAGAACTATCGCCCGGCGCATTCCCGGACTTTCAATCTCCTTGAACGCACTGATCAGGCGAAGCATCTCGCGATCATTCTCAAAAGAAGACATTGCTACCACAAAATATGAATGCGGGACCGACACGCCCGAGAAATACGCGTCAAAGAAAACCGGGTAAAAAGTTCCAGATAAATATACAGCCAGCCCCGGTGAAGAGACCCTGCCTTGGGTCATGTTGATAAGCAAATCGATTCGAATTGAAAAAGTCAAAAGTACTTAACGCACAATAGTTCCAAGCCAAAGGAACTCCATGGGCGACGTTTTCTGAAAAAGACGTCGGCCGCAAAACGCCTGCCTGCACTCCGCATTGGATCAGCGAAGAGCAACTCGCCCGTTTGACCCAGCGGTCAACCGCAGGTCCCTGGATGGCGGAGGTCGAGGTTCAATTCCTCTCAACGTCCACAACAAAGGTCCGTCATGAGTTTTGAGAAGTTGAGCGATGCGAGCGTTCTCGTCTTTATGAGAACATCAGGCAGCAGGTCGATCGCGATAGCAGCAATTGCCGCTACCACTTCCTGAGTGAAGCAGCCAAGCAGCGCGCTGAGGATATGCGGCGGGAAATCGATCGCCGAGATCTTTACGCATCTCCGATCAATTGGCCTTGAAGGCCTCGCTCGCAGTCATACCCCGCTCTACCTGTGCGACGCCAACCTGCAGTCAAGGCCCTTCCAGGCCAGGCCTTTAGATCAACGGCCAGACGCCGACGGCGCATCTTCAGGTTCTCAAGCAACTCGCGATCCTTGAGTCTCGCGTCCGATCGTTGCGGTTATCGCATCGCGCTAGTGCTCCGTTCGCCCGAGTTTTTTCGCGCCTCTCTCTGCAGCCGCTCGACCTGTTCTTCCACATACAGCACGACCGTTCGGCGAGCGTCGTGGTCCGATATTTTCTGGAAAGCTTTGATGAGACGCAGCATCTGAAGATCTTCGACGCTGTTCGACATGGCAATGACTTCATCGGAAACACGGGAAAAACTTCAAAAATATGCAGCCCTTCTGCGGGAATGGGAATATATGGAAGTTCGACCAGCAGTTAAGACTGCTGGCTCGCCACCGGACTGGCGGAGAGCCGCCTTCGGCGATGCAACTACGCGGAAGTTTCCGATCGCGTTGGCTGAACGCACAGCGATAATCCCGAGCGTCCGCGCCGGGATCCGATGACATCAGCAAGCCGATTGCGGCGGATAGCAAAGTCGTCGACTATCTGGACGACCGCCGCTACTCGACCCGCCCACAGCGCCTGGCGCCGCGTACGGCTCGAACGTGGCGTGCGAGCTCGACGCCGCAGCCCACGGCCACCGGCAAGGTCGACGCTCCCCAAATGATCGCTCTAACCGGCTGGCAATTCAGGTCGCCGCTGTGCGGCTCCGATAGGGAGCGGTCAGTGCTCGGAGAGCTCCATGGCATCCACGGCGAGCTCGATGTCCATGTTGCCCTTGACCTTGCGGCGGCCGGAGGCGTCGATGAATTCCTTGGTCGCCTTGGTGACGACGGTGTAGCCGTTGTAGTCCAGCCCCAACGCCGCGGCGTGCGGGTCACCGCGATCTCCACCATCGCCAGCCAACCGCCGATGATCGCCGACGAGCTGCGCCGCCAGACCGATGTCTTCACCGACCTCGTCGAGCTCGGTCCAAGCTCGGCCGCGACCCTTCCGAACGCCCCGCCCCGCGTGATCGCGGCGAGCGCGAAGGGGCGGGATCATCTGCCAAGATTGTCACCGGAACCAAAGGGAAAATGATCCTTAGGAGTAACCTGTAGCAACTGGACTTGCATCCGAGATCGTCGCTGTATCTCTAAAAGCGATGCGAAGGTCCGCCGCCGGAGGACCAAAACGGTCGTTTACCACCTCAACCTCCCGGCAGTGTGCGTGATCAGTTGAGAGCCTGATCTGATTCCACCCTGTCAGGATGCAATAGATTGCTGATCTGTTCGCCTCGAGAAAGGCAACGATCGTGGAAGAGGTCGGGAACCGGCAATTCCTCGTGGCCGCAGGACTCGCACGTTGGAACGACGAAGGGCTGACTCAAGCTCAGTTACCGCGACTTCAACGCGCAGTCTCCGCAACTCTTCCATTGCCGCGCTGATTTCTTCCTCCGACAAGCGCGGAGGGCGCAAGAAAAACGGCAGCTTCATAACATTTTGCCTCTCCCTCGTAGACGCTTGACACCGCGCGTGGTTGCGCTCTGTCGAAAAAAAATAGGAGGGAACTCACTACGCGAAGTGAGAGCTGCCGCCTTTTCCCGCAGTGTTATCCGCACTCGCCCACGACGCCTTGGGCCTTTCGCGGCGCGACGGTTGATTCAATGAACAATCTGCCTGACCGCCAGGAGTTTCGTCCCTGGATTGCGGCCCGACTTAAAAGCACTCCGACTAATCAATGAAATCCAGCGTGGTAGCCCCACCGCCTCACGGTGCGTTTTATATTTCCGGTGAGGTGAGGCGAGGAACATAGCCGTACCCAAAGGTAGTCCTCTTCAAAGCTCGATGCGAACGCGCTGCCTTGAGATGCGAGAGGGATAGCGCTGCTAACCTTGCTGAGTTAGGTTAATCCAACGGCTATATTGCTTCCGCCGGTTGGTTCTTGCACAGTAGAGATAGAGGCCGGCAGCCCAAATGTAATTTTGGACCTTTACCGGTCAACCCGACGACTGTCATTTCGATTGCGACCTATTTTTTGATTGCTGGGAGAATATCAATGAGCGCTTCAGCTCAGACGCTTAATGATTGCCAGTTGAACTCTATTGAGGCGATTGAAAAACGCTTGGCGATGATCGCCAATATGCAGCGACGTCTCAAAAGTGCACTCGCTCGGACTGAGCCTGGACGCGAGCAGTTGCACTGAAGATATTCTAAAGCCGGTTTAGCTCAGTGGTAGAGCGCCGTCCCTGTATGGCGGAGGTCGGAGGTTCGATTCCTCTCAATCGGCACCACCATTTCCCCAACGCTCGCACGCGTTGATTGCGTTCGTTGTTTCTCGGGATTCCTGCTCACATGAATCCAGGGAAGATGAGCGACGTTGGCGTTTTGCGCCTTCACGAAAACATCGAACAGCAAGCTACTGCCGATACCAAGAGTCCACGCGACGTCCCGCACTGCTGCGAGATCTCGTCCGCTACCTTGGCAAATGCTTAAGCGAACGAAGTGGCTTTGCCGATTATGCACCGAGCCGTTCCACAGCTCGGTCGGATTCTGGTCAGCTTTCGTTTCCGCGGCTTCGGACGATGCGCCTTAGCGGTCTCCTAATTTCTATTGGTCTTGGAGCCGCTCCGTATCTCGCGTCTGCGCTGCATCGTGTCCCTGCGAAGCTGCCCACGGTTGTGCTCCGGAGGCGCTGCAGTGTTGCTGCGACCGGTGCCGGAATTCGCGATTGCGCCGGCCAAGCTGCTTAGCGTTGGATACTGGAACACACGGACGACGGACATCTGCAGTCCCAGTTCTGCGCGGATCTTCTCCACCACGCGGACCATCATGAGCGAATTAGCGCCCAACTCGAAGAAATTATCGTCAATCCCGATCTCGTTCACGCCCAACAGTTCCTGGAAGATGGCTGCAAGCTTGCGCTCTACCTCGGTCGCAGGCGGATTAAACTGCGTCGTGGTCTCGCGACGCGCACCATCAGGTGCAGGTAACGCTTGGCGGTCCAGCTTGCCGTTGGGGGTCAGCGGCAGCGCTTCCAGCGGCACGAACGCCGCGGGAATCATGTACTCCGGCAATGTGCTGTGCAAATGCTGTCGAAGGTCGGGCAAGCGATTGGCTCCAGAGCCGCCCCGGAGTGCTGGCTGATTTGCGTACGCGGACGCGTCAACGTCGGCGGGAGCTTTGTCAGTTACCGCAGTGTCCGCGATCGCCCCGACTGTCTCCGTCCCTTGTGAGGGCCTGAAAACGGCATCGAAACATCCCGGCCCAGCGGCGGACCATTCGATGGCCACCTCATAGTTTGTATCGAGCATGCGCACGTCCTCGGGATCGACTCCCGGTGTTGGACCCACGGCGATCTCACCCAGGCGAATGGCGGGCGAGAGCAATTGCACAGCGCGCAGCGCCGCCAGGGGCGCCGCGACCCGTGCGTTGGGGATGCCGGTAATACGCAGCGAAGTCGTCCGGGACCGTACCATCGTCCTCAAGCTCTCCAGCGTGCAAGGCTCTAGAGCTTTCTCGCTGTCCGCGACTATCGACCGCCGCCGGAATCCGCCGCGCTTGCCGATCACGACGTCATAGCGAAAGCGGGTCATCTCGCTCGGCTCGCGGCCGAGTTTGAGTTCGACCCGTACTTCATCGATGTCAGGAAGCCGCTGTGGAAGAGACAAGAACAGACGTGGATCCAGCACCAGTTCCGGCTCCTCTTCGAGCCGCTTACGCAGCCGGGCCTGAAGTTCGCCTGCCGGAGCGTCGGACGCGGCCTTCTGCAATTCGATCTCGCAGAGCATTACCTCCAGCAGCGCGCGATGACGCACATCGCCGACAAAGATTGAGCCGCCTGGCGCCAGCTTCTCGAGGGCAGCCACCAGCACGTCCATGAGATACGCCACGCTCGGGAAATATTGGGCGACTGAATTGATGACGATTGTGTCGAAGGGACCGCCCTCAACGGCAGCCAGCGCGTCGGCGCCGCGTTGCTCCAAAACCACGCCGGCTAGACCTCGCCGCGTGGCCTCGGCCTTCACTCGCACCAAGGCTGCCTCGGACAGGTCGATGCCATGATAGAGCTCGCAGTTCGGCGCGACGCGGAAGAGGATCATGCCTGTTCCACAGCCGACTTCCAGCACCCGGCGGGGCCGCAGTTGCTGAATCCGCTCCGTCGTACACGCGATCCACTCGCGCATCTGCGCTTCAGGGATGGAATCCCCGGTATAACTGCTCCTCCACCCAGCGGTCTCAGAGTCGCCGCCATGCTGATAGGTCTCGTCCCAGATTGCCCCCCAGTGATCAATCGATGGAGCGCTGCCACGATTGGGCGAGACGATGTAAGCGACGAGTTGCTGCACACCTGTGGCGTCCGGTCTGGCCACAACAGCACTCTGCTGCACCAAGGGATGGCGGTTCAATGCAGCCTCGATCTCACCCGGCTCGATCCGGTGACCGCGGATCTTGACCTGATGGTCGAGACGTCCGAGGTGCGCAAGCGTTCCGTCGGGTAGCCACAGTCCGAGATCGCCGGTTCGGTAGAGACGAGCTCCGGAAGCGCCAAAGGGATCAGGGACGAAACGTTCTTCGGTCAGCTCCGGTTGTTCCAGATAGCCTCGCGCCAAGCCGGCGCCTCCAATCAGGATTTCACCGGGGACGCCAACCGGCAGCGGTCGCAGCGCTCGATCGACGATGTAAACCTTGGTATTCGCAATCGGGCTTCCGATCGTGATCGCGTCATCTGTGCCCCCTACGGCACTGGTCGTTGACCAGATGCATGTCTCCGTGGGGCCGTACATATTGCGGATTTCACCCTGATAGCGTCGCCGCAATCGCTCAACCAATGTCTGCGGCAGGGGCTCGCCGCCCAGAAGCAGCATGCGCAGCGAGCCTAACGCATCGAGCGAGGCATCGTCGGACACCAGCATGCCCAACAGCGACGGGGTGGCCTGGAGATGAGAAATACTGTGGCGGCGAATCTGCGAAGCGACATCCTGATCGGGCTCGGTAGAGACCGGTGCAACGGATGGATTGGCCAAGCGACGCAACTCATCCAGATAGGGAAGACTGGCCAACACCTCGTCGGCCGCAACGCCGAAATCGATCAGACAGGCGATCTCGTCGACACCGGACTGCTTCAGCTTATCGATCGTCGCCAGGCACGAGCTCGGTGATCCAAACAGGCCCGCGGTAGTGAAGTATCGCTCGAACGCGTGCTCCATAATGACGTCGAGCTCCTCGGCGTCCAGATTCGCGAGGCTCATCTGCGGCGCGGCCGATGCTTGCCGTTCATCGCCCTTGGCGAACGCGGTCAGCTCCCATCGCATCTTGGAGACGAGGTCGGTCGAAGTCTTGAGGTATTCGAGGAACGGTCCTCGCACCTTGCTGCGGACTTCTGCCGCGTCGGGGCCAACGAAGGTGTGCAGCATGAGAGTGACCGCCCCTGTCCCGTCGTGGCCGGCGTTGGTCCAGGCCTTGCGATAGACCGCGATATTCGCGACGAGCTCCTCTGGTTTCATCACCAGCAGGTTTGTTAGCACGTTGGCGCCTAGTCGTCCGGCCAGCGCGAAAGTCTCCGGATGCGAGCTTGCGGTCACCCACAATTTGGGCTCGCGCTGCACCGGAGCTGGAAACGTCTTTATTTCTATTGGCTGGCCATCGCCGCCAACGGCCTTTATCGCTTCACCGCGCCAAAGCGCCTTGACGGTCTCGATGCCACTCGCCATCAGTTCGCGGCGGTTCTTGTAGTTCTCCGGCTGCAGCACGAAGTCGCGGGCGTGCCATCCGGACGCGAAGCTCAGCCCAACGCGACCGTTGGAGAGGTTGTCGACGACCGACCATTCCTCCGCGACGCGTATGGGGTTGTGCAGCGGCAGCACCACGCTCCCGGCGCGGATGCCGATGCGGCGGGTAACAGCTGCGACTGCTGCGCCGGTCAACGCCGCATTTGGATACAGGCCGCCGAAGGGATGGAAGTGACGCTCGGGCGTCCACACGGCAGAGAAGCCGTGATCATCGGCATACTTGGCGCCCTCCAGCAGCAACCGGTATTTGCCGCCTGCGCCCTCGGCCGCATCAGCGGCGAAGTAGAACAGGCTGAAATCGAGCGGCCTGTTGGTACGCGCGGCGGCGCGCGCCAGCCGTTCGGTTTCATGCTGGATAACCACCGTAAAGCCGCGCGCCAGCGTCCAGAACAGCTCCAATACCGAAATGTCGAACGAGATGCTGGTCGTTGCGAGCCACACGCCCGGCTCCGTCCCCAACGCCTGATCCATGGCTTCGAAGAAGTTGGTGACGTTGCGGTGCTCGAGCATCACCCCCTTCGGACGTCCGGTGGAACCCGACGTGAATATGACATAGGCGAGATTCTCCCCCGACATCGCCACGTGTGGACGATCCGCTTCGCGCGCCTCTCCGCCTGCATCAATGCACAGCCCGCGGGTTTGAGGCGGCAGCGCGCCCACCAGGTCCGTGGTGGTTACCACCACGCCGGCTCGAGAGTCCTCGAGCATGAGCGCGATCCGCTCAGCAGGGTAAGAAGGATCCATCGGCACATAGGCTGCGCCGGCCTTGAGAATGCCAAGCAGACCGATCATCATTTCGGCCGACCGCTCGACATGGATGCCGACCATCTGGTCCGGCATCGCACCGCCGGCGATCAGCGCTCGCGCGACGTGGTTGGCACGCCGATCGAGTTCGCGGTAGGTGAGCGAGCGAGATCCGTCGACCAGCGCTACCTTGTCAGGCGTGCGATCGACCTGCGCTTCGAAGGCCTCGTGCACACAGTGCGGCCCCGGCAGTGGTCTGTCGGTGTCGTTCCAGATGCGGAGTATCGATCCGGCGTCCTGCGATGGCAGGTTTGGTAGATCGCCGAGCTTGGCCTCCGGCTGGTCGGCAATCGCGACAAGGATCGCCTGCAGCAGATCGACGATGCGCTCGACGGAGGCCGGCGCAAAGCAGCTCGTGTCGAACGACAATTTGAACGTTAACCGAGGGCCGTCATAGGCCATTACGTTGAACGGAAAATTGGTTTGGTCGTGCAGTGTGACGTCGCGCCGCTGCCATTCCCGACCAAATGACTTGAAGCGCGCATCGTCGGTTTGCGAATTGAAGACGATGATGGAATCAAAAAGCGAATGTCCGCGGGGTACCTCGCTGAAGCGAAGAATATCGACTAGCTGCGTGTGTTCGTAGCCGCGCAACTCGAGACGCTGTTCGCGTAGTTGGCGGCATAATTCCAGCACCGGCAACTCGGCGGGTAGTTTGACCCTGACCGGAACGGTATTGATGAACAGCCCGATAACACGATCTGCGCCTTCGATCGACGACCGCCGGCCGGCTCTGGTCAGTCCATAGACGACATCATCCTGGGCCGAAAACGCCGAAAGCACGAGCGACCAGGCGACTTCGACGAGAGCGGACGTCTGCAATGAGGCCCGCGCGGAGAGATCATGCAGTTTTCCCGTGTCGGTCAGCGATAGCGCAAATTCCTGGGTGGCATGACCGGCGGCGGGGGGCGCGTCAGAAGCGGCAATCCGCAGCGTTTCGAGATTGGTCGGAGTGCGAAAGCCGGCCAGAAGGTTTCGCCAGTACCCTTCAGCGGCCACTGCATTCGCTTCCAGGTGCCGCTGGAGCCAGGCGATGTGCTCGCGATAGGACGGACGTTCCTCCAACAACGGCTGCGCGCCGTGCACCAGCGCTGCATAAACGTCGAACACCTCCTTCACGACGAAAGCGTAGCAGGAGTCCAAGATCGCGTGAGAATAGGTGAAGACGAGCCGATGGCGATCGGAGGCGAGACGCAGCACCGTCACACGCCAGAGCGGCTCAACGTCGAGGGCGAAGGCACGCAATCTATCCTCGGCCAGGAAAATGCGCAGCTCCTCGTCCTGCTGCTCGGCCACTATCGCCGACAAGTCGCGCGCCTCAAAGGGCACCACAATCTCGCTTACGACTTCCTGCAGCGGAACTTTCAGGCCTTCCCACCGGAAACGAGTACGCAGGATCGGGTGTTGTTTCGCCACCATGGCCCAGGCATCGGCGAGGACATTGGTGTCGATCGGCTCGTTGAGCAATATCTCGAGCTGTTCGACATCCACGCCCGGGGTCCGTGCCTCGAGATGGTGAAACAGCATACCCTCCTGGAGTGGCGAGAGCGGATAACTGTCCTGAAGCATGGTACTCCCAAAGGTCACCGCATGGGCCGCTTGGATCCGCGAATATGAGCGAGCTCACCCCAGCGAAGTATATTAATTTCAAAAGATCGATTTTAAATCGGACGTAACATATCTGATACAGCCAACATGGCCGGAAGCAATCAAAAAAAGCTTGATTTGCATCTGGTATTCACGCCAAGGCAGAATAGTTTGAGTTTACCTTATTGCCAATGTTTACAAAAATATCGAGTTATCTGATCGCGTTCCGTGGACGAAGAACGACAAATGCATAACAATTGCAGCCCAGCACATTAGTGGAACCCTGATCGAACTATTTCTTATCGACCGGCTCGCCGGCGTCGCGGGGCACATCGCCCAATTAAACAGCATTCGTATTTCGACCTTCAAATCATTCAGCGCTCGGCCGCTGATCTAGGCCTCCTCGGGGTGAGCCCAGTGCATGATCAAGTGACGTCGACTGGCGCCACAAGCGGCAGCGAAACGCCTTCCATCGCAGTCATCGGCATGGCCGGACGTTTCCCCGGCGCATCCAGCGTGGCAAAGTTCTGGGAGAATATCCGCGAGAGCCGAGAAACCGTCCGCGTCTTCACCGAGCAAGAGTTGCTTGCCGTCGGAGAGCGCCCCGAAGTGCTGCGCGACCCGTCCTATGTGAAGGCGTGCGGCTACCTGGACGGCATCGATCAATTCGATGCTGCATTTTTCGGCATCTCCCCCCGCGACGCCGCCGTGTTCGACCCGCAGCACCGCCTGTTTCTCGAATGCTCATCGGAGGCTTTCGAGGATGCAGGCTATGTCGGCGCGAAGGTCGACGGCCCGGTCGCCGTCTTTGCAGCGTCAGGCGCGAGCGAGTACTTCACCTACAACCTCACGACCAATGAAGAAGTCCTGCGCTCGATTGGCGCCTGGCTACTGCGTCATACCGGTAACGATCCGAACTTCCTCGCAACACGCGTATCCTACGAACTCGACCTCGTCGGCCCGAGCATGAATGTGCAGACGGCCTGCTCGTCTTCGCTCGTCGCGGTTCATCTCGCCTGCCAGAGTCTGCTCAATGGCGAGTGCGACATGGCGCTGGCCGGCGCCTCTACTATTTACCCCGAGCAGCGAGGCTATCTGTACAGGCCAGGAGAAATCCTATCTCCCGACGGGCACTGTCGTCCATTCGATGCCCAGGCCGGCGGGACGGTGATGGCATCCGCCGTCGGTTGTGTGGTTCTCAAACGGCTCTCGGACGCCCTGCGCGACGGTGACTGCATCCGTGCAGTGATCCGCGGCTCGGCCATCAACAACGATGGCTCCGACAAGGTGGGATACCTCGCCCCTAGCATCAGTGGGCAGGCTCGGGTCATTTCCGAGGCGCTGGACCTGGCCGACGTCGCGCCCGAAGAGGTGTCCTATATCGAAGCGCACGGCACCGGCACGCTGATCGGCGACCCCATCGAAATCGCGGCGCTAGTCGAGGCCTTCGGGCCCGACGTTCAACACCAGTCGTGCGCGATCGGTTCGGTCAAATCGAACATCGGCCATGCCGGCGAGGCCGCGGGCATGTGCAGCCTGATCAAGACCATTTGCGCGCTCGAGCACCGCGAGTTGCCGGCGACGCTGCACTATCAGACGCCAAATCCGCAGGCCGACTTTTCCGCCTCGCCATTCTTCGTCAACGCCAGCCTGCGGCCGTGGCCGGTGGCCTCTGGCAAGACGCGGATCGCGGGTGTCACGAGCCTCGGCGCCGGCGGCACTAACGCCCACCTGATCCTGGAAGAGGCCCCGCGCCGGGTCTTGCAGACGCGTCAGGAGACGGAACCGCAATTGCTTCTCCTGTCGTCGCGAACTAGCGCTGCGCTAGAGGTGGCGACACGGAATCTGGCCGACCATCTAGGGACGAATCCGAGACAGCCGCTCGATGAGGTTGCATTCACACTGATGGCCGGTCGCGAGGCCTTTGGGGTTCGCCGCTCCTTGGTGGCGCGCGATGCGGCATCGGCAGCGGCCCAATTGGAAGCCTGCGATCCGCGGCGCATCGTCACGGGCACGGCCAGGCGCGAGCGTACATCCACAGTATTCCTCTTCCCCGGCGGTGGAGCGCAATACGCCGGCATGAGCGCGGAGCTCTATGAGAAGGAGCCGGTTTTCCGCGAGGCATTGGACGCCTGCATCGCCGTCGTTCAGCCCCGAATCCCGGTCGATCTGCGCAGATTGATGTTCCCATCGCCCGATGCGGTGGCCGAGGCGGACAGACAGCTCGAGTCTCCCTCCTTGGCGCTTCCTGCACTGTTCGCGGTCGAGTACGCCTTGGCGATGCTGCTGCGATCGTGGGGTCTGGTCCCCGACGCGTTGATCGGGCACAGCGCCGGCGAGTACGCCGCCGCCTGCGTGTCGGGCGTTCTCTCGATGCCGGATGCGATGTCGCTGGTTGCGTTGCGCGGCAAGCTGTTCGAAACGCTGCCCCGCGGCGCCATGCTGTCGGTCGCGTTGTCCGAGGAGCAGATGCTGCCCCGACTTGGAAGCGAGCTCTCGCTTGCCGCCGTGAACGCACCTTCGCTTTGCGTCGCATCAGGCCCTGTCGACGCAATCGAGCGGCTCGAAGCCGAGCTCGCTGCGGAGCAGATCGACCACACTCGCATTCACATCAATGTCGCCGCGCATTCATCGATGCTTGAGCCAATCCTGCGGGAATTCGAGCGTTTCTGCCAACCTATTCGGTTTCAGAAGCCCGCGATCCCCTTCGTATCCAACCTGACCGGAACCTGGATCACCGACGCCGAAGCAATGGACCCGGCCTACTGGGTCCGTCATCTTCGAAATACCGTGCGGTTCGACCAAGGCGCCCGGACCGTGCTGGAGAGTGGCCGCCGAGCGCTACTGGAAGTCGGACCTGGCCGCACGCTCGCCAGCCTCTACAGGCAGCAACCCGGCAAAGCCGCCGTGGTGACCACCTCGCTGCGCCATCCCAGCGAATTGGCGTCTGACGTCGTCTTCCTGAAGGAGGCGGTGGGCCGACTTTGGGTCGCTGGCATCGAGCTGGATCCCTCCCGCTTCTTCGCGCAGAACTCACAACGCCGCGTGCCGCTGCCAACCTATCCCTTCGAGAGGCAACGATACTGGATCGACAAGGGCGTGCAGGCCACGACCACCACCTCGCTGACACGGCGGCCTGATCTAGGCCGATGGTTCTCGGCTCCCGCGTTCGTGCGTGCGGCGCCCTCCGGACAACTTCCTGAAGAGGAGCTTCGCAAGCCGTGGCTGGTTCTCGCCGACGGTTCACCGTTGGCCGTCGCGATCGTCAAACGCCTCCGCGCGACCGGCGCACGGGTTGCCACGGTCACGGCTGCGCCCCAGTTTGCAGAGCGCGGCGCGCTGAGGTTCACGATCGATCCGACCCGCGCCGCGGATTATTCCAGGCTGATGGAGGGGCTGCGAAGGCAGGACGCCCTGCCGGCACATATCGTCCACCTCTGGGGGCTCGCGCCGAGGCCGAGGCGGTTCTTCGGCTCGTCCGATGACGCCGACCTTGCTGCCTGGGACGTCGGTGCGGTTCAGAATTTCTACAGTTTGCTGTTTCTGGCGCAGGCCTTGACATTCGAGGTCGAGCAGGTCCGGCTGACCGCGATCGGCACCGCGATCGAGGCGCTTCCCGGCGAGCGCGAACTACACCCCGAGAAGTCCGCCTTGATGGGCGTCTGCCGCGTGTTGCCGCGCGAGATGCCGGGCGCGTCATGCTCGGTCCTCGACGTGGTCGTGCCGCCAGCCAAATCCACCGCGGAAGCGCTCCTGGCAGATCGCCTGCTCGGCGAGCTCTGCAGCAGCAAGCGCGATCCACTTGTGATCCTGCGCGACGGTGGGCGATGGGTGCAGCGTTTCGATCCGCTGGCGCTGGATCCCGCGCCACATATGCGCTCCTGGCTGCGGCCCGGCGGGGTTTACCTCGTCACCGGCGGACTGGGCGGCATCGGTCTCGAACTGATGCAGCATCTGGCGCTGCACTCCAAGGCCCGTCTCGTGTGCGTTGGCAGGTCGGCGATGCCCCAGGAATCGGCATGGGATCGTTGGCTCCAGGACCACGGCGCAGACGACAGCACGTCGCGGAAAATCGAGAAGGTTCGGGCGTTGCGGGCGCTTGGTGCCGAAGTGATGCTGGCCGCTGCCGATGTCACCGACCGGGACGCCATGGCCGATGTGGTAACCGAGGCAACGCGACGCTTCGGCCGCATCAACGGTGTCTTCCATTGTGCCGGCGTGCTCAAAGATCAGTTGATCGCACTTCGCGCGCCCGAGACACAATCGGCGGTGCTCTCGGTCAAGGCCAAAGGTGCCCTGGTTCTGCAATCGCTGTTCTGCGACGGCGACCTGGATGTCCTGGTCAATTTCTCTTCGGTCAGCTCGATCCTAGGACTGGCCGGACAGGTTGACTATACTGCCGCCAATGCCGTCCTGGACGCAGTGGCCAAGGCCCGCACCGCGCGGGGCAGTCGGACGCGCACCGTCAGCATTAATTGGAACGCCTGGAAAGAGGTGGGCATGCTCGCGACCTTGGTCCACGAGCATCAGCGCACGACCGCTGGCGAAATCCCCGGCGCGAGCCCCCTGCTTGGCGACTGCGTGCGTGACGATATCAAGCAGGCATTGTTTCGCTCCGTGCTGCATCCCAGAACACATTGGCCGTTGGGCGAACATGTCGTCAGGAATGGCCAAGCGGTTATTCCTGGCACGGGCTTCCTCGAACTTGCTCGCGCAGCTCTTGCCTACCGGCCCGAAAATCGGGCCGTCGAAATTCGCGACCTCACCTTCCTCCAGCCTTTAGCTGTCGGTCTCGACGAGGAGCGCCCGATCAACATCAGACTGAATCGCGAAAGTGACCATAGTCTCGCGATCTACGGTGAGTCCGAAGAGCAGCTCTATGCCACGGCGCGTGTCGCCTATGTCGATGCGCCAGCAGCTCCAAGGCAATCCGTATCATCCATTCGCGGACGCTGCCGCGAACGTGGCGAGGTGGTCAACAACCGGCTGGTCCAGAAATTCATGGATTTTGGCCCGCGTTGGGCCAATCTCCGGGCGATCAATCTCGGCGAGGGCGAAGCGCTGATCGATCTCGCGTTGCCGCCTGCCCTCGCCTCAGATCTCGCGACCTATGCGCTGCACCCGGCGCTGCTCGACATGGCGACCGGTGCGGCCCAACAGCTAATCCCGGGGTTTGCAGGCCATGACGATTTCTACGTTCCATTCTCTTATGGCCATGTGCTGGTGCGGCGACCGGTGCTAGCAACGTTCTCCAGCCATGTGCGTTTGCGCGCCGCGGACGGCAAAAGCGCAATCTTCGATGTCACTCTGCTCGACGAAGATGGCAACGAATTGGTCTCGATCGAACGGTTCATGATGCGCCGGATCGACGCGTTTGCCGCCAACCCGGCTTCGCCCAGACTACCGCGGCCGGATGGTCGCGAGACGGCCGAGGAAAGCTTCCTGCGCGAGGGCATGACCACTGCGGAAGGCCTCGAAGCGCTGGACCGCATTATGGCCTGCGATGTCTCGCCGCAAATTGTGGCTTCCACTCTCGACCTCAGCCTCTGGCTGGACCGTCTAGACCAAGGCAGCCGCGGCACGCCTGCGGAGGAGGTCAATTGGTCGATTGGAACACCGGGGCTCGTGCGGCCTGGCGGCGATGCCGGCTTCAGAGCGCCCCGCGATGCAATCGAGCGCGACCTCGCGGCTATCTGGCAGGACATGCTCGGCATTCAGAAGGTCTCGATCGACGATGATTTCTTCGAACTGGGCGGGCAGTCGCTGTTCGCGATGCGGCTCTTCAATCGGATTCGCAAGGAGCATGGAGTCGAACTGCCGCTCTCCGTGCTCTTCCAGGCGCCCACCATTGCTGCCACCGCGGCGCTATTGCGAGAAGCCAAGGGCCTCACTGAGATCGATCCATCGACAGATAGCGCCGGGGAGCTCCCGCAAACGAAAGCCCAAGACTTGCCTTCGTCTCAAGGCGCGTCGCCGGTTATTGATCATGTGGCCAGCGCGAGGCTTCCAGCGGAGCCTCGATCATTGGTCGAGATCGCGCGCGGCGGCGATCGGCCGCCATTGTTTTGCGTTCATGGCGCCGGGGGTAACGTCCTCAACTTTCGCGACCTCTCCTGGGGACTGCACCATGACCAGCCGTTCTTCGCACTGCAGGCCCGCGGTGTCGATGGCAGGAGCAGCCCGCATACGTCGATCGAGGAAATGGCTCGGGCCTATATTGCGGAGATCCGCGCGTTTCGTCCGCACGGTCCCTATTTGCTGGCCGGCTACTCGGGTGGCGGTGTCGTCGCTTTCGAGATGACGCAACAACTAGCTGCCTTGGGCGAAGAGGTCCCACTCCTCGTTTTGTTTGACACGTTCCACCCTCAGATGCCGATCCGCACGGTTTCTCTGGACCGGATGCTCCTTCGTTTGCGCGAGGAAGGCCTCGGCTACATCAAAGAGATTGTCGGCAAACGACGCGAACGAGCCCATGTCGCGCGCGAGCAATCGCAAATCAGGAGGCATGTCCGCGCAAACGAACCCGTGCCACACACGCTGCGGGATCGCCAGCTCACCGACAATTTCGGTCAGGCCGCCGCGCGCTATATGCCCCGGCCGTGGCACGGTAAGGCGATCCTCTTCCGGGCCGAGAGCATCCCTTATATCTATGGCGGTGGAGGGCCTTACTATGGGTGGGAGAGCGTAATCACAGGCGGATTGAAGACGGTCATGATTCCCGGCAATCATGACACACTGTTGCTTGGAGCCAACGCGAAGGTCTTGCGGGGCCCCTTGAACGCGGCTCTCGACGAGGCGAACTCGCGGAAACCTCGTCAGTCTGTAGAGAGCGAGCGCGCGGGACTCTGACCCGCTGCCGGCCCGCGCCCAAACCTTCATTTTTTATCGGGCGAAGCGAACGGATTTTCACAATCAAGCGCATTGGCGTAGTCGCGCCGGCAGGAATGAGTTTTGACCAAGCGCTTGAGCGTGGCAAGAACCGGCGCACCTTTGCCGTGGCGAAAAGCTGCATAAGCCGGACAGACGTCCTTTTGCATCAGAGCCCGGCAAGCTGCCATATCTCGGACCGCGACCGCACTCGCCCGCTGGCCGTAAGAGACGGCAAATTGCCATGCCAACGCTTGCAGGTAACGGCCTGTCACCGGCGACAATGTTGCTGGGATTATCGCGTCATCAGGACTGCCGCCGAACAGAACCGCATAATTCACCAGGGCGATGAAGTAGCGCCCCAAATCGCTCATGTGCACATGGTCGGAGAACAGCAGTTGCACACGCGCAGCCGGCGAAATGCCGCCAACACCTGGCACGTTGCCGTCCCACAGCGCGGCAACCAGTTCGGCGAGCGCGCTGCCGCCGGGCAGCACGCGAACGCGCGGCACATCGCCGCGCGGCGGCAGGTCGAGGTTCGCGCGGCTGGCGATGCATTCCCACATCGGCGCGACCGCTCGCTCGTAGTCGATCCAGGGCCGCGGCACCTCGGGATTTATGGGAAGCCAGGAATGATAAAGGAACACCTCGGCGTCGGGATTGCCTGTCAAAAGGTGTTTCGCCATGTCGGTCAAATAGAAAGCGGTGCGCTCCTTGCGCGCGATGGCGGGCAGGTCGTGACGCTCGGCGACGATGAGGACATCGTAGGTGTCGCCGCGTGCCAAGCGCCGGGGTTGGCGCAACTCCTCGGCGACATCCAAGCCGGTACCTTCGCGGTTTTGACCGGAACGATAACCCGGCCAGTCGGACGCCGAAGGCAGGTCGCCTTTTGTCCGCTGGCGCAGCAGCGAATAACCCAAGATCTGCGTTTCAAAATCCAGTTGGTGGCCCAATAAGCCCGCAATCTGCGCGACGACCTCTGGAACCCCCTCGATCAGACTGTGGCCTGAGTAGAAGGCGCGGACGTGATCCTTGCGTGGCCACGACGATACGCCGGCTACGTCAGTTAGCTCGCACACTGCTTGTCCTCGACATTAGTCGCCCAGTAAGCGGAAAATGAGGGCCGTAGCTAAACAGGGACGGCGTCTGCTTTGCGGCGGCCGGATAGCCAATCACGCATCGGCCGTTCAAATCCCCTGAACATTCCAACTGACAGCACGCAGATTACCGCCAGGAGACCAACGACATAGACACTGCCAGGCGCTTCGTCGTGGCCCCGCCAGACGAAGGTGAAGAATGCCATCAACACCAACGCATGGAGCATATAAATCGAATACGACGCGTCTCCAAGCGTGCGGACAAATCTGCAATTGAGGACGTGCTCGGGTACTGCGGCCTCTCCGGAGGCCGTCAAATACACCGACGCGAAGAACGCCGCGATGATGAAATAGTCGTTGGCATGTAGCACCATCAAGACGCCCGCTGCGACTAGCGAAAGCGCGCCAAGCAAAACTCCATGCCTCAGCTTGCCGTAAATCCCCGCGATAACGATGCCGGCCGTGAACGTTGGCAGACCCCGGACTGGGCTGTAGTTCTCATCCCAGTAAGGGGCATGCATGAAGCCCCTGGCCCACAAAACTTCCAGCGTCACGAACCCCGCCAATGCAATAGCAACCAATGACAGCATTCCAAATCTGCGACCGCACAACATGAGGAGCGGAAACAGCAGGTACATGGCAAACTCGACGCTGATTGACCATGCAGGGTAATTGAACTGAAGCGGCGCGTTCAGCGGCCAGGATTGCACGAGGAATATCTGCGCCGGAAGGAGCGACAAACTGTATTTCTCGGGGTTCGGCGCCGTCTTGTGCGTGGCCGCGATCACCGCGACGGCTGCGATAAAAAACCCCAGTGTGACCAGATGCAGCGGGTAGATCCGCGCAAATCTGCGCCTCATGAAGGTAACGAGACCGGGCCAGGTATCGACTGAGCCGGCGTAGCCGTGAGCAATCACAAACCCGGACAGCACGAAGAAGAAATCCACAAAGAGATTGAACTTCTCTACTACAGGGAAGAGTTCCCCGCGCTCATGGTCGTGAAGTGCGACATGATAGACCACGACCGCAACCGCGGCCACGAAACGATAGAAATCGAGTGCCACAAAATGTTGGCTCGTACGTGACAAATTAGTATTCCCTGCTTAAACAGGCTGATCCTAGACTGGATTTGGCGAGTAAATCAATTTGTGATAAAGTCTCGTCCTTATTTCAGTTTATTTAAGGTGCAACATGCAAATTCCCTGGCGACTGAAGAAGCCATTCAGAACTGCACAATCCTACTTTCCGATCCTCAAAGAAGCCAAAGACCAGTTCTATTATTCTTACCGCAAGGTAAGGAGTGTTCCCAGCGAACCGTTTTTCGAAGCTATTCGCTTGTTCAAGGACAGGCTCGATGGGTCTTACATCGACGTCGGAGGGAACCTCGGCCAGTCGATCGATAACATCCGGCTCTACGCACCAAACGCAAGGGTTGTCTCATTTGAGCCAAATCCGGCTCTCGCATCGAGACTTGCAAAGCGCTTTCGCGGCGATCCCGATGTGACTATTCGTCCGATCGGGTTGTCCGACAAGCCCGGCAATTTCCAGCTGCACGTGCCGTCCTATCGCGGCTTTGTCTATGACGGGCTGGGCTCTCTCGACTACCAAGAGGCTCATTCCTGGATTAATTCGGACACCGTCTATTTTTTTGATCCGGCAAAACTTGTCGTCGACTCCCACGCCTGCTCGGTCGAAACTCTCGATGCGCAGAAACTAGCCGATCCAGTCTTCATCAAAATCGATGTGCAAGGCCTCGAATTTCAAGTCGTCAAGGGCGGCGTCGAGACGCTCGGACAACACGAACCAATACTTCTTATCGAGGACTTTAGCGCCAAACCCGACCTCATCGAGTTAACGGCGTCTCTCGGCTACAAGCCGTATACTTTTGAGTCCGGCCGCCTCTTGCCTGGCGCGTCTGAGACCGTCAGCTTCCTTTTCACCCCAAAGCGGATGTCCGCCGTCACAGGCGGACACTCAATGCGGATGCGACCGCGTTAACTAAGTCGCGACGCGTGCTTAGAACGATAGCCGGAAGCGGATCCGCTGCACCTATTATGCCGATCGTTTTCAGGTTGATCAATGCTCAGCGGAAGCTCGAGTCCCTAAGCGGATCCTTTCTTGCGGCTGACGACGAGAAGCAAGCACTTGGTCTTCCAAACGTAGAGCACGATCGAGGGGAAGCGGATTGGCAGTATCGCCAATTTGAGTATGCCGTAGGCATGGAGAAGATCGTCAATGGGGCACTTCGCCGAGCGGCGCACCAACTGCTGATAGAACGCGAGCACTTCGGCGGAAAGTATTCGACGCTAACAATCGAAGAGGGAATCAAGCTCATCGTCAGGGCGACCGCCCCTTTGAAACCGCGAAAGCAGAAAAGAGGTAGACCAGTTGTCTTGTAAGATCGGGTTGGTTGCAACCGATCATGATGTCCGACCACTATGCGATGTGGTCTGCTCCACACGGGAATGAGACCGGCAATAGGTACGAGCGTTGATAGTCGGAAACTGGGCGACGTTCTAGCGGACCGGCTTCCGTAATCGAACTCCCGCGCCTCCACCATTTTCGTCGATAAACTCTACGCCAACCTCCTCGAGCGCCTTCCTTATGGCGCGATCGTTGGCGGCCGTCAGGGCGGTGGCCCCTTCCGCGATCTCTGCTCTTCGAACGGTATTCGCCCCTAAAGCAGAAGATCGCGCCAATTCTTCCGCGCTCCACCTCAGGAGGGCCCGGGCTGCGCGAATTTGAGCCGCAAGAAGTGGTGGGTAACCATGCTTGACGTTCTTTATGCCCTGGAATTCTTCCGGAAAAACCGCCGCAGACGAATGTATGGCCCAGCTTCAACACAACATGTGGGTTGTCGCGGCCAGCTCGGCTGCGCTATCGATCATTACCGGTGACGGAAAAGGGGTGGAGATCACGGTTCATGCGGACCCGCTGTACCAGCACCTTCTCCTGACAGCAGAAAAGAAGTTCTGGCGCTGCGTGCAGACCGGAGAGCCTCCCATCCTGTTCAATATCGAGACCCCTCGGCCAAGGTTGGAGGCCGTCAAGGTCATCGACATTTCAAGCTCAAATGGATTGGCGCAGCTGGCGGCCACTCATCTCAGCACGCAAGATGCAGATCATGAGCACGAAAGCGCGCAGGCCGACTTGAAGAAGGTCGAAGCACAACCCGCGGAGGCGCCCCGTGCATCAGTCAAGGGAGCGCATCGGAGCCATTTGCGGGGGCTCTTGCACGAGCCCAGGCTGAACTCCCAGACCCTGAGAAGACCCTGACAGAGGTCGTCCGCCCGCCGTGCCCTCGGGAGGATGACCGCGCTTCCGCAATGCTTCGTTAGCTTCGGGTCTAGACATCGTCCGCAAAACCCTGAGCCAGCCGGAGATTGCGACCCTTCAGACCACACGGATCGAGCCCACGACCGGCCAGATCCACCTCACCACCCTGCTTGCCCACGCCTCGGGAGAGTGGGTTTCCTCAGAATTTCCGGTTTGCGCCAGCAAGGAGGTCGAGGCACCACACCGTATGGGAGCGGCGCTGACCTATGTCCGCCGCTATGCTTTAACTGCGCTGGTCGGGATCGCCAGCGAAGACGACCTCGATGTCCCGGACGTCACCGCAGGACCCCCGGCCCCCGCCAAGCCGCCTGTCCAGACTGGCGGGCGAGGCAAGTCTTCCAAGGATACCCTAAATCGACCGCCCGTCCTTTCGCCTGAACACTCCCCCGAGTTTCCGCATCGGTTCTCGGCGAGCCCAGTTATCAAGAACGCACCGAGGGGCTGCCTACCTGGGCTAAAGAATGTCCGCTTCTCATAACACCCCACAGGATGCGAGCGTCCGCACTTTGAGAACGCCTATCAGAATAGATTAGAGCAATCCGCCAATCTTACCGATAATGAAGGCACAGGGCCCTCTCACATGGCGGCAGATCCATCTGCAATCAACCGGCGGCCCTTAACGGCATCCGGCCGGGTCGATCTGCCAGGAGCTCACAGCGTGCCGGACCATGCCGGCCTCGCATTTCCAAAGGAGCCTCCGCGACACCGAAGCGAGGAGCACCTTGCTTTTGTCCGCACCCAAGGTTGCCTTGTTTGTCAGAAGGCACCGCCGACGCCCATCATCTCAAGTTCGCTCAACCAATCGAACAATTGACAATTATTCGCTCCTCTTCATTTGGGTCGTTCTGAAGAATGTTGCAGCGTCCCGGTCCAATGAACCTCCGGCGGCAGCCCACGGGAGCGAGACAACGCCGGCCGGCTTTGCGATCCGCGCGAGCCAGGCTCGCACGACGCCCGCCGGCGTGCCGTGCGAGCAATGCGCCGACACTCAATCCACCCTCAGCCCAGAAGAGGAGCAGCCGGCGCAGCGACCCATCCAAGCCCTTGTCCCCTCCGAAGCTGGCCTGGCCGCGGCTGCGGTCGATCAAGCTCAGCCTGGCCAAATGACCGACCAAAGCGATGTCGCCATCCCAAAAGAAGCGCAGCGCAAGAGGAGCAAGGCGCATCTCGCGAGCATCCCTGCCTCGTCTGCAACAAATCTCCGACGGATGCGCATCACCTGAAGTTCGCCCGACCCAGACCGTTAGGGTGCAAGGTAAGCGATGAATTTACCGTACCCCTATGTCGCTCACATCATCAGGCCTTGCACCGAAACGACGACGAAAGGGCGTGGTGGGCGAACATGCAGATATCGCCGCCCATCGCGAGGGCCCTCTGGATGACGAGCACGGCCGAGGTCATTGCCCAAGTCTCATTAGTGGATAGCAAGCAGCCCCCGCAGCGCGCGACGGAGGCCCAACACGATGCACGGCCGATCAAAATCGAAAGAAGCGGCACAGCCTGATCAACCGTTGTCCGTGATGCCCAGCAGGCGACCTGAAACTAATCTTGTGCGAGACGATCAACGGCCCGATGGTAAAGAGCCGCGCGAGTCGATTTTCGGCCCCGGCGGCTCTCTTTCTCGCGCAGCTGATCATCTCCAGTGGAGCACTTGGGCTCTTGCTTCTCGTTTTGCTTTTAGCGAACAGCGTCAAGAAAGAGCTTCTGGGCTGATGTTCGGTGGGTCACAGCGCTCATAACCTCCGGACAGGCCGACAACGACGAATGGATACAAGATATGCGCATCGACGAGCGGTCGCATCGCCGGTGTTTTCGATAGGGGCGACGAAAAGTGCGGAGCCGTTGAGATGTCCTACCAGGAGTAGCCCCAAGCCCAATCGGCCGAAGGCACATTCGAATAAGGGATACAGAGCGATCGCTATCTGCCTAGCCGTCGCGCGACGCACTCGCGCGTCCGAGGCTTTCATAGACGAAACCGGCCTTGGCCATCTCTTCGGGACGGTAAATGTTCCGAAGGTCAACGATGACGGGTTGCGTCATTTCCGCCTTCAACCGGCCTAGGTCGAGCGCGCGGAACTGCACCCATTCCGTGACGATGACGATGGCATCCGCACCGGTCGCGCAGGAATACGCATCTTCGCAATAAATGATGCTAGGCAGCTCGCCCTTCGCCTGCTCCATGCCGACGGGATCGAACGCCTTGACCTTCGCGCCCATGTCGATCAGGCCCGTCACCAGCGGAATCGACGGAGCATCGCGCATGTCGTCGGTGTCGGGCTTGAAGGTGAGGCCGAGCACGGCGATGGTCTTGCCGCGCAACGAGCCGCCGAGCGCCTGGCTCACCTTGCGCGCCATCGCACGCTTGCGGTTCTCGTTGACCGCCAGCACGGATTCAACAATGCGCAAGGTCACGTCGTAATCCTGCGCGATCTTGATCAGCGCCTTGGTGTCCTTCGGGAAGCACGAGCCGCCGAAGCCCGGACCGGCATGCAGGAATTTGGTGCCGATGCGGTTGTCCAGGCCAATGCCGCGCGCGACCTCCTGCACGTTGGCGCCGACCTTTTCGGAGAGGTCGGCGATCTCGTTGATGAAGGTGATCTTGGTCGCGAGGAAGGCGTTGGCGGCGTATTTGATCATCTCGGCGGTGCGGCGTTCCGTGAACATCAGCGGCGCCTGGTTCAGCGACAGCGGCCGATAGATGTCGCCCATCACCTTGCGACCGCGCTCGTCGGAAGTGCCGACGACGACGCGATCGGGGAATTTGAAATCGCGGATCGCTGCGCCCTCGCGCAGGAATTCGGGGTTCGAGGCGACGACAACGTCCGCCTTGGGGTTGGTCTCGCGGATGATGCGCTCGACCTCGTCGCCGGTGCCGACCGGAACGGTCGACTTGGTCACGACGACGGTGAAGCCGGACAGCGACCGCGCGATCTCTTTCGCGGCGGCATAGACGTAGGACAGATCGGCGTGTCCGTCGCCACGGCGCGACGGCGTGCCGACCGCGATGAAGACAGCATCGGCATCCGCGACCGGCTTGGAGAGATCAGTGGTGAACTCCAGCCGCTTGGCCTTGACGTTGGTCGCAACGAGTTCGTCGAGCCCGGGCTCGTAGATCGGGATCTCGCCGCGATGAAGAGCAGCGATCTTCTTCTCGTCCTTGTCGACGCAGATGACATCGTGACCGAAATCCGCAAAGCAGGCTCCGGACACCAGTCCCACATAGCCCGTTCCGATCATCGCGATTCGCATGAAAAACTCTTTCCGTTAACGACGGATGTTCCGCTGAACACCCTAGACCATTTCTCTATCCGGCCGCACGCCCAACATTAGGGCAAGTTGCTGCGCGGACCGAATAAATCTTGACCGCTCTGCGCCGAACAACGGCGGACATTTCCCGAAAGACGCGACATGCGATTGTTGCAATCTACGTATGCGACAGATACGCCGCATATGCACGCTTCAAGCCATCGTGAAGCGAGGTCGCTGCGCGCCAGCCGAGCCTGGCAAGACGGCTGACGTCGAGCAGCTTGCGCGGCGTGCCGTCGGGACGCGAGGTGTCGAAGGCGATCTCGCCGCTGTAACCGACGACCGCGGCCACGACGCGTGCGAACTCGGCGATGGTGATGTCTTCGCCGGTGCCGATGTTGACCAGCTCCGCGCTCGAATAGGTCTTCATCAGGTGGACACAGGCGTCCGCCATGTCGTCGACATAAAGGAACTCGCGCCGCGGCGTGCCCGTGCCCCAGACGACGACGCTCTTCGCGCCCGAAAGCTTCGCCTCGTGGAAGCGGCGGATCAGGGCGGCAACCACATGGCTCAGCTCGGGGTGATAATTGTCGCCGGGGCCGTAGAGATTGGTCGGCATCACGCTGATGAAGTCGCTGCCGTATTGGGCGCGATAGGCCTCCGCCATTTTGATGCCGGCGATCTTGGCGATCGCATAGGGCTCGTTGGTCGGCTCCAGCGGACCCGTCAGCACCGAATCCTCGCGCAGCGGCTGCGGGGCCAGCTTCGGATAGATGCAGGACGACCCAAGGAACATCAGCTTCTCGGCGCCGTTTTGATGCGCGGCCTGGATCACATTGGCCGCGATCGCGATGTTGTCGTAGATGAACTCGGCCCGCAGCGTGTTGTTGGCGACGATGCCGCCGACCTTGGCCGCGGCAAGGAACACGATCTGCGGCCGCGTCCTCGCGAACCAGTCGAACACGGCCGCCTGGTTGCAGAGATCGACCTCGCGCCGGTCCACCGTGACGAGCTCGACGTCCTCCCGTTCGAGCCGGCGCGCGAGCGCGCTGCCGACCATGCCGCGATGGCCGGCGACGTAGACGCTTTTGCCTTTCAGCTCAAACGGTGCGTTTGCCACTCGCCGCATCCCGCTTTGCGCCCGCCAGATCGCTCGCCATCATCTCCGCGACGAGTTGTGCAAAGCTCCGCTTCGGCGTCCAGCCAAGCACCTCGCGCGCCTTGCTGGCGTCGCCGACGAGGAGATCAACCTCGGTGGGACGGAAATAGGTCGGATCGATCTTCACGACCGTCTTGCCGCTCTTCTCATCGACGCCGGTTTCCTCGACGCCCTCGCCGCGCCATGCGATGCGGCGGCCGACCTGCGCGAACGACAGCTCGACCATCTCACGCACGGAATGCATCTCGCCGGTGGCAAGCACAAAATCGTCGGGTTTGTCGGCCTGCAGGATCTTGTGCATGCCCTCGACATAGTCGCGCGCATGGCCCCAGTCGCGCTTGGCGGAGAGATTGCCGAGATAGAGCGTCTCTTCCAGGCCGACCTCGATGCGGGCGACAGCGCGCGTGATCTTGCGGGTGACGAAGGTTTCGCCGCGGATCGGGCTCTCGTGGTTGAACAGGATGCCGTTGCTCGCGAACATGCCATAGGACTCGCGGTAGTTCACCGTGATCCAGTAGCCGTAGAGCTTTGCCACGCCGTAGGGCGAGCGCGGATAGAACGGCGTGGTCTCCTTCTGCGGGATCTCCTGCACCAGGCCATAGAGCTCGGAGGTCGAGGCCTGGTAGAACCGCGTCTCCTTCTCCATGCCGAGGATGCGGATCGCTTCCAGCAGCCGCAGCACGCCGATCGCGTCGGCATTGGCGGTATATTCCGGGCTCTCGAAGCTGACGGCGACGTGGCTCTGGGCGGCGAGATTGTAGATCTCGGTCGGGCGGATCTGCTGCACCAGGCGGATCAGATTGGTCGAGTCCGTCATGTCGCCGTAGTGCATCAGGAACGGCACGTTGCCGACATGGGGGTCCTGGTAGAGATGATCGACCCGCGCGGTGTTGAACGAGGACGAACGCCGCTTGATGCCGTGCACGACATAGCCGAGCGACAGCAGATATTCGGCCAGATAGGCGCCGTCCTGCCCCGTAATGCCGGTGATGAGAGCGATCCGCTCAGCCATAGGCCTGCGCCTGGTTCCCGCGAAAGAGATTCGAAGGACGGGATAACCACCGTTCGCGTCCGCTGACAAGGTCGGCGGCGACCAAAAGCGCAACAACCGGCGTTCCCGGGCGGCACGCAGGTGCCGCCGATTGCGGGGTCAGACGCCGTGGTACTTTCGATACCATTCGACGAAGCGGCCGAGACCATCAGCGATTGACGTCGAAGGCGAGAAACCGACGTCGCGCTGGAGCGCGGAAATGTCGGCGCGCGTCTCCAGGACGTCGCCGGCCTGCATCGGCAAGAGCTGGCGGATCGCCGGCTTGCCGATGATCTTCTCGAGCGTATCGACGAACTCGATCAAATTGACCGAGCGGTTATTGCCGATGTTGTAGACGCGATACGGCGCATAGCTCGACGAGTTTTCCGGCCGCTCGGCGTTCCATGCGGGGTTCGGCGTCGCGGGCCGGTCGAGGGTGCGGATCACGCCCTCGACGATGTCGTCGATATAGGTGAAATCGCGCCACATATCGCCGTTGTTGAAAATCTTGATCGACTCGTTCGCGAAGATCGCGCGCGTGAAGAGCCAGGCGGCCATGTCAGGCCGGCCCCACGGACCATAGACGGTGAAGAATCGAAGGCCGGTCACCGGCAGCTTGTGAACATGCGCGAATGTGTGCGCCATCAGCTCGTTGGCCTTCTTGCTCGCGGCATAGAGGCTGACGGGATGGTTGACCGAATGCTCGGTCGAATACGGCAAGGTGCGGTTGGCGCCGTACACGGAGCTCGACGAGGCGTAGACGAGATGCGCCAGACCGTGGCGCCGGCCGGCTTCGAGCACGGTGACAAAGCCGTCACAATTGGCGCGGATGCTGGTGATGGGATCGTCGATCGACGCGCGCACGCCAGGCTGCGCCGCAAGGTGCACCACGCGATCGGGCGAGACCTCGTCGAACACACGCGTCACCGTGGCGAAGTCTGCGAGATCGATCTCGTAGAATTTGAACCCTGGACGGTGCTCGAGCGTTGCGAGGCGCGCACGCTTCAACGCCGGATCATAATATGGTGTGAGGGCATCGATGCCAACGACCTGTTCGCCACGCGCCAACAGCCGTTCACAAACGTGCATTCCGATAAAGCCGGCGGCACCGGTAACGATCACTGGCCGTAAAGTTGTCATCTCGTTCATACCGCGAAGCAATGCCAGACCAAGACATGAGAGACAAGGTTTGGACGATCACGACAATCATCAAACCGAGCTCATCCATGTAAGCGCATCGAAATGTGTAGGAAACATGATGGTGTCATGCATCCTCGCATGCTATCCGCCCACGAGGACGTTCGAACGATAGCGCCGCATGTGCTACACGTGATATCGTATATCCGGCGCGAATGCTCAGTCCTGAGGCAACATTCGCGTAAGACACCCGCAGAATCCGCAAAGAAAAAGTTCGGCTTTGAAACTCTCCATCAACGGCAGGTTCCTGTCACAGTCGCTAACAGGCGTGCAACGCTACGCCGCCGAAATCGTCAAGGCGATGGACGGCTTGCTCGCGAGCGGAGAGGCTCCGCGGCAACTGCTGGATGCAGAGTGGCAAATCCTGGCGCCCCCAAATGCGCAAACGCTCGCCGGTCTTCGCCGCATCAACGTCAAGCAGGTCGGATCGTTGCAGGGGCACGCGTGGGACCAGGTCGACCTGGCGCGCGCAGCTGCCGGCACACGCCTGGTCAGCCTCGCCAATTCCGGCCCCGTCCTCCACCGCGATCATTTGGTCGTGATCCATGACGCGCAGGTCTTCCGGCGGCCGGACTTCTTCAGCTGGCGTTACCTCGCTTTGCACCGGACGCTCGGCTATTTGTTGGCACGCGCAGCAACGATCGCAACGGTTTCCGCGTTTTCGCGCAACGAACTTGCCGGAGCACTGTCGCTGGATCCGGCGTCGATCCCCGTTATCCCGAACAGCGCAGAACATTTCGCCACCGTCGCGCCCGATTTCTCGATCATCGACACACTGCATCTTGCGCCTCACCAGTTCTTCCTCTTCGTCGGTTCGATGACGAAGAACAAGAATTTCGATACCGCCATTCGCGCCGCCGAGCGGCTTGGCCGTGCCGATTTTCCGCTGGTTGTGGTTGGCGGCGACAACAGCAAGGTGTTTGGAGGCGCAGCCGCCGCATCGAAGGCTGGCGTCATCATCGCCGGGCGGCTGAGGGACGAGGAGATCGCGGCGCTGTTCTCCCGGGCCGCGGCGTTCGTGTTTCCAAGCCTCTACGAAGGCTTCGGAATACCGCCCCTCGAGGCAATGTACTTCGCCTGCCCGGTTATCGCGACGTCCGCCGATGCGGTGCGCGAGACCTGCGACGACGCCGCCGCCTATTTCGACCCGCTGAACGCAGACGAGTTGTCTGCACGGATGCGCGAAAGAATTGAACTTGGCCGGATTTCGCCCGCGGAACAAGAGAAGCAGCGAAAGCGCCTTATGACATATTCCTGGGCCAAGTCCGCCGCAGCGATGCTCGAATTCCTCGCCAAACCCGCATCCGGCCACCCGAAACAATGACGCGGCCCAATTATTGCTGCGTAGAGGCATTAGACGTGCGTCCGCGATATCTGGCGTCTGCAAGACAAGGAAGGAATGACCGTTGTCCAGCGGCCTGAAAGTTCTGCACATCGCCGAAACGGTCAGAGGCGGTATCGCGACCTACCTCAACGAGTTGCATCCGCATCAGAACGCGAGCTTCGGCCGCGGAAACGTCAACTATGTCGTTCCGTCCGACCATCGCGGCGATCTGGTGAACATCGAGGATGACGCCATCACCACGTTTCCACGCGACGGTCGCAACGCGGTCGGCCTGTTTCGCATGTTGTCTGCAACCATGCGTGCGGTCAGGCAGCTTCGGCCTGACATCATCCATCTTCACTCGTCGTTCGCAGGCCTCGTGGTGCGCCCGGTGCTCTGGCTGACCTACCGGCGTTCGCGCATCGTCTATTGCCCGCACGGATGGGCCTTCGGCCGCGAGACCGGCCGTCTCAGCCGCGAGGTCACGAAGTTCACCGAACTCGTGCTGTCGAAACTCACCCATCGCATCGTCTGCATCTCGGAAAGCGAGCGGGCCGATGCCATGCAGGTCGGAATCGCGGCGAATCGCCTGGTTCTTGTGCACAACGGGATTTCCAAGCAGCGTCCCGCGCTCGACAAGGGGGCAACGCCGTGGCGGTCGGACAAGATCAAGGTCCTCTTCATCGGACGCCTCGACCGTCAAAAGGGATACGATCTCCTGATCGAGGCGGCGCGCGCGCTTGGAGACAAGCTCGACGTACGCCTCATCGGCGCGTCGGTCGTCGGCAAATTCCGCAGAAGCGACCTGCCGGCCAATGTCTCGTTTCTGGGCTGGATGAATCGCAACCAGATCGAGGCCGAGCTCGACCAGGCCGACATGATCGCGATTCCGTCGCGCTGGGAGGCGTTTGGCCTGGTCGCCATCGAGGCGATGCGGGCGGCCAAGCCGATCATCGCGTTCCGCGTCGGCGCCCTGCCGGAAATCGTCGAAGACAGTGCGACGGGCGTGCTGTGCGACGAGGTCTCGGCCGAACAGCTGATGGAAGGTTTTCAGCGCGCAGCCCGGCTGGATCTGCCTGCGGTCGGCCGGGCCGGATACGAGCGCTTCACCCGCCTCTACGACATCGAGCAGACCCACCGCACCCTCAGCCAGGTCTATGCCGATGTCCTGCATGTGCGGACCAGCGAGTCCGGACAGCAAGCGGAGCTGCGGTCCGATTTCCCGAACAATCTGCGATCGTAGCGATCGGCCGATCAAGCCATCCGGCGGGCATCATCCTGCGTGAAGTCGCCGTCGGTCACGCGGTTGTCCGAGAATGACCACGCGACTATAAACATGACGACCATTGCGCAGGTGAGAAAGCCCGCCGCGAACAGCAGTGATCCGGTGTGCAACATCATCTTCGCCTTCCCTTTTGGTTGACCGACCACTAGCCGGATCAGGATTAGGAAGACCTTACGGACGCCAGCGTGACGCCAGCTTCCGAATCTAAGCGTTAATGGAGGTGGAATCGCGTCGCAGAAATATCGCTCCGATGCACCGGAGTGACCTCCCCTCGGACGCCGCAGGGACGACGAAAGCACAACGCAAGGTAATTCAAGCTCGAATCCAATACTTGAAGTTTACGACAACGTCATCCAGCGACGATGTCATCGCATGTGCAGGTCCATCGCCGCAGGCTGCTCACAAGTGCGACGACAGCCTCAATCGTGACATCGATCTGACACGTGTATGTCCAGTGCGCGAACTGCTTATTAAAGAGGACGCTCAGCACAAATTTTGAACAGCGATTTGCACGAGCGTCACGGTTCACAAGTTGCAATAAGGTCACAGCCATAAGTGCTTTACCATAAAGTCGAAGACGCAGCAGTGACTCCGCAGCATGGGATTTGTACGGTGATTCCGATTTTAGGTGAGTATGAGGGATAGTGGTGGCTAAAACCGAACGTTTGAATTTTGATTTCGGGATTAGCCGAATCCTGGCTGTCGCTACGATCAGTGCCTCCTTGGCGGGTTGCTCGGGCTTCATTCCCTTAGACGCTCCGGATGCGGTCTCAACGCAAACAAATGCAGCGCTCATCACCGAGCCGACCGCGCCGCTCGCCTACGCGCTGATGCCGGTCAATCCGGCGATCCTCCAGGCGACCAACGCGTTCACGGACTCCTCGGGAATGGTGTTCTCCCGCCTCCCCGGCGGCAACTACCGCGACGTCACGATCGGCATCGGCGACATCGTCACCGTGACCGTGTACGAAGCGCAGGCTGGCGGCCTGTTCATTCCGCGCGAAGCCGGCGTGCGGCCGGGCAACTTCGTCGACATTCCGCGCCAGCAGGTCGACCAGTCCGGCAGCATCAACATTCCCTACGCCGGATCGATCAAGGTCGCGGGACTGACGCCGCGCGCCGTGTCGAACATCATCCGCGAGCGCCTCAAGGACCGCGCCATCGACCCGCAGGCGGTCGTGAGCGTGGCCGAACAGCGCGGCAACCAGATCAGCGTGCTCGGCGAGGTCAACTCGCCGCTCCGCTTCCCGATCGACCCGGGTGGGATTCGTCTGATGGGCGCGATCGCGCGCGCCGGCGGCCCGAAATACCCGTCCTACGAGAGCACGATCACTATCAAGCGCGAGGGCCGAACCTACAGCGAGACGATGTCCTCGGTGGTGCACAACCCCAACGAAGACGCGCTGCTCGCGCCGGGTGACGTCGTCTTCCTGACCCGCATTCCGCGCGTCTACATGGTGTTCGGCTCGACGCCATCGCCGGGATCGATCGGCGGCACCAACAACCGTCGTTTCTCGTTCGAGAACGACAACATGTCGCTGGCCGAAGCGATCGCGAAGGCGGGCGGCCTCGACCCCAATCGTGCGGACTCCAAGTCCATCTACGTCTACCGCTTCGAACCCAAGCCGCTGCTGCAGCAGATCGGCGTCGACGTCTCGCAGTTCCCGACCAAGATGGTCCCTGCAGTCTACAAGTTCGACATGAGCAAGCCCGACGGCTGGTTCCAGGCCGATACGTTCAGGATGCGCGATCACGACGTGATCTCGGTGGCGGAATCGCCCTCGACCGAATTCGTCAAGCTCATGAACCCGCTGAACGCGGCGACCGTGAATGCGGACAATATCAGCTCGGTCATCCTGAATTCCAAGTGATCGCCATGGTTAGCTGCCGCCCATGACCCGGAGCGGCAGCTTCGCCCAATTCGAACCACAAGGGGGAGGTAGTTCGTTCGGCCAGTTGAGGGCCAATGTGGAGCACGAGCGTGATCGAACCGACCAGACCTGTCCTGCGTGGCTTAGGAGTGCTCTCTGCCGTGCTGGTTGCGGCAATCAGCGCAGCCTTGTCTCCCGCCAGTGCTCAGAATGCGCAGCCCCTGGACCAACGAATTCTGCTGGGAATAGGCACGCACCAGGGTCTCGGCGGGCCCATAGGCGGGCGCGGCTATGTCCCCTCCATCGCCGTAAAGCAGCTGAAAGAACTTGGGGTCACCTCGTTCCGTGACGATTTTCCCTGGTCGGATTTCGAGATTCCCGGCCATGCGTTCGGCTTCAACCCGCAGCTCGGCCGCCTCGAGGCCCAGGTCAAGTCCGGCGTCGGAAGGCCCGTGCTCATCCTCGGCTTCGGCCATCACCTCGTCCCCAACTCCGATCCGCCGACGACTGACGAAGCCCGGCGGCGGTTCGTCAACTACGCCGCGGCAGCTGCGCAAGCGGTGGCGCCGCAGCGGCCCATTTTCGAGATGTGGAACGAGTATAATCTCGGCGCACGCAGAAACCCGGACTTCAACGTCGAGAATTACGTTGCGCTCGCCCAAGCGGTGCAGCCGGCGGTCAAGCGCGTGGTCCCCTCGGCCCCCTTCGTGGTCGGCGTGCTCGGCGACGATCCGGGATTCAAATGGACGGATGCGCTGCTGAAGACCGATCTGCTCAAGATCGCTGACGGCATATCGATCCATATCTACAACCACTGCGCGGCGCCTGCCGGACGCATCGCGGCCGAAGCGATGGAACGCCTCGAGACGTTCCAGAAGCGCGTCGCCCAGGCGACGGGCAATCCTAATTATCCGGTCTACCTGACTGAAACCGGCTGGCCGACCGGCGAAGCCAAGTGCAGCGTCAATGAGCAGCTTTCCGCGGATAACATGGCGCAAATGATCCTCTGGGCATCGACGGCCGGGCCATGGCTGAAGGGAATCTGGATCTACGAGCTCAAGGATAGCGGCACCAAGCTGACCGAACTCGAACACAATTTCGGAATCTATCATTTCGACAACTCGCCGAAGCCCGCTGTATGCTCTATTCGCGAAAGCTGGGCATTCATTCGCACAAGCCAGACCGCTGAACGGACGAAGCCCGTTCCGGGCGTCGTCCTCATCCGCAGCAAGAGCGGATCGGAAACGAAGGCGGCGCTTTGGTCGGAAACTCCGACTAAACGTTTTCAAGTGCGATTAAGGGGCGCAGAATCGAATGCCGAGGTCAGCCATGTATGTCAGCAAGGGTCAAGCCCCGCTCCCGGCGCCTGGACCGAGCTATCGACCACGCCGCTCCTCGTTACTTCGAAGGGGCAGACCGCCTTTGATTTCGAGATCAGGCCGGCTAACTGAGGCCCCTCATAACAGCTGCGGTCGGCTAATCTGAGGCACCTCTTGAGAATTCTCATCGTCAACACGCTCTATCCGCCGGAAATCATCGGCGGCGCTGAAGTATCGGTCTCGCTGCTCGCGGAGGCGCTGGCCCAGCGCGGCCGACAGGTCTCGGTCGTCTGCCTCCAGAACGAGCAGGCGCGATCGGTCACAGACCTCAATGGCGTGCGCGTCTACCGCGTACCGATGGATAACGACTATTGGCCGTTTGGCCGCGACGCAAAGCCTTCATCGATCCAGCGCCTGAAATGGCATCTGCGGGACACCTGGAATCGCAAGGCCGCAGCCCGCTTCGCCGAGATTCTCGACATCGAAAAGCCCGATGTCGTCCACACTAATAACCTCACGGGATTTTCCGTCTCGCTGTGGTCAGAAGCCAAACGTCGCAACATCAGAATCGTGCACACCTTGCGTGACTATTCGCTGATCTGCAAACGGTCGACGCTCTTTCGGGCGGGCGCGACATGCATGCAGCGCTGCGCGGCCTGCGCGACGATGACCGCGCCGTATCGCCGCGCTTCGCGCCTGGTCGACGCGGTGACGTCCAACAGCCAGTTCGTGTTGGAGCGCCATCTCGCACCCGGCTACTTCACGGACATTCCCCGCCGCGTCATCTTCAATATCGCCGACACAACTAATCTCGCAGAGACACCGGGGCCTGCTGGCGACGACCTGACCTTCGGTTTCATCGGACGCCTGGAGCCTGAGAAGGGCATCGACGTCGTGCTCAGGGCTGCGGAGCTGCTTCCCGATACCGGCTGGCAACTCAAGATTGCCGGAAGGGGCCTTGAAGCCTACGTGCGAGATATTAAGGCAGCTTCGCGAAATGATCGCGTGCAATGGCTCGGCTTCACCAAATCTGCTGACTTCTACGCCGGCGTCGACGTCTGCCTTATCAGCTCCGTCTGGCCGGAGCCGCTGCCGCGGACGCTCATCGAGGCGATCGGGGCCGGCAAGGCCACAATTTGTTCCACAGCGGGTGGAATACCGGAGATATCGGACTTTTCTAATCTAGTAGGGAAATATGAGCCACACGACCATCGGCGGCTCGCCGAACTGATGCAGGAGGCAATTCGCCAGGCAGATCGATGGAAAAAGAGTTCACCGGCCCGAACGGATTTTGCGGAGAAATTCACCCCCGAGACGATTACGCGGCAATACCTGGAGATATACACCGGCAAGTCCGGGACCTCTTCACAACAATAGCGGGCGAAAAGCTGCAGCGCCGATGCCACAATGGATATTGAGACACATTCTTAATGAAGGTCCTCGTCACCTCATCGCTGTATCCGACGCCGGGGGCGCCGAAAGTCGTCGGCGGCGCCGAAATATTCGTCCGGCGATTGGTCGAGAGTCTCGTCGCGCGTGGTGACACGATCCAGGTGGTTCGCGCCGCCTCCGTGCCGGACCAGAAGGCCGAGCGATACAACGACGTCGAAGTCTACTCTGCGCAAAGCAGGAATATTTATCTGCCATTTACCGAACAGCGCAGCGCCCCTGCACGCGGCATCTGGCACGCCATCGAAGACTGGCAGCGAACGGCTGATGTCGTCGGCGCGCGCATCGATGCCTTCAAGCCGGACTTGCTGCATTCCAACAACCTGTCGGGCCTGACGACGGCAGTCTGGAAGGCGGCGCACGACCGGCGCATTCCGATCGTCCACACCCTGCACGACTATTATCTGACCTGCCCGAGGTGCTCGCGCTTCTCCAATGGCCGGGCATGCAATCACACATGCTTCAGCTGCAAATTGTTAACGATCAGCCGCCGCAGCGCGACCGGCCAATTGAGCGCCGTCATCGGCGTGAGCCAGCGGATCCTCGACATCCACACCGAGCTCGGGCTGTTCTCGAACACGACGCGGAAGGTCATTCGGCATGCATCGTCACTCCAGCCGATTGTCCCGTCCGCCACTCCCCCCTCGAATACTTTGCGGTTGGGATTCATCGGCAGGTTGACCGAGGAAAAAGGTATCTACAATCTGGTCAAGGCCGTAGGCCTGCTGCCGCCCAGCTCAGTCCGGCTCGTCATCGCCGGACATGCCAGCGACGAATTGAAGCAGGAGCTTCAAAATCTGGCGCCGCGCGTAACGCTCGAATTCCTCGGCTTCATTGCACCGGAGAAATTCTACGGGCAGATCGACGTCGTCGTCATTCCGCCAATCTGGGAGGAGCCGGGCCCGATCGTGGTTGCCGACGCGCGAGCCGCCGGCAAGCCGTTCCTTGGGACGAGGTTTGGCGGCATTCCCGAAGCCGTCGCACGCGGCGCGAAGGGTTGGCTCACGGAACCGGATCCGGAGTCCCTTGCCGCCAGCATCCGGCAACTCCTGTCGAAGCCGGACGAAATCGCAGCGATGGTTAAGCAACTGTCGCTACAAACAAATCAATATACCTTCGCGAGTGTCGTCGAAGAGTACCGCACCCTGTTCGAAAACGTCGTCGGCAGCCGCCCATCGACATGACAGGCGATTGACGATCGCTTGTCGATCGTCGATCGGGTTCGCGAAGTGCGTGACGCTGGTTTGCAACCCGCTAATTTTTTCATGCAAAACGTTCGGAACGTCCCGTAGTTTTCCCGGGTGCATCGCGTAGTTTGCCTACGCCGCATGCAGCCTGCACAACAAACGTTACAGGGAACAGCACCGCGCCTCCGTGGTGACATCGTTCACGCACACGGCTGACATCGATAGCGGTTAATCACTCTCTCAAACGAGTCGACGAAATGCATCGCGCACTGACTCCGCGATGTGTCGACTTTTATCTGAATAAAACACCTGAAACACAAACGTCGGGGCTACTGCTCGACGGCAATTGAACTCACATGCAGAGCATCACATGACCACGTCTTCTGTCGATCAGACCCTTCATTCAGCGAGTTCCTTCACTGGATCCATCGGCGTCAACACACACGTGGCGTATTCATGGGGAGGTTACAACAACCTCGCGCTCGTCGAGGACGATCTCAAATATCTCGGCGTCACCAAGTTGCGCGACGGGCTCGCGACATCGCCCCAAAGCCAACCCGTTATGCAGGGCCTCGCGGCTGACGGCTACAAGTTCGATTTTATCGTGTCCTCGAATTTGCCGGCGGCGGGCTCCGCCGGCCTCGCCCAGTATCTCGCCCAACTCGACAGCTTCGTGAAAGCTCATCCTGGAAGCCTGATCGCGGTCGAAGGCCTGAACGAGGCCAACACGCAGGCGTTCTCGTACAACGGAAGCACCGACGTCTCGGCGGCGGCGAAGTTTCAGATGGCGCTCTACACGGCGATCAAGGGCGACGCAACGCTGTCGGGCGTGTCGGTCTACAATCTCTCGCTCGGCTATACCGATACTAATGACTACGCCAAGCTCGGCAACCTGAACTCCTACACCGACTACGCGAACTCGCACGCCTATGCTGGAACCTACACCACCGCGGCCGCCGCCCTCGCGACCTATCTCAGCGAAGCCGGCTCGGTCGCCTCGGGAAAGCCGATCGTCATCACGGAGACCGGCTACAGCACGATAAAGAGCGCCCCCTACCTCGGCGTCGACCAGACGGTTCAGGCCAAGTCGATCCTCAACACTCTGGTCGATGCCTTCAAAGACGGCGTCAGCACCACTTATATTTATGAGCTGCTCGATCACGACACGAGCGCTGCCAAGAACGATCCCGGTCAGAACATGGGGCTGTTCAATGCCGACGGCACACCAAAACTGGCTGCAACCGCGATCCACAACCTGACCTCCATCCTCGCCGACGACGGCACCGGCGGTCATACGCCGACCGCTCAGCTCGGCTACTCGCTGTCGGGACTGCCTGCCTCCGGCAACAGCTTGGTGCTGACCAAGAGTAATGGCGCCTATGATCTCGTGGTCTGGGCCGAGCCGAAGATCTGGGACGACGCGACGGACAGCGAGATTTCAGTCTCCACCCAGCCGGTCACCGTGAATCTCGGCGGCATTCATCATTCGGTCGTCGTCTACGACCCGATGAGCGGCACCTCGCCGATCGCGACTTACACCGACGTCAGCCAGATCGTGCTCCCGCTCAGCGATCACCCGCTGATCATCGAGATCGATGCTCCGGCCCGGTCGGGATCGACTCCCGAAGCTCTGGTCAATGTCTCCAATACGGCGGCCGACGTCGTCGCGGAGTTGTCGGACCTGAACGCCTCGACGACGCTGCAGATGATCACGCTGACGGACACGCATGTCCTTCCCGTCGCGTCCGAAGCGACGATGAGCTATATCATCTCTCACTACGGGAAGGCCCTCGCGGCAATCCAGGGCGGTTATTCGTTCTCCGTCACGACGTCGAGCAGCACCTGGACCCTCACCAAGGTCTTCAATTCTTCCGGCACCCTGACCTCGGCCACGACGACCAATTTCAGCAACGGCGTCGCCACCAGCAAAGTCACGGTCAATGCGGACGGTTCGACCGACAGCTTCAACTACAAGGCTGGCGTCGTCACGCAGGAGGTCATCGTCAAGGCCGACGGCTCCAAGGAGACGAAGACATTCGGCACCGGCGGGGTGACGAACGACACAATCCAGCACAAGGACGGTTCCTCGTCGACCACACTGTACACAGCTGGAGCAAAGACCGCTTCCTACGTCAACAACAAGGACGGAAGCCACGACAACACCTTCTACGGAATCACGGGTAAGTCCTACGTCACCGAGACGCTGCATGTCGACGCGACCGGAAAGGTGACTTCCGACATCCGCAAGCATGCCGACGGAACGCTCGACTACAGCCAAGTGATCAACAGCGACGGCAGCAAGATCACGACTTTCTACGACTCCGTCGGCCGCAAGACCGCTCTGGTCAGCGCCACCTCGGCAGCCACCACGACCGACAGTTTCGACACGTCGGGCAGGCTCGTGAAGGAAGTCGTGCAGAAGGCCGACGGCACGGTGACGACGACGAACTATAGTGGAGCCGTGCCGACATCGGTCTATATCGCGAATGCCGACGGCTCGAAGGAAACCAGGCTGTATGATGCCAGCGGCCGCATGACCAACGACACCGTGGTTTCGAAAGACGGATCCTCCTCGACCACGACCTACGTCGTGGGCGTCAAATCGGCGCACTACGTCAACAACAAGGATGGGAGCCACGACAACACGTTCTACAACATCACCGGCAAGACCTACGTCACCCAGACGCTGCACGTCGACCCAACCGGAAAGGTCTCGTCCGATGTCCGCAAGCACGCCGACGGCACGCTCGACTACAGCCAGGTGATCAACAGCGACGGAAGCAAGCTCACGACCTTCTACGATTCCGTCGGCCGCAAGACCAATCTGATCACCGTTACCTCGACGGCCACGACGACCGACACATTCGACACTGCGGGCAAGCTGGTGAAAGAGATCGTCCAAAAGCCCGACGGCTCCGCGACGACGACGAATTACAACGGCTCGCTCATGACAGCGGCGTACATCATCAACGCCAACGGATCGAAAGAGACCAAGCTCTACGACGCCGCCGGCAAGCTTGCCAACGATACCGTCTATAACACCGACGGATCGACCTCGACGACCTTGTATTCTGCCAGCGTGAAGACCGTCCTCTATGTCAACAACATCGACGGCACCCGCGACAACACCTACTACAACATCACCGGAAAATCCTACGTCACCGAGACACTCCATGTCGACGCATCAGGCAAGGTGACGATCGACACCCGCAAGCACGCAGACGGTACGCTCGACTATACCCAGGTGGTCAACAGCGACGGAAGCAAGGTCACCACGCTGTACGACTCTGCGGGCCGCAAGGTCAGCGTCACCGCGTCGACGTCGACGACCACGACGGTCGACACATTCGACACCTCCGGCAACCTCGTGAAGGACGTCGTACAGAAAACCGATGGGTCGATGACGACCACCAGCTACAACGGATTACTGCTTGCGTCCGTCTACATCGTCAATGCTAACGGTTCGAAAGAGACCAAGCTTTACGACAGCGGCGGCAAGCTCGCGACCGACGCCCTGGTCAACACCGACGGCTCGTTGTCGACCACGTCGTACACCGCCGGCGTCAAGACGGCCCTCTACGTCACCAATGCCGACGGCAGCCACGACAACACGTTCTATAGCATCGCCGGAAAATCCTACATCACCGAAGCACAACACAGCACCGCTTCCGGCGCGGTCACGCTGATCACCCGGATGCACGCCGATGGCACGCTGGATTACAAGCAGGTGATCAACAGCGATGGAAGCAAGGTCACCGACGTTTACGACAGTACCGGCCACAAGCTGAGCGAAGTGCGGTCCCACGCGGACGGATCGAGTTTGACCGACCTCTACAACACGTCCGGGGCTCTCACGCAGGAGGTCAACAAGGCGGCAAACGGCGACACGACGACGACCAACTACTCGGGCGGCAACCCGTCGTCGATGTACATCACCCACGTGGACGGCTGGAAGGAGACGAAACTGTTCGATTCCAGTGGCGCGCTCACCAACGATACCGTCTACAACACCGACGGTTCGACCTCGACGACAGTGTACACGGCCGGCGTCAAGACCGCGAACTACGCCACCAACTCCGACGGCACGCACGACAATTCGTTCTTTAATATCACCGGCAAGAGTTTCGTCACCGAATACCAGCACACAAACTCGGCCGGAACGGTGCTCTCGGACATCAGGCTACATGCCGACGGCACCTTCGACTACACCCAGATCACGAGCAGCGATGGCACCAAGACCACCGACGTCTACAACAGCACGGGCGTGAAGACGTCCGAGGTCATCAAATATGCTGATGGCAGTTCCGACCTGTTCAACTGGGCCGTCGCCGGCAGGCCGGGAGCAATCGAGCACGACAGCCGCGACGCCAGCAACACCCTGCTCAAGATCGACATGCAGAATGCCGACGGAACACACAGTGTGACGGCCGTCACCGCCGGCCAGACGCTGCAGGGTTCGGCCAACAACGATCTGTTCATGGTCTCGCCGGGATCCACCACCATTTTCTACGACCATGGCAAGGACACGATCGCGGGATTTCACGTCGGGACGGCTGCCAACCATGACGTGATCGAAATCTCCAAATCGCTGGTCGCGGACTACAGCCATCTCCAGATGACGCAAAGTGGCTCCAGTACGGTCATTCAGATCTCGGCGACCGATTCAATCGTCCTGCAAAACGTCAACCTGCAGACCCTCGACCACGGCAACTTCCTCTTCGTTTGAGGCGCCGGCGTCCAGGGCGACCAGTACAAGTGAGCCATTGCGGCGAGTTTGCCGCCCTGGCTTCCTGTTGGCACCGGACCGGATCACGCCGACATTGATTGCTGTCGCGCGCCATGTTTTAAGGGGGGCCATAGCAGCCCGTACAAGTGCAATTGTGCGCCAATCGCGCCACCAGCGGACAGGCGGCCGGGCCGTCCCGAGAAAAGCCGGAAGCCGTCAGACCCATGGTTCGACTTCTCGCTCTCTCCAGCTATTTCTATCAAAGCTTCGCCGCGATTCTGCTGATCTTCGCGCTCGGCTACCTGCTCGATCCCGCGCAATACACGACATACTCCCTGATGACTGCCACCAGCCAATTCGCTGCGGTGGTCGCATTCGAATGGATCCAGCTCGCAGGCCAGCGCTTTCTGTCCTCGAGCAGCGGCAACGAGGCGCTTCGGTTGCGCTCGTCCCTGTTCAGCGCGGTTGCGCTCAGCGCGATCGTGCTGGCTATCATCGCGAGCCTTGTCGCGGTCGCCCGGACACAATCGGCGGGCTTGATTGGGCTCGGCCTCGCCGTCACGGTCGTTCAGGGGGCAACGGACTTCCACTACATGACGATCCGTGTCTCCGGCCGGCTGGCACCTGCTTCGGCCCTGATGATCTGCCGGGCCACGCTTCTACTACTGGGCGCGGTCGTCGGCGCGAAATGGTACGGGACCGCGGAATCGGCGTTACTCGGTCTCCTTGCAGGCCACGTCCTCGGACTGGCCGCCGGTTCGATCGTCGACCGCAAGCTGCCGGGCTGGTCTCCGCGGCAGACGACGCGCTCGGACCTGTCGGGATTCGCCCGTTATGGAATGCTCGCCTCAGGAGCGTCCATCGTCCATCTCTCGGCCCCGATTCTGATCCGCTTCCTGATCATCGGCCGTTTCGGCGTCGCTTCCAGCTCCAGCGCCGGCTTCTCGATGGCACTCGATCTCCTGCAACGGCCGTTCTCCGTGCTGCTATCAGCCATCCACACCATCAGCTATCCCGATGTCGTCGCGCGGTTCGACAACGATACAAGGGCGGCCGCGCAGGAGGCAGCGACAGACCTGTTCGACCTCGCGATTTGTTCGACGGCGGTCATGCTGGGAGGATTGATCGCGTTCATACCGGACGCTGCCAGGCTGTTCGTGCCGCCCGCGCTGGCGCCGAGCTTCATCGCGGTGACGCCGAGTGTCGCGATTTTCTATTTCCTGCATACGCATTTGCAGGCCACGCTGGCGCTCGTCCCTCACCTGGAAAAGGCGGCAATGCGGCTCATTGTTGTCGCAGGCTGCCAGCTCGCGCTCATCGCGACGTTCATCCTCGTCGACGGAGCGGCCGGCCTCGGCACAACGGCGACTCTTTTGAGCGCGGGACTTGCCACCGGGCTGGTGATTGGCTTCGCAAGCGGCCCCACGGTCCGTTTCGGCGCCTATCCAAGGCCCGGACTCGCGCTGTCGGCAATCGTCGGCGCGACATTCATCGCAGCCCTCGTCCTGCTGCCGTCGGAGCCGCTACCGTGGCTGTTGGCAAAAGCAGCAGCAGCCGCATTCGTCACCGTCGCAATTGCTTGGGCCGGCAATCTTCTGAAACTCTAAAGCGCGATGAGATTAGGATGAATCGTCATCGCACATTAGTTTATTGTTTGAGCATGACCTTTTCGGAAAACCGCTGCTCACTTTTCCGGATCATGCTTTAAGCCAGCCCGATCAGGAGGCCGGCTCAGGCCGACGCCCGCGCGTCGATATAGCGGCCCGCACGGTTCGCCACAGGGTCTGATCCAGCGCAAGAATGGCCGGCGCGTAAATCGTGAATCCGAGCACACTCATGATCGCCAGGATCGCGATTGGATGCAGCGACATCAGATGGGGCCGCAGCAGCGCGAGCGCTCCCGCCATGATGATCGCTGCTGCGGCCGGATACATCACTGCGGCCAAGGTTCGCCAGAAGGGAACCCCTGTCCAAACCTGTACCGCGAACAGGATTACCGGAGTTGCAAGCAGCATCCTGACAACGTTGCCGGCGGCAGCTCCTTCGACGCCGTATTGCGCGGCGATCACGCCCACGGTCACGCTCAGCGCAAATTCGAACAGATTGATCAGCAGGACTTCCCACATCCGGCCAATGGCCATCAATATGTTCGTCTTGTACCAGATGAGCGGGACAAAGAGCGCAATCTGGGTTAGGATCTGCATGGGCAGGATGCTGGCCTGCCACTTTGCACCGAACATGAGGGTCAGCAGTTCCGGTGCGACGAGCGCGGCACCGACAAACAACGGGTAGAGGAAAGCGGCCGTCATGTGAACGAGCTGGAGATAGGCATCGATCAAGGCCGGGCGATCATTCTGCAAGCGTGAGAGCGATGTGAGCGTGACCGTCGTCACGGGCCGGATCGAGAGCTCGAGCAGAAGATCGATGCCGCGCCACGCAATCCGCAAGTAGCCGAGTCCCTGGGCGCCTACAAAATAGCCGACGATCAGGTCCAGGACCCGCTGGTTTCCCGAGCCGAGCAACGAGGACAGCGCCACTGCAATTCCGCCCTTCAATTGGGCAATTGCAATTCGTGGATTGAATCTCAGCGACGGCCACCAACGCGTGGCCACAATCATCGCGGCGGTGAACCAGACGTAGTAGATGAGACGCTGCGCCACGAGGCTGAAAACCCCGAAGCCCGTGAACGCCATCACCATTGCAACGACACCACTGACGATCGTGGCCGAAACGTTGCGTGCCGCCAGCGCACGGAAGCCGAATTCGCGGCGAAGTTTCGCCTCATACACCGTGCCTGCAGCAAACAGGAGCGACATCGGGGCCAGCCACTGCATCACCGGCTTCAGCTCCGCCACGCCAAAAAGGTGGGCTAGATTTTGTGCCGTCACGAACATGATGACTGTCAGAAGCAGACCGAACCCGAAGCTGCTCCAGAACGCCGTATCGACTTCCTCGTCCGACATGTCGGCGCGCTGGATCAGGACTTCGGTCAGGCCGGCTCGTCCAATCAGGTTCGAAATATCGATGAATGCCGTAGCGATGCCAACGACACCGAACGCTTCCGGTCCCAGCAAGCGCGCGAGGATCATGAAGAGGACGAACTGGAATAGCGTCTGCCCTCCGGATCCGATGACCATCCAGAGCACGCCGACGCCAGTTCGCTTAATCAGACCGGATTTTTCAGTCATCAGGCCTTGCCGCCCAGCTTTGCAAGCCAGTCTTTTCTGCGCCGCAGCAGGAGGTGCACGGAAAACGCCCATGCCGGCCGGGTCTTCGCCAGCTCCAGCAGCGCAATCACGACCTGCCTCTGATGGACCAGGTCTCGCGCGCGCTCATGCGCGTTCAGTCCGATCGCCTGGGCACGCCGCTCGCGCAACAGCCGCCTGTGGACCGGCGACAGGCGCTGCGCGTGTCGCGAGAACAGCAGATCGACCCCCGTCACGACTTGCATACGGTTGACCTTTGTCCGCGTCAGCGCCGACTGCCGCTTCGAAATCTTGCCCATGCGCTGCGTGTAGACGTAGCCGGGCTCGGACGTGAGCCCGGCCCGTCCGCCGGCGAGCAGGCACTCCGAATAGAAGAAGAAGTCCTCGCTGTCGCGAAGGCTCTCCGGATAGGCGAGCTTGTGCTCGGCGATGAACGATCGTCTGAACACGAATTTGAGCAGCGCATACTGGAACACGTCGCGCCCGCTGAAATCATGCAGTGGCGGGCGGAACATCGATGCGCGAAGAAAGCCGGCGAGGTCGATGCGGTTGAACCCGGGAGCGAGCCGCTGATCGCCAAATTCGACATCGGCCTCGCTGTCGTAATACGTGATGTCGTCAGCGATCATGTCGAGAGATTCGGTCTCGGCCAGCTTGGTCAGCCTCTCGAGGCGATCCGGCTTGTAGGCGTCGTCCGCGTCCAGGATCGCCAGCCAGGTTCCTCGCGCCTCGGTGAATCCCCGGTTGCGGGCTCTTGATGGCCCGCCGTTTTTTTCCTGGCTGACCAGACGGATGCGACCATCCTTCGCTGCAAGACCGGAGACAACGGCAACCGTGTCGTCCGTCGAGCAATCGTTGACGACGATGATCTCGAAATCCTGTTCGGTCTGCGCCTGAACCGAGGCGATCGCGCGCCCGATGCTGCGGGCAGCGTTGTAGGCCGGAATGACGACCGATACGCGGGGGCCTTGCGGGGCCGGTGTGGATTGCGACGTCATGATTCTCCTGCAACGATCTCGGCGCGCGAAGGGGCGCGATGCGCGGCCTGTTCCGGCTGATATGTCAGTTCGGCGCAGCGCTGCCAGGAGAACGTCTGCGCCCAGGTCCTGGCGGCCGAACCGAATCTCGCCACATCGTCCTGCCTGCTCAGGAGTTCCACGAGCAGGTTGGCCAGTTTATCCGGCGAGCGGTCTTTCAAGAGAACGCCCGTCTCTCCGTCGAGGACCACCTCGGGCACGCCACCATTCGGCGCGGCGACACTCGGAAGCGACTGCGCCGCCGCTTCAAGGTAGGCCAGCCCAAAACCCTCCACCTTCTCCGGATTTGGTTCGGCGAGCATGCAGAACAGCCAGGCCGCGGCATAGAAGTTTCGAACGTCGTCATTCGAGACTGCGCCCGCGAACACGACGGGCACTCCGCTTGCCTCCGCGAGCCCCTTCAGCTCGTCCTGATAGGCCGGATCCAGCGCCTTGCCGACGATGACATAGCCGAGTTGATCCTTGGCATGCTGAGGCAACAGAGCGAGCGCCTCGAGCAAATAACGATGCCCCTTGCGGATATCGAGCCGCGCCACGGTCAGCAGCAATTTCCGGTTCTTCGGCACGCCATGCCGTTCCAAAGTTTCAGACGCGCCGACAGGTGGGTTGAACCAGAACGGATCGACGCCGAGCAGTGTGACAGCCGTCCGGCGCGGCGACGCCAGATAAGGGTGATATTTCAGAACGAGGTCTTCGGTGAACCGGCTGTTGGCCACGACATAGTCGGCGCCTCGCAAATAGGACCGGCCGAACAGAAATCCGGCCACGCGCGACTTCGCCAGAAGGAAGACGTCGGTGCCGTGCATCATGGCGACGATGCGCCGGCGTATGAATGGCCGCATCCAGGGGATCAGCATCACGAACGGCCAGTCCGCGGCATGGATGATATCGAACGTCCATGGTTTGGCACGGAGCAGAGCGAGCAGCAGGCGCGGCAGGGCCCGGGTCGCGTAGACGCCGCCGGCGAAGCGACGCACGGTGAAGGTAAAGAGCCAGTCCTCCTCCGCATTGTCCTTGCCGAAGTCCGGCGCCAGTATCTCCACGGTATGACCCTGCGCGACGGCAGCCTTTGCCGTTTCCACACAATAGGTACCGACACCGCCGCGGAACGGCGGAAATTCGTGGGTCAGGACAAGAATACGCAAATCATGCATCCTTCGACCGGATACCAAACCACTGTTGCAGGCATCTGACTGGCGTGGCTTCGATTAGGCACCCTGTTGAACTTTCGTCTGCTCGACGTCCCATCGCTTGCTCAGGAACCGATCGACGGCGCGGCGAAGGCGGACCTCGATGATCTCGTAGCTCAGCGTAGACGCGATCACGGTCAGAGTGAGACCCAATACACCGAACCCGCCCCACACCAGCCAGAGATTCACGCCGCTTTCCGCGAGCTTTCGGCCGACGATCTGCAAGGGGAAGAGCACGAAGGGATGCACGAGATACATGCTGTAGCTGATCTTGCCAACGAACTGCAGGACATGTGCACTCAGCAAATGCGCAAATCCCGACTCCGACGTCAGGACCACCGCGAAGAGCAGAAATCCCGGGATGAGCGCGACCCACACGCTGACATATTCCATCAGGCCGAACATGAGCGCAAAGCAAGAAATCGCCACGATCAATCCCAGCCAGCCCTTCACCGGCAGCCGGAACGACATGAGGCCGAACAGGATGCCGATGCCGAAGAAGGCGGTATTCGGGCGGTAGGCCACGGCGACCAGCGCGACCAGGCCGAGCGCGACGATCGCCCACCTGTTCTGCGCACGGCAGGCGACAAAGATTGCGGCAAACCAGATGTAGAAGGCCCATTCGTAGGACAGCGTCCAGGCATTCTGCTGGGCAATCGGAAGTCCGAGCGCGTCAGGAAGGAAAAACAGATTGACGAGGAACAGCTCGACATAGGTTCCGACGTCGATTCCCTTGAAGAACTTGTAAGCGGCGATCGGACCGAGCGTGAATACGATCATGTGGAGCACGACGAAGACCGGAACGATACGCAGGCAGCGGTCGTACATGAACGTCGACACCCTGCCGTGCCGGACCAAGCTCGCCGGAATCAGAAAGCCGCTGATCATGAAGAACAGTTCGACGCCATGACCGCCGGTGTCGAACACCTTGTAAAGCCAGCCCGGCAGCGTTGGCAGAAATCCGGCACGCATCGGCATCGCATAGAGATGCGCAACGACCACCGTCAGCGCCGCCAGACCGCGTAGGCCTTGAATCGACGGGAAAAAGCTCGCCCGCGGCGCACCTGAAGCATTGGGCCTCGCTGCCTCGGTCATGCCACGCCCTGCTCCGGCACCGGCATGGCCTCAGCGCCCGTGCTCCGTCGCGAGCGATACGTTCTGCCAAAAGCCACGGCGGGTTTCTCGACGGCGCAATAACTGGCCCAGGAAATCAAAACCGTCACCGAAAACACACCGGCCGCGAAGGACATCCATTGCGGCAGACTGCTCCCGGCACCGAAGTAGTGCACCGCCACCGCCAGCACGTAAACCTGCATCAGGTACACCGAGTAGCTGATCGTACCGATGAAGGTGAGACCACGCCATGCGAGCCGGTCGCCGTAGCACGCGAAAGTTACGAACGTGAATCCGGCCACGACATAGGCCGAGGCGATCGAATAGCTGAAGAAAAAGTTACCCTGATAGTCCCCGCCATACAAGCGCTTGAAAATCACCATGGCGAACCCGCTGTAGAGGCCGAGACACAACGCCACGTGCCACCATCGCAGCTTCCGCCCCATCACCGTGTCGCGGGTGATCTTCCCGATCAGCATCGCATCGAGATTGAGTACGACCTCCAGCAGACGGGATACGATCCGCTGCTCGAACAGAATCGGCAGAACGATGCCGGCACACGAGATCGCGATGACGATGGCGAACACGGCCGCACTCCGGCGGAGCAGACCCGTGACGAATAGCACAACGCAACCGATGTAGAAGATCAATTCGATCGCAAGCGTCCAATGCGCCACCACCATATTGGGCAGCCCGACCACGTTCTGGAACATCGTCAGATTGACCAGCACTTGCCAGACCGGGAAGACCTTGGCCTCCGCGGCCGGCAAGATCGCGAGCGCCAGAATGATAGCCAGCCAGTACATCGGATAGAGCCGAAAGAAGCGGCTCACGGCGAAGTCGCGGACCGGCGCGGCACTGTCGGGAAAGCTGTAAGGAACCACAAAGCCGCTGACGAAGAAGAACAACACGACGCCAAAACGGCCGAAATTGAAGTAGTACCCGATCAAGCCATGCAGCATGCCCTCGGCCGCGCCGGTCTGCCCCGTGAGCACAATCTGCTCCAACACGTGCTGAAGCAGCACGCAGAGAACGGCAATACCGCGCAACGTGTCTATGAACACAAGGCGCTTGTGCATGGACTCTGTTCCAAGCGAGCTCAACAATGGGTCCGATCGCAAGATGACAAGCTCTCCCGTGTCTTCTCCGACCATCATTCCCTGATGAATGGCGATACGTCAGTCACGACTGCTGGTATTTCGGGCGACCGGAGAAACGGAAGAACATCACCCTGAAACCGACGACGACGAGCGCGCAGACGGCGACCCAGGGCAACATTGATCGAAGACGCACACCGGTCTCGAACAACCCGCTGGTCACGAAGAGAAGCACTCCGTACATCGCCAACAAAACGAACGGCACTGCCATCTGTAGGAATGTCAAATCCGTCGAGGCGACCGGCAATTTGTACAAGCTCTTTCTCCACGACAGCGCCGGCTTCTCGATGAACCACCACGATAGCGCCGCTACTAGGCACGTCACGGGTAAACAAAAGAGGATATTCCAATAGAATTCGCGATGCCCGGTGAAGAAGTGCGAGTAGGTTTGCTGGATCGGATATGCGTACAGATAGATTCCATAAGAATAGTCGCCGGTCGAGAACGGCTTCGGCACGCCGATCGGAACGCATCCGACAAAAACAATGACGTAGGCCAAGCACAGCAGGGAGAGATAGATCAGCACCGGTGTCTTGATGAAAAGAAACCCAACTACGATACCGACAGTAAACACGTCCCATCGGAAAGGAATGTACTCACTCCAAAGATAGATCAGATTTCCAAAAGCGAATGAGATCAGAAGAAAACGCGCGAATACAACGCCCGTGTCGGCCCGATCAACGCCACTTTGTGCGTCCGCGGCGAGGCATACGACGAGAAGAACAATTGCGGAAATCGTGACGCCGGTTCGCTTGAGGCGCAGAGCCATCAGCAAACCAAGGTACACGTAGCACATCAATTCCGGAGCGATCGTCCAAAGCGACAGGTTGACCCTGTCCGGGTCGGGATTGTCGGCAAACACGCCCGGCAACGTGTAGTTCACGAATCCGAACAGGCTTCCGAAATATCTGAAAAATTTCGGGTCACTGTAGTAGCTCGCCAGCGGCACCGTCGTGAGCAAAGTGCCGAGTATGAAGGCGGAGATCAGGATTTCGACCGAGAGCGCCGGAACAATTCTAAGAGCGCGCAGGCCAAGGAAGCCTCGAAGATTGTTCGCTCTTTCAAAACTGCCCATCACCAGGAACCCGCTCAACGCAAAGAACATGGGCATCAAGGCGCTCAAAGGCGCGGAGAAGAAGCCATTCCAGATATTCGTTTCCGCCGCGTGACCATATGACGTCACCACGCTGTGCCAACAAAGGATAGAAATCGAAAGAATCAGACGCGCCGCGTCAAACCCGGGACCATGGCCTCTGTAACGGTCAAGCTGCTCGCGCAATGTCATCCGTTTGCATCCCTCGGCACTGGCGCCTATTCCATCCGCGCATACAGAATGCGCCGGCTCTTCCACTCAACCCACATCATGAACAGTCGACAGGCGCGGCTCGGGCGGAAGGACGACTTCGCGTTTGCCGCCGCCCTGGAACACCCTCGTCGCAGTTTTCGAGAAGACCTCGCTGAAGCCCAACGCAATCACCAGCAAGCCGGTCGCCGGACCGTAGCTGAGCACAGTGATCGTGAAGATGTTGGTCACGAACACAAGGGACAGTTTGTAGACATCGGTGACGATGAGGGTCGACCTGAACACCATCCACATGAAGATGACGAAGGGGAATCCGAACATCACGTAGGTGCCGATATAGAAGTTGTCGACGGGGACCCAATAGTCTGTAAGGTTCGAAAACAGCTGCTGAGGATAGTTGAAGCAACCTACCCCGCATCCCGTGACGATTCCGATCGGCATCAGCTGACTGAGATAAACGAACGGCAATTGCCAGCTGTTATTGATGCGATCCTGAAGGCTGAAGAAGAAGCCCTTCGTTCCCGGCGAGAGATCGACGCCGGTGAACAGGATGATGAGCACGATCGGAACCAGGATCGCCCCATAGGACCACAGGGTGAACGAACGCAGCGTATTCAGCCGCTTCTCGTATGGAAGCGACCGGACGAAGATCATCGCGATCAGATAAACAAATAGAACTCCCATCGCCGTCTTGCTGGTGGTCAGGCGGACCGCATAGATCGAAATTCCACCCATGACGATGCACCACGGGATGCTCCTGCGGATCGACGTCATGACATAGGCGACCAGGATGAAATAGGCGGCCATCGTGCTGTCGGCGGCGAAGCCTGCCAGTCGCTGTTCCTGGAACGACCACCACAACCGTCCCGCTTCGCGCGTCGCGCCGAAGGACTCGTATTTGAAGCCGACCCACGGCATCGACCAGTATTTCGAAAGGAAGATGCCAAACAGACTCAGGTAGAGCGTCGCCGTGACGATCTTGAGTGAATTGCGATACTCGCCCAAATTTCGGTCGGCGAAACAAAAGCCCACGAACAGAGGAAAGATCATCTTGATCGAAGACATCAGCGCCGTCGCGCTGCCGAGAAACCAAAAGCCGATGAAGAGCGAGACGCAGATCTGCCCGAACACGAGGAACGCCATCATGCTCCCGTTGTCGATGACGCATCGCTTGATGAACAACCCGATGCAGACAATCGCGACGAAGTCGGGCGAAAACCACAAAACCTCGAGGTGAAGCTTCGCGAAGTAGAATTTCATCGCGCCGGCAAACGCGTCCCGAACGACGTACAGGCAAAACGCTACCGCCTCGAGGGAGAACCCGACGGATATAGGAGTATCTCGTTCGCTCGATGCCACGCTGCCTGCCATTCATCCAGAAATCTGTGAAGGAACGGCCGCCCTTGAAAGCGGCCAATCTTGAACGGGACGCCTCGGCGTCCGATACGCGGTCGATGCTTCAGCGCCCCGTCTATTGCAACGCAACATAACCGTAAAGCTCAGCAATTTCAACGTTAAAGGCTTGCGGAAGCTCCTGGACGGCATGAGCAAGGATTCCGTTCATCGATCCGTGGAATAGGCCTCGCGAGCCAGTTCCTGCGGGCTGCGGTCCCTACCCCGGACCTGGTCTGCGAACTGTCCGGTAGATTGGTGCACCGGCGCGCGACAGCGTCCAAGGAGCTTCAGCAGCGGCTTCTCGACAGCGAGATGAACGGCCACCCCGACGGCGACCGTTACAACCGCCATCCCAACAAAGACCACCTGCAGCGGCACAGCCTTGGACACGTTGGTCGCCACAATGAGTTTGGCCAACACCGAAAGCACGGTGAAGTGGACGAGATAGAGGCTGTACGACGCGTCTCCAATTCTCGTAAGCCATTCGGGAAATTCGACCGACCCACGGCGCTCGGCCTCAACCGCAGCCAGTATGATCAAACCCGCTCCCACGCCGTACGACAACTGCACGACCCCGGCCGGAATTCCAAGCGCATTCACTCGCGTGATGGCTGCCGCCGCGAAGATGACAATGCCGAGCCCGAGCGTCGGGCTCAGCGGCATGTGGAACTTTCCGGAACTCCACACCTGTCGGACGGCCATGCCAGTTAGGAACAGAACGGGGTATGGAGAACAGAGAATCGTCCAGTTCGCGGGGACGAGTTCTCCGAGCGAGTAGAGCGCAGCTAACAGCCAGAGCACACCGAGCAGGACGCCCAAGACTCTGTTGAAGATCGCGACGCCGAATATCGCGTAAAACGCGATCTCGAAACAAAGCGTCCATGACACAACGACGATCTTCTGGTCTGGAACCAAGCCCGACGCAGGCAGCAGGAAGAACTCGAGCGCAATATGGCGCAAATCAGCGTCCGCTTTCGTCAGCAACAGCGGAATTAGAACGGCGCAGAAGACCAGCCAATAGAGCGGATAGATCCGGACCGCGCGCCGCCAGACGTAGTTCGCGAAACGTGCGGGCGAACCAATGTCGCGCAGATGCGCGTCCAAAATGATGAAGCCACTCAGGACAAAGAAAAAATCGACGCCTGAATCCAGAAACTTCGGCACGTCCCCGAAGGGAGTGGCCCCCCAATAGGTAGGCACGCGAAAGATCACCGACGTGTGATAGATGACGACCATGAGGGCAGCCAAGCCGCGTCCGCACTGGAGCGAGCGCAATGTCACCCGAGATTGAGACAATTTTCTTTCCCTCTTCAGGTTCGCCGGAACCAGCTACGATCCGCCTGAGGTCGCCCCGACTTCGGCCTCACGTGGAATTCGTCGCGGGCGCGGTGGCAGAGAACCGATTGCCCTCGAACCAGCGCCGGACGAGCTTGCCGCCCGAAAGCTCCACCCAACGATACGTGAAATCCGACGCCACCAGCACCACCGCGATCAACACGAACAAGTTCAGCGTCGCCGGTAGACCGGGATAAATCGATTCGAGCCAGGCGATCGGCCGATGTCCAAATGCCCTGAGGCCGTATTCGGCGAGCAGGATGACGAATGCATGCACCATGTAGATCGAATAGGAGCGCTTGCCGACCCAGACCAGGGGCTTCGTCACCAGCACGCGAGGCACGACTGCCGCATCTGGAAACGCGAGCAAGGATCCCAGGAAGACCGCGAATGTCAGGGGCGTGAGGTAGCTGATCCAGGGCCACGCCTCGATGAAACAGACGTTCACCAGGGCAACGAGGAACGCGGCGAACTGGATAGCGCCTTTGACCGCCGGACCGATCGTGCGCGGCACGTAGGATACCGCCTTCACCGTGAGCACGCCGAGAAAGAAGCTCGTGAAGCAGCGCAGAATACCGAAATCGTACTGCGCACCGATTTCCTCCCTCCCGATCCACACCGCGAGCGCCAGCCAGCTCGCAACGGAAAGCACCGCCGCCGACACATACAGCCATCGGAGCGAGCCGAGCCGCTGAGCCCCGAGCACGACCAATCCAAACACCAGGTACGTATAGAACTCGACGCTGATGCTCCAGCTCGGCGCATTCCAGTTCAGATAGTCAAGGAATCCGAGCGACTGCAGCAGGAACACGTTGAGAACGAACGAATACGCGTTGTTGACCTCGAACGCGGCCGGCACGGCGACGATCACGCCGAGAGTGACGAGACCGATCCGCAGCAGGCGGAAGAGAAGCAGGGCGATCAGCATGACCAAGTGAAGCGGATAGATGCGGGCAAAGCGGCGCACCATGAAATCGCGCAACGAGAAGCCCCCGAAATCCGATTGCACGTAGCTCATCGACATGACCATGCCGCTGAGAACGAAGAAGAGATCGACGAGAAAGCCTCCGGCCCGGAAATACGAGCACTCGATCCACGGCGGCGTGCTGAAAGCTGCGAGAAAGGTCGGCATCCGTATCACGTGGTGCACGACCACGGTGACCGCGGCTATTCCGCGAATGCTATCCAGCGACAGGACGTGTTCTTTTTCTTTGTGAACCTGCGTCGCCACGTCGACTCCAAGAATCTCTTGCGCTGCAGCATCGGCTTCTAAAGGGCATTGCGCGCGTTGACAACGCCGAAAAACGAGCGCGCCTGCGCGGATTTCGCGCACCTAATTAACCTTGGCGCGACGTCGATATTTGGACCGACAATCGCTTGTGTCCGAGCACATCGACGGCGCATTTTCGTCGCATTCGCGCCGAACACGTGACGCAATCGACACACCGCGTCATATTTTTCTTGTGTGGATTGCAGCAGGCGAATGATCACTTCCGAAAGGGCCGGATTGATGATTTATCGGCGTTGTCGCGGAGCTCGTCTCCGGTTTCAGTGCGAACGGCCAATCATACCCGTGGGGAGTGCCAGCTGAACATCGTGTCCAGGATGGCCGCGCTTGCGGTTTTCGTGCTGGCGCCGCTGCCGCTCGGATCCACCGACCTGATTTGGATCTGCATCTGGTGCGCGCTGATGGCGGCGAGCCTCGTGACGGCCGACCTCGAGGGCATCGGCCGCGAGGATGTGCGGCTCCTGACACCGCTGCTCGTCACGCTCGCCATGGTTGCAGCGATCGTCATCGTCCAGGAATGGCGCGAGCCGCCATTTGCGCATGGCAATCCGGTCTGGCAGCTTCCCTCGACCGGGCTTGGCATCCCGGCTCCCAGCCGCATTTCGACAACGGTCAGCGGTCCGTGGCTCGCGCTCGGCTATCCACTGCTGCTTGCGATGGTGTTCATTCGCGCATTCGCAATCTCAACCGACGCGAGCAGCGCACGCCGGCTCCTACTGATTCTCGCCTGGGCCGGGTGTGCCTACGCGGTGTACGGCATTCTTGCCGAAGTCAGCGACCCCAACGGCCTGTTGTCGAGACGCAAGGAAGCCTATCTGGGCTACGCCACCGGCACTTTCGTCAATCGAAACACCGCCGCGGTCTTTTGGGGCAGCAGCGCGATATTATTTCTGGTCCCGCTGCTTCGCTTCGCCCATCGCCGCGACCATCCGGATGCGCCGGTATCCCCCCGGTTCTCGGACCGCGTCACGTTCTATTCATCTTCGCCAGTCGCTCTCGGCATCGGTTTTACGATTTGCGTGACGGCGACTGCGATGACGGGCTCTCGCGCGGGACTGCTGCTGTCGATTTGTGCACTTCTGCTCGTCTGCGGGCTTTATCTCGCGCCATTGCCGATCGGCAAGCTGCGAAGATGGGGGTATGTTGCGGGAACCCCCTTCGTGGCGCTGCTGCTCCTCCAACTCGTTGGCGGCGCCGTTGCCGGGCGAATCGGCACTTACGGCCTCTTTGACGAGCAGCGATCCAATGCCTATCAGCGCGCCATCGCCATCATCCACGACTATCCGATGCTTGGTATCGGGTGGGGCAATTTCGAGGCAACTTTCCCGGCATACCGGACCGCGGAGCTCGGAAGTCTCGGAATATGGGACCGCGCCCATTCGACACCGCTGGAGCTTGCGGCGGAGCTCGGCCTGCCCGCCGCCGCCTTCATCGTGGCGTGTTGCCTCTGGTATATTTACCTTTTATTAAGAAGCAGCTTGCGGCGAAAGCGTGACCGCTACATACCAATCATCGGCGCCAGCGTAGCGGCGCTCGGACTGATTCATAGTTGCATCGACTTTTCGGTGCAGATACCCGGCTTCGGGGTCTTCTTCGCTGCCATTGTTGGTTGCGGGCTGGCCCAATCGATCCCGTCCGAATTGCGGAAATAACGTGGCAAATTTGGACAAAGTGAATTATAAAGACAAAAAGAGTTCGGCGGTCATCATGCAATCTGGAAAAGTTCTTTCGGTTCTCCTCGGCGTTGCCGCATTATGCGGCACAATCGTCCCATCGTTTGCGGCGACCGGCAACAGCGCTTCGTGCGGAGCCAACGCCAACTTGATCTCGGCGGAGCGCGCAAACACGTTTCTCACAAATCCCGCTGCATTGCTCGACCAATTCAAGGAAGGTCAGGGCGGCCTAGCCTCCGAAATTCGTGACCTTTTGACCTCGCGGCCCGAGACCGTCGAAGGCATCGTTTCGCTCGCAAGAGCCAGCAATGAGGAACAGAGCCGTGCCATCGGCGCTGGTCTCGGAACTGCGGCTTCCGTTTGTGTTCTGTCGCAACAGGGTGTGGCGCAGCTCATCCAGGAAGCGGTCCTGAAGACCGAAAACGCGGCCCTGATCGCGTCTTTCACCAGCATTACCGGCGACATCCAGACAGACGTGACCAGCGGCGCCGATCCCACCGGCGAGACGACCGCCGGCGGCGGGAGCAACGCGGGAGGCGGACAGGGTCGCGGCGGCTCCGCAACATCCACCGATCCGGTCGTGCTCAATACAAGCGGTGGCAGCGCTCAAGCGCCAACACTGACGTTGTTCACGGCCGCGGCCACGACGACCACATCGCTGACCTCCGTGAGCCCGTCCCGCTGACCACGCTACTTGCGTCCGGCAGAAAGATTTAACCAAGCGAAGGTTCCGGGAACCAGCCTCGCGGAGCCGATAAAACTGTAACTGTCTGCAAAACCCGAACCTAATGGGTTCGTTATATCCCTAGCGTCAAGAAAAATGGCGAATAACGGGGATGACTATGAGCTGGATTTTCAGAACTTTCCTGGCGGCCGGGTTGGTTTGCGCCGGTACTGCTGCCAAAGCCGACACGATCGTCGAGGCGCCCTCAACCGCAGCGGGCTCCTTTATCAGCGAATACGACAACGCGCTTGCACCGCTGCAGTTCGTGAAGTTTTGCATGAACTATGGCACGGAGTGCGAACAGGATACGGTTGCGGACCAGCAGGTGCCACCTTCCGGCGAGCGGGCGTCGGCTATGCTGCGCGAGGTCAATCACTCGGTGAACGATGCCATCACGCCGATGCAGAAACCGACCAACCCGCTACTCAGGCATTGGACGTTGTCTCCCGCCGCCGGCGATTGCAACGATTACGCCGTGACCAAGCGGCACCGCCTCATCGAGATGGGCTGGCCGAAATCGGCGCTGCGGCTTGCAGTTGTCCTCACCGCTGGTGGGCAAGGGCACCTTGTGCTGGTCGTCCGGATGAGCGACGGCGACGTCGTGCTCGACAATCTCTCCTCGTCCGTCCGCCCTTGGAACGCGGCCGGTTATCAGTGGATTTCCATGCAATCCGGCAGCAATCCACGCTTCTGGGTGGCTGTCAGCGAACACGGCGAACATCTGCGCGCCAGCCGCCTGGCTTCACTGCGGACCCCGTCCTAAGGCATAAGACCTCAAGACGAGCTGATTGATGGGTCCCATGCTGATTGGGACCCTCACCGTTTTCGGTCTCTCATCATGACCTGAGCAAGGCATCAGGTGTATCCGAGGGCGGTGCGCGATCAGAATCCTGTAATCTCCCGGCACTGCGACATGGCGCAGATTTGGACGCTCTGCTAAGAGGGTGCCGGTCGTATGGGCTCGCGCCTAAGGCCTTGCAGCTAAGTGAAAAATGACTTGGCAGGCCCCACCGTTTCCGAGCTATTTTTGCACCGCACAAAAATTTGACATACTTTATCTACATCAAGCGGTTCTTATAAGTCCTTCCAGCGTTAGTCGGTGAACGTAAGCGAGATGGAAGATAACTTGCCTCAGTCGAAGCTGATTGACGCTGGCCGCAGATGGATCATCGGGATCGTCGCGTCGGTCACGATACTTTGCGGAGCCGCCGGCGCCGCGCACGCGCAGTGTGTCGAGCGCTCGGAGCGAGTGGCGCAAATCGCGCTCGATGCCTTCGTATCTGAGCCGAGCTCTCTCCTGAACCAACTGCGCAACGAGAAAGAAAAGCTATCGGGTCGCCTTGAGGGCTACCTTGTCACCGACATATCGGTCCTCAGGTCGGTGCAGGGCCTTACGCAAGCCGCAACTCAGGCCGACCGCGCGTCTATCGGGACGGCGCTCCACCGCGCCGAAATCCGTTGCCGCGCGACCAAGTCCGAGATCGCACGGAAGATCAGCGATTTCGTCGCGAAGATGCACGACAGCGCGGTGCTCGCCGGATATTCGTCCGTGCCCGACGACGTACCGCTTCCGCCGCCAACGACAGCCAACATGCCCAAGCCCGGGGCCAGCATGATGTCTGGCGAATACAAGACCGAACTTGCCGACCCCTTCGCAAGCATGCCGCTTCCCGAATAGCCATTCGAGCGTCCAAGCAGATGTTTCAGCCTCGCGATCAATTCCAGCCTCGCGCCAAATACGCGATCGAGCTCGGCGGCACGACTCTCAGCGTCGACCGCGTCATCGACATCCTACGCCGCCAGTGGCCGTTGATCGCCTCGATCGTCGGCGCCGCGCTGGCACTCGTCGTCATCTACCTGCTGGTGGCGACGCCGATGTTCACGGCTAACGCTCGCATCCTCATGGACACCCGCCAAACCCAGGTATTGGACAGCAAGGACAGCGGCATGTCGAATGCCCTGATCGACACCGGGTTTGTCGACAGCCAGGTCGAGATCCTTCAATCCGACGATCTGCTTCTTTCGATCGTTCGCCGCCTGAAGCTCATCGAGGACCCCGAGTACAACGGCTCCAATCCGGGAGCGGTCGCACTGGTCATCGGGAAGCTCATGTCGTCGCTGTCCGGATCCGACGGCCCTCCGTCGAAGGAACGAATCGAGCGCGCGGCGGTCGAGACCATCCAGAAGAACCTCAAGGTGGAACGGGTTCTGACCACCTACGTGCTCTCGGTGTCGTTCCGCTCCTCCAATCCCGACAAGGCCGCTCTGGTCGCCAATGCGGTCGCGGACGCCTATATCGTCGGGGCGCTCGAGGCAAAGTACCAATCGACCAAGCGCGCCGGCGAATGGCTCCAGCAACGCAGCGCCGAGCTGCGCGAACAGGCGACCGCAAGCGACCGCGCGGTGCAGACCTTCAAGGCCCAGAACAACATCGTCGGCACCAGCCGCGGCTTGATGAGTGAGCAGCAGCTGACCGACGTCAACACGCAGCTCGTGCAGGCCCGCGCATCGACCGCGGAAGCCAAGGCTCGCCTGGACCGCATCAATGGAGTGCTCGACAAGGATCTGGTCCAACCGACCGTGACCGACGCCCTCAACAACACCGTGATCACCCGTCTGCGGGCGCAATATCTCGACCTCGCGGCCCAATATGCCGATTGGTCGACCCGCTACGGCAAGACTCACCAGGCGGCGATTAATCTGGCGAATCGCATGGACGAGTTGCGCAAGGCGATGGCCGACGAGGTGCGACGCATCGCTGACGCGTATCGCAGCGAATACGAGATCGCCAAGAGCCGCGAAAAATCGCTCGAAGACAATCTCAACAGTCTCGTCTCTCAGGCCGGCAGCACCAGCCAGGCCCAGGTCAAGCTGCGCGACCTCGAGAGCGCGGCCGACACCTATCGCAATCTCTACAACAGCTTCCTCGAGAAGCTGCAGAACGCGACGCAAAACCAGAGCTTCCCGATCAGCGAAGCGCGCATCATCGGTACCGCGGTCAAGCCCGACAAGAAGAGCTCGCCGAAGACCGTTCTGGCCCTGATCGGTGGCCTGTTCGGCGGATTGTGCTTCGGCTTCGGCGCCGCGTTCGCCAGGGAATTGCTGAGCGACGTGCTGAGGTCGCCGAACGACGTCGAAGACCTGCTCGGCGTGAAGTGCCTTGGCGTGCTTCCGGATATTCGTGCCACAGGCCAGCTTATTAAGGCGGCGGACGGCTCGACAGTGGATGCAGCGATCTCCAACTATGTCGTCGACCACCCGTTCTCGCGATTTGCCGAGACGCTGCGAAATATCAAGGTTTCGATCGACGTGGCGCGACTGCAGCGCGACGTCAAGGTGATAGGAATCCTGTCGTCCCTGCCGAAGGAAGGCAAGACGACTGTCTCGGCCAATTTCGGTCACCTGACCGCGCTGACCGGGCATCGGACGCTGCTCATCGACGGCGACCTCCACACCCGGTCGCTCACGCGCGAGCTCGCGCCTCACGCCAAGTCTGGCTTGGTCGAGGCGCTGAAGGATCCTCATTCGTTCGGATACCATATCCAGCGCAGCAAGGAGAGCGGGCTGGACTTCCTCCCCTCCTTCGTTGCATCGCGAATGGTGAACTCGGCGGACGTGATCGCCTCAAAGTCGATGGCGGACCTGCTTGCAGTGGTGCGCGAAGAATACGAATACATCATCATCGACCTGGCGCCGGTGATGCCGGTGTCGGACGCCAAGGCCGTCAGCCACCTCGTCGATGCGATGGTCTACGTGATCGAGTGGGGGCGCACCAGTCGCAACGCGCTGCAGGAGTCCATGGCAAGCTCCGAAGGCATCCAGAAGAAGGTGCTGGGTGCCGTGCTCAACCGCGCCAATCCGAAGATGCTGAAGCGGATCGAGGCGTATAAGGGCTCGCACTACGGCAGCTATTATGTCGAAGGAGCCTAGCGCGCCGGTTGCGCGCCGGCATTCGGGTCGAACTTACCGCCGGGTCCTGCTCGGTTCAAACGTCACTCTTGCGGTCTGTGCATTGGTGTGGGTCGCATACGCTGCGCCCAATTTGACGTCTCCGGCGATCCCACAGGTGGCCGGTCGGATTTCGCGCGGTGAGCAGTACGACACGGACCAGCTAAGGCAGATCGTGGCGGAGAACCTGTCTGCTGCCAGGCGGCAGTGCGGGGTCAAGACGTTGCGGGAGCTTCTGTTGCTGCAACTTGCCATCGCCGATGAGTCTGCGCGCAGCGACGACCTGAAGCAGGCTGACGCCGATACTGAAGCCCTTGCTTCCTCTAGCCGTGCGTTGCTGCTCTGCGCGCCCTCTGAAGGGCTTGGCTGGCTTGGCAGCTACTGGTCGGCAATACGTCGGGAAGGCTTTGGGCCGCGAACGGCGGCTCTTCTGGGTCTCTCCTACGGGTTCGCACCTCACGAAGCCTGGCTCCAGCTCATCCGTGCACCGATGGCTCTTCGCGTCTACGGCGCGCTGTCGCCGGAGCTGAAGAAAAATGCGGTTCAGGACTTCACGGATATCTTTGCAGCGCGCCTGTTCCCGAGCGCGGCCGCCCTTTATCAGGCCGCTGCGACAAGCGCGCGTGCCGATCTTCTCGACCGTACGTGTAGCGCGCCGGAAACCGACCGAGAGCTATTTCGGCGGTACGTCACGGGCAAGGGCCTGCAGCTCCGCCATCGCTGCTACCCGTCGGACGAACGCCCCGCATATTTGAGGGATTAGCGGGATCTCAGCCCCGCAAAGAGACAAATTCAGCGCGCCCTTGTCAGTGGAACAGCAACGCACGGGGGGGGCAATTGAGGCGGAGCTCAGTAGGCTTCCTGATGGATCAGCGCCAGCGCGGTCTTCAGGATGATCCTTATATCGAGCCAGATGCTCCAGTTGCTGACGTACCAGACATCATATTCGACCCGCTTTTCCATCAGGTCGATGGTCGGCGTTTCGCCGCGGAGGCCGTTGACCTGGGCCCAGCCGGTCAGGCCCGGCTTCATGTGATGACGGTACACGTAATTGCTGATGAGCTGGTCGTAATAGTTGTCATGCGCCAGCGCATGCGGGCGCGGCCCGACCAACGACATCTCGCCGCGAAGCACATTCCAGAGCTGTGGCAGCTCGTCGATGCTGGTCCGCCGCAGCACGCGGCCGACGCGCGTGACCCGCGCGTCGCTCTTCGTTGCCTGCGTGACGGTGTGACCATTCTCCGCCACCGTCATGGAGCGGAATTTCCAGATCTCGAACTGCTTGCCGTTGAAGCCGCGCCGGGACTGCTTGAAAATCACCTTGCCCATGGAATCGAGCTTGATCATGATCGCGGCCGTCAGCAGCAGCGGCGCCAGCAACAGGAGCGAGAACGAAGCCAGACCAATGTCGAGGCAACGCTTCTGCGCCCGCTCGAATACATTCAACGGTGCGCGCTGGATCTCGATCGCAACCGTGCCGCTGACAGGCTGGAACGGACGCGAGACCAGATCGGCAATCGGGAAGTCCGGCAACAGCCGAATCGGCTGAGGAACCACGCGCAGTTGCTGGCTCAACTTCTGGAGAAGGGGCATTTCGTCCCAGTCGATCACCAGAAGGTATTCTTCCACGTTAGCTGCCCGCGCCTGGCGGGCGATGTCGCGGATCTCGCGATCCCAATTGGCGCCCCCTTCGGACGGTTCGAGCACGAAATGCCGGACGACGTTGAAGCCGTGCTTGCGCAAGTCCTTGAAGCGAGTGGAGGTGAAATCTAGCGGCTTGAGGCTGAGCAGAACGACCTTGCGGTCGACCAGCCGGCCCTTCGCATAGCTCGAAGTCAGGGCCATGCGCCACACCACGCGCAGCCCGCCCAGCGCGACGCCACCGGTCGCGGCAAAAAGCAGCGTGGTTCCGCGCGACAGATCCGCCGATGATTTGAGCAGAAAAGCCTCGACCGCGAGGATCGTCAGCGAGATCAGCCAGACCGCCAGCACCTTGCGCAGCTGCCAGACCGTGCTCAGCAGGCGATGGTGATCGTAAACGCCCTGGAAATACGCGATCGTCACGAAAACTGCGCCTACGACGAGGCCTGCTCCGACGGAGGAATCCTGCTCGGTCACGAGCAAGCGATACAGACCGCTCGCCGCGAAATAGCTGAGCAGAACCGCAACGAAGTCTCCGGCGATCAAGGCGATCTGGAGAGGCCGTTGAAGGGCACCGCGCCGGTTCGATATTGTCGAATAGTAATTTTCCGAACCGTAAGTTGCTACAGCCATCCGAACCTCGCTGCCTCGTCACACCTTCGCAATCTGAACTGCGAACAAATCGATCTAATTTCGCGACGTGCGCCGAAGTATATCTTAACTAAACAAAGCGACATTGCGGCAGTGCAGCGAAAAAATCAAATCGATTTTCATGCAACGCAGCTTCGCAGCAAGTGAATGCGCAAACAACTGTCACACATGTGACAACTATGCGGGCACCACACCGCGTTTCGCCCCAAAGTAGCGTCGTTTTCGCACAACATTTTCGCGCGCATTTGAACGACTGTTCAACCATACTGCTTAAGCCGGTATTAGGCCGCCGCCGTTAACACTCGTGACCAATTCAAGGAGTTGTGTCGTGAGTACGGTTGCCATTTTCAGTCTGCTGATCGGATCTTTGCTGGGAGGGCGATTCCGGATCTTCATCCTGCCGCCTGTCATCGTTCTCGGCGCCGCGATCCTCGGCGTTGGCTCTGCATGGCAAGGGCAGATGCCAGCTCACATCGTTGTCACGCTCATCGTCTTTGCGTCGGTGCTTCAACTCGGCTATTTCTGCGGCGCGGTTCTGGTCAGTGCGCGCGCATCGGCTTATCGCGGCAAGGACGCGCCATCATTCGACGGCGAAAGCTTCGGTTAACCGGACGGCACGCGTAGAAACCGGTGATTCGCGAGCCGGCCGAGACCGGCCGGTCGTGCAGATGAGCGTTTGCCAGCCGGGGTGTGGAAAAAAGCGACTCATGCCGCCTCGATTTCGCCGATAGCATATTGACATCACGGGCGAAGTTCTCTGAAAGAGTTGGACCCCATGCCAACGATCGCGCCCCCAAATTCGCCCCGGCCGAAGCTACCGAACGGCGTGCGCATCTACGCGATGAGCGACATCCACGGCTGTGCGCATCTGCTCGAGCAGATGTTCGCTGTCATCGATGCCGACATGGCGAACAGCCGGCCCTATCGTGCGGTCGAGGTCTTTCTCGGCGACTACATCGATCGCGGACCTGATTCGCGTCGAACCCTGGATCTCCTGATCGATCGTAGCCGCCGATGCAATACGGTCTTTCTCAAGGGCAATCACGAGGCTTATTTGACCTCGGTGCTGGAAGATCCCTCCCGTGCCACCGAATGGTTTCAGTTCGGTGGGCTCCAGACCCTGATGTCGTACGGCGTGTCAGCCGCGCCCGGTCTCGGCAAGGAGGAGTTGTCGGAACTAATCCGCGAGCTCTCATCCGCGATGCCTCCAGAGCACATCGCGTTCCTGCGCCAGTTGCGACCGACCTTCACATGCGGGGACTTCTTCTTCGTCCATGCGGGGGTGCGTCCGGGAATTCCGCTCTCCGAACAGCGCGAGCAGGACCTGTTGTGGATCAGGGAGGAGTTTCTCCAGAGCAAGCGGCGCTTTGGCAAATACGTTGTGCACGGCCATACACCGGTTCGGCAGGCCGAGTTGCTGGAAAATCGCGCCAACATCGACACCGGGGCCTATGCCACGGGAAACCTGACGCTGCTGTCCATTCAGGGCAACAGCATGCTGGCGATCTAGCTAGCCGCTGCGGTCGCGCGCCGCTCCGACCTCTTAGTTGGCGGAGCTTGCCGGAGGCCGGAATTCCGGGAAGCGACTCAGCATCGCCGCCTTCAGGAACTTGAAATGCGCGATCGAGGCGCCGAGCTCCTTGAGCCGGCGCTGGCCGTTCAGGATTTCCTTGTCGAACAGATCCTGGTGGTGATTATCGAGCGCCTCGCGCTCCAGATATTCGTCGTCGCCGTTGCCGAAAGTCACGGCCGCACGCGCCAGCACGTCCTCGACCCGGCGGTTCAAGCCCGACTGCTCGCGCTCAGCCGCATGCAGGGCGTCGTCGATCGCGATCATGATGGCTTCCATGCGCGTGCGATCGGTTTCAGCGTCGCGCTCGGGCGAGCGGGCGCGGAACGTCTGTTCTCCCCCGAATCGGTCCTTCAGGAAATTATGGGTGCGGGCCCGCAGGAAGAGCTGAAACATGCGTGCGTTTTCCGGTTCGAGGCGCCAGACCGGAAAATGGGCCCGGGATGGTTAATAAAGGTTGAATTTTTTCGCGCCGCCCGGTGCGGCTTTGCGCCATCCAGGACTTCCAGGCGCCCTCGTGCTTCTCATAAAGCTCCTGCCGACGCCGCTCGGCGGCATTCGGCCACACATCGCGGCTGTGGGTGGCAGCCTGCCCCTGGTCGGACACCTCACTATCGAGGCGCTCGAATTCGAACGTCTCCTCGGGCGTGAGGCCGATCAGGACGCGGCGGCCTCCCCCATCGACGAAATACCGTCGCGGCGCGTTGTTCGTCGGGCTCGTCATGGTGTCTACCTGCAGCCTCGTCATGATCCGCGCCCCTTTACCGTCATTCTCGCCGCAACGGAACGCCAACACTCCGGTTGCAAATCATAAACATGCACGCAGAGGCGAAGAGCGAAATCAGGATCGCAACCAGCATCATTCGGAGTTCGCTCCACTGACCGAGCGCCTTGACTCATGCCGAGAAAGTTTCATCTTCGAGTTGTGTCGAGATCATGATGAACGCCGCTGATTTTCTCGTCATGCCAAGGATTTTTTGGGCAGCACCATGCCCGCGAATGAGCCGGCACGCGCTTCAACCGAAGAACCAGAGGAACAATCTCACTAGCAACACCGTGATGAAATACATCCAGCCCGCCATCGCGATTAGCGCAATGCTGAAAAAGGCGCCCTCGACTGCCCGCTCTCTGATCTTCGTGAAAGGAAGTGCCGCTCGCGCCTTGTGAAGCATCTCGGTCTTCTGATTTGTTCGTGGCCGTATGCGCAACCATAGCCGAACAAATTCGACGATCTCGTGACGCGTTGTCTCAGAGACGCGCAACGCTGCTCGTCGGAATAGACGGTGCACGCACGCATTGCATTGGATCCCATTCCCGGTCGAAGTCTCTGCGATCAAGCCGCGCCGCGATTCAACTCAAGTTGATCTCCGAATTCGCGCCGCGCCCCGCATCAGCAGTCGCTGCTCGGCGACAACATCTCTTGCGGCGACAGACAGCCGGAGATACCGAACGAGGCCACCGCAGACGGCTCCCGGCCGGGATGTTCGGATATTCCGTCAACACTCCGAGCAATATGCGTGGTCAAAACTCGATGCGACCGGACGCGCATGGTCCATCGCGGAGAAGCCGCTGTCGCACGCCTGGATTGCGCGGCCGCGCGCCGGTTCTGCGACGACCGGACGTGGCATCGAACATGCTCGGTCGCGGCCATGGGAGCGCACGCATCGGACTGGGCTAGCGAATCCCCGTGGTACTACGGAGCGCCTCGCATCGATTTTATCGCGGTAAGGTTGAGCAGTTAGCTTAATCCGCGTTGTTTGTTGCGAACGTCGAGAGATCGCATATCCATCTCCTCACCGGGCTCCCCCAGGCCCGGCCCCACCCAAGCAAAGCCGTCGAGCGAAACGTGGGTCCGCTTGGCGGCTTTGCCGTCGTGTCGACGAGAGGATGATTCCGGTTATGGCGCGCAGGCCCTGGTCGTTCAAGGAAGACCGCCGGCTGATGGAGCTGGCCAAGTCTTCGGCTTCGCTGGAAGAGGCAGCGAAAGCTCTCGGGCGCTCGCCCGATGCGGTCAAGCGCATGGCCTTGCGCCTTGGCCTGTCGCTGAAATCCAAGGCATCCAAGAAGAGCTAGCGTCCGTCGCCGGCTGCGCGCGACTTTTCATGGACGAGCGCGCCTTCCTCGTCAATCGATGACTGGAGGACGCCAAACGCAGTCCGGCAGCCTTCAGCGCTCTCGATCTCTCCGCGTCCGGATGTTAGACTATCCAGCGATGAAGACCGAACGTCGTCCCTTTTCGACGGAGAACGGTCGCCGGACCGGCTTCGGTCTCCGCTCGATGGTTGTTGGAGAAATGCACCATGTTGTCCCGCGCACTCGCCGTAGCTTTCCTTCTGGCTCTGCCTTCCATGGCTCTGCCCTCGGTGGCGTCGGCGCAAGTCCCTGTGCGGTTTGGATTTCCGAACGGCGCACCGTGGTGCGCTTTTGGTTTCGACTGCCGATTCCTGAATTACCGGGAATGCGCGGACTGGATCTTCGACCCCGCGCGAAATTGCCTCAAGAATCCTTACTTCGCGGCTCACTACCCGACCAATGTCGACAAGGGCTGGTCCTACAATCGACGTTGAACGTCGATCCCTGCAAACGGATTTATGAAACCATCAGGCGCGCGGCGTCGCGCCTGAACGAGCCGGCATGGCTCCTCGATGCCAGGAATTTGGGCGGGGGCGATCGCCTGCCCGCTCACTGAAGGTGGAACTCTCGCCCGCGCTCCGCATTGTTTGTGAAAGAATTGCGAGAGGCAGAGCCGTCATGGCAAGCACCTTTCCGATCGTGATGTCGATCTGGCTCGGCACCAATATCGTCTTCCTGGCGGTTCAGCTTTGGTCGACCGGGCCGCAGAACTGGGGGATCGATGCCTGCTCTCCCAAACTCAGCACCGTCTTCGTGAAGTCGCGACAGCGACGCCACGCGTAACGCCGTCCGTACGTCTCATGGGTCGTCGCAGCCGATCCGCGTAAGTCTCGGTTCACGCTTCGAACGTTCAGGAACCTTAACGATGTTCTATGCTTTGGAAAGCGACCAGCCGCCCGACCGGTTATGCTGTCGTCATGCGCCGCAACCATCTCATCGCAGCTGCGGGAATTTGCCTCGCTCTCACCATCTACGCCACGCTCGCCAAGCTCGCGGGCAGGCCGGCGCTAATCGGTCATGCAGAGGCCTATTGGGTCGTCGTCATTGAGCGCTTCAGCGCCTACGGCTTGTTGGGAATCCTGCTGTCACTCCTGCTGCCAGGGCGGGTCAAGCTGGCCTGCGCGTTCGTGGTGGCCGTCGCGGTCGGTTTAGAGGTCATGCAGACGATGACGACGGATAGTCATCCCGAGTTCATCGATGTTCTGCAAAAGGCCGCCGGCGGCACCGTCGGCGTCCTTCTGACCCAAACCATCCTGGCCTTCCTACCGAGGTCGCCGTCCTGAGGCGGCCGACGGCACGGCAAGATCACGCAACTCCGCGTCCAATCCCGGCTGATCGGCCGAGAGGACTCCGGACATCTGCCGATGGGCGTCGCGCAATGCCGCGATCGCATCATTGAGGTCGAACTCGGCCTCACGAATGGTCTCGAAAAACCTGGCCATCAAGGCTAGGTTCAGCTTGACGCGGGTGTTTCCGTCGCGGCTCTTGCGGCGATCAAGCGAGAGATGCAGCGCCTGCACCCTAGCCTCGGCAGCGCTACAGCCGCTGAGTGCCGCGAGTTCGTCATATGTCATCCAGATCTGAGGCATGTCCCTGTCCGCCTTTTTGTTATGGGCCTCAACCTAGATTTCACGCCTAAACGCACTCTTGCCGCGGTGCGCGTGCGGCGCGTTTTGGCGATAACAGCGTCAATGCAAAGCTAAGACATTGGCGCCTTGGGCGGCGTGAACGGATGGCGCGGCCGCGAACGGCTGTCGAGGCCCTTGGGCAATTTGTCATTGAGCTTCACGACGGCGCATCGAGCCTCCGTCGCCGGCGCTTCTTCCTGGCTGTAGATCAGCGTCACCTCGAACATTACGTCGGGCGCTTGACTCGCGGTTCCGGAGCAGGTCGCCATCGCACCGCTGCACACGCCCGAGAGGCTGACTTCGACCTCGTCCAGCCCGAACACGGTCGGCGGCCCCTCCGCATAGCGCCGCGTGGTCAGGACGGCGGTGAAGCGCTGGTCGTCGTCGAACTGATAGGAGCCGCCATAGGTGAAGAAGCTGTCGCTGCCCGAAATCCGTCCGTCCGCAAGATGCACGATACCTGTGCCCTGGCCGCGCGAGGTCCTGAACCAGGCCGCGTATTTGCCGTCTCGCATCATGGAAACACCCGTCGTGATATTCAATGGTATTTGCAACCAACTCTGGGGCGCGACAATGACCGACGCGGCGAGCATGCCGCCACGGTTAACGCCCTGCAAAGCCAACCCTTCAAATTGCCACCGCAGCACACGGCGGCGCCGTCAAAACAATTCTATGCCGTCATCCGCGGTCTCGACCGCCTCGACCCGGCGCGTGGCCGCGATCGATGCCAGTCCGAGCGCTTGCAGAAATTCGCGATGAACGTCCCGCTCACGCTCCATCGTGTAGCGCGCGAAGAGATCGTCGAGGATCGCCTGATCCTGCAGTTCCGGCTGTAGCCGCTGCGCGCCCGCGCTCGCAGTCTCGAGCCGCGTGGCGACCGCAGGCAAGGCTGCGGAGCTTTCGCCGAGGCTGGTCATCTGACCCTGGGCCGAATTCATCAGCCGCTCGAATTCCGCGCCTTCGTCCACGAGCCGGCTCATCAGCTTGCCGAGCCGTTCATTCCCCGCCTCGACCTCGCGCAGCGCCTGCAGGATTTGCGGCTCGAGCTTGGCAAGCTGCGTGGGGTCACCCTGCACGCGCAGCTCCCTCAGCTCATTGGCCGAGCCCTCGATAGCGTCGAGCACGGGCCGCAGGCGCCCGGCGCCCGCGGAGACCTGGTCCGCGGTCGCCTTGAGCTCGTTGGCGATCACGACGAAGGCGCTGCCGCGGCTGCCGAGATGGCTCGCCTTGAGGCCGGCATTCATTCCGATCAGCGTGATGTCGACAGTCGCCTCGGCAAGCCCGGCAATCGCCTGGCGAAATTTCGCCAGCGTGTCCTCGACGATCGCGAGAGCCTCGTCGACCGAGCGGCCCGCGCTCTCGCAGGTCGCGATCAGGGTCGATGCGTGCGCCAGCGTCTGCTTGATCCGCGTCAGGAACGACGACGAGCCGCCGTCCTCGCCGCCGAACAGCGTGCGGCCGTGGCCGACGACGCTGCCCGCATCGTGCAGGATGGCCGTCAGCGCGCCGACGATCTGGCCGACGTCGCCGCCGAACTCGCGCTGGGCATCCCTGAGCTGGGCCGCCTGCAACCGGCAGATCGCACGCACGCCGTCGTCGCTCGTCGCAGGCGCGGGAACGAGGCTCGGCGCGGCTTCCGACGCAAGGCTGAGACCGTGGGCCACGTGCTCGAGACGCTGACGCGTACTGTCGCCCGCCTGCAGCGAGATGATGGCGCTGCCGACCGCCTCGGCGATCTTCCTGGTGCTGGAACTGGCGCGGTCGGCCAGATGGCTGCTGTTGCTGCGCTGGTCGCGTAATCTTGAATAGGCCGCGCCAAGTTCGGCGCTCTCCGACACCAGTTGGGCCCGGTACCGGCTCTCGAATTCCTTCTGCCGGCCGGACGCGGTGGCAACCGCCTCGGACAGGCGCTGCTGGTCCCGCGCGCAGCCTTCGATCGAGCGCTGCACGGCCCTGCCGAGATCATAAGCTTCTTGGGTGAAGGCGAGAAAGCCCTCGCGGTCGCCGTCGAGCGAGGCCGCCTCGATCCGCGCGCTCCGCGCGATGATGGTGATCATCCCGATATGCTTGAACAGCGGCTTCAGCAGCGAGGACGCCTCTGCCGTGCTCTTGCCGATCGTCTCCAGCAGCGCGCTCTCCGCCGGCAACGCCTGCGCCAGCTCGCTCAGCCGCGCGGCGATCTCTTGCAGCGCCGTTGCTGCGCCCTCGATCTCGGCGCCGGAGAGCTCACCGGAAAGCGTCGCGAGGCCCTGGTTCAGCTCCTTGAAGATGAGATGGCCGCGTCCGAGTTCGTGGCCGACGCGCGCGAAGACGTCCTCGATGCGCGAGGAGACGTCCTCGATCGCGGCGGTTGCCTCGGTGAGCGTGTTGGCCGGAACGGGCGACATGGCCATCAGCCTGCCACCGCGGCGTGCCCGGCCTGATACCAGAGCATGATCTCTCGCGGAATGTGATGCAGCGAAACCACCTTTTCGACACCGCCATGGGCGATGGCTTCCTTGGGCATGCCGAACACCACACAGCTCTCTTCATCTTGCGCCCGCGTCGAGGCGCCGAGCTTGCGCATTTCCAGCATCCCGCGCGCGCCGTCGTCGCCCATGCCAGTCATGATGACGCCGAGCGCGTTGGCGCCGGCATGCTGGGCCGCGGAGCGGAACAACACGTCGACGGAGGGGCGATGCCGCGACACCGGCGGGCCGTCCTTGATCGCGATCTGGTAGCGCAGACCGATGCGCTGGAGCAGCATGTGGCGGGCGCCGGGCGCGATATAGGCGCAGCCCGGCAGCACCGGCTCGCCGTCCTCGGCTTCCTTGACCCTGATCTGGCAGACGCCGTCGAGACGCCTGGCAAAGGCCGCGGTGAAGCCTGCCGGCATGTGCTGGACGATGACGATCGGCGGACAATGCGCCGGCAACATCTCGAGGACATCGTTGAGCGCTTCGGTCCCGCCGGTCGACGCACCGATGCAAACGATGCGCTCCGTGGTCGGCCGGACCTTGCCCTGCACCGGCGGCGGGATGATGGCATCGGCCGTCAGCTTCTTCTCGATGGCCCGACGTTCCGCACGCGGCCGCACCCGCGCGCGCGCAGCCGACTTCACTGCCTCGCGCAGCCGCGCCGAGCATTCGAGCAGCGCCTGACGTGTGTCGATCTTCGGCTTGGGCACGATGTCGACCGCGCCGGCCTCGAACGCCTCGAACATCACGTTCGAGCCTTCTTCGGTCAACGACGAGCAGATGATCACCGGGATCGGCCGCTGCGCCATGATCTTGCGCAGGAACGTCATGCCGTCCATGCGCGGCATTTCGAGGTCGAGGATCATGACGTCGGGAATCTCGTCCTGCAGACGGCGCGCTGCCACGAACGGATCCGAGGCCGTTCCCATCACCTCGATATCTGGGTCTTCGGACAGGATCGTCAGAAGGATTTGGCGCACCGACGCCGAATCGTCCACGATCAGCACGCGAACTCTCTGCTTCGGCATTGTAGGCGGCGCTCCGGCTAGACCTGGAAAATGGTTGGCTGAACTTGCTTCAGACCCGGTACTGCACTGTGGATCATCGATTCCGAATGCCCGACCAGCAGGTAACCGCCGGGCCGCAAATGGCCGCACAATTGCTCGACCACCTTGCGCTGCGTCTCCCGTTCGAAATAAATCAGGACATTGCGGCAGAAAATGATGTCGACGTCGCGGTCGACCGGGTAGGACTTGTCCATGAGGTTCATCCTCATGAAATGTGTCGCGCGCCGCAACTCGGGTACGACCCGCACTTCGCCGCTCGACTTGTCCCGCGACGTCGAAAAATATCGTTTCACGAATGGCTCCGGCACCGGGCCGAGCACGTCGCGCGTGTAGATCGCGGTCTTGGCGAGACGCAGCACGGCGGTCGAGATGTCGGTCCCGAGAATGCGGTACTGGAAGCGCGAGCCGTTTCGCGTCATGTCGTCAAGCACCATTGCGGTGGTGTACGCCTCCATGCCGGTGGAGCTCGCCGAGCTCCAGATCTTCAGGTTCGCGTTCTTCCGTCCATGTGATTTCAGCAGGCCGGGAATCGCGACGTCGCGCATGAAGGCGAAGTGCTGCGGCTCGCGGAAAAAGTCGGTCTTGTTGGTGGTCACCACATCGATGAGATGGGTGAGTTCGTTGTCGAAATGATCCGCCTCGAACAGGTTATCGACATATTCGTTGAGATCGGAGAAATTCAGCGCGCGCACGCGCTTGTGCAGCCGCCCCTCCAGCATCAGCCGCTTGCCCTGCGGCAGCTTGATGCCGACTTGCCCCTCGATCAATTCGGCGATGGTCCGAAAGTGACGGTCCGACAGATGCACGGCCGAATCCTGCAGCGCGGGCATCATGACTGCAAGCTCCGTTCAAAAAGGGCCGTCCGCACTGAAGGTCGGGCCATCCTGGCCATGCTGAAAATCCTGCAATCACACACGCAACCTGAAGCGGACCGGCCCCTCGACGGGGCCGTTCCATCGAACCCGTCTAGCGCTGGAAATCAGCGTCGCGGTCGTCCTCGCCGTCGTTCATGTCGAAGGCGAAGCCGCCGCCACCGGCAGCCTTCACGGCACGGGCAGGCTTGGCCGCCGGCTTCTTGGCCGGCCGCTCGACGGCCGCCATGGTCGCCGCCTTGGCCCGCAGCTGGCTCACCGCCCGGTCGATCGGGGCGGCCTGTCCCTTTCCGCCCTGCTCGATGCGGAAATAGGCGATGGTGGACTGGAGCTGCTCGGCCTGCGAGGCGAGTTCCTCCGAGGTCGAGGACACCTGCTCGGAGGCGCTGGCGTTCTGCTGGCCGACCTTGTCGAGCTGCTGGATCGCCTGGTTGATCTGGGCCGAGCCCACGTCCTGCTCGCGGCAGGCCGCGGTGATCTCCTCGACCAGCTCGGCAGTCCTCTTGATGTCAGGGACGAGCTTGGAGAGCATCGCGCCGGCCTCCTGTGCCACCTTGACGGTGTCGGTCGAGAGCGTGCCGATCTCGGCCGCGGCGGCCTGGCTGCGCTCGGCGAGCTTGCGCACCTCGGAGGCGACCACCGCAAAGCCCTTGCCGTGCTCGCCGGCGCGCGCGGCCTCGACCGCGGCGTTGAGCGCGAGCAGATCGGTCTGGCGCGCGATCTCCTGGACGATCGTGATCTTCTCGGCGATGGTCTGCATCGCGTTGACGGCGCGACCGACCGCGGCACCACTGGCTTCCGCGTCCTTGGCCGACTGCGCGGAGATCTTCTCGGTCTGGCTGGCGTTGTCGGCGTTCTGCTTCACGTTGGAGGCCATCTCCTCCATGGAGGAGGACGCTTCCTCGGCGGACGAAGCCTGCTCGGTCGCACCCTGCGACAGCTGCTCGGCGCTCGCGGAGAGCTCCTGGCTACCGGCGGAGACGTTCTGCGCCGCCGTCAGGGCTTCCGACACGATCTGGCGAAGCTTCTCCACCATGCGTTCGAGCGCAAGGCCCAGCGTGTCCTTGTCCGACAGCGGCTTGGCTTCGACCGTGAGGTTGCCATGTGCAATCTCGTTGGCGATCGCAGCAGTCTGGTTCAGATTCACGGTCATCGCATTCAGAGATTTGATGAGATCACCAATCTCGTCATTGCTGGAGGACTCGATCTTCTGGCTGAGATCGCCGATCGCCACCGCGTCCGCGAGGCCGACCGCCATTGCGAGCGACCGGCTGATATTCAGTGCGATCCAGACGGCGGCAGCGACGGCGATGAGCAGCGAAGTGAGGACCAGCGACAGCAGAATGATGGTGGCACGGCTGCCCTCGACTCTGGCCTGCTCGCTCTCGTCAGCCATCTGCTTCTTGACAAAGACGATGTAGTCGCTTGCCGCCGTGAGTGCCGGGGTGGACGCCTTCAGGCCCTCGGTCATCGAGCGCTCGGTCGCCTTGGCTCGATCGTGCTTTGCCAGCGCGAGCGTTTGGTCCTGCACGTTATTCGAGTTTGCGTACGCCGTCGCGAACGTCTCGATCATCTTCCTGCCGGTCTCGCTTGCACTGGCGTAGACCTCGTCCTTGACCCTCAAGGCACGCTCGCGGAGCTGGGCGATCTGGCCGATGAACTTGTCCTGCTCGGCATCGGAGGCCAAGATGGTGTTCTTTTCCGCGCGCACCTGGAGCAATACGGCTTCCTGAAGCTCACCGACTTTCGCCAGGCGGCCGGCCCTGGCCGACAAATGCTCTGCGGTCGTGACCATGTCGTTCAACTTGAAATAGGCGACCCCGCCGGCGATCATGGACAGCAGGATGACCACGCCGAACGCGCTGGCAAGCTTGGCTTTTACGGTAAATCTCATTTCAGTCTCGTTGGTTCGAATTGGGGTGCTTGGGCTTGACCACGCATTACTCATACAAACTCAGGCGGCGCGCGGCGCACCGCGCCCTTCCGGGATCTCGTCGCGCGCCATCAGCTTGGCGAGGTCGAAGATGACGACGAACTTGTCGCCCTTTCGGCCGATGCCGGCGGCATAGTCCGATTGCCATTTGCCGCCGACCTCGGGGATCGGCTCAATGGCCTGCTCGTCGATATCGGTGACCTCGAAGACGCAGTCGGCAACGAAGCCGACGCCGACCAGGCACTCCTTCATCGGCACGTCGAGGATGATGATCCGGGTCGCTTCCGTGGCGGCCACGCTCGGCAGGCCGAGCTTGTTTCGGAGATCGACGATCGGATAGCCGCTGCCGCGCACGTCGATCATGCCGAGCAGGAAGTCCGGTGCGTGCGGAAGCCGGGAGATCGGCCGCATGTCGAGGATTTCGCGGACGTTGCGAATGCTGATGCCGAACGTCTCGCCGGCGAGCCCGAGCGTCAGATATTGCGAGGTTGCGGCCATGATGCGGTCCGGATTCCGAGGGTTTGGAAATGAGTGCGGTCCGGCGCGAGGCCGGACCGGTTGATCAGCGCTGGAACTCGGCGTCGCGATCGTCTTCGCCGTCGTTCATGTCGAAGGCGAAGCCGCCGCCACCGGCGACCTTCATCGCACGAGCCGGCTTGCGGGCAGGCGCCGGCTTCTTGGTGCCGCGATCGGCGGCCGCCATGTGCGCAGCCTTGGCCCGGAGCTGTCCGACGGCGCGGTCGATCGGCTCGGCCGCCGCCTTCTCCTTGCGCGCATCCTCGATCCGGAAGAACGAGATGGTGGACTGCAGCTGCTCAGCCTGCGAGGCGAGTTCCTCCGACGTCGAGGACACCTGTTCGGACGCGCTGGCGTTCTGCTGTCCGACCTTGTCGAGCTGCTGGATCGCCTGGTTGATCTGGGCCGAGCCGACGTCCTGCTCGCGGCAGGCCGCAGTGATCTCCTGCACCAGCTCCGCCGTCTTCTTGATGTCCGGCACGAGCTTGGACAGCATGTCGCCGGCTTCCTGAGCGACCTTCACCGTTTCCGTCGACAGCGTGCCGATGTCGGCGGCCGCTGCCTGGCTTCGTTCGGCGAGCTTGCGCACTTCGGAGGCGACTACTGCGAAACCCTTGCCATGCTCGCCGGCACGGGCGGCCTCGACCGCCGCGTTGAGGGCCAGCAGGTCGGTCTGACGGGCGATCTCCTGGACGATGGTGATCTTCTCGGCAATGGTTTGCATTGCCTGGACGGCGCGACCGACAGCGACGCCGCTGGCTTCGGCGTCCTGGGCCGATCGCGCGGCGATCTTCTCGGTTTGGTTGGCGTTGTCCGCGTTCTGCTTCACGTTTGAAGCCATCTCCTCCATCGAGGACGAGGCTTCCTCGGCGGACGAGGCCTGCTCGGTTGCGCCTTGCGAAAGCTGCTCGGCGCTGGCCGAGAGTTCCTGGCTGCCGGCGGAAACGTTGCTCGCCGCGGTGAGAGCCTCCTCAACGACCTGGCGAACTTTCCCCACCATCGTGTTCAGCGATTTGACGAGATCGCCGATCTCGTCATTGCTGGAGATCTTGATTGTTTGGGTAAGATCACCGGCCGCCACGGCGCCGGCGAGGCCGACCGCACGGCCGAGCCCGCGGGAGATGCTGAGGGAGATCCAGATCGCAGCGATCAGGCCGATGACGAGCGATGCGACCACCGCCGAGACCAGCATGACGTGGGCGCGATTGCCGTCCTCATGCGCCAAGGCGGCCCGGTCAGCCATGTTCTTTTTGACGTTGTTGACATAGACGTTGGCGGCGTCCATCGCCTCGCGGACCGCTTTGCGAACCTCGATTGCAGACTGCTCGACGGCTTTCGGCCTGTTCGTCCGGGCGATCTTGAGCGCGTCATCCTGAACGGCATTCATCCGGGCGTAGGCGGCCCCGAAATTCTCGATCAGCTTCTTGCCTTCCGGGGAGGCTGCGGCGTGAATCTCCTCTTTCAGCTTGAGAAGCGCCTCACGCTGCTTTGCGATCTCGGCGACGAAGCCATCCGCTTCGCTATCGGGCGCCAGAAGCAGATTCTTCTCGGACCGAACCTGGATCAGGATTCCTTTCTCGATCTCCGCCGCATGCTCCATTCGGCCGGCGCGGGACACCAGATTGTCGGCGGTGTCGATCATCTCGCTGAGCTTCACATAGGCGAGGCCGCCCGCCGCCATCGAGAGCAGCAGGACCACGCCGAACGCGACGGCTAGCTTTGCCTTGACCGTAAATCTCATCTTCAGCCCCTAAAGCCCAGGTCCCGCCCGAGACCCTCGTTTCAATTCAGGATGCGTTCCATGTTGGGAACGATGACGAACTCTTCACGCCACTTCGCGATGAAGCGAATGAACTCCGGCTTCCAATGCATGCCGACGCGCGGCGTCTGCTGCACGTCAGTCTGCGAAATCTCGGTGACCTCGTAGACCTTGTCGGCGGTGACGCCGACCAGGACCGGCTCGCCGTCGAGATCGAGCTCGATCACGACGATGCGCGTCTCGGCCGTGTCATCGAGCTGCGGCATGCCGAAGCGGATGCGCAGGTCGGCGAGCGGAATGACGTTGCCGCGCACGTTGATCACGCTGGGAACGAAGGCCCGCGCGCCCGCCACCTTCGTCACGGGGACAGGATCGATGATCTCGCGCACGAGACCGGCATCGAGAGCGAATTTCTCCTCGCCGAGGCCGATCATTACGACCTGCATCGGATCGGCTTGCCGTTCGCCAGCCAAACCATCGTTCATCACGCCGCCTCGCTGATATGCTGCTTCTCGACCTTCGACTGCGCCAACGCGACGAGCTGCGCGACGTCGAGGATCAATGCCGCCGTGCCATCACCCAGGATGGTCGCGCCGGAGAACATCGTGACGTCCGAATGCAGCTTGGAGAGCGACTTGATCACGGTCTGGTGGTTGCCGATGATCTGATCGGCGACGAGTCCGACGTGGGTGTCGCCGGTCGAGATGATGATCGTCTTCTGGTGCCGGTCCGGCGCGCCCGATGCGCTCATGATCTCGCGCAGCCGGAGGAACGGCACGAGATTGCCGCGCACGTTGAGGAAATTACGGCCGCGGGAGCGCTCGTCCTCGGCGGTCAGCTCGATGCATTCCTCGACTGCGGACAGCGGAATGATGTAGCGGCCTTCGCCCACGCGGATCAAAAGACCTTCGATGATCGCCAGCGTCAGCGGCAGGCGCAGCGTCACTGTGGTGCCCTGGCCGGACTTCGTCGAGAGGTCGATCGAGCCACGCATGTTCTCGATGGTGCGCTTGACCACGTCCATGCCGACGCCGCGGCCTGACAGCGCCGAGATGGTCTGCGCGGTCGAGAAGCCGGGATGGAACAGGAACTGATGGATTTCGTGATCGGTGAGCACCGCGCCGGCTGCAATCAGCCCCTGCTCTTCCGCTTTCGCGCGGATGCGGGCGGTGTTGAGGCCGCCGCCATTGTCCTTCACGGTGACGAGCACCTGCGCGCCGGAATGGACGGCGGCGAGCTCGATCCGGCCCTGCTCGGTCTTGCCGTTGGCCGAACGGGTCGCGGTATCCTCGATGCCGTGATCGATGGCGTTGCGGATCAAATGCACCAGCGGATCGGCCAGGCACTCGATCATGGTCTTGTCGAGCTCGGTATCCTCGCCGGTGGTGACGAATTCGACCGGCTTCGACAGATCACGCGACAGATCGTGGATCAGGCGGCGGAAGCGGCCGAACAGCGAGCCGATCGGCACCATGCGGGCGCCCATCGTGGTGTCACGCAGAGAGGAGGCAAGGCGCTCGATTTCCTCGGCGATCATCTTGATCGAGAGATCGGAGCCGGAGGATGCGAGCTGGGTCAGACGCGCTTGCGCGATGACGAGCTCGCCGACGCGGTCCATCAGCTCGTCGAGGCGCTCTGCCTGGACGCGGACGGTGGCGATGCCGCGATCGTCGCGCTTGGCCTCGAGCTTCGGTTCAGGCTTTGGTTCGGATTTCGGCTCCGCCTTTGTGACGGGCTGCTCGGCGACGGGCGCGACGGCGGCCGCGACCAGCGGCGCGGGCATGTCGGCCACCGGGGCCGGCTCCTCGTCGAGCAACTGGAACAGCGGTGCGGGCGCGGGCGCTTCGACATGCTCCAGCGGCGAGAGCGTCAGCTTCATCTCGTCCGACACGAACATGAAGACGTCGTCGATCGCATCCTTGTCGCAAGCGGCGTGCAGCTTGACGTCCCATTTCAGATAGCAGTCTTCCGGCTCCATCTCGTCGAGGAACGGGATGCCGTCTGTGACAGGCACGACGAAGCAGGGCCCGAGCTTGCAGAGATCTTCCAGCAGGTCGAGCGGGTTCGAGCCGTTGCGCAGGATATGGGATTCGAATTCCAGATAAAGGTGCCAGCCGGCCTGCTTGCTCTCAACCGGGGCGAGCGGCGGCGCCACCACGATCTCGGCGACGAGTGCTGCGGCCTGGTCGGGGAACACGAATCGCTTGAGGTCGTCGAGGATGGCCTCGCCAATGATGTCGTCGGTCGACTGGGGATCTTCGATCAACGCGCGGATGTAGTCCTTGGCGGCGAGCGCGACCGAGATCAGCTCGTGCGTCGGCTTGATCTCGCCCTTGCGGACGCGGTCGAAGGCAGTCTCGAATTCGTGGGTGAAGGAGGCGACCTTGTCGAAGCCGAACATGGCGCCCGAACCCTTGATCGTATGCAGGGCGCGGAAGGCGGAATCGACCAGTTCGCGGTCGTCGGGACGCTGGCCGAGGTCGAGCAAGGCCCCTTCAAGAACTTCGAAGAGCTCGCTGGCTTCCTGACGAAAGATCTCGGTCGGGTCCATCGCGCTCATGCGCGCACCAATTTGCCGACCACGGCGAGCAGTTGCTCAGGCTTGAACGGTTTGGTGATCCAGCCGGTGGCGCCGGCGCTCTTGGCTTCCTGCTTCACCGTGTCATTGGATTCAGTCGTCAGGAACACGATGGGCATGCCGACCGCGCTCGGTAGCTTGCGCAGTGCCCTGATCAGTTCCAGCCCGTTCATGACCGGCATGTTGAGATCGGTGATGACGAGGTCGAGTTTACCGGCCTGGGCCTTGGCGAGCCCTTGCGCCCCGTCACCGGCCTCGAGCACACTGTGACCGGCTGGCTCGAGCACGACCTTGATCATCTGCCGGATGCTGGGCGAATCGTCGACAGTCAGAATCGTGGCCATCAGACGCCATCTTTCTTTTGCGGGAAATGCTGATCGATCATCGCCTCGCTGGTGAAGCCGGCGCGGCGAAGGGTGTTGCGAAGAGACTGTGAGAAAGAGGTCAGCACCACCGGGCGGCCCTGGGCCTGCCCCGTCTTGGCCGTCGACAGCAGAAGCTGGATCGAGGTCACGTCGGCCTTGTCGACGCTCGAACAGTCGATCTCGAGCCGCTCCTGGCGGCCGAACGCCTCGCGAATGAGCTCATAGACATTGCGAATGGCCGCGATGCTGCAATCGGCGGGCAACCGCAACGACCACTTCGGCTCCGTGGGATTGAGCGCCATCGCTGACCCGCCTTTGCTAAAATTCCACTACCCGTTTGACGCGAATCGGGTGAGCAAACCCCTAACGCGGGCATCCGTACAACTACGGGTCACATTCCTGCGGAATTCGCGCAACCGCGTGCAAGCGTGCACAGCCTGCTGACAGCTTTCATGCGCGGAGCGCATATCCGCGGTGCGTCCGGCCCCGTCAGGCGCATTTGCTTCGCGTTAAATTTGCTCGGGTTATGGCTTGGGTTCGTGTCTTTGCCAGCGAAGAAAGCCCCGGCCGCCGATGCTGACCCAAGCGCTTCTGGTTGACGACAGCCGGTCCGTCCTCAACTACCTGAAACGTCATATCGAGGCAGAAGGCCTGGTCGAGGCCACCGCCTTCCTCGATCCCGTGGAGGCGCTGGCCTGCGCGCGGGAGCGCGTGTTCGACCTCGTGCTGGTCGATTATGAAATGCCGCATATGGACGGCATCAGCTTCATCCGTGTTTTCCGGTCCCTGCCGGGCTGCGCGGACATTCCAATCGCGATGGTCACCTCGCGGCAGACGGATGACGTCAGAATGGAAGCGCTGCAGGCCGGTGCAACCGATTTCCTGCCCAAGCAGCCGCAGAGCCTCGAGATGACGGTGCGCCTGCGGAATTTGATTCAACTCGGTGCAGCCGTGCGCAAGCTCAACGACCGTGCGGCGCATCTGGCCAGTGAAGTCGCAGCTGCGACGCGAAAGCTCGGCGAACGCGAGGAGGAGATCATCCTGCGGCTCGCGCTCGCGGTGGAATACCGTGACAACGACACCGGCGAGCACACGCTGCGGGTTGCCAGGTATAGCCGCGTCATCGCCGAGCAGCTCGGCCTGCCAGCCCGGCTTTGCCGCGACATTTATCTGGCCGCGCCCCTGCATGACGTCGGCAAGGTCGCCATTCCCGACAACATTCTGCTCAAGCCCGGCAGGCTGACCGACGACGAGATGGCGGTGATCCGCACCCATGCAACGATCGGCGAACGGATCCTGGCGGACTCCGGTTGCGAGTTGATCCAGCTCGGTGCGCAAATTGCCGCAGGCCATCACGAACGCTGGGACGGTGCGGGCTATCCAAACGGTCTGAAGGCGGACGAGATTCCGGTCGCCGCGCGCGTGGTCGCGGTCGCCGACGTCTTCGACGCGCTGACGACGCGACGACCATATAAAGAGCCGATGCCGATCGAGGTGGCTCGCAGCTATCTGGTCGAGAACAAGGGCAGGCAGTTCGATCCGGCCTGCGTCGAGGCCTTCTTGTCGCGCTGGGACGAGGTGGTCGGGATCGCCGCCGGCGAGCGGGCGACGCCATTCCAAAGGGCCGAGGCTCCGCTCGCTCCGATCCGGGAGTCTCCGGTCGAGGGCCGCTCGCCCGAGGCTGTCACGGCCAGCTGATTTCGCCGTCCGGCCAACAGCTTGGCACCCTCCTCTGTCGACGATGGGCGGTTTGAACCACTTCCTGCTAGAGTACACCAATACTCAAAGAGTGATTCTGGTCACACTTGCCTGGGCGCCCCGATGCTAAAAATCGCACCGGGACGGGGACCAGCAAAGTATCGGTCGAATTGAATGAGAATACCAATGAGAAGCCTGATCGGCGCTGTTGTCGGCGCGTTCTGTACTGCGGCCCCTGCCTTGGCAGAGACGCCCGCCGCCATCGTCGAGGATGTGCAAGGCAAGGTCGATGGCGTCGAGTTCATGGACTATGTCGCTGCGGGCAAGATCATCAAGCTCGGGCCCAAGGCCAGTATTACGCTCAGCTATCTCAAATCCTGCCTGCGCGAGACCATCAGCGAGGGCGTCGTGCTGGTCGGCGCGGAGCAAAGCACCGTGCAGCTCGGCGACGTGCAGCGCGCCAAGGTGCCCTGCGACACCAAGGCGGCGCAGCTCTCCGAGCGCGAGGCGAACCAGAGTGCGGCGACCACGTTCCGGACCATGCGGTCCGACGCCAAGACCGCTCCGTCCAAGCTGCCGACGATCTATGGCGTCGCGCCCCTGATCCAGGCCAAGAGCGGCAGCACGTTGGTGATCGAGCGCACGGACGGCAAGGAACCCACGATCAGCGTGCCGCTCAAGAACGACATCATGATCCGCGGCAAGTTCTATGACTTTGCCAAGGCCGGGAAGTCGCTGACCCCGGGCGGCAGCTATCTCGCAAGCCTCGGAACCAAGCGTTACACCTTCCAGGTCGACGCCAGCGCCACCGCCTCGCCGACCCCGATCATCGGCCGCCTGCTGCGGCTCGAATAGCGGTCTGCGACGGAGCGATGCGGCGGATCGGGGGACGGGACATCGTTGCGGCGATCCTGATTGCGCTCCTCACCGGCGCGATCTTCACGTCGCCGCCGCTGCAGACCCTGCAAGGCCTTTCGCTCGACATCCTCACGGCGATGCGCTGGAAGTTTCTCGGCGACAGCCGCGATCCCGCGACGTCGCCGGTCGTCGTCGTCGCGATCGACAGTGAAACCTACGACACACCACCATTCAAGGGATCACCGACGCAGACCTGGACGCGCGAGATCGGCCGGGTGCTCGGCAGCATCACCGAAGGCGGCGCCAAGGTGATCGGCTTCGACGTCATCTTTCCGAGCTCGATCGAGCAATCGGAGATCCCGTTTGGCGACACCGCCGTTGGCGGCCGCATGAAAGGATTCGACCGGGACTATCTGATCGCGCTGCGGCAAATCTCCGACAGCGGCAAATTGGTGCTCGGCGAAATCCTGAGCAACGACCATCCGGAAGTGCCCTATCGCGCCCAGCAAGTGGCCGTGCGCAACACCGTGCGGGCGCTCAATGTCCACACCGACCCCGACGACGTCATCCGACGAATGCCCCTGAGCTTTGCCATCGAGGGACGGCCGGTGCCGGCGATGGCGGTCGAGCTCGCTGCGCGCGCGACCGGCGCAAAGCCGGAGATTGCGCCCTCCGGCGCGACCGAATTGTCCGGCTATGCGATCCCGAGTGCCGTTCCGAATACAATGACGCTCAACTTCCGAGGGCTGGGACGCGACATCCCGACCTTCTCCTTCGTCGATCTGCGCGCCTGCATCGAAAAGGGTGACCGCGACTTTTTTCGCCGCGCTTTCAACGGCAAGGTCGTGCTGCTTGGTACGGCCCTGAATTTCGAGGATCGCAAGCTCACCTCGATGCGCCTGTCCGGCGCCTATGATGGAGCGCAGGCCGCACGATGCGCACTGCCGGCACCGGCAAGCACGCCGCAGAAAGCCCGCAGCGACGTCGCCGGCGTGTTCGTCCACGCCACTGCAGTCCGAAACCTGATGGAGCATGACGCCGTAACCGAACTCGGCTTTCCGATGCGGGCCGTTCTCACGATCGCGTTCGCGGCGATCATCGCCTGCGCGGCCTGCCTGCTCGCGCCGAGCGGCGCGCTGATGGCCTGGTTCGGCCTCACCCTCGCCTACACGGCCATCGCCGTCAGTGCGTTCGTCCATGCCTTGGCGTTGCCGTTGACGGAGCCGGCACTCGCCAGCCTTGCTGCGCTTGCGATCATGATCGGCTATCGCTTCGTGCTGGCCGATCGCGACGAGCGCTTCCTGCGCAAGAGCTTTGCCCTTTACCTCGCGCCCGAGGTGATCGAGACCATGGTCGCCTCCGGCAAGATGCCGGTGCTCGGCGGCGAGATGCGCAACGTCACCATGTTCTTCTCCGACCTCAGCGGTTTCTCGTCCATTGCCGAGACCATGACGCCGGGCGAGCTGGTGACGCTGATGAACGAATATCTATCCGCCATGACCGACATCATCGAAGCTCATGGCGGCTATGTCGACAAATATATCGGCGATTCCATCGTTGCGATGTTCGGCGCGCCGGCCGACGATCCCGCACACGCCTGCAACGCGGTTCGCGCCGCGCTGGAGTGCCACGAGAAGCTCGCGGAGCTCAATGCGGACAATCCCGCATTCGTCGGCCACGGCCTGTCGCACCGTATCGGGCTGAACAGCGGCGAGGCCGTGGTCGGCAACATCGGTTCGCGCCGCCGCTTCAACTATACCGTGATGAGCGACACCGTGAACGTCGCCTCGCGGCTCGAAGGCGCCAACAAATATTACGGCACCGCGATCATGGCCTCGGAGACGACCATGACGCAGAGCGGCGACGCCTTTGCCTGGCGCGAGCTGGATGCGATCAGGGTTCTCGGGCGCGGTGAAGCCATCAAGGTGTTCGAGCCGCGGGCCGAGAAGAGCGCGCAGAGTGCCGAACAGGCGAAGGTGACCGCAGCCTATGCGGAAGGGCTCGCCTGCTGGCGCGCGCGTGATTTCGCGAAGGCGGCCGATGCGTTCGGGCAGATGGCAAAGGCCGATCCGGCGTCAGCGCTGTTCGCCAGGCGCGCTACAGCATTCACCGCGAATCCACCGCCACCGGATTGGACCCCAGTCAATACGCTGGAAGGGAAGTAGCGACATCAGCGCCAGAGGCGCCGCGCACCTAAAACGGCAGCCCCACGTAATTCTCCGCGAGCAGCCGCTGCGCCGTCTCGGACGAGAGCAGATAGTCCAGCTCGGTCTGCTGAAGCCGGTCTTCGTAGTCGAGCCGGTCGGGGAAGCGGTGCAGGAGCATCGTCATCCACCAGGAAAAACGCTGCGCCTTCCAGATCCGCGCCAGTGCCTTGGCGGAATAGCCAGCGAGGCCGGAATCGTCACCGCGCTGATAATGCGCGAGCATCGCGTGGTAGAGATAGTAGATGTCGGACGCGGCGCTGTTGAGCCCGCGCGCGCCGGTCGGCGGCACGATGTGAGCCGCATCGCCGGCGAGGAACAGCCGGCCATAGCTCATCGGCTCGGCAACGAAGCTGCGCAGCGGCGCGATGCTCTTTTCGATCGAGGGCCCCGTGATCAGACGGCCGGCGACCTCGTCCGGCAGGCGGCGCTTCAGCTCGGCCCAGAACGCGTCGTCGCTCCAATCCTCGACCTTGTCGGTCAGCGGCACCTGAACGTAGTAGCGGCTGAGCACCTGCGAGCGCAGCGAGCAGAGCGCAAAGCCGCGCTCGTGCTTCACATAAATCAGCTCCGGCGACACCGGCTTGGTGCGCGACAGCACCCCCAGCCAGCCGAACGGATAGACCTTCTCATATTCGCGCAGCACGTCCTTCGGGATCGACTTGCGACTGACGCCGTGAAAACCGTCGGCGCCGACGATGTAGTCGCAATCGACGCGGACAATCTCTCCGTTCGATCGATAGGTCACGTAGGGACGGTCCGAGGTCAGATCATGCGGCGTCACGTCCTGCGCATCGTGCACGACCTTGCCGCCGAGGCGGTCCCGTGCCTCATAGAGATCACGCGTCAGCTCGGTCTGGCCGTAGACCAGCACCGAACTGCCGCCGGAATGCTTGTGCAGATCGATCTTGGACAGCACGCCGTCATGGGCGATCTCGAAACCGGTGTGGATCTCGCCCTCGCGGTCCATCCGCTCGCCGCACTGCGCTTCGCGCATCAACTCGGCAAAGCCGTGCTCGAGCACGCCGGCGCGGATCCGGGCGAGCACATGGTCGCGGCTGTATTTCTCCAGCACGACCGTGTCGATGCCCTTGAGGTGCAACAGCTGGGACAACAACAGCCCCGACGGCCCGCCGCCGATGATACAGACCTGAACCTTCATTTATGCGTCCTCCCGTCGGCACTTTTTTGCAGATTTGGCGCCACGGACCGATGGAGGGTTTCGCCATTGTCTTGTACTATTCGAACATGAGAGGCGCAGCCCCGGCGATCCGCATCTACAATTTGTTCGGCGAGTCCGGCGACTTGCCCGACGTCGTGCATTGCGAGACCATCGCGTCGCGCTCGGTGCTGCACGACTGGACCCTCGCCGTGCACCGTCATGCTAGGCTGCACCAGGTGCTGCTGATCGAGCGCGGCGGTGGCGAGGCGACGCTCGACGGGCGGGTGGTGCCGTTGAAGCCGATGCAGATCGTCAATGTGCCTGTCGGCCACGTGCACGGCTTCCGCTTCGTGCCCGATACGCAAGGCTGGGTGCTGACCATCGCCGCGGAGATTCTTGACGAGGCGCTGCTCTCCGCCGAGGGCCTGCGCGGCGCGCTGGCCCGCTCGGCCGTGGTGCGCGGTACGCCGCAGATCCGCACCACCATGAAGCAGATCTTCGCCGAACATGCCGCGCGCGATTTCGGCCGCGCGCATGTGCTGCGGGCGTTGTCGTCGGCCATGATCGGGCTGGTGGCGCGCGCGCTCACGAGCGAGAGCGGCGGCAACGGCACTGTCGAATCAAGCCTGTTCCGCCGCTTCGAGGCGCTGTTGGAGCAGCATCATTTGGAACGCTGGAGCGTCGCGGACTATGCCGAGGCGCTGGCGGTGACTCCGACGCATCTCAACCGGATCACACGGGCGGCGACCGGCGATACCGCCTCGCATCTGATCCTCAACCGGCTGATCCGCGAGGCGCGACGCAACCTCGTCTACACCAATCTGCCGGTCTCGACGATCGCCTACGCGCTCGGCTTCGAGGACCCCGCCTATTTCAGCCGGGTCTACGCCGCAGCCACGGGGGTCTCACCGCGCGCCTTTCGCGCGCAGCTCCATGGCGACGAGACGTGAAGCCTCACACGTCGAAGAACACCGTCTCCTCCGGCCCCTGCAGATTGATCGTGAAGGAATACACGACCTTGCCGCCGCGCTCGCTGCGCTTGGCGACCAGGGTCGAGCGCCGGATCGGCTGTTCGATCAAATTGAGCACGGGGTCGGCGGCGTTGGCGGCCTCTTCATCCGAGAAATAGAGCCGCGTGTTGAGGCCGATGTTGATGCCGCGCGCGACGATCCAGACATTGATATGGGGCGCGCATGTCCGGCCCGCTCTGTCGGTGATGGCACCGGGCTTGATAGTCTCGAAGGTGACGAGCCCGCTCTCGAAGTCGGAGCCGGCGCGGCCCCAGCCGCGAAATTCCTGCTCCAGCGCGCCGGCCGAGCGATCGGCCGGATGGTTGTAGCGGCCGGCCGCATTGGCCTGCCAGATCTCGAGCAGCACGTCGCGCAGCGGCGTCCCGGTACCGTCGAGTATCTTGCCCTCCAGCGTGATGCGCTCGCCTTCGGTGCTCGGCGTTGTCAGGACATTCGAGAAATTCTTCTCGAAGATGTCGAAGCCGGCCATCGCCGGGATCAGGCCGATATGAACGTAGGGCCCGGCGGTCTGCGAAGCGGTTTCCTTGAGATAGTCGAGCGACTGCGGCATTTGCTCAGTTCCCCGCGGTGCGATTTTCAAAATAAGTGGAGCGCTGGCCGCGCAGCACGATGTCGAAGCGGTAGGCCAGCGAGTCGAACGGCGCCGAGGCGTTGAGGTCGAGGGGCGCCACGAGGCGGTCGAGTGCATCCTTGTCCGGGATGGTCGTCAGGATCGGACAGATCGGGATCAGGGGATCGCCCTCGAAATACATCTGCGTGATCAGCCGCTGTGCAAAGCCCGAACCGAACACCGAGAAGTGGATATGGGCGGGACGCCAGCTGTTGACATAGTTGCGCCAGGGATAGGGCCCCGGCTTCACGGTGCGGAAATAGTAGTAGCCGGTGTCGTCGGTCAGCGCGCGGCCGCAGCCGCCGAAATTCGGATCGATCGGCGCCAGATAGGTGTCCTTCTTGTGCCGGTAGCGGCCGCCGGCATTGGCCTGCCAGAACTCGACCAGCGTGTTCGGCACGCCGCGACCGGTTTCGTCCAGCACGCGGCCGTGGACGATGATGCGCTCGCCGACGGGATCGCCGTCCTTGGCGTAGTTGCGGATCAGATCATTGTCGAGCGGGCCGAGATCGTTGTGGCCGAACACCGGTCCCGTGATTTCGGAGACCGAACCCTCCAGCGACAGCAGCGACTGGCGCGGCGAGCGTAGCACCGAGGATTTGTAGCCCGGCGCATGCGCCGGCGGATGAATCGAACGATCCCGCTGGAAGAACCCGCCGTCGCCGAGCGGCGACGCAAGGGGCTCGGGGCGGTTGAGGCGGGGATCCCGCAAGGCTGGCGCCTGGGCATTCATCGTGTTTCTCCCTGGGGCGCCCGGGTCCGGACGCGCGGCTTATCGGGAGATAATGGGCCCGTCTATTCCACAGATAAATAGATCGATTATAATGTATTTCATGAAAGAAATCGATCATTTGGCCCTCGACGGCCACGCTCTCGAACTGTTCCTCGCCGTGCTGGAAGAAGGCTCGGTCACGGCGGCCGCCACCCGGCTCGGCCTGACGCAGTCCGCCGTCAGCCATGCCCTGAACAAGCTGCGGCGGATCGCGGGCGATCCGCTGTTCGCCAAATCAGGCCGCGGCATCGTCGCAACCGCGCATGCGCAAGCATTGGCCGCAAAGGCGCGCGCGCTGATCGACGAGATGCGAAGCTTTGCCGGCGGCGTCAGCTTCGAGCCGCCAAACGCGCAGCTTTCGCTGACGATCGCGGCCAATGACTTCCAGCGCGACCTGCTGCTGCCCCGGTTCTTCGATCATGTCGCCGGCCAGGTGAAGAGCCTGAACCTGCGCGTGATCCCCTCGCAGTCGCCCTCGCCCGCCATGCTGCGCGAGAACCGCTGCGATCTTCTGATCACGCCACTGCCGCCGTCCGGCATCGACATCGTGCAGAAGCGCCTGCTGAGGGATCATTACGTCTGTTACTTCGATGCCAAGGCGCGTACCGCGCCGGCCAGCCGCAGCGCCTATCTCGCCGCGCGCCACATCACCGTCGTCTATACCGACAACGAGCGGCTCGACTTCGACCGCCGGCTGGCGGCCAACGGTCTTCACCGCGACATCGCGATCTCGGTGCCGAGCTTTTCCGGCGTGCCGTCCTTTCTGCGCGGCTCGCAAATGCTGGCGAGCATGCCGAGCCTGCTTGCGGACGGGGTCATGCGCGGCTTCGCGCAGACCCGGATTCCACTGGCGTCACGCACGCGAACGCTGGCCGAGCTGCCGATGTTTATGGTCTGGCACCAGCGCTATCAGAAAGATCCGGCTCATCGTTGGGTGAGGAGCCAGCTGGAATTTGTTGCAGCGACAGCCGCGGGCGGCTGAGCCTTCGCCTCTGGGAAGCCTGCCCCTCGCCAAACCCACTGGTTGCGCAAGCTGAGCCGCGCTAAAATCCTCCCATGACAGTCACCGATATTGCGAGCCGGACCTACAATCACAGCTGGCGGCTGGATCCCATCATCCGCAGCCTCCTTGATACCGACTTCTACAAACTATTGATGTTGCAAATGATTCGGGAAACCTACCCGAACCAGCAGGTGACCTTCTCGGTCATCAACCGCTCGCGCCATGTGCGGCTCGCCGAGATCATCGACGAGGGCGAGCTACGCGCCCAGCTCGACCACGCCCGCACCATCCGCTTCACCAAAAAGGAGCTGATCTGGCTGGCGGGTAACACCTTCTACGGCAAGACCCACATGTTCTCGGCGGACTTCATCCGCTGGCTGGCCGAATTCCGCCTGCCCGAATACGAGCTGCGCAAGGTCGAAGGCCAGTACGAGCTGCATTTCCACGGGCCGTGGACCCACACCACGATGTGGGAGATTCCGGCGCTCGCGATCCTCAACGAGTTGCGCTCGCGCGCGGCGATAAAGGGCCGCGGCCGCTTCGAGCTCGACGTGCTCTATGCCCGCGCCAAGGCCAAGCTGTGGACCAAGGTGGAGCGGCTGCGCAAGCTGGAAAGTCTGCGCCTGTCCGACTTCGGCACCCGCCGCCGTCACGGCTTCCTCTGGCAGCGCTGGTGCGTGGAGGCGGTGAAGGAGGGCCTGGGTCCGTCCTTCATCGGCACCTCGAACGTGCTGCTCGCGATGGACAATGATCTCGAAGCCATCGGCACCAATGCGCACGAGCTGCCGATGGTCGCGGCCGCGCTCGCCAGGGACGACGAGGAATTGCGTTGGGCGCCCTACCGCGTCCTCGACCAGTGGCGCCAGACCTATGGCGGCAATCTGCTGATCGCGCTGCCCGACGCCTTCGGCACCAAGGCCTTCCTGCGCGATGCCCCGGAATGGGTCGCGGACTGGACCGGCTTCCGCCCCGACAGCGCGCCGCCGATCCAGGCCGGCGAGGAGATCATCGGCTGGTGGGAGAAGAACGGCCGTAATCCGAGGGACAAGCTGCTCGTCTTTTCGGATGCCATGGATGTCGGCTCGATCGAAGAGACCTATCACCACTTCGCCGGCCGGGTGCGGCTCTCGTTCGGTTGGGGCACCAACCTCACCAACGACTTCGTCGGCTGCACGCCGGACGGCTCGTTCAATCTCGATCCGATCTCGCTGGTCTGCAAGGTGTCGTCGGTGGACGGCCATCCGGCCGTCAAGCTTTCCGACAATCCGGAGAAGGCGACCGGCATGCCCTCGGAGATCGAGCGTTACCTGCGCGTGTTCGGCGACGCCGGCCGCGTCCGCAAGCCGGTGCTGGTCTAGCACGAGCCGCAACTCTATCAATCAAGTGAACCGCGCGGGACGAATGCGAGGCACTGGCTCGTCAATGTTTCGCCGGTTCCGGTTAGCCGGCATTTGCAACGATCTGCGCGCATGCGCTTCACGGCGTCTTCACCCTGCGATGCGGTCCCCCACCTCTTTCAGGCCGAGTTAAGCAACCATCCCCTCTACTTCGCGTTGCAGGCGCGGCGCTCCGTTGGGGTCGTTGCGCGAATTTGGGGAATGCAGGTGTTTCGCAGAACAGCGACGTCGATGAAGGGAAGCAGCTTCCTTCACGTCATCAAGCTCGTCTCGCCGTTCGTGACGGTCGTCGTGCTCCAGGCGGCGATCGCGGGATTCAGCCTCGAGGTGATGTCGTCGGTTCGCGCCTATGTCGCGGGCGAAGCGATGTGGTCGCGCTCGCAGAAGAACGCCGTCTATTTCCTCAATCTTTATCTGCATTCGGGCGACGCCAGCCAGTTCACGCAATATCAGGCCTCGCTTGCCGTTCCCATCGGCGACGAGTTCGCGCGCTGGGCGCTCGAGCGCGATCCGGTCGACGTCGAGACAGCCCGCATCGGCTTCCTGCAAGGCGGCAACCATCCCGATGACGTCCCGGGATTGATCTGGCTGTTTCGCCACTTCAATGGCGTCAGCTTCCTTCAGGATGCGATCCGCGAGTGGGCTGCCACCGATCCCATGCTGCTCGAGCTCAGCGTCTTCGGTGAGGTCATCCGGTCCGAGCTGGAGAATGGTGCTGTTCAAGACGCAAACCGGCTGCAGTTCCTGTCGTCGCGGCTCTCCGAGCTCAACACCCAATTCACGGTCCATGCCAACCGGTTCTCCACCGTGCTCGGCGAAGGCTCCCGCGCCATCAAGCTGACGCTGACCGGCATCAACATCGTCACCGCCGCGACGCTGATCCTGCTCCTGATCTGGCACACCAGACGATTGGTGCTGCAGCGGCAAGCCTTCGAAGATGCCCTCGATGCCGAGAAGGAACGCCTGGTGTGGCAGGCATCGCACGACTGGTTGACCGGCCTGTCCAACCGCCGCGCCTTCGAGGCGCGCCTGCAAAGCGAACTGGACGTTGCCGCGGCGGGTTCGCTGGGCCTGATCCTGCTCGACCTCGACCAGTTCAAGAACGTCAACGACAGCTGCGGGCACCTCGCCGGCGACCGCCTGCTCTGCCAGGTCTCGCACCTCCTGCTACAGGACCGGCATCCGCGCGACTTGGTGGCCCGGCTCGGCGGCGACGAATTCGGCCTGATCCTCCCGCAGTGCTCGCCTGCGAACGCGCTCGACATCGCCGAACGGCTGCGGCGATCGCTGGAGCTGTTCAACTTCGCCTGGGACGATCGCTGTTTTGCAGTGACCGCCAGCATCGGCGTCACCTGCATCGCCGACACCAACACCACGCTCGAAGGCGCGATGCGGCGCGCGGATGCCGCCTGCTATCGCGCCAAGGAGAAAGGGCGCAACCGCGTCCAGGTCGACGGCGGAAGAGCTGATGTCGTCGTCGTCGCAGCCCGGCCGCGCGAGATCGCGCGCGCCTGACGCTCTCCGCCGTCACCGCGGCGGCACGATCCCGAGACCCACCAGATGCGCGTCGAGGAATTGTTCAACCTGCTGACGCAGCATCTGGGGCGGCACGGCCACCATGCGCTCCTCCAGACCGAGCGAGATGATTCCATGCACGGCTGAAAACAGGGTGCGCGACAACAGCGCGATCTTGACGTCATCGGCATCCGGTAGCAGCCGGACCAGGGGTGGATGCATCAGCGCGAAAGCATCCATCACCATCTGCAGGATGTCGTCGGGATAAGGACGGTCGTCCTCCATCCGGTGTTCGAACAGCGAGCGCAGCAGATTGGCGTGCTCCGCGAAGAACTCGAGATAGGTCTCGGCAAGCCCGTAGAGCTGGCGCACAGGGTCATCGGCCGGAACCCCGCGTAGCCGGGCCGTCAGGGCCTGAACAGTCTCCCGATTGACGGTCAGGATCACCCCGTCGAAGTCGCCGAACTCGTTATAGACGCTGCCGACGGAACAGCCGGCGGCCTCCGCAACATCCCGAACCTTCAACGATCTCAATCCTTTAGACGCAATAATACCCCGCGCAATCTCCAGGATCTGGAGCCGCCTCCGATTTTTTTTCTGATCTCGCAGCGATTCTTCTTGAACATTGTTCATTTTCAAGCTACTCATGTGAACATTGTTCAAATTAACCCGGAGACCTGAAAAATGCAAACCCTCGCTGTTGATATCGCCGCCACCTTCGTCGATGACGCCATCGTTCTCGTGACCGGCCCTGTCCGGGCCCTGCTGCGGTTCACCATGAGGCCGATCGATCGCATCGCAAATGCCTGCGACATTGCCGGCGTGCTTGCCGAACGCCGCGCGACCTTCCGGACGTGGCGGGCCAGCCGCGACCGCGCACGTCTCGAAGGCCGCAAGCTCAGCGTTCTTGGCCGCTTGTCGCCCTTTCGCCACCTCGCCCATCTCACCTGAAGCGCGCGCAGCCGGCACGTTCCGGTCGATTCGAATGCAAGGTCGGGTTGCAAGGAAGGACTTACCATGCCCCGACATCGGCATCCGATTTCGTCACCTTCGGCGATGCGGTTCAACTTTTCCTCATCGCCCCACGCGATACCCCAACAGACGCCACCTTTCCGCCCGAACTGCAGTCGCGACCAGATATTTGCGAACCTACCGAGGCCACTTGGATACCAACAAGATCAGAGGGACCGAGGGGACAGAGCAGGCGCCGACCTTCGTCACCCTGCAATCGTCCGATCCCCATCCTTCCGGTCGTGACGTTTCACCCACTCTGCAAGCACTTCAGGCTGCCTTTCCAAAACAGGACTGATCATGATCAGGGAATTGATGTCGTCACGCCGCTTTGCGCCGCTGTTCTGGGCGCAATTCTTCTCGGCGCTCAATGACAACGTGCTCAAGAACGCGCTCGTCATCATTCTGCTTTACAGCGCTGCAACCGGCCACGGCGACGCGCTGGTGACGGTGGCAGGCGCGGTCTTCATCTTCCCCTATTTCATCCTGTCGGGGCTCGGCGGCCAGCTCGCCGACAAATACGTCAAATCCGTCGTCGCAAGGCGGCTCAAATTCGCCGAGATCTTCGCCGCGGCTTTTGCGGCCGCTGGGTTCTTCCTGCACTCGGTGCCGCTGCTGTTCGCAGCGCTCGCGCTGTTCGGCGTCATCGCCGCGCTGTTCGGGCCCGTGAAATACTCCATGCTTCCGGATCAGCTCGAGCTCGGCGAGCTCGCGACCGGCAACGCGCTGGTCGAAGGCGCGACCTTCATGGCGATCCTGCTCGGCACCGTCGCCGGCGGCCAGTTCGTCGCTGGATCCGCGCATATGGGCTGGGTCGCATCGGCCGTGGTCGTGCTGGCCCTGCTGTCCTGGGCGTTCGCTTCCCGCATTCCGCAGACGACACCGTCCGCGCCCGACCTGCCCGTCGATGCCAATCCCTGGACCTCGACGGTAAGCCTTCTCAAGACCCTGCACGCCGACCACCGGCTGTGGGACGGCACCGTGATCGTCTCCTGGTTCTGGCTGGTCGGCGCGATCGTGCTGTCGCTGCTGCCGGCGCTGGTCAAGGATGTCATCGGCGGCACCGAAGGCGTGGTGACGCTGTGCCTTGCGATCTTCGCGATCGGCATCGCCATCGGCTCGCTGTTCGCGGCCAGCCTCAGCCACGTTCGCCCGAACCTCGCGCTGGTGCCGATCGGTGCCATCATCATGGGGTTCGCCGGCCTCGATCTCGCCTGGGCCATCGGCGTCACCGCCAAGGGCCAGGACATCGCCGCGGCCGACTTCGCGACCTCGTTCGCGGGCCTGCGCATGCTGGTCGACTTCGTCGCCTTCGCGTTCGGCGGCGGCCTGTTCGTCGTTCCCTCCTTCGCCGCGGTCCAGGCTTGGTCGGCGCCATCCGAGCGCGCCCGCATCATCGCCGCCGGCAACGTGCTGCAGGCGGCCTTCATGGTTGTCGGCTCGCTGTTCGTCGCGCTGCTGCAGGCGGCCGGCCTTCATATCGGCTGGATCTTCTTTGGTCTCGGCGTCGCCAGCTTCGGCGCAGTCTGGTTCGTGCTGACCAAGTGGGGCAAGGAAGGCGTCCGCGACTTCGGCGGATTATTGTTCCGCGCATTGTTCCGGACCGAGGTTCGCGGGCTGGAAAACCTGCCGCCTCCGGGCACGCGGATGCTGATCGCGCCCAACCATGTCAGCCTGATCGACGGCCCGCTGCTGCACGCCGTGCTGCCGATCGACGCGAGCTTCGCAGTCGACACCGGCATCGCCAAAGCCTGGTGGGCGAAGCCTTTCCTGCGCGTCGTCAAGCACTACACCATGGATCCGACCAAGCCGCTGGCCGCGCGCGACCTGATCAAGCTGGTCGCCGCCGGCGAGCCGGTTGTGATCTTCCCGGAGGGACGCATCACCGTCTCGGGCTCGCTGATGAAGGTCTATGACGGCACCGCGATGATCGCGGACAAGGCCGATGCCGTGGTGGTGCCGGTCCGCATCGAGGGCGCGCAGCGCTCGCATCTCAGCTATCTCAACGCCAGCCAGGTCAAGCGCTCGTGGTTTCCGCGGGTGACGGTCACCATCCTGCCGCCGGTCAAGCTTCCGGTCGACCCGGCGCTGAAGGGCAAGGTGCGCCGCAATGCCGCCGGGGCCGCACTTCAGGACGTGATGATCGACGCTCTCGTCAAGAACGCCATGCTCGATCACTCGTTGTTCGAGGCGCTCGGACATGCCTATCGCGACCGCGACACCGGCAAGGTCATCATCGAGGACGCGCTCGGCACCAAGCTGACCTATCGCAAGCTGATCCTCGGCGCGCAGGTCCTGAGCCGGAAGCTGGAGAGCGGCACCATCGTCGGAGAGAATGTCGGCGTGCTGCTGCCGAATTCCGCAGGCGTCGCCGTCGTCTTCATGGCGCTGCAGAACATCGGCCGGGTCCCGGCGATGCTCAACTTCTCGGCCGGCCCCGTCAACGTGCTCGCCGCCATGAAGGCCGCGCAGATCAAGACCGTGCTGACCTCGAAGGCCTTCATCGAGAAGGGCAAACTGGACAAGCTGATGGCTGCGATCTCCGGAGAAGCCCGGGTCGTCTATCTCGAGGACGTCCGCGCCTCGATCGGCACCGCCGACAAGATCAAGGGCCTGCTCGCCGGCACGAAGCCGCGCGTCGTCCGCCAGGCCAGCGATCCGGCCGTGGTCCTGTTCACGTCGGGTTCGGAAGGAACGCCCAAGGGCGTGGTGCTGTCCCACCGCAACATCCTCGCCAACGCGGCGCAGGCTTTGGCGCGGGTCGATGCCAACGCCAATGACAAGGTGTTCAACGTGCTGCCGGTGTTCCACTCGTTCGGGCTCACGGGCGGCATGATGATGCCGATGCTCGCGGGCATTCCGATCTACATGTATCCCTCGCCGCTGCACTACCGGATCGTGCCCGAGCTGATCTACCAGACCGGCGCGACCATCCTGTTCGGCACCGACACGTTCCTCACCGGCTATGCGCGCTCGGCGCATGCCTACGACTTCCGTACCTTGCGCCTCGTGATCGCCGGCGCCGAGGCGGTCAAGGACCGCACGCGGCAGGTCTTCATGGAACGCTACGGCATTCGCATCCTCGAAGGCTATGGCGTCACCGAGACCGCGCCGGTGCTGGCGATGAACACGCCGATGGCTAATCGTCCCGGCACCGTCGGCCGCCTGTCGCCGCTGATGGAAAGCCGCCTCGATCCGGTCCCCGGCATCGAGGAGGGTGGACGGCTCTCGGTACGCGGACCAAACGTGATGCTCGGCTACCTCAGGGCGGAAAATCCCGGCGTGCTCGAAGTGCTCCCGGAGGGCTGGCACGACACCGGCGACATCGTGGCGATCGACCCCGCCGGCTTCATCACCATCAAGGGCCGCGCCAAGCGCTTTGCCAAGATCGCGGGCGAAATGGTGTCACTGTCGGCGGTCGAAGCCATCGCGACCACACTGTGGCCGCAAGCCGCATCGGTCGCGGTGTCGATCCCCGATCCGCGCAAGGGCGAGCGCATCGTGCTGCTGACGACGGAGAAGAACGCCGAGCGCAGCGCAATGCAGGGCCAGGCCAAGACGATCGGCGCCTCCGAGCTGACCGTTCCCGCGGCGATCATGGTGGTCGACAAAAGTGCCGCTGCTCGGCACCGGCAAGACCGACTACGTCACGGCCACCGCAATGGCCCGCGAGCAGGCGTCAGCGCCCGAGCGCGAGGTGGCGTAAGACCGATGCAAAAGGCGCCTCAATCAGGCGACGCACGATGCCCGGGAGTGGTTCTGCTTCACGGCATCGCGCGGACCTCGGCGTCCCTGACCAGGCTGGAGCGGGCGCTCCGGGCGATGGAATTAACGGGTCACGCCGCGGTCCTTCGCTCCTGCGCATAGCGCACGAGCGCAGCGAAGCGATAGATGCCGTGCACGAACTTGCCGTAGGCATGGTGACGAACAGCGCGAACACCGCGCCGAGATGCAGCGCCAGCAGCGGCCCCATCGCGGCGGTCTCGCGCAGGACCAGAAGTGCCATCCGGTGAGGGCCGGTCAGGAACAGCATGGCGATGAAGCCGACATCCATGCCGTAGCGGTTTCTCGTCGAGCAGCGCCGGATCGCGCCGCATCTTGGCCATGAACAGGCCGACCGGACCGATGATCAGACCGACTCCGCCGAGTGTGCCCAGCACCACCGGCAGGTCCCACCACGGATACGGCGCCTCGCGCGCAAGCAAATAGTGATATAGCGTCGCCACCGATGTCGCGGCAAAGCACAGCAGGAATCCGTAGAAGGTCAGGTGGTGATAGAATTTGCGCCGGTCGGTCGGCTTGTCGTCCTCGTTGTAGCAACCGACGCCGCCGCCATGGAGATAGCGCAGCTCGCCGGCATCGCGGATCGCCTGAAAGATCGAGCCCCCATCGGCGCGGCCGCCGACGGGGCGCCGATGTCGCGCCAGAAAGCGCGCACACTCATGACGAGAGCCAGGATCGCATAGAGGAACGCGATGCTGAACAGTGCCGCCATCGCGTTATGCGGCATCAGTCTGTAGAACGCGCCGGGGCCGGTGTGCACGCCGAACAGCACGCTGCGGTCGTTCAGGGCGGCGAAGCCGAGGATGAAGACGGCCATGCTGAGCGCGGGCGACGATGCTGATGACGAGGCCATTGCGGGCGAAGGCGCCGGACAGCGCACCCGGCCAGGCATAAGCGGCATAGGACTCGGAACGCGCGATCGCGAGCGTCTTGGGGACATTGACGTTGAACTCATGTGGCGGCGAGAACTGGCAGTCGACATAGCAGGCGCCGCAGCCATGGCAGAGATTGGCGAGATAGTTGAGGTCGCCGTCCGAGAAGGCGCGGCGCATCTCCATCGCCGGAAATACCGCGCACAGCCCCTCGCAGTAACGGCAGGAATTGCAGACCGTCATCAGACGATCGGCTTCGTCCAAAATCTTAGTTCCGTGCATGTTTCGCCGCTTCCCGTCCTGCGATCCGCCCGAACACGCTGCCGATGGTCATGCCCATGCCGGCGGCATAACCCTTGCCGAGCACGTTGCCGGCCATGATCTCGCCGGCCGCGAACATGTTGGCCGACGGCTTGCCGTCAGCCATCTGCATCCGGGCTTCTTTGTTAACGCGCGTGCCGAGATAGGTGAAGGTGATGCCGGGCCGCACCGGATAAGCGAGATAAGGCGGCGTCTCGATTTTGCGCGCCCAGTGCGTTTTTGGCGGCGTGATGCCCTCGGTGACGCAGTCGTCCAGGATGGTGTGGTCGAAAGTCCCGGGCCGCACCGCCGCGTTGAATTCGGTGATGGTCTTCTCCAACGCGGCCGGATCGAGCTCGAGCTTGCCGGCAAGTTCCCCGATCGTCTGCCCGGCAATCGGCGGGAACAGCGTCGGCATGAAGCTCGTGACGACGGTGGAATCGAAAATGATGTAGGCGATCTGGTCGGGCTGCGCCGCGACCAGCCGGCCCCAGATCGCGTAGCGCTTCGGCCAGATATCCTCGCCCTCGTCATAGAAGCGCTGCGCGTGCTTGTTCACGACGATGCCGAACACGACGGAGTCGTGGCGCGTGATGATCCCGCCGTCGAATTTCGGCGCGCGGGCGTCGATCGCGACCGCATGGCACTGGGTGGGATCGCCGACCTCCTGCACGCCCTTGTCGAGCAGCATCTTCAGGATCGAACCCGCGATTATAGGGCGTGCCGCGAATCAAGAAATTATCGGCCGCATCGCCCCAATATTGCTTGAGCCATTCGATGTTGGCCTCGAACCCGCCGGCGGCTGCGACCAGGGAGGTCGCGCGGATCTCGGTCTCGCCCCTGATCGGCCGTTTCAGGCGCGCGGCGAGGAACATGCCGTCCTCGATCACGAGGTCGGTGACCTCGGCATCGTATTCGACATCGACGCCGAGCCGCTCGGCGGTCAGATACAGCGCGTTCAGCATCGCGCGGCCACCGCCGAGAAAGAAGGAATTGGTTCGGCCGAGGCTCAGCGTGCCACCGAGCGAGGGTTGCCAGCGCACGCCCTGCTCCACGATCCAGTTCAGGATGTCCTTGGACTCGCGGATCATGTGGCGTGCGAGCACCTCGTCGGTCTGACCGCCGGTGACGCGCAGCAGGTCTTCCCAGAACTCCTCCTCGGTATAGGGGCCGGTCAGGATTTCGGTGGCCGCATCATGGGCGCAGCGCATGTTGCGGGTGTGGCGAGTGTTTCCGCCGCGGTAGAATTTCGGCGCGCCTTCGAGCACGAGCACCGATGCTCCGCCGCGCCGCGCCGCGATTGCCGCGCACAGCGCCGCGTTGCCGCCGCCGATCACCAGCACGTCGTATTTGCTGCTCATGCCGTCTGCCCGATGCGACGATGTGGAGACATTCTATCCGCCGGCGGCTCCGGTCAACCTCACCGCCATTGCGTACTTTTGTATACAAAGATATACAGGAGCCCTGCAAGCGTCATCTCTGCATGGGCAGGATGCGCCTGGCTTCGAGGAAACATGGCGAGGCGTCCGGCAAAGACACGCGGATCGATCGCGCGCGGCGGCGGCGTCGCGCTCGGCGAAGCCGTGTTTCGCTCGCTCTGCGAGGCGCTTCAGGCCGGCAGCTACCGCGCCGGCGACCGCCTTCGCGAGGAAGAGGTCGCGCAACGGCTGAACGTCAGCCGCACACCGGTCCGCGAAGCGCTGGGCCGGCTCGCGGCACGCGGCTTCGTCGAGCCCGCCGGCGGCCGCGGGGTGATCGTGCGCAACCTCGACATATCGGAGGTGCTCGAGCTCTACGCCATGCGCGAGATCATGGAAGGCGCCGCGGCACGCTTGGCCGCCGAGCACGCCTCGGCGACGGAGATCGATGCGCTCCGCGACATCGAGCAGGCTTTTGTCGAGGCATCGAAGACAGATACGGCCGAGATGGCTCGGCTCAACCGCGCCTTCCACGAAGCCATCTGCCGCGCCGCGCGCAACCGCTATCTCGACAGCGCCTCTCGCGAATTGCAGGACTGGATCGCCTTGCTCGGCCCCACCACCTTCACCGTGACGGGGCGCCCGTCGACCAGCCACCGCGAGCATGAGGCCATCATCGAGGCCATCGCCGCGCGCGACGGCAACAAGGCCGAGCAGCTCGCCCGCGCGCATATTCGCGAAGCGCTGCGCTGCCGTCTGAAGCTGTTGCAGAAGCAGTAGAACTGCTCATCGCCTCGCCCGTCGCGCGGGACGCACATCATCGACCGAGGCTGCAACGGCACCGTCGAGCAGATCGGTCGGACCGCCCAGCGTACGCGTCAGGCGGATAGCGGTCTTCAACAGCAGCGATGACATCGCCTTGATAGTGTCGCGCGTAAAGCGCGGCTTCGGCCCCGAGAGCGACAGCGCACCAACACATTTCCCGCCCGGACCGAACACCGGACAGGCAAGCCCGGCGCAATCCGGGTCGCGCTCGCCGAACGACACGGCGATGCATCCCTCGCGGATCTCGTCATAGGCCTCGCCTTCCTCGCCGTCGAAGGCCAGAATGATGCGGCCGGCCGCCCCCCGGTCGAGCGGAAGCAGGGCGCCAGCCTCGACCCGGTCGAGCGTCGAATGCCGGGAATCAACGCGAAAGACGCACAGACGGCGCCTGGCATCATGCCGCACGTGGAACGAAGGGCTTTCGGTCCCGTCGGCCACGAGCTGCCGCAGCAGCGGCATCACCCGATCGTGCAGATTGTTGCTGCGCTGGTAGACCGCACCCAGCCGGAACGGGGTCGGGCCAAGATGGTAGCGACCGTCGGCGAGCTGGACGAGATAGCCGAATTCCTGCAGCGACGTCATCAGCCGCAGCAACGTGCTCTTGTACATCTTGGTGCGCCGGGCGAGCTCGGCCAGCGTCATCGGCTCCGGCGCGTCCTCGAAGGCGGCCAGAATGCTGAGAGCGCGATCGACGGCTGCGACGCCGGGCGAAGGCATGTCGTCTCCTATTGAGGAAATCCGGAGGGATCGATGAGCTTTGCGATGACGGGAAAATACGCATCCGCCATGCCCTTGTCGATCGTCTCCTGGAAGATCTCGCGCATCAGCGCCGCTCCGCGCAGGTTCAGCCCGGCCTGCGCGCCCAGCTCCAGCGCGTACGAGAGATCCTTCATGGCATACTCGGTCGAGAAGGCCCGCAGTGGAAATTCCTTGGCGACGATCGCCTTCATGCCGTGGTTGCGCAGGGCGAAGCTGTCCGCCGAACCCTTGGACAGCGTCTCCAGCAGCAGCTTCGGCTCGACACCATTATGTTTGGCGAGGGCGACGGCCTCCGCCAGCGCGTTGACCGTCTCGAACAGCACCATGTTGTTGAGGATCTTCGTCACCTGCCCTGCGCCGGTCCCGCCACAAAGCGTGACATCGGTGGCGAAATGCCGGAGCAGCGGCTCGACCCGAGCGAACTGTTCGGGCGTCGCGCCGACCATGACGCTGAGCGTGCCGTCCTGGGCCGCCTGACGCGTGCGTGCGATCGGCGCATCGATCCAGAGCGCGCCGTTGTCGGCGAGCTGCTTGGCGCACGAGCGGGTCTGGCCGACATCGGAGGTGCCGAGATCGATCACGGCCTGACCGCGCCTGATCTTCGGCAAGATGCTCTCGAACACGGACATCACGTGCCTGGCGCTGGGCAGACACAAGAAGATAGTCTCGCTACCACAAACGACATCCCCGATCGACGGCGCCGCGGTCGCACCATCAGCCGCGATCCGCGCCAAGGGTTCCTTGGCAAGGTCGAAGGCCAGCACTGTTCGTCCGCTCTTGCGCACCAGGTTGCGACAGATCGGCTCGCCCATGACGCCGAGACCGATGAATCCAATTGAATCAGACATTCCGTACTCTCCGAGGAAATCCTCAAGCCGGGCGGGTGCAATCCCGCCCGGCCGACGCAGTTACTTGACCAGCGGGCAGCCGCCTTCGCTCATCGGCCGAAACACCTTTTCGCCCGGCTTGGAGCTGACGATCCGGTAGTAGTCGAACTTGTACTTGGACTCCTCCGGCTTCTTCACCTGGACCAGGTACATGGTGTGCAGCACGCGCCCGTCCGGGCGGATCGCGACATCCTTGTTGTACATGTCGTTGACCTTCAGCTCGTGCATCTTGGCGGCGACGGCCGTCGCATCCGTGGTGCCGGCGGCCTTCACCGCGGCGAGGTAGTGATGGACGCCGCTATAGACGCCGGCTTGCACCATGCTGGCGACCTTGCCATCCATCAAGCCAGCGTAGCGCTTGGACCAGGCCCGGGTTTGCTCGTCGAGGTCCCAGTAGAACGAGGTCGTTACCTGCAGGCCCTGAGTGACTTTCAGGCCAAGCGAATTCACGTCGGTGATGAAGACGAGCAGGCCGGCGAGCTTCTGCCCGCCCTCGACGACGCCGAATTCACCCGCCTGCTTGATCGCGGTCTGCACATCCGCGCCTGATGTCGCGAGACCAACGACGTCGGCCTTCGAGGCCTGCGCCTGCAGCAGGAACGAGGCGAAGTCGGCGGTCCCGAGCGGATGCGCGGCCGATCCGATCACCTTGCCGCCCGCGGCCTCAATGAACTTGGTGGCATCTCGCTGCAGCGCGTGGCCGAACGCGTAGTCGGCGGTTACAAAATACCAGGACTTTCCGCCGGCGCGCGTGATGGCGTCGCTGGTCAGCTTCGACAGCGCGTAGGTGTCGTAGTTGAAATGGAAGCTAACCGGGGAGCAGGATTTCCCGGTGAAATCGGATGAGCCGGGGCCGGAGATGACGAAGATCTTGTTCTTCTGCTTGGCCACTTCGAGGATGGCAAAGCCGGCCGACGACGCCGCACCATCTGCGATCATGTCGACGCCTTCATTGTCAAACCATTTTCGCGCGGTGGCCGAAGCGATATCCGGCTTGTTCTGGTGGTCGGCCGAGATGATCTCGATCTTCTTGCCGAGCAGCTCGTTGCCGAAGTCCTCCGCAGCGAGCTTTGCCGCTGCTACCGATCCGCGGCCGCCATTGTCCGCGAACACGCCGGACTGGTCGTTGAGCACGCCGATCCTGATCGTATTGTCAGCCGCGAGAGCGGCACCCGTCTGCGCGGCCAGAACGGCCGCCATCATCCAGCTCAACTTCATAACATAAGCCTCCCGTTTACAACTTTTGCTCGTCAAGAATGTCTTGCAGCACCGGCGCGATGTAGCGACGGAACTGATCTGGGTTTTCGCTCATCGGAAAATGGCCGAGCCGCTCCATGATGGTTGCTCTTGCGCCAGGAATGCCGGCGGCGGTACGCAGCGTATCCTCCGGCGTGCAGGAGAAATCGTATTCGCCGGTGAGGAGATAGAGCGGACACTGGTTGACGTCGATGCTACCCGTCCGTCCGCGCAGATCGCCGTCGACCCTGTAGAAATACAGGTCGCCCTTGAAGATGCCGGGGCCACCCTGCTTGTAGCTCCACAGCGTCTCATTGCGCCCGGCCTCCGGGCCGTTTGGCGCGATCAAGCCCGAAACCAAGGCGGCGCAGACTTCTCCGCCATGAACGTCGGGCCGGTTCAGCCACGCCGTGTCGTACCAGGGCTGCTGAAAGTCCGCGGCCTCGAGACCTATCAGGGCACGGAATTCGCGCGCATGTTCAATGGCGAGATTGAGTACGATGCGCCCGCCGATCGAACAACCCATCACAACAGGCCGATCCAATCCCAACGCGTTGCAGAACGCGCGGATTGTCGTGGTGTAGCTCGCGGTGCTCAGCCGGTATTCGCTATCATATTGACTGTCCGGCGGATTGGACTTGCCGTGCCAGGGCATGTCGAAAGCGATGATGCGGTAGTTCCTGGTGAACTCCTCATCGACCAGCAAATGACGCCATTGCCGCGCATCGGCGCCAGCGGTGTGCAGGCAAACCAGCGGGATGCCGCTGCCGTTCTCCTCGAAATAGATCCGGTTGATCTCCCCCTCGATCTCGACATGCACGTAGCGGCCGACGATGGGCTCGATTAAGCCACCGGTCATGACACGCCTCCGAAGCCGTTACGACGCGGCAATGCGAGCAGATCCTTGAAATACTGAAGATGGGTCATGAAGGGATGGATCTCGCCTTCGAGCGTCGCCTCTCCGCGCTTGGTCAACGCCAGCAGATCATGCCACCCCGCTAGCGGGAGTGGCTGCCAATAGGCGGGCGAACGCGGCAGGCGTGGCACGATAGGCGAAGCGCCAGGATCGCATCAACACAGGAGCCCGCGCCATATCCACGATCTGCCCGGCGCGGATTGTGACGTGGAACGGCTGCGTGTTCGGCCCGAGCAGGCAATCGACGTCGAGCCAGCGACCGCGAGCCGTCAACGCCGCATCGCGCGCCAGCAGAGCCGGGATCGCCGCAAAGGCCGCAACGACGGCGTCAGCGCTAGATGAGATCGGCGCATCAGTGCTTTGGCCGCCGCGCTCAGATGACATCGCTTCATCCCCGTGATCGATCGTTCTATCCAATAGAACGTTATTCTATTTTGATGATAGTTCTATACAGGCCTCGCACGTGAACTCAAGTCCCCCTGCCTGGGCCAGGCAGCCACAAAGGCACAATCGTGGATCTTTATCGATCGCCGTCAGGCAAGCACGTCGGCCACGATCGCCTTCAACACGCGCTGCACATCGGCTGGCTTGAGGCGCACCTGCAATCCCCGCTGGCCGCCATTGAGATAGACTAGATCATGCGCAAGCGCGCTCTGCTCGATCACGGTGCGCACCGGCTTGCGCTGCCCGAACGGGCTGATGCCGCCGACCTTGTAGCCCGTGAGGCGCTCCGCCTCCGGCGGCTTCATCATCTGCGCCGACTTGCCGCTCACGGCTGCGGCGAGCTTCTTCATCGACACTTCCTGGTCGGACGGCACGACGACGCAGACCGGCTTGCCGTCGACTTGCGCCATCAGCGTCTTGAGAACACGTGCCGGGTCTTCGCCGAGCGCGGCGGCCGCCTGAAGGCCGATGCTCTCGGCGTCAGGATCGTAGTCGTAGGCGTGGACGGTGAATGCAATACCGGCAGCCGTGAGCGCGCGGGTGGCGGGGGTGACCTTGGACATAGGCAATGTTTACCACCGGCGCTGCGAGGAGCGAAGCGGCGTGGGGAAAGCCGGCACCACGCAATCACTGTCGTCGCCCGGCTTGACGGGCGATCCAGTACTCCGAGACGGTTGTGATTGCATCGATAGGCCGCGGCGTACTGGATGCCCCGCCTTCGCGGGGCATGACAGCGATGACGAGCCTTCTCCTACTCCGCCGCGTCCCGCATCTCCGCGCGTTCGGCTCTGGCCGCGCAGAATTTGAACTCCGGGATCTTGCCGAAGGGATCGAGTGCCGGGTTGGTCAACAGGTTCGCCGCCGCTTCCGCGTAGCAGAACGGCATGAACACCATGTTCTCCGGCACGTCGCGGTCGGAGCGGACCTTGACCTCGACGGCGCCGCGGCGGGTCTCCAGGCGAATAAAATCGCCGGGCGCAAGCTTCTTCCTGTGCATGTCCTTCGGCGACATGAAGGCGACGGCCTCGGGCTCGATCTGGTCGAGCACCTGCGCGCGGCGCGTCATCGAACCGGTGTGCCAGTGCTCCAGCACGCGGCCGGTCGACAGCACCATCGGATATTCGGCATCGGGAATCTCGTCCGGCGGGATGACGTGAGCCGGCACGATCTTGCCGCGGCCGCTCGCAGTCGGAAAACCCGTGGTGAAGATGATCTCGTTGCCGGGCACGTCGGGACCGTCGACCGGATATGTGACGGCGCCTTCGCGCACCAGCCGCTCCCAGGTGATGTTCTTCAGCGACGGCATCAACTGCGCCATCTCGGTGAAGACGTCGCCGGGACCGGCATAGTCCCAGGGCAGGCCCATGCGCTTGCCGATCTCCTGGATGATCCAGAGATCCTGCCGCGCATCGCCCGGCGGCTTGATCACCTGGCGCGCGAGCTGCACGCGGCGATCGGTGTTGGTGAAGGAGCCTTCCTTCTCGGCGAACGCCGAGGCCGGCAGGATCACGTCGGCGTGGAAAGCGGTCTCGGTGACGAAGAGATCCTGCACCACGAGATGATCGAGCATGGCGAGCGCCTGGCGCGCATGCTGCAGGTCGGGGTCGGACATCGCGGGATTCTCGCCCTCGATATACATGCCCGTGATCTCGCCGGCGTGGATCGCGTTCATGATCTCGACCACGGTCAGGCCGCGGACGGGATCGAGATCCTGCTGCCAGAGCTTTTCGAAGCTACCGCGCAGATCGTCGCGGCCCACCGGCTGATAATCCGGCAGGAACATCGGGATCAGGCCGGCGTCGGAGGCACCTTGCACGTTGTTCTGGCCGCGCAAGGGATGCAGACCCGTGCCGGGCCGGCCGACCTGGCCGGTGATGAGCGCCAGCGCGATCAGGCAGCGCGCATTGTCGGTGCCGTGGACATGCTGGCTGATCCCCATGCCCCAGAAGATGATCGACGATTTTGCACGCGCGTAGGTCCGTGCAACCTCGCGCAGGGTCTGCGCCGGGATGCCGCAGATCGCCTCCATCTTCTCCGGCGTGAATTCCTTGATCTTCTCCTTCAGGTCCTCGAACCCTTCGGTGTAGCCGGCAATATACTGATCGTCGGTCAGGCCTTCAGAGATGATCGTATTGATCATCGCATTCAGCATGGCGACGTCGGAGCCCGGCTTGAACTGCAGATGCTTGGTCGCGTGACGCGACAGCGTCTGCCGGCGCGGATCCATCACGAACAGCTTGGCGCCATTCTGCTTCACCGCGTTCTTGATGAAGGTCGCGGCAACCGGGTGGTTCACGGTCGGATTGGCGCCGATCACGATGATGACCTCGGCGTCCATTGCGGCTGCGAACGGCGCCGACACCGCGCCCGAGCTGAGGCCTTCGAACAGCGCCGCCACCGAGGAGGCGTGGCACAGACGGGTGCAATGGTCGACATTGTTGGAGCCGAAGCCGGTGCGCACAAGCTTCTGGAACAGATAGGCTTCTTCGTTCGAGCCCTTGGCCGAGCCGAAGCCGGCCAGCGCCTTCACGCCCTTCTCGTCGCGGATCTTGACGAGGCCCTTGGCGGCGATGTCGAGCGCTTCTTCCCAGCTCGCTTCGCGGAAATGCGTAAAGGGATTGGCCGGATCGACCTGGTCGTTGGAATCCTTCTTCGCGTTCGGCAGCCGCACCAGCGGCTTGGTCAGGCGATGCGGATGGTGGATGTAATCGAAGCCGAAGCGGCCCTTCACGCAAAGACGGTTGTGATTGGCGGGGCCGTCACGACCCTCCGCATAGATCACCTTCTCGTCCTTGACCTCGTAGGTGACCTGACAGCCGACGCCGCAGAACGGGCAGAGCGAATCCACCTTCCTGTCGGCATAGGTGACGCGGGTCTGCTTCTCGTCGAGCATCACGGCCGGCATCAACGCGCCGGTCGGGCAGGCCTGAACGCATTCGCCGCAGGCGACGCAGGTGGACTCGCCCATGGGATCGTCGAAGTCGAACACGATCTTCGAGCCATGGCTGCGATAAGCCATGCCGATGACGTCGTTGACCTGGACCTCGCGGCAGGCGCGCACGCACAGGCCGCACTGGATGCAGGCATCGAGATTGACGCGCATCGCCGGATGGCTGGCGTCGGTCGCCCAGCGCTCGGCAGCGGGGAAGCGGCTCTCGGTGACGCCTGTGGTCTCGGCCCAGTGCCAGAACTTCGAATCCGGATCGTGGCTGGTCTCGCGCGCCGGCTGGTCGGCGACCAGCAGCTCCATCACCATCTTCTGCGCCGAGACGGCGCGCGCGCTCTCGGTCTTGACCTTCATGCCGACGGACGGCGTGCGCTTGCAGGACGCGGCGAGCACGCGCTCACCCTCGATCTCGACCATGCAGGCGCGGCAATTGCCATCAGGGCGATAATCCGGCGCGGGCGAATAGCAGAGATGCGGAATCTCGCGGCCCCCGCGTTTTGCGACTTGCCAGATCGTCTCGCCGGGGTTGGCCTCGACCTGCTTGCCGTCGAGCTCGAACGTAATCTTGGTCATTCGGCCGCTTCCTTGAACTCGTCAGGGAAATATTTGATCACGGTGGACAGCGGATTCGATGCCGCCTGTCCGAGCCCGCAGATCGAGGCATCGCGCATCGCCTGGCTCAATTCTTCCAGAAGTGCGCGGTTCCAGACCGGCTGCTGCATCAGCTGCGCCGCCTTCTGGGTTCCGACGCGACACGGCGTACACTGGCCGCAGCTCTCGTCCTCGAAGAACTTCATCAGGTTCAGCGCCGCCCCGCGCACGCTGTCCTTCTGGGACAAGATCACGATCGCGGCCGAACCGATGAAGCAGCCGTATTTTTCCAGCGTGCCGAAATCGAGCGGGATGTCGTCCATCGACGCCGGCAGGATACCACCGGACGCGCCGCCCGGCAGGTAGGCGTAGAATTGATGGCCGTCGGCCATGCCGCCGCAATATTCGTCGATCAGCTCGCGCACGGTAATGCCCGCGGGCGCCAGCTTCATGCCGGGATTTTTCACGCGGCCCGAGACCGAGAAGCTGCGCAGGCCATGACGCTCGTGGCGGCCATTGCCCTTCCACCAGTCGGCCCCCTTCTCGACGATGTCGCGCACCCACCACAGCGTCTCTATGTTGTTGATCAGCGTCGGCAATCCGAACAGGCCGACCTGGAACGGATAAGGCGGCTTGTGCCGGGGCAGGCCGCGCTTGCCCTCGATGCTTTCGAGCAGCGAGGATTCCTCGCCGCAGATGTAAGCGCCGGCGCCGCGGCGCATGTGCAGCGTCGGGCCGCCCGGCGGCAGCTTTGCAATTTCGCGTTCGAGGATCTCGCGCGAGGCTGGATATTCGTCGCGCAGATAGATGTAGATGTCCGAGGCCTGCACCACATGAGCGCCGATCAGCATGCCCTCGATGAAGCGATGCGGATCGCTTTCGAGATAGACGCGGTCTTTGAAGGTGCCCGGCTCGCCCTCGTCGCCGTTGATCGCCATCAGCCGCGGACCGGGCTCGCCAAGCACGGCGCGCCATTTGCGTCCCGTCGGGAAGCCGGCGCCGCCGAGGCCGCGCAGCGAGGCGTCGTCGAGCCCCTTCAGGAGATCGTCTTTCGACAGCTCGCCCGAGCGCACGCGATTGAGGAGCTTGTAGCCGCCGCCGGCGACATAGGCGTCGTAGTCGACATATTTCGGCAGGTGCGCGTGGGTGTCGCCGGCCTTGGCCGCCGCCATCACGCTGGCGACGGTCGCATGATCGACGAAGTTGTGGCCGACTTCCGCGGCAGGCGCAGTGTCGCAGCGGCCGACACAGGGCGCGCGCACCACGCGGATGCCGGGACCCGATGCGCTCTGCAGATCCTCGAGCAGCTTCTCACCGCCGAGCATCGCACAAGTGAGAGAATCGCAGACGCGGATCGTGAGCGGGGCGATATCAGGCTCGCCTTCCTTCACGATGTCGAAATGCGCGTAGAAAGTCGCGGTCTCGAACACCTCGGCAAAGGCGAGCTTCATCTCATCGGCAAGCGCGGCCAGATGCGCGGCCGATATCTGGTGATATTTGTCCTGGATCAGGTGCAGATATTCGATCAGGAGATCGCGCCGCCGCGGCTTGTCGCCGAGCAGCTGCTCGATCTCGTGCGCGGCGGCGGGATCGATCTGCCGTCCCTTGGGCGTGGCCTTGGCGCGCCGGCGCCCCTCGCCGGGATGCTCGAACGGGCGGACCTTGTGGACGTCGTGGCTCATCGATTCGTCTCGATCTCGTGTTTTAGAACCGCTCCAGTTCTAGCCCTTGGCATGCCAGATGCCAAGCAATTATCATGCTTTCGGAAGCAGTTAAGCGCGGCCCAAGGGCGCAGTCCCTGGATCGCTGCCCGGACACGGCCTTGCGTTGGTCCAACACGCCAATCGATAGAACGAAGCCTGAATTGGTCCGGAGATCAATAAAGGCTTCCTATGCTGCGATAGCGAAATCGTATCGAATTCGCACTCCTGGGGCGGCCGGTGCCCCTCCATGCCTCGAAGCAGCCGGTCAGCTTTTGCCCATGCACTCCTCGATATAGAACCAGCGATCGTCGCCCGCGAGGCCCTTAGCCTTCACATCCTTGCGGCAATCCTTGAGCTTCGACTTGTTGGCGCTCCACTTGGCCTTCATGTCCTTGAGCTTCTGCGCGGTCAGCTTGATCCTGCCGGGCTTGACCTCGGTCGCCGCGGGCGGCGTTACAGCTGGTGCCGCGGCGGTCTGTGCGGATGCGGATTGCAGGGTGCCGGCGACGAGCAGCATGGCGGCGAAGCAGATACGGGTGCGAAGCATACGGATCCCCCTAGGTTCCATTATCGATCATTTGGCGGGCGAACGCCGCGGGAAGCTGGCGCCAGCTTCCCGCGGTGGTGCTGGGTTTGCGATCAGAGGATCTTCACCGCGCTCTCGAGCGTCTTGTAGACGCCCCATGCCAGCGGAACGCCGACGACGAGCCAGAACATAGCGGCCTTGGCGTCGAGGCCGCCGGTGCCGATCCCGAACGACCCCGTCTGAACGGTGGTGGCACCTGCGTTCGCCGCCTGCAATTTGGCGACGTCCGCCTCGCTCATGTACCATTTCGGATCGACCGGCTTGACCAGGTAGTTGCAGATGATGCCCGCGACCAGCATCGCGCAGAGAATGTACATCGTCGTGTTGTAGAGCTGGTCACGCGGCACACCTGCCGCGAGCTGGAACTCGCGGATGTAATTCACGACAACCGGTCCGATGATGCCTGCGGTCGACCACGCCGTCAGCAACCGGCCGTGAATGGCCCCGACGAACTGCGTGCCGAACATATCGGCGAGATAGGCCGGCACGGTCGCGAAGCCGCCGCCGTACATCGACAGAATGATGCCGAAGCCGAGCACGAAGAGCAACTTCGAGCCCATCGCCGCAAAGGTCGGCGCCAGCGCATAGAGCACGATGCCCAGGATGAAGAACGTATAATAGGTGTTCTTGCGTCCGATATAATCGGACAGCGACGCCCAGACGAAGCGGCCGCCGATGTTGAACAGCGACAGCAGACCGGCAAAGCCCGCCGCGATGCCGGCGATGACTGTCTTCTGCTCGGCCGAGAGCTGACTAAAGGTGAGCTCCGGATGGCCGATCAGCTTTCCAGCGAAGATTTCCTGGAGCATCGGAGAGGCCATGCCGATCACGCCGATGCCGGCGGACACGTTCAAGCAGAGCACCCACCAGATCAGCCAGAACTGCGGCGTCTTGTGCGCGTTGTCGAGGTGAACGTGATGCTCGGAGATCATCGTCTTCTTCTCGCTCGGCGGGGTCCAGCCTTCGGGCTTCCAGCCGGCCGGCGTCACGCGATAGGCGAAGGCACCGATGGTCATGAAGACGAAATAGACGATGCCCATGACGACGAAGGCCTGCCACACACCGACGTCGGTCGACGTCTTGAAGTAGTTGATCAGGAGGTTGGCAAACGGTGCGCCGATCATGGCGCCGCCACCGAATCCCATGATCGCCATGCCGGTCGCCATGCCGCGGCGGTCGGGGAACCATTTGATCAGCGTGGACACGGGCGAGATGTAACCGAGACCAAGGCCGACACCGCCGATCACGCCGGAACCAAGCCACATGATCCACAGCTGATGGGTATAGATGCCGATCGCGCCGAGCAGTAGGCCGCCGCACCAGCACAGCGCGGCAACGAAGCCTGCCTTGCGCGGACCGACCCGCTCCAGCCAGCCGCCCCAAATCGCGGCAGAAACGCCGAGCACGACGAAGAACAGGGTGAACATCCAGCCGAGGCTCGCGACCTTCCAGTCACAAGTGGTGGTGAAGAGCTCCTGCCACAGCGACATGTCGGGACAGGCCTTTGGCGCCGAGATGCCGATCGCGCGCGACAGCGGCAGCCAGAACACCGAGAAGCCGTAGGCCATGCCGATGCAGAGATGAATGCACAGCGCCGCCGGCGGCACCAGCCAGCGATTGAACCCGGCCTTCGCGATCGTTCGTTCACGATCGAGGAAGCCGGAGGCACCAACCGGTGCAAGAACGGTATCGGCAGTCGTCATAAGCATTACCTCCCCAAGCGCGGCCTTGCCGGCACATCAGTTTGAGACCGTTCATACGCGTGCTTGGCAGCCGCGCATGACAGGTCGGTCTTCATTCATGCCGAAGTGGAATCCTGTGGCGCGCACCGCCTCTTGTGCGCCGAGCAAGCAACTGGTCGCGGGCGATGTCCCTTCGCCTGCCAACAGCGTTGCAGTGACGGCTATCGCGCCCTCATCCCCCTCAACACCCTGTCTCGATATGAGCAACGGGCGTGCCAGAAGTCGCATCGTGATGATTCAACGACTTCCCGCAGCGCAACGTGCCGCGTCGGACAAAATGTCCTGAATTCCGGGACAGAATGTCCAGTCAGGTCGCTTCCGGCAGCCACATCGTGAAGGTGCTTCCGGAACCCACGCTGCTTTCCGCCGTGATCTGTCCGCCCTGGCGCTTGATCAGGGTCTGGCTGATGGAGAGGCCCAGCCCGGTGCCTTGCCGCCGTTTTGTGGTGTAGAAGGGATCGAATATCTTTTCGATCACCTCAGTACTCATGCCAATGCCGGTATCAGTGACCTCGATGGCGACGCCTTGATGGCCGTCGCGATCGGCATCGAAGGAGCGGAGCGTCAGGGTTCCGCCGTCCGGCATGGCGTGGATCGCGTTGACGATGAGATTGACCAGCACCTGCTGCAGCTCGTTCCGGTTCATCAGCACGAGCCGACTGGCGCGGTCGTCCCTGACCACGGCGATCTCCGTCTTGTTCAGAAGATGCTGCACCAGCGGCAGACAGTCGGAGATGACGCTCGCGGGCGCATGGCGTTCGACATAGCCGGCATATTCCTCCGGCCTCGCAAACTGCAACAGCTTGGTCACGATCTGGCTGATGCGGTGAATCTGCTCGTCGAGCAGGCGAAACTCGACCTTCGCCTTGTCGGCGTCGGCCCCGAACACGCTGCGGACGACGTCGAGATTGCCTTGCATCACCGCGATCGGATTGTTGATCTCGTGCGCGACGCCGGCGGTGATCTCGCCGATCGCGGCCAGCTTCTCGGACATGATGAGCTGCTTGGTGGTTGCCTCGAGCTTGAGATTGGCGTGCTCGAGGTCGCGGGTGCGCTCCAGCACGCGAACGTTCAGCTCCTCGTTCCATTCCCGGAGCTGTCGGTCGCGTTCCTGGATCTGGTCGAGCAGGTTGTCGAGATGAACCGCGACGCGGCCGATCTCGTCGCCCAACACCGGCATCTTGGTGCGGGCGGAGAGGTTCCCGCGCTCCACCTCGCCGATCGTCGCCGTGACGCGCTCCAGCGGCATGAAGATGGAGGTCGCCCAGCGCAGGAAGATCGGTACGGTCGCAGCGGTGATCGCGATGAAGGCTGCGATGATGATCGCCAACGTCTGGTATTTGGCTTCGCTGAACGGCTTCTCCAGGAAGCCGACATAGAGCATGCCGACCCGCTTGCCATAGCTGTCGACCAACGGCTCGTAGGCGGAGATGTACCAGTCATTGACGACGAAAGCGCTGTCGAGCCAGGTGTGCCCCTCGCCCAGCACGGCCGAGCGCACCGCCGCCGACACGCGCGTGCCGAGCGCGCGACGTCCCTCGAACAGACGGACGTTGGTCGATATCCGCACATCGTCCAGGAACAGCGTCGCGGTGCCCTGGCTGCCCTCCGGCAGGCTCGCCGCGCGGTAAACGAGATCGTTGATCGTGTCGATGAATTCGAGATTCTGGTTGAGCAGCGTGCCGCCGACCAGCGCGGCGGCGCCACCGTCGGGCAGCATCGCCCGGCTCGCCGCATGCACGACCATGCCGCGCGTCTCCGTGCTGCGGTCGGTCGGCACCGCGTTCGGGGTCGGCACCAGGTCCAATCGCGCCCGCTCGGCCAGGGCCGGCGAAATTGCGGCGAGCTCGTCATTGCCGAAAATGTCGACACCCGTCGCAGCGACCTTGCCCGACAGCGCCGACATGACGATCGGCCAGTCATGTCTCGGTTGACGCTGCAGCGGCGGCGATGAGGCCAGGACGTCGCCGCGATCGTTGGTCAGGTACAGGAAATCGAGCCCGATCTCCTTGCGGGTCTCGTCGAGAAGCTCCCGCAGCGAGCCGCGCGCATCCGGCCCCAGCACCTCGTGGAAGCGGGCCGACAGGCCGAGCGCCCGGATTTGGACTCCGGTCTTTTCCAGGATGCGAGCGAGATATTGGTGGGCGATGGTGAGATCGCCATTGACCTTGGAGATCAGGGCCGCGTCGAATTTCGCGTTCCAGCGATAGATCGCAACGCCGAGCAGGAGCGGCAGGATGACCAGCATCGGCAGCAAGGCGATCGCGAGCAACCGGAAGCGGACGGAGCGTCCCCGCACGAGCTCGTCGGTGCGGCGGGCACCATCAGACATCCCATAACGCGCATTTGCGATCGATGGTCTTGCGCGACACACCGAGGCGCCGGGCCGCCTCCTCGCGATTGCCATTGACCTCCTTCAGCACACCGAGGATGTGACGGCGCTCGAGCTCCGCGAGACTGTCGGCAGGCGCCGACTGACCGTCGTTGCGGGGGCCGGCAAAGTCGTCGGGGAAGGCGCCGAGGATCAGCGTGCGCTCGATCAAATTGCGCAGCTCGCGCACGTTGCCGGGCCAGTCATAGCTTGCGAGCGCCGCCCGCACCGAGGCGTCGATCGGCACCGGCGGCATGCCGAGCTGAGCCGACAGCTTGCTCATGAAGATGGCGGCAAGCTCCTGCACGTCATCGCCGCGATCCTTCAGGAGCGGCAGGTGAATCTGCATCACGTTGAGCCGGTAGAACAGATCGGCTCGGAAGCGCCCCTTCTCGACCTCCTTCTGAAGCTCGGCATTGGTTGCGAAAATGAAACGCAGGTCGACCGGAACTTCACGCTCCGAGCCGACCGGACGGACGCGGCGGTCTTCGAGCACGCGGAGCAGCTTGCTCTGCATCGGCAGCGGCAGCTCCCCGATCTCGTCGAGGAACAGCGTGCCGCCATGCGCGTACAGGAACAGGCCCTCACGCCCCGAATCCGCGCCGGTGAAGGCGCCCTTGATGTGTCCGAACAGCTCGGCCTCGATCATCTCCGGCGGGATCGCCGCGCAATTCACGGGCACGAAGGGCTTGTCGGCGCGGTCGGACAGCGAGTGGATCGAGCGTGCTGCCACTTCCTTGCCGGTGCCGGATGCGCCGGTGAGAAGAACCGAGGTCGGCAGGCGCGCGACGCGGGCGATGGTCTCGCGCACGCGCAGCGTCGCTGCCGACTGCCCGATCAGATTGTCGCGCAGGAAGGTGCGGTCGGACGAGGCACGCAGGGCGTAGCGCAGGACATAGTTCTCGCGCTGGAGGCGGACACGGTCGAGGCACCGGGCCACGGCGTTGAGGATCTGGTTGGAGCGGAACGGCTTGAGCACGAAATCGGCCGCGCCGGCGCGCAGCGCCTGGATCGCGGTGTCGAGGTCGGCATAGGCGGTGATCAGGATGGCGTCGGCGAAAAAGCCGACGGCGCGCTGCTCGGCGAGCCAATCGACGCCGTTCTTGCCGGGCATGATGTTGTCGAGAATGACGACGTCATAGCGGTTGGAATCGAGCTTGCGCGAGGCCTGGTCGGTATCGGCCGCCTCGTCCACCAGCTTGCAGCGCGGTCCAAGCGTGCGCACCAGAAAATTGCGCATGCCCGGCTCGTCGTCGACGATCAGGATCGAGGCCTGCGCCAGCGCCCCGAACTCCGGCCCTGCAGCCGTCTTGCCGGACTTGACGGCCGGCTCGCGTCCCACCGCAGGACTTGCGGCAACGCTTGCCCTCGATGTTGAGAAAGTCATGCCCGATGTCTTAGCTTTGAGAGTCTAGGTTTGAGCTCATTCCACTGCACTCAGCGGCGCTTTTCGCATTGCAGCGAAGTTCCGGCCGTTTCCCCGCAGGCGCAACATAGTCAAACGTCGTCGCCGTGAACATTCGCCTTTCTACGAGGCGTCGCTCTTTTCGACCAGGAACACGATTCGCGCTTCGTTGCGCTCGGTGATCTCGACCTTGTCGCCGGTCTCGCGGATCAGGTTCGGAATGTCAATCACCGACAAGGGATCGGTGCAATGGACCTCGAGCTGATCGCCGGGCTGCAACGGCTTCAGCGCCTTGCGCGTCTTCAGGGCGGGCAGCGGGCATTTCAGTCCGGTGAGGTCGAGCGTCGTTCTGGTCATGGAGGCAACATGGCGGGACGAGGCGGTGGGGTCAACGCAAGTCTCTACAGCAGATCGGCGTAGGACAAAAAGCCTACGTCCTGCCCCGGCTCGACATGCGTGATGCTCTCTCCGAGTTCGACGAGGCCGTCGGTCTCGACCAGCGAGGACAGAAGCCCCGCCCCCTCGCGCGGAAACTTGACGGCCTCGAGCCGGCCGTCCTGCGCGCGCCGCAGGGAGACTCGCACATATTCGCGGCGGCCGCTCTTCTTCGTGTAGGAAAACGCGGCGCGCACTGGGATCGGCAACAGCGGCTCGGGCAGCCCACCCGCCAGCGCAAGCACCGTCGGCCGCACCACATGGACGAAGGTGACGAAGCTCGCGACGGGATTGCCCGGCAATCCGATCAGCGGCGTGCCGTCGATGATCCCCATCGCCACGGGCCGACCGGGCTTGATCGCCATCCGCCACAGCACCAGCGAACCGATGCTCTCGACCGCCGCCTTGACGTGGTCCTCCTCGCCGGTCGAGACGCCGCCGGTCGTGAGGATCAGGTCATGAGAGCCGGCAACCTGCTTCAAGCCATTCGCGAGCGAAGTCCGCTCGTCGCGCATGATGCCGAGATCGCTGACCTCGCAGCCGAGCCGGCGCAGCATCGTCATGAGCATGAAGCGGTTGGAATCGAACAGTTGCGGGGCCGCGCGCGGCTCGCCCGGCGAGGCCAACTCGTCGCCGGTCGAGAACACCGCAACGCGAATGCGCCTGACGAGGTCGAGGCCGACAAGACCGAAGGCAGCGGCAAGCGCGACATGCTGCGGCCGCAGCCGCTGCCCGGCGCGCAACGCGACGTGCCCATTCGGGATGTCCTCGCCTGCAGGGCGGACATTGGCGCCGGGCTTCAGCCCCGACGGCAGCACGATCTTTCCGGAATCATCGATGCGGACGTCCTCCTGCATGAAGACGGCTTCGGCATCCGGCGGCATCGGCGCGCCCGTGAAGATGCGCGCAGTGTGGCCAGGCTTGATCGGCGCCTGTGCAAGGCCGCCGGCCTGAATGCGGCCATCGAGCGGGAATGCCCGCTCCGCGGCTTGCGGAATGTCGGCGTTGCGCACGGCGTAGCCGTCGACGGCCGAGTTGGTGAAGGGCGGCAGCGGCAGCGGCGCTGCGACATCCCGCGCCAGCACCCGCCCATCCGCCTCGACCAGCGCCACCGTCTCGATATCGGCGATCGCATTGACGCGCATCGTGATCAGGCCAACGGCCTCGTCGACCGACATCATCGGGCCGCCGAAGGCAAAGCAATCGTCCGACAGTTGCGCCATGGTGCCTCGTCAGCGCATCGCAGCGCTTTTCGCGACCGCTTCCTCGACCGGCATCGCCGCGCGCAGCAGCAGCGCCGCGGCCGCCGCGATATCGTCGAGATGGACAGTCGGCAGCCCAGTGTCAATGGCGGTGTCGGCCGCAATCCCGGCGATCCCGGGATCGTCGGGAAACAGCAGCGGCTTGCCGTTCGCCGCTCGATGCACCTCGATCTTGCGATGCGGCTCGCGCTTGAAGCCCTCGACCACGACGAGATCGACCGCGGACAGCTTGCCCAGGAGTTCCGGCAGCCGCGGCTCCGCCGACCCGCGCAATTCGTGCATCAGAGCCCAGCGGTTTGACGACGCCACCAGCACCTCGGCCGCGCCGGCCTCGCGATGGCGCCAGGAATCCTTGCCGGGCACGTCGACGTCGAACTGATGATGCGCATGCTTGATGACCGAGACGCGCAGGCCCTGCGCTTTGAAGTGCGGGATCAGCCGGGTCAACAGCGTGGTCTTGCCCGCTCCGCTCCAGCCTGCAAGGCCGATGACTTTCATCGTAACACGATCTCCGCCGGCCTCGTCACGCGGCCGGAACCGCTTTCTCAACGTCGTGAGCATGCTTATATCGGCTTGACCCGAATGTCATGCTAACCTCGCGGCCATGATGAAGATCGACAAAACCCCGGTGCCCCCAATCATCCCCAATCCGGATGACCCGCGCCTGACCCGGAGCGTGACCGGCACCGACCAGACCGGCACCAAGGTCGAGATCAAGGTGCCGATGGAGCGGCCGCTGACGCTCTATTTGAATTCCCAGGAGATCGTCACCATGATGACGATCGGCGACTACCCCGAATATCTGGCGCTCGGCTATCTGCTGAACCAGAACATGCTGAAATATAATGACGCTGTCACCGAGGTCGAATACGACGACGACCTCCAGGTGGTCGTGGTACGCACCACACATCACACCAATTTCGAAGCCAAGCTGAAGAAGCGTACGCAGACCTCGGGCTGCGCGCAGGGCACCGCCTTCGGGGACCTGCTGGAGGCCGTCGAGAGTGTCGCGCTGCCGAAGGCGGAGCTGCGCACATCCTGGCTGTACCAGATGACGCAGACCATCAACACCATGCCCTCGCTCTATCTCGAGGCCGGCGCGATCCACGGCTGCGTGCTGTGCAAGGAAGGCACGCCGCTCTGCTACACCGAGGACGTCGGCCGCCACAACGCCGTCGACAAGATCGCCGGCTGGATGTACCGCCACGGCGTCGATCCCGCCGACAAGATCCTCTACACCACGGGGCGGCTCACCTCGGAGATGGTGATCAAAACGGTCCGCATGGGAATTCCGATCCTGGTGTCGCGCTCCGGCTTCACCGCCTGGGGCGTCGATCTCGCAAGACAAGTCGGGCTGACGCTGGTCGGGCGCACCCGCGGCAAGCGCTTCATCGCGCTCGCGGGCGAGGAGCGCATCGTCTACGACCAGGACCTCGCTTACGTCGAGGAAGAGTCGGCGAAGCACAAGCGCAAGGGTGAAGCTGGTGACGATTGACATTCCGCTGACGCAAGGCGTGCTGCTCGCCGGCGGCCTAGCGCGGCGCATGGGCGGCGGCGACAAGCCGATGCGCACCATCGGCGGCCGCACCATTTTGGAACGCGTGATCGCGCGGTTGAAACCTCAATGCGGCGGGCTGATCCTCAACGCCAATGGCGATCCCGCGCGCTTCGCATCCTTCGGCTTGCAGGTCGTCTCCGACGACGTGCCCGGCTTTCCCGGTCCGCTCGCCGGCATCCTCGCCGCGCTCGACTGGACCGCGGCAAATCGGCCGGGCGTCGAATGGGTGCTCAGCGCCGCTGGCGACTGCCCGTTCCTTCCGCGCGACCTCGTCGCGCGCCTGCATGATGCACGCGAACGCGAGAACGCACGGCTCGCGGTCGCCGCATCAGGCGGGCAGTCGCATCCCGTGATCGGCCTGTGGCACGTCGCCTTGCGCGAGGAGCTGCGCCATGCGCTGGTCGTCGAGGATCTTCGCAAGATTGACCGCTGGACCGCGCGCTATCCGCTCGCAACGGTGAATTGGCCGGTCGAGCCGCTCGATCCCTTCTTCAACGCCAACACGGTCGAGGACATCGCCGAGGCCGAGCGGCTGGCGGCGCTGGATGATGCGCCCTAGCGGCTTTACGATTTGGGAAATTCGTTGAGAAGCTGCGCCCAGATGATCGCGAAGGCGATCAAGCCGCATAGGCCTAGGGCAGTAGTGAATCGCGGCAGACGGCCGATCGCAACCAGCAGCCAGGCCGGCAGGAAGAACGCCCCGAAGACCATGCCTAGCGGAAACACCGCAAGCCATTGAAAGCCGCTGCGGTCTCCCTGCGGGACATTCGAGATGTGATAGAAGGTGTAGAGCCAGAACAGCGTTCCGGCCGTCGCGATGAGTGTAGCAACCTTGCGGAAGTTGAAGGGCGTCGGCGCGGTCATGACTTGGCTCATACTCCTTGGTCGTAACGGCGGCCATCCAAGTTCATGACGTCCTGAGCCGGACCAGGCACGGGAGCGCGCCGCTCAGGCCCACCAGCGGCACCAGGAGCCCCGTATCCACGGATCCCGCCCGTGTCGGTCCTGATGTTGGCGCGCGAGGTCTCCCGCAACGTCATTACGCGGGCCGGAAACCCGCTCGCTCGAGCGCCGCGCGCACGTCATTCGAGCCGAGTGCGTCGAGAAAGTCCTGCACCGCCGGCCGCACTTTGCGCGCGGTCACCAGCGCGAAATCATAATGCTCCTCTGCGAGCGGAATGAAGCCAAGGCCGGCCGCATGGGCGACGGGCGCAATGGTCACGCCCCAGTCGGCGCGGTGCTGCGCGACGGCGGCGGCGACCGCGTTGTGCGAGCGCGGCTGGTTCCAATAGCCTTCCGGCCGCGCGCCGCCGAGCAAGCGGTCGATCAGGATGCGGGTGCCGGCGCCCTGGTTGCGGTTGACCATGATGCAGGCGGGATCAGCGAGCGCCGCCGCGACGGCCTGTTTCGCATCAAGGCCCTCGAAACGCCTGTCGCCCTTGCGGAAGACGATGCCCTGCATCCGCCGCCAGCCGGGCACGAGCTCGAGCCCTTCGACGAGATAGGGCGAATTGTAGGTTTCACTCTTGTCGTCGAACAGGTGGATCGGCGCGAGGTCGCATTCACCGCGCTTGGCGGCCGCCAGCCCGCCGAGGCTGCCAACGGCGATCGAACGCACGTTAAGGCCGGCATGCGCGAGCTGTGCGGTGACGAGATCGAGGCCGGTGCAGTGACTGCCGACGATGACGAGATCGGGCACGCGCACATGCGGCGTGAACAGCGTCACCTCGGCTTCGGTCCCGGCCGGCATCTGGTCGGCGAGCGCATTGATCCGCAAAAAGCCGTCGGCCTGCGCGAAGGACGTGATCGCTCCAGACCCCTTGCCGGAGGGATAGGCGATCAGACCGTCGCGGCCCTCGACCAGCGAGACCATGACGAATTCGGTGCGGCCGAGCTCGGAGGCAATGCGCACCGGCACGGTCGCGCTCACCTTGGCATCGGAGCGTGGCGGCAAGCCGGCCAGCTTGCGCAGTATCGGCACGATCATGTCGTGGAAGGTGAACATTGCCGAGGTCGGAAAGCCCGGCAGGATCACCACCGGCTTGCCGTCGCAGACCGCAAGGCACAGCGGCTTGCCGGGCTTGAGCGCGATGCCATGCGCGATGATGCCGGGCTGGCCGAGCCGGCCGATGATGCGATGGGACAGATCGCCGGCGCCTTTCGAGGTACCGCCGGACAGCACCAGCATGTCGGCCTCGGCGAGCGCGCGACGCATTGCGGATTCGAGTTTCGCCTCATCGTCCGGAATGGCGCCGAGAAAGACGGCCTCGCCGCCGTTCTCGTCGATCGCAGCCGCGACGATGGCGCCGTTGGTGTCGTAGATTTCGGCCGGCGCGAGCGCCTCGCCGGGCTGGACCAGTTCGTCGCCGGTGGAGATCACCGCCACCCGCGGCTTGCGCGCGACGTTCACCTCGGCAATGCCGCACGCGGCCAGCATGCCGATCTCGCGCGAGCCGATGATGGTGCCGGCGCGCAGCAGCGCTTCGCCGCGCGCGATGTCGGATCCGGCGTAGGATACGAATTGCCCCGGCGAGACGGCACGGCGCACATCGATCGCATCGGATCCAGCGGGCTGGGTGTGCTCGACCATGACGACCGCGTCGGCCCCACGCGGCAAGGGACCGCCGGTGGCGATCGGCGTCGCGGTTCCCGCCGCCACTTGCATCCTCGGCGCTATGCCGCAGTGGATGGTCTCGCCGTTCAGCGTGAGGCGCCGAGGGGCGCCTTCGCCTGCCGCCGCAAGGTCGGCCGAGCGCACGGCAAAACCGTCCACATTGGAGCGATCGAACGGGGGAACGTCGATCGGCGCGGTGATGTCTTCGGCAAGCGCCACGCCGAGCGCATCGGCGAGCTTGCGCTTTTCGCTCGGAGCGGCGCGCGGGAACAACGCGGCCTCGAAGCGCGCCAGCGCCTCCTCGCGCGACAGAATCTTGAGGAACTGCTCTTGTTCGAGCGCGCTGCGGATTTGAGATTGTGGGTTCATCGACATGCCAAAACCCTTATCATTCCCGCATCAGATAGGCATCGACTGGCTCACCCGCCGCAAATCCCTCGTCGCTGGCGGGAATGAGCAGCCATGCATCCGCACCGGCAATGGACTGGAGCGGCCATTCACCTACGGCGAGCGGCATCCACGCACGTTGTTCCCTCGCCAGCAAAGCGATCTCGGCGATGCCGACACTGGATGCGATCTTTCGCGCAAGTGGCAGGCTCACCTGCCGGCGCGGCCGGCGCGCCGATAGTCGGTCGATCAGCGGAAGCACGAGCGTCAGCCACGCTGCCAGCGCATGATCCGGCGAGCCCGGCAAGGCGACGACGGGAACCTTTCCGAGCTTCGCGACGGCGGCAGTCTGCCCGGGCTGAAGCGCAACGCCGTGCGCGATCACATGACCGCGCTGGGCCAGCGCCGAGACGGCCGCATCGGCGCGGCCAACGCCGCTGCCGCCGACCGTCAGGATCAGATCGCAAGAGGACATATCGAGCGCATCGGCAATCGACACCGCATCACGCGCCGCGGCCTCAGACGTCTGCACATCCAGTCCCGCAGCGCGCGCGATCCCGGCGATCATGAGCATCGTTGCCGTTGCACCGGGCACGTTGACGATGCGCAGCCGGGGCCGGCGCACGGAGAGCTTGTCCAAACCGTTCATGCGCGCAAGCAGCAGATCGGCTGCGCCGACCGGAAGGCCCTCGGTGCCGGCCGGCATGCGCTCCGCGATATCGCTGCCGCCACGCCTGACGCCCTGCCCCGGCACGCCCTCCGCCAGCACCTGCACGAGCGGACCGGATTCATCGACCGCGTCGGCATCGACCACACAATCACAGCCGTCGGGCATCGCGTCGCCGGACTCGACCCATGCGGGCGCTTTCGTCAAAGGCAGCGGCGAATAAGAGGTTGCGCCGACGAGATCGTTGGCACGGAGCGCCCAGCCGTCCGCGGCGGCAATGTCGTGCGGCGGATGGGCCGCCAGCAGCGGCGTACCCGTAGCGATGCAGCCGGCCGCTTCGATCAGCGGCAACTGTACCGGTGCAAGCGGCTCAAGCCCGCTCAGCAACGCGGCGAGCGCGGTGTCGAGCGATGTCAGCGATGGCGGAAGGCGCTGGGTCATGCGCCATGGTGGACCATGCATCGCCCGGTTTGGCAACCGCCGGCCATGTTGGCCTCAACCGCCCGACCTGTCCGAATTCGGAAAGAACAGCTGCTGCCCGTCGACCTTGTAGCCGGCGATCGCCGTCTGCCCCTCCGGCGAGGTCAGCCAGTCGATGAAGGTCTGCGCGAGATCCTTCTTCACGTCCGGAAACTTCTCGGGGTTTACCAGCATCACGCCGTACTGATTGAGTAGCCGCCGGTCACCTTCGACGACGATGTCGAGATCGCCGCGATCCCTGAAGGCGATCCAGCTGCCGCGATCCGATAGCACATAGCCATTCGCGGCACGCGCGGCTTCGAGGGCCGAGGCTATGCCCTGCCCCGCCTCGCGGTACCAGGCGCCCTTGGCCGCCGCGATGTCGATGCCGGCGACGATCCAGAGCGCCAGCTCCGCGGCGTGGGTGCCCGAGCGATCGCCGCGCGTCACGAACGGGGCGCCCTTGGCCTCGATCGCCTTCAGCGCCGTCGCGATGTCCTTGCCCTTGACGCCGGCGGGATCGCTCTTCGGCCCGATCAGCACATAGTCGTTGTACATGACGTCAAAACGCTTCACGCCAAACCCGTCGGCGACGAATTTCTCCTCCTGAGGCCGTGCATGCATCAGCACGACGTCGGCCTCGCCCCTTCGCGGCCCGTCGAGCACCGCGTCGGCGCGCCGCGCGATCACGGTCACCTCGATGCCGGTCTTGTCGCGGAAGATCGGCAGCAGAAAGTCGAGCAGACCGGACTCCTGTGTCGCGGTGGTCGTGGCGAGCACGATGCTGCGGTCCTCCGCAGACGAGGCCGCGACGCCGGCGGCGAGGCCGCAGAGGAGCGCGAATACGACGAACAAGCGGCCCATGGTCAGGTTCCTATCTATGACCCGATCATGATGACGGCCGATTGCGCCGCACTCGTGACGCGCCTGCTTTTTGCGCACATCACCCGGGAAATAGCGGCAACGTTGCAAGGCATCCTGCGCACCGCGCAAGCGATTCAAGATCGTTCACCAAAGCGGAGATCGCGCGCCGGGATGTGTTGCAAAGCAGCGAGATGATCAGGCATGGTCCCGCGGACGGGAATTGAAATGCAGAATTCCACCTGCGTCGAACGTCAAAAAGAAGCAAGAATTTGCATAGGAATGCAGGATGGAATTCCTGACGACCAGCGAAGCCGCCGACTATCTTCGGCTCGGCGAACGCAAGCTCTACGAACTCGTCACCACCGGCGCGATCCCCTGCACCAAGGTGACCGGGAAGTGGCTCTTCCCGCGCCACGAACTCGACCTCTGGGTACTCTCGGGTCTCGCGCGTCCGGCCGGCATGTTGATCGCGGAGCCGCCGCCGGTCGTGGGCGGCAGCCAGGACGAGCTGCTGGATTGGGCCTTGCGCGAATCCGGCTCGGGCCTGGGATCGATGAGCGAGGGCAGCGTGCGCGGGCTCGAGCGCTTACAGCGCAACGAGGTGATGGCAGCGGCGATACACTTCCACAGCCTGGATGCTTCCGACGATCTCACCGGGGATGCCAGTGTCGAAGCGCTGCGCGCCGCACCGGATTTGCACGATGCGGTGCTGGTCGCATTCGTGCGCCGCGAGCAGGGACTCGTGCTGCCGCAAGGCAATCCCAGGCACCTGCACGGCCTGACGGACGTGCTCACGCTCGGCGCCCGGATGGCGATGCGGCAGCAGGGCACGGGCGCGCAGATGCTGCTCGACCTGCTCCTGAAGCGCGCCGGCGCCTCGACGCGGGATTTGCGCCGGGTCGAGACGCCGGCCCTGACCGGACCGGATCTCGCGGAACTGGTCCGCGCCGGCCAGGCCGATTGCGGCATCGCGACGCGCGCCGCCGCGCGTTCGGCCGGCCTCGATTTCGTGCCGCTGGTCTGGGAGAGTTTCGACCTCGCGATGCGGCAGCGCAGCTATTTCCGCCCCGCCATGCGGGCCTTGATCGGATTCCTGAACGAACGGCGGCTGCGCCAGCGCGCGGAGGAACTGACCGGCTACGATCCCTCCCCCGCAGGGCAGATCCGCTTCGCAGCCTGACATTGACGCCCGCCCCAAAATAGTTGCAAAAGAAACCAATTCAGCCGGGGGCACACCCGGGGCAACACCGGCCAACGTGCCGGATCAGGGGAGGACAAGCGTGAATCCAATCAGATTTGGACTGCCGGTCGCGGCCGCCTTGACGGCGGCGCTGCTATCCGGCGCGGCGTCGGCGCAGCTTTCCGACGACATCGTCAAGATCGGCGTGCTCACCGACATGAACGGCCCGGCCTCCGCGCCGACCGGCCAGGGCTCGGTGACGGCCGCGCAGATGGCGATCGACGATTTCGGCGGCACCGTGCTCGGCAAGCCGATCAGCATCGTGGTTGGCGACCACCAGCTCAAGGCCGACATCGGCGCCTCGCTCGCGCGGCGCTGGTACGACGTCGAGCAGGTCGATCTGATCGTCGACGTGCCGGTCTCGGCGGTCGGGCTCGCGGTGCAGAACATCGCCAACGAGAAGAAGCGGCTGTTCATCACCCACTCCACCGGTACCGCCGACTTCCACGGCAAGTTCTGCTCGCCCTACGCGATCCAATGGGTGTTCGACACCCGCGCGCTCGCGGTCGGCACCGCGGACGCGGTGGTCAAGCGCGGCGGCGACAGCTGGTTCTTCATCACCGACGATTACGCCTTCGGCCATTCGCTGGAGCGCGACGCTTCCGCGGTCGTCAACGCCAATGGCGGCAAGGTGCTGGGCTCGGTGCGGCCGCCGCTGGCAACGCCTGACCTCTCCTCCTTCGTGCTGCAGGCGCAGGCCTCCAAGGCCAAGATCATCGGCATTGCCGCAGGTCCGCCCAACAACATGAACGAGATCAAGACCGGCTCGGAGTTCGGCGTGTTCAAGGGCGGCCAGCAGATGGCGGCGCTGCTGGCGCTGATCACCGACATCCACGGCCTCGGCCTGCAGGCGGCGCAAGGCCTGCTGCTGACGACCTCGTTCTACTGGGACATGGACGACAAGACCCGCGCATGGTCGAAGCGCTATTTCGCCAAGTTGAACAAGATGCCGTCGATGTGGCAGGCCGGCGTCTACTCGAGCGTGATGCACTATCTCAACGCCATCAAGGAGGCCGGCACCGACGACCCGCTCAAGGTCGCCGCCAAGATGCGCGAGAAGCCGATCGAGGATTTCTTCGCCCGCAACGGCAAGCTTCGCGAGGACAATCTGATGGTGCACGACCTCTGGCTGGTGCAGGTCAAGACGCCGGAGGAGAGCAAATATCCGTGGGACTATTACAAGATCCTCACCACGATCTCCGGCGACAAGGCGTTCGGACCGCCGGACCCGGCGTGTCCGCTGGTGAAGAAGTAAGATTGGCGAGTGGCGAATAGGGAGTAGCGAATGGATTGCGTCCATTCGCTATTCGCAACTCGCCACTCGCTATTTATTTCACCACCCCGATCTCACGAAAATACTTCATCACGCCCGGATGGATCAGCTCCGGCCTCGGCGCCGCCGCGACGGTGTTCGAGGCCGTGGTCTCGCAGGCCTGGGCGAGCTTCTTGCAAAAGACCGCTTCGACACCGTGCAGCGTCTTCGCCAGGCGATAGGCGACATCGTCGGGCAGATCCTCGCGGGTCAGCACGAAGCTCCAGGAGCCGAGCGAAGCGATCGGTGCGTCCTGCTTCGGATAGCTGCCCGCCGGCACCAGCAGCGGCTTCAGGAACGCATGCTTGGCGCGGATGCGCGTCATCTCGTCCACGCTGGGGGCAATGAAGCGCGCGCCTGACGCGCTCGATGCGACCGCGGCAAAGCCGGGCCAGCCGATGCCGGCGCCCCAGAGCGCGGCGACGCGGCCGTCCTCGACCATCGCGGGGCCGTCGCCGGCGCGGTCGAGATAGATCGCCTTGAAGTCTTCGTCCTGCTTCAGGCCGAGCCCATCCAGCACGTAGCGCGCCAGGATCGGCAGGCCCGAGCCCCTGGCGCCGAACGCGACGGGCTGTCCCACGAGATCGCGGATCGTCCTGTAGGGACTGTCCGCGCGCACCACGAACATGCCGGGGTTGGAATAGATCGCCGTCAGGATCTTCAATCGTACCGGCGCACGTCCGATGCCGGCAAAGGCCTCGTAGGCCGGCTCGCCCGCGACCAGCGCGAGATCGAGTTCGCCCTTCTCCAGCAGCGGAATGTTCTCGTTGCTGCCCTTGGTGTTGCGGGGCGCGATGGCGATTTGCGGATCGGCCGCGTTCATCACCTCCGCGAAGGCGTTGCCATAGAGCGGGAAGCCGCCGCCTGATGTCGCGGTGCCCAGGCTGATCGTCGTGGTCGAGATGGCCGTGCCTCCGGTTTGAGCGGCAGCGGGGCTGGCGAGCAGCACTGCAGCGAGAAGGATGATCGCGAATCTCATGGTCATTCCCGGCGGGGCTGCGTCAACACCGACATGCGGCAATGTAGGCAGCGGCCCGATTTTGTGAAAGCATGCCCCTCAACGACAATAGAACAATGGGAGGCGTCATGTTGCGAATTTTGCGTCACGGTGTTTTCGGGCTCGCAGTCCTGTTAGGTCTTTTCAGCGCTACCCCTCCTGCCTCCGCCGCCTATCCCGACCGTCCCATCCACTGGCTGATCGGCTTTTCCGCCGGCGGCCCCGTCGACATCGTGGCGCGGATCATGGCGCAGTGGCTGTCGGACCGTCTCGGCCAGCAGGTCATCGTCGAGAACCGCACCGGCTCCGGCGGCAACATCGCCGCCGCCGCGGCGATCAATTCGCCGCCGGACGGCTACACGCTGCTGTTCGTCGCGCCGAACAACGCGATCTCGACCTCGCTCTACAAGAAGCTTCCGTTCGATTTCATCCGCGACACCGTGCCGGTGGCGAGCATCATGCAGCTCACCAACATGCTGGTCGTCTCCAACGCGTTCCCGGCCAAGACGGTCCAGGAGTTCGTCGACTATTGCAAGGCCAACCCCGGCAAGATCTCCTTTGCCTCCTCCGGCAACGGCACCTCGGTGCACATGTCGGCCGAGTTGTTCAAGGTGATGACCAAATGCGACATGGTGCACGTGCCCTATCGCGGATCGGCGATCGCCTTCCCCGACATCATCTCCAACAAGGTGCAGCTGATCTTCGACAATCTGCCCTCCGCGCTGGAGCAGGTGAAAGGCGGCACTGTCCGCGCGCTCGGCGTCACCTCGCCGCAGCGCTGGCCGATCGTGCCCGACGTGCCCGCGATCGCCGAGACCGTGCCGGGCTTCGAATCGGTCGGCTTCTACGGCATCTCCGCGCCGAAGGGCACGCCTCCCGAGGCGATCGAGATCATCAACAAGGCCGTCGGCGAAGCGCTGAAGGATCCGAAGCTGGTGGCAAAGCTGGCCGAGATCGGCGGCATCCCCAAGCCGATGACACCGGCCGAGTTCGGCAAGCTGGTCACCGACGAGACCGAGAAGTGGCGCAAGGTGGTGGAGTTCGCCGGGGTCTCGGTGGACTGAAGCCGGGGAACTGCCGCAAGCCGGCAGCGCGCCAACGCGACATCGGAGGGGATCGAAAGACCCCTCCCATCAAAATTTGCGAAAACAACCCCATGCACAGTAGAAAGATCAAGCGATCACAAGGGGTTACGGCATCGAAAAACGAGCCTTGGCGAGAGGCAATTTGACCCGTCGGGCAAAACAGGACTATAAGGGCATCATCGCCAATTTCGGGTATTCAAAACTGACAGGTCCTGCTGCGCCGGTGTTTCCATCCACACGTGCCAGCATTGCACCCCCGCCCCCATCCCTGTAAACGAACCGCGCACCGTTGCCGGCCGCGCGATCCCGCGAGCCGCTCGCGGCGGGGCCTGTAGCTCAATGGTTAGAGCCGGCCGCTCATAACGGTCTGGTTGCAGGTTCGAGTCCTGCCGGGCCCACCAATCGATCGGCAGGTCACGCGTCCCTGTAGAGCTCGGCCTCGGTCTTGGGCGCGCGCACGACCAGCAAGCGCTTGAGCTCGGCGCCGAGCTTGCGACGCGCCGTGTAGAGATCGACCGCGCGCTGCAGATCGAGCCAGTACTCCGGCGTGGTGCTGGTGACGTGGGCAAGCCGCAACGCCATCTCGGGCGTGATGGCGCGCTTGCCGTTGATGATCTGACTGACAGAGAAGCGCGACACGTCCATCGCCCTGGCGAGCGTATCCTGGGTGATATCGGCGCCGAGGATGCGCTTCCTGAGCACCTCCCCCGGGGTCACCGGGGGGGCCGGAACGTACTTCACCGCCGTCATGATAGGCTTATCGCCGTTCGAGCCGGATCTGGTAGGCCCCATAATCCTCCGACCACCGGAAGGTGACATACCACTTGCCCTCGACCTGCAGGCCGTAGAGCCCGTCGGTCCTGGCAAAGCGCGTGATCTGGCCGATGACGCCGATGTCCTGATGGGAGTGGCACGCGACGAGAAGCTGAATGATCTCGCACGCTGCCACGGTGATGTGCTGGCGGATGCCACCGCCGAAGCGGGTCGTTGCGATGAGTTCGGTGATCTTGTTGGCAAATCGTTGCATAGTTCACCTGCAAGGCTGCAATCGGAGACGTTGCCTTGCATGCGGCAAGGCTGATGGCAGCCATTGCCGGCGGTGAACTTCCAGTGTGGATTTCCAGGGAAAGGATGCGATCACGCACCGATCCGACGGTGATTGGCGCGCGGCGCAAGCGGGCGGCTTTGCATGCGGCGAGGCCTGCGACCTCCTTATGCAGGATGGCGCGAAGCACAGTGGCCACCGACAGATCGTCCTGCTCAGACTGACCGAGGCCCTCAAGCACGCGGCGCAGTATCTGCGCGATCTGGCGAGACGACAGTTCGAGCCCGCCCAGATGCTGGAACGGCCCCGGAAGCAGACTTTGGAGCGGGCCGTCATCCGGCGCGAACGCGCCGCGTCCGGTGAGACCCTGGGTGGTGTTGTCGATGTTGCGATAAAGGCGCCAGAACCGCTTCTGTGAGAATAGCTCGTTGGCAAAGATGTGGGCTTGTTCGTGGGCGCTCGCATAGACCGCCCTAATATCGCGATCAATGGCCTCGAGCTCGATACGCAAGGCTCGGGCGGCGCGCGCCTGCGCTGTCCCCAGAATCGAAAGACCGGCCGAGTAGATCAGGTCGGGCCCCCGCGAGACGAGCATGCCCGGCTCCACAGCCGCATTCATGCCGGCTGTGTTCGTTGCGTAGAGCAAGACTTTGCTGTCGAGGGGGATATCCATTGCTATCATGTAATGCACACAATTACATTCTGTCAAGGCCCGGCCACAGGGAATGGAAGCTACGAAAGCGCAGGACTGAATTAAGATTGTCCATCCCTTCTCGGGAGCGATGATTCAGTGACCCGCCAACAATTTTGCAGCGCAACACGCTGGTAGCCGACACCTTTCGCGATTAGGTTGGCGGAGCAAGCAAGAGAGCACGCCCCTTTCATGACCATTTTCGCGATTTTGATGCAGGTGCCGCAACCGGGTCTAATTGCTCGCATCGATGAAGAGTTTAAAAACGACCATCTCAAGATTTCGGACACATCGTTTTTGGTTTCTGCCAACGGAACCGCGGCCGAAATATCCACCCGCTTAGGCATCTTCGACGCCGCTAACCCAAATGCGCCACCAACCGGAAACGCTGTTGTTATCGCGATGTCGACATATTGGGGACGCGCGCCGACTGAAACCTGGGGCTGGATCAAGGCGAAGCTAGAGGGTCCGCCTCGTGTCTAACGTTGAACAGGGGCAGCCGACCCCCGGCATCACGGCCAACGTTCCGGTGACTGAAGTGTCGCCGGCCGCAGCGCAAGCGCGCATGATTGTTGATGCGATGAAGGATCGCGTCGCCGAAAACCGGGTCTCGGACATCAAATTAGCAATCGCGGGTTTTGCGACAGTGTTATTTGCCTTCGCGGGCGGCTATCTTCTTATCGATAGCAAACTCGCAAAATTGTCAGAGAAGCTCGACGCGTTTGCCGTTTCAAACGCCAAGATCGAAACAAAGCTCGACGACCTGATCGCGCGCATCCCTCCAGTGCCGACTTCGCCACCCCGGCGCAATTAAGAGATTCCACCTAAACCGTTTGCATTCGGCTGTAGGCCCGGAATTACGGTGATGGGGTGGACGGCGCCCCGACCGGACGAAGTCTGGCTTGTGGATACTGCGATCCGGGCGGATGGACTGCGGTATGCCTGATCCCGGACGACGTCATTTTCCAAACGACGAAACCTCAAATCGATACTGGCAGTTCATCCGACTAACCCCGAGGCGGTGTAGTGCCCTGAGCCAATCTTCATGGAGACTTCGATGGTGACTGTTGCTGACATCCAGAAAGACCTGCCGAACTGGCCCAAGGAAGTCATCGAACCCTGGTTGATCGAGTTCGCCAATGATCCCGGCATGGGATGGCCGCCGCCTGAGCCATACGGTGATCACCGATGGGGTCGGCTACTTGGCCAACGTCCCCTCTCATGGTGGAAGGAAGTCACATGGACGTTGGAAAAGGTAGACTGCGGCGTCGATGGCCTCACCCCGAAGACGCAAGCGGACGTGATGGACATCCGCAAAGAGATTGAGGACGGGAAGCCGAGCGCGACCACGAAACGACGCTGGGACAACCTATTCCGCTATATACTGAACGACGGCTCGTTTCCGGTGGCACCGGTAGTCATGCGGCGTCCTGAAGGCTTGAGCCCTATCGATGGCACACACCGGATAGCAGTGCTCAGCGCGCTTCAATTGGTCCCGGAAGCAAACTTTGCCGCGAAGAAGCTGACGAAGCCGGCGAACGAGCAGAATATTTGGATAGGCAAACACAAGGACGGAGAGCTTCCGAACGCGCAATAAAAAAACGTCGGCGCGCGACCTGCAACGCACGCGCAGAGCGTACACTATGTGCGCTTTGTCTAATCGATTCGCGGATATCATTTCCGGGTTCGAAAGCTCATGAATTAGGCGTTAACGTAATTCCAATGGGGCCAGATTAGCCCCAGGTGGCGCAGCAATTTCTACGATCGACGCAGCCCGAGACTTTCATCTCCCCTCTGCCGAATTGCACCCAAAACCAAATCCACTGGAGAGCTGTCGCTCAAATATCGCCACGTGATCGATGTGGCTCAAGGAGTGCCTGGGGCGTGAGTCGCTCAAGTTTCTGATTGCGATGACAGTGCGGATGGCTCAGCCACATTCGCGGGTACAATCCTTAGGCGGCCACATTCAACCGGACGGCTTAACCGCAAAACAGGTCGAGGCCGCCCTCACCAAAGCGGGGGGCAAGTAGATGCCCCGCTATTTCTGTGTCGAGGTCGTGCGCACTGTCACCTATCGCCGCAAAGTCTGGGTCGAAGTGGAGGACACGGACGAGCGCTTGAAGGACGAGCGCGCAGGCAAGAGCTACAGCCACTACATTTTCCAAGACCAGGCTTGGAAACTCCGCCAAGGTCGCGCCAGCGCCTAAATCTCTGAAAGTAGACGTAACGATTTAGGCTTTTGACCCTGACGGCTTGTTGTCGTTTCGCGCGTCGATCAGTACGACGTCCCTATGGTCAGTCAGCTTGAGCTTGCGGAGAATAGCATCCACCCTCAGCTTCTCCTCTCCTGAGAAGTAAATGATGACCTTGATGCCGTTTTTTGCATCGCTTGCCGCCTGATATATCGGTAGCTGCTTCTCCAAATTGCGTTCGAGCGCAGTATTTTTAGCGAGCTTCATCTCGATCAGGGTCTTATCCTTGGCGCCGCGAGCAATTTTATAATCGACTGGCCCTCGGCCGTCGTTCGCTTCGCTCCCAACGTCCGATGGAGAGCCGAACCAGACAAATCGGAAGATGATCTGGAGATCACTCTCCCGCTGGACCGCCTTTCCCTTGTGATAGAAGATTCGGTGCCCACCCTTATTCTCGATGACATCTTTCAGGTAGGCCAAGCGCTGGTGAGCTTCCTCGTAGGTGGACTTGCCCGTTTTGTAGAATGTCGTTTCCTGGGCAAGAGCAGCCTGCAGTTCTTTAACCTGCGTCTCGAAGGCCCGCTTGGTCTCGCTGACTTTCTCAGAGCTGATGTCCTTGGCTTCGTCTCCAGAATTTTCCTTGTTCTTGATGTAGTAATCGACCAGCTCCGGGAATTGCATGATCGTGCGAGCGGCGGCTTCATCCTTTTCACGCTGCGTGATTGGACGATCGCGCAGGCGAACGAGATGGTTCTGGAAGTAGTTAAATACTTGGCCGCGCAGTTCGGAGTCCGGGATGGCAACCGGAATGCTCTCGAAGTCTCGGATCATGTCGGTCCGGTTGATCCAGTTTTCATCCCGCGTCAGCATGTCTTTGGGCGTGAGTAAAACGAAATCATCAATCCATGGAAGGTCGTAAGTACGGCGATCCCATGTTTCTGTTTCAAAGTTGAAGACGGCCTTGTTGACCGGGACCTTGCGCCGGAGCGACGGATCAATATGCGCGGTCGCGAAGCGCTCTGTATAGCGACACAGGTAGTCTTTCAGCAGGTTGGTAGTGAAGTCGCTGATCATATCGCGGCCCACACCGCTACGAACGAGGCAGACCTTTTCGATATGGCTACCCTTCGTGATTTTCTCCTGCCCGAAATCAGCGAACAGCTTTTCGAGATTCTCCTTGAGGGCCTCCGCGAAGTCCTTCCCCAGACCACTGCCGCCGTTGCCATGGAGTGAGAAGCCGAGCCAGTTCTGCTTTACCTCCGGAAACATGAACCAGGCTTTGACGAGGTCCGGATTGATCTTACCTGCAGCGACCTTATCCCGAAGGAAGATCATGTACCGCAGGATCTCACCATGGAGCTGCCGGTACTCAGGTTTGTCACTGTTGAACAGGAGAAAGGGATCGATGAAGAGTGGGAGATCGTTGATGAGCGAGACATTGAAAGCGCCGTAGTCGTCGACCTGGTCGGGGGCAACTCCAAAAAACTCGTTGAAGAATGTCGCCATCGACAGCCCCGGACCGCTTCGCTTTCCCGATGCAGATAAGGCCCCACCTCAACTTTCCAGGGAACAACGTTTATCCGAAAATCCCCAACCATCACCATTTTCTCCCGCCGTGAACCTTCCGAGCGTTTTGGCCAGGCTCAACCTTCTTCAGTTCGTCTCGCTTGGCCCAAAGGTCGTCGACCTTAGCTTGCATCCGGGGGATTACGGTGACAGTGCTGGACTGCCCCCCGTCAGGGAGTCATCGCCCCACCTCTCACCCCAATATCTCCCGATACAATCCCAAATACCGATCCGCCATCCGCTCCACCGTGAAACGCTCGGACACCGCGGCGCGGCAGGCGGCGCGATCGATCTGGTCGATGCGGGAGATCGCATCGACCGCGGCGTCGAGGCTGTCGACCAGGAAGCCGGTCACGCCGTCGTCGATCAGCTCGCGCATCGAGCCGCGGTTGCGGGCGATGACCGGCGTTCCGCAGGCCAGTGCTTCGACCACCGACAGGCCGAACGGCTCGTCGAAATTGATGAGGTGGAGCAGCGCGCGCGCGGAGCCCAGCGTTTTGGCGCGCGCCGCGCCGCCGACGGGGCCGAGATAGACGACCGAGCGGCCGTCGAGTGCGGGGGCGATTTGCGCATCGTGGTAGGCCTGGTCCTGGACGATGCCGGCCATGACCAGTTTTCGTCCCGACCGGCGCGCCGCCGTCATCGCCTCGGCAGCGCCTTTGTCCGGATGAATGCGGCCGAAGAACAGCAGGTTGTCGCCGCCTTGCGGATCGAACGGAAAGTCGGCGAGCGGGATGCCGTGGTGGATGGTTGCGGCGTAGCGCAGGTCCGGATGACGATCGGCCTCGCTGATCGCGACGTAGTGGACGCGATCCTCGTATCGCTTGTAGGCCGGCCAGATGCGGTCCGACGAGAAGCCGTGGATGGTCGTCACCATTGGCGTGTCGACCAGTCGCGCGAACGCGTGCGGGACGAAATCCGCCTGGTTGTGGATCAGGTCGAATTGTCCGGCCTGCTCGAAGACATGGGCGACGTGGAGCATCTCCCACACCTTCGCGTCGATCGCGGGATCTTCGGAATAGGGCGCGGGGCAGACCCCATCGAGACGGGCCGACGTGATGCTGTCCAGCGTGGCGAACAGGGTGACATCGACGCCGCGCGCCACCAGCGCCTCGGTCAAGAGGCTGGTGACCTGCTCCCAGGGCCCGTAATGGCGCGGCGGTGTCCGCCAGGAGATCGGCGCCAGCATGGCGATGCGCAAACGACCATCCTCTTCTGAATTCTGCTATCGAGCTTCGAGCACGACGGCTTCATGCGACCGTAGCAGGAGAGCGTCGTGTTCGGCCAGCGGCGTATCCTCGTGCGTGGACAGGAGCAGCCGGCCTCCGTGTGCCCAATCCGGCAATGGCAGACGGTGCAGCCATTCTCCGAAATTGAGCGCCACCAGCAGAAGCTGCGACCCGTGCCGGCGCGCGTAGACCAGGAGCTCGTCTTCGACAGTCACCAGGGCGAAGTCGCCGATCGACAAGGCGGGATGATCGCGCCGGAGCGCAAGCAGGCGACGATACAGCGTCAGGATGGAGTGCGGATCGTCCGTCATCTGCGCCACGTTGCGCGTTCGCCAGTCGGCATGGAGCGGCAGCCACGGTTTGGCCGTGCTGAAACCCGAATTGTCGCTGCCGTCCCACGGCATCGGCGTGCGCACGGGATCGCGGCCCAACCCCAGGCCGGGCTCACGCAGCTCGCGCGGGTCCTTCACCTGCGCGGGTTCGATTCCGACATCGCTCAAGCCCAGCTCGTCGCCGTAATAGAGCGTGGGCGTGCCGCGCAGCGTCAGTAGCAACACGGCCGCGACGCGGGCCTGGGCCTGACCGAGCCGCGTGGCGACGCGGGGACGGTCGTGGTTGCCGAGCACCCAGTTCGGCCAGCCGGCGCGCGGCAGCGCGGCCTCATAATCGGTGATCGCCGCCGCAAGGATGCGCGCGTCCCACTTCATGTCGATGAGCTGGAAATTGAACGGCAGATGCACGCCCGGGCGTTCCTGGCCGTAATAGTGCATGAGACGGTCGATCGGCAAATAGATCTCGCCGATCAGAACGCGCTCGCCCAGTCCTCTTGCGCCGTAGCTGTCGGCGATGTCGCGCATCGCAGCCGCAATGCCGTGCACCTCGGGCTGGTCGGTCGAGTGAAGTTGCAGCAGGCGGTGCATCTCGCCCATGCCTGGCCGATAGTCCGGGTTGGGCGGATTGTCCGGGAAGTCCGCCGCCTTCACCATGTGCCAGAGCACATCGATGCGGAAGCCATCGACGCCGCGGTCGAACCAGAACCGCATCACGTCGAACATCGCCGCCTGCACATCCGGATGACGCCAGTTGAGGTCCGGCTGCTCCTTCAGGAAGGCGTGGTAGTAATATTGCCCGGTGATCTCGTCCCATTGCCAGGCCGAGCCGCCGAAATCGCTGATCCAGTTGTTGGGCGCACCGCCATCCGCGGCGGCATCGCGCCAGATGTACCAATCTCTTTTCGGATTGTCTCTCGCAGCGCGGCTCTCGACGAACCATGGATGCTGGTCGGAGGTGTGGTTGGGCACGAAGTCGAGCAGCACCTTGAGCCCGCGCCGATGCGCCTGCCTCAGCAGATCGTCGAAATCCGCCAGCGTGCCGAAGCATGGATCGATGTCGCAGTAATCGGCGACGTCATAGCCGAAATCGACCATCGGCGACGGTGAGATGGGCGAGAGCCAGATCGCGTCGATGCCAAGGCCTGCGAGATCATCGAGCCGCTGCGCGATGCCCTGGAGGTCGCCGACGCCGTCGCCATTGCTGTCCTGAAAGGAGCGCGGGTAGATCTGATAGATCACGGCCGTCTGCCACCAGAGCGCGGTCATGCCAACGCAGCCCGCAAACCGGGCACTGGCGCATGCGCCGATCGGCGCCTATTGATCACGCGGTGTCGTCAAGACTGGTCACACCTTCGCTGCACGACGGAGCTTTGCCATCCGCGTCATGGCAGGCACCGTGGTCCTGCGGGACGCGAATGTCGACGGATTTGTGCGGTTCCGGACGTGCAGATGAACCCGCGGCGCATGGACCCGCAGCGCATATCGGACCATATTGGCCGTTCCGCCGAGCCCCCGCACACAACCGCCCTCTCGGGGCAGGAGACTTTCATGACCAATGAAAAAGGCCCGAACATCAAGAAGAAGCAGAAATGCAAGAATTGCGAAGGCAAGGGCCTGCTCAAGAAGGGCGACAAGGTGGTGAAGTGCCAGCGCTGCAAAGGCACGGGCGAGCGATGAGACGTTGATGACCTCTCCGCCCCTAACGCCGCGCGGACCTCGCCGACGAAGTCCTTCTCGAACTGTGGTGATGGTGCACTCGATGCCCCAGCGTTCGTGCAGCGGTCCTCCGATAGGATGAGGCCAGGCACCGCCGATATGCTATCCTCAGCCCAGAGCCCCCACCGGAGACACCCCCATGCCCACCAGCGTCAAGCAAATGATCGAAGCCGCCAACGCGGCGGTCCCCAAGATCACGTCGGACGAGGCTGCCGAGATGATCAGAGGCGGCAACACGCTCGTCGTCGACGTTCGCGACGCGCCCGAGGTTGCGGCCAGCGGCAAGATCGCGGGCGCCGTGCATGTCTCGCGGGGGCTGCTGGAGTTTCGCGCCGACCCGGAATCGTCCTCTCACGACAAGGCGTTCGACAGAAACAAGACCGTCATTCTCTACTGCGCGTCCGGCGGCAGGTCTGCGCTGGCCGGCAAGCTGCTGAAGGACATGGGCTACGAGAAGGTCTTCAATCTCGGCGGCTTCAAGGACTGGACCGGGGCGGTCGAGAAATAGCTCGACCAGGCCGGCGCGCGACCGATCGTCGCCCGCGGCGCATCCTGCGAGACGCCCGCCTGCGGCGGGCCCTCAGGATGAGGTCTTCGTTGTCCGGCGGGGCCATTCGCAGACCGGCTTGGGGGGCCTCGACCGGGTCTTATCTTCGAGGCAACGATCTGCCTCGACGCGCGTTGTTCCTCAGGAGAGAGGAACACAGCGAGGCGCGCCATGAACAAGCCTACCGCCAAGGATACCGGACTGACACCTGACGACTTCCCGATCGAAGCCGATAAGGACAAGCTCAGGACGCACAAGGGCGAGCCGGTGGCTTCGGCCGAGTCCGAAGAGATCGCGGACGACCTGGCCGACCGGCTGAACGAACAGGCGCACCGGGAAGAACAGGACCGCTGGTCGGCGTGACGCGACAGCCTGCGCTTTCTCGCCCCCTCCTACTCGATCGACGTCACCTGCCGCCGGCGCAGCTCGGACGGGCTGTGGCCGAACTTCCGGCGAAACACCGTGCTGAAATGCGATGAGCTGCTGAAGCCCAGCCGATAGGCGATCTCGGTCACCGACAGCGCGCGCAGCTCGGGGCGCATCAGCGCGTCGTAGCAACGCTGCAGGCGGCGGTTCAGGATCCACTCGGACACCGACATCTCGGTCGACCGAAACAGATAATGCAGATGCCGGAGCGAGACGCCGTTGCTCCTGGCGATCTTCTCCAGCGACAAATCCGGATCGGTCAGGTGCTCCTCGATCCAGGCCTTGACCGAGCGCAGACGCGCGTTCCGCGCCGTGGCGTCCTCGGAGAATTCGTCCTTGTCGCCCATGTCCAGCGCGAGCGCCAGCACGTCCATCAGCTCGTGACCGAGCCGGCCTCGCGCCGCCTCCTCCAGGCTCGAGGCCTCCGCGGCGAGCAGCGCGCAGAATTCGGCGGCGATCCGCCCCAGGCCCCGCCCCGTCGCAATGGTCGCCGCCGACGGCATCTTGCCTTCGGCGAAGCGCGACGAAAACTCCTTGCGCGGGATCTCCAGGTACAACGAGCGGAATTGGTTCGAGCACTCCAGGTCGTAGGCATCGGAGGCCGAAAAGATCGCGCCGATGCCCGGGCTGGTCACCAGCGTCTGGCCGGCCTGAAGCACGTCCATGCTGCCGGCTTGCAGAAACTGGACGTAGTAACAATCCTTGTCGAGCTTCGCGATGTGCCGCTCGCGCCGCGATATCCGCTGCTCCGACAGGAAGACGTCGCTCATCGTGACAGGGCCAAATTGCGCCTCGCGGATAAAGCCCTGATAGTCGGCCGGCTTCACCGCGTTCACGTCGACATGAACGTAGTGGTCGCAGATGGCATCCTGCCAGGCGGCAAAGCGCTTGGCAGGGTCCAGCTCCTCGGTCGTAAACACGAGATCCATCGGCGGCCCGTCACGTCGAGACATGTCTGTGCAGCGCACAAAAACTGCCGGCGGATTTTAGGTTCCTGTCAGCTTCGCGCAAGACTCTTTGCGCGCCAGCGCAAAAGGTTTGCGCGTTGACGCAAGTCAGCCTGAGCTCTCTCGCCTATCAAGCGCAAAACAAACTTGGGACGGGGGGAGGCAAGCGCGCCGAGACGGCGATCCCGCACGCGCGATGCCGATCCCAGGGAAGGCAAGCGATGAAGCGCGTTCGGGTCAGCCAACAGGAGATCGTGTTTGCGGTCTTCGCGGCACTCTTCCTGACCTTCTCGGTCTTCCTCAACGGCTTTCTCTCCGCCGACAACATGCTGACATTGCTGCAGAACGTGGCAGTGCTCGGCATCCTAGGCCTGGCCATGGCGATCGTCGTGATCGGCCGCGGCATCGACCTGTCGCTGATCGCGGCACTCGCGGTCCCCGCCGGCCTCGTGCTGCAGATGGTGCAGAACGGCCATTCGCTGCCGGCCTCGCTGCTCGCCGCCGGCCTGCTGGCGATCGCGGTCGGTCTCGTCAACGGCTGGCTGATCGCCTATGCGGAAGTGCCGCCCTTGTTCGCGACGCTGGCGACCGGCCTGTTCGTCGCCGGTCTCGGCCAGGCCGCCCTCTTCCAGCTCGACGTCGTGCAATGGAGCGACGGCATGGCCGGCTTCGAGCGGCTCGGCCAGGGCAGCATCCTCGGCATTCCCACCTCGATCGTCATGTTCGCGATCGCCTGCGTCGTGGTCTTCGTGCTGCTGCGCCAGACGCGCTGGGGCGCCTACATCTACGCGATCGGCGACAACCCGTTCGCGGCGCGCGTCACCGGCATCCCGTCGCGGCCGGTCATCGTGCTGCAATACGTCCTCGCGGCGCTGATCGGCTGCTTTGCCGGCCTGGTGCTGGCGGCGTCCGTCAACTCCATGCCGACCCGGATCTTCAATTCGACGCTGATCTACGACGTCATCCTCGTCGTCGTGCTCGGCGGCATCGGCCTGTCGGGCGGGCGCGGCGGGGTCGTCAACGTCATCATCGGCACGCTGCTGATCGGCACGATGCTGAACGGAATGACGATCCTCAACGTCCCCTATGCCGGCCAGAACCTCATCAAGGGCCTCGTGCTCCTGATCGCCGTCATCACCGACACCCTGCTCAATCCACGAAACGAAGAAACGGCCCAACAGGGCGACATCTGATCTGCCTGAAAAAACGCGTATCCAACAAGGAGGAAGACAATGGCCAGCGTTCATAAGTTCGCGCTTGGAAGTATCGCCGCATTGGCGCTTTCAGCCGCCGCGGCTCCGGCCCTCGCCCAGCAGGGCCTCGACGAGCCGTTCCAGAAGCCGTTCCGGGAAGCGCTTGCCGGCAAGACCGTCGCCTACGTGCCGGTCGCGATGAACTTCGACCTGACCGAAGGCTGGTACGCCGGCCTCAAGAAGGAGCTCGAGCCGTACGGCGTCAAGTTCGTGATCCGCGATCCCAACTGGAACACCAATGCCGGCGCGCAAGCCGTGACCTCGCTGATCTCGGAGAAGCCGGCGGTGATGGTGATCCACAATCCCGACGTGCAGACCTACGCCAAGCTGCTGCAGCGCGCCGAGAACGAAGGCATCTACGTCATCCAGATCAACATGGGCTCGGCCTATCGCAGCTCGGCTTTCGTCGGCGCCAACTGGATCGAGATCGGCGAGCGGCAGACCGAAGGCGTGGTGAAGGCCTGCCAGGGCAAGTCGAACAAGATTGCCATCATCCAGGGCGCGCTCTCGGCGGCAGCCAGTGCCTACACGCTCAAGGGCGTCGAGAACGTCCTCGCCAAGCATCCCGAAATCAAGGTCGTCTCCAGCCAGGCCGCGGATTGGGATGCCGCCAAGGCCAAGGCCATCACCCAGACCGTGTTGAAGCAGAACCCGGACCTCTGCGGCATCGTCGGCTTCTGGGACGGCATGGACATCGGCACCGCCGCCGCGATCAAGGAAGCCGGCCTGACCGGCAAGGTGTTCCTGGCGACGTCGGGCGGCGGCGAGCGCAAGGGCGCCTGCGAGCTCGTCAAGAACGGTTCGTTCGATCTCGACATGAGCTACGACGTGCCGACGCAGGCAGCCCAGATGGCCGGCACCATCAAATGGCTGTTGTCGTCGGGCGTCAAGGCGGGCTCGGTCAAGGGTTCGGAATACACCACGCTGATTCCGATCACCAGGGAGAACGCCGACAACCAGATGACCTGCTGGAATCTCTCCGATCTCAAGAAGTGATTGCCGCATGACTGCGCGTCCCGGGCCCCCCGGGGCGCGCGTCACTTTATCTGATGGAAATTCTTGGGAAGGCCGATGCGCGAGACACTGACGCGGCTACGATATCGCTACTGGCCAGACCATCTCCTCGGCGAGATCCTGTCCAAACGATGGACCGAGACCGCCATCCCGGTGATCCTGCTGCTGATCATCGGCTTCGCACTCAGCCGCTCGCTCGAGCACTTCCTGTCGCCTGCGAGCCTCGCCGACACCGCGCGGCAGGCGGGCGAGATCGGCTTCATCGGCCTGGGCATGGCGCTTGTCGTCATCGTCGGCGGCATCGATCTCTCGGTCGGGTCGATCTTCGCATTGACGGATTTCTGCGCGCTCTATCTGCTCGACGTGCTCAACTGGCCGGTCCCCGCAGTGGTGGTGGTCACCATGATCGTCGGCGGGCTGCTCGGCGCCGTGAACGGCGTGCTGATCGGATATCTCAGGCTGCGCGCCTTCATCACCACGCTGATCACGCTGATCATCTACCGCTCGGCCTATGATCTCCTGATCCAGCGCTATTCCAACGCGATCGCGTCGGCCTTCCCGGACATTCCCTCCTGGGATTTCATCGGCGGCGGCAGCGTGTTCGGCATCCCCAGCGTCGCGCTGGTCTACATCGTCATCGCGATCTTCGGTCACGTCTTCCTGACGCGGTTGCGGCCGGGCTGGCACATTACCGCAATCGGCGGCTCGCGGCGCTCGGCCTACAATTCCGGCATTCCGGTCCGACGCACCATCGCGCTCTGCTATGTCGCGAGCGGCGTGCTGACCAGCATCGGCGCGCTGTTCTTCGCCGCACGGCTCGGCACGGTCGGCGGCGATATCGGCGTCGGCCTGGAGGTGATCGTGCTGACGGCCACCGTGCTCGGCGGAATTACGCTCGGCGGCGGCAAGGGCTCGGTCGTCAAGTCCATGGTCGGCGTGCTGATCGTACTCCTCGTCACCAACGGGCTGACCGCCATGAACGCGCGCGGCGGCGTCAACCGCATGGCGCTGGCGAGCATCCTGTTGGCGGCGGCGATGGTCGACATCCGCTGGCAGAAGAACCGCACCCGCATCATCAGCAAGGTCTATGTCGCCCCGACCTACCACGCACTGCCACCTCCGCCGCCGACCGAGATCGGCAGCGGCGGGCCGTTCGAGCAGAACGACAAGCTGCGCGACGTCTCGCTGATCGGGCTCGGCCGGATCGAGGCGCCCGAGGACGTCATCCTCGACCGCAACGACGTGCTCTATGCCGGATCCCGTCACGGCGACATCATCCGCTTCTTTCCGCCGGACTACGAACGGATGGAGGTGTTCGCCCATATCGGCGGCCAGCCGCTCGGCATGGCGTTCGACAAGCAGGACAATCTCTATGTCTGCATCGGCGGCATGGGGCTGTATCGCATCACGCCCGACGGCACCGTGGAGAAAGCCACCGACGAGACCAACCGCAGCCTGTATTCCGTGAACGACGACAGCCGCCTGCGGCTCGCCGACGATCTCGACATCACCGACGACGGCCTGATCTTCTTCTCCGAGGCCACGGTGCGCTACGAAATGGACGAGTGGCCGGTCGACGGGCTGGAGGCGCGCGGCAACGGCCGCATCATCTGCTACGACACCAAGACCGGCACCACCCATACCGCGCTGCGCGGCCTCAAATTCCCGAATGGCGTCGCGGTCGCCAGTGACGGGCAATCAATCCTTTTCGCGGAGACGTTCGGCTGCTCGATCAAGCGCTACTGGTTCGCCGGCCCGAAGAAGGGTGACGTCGAGATCGTCATGGACAATCTGCCGGGCTATCCTGACAACATCAATCTCGCCTCCGACGGCAATTACTGGCTGGCGCTGGTCGGCATGCGCAGCCCGTCGCTGGATCTCGCCTGGAAGATGCCGGGCTTCCGCCGGCGCATGGCCAAGCGCGTGCCGGTCGACGAATGGCTGTTCCCGAACATCAACACCGGCTGCGTCGTCAAGTTCAACGAGCAGGGCAAGATCCTGGAATCGTTCTGGGACCTCAAGGGGCTCAACCATCCCATGATCACATCGATGCGCGAGCATCGCGGCTATCTCTATCTCGGCGGCATCGCCAACAACCGGATCGGCCGCTTCAAGCTCGACAATGCCGATCCCGACTTCGTGCAGTACGACAAGCGCTGGGGGAAGCCGTCGTGATCGCCGCGATCAGCGAATTCGCCAACCGTTTCCTCGGCCGTGGCGAGGCAGCCATCACCGTCCCATCGTTCGACGGGGCGTTGAAGCCGAACCAGGCGCTCGAGCAGGCGGAGATCCTGCTCGAATGCGACGCGCCGGAGGATCTCGCCGCGGACGGCAGTTCGCTGCTCATTGCCGACGGCGCCCGGCTGACACGCTTGACCGGACGTTCGACAACGACGGTTCGAACCTTCGAGCGGCCGATCTCCGCGCTGGCGTCCTTGCCCAATGGAGGCCTCGCCGTCGCGCTTGGCGGCACCGAGGTCCGACTCTACGACAACGCCGCGGTCGAGGCGCCCAGGGCCGCCTTCACGCAAGGGCTGCACGCCGTCAATGCGCTGGCTCCCGCGAGCGACGGGACGTTGATCGCAACCGACGGATCGTCGTTGCACGATGCCGGCGACTGGGCGCGCGATCTGATGGAGCTCGGCAAGACCGGCCGGGTACTGCGGCTCGATCCCAAGTCGGGCGCGATCACGCAGCTTGCCGGCGGATTGGGCTACGCGTTCGGCGCCATCGCGAGCGACGGCAACGTGCTCGTCAGTGAAAGCTGGCGGCATCGTCTGGTTTCGATCGCGCCGGATGGAAGCCGCAAGGATCTGCTCCGTCACCTCCCCGTCTATCCGTCGCGGCTTTCGCCGGCGCGCGGCGGCGGCTTCTGGCTCACCGCCTTCACCGCACGCACCCAACTGGTCGAGTTCGTGCTGCGCGAGCCGGCCTATCGCCGCCGCATGATCGCCGAGATCGCCCCGGAATTCTGGGTCGCGCCGCGCCTGCGCTCCGGCAATTCCTTCAAGGAGCCGCTGCAGGGCGCCCACATCAAGACCATGGGCGTGATGAAACCCTGGGCGCCGCCGCGGTCATACGGTCTCGTCATCCGGCTCGGAGCCGACGGCCTGCCGCGCTATTCGCTCCACAGCCGGGCCGATGGCGTCAACCACGGCATCGTCGCCGCCGTCGAAGTCGGCGAGCACCTCGTCATGATCGCAAAGGGCCCCGGCCGCGTCATCAGGCTGCCGCTGGCATCCCTCGGCGAGGAGGCCCGCGCATGAACGACCTCGTCCTGTCGCTGTCGAAGGCGACCAAGCTCTACGCCGGCGTGCCCGCGATCGAAGGCGTCGATTTCGACCTGCGGCGCGGCGAAATCCACGCCCTGGTCGGCGAAAACGGCGCGGGAAAATCGACGCTGACCAAGGTCATGGCCGGCGTCGTGACGCTGACCTACGGTGCCATGACGGTCGACGGGGCCGACGTTACTCTGAAGACCCCGCTGGAGGCGCGTAACCTCGGCATTGCCATGGTGTTCCAGGAGAACAGCCTGGTGCCGACGATGACGGTGGCGCAGAACCTGTTTCTCGGTCAGGAGAAATTCTACAACCGCCTGCGCGGCATCTACATCGCGGCCCAGCAATTCCTGCAATCGCTCAACTTCGACGTGACGCCCACCGCGACGGTCGGCGGCCTCGGCGCCGCCAAGAAGCAGATGGTCGAGATCGCCCGCGCCGTCCTGCACAAGGCCAAGGTGATCATCTTCGACGAGCCGACGGCAACGCTGACGCCGGAGGAGAAGAAATACTTCTTCGACCTCGTCAAGGACCTGAAGAAGCGCGGGGTCTCCATCATCTTCATCTCGCACGCCCTCGAAGAGGCGCTGCTGCTTGCCGACCGCATCACCGTGTTGCGCGACGGCAGGCATGTCGTGACCGACGATGCTTCCCGCTTCGACCGGGCGCGCATCGTCCAGGCGATGGTGGGGCGGGACCTCTCCAACACGCTCTACGGCGCGCGCAAGGCGCAGGTGCGCACCTCGGGCAAGCGGGTGCTGACGGTGCAGAACCTGAAGATGGCGCCGATGGTGAAGAACAATTCGCTGTCGGTGTTCGCGGGCCAGATCACCGGTGTCTTCGGTCTCGTCGGCGCCGGGCGCACCGAGACGTTCAAGATCGTCGCAGGCGTCATGAAGCGCGACTTCTTCCACGGCGGCGAGGTGATCCTCGGCGACAAGCCGGTCCGCTACCGCGTGCCTGCGCCGGCGGTGCAGGCCGGCATCGCCTACGTGACCGAGGATCGCAAGGTCGAAGGGTTCTTCGAGACCGCGTCCATTGCGCGCAATATCTATCTCGGCTTGCTCGCCAAGTTTCCGAAAGGACGCGCCTGGCTGTCACGACGTGAGAGCACGGCGACCGGAAAGTCCTGGATCGAGCGGCTCAAGGTGCGCGCCATCGGCGACGAGGCCAAGGTCGTCGAATTGTCCGGCGGCAACCAGCAGAAGGTCGTGATCGCCAAATCGCTGGTCCAGGATCCGGAGCTGATCATCTTCGACGAGCCGACGCGAGGCGTCGACGTCGGAGCCATCGTCGAGATTCACGAGCTGATCAATTCGCTGGCCGACAAGGGCAAGGCGGTGGTGGTGATCTCCTCCTATTTGCCCGAGATCATGGCGCTGTCGGACCGAATCCTGGTGTGCAGGCAGGGCAAGGTGGTAGAGGAATTTTCCGCGCTGGAGGCGACGGAGGAAGCCATCATGTACGCGGCGATCCACTGACGGCCGCCCGCCCGCCACTTCGCGGCACAGTCGACGCAGACAGATCAGGCGGAACGGGGCAGGGGCACGAGCTCCCGGTCTCGCTCGTTCAACAGCTTGCCGGTGGTGCTGTTGGCGAAGTGCAGCGACATGCAGGCCGGGCACCTCACGGGCACATAGCTGTCCGCCGGCTCGCAATTCTCGGGCCGCTCGTCATCGATCCGATGCTGGACGTTCATGCCGGTGCTGGGGCACCTGAATAGGATCTGGCGCTGCATGCTTCTCTCATGCACCGGAACCGCGGCGGGCGAAATTGCGGACGATCCCTTAAGGGCCTTTCCTATGTTTGCGATGGGTCAATGCGAACGGCCCGCCTGCGCCTAGGGTCTGTGTGGCATCGGGTGCGCTATCGCTCCGGTGCCGAACGAAGCGGAGCCCGGACTCCTAGGCACTCCGGGCACCGCTTCGAAGACAGGGGGCAACCGATCGCGGCCACCGCTCCGGAAGAGCGGCGTCTAGGCCTCGATGCTTCCCTGGAAACCGGGCGCCGATTGACGTTGCCTGACCGGCCCGACGCAGCCGCAGGACACGAACACCGCCGCCGACAGTCCAACATCGGGACCGCCTCGATCAGGAGAGCAGCCATGATGTCCGTCAACCTCGATGACCTCTCCGCGGCGGTGCGCTTCGCGCTCGAGACGACGCGCGCGACCACGGTCTGTCCTTTCCACGCCGAGGTGATCATCCGCGTGGGCGACGACGCTGCCGAGAGCCACGCTTACGAACGCGCCAAGCGAATGCTCAGGAGCGACGGCACGACCTTCGAGGCGAACGCTCTCAGGGAAGAGATCGGCCACCAACTCGCGTTCGCCGCGGACGGCCGATGCCCGAAATGCGACCGGACCGGTGCGAGCGGATAGGCGGCGGTCCCCTTCAATCCTCCAACCGGTACAACCGCCATCGCGCCGGCACGCCTTTGAGCTGATGCATGCCGTGGTCCCTGAACCGGATCTCCGACTGCGCCATCAGGTCCCTGACCGCACTCGAGACCAGGACCTCGCCGGCCCGCGCCTTGGCGGCGACGCGCGTGCCGATGTGAAACGCGAGACCGACCATCTCGCCCCCGCTCACACTGTATTCGCCGGCATGCAGCCCGACCCTGATGTCGAGCCCCAGCGTACGCACGGCCTTCTGGATCGCAGTCGCGCAACGGACGCCCGAAGCCGGCGCCTTGAATGTCGCCAGCACGCCGTCGCCGGTGGTCACCACTTCCTTGCCGCGCGCACTCTTCAGCTCCTTGCGCACCGCCGCGTAATAGTGGCCCATGACCTTGGTCCAACGCGCATCGCCGAGCTTCGCCGCCTTTGCGGTGGAGCCGACGATATCGACGATCAGGATGGTGGCGAGTGCCTGCTTGAGCTCCGCGCTCCGCTCGGCGGATCGGCGCCGGAGCGCGATCGGTCCGGCCAGCGGTTCGTAGCGATGGTTGCGGCGCCGGGCGATGGCGGCTTTGGCGTAGTCCTGCGCGCGCTGCGTCGTGCGGCAGCGAACTGTCTTCTCTTGCGGCAGTCGCGTCCAGTAGACCCTTCGCCCATCGCCGGCGCCCTGCACTTCCACGGCGCCCCACTTCAGGAAAACCGCTGAACCAACCCGCCGGACACACCACGCCTTCGACGTGTAGCCGGATACGTTGGACTGATGGACTCCGATGCGAAGGAATTTTGGCATGAACGAGCGGCGGATCGCAGGACCGTTTGAGCTACTTGTGGTAAAGCGTAGTGGCACATGCGCGCGTTGGCAATACGATCGGCCGCGGAGCAGTCCCGGGAGCGGAATACGCCGCGCTTGACGCCTGCGGCCCAACCGGCAAATCTTGCTGCGCGCTGGCACGGCCCAATCCCGGTGGGACCAACGTCTGGACCGCTCATTTGAAACCGGCGCATTCGAAGCCACTCCATTTGAAACCCGTGCAAGATGAAAAGCCAGATTCGACGTTCTCTTGGAGGCGCCCTGTTGTTAGCCGGGCTCGCAATTGCCGCCGTGCCTGATATGGCGCATGCGCAATCGGGCAGCGCCGGTGGCAGCATCGGCAATGACGAAAAGTCGCTATCCGGATCGCGCGAGACGCCTCGTGCCGCTGAGCCCGCAAAGCCGGCACGACGCAGCACGCCCGCGGACGAAGCGCCGGGCCGCGCGCCGCAACGGAGCGGCGGAGGCGGCAGTTATGACGGAGCATGGGTCCTGACCAGCGTCGGCCAAACCTGCGCCGGCTCAACCGACACGGTGGTCGTCACCAGCGGCAAGATGGTGGGGCAATACGGCACCGGGCGCGTCAGTCCGAATGGCGGCGTGTCGGGAACGGGAGCCGCCGGAAGTTTGAGCTGGACCATGTCCGGCCGGTTCTCGGGCCGCAGCGGGTCCGGCACATTCCGGCGGTCCGACGGATGCGTCGGAAGCTGGACCGGATCGAAACAGTGAGACGACGCCTTCCGAGCAGTCACAGAAGGATCGCGAGCTCATAGATCAGGACGACGCCGCCCAGACAGCGACGCCACGGATTCACGCCGCGAAAGATCTCGTCGAGAGCCCAGACCACGAGGCCGCCTCTGAAAATGATATCCAGGACCATGGCGGAGGTGCCTGGCCAAGGCCAGATCCAGTGAAGGACGCCGGCCACGATGACGACCCAGAGCACGAGATTGGGCGCCTGGACGATGGTGATCTCGCCGGTTTTTCGGTTTCGAAAGAACCATTGCAGGATTGGAGACATGATCGCCCCTGGCCCATCGAACAAAGGCGCCGTTGCCGGCGCCCCCTGTTCGCTTTGGCTGTTTTACCGGACGCGTTGCGTCTGGCGTAGCGGTGCGTAGGCTCTCATCGGATTGATACCGCAGCCCTCATTGGTGCCGCTCGCAGTGGCCATGCACTGTCGATAGCTGGAGAACTCACAGTTGCCGGGATAGCCGGACTGGCGTCCCTGCAGGCAGTAGCTGTCCTGCACGAGCTCTCTTGCGGACGCGGCAGAGCAGGCTCCGCCGATCGTGAGTGCGGAAACGGCGGCAAGAGCCGCGATGGACAAATGACGATGCATGAGATGACTCCGGACCATTGGTGCCGCATTCTGCGACACCGATGTAGAGATACGTTTCGGATCAGCAAAAGAACTCAAGCCGGACGGTTAAATCGCGGCCATGTTCGCCATCTGCGCGAAGCATACCGCCTGCAGGCAAAAAAGGCCCCGCAACTTGCGGAGCCCTTGATTTGCATCGTATCGACCGACTTATTTCATGCTGCCGGGAGCGACCTTAGTGCCGCCCTGGTCGCTGCCCGGACCGGAACCGCCCTGGCCGGACGCGTCGGGCTGCATGCCACCCCTGGTCATACCGTTCGTTCCGGTGTTCATGCCGGTCGTGCCCTTGTGCATCGAACCCTTCTCGGTGTTGTGCATGCCCGGCTTCTGCATGTTGTCGGATTGCGGAGCTGGACCGGTGTTCTGTGCGAAAGCAGAGCCGCACATCAGTGCGAGAGCGGCGGACGCGATGATCATCTTCTTCATGGGAATCTCCTGGTTCATGTGTGCGGGCCAACGTCGCGCAAAGTGGCCTCGTTCCTAATGGGATCACGCCGCACGCGAAACATTCTCGGGGACGGTTTGAAACTTTCGGACCTTCGAGCCGTACCGCAGCGTTTCCACCACATGACAGGAATTTAAGGTGGCGAGTTTGAAAACCGGATGTGCGTCCCACGTATCTTTAATGTCGGCAAGCGAGCCTCCTCACGCGCGAAGCCGACCGGCGGTCCCACCGGACGAAAATTCGTCGCGCCCACGATGGGGCCGCCGTCTGCGCGAATAGGAACCGGCACATCGGCCGTAGATTGGTAAACGCCGGGTCCTACATAACACCGGCACTTTGGCGGCTCCGGCTCTTAGCCCACCCCTGCTGAGTCCGGGGCCGCTTCAAGGAATCAGCATGATGGATGAAAGCCTGCGGATCGTCTTCGCGATCGGCGCCACCGCCGCCGTCGCCGCGGGGGCGTTCTTCGCCATCCGGTTCTTCGCCGCGTTCACCTAGGCGTGACTTACGGTCGCGATCCGCCTCACCCGTGATAGGCAAACAGCTCGATCGGATCGCTGAAGCCGCGCACCTCGTGTTGACCGACGTGCTCCAGCTCGAATTGCGGCTCGACAAGTTCGGCGAACGCGCGCGACAGCAGCACGGTGCGTCCCAATTGCTTGGTGAGCGCTTCGAGGCGGGAGGCCATGTTGACGGCGGGACCGATCACGGTGAAGTCGAGCCGGCTGGATGATCCGATATTGCCGTACATGACGTCGCCGACGTGAACGCCGATGCCGTAATTCAGCGGCGCGCGCCCCGTGCCGTTGTTGCGCGCATTCAGCGCGGTCATGGCTTGACGTGCCTCGGTTACGGCGCGAAGCAGATTGGCGCAGGCGTCGGGCTCATGAAGCGGGAAGATCGCGAGCAAGCCGTCGCCGATGAATTTGAGGATCTCGCCGCCGTGCTTCGCGATCGGCTCAGACATCGCGTCGAAATAATCGTTGAGGAGATCGATGACGTCGTCGCGCGGCCAGTTGTCGGAAATCCTCGTGAAATCGCGCAGGTCGCAGATCAGGATCGCGGCGCGCACCGTGGTTCCGGTGCCGCGCCGCGTGGCGCCGGCCAGGATCAGCTCGCTGGCATGCGAACCGACATAAGTCTCCAGCAGCGTTCGCGCGAGGCGGTTCTTGATGCGGATCTCGCTGACCAGCGCCAGCACCGGCAGCACGCGCTTCAGCGCAGCGATATGCGAATCGTCGAAGCCGCCGGGGCGATCGGTCGCGAAGGTAATGAGATGACGCTTGCCGAGCGTGTGGTAGAGCGGCCAGGCGGCATAGTCGGTCAGGCCCTTCGACCGCATCTCGTCATAGAGCGCGTGCTTGCGGCCGAGCGCGGCGTTGCGTTCGAGATTCTCGCGTAGTTCGGTTGCACCGTTCTGCATTTCGTTGGCGGGACTGCCGATGTATTCGGAGCGCTCGCGCACGTCGAAATCGACCAGCGCGATCTCCGCCTCGCGCATGCCATCGGCCCACATGAAGCGGGCCCCCAGCCATTGCGGATGATGGATCAGCACGTGAAACGTCGACCGTTTCAGCGGAATGCCGGCCTGCTGCAGACGAATGCACATCTCGGCAAAAATGTTGTCGATAAAGCGCTCGTCGCGCGTGCCGTTGGTCAGCCAGTCGACGACACCGTCGGACATGGTGGGGGGATTGATGCTTGTCGGCACGTTCATGTCCTGGGCTTCGACGGTCTGAATTGCATCAGATATCGTGTTCCGAGCCGAAATCGTCAACCTGGCCGATTGCCCGGATTGTGCGCAGCCGCCGGTCGTTCTAGCCGACCAGCCGGATCGATCCCAGCACGACAAGGCCCGAAACAAGCGTCAGGGTCGATGCCTCGGCGAGTTCGATCTTCAGCGTGTTTTCGTGCGAAATCGCAAAATCCTCGCCTCCGAGGCGGACGCGGCCAACGCCGCCCGCCGCGTAGACCAGATGCGTGCCGGCGGGAAGCTGCCGCTCGCCGGGCTCCCTCAGCGCCGCAAGCGCGATCTCCGCCGCACCGCGCCGGGCCATCAAGTTCACGACCTCGACCGGACCTGCCTCGAGCGCGGTCACGATCTCCATCTCGCCGGTGAAGCGCACCGTCGTAAAAGGTTCGCGCTCGTCGAACTCCTGCGTCGGCGATCTCAGCACCAGCCCTCGCCCGCCCACGACCATCTGCAGGCGGTCGATGCCCGGCATGTGCGAGAACGGCCCGGGCGCCACGATCGGCGTCGAGGCAAAGCGCCAGAGCAGGCTGTCCCAATCCTTCGCCGGACTGCCCGGACGATGCGCGTCCGCGATATCGGTGAAAATACCGCCGCCGTTCTTCCAGGGCGAGCGGGTATAGTCTTCGGATTTGAGCAGCGTGGTCTTCATGGAATCGAGCCTGTCAGGATGGGATATGGATAGCATCCATATCCATCAAAACGAAGCGTTCGTAACCGGGACTACATCCCACTCAACCCGCTATCCACCGCGAGCGTCTGCGCGGTAACGTAGACGCTTTCGTCGGACAGGAAGAACAGCACGGCATAGGCGATCTCCCAGGCCGTGGCCTGGCGACCGAACGGGACGTGGCCCTTGCCGCGGTTGGGGCGGCCGGCGCCCGCTTCGCGGCCGTTCGGGGTGTCGACGAGGCCGGGATAGACGAGATTGGCGCGAATGCCGCGGCGCGAGCCGAGATGGGCGATGTTGCGCATCAGACCGCCAAGCGCGGCTTTCGATGAATCATATACCGCCATCTGCGATCCCGCTTTCAGCGCGGCGATCGAGGAGATGAAGACGATGGCGCCGCCATTGTCGAATTTCGGCAGCGCGGCGCGGCAGCACAGCATGGGCCCGCGGACATTGACGTCGTAGATCCTGTTCCATTCCTCGGGACTGACGTTGTCGAGCCCGGTCTTGCCGAACGTGCCGATGTTCAGCACCATGCCGTCGAGGCCGCCCATAGCGCGATGCGCCTGCTCGATCATGCGTTGCACGTCTGTCTCCGACGTGACATCGGCCGCGATGGCAAAAGCCTCGCCGCCTTCTTTGGTGATGTGCTTGGCGGTCTGCTGCGCGGAGGTGTGGTTGATATCCGCAACCGCGACTTTCGCCCCCTCGCGCGCGCACAGAATGCTCATGGCGCGGCCGTTGCCGATCGGATCCGTTTCGGCATCGAATACGCGCTGGCCGCCGCCGACAATGAGGATGCGACGGCCCGTCAGGCGACCCCTGCCCGGCGCCTCACCGAGCGATTCCGCGCTGGGCGGACGAACAAAGCGTTCCGGCTTGCTCTCGGCTTCCGCCATCTCAACCAACCGGCTTCTTGCCGCCGTCATAGACCGTCATCCCGGCGGCGGGATCGAGATCGGTTTCGGTCGCCTCGGTCAGGCGTGCCATCATCATGTAGAAGCCGAGCGCGACGATCGATTCCACGATCTCCTGGTCGCTGAAATGCGCGCGAGCGGCGGCGAAGGTCGCCTCGGGCACGCGGACGTTCTCGACCACCTCGCGCCCGAAGTTCAGCAGCGCGCGCTCGGCCTCGTTCAGAGCGGCGGCGTCGTACTCGCCGCGCTCGACCGCGTCGACCTGTCCTTGCGTGCAGCCGACGCCGAACGCGATCGGCACGTGCTGGCGCCATTCATAGGCACCGCCCTCCAACTGGGCGGCCTGCAGGATCAGCAGCTCGCGGTTGACCGCCGAGAGCTTCTGCTTGTGCAGGATCGAATTGCCGAGCCGCATCGCCGGGATCATGTTGGCCTCGGCATGGGCCATCATGCGGAAGATGTTGAGCTTGACCGGCATGCGGTCGAACGAGGCGCGGATGTCGCCGCTCGTCGTCTCCGGATCAATCAGGGGCAGCCTTGCCACGCGTTTCTCCCTTGGGCTTTCGTTTCTTGTTGTCGGTATCTTCGCCTGCCGCGATCAGCGACAGGAAGAAGGCGAGATAACGCTCGATGGCTTCGATCACCTTCGGCCGCGGCGAAGGTGCTGCGCCCATCACGTAATGCTCGAGGCGGATGTAGATCAGGCCTGCCGCGAACAGCCGCGCGGTCTCGCGCGGATCCGGCGTCTTGACCAGGCCGGCGAGCACGAAGCCGCGGAAATAATCCGTCATCATGCTCTGCTCGCGCGCGTAGAAATGATCGGCGAACTTGGCGCGGATGCCGGGCACGCGGTTACGCTCCGCCGTGATCACCTTCTGGAATTGATGCTCGCGCGGGTCGGACCATTGCTCGACGAGGTCGAGCGCGAACTGGCGGCAGAACGCCGCGGGCTGGCGCGCGAGCTGCTTGTAGCGCGGCTCTTCCAACCGGCTCGCCGAACTCGCCGGGCCGTGCTCGCTGACGATCGCTTCCAGGATCGCGGCCTTGCCGGCGAAATGATTGTAGAGGCTGCTCTCGCGGATGCCGACGCGGCGCGCCAGCTCGCGCATCGAGGCGCCGCCATAGCCACTCTGCGCGAACAGATCGAGCGCCTCGGTGAGGATGCGCTCGCGGGTCGTGGGCGCAGCCGCTTCCGCCGCGCTGGAGGTATGAAGAGCCATGACGACTTGACTAACGAACGATCGTTCGCTAGTCAACCGTACGAACGATCGTTCGTTTGCCCTTGTGGCAACGGCGGTCGCGGCCCGCAAGCCCGCTCGCGGGCGATGTTCTCGCGTTTCAACTCCGCTCCTCGAGAGGCGGAGGGCAATTTTTGGGGAGATGACGTCATGGCGCGTTTTGCCATCCTTCGTGCGGCCTGCATCCTGTTGCCGCTGCTCGCAAACAGCGCCGCCTCTGCCCAAAACAAGTACGATCCCGGCGCCGACGACAAGACCATCAAGATCGGCACCACGGCGCCGCTGAGCGGCCCGGTCTCGGCCTTCGCGCAGATCGCGAAATCCGCGGAAGCCTATTTCCGGAAAGTGAACGACGACGGCGGCGTCAACGGCCGGCGCGTCCAGATGATCATCGCCGACGATGCCTACAGCCCGCCCAAGACGGTGGAGCAGACCCGGCGGCTGGTCGAGAGCGAGGAAGTGCTGCTGATCTTCGGCGGCGTCGGCACGCCGACCAACAGTGCCGTGCACAAATATCTCAACGACCGCAAGGTGCCGCAGCTGTTCCTGGGTTCGGGCGCGGCGAAGTGGGACGATCCCAAGAATTTCCCATGGACCGTCGGCTGGCAGCCGACCTATCGCGACGAGGCCATCGCTTACGCAAAATACATCAAGGCGAGCCATGCCAATGCGAAGATCGGCGTGCTCTACCAGAACGACGACCTCGGCAAGGACTATCTGAAGGCGCTGGAAGAAGGCCTCGGCAGCGGCGAAGCGATCGTCGCACGCGCAGCCTATGAGACTTCGGCCCCGACAGTCGATACCCAGATCCTGCAGTTGAAGACCGCGGGCTCCGACGTGGTTCTGGTCGCGGCAACGCCGAAATTCGCGGCGCAGGCGATCCGCAAGATCGGCGAGATCGGGTGGAAGCCGACGACGATCATCTCCAACGTCTCGGCCTCGATCAGCGGCGTGCTGGAGCCGGCCGGCAAGGACAATTCCACCGGCGTCATCTCCAGCCAATATCTGAAGGACGCCACCGATCCCGCCAACAAGGATGACCCCGGCTACCGGGAATGGCTGGCCTTCATGGACAAGTACATGCCGGACGCCAACAAGAGCGACTGGCTCAACGTCTACGGCTACACCATCGCGCAGACGCTGGTGACGGTACTGAAGGCCTCCGGCAACGACCTCACCCGCTCCAATGTGATGAAGCAGGCCACGACCATGAAGGACGTGAAGCTGCCGATGCTGATCAACGGCACGGCGGTGAACAATTCGCCCGAGCACTTTACGCCGATGACGAGCCTTCAGCTGATCCGTTTCGACGGCACGCGCTGGGTGCCGTTCGGTGACCTCCTGAAAAACTAAGCCGATGCGGCAGGTGACGATCGGCAGCATGCGGGTCGATCTCGTCAGCGATATCCCCGCGCTTGCCTTCGAGAAAAACTGGCTGTTCGCCAACGTCACCGACGCGGTGATTGCGGAGAATCGCAGCTGGCTCGATCACCGCTACATCGAGCCGGAGACCGGCCGCTTTATCCTCAGCCACCACTCCTATCTCGTGCGCACGCCGCGCTGGACCGCGATCGTCGACACCTGCTGCGGCAATCACAAGCCCCGCCCGCGAGTGCCGGCGTGGAACAACCTCGATCAACCCTACCTGGAGAACTTGCAGGCGCTGGGCGTTGCGCCCGAACAGGTCGATTTCGTGATGTGCACGCATCTGCATGTCGATCACGTCGGCTGGAACACGCGCCTCCTCGACGGCCGCTGGGTGCCGACCTTCCCCAATGCGCGCTATCTGATGGGCCGCGAAGAATACCGGCACTTCGAGGTGGCGCACAATTCCGCGCCGAAGAATCCGGTGAACCACGGCTCGTTCGAGGATTCCGTGCTGCCGGTGGTGGCGGCGGGCCTTGCCGAATTCGTCGAGACCGATCATCGCCTGTTCAGCGATCGCGACGCGGCCTTGCGCTTTGCGCCGGCACCTGGGCACACCGCCGGCAATATGCAGATCCACCTCACCGGCGGGCATGATCGTGCGGTGATGTCGGGCGACGTCATCCACCATCCGATCCAGTGCGCAGCACCTTGGCTCTCCAATGCCGCCGACGTCGATCCGGCCGCGGCGCTCGCAACGCGCATGGCGCTGCTGGAAGAACTCGCGGATACGCCGAGCTATCTGCTCACCGGCCATTTTCCGGCACCGACCGCAGGCCGCGTTATCAGGCACGGCGATGCCTACAGGTTTCGTTTCGAAGATTAGGGAATGCCATCATGATGCTGCGCACCGTCACGCTTTCTCTTCTTGCATTGTTGTCGGCGGCCCTGCCGTCACACGCCGAGGATCCCGCCGTCTACCCCACGCATAAAATCAAGATGCTGCTGCCCTATGCGGCGGGCGGCGGGGGTGACGTAGTCGGCCGGCTGCTCGCCGACAAGATGGGCAAGACGCTCGGACAAAGCATCTACATCGAGAACCACACGGGAGCAGCAGGCACGCTCGGCACGCAGATGGTCGCGACATCGCCAAATGACGGCTACACCATCACCGTCGGCGGCATGACCACCCATGTGCTGGCGCCGGCGATCTATCCGAAACTGCTCTATGATTCGATCAAGGATTTTACGACGATCGGTCGCGTCGGCGTCTCCTCGATCATCCTGGTGGCGACCAAGGATTTTGCGGCCAACGACATCAAGGGCCTGATCGCAATGGCCAAGAAGGGCGGGCCGGTCCAGTACGGCAGCTGGGGCGTCGGCTCGACCGGCCAACTCTGCGCGGAGATCCTGATGCAGCAGACCGGCATCAAGATGGACCACGTCCCTTTCAACGGCATCGCAAAACTGGCCGGCGACCTGCTCGGCGGCCACATCTCCCTTGCGACGCTCGACGTGGCGACCGCGACGCCGCTGGTGAAGGACGGCTCGATCAAGGCGCTGGCCGCCTGCGGCGAGCGTTCGCCGAGCCTGCCCGATGTCGCCAGCTACGGGGAGCAAGGCGTGCCGTTCGACCGTAGCCTGTCCTGGGCAATGTATGCACCCGCGGGCCTGGCGCCGCCGGTTGCGCAGAAATTGTCGGCGGCGCTGAAGGACGCGCTCGGGGATGCCGAGGTCAAGGAGAAGCTGCTGAAGCTCGGCATTACGCCGCAGTTCGTCCCCGGCGAGGAACAGCGCGACATCAACGCCCGCGACATCGTAGCCTGGAAGCAGGTTGCCAAGGACGCAGGCATCGAGGTCAAGTGAACAGGAATGTGGCGGGCAGCGTGTGTGCGGCCATCCTTCGAGACGCCCGCCTGCGGCGGCCCCTCAGGATGGGGTCCAGCGGTGAATAGGCAGAGAACGGGAGCGCTGACATGAGCCGCATCTTCGGCGCGGTGCGCCAGAACGGATATGTGGTGCGGGACATCCACGCCGCGATGAAGCACTGGATCGAGGTGATGGGTGTCGGCCCCTGGTACTACATGGACCGGGTCAAGACCGACTGGTTCCGCCATCGCGGCCAGGACTCCGCGGTCGAGATGAGCATCGCGCTCGCCAATTCCGGCGATCTCCAGATCGAGCTAATCCAGCAGCGCAACGATGCGCCCTCGCTGTACAGGGAGTTCCTCGATGCTGGCCACGAAGGCCTCCAGCACATGTCCTACTGGAGCCACGACTACCAGGCGCTCTACGACAAGGCGATCGGGCTCGGCTATCGGATCGGCCATGAGGGCCAGATCGGCGGCGACAAGGGGCGCTTTGCCTATTTCGACACCCAGGCCCATCCGGGCACGGTGATCGAGATCTCGGACATCAGCGGCACCAAGGGGCCGTTCTTCGAGAAGGTCCGGCAGGCCGCGTCGAACTGGGACGGGACGCGGCCGATCCGCGAGGTCGGCCGGGCGAGGTCGTAGGATCGGTGGCCGGTGGAGTTCGCGCGGTTGCTGGCTCGCCCGAAAACCGTGCTAACATGCACCCCGTGTCCGAACCTTCAGCGAGGCCATCATGTCCGACACTGACAAGGTTTTCGCCGGCTCGATTCCGAGAATCTACGACGAGTATCTCGTGCCGATGATCTTCTCCGTCTATGCGGAGGACATCGCGAAGCGCGTCGCCGCCCGCGTTCCCGCCGTGCTGCTGGAGATCGCCGCGGGCACCGGCGCCGTGACGCGCGCCGTGGCCGCGGCACTGCCGCCCGGCGTTCGTTATGTAGCGACCGACCTCAACGAGCCCATGCTCGCCGTTGCCGCCCAGCGCCAAGCCAACGACGATCGCATCACCTGGCGACAGGCGGACGCCATGGCCCTGCCCTTCGCTGACGCCGAGTTCGACGTGGTCTGCTGCCAATTCGGCGCGATGTTCTTTCCGGACCGCGTCAAGGCTTACGGAGAGGTCAAGCGCGTCCTGAAGCCGGATGGCACGTTCGTGTTTAACGTCTGGGACCGCATCGAGGACAATGTGGTCACCCACGAGGCGACAATCGCCCTCGCCAAGGTGTTCCCCGACGATCCGCCGCGTTTCATGGTTCGCACGCCGCACGGCTACTACGACAAGAGCCTCATCAAGAGTGATCTCGAACGCGCAGGCTTCCGCGACGTCTCGATCGAGACGCGATCCGAAACGAGCCGCGCGCCCTCTCCCGAATATGTCGCGCTCGCCCTGTGTCAGGGGACGCCGCTGCGCAGCGAGATCGAGGCGAGAGATGCCAGCAAGCTTCAGGCTGCGACCGACCTCGTTGCCGAGACGCTCCGAACCCTGCATGGATCCGGAGCGGTCGACGGCAAGATCCAGGCGATCGTGATCGAAGCGCGGCCGTAGAGACGACCTCGGCCCGCCGCAGCGGGCGCGCAGTTACCACCAGCTTCGCTGCATCGGCTGCGTCGACTGATAATATTGGTACTGGCCGCGCTGCCGGCGCGGATTGGCCTGCTGTACGTAGGGGTCACGCTGGTAGAAGAAGCCGAAGCCGTTCCCGCCATTGTCCCAGCCGTCATCGCTGGCGATCATGGCAGGTGCGGTCGGCTTGCGCGTGATGAAGCCGCCTTGCGGCTGGTCGCTCAACACCGCGACGAACTCGGTACGGTAATTGGTCTCGGCGCTCAGCGGCTCGTCCGAGATGATGATCGAGGAGCGCGGCAACGCGGTCGGCCCGATGCGATCCCAGACGTCCTGCGGGATCGTGATGCGGTCGAGCGCATTGCGGGCCTCGTCGCCGTTTTCGATCGTGACCACGCTCCAGCGCAGGCCCGTATCGGACTTCGCCATCGCCGTGAAGATATGCGTGCCGAGCGGCTGCTCGGGATTGCGGATCGTGACGGGGACTTCGATGCTGGTGTCGAACACTTCGCCGCCGCCGTCGGGCGCCGGCTTGTGCGTGTTTCGCCGCACATAGAGCTTCTGCGTCGAGCGGCTGATGTAGACCGAGACGGGCTCACCCGCCAGCTTCGCGTCGGTCGCGGCCTTGACGGCCTCTGTCTTCAGGACTGCAGCGGCCTTGGCGGCGTCCTTCGTCGCGGCCACGGCGTCGCGCTTCGACTGCGCGGCGGCCTTGGCGGCATCGAGCGCCGACGCAGCGTCGGCGGCCTTGGTGGCGACCTTCAGCTTGAGCTCCTCGGCCTGCGCACGCGCCTGATCGGACTTGGCGGCAGCAATCTTCTTGTCGGTGAAGGCGAGTTCGGCGTCGGCCCTGGCCTTCTGCTGTTCCAGTTTGCGCAGAGACGCAGGAAGCGAAGCCGCCTCCTTCGCAGCCGCGGCCGCAGCCTTTTTGGCCTCGGCGGCAGCCTGGGTCGCCTGCTCGGCTTCCGCGGAAAGCTTGTCGGCCCGGCCGGGAGCGGCCGCGATGGCCTCCGGCTTCGGTACGAAGAGCGAGGGGTGAGAGAATTCGGTCGGGGCCGTATCCTGGGGCGAGATGATCACCCGCATCCCGATATACGTCTTGTCGAACAGGCCCTCGGCGAAGCCGAACGGCATGCGCACGCAGCCGTGCGAGGCGGCATAGCCGGGCAGCGGTCCCCCATGCAGCGCGATGCCGTTCCAAGTGATGCGCTGCATGTTCGGCATCCAGGCATCGTCATACATGGTCGAGCGGTGGTCCTTGTCCTTCTCGACGATGGCGAAGACACCGGCCGGCGTCTCGCGCCCCGTAGTGCCGGTCGACACCGGAGCGCGCAGGATCCAGCCATCGGCGTCGTAGAAGGTGACCTGCTGGCTCTTGATCGACACGATCGCCATGATCGGCTCGCCGGCCTGCCGCTGTGCGACCGCCTCGGCCGGCTGGCGTGCCTGCTTGGCCGCTTCGGCGCTGGCGGTCAGCACTGTCAGGACGGCGACCGCGGCGAGCGCAACACGTCCGGGGGGCCGGCAACGCCGGATCGCCGTGGAGGATTGCGCCGTCGTCATCAGGTCTTTCATGCCATACCCCGGTCCAGTACCAGTCCGCGCTCTTATCGATCAGATTGCGATCTTTGGATTAAGAAATCGCAGCCACCTTGCGTTCCGTATCCGGCGATTTCGGGACGGTTCGGCGGGCAAGCCTCTCATATACGAGGGCTCGCGCAGGCGGAAGGTGGCCTCGAGCCGGGGCTGGCCTGAGGCTGGTCACGAATCGCTGCGGCACAATGTCCAGTCAGCGGGCTCGGCGCCCGATAAGCCGCGTCATTGCAGCGCCGAAAAGGCCGAAGAGCGCAAATAGCATGAGAGGCAGAGCACGCACGGCGGCTTGACCGACCGTCTCATGCTCCATGACCAGCAGCACTGCGAACACAGTAAGGCTGAGGAGCACGCAGATGAGAGCCGTGGCAAAACCCAATTTGTGCAAAACGAAGGCAAGGTCGATGGCGGTCATTGCCATATCCGGGGCGAAGATGAACGGAGCCATGCTAGCTCCACCTGGGGTGGCAGCATGTGATACCGATCACAGAGAATTGCGTCGCAAGCCCGGTTCCTGAACGGCGCAACTACGCGACGCCAACCGCCTTGCTGTCGATGGCCGCCTGAATTTCAGCATCGCTCAAACCCGCTTCGCGCAACACCTCCCGCGAATGCTCGCCGAGGTGCGGCGCCATGCGATGGATGCCGGCCGGGCTTTCCGAGAACTTCGTCGCGGGGCGTGCCTGCCTGATCCGGCCTTCGGTGGGATGATCGATCTCCGCAAACAAACCGACAGCGGCGAGATGCGGCTGCTCGCCGATCTCGGTGAGCTTGGCGAATGCCGTGTGCGGCACGTCGAGCCGCAGCAGCAGTTGCTCCCACTCCGCGGTGGTGCGGGTCGGCCCGATCTCGCTCATGCGGTCGTAGATCTTGTCGATGTTCTGGGAGCGAAGCACGGGATCGCGCACGCCGAGTTCGTCGCTCAATTCAGGGCGTCCGACGGCTTCGAAGAAGGCGCACCAGTTGTCCCGGAGTAAGGCAGCATGGTCAGCCAGCCGTCCTTCGTCTTCACCGGGCGCCGGTTCTTCATCCGCTTGTAGCCGGTCGGGCCGATCGGCGGATCGAAGGCGTGGCCGCCAAGCATCTCGATGCTGTTGAAGCCGGCGATGGTTTCCAGCATCGGCACCTCGACCATCTGGCCCTGTCCGGTTCGCTCGCGCCGGAACAAGGCCGCCGAGACGGCGCCGACCATCGCCATCGCACAGATCTTGTCGCCGATCAGGCTCGGGACGAAGGCCGGTTCCTCGTCCGAACCGATCGACGATGCGAGGCCGGAGGCGGCCTGGATGATCTCGTCGAAGGCGGGGCGCGCGGCCCACGGCCCGTCCTGGCCGAAGCCGGTTGCCGCGGCATAGATCAGCCGCGGATTGAGCTTTGCGCAGGCCTCGTAGCCGAAGCCGAGCCGGGCCATCGCCGCCGGCCGCACATTGGTGACGAGCGCATCGACGGTCGGGATCAGCCTCGCCAGCGCCGCCTTGCCGTCCGGATGCTTCAGGTCGAGCGCGAGGCTGCGCTTATTGCGATTGACCGCCATGAACTGGCCGCTCATGCCGCGGTTTCGGAACACGCCGGTGTAGCGCCAGGTGTCGCCCGCGGGCGGCTCGACCTTGATGATTTCGGCGCCCCAATCGCCGAGCATTTGCGCGGCATAGGGACCGAACAGCACGCTCGTCAGATCGAGAACGCGGATGCCGCTGAGGGGACCGGTGGCTGTCATCGTCGTTTCACTGCCGCTGGAGGAAGATCGAGTGGAGCAATTCCGGGCGGGCAAGGCTGGCACCCTGCCCGCCGGTCGCGAGACGTCGATCCTACTCGCCGATCACGTCGCCGAACAGCTCCCAGGATTTTCCGTTGAAGCGCGCCATCTGCAATTGGCGGATCGGCGTCACCTGCTCGGCCGAGGTGTTGAGCCTGATGCCCGGCAGCAGCATCGGCAGCTCGACGTCCTTGAAAGACTGCGTCTGCTTCATCAGGTTCGCGCGCGTCAGATCGTTGCCGGCCCGTTGCAGCACCAGCTCCATGATCTGCGCCATGGTGTAGCCGGTCACGTTGAAGATGTCGGCGGGATCGGCTCCGGAATTGTAGGTCTTCATCCACTCGCGCCAGGCCTTCATGCCGGCGTCATTCTCCCAGCGCGGATCGCCGGGATCCTTCAGGAAGGCGCCGGTGACGATACCGAGGGAATTGTCGAGCCCGGCCGGCACCAGCACGGAACCGACGGAATTCGAGACGGCGGGAAGGATGATCTGCGGCTTCCAGCCGAGCTCGGCGATTTTCTTGATCGCTTGGGCCGCGAATTTCGGCGTGCACTCGTTGAACACGACGTCGGCGCCGGCGGCCTTGAACTTGACGATCTGGGAATCGACCGTCGGGTCCGTCGTCTCGTAGACGGCTTCCGATACGATCTGGTTGACGTGTTCGCCGAGTCCCTCCTTGAAGCCGGCGAGATAGTCGCGGCCGGGATCCTCGTTCGGCGTGATGACCGCGATCTTCGCGTTCGGCTTGTTCGCCAGGATCCACTTGGCGTAGATTCGTCCCTCGGTCCGGTAGGTCGGCTGCGAGCCGGTGGTCCAGGGGAAATGCTGCGGATCGTTCCAGCGGCTGGCGCCGCTCGACGGAAACAGCTGCGGGATCTTCTTGGCGTTGAGATATTTCTGGGCGGCGATGTTCGGGCCGGTGCCGAGCATCGAGAACATCGCCAGCACCTCGTCGCTCTCGGCGAGCCGCCTGACCTGCTCGACCGTCTTCGCGGGCGAGTAGCCGTCATCCATGCTGAGCAGTTCGACCTTGCGGCCGTTGATGCCGCCCTTGTCGTTGAGCATCTTGAAGTAAGCGATTTCAGCGCGGCCAATCGCGGAATAGGCGGAGGCCGGCCCCGAGTACGGCATGGTCTGGCCGAGCTTGACCGACGTATCGGTCGCGCCGGTGTCGTAGTTTCCGGCAATCGCGGCCGAAGTGGCGCTCAGGACTGCAAATAGAGCAACAGCTCCACGGACCAGTTGTTTTCCCGGCATGCCCGGCATCTCCTTCCCTGGCAGAGTGCATCGACGCGCGTGCCCACAGGCCGTCGTCAACGTCCTCCACTTCTGTTGTTGGTTATCATCGGCCGCATCGATTGCGATGCCGGCGAACGCGACGATAGCCTGAATAGGGCGCGGGAGATGTAGCGAAGAATTCAGATGCGTATGCGCATCGCGCAGCGGTCATAGGGTGCGCGCACGTCACGTGGATGTGAGCGTCAGACCTCGAGCCATTCCTGCCGCACGGCGGCATTTGCCTTGAGTTCGTCGGGCGTGCCCTCGAACACGACGCGGCCGTGGCCCATGATGTAGACACGCTTGGAGATGCGCATCGCGATCGACAGCTTCTGCTCGACCAGCAGAATGGCAACGCCCGCTTGTGCGATCCGCGCGATGAGATCGCCGACCTGCTGGACGATCAGCGGCGCGAGGCCTTCGGTGGGTTCGTCGATCATGATGAGGTCAGGATCCCCCATCAGCGTCCGGCACGTCGTCAACATCTGCTTTTCGCCGCCGGACAGCACGCCCGCGGCCGTATCGGCGCGCGCGGCGAGATTGGGGAACATGTCGAGCATGTCCTGCAGCCGCCACTTGCCGGGACGGCGCGTATCCTTGATGCCGAGCAGGAGGTTCTGACGAACCGTGAGGCTCGGAAAGATGTCGCGATGTTCGGGCACATAGCCGAGCCCGAGCCGCGCGATCTTGTGGCTCGGCAGCCCGACGATGTCCTTGCCCTTGAAGCGGATCGTCCCCTGCGGGGCCACCTCGCCCATGATGGCCTTGACCGTCGTCGAGCGCCCGACGCCGTTGCGGCCGAGCAGGCTTACGACTTCACCCGCGGCGACGTCGAGATCGACGCCCTGAAGGATGTGGCTCTTGCCGTAATAGGCGTGGAGATCCCTGACCTCGAGCATCAGTGTGCCTCCTCGCCGAGATAGGCTTCCTTGACCTTCGGGTCGCGCCGGATCTCTTCCGGCGTGCCTGATGCGATGATGTGGCCGTAGACCAGAACCGAGATGCGATCGGCGAGGCCGAATACGACGCTCATGTCGTGCTCGACGATGACGAGGGTCTTGCCCTCGGTCAGCCGCCGGATCAGCGCCACGGCGCGCTCCGTTTCGGCGTTGCTCATGCCGGCGGTCGGCTCGTCCAGCATGATGACGGTCGCACCGCTCGCGATGGTGATGCCGATCTCGAGCTCGCGCTGCTCGGCATAGGTCAGAAGACCGGCCGGAACGTCGCGCCGATGGGTAAGATGGATGTCGTCCAGGATCTTCGCGGTGCGCTCGCGCACTTCGGGCAGGCTGTCGACGTTCTTCCAGAAGGCATAGCGATGCCCGGTCGCCCACAGCACGGCGCAGCGCACGTTCTCCCAGACCGACATCCGCGCGAACACATTCGTGACCTGGAACGAGCGCGACAGGCCGCGCCGATTGATCTCGAACGGCTGCAAGCCCGAGATCACCTCGCCGTTCAGCTTCACCTCACCCGAGGTCGGCTTGATATGACCGCTGATCAGGTTGAACGTCGTCGACTTGCCGGCACCGTTCGGGCCGATGACGGCGTGACGCTCACCCTGCGCGACGCTCAGATTGAGGTCGCGGATGATGCCGACATTGCCGAAGCGCTTTTCGACGGCGCGGACTTCGATGGCTGCCGCGCGATTTTCAGATACCGCTCCGCTCATGCCAGATACCCCGGTCACGGGCGACCGTCGCAGCCCTGTCCCACGCCTCCGCGATCCGCCCCCAGGCCAGCCGTGCGACGAAACCGCCGCCGACCAAGAGAACCGCAGCGACGATCCATGTCACCGGCGATTGCGGCTTGAAGCCGACGCCGAACAGGTTGATGGCCTCGCCGCCGGAATAGCGCGCAACCGTCTCGATGGTCAGGATGACGCCGCAGGCCAGCGCCAGCGTCGGCACTATTGCGACGAGATAGGACGGAATCACCGTCCGAAGCGTACCCGCGCGAACCAGCGGCCGGTGCATCATCAGGAGGCCGGCAATGCCGCCGGGCGAGAACATCACGATGCCGATGAAGATGATGCCGAAATAGAGCTGCCAGACGCTGGTGACGCTGGTCAGCCCGAGCTGCAGGTAGGTCACCAGGATCGCGCCCAGGATCGGCCCGAAGAAATAGGCGGTGCCGCCGATGAAGGTCGAGAACAGCACGAGGCCCGACTGGATCGCGCCGAGATAGGCGGAGTTCGCGATCTCGAAATTGATCGCGGCCAGTCCACCGGCGACACCGGCGAAGAAGCCGGCAAAGCAGAAGGCGAGATAGCGGACGACGTGGGGATCGTAGCCGATGAACTGGACGCGTTCAGGATTGTCGCGGACGGCGTTGCTGATCCGCCCGAGCGGCGTGCGGGTCAGCGCGTACATCGCGATCGCCGACAACACCAGCCAGAACGCGATGAGGTAATAGACCTGAAGCTGCGGGCCGAACGACCAGCCGAATATCTTCGGCAGCGCGGTGCGGTCCGTGGTGATGCCGGATTCGCCGCCGAACACCGAGCGCAGGATCAGCGAGGACGACGCCACCAATTCACCGATGCCGAGCGAGATCATCGCGAACACGGTGCCGGCACGCTTGGTCATCACCCAGCCGATGATGATTGCGAACACGAGGCCGCCGAGCCCCCCGAATAGCGGGATGAACGGCAGCGGGATCGGCCATTTGTGCGCGACGACCGCATTCATCATGTGGCAGGCGGCGAAGCCGCCAAGGCCGTAATGCACGGCATGACCGAACGACAGCAGGCCGGTCTGGCCGAGCAGGATGTTGTAGGACAGCGCAAAGACGATCGCGATGCCGATCAGGCTGAACGTTGTCAGCGAGCCGCCGGAGGAGAAGACCATCGGCAGGCCGATCAGCGCGGCGATGCCGAGCAGCCAGACGCCGTAGAAGCGCAGGCCGTCACCGGCAGGCTTCGATGTCGAAGTCGAGCTCGGGGTCACCTTGGCGTTCATGACTCGCGTGTCCCCATCAGGCCCATGGGGCGTACGATCAGAATGATCACCAGCAGCAGATAAGGCACGATCGGCGCGACCTGGGCGATGGTGACGTTCCAGATGTCGGTGAGAACGGAGGGCCCGGCCGACGGATCGAGCGGGCCGAAGGCACTCGCGAGCGAGCCGTCAAGCGCCACCGCAAAAGTCTGCACCAGGCCGATGACGAGCGAGGCAATGAAAGCGCCAGGCAAGGAGCCGAGCCCGCCGAACACGATCACCACGAACAGGATCGGGCCGAGCGCCGCGGCCATGTCGGACTGTGTCACCAGCGCAGGACCGGCAATGACACCGGCAAGGCCCGCGAGCGCGCTGCCGACGCCGAACACCGCCATGAACACGCGCCCGACATTGTGGCCGAGATGGCCAACCATATGCGGATGCGTCAGGGCCGCCTGCACGATCAGGCCGACGCGGGTGCGCTTGAGCACGATCAGCAGCGCGACGAAGATCACGATCGAGACGGCCAGCATGAAGAGCTTGTAGGCGGGATAATTGGTCGAGAAGATCGTGAAAGCCGGGAAGTCGAGCAGCGTCGGCACGCGGTAGTCGACCGGGCTCTTGCCCCAGATCATCGACACGATCTCTTCGATCGCAAACGCGAGGCCGAACGTCAGTAGCAGTTCTGCGACATGGCCGTGCTTGTGGGTGTTGCGCAGGCCGTAGCGCTCCACGGCCATGCCGATGGCGCCGACCAGCAACGGCGCCAGCACCAGTGCCGGCCAGAAGCCGATCCATTTGGTGAGCTGGAAGCCGAAGAAGGCGCCGAGCATGTAGAAGCTGGCATGGGCGAAGTTGAGCACGCCCATCATGCTGAAGATGACGGTGAGCCCGCTCGACAGCAGGAAGAGCAGCATGCCGAACAGCACGCCGTTCAGGGTCGAAATGACAATGAGTTCAAGCACAGCGCACTCGTCTCTGGCCGGGGCCTGATGGCCCCGGGTGAATGTCGTCCAATCAAAGGCCTTCCGCCCGCCGCCTTCCCGCGACCGGTGACGGCCGCGGGAGAGCGATGGGCCAGGTGATTACGGCCGCGTCATCTTGCAGGTCGTGGAGACCATCGCCTGCGCGGTGTCGACCTTGGAGACCAGATGCCAGCCCCAGCCGGTGTTTTCCTCGTCGAACGGCTCGTTGGCGGCGAGTTTGCCGAAGGAGGAGATGTAGATCGGCTGGAAGAACTGGTGGTCGTCCTTGCGCATGACGCCCTGGCCGCCGTCGAGAACCTCGAACTTCAGGTCCTCGAGCGCCGCCGCGACCTTCACGGGATCGATCGAATTGGCCTTCTCGGCTGCCGCCTTGAACATGCGCATCTCGTTGACCGCACGCGGATACCACAGCGAGAGGCCGACCTTGGCACGGAACGTCTTTTCGAAGTCCATCGCCGACTGGTTGCCTGAGTTCGCGAAGCCTTCGGTGATCTGGAAGACCTGGTGGTCGAGGCCCGTCTGCTTGATCGCGGTCGGGCCACCGGCGCCGCCGGCATAATAAGTGTACCAGTTGACCTTCAGGCCCGCATCGGCCGCGGCCTTGAGAAGCAGCGCGATGTCCTGGCCCCAATTGCCGGTGACGACACTGTCGGCCCCGGAGGCCTTGATCTTGGCGATGTAGGGCGAGAAGTCGGTGACCTTGAGCAGCGGATGCAGCTCGTCGCCGACGATCTGGACGTCAGGACGCTTGGCGCCCAACATCTTGCGCGCATCGGTGCGCACCGACTGGCCGAAAGAATAATCCTGGTTGATCAGGTACACCTTTTTGATCGACGGGGTGCCCTTCATGTAGTTGGTGAGCGCTTCCATCTTGATGTCGGAGCCCGCATCCCAGCGGAAATGCCAATAGCTGCATTTGTCGTTGGTCAGGCTCGGATCGACGGCGGCATAGTTGAAATACAGGACTTCCTTGCCGGGATTGCGCGTGTTGTTCTTGGTGACGAAGTCCGAGAGCGCCGCGGCGACCGACGAACCGTTGCCCTGCGTAATGAAGCGGACCCCCGAGTCGATCGCCTTCTGGGCCTGCACCAGGCTTTCCTGCGGATTTGTCTTGTTGTCGAGACCGACGATCTCGATCTTCTTGCCGAGGATGCCGCCCTTGGCGTTCATCTCGTCGGCCAGATACTGAAAGGTCTTCAGGCCACCCTCGCCGACGCTGGCACCGCCGCCGGAGAGCGGATCGATGTAGCCGATCTTGATGGTGTCCTCGGCCGAGGCGGCCTGGCCGAGCATCGGGGCAATCACGGCAATGGCCAAAGTGAGCTTGCGCATTCTTTTCGTTTCCTCGCTGGCCATCGACTTTAGTCGATGGGTTCTTTTGCGCGTGTTGCAGCGCAATTTCAGCCTCTTATGAGCAGAATGACCTCCGTTTATCAAGCACAACCGAACATGGCTCCCGCCCGGGCCATGAAATAAAGCGGCTGCCTGAACCCTTCCAGGAGCTTTCCGCGGCAAGAAAATAGGACGGCAATCGTGGCGTGGTTCGGACGACGTATCGCGCGGATCTCATTGCCGGCGATTCCGACAATGTGAGCAATATTGAACAGAGGCGGATAGCATGGCGCGGCATGCTTGCCGCCACGCGGCCGGAATCGGCTGTCATCGGCGGCGGCTTCGGATCCAGCATCCCCCGCCATATGGGGAGTACCTTCATATGTCCGAGGTCTATAGTCGTCCAGAACCGACGTTGATTCCGATACCACGACCGCTGTGCCCGGCCTGCCAGAGCCGAATGATGCTGATCCACGTCGGGGCGTCTCGTGACGGACCCGATCTTAGAATCTTCGAGTGCTCCAAGTGCGGGAACATTCGCAAGATATCCCTTGACGATCCGATGAGATCGACCAAATAGCCGCGAGGCAGAGCGCGTAAGGTAGCAGCCATCAGAACAACGCGGACCACCGTTTCGTTCGCCAATCCGTTCGTCCTTCGGGACGTGGAGGGCGATCGCCCGCCGGTGAATATGTCGTCCTCACCGATGAGGAGCAGATCGAAGGGTTGTCGAGAATCGCCTATCGGCGCGTGGAGACGCTGCATCAAATGCCCGCGAGGTCTGCCTCGCAACTGCTGATCCAGTCCTACGCGATCAGCCAGACGGAGCTGGACGCCGCGCTCATGAAGGGCCGGCACCAGACTGTGCTGCGGCATTGAGCGCACGCAAGTCGCCTGGCGACCGGCCGAAATTGCCCGATAGGGATCAGGGGCGAGCCCGAGGCGGAACCGAGATTTGCCTAACTTGCCCCGCCAAGCCCTGCTAGGCTCGAACTCTCACATCAGGTTTTAACGACATCATGCCAAAGGCGGCGAAAAGCGCGTTCGATCCAAAACTCTTCCTCGCCAAGGTCGGCCAGGGCAAAGCCATATTGAAGTTCGACAAGAACCAGGTCGTGTTCTCGCAAGGCGACGCCGCGGATGCTGTTTTCTACCTTCAAAAAGGCCGGATCAAGGTTCTCGTTGTCTCCGAACAGGGCAAGGAGGCCGTGGTCGGAATCATGGAGCCCGGACAATTCTTCGGCGAGGGCTGCCTGAACGGCCATCCCTTGCGGATTTCGACGACGGTGGCGATGGAGCAATGTCTGATCACGTCCATCGCGAAATCAGCGATGCTCGTCGTACTCAGGGCCGAACCAAAGTTCTCCGAATTGTTCATGGCGTATCTGCTCAGTCGAAACAGCCGCATCGAAGAAGATCTGATCGACCAATTGTTCAATTCGAGCGAGAAGCGGCTTGCGCGTCTGCTGCTGCTACTGGCGAATTTCGGCACGGACGGCGCCACTCAACCCATCTCGGCGAAGGTCAGCCAGGAGACGCTCGCGGAGATGATCGGGACAACCCGATCCCGCGTCAGCTTTTTCATGAACAAGTTTCGCAAGCTCGGCTTCATCTCCTACAACGGCAAGATCGAGGTTCACAGTTCCCTCCTGAACGCGGTCTTGTACGACAAGCCTGAGATCGTGAGGGACGACTGAAGCGACTGAAGGCGAGGGCCTCGAGCCATCTCCTGCAACGATTGAAGGCACCTCATGAAAAGGCCGACCATGCAAGTCGAAGAGATCGAGCCGAGAACGATTCAAAGAGCCGATGTAGCCCCGGCCGATGGCTTCTCGCTTATCGTCGACGGCCACTTCAAGACCCGTCATGAAAGCGAAGCGGCTGCGCGGGCAGCCGGCACCGAGTTGCTCGGCAGATTCCCGATGCTGCAGATCCTGGTCTACGATGCTGCGACCAGGGTGCGGTCGCCGCTGAAATAGATTTCTGGTCGACCGGGCCCCGCCAGGGACGACAGATCACCTCTTCTTGAGGCGATCGGACGGGGTGTCGGAGATGATCCGGCGCAGGCGTCTTGCTTCCGCAAGGTGGCGGATGGCTGCCTTTGCGGCGCAGGACGATTCCAAGCTCTTCAGGCTCCGGCGATCCCGGGGCCGTTAGCAGCGCTTCGCCGTCGCGATCCAGATGCTTGTCGGAGCCCAAGGCGCCGAGCGTATGGCCGACCAACTCGCCCGAGAGGCGGTAGATGCTGTTCCCCCGAAGATCGTAAACTTTCTTGCCCGAGAGATCAAAAATCGACGCGCCGTTCACGACGCCGGCACGGTTTCCTCGGGTATTGAGTACGTATCGCTCACCAAACATTCCCCCTTTGGGGCCCCTGGGGAGGTACTCCCGGCGGCCGCCTGCCAAGTCGCGGCCCGGCCCTTCGCTTCTTCCTCGGCCAGACGCTTCAAGAGCCATCGCCGCCGGACGGCGTCTCTTTCCAGACCGATCTCCCGCTTGAAGATTTTGAGGTTTTCGCGATGGATGTAGTCTTCCAGATCTTCCATTTGGGGGACTCGCTCAAGTCGGTGGCCGCAAACCTTGGCTGTCCATCCAGAGAACGGCGGCCGATGTCATCGGATCTGTTTCGATTGCGGCGGAGTAAGCTCGTTGGCACCCGGCGCACCCGAATGTTCCGATCCCGAAGGCGGATAGACCGGGGATCCTCCAAAAGCTCATTGGTTCGCCGCACCAACGACAGTGCGGACCTTGGGCTGATGCAGGTGGAGAACTGTATGTGTGCGAATGTTGCAAATGCATGCGGTGCACCTCGGATCAGGCGAGAGCACTACAGCACTCTCAGTCACCGAAGATTGCCGATGAGGGGCGGTGATAAGGCCAGCATGGACCGCCGGGTCCGAAGTTACTGGTCAATATTGCTCTCGAGGAGAGGTTCTCTTCCGCCTTGAACCCCGCCCGCCTCGGCCTGCATCTCGCTCGGCGGGCATCTCCGCTACACGCCCAGCGCCTTCCGGTTGAAGTTCCGCAAGACGCGCAGCGACAGCGTCCGCACCTGGGCGACATTGAGAAGCCACGCCACGGCGGCATAGGCGCAACCGCCCGCAAGGCTCACGACGATCAGTGCCATGAGGCCGGTGCCGCCGGTTTGCGATCGCGCCAGCAGGATCGTTCCCGCCATCGCCGCAGCCGATATTGCGATGCCGGCGAGCCGGTTGAAATCGAACGGCACGGGGTGGGCCCGGTGCATCAGCACGATTGCGACGAGGAAGCCGATCGCCTCGGTCGCCAGCGTCGCCAGCGCGGCACCAAGGAGACCGTAGCTTCCGACCAGCGCGAACATCAACGCCACGCTCAGCACCAGGGTGAGGAAGGATTGCGCCGCCAGCATGAAGGGCCGCTCGGCGAGCTGGAAGCTGATCTGCACGTAGAACTGATTGGCGATACCGAAGAAGCGGGCCAGCACCAGGGTCGGCAGCAGCGCCGACACACCGGCGCGGAAGTCGACGCCGACGAGCGTGCCGGCGACCTGATCCGCTGCAAGCGCGAGCCAGATCGCAACGGGCGTGACGACGACGAGCAACAGCTCGAGGCTTTCGGTCAGCCGCTCCCGCGTCGTCTCCTTGTTATTCTCGGACAATGACCGGAACACCAGCGGCACGGTGGCCGCGGCGACGCTGGAAGCGATCATGACCATGAACTGGCGCGGCAGGTCTGCGGCGACGCCGAAGATGCCGGCGGCATCCTTGCCGAGCAGATAGGCAACGATCAGCCGGTCGCACGCCGAATAGACGGCAACGGAGAGCCCGGCCAGCGTCAGCGGCAAGCCGTAGCGGGCCAGCTGCATGAACTGGCTGCGCTCGAAGCGTGCGATTTTGGTGCGGTCGCCGACGAGGTTCAGGATGATGCCGGTGAGCGATCCCAGGCCGAACGCTGCGAGCAGCCCCAACCCACCCCAGCCGAGCCAGATGCCGAGCAGGCCGAAGCCGACGCCCGACACGCTGCGCACGATCGAGATCGCGGCAAACCGGTAGGGACGCAATTTGGCGCGCTCGAACTCCTGACCGACATCGACCGCATTGGCCATGATCGCGACGAACATGCTGGCGAGCAGCAGTTCGACACTGAGGTCGCTGCGGAACAGGAAGACCAGCGGAGTCGTGGCGCAGAGCACCGCGACGGTGAGCCCGAAAGCCACCATTGCCGTGCCGCGAAAATCCACCTCCGACGACATCGCCTGATAGCGCGACACCGACAGCTTGATCCAGGCGAAGAAGATCGCACCCAGGATGCCGGCGAGGCTGATGCCGACGACATAGACGCCGTACTCGGACGGCGTCAGCAGCCGCGTATAGGCCGTGACCGCGAAGAAGCCCACCGCCGCAGGCAGGATGTAGGCGACGAGATAAATCGAGAAATGGCGGTTCAGCATGCGAGCACGGGACCGGCGGCGGTCTTGCGAGTGTGACGGCCGTTCATGGATCGGCCTTGAAAGGGGGCCTTGGCGGGGCGAGCGAATGCGCCGCAGCATCGCTCAAGAGTGTCACATAAGTCTGCAGATCGTGCGGCGAATGAAGCTCTGAAGCCGCTTTCGCGCGTTAGCGTTAAATTTGCCCTTCCCCGAACGGCAAGGCGCGATCATGGAAGGAAACCATGACCTGCAGACGGCGGAAGTTAACCCCACGAGACGAAACCCCGGCGTCATGGGGCAACGCTTGGTACGATGGTGCGTTGGCTCGAAAAAGGACTGCCGTGATCAGGCTCGACAGACGCGAATTTCTCCTTGGCGGCGCCGCGGCACTCGCGGCAGGCGCATCCGTGTCGGCGGCGCCGGCGTCGAAGCTGGCGCAGCGCCATCAGGGGTTCGGCGCGGCGGCCACGCTCTGGGACCTGCAAGCCGATCCCAGGCTCGGCGAAGCCGTCAGCACCTATTGCACCCAGGTGGTGCCGGTGCTCGAACTGAAATGGCCGATGCTGCGGCCGAACGCGCACACGTTCAATTTCGAGCGCGCCGATGCGATCCTGGATTTCGCAAGGGACAACGACCTGACGATGCGCGGCCACGCGCTGGCCTGGTATCACGACATTCCGGATTGGGCCAAGCAGATCAAAGACACCAGGGGCGTCGAGCGCGCCTATGTCGATCACATCGGCACCGTCGTCTCCTACTACAAGGACAAGTTGACGTCGTGGGACGTCGTCAACGAGCCGATCCCGGACAATCCCCGCAGCCCGAAGGACCGGCGCGACACGTTCTGGACCCAGCATCTCGGCCAGAGCTGGATTCCGCTGGCCTTCCGCACGGCGGCTGCAGCCGATCCCTTCGTCAAGCTCGCGATCAACGAATATGACATCGAGTCCGCCAAGGACTCCTTCATTGCCAAGCGCGCGGCTTATCGTCACCTGATCATGGACCTGCTCGACCAGGGCGTTCCGCTTCACGCCGTGGGGCTGCAATCGCACCTCCATGCCGAGCTCGAGATCGACACCCATGGGCTGGCCGAGTTCGTAACCGAGCTGCGCTCGTGGGGCCTTGAGGTCTATGTCACCGAGCTCGACGTCGACGACCAGAAGCTGACGGGCAATCCGGCGGAGCGCGACGCCATCGTCGCCAAGCGCGTCAATGACCTGCTGACGGCGATCTCGACCAGCGGACCGGTCCGCTCGATCCTGACCTGGGGCCTCTCGGACCGCTACAGCTGGATCAACGGCACCTTTGCCCGCGCGGACAAGCAGCCGAACCGCCCGCTGCCGCTCGACGGCGAGTTCAAACCGAAGCCGTTCATGGACGTGATCAGCAAGTTCACAAAGGACGCGTGAAGGCGCGAGCTTAGCTGCGCGCCTTTAACTCGAACTCGGCCGCGTCGTCGATATGGTCGGGTGCAAGGCTCGGAGCGCGGCGATCGCGCGAGCTGAGCCGGAACACGTCGCGGATGTCATCGACCGAGGTCGACGAATAGGACTGGATGCAGAGCGCGACCTGCTCGGGCCTCGCGGCGCGCATCAGCGCTTCGATGGCCGGACGGTCGAGCGGCGTGTCGTCCCAATGCGAGACCGCGATGCTGTCTTCGGTGACCCGATGGGCGGCCAGGTGCTCGGGCGAGTTCGCGACGAAGTGGCCGTACATCAGATATTCCGAGAACTTCTTCTTCCGGCACAGCGCCAGAACCCAGTTCAAGCCGGTCGCCGACTTGATGGCATCGGTCATCGCACGCGCGGTGCCCTTGTCCCAGACCAGCGCGTTGCCGACGTAATCGTCGGCAGGGAACGAGCGCTCCTTGATGCCGAGAAGCTGATCGACGGTGCGCAGCCACAACCCATGCAAGGGGTGATCGGCGCCGATGTCCTTCGGCGTGACGAACAGCGGCGTCTTCTCGGCGCCGGCATATTGGCCGACGTCGAATTCGCGGAAGAACAGATTGTCCGAATCCAGGATGCAGACGCGCTGCTCGGGCGCATTGAGGACGCCGACGATCTTCAGGATCTGCTGGATGTGCCAGCCATGCACCGGCGACGACAGCAGCGACAGCCAGACCCGCCGCTTGCTGATGAACTGGAGCGCCGGCGGCAGCGCGAACAGCCATTTCGGCAAATAGCGCGAGGCCGGAACGATGACCCGCTTGTCGGACGCGAACCGCGCGAACAGCGGCAAATCCTCATCGTTAACGAGAACATAATGCCGCGTGTATCCGGTGAGCCAGGTGTCGATGCTCTCGCTGAGCAGCGAAAAGCGTTCGATATCCTTGGCATAGCTGGCAGTCAGCAGGGCAACGGAATGCATGGGCGCGCTCAAATGGCCATCAGGCCGTACTCATAGCGGCGTCGGCATGCATTGGATACGTCCATTCGCAATCAAGGTAAAATGAAACGATGCGTTAGCCATCCGGCGGCACCGTTCGGACCACGCTCGGCTGAAGCGACGGAGCTCTCGGCCATCGCGGATGATTACGGGGTTCACCCGCCAAAGCTGTGAATGACCCAGTTGCAGCTTGATTATTTGGCGCCACCGCGCAAGATTGTTCCTGCGTTTTGATTTGGACGAATATTTTCGACTGGGGGGTCGTTATGGGTGTGATTGAATTTTTCAAGAGTACATCGTTGGGCGACGAGGATCGCAAGGGTCTCCCAAAAATACTGGTTGCCGAGAAGAAGTAGGCTTCATCGGCCGCGGCGCGCAGGAATCGTCAGGCTTCACTTTCCGAAAGATGGGCCGCTCGCGGGTCGAGCCTGGGGTCTCGCACAAGCTTGCGCCTGTAAACCGGCCTGAAAATCGACAAGAATTCGCCCCGGTGGATCGCTAGAAGCGGTCTGCGTGGTTGATTCTTGCTCAGTTGTTTCTTCCGTCGGGACCGGGGATTTGCCCCCGGGCCTGGCGCTAAAGGCCCAATTGATGGCGAACGACAGAATTGAACTCTTTGTCGGATTGATCGAATCCATTGATGCGCCGGGCGCGGTCGAGGAGTGCCGGCGGCTGCTCTCGGTCGATGAACGGATCCGTGCCGATCGCTTCATGTTCGAGCGGCATCGACGGCAATATATTTTCGCGCACGCGATGCTGCGCCTGGCGCTGTCGCAGATCGCCTCCAACGTCGCGCCGTCGGACTGGTCCTTTGCAGCCGGCCGCTACGGGCGGCCGTTTGTCGCAGCGCCCGTGACATCGAGCGCTCTGCACTTCAGCCTGTCCCACGCCGACGGCTGCGTCGCCTGCGTCGTGTCGCGGCATGAATCCGTCGGCGTCGACGTCGAAACCGTGTCGCGGCGGGTGGCCCCGCTGTCCACGGCGCTTCGCTTCTTTGCGCCGGAGGAGATCGAAACGCTGCGCGCACTGCCGGAGCCGGCTGCGACCGAGCGCTTCTTCGACTATTGGACACTCAAGGAAGCCTATCTGAAGGCCAGGGGCTTCGGGCTCAATTTGCCGCTCGACGCCTTCGCGATGCAGGTCTCGCACGAGGCCATCGAGATCAGCTTCAAGCCCGATATCGCCGACGATCCCGACGGCTGGCGCTTCTCGCTGTGCTCGCCCTCGCCCTCGCATCGCCTCGCGATCGCCGACGGCTCCCGTGCGGACGGTGGCCTTCCCATCAGCCGCAATGCCTGGCCGCTCCAGGAAGCGGCTGAATGACGCCGCCGCGGACGCGGCCTCACCGCGCCTCTTCGAATCCCGCCAGCACCGAGGTCAGGTTCGCCCCCAGAATATCCGAGAGATAACCGCCCTCCTGCACGAACACGGTCGGCAGGCCCATCCTGGCGATGGCCTGGCCGATGCGGCGGAAGCCCGGCGTGGTCACGGCGAGGCCCTTGAGCGGATCGTGTTCGGAGGCATCCAAGCCGAGCGCGATCACGAGCGCGCCGGGGGCAAAGGACTCGATCGCCTTGCGCGCGACGTCCATCGCCTGGATGTAGCTGTCATCGCCGGTACCGATCGCGAGCGGGATGTTGAGATTGGTGCCGAGGCCGGGTCCCTCGCCGCGCTCATGCGCATAGCCCCACACATAAGGATAGTAGGCAACGGGATCGGCGTGGATCGACACTGTGTAGACGTCGGGCCGGGCGTAGAAGATGCCTTGGGTGCCGTTGCCGTGATGGACGTCGACGTCGAGAATCACGACGCGCTCGTGCTTCTGCCGCAGATGCGCGGCAGCGATCGCGCTGTTGTTGAGGAAGCAGAAGCCGCCGGCCATGTCGCGATAGGCGTGATGACCGGGCGGACGGCAGAGCGCGTAGACCGCATCCTCGCCATCCATCACCATCTGCGCGGCCGTGGCCGCAACGTCGGTCGCTGCGCATGCCGCAGCCCAGGTGCCCGGGCCGATCGGCGCCGCGGTGTCGGCGGTATGCCAGCCGAGTCGGCCTACGATATGGGTCGGATAGGTCGCGGCATGGCGCACCGGATGGATGTTGCCGATCATCTCCGGACCGGAATCGCCGAGCGCGGTCCAGGCGTCCCAGGCTTCGCTCAGGAACGACAGATATTCCGGACTGTGAATGCGCGCGCGAGGCCCCTGTCCGAATGTGGTCGGCTCGACCAGCTGGTGCTTGCCGTCCTTCAAGCCCTTCAGCAGGCGGTCGGCGCGCTCCGGCTGCTCGGTGGTGCGCTTGACGACACCGCGGACCAGGAAGAATTGCGGATCGTGGCTGCGGTGCAGTTCGGTATGGACGGCTTTCACTCAAACACTCCGTGCTTGCATGCTGTTCAGGCGGTGCCACAGACGTCTTGATCGTTGCGGCGGCCAGATGCAAGCAAGAAGAATGCCGTCTCGCCCTGCGACGGAAGCAGATCGGGGCTCAGCAGCGCCCGCGCTGCAGGCAATGCTCGCGACCCGGCTGATCGGTGCGGAAGGACTCGATGAAGCCGCCCTGGCGCTGGGTGACGAAGACCGTCTTGCCGTCGCTGCCGCCGAAGGCGAGATTGGTCGGCTCCTTGGCCTTCAGCGCGATCTCCCGCTCGACCGCGCCATTCGGCTTCATCAGCGCGATCGTGCCCTTGAGAATGCGCGCGACATAGAGCCGGCCGGCAATATCGGTGCGCAGTCCGTCGACGGTGTCGGGCTGAAACGCCTTGACGAGTTTTGCGGCAGAGAGCTCGCTGCCGTTGATCGCATAGGACCAGATCTGGCCGTTGCTGGATTCCCCGACATAGAGCGTCTTGCCGTCGGGGCTGAGATCGATGCCGTTGGTGGTGCCCATCGCACGCGGCGCCGACATGATCTGTCCCTGTACCGTACCGTCGGCGGCCTTCGCGATCCGCCAGATATGGCCTTCCCGGCCCTTCCAGTTCGGATCGCTCGCATAGATCGTGCCCTCGCGCGCGACCGTGATGTCGTTGGGCTGGTTCATCTCGTCGGAGTGAAACCAGAGAGACGGCTCGGTCGTCCCCTTCGCGATCGCGAAGATGTTGTGCTTCTTGTAGTCGGCGATGAACATGGTGCCGCTGCGATCGAAACGGATGGCGTTGCCGACACTGCCCTCGGGCAGCACCGTGAACGGCTCCGACGCGGTGCCACCGGCGGGCAGCCGACCGATGGTGCCGGGCTTGCCGAGATTGACCACGAACAAATTGCCCTCGAGGTCAGCCGCGGGACCCTCGATGCCATGAGTGTATTCGCCGGGAGGCGTCACCTGCGCGCTCTCGAACAGCTTCGTCTCTGCTCGGGCGGACGCCGTCGCAACGACGATGAGGACGCTACTGCACAGGCACCAGAAATTCCTGCCGGATGTAATAGCCATCGCCGTCGCTGCACTCGCCATTCAGATAGGGATCGGCCGGCCGGAAGAATCGGCTGAAGCCGGGTTTGTCTACAGCGTTCCTTTGTGTCACGACCACGACCTTCGCAGCCGGTATTTCGCCGCATTCCTTGCTGGTTTTGCCGAAGAACTTGCGCTGCGGTGGTCCCGGCTTGATCCGCATCCGTGTGCCCGGAACCATTGTCGCGACGAGCACATCCATGGTGTCGAGCAGCCGCGCGTAGCCGGGCTCGGTCTTCGGCAGGCCCTCGCCGCCCGGCGGCATCAGCTTCCCGGCGCCGATGCCGCGCAGGCGCGTGCGCAGTCTGCCGGCGCCGGGATCGCCGGGATAGATCCAGCCGTCCTGCGAAAGCATGAAGCGGAGCACCGCCGCGTCCTTCTCCGCCTCCGATAGGCCGCCCTTCAAACCAAAATCCGAATGGCAGCCGAGGCAATGCTTCTCGACGAGGCCTTTTCGCAGCGTGATCAGCCGGGCGTTGTTCTGCGCATCCCCAGCGACGAAAGCCGCGAGCTGGTCGATCATCGCCTGGCTGCGCATATCGCACGGCAGCGGTGGCGGCGGATCACCCGCGGCACGATCGATGCGGATCACCGTCTGGTTCTTGTCCTCGACCAGCCAGATCGCGCCGTCCTCGGCAACGATCATGCCGACGGGCGCACCTTGCGGCCGCGCGCCGTTGACGCGGTGCCAGCCTGCGATCAGCTCATCGAACGGCGCGGCGGCGACCTCGCCAGTGCCGGTCTGAAAGCTGCGCGCCGGATCGGCGGCGCAGCTGACGCGGTAATGCACCGGCGCCGGGGAAGGCTTGGGGAAACCGTGATCGTCGACATCGTAGACGAGGACACGGCTGCCGGTCGGACGATAGCCGTGGAGACCGACCAGCAGCTTGCCCTCCAGCTCCGGGAATTTATTGCCGTGATAATAGAGCATCGCGAGCGGCGCGCCGTGCGGCGGCATCAGCGAGAGCGGCGGCTTGTAGAGGGCGTTGGCCGTGCAGAGCGATTTGTAGACCCCGCCTTGAAGCACGTTTCTGAATTCCGGGCTCGGCGTCGACAGATCGTAGCAATAGGGCCAGCCATAATGCCTGCCCGGCTCGATCGCGTTGATCTCCTCGTTCGGCTTGAAGATATCCGGCAAGTCGCGGCTGTTCTCGCCTTGCAGGAAGGCGTAGCCGGCATCGGGAAAATTCGGATGCAGCGCCATCGCCATCGAGTTGCGCAAGCCCCTGGCATAGACGACGTGCGGCGGATCAGGATCCTTCGGTGTCAATGCCGGAAAAACGCCGCTCGCTGGCGGTGTGAATAGCCAGATCGACGCCATTGCGAACGCTCCTTCGGCCGCGGCACAAGGCTTTGTGATCGGCGCCGGCGTGACGCAGTCGTCGCTGTGCGAGCCGACATTGACGAAGAGCCGCCCGTTTTTGTCGAAGACGAACTGCTTGAGCGGATGTGCGCTCTCCTCGACCTTTGTGCCGTCGGGCAGCGTGATCCGGCGGCCCGGCATGTGACGGATGATGGTCTCGACCGTGCCGCGCGGATTGTCGGCGAGCGGATCGAAGCGGAAGATGGTCTCGGCGGTCGAGGCGTACAGCTTCCTGTCCGGCCCGATCGCCAGGCCGAACGGATATTCGATGCCGGTCAGCAATTCCTTGAACCGCTGCCCCGGGGCCCCGCGCGGATCGAGCAGCAGCAGTCGTCCATCACTATGGCCCCAGCCGCCCATGTCGGCCACCACGAACAGCTCGCGGCCGGGCACCTGGACGATCGCACGCGGAAATTTGAGGCGATCCTCTTCGCTGGCGACGAGCCCGGCGCAAAATCCGGCCTTCATGTCGATCTGGATCCTGGGAAAAGCGAGATCGCCGCTGCCGCAGGTTTCCGCGCCGATCGCATAGCCGCTGCGGCGGAGCGGCTCCGACGCCGCCGCCGAGGTGAGCCCAAGCAGCGCCGCCAAGATCCCTGCACATGCGCGCAGGCTTCGGCGTTCGCGCCTGGATGTGAAGTAGCTCACGGCATCTCCTCAGACTTCCCGCGAAAAGCTGTTCCATGCCGCCCGAACGCAGTCCAGTCGAACATCACTCGTCTGTGATTAAACCTCTAACGACCTCTGGGCCGACCAATCTCCGTAGATTCCCTCACCGGGATCGACCCGAATGTTTCACGAAGGCTTCGGGTGGTATCGAATTGCCATCCAAGTTGCTGCCGCCAGGAGGCGCATATGGTCCAGGTCTATTTTCACTGCTCCAACACCGAGGGCACGCTGATCGACCGCTACGGCGCCGCCGTCTCCAATCTCACCGAGGCGCGCGACCGTGCCTCCCAAATCATGCGGTCGATGATCCTGACGCCCAGCAACGAAGACTGGCGCGACTGGGTGATCCACGTCAGCGACGACGACGGCGAAGAGATTTTCGATCTCCCCTTCACCGCCATGCTCGGCAAGCCGCATTGAGGTGATGCCATGTTGATCGCGTCACTAAGCCTGTTCCGCCAGCCGCTGAGCTTCGTCGCCGCCAAATGGCAGACGCTGATCCGGGTCGCCGGCAACCCCTACCGCCCCGAGTTGCACTATATGCGCGGGCCGGGCCCCAAATGGCGCGCCAAGTATCAGGGCCAGCCGGCTGAACCGCTCGCTCTGAGCGCCGGTTCGTCGCTTTGACCTCCGTCGTCACGGCCGGGCTTGTCCCGGCCATCTACGTTTTTGGACGTGGGTCAAAGACGTGGATGCCCGGGACAAGCTAGGACAAGCCCGGGCATGACGAGTAGGGCAAGCGCGCCCAAACTCACTTCCCCGTAAACTTCGCCGTGCGTTTCTCGACAAAAGCGTTGCGCCCCTCGATCGCGTCGGCGCTCTTGCGGACCACCGCCTGAAGCTCGATTTCCCTGCGGAACTGCGCCTCGTAGGTCGCATGCTCGCTCTCCTCGACGAGCAGGCGCGTTGCCACCAAGGCGCGCGTCGGGCCCTCCGCCAGACGCCGCGCCAACGTCAGGGCTTCCTCCATCAGCTTCGCATCGTCGACGACCTGCCGCACGAGGCCGATCTCATGGGCGCGTTCGACCGTCAGCGGCTCGTTCAGCAACATCAGCTCGAGGGCACGCTGGCGGCCGATCAGCCGCGGCAGCAGCCAGGTCGAGCCGAGATCCGGCACCAGCGCAATGCGGCTGAACACCTGGATGAAGCTCGCCGACCGCGCCGCGACGATCATGTCGCCCGCCATCGCCAAGCTGAAGCCGCCGCCGGCCGCCACGCCGTTGACGGCGACGACAACGGGCACGCGGCATTCGCGTAACGCCTTGAAGGCGGGCCAGTAGAACCGCATGACGCCGGCCGCAATATCCTCACCCAGCGCTTCCGACGCCTTCAAATTCTGTCCTGAGCAAAAACCGCGCCCCGCGCCGGTGAGGATCAGGGCTCGAATACCCTCGTCCTGCGACATCTCGCCGATGGCGGCGGCGAGCGCGCCGAGCAGGTCCGGCGTCATCGCGTTCAGGCTCGCCGGCTCGTCCAGCGTCAGGATTCCGACCGTGCCATCCCGCGCCTGTTTCACACCAGCCATGTCGCGCCTCCCTTTGGATTTTCTCGTTGGCGGCAATGTGCCATCCTTCGCAACGCCCGCCAATGCTGAGCTTTCGCGCCAGCACGGCAATGCCAAAACAACAGAGATCAAGACGACATCATGCCTCATCAGTTCAGCCTCAACCAAACCGTCCGCAAACCCGCCGTCACATCCAAGGGCGGCATCGTCGCCTCGCAGTCGCGGCGGGCGGCCGAAGTGGGCGCGCAGGTGCTGGCGGCGGGCGGCGACTGCGTGGACGCCGTCGTGGCGACCACCATGGCTCTGAACGTGCTGGAGCCCTGGAACAGCGGTATCGGCGGCGGCGGTGCGATGGTGCTCTACCGCGCCAAGGAAAATCGCACCGAGGTGATCGACTACGGCATGTCCGCGCCACAGAGTCTGCGCGCTGCCGATTATCCGCTCAGCGGCGCAGGCGCGGCCTCCGATCTCTTCCCCTGGCCGCGGGTGAAGGACGATCGCAACATCCACGGCCCCGGTTCGATCGCGGTGCCCGGCGTCGTCGCCGGGATGGAGGAGGCGCATCGCCGCTACGCCAAGATGCCCTGGAAGGATCTGGTCACGCCGGCAGCCACGCTGGCCGGCGAAGGCCTGCTTGTCGATTGGTGGACCACGGGGACGATCTCCGGCTCGGCCGCCGATCTCAGGCGCTATCCCGCCAGCGCGGCGGCGTTCCTGAAGGACGGCCTGCCACCGAGCGCGCCATGGGGCATCAAGGCCGAGACGCGACTGCCGCAGGACACGCTGAAAGCGACGCTGTCGCATCTCGCCGAGGCCGGACCGCGCGATTTCTACCAGGGCGATCTCGCCAGGAGCATCGCCTCCGACATCAAGGCCGACGGCGGTTCGCTGTCGGTCGAGGACCTCGCCGCCTTCCGCGCGCATTTGCGCGAGCCGCTGGCGATCCCGTATCGCGACGGCAAGGTGTATGCGACGCCCGAGCTCACGGCCGGACCCACCATGGCACACGCGCTGCGCCTGTTGCAGCAGAGCCTGAAGCCGGGAAGTGCGCCGGACGCGGCCGCCTATGTCGAATATGCCCTCGCTCTGCAGGCGGCCTTCCGCGAGCGGCTCAAGGACATGGGCGATGCCGACGGCAAACGCTCGCTTGGTGCCGAATATCTGGCGCCCGCCTGCACCACGCATTTCTCCGTGGTCGACCGACACGGCAACATCGCGGCGGTGACGCAGACGCTGCTGTCGTCGTTCGGCTCGAGATACGTGACGCCGCACACCGGCATCGCCATGAACAACGGCATCATGTGGTTCGATCCGACGCCGGGCACCACCAATTCGCTCGCGCCCGGCAAGCGCTGCCTCTGCAACTACACGCCCGTCATCGCAGAGACGAAGGACGGCAAGCGGCTCGCTGTCGGCGCCTCCGGCGGCCGCCGCATCCTGCCCTCGGTGATGCAGCTCGTCTCCTTTGCGATGGATTTCGGCATGGATCTCGATGCCGCCATCCACCAGCCGCGCATCGACGCCAGCGAAGGCGCGGTGGTGATCGGCGATGCTCGCCTGCCGGAGGACGTCCGCAAAGCCCTTGCCGCGCGCTTCGACTATGAAGAGACCCGCGTGCAGGCTTTGCCGCAGAAATTCGCTTGCCCGAGCGTGGTGATGCGCGACGGCGACGTCAATTCCGGCGCGGTCGAGATCTTCCATCCCTGGGCGGATGCGGTGACGGAAGGCTGAATATTCGGGAAACTCGGTCCGACCACGGGCGCTGCTTTACCTCTCCCGCAAGCGGGAGAGGGCGCGCGCCTGCTTCCTAGTAGCGACGATGATCCAATCGCGCGCTAAATCCCCAACCGGTCCCGCACCCGCCCCGCGATCACGGCGGTCGTCACACCCACCGGCCAGAACGCATGCATCGGGATCGGCTTGATGCCGGTGATGGGCATGTCGATCTCGGCCCTGGCGCCGCCGATCAGCCGTCGCGCCAGCTGCGCCCCCATCGCGGTCGCGAGCGCGACGCCGCGGCCGTTGCAGCCGAGCGAGATCAGGATGTTTTCGGCCGGCTCATGCACATGGGGATAGTGATCCCCGGTGATGGCGAGGCGGCTGTTCCAGCCGTGCGTCCAGGAGACGCCCCTGAGCTGCGGCCATAGCCGCTCTGCATACCGCATGAGATAGGCGACGTCGTGCGGCGACTTGATCCAGCGCATCGGGCCGCGGCCGCCCATCAACAGACGGTTGAGCTGATCGATGCGGTAATAGACCGTGATGTGACCGCTCTCGTAGAGCACGGGACGCGTCGGCATGATGGAGCGGGCCACCGCGTCGGAGAGCGGCGCCGTGGCGGCGATCGAGGAGAACACCGGCACGATGGTGCGGCGGAGCGCCGGCCAGAGATCGTCGGTAAAGCCGTTGGTGGCGAGCAGGACCTTGTCGGCATGCACCACCGCCCGCGGCGTCTCGATGCGCCAGCGCGAGCCCTCACGGCGCAGCGACAGCGCCGGCGTCTCGCCATGCACCTTCGCGCCGGCCGAGATCGCCGCACGCGCGAGACCGCGGGCGTAGCTGAGCGGATGCAGATCGCCGCCGCGCGCGTCCAGCATGGCGCCGATGTAGCGATCGGTGCCGGTCATCTCGCGGAGCTGCTCGCGGTTCAGATAGGTCACCGGCATGCCGCGCCGGATGCATTGCTGCGCCGTCGTCTCGATCGCGGCGGCACTGGCCTCGTTGTAGGCCGCACGCAGCGTCCCGTTCTGGCGCGCCTCGCACGGGATCTGATAGCGGCGGATCAGCTCGTGGGTGAAATTCGTGGTGCCATAGGAGAACGCGATCATGCGGCGGCCGAGGTCCGCGCCGAAATCGGCCTCGATCTGATCAGGGTCGTGCTTTAGTCCGGGATTGGTGTGGCCGCCATTATTGCCCGACGCGCCCCAACCCGGCTCCTGCGCCTCCAGCACCAGGGCGTCGACGCCCTGCTCGGCCAGATGCAGCGCGGTGGAGAGGCCTGTGTAGCCGCCGCCGATGATCGCGACGGCGACATTCTTGTCGACATCGAGCGGCGGCGTGGCGACCGGCGCGACGGCGGTGTCGGCATAGAGCGAGGGCGGCAGAGGCAGGCGCGTCATATCGAGAACCGGTCAGAGCGGATGCAGCACGCGCCGCAAGAAGTCTTGCGTGCGCGGATGCTGGGGTTGGTTGAGCAGCGCCTTGGCCGGTCCCTGCTCGACGATGATTCCGCCGTCGATGAACAGCACACGGTCGGCAACGTCGCGGGCAAAGCCCATCTCGTGGGTGACGACCACCATGGTCATGCCGTCGTCGGCGAGCTTGCGCATGACGCCGAGCACGTCGCCGACCAATTCGGGATCGAGCGCCGAGGTCGGCTCGTCGAACAGGATCGCCTTGGGCTGCATCGCGAGCGCCCGCGCGATCGCGACGCGCTGCTGCTGCCCGCCGGAGAGCTGGGGCGGATGCGCGTCGGCCTTTTCGGCGAGCCCCACCTGCGCAAGCAGCGCGCGGCCGCGCTCGAGCGCCTGCGCGCGGGATTCCTTCTTGACGTAGAGCGGCCCCTCGATGACGTTTTCGAGTGCCGTGCGGTGCGGAAACAGGTTGAAGCGCTGGAACACCATCGAGACCTGGGTGCGAACCTTCACGATCGACGGCGCATCGCGATCGACCTTCAGGCCTTCGACGCTGATCTCGCCGCGGTCGTAGCTTTCGAGCCCGTTGATGCAGCGCAGGATCGTCGACTTGCCCGAGCCAGACGGGCCGATGACGCAGACCACCTCGCCCTTCTGTACGGACGCCGTGATGCCCTTGAGCACCTCGTTCGCGCCAAAGCTCTTGTGGACGTCGTTGAGCTCGATCATTTCTTGCCGGCCCGCTTCTCGAAATGACGAACCAGCAGGATCAGCGGGATGCTCATGGTGAGATACATCAGCGCCACCATTGTGAACACGTTGGTGTTCTTGAAGGTCGAGGACGCGATCAGCTTGCCCTGAAGCGCGAGCTCGGCGACCGTGATGGTCGAGGCCTGCGAGGAATCCTTCAGCATCATGATCATGACGTTGCCGTAAGGTGGCAGCACGATCCGCACCGCCTGCGGCAACACCACGCGGCGCATGGTCAGCCACCAGCCCATGCCGATCGACTGCGCCGCCTCGATCTGGCCCTTGTCGATCGCCTCGATGCCGGCGCGGAAATTTTCGGCCTGATAGGCCGAATAGGCGATGCCGAGCCCGAGGATCGCGGCTTGCAGCGCCGACAGCGTCACGCCGAGATCGGGCATCACGAAGTAGAGGTAGAACAACAGCACGATGATCGGGATGCCGCGGATCACGTTGATCAGGCTGGCGCTGAGCAGCGACAGCGCCTTGATGCCGGAGACCCGCATCATCGCCCAGATCAGGCCGAGCACCGTCGAGAGCAGCAGCGAGCCGATGGTGACGACGATCGTCAGCACGACGCCGCTCATCAGGATCGGAAAGAACTCGACGGCGTCGTGCCAAAAGCCTTTCATCGGCAAGCCTTCACTCAAGAGCCTTCATCGATCCGGCGCTACCGATCAGCCCTGAGCTTTCAGGCCCCATTTATTGAGGATCTTGTCGATGGTGCCGTTGGCCTTGAGCTTCGCCAGCGACGCGTTGATCTTGCCGAGTAGCGCGGTCTCGCCCTTGCGCACGCCGATGCCGACCGAGCCGACGGTGACGGGCTTGTAGCCATCGACGAGACGAACCTCGGGGAAGCCGCCCTGCTTCAGATTGTAGGCGAGGATCGGATAGTCGGCGTAGCCGGCCTTGAGGCGGCCGGTGTTCACGTCGCGCAGGATGTCGGGGATGGTATCGTAGGCCTTGACGTCGGCGAACAGCCCGGACTTCTTCAGCGCATCGACGAAGGCGGTGCCGACCTGCGCGCCGACCGTCTCGCCCTTCAGATCGTCCTGCGTGGCATAGGCCTTGGTGTCGGCCTTCGGAACCACCAGGCCCTCGCCGTAGGTGTAGATCGGATCGGAGAAGTCGACGACCTCCTTGCGCGGCGCCGTGATGAACATCGCGGCCGCGATGATGTCGATCTTGCTCGACGTCAGCGACGGGATCAGCGCCGAGAACTGCATCGGCTCGATCTGCACGTTGAAGCCGGCATCCTTGCCCACTTCCGTGACGAGATCGACCATGATGCCCTGGATGGTGTTGGTCTTGGTGTCGAGGAAGGTGAAGGGAATGCCCGTCGGCGTCGAGCCGACCTTCAGCACCTGTTGCGCCGAGGCCGGCGCCACGGCTGCAATTGCGAGCGCCGCGACCGCGGCCAGACCAAAACGCTTCAACGCCATCGCATTCCCCTTTGGGTCCGGCCGATGCGGCGCCCCGCAAATGTCGTCATCGCAGACGTTGCGGGCCGAGCCGTTTCGGCCTATTTTCACCAATATGAAAATTTGGTCACACTTTCGTGGGTGATGCAAGTGGTTTTCATGCACATGAAGGAAGCGGTTTGACGTGAGCGGTGGCAAGAGAATGCGCAAACCGGCCGCCGCGAAAGCGGTGAAGAAGACGAAGGCTGGCGAGAAGCCGGCGGAGCCGGCAATGGACGTCGCCGTCGGCCGCCGCATCCGGGATCTCCGGCGTGTCAGGAAATTTTCGCTGGAGACAGTCGCGGCGCGCACCTCACTGTCGATCGGTTTCCTCAGCCAGATCGAGCGCGGCCTGTCGTCGCCGTCGCTTCGCGTACTGGCGACGCTCGCCGACGTGCTCGGCGTCGGCATCGCCGCATTGTTCGGCGCGAGCCCGAGCGCCGACGGCACCTCCGACCAGGTGGTGACGCGCGGGCTGCAGCGGCCCGAGCTGAAGCTCTGGCGCACCGGCGTGTCGAAGCAATTGCTGAGCCCGGCCAGCGCCGACAACAAGCTCAATCTGTTCCTGGTGCATCTGGAGCCCGGCGGCTCCACCGGCGACGAGCTCTACACGCATGACGGCGAAGAGGCGGGCCTGGTGCTCAAAGGCGAGATGCTGCTGACAGTGGACAGCGAGACCTGGTCGCTGAAGACCGGCGACAGCTTTCGCTTTGCGAGCCGAAGGCCGCACCGGTTTTCAAATCCGGCCGAGGACGCGAAGGCCGTGGTGCTATGGGTGAATTGCGTGACGGGGGCGGGGTAGGCTCGGTTGCCGTCATTCGGGGCGCCTCGAAGAGGCGAACCCGAAATGACAGCAGCAATCATCCAAACCGATGCTGATACCGGTCCACCGTCAGCGCGCTGACGTCGATGTCCGGCTTCTTGCCCGACAGCATGTCGGCGAGCACGCGCGCCGAGCCACAGGACATGGTCCAGCCGAGCGTGCCGTGGCCGGTGTTGAGGTGGAGATTGGCGTATGGTGTCGGACCGATCACGGGCGGGCCGTCCGGCGTCATCGGACGCAGGCCGCTCCAGAACGTCGCCTTGGAGAGATCGCCGCCGCGCGGAAACAGGTCGGTCAGCGAATGATCCAGCGTGGCGCGGCGCGCATCATAGAGCTTGGTCGAGAAGCCCGAGATTTCGGCGGTACCTCCGACGCGGATGCGATCGCCGAGACGGGTGATCGCGACCTTGTAGCTCTCGTCCATCACGGTGGATTCCGGCGCGCCGGAGGCGTCCTTGATCGGCACCGTGATCGAATAGCCCTTCACTGGATAGACTGGCAGCGAAATGCCGAGCGGCGCGGCCATCTGCGACGAATAGCTGCCGAGCGCGAGCACGTAAGCGTCGGCCTGCAACATCCCGGCACTGGTCGCGACACCGCTGACGCGCGCGCCCTCGGTGACGATGCGATCGATGCCGGTGTTGAACATGAAGCGGACGCCGAGCGCTTCGGCGTGCTTGGCCAGCGCCTGCGTGAACATGTGGCAATCGCCGGTCTCGTCCTGCGGCAGGCGGAGCCCGCCGACGAATTTTTCCTTCACGCCTGCGAGCGCAGGCTCGACCGCGATGCAGCCTTCGCGGCTCAACGTCTCGTAGGGCACTCCATATTGCTTGAGCACGGCGATGTCTTCGCCGGTGCCATCGAGCTGCGCCTGGTAACGGAACAGCTGCAGCGTGCCTTGCGAGCGCTCGTCATATTGAATGCCGATGTCACGGCGCAGGTCGCGCAGGGAATCGCGACTGTATTCCGCGATCGGGATCATCCGGCTCTTGTTGACCGCATAACGCGCGCTGGTGCAGTTGCGCAGCATCTTGAGCAGCCAGACCCACATCACGGGATCGAGCTTCGGCCGGATCACCAGCGGGCCGTGCTTCATCAGGAGCCACTTCACCGCCTTCACCGGCACGCCGGGCCCGGCCCAGGGCGAGGAATAGCCGGGCGAGACCTCGCCGGCATTGGCGAAGGAGGTCTCCAGTGCCGGCTCGGGCTGGCGGTCGACGACCGTCACCTCATGGCCGGCACGCGCGAGGTAGTAGGCAGAGGTGACACCGATGACACCGCTGCCGAGGATCAGAACTTTCACGCTTGGTCAAACTCCCGCGGCATCACGCTCGCCGCTGCAAGGAAACAACTCGCAACGGCGAGAGCAATTATCAGGCCACCCGCTTGATGGCATCGCCCAGGATCGAGACGATATCGTCGATGTGGCTCTTCTCGACGATGAGGGGCGGCGACAGCGCGAAGCTATCGCCGCTCATGCGGAAGTAGAGCCCACGATTGAAGCAGTCGACCATGACGTCGTAGCCACGCGCACCCACCGCGCCGTCGCGCGGCGAGAGCTCGACCGCGCCCATCAGGCCGCAATTGCGGATGTCGATGACGTTGGGCAGGCCTTTGAGCGAATGCAGCGCATCGCGCCAATATTCGGCGATCGAGGCACCGCGCGTCAGCAGGCCCTCGTCCTTGTAGATGTCGAGCGTCGCGATACCGGCGGCGCAGGCGGTGGGATGCGCCGAATAGGTGTAGCCATGGAACAGCTCCATGACGTTTTCCGGGCCGATCATCATGGCGTCATGCACCTTGCGATGCGCAAACACCGCGCCGCAGGGAATGGTGCCGTTGGTGATGCCCTTGGCGGTCGTCATCATATCAGGCGTGACGCCAAAGAAATTGGCGGCGAACGGCGTGCCGAGACGTCCGAAGCCGGTGATGACCTCGTCGAAGATCAGGAGAATGCCGTGCTTGTCGCAGATCTCGCGCAGGCGCTGCAGATAGCCCTTCGGCGGCGGCAGCACCGCGGTCGAACCCGGCACCGGCTCGACGATGACGGCGGCGATGGTCTCGGCGCCATGCAGGGCCACCAGACGCTCGAGATCGTCGGCGAGCTCGGCGCCATGCTCGGGCTGGTCCTTGGCGAAGGCGTTGCGGGTGAGATCGTGGGTGTGGCGAATATGGTCGACGCCCGGCAGCAGGGTCGTGAAGGCGCGGCGATTGGCGACCATCCCGCCGACCGAGGTGCCGCCGAAGCCGACGCCGTGATAGCCGCGCTCGCGGCCGATCAGACGGGTGCGGCTCGCCTGGCCGTTGGCACGGTGATAGGCGAGCGCGATCTTCAGCGCGGTGTCGACCGACTCGGAGCCGGAATTGGTGAAGAAGATGCGGTCGAGGCCCTTCGGCGCGATCTCGGCGAGCCGCTCGGCGAAGTCGAACGCCAGCGGATGGCCCATCTGGAACGACGGCGCGAAGTCCAGCGTCATGAGCTGGCGCTCGACCGCGGCGGCGATCTGCTTGCGGCCATGGCCGGCATTGACGCACCACAGGCCGGCGGAGCCGTCGATGACCTTGCGGCCGTCGACGGTGGTGTAGTGCATGCCCTCGGCCGACGAGAACAGCCGCGGCGCCTTCTTGAACTGCCGGTTGGCCGTGAACGGCATCCAGAACGAGTCGGTCTTGATAGTGTTCGGAATCTGATGAAGGGTCACGGCCGCGCTCCTTTGCTGACTGGATAGCAGAGGCACGGCTTCAGAACCGCAACAAGTCCTTTTCTGGCAGCCTGCAAGCCATTGATTTTACTGGGGCCGCCGGTCCATATTTGCGCGATCCGCAACACCTGCAACAGGGACCAGGGGTATGAGCGTCGACATCGGTGGACGGCTGCGATTCATCCGGGCGCACCACAAGCTGTCGCAGCGCGAGCTCGCCAAGCGCGCCGGGGTCACCAATTCGACGATCTCGCTGATCGAATCCAACCAGATGAACCCGTCGGTCGGCGCCCTCAAGCGCATCCTCGACGGCATCCCAATGGGGCTCGCCGAGTTCTTCGCGCTGGAGCCGGAGTCGCGGCGCAAGATCTTCTATCGCGCCGAGGAGCTGACCGAAGTCGGCAAGAAGCCGATCTCGTATCGCCAGGTCGGCGACAATCTGTTCGGCCGCAGCCTGCAGATCCTGAAAGAGTGCTACGAGCCCGGCAGCGACACCGGGCGCGTCCACCTCGTCCATGACGGCGAGGAAGGCGGCATCGTGATCTCGGGCAAGCTCGAAGTCACCGTCGAGGACGAGCGGCGCATCCTCAATCCCGGCGACGCCTATTATTTCGAGAGCCGCCGCCCACACCGCTTCCGCTGCGTCGGCGGCAAGCCGTGCGAGGTGATCTCGGCCTGCACGCCGCCAACGTTCTGAAGCACGATCAGTCACATCCGGAAAGTTACGGGCGGCCACCGGTATCTTACGGTGGTTGAGCCATCTCAATTTCTGCGCGCCGGACCTCTATATATTACGAACCGTAGCCGAGCAGCCTGGCTTAGAGGTGCTGAGGTTATGGCCCCGGGCTCCTAGGCACTCCGGGGCCGCTTCGTAACAGGGCTCGCGCATGAAGACCACACTCGCCAATGCGGAAGCCGCGCTCGACGAAGTCCAGCGCGACACCGACAAGCTCCATTCGCGCGAGCTGCGCAAGGCCATCGCGAAATACATCGAAGCGCAGAGAGAGCAGATCAAGACTCTCCGCAGGATGATGAACTGATCGGCCGCCGCGGAGCGAGCAGGCCTCGCCCCGCCTGCCGCCTCAACGCTGCGTCAGCAACTCCTCGATCCGGATCGGAAATTTGCGCACCCGCACGCCGGTCGCATGCCAGACCGCGTTCGCGACCGCACCGGCACTGCCGGTGATGCCGATCTCGCCGACGCCCTTGATGCCGAGCGCGTTGACGTGCGGGTCGTGCTCCTCGACGGTGATGACGTCGAGCGGCGGCACATCGGCATTCACGGGGACATGGTACTCGCCGAGATCGGCGTTCATGATCCGCCCGCTACGCTTGTCGGTGACGGCCTCCTCGTGCAGCGCAAAGGATAGGCCCCAGATCATGCCGCCGAAGAGCTGGCTTTGCACCATGCGCGGGTTGACGATCCGCCCAGCCGCAAAGGCCCCGACCATGCGGCTGACACGGACCTGGCCGAGCTCGGGATCGACCTTCACCTCCGCAAACACCGCGCCATGGGCATGCATCGCATATTCCTGCATCGCCGCAGGGTTCGGCGCGCCGGTACCGCGCGCCTCGACTTCGGCGACGCCGGCTCGCGCGAGGATCTCGGCGTAGCTCTCGCCGCGGCTCTCGTCGTCGCGCCGGATCAACCGGCCGTCGCGCGCGATCACGCCGGTATTGCCGGCGCCGAACAGCGGTGATCGCTCGTCGCCGGTGGCGAGATCGGCGAGCTTCGCGATCACGGCCGCGCCGGCGCTGTGGATCGCCGCACCCGCGGTTGCCGTGTGCGCCGAGCCGCCGGCAATGCCGGCATCGGGCAAATCGGACGTACCGGCCTTGAACGCGACGCGGTCGATATCGAGGCCGACGGCGTCGGCGGCGATCTGGGCCAGCGCCGTCCAGGCACCCTGCCCCATGTCGTGTGCACCGATCTCCATCACGCCCGAGCCGTCGCGGCGGATCGCCGCGCGCGCTTCGGCCTGGAACATCAGCGCCGGGAAGGTCGCCGTGCCCATGCCCCAGCCGACCAGCAGTCCGGCATCGTCGCGCATCTGCCGCGGCTGCAGCGGACGCTTCGCCCAGCCGAAGCGCGACGCGCCCTGGTCGTAACAGGCTCGCAGTGCCTTCGACGAGAACGGCTTCCCCGTGATCGGCTCGATTTCGGCGTAGTTCTTCAGGCGAAAGGCGAGCGGATCGATGCCGCAGGCCCAGGCCATCTCGTCGATCGCGCTCTCCAGCGCGATCGAGCCGGTCGCCTCGCCCGGTGCGCGCATGAACAGCGGCGTGCCGGTGTTGACGCGTACGGCATCGTGGGAGGTGCGGATCGCGGGCGCCGCATAGAGCGTGTGAGAGGCATCGGCCGCGGGCTCGTAGAAATCGTCGAACGTGCTCGACACGGTCCGCGCATGGTGATCGAGCGCGGTCAGACGTCCCTCTCCGTCGGCGCCGATGCGCAGGCGCTGGCGCGTCGGCGCGCGATGGCCGACCGGGCCATACATCTGCTCGCGGCGCAGCACCAGCTTGACCGGCTTGCCGACCAGCTTGGCCGCCATGATGCCGAGCACCGGCGGCCCCGCCATCAATCCCTTGGAGCCGAAGCCACCGCCGAGGAAGGGGCTGCGGATGTGAATCTTGTCGTGGGCGATGCCGAACAGCTCGGCGACGCGCGCCAGCGACAGCATCAGGCCCTGGGTCGGCATGTCGATCTGCAGATTGTCGCCATCCCAGTGAGCCACGATCGCATGCGGCTCCATGGCGTTGTGATATTGCGGCGGCGTCTCGTAGGTCGCGTCGATCTGCTTTTCGGCCGAGGCAAGGCCCGCCTCGACATCGCCGCGGTGATTTTCGGTGGGGTTGCCGACGCCGACGACCGGCGGCACATAACTCTCGCCGGCATCGAGGCCGACCAGCGCGGGGAGCGTCTCGTAACGCGGCGCCAGCAGCACGGCGCCTTCCGTCGCAGCTTCAAGCGTCTCGGCGATCACGACCGCGATCGGCTGATTGGCGTAGCGCACCTCGTTGCTCTGCAGCACCTCCATCCGGAACACGAACGGATTGGTCTTGATCTCCGGGTCGATCGCAAGCTGCGGCTTGTGGTCCGGTGTCATGACATCGACGACGCCAGGATGGCGTTTTGCGGCGGCGACATCGAGCGAGGTCACGCGGCCATGCGCGATGCCGGCCACGGCGATCACCGCAAACAGCATGCCGGGCGGATGATTGTCGGCGGCATAGGTCGCCTGCCCCGTGACCTTGAGAACGCCGTCACGGCGGGTCAGCGGCTGGCCGATGTTCGAGCCGTGCCGCAAATGGGCGGGCGCGCTGGTCAGGTTGAGCTCAGGCATGGATGGCTCCTGATGTCGAGGCAAAGGGAGAGGCCGGCAGTGCGGGCAGGCGCGCGGGCGTGCCGGCGGCAGCGAGGGTCAGCGCGCGCACGACGATGCGGCGTGCGAGCTCGATCTTGAAGGCATTGTCGCCGGACGGCTTTGCGTCGGTGAGCGCACGCCAGGCGGCTTCCTGGAAGGCATCGGCCGTGGGCGCGACGCCCTTGAGCACGTCCTCCGCAGCGCGGGCACGCCAGGGCTTTGCGGCGACGCCGCCGAGCGCAAGCCGTGCTTCCGCGATCCTGCCGTTCTCGATCCGCAACGCAGCAGCGGCCGAGACCATCGCGAAGGCGTAGGAGGTGCGCTCGCGAACCTTGAGGTAGCGCGCATGCGAAGTAAATTCACGCGCGGCCTTCGGCAGGCGCACCGCGACGATGAGATCGCCGGGCTCGAGCGCGGACTCCCGCTCGGGCGTATCGCCGGGCAGGCGATGCAGCTCGTCGAGCGCGATCTCGCGCCGCCCGCCCCGGCCTTCGATCTCGACGACTGCACCGAGTGCGACCAGCGGCACGCAGAAATCGGATGGATGGGTGGCGATGCAGCTCTCGCTCCAGCCGAGCACGGCGTGCGTGCGGTTCTCGCCGCCGCGGGCGTCGCAGCCGCTGCCGGCCTCGCGCTTGTTGCAGCGGCTGGCAGTGTCGTAGAAATACGCACAGCGCGTCCGTTGCAGGAGGTTGCCGCCGACAGTCGCGGCATTGCGCAACTGTGCGGATGCCCCCGAGAGAAGGGCTTCGGCGACGGCGGGATAGGACCTTGCGAAGTCCGCATCATGCGCGAGATCGGCGTTGCTGACGAGCGCGCCGATGCGCAACGACCCGTCGGCGAGGCGCTCGATCGCGTCAAGTCCCTCGAGATGCGTGACGTCGACCAGACGATCCGGACGGCTGATATTGCCCTTCATCAGATCGAGCAGATTGGTGCCGGCGGCGAGATAGACGGCGCCCGGCTGGGCCGCGGCAGCAACGGCTTCAGTGACGGTGGCGGGCCTGACATAATCGAACCGTTTCATGCCGAGCGCCTCTGGTTGGTTTCGTCCATCTGTCCTTGCGCCTCGAGCACGGCATCGACGATGCCGGCATAGGCGCCGCAGCGGCACAGATTGCCGCTCATGCATTCGCGGATGCGCTCGGGATCGTTGCCGGCCTGGCCTTCGCGCATCATGCCAATCGCGCTCATGACCTGGCCGGGCGTGCAGAAGCCGCACTGAAATCCGTCATGGGCGATGAAGGCGGCCTGCACCGGGTGCAACTGGTCGCCGCGCGCGACACCCTCGATGGTGAGGATGTCGGCGCCGTCATGACTGATCGCGAGCGCGAGGCAGGAGTTGATGCGCTTGCCGTCGACCAGGATGGTGCAGGCGCCGCATTGGCCGCGATCGCATCCCTTCTTGGTTCCGGTGAGATGAAGGCGCTCACGCAAGAGATCGAGCAGCGTGACGCGCGGATCGTCGAGGACGAAGTCGCGCCGCGCACCGTTCACGGTGAGGCTGATGGAGTGGTTCATACAAGGCTCCGATCAGATTTGGACATGAGTGATCGCGCAGCGCGCCACCGCCGTGGCCGCCGTCGATATGCTGGCCAGGCATAAGCCGGCCAACATCCAGTCGAAGATACGGAGGCACCCTCCGTTTAACAAGGGCCGCCGAGAAATATTTGGAATTCGTCAAAAGCCCGTGCGCCACCAACGCGATGCAGTCCGGCAGGGTTCAACAAGGGTTCAATCTAACCAATTCGTGATCTACATTGCTCGCATGGACGACCACACCGACCAGACCCGGAAGCCCCGCGCCGACGCCGTGCGCAATCGCGAGCGTGTGCTCGAGGCCGCGAAAACCGTGTTCAACGCGGGCGGCCCGGAGGCCAGCCTGGAGGCGGTGGCAAAACGCGCCGGGGTCGGCATCGGCACACTCTATCGGCATTTCCCCACACGCGAGGATCTATTCGAGGCGGTGTACCGGCGCGAGGTCGAGCAGCTCAGCGAACTTGCCGAGCATCTGCGAAGCGCCCAGGACCCGGTCGACGCGCTCCGCCGCTGGCTGCGCTCCGCGGTCGAATTCGTTGCCACGAAAAAAGGCATGTCGGCCGCGCTGGCGCTGACTTATCAGAGCTCGTCGGAGCTCGCGGCGTTCTCGATGGACCGACTGACCAAGGCGATCGGCTCGCTGCTCGCGCGCGCGGTGGAGGCCGGCCAGATGCGGGCCGATGTCAGCCCGGAAGACCTGCTCAGGGCCCTGATCGGCATGTGCTACATGCACGATCAGCCCGGCTGGCAATCCTCGGTGCTGCGCATGCTCGACGTGTTCGTCGACGGATTGCGGGTGCAGCCCGGCATCAAGGCCAAACCGCGCACCGCCAACTCCGCGAAGCCGGCGGTGAAACGAAAGCGATAGCGCACCGTATTTCCCTAAAGCCATGCTAGGATCAGCATCGCCGGGATTTCAACGCGGAGCCTGTCATGCGGATCGCCGCCTTGCTTGTCGCTATCAGCGTTATCTTCGGCTCCGTCTCGGCATGCGCCGACGACGTCACCGCGGCACAGGGCGTCGTCCGCGCCCAGGAACAGGCTTTTGCGCGCGACGATGCGGCCGGCGCCTATTCCCACGCCGCGCCGGCGATCAGGGAGATCTTCCCCGCGCCCGACATCTTCATGTCCATGGTGCAGAGCGGTTACGCGCCGGTCTACCGCCACAAGAGTTTCGAGTTCGGCGAGAGCAAGATCGAGGGCAGCTCGATCGCGCAGCGCGTCCACATCATCGACGCCAATGGCGAGGCCTGGGAAGCGCTGTATACGCTCGAGCAACAGCCGGACGGCAGTTACAAGATCACCGGCTGCACGCTGCTGAAGGCGGGACAGGCGGTTTAGGTCGCAAAGCCCGGCCCGGCTTTCGTCGCACTCATCCGCGAGCGGATCAACAGCGTCAGGACGATGCTGATGTTGACGGCATTCCACGCCACGCCGTTCGCGAACGCTGCGGCATACGAGCCGGTGGCATCGAAGATGACGCCCGACACCCAGCCGCCGAACGACATGCCGAACACGGAGGCGAAGATCACGATGCCGACGCGCGTTGCGGCTTCCCGCGCCGGCATCGCCTCGCGCACGATGATGGCGTAGCTCGGCACGATGCCGCCCTGGAACAGGCCGAACATCGCGGAGATGAGATAGAGCGAGGCGAGGCTGTCGAAAAACAGATAGAACACAAGCGCAAAGCCCTGCGCCAGCGCCCCGATCAACAGGGTGCGGATGCCGCCGATCTTGTCGGCGAGGAAGCCCGAGCCGATGCGGCTGACGATGCCGCAGGCCATCATCAGCGACAGCATCTCGGCACCGCGCGCCACGCCGTAGCCGAGATCGCCGCAATAGGCGACGATATGCACCTGCGGCATCGCCATGGCGACGCAGCAGGAAATGGCGGCGATCGAGAGCAGCACCGTCAGCGTGTTGGTCGAGAGCTTGAGATCGACGCGCGGCGGCGGCGCATTGGCGTGGTCTTGAACCTTGTCGTGGCCTATCTGCGCGCGCAGCACCAGCACCAGGATCGTCATCAGGACGACGCAGACGAGGCCGATGCCGATATGGGTGTGGCGCCAGCCGACCTCCTGCATGCCCCAGTTCACGATCGGGGGCCACATCGTGCCGGCGAAATAATTACCACTGGCGACGATGGTCACGGCAAGGCCGCGATAGCGCTCGAACCAGTGCGAGGCCTCCGCCATCAGCGGCGCGAAGGTCGCGGACGTCCCGAGCCCGATCAGGAAATACGCCGCCACGAACTGCCAGAGCTGGGTCGACAGCCCCGCGAGCACATTGGCGACGCCGAGGAAGGCGATGCTGATCGCCATCGCCGGCACGATGCCGAAGCGGTCGGTGATCTTGCCGGCGATCACGCCGCCGAGCCCGAAGCCGAACATCATGAGGGTAAAGGCCAGCGAGACCGCGCCGCGGGTGGCGGAGAATTCGGTCTGCACCGCGGGAATCATCACCACGATCGCCCACATGCCGACGCCACCGATCGAGCCGATCAGCAGCGCAAGCACGAGCCGTATCCAGGCCTGACGGGAATCAGGGCTGAATGTTTCAGGCGTTTGTTCTGAGTGATTTGGCGCGTGCACGGGCCGGACCATGGCCCGCGGATGCTCAAGGGGTCAAGCATCGTGGCGTGATATTGGGCATGCGCGGTGCACTGCGGTAAGAAGCAGCTTGGCGAATGCACGATTTGCCATTAGTTTGCAATCCGCGTGTGCAAATTGCCGCGCGGAATACATGCTGGCGGAATGTTGCTGCAACTGACACGAGCGATGCGGATCAAGGTGGGGCGGATCATTGCCCTCGCCTACCTGTTCTGCGTGCTCGCGCCGGCGGCAAGCCTCGCCTGGGGCAGTGGCCCTGCGCCGTGTCTCGATGAGACCTTGCTGGCCGACCTCGTGCCGGTCCATCACCAGATGCCGGGCGGACACATGCACGACGGCGTCTCGCACGATCATGCGGGGGCACACGCGCATCACCAGGCCGCCGCGCAGGACGCGCCCGCTTCGCATCATCATGGCGGCAAGGGCACAGCCGGGCCGTGCTGCGCCATGATGTGCGTGAGCGCGCTGCCGGCCGATCTTCCCACCGTCGCCAAGCCGGCCGCGCCCGTCTCCGCCTGTGCGCCAGAAATCGTGGCCAGCCTGCACAGCACGGCGCCGCCCCTGCATTACCGTCCCCCCATCGCCTGATCTGACACGACGATTTCGGGCCGAGCGCGCTTTTGCGCGCGCGAACCTGTGGTGTCCAGATCAGGGATGAATCATGCTTGCGTTTTCCGGGGCGAAGTCCGCCGCCGCATCCGCGGTGGGTGGACGACATTTTCGATTTGACTGGCTTCTGCTGGCCGTGATCGCGCTGGCGCTCGCTGGCTGCATGCCGGCAACGACGCAAGTCGCCGGCGCCGATCCCGCCGATCCCTCGGCAAAGGTCGCCCCTCTCGGCTATCGGTCGACCATCGCGCCCTACACCAGCCTGCGACCCGCAACGCCGGCGCCATGGCGCGACCGCAACGACGCCGTCACGCCGCAGCCGAAGCAAGACCGGTAGGAGCGCGCCATGGCACACCATTTTGCGCGAGGTCTCCTCGTCCTCACCGCGTTCAGCGTCTCCGGCTGCGCCGCGTTTTCGCCCGACAGCGGCATGAGTGCGGTCTCCGAACTGACGAGCCAGAGCATCAACAAGGACGTGGCATTCGTGCGAACGGCCGATGGGGCGGGCGCAGTCGATGAACGTGTCCGCCAACTGCTCTCGCGCACGTTGAGCGTAGAGACCGCCGTGCAGATCGCACTGCTCAACAACAAGGGATTGCAGGCCGCCTATAACGAGCTGGCGCTGGCCGAGACCGATCTGGTCGAGCAGAGCCTGCCGCCCAACCCGGTGTTCTCGATCTCGCGGATCTCGGGCAACGGCGCTAGCGAGATCGAGCGCCAGGTGGTCGGCGACATCCTCGCGCTCGCCACCCTGCCGTTCCGCTCCGACATTGCCCGCGAGCGTTTTCGCCAGGCCCAGTTACGCGCGGCGCTGGCGACGCTGCGGCTCGCCGCCGACGTCCGCCGTGCCTACTGGCGCGCTGTCGCCGGCAACGAGATGGTGGCGCTGCTGACGGATGCGAAGGCAACGGCGGAATCGACCGCACAGCTCGCCGTCAAGCTCGGCGAGACCGGCTCGCTCAACAAGCTCGACCAGGCCCGCGAACAGGTGTTTTACGCCGAGACGACCGCCGACCTCGCCACCGCAAGGCAGATGGCGGCGAGTGCGCGCGAACGGCTCGCACGCCTGATGGGATTGTGGGACGGCGGCCTCGGCTTCCGCCTGCCCAATCAATTGCCGCCGCTGCCGCGCCGGCCGCAGGCCCTGCCCTCGATCGAGGCCGATGCGGTGGCCCATCGCATCGATCTGCAGATCGCCCGGCTGGAGCTGAATGCGCTGGCGAAGTCGCTGAACCTCACCGAGGCGACGCGCTTCGTGACGCTGCTCGACCTTGCCGGCATCTCGCGCCGCACGCAGGACCCGGAAGGCGCGCCTTTCCGCGAGCGCGGCTTCGACGTCCAGTTCCAGATCCCGATCTTCGACGGCGGCGAAGTGCGGGTGCGGCAGGCCGCCGAGACCTACAACCTCGCCTTCAACCGCTTGACCGAGCGCGCCGTGAACGTTCGCTCGGAGGCGCGCGATGCTTATCGTGTCTATCGCTCGGCTTACGACATCGCCAGCCACTATCAGCGCGAGATCATCCCCTTGCGCAAGATCATCACCGAGGAGATGCAACTCCGCTTCTCCAGCATGCAGGTCGACATCTTCGCGCTGCTCACCGAGGCGCGGCAGCGGCTGGCCTCGCTGCGCGGCGCGATCGACGCGCGGCAGCGATTCTTCCTCGCCCAGTCCGACCTGCAGACCGCCGTCAACGGCGGCGCCGCGCTGACGCCTGGCGGCGACAATTCCACCAACATCGCCGCGGCAGCGCCTGCCGATGCCGGCCACTGACATGGAGACCGCAATGTTTTCCCGCAGAGGATTTTTAGGCACCGCCGCGCTCGTCGGCGCATCCGCGGTCCAGGGCCGCGTGCAGGCGGCGTCTATCCCGGAAGCCCCGCATATGGACAAGGTGGTGATGCAGCCGCCGCTGCATCCCGTCAGCGGACCGGACTATCGCCCCGTGGTCACCCTGAACGGCTGGTCGCTGCCATTCCGCATGAACGGCGACTGGAAGGAATTCCATCTCGTCGCCGAGCCCGTGGTGCGCGAGTTCGCCGAAGGCATGAAGGTCAATCTGTGGGGCTATAACGGTCAGTCGCCGGGCCCGACGATTGAGGCGGTCGAGGGCGACAAGGTCCGCATCTTCGTCACCAACCGACTGCCCGAATACACCACCGTGCACTGGCACGGCATGATCATCCCGAGCGGCATGGACGGTGTCGGCGGGCTGACGCAGCCGCACATCCAGCCGGGCAAGACCTTCGTCTACGAATTCGAGATGCGGAAGAGCGGCACCTTCATGTACCACCCGCATTCCGACGAGATGGTGCAGATGGCGATGGGCATGATGGGCATGGTCGTCGTGCATCCGCGCGATCCCGGCTTCCGGCCCGTCGATCGCGACTTCGTTTTCGTGATGAGCACCTATCGCGTCGATCCCGGCACTTACCTGCCGCAGGTCAACGAGATGACCGACTTCAACATGTGGACCTGGAATGCGCGGGTGTTCCCCGGCATCGATCCTTTGCCGGTGCGCCTCGGCGACAGAGTGCGCGTGCGCATCGGCAATCTCAGCATGACCAACCATCCGATCCATCTGCACGGCCACAGCTTCGCGGTGACCTGCACCGACGGCGGCTGGATTCCGGAGAGCGCGCAATATCCGGAGACGACGACCGACGTGCCCGTGGGCGCAGTGCGCGTCTTCGACGTGCTCGCCGACAATCCCGGCGACTGGGCGTTCCACTGCCACAAATCCCATCACACCATGAACGCGATGGGGCATGCGGTGCGCAACCTGATCGGCGTGTCGCGCAAGGATCTCGCCAAGGCCGTCGGCAAGCTCGCGCCCGATGCGATGGCAATGGGCTCGACCGGCATGGCGATGGGCAACATGGAGATGCCCGCGCCCGACAACACGCTGCCGATGATGACCGGCACCGGCCAGTTCGGACCGATCGAGATGGGCGGCATGTTCACGGTGATGAAGATCCGCGAGGACCTCGCGCGCGACGATTATCGCGATCCCGGCCCCTATCAATTCCCGAAAGGTACCGTCGCCTACGAGGTCACGCCTCCGGCCGCGGAGCCGGCGCGGCAGCAGCCGGGCAAGCCGACGCACAAGATGAAGATGTGAGCGTTTCGATGAAACACCAACCGGAGATGACGATGAAGACCATCAGGCTCGGCCTCGCGCTGGCTGCGCTATCGATCGTGCCCGCCCTCGCGCACGACAAGCACGGGCACGCGACCTTTTCGGCCGGCGAGCCCGGCGACCCGAACAAGCCCGCGCGCACCATCGAGATCCTGCTGAACGAGATGGACTACGCACCGGCCAGGATCGAGGTCAGGCGCGGCGAACAGATCCGCTTCGTGCTCCGCAATGTCGGCAAGGAAGACCATGAATTCCTGCTCGCCACGCCGAAGGAGAATCTCGCGCATGCGGTGGAGATGAAGAAGCATCCGCACATGGAGCATGACGATCCCAATGGTGTCAGGCTCGCCCCGAACAAGACGGCCGAGATTCTCTGGAAGTTCAGCAAGCCCGGCACGTTCGAATTTTCCTGCCTCATTCCCGACCATCGCGACTACGGCATGGTCGGCCACGTCACCGTGACGTCACGATAAGGAGCCTCCCATGAACCGCATCATCCGTATCATCGCTGCGCTGGCGCTGACGCTGAGCATTGCTACTGAAGCGCCGGCGGCCGGAGCTGCCGGGATCAGCGGCGAGGTCAAGAAAATCGACGAAGGCGCCGGCAAGATCACGCTCAAGCACGGGCCGGCCAGGAGCCTCGGCATGGAGGACCCCATGACCATGGTCTACCGCGTCAAGGACCCCGCGATGCTCAAGCAGGTGAAGGTCGGCGACAAGGTGACCTTCGAGGCCGAGGAGGCGGCTTCGGGCTATACGGTGACCAGGATCGACAAGGCGAAATAGGGTCCCCTGTCATGCCGGGGCGCGCCTCTTAGCGCGAACTATGATGCGCAATTGCGCATCTGAGAATCCATTTCTCCACAACACCTGCCGCACAATGGATTCCGGCTCGCCCTTGGGGCGCCCCGGAATGACGGCCTGAGAGCCCCGAAACGGCCCGGTCCGCCGCTCTTCCACCCCCGCGTTAACCCTTTGCTAACCATACACCCGGCAAGAATTGCCGGGTGAAGTCGAGTGTCGTCAGCCGCGTAAAACGGGAGGAACCCCGTGGACGCCAGTGCGGTGCCTCACTTTCGGAACGGCGGCCCTTCGGCCGCCGCGCAGACAATTGGGACGCGCGGACGGCAGTCGCGCGGGGGAGCAGCTACCATGGTCGACGTCACCGCGGGACAGGGCGTAGGCAGCACGAACGCCGGCTTCCCCACCCTTGCCGAGGTCGTGGCCATCCTCAAGCGCGGCGATATCGCGCTGGCGCTCGGCGTCCTCACCATCCTGGTGGTGCTGATCCTGCCGCTGCCCGCGATCGTGCTGGACTTGTTCCTGGCGATCTCGATCACGCTCTCGATCCTGATCCTGATGACCTCGCTGTTCATCCAGGCGCCGCTCGAATTCTCCGCCTTCCCGACCGTCCTGCTGATCTCGACCATGCTGCGCCTGTCGCTCAACATGGCCTCGACCCGGCTGATCCTGTCGCACGGGCACGAGGGCACGGCGGCCGCCGGTCACGTCATCGAAGCCTTCGGCAACTTCGTGATGGGCGGCAATTTCGTCATCGGCATCATCGTCTTCGCCATCCTGATCATCGTCAACTTCGTCGTCATCACCAAGGGTTCGGGTCGTATCGCCGAAGTCGCCGCGCGCTTCCACCTCGATGCCATGCCCGGCAAGCAGATGGCGATCGACGCCGACCTCTCCGCCGGCCTGATCGACGAGGCGGTCGCCAAGCATCGCCGCAAGGAGCTGGAGGACGAGAGCGGCTTCTTCGGCGCCATGGACGGTGCCTCGAAGTTCGTCCGCGGCGATGCCATCGCGGGCCTTTTGATCGTCTTCATCAACGTCGTCGGCGGCATGATCATCGGCGTCGCGCAGCAGGGCATGTCCTTCGCCGACGCCGGGCGCAGCTATACGCTGCTGACGGTCGGTGACGGCCTCGTCACCCAGGTGCCGGCGCTGATCGTCTCGACCGCGGCCGGCCTGCTCGTCTCCAAGGCCGGCGTCTCCGGCGCCGCCGACAAGGCGCTGATGAAGCAGTTCTCGGGCTATCCGCAGGCCCTCGCGATGTCCGCGGCGGTCATGCTGGTGCTGGCGGCGCTGCCGGGCATCCCGACGCTCCCCTTCCTGGGGCTCGGCGTCGGCGCCGGCGCGTTGGCCTGGAACGCGCGCAACCGCAACCGGGTGACGGCTAGGGCCGAGGAAGCCGCCAAGCTCGCACCTGCCGCGGGAACGCCGGGTGCGCCGGGCTCCGCCGCGACCGAGGAGCCGATCTCCGCGGCGCTCAAGATCGACGACCTCAAGATCGAGCTCGGCTACGCCCTGCTGCCGCTGGTCAACGGCCCCGACGGCACCGATCGCCTCACCGAGCAGATCAAGGCGCTGCGCCGCTCGCTCGCGATCGAGATGGGCTTCGTGATGCCGGCGGTGCGCATCCTCGACAACGTCCAGCTTGAGGCCAACACCTACATCATCAAGATCAAGGAGGTCGACGCCGGCACCGGCAAGATCTGGCCGAACCAGTTCATGGTGATGGACCCCGGCGGCAGCCAGGTGCAGGTGCCCGGCATCCACACCACCGAGCCGACCTTCGGCCTGCCCGCGACCTGGGTCGACGCCAGCCTCAAGGAGGAGGCCTCGCTCAAGGGCTACACCGTCGTCGACGCCGCCACCGTGCTCTCGACCCACCTCACCGAGTTGCTCAAGGCCAACATGTCGGACCTGTTGTCCTATGGCGAGGTGCAGAAGCTGCTCAAGGAGCTGCCGAAGGAGCAGAGCGAGCTGGTCAAGGACATCGTGCCCGGGCAGGTCACGGTCTCCGGCATCCAGCGCGTGTTGCAGCTGCTGCTCGCCGAGCGCATCTCGATCCGCGATCTCTCGACCATCCTCGAAGGCATCGCGGACTCGCTCGCCTTCTCGCGCAATCCCGCCACCATGGTCGAGCACGTCCGCGCCCGCCTGGCGCGGCAGATCTGCGCGCAGAACACCTCCTATGCCGGCTATCTGCCGCTGATCGCGCTGTCGGCGCGGTGGGAGCAGGCCTTTGCCGAATCCATCATCGGCCAGGGCGAGGAGCGCAGCCTTGCGATGCAGCCCTCGAAACTGTCGGAGTTCATGACCGGCGTGCGCGAGGCGTTCGAGCGTGCCGCCCGCGAAGGCGAGGCGCCGGTGCTGGTCACCTCTGCGGCAATTCGTCCCTTCGTCCGCTCTCTGGTGGAGCGGTTCCGGGCCCAGACGACGGTGCTGTCGCAGGCCGAGATCCACCCCAGGGCGAGGTTGAAAACGGTCGGAAGCATCTGATTTGCCTTAAGAAGCCGTGTGTTTTTCGGCCACAGGCAAATGGTTTCTGAGTTCCAGGCGCCTTGTAAAGCAACGCCTCATAAGACCCCTGACGTGCACATTATCGCTTTGAAATAATTGTAAAAATGCACGATGAGGGGGTCGCTTTTGATCGCGACCTTTCACGTTCTATCACGCTCTTGTGATCGCCTCTTGGGAACGAATCCGCCCAATACTAGGTTGTTGGGCACCGGAAGCATGAACCTGCCCGAACAGGGTAGCGACTACTTCGGGTAGATGGCGGCAGGAGCCTTCCATGAACCACTCGATTTACAGCGCAGATCGCTCGACCCACCTGAAGATCGTGGTCGTGGCCCTCGTTGCCGGCATCGCGGTTGCGGGCCTTGGCATCACCGCGCGCACGACGAGTTCGGATGAAGGCCTCACCCAGACCGCCCGCGTCATGAAGGCCGGCAAGCCGGTCACCATCACCAGCGCGGACACTTCGCTCGTTCGCTAAGGAGACATGAGTTTCAGGAATTCACGCGGCTCTTTATCAGCCCCCCAAAGTCGCCACGTGGATATGTAGACGACCCCAACCCCAAGTCGACTACAGAAAGCGCCCGCCCCCCACGGGCGCTTTCTCATGTCTGGGGTTGCGATTCATTTGAGTTGCACACACCTCAGGCTCGCAATGGCGCAGTATGTGGCGTGGCGCGCCGCTCTCTCGTGTCCCGGACGCGCTGCAACGCTCTTGCGTTGCTGCGCAGAGCTAGGACCCAGCGGGCCGCAGCACGGGCTGCGACATGGCCCCGGCTCTGCAGCGCATCGTCGAAGGGACGCTGCGCCGCGTCCGGGGCACGAGACTTTTGTTCAACGACACACATGATTCATCATCCTCGCTGCGGAGTTCGCCCGAGCTTTGCTTCATCTCTTCACCCTCCATTGAAAGAGGGCGCAGGGAAGACCGGGCGCCGGCTGGCACCCGCGGTCCACTGTGCGAATTCTGCGTAACGAGAAGCTGCACAGCGGCATACAGGTGTAGCCAGGACAGCCCGGCCTTCCCTGCGCAGTGGCTTTACGGCTTATGTCGTGCTCTCCCCGGGGAGCGTTGCGCTATTGCCCCCGTCGCCTTGCGGATGGCTGACGCGTGCGTCCGGTTGGACGACATACATCACCACAAGACTTGGCGCACAGACCCCGGGCGCCAGGACCACACGATTTTGCCGTACGCCGATTACACCGGTCGTGTGCGCGACGGCCTTGCTCACAGTTGCCTGCCCTGCAAAACCCTTCGCGCCGATGCCATCAGCGTCCACCGCCGCCCGGCCCGCGTTCGTGACGATCGCGATACGCCCCTCTTCCTTGGGCCGGGTTGAGGCGATACATACGTCATTTCCGAATTTCGGTAAAGTGGAATATTTTCGACCGAGCGCGTTGACCGATACCTTGGGTGTTTTGCCCGTCGGGCAACGCGATATCTTGTAGCCCGGATGGAGCGAAGCGTAATCCGGGAGCCATACAAGCGGGTACGAAGGCCCCGGATTTCGCTGCGCTCCATCCGGGCTACGGCGCGGCGTGTTATCTCGGAAATACTGGATCGTCCGCTTTCTCGGACGATCACACCGGATATGTGGGACTACCGTACCCCATAGGTCGGCGGCGGCGCCTGCACGGTTGGCGCAGCCGCGGCGAACAGCTCGTCCTTGCTGCCGCTGAGCGGCGGATAGATGCGCTTGCGGTTGATGGTCTCCTTGGTCGCCTTCGCGGCCGCGCCGGTGGCGCGGACCTCGCGATTCCACCCTTCGGTATAGAGCGCGCCCCAGCTGCCGAGATCGAGCACGGTCACGTACCAGTCGATCCGCAGCGGGAGTAGCGGCAAGCCCGCGAGATCGGCGACCACATTGTGGCCGGCGAAGCGGCCCATGGGGCGGGCGAACTGGCAGGACATCACGGTCGGATGCAAGCCATCGACCACGCTCGAAGCAACGTCGCCGGCCGCAAACACGCCGCCGACATCCGCAACTCGCATGAAGGGATCGACCAGGAGCCGCCCGAGCCGGTCGCGTGCGTCGGGAAAGCCTGCCGCCAGGGAGCTCGCACGCATCCCGGCACACCAGATCACCGTCTGCGCCGGGATGAATTCGCCCGAGCTCAGGCGAAGGCCGGCCGCCTCGACCGAGACGACGCGCACACCGAGACGTGTCTCCACCTTGAGCGCGGCCAAGGCCGTCTCGATGACGGGACGCGCATGCGCGCCGATGCTGGCGCCCAGCGCCGGATTGGGATCGACCAGGATGATGCGGCGGCTGCCGGCGATGCCCGCCCGCGCCAGCCTGTCGGGCATCTCGGCCGCAACCTCGATGCCGGTGAAGCCGGCGCCGACCACCACGACCGTCGAACGCCCCGGCGCGGGCGCGCTGCGTCCGAGCGAGACGAGATGATCCTCGAGGCGCAACGCCGCAGCATAGGTGTCGACGTCGAACGCATGCTCGACAAGGCCGGGAATGTCGGGACGCATCACTTCGCTGCCGAGCGCCAGCACCAGCCGATCGTAGGAAAGCGTCTCATCGCCCCCGCTCGTGGCCAGCGAAATCTCGCGCCGCGCCGGATCGATGGCTTCAACCTCGCCGATCCCGTGACTGACGCCGACGGGATCGAGCAGCTGCTGCAGCGGGATCGCGACCTCGCCGAGATCGACCTCGTAATTACGCACCCGGATGTTGTGATAGGGATTGCGATCGATCACGCAGATCTCGATGTCGCGGCCCGCGCCGATCTCTTCGCGCTTGCGCGCGGCCCCGATGGCCGCCCACAGGCCTGCAAATCCGCCGCCGAGCACGACAATACGCGCCATGTCCGTGAACGATGCTTTCCAAGAAAATCCTGCGGTCTGCCCGCCCAGGCAGGGTAGCTCATTCGGCCGGATCGGCCAACTGCGCCGGCGACGCGCCGCTGCGCAAGTCGCGGCTCACGCCTCGCGCAGTTCCGACGGCGTCGCGCCGAAGCGCTTGCGGAAGGCGCGGTTGAAATAGGACAGGTCGGAGAAGCCCGAGGAATGCGCGATGTCGCTGATCTTGCGCGTCCTGGCGCGGGGATCGCCGAGCAGCTTGCGCGCCTGCAGCAGGCGCTGCTCGAGCACGAATTCGGTGAAGGTGGTGCCGGCCTGCTCGAACAGGCGTTGCGCCTGGCGCGGGCTCAGGCCCGAGCGCGTCGCAATCTCGGACAGGCAGAGATCGTTGCGGCCGAGGGCGGCCATCACATCGGCGCGCATCAGGTCGAGGCGCGCCGCCGCATGGCCACGGCCGCGGGCAAGGCTTGCATGCTCGGCATCGGTGCCGAGCAGGAGGCCGACGAGATCGACCATGTGCTGCGCGGTCAGGCGCTGGCCGACCGCGTCGAGATGCGGCGCGTGATTGGCGGCGAGCCCATGGTAGCGGAAGATGGTCTCGGCGACCGCACCGTCGATGAGCACTTGCGACAGCTTGTCCTCGGCGCGCGGATGGATGTCGAGCAGCGCGCGGCGCGGCATGCGGATGGTGGTGAAGCGGTCCTCGTCGGTGTGGCCGACGGTGCCGGTGATGGCCATGTCGACCAGCACCATCTGCGCGGGCGCAAGCTCCACGGTATGGCCGTTCTGCCCGACACGGACGAGCCCGGCATGCGCGGCGATCAGCACGAGGTCGTCGCTGCCGTCGGCAAGGTGGCTCTGGGTGCGGGAATATTGCGCGGAGGCGCCTTCGGGAATGGCGAGCGCGATGTTGTCGACCACGCTGACCTGCAGCCGGCAATCGATGCTGTCGCCACGGCTCGGCCCCACATCGAGGCCGCAGGTGCTGAAGGCCCGCTCGCGCCATTGTTCGAACGCCGGGCCTTGCGGCAGTCCGGTGTATTGGTGAACGAAGATGCCCGGCGTTCTGGCTGCATCCATCTGATCTCTGGCCCTTCCGCGGCTCCACAATCGGCGGCGCCGACTTCCAATTCCGGGGATTTGACGCCCCGGATGGCGGCAAGGTTCAAATCGGGGGCGGATTCAGGGGGATTTGTCGGGATGCGACGGCGGGAGGGACCGTGGCGACAGGAACGCGGCCTCGTAGCCCGGGTGGGGGGAAGAGACTGCGCTCCATCAGGGCTACAAAAACCTATTTCTTCGCCGGCGCCGGCGGCTGGGACGGCGGCACCGTCTCGATCAGCTTGCCGGAAAACACCGGGGACGAGGTCGGCCGGCCGTCCGGCGAACCGCCGGCCTGCTCGACGGTGACGGCGTAGGTCGCGCCGTTGAGGACCTCGGAATCATAGGAGGCGAGCAGCGGGCGCGCGGTGAATTCACTGGCGCCGATCACGCCGAGCGAGCGCGGGCGCGGCAGCTTGTCGGAGATCAGCCAGAGCTCGAAGCTCTTGCCGGGCTCCGGCGTCGCGCCGACCTTGCGGACCGTGAAGTTTTTGGTCGCGCCGTCAATGGTGAGGATGAAGGCGGGGCCGCCGGCCTGGCCCTGCAGTAGCGCGACATATTGCGCCGCTGCGGTGAGCGGCGCGGCCGGCGTCTTCACTTCCACCGTCCGAATGCGCGGTGCGGGACGCAACGCCCCCGGCAGCGCGTCGGGCAGGAATATCTGGAGCGACAGCGTCACCAGCAGCGCGGCCGCGAGCGCGCCGACCGCGGATGCGATCGAGCGCCAGCGCTTCACGCGGCTCTCGAGATCAACCACGTTGCTGTCGTCGGCGATCGGCACCTGCGGCGTGCGGACGACATGAGGATCGGGCGCGTGGACCTGCGGCATGAACACCGGCGCGATGTCGCCAATGGCATCGGATCCGGAGCGCATCGGCTCGGGCTGCTCTGCTTCGGCAGGCGGCGGCTCCGGTTGCGGTCCCTGCTCCGACGGTGCCTGCGGCGGCGCGGCTTCGACCGACGGGATCGGCGGGGGTACGTCGTCGGCCAGACCGGGCGGCTGCTGTGCGAGCGCCGTGCGCGCGATCTCGGACCTGATGTTCTCCCACACGATCGGACGCGGCTCGACCGAGCCGACCATCTGGTTGAGGGCGCCGAGCCGATAGGCCCAGGCCTGCACGATGTCGGCGAACGCCGGGTCCACCGCCATCATGGTCTCGACCTGCGCGCGCTCATCGGAATCGAGGGTGCCGAGCGCATATTCCGCGGCGAGCGCGATATGGTCCTCCGTGTAGGCCATCAATTGCGGTCCAGAACCACCTTCACAGTATAAACCCTCATAGTCCGAGGCACTCCCGGATATCCAGCATGCTGCGCCGCAGCCACGTCTTCACCGTGTTGACGGGAGCGGCGAATTTCTCCGCCAATTGCTCGCGGCTCCAGCCGTTGTAATAGGCGAGAAGCACCAGCCGCTGACGGTCCGGCTCGAGCCGGCCGATGCATTCCAGCAGCCGCTTCAACTCCTCGGTCATCTCCCGGCGCGCCAGCGGATCGGGGCTGTCGGCCGCCACCTCCATCGCCTGCGGCTCCTCCTCGATGGAGATTTCGGTCTTCTTGCGCACGATGTCGATCGCGCGGTTGCGCGCAATCGAGGCCATCCACGTGATCGGCGAGGCCAGAGCCGGATTGAACCCGCCGGCGCCGTTCCAGATCTTGACGTAAGTCTCCTGTATGACCTCCTCTGCGAGATCCTGTCGGCGCAAGATACGGAGCACGACGCCATAGAGTTTCGCGCGCGTGGCGGCGTAGAGGCGCTCGAACGCGGCCTGATCGCCCTTCGCCACCGCCTCGATCAACCCGACCAGCTCAGCTGGCGTCAGCATTCAGCCCCCCGATACGCGGGCCATCGCGTTCGGCGCAGGCCCCGGCACTTCGCTACCATAGCGCGCGGCCAAGCCGACCACCAAGGGGGGCGGCGCCACACTGTGGACAGCACACGCGAAAACCCGGACCTTGCGGGTCCGGGTTTCACCAATTCTCAGGCGGTTTGGCCGCTGGCTGTGTCGTCAGGCGACAGCGCCGATGCGGGCGCGCATCAGGCCGATGCTGTCGAGGTCGGCCTGCTCGCGGGCGTTCTCTTCGGCGCGTTCGCGGGCCTGGTCGCGTTCGTCGAGGAGCTCGACCTTCTTGAGTTCCTCGAAGGCTTCAGCCAGCGCGGCCTTGGCTTCGTCGAGCTGGCCCTTGAGCTCGTCGGCCGAGCGGGTCAGGTTCTCGCGGCGCTGGATCGCGGCCTTGGCATAGGTCGGATAGGCGAAGTGCGAGGGATCGTTGATCCCGGCACGCTCCTGCTCGGTCGTGATCTCGCGCTCGAGATCGGTCGACATCCGCTGGAAGTCGGCGATCATGGTCTCGATCTGGGTGACCCGGCGGCGCTTCTCGTCGACCTGAAACTTCTTCAGGCGAATGAGGGTATCTCGTGACTTCATCGACTCGTACTCCCCAGAAGTCCCCGCGCTGCACGTGGGACGATACCGGTCACCCCACTGGCCCGACTGGGGCCAAGACCGGCTCTGCTACTCTGTGGGATGGGATGATGACCGGACAAAGTTAGCGTTCCGTTTCCAAATTACCGAGGATATGAGCCAATTGGCCATAGCCGTCCGCGAGTGATGCTTTCTCGTCCTTGCGTTGGCGCAGGAACGCCTCCAGCGGCTCGTGCAGGCGGATCGCCTCGTCGACCTCGGGGCTGGAGCCGGCCCGGTAGGCGCCGAGCCGGATCAATTCCTCCATGTCGGCATAGGTCGCCATCACCGCCCGCGCCTTCTGGATGACGGGCCAGAACTCCGGATCGGCCGATTTCGGCATGGTGCGGGAGACGGATTTGAGGATGTTGATGGCGGGATAGCGGCCGCGCTCGGCGATCGAGCGCTGCATCACGATGTGGCCGTCCAGGATGCCGCGGACGGCGTCCGCGATCGGCTCGTTGTGGTCGTCGCCGTCGACCAGCACCGTGAAGATCGCGGTGATGGCGCCCTCGCCGAGGCCCGGTCCGGCGCGCTCCAGAAGTTTCGGCAGCTCGGTGAAGACGGTTGGCGTGTAGCCCTTGGCGGTCGGCGGCTCGCCGGCGGACAGGCCGATCTCGCGCTGGGCCATGGCAAAGCGCGTCACCGAATCCATCAGGCAGAGCACGTCCTTTTCTTCGTCGCGAAAATATTCGGCGACCGCGAGCGTCAGATACGCCGCCTGGCGGCGCATCAGCGCCGGCTCGTCCGACGTTGCGACCACCACGACGGAGCGCGCCAGGCCCTCCTCGCCGAGGTCGTCCTGCAGGAATTCCTGAACCTCGCGACCGCGTTCGCCGATCAGCCCGATCACGCTGACGTCGGCATCGACGTTGCGCGCGAGCATCGACAGCAGCACCGATTTGCCGACGCCGGAGCCTGCGAAGATGCCCATGCGCTGGCCGCGGCAGCAGGTGAGGAAGGTGTTCATCGCGCGCACGCCGAGATCGAGCGGGGCGCCGACACGCTTGCGCGAATGCGCCGGCGGCGGCGAGTTGCGGTAAGGCATCGGCGCGGGGCCCTGCGGCAGCGGACCCTTGCCGTCGATCGGCTCGCCCAGCGCGTTGACGACGCGGCCGAGCCAGGCCTCGCAGGGCCGCACTTGATTGGCGGCGTTGGCGATCACGGCCTTGCAGCCGCGGCGCACGCCGTCGAGGCCGGCGAACGGCATCACGACGGCATTGTTGCCGGAGAAGCCGATCACCTCGCAGGGGATCGAACGGTTGGCGCCGGTCTCGATCACCAGCCGCGCGCCGACCGACATCGCGTGGATCGGACCCGCCACCTCGACCATCAGGCCGCGAACGCCGACCACACGGCCGTAAATATTGACGCCGTCGATGTCGCCGATCTGTTCGGCCAACGCCTTCATCGGTGGACCTTCATTAACGGGCGCGCCTTGCTCATCCCCAGGGTCGCCCTTTGCGATGCCCGGGACTTCACGGTGAAAACCTTAAGTTTCGCCATATTTCTGAACGGAGCTTAACTCCGTGTTTACCCGCATCATTAATCATTGCGTCACTGTCTTTGTGACTGAGCGTGACTCCCCTTCAGAAGAAGGCTGAGTCGCGGGAGTCGGTTAGGCCCGTCTCTTAAAGTGGAACTTGAACGGAGCTGGGTGACGAAAGCTGCTTCACGCGCAATACCTTAGGGCGATTCGACAAAAATTGCACCGGGGGGACTTGCGTTCCAGAATCAGGATTTGTTAACCATCTGTTGTCAGGATCCGAATCAGTTGTTCAAAGGCGTTTTGTTGAGTGCCGCGAATGCGGCCGACCTGACGCCCAGGAGCGGCGACTATGGGGAACTGGCATGCGCGTTTTGCTGATTGAAGATGACAGCGCCGTCGCGCAGTCGATCGAGCTGATGTTGAAGTCTGAGAGCTTCAACGTCTACACGACCGATTTGGGGGAAGAAGGCGTCGATCTCGGTAAATTATACGATTACGACATTATCCTTCTCGACCTCAACCTGCCCGACATGTCCGGTTACGACGTGCTCAAGCAGCTCCGGGTCTCCAAGATCAAGACACCGATTCTGATCCTCTCCGGCCTCGCCGGCATCGAGGACAAGGTCAAGGGTCTCGGCGTCGGCGCCGACGACTACATGACCAAGCCCTTCCACAAGGACGAGCTGGTAGCCCGCATCCACGCGATCGTGCGCCGCTCCAAGGGTCACGCCCAGTCGGTCATCCAGACCGGCGATCTCGTCGTCAACCTCGACACCAAGACGGTGGAAGTCGGCGGCCAGCGCGTGCACCTGACCGGCAAGGAATACCAGATGCTGGAGCTGCTCTCGCTCCGCAAGGGTACCACCCTCACCAAGGAAATGTTCCTCAACCACCTCTATGGCGGCATGGACGAGCCCGAGCTGAAGATCATCGACGTCTTCATCTGCAAGCTCCGCAAGAAGCTGGCCAACGCGTCCGAGGGCCGCAACTTCATCGAGACCGTGTGGGGCCGCGGCTACGTGCTGCGCGAGCCGCACGAGCAGGAAGAGCGCATTCCCGCCTGATCTTCTGGGTTTACGTCGCAAGCCTCCCGGCTTGCTCCTCCCAGCCTGGACCCCGCCGCAAATGGCGGGGTTTTGTTTTTGGGGGACGCCTCATCCCTCGCTTAACGTTTGAACCGCTATCCTCCTCCCGCCGACGAATGGTCGCTGCACGATGGGGGAACGATGATCCTGCAATCACTGGCCGGCCTGCCCGCCTTCCTGGTCTATTTCTGCACCGGGCTGATCGCGATCGTGGCGTATCTGTTCGTCTACACCCGCATCACCGCGCATAACGAGTTTCAGCTGATCCGCGACAACGAGCCGGCCGCGGCGATCGCGCTCGGCCTCAGCCTGCTCGGCTTCGTGGCGCCGCTGGTCAGCGCCATCGCGCATTCGGCCAATGTGCTGGACTGCCTGATCTGGGCGACGATCGCGCTGATCGTGCAGGTCATCGTGTTCTTTCTCGTGAGAGTGCCGGTGCCGAACCTGTCGGCGCGGATCGCCGCCGGAGAGCTTGCGCCCGCGATCTGGCTCGGGCTGTCCTCGCTCGCGGCGGGCCTGCTCAATGCCGCCTGCATGATCTACTGAGATGGCCGACAAACCGTCCCAAAAGCAGTTCGGCAAGCGCCGGCCGGTCGCCGAGCCGCCGCCTCCGCGACCGCCGACGAAGCGCTCCGGCCATGTCGCGCTGCTGGTGATGGGCACGCTCGCGGTCGGCACCACCGCCTACACGCTGATGCCGCGGCAGACTTGCGAGCCCACGCCCGGCGCCGTGCCGGGGCAGACGACCACGACCTGCACAGGCAGCAGCAGTTCGTCAGGCGGCAGCTCGCGCTGGTCGTCGCGGTCGAGCTTCTTCGGCGGCGATTCCTCGAGCCATTCCTCCTCGGCAACATCGTCCGATTCCGGCCACAGCAGCGTCAGCCGCGGCGGCTTCGGCTCGTTCGGGCACGGCTTCTCGGGCGGCGGCTAAAGCCGCTGCGTGATTGAGACACGTCAAACCCCGACCTGCTGCTGCTCTGTAATGTGAAGCCTCGATGGCCGGTGTGGCCACCAAGATCGAGGTGCGATGATGCGTCTGATGTTGACGTCGGCACTGGCCTTCCTTGCGCTGGCATCGCTGTCGGCGAGCGTGCAAGCCGCGCCGTGCCCGACCGGTATGGTCCAGGTCTGCGATCCGCAACCGCGAGACCGTCCGCCCATGAGCCCGCCCCGCTGCCGCTGTGAGAATACACCTGGCAGTCCGACCTGGGGCGGCAAGGCCGAGATTCACAAGAAGAATGTGCCGACCGTGAAGCCAAACAAGTCGCCCGGTCCCAACGACTGACCTGGCTCGAATCTCAAACAACCGAGGTGCAACGATGCGCGTGACGATATCAGGACTGGCCCTGCTCGCGCTGACTTCGCTGCCCGTTGCCGTCCACGCCGCGCCCTGCCCACCCGGGACGGTGGAGGTATGCCGGCCCCATACGATGCGTCCGCCGCTGTGCCATTGCGAGAATGCACCGAGCAGCCCGACCTGGGGCGGAAAGGCCGAGATCCACAAGAAGAACGTGCCGACCGTGAAGCCGAACAAGTCGCCCGGTCCCAACGACTGAGCCCGGATCAGTTCCATCCTTCAACAATCGAGGTGCAACGATGCGTATCGTCATGACGTCGGCTCTCGCCCTCCTCGCGCTGGCATCACTAACCGCCGCCGTGGAAGCCGGGCCCTGCCCGCCTGGCATGGTTCGGGTCTGCCTGCCGCCACCGCAGAACGACCGTCCGCCGAACATCACGCCGCAGCCTTGCAAATGTGAACATCAGCCGGCCAGCGGAAACTATAGTGGCGGCGGCAAGGCGGAGATCCACAAGAAGAATGTTCCGATGGTGAAGCAGAACAAATCGCCCGGCCCCAACGACTGACGCGGGCGCACGAATTTGGATTCGCGATGGTACACATGCCATCGCGCGTTTTTATTGCATCGTGTCGGCACGTCGCGAACGACGGTTGCGGAAGGTCCCTACTGCAATTTCTTCGTCGTGTCCGGTCGCGGCGGCTCCGGCTGCGGGTTCAGCCAGTTGTTGCCCTGCACCGGCTTCTTGCCCGCCATCGGCGGCTCGGGCTGCGGATTGAGCCAATTGGTCTTGGGGTGCTCGACTTTCAAGTTCTTCGTCTTGGTCTTGGTCTTCTTCACAGACTGCGTCTGAGTTGTCGCCGTTTGCGCCAACCTCACCGGCTGCTGCGTGCCAGTCTGCTCCGAGGCGCCGCCGGGTCCAACCGAGATGCCGGCGCTGGCTGCATTCGATGTGGCAACGCAGGCAAGGCTTGCAATCGCGAGCGCTGTCGATGCGAGCTTCCGATACATCATGATGTGTCCTTATTGTTCGATCTGTCGGCGAATGCGCGGCGGGGCGGGCGTCGGCCGAACGGCCGGACGCGGCGTGAACTGCTTCGGTGGCACGACACGCTTCGGCGGCCGCGGAACGACCACGGTTGGCGGACGCGGCGGCGGCGGTGGCACGACAACCTGGCCGCGCTTACCGCGTGGAGCGACGACCGGCGCCGGCAGATGCGGCATGGCCGGTACGAAGGTCGTCCCTCCCGCAGGCACGCATTTGCGCTTGTCGGCATCAGGCTTCTGTCCGACCGGACAGCACTGGCCGCCTGACGTCGCCTGCGAGCCAAGGCAGCAGGAACCATTCGGCAACTTCACATAGCCGGCGAAGCAGCCGCCTACAGCCGGCGCTGCGTTTCCGACGCACTTGCCATCGACGAGGAACTGGTCCTGCGGACACGTGCACGCCGCCTTGACGCCTGCCACAGCACTCGCGGCCGGGCAGCACTGGCCAGTCAGCGGGTCGGTGTTCGTTCCGGGCGGGCAGCCGACCAATGAACCACACGTATTATTATTCTGAGGCTTGGTCCCGGACGGACAGCAGGTGCCGTTTGGCGTGAGTTGCTCGATGGCGCATCCCTGCTTAAGCGGCGGCTGACAGCTGCCATCGGGCTGCGGCTTCGAGCCGGGCGGGCAGCAGTCACCGCTCAACGTCAATTGCCCGGGCGGGCATTGCAGCTTCGACGGCGAGCACGTGCCATCGGGCTGAGGTTTCGTCGTCGACGAGCAGCAGATGCCCTTCGACGTCAACTGGCCGGGCGGGCACGAAGGGTGCTGCGGCTTGCCGCATTTGCCGTCGGGGCCGGGCAACGTGCCGTCGGGGCAGCACTGGTTGGCCGTATACGCCCACGAACCAGACGGACAAAGCTGCAAGCAGCTGCCATCGAGGCCGGGCTGGTTGAAATTCGGTAGAACCTGCAAACACGCCTGTTCCTGAGCCGTCGGCTTGCAACCGAAGAAATTGCCCGATGGATCCGGCTCGAAGCCTGCGGGGCAGACCGGCGACTTGAACGTGGGACAATGATAGCCGTTGGCATCGTGAACGGCCTTCGAGCCATCGAGACAGCTGAGCTTCGACCAATCATTGGGATCGAAAGAGTTCGGATCGAAGCCGTTCAAGCAGGCCTCGATTTTGCCGGGATCTGTCGATCCATCCGGACACGGCGATGCGCACTGCCCATTGGGTCCCGGGAACATGCCGATGGGGCAGCACTGGAAGCCGGGCTGCTGTGTAGTGCCCGGCGGGCAGGCGCATTGATTGCCCGAGCCTGGCGGGCAGTCGAGCAGCGGCGGCTTCTTGCCGTGCAGACGGAACCAGAAGAATCCCGGGAACAGCTCGACGCGCGGCCGGTACCAGCCCGGCAGATTGAATCCGGCCTGAGCGCAGACGCGCAAAATCGCGATGTCGCCGAGATGGCCACGCGCGCTCGCGTCCTGGAATTGATCATCATAGTCGGCGAAGTAGCTCTGCCACGGCGGCACATTGGCCGGCCGCACGGCCATGATGTCATTGCCTTGCACGCCATTGACCTCGGACGGACCGCCGGCTGCGAGCTGCGTGGCGATCGCGGGATCGTTCGAATTGCGCAACTGCTCACCGGTCGACCACAGGAACTGTCCGCAGGCGGCGCGATCAATCCGGCCCTGATCGTCGTAACCGAAGCCAAGGGCGACGCCGCCATTGCCGTTGCGCATCTGCCGCGCGAAGCCGATCGCGTATTCGTCGGGCTGCAATTGCCATTGCGGCCCGCTGGTGCCGGGCGGCGCCGGCAGATAGCGCAGCACGCGACCCGTCGCTTCCTTCGTCAGCACATCGAAGTCATAGGCGCCGCTCGGCGCGGCGCGCTCGGCGAGCAACATGCGCCCCTGATCGTCGAACGCGATCTTGGCGATTTCGCTGGGACCCGAGCCCGGCGCAACGCTGAGTTCAAGCCGCGGGTCAGCGCCAAAGCTCGGCGTGATCGCTACAGACCAGATCTGCAGGTCCTTGGCGACCGCGTAATACAGGCGCCCGTTGCGCACCGCGAGACCGAAGATCAGGCGCTGCGGATTGGCATAGCCCCAGGTCGCGGGATCGCCGGTGCGAAATTTCGAGCTCGATATATCGAGACGTCCGGAAGGATCGAAGGGCACTGGCGGCAGGCCGGCTGCGCTGCGTCCTTGCACACCATGATCGTAACGGGATCGCTCCGCTCCGGTGGAGTCAAATACGTGGATCATGCCGGTGGCACGATCCGCGACGAACAGCGTGTTGGAGGCGGCGTCGAAGGCAAGTCCGCCAAGCGCCGGACCGGGATTGGGGGCACCCTCGAGCGTGACGTTGGTGAACAGGCGAACTTCGCCGGTGACGCCGTCAATCCGCCAGATCGAGCCGGGACCGCCGCCGAACTGGGCCGGTCCGAACAGTGCCGGCATGAAGGCCGCCTTGGGCGTACCCTGCTTGGCGCGATTGAACTCTCCGGCAGCGCCTGGAACGACGATCGGCAATCCGTAGGCCGAGGTCGCCGCGACGAACACGTTCGGCGGCGTTGCGCTATCCAGCGCAACGCCAAACAGCTGGCCGGTTTGACCGGCCGTCACGGTGAAAGGCTTTGGCGTCGTCAGCAATTGCGCCTGCGGCGGCGCACCCGGCGCTTGCAGATCAAACACGCGTGCGGCGGGGCCGTTGAGATCGATAAGGGTCTTGTCGGCGGGATCGATGCCCGGTGCGATCACCGCGGGCGGCAGTGCGCCCGAAAAGCCCGTCACGACCGCGTTGCCGTTGGCGACGATGCCGGCCTGCTGCGCCGCGGCTCCACCGCAGGCAAACAAGCCGAACGACACGGCGGCAAACAGCACGGCGCGCAACTGGCTGCCGCGATATCCGCGATGGTTTCGCTCATACTGGATCGAATGGAGCACATTGGCTTGCATAGCTATAGATCCTGATGAAGCGATCATAAGCATTTGGAGCCGATCGCTGCCGCCGGACTTGAGCAGGATCAACAGCGCTCGCTTTTCAATTGAGAGAAAATCGCGGAACGCCCTTACAATGAAACCTTTCAGCGATGTCGCGACACGCCGAGCCCGCAAGCGGGCAGCGAAATGTCTCGCCGTTGAGCCACATCAACGTGCAGCCCGGCTGCGCAGGCATCCTTGCTTTCGTTCGCGAGGCCCAGCCCATGAGACGCGAGAAAACGTCAACTTTCACTGCCGCGATTCATGCCGCGCTCATGTGCGCTGCGATGGCAATCCCCACTTCGGCTCATGCGAAAGGACAATGTCCGGGAGGCCAGCATTGGCACTGCATCACCTACCCCACGTCTCCGGAGAACGGCGCGTGGTATGACGCAAAGACAGGACAATGGTACGATAAAACATGCAGCTGCCAGGACGGTGGAGGATCGTCCGGCGGAGGAAACGGCTCCTACGGTCATGCCGAAATCCACAAGAAGAACGTACCGACGGTCAAGCCTTCCGGCGTCGGCCCCGGGAATCTTGCCGGCTCATCGCTTCGGCTGGCGCCGCGAACGCCGATGCGCGTAACCCCGCCCGCGACTTTCCGGCCCGCGCGGACATTCTAACGGTCCGCGCTGTGCGGGGCTGGTCAAGGCTTGCAACACCGTGCCATGCTATCGACCTAGGGCTTGTCGAGAGGCACGCATCTGGTGGAAACTGTTGGTCCAGCGCCAGAGGGTCAAAGACTGAATTGCCATGAAGCGGTCGAGAGGGTCATGCTCACCATGATGGGCGGTGGTCAACTCATGCATGGGCACAGCGGCGGCTAGCGGATGCAACGGATCACCTGCCCCGAGCGGGACGACTGGCAAGCCACTGCGCAAGCCTGCGGCTTCGCTTTCCACACCATCGACGGCGAACGCTATTGGGACGAGCGCGCCTATTACGGCTTCACGCTGGACGAGATCGAGCGCGGCATCGAGACGCCGACCGGCGAGATCGAGGCGATGTGCCTGGAGCTCGCCGGCCGCGTGATCGGCGACGAGCGGCACCTGCGGCGCCTGCAGATTCCGGAACCGTTCTGGAGCCTGATCGCCGAGAGCTGGCAGCGCGACGACCGCAGCCTCTACGGCCGGCTCGACCTGAAGTTCGACGGCAAGTCGCCGGCAAAGCTGCTCGAATACAACGCGGACACGCCGACCTCGATCTTCGAGGCCGCCGTGTTTCAATGGACCTGGCTCGAGCAGGCGATCGAGCGCCGCATCGTCCCGATGCGCGCCGATCAGTTCAACTCCATCCATGAGCGATTGATCGCGGCGTGGAAGGAGATTGCAGCCGGCCGTCACGTTCATCTCACCGGCACCACCGACAACGCCGAGGACGCCGGAACGCTGGCCTATCTCGAAGACACCGCGCGCCAGGCCGGGCTCTCGACCAGGCTGCTCGACATCGGGCAGATCGGCTGGCGCGACGAGCCAGGCGGTTTCGTCGATCTCGACGAGGCCGACATCGCGCTCGCCTTCAAACTCTATCCCTGGGAATGGATGTTCCACGATTCCTTCGGTGCAAAGCTCAAGGACGCGCCGACGCGCTGGATCGAGCCGCCGTGGAAGGCGGTGCTGTCCAACAAGGGCATTTTGCCGCTGCTGTGGGAGATGTTTCCGAACCATCCAAACCTGCTGCCGGCGTTCTTCGAGGACGATTCGCGGGCAGCGGAGCTCGGCACCTCGTATGTGCGCAAGCCGCTGCTGTCGCGCGAAGGCGCCAACGTCACGCTGGTGTCCGGCGGCATGCCGCTCGACGAGCAGGCCGGTCCCTACGGCGCCGAAGGTTTCGTGCGGCAGGCGCTCTCGCCGCTGCCGAACTTTTCGGGGTTTTATCCGGTGGTCGGAAGCTGGCTGGTGAACCACGCGCCGTGCGGCCTGTCGATCCGCGAAGACGAGAGCCCGATCACCGGCAACCGCTCGCGGTTTCTGCCGCATGCGATTTTGTGAGCTGTCATTTCGGGGCGCGACATCGTCGCGAGCCCGCAATGACAGAGTGAGAGCTCACCGCGCCGCGGCAACCTTCAACGACGGCGGCATCAAGCCGCCCATGGGGCGGCCGGAGCGCGCGGGGTTGAGCTGGTAGAGACCGCGGCGGTCCGCCATAGGGCGGAACGCGTCGGTGATGCCGACGACGGATTCGGCAGCGCCGAGCAGCAGCGTGCCGTCGGCCTCCATGCACTTCGCCATGCGTTCGAAGATCACCGCCTTGGTGTCCTGGTCGAAATAGATCAGCACGTTGCGGCAGAAGATCACGTCGAACGTGCCGAGATGGGAGAAGTCCTGCAGCAGATTGAGCTGACGAAACTGCACCATCGCGCGGATGTCGGCATTGAGCTGCCAGACCTCGCCGGTTTGCGTGAAGTACTTCATCAAATGCTGGATCGGCAGGCCGCGCTGCACCTCGAACTGGCTGTAAAGGCCGGCCTTGGATTTCTCCAGCACCTCCTGCGACAGATCGGTGGCGACGATCTCGATGCGCCAGCCGGCGAGGGCGGCGCCCATCTCCTTCACGCACATCGCGATCGAATAGGGCTCCTGCCCCGTCGACGAGGCCGCCGACCAGATGCGAAGCGATCTGCGCGCCGCGCGCGCCTGGATCAGGCCCGGCAGGATGGTCTCGCGCAAATGATCGAACGGGATCTTGTCGCGATAGAAGAAGGTCTCGTTGGTGGTCATCGCTTCGACCACGTCGGTCGCAAGCCGGCCGTCGCCGTTCCTGATCTTCAGCACGAGATCGGGAATGCCGGGAAGGCTCGCCTTGCGCGCCAGCGGCAACAGCCGGCTCTCGACCAAATACTGCTTGTCGGGCGACAGATCGAGGCCGGAGCGCTCTTTCAGGAACTTGCGGAGATAGTCGTAATCGGTGGGTGTCACGTGCGATCTCCCGCGAACAGGCGGTTGACCTTGGCGCCGATCTGGTTGAGCGGCAGGATCGCCGCGCAGATGCCCGCATTGGCCGCCGCGCCCGGCATGCCCCAGACCACGCTGGAGGCTTCGTCCTGCGCGATGACGTTGCCGCCGGCGGCGACGATGTCCTTGCCGCCGCGCATGCCGTCCGAGCCCATGCCGGTCAGGATCACGGAGAGGATGGCGCCATGCCAGATGTCGATGGCTGAGGTGAAGAGCGGATCGACCGCGGGCTTGCAGAAATTGACGGCGGGGCCGTCGTCGAGCGCGATCACGGTGTCAACGCCGCTGCGCGCCACGCGCATGTGCTTGCCGCCGGGGGCGAGATAGATGCGTCCCGGCTTCACCGGCTCGCCGTCGACCGCCTCGGCTGCCGGCCGGCGGCTCGAACGCGCCAGATGCTCGGCAAGGATGGTCGTGAAGGTCGGCGGCATGTGCTGGGTGATCAGCACGGGGACGCGGTCGATCACCGGGCCGAGCTCGGTGACGAGCGCCATCAGCGCCTGCGGACCGCCGGTCGAGGAGCCGATCAGCAGCACCTTGGGGGCCTGCGACGAGAACGGACGGGTGGTGATCCCCGATGCCGATTGCGGGTACAGGGACGGGGACGGCGCGGGCGCGGCAGGCCGCGCAGCGGGACTGCGCTGGGCCGGAGCCGGGCTCGCGGGGGCCAGCGGCGGGCTAGCGACCGCGGGCCTGCGCCGCAGCCGCGCGCCAAGATGGCGGATTTTCTCGATCAGGTCGTGATGAAAGATATCCGCGGCCGACACTTCGCGCGTCGATTCCGGCTTCGGGATGTAATCGGCCGCGCCGAGCGACAGCGCCTTGAAGCTGATCTCCGCGTTACGACGGGTCAGCGTCGAGGCCATGATGATGATGAGATCGCGTTTCTTCGCCAGCAGCTTCGGCAGCGCCGAGATGCCGTCGAGCTCGGGCATCTCGATGTCGAGCACGGCAACGTCGGGGTTGATGCGTTCGATCTGGTTGACCGCCTCCAGCCCGGTCCGCAGCGAGGCTGCGACCTCCATGTCGTGCTCGGCCCCGACCCAGCGCGAGATCAGACCGCGGATGACGACGGAGTCGTCGACGATCATCACCCGAAGCGGCCCAGCTTCGCGCGAGCCCGTCGTGGCGGAGTTTCCTGCGAACGCAACACTCATTACTCACCAACTCAGACTGAAAGGATACAGTTGAAAACAGGCACCGAAGGATCCGTTCCAGCCTCCGGCGAAGGCTCAGATAAGTCCGACTTCCTGGAATTTCGCCGTCACGATGTCCTTGTCGAAGGGCTTCATGATGTACTCGTTGGCGCCGGCATGCAGCGCGCGCGCGATATGCGCGACGTCGTTCTCGGTGGTGCAGAACACCACCTTGGGCTGGTCGCCGCCGGGCATCCGCCTGAGATGGCCGAGGAACTCGTAGCCGTCCATCACGGGCATGTTCCAGTCGAGCAGCACCGCATCGGGCAGGCCGCGCTTGCAGGCCTCCAGCGCCTTCTCACCGTCCTCGGCTTCGAGGATCTGGAAGTCGAGGCCCTCCAGGATCCGGCGCGCAACCTTGCGGATGACGCTGGAATCATCAACGACGAGACAAGTTCGCATGTGAACCTCTGCTTCCCTCCCCCTGTGGGGGACGCTTCCAATTGCAAGTCCGTCGGCAGCGATGCCGCCGTATCAGGCCGCCATCATCTCGGGCGCGAGCTCGAGGACGCGATCGACGTCGAGGACGACCATGAGCTGGCCGTCGAGACGGTGGACGCCGCCGGCGAGCTTGGCCATGCGCGGGTCGAGGTTGACGGGGTTTTCCTCCATGCCGGCCTCGGGCAGGCGCAGCACTTCGCCGATCTGGTCGATCAGCAGGCCGTAGGATTCACCGCGCAAATCGACGCCGACCGCCATCGGCACCTTGCCGTCCTCGGGCTGCGGCAGGCCGAGACGGGCGCGCATGTCGACTACGGTGACGATGCGGCCGCGCAGGTTCAGCACGCCCGCGATCTCGCGCGAGGACAGGGGCACGCGGGTGACGCGTTCGGGCATGAACACGTCCTGGACGCGGGAGATCGGCAGGCCGAACAGCTGGCCGCCGATCATCGCGGTGACGTATTCGACCATGGCGCCTTCGGCGGATTGGGTCTTGCTCTTGCTGGTCATGTTGGGTGTCTCCTGATCCTGTCCGTTACGCCGCCGCCCGGCTCAGATCGGAGGCGCCGGCGGCGCTCGCGGTCTGTTCCTTCAGCGCCGCGATCAGACCGGGACGGTCGAACTTGGCGACATAGTCATGGAAGCCGGCCTGACGGCCGCGCTCGATCGCCGCCGGCGACACCAGCGCCGACAGGCCGATGATCGGCATCGAGCCCAGATTGTTGTCCGAGCGGATGGTCTCGGCGAACTCGAACCCGTTCATGTCGGGCATCTCGATGTCGGTCAGCACCACGTCGAAGGTCTGCGCGCGCAGTGCCGCGAGGCCCTCCTGCGCGGTCGGGGCGGTGCGGACGCGGTAGCCGGCGGCTTTGAGGACGGGCGCCAGCATGTTGCGGAAGAACGCGGAGTCGTCGACCAGCAGCACCGACTGCGAGTGCAGCGACGGCTTCATCTCCTTGCGGGTGAACCAATCGGAGAACGCCATCGGCAGGAAGTGGCCGACGTCGATCACCTCGGTGGCCTGGCCCTTGATCACGGCCGAGCCCAGGATGCCGGAAGCGGAGCCGCCGACCTCGATGTTGAGCCGTTCCTCGACGATGTCGATGATCTCGTCGACGACGAGGCCCATGGAGCGGCCGTCGTCGGCGAACACCAGGATCGGCTGGGCGCCCTGGCTGGCGATGGTGACGCCCTCCATGGCGACGAGCGGCATCAGCTGCTCGCGATACTGCACCATGTAGCGGCCGTTGGAGAACTCGATCTTGTCGGCGGGCAGCTCTTCCAGGCGCGTGACGAGGCCGAGCGGGACCGCCTTGGGCTGCGACGAGCCGGCGCGGAACACCAGCAGCGAAGTGGTCTGCTCGCCCGAGCCGATGTGATGGGCGCCGTTCTCGTCACCCATGTCGTGGGCCGAGGAGCCGGCGGCGCCGAGCGCCTTCGCAATGCCGTTGGGATCGATGATCATGATGACCGCGCCATCGCCGAGGATGGTGTTGCCGGAGAACATGTCGATGTGACGCAGCTTGGTCGACATCGGCTTGACCACGATCTCTTCGGTGTGGAACACGCCGTCGACGACGATGCCGAAGGTCTGGCTGCCGACCTGGGTCACCACGATGAAGCCGTTCTCGGGATCGGAGGCCGCGCCGTCGTCGATCTTGAGGAGCTTCTTGAGGTGGATCAGCGGCAGGAGCTTGTTGCGCAGGCGCAGCACCGCGGTGTCCTTGATGCGCTCGATGCGGTGTTCGCTGTTGGCGCGGGCACGGACCAGCTCGACCACCGAGAGCTGCGGGATCGCGAAGCGATCACCGGCGGCTTCGACGATCAGGGCCGAGACGATCGCCAGCGTCAGCGGGATCTTGATGGTGACGGAGGAGCCCTCGCCGGCCACCGACTTGATGTCGATGGTGCCGCCGATCTGGTCGATATTGGTACGCACCACGTCCATGCCGACGCCGCGGCCCGAGACCGAGGTGATGGCGGCGGCGGTCGAGAAGCCCGGCGCGAAGATGAACTTGTGGATCTGGGCTTCGCTCATCTTCTCGAGCTCGGCCTCGGTGACGAGGCCTGAGGAGATCGCCTTGGCCTTGATCTTGTCGGTGTTGAGGCCGCGGCCGTTGTCGGCGATGCAGATGATGATGTGGCCGCCCTCGTGATAGGCGGACAGGCGGATGGTGCCCTGCTCGCCCTTGCCGGAGGCGAGGCGCTCGGCGGGGGTCTCCAGGCCATGATCGGCGGAGTTGCGCACCATGTGGGTGAGCGGGTCCTTGATCAGATCGAGCACCTGGCGGTCGAGCTCGGTGTCGGCGCCGTGCATCTCCAGTTCGATCTGCTTGCCGAGCTCGCTCGAGAGGTCGCGGACGATGCGGGGCAGCTTCTGCCAGGCATTGCCGATCGGCTGCATGCGCGTCTTCATGACGCCTTCCTGCAGCTCGGCGGTGACGTTGGAGAGGCGCTGCAGCGGCACCTTGAACTCGGTGTCCTCGTTGCGGCGGGAGATCTCCAGCAGCTGGTTGCGGGTCAGCACCAGCTCGGAGACCATGGTCATCAGATGCTCCAGCGTGTCCACGTTGACGCGGATCGACTGGTTGGCGATGCTGGCGCCTTCGCCGCCGGTCTCATCTGCCACCGACTTCTTGGCGACGGCCTTCTCCTTGGACGCCTTGGCGTCCTTGACGACCGCCCTGGCAACCGGCGCCGCTGCTTCAGCGGCTGGCTCGGCCTTGACCTCGGCGACGGGCTCCGCCGCTTCGATCGGGGTCTCGCGGAAGGCGCGCTCGAGCTCGTCGAGCGAGACTTCGCCCGGACGGAGCGGACGCTCCAGCGTCTGGTCGATCAGCGTGCCCGTTGTCATCTCCTTTGCGGGCGCAGGCGCAGTGGCGGGCGCTTCCGGCACCAGCGGCGGGGCCTCGGCCACGGGAGCAGCGGCTGCAGCGGCCATAGCAGCCATGCCCCGCTCGACCATCGCTTCCAGCTGGTCGATGAGATCGCGGTCGTTGCCCTCGGGCTCGGCTTCGGTCGCCTCGAGACCGGCCAGGATCTCCTTGATCCGGTCGATCGAAGCCAGAATCAGCGACACTGCGTCCGCCGTCACCGGCATGCCGTCGCGGAATTTGCTCATCAGGGTCTCGCCGGCATGCGCCAGCGCTTCCAGCCGCGGCAATCCGAGGAAGCCGCAAGTGCCCTTGATGGTGTGGACCAGGCGGAAGATGTTATCCAGGATCTTGGCGTTGTTCGGCTCCTGCTCGAACTTCACCAGCTGATTGTCCACGGTGTCCAGGCTCTCGCTGGTCTCCGTCAAAAACTCCCGCAACAGATCATCCATGAAAACAGGCCTTCATACAGGGAGGGCGCGCACGAATTGTGATGCGCCTATTCGGAATGGGGCCAGCTTCACCGTAAAGCGTTTAATATTGGTTGAGTATGTGCAAAAGAACGGAACCAACAAAAAGACAAGGCGCTCCGGACAAGCCGAAGCGCCTCGTAAAGATTTGATTAAGACGCCGAGCGCTGCGCGCGTTTACGAAGCGGTAATGATGATGGCTTCGCCTTCCGGCTTGAGCGTCACGGTGAGCCCGCAGGCCTGTGCCAGCAGCCGCGTATAATAAGGCTGGATCGCATGCGCGTCCGCGGCAGGGCCGCGCTCGCCGCTCAAGAGCTCGGAGATGTTCTGCGGCAGGCGCGCGTTATGTCCGGTCGCGGTGATGCGAAAGCTCATCGTCTCGCCCTCGCCGATCGGGTCGATCGTCAGCGTGCCACCGCGCGGGATGGTGTGCTGGGACACGACCAGCATGTTGAGCAGCAGCTTGACGCGGTTCTTCGGCAGCAGGAGCCGCGGCAGGTTCCAGGTGATCGAGCACTTGCCGTCCTCAATGTGGCCGCGCGCCATGGTCTGGGCATCGCCGAGATCAATCTGCGCGCCGGAGGAGCCGGCGGCGCCGAAGGCGAGACGGCAGAATTGGAGCCGGGCGGAGGCGGTCTTGGCGCTCTTGCGAATCAGGTCGAGCGCGAACTCGCGATCTTCCGGCTTGGGATCATCGTCGAGCACTTCGAGCCCGTTGACGATGGCGCCGACGGGGCTGATGAGATCGTGACAGACCCGCGAGCACAGCAGCGCTGCGAGTTCGAGCATATCGGGAGCAGTGGCGGTCGCGGGCGACGAGGCGTCAGACATATAAAGGGGTCCTGGAGGGTTCCTGAAATTGCACGGCGCTGGACGCCGCGAATCACGCATGCTTGACGGATGCTGCGGGTTCTAACATTCGCCAGCCCGTGGCAGCTAGCTTGCGATAGATTCGAAGCGGCCATAAAGGGCTGCGGGCGAATCAACCGAGGAGGCGAGACTTGCGGATTCCAGACTTGCCAGTTCCAGACTTGCCGACGAATGAGGCACACAGGTGAGGATCATCGACGCCGAGGCCGCATCCCGATTGATGGAGCCGCTCACCGCGCTGGTGGTGAAGGCGGGCGAGGCGATCCTCGGCGTCAACCGCGCGGCGATGCGGATCGACGGCAAGCAGGACGGCTCGCCGGTAACCGAGGCCGACCTTGCCGCCGACCATATCATCGCGGAGGGCCTCGCCCGGCTCGCGAACGATATCCCGACGCTGTCGGAAGAGCGAACCGAGCTTGCCTCCCCATCGTTCGAGGGCAGCTTCTTCCTGATCGACCCGCTCGACGGCACCAAGGAGTTCGTCGCCGGCCGCGACGAATTCACCGTCAACCTCGCTTTGGTGACGTCAGGCGTGCCGCTGCTGGGCATCGTCGCCGCGCCCGCGCTCGGCCTGCTCTGGCGCGGCATCGTCGGCCGTGGCGCCGAGCGGGTGAGGTTTGACGGCGCTACCATCGGCGCGGCCGAGCCGATCCACACCCGCAAACTGCCGGCGCAAGGGGAGCCATGGATCGCGGCGGTGAGCCGCTCGCACGGCGATCCCAGGAGCGAGGCGTTCATCGACAACAGGCCCAACGCCGTCAGACGGACGGTCGGCTCGGCCGTGAAATTCGGCCGGATCGCGGAAGGCAGCGCCGACATCTACCCCCGCTTCGGGCCCACTTGTGAATGGGACGTCGGGGCCGGCGCCGCGGTCGTGACCGCGGCCGGCGGCCGGGTGACCGACGGCAAGGGCGGCGAGCTCCGTTTCGGCGAGCGGCACGCCAGCGGCTTCATCATCCCGGAGTTCATCGCCTGGGGCGACCCGGAGGCGGCGAGACTCTAAAAAGCCGCTACTGACCCAGCTGTTCGTAAAGCGCCGGCCAGCGCTTGCCGACTTCATAGAGGAACCGCTCGGGGTTGGCGGCGAAGGCGTCGCGATTGGCTTCCCTGCTGAACAAATAGAGCCGCTGCGCCACGATGGCGAAGAAGCGGGGATTGCCGGCGATGGTCACCCCACGGGCGATATCGGCGGGATCGTAGCCGCCGAATTGCGGCCCGTAGATTTCCGGATGGGCCAGGAAGGAGGCGCGGTTGCCCTCGTTGCGAAAGCGCCAGACCGCGCCCCAGAGGTTCGCCTCGAACTCCGCCGTGCCCTGCATGGCGGTGCCCTCGACGAAATAGGCGACGGGGTCGAAACCCTCGATGGCAATGCCGGAGAAGCGGTTGACGACGACCCGCTCGGTGGTGGCGGCCAGGGCCGGCCGCACCGGGGCGGTGATCCCTATGCCCGAGAGCAGGCAGACGAGGAGGCCGATCAAGGCGATTCCGGGGCGCAAAGGGCTATCTTCCTGCCGTTGTGCCGTCATAGTTGCTGCGGATAACATCCGAGTCGAGGGGACATCCGGCGCAACCTAGAGCCGCGCCTGTTGGCGTCAGGTTAAGGAAGCGACCGGTTTCGGTACCAGGGGTTCTTTTATGACTTTCGCATCACGCCTTGCTGCGCTCGCGCTTGCCGCGATGGTCGGCTGGATCGTGCCGGCCTCGGCCCAGACGGCGCCGCCGCCCGATCTGCCGCCGCCGCAGCGGACCCCGTCGCCCAGCACCTACGGGCCGGACGAGTTGGTCGGCGCCGGGCACCGCTTCTTCGGCAACGTCTCGCGCGGCCTCGCCTCGATCATCGAGAAGGCGGTCAGCCAATGGGGCCTGCCGAACGGCTACATCCTGGGTGAGGAAGGCTCCGGCGCGTTCGTCGCCGGGCTTCGTTACGGCGAGGGCACGCTCTACACCAAGAACGCCGGCGATCTGCGCGTCTACTGGCAGGGTCCCTCGCTCGGCTTCGACTGGGGCGGCGACGGCGCGCGCACCATGACGCTGGTTTACAACCTGCCCGCCACCAACGCGATCTACCAGCGCTTCGCCGGCCTCGACGGCTCGGCCTACATCATCGGCGGTTTCGGCATGACGGCGCTCACCGCCAACAACATCGTGCTGGTGCCGATCCGCTCCGGGCTCGGCCTGCGGCTGGGTGCCAATATCGGCTATCTCAAATTCACGCCGCGAGCGACCTGGAACCCATTCTAGGCTGCTCTCCTCCATCCGGGTACGATCAAGGTTAACGACAGAGCGGGGCTGGCTTTTTGCCGGTCCGCCATGGCATGGTCGTTGGTGAATTTTTCCTTAAGCTTGGGAGTTCTGGCCCATGGTCGAACCGATCATGTACCTGGCGATCGGTTTCCTGCTTTCGATGCTGTGCGGGCTCGCGATCGTGCCGCTGGTGCATAACCGCGCCGTGCGCCTGACCACGCGCCGGCTCGAGGCCGCAACGCCGCTGTCGATGGCGGAGATCCAGGCCGACAAGGACCAGCTTCGCGCCGAATTCGCCATGTCGGCGCGGCGGCTCGAGATGAGCGTCGACCAGCTCAAGAACAAGACCACGAGCCAGCTCGCCGAGCTCGGCAAGAAGAGCGACGCCATCAACCGCATGAAGATCGAGCTCGGCGAGAAGAACGCCACGATCTTCGCGCTGGAGGCGCGCGAGAAGGCGGTGAAGGAGCAGCTCCGCGCCACCGAAGAGGAATTCAACGCCAAGACCGCATCCTTGCGCGAGGCCGAGATCGCGCTGGCTGACAAGCAGGCCGAGCTCGCCAAGATCAACACTGAGCTGTCCGACCGCTCGATGATGGCGGAGAGCCGCCAGGTCGAGCTACTCGCCGTGCGCGCGCAGATCGAGGAATTGAAGAACCGCGTTGGCGACGCCGAGAAGGAATTCGCGGCGACCCAGGCGCGGCTCGCGCAGGAACGTCTGGAATCGGAGACCGCCTCGCGCGAGCTCGGCGATGCCCGCGGCCGGGTCGAGAATCTGAGCCAGCGCGTCACCGAGCTCGATCGCCAGTTGATCGGACAGGTGAAGGAAGCCGAGATGCTGTCCGGCCGCGTCGCCGATCTCGAAGGGCGGCTCGCCACGCAGGGCAAGCTGCTGGCCGAGCGCGAGTATGAGAACAATCAGCTCCGCCAGCTCCATGACGGCGACGAGCGCACCATCAAGGAGCTGCGCGTCGAGATCGCGGCCTTGAGCGGCGGCAAATCGTCGGCCGCCGCGGAGGCGCTGCGCGCCGAAAGGACCGCGCTGGAGGAGCAGCTGCGCACCACCCGCGACGAGCGCGCCAAGCTGCAGCGCGACATCAACGCGATCCAGCAGCAGGCGGAAAGCTCCTGGGCGACCGAGCGCATGGAGAATGCGCTCTTGCGCGAGCGCATCAACGACATCGCCGCCGAGGTGGCAAAGCTCGCGATGCAGCTCGAAGGTCCGAACTCGCCGATCGAGGCGCTGCTGGCGGCCGAGGCCGGCCAGCCGCCGAAGCCGGCGCCGCGTCCGGCCAACGATGCCGCAAGCAATGGCGCGCCGAGCCTGCCCGAGGGCGGCGGAACGCTGGCCGAGCGGATCCGGGCGCTGCAGGCCCACGCCTCCCGCGCCCGCCAGCAGGGCGCGTAAGCGGCCCGAAATCCGGCCGGGCCAGCGAATTGCGCGACCGGGACCAAGGTTTTCCAGCCCCAGCGGCGCCTGAAAACTTGACACCTCAAGCCTGCACTTCTAAATCGCGGGCTCCAATGCGCCGGCCGGCCAGGAAGGTCCGGCCGTCTGCATGATGGTCCCGGGCGCATAGCTCAGCGGGAGAGCGTTCCCTTCACACGGGAGAGGTCCAAGGTTCGATCCCTTGTGCGCCCACCACGCTTCGCCAAGAGGCTTCGCGTGGCGCAGCCACGCTTAATGAGGGCGAAGCGTGTCCGGCGTAGCTCGAAGAGCGTAGACGGACTGGGGCTTCGTGCTCCCGCTCCGGCAAAAATTGCGAAAACAACCGAGGCCAGTAACATCAAGGGGTTACGGCTTTACCGAATTGGCATGCTGCAGCGAAAAATTTCGCGCGCGGCGGATCGGCATCACCAGCGGCACCCGCCTTGGTATTTCGCGATTATCGGACGGCCCCAGCGATCGTTCAATCGCATCAGCGTCCCCCACGAATCTCATGCGTCATGCAATTGGGACTGATCTTATCGCTTGTTGGCTGGTTGTATGTGATCCGCATGCGACACCTTGAGGCGACCTTGCCGCGGCGGGCATCGTAGAGTGTGCCCTGAAATTTTCCGAGGAGAACCGCATGGCGACCATTTTCATCACCGGCAGCACCGATGGCCTCGGCCGGGCGGCGGCGCAATCGCTGCTCGATCTAGGACACCGCGTGGTTCTGCATGCACGGTCGGCCGATCGCGGCAATGCGCTCGGCGAGCTGAGGTCGCGAGCCCAGGGGATCGTGGTCGGCGATCTCAGCAGCGCGGCCGAGACCAAGGCTATCGCCGATCAGGTCAACGCGATCGGGCGCATGGATGCGATCATCCACAACGCCGGCGTCTACACGCGGCCCGCCCGTGGCGCGACGGCGGAAGGCCACGCCGAGACCTTGGCCATCAACACGCTTGCGCCGTACATGCTGACGGCGTTGATCGAACGGCCCGGCCGCCTAGTGTATCTCAGCAGCGGCCTGCACCGGGGCGGAGAAGGCTCGCTCGACGACCTCGACTGGACCAGGCGCTCCTGGGATGCGGCCAAGGCCTATGCCGAGAGCAAGCTGCAAATTGTCGCGCTGGCCTTAGCGCTGGCGCGGCGCTGGCCCGCCGTTATGAGCAACGCTGTCGATCCAGGCTGGGTGCGCACGAAGATGGGCGGCGCGGGTGCGCCGGTCGATATCGACACCGGCGCGCGGACACAGAGCTGGCTGGCTGCGAGCGAGGATCCTGCGGCACTGGTCAGCGGGCGCTATTGGCATCATCTCGCGCAGCAGCAGCCGGCCCGCGAAGCGACCGACCCGGAATTTCAGGACGAGCTCATCGGGAAGTTGGGCAAGCTGACGGGCGTTGAGCTGCCGGGAGTGTAGAGTGCGATCTGTCATTCGTCATTGCGAGCGAAGCGAAGCAATCGAGAGTCTTCACACCGCCCGCCCGGTCCTCCACACCGTGTAGAGACCAACGAGCGTCCCGATCGCAACCAGTGCTGCTGCGAGCAACAGCTGCAATTCCCCGTCGTCGGTGGGGCCGACGGACGACACCAGCCTGGTCACGATGACGAACAGGATGCCGACGGCGGCCGCAGCGCCCACGCAGAGATAAGCGAGCTCTCGCGTCAAATTGCGGCCGAGCAGTCCGAGCGCGGTGAAATACATCGCACTGGCGTTGGGATGAACGAACAGGGCAATGCGCGCGTAAGCGCCATAGGCGTCGAACAGGGATTCGCACCGGCGCAGGGCCGCTTTCGAGGCGACCCGCTGCAGGAACGGCCGGAAGAAACGCGCCTGCCCGTAGCTGAGAACGGCGCCCACGATGATGGCGAGCCACGCCGCGACGAAGACGGAGCCATCCACGGCCTTCGGACTGAGCGCCACCGACATCAGGATCAGGGCCGTGCCGGGAAAATAGCCGAAATAGGGGAACACGGCTTCCAGCAGCACGCAGACGAACATGAAGGCCGGAAACCATGCCGACCCGGTCGCGCCATGGACGATGGCGTTCAGATCGAACAGGCTCGTCCTGTAAAGGACGAGGTACATGCACATGGCCAATAGAGCCAGCGCGTAGAACGGCAACGCTCCAGTGAGAAACCGTCTCATCCAACCATCAGGCTTTGTTTGGCGGAGACGACGGCCTCGCGCTTGTCCGGATCATGCATTGGGCGAATGACACTGCTCCTGTCGAGAGCGCCCTTTGCCACGCAATCCTTGCCGCGCCCCGCCCCTACCCGATCGACAGGATCTCGATCTCCTGCGCGCCCGCGCCGACGACGTCACCCACCGCCTTCCCCATCAGCGACCGCGCCACCGGTGCGACGAACGAGATCGTCCCAGCCTTGGGATCGGCTTCGTCCTCGCCGACGATGCGATAGGTCTGCACGCGGCCGTCGACGCGGCTGAAGGTCACGGTGCTGCCGAAGGCGACGCTGTCGTTCGACGCCGGGTTGGGAACGAGCTGCGCGGTGCGCAAACGCTCCGTCAGGTAGCGGGCGTCGCGCAACGGCACCGCCGATTGCCGGCGCTTCTCGTTGACGTCCTCGATTGTCTGCGCGGCTTCATAGGCCTCGCGGGCCTGCTGAAGCTGTGCCTGCAAGGCTTGCAGGCCGGCTTCCGTCACGAGGTTCGGATGCGGCGAGATCGGGCGATCCGGCAACAGCGTCTCGGACGCGGTCTCGGCGCTTTCTTCCTTGGTAAAGGCGACGCTCAATTCAAAGATCCTGTCAAACGGTCCGGAAGGCAACGCAAAGCGCTGCCGATTTGGTCCGGATTATATCTCAAGTTCGACGAAACGACGGAGCTTGAAGACGATATCCGGCATGGCCTGGCGGAACCGCGTCGCGTTCTGGAAATTGGTCGAGAACGGCGCGAAGGTGATCATGGCATTCCAATGCCGGTAACCGTAGACCGTGACCGAGGCCCCGGTCGCCGGAAAATCCTCCAGCTTGCGCAACTCGCCAAGCACGAGATCGGCGATCGCCTCAGCCGGCAGCAGCTGTTTGCCATCCCGCGTCGTGACGATTCTTCCAGGCTGCTCGACCGGCTCCACGGCGGCCGGCGCAGCGTCGGAGGTTTCCTCCAGCTTGATCGATTTCGACTGGGCGGCAGGCGGCGCCTCCGCTTCCGCTCCGTTCGACGGCACTGTCGGCGGACCCTCGGTGAGCGGCGGCGGTGCAACATTGTCTGCGCGCTTGTTGCCTCCAAGGATGCCGCTGATCATGGCCACGAGGCCAGCATCCTTCACGTCGTCACTCATCATTCCCCTGGATTCGGCCCACTCTAGCATTGCGTTCGCAGACCGCCACCGGGGAAGTGACATCGGCAACCGACCGGCCAGGGCCCAGTTCGGCAGGCACCGGGCGGCGCAACGGCTGATCGCGTCGCGCCGCCGTGCGATCGGCTACTGCTTATCGAACGGAATATATTGCTGGTACTGCTTGGGCACCGAACTGCGATAGCGCGCGGGGACGGTGCCGCTGTCGACCGAGTGGTCGATCTCCTGCTGCCGCGTCATCTTCTTCTTCGCCGGCTTCTTCGACGCGCTCTTCTTGGAGTCGGTCGGCTGGCTGGACGTGTCGGTGGTCGCAGCCGGCGGCGGCGTCGTCGCGGCCGGCGCAGTACTTGTCGCCGCAGGCGCGGCGGTTCCGCCGGCAGCCGGCGCGGTCTGGGCCGGCGCGAGCGATGTTTGCATGATGAGCGCCAGCGCCGCTGTCGCGGCCAGCAAATACGATTTTTGCATCAGAACCTCCAAAAATGACCTGACCCGAATGAGGAAAGCGTGAGCCTCAGGGAAAGCAACGCGGGCGAGTTCGATCACGATAGGCCAAAAGGCCTTCCGCGAACTGTGGCCGAGATCACATTGCCCGCCGCGGCTTGGCGCATCATAGACGCATGTCGAACGCAATGCCCACTGCGGACACCAAGACATATACGACAAAGTGTCGGGCCCATCCGGAACCCGCGCATCGCGCTGCGTGTTCCCTCGTCGACTGCTCCTCCAACCGTCCTTCCATGGAGACTGAAATGCGTCGCACCATCCTCACCCTTGCCTCGTTCGCGGCCTTGATGGCCGCGTTGGCCCCGACGGCCCAGGCTCACCCCACAAACGACAGGTACTGCCTGCAGGGCCGCATGTGGGGCTATCCCGGCAACTGCCAGTTCGCGAGCTATCAGCAGTGTCAGGCCACCGCCTCCGGCACGTCGGCCTATTGCGGCATCAACCCGCGCTACGCCTATTCGCAGCAGCGCGCCTACTGACGAGACGACGGCTGAAGACATGCGGCGTGCGTGAAGACGCACGCCGTGCGCCAAGCGGACCAAGGCTCAGGCTTGGGCCGTACACTTTCATTTGCATACCACCGGCCGGCTGCCTCGGCGAGTTGTTCCTCCGGCGAGGAAGCTGTCGTCGTGGGTCCTCGCGTGTGGTGCGAACTTGCCACAAAGGATCGCGAACAGGCTGCACGTTCCAGGCTTCCGATTGCCCCGTTTCGGCAAGTCATGACAATTGGCGCCAGGATGCCTATTCCGATTCGCAGGGCATCGTGACAGGCAGGCCGGGGACGTCGTGCACAAGGCAGCATTCATCGCATCCGGCCTCTTCATGCTCGCCGGCCCAGTAATCGCGGCCGATCTCCCGATCAAGGCCGTGAGGCCTGCCGAGCCGTTCAGTCTCTGGCAGATCGAGGTCGGCGCACGGTACTGGTACAGCATCGGCCGCACTGCTTACGACTTGCACACCAGCGGCGCGCGATCTTCCCCGGTCATCTCGCGGCTCGACTATCACAACATGAGCACGCATTCGGGAGAGGTTTTCTTCCGGATCGACAGCCCCATGAAGTTTTTCGTGAAGGGCTATGGAGGCTTTGGAGGCATCACCGGCGGCACCATGAACGACGAGGATTTTCCGCCGTTCTTCAACGGGCCGTACACGAAGACGGAGAGCCAGACGCGCGGCTTCCTGGGTTACGCCAATCTCGATGTCGGCTATTCATTTTACGAGTCCCATCCCGTCAATGCGGAGCCGCGCCTTCGTCTGGGTGGCTTCGTCGGCTACCATTACCGCGGCGAATTGGCCGACGCATGGGGCTGCCGGCAGACCGTGACCGGCGGCCAGATCTGCGAAGGTGCCGGCGCCCTCGCCGGCAACGTCAAGGTCATCACCGAGCGCGACATCCTGCACACGGTCCGCGCGGGCGCCGTGGCCGATCTCTGGTTTACGCCGGCACTCAAGCTGACCGTCGATGCCGCCTACACCTATTCCGACGTGAGAGCTTTCGACACGCACTACTTCACCTTCGGCACCGAGCCGTCTCGCGGGTACGGCCATGGCTTTCAGCTCGAGACGGTGATGTCCTACGCCGTTACGCCCAACGCAAATGTCGGAATCGGCGCCCGGTATTGGCACACCGGAATCAACGACTTCACGGAGCCTGCGAGCGGCGCAGCGGGGCAGGCGCAGACCTATCAGGTCGACCGATACGGCACCTTCATCCAGAGCAGCTTCAGGTTCTGACCGGAAAGCGCGGGCTCTCTCCAACCCCCGCAAGGACGTGCTGTTCGCCGCGCCCTCACGCGCTCGCAGCAAGGCCGGCTTCTTGCAGCCGCTTGGCGAACCACGCCGCCAATGCGCGGTCAGGGCCCCCGCCGAAATAGACGTCTGCCAATACGACGCCGGCTTTATCCAGCACCAGCAGCACGCCGATCGTGTAGGCGAACCAGACGTGCGGATCGGTGAGCGCCCGCAGCTTGTGCTCGTCGTGCTCGAGCGGTGTATGATTGCTGGCCTTGCGGATCTCCACGGTGAGCAGGTTGTTCGGGATCTCGCGCTGATGCACGGCGACGTCAGGGTAGATCGACTTGCCGAGATGGTCATCTGTCGAGATGATGGTGCCGTGCGGCAGGTGCAGCGTGCGTTCGCCGAGCCGGTCGTAGTTGCAGTCGACCGACCAGCCGGCGAACTGCTTCTCCAGATGCACCGCGAAGCGGTGCGTGACCGCGCGCTCACCGACGTCCTTCTCGAACAGGAAGCCTTCGCGGGCGTAGAAGTCCCCGAGCGCCGCGACCACCTTGTTCAGCTCGGTCTGCATAATGCCTCCGGGCTCATCACGCGCACGCCAAAGTCAGTAGCCCGGATGGAGCGTAGCGCAATCCGGGTTCTCGCAAAACGGCGTCCCGGATTACGCTGCCCTCTATCCGGGCTACTTAAGGCCGGAATTCGCGGCGCGATCAGCCAGACCTTACATCTGCACTTCGATCAGCCGCGGACCAGGCTCAGCGACGGCCTCGGCCAAGGCCTTGTTGAACTCGTCGGCATTGGTGACGGCGCGGCCGGGCACGCCCATGCCCTTGGCCAGGGCCACGAAATCGAGCGTCGGCCGGTCGAGCCGGAGCATGTCGTTGGCCCGCTGGCCGGGTTCGCCGGCGCCGACATTGTCGAACTCGCCGCGCAGGATCTGGTAGATGCGGTTGGCAAACACGATGGTGACGATGTTGAGGTTCTCTCTCGCCTGGGTCCACAACGACTGGATCGTGTACATCGCGCTGCCGTCGCCGACCATGCAGATCACCTTGCGGTCCGGACAGGCGATCGCGGCACCGATCGACAGCGGCGTCGAGAAGCCGATCGAGCCGCCCATGTTCTGCAGCCAGTCGTGCGGGGCGGCAGCGGCGGTCGGCGGGAAGAAAGCGCGGCCGGTGGTCAGCGATTCGTCGACCAGGATCGCATTCTCCGGGATCGCGTAGGCGATCGACTGCGCGATCGAGGCGTGGGTCAGCGCGCCGGTCGGCTTGACCAGTTCAGCCAACGCCTGCGGCTTGACGTCCTTGGCGCTGGCCTTGACCGCGCCGGCGAGCGCTTCGAGCGCGGCGACCGAGTTCTCGCCCCAGGCCGTCATGCGATGAACATCGCAGCCCTCGGGCCTGAGCACGCTCGGCTTGTTCGGATAGGCGAAGAACGCCACGGGATCGTCGGACTCGACCAGCACGATGTGACGGAACTTGGCCAGCATCGGCAGCGCCTGATCGATGACATAGTGGATGCGGTCGATCGAGTAACGGCCGCGGCCGCGCGCCATCTTCGGGCGGAAGGTCGGGCCCATCACGGTGCAGCCGGTCTTGGCGGCGATGCGCTCGGCCAGCGCCAGGCCCTGCTCGGAGAGCGCGCTGCCGGTCATCAGCAGCAGCGTGCCCTCGCCGTCGCCATGCAGGATCTTTGCGGCCTGCTCGACCGCCTGCGGCGAATAGCTCGCGCGCTGCTGCTCGGCGGGCACCTCGGCGACGCCGTCGGCCTCGTTCCAGGCGGTGTCGGCGGGCAGGATCAGGGTCGCGATCTGCGGCGGCGCGCTCTTGGCGGCGGCAATCGCGGCGGCGCCGTCGGCGGCAACCGATTTGGCATCCGGCGAGGTGCGGACCCATGACGACATCGGCCGGGCCAGGCCCTCGATGTCGGAGGTCAACGGCGCGTTGAAGCCGATATGGTAGACGGCGTGCTGGCCGACGATGTTGACGATGCCGGAATTCGCCTTCTTGGCGTTATGCAGATTGGCAAGGCCGTTGGCGAGGCCGGGGCCGAGATGCAGCAGCGTCGAGGCGGGCGTGCCCTTCATGCGGAAATAGCCGTCGGCGGCGCCGGTCACCACGCCCTCGAACAGGCCGAGCACGCAGCGCATGCCGGGTACGCGATCGAGCGCTGCGACAAAATGCATCTCGGAGGTGCCTGGATTGGTGAAGCAGACATCCACGCCACCCTTGACCATCGTCCGCACCAGGCTTTCCGCACCGTTCATCCGCAAGCTCCCGCAACCGCCATATCCAGAGTTCCGTTTGATCAATCATTGTTCGCCCGCCCCGTCAAAGCAATAGGCGGCATCGCGGCCCTGCCCCGCGCGGGTTTGGCTAACGCTTTTCGGCAAATGCATGGTTGCCGATTTGATAACGCCTGTGCCCGATGATGGTCCCTCACGGGGCCGTGGCTTGCGAAAAGCCCGCAAATATGGCCTGTGGCCCTTGTTGAATCGATTTTTTGCTGGGGGATACAATGATCCGGTTTTTTGCCGCTCCGATTGCCGCCATCGCACTGCTGTCGGCCATGGCGGGCGGCGCACGCGCCGAAGAGTTCGACTCGCGCGACGTCATGGGCGGCGGCCCGAACTTCTTCCGCGGCGGCTCCAGCCCGATCCCTCGCACCACCGTCATGTACAACGGCAATTACGCCCCCGGCACGATCGTGGTGAACACCACGGAGCGCCGGCTGTATCTGGTGCTCCAGAATGGCCAGGCCTTGCGCTACGGCATCGGCGTCGGCCGCGACGGCTTCCGCTGGGGCGGGGTCCACAAGATCACCGCCAAGAAGGAATGGCCGGCCTGGACGCCGCCGTCGCAGATGCTGGCCCGCCGGCCCGATTTGCCGCGGCACATGAAGGGCGGCATCGACAATCCGCTCGGCGCGCGCGCGATGTATCTGGGCTCGACGCTGTACCGCATCCACGGCTCCAACGAGCCGGAGACGATCGGCCAGGCGGTCTCCTCCGGCTGCTTCCGCATGACCAATGACGACGTCAGCGATCTCTACGGCCGTGTCGGGGTCGGCACCACGGTGGTGGTGCTGAACAAGTAAGGCGCACCGGCGGTGCGTGCGCTCCCGCTCGCGGGAGAGGTTTGAGCAAGCCCGCGGCTCCAGCTGGATCACGACAAATCACGTTGCATGCGGGAACCGCAGGCCGCGTAAATCTGCGGTCTTGTACGCGCGACCTGAATGCGGCAGCGTCGCACGACGATGAGCGCATTGAATCCGTCCTCGGCTGCCCTTCGCATCGCGCTGCTGGCGTTCGCCGCGCTCACATGCGCGCCTGAGCCCGCAACCACGGCGGTGGCGGGCGAATTGCCACCGATCGCCTCGCGCCAGCGCGTTGAGAAGAAGAATTTTACCGACGGCGAGATCGTCGAGGGCTTCCTGAAGACGGCGTTCGGCGCCGAATATCACCTCGCCGGCCGCGTCGACCGCATCCGCAAATTCGACGGACCGGTGCGCGTCTACGCCGAGAGCGACCGCACCGACCGCAAGACGCAGCTCGCAAAAGTCGTGGCCGACATCGGCAAGCGCGTGCAGCATCTCGACATCGCCATGATCGACAGCAACGAAGCGGCCAACGTGCGGGTGAAGCTGGTGCGCGACCGCGACCTGTTCCGCACCCTCACCAGCTTCTACGGCGCCGAGAAAGCGCGCGAGATCCGCACCTCGCTCGACCCGCAATGCCTGTCCGGCTTCCGCAAGAACGACAATTTCGAGATCGAGCATTCCGACGTCATCCTCACCGTCGACAACGGCGATTTCGTCTTCCTCGACTGCGCCTATGAGGAGCTGTTGCAATCGCTCGGGCCCATCAACGACACCGCGAGCGTGCCCTGGACCATGTTCAACGACGACGTCTCGATGGGCTATTTCGACGTCTACGACCAGTACATCCTCAATCTCCTGTACGACCCCCGCATCAAGGCGGGCATGACGGTAACCGAGGTCAAGGCGGTGCTGCCCACCGTGCTCGCCGACGTGCGCAGCTGGGTGAAGCAGGTGAATGATCTGAAGGATTGACGCGTTCGTAGGGTGGGTTAGCGTCAGCGTAACCCACCTCTTTTGTCTCCGCGTTAAGAGAAGTGGTGGGTTACGCCGCGCGGACTGCGCTTCGCACATCCGCGCGGCTAACCCACCCTACGATTCCTGCACGAGATCAGCCACAATCGTCGCGGCCTTCAGGCCGGTGCCGGTGAGGACTGCCACCGTGGTTTCGCTTGGGTTGATCGCATTAGCCGCTGCGAGCTTGTCGAGCGCGGCCGCCGCGCTGGCGCTGGTGGGCTCGGCGAACAGGCCTTGGCGCGCGAGACGGCGCAAGGCGGCGACGATCTCACCTTCCGTGAGCGCGACGGTGCCGCCGCCGCTTTCGCGAAGAGCGGCGATGATCTCGCGCAGGCGCAGCGGGTGCTTGATGGCGGTGCCCTCGGCGATGGTCTTGCTCACCTCGCGCCCGACCGGCGTATCGACGCCGGCCTGAAAACTCGCATCGATCGGCGAGCAGTTGAGCGGCTGCGCCGCGAACAGCCGCGGCAGCTTCGATATCTGCCCGGCCTTCAGCAGCTCGCGGAAGCCGAAGGCGCAGCCGAGCAGGGAACTGCCGGCGCCGACGGGAACGATGACGTTGTCGGGCGCGCGGAAGCCGAGGTCTTCCCAGATCTCGTAGGCCAGCGACTTGGTGCCTTCCAGGAAGAACGGCTGCCAATTGTGGCTGGCATAAAAGGTCTGGCTCGACTGGCGGATGGCTTCCGCCTCGGATTCCTCGCGCGGGCCTTCGACGAGCTGCACCGCCGCGCCATAGGCACGCACCTGCGCGATCTTGGCGGGCGACGTCGAGGCCGGCGCGAGAATCTTCACGCGCATGCCGCCGGCGGCCCCAAGCCCCGCCATCGACGAGCCGCCATTGCCGGAGGAGTCTTCGAGAATGGCATCGACCCCGATCTGGCGCAGGAAGGACAGCATCACGGCGGAGCCGCGGTCCTTGAAGCTGCCGGTCGGGTTGAACCATTCGAGCTTGAACAACGGGCGCAGGTCACCCCAGTCTTGCTGAACCAGTGGCGTGCAGCCTTCGCCGAGCGTGATTGGATTTGAAATCTCCACCGGCAGCGCCGCGCGATAGCGCCAGAGCGAGCGCGTCCGGCCGTCAATGTCCTCGCGCGAGATCCCCGCTCCCGGCGTCACCAGCAGCGGCGTGCGCTCGTCCGAGCACCAGCGCGGCTGATCGAGCGGGTAGAGCTGTCCGTTGCGGGGATCGATGTAGCTGGCGGGCATGGGGGCCTCCGAGGCGGGCTGATGCGGTCGATATGTCCGAATATGAAGGTTTTATCCAGTCGCCTGTTGGAACGCCGGAGGCAGCGCCGGCCCCTTCAAAAATTCAAGCGATTACATAGATATACGGCGTAGCGCCGCGTTCTTCGTTGGTCGGGGGGAGCGCGCCTCCGGCCGCCCCTACGATTAACTTGTCTGTCGCCTCTCGCCGCTACAATATGTTGGATTGATCTTGCGCCGCCGGTGGCGGCGCGACCGAGCCAGGCCCGTCCGAGCGGCGGGCCGTTGGCTTTTTGGGAGTTTGGTCATGAGCCGCGCGAACCGTACCGACCACATCCGCCTGACCTCGCATCCGGAGCCGGGCCGGGCAGCCGCCTTCCCGATCCATTGGGGCGCCGCGGATGCGCGCGCCCGCGGGCCGATCATCGGCACGGTGTCGCGCGCCGGGGATCGCAACGTGATCGGCAGCCATGGCGGGTCCTATGCAATGTACCGCGCGCTCGCCGTGTCAGCCGGCGCGCTCGATCCTATTCGCAGGCCCGATCTCACCAACACGTTTCCGGCCGCGACCATCGGCCCGTTCGAGCAATGGCGCGATCCCGCAAAGATCGTCGCGCTCGATCCCTGGGGGCATCTGGTCGCCGAGAATTTTAGCAAGGAGATCGCCGAGGGCTCCGACATCCGGCCGAGCATCGCGGTGACGCGGGCGCGGCTCGACCTGCCCGAGATCCGCGAGGCGCTGGCCGCAAAGCGCTTGCGCGCCGACGGCGAGGTCGTGCACGCCAATGGCAGCGTGTCCGTGGTGAAGATCGCGATCGATCCGGTCTGGTACCTGCCCGGCCTCGCGGAGCGCTTCGGCAACGGCGAGACCGAGCTGCGCCGCACACTGTTCGAGCAGACCGCCGGGATGTTTCCCGAGCTCGTGACACGGCCGGACATGAAGGTGTTCCTGCCGCCGATCGGCGGCACCACGGTCTACATGTTCGGCGATGTGACGAAATTGCCGGACCATCGCACCAAGATCACCTGCCGCGTGCATGACGAGTGCAACGGCTCCGACGTGTTCGGCTCCGACATCTGCACCTGCCGGCCCTATCTGATCCACGGCATCGAGGAATCCGCGCGCGGCGCGCAGGAGGGCGGGCTCGGGCTCGTGATCTACAACCGCAAGGAAGGCCGCGCGCTCGGCGAGGTCACGAAATTCCTGGTCTACAACGCGCGCAAGCGCCAGGAGGACGGCGACGCGGCCGCTGCTTACTTCGAGCGCACCGAATGCGTCGCCGGCGTCCAGGATGCACGCTTCCAGCAATTGATGCCGGACACGATCCACTGGCTCGGCCTGAAACGCATCGACCGCTTCCTGTCGATGAGCGACATGAAGCACGATGCGCTGACCTCGCAGGGCATCGACATCGTCGAGCGCGTACCGATCCCGCTGGAGCTGATTCCCGCCGACGCCCATGTCGAGATCGCCGCGAAGAAGGCTGCCGGCTATTACTCGACCGACATCGCGCCGGAGAAGGACGTGAACGGCGTGGTCGGGCGTTCGCTGGAAAAATACTGATCGCGCGATGGCGGACGCTTTGGAATTGCAAGCACGCTCGCTGCTCACCGCAGATGCGGTGCGCGTGCGGGCCGGGCAGATGCTGGAGATCGGCCTTGCCGGCGGCTTGAGCCACTTCACGATCGATCTCGACCGCATGGACGGCGTCGCGGAAGCCGTGCTCGCGGTGACGCGCAAAGCCTATCCGACGCTGGAGATTCCTTTCCACGCGCGCTGGCGGCACTTTGTGCTCGGCGGCATCGATCGCTGGGCGCAACTAGCCGACGCGACCTCGTGGCCGGATCGCGCCGCGCGGGCGCGCGCGGAGTTCGACCTCGCCATCGTCAGCGTGCTGCTCGATGCCGGCGCGGGCGCGGCTTGGCGATATCGCGACACCGTGACGGGCGAAAGCATCGGCCGGTCTGAGGGGCTGGCGATCGCGAGCCTCGACATGTTTGCGAGTGGTCTCTTCTCGAGTAACGCGCGCGCGCCGTTCAGGGCCGATGCCGAGGTGCTGGCAAAACTGCCGCTCGCCGCACTCACCTCAGCCTTTCAGGCGAGCGATGCCAATCCGTTGCTCGGCCTCGAAGGACGCACCGATCTGCTGCGGCGCCTGGGTAAGCAGGTTGCGGAGCACGCCGACGTTTTCGGCTTGCGCGATACGCCGCGACCGGGCGGCCTGTTCGACCACATCGCCGCGCAGGCGAAGGGCGGCGTCATTGCCGCGCCCGCGATCCTGTCGGCGGTGCTGAACCAGCTCGGACCGATCTGGCCGTCGCGGCTGGAGCTATCAGGCATTCCGCTCGGCGATTGCTGGCGGCACCCGGCGATCAAGGCGGACGACGGAACGGCCGGCCTCGTCCCCCTGCACAAGCTGTCGCAATGGCTGAGCTATTCGCTGATCGAGCCGCTGCAGCGCGCCGGCCTCGACGTCACCGACATCGACGGCCTGACCGGGCTTGCCGAATATCGCAACGGCGGGCTGTTCGTCGATCACGAGGTGCTGCGCCTGCGCGATCCCAATGACGCCGGGCGCGCGCATGCGGTGGATTCGCTGCTCGTCGTGGAATGGCGTGCGCTGACAGTGGCGCTGCTGGACCGGCTCGCCGAACTGGTTCGCGCAAAACTCGGCCGAACGCCGGAGTCGCTGCCGCTCGCCGGCATATTGGAAGGCGGCACCTGGGCCGCCGGCCGCGCGATCGCGTTTGCGCGCCGGCCCGACGGTTCACCGCCAATCAAGGTGATCAGCGACGGTACGGTTTTCTAGAGAATGGATAGAGATTTGCGACCACGCGCGTCATTTCGAGCGCAATGACGGCCTGGTGAATTTCAGGAGCATCCCATGGAAGGCGTCACGATCGTCGATCATCCGCTGGTGCAGCACAAGCTGACGCTGGTGCGGGACAAATCGATCTCGACAAAGTCGTTCAGAGAGCTGATCAAGGAGATCGGCATGCTGCTGTGCTACGAGGTGACGCGCGACCTGCCGCTCGCCGATACCGTGATCGAGACGCCGCTGGCAACGATGCACTCGGCCAAGATCGCCGGCAAGAAGCTGGTGTTCGTGCCGATGCTGCGCGCCGGCACCACCTTCGTCGACGGCATGATGGATCTGGTGCCGACCGCGCGCGTCGCCCATATCGGGCTCTACCGCGAGCCGCACAGCTTTGCCGCAGTCGAATATTTCTTCAAATCGCCGTCCGACCTCAGTGAGCGCCTCGCCATCGTGGTGACGCCTGTCGTCGCCACCGCCAACACGACTGTGGCCGCCATCGACCGGCTCAAGGAGCGCGGCGCCAAGGACATTCGCCTCGCCTGCCTGATCGCAGCGCCGGAAGGGCTCGAACGGCTGCGCGGCCTGCATCCGGACGTGCCGATCTGGACCGCTGCGGTGGACGAGGGTCTCGACGACAACGGCTTCATCCTGCCAGGCCTCGGCGATGCCGGCGACCGCGCCTACGGAACGCGATGAATATCCCCCATTTAGGAACCGCGACCCCGGCACGAGGTTCTCCTGCTCAAGCATGGAGACACCGATGCCCCTTCAAAACGATAATTCCGGGTCCAACCGAGCACGCCACAACAGCCCGGTGGGCTGGGCCATCGGCGTAATGTTCGTGATGGCCGTGATCGCCACCGTGTTCTTCTACAATGGGCGCCAGCTTGGCCCACAGACCACGACCGCGAACCCGAACACGGCGCCAAACGTCACGACCGGGTCGAATCCGCCTGCCGCGCCGACGAAGTAACACGCTGAGGGCGCGCCGTCACACCTTCCCGCTGCCGCAGATCAGCTTCAGGGATTGCCACTCCTTGTCGGTCAGCAGCGGCGGGCCGGAGGCCGGGCGATCCTCCTTCACCATGCGCGCGAGGCGGTCCTCGGTCAGCGGGTGGCTGGCGAGGATCGTCGTCAGCGTGGAGCCGCCCTCCTTGCCGGTGATGCGGTACATCAGCTCAAAAGCGGGCTTCGGCGAGCGGCCGAGCTTGTGCATGACCTCGATCGCGAACGTATCGGCAGCGGTTTCGGCCTCGCGCGAATAGGAGGCTTCGACGACGCTGCGCGAGGCGAAGATCACAGCGGATGAGCCGGTCACGTCGCCGAACAACAGGCCGATCAGGAACGAGGTGCCACCGTTGTAGATCAGGCCGCGCATGTTGTCGTAATGCTTGAGATGGCCGAGTTCGTGGGCGAGGATGCCGGCGAGCTCGTCGGGGTTCTCCGCCTTGTCGAGCAGGCCCCTCAGCACGTAGACCTTGCCGCCGGGCAGCGCGAACGCGTTCGGCACCGGGGTCGGCAGCACACCCGCCGTCATGGAATCGTCGTCGAGGCCGGCGGCATCGCGCAGGCGGTTGACCAGTTTCGTGAAGGCGGCCTTGCCCGCGGGGTCTTCGCACACGCTGCGGCCGAAGATGGTCTTCACCTGGACTTCGGAGGCATCGCCGATGCGCCGCTCAATCGGTTTCGGCACCAGCGGTGCGAGACGGTCGGCGGCGAGCGGCACACCGAACAGCACGACGCAGACGATGGAGATGGCAGCGGCCATCGACCAGCCGACGATCTTTGCGACGCCGCGGCGCGAGGTCCCGTGCTCGTCGAGATGAGTGCAGCGGACGGTCACGTCGGCGGCGAGCGCTGCGTCGCGGATCTCGAGCCGCGCCAGCGGCGGCGCCGTGGTGCACGCCAGGCGCAAAATCCCGGCCGGACTGTCGGCGCGGCGGATGTCGGCATAGGCCCAGCGAACCGGTGCCCCGCTCTCCTCGAGGATCTCGAGGGCATCAGCGAGCGCCAGCGTCACCTGCCGTCTTCGGCTCGACGTGCCGTCGAAGAAGATGGTCGGCTTGGCGGACTGCGCCGGCGCCTCGGCAAACACGTCACTCACAGCTCAGAATCCCGCGACATCGAGCCCGTCGGCAAAACCTTCGCCGAGTGCGCTGGCAAGCTGGCCGCTGCCGCGCACGTCCGCCGCGGCCGCGATGTCGTGCACCTCGACGGTTTCCAGCACCTTGGCCCAGAGATCGCGCTGAAGATAGACCCGCATGATGATGTTGATCGCGAGCGCCAGGGCGAGATAACCAATCACCATCATCACCACCAATGGGATGCTCCTGGCGGCATTGTCGGAGCCGAACGCCTGATCGGCCGGAACGCCGCTCAGCTGGACCACCAGCAAGGCGCTGCCGCCGAGATAGGCGGAGAAAGCCATCGAGAGCAGCGTCCACCAGCCGATCACCTTCCAGTACAGGCCGTAGAAGGCGTCGTGCGGCAGGTCCGAGGACAGGCTGACGCCGCCGATGCGGATGCCGTCGAGCCACCAGCGCCATTCGCGTGCTTTGAACTCGGCATAGAAGAATGGTGCGAGCGGGAAAATCAGCAGCGCGATCGGGCTGAGCAACCACAGCCACCAGGCGCGCTTGAAGAAGGTCCAGCCGTCGCCCTCAAAATCGCCGCGGAGATCGCCGTAATGGCTGTGCTGCATCTTGTAGCGTTCGAGCGCGGCCGCGCGCCAGGGCAGCGCCAGGCCAAGCGTCAGCAGCACGAGCAGGCCCCACGCCATGGCGCGGAACGAATAGGCCCAGCCCGAGCCGTCCATCCAGAAGCGAACGCCGCGCCAGACCGTGCGCGTCAGCCGGTAGCGTCGCGCGCGAAAAATCGCGAACTGGCCGAAGGCGTAGAAGCCGATGAACAGCGGCGTCGAGGCGAAGCCCTGCCAGCGCTCGAATTCAATGCCGATCAGGAAGTAGGCGAGGTAGATCGGCACCAGGATCGCGAGCGCGAACAGGAAGCCGACCAGGAGCTCTTTGGCGCGGCCGGTATATTCGGCAGCATCGCCGTCGATCGCGGTGTTCGCCCACAGATGACGGCGAATGTCGGTGACGAGCCAGAACCGGTAGAAGCCGAAGGTGATGAGCTCCAGCATGGCACCCTTGGTGACCATTTTCCGGAATTCGGTGCGGTCACCACTGAAATCGACCCGCGTGGGCGGCAGCGGCGGCGGCAGGGGCTCGGAGCCGATCGGGGTCCATTGCATGTCGTTCACGGCGGCAACCTCGGGATGCGGTCTTGGTCGGGTCAAACTATAGATCAGAGGTTAGTCGCCCCTGAGATGGCGGGGTTCGATTTACCTCGATTTCAATCGGTTTCTGGCACGATTTCACGACAAACGGCGTGCGGAGGGTCACGCTGGCTAGGTCCTGTAGCCCGGGTGAGCGAAGCGATACCCGGAAACGCGCGAGCAAAGTCCCGGATGTCGCTTCGCTCATCCGGGCTACGCACCCAATCTTGTGACAAAACTCTCCCTTGCTCCGGCGCGGACAACCGGCTGTAATTGCAAATCAAATACCGCAGCGCAGAATTCAACGAGAACGCGCGGTACGTGCCAGGGAGAACGGTCATGCATGGGACCATCGAGAGCGCGGCCAAGCTCGATGCACTTCGCGAGCGCGCCACGACACTGCCACTGGAGCAATTCGATCCGGGCGATCCGGAATTGTTCAGGACCGATACGTTCTGGCCGTATTTCGATCGGCTGCGCCGGGAAGATCCCGTGCACTATTGCAAGGACTCGATGTTCGGGCCGTATTGGTCGGTGACGCGCTACAACGACATCATGGAGATCGAGACCAACCATTCGGTGTTCTCCTCGGCGTCCTCGCTCGGCGGCATCACCATCCGCGACATCGACCCCGACCTGCGCCGCGAGAGCTTCATCTCGATGGACCCGCCGCGCCATGCCGCGCAGCGCAAGACCGTGGCGCCGATGTTCACGCCGACGCATCTGGACAATCTCGCCCTCAACATCCGCAAGCGCTCCGCCGAGTGCCTGGACAATCTGCCCGTGGGCCAGGTGTTCGACTGGGTCGACCGGGTCTCGATCGAACTGACGACGCAGATGCTTGCGGTGCTGTTCGACTTTCCCTGGGAGGACCGCCGCAAGCTGACGCGCTGGTCCGATATCGCGACCACGATTCCCGGCCCCGACGGGCTCGTCGCAACCGAAGACGAGCGGCAGGCCGAGCTGGCCGAATGCGCCGGCTATTTCGCAAGGCTGTGGAAGGAGCGCATCGCGCAGCCGCCGAAGAGCGACCTGCTCTCGATGATGGCGCATGGCGAAGCGACACGCGACATGGACGCCAAGAACTTCCTCGGCAATCTCGTGCTTTTGATCGTCGGCGGCAACGACACCACCCGCAACACCATGTCGGGCTCGCTGCTCGCGCTGAGCCAGCATCCGGAGCAATATCGCAAGCTGCGCGAAAACCCCGCATTGCTCGACAGCTTCGTTCCCGAAGTGATCCGCTGGCAGACGCCGCTGGCGCATATGCGACGCACCGCGCTCACCGACTTCGAGTTCCGCGGCAAGCAGATCAGGAAAGGTGACAAGGTCGTGATGTGGTACGTCTCGGGCAACCGCGACGAGGAGGCGATCGAGAGGCCCTACGACTTCATCATCGACCGCGCCCGCCCGCGCACGCATCTGTCCTTCGGCTTCGGCATCCACCGCTGCGTGGGTCTCAGGCTTGCCGAACTCCAGCTCAAGATAATTTGGGAAGAAATCCTCAGGCGTTTCGACCATATTGATGTGGTCGGCGAGCCGAAGCGGGTCTATTCCAGCTTCGTGAAGGGTCTGGAAGAGCTGCCGGTGAAGATTGCGGCGTGAGTTCGAGCTATAACGACGGGGATGCTGCGCCCCCTCTCCCGCTTGCGGGGGAGGGTTGGGGTGGGGGTCTCTCCTCAAGCGAGAACCCTCAAGAGGATAGAACCCTCACCCGGCGCGCGGGACGATGCTTTGCATCGCCCGGGACGCGCCGACCACTCCCGCAAGCGGGAGAGGTAGACACCAACTGGAGCCACGACGATGAACATTCAAACGCCGGTTAAAGTGGACAAGGCCGAACGCATGCGCAGGGCTCGCGAGGAGGCCTATGCGACGCCGCTGGCGCAATTCCATCCCGGCGCGCCCCGGCTGTTCCAGGACGACACGCTCTGGCCGTGGTTCGAGCGGCTGCGCAAGGAAGAGCCGGTGCACTACTGCACCAACGCGCCGATCGAGCCCTATTGGTCGGTGGTGAAATACGACGACATCATGCATGTCGACACCAATCACGGCCTCTTCTCCTCGGACTCAAAGCTTGGCGGCATCTCGATCCGCGACGTGCCGGAAGGCTATGACTGGCCGAGCTTCATCGCGATGGACCAGCCAAAACACTCGTCGCAGCGCAAGACGGTGTCGCCGATGTTCACCCCGACACATCTGGACGAGCTGGCCAAACTGATCCGGCAGCGCTCGCAGACCGTGCTCGACAATCTGCCGCGCAACGAGACCTTCAACTTCGTCGAGCGCGTCTCGATCGAGCTGACGACGCAGATGCTGGCGACCCTGTTCGACTTCCCCTGGGAGGAGCGGCGCAAGCTGACGCGCTGGTCGGACGTTTCGACCGCTCTGCCCAAGAGCGGCATCGTCGCCTCCGCCGAGGAGCGCCGCCGCGAGTTGGACGAGTGCTACGCCTACATGTCGAAGCTGTGGAACGAGCGCGTCAACTCGGCGCCGCGCAACGATCTCTTGTCGCTGATGGCGCACAACGACGCCACGCGGCACATGGACCCCGAAAACCTCATGGGCAACATCATCCTGCTCATCGTCGGCGGCAACGACACCACGCGCAACACCATGACCGGCTCGGTGCTGGCGCTGAACGAGAACCCCGAGCAATACGACAGACTGCGCACCAATCCGGAGTTGATCGATTCCATGGTGCCCGAGGTGATCCGCTGGCAGACGCCGCTGGCACATATGCGCCGTACGGCGTTGCAGGACACCGAGATCGGCGGCAAGCACATCAGGAAGGGCGACCGCGTGGTGATGTGGTACGTCTCCGGCAACCGCGACGACGAGATGTTCGACAAGCCGAACGAGTTCATCATCGACCGTCCCCGCCCGCGCACCCATCTCTCCTTCGGCTTCGGCATCCACCGCTGCGTCGGCATGCGCCTCGCCGAGCTGCAGCTCAAGATCGTCTGGGAGGAGATGCTGAAGCGCTTCGACCGCATCGAGGTCGTCGGCGAGCCGAAGCGGATCTATTCGAGCTTCATCAAGGGATACGAAACGCTGCCGGTGAGGATTCCGGGGTAGGCGCGCTTCCAAGAAGGCGTTTGGGCAAGCTGCCTCTCAACCTCCACTGTCATGCTCCGCGAAAGCGGGGCATCCAGTGCGCCGCGGCGTCTCGGTTCAGCCGCGCGGCCTCTGGAATACTGGATTGCCCGCCTTCGCGGGCAATGACAGCGAGGGTGAGGCGGAGAGCGCCTCGTCCCTGACACGCGTCAGGCTCCACACCTTCAGCTATAAAATTCCGGCATGACAGCTCGCGCCAGATGCGAAGGCAGGACAGCGCCCGACTGGTCTACGACGTCAGCACATCTAGCTCAACTTGATGTCCCACACGCCGTCCTTGCGGCAGGCGGCGACCTCGTCGCGCAGGAGCGCCGTGACGGCGAGCGAAGCGATCGAGACCGGGCGGTCGATCGGAGAAGCGAAAATGAGCTCGCGTGTCATCGGCTTCGAGACCACGGCGGTTTCCAGCCGCCCGTCCGCGACCTCGCCATGGACCGACGAGGGCGGCAGCAGCGCAAAGCCGAGGCCCTCCTCGACCAGGCTCGTCAGCACGCGAAACGAATCCGCCTCGAGCTGGACGTCGAGCTTGATCTTGCGCTGGGCGGCCGCGTGCTCGATCAGCGCGCGGAGGCCGTGCGAATGAGAGGGCAGCACCAGCCGTTGCCGCAGCAGCCAGCCGATGTCGACGCTTTTCTTGCGCGCGAGGCCGCAGCCGCGCGGGCCGACTGCGACGATGTTGTCGCGGCCGAGGCTCTCCACGTTGAGATGCAGATCGGCCGAACGGCCGTAAAGGATGCCGAGATCCATCTCGCCGCGATGCAGCCATTCGACCAGGTGACCGCTGTAGCTCTCGACGATGCGCAGCGAGATGCCGGGAAACTTCTCGACGCAACGTCGCGCAAAGCGCGCCGACAACACGCAGCTCACGGTTGGAACGAGGCCGAGCACGACCTGGCCGGAGGGCGGTCCCTTGGACGACTGGATGTCGTCGCGGATCTGGTCGATCTGCCGCACGATGCCGGAGGTCCGCGCCAGCAGCAGCCTGCCGGCTTCGGTCAGCACCATGCCGCGGCCGTTGCGGGTGAACAGCTCGGTGCGCAGCTCGTGTTCCAGGAGCTTGATCTGCCTGGAGAGCGCTGGCTGCGCCACGCGCAGCGTGTCGGAGGCCTTGGACAGGCTGCCGAGCTCGGCCACGCAACTGAAGGTCCTGAGCTGACGAAAATCCATGCTTGCCAATCCTGGAAGGCTATTCCATACGCTATAACAAATAAGCATAGGGGGCTGGCGTTGTTTCCACAACGCCTCGGGATCGGCCGGCGTTATCTTGACTGCCGCTAGAGAATTGGAAACGCCATGAGTGAAGAACACCACATCGAAGATTACGCCGACATCCGCGACGCCGTCGCAAAGCTCTGCGCGCAGTTTCCCGGCGAATATTGGCGCAAGCTCGATCGCGAGATGGCCTACCCGAAGGCATTCGTCGATGCGCTGACTGAGGCCGGTTACCTCTCGGTGCTGATCCCCGAGGAATATGGCGGCGCGGGCCTGAAGCTTTCGGCGGCAGCCGCGATCCTGGAAGAGATCCAGCGCGCGGGCTGCAACGGCGGCGGCTGCCATGCCCAGATGTACACGATGGGCACGGTGCTGCGGCACGGCAACGACGAGCAGAAGGCAAAATATCTGCCGAAAATCGCAAGCGGCGAATTGCGCCTGCAGGCCTTCGGCGTCACCGAGCCGACCAGCGGCACCGACACCTCCTCGCTGAAGACCTTCGCGCGCAAGGAGGGCAACGACAGCTACATCGTCAATGGACAGAAGATCTGGACCAGCCGCGCCGAGCATTCCGACCTGATGGTGCTGCTGGCGCGCACCACGCCGAAGGAGCAGGCCAAGAAGCGCACGGATGGCCTCTCCGTGTTCATCGTCGACATGCGCGAGGCCAAGAACAACGGCCTCGAGATCCGCCCGATCCGCACCATGATGAACCACGCCACCACCGAAGTGTTCTTTACCGACATGAAGGTGCCGGCGGAGAACCTGATCGGCGAGGAGGGCAAGGGCTTTCGCTACATCCTCTCCGGCATGAATGCCGAGCGCATCCTGATTGCGGCTGAGTGCGTCGGCGACGCCAAGTGGTTCATCGCCAAGGCGACCAACTACGCGAAGGAGCGCAGCGTGTTCGGCCGGCCGATCGGCCAGAATCAGGGCATCCAATTCCCCATCGCCAAGGCCTACGCCTCGATGCGCGCGGCCGAGCTGATGGTGAAGGAAGCCACGCGCAAATACGAAGCCGGGTTAGACTGCGGCGCCGAGGCCAACATGGCCAAGATGCTGGCGGCTGACGCGTCCTGGGAAGCGGCGAATGCCTGCATCCAGACTCATGGCGGCTTCGGCTTCGCCGAGGAATACGACGTCGAGCGCAAATTCCGCGAGACGCGGCTCTACCAGGTCGCGCCGATCTCGACCAATCTCGTGCTGTCCTTCGTCGCCGAGCACGTGCTCGGCATGCCGCGCTCGTACTGAGGCCACCATCATGGGAGCATTGGACGGGATCCGGGTGATTGCGGTCGAGCAGGCGGTGGCGGCGCCGTTCTGCTCCTCGCGGCTGGCGGATGCCGGCGCGGAGGTGATCAAGATCGAGCGGCCCGAGGGCGATTTCGCCCGCGGCTATGATGCGGCGGCCAAGGGCCAGAGCAGCTATTTCGTCTGGCTCAACCGCGGCAAGCAATCGGCCGTGGTCGATCTCGCCACCAAGGAAGGCTGCGCCGAGCTGGAGAAGCTGATTGCGAGCGCCGACGTGCTGATCCAGAACCTCAAGCCCGGCTCGATGGACAAGCTCGGCTTCTCGCGCGAGCGGCTGCTGAAGGACTATCCGAAGCTGATCTCGTGCACAATCACCGGCTATGGCGACGAAGGCCCCTATGCGCACCGCAAGGCCTATGATTTGCTGATTCAGGCCGAGAGCGGCCTCGCCTCGATCACCGGCAATCCCGACGGCGCCTCGCGTGTCGGCATGTCGATCGTGGACGTCGCCACCGGCGCCACCGCGCATGCGGCGATCCTGGAGGCACTGATCGGACGCGGGCGCACCGGCAAGGGCTGTGACATCCGCATCTCCATGTTCGACGTGATGGCGGACTGGTGCACCGTGCCGCTGCTCAATTCCGAAGCCGGCAATCCGCCCAAGCGCATGGGCCTGCGCCACCCCTCGATCGCGCCCTATGGCGTGTTCACCTCGAGGGACGGCAAGGACATTCTGATCTCGATCCAGAGCGAGCGCGAGTGGAAGACGCTGTGCGCCAAGGTGCTCGATCAGCCCGACCTTCCCGCCGATCCCCGCGTCGCCAACATGGTCGAGCGCGTGCGCAACCGCGACTTCACCGACACGACGGTTGCGGAGGCCTTCGGCAAGATGACGCGCGACGAGCTGCTCAAGCGCCTGTCGGACGCCGACATCGCCTTCGCCGAAGTCAACACCATGGCCGACCTCACCAGGCATCCGCATCTGCGCCGCATCGAAGTCGACACGCCGAATGGGCGCGTCAGCTATCCCGCGCCGGCACCGATCATCGTCGGCGAGACGCGCGCTTACGGCGCTGTTCCCGCGATCGGCGAAAAGCCAAAGTCGAACAAGTAGCAGAGCGAGGCGTCATGACCGAGAAGCTCGACATCGAACACTTGCGGCAATGGATCGGCCGCAGCACGGAAGCCACCGACATCGTCACTGCGCAGCTCGTCATGGGCCTGCGTGCGACGCTGTTCCAGGAGGTCGGCGAGCCCAGGAAGGGTGACGCCGCACCGTTCACGGTGCATTGGTGCCTGGCGCAGCCGGTGTTTCCGATGTCGATGCTCGGGCCCGACGGCCATCCGACCCGCGGCGGCTTCCTGCCGCCGGTGCCGCTGCCGCGCCGGATGTGGGCCGGCGGCGAGATCGAGTTCCTGCAGCCGCTGCAGGTCGGCGATGAATCGACGCGGACCTCGCGCATTGCCGACGTGCAGGTGAAGACGGGCTCGACCGGGACGCTGTGCTTCGTTTCAGTTGAGCACAGCATCTCCTCGCCACGCGGCACCGCCATCCGCGAGCGCCAGGACATCGTCTATCGCGAGATGACGAGCAACGCGCCAGCGAGCGCGAAGGCCCCCCCACCGCCGCCCAAGGCGCAGCACCGCGAGACCCATGTCTCGGATCCCGTGCTGCTGTTCCGCTATTCCGCGCTGACCTTCAACGGCCATCGCATTCATTACGATCGCGACTACGTCACCAAGGTCGAGGGATATCCGGGCCTGATCTTCCACGGGCCATTGCAGGCCGCGCTGATCATCGAGATGGCAGCGAAGCTGCACGGCGGCAAGGCGCCGAAGAAGTTCACCTATCGGGGCCTGCAGCCGCTGTTCGAGGGCACCGAGTTCTCCATCAACGCCAACGAGACCGAAGCGTGCATGGAGCTGTGGACCGCAAACGCGGAAGGGCAGCCGACGATGAAAGGGACGGCGGTGTGGTGACGCGCCGCTGCTAGACCCTCACCCTGAGGAGCGCGCCCTTGGCGCGCGTCTCGAAGGGCGAGGCCACCAGCCGGGCCTTCATCCTTCGAGACGCGCGAAGACGCGCTCCTCAGGATGAGGAGTAAGAAGGGGACGGAAACCAATGGCCAAGAACGGCAAGAGCGGCAGCAAATCCGTCACCGTCAAGCAGGCGACGCTCGATCTGCTGCGGGCGTTCGGCATCAAAAGAATATTCGGCAATCCCGGCTCGACCGAGCTGCCGTTCCTCAGCGACTGGCCCGATGATATCGACTACGTGCTTGCTCTGCAGGAAGCCAGCGCCGTCGGCATGGCCGATGGCTACGCGCAGGCGACGCGCAATGCCGGCTTCGTCAATCTGCATTCGGCCGCCGGCGTCGGCAACGCGCTCGGCAACATCTACACCGCGCATCGCAACCAGACCCCGCTGGTGATCACCGCCGGCCAGCAGGCACGCTCGATCCTGCCCTTGCAGGCGTTCCTCTATGCCGAGCGCGCCTCGGAATTTCCACGGCCTTACGTCAAATACAGCGTCGAGCCGGCGCGGCCCGAGGACGTGCCGGCCGCGATCGCACGCGCCTATTACACCGCGATGCAGCCGCCATGCGGGCCGACCTTCGTGTCGATCCCGGTCGACGACTGGACGCATGCCTGCGCGCCGGTCGAGGCGCGCACGGTCAGCCGCGAGAGCGGGCCCGAGCTCGATGCGATGAAGGCGCTGGTCACAGCGCTCGGTTCGGCAAAGCACCCTGCCCTCGTGGTCGGCCCCGGAATCGATCGCGCCGGTGCGGTCGATCTGATGGTGCGCGTCGCCGAGAAGGCGAAGGCGAGTGTCTGGGTCAGCCCGTTCTCGGCGCGCTGCTCGTTTCCCGAGCGGCACCCGCAATTCGCGGGCTTCCTGCACGCTTCGCCCGCGCAACTCTCCGACGCGCTGCGCGAGCACGACCTCGTCGTCGTGATCGGCGCGCCGGTGTTCACCTTCCACGTCGAGGGCCATGCCGCGATCTTCGATGGCGGCGCGACGATCTTCCAGATCACGGACGATCCGGATGCGGCGGCGGTGACGCCCATCGGCACCAGCATCATCGCTACCATGAAGCCGGCGCTGAGCCTGCTGCTCGACCTGCTGCCGGAGAGCAAGCGCGCCACGCCAAACGGCCGCACGCTGCCGCCGGCACCGCAAGCCTCCGATCCCCTGCCGGTCGAATTCCTGCTGCACGCGCTGTCGCAGGCGATGCCGGAAGGCAGCTCGCTCGTCGAAGAAGTGCCCTCGCACCGGCCCGCGATGCAAAAGTTCATGCCGATGCGCGGCCAGGACAGCTTTTACACCATGGCGAGCGGCGGCCTCGGCTACTCCCTGCCCGCCGCCGTCGGCATGGCGCTCGGCAAGCCGAACAGCCGCACCGTGTGCCTGATCGGCGACGGCTCGGCGATGTATTCGATCCAGGCGCTGTGGACCGCCGCGCAACGCAAGCTGCCGCTCACCATCGTCGTCATCAACAATTCCGGCTACGGCGCGATGCGCTCGTTCAGCCAGGTGATGCAGGTGCGCAACGTGCCCGGGCTGGAGCTGCCGGGACTCGATTTCGTCCGGCTCGCCGAAGGCATGGGTTGCGATGCGGTGCGGGTGAGCAAGGCGGCTGAACTCGGCGAGGCGCTGAAGCGCGGGATGGCGTTCGCCGGCACGAGCCTGGTGGAAGTCGTCGTGGATTCGGCGGTGCCGGTGCTGTACGGGCAGAAGCATTGAGGCGCGCGTAGCCCGCATGAGCGGAGCGACATGCGGGAACGCTCTCCCGGATATCGCTGCGCTCATCCGGGCTACGACGCCAAAAATCCGCCATCTGCCGCCAGCACGTGTCCGACCACATAGGACGACGCATCCGACGATAGCCACACCACGGCTTCCGCCACCTCTTCCGGGCTCCCCATCCGCCGCAGCGGCAGGCCGGCGCTGACGGTTGCGATATCGCCGACGCCGGCGCGCAGCATCATGTCGGTGACGACGCGGCCCGGCGCGATCGCGTTGATGCGGATGCCGCGCGGGGCGTTCTCCATCGCCGCCGAGCGCGTCAGCGAGATCGCGGCGGCCTTGGAGGCCGAGTAGAGCGAGAAGCCGGGGTTGGGATTGCGCACGCCGCTGACGGAGGCGTTGACCACGATGCTGCCGCGCCCTTGCGCCAGCATGACAGGCAATTGATGGCGCAGGCACAGGAACAGCGCGCGGACATTGGTGTCGAACACGCTGTCGTAGATGTCCGTGCCCTGCTCTTCCAGCGGCGCGCGGCGCTCCTGGAAGCCGGCGTTGTTGAAGGCGACGTCGAGCCGGCCGCAACGCTCGATCGCCGTGCCGACAAGACGCGCGACCTCGTCCTCGTGCGTGATGTCGGTCTTGAGCGCGATTGCCTCGGCGCCGAGCTCGCGGCATGAAGCGGCGGTCGCCTCGATCTCGGCTTCACGCCGTCCCGCCACGATGACCGCCTCGGCGCCTTCGGTCGCCATCCGCAGCGCGGTGGCGCGGCCGATGCCGCTGCCGCCGCCGGTCACCAGGCAGACCTTGCCCGTCATCCGCGTGCCCGCCGGCAATGCTCCGCTCATGGTCCACTCCAAAACGCTTGCGCGCGCCGTTGCGCGCATATAGTTGTATGATACAACTATGCGCAGAGAGTCAAGATGGCCGAGCTTGCCTTGATCGACGACATCCGCGCCGCTTCGCGGCTGATGGTGCGCGAGCTCGGCTTCATGGATGCGACGGTGGCGGCCTCGGACTATCCGCCGTCGGCCGTGCACACGATCCTGGAGATCGGCATCCGCGGTCCCATGAATTCGGGCGAGCTCGGCGATTTCCTGCGGCTGGAGAAGTCCAGCGTCAGCCGCCTGGTGCGCAAGCTGATCGATTGCGGCGAGCTCAGGGAGACGCCGGATGAGAGCGACGCACGCAGCAAGCTGCTGTCGCTGACGGCGAAGGGCCGGCGCACGCTGGACGCGCTGCACGCGTTCGGCCGGCAGCAGGTGCGCGGCGCGCTGGCGGCGTTGACAGAAGTGGAGCAGCGCAAGGTCCGCGAAGGCATGATGCTCTATGCGCGGGCGTTGCGGGCGAGCCGGGTGGAGGAGAAGGCGGTGGTGTAAGCTGTACTCACGGTGTCATCGCCCGCGAAGGCGGGCGATCCAGTACTCCGTGACGTCAGTGATTCAATCGATGAGCTGCGGCGTACTAGATGCCCCGCTTTCGCGGAGCATGACAGCGTCAATCGCAGCAACAGCGCCGGTTACTTCCCGAACTCTTCCCGCATCCTGGCCTGGATCTTGGCCATGCCGCCGAGCCAGCGGTCGTAATTCTCAGTCTTCTTGCGCATGTAGCCGAGCACCTGGGGGTGCGGCAGGATCAGGAAGGTCTCCTGCTCGAGGCCAGCGAGCACGTCTTTCGCAACCTGCTCCGGCGTGAGGTCGCCGTCGCCGGATTGCGGGCCCTTGGGGATCGAGCGCAGCATGTTGGTGTCGACGCCCTGCGGGCAGAGGATCGAGACCTTGATGTTGTCGGCCTTGTGCGAGATCGCGAGATTCTCGGCAAAGCCCACCGCGGCGTGCTTGGTGGTGGAATAAGCAGGGCTGCCGACCTGGGACAGGAGGCCCGCGGCCGAGATCGTGTTGAGGAAATAGCCGCCGCCGCGCGCCTTCATGCGGGGGATGAGATGCCGCGCGGCATAGACATGGGCCATGACGTGGATCGCCCAGCTGCGCTGCCAGGGCTCGTCGGAGGCACCGCCGGCATTGACCGACATCGGATCGAATCCGCCGCCGATACCGGCATTGGAGCAGAACAGATCGATGGGCCCGAACTGCCGCTCGGTCTCCTCGATGACGTGCGCGATATCCTTTTCCTGCGCGACATCGCATTTGAAGGCCGCGCCATCCACCATCGCCGCGACAGCCCTTGCGTTGTCGGCGTCCATGTCCGCGACCACGACCTTGGCCGCCCCCGCGTTGTGAAAAGCCTCACACAGCGCCTTGCCGATGCCATTGGCGCCGCCCGTGACGACCACGACCTTGCCGGTCACCTGCATGCGACGTCTCCTCTTCTTACCGCTCGTCTTATCCCGCTGGGCGGGAATTGTTCAGCTCAACACGAGGTCGAGCACCGCGGTATAATGGCATGCCGCGCCGGCCAAGACAAAGCCGTGCCAGATCGCATTCTGGAAGCGCAGCCGCCGCCAGGCGTGAAAAATCACGCCGAAGCTGTAGAGCAGGCCGCCCGCGAGGATGAAGCTCAGCACCAGCGCGGGCAGCGCCTTGACCACGGCGTCGTAGAGCATCACGCCGCTCCAGCCCATCGCGAGATAGATGCCGACGGCGACGCGGTCGAACCGGCCGGGGAAGCGAAGCTTGAGGACGATGCCGAGGATAGCAACGCACCAGACGCAGACGAGCAGCGCCAGTGCAAACACGCTGTCCTTCAGCTCCAGGATGAACGGCGTATAGGTCGCCGCGATCAGCAGGTAGATCGCCGAATGGTCGAACCGCCGCAGCAGCCATTTCGCCGGCGACACCGGCCAGAGGTTATAGGTCGCCGACAGCACCAGCATCGAGAGCAGGCCCGAGACGTAGATCGAGACGCCGACGATGTCGGTGGCGTCGGCATAGACAGCCGTCAGCACCACCAGCACGGTCGCGGCAACGAGGCCGGAGAGGACGCCGATCGCGTGGATGATTCCGTCGGCGATGAGCTCGGCGCGGTCGTAGTTCCAGCCCATCGCGTCGGCTGCGGCGTGAACGGAGGTGGATGCGAAGTGTTTCAGTTGGAAGACGGTCATGGCAATCCGCAAGGTGAGGTAAAGCCCTCTTCTATGGGTCTTTCGGGATCGGCGCGTCGTTCAAACGGCTGACTCGCCGACAAAGGCGGTGGAAGTATGGAGCTTGATTTTCCTCACGCAATTGCCACTTTTGTGAACGGCTACACAGTCCCGCCCGCCCCGGATCCAATAACGTTCATATGGCATTCAGTTTCCAGGATATGGTCGAAGAGGCGCGCCTGTCGGCCCGGGCGCTGATCGACTATGGCGAGCACTTCTTCAACCCGACGGTGCGGTTAGGCGTTACCGGCCTGTCGCGCGCCGGCAAGACCGTGTTCATCACCGCGCTGATCCACGGCCTCACCCGCGGCGGCCGGTTTCCGGTGTTCGACGCCTACGCCTCGGGCCGGATTGCGCGGGCGCATCTGGCGCCGCAGCCCGATGATGCCGTGCCGCGGTTTGCCTATGAGAGCCATTTGCGCGCGCTGCTCGAGGAGCGGCATTGGCCGAGCTCGACCGTCGACATCAGCGAGCTCAGGCTCGTCATCGACTATCAGCGGCCGAACGGCGCCGACCGCACGCTGACGCTCGACATCGTCGACTATCCCGGCGAGTGGCTGCTCGACCTGCCGCTGCTGCAGAAGAGTTTTGAGCAATGGTCGGCGGAGAGCCTGGCCTTGTCGCGCGAGGCGCCGCGCGCGCATCTGGCGAGCGCATGGCACGCGCATCTCGCAACGCTCAAGCCCGAGGCCCGCGAAGACGAGCAGGCGACGCTGACGGCCGCAAAGCTCTTCACCGATTATTTGCGTGCCTGCCGCGACGAACGGTTCGCGATGAGCCTGCTGCCGCCGGGCCGCTTCCTGATGCCCGGCAATCTCGCAGGCTCGCCGGCGCTGACCTTCGCGCCGCTCGACGTGCCCGTTGGCGGACAGGCACCGGAGGGATCGCTGTGGGCGATGATGGTGCGCCGCTTCGAGGCCTACAAGGACGTGGTGGTGCGGCCGTTCTTCAGAGATCATTTCGCCCGGCTCGATCGCCAGATCGTGCTGGCCGACGCGCTGTCGGCGTTCAACTCCGGCCCCGAGGCGCTGCACGATCTCGAAGCAGCCCTCGCCGGCATTCTCGATTGCTTCAACATCGGCCGCAGCACGATCCTCTCCAGCCTGTTCCGCCCGCGCATCGACCGCATCCTGTTCGCGGCGACCAAGGCGGACCATCTGCATCATTCCAGCCACGACCGGCTCGAGGCCGTGCTGCGACGCGCCGTCTCCGGCGCCGTTGCGCGCGCGGAAAACACGGGCGCGGCGATCGACGTGGTGGCGCTTGCCGCGGTGCGTGCCACAAGGGAAGCGCAGGTCGCGCACGGCCGCGACAAACTGCCGTCGATCCTGGGAACACCGGCCGCAGGCGAGAGCGCCGGCGGCGAGTTCTTTGATGGTAATACGGAAGTAGCGACCTTTCCGGGCGATTTGCCGCTGGATCCCGAGCCGCTGTTCAACGGCAATGATGCGTTCCGCGGCCTCTCGACGCTGGCCGCGGACAAGAGCGATTTCCGCTTCCTGCGCTTCCGCCCGCCCAAGCTCGAACGCGACGGAACCAACGAGCCGACACTGCCTCACATCCGCCTCGACCGTGCCTTGCAGTTCCTGATCGGAGACAAGCTCGCATGAACGACCGATCGAAGCCAAGGCGCCCGGCGACGTTCCGGCTCGACGATCCCGGCGTCGTCGTCGCCGAAGCCGACGAGACGGCGCGGCTCAGCCGCGCCACCATCCAGATCACACCGGAGCCGGATCCGGCGATGCTGCCGGTGCCGATCGCGGCCGCGCTGCCGGCGCGGCGCGGTTTTCCCTGGGGCACGCTATTCTGGTCCGGCCTCGGCGGATTGACCCTGCTCGGCGTCGGGCTTGGCGTCGTCCATCTGATCGAGGACCTGTTCGCGCGCAGCGAGACACTCGGCTATGTTGGCCTCGCTTTTGCCTTCGTCACCGCACTCGCGCTTGCCGTCGTGATCGGACGCGAGGCGTTCGGTCTCGCGCGCCTGGCGACGATCGAGAAGCTGCATGAGCGCGCGGCATCGGTACTTGCCAGCGACGACCGCAAGGAAAGCCGCGTCATCGTGCAGGAACTGCTCAAGATCGCGCACCAGAACCCGCAGCTCGCGCGCGCCCGCGCGGCGTTGGAGAGCCACACCGGCGAGATCATCGACGGCGCCGACATGATCCGGCTCGCCGAGCGCGAGCTGATGTCGCCGCTGGATGCGGAAGCACGCCGGCTGGTGTCGTCGGCGGCGCAAAAGGTTTCGATCGTGACCGCGGTCTCCCCTCGCGCCGCGATCGACGTGCTGTTCGTGCTGGTCGCCGCATTGCGCCTGATCCGCCAGCTCGCTTTTCTCTATGGCGGCCGCCCCGGCGCGCTCGGCATGATCCGCCTGCTGCGTCACGTCATCGCCCATCTCGCCATCACCGGCGGCATGGCCGCGAGCGACAGCCTGGTGCAGCAGATGCTCGGCCACGGCATCGCGGCAAAGCTGTCGCAGCGGCTCGGCGAAGGCGTGCTGAACGGGTTGCTGACGGCGCGGCTGGGCCTTGCCGCGATCGACGTCACGAGGCCGCTGCCGTTCGCAGCGCTCCCGCCGCCGAAGCTGTCGGATCTCGCGACAGATCTGCTGCGGAAGAAGGACGGGGAGGATTAGCTTCTTCGCCTCTCCCCGCTTGCGGGGAGAGGGAGAGGAAAGCCAGCACCTTCCACCAGAACAGCGGCGAATCCTTTGGCGGCGACAGCTCGGGCGTCCACCCCGTGAGCTTTTCGATCACATAGGTATCGGAACGAATGCCGCGCCAGCTTCGTTCGACTTCGCCGAGCGGCTCGCGCTTCGCCGGGATATTCTCCCACAGCGACGAACGATCGTCCGGCTCGCGCCCGACGTAAATACCCGCGTGGTCCCTGATCCGGTCCATGCCGGGATCGCGGAAATCCTGGAAGCGGCCGCGCTCGTTGATCTCGATGACGGGCACGCGCCCCCTGAACAGCCAGCGCATCATGGCGTAGGTGCGGTAGTCCGTGGTCGCAATCCAGGTCGCGCCTGTGTCGTCGAGCGCGGCCTGCGCGCGCGCGGCGACCTGCTCGTAGCCGGCCTCGGCGCCAATCGGATCGATCCTGCCGAGCAGATTCCAGGGCGCGGCGACGTAGTAGAGGAACACGATCACGACGAAGGCGATGCCGGAGCCGACCGCTGTCCTCGCCCAGAACAGCGACGAGCTCAGCATCCGTGACGACCAATCCTCCTTCATCATCGTCGCGAGGTTCACGGCCGTGGCGGCGAAGCCGACCGGCCACATGAACATCGGCCAGGTGTCGCCGACCCGGAGCGTGGTCGACTTCGCCAGGAAATACAGAAACGGCACCAGCACCGCGGCCGACAGCAGGATCGCCACCGGCTCGCGGGTGCGAGCGCCGCGCCATGCCGTCAGCACCAGCCCGGTCAGCACCACCGGCAACATGACGAAGCCGACCAGGCCGAACTGCAGGCCGATGAAGTCGCCGAGGGTGCGGAACGAGATGCCGTAATTGGCGGTGGCGCGCACGCCCTGGAAACGGAACGAGGCCCAATCGTGCTGCGCGTTCCAGACCAGCACCGGCGAGAACACTGCGATTGCGACCAGCACCGCGAGATAAGGATAAGGGCTCCGCAGCCAGCGCCAGCGCCAATCCGGCACCAGCAGAAAGGCGGCAACCGCGGGGGCGAACATGATCGCGGTGAACTTCGACAGCATCGACAGACCGGCGAACAGACCGGCCGCAAGCCACCAGCGTCCGTCGCCGCTCTGCGCCAGCCGCACCAGCGACCACATCATCGCCATTGCGAACGGGATCATGGCGACGTCGGGCGCGACCTTGGCCATCAGCAGGCCATAATAGAGCGCAGCTTCCGGCATGAGCACGGCGAACACGACAGCGCGCGCATCATGGGTGAGGCGGCGGACGATGTCGGCCAGCAGACATTGCGTCACTAGCATCGCGACGATGCCGCCGAAGCGGACCCCGAGCGTGGTGTCGCCGAAGATCGCGGTGCCGAAACGGATCAGCCAGGCGATGCCCGGGGGATGATCGAGGAAGCTGAGCGCGCCCTCCTTCGACCAGGTCCAGTAATAGGCCTCGTCGGTGCGCAGCTCGATCGCGGACGCGTAGACGATGCGCAGCAGCGTCATCGCGGCGATCACGAGCACGGCAACAAGGATGAGACGGCGTTCGGCGCCGTCTGGCTTCACGGAGATGTCGGGAGCGATCGTCACGGCCGCGCTTTTCCCCAACTTGGGAGGGGGAGTCAATGTGGGGATGGTGCTCCAGTCTTCTCCCGTCGCCCCGGACGAGAGATCGTAGGGTGGGCAAAGCGGCTTGTCCGCCGTAGCTCGAGAGCGAAGGAGGAAGCGTGCCCACCATGAGGATAGGGGATAAAAATGGTGGGCACGGCGCGCAAGAGCGCGCCTTTGCCCACCCTACGATTTCGTAACCTTGCCGCCCATGTGATCCCGCCAGCTGTCCAGGCCGGGAATTAAACGCTACGCTGGCTGTTCTCATTGGTGAACTGATACAAGCGAATCATGGCCAGCGCTCCTGCACAGATGTCCGAACTCGTCCGCGCGACCGGCGTGCGGCAGGTACGGCTCGTCTGCGGCGTGATCCTGTTCTGTTACGTGATCAGCCATTTCCTCAACCACGCGCTCGGCAATATTTCGGTCGAGGCCATGGAGGCCGGAGTCTACTACCATACCCTGTTCTGGCAGTTCCTCCCCGTCGCGATCGTGTTCTACACGGCCGCACTCACCCATATGGGCCTCGGCATCTACGCGCTGTATCAACGCCGGCAGTTCCGATGGCGGACGATCGAGCCGCTCCAATTGGTGCTGGGCCTGAGTATTCCCGCTTTGGTCATGGGACACGTAATCGGGGTGCGGCTCGGCTACACGCTGTACGATCATCAGAAGCTCTATCCGCAGGAGCTCTATCTGTTCTTCGTCGCCGCGCCGGGCCGGCTCTGGCAGATGACGATCCTGCTTCTCATCGCCTGGGTGCATGGCTGCATCGGCATCTTCTTCTGGCTCCGCCTCAAGCCGTTCTTCACGCGCGCCGCCCCCTATCTACTCGCCGCCGCCGTGCTGGTCCCGACATTGTCGCTGCTCGGCATCTATCAGGGCGGCCGCGGCGTCGCGATCGAGGCCGATGACGGGGAATGGCGCACGCACAATCTCACGCGACGCCAGGTCGGCACGGTCGCGGAAGGCAACACGCTCGACCGCATCACCGGCGGCCTCACCATCGGGTATTTCGGTCTGTTGGGATTGGCGCTGGCGGCACGCGGCGTGCGAGCCTGGCGCGAGCGGCGCGGCGGCATGGTCGCGCTGTCCTACGGCAACGGCAAGACGGTGCGGGTTCCCAAGGGCCTGTCCGTGCTGGAAGCGAGCCTGCGCCACAATGTACCGCATGCCAGCGTCTGCGGTGGCCGCGCCCGCTGCTCGACCTGCCGCATCCGCATCATCGGCGACCATGACGCCCTGCCCACACCGTCGCAGCGTGAGGCCTTCGTGCTCACCCGTGTCGGCACCAACGACCCCTCGATCAGGCTGGCCTGCCAGCTGCGGCCGATGTCCGATCTCTCCTTCTTCCAGCTCTTCACGCCTCACACGCATTCGACGGACGGGCAGGCCTCGACACCGGCCAGAATCGGCCAGGAGCGCTATCTCGTCAGCCTGTTCGTGGACATGCGCGGCTCGACCCAGCTCGCCGAGAAGCGGCTACCGTTCGACACCGTCTTCATCGTCAACCGTTTCCTCGGCGCGGTCTCGCAGGCAGTGATCGAGAATGGCGGCCAGCCGAACCAGTTCGTCGGCGACGGCATGCTGGCGCTGTTCGGGCTCACGGCCGATCCGCAAACCGCCTGCCGGCAGGCGCTGAAGGCGGCCTCCGGCATCGCCACGCATATCGACGAACTGAACCAGCTCCTGAGCCACGATCTGCGCGAGCCGATCCGCTTCGGCATCGGCATTCACGGCGGCGAGGTCATCATCGGCGACATCGGCTATCGCGATCACGTCGTCTTCACGGCGCTGGGCGATGCCGTCAACGTCGCCGCCCGCCTCCAGGACATGACCAAGACGCTGGCCTGCGAGGCGATAGTCTCGGACGAAATCCGCAGCACGGCGGGCCTCGCAGACGATACGCTGCCGCAACGGGAGGTCGCGATCCGCGGCCGCGACGAGCCGATGGCGGTGCGGGTGGTTGCGGATGCGCGGGAGCTGGCGGCGCTGGTCACGCGTGGCGAGCGCGTCGCGGCATAAGCCGCGAGCCACACGAGCGGTGCGCTCCCTCTCCCGCTTGCGGGAGAGGGTTGGGGAGAGGGTCTCTCCACAAAGGGACAATCCCCCAGAGGAGAAAACCCTCACCCGGCACTTCGTGCCGACCTCTCCCGCAAGCGGGAGAGGTGCACCGCCCGCGCGGCTACGGTCCGACTCCATTGCATGACAACCGTAACACCGGCCTGCTGCAACGTAGCGGCATGGGCCTGCTGCGAAAGCACGAATTGACTTCGCCTCGCGGGTTGCGACAGATGAGCGCGGGTCCGCGGTGATGACCGTAGGTCCGACGAAAAGCTCCCGGGAGGGGACCAGATGTTTGATCGACGCGACCTGCTCAAAGGAGCGGGCTTCACCGCACTCGCGGCCACGCTGAATTCCAGCAAGGCGCTGGCACTCGACACCGTTACGCTGCCCTTCGCCAATGGCGAGCGTCCGCTGGTGAAATATCCGCAGAAGCGGCCGATGATCGGCCTCACCAGCCGGCCACCGCAGCTCGAGACCCCGTTCGCGATCTTCAACGACGGCCCGATCACGCCGAACAATGCATTCTTCGTGCGCTATCACCTCTCTGACCTCCCCTACAATCTCGATCCCGACAAGTTCACGCTCGAGGTCAAGGGCAAGGTCGACAAGCCGCTCAAGCTGTCGCTGAAGGACATCAGGAAGATGAAGGCGACGGAGATCGTCGCGGTCAACCAGTGCTCCGGCAACAGCCGCGGCTTCTTCGAGCCGCGCGTCGCCGGCGGCCAGCTCGCCAACGGGGCAATGGGCAATGCGCGCTGGCGCGGCGTGCCGCTCAAGGCCGTGCTTGACATGGCCGGCGTACATGCCGGCGCCAAGCAGGTCACGTTTGGCGGCATGGACGGGCCGGTCAGCGACAAGACGCCCGATTTCGTCAAGGCGCTCGATCTCGGTCACGCCACCGACGGCGAGGTCATGCTGGCCTATGGCATGAACGGCGAGGATTTGCCGTTCCTCAACGGCTTCCCGCTGCGCCTGATCGTGCCCGGCTATTACGGTACCTACTGGGTCAAGCACCTCAACGAGATCACCGTCGTCGATAACGTCTATGACGGCTTCTGGATGAAGTCGGCCTATCGCATTCCGGATACGCCGAACAATTCGGTCGAGCCCGGCACCGCACCGAAAGCGACGATCCCGATCAACCGCTTCACCATCCGCTCCTTCATCACCAGCGTGCCTGATGGTGCCAAGCTGAAAGCCGGCCGCACCACCCTGCGCGGCATCGCTTTCGACGGCGGCAAGGGCATCAAGCAGGTCGAAATCTCCACCGACGGCGGCAAGACCTGGACCAGCGCCAAGCTCGGCAAGGATCTCGGCAAATACTCGTTCCGCGAATGGATGCTGCCGGTGAAGCTCGCGGCAGGCAGCGTTGAGCTCAAGGTGCGCGCCACCGGCAATGGCGGCGAGACGCAGCCCGAAGCGCCGCGCTGGAACCCGGCGGGTTATCTGCGCAACGTCGTCGAAACCGTCCGCGTGACCGTGGCCTGAGGGAGAATGATCATGCAGCGCACCGTCTTCCTCGCCATCACGCTCGCCCTCGCCACCGGCCTGACGGCCGTGACCGCGGCGCCCGTCAATTACAAGCTTCCGGACGAGGTCGCGGCCTTCAAGGCCGGGCCCAATCTCGAAGTCGTCCAGGGCAATTGCAGCGCCTGCCACTCGGCCGACTACATCAAGACGCAGCCGCCGATGAAGGACAAGAAAAGCTTCTGGCAGGCCGAGGTGACCAAGATGATCAAGGTCTATGGTGCACCGATCGACGATGCCGACGTCGGCAAGATCGTCGATTACCTGGCCGCCACGTATTGACTGACGGCGCGCGGCGTGTCGGTCAATTGACCGCGAAACGGGCAAAACCGGTAGAAGCGCCGCGAAGTTGAGCGGATTTCGGCAAAAGGCGGATGTGGTTTGAGCTACCAAGCCAGCCACATTCCGCGTATCCTGTTAGGACCGAACCGGCCGGTTGGCGGGGATTGGCGGTTCGAGATCTCGGAGGAAGACCCGCGGAGAAGTCGTGATGGCTAAAGGTACGGTCAAGTGGTTCAACCCGACGAAGGGTTATGGATTTATCCAGCCTGCGTCGGGCGGCAAGGATGTGTTCGTGCATATCTCGGCAGTGCAGAAAGCCGGTCTGTCGTCCCTGAACGAAGGACAGACGGTGGAATACGAAGAGATCGCAAACCGGGGCAAGACCTCCGCAGAGAACCTCAAAGTATAAGCCCGCCAGCTTTTGCTGCCTCCCGGATTGATCCGGGAGCCGGGCCAAGAATATTTCAGAAGACGGCCAGTGCATTCGACGACAGGCGTTGCGACTGCACACGGAGAGCTATTTCCCGCGAGGACCGCTCGTTCAACGCCTCAGCAATGACAATCGCGACGGCACTTCGTCAGCCCACCGGTAACGGTGCGTCGCGCTTGATCTCCTCCATCACCGCATAGGTCCGCGTCTCGCGCACACCCGGCATCGACAGCAGGGTCTCGCCGAGAAAGCGTCGATACGCCGCCATGTCGGCAAGCCGCGCCTTCACAAGATAGTCGAAGCCGCCGGCAACCATGTGACACTCCAGGACTTCAGGTGCGAGTTTCACCGCGCGCGCAAACTGCTCGAAATTGTCCGGCGTGGTCTTGTCGAGCAGCACTTCGACGAACACCAGAAGACCGAGACCAAGCCGGTGCGGGTTGAGCCGCGCGCCATAGCCTTCGACGAAGCCCTCGCGCTGCAAGCGCTTCAGCCGCTCGCCGATCGAGGTCGGCGACAAGCCGATGCGGTCGGCGAGTTCGACATTGGCGATGCGTCCATCCTCCTGCAAAATCGAGAGGATTCTCCGGTCGATTCGATCGAGTTCCATGATTTATAAGGCCCATCGGCATCATATCTGCATTTTCTAAGGCAAATCGGCTAGATTGTCTATCGAACTACGGCCACGCGGGCCCTATCCTGGATTTCCACCACAGGACACGCCATGCCGAACACCCCGCCGCCCTTCACCGCCCCCTACGCACCCGATGATGCCGAGATCGCCGCGCGCCTGCTGCCCGCGTCACATCTCAGCCCGCCGCAGGAGGCCCGGATCGACCGCACCGCGACCCGGCTGATCGAGGCGATCCGCAAGCGCGACGACCGCCTTGCAGGCAGTCTTGGCGGGGTCGAGGACATGCTGCGGGAGTTCGCGCTCTCGACCAAGGAAGGGCTGGCGCTGATGGTGCTGGCCGAGGCACTGCTGCGCGTGCCCGATGCGCGCACCGCCGACCGGTTCATCGAGGACAAGCTCGGCGAGGGCGATTTCATCCACCACGAGACCAGGTCCACGGCCTTCCTGGTCCACGCTTCGGCCTGGGCGCTCGGCCTGTCGGCGCGGGTGATCCAGCCCGGCGAGACGCCCGACGGCACGATCGGCCGTCTGGTGAAGCGGCTCGGCGCACCCGCCGTGCGTACCGCCACGCGTCAGGCGATGCGGCTGATGGGCAATCATTTCGTGCTGGGCGAGACCATCGCGCAGGCGCTGGAGCGGGGCAAGCCGCGCTCCGGTGAGAGGCCGCGCTATTCCTTCGACATGCTCGGCGAAGGCGCGCGCACGGCGGCGGACGCCAGGCGCTATTTCGATGCTTATGCCAGCGCGATCGAGACGATCGGCAAGACGGCGGGGAGCCATCCCCTGCCCGACCGGCCCGGCATTTCCGTCAAACTCTCGGCACTGCATCCGCGCTTCGAGGCGATCAGCCGCGACCGCGTGATGGCCGAGCTGGTGCCGCTGCTGCTCGACCTCGCGCAGCGCGCCAAGGCCCAAGACCTGAACTTCACCGTCGATGCCGAGGAAGCCGACCGGCTGGAGCTGTCGCTCGATGTGATCGCGGCGACGCTCGCCGATGCCTCGCTGAGAGGTTGGGACGGATTTGGCCTCGCGATCCAGGCCTATCAGAAGCGCGCCGGCGCGGTGATCGACCATGTCGACGCGCTCGCGCGCGCGCATGACCGCAAGGTGATGGTGCGGCTGGTCAAGGGCGCCTATTGGGACACCGAGATCAAGCGCGCGCAAGAGCGCGGGCTGGACGGCTATCCCGTGTTCACGCGCAAGGCGATGACGGATCTGAACTACGTCGCCTGCGCGACGAAGCTGCTGGCCCTGCGGTCGCGCATCTTCCCGCAATTCGCCACCCACAACGCGCTGACGGTCGCGACCGTGCTGGAGCTTGCCGGCGATATCGGCTGCTTCGAATTCCAGCGCCTGCACGGCATGGGCGAAGCGCTCTACGAGCAGCTTGCCAAGGATCACCCTGACATCGCCACCCGCACTTATGCGCCGGTCGGCAGCCATCGCGACCTGCTGGCCTATCTGGTGCGGCGGCTGCTGGAGAACGGTGCCAATTCCTCGTTCGTGGCGCAGGCCGCCGATTATCGCGTGCCTGTCACGACGCTGTTGCAGCGTCCGGCGGATGCAATCGGCCGGCCGCAGGCGGCGGCCCATCCGAAGATTCCTCTGCCGGGCGATCTCTACGCGCCGGAGCGGCGCAATTCGCGCGGCGTCGAATTCGGCGCACGCACCGCGCTTGACCGCTTGCTCACCGACGTCAAGGCCGCAGCGACCCATCTCGAGCCGATCGCGGATGCCGCGCCGGATCAAGCCCATGCGGCGGTGACCACCGCGCGCGCGGGCTTTGCGGCCTGGAGCCGGACACCGGCGACGACGCGTGCGGCGGCGCTGGAGCAGGCCGCGCATCTCCTGGAGAGCCGCAGCGCCCGCTTCATCGCACTGCTGCAGGCCGAAGGCGGCAAGACGCTCGATGATGCGCTGTCGGAGCTGCGCGAAGCCACCGACTTCTGCCGTTATTATGCCGCTGAGGGCCGCAAATTATTCGGCAGCGAGACGACGATGCCGGGCCCGACCGGCGAGAGCAATGCGCTGGCGATGCGCGGCCGCGGTGTCTTCGTTGCGATCTCGCCGTGGAATTTTCCGCTGGCGATCTTCCTCGGCCAGATCACGGCAGCCCTGATGGCCGGCAACAGCGTGGTGGCCAAGCCTGCCGAACAGACGCCGCGCATCGCGCGCGAGGCCGTCGCCCTGCTGCACGAGGCCGGCGTCCCGAAAGATGCGCTGCATCTCGTTGTCGGCGAAGGCCGCATCGGCGCCGCCCTCACCGCGCACGCCGATATTGCCGGCGTCGTTTTCACCGGTTCGACCGAGGTCGCCCGCAGCATCAACCGGACACTCGCCGCCAGGGATGGACCGATCGTGCCGCTGATCGCGGAGACCGGCGGCATCAACGCCATGATCGCGGACGCCACCGCGCTCCCCGAGCAGGTCGCCGACGATGTCGTGACCTCCGCGTTCCGTTCCGCCGGCCAGCGCTGCTCGGCGCTGCGGCTCTTGTTCGTGCAGGAGGACGTCGCCGACCGCATGATCGAGATGATCGCGGGCGCGGCGCGCGAGTTGAAGATCGGCGATCCCTGCGACGTCGCAACCCATGTCGGCCCGGTGATTGACGCGGAGGCCAAGCAGCGGCTGGATGCGCATATCGCGCGGATGACGAGCGAGGCGCGGCTGCACTTTGCAGGCCACGCGCCGCAAGGATGCTTTGTCGCGCCGCATATCTTCGAGCTCAGGGACGCCGGCCAGCTCACCGAGGAGGTGTTCGGCCCGATCCTTCACGTCGTGCGCTACCGCGCCGAAAACCTCGAACGCGTGCTTGCTGCGATCGAGCGCACCGGGTACGGCCTCACGCTCGGCATCCATTCCCGCATCGACGACACCGTCGAAGCCATCATCGACCGCCTCCAGATCGGCAACATCTATGTCAATCGCAACATGATCGGCGCCGTGGTCGGCGTGCAGCCGTTCGGCGGCAACGGCCTGTCGGGAACCGGCCCCAAGGCGGGGGGCCCGCACTACCTCGCCCGCTTTGCGACCGAGCAGACCGTGACCATCAACACGGCCGCCGCCGGGGGTAATGCTGCGTTGCTTGCGGGGGAGGAGTGAGGCCCTGCGCCGGGCGCCGTTGCATCCCGCGGAAACATCGGTCTAATGCTGCCATCACCTGCCCCGCGCCAATTCCAGCGCGCGGGAAACGACAAGAGCGAGGGAGCGACGCCGCGATGGAAAAGGGCATCTTTTCGGGCCTGAAGGTTCTGGACTGCGCGAGCTTCATCGCAGCGCCCGCGGCCGCGACCGTGCTGTCGGATTTCGGCGCCGATGTCATCAAGATCGAGCCGCCCGGCGCCGGCGATCCCTATCGCAACCTGCCGAACCTGCCGGGCTATCCCACCGGCGAGCATAATTTCGCCTGGCTGCTGGAAGCGCGCAACAAGAAGAGCATCGCACTCGACCTCGCCAAGCCCGAAGCGCAGGCCGTACTCTACAGATTGGTCGAAGAAGCGGACGTCTTCATCACCAACATGCCGCCGCCGGTGCGCGCCAAGCTCGGCATCACCCATGATCACCTCGCCCATCTCAACGACCGGCTGATCTACGCCTCCTTCACCGGCTATGGCGAGAAGGGCGAGGAAGCCAACAAGCCCGGCTTCGACAGCAATGCCTATTGGGCGCGCTCCGGCCTGATGGACCTCGTCCGCGCCGACACCGACACCACGCCGGCCCGCTCCGTCGCCGGCATGGGCGACCATCCCTGCGCCATGGCGTTCTACGGCGCCATCGTCACCGCGCTGTATCAGCGCGAGAAGACCGGCAAGGGCTCGCATGTCGCCTCCAATCTGATGGCCAACGGCGTCTGGGCCGCGAGCGTGCTGGCGCAGGCAAAGCTCTGCGGCGCCAAATTCGGCGAGCGGCGTCCGCGCGAGCGCGCGCTCAACGCGGTCGCCAACCACTATCAATGCAAGGATGGCCGCTGGCTGATCCTGTCGCTGCTGAGCGAGGAGAAGCAGTTTCCGGCGCTTGCGAAGTGCCTGGGGCGCGAGGACCTCATCAGCGATCCGCGCTTCGCCACCAAGGCCGACCGTCAAGCCCGTTCGGTCGAACTGGTCCAGATTTTTGACGAGACCTTCGCCACCAGGGATCTCGCCGAATGGCGCAAGATCCTCGACGGCAATGGCCTCGTGTTTGGCGTCGTCGCCATTCTCGACGACATCCCGAACGACAAGCAGATGCTGGACAACGAGGTGCTGGTGCCGTTCGAGAACGACACCATGCTCACCATCTCCAGCCCGATCTGGATCGACGGCACCAAGAAAGTCCAGCCGCGCAAGCCGCCCGGCGTCGGCGAGCACAGTGACGAGATTTTGCGCGAGGCGGGATACGACGAGGCGGCGATCAAGCAGCTCAAGTCGTCGGGCGCGGTGGGATAGGCGCCGCAGTTACTTCCGCGCAATCAAGCCGCCTACCAACTCCAACAGCTCCGCCTTCGCCTCACGGCGAAAGCCGGCTCTGGGCGTGGCGAGTTGGCGAAACAGCAAGCCGATCAGCGCCGAGACGAACAGCTCGGCGTGGCGGCGTGGGTTTGGTGATTTCGCGGCCTTCAGCGCAAGCTCGGCACTTTGCCGCCATGTGTCAAACCACTCGGCGACCACCGGCCGATAGCGCTGTTGCCTCGCGGCGGCCAGGAAGGCCTCATAGCAGGCGATATGCGTCTCGGCCTCGGTGCTGAGCTCAATGACATAGAAATCGACCAACGCGTCGATCCAGGCCTCGACCTCGAATGCTTTGTCCTGAAGGCTGAGGGCCAACGCACGCAGCCGGCCAACCTCGCGCGTCAGCGCGAACTGCAGCGCCGCCTCCACCAGCGCATCGCGGGTTCCGAAGTGATGCGTGACCGCACCAAGCGAAGCCCCGGCTTCGGCCGCGACCGCCCGGTGGGTCACCCCATCGAGGCCATTTCGCCCGATGATGCGTAAGGTTGCCTCCATCAGGGGCCGATCGGCCGACTCTGTTTTTAGGTTTCTGCTCATCCAACCTGGGTCCAGCTCTTGACCGATAACAGAACAAATGTTCTGTTATACGGATCATATGTAATGCCATCCCGGCTTCAACGGCAAGGAGCCAACAATGCCCCTCTACCGCCTCCACTATTTCCCCGAGTCAGGCAACAGCTACAAGCTGGCGCTGATGCTGACGCTGTGTGGCGAGAGGTTCGAGCCGGTGTGGACCGATTTCGGCGGCGGCGTCACGCGCACGGCGGAATGGCGCAAGGCCGTCAACGAGATGGGCGAGATTCCCGTCCTTGAAGTCGACGGCGTGAAGATGACGCAGACCGCGCCGCTGCTCTTGAAGCTCGCCGAGCAATATGGCCGTTTCGGCGCCGATACGGAGGACGAGAAGTTCGAGCTGCTGCGCTGGCTGTTCTGGGACAACCACAAGCTCACCGGCTACATGGCGACCTACCGCTTCATGCGCGCCTTCACCGAGAAGAACGACCCGCAGGTGCTGAAGCATTTTCGCCGCCGGCTCGAGGACTTCCTCGGCATTCTCGACGGCCATCTCGAGCACAACGCCTTCGCGATCGGTGCGAGGCCGACGGTCGCAGACATCTCGATGATGGCCTATCTGCACTATCCCAGCGACGAGCACGGCTTCGATTTCGCGGCGAGCCATCCCGCCATCCACGCCTGGCTCGGCCGCATGGCCGCCCTGCCCGGGTGGAAGCCGGCCTACGAGCTGCTGCCGGGCAAGCGGATGACGAATTACGCGAAGTGAGGCGCGCCGGCTACCGCAGCCCCAGCCAGCCGAGCGTGAACAGGATTCCGCCGACGATGACAACCGCCACGATGGCCGAGATGCTGACGCGGGCGCTGCCGGCGACCTGCTTGGCTTCCTCATTGCGCGCGATCTTAAGATTGCGCGCCTTGTTGGCGTTGCTGCTATCCGTCATGGGTCATCCAAATCGCTTGCAAATCGCTCGTTGGCCTAACGCGTCTTGATGAAGCACATGCCGATCTGGCGCGAGGCCGCTGCGGCCTGACAGGTCAAGCCTGTAGCACAGCTCCATGACGTAAAACTCCCATCTCGCGTTCCAGGTCCCGCGTCCTGCAAAGAACAATGCGCGCCCCAGCCGTCCTGATATTCGGTGCCGGCGAGCTCCCGGCTGCCGCGGGTCTGTGGCCGGTTGGCAAATCCGCGTGAGAAATCAGGGCGTTTGCCCGCGGCGAACGCAGTCAGGATGTCGCGGCGGCGCACCTGGTCGCCGACGAAATGCGGCGAGGCCGGCACGATGGTGGAATTCGACGGCTTGTCCGCCAGCCAATCGACGCCCGGAAAGTGAAAGCCGCCGATGCCGCGGGTCTGGTGGCAGCCTGAGCAGGTGACGTCGTTGAGACGGCGCTGAAAGCCGGCGACCGATCGGATGTTCTGCATGTTGCCGCGCGCGGTCGCCTGCTTCAACGCACCGACCACGTCGCTGTCGGTGAAGACCGGCTCGCCTTTGCCCTCCCCCTGCATCATGCCGAATTCAGGCTGCAGCGCCGAAGCATCGAGGCCGGCCGGCGTCGGCACCACCGCACTTTTGGCCAGGAATTTCTCGGGGATCAGCACGGTGCCGCGATCGAACTCGCGAAGATGCTCGGGTGCGAGCAGCCAATCCTTGAAGTCGCGCCGAAGCGCGTCGTCCGCCATGATCCGGTCGCGGTCGATCTGGTTCTCCAGCGTCGATTCTGCGAACGTCTTGGTGGCGGCGTCGTATTTGAACACCTTGAGCAGATAGTCGGAGCGGAAATCATGCAGCGCCGACTTCGCCGCGACCGAGAGCTGGATGTTGGTCTCGATGCGATCGAGCATGGCGTCGTCTCGACTGCCGATCAGCCCCTGCCAATTGTCGTTGTCGAGCCAGCGTCGCGCGAGCTCGGCGCAACTGATCGGCTTGCCATTCGCATCCGTCCGGCGTGCATCGCGCGCCTTCATCACCAGATTGAGCGTCATCGGCAGCCGAGCCGCGGTCGTGCCGTCGAACCGCGCGAGACGGTAGATCAGGCGGATCTCGCCGCAGGCCTCCTCCGACGCATAGGCGCGGTCCATGCGGTTGACGATGCCGGCCAGCACGAAGCGCGTGTCGCGCGATCTCAGATTGGCCCGGTCGAACAGCTGCACGTCAAAGCCTTCGCCGACGCCGATGGTCTCGCTCGGATACGCCGCCTTCTGCGTGACGATGTAGCGGTCGAACTCCGCCTCGATCGCCGGCGGAATGTCCTTGAGCTGGGGCAGTGACGAGAACAGCCGGTCGGTCGTCAGCGGACCGTCGGCCTTGCGCTCCGGCGACAACAGGCGCGGGAGCGTGAGAGCGTCGCTCTCGTCGAGCCTGCGCAGGAGATCGGGATCGATGACGGCCGTGCCGCGCGTCAGCGGCGCGGTCTCCGCGGCCGATAGCGCGGCGGTGCCGCAACACAGGACGGTGGCAGCAAGGAGAATTCGCAACGCGCGGCTCATGCCTGAGGTAACACCGCGGCGGTCGGCCTATTCAAGCAAAAAGGCGCTTCACATGGTGGTGAAGCGCCTTTCGAAAGTCGTATCCCAGCCGCTCAGCGCGAGACGATCAGCCCCTTGCTGGTGACGACCACCCAGCGGCCATCCTGGCGGCGGATCGCATCGACGCGGCCGAGGCCGGGGATGGGGTCGCCGGGATAGACCTCGTAGAGCCCGTCACGGCCTTCGATCAGCGCACCGCCATTGCCGGCGTTGCGCAGCCGCCAGCCTTCGACCGTCGGCAGGCGGCCGACATCGGTCCTGGGCGCGGCCGGCACTGCAGCTGGTGCAGCAGCGGCGGTCGCAACCTGGGCCGGCGCGATCGAGCCGGTGGTCTCCTTCGCGGGCGACGCGGCAGCCTGCGCGGGGGCGGCGGGCGGCGCGGCGCGGAGCTTGTCGACGGTCTCGGACAGTTTTGCGATCTTGGCCATCGGCTCGGCCTGCGCCTTCTCGAGCTTGTCGAGACGGTCGTTGGCCCGGTTGAACTGGTTGATGCCGGTTTTCGAGCTGTGCTCGACATTGGCCTTGAGCGCGACGAGGTCGGCATCGATTCGGGCAACCGAAGCATCGAGCGCGCTGGTGTCGGCGACCTGGATCGGCGCCTGGGCAGGGGCCGCGAAGTGCATCATGCCGGCAGTTGCGAGCGCGCCGCTGATCGCGCCGACGCACGCCGCGATCGCCACCACCGCGACCATGGCCGACAGGCGGCGCTTGCTGCCGGTCTCGCGCGCCTCGTCCGCCTTCACATGCGGAGCAAAATCCTCGCGGTCCCGAGAACCGTTCCACGACCGCTCCGAGGGCGCCATGACGATGAGCTTGCCGGGCTTCGGCTCGGGCTTGGTTTCGGCTTTGGCTTCGATCTTTGGAGCCTCAATCCGGGATGCTTCGATTTTCGGCGGCTCGACCTTGATCGGATCAGCCTTGGGCGGCGCTTCGTGGTCGGGCGCAATCGAGGGAGCCTCGATCCCGGCAGCCTCGATGGCCTGCGTGGTCGCAGCAGCTTCGACGACGCCGGTGTCCTGGGCAGCCTGCTCGGGCATTGGTTCGCTCACGGCTCAAATACTCCAGTCTGGGTTGACCTTTTGGTAACTTTCATTGCTTGCGAAATCCTTACCTGTGGACCCGCTTACCGAAATTTTAGGAAGTCATCAGGGGCTGAATTGAGCCGGGAAGATGGAACCGGTGTGGCGGGCATGAAACAATTTGTAACCGTTCAAGATGAACGGCCGCGGAATAGCGAGGCGAGAAAGCTGCGCCAGCCGCACATCACACTCGCTCACATCACGACTGGCGCATCCGGCAGCTCGTTGCTCTGCGGGCCCTGCGGCGGGAAGTGCCGTGACAATTCGCGCGACACCGCTTCGATGCCGCCGATCACGCCGCGCTCGAACTGGCCAGCGGCGAACTCGGCCTCCATCGCGCGGCAGATGCGTTCCCAGCCCTCGGCACCGACCTTGGCGTGAATGCCGCGGTCGGCGACGATCTCGACGTCGCGGTCGGCGAGCAGGAGATAGATCAGGACGCCGTTATTGTGCGCGGTGTCCCAGATGCGCAGATGCGAGAACACGTCGAGCGCGCGCGCGCGGGCCGGCTGGTTGCGGAACAGCGGCGCGCCGTCGAGTGCGCCTTCGACGACGAAGCGAACCTGGCCGGAATGGGCGGTCTCGCCCTGCCTGATCGCCTGCTCGATGCGGGCGAGCACGGCCGGCGGAAAGATCTGCTGTGCCCGCCAATGATGCTGCACGAGATGTCTGGCAATGCGCTTGATGCTCATGACCGCTACCAGCTCCCCGAGGCGCCGCCGCCGCCAAAACTGCCGCCACCGCCGCTGAAGCCGCCGCTGCTCGACGATCCGCTGCTCCAGCCGCCCGACGACGAGCCGCTCGACCACGAGCCGCCGCGCGAGCGGCCGGTGCCGGGCGTGATCGCCGAAAACAGATCAGCGATGAATCCGATGACGAAGCCGAGACCACCCAGCGTAAGGGCAAGTCCGGCGGACCCGAGAATGAACCAGGTCAGCGCCGCAATAACGCCTCCGGTCACGAGTGATCCGAGCAACCTTCCGAGCGCCGCGCGGAAGGCGCCGCCCACGCCCACCGAGACGAACAGCGTGACGATGAACAGCGGTGCGAGATCGTCGAGACTGCCGAAGTTCACGCTGGGTGACGGAACCGGCAAGGGTTCGCCGTCGATCACCCGCATCATGCGCTCGACGCCGTCAGCGATGCCGCCGCTGAAATCGCCGCTCCTGAATTTCGGCGTGATGATTTCGTCGATGATCCGCCGTGAGGTGACGTCGGTGAGCGCGCCTTCGAGGCCGTAACCGACCTCGATACGCAGATGCCGGTCGTTCTTGGCGACGACGAGGATGGCGCCATCGTCGATCTTCTTGCGGCCGATCTTCCAGGCCTCCGCGACCCGGATCGAGAATTGCTCGATCGTCTCCGGCTGCGTGGTCGGCACGATCAGGACGGCGATCTGGCTCCCCTTGCGCGTCTCGAAGTCGCGCAGCTTTTGTGACAGCGAGGCGACGTCGCTGCTGGAGAGCGTGCCGGTCTGATCGACCACGCGGCCGGCGAGTTCGGGGATGGCGACGTCGGCGAAGGCGGGGAATACGAGGGCGAGGACGAGTGCTGCAACGAAAACCACGCGCCACACATTCAGCGTCATCGCCCGGCTTGACCGGGCGATCCAGTATTCCAAAGACGCCAGCGAGATACGGAGAGGCCGCGGCGTACTGGATTCCCCGCCTTCGCGGGGAATGACAGCGGAGTGTGTGTTAGGCATCGGGACTGAACGCGCTTACTTCGACGGCACTGGCGCCGGGTTGAAGTCGACCTTCGGCGCGGTCGAAATCTCCTTCTCGTTCGCCACCGAGAAGTTCGGCTTCTCCTTGTAGCCGAACACCATCGCGGTCAGATTACTCGGGAACGAGCGGATGGTGATGTTGTAATCCTGTACCGCCTTGATGTAGCGGTTGCGCGCCACCGTGATGCGATTTTCGGTACCCTCGAGCTGCGACATCAAATCCTTGAACAGGGCGTCCGACTTGAGCTGCGGGTAGTTCTCGGTGACGACGAGCAGCCGCGACAGTGCGCTGGAGAGCTCGCCCTGAGCGGCCTGGAACTTCTGGAAGGCGGCCGGATCGTTCAGCACCTCGGGCGTCGCCTGGATGCTGCCGACCTTGGCGCGGGCATTGGTGACGCCGAGCAGCACGTCCTTCTCCTGCTGGGCAAAGCCCTTCACGGAGTTGACGAGGTTGGGCACGAGATCGGCGCGGCGCTGATACTGGTTCACGACCTCGGACCAATTGGCCTTGATCTGCTCGTCCTCGCTCTGGATCGCGTTGTAGCCGCAATTGGTGAGGCTCAGCGAGGCCAGCGCCGCCAGCACGGTCAGGATCTTGCGCATTAAATTTCTCCCGGTGGAATCTGGCGCAAACTACCAGATTGAGCGCGCATGGTGCCAGACATCTTGTGCCGGCGGCGCGAAAAGCAGCCGACTGACGCAAGCCCCTTGCCTATCCCTGGCCGACATAGTCAACTTGGCGGAACAATAAGATCAAACTGGAAACGCTGAGGGGGAAGCGCGATGACCTCGTTCGAAACCATCCTCGTGGAGAGGCCCGAGCCTGACATCACCCGGATCGTGATGAACCGGCCGGAGGCGCGCAACGCGCAAAACCTGCAGATGACCTACGACCTCAACGCCGCCTTCGACGCGGCGGTTCAGGACGACGAGGTCAAGGTGATCATCCTCGCCGGCAACGGGCCGCACTTCTCCTCCGGCCACGATTTGCGTCCCGGCAGCAAGAACGCAGCCGGCGTCGATTTTCCACCGATCGGGAATTGGGGCGGCTTTGCCGAACCGAATGCCCATGGCCGCTTCGCGCGCGAGCAGGAAATTTATCTCCAGATCACCCGGCGCTGGCGCAACCTGGCAAAACCGACCATTGCCGAGGTGCACGGCAAGTGCATCGCCGGAGGGCTGATGCTGGCCTGGGCCTGCGACCTCATCATTGCCAGCGACGACGCGCAGTTCTGCGACCCAGTCGTGACTATGGGCGTCTGCGGCGTCGAATGGTTCGTGCATCCCTGGGAACTCGGTGCGCGCAAGGCCAAGGAGTTCCTGTTCACCGCCGACAACTGGAGCGCCGAGGAGGCGCATCGGCTCGGCATGGTCAACCAGGTCGTGCCGCGCGCGGAGCTGACTGCGAGCACCCTGGCGCTGGCGCGCAGGATCGCTGCAAAGCCATCCTTCGCGCTGAAGATGACCAAGGAAGCGGTGAACCGCTCGGTCGACGTGATGGGCCAGCCCGCCGCGATCGACCAGGCCTTTGCGCTGCATCAGCTCTGCCACGCGCATAATCTTCAGGAGTTCGGCATGATCGTCGATCCCTCCGGCCTGCATCCCTCCGTGCGCAAGCCGTCGGCAGCCGCGGAGTAGCGATATGGATCTCAATCTCAGTGACGAGCAAAGGCTGCTGCGTGAGAGCGCGGAGCGGTTCGTGGCCGGAAGCTACGACGCCGATCACCGCCGCAAGATGGCGAACGATCCGCTCGGCTTCAGCCCGGCGGTGTGGAAACAATTCGCCGAGCTCGGCTGGCTGGCGCTGCCAATTCCCGAAGAGTTCGACGGGCTCGGCGGCGGCGCGGTCGAGATCGGCATCCTGATGGAGGCGTTCGGCCGAGGGCTGGTGTCGGAGCCCTATGTCGCGACCGTGGTGCTGGGTGCCGCACTGATCGCCAGATGCGGCACCAATGAGCAGAAGCAGGCGAGCCTGCCGAAGATCGCCGATGGATCACTGAAGCTCGCGTTTGCGCATTCGGAGCGCGCGGCAAGGTTCGATCTTGCCAAGGTCGCGACATCGGCGACCAGGACGGCGCAAGGCTGGCGCCTCGCCGGCAGCAAGGTCGCCGTGCTCGATGGCCACGCCGCCGACGAGATCATCGTCTCCGCGCTCATGCACGACCATCATGGCCCTTCGGGACGGATCGGCCTGTTCGTGGTCCCGGCAACAGCGCCGGGCCTCGCGATCTCAGACTACGCGCGCCTGGGCGGCGGACGCGCCTGCAACATTGAACTCTCGGACGTGCATCTACCCGAGGACGCGCTGCTCGGCGACGGTCACGACGCACTGCCTGCGATCGAATGGGCCATCGACCGCGCCATGGCCGCACTTGGCGCGGAGGCCGTCGGCATCATGCAGACGCTGCTCGACACCACGCTCGACTACACCAAGATCAGAAGACAGTTCGGCCGGCCGCTCTCGGCCAACCAGGTGATCCGCCACCGCCTCGCCGACATGGCGATGCAGGTGGACGAGGCGCGCTCGATGGCGCTGCGGGCTGCGTTGAAGGTGGATGCCGCACCGACCGAGCGGGCCCGGGCGGCATCGGGCGCGAAAGCCAAGATCGGCAAGTGCGCGCGCTTCGTCGGCGAGCAGTCGATCCAGCTTCACGGCGGCATGGGCGTCACCGAGGAGCTCGAGGTCGGCGCCTATGTCAAGCGCCTCGTCGCCTTCGACACACTGTTCGGCGGCAGCGCGCATCATTATGCCCGTCACGCCGAACTCGGCCGCAGGGCCTGACACCGGGAGAGCCTCATGGACCTCAGTTTCAACGCCGAAGAGCGCGCCTTCCAGGACGAGGTGCGCAGCTTCATCGCAAAGAATCTCACGGATGAGATGAAGCGCGCGACCGCGCTAACCCCGTCGGTGTTCTCCGACCCTGATATCGGCATGGCCTGGCAGCGCGTGCTGCATGCCAATGGCTGGGGCGCACCGGGCTGGCCGGTGGAGCATGGTGGGCCGGCCTGGACGCCGGCGCAACGCTGGATTTTCGAGACGGAGTCCGCACGCGCCGGCATGCCCAATGTCAACGTGATGGGCGTGAAGATGGTCGGGCCCGTCATCATCGGCTTCGGCAACCCCGCGCAGAAGAATTTTTACCTGCCGCGAATCCTCTCCGGCGAGGATTACTGGTGCCAGGGTTATTCCGAGCCGGGCTCGGGCTCCGATCTCTCTTCGCTGAAGACACGCGCGGTGCGCGACGGCGACGACTACGTCATCAACGGCACCAAGATCTGGACCACGCACGCCCACCACGCCAACCGCATGTTCGCGCTGGTGCGAACCAGCGATGGCCCGCGCCAGCAGGACGGCATCAGCTTCATCCTGATCGACATGAAGACGCCGGGAATCACCACGCGTCCCATCCTCACCATCGGCGGCGACCACGAGGTCAACCAGGTGTTCTTCGACGACGTCCGCGTGCCCGTCGCCAACCGCGTCGGCGAGGAAGGCAAGGGTTGGACTTACGGCAAATATCTACTCGAGTTCGAGCGCGGCTCCGGCATCGCCTCGGCCAAGCTGCGCGAGGGCTTGAAGGCGATCTCCGATCTCGCTGAATCGGATCTGACCGGTCGCGCCATCGACAGCCCCGATATCGCCTCCCGCATTGCGGAGGTCGAAGTCGACATCGACGCGCTGGAGATGACCGAGCTGCGCGTGCTCTCGGCGCTGCAGACCGGGCAGAATCCCGGCGCGGTGTCCTCGATCCTGAAGCTGCGCAACAGCGAGATCCGCCAGGCCGTGACGAAGCTCGGCGTCGACGTGATCGGCCACGACGCCCTCGCCGTCGAGCCGATGCGCCCGCTTTACAAGCTCAACCACGAGCCGGCCATCCCTGAGGAGATGCTGACAATGGTGCCGGAATATCTCAACGGCCGGGCGTATACGATCTTCGGCGGCACCTCGGAGATCCAGCGCGATATCATCGCGAAGATGATGCTGGGGATTTGAGGCTGCTGCCTAGCCCGCATTGGCGCGGCACCCTCCGCTGTCGTCCCGGACAAGCGAAGCGCAGATCCGGGACCCATAACCACAGGCGGACGTGGCTCCGGGGACTCGGAGTTGCCAGCTTCGCACCACAACCACTCTCTGTGGCTATGGGTCCCGGGCTCGCGCTTCGCGCGCCCCGGGACGACAGTTAAGTGTGGCGCAGCAGATCGCGCAGCAACGAGGCGCTAGCCCGCCGCCTTCGCGTCCTTGATCGCCTTCCAGATCTTCTGCGGCGTCAGCGGCGTGTTCAGCTGGGTGATGCCGAGCTCGGCGAGCGCGTCCATCACGCCGTTGGTGACGCAGGGCGGGCCGCCGATGGCGCCGGATTCACCGCAGCCTTTGGCGCCGAGCGGATTGGTGCGGCAGGGCGCGGAATCGTCGAGCGTGACCACGATCGGCGGCACGTCGTCGGCGCGCGGGATGCAATAATCCTGGTAGCTCGCGGTGAGGAGCTGGCCGTCGGCGTCATACGAAACGCCCTCATACAGCGCCTGGCCGATGCCTTGCGCGACGCCGCCATGAATCTGCCCGGTGACCAGCATCGGGTTCACGGCGACACCGACGTCGTCGACGGTGGTGTAACGCACCACCTTGGAGACGCCGGTCTCCGGGTCGATCTCGACCTCGCAGATATGCGTGCCGTTCGGCCAGCTCGGACCATCGACCTCGCCCTCGGAATCGACGCTGAGCTTGGCGCCGCCTTCCTTCTCGGCGATGTCGAACAGGCTGATGCGGCGGTCGGTGCCGACCACGGTGAGCATGCCGCCCTGATACTCGATGTCGTCGATCGAGGTTTCCAGCGCGTTCGCCGCCTTCTCGCGCGCCTTCTGGATCAGATCGTTGGAGGAGACCGCCACGGCCGTGCCGCCGACGAACAGCGAGCGCGAGCCGACGCTGCCAAATCCCTGCGCGAGATCGGTGTCGCCCTGCACCACGTCGATCTTGTCCATGGCGATGCCGAGCGTGTCGGAGATCATCTGGGTGTAGGTGGTCTGCAGCCCCTGCCCCATCGCCATGGTGCCGGAATGCAGCACGACGCGCCCCTGCGAGGTCGCATGCAGGCTGACCTTCTCGGTGTGGGCGCGGCCGCCGGTCCATTCGATGTAGGAGGTGAGGCCGCGGCCATAGAGCAGGCCCTTCTTCTTCGCCGCCTTCTTGCGCGCGGCAAAGCCGTCCCAGTCGGCGAGCTTCACGGCACGATCGAGCATGTGCGCGAACGCGCCGGAATCGTAGACCTGCCCGGCCGCGTTGGTGTAGGGCAGCTGCGCCGGCTTGATGTAATTGGCTTTGCGGATCGCGCGCGGATCCATGCCGATCTTTCGCGCGGCGGCGTCGAACAGGCGCTCGACGATGAACACCGCCTCGGGGCGACCGGCGCCGCGATAGGCGCCGACCGGCGCGGTGTGGGTCATCACCGACTTCACCTCGAAATGGACCAGCGGCAGATCGTAGACACCGGTCTGCACGAACGGCCCGAGCACGAGCGGGATGATGTTCGCGGCTCCCGAGGAATAGGCGCCGGTGCAGCCGATCGACTTGACGCGATAGGCCAGCACCTTGCCCTTCTCATCCAGCGCGAACGAGGCGGTCGAAGTGAGATCGCGGCCATGGGTGCCGCCGACGAATTCGTCGGTGCGGTCGCCGCGCCAGCGGATCTTCTTGTTCAGCTTGGTCGCGGCGTAGGCGACGATGCCGTCCTCGGGATAGAGATTGGTCTTCTGGCCGAAGCCGCCGCCGATATCGCCGACCAGCACGCGGACGCTGTCCTTGGGACGCTTGAGCACGGCCTCGGCCAGCACGTCGCGGGTGGAGGCCGGCGTCTGCGACTGCACGTGCAGCAGCAGGCGTCCGGTCTTCTTGTCGATCTCGGCAATGGTCGAGCGCGGCTCCATCGCGGAGGGCACGAGGCGCTGGCTGACGATGTCGAGTTCGACGGTGTGCGCGGCGTTGGCAAATGCCTCGTCGACCTTGGCGGCATCGCCGTAAGCCATCGCACCGACGATGTTGTCGGGCGCCTCCGGCCACACCACGGGAGCACCCGGCTTGACGGCCTCGACCGGATCGACCACCGCCGGCTGAACGTCGTACTCGACCGCGATCGCTTCGGCCGCGCTCTGCGCCTCAGCGCGCGAGGCCGCCACCACCGCGGCCACGGCTTCGCCGGCGTAGCGCACGACCTCATGGGCGAGCAGCCGGCGCGGCGGCACCGTCATCGGCTTGCCGTCGGGGCGCTTGAAGATGCTCAAGGTCGGAATGGTGCCGACGTCGTCCTTGACGAGGTCGGCGCCGGTGTAGATCGCGGCAACACCCGGCATCGATGCCGCGGCGCTGCTGTCGATCGAGACGATCTTGGCATGGGCATGCGGCGAGCGCAGCACGTGCAACCACAGCGCGCCATCGGCCGGCTTGTCGTCGATGAATTGCCCCTTCCCGGTCAGCAGTCGCTGGTCTTCCAAACGCTTGACGGGCTGGCCCGCCCCGAAACGCAAATTGCCGGGAAGAATGTTCATTCCGTTATGTCCTCGAAATCCGCAAAACGACCGCGGCGGTTTTAACCGATTTTGCGGGCCAGACAACCGAGCCCCGGCACATCTGCAATGCGCGTCCGAGCCCCTTGCTGACGCGGATCGGGGGGCTAATCAGGATAAATCGCCATCGAGCTCTAGCGTGTTGTTTAGGCATGATCTTTTCGGAAAACCGCTGCACTTTCCCCGATCATGCTTTAGGACCTGTCGATATCGATGATGCCCACATTCACGTCACGGCTGTCCGAGCCGCGCTTGACCGTGAGCCGAACGGTCTTCCCGGCCCCAGCCTGCTCCAGCGCGTCGGTTAAATCGGAGAGGCGCCGCACCGGCTTGCCTTCGGCCGCGGTGATGATGTCCCCGACCGCGCCAGTCGTCGCGTTGACACCGCGAATCCCCGCCCGCTCGGCAGGGCTGCCAGGGGCCGTCCGCACCACGATCACTCCTTCGACCCCCAGCCGCGTGGAAACATCCTCGCCGGCCGCTACGATGCCGATTCCGGGCGTCGGCACGCGGCCGTTGCGGATGAGCTCGGGAACGATCCGGTTCACGACATCGACCGGCACCGCGAAGCCGATGCCGGCGTTCGAGCCGGACGGCGATATGATCGCGGTCGTGACGCCGATCAGACGGCCGGCGGAATCCAGCAAGGGCCCGCCTGAATTGCCCGGGTTGATCGCGGCATCGGTCTGGATGAAGTTGGCAATCTCCCGGCCGCCATGGGTCGGAAGCCTGCGCTTGAGCGCGCTGATGATGCCGCTGGTCATCGATTGATCCAGCCCGAAGGGATTGCCGATCGCGAAGGCGGATTGCCCGACCTTGAGATCGCTCGAACTGCCGAGGGCGATCGGCGCTGGAAGCTCGCGCACGCTGCGGATCCGCAGCACCGCGAGATCGTAATTAGGAGCCGTGCCGACGAGGTCCACCTGTGCGACTTCTCCCGACGCAAAGCGCACCGCGATCTCGCTGCCATTGGCGACGACGTGATTGTTCGTCACGAGATGGCCCTCACGGTCCCAGACGAAGCCCGTGCCGGAGGCGCCGCCGCCCTGGCCTTCCTCGCCCATGAGAGGACTGGCTGCCGACCTGACCGCAACCTGGACGACCGAAGGCGATACGCGCTCGAAGATGTCGATGGTGGCCTTTTCGCCATCCGACAGGGGCCCGCGCTGCTCGACGGCGCGTGCGGAGGGCGCCGCCCATGGGTTATACGAGATCGGGACATGCAGGATCTTCGCGGCAGTGACGGCGAGCAGCAGGCCGGCGAAGGCTGTCGCGGCAATCGCGTAGGGACGATTCATGGGTGATCACCGTGTCTTGTGCTGAATGCGGGCTCTGAGATGCACATGCATGAGGTGACAGGACCTCGCTCACGCAGCAACGCGCAAACGAGCGGAAGTTTCCTGATCAGGCAGATAGGGAGCGGTCTGGCTTTTCGCAGGGGGTGTCCGACGACACATTGCCGCGTGGGGTCAGGCTATCCCAGCTCCCTAAGCGCCGCTTCCACGACCTTGCGCGCATCGGCCGTCAGTGCGGCCTGCGGCGGGACGGGGTCGCCGACGTCGTAGCCTTGGATCGCAAGCCCGGCCTTGATGCAGGCGGCGAGGTTAAAGCGGGCGAAGGCCTCGTTGATGCGCCACAGCCGGCGCTGGAGCGTCATCGCCTCGTCCCAGCGGTCGGCCTTGCAGAGGTCGTAGAGCGCGACGCTCTGGCGCGGGATGATGCAGGCCGGCCCGGCCATCCAGCCGAGCCCGCCGATCAGCATCACCGCGGCCGGGATGTGGGCGGAGGCCGAGAACACCCGCAAGGAGTCCCCGCAGCGGTTCATGATCGAGAGCAACCGGCCGGTGTTGGTCGACGCGTCCTTGATGTAGCCGATGCGTGGATGCTCGGCGAGCCGCGCGATGACGTCGAGGGTGAGATCGGAGCGCTGGAATTGCGGGTTGGTGTAGATGACGACGGGGATGTCGACGGCATCCGCGATGGCGCGGAAATAGGATTCGATCTGGGCGTCGGCGAGCGGAAAATACGCCTCCAGGATCGCCAGGATGCCGTCGGCGCCGAGCTCCTGATAGGCTTTCGCCTGCGCCACCGCGTCCGCCGTCGAGGTCGAGGCGACGCCGGCCACCACGGGCACGCGGCCACTCGCGGCCTCGATCGTGGTCCGCACGATCGCGGTACGCTGTGCCGGATTGAGATAGGCGAACTCGCCGGTCGAGCCGAGCGGCGTCAGCCCGTGCACGCCGGCGTCGATCAGATCGTCGCAAAGCTTTGCGAGCACGCCGGTGCGCACCGTGCCGTCGGCATCGACGGGCGACACCAGATAGGGGAAGACACCGCGAAATTCCGACATGGCGGGCAAGATTCCCAGGGCATCGGGGCGCTGCAAGGCCCCGTTAATCGCTGCTAACATGCGAGGAAATCGTCGGCAAGCTCGCGCATTGACCACTCCTTAAGGACGTTGCGCGCCGGCCATCATGTCGCGCCCATCGCCTACCCTATGTTAGGGAGTGACGGCGATGGTGCCGGGATGCCTCTCACAATGCTGTCCAGGTATTTGCATCCCGATCCGCGCATCCGGCGCGAGCTCGTCGATCTCCTGTACACGTCGCTGCCGCAGGTGTCCGCCATCGGCGTCACCTCGGTGACGGGAGCCGTGGCGCTCGCCGTCATGAGCGGCGATATCGGCTATGCCGTGATCTCGGTCTTCATCTTCATCACGGCCGCGGCCCGAATCTATTCCCTGTTCCGCTACAGGTCGCGTGCGGCGCAATTCTCCGATACCGACGTGATCCGCTGGGAACGGCTTTACGGGGCCGGCGCATCCGCCTTCGGCCTTGCGCTCGGCCTGCTCTCCTATCGTGCGCTCGAGATCGACGACGACCCCGGCGCCTGGATCGCTTTCGGGCTCTCGATGTCGTTCTGCGTCGGCATGGTTTCGCGCGCGGCGATCCGTCCCTGGATCATCCTCATCACGGCGGCCATCCTCCTGATGCCGACGATCGTCGGCGGCCTGCTGCGGCCCGAATTCGCCTACAAGATCGGCGCGATCATGCTGGTGTTCTTCTGGCTGACCTTGCGCGAGGCCTCCAAGCATCTCAGCGCCGCCTTCGTGGAGCGCCTCGAAGCCAAGCACCGGCTGGCGCGGCAGGCCACCCACGACTTCCTCACGGGACTGCCGAACCGCGCCGCGTTCTTCCAGGCGCTGGCGGAGACACGGGACGACTTCGCCATCGTCGCCATCGATCTCGACGGCTTCAAGCCGGTCAACGACCGTCACGGCCATCAAGCCGGTGACGACCTGCTGCGTCAGGTTGCGGAGCGGCTGTCGCTCTGCGTCGGCAGCGCCGGCATCGCCGCCCGCTTCGGCGGCGACGAGTTCCTGATGCTCAAGCCGGTTGCGGCAGGCGACGACGGCCGCGAGCAAGCGCTCGCGCTCGCGCGCCAGGCCATTCGCGATCTCTCGATGCCGTTCCTGCTGACGGACATTCCGGTCCGCATCGCGGCGAGCGCCGGCATTCTCGTCAGCACCGGCCCGGTGACCGCAGCAAAGGCCTCGCAGCTACTGGATTGTGTCGACCGCGCCCTCTACGTCGCCAAGCGCAGTGGAGGCGGACGCTGGACCTGGTCGGACCAGGACGTCGTCGTCGAACGTGCTGCAGGCCCTCGCTGAAGGCCATAGGGGCGCAATTTTGGGATTGCTACACGTTCCCGTGAGGCGCTCCCAATCACATGCTCGTCGGCCCTGGTCTTGACGAGGTCTCTCTTGTCCTGACCACCCGGCCAGTTTCGCGATTCGCCGCGACATCCCAGATTGGGAGCAGCTACCAGGAGCCTCAACGGTTTACAGGAGCCTTGCATGACCGCCCCAACTCCCCTGTCCTCACTGTCGTCAGCCCTCGCGGATGTGGTGGCGCGCACCGCGCCCGCCGTCGTCTCGGTGCACTCGCATCGTTCCCGCGCCACCGGCTTCGTTTGGAAAGTCGGCCTGATCGTCACTGCGGACGAGGCGCTGGCCGACGAGGGCGAGGTCGAGATCGGCCTGCCCGACGGCAGCCGCGCGGCCGCCACGATCGCCGGCCGCGACCACACCACCGATATCGCGCTGCTGCGCGCCGAAATCGCCACGGCACCGCTCAAGCTCACTGCCACGGTCCCACCACTCGGTGCGTTGGCGATCGTGGTCGCAACCAGCCGCGAGACGCCGAGTGCGGCACTCGGGATGGTGTCGGCGTCCGGCAACGGCTGGCGCTCCTTGCGCGGCGGCGAGATCGATGCGCGGATCGAGCTCGACGTCCGCCTGCGCGAAAGCCAACAAGGCGGCGTTGCGCTCGATGCGTCGGGCGAAGCCTTCGGCATGGCCGTGCTCGGACCTCGGCGCGTGCTGGTGATCCCGACCGCGACGATCGAGCGCGTCGCGGCGCAGCTGGAGGTGCGCGGGCGCATCGCGCGCGGCTATCTCGGCCTCGGGCTGCAGCCGGTCCGGCTCGACGACGGCGTCGGCGCGATGGTGATGAATGTCGACAAGGCCGGACCTTCGGCCGCCGCGGGCATCCGCCAGGGCGACGTGATCGTCGCGGTCAACGACCAGAAGCTGTCAGGCGTGCGGGCGCTGTCGCGGACGCTGGGTCCTTCCAGCGTCGGCGCGTTGGTCGATGTCGCCGCGCGTCGCGGCGGTGAGCCGGTCAGCTTCAAGGTCACGGTCGGCGAGAGGCCGGAGGCGTGAGCGAGGACAACGCGCCGGAGATCGTGCTCGCTCTGGAGATCGACGACCCCGCGCTCGCCGATCGCCTCGAGGCTTTGCTCGGCAACGTCGCCGGGCTGCGTGTTGCCGGGCCCGGCGAACAGGCCGCGGCGACGATCCTCGCTCGCGATCCACGCGTCATGCCCGACGACATCCCGCTGACGCAGCGCGAGCTCGACGTGCTGGCGCTGATGGCCGAAGGCGCTTCCAACAAGATGATCGCGCGCCAGCTTGGCATCTCCGTGCACACCGTCAAGTTCCATGTCGGTTCGCTGCTCGACAAGCTGGATGCCACCGGCCGCACCGACGCGGTCGCGCATGCGGCGCGCCGCGGCGTGATCGAACTCTGAGCTTACACCCTCTTGCCGTTGTTCTTCTCCGCCGCCCGGCGCAGCGCTTCGGCGAGCGCGCCGCCACCGCCGGAGGATTCCTGCTTGCGCGGGGCGGACGAGGTCATGCGTGACGGATTGCGCGCGCCGTTGTCGCGCTGCATGCCGGGGGCGTCCTTCTTGGCGCCGACTTCGTCGTCGAGGCGCAAGGTCAGCGAGATGCGCTTGCGAGCGACCTCGAAGTCCAGCACCTTGACCTTGACGATGTCGCCGGGCTTCACCACTTCGCGCGGATCCTTGATGTAGGTCTTCGACATCGCGGAGATGTGCACGAGGCCGTCCTGGTGCACGCCGATGTCGACGAAGGCGCCGAAGGCGGCGACGTTGGTCACGGTGCCCTCGAGGATCATGCCCTTCTTGAGATGCTTGATCTCCTCGACGCCCTCCATGAACACGGCGGCCTTGAAGGCCGGACGCGGGTCGCGGCCGGGCTTCTCCAATTCCTTCAAAATGTCGGTGACGGTCGGCAGACCGAAGGTCTCGTCGACGAAATCCTTCGGCTTCAAGGTGCGCACGATCTCGCTGGAGCCGATTAGCGCCTTGATGTCGCTCTTGGTGGCGCTGAGGATCCGGCGCACCACCGGATAAGCTTCCGGATGCACGCCGGACGCGTCGAGCGGATCCTCGCCGCCGAGGATGCGAAGGAAGCCGGCGCACTGCTCGAACGCCTTCGGCCCGAGCCGCGGCACGTCTTTCAGCGCCTTGCGCGACTTGAACGGGCCGTTGGCGTCACGATGCGCCACGATGCTCTGGGCGAGGCCCGAGCCGACACCCGACACGCGGGCGAGCAGCGGCGCGGACGCGGTGTTGACGTCGACGCCCACCGCGTTCACGCAATCCTCGACCACGGCATCCAGCGACTTTGCGAGCTTGGCCTGGCCGAGATCGTGCTGATACTGGCCGACGCCGATCGCCTTGGGCTCGATCTTGACGAGCTCGGCGAGGGGATCCTGCAGCCGCCGCGCGATCGAGACCGCGCCGCGCAGGGTGACGTCGAGACCGGGCAGTTCCTCCGACGCGAAGGCCGAGGCCGAATAAACCGACGCGCCGGCTTCGGACACCACGATCTTGGACATCTTCAGCTCGGCCAGTCCCTTGACGAGATCGCCTGCGAGCTTGTCGGTCTCGCGCGAGGCGGTGCCGTTGCCGATCGCGATCAGCTCGACTTTGTGCTTCATCGCGAGCCGGCCGAGCGTTGCGAGCGACTCGTTCCACTGCCGCTGCGGCTCGTGCGGATAGATCACGGCGGTATCGACCACCTTGCCGGTCGCGTCGGTGACGGCGACCTTGACGCCGGTGCGGTAGCCGGGATCGAGCCCCATGGTGACGCGGGTGCCGGCCGGCGCCGCCAGCAGCAGGTCGCGCAAATTGGAGGCGAACACGCGCACGGCCTCGGTCTCGGCGGCGTTCCACAGCCGCATGCGCAAATCGATGTTGAGATGCACCTGGATCTTGGTGCGCCAGGCCCAGCGCACGGTGTCGATCAGCCAGCGGTCACCGGCGCGCTTGAGGTCGGTGATGCCGAACCGCTTCATGATCTTCAGTTCGTAGGCGCTGGGCACGCCCGGCGGCGGCGCCTCGGCTTCGGCCTGGATTTGCAAATCCAGGATCTCCTCCTTCTCGCCGCGGAACATCGCGAGGATGCGGTGCGAGGGCAGCTTGGTCAGCGGCTCGGAGAAGTCGAAATAGTCGGCGAACTTCTCGCCTTCGGTCTTCTTGCCGTCGCGTACCTTGGAGGCCATGCGCGCATTGGTCCACATCTCCTCGCGAAGCGCGCCGATCAGATCGGCGTCTTCGTCGAAACGCTCGACCAGGATGGCGCGGGCGCCGTCGAGTGCGGCGGCGGCGTCCGCAATGCCCTTCTCGGCGTTGACGAAGGCTTCGGCCACCACCTTCGGATCGTTCGTGGGCTCCGCCATCAGCTGGTTGGCGAGCGGCTCGAGGCCGGCTTCCTTGGCAATCTCCGCCTTGGTGCGGCGCTTCGGCTTGAACGGCAGATAGATGTCTTCGAGGCGGGCCTTGCTGTCGGCGGCGAGAATGGAGGCTTCGAGCGCAGCATCGAGCTTGCCCTGCTCGCGGACCGATTCGAGGATGGCCTTGCGGCGGTCCTCGAGCTCGCGCAGGTAACCCAGGCGCTCCTCCAGGGTGCGCAATTGCGCGTCGTCGAGCGCACCGGTCGCTTCCTTGCGGTAGCGGGCGATGAAGGGAACCGTGGCGCCGCCGTCGAGCAGCGTCACCGTCGCCTCGACCTGCTCGGGGCGAACCCCAAGCTCCTGCGCAATTTTCTGGTTGATATTTGCCACGCGAATTCCTCTATCCAAGCACGCAACGCGGCGGCGAACCACCGGCCACGGGACGCCGCTTATGGACCAATCGGGGTTGATTCATCAAGGTACCGCGGAAGACCGTCGACAGGGGATTTTTTGTCGAACCGATGCGATCTCGCCACATTCGTGGGGGACGTGCTGATGTGTGCGGCAGACACGGTGCCGTAGGGTCGGCAAAGGCGCGAAGCGCCGTGCCCACCGAATTCAATTTGCGGCGCGAGATGCGCGGGCACGCTTGCGCTTTGCCCACCCTACGATGTCGGAGGTTGTGACTCGCAGACATGCCTTCTCCTCCTCGCGGCGCTTCCGCCCGAGTTTTGCTGACCGCTTCGCACCCTCTCAATGAAAGGGCGCAGGGAAGGCCGGGTGCCGGCTGGCACCCGCAAGACCCCCGTGCGAACATATTGCACACGCAATGCACGAGGGAGACACAGGGCAGCCGATCATCCGGCCTTCCCTGCGCGATGTTTGACGGCGTATGGCGCGCTCTCCCCGGAGACGAATTCCGGTTGTCTCCGTCGCCCCGCGAATTGATGGTGCGCGTTGCCCGGTTGGGCTCGGCGCACCTCCGCAAAGGCTTGGCTGTAGCAACGACAGCCGGGACCACGCGATTTGGCCGTACGCATCAGCGCCGTTCGTCCGCACGAAGCCTGAAGCTCACGGGGTTCATCCCGCCCTGCTCCCGCCTCTCGTGCACGACGCTGCCGCGTCCACCGCTCCCCGATCCGCGGCTCGTGACGACGTACGACCGCCCCTTTCGCCGGATCAGGATGGACGACACATACGCGGAAACCGAATTTCGGTAAAGTGGAATATTTTTGGAGGCGCGGCTTGACACGACGGCGAAACAGGGCGTCGACGATGCGCTGTCATTCCGGGGCTCGCCCCTTGGCGAGAGCCCGGAATCCAATTAACCGCATACACGCTGCACGATGGGTTCCGGGCTCGCGCTTCGCGCGCCCCGGAACGACGCGGAGTGTTGCCCTTGACAGACGCCTTAATTCTACGCCTGTTTGATCCCGCCGGGACCACGAACTCCGAGGACCAGTCATGCCCACTGCATCGGTTGGCGTCTTCAAGATCGCCACCAAGGGCCCCGGCGACGTTTCCGGCCTCATGGCCATGATCGTTTCAGGCGCGATCGACCCGACCTCGATCCTGGCCATTCTCGGCAAGACCGAGGGCAATGGCGGCGTCAACGACTTCACGCGGGAGTACGCGGTGGCCGCGCTGTGCACGGCGCTGGCGCCGCAGCTCGGCCTTGCCCCGCAGGAGGTCGAGCAGCGCATCGCCTTCGTGATGTCAGGCGGCACTGAGGGTGTGCTCAGCCCGCATATCACTGTGTTCACGCGCAGCGAAGTCGCGCAACGGCCCGCCGGCATCTCAGGCAAGCGCCTGAGCATCGGCATGGCTCAGACCCGCGATTTCCTTCCTGAGGAGCTTGGCCGTTCCGCGCAGATCGCCGAGACCGCCAAGGCCGTGAAGGCCGCGATGGCGGATGCCGGCATCACTGACCCCGCTGACGTCCATTTCGTGCAGATCAAGTGCCCGCTGCTCACCAGCGAGCGCGTCGAGGCGGCGGCCGCGCGCGGCAACAAGACCGCGACGATCAGCTCGTACAGCTCGATGGCCTATTCGCGCGGCGCCTCCGCGCTCGGGGTTGCGGTCGCGCTCGGCGAGGTCACATCCGACATTCGCGATGAGGACGTGCTGCGGCGCTACGATCTGTTCTCGAAGGTCGCCTCGACCTCGTCCGGAATCGAGCTGATGCATAACGTCGTCATCGTGCTCGGCAATTCCGACAGTTCAGCCAGCGAGTTCGTGATCGGGCATGCCGTGATGAACGACGCAATCGATGCGCCCGCGGTGGTGTCGGCACTGCAGAGCGTTGGCCTTGAGGCCTTCCTTGGGGTTGCACCGCAGGCAAAAGCAGGCCGCGAGCTCGTCAACATCTTCGCCAAGGCCGAGGCTTCGCCCGATGGCAGCGTGCGCGGCTTCCGTCACACCATGCTGGAAGATACCGACATAAGCTCGACACGCCATGCCCGCGCGGCCGTCGGCGGCTTGATCGCAGGCCTTGCCGGCACCGGGGTGGTCTATGTCTCCGGCGGCGCCGAGCATCAGGGGCCGGCCGGCGGCGGGCCGGTTGCGGCGATCGCGCGCATGTTCTAATGACCCCGACCTGTCCGCCCGGCGCAACCCTGCCCCTCGTGCCGGCTCAGTTGATTAAACGCGGCCCCTTGCGAAAAGGGTGACGCCGTCTCAATGGGATTTTGACTTCATGACCACCTTGCCGATGAGCTGGACTGAATGGGCGCAGCACGATGGCGTCGCGCTGGCGGGACGTGTCCGCAAAGGCGAGCTAACGGCGAAGGAGCTGGCGCGCCAGGCTGCCGCGGGTGTCGCCAAGGTCAATCCCGCGCTGTCAGGCGTGGTCGAGCTGTTCGAGGACGTGATCGCCGATCCGGCCAAGGACGGCGCCAATCTGGCCGGTCCCTTCGCCGGCCTGCCGTTCCTCATGAAGGATCTCGGGCCGACCATGAAGGGCCGGCTGCAGGAAATGGGCTCGCTCTTGATGCGCGGCAATCGCGCCGCGGCCGATACGTTCCTCACCGGCAAATTCCGCCAGGCCGGCCTCAATCTGATCGGACGCACCACCACACCCGAATTCGGCGTGTGCTCGTCGGCCGACAATCCCGCCGTCTACGTCACCCGCAATCCCTGGAATACCGATTATACCACTTGCGGCTCGTCGGCTGGCAGCGCCGCCATGGTTGCCGCCGGCGTGGTGCCGATCGCACATTCCACCGACGGCGGCGGCTCGATCCGCATTCCCGCCGGTGTCAACGGCAATATCGGTCTGAAGGTCTCGCGCGGCGTGTTCTCGCTGGCGCCGCACATGTCCGACCTCACCGGCCTCGTCTCGATCCAGGGCTGCCAGTCGCGCTCGGTGCGCGACACCGCGGCCTTCGTCGATCACGCCCGCGGACCAGCGCCCGGCGAGTTCATGCCGTTCTGGACCACGGCGCAGCCTTATTCGGAGATGATCAAGCGCGATCCGGGCAAGCTGCGCATCGCGCTGTCGCACAGCTGGGGCGACTACACCGCGACGCCCGAGCTCGCAGCCGAACTGGAGAAGACCGGCCGCTTCCTCGAAGGCCTTGGCCACCACGTCGACTACGCGCTGCCCGAGCTGGACTTCCGCGCCGCGTTCGAGGCGCAGACGATGTGCTACATCTCGAACTTCGCGGTGGTGATTTCCAACATGCTGGCCGCGCGCGGGCTGGAAAAGCCGCCGGAAGATCTGATCGAGCCGATGAACATCCGGATCTGGGAAGCCGGCCGGCACACCAGCTTCGCCGAGCGGGCGAAGATGCAAGGCGTATTCAACACCACGTCACGCGGCTTCGGCGCCTTCTTCGAGCAGTGGGACGTGATCCTGACGCCGATCACGGCGCTGCCGACCCCGAAGGTCGGCACCAGGGAATACCTGACCATCGCCGACAATCCTGATGTGCTCGACTGGTTCGGCAATCTCTGGCGCTTCTTCGCCTTCACGCCGTTGGCCAATCTCTGCGGCATGCCCGCGATCTCGATGCCGATGGCCACCCAAGACCACGGCCTGCCGCTCGGCATCCAGGCGATCGCCAAGCAGGCCGGTGACGGCCTGTTGCTGCAGCTCGCCGCCCAGATCGAGCGAGCACTCGACGGCAAGTGGAACGGCGGCAGGAAGCCGAAGGTGCATGTGAGCTGAGGTGCAGCTCTTCGTTTCGAAGACCACACCTGCGGCCTTCCTTCGAGACGCCCGCCGATGGCGGGCCCTCAGGATCAATTCTTAACCGCCGGGATCTCCTCCGCCACCGGCTGCTGCTGGCCCTGCCGGAACATCGCCAGGGCCTTGTCGAGCGCTTCGCGCAGCGCAAGCGCCGCGGCCACGCTGCAACGCAGGTGCGCGGTCTGGATCACGTCGACCCTGACGGCCGCGCCGACCGGCATCAGCAAATTCGCGGCGAGCTCGATCTGGATCGCGCCGTTGTGATGGCCGAAGCAGGACGCGCCGTCGAAATAGATGATCGGCGCCCGCTCCGAGCTGGAGCTCGAAATGGTGACGGGCCCCTGATTGTTGGCGGGCATTTCGGGGTCGGCCATGGGCACTCCTTGGGGCTGGTCGGCGAACGAAGCGCTCACCATCGGTGCTTCGGCCTGCTCTGTCGAGGCCAAACCGGCCCGCGCGGGGTCGATCCGGGTTTTGCGCGGCGCCCGACACTGGTCTAGAACGTCCCCATGAGCGCCATACCGACCACGCTTCCGTTCGAGGAACTCGCCGAAGCCATCAAGGGCCGCCGTTCCGACTACGGCCAGATCAGCGGGCTGCAGCTCGACCGTTTCGCACCTCGCGAGGCCTGGTCCAGCCTGCCCTATCGTCCCGTCTTCGTCGGCGACACCGAAACGGGCGTGCTGCATGGCGGCGTCGTCACGGCGATGCTGGACGAGAGCTGCGGCATGGCGGTGCAGCTTGCGCTCGACGGCACGAGCGCGATCGCAACTCTCGATTTGCGCATCGACTATCAGAAGCCGGCCACGCCCGGTCTCGACATCAAGGCGCATTCGGTCTGCTACCGCACCACGCGCTCGATCGCCTTCGTGCGCTCGACGGCCTACCAGGAGTCCGAGGACGATCCGGTCGCGACCGCGACCGCCTGCTTCATGATCGGCGCCAACCGCACCAACATGCTTGCCGACCGCAGGATGGACTTGCGCAGCATCCCGACGCTGGAGGCACCGGACGATCCGGACGGTCCGTTCGCGAACAGCCCGTTCGCGCGCGCCCTCGGCATTCGCGTCAACGACGACGGCACGCTGACGATGCCGTTCTCGCCGCAGATCGTCGGCAATCCGATCCTGCCCGCGATCCATGGCGGCATGACCGGCGCCTTCCTCGAGACCACTGCGATCTTCGGCGTGAGGCGCGAGCTCGGCACCGCCGCGCTGCCCAAGCCGATCGGACTCACCATCAACTATCTTCGCTCCGGCCGCGCGCTCGACACCTTCGCCAACGTCTCGATCGTGAAGCAGGGCCGGCGCATCGTCGCGTTCGAGGCGCGCGCCTGGCAGGACGATGCGGACAAGCCGATCGCCACCGCCTTCGGTCATTTCATGCTGCGCCCGACGCCCGGACGCGACGAGGAATAGGCGCATTTTGACTTGACGGCCGCAGTTCCGGCCACAACGATGGTACGTCCCCGCGCGAGGTATTGGATTGCGGCATCCGCTCGACATCATCGCCATGTTCGCCGCACTCTGGCTGCTGGCCTCGATGATGCTCGACGCGTTGACGCCGAAGGAACTGACCGCGATCATGATCGGCGTGGCGATCGGGCCTGCGATGGTCATCACGGCCGTATTCTACTACCTGCGCTGCCCGCGAACGGACTTCGCGGTGATGTTCGCAGCACTCTGGCTGATCTCGGACATCGCGATCGCCTTCGTCTCGCCGACACAGTTGCCGCATTTCCTGATCGTGCTCGGCTTCGTGCCGGCACTGATGATCGGCAGCGTGCTGCACTGGCAACGCTTCCAGCGCCGCCACGAGCAACTGCCCGCGCCTTTGGTGAAGCGGGGCTAGCGCGGCAAGAGATTCGTCTTGGCGAGGTCGAGCACCTCGTCGCCGCGGCCGTTCATCACCGCGCGCAGCACCCAGAGGCTGAAGCCCTTGATCTGCTCGGGCGTGATGGTCGGTGGCATCGACAGCTCCTGCTTGGCGGTGACGACATCGAGCAGCGCCGGCCCGTCATGGGCGAGCATCTCCTTGACGGCACCGGGGAGCTCGCCGGGGTCCTCGACGCGCTTGGCAAAGATGCCCATCGCGCGTGCCATCGCCGCGAAATCAGGGTTCTCCAGGTCGACATTGGTGTCGACGAAGCCCGCCGCCTTCATCTCCAGCGCAACGAAGCCGAGCACGCCGTTGTTGAAGATCACGACCTTCACCGGCAGCTTCATCTGCGTCAGCGTGATCAGATCGCCCATCATCATGGTGAAGCCGCCATCGCCGGACAGCGAGATCACCTGGCGACCGGGCTGGGCGGCCTGCGCGCCGATCGCCTGCGGCATCGCGTTCGCCATCGAGCCGTGCACGAAAGAGCCGATCAGCCGGCGGCGGCCGTTCATGTCGAGATAGCGCGCGGCCCACACCGTGGGCGTGCCGACATCGGCGGTGAAGACCGCATCGTCGGACGCATGGTCGCTGATGATCTTTGCTAGGTATTGCGGATGGATCGGCTTGCTGCCCGGCGTGCCCCTGGCGAGCGAATCCAGGCCCTCGCGCGCCTTCTTGTAGTGCGCGACGGCGTCGTCGAGATGCTTGCGCTGCGTCTTTGCTTTCAGCAGCGGCAGCAGCGCTTCGATGGTCAGCTTGACGTCGCCGACGAGGCCGAGATCGATCTTGCAGCGCCGTCCCAGATTCTCGGGACGAATGTCGATCTGCGCGACCTTCGCATCGGTGGGGAAGAACTGCTTATAGGGGAAATCAGTCCCGAGCATCACCAGCGCGTCGCAGGCATGCATGGCCGCGTAGCCCGAGGAGAAGCCGATGAAGCCGGTCATGCCGACGTCGTAGGGGTTGTCGTATTCGACATGCTCCTTGCCGCCGAGCGCATGCACGATCGGGCTCTTCAGCGCCTCGGCGAGCTGCATCAGGGGCGCATGCGCGCCGGCGCAGCCGCGGCCGCAGAAAAGGGTGACGCGCTCGGCGCCGTTGAGGAGATCCGCCAGCGCCTGCAGCTCGTCCGCCTGCGGCACCACCTTCGGCGCCGCCACGCTGAGTCCGCGCGTGGTCGACAGCGCCCGCTTGGGCGGACTGCGGAAGGCGACGTCGCCGGGCATGGCGACGACGGCGACGCCGCGCAGGCCGACCGCCGCGCGGATCGCGTTCTCCAGCACGAACGGAAGCTGGCTCTGGTCGGAGACCATCTCGCAATAATGGCTGCATTCGCGGAACAGGTTCTGCGGATGGGTCTCCTGGAAATAGCCGCCGCCGATCTCGGCGCTCGGGATTTGTGCCGCGATCGCCAATACGGGAACACGGCTGCGATGCGCATCGAACAGGCCGTTGATCAGGTGCAGATTGCCGGGACCGCAGGAGCCCGCGCACACCGCGAGGCTTCCGGTCATCTCGGCTTCGCCGGCGGCGGCGAAGGCGGCGACCTCCTCGTGGCGGACATGGATCCATTCGATGGTGCCGCGGCGGCGCAGTGATTCGGTCAGGGCGTTCAGGCTGTCGCCGACGATGCCGTAGATGCGCTTGACGCCGGCCTGTTCGAGCGTTGCCACGAACAGATCGGCCACGTTGTTGATCGCCATGTCGGTCTCCTGATGTCGCCAGTCACACTGCGCGATACATCACATCAGCATCGCGGCAATATGAGGCACAATAGGCTATGACAGGATCACGGCTAGTTTATTGTCCGTCAGTCTTTCTGAATTGCCCGATCGTAAGCCGCGATGGTCGCCTTGGCGGGCGCGGCGACATCGGCTGCGCTCATGCCGGGCTTGTAGAGGCTGGAGCCGAGCCCGAAGGCTGTGACGCCGCCCTTGATGTATTCGGCAAAATTCTGATCGGAGACGCCGCCGACGGCCGCGATCATCACACCCGGCGGCAGCACAGCGCGAATCGCGGCGATGCCGGACGCACCCAACACGCTGGCCGGAAAGAACTTCAGGCCCGATGCGCCCGAGCGCGCGGCGAGCAGCGCCTCGGTCGGCGAGAACACGCCGGGCAGCGTGGACCATGGCGTATTGATGCGCACGCACCAGCACCTGCGTATCCACGTTCGGCGAGACCATCAGCCTGCCGCCGACGTCGTTGAGACGATCGACATCCGCGGTGGCCAGCACCGTGCCGGCGCCGATCAGCACGTCCGGAGGTGCCTGCTTCACCGCCGTTGCGATGGAGCGGAACGGATCGGGCGAGTTCAGGGGGATCTCGATCGCGGTCATGCCGGCTTCGATCAGCACGCCGACGATCGCCTCGGTCTCATCTAGCTTGACGCCGCGCAGGATCGCAACCAGCGGCCGCTTCATCGGCGGAAAGGGAATGCTCATCTCAAAGATCCTTTGATTTCGTCCAGATCGCGGCAGCCGCCATCGAGAGGCCGCGGCGAACGGCTTCATCCGCATCGACCGGATGAGCGTTGACCGACAGCGCCTCGAAGGCCAGCCGGTACAGCACCCCAAGCCGCCCCGCGGCAATCAACCTGACACCTGCTTGCGGCACGGGGCCGGAGAGCCCGGCCGCCAGCTCGACGCCGATCAACGTGCCCGACAGCGTCTCGCGCGCCGCAGCCGGGGTGCCGCCGAACAGCAGCTGGCGCGAGCGCGCGCCGAACAAATGATTGGCAACGAAGGCCGGCGCTTCATGGGCGGCTTTCACCGCCGCCTTGAAGCTCGCGATATCCTCGGCCTCGTCCGCACCCGCGACCGCGAGCGACAGGATGGTTTCGCGCGAGATGACGCTGAACAGCTCGCCGGTCATGAAGGTGGAGAAGCGTTCGACGATTCCGTCCTTCACCCGCACCCATTTCGAATGCGTGCCGGGCATGCAGACCAGCGCCTCGCCGGCGGCCTCGAGGCCGAGCGCGCCGAGCAGCTGCGTTTCCTCGCCGCGCATGACGTCGGGCGCGCTGACGTCGCGCTGCGCGATGCCCGGCAGGATGCGGATGTCGCGCGCTTCGCCGGGGACCCGCACGGCCCGGTTCAGGATTGCCGCGAGCTGTGCCGGCGTGTCGACATAGCCGGCCTCGACCCAGCCGGTTTTGGCGCCGGCCATGCCGCAGACCAGAACCGGCAGATGATCCGGCGCTTCGACCGCCGCGAGATGCGATTGCAGCACGGCCGGAAAGCCGGCCTTGGCGGCCGCCAGCATGCCCTCGCCGCTGCGGCGCTCGGCCAGCACCTGGCCGGCACGATCGACCAGCCACAGCCGGAAACTGCTGGTGCCCCAGTCCACCGCGACATAAGCGGGTTCGGTCATTCTGTCCTCGTCTCACGGCCGGGACGCCGTCTCGCGACAACGAGACGGCCTCTCGCAGGTCTGTGCCGAGATACCGGCTATTGCATGGGCAAACCAGCCCTTTCTCTGCAATTCGACGCTCCGCTTCACTGGCACAGCGCTTGCTGAACCGTCCCCGCTCAACTCCGTCAACGCGCGACAAGACGCGTCAACATCAGATGAGGAAACCCATGGAGATCGGCTATTTCACGATGCCTTCGCATCCGCCGGAGTGCGGCCTGAAGGAAGGACACGATTGGGACCTGCAGGTCCTGCGCTGGCTCGACGAACTCGGTTATCAGGAGGCGTGGATCGGCGAGCACCATACCGCACCCTGGGAACCCAATCCCACGCCGGACCTGCTGATCGCGCAGGCCTTGATGCAGACCAAGAAGCTCCGCATCGGGCCGGGCGGATTCCTGCTGCCCTATCATCACCCGGCCGAGCTCGCCAACCGGGTCGCGATGCTCGACCATCTCTCCGAGGGCCGGCTCAATTTCGGCGTCGCCGCATCCGGCCTGCCGAGCGACTGGGCGATGTTCAACGTCGACGGCATGAGCGGGCAGAACCGCGACATGACCCGCGAGGCGCTCGAGATCATCCTGAAGATGTGGAGCGATCCCGCGCCCTGGACCTACAAGGGCAAGTTCTGGACGGTGACCAAGCCGGACACGATGTTCGACTTCCTCAAGCCGCACATCAAGCCGTTGCAGACGCCGCATCCGCCGATCGGCGTCGCCGGGCTTTCCAAGAACTCGGACACGCTGAAGCTTGCCGGCGAGCGCGGCTTCATTCCGATGAGCCTCAACCTCAACCCGGCCTATGTCGGCAGCCACTGGGACTCGGTCGAGATCGGGGCGGCCAAGACCGGGCGCAAGCCGAACCGTGCCGATTGGCGCCTCGTGCGCGAGGTGTTCGTCGCCGACACCGACGAGGAGGCCTGGAAACTCTCGACCGGCGACATGATGGGCCGGATGATGGGCGAGTACTTCCTGCCGCTGCTCGGCCATTTCGGCTTCAAGGACTATCTGAAGCACGCGCCCGACGTGCCCGATAGCGACGTCACCGTCGAATATTGCGCCAAGCGGAACTGGATCGTCGGCTCGCCGGCGACGGTCGCCGAGAAGATCGAAAAGATCTACGACGAGGTCGGCGGCTTCGGCGTGCTCTGCGTGTTCGGCTTCGACTACAAGCACAAACCGGAAGCGTGGCACCACTCGCTCTCGCTGCTCAAGAACGAGGTGATGCCGCGCCTGAAGCATCTCGGCTCCGCGAAGAAGGCGGCTTGACGATCAGCGGGTGCGGCGCGATCGTGCCGCACCCGCTTCTATTTTCGGAGATTTCCGCGTGACGGTCGACGCCAGTCCTCTCGACGCAAAGGATTTCAAGCAGGCGATGCGCCAATGTGCCGGAGCCGTGGCGCTGGTCACGGTCGGTGCCGAGCACGGCAAGCGCACGGGATTGACGGTGACATCGGCCTGCTCGCTGTCGGATAGCCCGCCCTCGCTGATCGTCTGCGTCAACCGCAACGCCAGCGCACACGCGCGCATCCGCGAGGAAGGCGCCTTCGCGATCAACTTCCTGCACGAGGACCACGCGGCGCTGGCGCTGACCTTCAGCGGCCAGAAAGGCGTCAACGGCGACGACCGCTTTGCGTTCGGACAGTGGACGCGAGGGGCCACGGGTGCGCCGGTGCTGATGGACGCGGTCGCCGCATTCGACTGCGTGCTGGCGCAGGAATTCGAGACGACGACGCATTCGATCTTCGTCGGGGAGGTGCGCGGCGTGTCGCACGGCGTGGAAGCGACGCCGCTGATCTATCTCCGCAGCAGCTTCCACACGCCGCGCGAGATGCGCGGCACCGTCACGGTTGGCGATCTCGACTCGCGGCATCTGAGCTGGAGCGATTTTTCGTAAAGGCGGCGACTTTGTAGGGTGGCAAAGGCGCACTTGCGCCGTGCCCACGATTTCTCTCGATGGCAAACAATGCGTGGGCACGCTTCGCTTTGCCCACCCTACGATATCAGCGGTCGCGGCAGAGACCTCTAACCTCACTTGCCGCATGCCATCGACACTACTGCGCCGTCTCGATCTTCAGCTGCTTGATCTTCCGATACAGCGTCGCGCGGCCAAGCTTCAGCGCGCGGGCTGCCTCGGTGACGCGGCCGCCGTGCTTGCGCAAAGCTTCCACGATCGTGGCACGCTCGGCCGCTTCGAGATCAGGCTCTGCTCTCCCGCCGAACGGCGGCAGATCGAGATCGGCATCGGTGATCACCCCATGCTCCGCGGTGCAGCCGGCGAGCCGCAGCACGTGGCGGAGCTGGCGCATATTGCCGGGATAGGAATAGGCGGAGAGCTGCGACCACGCTTCGTCCGAGACGCGGCAATTCGGCGCCTCCTCGCGCGCGATCTGGCGGATGATGTCGTCGCGGTCGGCGCGTTCGCGCAGGGCGGGCAGCCGCACCTCCAGGCCGCGCAGGCGGAAATAGAGATCGGCGCGGAATGCGCCTTCTTCGGCCATGCGACCGAGATCGCGGTGGGTGGCGCTGATCAGGCGGATATCGACGGCGACAGGCTTGAGCGCGCCGAGCGGCCAGACCTCGCGGTTTTCCAGCACCCGCAACAGCCGCGTCTGCAGCGCGATCGGCATGTCACCGATCTCGTCGAGGAACAGCGTGCCGCCGTCGGCCTGCACGATCAGCCCCTTCGAGCCGTCGCGCCGCGCGCCGGTGAAAGCGCCGGCCTCGTAGCCAAACAGTTCGGCGTCGATCAGGCTCTCCGGCATCGCCGCGCAATTCAGGGCGACGTAATTGCTGCGCGCCCGGCCGCTAGCAGCGTGAATGGCGCGCGCGAACAAATCCTTGCCGACGCCGGTTTCGCCGCAAAGCAGCACCGGCAGATTGTGATCGCCTATGCTGCGGAGCCGCTTGACGCTTCTGATCAGCCCGGGATCGCGGCCGGCGAGCCGATGCAGCGCGTCGAAGCGATCGACAGGCGCGTCGCGGCGCGGTGCAAGCGGGCGCGTAGAGGATCTCGCCCGCAGCGGCGGCGCGACATGACTCTGGCCCAGCGCGCTGCCGTCGGCGCGGCGCAGCTCGACAAGCTCGTCCGCGTTACGCGCCGCATGATGATCGAACTTGACGTAGCGCGACAGATCGATGCCGGATGCGATCAAGCCGTCGGTGAGACCCAGCAGTGCGCGCGCCGAACGGCAGGCGCCGACGATGCGGCGATCGTCGTCATAGGCGAGCAGACCGCTGCCGCTGTTATCAGGCACGGTTGCGATCCAGGCGTTGCGGAAATGACCGCGGAAGATCGCGCCCTCCATCCGCCGGGTCGCCTCCATCGTCACCGCGAGCGCGAGCTGATGCGCGGCGCGCTCGAGATCTTCCCGGCAAGAGGTGATGTTCACGGCACCGGCGAGGCGGCCGGCCTGGTCGAACAGCGGCACCACGGCACAGGAGAACATGTGCCACTGCGCGCGAAAATGCTCGTCACGATGCACCAGGATCGGCTTCTGCTCGGCGAGCGCCGTGCCGAGCCCGTTGGTGCCCTCGAAAGCCTCGGCGAAGTTCGAGCCTGTGTAGATCTTCCAGTCCATGAACTGTCTTGCGTCGGCCTCGCCCGGCAGACGGCTGAACAGCATGGTCGCGTTCACATCAGCCAGATTGACGCAGTAACCGGCGTCGCGCAGCACGCGGGCGAGATCGTCGAGATCGGGTGTGACGAGCCGGATCGTCTCCTCCATAGGCTCGGCGACGTGACGGATCTCGGCTTCGGTCAGCGTCTGCGGCGGGCCCTGGCGGGCCGGGTCGAGCTTGTGGCTGATGACGCAGCGCCGCCAGGAATTGGCGATGCGCGACGAGGCGTCAACGTCGGCCACATGATGGGCGACGGACAAGACCCGGGCGACATGGTTCGAGGCCGAAAGGCTGGCCATCGCAGACGTCTCCACCCTGTATTATTGTGCAAAGTCTGGCACTACAGGCGGGGATGTCAATCGGGAACCGGGAACGGTTCTATGGCACGACGCCTCAGCGTCGTCATGGCCGGGCCTTGTCCCGGCCATCCACGTGCCGCGCGTGCGAAAGAACGTGGATGCCCGGGACAAGCCCGGGCATGACGGTGTGGAAACAGATTGCCTGGATCGCTAAAGCGCACTGAATTGCTGCACCGCCCTCACCACGTATCGATGCACGGCCGCTTCTTCGCCGTACGCGCCGGCGGCTTCGGCACGGACCGCAAGCCGGCCATGATCCAGCGCCGGGTCTCGGCGGGGTCGATGACGTTGTCGATCTCGAACACAGAAGCGATCGAGACCGCCTTGCCGTTGGCATAGAGCTCGGCGACCTTGTTGCGGTAATAGGTCTCGCGCTCCTCGGGATCGGCGATCGCCTCCATCTCTTTGCGGAAGCCGAGCCGGACGTAGCCCTCCAGGCCCATGCCGCCGAACTCGCCGGTCGGCCAGGCCGCGGTGAAGAACGACGCGTGGAAGCCGCCGCCGATCATCGACTGTGCGCCCAAGCCATAGCCCTTGCGCAGCACGATGCCGAACAGCGGCACGGTGAGGCTCGCGCCCGTCACGAACATGCGCGAGACATGGCGCACGATCGCGGTCTTCTCGGCTTCGGGACCGACCATGAAGCCGGGCGTGTCGCACAGCGAGACGATCGGCAGGTCGAAGGCGTCGCAGAGCTGCAGGAAGCGCGCGGCCTTGTCGCCGGCATCGGCGTCGATTGCGCCGCCGAGATGGCGCGGATTGTTGGCGATCAGGCCGAACGGCCTGCCCTCGATCCGGATCAGTGCGGTGACCATGCCGACGCCGTAGTCGCGGCGCAGCTCCAGCACGCTGCCCTTGTCGGCGACGAGATCGATCACGCTGCGGATATCGTAGACGCGCAGGCGGTTCTCGGGGATGGCCCGGCGCAGCAGGCGCTGATCGGCGGCCTGCCACTCCGACACCACGCCCTGGAAATAGGACAGGTATTTTTGCGCGACCCTCGTTGCCTCCTCCTCGTCCTCGACCAGGATGTCGATGACGCCGTTCGGCGACTGGAACGAGACAGGGCCGACCTCGGCCGGGTGATAGACGCCGAGCCCGCCGCCCTCGATCATCGCGGGCCCGCCCATGCCGATCGAGGCGTTCTTGGTCGCGATGATGACGTCGCAGCAGCCGAGCATCGCGGCGTTGCCGGCGAAGCAATAGCCGGAGACGACACCGATCACCGGCACGAGGCCGGAGAGCCTTGCGAACTGCACGAAGGAGGGGCCGTCGAGACCGGTCATGCCGAGCCGGTCGGTGTCGCCGGGCCGGCCGCCGCCGCCCTCGGCGTAGAACACCAGCGGCACGCGCCAGTCTTCCGCCAAGGTCAGCATGCGGTCGATCTTCTTGTGGTTCATGTGGCCCTGCGTGCCCGCGAGCACGGTGTAGTCGTAGGCCACGACGATGCAGCGCGCGCCCTCGGGTCCGAACTTGTCGCCATTGACGGTGGCGACGCCCATCACGAGGCCGTCAGCCGGCGTGTTCTTGATGAGATCGTCGAGCTTGCGGCGGCGGCGCTGCGCTGCGATCGCAAGGCTGCCATACTCCATGAACGAGCCGTCGTCGACGAGCTGGGCGACGTTCTCGCGCGCGGTGCGCTGGTTGGTGTTGCGGCGGCGCTCGACCGAGGCCGGACGGTTCGCATCCTGCGTATTGGCCTGACGCGCGATCAGTTCGGCCAGATCGGGGCGGATGTGATCGAGGTCGATATCGGCCTCGGCCGTCGCGCTGTCAGCCGCAACGTCGAGTGGCTCCAGATAGAGGATCGCCTCGCCATGCATCAGCGTGGCGCCGTCGCTGGCGGCGAGCTTCATGACGCGGCCGCCCTGCTCGGCCATGACCAGATGCTCCATCTTCATGGACTCGATCACGGCGAGCTGCTGGCCGGGGCGCACGATCTCGCCCGCCTTCACCTGAATGGTGACGATGGTGCCTTGCAACGGTGCTGCGACCATCACCGTGCCTTCAGGCACCACTTGCGCGACATGCGTCTCGGCACCGTGCGCGCCGCCTCGCTCGGACGGGGCGAAGTAGAGCGGCTTTGCCGCACCCTCGGCCGCCTCGACCAGCTTGGCGATGTTGCGATCGATGAAATCGGTCGCGATACGGTTGGTCCTGAAATCGGGATGCGCCAGCACCGCCTGAAGGAATGCGATATTGGTGACCACGCCGTCGATCCGGAATTCGCGCAAGGCGCGCGAAGCTTTTGCAACGACGTCATGCCAGGCTTCACCCGGCGTATGCACGATGACTTTTGCAAGCAGCGAGTCGAAGGCCGCGCTGGTCTTGTAGCCGGCGTAGCCAAAACTATCGACGCGCACGCCGGGCCCCGACGGCGGCTCGAACAATGCGAGCACGCCGCCGGTCGGATGCGTCGCGCCCGTTGCGTCCAGCGTCTCCATGTTGACGCGAAGCTGCATGGCGTAGCCGTGCGGCTTCGGGATCGATCCCTGCGCCAGGCCGAGTGAAGCGAGCGTCGCGCCTGATGCGACCGCGAGCTGGGCGCGGACGAGATCGAGCCCGAGCACTTCTTCGGTGACGGTGTGCTCGACCTGGAGCCGCGGATTGGCCTCGATGAAGGCAAAACTGTCCTCGGCGGTGCCGTCGACCAGGAACTCGAAGGTGCCGAGATTGTCGTAAGCGGCCGCGGTCGCAAGCTGCTTCGCCGCCTCGATGATGCGGCCGCGCAAGGGATCACTCAGCGACGGGCTGGGCGCCACCTCGATCAGCTTCTGGTGCCGGCGCTGGATGGTGCATTCGCGCTCCCAGAGGTGGGAGATCGCGCCGTGGCGGTCGCCGATGATTTGCACCTCGATATGACGCGCCTGCCGGATCAGCCGCTCGGCATAGACGCCGTCGAAGCCGAACGCCGCCTTGGCCTCGGACTGGCAGCGTGCATAGGCCTCCGCGAGATCGGCCGCGTTCTCCACCACGCGCATGCCGCGCCCGCCGCCGCCGGCCATGGCCTTAATCACGATCGCCGCATTATAGCCGAGCGAAGCGAAGAACGCCGCGATCTCCTCCAGCGAGGACGGCCCGCTGGTGCCGGCGATGATCGGCACGCCGCAACGTTTTGCCAATTGCCGGGCCGCGACCTTGTCGCCGAATAGTTCGAGCGCCGCCGGCTTCGGCCCAACGAAGGTGAGGCCCGCATCGGCGCAGGCTTTTGCGAACGCCGCGTTCTCGCTGAGGAAGCCGTAGCCGGGATGCACGGCATCGCAGCCGACGCTTGTTGCCGCCGTCACCACCGCCTCGATATCGAGATAGGCCCGGGCGCCGCGGCCGGGGATTTCGACGGCTTCGTCGGCCCCCCGCACGTGCAGCGACAGCGCATCATCGGCGGGATGGATCGCAACGGTCGCGATGCCGGCATCGGCCGCCGCGCGCGCGATGCGGATGGCGATCTCGCCGCGATTGGCGATCAGCAGCTTCTTGAACGACATGCAGCGGTCTCCGTGCCCGCAAGCATGCGGGTTGGCCAATTCGATGATCCTGCTTCATCACTTTAACCGCTGTCGTCAAGGCTGGGGAGGCCGGTTGCGACGACCGCTCCCGCAGGCCGGAATATCAGCCGGCCGCACGCGCTGTGATGAGACCAATAATCCGCGCCACGGCAGACGGGATCGGTGCGATGATCGGCACGGTGAACATCGGCTGAAGTTTTCGCGCAGCCTCGCCGAGCGGCCCACCTCCGATGATCACAGCCTCGGCTCCGTCCTGCACGATGCAGGCTTCGACCGCGTCGGCAAGGGCAGCGCGCAGCCGTTCCGGATCGCGCATCAGGTCGTGCGGATCGCCATCGGCGAAGCGCGTGCCCGTATAGCTGGATCGCAAGCCCAGCGCTTCAGGCAAGGCGTCGATCCTCGCCTCGAGCAGCGGCGTTGTGGTCGCCACGCCGAAGCGACGACCACCTTCGGCCGCCGCGCGCATCGACGCCTCGCCGATGCCGACCGCAGGCAGCTTCAGCGCGCTCCTGATCCCGGCGAGACCCGGGTCGCCGAACGCAGCGACGATCATGCCGTCGTAGAGGTTCCGGTGCGCACCCGCGATCTCCTCGACCTCGGGCGCGGCCGCGTCCAGCGCATCGGCCGAAACGATCATTGGGGGAGCGCGTGTTGCCGTGGCGCCGACGATGTCGAAGCCGTCGGGAACTTCGGACCTCGCAATGGCGACCATCATCGCCGTGGTCGCCTCGAGGCTGTTGGGATTGATCAGGAGGATGCGACGACCAGACATGTCAGGCGCCGGCTCGTGAACGCGCACCAATCTCCTTGAAGATCGCGGTGAGTTCGTCGACCTCGTCTGCGCCCTCCTTCGGCTGGATCCGCTGTTCCATCTCCTCAATGTGATGACGCATCGCATGGATCGCGCCCGCCTTGTCCCGGGCGAGGATCAACGCCCCGATGTCCGGGTGCGCGTCCGGCGAGCAATCCGGCTCGCCCGGCTGCTCGAACGTCGCGATCGCCAGCGATGTCCGCAGCATCAGCTCGCGCGACATGTCCAACAGAACGCGGTTGCCTGCAAGCTTGGCGACCAGGATATGGAATTCCGCCGTGAGCGACAGCGAGGCCCAGCGATCGTTGCGATCGTGGCGCGCCTCCAGCTCCATGTGCGCCTTCAGCGCGGCTCTCCCGGACTTGTCCAACCGGTCGACCGCCGCGGCGACCGCGGCGACCTCGATGACGCGGCGCGCGGCGAAGATGTCCTGCGCCTCCTCCCAGCTCGGCCGATACACGAAGGCGCCGCGGTTGGGGATCTGCATCACCACCTTGCGCGAGGCGAGATGGGCGAGCGCCTGCCGGATGTGAATCCGCGTCGTGCCGAAGGCGGAAGCGAGCTTGTCCTCGCCGAGCTTGGCGCCGGGCTTCAGCCGCTTCTGGCTGATCGCGGTCAGAATGCCCTGGACCACCGGATCGTCGTCGACGCTGCGCGGATCGGCGGCATCCGGCTCGACGCGCTTCGGCTCGGCACGCTTGGTCTTGCGCTTGAGAGGACGGCTTCGCTTCATGTCCTGCTTTTACAGGATTCCCGGTTGTTGCCGCAGCCCATTTTTTGCACAAAGTATCTGCCATACTGTTTACAATATAGACAATAAATTGGCGCCAATCTCTGGCGCCCTAAAATTAGCACAGCATCGACAACACCTTAGCGGGCAGCCCGCACTGGCACGGCGATTGCTAACCCTCCTTCCGCAGGACAATGCGAGGGATGGAGCTGACGTTGAGTGACGTGCGCGGACATTCGCTGGATCTGAAGGGCATCGGCCACGCTTTCGGCGCGACCGTCGCGCTCGACGAGATCGAGCTTGCCGTCGCGGCAGGAGAGCTGATCGCGCTGCTCGGGCCGTCAGGCTGCGGCAAGACCACGATGCTCCAGATCATCGCCGGCTTCCTGCGCCCGTCCAAGGGCGAGGTTCGCTTCGACGGCGCGCGGGTCGAGCACATTCCCGCCAATCGCCGCCGCATCGGCATGGTATTCCAGAACTACGCGCTGTTTCCGCATCTCACCGTGTTCGAGAACGTCGCCTATGGATTGCGGGCGCGCAAACGGCCGAATGCTGAAGTCGCAGCGAAAGTCGAGCAGATGCTCGGGCTTGCCCAGATGGCGCAGTTTGCGCACCGGCTGCCCGGCGAACTCTCGGGCGGACAGCAGCAGCGCGTGGCGCTGGCACGCGCGCTTGCGATCGATCCGGGCCTCGTCCTGCTCGACGAGCCGTTCTCGGCGCTCGACAAGAATCTGCGCCTCGACATGCAAATCGAGATCAAGACCCTGCTGAAGACCTTCGGCGTCACCTCCATCATCGTCACGCACGACCAGGAGGAGGCGCTGTCGATGGCCGACCGCATCGTCGTGCTCAACAAGGGACGCATCGAGCAGATCGACAGTCCGGATGCGCTCTACGACCGGCCGGCCAGCCTCTTCATATCGAGCTTCATCGGTCACACCAATTTGCTGCGCGGCACCGTAACCGAGACCGATCGCGTGCTGCTGGAGGCCGGTCCCGAGATCGACCTTGGGCGCTCCGCGCAACGTCGGCGCGGAACGCCGGTGACGATCTCGGTGCGGCCCGAAAACATCGCATTCGGCGCCGCCGACCGACCCGGCGCCATTCCCGTCACGATCCGCGCCACCGTACCCCTCGGCGCGGTCAGCGTCACCGAGGGCCTGACGGCGAGCGGCGAGGCCGTGAAGATCAGTCAGGCGCGCGCCGCGACAACCGCAAAGGCGCGGACCGGAGAGACGGCATGGCTCGCGATCACCGACACCTCGCGCGTCAGCATTTTCAGCACGCCGGCCGACGGCGTCCATGACCATCAGCAAAGGAGTGTTTGACATGAGCCTATCCCGGAGATCGCTGCTCACCTCAGGTTCGGCCGCGCTCGCGGCGGCAAGCTGGGGATGGCCGACATCGTCGCGCGCCGCGACCTCGATCGTGGCGACAACCTATCCCGGCAGCTTCGACGAAGCCTTCCGCGCCGTGGTCGGGCCGGCCTTCAAGAGAACCAGCGACAGCAGCGTCACCTTTACGCCGCTGCTCGGTGTCGACCAGATCGGCAAGATCCAGGCCTCGCGCAATGCGCCGCCCTTCGACGTGGTGCTGTTCGACGAGGGCCCGCTGATCCCGGCGATTGCGAGCGGCGTGCTGGAGAAGTTCCCGGCGGAACAGTCGAAATCCTTTGCCGACATTCCAAGCGCGTTCCGCCATCCCGACGGTTACGCCCCTGTCGTCACCTGTCAGTTGATCGGCATCGCCTACAATCCGAAGAAGATCACGACGCCACCGACCTCGTGGGAAGACCTTTGGAAGCCCGAGTACAAGGGCCGCGTCGGCATCACCGGGCTCGGCTCGAGCCTCGGCACCGCCTTCATGGTCGAGATCGCCAAACTCAACGGCGGCTCGGAGACCAATATCGAGCCGGCTTTCGAAGCCATCAAGAAGCTGCTGCCGAACGTCGGCGCGATCGCGGCCTCGCCCGGCGCGCTGGCCGCGCTGTTCCAGCAGGGCGAGATCGATATCGCCTTCAATTTCTGGAACAACGTGGCACTGCTGGCCGCAAAGGGCGTCGACATCGCCTTCGCCAAGCCGAAGTCGGGCGCCGTCGTGATCCGCACCAGTGCGCAGATCGTCAAGAACAACCAGGACCCGAAGCTGGTGCTCGACTATCTCGACACCGTGATGTCGGTCGCCGCGCAAAAGGGGCTCGAGGCCGCGCCCTGGGTGATGATGCCGACCAACAGCAAGGTGGCGCTAACCGGCGCGAACCTCACTGTGGCCAAGAGCGTCGACGACCTCGTCGCCAACAACGTGCTGCTCGACTGGACCAAGTTCCAGGCGATGCGCGGCGAATGGATCACCCGCTTCAGCAAGGAAGTGAAGATCTAGATGTCGCCGGCCGACACGACCGCGTCCCGACAGTTGCTGCCGGTGGTCCCGCTGGCAGCGCTGTTCTTCGCAGCCTTCGTGCTGCCGCTGGCCGCACTCGTGCTGGTCAGCCTGTTTCGGGACCCGCAATTCTCCGGCCTCTCGCTGGTCCAATATGTGCGATTCCTGTCCGATCCGTTCAGCCTCAAGGTGCTGTCGGACACGCTTTGGTTGGGAGCGGAGGTCGCGTTGGCGACGCTGTTCCTCGCCTATCCGCTCGCGCTCGTCTATGTCGGGAGCAGTCAGTTCATGCGCACGCTGATCACCTTCCTGATCATGCTGCCGCTGCTGACAAGCACGGTGGTGCGCACCTTCGCCTGGATCGTCATCCTCGGCCGCGACGGCATCGTCAACTCGGCGATGCTGTCGCTGGGGTTCTGGCAAGCGCCGGCGCGACTGCTGTACACCTGGGAGGGCATGGTGCTGGCGCTGACGCAGATCCAGCTTCCCCTGATGGCGCTGCCTGTCATCAACAGCCTGCTGCGGCTCGACGGTAATCTGACACGGGCTGCCGAGGGATTGGGTGCAAGCCGCGCCCGCATCTTCATCACCATCGTGCTGCCGCTGACGCTCCCGGGCGCCATCGCCGGCTGGCTGCTCGTCTTTGCAGCGGCTGCAACCGCCTTCATCACCCAGACGCTGGTCGGCGGCGGGCGCATCATCCTGATGCCGTCCTATATCTACCAGCAGGCCGTCGGCGTGCAGGACTGGCCGTTCGCGGCTGCGCTATCGCTGATCTTCACGCTGGCCGTGACCGGGATCGTCTTTGCGATCGGTGCGCTGTCCCGCCGCTACGTGCGAGGCGTCGATGCAGCGTAGCCTGGTCGACCGGGTCTATTCCGCCGTCGTCGGTACGATCACCGGCTTCGGCATGCTCCTGCTGCTGGCGCCGACGCTGGTCGTCCTCGTCATCTCCTTCACCGGCGGCATCACGCTGAAATTCCCGCCGCCGAGCTGGTCGCTGCGCTGGTATGTCGAGCTGCTGCAATCGCAGGAGATCATGGACCCAGCATTGACGAGCCTGAAAATAGCCGCGGCGGCGACAATCCTTTCCGCGGTGCTCGGCGGCGCGGCAGCGCTCGGGCTCGCACGGAGCAAATTGAAGATCGCCCGCGCGCTGGATGCGCTTTTCATGTCGCCTATGGTACTGCCCGCGATGGCCTTCGGCCTGTCGCTGCTGCTGGTCTTCAACCTGCTCGGCATCCGCCTGTCCGCGGCGACGCTGGTGCTCGGCCACACCGTCATCTGCGTGCCCTTCGTGATCCGGATGGTCGGGGCCTCCGTGCAGCAGCTCAATCCGGTGCTGATCACCTGCTCGCTCAGCCTCGGCGCCAGCCGCTGGTACACGTTCCGTCGAATCACGCTGCCATTGATCCGCCGCGGCATCGCCGCGAGCTGCTTCGTCGCGTTCCTGACCTCGTTCGACAACGTGCCGGTGTCACTGTTCCTGGCCGATGCCCGCACCGAGGTCCTGCCGATCAAGCTCTGGGCGATCCTCGAAGGCAGCCTCGACGTCCGGGTCGCCGCCGTCTCGGGCGTGATCGTGCTGTTGACGCTCGCCGGCCTCGTCTGCGCCGAAATCTTCGGCGGTGTCAGCCGCCAGATCGGGAATCGCTGATCATGCCGATTGAACGCGATCTACGAGGATACGGGAGGGCACGCCCGGATATCATCTGGCCCAACGGCGCCCGCGTCGCGGTGTCGCTCGTGGTGAACTTCGAGGAAGGCGCAGAACTCGCCGTCGAGCAGGGCGACGCCGAGACCGAGCACTACGGCGAGGTCGCTTCGACGTCGCCGCCGGGGGTCCGAGATCTCGTGCAGGAGCAGGTGTTCGACTACGGCATGCGCGCAGGCCTGTGGCGCTTCCTCGACGCCTTTGCCGACGCGAATGTCCGCTCGACCTTCATGATGTGCGGCCGCGCGGTCGAGCGTGTGCCTGAGCTTGCTCGCGCCGTGATCGAAGCGGGACACGAGCCGGCGGTGCACGGCTGGCGCTGGTTGCCGCACGCGCGCTACGGCGATCCCGAGACCGAGCGTCGTGACATCGAGCGGACGCGCGACGTCATTGCCCGCGCCACCGGCGTCACGCCGGCCGGCTTCATGTCGCGCGGCAGCCAGAGCGCCTGGACGCGCGACCTCCTGACCGATCTCGGTTTCGCCTATGACTCCAACGCACTCGACGACGACCTGCCCTATTGGAGCCGTTCGCCGCGAGGGTCGATGCTGATCCTGCCCTACGGCTTCGACACCAACGACATGAAGTTTTTCCATCCGAATGGTTTCGTGCAGCCCGAGGATTTCTCGGACTATGTCGGTGCCGCGCTTGCGACGCTGGTCGAGGAGGCCGAACGCGGCCGCTCCGCGATGCTGTCGATCGGCTTCCACCTGCGCATTTGCGGCCGGCCCGCGCGTTTCCGCGCAGTGAAGGCCATTCTCGCGGAACTGGCGCGGCTCGAAGGCCGGGTCTGGGTGGCGACACGTGCCGACATCGCGAAGCATTTTCGCGGTGTCGCCAGCGAGCGGCGGACCTAGCTCAGGCATTCGAATCTAAACCTCTTCAAATCTAGAAGCCCTCGATATCGCCCCTGCGAGCGTTGACTTGGAGAGAGCTCCGGCAGAACGATCGATGCAGACGATCAGCGCCAGCTGCGGCGCGGGCGCAGCCAGGATCCAGAGGCTCCATGCATCAATCGACATCATCAGGATCTCTCGAGCTTCCGGCGCTCAGCGCCGCGGAGCGACTCTTCATCTGGGGATTTCGCGCCAAGGCACGCAGTGGAGGCGCCGTTCCGACCGCAGCCGACATCCAGGAGGTGTACGACCATTTCCGCGTCGGCGATGCCGTGCTTTCGCTGGAATCCATCATCGAGATCTTCGCCTGCACGGCCCACACCGCGATCGAAGTGCACTGCCCGACCTGTCCGCGCATATCGGACAGCGAGCAAGGGATTCTGCACGCCATCGCCGCGGCACAGCAGGATCGCATCGACATCGTGCGCGAACGGTTCGAGAGCTGGCTGCCGCCGGTCGGTGCCGATTGGGCGTTGGCGCCGGTGCGGGGGCTCGCCGCGATCTTCCGCGTCGCGGGTCTCATCCTGCCCGACCGGCAGGTGCGGTCATTCGACCGGGACCGGACCATGGCGATGAAGAGCTGGCTGGTCGGAAGTCCGACATTGCACTGACGAGACCGTTCATGACCCCCGATATTTGCGGTTCTGTGCCGGACGCCGGCCAATCGCGGCTCTGTCCGCTCCAGTCCGCGCTTGGAGCGCGCCCCTGCGTCGACAATTACGATGATTTCTGCCGCGTCGCGCTGTCGCTGTTCCGCTTCATCGGAGCGGCCTATTCGACCGGCGCCTCCGATTGCTGGGAAGCCGCCTATCGCTTTGCCGACGAGGCGCCTGATATTGCCGACAGTCCGCTGCTGGTGGCGCGGGTGGCCGCGCTGGTGAGAATCCTGCGCAGCGGCCGGCCATGCGAGCTGTGTTTCATGCCGCCGTCCTGTCGTCGGCTGTCGAAGGACGAGACTGAATTGATGCGGTTTCTTGCGGTCGCGCGCCGCAAGCAGCCGGGCGAGCTCGAATCCATCGTCTGCGCCTTCGTCGGCTCCGGCCAGGAAGATGCAGCGACGCGGGCGGTCAACGCGCTTGCGTTGTGCTGACACCTAGCCGCCCTTCCTGCCGAGCAGGAGATCGATGGTGTGCGCAGCGATCTTGCGCAATTGGGGCTCGTCGTCGAAGGCACGTTCGAGCACGGCGAGGCCGCGCGTCACGGTGACGATGTGCAGCGCCGCGGCCGCGGCATTGCCGTCGAACTCGCCGCGCGCCGCACCGGCCGACAACGTGTCTTGCACCAGAGCGGTGATGCGCGAGATGAGGCCCGCAAAGACCAGGCGCGCGTCTTCATCGAGCCCCTCGCCTTCGGCGGCGCCGAGCTCCATCAGGCCGCGCGTGGTCGGACATCCCCGCGGCGGCTTGCCCGCGCGGAAATTGGTGATGGTCAGATCGAAGAACGCCGTGAGGCGCTTTCGCAAGCTGCCCGTCGCCAGGGCTTTCTGCAGCGCTGCGAGATAATCCCCCGCGTAGCGTTCATAGGCCTGCAGGAACAGCGCTTCCTTGCTGCCGAAGGCGTTGTAGAGGCTGCCGCGTTGGACCCCGGCATCGCGCGCGATGTCGGACAGCGAGGTGCCGCGCACGCCGTTGCGCCAGAACTGGTCGAACGCGATGCGCAGGACCTCGTCGTGATCGAATTCGCGCGGCCTCAAACCTGCTCCTCTAAATTATTTGACACGATGTCAAGAACATGCTTTCTAGACAATGTGTCAAAAACTAACTGGGATTGATAGGCCGTTTCGTCAACGAGCTGGACCGCCGGCGCGGATGACGCGCCATGGCCGTCCGCGCCCGCATGCAAATGGACCCACGATGCCTCTCCTTCACATCTCGATGCGCGCCGGCAAGCCGGAAGCCTACCGGCAGGCGATCCTGGACGGCCTCTATCGCGCCATGCGCGAGGCGCTCAACGTGCCCGAGGGCGATGCGTTCATGGCCATCACCGAGCATGAGCCGGCGAACTTCCGCTGCGGCAATGCCTACGGCGTCGAGCGTAGCATTGATGCGGTGCTGATTCAGATCACCGTGTTCGCCTCGCGGACCCCTGAACAGAAGAAGGCGCTGTATCGCCGGATCGCGGAGCTGCTCGGCGAAAATCCTGGCATCCGCCCCGAGGACGTGTTCGTAAACGTGCTCGATGCCCCCAAGGAGAACTGGTCCGTCGGTCACGGCATCGCGCAGTTCGCGTGAGGCGACTCCAGTCTCAACCGGCAACGCAAGCCTCCATGATGCCGTCGAGTTCGGCTTTCGACAGCACGCCGAGCTCGGCGATGAACACGATTCGCGTCCGCGGCACGCCCGGCGCGGGCGCATCGCCCGGGGCCAGCGTGGCGCGGCCCGCGGCGAATTGAAACACCACCTGGCGTCCGGGCTGCTCGATGGTTTCGAACAGGCCTTTGGCGCGCGCCAGTTTCGGCGCCAGTCTGCCGATGGCCTGCTGCAGGCGGGGCAGCGAGATCGGGCGGTCCGACGTCCAGCTCAGCGTCTCGAAGCGCTCTTCTGTCGGGCGTTTCGGGCCCGGATCGCGCTGCGCGGGTGCACGCGCGACGTTCGCTGGAAATAGCAGCGCGGACGGAATCTCGCCATGCCGCGCATCGACCACCACGGCAGGAAGGCGCAAGGCGCGGATGGCCTGACGCATCCGCGTACCCGCGCCCTCGTCCGCCAGATCCAGCTTGGTCAAGGCCACGATATCGGCAACGCGCAATTGCGAACGCTGGAGGGCGTCGTCCAGCGCGGCCAGCGGTGTCGCGGCGTCGATCACGCACAGCACCGTCTCCAGCGGCGCCTCGCGCAGGATCACCGGGTCCATCAGATTTCGAACGATGTCGGCGGGATCGGCGACGCCGCTGGTCTCGATGACGATATGTTCGGGCTTCGGATCCCGCCGCAGCAGCGTCGAGAGCGTGCGCAGCAGATCGCCTTCGAGCGAGCAGCAGATGCAGCCGTTGGCGAGACTGACCACGCCGTCGCTGGCGCCCGCGATCAGTTCCGCATCGATGTTGATGGCGCCGAAATCGTTGACGATCGCGGCGATCCGCCGTCCCTCCGCATGCGCCAGCAGATGGTTCACCACCGTGGTCTTGCCCGCCCCCAGAAAGCCCGTCACCAGGAGAATGGGGACCGGCATGGGTCAGCCCCCGACGACGGGGCGGCGCACCGGCTTGCCCGGCCGCGCCGCGAGGTCCAGCGCGCCATCACTGATCAGCACCTGGCCGCTGACCACGAGATGCCGCACGCCTTCGGAGGGACGGTTCATCGCCGTGAAGGTGGCGCGGTCGGAGAGTTGTTCGTAGTCGAACACGACGATGTCGGCGTCCGCGTCCTTCGCGAGCCGGCCCTTGGCACGCATGGCCGGCGTGCTCTGTGCCAGGATTTCCGCCGGGATCAGCGCGCATTTGCGCACGCCTTCGAGCAGCGACACGGTCTTGCGCTCGCGCACCCATTCGCGGATGAAGCGGGTGAAGCAGCCGGCCGAGCGCGGATGCGAGGTGGCATCGTCAGGCAGCGGCCAGGCATCGCCGGTGTAGGTCTTGCCGTCCGACGTCGTCCACGGCATCGCATCGGACGCGATCGCGCCGCCGGGATACAGCACCGACATGTCGAGCAGGTCGCGGTGATGCGCATTGTTCTCGATGTCGAGGATGTGCCAGAGCACCAGCGAGGACGGCTCTTCGGCCTGCGCCTTCAGGAGCTCCTCGCGGTCGTGGAAGCGATAGCCGTCGGTCACGCGCTGCACCGAATCGTAGCCGGTGCCGTTGCGCTCGACGAATTCGGGGTCGCTGAAGAAGGCCGCGGCCAGCACGGTGGAGCCGGTGCCGTAAGGATAGGCCTCGACCGTGATGGGCAGGCCCTGCGCCTGCGCTTTCGCGATCAGCGCGCGGCAACGCTCGACGTCGGTCTTGCTCGACGAGTTGAAATGGCAGATGTGCATGTGCGCGCCGGTGGCGCCGGCATAACCGATCAGGCGGATATAGGCTTCCACCGCGCTTTCGGGGTCGATGCGCGACATGAAGGCGACATGGGTGAAGGTCGGCACGTTCTGCGCCGCGGCGAGCTGGCAGACCGCGGTCAGCTCCTGCACGCCGGCGCCCGGCGCGTAGGCATTGAGGATGCCGATGCCGATGCCGCCCTCGTCGAGGCCACGGCCGAGACGCTCGAGAACGCCCGCGACTTCCGCATCGCTCGCCACATTGTCCATCCAGCGGCGATCGCGCATGGCATTGCCGAACGCCTCCAGCGAGCTCTCGGCGTTCGAGCCCGTCATCGCGCCGATGCGCGCAAACGCCCAGTTTGTGGCGGCGCCGTAGTTCAGCACCCGGCCTTTTCTCGCCTGGCGCTCGTACCAGGACCCGACCGGCAGCACGCCGGCCTCGAGATCGAGCGTCGTCGTGACGCCGTCGAACGCCTGCATGCGGTCGGCCGGAATGGACTGGCCATGCGCGTGCAGGTCGATGAAGCCGGGCGCGACCACGAGGCCGGTGGCGTCTATCACCCGCTCGGCGCCGCCGAGGTCCGTGCCGACGGCAGCGATCCTGCCGTCCACCACCGCCACATCGCCAACGGCGTCCATCCCGCTCGCGGGGTCCACCACCCGGCCGCCGCTGATTACCAACCCGCTCATATCGTCACTCCGAAAGCTATTGCCAAAACCGCCAAAGGCCCGGCAGCAGCTTTGGAGGCGGAGACCGGCCGCATCGCGCACCGTCCCGGCGCGCATAGAGGCAGATTTTCGGGGGAACGACTACCGCCGCCGATGCCGACGCATCATGCGGAATCGCGCGCGCCATCAGAGCCCGTCAAACCAGGATTTCCACTTCGGCACCGCCGTCGCGAAGGTGCCGCGATGGCTGGTGCTGCCGGTCGAGACGGCCTCGACCGCCATGTTGCCGCTGCCGATCGCGCGCTGATAGGTCATGGCGAGCTGGCCCAGCCCGACGCTGATGGCTTCGTCGGTCTCGCCGTAATAGTTGCGGACCGGGCTCTTGACGATCCAGCGATACGCCTGGGTCTGCGCGACCAGCCGTCCGTAGGCCGATGCCGCAAAGAACTGCGGATCGAAATAGTCGGCGCGGATCAGCTTGTGCAGGTCGGTGGGGACGTCGGCCGGATTGAAGGGTTCGCGCGTGTAAGCCTTGCGCGACACGTCGTAATAGGCATCCGCGATCAGCGAGCGCGCGAGCCCCGGCACGCCGTAATAATTCTCGAACGAGAATGCCGTCAGGATGAATAGCGAATTCACCCAGCTCGCATCGTTCTTGCGCGGGAAGCTGAGAAAGCCGTTCAGCGCCACGAACGCGTCGACCGGCGCGCTCGCGGTGGCGGCGGCGTCGACCTTGGTGCCCGATTGCTCGAGCTTCTCGAGCATGGCCATGGTCACGAACCCGCCTTGCGACCAGCCGGCGAGAAACAGTTTCGTTGTGGTGAGCTTGAGGTGATCGAGCACGGCGCGGCTTGCGATCAGCATGTCGTAGGTCGCCTGCTGGTGGCTCGCCTTGACCATGTAGCCTTCCGGCTCGGACGACGTGCCCAGCCCGAAATAGTCGGCGCCGACTACCACGTAGCCCTGCCCTGCGAACTGGGCGATCATCAATTGCGTTTCCGGCGACTGCTGCGGAAACGAAGGAACCTCCTGCTTCCCGTAGACGGTGCCGTGCTGATACGACACCATCGGGAACGAGGTGCCGCTGTCCTCGGGGATCGCGAGCAGGCCGGAGGCGACCGTCGGCTTGTTGCCGCGCTCGGGCACGACGGACGGATAGGTCACGCGATAGAGCCGGACGGCATTGCGCGCCGGGCTGTAGGCTGTCGTGATCCCGGCGAAGGCAGGCGTATCGACCTGCAGAATCTTGTTGAGCTGATCGGCATCCCAGCGCGCAATGCGCTGATATTCGATGCCGGCCGGTAATTTGACGACCTGGCCTTCCTGCGCGTGGGCGGAGGCCCCCATGAGGAGTTGGACGAGCAGCAGGAGAGAGAAACGCCAAGCCGATATCATGCAGGAGACCCGTGGCAAGAAAGCGTGGAACGAGAAGGTGACAGGCCTAAGCGTGTTCGGTTGAGATTGTGTTGCACCTGGCCTCGCGCCAAGCTGGAACCGGCCTGTCGAGCCGTGCGCGATTGTCGCAGGTCGGTCGTGGCACGCGTTCGCGGTCTCGCGGCAATGATTTGCCCGAGCTGTGCTCTTCTTCACACCCTCTCGGAAAGAAAGGGTGCAGGGAAGGCCGGGCGCCGGCTGGCACCCGTAAAGACCCCCGTGCTGAACAGATGCACACGCCGTGCACAGGGGAGACACAGGGCAGCCGATACCAGGCCTTCCCTGCGCGATGGTCTGACGGCCAATATGCCGCGCTCTCCCGGGAGCCGAACTTTCCTTTTGGCCTCCCTCGCCATTCGAATTGACGATGCCGCTCGCCCGGTTGAGCTCGCGCGCATCTTCGAACAGCTTGACCGTGGCAACGACGGCCAGGACGACGCGGTTTTGCCGTACGCAGGAGCGCCGTTCGTCTTCGCGGGTCACGCGCGCTCACGAGGTTCTCTCGCCCTGCACGCGCAAGCTCCGCCTTGACGCCCCCCGCGTCCACCGCAATCCCCGCCCGCGCTCGAAACGACGTACGACCGCCCCTCATGTGGGCGAGGACGGCTCGACACATACGATAACTCCGAATTTCGGTAAAGTGGAATATTTTCGTGGGCGGAGGGCTGACAGCCGATGCGGCTGTTTTGCCCGACGATCCAATTTGGCCCGCGCCGTTGCGCGCCTTCGCGAACTTCTGCCGGACGATTTTGATGACGTGTATTATTTCGACAAGCGAAGCGCCCAACCGAAGTTCAAGTCGCTGGTCGCCAGACGAGGCGCGATCGAGCGCTGGCGTGTTTTCGAGAATGACGCGCCAAAGCAAGCGCTTCGCGCGTGGTGCGCGCTCCATTCGATCGAAATCACGGACTGATCTGACGCTCGTCCGAACGCCGTGACGAACCGACCGCGAAGCTGCTCCGCCGTCTTCTCGCCTGCATTGTCATTCAGGGACTGGGCGGGGCGGCGTTATGGCGGGCAAGTTCCCAAAGGTTCCATGTGATCGTTAGATCTCTTCTGCAACGCGACTCCCGCCATGTTGTTTCGCGCCGCGCCGTCCTGGGCGGACTTCTGTCGGCAGGGAGTTCCGTTGCTCTCGGCGGATGCGCAGGTCTCGGCGCGACCGGCGCGCGCTTCGACGCGTCGTCGCTGTCAGCTGATCCCACAGTGCTCGTCGCCACCACGCGCAAGCCCGTGAACGGCGGTCGCACGAAGCCCTGGTTCGGGCCGGAGCGCGCGACGAGCATGACGATCGCGCGGGCCAGGCTGGTGGCGCCGGACGAGAGCCGTCTTTCTCTCGCCTCGGTTGGAATCGGCGATTGGCGCCTTGATCGGCTCGAACCGGTGTCGGCCGACGCCGGCGATCTCGCCGCGCAGGTCGGGACAGGCGACGTGCTGATCTATGTGCACGGCTTCAAGCAGACATTCGAGACGGCCGTGCTGGATGCCGCCCACCTCTCCGACGGGATCAAGTTCCGCGGCCGGACGATGGTGTTCTCCTGGCCCTCCAAGGACGGACTGTTCGACTATGCCTATGACCGCGACAGCGCGATGTGGTCCCGCGACGCTTTCGAACGCGTGCTCTCAGCGCTCGTGTCGACACCAGGCGCCGGCCGCGTGCACATTGTCGCCCACAGCATGGGAACCATGCTGACGCTCGAAAGCCTGCGTCAACTCTATGCGAAATACGGCGACACCGTCACGGGCAAGATCGGCGCGGTGGTGTTTGCCGCACCCGACATCGACATGGACGTGTTCTCGTCGGCGATCCAGCGCATCGGTCCGCTGGCCGGCAAGATCACCGTGATCGCCTCGACGAACGATCGCGCATTGGCGCTGTCGGGACAGCTCGCAGGCGGCATGACGAGGGTCGGCGCCGCCGAAAAGGCCGCCATCGCACGGCTCGGCGTGCGCGTGGTCGATGCGTCAGCGGAAGGCTGGGGCATCATCAACCACGATTTGTTCCTGTCGAATGGGGATGTGCAGAAGGTGATCCGGCGGTCGATTGATGGGACGACGGCGTAGGGAGCGGCCCGAGCTTACGCGATCAGACGCTGCACCAAGGCGGACTCGCTCGAATACGTCAGCAGCGCCTCGTGGGTCGTCCGGGTCACCCCGACATAGGTCAGGCGGACGCACTCCTCGATGGTCTCGCCGTGGCGGCCGAGCAAGCCCAGGCCGGCGATGGCGACGCAGGGAAACTCCAGTCCCTTCGCGGAATGCATGCTCAGGAACCGCACGGCCACCCGCTTGACCGAGACTCTGTTGCGATTGTCCTTGGCCATATCGATCGGTACGCCATGCCTGGCCAGGATCTGCGCGACTTTCCCTCCGATCCAGTGCTCCGGATAGAGACAGGCCATCTGAGGCCACTCGTAGCCGGCCTTTTTCCTGTCGAGAAACCATTCGGCGACGCAGTGAGCTTCTGCGTCGATGCTCACGCAACGTCGAACGTCCGGCTCCAGCCCTTGCCGGCCCGCGTCTTCAGGCAACAGGATGGCGTGCTCGTCGTCGGCCGTCGTGCCTGGAGCGCCAATGACGTCCGCAGCAAAGCGCCTCGCGAAGGCAACGATTTGGGCCGTGTTGCGGTAGTTGACCTTCAACACGGTGGTCCTGCCCTTGGCTTCGATTCCGAGCTGACTCCACACCGGGCGTTCGCGTCCTTTGTAGATGGCCTGGATGTCGTCGTAGACGACCATCAGCGCCCTGGTGCGCGGGTTCACCATCTTGGCCGCGAGCGCAAGCCATTGCGGCTCGAAATCGTGGGCCTCGTCGATGAGGACGGCGTCGTATTGCTCCGCCGGGATATGGCCTTGATCGACGGCCTTCACGACCGCTGAAACGCTGGCCGCAAGCCGCTCGGCGTAGTCCGGATAATCGCGTTCGGACGGCGCGGGAATGCCATACGTCCGCAGCATCCGGTAGCACCATGAATGAAAGGTGAGGACATGCACGCGGTTCTCCACGCCCCGGCTCTGCATGGAATCCTCGAGTCGCCCGGCGATGCCATTGGCGTAACACAGAATCAGCACCGGCTTCGACGCCGCCCGCGCGAGATACTCGGCCCGGAAGGCCAGGATCAGGGTCTTGCCCGATCCGGCGACACCACGAATGATCCGATGCCCCTCGCCCAGGCTGCGTGCGAACTGCTCCTGATGCATGTCCATGACCGCAAGCGTGCGGTCCGAGGGATCGGCGTTGGGCCCGTCGTCCAGAGGCAACGCAATCTGCCGGATGCGGATCTCCGGGAAGAGCAGCGCGCGCAGCCGGTCGAATTGCGGCATGGACAGCGGCTCTCCGAGACGCGGATAGACCATGCGCCACACTCGGGAGCGGAATTCCTCGGGATCGGCGCCCTCGGTCATTTCGTCCTTGAACACGCAGAGCTGCTCGGAGAACACGTCCTTGAGATCGGTCTGTTCGAACTGCTTGCGCGTGATGTTCGTGAACACGGCGCCATAGCCGAACGGCACGATGGCTTTGCCCATGAAGCGATGCCCGACCGGAAACAGCAATTGTCCGTCCCGCTCCAGGGTGCGCACGACGTCGAATGTGTATTTACGCGCCTGCTCGAGCGGATTTGTCTCTCGCACAGTGCCACGACTGGTCAGCAGCTCGACCTTTGTCTTGTCCGCCGAGACGATCGTCTCCAGCCGCCAGTCCTTCACCTCGAGCACGAGCAGGCCGTTCGCGGGATGAACGATGATGAAATCCGGATGCCTGTTGAGCGGGCCGACAGGGAGGTTGTGCCAGACGACGGCATTCTCTTCGAGGAAGTCCTTGAGCCGTTCCGCGAGTCGGAGCTCCCCACGGCTGTCGAAGCGCGCGAAGCCCAGACTGGGGATCAGGATTGCCATGTGACGGCCGCGAGCACCATTGCGGACCGCCTTGTGAGCTACGTGTGTAGCAAAGCGGTCTCCAGGCTCACATGGTTGCCCAGAGGATGCAGGTTTTCAATGGCTTAGGATTTGCCCGGCGCGCCACTCAGAATAGAACCGCGAACTTCTATATTATTGAAATCGCTGTGTAATCACCAGTTAGAACTGCCCCCTGCAGCCCCCTTCGTACTTCTTTCGGCGTCCCCGTTAGATATGGGCGGCGCCAGTTGACGCTTGTAGTTCAGGACGTGGGCCAGCAGGGACGTCGTTCTCGAGCCGGCCGTCACGAAGCCGAAAGATGTGGTCGAACCGATCCAGGATCATTTCGTCATGCGTGACGCAGATGATTGCGGCATTCTGGTCGATGGCGATCCGGCGTAGCAGATCCATCACGATTCTGGCGCGCTGCGAATCGAGCGGCGCGGTCGGTTCGTCGGCGAGAATGATCCGTGGTCGGTTGGCGAGTGCGCGCGCGATAGCCACCCGTTGGGCTTCGCCGCCCGACAGCTGCTTGGGCAAGGCATGCTTGCGGTGGCCAACTTCGAGATAGTCCAGTAACTCGACGGCGTGCACGAGAGACGCCGCAGACCCTAGTCCGGCGAGCTGGAGCACCACGGCGACATTGTCGGTGGCGTCGAGGAACGGCAGCAGATTGGGGTACTGAAAGATGAAGCCGATCTTGTCGAGGCGCAGCCGGCGCAGGTCGGCCTTGAGCCAGCGATCGTCATAGACCACCTCGCCGTCGAGCGTGAGCCGGCCGCCGCTCGGCTCCAGAATGCAGGCGATGCAGTTGAGGAGGGTCGTCTTGCCCGAACCGCTCGGACCCATGAGGCCGACAACCTCGCCCGGATAGACGTCCATGTTGATGTCGATCAGGGCATCGACCCGCGCCGTCCCGGTGCCGAAATGCTTGGAGAGGCGTTCGACGCTTACAACCGCTTGTCTGCTTTCTCCTGCCATCGTCCTACCCCGAAGTCGCCAGCGCTTCGGCCGGGTCTACCTTGAGGGCGAGTCGAATGCCGAGGATGCTCGCAATAAGGCACATGACGATGGTGATAATGAATACGATCGCAACACTTTCGGGATCAAATATCAGCCGTCGTGGAAAAAACGGCCTGAAGATGAAAACGAGCGCCAGCCCGGCGAGGTAGCCGGCAATCCCCAGCGACAGCGATTGCTGAATGATGAGACCGACGATGGTGCGATCGGGCGCGCCGACGAATTTCAGGGTGGCGATCGAGCGCACCTTGTCCATGGTCATCGTATAGATGATCAGGGCGATAATGACGGCAGATACGATCACCAGCAGTACCATGATCAGAAGCTGCTGTTTACGTGCCCTTTCGATGACGACCTTGCTCAACAGGGTTTCCTGCTGCTCCTGGGTGAGCGCCGTAAGGTGTTTCCAGCGGGAGAGCGCCGTGGCGACTTCGTTGGCTGGCACATAGGGCGAGACCTTGGCGATGACGGCATTGATCTGATCGTTGGCTTGCAGCGCGCCGCCGCGCGCCTGTTCACGCCGTGTCGACGGCGGCGCAAGTTCGAACTGCAGCGCTTGCGCGTCATGCAAGGTGATGTAGGCGACGGGATCGCCGGCCGAGGTGACCTCGTTCTGCATCAGACCGACGACGGTGAATTTGTGACCGCGAGTGCCGAGTGGGACTTCCTGGCCGAGCGCAAGGCCGACGCCACGATCCACGATTATTTCGTAATGGCTACGCAAAATCTCGCGCCCGGCGACGAGCTTGCTGGGGCCGCCGGGGCGTCCTAGCTCGAAACCGATGAGGAAGAGGCGGTGTGGTGCGTCGTTCAGCTCGGTCTGGACCGATTGGTAGGTGACTGCACCGGCACGCTGCACGCCATAGACGCGGCTGACCAGCTCCCGCGTATCGCCGGGGATGCGCGACGATTCCGCGAACGGCCCTTTGGTGTCGGCCTGGACGACCCAGAGGTCGGCATTCGCGGCGCGTGCCTGCCGCAGCGCGTCGTCGATCATGCCTCCGTATACGCCGGTGATCATGATGACGATGCCGAGCAACAGGCTCAGTCCAAAATTGGTCAGTGAGAAGCGAAGCAGGTTGTGCTTGATATCGCGATAAGCCAGATTCATGGCACTTTCCCGCCGGCCACCTTCGCCGCACGGCCCACGCGCAGTCCGCTGCTTAACTGCGACACCACAAGGGCATCGTTCGGCACGCCGCCCGTAATTTCGTGGCGTCCGTCGAGCAGCCTGTGGCCGAGGGTCACCACGTGTTGCTGGAGGTGCCCATCCTCGACGGTCCATACCGTTCCTTGGCCCTTGCCGAGGCCGGCGATTGCCGCCTCCGGGACCAGCCGCGGCTGCGTCAGGCGCACGGTCGTGATGTAGACCTCGGCCTGTTCGCCCAAAGTGAATTCCGCCGGTATCTGGGCGAAGGCGACTGCGACGCGACGCTCCTCGTTCACACGATCGCTCTCCGGCTCGATGCGCGCCACGCGTCCAGCGATGCGGCGGCCCGGCTGCGAGCGCAGCACGATTTGAGCAGGTTCGCCGACGTTGATCTCGCCGGCCTTGCTTTCGTCGATGTAGGCAAGCACCCATACGGTCGCCGGATCGATCAGCGTGAAGACCGGCTCACCGGCGCCGAGGGCGGAGCCAAGCTCCTTCGTGCGCGCGATCACCATGGCGTTGTAGGGCGCCGTCAGCGTGTGGAAGTCCAGCGTCGCCGATTCCAGAAGCCCTTGGGCCTTCGCATCGTTGATGGAGGCGCGCGCCACCTCCACTTCGCTGGAGGCGAGATTGAAGTCACCGAGTGCGGCATCCTGGACTGCCTGTGCGGTTTCGGCCGCTTCGACCGAAGTGCTGTTGCTCTGAACCAGCGCTTGTCGGCGCTCGCTGATGCGCTTGGCATTGTTATAATTGGCACGTGCCTTTTCAACGCTCGCAGTGGCCTTCTGCACATTGGCTTCGGCTTGCGCAATGGATGCTTTGGTCCTGGCGACACGCGCGCTTTGTTCGCGGTCATCAAGGCGGCCCAGATTAGAGCCCTTGGCCACGCGATCACCGACATCCGCCCGAAGATCGACGAGCACGCCTGAAACCTTGAAGCCGACCTTTGATGCGACGCGGGCCTCGACGGTGCCGAGGCCGAACACCTCTACCGGCACATCGCGCTCGGCTTGCGAGACCTGTACGTTGACCGGACGGAGATAGAATGCCCAAGCACCTGCGCCGGCAGCGGCGAGGACGGCGAGCAGGACGGCAAGAAGAGCAAGCCGCCCGTTCGGGTGAGTCTTCGCCCCTCCAGCGTCGGGAAGGTCTCGGCCTTTTACGGCTCCGACAACTGGAGTGACGCTTGCCGGTTTTCGCTGGCTATCAAGCACGGGCATCCCCTCCGATCGGGACCCGCCGAGGGGCGGCTCTGCAAATATGATTTGTGGAGGGACGCTCGTATTGACCTGAATCAACGGGCGAGACGGCCAACGGAGAAGACTTGGACTTTACTGGCGGCGCTTGGCGATTTCCCGATAGAGCGCCTCTGGGCTGACACCGATCTGGTCGGCAACAAGCTTCCATTCGCCCTTCTGCGGAAAGCTGCCGGCGTTCCAGGCCATCCAGGCGTCGAGTCTCTCGGCCACCGTTCTCAACGAAAGAATTTCCGCGCGAAGCCTTGTACTCTGAAGCTCCTGGGCGAGATGATGAGCCCAGATATCGCTGAACTCGGAACTCCTCGTGAGCAGCTTCTTGAGGCTGACCTTGGCGTACACCCGAGTATCCGCAGCGCCGAACGCGACGGCGTCGCAATGATAGATGCCGGAGTAAAGGGACGCCTCCGCCAGGATCGACCCCGGGCCTGCGCGTTGCAGGATCAAGCCCGATCCATCGCTTTGATACCGCACGAGATGGATCGACCCGGCCAGCACGATATGCATATGGGTGACGGGATCGCCCCGATGGAACACGTGCTGGCCTGTGTCGAAGTGCTGCTGTCGAGCACGCAAGTCCCGCAGATGCGGTTCAATGGATTGCAACATGATAACTATCATGTCGGAAAGCTGTTCTGGGTGGCAAGTATTATCGGCGTGCCTGCGCTCGGTCGGCTATCGCTGTCCGCGCAGGTTGGCCAAGCACGCCGCTACGCGGCCGGCCTTGAGGAGGACATATGCGCGTTTTGGTGGCCACGATCGTTGCTGCTCTGGCTGGTGGTAGCGCAACGCTCGCCGGCGCCCAGCATCAGCACAGCCATGATCCGTCTACCCCCGTTGCTCCGGACACCCGGCAGTTCGTCAAGTTTCCCGCGCCCTTGGTCGAGCACACTCTGGCGAACATGCGAGATCATCTCCAAACGCTTCAGGAGATACAATCCCAACTCGCGATGGGGCAGACGGACGTTGCTGCCAAGGTTGCGGAAACACGCCTGGGAATGTCATCTCTGGGGCTGCATGGCGCTGCGGAAGTCTCCAAGTATATGCCGCAAGGCATGCAGGATGCCGGGACAGCGATGCATCGCGCCGCAAGCCGGTTTGCAATCACTGCTCAGGAAGCGGGGGTAACAGGCGATCTAAAGCCAGTGTTTGCAGGGTTGGCGGAAATAACGGCTCAATGCGTGGGTTGTCACGCGGGATACCGGCTAAAATAGTGCGAGCCTTGGAAGGCTGCAGGATTTCCTCCAGGAGCAGGCCCGCTGCTTTTCACCCGCCGGAGCGGCAGATGCTTGGATGCATCTTGCCATGGGGCGTCCTTCGGACCGTGAAGTACGAAGACTACAACGACGACAGCGGTACATTGTCCGTTCGTCTGAGCAAGGGTAAGAATCGACACGTAGTGTTGACGGAAGAGGGGAAATTTGCCCTCGGCAATGGACAAAGGTCCTCCAACCCGGCGAACGGATCTTCCTGAGAAGTGACGGTAGGGCATGGGGAACCTCGCACCAGCGGCGGCCGCTCGATGAGGCAAGCCAGCTGATCGAACCCGTCTCCGCCGATAGTCTCCCTAAAACGGGAATATTCGGGGAAACGGGCGGCGACTCGGCGATTTCCGGCTCAAGTTCGGCAAAGCAGGAGTCCAGAGACCAAAGCGAATGCGCAAATAGTCGGGATTTCCGGCCCATTCTCAGGTTCTCGGGAAGCTAGGCAGAACGCCGGAATATGCGTGGCTGGCGGCGCAGTGTGATCGCACCTGTCGCCCGGCGGTTTTCCTGCAAACAGGGAATTTTTCAGGGAATTCCCCAATTCTGGCCACCAGAGATACGCGTCGGTGCCTAAAATCCCCTGCGCCGCAACAGCTTTGTTGCCAATTCCCTACTTCAACGAACAGGGAATTATCTCGGACCGGCAGGGAAACCATTCCGGCATAACAGGCAACCGAGTGCTTCTTCGAGCTTGGCCCGAAAGGTTTCAGGCTTCCAACCCCTTGCCCCCGCAGATCGCTCCCCGTCAAATCCGTTGGCTCTTACTGCCTGACCAGTGTCACGTCGCACATCCGATAATACCACAACGACTTTGCACGTGCAGAGCGAGCCGCGCTGTGCGAGATTACCACGTCGGATCCGCCGTTGAGCTTTGGCGTGACGACGGCCGGTTTCATTCCGCTCTAAGCCGACGAAGCAATATGATCCTATGCAGTATCGTCAGTTGCGCTATTTCGTGAAAGTTGTTGAGGCTGGCAGTTTTTTCGCGCGCCGCCGCAGTGATACATGTCGCGCAGCCCGCGCTCAGCCAGCAGGTCGGGGAGCTTGAAGAACAGCTCGGCGTGAGTCTCCTCCTGCGCAGTGCACGCGGCGTCCGTCCGACTGCCGCAGGTACGGTGCTTTATCACGAGGCCTCCGATATTATTCGTCAGCTCGATCAGCTCCCGGGCATTGTGCGGTCGAGTACTGGTGAGGTCGAGGGCATCGTCAACTTCGGAATGACGACGGCACTCGCGGGCGCCTTCGCGGGCCCTGCGGTTGCAGCATGCAGGGAGGCACTGCCAAAAATAACGTTGAAATTCTCCGACGCCGACAGCGAAGTGCTCCAAGCCCGGATCGAGGCGCAAAAACTCGACATGGCCCTCGTCTTCGAAGATCACTTTGCACCCAACTTCTCGCGCCATCCCATTTTCCGGCAGCGTCTTTACCTGGTCGGGCGAGAGTCGATAAAAGGGTGCCAGGACACGGTATCCCTCGAACAGGTTGCCAAGCTGCCTCTGGTGCTCCCGCCAGTCCCCAAGCACCGGCGTACCGTCATCGACCGCGCCTTCGCGGCAGCGGGGCTGTCACCGAACGTCGTCGCCGAAGCCGATGCCGGGCTCAGCGAGCTATCCGCCGTGCGGTCCGGCGTCGGAAATTCAATCTACCACGCAGGAACGTTCAAGAACGTCTATCCAGGCGCGTTCGCCGAGCCGCTGCTGATCGAGCCTCCAATCTTCCTCACGTGCTCGCTCGTTTATTCAAGCGATTTTCCACTCACCTATGCGGGTGAAGCCGTAAAGAAGGTACTGATCCAATTCGTGGAGGATCAAATCAGACAAAACTCACGACCCGGTGCAGAACTGATCGCATGATGCAGTTTCTCCACCTGCCCGGACCATGTTCGCGACGGGCAGTTCAGCTACTGATCTAATCGAGGCCAAGCGATGCTGGCCTTGCGGATTGGAAGAAGCGTCGCATAGCGGATCAGTCGATCGCCCGCCAACACGGGACTCGTTCAGTCTTACAAGGAATGACTCCATCATTGGCAAGCAATACAGAATGACGGAAGACCAGTTGCGGTCGAACTCGTCACGCTGATCCGTCAGATAGGAACCAGCAAGAGATCAAACCAGCCATCCAATCATCGATTTCTCGCAGCCCACGACGAGCGCATGTCCCTGAGAACCCAGGTGAGGGATTCGTCGGGAACGAGATAGCCGCCGATGCCATCGGTAAAGAGCATGTCATAAACCCTGCGGCAGGCCGCATCGATGGCTTCGTCGCTCGTGTCGCCGTCTACAGGCGCAGGCAAGGCAATCGTGATCGTGTCGGGCTCTTGAGCGATGACTTCGATCCGGTAATCGCCGTCAGGCATGAAGCCGAAATGCTCCTTCAGTCCCGCGACGGGATCTTCGATCAGCCGCCGGCGCAAGGCGGGGTCGCGCCTGATCCTTGCATAGTGATCCGTAAAGATGTCTTGCTCGTCACTCATGGCCGCCTCCTCGGTAGCCCTGGCGCATCCGCAGGAGTTCCAGCTTGAGCGCCTGCGGCATGATCCAGCAAAACAGATCGCCGCTCTGCCACATGTCCATCTGATTGAGCACTCTTTCCGCATCCTCGCGCCGCTCCGCCAGCGGCGGAATGACGAAGTAAAGCGTATCCCGCCGCTGCATGCGGATATCGATCTTGACGTTGTCCGAAACCTCAACGCCCATTGCCGCAAGCGCCGACCTGGGGTCACTCTCCAGCAGACGCGCGAAATCGGGATCGTGCCAGGCGCGCGCCGTCAACGCTCGCTCGAGTGTCTGTTTCTCCTGGGACAATTCCGAAAGTCCTTTGTTAGCGGTCACGGCTCACGATCGATGATCAGGAAACTCGGCCCTCGATGCGCGCGCCGAAACGCGCCGCAATGCCCTGCATGTTCAGGTTTGGACTAAGCGGCCAATCTCGTGGTGCCCGACCGGAACGGTCGATCAGCCGGCAACACATACGTCCAAACGACGATCGGGAGCCAATACCGCTTCGATATGTCGATATCCGCGGCTGTTATACCCTGGGCCTGCCAACCGCCCAGGGCGCCGGCAAAGGCGCGACAGTGAACCGCCAAGAGCGTCGTCATAGGTTGAAACGATACCCGCATATCGAAGCGGTATTTGTTCTGCATCAGCGTTTCGGCCTATCTCGCAGTCACCGTGCGGGACATAGCCTTGGATGGCAGCAGTTCCTTTCGACACGGACCCTTAACCGCGCGAGCCGCGACGATCATCGCGAGACCTGTGGCAGCGTTGCCTCGTTCATTCATTTCCAGGAGTTGGAAAATGCAGAATATCATCAGCGGCCGGACGTCCAAGGACCAGCTCAAGAGCGCAAAACGAGTATATCGCGAGGCATCGCCGACCGAGCTGATCTATATCGCGACGAAATTGATCGTGGTGAGCCGGAGCAGCATCGCCGGCACGATCAGCAGAGAACAATTCGAAACGGCCGTCGCCCATCTCGAGGCCCGCTACGGCATTCTGCGTTCGGCTGTCGAGGGCGGACGATTCGTGGAGCGGACGGATGACCGGTCCTCGGTCGAATCCTGGCTGTCTGCCGATACGTGCTCCGCCGACGCTGTATATGCGACGTTGCTGAATGCCGAGCTTGATACGCAGGTCAAGATCTACGGCATCCACGTCATCGCCGACGGCGACAAACTCGACGTATTCATGCTCACCTCCCACGCCGTTACAGATGCAACATCGTTGATCGAGCTGCATTCGTGCCTTGCCCATATATGTGATTGCGTCGTGCGGGGAGAAGCTCCCTCGCTGGAGGAGCAGCCATTTCCGAATCCGGTCGATGCGGCGGTGAGTCAAAGGCTCGCTTCGCTTCCGGCAGACCCGGTTGCCGATCCCCCTTCCTATCCCGGGGAATTTGCAGAAATCCCGACGCGGGCACCCCACAGCCAGCCGGCGAACCATCGCCTTGATCGGATCGTCATCGGGGCGGATGACACGCATCGGATCCATGCTGCAAGCCACGCGCAGGGCTCGTCCGTGCACTCATTGCTCCTGGCCGCATTCGCCCTGGCGATTCGCGACGTGATGGAGAGCGGGCCACGCCAGATACTCATGCGATCGTCCGTGGACATACGCCGCCGGCTTGAGCCGCCGGTTTCGACCGATTTGGTTCTCACCGCCATCACGGGACACATCACGCCAATCCCCGATCTCGATCAGCCGCTCTTCGATATTGCGAAGCTCATTTTCGACGATCTTCACAAGGGTGCAGCCAATGGCTGCCTCTTTCGTGATTACGTGAACTACCCGAAGGCATTCGGCAGCGCACAACAGCCGCCCGTTGCGCTCAACATCTCCGACATGCAGACGGTTAAATTCTCTTGGCCGATGGAACGGCTGAAAGTCACCGGATTCGAGTATGCGTGTGGGTGGCTGAAGAAATTTCCCAACGTATCGGTGTCGGTTTACGACGGAACGCTGATAGCGAACACCGTCTACGTGGAGGAATTCGTCGATCCCGCGGTAATGCGGGCCATCTCGGAAGGTGTCGTGAAACGATTGGTCTCCGCTTGCGCGGAGTACGCATAAAGCCGCTTCCGCCCTGGGAATCCACCAACATGGCGAAGCACTCGGCTCGCGGTTCACGATTTAATGCAGGCTAAGGAGTAGCTAGTGAATCATTCCATTTACGGCGCCGATCGCGCGACGCACCTAAAAATACTGTTCGTGGCGCTCGTGATGGCATCCGTTGGCGTACTCGGCTTGTCGATCGGCTCATCGAGACCGATCGACAGCGAACGCAGTATCGTACTCAAGGCCGGCAGGTCAATCGCTGTAACCAGTTCCAACGTGGTCGTTGCCCGCTGAGGAATTTATCCGTGAATTACAACGCTGAAGGCTTACGGGCGTAGAAGCGGACATCAGTCAGCCCACGAATTGCCCCTGTTCGAACGATTTTTTTCACGTCGTCAGACGTGAGATCTCGTCTGCAACGTCTGCCGCGGTTTGCCTGAGAAGCTTCAGCGTCTGCACGGTTCTCCTCGCACCATTCTCTCCGAGGAAGAACATGTGATTCCCCGGCAGCGTCGCGCACAGCCGCTGCGCCGCGCCCCTGACATGCTCGACCAGTAACGCCCACTTTTCGGAAGGAAGCGCGGCGAGTTCGTTTGCTCGCGGGAAGACGAGAACCTCGCAAAGCTGCTGGGTGATGTAGACACCCCATGTCGAATGGTCCGTGAGGGCGTGCCGGGCGTCGACCGGAGAGGCATGCGTCATCAGGGCTAGCGGTGGAAAGGATCGGTATTGCGCGGTGCCCACCTCACGGGCGTCTCCGGCCGGGTCGGAAACAAAAGCTCCGTTTCTGTAGCGCATCGCCGATGCAGCCAGCCCGACCGGGAAATCGCCGGTCATCTCGCGTGTGAATCCGTCGACATCGAGCACCAAATGGCCGGCGGCCGAGTTCTGACTCGCGAGGCATTCGAGCAGCCAATCGAGGTAGGCGCCCTTGATCGCGGCGAGGCCGCTCGCGGCTGGCTTAAGTTGGTCGAGGCCAGGCAGGGTATTGGGAAGCGCCGATGCGGCCGCCATCGCGACGAAAAGTTCGATGCCCTTTCCCTTCCGTCGCAGCGCGGCATGAAGCGGCTCCGCAATCCGTCCCGCCATGCTCCAGCCGAGGACAATAGCGTTTGCCGGCAGACCATTCCGATCCACGTAACGGGCGATGATCTCGGCGCTCTGCTCCGCCCAGTCCGTGATCGAAAACTGCGGGAATGCGGCGTCGAACACACCCCTGCTGTCGATGGGATAGGACAGTACCAACGACGCAAAGCCTTCCGCATGCAGCCAATGGCAGAGGAAATCGGCGGCCCTTGCGCCGGGCGGTCCATAAGCGACGCGACCGAGCACTCCACCTCCTGTGACGAACACCACGACGGGAAGTTCCGCTCGGCCGGGTTCGAATCGCACCAAAGCCGGATAGCCGGCCGCCTCGGTCAACTCCTCGCGCGGATAGAGCATTGTAGATCCCTTCTCAGCTTCCGCTGGGGTGCGCCACGCCGCAGCCAAGGCTGCGCCGAGCATCGCGAATTGACGACGATTGAGGTCGCAGACAACCATTTCGAAAGCCTCCATGCCTTGAGGATCAATCGATCATCGGGCTCAATCCATCTTGCGGCGGTAGGGCACGTAACGGGGTGTCCAGATTTTGGCATGGATACGCTGGTCGATCCGATCGATCGGAACATCGGCGGTAAGGCCCTCCTGATGCGCCTGGATTGCGACTGCGAAAGCGACCTTGGCTGCTACTTCCCGCAACGCGCTGACCGGAGGCAGCAAATTGTGCTTGGGGTTGTCGCGAGCAGGCGATGAACTGGCCAACGCTTTTGCTGCGGCCATGAACATGCCGTCACTGACACGGCTGGCGCCCACCGCCAGCGCACCCAGACCGACACCCGGAAAGATGTAAGAATTGTTGGTCTGGTCGACCTTGAACCGGGCGCCGCCGCGGGTGATCGGCGGGAAGGGACTGCCGACGCCGATCAGCGCCCGCCCTTCTGTCCAGGCCTCGATATCCACCGGGGTCGCTTCCGCCCGCGAGGTCGGATTCGACAGCGGAAAAATGATCGGCCGCCCGTTGCACTCGGCCATCGCACGGACCACCGGTTCGGAGAACGTACCGGCCTGCCCGGAGACGCCGATCAGCACGGTTGGCCGCGCATTGCGGACGACGTCAAGCAACCCGATCCTATCGGGATGGTCAAGCTTCCAGCCTTCGATCGCCTTCCTCGCCTGAACGAAAGGGAGCTGGAAGGACGTAAGTCCCGGTATACCTTCAACCAAGAGCCCGTCGCGGTCGACCATGTAAAAACGCGCCGTTGCCTCGCTTTCCGACAGGCCGGCATCGCGCATGGCGGCACGGATCAGGCTTGCAATGCCGCAGCCAGCCGAGCCCGCGCCGAGCACCGCCACGCGCTGCTCGGTAAGAGGTACGCCGGTGACGTTGACTGCGGCCAGCAACGTGCCGGTCGCCACCGCGGCCGTGCCCTGGACATCGTCATTGAAAGTACATAGCCGGTCGCGATAACGTTCAAGCAACCGTGTCGCATTGTTCTTCGCGAAGTCTTCCCACTGCAACAGCACACGCGGCCAGCGCTTGATCACGGCCGAGACGAAAGCCTCGACAAAGTCGTCATACTCCTGACCACGCACACGCTCGTGGCGCCAGCCGACATAGAGCGGATCAGTCAGGCAGTCGGAATTGTCGGTCCCGACATCGAGCAGGATCGGCAGAGTCGTCGCGGGATGCAAGCCACCGCAGCCCGTATAGAGCGCGAGCTTGCCGATCGGGATGCCCATGCCACCGGCGCCCTGGTCCCCCAGGCCCAGGATGCGCTCGCCATCGGTCACGACGATCGCCTCGACCGCGTCAAAGCGCGGTTGCGCGAAGATGCGATCGATCCGGGCCTTGTGTGGGATGCTGAGAAACAGTCCGCGTGGCTTGCGAAACAGGCGGCTGAACTGCTGGCAACCAGCGCCGACGGTGGGTGTGTAGACGATCGGTAACAATTCCTCCAGATTGCCGACCAGCAACGCGTAGAACAGGGTCTCATTGGTATCCTGAAGCTCGCGCAAGAAAGCGTAGCGCTCTAGATCGGTTTCGAAGCTGCGCAGCGCCTGGAGACGGCGGGATACTTGCTCGTCCAGCGTCGAGACATTCGGAGGCAGCAGCCCGTGCAGGTCGAACGCATCGCGCTCGGTTTCGGAAAACGCCGTGCCTTTGTTGAGCTGTGGATCGGCCAGCAATTCGTATCCGCTCCGTCCCGTCGTCACGAAAGCTGCAGTCGTATCGGACATGACAAGTTCCTTTCCGAGCATGATGGACTCGCGGCGTTTCCGCGATGATCGGCTATCAAGTTCTCATTCCGTATGACGATCCTGAGTTCACAAGGCGCGACCACGATGCTATCCGCCGATCCATGTTCTCAAGCCTGGCCGAGGCAAGATGCCCTCCACGCGTCTCGGGCCAGGGTCGCCAGTCGACCCTTAGCGGCATGAGTCCGTCCCGCAACTAAAGGTCCGCCGACGAACGCGCCATCGTCTCAGCCGACGGCCGCTTCGCTGCTTCGCGCCAGCGCTCAAAGGTCACATAGAGCATGGGTACCAGGAAAATGCCTATCGAACTCGCGGCAAGCATACCACCGAAAACAGCAGTGCCGACGGCCCTGCGGCTGATCTCGGCGGCACCGGTGGCGACAACCAACGGTATCAGGCCGAGGATGAATGCGATCGAGGTCATCATCACAGCGCGAAACCGCATTTGCGATCCAAGTACGGCAGCCTCCGTGATCGACATGCCAGCCTCACGCTGTTCCTTTGCGAATTCCACGATCAGAATGCCATTCTTCGCGGCGAGGGCAATCAAGACCACGAGTCCGATCTGGCCGTACAGATCGAGATTAAGACCGGCGACCTTGATCCCGAGGTAGGAGCCGAACACGCCGACCGCCACCGCCAGCAAGACGGGTATCGGAATGATCCAGCTCTCGTACAGCGCGACGAGGAACAGATAGGCGAATAGCACCGCGAGCCCGAGGATAATTGCGGTCTGCCCGGAGGCGGCCTGCTCCTGATAGGCGGTGCCGGTCCATTCATAGGAGTAGCCAGCAGGCAGAGTCGATTTGGACAACTCCTCCATAGCGGCGATTGCCGTGCCCGACGAAACGCCGGGCGCTGGTCCACCATTGATCGTAACCGAGCGATAGTTGTTGTACCGGGTGATGACTTGCGGACCCGTTACGATTCGCAAGCTCGCAATCGAGCGGATCGGCACCATGTCTCCCTTCTTGTTGCGAACATAGATCTGCCAGATATCGGGGATGTCCCCACGGTTGGCTGCCTCACCCTCTACGTTGACCTGCCAGGTACGGCCAAACAGGTTGAAGTTGTTGACGTAGATGCCACCAAGCGTCGCCTGCAGGGCTGTGAATACGTCGTCCATGTTGAGGCCGAGCGCCTGCGCCTTGGACCGGTCAATGTCGAGAAAGATCGACGGATTGGTCGCGGTAAATGTCGAGAACACCCGCGTGAGCCGTGGGTCGCGGTTGGCCGCACCGATCAAACCGCCCATAACGCTGCCAAGGGCGGCCGGGCCCTGTCCCTCCAGGGCGTCGAGTTGATACTCAAAGCCGCCGGAGGTCGACAGCCCAATGATCGGCGGCAGGTTGAACGGCAGGACGTTAGCCTCCCGGATCTGCGTTCCCTCGCCAAAGGTTCGTCGAATCGTCGACTGCACCGATTCGGTCGCTGACTGTCGGTCCGCAAACGGCTTCATGCGCGCGACCAAAAAGGCAGAATTGGGCTCATGGCCTCCGTCGAGCAGCGAGAATCCGACGATTGAAAGCACGTGATCAATCTGCGGCATTTGCTTCAACAGCGCCTCGACCTGCTTCGTCACCTCGCTGGTACGCGCCACTGACGCCCCATCCGGCAACTGTACTGCGATGAAGAACGCTCCCTGGTCCTCTTCCGGCAGGAATCCGGTCGGAGTTATCTTCGACATACCCATGACCGCAGCACCGAATACCGCAACAGCGACGAGCGAGAGGGCCGCGAAGCGCAGCGTCCGACGCACGATACTGGCGTAACCGTCGCGAACAAAATCAATGCCACCGAGCACGCGCCGCATGATGCCGCGCCGCGGTCCGCCATGCCGCAGGAATACCGAACACAGTGCCGGCGACAGCGTCAACGCATTCAGCGCAGAGATGATCATCGCAGCACTGATCGTCACCGCGAATTGACGGAATAAGGTACCCGAGATTCCCGGAATAAATGCGATCGGCACGAAAACTGACAACAGCACCAGCGAAATCGCGACGATCGGAGCTGTAATCTGGGTCATCGCTTTCTTAGTGGCTTCGGCCGGCGATAGATCCGGCTCCTCCTCCATTACGCGCTCTACGTTTTCGACCACCACGATGGCATCGTCCACCACGATACCAATGGCGAGCACCATGGCGAGCAAGGATACTGTGTTGGCGGAATAGCCGAGCGCCAGCAGGACGGCGAAAGTACCGATCAGACTGACCGGAACGGCGACCGCTGGGACGATTGTGGCCCGCAGATTGCCGAGGAAGAGGAACACGACGATGACGACCAACACGAAGGCTTCGCCCAGTGTCTCCAACACTTCCCTGACCGTGTCGGCGACGAAGGTCGTGGAATCATAGTGCACGAGGTAGGTCAGCCCTGCCGGGAAACGCTCTGACAGCTTGGATAGCTTGGCCTGCACGGCCGCCGCCGTTGTCACCGCGTTGGCGCCGGGGGCAAGGTAGATGCCGATTGGCACGCCAGGCTGGCCGTCGATCCGAGATTCGCTGTCCATGTTCTGGGCACCGATCTCGACTCTGGCCACGTCCTTGATTCGTAGCACCGAGCCATCGGTGTCAGCGCGCAGCACAATATTCCCGAACTGGGTCGACGTCGCGAGCCGGCCCTGCGTCTGCACGTTGAGTTGAAACTGTTGGTCGTCGCCAATCGGCCGAGCACCGATGCGGCCGACAGGCGCCTGGACGCTCTGCGCCCGAATCGCCGCGACTACGTCGGATGGCGCCAGATTGAGGCTGGTGAGACGCTGTGTATCGAACCAGATCCTCATCGAGTAGTTAAGCTTCGCAAACAGCGTCGCTTGGCCAACGCCCGGTGTGCGGGAAATCGCATCCAGGACGTTGATGATGGCATAGTTGGTGATGAAGACTGGATCCTGCTCGCCGCTTTTGCTGTGGAGCACGATGAACTGCAGCACCGCGGAGGATTTTTTCTGCACGACGAGGCCCTGGGCCTGAACTTCCGTCGGCAACTGCGCAAGCGCACTCTGCACGCGGTTATTTACGTTGACGGTATTGATATCAGGATCGGTGCCGAGCGCGAACGAGACAGTCAGCGTGTAACTGCCATCGTTGCCGCTGGTCGACTTCATGTAGAGCATCTTGTCGACGCCAACGATGGCAGCCTCGAGCGGCTGTGCGACGCTCGATTCCACTACTCCGGCTGAAGCGCCGGGAAAGTTGGCTGTGACTGTGACCTGCGGCGGCACGATATCGGGGAACTGCGCAACCGGAATCCTCAGCAACGCAAGAGCGCCCGCGATCGTAATCACGAATGCGATGACGATGGCAAGTCGCGGACGATCGACGAAAACGGAGGAGATCATGGCGTGAGATCCACGGATTTCAGCCGAATTCCTCTGTTGCTCGCCCGAGACATTTCGCCTTCCACAGGGGACTTCATGCTGGATTGGACTAATGCGCTCGCGGGTCCCGGCGAAACCGATTGGCCGGGCCGCACCCGCTGCAGACCCTCCACGATCACCTTCTCGCCAGGCGAAAGCCCGCTTGTCACCGATGCAACGGTGGGGGTCGATTGTCCGAGCTGGATCCGCCGCTGCTCCACCTTGTCGTCGGCGCCGAGAAGAAAGACATAGTCACCTTGCTGATCCGACAGCACTGCCGAACGCGGGATCGCCACCACCTCGACCGGTTCCGCGCCCTCGAGCAGCACAGAAACGAATTCATTATCGGTAAGCTCGCGCTCGGTCAGAGGATCACCCGACTTGTCCTTCAAGACCGGGTTGGGAATCGTGCCGCGCAGCATGATGGTATCGGTGTTCTGCGCGATCGTGTTGTTGACGAAATCCAGCTTTCCGACCTGGTCATATACGCGACCGTCCGGCAGCCGGATCCGGATGACAACCGCCTTGAAGCCGCCGCCGATAACAGAGCGATCCCGCAGGGCAAGCACTTCTCGCACCGACACGGGAAAGGTCACATACATGGGGTCCTGGCTTACGATGGTGGTCAGCGCACCCGAGCCTGGCGAGACGACATTGCCTTCGCTCACCGCGGTGCGGCCGATCTGGCCATCGATCGGCGAGCGGACCTCCGTATAGTCGAGGTTGATGCGCGACAGGTCGACTTGGGCCTGCGCGGCCTGCACCTGCGCTTCGAGGCTTTGCTGATTGGCGAGCGCGGCGTCATAGGTGGACTGCTGGCCAGCCGGGCCGCCCAGCAGGGTGCGGGCGCGATCGGTTGTCAGCCTAGCGTCTGTCAGCATCGCCTGCAGCTGCGCGACCTGCGCTTTCTTCGCTGCCAGATCGGCCTCGAATGGACCACGCTCGAGTTGATACAGCAGGTCGCCGGCCTTTACTTCGGATCCTTCGATATAATATCGCTTCTCCAAAAAGGCGGTGACCCGCGCGACCACGCTGACGCGGTGCGGGGATTCGATACGCCCCATAAAGTCGTTGGACTCAGTGATGGGCCGCCTGACCGCCTCCATCACCCCGACGGCTGGGGGCCTCGCTTGGCCAACTTGCGCCTCGGCTGGCGCGATCGTACTGAGGGCAGCCAGTCCCAACGCGATGATCGCGGTGATCCAACTGATTGCTTTTTGCGCAACCTTCATGATCTTGGATCCGTTGTTTTGCACTCCGTCGTATGGCCTGCTCGTGTCAGTCGAGCTGCCTTTCCTTTGATCCAAAATTCCGTGCTGCCTTCGGCGTACCTGCCTCCGTCAGCCGACGGCGCTTGCGCAATCTTGACGAAATGACCCTGTCCACCAAAGCTCAGTTGAACTGAGCCGTTCTGCCCGAGACCGCGAAACACCGCGCGGACCATCGTGCCGTCTGAGCAGACGTACGAAGCGCTGCCTGCGAATGCACAGGTCGCCGATCCGATCGATACAAGACCTGCCAATATCAGCCTCGCAATAGTTCTCATCGTTGCTCATCCCTTGTTTGATCGCCACGATTCAGCTGCTTGCTTGAAGCGGCGTTCCAGACGCAAACACCGTTCGATGGCGATCGACCTCCGAGCTACCGGTCGCGCATGGGCTCACATGCCGTACAGGATAGTGAGATCGCCGCTGGCGCGAAGCGCGATGACGATGCCGTCGGCCGGGAGATACACCTTCTCCAATTTGGCTGAGGAGAGATGTCCTTCCATGCGGAAGCCATCTTCAAGTGGCCGGTTCAGTTTCGCATTGGCTGCATTGAGAAGGTTCTCGTAGGCAACGCCATAGTCAACGCTCATCTTGTCCCGTAATTGCGCTACCAGCGGATTGACCAGCGACGCCAGTCCTTCGTCATTCACGTCCGCAGCAAGGTCGGAGAAGCGAACGGCATGGCCATCAGCATCCACCTGGAGCCCGCCAGTCAGATAGATCCACTGGCCGGCATCCGCATTCGTGTCGGACGCCTTGGCGACACGGAGACCGAGCACGAGCTTTCCTGACGATGGATAGACGTCCACGTCTTGGACGGACAAGCCTGCTACAGGTGCCACGGCGTTGACAGCCTGTCTGATCTTGTCCTTCAGCACGTCATAACCGACGCGAACGGGAAGGATGACGTCGAACGTCCCTGGTTCGCTGACTTCACGGCCAAGCGACGGCAATTCGGTGGGCGTTATCGCAGGCGGTTCTCGTCCGACTACGGTTTCAGCGGAGCCGGACAGCTCAAGCGAGCCCCGCAGCATTCCGGAATCGGCCCGCACGCCGGCGAAGGAAGCGCTCTGCGGTGTTAGTTGCAGCCAGACCTGAGGATTGTTCGAAAGCTCGATCGGCTCGAAGGCATCCCGCCAGGCCTTCGCGGCCTTGTCGTGCAAGTCCAGCCGCCGCGCCGCAGCCAGCGCGCGCTCTCTCACACGAGCGAGCTGGGTCCGGATCCGCGGCTCGGCATAGTTAGAGAGCGGAATCTCCCGGCCGAGGACATGCAGAACGGGCGGCTCGCTCCAGCGAAAGCCGTCGCTGAAATTCAGGTCGAGCGACCAGTCGCGCGTCAATTGCGGACGCGCTTCGACTTCGATGGTGGCGCTGGCCTCGGTCTCACCATGAATGCGGGAAGTGAAGCGATTGGCGCCCTGCCCTTCCAGCGCACCATAGATGGGCACTGAACCATAGACGCGGTCACCACGGCCGTAGAGCGAAACTGATCCGGAACGCTCGACAAAGCCATAGACATCGCAATTGGCGTTGACCCGGAAAAAGAGTACCCGGCGATGCACGCAGCTCACGCGCTCGTCGATCGACGCGAGCCGCCGCGGAATGTCCTCCTCGATATCGGACGCCAGCGCCCGCAAGCTGAACTCGATGGTCGCTGAGATTCGCGAGTCGGTCGTGAACGGCGCCACGGTGTCGGGAGCCAGCGGCGGCTTATCCGCCGCGAACGCAGTCGAGCAGAGACTCATAAGGCCCAGCGTCGCGAGACCTGCGCGAGCCGATCGCCCGAAGGCGATGCGGCGGTGCCGGATGCATGAAGCAGAGATTATGTGCATGATACTACCTCAATTGTCGTTTCCCCGTCTGGGGACTGGTTTGATTGATCAGAGCCTGTGATGACCGCCGCCTCGACCGTGAACTCCGCGACCGCCCATGGCGCGCCGCTCCGGTCGGAAGGTCTGGACACGGGAACGCATGAATCGCCGCCCGGCATCGTTGCGAGGCGCGAACTCGCGACGTTCCGGCGTCGCACTTTCCGATGCCCCGTCGCCGCCGTCCCGTCCGTATGCGCCATCGCGCCTGTCCGGGAGCGCCGGCGCTATTCTCCGCTCGGCATCCCCGGCATTGCCTTCCGTTCGGCGGAACGCGTCTGTACGCTCGGTGTCGGCGCGGTCGCTGGACACACCGCCGTGCTCGGCATTGTTGAGATCCTTAAAGAAATCGTCATGCTGGGCATTGGCACGGTCGCGAAGCGCATCGCGAGCCGCCGCCTCGTTGGCGCGGTCGAAACGCTGCGCCACGCGGGCGTTCGGGTAAGGGACGTCATGACGATGCGCCGGGTTGTGGACCCAGGTATTGTTGGTGATGTTGATGTTGGTATGGTTGAAGATATTGTAGCGGTTGACGTTGATGATCACGCTGTGATTCCGCCAGTTGCACCCGCCCCAGATCGCAGCACCTACCGCAACACCCGTGACAAACGACACGACATTGCTGGCGACGAAACCGGGCGGCGACCAGTAGAACGGCGGATAGTCGGGATAATCCCAGGCACCATAGGTCACCGCCGGATTATAGACAGGGACGTAGTAGACGTTGGGGTTGACGGGCTCGATCACGATCGGTTGCTGCACAGCAGAAGCAGCGACTCCATCAGGGGCCGGTGCGGTCGTGACGACCTGTTGCGGCGTGGATCGCAGGTTACCCGCCGCTTGCGCCTCGGCACGGAGCTTCTGCACGGCGTTGAGCACGTCCTGCTGCTGCGCGAGAAAGGCGTCGCCGAGCTGCTGCGTCCAGTCTAGCTTGTCGCTCATCATTTCGAGTGTCTGCGGCACGGCGGTGAGGGCCTTGACGCTCGGGTCCCAGGATTGTGCCTGCATCGCATCCTGAAGGGCTGGGCCATTCACCGTGGAATTGTCGCGCGACCAGCGCGCCGCCTCGACCACCTCGAGCGGATAGGTCGAAGCCATCAGGATCTGCGTCAAGAGCGGATCCGGATAGAGCGCGATCGGGGCGACGAACTGCTCGATCTGTGCTTCGGAAAATGAAGCTTGAGTCTGGGTTTGGCTCTGGATCTGAGCGGGAACGGTCGCGTCTTGTGCGCGAGCCGGCGCCGTGGCGAGGCTTGAAACGAGTGAGAGTGGCAAGGCGCAAAAAGCGAGCCTGCGCATTGTCATTGCAGTCTTGTTGGTCATCTCTATTCTCCTTTCGCCGCAGCACACCTCGTGCGCCGCCGCTGGCAATTTCCTGTGAATGGTTGTGTCGCTAGAGGCAGATGCGCTGGCCGTTGCGCCAGAAGCACCCGGAGCCGCGGCGATAGGCATAGACATTGCCGTATCGTCCGACGGCCATTGCGCCGTTCGGACCGATACCGACCGCGCCATAGCGGCTGGCACAACCGGCGCGATAGGCACCTCTCATGCATGTGAAGGCGCTGGCATCCGAAACGGTCAGGACAACGCCGAGCATGCTCGCGATCGCAATGGCCGCATATTTCGGCTTGAACGACACGGAGGAGGACACACGGCGAGCAAAATTCGTCTTCATCGACAGGCTCCATTCAATAGTAAGCGATGCAAGGCATCGATCGCGATGCCATGCCAACCGGCTGGTTATCGAGGTCTGGAACTGGGCCACCGGACTATCGAGAAGTCCCGCCCATCAACGCGGAAGACAAATGCTGCAAGCCGGCATGGAAAACAAATACCGCTTCGATATGCAGGTATCGGCGCGTCCTATGGCTGCGATCAAGTCGCAAGACTCTGCCAGAGCCTTACGGACGAAAATGACGCGGGCAGGAAAAGACGCTGCCGGACGGGACCCAACTAGAACGTGTCCTGATCTTCTATCACCCCTGCGGCGTACCGGGGGCGGTTTGCATTAATTCGGGGCGTCTCTATCTTGTGCTTCACTTTATAGCGACCGATAATAGGATTCAGAGCATCGCCGGGAAAACATGCAGTTTCGCCAGCTTCGATATTTCGTGAAAATCGTGGACGCCGGCAGCTTTTCTCGCGCTGCGTCGATCGTCCATGTCGCGCAGCCCGCCCTTAGTCAGCAAATCGCCGAATTGGAGGGGCGGCTGGGCGTCTCGCTGCTGCAAAGGAGCGCACGTGGCGTTCGACCGACTGCTGCGGGCGAGGTACTCTACGAGAAAGCCTCTGCCATTCTCCGCCGGCTCGACAGGCTCCCAAGCCTGGTTCAGTCCAGCGGAAGTGAGCCGGTCGGCCACGTCAACCTCGGCATTGCTTCATCCCTCGCCGCCAAGCTTGTCGCCGGGGTCGTCGAGGAGTGCCGCGCGAACCTTCCCAAGGTCGCGCTTCGAGTTTCTGATGGTGACAGCCTTTCTCTCGAGCAAAGGACTTCATCCGCCGCGCTCGAGCTCGCGATTGTCTATGAGGATGGACTGACTGCTCGTTTGACACGAATGCCACTTTTCAGGCAAAAGCTCTTTCTCATTTGCAGCGAGCCTTTGTCGGACAATCCGAGTGCAATATCGCTCGAGAAGCTTGCCGGACTACCCTTGGTGCTTCCGGCGCCGGGCAACGGCCGCCGCGACATCCTCGATCGGATGTTTGCCGACGCCAAGCTGCCCCTGAAGCTTGCGCTGGAGGCGGACTCACTCGGCACCGAATTGTCGGCGGTGCAGAACAAGGTCGGCTATACGGTCTTGCCGGTGGGCGATATGTCCCACTTCGGCCCTCACGCATTCGCCAAGCCGGTCCCGATCGATCCGCCGATATGTCTGACCTGTTCGATCGTACAATCCGGCGATCTTCCGCTTACGCGGGCCGCCGAAGCGGTCCGTGACTGTCTCATAAAGTTCATCGAACGTCGTGTCGGCGAAATCGATATGCCCGGCCTGGAGTGGATAGCGTCCGATTGACCGATATGCCCTCGCCTAACGAGCAAGGGCAAGCCGCCACGTATCCTTTACACCATGCCCTTCAAGATCCGCCAGCACGGCCTCATCTGACAGCCGCAGCTTTCGCGAAGATTTCCAGTCGTGCTGGGCGGTCTGAGCCAGCCGTCGTATGACGTGTTCGGACGACGTCTCGATTGCAAGCTCGCGCCGGTCGTCGAAGCTCCCCGGGCTCAGATTGATCGACCCGACGATCGCACGCTTGTCGTCGGCAATCATGATCTTGCCGTGCAGCTTGAGATGCTTGAGCGTGCGGACCTTTGCGCCGACGTCGTGCACGATCCGTAATCCGCTGACGCCTTCGAAGAGCTTCTTGCTTTTCAGCTTATGAAGTGCGCGCGCCATGATACGGACGCGAACGCCGCGATTGACCGCGCGCACCAGCCGCTCGATGATCACCATGTCCTGGTAACGCTCGTTCTGGAGCCAAAGCGTCTCCCTCGCGCTATCGATGAACGCCGCGATGCGTTGGCGGCCGTTGTTGGGACACCAGATCAGGCCGCTATCCGGTCCCGGTGCGAACGACTTCTCCCCCCAGTCGGCGTCGAAACATCGCACCATCTCTGCAACTTCGGCCTTGTCGGTGGTCTCAATCGCGTAGTCGCGGGTTTGGGTCAGATCGCGTGTTTCCCAATTGAGCGATTCGACCAAGCCGACCCGGTTGTCGATGACCATTGATTTCTGATGAGTAACGGCGAACTCCGAACTGCTGTGATGCACGTTGACGCCGGCTGCCAGCAACGCCTCGCGCGCCGCGCCGTTTTCATCGGTCCCGTCTCGCCTCGCCGGGTTGAGCATGACGCGAACGTTGACGCCGCGGCGCCTTGCCGCAATGACGGCGTTGAGCAACGTCGGGTCGGTGAACAGGAACATCCGGACGTTCAGCGCATGTCTGGCGGCATTGATCGGATCAATGATCGCGTCGGGAGTGTCATCGGGAAGAACGATCAGCCTGTGTGACATGGTCTTGTTTCTCTGGACGACCCCTACGGCGTCACGCGGCGGCGGCAACGCCGGATGCGGACGTCTGATGGTGAATTCGGTGTAATTCGGCGAATACTCCACCTCGGGCGAGCAGTTCCTCCTGCGTCCCCTCTTCCGCCACCAATCCATCTTTGAGGACGATGATCTTGTCGGCGCCGATCAGAGTGTTGAGGCGATGCGCGATCATGATGACGGTACGGCCCTTCATCAGTTGTCGCAGAGCATCAATGACCAGGCGCTCCGATTCGGCATCCAGCGCGGCCGTCGGTTCGTCCAGCACCAGAATCGGGCTGTTGCGAATCACGGCACGGGCAATGGCTATTCGCTGCCGCTGGCCGCCGGAAAGCGTGTCGCCGCGTTCACCAACGATGGAATCGTAGCCGAGCGGCATGCGCGTGATGAACTCATCGGCATTGGCAACCTTTGCAGCAGCCAATATCTCGTCATCAGTCGCATCCGGCCGGCCGTAGGCGATGTTCTCCCGAACAGTACCGTGGAACAGCACCGTATCCTGCAGCACGAAGGCAATTTGAGACCGCAGGGCGGCAAGCTTGAAGTCGACGACATCGATGCCATCGATCCGAATGTGTCCGAACAGCGGATCGTAAAAGCGGGGCAGCAAGCTCAGTACCGTCGACTTGCCGGACCCGGTCGGCCCCACAATGCCGACGACCTGGCCCGGCTCGATCGCGAAGGACACTTCGTGAAGGACAGGCTCTTCCTTTTCGTATCCAAAGGAGACCCGATCAAAAGTGATCGCGCCCCGGACCCGGCCCGGATCAATTGCATTGTCGCGCTCCTTGATGACCTCGTCGGACGACAGGATCGTCTGGATGCGCTCCAGGGCGACGGTGGTTTGCGCGACCGTGCTGGTCATGCTCGCCAGATCCTTCACCGGTTTGAAGAACTGCTTGAGATAGGCGAGGTAGACCGTCAGGGCGCCGACCGTCATTGTTCCCGCCACGATCAACGACGTTCCCTTCCACAGCACGATAGCCGTGCAGATCGCAACGACCATGCTGACGACAGGCGACATCAGCGATTTGATCTGACGCGCGCGAAGCGCCGCCGCAACGGTGGCGTGGCTGGCCTCCTCCAGACGGGCCAGTTCAATATCCTGGCGCCCGAATGCCTTGGTAACACGGATGGATCCCAGCCCCCTCTGCACGATAGACAGTAATTCGCTTTGTTTGACACGCACCGTGCGTGTCGCCGCCTTGACGGCTTTCTTGAAATGAAAGATGAACACCAGGAGAAGCGGCGTAAACGCGACCGCTATCAGAGTGAAGTCCCACTCCAGCCAGAACATCACGCCCACCATGAACAGGATGGTGATGAGATCGACAGCGATATCGAGCGTGGAAGCGGACGCGAAGTTCTGAATGGTGGTAACATCCGTGGTGATGGTCGACACCAGCGCGCCGATCTTTGCATGGTCATAGTAGCGCAGCGACAGGCGATGGAGGTGTTCGTAGATGCGAAGACGCAGGTCATTGGCAACCCACTGCCCCACGCTGGTCGTGAAGTAGTTGTCGACATAGCTCGCGACCGCCCCGATGGCAGCGACCGCAAGTGTTGCGGCCCCCGCGAACAGGGCGACGCCGAGCGTATGCTTGCCAAAGCCTCCATATTCATGCGCCCACGCCAACCAATGTGGCAGATGGTGATTGCCGAGCGCGTCGTCGATGACGAGCTTCAGCGGCCATGGTGCAGCCAGCGTCGCGGCGATTTCGATCAGCATCGCGCCAAATACGATCGCCAACCAGCCGCGATAAGGACGGATCAACTCGAACACCAGCCGCGTCATGGTCCACCTATTGAGCCGAGGCCTGGGATTGCCGTCCGCAGTCGCTGGGTGCCGGCCGGCCCGAGAAGCGATCCATCATCCACGCAACCGCCGCGTCCGCACTGTCCCGGGCGACCAAGCCGTGACCGACGCCGGGCACCCACATCATCGTGACCCTGCCGCCTGCCTTGCATTGCCGCTGCATGTAGGCTCGGGTCACTTCGGGGCGCACGAGGTCGTCCGTCGTGCCTTGCGCGAGGAACAGCGGAATCTGCGAAGGCAGGGCGCCAGGCGAATTGCGCGTTGCGAGCGACCGCCACGGCTCGACATTGGCAATGTTGGGAACGGAGAGAAACTGCTCCTCCAGGGGCTTCTCGGTCCTACGCCGGGCCACGATGTCGAAGATCGATTCGATGCATTCGCCGGCGAGCCGATCGACCGTCGGGATCGCCTCGGGCACAACGACCTTGTCGATGGGCGCCCCGAATACCCTTGACCACGACCAGAGCGTCATTGCGGTAAGGTTCTTGCCACCGCTGGTCTTGAAGTCGTCTCCCATCAGCGTCACCAGCGACGTGGCTGGCGCGGCCGCGGCGACGCCCACCAGACGCAGCTCCGGCGCATAGCTCTTCGCAATCAAACCGGTATAGAGCGATGCTTGACCGCCCTGCGAATGTCCCCAGACGGCGAACATATTGCCACTGCCCACTCCAGGCAGCTCCCTTGCAGCGCGAACGGAATCAATCACCGAGCGCGCCTCGCTGTCACCGACCAGATAGGGGTGCGGACCCGGCGTTCCGAGGCCGGGGTAATCGGTCGCAGCCACGACGACGCCCTGCTCGATCAACTGACGGAGCCCTGCCATCTGCTGGAAGACGAAGATCGCGAGCGACGGCGCACAATGCGGAACCACGCCGGTCGTCGGATGCGCCCAGGCCACGATGGGGCGGCCGCCCGCTGGAGCCGGCCCCGGCGGAACGATGATCACGCCGGATACGGCAACGGGTTCGCCATGCAACCCAGTGGAGCGATAGAGCACGCGGTAGGCCTGTGCGCCTGCGGGCGCGAACATCATCGGCTCTGAACGGATCAGGGTGCCGGGCGGTCCGACCAGGTCATTCCCGTATGCCTGGTAGAATGGCGTCTGCGCGTTGGCTATCCCTGCGGACAGGGCCAACGCGGCGACGCAGGCGAGCGCCGTGAGACAGCGCGTTGCGATCGCGAAGGATCTGAATGCTAATTTCACGGGCGGCTCCTCTCTCAGTTTCTGGCTACAGCGGCATGCTGCTTGACGCAGGTCGCGCCGCATTCGGCTCGCACTTCAGCGCCGGCATCTGCCGCTGCTTGCGACCTCATTGCTCCCAGTTCGACCGGTCGCGGGACGATCTCACGTAGCGCTCCGGCTCCGCCCGCTCGCCGAACATCACCTCGCGGCAAGGAGTGCTGAGGCGTACTTCGTTGCCGCGCAGGCAGGCGACGATCTCGCCGACGTCGGGGATGTAGCTGCTACACAGCCGGAAGACGTCGGGGCGACACGCATCCTGCTGCGCCATGGTGCCCTGGGCGAAGGCGGCGCCTCCCGCCATCACGATTACGGCCAGTGCGATACCGGCCAATTTGGTTGACTTAATCTTCATTCCAGCTCTCCGTTTAATTGTAAATAATACAGATTACATACTTACGTTGCTTTTCGGACGATCGACGCCCGCCCACGCCCGGTCGCTCAGGTGTGCGCCGTGCGCTTCAGATCACCTCATATGCAAACAGGATCGTCACCATGGTGATGCCGACCAGGCCGCAAAGAAAGATGACATCGGCGATCCGTTCGATCCGTGCGCTGAGGCTCGCCTGATCCGAGTATCGGATCGAAAGATAGGACGTCATTGCGCTGGCTAGAAACGCAACGGCGACAAGTGCCGCATACTCATCGACGTGCGACGAGCCGTCGACAAGCTTGACCAGACCGATCAGCGCCGCACATCCACCGATCATCGTTCCCGACACCGGCAAAATGTGCGATGCAAGGCCGTCGCTTCTGGTCTGTATCACTGTTCTGTTGTGCATCTCTTAGTGACCCCCGCGTCCGACAGACGCATGACCTGAACTTCAAAATGACGAAGCCTTGCTCAGCGCCGCCGCATAAATCGGGATATCCATGGACTCGATCGCCGTTTGCTGCTGAACGCCGAACAAATCCCGCTCGTCCATCGATGCCGAGATGTTCGGGCGATCGATGGAAACCTTGATTGCGTTGCAGGAGTCGACGAAGAACGTGCCGACGAGATGCTCTGGCGCAATGTCGAGAGCCCTTGCAACGTTGTCCCTGCTGAAAGCATTGGAGTACAACGCGATTTCGTAGCTCTCTCCGGAGGTAAAGAAGATGTCGAAGGTGATCCTGTTGACGCCGGCATCCTTGCTGCGGATGACGGCGGCCATATCACGAAGGCGACGAGATCCCACGGAACGCTCCAAGGGAGGATGATCGGCAATCACCGAAAGCGTGCGTTCGTCGAGGTTGCCGCGGTAGCCTGCTTCGCCGATATTGTCGTAGTGGGGGCGATCGCTGCCGACCTCGATCCAGTTCGCGCCGTCGGCGCTGAAATAGGTAATCGGAAACAGCACATCCTTGATCACCCCCTCATTCTGCAGGAGATGATAGAGCGACCAGCCGAAGGCGTCGGGCGCATCGAGGTTCAATCTCGATGAGGTCTTTGGCGTCAGCGACTTAAGCAGGCGATCGATCTCCTGCTGATGGCGAACTGCCAGGCGCGCCGGGTCGCGATCGACCGTCCGCAGCAAGACGACCGGATTCTCCCGCGTGTCGGAGATCGTGAAATCAGCACCGATTGCTGCGGGCTCGTCGGCAATCAGTGCGACGACCTCAGCCTTGATGGCCTCAAAGCTGCCGATGAACTCCTGGTCGCGCGTACCGCTGGGAATGACCGCGCCGAACAGGCCGTCTGAGCGCCGGAAGCAGACAAAATCAGGCGAAAGCGGGTAGGCAAGATTGCCGGTGGAGGTCTTGCGGCCTGCATACCCGTGATGCGCCAGGTGATGAGAGATCATTCGCGCAAGCATGATGGCTTTGTCTCGCGTGCTGGCCGCGGTCTCGACGATAATCCCGAGTTCGACCTCCGACCCCTCAACCGGTCCCGCTTGCACGCCGTTGCGGCCATATAGCAGCATGTCCGAGGGGACCTTTACGGCATCGGAGGGATCGATACCGATCAGGGACACCTTGCGCGCGCCGATTCGGAAGGCCCCTTCGAGCTTGATGCTCCACGGCCATAGTCTGCCGGTCCTCATGAAGCGACTGCTCCTGATGCCCGCACTACGGCTGTCTCGCGAGAAGAACTGCGTCTTCTCCATGGTCAGCACGCCTTCCGGATAGTATTGCAATTGCGGGTGGCTCTGCTGGTAGAGGGAATGCGCCGCAATCGAATGCGCCGTGCAACGACGGACGAAGTTCGGTGCTACGAAGATGGCCGTGCCGTCATCGTAGATCTCGGCAACCAGGCAATCGGACGGTGAGCCAGGTTCGCAGGCCAAGGCCCCAGACTCCAGGACGTGGCCGACATGATAGGCAAGGCCAGCGTCAATGCCGCGGCGGATCATGTCCGACGCAAAGAGCGCGCTGTCGCATGAACGCCCCGCGAAGATAAACTGCGCTCCGGCGTCGAGGGCCGAAATCAAGGGATGAACGCCCATCTGCCCCACGATGATGCTCCCGCGCAGCTCATCCTCGTCAAGGTCGGGGCCGACGCCGGTCGGCTGCAGCGCGCCTTTGCGGTACTCCTTGAGGACAATATCGGGGTCGAGTTCGGAGCGGATCACCGCGACCTTGGAATCGCGAATAGCGAGCTCGCTGAAGACCTCTTTGGCAATCTCGATCATGCGATCGAGATTGCGGTTACCACCCGCCATGCCGCTGCTACCAATGACGACCGGACATCCAATCCTCCGGCCGGCTTCGACCATGTGGCGGTAATCGGCCTTGATGGCGTCAGCCTCGAAATAGTCCGTGCCGGTGCCGAGAAAATAGGGGCCGGCATCAATCGAGCCGGCGTCGCAGATGATGGCGTCGATACGGCCCCTCAGAGCCGCCTGAAGCGACTCCCTCGGGTAGCCATATCCGAGCGCGGCACATGCCGAGACGACACGGTAGATCAAGTTCGGCATCGGAGCGCCCTTGTTGAACCAGGGCAATCCAGACCGACCTGCCTGCCCGCTGACGGAGCGGACAAATGATCCAGGCAACCATCGAAAACAAATACCGCTTCGATATGCAGGTATTGGCGGCGCCTATGGCCGGCATCTGCGCCGCCGGAACGGCCACGCCGGAAGCAGGGGGCTGGCTATTTTTCGTAATGCTATTCAATAACTTGAACGGGGAGAATGCGCGCGAATGCGTTCGCAGTGCTCGTTACCCGGCGATCGTCCGCACAGCCTCAGCAAATGCCTCACAAATCTGTTATGGGGAACCAGCTCCTACCATAGGCAACGCCGAGAAATTTCACCTGAGATGAGTCACCTCGACGAGCAGGCGCTGATTCGACGGCTGGCTTGGCGCCTCATGCCACTATTGATCCTGCTCTTTCTGGTGGCGTTCATCGACCGGCAGAATGTCAGCTTTGCAAAGCTGCAGATGGTCTCGGATCTGCACCTTTCGGAAGCGTCTTACGGTTTCGGATCATCGCTGTTCTTCATCGGCTACGTGGCATTCGAAGTACCGAGCTGTCTCGCTCTCGAACGGTACGGCGCCCGTCTCTGGCTGGCGCTGCTGATCCTCAGTTGGGGCGTGGTGACAGTGCTGATGGCGTTCACGTCGTCTGCGTCCTCGTTTTATGCCCTGCGCTTTCTGCTGGGCGCAGCGGAAGCCGGCTTCTATCCCGGAGCCGTGTTCTACATCAGCACGTGGTTTCCAGAACCCCACCGGATCCGGATGCTCGGCCTCTTCACCCTGGGCAGTAGCTTGGGCAACATGCTGGGGGGACTGACCAACGGCCTTTTGCTCGATCTCAACGGCACGGGAGGTCTTGCGGGCTGGCAGTGGGTGTTCGTCGGAACGGGCATACCAGCCGTGCTGCTCACGTTTGCAGTGCTGATCTATCTGCCCTCGTCTCCGGAGTCAGCGCGTTTTCTCGATGAATCGGAGAGGCAGATACTCGCGGCCGCGCATGCACGCCGGCAATCACGCATCTCCGCCTACAACAATCCATGGGCTGCCCTCTGGGATCCAACTGTCATAGCCTTTGGGTCCGTCTATATGCTTTATGCCACGGCCTTCTATGGTGTAACCTACTGGCTGCCCACGATCGTCAAGGCTTTCGGCGTTTCCCCGACCGTGAACGGGCTGTTGAACATGATCCCCTGGGCCCTCGGCGCGGCCATCGTCCTGGCCGTTCCCCGTCTTCTGCGCGACGACAGATCCATCTTCTCCGCGGCAATGTGTGCGACGCTGCTCGGCGCGAGTTGCTTCGTCGCGAGCATCCTGCTGCCGGATAACACGCTTCGCTTCATCGCGCTGGCGATCGGCGGCCCATGCCTCGTGCTGCTCAATCCGTGCTTCTGGACATTCCCGCCGCGCTTCTTCTCGGGTGCTCGTGCCGCAGCCAGCATCGCAGCGATAAACTCGATTGGGAATTTGGGCGGCTTCTTTGCCCAGAATCTCGCGCCCTGGGTCGAGCGGCAGACCGGCAGTGTACTTGGCCCGATGCTGGTACCATCGCTTTGCCTCGGACTCTTGTGCATCGGCTCGACCTTACTCTGGATTCGAACGCTGCGCCAAACGGCCTGACATCGCGCGCCTATTGGCGCCGGCTATACCCGCATACGCAATCAATATTTGTTTTCCGGGCACGTTCGGCGAGTGATGCGCCGCGCGACACGAGCCACTGCCTCGACAGCCTGGACACGCGTCGCCTCGTCGAATCCCAATCGAAGGAAACAACATGTCGAACTCGAACATCACGCGTCGCGTCTTTACGACCACCGCAGCCACCGGCCTGGCGGCTGTCGGATTGCTCGGCGTCTCCGCAAATTCGGCCGACGCCTATCAGGGCAATATGGAACGCGCGTTGTCCGCGCTCTATCAGGCACTCGGATCGCTGCGCGAAGCCACTCCCGACAAGGGCGGTCACCGCGTCCGCGCCATGAACCTGATCTCGCAGGCCATTTCCGAGACCCAGGCCGGCATCGAATTCGCCGCTGAGCGTGGCGACTGACGAGCCCACGGCAGGCGCGGCCATTTATGGCTTCGCCTGCCGGCCCGCCCTGCCTTCAGGGCGCCTACCGCGGCCCCGCAGCAAGCGACGATCCACGGCTCTCAATCCAGCCACACCGCTCCAGGACGGCTGCCGCAGCACCACCGGAAAGAATTCGTCTTCATAGGCCAGCGCCAGGCCCGACTGCCCTCTCTCGACCTCCTCGCGAAGAAATTCGCTGTCCCCATCGACGAACTTGAGAGTGACCCGCGGGTAGCTCGCCTTGCCTCGATGAACGGGCCGACCATCGTGGTGGAAAGCGAGGCTGGCATTCCCAAACTCACCAGCCCTTCGACCTCGCCAATACTCGAGCGAACCAGGCTGGACAGGTTTTCAAACCGGCGGAGAAGCGAGGAGGCTTCCTCGTAAAGCCTCTCGCCGGTAGGTTGGCCGAATTCCTCTCGCGCTTCTTTGGAGAAGCGCGACGCCGAGCGAGACCTCGAGTTCGGAGATTTGCTGACTGAGCGCGGGCTGGGCGACGTGGATTGTCCGCGCGGCCTGAGAAAAGCTTCCCGCTTCGATAATTTCAACGAAGTAGTAGAGGTGACGGTACTGCATCCGGCCATTCTCGATCGCGCTTCCGTCCATCACGAGTTACCGCCCAAAAGCGATCGAGATGTCAAGCTCCGCGGCGACGCGCCGCACGCCGTCCCGAGCGACGCGGAGGCTTGCCGATATCGACCGCCCGGAGCCGGCGGTCGATCATAGCGCGTTGCAGCACGACTCCCTCCTCCGGCCAGGCCGGATACCGGGAGAGAGTGCCCCGCCATCGGAGCACCCGAAACGGGACGCTTCATCCTCTAGCCGACTGCGTGCTCCGACTTTCGCGACTTTGCAGCCACGGACGGAAGCACTCCTCCCATGTCGTCCGGATAGCCGAATAGCTTGAGCTGCATCGCCTTCGCCTCAAAATAAGAACGCACCCACGCGAACCGGCTGCCGCTGGTCGACATGCCGACGGTGCCGGCGATGCTTTCGAGACTAATCGTCCGGCCGCCGGCACCCCAATTGCCTTCGGGCACCTCGTCCAAAATCACCTGGATGCTGTTGGAACCGGAATGATCTGCCGACCCCGTCACTTCAAGGATCGCATCCGTCACCCAAGCGTGAACTTCCGTCTTGTGTGCGGCATTCATATAGCCTTCTGGTATCGTGACGCGAACGAGAAACTTTCCGGATGGCGAGACGAACGTGTCGTCGGTCTTCCCTCCGACCCACCAATCATCTTCGGAGATCTCCTGAAACAGGACGGCTGCGAAGCCACGGCCGCCAGGGGTATTTGCTCCGCCCTCCATCCGAATGAGGACGTCGGTCAGTTTGCCTGCAAGAGCCGACTTGGTCTTCGCGTCGAGACGGCCGGCGGGATAACTAATGTTTAGCACGGGCATTGTCGGAATTTCCTTGTTGCGGTCGATGACCCGTCACGTCAGTGATGGGCCTGTTCGGTTTCCCACTTTTTGATCTTGTCATCGTCGATCATCAGGGTCTCGACGATCATCACGTCGGTCGCATCCGCAGTCGCGGTCAGTTCGACCTGTTCCACATCCCAGATACCGGAGCTGTCGCGGCGACCGAGTTCGGTCCCGTTGAGATTCACCGAACCTTCAAGCACGAATACGTAGACGCCATGTGCCGTGGATCTGAGACGATACGGAAAGCTCTTGCCGGCATCGGTGACCAGCCGCGAAACGCGGATATCCTGCGGCACCGGCAGCGCCCCATCGCCGTCGCCGACCAGTTGCTCGATGCAGTCGCGTCGCCTGCGATAGTCGAAATGAGCCCGGTGATAGGCCGGCGGGCGATAAAGCTGATTGGGCATGAGCCAGATATAGATCGCATTCATGTCTTCGGGGCTGACGCTGAGCTCGCTGTGCTTTCCGCCTGAACCGGCCGAGAAGACGTAGTAGTCGCCCTGCCTGAGCTGATCGACCACTCCCGCTCCTGCGGTGTTGAGGTGCGTGAGTTCGCCCTGCAACACGAAGGCGCAAATGACGAAATTGTGGTGAGGGTGCATGTTGTAGCCGCAACCCGCGCCGTGAAAGACCTCGTCGCCGAATACGCGGATCGGTCCAAATCCGGGACGGCCGGCCTGGTAGTCATGAAAGTTGAAGCTCGACGCCCGCGTCACGAACCCGTCGGGATGGCCTGCGATGTAGGACGAACGCGTTCCATCGGAGCGAATGAGATCATGGCCGCGATCGCGATCGCGCAGTATGAATGAATTCGACATTGGATTGCTCCTGTATGAGTTGGATTGAGCCAGCTATGCAGCAGCAGCCAGAGCCGCGCCGTCGGTTGCGTAGCCGATCACGATCATTTCGAATTGATCCTTCGGCGTTCCGCAGTCCGGACACACCCAGTCGGAAGGAACGTCTTCCCACCGTGTGCCCGGAGCCAGCCCGTGTTCAGGCAGGCCAAGTGCCTCGTCGTAGGAAAAACCGCAACCCAAGCACATCAGGCGCTTCAATGGCGCATTCAACTTCTTCGCTTCCGCTTCGTCCGTCATGTCTCTCATCCATTCGAATTGAACCTTTTGGCGTCGACCTCATCGCGCCGATCTCTGCAACAAACAAATACGATCTCGATATGCGGCCATCTGCCGGCGCTATGGCCGCACGAAGAGACGAACGGTTGTTTCACAGCCTCGGTCCACATTCCCCGCATGGAATAGCGCGTCGCAGCAGCCGCCATATGCACCGGCAATACCCGCATATCGAAGTCGTATTTGTTCTGCATCGACGTTGCGAGCTATGTGCCCGAATGCTTGGACGCGCCTGATATCGGCGAACCATCGATTACCAGACACCATCGACGTCGTCAGACCAGCCGCGACATTTCCATTCCTGCTTTTCTCGGGGGCCGAACATGCAGAACACCAGTGGCGAGCAGGCATCACAGGGGCAGCTCCACGCTCTCTTTGCTGCCTACCTTGGATGGACCCTCGACGCCTTTGACTTTTTCATCATGGTGTTCGTGCTGCGCGAAGTCGCAGCATCCTTCCAGGTGCCGGTCGGGGACGTCGCGACCGCCATAACGCTCACGCTCGCCTGCCGCGCGGTCGGCGCGATCATCTTTGGCCGGCTTGCGGATCGCTTCGGCCGCCGCCCGGTCCTCATGCTCAACGTCGTGTGTTACGCGCTGCTCGAGTTCTGCTCGGGTCTCGCCCCCACACTCACGGCCTTTCTGATCCTGCGGGCGCTCTTTGGTGTGGCCATGGGCGGCGAGTGGGGAGTTGCCTCTTCGCTTGTCATGGAAAGCGTACCGGAAAAATGGCGCGGTCTCGCATCAGGCGTTCTCCAGGCCGGCTATCCCAGTGGTTACCTGCTCGCATCCCTGCTTTACCTCGCTCTGCCCTGGCTCGGCTGGCGTGGCATGTTCATGGTTGGAATCCTGCCGGCCGTTCTTGCGTTCTATGTCCGCCGCAGCGTGCAGGAAAGTCCGGCGTGGCAGAGTTTCTCAGCCGAAGACCGCAAGGTGGGTATCTGGCAGGTCTTGCGACGAAGTGCGGGATTCGCCAGCTTTGCCGTCGTGCTGATGATGGCCTTGAATTTCTTCGCCCACGGATCCCAGGACCTCTATCCGAGCGAATTTCTCGGCGCACAGCACAAACTGTCAACGGACATGATTTCGGCGATCATGATCGTCGCCAATATCGGCGGACTGATTGGCGGCATCGCGTTCGGAATGCTGTCGCAGCGGATTGGCCGGAAATGGGCCATGACGCTGGCGGTCCTGCTTGCATTGCCGGTTCTTCCTTTCTGGGCTTCGGCGTCGACACCGCTGATGCTGGGCTTCACCGCGTTCCTCATGTTGGTGTGCGTGCAGGGGGCGTGGGGCATCGTGCCCGCCTACCTCAACGAGCTCTCGCCCCCGTCAGTTCGGGCCACCTTCCCCGGCTTTGTCTATCAGGCAGGCAATTTCCTGGCGGCGGCGAATGCCAATATTCAGATCTGGATCGCCGGTCACTTCGCCAACAACTACGGCCTGACCATGGCCCTTACCGCTGGCGTCATGGCCATCCTCGTCGCCTTGCTGGTGGCATCAGGTCCTGAACCGAAGGGCGCGCGCATGGCTGCCAAGCCCCGCGGTACAGCCCCCAAGAATGACGGCACCGGCATTTTGACGGCTTCGGTCCTGTAGCCGACCGTCAGGCGGTCGCGATCAGATCGTCGGCTAAGTCGATGAAGATTCAAGCATTTCAACGAGAGGCTCGGAGGGATCGGGAATATTCCTTCGGGTCTCCATGACCCGCCATATCCGCCGCCAATATGGGGATAGCGAAGCCGTATTGGCGTTTCACGATCCTGAGGACTATCGCTTCATCCGTTCCGGCGGCGCGATCCCGCCCGACGTCTTCGCAAGTGGAGTTGGCACCATGAATGCGGCAGTTGCGACTCTCCCTGCTCCGAATCGCAAGCTTCCTCGCGAAGACCACATTCCGGCGAACCATCGTCAGTTCAGGCCTCGGAAGGGGCCCCGTAATGGTTCTCGGCAACGCAATCGCCAGGAGCGCGGCGTGGCGGATACGGAGAGCGAACTTGCCGATTGCGTCGGCGCCATCTACGAGGCGGCGGCCGCTGGCGGAGACTGGGAGAGTGTCGGCACGCGCCTGTGCCGACTGGTCGATGCTCAGGGCGCGATGCTGCGGACCGGAGACCGCGGCGAGGCCTCGCGAAACGTGATGATGCGGTTCGACGAGAGCGAGGCGATCTATCTCGCCTATTATCATCCGCTGAACCCCTACCTCATTCAGGCGCGTCGCGATTTCGCGGAGGCCCGAACAAGACACCTGACCAATGTCATGCTGGGACCGGAGCTGGTGCCGGAGCAGTCCTTTCTGCGCAGCGAATACTACAACGACTTCGCGCGCCACCACGCGCGACGGCATCTGCTCGCGAGCCTGGTCGGTGTCACTCATGCAATGCCGTTCGGCCTGTTCCGGGCAGACGACGCTGAGCCCTTTGGCGAGAAGGAACGGCGCCTTCTGCAGGCGCTGGTGCCGCATTTGCAGCGCGCGGTGGAGTTGCGTGCCCGCCTTGGTCAGGAGTCCCAAGCCTCCTGGGCGACCCGGGCGGCGCTTGACGTGCTGCCGGTCGGCGTTGCCATAGTCGATGCGGGGCTGCGCATCCATTTCATGAACGCGGCCTCCCAAAAGGATCTAGCCCATCCCGATGCCGGATTGCGCGCCCTGCGATCCGGACCGTATGCGGCGGGCGGCGTCTATCTTGCGGCTCAGGCCAAGGACGCTGCCATGACATTGAGACGCCTCGTCACCTCCGCCACCTCGGGACAAGTCGGCGGTTCGATGCGGATCGTCAATCGCGACATGTCGTCCTGCGCCGTCTTGGTGTCGCCGGCACCGCAAGGCCTTTCGGCCGATGAGGCAACAGCGGACGGAGGCGGCCTCGCCGAAAAGCTCGCCATGGTCGTAGTCCGCGATCTCGGCCGGGTGGCATCGCCCCCGCCTCAAATGCTGTGCGAAGTCTTCGGCTTGAGCCGGGCGGAGGCGGATGTTGCCGTGGCGCTTTCGGGCGGCGCAAGCGCGGAAGACGTGGCGCAGCAGCGCAACGTCTCACTCCCAACCATCCGCAGCCAAATTCGCTCGATCCTCGGCAAGTCGGGCACCGAGAACCTACGCGACTTCGAACGCTCGATGGCGTCGCTCGCGGCGATCGCGCCGCGAGGGCAGGACGGACGATAGGCCCCAGTCGTCGGCTTCATCGCGCTGGCTTTTTCAGGGGCGGGCCGAGAAACTCCATGTGCCATTGCTTACCGAAGGCATTCAAAGCCGCCTGGTCAAGCTTGCCGTCGCGCATCACGTCGGCGAGGCCGAGAAAGAAGGCCTTGGCATCAAGGCCGGGAACGATCTGGATGAACTGCCGCGCCGGGCCGTCAGTGATATTGACGAAGGTGTGGGCCGCTCCGCCCGGGACCGTCACCACGTCGCCGGTCTCCGCCGTAAGCCGCCTGCCATCCACCTCGAAGAGATAACGGCCCTCCAGCACGTAGAAAATCTCGGTCTCGTGGTGCCGGTGCAGCGGCGGCCCGTACCCTGGCGCGTTGACGGTTTCGATCGACGTCAGCACACCACCGGCCATCTCAGGTGGTACGCGCACGCGCAGGTCAAGCCCGATCGCGGGAATCAGGATCGGCGGCTCCTGGTGCGTCGAATGAAGAAAGCTGAATGGCATGCGTCAACCTCCATGCTGGGCGCCATACGATACGCGCTGTTGATCGAATAACCGACGGCGCGTCGCGATGCATCATCACTTATGAGGATGTGGCGATCAGGACCGGCGTCTATCCAGTGCATGTTCAACGAACTCTGGATCGTCCCATGCACAAACCACTTCCCAGCACGCCACGCCGGCGCATGATCGTCGGGATCAGCGGCGCAACCGGCGTCATCTACGGCTTGCGGCTGCTTCAGATGCTGCGCGAGCTCGACATCGAAACGCATCTCGTCATGACCAAGGCGGGCGAACGGACGCTCGCTTACGAGACCGACCTGAAAGTGCGCGAGGTCCGCGCCGCAGCCGACTATCATTATTCGGATGGCGACATCGGTGCGACCATCGCCTCAGGCTCCTTCCGCACCATGGGCATGGTGGTCGCCCCATGCTCGGTGCGCAGCCTGTCCGCAATCGCCACCGGCAATACCGATGGACTCCTGTCGCGCGCAGCCGACGTCTGCCTGAAGGAGCGCCGGCGCGTGGTGTTGCTGTTCCGCGAGGCGCCGCTCCATGCCGGGCACATCCGCTCGATGGCGGCGGCGACCGAGAACGGCGCCATCGTCTTCCCGCCGGTGCCGGCCTTCTATGACCGACCGCAGACGCTGGACGACATGGTGAACCATACCATCGGACGGGTGCTCGACCTCTACGACATCGACGCTGGGCTGGTGCATCGCTGGAGCGGCCGGCCGCCGGAACGAACCGAGACGGCGTCAATCGCCGCCACATCCAACAACGCCTGACAAAGGAGATTGCATCATGCCGCTAACTGACCTGCGACAATACATCGAGGCCCTGCGCAGCCTCGGCGAAATCCAGGACATCGACGCCCCAGTATCGCTCAACCTCGAACTAGGCGCCATCATCCGCCGCTGCAACGAGACCGGCGCGCCGGCACCGCTGTTCAAGGCTTTCTCGGACCATCCCTCCGGCTTCCGAATCCTTGGTGCGCCCGGCGGCGCCAGCCGGCAGTTGGGGCGCGAACTGGTGCGCGTCGCGACCTCGCTCGGCCTGCCGCCGAACAGCACAGGACAAGACATCGTCGAGGCCATCGCCCGGAGCCTCGATTTGCCGCCGGTCGATCCGGTCGCCGTCGACGACGCGCCGTGCTTCGAAAACGTGACGACGGGCGACGACGTCGATCTCAATCTCCTGCCGGTGCCCCTCATTCATCACGGTGACGGCGGACGCTACCTCAACACCTGGGGCTGCATCGTCGCACGGACGCCCGACGGCTCATGGACCAACTGGTCGATCGCCCGCATGATGCTGGTCGACGGCAAGCGCATGTCGGGTATCGTCGCCCCGCAACAGCATGTCGGCATGGTCGCGAAGGCATGGGCCGATATCGGCAAGCCGATGCCGTTCGCGCTGGCGCTCGGCGTCGAGCCGGCGATCCCGTTCATTTGCGGCATGCCGCTGCCGGACTATGTCAACGAGAGCGGCCGTCTCGGCGCGCTACTGGGCCGGCCCATCAAGACCGTGCGTTGCCGCACCGTCGATCTCGAAGCGCCGGCGAGCGCGGAGATTCTCATCGAGGGTCATCTGCACCTCGACGAGTCCGTGCAGGAAGGACCGATGGGTGAATTTGCCGGCTACGTGCCGCTGGAGCCGGTCATGCGCCGGCCGGTCTACCGGGTCTCGGCAATCAGCCATCGCGACGACGCCATTCTCCCCGTCGTCGCGGCCGGCGAGCCGGTCGAGGAAAACCACACCGCGTGGGGCATTCCAAGCGCAGCGCAGATCCTGCACGACCTGCGCGCCGCCGGCCTTGCCGTCACCACGGCCTGGATGCCGCTGCAGGCGGCGCTGCACTGGCTGGTGGTGACCGTGCCGCGCGACTGGCGGCGCCGCACCGGCATCGAGGAAAGCAAGGCGCTGTGCGAGAAGATCGGCAAGACGATCTTTGCGACCAAAGCAGGAGCGGTAGTGCCGAAGGTGATCGTGCTCAATGACGACGTCGATCCGACCGATACCGACGAGCTGGTCTGGGCCTTCGCCACGCGCTGCCATCCCTTCCTCGGCCACGCCAATTTCGATCACATCGACGCGGCGCCATTGCTCGCTTACTTGCGCACGAGCGAAAAGGTTTCGGGCGCGACCGGCAAGATCGTCTACAACTGCCTGCCGCCGGACGAATGGGGCGAGATACTGCCGATCCGCGCATCATTTCGTCACGGCTATCCGCCGGAGATCGTCGACCGCGTCAAGCAGCGCTGGGGCGAATACGGCTTCCGTTGACGTGCCCACAAGCTCCAACACCAGCTTGCGCGCCCCTATCCCAGAATATCTGACTTTCCGGAGGCCCATCATGGCGACCACCATCCGCGACCTGACCTACGACTTGCTCCGCCGTCACGGTATCACCACCATCTTCGGCAATCCCGGCTCAAACGAGCTGCCTTTCCTGCAGGACTTCCCGTCCGACTTCCGCTACATCCTCGCCCTGCACGAGGGCGTTGCCATCGGGATTGCCGACGGCTACGCGCAGGCCACGGGGCGCACCGCGCTGGTCAACCTCCACTCCGCCGCCGGCACTGGCAACGCCATGGGCGGCTTCGCGAATGCATGGAATGCGCATTCACCGCTGGTGGTGACCGCCGGCCAGCAGATCCGTGCCATGATCGGCATCGAGCCGCTGCTGACCAATCTCGACGCGACCACGCTGCCGAAGCCGCTGGTGAAATGGTCCTACGAGCCGGCGCGCGCCGAGGACGTGCCCCTCGCCATGAGCCGCGCTCTGCACCTGTCCAGCCTGCCTGCGCCCGGGCCGGTCTACCTATCCATCCCCTATGACGACTGGGCCAAGCCCGCCGAACCGGAATCGCTGCGGCTGCTGGACCGGGCTGTCTCCGCCGCGGGCGCTCTCGACGCCGGCGCGGCGGCCGCACTCGCCGCACGCCTCGAGCGTAGCGCCAATCCGGTCATCGTCCTCGGGCCGGATGTGGACGCGGCGCGGACGAACCAGCACGCGGTGCGTCTTGCCGAGCGGCTGAAGGCGCCGGTGTGGATCGCCCCCTCGGCGCCGCGCTGCCCCTTCCCCACCACCCATCCGAACTTCCGCGGCCTCCTGCCCGCCAGCATGGCCGGCATCTCCCGGCTGCTGGAGGGCCACGACCTGGTGCTGGTGGCCGGCGCGCCGGTGTTCCGCTATCACCAATATGATCCCGGCCCCCTGCTGCCGGCCGGCGCGGAGCTGATCCAGATCACCTGCGATCCCGACGAGGCCGCCCGCGCCCCCATGGGCGACGCGATCGTCGGCGACGTGGGCCTCATCCTTGCAGCGCTCGCCGACACAGTGTGCGAGGCAGAACGGGCGGCGCCGCAGCCGCGGGAGGCACCGCCACGGAGCGCGCCCGGCGCAGCCCCCCTCACCTCCGAGCGCGTCCTCGACCTCATGGACGACCTCGCCCCGCGCGATGCCATCTATGTGAATGAATCCACCTCGACGATCGAGGCGATGTGGGAGCGGATGCGCTGGGAGAAGCCGGGGAGCTACTATTTCGGCGCGGCGGGAGGCCTCGGCTTCGCCATGCCGGCCGCCGTAGGTGTCCAACTCGCCGAACCGAACCGGCAGGTGATCGCGGTCATCGGCGACGGCTCAGCCAATTACAGCGTCACCGCCTTGTGGACGGCGGCGCAGAACAACGTGCCGGTCGTGTTCGTCATCATGCGCAACGGCACCTACGGCGCCCTGCGATGGTTCGCCAGCGTGCTGGAGGCGGAGCGCGTGCCCGGCCTCGACGTGCCGGGCATCGACTTCGTCGCCATCGCGACGGGTTACGGGATGGAGGCGGTGCGAGTCGACACCGACGCCGCTTTCGCCGCCGCCTTCGCGCGCGCGCTCAAGGCCGGCAGGCCTTCCTTGATCGAGGTCGCCACCGCCTGTCACACGGCCTGAGCCCCGCTCGGGCTGGCCGGGGCGATGGCGAGGCGCGGACATTGCTCGTGGTCTATCAGCCTACGAGACAGCACCGCACCATCATTTCTGCTTATCATGCTGAAGCAGGCTTGGCAGCTGCGACAACGATAAGACCACGGCGATGCCGAGCGCACCGCCGACGATCGTTTCCCAAGCTCGCGCAGCGAGTGTCACAAACGAGTATTCGCCGGTCGCAGCCATGGTCACGACCAGCGCAAAGGCGTAGGCGCCACATGCAATGTCATAACGCTCGGGCAACGCCATCGCATAGATGATCATCGCGATTGCAGCCGCGCCCCAAATCAACAAGGGCGCATGATTGGCAATAGGCAGGCAGGCAAGACCGAGCGGAACGCCGATCAAGGTTCCGCCGATCCGGCGTCGGACACGATCGATCGTTCCCACCGTCGAATTCGCCACGACATAAGTGCAGGCGGTGATCGCCCAGGCGGACTGGGTCATACCCACTGCCCAGCCAAGCACGACGATAGAAAGTGAAGCGATGGTGGCTTGCAGGCCCATCACGATTTCTGAAAAGATCGTAGCGCCCTCGGGCTGCGGAAGCGGTGCAGCGATGACTGGTTGTTCGGCGGGACCGCTGAGCATGCGCGGCACGACAGAGGCCAGTATCGCCAATACGACAGCCAACGCGACCGTCGACAGATCTGCAACAGTGGTGCCGGCGCTGTAGGCCAATAATTGACCGATGAATATCTGCGAGCCGATGCCCGCGCCAAGGGTGCCATAACGCCTGAGGTAACCGACGCAAAAGCTTCCCGAGACCAGGGTCAGTTCTGCCCAGCCGGCCCCCAAAGGAATAGCAAAGACGGCGAAGCTCGCGGAGCCGGCCCCCGCCGCGAGGCACAGCAGCAAGAGATCGCGAGCTGATTCATATCGGGTCGTCTGAGCTTCCGACACGCTCGCCCACAGCGCAAAACCTGCGGCAAGCGTCCCCAGCATGACCCCACGGCCATCGGCGATTTCGGGCACGGTCGCAAGCATCGCCGCCAGGCCGAACGCGGTCACCAGACGCAGGCCCTTGATGCGCCGATGCGTGCCCGGATCAATCCGGTCAAACCAGGCGCCAATCCGGGCAGCGGCGCGATGAGCTTGTCTCATGTGATCGTGTTGTCCATTTGACATGCCGCACCCGAGTCAGGCCTCTCCTCCTTCAGGCTTACCGATCGGGCATCTGCTGGACGACGAGCTTGGTCACTCACGCAGGCATATGATCGCGCGAATCTCAAGGGCCATCATTGGATGATCGAGCTCAATGACGGCGAGAGCTGCCCGTATATTCATATTTCTCCGTCATCGGCCAGGGAAGGTCGGCGTCTGTCGGGCACCTGATACATTTCCACATAGGTATCCGGGCCATAGTGGATCGTGTTGCGCGCGAAGTAGGGAGGCACCTGCATATCGAACTGAGCATGGCCATGGCTCTGGTCGCTGCGCAGCAGATCGACGCGGCTGGCGATATCGAGGCGCAGGCGCTCGCCCATCTTAAGTACGACCGGCTGGGGCGTCAGGCTGAAGCGCAACGTGACCGGCGAGCCCGGCGTCAGGGGCTCGGGCCTGTCGATGTCGATGGCGATCTCGGTCGCCGTGCTGCGCGCCGTGTCGATCCGGCGGCAGGCCGGCCGGATCATGCCCATCGACAGCAACTGATAGGTGCCGTCCCGAGCGACCCGGCCGGTGCGCGCCACAATATGCGAATCGATCTCGTTCGAACTGAAGACGAGACTCAGCGTGACCGGGCCGGTGAATTCAGTGTCACGATCGATCGACGTCTCGAAACCGAGTATCGGGTTGGCCACCTCGTCGAAGCCGGGTGTGACAATCGCGCCGTAGGGCACGGCGGCCCAGTGGTTCGCGCCGGATTGCACGGGCTTCGTGAGGAGCCGGTGCATCGCACGGTCGGCGCCGTTCGAAGCCGGATAAAAGCGCACGGCCTCGCTGTCCGGCACGGGGAAGTCCCCGGCGCAGCGGTACTCCCCGGCTCCCTCGGTCCAGTAACGAACCGGCGCCTGCCCGGCGTAGCCGTTGGCGGCGCCATAGAGCAAGTGATCGAAGAAGGCGAGTGCCTCCAGCTGCCAGTGAAAAGAGGGCAGTTCATAGGTTGCCGGTCCGATGATCAGCCACTTGCAATTCTTCGGTGTGCCGGCGTTCTCGAACAGGTCGTACGCTCCAAATTGATGCAGGTTGAGATAGCCGGGGTTTTGAATCACGACAAAGGGCAAGGTGATCCCGTCCAGTCGCCCGGATGGGCCAGGCGGCAGCGCGCTGGTGGCTCGGGTTTTGCCGTCGAGCACCATGGCAGCGAATAACTCTCGTGTGGGTCGCGTCGGCATGTTCTGCCGGAAGCGCTTCATAATGCGGGACATCCGCTTCTTGATCTGCGGCCACCACCAGCGCTTAAGCTTCGAGTTGAAGATATGGCTGGCAACGGCCCTGACCAGCGGCGGCACGCGTAGTGCGAACTGGAATGGCGTAAAGTTGGCGCCCATCCATAGCGACAGGAAGTCGACCTGCGGGCCGCCGCCATACATGACGACGTGGCGGAAATAGTCCGTACACATCTCGATGGTGAAAAAGCCCTTCAGCGCCGCTGGATTCCGAAGCGCCACCTGCGGCTGAACAATGCCAAAATAGGACGTGCCGAACAGCACCACTTGCCCGTCACACCAAACCTGCTTGGCGGCCCACTGTACCACCTTGGCGTGGTCAACGACGTCGGCGTCGTTGAAGTAGGCGCCCGCGACGCCGCCGGAACGGCCCATGCCGCGCCTTGCGACTATCACATGGGCATAGCCACGATCGGTGAAGACGGGCGGGCTGCCGGTCTCGTTGTTGCCCGCAGGCGCCCCGGTCGCCTGCAGCTCCTTCGAATAGGCGGAGAAGGCGATGACAGCCGGATAGCGGCCCGCGACCCTCGGGAGGTAGACGTCGGCGGCGAGCGCAATTCCGGCTTCGACGGGGATCATCTGATCGGCGAGGATCCGGCAGCCCATTCCGGTTCTCGCCGCAGGACCTGGCGTCCACCCGGCGAGTTGCGGGCCCGAAAGGCCGCCCTTCAATGGAACGATATTGTCCCAGAATTTGTGTTTAGCCGGAGCTTCGCTCATCTACCGTCCCTTTCAGGCGAAGCCGATCGACGTCGTCGCCTTGCCGCCAGATGTAAGTCGCCCTGTTCGGCCGGCATCCTTGCGCTGCGCCGGTCAGGGCAGCATCGTCAGAACTGTGGATGGGGAGCGCTTTTCAAACGCTTATCGATCCGGCAGATGGTGTGACCTCGACTGCCTATTGCTGCTGCCTATACCCACATACTCAATCATTATTTGCACCGGCCGCGATATTAAGCGAGTGACGCGTCGGAACGGCATGCTCGCCATTCCCTGGCACGAACCCAACGGAAGAACACGCCATGACAGATACGGTCCTCATCGTCGGAGCTGGCCCGGTCGGGCTGACCATGGCGCTCGAGCTTGCACGCTACCAGGTGCCCGTACGCCTCATCGACAAGATGACGAAGCGTGGCGATACCTCACGCGCAATCGCAATCTGGCCCCGAACGCTCGAACTTCTCAACCGTGCCGGTGCCAGCGCAGAGCTCATCGCACTCGGCAACAAGGTCACCGCTGCAAACATCATCGCGGGGTCCGAGCCGATGGCACGGGTACAGTTCGACGATGTCGACACGCCCTATCCGTTCGCGTTGATGCTCCCGCAGTCCGATACGGAGGCCGTGCTCGAACGGCACCTCGAACGCTTCAGCGCACCTTCGGAACTTGGCGTCGAGCTGATAACCTTTACGCAAGACGCTGACGGCGTCACGGCAACCCTCCGCCACGCCGACGGACGCGTCGAAGCCGAAAAATTCGGCTGGCTCATTGCCTGCGATGGATCCCACAGCCCCATTCGACACAGCCTCGGCCTCAGCTTCGAGGGCGGCACGATGGGCACCGACTGGGCGCTCGGCGATTTCCACATGACCGGTTCGCCATATCCGTTGAACGAGCTTTTCACCTACTGGCATGAAGATGGACCGCTCATCTTTTTCCCGATGGCACCGGGGCGATACCGCATCATTGCGAGCCTTGCTCCGTCAAACGGAGCGATGCCCGTTCCACCGTCGCCTGAAGCGTTCCAGGCCATCGTCGACCGGCGCGGCTCCCGCAACATCGTGCTGGGCGATGCGGTCTGGACCTCCACATTCCGCATCAACGAGCGACAGATTTCGACCTATCGGGCCGGGCGCGTATTTCTCGCGGGGGATGCAGCGCACGTTCACAGCCCCGCCGGCGGCCAGGGTATGAACACGGGCATGCAGGATGCGATAAATCTCGCCTGGAAGCTCGCGATGGTCTGCCGCGGCTTGTCCGCCAATCCCTCGCTGCTCGACAGCTACGACACCGAGCGCAGACCCGTCGGGGCCGAGGTGATCGCAACCGCGGGACGCCTGACCAAGATTGCAACAATCCACAACCCGATTGCACAGCATATTCGGAACGTCGTCGCTCATTTCGCGCTCGGACTTTCGCCGGTTCAACAGGCTCTTAAAGGGTCGATGACCGAGATCTCCATCGGCTATCACGATAGCCCCCTCAACGATACCGCTTCGGGAAATTCCCAGGCCGGCAAACGCATGCGGCCGCTCGACGACGAGATACCTTATGGAGCGGGCGACGCGCCACGCTTCACTCTGCGCGCTGGGCGAGCATCAGGAGAGCCTACACCCGCACTGCGAAGCGACCTTGTCGATCCTGCAATCCGGCCGGCCGCACATGGAGCGGGCATCGAGCTTGTGCGACCCGACGGCTATCTGGCTGTGTCCGCCGCGGCCCGGGATTGGGCTTCGATCGAGACCTATCTCGACCGCCTGGCCAAGGGCTCGCGACCGCGGCCGCACGATGCGGCCCTTCGCCACGCCGGATAGGCGTGATCCCGCGGAATCCATGATAGTCTCTCGGAAAGTCCGGCGAATATTTCCTCGCTCTCTTTCCCGGGACATCCGTCAGTGCCTTTGGTCAAGATTTGCCGGCCATGACCATCAGCCGGAATGAACTCCGACAGGCGGCGGGAGAAGACCGGAGTCTTTTGAGACTCGTGGCGATTGCCCTGGTTGCCGGGGCGATCATCGGATGTGTTGGGGCGATCTTCCGCGTTGCGCTGGAGCATGCCGATCGGCTGCGGGACACGATGATCGCCTGGGCCCATGGCCACGCCATCTTGGGATTCCTGATCATCGTGGGAACGTGCGTTATTGCGGCCTCGGTCGCTGCGTGGATGGTACGTCGATTCTCGCCACACGCGTCGGGAAGCGGCATTCCGCATGTCGAAGCTGTCCTTCACGAACAGATTCCGCCGGCTCCATTTAGTCTGGTGCCGGTGAAATTCTTCGCAGGGCTTCTGGCGATCGGGTCCGGCCTGGCGTTGGGCCGCGAGGGGCCCACCGTCCAGATGGGAGCCGGCATTGCGGTCTTCGCCGCGCGGATCTGCCGACTCGACTGGGCCGATTGCCGAGTATTGCTCGCGGCCGGCGCCGGCGCGGGGCTGGCAACGGCCTTCAATGCTCCGATTGCCGGCGTCGTCTTTGTGCTCGAGGAATTGATCCACCGGTTCGATCGAAGAGTTGCCGTCGGCACCCTTGCCATGTTGGCAACGGCGATTCCGATCGCAAGGCTGTTTCTCGGCGATGCGTCTGATTTCCGGGTCGCGCCGTTGAGCTATCCCGACGCCGAAGCCGTGCCTCTGTTCTTCGTTCTCGGCGCCGTCGCGGGCCTGCTCGCCATCGCCTACAACCGCACTTTGCTGGCGGCCCTGGCGGTTCGCGATCGATTTGCGAAGTCACCAGTCGAGCTACGCGCCGGATTGATCGGCGCGAGCGTCGGCATATTGGCCTGGTTCGCACCCGAATTGGTCGGCGGCGGGGATCAGATCACCCAACGCGCGCTGATCGGCTACGAAAGCCCGGCGATCGTTGCGCTGGCATTCCTGATCCGGTTCGGGTTGGGCCCCCTCTCCTACGCTGCTGGCACGCCCGGGGGCCTGTTTGCACCACTGCTCGTGCTGGGAGCGCAATCCGGGCTGCTGTTCGGAGCGGCCTGTCGTCATCTCCTTCCCGCGCTCAATATTCAGCCGGAAGCCTTTGCCCTCGTGGGCATGGCGGCCTTCTTCACCGGCGTGGTGCGTTCGCCGCTGACCGGCATCGTTCTCGTCGCCGAGATGACCGCGAACGTGACAATGCTGCTGCCGATGCTGGGCGCCTGCCTCGTTGCGATGCTGCTGCCGATGCTGTTGCGCGATCCACCTATCTACGATTCGCTGCGTGAGCATACGCTGCGTCTGGAGCAGCAAATCAGGGAGAGATGCGGTGCCTGCTCAAAGGCGCCGGATAACAAATGACGCCCGTGCGCCGGATTGTTCTTTCGTGCACGATGAATTCGGCTCGCCCCATATACTCAGCCTATACCCGCATATCGAGGCCGTATTTGTGCTCCTCCAAGTCGAGAGCATATATCGCGACCGTCGGTCCAATCCTCTTCGGGAAATTATGAGAGGAGTCGGACAGTATCAAAAGGAGATTGAAATGCTCAAATCGATCTGCGTTTTAGGCGCACTGGCCCTGGGCTCGTCGCTGATGTTGACACAGCCCGCGGCAGCAGCCGACGGATGCGGGCCCAACGGGTATCGCGGACCGGGCGGCGCATGCCACCGATTCGGTACGGGGCCATATCCGGGTGGCTATTTTGGACCATACCGCGATGCCTACCGCTGGAATGGCTGCCCTCCGGGCGACTGGCGCGGTCCGTGGGGACACTGCCGCGATACCCCGTATCACGGTCGCTTGCCCGGTGGTGGCTGGAAATCGTGAAGACATTCGGCGCCGTGAAGGTGGCTTGACTGCCCACCCTTCACGGCGCTCGCCCCGCCGGGCGGCGCTCCGTCAAGAAGCAAGTTAAGCGGGTACAACGCGTGTCGAGACCTATCGCGAGCCACGAGCTGGAGCTTCTCGCCACGGGATCCTGGATATTGGGAACGGGCGGCGGCGGATCCCCCTATTCGTCGTATCTCAGCATGAAGAACTTCTACAATGACGGCGGGAGCGTCGAGCTTCTCGATGCGGAAGAGCTTGCCGACGATGACCTCGTCGCGGTGCTCTCAACCATGGGAGCGCCGCTGGTATTTCAGGAGCGGATGACCGATCCGGCCTTCGCGCTCAAGCCGCTGCGAATTATGGAGGATTATCTCGGCAAGCGCTTCCGCGCCGTTATGACGGTGGAAATCGGCGGCTGCAACGCGTTTCAGCCGCTCCTGGCGGCCGCGGCAAGCGGACTGCCGGTCGTCGATGCCGATGCTATGGGACGTGCGTTTCCCGAAGCGCAGATGCAGACCTTCGCCATTGCCGATCTCGCGATGTCCCCGCACGTCGTCGCCGACATCCGCGACAATGACGTGATAGTCGCGCGGGCCGCGACCTGGCAGTCGCTGGAGCGCGTCCGGCGCAAGGTCTGCACCGAGTTCGGCTCGGTCGCTACGACGTGCCAAGCGCCAAGGACCGGCGCCGAGATCAAGCGTCACGCCATCCTGCGCACGACCTCGTCGCGCAATTGAGCTGGGTTGCAATGTCAACCGGTACCCAACACTGCCGGGACCGAACTGGACGCCGATCGCGCCTTCGCCCCTCGTCCAGATCTCGATGGGTGTCCCCTCCGCAGAGAGGTCACCACGCTTAGAAGCGGACCTCCGCGAACGGCGCCGCGACGTCGGCTCGTACGCTGACAGCGGCCGTTCCACAACCGCTTATTATGCGAACGCAGCACCCAATCCTAAACTGATAAGCTTTGTGGCTTTTCCTTATCAGTCGGAGAACTGACTCCATTTGCGACCAAACCTTATCAGTTGATAGCGGGTGACTCCGTCCTCAGGAGTCACGGCGGGACCGGTCATCTCCAGCAGGTTGAATTGGGAGGCAACCTGAAAAACGCACCGGCGTGCGCGGCATCTGTCGGACATCGCCGCGAACCACTTCCAATCTCAGGCGCCCTTCCGGACGACTGAGGGAAACTGCCCGCTCACGCAACGACTGCAACGACACCATCTCGAGTTCGCCGATGCCATAGCTCTTTCCGTTGACGAGGGACTGGAGCTCACGGCCCTCGACTTTGATCCTGGCACGCGTGTCTGCTCTCGCGAAAATCCGTCAGCCGCTCGAACCAGTCCATTTCGCATTCTCGCTCAAGATATCGTTGGCCAACTGGAAGTCCTCGGGCTTGCCCTTGGCGATGGTCCTGACGCCTTCCTTTTTCAGCTCCAGCCGCTTTTTCTTGATACGGCCCTCCTTCTCGTCCTGGCCGAAATCGTAGATCAGGAGGTAAACGTAGGGATGAATAGACAGCTCGACCTTCCCCTCGGTAACCTGTTTGACGAGATCATCGACCCGCCTGCCCCGACTTTGACCGCTGATCTCCATCAGATTCCTGCAGGTGCTGACGTAGCCCCCAACCAGGCTTTCCCGCGTTTGCTTGGCTTGAATGAACTGCTCATACTTTCTGATTTGAGCGATCACGGCTGTGGAGCGCTCCGGAAGTGGAAGGCTCTTTGCTCCCTTGGGAAGCTTTTCCAGGTCTCACAGCTCGCGATTATCCGCGCATTTTGCTTCGCAAAAGACCAACTCGGCTTTGCCCGGTTTTCCCGGGACCAGCACTGCGATATCCATCCGCGGCGCGGATAGATCGCCGTTCTCCCCTGCCTTCGTGAAGGCAATTTCGAGATCAACGACCTTCGGCTCTTTCCTGGCGATCTTGTGCACCCCGCTTTTTTCAGGCCCGGCAAATCGCGCAGCCGTCTTAATCAATTGCGGCAAGGTGAGCTTGGACTGGTAATCGGTGTTCACGATGTCGGCGGGGTTGAGATCGAACGCCTTTCCATCGAACGAGACATACGGATCCTTTTTCTCAAGCTCCGGCTTCACCAGATACTTGTAATGGATCGCAAGACGGGGCTCGCTGCCATTGCTGCCGCCTTTCGCGAACGCAATCTTGAAAACGCTCTGACCTTTGACATAGGCGTTCAGGTATCCGTTCCGGACCGCAAGCAACAGGTCCTTGCTCTCCAGCACCTCCTTCCACCAATTGTCGATCAAGCTCTCCGCGAGCACCCTCAAACCTGAGATTCGCGAGCCTGAAGTCATCAACTCGTCGGCCACTGTTCCTCCTTCGGCGAAGTCTCTAAGGAGACTGCACCGTTAGCCGCGATGAGGAGAATTCAGTGCTGTTTATCGGTGAGATGACTTGAAGAAGGCGGTCAAGTACACGCCTCCAACCAGACTAACCTATTGAATTTGCTGGCGCTCCCTAGGGGAATCGAACCCCTGTTTCAGCCTTGAGAGGGCCGCGTCCTAACCGCTAGACGAAGGGAGCGTGATGGCTAGCCAATAGCCTCGAAATTTGTCCGCCGCAAGGACCCCGACGGGCCTTTTAGGGCTCATTGGCGAATTTCAGCTTTCCGGCCGGCTTCAGGGTGTGGGCGTCGAAGGTGCGGATCTCGATGACGCCGCCGACGTCCAGGGTAACCACGAGGCGGTCGCCGGCGAGGCCGGTCGAGACGATTTTGGCGCCCTTCGGCAGGATGGCGGTGACGTCGCCGGCCGGCTCGGCCGCCCTTCCCTCGGACTTGAAAAGGCGGTAGCCCACCGCGATCAGCACGGCGCAGATCGCCAGCGCCGTGGTCAACCCCGCGATCAGCATCATCCGCCGCACCCGCGCGAACAGCGCGGCCTGCTCGGGGCTCGGTTCGGGAACAGCGGTGTCAGAAATCGTCATGGAAAGTCTTGGTCCTAAGGGTCTTGGCTCTGCGCAAAGGTTGGAGGTCGTCGTCCAAGGCAGCGAGGGCTCGGCCCGGCTCGACCGCGTGCTGGCGGCACACCTCACCGACCTGTCGCGATCGCGGCTGAAAGCCCTGATCCTGGCGGGCGCGGTGAGCCTGAAGGCCTCCGCGATCCGCGACCCCGCTTATCACGTCACATCCGGCGATACGATCACAATCGACGTGCCGGAAGCGGCCCCGCCGGAGCCGAAGGGGGAGGATATCGCCCTCGATATCGTGTTCGAGGACGACGACATCGTCGTTCTCAACAAGCCGAAGGGGCTGGTGGTGCACCCTGCCGCCGGCCACGAGACCGGCACGCTGGTGAACGCGCTGATCGCCCATTGCGGCGCTTCGCTGTCGGGCATCGGCGGAGTGCGCCGGCCCGGCATCGTGCACCGGCTCGACAAGGACACGACGGGGCTGATGGTGATCGCCAAGAACGACCTCGCCCATGCCTCGCTGACCGCGCAATTCGCCGATCACGGCCGCACCGGCGCGATGCGCCGCGGCTACATGGCCTTTGCCTGGGGCGTGCCCGGCCGTCATCGCGGCACCGTCGACGCGCCGATCGACCGCCATCCGCATGCGCGCGAGAAGATGGCGGTGCGCCAGGGCGGCCGCGAGGCCGTCACGCACTGGGAGATCCTGGAGAGTTTCAACGGGCGCGACGGCAAGCCGATCGCGACGCTGCTCGCCTGCGAGCTCGAGACCGGGCGCACCCACCAGATCCGCGTCCATCTCGCCCATATCGGCCATCCCCTGATGGGGGATGCCGTCTATGGACCGCATTTCAAGACGAAGGCGAACCAGCTTGGCACCGAGTCGCAAGCCGCCCTCGCCGCGCTTGGACGGCAGGCCTTGCATGCGTATCTGCTGGTATTGGAGCACCCGAGGACCGGAGAATTACTCCACTGGGAGGCGGCTTTGCCGGAGGATTTGCTTCTCTTGCAAGGCGCCCTCAAAGCGGCGCTATGACGCAGGGGTTTTAAGAAAAGCGTTACATTACAAAAAGTTATAGCTGCCACACGGGGACGTGACGTCAGCAATCCTTCCCTTTTTGCCCCCCGATGGGGTATATTGCGGCTGCGTTGGAAATGACCAACGTGGAACATCGCAGCTACGGCCGGCTTTAACACAGCGGTCGTCTGCCTGGCCCGCCGCTATCGGGGGCCTGAACCTTTGGAGGGCTTCAGTATGGCCCGTACCGCTGCTTTGCCGGTCCTCAATGGAGAATCCGGCCTTTCTCGTTACCTCGCCGAGATCCGCAAGTTCCCGATGCTGGAACCCCAGCAGGAATACATGCTCGCCAAGCGTTGGCGCGAGCATGACGATCGGGACGCGGCGCATCAACTCGTCACCAGCCATCTCCGTCTCGTGGCCAAGATCGCCATGGGCTATCGCGGCTACGGCCTGCCGATCTCCGAGGTCGTCTCGGAAGGCAATGTCGGCCTGATGCAGGCGGTGAAGCGTTTCGAACCCGAGAAGGGGTTCCGTCTCGCTACATACGCCATGTGGTGGATCAAGGCGTCGATTCAAGAGTACATCCTGCGTTCCTGGTCGCTCGTGAAGATGGGCACCACTGCGAACCAGAAGAAGCTGTTCTTCAACCTGCGCAAGGCGAAGAGCAAGATCAACGCGCTGGATGAGGGCGATCTGCGCCCCGACCAAGTCAAGATCATTGCCAAGCGTCTCGGCGTCACGGCCCAGGACGTGATCGACATGAACCGCCGCCTCGGTGGCGACGCGTCGCTCAACGCACCGATCCGCGACGACGGCGAAGCCGGCGAATGGCAGGACTGGCTGGTCGACAATACGCCCAACCAGGAAGCCATGCTGGCCGAGCACGAGGAATATGACGAACGCCGGGACGCGCTGAACGGCGCCATGGGCGTGCTCAATCCGCGCGAACGCCGCATCTTCGAGGCTCGCCGCCTCGCCGATGAGCCGATGACGCTGGAAGACCTCGCTGCCGAGTTCGGCGTGTCGCGCGAGCGCGTCCGCCAGATCGAGGTCCGTGCCTTCGAGAAGGTGCAGTCAGCGGTCAAGGGCACGATTGCAAGGGCCGAACAGGCCGCGCTGGAAGCCGCGCACTAAGCGGGGCGTTTCCGCGGAGAGAAATTGGCGGATCGAAAAAAGAGAAAAGCCGGCGGCAACGCCGGCTTTTTTGCGCGTGATGTCGAGCATGTTCGGACAGAGGCGGGCGAGGCATCTTGAACCCGCCTCGCCGGTCAACCGACCCAAGATTGAGAGCGATCAGCATCGATTGGACGCACACCGTGTCGATCATCCTGCAATCCACCGTGGGCGGTTTTTCCGCCCAGTTCATGCGCAAGCTGCCGCAGGTCGAACAGGCGATGCGCGAGCATGGGCTGGAGCCGTCGGAATTCGTGATCTCCAAGGACTATGCGTCGACCGCGACGATCCCGATCATGGGGCCGTTCTTCTTCAGCTACAGCGTGTTCTTCGGCGAGGAGACGTTCAGCGTCACCGAGCCGAACGACATGGTGTTCCTGGATTACTTCTTCAAACCCGTGCTCGCCGTCGATGATCCACCCGAATTGCCGCAGCGGGCGGGATTGATGCGACGGTTGTTCGGCTGGATGGCGCAGTCGGTGTGACGCCTCCCGTCACTCCCCCCACATCCTCGCCAGCGTCGCGAGCCAGCAGCCTTCGCAATAGCGCGAATCCTTGTAGTCGATCCAGTTGTGGGCATAGACGTGATCGAGGGGAATGTCGTAGCGCGCGCGCAGCAGCTTCACGAGCACGCGCCACGCCGCGACCTGCGCGTCGGTCGGACCGGTCGTCACATCAGGGTAATTGCCGGCGAACTCGACGCCGATCGAATTGTCGCGCACGACCCGGCGATAGGTCGCGCTGTTGTCGATGTACTTGTTGTCGTTGCGGTTGGCGCCGTCGCCATGGGTCGGCACCAGGTTTTCCGCGACCGCCCAATAGACCGTGCCGTCGGTCTCGACCCACACGGTGACGCCGCGCCGCGTCGGGTTCTTCGACTGCTCCGCCGCGCCGCCGCGCGCCGAGCCCGCCGGCCCCTCGGTCTGGTGCACGATGATGTTGCGCCAACCTCTTACGCTCAGGACGTCCCCCCATGGCGCCAGCCAGACCATCTTCAGGCCGGGAATGTCGGGCGTACCGGAGGCACGTGCGAGCTTTGCGAGCTCGGCATCTCCGGCAGCGGCAGGCGCAATCAGAAAGAGGGCGGCGAGAACGGCCGCGAGCAGGCGAGCAATCATCATGCGGATCCAACGAAAGACCCAACCTAGCATGGCCTCAGCCGAAATTGCGCGCGGCCTCGCCCCGGCAGATCGGCTCAGGCGAAAGCGGCGGCGACGGATCGTAGACGGCAAAATCGTTCTTGCCGTTCTTCTTGGCGGCATAGAGGGCGTGGTCGGCATTGGCCATCAGGCGATCCGGGAATTCGCCGATACCGCGATCCCATTGCGCGACGCCGATCGAGATCGCGATCGGGATCTCGCTGCCGGTGCAGGCCTCGGCATCCTGACGGCAGACCTCGAGCACGCGGCGGGCGATCGTCGCGGCCTCGCGCAAGGACGATGACGGCAGCACGACGCAGAACTCGTCGCCGCCGGTGCGGGCCAGCATGTCGCCGGGCCGCAACCGCGTCTGCGCCATCAGGGTGAAGTGCTGCAGGCAGGCATCGCCGGCGGCATGGCCGTGGGTGTCGTTGATGGCCTTGAAGCCGTCGAGGTCGATGACCAGCAGCGAGAACGGCGCGCCGCTGCGCTCCGAGCGGGCGCATTCCTCGGTCAGGCGCTGCAACAGATGCCGCCGGTTGGCGACGCCGGTGAGATCGTCGAGCAGCGCGAGGTCGGCGACCTCGGCCCGCAGCCGGTCGATCGCCATCAGCAGGAAGCCGAAATTGAGCGTCATCGACAGGAACAGCAGAACCAGCACCAGGAAGCCGTGGACCTGACCGCCGCCCTGCGCCGAGAAATCGTAACCGAGCAAATTGCCCGCGGTGCGTACGACGAACATCCCTATCATGGTGAGGATGACGATGGCGGACAGCCGCGCGCCCGGGCTGACGCGGCCCTCGGGCGGCGACAGGAGAAGACGCAGCGCCAGCACCAGCGGCAGGGCCTGACCGAGCGTGTAGCTGAGCATGCGCAGCTGCATGTGGTCGAAGCCGACCATGAAGACCACGATGCCGGCAAGGCTCAGGGCTCCCGTAGTCGTCATGAGGCGCCATGAGACCGGCCGGTCATAAAAACGTTGAATGCCCATGGTGGCGAGACAGCACGCCGCGATCACACCCGCTGCGCCGAGCAGAAGCGGCAAGGGAGAGGCGACGAACAGGCGGACCAGCGCCGTCGTCGCCCCGAGCGCGCCGACGAAAGACGATGCCATCCAGAACCGCGCGGCGACGAATTTCGGATAGGACCGCGCCACATAGGCCCAGATCAGGCCAAGCGCCACGAAGTTGGCGACGAACACGGTCCAGAGCGTCGGTGTGTTCAGCATGAGGCGTGCGGCATGCGCAGCGTCGCGCTCCCCGTCCCTGCCAGCCGTCCGTCCATGACCCATCCCCGTTTTCTTGCGGGCGACCATGCGCGTGACGCGCTTAATGGAGTCTCACCGCGATCCTCGAAAGTTCCGCCTTGGTTTTGGATTCATGAAGAGCGCGGGTTGTTGGCGGATCGTTAAGCCTGTCGCCGGCGACGGCATCGCCGGTGCCGCGATGCGGATTCGCGCACCAAAATCACCCGAAAATGCATCTGAGCTGTGGATAACGCGATGACACGGATGTGACAGCGCGGGGCAGCGAGCTGCGAATCTGCTGAGCTTGTCGTCGAGGATGTTGCGAGGCTGGCCCTCCGCCGAGCATCCCTCGTGTCGCGTTTCACCATTAACCCTGAAGAGGATCCTATGGCTAAGAAAGCGAAGAAGGCTGTGAAGAAGAAGGCGAAGAAGGCCAAGAAGGCGGCGAAGAAGAAGTAACGAGGCTTCTATTTTCTTTGCCCGGGTGGAGCCTCGCTCCGCCCGGGCTTCGGGTCACGATTGAGAGTGTGTGAAGGTGGCGGGCGCGAGGCCCGCTTTTTTATTGGCTTGCTCTCTCAATCGTACCACCGAGCAAGGGCCAATAGCGGCCGCACCTGAACGCACGCCTCGTCCTTCGAGACGACCGCCTCCGGCGGTCTCCTCAGGATGAGGCTCAGCGGCACTGTGCCCGTTGAAGCAGCCGCTACGCACTCCGCCCTCATCCTGAGGAGCCCGCCTAAAGCGGGCGTCTCGAAGGATGGCTGCAAGTGCAAATGCCTAGCCGCGAGCGACCTGATGAAGCTACCTCTCCGCGAACGCCAGCTTGGCGCCGAGCGCGGCGAAACCGGCGGCGAAGCTGCGGCGCAGCCAGGCCATGACGCGCGGGCGGGAGATGACGTGCTCGCGCACCGAGGCGGCGCAGAGGCCGTAGACGACGAACACCGCAAGGGTCATCGCCATGAAGGCGCCGCTCAATTCCAGCATGCGCGCCAGCACATGGGATTCGTCCGCGGCGATGAACTGCGGCAGGAAGGCGAGGAAGAAGATCGACAGTTTCGGATTGAGGATGTTGATGAGAAAGCCGGTGACGATGACGCGGCCGACCGAACGCTCGCTGATGTCGCCCTCGACCGCCAGCGCCCCTTGTTCGCGCAGCGCCTGCCAGGACATGTAGAGCAGATAAAGCACCCCGCCCCATTTCAGCGCGGCAAAGGCGAGCGCGCTGGTGTGGAGCACGGCGGCGAGCCCGAGCATGGCAGCCATCATGTGCGGCACGATCCCGAGCGTGCAGCCGAAGGCGGCCGCGAGACTGGCGCGTGAGCCGCGCGTCAGCGCCGCAGCGAGCGTGTAGAGCACGCCGGTGCCGGGAGAGGCGACGACGATGAGCGAGGTGAGCAGGAAGGACCAGGACATGGGCGGACCATATCAGCCCACCTCGCGGTGAGGAAGCCAGCTTGGGCGCAACGGGATGACGGCTCGAGAACGCTCACGCCAGCTGCGCGAGCTCCGCTTCGCGGAGCACGTCCAGCGGCGCCCAGGGTTTGGCCCAGAACTTCGCGCCGTCGGGCAAGGGCTGCATCAGCGGACGGCCGGAGGTCACGACGACGTCGAGCCTGGGATTGCGGTGCTTGGCGACATGGGCGAGTTCGACGCCGGTCATGCGCCCGGCGAGCTGGACGTCGGTCATCATCAGACAGAGCGCGCCGGCGCTCTTGTCGAGCACGCGCTCGGCGGCCTCGGCGCTTTCGCACTGGATGACCTGATAGCCACTCTCTTCCAGCAGCAGGCTCAGCATCTCCCGCTGCATGGCGTCGTCTTCAACGATCAGCGCTGTTGCGCAAAATGGCTGTACCTGTCCCATCAGCGTCTCCAGTTCTTGTTTGTGTAAGGTATGTTAAGGGGCGAATTCGCCTAGGGTTCGGTTCCATTCTGAAAAAATCCAAAGCATAGTTCCCCTCACAGGGCTTGACCGGGGACCGACATGACTGCAATTCGCGGCGCTGCCGCCATTACGGGTGCTGCGAGCGGCATTGGCCGCGCACTGGCCCTCGAGCTTGCGCAACGCGGCTGCGATCTCGCGCTGGCCGATCGCGACGAAGCGGGGTTGAAGGCGCTGGCAGCCGAGATCGGGGCAACGCGCAAGGTCAGCGTCCACCGCGTCGACGTCGGCGAGCCCGACGACATTGCCCAGTTCGCGAATGAGGCGACCTCCGCGCATCCCGCGCTCGGCATCGTCGTCAACAATGCCGGCGTGGCGCTGATGGGCTCGTTCGAGGAGATCGACCAGGCGCAGATGGACTGGCTGTTCGACATCAATTTCTGGGGCGTGGTGCACGGCACGCGCGCCTTCCTACCGCATCTGAAGACGAGGAGCGAGGCGCACATCGTCAACCTCTCCTCGATCTTCGGCATCATCGCGCCGCCGGGCCAATCGGCCTATGCGGCGGCGAAATTCGCGGTGCGAGGCTTCTCCGAGAGCGTGCGGCACGAGCTCGCGGTGGCGGGCAGTCCGGTCAGGCTGTCGGTCGTGCATCCCGGCGGCGTCGCCACCGCGATTGCGCGCAACTCGCGTACCGGCGTCGGCGTCACCGACAATTCCCGCCGCGCGCAATCGATCGAGCGGTTCGAGAACGCGGCAAGGACCACACCGAAGGATGCCGCGCTGCGCATCATCAGGGGTATCGAGAAGAACGAGCCCCGCATCCTGATCGGCCACGACGCCCGCTTCATGGACCTGTTGCAGCGCTTCCGCCCGGCAACGTATTGGGCGCCGCTGCAGCGGAAGCTGGGGAAGATGGCGAAGGGGACGTGAGTGAGGCGATGGCGTTGCCTCGCGCCCCGCTGTCGTAGGGTGGGCAAAGCGTAGCGTGCCCACGACTTTCCAAGAGCGTGGGCACGGCGCAAGTGCGCCTTTGCCCACCCTACGAGATCAGCGCTCTCATTGCCCCGCCAGCCGGTCGGCGAAATAGCCGATCGTCTTGCGATACACCACCGCCCTGTTCCACTCGCGCATCGCTTCGAAATTGGCGGTGCCTTCGCCGTAGGGCTGGCCCATCTTGAAGCCGCTGGTGTGGAGCAGATTCGCGGTCGAGGCGAGCACGTCGGGGACGCTGTGGCGGAGGTCGACATGGCCGTCGCCGTCGAAATCGACGCCGTATTTGATGTAGGAGGACGGCAGGAACTGGGTCTGGCCGATCTCGCCGGCGAAGGCGCCGATCAGGTCGCGCAGCGGCAGGTCGCCACGCTGCACGATCTTCAGCGCGGCGAGCAGCTCGCCCTGGAACAGATCGGTGCGGCGGCAATCATGCGCGAGCGTCGCCAGCGTTCGGACCACCGGCATCTTGCCGATGTCGCCCTTGCCGAAATCGCTCTCCAGCCCCCAGATCGCGACCAGGATGTAACGGGGCACGCCGTACTGCTGCTCGATGCGCGAGAGCAGCGCGGCGTGGCGCTGCAGCAGGGCGCGGCCGCCATTGATGCGGCCGGGGCCGACTCGGGTCGAGACATACTGCTCGAAGCTCTTGTTGAAGGTGTGGCGCTGGCGCCGGTCGAAGGCGAGCACCGCGCCGTCTGGGGTGACACCGCTGAGCGCGGTGTTGGTCACGCTTGCAGAGACGCCGGCGGCCTGTGCCTCCTGCGCCATGCTGGCGACGAAAGCGTTGAAATCGCCGCCGCAGCGCGCGGCCTGCGCCGACCCGCCGGCCAGACAAAGAACGGACGCGGCGGCGAGAAGCAGTCTCAGCATGTGGAGCAATCCCTTAAAAATCTTCTGCGAAGCAGCGCGCGGATCATGCCCGGGAAAGCAGCGAGCGTCAAAGTGCAAGGCCCGAAAGAGCAAGGCTTGAAAGAACAAGACTTGAAAGAACAAGACTTGAAAGAACAAGACTTGGAAGGACAAGGCTTGATCCGCATCAATCCATCTCACCGCCCGCTTCCTAGACTGCGACGAACAGGAGCCGCCTCAGGAGAAGCGTCCATGACCGGAATTACCTTGACCGCCGAGCAGATCCGCAATGCCCCCGCAGCCGTGCGACAATGGATCGAGCAGGAGGTGTTCACTTCGCTCGGCCTTGCGGCGCCCCGCGCGGCCGTGACCATCCCGCCCCAGGCGTCCCATCTCGTCGCCTGCAGCGTGGAGGACGTCGCCGGCGTGCTCGAGCACATCAGGGGCGTGCTTCCGGCCGTCAACGTGCTGTTCGAGCTTGGCCGTCCCGGCATCAGCTTCGGCCAGCCCGCGGTGATGACCTTCCGCCTGATGGACATCCTGCATCACACCCGCCTGCACGATGTCGGCGAGGCCATCACCTGCCTGGAGATGATCAACCAGGCGCTGACGGAGGTGAAGAAGGACCCATCGGTGCGGTTCTGCGGTTTCGACAATGAAGGCCACTGCCTGATCGCACCGCAGACGCAAGCGAGCATCGCAACGCTCTGGCAGACCATGATGGAGCGGCAATAGGCGGCGCAGGCGCGCGAAGCCGCGGGCCGGGTGGCGCCGGCGGCGTGAGGTGGGGCGGTATCGCCATCACCACTGTCCGTCATTCCGGGGCGCGACGAAGTCGCGAGCCCGGAATCCATCCGGCGGCAGAGACGGTCGATGAATGGATTCCGGGCTCGCGCTGCGCGCGCCCCGGAATGACGGACGAGAGAGTTTGCGCTATGATTGTTGCTTGCGCCGCGCCGCCGAACGATCCGTCACCGCATCAAGCCCGCATGAAGCGACCAGCCATGCCCAACCATCAGCCCAATCGAACTTCTCGCCCCTCCCTCCTCCGCATCCCGCTGTTCCGCCTGCTCGCCATCAACCTCGCGATCGGCGCCTGCGCCGCGACGATCCTCGTCGGCGGGCTGCTCTGGCTCAACCCCGGTCATCTGCGCGAGCTGATCTTCGCCGACAGCTCGCCCGGCATTGCGCTCGCGCTGCTGCTCGCCTCCTTTCTCATCACCTTCGGCTCGGCCGCGATGGGCAGCGCGATCATGGCGCAGGGACGCAACGAGGACGGCGGCAAGAGCGGCGGACACGGATCGCGGCTCGCCATGCAGGAGGTGGCGCAGCGCACGCGGCCAAAATGATGCGCGCGCCGAGAAGCGTGAGGCCCGTTTACATATGTCAGCCTGCATCATCTGCACGCATGCGGGAAGATGTGCAGGCTGGTGCAACTGTCGGCACAGCGCGTCACGCGCGCTGCATTGCGAGGGCCGGCGAGAGGAACAAATTGGTTTGGCGGTCTAAACAATTGCTTCGACGTGAATCGAAACCGCAGGTCGCGGCCAACGCATATCTGATCCGCTCACTGCGACATCGACGCCGCCATGATTTGCTTGCCATCGCAGGGCGCCTTCTATAGCCTTCTATTTTAGGTTGTCGCCCCGCCAGCCCCGGGCGACGCTGAAGACCAAGAATAGACGGCGGGCTTCGGCCCGCCGTTTATTGATTCAAGCGCTGGCTGAACAAGGGTCGTCGAGCCAAGGGCCCATCGAGGGGGCGCCGCGGCAGGCGCCCGGCACATCCCCGCAGCTGGATTTCGATCAGCCACACCAATTCCCGTCGCGTTCGGGGCCGGACTGACGTCGGAGACCGCCAAAGTCATTTGACTGCGGCCCGCCAATCGACGACAAGCCGCCCATGGCCAAGAAACCCGGAACCAACCCCAAAGGCGAATTCGCCTTCTTCAACGTCTTCTATGAAGACGATTCCCAGCGCTCCAACCGCCGCGTTCCCTCGGAACTGCTCGGCGGCCTCGACGGCGACGAACCCGCCCGCGCCTTCATCATGGAGCAGGACCGCGAGATCGCCGAAAAGAGCGGCAAGCCGGCGCTCGAGATCAAGCGGCTCGAGCGGGTGGGGGTGAAGAAGAAGTAGGCCTTCAACTTCTCCCACGGCAAACAAAAACGGCGGGCCTCGGCCCGCCGTTTTCGTTTTGAAGGATGCTTGGATCAATTATCCAAGAAGCTCCGCAGCTTCCGCGACCTTGACGGATGCTTCAGCTTCCTAAGCGCCTTCGCTTCGATCTGGCGAATACGCTCTCTCGTCACCGAGAACTGCTGGCCCACTTCTTCCAGCGTATGGTCGGTGTTCATGCCGATGCCGAAGCGCATGCGGAGCACGCGCTCTTCGCGCGGGGTGAGCGAGGCGAGCACGCGCGTGGTGGTTTCGCGCAGGTTCGACTGGATCGCGGCGTCGATCGGCAAGATCGCGTTCTTGTCCTCGATGAAATCGCCGAGGTGTGAATCCTCTTCGTCGCCGACCGGCGTCTCCAGCGACAGCGGCTCCTTGGCGATCTTGAGGACCTTGCGGACCTTCTCCAAGGGCATGCCGAGCTTTTCGGCGAGCTCTTCCGGGGTCGGCTCGCGGCCGATCTCGTTGAGCATCTGGCGGGACGTGCGCACGATCTTGTTGATCGTCTCGATCATATGCACGGGGATGCGGATGGTGCGGGCCTGGTCCGCAATGCTGCGCGTGATCGCCTGCCGGATCCACCACGTGGCGTAGGTCGAGAACTTGTAGCCGCGGCGGTACTCGAACTTGTCGACCGCCTTCATCAGGCCGATGTTGCCTTCCTGGATCAGGTCGAGGAATTGCAGGCCGCGGTTGGTGTATTTCTTGGCGATCGAGATCACGAGACGGAGGTTGGCTTCCACCATCTCCTTCTTGGCCTGGCGAGCTTCGCGCTCGCCCTTCTGCACGGAGTGCACGATCTTGCGGAACTCGATGATCTCGAGGCCGGTCAGCGCCGCGAGCTGATGCACCTCGTGGCGGAGGTCCTTGATCCGGTCCTTCTCGTGATGGACGAAATTCTTCCAGCCCTTGGCCGAAAGCTTCGAGACACGGTTGAGCCAGCGCGGATCGAGCTCCGAGCCGGTGTAGTTGCGCAGGAAGTCCTCGCGCGCGACGCCGTGGCTGTCGGCGAGACGCATCAGCCGGCCCTCGTACGAAACGAGGCGCTTGTTGATGTCGTAGAGCTGCTCGACCAGTGAATCGATACGCGCCTGGTTCAGGCGCAGCGACTTCACCTCGACGATAATCTCGTCCTTGAGCTTGCGGTACTTCCGCTCCTGATGCGGCGAGAGCGAGGGCCCGTGCGAGGTGCTCTCGAGCTGGTTCTGGATGTCCTGCTCCTGCAGCTTGCGGAGCTTCTTGTAGCTGTCGGCGATCTTGTCGAAGATCTCGACGACCTTCGGCTTGAGCTCGGCCTCGATCGCCGCAAGCGACATCTGGTTCTCGAACTCGTCGTCCTCGTCCATGTCGGCTTCGGCGGCGGACTCGGCCGGATCCTTGGCCTCGCCAGCCGGGCTGCCGCCGGGGGCGGGTTGCCCGGCGCGGAACGGGGTCGGCGCCGGCGGCGCTGCGGGCGGGGCGACATGCGCGGGCGCACCGGTCGCGGCGGCCTGGCCGCCCTCGGCGGGCGCTTCGCCGTTCTCGCCGGTAGGACCCGCGATCATCGCATTGTTCATGCCGGCCTTGGCGTCGGGGCCGGCATAGGTGGCTTCGAGATCGATGATGTCGCGAAGGAAGATCTTGCCTTCGTTGAGCTCGTCGCGCCAGATGATGATGGCCTGGAAGCTCAGCGGGCTTTCGCAGAGACCTGCGATCATCGCCTCGCGGCCGGCTTCGATGCGCTTGGCGATGGCGATTTCGCCTTCGCGGGAGAGCAGCTCGACCGTGCCCATCTCGCGCAGATACATGCGCACGGGGTCGTCGGTGCGCTCGCCCGGCTCGCTCTTCTTGACCTCGGTGACGGCCTTCTGCGTGACCTCGACGAGCTCGTTGTCGGTCTCGTCCTCGCCGCCCTCGTCCTTGTCCTCTTCGCCTTCGCTATCGTCGGCTTCGGTGACGTTGATGCCCATGTCCGAGAGCATCGACATGATGTCCTCGATCTGCTCGGGCGAGGTCTGGTCGGACGGCAAAACTTCGTTGAGCTGATCGAAGGTCACGAAGCCGCGCTTCTTGGCCTGCTTGATCATCTTCTTCACTGCCGCGTCGGACAGATCGAGCAAGGGAGACGGCGCGTCCTGGGAGTCCTTCTCCGGCGCGTCCGCTGCCTTGTCGTCTTTTTCCTTGTCCTTCGCCTGCAGCGTCTTTGCCTTGGTGGCCATCCATTGCTCCTAAACGCGCTTCATGCGAGACGCTTGCCGCGCCCGCGTGAAATCACTTGAACCTGTTGCTCGACGCTCTCGCTTCGCCAGATCTCGACACGGAAAGGGCGGCGCGCACATCTCTCGCCACCCCGACCCTTCTCTCGCCGGATTTGCCTAACGCTTCGTGAGCCTCTTTGTCGCAGCGGATGCAGGTGAAGTGCCAACAGTGATTGCGCGGATTCATTCCTGACGCGTCTGTTCTGCCTGCGGCCGCCTGGGGGCCAAAGTGCTACAAGACCGTTAAGCCTCGATTAACCCTGTTTTTGCCGCCAAACCTTGGATTTGGCGAGTCTTTTAGCGGTTCCGGCCTCGGCCGTCCGCATGATTCTTTCATCACACGCTCTTCTGGAACCGGCCCGACAGCTCGCCAAAACCCTCGATCAGGGCTTCGGTGCCGTCGACTTCGGCCAGCCGAGCCTTCACGTCACGAAGCCACGACATATTGGCCTCGCTGGGATCCTCCCCCAAGGCCAGTTCGGCGTCCTTCAGTTCTCTAAGTAGTGAATGGTACTGCCGATGCAAGGCAACCAGCTGGTGCCAGGTGGCGAGAACATCGTCGGGGGCCGCTCCCTCGCGGGCACCCCACACCGCCGCGGTCGTGATGCCGTTCTCAACTCTTTGAAGAACCTGCGAAAATCCGCCCTTGGCGAGATCGCCGCGCATCTTTTCGGCCTGCTCGCCCGGGTCCGGGGAGTGGTGGTGATCGTTGGCGAAGGCGGCGATGATACCGGCCCTGAGCTTGTGGGCCTCGGGATGGGCCAGCTCCAGGGCGGCGACCTCCTCGAGGTGGTCGTGCAGCAGCCAGGGGTGGTTGATCAGGATCTGCAGGATCAGCGCCTCGCGACGGGAGATGGCGCTGCGCTGGCCGCGCATGATGGGGCTCGCCGCCAGCTGGGGGCTCGCCGCCTGGTAGGGGCCTGACGGTAATGGGGTGAGGCCCGGCGGGCCGCGGCGCCCGCCGCCCAACCCTCCACCGTATCCTCCACCGTATCCTTGGCCACCGAATCGATTCGCGCCGGCCGCAGCCCGGGGCTGGAATTGGCGGGCGCCGCCGCCCTGGCGGAAATTGCCCCGGCCGCCGAAGCCGCCGCGCCCGCCCTCGGGGGCAAAGGCGCGCTGCATCCGCTCGACGAAATCGTCGCGGTAATAGCGCCGCACCACCTCGTCGCGGATCCCGTTCGCGAGCTCCTTGATGCGCGCCTCCAGCGCGGCGCGGCGCTCGGGCGTGGCGAAATTGCCGCCTTCGAGCTCGCGCGACCAGATCATCTCGGCCAGCGGCTTCGCCGCCGCGATCACTTCCTCGATGGCGCCGCGGCCGCCCGAGCGCACGAGATCGTCGGGGTCCTGCCCCTCCGGCAGCAGCGCGAAACGAAGGCTCTTGCCGGGTGCGAGGAAGGGCAAGGCAAGGTCCGCAGCACGATAAGCCGCCTTCTGGCCGGCGCGGTCGCCGTCGAAGCAGAGGATCGGCTCGTCCGCCATCTTCCAGAGCAGCGCGAGCTGGCTTTCGGTGAGCGCGGTGCCGAGCGGCGCGACGGCGCCGGCAAAGCCCGCGGTGACCATGGCGATGACGTCGACATAGCCCTCGACCACGATCAGCGCGCTGCCGTCATGGGTGGCTTTGCGCGCGGTCTGGTGGTTGTAGAGATTGTCGCCCTTGTGGAAGAGCGGCGTCTCCGGCGAGTTCAGGTACTTGGCCGGAACGTCCTTCTCCAGCGCCCGCCCGCCGAAGGCGATGACGCGGCCGCGCATGTCCGTGATCGGAAACATCACGCGATCGCGGAAGCGGTCGTAGGGCACGGGAATGTCGTCGCCGGCCACCAGCAGGCCGGTCTCGACCATGTCCTCGACGGAAACGCCGAGCTTGCCGAGATGCTCCTTCAGCGCGAAGCGATCGGGCGAGGCATAGCCGAGGCGGAACTGCAATTGCGTCGCCGGCGAGATGGCACGGTCGGCGAGATAGCCGCGCGCTTTGGCGCCGACGCGCGAGGCCAGCGTTTCCGCGAAATAGGTCGCGGCGAGATCCATGACGTCATGCAGCGTACGGCGGCGCTGCTCCTGCCGCGCCGCATCCGGCGTCACCGCCGGCAGGGCCAGGCCCGCCATGCTGGCGAGCCGCTCCACCGCCTCGCCGAACGGCAGGCCGTCGGTCTCCATCACGAAGGAGATGATGTCGCCGTGCTTGCCGGAGGAGAAGTCGTGGTAAAAACCCTTCTGGTCGTTGACGTAGAAGGACGGCGTCTTCTCCTGCTGGAACGGCGACAGCCCCTTCCACTCCCGCCCTGCCTTCTTCAGCTTGACGCGCTTGCCCACGACTTCGGACACCGAAAGCCGGGCCCGAAGCTCGTCGAGGAATTGGGGCGTGAAGCGCATGCTGCTGATTTCTGGGCTGAGTCGGCATTATGGCCAACCGGATAGGCATATAGGCACGGCCCCGGGAAATACGAAGCATGTGTGGCTTCTCCCAGCTATTCACAGCCGAAAGTTTCGACGGAAAGCTTGAATCGCCCCCGGTTCCACGCTTCCATACCACCATGTTCAGGACCTTCCGAGGCGGCCACAGCGGGGGCTGGCGTGTGATCTCGATCGCACCCGTGACCGGCGAGCCCCTGCCCTTCATGCCGGCGCTGTCGGTCACCGACAGCGAGGCCATCGCGTTGCCGCTCGTGCCCTCGCGCAATGCGTGGCGGCTGGTCGGCGCTCCCAGCAGCTTGCGCTACACCGAGCGGCCTGAGAAGCAGCAGCTCACCGCCGTGCAGGCCGGGCTCGGCCGAGTGGAAGCAACCAGCGCGGCACTGATCCCGATCCGCAAATCGCAGGCCTGGTGGGACCTGACCCAGGAAGAGCGCCGCAAGATCTTCGAGGACAAGTCGCACCACATCGCCAGCAGTCTTCGTTTCCTGCCCGCGATCGCGCGCCAGCTCTATCACTGCCGCGACCTCGGCGAGCCCTTCGACTTCCTGACCTGGTTCGAATTCGCCCCCGCACACGCATCGCTGTTCGAGGAGCTGGTGGGGATGCTGAGGCGGACCGAGGAATGGAGCTACGTCGAGCACGAGGTCGACGTGCGCGTGGTGAAGGAAGTGCTGTCGGCTTAGTGATCGAGAAACCGCCCGGACTCGATGATCGGCAAACCGGTGACGGGCCAGTTGTAGACATAGGTCCAGGCCTTCCCGGCGGCTCCATCAGGCAGCGTCACGTCGACCAGCTCGCGCAGATATTCGGTCGGCTCCGGAAAACCCTCGCCGCAGGCTTCGTACATGTCGAGCTCGCCCAGCAGCTCGTCGGGCACGCGCATCCGGAACAGCTCGCCGTGGACGATGTCGGAGGCTGCCTCCGACGGCAGCAAGCCCGGATAATGCTTCACCAGGACCAGCCGGCCGCGGCAGGTCGCTTCACCCAGGAAATCCGCATGTCCCGCGAGCAGCCGCGCCATCGGATGGTCGAAGCCGCGCATCAAGGTGCCGTAGACGAAGAGGTGATCGGAGGTCATGCTGTTCTAACGTTGCGACGTCGGTGCAATATCGTTACTCCGTTTAGACACGTAATCGTTTCATAGGCAATCAGGATGGACCTGCACACGGCCGAGGCGGCCGATCAACTGCTCGGCGAGGGCGACACTCCGCCCGTGCATGAGGAGAATGCGGAGGGGACTTCGCCCTTCCTGCTCACCGCGGATCATTACGGACGGATGCTGCCGCACGCGCTGGGCGATCTCGGCATCGCGGAAAGCGAGCTTGTCAGGCACATCGGCTGGGACATCGGAATTGCCGGCGTCGCCGAGCGACTCGCAACGCTGCTCGATGCGCATCTGATCGCACAGCGCTATTCGCGGCTGGTGATCGACTGCAACCGCCCGCCGACCGCGGCAAGCTCGATCCCCGTGATCTCCGAGGCCACCGCGATCCCGCGCAACGAAGGGATTTCGGACGGCGAGCGCGCGGCACGGCGGCGCGAGATTTTCGAGCCTTATCACCATCGCATCGATGCCGCGATCGACCGCCGCGTGCATGATGAGCGGCCGACGGTGCTGGTCTCGCTGCACAGTTTCACGCCAGTCTATGCCGGCGTCGCGCGGCCCTGGCACATCGGCGCGCTCTACAATCGCGATACCGTGCTGCCGCAGCTGCTGCTCAAGCATCTGCGCGCAGAGGGCGACCTCGTCGTCGGCGACAACGAGCCTTATGCGGTGAACGACCTCACCGACTACACCATTCCCGTGCACGGCGAAGGGCGCGGCCTCGTCAGCACCGGCATCGAGATCCGCCAGGATCTGATCACGGACCAGTCGGGCCAGCAGCAATGGGCAGAACGGCTGGCGAGGATCTTTGCCGAGATCGAGGTGGAGCTGCGGGCGGAACGGCTGGTTATCTAGCCGCCGCGTGTCGCGACGAACAGCGCCAGCGCCGCGAAGATCGCGGCGATGCCCCACAGCACGAAAGCCATGCGGCCGTCGCCGCGGGCGTCGAGCGTGGCTTCCGCCGGATTTGCCGGATTGACGCGGACCTCGACGGTCGCGCCGTCCTGGTAGCGAGCCATGAGCTTTCGCAGCATCTCGTCGGAGGCATCAGGCGTTTCGGCCGCGACGCGCGCGCATTCATTGGTGTAGCTGACGTTCTGATAGTGATAGGTGTAGGTCACCCGCTTGCCGAACATCTCGGTACCGCGACGCTCGCCCGGTTCGCTCGCCCGGTGATAGTCTTCGATCCCCGACAGCTTGATGGTGCCCGGCACCACCGGCCAGCGCGTCGCCATCGACGCCTGTCTGTGCACGGCATACCCCATCAGCGCGATGACGAGGCCGAACGCGCCGAAGCCGACCACGAGGCCGGCGAGATCGGGACGGGCGACGTGGTGCGAGAGATAGGCATAAGTCTGGTTGAGGCCGAAGGCCGATCCCAACACGATGCCAAGCACGATCACCGTGCCGATGCCGAGACAGCCCCACAGGCCCTTGGGCAGGTCGCGCTCCAGCACGGCCTGATCGGGATGGCGCGGATTGTAATAGACGGTAACGATGCTGCCGGCCGGATATTTCGCGAGCTTCTCGGCGACCTGGAAATTGCCGAGGTCCTCGCCGATCGAGATGCGGTTGCAGCGCAGCTTCCGTCCGCCGACCGAATATTCGTAAGTCACGTTCGCGAAATTGCGGCTTTCGAGGCGAGAGCCCCCCTCGCGATCGTCGTCGAAAACCTTGACGTCGCGCAACTCGGCGACCGAGGTCATGACCTTGCCCGGCGCTTGCGGCCAGTTTCGCGCCTCGCGCACCTGCCAGGTCTTGACGATGGCAGCGACCAGGATGAGCCCGAGCGGCGCGAGCAGCATCGCATAGACGAACCAGGGGAGATCGGGCACGGCAAATTCCTTCGTCAGCGGCAATGCCCGATTGGACGCATTGCGGCCGCGAAGGGTTCAAGCCGGACCGGCCTTGGAGGGGCTATTTTGCCCGCGTCAGCGCCAGCCAGATGCCGCCGCCGATCATGAAGCCGCCGGAGATGCGCGACATCATGCGGGTGCGGCGGGCCGAGAAGAATTTTCGCGCGCGACCTGCCGCGATGGCGTAGAGCGCATCGGTCATTACCGCTGTAACCATGAAGGTCGCGCCCAGAAGGGCGACTTGCGGAAAGTGCGGCTGGTTCATGTCCATGAACTGCGGGATGAAGGCGCCGAAGAACACCAGCACCTTCGGGTTCGACAGCAGCACCAGGAAACCCTGCAGGAAGAAGCCGCCGCGCGGCGGCACCGGCGGCTCGTCGACGTTGACGCCCTCGACCGGCGCCCAGATCAGCTTGATGCCGAGCCAGACCAGATAAGCAGCGCCCGCAAAGCGCACCCAGTCGAACCAGTAGCCCATGGTCGCCATCAGCGAGGTCAGGCCGACCGCGACGATGCCGATGACGATGGCAAGCCCGGCTTGCGCACCGGCCACGTTGGTGAGCGCGGCACGCGTGCCGTGGCGCAGACCGTTGGCGATGACGAGGGTCACGATCGGCCCCGGCAGCAGCGCCAGCGCAATGCAGGCAGCGAGGAAGGCGAAATAAGCTTGCATGGACATCATGAGGAGGACTCGGCTCGGGGCGGCGTGCGCGTATTAATGCATGGGATGGGCCGGAACGGAAGCTTGCTCATCCATTCTTCGGCAGGCCGGCGACCGCACGCGCCGGGCCGGTCAGCTCGAGGATATGCAGGCCTGTATTGGCGCGATCGACGATGTAGATGTAGCCGCGGTCGTCGGTCTCGACATTGTTGGTCTGGATCGCGACCTTGCAGCGCTCGCCGCCTTCGATCGGGATGCAGCGCTTGTCGGTCGCTGCCGTGATCGAGGGAATGAAATAGCCGACTTCCTTCGGATGATAGGGATCGCGGATGTCGAGCGCGCGCACGCCGGCATTGAAGAAGGCGATGAAGGCCATCTTCTTGTAATAGACGGGCGCCATGCTCTCGTTGGAGGAATGCGCGCCGAACCGGCCGCCGCGCTGGCAGAACCGCCCGCTCGCCTCCGGCACGGTGTAGCTCGAGATGATCATCGGCCGCGTCTCGGTGGTAACGTCGGCGAACCACACCATCTGCCGCGCCTCGCCGCATTCGTTCAGGATGGTCTCGTCCACGATCATGACGATGTCGCGGGTCTTGCCGTCCTTGTCCTCGGCGAATTCGGCGATGGGCATGTCGAGCATCGGAAACGTCGTATGCGCGCCGTTGAAGGCTGACATCGGCAGGCGCGAAATCTCGGGATAGCGCAAATTGCCCGGCGTCGGCTGCTTCGGCCCGTTCAGCAGCTTGTCGCGGTCGACGATCTGCATAACGCCGTCCTTGTCGGTGCCGTAACCGAAATAGACGCGGTTGCCATTGGGCCCGGTCGAGATCGGCCCGTGCAGCTCGGTCGGCACCGCACCGATCGAACCGGGCTCCTGACCGGGCAGTCCGAAGTCGCGGATCTTCTGCGGCCGCGCGGGATCGGAGAGATCGTAGATCTGCGTCATGCGCCGTGTGCGCCAGTCCGGCGCGCCCGAGACGAGATAGGCAAAGCCGGTGTCGCATTCCCACCAGCTCTTGTGCGTGTCCTTCAGGCCGCCGATGCGCGTGATGAGCACAGGGCTGGCGGGATCGGTGACGTTCCAGATCTCATGCGCCTCGCTGCCGAAGGTGCGCAGCATGTAGACCGCGTTGGGATCGCCCTTCGGCAGCGCCTTGCCGTCGCAGACCCGCACCATCTGCGCGCCGCCGGATTCGTATTTGCCCTCCTGGCCCGGCAGATGCCTTAGATATTTCGGACGCGCGGGATCGGTGACATCGACGATGGAGGTTCCGTTCGGCTCGGCCCTGCCCGTCATCGGATTGACGGGCGCGGGTACATCATCGGTGCCGCCGTGATGGCCGATATAGGCGATCCAGCGATTGCCCTGGTGATGGATGGTCGGCTGATAGGCGCTGCGGGCCTGGAGATCGTTGCTGCCGACGAGCTTCATGTTGGAGGCTTCTGGCGGCGCGCCGATGGTTTGCTGCTGCGCCTCGGCGGCGGTGCTGCACGCGAAAAGGACGAGGGCGGCAGCAGTCAAGACGCAGCGGAACATCAATGTCCTCCCGGAACCGATCTGTGCTGGCTGAGCTTCGACGGTAACACAGCCGAATGCGGACGCCAAAGACACCATCTTGACATGCAACCATTTGGTTGCCAATTATCCCGGTCATGGATGAGGTCTTCAAAGCGCTCGCCGATGCGTCACGACGATCGCTGCTCGACAGGCTTCACGCGAGGAACGGCCAGACGCTGAACGAGCTCTGCGACGGCCTTGCAATGACGCGGCAGGCCGTGACCAAGCACCTTGCGATTTTGGAGGAGGCCAATCTCGTCACCACCATCAGGCATGGCCGCGAGAAGCTGCATTACCTCAACCCGGTGCCGATCCATCAGATCGGCGAACGCTGGATCAGGAAATTCGAGCGCGGCAAGCTGGCCGCGCTCAGCGAGTTGAAACGCCAGTTGGAGAAGCGCGATGAGTAAGCCGGAATTCGTCTACGTGACCTATATCGAGACCACACCGGAAAAACTGTGGGAGGCGCTGACGTCGAGCGAATTCACCAGGCAATACTGGTTCGGCGCCGAGGTCCGCTCCGACTGGAAGGTCGGCTCACCCTTTGCGCTCACGCTCGACGGCGAGGTCACCGATTCCGGCGAGATCCTCGAGGCCGATCCGCCGCGGCTTCTGTCCTACAGCTTCAAGCACCGGAAGTTCGAAGAGCTGCGCGGCGAGCCGATCTCGCGCGTCGTCTTCACCATCGAACCGTTCGGCGCACTCGTGCGCTTGACCGTGTTGCACGACGGCTTCGTCGAGGGCGGCAAATATCTCGGCGCCGTCTCCAATGGCTGGCCGGCGATCCTGTCCGGGCTCAAGAGCCTGCTGGAGAGAGGCAAAGTGCTCGCCATTCCCCGCACGGCCCTCAACAAGGGATTCGACGCAAAATGAAGCTCGATCAGTTCAAGCCGCTGACAGTCTACACCATCTACATCGCGTCCACGCCGGAAAAGGTGTGGGAGGCGCTGACCTCGGCAGAGTTCAGCCGTAAATACTTCTCCGGCTTTGCGGTGGAGATGGAGCCGAAGCTCGGCGGCACCTTCATCGTGCGCGCGCCTGACGGTTCCGAGCACATCTCCGGCGAAGTCTTCGAATACGATCCGCCGAAGAAGCTCACCGTGAGCTGGAACGTCAACTGGCCCGACCTTGTCGCAAAGCTCGGCGCCACACTCGTCACCTACGAGATCGAGCCCGCAGACGAAGCCGTCCGCCTCACCATGAGCGAACGCCACGACCGCGAGCTCGGCAACGACATCCTCGAAGGCGGTCGCACCGGCTGGCCCGCGATCCTGTCGGGGCTGAAGAGCCTGCTGGAGACGGGCAAGGCGCCGCAGATCAAGATGGCACCGCCAGCGCAGATGCTGGCGGCGCTGAAGGCGATGGGGATCAAGACGCCGTAGCGTCCGGAATCTGCGCCCTCACCGCTTCTTCTTCACCGGTGGCTGAATCTCGTCGATCTTGCGACGGCAATCCCCTTCCGAATCGTGCGGGCCCGAGACAAAGGTCCCGCTGACCTTGATCGCATACCAGCCCGACTCCACGCCAAGCCGAAGTGCTTCGTCTGTCTTGACCTGCCGTGGCGAGAGAGCTTGTATCGGTTGAGTTTGCATCGGGTGCTTTCGGTTGACGTTCGATTTCATATCGAACGAATGGGGAATCTGTCACGCAGCCGTGGATGAGCCACGCCGCATCCAACTTACTCGTGGGAACGGGCAATACAGGCGACGATCGCGTTACGACGGCGTGACCAATCGGCTCCGCAGGTGCGAGGAATGAGCCGTTGCGCCTCGCGCGTGCAGCGTCGTGGCGCCACATGTGCGCGGAGACGACCGCTCTTTCCGACATCGACGCACCGTGCGCGCAATCGCAGCAATTAGCTATCGTTTTCTCGTTCGCGCCGCGCTTTTGAAGCGCCAAATGCCGCTCTCGATCGAATAAGGCAGTCGAAGCCTTGTGTTCGACCGCTTCGTAGCCATCTTGAGAACTCAGCCAGGGGAAAGTCGTACGCATGAAGCTCCGCGTCGGGTTCGAGATGCTGTACGAGTTCCCGCAGCCGACGCCCATGATCATGGTGCTGGGCACGCACTTCACGCGCGCCTCCGACGTGATCGTGCCCGATCTGCTGACCACCAGCCCCTCCGTGGCCATCAATCCCTATCGCGACCTCTTCGGCAATTGGTGCAGTCGCCTCGTGGCGCCGGCCGGCGCCTTCCGCCTTTCCGGCGATGGCATCGTTCGCGACAGCGGCCTGCCCGACCCGGTGTTTCCGAACGCGTTTCAGCACGCCGTCGAAGCGCTGCCGGCCGACACGCTCGTCTATCTGCTCGGCAGTCGCTACTGCGAGACCGATCGCCTGACGGATATCGCATGGAAATTGTTCGAGCGGACGCCGCCCGGCTGGAAGCGGGTTCAGGCCATCTGCGATTTCGTTCATCGCCACATCACGTTCGGTTATGAGCATGCGCGCGCCACAAAGACGGCCCGTGAGGCTTACGACGAAGGCAAGGGCGTGTGCCGCGACTACGCCCATCTCGCCATCACATTCTGCCGCTGCATGAACATCCCGGCGCGTTATTGCACCGGCTACCTCAGCGACATCGGCACGCCGAAGCCCTGGGCTGCGGGAGATTTCGCCGGCTGGTTCGAGGCCTATCTCGGCGGAAGCTGGCACATGTTCGATCCGCGCAACAACACGCCGCGGATCGGCCGGGTGCTGATCGCGCAGGGACGCGATGCCTCCGACGTCCCCATCACCCAAACCTTCGGTCCGAATAAACTGCTCAGTTTCAAGGTATGGACCGACGAGGTCGCCTGATGACGGACAGCACCGCCGCGCTCAGCGCCGACGAATTTGCGTCGCTAACCGAAATCGGCAAGGGCGAGGCGCAAGGCGACATTCCGCAGGCGCACGGCGAGCGCCTGATCAACCTGGGCTATGTGATCAGGCGGCTTGGCGAACTCGAACTGACCTCCTCCGGCACTCGTCGCCTGGCAGCGGGCCAATAGCGCGCCGCCGCGACATCAGCCTCCTCTCTCACGCCACCGGCGCCACCAGCCGCCGATAGAGATGCCATGTCGCATGCCCGAGCACCGGCAGCGTCACAATCAGCCCGAGAAAGTAGGGCAGCGCCGAGACGATCAGCAGCATCACGATCACGGCGGCCCACGTGATCATCGGCAACGGACTCGTCACCACCGCGCGCACGCTCGTCACCATCGCCGTGACGAAATCGACCTCGCGGTCGAGCAGCAGCGGAAATGACACCACGGTCAGCGAGAACAGGATCAGCGACAGCACCGCACCGACAGCATTGCCGATGCCGAGGAACAGCAGGCCTTCATTCGTGGTCAGCACTACGGTCATGAATTCCTGAAGGCTGGAGAACGAGGCGTGCAGACCGAGCAGCAGCGCGATCAGGAGCCGCACCTGGTACATCCAGACCACGAACAAGAATAACGTAACGAACGCCATCCAGCCGATCTCGCTGCGCGAGCGCACGGCGGACCAGATCGCGCCGAAGGAGACCGGCTCGCCGCGCTCGCGGCGGCGGCTGATCTCGTAGAGACCGATCGCCACGAACGGTCCGATCAAAGCGAAACCTGCCGCCAGGGGATAGACGAGATAGACCATGCCGAAGGCCGTGAAGCACAACATGATGGCGATGCCGCCGGCGGCGTAGAGCCCGCCGAAGCAGAGACCGTAGAACGGCAGCGCCTGGAAATCGCGCAGGCCCTCGACCAGCGCCTCGGCGATGTCGGTCGCCGCGACTGGACGCACCACCGGATCGACCTTGCCCGAGATGGACATCAGCTTCCTCCACACGTCGGCGCGATCTTTCGCCGCGCGCATGCGCGATATTAGCGCCGCCGCGCGCCGGCGCAACTTGATGCCGGCAGGAGCGAAGAGTCAGAGGCGAGGCGACAATGCTCGCGGTGCGAAATCCTTGACCCTTGGTGCATTTTCCCGCCAATGGCTATGGACTGGGCAGACGATCGTGCCGCAAATTGTACCTCCGAGCAGATACGCCTGAGAGCGGACCGCCCCACCGATGAGCCTGCGTACCCGGTTACTGATCCTCGTCATCGCAGCCATGCTCGTGCCGGCGATCCTGGTCGGGCTGCGCTTCGTGCAGAATCGGGCCAGCGAGATCGACGCGGCGCTGGCCAATCTGGCCGCATCCGCCGACGACATCGCCGCCGATCTCGACGAGAAGATCCAAGGCACCGCCCAGCTTCATTATGGGCTCGCCCGTGCCCGCGACCTCGACACGCGCGACAAGGCGGCGTGCTCGGCGTTTCTGTCCGATGTCCGCGAAGAATATCCGCAGTTCACGGGTATCCTGACCATCGATCCCGACGGCAGCCTGTTCTGTGACTCGCTGCGAACCAACCGCACGCTCGACCTGAACGACCGCGGCTATTTCAAACAGGTCAAGGAGCTTACGGGCGTCGTCGCGGTGGAGCCGGTGTTCGGCCGTCTCACCGGACTGTCGGTGCTCCAGATCGCCTACCCCGTGCGATCGGAGGCGGGCGCGCTAAAGCTGGTGCTGCTCGCGTCCTTCAACCTGAACAAATTCGTGGAGTTTCACGACAAGCGGCTGCTCGCCGAGAAGGACATCCTGCTCGTCGACGCCAAGGGTACGGTCCTGGCCGCCCCCAAAAGCGGCGGCTGGAGCGAACCCGTCGGCGGGTCGATTGCCGGCTCCGACCTGTTCCGCTTTGCGACAGCGCCCGATGGCGAGCCATTTCGGGAGGTCACCGACCGCGAGGGCCGCACGCAGATCTGGGGCGTTGCCCGCTCGCCCTCGATCCGCAAGGCCGGCCTCTACATCCTGGTCGGACGCTCCAAGGACGGGCTGGTCGCGGCGGCGAACCGCCGGCTGTACGAGGACGTGGCGATTCTCGCGGTGGCCTCGCTGCTGCTGCTCGCCGGCCTGTGGATTCTCACGACCGTGAGCATCGGCCGCCAGGTCGGGCGGCTCGCCACCATGGCGAAGAGGCTCGGGCGCGGCGATCTCAGCGCGCGCATTCCGGAGCCCCATCCGGGCGGCGAGCTCGGTGGGTTGATGACCCTGCTCAACAGCACCGCCGAATCGCTCGAACAGCAGCGCGCCGCCATCGCGGATCTCAGCCACAAGCTCAGCCAGTCCCAGAAGATGGAAGCCATGGGCCAGCTCACAGGCGGCGTGGCGCATGATTTCAATAATCTCCTGACCGTCATTCTCGGCAACTCGGAGCATCTTGCCGACAGGCTTGCGGGCAACAAGGAATTGCACCGGATCGCCAGCGATATCGCGACCGCGGCCGAGCGCGGTTCCGATCTGACCCGGAGCCTGCTCGCCTTCGCGCGCAAGCAGCCCCTGCGGCCGCGAGAGATCGACATCGCCGAGCAGGTCACCGGCATGAAGCAGCTGCTGCGCCGGACCCTGGGCGAGCACATCGAGTCCAGCTTCACCTTCGCGCCCGATCTATGGCTCGCCAGCGTCGATCCCGGCCAATTGGCGACCGCCGTGCTCAACCTCGTGCTCAACGCGCGCGATGCGATGCCCGACGGCGGCAAGCTGGCAGTCGAGGTGTGCAACGCATCGCTCGGCGAGTCCGATCTCGACGTCAACGGCGAGCCACGGCCGGGCGACTACGTCATGCTGGCTGTGAAGGATACCGGGGCCGGGATGAGCAGCGAAGTGTTGGGGCGCGCGTTCGAGCCGTTCTTCACCACCAAAGAGGTCGGCAAGGGCACCGGCCTCGGCCTGAGCATGGTCTACGGATTCGTGCAACAATCCGGCGGACTCGTGCAGATGCAGTCCGAACCGGGACGAGGCAGTACCATCAGGCTGTTCTTTCCCCGTCTCGCAACACCGCCAAGCGAGGACCTGCGCCCCGCGCAGGCGACCATCACGCACGCGGGACACGAGACCGTCCTGCTCGTCGAAGACGACGACATGGTGCGAGCTTATGTCGAGAACGAGCTCAGAACGCTGGGCTACCGGGTCATCGCGACGTCGAACGGACCCGCAGCGCTGGAAGTGTTGCGCCAGCCCGACGACATCCAATTGCTTTTCACCGACGTCGTGATGCCCGGCGGCATGTTCGGGCCGGAGCTGGCGAGGCAGGCAGCCGAGCTTCGGCCTGATCTCAAGGTGCTCTTCACCTCCGGCTACAGCCAGGATCCCGTCAAGACGCCGGACGGAATCAACGCCCGCATTCTGACCAAGCCGTTCAAGCGTCAGGAGCTTGCCGCGATGCTGAGGGCCGCGCTCTCGGAGCCGTCGCGATAATTCGCCTTTCCCAGCGGGGAGAGGTGATCCGGGTTCGCGGCCAGCGCCGAATTCAATTCAGCAGCATTCGCTCCTTTTCAGGACGCCATCGCGAGACGGAGCGCCACCGCGAGATTGGCCGCGAACAGTCCCGCGTCGATGACGAAGATCCTGAGCATCGGGCCCTTCAGCACCGGCCAGTAAGCGACGCCAACGCGTCCGCCACGCATCAGCACCGGAAGATTATAGGCGAACTGGCTGAAATGGCAGGCGGAGAAGAACAGGAACAGCGCGAGCTGCGCCTCGACCGGCTGGAAGAAGAGCGGACGCGCGGCCAGAAGGTAGAACGACAACAGCCCGATCGGCAGGTTCATCCCGCCCAGGAACGCCACGCTCGCCGCCAGGGTCGGCGCGATCGGATTGCTGCGCTCTTCCCGCGGCAGCAGGATCTTCAGCGTGTTGGCTTGCGCAATGCTGAACTGGACGAAGGCGCCGCCGAACCACAGCGCGTTGAGGAGCAGGACGATATCCGACAGGCGCATGGCTATTTTCCGTAGAAGGCTTCACTGCGCGCGACGCGCCCCGTTTCGTCGAAATCCATGAACTCGCTGGCGCGGGTGTCGCCCAGCTGCCACCACACCGTCAGGCGCGCAATGGTGTCGTCCCAGCTCCAGCTCAATATCTTCAGGTCCGCGCTTTCGATGTGGCCGTAGGCCTTCTGCCAGTAGGCGCGGATGTTCCCGGCACCGCTCACGACCGGCGAGCCGGTGAGCGTCAGCGCCAGGGGACTACGCATCTGCGCATCGTCGGCAAGGTGGGCGACGACGGCGTCGATGTCGACCTTGCACCAGCTCGCGCACCAGGCCGCGACGAAGGGTCCGGCCGCCGCCCGATTCATTGCCTGTCCACTCATGACGCGGCCTCTCCACGCTTGTCGCCGGGGAAAATGGCAAAGCCAGCCCGTCATGTCAACTATGTTGACTTGAGATTCGTCAATTTTGGTCGGCGATTGCTGCCATGACGGCCATCCATGCCGCCGCCCCGGATGCGCCGACGCGATCGAACGCCTGACGCATGACGTTGCGCTCATGGTCGGATGCGCGCTGCTCGATGCGCTGCCCGGCCGCCGTCAGACGCAGCAGCTTGGAGCGATGCTGCGCGGGCGAGCGCTTCGACGTCACGAGCTTGCGCTCCACCAGCAGATTAAGCGGCCGGCTCAGGGCCTGCTTGGAAATGCCGAGGACCTCGAGCAGCGAACCGATCGCGATATCGGGCCGGCGCGCCACCACGTAGAGGATACGATGATGCGGACGCGACAGGCCCTGCTTCGCGAGGTATTCATCGGCCTCCAGCGTCATGCCGCGCCAGCCGTAATACATCAGCTCGAGCGCCGCATCGAGATCGTGCAGCTTGTCGAGCGAGGCGCGGTGGAGTCCCGCGGCTGGAGACGTTTTTGCCATTGTCGGAAGCTAGCCCTTCGCCCGCAGCTCGCGCCGCAGCACCTTGCCGGTCGCCGTCATCGGCAGAGTCTCGGCGAATTCGACGAAGCGCGGATATTCATGCGCGGCGAGCTGCACCTTGACGAACTCCTGGATCTCGCGCGCCAGCGCGTCGGTGCCGCTAAAGCCCGAACGCAGCACGATCCAGGCCTTGATCGATTCGGTGCGGATCGGATCGGGGATGCCGACCACCGCGGCCATCGCCACCGAGGGATGTTTCATCAGCGTATGCTCGATCTCGGAGGGACCGACGCGATAGCCGGCCGTGGTGATGACGTCGTCCTCGCGGCTGACATACCAGAAATAGCCGTCCTCGTCCTGCACGCCGAGATCGCCGGTCAGCAGGAATTCGCCGGCATATTTCTTCGCCGTCGCCTCCGGATTGCGCCAGTATTCCAGCATGGTGACGGGGCATGGCTGGCGCACGCCGATGATGCCGCGCTGGCCGCGCGGCAATTCCTCGCCCTTGTCGTTGACGATGCGGACGTCGAAGCCCGGCGTCGCCTTGCCCATCGATCCCGGGCGGATCGGAAACAAATTGGAGTTGCTGCCGATCACGAGGTTGCACTCGGTCTGGCCGAACACCTCATGCGCGTCGATGCCGAAGGTCTCGCGCACCCAGCCGAGCAGCTCGCCGCCGAGCGATTCACCGCCGGTGAAGATGCTGCGCAGCTTGACGCCCGGATGCGTCACGCCGGCCTGCCGCATCAGCTTCAGCGCGGTCGGCGGCAGGAAGACGTTGCGCACGCCGAGGTCGGCCATCATCTGCATCGCCGCCTGCGGCTCGAATTTTCGCGCGCGATGACCAACAAGAGGAATGCCGTGATACCAGAATGCGAGCAGGCCGTTGACGAGGCCGCCGATCCAGGCCCAGTCCGCCGGCGTCCACATGAGATCGCCGGGCCTGGGTAAGAAGTTGTGGCACATCTCGACATTGGGCAGATGGCCGAGCACGACGCGGTGCGCATGCAGCGCGCCTTTTGGATTCCCTGTCGTGCCCGAGGTGTAGATGATCAGCGCGGGATCATCGCATGAGGTGTCCACGCGCGCGAAATCGGGCGAAGCGGCCTTCACCGCATCCCAGAACGATGTCGTGCCCGAACGCGCGCGCCCGCCGACGACGTAGATCGTCTTCAGCTCCGGCAGGCGATCGCGGATCCTGGACAGCTTCTCCCAACCACCCTCGTCGGTAACGATGGCTTTGGCTTGCGAGTTCGACAGGCGGAATTCCAGCGCGTCCTCGCCGAACAATGCGAACAGCGGGATCGAGATCAGGCCGGAGCGGAACGCCGCCATATGCGCAACCGGCAATTCCAGCGATTGCGACAGGAACACCGCGACGCGGTCGCCACGGACAAGCCCGTCCGTCTTCAGCACATTGGCAAAGCGCTGCGAAGCTTCGGCGACCTCGTCGAAGGAGGTGCGGCTGGTTGCACCGTTCTCGTCGACATAGACCAGCGCGAGCCGGCCGGTGCCGTCGGCATGCCGGTCGCAGCACGCCTCCGCCATGTTGAACCGCGCCGGGATGTCCCAGCGGAAATTGCGATAGAGCTCGTCGTAGGTTGCGGCTTCGGTCAGCATGGCAGGCGTTTCCACGGTCTCGACGTCATGGCCGGACTTGTTCCGGCCATCCACGTTCTTGTTTGGCCTGAGTTTAAGGGCGTGGATGCCCGGGACAAGCCCGGGCATGACGGAGAATGCGTCTCACCGCACCGTCGCAAAGAACTTCCTGACATCGCGCACGAACAGCTCCGGCTGCTCGAACGCGGCGAAATGGCCGCCCTTCTCCATCTCGCTCCAATGGGTGATGTCAGGGAAGTTCGGCTCCATCCAGCGCCGCACCGGCGTGATGATCTCCTTGGGAAATACGGCAACACCGGTCGGCACGTTGACCTTCGGCGTGGTGCGGCGCTTGCCAAAACTTTCCCAGTAGAGCCGCGCCGAGGAGGTTGCCGTCTCCGTCGCCCAATAGAGCATGACGTTGTCGAGCAGCTCGTCCCGGGTGAAGATGTTCTCGGGGTGGCCGTCGCAATCGGTCCAGGCCCAGAATTTTTCCAGGATCCAGGCCGCCTGCCCGCTCGGAGAATCCGTCAAGCCATAGCCGAGCGTCTGCGGGCGCGTCGACTGCTGCTTGGAGTAGCCGGAGTCGAGGTCGACATAGTGCTTGAGCCCGGCGAGCGCGCGCTTCTCCTCCGCCGTCGGCTCGCCCTCGACCTTGGGCGCCGCGTTGAAGGCGAGCGTGATGTGGATGCCGGCGCAATGGACCGGGTCCTGCGCGCCAAGCGATGTCGTCACCGCCGAGCCCCAGTCGCCGCCTTGCGCACCGTAGCGCTTGTAACCCAGCCGCTCCATCAGCTCCGCCCAGGCCGCAGCGATCCGGTCGACGCCCCAGCCAGTGGTCCTGGGCTTGGCCGAGAAGCCGAAGCCCGGCAGAGAGGGACAGATCACGTGAAACGCATCGGCGGGGTTGCCGCCATGCGCGGCTGGATCGACCAGCGGCGAGATCACCTTCTGGAATTCGACGATCGAGCCAGGCCAGCCATGGGTGATGATCAGCGGCAGCGCCGACGGCTCCTTCGAGCGCGCATGGATGAAGTGGATGTCGAGCCCGTCGATCTCGGTCGTGAATTGCTCAAAGCGATTGAGTTTTGCTTCGCGGGCACGCCAGTCGTAGCCATCAGCCCAGTAGGTGCAGATTTCCTGGATCCATTTCAGCGGCGCGCCCTGGCTCCAGTCGTCGACCAGTTCAGCCTCCGGCCAGCGCGTGCGGGCGAGACGCGACTTGAGGTCGGCGAGGATGTCGTCGCTGATGGCGACGCGGAACGGTTTGATGGCGGTCATCGTGCCTCCCCTGTTTCTTCTTGTCATTCCGGGGCGCGCGAAGCGCGAGCCCGGAATCCATTTCTCAACAGAACGGTGGCACGATGGATTCCGGACTCGACGCTTTGCGTCGCTCCGGAATGACGACTAGCCCGACAGCGCCGCCTTCACCAAGCCGCTGGCCTTGCCGAAATCCATCTGCCCCGCGTACTTCGCGCGCAGCACCGCGATCACCTTGCCCATGTCCTTCATGCCGGCGGCACCCGTCTCAGCGATCGCATCCGCAATCGCCTTCTTCACCTCGTCCTCGGCCATCTGCTTCGGCAGGTATGCCGAGATCACCGCGATCTCCTCGCGCTCCTGGGCTGCGAGCTCGGCGCGGCCACCTTTTTCGTAGAGCTCGACCGATTCCTGCCTCTGCTTGATCATCTTCTGAAAAACGCCGAGCAGATCGGCGTCCGAGAGCGGCGGCTTGCCCTGCCCGCGCGCGTCGATGTCGGCGTTCTTGATGGTCGAATTGACCATGCGCAGCGTGGACAGCTTGCGCTCGTCCTTGGCCTTCATGGCCTCCTTGACCGCATTGTTGATGTCGTCGCGCAGCATGGTCGTGATCCCTTCGAGTATTTGACGCCTGATCTAGGCCGTCCGGGGCCTTCAGACAACTAGCTTCCAAGCCATTCGGAGAGCGCGCGCACCGTCGCTTCCGGCTGTTCCGGCTGCGGCAGGTGTCCGCAGCGATCGAGGATCACGAGCCTTGCGCCGGGGATGCCCTCGGCCATCTCCTTCGAGAGCGCATTCGGGATGGTGTTGTCGGCATCGCCCGTCAGCACCAGCGTCGGGCATGTGATGGCTGAAAGCGTCGAGCGCGAATCCACCCGTGCGATGATCGCGGTCTGCTGCCGCAGATAGCCCTCGACGCCGACATCCTCATCCTGCGCATGCACCAGCTTCAGAATATCGGCATCGTCGCGCCGTGACGGATGCACCAGCTCCGGAAAGCTCTCCTCGCGGATCGCGCGAAGCTCGCCGCGCCCGGCACGTTCCATCAGGCCGCGGCGGCGCGCGGTCGCCTCCGGCGTATCGGGCCGCGCCTGGGTGTTGATCAGCGCGAGCTTGACCACCCGCTCGGGCGCCTGGCGCATGATCTCGAACGCGATGTAGCCGCCCATGGAATGGCCGGCGAGTGCGAAGCGCGGCGGCGCCTCGCTCAGGATGCGGCGGGCGATCGCCGCCATGCTGTCGTCGCGGATATGGTTGGCGACCATGACCGGTCCGAAACGCCACAGCGCGGGGATCATTTGTGCATAGATCCGGGCCGAGGAGGCCAGCCCCGGAACCAGCACAATCGGGGTCGTCCGGTCCATTATTGCCTCGCAAGCCCAGGAATTTGCCGGAAATTGTGCGCCGGAGCTTAAGTGCCGGGGACGGCCTGTCAAATATGCAAAAACGCATGTGAATCCGCCCTCTCCCGCTTTGACGGCGGCCCGCGCGAGGACTATGAAACGCGCTCATGACACAACATGACAACGATACCGCCTGGCCGGACCATAAACCGACCGCGCTCCTCGTGCTTGCCGACGGCACGGTGCTTGAAGGCTTCGGTCTCGGCGCCGAGGGCCACGCCGTCGGTGAGGTCTGCTTCAACACCGCGATGACCGGCTACGAGGAGATCCTCACCGATCCCTCCTATGCCGGCCAGCTCATCACCTTCACCTTCCCGCATATCGGCAATGTCGGTACCAACGAGGAAGACATCGAGACGGTGAACATGGCGGCGACGCCGGGCGCACGCGGCGTGATCCTGCGCACCGCGATCACCGATCCCTCGAACTATCGCGCCACCAAGCACCTCGACGCCTGGCTCAAGGCCCGCGGCATCATCGGCCTCTCCGGCATCGACACCCGCGCACTGACCGCGCTGATCCGCTCAAAGGGCATGCCCAACGCCGTGATCGCGCACGCCAGGAACGGCGAGTTCGACCTTCATGGATTGAAGGAAGAAGCGCGCGAATGGCCGGGCCTCGAGGGCATGGACCTCGTGCCGATGGTCACGAGCGGCCAGCGCTTCAGCTGGGACGAGACGCCCTGGGTTTGGGACAAGGGCTTTGGCCGTCAGGACAAGGCCGAGTTCAACGTCGTCGCCATCGACTACGGCATCAAGCGCAACATCCTGCGCCTGCTGGCCGGCGTCGGCTGCAAGGTGACTGTGGTGCCGGCGACGACTTCGTCCGAAGACATTCTGGCAATGAAGCCGGATGGCGTGTTCCTGTCCAACGGTCCGGGCGATCCGGCCGCGACCGGCAAATATGCCGTGCCCGTGATCCAGGACGTCATCAAGTCGGGCACGCCGACCTTCGGCATCTGCCTCGGTCACCAGATGCTAGGCCTCGCCGTCGGCGCGAAGACAAAGAAGATGCATCAGGGCCATCACGGCGCCAACCATCCCGTCAAGGACGAGACCACCGGCAAGGTGGAGATCACCTCGATGAACCACGGTTTTGCCGTGGACGAGACCACGCTGCCGAAGGGCGCGACGCAGACCCACATCTCGCTGTTCGACGGCTCCAATTGCGGCATCCAGCTCGACGGCAAGCCGGTGTTCTCGGTGCAATATCACCCCGAGGCCTCACCCGGCCCGCGCGACTCGCACTATCTGTTCCAGCGCTTTGCGGACCTGATGCGGCAGAAGAAGAGCGCGTAAGACGCAAGACCTCCCGGCGGATGAATCCGCCGGGGCCCGCCGTCACGGACGCATGAACATGAAGTCCGTGTCGGGATCGAAGTTCTCGGCGATGAAGCGCAGCTCGGCCTGAATGTCGGCGATCGACCGCGTCTCCAGATATTTCGAAATCACGAGACTGAGCAAAGCGCGGCAAACGGCTTCGTGCCCAAGGCCGGAAGTCTCCGCCTCGGCAACGGCCGCCGAAAAATGGCGCTGCGCAACGTCGGATGCATACATGGCGTTCCCTTTTCTTTCGCTTCGATGTGCGTGCCCGCCGTTGGCCGCGCGTGCCTTGATCTCCGTCAAACCGGCGCGCGGACCGGCGCAGGAACAAACGGGGCGAGCATCGTCTTTATTTCGTGACCGTTGTGACCCGGAGCCCTGCCATGTCCGCCGTCCGAGACAACGCCGAGCCGCTCGCCATCGTCTTCGAAGACGACGGGCTCGTGCCGAACAACATCCTTCCCTTCCTGGTCTATCAGGACGCGGTGAAGCTCGATCCCGCACGACCTGAAGAGACCATCGAAGATCTGTTCGCGGCGAACGGCTGGGGCGGCACGTGGCGCAACGGCGTCTACGACTATCTGCACTACCACGCGACGGTTCACGAGGTGCTCGGCGTCGCGCGCGGCAGTGCTCGCGTCCGCTTCGGCGGCGACCACGGCCAGGAGCTCGAGATCAAGGCGGGTGATGTCGCGATCCTGCCCGCCGGCACCGGACATCAATGCATCAGGGCGAGCGACGATTTCTGCGTGATCGGCGCCTACCCGCCGGGCAGCAAGATGGAGATCACGCGCGCAACGCCGGAGAACCACGCCAAGGCGCTGAAGACGATTCCAGAGGTCGCGATGCCGCCGGCCGATCCGGTGACGGGCACGGATGGGGGTTGATGCGGCTGTGGCGGTAGCCAAGACAATGGTGCCGTAGGGTGGGCAAAGCGGAGCGTGCCCACGAATTTTTTTTGCGATCGAGAGAGATGGTGGGCACGGCGCGCGAAGAGCGCCTTTGCCCACCCTACGCGAGCCGGGCTACGCCTCGTTGCCGCCTTCCTGACGCGTCGCCTCGAACAGAAACCACGTCCGGCGCTCGGTCTCGTCGATGAAATTCTCGAGCAGGCTGGCGCTCGCCACGTCTTCGGCCTTGTCGCAGACGTCGTGCGCCTTGCGCATCGCGGCGGCGACATGCTTGTTGTCCTGCATCAGCTCGCGCAGCATCTCGCGCGGCGGGACGTAGTCCTCGTTATTGTCCTTGATGGTCTGGAGCTTTGCGACCTGGCCGATCGACTTCAGCGTGGTGCCGCCGATCTTGCGGACGCGCTCGGCGAGCTGGTCGGTGGTGGCGAAGATCTGATCGGACTGCTCGTCGAGCAGCAGATGGTAGTCGCGGAAGTGCCGGCCGCTGACGTGCCAGTGGAAATTCTTGGTCTTCAGATACAGCGCAAACGCGTCGGCCAGAAGCACGTTGAGCGCCTCCGAGACCTTCTTGACCCCGTCGGGCGACAAATCGGTGGGGGTATCGAGATCGGGCGAGATCTTGTTGCTGGTTTTGCTCACGGGGGACCTTCCTGTTAGGACGCGGACATTGACGGCGCGCCGTCGCACCCCTAACGCAAGGCGGGCAGCGCGGTTCCAAGATAGGAACCGCCGGGCGGGATACCATGGACGATTGGATCGATTATTACGACTCGACGCACACGATCTATGTCAGCAAGCTGCATCGCGACTTGCACTTCCAGATCATCGCGCGGGACATCATCGGCTACATCTCCTCGCCGGAGGCGACGGTGCTGGACTATGCCTGCGGCGAAGCGCTGTCGGCGAGCCAGGTGGCATCGGCTTGCGACAAGCTGATCCTCGCCGAGCCCGCACCCGGCGTGCGCGGCCGGCTGATCGCGCGGTTTGCCCCGAACACGAAAATCCGCGTCCGCTCGCTCGACGACGTCCGCAAGATGCAGGACCAGTCGATCGACCTCGTCGTGATGAACTCGGTCGCGCAATACATGGCGCCGGACGAGCTCGATGCCGCGCTCCGCAACATCAGGCGATTGCTGACGCCTTCCGGCAAGCTGGTGCTCGGCGACATCCTCCAGCCCAATGTCGGCATGTTCAGGGACGTCATGGCGCTGCTCGGCTTCGGCCTGCGCCACGGTTTCCTGAAGGACGCGCTGGTCGGGCTGATCAGCACCGCGCTGTCCGATTATCGTCATCTGCGCACGCGCATCGGGCTGCAGCGCTACAGCGAGGAGGAGATCACCGCCAGGCTGAAAGCAGCCGGGTTCGCGGTCCAGCGCGCCCATACCAATATCGGCCATAATCGCTGGCGCATGACCTTCATCGCGCGACCGCCTCTGGTTCGTTAAGCATAACAATTAGCCGTTGTGGCTTATCGCACTGCAATCGGACATGATCGCCGCGGCCCGGTGGCGGAAGCGTCTACGCGAGGGCGGTGCAACGCTCTTCATCCTGGTTCAAATCCAGGCCGGGTCTCCACGCTTCGCCCCTTCGGGGCTACGCGTGACGCAGCCACGCTTGACCCGAAGGGGCGAAGCGTGTCCGGCGTAGCTGGAGCGCAGCGGAAGCGTAGACGGACCGCCCGCGCAAACCTCAACCCGCCTCAATCACCTCGCCCTCCGTCGACAGCAGCAGCCGCTCGGAATCCTTGCTCGCGGACTTGATCACCGCATCGAGCAGGCCGGGAAAACGCGCGTCCAGATCCTCGCGGCGCAGCCGCATGAAGCGGTTGGTGCCGGCCACGCGCGTCAGCATCAGGCCGCATTCGCGCAGCTTGGCGAAATGGTAGGCAAGGTTGGACTTGCCGGCGAGGCTGTAGAAATCGCCGCAGCAGAGCTCACTGCTGACACGTTCCTGCTGGGCGAGCTGGCAGACAATCGCCAAACGGATCGGATCGCTGAGGCAATCCAGAACCATCGGCAGCTCGATCTGCTCGCGGGTGGGATGAAGAGGCGTGCGGCTCATGACCCGGGAATCATAGCGAAGCGGCCGTAATGTTCAATAGTTCTTGAACCAATTGACCTGTGGATCATCGCATTCAATAGTTCAATAAACGTTGAACAAAGGGACATCGTCCAATGAGCGTATTCTGGCTGGCCTTGGCCGCCTTTGCGATCGGCACCGAAGGCTTTGTGATTGCAGGACTTTTGCCCAGCATCGCAGCCGATCTGCAGATTTCGGTCTCGGCCGCCGGGCAATTGGTCACCGCCTACGCCCTCACCTACGCCGTGGGCTCGCCGATCCTGGCGGTGTCGTTGAACAACATCGACCGCCGCACCGTGTTGGCGCTGGCGCTGACCACCTTCATCGCCGGCAACCTCGCGGCCATGGTGGCATCCAACTACGCCCTGCTGCTGGCTTCGCGGATGCTGATGGCGCTGGGTTCCGGCCTGTGCATGCCGACGGCACTCGCCGTGTCGGTTGCGATCGCCTCGCCCGAACGGCGCGGTCGCGCCGTGGCGCTGGTGACCTCGGGTCTGACGGTCGCGACCGTCATCGGCGTCCCCATCGGCAATCTCGTCGGCAGCCTGTTCGGCTGGCGCGCAACCTTTGCCATGGTCGCCCTGATCGGCGCGGTCGCGCTCGTCGCCCTCCTGTTCGGCCTGCCCCGCGGCTTGCCGCGCAACACGGCCTCGCTCGGCGAACGTCTGGCGGTGGCGCGTCACGGCCATGTCTTGACCGCGCTCGTGATCACGATCCTATGGGCGCTCGGCGGCTTCACCGTGTTCACCTATTTCGCGGTCCCGCTGCGTGGGCTCGGCTTCGATGCCTCGCAGATCAGCCTTGCCCTGCTGGTGTTCGGCGGCGCGGCCGCGATCGGGAACATGCTCGGCGGTACCCTGGCCGACCGGCTCGGAACGTTTACGACCGCCGCCCTCGGGCTCGCCGGCATGGCGAGCGCCCTCGTCCTGCATTCCCTGGTCCTGAAGCTGATGCCCGGACAGGCGCATTATGCGGTGCTGGGCACGATCTTCCTCTGGGGCATCTCCGGCTGGGCATTCTATCCGGCCCAGGTCGCCAGCATCATCCGGATCGAGCCGCAGGCTTCGATGATCGCGCTGTCGCTCAACGCCTCCGCCATGTATCTCGGCTTCGCCCTCGGCGGGGCGCTGGGCGGCGCGGTGCTGGCCACCCTGTCGCCGACCGACCTGGGCTGGATCGGCGGATCGAGCGTTGCGGCCTCACTTCTGGTGCATCTCGCCCGTGGCTGGCAGGCCCGGCCAAAACCGGTCAAAATTGCCGGTTGATGGGCGTTTTTCGGGGTTTCGCCGCTCCGGAATCTGGTCTAAGACCCACCCGCGCGCGAGGGAGACCCCCGCGCTCTCGGCTTCAGGGGACGCGCGGCAAGCGCGCCCTTTTTTTGTGCCCAAATTCCAGTCCGGCGAGAGTTGATGCCCAAACGTACAGACATCACCACCATCCTGATCATCGGCGCCGGTCCCATCGTGATCGGCCAAGCCTGCGAGTTCGACTATTCGGGCACCCAGGCGGTGAAGACGCTGAAGGAAGAGGGCTATCGCATCGTCCTCGTCAATTCCAATCCGGCCACGATCATGACCGACCCGGAATTGGCCGATGCGACCTATATCGAGCCGATCACCCCCGAGATCGTCGCAAAAATCATCGAGAAGGAACGTCACGTCATTCCGGGCGGTTTCGCGCTGCTGCCGACCATGGGTGGCCAGACCGCGCTGAACTGCGCGCTGTCGCTGCGCCAGCAGGGCACGCTGGAAAAGTTCGACGTCGAGATGATCGGCGCCACCGCCGACGCGATCGACAAGGCGGAGGACCGCCAGCTGTTCCGCGAGGCCATGACCAAGATCGGGCTCGAGACACCGAAGTCGCGGCTCGCCAACGCCTCCGCCCTGAAGAAATCCTTCCGCGACAAGCGTCAGGCTGAACGCGAAAAGCTCTCGGGCGCGGCCCTCGAAGAGCACGATCGGCAGTGGACCCTCGGCGAAAGCGACCGCCGCAAGCGCTACCAGGAATATGCGCTCGGCCAGGCGCTGATGGCACTGTCCGAGATCGGCCTGCCCGCGATCATCCGCCCCTCCTTCACCATGGGCGGCACCGGCGGCGGCATTGCCTACAACAAGGAAGAGTTCCTCGACATCATCGAGCGCGGTCTCGATGCGTCTCCGACCAACGAAGTGCTGATCGAAGAATCCGTGCTCGGCTGGAAAGAGTACGAGATGGAGGTGGTGCGCGACAAGAAGGACAATTGCATCATCGTCTGCTCGATCGAGAACCTCGATCCGATGGGCGTGCACACCGGTGACTCCATCACGGTTGCGCCGGCGCTGACGCTGACCGACAAGGAATACCAGATCATGCGCGACGCCTCGCTGGCGGTGCTGCGCGAGATCGGCGTCGAGACCGGCGGCTCCAACGTGCAGTTCGGCGTCAATCCCGAAGACGGCCGCATGGTCGTGATCGAGATGAATCCGCGCGTGTCGCGCTCCTCCGCGCTGGCCTCGAAGGCCACCGGCTTTCCGATCGCCAAGGTCGCGGCCAAGCTCGCGGTCGGCTACACGCTGGACGAAATCGCCAACGACATCACCGGCGGCGCCACCCCGGCTTCGTTCGAGCCGACCATCGACTACGTCGTCACCAAGGTGCCGCGCTTCGCCTTCGAGAAATTCCCGGGCGCCTCCACCACGCTGACCACATCCATGAAGTCGGTCGGCGAAGTCATGGCGATCGGCCGCACCTTCCAGGAGAGCCTCCAGAAGGCACTACGCGGGCTCGAGACCGGCCTCACCGGGCTCGACGAGATCGAGATCGAGGGTCTCGGCCGCGACGACGACAAGAACGCGATCCGCGCCGCGCTCGGCACGCCGACGCCGAACCGGATTCTCCAAGTCGCCCAAGCCATGCGGCTCGGCTGGTCGAACGAGGAGATCTTCAACTCCTGCAAGATCGACCCCTGGTTCCTCAGCGAGATGCGCGGCATCGTCGATATGGAGGAGAAGGTCCGCAAAAATGGCCTGCCGGGCAATGCCTTCGGCATGCGCACGCTCAAGGCCATGGGTTTCTCCGACGCGCGGCTGGCCGTGATCGCGCAGACGACCGAGGCCGAGGTGACGGCGAAGCGCCACGCGCTCGGCGTTCGCCCGGTCTACAAGCGCATCGACACCTGCGCGGCTGAATTCGCCTCGCCGACCGCCTATATGTATTCGACCTACGAGGCGCCGTTTGCAGGCGCCCCGGCGGACGAGAGCACCCCGTCCGACAAGAAGAAGGTCATCATTCTCGGCGGCGGCCCGAACCGCATCGGCCAGGGCATCGAATTCGACTATTGCTGCTGTCACGCCTGCTTCGCGCTGCATGACGCCGGCTACGAATCCATCATGGTCAACTGCAACCCGGAGACGGTGTCGACCGACTACGATACCGCCGACCGGCTCTATTTCGAGCCGCTCACCGCCGAGGACGTGCTGGAGATCATCGCCAAGGAGCGCACCAACGGCACGCTGCACGGCGTGATCGTGCAGTTCGGCGGCCAGACCCCGCTGAAGCTCGCGCGTGCGCTGGAAGCCGCCGATGTGCCGATCCTCGGGACCTCGCCCGACGCCATCGACCTCGCCGAAGACCGCGACCGCTTCAAGCGCGTGCTCGACAAGCTGCGGCTGAAGCAGCCGAAGAACGGCATCGCCTATTCAGTCGAGCAGGCGCGCCTGGTCGCGACCGACCTCGGCCTGCCGCTGGTGGTGCGCCCGTCCTATGTGCTCGGCGGCCGCGCCATGCAGATCATCCGCGAGGAGAACCAGCTCAGCGACTATCTGCTCGGAACGCTGCCGGAGCTGGTGCCGGCCGACGTCAAGGCGCGCTACCCGAACGACAAGACCGGGCAGATCAACACCGTGCTCGGCAAGAACCCGCTGCTGTTCGACCGCTACCTCTCCGATGCCACCGAGATCGACGTCGACTGCCTCTGCGACGGCAAGGACACCTTCATCGTCGGCATCATGGAGCACATCGAGGAAGCCGGCATCCATTCCGGCGATAGCGCCTGCTCGCTGCCGCCGCACTCGCTCGACGCCAAGATGATCGAGGAGCTGGAGCGACAGACCCGCGAGCTCGCCCTCGGCCTCGACGTCGTCGGCCTGATGAACGTGCAATACGCCATCAAGGACGGCGACATCTACGTGCTCGAGGTCAACCCGCGCGCCTCGCGCACGGTGCCCTTCGTCGCCAAGGTGATCGGCACGCCGGTCGCCAAGATCGCCGCGCGCATCATGGCCGGCGAGAAGCTCGCCGACTTCAAGCTGAAGAAGGCGGACTTCAAGCATGTCGGCGTGAAGGAATCGGTGTTCCCCTTCGCCCGCTTCCCGGGCGTCGATACCGTGCTTGGTCCCGAGATGCGCTCGACCGGCGAGGTCATGGGCATCGACCGCTCCTTTGCGGTGGCGTTCGCCAAGAGCCAGCTCGGCGGCGGCACGCGGGTGCCGCGCAAGGGCACGGTGTTCGTCTCGGTGCGCGAGAGCGACAAGACCCGCATCGCCGAGGCCGTCCGCGAATTGCATTCGCTCGGCTTCAAGGTGCTGGCGACATCGGGCACGGCGCGCTTCCTGACCGACCAGGGCATCCCGACCGAGAAGGTGAACAAGGTGCTGGAGGGGCGGCCGCATATCGTCGACGCCATTACCAATGGCGACGTCCAGCTCGTCTTCAACACCACGGAAGGCCCGCAGGCGCTCGCCGACAGCCGGTCGCTGCGGCGCGCGGCCCTCTTGCATAAAGTGCCGTATTACACCACTCTTTCGGGGGCCGTGGCGGCCGCGCAGGGCATCCGCGCCTATCTCGGCGGAGACCTTGAGGTACGTACCCTGCAGAGCTACTTTTCGGACACCTGATCGCGAGCGGCAGGCCGAGCCTTGAGGGGTTAAGCCATCCGCTAAGTGACTGGCAATGAAGCCACAATGGCCGGAGGAACTGTCCGGCCATGGTGGTTGTTCTGTTCCGGCGCCAAGCCCACATAACGTTCCGGTGGCCGCGTGTTCAGCGCCGGGAATACCGACGAATCAAGGTTGCCGCGCCCGCTGTTTGTGGGGGCGCGTGACCGAAGGACGAGAGAAGAGATGGAAAAGGTTCCGATGACAGCGGGCGGCTTTGCCGCGCTCGGGGAAGAATTGAAGAAGCGCCAGTCCGAGGACCGTCCGCGCATCATCGAGCATATCGCGGAGGCGCGCTCGCACGGAGACCTGTCGGAGAACGCGGAATATCATGCCGCGAAGGAAGAGCAGTCCCACAATGAAGGCCGCATCGCCGAGCTCGAGGACAAGCTCGCGCGCGCCGATATCATCGACATCTCGAAACTGTCCGGCGACACCATCAAGTTCGGCGCCACCGTGACGCTGGTCGACGAGGACACCGAGAAAAAGACGGTGTGGCAGATCGTCGGCGAGGTCGAGGCCGACGCCAAGAAGGGCCGCATCTCCATCACTTCGCCGCTCGCCCGCGCGCTGATCGGCAAGAAGAAGGGTTCGACCGTCGAGGTCAACGCCCCCGGCGGCGCCAAGGCGTATGAGATCACCAAGGTGGAGTGGCGGTAAGCATTTGCCGCTGCGCTGACGTTTGAAAAAGGCCGCGCCCAGCGCGGCCTTTTTGTTCGGCGTGTTGCTTGCGAGGGCCGAGCACGCTCTCTTATACCCCTCGTCACTGCGAGCAACTTGTCCGCCGAAGCTCGAAGAGCGAAGGCACGAGAGCGGAATCCTACCTCCGCGCCTTCACATCCAGCGGCACGGCTGCCTCGTACTTCGAATTATGCAGCACCAATGACGTCCGCACATTCCGCACGTGCGGCGCTGCGGTGAGATGGGTGACGAAATCCTGGAAGGTCGCCATGTCAGGCGCGACGCATTTGAGGATGAAATCGACCTCGCCCGACAGCATCCAGCATTCCCGCACCAGTGGCTCGGCGCGAACGAACTCCTCGAAGGCGCGCAAATCCGCCTCGGCCTGGCTGGACAGGTGCACGGCGGCGAACACAGTGACGTCGAAGCCGAGCTTGCGGGCGTCGAGCAGGCCGCGATAGCCGAGGATGTAGCCCTCCTCCTCCAGCGCCCGGACCCGGCGCAGGCAGGGCGGCGGCGAGATGCCGACCCGCTTGGCCAGCTCGACATTCGTGATTCGACCGTCGGCCTGAATTTCGGTGAGAATTTTCAGGTCGATCTCGTCTAGGTTCCGCGACACGTGATTGGAACTCCTGGCCTTTGCGGCGGTATTGGGTGGGTTTCTCGCAATGCTCATAGCCCAGTCCGCCTGCCTAGCGCAATTTTATTGCGCGTGCACCGCAATCGACTTTTGTTCCCTGTTGGAAAAATCCGCCGACAGGCAATGCAATTCTTGCATAGCTCACCAGAAGGCTTAGATTAGCTCTGATATTTCAGCGCCTCCGCGAGGCCTCCCGGCACGTTCCGCGCCCGCGCTGCAAGTCCCCCGTGCAAAGGCGTCCGTCGAAATGTCCGCTCCTGTCCATGCAAAGGTCGTCATTATCGGCTCCGGCCCCGCCGGCTACACCGCGGCGATCTACGCCGCGCGGGCGATGCTCGAGCCGATCCTGATCCAGGGCATCCAGCCGGGCGGCCAGCTCACCATCACCACCGACGTCGAGAACTATCCGGGCTTCGCCGACGTGATCCAGGGCCCCTGGCTGATGGAGCAGATGGAGAAGCAGGCGGTGCATGTCGGCACCAGGATCATCTCCGACCTGGTGATCAAGCTCGACACCTCGCAGCGGCCGTTCCGCCTCACCTGCGACTCCGGCGACGTCTATCTCGCCGACGTGGTGATCCTCGCCACCGGCGCCCAGGCACGCTGGCTCGGGTTGCCGTCCGAAGTCAAATTCCAGGGCGGCGGCGTGTCGGCCTGCGCCACCTGCGACGGCTTCTTCTACCGCAACAAGGAGGTCGTGGTGGTCGGCGGCGGCAACACCGCGGTCGAGGAGGCCCTGTACCTCACCAACCATGCTTCAAAGGTCACCATCGTGCATCGCCGCGATCACTTCCGGGCCGAGCGCATCCTGCAGGAGCGTCTGTTCAAGCACCCGAAGATCCAGGTGATCTGGGACAGCGCCGTCGACGAGATTTGCGGCACCGAGAACCCCAACAAGGTCACCCATGTCCGCCTCAAGAACGTCAAGACCGGCGCGCTGACGGACGTGAAGACCGACGGCGTCTTCATCGCCATCGGCCACGCACCGGCGACCGAGCTCGTGAAAGACCAGATCAAGCTCAAGCCGTCGGGCTATGTCGAGGTCGCCCCGAACTCGACCGCCACCTCGGTGCCCGGCCTGTTCGCCGCCGGCGACGTGGCCGACGAGACCTATCGCCAGGCCGTCACGGCCGCCGGCCTCGGCTGCATGGCAGCTCTCGAAGCCGAACGTTTCTTGGCCCTGCGCGCCAGCGAGCGCGCGGCAGCGGAATAAAGATCATGCCTCGAACACGCGACGGATTTACGGATATGGACTGGGACAAGCTGAAGGTGTTTCACGCAGCGGCGGAAGCTGGCAGCTTCACGCATGCGGGCGAGCAACTCGGCCTGTCGCAATCGGCGGTGTCGCGCCAGGTCTCGGCGCTGGAGCAGGAGCTTTCGGTCTCGCTGTTCCACCGCCATGCCCGCGGCCTGATCCTCACCGAGCAGGGCGACCTCTTGTTCCGCACCGCGCATGACGTGTTCATGCAGCTTCAGGCGGCGCGCGCCAAGCTGACCGACAGCCGCGAGCGGCCGAGCGGCGACCTCAAGATCACCACCACGCCCGGCGTCGGCATCAACTGGCTGATCCCGCGGCTCGGCGAGTTCACCGCGCTCTATCCGGAGATCCGGATCTCGCTGATCGTCACCGACGAGGAGCTCGACCTGTCGATGCGCGAGGCGGACGTCGCCATCCGCACCCGCAAGCCGACGCAGCCGGATCTCATCCAGCGCAAGCTGTTCGCGATGGGCTTCCACGCCTATTGCTCGCCGGAATACATCAAGCGCTTCGGCACGCCGCGCACGCTGGAAGAACTCGACTCCCACCGCATCATCACGCTCTCGGACGGCAACTTCGCGCCGCATCTGCAGAACCGCAACTGGCTGGTCGAAGCGGGCCGCAACGGCTCGGGTCCGCGCGAAGCCTATTTCAGGGTCAACAACATCCTCGGTCTGGTCCGCGCCTGTCAGCAGGGCCTCGGCATCGCAGCGCTGCCCGACTACCTCGTCGAGGAACAGAGCAAACTCGTGCAGTTGTTCGGCGAGTCGGATTCGATCCAGCTCGATACGTATTTTGTCTATCCCGAGGAGTTGAAGACGGTCGCGCGCGTGCAGGTGTTCCGCGACTTCGTGGTCAGCAAAGCCCAGCGTTGGCCGTCCTGATTTCCGCATGACTGACATGCGGCCTCGGCTGTTGCTGCGGGCCGCTCGTCAAGCTCATACTGTTTGCACGCTGAGCCTTCGCGTTGCGCATTTGTCCCCCTCCTCCAGTGGCGCGGGAGTTCAGTAATCCCTCTTGGAAGGTGATTGTGTCGGCCTCACGTGGCCAATACCTTAAGCCGGGCTCTCTGGGCCCGGCTTTTTTTTGTTCAAATCGGCCGTCGCCTTCTGCGTGTATTGACAGTTCCAGGTATACCCCGCATCATTTGCAAATGATCACGAAGTCGTGCGCAATTTCGTCGAAGGCGATCGCCTCGAAAAAAGGCCCCCATTCGGGGACCTCGGAGTTTTGCGCGCGCTAGACCGACTTCGTCATCGCTGCAATCCCGAAAACCCCGCCGCCTGGACGGGGTTTTTTCATGTGCCCTCCGTCTCAGGTTTCCCGAGAAGGAGATGGAAACATGACCGGACTTGAAGATCATTTGCACGGGCTGTGGCTGCCGCTGGTGACGCCGTTTCAGGGTGGCGCGCTCGACGAGCGATCGCTGCGGCGGCTGACGCGGCACTACTGCGCGCAAGGCATCGACGGCTTCATCCTGGGGGCGACCTCCGGCGAAGGCATGACGTTGCGCGAGGCCGAGCTCGAACGTCTCGTCGCCATCGTGCGTGATGAGATGGCGGCGGGCCGGTGCACCTTGCCGATCTGCCTCGGGTTATCAGGCGTGGACACCTCGCGGCTGCAGGATCGTCTCGACGAGACCGCGGATTGGCCGATCGACGGCTATCTGATCGCAAGCCCCTATTATGTGCGGCCCTCGCAGCGCGGATTGCTGGCGCATTTCGAGACGCTTGCCGATCACGCGGCATGGCCGCTCGCGCTCTACAACATCCCCTATCGCACCTCGGTCAACATCACCAACCAGACCATGCTGCGTCTGGCCGAGCACCCGAACATCGTCGGCTTGAAGGATTGCGGCGCGAGTCGCGAGCAATCGATCGCGCTGTTGCGCGACCGCCCGAAGGAATTTCGCGTGCTCACCGGCGAGGACGCCAATTATTTCGAGGCGCTCGTCGACGGCGCCGACGGCGGCATCGTGTTGTCCGCCCATGTCGAGACGGCGACGTTTGCGGCGGTGTATGCGGAAACGAAGCGCGGCAACCATGATGCGGCGCTGGCGCGCTGGCACGAGGTCGCTGATCTGACGCGGCTGCTGTTCACCGAACCGAGCCCGGCGCCGGCGAAGTACTGGCTGTGGCGATGCGGCCTGATCGACAGCCCCGAGGTGCGTCTGCCGATGGTGGAAGTGAGCAGCGAGCTCGCCGCCGCGATCGATCACGAGATCGAGCGGCGGACGAAGGTCGCGGCGTAGCTTTTCCTCTCCACACGCGCTGCTTTCCTTCTCCCCTTGCGGGAGAAGGAAGAGCGTGCCGGTGGTTAACCGCACCCCAACGGCCTTCGCTGCTGCCGCATTCCCCATCCACGCCTCGTTTACGCAATCGCGCCTATCGTTTCCTCCAGAACTTTTCACGAGGGGGAATCACCATGGGGCATCGCAACCGGCCTACGGCCGCGCAGCAATTCGCGCCGGCCGATCTTTTGCAGGGAATTCTCGTCGTATCGTCGTTCGGGTTCTGGGCCGTGATGCTCGGCCTGATGCCGGTGCTGCTGTTTCGGATCTGGCTCGCCTGAGACATCTGCCAATGCGGATGGTTAAGCCGCCGTCACAAATGCGCTCAAAATGCGAGCGGAGCCGCAAGCCGGAATCTTAAAACATCCCGGGTATCGTCCACGCCATAAGCGAAGAAATCGCGGGGGCGTTTTGTGAATAGTCGGAATGAAATGGCGTCCTATTTCGGCGCCGGGCAGGAAAAGCTGTCCACCGAGGAGAACTTTACCACCGAGGACATTCTCTGGGCCGTCGGCATCTGGTCGGTGATCCTGACGCTGTCGCCGGTCATCGTGTTCTACATGCTGATGGTGGCGTAGCCGTCCTTCAGCAGATCCCGAAAACGCAAAACGCGCGGGCATCCGCGCGTTTTTCGTCCGGGGAATGATTTATAAAAAATTACGCAGCCTGCTTGTGCATTGCGCCGGACGCCGACGCCGTGCCGCGAATGGCCTTGACCGAACGCTCGATCGCCGCCCACAGCCTTGCGATTTCCTGAGCCGCACGACTCTCGGCCTGATATTCCCGCGCGCCTTCGCCGTGGCTCAGCGCCATCAGCAGATCCGAACGGTTGGTGATCTGGCCGCCCCACACCGGAGCCCGGAATTTCGCCAGCGCTTCGCGGGCGATGGTGACGATCGGGCTTTCGGACTCGTCGCGGCGCGCCGGGGCACCGTTGAGCACGACCGCGTAGGGCTTGCGCGCTGCGCGGCACATCTGGATGGTTTCCTGCACCGCGTTGACGTCGAACACGCCCGGACGCGCCGGAATGACGACCATCGTCGCGTTCTTGATCGCGTCGTCGACGACGGCCGAGAGGTTCGGCGGCGTGTCGATCAACACCCATTCATAACCGTCGCGCTTGGCAGCGGAGACGATGCCGCTGACGGAGTTCACGGCCGACTTGATCGGCGGTTCGTTGGTGCCGCGCAGCTTGTGCCACAGCGTCAGCGAGCCCTGCGGGTCCGCGTCCACCAGCATGACCTGCTTGCTCGCCTTGATCTGTGCGGCAAGATGTGCGGCGAGGGTACTCTTGCCCGAGCCGCCTTTACGCGATGCGAAAACAATAACGTTCATACCTTCGGCCTCCAGATTGACCCCAGACCGCGAAAATGAATCACCACGCTGATTCGTGAAAGAAAAATTTATCGAGGGTTGCGTTACGGCCACGAAATAACAAGGCGTGTTGGCTTTTGAGTCACACTGCGTCGCAGCACCCGAGCTGCCGGGCACAGGAAAACGCGGCTCGCGCGAGCGTCTGTGCGTTTTTTGAGCAGTCTTGCAGGATCATGCGGGACGCAACCTTGCCGCGTAAACCGCTTATCACCCGGCAGTTGCCCCAGGCATCAGCGAGACCCATGCGAACAAAACGAGTCCGCTGGCTGGCGCGGAGCTGATGCCGGACAGGACGAAGGTTTCAAATGAGGAACGCGGTTGCCCGCGCTCAGCCGTCGGTGGTCTTTTTCTTCTTGGGCGCCGGCTTGGTGCTCTTCTTCGCGGTCTTGGGCGCGATGTTGGTCGGCTTGCCGGCGCGCTGCTCGCCCGGCTCGGGTCCGCGGCGGAAGAACACCGCACATTGTGGCGAGAGCTGCGCCTTCTTCTTGATCATGCAGGCGGTGATGGCATCGACGTTCGGAACGAACTCGCTGCACAGCCGCATCGCATCCGGCGAGCAGGCCTGCTGCTCCTCCGGGGTATAGGCGAAGCCGGTACCGGGCTGGATCAGCGCGGCCAGGGCCATCCCCAGGGTTGCAGCAGCCAAGGATGTCTTGAAGCGAAGCGCCGGCATCGATCCCCCCACATGTCGAGTCGGAGGGAATAGTGGGTGAACGGCGGTTCGTTGGCAACGAGGGGGGATGCGAAAGCCGCAGCGTGTGCGGTCTCGGCAACAGGGTGGGCAGCCTTACCCGCAGTCGCTCGGAAAGCATTTGAGACGCGGAACTGTCCGCGACGTCATGGCCGGGCTTGTTTTTTGTCCCGGCCATCCACGCCTTGCCACGCAGCACCGAGAACGTGGATGCCCGGGACAAGCCCGGGCATGACGACCACATGGAAGAGCGGGGGACGACAGCGCGAGCACAGACCCACCCAACCCAAAAATTGCGAAAACAACCCCATGCATAGTAGCCAAGTCTCGGTAATGCCTGGGCATTTCCACTCCAATTTTAGGATTTTGCGAAGTCGAATTTGACTCGTCGGGCAAAACGGGGGCATGATGTCATCATCAAGAAGATGCGCGTGGGGTGGTCGGCCTGTCTCCTGCGCTGGTCGAAAAGCGCACGAGGGGAAGCGATCTCATGGAAGGCAATGAAGCGGAGCTGCCGCTTTCGGGCGTCACGGTGGTCTCGCTGGAGCAGGCGATCGCGGCGCCGCTGGCGAGCCGGCACCTGGCGGACTGGGGCGCGCGGGTGATCAAGATCGAGCGGCCGGGCGCGGGCGATTTCTGCCGCGACTACGACCACGTGATGAACGGCATGTCGAGCCAGTTCGTCTGGACCAACCGTTCCAAGGAAAGTCTCGCCATCGACATCAAGAGCGAGGACGGCCGCAAGGTGCTCGATGCCCTGCTGCCGCAGGCCGATGTGTTCATCCAGAACCTTGCGCCGGGCGCCGCCGAGCGGCTCGGCCTCGATGCCGCATCGCTGCTTCGGAAGCATCCGCGCATCATCGCCTGCGACGTCTCGGGCTATGGCACCGGCGGCCCCTACAGCGACAAGAAGGCCTATGATCTGCTGGTGCAGTGCGAGGCCGGCGTGCTCGCCATTAACGGCACCGAGGCGGAGCCGGCCAAGGTCGGGCTGTCAGTGGTCGATATCGCCACCGGCATGTACATCCTCAACGGCGTGCTGATGGCGCTGTACCGCCGCGAGCGGACCGGCAAGGGCACCGCGTTCCAGGCCTCGCTGTTCGATTCCATCACCGACTGGATGAGTTATCCCGCCTTCTACACGCACAGCACGGGACGGCCGCTGCCGCGCACCGGCGCCAGGCACGCGACCATCGCACCCTATGGGCCGTTCCGGGTCGGCGACGGCAACACCATCTTCTTCGGCATCCAGAACGACCGGGAATGGCGCTCGCTGTGCCGCATCGTCCTCGGCGATGCCGGCTTCGCCGATGACCTGCGCTTCCGCACCAATCCGCTGCGCATGCAGAACCGCGACGATCTGCAAGGACATATCGAGCAGCGCTTTGCATCGATGACCAGCGAGGAGGTGCTGCGGCTGCTGGATGAGGCTTCGATCGCCAACGCGCATCTGAACTCGGTCGAGGCTTTTCTGGAGCACGAGCAGCTCCGCGCGCGGTCGCGCGTGCAAAGCGTGGGCTCGCCGTGCGGCCCGGTGATGAGCTTCCTGCCGGCGCTGACCATTCCAGGCGTCAAGCCGCGGATGGATCCGGTGCCGGATGTGGGCGAGCACAATCAGGCCATCTTCGGCGAACTCGGTCTTTCGAAGGAGATTTGACGATGGCCTCGCTGCGGCCCATGCGGGCCACCCTCGCCGTCCCCGCGCATCGTGCCCGTCTCGTCGCCAAGGCAGCGGCCTCAGCGGCGGATGCGGTGTTCATGGATCTCGAGGACGCGGTGCCGCCGTCTGAGAAGAGCCTCGCGCTGAACGAGGCCGTCCAAGCACTCGCCTCGCTCGACTGGGGCAGCAAGCGTGTCACGGTGCGGATCAACGCAGTCGACAGCCCCTTCATCGCCGGGGAGATCCGCGCGCTGGCGGCGCTGCCGCGGCTAGATGCGGTGATCGTGCCGAAGGCGGAACGCATGAGCGACATCGTCGGCATTGCCGGGCAGATGCGCGCGGCCGCGCCCGATCGCCCCGCGCCGGTCGCGCTGGATCTGCTGATCGAGACCGCGCTCGGCCTCGTCAATGTCGAGGCGCTGGCCGCATGTCACGACAGCATCGCCGCGCTGCATCTCGGCGTCGGAGATTTTGCGGCATCGATCGGTGCCCGCTCCTCCGACATCGGCGTGTCGCCGGACGGTTATCGTCATGTGGGATCGGCGCAAACCGGCTACGCCTCCGCCCCGCTCGATCTGTTCGCCTATCCGATGATGCGCCTTCTGGTCGCCGCCCGCGCGTTCGGCCTTCAGGCCATCGACGGCCCCTGCGGCGCGTTCCGCGATGCCAGGCTCACCGAGAGCAGCGCGCAAAAAGCCGCGGCGATGGGGTTCGACGGCAAGCAGGTCATCCATCCCGACCAGATCGAACCGACGCTGCGTGCATTCGTGCCGTCGGACCTGGAGCTCGCGCAGGCGCGGCGGATCGTCGAGGCCATGGAGCAGGCCGAGGCGAACGGCCAGGGCGCGGTGACGCTGGACGGCAAGATGATCGACTATGCCAATGTGCGGATGGCGCGCCGGATCATCGAGCTGGGGTCGTAGCCAGGGAAATCGCATTTGAGAGTTATTCCTGCGGCCATCCTTCGAGACGCCCGCTTTCAGCGGGCTCCTCAGGATGGGGACGGAGTGCGTGGATGCAGTTTCAAAAGGCAATGAGGCTGATTAGCCTCATCCTGAGGAGGCGCGTCAGCGCCGTCTCGAAGGACGAGGCGTGCGCACCGGCCGCCGCGTCAAGTCATCTGCGATAGTTCTGGGAGCATAGCTGCGCATGGCCACCTTGCTGATCGTCGCGCCGGTGTTCGCGCTGATCGCGGCCGGCTATGCCGCGGTGCTGTTTCGCTTCGTCTCGGAGAGCGCACACAAGGGCATCAGCGAATTCGCCTTCAGCATCGCGATCCCTGCCCTCCTCTTCCGCACCATCGTCGTCTCGGAATTTCCCGATGTCAGCCCCTGGCGGATGTGGGGCGCCTATTACGGCGCGCTGGCGCTGACCTGGATTGCGGCGCTCGCGATCTCCGCGTCGCTGCGCGCACGGCGCGAAGACCGCGAGGACGGCGTGGTTTTCGCGATCGGCTCGGTCTACGGCAACATCGTGATGCTCGGCATTCCCCTCGTGCTCTCGGCGCTCGGCAACGAGGCCGCAGGCCCGATGGCGCTGATCCTGTCGGTGAACACGCCGCTGCTCTGGCTCTGCGGCATCCTGCAGATGGAGCTCGTCAGCAGCAAGCGCACCGGCTCGCCGCTCTCGGTGATCCGCCCCGTGCTGGCGGATCTCGCGCGCAATCCGCTGATGCTGGGAATCGGTTTTGGCGTGGTCTGGCGCTTCAGCGGCCTCGGCCTCAATCCGGTGGTGGACAGGACGATCGAGCTCCTGGCGCAGGCGGGTTCGCCGGCAGCGCTGATCGCGCTCGGCATCAATTTGTTCCGGTTCGAGGTGAAGGGCGAGATGCTGAGCGTGGTCGTGCTGTGCGCGCTCAAGCTGCTGGCGATGCCGGCGGCCGCGTTCGTGCTGGCAAAGCTGCTCGGCTTGCCGCCGATAGCTGCCGGCGTGATCGTGCTGTTCGCGGCGATGCCGACTGGCGCCAACGCGTATATTTTTGCGGTTCAGTACAAGCGGCTGGTGAACCCGGTGTCCGGCGCGGTGGCGCTGGGCACGCTGCTGGCGGCGGTGACGTTGCCGGTGGTGGTCATGGTGGTGGCCCGTCTCAACTAGGCCGCCATGCGCGCACCGCTCCGGCAAGTCGCCATCCGCCGGATCAACGCAGTCCCAGGAACGACAGAATGATGCCAACCACGACCACGAGACCGACGATATAGATAATTCCGTTCATTGTTCAGCTCCTCAGCGTTCTTCCTGCCGAACTACAAACACCCTCCCGGCCGAAAAGGTCCGCCGCATCGATTGCTGTATTTTCTCGAAATGGACGCCAGCAGGATGATTGCCTCCCTCAAGGAAGACATCGAGATCATCGAAGCCGGATTGTCTCGATTGAACGCTCAGCGCGAGGAGCAGGAACTCGCACCCACGCCGCTCAGGCAGCCCAATCCACAATCGCGTCAATGAAAGTGCGGGCCTGGCGGATCGCGTCCGCCCTGGTCGCGCAGACCCCGACCGAAACGGTTCGGCCCTTTCCGACGGTCCACTGCCAGCCGGACAAATAGCGCATCTCAACGATGGAAAAGCTGACGCCGCGATGTTCCACGGAGGACCTCCGCTGACATGTTGCTGTGCGAGAAGACTACGCGAAATGATGAATTTGGTCCAGCGGGGACGGACGACAAAAAGGCTATTGAACCGGCTTGCCCGCGCGCCAGGCCATTTCCCAGAAGTCTGCCTCGAGGCGGGTGGCTTCCTTGAAGATCGCAATCAGCTCGGCCTCGCGGGCCGGCGTGGCGTAGCGATCGGCGAGCTGCTCCATATGCGCCCGCGCCTTGGCAGCGACCTCCTGGTACGGCGCGCCGGCATATTCGGCGATCCAGACGCGATAGGCGTTCGTCGCGGCGTCCGCGAGGGGGAGCGCGGCGAGCCGCGTTGCGATCTCCGCGTACCCGATCACGCAAGGTGCAAGCGCCACCTTGAGCGCCAGCAGATCTCCGCGCATCCCCGCATCCAACACGTAGCGCGTATAGGCCAGCATCTCCGCCGCCGGAGGGGCTTGTTCAAGGTCGCTCGGGGATAGGCCCCATTCGGCACAGAGCTTCACATGCAGATTCATCTCGACATCGAGGATGGCCGAAAGGCCGGCCGCCGCTTCACGCATGTCGGCAAGTCGCGGCGACTTGTAGACCGCGAGCGCGTAGGCGCGCGCAAACTCGATGAGGAACAAATAGTCCTGAACGAGGTAATGACGAAACGCCGCTTCGGGGAGCGAGCCGTCTGCCAATCCGTTCGTGAAGGGATGCTCGGTGTAGGCGCGCCACTCGACGGATGCGGCTGTCTTGAGACGATTGAAGAAGGTCACGATGGTTTTGGCCTGGGGTTGCTGGTCCATGATGACGTATTTGCTTCGGTACCGATAGCGTATCGCGAACCGGGGAGCTACGGCGACCGCGGACAAAACTCGGCTTTGAGCAGCGTTGCGGATGGGGCACACTCTGTGCCGAGAGTTTGATGCACTGTGACCGCAATTCATTGCACCAATTTGTGCACTGTCAGCGCAATTTGGTTAGCTTTCAGGCGCGAAGGCGAACGCGGAGTGCTTGATGGATGTTGATCTCAGCCTCGTGTTCTAACTCCACCGCAACAGCAAAGCGTTGATGCGTAATCTCCTCCCCGGCCCATCGGCGTTCCGCAAATACTGCGAGATAGTACTCGCCACCATAACGGTCGACATTGCGCTGCATTGTCATCGATGATCTTTGCAGCGTACTGGTGCCCCGAAGGTCCCGCGACGGGTCGAGCGGACATTTTGCCGAAGTCGCCAACTTTTCAAATGCCTCCTCTTCCTTTGTCCGATACCTAAAATGCTCGAAGATCGCTTCGGGCTGCATTCCACGGATTAGGTGATAGTTGAGACGTAGACCAAGGTATTCAAGCCGCGTGTGTCGAACTGGAGGATCAAATGCCAAGCTCACACGGATGTGTCGTTTGCCTTTCGTTGTCTGGAACTCTGTCGGTAACGGCACTCGATAGAGCGCAAACTGATCGGTAGCCAGTTCTTGGCGGTCCGCGACGAAGATGACCCGCCGCTCTTCCGAATCTAGGGCGCGAGCAACATCGGGAATGCCGTATCCCAGACAGGCACGTTGGCCATCCGCTCCGAATCTTTGAAGACATTGCAAAGCTTCGGAGGGCTGAACTGAAGAGACCCCAAGCAGAGCTCGCACCATATTAGCAGAGGCCATCGGCATCGCGCGAAGGAGCAATGCCGCTTTGTAAGCGATACGGGGTGCGGCCATTGAAGTTCCGGTCGAAGACGTCAGCAGTCCTGCGAGGTAGTCAGGACGTAAGGTCAACATCCCGGCGCTCGAATATTGATCACCCGACACGATGCGCTGCGTCATCCCGTCGAAAAGCACCGTACCGCCAAAATCCACCAAATCAGGCTTGATCGAGCCGTTTACGCCGGGGCCGCAGCGCGTGACGGGCGTCGGTAAGTTGAGCGACGCGATAGCTCGGAGTTCAGCTCCACCCGATCCGTCTGTAGGCAGTCCATTAGCATGCGCCAAACTTCCGACGGTTAGCGCAATGGCAGCGGTCGCAGGCTCGACAATCCTATTTTTTGCCGACACGAGGTAGTCCGGATAGGTCCGGGTTAATTGCTCCGCGTTCTGGCCCCAGGGAGCACGCACGCCTGCGGCAGAATTTCCAGCTGAAACAATGATAACGATGTCGAGCTCGCGGGCTAAGGTATCCAGCGTCGCCGCCCAAAGTGAGACACGTCCGCCTTCGTAGGGGATACGATGGGCATCGCCGAGCGCAACATTGACTATCCGACATCCGCGCTCGTGAAGCACGCGAATGGCCTTCTCCATCTGGTCAGGGATTGTATCTGTATCATCGAAGCGCCCCTCATCATTAACGACCTTAAGTGATATAATCCGTACGGGGCTTTCAAAGACCTTCCTATCGACGCATTCGCGGATATCTCCAAAAGCGGCAATGCCAGCGACTTTAGTCCCGTGTCCCCAAATATCGGCCGAGCCAAGTGCGTCAGGCACCCCTAACGAGGCCACTAGTGAAGGGGTCAGAAGCGGATGGTCTGCACTGCCACTGTCGATGATGCCGATGAGAGGAGCATCCGCGGGAGGCGGTGGCGCTCCAACCCCCTCAATAGTAACGATGGGCGGATCACGCTCGCCGAGATCGGGTATCGGCGGAGCGTCAATCTGTGCAACGGCAGGCAATTCAAGCAGATCACGCAGCACAGATCCGCGCATCCGGGCACGAAGTACGATCAATCCAACGGTGCCTACGTAGCGAGACAGGATCTCACCTCCAGCAGCCTCGACATGTTCGACAATCTTTTGCACGCGGACTTGGCGATCAAGCTGCGTTGGCGCATCCCAAAGCTCGACGTCGATAGCAAAATTCGCCCGTGCATCGAAATCGGCGGGCGCCGACTTTCCGTCGATGCGTAATCGGGGTCCAATACGATCGGAGGCTGAGAGGCTGAGAACCTCGTCGATGGCTGCAAAAAGCTGGTTGTAAGCCGGATTCTTCGCGTCGCCTTGGACACCTTTTTGATATTCGGCGAGTCGTTCGCGAAAAGCCGTCAACTCGGTATCATCACTGAACAAAACCAAAATGCCGCCGGACTCCTGAGCGAGCACTTTGAACCCTGCGGTGCGCCAAGTGTCTTCTTGAATCGGCGCACTCAAGCGCACCTTCAAGATAAGCTCAGGATCGATACCTTCGATTTTCGGAAGAGCCTCCTGATTTTTCGTGACCGTATCAATTTGCACAGTGATGTTGGCGGCATGAACCCTCGCACTTTCGCGAATAGGTGGAGCCACGGGCGCCGGCACTCTGCGGCGGTCAAGCATCTTTTCCAGTCGCTCAAGCGGCAGATGAGGAAGCTTCGCCATTTTGGCTGCAAGTCAGAGGTTTCGGTTGGAAGTCAAACCTTTGCGACGTGTTTCTTGCCGAAGCGCTGCAGCGAACTCGGTTTCACTGACGGATTTTCGCTTCTTTAGAACGGCTTTCTTAATTGCATCGACGCAGATTCGCTCAATGTCTGCGTAAGACATGCCGACAAGTTTACTGATCGTTCTTGAAAGGTCAAAATGAGCTGGAAAATTCGCAAACTCGCGGGCTAGTAGGAGTTCAATCTCTCGTTCCGTGGGAAGATCAAAAGAGAGTATGTCATCGAAGCGCCGCCACAGGGCCTCGTCTAAGAATTGCGGCAAGTTAGTTGCCGCGATCACAAAACCGGGCCCTTTGAAACGCTCGATCATCAAAAGGAGACTGTTCACGACACGGCGCAATTCGTTATGCTCTGCCGTGTCAGTTCTTGTCCGTGCAAGTGCATCAAACTCATCCAGAAATAAGATGGAAGGCTTGCTCGTGGCAAAGTCGAACAGGCGGCGCAGATTGCTGGCCGTTTCCCCAAGAAACGATGAAACAATCACGTCGATGCGAGCACTGTAGAGCGGCAGCGACAATTCTCGCGCAAGAACCTCGGCGCAAAACGTCTTCCCACAGCCGGGCGGTCCGGAAAATAGCAAGCGAGTAGAAATCGGGAGGCGATGACGTCGTAGCTCCTCCCTTCGGTGGCGCTCTTCAATAAGCCCTTCGATTAGCAACCGAGTATCGGGGTTTAGAACAATATCGTTCAGCCCTCGGGTGACAGCGGCTTCATCAACAAGGTCCACGGCCGGATTGATTTGGCTCGCAAGCGTGGTCAGTCCGGGCTGGGAAACTGCTTGGTAATCAGAACGCACGTTGGCGTCGAGAATCTTCCTGAGCGACTCGGCGAACGGCCGCTTTCCCTGATTGGCCGCATCATCGATGATACGAAGGGTCGCCGCGCGGAACTCTTGGTTCCGGCCAAAGCTTGCAACGAGCTTTTTGATATGGTCCGCCTTGGCCATCTTTGCCCTACCGTGCTGCCGATTCGACATGCCCACCCAGTGTATCGATCCTAGGGCACAGGTCCAAAAAACTCTCACACGCACTTCGGCCGGCTGCAATGATCCGGCGGCCGTTGGACACGTTCGAAATGCAGGAAATCGCTGGGACGGAATCTGGCCGGAGGGCGCGTGCAGATGGTGGCGCCTAAAGCGAAACGAAGTGTCCGATCATGATTGGTACAGTTGGGTGGGCTCGAACCACCGACCTCCTGTTCCACAGACAGGCGCTCTAACCAACTGAGCTACAACTGCATCCTTGCGAGCCGCGCCTTCGGAAGCGCCCTGACGGGCCGGTCACCGAGGGGGGCTGGACGGGGCGGAAACTAGGTGCAACGGCCGTTTTTGGCAAGGCCGCAAACGGACGAAAAACCGGGGTAAATCACCCTCGGTGCAATGAAATCGGGCTTGATGGCGACCGAAGCGAGGTTGCGGTCGCCTCGGCTGCCTGACGGCGGCACCCCCGTGAGGAGAGAGCCCTCTCCCGGCCTCTCCCGCAAGCGGGAGAGGTGAAGAAAAAACCCGGGCACTGGGCCCGGGTTTCTTAATCAATTCAGACCCGATCCGCTCAGGCGGCGGGGTAGAGCTTGGCGGCGGAGGCCTTGATCGGCTCGGCGGCGGCGGTGGCCGCGCGCTGGGCGATCTCGGCGAGCTCCTTGGCCTGGGCCTGGAAGGTCTCGAGCTGGGTCTTGGAATGGCCGGTCCAGAGCGCGAACGCGTCCTGGGGCGACTTCACGCTGAACAGCTGCTGGGTGAACTCGAGCTGGGCGGTGGTGTTCGCCTTCATGAACTCCATCACCTTGGCGGCGTATTCGCTCGCGCCCTTGTGGGCGGAGGAGAACACGGCCTCGACGGTGCCGTTATGGCTCTCGGCCGCGTCCTTGAACTTGGCGTAGTTTTCGCGGGCCTGCGAAACGCCCTTCTCGGCGAACGCACGCATCTGCTCCGGAACCTCGAACGGAATGACGGAGGCAGAGAATGGATCAGTCGCACCTGTCATGGTTGTCCCTCACGCTAATTGGAAAATGAAGTGAGCCTTCTGGCGCGCCCGCCGGCCAACCGGGGCCTTGTCTCAGCTTTGGAAACTGGCGGGAACGAAGACTGGAAACGCGAAACAAACGAGATGGCTCGTCCAGTGCCCAGCATTATGGCTGCCTATCATGTCAACATTGTGCAGCGCAACGCGCCAACAGGGTGCGGTGCGAAATTTAATCTCGGTAAGGGTGAGGTTCCGGTATGGGGGAACCGGGGGTTGAGGGTCGGGATGGTCGGCCATGCAGGCGGTTTGCTCCCTCTCCCGCCTGCGGGAGAGGGTCGGGGAGAGGGTGCTTCCGCAATGGGACAGCCCCAATGAGGAGAGAGCCCTCACCCGCGCGCGGGACGATGCTTCGCATCGCCCGGGGCGCGACCTCTCCCGCAAGCGGGAGAGGTGACCACCCAGGTCCCCCCGAATCCCTTGGATGAACCGGGCTGCGGCTTGCGGGTTTGGGCCGATTAAGGTTATCGCGGCTTAGGGCCGCCGCCGGGGCGTGGGGCCGTGGACCTGCCCGCGGGCGCGGGCGATACTAACCCTTTCTTAAGGCTGTCATTCCCGGCAGCCGCCACCCTCATGCGTGAGACCAAAGCCGGTCGGATGACGAGTTCGGATTTCCAGTTGCGAGGTGTGGGCGATCCCCGGCTGGCCGTGCATGCGACCTCGCCGCTCGCGACCTGGCTGTGGTCGATCGACGGGACGCGGGTGCTGTGGGCCAATCCGGTCGGCGCAAGACTGTTCGGTGCAGCGAATGGCTCGGTGCTGGCGGAGCGGACTCTTGGCCCGGCAGACGGCCATCGCCGCCAGATCGCCCGGCTCGCCCGGCAGCTGCCGGCCAACGGCACAGTGCGGCTGGAACGTCTGCGCGGCTTCGGCGCCCGGCTCGGCACGCTGATGACTTGCGCCTGCGCCCGGATCGACTTTGCCGATGGTGGACACGCGGTGCTCGTCACCGCGATGGACCCGGCCTTGCGCACCATGCCGCTGGTCGAGCGGCTGCATCGCCTGGTCGAGGGCGCGAAGACGCCGATGGCAGCGTTCGCGCCCGACGGCCTGTTCGTCGGCGCCAGCGCTGCCGCCCGCGCCCTGCTCGGCTTTCGCGATCTCGGCGAAGCGGGCCTCGAACAGGCGCGCAGCGATGCGCTTCGCGACGGCCGCGCCGAAACGCCGATCGGCATCGGCCAAATGGTGCTGCAGCGGGTCGGCCGAGGGGCCGATGTCGGGCTGGTTGCGCTGATCGAGCCTGCCGCGCAGGCTGCGCCGGAAGCGGCCGTGCCCGAGAGCACGCCCGAGGTCGCAGCAAGCAACGTGCCGGTCGAACCCGCGCCGCAGACTGAGGAGATGCCAAGCGAGCCGCCGCCATCGCACGATGCGCAGGCCGGCATCGCCCTGTTCGACGCCTTCGCCGAGCCGGTCGAAACAATTGCGGCCGCGGCACTGCCACAGGGCGAGGCGGCAGCGGAGATCGCAACGGACGAGCAAGCCGCCGCGGATCTGGTCGAGGAGACCGTGCCAGAACCGGAGCCGGACGCGCACGAGCAGAGCGCTGACGTCGCGCCAAAGACTCCGGTTGAAAACCCGCATCAAGCCATCGTGTCGCCGCAGGCTGCGCCGATCACATCGGGCATGGTCGAGCCGTCGTCGGGTCGGGAAACGTCGGGCCATGAGCCGCCCGCACCGCGTCAGCATCCGCTGCGCTTCCTCTGGCAGTTGGATGCAGAGAGTCGCTTTGTGCTTCTCTCCGACGAATTCATCCACCTGATCGGCGCGCGCACCGCCTCAGCCTTCGGCCGCCCCTGGCACGACATCGCCGGGCAATTGTCGCTCGATCCTGATGGCCGCGTCGCAGAGGCGCTTGCAAGCCACGACACCTGGGCCGGGATCACCGTGAACTGGCCGGCCGACGGCGACGAACATCTGCCGGTCGAGCTCGCGGGCCTGCCGGTCTACGATTCCTCGCGCAACTTCGCGGGCTTCAAGGGCTTTGGCGTCTGCCGCGATCTCGACGGCCTCAACCGACTGGAAGCGCTGAGGCGTTTTGAACTGGTGGCCGAGCCGCCGGCGCAGCACGCCCTACCAGCCGAACCGGTCGCGCCCGAGGCCGAGCCGCTCGCGGAGGCGCCGCCTCCGCCGATCGAGCCGCCCGCATCCGAGCCCGAGCCGACACCCGAACCTGAACTGCCAGAGCCCACCAGCGACGCGAATTCACACTCAACCGATCCGGACAGACAAGTGGAAACGCCAGTCGAAACCCCTCCGAATGTCGTGCCGTTCCGCCAGCACGGCGATGTCAGATCACTCAATGATCAGAGATCGCCGACGCTGACGCCGGTCGAGAACAGTGCGTTCAACGAGCTCGCCCGGCAATTGTCCGAACGGCTCGAACGCGAGCGCGAGACGATCGCCACTGAGGCTTCCGAGCCCGTGGTGGAGATCACCACCGAGCCGCCGGCGCCGGAGCCCGAGCCGCAGCACACTGCGGCCGAATGGCTGACCGAGCCCGCGCCACCGCCACGCGGCGCGAGCGCGCGCGACCGCACCCTGCTCGACCTGTTGCCGACGGGCATCCTGATCTACCGGCTCGACCGCCTGCTCTACGCCAACCCGGCGTTTCTCGCGCGCATGGGCTATGCCGGCCTGAGCGCGCTGGAGGACGCCGGCGGGCTCGATGCGCTCTATGTCGAACCCGGCGTGTCCTTGGCCAGCAGCACCTCGCAAGCCGGCACGCCTGTCACGATCAGCGCGACGCTCGCGACCGGCGAGCAGCCGCTTGCAACCACGGAAGCGCATCTGCACACGATCGACTGGGACGGCGAGAGCGCGCATGCGCTGATCTGCGCGCTGCCGCAGGCATCGCCTGTCATCGCCGAGACGATCGTTGCCGAATCCGTCGTCGCCGAATCCTTCCCCTACGCGCCCGAGCTGGACTCCACGGCCGGCGAAGCCGAGGCCGAAGATCTCGCCGCGATCCTCGACACCACGGCCGAGGGCATCGTCATGTTCGACGCCGAAGGCAACGTCTACGCCTGCAACCGCAGCGCCGAGGCGCTGTTCGGCTATGACGGCGAAGCGTTGCTCCAGCAGAATTTGGTGACGCTGTTCGCGCCCGAGAGCCAGCAGATCGTCGTCGACTATCTCGAGAGCATGAAGAGCCAGGATATCGCGAGCCTGCTCGACCACGGCCGCGAGGTGCTGGGACGCGAGAAGAAGGGCGGCGTCATTCCGCTCGCGATGATAATGGGCCGCACGCGGCCCGACGGCCCGAACTTCTTCGCCGTGTTCCGCGATCTCTCTCAGAGCAAGAAGGGCGAGAACGAGCTGACGCAGGCCCGCCACCTCGTCCACAGCGCGGCCAACGCCAAGGCCGACATGCTGGCGCGGATCAGCCACGAGATCCGCACGCCGCTCAACGCCATCATCGGCTTTGCCGAGGTGATGATCTCCGAGCGCTTCGGCACGCTCGGCAACGAGCGCTACGGCGAATACATGAAGGACATCCGCGCCTCCGGCGAGCGCGTCATCGCGATCATCGACGATCTCTTGGAGCTGTCGCGGATCGAGACCGGCAAGCTCGACCTGAACTTTGCGAATTTGAACCTCAACGACCTCGTCGAAGCCTGCGTGACCGTGATGCAGCCGCAGGCCAATCGCGAGCGCATCATCATCCGAACCTCGCTTGCGCATGCGCTGCCGCAGGTCACGGCGGACGCGCGCGCGATGCGGCAGATCACGATGAACCTGATCTCGAATTCGATCCGGCTCGCCAGCGCCGGCGGCCAGGTCATCGTCTCGACCGCGCTGTCCGACCGCGGCGAGATCGCGCTTCGCATCCGCGACACCGGCCATGGCCTCAGCGAGCGCGAGGTCGCCGCAGCGATGGAGCCGTTCCGCACCCCGCCGCCCGGCGATGCCGCCGACAGTGCAGCGCTGAGCCTGTCGCTGACCAAGGCCCTGGTCGAAGCCAACCGCGCCCGCTTCAACATCAAGAGCGCGGGCAACGGCACGCTGATCGAAGTGGTGTTCGCGCCGGTGGTGGCGGGGGCGTAGGCGGCGCATTTGTGGGACGGGTAGGCCGGTCCCGCGGAGGAGGTGTGACTGCCGGTTTTTCCCGGTAGGAACCGAATGGCCTGTCGCGGCTTAGAAGCACACTTGCTTTGCGCCTCACCTGCCCTTCCGCCATGACTCAGCCTCTCAACGACTCCTGGTCCTGATGCCCGGCCGAGCGAAATCAGCGGCGACCAAGCCTCCGGCCGTGACGCGGGCTGCGAGTGCCGCCCAACGGAAGCCGCTTCCCTCCGGTGCGGGCGCGCGCATGAATGCCCGCATCGCCCTTGCTCTCGCGCTGGCCGCGCTCGGCCTGTGGACGGCAGCCGGCTTCCTGCCGGCGCTGATCTGGGCGGCGATACTCGCAACGACCTTGTGGCCGCTCTACACCACATTCGCACAACGCATCGCATCCGGCCCTTCAGCGGCGGCCCTGATCTTCACTCTCATCGTCGCTCTCGTGCTGTTCACTCCGATGGCGCTTGCGATCTATCAGATCGCCGAGCAGGGCGACGTGCTGGTCGGCTGGGTGAAGCGTGCCGGCGAGAGCGGGGTTGAAGTGCCCGACTGGCTTGCCCGCCTGCCGATCGCGGCCGAGAGCCTGCAGCAATGGTGGCGCAACAATTTGTCGGATCCCAAAGCTGCCACGGCCTGGCTCAAGACTGTCAACATGGACGACGCGTCAAACCTGCTGCGGACGTTCGGCGCGCAATTGCTGCACCGCCTGTTCCTGATGTTCTTCTCGCTGGTTGCCCTGTTCGTCCTGCTCCGCAACGGCCGCCTGCTCGCAAGCCGCTTCCTCGAGACATGCGACAAGCTATTCGGGGAGGCAGGCGAGGGTCTGGTGGAGAAAATGGTCGATGCCACGCGCGGCACCGTGAACGGCACCGTCCTTGTCGCCGCTGGCGAAGGCCTGCTGATCGGCGTCGGCTATCTGATCGCAGGCGTTCCCAATGCCATCATTTTCACGATTCTCACCACGGCGTTGGCGATGTTGCCGTTCGGCGCCTGGGTAGCCTTCAGCGCTGCGGCGCTGATGCTGGCCTCCAACGGCGGCAGCGAATTGGCGGCCGCCGGTGTCTTCTTCTGGGGAGCGATCGTGATGTTCGCCGGCGATCACTTCGTCTGGCCGACCCTGGTGGGCGACTCCGCCCGGCTACCGTTTCTGCTCGCGTTCGTCGGAATCTTCGGCGGCCTGACCGCGTTCGGCCTGCTGGGCCTGTTCCTGGGCCCGGTCATCATGGCGGCGCTGATGGTGGTATGGCGCGAGTGGATCTTCCGACCTGTCGTCAGCGATACCGCGGCTTGATCCGGCGCGGCGCGTAAGGTGACGCCTCGCGCCGGATCTGTTCCCCGGATCAGCTGTAGATCTCGAACAGGCCGGCGCCGCCCTGGCCGCCACCGATGCACATCGTCACGACGCCCCACTTGGCCTTGCGGCGTGCGCCTTCCTGCAGCAGATGGCCTGTGCAGCGTGCACCCGTCATGCCGAAGGGATGTCCGATCGCGATCGAGCCGCCATTGACGTTGTACTTGGCAGGATCGATGCCGAGTTTGTCGCGCGAGTAGAGGCACTGGCTGGCAAAAGCTTCGTTGAGCTCCCAGAGATCGATGTCGTCGATCTTCAGGCCATGACGCTTCAACAGCTTCGGCACCGCGAAGATCGGGCCGATGCCCATCTCATCCGGCTCGCAGCCCGCGGTCGCCCAGGCGACGAAGCGGCCGAGCGGCTTGAGGCCGCGCTTCTCGGCGTCCTTGGCTTCCATCAGCACCACGGCCGCCGCGCCGTCGGAGAGCTGGCTGGCATTGCCGGCGGTGACGAACTTGCCCGGGCCCTTCACCGGCTCGAGCTTGGCAAGCCCCTCCAGCGTGGTCTCGGGCCGGTTGCACTCGTCGCGGTCGACGACGTAGTCGACGATGCTCTCGGCCTTGGTCGCCTTGTCGACGACCTTCATCCTGGTCTTCATCGGGACGATCTCGTCCTTGAACTTGCCTGCCTGCTGCGCGGCCGCCATACGACGCTGCGACTCCAGCGAATACTCGTCCTGATATTCGCGGCTGAGCTTGTAGCGCTCGGCGACGATGTCGGCGGTGTCGATCATCGCCATGAAAATGTCGGGCGCGACCTTGAGCAATTCAGGATCGATCGATTCCTTCGGCGTGCCGCCGCCCGGCATCGAGATGCTCTCGACCCCGCCGGCGACGATGCAGTCGGCGCCGTCCGAGCGGATCGAGTTGGCGGCCATCGCGATGGTCTGAAGCCCCGAGGAGCAGAAGCGGTTCACCGAGACGCCGGCGGTGGTCTTCGGCATACCGGCGAGCAGCGCGGCCTGGCGGCCGATGTTCGGCGCGCCATGGGCGCAATTGCCGAGATAGCAGTCCTCGACATAGTCCTTCTCGACGCCGGCGCGCTTCACCGCGTGCTGGATGGCGTGGGCCGCGAGCGACATCGGCGGCGTGATGTTGAACCCGCCGCGGCCGGATTTTGCGAGGCCTGTGCGCGCATAGGAAACGATGACGGCTTCACGCATGTGTTTCTCCCTTGTCGAACGATTTTGAACGGAGCGTGGATACGAGGCGTTCTGGGCGCCATTGGTACACAAAGATTGGAGGCTACGGAAAACAAAAACGCCGCCTCCGGTGAGGGAGGCGGCGTTGTTCCGCGGGTCGGAATATCAATGTGAGCGTCACTCTACCCACACGTCATGCCCGGGCCTGTCCCGGGCATCCACGTTCTTGGTCATGCGTCAGTAGGCGTGGATGGCCGGGACAAGCCCGGCCATGACGACAGTGAGAGTTTAGAACGTCAGCGCCTTGGCCTGCTTGACCTGCGGCAGCGCCTGCACCTTGGCGAGCAGATCGGCCGGCACCGCGCCGTCGACCTCGACGAGGGCGATGGCATCGGCGCCGGGGGCGACGCGGCCGAGATGGAAGGTGGCGATGTTGAGCTTGGCATCGCCCAGGAGGCTCGCGAACTTGCCGATGAAGCCCGGCTTGTCCTCGTTGGTGATGTAGATCATCGACTTGCCGAATTCGGCATCGACGCGGATGCCCTTGATGTCGACGAGCCGCGGCTTGCCGTCGGCATAGACGGTGCCCGAGACTGAACGCTCCTGCCGCTCGGTGGTGACCGTGACGGTGATCAGGCTCTCGTAGTCGCTCTGCGCGGCGCGGACGATCTCGTCCACCACCATGCCGCGCTCCTTGGCGACAACAGGCGCGGACACCACGTTGATCTCACCCAGCATCGGCCGCAGCAGGCCCGACAGCACGGCGGAGGTGATCGCCTTGATCTTCATCTCGGCGACATGGCCCTCATAGGTGATCTCGACCTTGAGGATGCCGCTCTCGGTGAGCTGTCCCGCGAACGAGCCGAGCTTCTCGGCGAGCGAGATGAACGGCTTCAGCTTCGGCGCTTCCTCGGCCGTGATCGAGGGGAAGTTGACCGCGTTCGAAATCGCGCCGGTGAGCAGGTAATCCGACATCTGCTCGGCGACCTGGAGCGCGACGTTCTCCTGCGCCTCGGTGGTGGAGGCACCGAGATGCGGCGTGCAGATCACGTTGGGATGACCGAACAGCACGTTCTTGGTCGCGGGCTCCTCGACGAAGACGTCGAAGGCGGCGCCGGCGATGTGCTGGGAATTGAGCGCATCGACCACCGCCTGCTCGTCGACGAGGCCGCCGCGGGCGCAGTTGATCAGGCGCACGCCCTTCTTCATCCTGGCGATTGCGGCAGCGTCGATGATGTTCCTGGTCTTCTCGGTCAGCGGCGTGTGCAGCGTAATGAAGTCGGCGCGCTTGAGCAGATCGTCGAGCTCGACCTTCTCGACGCCGATGTCCTTGGCGCGCTCCGGCGACAGGAACGGATCGAACGCGATCACCTTCATGCGCAGACCGAGCGCGCGGTCGGCGACGATCGAGCCGATGTTGCCGCAACCGACGACGCCCAGCACCTTGCCCGTGATCTCGACGCCCATAAAGCGGTTCTTCTCCCACTTGCCGGCCTGGGTCGAGGCGTCGGCCTGCGGGATCTCGCGCGCAAGCGCCAGCATCAGGGTGATGGCGTGCTCGGCGGTCGTGATCGAATTGCCGAACGGCGTGTTCATCACGATGATGCCCTTGGCCGTGGCGGCGGGGATCTCGACATTGTCGACGCCGATGCCGGCGCGGCCGATCACCTTCAGCTTCGCCGCCTTCTCCAGGATCTTGGCGGTTGCCTTGGTCGCGGAGCGGATCGCAAGGCCGTCGTAATTGCCGATGATCTCGGCAAGCTTGTCCTTGTCCTTGCCGAGGTTGGGCTGGAAGTCGACCTCGACGCCGCGGTCCTTGAAGATCTGCACGGCAGCGGGCGAGAGCGCGTCGGAAATGAGAACTTTGGGTTTGGTCATGGGAATGATCCGTGGTGCGAGCTGCAGTTACGGAATGTCACCCGCGGGCCTGACCCGCGGGTCCATCTCTCTTGGTCGATGGATGGCCGGGTCAAGCCCGGCCATGACGAGAATGAGTTGGAACGCGTTACGCCGCCTTGGCTAGCGTGGCCTTGGTCTCGGCAAAAGCCCAGTCGATCCACTGCGTCAGCAGTTCGACATCCTTGGCCTCGACCGTGGCGCCGCACCAGATGCGCAGGCCGGCCGGCGCATCGCGGTAATACGCGAAGTCGTAACCGGCGCCTTCCTTCTCGATCAGCGCCACCAGCTTCTTCGAGAACTCCGCTTGCGCGTCGTCCGAGAGCGAGGTGATCGCGGGGTCCGTGAACTTCAGGCACACCGAGGTGTTGGAGCGGATCGCGGCGTCCTTGGCCAGGAAGTCGATCCACGGCGTCTTCGCCTTCCAGTCCGCCAGCACCTTGGTGTTGGCATCGGCACGCGCGATCAGAGCCTTGAGGCCGCCGATCGACTTGGCCCAGTTCAGCGCATCGAGGTAATCCTCGACGCACAGCATCGACGGCGTGTTGATGGTCTCGCCGACGAAGATGCCTTCGTTGATCTTGCCGCCCTTGGTCATGCGGAAGATCTTCGGCAGCGGCCAGGCCGGCTTGTAGGTTTCCAGCCGTTCCACCGCACGGGGCGACAGGATCAGCATGCCGTGCGCGGCTTCGCCGCCGAGCGCCTTCTGCCAGGAGAAGGTGACGACGTCGAGCTTGGCCCAGTCCAGCGGCTGCGCGAATGCGGCCGAGGTGGCGTCGCAAATGGTCAGGCCTTCGCGGGTCGCGCTGATCCAGTCAGCGTTCGGCACGCGCACGCCGGAGGTGGTGCCGTTCCAGGTGAAGACGACGTCGCTCTTGGGATCGACCTTCGACAGATCGGGAATTTCACCGTAAGCCGCGTTCAGCTTGGTGACGTCCTTGAGCTTCAATTCCTTGACGATGTCGCTGACCCAGCCTTCGCCGAAGGATTCCCAAGCGAGGGTGGTGACGGGCCGCGCACCGAGCAGCGACCACAGCGCCATCTCGACCGCGCCGGTATCCGACGCCGGCACGATGCCGATGCGATAATCGGCGGGCACTTCAAGCACCTCGCGCGTCAGATCGATCGCGAGCTTGAGCTTGGTCTTGCCGACCTTCGCGCGATGCGAACGGCCGAGGGCTGCGTCCTTGAGATTTTGGGCGTTCCATCCGGGGCGCTTGGCGCAGGGGCCGGAGGAAAAATGCGGCACGTTCGGCCGCGAAGCGGGCTTCGCTACAGTCATATTCTACCCTTCCAGATAGTAAGCCTCCCGTTGGGGGGAGGTGTCCCGCCGCGGCTGATACGGGAAACGGGAAGAGTCGTCAAGGAAGTTCCGGGGCCTCACGCGCGAGTGATGGCTCATCCGGTGCAATATCGGGGGATTCGACCGCGGCAAGCGCGTTCAGCAAGCCGGTGGCTTCGCTGATCAACTGCGCGGCACGACGGCGGCTGCCGACTTTCAAAATGCATTTGTCATTGGCCTGCACAACGTAGTCGTTGCCGACCTTGATCATCGAATAGCTTGTCATTGCAATCCCCGAACCGACCGAGCCCGGTGTCAGACGCTGCCTAGCACCCTTCGTTCCCGGCTCAACGTGAACGACGGCCGGGTAGTTTATCAGCTCTTAATATGAACGCATGCGCGATCCGAATTTGCTGTTGAAGCAACGCACGCGAGGAGCTGCTTCAAAAGCGGACAGTCATGCCGACGTGGCTCGCCGCGAATCCGAGCCGCTTGTAGAAGCGCTGCGCGTCGACGCGGCTCGCATGTGTCAACAATTCGACCAGATTGCAGCCGCGCGCCTTCGCTTCCGCGATCGCCCATTGCACCAACCGCTCGCCGATGCCGCGACTGCGACAATCGGCAGCGACGCGAACGTCTTCGAGCAGGCCGCGCACGCCGCCTTGGGAGCTGATGCCCGGCAGGATCGCGAGTTGCAGGCAACCGACCACCCTGCCCTCGCTCTCGGCAACCACGAGCGTGAGATTCGGATCGCGCTCGACCCGGGCGAAGGCATCGTCATAGGCGGCAGGCAACGGATCCTCGACGCGCTCGCGCGCGCGGCCGAGATGATCGTCGGCGAGCATCGCCACGATTGCTGGAACATCGTCGCGGCGCGCGCGGCGAATGGAGACGGATTCGGCGTTCATGTCAGACAACTCCAACCTCAGCGCGCCGGCGGGAGGCCGAGAAACACTTCGACCTCGCCGATCCAGCGGCGGAGAGCGGCATAACGGCCGAGATCGAAGCCGCCTTCATGCGCAAGCCGGGTATAGGCGAGCAGCGAGACGTCGGCGAGCGAAACCTCTTCGCCGGCGAAGAAGCGGCTGGCCGCAAGATGCTGCTCCATGCGGTCGAGCGCCGCATAGCCGCGCTTGACCTTTTCGGGGTCGAGCTCGGATGCGTCCTTGCCGAGATAGACCATCTGGAAGCGGCACACCGCGATATAGGGCTCGTGGCTGTACTGTTCCCAGAACAGCCATTCGTCCATCTTGGCCGCCGTAAAGGCGTCGCGCGGAACGAGCGCGCTGTCGCGGGCGAGATAGCGGATGATGGCATTGGACTGCGCCAGCGTGCGGCCGTCGTCGAATGCGACGGTGGGTACCTGGCCGGTGCCGTTCATCTTCAGGAATTGCGGCGTGCGCGTCTCGCCCTTGCGGGTGTCAATCTCGATCCACTGGTAGGGCGATGCGAGATGATCGCAGACCCATTTCACCTTCAGGCAATTGCCGGAATTGCTGTCGCCGTAGATCTTCATCGCTGCCGCCCCGCTTCTGGAGCAACAGAGCATCAGGGCTCGCGGGCGCTGTCAATCGGCGCCATGCGCGCCGGTCAGAACTTGTAGCCGAGCCCGGCGCGGACGGAATTGACGTTCGACTCGATGTCCGACGTCACCCGCTGGTATTCGTATTCGGCACGGAGGAACAGGCCGCCGACCACCATGACGTCGACGCCGAGGCCGCCGGAGTATCCATAGACCAGCTTGCTCTTGCTCGTGAACGTGGTCGCGGGCAGCACCGGCGACGGCGACGCCGAAGCGTAGCGCTCGACGGTCTGGCTGCCGACCCCGCCGCCGATGAAGGCGTAGGGCAGGAAGCATCCCCAGGCGTAGCCGGCCCGCGCGCGCAGCGATCCGAAGTCGGAAACGCCGACCACCGCGGATGTCGCGGCGGTGGCAACGAGTACATTGAAGCCGTTGAACGTCTGTCCTACCGAGCTCGACGTCGACTTGAAGCCACCGTGAATGTAGTTCGCCTCGATACCGAGCACGACATCGTCCCATTGCCCGTTATAGCCGGCAAACGCGCCATAGCCGGCGCTGTTGCTGTGCGCAAACGCGAGCGGTTGCCAGTTGTAGGCGGGCCCCGGCGAAACGAAGGTCGACTGGATGTCGCTGTTGATGCCGGGAGACACCTTCGACGTGATCGCGCCGTACTCGCCCTGGCCACCGACATAGTAGCCCTGCCAGTTGACGCTGGAGTTGCTAAGCCCGTCAGTGAAGCTGCCGCGAAGGATCGGCAGATCCGGCATGTCTGCCGCATGCGCGGCAGACGCCGTCCCCAACATCGCCGCTGCCAACAAAAGCCCACGCATCGCAACGCTCCATCGAACTCGAACTTTCACCTGTGATCATGGCTCGTTAACCTTAACCAATGGTTGCGTTGGGCACTTTCATCACGACGCGCCATGAAAAATACGCACAGCAAAACGGCGCGGGATGATCCCGCGCCGTTAAGAAGTCCTAACCGATAAGTCTGCCGATCAGCCCTTGGTGACGAGCGGCGGCATGTAGGCCGGCGGGCTGTTGAGATCCCAGCGCACGCCGATCTTGACGTCGTGCGAAGTGATGTCCCTGACCTTGATCGAGGTGGGGCCCGAAGCGCTGTTGTCGAACAGGCGGTAGTTGCCGGGCGCACCGTCGCCGAGATTCATGTAGCTGTAGGCCAGTTCGACGGTGAATCCGGGATTGACCCTGTAGGCGAGACCGGCGTGGGCGGCCCAGGCCAGGTTCCACTTCCCGTTGTCGGCGAAGTAGGCGACGCTGTTGTTCAGACCGGGGCTGTACGACACGCCGTCGTCGCGGAAGCCGCTGATCTTGTTGTAGGAGCCGCCGACACCGGCGCCGATGAACGGGGTGATGCACCACCAGGTGCCGAGGTCGACGTAGGCGTTGGCCATCACGACCCACTCGGACTTGCTGCCGGTGTAGTTGTTGACGCCGACGAAGCCGGGGCCGACGACGTTGTCGCTGCCGTGCAGATTCGATTTGCCGCGATACTGGCCGATCAAGTCAGCGCGGAACCAGTTGTTGAAGCGATAGCCGACGCCGAGATCAAACAGTCCCGCCGAGTCGAAGCCGAGGCCCTCGGTCGTCTTCGAATACCCGGCCGGCAGGGCGCTCTCGATGCTCTTGGCGCGCTGGTTGGTCATGCCGACATCGCCGCGCAGATACCAGCCGCCGAAGTCGGCGGGCGGGGCGACCGGCGCGTACATGGGAGGCGGCGCCGCGATCGGCATGTCGGCAGCGAACGCCATCGACGAGATCAGGGTTGCCGCACCCGCGGCAAGGAGAGACTTAACGCTACGCATTGGCTTCGTCCTTTTGGCCGGTGAGGCAAATACACAGGCCTCACGTTCTGGAAACTCACGACGCGGACGATGCCAGCAAATGTTTAAGCGCCACTTAACCCTAATTTTTAAGGTTGATTTTTCGTGACGGCTCGCGCGCAGGGACGGGAAGCGTTGCAAAAATGCAGCGCCTCGCGCCGCAATTGCTAACGATGCGTAAAGCGGCAGTGCAGCCGGAGAGATTCCGTTAACGCGCGTGCCGCGGCAGCTTGGGCAGGAACACCGAAAGCAGGCCGATTGCGGGCAAATAGGCGCAGATCTGGTAGACGAACTCGATCGAGGTGTGGTCGGCGACCTTGCCGAGCACGGCGGCGCCCAAGCCACCGATGCCGAACGCAACGCCGAAGAACACGCCGGAGATCATGCCGAATCTGTGCGGCACCAGTTCCTGCGCGAACACGATGATCGACGACGTCGTCGAGGAGATGATCAGGCCGATGACGACCGAGAGCACCGCGCTGCCGACGAGCCCGGCATAGGGCAGCGCCAGCGTGAACGGCAGCGCGCCCAGGATCGAGATCCAGATCACGATCTTGCGGCCGAAGCGATCGCCCAAGGGACCGCCCAGAAACGCGCCGACGGCGTTCGCCGCGAGGAAGATGAAGAGGTACATCTGCGCCGCCTGCGTCGACACGCCGAACCGGTCGATCAGGTAGAAGATGTAATAGCTCGACAGGCTCGAGACATAGAGCTGTTTTGAGAACAGCAGCGCCACCAGCACGAGCAGCGCAACGACGACGCGGCGCGAGCTCGGCGCGTCGGGATGGGCCTGCACCGCCGCCGTCTTCTTCGCCTTGATCTGCGGCGCATACCAGCAGCCGATGCGCCAGAGGATGAGGATCGCGAGGAACGCGATCGAGGAGAACCAGGCGATGCTGCCCTGCCCGAACGGCACCACGATCAACGCTGCCAGCACCGGCCCCATCGAGGTGCCGAAACTACCGCCCAGCTGAAACACCGATTGCGCGAAACCGTAGCGCCCGCCGGAGGCAAGCCGCGCGATGCGCGCGGACTCCGGGTGAAACACCGCCGAGCCGAGGCCGACCAGCGCGGCGGCGACGAGAATGACGAGATATTGGTGCGCGGCGCTGAGCAGCAAGAGGCCGAAGAAGGTCGAGGCCATGCCGATCGCCAGCGAATAAGGCTGCGCCTTCTTGTCGGTGTAGTGGCCGACCACCGGCTGCAGCAGCGAGGCCGTGAACTGGAAGGCCAGCGTGATCATGCCGATCTGCGCGAAGTCGAGCGCGTAGGTGTCCTTCAGGATCGGATACACCGAGGCGATCAGCGATTGCATCGTGTCGTTGAGGAAGTGCGAGAAACTGATGCCGGCGAGCACGACATAGGCGGGCCCTGCCGCTTTGGCGGCGGGTGCCAACTCAGCGACGACGACGGGCTCGGTCAGCGTTTCCTCTGAGACGACGACAGGCTTGTTCAATTGAGCGTCCCGGCAGGCGCGGCGAACCGCCGCACTGTCTAACTACGATGCAAGCTGCGGCCGAACCACCGCCAATCGTCGATGGCTGGAATGCGCTTCCTGCTCCGGGTTCACCTCTGCGGAACAGCGCGGCCTGCATGGTTCGAGACGCTCGCCTTTGGCGGGCTCCTCACCATGAGGGTCTGGGATTTCGCGAGAAGCACGACCTCATCCTGAGGAGCCCGCGAAGCGGGCGTCTCGAAGAATGGCTGCGAGCTCAGGCGGCCGCCTGCCCCAGGGCGGAGACGATGGTGTCGACGACGTCCTCGACCAGGATGCGGTCTTCGCCCTCGCCCATGACGCGGATCACGGGCTCGGTGCCGGAGGAGCGGATCAAGAGGCGGCCGTGACCGTTGAGGCGCTTCTCGCCGTCGGAGATCGCCGATTTGACGTCGGAATCGTCGAGCGGCTTGCCGCCCTTGTGGCGGACGTTCTTGAGGATCTGCGGCAGCGGATCGAAGCGGTGGCAGACTTCCGACACCGGCCGGCGCAGCTTCTGCACCACCGCGAGCACTTGCAGCGCAGCGACAAAACCGTCGCCGGTGGTGGCGTAATCGGACAGGATGATGTGGCCCGACTGCTCGCCGCCGAGATTGTAGCCGCCGTTCAGCATCTGCTCGAGCACGTAGCGGTCGCCGACGGGCGTGCGCACCAGATCGAGCCCCTGCCCTTTCAGGAAGCGCTCGAGCCCGAGATTGGACATCACGGTGGCGACGATGCCGGGACGCGACAGGCGGCCGTCTTCCTTCCAGCTCTGCGCGATCACCGCCAGCAGCTGGTCGCCGTCGACGACATGGCCGCGCTCGTCGACAAGGATGACGCGGTCGGCGTCACCATCGAGCGCGATGCCGATGTCGGCGCGCATCTCGCGCACCTTCCGCGACAGAGCTTCCGGCGAGGTCGAGCCGCAATCCTTGTTGATGTTGAAGCCGTCGGGCTCGACGCCGATCGGCACCACGTCTGCGCCCAATTCCCACAGCGCTTCCGGCACCACCTTGTAGGCCGCGCCGTTGGCGCAATCGATCACGACGCGCAGGCCGTCGAGCGAGAGGTCGCGCGGCAAGGTACGCTTGGCGAATTCGATGTAGCGGTCATGCACGCCGTCGATACGGCGGGCACGGCCCAGGCTCGCGCTCTGTGCGAGCCGCTTCTCGATGGGCTCGTCGAGCAGCAGCTCGATCTGCTTCTCGACGTCGTCCGAGAGCTTGAAGCCCTGTGGGCCGAACAGCTTGATGCCGTTGTCCTCGAACAGATTGTGCGAGGCCGAGATCATCACGCCGAGATCGGCGCGCATCGACTTGGTCAGCATCGCGACCGCCGGCGTCGGCATCGGCCCGACCAGCAGCACGTCCATGCCGACCGAGGTGAAGCCAGCGACCATGGCGTATTCGATCATGTAGCCGGACAGACGGGTGTCCTTGCCGATCACGACCCGGTGGCGGTGGTCACCGCGCTGAAACGCAAGGCCTGCGGCCTGGCCGACCTTGAGCGCGAGCTCCGGCGTGATCAGTCCGTTGGCGCGGCCCCGAATCCCGTCCGTCCCGAAATATTTGCGGCTCATATCGTCCCCCAAGCAACAACCAGGGGATCCCCTCTACAACCACGGGCTGCCCGAACGGGACCCGCATCCCTGATTTGCTGGGGTCTTATAAGCCTTGCGCGGCTAACTTGGCTTCAAAAAATATGATGAATCATTACGGAACCGGGGCGTCGCCGCTCCGGTAAGATCTTGTTAACATTATATTTCCTGCCCATGGCGCCGGAACAGGGCGGAACCGCTTCAATCACTGCGCTTCACGTGGCCGTCGCCGCGGCTCGGAGCCGGCTGGGTGACGTTGACGGGATCGGAGCCGGGAAAGGTCTCTTCCAGGCCCTCTTCGAGGGCTTCCTCGAGATCATGCTTCTCCTTGATCTCTTCCGGCGAAAGTCCAGCGTGCGGCTTCGTCATGACGCCCTCCTGCAAAACGTTCTGCAAACGGATTTGGCTGTGCGGCCAACCATGCTAGATGACCCCGAAATCTTCCAATGCAAGACTGCGTAGAAGACGGGCCGGGGAACGATCATGAAGCATATCACCTGTATCGACGATCTTCGCGCGCTGCATAAGCGCCGCGTGCCGAAGGCGTTCTTCGACTATTGCGACCGCGGCTCCTATGCCGAGGAGACGTTGCGGGCCAACCGCGAGGACATGCAGGCGATCAAGTTCCGCCAGCGCATCCTGGTCGACGTCTCCAAGCGCGACACCTCGACCACGATCCTCGGCGAGCCCTCGACCATGCCGCTGATGCTGGCGCCCGTCGGCCTGCTCGGCATGCAGCATGGCGACGGCGAGATCCACGCCTGCCGCGCCGCGCAGGCGGCGGGCATCCCGTTCACGCAATCGACCATGTCGATCTGCTCGATCGAGGACATCGCCGCCAATGTCGAGAAGCCGTTCTGGTTCCAGCTCTACGTCATGAAGGACCGCGGCTTCATCAAGGAATTGATCCAGCGCGCGATGGCGGCCAAGTGCAGCGCGCTGGTGCTCACCGTGGACCTCCAGGTGATCGGCCAGCGCCACGCCGACATCAAGAACGGCATGACGGTGCCCCCCGAGTGGTCGCTGTCGAAACTGCTGGATTTCGCCAGCAAGCCCGCCTGGGTCTCCGGGGTGCTGCAAGGCAAGCGCCGCACCTTCGGCAACATCGCCGGCCACGTGAAGAACACCGAGGATCTCAATCGCCTCGCCGAGTGGACGGCCTCGCAGTTCGACACCTCGCTGAACTGGAAGGACGTCGAGTGGGTCCGCAGCATCTGGCCGGGCAAGCTCGTCATCAAGGGTATCCTCGACGTCGAGGATGCCGAGGAAGCCGCCAAGACCGGCGCGCAGGCCCTCGTCGTCTCCAACCATGGCGGCCGTCAGCTCGACGGCGCGCCGTCCTCGATCGAAGTGCTGCCCGAGATCGCGGATGCGGTCGGTGACAGGATGGAGATCATGTTCGACGGCGGCATCCGCTCCGGCCAGGACGTGATGCGCGCGCTCGCGCTCGGCGCAAAGTCCTGCATGCTCGGCCGCGCCTACGCCTACGGCCTGGGCGCCGGCGGCCAGGCCGGCGTCGCCAAGGCGATCGACATCATCCAGAAGGAGCTGCTCACCACCATGGGCCTTTGCGGCGTCAACCGGATCGACGAGATCGACGATCATGTGATCGCGATGTGAGGTGCCGCAGGGTGGGCAAAGCGGCTTGTCCGCCTAGCTCGAGAGCGAAGGCGGAAGCGTGCCCACCACCTTTCGCGGAGCGAGAAAAGACGTGGGCACGACGCAAGTGCGCCTTTGCCCACCCACCGATTGCCGTCCCCTCACATCGGCGGCGTCAGGCCGTCGCGGCCGACGCTGACGCGGTTGGTCTCGAACGAGCCGTCCGGCAATTGCTTCATGAAGGCGATGACCTTGGCGCCCGGCTTCAACTCGGATTTGTCGCTCGGCACGAAGGTCACCACCGGCGTGTTGTCGGCGACGAAGACTTTCTTCTCGCCGTCCTTGTACTTGACGAGCAGCGTATGCCCATCGTTGCCGACGACGCTTTCCGCCACGGTCGCATTGGTCATGCTGGAGTTGGGCTTGAGGTCCCAGGGCCGCGAGCCCTCGCCGGTGCCACGCATGCTCTCCGGAAAGACGTGCACCTCGACGGCGTTCTGGCCACCGTCCGGTCCCGGCACCGTGGTCGCACCGATGAACGAACCCGGCTTGATGTCGGCGAGTGAAATTTTGGTAATGCCTGACACGTTGACATCAGGCGCGATGCGCAGCTTGACGTCCTCGCCGCTGCGCGACTTGACCTGCATGGTGTCGCCGTTGACGGCTTCGATGGTGCCGCGCACCCGCGTCGGCACCGGCGCCCTTTGGGCGAAGGCGCAGTAGGTCGAGACGGCCACCATCGCGACGGCGATCAGTGGACGTGTGAAAGTTGCACGTTGAACAGGCATGACGGTCTCCGATTGTCCCACGACGGTAGAACTCCGGAGATGGTGTGCTATTCGCCGCGTCCCTCTCAAGTCTTTGTGAGATCGGCCTCGACCAATGCGCGCAGCTCGGCGGTGACCTCCGGCCGCCGGCCGAACCAAAGCTCGAAGCCGCGTACCGCCTGATGCAGCAGCATGCCGAGCCCGTCGGCGGTCTTCAAGCCACGTGCATTTGCGGCGGCGAGCAGCGGCGTCACCAGCGGCACATAGACGAGGTCGGCCACCACCGCCGCCTGCGGCAGGCGCGCGACATCGACATCGAGTGAGGGCTGGCCGTGCATGCCGAGCGAGGTCGTATTCACGAGAAGTTTTGCACGCGGCAGCACGTCGTCGATCCCGTCCCACCTCACGGGATGCACGTTCGGCCCGAACTGTCCTGCCAGCGTCTCAGCCCGCGCGATGGTGCGATTGGCCAGATGGATGCGCTTGATCCCACGCTCGAGCAGGCCGAACACGACCGCCCGCGAGGAGCCGCCGGCGCCGAGCACCAGCGCCTCCTCGGCGGCATCCCAGCCGGGCGCGCTGGCGTCGAGATTGCCGATAAAGCCTTCGACGTCTGTGTTGGTCGAGCGCAGCTCTCCGTCGGCAAACCACAGCGTGTTCGCCGCGCCGACGGCCCTGGCGCGGGCGTCGGGCGCCGACAGCGCCAGCACGCCTTCCTTGTGCGGGATGGTGACGTTGGCCCCGACGAAGCCGCGCAGCGACAGCCGCAGCACGAAATCCCTGAGGTCCTCGGGCGGCACCGCCTCGATGACATAGCCGCCCTCGATGCCCAACGTGCGCAGCCAGTAATGATGGATCAGCGGCGAGCGCGAATGCGCGGCCGGCCATCCGATCAGACAGGCTGCAGGAGCTTTGGGCACAGTCATCGTTTCCTCGGTGTCGTATCCGAGGCGATCCATTTCGCGTCGCGCCCGCTCTGTCAAGCGCGCGGGCGCCGCAGCGTCGGTCAAGCCAGCCGGCGCGAGAGCGGCGCGCCGTCAGCTCGCGGCAGCCTCCTCGCCCGCGCCGCCCTTGATGTCGGCAATGGCGCGCTCGAGGCTCTGGCGATAGCGCGCCCGCGGCGGCGTCACGCCATGGGTGAGCAGCGCGCGGCGAACCGTGGGCGAGGCCCCCGTGATGAACAGCCGGATGCCCTGGCGGTGGGCCTTGGCGGCGACGCGGCCAAGCACGTTGGCGGCCGTCGAATCCAGGAACGGCACCGCGGCGAAATCGACCACGAAGGCCTTGCGCTTGTCGGCGACCTCGTCGAGCACGCCTCCGATCGCGGAGGCCGCACCGAAGAAGAACGCGCCGGTGATTCGATAGACCAGCACGTCGCGATCGACCGCAAGCGCAGGATCGTAGCGAACGCGATCGCCGTTGCCGTCGTCGGGACGGTCGCCGGCGACCAGTGGCGAGCGTTCCTCGATGCCCGTCATCTCCGCCATGCGATGGATGAACAGCACCGCGCCGAGCGCGAAGCCGACCAGGATGCCTTCGGTGAGATCGCGGAAGATCGTCAGCAGGAAGGTCGCCAGCAACACGACGGCATCGCCCCATGACGAACGCAGCAGCGTGGCGAATTCATGCTTCTCCGCCATGGTCCAGGCCACCACGACCAGAACCGAGGCGAGCGCGGCCAGCGGGATGTAACTTGCGAGCGGCGCCGCGATCAGCATGAACAGCAGCAGGAACACGGAGTGCAGCATGCCTGCCAGCGGCCCGCGCGCGCCGGCGCGGATGTTGGTGGCGGTACGCGCGATCAGGCCGGTGACGCAGATGCCGCCGAACAGCGCCGAGCCGATATTGGCGGCGCCTTGCGCCACCAGCTCGCAATTGGAGCGGTGACGGCGCCCGGTCATGCCGTCGGCCACCACCGCCGACAACAGCGATTCGATGGCGGCCAGCAGCGCGAACGAGATCGCATCCGGCAGCACGGCGGTCGCCTTCGCAACCGAGAACGTCGGCAGCGCCGGCGAGGGCAATTCGCGCGGAATGCCGCCGAAGCGCGAGCCGATGGTTTCCACCGGCAGCGACAGTACGGCACATGCGACGGCCGCTAGCACGACCGCGATCAGGATGCCGGGCCAGGACGGCCGCCAGATCCGCAGGGCCGCGATGATGGCGATGCTGACGATGGCGATCGCAACTGCGGATGGATTGATGGTGTTGAGGCTGCCAGCAAGCGCGACCAGCTTTGGAACGAACTCGCTGGGCTCTTTCCCCGCAAGCGTGATCCCGCCGAGATCGCGGAGCTGGCTGGCGAAGATGATCACGGCGATGCCGGCGGTGAAGCCGACCGTCACCGGATAGGGAATGAACTTGATGTAAGTGCCGATCCGCAGGAATCCGGCGGCAACCAGGAAAAGCCCTGCCATCAGAGTGGCGAGAATGACGCCGTCGGCGCCGTGGCGCTCCGCGGTCGCTGCGACCAGGACGATGAACGCGCCGGCGGGTCCGCCGATCTGGAACCGGCTACCGCCGAGCAGCGAAGCGATGAAGCCGCCGACCACAGCGGTGTAAAGGCCGCGGTCCGGCGTCACGCCCGAGGCGATCGCGATCGCCATCGACAGCGGCAGCGCCACGATCGCAACCGTCAGCCCCGCGAAGACGTCGGCGCGGAGATCCGCAAGACCATAGCCCTCGCGCCATACGGTCACGAGCTTTGGCAAATAGAGTTCGGTAAAGGTCGGCTGACGACGCCCGTGCAGCTTGCCTGCGTGTTCGCCCGTGATGCTCATGCCCACAATGCTCCGATGCATCGTGCGGCCGCGTATCGGGGCGCGACGGTGCGTTGGTTCAACCTGCTCCGAGCATGATCATCGCGGGATCACGCTCCCACCCGGCGTGGCGGCCCCGGCTCTTTCAGCCGAACACCACGTCCGCCGCCTTCGCTGCGCGCCTGTTCGCCGATCAGCTCGACGCCGGCCCGCTCGAACGCATCGACCACCCGCATCAGGGTCTCGACCACGCCACGAACGTTGCCGGTGCTCGCCTCCATCCGCTGGATGGTCGGCAACGACACGCCTGCGAGTTCCGCCAAGGTTCTCTGGTCAATGCCGAGCAGCGCGCGGGCTGCCCGCATCTGGAATGACGTGATCACCTTGGCCTCACGTATGAAAGCTTATATGTGATATCTAGAACATGTACAATGATGTAAAATACATCATCTGGCGATAAGCGCAAGGGCCGCCGCGTCCAGAAACACCGCTCTCGTGTCCCGGACGCAGCGCAGCACGCCCGGCGATGCGAAGCATCGTCCGGTGTGATGCGCTGCAGAGCCGGGACCCAAGCAACCGCGAAGTCCGTGGCTTTCTGGGTCCCGGCTCAGCGCAGCAATGCTGCGCATCGCAGCGCGTCCGGGACACGCTGTAGGGATCAGCGCACCCTCCCCCCGCGAGCGCGGAGAGAGTTGCGTCGACAGCTCACGCCGCGTGCTGATGCGCGGCGATGATCTGGTCGGCGGCGCGGCCGGTGACTTCGGCCATGTGGTCGAACGTGCGGGTGAAGCTGCCGGCGCCGGCGGTGGCCGAGCGCAGCTCCACGATCAGTTCGCCGATCTCGGCTTCCGGCATCATGGCGCGGACGCAGTCCCAGCCGCCCCAGCCGTCACGCGTGTCGAAGCCGAGGATCTGGCCGCGCCGCGCCGACAGGATCGCGTTGATCTTGGCGGTGGCCTCGGTCGGGCAGACGATCTCGACCACGTGGATCGGCTCCAGCAGCACCGACTGGCACAGCGGCAGGCCTTCGTTCAGTCCGATCCGCGCCGCCGTGCGGAAGGCGAGGTCGGAGGAATCGACGCTGTGATAGGAGCCGTCGGTCAGCGTCACCTGCAAATCGGTGACGGGGAAACCGAGCGGACCTCGCGTCAATCCGTCGACGACACCTTCTTCCACCGCGCCGATGTAATTGCGCGGCACGGCGCCACCAACGACCTTCTCGGCGAACTTGAAGCCCTCGCCGCGCGGCAACGGCCTGATGTCGAGCACGACGTCGCCAAATTGGCCGTGGCCGCCGGACTGCTTCTTGTGTCGGCCGCGCTGAACGATCTGCTTGCGGATGGTCTCCTGATAGCCGATGGCGGGTGGATGCGAGGTGATCTTGACGCCGAAGCGGTCGCGCAGCCGCTCGCCGGCGACGCGCAGATGCATTTCGCCCTGCCCCCACAGCACGGTGTCGTGGGTCTGGGCGTTCATCACGATGACGAGCGAGGGATCCTCCTCGTGCAGCCGCGTCAGCGCCTGCCCGAGCTTGACGTCGTCCTTGCGATCGGTGGCCGCAACCGAGATCGCGAGCACCGGCGGCGTCGGCTCCGCGACCGCGAGCGCCGCAGGCGGGGTCTTGCCGCTCGAGACCGTGTCGCCGGTCTTGATCGAATCGAGCTTGGCGAGCGCCACCGTGTCGCCGGCTTCGGCCGCGGTACGCTTGGTGTCGTAGGCGCCGTTGACGGAGAGGATGCCGGAGATGCGGCCCGGTCCTCCGGAAGCGGATTGCAGCGTGGCGCCGTCGTCGAGATGGCCGGCGAGCAGCCGCGTCAATGACAGTTTGCCGCCATGCTGCGAATGCAGCGTCTTGAACACGAAGCCGAGCGCATCCCTGGTCTCGGCAACGCCGAGACGTTTTGCGGTCTCCGCTATTCCCGGCGCCTCGTGGCGCAGGGCCTTCATCAGGCGCAGCACACCGTTCTCGCGCGCGGCAGCGCCCAGCAGCACGGGGCAGATCAGCCCTTCGCGCAATTCACGGGCGAGATCGTCGAACACGGCGTCACGCGGCGGCTGGATGTCTTCGAGCAGCTGCTCCATCAGCGCGTCGTCGTGATCGGCGAGCTTCTCCAGCATCGAGAAACGGGCTTCCTTCTCGCGATCGAGATCGCCGCCTTCGAGCGCGACCACCTCGGAGGCCTTGTGCTCGCGATAGACGAAGGCGCGTTCCAGCGCGAGATCCACGAAGCCCTCGATCAGCTCGTCCTTCCAGATCGGGATCTGGCGCAGCACCAGCGGCACGCGCGAGGCGGGCTGGAGCGTTGCGAGCGTCTCGCGGATGCGCTTGTTGGCGCGGTCGATCTTGTTGAGGAACAGGAAGCGCGGGATCTTCATCTCCTCCAGCTCGCGCAGGATGATCTGAAGCTGCGGCAGCTTCTTCTCGTCGGCCTCGCAGACCACGATCGCGGCATCGACCGCGGGCAGCGCGGCGCGCATGTCGTGGGCGAACTCGACGGAACCGGGACAATCGAGGAAGGTATAGCTGTCGCCCATGAAACTCGTGGTGGCGGCAGTCAGGCCGACGCTCATCTTGTGATGACGGGCCTCGGGCGTGGCGTCGCCGACGGAGGTTCCGGCATCGACGCTGCCGGCGCGCGGGATTGCGCCCGTTCGCGCCAGGATTGCTTCCAGAAGTGTGGTTTTACCGCTTTGGAAAGGGCCCACCAGCGCAATGCACCGTGGACCTCGGGGACTTCTGACGTCTTGTCCCATTCGCCGCCTCCTTGGTGTGGAGCTCGGCCCATGATTGGGTCGGCAAGCGCAGATGCTCTGCCCGTCCCCGAGATTTGGCAAGCGTCAAACGTCGCTGCGGTGCGTAGTCAGTTGTTTGTTACCGCTATCGCGCGGTGTTCACCTCTCCACGATGGGGAGAGGTGAACCAACACCTCCAGCGAGGCGCTTAACGGCCCGGACGGAGTTCCAGGCTTTCGAGGCCGGCGGCAATGTTGAGGCCGACCTGGCCCTGCAGGCTGAGCGGCTGCAGCGCGATCGAATTGTTCGAGCCGCCGATCAGCACGTTGCCGCCAAGGCCGACGCCGACCGAGGCGCTGCCCTGCGCGCCCGCATAATTGCCCGCGAGGTCGCCGGGGCCAAGCCGGTCGACCGGCGCGAACACGCCCCAGGCCAGCGCCGTCTCCTGGGTGATGCCGATGTCGAGACCCACTTTGCGGATCGTCGCGACGTAGCGATCCTCGGGCAAGCCGTCGGCGCGCAGCACGCAGCCGAGATGGGTCACGGAGCCCACGATCAAGCCGACGCTGGCGCCGCCGCGGCATTCGAGCACACCGACCCGCACCATCCGCTGCTGCTGTGCGCCGCTGCTGGCGACGGAGGCAACGAGGCTGACTGCGGCGAGCCCGGCGAAGATGAACGAACGGCGCATGAAATATCTCCGGCGATGAATGTGATGCGAGCATTGGAAGGTGCAGTACAAGTCACGCAGAAGTCCTATGCCACAAGAGTGATGCCGGTGCCAGATTTCGCGAAGCAATAAAAAAGGCCCGCCGAAGCGGGCCTTGTCGAAATCCTGTCGCGACAGGCTCAGCGCAAATTACCGCAAAAACGCTGGATGCGCTTGCAGGCGTCTTCGAGGTCCGAGGTCTTGGTTGCGTAGGAGATGCGGAAAGCCGGACCGAGGCCGAAGGCCGAACCCTGCACGACGGCAACGCCTTCGGTCTCGAGCAACTCGGTCACGAAGGTTTCGTCATTGTCGATCACCTTGCCCGACGGCGCGGTCTTGCCGATCGTGCCCGCGCAGGACGGATAGACGTAGAAGGCGCCTTCGGGACGCGGGCATTCGATGCCCTTGGCCTGGTTGAGCATGGAGACCACGAGGTCGCGGCGCTCCTTGAACACCTTGTTGTTGGCGGGGATGAAGTCCTGCGGACCGTTCAGCGCTTCCACCGCGGCCCACTGGGCAATCGACGACGGGTTCGAGGTCGACTGCGACTGGATCGTCGCCATCGCCTTGATCAGCTGAACTGGGCCGCCGGCATAGCCGATGCGCCAGCCGGTCATGCAATAGGCCTTCGACACGCCGTTCACGGTGAGGGTGCGGTCGTAGAGTTTCGGCTCGACCTGCGCGACAGTGGTGAAGACGAAATCGTCGTAGACGAGGTGCTCGTACATGTCGTCGGTCATCACCCAGACATGCGGATGCTTGACCAGCACGTCGGTGAGCGCCTTCAGCTCGGCCCTGGTGTAGGCCGCGCCGGTCGGGTTCGAGGGTGAGCACAGGATGACCCATTTGGTCTTCGGCGTGATCGCGCGTTCGAGCGCCTCGGCCTGGAGCTTGAAGCCGGTCGCTGCGGTGCAGACCACCGGCACCGGCTCGCCGCCGGCGAGCGCCACCATCTCGGGGTAGCTGACCCAGTAGGGCGCGGGAATGATCACCTCGTCGCCCGGATTGATGGTCGCCATCAGCGCGTTGTAGAGCACCTGCTTGCCGCCGGTGCCGACGATGATCTGGTTCGGCTTGTAGGTGAGACCGTTCTCGCGCTGAAACTTGCCGATGATGGCTTCCTTCAACTCGGGAATGCCGTCGACTGCGGTGTACTTGGTCTTGCCGGCTTCGATGGCGTGGATTGCCGCCAGCTTGATGTTGGCGGGCGTGTCGAAGTCGGGCTCGCCGGCGCCTAGGCCGATGACGTTGCGGCCCGCCGCTTTCAGCGCACGTGCTTTATCCGTGACCGCGATGGTCGCGGACGGCTTCACACGGTCGAGCGCAGCGGCAAGGAAGGACATCGTCATCTCCTGACAAGCGTCGTGAACCCTTTGGCCTCACGACTCCGATTGTGGGAATGGAGACACCCTAAAACGTGTGCCGCTGCACCGCAAGAAACTTCGGCCAGATCTCGGAAAAACTTACGGATCTGGAGCGGTTCAAGCAGCGATTTCCAGCAATTTTCCGCAACTTTACCGCACGAATCGCTCATATTTCAGAAGGCTTGTCCTCGGAGCAATATTTGCGCGTTGCAGTCATCATGAAATCGATACGCCGTCATGCCCGGGCTTGTCCTGGCCATGACGAGCAGAGACACATATCGTCCAACCCGCACACGATCACGCGACGCGATGCGTCGCATGTTGACGCAAGCGTGAACTGCGTTGCATGGCCGCACGGAAATGATCTTCCCCTGCATTGCAGTGCGGTAGGGTTTTCGAGTTTTTCTATTGGCCGGCCCTTGCGGCGGATTCGCATCGGCATCATTGTTTAGCCGCGTCGCGGGGCAACAAGCGCCGCGCCTCCCCGTCTTTCGGATTCATTCCCAGAATGTACAAGCTCTATTCGATGCAACGCTCGGGCAACAGCTACAAGGTCCGCCTTGCGCTGGCGCTGCTGAACGTGCCTTACGAAGCGGTCGAGGTAGACATTCTGCGCGGCGAGAGCCGCACGCCTGACTTTCTGACCAAGAACCCGTCGGGACAGGTACCGCTGCTCGAGGTCGGCGACGACCGCTTTCTCGCCGAGTCCAATGCCATCCTCTGGTACGTCGCCGTCGGCACGCCGCTCGCACCGGAGAACCGCATCGACCGAGCCGAGGCGCTGCAATGGATGTTCTTCGAGCAGCACGCACTCGAGCCGAACATCGGCGCAGCCTATTTCTGGCTGTCGCTGGTCAAGGGCGGCCGCGACCTCCAGACCCATTCGCTGGAGGACTGGATGGAGCGCGGCTATGGCGCGCTTCAGGTGATGGAGAATCACCTCAAGACCAACGCCTATTTCGCCGCGCGCCAACTGACCGTCGCCGACATCGCGCTGTACGGCTACACCCACCTCGCCGACCGCTGCGACTTCGATCTTTCGACCTTCCCGGCGATCCGCGACTGGCTGAGGCGGGTGGAGGCTGCGCCGGGCTTCGTGCCGATGGACTGGCGGCCGGCCGACGTCGACGATCCCGCCAGCATTGCCGCCGGCGCCTGAGCGCGTCATGCGCTCCGGCGAATAGCGGGCACAAGCGCCATCTTTGCCGCATTGTCGCCATTTTCAGCAGGATAGCCGCCGCAATATTGCCGGTTGAAACTGGGAAATTCCGGAAGGTCGCGGGTGATTCGCTCGCGTGTTGAAGGATTTAGACCATGATACGGGCGTCCGGCACGGCAGGCTTTCAGGGCCAACCCGCTACCGTTTCGTCTTCCCGGCTGACCAACGCGGTCGCGGCCTCGCTCGCCATCGCCGCGCTCTCGCTGTGCCTGATCGTCACCCTGACGGTGCTGTCGACCAAGGCGACCATGGCGATGGGCCTGCCGGTCTGATCCCCGTTTCATCCTGGACCCGCTTTCAAGGCGCCGCGTGGCCCGCGCCGACCGGCATCGCGACAGGACGTTGATGAAATCACCCGTGGTAGTCGTTGCAATCACCCTGACTGCGGCCATCCTCGTCGCGGCGTCGCTGTTGATATTCGTCGGCACGCGCAAAGGCCCGGGGATATCCACGCTGAACGCGCCCGCGCTGCAACAGCGCGAGCGGTCCGTGCATTTAGTCTAAAAACAACCGAAAGCTTTGCACTTGCAGGCAAGCGCACCTTAAGCGCCCCGCACGAAATCGCATTGCGCTCCTGCAACCATGGGTCAGTCTGGCGGCCTTATCTCGTTCAGGGAGGAACGGGCCAGGCTCATGCGGTTCGGATGGCGTGCCATTTCCGGTCCGGCGCTGACGGCAGCGATCACGCTGCTGGCGATCCTGCTCGATCGTTTTGTCCCCGTCCCCTCGCCTGCGCCGCTGTTCGTCTGCGTCATAGCCTTGGCCGGCGCATTGTCGGGCTTCGCCTCCGCCATGAGCAGCGCGGCGCTCGCGGTGATCGGCGCAGCGCTGCTGTTCCTCGCCCACGGCGCCGGCCCGTTCCATGCGCCGGCAGATCTGCTCCAACTCGGCCTGCTCGCGATCGCGGCTGCCGCCACCGCGGGGATCACCGGCGTGATGCGCGCGCGGCTGCTCGGCAGGTTCGCGACCGAGCGCCGGAGCCACGCCGCGGCGGCACGGTTGTCGGCAGCGCTCGACCAAGTCGATATCGGCATCGTGCTGCTCGATGCCGAGACGCGGGCCGAGTTCATCAACCGCGCGTTCCGCGATTATTTCGCGGTGCCGGACGAGATCGCCGACGGCAAGCCGCCCTTCATCGCGCTGATGTATCACGGCCGCGACACCGGCGCGTTCGAGCTGCCTGAGGACGAGCTCGGTACCTTCATCGCGCAGCGCATGGAGATGGTGCGGATCGGCGATGCCACGCCGATCAACATCGCCTTGCGCAACGGCGAGGTGCTGCGCTTCGTCTGCACCGCCCTGCCCGACGGCGGACGCATGCTCAGTTACACGCCGGTGACCGACCTCGTGCGCCACACCGACGCGCCCTCACGGGCCGACTACTACCGCTCGCTGCGCGATCCTGCCGGCCGCAGGCTGATCCGGTACCTGCGCGTCGCGGAGTGATGCGACTTGCGATTGATCGGCACGCCCGTCTTCACGTATGAAGGACCTCCCATCGATCGCAGGAAATTCACATGTCGCTCACCATTCGCGCCGTCACCAGGCAGGACTATGATCAATGGCTGCCGCTGTGGAACGGCTACAACGCTTTCTACGGCCGCTCCGGCCCGACCGCGCTGGCACCCGAGATCACGCGCGTGACGTGGCAGCGTTTCTTCGATGCCTACGAGCCGGTGCATGGGTTGGTCGCCGAGAGCGACGGCAAGCTGCTCGGCATGACGAACTACCTGTTTCATCGCAGCACCACGGCGATCGAGCCGTCATGCTATCTGCAGGACCTGTTCACCTCCGAAGGAGCGCGCGGCAAGGGCGTCGGCGCGGCGTTGATTCACGGCGTGTACGAGCGGGCGAAACTGGCGGGATCGCCGCGCGTCTATTGGCAGACGCACGAGACCAATCTCACGGCGCAGCGCCTGTACGACAAGGTCGCGGAGCGTTCCGGCTTCATCGTCTATCGCAAGCTGTTCTGATCCCCGCGCGCACCTGTGGATAACTCCGCCTGTCACCCGCGCGTAACATAGCCGGACTACGCTGCACCTGCGTCTGATCAGGCCCCCCGTCACCGATCAAGCGCCCCAAGCGGTCCCCGTCAGTCGCCGCGTCTGACAGGGGCCGCATTTTTTTGTCCGCTTTGTTGGCATGGCAGCAGCGCGGCGCGCGCCTTGCTGCTGCGGCGCACGATGGTCACAATGGGTGGCTGCTCTCTCTGACAGGGTCCACCATGGAAATTCGCAATCTCGGCGCCTCCGGCCTTCGTGTGTCCGCGGTCGGGCTCGGCTGCAACAATTTCGGCCAGCGCACGGATCTGGAGACCTCGCGCAAGGTGATCCATCGCGCGCTCGATCTCGGCATCACGCTGTTCGACACCGCCGACATCTATTCGAACATGGGCGGCTCGGAGACCGTGCTCGGCGCAGTGCTGGGCGATCGTCGCAAGGACATCGTGCTGGCGACGAAATATTCCAAGCCGATGGCCGAGGACGGCACCAGGCAGGGCGCCTCGCGCCGCTATATCATGGACGCCGTGGAAGCGAGCCTGAAGCGGCTGAAGACCGATTACATCGATCTCTACCAGCAGCACGACTATGACCCGCTGACACCGATCGAGGAGAGCCTGCGCGCGCTCGACGATCTCGTCCGCCAGGGCAAGGTGCGCTACATCGGCAATTCGAACTTTCCGGCCTGGCGCGTCGCTGAAGCCGAGTACGTCGCGCGCGCGATGAATGTCAGCCGCTTCGTCTCCTGCCAGGACGAATACTCGCTCGTCGTGCGCGACATCGAGAAGGACCTGCTGCCGGCAGCAACGGAATACAAGCTCGGCCTGTTGCCATTCTTCCCGCTCGCGAGCGGACTTCTGACCGGCAAGTACCGCAAGGGCGAGGCCGCGCCCGGCGATACCCGCTTCGGCAAGATGGAACGGCTGCGCGACCGCTACGTCACGCCCCGCAACGAGGACATCGTCGAAAAGCTCCAGGCCTTCGCCAAGGCGCGCGGCCACAGCATGCTCGAGCTCGCCTTCTCCTGGCTCGCCGCCCGCCCGCAGGTGTCGAGCGTGATCGCCGGCGCCACCCGCGTCGAGCAGATCGAGCAGAACGCCAAGGCGATCGCCTGGAAGCTCAGTGCCGAGGAGATGGCGGAGATCGACAAGATCACCCTGGGCTGACGTTTGCGGCGCGGCGCTACTTCGCCACGGTCTGTATCACCTCGAAGCCTTCGAACTGGGGATGGCCGAGATAGGTGGGCTTGTGATCCCCGGCCCGCGCATGCGCCGCGCGAAACGCCTCCGACTTGGTCCAGGCCTCGAATACGGCGTGGTTCGCCCACACCGTGTGCGAGGCATAGAGCGTGTGGTCCTCGGCTTCCGGTCCGCGCAGCAGATGGAATTCGACGAAGCCCGGCACCTTGTCCAGATGCGTGTCGCGGCCGAGCCAAACCTGCTCGAAAGCGGCCTCGGAGCCCTTGGCGACACGGAAGCGGTTCATGGCGATGTACATGGGTGGTTTCTCCTGATGCTCGGCTCATCATGTCGTCATTCCAGGACGCGCCGCAAGGCACGGGTTCGGAATGACGGTCTCGATTAAGCCACGAGCCCCTGCATCGGCCGTGCTCCTGCACTATCCGGAAACACCGTCTCGGCCAGTACGCGATCCGAGAGGCCGAATTGCCCTTGCAGTACACCCTTGATCACGGAACGCAGATCGGCGGTGGGCTTGAGGTCGCGCCCTTCGTAGAGATTGGCGAGCTTGAGGCCCGGCCAGTCCGAGATGACGCGGCCGCCCTTCACGGCGCCGCCGGCGAGCAGCGCGATCGTGCCGGTGCCGTGATCGGTGCCGTCGGTGCCATTGATGCGCGCTGTACGGCCGAATTCGGTGGCGACGACGACGACGGTGTCGCGCCAGCGCTCCCCCAGCCCGCTTTCGAGTTCGGCGAGTGCGCCGTCGAGCCCGCCGAGCAGGAAGGCGAGACGACCGACCGGGCCGCCCTCCTTGGCATGCGTGTCCCAGCCATCGAAGGCGAGCGCGGCGATGCGCGGGCCGTCATCCGCCGCCATCAGCTTGGCCGCGCCGCGCGCGACCTGGCGCATCTGCGCCACCGCATTGCCGGGTTTCGGCTTCATGTCGGCGCCGCTCGCGGCCTTGTCGAGCTGAAGGCCTTGCGACAGGGCCCTCTCCAGCGCGGGATCGCGATGACGGTAGAGATCGACGAGGCGCATCGCGGTATCGTCGTCGGCGTGCGGCAGCGCCACCGGGGCCCAGCCGACGGTCGGCGCGTTGCCGCGCAGCACCAGCGGCGTGGTGGGCCCGACGGCAAGAGCGCTCGATACCCGCTCGCCGCGCGGCAGCGCTTCCAGCGCGCGATTGAGCCAGCCGGACTGCACGCGGCCCGGCCCGGCATAACCGCTTTCGAGCACATCCTGGCCGTCGAAATGCGAGCGGTCGCGATAGGGCGTCGCCACCGCATGGATCACCGCCGCATGCCTGTCGCGATACATGCGCGCAAATTCCGGCATCGCCGGATGCAGCGCAAAGAAGGAATCCAGCATGATCGCAGGATGCGCTCCATCCGCGGCGAGCGCGATCGAGCCGTGCAGGCTGGCATAATCAGGGTCGCCGATCGGCGCGACGGTCGAGAGACCGTCGAGCGCGCCGCGCAGGATCACCACGATCAGCCGGGGATCGCGGCCGTCGGCGGCACGTGCAAATTTCGGCAGGTAAGCCCAGGCTGCAAACGAGGCGCCGCCGAGCAGAAGGCTACGACGCGAGGTGAGGAGGCGGTTCTCGACGCAGTCGATCATCATCATCTCCGCTGCATTTCCGGCGACATCAAGAGCAGCGCCAGCGCCTGCTGGCGCGACTCCGCGCGCTCGACGGCTCGCCGCGTTTCGATGGAGGCCGCATCGGCCGCCGCGAATTCCAAGAGGTCAAGCGGATCGATGTTGTTGCCGAGCCGCGCCCCGATCTGCGCGGCGATATCGAGCCTGAGTTTCATGCCCTCGGGTGCGGCCCAGGCGGCATTGGTATCGGCGAAGCCGTTGGGGCCCGACGGCGACCATAACGGTTGGCCGAGCAGGTTGAGGCCATTGAGATAGCGGCCGGGATCCTCCGGCACGCGCGCGAGCAGCCGCCCGCTCGCGACCAGGAAATCGTAAGGACTGCGCATCTTGGTCAGAGGCGCCTTCCAGGCCTCGTCGGAATCGACCAGTGCCGTCGCAAGCGCCTTGAGGTCGCCGTCGGTCTTGACGAAGATTTCGCGTAACCGCGCGACCAGCGCCGGCGGCGGCTCGTCGGCGACGAAATGGCGGACGAATTTGGCGGCGATGAAGTTCGCGGTCGACGGATGGCGCGCGATGTCGGCGAGCGCGGCCTCGCCTTGCGCAAGGCCCGTCGCCTCGTAGCTCTTGCCGAGCAGCATCTGCGCGCCGGGCTGGTGCGCATTGGTGTTGAATACGAAGGAGCCGGGCGTACCGAGCTGCCCCTGCCGTCCGGCAAAGGTCCAGCCGGTGATGATGCGCGCGAGCGCGGTGACGTCCTCCTGCGAATAACCACCGCCGACGCCAAGCGTGTGCAGCTCCATGATCTCGCGCGCGAGATTCTCGTTGAGCCCGCGCTTGCGATTCTGGCCCGCGCGCGAATCCGGCCCGAGCGATTGCTGGTTGTCGAGGAAGAACAGCATCGCCGGATGCTGCTCGACCGCCTTCAGCATGTCGGCAAAGCGTCCGAGCACATGCGGGCGGATCGCCTCGCGCTCGAACGCGCCGGCCCAGATCCGCGCCAACTCGCCCTTGCCGGCCGAGATGCAGAAATGGTTGGACCAGAACACGACGAGGCGCTCGGTGAAGCCGCATTCGACCAGCGTCGCGCGCTGCAACCGCGCCAGCGCTTCGGCGCGGAAGGTCTTTTGAATCACGTTGAGCGGCTGCGGGGCGGGCTTTGCGGCCGGCGGCGCGGCCGCGTTGGGCTGCATCGTCTCCGGCTTTGCCGCATTGTCGGCCGGTTTCGCCTCTGCCATCTGGCCGGCGATCTCGGTCGCGGCCGCGTTGAGCGAGAGATTGCGACGCAAGACGGGCTTCTGTTCGGCGGTCGGCTGCGGCTCGATCGGCACGGCAGCCTTCGCCGCGGCGTCGCGCGCCTGCTTGACCTGATCCTGATAGGCGAACACGGCCTGGCCGAGTTGCGGCGTCGACTGCAGGACCGGCGCTTCCAGCAGCACGCCGTTCGGGCGACCGAGCTCCGCCTTGACGAAACCTCTGGGATCGGAGGCTGCGTTGATGAGATCGCCGGAGGCCCCGCCGCGGGCGCCGAAGCCAAAGCGGTTGAGCGCGACGAGCGCGGCTTGCGAATCGCGGGCCATCAATTTGTCCTTCGCGTGTCGGGGAGCCGCTTTCGGAGTCCGCGCGCGACGTCTAATATACCGCAGCGACAGATGAACCCGACATGAAAATCACGGCGACGCCTCGACGTAGATCATGACAAATCCGCAAGAATCCTCAGCCCCGGAACCACGCCGTCTCGCCTGCGCGCGCTGCGGCACCGAGTTCGGCTGCGACCTCTCGGGCACCTGCTGGTGCACGGAGGAAACCGCAAAACTGCCGATGCCGGTCGAGGGCGAAGACTGCCTGTGCCGGGAATGTTTGAGGAAAGCGGCGGAGGAAGCCCGTAGCCCGGATGGAGCGCGAGCGTAATCCGGGAATCGTTCCGTCGGCGGCGGCCCCGGATTTCGCTGCGCTCCATCCGGGCTACGAAGCTTACACTGCATGCCCCGGCGATTTCCGCGCCATGCCGTCGAACGCGTCGAGCAGTTTTTCGCGCCAGGCATAAACCGGATCATCCGCCTCGAGCAGCTTGAACGGGCTGACCACGCGCGCCCATTGAAAGCCGCCGAACACGATGTAGTCGGCATAGTTCGGCGCAGCGCCGCCGATGAAGGGCTGCTTCTTGACGGTCTGCCGCATCACCTCCAGCGATTTGCGGAACGCGACCACGCCGGTGTCGCGGCTCGCCATGACCTGTTCCAGGCTCTTGCCGCCGAAGCGCGCCTCGCGCGACTGGCGGAAATAGGCGGCGTCGACCTCGGCGAGATTGTTCGGGATGTCGGCAACGATCAGCGGGAAGATGCCGCCGACGATCGCGATGTCGCCGAAGGCGTTGACCATGCGCGCCATGGCGCGGCCGCCCTCGCCGCCGAACAGCGACGGACGGTCGGGGAAATAATCTTCGAGATAGGTCGCAATCGTCCAGGAATCGACCACCGGCTTGTCGTCGTGCAGCAGCACCGGGACCTTTTCCGAGCCGTGCGGCGCGATCGCGCTCTTCTCGGTGAAGCGCCAGGGCAGCGATTCCGCGGACAGGCCTTTATGCGCCAGCGCCATCCGCGTGCGCCAGCAATACGGGCTGAACGGGCGCGAGGGATCGATGCCGATGAGTTCGTAGAGCTTGAGTGACATGGTGGTCTTCCGTCATTGCGAGCGCAGCGAAGCAAGACTGCCGCTGCGAAAGACATTCTGAATTGCTTCGCTCGCGCTCGCAATGATGTTGTGGTGAGGCATCACCGTCCGTTCGTACGCAGCAGCCTCTCGCCGCCCTGCGTCACCGCGATCACCAGCCCCACACCTGCAATGGTCTCGCGCGCGACGTAGCCGCGGTCGGCGGCGTCCTCCCAGATGGTGAGGCGCGGGCACGAGGTTTTCCAGGTCGCGATCACCTCGGCATAGGCGCGCGGCTCGCGCGCCACCCATTCGACGAAGTCCAGCACCAGCGGATCGGCAATCTCGCTCATTGCAAACCTCCCTTGTCGAAGGCGGCGAGCACCGGCGCGCGAAGCATGAGCCAGCCGCCATAGGCGATGTAGTAGCAGGCGATGGTGGTGATCAGCTTGTTCGACCAGGCCACGAATTGCCGGTCGGTCATGGCTTCGAGGATGCGCCGCGCCAGCGTGGTGCCGAGCATCGAGGCAAGGATGGCGACGCCGGCGAGCACGGGATCGAGGCTCGCCGCCTGATCGATGATGCCGCCGAAATAGATCAGCTTGGTGAAATGGCTAGCGAGCTGGCACATCGCCTTGGTCGCGACCTTCTCGCGCCGGCCGAAATCGCCGCCGAGGAAGAAGGTGTCGAGCAGCGGGCCCGACACGCCGGTCATCAGCATCAGTCCCATGCAGATCGTTCCGTAGACAGTGCCCTGCCAGAGACGGTCGGGATCCGGCTTGATAGTCGACGGCAACAGCCGCGCCATGAACGGGGTGATGCCGAGCAGCAGCAGCGCCATCGGCTTGTCAGGCACATAGCGGGTGAGCGACCAGGCCGCGAGCGCGATTGCGGCGCCGACCATATAGTTCGCGACCGGCCGCCAGCGGATATGCGCTCGCCACAAAAAGGCACGCCAGCCGTTGGAGGCCATCTGCGTGATCGCATGCAGCACCATCGCGGTCGGCAACGGCATCAGGGCCAGCAGCACGCCGATCAGGATCAGCCCGCCCGCCATGCCGAACAGCCCCGACAGGAACGCGGTGCCGACCATCAGCAATCCGAGGGCAGCGATCATGATGGGCGTCACGTGGGGTTTCCTCTCGGCAGGCAAGGGACGCAGGCTGCCTCAATTCCTCGCCCCGCTTGCGGAGAGCGAAGAGGCCGTGGCGCTTCCCGGCAAATCAGCCTGAAACTACGCTGTAAAATCTGCCCCGCTTGCTCCACCTTCGCAAACTGAGTTATCTTGGCCTGGCCTCAGCTTTCCTGATGGTCTGTACAAGGTCCTGCATTTGCGGCGTCTGCTGTTTCTCAACGGCATCAAGGCATTCGAGGCGGCGGCGCGGACCGGCAGCTTTGCTGCGGCCGGGCTTGAGCTGAGCGTGTCGGCGGCCGCGGTCAGCCGCATGGTGCATCTGCTGGAAGAGCGGCTCGGCGTCGCGCTGTTCGAGCGCAAGGCCAACAAGCTGGTGCTGACCCAGGCCGGCCGTGCCTATCAAAGCGGGCTGACGCCGATCTTCGATGCGCTGGCCAGCCTGACCGCGCAGGTGACCGCGCCGGCAAGCGTTCGCGTGCTCACCATCGGCGTCGGCCACACCTTTGCGATGCGCTGGCTGATCCCGCGCCTGTCGGAGTTTCGCAGCGAGGAGCCCGACATCGAGGTTCGCTTCACCACCGGCGGCGCGTCGGTGCCGTTCGGCGAGGACTGGAGCTGCGGCATCAAGCTCGGCACCGGCGACTGGCCCGGGCTGGTCGCCGAGCCGCTGTTCGCCGGCGATCTCACCCCGGTCTGCGTGCCCCGCCTCGCGAGCGTCCTCAAGCGCCCGGCCGACCTCAAGGGCCCGAGCCTGATCCGGGTCGAACATTCACCCGAGGACTGGCCGATCTGGCTGAAGGCCGCGAACCTCCCTCGCATCAATCCGCGCGGGCCCGAGTTCCAGTTCTACGGCCAGGCGCTGCAGGCCGCCGCCGACGGGCTCGGCATCGCCATGGGCATCCGCCCCTATATCGACGACGACCTCGCCGCCGGCCGGCTGGTCGCCCCGTTCGACCTCTCGGTGCCCAAGGGCATGCGCTGGTATCTGGTCTATCGCAGCTTCCAGACCGAGCAGCGCGATTTTGCCGCGTTCCGCCGCTGGATCATGCGCGCGGCCTCGGAACCCGCCGCCCGTCCGACGCCGGGAAGCAAAAAAGCCCGCCGTTTGTGAACGGCTTCACATTCCGCAATCCGCAATCGTGGTCCCCTGACCCTCCGAAAAGAAACGTGGGACCGACAAGAATGACGACGCTCTACGACGGCTTTGACATTGAATCCTTCGAGGCCGGCAAAGGCCTCTGGCACGCCCGCATCCGCCGCGCCGACCTCAGCCCCGTCGCCATCGACGGCGTGCTGTTTCCGGCGATGGAAGTCGGTTTCGCTTGGCCCGATCAGAGCGCCGCGATCGCCGACGCCAAGCACCATATCGACCGCTTCCGCCGCCGGGCCGACAACGACGACGAATAGCGGGCGGGACGGCAAGCAGACCAGGGACAACGCAGCGCCAAGGGGGGAACTGTCATGTCAGTTATCGAAATCGAAGACACGTCGCGACCGAGGATCTACAGCCGCGATGTGTTGTCGACATGCCCGGAATGCAGCGGCGACCTGACGGTGCTCCGCGTGATCGGCGGCCGCACCGGATGCGAGTACTGGGCCATGCGCTGCGACGAGTGCGGCGGCATCCACCTCGACATCCTCGAGCCGCGCCTGATGGTCGTGGACGGCGACGGGCCGCTGCCGGCGGTGTGAGCCCTGCCCTGCTGCCAACCTGCTGTCAGCAGGCTGCATGGCGACGGTCATTCGCCCTTTTCTGAGGGGCGGACTCGTCCCATATTCGCCCTATGGCGAAGAAACCTGCTCCCCCGAAATCCACCAAATCCAAGGCTCCCAACTCCAAGGCTCCCAACTCGAAGGCACATCGGCCCGATGTGCAGCCGATCGGGGCGGCGCTGGCTGAACTTCTGAATCCCGCGATCAATCGCGGCGACGCCGGGCTTGGATCGGGCACCGGGCTGCAGCCGCCGCCGGACAATTCGCGCGACCGCCGCTCGGGCGGCGAGGCTGCGGCGCACCGGGCACGGGCCTCGACGCCCAAAGACCTTCAAAAGCAGTTTCCGCAGGACAATACGCGGCCGATGCCGCTGCGGCCCAACCCGCAGCCGCCGGGGGCCCGCGCCTCCGAGAGCGGTGGCTTCGACGAGGCGCCGCAGGCCAATTACGGCACCGCGGCCACGATCCCGACGCTCGATCCGGAACTGGCGCGGCAACTCGGTTTTCCCACCGAGGAGGACGATGCGGAAGCGCTCGCGCGTCCGCCGCGGAACAAGATGGAGGCGCTCGGCGTCAAGGCGACCGCCGACGCGCTGGAATCGCTGATCCGCGAGGGGCGGCCGGAGTTCCGCAAGAACGACGGCTCCACCAAGGTGTGGACCCCGCACCGGCCGCCGCGGCCGGAAAAGTCCGAAGGCGGCGTGCGCTTCGAGATCAAGTCGCCCTATGAGCCGCGCGGCGACCAGCCGACCGCGATCGCCGAGCTGGTCGAAGGCATCCAGCGCAACGACCGTTCGCAGGTGCTGCTCGGCGTCACCGGCTCCGGCAAGACCTACACCATGGCCAAGGTGATCGAGGCGACGCAGCGCCCCGCCATCATCCTGGCGCCGAACAAGACGCTCGCCGCCCAGCTCTATGGCGAGTTCAAGAGCTTCTTCCCGGACAACGCGGTCGAATATTTCGTCTCGTATTACGACTATTACCAGCCGGAAGCGTACGTTCCGCGCACCGACACCTACATCGAAAAGGACTCCTCGATCAACGAGCAGATCGACCGCATGCGCCATTCGGCGACGCGCGCGCTGCTCGAACGCGACGACGTCATCATCGTCGCTTCGGTGTCCTGCATCTACGGTATCGGCTCGGTCGAGACCTACACCGCGATGACCTTCGCGTTGAAGAAGGGCGAGCGCATCGACCAGCGCCAGCTGATCGCCGACCTCGTCGCGCTGCAGTACAAGCGCACCCAGCACGATTTTACCCGCGGCACGTTCCGGGTGCGCGGCGACGTCATCGACATCTTCCCGGCGCACTATGAGGACCGGGCCTGGCGCGTGAACCTGTTCGGCGACACCATCGAGACCATCGAGGAGTTCGACCCTCTCACCGGCCACAAGCAGGACGAGCTCGAATTCATCAAGATGTACGCCAACTCGCATTATGTAACGCCGCGCCCGACGCTGGTGCAGGCGATCAAGTCGATCAAAGCGGAGCTGAAGCAGCGGCTAGACCAGCTCCACGACCAGGGACGCCTGCTCGAAGCGCAGCGGCTGGAGCAGCGCACCACATTCGACCTCGAGATGATGGAGGCGACGGGGAGCTGCGCCGGCATCGAGAACTATTCGCGCTATCTCACCGGGCGCCTGCCCGGCGAGCCGCCGCCGACGCTGTTCGAATACGTCCCCGACAACGCGCTGGTGTTCGCCGACGAGAGCCACGTCACCGTGCCGCAGATCGGCGGCATGTTCCGCGGCGACTTCCGCCGCAAGGCGACGCTGGCCGAATACGGCTTCCGCCTTCCGTCCTGCATGGACAACCGCCCGCTCCGCTTCGAGGAATGGGACATGATGCGGCCGCAGACGGTCGCGGTGTCGGCGACGCCGAGCGCCTGGGAGCTGAACGAGAGCGGCGGCGTGTTCGTCGAGCAGGTCATTCGCCCGACCGGACTGATCGATCCGCCTGTCGACATCCGCCCGGCCCGCACCCAGGTCGACGATCTCGTCGGCGAGGTGCGCGCGACCGCGCAGGCCGGCTACCGCTCGCTGATCACGGTGCTGACCAAGCGCATGGCGGAGGATCTCACCGAATATCTGCACGAGCAGGGCATTCGCGTCCGCTACATGCACAGCGATATCGACACCATCGAGCGCATCGAGATCATCCGCGACTTGCGCCTCGGCGCGTTCGACGCGCTGGTCGGCATCAACCTCTTGCGCGAAGGCCTCGACATTCCCGAATGCGCGCTGGTCGCGATCCTCGATGCAGACAAGGAAGGTTTCTTGCGCAGCGAGACCTCGCTGATCCAGACCATCGGCCGCGCCGCGCGCAACGTCGACGGCAAGGTGATCCTCTATGCCGACCAGATGACGGGCTCGATGGAGCGCGCCATCGCCGAGACCAACCGCCGCCGCGAAAAGCAGGTCGAGTACAACACCGCCCACGGCATCACGCCGGAGAGTGTGAAGAAGCAGATCGGCGACATCCTCAACTCCGTCTACGAGCGCGACCACGTGCTGGTCGAGGTCGGCGGCCACGACATGACCGACGACGTCATCTCGATCGGCCACAATTTCGAAGCCGTGCTCGCCGATCTCGAAACCCGCATGCGCGAGGCCGCCGCCGACCTGAACTTCGAGGAAGCCGCGCGCCTGCGCGACGAAGTCAAGCGCCTGCGCGCCACCGAGCTTGCCGTGGTCGACGATCCCACCGCGAAGCAGCGCGTTGTGCAGGGCAAGGCCGGCGCCTATGCCGGCAGCAAGAAATACGGCGACGCCGCCAACCTGCCTGTCAGCGCCATGAAGAAGAAAACGGTCAGCTCTGCGCTGAAGGCCAGCGGCGGCGGCAGCGGCTCGAAGGTGCACAAGCCGCATCTCGACGAGATGCATGGGCCGGAGTCGCTGCCTTATCGCGAGAAGCAGACGCTGCCGTCAAAGCCGTTCGGTAGCACGAGCCGGATTATCCAGCCGACGGATTCACGGCAGTCCGGGCCGGAGTTCGGGCCGGCGCCGAAGTCGACGGGCGGGATGCCGGGGCGGCGGGGTGGGTGGAAGAAGAGGTAGGGCCTAAGTCGGCAGCGCCGTTTGTGGGTATGGATTCCGGGCTCGCCGCTTCGCGGCGCCCCGGAATGACGAGGAGAGATTACCCCTCACCCCACGCTCGCCGTCACCACCGCCATCACCGACAGCAGCAGCACGATCGTCATGAGCTGGAGCGAGGCGACCGGCTGGGTGCGCCATGCCGTGATCTTGTCGGACAGCGACAAATGGGCCTCGAAGAATTTCGGCTCGTAGACGGTCTTGAAGAAGCCTGGGAAGCTCGGGCCCAGAGTGACCGCCAGCATCGCATGGGCGAGCGAGGCGATGGCGACGAAGATGGCGACGCTGGGGTCGCCGGAGAGGTCGTGGTTGCCGACGAGCTTGAGCAGGAACGCGGCGGCGGCGAAGGTCGGGAAGCTCTGCAGCGTCGCGGTCAGCGCAAGGCCTTCGAGCGCGTTGTGCAGGCGGGACTTTCTGACGGTGGCGATGGCGGCCATGGCACGTCTCCCTGATGACATGGGGATGACGATAGCCGCCCTTGGCGCTCAGTGATGTGAGATGCGTCACGCCCTACTCTTCCACCGGGGCAAGCGGTGAGATGGATTCTCAGACACGCAATTGCGCATCTCAGTTCGCGCCAAATGGCGCGCCCCGGAATGACGGCTACAGCTTCCCCTGCCCGTTCACCTGGCTTTGCTGCTGCTGCCGCTGCTTTTCCTGCTCCTTGGCGTGGTGCCGGCCGTAGAGGCAGCCGGCGGCGGCGCCCAGCACGCCGTGATGGCCGGCATAATGGCCGGCGACGCCGCCGACGATGGCGCCCTTGATGCAGCCCTTGGCATTGGCGGCGGAGGTCGCGCCGAGCATGAGCAGCGCGGCGGTGACGGCGAGAAGCGGCGATTTCATGGGTCGATGTCTCCGGATGCGACGTTGGACCCTCAACGAACGCGGGAGGGTCCGGGTTCCCCATCCGGGCAAGGCCCCGCCGATGGGCCTGCGGCGTCATCGCATGGTACAGAGGCCCGCACGCAGACAAGTGCGCAACCCGCAGCCCCCCATGAACGCGGCATGGCGCTGGCGTGTTTTTGCGGATTGATGGACCCGCGACACCCACGGTAGCGTTGCAATCCCACGACCAACGAGGACGGGAGCGGCATGACGGTCGAAAAGCTGAACAGGCAACGCGTGCTGCATCTGCTCGACGCCTTCGCGCGGGGCGATCTCGAGGCCGCGCTGGCGTGCTGCACCGAGGACGTCGACTTCCTCACCCATGCGCCGATCGACGTGCTGCCGCACATGGTGCCGCGCCACGGCAAGCAACAGCTGCGCGAGCTCTGGCAGACGATCTGGTCGCGCTATTCGGAGGTCCGCTACAAGGCGCGGCACATCGTTGCCGAGGCCGACCAGGTCGCAACCTACATGCACACCTATTTCAGGAAGCGAAGCAACGACCGCATCGTGCAGTTCGACATGGCGGTGTTCTACAGCTTCCGCGGCGGGCTGGTGGCGGAGATCCGCGAGATCATCGATTCCTACGATCTGGTGCAGCAGGTGCTCGAGCGCGAGATCGGGCCGCTGATCGTGGGTCAGCGGATGGACTGAGCCTCCCCCTGCCCTGGAACCCGGCGGCGAGCCCGCCGACACCCGGGAGATTACGGGGTTCTGTTGCAAATTTCACATATCGCCATCAATTGTGCATTGCAAAAACGTGAATTGCGTTTTGGCCGAAACCACCTATTTTGTTTGCATACAAATGAGTTGAGCCCCACCGCCTGACGGCGCCCGGGGTCGTTTTCCGTTTTTTATCGCAAAGCCAGCGTCAGGACTGCCCAAAATGACAGAGCACAGCCTCTGGCGTTTCTCGCGCGCGTTGCACCGCGCGATCAACGACCGGCATTTCGAGGACATCGAGGCCCTGATCGACGAGGACGTCGAATGGGCGCTCTACGGCCCGATCGACATGTTTCCGTTCCTCGGCGCGCGCCAGGGCAAGGACGCCGTGCTCGACGTCATCCGCCAGCTCGCCGACAATTTCCAGGTCCGCCGCTTCGACCGCGAGAGCATTATGCTGGGCGTCGATTCCGCCGCCTCGATGCTGCGCTACTCGCTGACGGCACTGGATTCCAACAAGCCGATCAGCTTGCGGGTCGCACAGTTCGCCCAGTTCAGGGCGGGCAAACTCGCCAGCATGCGCGTCCTGATCGACACCTTCGACCTGGTCGAGCAGGCACTCGGCCGCGCCATTCATCTGCCGAAGATGACCGGCGTCGGCTGAGGGGGACACCAACGGGCCCCGCTGTTCGGGACCGATGACGATGCCTGACGCGACGTCCTGGCCTCCAGCCCCGCCGGATGCCGTCGCATCGAGAGCTGTCGTCGGGCGCGCGCCTCTCGCGCGGCCCGTTGGTTCGCGTCCCCCACGCGAGGTGCCACAATTTCGCAACGATAAATCCGCATTGATGCAAGCAGACCGAATGGCGCATGGTCATCACCGAGGACCGCCTTATACTGGCGGACAACATGCGCCGGGGTTCGCGGGCAGGACGATGGAATTCTCGACAGGTTTTGGCTGGACCAGGCTGCCGGTGCTGGCGGCCGCGTTCATCTTGGGCTCGGTGCTGACGGCTTCGGCGCAGATCATTCCGCCCTTCTCCCCACCCGCGGCCGTAGCCGACGACGAGGCCGAGACCGAGACGGCAGAGGCCCCCGACGTCAACGACGCCGACGTGATGAAGGGCATCGACGTCGACAAGCTCGACTGGAGCCAGCTTGCGGTCGACGCCGGCACCGGCATCGACCCCATGGCCGCCAGGAAGCGCGCGCAGGCCGCCGCCAAGGACGGCCTCGACTGGTCATCGAACGCCAATGCCAACGGCTCCTCGGCGGTGACGGTGAGGCAATCCGTGTTCTCGTTCTGGGATACGCGGATCGGCGCCGACATGACGGTGGCGCGCGAGCCGCGGACGATGTCCGAGCTGCTGGCGCAAAAGGCCACCAATGGCGGCAACCTGCCGCAATCCTCCGGCAGCGCCTGGGCGACGGCAACCGCGCCCGGCGCAGGCGTGATCTGGGACAAGACCGCGGTGGAAGCCCGCGTCGATCCCGGCTCGGAACAGAGCAGCCTCGGGGCGTCGCTGATCAAATCGGTGCCGCTGTCCGGCGACACCTCGCTGACGCTGCAGAACGGCTACAGCGTCAACCAGCAGGGCACCAGTGCGGTCCCCGGCATCGGCGGCCACGTCACCCGCAATTACGAGACCGACCAGTCCGCCAAGGTCACCCTCACCGACACCGGCACCAGCGTCACCGCCGGCCAGACGTTGTCGACCACCGACGACAAATGGCTGCGCAAGGTCGGCGCCGAGCAGAAGCTGTTCGACAACGTCACCGTCTCCGGCTCGGTCGGCGAGACCTCGCAAGGCGCGATCAACAAGAGCGTGACGGCGGGTTTCAAGAAGAGCTGGTGAGTTCCTTCGCCTCTCCTCGCCTGCGGGGCGAGGGAGTCGGGCGCCGCCAGAGCCGCGCATTGGCCATGCATCGGCGGCGTTCAGACTCTCGTAACCATACGCCACGGCAAAACCCCCGAATGGTCCGCCCTTGCCGCATCTCGGCCCATTTGCGGCCAAAATCGGACGTCCAGATGAGCAAGCCTCACAGACGTCGTCGTGCGGGGGACACTCGCGCTGCGCTCAACGCGAACAGGGGAATAACGATGAACGCCATGCGTCCGGAAAAGACCGAAGCCGCCGAGACCGAGACGGTCGACACCAACCTCGCTGCAGTCACGGAAGTCGAAGCCGGCATCCGCGATTTCGTCCGCAACGATATCGCCTATCTGCGCCGTCCGGCGGCGACGACCACCGACGCGCCGCCGCTCGACCCGAGCGCGGAAGCCACCGTCACCAACGTCAACTCGCTGATCCAGCGCGTCGCCGGCACTTCGCTCGCCGAGATCGAGAATTTGATCTCGGAGCTCGAGAGCCTGCGCGACCTGCTCCATGCCGAAGGCCAGCGCGTCCAGCGCGAGATCTCCGGCTACGCCCAGCTCAGCCAGGCCGCGATGAAGTCGACCCGCATGATCGCCGACAACGTCGCGCAGTGGAAGCGCGCCGCCGACGGCCTGCGCAACAGCTGATCGCCGATACCACGCATCACCAGCCGCCGCGTTCCGAAAGGGCGCGGCGGTTTTGATTCTGGGGCTGTACGGACGCGGAGTGCTTGCCCTCACGCAGTCTCCCCAACACAGGTGTCATCACCCGCGAAAGCGGGTGATCCAGTATTCCAGAGACCGCAGTGATTGAGCCGAGAGGTCGCGGCGTACTGGATGCCCCGGTCGAGCCGGGGCATGACAGCGGTGGCTGTAGTTTGAACCCTCTGCCGCTCCCCAACGACCAATGCCGAGCGCCCGTGCCGCTACGGCCGGGCTTGGGGACATTCAGATGGAAAGCATTCGGCCCGATACCACGGACCCGATACCCTTGCGGCGCGCGCCGAATCAATTCGGCACGATCATGCTGCGCTTTGTCGGGTTGTTGGCGGTTTCGATCGCCGTCCTGGCGTTGGTCTATAGCCGCTGAGGGCGGAGGCCGCTTCGCGACCCCGCGAAGTTAACGAACACTTACCGGCTCGCGTCGACGGCCGAGGCTTCCAGGGTGTAGGCGCCATCGGCATAACCCTTCACCACCATGCCGGCGACCAGCATCACTGCCAGCGTCGCGGTAGCAAAGAGAAATCCGACAAGTTTGAGTGCGCCGCGATCTGCCATGGTCCTCGTCCCCTGTACTCTGCCCAATTCGTTTCAATTAGACAGCGACAGGTTCATAATTGGTTAGCAACTCGATGGTTCCGCCAACTGCTTCGCGGTAACCATCATGCGCAGGCTTATGGCAGCCGGCCGGAATCGCGTCCATAGCGCGCGTGCAACACTCGCGCATCATTTGCCGCGTTCATCCTGGAACAGGTCTAACCGCTCTTCGCACGCATCGGCACGAAGGCGCTGGCGGTGATGGAATAGACGTCCTCGCCGCGCTGGTTGGTGCCGGTGGTGCGGGCGGTCAGGATGCCCCAGCCGGGGCGCGAGGCGGAAATACGCTTGTCGATGACGACGTTGACGTAAGCGACGGAGTCGCCGGCGAGCACCGGCCGGATCCAGCGCAGGTCGCGAAAACCCGGCGACGGCCCCCACACCGCGACCTCCTCGCCGCGCGATGCGGCTTCGCGCGCCAAGCGCTGGCCGTCCGCGACAAGCAGGCTCATGCAGGCCGAGCCGACATGCCAGCCCGAGGCCGCGAGCCCGCCGAACAGCGAGTTCTTGCCCTCTTCCTCGTCGAGATGAAAACGCTGCGGATCGAACTTCGCGGCGAAATTCTTGATGGCCTCGGCCGTGAACGTATAGGTGCCGATCTCGCGGCGCTGGCCGATCTCGATGTCGTCGAAGAACCGCATCAGACCGCCCCCTCGCGCCGCTCGATCAGTATCGGCGAGGTCATCTCACCCAGCGCCTCCCCCTTGGCGTTGCGCACGGTGCATTTGAACTTGACGATGCCGAGCTCGGGCCGGCTCTTCGAGGGGCGCGCCTCCAACACGTCGACGTCGAGCATGAGATCGTCGCCGGGCCGGAGCGGCGACAGCCAGCGCACCTCGTCGACGCCGGGCGAGCCGAGCGAGGCGGCACGGGTCATGAAACCGTCGGCCATCATCCGCATCATCAGCGAACAGAGATGCCAGCCCGAGCCGGAGAGGCCGCGCAGCATGCTCTTGGCTGCGGCCTCCTCGTCGAGGTGCATCGGCTGCGGATCGAACTCGGCGGCGAAGGCCAAGATCTCATCGCGGGTGACATGGCGCGGGCCGAATGTTCCGAACCGGCCGGGCGGGAAATCTTCGAAGGTCAGGGTCATCTTGGGATTGCTTGCGGAAATGACAGATTGTGGCCGCACTTTGCGGCAATCTCAACCCGCCGGCCCGCATGGCTCGTGCTACATACGGGGTAGCAGCGTTGGTCTTGAGTCGGATCGACCGAGGGCCAAGATCCATTTGCCAAGGCCCGATGCCCTGGGGAGAGCAATGTTTTCATTCAGCGATCTGTTTCAGTGGGACCGCTTCATCACGCCGACGATCATCAAGACCTTCTATTGGCTGGTGATCGCGCTGATCTGCCTGTTCGGCCTCTCCGGCATCTTCTCAGGGCTCGCTGCGATGGCGATCAGCCCGTTCGGCGGTTTCCTGGTGCTGCTGTCGTCGATCGCGAGCGTCGTCGTCGGGATCGTGTTCTCGCGCATCCTCGCCGAGCTGATCCTGATCGTCTTCCGCATCAACGAGCATCTCGGCGCAATCCGCGACCAGGGCGGCGGGCTGCGGTGAGGGTGGTCTCGTAGGGTGGGTTAGGCGAAGCCGTAACCCACCTCTTCTGTTTCCGCGGATCGAGCCATTGGTGGGTTACGCTACGCAGATGCGCTTCGCACATCTGCGTAGCTAACCCACCCTACGGGACCGCTGTTCGCAGCTTACGTATTGAACCGGAAATGCATCACGTCGCCGTCGGCGACGACGTATTCCTTGCCTTCGAGGCGGAGCTTGCCGGCATCGCGGGCGCCGGCTTCGCCGCCAAGTGCCACGTAATCCTCATAAGCAATCGTCTCGGCGCGGATGAAGCCCTTTTCGAAGTCGGTGTGGATCACACCGGCCGCGCCCGGCGCCTTGGTGCCGCGGTAGATGGTCCAGGCGCGCGCTTCCTTCGGGCCCACCGTGAAGTAGGTGATGAGGTCGAGCAGCGTGTAGCCGGCGCGGATCAGACGATCGAGGCCGGCCTCTTCGAGACCCAGCGTCTCCAGGAAATCGGCACGCTCATCGCGTGAAATGGTGGCGATCTCGGATTCGATCTTGGCCGAGATGACGACGGCGACGGCGCCTTCCTTGGCGGCCTGCTCCTGCACCGCCTTGGAGAACGCATTGCCCGTCGCGGCCGAGCCTTCCTCGACATTGCAGACATAGAGCACGGGCTTGGACGACAGCAGGCCGAGCATCCCGAAGGCGCGCTCCTCCTCCGCCTTGCGCTCGACGAGGCGCGCGGGCTTGCCCTCGCGGAGAAGCACCAGGGTGCGGTTGACGAGGTCGAGCTGCTCCTTGGCGTCCTTGTCGTTGCCCTTGGCCTTCTTGGTGAGGTTGTCGACGCGCTTCTCGAGGCTGTCGAGGTCGGCGAGCATCAGCTCGGTCTCGATGGTCTCGATGTCCGCGAGCGGGGCGATCTTGCCCTCGACATGGGTGATGTCGGAATCCTCAAAGCAGCGCACGACATGCGCGATGGCGTCGACCTCGCGGATGTTGGCGAGGAACTGGTTGCCGAGGCCTTCCCCCTTGGAAGCGCCGCGGACGAGACCGGCGATGTCGACGAAGGTCAGCCGGGTCGGGATGATCTGGCCGGATTTGGCGATCGCTGCGAGCTTGTCGAGCCGCGGATCTGGCACGGCAACCTCGCCGACATTCGGCTCGATGGTGCAGAACGGATAGTTCGCCGCCTGCGCCGCGGCCGTCTCGGTCAGCGCATTGAACAAAGTCGACTTGCCGACATTGGGCAATCCGACGATCCCGCATTTGAATCCCACGAGCGTTATTCCTTGCCGTTGTCGTCCTTGGTCAAAAATCCCTTCGCCTGCATCGCGAGATGCACCCTGTTGGCGAAGGTCGCATCCGTGCCCTTGGCGACCAGGCCTGCGTGCTCGGCCACCGCCTCGCACAGCGTCGTCACCCAGTCGTTGTCGGCCTTTGCGAAGTCCGACAGCACGTGGCCGTGCACCAGTTCCTTGACGCCGGGATGACCGATGCCGAGCCTGACACGGCGATAGTCGTTGCCGATATGTGCGGAGATCGAGCGCAACCCGTTATGGCCGGCGATACCGCCGCCGATCTTCACCCGCACCTTGCCCGGCGGCAGCTCGAGCTCGTCATGAAACACAGTGACGTCGCCCATGGCGATCTTGAAGAAGCTTGCGGCTTCCTGAACGCTGCGGCCGGAATCGTTCATGTAGGTCGTGGGCTTGAGCAGGATCACGCGCTCGGTGCCGAGCGTGCCTTCCGAGGTCTCGCCCTGAAAACGACGGCGCCATGGTGCGAAACCATGACGCCGCGCGATCTCGTCGACGGCCATGAAGCCGATATTGTGCCGGTTACGTGCGTATTTCGCGCCGGGATTGCCGAGCCCAACAAACAGTCGCATGACGCGGCGCGCCCCTCGCTCGGCGCGCGATCAGAGACCGCGCGCCAGCTTTGAGAGATTACTTCTTCTTGTCGCCGCCGGCGGGAGCCTTGGCAGCGGCCGCCGGAGCAGCACCCGCAGCCGGAGCAGCACCAGCCGCCGGAGCAGCCGCAGCAGCGCCAGGAGCCGCAGCCGCCGCAGCAGCCTTCTGCTCTTCGGCGTAGCCGGACGGCGGCACGATGGTGACGAGGGTCGCGTCCTCGCGGGTCAGCGCCTTCACGCCGGCCGGCAGCTTGACGTCCGACAGATGCAAGGAGTGACCGATTTCGAGCGAGCCGACATCGGCCTCGATGTACTGCGGGATGCTCTCGGCGCCGCATTCGATCTCGATCGCATGAGCCACGATGTTGACGGCGCCGCCGCGCTTCACGCCGGGCGAGCCTTCCGCCTTCACGACATGCAGGGGAACGCTGATGCGGATGGTGGCGCCTTCGCCGAGCCGCATGAAGTCGACATGGATCGGGAAGTCCTTGACCGGATCGAGGTGATAGTCGCGCGGAATCACGCGGTGCTTCTTGCCGTCGAGGTCGATGTCGACCAGCGTGGTCAGGAACCGGCCGGCGAGGATGCGCTGGCGCAATTCACGATCGTCAACCGAGATCGGGAGCGGGGGTTGCTTGTTGCCGTAGATCACTCCGGGCACTTTCCCGGCGCGACGCTCAGCCCGGGCGGCCCCCTTGCCGCTCTTCGGACGTGCGGTCGCCTTCAATTCCTTGACGGTCGTCGCCATGTCGTTAAGTCCTTGTTTTTGCAAAAGTTAATGGGCCGCAACGCGGCCCATGGTGCCGTCCACAGCAAGCCTCCAGGGGTGCGGGGGCCGCGGACGTGGCGGGCTTTTACCCGGAAGATGCGGAAATGACAAGGAAATGCGAGGATTTTTTGCAGCCGGCGTGGCCCGGAACACCGTCATGGCCGGGCTTGTCCCGGCCATCCACGTCTTGCGGGACTGGAGGGGAGAACGTGGATGCCCGGGACAAGCCCGGGCATGACGACCTCAGCTAGCCGCTCCGCCGAGCTTGGCCTCCAGCGCCGCGATGCGCGCCTTCAGCGCCTCGTTCTCCTCGCGCGCCAGGCGGGCCATGTCCTTGACCGCCTCGAACTCCTCACGCTTGACCAGATCCATGTCGCGCAGGAATTTTTCGGCCTGGGTGCGCATCACCGTGTCGAACTCGCGCTTGACGCCCTGGGCGGCGCCGGCGGCATCGTTCATCAGGCGGCCGATCTCGTCGAAAAACCGGTTGTTGGTCTGGGTCATTTCGGTCTCCTGGCGGCCTCAACTTTGCGCGAACTCTCGAAAAGACAATGGCAATCCGGGCGGAACGGTTCAAGGCCCGATCGGCGGTATCCTTGTCATGAACCGGTTTCCTTGCAATCGTATTCAACGTCCCTGCATAAGAAGAATCACAAGGCGACAAGAGATGATCGACCAGCAGATCGCGATCCCCACCAGGGACGGCCACACCGCAACCTTCATCAGCCATCCCGAACGCGGCGGGCCGTTTCCGGTCATCCTGTTCTACATGGATGCGCCCGCGATCCGCGAAGAGCTGCGCGACATGGCCCGCCGACTCGCGACCTCAGGCTATTACGTGATGCTGCCGAACCTCTATTACCGCTCCGGCGTGATGGAGCTCGGTGCGCTGCCGGCCGATCCGAACGCGCCGGAACGCAAGCGCATGTTCCAGCTGATGGGCTCGCTCACCATTCCCATGATCATGGACGACACCAGAGCGCTGCTCACCTATGCAGAGGGCCAGGCAGCCGCGAACACCAAGCTGGTCGGTACCGTCGGCTATTGCATGAGCGGCCGCTACGCCGTCAACGCCGCCACACATTTCCCTGATCGCGTCAAGGCGGCCGCCTCGGTCTACGGCGTGCAACTGGCAACGGATCAGGACGACAGCCCGCATTTGGCCGCGGCCAAAACCAGGGCCGAACTCTACTTCGCCTGCGCCGAGACCGACGTCTACGCGCCGCCGGAGATCATCGAGAAGGTCAAAGAGGGCATGAAAGGCGCAAAAGCCGAGGTCGAGATCTATCCCGGCACCCATCACGGCTTCGCCTTTCCCAAGCGCCCGGTCTACGACCGCGACGCGGCCGAGCGGCATTGGGAGCGTCTGCTGGCGCTCTATCGCCGTAACCTCGTCCAGATATAGAAGGCGCGATGCTCTTTCTGCTCATCGACTTCCCCGCCTTCAAGCCGATCGCGCTCGAGATCGGCCCGTTCGCGATCCGCTGGTATGCGCTGGCCTATATCTGCGGCATCGTGTTCGGCTGGCTCTATGCGCGCTCGCTGCTGAAGAGAGAACGCCTGTGGGGCGGCCCAGCGCCGATGTCGCTGCTGCAGATCGACGACTTCATCCTCTGGGTCACGCTCGGCATCATTCTCGGCGGCCGCACCGGCTACGTGCTGTTCTACAATCTGCCTTTCTTCATCGATCATCCTGCCGCGATCTTCCGATTGTGGGAGGGCGGCATGTCCTTCCATGGCGGCTTTCTCGGCTGCGTCGTGGCGGTGATGTGGTTTGCTTATCGCAATCGCATCTCGATCCTGTCACTCGGTGACATCACCACCGCGGTCGCCCCGATCGGGCTGCTGCTCGGGCGTATCGCCAACTTCATCAACGGCGAATTGTGGGGCCGCGCCACCGATGCAAGCCTGCCCTGGGCAATGATCTTCCCCCACGATCCCACGCAGCTGCCGCGCCATCCGAGCCAGCTCTACGAGGCCGGCATGGAAGGCATCCTGCTGTTCACGGTGCTCGCGATCATGATCCGGCTCGGCGCGCTGAAGCGGCCTGGCATGATCCTGGGCGCCTTCATCCTGATCTATGGCCTGTCCCGGATCGCCGGCGAGCACTTCCGCGAACCGGACGCGCAGCTTGGTTTCCTCTGGGGCGGATTAACCATGGGCATGCTGCTGTCGATCCCGATGCTTATCGTGGGCGGCATACTTATTGTATTGGCAGTCAGGCGCGGTGCGCCGAAGCCCGCAGGGACCATTCGTTAATTCATTTCGAGAAGACCACCGTGACCGAGCAGCCGCTACTCAACGAGATCAAGGCGCTGATCAAATCCTCAGGCCCCATGCCGGTCTGGCGGTACATGGAACTGTGCCTGATGCATCCGCGCCATGGCTATTACGTCTCGCGCGATCCCTTGGGACGTGAAGGTGACTTCACCACCGCGCCCGAAGTCAGCCAGATGTTCGGCGAGCTGCTCGGACTATGGACGGCCTCGGTGTGGAAGCAGATGGGCTCGCCGCAATTCCTGCGGCTGATCGAGCTCGGCCCCGGCCGCGGCACCATGATGGCCGACGCGTTGCGCGCGCTTCGCGTGCTGCCGCCGCTCTACCAGGCGCTTCATATCCACATGGTCGAGGTCAATCCCGTGCTGCGCGAGCGGCAGGGTGCGACGCTGTCGGGCCTGCGCAACATCGCCTGGCACGACAGCATCGACGATGTGCCTGAGGGACCGAGCATCATCCTCGCCAACGAATATTTCGACGTGCTGCCGATCCACCAGATGATCCGCCACGAGAACGGCTGGCATGAGCGCGTGATCGAGATCGACGGCAACGGAAAACTTCAATTCGGTGCGGCATCCGAGCCGACGCCACGCTTCGACGTGCTGCTGCCGCCTTTGGTGCGCGCCGCGCCCGTCGGCGCCGTGTTCGAATGGCGGCCCGACGGCGAGATCATGAAGCTCGCCACGCGCGTGCGCGACCAGGACGGCGCCGCGCTGATCATCGACTATGGCCATTTGCGCAGCGATGCCGGCGACACGTTCCAGGCGATTGCGCGCCACACCTTCACCGATCCCTTGAAGGCGCCGGGCCAAGCCGACGTCACCGCCCATGTCGACTTCCAGGCGCTGGCGCGCGCGGCCGAGGATGTCGGCGCGCGCGTGCACGGGCCGGTGACGCAAGGCGACTTCCTCAAGCGCATCGGCATCGACACCCGCGCCGCCGCCTTGATGCAGAAGGCAACGCCGGAGGTCGCCACCGACATTTCGATCGCGCTGAATCGCCTGACGGACACCGGCCGCAGCGGCATGGGCTCGATGTTCAAGGTGCTCGGCATCTCCGAGCCGCGGCTGACGGCCATTGCCGGCCTCAGCGATCTCGAACAGGCCGGAGGTAATTGATGACCCTCACCTCGTCGCTGCTGGCAGCTGTGCCCGGCCTGCGCCATGCCTTCTTCACCCGCGAAGGCGGCGTCTCCGGCGGCATCTATTCCGCGCTGAACGGCGGGCTCGGCTCCAGCGACGATCAGACCCTCGTCGCAGAGAACCGCCGCCGCATGGCCGAGCATGTCGGCGTCGCGGCCGACCGCTTCCTCAGCCTGCACCAGATCCATTCGCCCGACGTGCTGGTCGCCGAGACGCCCTGGCCGAACGGGCCGCGGCCGAAGGGCGATGCGCTGGTGACCAACACACCCGGCATCGCGCTCGGCGTCTCCACCGCCGATTGCGGGCCGGTGCTGTTCGTCGACCCCAATGCGCGCGTGATCGGCGGAGCGCATGCCGGCTGGAAGGGCGCGCTGACGGGCGTGCTGGAATCCACGATATCAGCGATGGAAAAACTCGGCGCCACCCGCAGCGGCATCATTGCGGCGATCGGGCCGCTGATCCGCCAGGACAGCTACGAGGTGGGCAACGAGTTCGTCGCGCGCTTCATCGAGGCCGATGCCGACAACGCAGTCTTCTTCATCCCGTCGGTGCGCGAGGGCCACGCAATGTTCGACCTCGCCGGCTTCATTCGCAACCGGCTCGAGGCCGCCGGCATTTTGATGATCGACGACCTCGGCCTCGACACCTACGCCGACGAGCGCTTCTTCAGCTATCGCCGCTCGGTGCATCGCAAGGAGCCGGATTACGGCCGTCACGTTCACGCGATCGCGCTCGAACCGTGAACACAGCGGCAACCCCGTGTCATTCCGGGGCGATGCCCTGATGCGATGGCGGTGGCCTGTGTCGCCCCTGCCCTAGACCTTAATCGATTTTAACGATATCGCTGCCGTCCATAATGAGGGACGCGTCATTCATCCTGGGCCGTGCGGGTTCGCGCGTGCTGGCGGTCGTGCTGCTGACGGCAGCGACCGCGCTTGGCGGCTGCGCCGGCGGCGGCGGGGCCGCCAATTCCTATGCGATGGCGCCGAGCACGGGCTCCGGAGCGACGGTTGCCTTCGAATCGATCGACGGGCCGCCGCCGCAGGTGTTCGACCGCATGGTCGGCGTGCTCGACAGTGAATCCAAGCTGCGCAGCCTGTCCGTCGTCTCCCGCGAGGGGACCGCTGCCTATCGCGTGCGCAGTTATCTCTCCGCCCAGGTGGTGCGCGGCAAGACCGTGATCGCCTGGGTCTGGGACGTCTACGACGCCAACCAGCAGCGGGCCCTGCGCCTCTCCGGCGAGGAGCCGACCGCCGCCAGGGGCGGCCGCGATCCCTGGAACGCCGCCGACGACCTCGTGCTGCGGAAGATCGCCCAGGCCGGATTCAGCGGACTTTCCAACATGATCAACGGAACGCCGGATGCACCGAGCACGGCTCCGGGCCTTCGGGGACCGGCGGTGGCGAGCATCGCTCCGATCGCACCCGTACCCGAGATGCCGACGACGGCACTCGGCTATGCGGAGCGATAACCCCCGCTAAACCACGGCCTCAAGTTGCGGCCAAGCCGTTGGCCCGACTCGGGATTTTCGAAGGGAAAACGTAGCCTCCCGGGTTGCCATTGCAGCCCCCGGCCTGATATTTCCTCGCCCGTCGTAACCGTGCTTCCAGTGGGATCTGAGATGTTAAACGTCGTATCCAGCAAAGCGCGGGAGGAAGCATCCATGTCGGGCAAGAACGGCTCCATCAAGCTCGTCGCCGGCAACTCCAATCCGGCCCTCGCGCAGGCGATCGCGCAGGGCCTGGACCTGCCGCTGACCAAGGCGGTGGTGCGGCGCTTCGCCGACATGGAGATCTTCGTCGAGATCCAGGAGAACGTCCGCGGCTCGGATGCCTTCATCATCCAGTCGACCTCGTTCCCGGCGAACGACCATCTGATGGAATTGCTGATCATCACCGACGCGCTGCGCCGCTCCTCGGCGCGCCGCATCACGGCAGTGATCCCGTATTTCGGCTACGCCCGGCAGGATCGCAAGTCCGGCTCTCGCACGCCGATCTCGGCCAAGCTCGTCGCCAACCTGATCACCCATGCCGGCGTCGACCGCGTCATGACGCTCGACCTTCACGCTACCCAGATCCAGGGCTTCTTCGATATCCCGACCGACAATCTGTTCGCTGCCCCCGTGATGGTGCGCGATATCCGCGAACGTTTCGACCTCGGCAAGGTGATGGTGGTCTCGCCAGATGTCGGCGGCGTGGCCCGCGCTCGCGGCCTTGCCAAGCGCATCAACACCCCGCTCGCGATCGTCGACAAGCGCCGCGAGAGGGCGGGCGAATCCGAGGTCATGAACGTGATCGGCGACGTCGCCGGCTATAGCTGCATCCTGGTCGACGACATCGTGGACTCTGGCGGCACGCTGGTGAACGCGGCCGACGCGCTGATCGCAAAGGGCGCCAAGGACGTCTACGCCTACATCACCCACGGCGTGCTCTCCGGCGGCGCGGCCGCCCGTATCACCAACTCCAGGCTGAAGGAGCTCGTGATCACCGACTCGATCCTGCCGACGGACGCGGTGAGCAAGGCGCCGAACATCCGCACCCTGCCGATCGCCAGCCTGATCTCGGACGCGATCGCGCGCACGGCGGCGGAAGAGTCGGTGTCGAGCCTGTTCGACTAGTTTTCCGATCGCGACAGGGCCTCGTAGGGTGGTCAAAGGCGCAACGCGCCGTGCCCACCTTTGTTGTGACCATGAAGATGGTGGGCACGCTTCGCTTTGCCCACCCTACAGGGCTGACGCGCCGCAGCACGCCTCGCAGCCCACGGGTTGTTGCCGCCCGCCGCCCATGACATCATCCGGATACCGAGTCATCTCTGCCCTCTGGATTCCTGATGCCAAGCCGGAAATTTGCCTGGGAGAAGCTCTCGGATGACGAGTTGCTCAAGCAGCGCCTCTCCAGCCTGAGGGTGACGGTCAAAGGCACCTGGCTCGAGGACTGCGTCAGCACGCTTCATGAGGAGCTCGAAGAGCGGGGCATCCGGCTGCGGCCTCACACCTGGATCTCGAGCGAATGGTTCAGTCCGGGCGGTGTGCCGGGCATCGCCATCCCCTTCTATCTCGCCCATCCCCGTCTGATGAAGCTCGAGAAGAAGATGATGTTCGACGTCGAGGGCGGGACCTGGCGCGAATGCATGGCGATCCTCCGTCACGAGGCCGGCCATGCCATGCAGCACGGCTATCAGCTGCAGCGCCGCCGGCGCTGGCAGCAGCTGTTCGGCCCGTCGTCGAAACATTACCCGCGCTACTACCGACCCAATCCTGCCAGCAGGCGCTACGTCCAGCATCTCCGGCTGTGGTACGCGCAGAGCCATCCGGACGAGGATTTCGCCGAGACCTTTGCGGTGTGGCTGCGGCCGCGTTCGAACTGGCGGACGCGATATGCCGGCTGGCCCGCACTGAAGAAGCTCGAATATGTCGACGAGCTGATGAGCGAGATCGCGGGAAAGCGGCCGCCGATTACGACGCGGGAGCGTGTCGAGCCGCTGGGCCGGCTCAGCCAGACGCTCGAAGACCACTACAAGAAGAAGCAGGCGTTCTACGCCTTCACGCCACCGAAGACCTACGACCGCGACCTCTCCCGGCTGTTTTCGGCCGATCCGCGTCATCACCGCTCAAAGCCGGCTTCGGCCCTGATCCGGCGCCACCGCGCCCATATCAGGCAATTGGTCGCGCGATGGACCGGCGAGAACCAGCTCACGCTCGATGCCGTGCTTGACGAGATGATCTCCCGCTGCCGCGAACTCGACCTGCGCGCCGTCGGCCCTGAACAGAAGCTCGTTCTCGACTTCACCGTCCTCGTGACCGCCAAGACGATGCACACGATGTTCGGCCCGTCTCGGCGCAAATGGATCGCGCTATGAGACGCTTGCGCATTCTGGTCCTGATGCATCCGGACTTCATGCCCCCGGACTCCTCCGACGGATACACCGCGCAGGAAATCAACAATTGGAAAACGGAATACGACGTCGTCAGCACCTTGCGTGCGGCCGGCCACGACGTCCGCGCGCTCGGCGCGCAGGAGGAGATCAAGCCGGTGCGCGAGGCGATCGAGGAGTTCAAGCCGCATGTGGTTTTCACGTTGCTGGAGGAATTCCACAACAACGTCGCCTTCGACCAGCACATCGCGAGCTATCTCGAGCTGATGAAGGTCCCTTATACCGGATGCAATCCGCGCGGCCTGATCCTGGCGCGCGGCAAGGACCTGTCAAAGACGCTGGTCCATCACCGGCGCATCGCGGTGCCGGCCTTCGCGGTTTTCCCGATGCGACGCAAGGTCAGGCGGCCGAAGCATCTTCCGCTGCCGCTGATCGTCAAGAGCCTGAACATGGATGGATCTGCCGGCATTTCCCAGGCCTCGATCGTCGACACCGACGAAAAGCTCGCGGAGCGCGTCGCCTTCATCCACGATCGGAGCGAAACCGCCGCCATCGCCGAGCAGTTCATCGAGGGACGCGAGCTTTATGTCGGCGTGCTCGGCAACAACCGCCTGCGCGTCCTGCCGGTCTGGGAACTGAAATTCGGCAGCATGGGCGGGCGCAGGTCGCGGCACATCGCCACCGAAAAGGCCAAGCACGACACCGACTATCAGGAGAAGGTCGGCATCGTCGACGGGCCGGCGAAAGACCTCTCGCCCGAAGTTACCGCGCGCATCCAGCGCGCGGCGAAGCGCATCTATCGGGCGCTTGGCCTCGACGGCTACGCGCGTATCGATTTTCGTCTCACCGCCGACGGCACGCCGTATTTCATCGAAGCCAATCCCAACCCCGAGATCGCCAAGAGCCAGGAGTTCGCCACGGCGGCTCAACATGCCGGGCTCAAATATCCGGATCTCCTGCAGCGCATCCTGACGCTCGGCATCAGCCGGGCCAAGGCGGGGGTGTCATTGGGGTGATGGAAGGTGACAGCGATCGTAGAATGGCCCCTCATCCTACCAGACGCGCTACGCGCTCCTCGGGATGAGGGGTAATGGTCGTTGCACTGCGTTACACAATTCCCGCCGCGACCTGGCCACGCAGGCGCTCCAGGCCGAGCAACGTCTCCGCACAGGCGGCCGCGACCTCGACGCCCTTGATCGCAAAATGCTTGCGGAAGAAGTCGTAGTGCACCTCGGTCTCGTGGAATTGCTGCGGCGTCAGCACCGCGGAGAACACGGGAACTTCGGTGCGCAGCTGCACGTCCATCAGCGCCTTGATCACGGTGTCGGCGACGAACTCGTGGCGATAGATGCCGCCGTCGACGACGAGGCCGGCCGCGACGATGGCGGTGTAGCGCCGCGTCTTGGCGAGAACCTGCGCATGCAGCGGGATCTCGAACGAGCCCGGCACCTCGAACACGTCGACATGGGTGAGGTGGCGCGCTTCGGCCTCCTTGATGAAGGAGATGCGGGCCTCCTCGACCACGTCGCGGTGCCAGCAGGCCTGCACGAAGGCCACCCGCTGCGGCTTTGCGAAGCGCGGGTGGTCGGGCGCCGGGTCATGCGGAACCGGCGGTAGGGTGACTTCGGAAGTTTCGGTTTTGGGGTCTTGCAACATCTGATTCATGGCTTTCCTCGGTTTAAGGACCAGAATCAGGGCACACGGAACGACAAACAGCCGCACCTTGCGATGCGTCTGCCTCCGACCGTTCTCTTTCATCCGGACTTTAACCGTCGGCTTCGGAGTTGCACCGAATCTGCTGACCCTTCCCCCCGGAGAAATCCTTTTCAGGACCATCCTCGAGGAAGGCGCTCGCGGGCTTGAGCCTTTCGGCCCTTACCGCCGGTGGGGACTTTCACCCCGCCCTGAGAACATCGGCCGCCCGGGATGAGCGGCCTGACCGGAAATATGACGCCGGCCGGCGGCCACAGCAAGCGTGTTCCTCATGGGGATAGCGCATGGTCCCATGCCGCCATTGAGGTCCTCTTGGCGGCACGGCCCTCGCGGGGCGGAATTAACGATTGGCGCGGGGTCCGGAATCCGATTCCGGTTTGTTCTCATCGTTAAGAATTGTGGCCGAGAGATGAGCTGTGGACGAACGAGTCCTGACTTGTGGACGGACTCGGCAGCCAGTTGCGCAGATTCCGCAAATCACATCACTTGATCCGCGACAGGCCCGCACCGATCCGAGGGGATCGCAACAGCGACCCCGAGGGGAATCGCGATAGCGACATTGAGGGAGCGTACCGGGCCGACCGCGTGCGTATCAAAGACAACAAAAAGGCAAGAGGTCGAGACGGCATGTCCCTGCTCGAAGGCACTATCGATTCCAGAAGCCATCCACTCGCGGTGGTCGAGGATATCGCTGCCAGCAACAACTGGCCGTTCGAACGCTCCGGCGAAGACGAACTCACCATTGTCTCGAAGGGACAATGGACCGACTACCAGATCTCCTTCACCTGGATGGGCGAGATCGAGGCGTTGCATCTGGCCTGCGCCTTCGACATGAAGATTCCGGTCGCGCGCCGCGGCGAGGTGCAGCGGCTCGTCGCCGCGGTCAACGAGCAGCTGTGGGTCGGGCACTTCGATCTCTGGACCAACACCGGCATGATCATGCACCGCCAGGCCCTGGTGCTGCCGGGCGGGCTCACCGCCTCGACCGCGCAATGCGAAGCCATGCTCGCCGGCGCCATCCACGCCTGCGAGCGCTATTTCCCGGCGTTCCAGTTCGTGGTGTGGGCCGGCAAGACCACCGCGCAGGCCATGGACGCGGCGATGTTCGACACGGTGGGAGAGGCGTAGGGTCTCGCCCACCTCTCCGCCGTCGTCCCGGACAAGCGCAGCGCAGATCCGGGACCCATACCGCGTGATGCCTCCTTGGGGCACGCGGCTTGTTGCCGACACCTTCATCCACTAGAACCGCCTGTGGTTATGGGTTCCCGCTCCCCGTGCGCAATTGCGCACTAGGCGGGGACGACAGCGTACGTGTGGCAGCAGCGATGACGAACAACCCCCTCCAGAACATCACCGGCACCATCCTCCTCGCCGGCGCCGGCAAGATGGGCGGCGCGATGCTGACCGGATGGCTTTCGGGCGGACTCGATCCGCGCCGCGTCGCCGTGATCGATCCGCACATCTCGCCCGAGATCATCGCGCTTGCCGTCAAGGGTGTCGCGCTCAATCCCGACGCGACGACGGCCGGCCCCGTCGAGACGCTGGTCGTGGCGGTGAAACCGCAGATGTTCCGCGAGGCCGGCATCAGGCTGAAGCAATTCGTCTCGGACAAAACCTCGGTGGTCTCGATCATGGCGGGAACCACGATCGCATCGCTGCAACAGGTCTGCGGCGGCGCCGTGGTGCGCGCAATGCCGAACACGCCGGCCGCGATCGGCCGCGGCATCACCGTCGCGGTCGCAGCCAACAACGTCAGCGCCGCGCAGCGCGCGGTGGCCGATGCGCTGCTGCGCGCCACCGGCTCGGTCGAATGGGTCGACGACGAGAGCCTGATGGATGCGGTCACTGCCGTCTCCGGCTCCGGCCCGGCCTATGTGTTCCTGCTCGCCGAAGAACTCGCCCGCGCTGGCGTCGAGGCCGGATTGCCCGAAGCACTGGCGACCAAGCTTGCACGCGAGACGGTCGCCGGCTCGGGTGAACTGTTGCACCAGTCGGAGCTGCCGTCGAGCACGCTGCGCCAGAACGTCACCTCGCCCGGCGGCACCACGGCTGCGGCGCTCGGCGTGCTGATGGGCGAGCCCGGCCTGCGCGAGTTGATGATCCGCGCGATTGCCGCGGCGACGAAGCGGTCGAAGGAATTGGCGAAGTAGGCAGAACAAGAGCGTTTCGGCCCCGATCCGGACGGCCGAACGCAAGGCGATCCTGGCTGTTGCCGATAAGGAGAGCGTCGTGAACCTCTACGCGAAACTTCTCGAACGACAGGCCGCGAGGCGCCCCATCAGGATCGGACTGATCGGGGCGGGCAAGTTCGGTGCGATGTACCTGCATCAGGTTCTGCGCACGCCCGGCGTCCATCTCGTCGCAATTGCAGACCTGTCCCCGTCGCGTGCCCGCGAAAACCTGAACCGCGTCGGCTGGCGCCCTGAGCAGTTCGCCGCCGTCTCGCTTGAGGATGCACTCAAGAATGGTACGACCTTCCTGACCGAAGACTGGGAAGCGCTGATGAAGTGCGGCGGCATCGAGGTGATCGCCGAGTGTACCGGAAATCCCGTCGCGGCGGTCGAACACTGCCTTGGCGCCTTTGCCAACGGCAAGCCCGTCATCAACGTGACCGTCGAGGCCGACGCCTTCTGCGGACCGATCCTCGCGCAAAGAGCAAGACAGGCCGGCGTGATCTACAGCCTCGCCTATGGCGATCAGCCGGCCCTCGCCTGCGACCTCGTCGATTGGGCAAGGGCCTGCGGTTTCCCGGTCGTGGCGGCCGGCCGCGGCCACAAATGGCTGCCGCATTATCGGGAGTCGACGCCCGAAACGGTCTGGGACCATTGGGGCCTCTCCGCCGAGCAAGCCGCGCGCGGCGGCATGAACCCAAAGATGTTCAACGCATTTCTCGACGGCTCCAAGCCGGCGATCGAATCCGCCGCGATCGCAAACGCAACCGGGCTGGAGGCGCCCTCGCAAGGCCTCGCATTCCCGCCGGGATCGGTCGACGACATCCCGACCCTGATGCGCCCGCGTTCCGAGGGCGGCATCCTGGAATCCAAGGGACAGGTCGAAGTCGTGTCCTGCCTGACGGCGGACGGCAAACCGATCCCCAACGACATCCGCAAGGGCGTCTGGGTCTGCTTCGAAGGCGACAGCGAGTACATCCGCAACTGCTTCCAGGAATATAGCGTCGTCACCGATCCGAGCGGCCGCTACATGAGCTCCTACAAGAAGTGGCATCTCATTGGTCTCGAGCTCGGAATTTCGGTCGCCTCGATCGCACTGCGCAAGGAGGCGACGGGGGTCGCAACGACGTTCAACGCCGATGTTGCCGCGACAGCCAAGAAGGATTTGCGCGCCGGAGATACGCTGGACGGAGAAGGCGGCTACACTGTCTTCGGCAAGCTGACGCCGGCCAGAACCTCGCTTGCAAAGGGCTATTTGCCGCTCGGGCTTGCACACAATGTGCGATTGACAAAGGCGGTAGCAAAGGACTCCTGCATCACCTGGGCCGATGTGGCGATTGACGAAACGCTGCCTGCTGTGCGTGTCCGCAGGGAGCAGGAAGCGTTCTATTCGTCGCCGGGAGCGCGCAGGGAGAGTTAGGCGAAGTCACGCCGAGCGGGCAGCACTATGCGCCCAGCCGCTTGTTGAACATCTCGACATTGACGAGCCCGCGCGCGTGGCGGCCCTCGCCGAGCTTGCGCGTGCCCTCGAACGCCTCGACCTCGAACCGAATGACGCGGCGTTCGACCGCAACGACCTTCGCGGTCGTCCGCACCGTCGCGCCGACGAGTGCGGCGGCGAGATGGCGGATGTCGACCTCGGTGCCGACGGTGACCCACCCCGGCTGCAGCGCCGAGCGGATCGCATCGCCCGACGTCATCTCCATTTCCAGGATCATCATCGGCGTCGCATAAACCATCGGCATACCCGGCACGAAGTGCCCGACCGTGCGCTCCGCCGGGACCACCAGCGTGCGCTCGGCGCTCATGCCGATCGTGATGTAATCGCGTGCGTCCATGGTGCCTCAAACTCCGCTGTCGTCCCGGATCTGCGCTGACGCTGGTCCGAGACGACGGTGGTGGTTGCCGCTCCAGCCGAGGCTACTTCTTCGCGGCCGCCGCGCGCTCCACGAAGGTCTTGCCGCCCTTCATCTTGTGGCGGAGCGGGGCTTCGTTGATCTGGATGACGACGGCATCGGCGTCGACGCCGAGATTCTTCACCAGCGCCTGGGTGATGTCGCGCATCATGCCGGCCTTCTGCTCGTCGGTGCGGCCTTCGGCCATGCTGACAGTGATCTCAGGCATCGTTCTCTCCCTGCTGCGTTCGTCATGGCCGGGCTTGTCCCGGCCATCCACGTTCGCTTTCATCAAACAGGACGTGGATGCCCGGGACAAGCCCGGGCATGACGCTTGGCGGAATGGCTATCCCCACTTTACGTCATGGCGCGACAGGACCTCACGCACTTTCGCGACGAGATCTGCTTCGCTGCACGAGAACTGCGCCGGGCGGCTCTCGCGCCATTCCTGGTTGGAGGCGATCGCGGCCGCCGCCTTGGCGCCCTCGACCAGGTCCTTGATCTGCACCTCGCCGCGCGCCTTTTCATCCGAACCCTGGATGATCACGCAAGGCGAGTTGCGGCGGTCGGCATATTTGAGCTGATTGCCCATGTTCTTGGGATTGCCGAGATAGAGCTCGGCGCGGATGCCGGCGGTCCGCAAGGACGCCACCATCTTCTGGTAGTCGGCGACGCGGTCGCGATCGAACACGGTGACGACGACGGGGCCAAACTCCGGCTTGGTGTCGAGCTTGCCGAGCAGCGTCAGCGCGGCCTGCAGCCGCGACACGCCGATCGAGAAACCGGTCGCCGGCACCGGCTCGCCGCGGAAGCGCGAGACGAGGCCGTCATAGCGGCCGCCGCCGCCGACAGAGCCGAAGCGCACCGGGCGGCCTTTGTCGTCCTTGGTCTCGAGCAGCAGTTCGACCTCGTAGACAGGACCGGTATAGTACTCGAGGCCGCGGATTGTCTCTGCGGAGATCCGGAAGCGGCTTGAGCCGTAACCCGACGATTCCATGATTGTTAGTATCTGCCGGAGTTCGGCAATCCCCTGCTGACCTGTTTCGGAGTTGGCAACGAGCTTGTACCAATGATCCAAGAGGCGGGAGTTGAAATAGAAAAAGCGTGTATTTGGCTTTTCTGGCAGGCTCGTAACGGCAGCCATTTCGGCGCCGGTTCTTGTCCATTCATCATCTGTAGGCGCTTTGTACATCGCCATGTCCGCCCAGGTTTCGCCCTCCCCAGTAACGAAATCTAGAATTTGGCCCACAGCCGCCGGCGCCAATCCAGCGCCCTTTGTGAAGTCGCCGCTGTCGTCCTTACGTCCTTCTCCAAGCAGCTGTTTGATGCCCTCAACGCCCAAGCGGTCAAGCTTATCGATTGCGCGCAGTACGATAAGGCGACGGTCTGCGTTCTCCTCACCTGCGAGCCCAATCGCTTCCAAAACGCCATCGAGCACCTTGCGGTTATTCACCTTCACGACGTACTGGCCGCGCTGCACGCCCAGCGCTTCCATCGTGTCGGCGGCCATCATGCAGATCTCGGCATCCGCTGCCGGCGTCGCCGAGCCGACCGTATCGGCGTCGAACTGCATGAACTGGCGGAAGCGGCCGGGGCCGGGCTTCTCGTTGCGGAAGACATAGCCGACGCGGTAGCTGCGATAGGGCAGGACCAGCGCGTCGGTGCCGTAACGCTCGCCGACGTAGCGGGCGAGCGGCGCGGTCAGATCGTAGCGCAGGCTGATCCACTGCTCGTCGTCGTCCTGGAACGAGAACACGCCCTCGTTCGGACGGTCCAGGTCGGGCAGGAACTTGCCGAGCACGTCGGTGTATTCCATCGCCGGCGTCTCCACCGGCTCGAAGCCGTAGAGCTCGTAGACGGTGCGGATCTTCTCGACCATCTCGCGCGTCGCCCGGATCGCGGCGGGGTCGCGATCCTCGAGCCCGCGCGGCAGGCGCGCCTTCAGTTTCTGGGGTTTTTTGGGTTTTTCGGCCATCCGCGGCGTTTACCAGCCGGGGCGCGAAGCGGCAACCGGGGTATCCGCAGAACTCGTCATGGCCTGAGGGCTGAGCCCCGTGCCCCTACGGCTGCTCCATTCGCGCCCTTAGCGCGTCCGCGTCCGCCTTGGGCAGGGACTTCAGGGTCGGTTTGATGGTTTCACCGCCGACGATCTTGCCGTTGCGCATGAACATCCAGTCCGAGATGTCGGCCTCAGTGAACTTGACCTCGTCGCCGGCCCGTTTGCCGGGCAGGTCCCGCGGTTCGTTGGCGAACACGCCCGAATAGCCTCCGCCCGGCAGCTTCTTCACCTCGGCGATCCAGATGTGCTCGCCACCCTTCCGAGTCGAGAAGCGCACCTTCAGGGCGTGCCCGGCTTCCGTCGGCTTGGGCGATTCATAAGAAGCCCAGAAGGTGGGCAGCGTGCCGCGGGCGCGCGCGATCGCGGTGTTCATTTCGGGATCGGTAGTGCGCACGTCGACGATCGGCGAGCGGTCATCGGCTGCGACCTCGTGCGTTGGGCCGATGGTGAGGATGCCGAAAACGGAGATGCCGGTGATTGCGGCGAGAATGGCCCATTTCACGGGCTGGGGGAGTCTGGGTGCCATGATCGCGATGTCCGGATGCCTCGATGTGTCGAGGCTTGGTCGCGCGATCCGGGCCTCCCGTTCATGGCACGGTGCAACCGGCGTACCCCGGATACGTGGTGCGCTGCTGACCGGGGTCCAGCCACAGGCAGTCTGGGTCCCGGCGCGCGCTTCGCGCGTCCGGGACACGAGAGATCAAAACACCTTGCGGATCCAATTGTGGGGATCGTTGGTGCGGCCGTACTGGATGTCGACGAGCTGCTTGCGCAGGCCCATGGCGACGGGGCCGGCGGCGCCGCCGCTGATCTCGAAATCGCCGCTCACCGAGCGCACCTTGCCGATCGGCGAGATGACGGCGGCGGTGCCGCAGGCAAACGCTTCCTTCAGCCTGCCTGAGGCCGCATCCTTGCGCCACTGCTCGAGTGTGTACGGCTCCTCGCGCACGGTCTTTCCGGCATCGCGGGCGAGCGCGATGATGGAGTCGCGGGTGATGCCGGGCAGGATGGTGCCAAGCGGCGGCGTCGAGAGCGAGCCGTCGTCGAACACGAAGAAAACGTTCATGCCGCCGAGCTCTTCGATGTAGCGGCGCTCGACCGCGTCGAGGAAGACGACCTGATCGCAGCCGTGCTGCATTGCCTCGGCCTGGGCGCGCAGGCTCGCGGCGTAATTGCCGCCGCATTTGACGGCGCCGGTGCCGCCGACGGCCGCGCGCGTATAATTCTCCGAGACCCAGATCGAGACCGGCGCGGGACCGCCCTTGAAGTAGGAGCCAACAGGCGAAGCGATCACCGCGAAGATGTATTCGGACGACGGCTTGACGCCGAGGAAGGTCTCGCTCGCGATCATGAAGGGCCGCAGGTAAAGGCTGCCCTCGCCGCCGGGCATCCAGGCGCGGTCGATGCGCACGACCTGCTCGACCGCCTCGATGAAGACGTCCTCGGGCAGTTGCGCCATCGCCATGCGGTCGGCGGAGTCCTTGAAGCGCCGCGCATTGGCGTCGGGGCGGAACAGGTTCACGCCGCCGTCGTCGCGCTTGTAGGCCTTGAGGCCCTCGAAAATCTCCTGGGCGTAGTGCAGCACGGCGCCGGCCGGATCGAGCTGGAAGTTGGCGCGCGCCTCGATCTTCGCCTCGTACCAGCCGCCCTTGGCCTGGTTGTAGCGCACGATCGCCATGTGATCGGTGAAGACCCGTCCGAAGCCGGGGTCCACCAACCTGGCGACGCGGTCCTTTTCGGACGTCGGATTGGATGCGGGCTGGATATCGAATTTCATGCTCATGTCCTTGCCTCCCGCTGCCGGTGGCGGCGCCGTTCCGGCGCCGGCCTGCCCCTCTTCGGGCCCGGCTGGCTTGATTGGTTTTAGGCCGAACCACCGCCAGCCTTGTTACGGCCGGTTTCCGTGGCCAGCATATCGCCGAGGACATGCTTTTGCGGAAGGCGGAAGTCCAGTATGTTTTGCCGAAACGCCGCTCGACAATCGCACGGTAAGATCTGATCCGGCCGTCGTCGCCTGTCCGGCTCTCTCCAGCCGCCCTTGCTTCGATGCCACCCGCGCGAAACGATCTAAAATTTCGTGCTGGTCAATCGTTTTGTAACATTGAACCCAAGATACGTCAATATGCCTGACATAAATTTCGCGACTTCCTCACACGACGCCGCCGAGCCCAGGCCGGCGGCAGACGACGGAGGCAATTTGCGCTGGGATATCATCGAGCTACTATTCTTCGCCTATCGCGACTTCGTCGGCGACCCCGACCAGGAGCTGGAGGCTTTCGGCTTCGGCCGGGCCCATCACCGGGTCATGCATTTCGTCTACCGCTATCCCGGCCTCAAGGTCGCCGACCTGCTCGACGTGCTCCGCATTACCAAGCAGTCGCTCGGCCGCGTGCTCAAGCAGCTGCTGGACGAGGGCTACATCGTGCAGAAGACCGGCGACAATGACCGCCGCCAGCGCTTGCTCTACGCGACGCCGAAGGGCGAGGCGCTGGTGCAGAAGCTCGCCGGGCTGCAGACCACGCGGATCACCAAGGCGCTCGCCGAGATGGCTCCGCAGGATGCGGAAACCGTCAAGCGCTTCCTGCGCGCGATGATCGATCGCGACGATCCGGACAAGGTGCTCGAGACGATCTTCGCTTCCGTCAACCACGACACCAAGGAGTGACCGTGCCGCTTGCAGCCACGCTCGCCCGCCCGCCGGCGCGCCCGGCCGATGACGCCCCGCATCTGCTGCTCGTCGACGACGACCGCCGCATCCGCGATCTGCTCTCGCGCTTCCTCGCCGCCGAGGGCTACCGCGTCACCACCGCCGCAAGTGCCGGCGATGCACGCTCGAAGCTGCTGGGTCTGCATTTCGACCTCTTGATCCTCGACGTGATGATGCCCGGCGAGACCGGCTTCGATCTGGCCCGCTTCATCCGCACATCCTCCTCGGTGCCGATCGTGATGCTGACGGCACGACACGAGGCGGAAGCGCGCATCGAGGGCCTGCAGATCGGCGCCGACGACTACGTGGCGAAACCGTTCGAGCCGCGCGAGCTGGCGCTGCGCATCAACAACATCCTCAAGCGTGCCGCGCCGCCGCCGCAGGCCACGGCGGTGGAGAAGATCGCCTTCGGTCCCTACGTCTATCATCTCGATCGCGGTGAGTTGCGGCAGGGCGAGGAGGTCATCCACCTCACCGACCGTGAGCGCGAGATGCTGCGCATTCTCTCGGAGACCCCGGGCGAGACCGTGCCGCGCAGTGCGCTGACCGGCAACGGCAGCGTCAACGAGCGCGCCGTCGACGTGCAGATCAACCGCCTCAGGCGCAAGATCGAGACCGACCCCGCCAATCCACTGTTCCTCCAGGCGGTGCGCGGCATCGGCTACCGCCTGGTGGCCTCGCCATAAATCAGTGAAGCGCGACCGATGAGCACGATCGACACCGGCCTGACGCTGCTCCGAAGCGCCGCCGGCCGCGTCTCCGCCGCCAACGGCTGGATGGGCAACGCGTTCAAGGGCTGGATGCCGACCGGCCTCTACGCCCGCGCGCTCCTCATCATGATCGTGCCGATGGTGGTGCTGCAATCGGTCGTCGCCTTCGTGTTCATGGAGCGGCACTGGAACACGGTGACGCGACGCCTGTCGGCCGCGGTGGTGCAGGACATCGCGGCGCTGATCGACGTCTACAAAGGCTATCCGCAGGACAAAGACCGCGACCAGATCCGCCGCATCGCCCAGCAGCGCCTCGGCCTCGTCGTCGACTTCCTGCCCCCCGGCGACATGCCGCCGCCGGGACCGAAGCCGTTCTTCTCGCTGCTCGACCAGACGCTGTCGGTGCAACTCGGCCGCCAGATCGGACGCTCGTTCTGGATCGACACGGTCGGCCGCTCCAACCTCGTCGAGATCCGCATCCAGCTCGACGATGCCGTGATGCGCGTGTTCGCGCAGCGCAGCGCCGCCTACGCCTCCAACTCGGAGATATTCCTGTTCTGGATGGTCGGAACGTCGTCGATCCTGCTGATCGTCGCCGTGCTGTTCCTGCGCAACCAGATCAAGCCGATCCTGCGCCTTGCGGATGCCGCCGAAAGCTTCGGCAAGGGCCGCGAGGCGCCGAACTTCAGACCGCGCGGCGCGCGCGAGGTGCGGCGGGCGTCGGTTGCCTTCCTCGAGATGAAATCGCGCATCGAGCGCACCATGGAGCAGCGCACCGCGATGCTCGCCGGCGTCAGCCACGATCTGCGCACGATCCTGACCCGCTTCAAGCTCGAGCTGGCGCTGATCGGCGACAGCCCCGAGCTCGACGGCATGCGCAAGGACGTCGACGAGATGTCGATGATGCTGGAGGATTACCTTGCCTTCGCCCGCGGTGATTCCGGCGAGCAGTCGCAGCCGACCGACATGGCGCAGGCGCTCGAGGAGCTGCGCGGCGACGCCGAGCGCCACGGCCATGCCGCGACCGTCGCCTTCCACGGACTGCCCGTGGTGACGGTGAAGCCGGCTTCGTTCAAACGCTGCCTCGCCAACCTCGTCACCAATGCGGCGCGTTACGGCAAGGCCATCGCCATCACCGGCCAGCGCGACCATCGTTATTTGACCGTGACGGTTGACGACGACGGCCCCGGCATTCCCACGCATTTGCGCGAAGAAGTGTTCAAGCCGTTCCTGCGGCTGGACAACGCCCGCAACCAGGACGAAGGCGGCACCGGCCTCGGCCTCGCCATCGCCCGCGACATCGCCCGCTCGCATGGCGGCGACATCACGCTCGGCGACAGCCCGATGGGGGGATTGAGGGCGAGCGTGAGGATTCCAGTTTAAGCTGCTCTTGCCTCCCCCCGCTTGCGACACGACAATCGCATTTGAAGATTGTCCGTCTGCGGCCATCCTTCGAGACGCCCGCCGTTGGCGGGCCCTTAGGATGAGGACGGAATGCGCGGCAGCAGTTTCAACAGGCACCCACGCCGGTTAGCCTCGTCCTGAGGAGACCGCGAAGCGGTCGTCTCGAAGGACGAGGCGTGCGCTCAGCTCACGGAGGGCGCACCGCCGGCCCTGCGAACACACCTACTTCGGCAGTAGCGCCTTCAGCTTGTCCATGTCCCGCACGTTCATCTTGAAGCCGCCGGGCATCACGATGTCGCCCGGCTTCTGCTCCGGCTTGCAGGCCCCAAGCCACTTCGCTTGGAGCGTCATGGTGCTATCGCGCCCGGCAGCGCCCGCGACGCCGCCTTTCGCGTGCGACGAGGTCTTCACGGTGTAGGCCGAATTGAAATCGCCGGTGATCTCGGCATGCGAGGTCGTGCTGACGCCGGCGACGCTGCACTCGGAATCGCTGACATAGCCGGTCGCGGTCTTCTTGATGTCCTGCTTGGAACAGATCTGCTTCGCCATCGGCGAGACGTTATTGTTCATCTCCTTGTCGACTGTCTCGTCGGTGCAGTGCTGCATGGTCATCTCGGGCATCGGCGAGCCCGTCGTAACCAGCTTCATTTCCCAAAGACCGGCCTTGCGCACCGGCAGGTCGTCGGCGCAGGCACCGCCAACCGACAGCACGAGGCAAAGGGTCGAGCCGAGCAAAGCGAGTTTGCGCGTCATGCGAGAAGCTCCCGGCTGAGATTGCGGCGTTACGGCAACGCCTCAGTAGAGCGTGCGGATCGGCTGGTCGGCGGCGCCATAGGGCACCCAGCGGCAGGAAAACGAGATGTAACCGCCCTCATAGGCCTGCACCGCCAGGAATTTCACGACCTTGCCATAGCGCGCGCAGTGATCGACCGCGGCCTGCCGGGCATCGACCTGGGTGGCCATCGAATAGGCGATGATGCCGCCGGTGTCGTTGCCCTTGAAAGGCGGCACATAGTCGGCGCGCGCCGACTGGCTCGCCATCATACCCGAGACAACCAGGCTGGCGAGAAGACCCGCGGCCGCAATGATTCGCATTCCCGTCACTCCAATTGGCTGGCGGTCAGTTTACGGTGCCGGGAGGGAAGTGGAAAGAACGGAAGCCCTGCCAACCACGATGTTGTGGTCAACTCCTGGCGAAGTGTTGCCGCGCTGCACTTGACCTCCACCGGCCTTCGCGGCACCGTCCACCCCCAACTTCAGCTGTCCGGATTGACCATGCGCGCCTCCTCCCCGAAATCGCTCCGCTATGCCGCCGTGCTTGGCCTCGTGTTCGGGGCGATGTCGCTCGGCGAGGCCCGGGCCGCCAATCCGCTGGAGCTGAATTTCTGGCTGAGCGGGCCGCGCTATGACGGCGCCGTCGCCGATTGCGACAGGGCGCTGCCGACCATCGCCACCCAGTTCTGGGAAAAGGAAAGCACGTTCTGGAATTCCTCGTTGAAGATCACAGGCTTCTCGGCCGTTCGCGAGACCGCGTTCCGGCCCTGGCAATCCGACAACATTCCGCGCCGCTATTGCAGCGCTGACGCCATGCTCAATGACGGCAAGGTGCGCAAGGTGCATTACTCGCTCATCGAGGATGGCGGCTTCGCCGGCTACGGCAACGGCGTCGAATGGTGCGTGGTCGGGGTCGACCGCAACTGGGCCTACAATCCGGCCTGCCGCGCCGCCAAGCCCTGATCGGAAGGCCCTGATTCGGGTCGCTCGAGGCGCTGAATAGCGGCCGCCCGAATTTTGTTCTTGAAATGTTCCTATCGCCTGCTAGGCTTCCTTGCACAGTCTAGTTGAGGGGCGCCGCCATGTTTCATTCCAGATTGCATTCGTTTTCCCGTCTCGTGATCTCCGTGACCCTGGCAGCCGGACTGGCCTTGCTCGCCGGCGGCGCAAACGCCCAGGACAAGCGGCAGAACGCGCCCGGCGAATTCGACTTCTATGTGCTGTCGCTGTCGTGGTCGCCCTCGTTCTGCGAGGAGGCGACCGAGCGTGGCCGCCGCTCCCAGATCCAATGCGGCGGACGGCCTTTTGCCTTCGTGGTGCATGGGCTGTGGCCACAATATGAGAATGGCTTCCCGGAATATTGCCAGCGGCCCGCACCACGGCTGAACCGCAGCATCGTCTCCTCGATGCTCGATTTGATGCCGGCGCCGGGCCTGATCTTCAACGAGTGGGACAAGCACGGCACCTGCTCCGGCCTCGCCGACCGCAGCTATTTCGAGACGATCCGCAAGGCGCGCGCTGCCATCAAGATTCCGGCCGAATATCTCGATTTGTCGCAGGCCAAGACCGTGGCGCCGGCGGAGGTCGAGGAAGCCTTCATCAAGGCCAATCCGGGGCTGAGCAATGCCGCCGTCTCGGTCACCTGCAACCGGACGCGGCTGTCCGAGGTCCGTATCTGCCTCAGCAAGGACCTGCAATTCCGCGCCTGCGACGAGAACGAACGCCGCACCTGCCGCCGCGACCAGGTGACGATGCCGCCGATCAGGGGCGGGTAAGTCGAGGTCTCCGCATCGTCAATCCGGGGCGCGCGGAGCGCGATCCCGGACTCCATCTGACGGCATCTTCGGTGGCAAGATCGATTCCGGGCTCGGTGCTACGCACCGCCCCGGAATGACAAGCCGTTACTTTCATCGCGCGATGTCGTAACTCTGCGCCATGAACTACCATCACGCCTTTCATGCCGGCAATTTCGCCGATGTCATCAAGCACATCGTGCTGGCGCGCATCATCACCTATCTGCAGGACAAGCCCGGGGCGTTCCGCGTCATCGACACCCATGCCGGCGCCGGCCTCTACGATCTCGACAGCGACGAGGCGCGCCGGGGCGGCGAATGGCTGACCGGCATCGCGCGGCTGATGCAGGCGCGCCTGTCGAACGAGAGCGCGGCGCTGGCCAAGCCCTATCTCGACATCGTCCGCGCCTTCAATCCGAAGGGTGAGCTCAAGGCCTATCCGGGCTCGCCGTTGATCGCGCGCGGCCTGCTCAGGCCGCAAGACCGCCTCGTCGCCTGCGAGATCGAGCCGAAGGCGCGGAAGGCACTGATCGCCGTGCTGCGTCGCGACGAACAGGCCCGCGTGGTCGACCTCGACGGCTGGGTGGCGCTGCCGGCCTTCGTGCCGCCGAAGGAGCGGCGCGGCCTCGTGCTGATCGATCCGCCCTTCGAGGCAAAGGACGAGTTCGAGCGGCTGGGCGAAGCCTTCTCCACAGCCTTCGCGAAATGGCCGACCGGCATCTACGTCATCTGGTATCCGGCCAAGAACCGGCGTGCCACCGACACGCTCGCCCAAACCGTGGCGCGGCTCGCAGCTGCAGCAAAACCGCCGGGAAATTGTCTGCGCCTCGAGTTCAGCGTTGCGCCCCAGCTCGATGGCGGGGCTCTCGCCTCCACGGGGCTCCTGATCGTCAATCCACCCTACACGCTGCAGGGCGAGCTCAAGACGATCCTGCCCGAGCTGGAAATGCCGCTCGGCCAGGGCGGCGCTGCCAGATTCCGATTGGAGACACCGAGACCGTAACACTCCGGCATTCTTGGGAAAAATATGCAGGAGCGGTGGTCAATCTGCAGAGAACCGTATTATGCTGTTTCCGTGACTGGCTTTACGTTCCGCTTCCGCGAATGGTTGCGGCGGAGTGAAGGCCTAAGAAAGATCCGGCCGGACCGTTGCGGTCCGCCCAAGGATGGCCAGCTCTCCCGGGCTTCGTAGCGCCCGGTCATGTCGTGACGTGAGTCTGCGTCGCGACGGAGGAGCAATGAGGGGGAGTTTCCCGATGGCCATGACGGGAACGGTCAAGTTTTTCAACGGCGAACGCGGCTACGGTTTCATCAAGCCTGACGACGGCGGCCGCGACGTCTTCGTACATATTACGGCTGTGGAGCGGGCCGGACTGAAGGACCTTGCGGAAGGACAGCGCATTACTTTCGAAGTCGAGCCGGACAAGAAGGGCAAGGGACCGAAGGCGGTCAATCTAGTGATCTTGGCCTAGCGGGACTGACGCGCAGTCTTCGGCGCAATACTCGGCGCAAGAAAGCGAAAAAAATCCCGGCCGCGAGCGGCCGGGAGGTTGTCGTCCGGTATTTTCTTCTTCAGCTATCAGAAGTGATAGTTCACGCCTGCGCGCACAACGCTGGCGCTATAGCCGTTTGACACGCCTGTAATCGCGAACTGGCTCGACGACAGATCGATGTAGAGATATTCGAGCTTCGCGCTCCAGTTCGGCGCGAAGCCGACCTCTGCGCCGGCGCCGATGGTCCAGCCGGCGGTGGTGTGCGACTCCGTCCAGCCGAACGTCTGTGCGCGCAACTCGCCGAAGGCCAGGCCCGCGGTGCCGTAGAACAGGATGTTGCTGAAGGCATAGCCGGCGCGACCGCGCAGGGTGCCGAACCAGGGATTGGAGAACTTCCACGGCGCGAAGGTGTCATCGGCACCGGCGGCCTGGATATCGCCTTCCACGCCGAACACCCATGGGCCGTTCTGGAAATTGTAGCCGGCCTGCACGCCGCCGACGAAGCCGGCGGGCTTTGCGGGATTGTTGCTCACCGAGCCCCACTCGTAACCGAGATTGGCGCCGAGATACGGGCCCGCCCAACTATAGGCGTTGAGCGGCTGGTTGACGGTATAGGGCGCGCGCTGACCGTAACTCATGTCGGCGGCCTCTGCCGAAGCTGTCCAGCCGGCCGCAACCAACGCGGCTGCGCCCACAACGAACCTCTTCATCACACACTCCCAACGCAACTGTCGCAACCGGTGCGAAGCCTGACGCCGCCGCGCAAGGCAAACCGCATGGTTACGGAACCACGACCTTTTCGCGTAAGATTTATCGAGAGTTTTAAGTTAAAGGGCTGTTAAGCCGGGTTACCGCGCTGTTAACAGGCTTAAGCAAGCGTTACCGGGAACTGGGCCGCCATCCTGTGCGTGCGGCGTTGCCGGAACTTCAAATCGGCACCCCCAGCACTTAAATTCGCGCCATGGTTCACGATTCCACCGACAACCCGGACGACCGCGCGCGCAAACCCGTGCATGGCACCGCGCCGGACGTCCCGGCCGAGACGCCGCCCGACCTCGATCCCGCCACCAGCGGCGGCGACGACGAGGACGATGCGCGGCTGCCCGATATCCTGGAAGAGAGCGGCGCCGTCGGCGAAGGCACGCTGGCGACCGGCCACGAGGCGATCGAGCGCGCGGTCCGGCTCGCCCCCACCTCGCCCGGCGTCTATCGCATGCTCAATGCGAATGCCGACGTGCTCTATGTCGGCAAGGCCAAGAACGTCAAAAAGCGCCTTTCCAACTATGCGCGCCAGAATGCGCCGCAGCCCGCCCGCATCCTGCGCATGATCGCGGCCACGGTGACCGTGGAGATCGTCTCGACCAACACCGAGACCGAGGCGCTGTTGCTGGAAGCCAACCTCATCAAGCAGCTGCGGCCGCGCTTCAACGTGCAGCTGCGTGACGACAAGTCGTTTCCCTACATCCTGATCACTGGCGACCATTGGGCGCCGCAGATCCTGAAACATCGCGGCGCGCAGAGCCGGCCCGGGCGCTATTTCGGTCCGTTCGCCTCCGCCGGCGCCGTCAACCGCACCATCACGGCGCTGCAGCGCGCCTTCCTGATCCGCTCCTGCACCGATTCCTTCTTCGAGAGCCGCACCAGGCCCTGCCTGCTCTACCAGATCCGCCGCTGCGCCGGCCCCTGCACCCGCGAGATCGACTTTCCCGGCTACACGACCCTGGTGCGCGAGGCGAGCGACTTCCTGTCCGGCAAGAGCCATGCGGTAAAGCAGGAGCTCGCCGGCGAGATGGAGAAGGCCTCCGGCGAGCTCGAGTTCGAGCGCGCCGCGCTCTACCGCGACCGCCTCGCCGCTTTGTCGGCGATCCAGTCGCAGCAGGGCATCAATCCGCGTACGGTCGAGGAAGCCGACGTGTTCGCCATCCACCAGGAGGGCGGCTTCTCCTGCGTCGAGGTGTTCTTCTTCCGCACCGGCCAGAACTGGGGCAACCGCGCCTATTTTCCGCGCGCGGAAAAGACGTTCACCCCGGAAGAGGTGCTCGGCTCCTTCCTCGCGCAGTTCTACGACGACAAGCCGCCGCCCAGGAACATCCTGCTCTCGCACGAGATCGAGGAGAGCGAACTGCTCGCCAATGCGCTCTCGCTCAAGGCCGGCCACAAGATCGAGGTCACCACGCCCAAGCGCGGTGAGAAGAAGGAACTCGTCACCCATGCGCTGACCAATGCGCGCGAGGCGCTCGGCCGCAAGCTCGCCGATACCGCCACGCAGAGCCGCCTGCTCGACGCCATCGCGACGACGCTGGGCCTGCCCCATTCGCCCAAGCGCATCGAGGTCTACGACAACAGTCACATCCAGGGCACCAATGCGGTCGGCGCCATGATCGTCGCCGGCCCCGATGGTTTCGTGAAGAACCAGTACCGCAAGTTCAACATCAAGTCGGAAGGGATCACGCCCGGCGACGACTTCGCCATGATGCGCGAGGTGCTGGAGCGGCGCTTCAAGCGCCTGATCAACCCGCCCGAGGAGGGCGCGGCCAAGGAAAACATCAAGGCGAAGGACGACGATTTCCCGCAATGGCCCGACCTCGTCATCATCGATGGCGGCCGCGGCCAGCTCAATGCCGTCCGCGAGATCTTCGCAAATCTCGGCCTGACCCAGGTGTCGCTGATGTCGGTCGCCAAGGGGCCGGACCGGGATGCCGGCCGCGAGACCCTGTTCATGCCGGAACGCGAGGCCATCAAGCTGGAGCCGCGCGACCCCGTGCTCTATTTCATCCAGCGGCTGCGCGACGAGGCCCACCGTTTCGTCATCGGCTCGCACCGCAAGCTGCGCAAGAAGGACATCCGCGAGGCTGGCTTGCAGGAAATCCCGGGCATCGGCCCGTCCCGCAAACGTGCCTTGCTGCATCATTTCGGGACCTTGAAGGAGATCGAACGGGCCTCGATCGGCGATCTCGGCAAAGTTCCGGGGGTGAGCGCCGAGAGCGCCCGCAGGATTTTCGAGTATTTCCATCCCCAGCCGGGATGAACTAAAGGGGCTGTGGTCATATGGTCGTCGTATCCCGCACCCCATCTTGCGGAGCGGAACGGTTGACCTTCAGGCACGAGCGGTATTGGTAGGACGAATGAACATCGCCACGACACGAGGGACGACCAGCCGCGCGATGTCCCTCCCGAACCTCCTGACCTATGGCCGGATCGCCGCGATCCCGGTCGTCATCGGATGCATCTATGCGCAGTCGATTCTGGATCAGCCGCTCTGGCTGCGCTGGGTGGCTGTGGCCCTGTTCATCGCGGCCGCGGTCACCGATTACCTCGACGGCTATTATGCGCGGATCTGGAATCAGCAATCGGCGTTCGGCCGGATGCTCGACCCGATCGCCGACAAGCTGCTGGTCGCCTCGTGCCTGCTGATGCTGGCCGCCGACGGCATCATCCATGGCTGGTCGTTGTGGGCCGCCATCGTGATCCTGTGCCGCGAGATCCTGGTCTCGGGCCTGCGCGAATACCTCGCCGCGCTTCGGGTCAGCGTGCCCGTCACCAAGCTTGCGAAGTGGAAGACCACGGTCCAGCTCGTCGCCATCGGGTTCCTGCTCGCCGGGCCTGCCGGCGATGAGGTGGTGCCTGTGGTCTCGATGATGGGCCTCGCGCTGCTATGGGCCTCGGCGATCGTGACCATCTACACCGGCTACGACTATTTCCGCGCCGGCATCCATCACCTCATCAAGGAGGACGAGGGATGAAGGTGAAATATTTCGCCTGGGTACGCGAGCGCGTCGGCAAGGCGGAGGAGACCATCGAGCCGCCGGCGAGCGTGCGCACCGTCGAGGAACTGATCGCGTGGCTGTCCGGCCAAAGCGAGGCCTATGCCTACGCCTTCGAGAAGCCGAAGGTGATCCGCACCGCGATCGACCATGCCCACGTGAAATCGGATGCCGCAATCGCCGGCGCCCGCGAGATCGCGTTCTTCCCGCCGATGACCGGCGGCTAGGCTCATGACCTCCTCTGCTGGCGCCTGCCCCGTCACCATCCGCATTCAGGAAGACGATTTCGACATCGCGCGCGAGATCGCGGTCCTGACCAGGAGCCGTACCGACATCGGTGCAGTCGTCAGCTTCTCCGGCATATGCCGCGGTGACGAGGACAGCGCGAAGATCGCGGCGCTGACGCTCGAGCATTATCCCGGCATGGCCGAGGAAGAGATCAGGCGTCATGCCGACGAGGCGACTTCGCGCTGGCCGCTCAACGGCGTCACCGTGATCCACCGCGTCGGCCGCTTCATGCCGGGCCAGAACATCGTGCTGGTGCTGACCGCCTCGCAGCACCGCCAGGCCGCATTCCATGCGGCCGAGTTCCTGATGGACTACCTCAAGACCAGTGCGCCGTTCTGGAAGAAGGAAGAGAGCGAAGCCGGCACGGACTGGGTCGAAGCCCACGCCCGCGACGACGAGGCCGCCGCACGCTGGACCCGATCCTGATGGCGAAAGCAGCCAAGAAGACCGTACGCGGCCGCGCCGCGCCAAAGCTCGCCAAAGTCGGCCCGGGCGAACTTCTCACGCTGGTCGATTTCGTCCGCTATGCGGTGAGCCGCTTTGTCGAAGCCGAACTCGCCTTTGCGCATGGTACGACCGATCCGGTTGCCGAAGCAGCCTTCCTGGTGAGCGAAGCGCTGCATCTCAATCCCGAGCAGTTCGAGATGTTCGCCAACGCGCGCGTCACCGCGCCGGAAGGCAAGACCATCCTCGACCTCATCCATCAGCGCGTCACCACGCGCAAACCGGCCGCCTATCTCGTCAACAAGATCTACATGCGCGGCCTGCCCTTCTATGTCGACGAGCGCGTCATCGTTCCGCGCTCCTTCATCGGCGAACTGCTGGAGTCGCATTTCGGCGGCGACGGCGAGGCGGGCTCGCTGATCGACGATCCCACGGCGGTCGAACGCGTGCTCGATCTCTGCACGGGATCGGGATGCCTTGCCATCCTCGCCGCGCACCATTTCCCGAACGCTGCCGTCGATGCCGTCGACATCTCCAAGGGCGCGCTCGAAGTCGCCACGCGAAATGTCGGCGAATACGGCCTCGAGGACCGGATCAGCCTCTATCGCGGCGACCTGTTCGCCCCGCTCGGCGATGCCAGATACGATCTGATCATCACCAACCCGCCTTACGTCGACGCTGAGGGCATGGCCGCGCTGCCGCCGGAATGCCGGGCCGAGCCGAAGCTCGCCTTCGACGGCGGCGCCGACGGTCTGGATGTGGTCCGCCGCATCCTGGCCGGGGCACCCTATCATCTGACGCCGGATGGCGGGCTGATCTGCGAGATCGGCCGCGGCCGGGACCTGGTCGACGAGGCCTTTCCGGAACTGCCGCTGCTCTGGCTCGACACCGAGGACTCCGAGGGCGAGGTGTTCTGGATCGCGGCCGCCGATCTGGCCTGATCCGCCACGGCACCTTCTGCTCCGGCGGAACAAGTCAAATTCCGCCACGTTCATCCCCGACGAACTGTCTCGCTTTCGGAGGATGTCCAGATGCTCGCGCCATCGGGCGAATTGCTGCGCGCCGGCATGGCGCTGAAACTCAACCATCTCAAGCGCGCCGCCCAATCCTATCTGCGTGACCGCACCAGCCAGGCCACGGGGCGCGCAACGTCCTATATGGTCGCTGCCGGATTGTTCGCAGCGGCCGGGCTGTTTCTGATCGCGACCTTTTTCGTCGGCCTGATCGCCCTGTACCGCTGGGTTGCAATCACCCACGGACAATTCTGGGGCTTTGGCGCCGTCGCGGCCGTGCTGCTGGTGTTGACCGCGGTCTGCGCCGGCGTGGCGATGGCGATGATGAAGCGGCCGACCAAGGCGATCGTGCCGCTTGCCAGCCGGATGCGCGTTGCAATCGCGACGCCGCGGATTCCGCGCGGAACGGTCAAAGAGGCGGTGAAAGAGGTCGCAACCGCGATTCCCCTGGCGCCGCTCGCGCCGGGCGAACGCCGCCACGGCAGACCCGCCTGGCCCACCATCCGGCCCGTGCAGCTTGGCCTGATGCTCGCGGCGGTTGGGCTTGCGGGGTTCACCGCGGCGCGCCGCAGGCGGCACGGCCAAAGGTCGGACGCTTGAAATGCCGGTGCGGCGCTCCGAGCAGTTCGACTCGTGGCTCCTGGTAGCAGCCACAGCCGTCTTCGTGCTCACCGCGGAGCGCTATCTCCAGGATTCCGGCCTGATCCGACCGGGACCTCCACCAGACCATCGCAACAACGAGGGGAATTCACCGGAAACTCACCCCGCAGGTGCGGCGCTGCAGCCCGGTCGTGGCCGTCATGCGAAGAGCCCCTTCGCGATCCCCTGGGCGGGCTGGAAGGATATCTTCTGGCGCACCTATCAGCGCATCGACGATGATCGCCTGCTTGCGACAGCGGGTGGCGTCGTCTTTTTCGGACTGCTCGCGATCTTCCCGGCGGTGACGGCGCTGGTCTCCTCATATGGCCTGTTCGCTGATCCCGCGACGATCAGCGCCAATCTGCAGACGCTGGCGACGATGCTGCCGCAAGGCTCGTTCCAGATCGTCGAGGACCAGGTCGCGCGCGTGGTGTCGAACGGCAATACCACCCTCGGTGCCACCTTCCTGCTCGGTCTTCTACTTGCGATCTGGAGCGCCAATGCCGGCGTCAAGTCGATCTTCGACGCCCTCAATGTCGCCTATGAAGAGCGCGAGAAGCGCAGCTTCATCAAGCTCAACATGTTGTCGCTGGCCTTTACGGTCGGCGGCATCGTGGCGCTGCTGGTGATGGTGGGGGTTGTCGTCGCCTTCCCGCTGGCGCTCAATCATCTCGGCATGGCGCCCGAAAGCAAGCTGATCGTGGCGCTGGCACGATGGCCGCTGATGTTCCTCATCCTGCTCATGGCGCTCGCGGTGCTTTACCGCTTCGCGCCCAGTCGCGATGCGCCCCGCTGGCAATGGCTCAGCCTCGGCGCAGTCATCGCCGCCATCCTCTGGATTGCCGGGTCAGCGCTGCTATCCTGGTATCTCTCGGCCTTCGCCAATTACAACGCCACCTACGGCTCGCTCGGCGCGGCGATCGGACTGATGACGTGGATGTGGATGTCGGCCATCGTCATCATGTTCGGCGCCGAGCTGAATTCGGAGATCGAGCGGCAGACGCTCAGCGATACGACCACGGGGCAGCCCAAGCCGCTCGGCACCCGCGAAGCCGTCTCGGCCGACACTGTCGGCGCCGCCGCGCCAATTTGATCGCTGGTGGTCAGGCGAGGCCCCGCCTGACCAACCATCTCAGGCGCCTCAGCGCTTGGTAATCACTGCCTCCAGATATTCACTGTGCACCACGACCGTACCGTCTTCGGCATGATTGAACTCGCCGAGCAACGCCATGAGATCGTGCCGCAGCGCGGCCTGGCCGGTTTCGTCAAGCGCGGCAAAGGCTTTCAGCATCGGCCCGTAATAGGACTTGAACACATCAAGCCAGTGATCCGGCGAGCGATAGCGGAAGACGAACATGCGGGGTTCTGCGGTAATCTCCGAGGCTTGGCTCCCGAACATCTCCTGAAGCCGCGCTTCCGTACCCCATAGTGCCGGCGACTTCACGCCGGCGGGCGGCGGTACGCGCTTGCCGATGGTCTTGAACAGCTGACCGATAAAACCCTGAGGCGTCCAGTTGGCAAGGCCGATCTTGCCGCCTGATTTGCAGACCCGCGCGAGCTCGGAGGCCGCCTTGTCCTGGTCTGGCGTGAACATCACACCAAAGGTCGAGACGACGACATCGTAGCTCGCGTCCGCAAACGGCAGCGCTTCGGCATCCGCCTCGCGGAACTCGACCGTCAGATGGTCCGCTGCCGCGCGCTCCTGCCCGCGCTCGAGCAGCGCCGGCACATAGTCGGTGGATGTGACGTCACACCAGCGGCGTGCTGCGGCCAAGGTCACATTGCCGTTGCCGGCGGCGACGTCCAGCACCTTGCTGCCGGCGCGTAAGTCGAGTGCCTCACAGAGCTGCTCGCCGACGATCTGCAATGTTGTGCCGACGACGGCATAGTCGCCGGACGACCAGGCGCCGTGCTGGCGCTGCTTGACGGCGGCAAGATCGGGTTGGGCGGCGGCTGGCTTGAGCGCGGCGGATGTGGACATGGCAATCTCCTGCGGTTGAAAACGCCGGGACGATAGGGCGCATGCGGCTCGCTGGCCTTGAGAGCGGCATTATTTTACGCTGAGAGTGCCTTGATTTCCCTGCAGGAGCCGAGGAGGAATTGTGACGTTTCGCTTTGAGGATTTCCTGCTCGACCCTGAACGTCGCGAGTTGCGGCGAGCCGACGCACTGATCGCGCTCGAGCCCCAGGTATTCGATCTGCTGCTTTTTCTCGTCCGCAACCGCGAGCGCGTGGTGACGCGGGACAATCTGCTCGATGCGATCTGGAATGGCCGCGTCGTCTCGGAATCGACGCTGACGAGCCGGATCAACGCTGCACGCCGCGCGGTCGGTGATAGTGGCGACGAGCAGCGGCTGATCCGCACCATTGCGCGCAAGGGCGTACGGTTCGTCGCCGATGTCACAGAACTTTCCTCGGCAGCTGCGCCCGACAAGCAAGCCGCTCCGCCGCCGGCGGGATTGCCCCTGCCTGACCGTCCCGCCATCGCGGTGCTGCCCTTCACCAATATGAGTGGCGAGGCCGAGCAGGATTACTTCTCTGATGGCATCAGCGAGGACATCATCACCACGCTGTCGAAGCTGCGCTGGTTCTTCGTGATCGCGCGCAACTCTTCCTTCATCTACAAGGGCCGCACGGTACATCTGCGGCAGGTCGCGGAAGAGCTCGGCGTACGCTACGTCGTGGAGGGCAGCGTCCGCAAGGACGGCCACCGCGTCCGCATTACTGCCCAACTCAACGACGTCGCCACCGGAAGCCATCTCTGGGCCGAGCGCTACGACCGCGAGCTCGCCGACGTCTTCGCCGTGCAGGACGAGATCACCGAAGCCATCGTCGCCGCGATCGAGCCGCAGCTCTACGCCGCGGAAAATTTTCGCGCGCAGCGCAAGCCGCCCGACAGCATGGACGCCTGGGACCTCGTGATGCGCGCGCTCTCGCATTATTGGCGGGTAACGCGGCAGGATCATATTGTCGCGCAAGCGCTGCTCGAAAAGGCCATCTCGCTCGATTCAAACTACGGCAAGGCGCTTGGCCTGCTTGGCACCAGCTATATGTTCACGGCGCATATGGGCTGGATGGACATGGCCGCGGCGCTATCCCTCGCCGAGGGCGCGGCGCGGGCGGCGATCCGCGCCGACGACGAGGATGCCTGGGCGCACAACGCAATGGGCCATGTCCATCTGTTTGCGCGGCGGTTCGAGCATTCGCTGGCCGAGTTCGAGGCGGCGCTGCGGCTCAATCCGAGCTTCGCGCTGGCCCAGGGCTATCATGGGCTGGCGCTCAGCTATTGCGGCCGTTGGCAGGATGCCGACGAGGCCGCGCGCCGCGCGATCCGCCTCAGTCCGCGCGACCCCTATGCGCCAGTCTATCTCGGCATCGCCGCGTACGCCCGCTTCCTCGGCAGCGATTATGTTGAGGCGATCCGGCTTGCCCAGGAGGCCTTGCGCCAGCGCAGCGACTTCGTCGGCGCTCACCGGGTGCTGACCGCGGCCGCCGGCATGGCCGGACAGACGGAGATGGCCGATGCGGCGCTGAAGGAACTCCGCCGCGCCCAGCCGAATATCTCGCTCGCCTGGATCGTCGAGTTCATGCCGATCATGCTCGCCCCTGACCGCGACCGCTACCTCGAAGGCTTTCGCCGGGCGGGCCTGACATAGACCGCCAGACAGTCACTATGCCCTCGAATCAACAATGATGTTAAGCTCACGCGGCTGGGGGGAGCACGAGGCGTGGCGGGTTCGCACAGCGACCCGTGTTTTCCCGGGGTGAGGCAGTCAGCTCTTGAGGCGTAACGCGCGGCATGATTCGCATTTCGACGATCTTCATCGCCATCTGCATGGTTCTGGTCGCGGCCTCGCTCGGGCTCGTGCTCTACGCCGTCGCCGGCATCAGCGGGACCGAATCCGGGATCGTTGCGCTGACCGCGCTGACCTTCCTGATCCTCTACAACGCGGTGTCGATGCGGCTGCGCGACCGCAACGACGTCGGCGGCCAGATCGCCGATTTGTCGCGCGGCACCGCCGACCTCGCCCGCCAGGTCGCCGAGTTCGGGCGCCGGCTGGCTGCGATCGAGGGACGCATCGCCTCATCCAATTCGACCAACTCCGACCGGATCCAGTCGGTGGTCGGCGAGATCAACGAACTCGGCGGATTGGTCAGGCAGCTCGCCAGCACCGTATCGACCCATGAGGATCTGTTGGCCGGCAATGCGCCGGCACCCGCTCCCGTTCCCGCTCCGATCGCCAGGCAGGAACCGGAGGCGCCGATCGACCTGATTACGGCGTTCGAGGAGTTGCCCGTCGCCCCTCCCCCGCTTCCTGCGGCCCCCCCGCCTCCGGTGGCGCAGCCGCGGCCCGCGCCGTCGATCCAGGCCCAGACCGCCCCCCCGGTCCAGACCGCCGGACGCAATCAGACGCAATTGCTGGCGACGCTGCGCAACGCGATCGACGAAAACCGCATCGACATCTTCCTGCAGCCGATGGTGACGCTGCCGCAGCGCAAGGTGCGGTTCTACGAGGCGGTGACTCGCCTGCGCGACGAGCGCGACCAGTTGGTCGCCGCCGAGGAGTTCATCAGCATCGCGGAAGCTTCCGGGCTGATCGGGCGCATCGACAACATGGTGATGCTGCGCTGCGTGCAGGTGCTGCGGCGCCTGATGGTGCGCAACAAGGACGTCGGCGTGTTCTGCAACGTCGCGGCGTCCACGCTCGGCAATTCCACCACCTTCGCGCAATGCCTCGACTTCCTCGAAGCCAACCGGGCGCTGGCACCCTCGCTGGTGCTGGAGTTCAAGCAATCGACCTTCCGCAATCTCGGCCCGGCCGAGACCGAGAACCTCGCCGCACTGGCCCAGCGCGGCTTCCGTTTCTCGATCGACCACGTCACGGATCTCAGGATCGAGCCGCGCGAGCTGGCCGACCGCGGCGTGCGATTCATCAAGGTGCCGGCCACGTTGCTGCTCGACCCCCGGCAGGCCTCGGCCTCGGACATCCACCCTTCCGACCTCTCCGACCTGCTTGGCCGCTTCGGCATCGACCTGATCGCGGAGCGGATCGAAGGCGAGCGCGCGGTCGTGGACCTGCTCGACTATGACGTGCGGTTCGGCCAGGGCTTCCTGTTCGCGCCGCCCCGACCATTGCGGCCGGAGGGGGCATCTGCTACCGGCGGGGCCTCGCCGAACCAGGCGCAGGACATTCAGGGATCCAATGGCTCCGCTCCCCCCAGCCAAGGTAGGATATCTGGCGCGACATCTGCCGCGACGTCAGCCGCTCCTCCGACACAACGCATCACCGGCAACGCGGCTCTCGCGCGCCGCATCTGACCGGCCGCGCGCATCATGACCACGCTGCATTTCGCCGAAAGCCTGCGCGAGCTCGTGGGTGGTGTCGATGTCGTGCTCAGCGACATCTGGGGCGTCGTCCACAACGGCCTCGAATCGTTCCCCGAGGCCTGCGAGGCGTTGCACACCTATCGCAGCCACGGCGGTACGGTGATCCTGATAACCAACGCACCGCGTCCGGCCGACAGCGTGCAGCGGCAATTGCGCAAGCTCGGCGTCGCCGACGAGACCTATGACGCGATCGTGTCGTCCGGCGACCTGACCCGGCTCTATGTCGCCGAGCATCCCGGCCGCAAGATGTTCTGGCTCGGACCCGAGCGCGACAACTCGATCTATCGCGGCCTCGATGCGAAAACCGCGCCGCTGGAGGAAGCCGATTATATCGTCTGCACCGGCCTCTATGACGACGAGACCGAAACGGCGGAAGACTATCGCGGCATGATGCTGAAGGCGCGCGAGCGCAAGCTGACGCTGGTCTGTGCCAATCCCGACATCGTGGTGGAACGCGGCGACCGGCTGATCTATTGCGCCGGCGCCATCGCGGAGCTCTACCGCGAACTCGGCGGCGAAGTGATCTTCTATGGCAAGCCGCACCGCCCGATCTACGAACGCGCAATGACGCTCGCCGGTGAACGCCAGGGCCACCCGATCGACCGGAAAAAAGTGTTGGCGATCGGCGATTCCGTCCGCACCGACTTAACCGGCGCGCGCGAATTCGGCATCGACTGCCTGTTCGTGACTCGCGGCATCCATGCCGAGGAGTTCGAGGGCCTCGACCAGCTCGACCCGAATTCGGTGATGGAGTTGTTCGGCCATCCGCCGAAGGCGCTGATGCGCGAATTGAAGTGGTAGAGAGCCGGCCGAGCGGGACGGCCAGCTCGGACCGATTGCTGACGGCTCAGAGCCGTCATGGTCGGGCTTGACCCGGCCATCCACGTCTTTCTTTGCGGATCCAAGAACGTGGATGCCCGGGACAAGCCCGGGCATGACGATCACAATGGAAAGATTGTTGTTTGGCGAAGAGCGCGCTTACGCGCTCGCCATGTCCGGGAAGACCGCCTCGATCTTGGTCTTCAGCGTCGCCGCGTTGAACGGCTTGACGATGTAGTTGTTCACGCCGGCCTTCTTGGCCGCGATCACGTTCTCGGTCTTGGATTCCGCCGTGATCATGATGAAAGGCGTGGTGGCGAGGTTCGGATCCGCGCGCACTTCGCGCAGCAGGTCGTAGCCCGTCATCGGCTCCATGTTCCAGTCGGAGATCACGAGCCCATACTTCTTGCCGCGCATCTTGTTCAGCGCTGCCGAACCATCGCTGGCATCATCGATGTTCTCGAAGCCAAGCTGCTTCAGCAGATTCCTGATGATACGGATCATGGTGCTGTAGTCATCCACCACCAAAACCGGCATCGACAAATCAACCGCCATCTCGACTCCCCCAACGCAAACCAGGAATATTACGATCGGATCTGCCCAAGCCCGGAGCCCCGGCAGTTCCACGCCCAAGCACTAGCACCAAGGCGTTAAACAGCGCGTTAATTGGGGGCGTCGCCCAAGGACTGAAATCGCATTCGATCCGGCCGCCCCCTCCCGCTTGACTTCATCCGGCGGGTCGCGCCACGGTCCCGGCCGGTCCCGCCGGTTCGAGAATTCCCCTGATGGCTCCGCATTTTACCGTTATCCGTGACACCACGCCGGACTCCGCCATTCCAAGAGGTGCCGTGGTCGCCATGGGCAATTTCGACGGGGTTCATCTCGGCCACCGCGCCGTGATCGCCGCAGCCCTGGAAATGGGCCGGGCGCAGGGCCGACCCGCCCTGGCATTGACCTTCGAGCCGCATCCGCGGCGGTTTTTCAGCCCCAATACCCCTCAATTCCGCCTGACGGACGAGCGAGCCAAGCTGCGGCTTCTGGCCGGCACCGGGCTTGCCGGCGCCGTGGTCATGACCTTCGACAAGGCCCGTGCCGGAACCAGCGCGCAAGACTTCATTCACCATGACCTGATCGGGCGGCTCGGCGTCAGCGGGATCGCGGTCGGCTACGATTTCCATTTCGGCAAGGGACGGGTCGGCTCGCCGAGCCTTCTCGTCAACGAGGCGCCCCGGCTCGGCATCGAGGTCGACGTGCAGCCCCATGTCGATTTCGACGAGCGGCCGGTGTCCTCCAGCGCGATCCGGATGGCGCTCGCCGAAGGTCTGCTCGACGAGGCCACCACCATGCTGGGGGCGCCCTGGTTCGTCACCGGCGAGGTGATCCATGGCGAGAAGCGCGGCCGCGATCTCGGCTATCCCACCGCCAACATCCGCCTGGACGCGAATTGCGGGCTGAAGCACGGCATCTATGCGGTACGTGTCGGCCGCGGGCCCGAGCGGCTCGAGGGGGTGGCAAGCTTCGGCCGCCGCCCGACTTTTGATAATGGCGCGCCCCTGCTCGAAATCTTCCTGTTCGACTTCAAGGGCGATCTCTATGGGCAGCAGCTGGATTGCGCCTTCGTCGGCTTCATCCGCGAGGAGGTGAAATTCGATGGTCTAGAGGCCCTGATCCGGCAGATGGACGACGATTCCGCCCGTGCCCGTGCCATCCTGTCCGCCGCCCCGGACGCGTTTCCGCGGCTCGGCATTGTCGATTGAGGGCCGAACCCGGCGTCCCCGAACCTTTGCGCTTCCCTTGGCCCCCTGCTATGGAGTGCCCATGTTTGCGCGGCGCATCATAGGGATTAGCGGCCCGGCTTCCGCCTGAGCTTTCGGCTCGGCGCAAGACCGGGATTTTGACGTTTCACCCCGCGATTCCGCATCGCCATCCGTTCCCGCGCCCTTCCGAGCCAGTCAGCCTCATGTCCGAAAAGCCGCAAAAGTCAGACGCCAAAGACTATTCCAAGACCCTGTTCCTGCCGCAGACCGAATTCCCGATGCGCGCCGGCCTGCCGCAGCGCGAGCCGGAGATCCTCAAGCGCTGGTACGAGATCGGCCTCTACGAGAAGCTGCGTGAGAGTGCAAAGGGCCGCGCCAAGTTCGTGCTGCATGACGGCCCGCCCTATGCCAACGGCAACATCCATATCGGCACGGCGCTGAACAAGATCCTGAAGGATCTCGTCACCAAGAGCCAGCAGATGCTCGGCTTCGATTCCAACTACGTGCCGGGCTGGGACTGCCACGGCCTGCCGATCGAATGGAAGGTCGAGGAAGAGCACTATCGCAAGAAGGGCAAGCAGAAACCCGACTTCCGCGACTCGACCGCGATGATCGATTTCCGGAAGGAATGCCGCGCCTACGCCACGCATTGGCTCGGCGTGCAACGCGAGGAGTTCAAACGCCTCGGCGTCATCGGCGACTGGGATCATCCCTACGCCACCATGAGCTATCCCGCCGAAGCCCAGATCGCGCGCGAGTTGATGAAGTTCGCCGCCAACGGCACGCTCTATCGCGGCTCCAAGCCGGTGATGTGGAGCGTGGTCGAGAAGACCGCGCTCGCCGAAGCCGAGGTCGAGTACGAGGACCACACCTCCGATACGGTGTGGGTGAAGTTTCCGGTTACCTCGCCCGCGCATGGCGCGCTTGCCACCGCAAGCGTCGTGATCTGGACCACCACGCCCTGGACGCTGCCGGGCAACCGCGCCATCTCGTTCTCGCCGAAGATCGCCTACGGCCTGTACAAGGTGACGGACGCGCCCACCGACAATTGGACCAGGACCGGCGATCTGCTGATCCTCGCCGACGCGCTCGCCGAAGAGGTCTTCAAGCAGGCCCGTGTGACGGCCTTCGAGAAGGTGCGCGACGTGCCCGGCGACACCATGGACGCAATCGAATGCGCCCATCCGCTGAAGGGCCTTGCCGGCGGCTACGATTTCGTCGTGCCGCTGCTGCCCGGTGACCACGTCACCGACGACACCGGCACCGGCTTCGTGCACACGGCGCCCGGCCATGGCCGCGAGGACTTCGATGTCTGGATGGCACAGGCGCGCGATCTCGACGCGCGCGGCATCACGACGGCGATCCCCTATACCGTCGACGAGAACGGTGCCTACACCGACCACGCGCCGGGCTTTACCGGCAAGCGTGTCATCAACGACAAGGGCGAGAAGGGCGACGCCAACGAGGCCGTGATCAAGGCGCTCGTCGAACGCGGCATGCTGATCGCGCGCGGCCGGCTCAAGCATCAATATCCGCACTCCTGGCGCTCCAAGAAGCCGGTGATCTTCCGCAACACGCCGCAATGGTTCATCGCGATGGACAAGGACGTGGCGCAGGGCGGCAAGGCGAAGAACGGCGACACGCTGCGCGCCCGCGCGCTGCACGCGATCTCGGTGACGCAATGGGTGCCGCCGTCGGGCGAGAACCGCATCAACGGCATGATCGAGGCGCGCCCCGACTGGGTGATCTCGCGCCAGCGCGCCTGGGGCGTGCCGATCGCCGTGTTCGTGCGCGAGAAGGGCGACGGCTCCGCCGAAATCCTCCAGGACGAGGCCGTCAACAGCCGCATTGGCGAAGCGTTCGAGCAGGAAGGCGCCGACGCCTGGTACGCGAAGGGCGCCCGCGAGCGCTTCCTCGGATCCCGCGCGAGCGAGGACTGGCAGAAGGTCGACGACATCCTCGACGTCTGGTTCGATTCCGGCTCGACACACGCTTTCGTGCTCGAAGACCCCGTGCACTTTCCCGGCCTCGCCGGCATCAAGCGCAAGGTCGACGGCGGCACCGACACGGTGATGTATCTCGAAGGCTCGGACCAGCATCGCGGCTGGTTCCACTCCTCGCTGCTGGAGAGCTGCGGCACCCGCGGTCGGGCTCCCTACGACATCGTGCTGACCCACGGCTTCACCCAGGCCGAGGACGGCCGCAAGATGTCGAAGTCGCTCGGCAACACCATCGAGCCGCAGTCGGTCATCAAGGAATCCGGTGCCGACATCCTCCGGCTCTGGGTCGCGTCCTGCGACTACACCGACGACCAGCGCATCGGTCCCGAGATCCTGAAGAACACCGTCGAGACCTACCGCAAGCTGCGCAACACCGTGCGCTGGATGCTCGGCACGCTGCATCATTACAAGCCGGCTGACGCGGTCGCGCCCGCCGAGATGCCCGAGCTCGAGCGGCTGATGCTGCACGAGCTCGCGATCCGCGCCGCCGCCATCGGCAAGGCCTATCGGGAGTTCGACTTCAAGTCGGTGGTCGCGATCCTGTCCGCTTTCCTGAACAGCGAGCTCTCGGCGTTCTATTTCGACATCCGCAAGGACACGCTTTATTGCGATCCGCCTTCGTCGCCGACGCGCAAGGCAGCGCTGACGACGATCGACCTGTTGTGCGCTTCGGTCCTGAAATGGCTGGCGCCGGTCCTCAGCTTCACCGCGGAGGAAGGCTGGCGCATGTACCGGCCCGATGCCGAACCGTCGGTGCATCTGACGCTATTCCCGACCGATCTCGAAGGCTTGCGCGACGACAAGCTTGCTGCGAAATGGGAGACGATCCGCAACGTCCGCCGCGTCGTCACCGGTGCGCTCGAGCTCGAACGCGCCGCCAAGAACATCGGCTCGTCGCTGGAGGCGTCACCGGTGATCTACGTCGCCGACCGGGACATGCTGATGACGCTGTTCGACGTCGACCTCGCCGAAATCTGCATCACCTCGAATTACGAGGTGCGTGAGGGCGAAGCTCCGGCTTCGGCATTCCGTCTCGATGCCGTGCCTGGTGTCGCGGTCGTGGTGGAGAAGGCGGTCGGCACCAAATGCGCCCGCTCCTGGAAGATCTCCCCGACGGTCGGCGAAGACGCCGAATACCCCGACGTCACCCCGCGCGATGCGAGGGCGCTGCGCGAGTGGAAGGCGCTGGGGGTGGGGGTCTGATCCCCCGGCCATGACCCCGCTCCGCGCCGGCATCCTCGCGGCCCTGGTCACGCTGGTGGCCGACCAGGCCTCAAAGCTCTGGCTGCTGAACGTGTTCGACCTCGCCCGTCTCGGCGTGGTGAAGGTGACGCCGTTCTTCGACCTTGTGCTGGCCTGGAACATCGGCATCAGTTTCGGCTGGCTCCAGAATGACAGCCCGGCAGCGCAGCTGGCGCTGATGGGGGTCAAGGCCATCGCCGTGGTCGCGCTGGCGATCTGGATGGCCCGCTCGCAGACGCGATTGGCCACGGTCGCGCTGGGGCTGATCATCGGCGGTGCCATCGGCAACGGCATCGACCGCCTGGCCTATGGCGCGGTGGTCGATTTCGCCCTGCTCCACATCGAGATCGGCGGAAATACCTATAATTGGTATGTGTTTAACCTCGCGGACGTGGCCATCGTTGCTGGGGTGGCGGCGCTATTGTATGATTCCTTCCTGGGGGTACCCGCCGCAAAAGCGCCCTGATCCCGGCCGATACGGACCGGCAGGTGGAACCCGGCCTTTGCGAGGGTTTGCCGCATACGCGCGGCGATCTGACACAATATGGAACAGGTACAGTGATGCGCAGCTCGAAGACCAGCATTTCGATGGTTCGAGACCCCCAATCGGGGCTTTGGCGGGCATTGAAATTGTCCGCTGTCGCGCTCGGCATCGGTCTCGTCATGTCGGCCGGGGCAGCCCGTGCCGGTGACGACGACGATGATGATGACGGGATGACCTTCGAAGAGAAGATCATCGACAATCTGATGTCCGGCATCGGCGCCAAGAGCATGGAAAAGCCCGGCATCGAATACCGCGAGCGCTCGCCACTGGTCGTGCCGCCCAAGCTCGACCTGCCGCCTCCCGCGACCCAGGCCAAGGCCGCTCCGAACTGGCCCAAGGACCCCGAGGAGAAGCGCCGCAAGGAAGCCATCGCCGCACGCAAGAAGGCAACCAAGGAAACGGAAATCTGGCAGGTCGCCCGGCCGCTGACGCCCGCCGAGATGAAGGCCGGCGAAGTTGCCGCAGCCCCCCGGACAAGCAACGACCCAATCCAGCCGGGCACCAACGGCAATCCGTCGCTCAGCCCCGCGGAGCTCGGCTTCTCCGGCGGCCTGTGGAATATGATGAGGGGAGTCGGAGGCAAGGCCGAGGCCAAGCAGTTCACCAGCGAGCCGCCGCGCCAGTCGCTGGTCGAGCCGCCGCCAGGCTACCAGACCCCGTCTCCGAGCTATGCTTATGGGGCCGGCGAGGACAAAACGCGGCGGACCTATTTCGACATCATGTCGGGCAAGGACAAGGAACAATAGCGTTCCTGTTTGCAGACCTGAAACCCCGCGCCGGCGATTCATGTCCGCCGGCCGAGGTGCATAAATTGCTGATCAGTAACTTGCCACCGCGTTGAGTTCTCTGCTTCGTGACGCGAAGCCTCAGCCGCACGGTGTAGCATGCCGTGCCTCCGAGCCGGGCATCCGGACCTCGGTCATCCCTAAAGGATCATGATGTCCGCAAACCGATCGGCTGCCTGTCTCCTTGCCGCGCTGCTTTCGACCAGTGTCCTGACATCAGGCGCGGCCCTTGCCCAGACCACGGTCACGTCGGCCCCGCCAGCCAGCTTCACGCTCGCCAACGGCATGCAGGTCGTGGTGATCCCCGATCACCGCACGCCCGTCGTCACCGAGATGATCTGGTACAAGGTCGGTTCGGCCGACGAAACGCCGGGCAAGTCCGGCCTCGCCCACTTCCTCGAGCACCTGATGTTCAAGGGCACCTCGAAGCATCCGGTCGGCGAATTCTCCCAGACCGTGCTTCGCGTCGGCGGCAACGAGAATGCCTCGACCTCGGTCGACTACACCAACTATTACCAGCGCGTGCCGAAAGAGCAGCTGGCGACCATGATGGAGTTCGAGGCCGACCGCATGACCGGCCTCATCCTCAAGGACGAGAACGTGCTGCCCGAGCGCGATGTCGTGCTCGAAGAATACAACATGCGCGTCGCCAACAATCCGGACGCGCGGCTGAACGAGCAGATCATGGCCGCGCTCTATCTCAATCATCCCTACGGCCGTCCCGTGATCGGCTGGCATCAGGAGATCGAGAAGCTCGATCGCGAGGACGCGCTCGCCTTCTACCGCCGCTTCTACGCGCCGAACAACGCGATCCTGGTGATCGCCGGCGACGTCGAGGCCGCCGACGTCCGCCCGCTGGTCGAGCGCAATTTCGGTGCGATCCCGGCCCAGCCCGCGATCCCGGCACGGCGCGTCCGTCCGCAGGAGCCGGAGCCCGCCGCGCCTCGCACCGTCACGCTGGCCGACCCGCGCGTCGAGCAGCCGAGCATGCGGCGCTATTATCTCGTGCCCTCGGCGACCACGGCTGCTGCCGGTGAGAGCGCCGCCCTCGACGTGCTGGCGCAGCTGATGGGCAGCGGCAGCAATTCCTATCTCTACCGCGCCCTCGTCGTCGACAAGCCGCTCGCGGTCTCCGCCAACGCCAGCTATTCGAGCATCTCGCTCGACCCGACCCAATTCGCGGTCTCGGCCTCGCCGAAACCCGGCGTCAGCTTCACAGAGGTCGAGCAGGCGGTCGACGCCGTCATCGCCAATGTCGCGCAGAACCCGATCCGCGCAGAGGATCTGGAGCGGGTGAAGACCCAGCTGATCGCGGAAGCGATCTACGCCCAGGACAACCAGGCGGTGCTGGCACGATGGTATGGCGGCGCGCTGACCACGGGCCTCTCGGTCGAGGACATCAGGAGCTGGCCCGACCGCATCCGCGCGGTCACCGCCGAGCAGGTCCGCGCCGTCGCCCAGAAATGGCTCGAGAAGAAGCGCTCGGTGACGGGCTATCTGATCAAGGACACCGGTGCCGCCAAGCGCGAGGAGAAGCGTTCGTGACCTATCCCTTTCTTCGACGCGCTGCATTCTCCCTTGCCACCGGCGCTGCGCTTGCGCTCGCTTCGCTCTCGCCGTCACAGGCCGCCGCAAAGATCCAGCGCCTGGTTTCACCCGGCGGCATCGAGGCCTGGTTCGTGCAGGACGCAACCGTGCCGCTGATCGCGATGGAATATTCCTTCGCCGGCGGCTCGGCCCAGGATCCCAAGGACAAGTCGGGCGTCGCCAACCTGGTCGGCGACCTCCTCGACGAAGGCTCCGGCGATCTCGATTCCAAGACTTTCCACGAGCGGCTCGACCGCCGCGCCATCGAGCTCTCCTTCAGCGCCACCCGCGACACCTTCCGCGGCAGCCTGCGCATGCTGCGCGACAACAAGGACGAGGCTTTCGACCTGCTCAGGAGCGCGCTGACCTCGCCGCATTTCAACACCGCCGATGTCGAGCGCATCCGCTCGCAGGTCATCTCGGGCCTGCGCCGCGAGACCACCAACCCGACCTCGCTGGCGAGCCGCAAATTCCTGGAGGTCGCCTTCGGCGATCACCCCTATGGCCGGCAGACCAACGGCAATCTCGACAGCGTGCCGACCATCACGGTCGCCGACATGAAGGACTATGTCGGCCGCGTGCTTGCGAAGGACGGACTGAAGATCGCAGTCGTCGGCGATGTCGACCCGGCGACGCTCGGCAAGCTGCTCGACCACACGTTCGGTAGCCTGCCCGCCAAGGCCAACCTCACGCCGGTCCCCGACGTCGAGGCTGCAAAGCCGCCGCAGCGCGCCTTCGTCACGCTCGACGTACCGCAGACCGTGATCACGTTCGGCGGCCCCGGGGTGAAGCGCAACGATCCGAACTTCATGGCTGCCTACGTCGTCAATCACATCCTCGGCGGCGGCGGATTGTCTTCGCGCCTTTATCGCGAGGTGCGCGAGAAGCGCGGGCTGGCCTATTCGGTGTTCGAATCGCTGCTCTGGATGGAGCATTCGGCGATCTTCATCGGCAACACGGGCACGCGTGCCGACCGTGCCGGCGACACCATCGACGCCATCGACAAGGAAGTGCGCCGGATCGCAGAAGAAGGTCCGACCCAGAAGGAGCTGGACGAGGCCAAGTCCTACCTCAAGGGCTCGCAGATGCTGGCGCTCGACACCTCCTCCAAGCTGGCGCAGGCGCTGCTGCAGTATCAGCAGGACAAGCTGCCGATCGACTATATCGAGAAGCGCAACGCCATCGTCGATGCCGTGACGCTGGACGACGCCAAAGCCGCCGCCAAGCGCCTCTGGGGCCAGGGCCTGCTGACCGTCGTCGTCGGCCGCGCCCCGCAGGCCGCGGCGCAACCGTCGGCAGCGCCGGCGACGAAGTCGAACTGACGTCTCTCTCAGACGTCCGAAATGGCCGGGCTCGCCCGGCCATTTGCGTTTCCAGCAAGCACCATTGCCGAACGTGGATGTTCCGCGATATGTCCTGATATCACGAATGGTGCCACCATGCTGCGGATATCCCGCGATCTCGTCATCGACGAGGACGACATCGAGATCGGCTTTGTCCGCGCCTCCGGCCCGGGCGGGCAGAACGTCAACAAGGTCGCGACCTCGGCACAGCTGCGCTTCGACACCCGCAAGCTGACTCTCCCCGATGATGCGGCTCTCCGCCTTGCCCGCCTTGCCGGTCAGCGCATGACCAAGGACGGCGTGATCGTGATCCAGGCGCAGCGCTTCCGCACCCAGGAGCGCAACCGCCAGGATGCCATCGACCGCCTCACGGAAATGCTGCGCGAGGCCATGGTGCGGCCAAAGCCGCGGCGCGCGACGAAGCCGACTTTCGGCTCCAAGCAGCGCCGCCTCGAGGGCAAGAAGCGTCGCAGCGACGTCAAGGCCGGACGCGGCGGGGGCCGCAGTTTCGACGACTAGATCAAGCCCCGTGACCGCGCCGAACCACGTCGTGCGTTGTGCGCTTTGTTCCCGGTCGAAATAGCCCGCTACTACCACCGCATGTTTGGCGGCGCCTAGAGTTTGCGCACGCTGAATTTGACATGGATGCGGGTTCTTGGCGATGCGCGCGATCGTGCTGGGATTGTGCACCGCAGTAGTGCTGACGGTGCGGGTTGCCGACGCGCAAATGCCTCTGCCGGCCGCAAAGCCGCCGGATGGCGCGACGCTCTTCAAGCAACAATGCGCGGTGTGCCACACGTTGAGCCTGTCGGAGCCGGCGCGCCAGGGACCGCCGCTGCTCAAGGTCGTTGGCCGTCCCGCCGGCAAGATCGAGGGCTTTCGGTATTCGCAAGGCCTCGCCAACGCGGACTTCGCCTGGGACGAAGCCCGGCTCGACGCGTGGCTGACCAATCCGCAAGCCGTCATTCCTGGTGTGATCATGGCCTATCGGCAAGGCAAGCCGGAGACGCGCACCGCCATCATCGCCTACCTGAAGGAGCAGAACTGAATGGCAAAGCCCGTTCATTCCATGATCCGCGTGCTGGACGAGGCACGCGCGCTCGACTTCTACAGACGCGCCTTCGGTCTCGAAGTCGCCGACCATCTGAAGTTCGCAGACTTTGCCCTGATCTATCTGCGTCACCCTTCCTCACCTTTCGAGGTCGAACTGACGGTGAACTTCGATCGCAAGGAGCCTTATGCGCTCGGCGACGGCTATGGCCATCTGGCCGTGGTGGTCGAGGATCTCGATGCCGAGCACGCCCGCTTCGAGCGCGAGAAGCTCGCGCCGGGGCCGTTACGCGATTTCAAGCACGGTGGCAGGACGCTGGCGCGCTTCTTCTTCGTCAGCGATCCCGATGGCTACAAGATCGAAGTGATCCAGCGGGGCGGACGCTTCGGCTGATCAAGCTACAAAAATCAAAATCACAAAAATCAACGGAGGAACCCATGAGAGAAGTCGATCGTCGAAGCAAGCACAGCCGCCGTGTCTTTCTCAAGGGCGCGGTGACGGCCGTTCCGGTCGTCGCTGTCGCGACCAGCGTCGCCGTCAGCATTGAGGACGCCTGGGCCGAGGATGCGAGCGCACTCTCGCCCGCGACGATGAAGACATTGCTGAAGGTCGCGCGCGACATCTATCCGCATGATGTGCTCGGAGACAGCTACTACATCACCGCGATCAAGCCGTGGGACAGCAAGGCGGCCAAGGACGCGTCCGTCAAGTCGCTGATCAGCGACGGCATCACGCGGCTCGATCAGAACGCGCGGGACCGGCACAAGGTGGCCTACATCGAGGTGCCCTGGGAAGCCGACCGCGTGGTGCTGCTGAAGGAGATCGAGGGAAGCGACTTCTTCCAGAAGGTGCGCGGCGACCTCGTCGTATCGCTCTACAACCAGAAAGAGGTCTGGCCGCGGTTCGGCTACGAGGGCTCCTCGGCCGAGCACGGCGGCTACATCAACCGCGGCTTCGCCGACATCGACTGGCTGCCGAAGGCTTGAGATCCACCCCAACGGTTCAGGAGAACGCATATGGCAAAATTCGATCTGAACGACTCCAGCGTTGTGGTGATCGTCGGCTCCGGTGCGGGCGGCGGCACGCTGGGCAACGAACTCGCACAGAAGGGCGTCAAGGTGGTCATTCTCGAAGCGGGTCCCCGCATCGAGAACCACGACTTCGTCAACGACGAATGGGAGAGCTTCTCCCAGCTCGCCTGGACCGATGCGCGCACCACGTCGGGGACGTGGCGCGTCGCCAAGGATTTTTCCGGCCTTCCCGCCTGGATCGTCAAGGCGGTCGGCGGCTCGACGACCCATTGGGCCGGGGCGTCGCTGCGCTTCGACGAGCACGAGTTCAAGGTGAAGAGCACCTATGGTGGCCTGCCCGGCGCAAACCTGCTCGACTGGCCGGTGACGCTCGCGGAGATGGAGCCGTGGTACGCCAAGGCCGAGAACAAGATGGGCGTGACCCGCACCAACGGCATCCCCGGCCTTCCCGGCAACAATAACTTCAAGGTGCTGGAGGCCGGCGCCAAGAAGCTCGGCTACAAGACCGTGCACACCGGCAACATGGCGATCAACAGCCAGCCGCGCGATGGGCGCGGCGCCTGCCAGCAGATCGGCTTCTGCTTCCAGGGCTGCAAATCCGGCGCGAAATGGTCGACGCTCTACACCGAGATCCCGAAGGGCGAGGCGACGGGCAATCTCGAAGTCAGGCCGAGCAGCATGGCGATCAAGATCGAGCATGATGCCGGCGGCAAGGTGACCGGCGTCGTCTATGCCGACGGGAGCGGCGCGATGCAGCGCCAGAAGGCGCGCATCGTGGCGGTCGCCGGCAACTCGATCGAGAGCCCGCGGCTGCTGCTCAACAGCGCCTCGACCATGTTTCCCGACGGCCTCGGCAATTCATCGGGCCAGGTCGGCCGCAACTACATGCGGCACATGACCGGCAGCGTCTACGCCGTGTTCGAGAAGTCCGTACACATGTATCGCGGCACCACCATGGCCGGCATCATCCGCGATGAAGCCGCCAACAATCCGAAGCGCGGCTTCGTCGGCGGCTACGAGATGGAGACGCTGGCGCTCGGGCTGCCGTTCATGGCCGCGTTCCTCAATCCCGGCGCCTGGGGCCGCCCGTTCACCGCAGCGCTCGACGGCTATCCCAGGATGGCTGGCATGTGGCTGGTCGGCGAGGACATGCCGCAGGAGACCAACCGCATCACGCTCGACCCTGTCGTGAAGGACAAGTTCGGGCAGCCGGTGGCGAGCGTGCATTTCGACGATCATCCCAACGATCTCGCGATGCGCGCGCACGCCTACAAGCAGGGCGCTGCAGTCTACGACGCCGTCGGCGCCACCGTGACCTATCCGACGCCGCCTTATCCGAGCACCCACAATCTCGGCACCAACCGAATGAGCGAAAAGCCCAGGGACGGCGTCGTCAACAAGTTCGGCCAGAGCCACGACGTCAAGAACCTGTTCGTCTCCGACGGCAGCCAGTTCACCAGCGGCGCGGCCTGCAACCCGACGCTGACCATCGTCGCGCTGGCGATCCGGCAGGCGGATTACATGGCGGGCGCGATGCAGAAGAAGGAGATTTAATCTCTCGCAATCATCGCATGGAAGATCTTGGCAGGAAGTTCGCCTGTACCCATCCTTCGAGACGCCCGCCTCCTGCGGGCCCTCAGGATGAGGTCCGGTTTTGCGGCGAGATATCAAACCCTCATGATGAGGAGCCCGCCAAGGCGGGCGTCTCGAACCATGCAGGCCGAACACGTTCGACAGGACGACGTTGAAAATGCGGGTGCCGGCTCTCGCTGTCGTGGCTATTCGGCCGCGTCGAGCATAGGCGCGACTGTTCCCTTGAACTCCTGCACCGGCGCCACGTTCCGGGATCGATAGATCAGGCAGGAGCATCGCAGCAGCGAGGCGAAATTATTGACCTCGCCGTGATGGTCGAGCACCTCGTTGTAGAGCGTCGTCAGGAATTTCCCGACGCTCATGCTCTCCTTGACCGCGATCTCCTCCAGCGTATCCCAAAACGCCATTTCCAGCCGGATCGAGGTACAGTGCCCTCCGATCCGCAAGGAGCGGGTCTGGGATTCGTAGTCACGTTGGGGCTGGTGCGCGAAGAGATGGCACATGGCGTCCTCCCGTCCTGTTGCTATTTTTTCACGATGCTACACCGCTGCCCGCCACCCCACAATCAAGTCTGAGGGAGGAGGACAGCCGGCGCGATTTGCTCGAACGTCCAATGGCTTCAGGGCAATCGTCCACAACCCTCCCCGGCGGGCCGGGTTGCCTGTTGCTTGGCACATGCTTTTGACGCAACACGGCATAGAATAGCGCGTCCAGCGAATCCAAGAACCAGCCCATGCCCGTCCGCCAGCTTCCAGAGCAGGTCGTCAACCGCATCGCCGCCGGCGAGGTGGTCGAACGTCCTGCGAGCGTAGTCAAGGAACTGGTCGAGAACGCCATCGATGCCGGCGCGAGCCGGATCGACGTGTTCACCGACGGCGGCGGCCGGCGGCGAATCGGCATCACCGACGACGGCGGCGGCATGACCGCGAAGGACCTTGCGCTTGCGGTCGAGCGTCACGCGACCTCCAAGCTCGACGACGAGGATCTGCTGCAGATCCGCACCCTCGGGTTCCGCGGCGAGGCGCTGCCCTCGATCGGTTCGGTGGCACGGCTGTCCATCACCACCCGGCATGCCGGCGAGCCGCATGCCTGGGCACTCAATGTCGAAGGCGGCGAGAAGTCCGAGATCATGCCGGCGGCGCTGGCGCATGGCACCCGCGTGGAGGTCAACGATCTCTTCTACGCGACACCGGCCCGGCTGAAATTCCTGAAGACCGACCGCACCGAGGCAGAGGCGATCCGCGAGGTGGTCAGGCGGCTGGCGATGGCGCGGCCCGATATCGCGTTCACGCTGGCCGGCGAGGAGCGCGCGCCGGTGACCTGGGCCGCGGCGCTGCCCGGCGCCGCCGGCCGCCTGACCCGGCTTGGCGACATCCTGGGCGCCGAGTTTCGCAGCCACGCTTTCGAGGTCCATGCCGAACGCGAGGGCGTGGTCGTCGCCGGCTATGCCGCGGCGCCTGCGCTGACCAAGGCCAACGCGCTCGGGCAATACCTCTTCGTCAACGGGCGTCCGGTGCGCGACAAGCTGATCTTAGGCGCGGTGCGCGGAGCCTATGCCGACTATCTGCCGCGCGACCGCCATCCGGTGCTGGCGCTGTTCGTCACGCTGGATCCACGCGAGGTCGACGCCAACGTCCATCCGGCCAAGACCGAGGTGCGATTCCGCAATGCCGGCCTCGTCCGCGCGCTGATCGTGCACGGGCTGAAGGAAGGGCTCGCGCGCGAAGGCCGCCGCACAGCCGCCAATAGCGGCGAGAGCGCCCTGTCCGCGTTCCGGCCCGCCTTCGCGCCGCGTCCCGCAAGCTGGGACTGGCGGGCCTCGCCGTCCGCGCCTGTCGCGCCGATTCCGTCTTTCGAGGGCGCCGCCGCGCCTGCCTTTGCCGAGCGTTCGCAGGCGGCCTTCGACGTCGGCGCGCCCAGCGCGGACGTGCGGTTCGAGTCGCAGCCCATCAGCGATCTCGTCGACCGCCCGCTCGGCGCTGCGCGCACGCAGATCCACGAGACCTATATCGTCTCGCAGACCCGCGACGGTCTCATCATCGTCGACCAGCATGCCGCGCATGAGCGCATCGTCTATGAGCGGCTGAAGGCCTCGCTGGCCGCGAACGGCGTGCAGCGGCAGATCCTCCTCATCCCCGAGATCGTCGAGATGGACGAGGCGACGGTCGAGCGCCTGCTCGAGCGCAGCGAGGAGCTGGCGTCATTCGGCCTCGCCATCGAATCCTTCGGCCCCGGCGCAGTCGCGGTGCGCGAAACGCCCTCGCTGCTCGGCAAGACCAATGCGGGCGGCCTGCTGCGCGATCTCTCCGAGCACATGGCCGAGTGGGACGAGGCGCTGCCGCTGGAGCGCCGCCTGATGCACGTCGCGGCGACCATGGCCTGCCACGGCTCGGTGCGCGCCGGCCGAAGGCTGCGGCCGGAGGAGATGAACGCCCTGCTCCGCGAGATGGAGGACACCCCGAACTCCGGCCAGTGCAATCACGGCCGGCCGACCTATGTCGAGCTGAAGCTGAGCGACGTGGAGAAGCTGTTCGGGCGAAGGTGATTTTGTAGGGTGGGCAAAGGCGCGAAGCGCCGTGCCCACGAGCTCTGCATGATCGAGACAGGTGGTGGGCACGCTCCGCTTTGCCCACCCTACGGCAGCGCCGCGCTACGGCTTCCTCAAAAAAACGAACTCCGTGTCGTCATACGCGCGCCGCTCCAGTTCCTCGTAGCCTTCCGGCGTCACGAACTGCGCGGCCTTTGCCTCTTCCACCACGAGCAAAGCGCCCGGGGTGAGCCAGCCGCCGTCGCGCAAGCTTGCGAGCGCCTTCTCCGCGAAGCCCTTGCCGTAGGGAGGATCGAGGAATGCCAGCGAGAACGGCTCGACGGGATGCGCGGGGCCGAGATCGGTGGCATCGCGGCGATAGACCTTGGTCACGCCGCCGAGGCCGAGCGACTCGACGTTGTTGCGCAGCAGCGCCCGCGCCTCCGCGCCGTTGTCGACGAACAGCGTGAACTTCGCGCCGCGCGAGGCCGCCTCGATGCCGAGCGCGCCGGTGCCGGCGAAGAGATCGAGCACGCGCGCGTTCGCAATCGGATCGTCATAGGCGTGCACGAGGATGTTGAAGACGGATTCGCGCAGGCGGTCCGCGGTGGGGCGGATGTCGCGCGAGGACGGTGAGGCGAGATTGCGCCCCTTCAAACGACCGCCGACGACGCGCATTACATGGCCCGTCCTGTGGCCACACGAACGGTCGCCTCCCTCCCCCGCTTGCGGGGGAGGGTCGGGGTGAGGGTTGTCTCAGCGATGGGACCATCGAGACGCGCCGAGGAAATCCCCCAGAGGTGAGAACCCTCACCCGCCGCGCTCTGCGAGCGCGTCGGCCTCTCCCGCAAGCGGGAGAGGCGGAGCAAGCCCGCAGGCCGCCGCCGTGAAAGCAAATGCGATTCCCCTGCCGGCAAGAGTGAAGGGAACGAAGCAGTGCGGAGTGACCGACCGCTCAGCATGTCAGTCCTCCTTCGGCGACAGGTCGCGCTTGCCGTGATAGCCGCGCTTGGGACGGCGCGGCGGGCCGTAGCCGCTGGCCTCGGCCTCGTTGCGCTCGCGCGCCTCCTCGCTGCCGGTGCGCTGCACCAGCACGCGGCGGCCCTTGCGGTCAGCGATCACGTCACGCTTGCTGGCGGGCTTCTTCTCGCGCGGCGTTTCGCCCTCTTGTGAAGAAGATTTCTGCGGCACGTCGAACTGCGCGCCCGACTTCTCGATGATCTTGTCGCCGAGCTGGTCGCGCAGCACGCGCGACTTGATCTCCTCGACCTCGCCTTCGGGAACTTCGCCGAGCTGGAACGGGCCGTAGGAAACACGGATCAGCCGGTTCACCTCGAGCCCGAGATGCGCGCAGACATTGCGCACCTCGCGGTTCTTGCCTTCGCGGATCGCGAACACCAGCCAGACATTGGCGCCCTGGTCGCGCTCCAGCGTCGCGTCGATCGGGCCGTATTTGACGCCCTCGATCTCGACGCCGTCCTTGAGCTCGTCGAGCTGCGCCTGGGTGACGTCGCCATGGGCGCGAACGCGGTAGCGGCGCAGCCAGCCGGTGTCCGGCAGTTCGAGCGTGCGCGCCAGCCCGCCGTCGTTGGTGAGCAGCAGCAGGCCTTCGGTGTTGAAATCGAGCCGGCCGACGCTGATCAGCCGCGGCAGGCCTTCGGGCAGATTGTCGAACACGGTCGGACGACCCTCGGGGTCGTCATGCGTGGTCATCAGCCCGCGCGGCTTGTGATAGAGGAACAGCCGCGTGCGCTCGCGCTCCGGCAACGGCTTGCCGTCGACCAGAACGACGTCGTTCCTGGTGATGTCGAGCGCAGGCGAGTTGATGACGCGGCCGTTGACGGTGACACGGCCCTGCGTGACCATCTCCTCGGCATCGCGGCGCGAGGCAAGCCCCGCGCGGGCCAGCGCCTTGGCGATGCGCTCGCCGGCCTTCTTCGGCTTCGGCTCTTCCTCCCGGCGCGGGCGGCGATCGGAGTCACGATCGCGCTCGCGATAGGCGCCGCGGCCGCCGAAGGCGGGGCGCTTCTCGAAGATCCGGCTCTCGTCCTCGTTTTCACGGCGCGGACGATCGCCAAAACGGCCCTCGTTGCGCGGATGCTCGTGCCAGTCGGAGCGCCCCTCGGAGCGCTCGCGCGGCCGGTTGAATTTCGGGCGATCACCGCCGCGTTCGCCGTCGCCACGGGGCCGATCGAATTTGGGACGGTCGTCGCGGGGACGATCGAATTTCGGCCGCTCGCGGAACGGACGATCGCCCGACGGACGATCATCGCGCGAACGCGAGAACCGGGGACGGTCATCGCCGCCTTCGCGCTTCTGCCAGGGCTTGTCCCCGCCGCGGTCACGACCGCCGAAATCCTTGCGCGGCCCGCGATCGCGATCCGGTGCGCCTCGCGAAAACTTTCGCTCGCCGTCGAACTTGCGCTCAGGACGGTCGCCGCGTGGCGCACGATCACCGCGATCGAAATTCGGGCGGTCTCCGCGCGGCTTGAAGCTGCGCTCGCCACGATCCTCGCGCGGTCCGCGGTCGGGTGCGCCGCGCGAGAATTTCCGCTCGCCGTCGAACTTGCGTTCCGGACGATCGCCCCGCGGGGCGTAGGGCTTCTTGTCGCCAAACTTTCTGTCACCGGTCCGGCCGGCGGGGCGGGAATCGTCGCGATCCCGGCGCGGCGGACGGTCGTCGCGGCCAAAGGACGGGCGATCACCACGCGGCTTGAACGGGCGCTTCTCGCCATCGCGCGAGGAGCGATCGGAGAAAGGCCGGTCGCCACGCGGCTTGAAGCTGCGCTCGGCGCGATCTTCCCGGGGCCGGTCGTCGCGATTGAATTTCGGCCGCTCGCTGAAGTCGCGGCGCGGGGCATCGCCGTCCGCGCGGGGGCGGAACGGACGGCTGTCGCGGTCGCCACGGGGTGGGCGGGCGTCGCTCCTGCCCTCGGGGCCGCGCTTGGCGAACTTCTTGTCCGGGCCGCGCGGCTTGCCGGACCGGCCCTTCGGCGGTCCCTTGTGCGGACCTCCCCTTGCCGGGCCTCGCCGGCCGCGGGAATCGTTGTCTTTGTCGCTATCGCGAGGCATGAATGATCTCACTCGAGGGGGTGGCCATTGGGCATTGTGCGCGCTCGTTGGGAGCCGCAGGCCCAGGCAAAACCGGTAAGCACTTCTGCTGAAGGCGCAGCTACTAGCAGGTTTCTTGCGATGATACGAGGCTTGAAAGCCCCCTCTTTCATGGATTTGGCGCTTCTGGCGGCCGAAAATGCCGGAAAAGCGGGCGAAGTTCCTGTTGGCTGCGTGGTGGTCCGCAATGACGAGGTCATCGCCACCGCCGCCAACCGGACGCTGACCGACCGCGACCCCACCGGCCATGCCGAAATCGTCGCGCTGCGCGAGACGGCGAAAAAGATCGGCAGCGAGCGCCTGGTGGACTGCGACCTCTACGTGACGCTGGAGCCCTGCACCATGTGTGCGGGCGCGATCTCGTTTGCAAGGGTGAGGCGGCTCTATTACGGCGCCGCCGACCCCAAGGGCGGCGCGGTCGACTCAGGCGTGCGCTTCTTCGCCGCTCCGACCTGCCACCACGCCCCGGACGTCTATTCCGGCGTCGGCGAGAGCGAGGCGGCGCGGCTGCTCAAGGAGTTCTTTCGGGAGCGGCGGTGACGGCTTCCGTCATTGCAGGCGCAGTGCGTAGCCCGGATGAGCGCAGCGACATCCGGGATCACCGCGAAAGATGTCCCGGGTGTCGCTGCGCTCACCCGGGCTACGAGGAGAAGAACTCGCGCAGCGCCTTCGCGGTGACGTCCGGGTTCTCCTCGGTCAGGAAGTGCCCCGAATCCACCGGCATGCCCTCTACGTTGGTCGCCCACTGCTTCCAGATATCGAGCGGCGTCGCGGCGGCCTGCGCGATGCCGACGCCACCCCACAGCGCCAGCATCGGCACGGTGATCTTCTTGCCGGCTTCGAAATCGGCCTTGTCGAGATCGTAGTCGAAATAGGCGCCGGCGCGGTAATCCTCGCACATCGCATGGATGCGGGCGGGATCGCGGAACGGGGCGAGGTAGTGCTCGAGCGCGCGCGGGTCGATGGCATCGAGCGTCTTGGATTTGGTCTGGCTCGCCATCTTGAAGCGCAGGAAGAACTCGCCCTGCCCTGAGATCAGCGTCTCCGGCAGCGGCGCGGGCTGGGCCAGGAAGGTCCAGTGATAGATCTTCAGCGCATAGGCGCGGTTCATCCGTTCCCAGTAATTATAGGTCGGCAGGATATCGAGCACCGCGAGCTTCGACAGCCGGCCGGGATGGTCGAGCGCCAGCCGATACGAGACGCGGCCGCCGCGGTCGTGGCCGGCCAGCGCGAAGTGCACGTGACCGAGCCGCTCCATCACTTCCACCATCGCCTTGGCCATGGCGCGCTTGCTGTAGGGCATGTGCAGCGCGTCGCTCTCGGGCATGTCGGACCAGCCGTAGCCCGGCAGATCCGCGATGATCAGCGTGAAGGCGTCCGCCAGCTGCGGCGCCACGCGGTGCCACATCACGTTGGTCTCGGAGAAGCCGTGCAACAGCAGCAGCGGTGGGCCCTTGCCGCCGACGCGGGCGAAGATGCGGCCGAACGAGGTATCGATCCACTCGGACGCAAAGCCCGGATAGAGGTCGGCGAGATCGGACATCTTGTTGCATCCTTGATGGGTTCAGGCGGGGTCGGCCCCCGACCCCAAAAGTGCGAAAACAACCCCATGCACAGTACCGGTATTATCATCGGGGCCACTAACCCCTGATGGCGATTGTACATTCTGGCGGGCGGATGTGGCGATCCGGTGACGCGATCATCGAGATTCCGCTGCGGGTTGTCACCTCTCCCGCTTGCGGGAGAGGTCGGCGCGTCCGGGCGATGCGCAGCATCGTCCCGCGCGCCGGGAGAGGGCTATCTCCTCTTGGGGATTCTCCCATTGCGGAAACAACCCTCTCCCCACCCCTCTCCCGCAAGCGGGAGAGGGAGCGCACCTTCCTTGTCGCGATCAAGCCTGATCACATCACGCGCTAATTCTTGGCCTTCTCCGCCTCGACCGCCTGCCAGCCGATGTCGCGGCGGCAGAAGCCCTCGGGCCAGTTGATGCGGTCGACGGCCTGGTAGGCGCGGGCCTGCGCCTCGGTCACGGTTGCGCCCAGCGCGCAGACATTGAGCACGCGGCCGCCATTGGCGAGGATCGCGCCGTCCTTCGCGACCGTGCCGGCGTGGAAGATCTCGACCGTGTCGACCTCTGCCGCGTCGTCGAGCCCGTCGATCCGCGTGCCCTTCTGATAGTCGCCGGGATAGCCCTTCGCCGCCATCACCACGGTGAGCGCGGTTTCCTTGTGCCAGCGCAGGTCGAAATTCTTCAGCTGCCCGTCGCAGGCGGCGAGCAGCGCCGGCACGATGTCGCTCATCATGCGCAGCATCAGCACCTGGCATTCAGGATCGCCGAAGCGGACGTTGAACTCGAACAGCTTTGGCCCCTGCGTCGTCAGCATGATGCCGGCATAGAGGATGCCGCGGAACGGCGTGCCGCGCTGCTTCATGCCCGCGACCGTCGGCAGGATGATCTTCGCCATGATCGCGTCGTGGACCTGAGGCGTCACCAGCGGCGTCGGCGAATAGGCACCCATGCCGCCGGTGTTCGGCCCGACATCGTGGTCGAACACGCGCTTGTGGTCCTGCGCGGAGGCCAGCGGAATGGCGGTCTCGCCGTCGCACAGCGCAAAGAAGCTGATCTCGCGGCCCGGCAGAAACTCCTCGATCACGACTTCAGTGCCGGCCTCGCCGAACGCGCCCTCGAACATCATGGCGATGGCGTCCTCGGCCTCGCGCACGGTCTTGGCGACGACGACGCCTTTGCCGGCGGCGAGACCATCGGCCTTCACCACGATCGGCGCGCCCTGGCTCTGCACATAGGCACGCGCGTCATCGGCATTGGTGAACCCCTGATAGGCCCCGGTGGGAATGCCGAACTCGGTGCACAGCGCCTTGGTGAAGCCCTTGGAGCTTTCGAGCTGGGCCGGAATTTTGTTCGGCCCGAACGCCTTGATGCCGGCGGCCGTGAGATCATCGACGATGCCGGCCGCCAGCGGCGTCTCCGGCCCGACCACCACCAGCTCGACCTTGTTCTGCTTGCAGAAGGCGATCACCGCCGCATGGTCGGCGACATCCAGCGCCACGCACTCCGCCTCCTTCGCGATGCCGGCATTGCCGGGCGCGCACCAGAGTTTGGTCACCAGGGGGGAGGCTGCGATCTTCCATGCGAGAGCATGTTCGCGGCCGCCGGAACCGAGCAGGAGAATGTGCATAAGAGGCTCAGAATGAGGGGTTTTGCTGGGGGCGGAGGTGGCATGAATCGGGGTGGGGCTCAAGGGGGGCTAGAGGCCGAACTTTCTGTCATTCCAAGGCGCGGCGCCACTCCGCGGGTTTGGGCAGCAAGCGGTGATGCAGTTGCGCTCGCCGGACCGGTCCGACCAAACAAACCGTTGGGGGCTCGCCTGGCATCTACGTGACGCGTGCTCGACCCATAGAAGGGCGCCTTGAAAAATAGCGAAGCCGCATAGCCCCTCGTTGAGTGCCAAACTATGTGAATAGGGAGAATAACTCGCGTTTCCGCTTGCGACTCACGTATTAGTTGCAGCCTCCTCAAGCATTGTCGAGGAGGGAAGTCTTTTGGCTATATATCCGTACACGCCCGTCACGGGCAAATTGAAGGGCTTGCTTCAGAAAGTTCGCACAACCGGCATTCCACCAAAGCTAACTACAGCTCACCTTAAGACGCTCGGATTTACCTCAAGCAACGATCCCAGCATGATCAACGTCTTGAAGTTTATTGGCTTGGTCGATAGCTCGACTATTCCGACCCCGCTGTGGAGCGAATATCGGGGCCAGAATCATCGAGCAGTTCTGGGGAAGGCGATAAAGCAGGGTTACTCTGACCTATTTGCGCTCTATCCTGATGCAAACACCCAGTCCGCGGCAGTCTTGACACATGTCTTCAGCACCAGTTCCACGGGCGGAGAACAAGTCATCAGGCAGACCGTGCAGACCTTCAAGAGCCTTGTCGAAGAGGCCGATTTTTTACCGGCCGACGCAAACGATCTGAACGTCCTATCGACCGGCCCATTACATACGCCAGCCGCGCCGTCGATGGCGCCCGTTTCTCCATCAGCTAACGGCAGGTCTCCTCCGCACCCGGCGGTACACATCGATATCCAAATACACATTTCCCCGGAATCATCTGCGGAGCAAATCGACAAGATTTTCGAAAGTATGGAGAAACACCTGTACGGTTCTAAGTCTTAGCAATCATGACCTCAGCAAGAAATGTGTTCGCGGCGGCGCAAGCAATCAACGCCGACGTAGAGCGAGAATTGGGGCCACCTGAGGAGGGTTTGGCTCCCAATTCACATCAGGTCATCATGAAGGCGCTGACCAGCAACACCCGGACCTATATCTTAGCAATCGCGCAACAGATCAACGGCGCTTACGAGAAGGGCTGGTACGATGCTTGCGCTGTGATGATCCGTCGCTTGATCGAGACGCTCATCATCGAGACTTTTGAAAAGCACGGTGTTGCCCACAAAATCAAAAGTCCGAGCGGTGACTACCTTTTCCTTAGGGACCTAATCGCTGCAACACTACAAGAAACCGCCTGGAATCCCAGCCGAAATCTGAAAGCGGCGCTTCCAAAGCTAAAAGAAGTGGGCGACAAGTCATCACACAATCGCTTTTTCGTGGCGAAGAGAGGCGACATTCAGCCGTTGATCGGCGACATTCGAAGCGTGGTTCAGGAGCTCTTGTATCAAAGCGGTTTAAAGCGATGATTCCCAACCCAATTGCTTAGTGACAACGGAGTCGGATGGCTCGATCGACTATCGTTCGCGAAACCAAGGATAACGAATAAAAGCGGCGCAATAGTTGATACCGCTTTGTGCGATTAGGACGCATCCATCTCATGCACTACGATGCTGTCACGTTCGATACCCAAACAGTGGAAACGAACTCCTTCCACTTCGATGGTGGTCTGCTGTCGCAACTCAAGCAATTCAGAAACGGCCCCGTACGGGTCGTTGTCTCTGAAATCGTAGTGCGTGAGATTTACAAGCACTTGGTGGATAAGACCAAAGCAGCAAAAGACGCAGCGACGGCTTCCCATAAAAAGGCGGTAGACTGTGGGCTTGCCGCAGTGGAAGCTCCATTCATTCTCGATACCGTTGACATTCGTGCGGTCGCCCGTGCTCGGCTGAACAACTTTCTCCGAGACATCGGCGCGGAAATCATCAGATCAGCTGATCTTCCGATGTCAGAATTGGTCGAGGCATACTTCCAGCCAACGCCGCCATTCTCAGCGGCAGGCAAGAACAAAGCTGAATTCCCAGACGCAATCGCCCTATTTAGCCTCAAACGATGGGCAAACGCCTCAAACCTAAAAGTCTTAGGCGTCAGCAACGACCGAGGATGGCAAGCCTATTGCGTGCCGGAGGCGTGGATTGACCTGCGCCAAGAGCTGGCCGACGCCTTGTCCCTGTTGCAAAGACACGCACAGGAGGCTGGCACCGTCATTCAGGGATTGCTCAAAGCCATCGAGAATGAAAGCGCGCCTGAGCTTGGAGGCCGCTTTGAAACCCTGCTGCAGGACGGGCTTTCCAGCTACGATGTGTATGGTGAAGCCGAAAGTTTCTATTCCGTTGAGCCCGATCATGTCGAATTAGAGTTAGTAGAGTTCCGATTTGGAGGAGATGAAGAGAGCTATTCATTTTCCGTTGTTCAAAGCGGACCGCACATCCTTGCAGCTGAAGTTGAGCTGGAAGTCTCGGTGAAGGCTGAAACAACTTTTTACATGTCCATCTATGACTCCATCGATAAGGACTATACCCCAGCAGGTTCAACCGCCGCTGCTACCGAGGCAGAACTTGATTTCAAAGCCCTGCTCACTTTCGAGAGGGATGAGGATAAGGCGCCGTTCCAACTGTCTAAGGTTGAACTCGTTAGCGGCCCCAGTTCCATTGGATTCGGATTCGTTGAGCCGGATTACGAGCCGGAGCCAGAAGATGACTACGAGATACCCGACGATCTTCCGGATCATATTCCGGACGACAATCTCCCATTCTAATAATGCTTAGCCCGTAGTGGGTTGAGCCTTTGCGAAACCCATCACACGTGCCCCTCGAAGAGCCTGTGGAGCTGGCCGACCGCGCCTCATCGTCACTTGCAGTCGGATGATGGCCGCGAAGATGGAGAACGGGAATACGAAAGCGATGGGTTTCGCAAAAGGCTCAACCCATCCTACGAGCTGATCGAGTTCGACAGACTAGCCCGGGCGATAGAAGCGGCTTTCAAGTAGCCGCTAATTGATTTTCGGAGGATACGGGCCGATGGAAATGATCTGAGGTTTATTGCCAAAGACGTACTCGCTAGCAGCCTTAACGGGGGTGCAGCTAGGCTCGATCTTGATGTACCCAGCCAGACGCTCTTGGAAGTTTAGGATCTTCGCATGCTCCGCAGCATATTCCTTAAAGACATCGGGATAGGCTTTGGCTCCCTCTTCAGGAAACACGCCGTCTAAAATATCATCGAACAGAGGCTTATAGTGGCCATGATCGACCCAATATCGACCTGGCTTCAATGTGGCGAAGGGCTCTGGGATCGACACCGGCGTCGCAGAGGTCCTCCTGTCTATTTCCTGCAAGCGCATAGCCAACGTCCGCAAGCTGACGCCGGTGAAATTCGTCGCAGGGATGTTGGCAAACCCTTTTCGAAGCTTCGTCGGATCGCTCGTCGTCGCGACCAAGTTGAAAACGTATCGATGGCGACGAGTAATTTCGTCCATCAGCTCGGCACGGTCCTTAATCAAGCCATTCGCGGTCTGGACGCAACTATTTTGAGCTGCGAATGCGGACCCGATCAAACCCAGCGCCCCTCCCAGCACGAAAAGGACAAGGGGTGTATTTAGGAAGGTCCAAGTTTTTCCGGAGCCCGGTCCGGCACTTTGCTCGTCACCCACTCCTGCCTCCACCAGAGAACGCCCCAGCATACAAAAGCTGAGGCGTTTCGCTAGTAGGGTATCTCGTCACCCACTTTCTGGTTTTGCACCGCAGGCGTGGTCTCATCACACCATGGTCCTTTTGGCGGAGCCAATCCGCCGCCTGAGAGGCGTTGGAGGCGATCAAGAAGATGGCCCGGCTGAACGTAGAATCTGTCAAACACAAAATGCATATCGGCGGCACAACAGCCCGTAGGACGGGTTGAGCCCTTGCGAAACCCATCGCGCTTGTTTCATGATGTGATCGCCTGGGTGCTTCTTCTTCACCGTCAATCTGGCGGAGCGGAGGCTGGCGTTGCTGACGGATATCGAGGTGTTGCGCGGGGCGTTTCGCGAAACGCATCGGCGCCATCCATTCACGATCGACGCCATCGTGGTGCTGCCCGACCCCCTTCACACTGATGGGCTCGGAGCAGTGTGCTCCGCATACCCGCTGTGGTGGCACGACCACAATCACAGGAAAACAACCTCGATGTGAGTTTTCCGCTTGACGTGTCAAAACCGCTCAGACACGCTGAAGCTGTATGTTGTTAGTTCGCGTCATTGCGCTCGCCCGGGGGCAGTTCAAAAATCATTTTGTCACGAAAGCCCTGATTCAGAAGAGTCTCACGTGCGCGACAATCGATAGCGTTCCTTGTAAAGGGGCGACATTTATGCGTGGGATCAATTTGGTTGGCTGCATTTTAGCCGCGGGACTTGGAGGCTGCTCTCTCTATCCCATTCCTGACGATGTGAGCCCATACCGCACCGAGCACATCGTGCGCCACGGTCGTTGCGAGGTGAGGACGGCGCTGTTCGATTATATGATCGGCAAGGGCATCGTCTCCGCGCACGATGATTCCAAACAACTCGCAAGCCGGATCAAGGCAGCAAGAGAGTTCGAGAAAAAGCTCAAGGCTACAAAGAAAGCCCCCTCAAACGACGAGGAAAGAAACTTGCTTGAGTTGGCGAGATTGTCAAAAGTCGGCGTAGCCTATTCGTTCGACTTCAACATCACTGAAGTAAACAAAGCGGGCGCAGACGCGGGCTTCAGGCTTCCCGGATTGACTTCTGTTCTCGACGTCGGGGCCACGGGTGCGCTTGACCTGACGCGCAATGGTTCCCGCGTATTTGGGACCGAGGATAGTTGGGACGACTTGATCGTCAATACTTCGCTTTGCGAGAATTTGGCTGAGCGACGGCCAGTGAATGTTTTCTATCCGCCGACCGGTTCGATCGGAGTTGGCCGGGTCGTCGAGACATTCATCGATATTGACGAGCAAGGCGGCGCCAAGGACAATTTCGTCGACACGCTGACGTTCACCACGCTGGCCAGCGGTGGCGCCAACGCCTCTCTCAAGCTCGATCCGGTACCGAACCAATTCCGGCCTATTTCAGCGACGGCCGCAATTGGCGCTTCGCGGCTGGACATTCACAAACTGACCATCAGCCTTGCGTTTCCGCAAGACATACCCAAAGCGATCACTGGGGTCACACGTGAAGATGGAGATCTGAACGCACCGACCGACAGGCCATTTGCCCGGCCTCCAATCTGGCGAGCACGCTACAACCTTTGCGTCCAGGACGCCCGCACACGCGAAGCCACATTCAAAATGCTGCGTCTCACTGATCCCCTCGTCTATTGCATCAGTTACGCCGATTCATTTGCACCCAGATATGGCCAGCCGGTTGTCACGGTGCTGCGGAGGAGGGCTGCACAACCTCCGACTCAACTCAAATCGCTGCTAGAAAATCAACCAGCAGCCCGCACCAGAGTGGTGCCGGAGACGGTCATCCGGCAACCATTCCGCCCGAACGCGTCCCCTTCATATGTTCAATGATCAGGAAACTCGAAAGTTCACCGATCGAAACGTCAGCCCGTAAGGTGGTTGCGAAACCCATCGCACTTGTTTCGTTATAAGGTCGCATCGTGACCGCGTAGCGCCGGTGAGCGTGGATAGAGAGATGACGGGTTTCGCTAGGGCTCAACCCGTCCTACGAGCTGCTTTCAACCTTTTTGTTTCTCTTCTGCGCTTTTTCCATCGGAGCTTTTCGAGCGCTCTTCGAAACGATCAGACCCCTTGGCCAGATCGTGCCCCATCTTGCTCTCGTTCTTCGCTTCTTCCTTGGACGTCGCTTTGCGCAGGCCTTCAGCGGCCTGTTCCCCCGCCTTTGATGATTTTCGTTCGTCATCCATTGGTGGCTCCTCCCTAATACAGACGCCTCCAGGAGCTCGCTGGTTGATCCCGGATGGACGTACCATCGTTCCAATCGGATCACCTGGACATTGTTCCCCGCCCCACTGAGGCTCTTAGTCGAACCGGCACATACCAGCCGAACCGGCGAGGCCAACATCGATGCGCCAACCACGCTTCGACGCGGCTCAACAGCGCTCGAAATGTCTGCCTGGTCTAGGCCGGTGGGCTCGTCAAGCGGGTGCCTGACTGGCGCCTCCTCGTTTCATCGCCGCGTCGGCTTGGCGCGACTGCAATTTTGGAGAACGGGGATAGAGAAGCAAGGGTTTCGCAATGGCTCAACCCATCCTACAAACTGGCGCCGGACCGCGAAAATCCGTAACGTCCGTCTCAATCTCAGAACCCCGAATCGTTTGCCGATGCCGCCTGCGGAACCCCTGCTCAACGCCCCCGAATTCACCGTTTCCGAGCTCTCCCAGTCCCTGAAGCGGACGGTGGAGGACGCCTTCGGCCATGTCCGGGTTCGCGGCGAGATCTCCGGCTTCCGCGGTGCCCATTCCTCCGGCCATTGCTATTTTGCGCTCAAGGACGAGAGCGCCAAGATCGAGGCGGTGATCTGGAAGGGCGTGCACGGCCGGATGCGCTTCAAGCCCCAGGAGGGGCTCGAGGTCATCGCCACCGGCAAGCTCACGACCTATCCGGGCTCCTCGAAATACCAGATCGTGATCGAGGCGCTGGAGCCGGCCGGCATCGGCGCGCTGATGGCGCTGATGGAGGAGCGCAAGAAGAAGCTCGCCGCCGAAGGGCTGTTCGACGAGGCGCGCAAGCAGCTGCTGCCGTGGCTGCCGGAGGTGATCGGCGTCGTGACCTCGCCGACCGGCGCGGTGATCCGCGACATCCTGCACCGGCTGGAGGACCGCTTTCCGCGCCGCGTGCTGGTGTGGCCGGTGAAGGTGCAGGGCGAAGGCTCGGCCGAGCAGGTCGCGGCCGCGATCCGCGGCTTCAATGCGCTGCCGGAAGGCGGCAAGATTCCGCGGCCCGACGTGCTGATCGTCGCGCGCGGCGGCGGCTCGCTGGAGGACCTCTGGTCGTTCAACGAGGAGATCGTGGTGCGGGCGGCAAGCGAAAGCATGATCCCGCTGATCTCGGCCGTCGGCCACGAGACCGACATCACGCTGATCGATTTCGTCGCCGACAAGCGCGCGCCGACGCCGACGGCCGCGGCCGAGATGGCGGTGCCGGTGCGCAGCGATCTCTTCGTCGAGGTCGCCGATCTCGGCCGCCGCACCCGCGCCTATTGGCAACGCAGTCAGGAGAGCCGCCGCAGCGAGTTGCGCGCCGCCGCGCGCGCGCTGCCGGCGGCCGGCGATCTGCTCGCCATTCCCAGGCAACGGCTGGATTCGGCGGGCGCGTCCCTGCCCCGCTGTCTCAAGGCCAATACGCACGCGCATTTCCGCAGGTTCACCGCCGCGAGCTCGAAGCTGACGCTGCGGGTGCTGCACGGCCAGATCTCGCAGGCCGACCACCGGCTCACCGTGTGTGGCGAGCGGCTTGGTCTGTCCGCGCGCTCGCTGCTGCGGCGCCGGCGCGACCGCTTTGCCGGGTTAGAAATTCGCCTGCGCGCCTCGAAACTGTCCAACGCGCAGGCGCAGCGCAACGCCATTGCCCGCCAGCGCGAGCGCACCCATCGCCTCAGCGAACGCGCCGGCCGCGCGCTCGTCACGTTACTGCAGCGCCTGGAGGCCCGTGTCGACAACAGCGGCAAGCTGCTGTCGGCCCTGTCCTATCGCAGCGTGCTCGCGCGCGGCTTCGCGCTGGTACGGGACGAAGCCGGACATCCGCTGCATGCGGCCGACAGCATCGGTCCCGGCGCACGGCTCGAGATCGAGTTCGCGGATGGACGTGTTGCGGCGACCGCAGACGCAGATCGTGCAGCTCCACCGGCCAAGCGCGCGCCGGCGCAGGCCAAGCCGGCGGCGCAGGAGGCAAAGCCCGCGCCGAAGCGCGTGGCCAAGCCGGTGGATCAGGGCAATCTGTTCTGAGGCGCGATGGCGCTTCAATCTCGGTGTCATTCCCCGCGCAGGCGGGGAATCCAGTACGCCGCGGCCTATCGATTCAATCACAACCGTCTCGGAGTACTGGATCGCCCGGTCAAGCCGGGCGATGACGGCGCGTGTTGAGCATGAGTTGTAGCCCGCATGAGCAAAGCGATATGCGGGAACGGTTGTCCCGGATGTCGCTTCGCTCATCCGGGCTACGGCACCGTCATGCCTACCGGCACGACAATCCCGCGTCGATCGTGGTCCAGAAGCCGCAATGGTCCGGCGCGCGCTGCGGGGCGCCGGCGTGGGCCTCGTAGAGGAAGATCGCGACGGTGAAGACGGCCAGTGCGGAGGCGAGCGTGAGGCGGTTGCGCATGAGGATTGCGTTTAATCGACATCGTGGTCGAACTAAGGCGCCGTCACCGGCTGAAACCCGCACCGTGCGCGATCCGTAGATTCCCGGTCGGCCATCAAGTCCGTGCAGGGCGGTGGTCGATGCGGGGCTGCTCGCCTGAATTGTTCCTCGGGCGGCCCCGCTTTTGGAGCCGAAAAATGTAGCCCGCATGAGCGCAGCGATATGCGGGACCACTCGCCCCGGATATCGCTTCGCTCATCCGGGCTACGGGATTACCGCGCCAGCCATTGCGCGACGTCCCTCTGCGACTCCGCGCGCGCCTCGGCGTCCGTGCCGAGATGGCCGTGCTCCGGCGCGGCCGCATCGTTGCTGCCGCCGGCTGCGTGCAGCTGCGTGTTGGCGCGGTCGAAATCGTGATCGGCGCCGGGATAGACCACGATGCGTGCGAGCGCGCTGCGGCCGTGCGCGCCCTCGACCATCTGGCGGCAGGCCGGCGGCGAGGAAACGTCGTCATTGGCGCCGATCAGCACCAGGGTCGGCACCCGCGTGCTCCAGCCGAGACCGGCGGAGATCCGGCAGTCCGGATAGAAGGCGACCGCGGCGCGGAAATCCGGCCCAAGCTCACGCGCCGCGCTCTGCGGCCGCACCGCCCAGAGCAGCGCGCTCGCGCCATTGGCCCAGCCCATCAGGCTGACGCGGTTGCGTGCCACCCAAGACTGCTTCATCAGCCAGGCGTGCGATGCTGCGATATCGATGACGCGCTCACGCCGCGCCTTGAAGTGCATCTCCTTGACGCGGCATTGCGGCCCGAGATCGCGCGAGCCATAGCTGTCCGGCAGCAACACGGCATTGCCTGCCCTCAGCAGACGCTCGGCCCAATCGCGATAGCGCGGCAGCACGGGATCGGAATGGCCAGCGAGGCCGCCGCAGCCGTGCAGCGCGATCACGGCCGGAAACGGCCCCGCACCTTCAGGCTTGTAGAGCTGTGCATGCAGCACGCCCGACGCCAGCGGAATGTCGACCGGCTGCGGCGCCGGCGCGGCATGCGCGGCCGACATCAGCAGTGTCAGGAACAGGGCGGTCAGTCGAAGGCGCATCGGACTCTGCCATGGGAGATGCCTGATACAGCGATCCTTCGCCCAAGCACGAGAGCCATTTCCGTTCCGATGGAATCGGAACGGGGCTCTCGATTGTTATTTTGACGCGGTTTCTTCACGCGAACCGGTTTCCACTTCGCTCGAAAACGCTCTATCACGCGGGCACGGCGGCAAAACATCACAAACCGGTGGGTTTAACGGGCGGACAAGCCACCCTATCTATGCTACATCCCATCCAACACATCGTGCCCTCCAGGGTTTCCCTTTAAGGTTTTCCTTTAAAGTTTTCCTGGAAGCGGCCTTCCACGGAGACTTTCGACCGTGCTGAACAAGTTCGGCCCCTCGGGCCATGGCGAAGCGCAAGTGCAGTATCTCGACGGCGACTTCCGCGTGATCTCGCCGGGGACCTTCGTGCGCTGTGCCATCACCGACGCGCGGATTCCGCTCGACGAGCTGAAATACTGGAGCGTCGATCTGCAGGAAGCCTACGCCACGCCCGCCGCCGTGCTGCAGCGGCACTTCCCGGGCGCGCCGAAACCGGCGTGACGCTTCGGCTGGCGGCGACGGCTGCGGACGGCCATTTCATCGAATTCTCCTGATCGCCGGAGATCGATAGAAGTCTTGCGATGAATGTCGCCTGAATGATGGTGCCGTAGGGTGGGCAAAGCGCAGCGTGCCCACCACCTGTCTCCGAACACAAAAGATGGTGGGCACGGCGCAAGAGCGCCTTTGCCCACCCTACGGGATCCGCACCAGAGGCGAGATCAGCGCCTGGAGAACCTTCGCTCGCGCGCCTTGTAGAGGTGATCGCTGATCAATTGCCGCAGCTTTGCCGGGTCGTCGAATTCGAGCTGAACCGCGAACGGCACGATTCCATCGGGCACGCCCTCGCTGCCGTGCAGGCGCGCAAGGTCCTTTTCCGTCGTCACCAGCGTCAGCTGCTCGCGCTCGGCATCCGCCGCGAGTGCGGCGATCTCCTCGCGGGAGAACATGTGGTGGTCGGCAAAGGGCCGCGTGCGCACGACCTCGATACCGCTCACGCGAAGGGTGCGGAAGAAGCGCTCGGGATCGCCAATGCCGGCAAAGGCGAGAACATTTTTGCCGAACAGCTGCGCGAGCGAGGCTGCATCCGGCTTCAGGCGCGCGCGCAACTCCGGCTTGTCGCGCTTGGCAAGCTCTGCCGCAACTTCGTTGGCGGCACGACCGTCGCCGATCAGCACCAGCGCGTCGGTGCGGTCGAGCTGCGCCTTCAGCGGCGCGCGCAGGGGACCGGCGGGAAATACCTGGCCGTTGCCGAGGCCGCGTTCGCTGTCGATCACGATCAGCGAGGCGTCCTTGAGCAGGCGCGGGTTCTGGAAACCGTCGTCCATCAGGATGACGGTGGCGCCTTGCGACTTCGCCAGCGCAACGCCGTCGAGGCGGTCACGCGCGACGGCGACCGGGACGTCGCGCGCCATCATCAAGGGCTCGTCGCCGATGTCGGCCGCGGTGTGGCGTGTGCGGTCGACCATGACCGGACCTTGCAAGCGCCCGCCATAGCCGCGGCTGAGCACCACCGGGGTCTCGCCGAGTTCGCGAAGGAGCCTTGTCAGCGCCAGCACGGTCGGCGTCTTGCCGGCGCCGCCGACGTGATAATTGCCGACGCAGATCACGGGGATACCGGCATCCGCGCCCTGGCGCAGCATGCGCCGTTCGGTGATCGCGCCGTAGAGCGCTCCGAGCGGCCATAACGCGTAGGACGGGAGGGAACGTGGCCGGTACCAGAAGGCCGGCTCACGCATTGGCGGCTCCCATCTCGATCCGCAGCTGCAGCAGATACGGCTCGAGCGCGGCCATGGTGCGGTTGAGCGCGCCGCCGAGATCCTCGACCACGCCCGAGCCTGCGCGCTGCATCTTGTCGCGTACGGTCGGCTCGGCCAGCAGCAGGCCAAGCTGCTTGACCAGCGCCTCCTGCGTGTCGGCCTGGCGTGCACCGCCGCGCGCATCGAGCGCCTCGTAGACATCGGCGAAGTTGAAGACGTGCGGACCATGCACGATAGCGGCACCCAGCTTGATCGCCTCGATCGGGTTCTGGCCGCCATGGCGGATCAGCGATCCCCCCATGAACACGATCGGCGACAGCCGGTAGAACAGGCCGAGCTCGCCCATGGTGTCGGCGACATAGACGTCGGTGGTCGCGGTCGGCAGTTCCTCGCGCGAGCGCAATGCGGGCTTCAGGCCCGAGGCCGTGATCAGGCCCGCGATCGAGGAGCCGCGATCGGGATGGCGCGGCACGATCACGGTGAGGAGCTGCGGGAAGAAGCCGGACAGGCTGCGATGCACCGCGACCAGCATCTCGTCCTCGCCCGGGTGGGTCGAGGCCGCGACGATGATGGGGCGCCCGCGCGTCATCGCCATCAGCCGTTCGAGCTTGGCGGGATCGGCCGGCGGCGCCGGCACGTCGAGCTTGAGGTTACCCGTGGTGACGACGTCGCGGCCGCCGAGCGTGGAGAAGCGTTCGGCATCGGTCCTGGATTGTGCGAGGCAGATGTCGAAGCGCGACAGCAGCGCCGAGATGGTGCCCTGCATGCGCCGCCAGCGCGGGAAGGAGCGCGGCGACATCCGCCCGTTGATCAGCACCATCGGCACCCGGCGCGTCGCGCCCGCCAGGATCAGGTTCGGCCACAGGTCGGATTCGATGAACAGCGCAAGCGACGGCTGCCAGTGATCGAGGAAGCGCGCGACATAGCGCGGCGAGTCATACGGCACGTATTGATGAATCACGTCGGGCGGGAAGCGCTTTGCGACCACGGCGGCCGAGGTGACGGTACCCGAGGTCAGCAGGATGCGCAGATTGAGATCGCGCAGGCGCTCGATCAGCGCCGCCGCGGCCAGCACCTCGCCGACACTGGCGCCGTGGATCCAGACCAGCGGGCCATGCGGCCGCACGTCCCGGGACAGGCCGCGCCGCTCGCCGACGCGCGCGGGATCCTCCTTGCCCTGCTTCAGCCGCCGCCTGATCAGTGCGGGCGCAAGCGGCACCAGGCCGGAAGCAAGGCGACGATACAGCCGCAGCGTCAGCGGCAGCGAGCCAGGCAACGACTTGGGAAGCAGCTTAGCCATCTTGAGGCCCAGGGCGGCCGAGTTGCGCATAGGCGCGGCGGGTCGCCTCGTTCAGCGTCTCTTCCAGCTCCAGCCGCAACGCTTCCATCATGGCGGCGTCGGCATCGGCGGGAACGTGGATTTCCTTGATGCCGACCAATGCGCCCCGCCCGAATGGAAGATTGATGGTGGTGCGGTCCCAGTTCTTGAGCCGGACGAAGCGGCTGGTCGCCATCGCGAAAGGCATGATCGGCCGCCCCGATTCCCGTGCCAGCATGATAATGCCGAGCCCGGCCACGCGCGAGCGCTTGGGGACGTCGGCGGTCAGCGCGACATTACAGCCGGCCTGGAGCGTGCGCACCATTTCCTTGAAGGCGCCGACCCCGCCCTTGCGGTGGAAGGCGCCGCCATGATCGCCGGAACCGCGGATGGTGCCGATGCCGAGCCGCTCCGCGGCGATCGCATTGAACTCGCCGTCGCGATGGCGGGAGATCAGCACCTTGGCGCGGTAGGAGGCCTTGTTCTGGTTCTTGATGAAGGGCGTGAGGAAGTGCTGGCCGTGCCAGAACGCGAAGATCGCAGGGAGCTGCGGCTCGACCCGCGCATAGACGTCGGGCGGATCCAGCGTGAATTTGTTGGTCCGCCAGACCAGACGCAGATATTCGGCCGCCAGAACCCCGACGGCACGCTGAAACCAGCTGCTTCGCAGCGTATTGCGAAGCAGCTTTTTCAACGCGCCGGTTCTTGATTCGGGTCGAGCAGCCGGTGGAGATGGACGATGAAATAGCGCATCTGCGCATTGTCGACCGTGCTCTGCGCCTTGGCCCGCCAGGCGGCATGGGCGGTCGCATAGTTCGGATAGAGGCCGACGACCTCGACGTCGTCGAGATTCTTGAAGGTGTTTTGCGTGAGATCGACGAGCTCGCCGCCGATCACGAGGTGAAGCAATTGTTGCGGGGCACTATCTGGCATGAGTTCTGTTCCTAACGGGCTGCCCGGCAAAGCAGTGTTCGAGAAGCACGACAAAAAGCGCTTTAGGCCAAGGGACGGTTTCGAAAATGCGCGACAATGCCCGCATGACGATCGCGTCCCGCTGCCACCAGCACCCCGTGCGCCACTTCCCGGCGGTTATAGAGGATGGGTTCTCCGGAGAGGTCGCTCATCCTACCATCGGCTTCCTGCACGATCAAATCGGCCGCCGCAAGGTCCCAATCATGGCTGTTGCCCCCCGCAAAAGCCGCATCCAACGCGCCATGGGCGACCCGGCACAGCCGCAGCGCGAGCGAGCCGATTCGCGGATGCAGCTTGATCTCGCCGCCCGAGCTGTTGAGCCGCTCGACCATCGGTTTCGGGCCGGCGACGCGGGAGAAGTCGAGCGCGGATCCGGGCGAAGCCTGCACGGCTGCGCCGTTGAGCGTGGTGCCCTGGCCGCGTGCGGCGAAGAAGAACTCGCCGCTGACAGGCGCGAACACCGCGGCCAGCACCGGCGCGGTATCCTGGACCAGCGCGACGCTGACGCACCAATCGTGGTGGCCATTGAGGTAGTTGCGCGTGCCGTCGATGGGATCGACGATCCAGGTCAGCCGCCGCGACAGCCGCGCGGCATCGTCGGCGCTCTCCTCCGAGAGCCAGCCATAATCCGGCGTCGCACCGCGCAGGCGCGCTTCGAGCAGATCGTTGACGGCGATGTCGGCTTCGGAGACCGGCGAGGACGCGCCTTTGGTCCATGTCTTCAATTCGGTGCGAAACATCGACTGCGCCAGCGCGCCTGCTTCGCGCACCGTGTCCTGCAGCAGCGCCGCGTCGCGCGTCAGGATGGTTTCGCCGGGGGCGTTCGCCTCAACGTCCGCCAAGCGTCAATCCCTCGATGCGCACCGTCGGCGCATTGATGCCGTAACGGAACTCGAGATTGTTCGCGGGCTGCATCGACTTGAAGATCTCGAACAGATGGCCGGCGATCGTCACCTCGCTGACGGGATAGGTGATCTCGCCGTTCTCGATCCAGAAGCCGGAGGCGCCGCGGCTGTAATCGCCGGTGACACCGTTGACGCCGGAGCCGATCAGATCGGTGACGTAGAAACCCTGCTTGATGTCGGCGATCAGCTCAGCCGGGGTCGGCGTGCCGGGCTCGAGATGCAGATTGTAGGGCCCTGGCGAGGGCGACGACGAGACGCCACGATGGGCATGGCCGGTGGTGGTGAGGCCGAGTTCGCGCGCGGTGGCGCAGTCGAGCAGCCAGGTCGTCAGCACGCCCTCGTCGATCAGCGCGATCTTCTTCACAGCCACGCCCTCGGCGTCGAACGTTTGTGAGCGCAGGCCGCGCTTCCGCAGGGGATCGTCGATGATGCGGATGTTCTTCGCAAACAGCTGCTGGCCGAGCTTGTCCTTGAGGAAGCTGGTCTTGCGCGCGATCGAGGCGCCGTTGATGGCGCCGACGACGTGACCGACCAGGGAGCCGGCGACGCGCGGATCGAACACGACGGGCACCTTGCAGGTCTCGACCTTGCGCGGATTGGAGCGCGCCACGGTGCGCTCGCCGGCGGAACGGCCGACGATGTCAGGCGACAACAGGTCGGCGCCATGCGGCGCCGAGGTGAAGTCGTAATCGCGCTCCATGCCGGTGCCTTCGCCCGAGATGGCGGTGGCGGAGATGCCCTGGCTGGAGCGCAGGTAAGAACCGTGGAAGCCGGTCGAGGTGACCAGCACCATCCCGCCCATGCCCGCGGACGCCGAGGCGCCGCCGGATTTGGTGACGCCCTTCACGGCGAGGGCCGCAGCTTCGGCTTCGAGCGCGCGGCGCTCGAGCTCGCTGGTGGCGGGCACATCGGGATCGAGCAGATCGAGATCCGGGAAGTCGCGCGCGAGCAGCGATGGGTCCGCGAGGCCGACATATTTGTCGTCGGGCGCGACGCGCGCCATCGCGACCGCGCGTTCGGCAAGCTTGGTCACGGCATCGCCGCTGACGTCGTTGGTCGAAACTACCGCCTGGCGCTGGCCGACCAGCACGCGCAGGCCGACGTCGTCACCCTCGGAGCGCTCGGATTCCTCGACGCGTCCATCGCGCACCTCGACGCCTTGCGAGACGCCGCGCACCGCGACCGCGTCGGCCGCATCCGCGCCGGCGCGCTTCGCCGCCTCCACCAGCCGCTGCGCCAGATCCGACAAAGCGGACTGGTCGAACAGGTCGCGGCTGGCCTTTGACCCCTTGGAGGAATCCTTGGACGAAAGCGTCGAGCTTGCGGATGGTGAAGAGTTCACGAACGAAATCCTGTTGGGGCGGGGGTTCGGGACCGGAACCCACAGATGTGCCCTGATCGCGCGGACTTCAAGCATTTTCAGCCCGCCAGAAGCTCAGATTCGCACCTTTGACGCAACGTCTCGTCAATCATGCGCGCCAAGGTCTTGTCAATCATGAGCCACGGTGACGGTGGGTTAACCAGCCTTTTTAAGCGGTTTCGGAAAGCCGCGCGCTAAGGTCCTCGCATCGACCGGGAACATAATCCCGGCGGGGAGAACTAAAGCCGTGAGGCGTCAAACAGCAACATGCGGGATCGCTCCCGCCGGGTCGAGCCGCTCTCTGCGGCTCGACCCCCTTTCCCTTCCGGTCCGCTTCGATGCGCACGATCCGCGCGCCGACGGATACACGAGGCAGATCGAGCTTCATCGCGAACGTGTCGTGCTTCGCCGTGCCGTTCGCGGCATGCAGATGGCAATCAACGTCCGCGTCAGCGATTTCACCGGCGTCGCGCTGCGCGGCAATGACGAGGCGCAGGCCATCGTCCTCGTGCATCGCGATCCCTCGCTCTCCGTTCCGCTGCTCGTCGGCGCCAACTCCGACGAGTTCGTCGAGGCCTTGGCAATCTGGAGCGAGCTGTTCGCGCTTCCGCAGCTCGACGAAGGCGCGCGCAAGCCCGCCGCCCGCCGCCGCCGTGCCAATGCGATCCGCGCCCGCCGTCCGAAATTCCTGATGCGCCGCCGCGTTGCGATGGCGCGTGAATTGTCGGTTCATCGCGAAGAACGCGAGATCATCGCGCGGAATTGAAGGTGCCGTAGGGTGGGCAAAGCGCAAGCGTGCCCACCTTTCCTATCAATCATTGAGAGAACGTAGGCACGGCGCAAGGGCGCCTTTGCCCACCCTACAAGACCTACGCCGCCCGCATCACCGCGTCGGCGAGCAATCCCGCAAACAGCAACAGGCCAGCTTCCCTGTTCGACTTGAACAGGCGCAGACACAGCCCGGGATCCTCGATCCGCAAGCGCACGATCTGCGATGCGAGGTGCACGGCGAAGGCGACCAGCCCGAGCCAGGCCGGCCAGCGCGCATCGGCGGAGGCCAGCGCGACGCCGATCAACATCACAGCGAGCCCGTAGAACAGGATCAGCGCCTGGTGCGTATGCGCGCCGAACAGGCGCGCCGTGGACTTGATGCCGATCAGCGCGTCGTCCTCGGCGTCCTGATGCGCGTAGATCGTGTCATAGCCGATCACCCATGAAATCGCGCCGGCATAGAGCACCATCGCGGTGACGTCGATGCGCCCGAAGGTGACGGCAAATCCCATCAGGGCGCCCCAGGAGAAGGCAAGGCCGAGCACGATCTGCGGCCACCAGGTGATCCGCTTCATGAAGGGATAGATCGCGACGATCAGGAGCGAGGCGATGCCGGTCAGGACCGCGAAGCGGTTGAATTGCAGCAATACGACGAGACCGGTCACGGCCAGCGCGATCATGAAGGCCAGCGCCTGCTTCGTGCTCACCTGTCCCGAGGGCAACGGCCGCGAGCGGGTGCGCTCGACCTTGGCGTCGAGGTCACGGTCGGTGATGTCGTTCCAGGCGCAGCCCGCCCCGCGCATCACGAAGGCACCGATGAAGAACAGCACGATGGTGAGCGGCAGTCCGCGGACGTCATGCGCCATGCCGCTCGCGAGCGCCGCCGACCACCAGCACGGCATCAACAGCAGCCAGGAGCCGATCGGACGATCGAAGCGGGACAATCGCAAATAGGGCCGCGCCCATTGCGGCGCGCGCGTATCGACCCAGTTGCCGGTGGAATCGGCAACGCGGGCGGATGTATCGCTCATCGGGTCAGGACGTTGCCGTTGAGCGTGTCGAAGGTGCTGCCGCCCTTCTTGCCGGCATTGGCCTCAGGCGCCGAGCCCGAACCCAGCACCTCGCTCAGCGACGGGCCCGCCGGGCCGCGTGGCTGGTTCTGCATCTGCTGAGCGACGTTGCAGACCTTCGTCGCCATGGCCTCTGTGTTCTTGTGACCGGACTTCATCTGGTCGCCGATCTGCTGCGGAATTCCGCATTTGGCGGCGTGGGTCTCGATATACTTGATCATCTTGGTCTCGGCCTGGCTGAAATTGCGGATCAGCTTGCAGGCCTCGTCCGGGGGCGCGTGACGGTCGCTCGCGGCCTTGATCAGCTTGCCGCGTTTCTCGGCTTCCTCGCGCAGGGGGATGAAAGCCTTCATGCAGTCCTCGCCGGGGCCGCCCTGGGTCGGCGGGGCCGCGCTGAACGCGCCAGCGCCGCCGATGGGCGCGGCGCCGTTCACGGGAAAGGACGATTGCGGCGCCGTGCCGACCGAAGCGATCGGCGCCGAGCCGTTCACCGGGGGAAACGCGGAACTGGTAGCAGCCTGGTTCGGTAGCGGCGCCGGGAAGGCGCTTTGCGCAGAGGCGCCCGCGGCGCTCAGGGTGACCATGGCGGCAGTGATCGGAACCATCAAATGACGGATCATCAAGATAGTCTCTCCGGCAGGAGCTACGGGGTTCGGCGCCTTCCCAATTGAAGCGCAACCAGCGTGTTCGCGTTTTTACGATTCCCGCCGACGCTTAACAACCCGTTGAATAGGGCAAGAGCGCGGCGCGGGGACGCACCATTTCGGCAATATTTACCCCCGGAATGGCTGCTTTCGGTTAAGAACGGCCGCAAATCGGACCCCTGAACGATGCCCTCCCACGATTTTCGCGGCCCCCGCCTGTTCGTCGACGCTCCTCTTGCCCAGGACGCCAGGATCCCGCTCGACCGCGACCAGAGCAATTATCTCGGCAATGTGCTGCGACTTGCCGCCGGAGCCGAGGTTTTGGCCTTTAACGGCCGGGACGGCGAGTGGCAGGCCGCCATCGAAGGTCGCAAGCGGCCGGACGGCCTCGTGATCCTTCAGCAGACCCGGCCCCAGGACAGGCTGCCTGACGTCGCCTACGTTTTCGCCCCGCTCAAGCATGCCCGGCTCGACTACATGATCCAGAAGGCCATCGAGATGGGCGCCGCCGCCCTGCACCCGGTCCTGACCCGGTTCACCCAGGCCTCCCGGGTCAACACCGAGCGGATGCGCGCCAATGTCGTCGAGGCGGCCGAGCAATGCGGCATTCTGAGCATCGCCACGGTCGCCGAGCCAATGCCGCTGGAGCGGTATCTCGGTCAGCGGCCCGCCGATCGCCTGCTGATCTTCTGCGACGAGGCGGCGGAGGTGCGAAACCCCGTTCAGAGCCTGCAGAACGCCCGTGAGGCCGGACAAGGTATCGACGTACTGATCGGCCCCGAAGGCGGCTTTGCCGAGGAAGAGCGGGCGCTGCTGCTGCGGCAGCCGAAAATCCTGCGGCTGGCCCTGGGTCCCCGGATCATGCGGGCCGACACCGCCGCGGTGGCGGCGCTGGCTCTGGTGCAGGCCGTATTGGGCGACTGGGGCAGCGGAAACGGCTAGATCGTTTCCCGCATCGCCCGGTGCAAGGTCTCAGACGGCAGTTCACCGAACGCCGCCTTGTAACTCGCCGCGAACTCGCCCAGATGCCAGAAACCGTGCGCAATCGCGCAGGCCTTCACGCTGCGCCGTCCCACGCCGATGCGCAGCTGCTTGCGCACCGACCAGAGCCGCAGAATCCGGTCATAGCGATGTGGGCTGATGCCGCAAATGGCCTGTGTCGCGCTCTGGAGCGTGCGGACGGACACCCCCACCTGCTCTGCGAGCTCAGGCGTCTTGTGCGAGATCGTCAGATCCTGCTGGATGAGGCGTTCCATGTCTGCGACGATCCGGCGATAGCCGTCCATCGCGGACGACGCGGGTCCGCCTTTCGCGCTGGTGGTCAGCGCAGTTTCCATCGTGCTGAGCAACGATTGCTCGACGACGCTCAACGATATCGGCTCCCTCAGGAAGTCCGGATCATGCGCTGCGGTTTCCAGCGTGACGGAGACCAGACGGCGCAATGAGGTAAGCGCGTCCGATGTGGGGTTCACCAAATGGTAGCCATCATCCAGTTGCGCCCAGGGTTCGCGCCGCGGCGGGGTGAAATACACGACGGCTATCAGCCGGCCCTCCGGCTCATGGACCAGGCAATCGGAATTGCCTTTCAGAATGACGATCGAACGACCGATTGATTGCCCGTTGATGCGGGCCGAGGTGACGTGATCCATCGGCACCGCGACAGCGATGGCATTCGTCAGTTGATAGCCTCGGACGATCCGCGGAAGAGTCTTCACCAGAGACAGGGTCAGGGCCGGCAGGCTGAGCCGGGCGCGCATGATGGCTGTGGCTCCGACCGCCAGCGGCATGCTGGATGCGCCGGCATATCTCTCGGTCTCGCTGAAATGGTCGATGTCATACGCCCGGAGTTCGAGGGCCGAGGATGGCTTGAGCCCCTGGAAGGACATCAAGCGGTCCGCCGCCGCCGTTTGCGCTCCGTCGCGCGCAGTCTCGAAATGGCCCTGATCCATGTCGTGCCGATTACTTTGCCTTCCTTGCAGACGGGGCTCCCCTGGACGCGCGCAGATCGTCCGGCCCGTTGATGCCGGCGCGCTTGAGATCGCGAAGCAGCTTCGTCAGCAGTAACATGTTGGTCTTCTGCAGTTCATGGTTGTTTCCAAACCTGAATGCGTTCTGCTCGGTCACGATGAGTCCTGCTTCGGTCTCTTCGAGAATCTTCCGCCTCTTCAGCCCGGTGACGCGACGGCGAACCGTCTCGAGCGGCAGGCTGAGGAAGCGAGACAGTGCCGCACGAGAGACCCCTTGCTTGATCACATCCGGCTCGACGTCATGAATGCTGGAGAACCGCTCGTCCAACACCGGATCGTTCATCACATTGATGACATTCGCGTTCAGGACCGCATGAACGATCAGAAGGTCCAGAGGATCGAATTCATCGTAGTGCCGAAACATCTCACTTATCGAAAACAGCATATAGGCCAGCGTGTGTCGCGAGACCGTGCGGATGATATCTGAAGCATTGCGCATGAATCGGAATCCAACATTCATCTTGTAAACGACGAATAGTGCGAACGGATCGTCCGCCATACCCAAAATGAGTATGCGACGACTTGCCAGCAGTCCTCAATTTCTCATTGTGAAGCCCGGCCTCGGCCGCATCGAAATCGCTCGCCGACGCGTTCGCGCAGCACCATGAAGGTTGGACCTCGACATGCAGCGGAAGCGCTGGCCGACAGCACTTTGTCGCACGATCGCGGATTCGACTACTCGATGACGGACGGTATCGAGGTGGCGGGCGATGGAAGGCGTGGCGATGAACGATGATGTCGTGCGGGACGCGAGGGGATGCGAAGAGCTGCGGCTCATCAGAGCGTTTCTCCGCCTCAGGGACCCCGGTCGAAGGCGGAGGATACTCGAACTGGCGGAGCAACTCGTGGAAGAAGTCGGGCCCGCTGCGACTGGAGCAGCCGTGCCGGCGCATCATCCGTCGAGCCAGTTGGAGACGCCCCCGGGCCCGGCCGAATGAGACCGTCCAGCCCGTCCCAAGCATTGGCGCAATGAGGTATTTATTACCCTGTTCGGCGCGACGGCGAATCTCCGTTTTCAGCCGCTGACCGGCGGGCGAGGCCCGCTTCAAACTCGTTAAGCGATTGATCCTTTGGAGGTCGAAACCGCTTTCGGGCCATGCTAAGGGCAGCGCAATTCGCTTGCCTCCCCTTGCCTCCCCCTTGCCCTGCCCGGTTCCGCCGGGACGATGGACCCAGTTATGACCGCGACTGCCACCTCAAATGCTGCCGGCTCCGCCGCCTGGCCGGATACGCTGCTGCTGTCGTTCGCGCAGGCCGGTTATGTCAGGGCCGAACCCGCGATCCTGCAGCCGGCCGAGCCGTTCCTGGACCTCTCCGGCGAGGACATCCGCAAGAGCCTGTACCTGACGACGGACCTCACGGGCGAGGAGCTCTGCCTGCGCCCGGATCTGACCATTCCGGTGGCGCGCGACTACCTGAGCTCCGGTCGTGCCGGCCAGCCGGCCGGGTTCAGCTATCTCGGCCCGGTGTTCCGCTACCGCAGCGGCCAGACCAGCGAATTCCTGCAGGCGGGCATCGAATCGTTCGGCCGCCAGGACCGCGCCGCGGCCGACGCCGAGACGTTGGCGCTCGGGCTCGAAGCGACCGCGGCCTTCGGTGTCCACGACGTCGAGATCCGCACCGGCGACGTGGGGCTGTTCAACGCGCTGCTTGATGCGCTGAACCTCTATCCGGTCTGGCGCCGCCGCCTGGTCAAGGATTTCAACCGCAAGATCAGCCTGGAGCAGGATCTCGAGAAGCTGGCGGCTGCGACCACCGCGAGCCCCAGCGAATATGAGGGCGTGCTGGCCGCGCTCGCCGGCTCCGACCGCAAGGCCGCGCTCGCTTTCGTCACCGACCTGATGTCGATCGCCGGCACCACCAATGTCGGAGGACGCACCACCGCCGAGATCGCCGATCGCTTCCTCGAGCAATCGACGCTGAAGGGCGGCGCGCTGCCGCGCGAGGCGATTACCGTGCTCAAGCGCTTCCTGACGATTGCAGGCAATCCCGACGATTCCATCGCCGAGCTGCGCGCGCTCACGGCCGACGCCAGGCTCGACCTCACGGCTGCGATCGACCAGTTCGAGAGCCGGGTCGGCTTCATGGCGGCGCGCGGCATCGACGTGAAGCAGACTCGCTTCTCGACCGCGTTCGGGCGCGGTCTCGACTATTATACCGGCTTCGAATTCGAGCTGCATCACCGCGGCAACGGCGCCGAGCCACTGGTCGCCGGCGGCCGCTATGACGGCCTGATGACCCAGCTCGGATCGGCTGAGCCGATCCCCGCGGTCGGCTTCTCGGTCTGGGTGGATGCGCTGACGAAGATCGGCCGCAAGGTGGGAGCTTAAGTCATGAGCGCGCCATTCGTCCTGGCCGTTCCCTCCAAGGGCCGCCTGCAGGAAAACACCGAAGCCTTCTTCGCCCGTGCCGGCCTCAAGCTGTCGAAGGCCGGCGGCGCCCGCGACTATCGCGGCACGCTTGCAGGCCTCGACCATGTCGAGGTCGCCTATCTCTCGGCGAGCGAGATCGCCTCGCAATTGTCGCGCGGTTTTGCCCATCTCGGCGTCACCGGGGAAGATCTGGTGCGCGAGAACATCGCGGACGCCGACAAGCGCGTGTCGCTGATCGATGGGCTCGGCTTCGGCTATGCCGACGTCGTGGTCGCGGTGCCGCAGGCCTGGATCGACGTTCGCACCATGGCCGATCTCGACGACGTCACCACCGGCTTCCGCGAGCAGCATCACATGCGGATGCGGGTCGCAACCAAGTTCGTCAACCTCACCCGCGCCTTCTTCCAGAGCCACGGCATCACCGATTACCGCATCGTTGAAAGTACCGGCGCAACCGAAGGCGCGCCGGCGGCCGGCAGCGCCGAGCTGATCGTCGACATCACCACGACGGGCGCAACCCTCGCCGCCAACGGCTTGCGGGTGCTCGACGACGGCGTGATCCTGCGCAGCCAGGCCAATCTGGTCGCCTCGAAAGAGGCCGACTGGACGCCGCAGGCGCGAGAGACCGCGCGAATCATCCTCGATCACATCGCGGCAAGGGCGCGGGCCAACAAATACCGCGAGGTCCGCACCCGCTTCCGGCAATGCGACGCCGCCATGCTCGGCGAAGCCCACAGCCGGTTCGGCGTCGAGGCCCCGTTCGGCGGGCCGACCTCGTCAGGCATGCTGACGTTGCACTGCCCGCCGGGGCAGCTCTATGCGCTGGCAAGCTTCCTGCGCGAGCATGGCGCCGAGACCGTCTCGGTGGCGTCGCTCGACTACGTGTTCGACCGGGAGAACCCGCTGTTCGCCAGGCTCGAGGCGTTCCTGCGGCAGTGAGCCCCAGGTCCGTTCAGCTTGACCGTTCAGCTTTGCGACAGCAAACGGCAGCTACCATATGCTGTTGAGATGACTTTGAACGCCTCTGGGACTTGACCGATGACGCTGGGCTCTGACGTTTCCGGCATGACGACCACCGCAGCCACCGCCGCGGCAAAAGGACTGTCGATCGTCGTCCCCGTCTACAACGAGGCGGCCGGCCTTGCCGGTCTGCATCAGCGCATCTGCGATCTCGCAAAGACCTTGCGGGAGCGCTATCGGCTGGCTTGCGAGGTCGTCTATGTCGACGACGGCAGCAAGGATGCGACGCTGGCGATCGCCCGCGCGCTGCCGGCCGACGCGATCGACGTCCAGGTGGTGTCGCTGTCGCGCAATTTCGGCAAGGAGGCGGCGCTGATGGCCGGCCTCGACCATGCCCGGCTCGGCGCCGTCATGTTCATGGACGGCGACGGCCAGCATCCGCCGGCCCTGATCGAACAGCTGGTGCGGCACTGGATCGATGACGGCTATGACGTCGTCTACACCGCCAAGGCACATCGCGACAACGAGCCGTTCTTGCGCCGGATCGCCGTGCACGGCTTCTACGCGCTGATCAATTGGGGCGCACGGCAGAAGATTCCCGAGGACGCCGGCGACTTCCGCCTGCTGTCGCCGCGCGCGGTCACGGCGCTCAGGCAGCTGCCCGAGCGCAACCGGTTCTTCAAGGGCCTCGCCAGTTGGATCGGCTTCCGCCAGATCCGCGTCGATTATGAGCCTTCGGAGCGCGCCCATGGCGTCACCACCTTCAATGCCGCAAGCCTGCTCGGCCTGTCGATCGAAGGTCTGACCTCGTTTTCGGTCGCCCCGTTGCGCTTTGCCAGCCTGCTCGGCGTCATTCTCGCCGGCGGCGCTTTCCTGTTCGGCCTTTCGATCCTCTGGGAGGTGTTCACGACCGGCAAGCAGGTGCCCGGCTATCCCTCGCTGGTGATCGGGCTGATGACGATCGGCGGCGTGCAGCTCATCATGATCGGCATCGTCGGCGAATACATCGGCAAGATCCTCTCCGAGATGAAGGCGCGCCCGATCTACTTCGTCGCCGAGCACAGTGAAAAGCACTTCGAAGCCGACGACGCCGCGAAGAGGACGGCCGCCGAATGAGCGCGGCCGCGGGCCTGCGGCGGATCTGGCTCTGTGCCGACGATTACGGCATCAGCCCGGGCGTCAACCGCGCCATCCGCGACCTGATCGAACGCGGCCGCCTCAACGCCACCTCGGTGATGATGGTGGGCCCGGCGGTCGAGCGCAGCGAGATCGAAGCGCTCCAGGCATCCGCGAAGGTTAGCCCGCGCTGCGCGATCGGATTGCACGTGACGCTGTCGGCGCCGTTCCGCCCCCTCACCATGCATTTCAGGCCGCTCGACGGCGACATGTTCATGCCGTTTCCGAAGCTGCTGCGCGCAGGCGTTCTGCGGCGGCTCGACCGCGAGTTCTTCCGCAACGAGGTGAAGGCGCAGCTCGCTGCCTTTGCCGATGCGTTCGGCCGGGTGCCCGACTTCGTCGACGGCCATCAGCATGTGCAGCTCTATCCGCAGGTGCGCGACGGCTTTGTCGAAGCGGTCAGCGAAGGCGCGCCAAACGCCTGGGTGCGCCAGGGCGGCCGCGACCTGCCGCTCAAGCAGCGCCTCGCTTCACCCAAGGCGATCGTGCTCGATATTTTCAGCGCGCAATTCCGCCGCCGCGCCGGCAGCGCCGGCCTCAGCTTCAACCCCGGCTTCGCCGGCGCCTATGACTTCACGCGGGCGGCCGATTTTGGCGAACTGATGCGGCAATTCCTGGAAGGCTTGCCGGATGGCGGCCTCGTGATGTGCCATCCCGGCTTCGTCGACGACGTCCTCGCCGGCCTCGACCCGATGACGGATGTCCGCGAACGCGAGCACGCCTATCTCTCAGGTGACGCCTTCGCGCGTCTGCTGGCGGACAGCGGCGCCACGCTGGGATGACGCCCGCGGAAAGCAGGCCGCGAGGCAGCTTGTCGCATACCGAAATTTAATCCGGCCGGCACTGTTGGGGCCACAATGGAACCCTACATCTCCTGCGCGCTTGGTTTTGCGCGAAGGAGACAGATCATGACGCCGCAGGAACGCCAGCTCGTCGACGACCTTTTCGACCGGCTTTCGAAGCTGGAAAATGCACCGCGCGATCCCGACGCGATCGCCGCGATCTCCGACGGGCTGCGCAAGGCGCCCGGCGCGGTCTACGCGCTGGTGCAGACCACGCTGCTGCAGGACGAGGCGCTGAAGCGCGCCCATAACCGCATCCAGGAGCTGGAGGCGGCCCACGCGCCCGAGCAGGCGCAGTCCGGCGGCTTCCTCGACACCATGCGCGACACGCTGTTCGGCGGAAGCCCCTCGCGCGGCTCGGTTCCGAACGTGCCGCCGCGGGACGCGCGGCCGGTCTGGAACAGCGGCGGAGCGATGCAGCAGACCCAGCCGGGCTACGGCCAGCCGCCTTACGGACAGGCTTACGGCCAAGGTCCCGGTCCGGGCCCGGGCCCGGGTCAGGGATATGGCGCACCGCCGATGGGCGGTGGCGGCGGCTCGTTCCTCGGCACGGCGGCGGCAGCTGCCGCCGGTGTCGTTGGCGGCTCGCTGCTGCTCTCCAGCATCCGCGGCATGATGGGCGGATCGCATCAGCAGGCCTTCGGCGACACCAATGCCCTCGGCGACCGCAGCGCTGGTGGAAGTCCTTGGGGCGGCAGCGATCAGTCCGACGGCTCGCTCGCGCGCGATGCCGGCCTCAACGACATCGGCTCGAACCGCGAGTCCCGCCAGGGCTTCTCCGACCAGGCGAACAACGATCATAACGACAACGATCAGAACTACGGCGACAACAACGACGACGGCAATACGGACGTGGCCGACGACAGCGATTTCGGCGGCGACGACGATGGCGGCAGCGACTACGCGTAAGGTTGCTGTGCCGCGCTACGAACAACAACGGCCGCCCAAGAGGCGGCCGTTTTCATTTCAGGGTCCTTGGTCCTTGGTCATCGCTCTTCCTCCGCACGTTGCGGAGCAAGTGAGCGGCGAGCGCCTGGCTACATCACCACGACCTTGGTGCCGACATTGACGCGGCCGTAGAGGTCGATGACGTCTTCGTTGCGCATCCGGATACAGCCCGAGGAGACGTTGGTGCCGATGGTCCAGGGCTCGTTGGAGCCGTGGATGCGATAGAGGGTCGAGCCCAGATACATCGCGCGGGCGCCGAGCGGGTTCTCCGGTCCGCCTTCCATGTGCCTCGGCAAATCAGGACGACGCGCGATCATTTCCGCCGGCGGCGTCCAGTCCGGCCATTCGCGCTTGGCCGTGATCGCCTTCACGCCGGACCAGGTGAAGCCGGGACGCCCGACGCCGATGCCGTAGCGCATCGCCCTGCCATTGCCCTCGACGAGATAGAGGAACTTGTTCGGGGTATCGACCACGATGGTGCCGGCACTTTCCTTGCCGCTATAGTCAACAGATTGTTTCTCGAACCTCGGATCGAACTGACGCTGCCGCGGGTCCGCCGCCTCCTGCTGAACCGCGCCTTGCTGATATCCACCCTGCTGCGGCTCGCCCATCGGCGGCAGGCGGCGCTGGTCGTAATAGCCGGGCTGTTGTTGATAGACCGGCTGCTCGGGCGCGTAGGCCGGACCGCGGCCGGGGCCGTCGCCGAACAGGAACTCGATGAAGCCGCCGCCCATGTTCGCATTGGAGGCGACGCGCACCGGCGCCGGCGGCACCTGCGGCTGGTAGAGCACCGCGGGCGGATCGTTCGGCACCGAATTGTCGAAGGCGCTGGCACTGTTTGCGCCGGCAATGAAGGTGCAAGCGCTGCCGAGCAGCGCAACAGACATTTTCTTGAACATCGACGTACTCTGTACTGTTTCGTCTAGATCACATGCGCCGTGGCGAGCTGATGGCTGATCGGCGTCCGCGACGTGGTCAATAAAAAGCAAAAGGCGTTTTGTTTGGTAAACGGAAGCCGCGTTTTGATTCACCACGTCGCGAGCGAGGGGCCAATTTGGCGATCAGCGTTTATTTTCGATGAACGCTGCACGGCCATGGTTAATCGCTTCTTTGCACGCCGTCGCCTGCAACCGCACAACAGTTCCGGCCGTGAACTTCGTGTTAAATCGCTTCTGCCTACAAAGACGCGTGAGTGAGGTGGGGGAGTATCCTGATGGCTGTTCACCGCAAACGTTTTCGCGTCGAGGATATCGCTGGTGGCGGCGAGATGCCGAGTTTTGACGTATCTGAAGAGGCAATCCCGATGCATAGCGAGATCATGGCGGAGCTGCGCGCGATCCGCGCACAGATGGCGAAGGGCAGCGTGCCAGCGCCCTTGTCCGGCAGCGCAGCCATGGCGGCGATCGACGCCTCCACCGCCCATGAGCTCTCCGAGGCTCGGACCATGCTCGAAACCTATCGGGCCCAGATCGAGCAGTGCGAAAAGCTCAAGGTCGAGCTCGACCTGATCCATGACGCCATCGACCGCACCAAGCGCGAAATCGCGACGCTGCACGGCAAGAGCTTCGATGGCGGCGAAATGGCCAAGGTCAATGGCGAGCTCGGCGCGGTGGTCGGCGGCACCGAGCAGGCGACCCAACAGATCCTCGAAGCCGCGGAATCGATAGACCAGGCCGCCAGCGCAATGTCGAAGGTGGACTCGGTCGACCAGCAGAAGCGGCTCGCCGACGACATCCAGGAACGCGTCATCTCGATCTTCGAGGCCTGCAACTTCCAGGACCTGACCGGCCAGCGTATCAGCAAGGTCATGGCTACGATGAAGTTCATCGAGCAGCACATCAACTCGATGATGGACATCTGGGGCGGCGTCGACGCGATCAAGGCCCACGTCGTTCCGCAGGCCGACAATCGCAGCGAGGACGACAAGCTTCTCAACGGCCCCAAGCTCGCCGGCGACGTCGGCCACGCCTCGCAGGACGACATCGACGCGCTGTTCGACTGAGCGGGCGCGAGAGACAGAAAAACAAAACGCCGGCGAAAGCCGGCGTTTTTTTGTTTTGGGAAGCTATCTCACGCTGTCATTCCGCACGCGAAGCGTGAACTTTGGTGCGCACTTGCGCACCTGAGAATCTCGAGATTCCGGGTTCGGTCCTGCGGACCGCCCCGGAATGACGGAGTAGAAATCACGCCCGCGGCGCGCAGCGGACGTAGACCATGTTGCCGTAGCGGGTGGCGGCGTCCTTGTCGATGAAGCGGGTGATCAGGACGCGGCCGTCGAAGGAGACGATCTCGCGATCCTGCTCGCCGGGGGTCGGGCCCGCCGGTCCGATGTAGTTCTTGCCGCTCGGCGACCCCTTCAGCCGCAGCTCCTGCGGGGTTGCCTGGTCGGCCAGATGCATGATCACGCCGCCGGAGGAGCCGGCGGTGATCACGTAGGGATTTTTGCACTGGGCCCGGGCGGCGGCCTCGGTGCGGGCGCGGTCGGCCGGGTTCTGGAACGAGGCGAGACCCCAGCGGCCGACGATCTCGTCGGCGCGAATGGTCGCGGGCATTTCCGGGGCGGTGCCAGGCTCGGCTTCGGGCGGCGGCGAGGACGACGAGAAGGACGGCAGGCTCATGCCGCCGCCGCAGGCGCCCAGCAGCAGCGCCAGACAAGAGGCGGCGGCCAGATTGGCAACCGTGCGCGCGTGAGCTGAATTGATCATGGCATTCCCCCGGACAAGACCATGGCCGCACCCCTCCTGCAGCCAAGCGTAAAAACGCTGCCGGAGCAATGGCGTCCTTTGATACGCCGGCGCCCCGAACAAGTTTCCAATACCACCATCCTATATCCGCCTCACCAATCGCTTAACCACCTTTGCTTGACAGGATCGCGGCCAAGCCATATTTCCGGGCCCACTATTAGCACTCGGAAAGCCCGATTGCTAAGCGCGCCGTTCGATCCCTGGGATAGGGGGTGGGCGGAAGCGCCGCCCCACCCACTTCCACTACCTCCGAAGCGAGCCTCCAAAGGGAAACGTCATGGCTAAATCCAAATTTCGTCCGCTGCATGACCGTGTCGTGGTCAAACGTATCGACGCCGAGGAAAAGACCAAGGGCGGCATCATCATTCCGGACAGCGCCAAGGAAAAGCCGTCCCAGGGCGAAATCGTCGCCGTCGGCCCCGGCGGCCGCGACGAGACCGGCAAGCTGACCCCGATCGACCTCAAGGTCGGCGACCGCGTGCTGTTCGGCAAATGGTCGGGCACCGAGGTCAAGATCGACAACGAAGAGCTCCTGATCATGAAGGAGTCGGACATCATGGGCGTACTGGCTTAAGGCCACCCGCCTGAACAGCCGCTGAATGCTTCATTGTCATGCCCGGGCCTGACCCGGGCATCCATCATTTTTCGCACCAGGATGGATTGCCGGGTCAAGCCCGGCAATGACGAAGAGAGCGCGGCAAGACACAGAATCAAACAAGACACATCACGACACACGAGGGATTGCAGAAATGGCTGCCAAAGACGTCAAGTTTTCCGGAGACGCGCGCGATCGCATGCTGCGCGGCGTCGACATTCTCGCCAACGCCGTCAAGGTGACGCTCGGCCCGAAGGGCCGCAACGTCGTCATCGAGAAGTCGTTCGGCGCGCCCCGCATCACCAAGGACGGCGTCACCGTCGCCAAGGAGATCGAGCTCGAGGACAAGTTCGAGAACATGGGCGCCCAGATGCTGCGCGAGGTCGCCTCCAAGACCAACGACCTCGCCGGTGACGGCACCACCACCGCGACCGTGCTGGCCCAGGCCATCGTGCGCGAAGGCGCCAAGTCGGTTGCCGCCGGCATGAACCCGATGGACCTCAAGCGCGGCATCGACACCGCGGTCGCGGCCGTCATCAAGGACATCGAGAAGCGCGCCAAGCCCGTCGCCGCCTCCTCCGAGGTCGCCCAGGTCGGCACCATCTCGGCCAACGGCGATGCCGCCATCGGCAAGATGATCGCCCAGGCGATGCAGAAGGTCGGCAACGAGGGCGTCATCACCGTCGAGGAGAACAAGTCGCTCGACACCGAGGTCGACATCGTCGAGGGCATGAAGTTCGACCGCGGCTATCTCAGCCCCTACTTCGTCACCAACCCCGAGAAGATGACCGCCGAGCTCGAGGACGCCTACATCCTGCTGCACGAGAAGAAGCTCTCGGGTCTGCAGGCCATGCTGCCGGTGCTGGAAGCCGTGGTGCAGTCGGGCAAGCCGCTCGTCATCATCGCCGAGGACGTCGAGGGCGAGGCACTGGCAACCCTGGTCGTCAACCGCCTCCGCGGCGGCCTCAAGGTTGCCGCCGTCAAGGCGCCGGGCTTCGGCGATCGCCGCAAGGCCATGCTGGAAGACCTCGCGATCCTCACCGGCGGCCAGCTGATCTCCGAGGACCTCGGCATGAAGCTCGAGAACGTCACGGTGAAGATGCTGGGTCGCGCCGGCAAGGTCGTGATCGACAAGGAGAACACCACGATCGTCAAGGGCGCCGGCAAGAAGCCGGACATCGAGGCCCGTGTCGGCCAGATCAAGGCCCAGATCGAGGAAACCACCTCGGACTACGACCGTGAGAAGCTCCAGGAGCGCCTCGCCAAGCTCGCCGGCGGCGTCGCGGTGATCCGCGTCGGCGGCGCCACCGAGATCGAGGTCAAGGAGAAGAAGGACCGCGTCGAGGACGCGCTCAACGCCACCCGCGCCGCGGTGCAGGAAGGCATCGTCCCCGGCGGCGGCGTCGCGCTGCTCCGTGCCAAGAAGGCGGTGGGCCGTCTCACCAACGCCAATCCCGACGTCCAGGCCGGCATCAACATCGTGCTGAAGGCGCTGGAAGCTCCGATCCGCCAGATCGCCGAGAACGCGGGCGTGGAAGGCTCGATCGTCGTCGGCAAGATCCTGGAGAACAAGTCCGAGACCTTCGGCTTCGACGCCCAGAACGAGGACTATGTCGACATGGTCGAGAAGGGCATCATCGACCCCGCCAAGGTGGTGCGCACCGCGCTCCAGGACGCCTCCTCCGTGGCCGGCCTGCTGGTCACCACCGAGGCCATGGTCGCCGAGCTGCCGAAGGAAGCTGCGCCCGCGATGCCGGCCGGCGGCGGCATGGGCGGCTTCTAAGCCTCCGTTCCATTACAGCATTGCGAAGGCCGCCTCCGGGCGGCCTTCTTTTTTGCCGACCCTGCCCCTCCGCTTTCCGATTCAACCGACGGCCGAAACCAACTACGGTGACGCGCCGATTCGAATTGTTTGGGCATGATCCTCTCGGAAAACCGCTTCGCACTTTGCGCTAACGCGGTCCTCCGGGTCCGAATCATCCCCGTTGCGCGAGGATTTCATCGATGCGTGCGCTTCTGGTTTGTTCGACAGCCCTTTTTGCGGCTCTGCTTGCAGCTTCTCCGCATCCCGTTTCCGCCCAGATGAAGCTGTCGCCCAAGACCACGACGCCCAGTGGTCCGGAGACACGCTATTTCACCTCGATCGACGGGCTGATGGACGGCAATGCCGACGTGATCCTGAAGGAGACGCGCCAAGGCAAGACGGTGACGGCAGCGGTGCTCGACGTCTGCTATCCCGTCGCCAAGAATTCCGACCGCAAGGACCGCTTCGTCGTCAATCTCCAGGTCGCGGGCCAGACCCTGACCGGCACCACGCAGAGCGTCGGCGAGAAGGCGCCGGTCAGCGTCAAGCTGCTGCGCAAGCAGGCCGGGGACAGTTTCGAATTCCGCGGCCAGATCAGCATCGGCCAGGTGGTGACCGAGGTGACCTCGTCCGACAATTCCGATCTCAGCGAGAAGGAATTTCAGGACAACCAGACCTCCGACGACGGCATCACGCCGCAGCCGAAGGATTTCACCGACGTCTCGCCGGAAGCGATCGCGGTCAAGGTCAAGCTCGACGCCGCGACCGACTTCCTGAAGAGCCTGAAGGGCCAGGCCGTCGAGGTGACGCTGGCGAGCCTCACCGTCGGCTGCGATGCGCTGCGTGCGGGCGAGCAGACCATCAGCATGTCGGTCGATCCCGAGCGCGCCGGAGCGCTGCTGGCGAAGTTCAAGGCGATGCCGGGCGTCACCGCCGCGGGCTGGACCGCGGGCATGACCGAGATGGACCGCACCATCCGCTTCGCCGCAGCCGACTGGCGCGAGGGCGACAAGATCAGCAAGGACAAGCTCGCGGCCGCTGTTGCGAACGTTTTGAGCCGGACGCTCGCGGCAAAGCCGGCGTCGCAGAGCTTCAACCCCGCCACGGGCAAGCTCAAGCTGGTGTTCAAGCGGCCGAACCCGGATTTCCCCGCACTCGATCTCACCGACACGATCGAGGTTGCGGGGCTCGTCTCGCCCGACAAGCCCGGCACGACCGACAAGCTCATGCTCTGGATCGGCAGCCCCGCGACGACGACCACTGATGAGAGCAGCGGCGCCAAGCTCAATCTCTCCGACGATGCCTCGGTCGACGAGGAAGGCGATCAGCCCGACGACAACGGTTCGATTGAAGCGCTAGCCAAGGAGCTGAAGGGGCAGCGCTGGGACGCCGACAAATCGGCGTGGAAGTAGGCTCTCGTGCCGCGGACGTAGCGCGAAGCGCTACGAGCCGGGGCCCGAAGGCCGCAAGCGAATTTGTCGATAGATTCCTGAGGCTCGGCTCTGCGGCGCATCGCTTTCGCGCTGCGCCTTGTCCGGGACACGGGGAAAACCGCGAGCGGAGCTAATTCCCCGTCGTCCTGAAGCGCAGCGGCTTGGGGCCGATCAGCGTCAGCACGTCGCCCTGGCGCTTCCAGGTCTCGACGCTGCTGAGCGCCGCGACGAGTTCGTCGTCGGCCTGCGCTCTTGCCGGCGGGCAGTTGCGGTCCTGGATCTGGCCGGGGACGAAGATCACGGTGTTGCCGGCGACCGAGAACTGGCCCTTGCCGCCCTTGCACCAGAGCTCCAGCACGACCTCGCCATGGTCGCCGATCTCGATGTTCGGAATTCGCTTCGAGCCTGCTTGCGGCAGCGCTTCCAGCGTCATCTCGGTGCCGAACGGAAAACCGTCCTCGGCACGCGCGACAATGGACATCGCGAGCATTGCAACCGCAGCACACACCAATCGCTTGAGCGAAACCATGAGACCTCTCGACCGACCTGATTTGCGGCACCTTCTATAAGACTGCGGGCTCATTGAGAAGGTTCGCTCGCACGCAAAAATCCCCGCGGAGACACCCGCGGGGATCTGCATCGAAACCGGACGTGGCCTGTTACTTCAGCACCATCGCCGTGAACGGATAGACATAGGCCTGCAACGTCACGAGCACACCGACGAGACAGGCCAGCACGATCGAGTGCCAGAACACGAAGCGCAGGATCGTGCCCTCATGGCCGTACCAGTTGGTGGCCGTGGAGGCGACCACGATCGACTGTGCGTCGATCATCTTGCCCATCACGCCGCCGGAGGAGTTCGCGGCGGCCATCAAGATCGGCGATATGCCGAGCTGTTCGGAGGTGATCTTCTGCAAATTGCCGAACAGGATGTTCGACGACGTATCCGACCCCGTCAGCGCCACGCCAAGCCAGCCGAGCAGCGTGCCGAAGAAGGGATAGAGCACGCCGGTTGCAGCGAAGGCGAGGCCGAGCGTCGCGTCGACACCGGAGAGCCGCGTCAGCGTGCCGATCGCGAGCATCGCCGAGATCGTGATCAGCGAGATCGCGCACAGCCGGATGGTGCGGCCGTACTGGGTGATGAGTTGACCGGGACCGACGCCCATCAGGAAGCCCGAGATGATCGCCGCGATCAGCATGCCGGTGCCGGTGAAGGAGAGGTAGGTGAAGCCGAACACCGCGCTCTCTTTCGTCGGCCCTGGCGCCACCGGCGGCATCTTGTTGATCATCTGGTGCAGCTCGGGAACGGGATAGTTCCAGACGAAGATCGAATTCGCCCAGGTCTTGAAGCCGCCGTTGCCCCAGACCAGCATCACGATACAGACGATGATCCAGGGCAGCAGCGCGCTGAACAGCTCGCTCTGCGTGAGCGGCGTCTTGTCCAGCGGCTTTGCAGTGGCCATGGTGGAGGCCGATTCATCATTGCCGCGGAGCGCAGGGGACAGCCAGAGCTGCTTCGGCTGCCACACCTTCAGGAACAGGATCAGCGCACCCATCGAGATCAGCGACGCTCCGATGTCGACGATCCAGGGGTTGATGTAATTCGAGATCACGAATTGCGGGACCGCGAACGACACGCCGGTGACCAGGATCGCCGGCCAGACGTCCTTCATGCCTTTCCATCCGGCGAAAGCCCATATCACCCAGAACGGCACGATCAGCGAGAAGAACGGCAGCTGCCGTCCAACCATCGCGCCGAGGATGTAGGGATCGAACCCGGTGACCGAGGCAAGACCCTGGATCGGCGTGCCCAGCGCGCCATAGGCGACCGGCGCGGTGTTGGCGATCAGCGACAGGCCAGACGCCGCAAGCGGCGAGAAGCCGAGGCCGATCAGCACGGCACCGGTGATGGCGACCGGCGTGCCGAAGCCGGAGGCGCCCTCGAAGAACGCGCCGAAGGAGAACGCGATCAGGAGCAATTGCAGCCGCCGATCCTCGGTGACGCCGCCGATGGCGCGCTTGAGCAATTCGAAGCGTCCCGTGCTCACCGTCACCTGGTAGAGGAAGATGACGTTGAGCACGATCCAGCCGATCGGGAAGAAGCCGGTGACGATGCCCAGCACCGAGGCCCGGATCGACATGTTCGCCGGCATGGTGAAGACGAAAATCGTGATCAGATTGGCCACGATCACGGCGATGACCGCCGCGATATGCGCCTGGACGCGTCCGCTCGCGATCAGGACCAGCAGCGTGACGACCGGCACCGCCGCGGCAATCGTCGACAGCACAGGGCTGTGCAACGGATCATAGACTTGATTCCACATGGTCTTCCTCCCCACGCATGTTTGTGGCAGACGGCCCGCGTGGAGAGCCGACCTGCTTGACGCTGGAAGCGATAACCCCCGAGCTGGACGCGAATTCCTCGCGAATGCGGCGGTTCCCGTCCCGCTCACAAGCTCGCGAAATCCCGAAGCACCCCACCCCGCGCCGCCGAACCCCATGCTAGGGTTGCGGGCTGCGACAAGACAACGCAAATTGCAGCACTTGCGACTTTAGTCTAAGCGCGCCCATTTCCGCCATTGCCCCAAACCCTTGGCACAGGGCATTTGTGCACCCCCCTCAGGAGACAGAGCTCTGTGAAGAACATCAGCGCCACGCTCGCGATCGTCTGGCGAATCGCGATCCCCTATTTCCGGTCGGAGGACAAATGGGTCGGCCGCGGCCTGCTCGCCGTCGTCGTCGCGATGGAGCTGGTGCTGGTCGCGATCAACGTGCTCCTCAATCAGTGGCAGAACCGGTTCTACAGCGCCCTGCAGGCCTATAACCTGCCCGAATTCGTCAAGGAGGTCTGGATCTTCCTGGGCCTTGCCTTCACCTTCGTCGCACTGGCCGTCTACAAGCTCTATTTGAACCAATGGCTCCAGATCCGCTGGCGACAATGGCTGACGCAACACTATCTCGGCGAATGGCTCGACGGCGCCACGCATTACCGCATGCAGCTCAAGGGCGACGCCGCCGACAATCCGGACCAGCGCATCACCGAGGACGTCAAGAATTTCGTCGAACAGACGCTGGCCATCGGCCTTGGCCTCTTGTCGTCGATCGTGACACTGGCCTCGTTCGTCGTCATCCTCTGGGGCCTGTCCTACAAGGCGCCTTTGTATATTTACGGCACCGATATCCTCGTCCCCGGTTTTCTGGTCTGGTGCGCACTGGCCTACGCGATCGTCGGTACGGCGCTGACGCACTGGATCGGCGCCCCGCTCATCAATCTGAATTTCGAGCAGCAGCGCTTTGAAGCCGACTTCCGCTTCAACCTGATCCGCGTGCGCGAAAATTCCGAGCAGATCGCCCTGTTGAAAGGTGAGCACGCGGAGCGGGGGCGTCTCCTGCACCGCTTCGGCTTCGTCATCGGCAATTGGTACGCGATCATGAGCCGGACCAAGCGCCTGACCGCGTTCACGGCAAGCTACGGCCAGGCTGCGACGATCTTTCCCTATGTGGTGGTGGCGCCGGCCTACTTCGCCAAGCGCATCCAGCTCGGCGACATGATGCAGACCGGCTCGGCGTTCGGCAGCGTGCAGGACGCGCTGTCCTTCTTCGTCACCGCCTATCGCTCGCTCGCAGAGTGGCGCGCGGTGATCGCCCGTCTCGATGGCTTCGAGATGTCGGTCAGCTCCGCCGCCCACGGCGTGGCGAGCGAGCCGACCATCGACGTCGCCCCCTCGAACGGCAAGGCCATCACGCTCGAGCAATTGCTCGTCAGGCTGCCGAACGGCACACCCTTGGTCACAGCCGATGCCTTCACGATCCAGCCGTCGGAGCGGGTGCTGGTGACCGGCCCGTCGGGCTCCGGCAAGTCGACATTGTTCCGGGCCATTGCCGGCGTCTGGCCGTTCGGCACCGGCACGATTGCGATCCCAGAGACGGCGAAGCTGATGATGCTGCCGCAGCGGCCGTATTTCCCGATCGGCCCGCTTGGCGACGCCGTCATCTACCCGGCCGAGCACGGCTCCATCCCGCCCGAGAAGATCCGCGACGCGCTGATTGCCGTCGGCATGCCGCGGCTGGCGGCCCGGCTCGACGAGGACGGTCACTGGAACCGGACATTGTCGCTCGGCGAGCAGCAGCGCCTGGGGCTTGCCCGTGCGCTGCTGCACGTGCCGGACTATCTGTTCCTCGACGAGGCGACTGCCTCGCTGGATGAGCCGTCCGAGGACCGGCTCTATCGGCTGCTGACGGAGAAGCTGCCTCAGGCCACCATCGTCTCGATCGGCCACCGCTCGACGCTGGACGCCTTCCATACCCGCAAGGTGGCCTTGGTGGAGGATGGCGAGGTCCACGTCCTCGGCAAAGCCGGCGAGCCGGCCCGGACGGAGCCGACCACGGCGCGCTGAGGCGCGGCGCAGCGGTGGCCTGTTTCGGGTGTGCTTGGCTCGAACATCCGCTCCCCCATGCTCGTCACGTTCGGGCTGGTCTCGCCTGCCAGGCTTTCGCCTCGCCGAAGGAGCCCCGCAGGCGCGTCAAGCCCGGCCATGATGATGCAGCAGCACCGCGCACGGCACGCGCAACTCCAGCCGTCGCCCTCTCTCCAAAGTGAAAGGGCGGCAGATCGCTCTGCCGCCCTCGTCAACTCGGTTCGGAAAGACCTTACTTCAGGTTGCTCATCGCGGTCAGGTCGACCGACAGCTTGGCGACGCCCGCCGCGCTGCACCAGTTGGAGCCGAACGCAGTGGCCGCATTCGCGCCGCCATTGATCGGCGTCACGAAGCCAGGGCTGGAGTTGGTGGCCGAGAAGTCGCTGGTGAAGGCGTTGCAATCACCCTTCGACAGGTCCGTGTCGTAGTAGCGCAGGTCGAGGGTGAACACCTTGTAGGTGAAGCCGACACCCAGATTCCAGGTGTTGTAGCTCGGCTCCTTGATGCCGTTGGAATACAGGGGGTCACCCGCAATGCCGTAGAAGACGTCGGAGGTGCCGAGCCACTGGCGGCCGAACTCACCCGATACGTACATGCCGATGCCGCTGGCACCAAAGGTCGTGCTCGGCGCAGTCCACTTGGTGGTGATCGAGGCGTAGTTGCCCCAGGCGCCGATGTTGAGGAAGTTCGGCGAGTAATATTCGTTGAAGCCAACGACCCACTGGTCGTTCACGTTGATGGCCAACTTGGCATAGACTTCGTAGAAGCTCGCGTCCTTCTTGGCGAAGTTGCCATTGATCGGAAGGCCGATCGCGCCCTGGGAGTTGTCGAGGCTGGTGCCGCAATTGCCCTGAACAAGGGTGCCCTGCGAGCCGAAGCAGCTTCCGCCCGGATACAGGTAGCCCCAGACGCCGAAGTCAAAGGCAAACATGCCGAAGGTCGGGCGGATACCACCGTAAATATCGACTTCGGCGGCGGCGCGGTTCGGGAAGGAGATGCTCGACGCGGACGTACCGACGTACAGCTGGAGATCCTTGTTGACGTTGTAGCGCGGCTCGAAATAGGCCGAGACCGACGGATTATGGTTCGACTGGGTGATACCGCGGAAGATGTAGTCGTTCGTGATACCGGCGCCGAAGGCGATATCCCAGGGGTCGAAGGCGGGCGGCGGCGGGGCCTTCAGGGCCTTGACCCTCATGTCCGCCGCGAAAGCCGAACCCGTCATCACCATTGCCAGCGCCGTTGCCAACAAAGCCACTTTCTTCATTTCGATCCCCATCACCAGTTCTTACCCAGTCGGATCCCGGAAGCCCCCCGGAGCGAACGACCTGAGTGCAAAATTGCGTTACCGCGACAATGTGGATTGAGGGATGTGGCCCGTGAAGCAAAAATCACGGGCATCTGCCGACTTTTTGGGCGTTTTGACGATTCCACGAAAGGTTGTCGGGCTGTGTGTCTTCTCGATCACATTATTTGCATTCCAAAGTGCACGAAGAGACCGGGCAAGTACGGGGAAGGCAGATAGCGTGACAGCCAAGCTACGAATCAGACTTGCGGGGGGAGAGACGGCTTCCGGAGGTCCTTGCGGCGATGCAAAAAGGCCGCAGCGTCACCGCGGCGGCCTTCCCTGTTGGCGATCGCGCTCGCTGGATGGGACCTAGCTTTGCCCCTCGGCGGGTGCGGCTTCCGCAGAAGACGAAGGCATCGCCCAGCTCGTCTCGGCGGCCGGCTCGGGAGCCGGAGTTGCCGCCGGCGCTGACGGCTTCGGCGCGGGAGCTGCCTTCGCCTTCTTCGGTGCCGCTTTCTTCGCAGCCTTCTTCGGTGCAGCCGGCTTGGCCGCCTTCTTGGCCGCCTTCTTCACAGCCTTCTTCGGCGCGGCCTTCTTCGAAGCTTTCTTGACAGATTTCTTGGCAGATTTTTTGGCAGATTTTTTGGCAGATTTCTTCGCGGACTTCTTGGCTGCCTTCTTCGCGGATTTCTTCGCGGATTTCTTCGCCGCTACAGCCTTCTTGGCCTTTTTGGCCTTCTTGCTTTTTTTCTTCTTCGCTTTCGCCATCGTGGTCCTCCTGTTGTCGACGAACAATGGTCGATCGGGCGTCGTTCCAGCGCCGCCTCCGGACGAAAGCTCAGGCTTGAAAGCTCAAACTTGCGCGTTCAATGCCGGTCGCGACCCGCCCGTAGCCCAATCGAGAAGCTCAATCGTGTGTACGACCGGAACTGACGTGCCACTGGCAATCTGCACCATGCAGCCGATATTGCCCGCGGCAATCATGTCCGGCTTGACGCTCGCGATGTTGGCGACCTTGCGATCGCGCAACCGGCCCGCAAGCTCGGGCTGGAGAATGTTGTAGGTCCCCGCCGAACCGCAACACAAATGGCTCTCCGGTACATCTTTCACCACGAATCCATTCTTGGAAAGCAATTCTTTCGGAAGCGTCGTGATTTTCTGCCCGTGCTGCAACGAACACGCTGAGTGATAGGCGACGACGATGTTGTCCTGTCGCGCAGTCGGCTCGAGTCCGAGGCCGGCGATGTATTCGGTGATGTCCTTGGCGAGCGCGGACACCTTCGCCGCATCAGCGGCGAATGCCTTGTCCTCGCGCAGCAGATAGCCGTAGTCCTTGATCACGGTGCCGCAGCCCGAGGTCGTCACCAGGATCGCGTCGAGCCCCTCGCCGGCCGCTTCCCTTTGCCAGGCCGTGATGTTGGCTCGCGCCCGCGCCAATGCATCCTGATCGTTGCCGAGGTGATGGGTCAGCGCACCGCAGCACTGCTCGTCCCTGACAAGGACAACCTCGATGCCGTGGCGGGTGAGGAGACTGATGGCGGCCTGGTTGATGCGCGGCGCCAGCACCTGCTGGGCGCAACCCTGCAGCAGCGCGACCCGGCCGCGCTTCTTGCCGAGCGCCGCGAACACGCTACCCGGCAGCGCCCCCCGCGGCGGCAGCCGGTTGGGCGCCAGCGCCAGCATCGCCTTGAGACGCTGGATCAGGCCGGGTGTCGCCGAGGGCCGCGGCGTCGGCAGGAACACGGCAAGCGGACGGGCGAGCCGCGCCAGCACCATGCTGATGCGAAAACGCTGCGGGTCCGGCAGGACGAAGGCCAGAACCTGACGCAGCAGCCGCTCGGCCAGGGGCCGCTGATAGCGCTGCTCGATCCTGACCCGGGCCTGGTCGACGAGGTGCATGTAGTTCACCCCTGAGGGGCAGGTCGTCATGCAGGCCAGGCACGACAGGCAACGGTCGACATGCTTGACCACCTCGGCCGTCGGCGCCTGGTCCTTCTCCAGCATCTCCTTGATCAGGTAGATGCGGCCGCGCGGGCTATCGAGCTCGTCGCCGAGCAGCACATAGGTCGGACAGGTCGCGGTGCAGAAGCCGCAATGGACGCAGGCGCGCAGGATCTTGTCGGCTTCCGCGATGTCGGGATCGGCGAGCTGGGCAAGCGAGAATTCGGTCTTCATGCCACGGCGCCTCGGCTCAAGCGGCCCCGGTTGAGAACGGTCTTTGGATCGAAGCTGGCGCGCACCCGCTCGCTCAGGGCGGCAATGCCTGATGCCTGCGGATGGAAGACGTCGACATCGCGCCTGACGTCCTCGGCCGCCCGGATCAGCGTAGCGTGGCCGCCGACGGCATTGGCCCGCATCCGCACCGCCGGTGCATGCGCATCGTCCTTCGGCGGCAGAGCCGCCCAGATCAGCCCGCCGCCCCAATCGTAGATCACGTCGCCCCCCGTCTCCCGCGCCAATAGCGTGCCGATCGCAGCGCCCGAGGCCGGTGGGCAGACGATGCGCCAGACCGGCCAGCCGCCGAGCGCGCCGCCGGCCGCGAACGGCAGCACGTCGCGGACCGTCGCCCACAGCGCGGCAGATGCCGCGTCCTCGATCAGGGTCGCGGTTCCGAACGGCGCCAGCAATTCCCGCAGCGAATCGGCGCGGTGGGCGGCTGAGGCCGTGATGCCCTCGAGCCGCAGCACGGTCAGCGGCTCGCCCTGCCCTGCGAGATCGCCGAGTCCGTCGGTCCCGGCCAGGAACGCCGATTTCGGCAGGTGAGCCGCACCGGAGACGTCGAAGGGCGAGCCGAGCGCCGCGGTCATCGCCTTGTTGGCGACGGCATCATCCAACCCGCGCAGCAGCAGCGTCCGCTCGGCCTCGGGCTTCGGCATCACCTTCAGCGTGACCTCGGTCATGACCGACAGCGTGCCCCAGGAGCCCGCGAGCAGCTTGCAGAGGTCGTAGCCGGTGACGTTCTTCACCACCTTGCCACCGGTCTTGAAGCTGTCGCCGAAGCCGGAGACGGCATGCGCCCCAAGCAGATGGTCGCGCGCCCCGCCCGCCCTGATGCGGCGCGGACCGGCGAGCCCGGCTGCGATCATGCCGCCGATGGTTCCGAGCGCCGGCGTGCCGAGCAGCGGCGCCGTATTCATCGGCTCGAAAGCGAATTGCTGGTTCTTGGCATCGATCAGCGACAGCACATCGGCCAGTGGCGCGCCGGCCTGGAGCGTGACGATCAGCTCGTTGGGCTCGTAGGCGGTGACGGCATTGAGCGCGGAGAGATCGAGCACGGCATTGGTCGCCATCGCGTGGCCAATGCCGCGCTTTGAGCCATGACCGATGATCTCGAGCGGCTGCTCATTGGCAATCGCCGCGCGCACCACCTCTTCGACGTCTTTGGCGTCACGTACCTTGAGCGTATCCACGAGTGAGCCGGTATCCAAGTTGAGAGCGGAAAGCAAATTTGGGGCGTTGCAGCGAAGGCGCTGCGATCGACGCTAGAACCGCGGAATGTCCGGAAACGCCAGCTTTCCGGCATGGACATGCATGCGACCGAGCTCGGCGCATCGGTGCAGGGTCGGAAACACCTTTCCGGGATTGAGCAGACCTTGCGAATCGAAGGCGCATTTCAGCCGCTGCTGCTGGTTGAGGTCTACTTCCGAAAACATCTCCGGCATCAGGTCGCGCTTCTCGATGCCGACGCCGTGCTCGCCGGTGAGCACGCCGCCGAACTCGACGCAGGCGCGCAGGATGTCGGCGCCGAAGGCTTCGGCGCGCTCGATCTCGCCGGGCTTGTTGGCATCGTAGAGGATGAGGGGATGCAGATTGCCGTCGCCGGCATGGAACACGTTGGCGCATCCGAGCTGGTATTTTTCGCCGAGCTCGCGGATGCGAGCCAGCGCCTTCGGCAGCGCCCCGCGGGGAATGGTGCCGTCCATGCAGAGATAGTCCGGCGAGATCCGGCCCACCGCGGGGAACGCGGCCTTGCGGCCGGCCCAGAACAGATTGCGTTCGGCCTCCGAGGTCGAGATCTGGCAGGTGGTCGAGCCGCAGCCGTTCGCAATGGTCTCGACGCGCGTGATCAGCTCGTCGACCTCGATCTTGGGCCCGTCGAGCTCGATGATCAGCAGCGCCTCGACATCGAGCGGATAGCCGGCATGCACGAAAGCTTCAGCGGCGTGGATCGCCGGCTTGTCCATCATCTCCATGCCGCCGGGGATGATGCCGGCGCCGATGATGCGCGCCACGCATTCGCCGGCGGCCTCGACCTCGGCGAAGCCGACCATCAGCGCGCGCGCCGTCTCCGGCTTCTGCAGGATGCGCACCGTGATCTCGGTGATGACGCCGAGCAGGCCTTCGGAGCCGGTGATGACGCCCATCAGATCGTAGCCGGAATTTTCGCACCCCTTGCCGCCAATGCGCAGGATCTCGCCGCTCATCAGCACGATCTCGCAACCGAGTACGTTGTTGGTGGTCATGCCGTATTTGAGGCAGTGCACGCCGCCGGAATTCTCCGCGACATTGCCGCCGATCGAGCAGGCGATCTGCGAGGAGGGATCGGGCGCATAGTAGAAGCCGGCATGCGCGACCGCCTGGCTGATGGCGAGATTGGTGACCCCAGGCTCGGTGACGACGACGCGGTTGTCGAAGTCGATCTCGCGGATGCGCTTGAACTTGCCGAGCCCGAGCAGCACGCCGTCCTCGAGCGGCAGCGCGCCGCCGGATAACGATGTGCCGGAACCGCGCGGCACCACCTTGATGCCTTGCCCTGCACAATATTTCAGGATCAGCGAGATCTGCTCGGTCGTCTCGGGCAGCACCACGACCATCGGCGGCTGTCGATACGCCGTCAGCCCGTCGGACTCATAAGCCCGCATCTCCGCAGGCGCATCGATCACACCCTCGCCGGGCACGATCGCGCGCAACGCAGCAACGATCTCGGCGCGGCGCGCGAGCACGGCCTGGTCGCTCGCAGGCATCATGATGGCCATGTTGAATCCTTCATGATTTATCCTTCCACCTCACGCCGCCCGATTCAATTTGTCTCGGCAAATCAATCACGTCCGCGGGTGTTTGGGTAGGCCATCCGAAAGTCGAATCGACCATCTGCCGCCAGTTCGCTCTGGGACAAGTCGGAAATCGTGAAACCTGTCATGGTTTGGTGGCTTGTCCAAGCCGAGCAGGCCTGCCAAAACCGGCAGGTCGGGCGATTGCCGATCCGGCAAGAGACTGACCAGCCCAGACCCACCAGGGAAGAGACGAAGAGCACCCGATGACAAAACTGATTTTTGGCGCACTGACGATCCTCACCGCGATTGCCACCGCACCCGCCGCGATGGCGCAGGATGTTGCGGCCGGCAAGACGTCGTTCAACAAATGCCTGGCCTGCCACGCGATCGGCGAAGGCGCCAAGAACAAGGTGGGCCCCGAGCTCAACGGTCTCAACGGCCGCAAGTCGGGAACCGCTCCGGACTACAATTATTCGGACGCGAACAAGAATTCCGGCATCACTTGGGACGAAGCCATCTTCAAGGAATACATCAAGGACCCCAAGGCCAAGATCCCCGGGACCAAGATGGCGTTCGCCGGCATCAAGAACGAGAACGAGATCAACAATCTCTGGGCCTATGTGTCGCAGTTCGACAAGGACGGGAAGATCAAGCAGTAAGCACGTAGCGGACAGCCGAAGCAGCTTCGGTTCTGATCGAGTCAGGACCGAAGCTGTCGCTTTTTGGCTTGCGCACATGGCTTCGCGTTCTCGCGGCGTAATTCGCCCAAGCTTTGCTTCATCTTTCACCCTCTAAATCCAAGAGGGCACAGGGAAGGCCGGGTGCCGGCTGGCACCCGCGGTCCGCTGCGCGAAAGGCACGCGCAAAAAGAACCGCACAGCAGCATACAGGTGTCGCCGATCACTCGGCCTTCCCTGCGCAGTGGTCGGACGGCTTATGCCGTGATCTCCCGGGAGCCGACCATTCCTTTTGGCCTCCCTCGCCCCGCGAATTTGGATGATGCAGTCTGCCCGGTTGGGCTCGCTCGCACCTTCGCAAGAGCTTGACCGTGGCAACGACGGCCAGGACCACACGGTTTTGCCGTACGCACGGCCCGCCATGTCGCCGCAGTATTCCCAGGCCCCGTCGACAGAGCCGGAAACTTACGAGCGAGACGAAGCCTAGCAGCGCCGTCGTCCGCACGCGGTTACGGACTCACAGGGACTACCCGCCCTGCCCGCACCTCTCATGCCGACGCTGCCGCGTCCACCGCAACCCCGGCTCGCGAACATGACGACGACACGTCGCCCCTCTTGGGTGAGCCGGGATGGGCGACACATACGCCGAAACCGAATTTCGGTAAAGTGGAATATTTTTGCGCGCGTGGATTGACAGAGGCCGACACAGGCATGGTCCCGTAGCCCGGATGAGCGGAGCGACATCCGGGATACTGCGAAATGCCGGGCGAGCGGTCCCGGATTACGCTTCCGCCTTCGCTCTGCGAGCTACGGCGGAAGCTCCACCGGGGCTACGGGAGCATTCCGCTCTAATCAGCCGCCGCCTGCGCCGGGGCGATTTTCCCGATCATGGTCTCGATTTCCATCTTCACGAGTTCCGGCACGGCGTTCTGCACCATGTGGCCGAGATCGGGCAGCACGATCAGCTTCGCATGCTGCACCATGGCCGCGAACGGGCGCGCGTGGATGTTGGTCTTCACCGTCTTGTCGGGCTCGCCGGCGATGATCGTGACCGGCGCCGAGATCTCGCCGTAGCGCGCGGCTTGCGCCGTCACCGCCTGCTTCAGCGTCACCAGATCATAGGCATTGGCGATGAACTCGCGCGGGCGCAGCAGCAGCGGCGTCGCGGAATCCTGCACGAATCCATCCGGCATCATCTGCGGCAGGAATACGTTGCGCGCACCGGGCTCGGCCAGAAAGTAGCCGAGCGGCAGGGTGACCGTGTAGGCGAGCAGCGGACCGATCACCGGCGTTGCAATGATCTCGTTGTAACGGCCGACGCCGCCGCGCCAGGGATGGGTGACGGGGGCGAGCATGACCAGGCCCGCGACGCGGCCGGGATGATCGAGCGCAATCCGCGCGCCGAGCGCACCGCTCCAGGAATGAACGACGAAGACCGCGCGATCGATTCCGAGCTTGCCCAACGCCTCGTCGATCATCCGCGCCTGGATCTGCGGCGTGGAATCCTGGCGCCGCGCGCGCGTGCTCCAGCCATGGCCGGGACGGTCGACCAGGATGACGCGATGGTCCTTGGCGAGGAGGTCGCCGAGCGGGCGCCGCATCGCTTCGAGATTGGAGCTCGCACCGTGCAGCATCACGATCGGCAAGCCTGCATCGCGCGGGCCGATATCGACGACGTGAAGCGTCGCGCCGTCGACCTCGACCATCCCGCCCTGCGGCGGAAAGGCACGTTGCACGGCGACGATTCCAGCCTGCGTGATCAGCGCCAGCAGAACCAGCGCCGTCACGACTGACATCACGATCATGGAGAGAATCCGGGAGATCCTGGGCACAGGGCAGTTACGGCTCTCGTGGGCAACAGTTTCGCTCCGCCGGCTTTCCGTGCGTCCACAAAAAAGGCTGGGGCTGTGGATATGTGCATAATTGAAGAACGCAAAAGCTCAATGGAATCAACAATATTCCATGAGCACGCGCAAGTCTCGGAACGCTTCATGCAGCCGTCATCGCGGCTTCCTTATAATCGCCACGGTCGGTTCCGCCATCTAGGCGCGGGTGGGCGCCGATCCTCCTCGCAGGCCCCAGGGCAATCTCAGGGGATACGGGAAAGACCGGCAGGATTTGTCCTGATTTGAACCGGAGGATTTTCGATGAGCTTCAGATCGAAAGACACTGCGATCGACGAGATCGTGGCGAGTTGCAACGGCGATCTGCGCGGTGCCGTGCGGGCGCTGCTGCTGATCAACGAGCACCTGGAAACGGAGCTGGCAATGGCTTACGCCGCAGCCATCGATCGCGGCCCGGTCGAACGCGGCGGCAGCGCCCTGCATTGATGACCGGCTAGTTCGTGCCGTCCTCTTCCTTTTCCTCGTCCGGCGTGGGCGCGGGACAGGCGCGGATGGTCGAGCGGGCAAGCTTGGCATCGGCCCTGGACTTGTAGGGACCGTCGCCGAACCAGATATCGCCGATGATCACGGGATTGCTGGTCACGATGTTGCATTTTCCGGTGGCGCGGTTGCCGACCACCCAGAACAGTCCGTCGGCGAAGCTCAACGTCCCCGACGCCAGCAGCAACACACCCGCAAAGATCAAACGCTTCATGGCTTTTGCTCCTGCCATGCAGGTAGGCCTGCGGCGGCGCCGGCAATAGTGCTCACGATGCCGCGCTTCCGATCGTGGTTAATCCGAAGCCGCCGCGTTCACTCAAGACATGATCGAGTTCTAAAGCATGATCCGGAAAAGTGCGCAGCGGTTTTCCGGAAAGATCATGCGCAAACAACAACCTGAAGCGCGATGACGATCCATCCTGATCGCATCGCGCTTTGGGCTAAATATCGCGTCCCTCGACCTTCTCGGTCAGCGATTTGACCTGGTCGGGGATCTTTTCGAGGTGCGGATTGACGGCGAGCGCCTTGCGATAGGCATCGAGCGCGCGCTTCTCGTCGCCGACCTCCTGCATGATCATGCCGAGGCCTGCGAGCGCGCCGAAATGGCGCGGCTCCCGGATCAGCACCTGCTGGATATCGGCGAGCGAACGGCCATAGTCGTTCTGCATGTAGTAGAGCGTGGCGCGCCGGTTCCAGGCCTCGATGTAGTCGGGCCGGAGCTTGATGACGGAATCCAAAAGCTTGATCGCGACATCGATCTTCTTGGCATCGACCGCGGTCTTCGCCCGCGACATCAGCAATGACGCGGTGTCGCTCGGGGTCTGCAGCCAGATCGCCCAGATCCGCGCCTCGACATGCTTGGCGCTGACCTCGTCGGGCGCCGCCTTCAACGCGCCGAACAGGAAATCGAGATTCTTGGTGCGATCGACCTTGGGCAGCTTGGCCGGCGCTTCCGGGAGCTTCTTCTGCTTGCCCGGCGGCGTCGGAGGATCAGCCTGCGCCTGCGCCGGAGCGAGGCCGACTGTTCCCAGCACGAGGGCCAGACAAAAAGTGCGCGCGAAAAGGAATCTCACTGCCATGGTCAAAGTGTAAACGCGTAAAGCCGCCCTTGCAAAGCAAAGGCGGCGTCAAACTCGTGTGAGCAGTGGTCTTCCGGGGCGCGCGAAAGGCCCTCGGCAGGGATATCAGCCCTGACGAGCCTTGAAGCGGCGCTGCACCTTGTTGATCACATAGACCCGGCCCTTGCGGCGGACCAGGCGGTTGGCGCGATGGCGACCGCGCAGCGACTTCAGGGAGTTACGGACCTTCATGGCAGAATCCTGAACGTTCGAAAGGCCGTGTTCGGCACTACCGTTTCGGCACGCGCGAATGTGGCAAAATGAGATTTTCCCGCCGGCGGACGACCGCCCGGGACGGGGCGGTTCTTAAGGCATGGCGGGAGGGGATGTCAATGTTAACTGCCCCGTTCCACCCCGGCAAAATCTCGAAAACAACCCCTGCACCGGAGAAGCGTCCGGATCGGCCCGATTTATCGTCAAGGAAATCGGGGGTCTTTCGACGACGCCTTGCCAAGTTCGTTATATCATATAATCAATTCGGCAACCCGTCGGGAGGAAACCCATGCCGAAGCTGAAGCTGCCTGATATCGACAAAGTCGTTGCCATCGACATCCACACCCATGCCGAGGAGCCCTGCGGCTGCCATCCCGACGACGGCTATGACGATTTCCAGGCGCAGATGGCGGAGTACTTCAAGTCGCCGAACAAGCATCCGCCGACCGTGCCGGAGACCGCGGCCTATTACCGCTCCAAGAACATTGCCGCGGTGATCTTCCCGGTCGATGCCGAGCGCGAGACCGGCTTCCGCCGCTACACCAATTACGAGATGATCGAGGCCGCCTCCGACCATCTGGACGTCCTCATCCCCTTCGTCTCGATCGACCCGCACAAGGGCAAGCTCGGCGCGCGCGAGGCGCGCAAGCTGATCGAGGAATACGGCGTGCGCGGCTTCAAATTCCACCCGACCATGCAGGGCTTCTACGCCAACGACCGCATGGCCTATCCGCTCTACGAAGAGATCAACAATGGCGGCGCGGTCGCGCTGTTCCACACCGGCCAGACCGGTGTCGGCTCGGGCATGCCCGGCGGCATGGGGATGCGGCTGAAATATTCCAACCCGATGTACATGGACGACGTCGCGGCCGATTTCCCCGACCTCAAGATCATCCTCGCCCACCCTTCCTTCCCCTGGCAGGAAGAGGCGCTGTCGGTCGCGACCCACAAGCCGAACGTCTATATCGACCTCTCCGGCTGGTCGCCGAAATATTTCCCGCCGATCCTGGTGCGTTACATCAACTCGATCCTGCAGGACAAGATGCTGTTCGGCTCGGACTGGCCGGTGATCACGCCCGACCGCTGGCTGTCGGACTTCGCCAAGATCGAGATCCGCGACGAGATCCGGCCGAAGGTGCTGAAGGCCAACGCGCGCAAGCTGCTGGGGATCTAATCCAGGCGTGATGAGATCACGTTGATGACTACGACGGAGGCGCACTCCCTCTCCCGCTTGCGGGAGAGGGTCGGGGAGAGGGTGTTTCCGCAAAGGGACAATCGCCAAGAGGAGAAAGCCCTCACCCGGCGCGCGGGACGATGCTTCGCATCGCCCGGACGCGCCGACCTCTCCCTCAAGCGAGAGAGGTGAACGGAGCCTCAGATCTGAGCGAGGCCGCCGTCGACGAAGACTTCGCTGCCCGTCATGAAGCTGCTGTCCGACGACGCCAGGAACGCGGCGACCGCGCCCGTCTCTGACGGGGCTGCCACGCGGCCGAGCGGCGTCGTGCTGCCGAGCGCATCGAAGGCCTCCTCGCCGACGATCTCCAGTGCCAGCTCGGTCTTGGTCGGCCCCGGTGACAGCACATTGACGCGGATGCCGGTGCCGCGCAGGTCCTGCGCCCAGCTCCGCGCCAGATTCCGAACCGCGGCTTTGGTCGCGCTGTAGATGCTGAACTGCGGCGTCCCCATCACCCCCGTGCTCGACCCGGTCAGGATGATCGACGCGCCCTTCGTCATCAGCGGCAGCGCCTTCTGCACGGTGAAGACCAGCCCCTTCACGTTGACGTCGAAGATATGATCGTAATGCTCGACCGTGATCTCGCCGAGCGGCGCGAACAACCCGGTGCCGGCATTGGCGAACAGAATGTCGAGCCCGCCTCGTTCTTTCCGCACCGTCTCGTAGAGCCGGTCGAGGTCGGCCAGATCCGTCACCGAGCCCCTGATGGCTCGCGCCGAAGATCCGAGCTTCGCCACGGCGGCGTCGAGCTGCTCCTGCCGTCGCCCGAAAATGTAGACGAACGCGCCCTCGTCGATGAAGCGCTTCGCCGCTCCAAATCCGATGCCGGTTCCGCCGCCGGTCACGACTGCCGTCTTGCCTTGTAGTCTGCTCATGATGTGCTCCTTCACTGAGGTTGCACTGAGCTGGCGGCGTACACACCTATCGACAAGTATGCACCTTTTGGTAAGTACCCAAAAATGTCAGACACCACTCTCCCGCCTGCACAGGCTCAAACACCGGTCCAGAGCTGCACGCCGACTTTGCCCGGCTTCACCTGCGGCCTGGATGCAACCTTGCGGGTCGTCGCCGGCAAGTGGAAGCCGCTGATCCTGTACTTCGTCGCCCAGGACGGCCCGACCCGCTACGGCGAGCTTCGGCGCGCCATCCGCGACGTCAGCGACAAGGTGCTGATCCAGCAGTTGAAGGAGCTGGAGGCCGATGGGCTCGTGAAGCGGACCGACTACAAGGAAGTGCCGCCGCGGGTGGACTACAGCCTCACCCCGTTGGGCCACAGCCTGGCCCAGGCTCTGGTGCCACTCTGCACGTGGGGCACGGAGCACATGGCCGAGGTCAGCCAAGTGTTCGCAGAGCGGGCGACCTGGACGCGGCGAGGGCGTGAGCCGATTGGCTAGATTGCGCTGCATTTCGTGCGAGGGCTGCTCCGCTCCAGATAGAAGCGCGTTGGCGCAGCCCACCTTGAGTCCGGCTTGGTCCAAATCTGGGCATCAACAGGACGGTGCCACACATGGCGGCTTGTCGGCTGTCATAGTCCGGCAGGTTTTTGCCTTGCGTTGATCGCCGGATCAGCGGACGGCGCGCCAAGTCCGCTCAGGGTGACAAGCCGCCGATCACACTTTCATTGGCAGACTTCCGCTGTGCTTTGGTAAGCTGACGGCTATACGCACTCCCCAAGCGGGGTTCTTGTGACTACGACGATCCCGGAGGACTGGTCGATGCCCATCAACGCCGTCGTCTTCGACGCCTACGGAACGCTCTATGACATCCAATCGGTCGCCGACGTCACAGAGGATGCGTTTCCGGGCTATGGCGAGATCATCACGCAGGTCTGGCGCATCAAGCAGCTCGAATACAGCTGGTTGCGCTCGCTGATGGGACGATACCAGGACTTCGCAGCGGTCACGCGCGACTCGCTCACCTATACGCTGCGCATGTTGGGACTTGCCTACGAGCGCGAGGCATTCGAGCGCGTGATCGAGAAATATCTGCACCTCGAACTCTATCCGGATGCGACAAGCGCGCTTGCAGCCCTGAAGCCGCGAAAACTCGCGATCCTCTCCAACGGCAGCCCGGACATGCTGAATGCACTGGTGCGCAATTCCGGCCTCGACGGCCTGCTCGATGCAACCATCAGCGTCGATGCCAAGAAGATCTTCAAGCCGAGCCCGGCAGCGTATGAGCTGATCGGCGAGGAGCTCGGCACCGCGCCGCATGAGGTTCTGTTCGTGTCCTCCAATCCCTGGGACGCGGCGGGGGCAAAGTCGTTTGGACTGAACGTCGCCTGGATCGAGCGGGTGACGCCAGAAGCCATGGCGCTGGCTTGCCTCGAGAACGAACTCGTGGCACCGCTGACGATGTTCAAGGCGATCCGCACCCAGATGGACGAGCTTGGCTTTGCACCTGACCACCGCGTCCGTTCACTCTCGGAATTGCCTTCACTTGCCGCCCGCCCGTAAGTCCTCGATGAGCCGACCTGAATGAGCCTGGAATCCGTTCGCGCCTTTTTCGCCGAGAAAGCCCCCGACATCTCCGTCATCGAATCCGAGGTCAGTTCGGCCACAGTGCCGCTGGCCGCCGAAGCCTATGGCGTCGAGCCCGGAATGATCGCCAAGACGCTGAGCTTGCGCGTCGGCGAACGCGTGATCCTGATCGTCGCCGCCGGCACCTCGCGGATGGACAACAAGAAGGTCAAGGCGCAGTTCGGCGGCAAGCCGAAGATGCTGGGACTGGAAGAGGTCGCCGACATCACCGGACACGAGGTCGGCGGCGTCTGCCCGTTCGGCCTGAAGTCGCCGCTGCCGGTCTATTGCGACGTCTCGCTGAAAGCGTTCGACGTGGTGGTCCCGGCCGCGGGCTCGACCCACGGCGCGGTGCGCATCACGCCGGACCGGATGGCCGAACTGACCGGCGCCGATTGGGTCGATGTCTGCGAGGTCAGGCCGTAAGGCGGCACCGGATACGATCTCTGGTGCATTTGCCGGTCAGGGAGGCTAGCATGGCGCCGATGACCGACGACAAGGTGAAACGACGACTGACTACCGTGCTGTGCGCCGACGTGTACGGCTATTCGCGTCTGATGGAAGCGGACGAGACAGGAACGCTGGAGACGCTCCGCCGCTACCGCACGGCCATCGCGCGATTGGTCGAGCGCCATGACGGCCGCATCGTCAATACCTGGGGCGATGCCGTCATCGCCGAGTTCGCCAGCGTCGTCGAGGCCGTGCAATGCGCGGTCGAGATCCAGCAGGAAATCGCAAGTCACGCTGCGGACGCGCCGCAGGCGAGCCCGATGCAGTTTCGCATCGGCATCAACCTCGGCGACGTCATGGTGGACGGCACCGACATCTATGGCGACGGGGTCAATATCGCATCGCGGCTGCAAGAGCTCGCCGAGCCCGGCGGCGTCGTGATCTCGAGCTCCGTCTACGATCAGGTGCACAACAAACTGTCCGTTGGCTTCGACTGCCTCGGCCAGCGTCCGATGAAGAATATTGCCCCCCTGACCAGTTATCGGCTGACCCTGGGCGGCCAGACCGCTGTGCCGGGAGGCTTCCCGATCGAGGCGAGTGCAGAGCGCCCGCGCGCTTCGCGGATGGACGACAGGCGCGAGCCGTCGTCGGCGCCGAACATCGTCTCGGATTGGCTCGCAAAGCTGCCCCGCCCGCTTGCCGCGGCCCTCACGGTGTCGGCCTTCCTGATTCTGATCAATCTTTTCACCGGCAGTAAGATCTGGTTCCATTGGCCGGTCGCAGCCATTCTGTTCGGTGTCGTCCTGCGGATGGCGCTCGGACATCGACCTGAATCGAACAGCAGGACGGAGCGCTGAACGAGGCGCACGCCAGCATCGTCGCACCCGGCGCTGCGCAAATTTCCGGATCAAGCGCTCGTCAGAGCTTAATCGTTGTCGTTGTCATCGTCATAGGGACGCGGTTGCGCCTGCGGAGGTGGCGGCAACGCATCGTCATAGCGCGGCAGCGTTGCGGCTCGATTGCGTGGCACCTGCTGCTGCGGCGGCATCTGGTTGTTGGACTGGAACACGGCGCGGCAGCCGCTCGATAGCTGCGGCGTATTCTGCCGCAGGCAGGCGGTGATCCGGCCGACGTCCGGAATCTGATCGCTGCACAGACGCCAGACGTCCGGCGTGCAGGCCATCTGCTGTTCCATGGTCCCGCGATATTCTTCGGCGAATGCTGCGCCCGGCGCCACCATGCCGCCGATCGCGAGCACGACGCCCAGCGCAATTCGCTCTGTTCGCATGTCCCGATCCTTCTCGATTCCCATCTTCGATTTCCTGGGATTCTCATCAGTCAATGAGGCGGGAGCCGGTTCTGGACCAACAACAAAATGTGAAAAAGGGGTCTGGAACCTACTCCACCTTGCCGATCTTCTTCACCGCCGCAATCAGCCGCCTGCTGTCGGTCGCGACGAATTTCGCGAAGCCCGGACCTGGTAACGCAGCGCGCAGCAACGGCAATGCAGCAGCGGCGCGCAGGACATCGCGTCGATCCATGGCAGGTCCCTCCCCCGATTTTTTCTTGGTTCGGCACCAGCCTGGCGTGACGATCGGCAAGAACAAGGCGTTAACGAAACATTATCCATGTTTGGCCCGCAGCCCGGAACGCCGCACCAAAGCCACCGTTGCCTTCCCAGATCCGCTCGTCAGGGAGTGTGCCATGGGAAAGCTTGCGACCATCGACGTAGCCCTCGACGAGATGCTGGTGAATCTCGCAGCGATCGTCCTGCGGCTGTCAAAGCCCGAATTGACGCGAACCCCGGAAGCACGCAACGCATTGGCGCAATCGGTGCATCAATACGCGGTGTGCGCGGCGCGCTCCACCGATCCGCGTGTGCACGAATTGAAATCGCAGTTGGAAGAGACGCTAAAACCGAACTTGCGTATTGTTGCAAGAGACGGCGTGAAGGTGTCGTAGTCTCGTGGTGGGCACGCTTCCGCCGTCGCTCTTCGAGCTATGACGGACAAGTCGCTTTGCCCGCCCTTCGGGAATTGCGCGGACGATCGACGAGCGAGATCTCGTAGGGTGGGCAAAGGCGCAACGCGCCGTGCCCACCATCACTCGCCGAATTTCCCCGAAACGTCCCGCATGTCCCCTCCCCAATCTAAGGGAAGCAATCCTTGCTCGACGTAGCGATGGAAGCTGCTGTGAGGCCAATCGCGCACACGTGTGACGAGCCCGTGCTTCACCGGGTTGAAATGAATGTAATTCACATGACGCTCCAAATCCGCGTCATTGCGAATTGCATGCTCCCAATAGCGGCGTTGCCAAATGCCCTTCTCGCGCTTCTTCAATTTGCTTGTTGAGCGCGACTGCGCTTCCAACCCTCTCGAAAAACCTCCCTTGATCAAACTCCATCGCGACGAAAAGTCGGAATCATCTTCCGGCAGCGCCCAGATCGCGTGCAGATGATCAGGCAGAACGCAGATCGCGATTGTCTCGAACGGTCGACGCTGCAGGACCGCTCGGTAGATTTGTCGCAGACGATCAATCTGGTCTACCAACAGCGTGTTTGACCGATCGGCGAGCACGACGGTGAAGAAGAACATGTTGCCTTGAGCTCGGCGATATTGAGGCACTTGCGCCCTCTTCGCGCATATTGGTGGGCACGCTTCGCTTTGCCCACCCTACAAGAGTCAAACTACTTTCGCGCTCTTCTTCGGCCGCCGCTTGCAGGTGCCCGGTAACTTCGCCGCGAGGAAATCGCCGAGCGCTTCGACGCGGGCGGGACGCGGGCCGCCGGGGGGCGTCACCAGGTGCACCGCGCCTTCGGCCTGTTTCCAGTCCTTCAGGATCACTTCGACCTCTCCCGAGGAGATGGCCTCGCCGACGATGAACTCCGGAAGCTCAGCAATGCCGAGGCCGGCGATCAGCGCCGGCATCACGGCTTCGCCGTTGTTGACGCGGAGCTGTCCGCCCGGGCGCACGCTGGCCTGCTCGCCGGCCGAATTGGTGTAGTGCCAGACATTGGGCGTCGAGAGATAGGCGTAGCTGAAGCATTTGTGCTCGGCCAGATGCATCGGGTGCGTCGGCCGTCCGTGCTTCTTCAAATAGGACGGCGCCGCTACCGTGAAGCGCGGCATGGTGAAGAGCCGGCGGGCGATCAGCGAGGAATCCGGCAGCCGCGCGATCCGCACCGCCATGTCAAAGCCCTCGCCGATCAGGTCGATGGTCGCATCGCTCAAATGCAGATCGACCGAGACTTCCGGATAGGCCTCGAAGAACTCCGGCAACAGCGGCGCCACCGCCTTGATCCCGAACGTCATGGGCACCGCGAGCCGCACCAAGCCGCGTGGCGCCACCGATTGCGCCAGCGCCTCGTTCTCCGCCGCTTCGCCGTCGGTCAAAAGGCGCGTCGCGCGCTCGGCGAGCTTGTGCCCGGCGTCGGTCAGCGCAAGCCGGCGGGAGGTGCGGTTGAACAGCCGCGCGCCGAGTCGCTCCTCCAGCCGCGTGACGGCCTTGGACACCGTCGCCTTGGACATCGCCAGCTCGCTCGCGGCCCCCGCAAAGGACCGTAATTCCACGACTTTCGCGAAGATCGCGAGCGCCTCGAAATCGGGGAGTTTTGCCATGACAGCCCATCCGCAGGGGTATTTATGGAAACAATGCGTTTCAACAGTTTCTATTTCTATACCACAGGCGGAGGCTTATCCAAGGGTCAATCACAAACCCACGGACTGGAGAAATCCAATGACCAAGAAGCTCTCAGGCAAGGTTGCCCTCGTCACCGGCGGCTCGCGCGGCATCGGCGCGGCCTCTGCCCGCGCCCTCGCCGATGAAGGCGCTGATGTCGCCATCAGCTATGTCGCCTCGCCCGACAAGGCGGAGGCCGTCGTCGCCGAGTTGAAGGCCCGGGGCGTCAAGGCCCGCGCCTTCAAGGCCGACCAGGCCTCTGCCAAGGACGTCACCAAGCTCGTCAACGATGTCGCCAAGGAATTCGGCCATCTCGACATCCTCGTCAACAACGCCGGCGTCGCCGCTGGTGGCGCTGCCGACGATGCCAATGCCGACACTGGCGCGCTGGAGCGTCAGGACCAGGTCAATGTCCACGGCGTCATCGCCGCGATCCGCGCCGCTTCGCAGTTGATGGGTGAAGGCGGCCGCATCGTCACCGTCGGCTCGATGCTGGCCGACCGCGCCTCGTTCCCGGGTCTTGCCGACTACGTCGCGACCAAGGCGGCCGTCGTCGGCTACACCAAGGGCGCGGCGCGCGATCTCGGCCCGCGCGGCATCACCGTCAACGTCGTGCAGCCCGGCTCGATCAACACTGACATGAACCCGGACGACGACCGCGACTTCGCGGAAGCCCAGCGCAAGCAGCACGCGCTGCAGCGCTTCGGCCGTCCCGAGGAAGTCGCAGCCGGCATCGTGTTCCTCGCGAGCCCGGACGCCTCCTTCGTCACCGGTACCGTTCTCAACGTCGATGGCGGCTTCGGCGCCTGAGACGTCAAAATCAAACAAGGACCACGCAAATGATTGAACTCAGACCTTTCGACAAGCTCGGCGGCGCCGATCACGGCTGGCTCAAGGCCAAGCACCACTTCTCCTTCGCCAGCCATTATGACCCCGACAACATGGGTCACGGCGCCTTGCGGGTGTGGAACGACGATGAGATCGCACCGAACACCGGCTTTCCCGCCCATCCCCACGCCAACATGGAGATCATCACCTATGTGCGCGAGGGCGCGATCACCCATCAGGACAGCCTCGGCAATCAGGGTCGTACCGAAGCGGGCGACGTGCAGGTGATGAGCGCCGGCAGCGGCATTCGCCACTCCGAGTACAATCTGGAGCCGAGCAACACCCGGATCTTTCAGATCTGGATCGAGCCAACGCTGCGCGGGGGACAGCCGACCTGGGGCTCGAAGCCGTTTCCGAAGGCCGATCGCTCCGGCAAGCTCGTCACCATCGCGAGCGGGATCGAAGGTGACACGGACGCGCTTCCGATCCGCGCCGATGCGCGGGTGCTCGCCACCACGCTGAAGGCCGGCGAGAGCGCGGAGTACGCGCCGCAGAAGTCCCGGCATCTCTACCTGGTGCCTGCGGCAGGCGCAGTCGAGATCAACGGCGTGCGCGTCAACGCCCGTGACGGCGCCGCAATTCGCGACGAGGATCGGCTGAAGATCACCGCGCTGGAAGATACGGAGCTCGTGCTCGTCGACGCTGCGTAAGCGCGCCCCACACACAACCCGTCATGCCCGGGCTTGACCCGGGCATCCATCGCCTTCGCAAGGAGCTTTTCCGAGCTTGATGGATTGCCGGGTCAAGCCCGGCAATGACAGCGAACAAGACAACTCAACGCATCCAACCCACACACGGAGCCCATCATGACCAAAGTTCTCGTCCTCTATTATTCCGCTTACGGCCACATCGAAGCGATGGCCAACGCCGTCGCCGAAGGCGCGCGCGAGGCCGGCGCCACCGTCGACATCAAGCGCGTGCCGGAGCTGGTGCCGGCCGAGGTCGCAAAGGCCTCCTATTACAAGGTCGATCAGGCCGCCCCTGTCGCTGCGATCGACGATCTCGCCAATTACGACGCGATCATCGTCGGCACCGGCACCCGCTTCGGCCGTATGGCCTCGCAGATGGCGAACTTCCTCGACCAGGCCGGCGGGCTCTGGGCCAAGGGCGCGCTGCACGGCAAGGTCGGCGGTGCCTTCACCTCGACCGCGACCCAGCATGGCGGCCAGGAGACGACGCTGTTCTCGATCATCACAAACCTGCTGCATTTCGGCATGGTCGTTGTCGGCATGAACTACGGCTTCGCCGGCCAGATGAAGCTCGACGAGGTCACTGGCGGCGCGCCCTACGGCGCCACCACGATCACCGGCGGCGACGGCAGCCGCCAGCCCAGCGCCAACGAACTCGCCGGCGCGCGCTATCAGGGACGCCAGATCGCGGAGACCGCCAGGAAGCTCCATGGCTGACGTGAACGGCTGAGCTTCATGGCTGATGGAAACGCGGCATTCCCGTTCGGGAATGCCGCTTCAGCGTATTCCCTTGCCCAGGACTCGCGCCGCAAGAGCTGCGACGGCTGGATGGCGGCGCAGGCCCTGCGCGGCATGGTCGCGCCACGCAAAGGGAGCGCCGCGCCAGGACAGCGCGACGCTGACGTCGGTCAGCGGGACCCTCTCGGCGCCGAAGCGACGCTTGTAGTCCTGGTTGCCGATGCTGAGGTCGAAGCGGCGCACGCCCCCGGCATGCAGCGCCGCCATCGTGCGCTCGATGACGAGCAGCCCCGGCGAGCAGCTCGACCATGAATTGCCGCCGTGGCTGATGCGGAGGAGGTAATAGGTTGCGCCGGATCTGACGCCGAACGCGGTGGCGACGGTCCCCTCGTCGCAGACGAGCGCCGTGACGACGGCATAGCCTTCCGCGACGCCCCGGCGGGCGACCTCGCGGTAAAACCGGGCATGGGCGTCGTCGTTGAGGACGAACCGCGAGCCGAGCTGGCGCATACGCGCCTGCTGCTGCACATCCATGACGTCGAGCAGCTCATGCGCGCGCGCAACGTCCGCCGCGATCTCGAACCGCGCGCCCTCATGCCGGTCGAAGACGCGCCAGCAGCGCGGCATCTGCATGCGCTTGATCGAGGCCTGATAGTCGGCATAGTCGTCGCCCATCAGCACGACATTGCCGTTCAGCGATGACGATCCGATCCGCCCCATCGCGACCAGCGGATTCGGCTTGCCACTGACCTGGGCCGGCATCTTCCTGAGGCGCAGCAGGTCGAAGCGGTCCGGCAAGGCGCGCAACGCCTCGACCAGGGCCCCGCCGATCGCATCCATCGCCGGGGTGTCCAACGCGGCATCGAGCGCCAGGATCGGCGCGTTGTTGTCGGAGACGCCGAGATCGGCGAATTCGACGATGCGGATGCCGCGCCTGATATGGCTGACCATCGGCACCAGCGCGATGTCCTTGCCGGTGGCGGCGTCCGAGATCACCGCGATCAGCGGTGCAAAATCGTGAAACGCCTGATACCACGCATCGAGCCAGTGACAATGCTGGAATGCGGTGCGATGCCCGGCGCTCAGCCGCGGCGCAGCCTGCCGCCAGTCACGCACGAAATCGATCGCGATCTTCGGCGTGCTGGACACGAGATCATCTGGTTGCTCGACGCTGAGGAACGTCATCTGCGGGGCATACGATTACGGAACGTTTCGAGATGGATTATGTTTTGTCGCACTCCGCAAGAGACCTAGCCGCTCAATCGTTAAGCCAATGCCACCGTCGCGCCGGCTGCGACAAGCTGTCAGCGCTCCGGCTTCATCTGCTCGACGCATTGGAACCTGGCGAGGAAATGCAGGCCGGCCACCGCGAGCGCGAACATGAACCAGATCGGATTCTGCCGCTCGAGCAGGAAGGTCTCGGTCGCGCCGTAATACAGGCCGAACAGCCAGATGGTCAGGAACAGCTTTCCCAAAGCGCCGCTGCGGCTGTGAGTCTGTGCAGACTGGAAATTGCCGAGTGGTGCGAGCACGAAGACGAGGATCACGAGCAGCAGTCCCGGCAGACCGATGGTGACGGCGAGGTCGAGATAGCTGTTGTGGCTGTGCGCCGCCGAGGTCGCCCATTCGGCGCCTTGGGCGGTCTGCCGCGCCGTGACGTTGTCCCAGAAGGCCGCGTAGCCGTGGCCGATGATCGGTTTCTCGGCGACGGCCGCCAGCGCAAACTCCCAGATCGCGGAGCGGCCGGTAAAGGTCGGATCGAGCGGCAGCAGGCGCGTCATCGCGCCCAACGCCGGGCTCAAGACACTGCCGACCGTCAGCAAATTCATCACGATCAGCGGCACGAAGCAGATGATCCGCTTGAGCCACAGGCTGGGGGTGACATAGACCAGCGACGCCAGCGCGTAAACCGCAAGGCACAGCACCGACGAGGTCTTGCCGCCGGTGAAGATCAGGAAGATGCCGGCCAGCGCGGCGATCGCGGGTCCCATCACGAACGAGCCGACGGCGGTCAGGTAGATCCCGACATAGACCAGGATGGTCATCACGGGCGAGGCGATATTCTTATGGCCGAAACTGCCGCGCCAGTCGCCGGCAAGCTGTGGCTCGCCGATATCGAGCGCGGTGTGGATCGAATAGTGCGGCGCGAGGAAGACGCCGAGATAGCACAGCGCGAGCAGCACCAGCGCAGCTCCGCCCAGGCACCAATTGAAGCTGCGCTGCGTCGGCGGCAGCAATGGCAGCAGGACGGCAAGCGACGTTATGCTGGCCGCGAGCACGAAGCGCTGGATCGAGACGCCGCGGCTTTCGGAGAGGGCGATGTCGATCACCAGCCAGCCCACGAGGCAGAGGTGAAGCGGTGTCACCAGCGTCTTCAGCGCGGGCGCATCCGTGGTGGCGACGAGCAGCACCGCGACCGCGGCGAGCAGCCCCCAGGCAACATAAGTCAGCGCCATTCGCCCGCCGACGACGGCGGTGACATCGGGATTGCGCAGGTCCGGGAAGGGATCGAGAGTTACCAGCACCAGCAGCAGCGCTGCGACGGCGACGAGGCAGCGCGCCGCCTGCACGGCATTCAGCTCCGCCAGGCCATCGCGCAGGGCACGGGCCAACGAACGGGTATCGAGATCAGTGATGTCGGCGGCGCTGCGGTCCATGCTGCGATCCACGGCTCAAGACACCTGGTGACGCCGGGGAAGCTCCAGGTCCGGGCTCAGCCCCGTTGAGAGTCCGTCGCCAGGCCCTTCGGACGTCTGCGCCGCCGGCTGCCGCACGATGCTGCGCGCGATCTCGTAATATTGCAGCGCCCGTTGCTCCAACGTGAGACTGCCCAGAACGTAACCGCGCGGATCGAACGCGTCCGCGGCACATCCTCCCCAGAAATTTTGCCAACCCGCCTCGAAGCCCGCGACGTCGACGAACTTGGCGCCGCAACGCTCATCCCAATATGGCACCGACGACACCGGCGCGAACTGTACGCGGTGCGGATAGTAATCGGGGTCCCGCCATGGGCCGCCCGGATCCCAGGCGAAAACAGGCACGCCGCACGACAAGGCCTGCTGATAGGCGATGCCCTGGCTCTCGTTCTGGCACAGGAAGATCATCGCGCGCGAACGCGCCAGCGCTTCCTGATAATCTTCTTCCTTGTAGCTGCCATAGCGCAGCTCCGTGAACGAGCGGCCCTCTTGGCGCAGACGGGCGCGGACGGGTTCGATCAACTCCGGCGCATAGCGCTCGCGGTCCCAGTGGACCTTGTCGTAGACCAGCACGTCGATCGTCTTTTGCGCTTGCGCCGACGGCGCCCACAGATCGGTGTCGATGCCGACCGGCCATGCCTCCGTCTCGGGCCAATACGGCCGGTACATGTCGACATACCAGGGGCCGGGCACCACGACCTTCTTCACCGGCAGGCGCTTGAACAGATCGGGGTCGTCGAGCGGATGATTGTGGGCGGCGACGCCGAGCAGAATCGGGTTCTTCCACGCGAACTTTTCGAGCAGGAAGGTGCGGCCGATGATGCAGGCGAGCTCTTCGGGATGCTGCGCGATGTAGCCGTAGTCGTTGACGCGGTAGCGGATGCCGAGCCGGTCGAGTCCCGCACAGAGATTGAGGAACACGCGAAGCTGGCCACTCATGCGCGGCTCGCCCATCAGCATGCGGCGCGCCATGCGCCGCAGATGCCGGTCGCCGGGAAACCAGCGGTCATCCTTGTCCTCGTAGAAGAGGTTGAGGATCATCGCATCGGGGTCGTGTTCGAACGTCTTAGCGGGCACTGGATCCATCCGCGGCAGCCTAGTGCGCATTCTCGCATGGGACCGGCTGCCGCACTCCCCCAAATTTACCTCAGGCTTAATGCCAGCGGCTTAACGCTAACTGACGAAACCCGCGCCGCGCACCCGATCCCGTCAACGATCCGACTGTAATGCGAGTATCATTCGCGGGCATGCCCATGTTGCGATCGATCGCATCATCCGTTCAGTCGCATGCGACCTGGTTAACAGACTCTTAAAGGCGAGCCGTGGCTCAGATCACCGCCGAAGACGTTCTCGATTTGCCGGCCACCACACGCTTGGTTCCGGCGGTTCGCCAGCCGCTGTCGAGCTCGACCTGGTCGGTGTCCGTCGTCATTCCCGCCAAGAACGTTGCGGCCTATGTCGGCGAAGCCATCGCCAGCGCACTGGCGCAAGGCGAGGTGGGTGAAGTGATCGTCGTGGACGACGGCTCGACCGACTACACCACCGCCATCGTCCGCGGCATTCGCGATCCGCGGCTGCGCCTGATCACCAATGATTCCGCCGGCGTGTCGGCAGCGCGCAATCTCGGTGCGCGATATGCCCGCTGCGACTGGCTGCTCTTCCTCGATGCCGACGACCGCCTTCGCCCCGGCGCAGTGGAGGCGCTGCTGGCGGCGGCACGCGGGGCTCCGCGGGCGGTGCTCGTCTATGGCGATTACAACACGATCGACAGCGAGGGACATCAGATCGGCCGGCGCGGCCTGCTGAAGGGGCGCCGGAAGCCGTCCGGCGACGTGCTGACGCGGCTCGCCGCCGGCAATTTCATCGTCAATGGCGGCATCGCGCTCGCACGCACCGAAGCTTTCCGGGCCATCGGCGGCTTCGATACGTCCTTGAGATATTGCGAGGATTGGCATTGCTGGTGTCGTCTGGCGGCGATCGGCGAATTCGAGTTCGCGCCAAAACTGCTGCTCGATTATCGTCTGCACACCGCCAACACCATGAACGCCGCGGTTCGGACGCCGAAGGATTTCTTCCCTGCCATCGCGCGGGTGTTCGACGACGGACTGATCCTGGCACGCCTGCCCGAGGGCACGGCGGTCGGACTGCGCCTCGCCGCCGAACTTCATCTCATCACCTATTCGGCGATGCAGGCGGTTCGCTTCGGCCGATATCGCCAGGCGTTTTTCTATCTCGGAATGGTCGGCCGGCGCTCGCTCAAGGCGTTGCCGCGCGCCGCGGCCAGGACCGCCCTCGCCCGCTTCGGCATCTGATCGTCACGACACGATCTTCGAGGCCTCATAGGGCTTCGGCTCGATCCCGAACGCCGCAAGCATGGAGCCGAGCGCGACCATCACGGGATGCATCGCCACGACGGCCTTCGACGACGTCAACAGACCTGCGGAACGAACCAGCGAGAGCGGCAACCGCCCGAGCATCCGCACGAACACTCGCGCGCGCGCCGATGCGCTCTGCGCGGCCTTGTACTGCACACGATAATTGATCGCCCCGATGCGCAGGCCGCGCTTGGCGATCCAGCCGAGGCTGGTGCGGCCCTGCGGCACGGTCTCGGTGATGACCGCCTCCGCCGTCCAGTGAAAGACCATGCCGGCATCGCGGCACCGCACGAAGAAATCGCAATCGCCGCCGCCGAGGAAATTGAAGCGCAGGTCGAAGGCGGGACGATCGAACCGCTCGAAGGCGGACCGCGTGATCAGACAATTGCCGCAGCCATAGATCAGCGGCACAGCGCCGGAATAGTCGTAGGCGGGACAGAAGGCGGGATGACGCGACAGCCAGGGCTTGCTGTCGTCGTCGAAGTCAGGCAGCACCGGACCGCCGACCACGTCGGCGCCGGTCGCCTCCGCGGTGCGAACCATCAGCTCGAGCCAGTCGCTCGATGCGATCTCGTCGTCGTCGATCATCAGGAAGCGGGTCGCGGCAGGAAACAGCGCCTGCGCCGTCTCGAATGCGGCGTTGATCGCCTGGCAATTGCCCTGCCGCTTCTCAACGAGGCAGACGCCCTGCAGCCTGCCGGCAGCCAGAAACTCCGCGGCAACCGGCGCGCTCTCGCGCTGCGCGGCATCGTTCTCGACCATGACGACGGCGAAGGAACGCGGAGTCCGCTGGTTCGCCAGCGATTCCAGCGTCAGCCGCAGATGCTGAGGACGGCGGAAACAGGGAATGCAGACCACGATACCGACCGACAGGTCGATGACCCCGGAGCTCGCCACGATCTCCCGGTTGGGATCGCGCACGGCATCCGAGATACGCGTGGCGGACAGGTCTGTCGGGATCAATGTCATGACGTTCTCAATGTCCGAGATATGTTGAAAAAGCCCTGCTTCAATTACGCATTCCCGTGACGGCACACCGCCGCGGGACAGATTCGTCCCGGAATGAACGGCCTGTCGATGGCGCTTGCCCAGAGCTCGCGCCGGTTTCCCGGCCGTCCCAGGGAAACATCATGCGCTTAACCGCTTTCGCCTGTTTCTCCTGCGAAACCATGTGCGCGTGGTACTGCAATTCGCGGTCCATGCGCCCATGAAGACCCAACATGAACAATGCCGTAGTTAATGCCCATGCGCATTAACCCGACCGTAAGCACTGCAACCGGTGGGACGTCGCGGCATCGGATTTGCTCTTCGGGCACGCGAGTTTTTTCCTGTAAATTTGAATAGAACAAGCGCGGTCAGAAAATATGAACAAGCCAGCCACGATCGATTTTGCGACAGCCACGGCGATCCGGATCCCCGCGGCCGCCGCACCCGTCCAGGCGCTTCACGATCTCGTCCCCGGCGAAGCGCGCGACAGCCTGCTCGCCGTTCACGACGTGCTGCGGCGCGAACTGCCGCAAGGCCAGCTCGCCATCTATGAAGCCGGCGGCGGCTCCTGCAGCGTCCTGCCGTCGGAATTGCCTGGCCGCAGCAAGGTCACCGTGGTCGACATCGACGAAGACCAGGTCCGCAACAACACCTACGCGGATGAGGCGATCCTCGGCGACGTGCAGACCTACCGTTTCGCCCGCGAGACCTTCGACCTCGTGATCTGCTACAACGTGATCGAGCATCTGCCCCATGTCGACGCCGCGCTGCTGAACTTTCGCGATGCGCTCAAGCGCGGCGGGCTGATCCTGATCGGCGCGCCCAATCCCCGCTCGCTGTCCGGCATCGTCACCAAATATTCGCCGCACTGGTTTCACGTCTGGTTCTACCGGCACATCCGCGGCATCAAGGATGCCGGCCTGCCCGGCGAGCCGCCGTTTCCGACCTTCTTCCATCCGCTGGTGACGCTGCCCCGGCTCGAAGCCTTCGCGACCGCCAACGGGCTGGAGATGATCTACCGCCGTGAGGTCGAGAGCCCGCGCTATCCCGAGATGCGCCGGCGCAAGCCGCTGTTCGCGGCGCTCGTGGACGCCGGCGCGGCCGTGCTGAATACCATGCTGTCGCGTGGGACCGACGTCCGGCGCGGCGACTATCACGTCATCCTGCGGAAAAGCTGAGCATCATGACGCGCGCGCGGCTCGTTGCAGAACAGGCGGAGCCTCGCGGCCATGCCGTGCGTGGTAACGAACCGTTAATCTCCCGGCAGCCCCGGCATCGCCGGCGTCACGAGGACGCACCGCGGAGTGACGAGCGCTTAAACGCTTTGTTTGCCATTTCGTTGAATAGTCCCTCAATGAGTATGGTTAATTTTCCCTGTTGCGTTGATTGGGCACCTATATCCCGGGTGCATGGCGTAGAGCGAAGAGTGACCCCTCAGCCTGCGGCATTTGGAATGAAAGCTGGGGATCATGCTTGACTATAGTCAGCCGATAGATCGGGCGAGACCCGAGCCCCCTCAACAGAAGTCTCAGGCCGGTTTCAACGTTCTGGAGCTCGCCAATTTGCTCTGGCGGCGCAAGATCGCGATTGCCGCGGCTGCCCTGCTCGGCGCAACGCTTGCCGTCACCGTGGGCAAGAGCCTGACGCCACGCTACACCGCCACCGCCCAGCTCTATGTCGATCCGCGCGAGCTTCAACTCGTCGATCGTGAGCTCACACCGCGCGCGCAGGACGTCTCCGGCATGTCCATGGTGGTGGAGAGCCAGGCGCGGCTGATCACCTCCAACAGCGTGCTGCTCAAGGTGATCCAGCAGGCTGCTCTCGACAAGGACCCGGAATTCGGCGGCGGCGGTGACGGCCAGAGCCTGATGTCGTCGCTGCTCGGCCTGATCGGCCTGCAGCCTCGCGCGCCCTCCGCTGCGGACAACAAGGAAGTGCAGCTTGCGGCGCTCGAGGCGCTGAACCGGCACATCACGATCCGCAAGACCGAGAAGAGCTTCATCGTCGACATCGAGGTCTGGTCGACGGATCCGGCGAAAGCGGCGATGCTCGCCAACACGCTGACCAATGCCTACCTCGCCGAATCCCGCAACTCGCAGGCTTCGGCCGCACGGCGCGCCACCAACGATCTCTCCGGCCGCCTCAAGGAGCTGCGCGAGCGGCTGCGCAATGCCGAGACCACGCTCGCCACCTACAAGGCCCAGAACAATTTCGTCGGCACCCAGGACGCGCTGATCAGCGATCAGCAGCTCTCGGCCAGCAACCAGCGGCTTTCCGCGGCCCGCGCGGCGACGATGGATGCGCAGGCGCGGCTCGACCAGATCGAGGCGAGCCGCCGTACCGCTGCCGATGCCGGCGCGATCCCGGAAGCGCTGCAATCGCCGACGATCGCGAACCTCCGCGCGCAATATGCCGATGCGCGCAAGAAATACGCCGAGCAGGCCGGCGAGCTCGGGCCGCGCCATCCGGCGCTGCGCCAGACCGAGAAGCAGGTCGAGGATCTCAAGCGCACCATCAGCGAGGAGATCGACCGCTTCGCCCAGTCCGCCAAGAACGATCTGACGCGCGCCCGCGACTACGAGGCCTCGCTCAACCGGGCCATGGAAGCGCAGAAGCGGCAGAGCTTGCAGCTCAGCCAGGCCGCCGTCCGCCTGCGCGAGCTCGAGCGCGAAGCCGATGCCAGCCGCGACGTCTACCAATCCTTCCTCAAGCGCTCGCGCGAGACCGAGGAGCAGGAGACGCTGAACACGTCGGCGGCCCGAATCATCGGCGAGGCGACGGTGCCGCAGCGGCGCTCGTTCCCGCCCGCCATGAGCATGTTCGCCATGATCGGCTTCATCTTCGGCGCGCTCGCGGCGTCGAGCTGGTTTGCCGCGGCCGAACTGCTGCTCGTCGGCGCGCCGGCGCCCGCACCGGCCAACCGTGAGCGCAAGCCGGCGCCGGAAAGAACGCGCACTCCCGAGGTTTTGCCGGCTCCGGAAGCGCCGCAGCCTGCCCAGGTCTCTCGACTTGCGGAAGTGGCGCAGGACCTGCCCGAACTTGTCGCGCCGTCGCTGCAGCCTGCGATGGTCGAAGAGCCCCTGATCGAAAAGCCACTGATCGCGCGCCTCCAGGAGGCCGACGTCATCCACACGTTAGGCGCCATTCTCGCCACCGGCGGCGGCGTCGACCTCACCCGGCTGGGCTGGCCGACGTTGCGGCCCGGTTTTCCCCTGACGAAGCTGCTCAACACCTGGCGCGACATGCGCACTGCCGCGGCCCGGCGCGCCGGCGACAAGGCGATGCCGGTCATCGCGATCGTCGGTGCAGGCGAGACCAGCGGGCGCAGCGTGAGCGCGCTGAACTTCGCGCTTGCGGCGGCGCGCGACGGCGCCCGCGTGCTGATGATCGATACTGACCATCAGGCCCACGCGCTCTCGAACAAGGTCAGCCGCCCCGGCAAGAGCGAGCCGAGCAGGCTCGGCTGGCTCCCGATCGGCAGCAAGGCCGCCCGCGAGATCAAGACGGTCAACGGCATTTCGGTGCTGCCGGTCGGCGAAAGTGACGCCGGCAAGGCCGCCGACGCGATCCGCAAGGCGATTGCGCAGGCGCGCGCCGCAGGCGGCTATGACCTCGTGATCCTCGACGGCCCCGCGATGCCGCTCTCGGCCGGCGGCCGCAAGCTGCTCGACGACACCGACGCGCTGGTGGCGGTGCTGCCGACCAGCCTCGACATCAACGACAGCCTGGAAGAAATCCTGACCGCGCTGGGCCGCGCCGAGCGCAAACTCGTCGGCGTCGTGCTGGACGAACTCACCCCGGCACTCCAAACGCGCCAGCGAGGCAGACAATATGCTTGAGCGTCGCGTCAACATCGATGGACGGGCAGCAACGGTCGACGTGCCGCGCATCACCGTCGGCGGGCTTCGCATGGCCGCGATCGATCTGGAAGCGACCGCCGATTTCATGATCGAGGCGACCGATCCCGACAATCGCATCGGCCGCCCGTTGTTTCTGACCTCGGCCAATGGCGAGGTGCTGGCGCGCTGCTCGACTGAGCCGCAGACCGAGCGCCTGTTCCGCGCCGCCGACCTGATCAACGCCGACGGCCAGCCGCTGGTGGCGGCCTCGAGGTTGCAATCATGGTTTCCCCTGCCCGAGCGCGTCGCGACCACGGACCTGTTCCACGTCGTCGCGCGCAAGGCGGAGGCGGTCGGCCGTACCTTCTACCTGTTCGGCGCCAGCGAGGTCGAAAACATCGTGGCCGTCGAAAACGTCCAGAAGATGTATCCGAACCTCAAGATCGTCGGACACAGCCACGGCTATCTGAGAGGCGAGGCGCTGCGCGCCAAGGTCGAGGAGATCAACGCCCTGGCGCCGGACTATCTTTGGGTCGCGCTCGGCGTGCCCAACGAGCAGGCATTCGTGGAGGAGTTCACGCCGCACCTGACCAATGTTGGCGTTATCAAGACATCGGGCGGCCTGTTCAACTTTTTGTCGGGCAGCCGTTCCCGCGCGCCGCGATGGATGCAGAAGGTCGGACTCGAATGGGCCTGGCGCACCTTGCTCGAGCCGCGCCGCCTGTTCTGGCGCTATTTGACCACCAACCCCCGCGCGCTCTATCTTCTCTTCAGCCGCAATAAACCCCTCCGCTAAGAGAAGAAGACGACATGACCGACCGACCGACTGTCCTCGTCACTGGGGGCGCGGGCTATATTGGCTCGCATGCCTGCCGCGCATTGACCGCCGCCGGCTACCAGCCCGTCGTTTATGACAATCTTTCGACAGGTCATCGCAGCTTCGTTGCCGGCCCGCTGGTGACGGGCGATCTGCTCGACGGCACGGCGCTGGCACGCGCCTTCGCCGACCATGAGATCACGGCGGTGATGCATTTCGCCGCGGCGAGCCTGGTCGGCGAGTCCATGACCGATCCGCAGAAATACTACATCAACAACGTGCAGGGCACGCTGTCGCTGTTGCAGGCGATGCGCAACGCAAACTGTCAGCGCATCGTGTTCTCCTCGACCGGCGCCGTCTACGGCAACGCCGATTCCAAGGAACTGCCGGAAGACTTTCCCTGCATGCCGATCAATCCCTACGGCGCATCGAAGTTGATGATCGAGCGGATGCTCGCCGATTACCGCTCGGCCTACGGTTTCGGCGCGTTCTGCCTGCGCTATTTCAACGCCAGCGGCGCCGATCCGGCGGGCGGCATCGGCGAGCTGCGCGACAATGAAACCCACCTCATTCCCCGCGCCATGATGGCGCTGCAGGGCCATGTCGAATTCGCCGTGTTCGGCGAAGACTACGACACGCCCGACGGAACCGCGATCCGCGACTATATCCACGTCACCGACCTCGCCGCGGCGCATGTCGCTGCCCTGAAGCTCCTGGAAGGCGGGCATGCCGGCGGCAGCTTCAATCTCGGCACCGGCTCCGGCTTTTCCGTGCGCCAGATCCTGAACGCGATCAGGCAGGAGACCGGCCGCGAGGTGCCGCACACCGTCAAGCCGCGCCGCGCCGGCGATCCGACTTATCTGGTCGCGGATCCTTCCGCGGCGAGAAAGGTGCTGAACTTCGTACCTGGCCATTCCGACTTGGCTACGGTCATCCGCACCGCCTGGGCCTGGCACCAGAAGGCGCATCCGTTCAGGCAGCGTTAGCCGACCGGGGCGCCCGCGTCTTGCTCCAGCGGCAGCGGACTGCACCCGCGGCCGTCAGACGACAGCGCGTTTCAGCCGTAACGCCGCAGCTTCCGTGGCGGCAACGTCCGGCTCCGGCTGGAGCGGCGGGGCGATCGGCAGGACCATCGGCCGCAGCAGCTCGGCCATCTGCCTGGCCGGCAGCGGCTTCGAGATCAGGAAGCCCTGCATCTCGTCGCAGCCATGGGTGCGCAGGAATGCCTCCTGCTCGGCGTTCTCGACGCCTTCGGCGACGACGGTCATGCCGAGCGCCTTGCCCATGCTGATGATGGCCTGTGCGATCGCCTGGTCCTCGGAATCCTGCGGCAGGTCGCGCACGAAGGAGCGGTCGATCTTGATGGTGTCGATCGGGAAGTGCTTCATCAGCGACATCGACGAATAGCCGGTGCCGAAATCGTCGATGGCGAGGCGGATGCCGCGGCTCTGGATGGCATCGAGCACCTTGAGCGCGCGGCCGACGTTGCGCATCATCATGCTCTCGGTAACTTCGAGCTGGAGCAGCACCGGCGACATGCCGCTGGCCGCCAGTGCCTCGTCGACGTCCTGCAACAGATGCTCGTCGGCGAACTGCCGCGGCGACAAATTGACCGCCATCGACAACGGCAAGAGGCCGCGGCGTTGCCACGCCATGGCCTGCGCGCAGGCTTCCCTCAGCACCCAGCGGCCGATCGGCACGATCAGGCCGGTCTCCTCCGCGAGCGGGATGAACTGAGCCGGCGAGATGTTGCCGAGATCGGGATGCGCCCAGCGCAGCAGGGCTTCCACGCCGGTGATCTGGCCGGTCGCCATGTCGACCTTGGGCTGGTAGTTCAGCGAGAACTGCTCGCGCTCCAGCGCGCGGCGCAGCGCGCTCTCCAGCGACAGCCGCTCGATCGACTGCGTCGTCACTTCCTTGGAGAAGAAGCGGTAGCCGTTCTTGCCGTCCTCCTTGGCCAGGTACATCGCCATGTCGGCGTTCTTGGTCAAGGTCTGCGCGTCGGAGCCGTTGGCCGGATACATCGCGATACCGATCGAGGCCGTGGTGTGGCACTCGTGTCCGGCCAGCTCCATGGGCTCGGCGAGTGCCGCGAGCAGCCCGGTCGCGATGCGCTGGACGTCGCCGATCTCGCCGCACCGGTCGAGGATCACCACGAACTCGTCACCGCCGAGGCGCGCCACCACGTCGCTTGCCCGAAGCGCGTCGCGCAAGCGGTTGGCGACTTCGAGCAGGAGCAGGTCGCCGGCCTCATGGCCGAGCGAATCGTTGATGACCTTGAAGCGGTCGAGGTCGATGAACAGCACCGCGAAGCGGTGATCATGGCGTTCCGCCGTATCGATCGCCTCCCGCAGGAGTCCGTTGAAGGTCTCGCGGTTGGGAAGGTCGGTCAGGCTGTCGTGCGAGGCAAGGTACTCGATCCGCTCGTCCGCCTCGTTCTTGGCATCGGCGCGATCGAAATTCTCCATCGCAAAGGACACGTTGTCGGCCAGACGCTGCAACAGCTCGACGAACTCGGTCGTGAAGGTGCCGGGCTCGGTCGACATGTAGATCATGACGCCGACGGGCTGGTCGTGCGCGATGAGCGGAAATGCCGCGCCCGAGCGCGCCCCGTCGCCACGGACGACAGCATGGAAGGCGCGGACGCGATCGTCGTTGAGATAGTCGTTGCTGATGCAGGGTTGTCGCGTGCGGAACGCCGTACCGCTCATCCCGCGCCCTTCGGGTCGCTCCGGATCGACGGAGAGGCGAACGTTCCGCGTGGTGTCGGCGGACGGGCCCGCGCTCGCCACGATCTCCAACTGGTCGCTGTCGGCCCTGGCCAGCGCGATCGTGGTCGACGTGAACTTCGCGCCGTTCGATGCGGCAAGGCAGACCAGGTCGAACAGCTCGGCGCGCGACTTCGCCCGCATGATCGCCTCGTTGGTCGCGCTCAGGGCCGCGAACATGCGCGTCAGGCGCTCTTTCTGCGCCTCGGTACGGGCCTTTTCCTCGGCACGATCGAAATTGTCGAGGGCGAAGGAGACGTTTTCGGCAAGGCGCCCGAGCAGCTCGACCAGATCGGGCGTGAACGTGTTCGCCTCGGGTGCGAGGAAAAGCAGAATGCCGATCGATTCCTGGCCTGCTTTCAGAAGCGGGAAGCAAGCGGCGGCCCGCGTTCCATCCTCGATCGCCTTCGTCCGCCAGTGGGCCGATCGCGGCTCGTTCAGATAGTCGTTCATGACGCTGGGCCGGCGGGCCCGGAGCGAAGTGCCGATGATCCCCTGGCCTTCGGGATGGTCGACGGAAATGCTGCAGGTTCGTCCGACCATTTGCTGCTGCAGCCGCCCCTTCACCGCGACGACGCGAACCAGCTCTTGTTCCTTGTCGATGATACCGATCGTGGCCGACGCGAACACGTCACCGAGGACGGCCGCCTGGCACGCCGCCTCGAACAGGTCTTCGCGCGTCTTGGCGCGCATGATCGCTTCGTTGGTTGCGCTCAGCGCTTCGAACATTCCGCTCAGGCGGTTGCGCAGCTTGTCTGCCCGTGCCTTCTCCTCGGCACGGTCGAAGCCCTCCAGTGCGAAGGCGACATTGGCCTGCAGCTTGCGCAACAACTCGACGAATTCGGGTGTGAACGTGCCGCGCTCCGGAGAGTTGAACAGGAACACGCCCTCGACCTGATCGCCGTTGAACAGCGGCAAGGCCGCGGAGGACGCGATCCCGTTGCGGCGCGCGCTGGCGTGCCACGGCGCGATACGTTCATCGGCGAGCACGTCGTTGCTGACGGCCGGCCGGCGTGTGCGGAACGCCGTACCCGTCAGTCCGCGCCCCTCCGGCACATCCTCGGAGATCGAGAACTTGAAGTTGCGAATCTGGTCCGCGTTCGGCCCGTAACAGGCGACGACACGCAGCAGCTTGGCGTCACGGTCGACCATGGCGATGTTGGCCGACGTGAACTTGGCGCCCTTTGCCGTCGCCTCGCAGACGAGATCGAACAGTTCGGCGCGCGACCGCGCCCGCAGGATCGCCTCGTTGGTCGCGCTGAGTGCGGCATACATGCGCGCCAGCCGCTCCTCCTCGGCCGCGATTTGGACCTTCTCGGACTCTCGACCGAAATTGTCGAGGGCAAAGCATACGTTTTCGGTGATCCGGAACATCAGGGCGACGACTTCTTCGTCCCTGGCCCACGAGCTGCTGACGAAGGACAGCATGACGCCGATGCTTTGCCCATGCTTGATCAGGGGAGCAGCGACACAGGCGACGACGCCAGTGCTGACGTTGGCTTGCTCCCAGGGCGTGCCCTTGGTGCGGCGGGGCAGATCGTCCTCCAGGCATGGCTTTTGCGAGCGAAACACCTCACCTGAGATGCCGCGGCCATGGGGATTATCCGGATCGACGGAGTACCGGGCCTGAGCGACCAGCTCCAGATTCTTGCCCGTGCCGGCGACAGGTTTCAGCCAATCGGAATCCTTTTCCTTCAGCAAGATGAAGGTCGCCAGCGATTTCCCTCCGTGGACGGAGGCATCGCACACGAGCTGATACAGCTCCTGCTCGGTCTTGGCACGCAGGATGGCCTCGTTGGTAGCGCTGATCGCGCCGTACATGCGGTTGAGCCGCCGCGCCGTTCGCTCGCTGGTCTGCCGCGCGGTCTCACGCGCGAAATTGTCCAGCGCATAGGAAATGTTGGCCGACATGCGCTCGAACAGCGACACCATCTGGTCGCTGAGCGAATTCGGGTCGCTGCGGGTCACCAACAGCACGCCGACACATCTGCCGTCGCAGAGCAGTGGCAGCGCAGCGGCCGCGCCTATGCCAGCCGCAGCCGCCCCCTCGCGCCACGCCAGCGAGCGCGGATCGTTCAGATAATCGTTGCTGATACACAGCTTCTGATCGCGAAACGCCTCGCCCCCGACGCCCGAGCCTTCAGGCGTGCCGGCTTCCGTCGTGATCAGGATGGAGCGCAGTCGCGGAATGTCGTCGCCGCAGCCGGCCGCAAAACGAAGCCGTCCGCCATCCTGTCCCGCCAGGAACACGGTAACGGCCAAGAAATCCCCACTCGAAAACCCGGCGTCGCAGACCTTCTGGTACAGCTCATCCGGCGATTTCGCGTAGAGGATCGCTTCGTTAATGGCGCTCAACGCCGCAAAGGTGCGCGCGAGTGTCGTCGACACGATCTCAACTCCCGGGCATTTCTGCCTATTTGTCCCGGGTGACTTTATGAGGGCCATCGCCTAAGTGGTCGTTATTGCGCGCTGCAAACAATCGATCAAAGTGAACGAGCTGCGAACGACCCGGGCAAAATCATCGAAAATACCGCCGCACGGGACGGATCCTCAGCGAGAGGCGCGACCTCTTTACGAATTTGCAGCCCTGTATTGGTTTACGAGAGATTGATATCGCAGCTGCGCTTTGAGACGATGGCCTCCAACAATCAGTGCCCGCCAAGGGCAAGGACCCCGGGGAACGCCATGCCGATCGTCACGGCCGATCGCCTCACGCGCGTCGGCGCCGCGCTGCTCCGCGCCGCCGGAGCTTCCGAGGAAGAAGCCGACGCCGTCGCGGTCGGCTGCGTCAACGCCAATCTGGCCGGCCATGATTCCCACGGCGTGATCGCCGTTCCCACCTATATCGACCGCATCAAGGCCGGCCACATCGTTCCCGGCGCCAAATGGACCGTCGTCCAGGAATCGCCGACCACGACCGTGATCGACGGCCATTGGGGCTTTGGTTTCCACGTCAACGCCAAGGCGATGGCGCTGACGATCGAGAAGGCCAGGACGGCGAATGTCGCGGCCTGCACCGTGTTCCGGCAAAGCCACGTCGGCCGCCTCGCCGCCTACCCCTTGATGGCGATGCGAGCAGGCATGATCGGGATTGCCACGGCGGATTCCGGGCGCTCGCCGAAGCACGTGGCGCCGTTCGGCGGCAAGGAGGCACGGCTCGGCACCAACCCGATCTCGATCGCGGTGCCCTCCGATCTCGACGCGCCGTTCTATCTGGATATGGCGACTTCGGCGGTGGCGGCCGGCAAGATCCAGCTCGCGGTCGCGCGCGGCGAGGAGATTCCGGCGGGCTGGATCATCGATGCCGACGGACGGCACACCACCGACCCGACGCAATACCGCAAGGGCGGCGCGCTGCTGCCGCTCGGCGGCACCGAGGGCTACAAGGGCAGCGGTCTTGCCGCCATGGTCGAGGTGCTCTGCGGCCTGCTCACCGGTCTCGGCTTCGGCGTCGAACCGACGGGCCGTCACAACGACGGATGCTTCATGGCCGTGTTCAACGTCGCCGCCTTCCGGCCGCTGCAGGAGTTCAAGCGCGAGGTCGCGGAGTTCGCGCGTTATCTGAAATCGACGCCGCCGTCCGAAGGCAGCAAGGGCGTGTTCTATCCCGGCGAGATCGAAGGCCTGCGCGAGCAGCAGCGCCTGCGCGACGGCATCGAGATCGAGGATGCCACCTGGGAGAAGCTGCGCTCCCTGGCGCGCGAGTACAGGCTCGACACCGTCCTCGATCTGACCTGACGGCATCAGGAGAACAGCAGCATGACGAGACAGATGGTCCTGGTCGGCTTCCTCCAGGCGCAGAACTGCACCAATCTGCCGAGCTCCTGGCGGCATCCGGACTCGCGCGACGATTCGATGTCGGCGGACTATTATCAGGAGATCGCCAGAATTCTCGAAGCCGGCAAGTTCCACATGGCCTTCTTCGACGATCGCCTGGCGATGCCGGATCGCTACGGCAACGACCACGCCCATACCGTCGAATACGGCATCCGCTGCGTGAAGATGGATCCGCTGATCGTGCTGACCACGATGGGCATGGTCACCGACAAGCTCGGGCTTGGCGCGACCTGCTCGACCACTTATTACGAACCGTTCGACGTCGCTCGCCGCTTCGCGACGCTCGATCTGATGTCGGGGGGGCGCGCGGGCTGGAACGTCGTCACCTCGCTCAATGACGGTGAAGCGCTCAACATGGGGCGCGACTCCCATCCCGAGCATGATTCCCGCTACGACAAGGCCGACGAGTTCATGGAGGTCGTGCTCGGTCATTGGGACACCTGGGAGGACGGCGCCCTCATCATGGACAAGCACAGCGGCCGCTTTGCCGATCCCGCCAAGGTGAAGCGGCTCGATCACAAGGGGGCCGCGTTCAAGTCGCGTGGGCCGTTCACCGTGCCGCGTTCGCAGCAAGGCCATCCCGTGATCATCCAGGCCGGGGCATCGGGCCGAGGCCAGCGCTTTGCCGGGCGATGGGGCGAGGTGATCTTCACCGCCGCGCGCAACCTTCAGGCCGCCAAGGACGGCTACGCATCCGTGCGCAACGAGGCCGCCAAGGCCGGTCGCGATCCCGATGAGATGTTCCTCTGCAATTTGACGACGCCGGTCTGTGCCGCGACCAAAGCCGAAGCCGAGGACAAGATGGCGCTGATCAACAAGCTGCCGCTGCAGATCGACGCGCTGTCGCTGCTTGCCGAAGCTCTCAATTACGACTTCGCCTCCAAGGATCTCGACGAGCCACTGACGACGGACGAGCTGAAGAGCATGCAGGGCATCCTGGGCATCCGCGACGGCGTGCTGAAGAATTCGGGCAAGAGCAATCCGAGCGCGCGCGACTTCGTCACCTTCTCCGGCCGCGGCCAGGTCCAGGACGCCATGGTCGGCGGTCCCAAGGAGATCGCGGACAAGCTCGAGGAGATGTTCGTCGAGCGCGGCTGCGACGGCTTTGTCGTCGCCGCGACCTACGTGCCCGGCTCCTACGCCGATTTCGTCCAGCATATCGTGCCGGAGCTGCAGCGCCGCGGACTGTTACAGAAGGACTATCGCGGCAAGACATTGCGGGAAAACCTTGGGCTCGAGCGACCGGCGGCCGGCGCCTGGAAAGTGCGGCCGCGCGATGCCGCGGAATGATGGCGGGTACATCACATGCGCTGGTTGAAGTTCACGGAGACAGGCAAGTCCTCGTGGGGGATTATCGAGGGCGACAAGGTCATCGCGGTCGACGGCGATCCTTTCGGCGAATGGCAACGCAGCTCACGCAGGCATCCGCTTGGCGACGTCAGGATCGAGCTGCCGCTGATACCGCGCACCTTCTACTGTGTCGGCCTGAACTATCTGAAGCACCTGAAGGAGGCCGCTGACAAGCGCGGCGAAGTGCCGGCCGTGCCCGATAGGCCCGAGATCGGCTATCGCGCCCAGAACGCGCTGATCGCGCATGACGAGGACGTGGTGATCCCGTCCTTTGCGACGGAGAAGATCCACTATGAGGGAGAGCTCGTCGTCGTCATCGGCAAGAAGGTGAAGCACCTCACCGAAGAGAACGCGATGGATTGCGTGTTCGGCTACACCATCGGCAACGACGTCAGTGAGCGCAGCTGGCAAAAGGCCGATCGCAGCCTGTGGCGCTCGAAGAACGCCGACACGTTCAAGCCGATGGGGCCGTGGATCGAGACCGAGGCCGATCTCGAAAAGATGGAAACGATCGTCGGGGTCAACGGCCAGGAGACCAACCGCTTCGCCACCGCCGACATGATCTTCGGCGTGGTGCCGTTCCTTGTCGAGCTCACGAAGTATTTTACGCTGTGGCCCGGCGACGTGATCTGGATGGGCACGGACGGTGCCTCACCTGACATCAAGCATGGCGACGTCGTGGAGATCGAGATCACGGGGGTCGGGACGTTGCGGAACAGGTTTGTGCGGGAGGGGCGGTAAGCAACGGTGCCGTAGGGTGGGCAAAGCGAAGCGTGCCCACCGCGTTTGCAATTGAAAGATGGTGGGCACGGCGCTGTGCGCCTTTGCCCACCCTACGGCATCTCTCTCATCTCAAAACGGTAGCGCCACGCTCGACTTGATCTCCTTCAATACCACGTTGCTGCGGACGTAGCGGATGCCGGGGATGCGGAACATGAACTCGTCGAGGAATCTGTTGTAGGCCGCCATGTCCTGCACGACGACGCGCAAATGATAATCGGCATCGCCCGTGGTCGCAAAGCACTCCAGCACCTCGCGCCGCTTGGTCACCTGCGTGACGAATTCGTCGACGAACTTGGCGTCGTGCCGCTCCAGCGAGACGTGAAGGATGGCCGACATCGCAAAGCCCGCCTGCTCGCGCGCGATGAGCGCCGCATAGCCCTGGATGATGCCGGCTTCCTCCAGCGCGCGCACCCTGCGCCAGCAGGCCGAAGTGGACATGCCGACCTCGTCCGCCAGTTGCTGGTTGGTGGCACGGCCATCCTTCTGGAGATGAGCGAGAATCCGCACGTCCTGGTCTTCAATCATGGAATCTCCGGGTTTGATAAGAAGCTACCAAAATCGACAACGATATGCAAAATTCTACCGATATCGTGTTCGACATCGGTTGATTAGGTAAGACCTACCAGCGGCCCGGGCATACCCTTGCGTCATTCGGCAGGATGCCGCGGGAGGTCCGCCATGGACGCCGTTCCGTCACTCGACACGTACGAACTCTCCGACCGCTACGATCGCGAGGAGGGCCGCGTCTTCCTCACGGGAACGCAGGCCATCGTCCGCATCGCGCTGGATCAGGTCAGACGCGACCGGGCCCATGGCCTCAACACCGCCGGTTTCATCTCGGGTTATCGCGGCTCGCCGCTCGGCGGCATCGACCTCGAGCTCTGGCGCATCCAGGAGCGGCTGACGCGGGACCGGGTCGAATTTCTGCCGGCCGTCAACGAAGACCTCGCCGCGACCGCCGTGCTCGGCTCGCAGCAGGTCGAGACGCAAGGAGATCGCGAGGTCGATGGCGTGTTCGGGCTCTGGTACGGCAAAGGTCCCGGCGTCGATCGTTCCGGCGACGCGCTGAAGCATGGCAATGCCTACGGCTCCTCCCCGCATGGCGGCGTGCTGGTGGTCGCAGGCGACGACCACGGCTGCGTCTCCTCCTCGATGCCGCATCAGTCCGACGTGGCCTTCATGAGCTGGTTCATGCCGACGCTGCATCCCGCGAGCGTCAGCGAGTATCTCAAGTTCGGCGAATATGGCTATGCGCTGAGCCGCTTCTCCGGCATGTGGGTCGGCTTCAAGGCGATCTCGGAGATCGTCGAGTCCGGCGCCTCCGTCGCACTGCGTCCGCCGCGCGTCTTCCGCACACCGGACTTCACGCCGCCGCCGGGAGGTCTGCACTACCGCTGGCCGGATTTGCCGGGCCCACAAATCGAGGAGCGGCTGGAGGCGAAGAAGCACGCGGTCTACGCCTTCGCAAAGGCCAATCCAATCGACCGTCGCATCTACGACGTTCCGGATGCGACCTACGGCATCGTCACCACCGGCAAGGCCCATCTCGATCTGATGGAGGCGTTGCGGCTGATGGGTCTTGACGAAGCCGCCTGCCGCAGCATCGGCATCGATATCTACAAGGTCGGCATGGTCTGGCCGCTGGCGCTGCATGACGCCATGGATTTCGTGAGGGGCAAGCGCGAGATCCTCGTGGTCGAGGAGAAGCGCGGCATCATCGAGAGCCAGTTCAAGGAGTATTTTTACGATTATCCCGGCAGCAAACCCGAACGCATGGTCGGCAAGCACGACGAAACCGGCGCAAGGCTGATGTCCTGGATCGGCGAGCTGTCGCCCCGCGCGCTGGCCGGCGTGCTGGCGCGCCGGCTTGATCCGATGTTTCCGGGCCTCAATCTCGCCGCACGCGCGGCCGCGCTGATGCCGGAGGCCGCACGCACCATCAACGTATCAGGCGCAACGCGCACGCCCTATTTCTGCTCAGGCTGCCCGCACAACACATCGACGAAGGTGCCTGAAGGCTCCAAGGCGCTGGCCGGCATCGGCTGCCACTTCATGGCGAGCTGGATGGACCGCGAGACATCGTCGCTGATCCAGATGGGCGGCGAGGGCGTGAACTGGGCAGCGTCGTCGAAATTCACCGGCCGCAAGCACGTCTTCCAGAATCTCGGCGAAGGCACCTACTACCATTCCGGCTCGATGGCGATCCGGCAGGCGATCGCGGCCAAGGCCAATATCACCTACAAGATCCTGTTCAACGATGCCGTCGCGATGACAGGCGGTCAGCCGGTCGACGGTCCCATCAGCGTGCAGGCCATCGCCCACAGCGTCCGCGCCGAGGGCGTGACGCGCATTGCGCTGGTGTCGGACGATCCCGCACAGTTCTCGCCTGCTGATCTGCCGGCCGGCGTCACCCTTCATCCGCGCGAGGAGATGGATGCCGTGCAGCGCGAGCTGCGCGATATTCCCGGGGTCTCGGTCCTGATCTATCAGCAGACCTGTGCCACGGAGAAGCGGCGCCGGCGTAAGCGTGGGCAGATGGCCGACCCAAAGCGCTTCGCTTATATCAACGATCTCGTCTGCGAGGGCTGCGGCGACTGCTCGGTCGAGTCCAACTGCCTCAGCGTCGAACCGAAGCAGACGCCGTTCGGCCGCAAGCGTCAGATCAATCTCTCAGCCTGCAACAAGGATTTTTCCTGCCTCAACGGCTTCTGCCCGAGCTTCGTCACCGTCGAGGGCGCCACGCGCCGGAAAAAGGGCGCAAGCCAGATCGACGCGATCGGCCGGGCCGCCACACTTCCCCTGCCCGCTCCCGCAACGCTTGAGCGGCCCTGCGACCTGCTGGTGACCGGCGTCGGCGGCACCGGCGTGATCACCGTTGGCGCGCTGATCGGCATGGCCGCGCATCTGGAACATCGCGGCGTCTCGGTGCTCGACTTCACCGGCTTTGCGCAGAAGTTCGGGCCTGTGCTGAGCTACATCCGCCTTGCCTCGAGCCCCGAGACGCTGCATCAGGTCCGTATCGACCAAGGCGCGGCCGATGCGCTGATCGGCTGCGATCTCGTCGTCAGCTCCTCGCCAAAGGCGTCCGGTACCTACCGCCGCGGCACGCGCGCTGCCGTCAACACCGCGGAGATGCCGACCGGCGACGTCGTCCGCTTCCGCGACGCCGATCTCGCCTCCCCCGCCCGCCTGCGCGCGATCGGCCAAGTCATCGGCGAGGGCAATCTCGGCACCATCGATGCCAACGCGCTCGCCGAACGGCTGCTCGGCGATGCCGTCTACGCCAACATCATCATGCTCGGCTTTGCCTGGCAGCGCGGGCTGGTCCCGATCTCGCTTGCCGCGCTGCTGCGCGCGATCGAGCTCAACGGCGTCGCAGTCGAGCGCAACAAGCAGGCCTTTGCCTGGGGCCGGATCGCGGCCGCCGATCCCGACCTCTTGAAGGCGGACGATGCGCCCAAGACCGAAACGCTCGACCAGCTCATCGACCGTCGCGCCGACTTCCTGACCGCCTATCAAGATGCCGCCTATGCCGCACGCTACCGAACGACCATCGCAAAAGTCCGCAATGCCGAAGCTGTCCTGAGCAGCGAGGCTCTGACCGAGGCGGTCGCGTGCGCCCTGTTCAAGCTGATGGCCTACAAGGACGAATACGAGGTGGCACGGCTGCACATGCAGAGCGGATTCCTCGATGAGCTGAAACGCGAATTCGAGGACGGCTTCAGCGTCCAGTATCACCTCGCACCGCCATTCCTGCCGTCGCAGCGCGACGCTCGCGGGCGGCCGCGCAAGCGCGCCTTCGGCCAATGGATCCAGATGCCGCTCGCCATGCTCGCGCGGCTGAAGGGATTGCGCGGAACTCCGTTCGATCCGTTCGGCTACGCCCGGGAACGGCGGACCGAGCGCGAACTGATCACATGGTATGAAGCTCTGATCGAACGGATGCTCGGCGAGCTCGGCACGGCGCGTCTTCCGGATCTCGTCGCGATTGCCAAGGCGCCGATGGAAGTCCGCGGCTATGGCCCGGTCAAGGACGCCGCGATCGGGAAGACGAGGACCGAGGTCGAGCGATTGCTTGGCGAACTCCACACGTCGTCGCCGGCAAAGATGCGCGCCGCCGGTTGACGCGGAGCCGGCGAGGCTTCAGCCTCTATGCTCGGGAGGGCGCTCTGATGGCTGCCCGCCAGGAGAGTGACGCATCATGGATTTCGACCAATTGACCCTGGGCCAGGCCGCAGCCGGCCTCCGCGCCGGGACTGTCACGAGTGCAGCCCTCACGGCGGAGGCTCTTGCCCGCGCCAAGGCCAACGCCGATCTCAATGCCTTCATCACCCTGGACGAGGCCGGCGCCCTGAAGGCCGCCGCGGCATTCGACGCGACGGGCGACAAGGACAAGCCGCTCGGCGGCGTGCCCATCGTGATCAAGGACAACATCGAGGTCGCGGGACTGCCTTGCAGCGCCGGCACGCCTGCCCTCAAGGATTACGTTCCAAAGGCCGATGCGCCGGTCGTGGCAAAGCTGCGCGCGGCGGGCGCGATCATCATCGGCAAGACCAGCATGCACGAGCTGGCCTTTGGCATCTCCGGCTACAACACCGCGTTCAGGACCGGCGCCGAGTTCGGCGTGCGCAACGCCTATGACCGCACCCTGATCGCCGGCGGCTCCTCGTCCGGGACCGGCGCTGCGATCGGCGCGCGGATCGTCGCAGGCGGGCTCGGCACCGACACCGGTGGGTCGGTGCGCGTGCCCGCCGCGCTGAACGGATGCGCCTCGCTGCGCCCGACAGTCGGCCGCTATCCGCAGCAAGGCATCGCTCCCATCTCGCATACCCGCGACACTGCGGGCCCGATGGCTGCGACCATGGCGGACGTCGCGCTGCTCGATCGCGTGATCTCGGGCGGCGATGCGATCACGCCGGCCGGCCTGAGCCAGGTGCGGATCGGCATCGTGAGGACGATGTTGACCAATCTCGATGCCGATACCGAAACCGCCTTTCAGGCCGCCAGCGCGCAGATGAAGACAGCCGGCGTCACGGTCGTTGAGGTCGAGATGCCGCAGCTCGCCGAGCTCAACGGCCAGGTCGGCTTTCCCGTCGCGCTATATGAAGCCTACGACGACATGGTCGAATATCTCGCCCACACCGGCACAGGCCTTACCATCGAAGCGCTGGCGATGGAAATTGCCAGCCCCGACGTGAAGGGCACCTATGATGGCCTGGTGATCCCGCGCAAACTGCCGGGTCCGGACGATACGCTGCTCGATGCCAAGCCGATCTACGACGCGGCGGTCAAGACCGCGCGTCCGGCGCTACAGGCGCTCTACAGCAAGATCTTTGCTGACAACCGGCTCGACGCCATCACCTTCCCGACCACTCCCCGCGTTGCGATCCCCTCCAATCCGGAGTCCAGCACGCTCGAGAATTTCGCTCTGTTCATCCAGAACACCGATCCCGGTAGCAATGCCGGCATTCCCGGAATCCAGATCCCGATCGCGCTCGGCGCCACCAGCAAATTGCCGATCGGACTCGAACTCGACGGCCCCGCCGGCAACGATCGTCGCCTCCTCGCGATCGGCATCGCGCTCGACGACGTATTCGGCCGATTGCCGGCGCCGACGCGCTAGCCGCTGGAGCAGGGCGGAGGTCGAGGCCCCGATGCCGATATTTCGATCGGGGTGGGCGCACCTTCCTTGTCGCCATCGAACAGGATGAGGACACGCCATCCGGTGGACGTCTTGTCCAGCGGCAGGAGTCCCTCCGGCTTTCGCTTCGGATCGAATGGCAGGTCCTTCAGCAACTCGACGGATTCCGATGCGCCGTCCCACGCATAAACGGCGTAAGTCCCGGGTCCGTCCGCACCTGGACCTGCCAGAACGAGAATGCGATCCCCGAAGGATGCGAGATCGCGCACGCCGCGTCCGTCGCCGAGCGGCAGCCTGTACAAGCGATGGTCCGAACTCTTTCCGTCGCCAAACAGGGACGCCACCTCGACCGCCAGGACGACGGCGCACTTGCCGTCCAGCACGGGACCGCGGAATCCCGCGAGCAATGTCCGGTCGTCCTTGATCGCCACTCCCTCGATGGTCAGACCGTTCTTCTCCAGCCGAACATCCATGAAGTTGCGAAGGGCGGGCTCGGCGCCGATGACATCTCTCAGTTTCGACGTACGCTCGAGGCCCGACACATTGCCATCTGCACCTGTGGTGCGGAACCGGACGATCTGGCTGCTCGCGGCGATCTTCGCTCGAATCTTATCGGCATGTTTCGTCGGATCTAACTCGTGGTCCTTGTCCCGGGGATGGCCGTGCGAGCCGATGACGTAATAATGCCCGTAATCCCCTTTAGAGAAGGCGACGCCCTCGCCATCGAGCTCGAGCGCTTTGTCGTTGAAACTGTTGTCGATCAATTTGACCGGGCTGCCGGCAAAGAGCTTGCCGTCGGTCAATTCGACGAATTGGGCGTCCTGGAGATTGTCGTCGATGACGAGGCACGATCGCGGAAACCCTGTTGCGGTCGCGCAGGCAATGCCACTGACATCCTTGGACTTGCCGTCGTCCTCGCCGATCAGCCTTTTCTTGACCGGCCACGCATCGTCGGCCGCGGCAATGGAAGGCTGCACGCCCGCCACGACGAGCCCGAGCAGCAACGTCGCAAGCCATCCCGTTCTGGCGAGGGTCATCGCAGCCTCCCTTCAGCGTTTGTCGGCTCAGTCATGTCCAAGCCGCCCGGCTTCACCGCAACATGATGCCGCCGATCCCGGCGAAGCTCTCGCACAATCGATCGTCGATCGGCTTGCCGCCTGCCGATGCGTCAAAACAAGGCCCGAGCTGGGGAAGCGGAGCCGGAAAAAGCCGGCTTGCACGAGACGTCACATCGAACGAAACGTCACATCGAAGAAACAGGATCGGACCGAACCATCTCGGTCCAAAATAAATCAGCATATCTTAGGTTGCATTGTTCCAGATACCCAGCTGATGTCAACTCACTTTCCGGCGGACATGGCGCCGTCGGCGAGAAGTCTCATGAATACGGATTGATCAGCTTTTGCTGCTCGGCGCTGTGCTGCGCGAGCAGGTCGATGAAGGTCCTGACCTTCGCCGACAAATGATGACGATGCGGATAGACCGCGTTCATGGACAGCTCGATCGTCCGAAGTTCCGGCAAGAGGCGCACGAGGCGGCCGGCTTCGAGGTCGTCCTGAATGAGAAATCCCGCCATCAGACAGATTGCGGCCCCGTCCAGTGCGACCTTGCGCAGCGCTTCCCCGCTATTGGTGACGAAACTGCCCGAGATGCGTACGGAGGCCGGTGCGCCTTTGCGATCGAGGAAACGCCATTCATCGCCGAACGGATAGTTCAAGTGCCGGCCACAATTGTGCGCGGCAAGCTCGTCGAGCTTCTGCACCCGGCCGTACTTCTCGAGATAATCGTGCGAGCAGCACAGGACGTGACGCCAGGTGGCGAGGCTGCGGACGATCAGGCTCGAATCCGGCGGCGAGGTCATGCGCAGGGCGACATCGTAGCCTTCCTCGATGAGATCGACGTCGGCCTCGCCCATGCGCAGATCGACCTTGAGCTCCGAATAGGTCGACAGCAGCTTTGCCACCACAGGCGCGACGAACTGCACCATATGCGTGGCGACGTGGATGCGCAGCGTGCCGCGGGGCACCGACTGCAATTCGCTGGCGATATCGTCGGCCTGTTCGAGATCGGCGAGGACCTGGGTCGAGCGGTCGTAATAGGCCTTGCCGATTTCGGTGAGGCTCACCTTCCGCGTGGTGCGGTTGAGCAGGCGCACACCGAGCCGATCCTCCAGCGCCTGCACGTGATTGCTCACCATGGTCGTCGACATGTTGAGCCGGCGCGCGGCGGCGGAAAAGCCGCCGTTTTCGACGACGTGGACGAAGGCAGTGAGGCTGGTAAAGCGATCCATGGCTCTGATTATCCACTCTTGCTGGATAATGCTTCAACTTATTCCAAGATTATCACAAGGACCGCGACAGCACATCTTACCGGTACCCAACAAGGCACCTTCAGTGCGGGCCGTCTGGGATTTCCGAGGATGCCATGTCGAACGCTACTTATGTCACTGAAACAAAAAGAAAAATCAGCCTGCGCCCGTCCCGGCAGGCAATCGGGCGTGCAGCAATCGGGCTGGCGCTGGCCATCGGCGTCGCGATGGCCGCCGACTATGGCTACGACTATTTGAAAACGGGTCGCTACCTCGAGACAACCGACGACGCCTATGTGAAGGCCGACTCCACGATCATCGCGCCAAAAGTCTCCGGCTACATCGCCAAGGTGCTGGTCAGTGACAACGAAAAGGTGAAAGCGGGCCAGGCGCTGGCAAAGATCGACGATCGCGACTTCAGGGCGGCGCTCGACCAGGCCAAAGCCGACGTGGCCGCCGGCGAGGCCTCGGTGCGCAACATCGATGCCCAGATCGAACTGCAACAGCCGATCATCGAGCAGAGCACGGCTGATGTCACCGCAGCCGACGCCAACCTGAAATTCGCCCAGGAAGAGCGCGCCCGCTACGACGACCTCATGAAGACCGGCTCCGGCACCATCCAGCGCGCGCAGCAGACCGACGCAGCGCTGCGCGCAAGCAGCGCGCAATTGCAGCACGCGAAATTTGGCCTGCTGGCCGCGCAGCGCAAGATCGACGTGCTCACCACCCAGCGTGCCCAGGCCGCGGCCCAGCTCGAACGGGCCCGCGCGGTCGCGCAGCAGGCGGCGCTGAACCTGTCCTATACCGAAATCACCGCGCCGGTCGAGGGCACCGTCGGCGCCCGGAGCTTGCGGGTCGGCCAATACGTCCAGGCCGGCACGCAATTGATGGCGGTGGTGCCGCTCGATGCGGTCTATGTCGTCGCCAACTTCAAGGAGACCCAGCTCACACATATGCGCCCGGGTCAGCCGGTCGAGTTGCACGTCGACAGCTTTCACAATCGAACCCTGCACGGCCACGTCGACAGCCTGTCGCCGGCGAGCGGGCTCGAATTCGCGCTGCTGCCGCCCGACAATGCCACCGGCAATTTCACCAAGATCGTGCAGCGGGTCCCGGTGAAGATCGTGCTCGACGACCACAGCCTCACCGGCCTGCTGCGCCCCGGCATGTCCGCGGTGCCGACGGTCGACACCAAGCAGACGGTGCTGGCCGGGCGCGAGACGGCGAAGCGGCTGGCGGACAACACGTCCCGCCCCAACGGCGGCTGAAGCCATGAGCACGCTCCAACCCACTGTAAACGCCGCCGCGCGTGTCCCAGCTCCCACTGCGCCCGCCGCTCCGGCGGTATCCGCAAAAACCTGGGTCGCGGTGATCGGTGCGACGCTCGGCGCCTTCATGGCTGTGCTGAACATCCAGATCGTCAACGCTTCGCTCGCCGACATCCAGGGCGCGATCGGCGCCGGAATCGATGACGGCGGCTGGATCTCGACCTCCTATCTGATCGCGGAAATCGTGGTGATCCCGCTCTCGGGCTGGCTGGCGCAGGTGTTCTCGATCCGGATTTATCTTCTGACCAACGCGGTCCTGTTCCTGGTTCTCTCGGCGGCCTGCGCGCTTGCACAGGATCTGTCGCAGATGATCGTACTGCGCGCCGTGCAGGGATTTACCGGCGGCGTGCTGATTCCGATGGCGTTCACGCTGATCATCACGCTGCTGCCGCGCGCAAAACAGCCGGTCGGCCTCGCGCTGTTCGCACTGTCGGCGACGTTCGCGCCCGCGATCGGCCCGACCATCGGCGGCTATCTCACCGAGAATTTCGGCTGGGAATACATCTTCTACGTCAACCTCATCCCCGGCGCGGTGATGGTCGGCATGCTCTGGTACGCGCTCGACGCCAAGCCGATGAAGCTGGCGCTGCTGCGCGAGGGCGACTGGGCCGGCATCGTCACCATGGCGATCGGCCTCTCCGCGCTTCAGACCGTGCTGGAGGAAGGCAACAAGGACGACTGGCTCGGTTCGCCCTTCATCGTCAAGCTCAGCGTGATCGCGGCCGTCGCGCTGACCGCGTTCCTGATCATCGAGCTCACGGTGAAGAAGCCGCTGCTCAACCTGCGCCTGCTGGTCCGCCGCAATTTCGGCTTCGGCATGCTCGCCAATTTCCTGCTCGGCATCGCGCTGTACGGCTCGGTCTTCATCCTGCCGCAATATCTGTCGCGCATCCAGGGCTACAATTCCGAGCAGATCGGCATGGTGCTGGCCTGGACCGGATTGCCGCAGCTCCTGCTGATTCCGCTGGTGCCGCGCCTGATGCAAAAATTCGATGCGCGGATCATCATCGGCATCGGTTTCGTGCTGTTCGCGGCTTCCAATTTCATGAACATCCATATGACCAGCGACTACGCCGCCGACCAGCTGCTGTGGCCCAACGTCGTCCGCGCCGTCGGTCAGGCGCTGGTGATGGCGCCGCTGTCGGCGGTCGCGACAGCAGGCATCGAAGCGGAGAACGCGGGCTCGGCCTCCGGCCTGTTCAACATGATGCGCAATCTCGGCGGCGCCGTCGGCATCGCCCTGCTCCAGACCGTGCTGACCAAGCGCGAGCAGTATCACTCCAACGTGCTGATGCAATCGGTCTCGGTGTTCGAGCAGGCCACCCGCACACGGCTGGAACAGCTGACGCAATATTTCGTCAATCACGGCATCCTCGACCGTGCCGACGCGGCGCATCGCGCCTATGTCGCGCTTGGCCATACCGTGCAGAAGCAGGCCTATATCTTGGCCTTCAGCGACACGTTTTATCTGCTCGGCGTGGCGCTGATCGTCGCGCTCGCCGCGGTCCTGTTCCTGAAGAAGCCCGGCCAGACCTCGGCCGGTGGCGCTCACTGACCTCACCCCAGCAAGCAAGGAGAACGACCATGAAGCCCCGCATGAATTTCTACCAGGCCGCACCCGACACGATGAAAGCGCTGATGGCGCTTGAGACGCAGATCCAGTCCACGGGACTGGAGAAATCGCTGATCGAAATCGTCAAGATCCGCGCGTCGCAAATCAACGGCTGCGCCTTCTGCATCAACATGCACACCGAGGACGCCCGCAAGCGCGGCGAGACCGAGCAGCGCATCTACCTGCTCGACGCCTGGCGCGAATCCCCGCTCTACACCGATCGCGAACGCGCCGCGCTGGCCTGGACGGAATCGGTCACGCTGATCTCGCAGACGCATGCGCCTGATGACGTCTACGAGCAGGTCCGCGCGCAGTTCTCCGAGGAAGAAACGGTGAACCTGACCATGCTGATCGGCGCCATCAACGCCTGGAACAGGATCGCGATCGCGTTTCGCGCGGTCCATCCAGTGAAGGTGAAGGCATCGGCGGCGTGAGCCAACCACAACCACAGTCTTGTAGGGTGGGCAAAGCGAAAGCGTGCCCACCTTCTGTGGCTACCAGCAGAGAAGACGTGGGCACGGCGCGAGGCGCCTTTTGCCCACCCTACAACAACAGAGTACGCGCCTCAGACCGCCGTCGCCTTGGCGAACTCCACATAGATCTCGCGCAGCCGCATCGCCATCGGGCCGGGCTTGCCATCGCCGATCTTCTTGCCGTCGACAGCGACCACCGGCTGGACGAACGAGGATGCGCTCGTGATGAATGCTTCCTTGGCGGCGTGCGCTTCGGCGACCGTGAAGGAACGCTCCTCGACGCGGAGCTGACGTTCCTCGGCGAGCGCGATCACGGCCTTGCGGGTGCAGCCCGGCAGGATCGCGTTGGAGTTTTGGCGGGTGACGATGACATCGTCCTTGGTCAGGATGAACGCGGTGGACGAGCCGCCCTCGGTGACATAGCCATCCTGCAGCATCCAGGCCTCGCCGGCGCCGGCTTCGGCCGCGGCCTGCTTCGCCAGCACCTGCGCGAGCAGTGCAACGCTCTTGATGTCGCGCCGCTCCCAGCGGATATCGGGCACGGTGATCACGTTGATGCCGGTCTTTGCGACCGGAGTGTTGATGATATCCTTCTCCGAGGTGAACATCACCAGGCTCGATTTAACGTCAGCCTTGGGGAATGGGAAGTCGCGGCCCTTGTCGGCGCCGCGGGTCACCTGGAGATACACCAGCCCGTTCTCGACCTTGTTGCGCGCAATCAATTCCTTCTGAATCTCGGTGATGCGTTCGAGCGTCTCCGGCAGCTTCAGCTTGATCTCGCCGACCGAGCGCTCCAGACGCGCCAGATGCGAGGCGTTGTCGACCAGCTTGCCGTCGAGCACGGCCGAGACCTCATAGATGCCGTCGGCGAACAGGAAACCGCGATCGAGGACCGAGATTTTGGCGTCCGAGAGCGGGACGAATAAGCCGTTGACGTAGGCGAGCGGATCCAAGGCAGGTCTCCTAGGGGAAGGGATTTGGCGCGGTTATACGCCGATTGAGGGGCGTCGGGCACCCTCGTTTCGTCATTCCGGGGCATTCGCGCAGCGAATGAGCCCGGAATCCATTCCACTCCGGGTGTTGCCGCCCGACGGATTTCGGGCCTGCGCCTTCGGCGCATCCCGGAATGACGGCGGGAATTAATGCGACAATATCTTCGACAAGAACTTCTGTGCGCGGTCGCTGCGCGGCTTGCCGAAGAAGTCTTCCTTCGCCGCGTCCTCGACGATCTCGCCGCGGTCCATGAAGATCACGCGATTGGCCACTTTGCGGGCAAAGCCCATCTCGTGGGTGACCACCATCATGGTCATGCCTTCATGAGCGAGATCCACCATGACGTCGAGCACCTCGCTGACCATTTCCGGGTCGAGCGCCGAGGTCGGCTCGTCGAACAACATGACGATCGGATCCATGGCGAGCGCACGGGCAATCGCAACGCGCTGCTGCTGGCCGCCGGACAGGTTCGCGGGATACTTTTGGGCCTGTTCCTTGAGGCCAACACGCTCCAGCAGTTGCATGCCTTTCGCCATCGCCTTGTCGCGCGACCGGTCGAGGACCTTCTGCTGCGCGAGGCAGAGATTGTCGATGATCTTGAGATGCGGAAACAGCTCGAAATGCTGGAACACCATGCCGACGCGCGAGCGCAGCTTAGGCAGATTGGTCCTGGGGTCGTTGACCTTGGTGCCGTCGACGCTGATGTCGCCGCTCTGGAACGGCTCCAGCGCATTGACGCATTTGATCAGGGTCGACTTGCCCGAGCCCGAGGGGCCGCAGACCACCACGACTTCACCCTTGGTGACGCTGGTTGTGCAATCGGTCAGCACCTGGAAGCTCGGGCTGTACCATTTGTTGACGTGGCTGATTTCGATCATGACGGACACGCTCTATCGAATGATGGCGATGCGCGCCTGAAGGCGACGGACGCCGAAGGACGCGATACAGGAGATGGTGAAGTAGACGACCGCTGCGAACAGGTACATTTCGACGAGACGCCCGTCGCGCTGCGCGACCTTGCTTGCCGCGCCCAGGAAGTCCGTGATCGACAGGACGTAGACCAGCGAAGTGTCCTGGAACAGCACGATGGTCTGCGTGATCAGCACCGGCAGCATGTTGCGGAAGGCTTGCGGCAACACGACGTAGCGCATGGTCTGGGCGTAGGTCAGCCCGAGCGCGTTGGCCGCGGCCGGCTGGCCGCGCGAGATCGACTGGATGCCGGCGCGCATGATCTCGGAGAAGTATGCTGCCTCGAACATGATGAAGGTGATGAGGCAGGATGCGAAGGCGCCGACGCTGATCGGGCGCGAGGCGCCGGTCAGCCATTGCCCGATATAGGGCACCAGGAAGTAGAACCAGAAGATGACCAGCACCAGCGGCAGCGAGCGCATGAAGTCGACATAGACGCCGGCAATGCGCCCGAGGATCTTGTAGCCGGACAAGCGCATCAGCGCGAGCGCCGTGCCGAAGACCAGGCCGCCGAGGGCTGCAAGCGCCGTCAGCGTAAGCGTGAACGTCATGCCCTCGTAGAACAGATAAGGCAGCGCACGCCGGATGACGTCGAAATCGAGGTTGGAGAACATCGCTATTTCCCCGTGATGTAGCCGGGGATCGCGACCCAGCGTTCGAGGAAGCGCATCGCCGTCACGACCACGGCATTGACGAGGAGGTACAGGATCGTCGCGGCAGTGAAGGCCTCGAACACCTGGAACGAGAATTCCTGCATCGAGCGCGCCTGCCCGGTCAGCTCGAGCAGGCCGATCGTGATCGCGACGGCCGTATTCTTGATGGTGTTGAGGAATTCGGAGGTGAGCGGCGGCAGGATGATGCGGAACGCCATCGGCAGCAGCACGTAGCGATAGGCCTGCACGGTGGTGAGGCCCAGCGCAGTGGCCGCCATCTTCTGCCCTCGCGGCAGCGAGCCGATACCGGCCTGCAGCTGAACGGCCACGCGCGCCGACATGAAGAAGCCGATGCCGATCGCGGCCGTCCAGAACGGCGCGTTCGGGAGTTGCTTCAGCCAGGTACCGGCAGCCTTGGGCAGCAACTCCGGCAGCACGAAGAACCACAGGAACAGCTGCACGAGCAGCGGCATGTTGCGGAAGAATTCGACCCAGCAGAAGCCGAACCAGTCCGCGCCCCGGGAGGGAAGCGTGCGCATGACGCCGACGAGCGAGCCGAAGATCAGCGCGATGATCCAGGCGAGCGCGGCCGTCTTAAGGGTCAGCACCAGTCCCGACAGCAGCATGTCGAGATAGGTGCCCGTCCCCATCGGGTTCGGCTGGAAAAAGATTCCCCAGTTCCAGTTATAGTTCACGTGTCCCCCGCGCGAACGCGCCACTGATAGAGATTGTCCCGGCGCCTATGCAAATGTCCGGCCACCCCTATGTCAAGAGTGGCCGGACATGATCCCGATCGAAAGATCGAGGTTGTATCTTACTTGTAGTCGTCCGGGTTCGGCGAATCCGTGGGCTTCGCGAACTCGTTCTTCAGCTCGGGCGAAATCGGGCTATTGAGGTTGAGGCCCTTCGGCGGGATCTTCTGGGTGAACCACTTGTCGTAGATCTTCTGGCCCTCGCCCGAGGTGTAGAGCGCGGCAGTCGCGGCATCGACCACCTTCTTGAACGGCGCGTCGTCCTTGCGCAGCATGATGCCGTAGGGCTCGGGCTTGGAGAACGCGTCCTTGGAGATGACGTAGTCGGCCGGCGACTTCGAGCCGGCCACGAGGCTCGCGAGCAGGATGTCGTCCATCACGAAGGCGACCGCACGGTCGGTCTCGACCATCAGGAAGGCTTCAGCATGGTCCTTCGCCGGGATGATGTTGGCGCCGAGCTTTTTCTCGACGTTGGCCTCGGTGAGCTGCTTGATGTTCGTCGTGCCGGCGGTGGAGACCACCGTCTTGCCCTTGAGGTCGTCGATCGACTTCAGGCCGCTCGACTTCTTGAAGACGTAGCGGCTGGCGGTCAGGAAGTGGGTGTTGGTGAAGGCAACCTGCTTCTGGCGCTCGGCATTGTTGGTGGTCGAGCCGCATTCGAGGTCGATGGTGCCGTTGGCCATCAGCGGGATACGGGTCGCCGACGTCACCGGGTTGAGCTTGACCTCGAGCTTGTCGAGCTTGAGCTCCTTCTTCACGGCGTCGACGATCTTGTAGCAGATGTCCATCGCGAATCCGACGGGCTTCTGGTTGTCGTCGAGATAGGAGAACGGGATCGAGGAGTCGCGGAAGCCCAGCGTGATGGCGCCGGTGTCCTTGATGTTCTTCAGCGTGCCTGTCAGCTCCTGGGCCCCGGCCTGGCTGACGGCGAAGGTCGCGGCGAGCGCAAGCCCGATGCTACGAAAATGTTTCACTTTTTTGGTCCCCTTTCAGGATGATGCGGCCCGGATGCAAGCACAGATTGGGCCAGATTAGAATGTGACTTTCGGCTGGCTTGTGGCTCAGGTTAATGGGCTCAGGTCAGCGGCTTGGGTAATTCCCCGAGATCCCAGAACAGCCCGGCCATCACCGTCAAGGCTTCTTCCGTCAGAGGCAGCAGGATGTGCTCATTGGGCGCATGCTGGGAGCAGCCGGGATAGGAATGCGGGACCCAGATCGTCGGCAGACCCAGGATCTCGGAGAACACGTCGTTGGGCAGCGAGCCGCCGAAGTTCGGCAGCACCGCCGGCAGCTTGCCGGTGGTCTCTTTCACCGAATCCGCCGCCCATTTGATCCAGGGGCTGTCGAAATCGGTGCGCGAGGCGGCAAAGCTCTGCGCCGCCCGCACCTCGACCATCGGAAAGCCCTTCTGGACAAGATGCGCGCGGATCGCCTCGATCAGGCCGCCGACCTCGGTGCCGACCACGAAACGCAGTTGCAGCACGGCATTGGCATGGCCCGGAATGGCGTTGGCCGGCTTCTCGATATTGCCCGACGACATCGCCAGCACTTCCAGCGTATTCCAGGCATAGAGCCGTTCGGCCGCCGACAGACCCTCCTCGCCCCAGTTCTCCGCCAGCGCCGGCTCGTCCTCGGTCGGGACCACCTGCACGTCGGCGAGATAGGAGCGGATCTGGTTGGTGAGGCGCGGCGGCTTCAGCGCATCGAGCAGAAGACGACCGTGGCCGTCGACCAGCGTCGAGATGGCGTTGACCAGGATGGTCGCGGGGTTGGCCAGCACGCCGCCCCAATTGCCGGAATGATGGCCGCCATCGCGCAGGTTCACATCGAGATGAATGCGGATGCCGCCGCGGCATCCCAGGAACAGCGTCGGGCGGTCGGCGGACAAACGGGGCCCGTCGGAGGCCATGAACAGATCGGCCTTGAGCGCGTCGCGATTGAGGTCGCAGACCTTGCCGAGATCGGGCGAGCCGATCTCCTCGCCCATTTCGACGATGAACTTGGCGTTGAAGCCGAGCTTGCCGCCACGGGCGTCGCGCACCGCGCGGAGTGCCGCCATGTTGATGCTGTGCTGGCCCTTGTTGTCGGCGGTGCCGCGGCCATACAGCCGGTTGCCCGCAACCGTCGTGCGCCAGGGATCGCGGCCGTCGCGCCACTCGCCTTCCATACCGTCGACGACATCGCCATGGCCGTAGATCAGCACGGTCGGTGCTGAGCCGCTTTCGAGATGCTCGGCGAACAGGAACGGTGACTTGCCGCTGGGGGACTCGACGATGCGGCTGGTGAAATCGAGCGCGGCAAACGCCGGCTGCATCTCCTGTTCCAGATAGGCGCGCAGCTCGGGGCCACGCGACGGATTCTGGCTTTCGGTCTGATAAGCGACGCGGCGGTCGAGTTCAGCGAGGAACGCGCCGGATTTGAAGTCGTCCCGGGCGCGGGCGATGGCGTCGGCTCTGGTCATTGCTTTTCGTTTTCAAGGTCTCGAGGCGAGCGAACCTAGCGGGCTACACTGGCCGTCGAAAGTGGCGGGGAGTTGGATAGTTCTTGTACTTCTCTTGTGATTTCGTTCTTGCTCTCTTGAGATTGGCTTGCCAAAGGCGGGAGCCCGCTGATTTTGGCCTTGCCAAGCGCAGCTTATATGCAAGAACTTCGCCAAGTTCGGGCGCACATCTACCATTCGAAGAGCGCTCGGTATAGAGCGCCGGGGAACGATCATGGCCAAGCAGATCAGGCTCAACGCCTTTGCGATGAATTGCGTCGCGCACCAGTCGCCGGGTCTGTGGACCCATCCACGCGACCGTACCGCCGAGTATAACCGCCTGCCCTATTGGATCGATCTCGCCAAAACGCTGGAGCGCGGGCGTTTCGACGGTTTGTTCCTGGCCGACGTGCTCGGGGTCTACGACGTCTATGGCAACAGCCCCGACGCGGCCTTGCGCAACGCCGCTCAGACGCCGTCGAACGAGCCGCTGCTGCTGCTCTCGGCAATGGCCGCAGTGACGAAAAACCTCGGCTTCGGCGTGACCAGCAATCTCTCCTTCGAACCGCCCTATCCGTTCGCGCGGCGGATGTCGACGCTGGACCATCTCACCGAAGGCCGGATCGGCTGGAACGTCGTCACCGGCTATCTCGACAGCGCCGCGCGAGGTGCCGGCAAGGACAAGCAGACCGGCCACGACGTCCGCTACGACATCGCGGACGAATACATGGAGGTCGTCTACAAGCTCTGGGAAGGGAGCTGGGAGGACGACGCCGTGCTGCGCGACCGCAAGCGCGGCATCTTCACCGATCCCAGCAAGGTTCACCGCATCAATCACGAGAGCGCGAACTACCGCATCAACAACACCATCCATCTCAGCGAGCCGTCGCCGCAACGAACGCCGGTGCTGTACCAGGCCGGCACCTCGCCGCGCGGTCGGCAGTTCGCGGCCAAGCATGCCGAATGCGTGTTCATGTCGGGACCGTCGGCAAAGATCATCGCGCCGCGCGTCTCAGCGATCCGCCAGGAGGCCGCCGCACTCGGCCGCGATCCCGCGGGAATCCTGATGTTCAACATGATGACGATCATCCTCGGCAACACGGAAGCAGAGGCTGCGGCGAAATATGCCGACTACCGCTCGCATATCAATCCGGAAGGCGCGCTCGCGCTGATGTCGGGATGGACCGGCATCGACTTCTCCGGCTACGAGCTCGACCAGGAGGTCCGCCACGTCCAGAACGATGCCGGCCGCAGCGCCCTCGATAACGTCACCCGGGGCGACCCCGACCGCGTCTGGACCGTGCGCGACGTCATCGAGCATGTCGGCATCGGCGGCGCCGGCCCCGTCGTGGTCGGCACGCCGGAGAGCGTCGCCGACAAGATCGAGGACTGGTTCGAGAAGACCGATGTCGACGGCCTCAATGTCGCGTTTGCGGTCTCGCCCGGCGATTTCGAGGATATCGCCGACATGCTGGTGCCGGAGCTGACCAAGCGCGGACGGTACAAGCCGGAATACGCCAAGGGCACGCTGCGGGAGAAGCTGTTCGGCGATGGCCGCGCACGGCTCGACGCGCCACATCCCGCGGCGGGATATCGGGTGGGGAAGACGGGGTAGAGCCTACACTTTCCCGTCCACCATCACCTCGATCAGCTTCGTCCCCGGCCGGCCAAACGCCGACGCCAGCGTCGCCTTCAGCTCGCGGGGATCGCTCACCTTGATCGCCTCGCAGCCGAGCGCCCTGGCAACGCCGGCGAAATCCACGGGCGGATCGATAAAATCCATGCCGACATAATTGTCGTCGCCATGGAAGGCGAGCAGGCGCTGCTTGATGATGCGGTAGCCGCCATTGTTGGCGATGACGACGTTGAGCGGCAGCTTGTGATGCGCCGCGGTCCACAGCGACTGGATCGAATACATCGCGCTGCCGTCGCCCGAGAAGCACACCACGGGGCGATCCGGATTGGCGATGCTGGCGCCGACCGAGGCCGGCAGGCCCCAGCCGATGCCGCCTGAGGCAAGGCCGTGATAGCCGTAGCGATCGCGATGCGGTCGCAGCGCCGTCACCTGGCGGCTGGAGGTGAGGCCCTCGTCGACGAGGATCGCGTTGTCGGGCATGGCCTCGACCATCTGCAGCACCAGATAGTCCGGATCGATCGGGGTGCGGCTCGCGCTCTTGCCGATCTGCTCGATGAGCGCGGTGCGACGTGCGGTCCAGTTCTTCGGCGCGAGCTCGGCGAGGCGCTGCCTCGCCCGGCTCGCGAGCGCGGCACCACCCATCTCTTTCAGCACCGGGATCAGCGCGCGCAGCGTTTCCTTCAGGTCCGCCTTCAGCGCGATCTCGGCGCTGTAGTTCTTGGCGATCTCCCAATCGACGAGACCGATCTGCACGATGCCGAGTCCGTCAGGCAGCGCATCGACCTCGCTGTAAACAGACATCCGCAAGGGATCGCCGCCGAGCGCAATCAGGAGGTCGTAGGGCGCCAGCGTGTCGCGCGCCACCTTCTGCACGCGTGCAAGCGTGCCGACGAAGCTCGGACTCTCCGAGAGGAAGTGCGAGCCATAGGGCGTCGAGGACTGGTAGGCGGCAGCTCCAAGCAGCTCGGCGAGTTCAGCCGCTTCCTTCAGCGCATCGCTCTTCACCACCTCGTCTATGGTGACGATGACGGGGCGCTCCGCCTTCAGCAGGCGCGCGGCAAACGCCCTCAGCACCTCGTCCGATGGCCTTGTCCGCGCGTCGATGCGGGTGGAGCGGCCGAGATCGATGCCGGCTTCGCTATTCAGGATGTCGCCCGGAAGCGAAATGAACACCGGACCGGTCGGCGGCGTGGTTGCGATCTTGGCGGCACGGCGCACGATGCGCGGCAGGTCTTCCAGACGCGTCACCTCCACCGCCCATTTCACCAGCGGCTCGGCCATGCGCACCAGCGGACCGTAGAGCACCGGCTCCATCAGGCCGTGGCCCTGCTCCTGCTGGCCGGCGGTGAGAATCATCGGCGTGCCCGTGAACTGGGCGTTGTAGAGCGAGCCCATGGCGTTGCCGAGGCCGGGGGCGACATGGACGTTACAGGCGACGAGCTTGCCGGAGGCGCGGCTGTAGCCGTCGGCGATCGCGACCACCAGACTCTCCTGCATCGCCATCACATAGGTGAGATCGGGATGGTCCTTCAGCGCATGCATGATCGGCAGCTCGGTGGTGCCGGGGTTGCCGAACAGATGCGTGATGCCCTCGTCCTTGAGCAGCGCGAGAAAGGCGGAGCGGCCGGTGATCTTGTTCTTCATGTTTCCTCCAGGAGCGGTCGTTGCCGCAAGGACGGAAGGCATGATGGCCGAAGTTCTGGCAGGCGCGCAAGGAAGCGTGGTCATGGCTGCGTTGCGTGCGACGGTCTCGTGTCCCGGAAGCGACGCAGCGCGTCCGGGACACGAGAGCGGAGCGAACAGGGCTACATCTCCTCCCGCCCCAGCTCGAACGGATCCTCGCCACTCGCCCGCTTCTTCTTTTTCGACCGCTGCCAGACCACGCCCGGAAAGCCTTTCAGCGGCACCAAGGGCTCGCCGGTATAGGCCCATTCCTGGAGCTCCTCGATCGCAATGTGATAGAGCGGCTGGCGGCCGGTGCGCTCCCTAAAGAGCGCGCGGGGGATGTTGACCATGTGCGGGCCGCGCGGACGTTCATAGGCAATCGGCGTGCCGCACTGCGAGCAGAAGCTGCGCGTGGTTTTGGTCGACTTGTCCTCGTAGCGGGTGAGAGCGGTCTTCCCGGACGTGATGCGAAACCGCTTCTTCCAGCTGCCGACATAGGTGGCGTAGGCGGCACCATGCGCGCGGCGGCTGGCGGACGAATGATCATGCCAGGCCCAGCGCACGGGGACGTCGATCTCGAAGGTGACCTTGCCGCAGAGGCATTGCCCGGTGGCGATCCCTGCGGCGGTGGCGAGTTTGGCCATGGTATCTCCCCGTCGTCATTGCGGGGACAACAATACATGATTGTCATTCCGGGGCGCGACGAAGTCGCGAGCCCGGAATCCATCGCGCAGCAAACCAGGACGTGAAATGGATTCCGGGCTCGACGCTTCGCGTCGCCCCGGAATGACGGAGGGACTTACGCCGGCGTCAGTTCGTCATAAACTGGGTAATCCGTATACCCCTTCTCCTCGCCGCCGTAGAACGTCGCGCGATTGTACGGCGTGATCGGATAGTCGTGCTCCAGTCGCCGCGGCAGGTCCGGATTGGAGATGAAGATCCGGCCGAAGGCGATGATGTCGGCGTGGCCGTCGGCGATCGCCGCGTTCGCGGTCTCGCCGGTGAAGCCGCCGGCAGTCATCAGAACGCCGCTGTAGAGCGGCCGGAACAGTACCATTGCCGACGGCACGTTCTGCCAGTTGACCTCGGCGCGACCCGAGCCGCTCGATCTCGGCTCGATGAAGTGCAGATAGGCGAGGCCGAGCTTGTCGAGCGCCTTCACCACATGAGTGTAGAGCGGCATCGGATCGGGCTCGCCGGAATCATTGGCGATGCCGTAGGGCGACAGCCGTACGGCAACGCGATTGGCACCCCAGACGTCGATCGCGGCCTGTGTCACTTCGAGCAGCAGCCGGGCGCGGTTCTCGATCGAACCGCCATATTGATCGGTGCGCTGGTTGCTGCGGGACTGCAGGAATTGCTCCAGCAGATAGCCGTTGGCGCCGTGGATCTCGACACCGTCGAAGCCGGCCGCAAGCGCGTTCTTCGCACCTTGCCTGAAGGCCTCGACGATACCCTTGACCTCTTCGGTCTCGAGCGCGCGCGGCGTCTCATAGTCCGAGATCTTGCCGTCGGCCGTCATCGCCTTCATGCCCTCGGCCTTGATCGCGATGGCCGAAGCAGACACCGGCAGCTGGCCGCCATGGAAGGAGGAATGCGAGACCCGGCCGACATGCCAGAGCTGGAGGAAGATGATGCCGCCCTTGGCGTGCACCGCATCCGTCACCTTGCGCCAGCCGGCAATCTGCGCCTCCGAATAGATGCCCGGCGTCGCGGGATTGCCGCGGCCCTGCGAGAGCACCGGCGAGGCTTCGGCGATGAGCAGGCCGCCTTGCGTCGCGCGCTGGCCGTAATATTCGGCGTTGAGCGGTCGCGGCGCAAAGCTCTCGCGCTCGGCCCGCATGCGCGTCAACGGCGCCATCGCGACGCGATGCGCAAGCTTGTACGGACCGACCTGCAACGGCCTAAACAACGCTTCGAATTTCATGCGGGCCCCGAATGTCTGTGAAAGGATGCGGATCATATAGCGTGGGGCGGCCACCGGAAAAGGCGCCGCCCCACGAAAAGCAAATATTCCCCCTCGCGGAACGCGGGGAGAAAACAGGCCTCAGGCCGTCTTGATCCAGACGGACTTCACGTTGAGATATTCCTCGACATGCTGCTTGCCGGACTCGCGGCCGTAGCCGCTCATCTTGTAGCCGCCGAAGGGCACGGCCGGGTCCATCGCCTGGTAGCAGTTCACCCACACCGAGCCGGCACGCAGCGACTTCGCGACCGCATGCGCCTTGCTGACGTCGCGCGTCCACAGTCCCGAGCCGAGGCCGAAGGTGGTGTTGTTGGCACGCTTGACCAGCTCGTCCATGTCCTTGAACGCGATCGCGGAGATGACCGGACCGAAGATCTCCTCCTGCGCGATACGCATGTTGTCCTGCACGCCCGCGAACACGGTCGGCGAGACGAAGAAGCCCTTCGACAGCGCGCCTTCGGTGACGCGGCCGCCGCCGGCGAGCGCCTTCGCGCCTTCCTTCTGGCCGATGTCGAGATAGCTGGTGACGCGCTCGAGCTGCTGCTCGGACACCAGCGGACCGATCTGCACGTTGGGATCGAGCCCGTTGCCGACCTGCAGCTTCTTGCCGAATTCGGCAACGCGGCCGACGAACTCCTCGTAGATCGACTGCTCGACGAACAGCCGCGTGCCGGCGCTGCAGATCTGGCCCGAATTGGCGAACACCGCCATCGCCGCACCCGGCACCGCGGCGTCGAGATCGGCATCCGCGAACACGATGTCCGGCGACTTGCCGCCGAGCTCGAGCGAGACGCGCTTGAGGTTGCCGGCGGACGCACGGATGATCGACTGCCCCGTGACGTGCGAGCCGGTGAAGGCGACCTTGTCGACGTCGTGGTGCGAGGCGAGCGCGGCGCCCGCGGTCTCGCCATAGCCGGGCACGACGTTGATGACGCCGGGCGGAATGCCCGCCTCCATCGCCAGCTCGGCGATGCGCAGCGAGGTCAGCGGCGCCTCTTCGGCGGGCTTGAGCACCACGGTGCAGCCGGTCGCGATCGCGGGGCCGATCTTCCAGATCGTCGCGGTGAGCGGCCCGTTCCAGGGAATGATGGCGCCGACGACGCCGATCGGTTCCTTCAGCGTGTAGGAGAAGATCTCGCCGGGCAGCGAGTTCTCGATGGTCTCGCCGTGGATCGCCGTGGTCTGGCCGGCATAATAGCGCAGCATGCCGACGGCGCGCAGGCGATAGGCGCGGGTGCGGCTGAGCGGCGCGCCCATGTCGAGCGTGTCGAGCTGCGACAATTCGTCGAAATTCTTCTCGACGAGGTCGGCGAGCTTGAGCAGCAGATTCTGCCGCTCGAACGGTTTGACCTTGCTCCAGGGGCCCTCGAAGGCGCGGCGGGCCGCGGCAACCGCACGATCGATGTCTTCCTTGTCGCCCTCGGCGACGGTTGCGAGCAATTCGCCGGTGGCAGGGTTATGAGTCTCGAAGCGCTTGCCTGAGGCGGCATCGATCCACTTACCGTCGATCAGCATCTGCTTGTAGGACCCGTTGGCGAACGGATGGCGCGTGATCGGAATAGCCTGCGACACAGCCATGGCTGCACTCCCTGTCAGGTGTTTGATTGGTTCGATCTGGGCGGGATCGTTAGGCTGAAGGATACAGCCGCGCCGGATAGGCGTAAAGGCAGCGTCGAACGAAGACCTCCCATGCCGACTTGTGCAGGGTCGGACTGCTGCCATGTTATAGCTCGACCGAGAGTTCTTCCCCGGAGACGATCCATGCCACATCCCACCATCGTCAAAGACAATGTCGCCGTGATCACAGGCGGCGCATCCGGAATCGGGCTTGCCGCCGCGGCGGCCTTCGCGCGCGCCGGCATGAAGGTGTGCATCGCGGATGTCGACCGGGAACGGCTGGCGGACGCCGCGACAAGACTGTCATCTGTCACATCTGCCACAAACGTGATGACCTCAGTCGTCGATGTCAGCAGCGCGGAGAGCGTGAGGGAACTGGAACGTGCCGTGAGCGCGCAATTCGGCGGAACGGACCTGCTGATGAACAATGCCGGCATCCAGCCGGGCAGCACGCTGTTCGGCGAACCCGACAATTGGCAGCGCATCATCGACGTCAACATGTGGGGCATCATCAACGGCTCGCGCATCTTCGCGCCCAACATGATCGCGCGCGGCAAGACCGGCATCATCATCAACACCGGCTCGAAGCAGGGTATCACCACGCCGCCGGGCGACCCCGCCTACAATGTCTCCAAGGCCGGCGTGAAGGCATTTACCGAAGCGCTGCAGCACGAGCTGCGCAACACGAAAGACTGTCGCCTCACGGCACATTTGCTGATCCCCGGCTTCGTCTTCACCGGCCTCACCGCGAAGGGACGCACCGAAAAGCCGGCCGGCGCCTGGACGCCGGAGCAGACGGTCGATTTCATGCTGGCGCGGCTGGAGGCTGGCGATTTCTACATCCTGTGCCCGGATAACGACGTGCCGCGCGCGCTCGACGAGAAACGCATCCAATGGGCCGCCGGCGACATCGTCGAGAACCGCCCGCCGCTGTCGCGCTGGCACCCGGATTACACGGATGCGTTCACGAGGTTCGTGGAGAGGGAGTAACCGTCAAATCCTCATGGTGAGGAGCGCGCCCTTGCGCGCGTCTCAGGAACGATGCTTCGCATCGCCTGAAGAACCATGCAGGCCCGGCTGCAGCGGCCCGGCCTCGATCCTTCGAGACGCCCGCTTTCGGCGGGTTCCTCAGGATGAGGGGTTGGAGTGTTCGCGGCGCGGCAAGTTCGCGCAAGCCGCCCTACAGCGTCTCTTGCTGGTGCCCGCAATTCTTGCAAGCGAACTTGACCCGGGTCTGGCCTTTTTCCGCCTGGACCCGATTCGGCGCGCCGCACTTGCCGCAGACGGCCTCGATGCGGGTCGCGCCCTGCTTGACGACGATGGTCTTCTTTTCCATCGATTCGCGGATCAGGCGCTCGGCCTCCTCACGCAGCGATTGTTTCGACAAAGCTCGTCTCCGCATCTGGAAAGCGCGAGAGCCATATCGCACCTGCGTTCGAAGTACAATGCGGGATGCGGATCGGAAGGCCCGATCAAAACGTCATTCCGGGCGGACGCGCGAGCCGCGGCGCGTCGCTCCGCGGCTCTCGTGCTCGTCGTCCGGATTGGCGCAAGGCAGATTCTTCAAGCCGCCTTGGAAACTTCCATCAGCAGCCGTTCGGCCTTGGCATCCTCGATGCGGTTCACCAGTCGGCTGCTCTCGTGATTGTCACGTACGGTCTTGGTCAGGGTGATGCAGGTCTGGATCAGCATGACGATGCCCATGGTGAGATAGCCCTTCATCCAGAAGTCGATCGGCAGGAAGAAGATACCGATGGCGATGAGGAACGCGGAGGCTGCGAAGGACGCGTAAGTGAAGGTCACCCAGGCGCTGCTATGGGGTTGGCCGTTCTGGTTCATGATGGTCTCCTGTTGGTTCGAATGATGATGGGGTTGGGGATCAGGCGGTCGGCGCGCGCTTGGACTTCAACCGGACCAGCACGTCGTCCGCAGTCGTCTTCAGCCGTGGGCCAAAACCCTGCTCGGCAAGTCTCTCGGCGGTGGCGAGCGGTCCGGTGGCCGCATCGAGCTCGACCAGCGCATCATCGGCGGCCTGGGCTTCCATCTGCCGCTCGCGCAGGCGCCGCAGGGTGCTCTCCGCCTCCGGCAGCGTGGATTCGTAAGGACGTGCCGCCTCGATGCCACTGCGGCGAAGCGAGCGCACCGCCTCCGAGGCTCGGGCGACCCGGCGGCCGCGATCGAGCTCGGTGATGCGGGCCTGCGCGGTTGCGACGTGCCGCTTCAGCCTGATGATCTCGGTCGCGAACAAGGCGCGGGCCGTCATCGCCGCATCGCGGTCAGCCTCCAGGCCTGCGATGGCGTCGGCAGCGTCCCTGGCGAGATCCTCGCGGCCGCCATCGAGCGCCGCGACCGCGCGCGTCTCGAGATCGGCGATGCGGGCGACGGTCGCCTCGAGCTTGCGGCCCTCCTGCTGGTCCTGCGCGATCGCAAGCGCCAGCGTCCGCTTGCTGCGCTCGACGGCGGCGGCCGCATCGCGCATCTGCTGGTCGAGAATGAGGAGGGCGGTCCGGTCCTCCAGTTCCTCGCCGGCGGCGGCCACGCTGCCCCGGAAGAGTGTCACGACGGTCTTGAACATCTGCTGCTCCCTGTTTATGAGCGTTGCTCACAAATCGTTTGTAGCAACAACTATGAACATTGTTCAAGAATAATTTGAGCAACGCTCAAGAATTTGATAGGCGCATGTCTAAAGCCTTGGAACGTCGAGAGAAACTTCGAATCGACCTCATCCTGACGGCGGAGCGGATGATCGCCGACCGTGGCTTGTCGGGGCTGAAAACCCGCGATCTCGCCCGCGAGATCGGCTGCGCCAATGGTGCGGTCTATAATCTCGTGGCCGATATGGACGAGCTGATCCTGCGGGTGGGCTCGCGCACGCTGCACCGGCTCGACGAGGCGCTGAGCGCGGCGGAAAGCTCGGGCGCCTCCTTGCCGCAGGAGACGCTGGTCCGCATCGCCATCGCCTATTGCGATTTCGCGGCGAAGAATCTCCAGCTCTGGCGCGCACTGTTCGAGCACCGCATGGAGGCCGACAAGGTCGTTCCCGACTGGTCCGTCGATGACCAGATGCGGTTGTTTCGCCACATCTACCAGCCGCTGGTCTCGCTGTTTCCAAAACGCGGCCCGGAAGAGCTCGGAATCACCGCGCGCAGCTTGTTCTCGGCGGTGCATGGCATGGTGGCGCTGGGGTTGGAGCAGAAGCTGGTCGCGGTGCCGCTGCTGGCGCTGCGCAAGGAAATCGCAGGCCTCGTGCGCGCGATGATTGACGGACTGATCGCACAGGCCGGGCAGAGCCGCGCAGCAGTGGGACCGTAGAGACCTCGCGGGCATCAACGAACGCGCAGACGCGCTCTGCAGCACCGGACCTGAATCTCGACGAGAACTAGGAACGAACATTCCGAGGGCCGGTTGACGCGCATGGTTTCCCTCTCAGCGCGAGCCCTCCCATGTATCACCACGTCAAGAAACTGATGTTCACCGTGCGTGTCGACGAACCCGATCCGCGCTTCGGCAATATGCTGCTCGAGCAGTTCGGCGGCGCCAATGGGGAACTTGCGGCGGCGATGCAATATTCGATTCAAGGTTTGAATTGCGAGGATCCCGACCGCAAGGATCTCCTGATGGATATCGGCACCGAAGAGCTCAGTCATCTCGAAGTCGTCGGTTGTCTCGCGCGGATGCATCTTGCGCCTTCGAAGAACGACCGCCAGGCGGCAGAGGCCGATCCGCTGATTGCGATCGCCGGCGGCGGCGGCGTCAATCTGTTCAATTCACAAGGCAATCCCTGGACCGCCGACTATCTCAAGATCACCGGCGAGCTCGACGTCGATCTCCGCAGCAACATCGCCGCCGAGGCGCGCGCGAAGATCGTCTATGAACGGCTGATCAATTTTTGCGACGACGCCGGCAGCAAGGACGCGCTCCAGTTCCTGATGACGCGGGAAATCACTCATATGAAGGCGTTCGCGCGCGCGCTCGAAAGCCTGTCGAAGCCGGCCTTCAGCATCGGCAGGCTCGCGCCGACGCCCGGCCTCGTGAACCAGTACTTCAACGATTCCACCGGCAGCGGCGACCACGGAGAAATCGACACCCGCGGTCCGTGGAACGAGGGCGAGGACTGGGTGTTCACGGAATCGCCCGCTCTGCAGTCCACCGATGCCGGCGCCGGCACACCGATCGTTGCGGAGAGCTCATCGCCCGTGGACGAGGCGGGCCTGACCGATCTCCTGCTCCATGAACTGCGCGACATTCTCCATGCCGAGAAGCAGTTGACCAAGGCGCTTCCCAAGATGGCGCAGGCCGCCCGCTTCGACCAGCTGCGGGAATTGTTCGAACTGCATCTGGCCGAGACCGAGAATCAGGTCGAGCGCATCAACGAATGCTTCGAGCTGCTCGGCGAGACCGCACGCGCCAAACCCTGCAAGGGCATGATGGGCCTCATCGAGGAAGGCCAGGAAGTCATGAAGGAAGCCGAAGACAAGGAAGACGCTGCCGCCGACCTCTCACTGATTTCTGCGGCTCAACGCGTCGAGCATTACGAGATGTCCGGCTACATCACCGCGCGCAATCTGGCGCAGCAGCTCCGGCATAGCGCAGTGGTCGCCCTGCTCTCCAAATCCCTCGCCGAGGAAGAAAACGCCGATCTCCTGCTCAATCAGGTCGCGCGATCGCTGATGTCGGTTGCGAAGATGCCTGCCGCAGTGGAGCAGGCCGAATAGGAAGCGCCTGACGCAACGCACAGACAACACCGCCTCGCGCCCTCGCGCGGGGCGGTCGGCCACGGATACGGTACGATCGTTCGTGCCGGGTGGCACACACCTTGCCTCTCGATGCCGGATGATTGTCGGACAGGAGGCCTCCATGAGCCGTTCACCCTTCCATATGAGCCGCCGCAACGTGATTGGCGGCGTGGGTGCCGCCGGCATCAGTGCCGTTGCTCCGCCATTCGCTTGGGCGCAGGGACGTAGTGAGACGCTGCTGGTGGTGCAGGAGCTGGGTCCGAACTCGCTGGACATGCAGGGCGTCGGCTCCAACCAGACCGTAAATGGGCTATCGTGGAATTGCTACGACCGCCTGCTTTCCTACGGCTCCATGACGCTGCCGGACGGAACGCTGTCGTATGATCGCGAGAAGCTCGCGCCCGAACTGGCCGAGAGCTGGGAGGTCGCAGCCGACGGCATGTCCTGCACCTTCAAGCTTCGCAAGGACGCGAAATTCCACGACGGCACGCCTGTCACCGCCAAGGACGTCAAATGGTCGTTCGACCGTGCGGTGAAGGTTGGCGGCTTTCCGACCTTTCAGATGTCGGCGGGATCGCTGGAAAAGCCCGAACAGTTCGTGGTCGTGGACGATCACACCTTCCGCATCGACTATGTCCGCAAGGACAAGATGCTGCTGTTCAACGTCGCCGTGGTCGTGCCCTTCATCATCAACTCGGAACTGGCGAAGAAGAATGCTAGTCCGGAAGACCCCTGGGCATTGACGTGGCTCAGGAACAACGAGGCCGGCGGCGGCGCCTACAGGATCGAAAGCTGGAAGCCCGGCAGCGAGACCGTGCTGGCGCGTTTCGACGACTGGAAGAGCGGACCCTTGCCGAAGATCAGGCGCGTGATCGCACGCGACGTTCCCTCCGGCGGAACGCGCCGCGCCATGCTGGAGCGAGGCGACGCCGACTTGTCGAGCGGCTTTGCGCCGCGCGATTTCGACCAGCTCATCAGGGAAGGCAAGGTCAAGGTGTCGGGCGTGCCGATCCCCAATGCGCTCTGGTACGTTGCTCTGAACACCGCAAAGCCGCCTTTCGACAATATGAAGCTGCGCCAGGCCATCGCCTGGGCGATGCCATATGAGCAGATCCAGAGCAGCGCGTTCTTCGGCCGTGCCGTTCCGATGTACGGAGGAGCCGCAGAAGTCTCAAAGCCGGTCTGGCCGCAGCCGTTTCCCTATGCCACCGACCTCGACAAGGCCAAGGCCTTGATGAAGGAAGCTGGCTTCGGGTCCGGCCTGGAGACGACCTTGTCGCTCGACACAGGCACCGCGACCGTCGGCGAACCCACGGCGATCCTGATCCAGGAGAGCCTCGCCAAGATCGGCATCAAGGCATCAATCGAAAAGATCCCCGGTGCCAACTGGCGCACGACGCTGAACAAGAAGGAGCTGCCGCTCGCGCTCAACCGTTTCAGCGGCTGGCTCGACTATCCCGAATATTACTTCTACTGGAATTTCCACGGCAACAATTCGATCTTCAACATCTCCTCCTACCAGAACAAGGAGATGGACGCGCTGATCGACAAGGCCCGCTTCACCGCTGATACGGCCGAGTACAACAAGGCGGTGAAGGATTTCATCGCGCTCTGCATCCGCGACGTGCCGGTCGTTCCGCTCAACCAGCCGATCCACGACGTCGCCATGCAGAAGGGCATCACCGGTTACGAGTTCTGGTTTCACCGCGAGCCGGATTACCGCCAATTTTCGAAGGGCTGATGCCGCTCGACGACGCGGAGCACATCTGACGCAGCCCGCGCCTGCTCGATCGAAAAACCTCGCGTCAGCCGCGCCTCGCTCGCGCGCAGCGCTGCTGTATCCAGCATGCCTTTCCGCGAGCCTTCCAGGGCGCAAGCGAAGATGCGGTAGAATTGCGCGCCGTCATAGGCGACCAGCAGCAGGTCGACGCCGGCATTGATCGCCTCGACCACGGCCTTGCAGACGTCGTTCTGGTAGATCGCGCCCATCACGAGGTCGTCGGTCATCACCACGCCCTGATAGTCCCATTTGTCCCGGATGATGCCATCGACGACGCGCTTGGAGTGCGAGGCGGCGCGTTCGGGGTCGACCGCGGTGAGCGTGACATGGCCGACCATCAGTGCGCTGCGCGAATGCGACAGCACCTCGCGGAACGGAAGCCAATCCGAGGCTTCCAATTCCGCAACCGGCGCGTCGAGATTGGCACTGAAATGATGCGTGTCGGTGCGGACGCGGCCGATTCCCGGAAAATGCTTGAGCGTGGCACCGACGCCGGATTCTTCCAGCCCGCGCACATAGGCGCTCGCGATCGTGCTGACGACAGCCGGATCGGCTGCAATTGCGCGCTGGCCGATCAGCGTGTGGAAATCGAGGCGGTTGCGCCGCGCCGGCGGCTTGAGGTCGAGCACCGGCGCGAGATTGAGGTTGACGCCTAGGCCCGCAAGCTCGCGTCCGTGGATACGACCGAACTCTTCAGCCTTGGCCTGCTGGTCGTCGGGAGCGAGACCGGCGAGCGTCGCCAGCGCCGGCACCTTGGTCAGCGGCGGCGCCAGATGCCCGACGATGCCGCCCTCCTGGTCGGCGGCGACGACCAGCGGCGGCAGGCCCGCCGCGCGCCGCTTGTCCTGAAGCGCCGAGATTTCCGCACGTAACGCCGCGACGGTCCGGTCCCGGATGTTGTGCCGGGTCACATAGACGCCGCCGATCAATCCCTGCTCGGCCAGCCTCGCGACCTCGGGAAACGAGGAATAGCCGACCATGAAGTGAGGCCCGAGCTGGCGCGCCTCGGCGGCACTTGCGCCGAGAACGTCGTGCTTGCGCAATTCGAGTTTCAGATGCGCCGCGGACATCAGGACCGGCGGCAGGCACCAGAGCGTGACCAGCAGCTTGCCTGCGACAGTCCGCCAACGCCCTCCGCGCAGCAGCAGGAGAACAATCACGATGCTTGCGACGACAAGCGCCAAGTTTCCGGCGCCGCGCAACGGGACCAGATAGGGATCGTTCTTGTTCGCGGCCGCGAATGCGACGACGGGCGCGGCAAGCCAGAGCAGAATGTGACCGATACGGCGGAGGAATTGCATGATGCATCACGCGCTTGGAGGGGCGAATGCTTCGCACCTATCAAAGCAATTCACGCCGGACGAGAGGCAAAAGCGCGCCTGCACGAAAACTGCAAAAGACTCCTGAAACCGTGCAGACGATGATCCCAGCTTCTGCACAAGCACCGTTCAGACTTCGTGATGCCACCCATCACGAAAGGTCTTTTCGGATATGACAAGCCTGGCTTCGACGATCGTAGAGGAAATCAAGCCGATCGGTCATGCCTCGATCCCCGCCAAGGTCGGCCTCGCGCTGGTGCTGGCCGCACTCGCCGACTGGCTGTTCTACGGGCAGCGGATCGGGCTCTCGCTGACGCTCTTTGCGATCGTGCTCGCCGGGGTGTCGACGCTCTTCAATCATGCGGCTCTGGACCTGCGCCGCGCGCTGATCGGCTCGGCCGTCCTCGTCGCCGGTCTGGTGCCTGTCATCGAGGAGCTCAACACGCTGTCGTTCCTGATCCTGATCGCGTCGCTCGCGATTGCGTTGCTGCTCGTAACCAATTCCGAAACGACCGGACTCGCCGACCGCGCCCGCGCGCTGCGCAACTTGGTGCTGCTCGGGCCCTTCAGGTTCTTCCTCGATGCGCCCCAGGCGTTCAACGCGTCGGCGCTGACCCGCGGCATCGCGCGCTGGCTGCTGCCGGCAGCGCTGAGCACGGTCTTCGTCGCGCTGTTCGCCGCAGCCAATCCGGTGATCGAGCAATGGGTGTTCCTGCTCAATCCGAAGCTCATTCTGCAATATGTCAGCGTCCCGCGCGTGCTGTTCTGGGGCTTGATGCTGGCGCTGGTCTGGCCATTCATCCATGTGCGCTGGCGGCGCAAGACGAACGTCACCACCGCCGTCGCGGACGGTCCTGTACCGCCGCAGCTCCCGCCTCTGGTTTCGGTGGAGTTTCTTGGTCCCTCCACCATCCTGCGCTCGCTGATCCTGTTCAATTTGCTGTTCGCGGCGCAGTCCATTCTCGACGGCATCTATCTCTGGGGCCATGTGGCGCTGCCGGACAATCTGACCTATGCGGGCTACGCACATCGCGGCGCCTATCCGCTGATCGTGACCGCCCTGCTCGCCGCGGCCTTCGTGCTGGTGGCGATGCGCCCGGGCGGGCCGGCCGAGAAATCGAAGGTGATCCGGCCGCTGGTCTATCTCTGGGTCGGGCAGAACGTGCTTCTCGTCGCTTCCTCCATCCTTCGCCTCGACCTCTACGTCGACATCTACATGTTGACCTACTGGCGGATCGCGGCCTTCATCTGGATGGGGCTGGTCGCGCTCGGGCTGATCCTGATCGTGACCCGCATCGCCCTCAACCGGTCCAACCAATGGCTCGTCGGCGTCAATCTGATAGCGCTCGCGATCGTGCTCTACGGCTGCTCGCTGGTGAACTTCGATGCCTTCATTGCCGACTACAATGTGAGCCACAGCCGGGAGGCATCCGGCAAAGGCCTGCAGATCGATATCAACTATCTCCTGACGCTCGGGCCGCAGGCACTGCCCGCGATCGACAAGGCCATCTTGCTGCGGTCTGGCAACCCCGAGAGCTGTCTTGTGTCGCGTCGCGACCGCCTTGTAGAACAGCAGCGCCGGGATCTGGCCTGGCGGAGCTGGGGCTTTCGGAGCTGGCGGCTGCAGCGCAGGCTGGACGCGCAGGCGAAAGATCAGTCCGGCAACCCGCCGGCAGGGTGAGCGGAGAGTTTCTTGGCGCATCGCATTCTCATCGTCGACGACGAAGGCCATATCCGCGAGGTCATCCGCGTCGCCCTGAAGAAGGCCGGCATGGACGTGATCGAGGCCCGCGACGGCAAGGAGGCGCTCGCCCGCTTTGCCGCCGACAGGCCCGATCTGATCGTGCTCGACATCGGCATGCCCGAGTTCGACGGCCTCGACGTCTGCCGCGAGATCCGCAAGAATTCCGACGTGCCGATCCTGTTCCTGTCGGCGCGCGACGAGGAGATCGACCGCATCCTCGGCCTCGAAATCGGCGGCGACGATTACGTGACGAAGCCGTTCAGCCCGCGCGAGCTGGTGGCGCGGGTCAATGTCATCCTCCGCCGGCTCAGCCCGCGCAATGGCGAGATCAAGGCTGGTCCCACCGCGCTGTCGCAAGGCGGCCTGCTGCTCGACCCCGAGCAGCATGTCGCGACCTTCGCCGGCACGCCGCTGAAGCTGACCGCGATCGAGTTCGGCATCCTGCGCGCGTTCCTGAGTCGGCCGACTTCAGTATTCAACCGCGAGCAGCTGATGCGGGCAGCCTATCAGCTCAACATCCAGGTCTCCGACCGCACCATCGACAGCCACATCCGCAACATCCGCGCCAAGCTCGCGGCCCTGAATTGCGAGAACGTCATCGAGACCATCCACGGCGTCGGCTTCAAGCTCGGCCGCTGCGAGAAGGCGGCATGAGCGCGGCGCCCGACAAATGGCGGCCGTCGCTCGGGCTCGTCATCTTCGCGGTGCTGACGACCGTTGGCGTGCTGCCGCTGGTCGGCCTGTTCTTCTTTCGCCTCTACGACAACCAGCTGATCCGCCAGACCCAGGCCGAGCTGATCGCGCAGAGCCGCGTGCTGGCGACGATCTATGCGCAGGAGGTCACGGCCAGGCTCGACAGCGGCCTGACGCTCGGCGCCGAGGTGCCGCCGAACGTGCTGCCCGATCCCGGCGACCAGGTTACGCCGATCCGCCCGGCACTCGACCTCACTGCCAACGATCTGCTGCGGCGGCGACCGGATGCGCAGGCCGCGCCTCATCCCGCGCAGGCGGCCTATGTCGAGATCGGCGCAAGGCTGACGCCGATCATCCGCGAGACCCAGAAGGTGACGCTGGCGGGCTTTCGCATCCTCGATCCGCAAGGCGTCGTGATCGCCGGGCGCCAGGAGGTCGGCCAGTCGCTCGCCCATATCGAGGAGGTCGCCGACGCGCTGCACGGGCAATATCGCGCCACCTTGCGCAACCGCGTGCCGGACAAGCCGCCGCCGCCGATCTATTCCTTCAGCCGCGGCCTCGGCGTGCATGTGTTCTCGGCCATGCCCGTCATCGTCAACAACCGCGTCGCCGGCGTGATCTACACCACGCGAACGCCCAGCAACATCTTCGACCATCTTTACCAGGAGCGGGGCAAGTTCGTGCTGGCGGGGCTCGCCGTCATCCTCGGCACCATCGCGATCGGCCTGGTGTTCTCGCGCACCATCACGCTGCCGATGCGCGAGCTGATCGACCGCGCCGCGCGGATCGGCCGTGGCGACCGCGAGGCATTCCAGCCGCTCCGGCACTACGGCACCCGTGAGTTCGCCCAGCTCTCGCACAGCTTCCTCGGCATGGCCGAGCAGCTGGCAAGGCGCTCCGACTATATCGCGACGTTCTCGGCCCATCTGACCCACGAGCTGAGATCGCCGCTGACCTCGATCAAGGGCGCGGCCGAGCTACTGCAGGATTCGGTTCAGGGCAAATCCGAGGGCCTGACACCGGCCGAACAGAAGACGTTCATCGCCAACATCCTGTCCGACACGCAGCGGCTGGAGGCGATGGCGCAGCGGCTGCGGGAGCTCGCCCGCGCCGAAAGCCTGCCGCAGAATGAGCGCACGGAGCTGGCGCCCGTGATCGCCGACCTCAAGAACCGGTTTCCGGCCAGCTCCATCGAGGCCAGCGGCAGCCTCGACCGCTCCATCGGCATGTCCGGCGAAAAGGCGCTGATCGTGCTGTCGCATCTCGCCGACAACGCGATGCGGCACAAGGCCGGGACAATCAGGCTGGAGGCTGTGGACGAACGCACGACCCTGCGTCTGACGGTGAGCAATGACGGCGAACCGATCTCGGCACCGAACCGCGACAGGATTTTTGATGCGTTCTTCACCACCCGCCGCGACCAGGGCGGCACCGGGATGGGGCTTGCGATCTCGCGCGCGGTGATGGCGAGCCATGGCGGCTCGATCAGGCTCAAGCCGACCGACGAGGGCGCGGCCTTCGAGCTCCAATTCCCTGTCGCCTAGATCGCGAACACCCAGGCGGCGACGATGGTGCCGATGGTGATCAAGCCGGCGATGGTCCAGCCGGCGGCATATTCGAGCTCAGGATGACCGGTCGCCCGCATGATCTCTGTCGGATCGGCGGTATGCTTGTGTGCCATGACAGCCTCGCACGTTTCTCCCCGCGTCATATGTAAGTCGCATCAGCCGCCATTAGGTTCCATCACGGAAATGCGAGGAATGACGCAGCTTGGCTTGTTCGCCGTCCCTGACGAAGGTCCGGCCGGCCTTCGCCACACGGACAATTTTATCGAACCCGCCGTCGAGCAATCCTTGGTCGGCCGCATCACAGCATTGCCGCTCGAGCGCTTCCAGTTCGGGGCGTTCGAGGGCAACCGCCGGGTGGCGTCCTTCGGCTGTCGCTATGACTACACGTTGCAGCGGCTCGCCGAGGCGGAGCCGATCCCGGACTGGCTCATGCCCATCGCGCGTCAGGCCGAGGCCTGGGCGAAGCTGCCGGAGGCCAGCGTCCGGCAGGTACTCTGTACCGAGTATGAGGCCGGCGTCGGCATCGGCTGGCACCGCGACAAGCCGCACTTCGACAAAATCCTCGGCCTGTCGCTCGGCTCGGCCTGCAAATTCCGCTTCCGCCGCCGCCGCGGCGACAAATGGCAGCGCCACACGCTCGAGGCCCGCCCGCGCTCGCTCTACATGATGGAGGGCGAGGCGCGCTCGCAATGGGAGCACAGCATTCCGCCGGTCGAGGCGCACCGTTACTCCATCACGTTCCGGACGATGAAGCAGGCGTAGCGCGGCCGGCAATCAAAAAATGCGAAAACAACCCCATGCAAAGTAGAACGCCCGTTCAGCCCGAGGCGCGGCCACGCCGCACAAGGGTTTGACACATCGGTGCAAAACCGCCGCCTTGCGCAATCACCGCAGGCTTGCCGTCTTGCCTTCCGAATCCGGTTGCATGCTAGATTGGCACGCATTCCAAGGCAGGAGGGAAGCATGGCCGACAACAAGGCAAAGCGCGGCGGGACCGATCGGGCGCTGATTGCGCTCACCGAAAAATATGAACTCGCCTACTGGTCGAAGAAGTTCAAGGTGACCCCGGCCAAGCTGAAATACGCCGTCAAGAAGGTCGGCCACTCCGCCAAGAAGGTCGAGGCGTATATCAAGCTCCAGAAGCACCGCGCCTCCGACAAGAGCCGGATCGCGCTGAGCGAGGCCTATGAGGTCCGCTACTGGTCGAAGAAATTCAAGATCACCCCGGCCAAGCTGAAGGCTGCCGTCGCCGCGGCCGGCCATTCCGCGAAGAAGGTCGGGGCCTATGTCGCCGCCCAGAAGGCGGCGAAGAAGGCCAAGAAGACAACCAAAAAGGTGGCCAAGCGCAAGAAGACGGCCTGAGATTTCCGGTCCATGGAGGCAAGCATGCGATCCGGTCGATTTATCGTCAGCTGCACCCTCGTCCTTGTGAGCCTGTCCGGCATCGCCGGGGCGTCCGGCGCCACGCCGGCAAAAGTCTCCGGCGCGACGGCGCTGGCACTCGCGGGCGTGATCGCGCCGCTGTCGCCGGATCTGTCCGGCGCCGAGAGGAAGGCGGTTGCGATGCTGTTCGCCGGTGGCAGCGACGTTCCCTACAAAAAGGCGATCGTGGTCACCGCTGACAGGATCGTCTGTCGTACCGGCAATGTCGATATCACCGTTCGCAATTGCGAGGTGACCTTCGGCAAGACAGTGAGGACCGTGAACGGCTCCACCGCCAACGAGATCTTCGCCACCGAGGCGTTGGCCGGCATCCCGCCGGACGGTGCCGCGGGATCGAACTTCGAGAGCCTGACCCGGCTGAGCTGCACGATCGATCCCAACGCGATCAGGCGCAAGGACGGAAGCGGAGCGGACTGCACGTTCCAGCCGGGAAACTGAGCTTGGCTTTGGCTTGGCTTGAAGCGAAGTTCGGCGGGCGAACCAAAGGCGCCGTGAAATCGCCTCAAGGCGAACGAATAAGGCGAATTGAAAAGACAGGCCAAACCTGCGAACCAATATGAGGGGCGCAAGGCCGGCATCGAAATGAAGAATTACCTCGCTTTTTTTCTGTTTCTGACCATCACGACCGCCTCCGCGCATGGCCCGTTGCCGGCGCGGTTGACGGTGCCCTCCGACCTCGTTCGGACAGGCCTGACCGATTCCGACACCACGGCTGGCGGCACCGCGCGGCTTTGCGAGCAGGTCACCTTCTCCCGGGGCCTGCGCTACGGCGAGAGCGAAGCCAACGTGCTCGACGTCGCCGCCAGCACGACCAAGGCGGATACGCCGCGGCCGGTGCTGCTGTTCGTGGCCGGCGACACGTTCACTGGGGACCACGCCGCGCCTGAGCTGTCGCGCCAGATCCAGGACCAGGTCATGTGCTTTGCCGCCCGCAACGAGATGATCGGGGTGCGCGTCAACTATCGCCTGGCTCCCGGCGCGACCTGGCCGATGGGAGCAACCGACGTGGCGGCGGCGCTGTCCTGGGTCCACGGCAATATCGACCTGTTCAACGGCGATGCCCGCGAGATCGTCGCGATCGGCTACGGCGCCGGCGCGTTCCATGTCGCAACCCTGCTGGCGCATCCCGAGCTTCAGGCCGACCGCGCCGATGTCGCTGCCGTCGTGCTGGTGTCCGGCATCTACCGCGTCGGCAAGGACGCCAGCGACAGCGAGAAGGCCTATCTCGGCGGCGACGCCAGCCAGTACAACACCCGCTCGGTCTTCCCCGGCATCCTCAATGTCGATGTGCCGATCGTGCTGGCCTGGGCTGCGGACGATTCTGCCGGTGTCGTGGCGCAGGGCGAGACCCTGAAGAAGACCCTCTGCGGCGCCGGCCACTGCCCGCGCGCCTCGCTGCTGCGCAGCCGCGACGGCATCGCGAGCGCCTTCGGCCTCGACGGCTCCGGCGACAGTCTTGCGGAGCCGACAATGCTGCTGGTGAAGCAGCTAGAGGCGCGGGGGCTGCCGTAGGCGAGTCGCTGCTCGCTTATCGACGGCTCACACTATTTGCTGTGGGGACTCTTCCGATCAGAGAACCGCTCGTTCACGCCGGCTTCAGCGAGGCCAGCGCGTTTTCCAGCAGCGAGCGCACGCGGGCGGCATCGCCGGACTTCACCACGGCCGGATCCAGATAAAGCTCCAGCCCCGGCGCGCGCTCGGTGATGACGCCGCTGCGCTCCGCCGCCGCGTCGTTCAGTGCGTCGACGGAATAGGGAATGACCTCACGGCTGATACCCTTCATCGTGATCGCCGGCAGGGCGTGGGCGCGGACGATGTCGGTGACGAGCGCGAAGGTCTCGTAGCTCAGCACGATGCCGCCGGGCTCGGCGATCGATTGCAGGCGCGCGGCGAGGTTCGCCTCCGCACCGATGATGGTGTAATCCATGCGGTCGCTGCTGCCGAAATTGCCGACATTGCAATAGCCGGAATTGATGCCCATGCGCGAGCGGAACGGCTGCTCGATGCCGGACGCCCGCCATTTCGCATTCAGCTCGGAAAGGCGCTGTTGCATGCGCCATGCCATCTGCAGGCACGCCTGCGCATCGGCGCGATCACCCCTGCTCTCCGGATCGCCGAAAAAGATCAGCATGGCATCGCCGATGAACTTGTCGATGGTGCCGCCATATTCGTGCGCGATCGCCGACATCTCGGTGAAATATTCATTGAGGAGCTGGGTCAATTGCTCCGGCTGCAGCCGCTCGGCAGTCGCCGTAAAATTCTGGATGTCGGAGAAGAAAATGGTGAGCTTCTTGCGCTCGGTGTGAATGGTGACGTCCTTCTGGCCGGAGAAGATGCTCTTGTAGACCTGGGGCGGGATGTAGCGCGAGATCTTCATCGACAGCGAGGCCAGGAAGTCGTTGGCGGATTCGAGCTCCTTGTTCATGCCCTTGATGCGGCTGGCCTGGCGGCGCTGCAGCGACAGGAACGCCAGGCCGCTGCCCGCGGCGATCAGGAAATAGGCCAGCAGGAACTTGAACGAGAAGATGTTGGCGGCGATCGGCTGCGCGATGATCACCTCCTGGATGCCTCTGACGTCGCCAACCTTCCAATCCCTCTTCGGGCTCTCGGGATGGCTGTTGTGGCAGCTCACGCAGGCCGGGCCCATCGTGACGGGGGCGACGAGGCGGACCTTGTCGTTGAACAGCGAAGTCTCTGTCTCCACGATCTTCTGCTCGGGATCTTTCCGCAGCGCATCGAGCGCATCCTTCTCGAACTTGTCGAGCTGGTGCGGGGCGCGGTTCTGGAACGGGAAATCGGAGACGAAGCGGTAGGTGATGTTCTCCTGCTGCGCCCCGATCACCCGTCCGAGTTCCAGTGACAGCGTCGCCGGGATCGGGATCGCGCCGGGGATGGATTCGTAATTGTGCACGACCTTGGTGGTGCCATCGGGGTTGGCCAGCACGCGCCCGACCACGTTGGAGGCGTAATAGCCGCGCACGCTGGTGATGACCGAATTGAGATCGACCGCCTGCCGGCGCAGCGCCGTCTTGCTCAGCTCGGTCAGGTCCAGCCACACCGCGAGCGGCAAAGCGAGCAGGAGGAATGCGATCACGGTGCCCGTGAGCAGGCCGCTCTTGCGCTGTTCTTCGGAGATCTCTCGTTTCACTCTGTGGCTCCGTTGTAAGCGATTTTGTCGCAAATTGCCCGAAATATGCGACAAGGAATGCCGCGGCACAGAGCCAATAAACGACGGCCGGCGCAACCCAATTCTATGGTGGTCGGGCAAGACGGCTTTTCGTTTGATCACGGATGCTTAAGATCGGGGCCGACCTGCATCCGCCCCGCCGGGAGAGACCCATGACCGAGACCATTCGCATCAAGCGCTTCAACGCGCGGCCCGTGATCGTGCCGATGAACCTGCCGCTGCAGACCTCGACCGGCTCGGTCGCCAGGGCGCCGCTGGTGCTGATCGACTGCGAGACCGACCATGGCGCGGTCGGGCACGCCTATCTGTTCTCGATCACGCCGTCGGCGTTGAAGCCGCTGACGGCGATGGTCACGGAAATGTCAGAGCTGCTCGCCGGCGACGAGCTGCTGCCGTTCGAGATCGAACGCAAGCTGACCCAGCGCTTCACCCTGCTCGGCCTCGCCGGCCTGCAGCGGCTGGCGCAATCCGGCATCGACATGGCCGCCTGGGACGCGCTCGCACGAGCCAAGGGCCTGCCGCTGGCCCGGCTGCTCGGCGGCGCGCCGAAGCCGGTGAGGGCCTACAATTCGAAGGGTCTCGGCATCATGCCGGCGGGGGCCGCGGTCGAGGAGGCACACAAGCTGCTGGCCGAAGGATTCCAGGCCGCCAAGATCCGCGTCGGCCGGCCCGATGCGCGCGAAGACCTCGCCGTGGTCCGCGCCGTGCGCAAGGCCGTCGGCGATCATGTGACGCTGATGTGCGACTACAACCAGGCGCTGACGGTGACGGAGGCGATCCGCCGCGGCGAGATGCTCGACGACGAGGGCCTGACCTGGATCGAGGAGCCGATCCGCCACGACGATTACGCCGGTAACGCGCGCATCGCTGATGCGCTGCGCACGCCGGTCCAGATCGGCGAGAATTTCGACAGCGCGTTCTCGATGCAGACAGCGCTCTCCGCTGAAGCCTGCGATTACGTGATGCCCGACGTGCAGCGCATCGGCGGCGTCACCGGCTGGCTGCGCGCCGCCGCGCTCGCCCATGCCGCCGGCATCGAGATGTCAACGCATCTGTTCTCGGAAGTCAGCGCGCATCTGCTTTGCGTAACGCCGACGGCGCATTGGCTGGAATATGTCGATTGGGCCGACGCGATACTGTCGACGCGGCTGACGATCAAGGACGGCTTTGCACTGCCGAACGAAGAGCCCGGCAACGGGATCGGGTGGGACGAGGCAGCGGTCGCCAAATATCTCGTGGGGTAAGGCCGTCTGCTACGACCGAACAGCGGCGATCATGCTCAACTCGACCGGCGCTCCTCGCGGCAGCTCGGCGACGCCGACGGACGTGCGCGTATGACGACCGCGCTCGCCGAGACATTCGATCAGCCGGTCGGAGGCGCCGTTCATGACCTGCGACTGCTGGGTGAATCCGGGCGCCGAGGCGACGTAGCCCACGAGCTGCAGGACCTGGACGATCCTGTCCTCGCCACCTGTTGCATGGTTGATGGCGGAAACGCAGAGATCGGCGCAGAGCGCAGCAGCCTCTTGCGCGGACGCAACATCGACGCCTGCTCCGACCTTGCCCACATACAGCAGGTCTTCGCCGCGACGCGGCAGCTGGCCACTGACATAGGCGAGCCCACCATGGATGATTACCGGCAAATAGTTTCCGCCGGGCTTGTTCACGCTGCTCATCTCGATGGCCTGCCTCGTCAAAGTCCGGCGAACGATGCATTGCGCTGAAGGGCAAGGCGCCGGATTGTCGTCGCTGTGGTGGACTGGACATTGGCAGGCGACACGCCGCGGATCAAGGCTGCGAAGCTTGGGCAGATCGGAGATGGGGCGGGCTCGGCCGGCGACCCTTGCCTGCCCGAATTGCGCAGTGCTGGCAGGCGCGATAACGATCCTCCATGACCACATGGCGTCCGCATCCTCACATCCGCGTCGTCGCGCTCGGACTGCACTGGCGCGACGGACGGCTGCTCGCGGCCGAGATTCGCGATGATGCGAACCGGATCAAGGGCGTACGCCCGCTCGGCGGCGAGATCGAGTTCGGCGAGAGCTGGCAGGCGGCTCTCATCCGAGAGTTCGACGAAGAGCTCGACATCGACGTCAGCATCACGAGCGAGCCGCTGGTGATGGAGAACATCTTCGTGCACGAGGGCGCGACCGGCCACGAGGTGACGTTCATCGTGGAGGTCGCATTCCCGGATGGTGCGTTCGCAGGCCAGGACCGCATCGACTTCCGCGAGGACAATGGTGAGGAGATCATCGCGCGCTGGTTCGACCTCGCCGAGCTCGACGCCGAGGGTGGACCCTGCCTCTATCCGACCGGGTTGAAGGGCCTGCTACTCGAAGGCAAGGACAGGTGAGGGTTTCTACCTTCGAGCTGCGCCGGACACGCTTCGCCGCCATCAGCTGGGCTGTGCCACGCGAAGCCGTAGGCGAAGCGTGGTGGGCGCGACAGGGATCGAACCTGTGACCCCTACCATGTCAAGGTAGTGCTCTCCCGCTGAGCTACGCGCCCTAATAGTCCACTTGCGTCGGGTGGGGTCCCTATAACGGACGAGGGGACCCTGTGCAAGGACGGAACAAGGCCGATTTAGGCGGCCAGCATCTTGTTCACTTCGCTGACCAATTCGCGCAGATGCACGGGCTTGGACAGCACCTTGGCGTTCTTGGGGGCGTCCGAATCCGAGTTCAGGGCGACCGCGGCGAAGCCGGTGATGAACATGATCTTGATGTCGGGATCGAGTTCCGAGGCCCGGCGGGCAAGCTCGATGCCGTCCATCTCCGGCATCACGATGTCGGTGAGCAGCATCTCGAACGGCTCTTCCCGCAGCCGTTGATAGGCGGCCATGCCGTTGTCATGGGACGATACCTGAAAACCGGCGTTTTCCAGCGCCTTGACCAGGAAACGGCGCATGTCGTTGTCGTCTTCGGCGAGCAGGATCTTTGGCATGGCAGGAATCGTCGCATCCCCAGAGGATATCAGCAGAGATCACTAAGCCCGACAGAGGGTAAATTTGGGGTGAAAATCTTTACCCTGAGCCGGCCGCGCTGCCGGACTCTTGTGAACCGGAAAACCGCTCGAAGCAATCGAGCCGCGCCGGCCCATCCCCGCCTCCCTGCCCACACGGTTAAGACGTGTTCCAATGACCATCACATCTTTTCGCTTGGCAGAATGGTTGCGATTCCCGACAATGACGACACATAAGAGCCGCTCGATCGGCCGAATCGATGCGGTCTGGCCACTGCCAGATCCCGGCGCGAAGGGACGAAGCCTGAGAAGATGACCCGGTTTGACGGCGAGATGTCGCCAGCCTTCGAGATCTTTGAGCCCGCGCAATGGCGCGCGCCCGTCATCTTCAACTCGCCCCATTCCGGCTCGACCTATCCGGACGAATTCCTCGCGGCGTCCAGGATCGACCTGCCAACGCTGCGGCGGTCCGAAGATTCCTTCATGGACGAGCTGATCGGCCATCTCAGCGAGCGCGGCTTTCCGACCGTGCGGGTCAACTTTCCCCGCTCCTATGTCGACGTCAACCGCGAGCCCTATGAGCTCGATCCCCGCATGTTCAGCGGACGGCTGCCGAGCTTTGCCAATACCCGCTCGATGCGGGTCGCCGGCGGCCTCGGCACCATTCCGCGCGTGGTCGGCGACGGCCAGGAGATCTACCGCGAGCGCCTCCTGGTCGACGATGCGCTGGGGCGGATCGAGACGCTGTACAAGCCCTACCACCGCGCGCTGCGCCGGCTGATCAACAAGGTGCACCAGATGTTCGGCACCGTGGTGCTGGTCGACTGCCATTCGATGCCTTCGGTCGGCGTGAGCAGGGACGAGCCGCGCCGGCCCGACGTCGTGATCGGCGACCGCTACGGCACGAGCTGCACCCCGCTGCTGCCCGACCGGGTCGAGGAGACCATGACCGGGCTCGGCTATTCGATCGGCCGCAACAAGCCCTATGCCGGCGGCTTCATCACAGAGCATTACGGCAATCCCGCGAGCGGCCTGCACGCGGTGCAGCTCGAGCTCAACCGCGCGATCTATATGGATGAGCGGCGGCGCGAGCGGGGTGCGCGCTTTGCGCAAGTGGCGTTCGACTTCGGCGTTCTCGCCGACGTGCTGGCGACCACGATTCCGTTCGGCGATCTCGGCCCGTTCCAGGCGGCGGCGGAATAGGCGCCGGCATTTCTTTCGTCAGATCGTGTTGTGCTTGACTGGCGCGAACGCGTCTTCGCTTCGCTTTCGCTGCGCACTTCGAAACGAAAACACCTGTGCAAAGAAAAAAGGGCCGCTTCTGATGAAGAAGCGGCCCAAGTCTAGGGAGGAAACGCCCAAGGAGGGCAGCGGTAACGCAGAGCGCTACCGCACCGCAACAATATGCGACCGCGCCGCACAAAGTGCAAGGGCTTTTGAGCCGTTTCCCATGCAATCTGCACATGGCTCAATTGCTTCTACGGAAACCCAGATTCAGTTTCTTTGATAAGGAAATTCAATGGGTTGATAGTCATTTGCATACGAACAAGGCATGATCGGAACTAAGTTTTCAACTCTATGATCGATATTTGGCCAGCAGGTGACTTGGATGGGGCAGTTAGCTTCGGCATCCAAAATACCAGGGTGCAAATTCAAGACAGCGCTGCACGCGGGCTGCGAATTGAGCTAGGCAGGAGGGAGCTTCATTCCACTTTCGCTTTGAGGATTCGGCCTGTGACGGTGATCGACTTCTCCGCCTTCATCGGACGGCTCGCCACCGCCTCCGGCGAAACCATCCTGCCGTTCTTCCGCACCTCACTGTCGATCGACGACAAGAGCAAGACCCGGGAATTCGACCCCGTCACGGAGGCCGACCGCGCCGCCGAGGCGGTGATGCGGCGGCTGATCAAGGCCAACTTCCCCCAGCACGGCATCGTCGGCGAGGAATTCGGCAACGAGCGCGAGGACGCCGACTATGTCTGGGTGCTCGACCCCATCGACGGCACCAAATCCTTCATCGGCGGCTTTCCGATCTGGGGGACGCTGATCGCACTGCTGCACAAGGGTGTGCCGGTGTACGGCATGATGCACCAGCCCTTCATCGGCGAGCGTTTCTCCGGCGACAATGGTTCGGCCATCTACAAGGGCCCGTCCGGCGAGCGCCGGCTTCAGGTCCGCCGCTGCGCCTCGCTTTCGGAGGCCACGACCTACACCACCAGCCCGCTGCTGATGAACGAGCGCGACCGCGCCATTTTCAGCCGCATCGAGAAGGGCGCGCGCCTGTCGCGCTATGGTGGTGACTGCTACTCCTATTGCATGCTGGCGGCAGGCCATGTCGATCTCGTGGTCGAGACCGAGCTCAAGCCTTACGATATCGCGGCGCTGATCCCGATCGTGACCGGCGCCGGCGGCGTCGTCACCACCTGGGAAGGCCAGCCGGCCCAGGGCGGCGGCCGCATCGTAGCGGCCGGCGACGCCAGAGTTCACGAAGAAGCACTGAAACTGCTCAACGGGTAAGAGGGCGGGGAGCCTGCATGAAAACTCGCCGCACGCTCCTCCTCGCAATCCTGCTTCTGCTGCCGACGCTGGCGTCCGCGCAGAATTTTCCCACCAAACCGATCAAGCTGATCGTGCCGTTCCCGGCCGGCGGGCCCAACGACATCATCGCGCGTGTGATCGGCCAGCGCATGTCGGAGCTGTCAGGCCAGCCGGTGCTGATCGACAATCGCGGCGGCCAGGGCGGCGTGCTCGGCACCGACGCGGTGTCGAAGGCCGCGCCGGACGGTTACACCATCGCGATTTCCAGCGCCGGCGCGCTCGCGATCAGCCCGAGCATGGAGAAGGTCGCCTACGACACCTTGAGCGATCTCACGCCGGTGACGCTGGTCGCGACCGTGCCGGAAATGCTCGTGGTTGCCACCAATGTGCCGGCGAAGGACATCGGCGAGCTGATTGCGTTGGCCAAGGCGCAGCCCGGAAAGCTCAACTTCGCCTCCTCCGGTCCCGGCAGCCTGCCGCACCTTGCCGGTGAATTGTTCAAGCTGACGGCCAGGATCGACATCGTGCACGTGCCCTATCGCGGCGCGGCGCCGGCGGTGAACGATCTGCTCGGCCAGCAGGTGCAGATGACGTTCCTCGATCTCCCCGTGCTGCTGCCGCAGGTCAAGGCGGGCGCCTTGCGGCCGATCGCGATCGGCTCGGCCGCGCGCGCGCCGACCGCACCCGATGTGCCGACTCTCTCGGAAGCCGGTTTTCCCGATCTGCGCGTCGAGAACTGGTACGGCATGGTCGCGCCGAAGGGCACGCCGAACGAGATCGTCACCGCGCTGCACGGCCTGGCCACGAAGGCCATGGCGGATCCGGCGGTGAAGGAGAAGCTCGCGGCGCAAGGCGCGACGCTGGTCGGCGACGAGCCGGAGCATTTCCGGCAGTTCATCGCGGACGAGACGAAGAAGTGGGCGAAGGTGATCAAGGACGCCGGCGTGGAGACGGCGAAGTAGACACCACACCGTCATGGCCGGGCCTGTCCCGGCCATCCACGCCATCCTCCAAGGTACGAAGAACGTGGATGCCCGGGACAAGCCCGGGCATGACGAGTTTGTGGTGCTTCACACCGCCTCCGCCCTTAAATGCTCCACCAGCAGCTTCGCCGGCCGCGGCAGTGCCTTGAAGCTGCGCGCGCAGATCACGAGGCGGCGGTTGGCGAAGGCATCGCGCAGGCGGACGATGGCGAGCGGCATCAGCTTCGCGCAGCGGCGGGCGGCGGCTTCGGGCACGAGGGCAACGCCGACATCGGCGGCGACCATCTGGCAGATCGCGTCGAAATCGCGCAGGCGCGCGCGGAAATGCGGGCGCATGCCGAGCCTCGCCGCGTGCTTCGAAATATGCATCTGGAGCGCGGTGGCGCTGGTCAGGCCGACGAAGTCGCACGTCCCCGCTTCCTGGAAATCAATCTGGCGGCGGCCGGCGAACGGGCCGCGTTTCGACGTCACCAGTGCCAGGCGATCCTCGCTGAACAGGAAGCGCTCGATGTGGTCGGGCAGCGCGTGCTCGGCGGCGAAGCCGAGATCGGCCGCGCCCGCGGTGATTGCGGCTGCGATGTCGGTGCTTTCGCGCTCCTCGATGTCGACTGCGACATCGCGATGCTCGCGCAGGAAGCCGGCCAGCGCCTTCGGCAGATGCTCCGACAGGCCCGACGTGTTGGCGAGGAAGTGCACGCTGGCGCGCACGCCCGAGGCAAAGCCGGCGAGATCGCCGCGCATGGCGTCGATCTGGTGGATCACGAGCCGCGCATGGTCGAGCAGGCTCTCGCCGGCCGCGGTCAGTTCGACGCCGCGCCGTCCGCGCTTGAGCAGCGCGACGCCGAGCGCGTCCTCCAGCCCCTTGATGCGCGCGCTGGCCGAGGCCAGGGCCAGATGCGACCGCTCCGCGCCGCGGGTGATGCTGCGCTGGTCGGCGACCGCGATGAAGAGCTGGAGGTCGACGAGGTCGAAACGCATGGCAGGTCTCCGCAGACTTCGTCTGAAACGAAGGCTTACTCCGTAACCTCCAGATTGTGCGCCGGCGCGGCTTCGGTCAATGTGCCCGGATGGTCGACCCGCTTCTCATCCTCATCGCCGCCGTCTTCCTCCTCGCCGGATTCGTCAAGGGCGTGGTCGGGCTCGGCCTGCCGACGGTGTCCATGGGCCTGCTCGCGGTGAGCATGGCACCAAGCCGCGCGATCGCCATCGTCATCGTGCCCGCCATCGTCACCAACATCTGGCAGACCTTCGTCGGCCCCTATCTGCGCGACATCCTGAGGCGGCTGTGGCCGTTGATGATCGGCACCGTGATCGGCTGCTGGCTCAATGCCGGCGCGCTGACCGGCCCGCATGCCCGCTATGGCACGATCGTGCTCGGCGTCCTCCTGGTGATCTACGCCATCATCGGGCTGAACAAATTCCAGTTCCACGTCGCGCCGAAGAACGAGAAATGGGTCGGCGGCGTGGTCGGCGTGATCACCGGCGTGATCTCGGCCTCGACAGGCGTGCAGGTCATCCCCTCGATGCCGTTCATGCAGGCGATCGGCATGGAGAAGGACGAGCTGGTGCAGGCGCTCGGCGTGTTCTTCACGACGGCGACGCTGGCGCTCGCCTTCAACCTCACCGCCAGCGGATTGCTGACGCCGGCCAATGCCGTGCCCGGCGCCGTTGGCATGGCCATGGCCTTCGCCGGCATGTTCATCGGCCAATCGGTGCGCGCACGAATGCCGGCCGAAGCGTTCCGCCGCTGGTTCCTGATCGCGATGATCCTGCTCGGCGTTTATCTCGCCGGCAGCGCGCTGGCGAAGGAGTTTGCGTAGAGCCTTTGCAGGCTGGGTTGCACGACCCCGGCTCCCATCATTGTTCGAATGAGCTTACCGCGTCTCCAGCATGGCGACGCGGATGCCGAGATAGATGAAGAGGCCGCCGAGCGCGCGGTTGACCCAGGCGATCGCGCCTTCGGACTCGCGCAGGCGGTGGGCGGCTTTGGCCGCGAACGCGGCCAGCACCAGGCACCAAAGCGTCCCTGTAAAGATGAAGATCAGGCCGAGCGTCAGGAAGGCGAGCGGCTTGTGTGCGGAATCGGCTGCGACGAATTGCGGCAGGAAGGCCAGGAAGAACAGCGCGACCTTGGGATTGAGCGCATTGGTGAAGACCCCCTGGAGGAAGACCCGCCGCAGCGAGCTCCGTACCGGCTCGTCGAGCGCCGCCGCCAGCACCGGGCGCGACCACAGCATCTGAAGCCCGGTGAACACGAGATAGGCCGCGCCGACCAGCTTCAGGATCGAGAAGGCGGTCGACGAGGCCATCAGCAGGGCCGAAAGGCCGATCGCAGCGGCCGCGACATGGACAAAACAGCCGCAACTGATGCCGAATGCGGCCGCGGCTCCGCCCCGCCAGCCCATCTGCATGCTGCGGCCGATGACGTAGACGGAATCAGGCCCTGGCGTGATGTTGAGCAGCACGCCCGACAGGATGAAGAGCCAGATTTCGTGAATGCCCAGCATGCGAGGTGCCTCTGCCGCCATCGGGGCGGTCGCAGTTTCCGCTTAGTCGGTTCGTCCTTCGCCGTCCACCGCCGGAATTGCGTCGGATTTGCCTCGAATTTGCAGGACGGATCATACTTCCGCTCGGCCGCATCTGCTTTATAAAGGCAGGGTTCTTGAAATGCGGGATTCGAGGCGACTGCCACGCTGCGGCCGGTTTGCCTTCCCTTGGAGTCCGGGACTATGGAAAGACGTCTGGCTGCCATCGTCTGCGCCGATGTCGCCGGCTATTCGCGCATGATGGGCAGCGACGAGGCCGGCACCCATGCTGCCTTCAAGGCCCATCGCAGCGCGATCCATCCCATCATCCTCAATCACGGCGGCCGCGTCGTGAAGAACACCGGCGACGGCTTCCTGCTGGAATTCCCCTCGATCGTCGGCGCCACCGAGGCCGCCATCGCGATGCAGACGCTGATGGCGGAGCGTAACCGCCATCTGCCGGCCGACCGCACCATGCAGTTCCGCCTCGGCATCCACATGGGCGACGTCATTGCCGACGAGGACGAAGTGTTCGGTGACGATGTCAACATTGCCGTCCGCCTGGAATCGGTGGCGAGCCCCGGCGGCTTTGCGATCTCGGCCAAGGCCTACAAGGAGGCGAGCAAGCATCTCACCGTGCCGCTGGTCGATGCCGGCAATCATCGCTTCAAGAACATCAAGGATCCGGTCGGGGTCTGGACCTGGACAGCCGAGGGTGCGCCGGCGCTCGCGCCCGAGCTTCGGGAGGCGTCCGCCCTCTCGCAGCAGTACCGCACCGCGATCGTCGGCGTGCTGCCCTTCGCCAATCTCAGCGATGCCCAGGACGAGTATTTCTCCGACGGCCTCACCGAGGATCTGATCCACGCGCTGTCGCTGCAATCCTTCTATCGCGTGCTGAGCCGCAACTCGACCTTCGCCTTCAAGGGCACGAACACCAGCACCCGCCTGATCGCACGCGAGATCGACGCCACCTATCTGGTCCAGGGTTCGGTGCGGCGCGCCGGAGCCAAGATCCGCGTCACCGCCGAGCTGATCGCGCCGGAAACCGGCGAGCAGCTCTGGACCGGCCGCTACGACCGCGACATCGGCGACTTCTTCGCGATGCAGGACGAGATCACGACCAATCTGTCCGCCGCCATCGCCACCGAGATCGTCCGGGCGGAAGCCTCGGCGCCCGCGCGGCTCTCGACGGACGTCACCGCCTGGGATCGCTTCCTCAAGGGACTGTCGCATTACTACCGGCAGACCAAGGAGGACCTGACTGCCGCCGTCGACCTGTTCCGGGAAGCCATCAGGGTCGATCCCAAACTGTCGATCGCGCACGCCTATCTCGCCACGATCCAGATCCAGAGCATCCAGTTCGGCTGGGTCAAGGGCACGCGCGAGATGTGGGCGGAGGCGATGAACCTCGCTGAGACCAGCGTCCGGCTCGACCCGCGCTCGTCCTTTACGTTCTCGATCCTGTCCTGGGCACATGCCATGGAAGGGCATTACGAGGCAGCGATGGACGCGGCCAAGCGCGCAGTCGCGCTCAATCCCTACGACATGGGCGCGCGCGGCGTGCTCGGCATCTGCCATTTCGTCATCGGCGAGCACCGGGAGGCGATCGAGCTGTTCTCGATGGCCGCGCAGCGCGACAACAGTGACCCGCGCTACCAATGGGCGGCGCTGAACGCGTTCAGTCATTATCTGTTGCGCCAATATGACGCGACCCTGTCATGGGCGCGCGAGCAGCTCTACATCAACCCGAACCACATGCAGGCGCTGGCGATCCGCGCCGCGGCCCTGGCACAATTGGGGCGGAGCGCCGAGGCGAGCGAGGCGACCGGCGTGCTGATGGGCAACTACCCAACTCTCAATGTCGATCGTCACTTGCGCAACTTCCACTGGAAACGGCCTGAGGATCTCGCCCACTATCGCGAAGGGCTGCTGAAGGCCGGCGTGCCGCTCGCCAAGCTGACCCTGGTGCAAAGCGACCTCAAACGCGCCGCCGAGTCCTGACGGGCAGGCCATAGGCCCCCCGCAGCCATTCTCTCAATTCTTTGGCCAGAACCTGCCTGCCCTTGTTGATGGGACAGTGAATTGGGCCACACTTCGCCACACGCTGAAGTAGTATAGTACGTTGTCGGTTTGTTTGAACTTTCCGCGCTTGATCGGCGCCTCATTCACGATTCGCTGTTTTCAGGATTTTGGGCCATGCATGACCCCGTTTCGAAACCGCCGCTCGCCCCCTCGATCCAGGTCTCGCCGAACAATCCCTGCCCCTTCCTGCGCGGCCTCGTCGGCGAGGGCTTTGTCGAGGGCGGCACTGTCCCGCTCGGCAAGCTGTCGGAGACGATCGCGAACGCGACCGGCGAAACCGGGCTGAAGAAGGCGTCCGCCCGGCTCCAGGTCCGCGGCGTGGCGCTGATCGCCAACGGTCTCGGTCACATCCTCAAAAGCATCTTTTCGGGCGCACAACTCGATGCGCTGCGCGGCGGCCCGCTGGACAAGCGCGGTGCCGGCTCGCGCATCCTCGGCGTCGACGGCAAGGTCAACGAGGGCGAGATCGCGCGGTTCGCGAGTTTCGGCCGGACTTACACCGATCCGAACGGTGGCTCCGAGCTGGGCCTCAACGCCTCGGAAATCGAAATCTTCATGCGCGACAACCTCAAGCGCGCCGGCAGCGCCGCGCGCTGGTACTACCCGCTGCTGATGAAGTTCGAATGGCCAATCCTCCTGAAGATCATCGGCAAAGGCACGGGCGAGGATCGCTATCTCGGCGTTGCCGACGTCCGCACGCTGTTCAACGAGCGGCAACTCCCCGCGCGGATCAACCAGCGGCTCGTATCGCAACCGATACTGTCGACCTGCCAGCGCGTGGTGCGGGGTGCCCTCAAGCTTGCAGCCCTGCTGATCGCCATCGGCCTCGTTACCCTCGTCGCGGTGGCCGAATTCCCCAATCAGGTTCGTGCCGTGCTGCCGCAGAAGGGAATTCTCGTAAATCTCTTGCCGCCGCCCTTGCCCGCGGTCCCGGAGGCCAAGGCCGCCTTCTGGCTCGAGCAGAACTGGTCGCTGAAGGACCGGCACTGGTTCCATCATGCCAGCCAGGGCACCGCGACCTTCCCGGTGCCCTATGAATGGTTCATGGCGCTGGAGCAGCCGCGCCTCCATCTGTTCTCGAAGCCGGGCATGATCAAGGAGAGCGCCTATCTCGAACGCTTCGGCTTCATCCCGAGCCCGCAATCGGTTCAGACCGACACCACGACACTGCGCCGCTTCGGTTACGCCAATGTCTATGAGACGACGCAGGCGCCGGACTGGTCGACCAGATGGACGCCGGCGGAGAACGTCGACGGACTGCCGGTCGGCTTCGCACGGATGACCGGCGTCGTCGATCCCGCGACCGGCCGTCGCGAGGAGGACAAGATCGGGCTGACCTGCGCGGCCTGCCACACCGGCCAGATCCATTATCAGGGCGTGGACGTGCGCTTCGACGGCGGCCCGGCCATGACCGATTTGAAGAAGCTCGAGCTCTCGACCGGCCTGTCGATCGCCTACACGCTCTATGTCCCGTTCCGCTTCCAGCGTTTTGCCGATCGCGTGCTCGGCCCCGATGCCAGCAAGACGGACCGCGCTGCGCTCAAGCAGAAGCTCAGCGCGATCGGCACGTTCCTGATCGACTGGGCGAAAACCCAGCAAAAGACGGTTGAAAGCAAGAAGACCTGGAACGGCAGGCAGCAGCAGGACACGGAAGAAGGGTTCGGCCGGCTCGACGCGCTCAATCGCATCGGCAACCAGGTCTTCTCCCAGGATCTCGCGCTGAGCGGGATCAAGGGGTTCGAGAAGAACCTGCACGCCCAGGACGCGCCGGTCAGCTATCCCGCGATCTGGACCGTGCCCTGGTTCAAATTCGCCCAATACGACGCTTCGATCGAGCAGCCGTTGATCCGCAACGCTGGCGAAGCGCTCGGAGTGACCGCACTGCTCAACCTGTCCGACGCCTATCCGGAGGACCGGCTGTGGCGGTCCTCGGTGAACATCAGGACACTCGGCTGGATCGAGGACATGCTGAGAGGCCCCGATCCGTTCAAGACGGTCGATCCTTCCGCCGGCCCGAAGTTCGGCGGCCTGCTCGCGCCGAAATGGCCTTCGCAGATCCTCGGCGATGCATGGCGGCTGAAGCCCGATCGCGTCGAGCGCGGCCGCGCCATCTACGCCGAGATGTGCTCCGGGTGCCACCTTCCGGCCATCGACACCCCGGCCTTCTGGTCATCGAAGCATTGGGAGCCGAGCGGCGACAGCAAGGTCCTGAACGCGGTCACGATTCCCCTCAAGGAGATCAACACCGATCCCGAACAGTCCCTTGTTCTCAGCAACAGGATCGTCGATGTGCCCGGCTTCCTGAAGGTGAATACGGCCGACCTCCAGACATGGTGGCAGTGCGACATCCCGACCGCGAGCAAATCGCCCACTGAGATGGTCTACGCGCTCGGCCTCATGACGGTGGTCGACCTCGTCGCCCGCAAATGGATGGACGACGAGAAGGTCCCGGACGCCGAACGGGCGAAAATATGGAATCTCGCGCGCAAGAACTGTCTCAATCCGGCGCCCGACCCGCGCTATCGCGCGCGGCCGTTGAACGGCATCTGGGCAACGGCGCCTTACCTGCATAACGGTTCGGTACCGTCGCTATATTGGTTGCTGAAGCCGGCGAGCGAGCGCCCGACCAAATTCTGCATGGGCCGCCGCGACTATGATCCCGTGACCGTCGGCTTTGCGGTGACCGCGGATGAGACATGCAAGACGGGCGAAACGCAGTTCTCGGCGGGGTCGGAGAAGGACCCGATCCAGGGCAACAGCGTGCTCGGCCATTCCTTCGAGCGCAGGGAAGGCGAACCGAAGCGCGACGGCGTGATCGGGCGGATGTTCAAGAACGATGCCGAGCGCTACGATCTGATCGAGTATCTGAAGACGTTGTAGCTGATCTTCACCTAGCCCGCTTGCGGGGAGAGGGAGAAGACCCCCTCACTTGAACAGCGGCGTGCCCGGCACGAAGGCGTCGAAGGCGGCCCAGAATTGGGAGCGGTAGCGGTCCTGCTCCTGGAGGATCTCGTGCTTGGCGCCGGCGATCACGAGATGGGAGCCGGCGCGTAAGTGATAGGCGAACTCCTCGATCGCCGCGGTCGAGACCACGGCGTCGTTGGACGCCGCCAGCATCAGGATCGGCTGGCGGATCTGCGAGGGGTAGTTCGTGCGCTTGAAGGTGTGCATCGCGCGGAAGGCGGTATCGGCCCAGGCAACCGTCGGTGACGCCAGCCCGAGCGTCGGATCCTCCTCCAGGATCGCGGCATTGCGTGCATAGCGCACCGGATCGCTGGTCACGGGATTGTTGATGAAGGGATCGAGCCCGGTAAGGCGGTCGCTGCCGCCGGGGACATAACGGCCGCCCTGCCCGAGCAGGCGCATGGTCTTGAGCAGCGCGCGCACCGGAAGCGAGGTGGTGCGGCCGGGCAGGTCGATCATCGGCGCCGACAACACCATGCGGTCGAACCAGCGCTTGCCCGCATGCGCCACCCGCAGCATCACCGTGCCGCCCATGGAGTGGGCCAGCGCGAAGAACGGCGGTGGGCAATCGGGCAGCACGACCTGCTGAACGAAGGCCTCCACGTCGACCTCGAAATCGGAGAAATCGCGTACATAGCCCTTGCGCGGGTCGCGCAGGCGGCGCGAGGAATGACCCTGCCCGCGCCAGTCGATCATGGCCACCGCAAAGCCGCGGTCGCGCAGATCGCGCACGGTCTCGAAATATTTCTCGATCTGCTCGCTGCGTCCTGTGAAGACGCAGACCGTGCCCTTGCGGTTCGCCGGCGGCGCCCAGCGCGCAAAGCGCAGCTCGGCGCCATCGGGCGTCTTGATGGTACCGCTGACGACGTCTTCGGGGACGGGATTGGACGGGATCGAGACCAGCGTCATGATGGGAGGTGGTTGGGCGCGACGTGCTGCAAATCAGGAGCGGGAGCGCCGAAAAGGCGCCAATTCCGCCCTCTTGAACGCCGTTCCCCTGAACCCATATCACCTTGGTGCAGGCCGCTACCAGTGTTTCGAAACCGGAACATCAGGCTGCACACAGACGAAAGCCCGGCCCGATTGGCGGGCGGGTTACCCAACAGTCGCTCAATGGAGGACTTGACCATGCGTACCTACGACCTCACCCCGTTCTATCGTTCCACTGTCGGCTTCGACCGCCTCTTCAGCCTGCTCGACCAGGCCGGTTCGGATGGCAGCCCCGGTTATCCCCCCTACAACATCGAGCGTACCGGCGAGAACGCCTACCGCATCACCGTTGCGGTCTCGGGCTTCGCCAAGGACGAGCTCTCCATCGTCGCGAAGGAAAACACGCTGACGATCAAGGGCGAGAAGGTCGCCAACGAGAACAGCAAGGCCGAAGTGCTCTACCGCGGCATCGCCGCGCGTGCCTTCGAGCGCGCATTCCAGCTTGCCGACTTTGTCCAGGTGAAGGACGCCTCGCTCGAGAACGGGCTGCTTCACGTCGACCTCGTCCGTGAGATTCCAGAGGCGAAGAAACCGCGCCAGATTGCGATCAATACCGGTGCGCAAGGCGCACAGGTGATCGAGAACTCGGCCGCGCAAGTCGCCGCTTAAATCGCACACGCCACTTCCAGGTTACGAAAACGCCCCGGTGCCCCGGGGCGTTTTTATTTTGCGCCGCATCACAGACCGGTGAGGACGCGTAACTTCGCCGCCGCACGCTCCGTCCTTTGGACATCGCATCAGAAGAAGACGGAGAACGATCATGACACTTTGGCGCAGCCTTTTCGTCGCCGCGAGCCTGCTGACGGCCCCCATCAGTTTTGCCCATGCGCAGACGCCGCAAACGGTGAAGGCGAAAAACGTCGTGCTGGTGCACGGTGCCTGGGCCGACGGGTCGAGCTGGTCGGAGGTAATCCCGATCCTCCAGGCCGCAGGCCTGCATGTCACCGCCGTGCAGAATCCGCTGTCGTCGCTCGCGGACTCGGTCGAGGCGACCAGGCGCGCGCTGGCCGAGCAGGACGGGCCGACCGTGCTGGTCGCGCATTCCTGGGGCGGCACCGTGATCAGCCAGGTCGGCACCGATCCGAAGGTGACTAGCCTCGTCTATGTCGCCGCCCGCGCACCCGATGCGAACGAGGATTTCGTCGCGCTGTCGAAGCAATTTCCGACCGGCCCGGTGCGCGCCGGCGTCGTCGAACGCGACGGTTACACCAAGCTCTCGGAAGATGCCTTCCTGAAATACTTCGCCAACGGCGTGAAACCCGAGCAGGCCAAGGAACTCTACGCCGTGCAATGGCCGACCGCGGCCTCGATCTTCGCCGGCCGCACCACGGAAGCGGCGTGGCATTCGAAGCCGAGCTGGTACGCGGTGTCGAAGAACGACTACACGATCAATCCCGATTTCGAACGCTTCCTCGCCAAGCGGATGAACGCGACCACCGTTGAGCTCGATGCCGGCCACCTCTCGCTGGTGTCGCATCCGAAGGAGGTGGCGGATTTGATCCTGGACGCCGCGGGGTACCCGCGGAGCTGAGGCGCGAGTGCTGAGATGCAAGAAGCGCCTGAGCACTCAGGCGCCTTTTGTTTTGCTCAACTCTCTCCCCTGGGTCGTCCCCGTGAAGACGGGGATCCAGGACTCCGGGAAGCAGTTTGGCGGCAGCTAATCCAGCCCCTGTGCCGCAGGCATCTCCTGCGTAGGCAGGATCGCCGGAGCAGGCTTGGCCTGCCCGACGGTCGACGCAGCGGCCTCGGCCGGCTTGGCCGCCGCTGTCGCGGTCTGCTGCGCAGGTTGAGTCTTCGGCGCTTCAGCCTGCTGAGCCACAGGCTCGGCCGGCTTGGCTGCGACCGGCGTCTGCCCGCGTGGCGGGGCGGCCCTGGGCAACGGCACGGTGCGGCTGGCCACGTGCGGGATCAAGGCCGGTGGGCGAGGCGGGCCGGCGCGGATCACGGTCGGCGGCGGTAGCGCGCTTTGCCGGCCATAGGGTCCGATTGCGGGCTCCTCGACGGCGGGGGCCATGCCGTAGGCGTCGGCGGCCGGCATGAAACGGATGATCCGCCCGTCGCGCGCATCGATGACGAGCCGGCCGTCGTCGCCGCGACGGTCGATCACCGCGATGGTGTAGACGCTGCCGCGCAGGCGCGGGATGCCGAGCGGCGAGAAGCCGTTTTCGCGCAAGACCGCATAGACCTCGGTCGATGGCAGCAGCGCCGGACCGCGCTCTTCGTAGCCATAGTTGTAACCATAGCCTTGGCCGTAACGCGACGGTGGTGGCGGGGCGGCTTCGGGCCGCGCATAGGGTCCGTCGAAATCCGACACCGCGATCACCCCTCTCGCGATACCGTTCGCGGGAACTTGCGCCAAAACCTTCCCGTGCCCGGCGCTGATGGCGAGCACCAGCGTGGCGGCAGCCACACATCCTGTGAAAAACTTCATGGTCGACACGCTCCTGTCAGGCCCCCGAAGGCGTCGCGCTCTTTCGCTTCTCGTGGCGTGGCGCGCCTTTCGAGGGGTTGATCCGAAGCTTCATTCGGGATTTCGGCGCCCACAGGGCCGGATCGGGGCGCGTTTGCTTCAAAACAGGGGCTGCGCAACTTTCGGAAAGCGATCGATTGACATATCGGGAATCGGGACTTCCGCACGCTTGTGTGATAGACAAAAATTTGGCAAGGTGACGTTTAGGACAGGAAGACTGTCTCAATTTTGCTTGCGGTTCCGGCATAGGGATTGCAACGAAAGTCGGTGCTTTCGAGCGCCATAAGGCAACAGGCAAAGCCGTTCTCGGGGACGAAGAACGCCTAGCCTGAATTTAAGAAAATGCGGCTCGCAGCGGACGAGCGGTGACCCAGAGGCGGGTGCCGCGGTACGCCCAAGGTGCGCCGAAGGTGGCGGTGAGGCAGCTTGCCGCATGGAGAGGATTGGAACAATGAACGGGTCGCAATTCGAGAGCGCAAACATCGTGGCAGAACAACTGTCGGCGACGGTCGCCTCGAAAACGACTGATCCGATCACCTCACCGATTCAGGAACACAATTCGCGCCCGCCAGCCGTTGGCCTCTACGATCCGAGCCTGGAGAAGGATTCCTGCGGCGTCGGCTTCATCGCCAACATCAAGGGCAAGAAGTCCCACGAGATCGTGGCGGATGCGCTGAGCATCCTCTGCAACCTCGAGCACCGTGGCGCCGTCGGCGCGGACCCGCGTGCCGGCGACGGCGCCGGCATCCTGGTGCAGATCCCACACGCCTTCTTCAGCCGCAAGGCCGGAGAGCTCGGCTTCGCGCTGCCTCAGCCCGGCGAATATGCCATCGGCGCGCTGTTCATGCCGCGCGACACCGCATGGCGCAACGTCATCAAGAGCATCATCGCCGACCAGATCAAGGAAGAGGGCCTGACCCTGCTCGGCTGGCGCGACGTGCCGACCGACAATTCCTCGCTCGGCGTCACCGTGAAGCCGACCGAGCCCGCCTGCATGCAGGTGTTCATCGGCCGCAACGGCACCGCCAAGACCGAGGACGATTTCGAGCGCCGGCTCTACATCCTGCGCAAGTCGATCTCGCAGGCGATCTACCAGCGTCGCGACCGCGGGCTTGCAGGCTATTACCCCTGCTCGATGTCCTGCCGCACCGTGATCTACAAGGGCATGTTCCTCGCCGACCAGCTCGGCAAGTACTATCCGGATCTGCACGAGAAGGATTTCGAGAGCGCGCTGGCGCTGGTGCATCAGCGCTTCTCGACCAACACCTTCCCGGCCTGGTCGCTGGCGCATCCCTATCGCATGATCGCGCATAACGGCGAGATCAACACGCTGCGCGGCAACACCAACTGGATGGCGGCGCGCCAGGCCTCCGTCAGCTCCGAGCTCTATGGCAAGGACATCAACCGGCTCTGGCCGATCTCCTACGAAGGCCAGTCGGACACCGCCTGCTTCGACAACGCGCTCGAATTCCTGGTGCAGGGCGGCTACTCGCTGCCGCACGCCGTCATGATGATGATTCCGGAGGCGTGGGCCGGCAATCCCCTGATGGACGAGAAGCGCCGCGCCTTCTACGAATATCACGCCGCGCTGATGGAGCCGTGGGACGGCCCCGCCGCGATCGCTTTCACCGACGGCCGTCAGATCGGCGCCACGCTCGACCGCAACGGCCTGCGGCCGGCGCGCTATCTCGTGACCAAGGACGACCGCATCGTGATGGCGTCCGAAATGGGCGTGCTGACGATCCCCGAGGACCAGATCATCACCAAGTGGCGGCTGCAGCCCGGCAAGATGCTGCTGGTCGACCTCGAACAGGGCCGTCTCATTCCCGACGACGAGATCAAGGCCGATCTCGCCCGGAGCCATCCCTACAAGGAGTGGCTGGAGCGGACCCAGATCGTGCTGGAAGAGCTGCCGAAGGTGCCGACGACAGGCGTGCGCTCAAACCTGTCGCTGCTCGATCGCCAGCAGGCGTTCGGCTACAGCCAGGAAGACATCGCGATCCTGATGACGCCGATGGCAGCCACGGGTGAGGAAGCCGCCGGCTCGATGGGTAACGACACGCCGATCTCGGCGCTGTCGGACAGGGCCAAGCCGCTGTTCACCTACTTCAAGCAGAACTTCGCGCAGGTCACCAATCCGCCGATCGATCCGATCCGCGAAGAGCTGGTGATGAGCCTTGTCTCCATCATCGGGCCGCGGCCGAACCTGTTCGACCTGCAGGGCCTTGCCACCACCAAGCGTCTCGAAGCGCGCCAGCCGATCCTGACCGATGCGGATCTCGAAAAGATCCGTTCGATCTCGGACGTCGCCGACTCCCACTTCAAGTCGCGTACGCTCGACACGACGTTCCACGCCGGTCTCGGCGCGGCCGGCATGGACCAGGTGCTGGATGAGCTCTGTGCGCGCGCCGAAAGCGCGGTGCGCGAGGGCGTCAACATCATCATCCTGTCCGACCGCATGGTCGGCACCGACCGCGTGCCGATCCCGTCGCTGCTGGCCTGCGCCGCCGTGCATCATCACCTGATCCGCACGGGCTTGCGCACCTCGGTCGGCCTCGTCGTCGAATCCGGCGAGCCGCGCGAAGTGCATCACTTCGCCTGCCTTGCCGGCTACGGCGCCGAAGCGATCAATCCGTATCTCGCGTTCGAGACCATCGTCGCGATGAAGGACCGCCTGCCCGGCTCGCTCGACGACTACGAGATCGTCAAGCGCTACATCAAGTCGATCGGCAAGGGCCTTTTGAAGGTGATGTCCAAGATGGGCATCTCGACCTACCAATCCTATTGCGGCGCGCAGATTTTCGACGCGGTCGGTCTCAAGGCCGAGTTCGTCGGAAAATTCTTCGCCGGCACGCATACCCGCGTCGAGGGCGTGGGCCTCGGCGAGATCGCCGAGGAGGCGGTGCGCCGTCATGCCGACGCGTTCGGCGAGGCTCTGGTCTACAAGAGCGCGCTCGATGTCGGCGGTGAATATGCCTATCGCAGCCGCGGCGAGGACCATGCATGGACCGCCGAGTCGGTCGGGCTGCTCCAGCACGCCGCCCGCGGCAACTCGCTGGAGCGCTATCGCGCCTTCGCCAAGATCCTCAACGAGCAGTCGGAGCGGCTTCTGACGCTGCGCGGCCTGTTCCGGATCAAGAATGCCGAGGAGGACAAGCGCAAGCCTGTCACCCTCGACCAGGTCGAGCCGGCCAAGGACATCGTCAAGCGTTTCGCCACCGGCGCGATGAGCTTCGGCTCGATCTCGCGCGAGGCGCACACCACGCTTGCGATCGCCATGAACCGGATCGGCGGCAAGTCGAACACCGGCGAAGGCGGCGAGGAAGCCGACCGCTTCAAGCCGCTGCCGAACGGCGACAGCATGCGCTCGGCGATCAAGCAGGTTGCCTCGGGCCGCTTCGGCGTCACCACGGAGTATCTCGTCAATTCCGACATGATGCAGATCAAGATGGCGCAGGGTGCCAAGCCCGGCGAAGGCGGCCAGCTGCCCGGCCACAAGGTCGACGCGACCATCGCCAAGGTCCGGCACTCGACGCCGGGCGTCGGCCTGATCTCGCCGCCGCCGCATCACGACATCTACTCGATCGAGGATCTGGCGCAGCTGATCTACGACCTCAAGAACGTCAACCCCACCGGTGACGTCTCGGTCAAGCTCGTCTCCGAGATCGGCGTCGGCACGGTCGCCGCGGGCGTCGCCAAGGCGCGCGCGGACCACGTCACCATCGCGGGCTTCGAAGGCGGCACCGGCGCTTCGCCGCTGACCTCGATCAAGCATGCCGGCTCGCCGTGGGAGATCGGCCTCGCCGAAACCCACCAGACGCTGGTGCGCGAGCGGCTGCGCAGCCGCATCGTGGTCCAGGTCGACGGCGGCTTCCGCACCGGCCGTGACGTCGTGATCGGCGCGCTGCTCGGCGCTGACGAGTTCGGCTTCGCCACCGCGCCGCTGATCGCGGCCGGCTGCATCATGATGCGCAAGTGTCATCTCAACACCTGCCCGGTCGGCGTGGCGACGCAAGACCCCGTGCTGCGCAAGCGCTTCACCGGCCAGCCCGAGCACGTCATCAACTACTTCTTCTTCGTCGCCGAGGAAGTCCGCGAGATCATGGCCTCGCTCGGCTTCCGCAGCTTCAACGAGATGATCGGCCAGGTTCAACTGCTCGACCAGACCAAGCTGGTCGCGCACTGGAAGGCCAAGGGTCTCGACTTCTCCAAGCTGTTCGTCAAGCAGAAGGAAGAGAAGGGCCAGAAGATCTATCACTCCGAGCGCCAGAACCATCATCTGGAGGCGGTGCTCGACCGCACGCTGATCGAGCAGGCGCAGCCCGCGCTCGACCGCGGCGCGCCGGTGAAGATCGAGGCCAAGATCAACAGCACCAACCGCTCCGCGGGCGCGATGCTGTCGGGCGCCGTCGCCAAGATCTACGGCCATGCCGGCCTGCCGCACGACACCATCCATGTCAGCCTCAAGGGCACCGCGGGCCAGGCCTTCGGCGCGTGGCTCGCCCACGGCGTCACCTTCGAGCTCGAGGGTGAAGGCAACGACTATGTCGGCAAGGGCCTTTCGGGCGGCAAGATCATCGTCAAGCCGCCTGCCAACAGCAGCATCGTGCCGGAAGAAAGCATCATCGTCGGCAACACCGTGATGTATGGCGCGATCCAGGGCGAGTGCTACTTCCGCGGCATCGCCGGCGAACGTTTTGCCGTGCGCAACTCGGGCGCGGTCGCCGTGGTCGAGGGCGCGGGCGATCATTGCTGCGAATACATGACCGGCGGCATCGTGGTCGTGCTCGGCAAGACCGGGCGCAACTTCGCGGCCGGCATGTCCGGCGGCATCGCCTACGTGCTCGACGAGACCGGCGATTTCGACCGTCTCTGCAACATGGCGATGGTCGAGCTCGAGCCCGTGCTGTCGGAGGAGATGATCAACGCCGACACCTATCACGCCTCCGGCGACCTCGAAGCGCACGGCCGGGTCGACGTGTTCAAAAACCTGCTCGCCTCCGACGTCGAGCGGCTGCACGTGCTGATCTCGCGCCACGCGAAAGCCACCGGTTCCAAGCGCGCCGCCGACATCCTGGCCAATTGGAAGGAATGGCTGCCCAAATTCCGCAAGGTGATGCCGGTCGAGTACCGGCGCGCGCTGCGCGAAATGGCTGCCAACGCGGACGCCGAGCCGAAAATCGCGATCGGCGCGTAGGGAAAAAGCCTCATGGTGAGGCGGCGCGAAGCGCCATCTCGAACCATGAGACAGCCATCCGGGCCTTCATCCTTCGAGACGCGGCGCGAAGAGCGCGCCGCTCCTCAGGATGAGGGGAGAGAGAACAAAGAATTCAAGCGGCAGGGACTTCGGGTTTAATGGGCAAGATCACGGGTTTTCTCGAAATCGAACGGCATGACCGCAAGTACACCCCGGTCGCCGAGCGCGTGAAGCATTACAACGAGTTCGTCGTTCCCTTGACCGAAAAGGAAACGCGCGATCAGGCCGCGCGCTGCATGAATTGCGGCATTCCCTATTGCCACGGCACCGGCTCGGTCGCGCCAGGCACGCCCGGCTGCCCGGTCAACAACCAGATCCCCGACTGGAACGACCTCGTCTACCAGGGCAATTGGGAAGAAGCCTCGCGCAATCTGCACTCGACCAACAACTTCCCGGAGTTCACGGGACGTATCTGTCCGGCGCCGTGCGAGGCGTCCTGCACGCTCAACATCGACGACAACCCCGTCACCATCAAGACCATCGAATGCGCGATCGTCGACCGCGCCTGGGACAATGGCTGGCTGAAGCCCGAGATCGCCGCCCACAAGACCGGCAAGAAGGTCGCCGTGATCGGCTCGGGCCCGGCCGGCATGGCCTGCGCGCAGCAACTCGCGCGCGCCGGCCACGACGTGCACCTGTTCGAGAAATACGCCAAGGCCGGTGGCCTGCTGCGCTACGGCATCCCCGACTTCAAGATGGAAAAGGGCGTCATCGACCGCCGTGTGGCGCAGATGGAAGGCGAAGGCGTCACCTTCCACTACAACAGCCATGTCGGCACCGAGGGCAATGTCGATCCGCGCGAGATGCTCAACGAGTACGACGCGGTGGCGCTGACCGGCGGCGCGGAAGCCCCGCGCGACCTGCCGATCCCCGGTCGCGAGTTGCAGGGCATCCACTACGCTATGGACTTCCTGCCGCAGCAGAATCGCCGCGTCTCCAGCGAGCCCCTGAACGGCGTCCAGGAGATCCTGGCCGGCGGCAAGCACGTCGTCGTCATCGGCGGCGGCGACACCGGCTCCGACTGCATCGGCACCTCGCTGCGCCAGGGCGCGCTGTCGGTGACCCAGCTCGAGATCATGCCCGCCCCGCCCGAGCGCGAGAACAAGGGCCTGACCTGGCCGAACTGGCCGTTGAAGATGCGGACATCCTCCAGCCAGGCCGAAGGCGCGGTGCGCGAATTCGCCGTGCTGACGCAGAAGTTTTCCGGTGAGAACGGCAAGGTCAAGAAGCTGCACTGCGTCCACGTCGACGACAAGTTCAAGCCGATCGCCGGCACCGAGTTCGAGCTCGATGCCGATCTCGTCCTGCTCGCGATGGGCTTCGTGCATCCCGTGCACGAGGGCCTGCTCAAGCAGCTCGCGGTCGAGCTCGACCCCCGCGGCAACGTCAAGGCCAACACGCTGGACTACCAGACCTCGCGTCCGAACGTGTTCAGCGCGGGCGACATGCGTCGCGGCCAGTCGCTGGTGGTCTGGGCGATCCGCGAAGGACGGCTGTGCGCACGGTCGATCGATACGTTCCTGATGGGGAAGACGGACCTGCCGCGCTGAGGCAATTTACGGCGCGGGGGATTTTCTACGCTACGATCTTCAGCGAAGTTACGAGCGTAGGCGGCCAGCGCCTACCGCTTTCTCAATGGGCGAGCAAATGTCCAGATACCTTGCCCTCGCCCAGCCGGTCGCATTCAAGACAAGCCTGAGCGACCTCATCACTTTGACTTGGGAAGACCAAGGAGTAAGTGCCGACTTTGCCATCCCAGGTGATGCATCGCGGGCTCTCACGGTTCAGTTTGACAGAACGCATGTTGTTCGAATTCTCGATGAAATGCCGCTTAGCACGGAGAATTTGAACACACCGTCCGAGGGGCTGGTCGCCGAGCACTTCGCGTATCTGGTTGAAGATTCACGGTTCTGGAAATCACAATCCGAAGCGCTCAAGCTCGTTCACAGTAACGCCCGCCATTATCGGTTTGTCACTGGGTGGACCTGCCTTGATGTCATTTCAGACGAGAAGCCGGTCATGATCGTGACTGCTAGAGGGCCAAGCCGTCGCTAGCTAAGCGGATGGCGGCCTCAATTCTGCAGCCTCACCCCCACCAACATCACCGTGCCCTGCGAGCTCGATCCCGGCTGGTTCGAATCCAGGATGTCGTGGCGCAGCGTGCCCTTGATCCAGATGTTGCGGTTGAGCTTGTAGATCAGATTGCCTTCGAGCGAGTAGGTCTTGTCGTTGCGATTCTGGCCCTGGTAGTCGTAGGTACCGTAGGTGAACTTGCCGACAGCGGTGAGCCAGCGGCGGAAGTCGTGATCGACTTCGGCGGCGTAGGTGCGCACCAGGACGCCGGAGGAGCCTGGGATCGTGGTCTCGGCGATCTGCGTGTCGGTGAAGAATTTCACCGTGGTGAGGCCGCTCGCATTCCAGATCAGCGAGCCCGAGGTCAGGAAGCCCGCGAGCTGGCTGAGGCGCGGGTCAGTATAGTTGCGCGCGGAATAGCCGACCGAGATTTCGCCGATGAGGATGCGCGAGAATTCAAAGGACGTGCCGACCTTGGCGTAGCCGCCGTTCGAATCGCGGAAATAGCCGTTGCGATCGGCGGCCTGGTCGTGAACGCGGGTGTCACCCTGGATCTCGACGAACGGCTTCAGGCCCGGCTTGAGGTCGTAGGAGAAGCGCCCGATGCCGCCATACTGGTTGAAGTCGCGATCGCGATTGCCGAAGGTCGAGCCGTCGGTGAGCTTGGAGTCCGTGTAGGCGGTGCGATCGACGGTGCCGCCGGCGGCGACCTGGAAGCGATTGAAGGTCTGGTCGAAGCCGACAGTGGTGCCGTAGGCAGCGTAGACAGGATATCTCTGCAGGCCGGCCTGCACGTTGGGGCTGCCGGGATTGTCAGTGGCGAGCCGCAAGCGCAGCTGCGAGGTCAGCTTGAGATCGCGGCTGACATCGAGCCGGCCATCGACATGGCCGGTGAAGTCGGGGCGGTCGGCTTCGACCGGCGAAGGCGAGGCAAAGCCGTCGATCGTCGCCGGCATGTTTTGGGTGTAGCCGGAGAACGAGCCGCGCAGGTCAGCCACCAGCGCGTGGCGCTCCCAGTCCGAGACCACGAGGAGATCGGGCGCGACGACATAGACCGGGGAGCCGACCGGCTTGTTCAGACGCGTGGGATTGGTGTCGTAGCCGGTGGAGAGCTCGAGCCCACCCTTGATCAGGAAACTGCCAGCGTAGTCGCCGACGGCGCCAAACGCGTCGTCATCAGCCTTGAGGCGGCGGCGCAGCGGCTGGCCGGGCACGGTGCCCGCCATCGCTGCCGGCACCGGCGCCTTGTTGGCGGAGGCGGATGGCGGCGGCGCAATCTTCGGCAGGCCGAGCGTCGACGGCGGCGGCGCCGTGGTCGGCACCGGCGAGCCGGGACCGGCAGCGCGCTTCGGCTTCGGCTGGCCCGGATAGAGCTTGGGTTGCTGCCGCTTGCGGTTGAGCGAATCGTAGCCGGAGCTGCTCGCGCCGGTGGCGGCAGGCAGGCCGTAAGTCGGGACCTGACCGATGCGCGAGGTCGCCGGCTTCTCGCGGGCCTTGCGCGGATCGGCATTGGGATCGGGCAGCGCCGGCAACGCATCCGACGGCGCCTGCGGCACGCCCGCCGTGCGGCGCGTCGGCAGCGTGTCAGGCGAGGCGAAGCCGCCGCGGTTGGGATTGAACAGGTCGGGCGTGAGGCTCTGGGCGGCCGCGGGCGTGCTTCCCAGGGCGGTCAGCGCAAGACCCGGCACAAGGCACGGCAAAGCCGCGCGCAGAAACTGCGCGCGTTTGCTCCGGCCAATGCCTGGAGACGACCCCACGATGGAATAACTCCAACGAAATCAAACACTTCCACGATGGTCTCCACCGGGAGGCGGGAACCACCGTTAATGGAGTTAAACAATTATGGTTAATGACCGGTTGAGGGTGTCGGCGCGCTCGTCGCCTCCAGAGCCGCGGCGTGCTAAGGAGGCGCCGACCGGGCGAACGCCCCCTCCTCCCTGGACCAGAACATGCCGAGTTCGAAACCGCTGATGACCGCATCATCCGGCCCCATCCCCGACAGCGTCGAATCCGCGCTCCGCACGCTGGAGACGGAGAGCGGCGGCATCAACGCGCTCGCAGCCGCCCTGCGCGGCCCGCTCGGCGCGACATTTGCGAAAGCCGTCGATCTGATCCGCAACGCCAAGGGCCGCGTCATCGTCACCGGGCTCGGCAAGTCGGGCCATATGGGGCGCAAGATCGCTGCGACGCTGGCCTCGACCGGCACGCCGGCGTTCTTCGTGCACGCCGCCGAGGCCGGCCACGGCGACCTCGGCATGATCACCACCGACGACGTCATCATGGCGCTGTCCTGGTCCGGCGAGCAGCCGGAGATGAAGAACCTCGTGAACTACTCGGCGCGCTTTGCGATTCCCATGATCGCGGTGACGTCGAATGCGGCCTCATCGCTGGGACAGGCCGCCGACCTCGTGATCGAGCTGCCGAAGGCGCGCGAGGCCTGCCCGCACAATCTGGCGCCGACCACCTCGACGCTGATGCAGGCCGCGATCGGCGATGCCCTCGCGATCGCGTTGCTCGAAGGCCGCGGCTTCACCGCGCTGGAGTTCGCGCATTTCCACCCCGGCGGCAAGCTCGGCGCGATGCTGAAATTCGTCCGCGACTACATGCGCACGGGTGCCGAGATCCCGGTCAAGCCCCTGGGCACCAAGATGTCGGACGCCGTGGTCGAGATGTCGGCCAAGGGCCTCGGCTGCGTCTGCATCGTCAACGCAGCGAACGAGGTCGCGGGCATCATCACCGACGGCGATTTGCGCCGCCACATGCGTCCCGACCTGTTGACGGCGTCGGTCGACGACATCATGACGAAGCGGCCGAAAACGGTGCCGCCCTCGATGCTCGCCACCGAGATGATCGAGGTGCTGAACACACGCAAGATCACGACGCTGGTCGTGACCGAGGCCGGCAAGGTGGTGGGCATCGTGCATCTGCACGATCTGCTGCGCGCGGGCGTGGCCTGATCTGTCATCCCGGGGCATCGCGAAGCGATGAGCCCGGGATCCATCGGGCCACAGAGTTTGTCTCTCGATGGGTTCTCAGATGCGCAATTGCGCATCATAGCTTGCGCCAAGTGGCGCGCCCCGGAATGACGGAGAGTGTGCGTACGCTCTCCGCCGTTAGAGCGGGGCCGGAAACCGCGCTGCCATTTCCTCCAGCGGCAGCTTCAGCCCGTTCGCCAGATACGACACCGTGCGATAGAAGCCGCACAGCACCATGATCTCCAAAATCTGCGCCTCGTCGTAATGCGCCGACAGCGCGGCAAACTCTTCATCGCTCAACGTTGCGCGGTAATGCAGCGCATCGACCGCTGCGATCAGCGCCTGCTCGCCCGGTGACCAACATGACGACGCGGCATCGCCCTGCACTGTGGCACGCACCTCGTCTTCGGTGAGCTTCGCCGGCCCGGCAAAGATCGCGACATGCACGCCCCATTCATACTCGCATTGATTCAGCGCGCAGGTGCGGTCGATGACGATCTCGCGCTGGCGCAGGGAGAGCGGGCCGGGATCGAGCAGGCCGCCGGCTCGAAACTTGTCCCAGGCGCGGCTGTGGCCTGCCATCACCCGGAACAGCAGCAGCGGCGGCGCGCCGCGCATGATACGGTCGAACTGCGCCTGGATATCCGGGGGATAAGGCGGGGTGAGCGGGGCGATGCGCGGCGTGGATTGGGACATTGGCCGCCTCCTTTGCTACTTTTATTGTAGCAGAACGCTACACTATCTGTAGCACGACGCAAGGGGGAGACAATGGGAAAGCAGGCGGCATCAGGAAGCGTCCGCGGCTCGCACAGCGGGCGGCCGGTCATGGCGCTGCTGGACCTGCTCGGCCGGCGCTGGAGCCTGCGAATATTGTGGGAATTGCGCGGCGAGCCCCTCACCTCCCGCGCATTACGCACCGCTTGCGACGAGGCCTCACCGACGGTGCTGCAGGCGCGACTGACGGAGTTGCGCGAGGCGGGGTTCGTGGAGCTGGGCGATGGCGGAGGCTATGGGCTGACTGCGCTCGGGCGGGAGTTGTGCGGGATGGTCATACCGCTGCACCGGTTCGCGGAGAGGTGGAAGCCTTCTCCCTCGCCCCGCTTGCGGGGCCGCGACGAGCGCCGCTCGCGCTGAGAGCGTCGGGGCGAGGCGAAGAAGCTACGCCGCGCCCACGGTCAGGTTCGCACCATCCACCTGCACCACCTTCACCCGCGTTCCCGCCGGCGTATCGGGGCCCGCGACGCGCCACACCGTGTCGCCGATGCGCATGGTGCCGCTGCCGTCGACGATCGGCTTCTCCAGCGTGAACTCGCGCCCGAGCAGCGCATCGGCGCGCTTGTTGAGGAACGGACTGGCGCTCGCATCCGGCTTCGGCCGGGCGAGACGGCGCCACACCGGCACGGCGGCAGCGGCGAACAGTGCGAACATCACGAGCTGGATCTGCCACGACAGGGCGACCGTGAACGAGATCAGGCCGACGAGCAGCGCGGCAAGTCCCAGCCAGAACAGGAAGATACCCGGCGCCAGCACCTCCAGCGCCATCAGGATGAAGCCGAAGATCAGCCAGTTCCAGGTGCCCAGCGATACGAACATGTCGGTCATGACACGACCTTCTATCATGGTGCATGCCCCTGTCGAAGGGGCATGCGCCGGTGACTATCCCTGCCGCGGCGGCACCGCCGGCGGCGTGCCGCCTGACGGCACTGAGCTCGGACGGCGCGCGGCGGCAGCAGCGGAAGCCGCGCTTTCGCCGAACGTTGCCTTGGCGATCTCGCCGATGCCGGCGAGCGAGCCCAGCATGCTCATCGCCTCGACCGGAAGCATGATGACCTTCTGGTTCGGCGAGTCGGCCAGCTGCCCGAACGCCTTGATGTATTTGTCGGCGATGAAGTAATTCAGCGCAGCCACGTCGCCCTTGGAAATCGCTTCGCTGACCATCTGGGTCGCCTTGGCCTCGGCCTCGGCAGACCGCTCGCGGGCTTCGGCATCGCGGAACGCGGCTTCCTTGCGGCCTTCGGCCTGGAGGATCTGGCCCTGCTTGGCGCCCTCGGCGCGCAGGATCTCGGACTGGCGCTGGCCTTCGGCGGCGAGAATGTCGGCGCGCTTGACGCGTTCGGCCTTCATCTGCCGGCCCATGGCTTCGACGAGGTCGGCCGGCGGCACAATGTCCTTGATCTCGATGCGGTTGACTTTCAGGCCCCAGGGTGAGACCGCGGCATCGACCACGCGCAGCAGGCGCTCGTTGATCTCGTCGCGGTGCGACAGCACCTGGTCGAGATCCATCGAGCCCATCACGGAACGGATGTTCGTCATGGTCAGGACGGTGACGGCCTGGGTCAGGTTGGAGACCTCGTAGCTCGCTTTGGCGGCATCGAACACCTGGTAGAAAGCAACGCCGTCCACCGTCACGGTGGCGTTGTCCTTGGTGATGACCTCCTGCTCCGGGATGTCGATCACCTGCTCCATCATGTTGATCTTGCGTCCGACGCGATCGAAATAGGGCACGATCAGATTGAGCCCGGGGCTCAGCGTCTGCGTGTATTTGCCGAACCGCTCGATGGTCCAGTCATAGCCCTGCGGCACCGTCTTCACGCCGGCGACCAGCGTGACGATGACGAGCAACACCAGAACAATCGCGAAAATGTCGAAACCGCTCATATTTCCTCCAAGGCAGGAAAAACGACCTTTCCCGCGCCGTATGTTGGTCGGTATCGCAACCCTACCGGTTCAGCGGTCGCAATTCACGTCGGTATCGGCTCAATTCTGCACAAGTCGTCCAGGCAGGGAATGGCCCCGATATGTATTTGCGAGAGACCCTTGAAAGCGTGCAGGCGCAAGCCTAGCGGCGGAACTTAACGAATCCGAAACGGCTGTTTGGACGACTTCATTCGATCACGTCATTCGCGAGGGCGATGAGGCCCGGGTGAACTGTCACGCCGGACTCCCTGGCCGTCTTGAGATTGACCGTGAGCTCGAACTTGGTGGGGTTCTGCACGGGCAGGTCGGCTGGCCGCGCCCCCTTCAGAATGCGATCGATATAATCCGCGGCACGGCGGAGCTGCTCGGCGCTGTCGGTGCTGTAGGACATCAGCCCGCCCTCATCGACGAAGGTGCGGCTCCAGAACACCGCCGGCGCGCGCGCCTGCGCGATCGCCGCCAGAAGCTGGCCGCGATTGGCCATGGTGAAGAAGTCCGGCAGGATCAAAAAGCCGCCGTCCCTCCGCGAAGCCAGCGCGGAGATGGAAGCCGCGTCATGTACCGGCGCGGGCTCGACCGTCACATGGAGCGTCCGCGCCGCGTCCTCGATGGTGCGCAGCATCAGGGGCGCGAACGGCGCCGTGGCGGGATTGTAGACGACGACAACGCGGGACGGTTTCGGGGTGACCTGCGTCAGCATCTCCAGCCATTTGCCGGCCAGCGGGCCGTCGTAATCTGTGAAACCTGTGACGTTGCCGCCGGGATGCGCGAGGTTGTCGACAAAGCCCTGGCTGACGGGATCGGTGACGACGGCGAACACGATCGGGATCGTCGTGCTGCGCCGGCGCAGCTCCTCGACCGAGGGCGTGCCGAGCGCGAGCAGGACGTCGGGCCTGAGCGCGATCAGCTCGTCGGCGAGCCGCGCGATGCGGGCGCGGTCGCCGCCACCGCTGCGCCAGTCGATCTCGAGGTTGTCGCGCTTTTTCCAGCCGAGGCCGGCGAGCGCCTCGGCCAGACGGGCCTGGCCGATCACGTCATCGGAGGCGATGACGGAGAGCACGCCGAGCCGGCGTGCAGTGCTCGGCGGCTGCGCCAGGACCGGGACCGGCAGCGCCGCGATCATCCCAAGAAGCGCCAGACACTCACGGCGATTCATGGGACGCCCATCAAATCCAGCCCTGGAGCTCGCGCAGCACGAGGGTGCGGATCACGTCCATGCCGGGGTCGCTGTCGTTGAGGCAGGGGATTGCGGAAAACTCCTCACCGCCGTTGTGCTTGAAGATCTCGGCGTTCTCCTGCGCGATCTCCTCCAGCGTCTCCAGGCAGTCGGAGGAAAAGCCTGGCGTCACCACGGCGAGGCGGCGCACGCCCTCCTTCGCGAGCCGCTCCATGGTCTTGTCGGTGTAGGGCTGGAGCCACTCGGCATTGCCGAAGCGCGACTGGAAGGTCAGCAGTAGCTTCGTCTCGTCCATACCGAGCCGGCGACGCAGCGCCGCCGTGGTGGCGATGCAGTGGCTCTGATAGGGATCGCCCTTCTCGACATAGGATTTCGGCATGCCGTGGAACGACGCCACGATCAGCTCCGGCTTGAAGGACAGCGTCGCCAGATGGGTTTCGATCGAGACCGCAAGCGCCTCGATATAGGCCGCGTCCTCGTAATAAGGCGGCGTCACCCGCAGCGTCGGCTGGTTACGCAAACGGGCGAGCACCCGGAACACTTCGTCGCAGACCGTCGCCGAGGTCGAGGCGGAATATTGCGGATAGAGCGGGACCGCCAGGATGCGCTCGCAGCCTTTCGCGATCAACGCGTCGATGCCGGATTTGATCGAGGGATTGCCGTAGCGCATCGCCCAGTCCACCACGACGTGAGCGCGGTCCGACAGGGCGGCGGCCAGCTTGTCGCTCTGCGACCGCGTAATGGTCTTCAGCGGCGACTCGTTCTTCTCGGTGTTCCAGATCTTCTGGTAGTCGAGCGCCTTGGCGCGGGGACGGCTGCGCAGGATGATCCCGTTCAGCACGGCTTTCCAGATCAGGCCCTGGTCCTCGATGACGCGGGCGTCCGAGAGGAACTCCTTGAGATAGACCCGCACGCCCGGCGCATCGGCCGTGTCGGGCGTTCCGAGATTGATCAGGAGCACGCCAGCGCGCGGCAGGACGGATTCGGCGGCCGGTCTCGCGGCCTCGCTGGGAACGACACTGGTCATGGCTCTGTGGGTCGCGCGTTGGTCTGAACTTGTCAAGATGAGGCCGGTTTCGTTAGGGTCGCACCCCGGGCGGGGGGAGAAAAGATGACACTCGCGGAATGGTGCGTCTTCGGAGCGCTGCTGCTCTATCTGTCTACGATCGCCGCGATCAAATGGATCAGGTTTCGGCGCTTCGACAATTCCCGGCCGCGCGACCCCGCCTTCTACGATGACGCGCTCTCGCAGCGCGCGCTCGGCGCACACCAGAACGGCATCGAGACCTTCCCGTTCTTCGCCTTCGCGGTACTTCTCGCCGAATACCGGGACTCACCGCAGCGGCTGATCGACGAGCTCGCGGCACTTTTCCTCATCGTGCGCCTCGCCTATGTGCTGACCTATCTCGGCAACCGCCCGACGCTGCGCTCGATCCTCTGGACCATCGGCTTTGCGATCAATCTCGGGATCTTCTTCATGCCGGCGCTGAAGCGGTTCTTGCCGGTGTGAGCCCCGCGTCCCGGTCTCGGTGCAGCGCGCCTGCGCTGCTCCGCAGAGTCGGGCCCCAGAAAGCTACAGGCCACCGTCCGGAGAGATGGGCCCCGGCTCTGCAGCGCATCGTCGAAGGGACGCTGCGCTGCGTCCGGGGCACGAGTGTGCCTAGAAACACGTGGTCCGTTCGGCCGCGATGTAACCCAACAAGAGACCTGTGCCGAACAGCAGCACGACGCCCGCGGCCGCGAATTCGATGCCGCGCATGAACAGCGCACCGCCGCCGTCGCGCCCGGCGCTGAGGCGGGTGGCAATGTCCTTGGCGGAGACGGCGACGACCGCGATGGCCGCGACCGTGATCGCAGTGCCGATCCCCATCAGGAAGGTCGCGGCGATGCCGGCCCAGAACAGTCCCTGGGCCAGCGCGAACACCAGCACCAGGATCGCGCCCGAGCAGGGGCGGATGCCGACGGTGAGGATCGCGGCGAACCCGCGCCGCCAGCCGCCGGGGCCGGCGAGCTCGCTCGGCGTGGGGCCATGGGAATGGCCGCAATGTTCGTCATGGACGTGGTCATGCCCGTGATGGGCCTGGGCGTGGGCATGATCATGATCATGATCGTGGCGATGTCCGTGATCGTGATGATCGTGGGCATCATGATGATGGTGATGACCGTGATCATGGTCGTGCGGCACGCCGGCGAGCGCCGGCACCGGCTGGACCGCTTGCAGCGCCCTGATGAACGTGCGGCCCTTGACCCACACCAGCCGCAGGCCGAACAGCGCAATCAGGCCATAGCTCGCGATCTCGATCGCGCCTTCCGCCTTGCACATGGTTTTCGCGGTCGCATTCAGCACCCAGGCCGAAATGCCGACGATCAGGATCGCCACCAGCGACTGCATCAGCGCCGAGGCGAACGACAGTGCGATGCCGCGCCGCGCGGTCTCACGGTTGGCGACGAGGTAGGAAGCGATCACCGCCTTGCCGTGGCCAGGGCCGGCGGCGTGGAAAATGCCGTACGCAAATGAGATGAAGAGCAGCGTCCACACCGCCGAGCCGTCGGACTTTGCGGCGCGGATGGTCGACGACATCTGGCGATAGAATTCCGACTGCTTTGCCAGCAGCCAGCCGATGATCCCGCTGGCCTCGGGTTCAGCGGCTTGCGCCGGCTTCGGCGCGCCGAACGGATTTTGCGCGAGGACATCGTGAAGCGCGGCATCGGCCACCACCAGCACGGCGACAAGCGCGGCGCAGGCAACAAGCCCGCGGGCAAGCGGGGAGAGCTTTGGCTTCAAGGGCAATCCACCGTGATCTTGTTGGCGAACATCATGCCGAAATTGCTGTTTTCGCCGTTCAGGAACGTCTGCTCATTGAGCTTCTGGGCCATGGCGGAGCCGTCGCTGGGCCGGTCCAGCTTCATCTGGCAGCCCGCGGGCGCGCCCACCAGCTTGACCGGATTGTCCTTGGCCATCTGGAAGTCGATGAAGTAGGAGCGGTCGAACACTTCGAGCACCAGCTGCTTGGGCTTGACCGGGTTCTTCAGCGGCAGCGTGAAGTGCAGGGTCAGCACCGTGTCCTTGTAGTCGAGGAAGTAGTCGACCGGCTCGTTAAAACGCTCCTTCTTGCCGTCGGCTCGCGCAAAGGTGAAGTAGGCGTATTCCTTCAGCGACTCGACATTGGTCTGCGCCAGCGGCCCGAGCTCCTCGCGCGTATAGGCGCCCTTGGTCTTGCTCTCGAGCCCCTGCACCGCATAGGCCGAGAACATGTCGTCGAACTTCCAGGCGTGACGGACGCCGGTGATCGAGCCGTCGCCGGCGTAGAGCAGCTCGCTGGTCGCGGTGATCCAGACATGCGGATGGGCGTGCGCCGCGCCCGCCGCGAGTGACAGGCCGGCAGCGAGCAGCAAGCCGAACAGGGCGCGCACGCCCATCAGGCGGCCTTCGCGTCGTCGAGCAGGCCGCGGCGGCGGAGCAGCGCGTCGGGTTCCGGAGGACGACCGCGGAAAGCCTCATAGGCGGCTTCCGGATCGAGCGATCCGCCACTCGAATAGATGTCGTCATGCAGACGCTTGGCGACGGCGGGATCGAAGATGTCGCCGGCCTCCTCGAACGCGCCGAAGGCGTCGGCGTCCATCACCTCCGACCACATGTAGCTGTAATAGCCGGCGGCATAATGATCGCCGGTGAAGATGTGGCCGAACTGGGTCGGACGGTGACGCAGCGCGATCTCCTCGGGCATGCCGATCTTCTCCAGCTCGCGTCTCTCGAAGGCGCGGACATCCTGCGCGGCGGCGGCCGGCTGGGTGTGGAATTCGAGATCGACCAGCGCCGAGGAGACGAACTCGACCGTGGCAAAGCCCTGGTTGAATTTTCGCGCGGCCAGGAAGCGTTGCAGCAACTCGTCGGGCAGCGGCTCGCCTGTCTGGTAATGACGGGCGAATTTCTGCAGCACCTCGGGCCGCTCCTGCCAGTGCTCGTAGAGCTGCGACGGCAGCTCGACGAAATCGGTGAACACGGAGGTGCCCGACAGCGACGGATAGGTCACGTTGGAGAGCATGCCGTGCAGGCCGTGGCCGAACTCGTGGAACAGGGTGCGGGCATCGTCGGGCGACAGCAGCGAAGGCTCGCCGCCGGCGCCCTTGGCGAAATTGCAGATGTTGAGAACCAGCGGCGCGACCTCGCCGTCGAGCTTTTGCTGGTCGCGCAGCGAGGTCATCCAGGCGCCGGAGCGCTTCGACGGCCGAGCGAAGTAGTCGCCGTAGAACAGCGCCTTGTGCTTGCCGTCCGGCCCCTTCATCTCCCAGACCCGGACGTCGGGATGCCAGACCGGAACGTCCTTGCGCTCATCGAAGGTGACGCCGAACAGGCGCGTGGCGCAGTCGAAGGCGGCGGCGATCATGTTGTCGAGCGAAAGATACGGCTTGATCGCGGAATCGTCGAAATTGGCGCGCTGAAGGCGCAGCTTTTCGGCGTAGAAGCGCCAGTCCCAGGGGGCAAGCTTGAAATTGCCGCCCTCTTCCGCAATCAGCGCCTGCATGTCGTCGCGGTCGGCAAGCGCCCGCGCCCGCGCCGGCTTCCAGACCCGTTCCAAGAGGCTCCGCACCGCGTCCGGCGTCTTGGCCATGGAGTCCTCCAGCCTGTAAGCGGCGAAGGTCGGATAGCCCAGCAGCTTGGCGCTCTCTTCGCGCAGCTTCAGGACCTCGACGATGGTTCCATTGTTGTCGTTGGCATTGCCGTTGTCGCCCCGCGCGGTGAAAGCCTTATAGGCCTTCTCGCGCAGATCACGCCGGGCGGAGCTCTTCAGGAACTGTTCGACCGAGGAGCGCGACAGCGTGACGATGGCCTTGCCTTCCATGCCGCGCTCTTCTGCCGCAGCCTTGGCGCTGGCGACGAAGCTCTCCGGCAGGCCCTGGCGGTCGGCCTCCCCCAGCTCCATGACCCAGTCCTGCTCGTCGCCGAGCAGATGATGGCTGAAGCTGGTGCCGAGCTGGGCGAGCCTCTCGTTGATCTCGGCCATCCGCGTCTTGGCCTCATCGGAGAGGCCGGCTCCGGCGCGGTGGAAACGGGTATAGGTGCGCTCCAGCAGGCGAAGCTGCTCTGGAGAAAGATCCAGCTTGGCGCGGTTCTCGTGCAGCTGGGCGATGCGGCCGAACAGCACGGCGTTCATCATGATCGGATTCCAGTGCCTTGCCATCCGCAGCGAGACCTCCTTGTCGATCTCCAGGATGGCCGGGTTGGAATGCGCCGACACGAGGTCGTAGAACACGGACGCCACCTTGCTCAGCAGCTTGCCCGAGCGCTCCAGCGCCGTGATGGTGTTGGCGAAGTCGACCGCCGCCGGATCGCTGGTGATCGCCGCGATCTCGGCGGAATGGTCGGCAAAGGCCTGCTCGAAGGCCGGCAGGAAGTGCTCCGGCTCGATCTCGTCGAAGGGCGGGGTCGCAAACGGCGTCACCCAGGCCTTCAGCAGCGGGTTGGTCTCGGAGTCCGTAATTTGGCGGGGTTCTGACATCACAAGTCCCAATTTCATGGCTCAATTGTTGCGGCCAGCTATAGCACGCGATGGGGCTTTTTTGGGCCATTTGCCCTTGCTCCCGGCCGCCTTTTCGAGGAGATTGCGGCCCTCGACAGACCCCGGACCCCTGAGCTCATGAACGCGCCTTCCTCCTCTTCCCGTCAGATTGCCTGGCCAAGCGTCATCACCGTCATCAGCGCCGCCATCCTGATCGGCGCCGAGGTGTTCGGCGCGGCGTTCGCCGGCGGCTGGGCGCTCGCGATCCTGTTCGGGCTCGGCGATCAGGGCACGCACATCCTGCAGGCCGTGCTGTTCGCGCTCGGCGTGCTCGTGATGACCGCGTTCATCCGCACAGCTCAGCGCATCGAGCCCTTCACGAAGCGCGGCTGACGTTGCTCGCTCGAGTGACGCGCGCTACTCGGCTCAAAAACTTAACGCTCGTTCATCTTCCGCGTCGCTCGCGCAACACTGCGCAAGCAGATGTTAGGCAATTCTGTTCTCAGCCTAAAAAAATTCTTGCGAAGCAGAGTCAAAACGCTTATGTGCGCTCTTGCCCAATTTCGCACGTGCCTGTGGTCGTGTGTCAGTCGGTAGGTATCCGGACAAGAGGCCGGACAGCCGCCAAGGGGTGAAGAAGCCGAGGGGCTCTTCGGAAGTGCGGAAGTCAAAGACCGAAAGTCGCAAGACATGAAGGTCGGAAGACGAAGCAAACCCGGAGCGTCCAGCATCTCTCTCAAGAGATGCCTTGTCGAAGGTGACTTCACTTTTTGCAACCGTGACTGGCAGCCGGAGGCGAACCGGCGCACCCCGCTCTCAACGGGGGACGCGACTTAAAGCAACGACGGATCGGGCTTTTTTGGTCTCTACCGGCATTCCAACGCCGGCGCGGGCTACTGAAAAGGCTTGTCCTTCATTGCCAGGTGTGCGGGCGGGAAATTCCCAACCAATCCACGGCAGCACAGTCTGATTTGAGTCTTTGGCTCGTCGCGCCTCCATCGCGCGATCTGGCCGGGGCGCTTATCCGACGACATTTTTTGAACGGATCCCCGTCGCTGGGCCGTTTGGGAGAGTGCTATGACCGAACGTATTCAGGAATTCCTGCGCAACCGCCGCAGCGAGGGCCAGGACACCGAGCCTTGCCTCGTGGTCGACCTCGAAGTCGTGCGCGACAATTACCAGACCTTCGCCAAGGCGCTGCCCGACAGCCGTGTGTTCTATGCCGTCAAGGCGAACCCGGCGCCGGAAGTGCTGTCGCTGCTCGCGTCCATGGGCTCCTGCTTCGACACCGCGACGGTCGCCGAGATCGAGATGGCGCTGGCCGCGGGTGCGACGCCCGACCGCATCTCCTTCGGCAACACGATCAAGAAGGAGCGCGACATCGCGCGCGCCTTCGCGCTCGGCATTCGCCTGTTCGCTGTCGATTGCACCGCCGAAATCGAGAAGATCGCCCGTGCCGCTCCCGGCGCGAAGGTGTTCTGCCGTATCCTCTATGACTGCGCCGGCGCCGAGTGGCCGCTGTCGCGCAAGTTCGGCTGCGACCCGGAAATGGCCGTCGAGGTGCTCGACGCTGCCAAGCGCCTGGGTCTGGAGCCGTGCGGCATCTCCTTCCATGTCGGCTCGCAGCAGCGCAAGGTGAAGGCGTGGGACCGTGCGCTGGCGATGGCCTCGCAGGTGTTCCGCGACTGCGCCGAGCGCGGCATCAACCTGACCATGGTCAACATGGGCGGCGGCTTCCCGACCAAGTATCTGAAGGACGTGCCGCCGGTTGTGACCTACGGCCGATCGATCTTCCGCGCGCTGCGCAAGCACTTCGGCAACCAGATTCCGGAGACCATCATCGAGCCGGGCCGCGGCATGGTGGGCAACGCCGGCATTATCGAATCCGAGGTCGTGCTCATCTCGAAGAAGAGCGACGAGGACGAGGTGCGGTGGGTGTATCTCGACATCGGCAAGTTCGGCGGTCTCGCCGAGACGATGGACGAGTCGATCCGCTACGCCATCCGCACCCGTCACGACGGCGCGGACATGACGCCGTGCGTGCTCGCAGGTCCGACCTGCGACAGCGCCGACGTGCTGTACGAGAAGAGCCCGTATCCGCTCCCCGTCACGCTTGAGATCGGCGACAAGGTGCTGATCGAAGGCACCGGGGCCTATACGTCGACCTACTCGGCGGTGGCGTTCAACGGCATCCCGCCGCTGAGGACCTACCACATCTGATCCGCCTCTTTCTCTGAGGCCTGACGAACCCGGGAGCCGGCTTGCCGGCTCCTCCCCTTACATTGCCATTCTGACGACGCTTGAGCCCGCGTGCCGTTGGCGCACGGATTCAAGCGGGGATTGACGCGCCATGACTGCTTTTCGGAAGCCACAGATCGCCCTCACCTCGAAAGCCACTCCGTTCGTGATCCGCGCGGAGCGTGCTGCCGACGTCGCTGTGCGTGAAGCGCTGCTCGATGCCTGCTTTGGCGAGACCCGCCACGGCCGCACCTGCCAACGCCTGCGCGATGGACGCGCACCTGCCGCGGGGCTTGCCCTGTCGGCGGTGCGCGAGGGCAACGTCGTGGGAACCGTGCGGCTGTGGCACGTCAGCGCCGGAGGCAGGCCCGCTCTGGTCCTCGGACCACTGGCGGTGGATCCTGCCTGCCGCGAGCTCGGGATCGGCGCCGCGCTGATGCAACAAGCGCTGGCCGCCGCCCGGGCGCGCGGGCATGAAGCCGTGATCCTGCTCGGCGATGCGGCTTATTATGCCCGCTTCGGCTTCTCGCCAGAGAGGACCGGCGCATTGATGCTGCCCGGCCCGTTCGAACGAGACCGGTTGCTGGCGATCGAATTCCAGACCGGTGCGCTGGATGGCGCCAACGGGATGATCGTCCCGACCGGCGCGGCCCTGCCCAAACGGAGGGGAGTTCGCGCCCTCCAGGCGCACGCGGCCTAAGGGATTGCCATGATGGCGACGGCCGAAGCCACATTGAGCGGCCACGGCCAGCCGCGCCTGCGCTAAGCTCTATTCCTTTGGGGTTGCGCGAGCCCCGGAAACGCCCTTTAACCCGCGAAACACCCGTTCAGTTGAGACCTAAACCCATGTCCCGTCGCCTGATCTCCACCGGCTCCCCGTTCGAGAAGACCGCCGGCTACAGCCGCGCCGTGATCGACGGCGACTTCGCCTTCGTCGCGGGAACGACGGGCTATGACTACGCGACCATGAGCATGCCGGCCGATGTCACCAGCCAGTCACGCAACTGCTTCAAGACCATCGAAGCGGCCCTGAAGGAGGGCGGATTCGAGATGGCCGACATCGTCCGCGTGACCTACTACCTCACCGACATCAAGGACGCGGACGCCCATTTCGCGGTCTGCGGCGAAGTCCTCGGCGAGATTCGCCCGGCCGCAACGCTTCTCGTCGTCTCGGCGCTCTACAAGCCCGAGATGAAGGTCGAGATCGAAGCCACCGCCAAGCGCCGCAGCGCCTGATCCCCTCACCCTTTGTCGCCAGCACGTTCCGGAGAAACCATCCCATGAGCCCCGCCTCGCAGATCTACGCGAAGATCACCGGTCCCATCGTCATGGTCGGCTTCGGCTCCATCGGCAAAGGCACGTTGCCGCTGATCGAGCGGCATCTCGATTACGACAAGTCGCGCGTCACCGTGATCGATCCCAAGGACGAGGGCCGCAAGGCACATTGCGAGAAGCACAATGTGCGCTTCATCCAGAAGGCCGTGACCAAGGACAATTATCGCGAGTTGCTGACGCCGCTGCTCACCGAAGGCGGCGGCCAGGGCTTTTGCGTCAATCTGTCGGTCGATACCGGCTCGACCGACATCATGGAGCTCTGCAACGAGCTCGGCGCGCTTTATATCGACACCGTCAACGAGCCCTGGCTCGGCTTCTATTTTGATGCCTCCAAGGGCCCGGAGGCACGCTCAAATTACGCCCTGCGCGAAGCGACGCTGGCCGCCAAGCGCGCGCGCCCTGCGGGCTCGACGACCGCCGTCTCCTGCTGCGGCGCCAATCCCGGCATGGTCTCCTTCTTCGTCAAGCAGGCGCTGCTCAATGTCGCCGCTGACCTCAAGCTCAACGCCCCCAAGCCCAAGACCAAGGCCGAATGGGCGGATCTGATGCGGCAGGCCGGCATCAAGGGCATCCACATCGCCGAACGTGACACCCAGCGCTCCAAGACGCCGAAGGAGCCCGACGTCTTCGTCAACACCTGGTCCGTGGAAGGTTTCCTGTCGGAAGGCGTGCAGCCGTCCGAACTCGGCTGGGGCACCCACGAAAAATGGATGCCGGAGAATGCGCGGACCCACGAAGCCGGCTGCGGCGCTGCCATCTATCTGATGCAGCCCGGCGCCAACACGCGCGTGCGGACCTGGTGCCCGACCCGCGGCGCGCAATATGGCTTCCTCGTCACCCACAACGAGTCGATCTCGATCGCCGATTACTTCACCGTGCGCGACGCCTCGGGCAATGCGGTCTACCGGCCGACTTGCCACTATGCCTACCATCCGGCAGACGATGCCGTGCTGTCGCTGCACGAAATGTTCGGCCGCGCCGCGAAGATGCAGGAGAAGCACCACATCCTCGACGAGAACGAGATCGTCGACGGTATCGACGAACTCGGCGTGCTGCTGTTCGGCCACGACAACAATGCCTATTGGTACGGCTCGCAGCTCTCCATCGAGGAGACCCGCAAGCTCGCGCCCTATCAGAACGCCACCGGCCTGCAGGTGACCTCCGCCGTGCTCGGCGGCATGGTGTGGGCGCTGGAGAACCCCAGGGAAGGTATCGTCGAAGCCGACGAGATGGATTTCGATCGCCTGCTGGAAATCCAGCTGCCCTATCTCGGCCCGGTGAAGGGTTTCTACACCGACTGGACGCCGCTGACGGACCGGCCCGGACTGTTCCCGGAAGATATCGACACCAGCGATCCCTGGCAGTTCCGAAATATCTTGGTGCGGTAATCACCGCCGTCATGCCCGGGCTTGTTCCGGGCATCCACGGACTTGCTTTGCAGCATGCCAAAAACGTGGATGGCCGGGACAAGCCCGGCCATGATGCTGCTAGCGCGAACTCCCTACTTCTTCTCCATCGGCGGCGCGATCTTCTCAGCCGGTGCTGGCGGCAGTGCCGGCTTGGTCGCCGTGCCCTGGGTCTGCTGGTCCGGGCGCGCCGGCTCTGGAGCCGGTGTGGTCGGACGGTCGCCGCCGGGCTTGGCTTCGGCAGGCTTGTTCTGATCGTCGGACGGCGTACCCTGCAGCGGCTGCGTCGCCTGCGCCAGATCCATGCGACCTTCAGCGCGGATTTGCGCAATCGATACCCCCGATATCACGACGCCGGCCGCAAGCATCGAGCAGGCGATCATGAAGTCGAGTTTCAGTCTGCGCTTGTCATTGCCGATCATGTCGATCACCGCCTTTTGTCTGCGAGATCAACGAAGTCGCCGGGCCGCGGTTCCGTAGCCGCTCAAGCGGGAACCGCCCGGTCGCGCGCCAAAACGCCGCGCTCAGTCCGAAGTGCTGACCTCCCAGGTGGCGTGGCGTACGCCCGGCAGGTGCTGGAGAGCGGTCGCCACCGCGTTCAGCTCGTTCGGATCGACAGCCGTCGCGACCAGCTTGGCCACGATCTCCAGATTATCTTCGCCGATCTCGACCACGTCGATATCGGCCACCGGATATTTCGCAGCCTCCAGCTTTTCGACGAGACGATCACGCATATCGGGGAGCGCGTCGGTCGCGACAGCGAGCTTGAAGTAATAGGTTGCCTCGGAGGCCTTCTCGTTCAGCGGGATGCGGTTGATGGCGTTGACCAGCGGGCGCAGCATGGTGTTGCCGGCGATGACGAACACGGTCAGCGCGGCCGCTTGCGCGATCATGTCGGCGCCGGCACAGGAGCCGACCGCAGCCGAGGCCCACAGCGTGGCAGCAGTGTTGAGCCCACGCACGTCCATGCCCTGCTTCATGATGACGCCGGCGCCGAGGAAGCCGATGCCCGAGACGACATAGGCAATCACCCGGACCGCGCCGTCGGCGCCGTCCAGCTGCATGGCGAGATCGACGAAGGCGGCCGCGCCGACCGCGACCAGCACATTGGTGCGCAGGCCGGCGGTGCGCTGGCGATATTGCCGCTCGGCGCCGATCAGCGTGCCCAGCACGAAGGCCGTGGTCAGGCTGACCAGCGTGTCGGCGAAGTCAGCAATCTGGAACGTCGTCAGAAACCGCATGGTCCCCCTATACGGTCAGAGCGATGACAGATTAAAGCTCGAGAAGGCCGCCGTCCCCGTTTTCATCCGCAAATGCGAGCAGCGTGCCCTTGGCGTTCCAGGCGAGCGCGGCCACGGGTGGGGTGCCGTTGCGGCGGACCAGGATTTCCGCACCATCCTCCAGCCGCACCATCAGCACGGTGCCGTCGCTGTAGCCGGCGGCGAGGATGTCGTTCTTCGGATGGCAGGCCACCACGGAGACCCGCGCCTGCAACGGCGCCAGCATCGCGGGCTCCTTACCCATCGGGCCGTCCTTGCTGGCGAACGGCCATATGATGACGGTGTCGGCACCCGAGGTCGCCAATCCCTTGCCGCCCGCGCTCCATGACATCGAACGGACGCGGCCGGGATAGCCGGTCATGCGCATGTGCCTGTTATCGGCGAGGCGCCAGCCGTGCAGCGCCGACTCGTGCATCGTGGTGACCAGGAATTTGTTGTCCGGGCTGAAGGTGACGCCGAGATGCGATCCGGCCCAGGGCAGGAATTCGGCTGAGCCCTCCATGTTCGGAAACCACAGCGTTGCGCCGTTGTAATGGGCGATCGCGAGCCGCAGGCCCTTCGGCGCGAACGCGAGGCCGCCGACGGTCGAGGGAACCTCGAGCGACTTCTCCTCGGTCTTGCCGCTCTTGACGAAAGCCGTCTTGCCGGCCGACCAGGCGAAGGCGCCGTCCGCATGCAGCGCCACCGCATCGATCCAGCGCCGCTTCGGATCGGTGGCGAGCAGCGTCACCTCGCCCTTGGCGTCGAGCGAGACGACCTTGCCGTCGTCGCCGCCCATCACGAGGCGCTTGCCGTCGCAGGCGGTGGAGAGAATGCCGCCGCTGTGAACAGTGACCGTGCTGATCTCGCCCTTGTCATCGACGAACGCGACGTTCTCCTCGCCACCGACGAAGGCGGCGCGATCTCCGAGGAAATGCACCGAGGTCACGCCCATGCCGAGCGTAACAGGCTTGACGCGATCCGTGACGGAGACGATCGAGGCGGAATCGGGGGCCGGCGTAAACTCTTTCATCACGAGACGATGCAGCTCTCGAAACCCTCGCGGATGGCCTTCTCCGGCAATTCGCGGCCGATGAAGACGAGACGGCTCTGGCGCGGCTCGCCCTCCTTCCACTTCCGCTGATGGTCGCCCTCCAGCATCATGTGGACGCCCTGGAAGACGTAGCGGTCGTCGTCGTCGTGGAAGGAGAGAATCCCCTTGGAGCGCAGGATCTTGCCGCCCTCGACCTGCACCAAATTCTGCAGCCAGGGCATGAACACGTTCGGATCGAGCGGCTTGTCGGTCTTGAGCGACAGCGACTGCATGTCCTCGTCGTGATAGTGCTTCAGGCCGTGGCCATGATCATGATGATGGTCGTGGCCGTGGTGGTGGTGATCATGGTCGTGGTCATGATCGTCGGCATTCAGAAAGTCCGGCTCGACTTCGAGGATGCGGTCGAGGTCGAACGCACCACGGTCGAGCACGTCGGCCAGGGCCACCGCGCAGCGCTCGGTGCGATGCAGCTTGGCATAGGGGTTGATGGCGCGAATGCGGGCCTCGACCTCGGCAAGCTCGCCCTTGCTGACGAGATCGGTCTTGTTCAGCACGATGACGTCGGCGAAGGCGATCTGGTTCTTGGCCTCGGGCGCGTCCTTGAGCCGGTCCGACAGCCATTTGGCGTCGGCCACCGTGACCACGGCGTCGAGCCGCGCATTCTTCTGCACGTCCTCGTCGACGAAGAAGGTCTGGGCGACCGGCGCCGGATCGGCGAGGCCGGTGGTCTCGACGATGATGGCGTCGAACTTGCCCTTGCGCTTCATCAGGCCGTCCATGATGCGGACGAGGTCGCCGCGCACGGTGCAGCAGATGCAGCCGTTGTTCATCTCGAACACTTCCTCGTCGGCGCCGATGATGAGATCGTTGTCGATGCCGATCTCGCCGAATTCGTTGACGATCACGGCGTATTTCTTGCCGTGGTTCTCCGACAGGATGCGGTTGAGGAGCGTGGTCTTGCCGGCACCGAGATAGCCGGTCAGGACGGTCACGGGAATTTTCTGGGACGCTTCAGACATAACAACTCCGACATCGGGCTTTTTCGCGCGACGCGAGGCGGGGTGGCCCCTGCCTTAGTGGTCAAGCGCGCTGGTCAGGGCCTTTATATTATGCCTGACCATATCAATGTAAGTGGGTGCAGGCCCCTTTTCGCCGGTCAAACCGTCCGAAATCAGGGTCCCGCCTACTTTTGAGCCGGTCTCCGCCGCGATCCGCCGGATCAGCCGGTCATCGCTGATGTTTTCCAGGAACACGGCCGGTATTTTCTGGGCCTTGATCTGGCCGATGATGGCCGCGATGTCGCGCGCGCTCGGCTCGGTTTCGGTGGAGACGCCCAGGGGGGCGATGAACTGGATACCGTACTCGGCGGAAAAATAGCCAAAGGCGTCATGGGTTGAGATCACCTTGCGCCGGTCCGGCGGGATCTTGGCCACGGCCTCGCGGACCTCGCGGTCGAGCGTTTCGAGCCTTTCCAGGTAGGCTTTTGCCTGAGCCCGGAAGAACTCCGCATCATCCGGCGCGGCCACGGCCAGCGCATTGGCGATATCGGTCGCGTAGACCTTGGCGTTGGGGACGGACTGCCAGGCATGGGGATCTGGGGCCGAGCCGAGCTTCAGCGGCGTGATGCCGGCGCTCGCGGTGACGACTGTTGCCTTGCTGCCGGAGGATTGCACAAGGCGCGGCAGCCAGCCTTCGAGACCGAGCCCGTTGACGACGACAAGCTTCGCATCAGCGATCCGCTTCGCATCGCTCGGCGCCGGCGTGTAGACGTGGACGTCGCTGTCGGGGCCGACCAGCGTCGTGACGTTGACCCGGTCGCCGCCGATGGTGCGGACGATGTCGCCGAGGATCGAGAAGCTCGCGACGACGTTGAGCCGCTCCGCGGCGCGCAGCGGCGAGGCAGCCAGCAACAGCACACAAAGCAGGATGAGCCGCATCACCGTCACGCTTCCAGATGCCGGCCGGGAAACAGCTGCCGGACGATGCCGCCGACGCGGCCGAACAGCACGGAGACGATGTAGAGCATGGTTGCGACCAGGATGATCGCAGGGCCCGACGGCACGCGGGTCTGGAACGACAACACGAGGCCGGCATAACCCGAGATCGCAGCCGCGACCACCGCGATGCAGATCATGGCAGTGAGATCGCGCGACCAGAACCGCGCGATACCCGCCGGCAGGATCATCAGGCCGACCGCAAGCAGCGTGCCGAGCGCCTGAAAGCCGTTGACGAGGTTGATCACGACCAGCGCAAGGAAGGCGAGATGCGCGGGACCGCCGGCGCGGCTGACAGTGCGCAAGAACAAGGGATCGACGCTCTCGATCACCAGCGGGCGGTAGATCACGGCGAGCACCAGCAGCGTCACCGTGGCGTTGAAGGCCACCACCAGCAGCGTCTGGTCGTCCATCGCGAGGATGTTGCCGAACAAGACATGGAGCAGGTCGATATTGGTGCCCTTGATCGAGACGATGGTGACGCCGAGCGCCAGCGAGGCCAGATAGAAAGTTGCGAGCGAGGCGTCCTCCTTCAGCCCGGTCGAACGCGCGACCACGCCGGCGAGGATCGCCACGGCAAAGCCCGCGATCAAACCGCCCGCCGTCATCGCGAACAGGTTGAGGCCGGAAAGCAGGAAGCCGACAGCGGCGCCCGGCAGGATCGCATGCGCCATGGCATCGCCGACCAGGCTCATCCGCCGCAGCATCAGGAAGACGCCGATCGGCGCACCGGCCAGCGAGAGCGCGATCACGGCGGCCAGCGCGCGCCGCATGAACTCGAATTCGGTGAACGGGCCGATCAGCGCGTCATAGAGCATCGGTGATCACGCCGCCCGCGAGCTGATATCGTCGCCTGCGCAGGCTGCGGCGGTGTCGTCGAACGCCTCGCACATCCGCATCGCCACCAGCAGGTTTTCCGGCGTCAGCACCTCCGCCGTCGGTCCCCACGCGACGGGGCCGCGCGCCAGCACCAGCGTCTCGCTGAAATGGTTGCGCACCATCTCCATGTCGTGCAGCGCGGCCAGCACGGTGCGGCCCTCGCCGTGCCAGCGCTCGACCAGCGCGAGCAGGTCGGTCGTGGTCTTGCTGTCGATGGCGTTGAAGGGCTCGTCGAGCACGATGAGCGAGGCGTCCTGGAGCAGCACGCGCGCGAACAGCACGCGCTGCATCTGGCCACCCGAGAGCGTGCCGATCGGGCGGTTCTCGAAACCGTTGAGGCCAACGGCGCCGATCGCGCCCAGGATCTTCCCGCGAGCGGCCTTGCCGATGCCGCCGAACAGGCCGGTCCCGCGCCACAGCCCGGTGCCGACGAAGTCGAACACCGAGATCGGGAAGCTGCGGTCGATCTCCGCGCTCTGCGGCAGATAGGCGATATCGCGGGAGTCGAGCCCGCCGAGATAAATGCTGCCGTCGAGCGGCCGGAGGATGCCGACGATGCCGCGCAGCAGGGTCGACTTGCCGGCGCCATTCGGTCCGATTACGGCGACCAGCGCGCCCCGCGCGACCTCGCCGTTGAGATGGTGCACGGCCGGGTGCCGGTCGTAGCCGAGCGTGACATTGTGAAAGTGCAGCGCCGCCATAGTCACCTCATCGCCAGCAAGACCACGCCCCAGAGCACGGCACAGACGGCGAGCGCGGCCAGAAGGCGCGCGGCCATCGTCATGCGCAGGATCGACCAGTGCGCCGTTTGGGCGGGATGCGGAGAGGCAGCGTCGTGGACATGGGCATGGCTGTGGTCGTGCCCGTGAGCATGCCCGTGGCCATGGGAGTGGCCGTCGGCATGGTCGTGATGACGGGCGTGAGACACGGCGGGAACCATGCTAAAGACGTTATATTATAACATTACCCCTGTCCACGCCGGGCTCAGGGCTTGCCGATCACCATCGCGATGGCGGCTGCCACGAACGGAAATGGCACCGACACCGCACAGCGGAACCAGACGAAACGGGCCGGCATGAACGGGATTTCCCACAAGATCACCCGCTGGAAGGCAAACAGGGCCCAGGCGACGACATAGGCCACCACCTGCGGCACCCCGCCGCCCGACTTCAGCGCCACGGTGCCGATGGAGAAGCCGATCACGGGCCCGCCGGGCGTGGCCGCGCCGGCGACCACGGCGGTCGCAACGCCGAGCCAGCCGCTGTCCGGCCCGAGCCAGCCGGTGATCACCTCCTGCGGGATGATGGCGGCGATGTAGCCGGAGCCGATCACCCCTAACGCGATGCGTGGCACGATGTTGATGAAATCCATCGAGCCTTCGCGCAGCGAGGCCTTGAACACCGGAGGGCCGCGGCGAAAGGCGATCAGGCCGACGCCGAACACCGAGCCCCACAGCAGGATGTCGATGAAAAGCGCGGCGCTCAAGTCTCGTCGTCCTTGGTCTGGGGCTGCGGATACAGCCGGACATAGACGAAGCGGCCGAGGGCCCCGGCGAGGACCGGCAGCGGCAGCGAGATCAGAATCCGCCACAGCGTGAAATCTGTGCCCATGATCGGGATTTCCCAGGCCACCGCCCGACCATAGCCGATCAGGGTCCAGCTCACGACCATGGCGATGGTGGCGCCGAAATCGGCGCCGACCGCGAGCAGCGCGCTCGCCACGGGATAAGCGGTGAAGGGCCCGCCGGGCAGGATCGCACCAAAGGCGGTGCCGATCAAAAGCCCCTTCAGGCCGGATTTCGGCCCGAGCGAGCGCGAGACTTTTTCGTGCGGCAGGATCTCCGAGATGAACGCGCCAAGCAGGCAACCGGCGAGCACGCGCGGCAGGATGCCTGAGAACAGCGAGAGATCGTGAGTGAGAATGTCGAGAACGCCGTCGGTGCCGTCACGCCGCCAGACCATCGCCGCACTCACTGCGACCAGCGCTGCGATGATGATGGTCGACCAGCCGATTGGCTTGCGGATCCGCCCCGGACGCGGCTCGGACTCCGCGTCCTCGGCAGGCGCCGGGTTCTTCGCGAAAGGTTCTGGCAATGGGTGTGAGCGGCTCGAGGGTGATGCCCGTCCTGATTAAGGGCGGCATCCGTTCGATGCAAACGGTACCATCACAGGCTGATGCGCGTACTGTGCAGGACTCGTTCAATCAATTCCGCACAGCAAAAGGGCGGCCGCGCATGCGACCGCCCTTTTGTCATTCCGGGGCGGCGAAGCCGAACCCCGGAATCCATGTATCCGCTCGGGCTGACGCCCGATGGATTCCGGGCTCGCGCGTCGCGCGCCCCGGAATGAGGCTTACGCCTTCTCGTAGAGGGACTCGACGTATTCCCAGTTCACGAGGTTCTCGACGAACGCCTTGAGATAATCGGGGCGGCGGTTGCGGTAGTCGATGTAGTAGGAGTGCTCCCAGACGTCGCAGCCGAGGATCGGGGTTGCGCCGTGCACCAGCGGATTCTCGCCGTTCGGGGTCTTGGAGATCTCGAGCTTGCCGTTCTTGACCTGGAGCCAGCACCAGCCGGAGCCGAACTGGCCGACGCCGGCCGCCTGGAAGTCGGTCTTGAACTTCTCGAAGCCGCCGAGGTCCTCGTTGATTTTCTTCTCGATCTTGCCCGGCAGCTTGGTGCCGCCGCCATTGGGCTTCATCCAGCTCCAGAAGTGGATGTGGTTGTAGTGCTGGCCGGCATTGTTGAACACCGCGGGGTTCTTGCCGAACGAGCCCTTGACGATCTCCTCAAGGGACTTGCCTTCCCATTCGGTGCCCTTGAGCGCGTTGTTGCCGTTGGTGACGTAGGCCTGATGATGCTTGTCGTGGTGGAATTCCAGCGTCTCCTTCGACATGAACTGGCCGAGGGCGTCATAGGCGTAAGGGAGGGGGGGCAGCGTGAAGGTCATGGGATGTTGTCCGCGACTGATGGGGAACTGGCTTAACGGGGAGTCTTATAGAAGGTTCCGGCGCCGTTAAATACCGCCAATTTGCGAAAAGGCGCGATGGGACGGCTGGGCCGGATTGCACAACTTCGCCGCACAGAGCGACGATCAACCCGGGGCCGGTCAGCCACCGCAAAATCTCATTGCCTTTGAAGCGGTTATGACAGAACGAATGGACCGCGCAGCCGCGTTGCGAGAGACAGAGCCATGAGCATCGAGATCGACATTTTGAACGGTGACGCCTCGTGGCGAATCGCGGAGCCGCTGCATCAGGCGGTCTGGGGCCCGCAACAGGTTGCGGACAAGCCCTGGGCCCATGTCAAATGGGCCAATGCCGATTTGCGTGTGCTGATCGAGACGCCCGAGGACGGCCTCGTCTGTCATGTCGGCATCTATTTCCGCACCGTCACCTGGAATGGGCAGAAGGTCCATATCGGCGGCATCGGAGGGGTCTGCACCCGCGAGGATCAGCGCGGCCGCGGCTATGCGACCGTGGCGATCGATGCGGCGGTTCATACCATGCGCGCCAACGAGGCCGTCCGCTTCGCGCTGCTGTTTTGCGAACCGCACAATTTCTCGTTCTACGAGACCCGGAGCTGGCTGCCCTTCAAGGGCGAGGTCCATTGCGAACAGCCGGAGGGGCGGATCCGTTTCACCGCCATGGCGCCCTACGTCTTCAACATTGTCCGCGCGCCGACGCTGGGCACCATCGACCTATGCGGCCTGCCATGGTGAGCCCTGCGTGAGCGAGGGCTGCGCCGGCCGCCTCGCGACCTATAATATGTCGATCATCATCCAATATTCCGCCCGGTGAACATGACGATCGACGCCCCCGTAGACGCCGTCCCGCCGCTTGCGCCGGTCGCCTCCCCGATCGCCAGTCTGCTGAGCGCGCCGATCCTGCCGACGCTGCTGCGGCTCGCGATCCCCAACATGATCGCGATGGTCGGCAGCACGCTGGTTGCGATCGCCGAGACCTCCTATATCGGCCGGCTCGGCACCATACCGCTCGCCGCGATCGCGCTGGTGTTTCCGTTCGCGATGCTGACCCAGATGATGAGCGCGGGCGCGATGGGCGGCGGCGTCTCGTCCGCGATCAGCCGCGCGCTCGGCGCCGGGGATCGCGACCGCGCCGCGACGCTGGCGCTGCATGCCGCCATCATCGGCCTCTGCGGCGGGCTGTTCTTCACGGTGATGATGCTCGCCTTTGGCCGCTCGTTCTTCACGCTGCTCGGCGGACGCGATCGCGTGCTCGAGGAGGCCAGCGGCTATTCGCAGGTGCTGTTCTCCGGCGCGGTCGCGATCTGGCTCGTCAACACGCTGGCCTCGGTGATCCGCGGCACCGGCGACATGCGCCTGCCCTCGATGACACTGATCGGGGCCAGCGTGCTGCAGATCGCGCTCGGCGGCACCTTGGGGCTCGGCCTGTTCGGCGTGAAGGCCTTCGGCATGCCGGGCGTCGCCAGCGGCCAGTTGATCGCGTTCACCTGCGCCGCGATCTTCTTTCTCTGGTATCTCGCGTCCGGCCGCAGCCGGCTGCCGCTAAACTTGCGCGCGTTTCATTTCGAGCGCGCGATGTTCCTGGACATCCTCAAGGTTGGTGCGGTGGCCTGCCTGTCGCCGCTCCAGACCGTGCTCACCATTTTGATCTTTACCAAGATCCTGGCCACGTTCGGCACCGAGATGCTGGCCGGCTACGGCATCGGCTCGCGGCTGGAATTCCTGCTGATTCCGATCACCTTCGCCATCGGCATCGCCTCGGTGCCGATGGTCGGCATGGCCATGGGCGCCGGACATGTGAAGCGGGCGCGCCGTGTCGCCTGGACGGCGGCCGCGGCCTCAGGACTCACGGTTGGTCTGATCGGGCTCGTCATCGCGCTCGATCCCTCGCTGTGGGTTGCGCTCTTCACGCAGGATCCCGGCGTCACCGCCGCCGCGCACAGCTATTTCCACTGGGCCGGCCCGGCCTTCGTGTTCTTCGGCATCGGCGTGTCGCTCTACTTCTCCTCGCAAGGCGCCGCGCGCGTCGGCGGCCCCGTGCTCGCTTCCACCGCGCGGCTTCTGATCGTCGCGATCGGCGGCATCGGCCTGATGATGGCGCAGGCGCCGGCCTGGACGTTGTTCGCATTGGTCGGCGGCGCCATGGTCGTGTTCGGCCTGTCGACCGCAGCCTCGGTCGCCTTCGCGCGCTGGGGCAAATGAGCGCAGGCAAGTAGGCAACCGAACAAATGGGCGGGCCAGATCTACAATGCCGACGATGGCAGGACCTATGCCAGCAGCGTCACCCGTGACGGGAGCGGAGTCGCTGCGGGTCGAAGGCTGCGTTGGCGCGCTCTGCGGCGGCGAGACCTGGACGCGCGCGGGGCGCTAACTCGCGACCGTCATCGCCTTCAGCGCCGTCGCCGCCGAAGCGTAGCCGCCTCGTGCACCGTCGATGAAGTGCACGTGATCGCTGCGCAGCACCGACGGGGTGAAGCAGGTCATCATGGCGGCGTCCTGCTGATGAAGACCGTAGCGCACGATACCCTCGCGTGCGGCCGCCGCCAGACGACCGCTGAGGGCGCGCTCGAGCTCCGGCGTACAATCGAGGATCATACGCAGACCGTCGTCATATTTCCTGAAGTCGGAGTTCTCGACCACCTGCCGCTTGTAGACCTTCGGCACGAAGCCGCCGACCTCGAGGTCGAAGCGCATGACCAGATAGATGAACAAGTTGTAGGCCAGCACGCTGGCGCGGCGCGCGAGCAGCGGACCACCGCGCCTGGTGCGGGCTTCGTATTCCACCCCCTGCGGCGGCCATTTCAGCGGCGGCCCTTGCGCCGGCACCGGACGGGCGCCGTCCGGGCTGCGTTCGACGAGGTGAACGATGTCCTCGATCACCTTGCGGAAGGCATGCGGGTCGGCGCCACGCGCCGGCATCACCAGTACTGACAGGATCAGCCCCCGCGAGGCCGGCATCACTTCGAAGCGGCAGGACAGGCCCGAGAGATCGGGCTGCGTGCCCGCCGGGGCTTCCGGCACGGCAAACTCGCCGCGTTTCATCGCGGCATCGGCGAAGGCGAGCCCGCCGCCCGAGAACATCGCATAGGACAGGTTCGCGGACGGCCCGAAGCGCGCGACCCGCACGTCGAGGCCCTGCGCGCGGATGGCGCTGACCGGCACCAGCGCGACGCGCATCGTCAGATCGAGATCTTCCCGCACCCAGGTCGCGGTTGCCGCCAGCGCGTCGCGCGCAGCATCAAGGTCGGAGGGCGCAACCGCAAAGCTGGCGCCGTCGCCGCCAAACACGAAGGGGAATTCGCGGCCCTCCAATGCGTTCGTCACCGCCGCAATCACGGCAGCGCCGGCCATGTTCACCGCCTTGTAGCGCTCCGCCGCGATCGCCTTGGTGGAATCGACGATGTCGGCAACGCCGATGCTCCAGTCGTCCGGCAGCGGCGCATAGAGCGCGGGGTCCATCAGGCTGGTGAAGCCCCGGAAGACCGGAATGCCGCCATAGAAGGAGTCGCCTGAGGTCATCGGGGATGCCGTATGGTTGGAATGCGAAACAAATACGTAGCGGGATCGATCCGGGTTCGCCGGCCGGGGGCTCTTTGCGATCATTGGCCGAAACGGGCCAGGACAACAAGATACGGCAACAACAGGATGCGGCCGCGTTGCAATGCCGCAGCGTGTCATTGATCGGCATCAAGCGACCTGCCGGGAAGAGCGGCTATCGTCCTCAACTCCAATGGTTGCATGGGATGATCGAGGTGTCCGACTTCGGCAACAAGGACTCCGCCTCTCCGGTCCGCCGGCGCACGGGCGTCGACCCGATCAGCGCGGTGAAGATGCCCGAACGGCTGACGGAAGCCGTCGATGCCTGGGCGGAAGCTCATCGCCTGACCCGCGCAGACGCAATCTGCAAGCTGATCGAGCTGGGCCTGCAGATCGCAACCCCGGTCCTCACGTCGGAGCATCCGATCGCATCGGACGCCACCAGGATCGAAGAGATCGCAGTCCACGAGATCGAGGCGCTGCTCGATCCGGCATTGCCGGCCGACGAACGCGAACGCCGCATCCGCCGCCTTACCGAAGGGCCGCCGGAATTTTCACACGAGCGGATCGACCTGCCGAAGGACCCGCCGAAGCACCGGACGTGAGGATAGCTAGTGCAGCTTCTCGTCCTGGCGCTTGCGCAAGCTATCGAGAGACGCATCGTGGCAGCCGACCAGACGTACGAATTGCTGCGGATACATCTCGTGGCCGTGGTCACCGGAATTCTGATGCGCCATCGGCGGGCAACGGACGTCGTCCGGCTTGCCGCGCGATTGCTCCGTCCGGCCCTGACCTGAAGCGGTTACGTTGGGCATGGTCATGGACTGCTCCCTGTCGATTAGGGCAGATCGATTGACGTAACCCAATCGATTGCGGGGCATCTTATGACCAAATCCGGCTGAATGTCATTGTGCCGGATCAATTCAATTGTGGCGGCGGAGTTCCGCTTACGCCGTGTTTCCCGCATCGATGGTGAACACGGTCCCGGTGACGTTGCGACCGCCCTCGCCGAGCAGATATTCCACCATGCGCGCGACGTCGTCCGTTTCCGGCAGGCGGCGCAGCGCGCTGCGGCCGGCGATGCGCTTGCGCGCCTCGTCGGACAGGTTGTGCGTGAGCTCGGTGTCGATGAAGCCCGGCGCGATCGCGTTCACGGTGATGCCGAGCTTGCCGACCTCGCGCGCCAGCGAGCGGGTGAAGCCGGTGGCAGCCGCCTTGGTCGCGCCATAGACGGACAAGCCGTTGTAGCCGGTGGTCGCGATGATCGAAGAGATGTTGATGATGCGGCCGGCGCCGTCGGCCATCATCTGCCGCGCGACATATTTGGTGAGGATGATCGGCGACAGCACGTTGAGCTGCACCAGCGCCTCGATCTCGGAATTGTGCATGGTGGCAAGCAGGCCTTCGGTGCCGAGGCCGGCATTGTTGACGAGGCCGTAGGTCGGCCCGAATTCGTCGCGCACGAGTTTTGCAAACGCCGGAATGGCGTCGATCACGGCAAGATCGCAGGCGCGGAAATGCAGGCGCCCGCCCGACTCGGCAATCGCCGCCTTGAGCTCGTCGCTCTCTCGTCGCGCCGCCGCGATCACGTTGTAGCCGGCGCCGACCAGGCGTCTGCCGATCGCAAGACCGATGCCGCGGCTGCCGCCGGTGACCAGAACATTATCATGCATCGGTGCGCGCCAGTTTTCCGGCCGGGGTGACGTCGAGCGCATCGACGAAGCGGATCACCGCCGGCACCTTGTGAGACGCGAGCTGCGCGCGGCACTGATCGAGGATCTGCTCGCGAATCTCCTTCGCGCGGGCGGGATCGGTGCCCTCAGCGAGGATCACGTCGGCGACGACGATGCCGCCGGTGATCGGGCTCTTGCGCGATTTGGCCCGCGACATCCGCACGTCGGCATGGCGGTTGATGACCGCCTCGATCTCTTCGGGGTGGACCTTCAGCCCGCCGATATTGATGATGCCGCCGCGGCGGCCCACGAAATAGTAGCGCTCGCCGCGCAGCTCGACGATGTCGCCGCTGTCGACAAATCCATCGCCATCGGTGAGCGCGGCGGCATTGCGGCCGACATAGGCGTGCGCGGTACGCGTCGAACGGATACGGAGCGAACCGTCGACCACTTTCATCTCGACGCCATTGCGATTGCCGAGATAGTCGGCCGGAAAGCCTTCCAGCCCGTCATTCACGGCGAAACCGACACCGGCTTCGGTCGAGGCATAGGCATGACCGACGGAGGAACTGGGGAATGCCGCCTTCAACCCGTCGAGCACCGCCTGGTCGGCGATTTCGCCGGAGAGGCGGACATAGCGAGGTGTGAACTGCGCGGCCGAACCGCTCATCAGGAGCTTGCGCCAGTGCGAGGGGGTGCCGGAGATGTGCGAGACCCCGCACGCCTTCAGCCGCGCGACGTGATCGCCGAGCGCTTCGTGCGGGTCCGACAGCACCATCGAGCCGCCGGAGAGGACGGCGCGGAGGAATATCTGCAGGCCGCCATAGCGGCGGATGTCGTAGAAGGTCGCCCAGACCGGCGCGGGTCCCCGTGCGGGGCCTTCGGCAACGATCGCACCCGTCAGTGCGTCCAGCGTGTGGCCGACGATCTTCGGCACGCCCGAGGTGCCCGAGGTGAGCATCAGCCATTCCGTCGCGCGTTCGGTCTTGGCCGGCGCAGCGGCTTCGAGCGGCAACCGCGGGGTGACGATGAGCGGGACGCCTGTGCCGGCCCAGCGATCAGGCTCGTCGGTCACGACGGCATCGATTCCGGCATCGGCGATCAATGCATCCAGATGCGCAGGATTGATATCGGGCGGGCACAGCAGCATACGACGGGCGATGCCGTCGAGCTCGATCATCGCAAGGCCCGACCGCAGCTGATCGGACAATTTGAGCAGCACGGAGCGGCCGGACAATTCGCGCAGGCGGCCGCCCAGGACCGTCTGCGACAGGATATCTGTCAGCGACACGCTGGTCCGCGCATCGGACAGCGTACGGCCGGTCAGCTCCGCGCCGAGATGGTCGCGAAGCGCGAAGATCTCACGCGGGGACATTTTCGTAGGCCCGCACGAAATCGCCCACCGTGGCGGGAAACGCTGCGTCCTCGGAAATGGTGAAGGGATCGACGCCGGTCTCGTCCTCGAGACGCGCGACCAGAATAGCGAAGGCGAGCGAGTCGAAACCCGTCTCATGCAGCGACAGATCGTCCGAGAGTACGGGAAGCGTGACGTGCTGCTCTTTGGCGATCTGCTGGATCGCCTCAATGACCTTAGACCTTACCGACATGGCTCGCTCGCTTTGTTATCATTGGTGTTGCGGCGGCTCTTGCTGGCCGCCTCCCTATGGCCGCTTGTTTACCCGAGAGAAGTAAATGGCTTCTTGGACAATTCAGATAAAATTGGACCTATCAGCGGATTTTGGCGGCATCTACAGCCTGATCGAGCCGTCCACGATCCGCGCATGGGCCTCCGTATCCAACGCCACATAGGTCCCGGACTTCGGGTCTGCCATGAACAGCGGGTCGGAGATCGCGCCGGGATCGAAGCCCTCCCGTGCGAGGTCGCCCTTCTTCTGCTTGAACGTCTCGGTCGCATCGATCTCGCTGGAGATGCGAATGAAGACCGGGCGCGCATAGGCCGGCAAGCGTTGCGCCAGATGTGCGGGCAATGCCTCGATGTCGAAGCCCCCATTGACGACGATCGCGCTCATGCCGGCGCGGCCGTCCGCGCCGGGAATGTTGACGCCGTAGGTGGTGGCGTCGACCACACCGGTAAAGTCGCGCATCGCGTCGTTCACCTCCGAGGTCGCGACGTTCTCGCCCTTCCAGCGGAAGGTGTCCCCGATCCGATCGACGAAATGGAAGAAGCCCTTGTCGTCGATCCGCATCAAATCGCCGGTGCGAAACCAGGCATCGCCGCTGGCGAAGACATCGCGAAGAACCTTCTTCTCGGTCTCGCCGGCATCGGTGTAGCCCTCGAAGCGGCCACCGCCTTCATCGGCGGTGCCGATGCGGCCGATGGCCTCGCCAGCCTCACCGCGGGCGCAGGCGAGGCAAAACCCCTCTTCGTTGCGCAGCGGCACGCCGCTGTCAGGGTCGAGCTTGACGAGATTGGCGGGAAAGCGATGCGCCAGCAGCGGCGGGATGCGGCCGATCGCGCCCGGCTGTCCCTCGACGTTGAACAGCGAGAAATTGCCTTCGGTGGCCGCATAGAATTCGAGGATGCGCGGAATGGCAAAGCGCGCCTGAAAGTCTTCCCAGATGTCGCCGCGCAGGCCGTTGCCGCAGACGAGGCGGAGACGATGCCGGTTCTCATATTCCGAGGGCGCCGCCTTGAGCAGATAACGGCAGAGCTCGCCGATATATTGAAACAGCGTGCAGTCATGCCGCACGATGTCTGACCAGAAATGCGAGGCCGAGAATTTCTCCGCGATCACCACCGAGCCGCCGGCGGCCAGCATGCTGCACGGCGCGACGATGCCGCCGACCGAGTGGAACAGCGGCAGGCAATCGTAGAGCCGGTCTTGCGGGCTCGCGCCGGTGAGACCGGCGAACCAGAAGCCCCAATTGAGAATGCGGCGGTGGCTGATGCTGGCGGCCTTCGGCAGGCCTGTCGTGCCCGAGGTGTAGATCAGCAGCGCACGGTCGTCGATGGTGACCTCACCGCGCTCCTCCGGCGACATGGGAGCATCGTCCAGCGCCGCGAGGGCGACGTCGATGGCGCGCTCGCTGCGGGCATCGCCATGGGTCCAGACCTTGGCCTGCGTCTTCAGATGCGGCGTTGCACTCTCCAGCATCTCCGTCAGCTCCTGCGCAACGATGATATGCGAGGGCTTTGCGACGTCGAGGCAATGCGCGAGCGACTGTCCCACCAGCTTGGTGTTGAGCAGCGCGGCCACGCCGCCGATCCGGCTGATGCCGAGCCATGCCGCGACATAATCGACGCCGTTCGGCATGATCAAGGCGACCGTATCACCCTTGGCCACGCCGGCCGAGCGCGCCCAGCGCGCGTAGCGGTTGATGCGCTTCGACAGGCCTTCATAGTCGAGACTTGCGTCGTCCGTGGTCAGCGCGACGCGGTCGGGCTGCCGCTGCGCCCAATCGTCGATGACGTCCGCGAACAGACGTCCCGGCAGCGTCTCGATCCGCGCGGTGAGCTCGATGGCCTTCAGCCAGATCTTTGAAGCCGAAGGCGCACGGGCGGCTTTCGGGCGCTCGATGATACCGGTCGTCATACCGTTCATGCTTTCGGGGCTATCTGCTGTCTTCCGAAGCTTAGCCCGCGCGCCCTGCCCAGGTGTTAAGAGACAAGGTAAAACCCGGTTAGGACGCGATTAACTCTAGCGATCCTTTACCACGCCAATGGGATCGGCATGCGCGGTTGCAGAGTATCGCGCTGCCTCAATCCGCCGTGAATTCGAGATTGAACCGGATCGGATTGATCGGCTTCGTGACGAATCCGACCGTCTTGCCGTTCAAGCCGGCGAATGGGCCGGATGCGAACTTGACGATTCCCTTGCCCACGGATTCGACGCCAACGGGCTTGCCGTCCTTCATCACGGCCTTGGCGGAGCCTTCGGTCAGCTGCGTCACGAGGCGTCCGCCGGGAATGCGGTGCACGCCGCCACCCATCACCATCGTCGCTTTGGGGCCGTCCCACTCGACGACATTCGACGCGGAATAGACCGCGCCCTTCAGCAATCCCTCGACGCCGACGCAGACATAGTCCTGCGCCACCAGATTGTGATCGGGATGGTCGCCAATCGGCTCCTGGGTGAAGAAGCCGGCAAGGCTGCATTCGTAACGCGCGATCACGTCCGCGCGGGCCGGCTGGACGGCGATCATGACAAGGGTCGAGCCGACGAGCGCCGTAAGGGTGCACCTGTTCATGGAAATCTCCTCGCGTCATCCGCCCGATCTGAAGGGCCGGCATGATGCCGGACTCCTGACGTCGGACTGCGCACCGAGAGTGCCCGAGGACGCAGATGCAGACGTTGACCTGGCTCAACCATCGTCGCCCACGGGAGCCCAAAGGCTAACGGACGCGCGGATTGCGGGAATGGTACGATGCCGGCGCGTGGACCGGATAATACGGGTTGAGATCGCAGATTGCGGAGCGGCCCGATGCGGTGGCGCGGCACTGCGGCAACGAGGTGAAGGAGCAATCGTACCACTCCCCGCCGCCCCCGTTCGCACCTGAATAAACGTGCATGCAGACGGGGTACCGCGGATCAAAGGTCTGCGCATGCGAGGACGCGGGCGTGAGCAGCGTCCCGGCGATCATGATCAGGCCGAATGAGAAACGCATGAGCTGTGTTCCGATACCCTGCATTGCGGATCCTCAATGCTGTTTCTTGTGACGCCGGCGCGGCTGCTGCGGCGGCTGGTCGAAGCGGTAGTAGGGGTTGACGTCGCAGCTCGCCGAGCGGCCCGACGCGGTCGCACGGCACTGCGGCAGCGAGGTGAAGGAGCAGTCGAAATAGTCGCCGCCGCCACCGCCGAAGCCGCCGGGCGTATAGACGTGCATGCACACGGGGTAGCGCGGATCGTAGGTTTGGGCGCTGGCATCGGCCGCGACCAACAGCGTGGCAATCGCGGCGAGAGTCAGAATCGGCAAGCGCATGAACTTCATCCTCGAATCGGCGGCCCGGCTGATGCCGACGACCTGCTATGGCATAACACGAGGCCGACGGCGACTGTTCCTAGGACAGATGACGGCAAGGTGAGTGCTGGGACTGCGGCGCTAGGCGCCAAGCCCTTGCAACACCAGCCGGTTCAGCCTCGCCGCAAACGCGGCCGGATCCTCCGGCAGTTCACCGTCCAGGATCTGCGCCTGCTCGAGCAGGAGCAGGCTGAGATCGTCGACCGCCTTGGAGCCGGCTTGCGCCTTGGTGATCGCGCCCACCATCGGATGGCGCAGATTGATTTCCAGGATCGGCTTGGTCTTCATGCCGCGGTTCTGCTGCGACAGGATGCGCTCGAGCTCGCGGCTCGGGCCCTGGCTGTCGGCGACGAGGCAGGAGGCCGAGCTGGTGAGGCGCGTCGAGGCCTTGACGTCGCTGACGCGCTCGCCGAGCGCGGCCTTGATGACGGCGATGGTGGCCGCTTCATCGGCCTCCGGCTCGTCCTTCTTTGCTTCATCGTTGTCGTCGACGCGCGGAATCAGGTCGAGATTGAGATCACCCTGGCTCAGCGACTTCAGCGGCTTGCCGTCGAACTCCGACGGCATCGAGGTCCAGAACGCATCGACGGGATCGGACAGCAGCAGCACCTCGATGCCGCGCGCGGTCGCAGCCTCCAGCCGCGGATTGGATTTCAGCCGCTCGATGCTGTCGCCGACGAGATAATAGATCTCGGTCTGGTTCGGCTTGAAATCGGCGATGACCTGCTTCAGCGACCGCTTCTCGCCCGATGTCGTTGTGAAGCGTGACAGTGCCAGCAGCTTTTCGCGGCGCTCGAAATCCTCGTAAATGCCTTCCTTGAGCACGGCACCGAACGCGTCCCAGATTTTGGCGAAGTTCTCCGGATCCTTCTCGGCCAGGCTTTCGAGCTCCGACACGACCCGGGTCGCCACGGCCTTGCGGATCTGCGCCAGCTGCGGATTGTTCTGCAACATCTCGCGGGAAATGTTGAGCGGGAGGTCCTCGCTGTCGACGACGCCGCGGATGAAGCGCAAGTATCCCGGGAGCAGATCGGCATCGTCGGTGATGAAGACGCGGCGGACGTAGAGCTTCACCCGGCCCTTGCGGTTCGGCTCGAACAGGTCGAATGGCTTGGTTGAGGGCGCGAACAGCAACACGGCGTAAGAGTAGCGGCCCTCGGCGCGGTAATGCAGTGTCATCGCGGGATCGTCGAAGGCGGATGCGATCTGCTGATAGGCCTTCTTGTAGTCGTCCGCCGTCAGCTCGGATTTCGAGCGTTGCCACAACGCGCTCGCCGAATTGATCTGGCGCGGCTCGCCTTCTTCCGGCACCAGCTCGATCGGGAACAGGATGTTGTCGGAATAGGCACCGATGATGCGCTCGATCTCGAAGGCCTCGAGATATTTCTTGGCGTCATCTTTCAGATGCAGGACGATCTCGGTGCCGCGCGTCACACGCGCCGCTTCCTCGTCGCTGGCACCGGCGATCTCGAAGCCGGAGCCGCCGGAGGACGTCCAGGTCCAGACGTCGCTCTCGCCGGCGCGGCGGCTGACCACGACGATCTTATCGGCGACCATGAAGGCGGAATAGAAGCCGACGCCGAACTGGCCGATCAGGCCGAGGCCGTCCTTGGCCTCCTTCAGCTTGGACACGAACGCCTTGGTGCCGGAGCGGGCGATGGTGCCGAGATGGTCGATCAGCTCCTGCCGCTCCATGCCGATGCCGTTGTCGGCGATCGTGAGCGTCCCGGCCGCCTTGTTCGGGATGATGCGGATCTTGAGCGCGTCGCCCTCGCCCAGCAGCGAAGGACTTGCGATCGCCTCATAGCGAAGCTTGTCGCAGGCGTCCGAGGCGTTGGAGACGAGCTCGCGCAGGAAGATATCGGTCTCGGAATAGACGGAGTGCACCATCAGGTGCAGCAGTTCGGAAACCTCGGCCTGGAAAGGCTGTGTATGCACAGCCGTGTCTGACGTCGTCATGCGTTTACCCGGTCAAAACGAAAGGGAAGAAACCCGGGATATAACGCGAGCGTACAGGGGATCAAGTGGATGTGAAGAATCGCCTCCGGGCCGGATAACGATCTATCCGGCGCCCCGGCGGGTCAGGTCACGCAGCGGCCCGGCTGGAGCAGCTTTGCGACCTCGGTAAGGGAGCTGACCATTGGCTCGCAGGCGATCGTCGGCTTGTTTCGGCCCTGCTTCTGCAGCGTGAGCGGCGGCTTGGCACTGCCGGTCTCGATGACTGCGGGGACGCGGAGCAGCACTGACGTCGCGGGAAGGTCATTCAACCGCATGGAGACGGTGCGGGTGGGAACTCCCTGCTTGATGTCGGCGAGCCGGTCGGACTTGCCGGAGCGGTTGATGTTGTGGCCGGGCTGATCGGCTTTGCCGGCGACCGTCTGCCAACGGTCGGCCAGATCGTGGCCGGAGGCCAGCTGCGCAGCGCCGAGCGCGAATGTAATCGCGGCGGCACCGAAAAATGTTTTATAAATCTGTGACATGGCTGTCGATCCCTCGCCCCATGGCGATCGGGGGAACAACGCCGGGAAAGGACCCGGGGTTCTCAGCGGTTACGATCACTTAACCGTGTCCGATATCCGCTGCAGCGTGCGCAAAATATTTCGCACGGCGTGGAACGTCTCGCGCAGGCGGGAGTCGTCTCAACAGCCGGCTATTCCCCCCTGCCCCATAAGCCGGCGACGTAGGGCGCGACTGTGGTGATGCCAGTCGCGCCTTACTCTTGTCTGGGGTTCACTTCCCCGCCAGCCATTCCCGCCCTTCGCCGTAGAGCTTCTCGACCTCGGGGCCAATCAGGCCCGGCATGTCGCGCTTGACCTTGTAGCCGATCAGCTCCTGCATGTAGGCGAGGTGGCGATAGCCTTCAGGGAGCGCGGCGAGCGCTTTCTGGTCGAGGCGGAGCTCTGCTGCGGGATCGACCGGGTCGATCCGGTCCTTCTCGTAGATCGGCTGGCGGCGGACGATGCCCCAGCGCCCCTGTCGCTTTTCCAGGAAATCGTAGAAGCGGCCGGTACAGACGACATCGCAGACCACGTCGTGCACCGGGGCGCGCTGCGAGATCGTCATCTTGGTCTGGGCGATGGCGCGCGCGCCTGCGAGATCGATGCTGGTGCCGCCGAGGAAATGCAGGATGCGAACGCCCCTGGCAAACCCCTCCTGGCTGACGCGCATGAAATCCCGCGCGGGCCCCTGAAACCAGGTGGCGGACATCCAGCCCTCGTCGTGCCAGACCGTGGCGAAGCGCTCCCAATCACCGGCATCGCGCCAGACCGCCCAGTTCTCGACGAGGTCGCGGATGGCGAGGCGGTCGAGCAACTGCTGGTCCATGGGCACATCTCATCTCCGGCTGGGATCCCTGCAGGAGGTATGAGCGGCGGAGCCGGCACGCGTCAAGCACGACAGGCGGTCACGAAAAATCCGGCGTGCCTTGCGGCACGCCGGATCGGATCGTTTCGCCAAATGGCCGGCGCTGTTAAGCCGCCGGCGCCTTCGGCGCGCGGTTGCGCGAGTTGCGCTGGAAGAACAGTGCCTGGCTCGCCACCGCCGACACCATCGCGGGCTGGAACGGCTTCGAGATCAGGAACGCCGGCTCGGGGCGCTCGCCGGTGAGGAAGCGCTCCGGGTACGCCGTGATGAACACCACAGGCACCTCGAAGGTGCGGAGCAGCTCGTTGACCGCGTCCAGGCCCGACGAGCCGTCGGCGAGCTGGATGTCGGCGAGGATGAGGCCGGGCCGCTTGTTCTTGGCCAGTGCCACCGCATCAGCATGCGTGCGGGCGACGCCGACGACATTGTGGCCGAGATTTTTCACCAGGCTCTCGAGGTCCATGGCGATGAAGGTCTCGTCCTCGATGATCAGCACGTCGGTGGCGATCTCGGCGGCCATCTCGCGTCCCGCGGCATCCGCAAGCCGCCGGGTTTCGGCGACGTCGGTACCAAGGATGTAGCCGACTTCCTCTTCCGAAAATCCCTCCAGCGAGAGCAGCAGGAACGCCTGCCGCGGCAGCGGCGTGATGTTCGACAGCCGCCGCTCCGGCGGCATCGGCAAGGTCGCCACCTCGGAATCGTCGTTGACGGAGACCGAATTCCAGATCTGAGTGAACAACCGGAACAGGCCGACGCGCGGCCCGTGGCTCTCGTCGAGCACCGCCGGATCCCCCAGCATGGCTTCCAACATGGCTGCGACATAAGCGTCACCGGAGGCCTGGCTGCCCGTCAGGGCGCGTGCGTACCGGCGCAACAACGGCAAGTGTTCAGCAACAAGCTGTGAACGGGACATCCCCACTCCATTCATCTTCGGACCTACCTTGACGTCCAGGCAATCGGAGGGGGGCCCGGGTTCCCCTGCTGGGCTGTTTACGCCTCAGGCCAAGAAAAGTTCCGCCTGAGCGGGAACTATTTATCGAACCTGGAATTGTGCCTATCCAGGGAACGGCTCCCGGTTGAGAAAACTTCTCGATTTTACAGTCACTTAACTCGGGGAAACGTGGAACAGGTCATGAAAGATCTCAAGTCTCAAGCCAGCAGAAGCACGACCCCCGGCAAGGGAGGCCTCACTCCGGAGATACAATCCCGGATAGGGCATCAGTTGCGCGCCATGTACGACGATGTCGTGCGACAGGGGGTTCCGGATCGGTTCGCCGAACTGATCAAGAAGCTTGATGCGCCGGGGGCCGCACCCCAATTGGGCGAAGAGGGCGGATCCAACGACAACAATGGGAGGGATTAATGCCTCTCACGGACTCCCTGCGTAACGACATCCTGGCGGCCGTGCCGAGCTTGCGCGCGTTCGCCATTTCGCTCAGCGGCAATGCGGACCGCGCCGATGATTTGGTCCAGGAGACGCTGCTCCGCGCCCTCGCCAACATCGACTCGTTCCAGCCCGGCTCCAATCTGCCGGCGTGGCTGTTCACGATCCTGCGCAACCTGTTCCGCTCCGACTATCGCAAGCGGCGGCGCGAGGTCGAGGATGCCGAAGGCAACTACGCCAAAACGCTGAAGACACAGCCGTCGCAGAACGCGCATCTCGAATTCGAGGAATTCCGCACGGCGCTCGAAAAACTTCCGCAGGACCAGCGTGAAGCGCTGATCCTGGTCGGCGCCTCCGGCTTCTCCTACGAAGACGCGGCCTCGATCTGCGGCTGTGCGGTCGGCACGATCAAGAGCCGCGTCAACCGCGCGCGCTCGAAGCTCGCCGCGCTGCTCTATGTCGACGGCGCCGAGGACTTCGGGCCCGACGAGACCATTCGCGCCGTAATCGGTGGCAGCGGCGGATAGCGGCCGGCGTCAATCGATCCGAAACCGATGTAGAGGCGGCCGTTCTCGCGGCCGCCTTTGCGCATATCGATCACTCGTCGGCGAAAGTTGCCGTTTCAGCCACGCTCGCACGCGAGGTGCGGTAGCTGTTGACCTTGTGCGCGTTGTCAGCGTAGCCGAACGAGATGCCGCAGACGATGCGGCGATCGTCAGGCAGATTGAAGTGGCGGCGGATCAGGCCGGAATGCCGCGCAAGCGCCGCCTGCGGAATCGTGCCGAGTCCGAGCGCCTGCGCAGCCAGCATGAAATTGGAGACATAGGCGCCGCAATCGATCGCACCGTAGATGCCGAGCGGCTCGTTGGTGTGAATGACGGCGACATGCGGCGCGCCGAAGAAATTGTAGTTCTCGAGCGCCTGCCTGGCGTAGGCGCTTCTGTCGCCACGGGCGATGCCGAGCGTGTTGTAGAGCTGAAAACCGCTTTCGCGGCGGCGATCGAGATAGACGCCGACATATTCGCGCGGCGGGGTGAAGTCGTAATCGTCACCGAGACCGCCCGAGGCCTCCTTGTAGATCGCCTGGCGAAAGCGCTCCTTGGCCTCGCCACTGGCGATGATCACCTGCCAGGGCTGGCTGTTGCACCAGGACGCCGTGCGCTGTGCGGTCGTCAGCACATGCTCGATAGTCGCGCGGTCGACCTCTTTGGGCAGGAAGGCGCGGACGGAGTAGCGCTCGTTGAGCAGCTCTTCGAGCACGCCGATGCGGTCGTTTTGCTTCACTTGTGCGTCCATGGATCAGCTCGCGCTCTTCTCGTAGGATGGGCAAAGGCGCATGGCGCCGTGCCCACCGACAGAATTGCCCCGGAGCATCTGGATATGGTGCGCACGCTTCGCTTTGCCCACCCTACGAGATACCGCGAGACGTAAGATCACCGTCCCTTGGTCGGGATCTTGTTATAAGGCACGTCTTTGTCGACTCGGATGTCGCCGGGCAGGCCCAGCACCCGCTCGGCGATGATGTTGCGCAGGATCTCGTCGGTGCCGCCGGCGATGCGCATCGAGGGCGACGACAGCAGCATCTGCTGGAACTGGCCCTGCACCGTCTCCTCGTCGTTGCCGGTGAGAACACCGGCCGCACCTTGCAGGTCCATGGCGTAGGTCGCGATGTCCTGCAGCATCATGCCCGACACCAGCTTGCCGATCGAATTCTCCGGCCCCGGCCGCTCGCCCTTCGACAGCGCCGAGATGGTGCGATAGCTGGTGAATTTCAGCCCGTTCGACTTCGCCGCCCAGCTCGCGAGTTTCGAACGCACCGCAGGATCGTCGATGGCGAGACCGTCCTCCAGCATCAGATTGGAGCAGAACTCGAACATCTCAGGCACGCCGGTGGCAAGGCGCGAGCCGATCGACATGCGTTCGTTCATCAGCGTGGTCAACGACACGCTCCAGCCCTCGCCGACGGCGCCCAGCCGCTGGCTGTCGGGGATCACGACATCGGTGAAATAGACCTCATTGAACTCCTGCATGCCATTGGCCTGCCTGATCGGCCGGACCTCGACGCCGGGGCTCTTCATGTCCAGGAAGAACATGGTGAGGCCCTTGTGCTTGGGCACGTTCGGATCGGTGCGCGCGATCAGAAGGCCGTAATCGGAATAATGGGCGCCCGAGGTCCAGATCTTCTGGCCGTTGACGACCCAGTTGTCGCCCTTCTTTTCCGCGCGGGTGCGCAGGCCTGCGACGTCGGAGCCGGCGGACGGCTCGGAGAACAGCTGACACCAGATCTCCTCGCCCGAAGCGAGCTTCGGCAAATAGCGGCGCTTGGCATCCTCGCTGCCGAAGGCCATCACGGTCGGGCCGCACATGCCCTCGCCGATCTGGAACGGCTGCGTCAGCTTGCCGTAGACGCCCTCTTCCTGCTGCCAGATCACCTTCTCGATCGGCGTCGCGCCACGGCCGCCATATTCCTTCGGCCAGTGCAGACAGGCCCAATTGCCCTCGAACTTCTTCTTCTGCCAGACCTTGCCGACATCGACGATGTCGTGGCTCGCAAGCCGGATACGGCCGAGCGAGGATTTCGACAGCTCGGCATGCAATTCCTTCGGCGCATTGGCATCGATCCATTTGCGCGCGGTGGCGCGGAATGCGGCTTCCGGCGGGGTGTCGTCGAAATTCATGGCGAACCTCTACCCTCTTCCCTTGGTCGGGATCTTGTTGAACGGCACGTCCTTGTCGACCCTGATGTCACCCGGCAGGCCCAGTACCCGCTCGGCGATGATGTTGCGCATGATCTCGTCGGTGCCGCCTTCGACGCGCGTGCCGGGCGCACGCAGCAGCATCGCCTGGAAACGGCCGGCAAGCTCGGCGTCCTCGCCGCTGACGACACCGCTCGCGCCCTGCAAATCCAGCGCGTAGGTCGCGACGTCCTGGATCATCGAGCCCGCCACCAGCTTGCCGATGGAATTCTCCGGGCCCGGCCGCTCGCCCTTCGACAGCGCCGAGATCGCGCGCATGCTGGTGTATTTCAGCCCGCTCGCCTTCACCGCCCAGTTCGCCAGCTTCGAGCGCACCGCGCGATCCTCGATCGCCGGGCCGTCGTCGAGCATCAGGCTTGAGCAATATTCGAACAGCTCGGGGAAGCCTGTCGAAACGGCTGCGCCGATCGCGCTGCGCTCGTTCATCAGCGTGGTCAGCGAGACGTTCCAGCCATCGCCGACCTCGCCGAGGCGCTGGTGATCGGGAATCCTGACATTGGTGAAATAGACCTCGTTGAAGTCCGAGGCCCCGCTCGCCTGCTTGATCGGCCTTACCTCGACGCCGGGGCTCTTCATGTCCAGGAAGAACATGGTGAGGCCCTTGTGCTTGGGCACGGTCGGATCGGTGCGGGTCAGCAAAATGCCGTAGTCGGAATAATGCGCGCCCGAGGTCCAGATCTTCTGGCCGTTGATGACCCAGTCGTCGCCGTCCTTCTCCGCGCGCGTGCGAAGCCCCGCGACGTCGGAGCCGCCGGCCGGCTCGGAGAACAGCTGGCACCAGACTTTTTCGCCGGAGGCGAGCGGCGGGAGGTAGGTGCGCTTATGCTCCTCGCGCGCGAACGCCATCATGGTCGGTCCGCACATGCCGTGGCCGATGATGAACATGCGGGACAACAGGCCGAACGGCCCCTCCTCCTGCTGCCAGATCACGCGCTCGATCGGCGACGACCCGCGGCCGCCATATTCCTTGGGCCAATGCAGGCAGGCCCAGCCGGCGTCGGCCTTCTTTTTCTGCCAGGCTTTCGCCACGTCGAGAATGTCGGCATTCCTGAGCACGGTGCGGCCGAGCGAGGATTTGCGCAGCTCGTCCTCGTATTGCTTGGGCGCATTGGCACCGATCCAGGCGCGGGCGGTGGCGCGAAATTCGGCTTCCTGCGGCGTGTCTTCGAAGTTCATGGTCTCGTCTCTGTCTTCGTAGGGTGGATTAGCCGAAGGCGTAATCCACCTCTTTGGTTTCCATCGGGAGAAGAGGTGGGTTACGCCAAGCGACTTGCGCTTCGCGCAAGCCGCTCGGCTAACCCACCCTACGCACCTGCATCACGCCGCGTTCTTCTTCCGCATGCGGTCGATCAACTGGTCTTCCCAATAAGAGAGACTGCCGAGCCCGAGCGCCATCGCGTTGGCGCGGCGGTAGTACATGTGGCAGTCGAACTCCCAGGTGAAGCCCATGCCGCCGTGAACCTGGATGTTGTTCTTGGCGCAGTGCTGGAACGCCTGCGTCGCGCTGATGCGCGCGGCCGCTGCGGCTTCCGGCAATTCGGCTGCGTTGGTCGAGAGCGCCCAGGCGCCAAAATAGCTGTTGGAGCGCGCCAGCGTCGCCGACACATACATGTCGGCCAGCATGTGCTTGACCGCCTGGAACGAGCCAATCTGGCGACCGAAGGCGATTCGGTCGAGCGCGTAGTCACGGCCCATCTCCAGCGCGCGGTCGGAGCCGCCGACCTGCTCGAACGCACAGAGTACGGCGGCGCGATCGAGCACCTGAGTGAGGATGCTCCATCCTTCGCCGGCAGCCCCCAGCGGCTCGGCCTTGCAATCGCTAAAAGTGATCTCGGCTTGTCCACGGGTCGGATCGAGATTGGTGAGGCTCTTCACCTCGACGCCGGCGCCCTTGAGATCGACCAGGAACAGCGAGATGTCGCCATCGCGCCCGCTCGATCCCGTCCGCGCTGCGACCACCGCGAAATCCGCAATCGCACCATCCGGGACCGGCTTCTTGACCCCGTTCAAGACGCCGTTCGCAGCCGTGAGCTTGACGTTCTTCGGCGCCGGATTGCCCTTGCCCTCGAACAGCGCCAGCGTGCCGATCGCCTCGCCCGAGGCAATCGCCGGCAGCCACTTCTTCTTCTGCGCGTCGCTGCCCGCGATCAGCAGCGCCTCGGCGGCAAGGTACACGGTCGAGGAGAACGGCACCGGCGCATTGGCCCGGCCCATCTCTTCTGCGATGACGCAGAGTTCGAGATGGCCGGCGCCGGCACCACCAAACTCTTCGGGGATCGCGACTCCGAGAAAGCCCATCTCGGCGAGGCCCTTCCACAGCTCCTTGTCATAGGGCGCCTTGCCGTCGAGCACCACGCGTACCGCCTTCGGGGAGCATTTTTCAGCGAGGAATTTGCGCGCCTGATCGCGAAGCTGCTTCTGGTCGTCAGAGAAGTCGAAGTTCATGGCGGCTTACCTCTTATTCATCGTTATTGAGACCGTCATTCCGGGATGGCCCGAAGGGCCAGGCCCGGAATCCATAACCCCGACTGGTGGTTATGGATTCCGGGTTCGCGACTTCGTCGCGCCCCGGAATGACGAGGTTGAGAGAGCGTTGCTTCATCGCAGCACGATCACATCCTGATCCGGCTTGTCGGCATAGAGCCGCTCCACCAGCACAGCGCGGCGTTCGAGGCCTGCGCGCTGGTTGATGTAGCCCTTGTCTGTCAGCTCGTTGCCGTCGATCGACGGAGGCTCGGCCATCAGCATCGCGCGCCCGATGATGCGGCTGCTGGCGCCCTCGCAGTCCCGATTGTGCGCTTCCAGCCCTCGCCTGAAGCAGGCGATCACCTCGGGATGCTTCACCGCGTCCTCGAAGCTGAGATCGGCGTTGCCGACGAGCTGGCGGCAGGCGTGCAAATTCGGCCAGGCCAGCAGGCCGATGAAGGCACGATCCTGCCCGGCGACCAGCGCATCATGCACGACAGGCGTCGCGGCTGCGATCGCATCGGTGCGGAGCGAGCCGACATGCACGAAGGTGCCGGTGGTGAGCTTGAAATCCTCGACCACGCGCCCGGCGAAGATGATGCCCTTCACCGGATCGGCATCGTCGACGAAGATGCCGGCATCGCCGATGCAATAAAAGCCCTCCTCGTCGAACATCTTCTTCGTCAGCTCCGGCTGGCCGAAATAGCCGGGCGTGACGTTGACGCCGCGAAGACGCAGCTCGTATTTCGAGCCGCACGGCACCATCTTCAACTCGACGCCGGGGAACGGCAGGCCGATCAGGCCGACGCGCTCGGTGTCCCAATAGGTGCCGGTCGAGGTCGGTGCGGTCTCCGTCGAACCCCAGCCGGTATAGAACACGATGCGCTCGCCGGTGGTCTTCACGGCGAGAGCTTGCATGCGGTCGTAGAGATCGTCGGGCAGCCGCGCGCCGCCATAGGCCATGATCGAGAGGTTCTTGAAGAAGGAACGACATAGCGCGTCGTCCTTCTCCATCGCGGCCGCGAGCGCCGCGTAACCTGCCGGCACATTGGCGTAGTAGGTCGGCGAGATCTCGCGGAGGTTTCGCAGCGTCTCCTCTAACTGGCCCGGCATCGGCCGGCCGTCGTCGATATAGAGCGTGCCGCCATCGACCAGGATCGGGTGAAACGCCGCGTTGCCGCCCATGGTGTGATTCCACGGCATCCAATCCAGCATGGTCGCGATCGGACCATCAGGCGAACGCGGCCGCACCTGCATCATCATCGCAGCATTGGCGCACATCATTGCTTGCGTGTTGATGACGGCCTTGGGCATGCCGGTCGAGCCGGACGTGAACAGTAGTTTTCCGACCGTCTGCGGCGCGATCTTCGCGATCGACGCGCCGACATCGGCAGTCACTGGCGTCGCCGCGAGATCGACGAAACTGACGCTTGTGATGCCGTCGCAGGGGCGCATGACGTGAACCACGGTCACGCCGGTGAGGTCGATCGCCTTCAGCGCCTTCTCGAAAGTCGGGCCGTCCTGCACCATCACCACGGTCGGCTTGATCAGATCGAACAGGTACTTCAGCTTGACGTGATCGTGGCTCATCAGCGAGTAGGCTGGCGACACCGGCGCGGCGGGCGAGCGAGCCTGCATCGCGGCCTGCGTCATCAGCGCATGCTCGATGGAATTTCCGGAGAGGATCGCAACGGGACGACCGTCGAGTCCGAGATTGAGCAGGCCTTGCGTCAGCGCATCCACGGTGCGCTTGGCTTCGCCATAGGACACCTTGCGCCATTCGCGGTTGGGGCCGCCGCGCTGCGCCAGCCAGATGCGCTCGGGCGCTTCCTTCGCCCATTTCGCCAGCGAGGCCGGAATGTGCGTCTCGTAAGCTTGCAGCGGAATGCGCGACTTCAGCACAACCGTACCGTCGCTGCGGCGCTCGACGTCGATGTCGCGCTTAAGCCATTCGATCTTGCGAAAGGCGGGCTTCGTCATCACGGCCGCCGCGCTTCCACTCATTTTGCGTCTCCCGGAATTATCGTCCTTTGCGGATCGTTCTCGTTCAGCGCTTGATATAGACAGGCTTTCGCTTCTCAAGGAAGGCCCTGATGCCTTCCGAAAATTCCTCGGAACGGCTGCACAGGACCTGGTTGCGATCCTCCATGGCGATGACAGCCTCGAGCGATCCCGCATCGACGCTCATGTTGAGGCATTCCTTCGACAGCCGCAGGCCCACGGGCGAAGCCGTCATCATCGCATCGACATAAGGCTCGGCCGCGGCGTCGAGCTTGTCTTCCTCCACGACCTCGGACACGAGCCCAACCGCAAGCGCCCGCTCGGCGCCGATGAAGCGTCCCGTGAGGATCAGCTCCGACGCCACCGACACCCCGACCAGCCGCGGCAGGAAATAGCTGGTGCCGATGTCACAGCCGCCGAGCCCAAGCTTGATGAAGGCGCAATTCATTCGCGCCGATTTCGTCGCGATACGGATGTCGGACGCCAGCGCCAGCGCAAAGCCGCCGCCGGCCGCCGCGCCCTGCACCAGCGACAGGATCGGCTGCGGACAGCGCCGCATCAGCATCACGATGTCGGCGATGCGCCGCTGCGAATCGAGTGACTCCGTGACACCGGGCGGCTCCTGTTGCCCGGCCCGGCGAGCCATCGCCGCCTTGAGGTCGAGGCCTGCGCAAAAATTCTGACCGGCGCCCCGGAGTACGACGACGCGCGTCTCCCGGTTGCGCTGGAGGCCCTGGAAATAGTCATTGAGCGCGTCGATCAGCGCCGGATCGAGCGCATTGAGACTGTCAGGACGATTGAGCGTCACCCGGTCGACGCCGTCGTCATGCTCGATCAGCAGCGGTTGGGACATGGGAGCCTCGTCCTTTCGTGCCACACGGAGGCCGTCTACCACCCTCCCCTGGAGGGGGAGGGTCGGCTCACGTTGAGCGCAGCGAAATGTGAGACGGGGTGGGGTGACAGTCTCTCCACCTGAGACGCTGCCCGTGTGGAGAGATCACCCCTCCCCGCTCGCGCTTCGCGCGATCGACCCTCCCCCTCCAGGGGAGGGTAAGAAGCCCGCCTACCGCGGCGCCATGCGGATGGCGCCGTCGAGGCGGATGGTCTCGCCATTCAGCATCGGATTCTCGACGATATGCACGGCGAGCGAGCCGTATTCCTTGGCGTCACCGAGACGCGAGGGATGCGGCACCTGGGCGCCCAGGCTCTTGCGGGCTTCCTCGTTCAGCCCCATCAGCAGCGGCGTGAAGAACAGGCCGGGAGCGATGGTGTTGACGCGGATCTTTTGGCTGGCGAGGTCGCGCGCGGCCGGCAGGGTCAGGCCGACGACGCCGCCCTTCGAGGCCGAATAGGCGATCTGGCCGATCTGGCCTTCGTAAGCGGCAACCGACGCCGTGTTGATGATGACGCCGCGTTCTTCACCGACCGGCTCGATCGTGACGAGGCGCTCGGCGAACAGCCGCAGGCAGTTGAAGGTGCCGATCAGGTTGACATTGATGATGCGCGCGAATTTCTCCAGCGGATAGACGCCGTCGCGGCCGACGATGCGTTGCGAGCCGCCAATGCCGGCGCAGTTCATCAGCACGCGGGCAACGCCATGGGCAGCTTCCGCCTTGGCAATCGCCGCCTTGATCTGCTCCTCGCTGGTGACGTCGGCATGGAGCGCGACGCCCTTCACCTCGGCCGCGACCTTCTCGGCATTGTCCTTGTTCTGGTCGATCACGCCGATCCTGGCGCCCTTGGCCGCCATGGCGCGGGCGGTCGCTTCGCCAAGGCCCGAACCGCCGCCGGTGATGAGAACGGCTACGTCTTTCAATTCCATCGCTTGTACCTTTCCTTGGGCGTTTCTTCTCTAGACTTCAAAGTCTCGGCCGGATTATCCGGCCGCGGCAGCTTCCTCGACTTGCGTGAGGATGCCGCCGCAGATCAGCGTTTCCATGTGCTTGATATATTGCCGGCAGACGTCGTCGGTGACCGGGCCGACGCCGGTCGCGCGAGACATCGCGTGCCGGCCGAAGAACAGGTGATCGCAGGCGCCGATCAGGCTGGTGTAGAACAGCACCGGATCGGTGGCGCGGAACTCGCCGCGGCTGACGCCCTCGGCGAGCAGGCGGCGGTGAAAGTCGAGCAGCGGCGCGACGAAGAACTTTGAGACTTCGTCGGCGGAGCCGGCGACGCTCTCGTGCAGGAGATAATGGATCAGCCGGTTCATATAGGGGAACCGGTGATAGGCCCGGATGATGCCGGCGATATGCAGCTTCAGCTTCGCCGTCGCCGTGATCGGTTGCGCCAGCAGATATTCGAGATTGGACATCTCCGTCGCCGCGTCCCGCGCGAGCAGCGCCAGCAGCAGGCCGTCCTTGTTGCCGAAATGATATTTGACCAGCGCGGCGTTGGCGCCCGACTTCTGCGCGATGTCGCTGAGTGAAATCTCGATCGAGGAGCGTTCGATCATCAACTCGCTCGCGGCCACGAGCAATTTCTCTGCCGTGGAATTTTTTCCGCTCGGGAGCCTGTTCGGTACGCTGGTAACCACGGATATCCCTGAATCTGCGTCGAGAGGGCGCAGATAAGCGCAAGCAGCGCCTCATCACAAGAGTTAATTGATCGATTGACTAAATCACGTCGCGCCCTTTTAATCCGCCGCGACAACCAGCCTATTCAGAGCAATTCAGGGAGAGACCGACATGGCCGAGGCATACATCGTCGCCGCTGCGCGTACCGCGGGCGGGCGCAAGGGGGGCCGTCTCGCCGGCTGGCATCCGGCGGATCTCGCCGCAAAAGTGCTGAACGAGCTGGTCGACCGCACCAAGGCCGATCCCGCCATGGTCGAGGACGTGATCATGGGCTGCGTCATGCAGGTCGGCGAGCAATCCAACAATGTCGCGCGCAATGCGATCATGGCCTCGAAGCTGCCGGAGAGCGTGCCGGGCACCTCGATCGACCGCCAGTGCGGCTCCTCGCAGCAGGCGCTGCATTTCGCCGCGCAGGCCGTGATGTCCGGCACCATGGACGTCGTGATCGCCGCCGGCGTGGAATCGATGACGCGCGTGCCGATGGGTCTATCCTCGCAGCTGCCGGCCAAGAACGGCTTCGGCAATTACAAGAGCCCGGGCATCGAGGCGAGATATCCGAATATCGTGTTCAGCCAGTTCACCGGCGCCGAGATGATGGCCGAGAAGTACGGCCTGTCGAAGGATGATCTGGACCAATATTCCTATAACAGCCATCAGCGCGCGATCGCGGCAACGCAAGCCGGGCACTTCAAGAAGGAGATCGTGCCGCTCGACATCACCCGCGCCGACGGCAGCAAGGACACCCACCACATCGACGAGGGCATCCGCTTCGACGTCACGCTCGACGGCATCAAGGGCGTCAAGCTGATCGCCGAGAACGGCAAGCTCAGCGCCGCCAGCGCCAGCCAGATCTGCGACGGCGCCTCCGGCGTCATGGTCGTGAACGAGCGCGGGCTGAAGCAGCTCGGCGTCACACCGCTGGCGCGCATCCACCACATGACCATGACCGGCGGCGACCCCGTCATCATGCTCGACGCTCCCCTGCACGCCACCAAGCGCGCGCTCGAGAAGGCCGGCATGAAGATCGACGACATCGACCTGTTCGAGGTCAACGAGGCCTTTGCCTCGGTGCCGACCGGCTGGCTGAAGACCACCGGCGCCGACCCGGCGCGCCTGAACGTCAACGGCGGCGCCATCGCGCTCGGCCATCCGCTCGGCGGCTCCGGCACCAAGCTGATGACGACGCTGGTCCACGCCCTGCACCAGCGCGGCAAGCGCTACGGCCTCCAGACCATGTGCGAAGGTGGCGGCATGGCGAATGTGACGATCGTGGAGCGGCTGTAAGAAAAACAAAAGCGAGTAGTGAGTGGCGAGTTGCGAATGGTGACTAGGCGAAGAGAGGTTTACCCTTCTTCCCTATTCGCCTTTCGCTGCTCGCCATTCGCGTTTTGAGGAAACGCCATGACCCACCCCTCCATCCACGCAAAGACCACGCCCGACAAGATCGCCTACCGAATGGCCGGGACCGGCAAGGCGATCACCTATCGCGAGCTCGACGAGCTTTCGAACCAGGGCGCTCAGCTGTTCCGCTCGCTCGGCCTCAAGGCTGGCGACCACATCGCTCTGCTGATGGAGAATCGCCTCGCCTTCATGGAGCTGTGCTGGGCCGCGCAGCGGAGCGGACTCTATTACACCGCGATCAGCCGCTATCTGAAGCAGGACGAGATCGACTACATCATCGCCGATTGCGGCGCCAAAATCGTGATCACCACGCCGAAATGCGCCGATCAGATCAAGGATCTCGTCAAGGGCGCCGCCGGCGAGCCGCTCTTCTACATGATGGACGACCCGCTGCCCGGCTTCCGCTCCTACGACAAGGAGGCCGCCGCGCAGCCGACCACGCCGATCGCCGACGAGGTCGCCGGCTACGACATGCTGTATTCGTCCGGCACCACCGGCCGCCCGAAGGGCATCAAGAAGGCCTTCGAGGGCAACAGGATCGACGCGCCGAACGCCTTCCTGCGCGTGCTCTGCGCCGACATGTGCGGCATGAACGCCGACAGCACCTATCTCTCGCCGGCACCGCTCTATCACGCAGCTCCCTTGCGCTTCAACATGATGGCGATCGTGCTCGGCGGCACCTCCATCATCATGGAGCACTTCGACGCCGAAGAATTCCTGAAGTTGGTCGAGGCACACAAGGTCACGCAGTCGCAGCTGGTGCCGACCATGTTCGTGCGCATGCTGAAGCTGCCCAACGAAGTCCGCACCAAATACGACGTTTCCACGCTCAAGGGCGCGATCCACGCCGCCGCGCCTTGCCCGGTCGACGTGAAAGCGAAGATGATCGAGTGGTGGGGACCGATCCTGATCGAGTATTATGCCGGCTCGGAAGGCAATGGCGTCACCGTCTGCAACTCGCAGCAATGGCTGGAGCATCGCGGCAGCGTCGGCCGCGCCGTGGTCGGCAAGATCAAGATTCTCGACGAGAACGACGAGGAGCAACCGACCGGCGAGATCGGCACGGTCTATTTCGCCGACGCCCCCGCGTTCACCTATCACAACGACGTCGAGAAGACGAAGAAAGCCTACAACGCCAAGGGCTGGTCCACGCTCGGCGACGTCGGCTATCTCGACAAGGACGGCTTCCTCTATCTCACCGACCGCAAGTCCTACATGATCATCTCCGGCGGCGTGAACATCTATCCGCAAGAGACCGAGGACGTGCTGATCACCCACCCCGACGTTGCCGATGTCGCCGTGTTCGGCGTGCCGAACGAGGAGATGGGCGAAGAGGTGAAGGCGGTGGTGCAGCCGCACGACATGGCTCGTGCCGGCAAGGCGCTCGAGGCCGATTTGATCGCCTACTGCAAGACGCGGCTGTCGGCGATCAAATGCCCGCGCTCGATCGACTTCGAACCCGAGCTGCCGCGCACGCCCACCGGCAAGCTGGTGAAGCGGCATCTGCGGGACAAATACTGGCCTAAGACGGCGGCGAAAATTTAGGCTGGTACTTGTAGGGTGGGCAAAGGCGCAAAGCGCCGTGCCCACCATTTTTCCTCGTTACGATCGATGTGGTGGGCACGCTTGGCTTTGCCCACCCTACGACGCCAGCGCAAGCCGCCTCAGTCAAACAAACTCGGCGTGTGGTTCACCAGCGCGCCTTCGATCTCCAGCATCTTCAGCTTCGTCACCACGCCGCCATTGGCCGAGAAGCCGCCGGGCTTGTTGCCGGCGGCGAGCACGCGGTGGCAGGGCACGACGATCGGGCACGGGTTGTGGCCGAGCGCCTGGCCGACGTCGCGCGACAGCTGCACGCCGCCGAGCTGCCTGGCGATGTCGCCATAGGTGACGGTCTTGCCGGGCGGAATGGCGCGGGCGATCTCGTAGACGCCGCGGTTGAAGTCAGGCACGCCGTCGAGATCGAGCGGAATGTCGGTGAGATCGTCAGGCTCGCCCGCGAGCAGCTTGACGATGCGGTCGATCGCCTGCCGCACCTCGGCGGTCGGCTCGGCCTCGATGGCATCACCGTGGCGCTGGCTGATGCGGGTGCGGATCTTCTGCTCGCCGCCCATCGGCAATTGCGTCCCGTTGATGCCGCGCGGGCCCCAGGCGACGGCGCAGAGGCCGATCCTGGTGTCGAACAGGGCGAAATGCTGGTCGGTCATGGCCTGTTTCCTGAGCTTGCGTTGCCGTCGCATGCCCCCAATGTGATCTCGGGCGAAATCTAGGCTTGGAAATAGTTGCGATCCACCCGGTTTCCGGGAATCTTGCACAGGAGTTCCGCCCGCCTCGCGAGTCCCGAATGCAAAGCCTCCACGTCAACGGTTACGACATGCCCTATCTCGACGTGGGCGAGGACAGCGGCCGGCCGCCGCTGGCCTGCGTGCACGGCTCGCTCAACGACTTCCGTGTCTGGGGCTGCGTGCTCGGCCCGCTGACCCAGCGGCATCGGGTGATCGCCGTCAGCCTGCGGCACTTCTTTCCGGAGAAATGGGATGGTGTTGGCGACACCTATTCGATCGCCCAGCATGTCAGCGACGTCATCGCCTTCATCGAGAAGCTCGACCTCGGCCCGGTCGACCTGATGGGCCATTCCCGCGGCGGCCACATCTGCTTCCGCGTAGCGCAGCGCCGGCCGGACCTGCTGCGGCGGCTGGTGCTGGCCGAACCGGGCGGTGAGCTCGATGCGAGCCTCGACCCCGACTATGCCGGCGGTCCCTCGCCGTTGCTGGCGCGCTTCACGGCCTCGGCCGAGAAGATCGCGGCCGGCGATGTCGACGGCGGCCTCGCCGTCTTCGTCGACACGCTGGAAGGCGCCGGCACCTGGCCTCGGCTGCCAGCCCTGGTGAAGCAGAACCTGCGCGACAACGCCACGACCCTGATCGGCCAGGTCCGCGACAATCGTCCGCCATTCTCGAAGGCAGATGCGGAGGCGATCAAGATGCCGACGCTGTTCATCCTGGGGGCGCGGACCAAGGGCCTGCTGCCGAAGGTGCTGCATGCGCTCGCCGCGCATGTGCCTTACTCCAAGACGGCGATAATTCCCAACGCGACGCATCCGATGTTCGAGCAGGCGCCGCAGAAATACTCCGAAGTCGTCCTGGATTTTCTGGCGAGCTGATCATGCAGACCTTTCGCGTCAACGGTTACGACATGGCCTATCTCGAAGTCGGAGAGGGTCATCCGCTGGTCTGCGTGCACGGCACGCTCGGCGACTTCCGCACCTGGTATGCGGTGCTCGGGCCGCTGTCGAAGAGCCATCGCGTGATCTCGGTCAGCCTGCGGCATTTCTTCCCCGAGCATTGGGACGCCGTCGGCGACGACTACAAGATGGCGCAGCACGTCTCGGATGTGATCGCCTTCATCGAGCAGATCAAGCCCGGACCGGTCGACCTGATGGGCCATTCGCGCGGCGGTCACATCGCGTTTCGCGTGGCGCAGGCCCGGCCGGATCTGGTGCGGAAGCTGGTGCTGGCCGAGCCGGGCGGCGATCTCGACGCATCCCTGCCGGTGCCGGAAGGCACGCCCGCGCATCCGCCGCTGGCGGCGCGCACCGCGCGATCGGTCGAGATGATCCGTGCCGGCGATATCGAGGGCGCGCTGCAGAATTTCTACGAGGGCATCGAGGGCGACGGCTCGTGGCGGCGCGTGCCCGCGGCGGCCAAGCAGCAGCTGCGCGACAACGCGCTGACGTTCCTCGGCCAGATCAACGAGCAGCGCCGGCCCTACACGCTGAGCGATGCGCAGGCGATCAAGACCCCGACGCTGCTGATCGGCGGCGGCGCTACCACCGGCAGCCTGTCGGTGATGTGGCGCGTGCTGGCCGAGCACATCACGGGGAGCAAGACGGCGGTGATTCCGAACGCCGGCCACTGGATGTTCGAGCAGGCCCCGCTGGAGTTCGGGGAGCGGGTGAGCGTGTTTCTGGCGGAGTAGGTCCTCCCTTCCGAACCCTTTTTCTGCGAAAACAACCCCATGCACAGCAGGCCACCCCAATGAAATCAGTGGCTTAGCAGGTCTAAAATGGGCTGCCTTGACGCCCTTCCCCTCCTGCAATACCCTCGAATACGGAATTCCGTATTCGCTCGCAGGAGCCGCTGGCGTGATCCCCCTCGACCCGCTCCCGAACCTGATCGATCAGGTCTATGCCCGAATCCTGGAGGCGATCTCCGACCGCACGCTTCAGCCCGGCCAACGCATCCGGCAGAACGAGCTGGCCGACAAGCTCGGCGTCTCGCGCCAGCCTGTCTCGCATGCGCTGCACCTGCTCCACCGCCAGGGTCTGGTCGCCGAGAGCGGCAAACGCGGCTTCGAGGTCACTCAGCTCGATCCCGCGCGCATCCGCCAACTCTACGAGGTCCGGGGCGCGATCGACGCGCTGGCCGCCCGGCTCGCGGCTGAACGCGCGGGATATGACGCGGCCGGCCGCGCGCGGCTGGAAGCGGCACTCGCCGCCGGACGCGGCATCGACCGCAACACGACACTCGCAGAGCTGATCGTGCGCGACGTCGATTTTCACCGCGCGATCTATCAGCTCGCCGGCAATCCCGTAATCGAGGAGACCATCGCACCGCAATGGCCGCATATGCGCCGCTCGATGGCGACGGTGCTGTCCGAGCTCGACTATCGCGGCAGCGCCTGGGCGGAGCATGCCGGCATCGCCGGATACATTCTCAGCGGTGATGCGAATGCGGCCGAACGCGCGGCGCTGTCGCATGCACAGACGGCGGGACGGATGACTGAGGAGAGATTGAGGGCGACGAAGGACGCGGCGGCGTAACCCACGATCTCCGTCGCCGTCATGCCCGGGCTTGTCCCGGGCATCCACGTTCTTCCTGGACGTGGAACGAAAGACGTGGATGGCCGGGTCAAGCCCGGCCATGACGGCAGAGAAAATACGACAACAAAAACAAAACAGGAGGACGACCCATGAGACTGTCTCAGGAGCAATTGGAGTTCTTCCACCGCGAGGGCTGGCTGTTTTTGCCCGAGCTGTTCAGCCCGGAGGAGGTCGATTTCCTCGCGCGCGAGGCGGTCGGCATTTACGATGCCGACCGGCCCGAGGTCTGGCGCGAGAAGAGCGGCGCGCCGCGCACGGCGTTTGCCGCGCATCTCTACAACGAGGCGTTCGGCCTCCTCGGCGCCCATCCGCGCATGATCGACCCGGTCGAGCAGCTGTTCGGCGAGCCGGTCTACATGCATCAGTTCAAGATCAACGCGAAATCGGCTTTCACCGGCGACGTCTGGCAGTGGCACCAGGACTACGGCACCTGGAAGCGCGACGACGGCATGCCGGAGCCGCGCGCCATGAACATCGCGATCTTCCTCGACGAGGTGATGCCGATCAACGGCCCCCTGATGCTGGTGCCGCGCAGCCAGAACGCCGGCGATCTCGAAGCCTCGCACGACCTCGCCACCACATCCTATCCGCTGTGGACGCTGGACGAGGCCACCGTGACGCGGCTGGTCGCGCAGGGCGGCATCGTGGCGCCGACCGGAAAGCCCGGCGGTATGCTGATGTTTCACGGCAATCTCGTGCACGGTTCGGCCGGCAACATCACGCCCTTCCCGCGTAAGATCGTGTACCTGACGCTGAACGCGGTTTCGAACCACATCCGCAATCCCACGCGGCCGGACTACATCGCGCATCGCGACTTCGCCCCGATCAAGACGGTGGACGACGACGCGCTGCTGCGCCTCGCACGTGCGCCGCGGCAGGCGGCGGAATAGAACTCCTCGCGCAACATCCTCAGTCGTCATGCCCGGGCTTGACCCGGGCATCCACGTCTTGACACAGTCGCCAGCCGCAAGTCGGGGATGGCCGGGTCAAGCCCGGCCATGACGAGCTGATAGACACGCGCGTCTCACAACAATTCTGCATCATCGGAATCCGCCCATGAACCTCTACCGCCTCCTCCAGGCCCGCGCGTCCGCCGGCAAGCCTGTCCGTGTCGCCCTGATCGGCGCCGGCAAGTTCGGCTCGATGTTCCTGGCGCAGGTGCCGCACACGCCGGGGCTGGAGGTGCCCGTCATCGTCGACATCGACCGGGACCGCGCACGCGAGGCGTGCCGCACCGTCGGCTGGAGCGCCGAGCGCATTGCCGCCACCGTCTTCACCGATGACGGCGCGCGCGCCATTGCCGGCGGCGCGATGGACGTGGTGGTGGAGGCGACCGGCAATCCAGCCGTCGGCATCAAGCATGCGCGCGCCGCGATCGCCGCGGGCAAGCATATCGTGATGGTGAATGTCGAAGCCGACGTGCTGGCGGGCCCGCTGCTCGCCGAGGAAGCGCGAAAAGCAGGCGTGGTCTATTCGCTCGCCTATGGCGACCAGCCGGCGCTGACCGCCGAGATGGTCGACTGGGCCCGCGCCACCGGCTTCCGCGTCGTCGCCGCCGGCAAGGGCACGAAATATCTGCCCGCCTATCACGACGTCACACCGGACGGCGTCTGGCAGCATTACGGCCTCACCGCGGGCGAGGCACAGTCGGCCGGCATGAATCCGCAGATGTTCAACTCCTTCCTCGATGGCACCAAATCGGCGATCGAGATGGCCGCGATCGCCAACGCCTGCGCTCTCGACGTGCCCGCGGACGGCTTGCTGTTTCCGCCCTGCGGCGTCGACGATCTGCCTCACATCATGCGGCCGCGCTCGCGCGGTGGCGTGCTGGAGCGGTCGGGCCTGGTCGAAGTCGTCTCCTCGCTCGAGCGCGACGGACGGCCGGTGTTTCGCGACCTGCGCTGGGGCGTCTATGTCGTGCTGGAGGCGCCGAACGACTACGCCGCCGACTGCTTCAGGCAATACGGCCTCAAGACCGACGGCAGCGGGCGCTTTGCCGCGATGTACAAGCCGTATCACCTGATCGGGCTCGAGCTGAACATCTCGGTGCTGTCGGCCGCGCTGCGCGGCGAGCCGACCGGCCAGGCCAGCGGCTTCCGCGGCGACGTCGCGGCGGTCGCCAAGCGCAATCTGCGCGCAGGCGAGATGCTGGACGGCGAAGGCGGTTACACGGTGTGGGGCAAGCTGGTACCGGCGGCGGCGAGCCTGAAGGCCGGCGCGCTGCCGATTGGCCTCGCCCACCGCGTGAAGCTGAAGCATGACATCGCGCACGGCGCGGTGGTGCACTGGAGCGACGTCGAGTTCGACGCCAGCAACGAGACGGTGAAGACCCGCAAGGCGATGGAGAGTGCGTTCGCAGCGCAGCATTAATCGGCGACACCGCAAGCACAACCAAAGTGCGCTTGCTTTGCGATCCTCCTTTGGTCATCCTGCCCCCCGATCCGGGAACACAGATTTTCGGACGCCAAAAACGTCGGCCACCGGCGAAGACAAAGCGGCGTCAAGACCGCAATCCCCTCGTCGAGGACTCGACATCACAGGGAGGGAAATGCATGGAACGTCGTAAATTCCTGACGGCAGGCGGGCTGGGCCTTGCCGCGAGTGCCGTTGCCGCACCGGCTATCGCACAGTCGATGCCCGAGGTGAAATGGCGGCTGACGGCGAGCTGGCCGAAATCACTCGATACGCTCTATGGCGGCTGCGAATATTTCTGCAAGCGCGTTGCCGAGATCACAGACAATCGTTTCCAGATCCAGCCCTTTGCGGCCGGCGAGATTGTGCCGGGCCTGCAAGTGCT